>NZ_JAPHVP010000001.1:0-5173329 GCF_026240005.1 Pseudomonas sp. COW5 | reverse complement strand
CCCCAGGACTCACCCGCTCCCCCTGCAAAAAACTCCTCGGCGGCCCGTCGTTCAAACTCAAAATCGCCACCGCCCCGCGACTCCCCGCCATCACGCCGCTGACCTTGATCTCCACCGGCGCCGTGCGGTTGGAAAACCACTGCAACGCCGGGTTATCACTACGCGCAGCGAGCAGTTGCGGCGTGGCCGCCGGGGTGTGGGATTCGGCGGTGGTCAGGAGCAGGGATGACCAGGTGGCGATGCCGACCAGGGCGGTCAGCAGTGCGGCGGCCTGGATGATTTGGGGGGGTGAAAAGCGTGCGGTGAATCTCATGGGCTGAATCTCCTTTTAGTCCCGGTTTCCAGACTACGCGGCAATTCTCACGGTTTTATTTCACACGCCTTACATGTTGGCCGTGCAGGATGGTTTTTTGGGACGGGGCTGGACGCAAGGGAGTGCTCATTCGATGAACCGGTGCAGGCAGCAGGGTTTTACGCTGATCGAGTTGATGGTGGTGCTGGTGATCATCGGCATCGCCAGTGCGGCGATCAGTCTGAGTATCAAGCCCGATCCGTTGCAGTTGTTGCGCAAGGACGCCGAGCGCGTGGCGCAGTTGCTGCAGATTGCCCAGGCTGAGGCACGCGCCGATGGTCGGCCGATTGCGTGGTTGAGCGATGGCAAGGGGTTTCGGTTCAGTCGGCGCAGTGACAGTGGCAAGGGTTTTGATCATTTCGATCGGGACCCGCAGTTGCGGCCCCGTCCCTGGCAGAGTCCGAAGCTGGAGGTGCGGGTCGAGCCGAAGCAGAAAGTGGTGCTGAACGCGGAGTGGATCAATCCGCCGCTGCAGTTGACGCTGTCTGACGGGCTCAATCGGTTGAGTGTGCTGCGCGATGCTTCGGGCCGGATTAGCGTGCAATGAACAGACAACAAGGTTTTACGCTGATCGAGGTGATGGTCGCGATTCTGTTGATGGCGGTGGTCAGTCTGATTGCCTGGAAGGGGCTGGACAGTGTCACCCGCGCCGACAGCCATTTGCAGGCCAGTGGTGAGCAGAGTGACAGCCTGTCGCGGGCGTTGAATCAGATGCAGCGGGATGTGGAAATGCGCGCCGGGATCGAGCTGACGGAGCCGAAGAAGGTCGGCACCGAGGATGAACCGGCGACGGCCCCGCCTGCCGTTACGGTGCGCAGCAGTGACAGCAAGGGGTTTCGGCTGGACATCATTCGGAGTGCGGCGGATCAGCCGGGGGAGCTGCAGCGGGTGCGCTGGTGGCTCAAGGGGGGCACGCTGTATCGCGCGGTGGCGCCTGCGCGCAGTCGTTATCCGTTGCCGGCGCCGACGGCTGGGGTGGCGGTTTTGGGTGAGGTGAGTGATTTGCAGGTGCGGGTTTGGGAGATGGACAAGGGGTGGCGGCAGTTGAGCGGGAATCGGCGGGAGGATCCGTTGGGGTTGGAGGTGCGGTTGACTCGGGAGACACCGCAAGGGGTGGAGAAGTACCGGCAGGTGATGGGGCCACTCCAATAACTGGGTTCACTGAGGTTTGTGTGGGAGCGGGCTTGCTCGCGAAGGCGGTGGATCAGTTGCGAGCGTGTTGACTGATACGACGCTTTCGCGAGCAAGCCCGCTCCCACAGGGTTCTGTGGTGTTTGTGGGGGTTGTGTTGGGTTAGCTGAGAACGACTACACCGCCCGGCAACTCGGTGCATTTGACGCCGTAGGCATCACGGATCAGTGCGCCTACGCCGGCCAGTTGGTCGAGGGAGAAACGTGCTTGTACGCGGCGCTGGCCGAGCTCCCGATTGAGCAGCAACAACATGCCCGGACGATAGCGGTTGATCTCGTCGATCATCTGACTGAGGGTCGTGCCGTTGAACACCAAAACCTGTTGGCGCCAGTTGGTTACCGCCGCCGTGTCGACGCTTTGTACGGTCCCGACCTGTTGCGCGTCGTAGGTCAGTTGCTGACCGGGCTCCAGGCGCAGGCTGCGGCCTTCAACTTCCACATCCACCGCGCCATCGAGGCACGTCACACATACCTGCTGATCAAGGTTGCGCAGGTTGAACCGCGCCCTGCTCGCCCGCAACCAACCGCCACCGGCCTGCATCGCCATCGGCAACCGTGCGGTCTGCACTTCGACTTCTCCGCTGACCAGTTCAAAGCCTTGCACGCCCTCATCCACCGAACGCTGGTTGATGCGGGTCTGAGTGTTCAATTCCAGGCTCAGGCCATCTGCCGGTTCGACCCGGCGTTGCTGGCCGACTTCGGTGATGTAATCCGCGCCAAGTCCGGAGAACCCGCCCGGGATCGTGCCGCGCACCAGCAGGAACGCCGCCGATGCGGCAATCGCGCCGCCGAGAAAGGCCCGTCGTCCAAACCGTCGTGGCGCCTGCATTGCTTCGGCTGCCGGTTGCAGCAAGTGCCACAACGCTTTGCACTCTTCAAAGGCGCGGGCGTGTTCGGGGCTTTGCGCGCACCACTGGCGTAGCGCTCGGGCGTCGGCGACCGTGGCGCGGCCGGAGGTCAGCAGGATCAGCCAGTCGCGGGCTTCGCTTTGCAGACGCTCGGCAGGCGTGGGCTCGGCAGGTGTCAGACGGAAGATGTTCAAACGCACAGGTACTCGACGGGTTGATCGGGACACTCAATCGGAGCTTCATTCACTAGACGGTTTTCCGGCCCCGCGACCGAACCGCTGAAACACTTTTCTTTCCAGTTTGGCCGCGCAGTGTCCGAGGGCAGCCTTGATTTCCTTCTCGACCATGCGCGTGGAGATGCCGAATCGCTGGGAGATTTCCAGGTGCGGCGCTTCTTCCAGCCGCGCGGCGATGAAGATCCGGCGGCGCCGGGCTGGCAGCTCGTAGAGGGCGCTGAGCAGGGACTGGATTTCCTTTTGCCCGCCGACCACGCGCATCGGGTCCAGCGCTTCGTCGCTGACTTGCAGCAGTTCTTCGACTTCGCTGCCGGTGAGCAGCCGTGCATCGGCCTGGCGGCGGTCGGCGGCGATGTTCAGGGCCATGCGATAGAGGTAGGCGTTGGGCCGCAGCAGGTTCGGCGGCGCTTCCATGCGGTCGACCCGCAGGTAGGTTTCGTGCAGCACGTCGTTGGCCAGATCCTCCGAGCCGAGACGGCGTCGCAGGCGCACCCGAAAGTCCTCGTAGGACGTCAGGAACAGCTGGACCATCGAACTTTGTCCGGCGTCTTTCATCCCCCGGAAACTCCTTCCCATTGTGTGCATTCCATGCGCTTTCCTGACGATTCGGGTAACAACAGCAAGGTGACTGGCTGGCGCAATGCGCCGGGTGTGGGCCGGTCGATCCTGAGCGTGTGAAAACTGTCTACCAGCGCGGCATCGCGCCGGACATCGCCGGTCGATGTCACCAACCGGTTGTGTTGCACCACGCCGTCGCGACCGATCCACAACTGCAACACCGCGCGAAAACTGCCGGGCCGGGTCAGCGGCGAGCGGCACAGGTTGCGCTCAATCGCGGCCTGCACCGCCGTGGCGTAACTGCGGTTGACCGCGACGCTGGCGGAGGTCGGTTTCTCCGCCGGCAACGGCACATCCTCGACTTGCGCCACCTGCAGGGTGAACGCATCGTCGCGGCTGTACTTGGCCATCAAGCCGCTGCCACCGAGCATCCGGCGCAACGCTTCGGCGGCGGTGAATTCACCGTCCACCGCCAACGAGCGTCGACCGCGACTCAACTGGCTGTCGACCAGCACCGCCATACCGGTGGCGCGGCTGAACTGATCGAGGGCGCGGGCCAGTTCCTGGGCCGGGATGTGCAGCGTCATGCGCATCGTCGCCGGCACCGGATCGGCGCTGGCACGACTCAGCAACAAGCCAAGCAGCAGCCCCAGACCGAGCTGGCGCAAGAGCGCTGAGCGCACAACATCGTCCCTGGCACGGCCTCGCAGCACAGTTGATGTACCCCTGAAAACCGTCATCCTGAGGGCTGTTTATGAATCTGGTGTGACGGCCACTGCAAAAAAACCATCACGGGATCGGCGCGCCCGTTGCACTAGACTCCTGAGCTAGAGCGGCCCTTTCGGGCCGGCCAGGAGGCACACATGAAATCACTGTGGACATTGGCGCTGAGCGGGCTGTTGTTGACCCTGTCGGGCGGCGTGCATGCCGAGCAGGCAGTGGGTTGCGTCGAGGTGACCGTGGGCGGTTACAAGGCGCCGAATTACGACTGCCTGAGCCAGCAGATGGGCAACAACCCCGACGGCGCGGCGGCTGCGCAAAAGAATCAGGACGCGATGAATGTGCCGGTCAACAAGCGCCCGCCGAATCAGGTGGGACTGGCGACGCCGGCGGCTACCAGTACGCGGATGGGCAACACCTTTGGCACGTCGGTGAAACCGCAGCGGCCGCCGAACTAGTTTTTACCTGTTCCTTCCCACGCTCCCGCGTGGGAACGACCATCAACTAGTGATCGCTGGGGATTTGCCGGAAACTCACCGCCAGGCGATTCCAGCTGCTGATGGTGCTGACGGCCATGGTCAGGTCCACCAGTTCGCCTTCGTTGAACTGTGTTCGCGCTTGTTCATAGACGTCGTCCGGCACATGACTTTCCGCCAGCAGCGTTACCGCGTCGGTCCAGGCCAGCGCCGCCCGCTCGCGCAGGTTGAAGAAGCCGCTGTCGCGCCAGACCGCGATGGCGTACAGCCGCCGGTCCGTCTCCCCTGCCCGCCGCGCTTCCACCGAATGCATGTCGGTGCAGAATGCGCAGCCGTTGAGCTGCGAGGCGCGGATCTTGATCAGGTGCAGCAGCGGCGCCTCGATGCTCAGGCTGCTGGTCAGCGCTTCCAGGGCAATCATTGCTTTCATGGCTTTGGGTGAAGCGCTGTAGTAATCCAGACGCGGGGACATGGGCGGGTCTCGGGCAGCAGAAGAGTGATTTCACGGTAAGCGCTGACAGGCCAGCGTTACAGCCCCAATTGCACGGAAAACCGGCAGACCACTGCATCCGAGTCGAACACAGCACCTGTGGGAGCGGGCTTGCTCGCGAAAGCGTCAGTTCAGCAACTGTCGATGGTGAATGACACACCGCTTTCGCGAGCAAGCTCGCTCCCACAAGGGTTCTGCGCCAATTTTCAGTATTTGCACTACGCAACTTCTGCCCCGCGTGCATTCGGGAGTAATCTGGCGGGCGCACAATCCGCCTCATTCGCCCCCAGGAGCCCCGTCGGTATGGAACTTCATGTCGTGATCAACGGCCGCAAGGATCTGGCCGGTCAGTTGTATCAGCAACTGCGCGGCGCCATTGAATCCGGGCGTCTGGCCGCCGGCACGCAACTGCCGCCGAGTCGCTTGCTCGCCGAGCAACTGGGGATTTCGCGCAAGACCATTTCCGACACTTACGCGCAGCTGACTTACGAAAACTTCCTCACCGGCGTCATCGGCAAAGGCACCTACGTCAACGCCCGCTCGACGCCGGTTCAGCGCAAGCAAAGCCATTCCGAACTGGCCAGTTCCGAGGTGATCGAGAGCTGGTGCAACCTGCCGGTGTTCTTGCGCCATCCGACGCTGGAAGGCTCGTTGCGCTACGACTTCATTGGCGGCGCCACCAGCAAGGGCCAGTTCCCCCACGATGACTGGCGCCGCTGTGTCTCCCACGCCATGCGGCAAATGGCAGGTTCCAAGGGCTTTTACAGCGTGGCGGAAGGCTTGCCGGCGCTGCGCAACGCGATTGCCCGGCACATCGCGTTTTCCCGTGGCGTGAACTGTCAAGACGAAGACATCGTTGTGTGCAACGGCGCGCAACAGGCGCTGGACCTGATCGCCCGGGTGCTGCTGCGCCCCGGCAGTCTGGTGGCGATGGAAGATCCGGGTTATCCGCCGGCGCGGCTGCTGTTCGGCACTCACGGCGCCACCGTGGTCGGGGTGCCGGTGGATGCGGAAGGGATTCAGGTCGAGCAGATTCCCGATGGCACCCGGTTGATCTATGTGACGCCGTCGCACCAGTTCCCGCTGGGCATGCCGATGAGCCACGCGCGGCGCGAGGCCTTGCTGGCCCGGGCCTACGAACTGGGCGCGATCATCATCGAGGACGACTATGACAGCGAATTTCGCTACGAGGGCCGGCCGACGGATTCGCTGCACAACCTCGATCAGCGCGGCATCGTCGCCTACGTCGGCACCTTCTCGAAAACCCTGCTGCCCGAGCTGCGGCTCGGCTACGCGATCCTGCCGCCAGCGATTCTCGAAGCAGTGATCCGCGCCAAGCAGCTCACCGACCTGCACGCCTCCACCCTGCCGCAATGGGCGCTGGCCAAGTTCATCGCCGAGGGTTGCCTGCTCAAGCACATCCGCCGCTGCCACACCGTTTACGCCCAGCGCCGCGAGCGGATCCTGGCGCGCATGGCCACCGACCTGTCGCCATGGCTGGAGGCCGTGCCGGCCAGTGCAGGTTTTCATATGGCGGTGTTCTGCCGGGTGCCGATCGACTTGCCGCTGGTGATCGAACTGGCGAAAAAGGTCGAAGTCGGGCTGTACGCCATCGACGGCTTCTATTACCAGCAGCCGGCCAGAAGCGGGATGTACTTCGGTTTTGGCGCCATCGAGACGCTGGATATCGATATCGCGCTGGATCGCCTGCGCGACATTCTGCAACAGGTCGCCGGATAGATTGGTCTAACGGATTACCCGCCGATTGGTTATTGGTGATCCGGGGGTGCAGGCCTATTCTGCACAGGCGTTATCCCTCAATGAGCAGGATTCGTCCGGCCTGATTCAGGAGTGTGAGCAATGTCCAACGAAGTGATCAACACCGTACAGGTGCAGGCTGCGGCCGGCCGCTCCGAGGAGCTGGGCAGGCAGTTGCAGAAGATCGTCGAAACCCTTCGCGAAACGCCGGGCTGTGATTCCTATCTGGTTGACCGCTGCCCTGACGACAGCCACCGCTGGACGGTCAGTGCTCGATGGCAGTCGGAGGCGGCGATGCAGGCGCATTTCAACCGGCCTGAGGCGCAGGGGTTTATTGATTTGATCGATAGTCGGCTGGCCAATAGCGTGGATTTCAACTCGTTTCCTATCGTTTGACCTTAAAGGCCCCATCGCGAGCAGGCTCGCTCCCACAAGTGTTGTGTTGTTCACAAATCATATGAACGACACAGAAACCGTGGGAGCGAGCCTGCTCGCGATGGCGTATTTGAATGCGCTGATATCCCCCGGATTGGTCACTCGATCTTCCCGAATATTGGCCGTTTGAATGCATCAATTCGCGGACTACTGTGAAGACCGACTCCCCCACTTCACAGGTGACCCGCCATGAAACTCCTGCCCATTTTCGCCGCCGCTCTCGCCCTGTCTGTTTCTGCCGCCGCCATGGCCCACGATGCGTCCGAAAAAATCTCGGTCCTTCAGGACCAGATGCTGAAAAACGTCCCCGGCAAGAAAGCCATGATGATCGAAGTCGACTACAAACCCGGCCAGTCCTCCATCGCCCACAAACACGACGGCACGGCCATGGCCTATGTGCTCGAAGGCGAAGTGACTTCCCAGGTCAAGGGCGAGCAAGCGATCACCTACAAGAAGGGCCAGTTCTGGTACGAACCGGCCGGTTCCGAACATCTGGTGTCGAAAAACGCCAGCCAAACCAAACCTGCCAAGTTGCTGGTGTTCATGGTGCTGTCGCCGGACGAACAAGTGTTGATCCCATTGAAAAACTGATGGTTGTTTAACCAGCCATAAATAAAAGGCGCAAATGGTTGATTTGCGCCTTTTTTATTTCTCACGGCAATTAGTCAAAAACGCTTACAGCCAATAAAACTATTGCATGACAGTCATTCAGCAAATTGTCAGGTTGTTTTCAGTTTGGCGGGAGTAGTCTGAGGCAACTGTCGCCGATTCTATTTAATGAACCCCGACACTCCTTACTTTCCGACTGAAGTTGCTTCACGGGAGACTCACCATGAAACTTGCCTTTGCCAGTACGTTGGCGATATCGGTTTTAGCGTTGTCCGCCTGTTCAGTTCCTACCGCCCCCAAAGCGGTTTCCTCCCTCGACACACTGTTCACCCAACCCGTCGGGCGCAGCAGCGCCGCGCAGGTGAAAAGCGGTCCCGGTGTCTCGCTGGGCGTCGTCTACAGCCCGAGCACCCAGACCAATCGCGAATACCTGCGCGACTATCAGGCCAATGCCGGCACCGGTTTCGGCCAGAGTTTATTGGTGCAGCCGATCCATGACGCCTACGTTGCCACCTCAAAACCGGACATGGCGGTGGACTGGGTGAAAGCCTCGCTGCAACGCCAGTTCGGCTCGGTCACGGTGTATCCCGACATGCAGAGCCTGCGTGCGGCCAACCCGGATGTGGTGGCGATCGTCGACACTCACAGCCAGTTGATTACGTCGCGCAGTTCGGACATCAAGGCAGATGTGAGTGCGGACTTTTATGACGGGAAGTTGAACTATATCGGGACAGCCAAAGGGGCTGAGGCGAAAGAATTGACGCCGGTTTGGGCGGACTTCAAGCGTTCGGAGGAGATTGTTGCGGATATTAATCAGCAGCAGGAAGTTCAGGTTCGGGCGTTGCAGAAGTTTGACCAGTCGCTCAGTAATTTGCTGACCAGACCGACAGATAAAGTGTCGATGCTCGATACTAAACAAGGTCTTAATGTGCGGTGATAGTTAGACCGCTGCCCTCACCCTAGCCCTCTCCCGGAGGGAGAGGGAACTGACCGAGTGGTTTGGGCGAAATACATCGACCTGTTATTCCTGAGTCGAACTCAAGTATTGGAAAGCACACAAATCGGCTCCCTTTCCCCCTCGCCCCTTTGGGGAGAGGGCTGGGGTGAGGGGCTGGATTTGTGCAGCACCACACAAATACCGCCGAACACCAGTCATAAAGAAGCCCCGCCTCTTTCGAGAGCGGGGCTTTTTCATTCAGCAGCTACTCAAGCAAGCTCAAGCTCCGCCGTCGTCGCAGCAGGCACGACCGCCTGACCGCTCAACGCCACGTCGTTCAGCTCACGGTTGGCCACCGCGTACATGGCGTAGTCGGTGCCGCTGGCGGCACGGATTTCCACCAGCATGGCGCGCCAGCGCTGGATCATCGCGTCGTGTTGCGCCATCCACAGCCCCAGACGCTCTTCGACGTCCAGGTTGCCGCCGCCCGCTTGCAGAACGGCGATGGTGATCGCGCGTTGCTGCCAGTCGACGTCGTCGCGGAACGCTTCACGGGCCAGGGCCTGCCAGTTGTTTTCAACCGGCAAGGCGCTGATCTGCGAGATGTACCAGGTGATGTCCAGCGCGCTGCCCACGGCGAAGTACGCCTTGGCCACTTCGGCCGGATCCTGGCCAGTCACGTCGGCAGCCTCGATGATCGGCAGCAGCGTGTAGAGGTGGGTAGTACCCGCCACCATACGCGCCAGCAGTTCCGGAACACCGGCGGCGACGTACGCCTGATAACGCTCTTGCCAGTTTTCACGGATTTCGCCGCTCAGCAGCTCGTCCAGTTTCAGACCCAGCTCCTTCAGGTGCGGACCGAAATGCGCGACGTCACGGGCAGCGTTCTGCTCGTTGCGACGGGCACGCAGGAACCAGCGCGTAGCGCGACGGCCCAGACGCATCAGCTCGTCCATCAGCTCCAGTTGCACGTCAGCGGAGACCTGATAGTCCAGCGCTTCAATCTGACGGAACCAGTGCGGGAGGTGGAAGATGTCACGCACGATCACATAAGCGCCGGCCACGTTCGCCGGGGTCATGCCGGTGGACTCTTTGAGTCGCTGAACGAAAGTGATGCCCATGTGGTTGACCAGATCGTTGGCGATCTGGGTGCTGACGATCTCGCGCTTCAGACGGTGACGGCGCATGGCATCGGCGAACTTGCTGACCAGGCTCGGCGGGAACGCGGTTTCCATGTCGCGGGTCAGGTAGTCGTCGTCCGGCACCAGCGAATCCAGCAGCTGCTGCTTGAGGTCGATCTTGCTGTACGAGATCAGTACCGACAGTTCCGGACGCGTCAGGCCCTTGCCGGTCGCGGCGCGCTCGGTGAGCTGCTCCTCGGTCGGCAGGTACTCGATGGCGCGGTCCAGCTTGCCACGGCCTTCCAGATCGCTCATCAGGCGTTTGTACTCGGCGGCACGCTCGTAGGCACGGCGGGCAGCCAGGGACAGGGCCTGAGTCTGCTTGTAGTTGTTGCCCAGCACCAGACCACCGACTTCGTCGGTCATGCTTGCCAGCAACTGATCGCGTTGCTTGCCCGTCATGTCGCCAGCCTGAACCACTTCGTTCAGCAGGATCTTGATGTTCACTTCGTGGTCGGAGCAGTCCACGCCACCGGCGTTGTCGATGAAGTCGGTGTTGGAACCGCCGCCATTGAGACCGAATTCCACACGACCCAGTTGGGTCATGCCGAGGTTACCGCCCTCGCCCACAACCTTGCAGCGCAGCTCGTTGCCGTTCACGCGCAGTGCATCGTTGGCTTTGTCGCCGACATCGGCGTGGCTTTCGCTGCTGGCTTTGACGTAAGTACCGATACCGCCGTTCCACAGCAGATCCACCGGCGCCTTGAGCAAGGCGTTCAGCAGCTCGGTCGGGGTCAGCTTGTCGGCCTGGATGTCGAAGCGCTCTTTCATCTGTGGCGAGATGGCAATGCTCTTCGCGCTGCGCGAGAAGATACCGCCGCCTTCGGACATGATGCTGGTGTCGTAGTCGGACCATGCCGAACGCGGCAGGTCGAACATGCGCTGACGCTCGACGAAGCTGGTGGCCGGGTTCGGGTTCGGGTCGATGAAGATGTGCATGTGGTTGAACGCGGCAACCAGTTGCAGCTTGTCGGACATCAACAGGCCGTTACCGAATACGTCGCCGGCCATGTCGCCGATGCCGACCACGGTCACGCTGTCTTCCTGGACATTGATGCCGCGCTCGCGGAAGTGGCGCTGTACGCCGACCCACGCGCCCTTGGCGGTGATGCCCATTTTCTTGTGGTCGTAACCGGCCGAACCACCGGACGCAAACGCGTCACCCAGCCAGAACCCGTAGTCAATAGCGATGCCGTTGGCGATGTCGGAGAAGGTTGCAGTGCCCTTGTCCGCCGCGACCACCAGGTACGGGTCATCGTCGTCATGACGCACGACGTTGACCGGCGGAACCAGCTTGCCGTCCTTCAGGTTGTCGGTGATGTCCAACAGGCCCGAGATGAAGATACGGTAGCAGGCGATGCCTTCGGCCGCGATCTCGTCACGGCTGCCGCCCAGTGGCAGGCGACGCGGCAGGAAACCGCCCTTCGCCCCCACCGGCACGATGACCGAGTTCTTCACTTGCTGGGCTTTTACCAGACCGAGGACTTCGGTACGGAAGTCTTCTTCACGGTCGGACCAGCGCAGACCACCACGCGCGACGTTGCCGAAGCGCAGGTGCACGCCTTCGACGCGAGGCGAGTAAACGAAGATTTCGAACTTCGGAACCGGCTTCGGCAGCTCAGGGATCAAGTGCGGGTTGAACTTGAAGCTGAAGTACGACTTGTTCTGGCCGTTGGCGTCGGTCTGGTAGAAGTTGGTACGCAGGGTCGCTTTGATCAGGTCCAGATAACGACGCAGGATGCGGTCTTCGTTGAGGACTTGAACGTCGTCCAGCGCGGTCAGGATTGCCTGTTCCAGACGCAGTTGCTTGTCGTCCAGATCATCGCTGCCCAGTTTGCGCGCCAGGTAGAAGCGGGTCTTGAACAACCGGGTCAGTTCACGAGCGATGTCGGTGTGGTTGTTCAGGGTGCTGGCGATGTAGCCGAGGTCGAAGCCCAGGCGGATCTGCTTCAGGTAGCGAGCGTAGGCACGCAGCAGCGCGACGTCGCGCCATGGCAGGCCGGCGGTCAGTACCAGACGGTTGAACGCATCGTTTTCGGCGTCGCCGCGCACGATGTGGACGAACGCGTCCTGCAGGGTGTCATTGAGCTGCTGGATGTCCAGGTCCATGCCTTCGGCGGCAGTGAACGCGAAGTCGTGGATCCAGAACTCGCGGCCATTGTTGTGACGCAGGCGATACGGGAACTCGCCCAGCACGCGCAGGCCGAGGTTTTCCAGGATCGGCAGCACGTCGGACAGCGCCAGCGGGGTATCGGCGTGATACAGCTTGCAGTGCAGCTCGCGCGGGCCGGAAGCCAGCGGCTGGTAGAAGCTCATGGCCAGCGGCTTCTTCTCGCTCAGGTTGAGCAGGTGCTGCATGTCGACCACGGCCGAATGCGCGGCGAAACGCTCGCGGTAACCAGCCGGGAAGCCTTTAGGGAAGTCAGCCAGCACGTTGGTGCCGTTGGCTTCGCCGAAGGTTTCGACGGTCAGTGCGGCGTAATCGTCCTGCCAGCTGCGGCAAGCCTGGATGACTTCGTTTTCCAGTTGCAGCGGGTCGATGTCGATGCGGTTTTTCGGGTCGACGCGCAGGATCAGTTGCACGCGGGCCAGCACGGACTCGGAGAAGAAGGTCCAGAACTCGCAGTCGGTCGCCTTCAGGCGCTCCATCAACACTTGCTGGATTTTCTGGCGAACTTCGGTGGAATAGATGTCGCGCGGCACGTAGGCCAGGCAGTAGCAGAAACGACCGTACGGGTCTTTGCGCAGGAACACGCGGATCTTGTTGCGTTCCTGGATCTGCACGATCGACATCACGGTGCTGAACAGTTCGTCGACCGGGGTCTGGAACAGGTCGTCACGCGGCAGCACTTCCAGAACCTGGGCCAGTTCCTTGCCCAGGTGAGCCTTGGCCTGGAAGCCGGAGCGACGCTCGATCTCTTCGACCTTGCGGCGGATGAACGGGATGACACGTACGCTTTCGCCATACACCGACGAGGTGTACAGGCCCATGAAGCGGTGTTCCTTGATGACCTTGCCGTCGGCGTCGATTTCACGGATCGACACGTAGTCCGGGTAGGCCGGACGGTGGACGCGGCTCGGGTGTGCAGCCTTGGCGAACGACAGCAGCGTCGGTTCGCGCAGGTAGTTCACGGCGTAGTCTTCGATGTGGCGGTCTTCGTTGGTCAGACCGGTGCGCAGCATCTTGGTCAGGCCGAGGAACGAATTCTGGTCGTATTCGATGTGGCCGCCATCGGCCTGATCGACCACGGTGAATTCTTCATAGCCGAGGAAGGTGAAGTGGTTGCCCACCAGCCATTCCAGGAAGCTCTTGATTTCGTTCTTCTCGCCGGCATCGACGGCAAATGCGCTGTTGTCGAGCTTGGTGAGGATTTCCTGCACCTTGGCCTTCATCGGCTCGAAATCGGCGACCGCGACGCGGACTTCACCCAGAACCTGTTCCAGTTCCTTGCTCAGCACATTCAGTTCGGCCGCGTTGGCGCAGCGGTCGATTTCCAGGTACATCAGCGACTCGTGCAGGATACCTTCGCCGGTGGTGCCCTTCGGCAGGATTTCCAGCAGTTCGCCCTTGCTGCCACGACGCACGCTGAGCACGGTGGTCTGCAGGGTGTGGATGCTGTAGCCGCGGCGGTTCAGCTCGGTACGCACCGAGTCCACCAGGAATGGCAGGTCGTGGTGCAGCACTTCGACCGCGGTGTGGGTCGACTGCCAGCCGTGACGTTCGTAATCGGGGTTGTAGACGCGCACTTGCGGTTGCGCGTGATCGAAGCGCTCAAGCAGGCGCCACGCAGAAAGAGTACAGCCAGCGAGGTCGGAGAGGCGACGTTGGGTCAGCTCGTCCAGGGAAATGATGCCGAAGAATTGTTCAGCGAACAGCGCCACTTGTGGCAGTGCCTGTTCACTGATGTGCTGCGCCAGTGCCGCTTGCAGTTGGTGCTGGAAGTCGGCTTTGCTGGCTGCGGTGAAGAACGCCATCTGTGGTACTCCGCTTGGGCTTGTTATTGATGGAAAGCGTCGCGTACAAAACCCCTTTCGGGGCGTTCCGTCGCCCTGTTCCTGAATCTCGGGCAGAGGAAACAGGGTGACAGGTGGGTGAAGCTGGACGAGACACTCAGGTCACATTCACCTTCCATGAATGGGCATCTGCAAAAACGACTGTCCGGCATGCCGACAATGCCTTTACGGGTGCTCATCCGTTGCGCAGCTTAATGGGTGCGACAATGTGTCTGCTTGCGGTGCTGCGACATATTCGGTCATTGGCACGTAAACCCGGGCAGGCGCATCGGTAAACACTAGCATTCATGGGGCGAAACGCCGGTCTGAATCCCCGGCTTTACGGTACAGGCGTGCCAGAAATGACCATTGACCTGTGTCGCGTTCACGACACATCCTCTGACACTCTCACAAGCAGAAATTCCCGGGGGCTGGCAGAATCGCGCCCAATTGCGACCAACAAGCCCGCCGAGGCAGGAATTCCCCATGCAAATGACCACCGCCCTTTTGATCGTCAACCCGTGCGACGACGAAGAAGACAACATGGCCATGCTCTGCTGCCACAGCGACAAGGGCGAAATGTTTCTGATGAGCCGCTATCCGGACGAGGATGAGCTGGAGATCACCCTGGATGGCGAGCCGTCCACCCTCGACGGCGTGAAAGTCACCCTGACCAAGACCCTGCTGAAGATCGAAATCGCCGCGGCGGATGCCGATGCGCTGAATGGCGATGACGTGCTGGAAATCACTTACAACCCGGACATGGTGGATCTGGCCGAGGTCGAGGAAACCCTGAAGAACATTCTTGATGGTACTGGCACCTTTATCAGCCAGATTTGATGTTGGCTTGACGGCCCTTTCGCGAGCAGGCTCGCTCCCACACTGACGGGTGTACGCCGTTCAAATGTGGGAGCGAGCCTGCTCGCGATGAGGCCCGAAAGAACCCCGCACCTCCCCCGCCCTACAAATTTCCAACAATTGCCCCGGTCATTTCCCGCACTTTGCGCAAAATGCCGTTAGTCGCCACCCCCTGCGATGGATTAAAGTAACGCCCCCAGCCCCGGCGTTATCCGAACGCCTGTGGCCACCCTTTCCAGGAACAGTCATCGATGGAACATCGTGAAGCGCTGCTGGCGCTGCGAACCTTTCTTTCAACGCAGATTCTCGGCCAGGAAAAACTCATCGAGCGCTTGCTCATCGCCCTGCTCGCCGACGGCCACATGCTGGTCGAGGGCGCTCCGGGTCTGGCCAAGACCAAAGCGATCAAAGAGCTCGCCGAGGGCATCGAAGCCCAGTTCCATCGCATCCAGTTCACCCCGGACCTGCTGCCGGCCGACATCACCGGCACCGAGATCTATCGCCCGGAAACCGGCAGTTTCGTGTTCCAGCAAGGCCCGATCTTCCACAACCTGGTGTTGGCGGACGAAATCAACCGTGCCCCCGCCAAAGTGCAATCGGCCTTGCTTGAAGCGATGGCCGAGCGCCAAGTCAGTGTCGGGCGCAGCACCTATGAGCTGTCGCCGCTGTTTCTGGTGATGGCCACGCAGAACCCGATCGAGCAGGAAGGCACCTATCCGCTGCCTGAAGCGCAGCTCGACCGCTTTCTGATGCACGTGAAAATCGGTTTCCCGGACGCCGCCGTCGAACGGCGGATCCTGCAACAGGCCCGGGGCGAAGCCCTGAACGGCGAAACCAAACCCGAACGTCGGGTCAGCCAGCAGGCGATCTTCGCCGCCCGCAAGGAAATCCTTGGCCTGTACATGGCGGACGCCGTGGAGGAATACCTCGTGCAACTGGTCATGGCCACGCGCAACCCGGCCAAGTTCGACCCGGAAATGGCCGAATGGATTGCCTACGGCGCCAGCCCCCGTGGTTCCATCGCCCTCGACCGCTGCGCCCGCGCCCACGCCTGGCTGGCCGGTCGCGACTTCGTCAGCCCGGAAGACATCCAGGCTGTGCTGTTCGACGTATTGCGTCACCGCATCATTCTATCGTTCGAGGCCGAAGCCGCCGGCATCGACCAGGATCGGGTGGTGCAACGGATTCTCGACGTCGTAGCCGTCGCTTGACCCCCATGAACGCCTCCCTGCCGTCCGAACCCGGTATCCGCATCTCCCTCGCCGAATTGATCGAGATGCGCCACCGCGTGCGCGAAGTGCAGCTGTTTTCCACGCCGAGCCAGCGCAGCCCGCTGATCGGCCTGCACCACTCGAAATTCCGCGGTCGTGGCGTCGACTTCGATCAGGTGCGGGTCTATCAGGCCGGCGACGACGTGCGCACCATCGACTGGCGTGTGACCGCACGGACTCAGGAGCCGCACACCAAGCTGTTCCATGAAGAACGCGAACGGCCGATTTTCATCATGGTCGAGCAAAGCACGCGGCTGTTCTTCGGTTCCGGGCTGATGTTCAAATCGGTGCTTGCGGCGCAAGCGGCGGCGCTGATCGGCTGGGCCGCGCTGGGCCACAACGATCGGGTCGGCGGACTGGTGTTCGGCGACAACGAGCATTACGAGATCAAGCCGCGCCGCAGCAAGCAGAGCTTGCTGCAACTGCTCAACCGGCTGGTGAAAGTCAATCAGTCGCTGCACAGCGAGCGGGAGCCGGATCGCGATGCGTTTGGCGTCGCCCTGCGCCGGGCCCGTGAAGTATTGCGTCCGGGCAGTCTGGTGATCGTCATCTGTGACGAGCGCGCCTTGAGCGACAGCGCCGAGCAGCAACTGAGCCTGCTGTCGCGCCATTGCGACCTGCTGATGCTGCCGCTGTCCGATCCGCTGGACCACGCCCTGCCCGCCGCCGGTCTGCTGCGATTCGCCGAGCGTGGCGCGCAACTGGAACTCGACACACTGAATTTCGATCTGCGCCAGACCTATCGCGCCCAAGCCGAAGCGCGCATCGCCCGCTGGGAATTGCTCGCGCAGAAACTGCGGGTGTTGCTGATGCCGTTGAGCACGCAGAGCGAAATGGTCGAGCAGATGCGCGAGTTCCTCAACCCGCAGCGTCCGGGGAACGTTCGATGAACGGCCTCGAACAACTGCAACCGCTGATTTCCCCGCCACCGATCGCCTTCTGGCCGCCAGCGCCGGGCTGGTGGCTGCTGCTTTTGCTGCTGCCGCTGATCGGCTACGCGTTGTGGCGTCTGCGCCGTTTCATTCCGATCAAGAAGAAACCCGTCGTGCGCGCCGAGATTCCACTCGATCCGGTGCGCATCGCTGCACTCGCCGAACTGGCGCAAATGGTCAAACCCTACGACGGCGCACCGGCGGGCGCCTGGCTGCAACAGCTCAATGGCCTGCTCAAACGCCTGTGCCGCAACCATTACCCCTACAGCCAGAGCCATACGCTCAACGGGCGCAAGTGGCTGGCGTTCCTCGACAACCGTTGCCCTGCCGCCGGCCTGACTCGCTGGATGGTGCTGGTGGAAGGCGCCTACAAGCCCGAATGCAAACTCGACGACAAGGCCATCGCCGGTCTGACGCAAGCCGTCGATACGTGGATCCGCAAGCATGTTTGAGTTCGCCTGGCCGTGGATCTTTGTGCTGTTGCCGCTGCCGTGGCTGATGCGCCTCGTGCTGCCGGTGGCCGACAGTGGCGAGCCGGCGTTGAAGGTTAGCTTCCTCGGTGATCTGGAAGGCCTCGCCCGCCGCCGCGCCCGCGCCAATCTGCCGGCATGGCGTCAGCAGGCGCCGTTCATGCTGCTGTGGTTGTTGCTGCTGATCGCTGCCGCCCGCCCACAATGGCTGGGCGAGCCGTTGCCGATTGCTGCGAGCGGTCGCGATCTGCTGGTGGCGGTGGACGTGTCCGGTTCGATGGACTTTCCCGACATGCAATGGAACGACGAAGACGTCAGTCGCCTGTCGCTGGTCCAGCATTTGCTCGGTGACTTTCTGGAAAGCCGCGATGGTGACCGGGTCGGTTTGATCCTGTTCGGCAGCCAGGCTTACCTGCAAGCACCGCTGACGTTTGACCGGCGCACCGTGCGCGTGTGGCTTGACGAAGCGCGGATCGGCATTGCCGGCAAGAACACCGCCATCGGCGACGCCATCGGTCTGGCGCTGAAACGCCTGCGCATGCGCCCGGCGCAGAGCCGCGTGCTGATTCTGGTCACCGACGGCGCCAACAACGGCGGCGAAATCGAGCCGCTGACCGCCGCAAAACTGGCGGCCAATGAAGGCGTGAAAATCTATCCGATCGGCATCGGTGCCGACCCCGAAGAAAGCGGCGCCACGGCACTGCTCGGCGGTAATCCGACCCTCGACCTCGACGAGCCGGCACTCAAGGCCATCGCCGACGCTACCGGCGGACGCTACTTCCGCGCCCGCGACGGCAAGGAACTGCAAGCGATCAAGGACACCCTCGACCAACTGGAACCGGTGGCCCAGCAGCCGACCCAGGCGCGCCCGGCCCAGGCCTTGTATCAATGGCCGCTGGCACTGGCGTTGCTGCTGAGCATGTTGCTGGTGGCCCGTGAATTGTGGCCGGACAACCCGCTGCAACGCCTGTTCACCAAGGAGCTGTATCTGCAAAGCCCCCTGCCTGACTGGCGCGAGCGCCTCAAGCGCCTGCGTTTGCGGAGGCGCCGATGATCGCCCTCTGGCCGCACTGGTTCCGTCCTTGGTGGTTGCTGCTGTTGCCGCTGCTCGGCTGGTTGATCTGGCAGCTCTGGCACCGGCAGAAACGCGCCGGGCGCTGGCAGATGATTCTGCCGCCGGCGTTCCATGCCACATTGCTCAGTGGCGGCAGCGGTCGCGACAGCAAACTGCCGTGGGTTGCATTGGGTGTTGCGTGGTTGCTGACGATCCTGGCGCTGCTCGGGCCGAGCTGGGAACGGGTCGAACAGACCAGCCAGAAACCGGCGGATCCGTTGGTGGTGGTGCTGGAACTGACCCCGGAAATGCTCGCCACCGACTCGCCGCCCACACGTCTGGAACAAGCCCGACGCAAGCTGTTCGATCTGCTCAAAGCACGCAGCGATGCGCAGACCGCCATCGTCGTTTACGCCGGCAGCGCCCACACGCTGGTGCCGCTGTCGGATGATCTGGCGACCAGCCGCAATCTGCTCGATGCCCTCAAGCCGTCGCTGATGCCGGAGAGCGGCCATCGCGCTGATCTTGCCGTGAGCAAAGCGCTGGCATTACTGGAGCAAGGGGCGCTGGGTCAGGGCCGTATTCTGCTGATCGGTTCTTCGCTGTCCGATGAAGAGCGCCAGGGTATTCGCCGCGCACTGAGCGGGCAATCGGCGCAGTTACTGATGCTTGGCATCGGCACCGCCGAGGGCGCGCCGATTGCTCAGGAGGACGGCAGTTTCCTCAAGGACGCCCAAGGTGCGATCCGCGTGCCGCAACTCGACAGCCCCGGCCTCGGTGCCTTCCTCAATTCGGTGGGTGGCGAGTACCACAGCGCGCGCCTGGATGAATCGGACTTGCGCAGCCTCGGCCTGCTCGATGGCCCGCGCAGCCTGCGCAACGATGGCCAGACCCTGCGCCTCGACACTTGGGCCGATCAGGGTTATTGGCTGCTGTTGCCGCTGTTGCTACTTGCCGCCTGTGCCGGGCGCCGTGGCTGGTTGTTCTGCCTGCCGCTGCTCTTCTGTCTGCCGCAACCGAGCTACGCTTTCAATTTCGAAGACTTGTGGCTGCGCCCCGACCAGCAGGGTTTGCATCTGTTGAAACAGAAGCGCCCGGCCGAGGCCGCGCAACACTTCGAAGACCACCAGTGGCAGGGGCTGGCGTTGTACGAGGCCGGCGATTACAGTGGCGCCGCCGAGCGTTTCGCCGAGGGCAGCGATGCCCGTGCCCACTACAATCGTGGCAACGCCCTGGCGAAAAGCGGTGAGCTGGAAGCGGCGATCGACGCCTATGAACAGGCCCTGGAATTGCAGCCGGACTTGCGCCCGGCGCTGACCAACAAGGCACTGGTGGAGAACCTGCTCAAGCAGAAAAACACCCCGCCGCCCGCCGAGCCCGAGAAGCAACCGACGCAGCAGAACGTGCCGGGCGACGAACCACCGCCCGTCACCGCGCCGCCACCGGCGATCAAGAATGACGCGCAAAGCGAGGCCCAGCCTGCGGAGGCAGCCAGCGAACCGCCGCCGACCACTCCGCCACAGCCAGGCCCCAACGAATTGCCGGACAGCGCGCCGGACGCGGAACAGAATACAGCCCCGACGCTGAGTCCCGGCGAGGACAACCTCGAAGGCGAGCAGCGTCAGGCACTGGAACAATGGCTGGGCAAGATCCCGGACGATCCGGGCGAATTGCTGCGACGCAAATTCTGGTACGAACAGCAACAACATCAGGATCAGGAAAACACTCGATGACCCGTTTCACCGCTCTCTTGCTACCCCTGCTGATCTGCACGGCCACCGCTCAGGCGGCCGAGCTGACGGCCAGTGTGGATCGCAGTCGCCTGAACTCCGGCGAGACGGTGGAACTCACCCTCGAATCCAACGACGTCACGCAGTTCGGCAAACCCGACCTGACCCCGCTGGAGCCGCTGTTCGAAGTGCGCGGCACGCGGCAGGTCAACCAGCTGAACACCCTCAACAACGAGAACCGCGCCACCACCCGCTGGATCATCACCCTGTTGCCGAAACAGAACGGCAGCGTTGAAATTCCGTCATTGAAACTGGGCGAAACCCAGAGCCAGCCGATCACCGTGCAGGTGGTGGAAAGCGACGTCACCGAAGAAAAGAACGCGCTCGACCCGGTGTTCATCGAGTCCAGCCTCGACCAGAGCAGCGTCTACGTGCAGGCCCAGGCCGTCCTGACCCTGCGCATCTACCATTCGGTGTCGCTGTACGACGACAGCAGCGTCACCCCGTTGCAGATCACCGATGCACGGGTTGAACAGCTGGGCGATACACGCACCTACGAGAAAGACATCAACGGCGTGCGGCATGGCGTGATCGAAATGCGCTACGCGATCTTCCCGCAGCACAGCGGTTTGCTGACCATCACCCCGCAAACCTTCAGCGCCACACGGGTGGACACCCAGCCTGCCAAGGACGCCAACGCACAGGGTCCGAAACCGGGCAAAGTGTTGCGAGTGACCTCTACGGAAATCCCGCTGACGGTCAAACCCAAACCCATCACTTATCCGGCCGACGCGCCGTGGCTGCCGGCCCGCAGCCTGAGCCTGAGCGAGAGCTGGAACCCGGAACCGGATCACACCCAGGTCGGCGACTCCCTGACCCGCAGCCTGACCCTCAAGGTCGAAGGCCTCGCCAGTTCGCAACTGCCCGCCCTGCCGGCCACCGAGGCCAACGGCCTGCGGCGCTACCCGGACCAACCGGTGCTCAACAACCAGAGCAGCGAGCGTGGCCTGATCGGCAGCCGTGAAGAACGCGAAGCACTGGTGCCGAGCCGCAGCGGTTCGATCGAACTGCCGACCGTGGACGTGGTGTGGTGGAACACCTTCGAAGATCACCTGGAACACACCAGCCTGCCGGCCCGCACCCTGCAAGTGGTGAACAACCCGAGCCTGCAGGTCGACACCCCGGCCGGCAGTTCGCAATCCTTCAACACCGCCGACAGCGAAGCGCTGTGGTGGTGGAAACTCAGCACACTGATCCTGGCCTGCACCACCCTCCTCGGCTTCGGCCTCTGGTGGCGCGCCCGCTGGCAACCGGCAATCCTGCGCGCCACCCAAACCGGCCCGAGCCCGCGCACCCTGCTCGACGACATCAAACGCGCCAGCCAGGCCAACGACCCGCAAGCCACCCGCCAGGCCCTCGACGCCTGGGCCCGTCAGCAGCCGGAGACGCTGGCGGACATGGCAGCGCGTTTTGTGCCGCTGTCGGATGCGCTCGACGGTTTGAACGGCGCGCTGTACAGCGAGACCGGGCAGCATTGGCAAGGTGAGGATCTGTGGCGGGCGATTCGCACGATTCCGACGGCGGAGCGGGTGCAGGATCCGGTTGGGGATAGTGGGTTGCCGCCGCTTTATCCGAAGTAGAATCGCGATAAGCATCGCTTAGGGCGGCATTTGAAAAGACTCATAAAAAAGGGCTTCAAATGCTGACCTCGCCTCATCGCAGGTCAGGGGCCCAGACCACTTCAGAAATAACCTCCAGTTCGTTCCAGAGAACTGAAAGACCGAGGCCTTTCACGTAGGTCCCATAATCAAAGAAAGGCTTGACCCCAATATCTTCAATTGCAAACCAGGTGGCATCACATTCAGGGCACAGGAGCAGTTCTGTGCCAGTAGCCTTGATTCTGATATGCGCGATGTAATCCTGCTCACACCTTGGGCAAGCTATTCTCGCCATCGAATTTGAAAACAAAATGAAGCTCCTGCGGTTATGTTTCCCGAAACCCGTATGCCTCAAGAAACTCTTTATCACTCGATTCAACGGCAAGCACTGCTTCCCCGTACCGCTCAAGATCATCGCTCAGCCAGGCTTCTCCAGGTCGTAGCAGATGAAACTTCACCGTCGCATCGAATTTGTCAGCTGAAATGGCTCCCTGCAGAACACCCGGCAGACTGGATTCATTCCACGTTTCAAACACTGAAGACAAGTACGAGAGCGCGCATGCCAAAAAATCGGTGTTTACGTAATCATCGATATGGATCGAATTAACGAAACACTCATACCCCGTTCTATCTGGGAAGTTCTTCAGGCTTGCATTCCTCTGGAAACCATCCAGGTTCGCCAGAAAAACACAGCCATCCCGTTCTACGAAACCGGACCGTGCAATATCCACCAAGTCACCGGCCAGAGAAGCACGTCCCGTTCGACGGAGCATTTTCTCCATTTCGCTGTTAAATTTCACACATCCCCCTCAACATCACTATACGGCGTCAAGCACCCTGCTCAGGGCTGAAGCAGCCCTTAAGAGTTCGGTGTCAGCACTCAAGCGACTCACTTCAGCCAGAGCAACAGCAACCTTGCGGGACGTTTCGACATTCTCATGCCAATACATGTCTCTCAAGCCCGCAAGCGCAACCAGCAACTCACCGTCATATCTCTCGCCTTCCAAAACGTCATCGATAAATAAAGCGATTCCGATGGGCAATATTTCCCGAACATACAAATCCTGCCTCAATGCACGACACACATCTCCCACACTCAGGCAATCCAAGGGCGTATCGCGCACGGACAAATACCACTCATCCAAAGACGAGAGCGGTCTCGAAGTCTCGTAAGAATCCAGCTCTTGTTCCAAATCTCGAAACTTCATGTCCGGCTCACTCCCAAGCACTAAAAGGGGACAGATTTATTAAACAAAACAAATTCAGGTCAAAAACGCGCTACATTTTAAAGCCATAGAACAAACGATCAAATATTCCGCACTTCTTTAATGTAAGCAGAAATCCCCCCTCCCCCTTCATCCACGTGCAATCGACAACATTGGGGGCAGCGATAGACGGTGACAGCCCCGGTTTCGAAAAACTGATAAAACTCTTCTTCAGTCAAACCACGGCTCGAGAGCGCATTATCGATATCATCTTTCTTCTGTTCCGAGACCAGAGAGAGCTCAGCTTCAGACGTACCTTTGGACAGATTTATTATATAACCGCAAACACAAGCAAATTTCGGCATAGTCCCTCGCTTCGCGCCATGTAACTACTCACACTGTCAATTAACAGAGGACAGAACTATTTAATCAAATAGACCTGCCCCCCCATTTCAATAGCTTTATCTCCGAATAATGACAGGAATAATCATCGGTGCCGGCGGTACAGGTGGGTTGATCATCCCCTTGCTTTCCACCACAAGAACGCCCTTCTTCTTGATGGTTTCAAACAATCGCTCAGTCGCTGCAGCATCAATGTAGCCACCCTCATCAATCGAAACACTCAATGCCAGCTGTCGCCGTTCCTCAGTCAACTGTAATTGCTTGGTACGGAAGAAAGTATGAAGCGACATTTCCTTGATGCTCGACAAGTCAACGTGCACGACCTCGACGTACTTCAACGCTTTCGCATCCCACCCCTGGACATAAAGCCCATTGACAGTCAGCGCAAAAGTACAGAATTGGTAGGTGCCCGTGTTCGACCCTGGCGTGGAGATAATCAATGAGCAGCGCCCGTGCTGAAGAATTGGATCACTAAGAGCAGGGTCATCTTTTACGATCTGCGAAGAAAATTGGGCCCGATCATAGTAAACCGTCGCCTTGTCTACGGGCGTGGTATTGCAGCCTGACGTCAGCAGAGTAATGCCCAGCAATAACGAGATTCCGAAACAGCGCATAATCATCCTTTAAAAGAGAAAACAATCAATAAACACGAACACCTGAAGCGAAAAATTAACGACACTACACTCAACACACAACCAACAGAGCAAACCAACTCAGTTCAATCTCCTGCATCAGTCATACTTAAACTTGGTTGTGACTTGCTCGCCTTCTCGATAGGAAAGGACAAAAGACCTCCATGGTTCTCCGCGTTCGTCAGCATTTGTTTTTAGCTGATCAACCAGATCGAGCATTATTGCACCGTTGTAATCGACTTCCGCATCCCAGCTCTCCACCCCATCCTTCTCTACAGCCAACTCGGTCTCGATGTAGCCCTCTCCCCACTCCACACCATAGTGAAAGGCATCGTAACCGTGAACTATTCCAGCTTCGATCAGGTGAAAAATCTCCTGGATAATTTTTACGTCTTCAGTGATCACTCCATGCCTCCTTACGGCAAACTCAGCATCAAAACTTCTTGGGAGTCTTCTGGCATCTCGAGCAGGCGCTTCCATTGCTCATTCAAATAAAAAAGAATAAAAAAGAAAAAAGGGGACACCCATTAACCTTGACTTGAAGCCGGCTAATGGGCGTCTCCGCTTTCTGAATTTTGAAAATTGGAATTATTCATACGCTATTGCCGCCCACAGAGCTTATTCAAAACCATCAACAATCTTGAATAAACAAGCAATTGCACTTCAAGAGCGATAACCCCATTTAAAAGAATTATCTTCAACGGAAGGACAACATTAAAATCCCTATTTTCCGACGCCCGGAATCAAAAGGGACAGATTTATTACAAATAAAAATGGGACAATCAAAAGGAGACAGACAGATTTATTTAATTAAATAAATCCGTCCCCTTTCAATACTTTCAATACTTTTAATAGCACCCTTTCAATAAACAAATCTGCCCCCTTTCTTTCTTCAATTCAAAAAGAGATAACCCGCAAGAGCTCTTCTATTTTCGCCTTATCTTCAGGATGACGCTGAAGGTACTTCTCACAAGCTAGCCGAAGATACTCAGTAAAAACCGATTCGCTGACGACAATGGTGTCCTCATCACTCGGGGGATAGCCATAGGAAAATTCCACCCCTTCGAAGTGTTCTTCGTCGAGCGGGCTGCTTTCATCAGGAAAGTTACAGTATGCCCCATCCACACTGAACCCCCATCTTTTCACAAGATAGCCAACCGCCTCGATAAAACGGCCGTCATCATACATCCTGTCAAAATACCCTTTAACAATCCAATTAGGGTCTGACTGGCTATATGGCTGACCGAACAACTCTCTCATATGCACCTCACATTTTTAGTTCGGGTGGACATTATTCACCCTACCTGTGACCTTATCTAAATACACCCTGAACGAGATGCCGCCGGCAAAAGAGGTATATTGGCTCAGTCCTTTGGATTGCGCATCCTTGAAACCAGCTGCTGCGGCCTGCTGCCCTAGATCATCATGTGTTATTTATTTCAACCCCCCTATACTTACCAAACACCGGCCCACAAAACTTACTACACCATCTTATCAGACTCATACTTATCAATAACATTTTTGACAACCCCAGCAACCCACGACCTTTCCAAAACAACTTCAGATATCGTTATTGCATCAATCCCAAGCACCTCATCACCCTCATAACTAATACAACTTAGATCCGCAGCCAGCAGCCTAACTTTTGACCCACAAGCAACAGCAAAAACAAAACACTCAAAGCCTTCTAAATTATAGGTCCCTGCGTTAAACCTATAATCTTCAACGAACCCATCTTGAACCTCCCCCCCTAGCTTCTCAGGTAACATTTTTTCCAGCATAAGGATGAAAGCTTTTTTTGAGTCCATATTGAAAATACTTAAATCCTCTACCGGATTTGTGAGCGCATTCTCCGTCTGCAAACAGTGAACATCACCTCCCAAAGTTGCAACTTGTGCCGCCCCTGGAAAAAAATTGGAATTTATAATGTAGTGAAATATACCATTCTGACAGCTACCTTCAACGTTCCACGGCGTTACACAGTCCATTAAAATTGCAAATTTTGTTGGTTCACCAAAAATCATATACTCACCTCCACTTCCCTTTCAGTCCAAATGCTTTCTTTACCGCTGTTGGAATGTTGGCTTTATTCAGCGGGGCTTTAACATCACCGGTGCTTCCTGCCCAGTGCCAAGTACCATCATTACCGTCTGTAAACTGATGAACATTACCCTTATCATCCAGCGAGTACCTTTTTTTACCTTCCTGTATGGACGTCTCAAATAGCGCTAGCGAATTTTTCGGCTCAATACCTGCATTTGTGTTATTTCCCGGCATATTGTAAGTATGCTTGGGGTTAGACTTATACGTTAAACCATTATTAGCTGGAGTACGATCCGGATACGGTATCGGACTGCCGCGATTTTTGCCAACTATCGATGCAACAGACGTTTTATCACGTCCGCCAAACCCTGTTCCTCCTGCCTCGATCGCACCTTTCAACGCGAGGGCAGCCTTCATGTAAGGTGGCAGTGAGTTGAACAGAAGCCCCATATCGTACTGATTTTCTTCAGTCACGAATGCTCTGAGGCTCTGCGCATCGGCATCATTCAGTCCAAGAAACCAACTGAGTGAGCTGACACCGTCAGCAACGGAGATTCCGCTTACCAAATCTTCTTGATAGTAGATCGTGCATGCCCCAGCAGTTCCACCACAATCCGCGAGCATCTCGGCACGTTTTTGCGCACTTAGCCCCTTGTACTTTTCCCAGATAACTTCAGTGGACTCACCTTTGTTTTTTGCTTCGCGAAGCTCACTGGCCCAGTTCAAAACATCCTTAGAGCTGAGCCCGTTGTTTTCGACAGCATTCTTTCCAACGAGAGCCGCGGTGACGGCATCTAACGAATCAGTGCCGGTAAATGCCCCCCCAATTCCCGCGACGAGCGTAGCAAGGCTGGAAATAGTCTGTTTTTGCTCCGATGTTAGTCGGTCATTACTAATATCCCCATATAGTTGTTCTTTGAGTATTCTGGCAACTTCTTCTGCCACCACTGCGCCGACCGCCCCCGTAAGGACAGAGTTACCATTCACTTTCGCAATCAATGCCCCCAGCACCGCATGAGCCATCAGGTTTGCTGTCTTATCTCCTTCAGTGGCATCCCTGATAGCTTGCGCGACGTATGGCGCAGCCGCCCCAGTCAGCGCACCTGAAATATTGCCTCCCAAAACGCCTTGAACTATGGATGTGATCGCTTGAGCAGCCTTCTGGAAGCTGCTACCCATCCCAAAGTCGCGTTGTACCTGCTGACTGATTTGCTCAGGCGTCGGATTTTCGAACCCCTGTTCTTTGAGCTTTTGGACAGCAACTTTCGCGGTTTCACTTTGAGGATCGTTCGCCTCCTTCATTTTTGCGGCGGCTATCGCGTCGCTAATACCTTTGCTTAGCTCAATTGCACTTTTTACAAGCTCGACGCGCTCCTTCATCGCCGCTTCATCTGGCCTGTCGAGCTGCTGATTGGCATTTTTTGTATCGCGATTCAACCCGACCAGATCATTGGCTCCATCTGCATTACGCACAACGATGGTTCCATCACTGACAGCGCTGCGTGTCTTGCTGCTATCAGAGTCAGTGAGCGACACACCGTACAGCCCACCAACCGAAGCATTGACGGCGCCACCTCCATAACTGCCAGAGACACTGACACCTCCCGATTGAGCATTGATCTCACTGATGTTCTTTATGTCGCTGACAATTAATCGATCTGTGCTTAAGCGGTTTTTGTCGGCTGTGGCATCACTGGCGATCACGCCGCCTTCAAGGGTCGTAGTTTTCCCTACTTCAATGTTGTATCCACCGCCCCCTGCAAAGAACCCCGTCTGATCAGTGACAGCCCTATACTCGCTGTCCATGTTGCCGAATGCGAGATTAGCCGATCCGGTTACCGGGGCACCGAAACAGAACGGAGGGATACAGATACTCGCTCCAAAACCACCGCTGCTTTGTTTATTTTCTTGAGTCTCGACGTCTTGGCGAGAAACGATATTTAGATTGCCACCAATATTCGCGTTGATAGTTTCGGAACTGACCTGCGCACCCGCCAATGTAGTGTCTCCACCACTGCGAAGCACCAGAGACCCAGCCCCCAGCGTGGTATTGACCTGAGTAACGGAATGGCCATTACCCGTAGCTTTTGAGCCTGATGCTCCAAGGTCAAGAGTGAATCCATTTTGTTGGCCCAAATTGAAACTGGCGCCAATCGCGGTTTTGTTGCCAGTGTTTTTATTGCTCCACTCTGTGGTGTTTTGCGCGCTTTCCAGGACGACATCCCGTTTGGCATCCAACACAGCAATGCCTGCTGTGTTCAAACTGCTTCCCGCGACGTGGATGTCGCCTTGGGATCCCGCGGCGGCACCATTAGCGATAATAGTGAGCCCGGTACCAGCATTAACTGTGCTTTGCTTTGCGGTCTGACTGCTATACGTACTCGTGCTTTTGCTATGGGTGTTAGAGAGTTCGGTACCGATTTTAATCAGCGAGCCATTACTGGCAGCTCCACCTTCTTTCGCTTTATAAGCCTTTGTTGGATCGTCGGCACCGCCCAGGTTATACATTGCCAATGCTGCTTGAGCGATCTTGATCGCTTTAAGACGAGGATCATCAGCATCCTTTACAGTTTTTACTGCCGTGCGGATCGCATTGGCAGTGTCGACGATTGCGCCGCCTATAACTCGTCCGACCCCCAGATTGTTGCTTTGATCCTGAACAGTTTGATTTAGTGTTTCTTTGCCTGCTGCGATGCTCACATTCGAGCCCATCAGCGTCATATTTTTGATACTGAACAAATCACTGGCGATTACGCTTAAATCACCGCCAGCCACCAGGCTTACATTGCCTTGACTGGAGCCGATCGTACTACCGGTCAGAGTGGTCTGCGACATTGTGCCGTTATGCTTCACGCCACCGACGGACAAATGTTGATTTCCCGTAATATCGTCGACACCAAGCTTGTTCGCCGTCAGTACACCTGTGAAGTCTCGGTTTTTTTCCTTGTGTGCCTCGGTTCGTGTCAACGTGTTCTCTGCCGCTGTGATCGTCAGATCTCGCACGGCGCGAATTGTCATGTCTTCGGTGCTGACTACAGCAGAACCCGCGATGTTCACATCACGCTTGGCAGAAATTGCAATCGTATTACCGGATACCAGACTACCCACAGCCGTCGTCTGGAATTCAGAAATCTGATCCTGAACCTTACTCGACTTAAGCCCTCCCCAACTGCTTTTACTTGAGCTGCTTTCATGTCGATTGCTGCTGGAGTCAGTGACTGCGATAATCTTTACATCATTTCCTGCCCCTAGACTGACGCCTCCGTTTTCCGAAATAACATTGCTGCCCTCGATCGACAAATCACGACCTGCTGCCAATAGGCTATTTCCACCTGAGGTAACAGAACTGCCGACATTAGTTGTACTGGATGTCTCGTTCAGCTGACTCTTTTTTCCAGAGGAGTTCTTCTTGGTTTTGCTGAGAAAACTGTATTCATCGTCTCGCGCACTGCCCAGCAGCAGGTTTTCCCCCGCAACTAGGTAAGCTTCGGAACCAGCGCTGACTTGACTGGCAATCAGACTCAAGTCCTTACCAGCATTCACTGTAACTTTGCCGCCCGCTGTGAGACTGCTCGACTGCTGCTGGACAGAGTCATCTTGTGCGCGGAACTTCTTATTCCATCCCCCCCGATGTGACTCATTGGCCGCCGAAGTCAAGGTCACATCCCCTAGTGCCAACAGTTCGGCATCA
Organism: Pseudomonas sp. COW5; assembly: GCF_026240005.1. Classification (NCBI taxonomy): domain Bacteria; kingdom Pseudomonadati; phylum Pseudomonadota; class Gammaproteobacteria; order Pseudomonadales; family Pseudomonadaceae; genus Pseudomonas; species Pseudomonas sp. COW5. The sequence goes on along the minus strand of NZ_JAPHVP010000001.1, from coordinate 5,143,600 downwards.
CTCTTGACATTCAGTTGACTGGCGACAACGTTGATGTCTCCCCCAGCCGTTACTTTCAACGCGCCTCCAGAATCGACATCCGAACCATACTGCTTGACCGACGAATTCAAATAATTGGTATTGCTGTTGGTCGCGTTCTGTTCAGTCGAGTCGATATGCACATCGCGCCCGGCACTAAGCGTCGTATCGCCACCACTCTTCAACACGCTGCCACTGTTACTGATGTCACGACCGGCGCCGATAACCAGTGCATTTGCCGCTTCGATACGCGCAGCGTTGTCGACAAAGTCGGTGGTTTCGCTGAGGCGTCCGTCAGTGCTTCGGTGAGTCGTGACGGTGCGTTCGTTGATCACGTCGCCGTGTTCGGCGGTGAGCGTGACGTCGCGACCGGAAATGATCCCGCCTGCCTTGTTCGTCAGGTTGTCGGTCGCCGTCATCTTCAGGAGATTGCCGGCCTCGACCAGTCCGCTGCTCACCAGATCCTTCTTGGCTGTTGCATCGAGATTTTGACTGGCGCGCAACGTGCCGGAGTTCTCCAGGTTTTCGCCGGCAATCAGCGTGACGTCCTTGCCCTGAATCAACGCGCCCGTGGATGCGAGACGGTTGTTGGCATTGGCCAGGTACAGCACCGGCACCAAGACCTTTTCGCCGTTCACTTCACGCTCTTCGAGCCAGACGATGTCGTGGGTCAACGCCGCGACCTGCTGTGCACTGAGGGTGACGCCTACACTCAGATTCAACGCGTTCTTGCTGGCGATGGCGTTGTCCATCAGATACTTGTAGACCGCCTCGTCGGAGGTCTGTCCATCGATGAAACGCTGCCCCGTGCGAGCCACGACGGCTTGCTGGACCAGCTTCTGTTCGAAGAGGCCGTCGCCCAGTCGCTTGGCGCTCTGGTCGGCGTCGTAGCCCAGCCCCTTGAGCAGATAATCCGAGCTCATGAACTGCTTGAGATCGGTGAGTACCGGGTTGGTTTCGATCAGGTATTTGTGCGGCTGGGACTTGCCAGTGTTGCTCGGCATGCCTTGTACCCGATTGATGGTTATCGGGGTTGCCGATGGATCGGCGGTGACTTTGCCACCGCTTAGCGTCCAGCTTTGCGGGCCAGTGGCGGTCGGATTGCTGCTGCCTTCGGAGCTCAGGCGGAACAGGCCGTTCTGGCCCGTCGGCAAGCTGAAACCTGGCAGGTCGATCGGGCTGACCTGCTGCTGGGCCAGATCCGGCGGCAGTTGCGGGTTGATTTTGACCACCGTGGAGTAGCCACTGCCGACGCCCGTATCGGTGTTGGTTTTGCCCGCCGCGACGTAACTGTAGTAAGGCCGCACGACGCTGTTGTCGATGGTCTGGGTCGCGTTCAGTTCGATGTTGCCACCGGCCTGGATCACGGCGTCATAGGAATTGCTGGAACCCGCGACAGTGGTCGTGCTTTCCGTGAGCTTGCCACCGCCCAACATGCTGATGAAGCTGCTCAAGTCCGATTCGACGGTCGCAGATGGCGCCGGACTGTTTTTCTTGTTGAAAGCAGCTGCTGCCGGCTCTGTCGCATAGATCTGGTCGACGTAGTTCCAGTAGGTACGCTTGGTGATGATTTCCTGTTCTTGCACGCCCTTGTTGGTGATGGTGCCGGCGTGGACAGCTATATCACCGGTGGCGGCAATGGTACTGCTGCTGTTGTTCAAGGCCTGGACGTTGAGCGACATGTCGCCGCCGCTCGTCAGGCTTGCGGCTGCGCTGCTGTTGCCGACTTTCAGGCTATCGGTCTCGGCGATCTCCCAATGTCCGTTGCGTCGACCGCCACTGCGAAAATCACACCCGGCAATCGGAATCAGGTTGCAGTCCAGTTGCGTGATCACCACCGAGCTTTTTTCATGCGCGGTGTATTCAAGAATGTCCCTGACGTTATTCACGGTCAGCGCATTGATGGTCAGGTCCTGTGCGCTGTAGATCTCGCCGGAACGGTTGTCCAGCAAATCAGCCTTGCCGCTGTCACGATCCCGGCCGATGTGTACGTTGTTCAGCCCATACACATTGCCGTAGGCGTTGGTGAAACTGGCCAACAACAGGCGCATGTCGCCGCCGCTGGTAATCAGGCCCCTGTCATTGAGGAGTGCACCGGTGGTCAAGGTCAGGTCTTTGCCGGAACCGAGGGTGCCGTAGTTGTTGACGTTGGCGGCGGTGAGGGTCATGTCGCCGCTGGAGGTCAGTCGCCCCTGATTGGTCAACAGACCAATTACATTGATGGTGGTGTTGCCGCCGCCGGCAATGCTGGTCGCAGCGTTGAGGGTCAGTTGGTTGGCCTTGAGCGTCAAATCGCCAAGACTGCTGGTACGACCGTTGCCGGAATAATCGCCCCACAAAGTCATGTCGAGCGAGCCGTCGCTGGCGATCAGCCCGTCGTTGTTCCAGTTGCCACCGTTACCGATCAGTTTGCTGGCGGCCAGCAACTGCCCGCTCGCCGTCTGGTTGAGGTTGTTGATGTTGACCGTCAGACGATCGGCCTGGATCAGGCTGCTGTTGGTCCAGCCATCCGCAGTCAGCGTCAGTCCACCGCGTGTGACGAAGCTGCCGCCGGCGCTGCCGAGCTGTCCGGTGGCGATGTCGAAAATCCCCGTACCGACGTGCAACACATTACCGCCAACGTTCAACAAGCCACCTGCGCCGAGACTGAGGTCATTGTTGGCGCTTTCCACAGTGCCGTTGCGGTTATCGAACAGGCCTGCAAGGCTGAATGTGGTCTTTCCGGAGCTGCCAAGTGCGCGCAACTGGCCGGTCTGGTTGTCGATGCTGGCAGCACCTATGCTCAAAATGCTGGCGCTTTCGATAATGCCTTTGCGGTTGTTCAGGGCGCCGCGCAGGCTTAGGTCGATTTGTTGCCCGGCGATCTGCCCGCCGCTGTCGCCGGCGTTGTCAAAATCCTTGCCGGTGACACTGACGCATTGCTTGGCAACCAGTGCGCCGTTGCGGTTACTGAAATTGCCGCTGCCGCCCAGATCGATGATCGCATCACCGCTTTGCGCCGTGATCCGGCCTCCCTCGTTCTCTAGACCTGCCAAGGCCTTGAGTGTCAGATACTGCGCCTGAATCACGCCGCCCTGGCCATTGCGCAACACGCCCGTAACCTGAGCAGTGAACGCACTTTTGAGGCTGGAGAGCACACCGCCACGGCTGTCGAGGCTGGCAGCGGTGATGTTGAGAACGCCGGTTTTGGCAACGAAACGACCGCTCTGGTTATCGATGGCGCCGCCGACATTGGCGGTGAGCGCGCCTTCGCTTTGCAGGGTTCCCTTGACGTTATCGAGGCTGGCAGCGGCCAGTTGCAAATCAGCGGTGTCGCTGTAGATCAGGCCGCCACTGTTTTGCACTACGCCGCTGGCGGCGATCGTCAGGGTGTCGTTGGCAGCGACGGTGCCGCCATCGCGGTTGTCGAGGCCGCCGGTCGACAGACTGAGCAATTTCTGGCTGACCAGTTTGCCACCCTGGTTATTGATTTGTGTGGCACGGGCAATCACTAGCGGGCCAACACCGACCAATTGGCCCTTGGTATTGGTCAGCGTGCCGAGAAGGTCCAGATTGACGGCCATTTCACTGGCCAGCACACCTTCAGTGTTGTCCAGGTCAGTACCGGTGAAACGGATGTCCTGTTTGGCGTTGATGGTCGCACGGGTGTTGTCGAGACGTTTGGCGGTGATATCCAGAGCCGCGCCGCTGTCGATCTGGCCACCTTGTGCGTTGTTCAATGTGCCGGTGACCGTCAGGGTCTGCGCACCCTCGCTTGAGAGCGCACCTTGGTCCGAGTTATCGATGTTGGCCGCAGTGATCTTCAAGATGCCTTTGCTGGCCAGCGCGCCGGTATTGCTGTTGCGGATGTCGCCCGTGAGGTCGACCAACAGGTCGCCATCACGGCTGGACAACGTGCCGTGATTACGGTTATCGAGACTGCCGCCAAGCAAACTCAGGTTTTGCCACCCGGAAATCAGGCCATTGAGATTGCGTGTGCTGTCAGCGTTCAGATCCAGCCGCTGACGACTGAAAAGCTTGCCGTCACTGTTGTCCAGATTTCGCGCGACAAGGGTGTAACTCAGGTCGCTGGAGAGTTCACCGCCCTGGTTGTTCAGATCCCGCAGATGATTGATGCTCAACTGGCCCTTGGTTGTAATCAGGCCATTGCTGTTATTGAGGTCGCCCATCGAACCGCTGAAATCAATGGCGATGGCGCTACCGAGCAGCGAGCCGCCATTCTGATTGTTCACATTGGCGGCGGTGATGGTGAGATTTTGCGTGGCGTTGATCAGGCCCTTGTCCTGATTGTCGAGCTGACCGTCAGCATGCAGATCCAGGTCGGCGCGACTGGTAAAAGTACCGCCATTGTTGTTCAGGCTGCCCACTCGGGCATCGATGCGGCTCGCGCCGATGAGTCCCTTGATATTGGTCAGTGCGTGCTGCACCTGCAGGGTCAACGCCTGATTGCTCAACAGTTTGCCATTGCTGTTGTCGAGGCTGTCGGCAGCCAGAGTGAACGCCTGGGCACTGGAGATTTCACCGCTACGGTTATCGACCTGTTGCAGGTTTTTCAGCACCAATAACGGTGCGTTTATCAGCCCCTTCTGATTGTTCAAGGCGCCATTGTTCAGATCCACCGTCAGCGACGTGTCGCTCGTGAGTTGCCCGCCATCGTGCTGATCGAGGCTGGCGGCATTGACCGACAAGGCTCCGTTGCTGGCGATCCTGCCCTTATCGCTGTTATTGATGTGACCCGCCTTGAGCGACAGACTGCCGAGTGAGGTCAGTTTGCCGTTTTGGTTATTGATCGACCCGGTGGTGGTGATGCTCAAGGCCTTGCCGGCATTCACCAGACCCGCCACGTTGTCCAGCGTTGCCATGCGCAAGGTCACATCTTGCAGGCTCGACACTTCGCCGCCGCGGTTATTCAACTGGCCGACGCTGCCATCGAGACGCCCGGCACTATTGATCAGACCGTTGGTGTTGAGTACCTGACTCGCATCGAGACTGAGAGAGCCCGTACTCAGCACCCGCCCCTTGTTCTGGTTATCAAGGGTGGCGGCCGTGACCCGCGTGTTCTGCGAAGTCAGCGTGCCGCCCTGGTTGCTCACGGTCTGTGTTGCGTTGACCGTCAGGTTGCGACTGGCAATCACGCTTTTGCCGGTGTTGTCGATGTTGTGCGCCCTGATGGCGACGTTGCCTGCCGCGTTGCGGCTGTTGTCCGCATTGACCCCGGCTTCGATGATGCCGCTGTTGGTCAACTGGCCACCGGCGGTCAGGCTGATGTTGTCCCGCGCGGCGAGGGTCTGGCGGTTGGTCAGGTTGCCCTGGGTCTGCACATTGACGTTCACACCGGCATACACCGGTCCTTGAGCGTCGAGGCTGGCCGCCGTGATGTTCACGTTGTTCGCGGCGGAGGTCTGTGCCAGGGTCAGTTGGCCGTTGGCATCGATCTGGATATCACCGCCGCTGGCCGCGACGTTGCCCGCCAGTTTCACCCCGACACCGGCCTCGGTCCCGACCAGCTTGATCGCCCCGGCGTACATCCCGCCGAGCGCCGAAGAATCGATGGCCAGTTGCGGTTTGGCACTGCCGTCGTCGGCGCGGGCCGTGGCATTGAGGTTGTCGGCGTTGACGTCGTTGCGACCGGCGATGATGTCGAGGTTTTTCGCCTGGATCTCGGCGTTGATTTTCGCGCTGCGGGTGATGATCTCGAAACGGTCGACGTTGTTGGCGTTCAGCCCCGCGCCTTCGATCGCGATGCTGCCCTGATCGACCTGAAAACGGTCCAGTCGACCCGAGCCATCAAGCACCGGTTTACCGGTGGTCAAGGTCACACGCGGCGAGTTGATGAAACCGCACCCGTTGCAGGTGATGCCGTACGGGTTGGCGACGATCACTCGCGCCGACTGTCCCGCCACCTCGGTGTAGCCACGTAACTGGCTCGGGTTGCCGCTGATGACTTCGTTGAGGATCGCCTGGGCCGCGGCCCGGTTGCTCAGGTTGGGGTTGCCGACAATGATCCCGCCCAGTTGCGTCTGCCCGGTCTGCGCCGCCACGTTGTTGAGGATGACGCCCTGCGCTCCGACGTTGTAATCGTGGAACTGGTTGTGCGACAGCCCCGCGCCGTTGGGCGTGGCGATATTGATGACCGGCACGCCGTTGCCCGCCTGGCCCAGGCTCGTGCCCGGATTGGCTACCACAATGCCGTCCGCCTGCGCCCACATCGGTTGCCAGAACATGACGTTGGCCAGCAGGAACGCCAGACCACGTTTGGGCATGCCCAAAAAGGTTTCGCGATTTTTTACGGCCGCAGAAGGCTGGCCAGCCATGAAGGTCAGGAGGCGAATATCCATTTCAGAATCTCGGGAGCAGGCATGAACCGGAAGTACATTCCGGGCGTCAACAGGACCAGGTATTGCACCGGGTAAACACACCCGATCACTCGACCAGAAAAGTGACATCAAAATAGTGGCGCGATACTAGATAGCCATCATTTTGGCGTCAATTAATGGTTTCACCGAAACAGTGTTATCGATCAACGGCATCCGGAAAATCGTCCGACTCCGGCAGACGCGCAGGATATTTCGCAGATCAAGTAGCGAAATCCGACAAACACGCCGTCGACGCTTCCGAAAGAGAAATGACTGACAGGTAATTGCGCAGGAACTTTCAGCCAACAGGAATCCGCCCCATCCGCATAAGCCCGCCTGTCCCAATAATCTGTAAACTCCCCCTCTTTCGCCGCCCTCTCCTTCCACGCGGCCATCACCTCTTTATATTGCGGAGTCAGCCTTGCGTCTGTTTCACACCTCCGACTGGCACCTTGGGCAGAACCTGCACGGCCAGGAGCGCGATTTCGAACACAGCTGTTTTCTCGAGTGGCTGCTGCGTCAATTGAAGCTGGCGCAGCCGGACGTGCTGCTGATCGCCGGCGACATCTTCGATACGGTGAATCCGCCGGTCAAAGCCCAGGAACGCCTCTACGATTTCATCGTCAGTGCCCACGAGCAGCAGCCGTTGCTGACCATCGTGATGATTGCCGGCAACCACGATTCCGGCTCGCGGATCGAGCTGCCCGCGCCGTTGATGCGGCGTTTGCGTACCCATGCGTTGGGCCGGGTGTTGTGGCTGGACGATGGCCAGCTCGATTCAGAGCGTCTTTTGTTGCCGTTGCCGAATGCGTCCGGCGAGATCGCCGCGTGGTGTCTGGCGCTGCCGTTCCTGCGCCCGGCCGAAGTGACCGGCGCACATCTGGGCGACAACTATTTGCGTGGCATTGGCCAGGTGCATGAATGGCTGATCGAAGCGGCCAACGCCAGGCGCCAGCCGGGCCAGGCGCTGATCGCCATCAGCCACGCGCACATGGCTGGCGGGTCGGTGTCGGAAGACTCCGAACGCAGCCTGATCATCGGCAACGCCGAAGCCCTGCCCGCCAGCCTGTTCGGGCCGAGCATCAGCTATGTCGCCCTCGGCCATTTGCACAAACCGCAGAAGGTCAATGGCGAAGAGCGGATTCGCTACAGCGGCTCGCCGATTCCGTTGTCGTTCTCGGAAATCAGTTATCAGCATCAGATTCTCGACGTCGTTCTGGACGGCGAAACCCTGGTCAGCGTCGAGCCGATACTGATCCCCCGTTCCGTCAACCTGCAACGCCTCGGCCCTGCGCCGCTGGCGGAAATCCTGTTGCAACTGGCCGACCTGCCGAACATTGATCTGCTGGCCGAAACCCAGCGCCAGCCGTGGCTGGAAGTGCGCGTGACCCTCGACGAGCCGCAACCGGATCTGCGCCATCAGGTCGAAAGTGCCCTGCAAGGCAAGGCTGTGCGACTGGTGCGAATCGCCGCCGAATACGCCGGCAACCGTGGCGCTGACGGCGCCGAGGACGGCAGCGCACTGATCGAACTGGACCAGCTCACGCCACAGGAATTGTTCAGCCGCGCCTGGCTCGACAATTACGGCAACGAGGTCGACGAGCAAACCCTCAAGGACTTCGCCGAACTGCTGCAAGACGTACAAATGGAGGGCGAGCAGCCATGAAGATTCTCGCCATTCGCCTGAAGAACCTCGCCTCACTGGCCGGCCCGTTCGAGATCGACTTCACCGCTGAACCGCTGGCCAGCGCCGGTCTGTTCGCCATCACCGGCCCCACCGGCGCCGGCAAAAGCACCCTGCTCGATGCCTTGTGCCTGGCGCTGTTCGGCGCCGTGCCGCGTTTGAACAACACCGGGCGTGACGCCAAGGTGCCGGACGCCGACGGCGAAATCGCCACCGGCGACCCGCGCACCCTGCTGCGTCGCGGTACGGGCGAGGGGTTCGCCGAAGTGGATTTTGTCGGCGTCGATGGCCGCCGTTATCGCGCGCGCTGGGAAGCCAACCGTGCCCGGGAAAAGGCCGGCGGCAAGTTGCAGGCCAGCCGTCAGAGCCTGCGCGACATCGATCAGGATCAACTGCTCGCCAGCCAGAAAGGCGAGTACAAGGTTCAACTCGAAGCCGCGCTGGGCCTGAACTTCGAACAGTTCACCCGCGCCGTGTTGCTGGCCCAGAGCGAGTTCAGTGCGTTCCTCAAGGCCGATGACAACGACCGCAGCGAGCTGCTGGAAAAACTCACCGACACGGCGCTCTACACCCGCCTTGGCCGACGCGCGTTCGACAAGACCAAAGAAGCCCGCGAAGCCCACAAGCAGTTGCAGGATCAGGCCACCGGCGTGACCCCGCTGCCGCCCGAGGCCCGCGCCGAACTCGACGAACGCTTCAACGCTGCCCAGCAGCAATTGAAGTTGCAACAGGCACAGCTCAAACAGCTTGAGCAGCAGCACACCTGGCTCAAGGATCTGCACCTGTTGCAGGACGCGCAGCAGGCAGCCGCCGAGCAACTGCAGAACGCCGAACAGGAGCGCGAAACGCTGGCCGGCGAACGCTTGCGCCTGACACGCCTGGAACAACTCGCCCCGCAACGGCACCAGTTCGCCCGCAAGGCTGAAATCGATGCACAGCTGACACCGCTGGCGGCGCAAATCAGCGCGCACACTCAGCAACAAGCCGAGCTGACTGAACGCCAGGCTCAACTTGAACAAGCGCTGAGTGCTGCACAAATCGCCCTGACCGAAGCGCAGAAGCAACAGAGCGACAGTGCTCCGCTGCTGCGTCAGGCCTTCGATGAGCAAAGCACCCTCGCCCGTCTGGCCAAGGATGTTGCTTCCGGCACCGAGGCAAAGCAGGCCACCGAACAGGCCAGCACTGAGGGCCAAAGCACGATCCAGACCCTGCTCGACCAGCAAAAGCAGGTCGAGGAACGCCTGCAACGCATCGCCGCCGATCTGGAGCAAAGCGCTCATCTGGCACCGTTGAGTGAAGCCTGGAATGCCTACCGTGACCGCTTGCAGCAACTGATGCTGATCGGCAACCGGTTGAACAAGGGCGAAAGCGAACTGGCGAGTCTCGAACAGAACGCCACGCGCGCCACCGAAGAACTGGCCACGCAAAAGCAGCAGCTTGAAGTGCTGTTCAAGGAGGCCGGCGCCGAACCGGATGCCGTCGCCGAACAGATCGGCATCCTTGGCACCCTGTTGCAGGACAACCGCAAACAACTGCGCGCCGTCGAAGACCTGACGCGCCTGTGGGCCAGTCAACAGGAATTGGACAAACGCAGTGCCGAGTTGCAACAGCGCCAGCTCGATGCGCAACAGGAGCGCGAGCGCCTGACCCAGGACGGGGTGAAAACCAAGTCCGAGCTGACCGTCGCCGAACAGACCCTCAACGTCACCCGCGAACTGCTCGAACGCCAGCGTCTGGCTCGCAGCGCCAGTGTCGAAGAACTGCGTGCGCAATTGCAGGATGACCAGCCGTGTCCGGTCTGCGGCAGCAACGAACACCCGTATCACCAGCCGGAAGCCCTGCTGCAAAGCCTCGGCCGTCACGATGAAAGCGAGCAGGCCAGCGCGCAGCAAGCGGTCGATCAACTGAAGGAAAAACTCACCGAGCTGCGTACCAGCGTCGGGGGCGTGATTGCCCAACAGAAAGAGCTGCTGCAACAGCAGGAACAACTGGCGGTACAACAGCAAGCGCTGACGCCGAGCATTGAGTCTCATCCGCTGGCCGCGCAATTGATGAATCAGGACAGCGACAAGCGCGGTGCCTGGCTGACGCGCCAGAACGATCAACTGAACCAGAGCATCACCCAGGACGAACAGCGTCAGACCGCCCTGCTCACACTGCAACAGGACGCGGCGCGCCTGACCCAGCAATTGCGTCACGCCGAAACCGCGCACCAGCAAGCGGCCCAGCACCTGAACAATCAGCAGCGCGAGTTGAGCGCTGACCGCCAGCGTCTGGACGAAGAACTCGCAGCCTTCGCCACGCTGTTACCGAGCGAGACCCTTGAAGCCCTGCGCGCCGAACCGGCCGCGACCTTCATGCAGCTCGACCGGCAGATTGCCGAGCGTCTGGCGCAAGTCGATCAGCAGAAGGAAGAGCTGGCCGAACAACAGCAACGCCAGCAGACGCTCGAGAAGGAGCAGGATCGTCAGCAGAGCCGTGTCCAGCAGTTGCAAACCGCTGAGCAACAGCTCAACGCGCTGACCGCTCAACAACAGGCCAGCCAGGAGAAACTGGCGCAATTGTTGGGCGATCACAACTGTGCCGAGCACTGGCAGCAGCAGCTTGAACTCGCGGTAGAACAGGCGCGCAACGCCGAATCCACCACGACTCAGGCCCTGCAAGGCGTGCGCACGCAACTCGTGCAAATCGCCGCCGAACTTAAAGCGCAGCAAGAGCGTTTGCAGGCGCTGGAAACCGAAGACCGCGATCTGGCGGGCAAGATTGCCGACTGGCGAGCTCGGCACCCGGAACTGGATGACGGCGGTCTCGAAGATCTGTTGCGGGTCGATGACGCGCAGGTCGGCGAGCTGCGCGAGCGTTTGCAGCGCAACGAAAAAGCCCTGGAACACGCCAAAGTGCTGTTGCAGGAACGCGATCGGCAGTTGCTTGAACATCAGGCGCAACACAACGGCAACCTCGAAGCCGAACAACTCGCCGCTGCCCTCGCCGACTTGCAGAACCAGTGCGACGCCAGTGAACAGCTCTGCGCCGAACTGCGTGCGGAGCAAGTCGAAGATCAGCGCCGACAGAACGCCAACTCCGCGCTGGCGCAGCAGATCGCCGATGCCTATGCCGAATATCAGCGCTGGGCGCGCCTCAATGCCTTGATCGGTTCGGCCACCGGCGACACCTTCCGCAAGATCGCCCAGGCCTACAACCTCGACTTGCTGGTGCATCACGCCAACGCGCAACTGCGCCAACTGGTCAAGCGCTATCGCCTCAAACGGGGCGGCAGCATGCTCGGTCTGCTGGTGATGGACACGGAAATGGGCGACGAACTGCGCTCGGTGCATTCGCTGTCCGGCGGCGAAACCTTCCTGGTGTCGCTGGCTCTTGCATTGGGTCTGGCCTCGATGGCCTCGAGCACGCTGAAGATCGAATCGCTGTTCATCGACGAAGGTTTCGGCAGCCTCGATCCGGAATCCCTGCAACTGGCCATGGACGCCCTCGACGGCTTGCAGGCACAGGGCCGCAAGGTCGCGGTGATTTCCCACGTGCAGGAAATGCACGAGCGGATTCCGGTGCAGATTCAGGTGCAGCGCCAGGGCAATGGTTTAAGCACACTGGAGGTGAAATGAACACGCTGTATTCGTTCCGCCGCTGCCCGTACGCGATGCGGGCACGGATGGCTCTGCGTTATTCGGGCGTGCCGGTGGAGATCATCGAAGTCAGCCTCAAGGCCAAACCGGCGGAGATGCTGGCGATCTCGCCCAAGGGTACGGTGCCGGTGCTGGATGCCGGTGGTCAGGTAATCGATGAGAGCCTGGAAATCATGCGCTGGGCCTTGGCGCAGAATGATCCGCAGGACTGGTTGCTGGGTGGCGATTCAAGGATTGCCCAGTTGATCGAAGCCAACGATCAAGTGTTCAAGGTGCACTTGAATCGCTACAAGTACGCCGAGCGTTATCCGGAACAGCCGATGGAGGTTTATCGCGCGGAAGGTGCGCGGTTCCTGCAGCAACTCGATGAATTACTCGAGGGCCGCGACAACTTGTTGACCGATCATCCCTGCCTGGCCGATATCGCGTTGCTGCCCTTCGTCCGCCAGTTCGCCCATGTCGATCGCGAGTGGTTTGCGACGACGCCCTATCAGCGATTGCAGACCTGGTTGCAGCGGTTTCTGGAATCGGAGCTGTTTACCAGCGTCATGAAAAAGTAAGCGCCTTACGCCAGTACCTGGCACATGCCGATGGCCGAGCAATCCACTTGGAATGGTCCGAGAAAACTCACTTCGGTTTTCACCGGTGGATTGCCGGCCAGCAGCCCCAGCGCATTGGCCCGTTCGATGTTGTGCGCGATGGTGTGGTTGGCCTCTATGGCGCGGGCCAGCCCGCCGACCGAGCCCTGGCCGAATCCCAGCAGGGAGGCGCCATTGGTCATGATCGCCAGACCGGCGATGACCCAGAATCTGTAGCCTTTCATGCTCCGACGGCTCCCGCGAGTTCGACTGAATCCACCGCTGCGCTTTGCGAGCGAAGTTCGAACTGGACGCCGGGATGCGCGACCTGGATCGGCGCATCGAAGCTGTGTTGCGACTGGGACGCGAGGCTGACGAACAGCACCATGACCAGGTACAGACCGATGGCCAGGTAGGCGCCGCGTTTAGCGGAAGTGATGATTGAACTGGCCATGATGTGTGCTCCGTGGACAATGTTTCGACGCCCACAGAATCAATCAAAAAAGCCGGGGTAACCACTCAGCGTTTGCCATAGTAACCATCAGCTTCGTTGATTATTTAGCCGGTCTATCTCGCCGTTTGAAAATACCTATCGCTTGATACCGCGCACGTAAAAAACTGCCCAAGGCTGCGATCTTTTGATTTTGCTTTTGATAAACAAGATCAAAGGATCGCAGCCTTGGGCAGTTCCAGGGCGTGACGGAAATTTCAGTGTTGGGCTTTGTGATCCAGCGCGGCGTAGAAGTTGGCGCTCTGTTGCAGGTATTTCTGGGTGTAGCTCTGGGTGTGGGATTTTTTGTCGCTGATTTCAACGTTGGCGCTGGCTGGCAGAGCAACGGTGGCGGAGATGGCAGAAGCGGCGATAACGGAGAAGAGATTGAAGTTCATGGCGGTAACCCTCGTGTTCGGTTGGCTTGCTTGCCCGGTTGGGCCGTGAAGCAAACTTAACGCTCGAGGGTTGCTCGCTTGAAATGCTTTGCACCATTACCTGTTATCAGCAGGATTAATACAAAGCGTCAGGCCCCGTAGACCGGGGCCTGCGGCTTATTGACGCACGAGAAACTTGAGGTCGCTCGGGGCGTCCATCGGCAGTTTTTGCACGGTTTTGCCGAGCAGACCGGTCTTGCCGTCGCGTTCGACCACGACAATCTGGTTGCTTTTCTGGTTGGCGATCAGCAGGAATTTGCCGCTTGGATCGAGGCTGAACTCACGCGGGTGATCGCCTTCCACCGAACGTCGCTGCAGTTCCTTGAGCTGGCCGCTGGCCGGGTCGATGGCGAACACCAGCAACTGATTGGCGGTGCCACGGTTGCTGACGTAAAGAAATTTGCCATCAGCGGACGCGTGCAACGCCGCAGCGGCTTTGTCCGACGTCGGCTGGCCGGCTGCCAGATCAACCATTTGCGTCTGGGTCAGCACGCCGTCCTTGTAGTCGAACACGGCAACCTGGGCGCTCATTTCCATGGTCAGCCAGGCATGTTTGCCGTCAGCGCTGAACAGCAGATGACGCGGGCCGCTGCCCGGTGGCAATTGCACCGAAGCGGTTTTCGCCGGAGTCAACGGCAAGTCCGGGTTGGCTTTCGGGTCGAATTGATAGATGAAGACTTTGTCTGCGCCCAGGTCGTTGGAGAACACATAACGGCCGTCCGGCGAGGAAATCGTCGAGTGCACGTGGTTCGAGGCCTGACGCTCGGGGTTGACCCGGCTCGCCGGGTGCGCGCTCATCTGCACCACTGGTTTGAGTTTGCCGTCGCTGCCCACCGGCAACACCGCGAGGGTGCCGCCCGGATCTTCAACCACGGAGTAGTTGCTGACGAACAGATGGCTGGCGTCGCCGCTGAGGCTCGAATGGGTCGGCTCGTTGCCCAGGCTCTGCACCTGATTGATCAGGGTCAGGGCGTGGGTCTTGGGATCGATCGAATAGCTGCTGACGCGACCGACCGGGTCTTTCTGGCCCGGACCGTTTTCGTTGACCACGAACACCCGGTGCTGATCCTTGGACAGGGTCAGCCACGACGGATTTTCGCTCTTGATCACCTGCAGCGGCTTGGCGTCGATCTGGCCGGTGGCGCTGTCGAAGTTCATCCGGTAGATGCCCTGGCTGGTGCCGGCGGTGTAGGAGCCGACCAGCAACTGGAAGCTTTCGGCCGAGGCACTGGACAGGCCCATCGCACCGACGCTGCCGGCCATCAGCAACGGCCAGAGTTTACGCATGTTCATTCGGTTTCATCCTCGTCGTCGGCGCTGCTGAGTACATCACCGAGGCAGACCAGACGGTGTTCGCCGACGGTTTTGGTGTCGCTGGCAAAACCGATGATCAACCAGCTCTGCAGGTCCTGGTCAAACGTCGCCGCTTCAACCTGGGCCGGTGTGAACTCCCAATGCCTGGCCGTTCGGCCATCGATGCACTCGATATGCAGGTTGTCGTCTTCATCGAGGGCGAATTCGAAGGCGTGCAGGCCGTCGATTTCGACCATACCGCAGTGTTCGAGGGCGTTGAGAAGGGTGTCTGGTACGGCAGTCATGTCGATCATGTCTTTCAGGGGGAAAGTGGCAATGATAGCTCAAAGCAGCCACTGAGCCCTTGTGGGAGCGAGCTTGCTCGCGAATACGGAGTGTCAGGCAATCAACTAGTGACTGGACAGCCGCCTTCGCGAGCAGGCTCGCTCCCACAGGGATCTCGGTATGGCTTAGAGGGCCTCGCGCGATGGCTTGCCATCCACCAGTCGCTGAATCCGCAGCGGGTTGGCGTTTTTCAACGGTTCCGGCAGCAGGCTGT
Source organism: Pseudomonas sp. COW5 (assembly GCF_026240005.1). Classification (NCBI taxonomy): domain Bacteria; kingdom Pseudomonadati; phylum Pseudomonadota; class Gammaproteobacteria; order Pseudomonadales; family Pseudomonadaceae; genus Pseudomonas; species Pseudomonas sp. COW5. The sequence continues at coordinate 5,128,544 of NZ_JAPHVP010000001.1, read as the reverse complement.
CGGGGTAGTTCTGGAAGCACACCGGGCGCAGGAAACGATCAATGGCCAGGGTGCCGACCGAGGTGCCGCGAGCATCGGACGTTGCCGGATACGGCCCGCCGTGAACCATCGAATCACACACCTCGACACCGGTAGGATAGCCATTGAGCAGGATCCGCCCGACCTTCTGCTCCAGCAACGGCGTCAGTTCCGGGAACTGCACGAAGTCTGCCGGCTCGCCGATGATCGTCGCGGTGAGTTGCCCATGCAGACCATGCAGCGCCGCACTCAATTGCGTCTGATCCGCCACTTCGACGACCACCGTGGTCGGGCCGAACACTTCTTCCTGCAGCACTTCATCGCCATCGGTCAACAGGCTGGCATCGGCCCTGAACAACTGCGGCTGCGCCTGATTGCCCTGCTGCGGGTTGCCGGCCAGATGCTCGATGCCGGCATGCGCCAAGAGTTTTTCCAGACCTTTGCCGTAGCTGCCAAGGGTCCCGGCATTGAGCATGGTTTGCGCCGGTTGATCGCCGATCAGCGCAGCGACTTGCTCAACGAACGCCGTGAACTGCGGCGAACGAATGCCGATCACCAGGCCAGGGTTGGTACAGAACTGACCACAGCCCTGCACCACCGAAGCGGTCAGATCACGGGCGACGGTTTCCGAACGCACGGCCAGGGCCTGGGGCAACACAATCACCGGGTTGATGCTCGACATCTCGGCGAACACAGGAATCGGCTGTGGACGCGCGGCGGCCATGTCGCCCAACGCCCGTCCGCCCTTCAGCGACCCGGTGAAACCGACAGCTTGAATTGCCGGATGCTTGACCAGCCACTCGCCGACGCCACCGCCATAGATCATGTTGAACACACCGGCCGGCATCGCGGTTTTCTCTGCTGCACGAATCACCGCGTCAGCCACGAATTCGGCCGTGGTCATGTGGCCGCTGTGGGCCTTGAACACCACCGGGCAACCGGCGGCCAGCGCTGAGGCGGTGTCGCCGCCGGCGGTGGAGAATGCCAGCGGAAAGTTACTGGCACCGAACACCGCCACAGGCCCGAGGCCGATGCGGTACTGGCGCAGATCCGGACGTGGCAACGGCTGGCGATCCGGCAGCGGCAGGTCGATGCGCGCACCATAGAAATCACCACGCCGAAGAACTTTGGCAAACAGCCGCATCTGGCCACTGGTGCGGCCACGCTCACCCTGAATCCGCCCGGCAGGCAGCGCGGTTTCGCGGCAAACCACGGCGACGAATTCATCGCCCAGCGCATCCAGCTCATCGGCGATGGCATCGAGGAACTGCGCGCGTCGTTCGGCGCTCAAGCTGCGATAAGCCGGGTAGGCAGAAGCGGCAGATTTCGCGGCGGCGTCCACTTCCTCCAGCGTCGCCTGAATGAAATCGTGAGGGAGCGCCTCGCCCGTCGTGGCGTCGATGCTCTGCAGCTTGACGCTGCCCGCCGCGCTGCGACGCCCGCCGATGTAGTTGTGACCGAGAATCTGAGTCATGGGATCTCCTTAAAGGGTGCCGATGCTGTCCGGTTGGAAAACCGCTTCAACCGGTGCGATGCCGTTGATCAGCGGCGCACCGAATTCGGCCTGACTGATCTCGAACACATCGCCCGGCTGAGTGCGGATGCTATCGGCGAACGACAGAGTCGCGGTGCCGAAGAAATGAATGTGCACGTCACCCGGACGCAGGAACTGGCTGTACTTGAAGTGGTGGTATTCGAGGTTCGCCAGGCTGTGGCACATGTTGGCCTCGCCGCTGAGGAACTCGTTCTGCCACAGCACTTCACCGTCGCGCAGGATACGGCTGGTGCCGGCCAGATGTTGCGGCAATTCACCGACGCGCAGCTCCGGGCCGTAGCTGCAACTGCGCAGTTTCGAGTGAGCCAGGTACAGGTAGTTCTTGCGCTCCATGACGTGATCGGAGAACTCGTTGCCCACCGCGAAACCGAGGCGATACGGCTTGCCGTCGTGGCCGATGACGTAGAGGCCGGCCATCTCTGGCTCTTCGCCGGCGTCTTCGGCAAACGGCGGCAACGGGAACGGCTGACCGGGACGCACGACAATGCTGCCGTCGCCCTTGTAGAACCACTCCGGTTGCACCCCGGCCTGCCCCGCCACCGGTTTGCCGCCCTCCACGCCCCACTTGAAGATGCGCATGGTGTCGGTCATCGCCGCTTCGTCGCCGGCCTGCTGGTGCATCTTGTCCCGGGCCGAGGCGCTGCCGAGGTGCGTGAGGCCGGTGCCGCTGACCAGCAGGTGCGCGGGGTCCGGGTGGTCCAGCGGCGGCAGGATGCACAGGTTTTTAAGCAACTGCGCGTAATCGTGGCTGATACCGAGGCCGAGGGATTGCACTTGTTGCGCGAGGGTGCTGCCGGCTTCAATCGCCGCCAGTGCCAGATCACGAACCGTACGCGCATCCTGCACTTCGCGCACCAGACCGCCCTCGACCACCCCGACACGGCGCTCGCCGTTACTCAATTCGAATTGAACCAGATGCATAAATCCTCTCCTCTATACAAATCCTGAGTTCGGCGCCGTCCCTATGTGGGAGCGGGCTTGCTCGCGAAAGCGGTGTGTCATTCAACTGTGAGGGTGGCTGAACCAGCGCATTCGCGAGCAAGCCCGCTCCCACATAGGTTGTGTATGGTTCGGCAGATTCAGGTTCGGGTGGCACCGCGTGCACTCGCCGCAAACTGCTCGACCGGCAGCACATGTTTGCGCTCCAGCAAGCGATAGACGACGCCCGTCAAAATCAACCCGAACACCATCACGCCGGACAGGAAGTACAGGCCCGAAGCGAGGTTGCCGGTGTATTCCTTCAACGCGCCGATCACGAACGGGCCGATGTAGCCGCCGAGGTTGCCCACCGAGTTGATCAATGCGATCCCTGCCGCCGCACTGGCGCCGGCAAAGAACCGCCCCGGCAAGGTCCAGAACACCGCCGTGCAAGAAAACAGCGCGAACGCCACCAGACACAACGCCGCCAGTTGCGCCACCGGCAAGGACAGCCAGGCGCTGAGAAACAGGCCAAGGGCGCCCAGCACGTAAAGCACCGCCAGATGCCCGTAGCGATCATTCATGCGGTCGGAACTGCGCGGCACGATCAGCAACCCGACGATGCCGAAGATGTACGGCACCGATGACACGAATCCGGTCACCAGATCGCTGCCGCCGAACTGTTTGATCAGGGTCGGCAGCCACAGGCCAAGTCCGTAGATGCTCAGGGTCACCGGCAGGTAGAACAGCGCCAGCAGCAGCACACGTTTGTCTTTCAGCGCATGCAGCGGATTGCCGTGGCGGGTCTGGCCGTATTCCTGCAGATCCTTTTTCAGCTCACCGGTCAGCCAGTCTTTCTCGGCCTGGTCCATCCATTTCACTTGCTGCGGGCCATCCGGCAGCCAGCGCAATACCGGCCAGGTCAGCAGGATCGCCGGGGTGCCGATGACGATGAACAGCCACTGCCAGCCATGCAGACCGAGAATGCCGTCCATGCCCAGCAAGCCGCCGGACACGGGGCCGGTGATCATCATCGCGATGGGTTGGGACAGGATGAACAGCCCGAGGATCTTGCCGCGATGGCGCACCGGGAACCATTGGGTGATGTAGTACAGGACGCCGGGAAAGAACCCCGCTTCCGCCGCGCCGAGCAGAAAGCGCATTACGTAGAAACTGTGCGGACCCTGGACGAAGGCCATGCCGATGGTGATGGCGCCCCAGGTGATCATGATCCGCGCGAACCAGCGCCGCGCACCGAAGCGTTCGAGCATCAGGTTGCTGGGGATTTCCAGCAGAAAGTAGCCAATGAAAAACAGCCCGGCACCGAGGCCGTAGGCGGCATCGCCGATGCCGATGTCGGCGCCCATGTGCAGCTTGGCGAAGCCGACGGCGGAGCGATCCACATAGGCGATCAGGTACAGCAGGATCAGGAAGGGAATCAGTTTCAGCGTGATGCGCCGGACAAGCCGCAGTTCCTGGCTCATGGGATCGGTCTCCGATTGTTGTTTTTATGGAACCTGCGGGGACGCCTCTCGCGAAAAATCGTCAGGGCCATCCCTCAATCGAAAACGACTATATAGTAATACTAATTACCCAACAACACTTCCAAAGCGTCGATTTTGCGCTTATGTTTAGCCGAAGCTCGCAAACAATAGTCTTACAATAAGAGAATCGATCATGTCTGATAAGCAACCCACCCTGCGCTCCGCCCAATGGTTCGGCACGGCCGACAAGAACGGCTTCATGTACCGCAGCTGGATGAAGAATCAGGGCATCGCCGACCATCAGTTCCATGGCAAGCCGATCATCGGCATCTGCAACACCTGGTCGGAACTGACCCCGTGCAACGCGCACTTCCGCCAGATTGCAGAGCACGTCAAACGCGGGGTGATCGAGGCTGGTGGTTTTCCGGTGGAATTCCCGGTGTTCTCCAACGGTGAATCGAACCTGCGCCCGACCGCCATGCTCACCCGCAATCTGGCGAGCATGGACGTCGAGGAAGCAATTCGCGGCAATCCGATTGACGGCGTGGTGTTGCTGACCGGTTGCGACAAGACCACCCCGGCCCTGCTGATGGGCGCGGCCAGTTGCGACGTGCCGGCCATCGTCGTCACCGGCGGGCCGATGCTCAACGGCAAGCACAAGGGCAAGGACATCGGCTCCGGCACCGTGGTCTGGCAGCTCAGCGAACAGGTCAAGGCCGGCACCATCACCATCGACGACTTCTTGGCGGCCGAGGGCGGCATGTCCCGCTCGGCCGGTACCTGCAACACCATGGGCACCGCGTCGACCATGGCCTGCATGGCCGAAGCACTGGGCACTTCCCTGCCGCACAACGCGGCGATTCCGGCGGTGGATGCGCGGCGTTACGTGCTGGCGCACATGTCCGGCATGCGTGCGGTCGAGATGGTGCGTGAAGACTTGAAGCTGTCGAAGATCCTCACCAAGGAGGCCTTCGAAAACGCGATCCGGGTCAACGCAGCGATTGGCGGTTCGACCAACGCGGTGATTCACCTCAAAGCCATCGCCGGGCGCATTGGTGTCGAGCTGGATCTGGACGACTGGACCCGCATCGGTCGCGGCATGCCGACCATTGTCGACCTGCAGCCGTCCGGGCGTTTCCTGATGGAAGAGTTCTATTACGCCGGCGGCTTGCCTGCGGTACTGCGCCGCCTCGGCGAGGCCAATCTGATTCCGAATCCGGACGCGCTGACCGTCAACGGCAGATCCATTGGCGAGAACACCAAAGACGCACCGATCTACGGCGAAGACCAGGTGATCCGAACCCTCGACAATCCGATCCGCGCCGACGGCGGGATCTGCGTGTTGCGCGGCAACCTGGCGCCACTGGGTGCGGTGCTCAAGCCATCAGCCGCCACGCCGGAGTTGATGCAGCACCGTGGCCGCGCCGTGGTGTTCGAGAACTTCGATATGTACAAGGCGCGCATCAACGACCCGGAACTGGACGTCGATGCGAACTCGATTCTGGTGATGAAAAACTGCGGGCCGAAGGGTTATCCGGGCATGGCCGAAGTCGGCAACATGGGCTTGCCGGCCAAGCTGCTGGCCCAGGGCTTGACCGACATGGTGCGCATCTCCGATGCACGCATGAGCGGCACGGCGTACGGCACCGTCGTGTTGCACGTCGCCCCGGAAGCGGCGGCCGGCGGGCCGTTGGCGGTGGTGAAGGAAGGCGACTGGATCGAGCTGGACTGCGCCAGCGGGCGTCTGCACCTGGATATTCCGGACGCCGAACTGGCGGCGCGCATGGCGGATCTGCAACCACCACAGCAATTGCTGGTGGGTGGGTATCGTCAGTTGTATATCGACCATGTGCTGCAGGCGGATCAGGGTTGCGACTTTGATTTCCTTGTCGGCTGTCGAGGTGCTGAAGTGCCCCGTCATTCCCACTAATACCGCCGTTCCCTGTGGGAGCGAGCTTGCTCGCGATTACGATTTATCATTCAACATCCAGGTTGGCTGACACTCCGCTATCGCGAGCAAGCTCGCTCCCACATTTGCTTTGTGTATCTGCCTCAAGATTGTGTGGTGCCTGCTATGATGCGCGGCATCTCCATCGCTCAGGATCGTGCCGCTCCCCATGGATTACCGCAAACCTTCCGACCGCAAAAGCATGCACTCGCGCATCGTCCAGGAACTGGGCATGCAGATCGTCTCCGGCCGTTTTCTGCCCGACGACAAACTGCCCGCCGAAGCCTTGCTCTGCGAGGAGTACGCGGTCAGTCGGCCGGTGTTGCGCGAAGCCACGCGGGTGCTGGTGGCCAAGGGGCTGGTGTATTCGAAGCCGCGGGTCGGCACCGTGGTCAAGCCGCGCCGTGAATGGCACATGCTCGACCCGGACGTACTGCACTGGCTGATGCAAAGCAGCCCGCAAAATGAATTCTTCAACGTGCTGACCAGCGTGCGCAGCATCATCGAACCGGCCGCCGCCGCCCTCGCCGCCCAGCACGCCACCGATGCCGACATCGCAGCCATCGGCGAAGCCTACCAACGCATGGAAGCCGCGCCGACACCGGAAGCCTTGCTGCAACCGGACCTGGACTTCCACAGCCGCATTGCCGATGCGACCCACAATGATTTGCTGGCGAACTTGTGCAACATGCTGTCGGTAGCAATTGCCGAGGCGCTTAAGCACTCGAACCAACGGCCGAATCTGCATGAACTGGCGTTGCCTCGGCACAAGGCGATTCTGACCGCCATCGAGAACCGGGATGCGTTGGGGGCTCGGCATGCGACGTTGGTGCAGCTGGATGATGCGCGGAGTGCGTTGAGTGTTGTGCTTGGGGCGGATCTTTCGTAGGTCTTTCGTCCGCCTGCCCTCACCCTAGCCCTCTCCCGGAGGGAGAGGGAACTGACCGAGTTGTTCTTCGTCATACATCGACCTGAATGACCGAGTCGATTATGGATTCAAAGCGGATCGTTCAAGTCGGTGTATCTTTCCAATATCCCCCAATCGGTTCCCTCTCCCTCCGGGAGAGGGCTAGGGTGAGGGGCTTTTGATCTTGCCTCACAAAAAAAGCCGCAACCCTGAGGTTCCGGCTTTGTCGTTTCAGGCTCGCCGATCAGTGAGCAAACAAAGAATTCCCCTTCTGCCCCGCCAGCTTCTCCGGCTTGATCAGGAACTTGGCCAGTGCCGGCAGCAGCCACAGCGCACCGAACATGTTCCACAACAGCATGAAGGTCAGCATCAGGCCCATGTCGGCCTGGAACTTGATCGCCGAGAAGATCCAGGTGCACACGCCGATGGCCAGGCACAGGCCGGTGAACAGCACCGCTTTACCGGTGGATTTCAGGGTCTGGTAATAGGCTTCCTGCAACGGCAGGCCGGCACGCAGGAAACTTTCCAGACGGCTGTAGATGTAGATGCCGTAGTCCACGCCAATCCCCACACCCAGCGCCACCACCGGCAGCGTCGCTACTTTGACGCCGATGCCCATGAACGCCATCAGCGCGTTGCCCAGTACCGAGGTCAGCACCAGCGGCAGAACAATGCACAGGGTCGCTGCCCACGAGCGGAAGGTGATCATGCACATCACCGCCACGCAGATGTACACCAGCACCAGGATGGTCAGTTCGGCCTGTTTGATGACTTCGTTGGTGGCTGCTTCGATCCCGGCGTTACCCGCCGCGAGTATGAATTCCAGACCGTCCTTGTTGTTGTCCTTGGCGAACTCCTGCACGGCTTTCACCGCACGGTCCAGGGTTTCCGCCTTGTGGTCGTTGAGGAACACCAGCACCGGCGCCAGCGAGCAACTGTTGTTGTACAGACCGTCGGCACGGGCGATGGAGTTGTTCAGCACGTCCGGGTTGCGCGACAGGGTTTCCCATTTCAGGTTGCCCTCGTTCATGCCCTTGATCATCTGCTTGGACACGGTCACCAGCGAGATCGCCGATTGCACGCCCTCGGTGTTCTGCATCTTCCACATCAGCTCGTCGATCGGCGCCATCGCTTCATAGCGCGAGCAGCCTTCGGACTTGGTCTTGACCATCACCACCAGTACGTCGGAGCTGGTGGAATAGTTGTTGATGATGAAGTTGTTGTCTTTGTTGTAGCGCGAGTCCGGACGCAGTTCCGGCGCACCCTGATCAAGGTCGCCGATCTTCAGGTTCTGGCTGTACCAGAGGCCACCACCGAAGGCGATCAGCGCCAGCGCGATGGACACCGGTGCGACTTTCGGGCTGGCGAAATTCGACAGCAGGCGCCAGAACGGGTGCTCGCGGTTCGCGTCCTTCTTGCTCTTGGCGATGGCGCGCTTGCTGATGCCGACATAGGAAATCGCCACCGGCAGCAGGATCAGGTTGGTGAACACGATCACCGCCACGCCGATGGACGCGCCGATGGCCAGCTCACGGATCACGCCGATGTCGATGATCAGCAGCGTGATGAAGCCCACCGCATCCGCGAGAATCGCGATCATCCCCGGCAGGAACAGTTGCCGGAAGGTGCGCCGCGCGGCGGTCAGGGCGTTGTCCGCCTCGCTCGATTGCAGGGCGATACCGTTGATCTTCTGCACGCCGTGGGAAATCCCGATGGCAAAGATCAGGAACGGCACCAGCATCGAATACGGATCGAGGCCGAACCCGAAGAAGTGCATCAACCCCAGTTGCCAGACCACCGCCACCAGCGTGGTGCTCAACACCGCCACGGTACTGCGCAGGCAGTTGGTGAACCACAGCAGCAGGATCAGGGTGATGACGAAGGCGATGCCGAAGAACATCACCACCATCACCAGACCATCGATCAGGTCACCGACCTTCTTGGCGAAACCGACGATGTGGATCTTGACGTTGGGGTTCTGCGCTTCGAACTTGTTGCGGATCTTGTCTTCCAGTTCATGGGAGAACTGGCGGTAGTCCAGCGCCAGCAACTTGCCCTGGTCCTGCGGGTCCGGGTAGGACTCCAGCAGCGGGATGTCGACGATGCTCGACTTGAAGTCGTTGGCCACCAGACGCCCGACCTGACCCGACTTGAGCACGTTGTTGCGCAGCATGTCGAGGCTGTCCTGGGAGCCGTCGTAGCTCTGCGGGATCACTTCACCGCCAGCGAAACCTTCCTCGGTCACTTCGGTCCAGCGCACGCTCGGGCTCCACAGCGACTTCAGGCCGGAACGGTCGACGCCGGAGATGTAGAACACCTCATCGTTAATCTGGCGCAGGGTCTCCATGTATTCCCTGGAGAAGATGTCACCGTCCTTGGCTTCCACCGAAATGCGTACGGTGTTGCCCAGGTTCGTCAGATCGTTGCGGTGCTCCATCATCTTCTCGATGAACGGATGCTTGAGCGGGATCATTTTTTCGAAGCTGGTGGACGGGCGGATCAGCGTCGCCTGCCAGAACAGGAAAATGCTGACCAGCAGGCAGATCACGATCACTGCCGGGCGGTTGTTGAAGATCAGGCGCTCGAGGAACGTCGCCTTGTCCTGATGATGAGTGCTCAAGGAAGTCATAGCCCCGCCTTCTTATTATTGATTCGGCTCATTTGCCCAGCTCGGTGCCGTTTGGCGTGGTGGTGTGGACGCCACCCTGCCCGCTCAGGATCAGATTGCCGTTGCCGGCGGCGGTGACCGACGACAGCGAGATGCGATCCGGGCGGTTGAACACGCTGAAGGTTTCGCCGTTGTCGCTGCTGCTGATCACTGTGCCGCCGTTGCCGACGATGATGATGGAGCCGTCGTCAAGCCGCGTGGCGCCTGACAGGCCGAATTCCAGCGCACCGCGCGCAGCCTTGAGTTCGACCTGCTGCCAGGTGCTGCCGAAATCGGTGGAGCGGTAGAGGTTGCCGCGCAGCCCGTAGGCCAGCAGTGTGGAAGGCTGGGCGGTGCCGATCACACCAAACAGCGAGCCTTGGTACGGGCCTTCGATTTTTTCCCAGGTCTGGCCCCAGTCGGCGGAGCGGAACATCGCGCCCTGTTCACCCACGATGAACAGCCCGGCGTCCTTGACGGCGGCGATGGCGTTGAGGTGGAACTGGTCCTGGTTGTCGAGGCGGTCGCTGACGTCTTGCCAGTTCTTGCCACCGTCAGTGGTTTCCAGCAAGGCGCCGTAGGCCCCCACGGCCAGGCCGTTGTTGAGGTCCTTGAACCAGAGGTCGAGCAACGGCGATTCGCGCTTGAGGTCTTCGAACTGTTTGGTCCAGGTCTGGCCGCCGTCTTCGCTGGCGAGAATCTGCGCGTCATGGCCGACGGCCCAGCCGTGCTTGTCGTCGACGAAATAAACAGCCGTCAGCAACTGACGGCTCGGCACCTTGGCCTGGGTCCAGGACTTGCCCTGGTCGTCGGAGTAGAGAATGTGCCCGCGATCCCCGACCGCCACCAGCCGTGAACCGGCGTGAACGACATCGAGCATCAGGCTTTTCGGGGCCTTGGCCGATTCGATGGCGTAGACCACGTCGGCGGGCGCTTCGGCAGCCAGGACAGGCGCCGACAAGGTGGCAAAGCCCAGCAGAGAGAGTGCTGTGGCCAGCAACGCGGTGTTGCGTAACGCCGGCGGGCGGCAACGACTCATAGACCTTCCCCTATTTATTATTGTTAGGCCATTCGGCCTTCAAGGGCGCCGCAAGTGTGCTCCGGCGACGGCTGGTCAGAAGCATAGTCCTGAAACCCGCAATCCAGAGCCACTTCGGAAGCTGGCTCATCCTATCGGGCATTCGAAACGTCTGACAATCGGCGCAACGTTATCTTTTGTTAACCGAAAGGGATTACGGCGGCGGCTGAATGCGCGGGCATTCGTCCGACTGATGGAAGGGAATCTTGCGTGGGGGACTTGCACGATCGGTATTATGGTATACCATCAGACGCACAGACACTCTTTATCCCCTACGGAGCAGCTCATGAGTTTCGAAATTCGCAAGATCGTCAGCTATGTCGAAGAGACCTTCATTGAAGGCGGCAAGGCGTCCGACACCCCGGTGACCATGGTTGGCCTGGCCGTCGTGATGAAGAACCCGTGGGTCGGCAACGGCTTTGTCGAAGACCTCAAGCCGCAGATCCGCGCCAATTGCTCCGACCTCGGCGCGATGATGGTCGAGCGTCTGGTGGGCATCATCGGCGGCGCCGAGAAGATCGAGGCTTACGGCAAGGCTGCGGTGGTCGGCGCCGATGGCGAAATCGAGCACGCCTCGGCGGTGATCCACACCCTGCGCTTCGGCAATCACTACCGCGAAGCGGTCAAGGCCAAGAGCTACCTGAGCTTCACCAACAAGCGCGGCGGTCCGGGCACTTCGATCCAGATCCCGATGATGCACAAGGATGACGAAGGCCTGCGCTCGCACTACATCACCCTGGAAATGCAGATCGAAGACGCTCCGCGCGCCGACGAAATCGTCGTGGTGCTCGGTTGCGCCGACGGTGGTCGCCTGCACCCGCGCATCGGCAACCGCTACATCGATCTGGAAGAACTGGCTGCCGAAAAAGCCCAGTAATCACAATAAAAAGGCATTGCAGGAGCGCTCCATGATTCGGCCTACCGCTGAACTCACCCCGGCCGGCACCAGTTATCTGGCGACCGGCCAGGGCCACCCCGTGGTGTTAATCCACGGCGTGGGCCTGAACAAAGAAATGTGGGGCGGCCAGATCGTTGGCCTGGCCACGCAATACCGGGTGATCGCCTACGACATGCTCGGCCATGGCGCCAGCCCGCGTCCGGCCAGCGGCACCGCCCTGCTCGGTTATGCCGATCAGTTGCTGGAGCTGCTCGACCACCTGCAATTGCCGCTGGCATCGGTGATCGGTTTTTCCATGGGCGGTCTGGTGGCGCGGGCCTTTGCCCTGCATTACCCGGAACGCCTGAAAAGCCTGGTGGTGCTCAACAGCGTGTTCAACCGCAGCGAAGAGCAGCGTGCCGGCGTCATCGCCCGCACCGCCCAAGCTGCCGAACACGGGCCGGATGCGAATGCCGAAGCGGCACTGTCGCGCTGGTTCAGCCGTGAGTATCAGGCGGCTAACCCGGCGCAGATCGCCGCGATCCGCCAGACCCTCGCCGGCAATGACCCGCAGGGTTACCTGACCACTTACGAATTGTTCGCCACCCAGGACATGTACCGCGCCGACGATCTGGGCAGCATCCAGGCGCCGACGCTGATCGCCACCGGCGAGCTGGATCCCGGATCGACCCCGGAAATGGCCGAGCAACTGGCCGCGCGCATTCCCGGCGCGAAGGTTGCCGTGCTGCCCGAGCAACGGCATATGATGCCGGTAGAGTCGCCTCGGCTGGTGAACCAGACGCTGCTGGAATTTCTCGAAACCGCACACGCCCGACAAAACCATATAAAGGGGATCGTTGCATGACACTCGCACGCTTCCAGATGTGCATCGGCGGAGAATGGGTCGACGCCCTCTCCGGCAAGACTTTCGAAAGCCTCAACCCGGCACTGGCCGAGCCTTGGGCCGAACTGCCCGACGCCAATGAGGCCGATGTCGAACGCGCCGTGCAAGCCGCGCAAACCGCCTTCGACAGCCCGGCGTGGCGCGGCCTGACCGCCACCGCGCGCGGCAAACTGCTGCGTCGTCTCGGTGACCTGATCGCTGAAAACAAGGAACAACTGGCGCAGCTGGAAAGCCGCGACAACGGCAAACTGATCCGCGAAACCCGGGGTCAGGTCGGTTATCTGCCGGAGTTTTTCCACTACACCGCCGGCCTTGCCGACAAGCTCGAAGGCGGCACCCTGCCGCTGGACAAGCCCGATCTGTTTGCCTACACCGTGCACGAAGCCATGGGTGTGGTCGCCGCGATCATTCCGTGGAACAGCCCGCTTTATCTGACCGCGATCAAACTGGCGCCAGCCCTGGCCGCCGGCAACACCATCGTGATCAAGCCGTCCGAGCACGCCTCGGCGACCATTCTCGAACTGGCGCGCCTGGCCCTCGAAGCCGGAATTCCGCCGGGCGTGGTCAACGTCGTCACCGGTTACGGCCCGAGCACTGGCGCTGCCCTCACCCGCCATCCGCTGATCCGCAAAATCGCCTTCACCGGCGGCGCGGCCACGGCCCGGCATGTGGTGCGCAGCAGCGCCGAGAACTTCGCCAAGCTGTCGCTGGAACTGGGCGGCAAGTCGCCGAACATCATCTTCGCCGACGCCGATCTCGACAGCGCGATCAACGGCGCCATCGCCGGGATTTATGCGGCGTCCGGCCAGAGCTGTGTATCCGGTTCGCGACTGCTGGTGCAGGACGAGATCTACGACGAATTCGTCAGCCGGCTGGTAGAGCGCGCCCAGCGCATCCGCATCGGCAACCCGCAGGACGACAGCAGCGAAATGGGCCCGATGGCCACCGCGCAGCAACTGGCGGTGGTCGAAGGTCTGGTGGCCGATGCCATCGCCGAAGGTGCGCGCCTGCGTCTGGGTGGCAAGCGGCCGAGTGGCGTCGGTGACGGCTGGTTCTACGAACCGACGCTATTCGAATGCGACCGCAATTCGATGAAGATCATGCAGGAAGAAGTGTTCGGTCCGGTGGCTTCGGTCATCCGCTTCAAGGACGAAGCCGAAGCGCTGGCGATTGCCAACGACTCGCAGTTCGGCCTCGCAGCCGGCATCTGGACCCGCGACCTGGGCCGCGCCCATCGTCTGGCCCGTGACGTGCGCTCGGGGATCATCTGGGTCAACACCTACCGCGCGGTGTCGGCGATGGCACCGATCGGCGGCTTCAAGAACAGTGGCTATGGACGCGAAAGCGGCATCGATTCGGTGCTGGCCTACACCGAACTGAAAACGGTGTGGATCAACCTCTCTCAGGCACCGATGCCTGATCCGTTTGTGATGCGCTAGGAGTCCTGCGACATGATCGAACCCGGCATTTACAAAGACGTCATGAGCTCGTTTCCGTCCGGGGTCACGGTGGTCACCACCCTCGACCCGGACGGCGGCATCGTCGGGATCACCGCCAGCGCTTTCAGTGCGCTGTCGATTGATCCGGCCCTGGTGCTGTTCTGCCCCAACTACGCCTCCGACACCTACCCGGTGCTGCGCGACAGCAAGCGCTTCGCGATTCATTTGCTGTCCGCCGACCAGACCGCAGAGGCCTACGCCTTCGCCGGCAAAGGCAAGGACAAGGCCAACGGTATCGACTGGCACCTGAGCGAACTGGGTAACCCGATCCTCGCCAAGGCCACGGCGATCATCGAGTGCGAGTTGTGGCGCGAATACGACGGTGGCGATCACGCGATCATCGTTGGTGCGGTGAAGAACCTGATCCTGCCGGCGCAACCGGTGACGCCGATGATTTATCACAAGGGCAAGCTCGGCGCGTTGCCGACACTGGGCTGAGAGATTCATACAAATTCCACTGTGGGAGCGGGCTTGCTCGCGAAGGCGTCGTGTCAGTCGACCTCTATGCTGAGTGAGCTACCGAGTTCGCGAGCAAGCCCGCTCCCACAAGGGAATTGTGGTGACTGGAGGATTTATGAGTAACGAAAAGTATGAGCAAGGCCTGAAGATCCGCACCCAGGTGCTCGGCGAAGCCTATGTGCAGCGCTCGATCGAGAACGCCGACGACTTCACCCGCCCGCTGCAGGAAATGGTCACCGAATACTGCTGGGGCCATGTCTGGGGACGTGAAGGTCTGTCGCTCAAGGAGCGCAGCATGATCAACCTGGCGATGATCTCCGCGCTGAACCGCCCGCACGAACTCAAGCTGCATGTGCGCGGCGCCTTGCGTAACGGCCTGAGTCGTGAGCAAATACGCGAAATTCTGCTTCAGGTCGGTATTTATTGCGGCGTCCCGGCAGCCGTGGACAGTTTCCGGCTCGCCCGTGAAGCCTTCGCCGAAGCCGACGCCGAGGCCTCCAGTTAACCCCTCGGCTGTTTGAATGCCCGTCTGGCATGGACAGCCAACTTAAAGAGCGGACCCCATGAAACGCCTGCCACTCGACGACAGCTTCAAGGTCAATCGCAACCCCGTCACCCTGCGCGAAATCGTGCTGGATAAACTGCGAAGCGCCATCATGAACTTCCAGCTGCTGCCGGGCGATCGCCTGGTGGAGCGCGATCTGTGCGATCGCCTGGGCGTGAGCCGTACGTCGGTGCGTGAAGCCTTGCGTCACCTGGAATCCGAAGGCCTGGTGGAGTTCGCCGACGCCAAGGGCCCGCGCGTGGCGATCATCACCCTCGCCGATGCGGTCGACATCTATGAACTGCGCTGCGTGCTCGAAGGCCTGATCGTCCAGCTCTTCACCCTGCGCGCCAAGGCCAAGGACATCAAGGCCCTGGAAAAAGCCCTCGACGAGAACCGCAAGGCACTCAAGGACGGCGAACTGCAGCAGGTGATCGACTCGGTGCAGGGTTTCTATGACGTACTGCTCGAAGGCTCGGGCAACCATGTCGCGGCCACCCAGTTGCGTCAATTGCAGGCACGCATCAGCTACCTGCGGGCGACCTCGGTGTCCCAGGAAAACCGTCGCGGCGCGAGTAACCAGGAAATGGAAAAAATGGTCGAGGCGATCAAGAGCGGCGACGCGCTGGCGGCGCATCAGGCCTGCGTCGACCACGTGCGCGCTGCAGCTGCCGTGGCCCTCGATTATCTGAAGCGCAAACAGGAAGAGACCGGCGCCACACCGGCGATCACCCTGCCCATCGCACTGAAAGAACCACGCATAGGTCACTGACATGTTCAGCCCGAGCTTTTGCCCGAAATGCGGTGGCGCCGACCTCGGTCAGCGGGTGCCGCCGGGCGATACGCACGAGCGCCTGATGTGCCGCGGCTGCGGCTACATCCACTATGTGAACCCGAAGATCATCGCCGGCTGCATCATCGAGCAGGACGGCAAATACCTCTTGTGCCAACGGGCGATTCCCCCGCGCCCGGGCACCTGGACCCTGCCCGCCGGTTTCATGGAAAGCGGCGAAACCACCGAACAGGCAGCCCTGCGCGAAGTCTGGGAAGAAAGCGGCGTACGCGCGGAAATCGTCTCGCCGTACTCGATCTTCAGCGTGCCGAAGATCAGCGAGGTCTACATCATCTTCCGCGCCCTCGCACTGGAAATCACCGGCCAGTACGGCCCGGAAACGCAGGACTGCAAATTCTTCGCCCCCGAAGACATCCCTTGGGAGCAGATCTACTACCCGGCGATCCGGCAGATCCTCGAACGCTACATCGAGGAACGCCAGGCCGGGGTGTATGGCATGTACATGGGCAATGACGACAGCGGCAAGATTCATTTCATGCGTTGAAGACCCCATGCTTACTTGTGGGAGCGAGCCTGCTCGCGAAAGCGGTCGTTCATTCAACATTGCATCGACTGATACGGCGCCTTCGCGAGCAGGCTCGCTCCCACAGGAATGTGGCGGTGTCGCTTAAACTGGCGGCACGCCTTCAACGATGACGATCTCCGCCCTCGCCCACTCCTCGCGGTAGCTCTTCGCTTCCTGATACGCCGCCGAGCGATAGCACGCCACCGCCTGCTCGTAGCTGTCGAACTCGATTACCACGCTGCGCTGTGGCGTCGTCCGGCCTTCCATCGCTTCGCTGCGCCCGCCTCTGGCTAAAAACTTCGCGCCGAACTCGGCGAATGCCTTCGGCGCGCGCTGGGTGTATTGGCTGTAGTGATCGGGATCGGTGATGTCCACGTGAGCAATCCAGTACGCCTTCATAGTGACCTCTCGGTTGAATTTGTATTATGGTATACCACGAATTTCATCCATATCGAGAGTCCAGCATGGCCTTCAACAGCATCGAAGAAATCATCGAAGATTATCGCCTCGGCAAAATGGTGTTGCTGGTCGATGACGAAGACCGGGAAAACGAAGGCGACCTGCTGCTGGCCGCCGACCGTTGCACGCCCGAGGCGATCAGTTTCATGGCCCGTGAGGCTCGGGGGCTGATTTGCCTGACGTTGACCGACGATCATTGCCAGCGCCTGGGACTTGAGCAAATGGTGCCGAGCAATGGCAGCGTGTTCAGCACGGCGTTCACGGTTTCCATCGAAGCGGCGGTCGGTGTGACCACCGGCATTTCAGCTGCTGACCGCGCCTGCACGGTGGCTGCCGCCGTGGCGCCAAACGCTCGTGCTGAAGACCTGGTGCAGCCCGGCCATATCTTTCCGCTGCGCGCCAAAGAAGGTGGCGTACTGACCCGCGCCGGCCACACCGAGGCCGGTTGCGATTTGGCGCGCCTGGCGGGGTTCACGCCCGCCTCGGTGATCGTCGAGGTGATGAACGACGACGGCACCATGGCCCGCCGCCCGGATCTGGAAGTCTTCGCCCGCAAGCACGGGATCAAGATCGGCACCATCGCCGACCTGATTCACTATCGCCTGAGCACCGAACACACCATCGAGCGCATCGGCGAGCGGGAATTGCCGACGGTGCATGGCACCTTCCGCTTGATCACCTTCGAAGACCGCATCGAGGGCGGCGTGCACATGGCGATGGTCATGGGTGAATTGCGCCGTGAAGAGCCGACGTTGGTGCGTGTGCATGTGATCGATCCGCTGCGGGATCTGGTCGGCGCCGAGTACAGCGGGCCGACGAACTGGACGCTGTGGGCAGCGCTGCAACGGGTCGCGGCCGAGGGCCATGGCGTGGTCGTGGTGCTGGCCAATCATGAGTCGTCGCAGGCGTTGCTGGAGCGGGTACCGCAGTTGACTCAACCGCCACGGCAGTTCAGCCGATCGCAATCGCGGATCTATTCGGAGGTCGGCACCGGGGCGCAGATTCTGCAGAACCTGGGCGTCGGCAAGCTGCGCCACCTGGGGCCGCCGCTGAAATATGCCGGTTTGACCGGCTACGATCTTGAGGTGGTCGAGAGCATTCCGTTCACTGAATAACCCCGTTTGCCAGATAGCCGGTAAGGCAAAGTGCTTGCACAATGTTTGGAATACCATAATATGATATTCCATAGACCGGACGACCTGAAAAACCGTCCAGCTACTGCTCCCGACAGGCGGGCAACAACGCAAGCCCGCTCAAAAACACAACAATGAGGGCGTAAAAATGGTGTTGAACAAAGCTGCAACCGCGATCTTTCTTGCGGGACTGCTGAGCGTGACCGGCCAGGCCGCGATGGCCGCCGAGAGTGTGAACTTTGTCAGCTGGGGCGGTAGCACCCAGGATGCGCAGAAACAGGCCTGGGCCGATCCGTTCAGCAAGGCCAGCGGCATCACCGTCGTGCAGGACGGCCCGACCGACTACGGTAAACTCAAAGCCATGGTCGAAAGCGGCAACGTGCAATGGGACGTGGTCGACGTCGAAGCCGACTTCGCCCTGCGCGCCGCCTCCGAAGGCCTGCTCGAACCCCTCGATTTCAAACAGATCCAGCGCGACAAGATCGACCCGCGTTTCGTCAGCGACTACGGCGTCGGTTCGTTCTTCTTCTCCTTCGTCCTCGGCTATAACGAGGGCAAACTCGGCGCCAGCAAACCGCAGGACTGGAGCGCGCTGTTCGACACCAAGACCTTCCCCGGCAAACGCGCCCTGTACAAATGGCCGAGCCCCGGCGTGCTCGAACTGGCCTTGCTCGCCGACGGCGTGCCGGCCGACAAGCTCTACCCGCTGGACCTGGATCGCGCCTTCAAGAAACTCGACACCATCAAGAAAGACATCGTCTGGTGGGGCGGCGGCGCGCAGTCGCAGCAACTGCTGGCCTCCGGTGAAGCGAGCATGGGCCAGTTCTGGAACGGCCGTATCCACGCCCTGCAAGAAGACGGCGCGCCGGTGGGCGTGAGCTGGAAACAGAACCTGGTCATGGCGGACATCCTGGTCGTGCCAAAGGGTTCGAAAAACAAGGACGCGGCGATGAAGTTCCTGGCCAGCGCCAGCAGCGCGAAGGGTCAGGCGGACTTCTCCAACCTGACTGCCTACGCCCCGGTCAACGTCGACAGCGTGCAGCGTCTGGACTCGACGCTGGCCCCGAACCTGCCGACTGCCTACGCTAAGGATCAGATCACTCTTGATTTCGCGTACTGGGCCAAGAACGGCCAGGCCATCGCGACACGGTGGAACGAATGGCTGGTCAAATGAAAATGGTGTCCACCACGTCCCGTCCCTCCACTGCCACCGGGAGCGCCGCCAGCGCTGCCGGGTCGGCCGCCGGAAAAAAGGCCAGTGCCATGGCGCCAGCCCCGTCCCTCAAGCAACGCTGGCGCGGCGCCGGCAACCTCGCGCCGGCGCTGTTGTTCCTCGGCCTGTTCTTTCTCGCGCCGTTGATTGGCCTGCTGTTGCGCGGCGTACTGGAACCGGTGCCGGGCCTTGGCAACTACGAACAACTGTTCGCCAACTCGGCGTACGCACGGGTGCTTTTCAACACCTTTTCGGTGGCGGGACTGGTGACGGTGTTCAGCCTGTTGCTGGGCTTCCCGCTGGCCTGGGCAATCACCTTGGTGCCGCGCGGCTGGGGTCGCTGGATTCTCAACATCGTGTTGCTGTCGATGTGGACCAGCCTCCTCGCCCGCACCTATTCGTGGCTGGTTTTGTTGCAGGCTTCGGGCGTCATCAATAAAGCCTTGATGGCCATGGGCATCATCGATCAGCCGCTGGAAATGGTGCACAACCTGACCGGCGTGGTGATCGGCATGAGCTACATCATGATCCCGTTTATCGTGCTGCCGTTGCAGGCGACCATGCAGGCCATCGACCCGATGATCCTGCAGGCCGGTTCGATCTGCGGCGCCAGTCCATGGACCAACTTCTTCCGGGTGTTCCTGCCGCTGTGCCGGCCGGGTCTGGCATCCGGCGGGTTGATGGTGTTCGTGATGTCGCTCGGTTACTACGTCACCCCGGCGCTGCTGGGCGGGGCGCAGAACATGATGCTGCCGGAGTTCATCATTCAGCAGGTGCAATCGTTCCTCAACTGGGGCCTGGCCAGCGCCGGCGCCGCGTTGCTGATCGTCATCACCCTGGTGCTGTTCTACTTCTACCTGAAGCTTCAGCCGGAATCCCCGGTTGGCGCCAGTAACGCGAGGTAAGCCGACATGCTCCTGACTCCCAACGCCATGAGCCGCCGGATGCGCTTCGGCCTGTACGCCACCACCGGGCTGATCGCGCTGTTTCTGCTGCTGCCGATCGTGTTCATCGTGCTGCTGTCGTTCGGCTCGTCCCAATGGCTGGTGTTCCCGCCTCCGGGCTGGACTCTGAAATGGTATGGCCAGTTCTTCTCCAACGCCGACTGGATGAACGCCGCAGCGGCCAGCCTCAAGGTTGCGGTACTGACTACGATCTGCGCCGTGGCCCTCGGTTTGCCGACTGCCTTTGCGCTGGTGCGCGGGCGCTTTCCCGGCCGGGAAATGCTCTACGGCCTGTTCACCCTGCCGATGATCGTGCCGCTGGTGATCATCGCCGTGGCGGTGTACGCGCTGTTTCTCAAGCTCGGCTACACCGGGACGATGTTCGCCTTCGTCGTCAGCCATGTGATCGTCGCGCTGCCGTTCACCATCATCTCGATCATCAACTCGCTCAAGCTGTTCGATCAGTCGATTGAAGACGCGGCGGTGATCTGCGGGGCGTCACGCCTGCAAGCGGTGTTCAAGGTGACCTTTCCGGCGATTCGTCCGGGGATGGTGGCCGGCGCCCTCTTCGCCTTCCTGGTTTCGTGGGACGAAGTGGTGCTCAGCGTGATGATGGCCAGCCCGACCCTGCAAACCCTTCCCGTGAAAATGTGGACCACCCTGCGCCAGGACCTGACGCCCGTGATCGCCGTCGCTTCGACGCTGCTGATCGGCCTGTCGGTGTTGGTCATGGTGATCGCCGCCGCTCTGCGCCGGCGCAACGAAATCAGCGCCTGAGCGCCAGGAGTACGACATGAGTGCCGTGATCAAAGACGCATCCCAGCAGAACGACAAACCCCTGGTCAGCCTGCGCAACCTGAACAAGCACTACGGCGATTTCGCCGCCGTGGACAACATCTCGCTGGACATCAAGGACGGCGAATTCCTGACCTTCCTCGGCTCCAGCGGCTCTGGCAAAAGCACCACGCTGTCGATGCTCGCCGGCTTCGAAACCCCGAGCAGTGGCGAGATCCTGGTCAACGGCCAGTCGCTGGTCAACGTGCCGCCGCACAAGCGCGATATCGGCATGGTGTTCCAGCGTTACTCGCTGTTCCCGCATCTGTCGGTGCGCGACAACATCGCGTTCCCGCTGGCGATCCGCAAACTCGCGGCGGCCGAGCGTGACAAACGCGTCGATGCGATGCTGAAACTGGTGCAACTGGAGCAATTCGCCCATCGCCGTCCTTCGCAACTGTCCGGCGGCCAGCAGCAACGGGTTGCCATCGCCCGCGCGCTGGTCTACGAGCCACGCATCCTGCTGATGGACGAACCCCTCGGCGCACTCGACAAGAAACTGCGCGAAGACTTGCAGGACGAGTTGCGCCAACTGCACCGCCGTCTCGGCATCACCATCGTCTACGTGACTCACGATCAGGAAGAAGCCATGCGCCTGTCCCAGCGCATCGCGATTTTCAGTCACGGCAAGATTGTCGGACTCGGCAGCGGTTTTGACCTGTACCAGAATCCGCCGAATGCGTTTGTGGCGTCGTTCCTCGGTAACTCGAACTTCCTCAAGCTCAAGGCACAGGGTCACGGCGCGGCGAGTTTTGAAGGGCAGTCGCTGTCGATTCGCCTGACTGCCGGATTGCAGACCGGGCAGGATGTTTTGCTGATGGTGCGTCCGGAGAAGGCTCTGGCGTTGAGTGTGCAGCAAGTGGCGAGCGAGCCGTTGGCGGCGGGCTGGAACGAGGTTTCGGCGAAGGTGGTCGAGGTGCTGTTTCTGGGTGAGAGCCAGACTTGCAGTGTAGTGACTTCGGGCGGGACTTCGATGACGGTTAAGGCATTGTCGGCGGCGGGGATGCCATTGAAGACTGGCGATCCAGTGCAGGTACGTTGGGCGACTGCCGATGCTTGCGTCTACACCGAGTGGGCCGAGAGTGATCTGAACAAAGCGGCGGGTGCTCATTAAGAGCGCGCACCTGTTGAATCCTGGCCCCTCACCCCAGCCCTCTCCCAGAGGGAGAGGGGGCCGATTGGGGAATATTGGAGAAGTACGCCGACCTGAAAGCTTTAAAGTGAATCCATAATCGCCGCCGACCTGAAATTCCTGTGCCGAATCCATAATCAACTCGGTTTTCCAGGTCGATGTAGAGCGCAAGACAACTCGGTCAGTCCCCTCTCCCTCTGGGAGAGGGTTAGGGTGAGGGGAAACAGGCGACTCGGTATCAACTGATCGGCGCAAAACCCTCAATCTCATCAGGCCAAACCGTCAACACCTCAAACCCGTCCTCCGTCACCGCCACCATGTGTTCCCACTGCGCCGACAGCGAGCCATCCTTGGTCAGCACGGTCCAGCCATCCGGCATGTTCTTCACATGGCGCTTGCCGGCATTGAGCATCGGCTCGATGGTGAAGATCATCCCCGCTTTCAGCTTCAGGCCCTGATTCGGATAACCGTAATGCAGCACTTGCGGCTCATCGTGATAGACCTTGCCGATCCCGTGCCCGCAGTACTCGCGCACCACGCTGAAACCTTCCCTTTCCGCCAGGCTCTGGATCGCATGACCGATGTCACCCAGGGTGGCGCCCGGACGCACCACGCGAATACCGGCGCACATGGCCTCGTAGGTGGTCTTGATCAGATGCTGCGCCTCGGGTGACGCCTGGCCGACCACGTACATGCGGCTGGTGTCACCGAACCAGCCGTCCTTGATCACGGCGATGTCGAGGTTGAGGATGTCGCCATCCTTCAACGGCGTGCCCGACGGGATGCCGTGACAGACAACGTCGTTGACCGACGCGCAGACGGTTTTCGGGAAGCCGTGATAACCGACGTTGGCGGGAATCGCCTTCTGCACATTGACGATGTAATCGTTGCACAAACGGTCGAGCTGATCGGTGGTGACCCCGGCCTTGACGTGCGGCACCAGCATCGCCAGCACCTCGGCGGCTAATTGCGCAGCCACGCGGGATTGGGCGATCTCGGCCCGGGTGTTGATCTTGATCGGGTTTCTCATGCCTTGGCTGCCTCTTGAACCGGGATGTTCTGCGCGGCATCGGCCAGGGCACAGATTTGTTGCAGATCCAGACCACCCGCTTGCTCCGCGCGAATCAGCAACCGGCAAATGGCGTGGTGATCGAGGTCGGGATACAGCTCGGCGAGCATGCCGATGCGCATCCAGTGCTCGGCCTGCGCGTTGATCGAACGGCTCAGTGCGTTACTGGAAATGCGCAGATTCTCGTGCATGTCCTCTGAAATCTTTACGATGCCCATGGCAAGATCCGATATGGAATATATATGGAACGTATATTAATCGGGCATTCCTTCGAATTGCAAATTTCGCTGACCACTCAAATCGCAGGCAAAAAAAAGCTGCCAAAGTTGGCAGCCAAAATCATGAAAAGCACGCGATGTATTGAGGGCAAGTATGGGCACCCGATAATGACCGTGTCATGACAGCACTAAATTCATTGAACCGCCCCCCCCGCGTCATCAGGTTGTCATCGAAGCCATTGCAGAATCCTCGCAAACCGCCCGGGCCTGGGGCGGTGGATTTTGCAAGGATTCCCATGAAAGAAGACGCCTCGCTGTTTGCTGCCATCGATCTCGGTTCGAATGCGTTTCGCATGATGATCGGTCAGTCGGTCCGCAGCAGAAAGGGCTTCATGATTCAGGAAGTGAAAACCTTGCGTGAACCGGTGCGGCTGGCGGAAGGATTCGATGGCCGGGCACTCGACGAAATGGCGCTGGATCGCGGCTGGCAGGCCCTGGCGCGGTTCGGCAAAAAGCTGCGCGGTTTCGAGCCGTGTCGTGTGCGGGCAGTGGCCACCAGCGCCGTGCGCGAGGCCGACAATGCCCAGTTGTTTCTTGGCAGTGCGGAGCGGCATCTGGGCTTCCGCATCGATGTGATTTCCGGGCACGAAGAAGCGCGTCTGGTCTACGCCGGTGTGGCCCACACCTTGCCGGTCGCCGATGACCTGCGTCTGGTGGTCGACATTGGCGGCGGCTCCACCGAACTGATCCTAGGCCAGGGTTCGCAACCGTTGCTGACCGAAAGCATCGCCATCGGCAGCGGCACCCTGAGCGCACGCTACTTTCGCAATGGCGAGATTTCCCCCGGCGCCCTTCAAGAGGCCGAGCGGGTGGCCATCCTGCAATTTGAAAAGGTCGCCCGCCGCTATCGCGCCCAGGGCTGGCAGCAGACCATCGGCTCCTCGGGCACGGCACGGATGCTGGCCAAAGTGCTCAAGGCCAATCGCCTGAACGACTTCGGTCAGGGCGGCATCACCTACGGCGGTCTGCTGCGGCTGTCGCTTCGCCTGCTGGAAGTCAGCAATGTGCGGCAACTGAAACTCGCCGGCCTGCAATCCCATCGCCAGAGCATCCTGCCTGGCGGTCTGGTGGTCATGCTCGCAGCCTTCAAAGTGTTCGGCATCGCGCAAATGGAGCCATCGGAACCCGGTTTGCGGCTGGGTGTCCTGCACGGCCTGATGAGCAACCACTGATCGGTTTTCGCTGCCGGATATTCACCGTCAGATCAAGCCGTTCCTGCCGCTGAAGACGCCCTTTGAATACTCAATGACGCCTTCGTATAAACCTCGGTAAATCGCTCCCTTGCCTTCTCTGATTTCGTTCTATGGTTAGATCGAAATGGCTGAATTGCACGCTGACTAATGGTTGCGACAGTTGATGTCTGCGCCTATGTTGCACGCGAGCTTTTCCCCCGCGAATGGAACGCGATCAACACCACAAAGAGGTGAAGAAATGTCAAAGGAATCACGCCCTGCCGTACTTGGGCTGATCGGCAATACTCCGCTGGTACAAGTCACCCGCTTCGATACCGGCCTGTGCACCCTGTTTCTCAAGCTCGAATCCCAGAACCCCGGCGGCTCGATCAAGGATCGCATCGGCCTGGCGATGATCGACGCCGCCGAGCGCGACGGTCGCCTGCAACCCGGCGGCACCATCGTTGAAGCCACCGCCGGCAATACCGGCCTGGGCCTGGCGCTGGTGGGCCGCGCCAAGGGTTATCGCGTCGTGCTGGTGGTGCCGGACAAAATGTCCACCGAAAAAGTCCTGCACCTCAAGGCCATGGGCGCCGAAGTTCACATCACTCGCTCCGATGTCGGCAAGGGTCACCCCGAGTACTATCAGGACGTCGCGGCCCGTCTGGCGAAAGACATTCCCGGCGCGTTCTTCGCCGACCAGTTCAACAACCCGGCCAACCCGCTGGCCCACGAATGCAGCACCGCGCCGGAAATCTGGGCGCAGACCGAGCATGATCTGGATGCCATCGTGGTCGGCGTCGGTTCCGCCGGTACGCTGACCGGCCTGACCCGTTTCTTCAAACGCGTACAACCGGACCTCGAGATGGTCCTGGCCGACCCGGTCGGTTCGGTCATGGCTGAATACAGCCGCAGCAAGCACCTCGGCACTGCCGGTTCGTGGGCGGTGGAAGGCATCGGCGAAGACTTCATTCCGTCGATCACCGACCTGTCGAGCGTGCGCAGCGCCTACTCGATCAGCGACGAAGAAAGCTTCGATCACGCCCGTCAGTTGCTGCGCTCGGAAGGCATTCTCGGTGGTTCGTCCACCGGCACCCTGCTCGCCGCCGCGCTGCGTTACTGCCGTGAGCAAACCGTGCCGAAACGTGTGGTCAGCTTCGTCTGCGACACCGGCACCCGCTATCTGTCGAAGGTCTACAACGACCAGTGGATGACCGATCAGGGCCTGTTGCAGCGCAAACGCTACGGCGATCTGCGCGACCTGATTGCCCGTCGCTTCGAAGACGGCAAAGTGGTCAGCGTCGGCCCCGACGACACCCTGATGACCGCGTTCCAGCGCATGCGCCTGGCGGATGTTTCGCAACTGCCGGTACTGGTGGAAGGCAAACAACTGGTCGGCGTGATCGACGAATCGGACATTCTGGTGCGCGTACACGAGGATGCCACGCTCTTCAGCAAACCCGTCGCCAGCGCGATGACGGACAAACTGCAAACCCTCGCCCCCGCCGCGACCCTGGCTGAACTGGAAGCCGTGCTCAGCAGCGGCCTGGTGGCGATCATTGCCGACGCTTCGGGCTTCCACGGCCTGATCACCCGCGTCGACATGCTCAACCAACTACGGAGATCCCTTGCATGAGTCAGCACGACAAGAACGCCCGCCCGCAGGGTTTCGCCACCCGCGTGATCCACGCCGGACAGACGCCGGATCCGACCACCGGCGCGCTGATGCCGCCGATCTACGCCAACTCCACGTACCTGCAAGACAGCCCCGGCGTGCACAAGGGCTTCGACTATGGCCGTTCGCACAACCCGACGCGTTTTGCCCTGGAGCGCTGCGTGGCGGATCTGGAAGGCGGCACCCAGGCGTTTGCCTTCGCTTCCGGGCTGGCGACGATTTCCACCGTACTCGAACTGATCGATGCCGGCTCGCACATCGTCTCCGGCAATGATCTGTACGGCGGGACTTTTCGTCTGTTCGACAAGGTGCGCCAGCGCAGCGCCGGGCATCGTTTCAGCTACGTCGATCTGGCCGACCTGTCGGCGTTCGAGGCTTCGCTGCAGGACGACACGCGCATGGTCATGGTCGAAACCCCGACCAACCCGCTGCTGAGCCTCTCCGACCTCGCCGCCATCGCGCGCATCTGCAAGGCCCGCGGGATCATCTGCGTGGCCGACAACACCTTCGCCAGCCCGTGGATCCAGCGTCCGCTGGAGCTGGGTTTCGACATCGTGCTGCACTCGACCACCAAGTACCTGAACGGTCACTCCGACGTGATCGGCGGGATCGCGGTCGTCGGTGACAATCCAGCGCTGGCCGAGCGTCTGGGCTTCCTGCAGAACGCCGTCGGCGCCATCTCCGGCCCGTTCGACGCGTTCCTTACCCTGCGCGGTGTGAAGACCCTGGCGCTACGTATGGAGCGTCATTGCAGCAACGCGCTGGAGTTGGCGCGCTGGCTGGAGCAGCAGCCGCAGGTCAAACGCGTCTACTACCCGGGCCTGGAATCCCATCCGCAGCATGAACTGGCCAAGCGTCAGATGCGTGGTTTCGGCGGGATGATTTCTCTGGATCTGAACAGTGATCTGGCAGGCGCCCGGCGCTTCCTGGAAAACGTGCAGATCTTCGCCCTGGCCGAAAGCCTCGGCGGCGTGGAAAGCCTGATCGAGCACCCGGCGATCATGACCCACGCCACCATCCCGGCCGAAACCCGCGCCAAACTCGGCATCGGTGACAGCCTGGTGCGCCTGTCGGTGGGCGTGGAGGATATCGAGGATCTGCGTGCGGATCTGGCGCAAGCCCTGGCCAGCATCTAACCCGCAGAAACGTCAAAGCCCGCACGAAGCGGGCTTTGGTGTTCGAGTAGGCGGCCAGTGCTGGTCTCTGGCTTACGAGGTTTCTCAGGACTCCCACAGTACAGGCAATGTGCTCTGCTGCTTCACACGGCATAAGGGCTGGAACCCAGCGCGGGGTTCTTTCTAACCGTGTACCCTTCGGAACGCGCCCAACGCTTCCTCGCTATCCGCTTGCGCATCAGTCTGCGTCTTCGCCTACATTCTTGAGCCTAGCAAACACGCTGCTTTGCGCTACGCGGCTTTTAGATTGATTTTCTTCTAGCACTTGCCTGCAAGGAAGTTAACCGACTATCGCCTTCGCGCTCCCCGGACCCGCCACCCGATCGGGGCGAACTATACTTTTTCAGTTCGCTGTTCAGGTTTCATGCAAAACGTCGACACCCGTGCGCCTCGCGGCGCGCCCGTGCCAATCGCCAATCTGGTTAACCCCGGGGCCAACGAGCCACACCGTCAACCGACGGGGAATGCTCGGATGCTGGGTGGCTGATGGGTCGTGGAGAAAATCATGAAACACAAGCTTTGGTCAGGCATGGTCCTGGCAGTCGCGGCAACGGTGGTGGTAATGCCCCAAGTCTGGGCGGCGCAGGCTGTGGCGTCTGACGGGGCGGATCATGTGGGTGCGGGTTCGGTTGCCTCGGATGGTTCGGATCACGTTGGCGCCAAGGCCGTCGCGTCTGACGGTGCCGATCAAGTGGGTGCTGGGGCAGTCGCTTCCGATGGTGCCGACCACGTGGGCGCTGGCGCAGTCGCTTCCGATGGGGCCGACCACGTGGGTGCCGGGGCAGTCGCATCCGATGGGGCCGATCACGTAGGCGCTGGCGCAGTCGCTTCCGATGGGGCCGATCACGTGGGCGCTGGCGCAGTCGCTTCCGATGGTGCCGATCACGTGGGCGCTGGCGCAGTCGCTTCCGATGGCGCAGACAAGGTGGACGCCAGACGGCTTGCCTACTCTCGTCGTGGCGTGGGCTCCGACCAGGTCGCGTCCGCCCTCATGACCGGCAGCTATTCAGACCAGTTCAACAGCCCCCAGTAATGCTGTACGGCGCGACCGGCGGCCTGCCGGTTGCGCCGCACTAGCACATTTGTGCTAATCGACCACCCCGTTCCCTGGCGTTATATTCCCTCGCAACCCCCGACACTCCCCAACATTGCCGCTGCGCAGTGCGCGGGATCGTTGTGCCTGGAAAAACAACAACACCAAGGAAGCAACACCATGAACCTGTACCTCAACTTCGCCAGAATCACGGTGCTCGGCGCCCTGCTTATCGGCGCCACCGGTTGCCAGACCGCCAAGCCCACCGAAGACAGCATGCGCGAACGGGCCCAGACCGTCATCGGCAAGCCCGTCTCCAAAATCGGCAACATCCGCAACGACAGCACCCTGACGTACTACACCGCCTATACCTCCGCCGGCGAATACAACTGCGAACTGCCCAGTGGCGCAATCATCGCGGTCGCCAGCATGGGCATCATGACGCCTCCGCTGTCCTGCCTGCCCAAAGGCGCGTCGCCGATTCCGGTCCAGTAAACCGTTACACCGCCTTCTCATCCGGTAAAGGATTCCGTTCGATCATGAAAACACTCATCGCCACCCTCAGCCTCGCCGCCGTCGTGCTCACCGGCTGCGCCACACCGAAACAATGGGAAGCCACCGGCGGCAGCAAGACCGACGGCGTCGTCCAGGTTTCCTATGAACTGGGCCAGTTCGAAAGCGGGCAAACCTCCGCCGCCCAGGGACTGGCCACGGCTGAAGGACGCTGCAAGGTCTGGGGCTACAAGAGCGCCGAAGTCTCCGGCTCGGAGAAAAACATCTGCCGCACCATGGGCCAGTACAACTGCCTGCAAACCACCATTACGCAGGACTATCTGTGTAAGCGCTGACCGCTTCGGTCTGCCGGTCGCGCAGCGCACGCAAGGTCGCGCGCAGCTCGGCCGGGCGCACCGGTTTGGACAGAATGGCAATCTGGCGGTCATGCAGGGCCGCCTGGATTTTTTCAATGTCATGCCCGGTGATGATCATCGCCGGCACCGCAAAACCCCGCTGTCGACGAACCTCATCGATGCACTCGATACCGGTACTGTGCGAGCCGAGGTCATAGTCGGCGACGATGATGTCGCAGTCGGTGACCAGCCCCTGCCCCGTCAGTTCGGCCTGCACGACGCAGCCCCAACGTTCGAGCAACGCCGAGGTCGCCAGCAGAACGTTATGGTCATCCTCCACCAGACACACCTTCAACCCCGTCAGCAATCCGACCTGACGAGCCTCGTCGCGACTGACCGGCAACTGCGGCGCCGCCCGTGGCAACCCTTGCAGCGTCACGGCCGTGCCATGTCCCAGCCGTGAGCGAATCAGCACCTCGACGCCGATCATCTGCCCCAGCCGCTTGACGATCGACAGGCCCAGCCCCACGCCTTCAACGTCCTTGTCGCGCAATTGACGGACCCGATAAAACTCCTCGAAAACCCTGGGCAGATGCTCCTCGGCGATGCCGCTGCCACGGTCATACACCACGATGGCCAACCCCGCGCCCTTTCTACGCACGCCCACCAGCACCGGCCGCTGCGCCCCATATTTGAAGCAGTTGGACAGCACGTTCTGCACCATGGTCGCCAGCAGGGCTGGATCCGTGTACACCCAATGTTCGCAACGGTGCAGACGTAATTCCACACCGGCCCAACGCGCCGCTTCGGCATTCTGGCGAATCAGTTCCGTCAGCCACTGCCCCAGTTCCAGCGTTTGCATCCTGGGTTGAACCCGGCCTTTATCGAGGGTGTACAGATCGAGGATCGAGCGGAAAAGCTGCGACACGTTGAGCAGCGAACGGTCGATGTTGTCCACCAGCCGCCGTTCATCCTCGCCCAGCCGCGACTCGCGTAGACACGCGGTAAACAGGCCGATGGAGTGAATCGGCTGGCGCAGGTCATGACTGGCCTGGGCCAGGAATCGCGATTTCTCCAGATTCGCCGCGACCGCCTCTTCGGAAGCCTTGCGCGTGCGCTCCAGCAACAGGTGCGCATACACCGGAATCACCGTGCTGGTGATCATCAGCATCAGCACCATGAACGGTTGCGCCTGCCAGTACGGCGTCAACCGATAGACCGCCAGCAGCGCAAGCAATGCCAATACCGTGGCGATCGCCAGATAGCGCGAGCCATAGCGCATGCCGTTGCCGAGGTTGACCCAGACCATGACGGCATAGATGGGCAGCGCCGCCTCGCCACCGACCACCAGACCGAAGCAGGTGCCGGTGTAATCGTGGACCATGCCGAAAATCCGTCGCGCCGGATAATGCCCCGGCCAACGCACGATGGCCTGACGCAGTCCGACGGAGGCCAGCAAAAACAGGGCAATGTAAGTGACTACCGGCAGATAGGTATCGAAGCGCTGGCCCGGCAGGAAACCGAGCACAGCCATGTACACCAGCGCGATACTGGCGATGATGATGCGCAGATTGGCCTGGTCGAGCTCGGTGTTCTTTTCGAACTTCATGGGGAACGTCCTTGTGCGGCAATCGTCAGAATCAGCACGAACCGACAGGCAACGCCTTCGCCCGGTGCTAAGGTGCACGCCGTGAGAAATGTCGACCCAGGGAGGGTTGTGCCATGACATGCCGAATCATCATAGCCGACGATCATCCGCTGTTTCGCGAAGCGATGGTGCGCACGGTCCGGCGCTTGCTGCCTGAAGCGCTGATCGAAGAAGCCGGCGATCTGGAGTCAGTACTCGCCCTGCTGCCAACCGGCGATGAACCCGACACGCTGATTCTGGACCTACGCTTCCCCGGCCTGACTTGCGTCAGCCAGCTCGGCGAACTGCGCCGGCGCCTGCCGCGCACCACGCTGATCATCGTGTCGATGGTGGATGACGAGGCGCTGATCGGCGAAGTCATGTCAGCGGGCATCGACGGTTTCATCGGCAAGAACATCGCCCCCGATGAAATCGGCGAGGCCATCCTGGCGATCCGCGAAGGCGAAGTGCTGGTGAAGTTCGCCCCGTCGGGCCTGCTGCCGCTGGAAACTGGCGCCGCCCTCACCCCGCGCCAGCAGGATGTTCTGCGGCTGATCGCCCAAGGCAAGACAAACAAGGAAATCGCCCGTGAACTGGATATTTCCCCGTTCACGGTGCGGATTCATGTGTCGTCGTTGTTGCGAGTGCTCAACGTGCCGTCGCGGGCAGCGGCGGCAGTCAAGTATTCCGGTGCGGGTTAGCGTCCGCAGCCGTGATTACGGATCAACCTGCGCCATCAGTTCCTGCACCGATTCCTGCCGCTTCGCGTAACGCTGCGCCAGCACCGCGCAGACCATCAACTGAATCTGGTGGAACAGCATCAGCGGCAGAATCAGCACGCCGATCGTGCTGCCGGCAAACAACACCTGCGCCATCGGCACACCGGTGGCCAGGCTCTTTTTCGAACCGCAGAACAGGATGGTGATGCGGTCTTCCAGGTTGAAGCCAAACAGCTTGCCCAGCAGCGTCGACGCCAGCAGCACCAGCCCCAGCAGGATGCAGCAGGCCACCACCAGCCCCAGCAGGTCGATGACCGGGATCTGATGCCAGATGCCTTCGTTGACGGCCTCACTGAACGCTCCGTAGACCACCAGCAGAATCGAACCCTGATCGACGAACTTCAGCCAGTTCTTGTTGCGACCGACCCAGGCGCCGATCCAGCGACGGGCGATCTGACCGGCGATGAATGGCAACAACAGTTGCACGCTGATCTTCAGGATCGCGTCGACGGTCGAGCCGCCGTCGCCATGCACGTTCAGCAACAACGTCACCAGCAATGGCGTGAGAAAGATCCCGAACAGACTGGACGCCGCCGCGCTGCAGATCGCCGCCGGAATATTGCCCCGGGCCAGTGACGTGAAGGCAATGGCCGACTGCACCGTGGCCGGCAATGCGCAGAGGTAAAGCATGCCCATGTACAGGTTGTCACCAATCATCGG
This sequence comes from Pseudomonas sp. COW5, assembly GCF_026240005.1. Lineage (NCBI taxonomy): Bacteria > Pseudomonadati > Pseudomonadota > Gammaproteobacteria > Pseudomonadales > Pseudomonadaceae > Pseudomonas > Pseudomonas sp. COW5. The sequence goes on along the minus strand of NZ_JAPHVP010000001.1, from coordinate 5,096,317 downwards.
CGACAGCAGCGGTTTGAGCGCCAGTCCCAGCAGCGGGAACAGGACAAAAGTCAGGCTGAACACCAGCAGGTGCAGGCGCCAGTGACCGGCGCCGGCGATGATCGATTCGCGGGAAAGCTTGGCGCCGTGCAGGAAAAACAGCAGCGCAATTGCAATGTTGGTCAGCCAGCCGAAGCCGACCGCGACCTGGCCGCTGGCGGGCAGGAAACTGGCAAGCAGTACCACGGCGACGAGGGTCAGGGTGAAGTTGTCGGGCAAGAATCTTGGGCGCGTCATGGTTTGTTCATCCGGGGGTTGCCAGTACGTGGAAGCGACTCTAACGTGACTGGAAATTACCGACTAACGCCGAAGAGCCGCAAGATGCCGCCAAAAGGACACGACAAGAGCGTCAGACGCAGCATTCCCGGGCTGCCCAGCCTGCCGCGCCCGTTGTACGGACGCACCGAATCGTTGCCCAATCGCGCCCTGACCCGCCGCCACAGTCATCCGTGGGTGCAGTTGTCTTACGCGATCCAGGGTGTACTCGAAGTGCAGACCGCCGCCGGTCGTTTCGTTGCGCCGCCGGAACGGGCCGTATGGATTCCGGCGGGGGTGCCGCATCGGGTATTCAGTTCGCCGCACACGGAAATGCGCAGCCTGTACATCGATTGCAGCGTCGCGGGTTGGGCGCTGGAGCGCTGTCATGTGCTCGGCGTCAGCGATCTTTTGCGCGAGTTGATCCGGGCCTTCAGTCAGATTCCTGTCGAGTATGACCAGAGCGGCCCTCACGGACGCCTGGCGCAGGTGATCCTCGATCAATTGGCCGAGGCCCCGCAAATCGACCTGATGCTGCCACTGCCTCAGGACATCCGTTTGCGGCAGATTTATCAAAGTCTCGAGCAACATCCGGAACAGCAGACCACACTCAGTCACTGGAGTGAAAAGTTCGGTGTGACCGAGAAAACCCTCAGCCGGCTGTTCTTGCGCGATACCGGCCTGACTTTCCGCGCATGGCGCCAGCGCTTGCGTTTGCTGGGCGCGCTGACGCCACTGGAGCGTGGCGAACGGGTCACGGAAGTGGCTCTAGCTTGCGGTTATGATTCGACGTCGGCCTTCATCGCAGCCTTTCGCCAGCAGTTTGGCGAAACGCCCGGAGAATTTTTTCGCTGATTTTTGTCGATATTTATCGAATTAGGACATGCCAATCGACAAACTTCAGGGTAGAGTTTCGCCCATCAAGAATGATTGACACGTTTCGACGATAACAATGATCAACCACCCTTTAGCGAACCTGTCGGCGGTAACAGCATGATCGAAGTCACTGAAGTCTCCATTGCTCAACTGCGCTCGGCGCTCGAATCCGGCCAGACCACCGCGGTTGAACTGGTCCAGGCCTATCTGGCACGTATCGATGCCTATGACGGCCCGCAAACCGACACCGCCCTGAACGCGGTGATTGTGCGCAACCCCGAGGCCTTGAAGGAAGCCGAGGCATCCGATGCCCGCCGCGCCAAGGGCGAAACCCTCGGTCCGCTGGACGGCATCCCCTACACCGCCAAGGACAGCTATCTGGTCAAAGGCCTGACCGCTGCCTCCGGCAGCCCGGCGTTCGCCGATCTGGTGGCCCAGCGTGATGCGTTCACCATCGAGCGCCTGCGTGCGGGCGGCGCGATCTGCCTGGGCAAGACCAACATGCCGCCGATGGCCAATGGCGGGATGCAGCGCGGGGTCTACGGTCGCGCTGAAAGTCCGTACAACGCCGATTACCTGACTGCGCCGTTTGCTTCCGGCTCGTCGAACGGTGCTGGCACCGCCACTGCTGCAAGCTTCTCGGCATTCGGCTTGGCGGAAGAAACCTGGTCGAGCGGTCGCGGCCCGGCATCCAACAATGGCCTGTGCGCCTATACGCCGTCACGTGGGGTGATCTCGGTGCGCGGCAACTGGCCGCTGACGCCGACCATGGACGTGGTGGTGCCGTACGCGCGCACCATGGCTGACCTGCTGGAAGTCCTCGACGTGGTGGTCGCCGAAGACACCGACACCCGTGGCGACCTGTGGCGCCTGCAACCCTGGGTGCCGATCCCGAGCGTCGCCTCGGTGCGCCCGGCTTCCTACCTTGATCTGGCGGTGAAAAGTGATGCCCTGGCTGGCAAACGCCTCGGCGTGCCGCGCATGTACATCAACGCCGACCCTGAGGCCGGCACCAGCGACGAGCCGGGCATCGGCGGCCCGACCGGGCAACGCATCAACACCCGCGCATCGGTGATCGATCTCTGGAAACAGGCCCGTCAGGCCCTCGAAGCCGCCGGCGCAGAAGTCATCGAAGTGGATTTCCCGCTGGTCTCCAATTGCGAAGGTGATCGTCCGGGCGCGCCGACTGTGTTCAATCGCGGCATCGTCTCGAAAGAGTTCATGCACCACGAACTGTGGGACCTGTCGGCCTGGGCGTTCGATGATTTCCTGCGCGCCAACGGTGACCCGAAACTCAATCAACTGGCAGATGTTGACGGGCCGAAAATCTTCCCGCACGACCCGGGCACCCTGCCCAACCGCGAAGGCGATCTCGCCGCCGGCATGGACGAATACGTGCGCATGGCCGAACGCGGCATCACGCCGTGGGATCAGATTCCGACCCTGCCGGACGGCCTGCGCGGTCTGGAGAAGACCCGCAAGCTCGACCTCGAAGACTGGATGGATCGCCTCGGCCTCGATGCCGTGCTGTTCCCGACCAACGCCGACGTGGGCCCGGCGGACGCCGACGTCAACCCGGCCTCGGCGGACATCGCCTGGAGCAACGGCATCTGGGTCGCCAACGGCAACCTCGCGATCCGCCACCTCGGCGTGCCGACCGTCACCGTGCCGATGGGCGTGATGGCCGACATCGGTATGCCGGTAGGGCTGACGTTTGCTGGGCGGGCCTATGACGATTCGACGTTGCTGCGCTTGGCGACGGCGTTTGAAGCGACAGGGTCGAAGCGTCTGGTGCCACCGCGCACGCCGCCGATATTCACAAAAAAGTAAAACGCAAAACTGATGGTAATCACCTCAGCAAGAGAAGGGTGCCAAGCATAAAGCAGGTACCCGTTCCAAATGCACATTATTTATATTTACGCAACTGTAACTTCTGACAGTTGTCATCCCTATTAAAATATAGAAAATGTTATTTACGTGATGCCCCACAAGGACTCTCGTAAAAATTTCATATTACGATAAGGAGAACGCCTTCATGACCAGCAAGCCCACTCCCAAAATCAGTAATCTAGAGACTTTATTTGAAGCATCAAAACAACTACCTGAAAACATGTACTACAAATCCACTATTACACCGCCCACTCCATCGGGAGGCACCTTCGATGCAACGCATTATTTTTATGGAGTGATCGGGGACAAAACAATTCTCTTCGGGCACAACACCGGAGCTACTCCATATCGACAATTTTACATCGAGTTCCCTAAAAGCATTTCGGATGGCACACACCCGCTGGGCTATTTTGGTCAGGACAATGTAACCGCAACAATTGCCTTAAGTGATGTTGGTGGTTTCTACGAGCTTAAAGGAGTCCTTGACATTAAAAGAAACGAGACTGAAAAAACAATCACGGGAACAGCCAACATTAAAGGCAAGGCTGTGGATGACAACGTTGTGTATAGCTTCAGTATTAAATTCCACTTAATCAAAGGAAGCAATTGACCCCATTCAAAATGGTTCTCAGCGCTGCCACTCTGGTAATTACCAGTGGTGAGTGGCTCGCTTTTCACTAAGACAATCTGCACTTCTTAGCTATCGACTAGCGAGTTCTTCCAGCAGGTCGGCTGACGGAACAAAAAACAGACTGCCGGTCACCGCCGTACTGAAGTCCAGCAATCGATCGTAATTGCCGGGCGGTTTGCCGACGAACATGTTTTCCAGCATTTGCTCCAGCGGTTCGGGCGAACGCGCATAGCCAATGAAGTAAGTGCCGAATTCACCTGCGCCGGGCCGACCGAACGGCATGTTGTCGCGCAGGATTTTCACCTCTTCGCCATCCTTGGTGATGGTCGTCAACGCACTGTGGGAGTTGCTCGGTTTGACCGAGTCGTCCAACTCGATATCGGACAGTTTGGTCCGCCCGATCACTCGCTCCTGCGCTTCGACCGGCAATTCGTTCCACGCCTTCATGTTGTGCAGATACTTCTGCACCAACACATAACTGCCACCGCTGAACGTCTCATCTTCATCACCTACGAGGGTGAAATGCTCGGCTTTGCGGCCGACCGGATTCTCCGTGCCGTCGACAAAACCGATGATGCTGCGCATGTCGAAATAGCGAAAACCCTGCACTTCATCAGTCACAGTAACGACGCCGTCCAGCGCCGACATCAATTGCGTCGCCAGTTCGAAACACAGGTCCATCTGATCGGCGCGAATGTGCAACAGCAGGTCACCGGGTGTTGAGACGGCGCGCCGCCCTTCTACACCGAATTCGCGAAAGTCATGCAGGGACGCCGGTCGTGGACTGCCGAACAGACGATCCCAGGCGCTGGAAGAAAACCCGCAGACGCAGGACAGGTTGCCCGAGGGGACGCGCTTGCCGACCGAGCGTGTCAGGCCTGCAATATCGGCGCACCAGTCGCGGACTTTTTCGGCCGCCTCGGCTTCGGCATTGAGGGTCGCCACGATGAAGATCGCAGCGCTAGTGATCGGGCTGCAGACGGCTTGAGGATCTGGCGTGTCGATGATCGTAGCTCCCTGAGTGGTGGACTGACTCGACAGCGAGGTTAGCAAAGAAGTGTCGAATGAAGTATTACCCGTGCGCTGCACGTGGCGATCGACACTTCGTTATTCACGAACAATACCCACGAAATAAACGATTTTTCTTCCTCGGAATTCTCCTACTAGCATGGCCCCGTCTACCCCGAAAAACATAAAGACAGGGAGAACGACATGCACCCCATCAACATCGGCGAACCCTGGATGTGGGCCGCCTTCATCGTTTTTGTCCTCGCCATGCTGGCCGTTGACCTGTTTGTCTTCGGCGGGCGCAAGGCGCATCGGGTCTCGGTGCGCGAAGCCTCATCCTGGGTGATTGCGTGGTGCATGCTCGCGCTGGCCTTCGCCGGGCTGCTCTGGTGGTATCTGAACGGCGAGTTCGGGCCCGAGATCGCCCAGCGCAAGACCCTGGAATTCCTCACCGGTTATCTGATCGAGCAATCGCTGTCGATCGACAACATGTTCGTGTTCGTGATGATTTTCGGCTACTTCGCCGTGCCGCCGGAGTTGCAGCGTCGAGTGCTGCTGTACGGCGTACTCGGGGCGATCGTGATGCGCGCGGCGATGATCTTTGCCGGGGTGTGGCTGGTGTCGCAGTTCACCTGGCTGCTGTATGTTTTCGGCGTGTTCCTGATCATCACCGGGATCAAAATGCTGGTGTTCGCCGAACAGCAACCGGACCTCGATAACAATCCGCTTCTGCGCTGGGTGCGCGGGCATCTGCGGATCACCAACGGTTTTCATGGCGAGCGCTTTTTCGTGCTGCAGAACGGCGTGCGCTGGGCCACGCCGATGTTTCTGGTGCTGGTGCTGATCGAGGCCAGCGACCTGATGTTCGCGGTCGACAGCATCCCGGCGATTTTCGCGGTGACGACCGATCCGTTCATCATTTTCACCTCGAACATCTTCGCAATCATGGGGCTGCGGGCGCTGTACTTTCTGCTGGCGGACATGGCCGACCGCTTTCACCTGCTCAAGTACGGCCTGGCGCTGGTGCTGGTGTTCATCGGCGGGAAGATGACGGCAATGCCGTGGTTCCACATGCCGGTGGAGTGGTCGCTGGCGATTGTTGGCGGGCTGATTCTGGCGTCGGTGTTGCTCAGTCTGGTGCTGACGAAGGACAAGTCGCCTGAGGAAAGTCAGGCGAAATAACAACCGAGGGAGCGAACGGAATTCGCTCCCTCGGCTTTGAACTTACTTATCGGACTTGATGCTGGTCCACACCCGCGTCCGCACCCGCTCCAGCTTCTGTGGCAATGGCTGCACCACGTACAGCGTCTTCAATGCCTCGCTGGTCGGCGTCAGGTTCGGGTTGCCGGTGATTTCCTTGTTGATCAGCGGCAGCGAATCCTTGTTGGCATTCGGGTAGCCGAGGAAGTCGCTGATCGAAGCGATGACCTTCGGATCGAGCAGGTTGTTGAGGAACTCGTGGGCCTCTTCAACGTTCTTCGCGCTCTTCGGAATGGCGAAGGTGTCGAACCAGATCGGCGCGCCCTCCTTCGGCAGGCGCCAGTCGACCACCACGCCGTTCTTCGCCTCTTTGGCGCGGTTACCAAACTGGTAGAAGCTGCCGGAATAACCGATGGCCACGCAGATGTCGCCGTTGGCGATATCGGTCATGTACTTGGCCGAGTTGAAGTAGGTGACGTAAGGGCGAACCTTGAGCATCAGGTCCTTGGCTTTCTCATAGTCGGCCGGGTTCTGGCTGTTCGGGTCGAGCCCCAGATAATGCAAGGCTAGCGGCAGGATTTCCGACGGCGAATCGAGCATCGCCACGCCGCAGGATTTGAGTTTTTCCATGTTCTCCGGTTTGAACACCAGATCCCAGCTGTCCACCGGCGCATTCTCGCCGAGCGCTGCCTTGACTTTGGCCGGGTTGAAACCGATCAGCACCGTGCCGACCATGTAGGGCACGCCGTACTGATTGCCGGGGTCGTTGGAATCGAGCAACTTGAGCAGCGCCGGGTCCTGATGACTCCAGTTCGGCAGTTTGGACTTGTCGAGTTTCTGGAACACCCCGGCCTTGATCTGGGTATCGAGGAACTGGTTAGACGGCACCACCAGGTCGTAGCCGGAGTTGCCGGTCAGCAGCTTGGCTTCGAGGGATTCGTTGGTGTCGAAGGTGTCCCAGGTCACTTTGATGTTGCTTTTGGCGGCGAAGTCCTTGGGCACCGACGGCAGGATGTAATCCGCCCAGTTGTATACCCGCAGTTCGCGCTGTTCGGCCTGGACGGCGCCGGCCAGCAGCGTCAGCCCGAAAACAGTAGCGCCCAGAATGCGTTTCATCGTGACCATATTGTGTTTCCCCGAATGCAGCGTGAGTCGATGGTTTTTATGTTCTGTACACGGCAGCGGCTGTCAGGTCAGCCAAGGGCAAGGAAGGTGCAGCGTCTTGTTGTGGCTTCGATTCTTGCCGACAAGCGCACAAGGCGCACAGTAGCCGGTTGGCCAAAAGGGGATCGATATGGCCAATTTGCGTGACCGTCAGAATACTGAAACGACAATGCCCGGCGAGTGGCCGGGCATTGTTTGAACAGACGGCGAACGGTCAGTCAGTAAAACCCAATTTTGCCGCCCTGCTCTGCTGCGTCTGCCCGCGCGTCGCCAGGCAGTAATACAACGGGCAGGTTACGATCAGGCCGACCAGCCATGACAGGTCCGCGCCGTCCACTAGATTGGCGTAAGGACCGACGTACAACGACGTATTGGCAAACGGCAACTGCACGATGATGCCGATGAAATAGGCAATGATCGCGTGCAGATTGAAGCGCCCGTAGATCCCGCCATCGGCGCGGAAGATCGAGGCGATGTCGTAGCTGCCGCGCTTGATCAGGTAGAAGTCGATCAGGTTGATCGACGCCCACGGCACCAGTACCAGCAGCAGCGCCAGAATCAGGCCGATGAACTCGGAGATGAAGTCTGCCGATGCCCCCAGCGCCACCACACAGCAACCCGCCAGCACGACGCTCGACAGGATCACTCGCACCTTGATGCTCGGCGTCCACTGGCTGGCGAAGGTCTGGATCGAGGTGATGATCGACAGCACCGCGCCATACAGATTCAGCGCGTTGTGGCTGATGATGTTGAGCAGGAACAGCACCATCAGAATCGGCCCCAGCCAACCGGTGGACTGCTTGACCGCCGCCATCGCCTCGGTGCCCTCGGGTGTCGCCAGCACCGCCACCGCACCGAAGGTGAACGACAGAATCGTGCCCAGCGTGGCGCCCAGGTAAGTCGCGATAAACGGCTTGCTGATACCGATGTCCGCCGGCAGGTAGCGGGAATAGTCCGAGACGTACGGCGAGAAACTGATCTGCCAGATGATCCCCAGCGACACCGTCGCCAGCCACCCGGACAGATTGAAGCTGCCACGGGTGAAGAAGTCCGCCGGCAACTCATGGGCAAAGATGTAGATGAATCCGGCCAGCAACGCACTACCCATCACCCAGGTGCCGATGCGGTTGAGCGTATGGATGAAGTTGTAGCCGATCACGCCGATGGCCGTAGCACTGAGGGCGCCGATCAGAATGCTCAGCGGCGCAGGCACCGACGGCGCAATGCCGACGATGGATTTGCCGGCGAGCACGATGTTGGAAATGAAGAAACCGATATAGATGATTGCGGCGAAAAACACGATCAGCAGCGCACCGTAACGCCCGAACTGACCACGACTCTGCACCATCTGCGGAATGCCCATGCGCGGGCCTTGCGCCGATGCGAGGGCGATCACCACCCCGCCGATCATGTGCCCCAGCGCAATCGCGAGCAGCCCCCAGAACAGGTCGAGATGAAACACCTGGACCACCATGGCGCCGGTGACGATGGGCAGTGGCGCAATGTTGGTGCTGAACCAAAGAGTGAAAAGGTCGCGGGCCTTCCCGTGGCGTTCCGCGAGTGGGACGTAGTCGACCGTGTGATTCTCGATCAACGGATCTTGCCGGGACATCTGGGACATATATGAACTCGATTGGGTCTGTTCTTATCGTTGTATGAAGCCAAACCGGGGACGTTCTTGGTCGCCCCTCAGATGAACACCATATTATGGTATTCCAACATTTTCACAAGACTGATCCGCTGTTTGCGGCGGTAACTGATCCGGCATCCTCCCCGATAGCAAGGCTTTACGGCTAGACGAAAGGCCCGTAAACGCTGAGTTTCCGACGAATGCACCACGTTTATCGTTTCACCAAAAAAGCGCTTGCAATCGATGTATTACGGTATACCATCAGACCCACAAACGAATAAAAACACGCTTCACCGCACTCGAGGATTGACCAATGATCGATGCTGCCGTCTACAAACAAGTCATGGGCTCGTTCCCGTCCGGCGTCACCGTCATCACCACGCTTGATGACGACGGCCAGATCGTCGGCCTGACCGCCAGCGCGTTCAGTTCGCTGTCGATGGACCCGGCCCTGGTGCTGTTCTGCCCCAACTACAGCTCCGACTCCTATCCCGTCCTGATCAAGAACAAACGTTTTGCCATTCACGTGCTTTCCGGCGGACAACAGAGCGAAGCCTACGCGTTCGCCCGCAAAGGCAAGGACAAGGCGCAGGGCGTCGAGTGGACACTGAGCGAACTGGGCAACCCGATCCTGGCCAACGCGACAGCTATCATCGAATGTGAGCTGTGGCGCGAATACGAAGGCGGCGACCACGCGATCATGGTCGGCGCGGTGAAAAACCTCATCGTCCCCCAGCAAGACACCGGCCCGCTGGTGTATTGCCACGGCAAGATGGGCGCCCTGCCCGCCTTCGCCTGACCCACACACGTTTGCATTTAAACAGGCCGGCATGCGACCGGCCGACCACAAGAGATTCGAGGTAGTGTCATGAAATTTTCCCTGTTCGTACACATGGAACGCTGGGACGAAAGCGTCAGCCACCGTCAACTGTTCGAAGACCTGACCGAACTGACGTTGATGGCCGAGGCCGGCGGTTTCAGCACCGTGTGGATCGGCGAACACCACGCCATGGAATACACCATCTCACCGAGCCCGATGCCGCTGCTGGCCTACCTCGCCGCCAAAACCACCACCATTCACCTCGGCGCCGGCACCATCATTGCACCGTTCTGGCACCCGCTGCGGGTCGCCGGTGAATGCGCCCTGCTCGACGTTATCAGCAACGGCCGGATGGAAGTCGGCCTGGCCCGTGGTGCCTATCAGGTTGAATTCGATCGCATGGCCGGCGGCATGCCTGCTTCCAGCGGCGGCCAGGCGCTGCGGGAAATGGTCCCGGTGGTCCGCGCCCTGTGGCAAGGCGACTACGCCCACAATGGTGAAATCTGGAAATTCCCCACCTCCACCAGCGTGCCGAAACCGATTCAGCAGCCCAACCCGCCAATGTGGATCGCCGCCCGCGACCCGGACTCTCACAACTTCGCCGTGGCCAACGGCTGCAACGTGATGGTCACGCCGCTGATGAAGGGTGATGAAGAAGTCCTCGACCTGAAAAACAAATTCCAGACCGCGCTGGACAACAACCCCGACGTGCCGCGTCCGCAATTGATGGTGCTGCGTCATACCCACGTGCATTCAGTGGATGACCCGGAAGGCTGGAAGGTGGGCGCCAAAGCCATTTCACGTTTCTACCGCACCTTCGATGCGTGGTTCGGCAACAAGGAAGTTCCGGTGAACGGCTTCCTCGCCCCGAGCCCGGAAGAGAAATTTGCCGGGCGGCCAGAGTTTGAGCTGGAAAGCCTGCACAAGACGGCGATGATCGGCACGCCGGAAGAAATCATTCCGCGGATCAAGTACTACCAGGAACTGGGGGTGGATGAGTTCAGTTTCTGGTGTGATAACAGCTTGCCGCATGCGGAGAAGAAGAAGTCGCTGGAGTTGTTTATCAAGCATGTGGTGCCGGCGTTCAGATAAACCTGCTGCCTGGCAAATGAAAACGCCCCGATAAATTCGGGGCGTTTTCATTTCTCATTTCAGTGCTAATTCAGCGAATCAACTCTTCACAGGAATACGCTGCTCGGGCTGCGTAACGTCGTAGACGCGCTGCTCGCAACCGTCACCAACAAACTCAAACTCCACCAGATACGTTTTGCCGCGCTCTGGCGTAAACGAATTGCTCACTGGCCCGCAGGTATGGACAACCCCGGTACGAGGGCCACTCGCATAGCCCGAGACTTCAATTGCCTTATCGGCATCGGCCTGGGTTTCCAGTTGCGGGAAGCGCTTGGCCACCGCGCTGTTGCCCACTTCGTTGAGCTTGGCAATCCAGCCGAACACCTGGCCTCGCCCCGAATCCACGACGGTACCCAACAATTCCATGCGGCGGTCGGGATCGTCTGCACGACGGATCGAAAACTCCACCGGAATCGTCGAGCCCGTCGCTTTCATCACAACCTTGGCGTGCTGCGCATCGACTGCCACCGTATTCTGGTGCAGTTGGACTCCGTCTTTCAGCAGGCTGGGAGAAGAATCCCGAACGTTGGAATGGCAACCTGCTAGCGCGATTGCCAAGGTCAGAGTGACGAGTGCAGGTTTGTTCACGTATGAATCTTCCCTAATGAGCGTAACAAGACGGAGGTGATATCAAATATTGGCGCGATACTAGATGGCCACTATTTAGGCGTCAATCACTCGATTCGGTAAAAAGGCAAAATGCAAAAAAAGGACAGATTCATTAAATTAAACAAATTCGCCCCCCTTCCTCCACTAGAGCCAATCAAACTCTATCGAGTCAAGAATTTTTTGGAGTTTAATGGGATCTGCCCCTCCCCCAAAAAAGTATTCATTCCCACCAAAGTCTTTTAAATCGTCTGGAGTACCTTTCCAATAAAGTACAAAAAATTTCTCATCCAATACATCTTCTAAAGCTCCGCCATCTTGAAATGTCGAAACTCTAATGTAAGGCCCATAAATCTCGTCGACGCAAACTAATATCCGCTCACCGGTTTTCGAGTCAATCATCTCTTTAGTCCCACTTAAAGCTGTCGCCCCTTCCAACCCGAAGCGCAGACCTTGGAGTAGTTTTTTGGGGATCTCTCAGAATCTGCCCCCCTTCTCTCACTTACTCTTTGACCCCACTCAAAAGTTCCTTCACTAAGATTGGCGACCCAATTGATACAACCCCCCTCTCAGGATCATCAAACTCACCCACCATTTTAAACAGCAGACCTTTCACTTCACAGATCAAGCGGTAAAAATCCAAATCCTCACTTGCAATTCCAGACCAAGGCATAGATAAAGCAATATCGGCCCCTGCATCGCTAGGCAGCGCAACCATATAACAACGGTATCCAGCCAAAACCGTATCAACGACAGTTCGAACTGGCAACTCTGACAATCGTAGAGCACCGTAGAACTTTAATTTCCCATCTGCTTCTACCGTAACATCTTTCAAATCAGTCGCTTTAGGTATTTCAACCCCCTGCAACTTCAGTGCCCCCCACAACCCTCGATAGCGGATAATTCTCGTGTCTGACTGCCATGCGGAGCTACCAACCAGTAGCCAAACCTCATACGCCGGCAACGACTTTTCAATAACATTAGCAATAAACTCTAATACAAAAACAAAAGACTCACTCGATGTGCTTTCGACCAAAAAACTCGCAGCAGATAGCACATCTTTGACCTTCCCACTTTCTGATCGAATATTAATCACTTCGTTATCAACAGAGATATCTGGTGTACTAGAAATTTTAACTTCAGTAGTCATAGTGATTTCCGGACTCGTCATTAAAATGAGGACCTCGATTTTGAGGGTCTCCAGCGCAGCGTAAAAAGGGGACAGATTTATTAAATCAAATAACCCCCCCTTTTCAGGCCCTTTTTTGGTCTACTTTTACTTCTATATTCTACATAGACTTATAAAATCATCCAATGGAAGCACTACCCCTTCATCCGCCGAAGGCAAGAGCACGTCTTGTATCTTAACCACTTCCATCTCAAAATCGATGACAACATCAAACAAATTTAAGTTAAATTCACGAGCACAAACGAAACCCCTTAAAAGTTTCGCTTCTTGAATTGCAACACGAAACAGTTCAAGTGTGTACGAGTCCAATCCCCCGTTCAAAAAACGCTCAAATAAATCTTGTCTCATAAAAGCCTCACAGCGGAAAATCCATATGAATCACCCCACTTCTTACATTCACCTTCAAAAAAAAATCAAAAAAATGGGACGGATTTATTAAATTCCCCCCTTTTGCTCTTGGATAAAAAAGAGAGGGATTTATTTAACCAGGTAAATCCGCCCACTTTTCTTCGCTGATTCTTTTGCCATCAACCATCAAAATTGAAACTAATTCCAGCACCATCCGGCAAGTCTTTAATTTGATTGGCTATATTAGCTCTAGATTTCATTCCTTTTACGGCGTCCGCCAAATATAAATTTTCCAATACAAATTCGCCTCCGAGAATGAACGGCACTTTGGGTAACAAACGCTTCGTAGCAGGAAGTTTACCGTTCTGCTCTTGCCACTGATGCGCTAACGGATAGCCCGTAAGCACCTCATAATCACTCAGGAGAATCTGAGACCAGCTTTCAATATCATCAGCTAAAAACTCCACTCCCCCCGTCTCCGGGTCAAAAGTATAGATTTTGTTATCTTTTATGCAGAATTGCCCACCAAAAACATCTTCAGCAAAAAAAAGGCAACCGTCAGCCATACCCCTGTAGTCACCGCGCCACAGAATGCTCTCATTCCAATCAACGATGCCAATTTCGTGCTGATTCGACTGTGCTGGAAAAACATGCAATGCACTTCCCAAAGCATAAAAACCATTACGTCTGCATAACATCCCAAAAAGTTGATCCGCCAGAACTCCCGCCATTTTACGAGAGTGCTCACATATTTCCGGCTCACGCTCGCTCAAAGATGGACTTGCGTTTAATAGCAACTTCTCCAAATTGGTCACTTTCTAATCCACCACATCTATTCGAACCTTCGCTCCGTTTGGCAACTCTCTGCATTGAGCACCAATACAAGCACCTGCCCCACGATTGTCACTAGAAAAACGAAAGGGGACAGATTTATTAAATCAAATAAATCTGCCCCCTTTGACTCCGCATCCATGTTCATCTCGAGATTGAAAAAGGGGACGGATTTATTAAATAAGATTTATTAAATCAAATAAATCCGCCCCCTTTTCCTGTCCCTTTCCTTACGAATCAGATTTTATTTTTCTTACCAGACTAGCCACTTCGGACTTGAGTTTCTCTTCGTCGAACTCATACTCTTCTCTTGAGTCGTCTGAATTGTACATATCCGCCGCACAAAAAATGCTTGACAGGCATTCATTTAAAACCCCTGAATCCTTTTGAAGAAGATTGCTGTCGCGCTCTATTTTCCACAGCTCCATGTAGGCTTCCGAAAAAACGCAAGCAGACACTCTTCCCGCTACAAAAGATTTTGCAAATTCTAAAATCGTAACACTCATCGTAAAACACCATTTTTAATGAAATTATCGAACTGCTGAGTATTCGGAGATAGTTTAAATCCAGTTACGAAATTACCAGCACTATCGAGAACAACGGCATTATTGGTAGTCGAATTGAAGAAAACCTTCGAGTCCTTAACAAATCCATACGTACCTTGCTGAGATGTAGAGGAGGACTCCATATGATTTTTGATCGCCGTTTCATACTGAGCAAGTGTTTCGGGATTTTTCTTTGTCGTCACGACGCCAAAATCAGATGCGTGCTTGAATTTTTTATCAAGCTGCTTTTGCGTAATACCAGTAAGTTCCCCAGCAAGACCGCTACCTTTTGCACCTGTCGCTGCCGGCCCAACGATTGCCGCAATCTCCTCAGCCGTCAGTTTAGCCCCTGTTTTCGCTTCGATCTCCATCAAGCCTCGGAGATCACTGAGTTCCTTGGCCGTTAACCCTCCTGCCGCGGTCCCCAACCCGACAGGAAGTGCTTCCGACATCCCTGCCTCAGCTGTCCAGATCGCGACTTCGTTAGCGCACAACACTGGATTGGCTGCGCAAGAGGCTGCAGCTCTCGTGGTCAACTGTCCAAGCAGACCAATCGCTTCCGGCGCAAGAGCAATGATCCCCGCTGCAGCCAACAATTTCACCGCATTAGCCGGATCCCCTTTCGGAAGGTGGTCGAGGGAAGCTCGCGTCCTGGCATTGGTCGAGTCGGCGATATTGCTATGGAGGAATTGATCTGTAATCCCCGTTTTGTCATTTTGCCAAAGTTCGTTTAATGCAACAGAGCCCTCTTCAATCTCAGCCTTGATCTTCTCGCAATCACCGGTCGCCCAGCAGTTGTTGAGCCGCGCCGTGTTATCCGCATCACGCTTGGCAAACTCAGCTCGAACCGCATCACAGTTGTCTTTACATTCCTTGAGCGCCTTTTCCAGGTCTTCTACATCCTGGTGGCTCAAGTAGTTATATTGAGTACCACTCTGCGCAATCGATGACCCTAACTGCAGTTTGTCAGCATCGGCATTCGGATCCTGAACAGCGGTCGTCAAGACCCCGATCAGTTGCGAGTTCATCAGCAACAATCGTTCTCTATCGTCCTTCGACATTCCGGAGTACGCCGACGCCAGGTCGGCCACCAGCGCTTCGTTGACTCCGGCTGCCAAGGCGCCCGTTTTGAAGTCCCCACCCGAGGCCAGTGAGCTCAAGCCCCCCATCAGCGCATGCAGGCCTATCTTCTCCAGACCACCGTCCTGCAGGTGATTGCTCGCCCCGATATCACCCACCAGGTTGAAGCCATAGGCGGTAAACGCATTCACCAGGCTTTTTTGCACCGCATCGCCCAAGCTGCCTTCACGGCCCAGGGCTTTGTTGAGCAATGCCGACGTGGAATTTTGCAACAACTGGTTTTCGGTAAAATGCGCTATACCTTGCAGGCTGCTCAGACCACCGGAATCGGCGACGATAACTTTGCTGGTATTGGCCAATGCGCCTTTGGTGGATTCCGTCAGCGCGGGGGATGTACCGGTCGTGCTGCTGGTCCAGTCATTGAAGAAACCGGTGGTCAGACCCGCAGTACCTCCGGCCACAATGTAATTTTTCAGGTTGTCGGCACTGAAGGTTTCTTTGAGCGCGGCTCCGAGATTGCCTTTGTTGTTAATGGTGCTGACGGCCGCCGTGCTGGCTGCCGAAGTGATCATGGCAGTGAGTGCCGCGTTCGCCCAACCGGCTGCCACTGCTTCACTGGTGGCTGTCGCGGCCAAACCAGCGGACATCGCTGTGCCGGAACCAGCAGTCGCACCAGCCCCCACAAGGCCTGAAGCCGCACCGGCGGTGAAGTAGGTGACGATGATGATGACGATGATCATCGCAGGGCCACCCAACCCGGAGTGGCTTTCATTCCAGCGGTCATGCAGCTCTTGGACTTGACGCCAATCCACATCATTTCGCGCTTCGGCGTCTTTCAACCAGGCCATACTCGGGTCGGCTTTAACCATCGCGTCGATTGCCTGACTGACGCTTTGCTGATTGATCTGGTTGATGTCTATGTAAAGCCCATCAACCGCTTTAATAAGCGTCTGACCTTTGGCAATCAGTTGGCTTTGGCGCAGAGTTTCGTCAACCTGGCCTTTGCTTTCCATGCTGGTCCAGGCCGCGCTACTGCTGCTCTTGTCGTGGCTTTCCTGATGGGAATCCTTCACTGCCTCAAAGGTAATGCTGCCACCGCTGTCCAAGGTCAGGTCTTTACCACTGTTGAGCTTGGCGCCCTGATACCGCTGATCCCCCTCACTGACCAGCGTGAGATTGCCCCCAGTCTTGATCTCGCTACCCACATGAGTGACCTGGGTAACTTCGTCGCGCTTCATTTTCTTGGCGCCGAAACCACCCTTCTCCTTCATGTCATACAAGGTGTAGTCCTTGTTCTGCGCTGCCAGCAGATTCAGATCATTACCCGCGTAGACATAGGCTTCATTGCCAGCACTGATCTTGCTCGCTACCAACGTGGTATCGCGACCGGAAGTGGTTTTTACGTCGCCGCCTGCGATGAATTCGGCGGCTTTCTGGACGGTGTGGTTGTCTTCCTCGTGGACACGTTTCTTGCCACTTTTGCTGTTGGTCTCGACATTGTGTTCGTCACCCGCCGAAGCCATGTTCAGGTCTTGTTTCGCGTCGGCAAGCAGATTGCCTTTCGCTTCTGCAGTACTGGCGAGAACGTTGATGTCGCGACCTGCATCGAGCTTCAGGTTACCGCCGCTTTTCACACTGGAACCGAGGTTTTCCACGGTGGTGGTGATGACCGAGCGATGGCCGCCCTCGAACGATTCGTGCAGTTCGCTTTCGTTGCGCGTCGCCAACAGGTTGATGTCGCGGGTGGCGCTCAGGGTGGCGTCGCCGCCGCTGCTGATGGACGAGGAGTTGACGAGGTCGTTGCCCGACTTGATGGTCAGCGTGTCGCGTGCGCTGATGTTGCCGCCGTCGTCCACCAGGGTGCGCATGCCGTGACCGTCGCGTACGGCGACGGCGGTGCGGTCGTTGACGATGTCGCCCTTGAGGCTGGTAAGGCTGACCTGATTGCCGCGAATTTCACCGGCCAGCGCGTTGCGGATGCTGTCGGTGGCCATGAGCGTGATGCGCTCGTTGGCTTCGACCAGACCGCCCTGGTAGAGGCTGCCTTTGACGTCGACGGACAGATCCTTGGTCGCCTGCAACGTGCCGACGTTGACCAGATCATTGCCCGCGATCAGCTCCAGGTCGCGCCCTTGAATCAGACTGCCGCCGCGCACGTTGCGTGATTCGGCCTGGGCCAGATAGAGCACCAAAAAAAGGGGACGGATTTATTAAATCAAATAAATCCGTCCCCTTTTCTGCTGTCCCCTTTTCTGCTTCTTTTCTGCTTGTCGCCTTGCGGTGTAGAAGCTTTCGTATCCGCAGCAAGGAAGTACGGCCCCTTCCTTACTTGCGTTCCCACTGCTTCTTTTGCATCATCAGTTTTTTATGCGCCCTAAGAACTCGACCATTGCTAGTGGATCACGCTCCACTAGTTTTTCAATCAAATCTTCCGCTGCCCAGTGCAGAATCATGTCACCCCCATCCCCATCCTTGCAGAGGATGAGATCACTTGACAAAGAAGAGTCAACAACATTGACCTCTCTATCACTGAGTGCCATCAGGCCACCGTAACCATCATAAGGAATGACCCAGTAAAAGCGCTCGTTCTCTATCCAGTAAATCCCAAACACCTTTACAGGCTCTTCTCGCCCTATTTCTCGAACAATCATATCCACATCACTCAATAGTTCTTCCGGGCTGCAGCGCAGGCGGCAGCTGTTGCGGCGTGGTGATTTTCATATCAAATGCTTTACCGGTAACGGAGTTGTACTGGTAGTGAACAGTTATATTTTCTCCGTTAGGCAGACGGTGACTGACTTCCATTTTTCTCCATCCCTCACTCCGCGGAAAATCTTTATCGCCCGCTAGTTTCGTATCACGACCAGCAGAGGGATTATCTATCACTCTATTCCACAAAGTCTGCTCATTCAGATCTCGTGGCGCCGTTGACTGATAGCTCTTTGCTGTTGAATGAGTTGCATAGTTTGGAAGGCCAGCAGAAAACTCATCAGCCGCATTTTCCCAGTGCCATTCAAATCTGTCCCCTTTGACTCCAAGTTAAATAAATTTTTTCTTGTGAAAAACTGGACAAATTTATTGAATCATATAAATCCGTCCGGCTTTACTGTTATTACAGCCTAGATAAAATCCTTCTCAACCAAAAAAACTTCCCCTTCAAAATCAGAAACACCACTTACAAATGACAGACAACCATTATTTTCAACAACACTAAATCCACAAACACCACAGTCGAAATATACACCTACACATCCCTCATCCAACCCTTCGATTCGATATTCAAATATTCTGTGTATTTTCTTCCCAACAAAATCATTAAGCACAGGCATCCGCATCACAGGATAATCAACATCACCACCCAAGCTTAAATTCAATTCAACCTCAGACTCAGGCTCGTCGCTAGTAAATATCGCGACTCCCTCTCCAATATTTAGCGAACACCACCGAGACTTCTCAAGCTTGAAAAAAAGTACCAAAACCTCGCAGACCGGGATCCCATTCAAATAAAACGACCTGGCTCGAAACTCATTAAATTTCTCATTTAAGAACATAAATAACCCAATCAGAATTTAGATGACTTCTCAGCAATTAACGTATCGAATTCATATTTACCACCTGGCAAAACTCTCAAACTGACTGTTCTATCCGTAACAGAACTATACACATGCACCAAATCGTAGTCACCTCGCAATTGAGACTTCGGAATCACTGCACTGATTTCAGTTGCTGTTTCAAGCGTGGCTTTAACATCAAGCTTAGCTTGATCAATACCGGCTCGACTTCGCTCATAAGGCAGACGGCCCTGGCCAATTTTCTCGCCAAGTTTTTTATTGATATTCAAAAAAAGGGGACGGATTTATTAAATCAAATAAATCCGCCCCCTTTTTCTGGCCCCCTTTTTCTGCTCTCCCCTTTCCTGCTCTATTCTAACTTTCTCTCGAAGGCTTGAAGTTATCGATCAACTTATTTCTAGCCTTTAATATTAACTCGGCAAAGCCAGGTTCGACCGCCACAAAAAACTCAAGAGCGTCATAAATTTTCCAACGATGTACATCTGGCTGATCAATGATTGCCAAAAGATATTCTTTTAAGGCTGCCATATACTCTGGGTATTTTTCACGCTTAACAAATCGAAGCATCTCAGATATTTCGAAAGGCCTTTTTTCGGCCAGCGCAACAATCTTCAAAAGTAGGTCGCGAACTTGAACTCTCGCAATCTCTTTCCCTTCTTTCTCAGCAACATTGGCAAAGTACATGATTACCGCCATTAATATATAGCGGTAGGTATCGTCATATCCATGCAGCCGATGAGTATATAGCCCCTCAAAAACCTCTGGCTTACTCATGAACTTCTCCAAGGCGACCAGTCCTTCATGGTATCCCCAGCTGGTCAACAATTTCGCCGCATAAAATTGCACTTCCTCATCGCCCGATTCAAGAAGCAACTCTTTTACAGCATCAACTCTGCCGGGCGAAATATCCTCGGAGTCCAGATCTCCTGCGTCTGCAGCATAGTCAGCTTGCTCTGGAATGCTGTTCAGCAGTTCGTAAACTTTCGGGTCCATTTTAAAACCTTTTATTTCACAACCTTTATATAGTCGGCCGGCACACACCCCTTGATTAGGCATTCGCCGTCTCGTCTGGCGTTCGCCAAATCATCCTCTGCGCGCCCAAGGGAAATCTCGTTTTTCGGTGACGGATTGTTGGTGTACTTTACCTTTGCCGCGTCCACTTTTGACTGAAGCTCAGCAGTCACCTGCTCATTGTTCAAATATTTGGTATCTGGTAAAGCACCAGAGTCAATGTCCTGCTGCAAGCGCTTAACGTCGATCTCAATTTTGCTGGTGCCATAGTCTTTCGGATTAGACGTCGCATTGGGGTCAGTAACGGAAATGTATGGAGAATTCCCACTGCTGCCACCCCTCACGTGCGATTGAACACTCCCAGTACCTTCGGCATTAGGAGGATTCAAATTACCGTTTTCGTCGATATACGCCTTGGGATTTCCCTTTTGATTGGTCGTCGCAGAGAAATCGTTATCGCTTCGGACCACGGTATCACTTGGGCCTTTTGTGCCGCCAGTCTCGTTGCTCGCGGTTTTCGGTGCATCCCCTGCCTCGGGCTCTCCGCCCTTGGCGGTTCCTTTTCCATCGATCGCTTTTCCCGGCTTGCCCGGCTTACCCCCTCCGGCGACGTCCGCCAACATCTCCGCAAACTGAGCCCAAAAACCGGCACTTTCACCGTCACGCTGGATAACAACCTCAGTAGTTATCGTATTTTGAGCAGCTTGGTTACTTTGTAGGATTACGTACCCGATTGTGGCGGCAGCACCGATTTGCCCAGTTCGTGCGAGCTCTTCAGAAAATGCACGGATTTTTGGCTCATCTGCCTGAAGTTGTGCAGAAAGCGCATTGCAAGCATTGATATTCGTCTGACAAAGACTGGCGAGCTCCTTGTTTCGATTCTCATCAAGGCTAGCGTATTTCTCGCGCACACCGTCCAGGCAGACTTGGGACTTACACTTCTTCTGTTCATCCATCATCTCCACGACTTCGTGGTGCAACAGGTAGTTGTAGTTGGTGGCGTCCTTCGCAATAGTCGCGCCTTCTTGAACGTTGCCATTGCTCACCGCCGCAGCTGCAACACCTACCAACTGGGAGGACATCGACAACAGATTGCTGTCGTTCTTAACCAACAATGCTAACTGGGTTACCAGCGCTTCATTGGCACCAGCAGCCAATGCTCCGGTTTTAAAATCTCCTCCCGCAGCCTCATTCAATAAACCGCCCACAACGGCGTGCAAGGCAATCTTCTCGAGCCCCCCGTCTTTCCAACCCTGGTTTGCTGCAAAGTCACCTACCGCATTGAATGCCGCTGCATTCAGCGTACTTAGCAGAGCCCCCGTCAGTGCATTACCAAAATCTGCGTGCTGACCGAGTGCGCCACCCAACACAGTCGAAGTGGTGTTCTGCAACAACTGGTTACCAGCAAAACGGCCGATGCCTTCAAGACTGCTCAGATCAGTCATGACCTTGCCGGTGATCGGGTTCGTCGTCGTCTTGAGAATGCTGTCGAAATAGCCTGCAGTCAGACCAGCCGTTACTCCAGAAATCACATAGCTTGCCAGCGCGTCAGAGGACGTCACATCCTGGAAAACGGCTCCAAGGTTCCCGCCATTATTGATGAAGCTGGTAGTGGCGTTGGTCGCTGCTCCTGTAGCGACCGAGGCAAGAGCTGCAGACCAGACAGTGCCCATGCTTGCGCTCAGGGAAGTCAGCACCGCTGGTCCGACAAACGCCGCCATGACGATCGCAATGACTATCTGCGATGCCGGGCCAAGACCCGAATTGCTGTATTTGAACGACTCGTGAATCTCTTTCACTCGCCGCCAGTCAACATCCCCCCGCGCCTCGGCATCCTTCAACCAAGCCAACTGCGGATCCGCCTTGACCATGGTGTCGATGGTCTGGCTCACCGACTCCTGGTTCACATCCTTGATATCAATCTTCAGCCCATCAACCGCCTTCAACACGATGTTGCCTTTGGCAATCATCTGGGTCTGGCGCAGGGTTTCGTCGGTGTTGCCGCGGCCCTTGGCCGATACCCACGCGGCGTTGTTGTTGGTTTTGGTGTGGCTCTCGTCATGCAGATCCTTCACCCCTTCAAAGGTGATGGAACCGCCGCTGTCCAGGATGATGTCCTTGCCGCTATCGAGCTTGGCTACCTGGTAGTGCTGATCGCCTTTGCTGACCAGCGACAGGTTGCCGCCGGTCTTGATCTCGGTGCCGACGTGGGTGATCTGGGTGACTTCGTCGCGCTGCAGTTTCAGGTTGCCGAAACCGCCCTTCTCCTTCATGTCGTAGAGGGTGTAGTCCTTGTTTTGCGCGGCCAGCAGGTTCAGGTCGTTGCCGGCATAGACATAGGCTTCATTGCCCGCGCTGATCTTGCTCGCCACCAGTGTCGTGTCGCGACCGGAGTTGGTCTTGACGTCACCACCGGCGATGAACTCGGCGGCTTTCTGAACGGTGTGGTTGTCTTCTTCGTGGACGCGTTTCTTGCCGTCCTTGCTGTGGGTTTCGACGTTGTGTTCGTCACCCGCCGAGGACAGGTAGATGTCGCGCTTGGCGTCGGCGGTCAGGTTGCCCTTGGCCTCGGCGGTGCTGGCCACGACGTTGAGGTCCCGGCCGGCGTCGAGCTTCAGGTTGCCGCCGCTTTTCACACTGGAGCCGAGGTTTTCCACGGTGGTGGTGATGACTGAACGATGGCCGCCCTCGAACGATTCGTGCAGTTCGCTTTCGTTGCGCGTCGCCAACAGGTTGATGTCGCGTGTGGCGCTCAGGGTGGCGTCGCCGCCGCTGCTGATGGACGAGGAGTTGACGAGGTCGTTGCCCGACTTGATGGTCAGCGTGTCGCGTGCGCTGATGTTGCCGCCGTCGTCCACCAGGGTGCGCATGCCGTGACCGTCGCGTACGGCGACGGCGGTGCGGTCGTTGACGATGTCGCCCTTGAGGCTGGTGAGGCTGACCTGATTGCCGCGAATTTCACCTGCCAGCGCATTGCGGATGCTGTCGGTGGCCATGAGCGTGATGCGCTCGTTGGCTTCGACCAGACCGCCCTGGTAGAGGCTGCCTTTGACGTCGACGGACAGATCCTTGGTCGCCTGCAACGTGCCGACGTTGACCAGATCATTGCCCGCGATCAGCTCCAGGTCGCGCCCTTGAATCAGACTGCCGCCGCGCACGTTGCGTGATTCGGCCTGGGCCAGATAGAGCACCGGCACCAGCACTTTCTGGCCGTCGACGATGCGCTCTTCCATCCACACGATGTCGTGGGTCAGTGCCGCCACTTGCTCTGACGTCAGGCTCACGCCCACGGACAGGTTCAGCTCGTTCTTGCTGGCGAGCGCGTTATCCATCAGATAACGGAACTGTTCGTAGTCGTTGTTCAGGCCACCGGCGAGGAAGCGCTGGCCGGTCTGGGCCATCACTGCATCGCTGATCAGTCGTGTCTCGTAGCGGCCATCGCCGAGGCGGCGAGCCGCTTCATCGGCGCTGAAACTGAGTTTGCCCAGCAGGTAATCGGAACTCATGAACGGCGCGGACTGGATCAGCTCCGGGTTGGTTTCGATCAGGTAACGGCTCTGCGGATTCGAGCTCTGCACGAACAGGCCGTAGGGGCCTTTCGGCAGACGGAACGTCGAGGAAGCCGTCGGATCGACTGCGGCAAACGGCACGCCCTTGAAATCGACCGGAACGAAGCTGATCTGCTTCACCCCATCGGCGTCGATACGCTCGATCCGGGTGACGTCTTTCGGCGCCTGGGCGCTGGCGTCGGTGCTGTGTTTGCCAAGGTTGATGGTGACGCCGCCGACGGCGGTTGTCTGATCGCTGGACAGCTTGCCGGTCAACTGGTCGTAAGTGTTGTCGTAGAGAGTGCCGTTCTGGATGCTGTGAGTGACGTCCAGTTTGACCTTGCCTCCGGCCTGAAGCACCGACGAGTAGACTTTTTCGGGGGTATCGCCCGTCGTGGTGACATCACTTGTCTGCAAAAATCGTTCATCACTCGAACGACTGACCAACTCATTGAAACGTTCCTCATCAAAGTGACCCGCCGCAGTCGCTGCGTTGAACGCCGGGATATCGGTGAACTCCATCTTGTCCCAGAGGCTGTTGTCGATGTGCCCCGGTGTACCGATCTTCACTATCCGTTGGCCCGAGCGCGACATTGCGCCCTGGTTCAGCAGGCTGTCGGCCGTCACGGTCAGATCGCCGTTCGCCGCCAGCAGGCTGTAGCGGTTTTCGACGTTATTGGCATGAAGAGTGAGGTTCTTGCCGGCGACAAACCGCGCCGCCCGCGAGTCTTTCAGGACTTTGTCACTGAACTCGGTGGTAATCGTGATATAGCCACGCTTCCAGCCATCACCGCCGCCGCAATGCTGGGCGCAGACCCAGCTCAGGCTGCCGGACGATGGTCCCGAAGCGATTTCGAATTCGGCCTTGGCGTTTTCAAACGAAACGGCGTTGATGTCGATATCACCTTCACCTTCGATGGTGCCCGACAGGTTGCTGAACGATGAGGCCCGGCCTCCGCCCACTGCGTCGAATGTCAGCTTGCCGCGGCTGTAGATATCGCCATAGAAATTGCTCAGGCTGTTGCCGTGCAACTCCATGGTGCCGCCGCTGAACAACAGTGTGTCGGGGCCGTTGCTGATGCCATTGGTGGCGTTGAACAGCAGATTGCCTTGAGCGCCCAGCGTGCCTTTGTTGTCGATCCGTGCAGCGGAGACCGTGAGGTTCTGGCTGGCAATCAGTCGACCCAGGTTGTCGAGCGTGCCGCGCAGGGTCAGCTCGGTATCACCACCGCTGACCAGACGGCCGTCCTGCTGAATCAGGTCGTTGGCGCCGATAACGAGTTTCTGTTTGGCGGACACGCGCCCGCTGTTGATCAGGTTGCCGCCGAGAGTCAGCGTCAGGTCGCCGTCAGTGGCCAGTTCACCGGCGTTGTTCAGACTGGCGACGTTGAGCTTGAGCGCCGAAGCACTGGCGATGCGATCCCCGACATTGAGGTTCAAATCCTGCGCGCTGGTATAGGTCAGGCCACCGTTCAGTTGCCAGGTGCCCACGCCATTGACCGACGCGATATCCCAGACGCCGTTGCCCAGACCGGTGAGGCTGCCTTGAGAGCCGGTCAGGTTGGTCAGATCCAGATCGAACAACCCTTTTGCAGCGTGACGAACATTGCCGCTGAGGTTGTTGAGCTGGGCCCCGGCCAGTTCCAGATCCTCGCTGCCGATCTCGATGACACCATTCTGGTTGTTCAGGTTGCCGGTCAGTTTGATTTTGCTGGAGGCGCCGCCCAGTGCGCGAATCTGCCCGCCGGCGCTGTTGTTCAATTGACCGCTGATCAGTTGCAGATCGGTTGCCGACTCGATCAGCCCGCCCTGATTGAGCACCTGGCTGACCGCTTCGAATGCCAGTCGATTGCCGCTGATCTCTCCGCCCGCGTTATCCAGACTGGAGCCATCAAAAATGACCTGATCTTTGCCGAACAGCTTGCCGGCATGGTTGGTCAGGCGTGTCACCGTCAGCTTCAAGTCACCCAGCAGACTTGAGATCAAACCGGCCTTGCCATCGACTGCGCTGTTGTCGAGGTCGGCGCTGGTGATGTTCAGGGTGTCGGCCTGCAGCGTGCCGCCCTGGTTCTGCAAGCTGCCGGTGCCCAGCGCCAGTTCTGCGTGGCTGCCATTGGCGAGGATCGCACCCTGCTGGTTCAGCAGGGTGTTGCCGACGATTTTCAGGCCATCGCTGCCGGCAATGATCTGGCCCGCATTGCGGTTGTCGATGGACGTACTGGTGATGTCCAGGCGATTGCCGCGCAATGTGCCGCCGTGGTTGTCGAGTTCGACCAGTTGCTCGAGCAGCAGATGTTGCTCACCGGCGTCGACTACACCCGTGACGTTTTTGAAGACACCGGCAATGTTCAGCGCAATGTCACCGCCCGTGCCGACGATGCCGCCCTTGTCGCTGTTATTCAGCTGTGTGGCGGTGACTTCAATGGTTTTGCCGAGCAGGACACCGGCGCTGTTGTCGACCGTGTCGCTTTCGATGTAGAGGTCGGCGTCACTCTGGATCCGGCCCTTTTGATTGAGCAGTTGCGACTGGCCGGCAACAGCATGCTTGAGGATCAACCGGGCACCGTCGACACCCGCCGCCAGCAGACCGCCCTCGCCGTTATCCAGGCTGGCGGCTTGCAGGTTGAGGCGATCGCCAATCACCCGCCCGCCACGGTTGTCGATGTGGCCATCGCGAGCGTTCACCAGCAATTGTTGCGCGGCTACCACGCCCTTGCGGTTGTCGATACTGCCGGCCTGTACGTCCACGTCACCTTTACTGGCTTGGAGTCGACCCAAGGCATTGTTCAGGTGCTTGTTGACCACCAGCGTGAGCTGGCCGGTTTCGGCGCTGATTGCGCCTTTGTCGTTGCGGGTGAGATTGTCCAGCGTCGCATCGACGACACCGCCGAGCAGTTGGCCGTTGGTGTTATCCAGATCGCGGGCGGTCAGGTTCAGGGTTGTGTTTCCCTGAATCAGGCCCTGGGTGTTGTCCAGATCCTCGCTGACCACCACGCTGTCATCGGATGAAATCGTGCCCTGGGTATTGTCGAGTTTGCCGCGACTGGTGACCTCAAGGGTTTTGCCGGTCAGGCTGGCATTACGGTTGTCGATGCTCCGGGCCGCGACGCTCAATCGATCGGACGCCTGAACCTTGCCATCACGGTTCGCGAGGTCCTGAACCAGTGTCAGGTCAACCTTGCCGTTTTCGGCACTGATGACCCCTTTGTCGCTGTTATCCAGCCGGGTGCCGGTGATCCGGATCGAATCGGCCGCCAATGTGCCGCCCTGATTGAGCAACTCGGCGCCCGACACAACGAGGCCGGTCTTTGCCTGGATCTTGCCTTTGCCATTGTTCAGACGTTCATGGGCGACGACCTTGGTTTCGCCCTGGCTGGCAGCAATCAGGCCGCCAGCGTTGTCGAGTTGTCGGGTATCGAGATCCAGACGTCCGGCAATGATTTTGCCGTCGTCGTTTTGCAGCGCCCGAGCATTGAGTTTCAAATTACCGCCGGCGATTTCGATACGGCCCTTGCGGTTGTCCAGACTGTCGACGGAGAGCGTTGCCGCCTGGCCGTCGGCGAAGCGGATCAGACCACTGAGGTTGACGATTGCCGGGACGTTGAAGGCCAGGCTGGTCTCGCCGTAAATCCGTGCGTCAGCTCCTTGGTTGACCAGGCGAGTGGCGCCCAGCGCGACGGTTTTGGCCTGGACGATACCGTTCTGGTTGTCGAGCAAACCTGCGGCACTGGCGCTCAGGGAGCGACTGGCCAACAGGCTGCCACGGTTGCTCAGCGCGCCGCTGTTGATGGCAACGTCGCCATTGCCGTTACGGCTGTTGTCCGCGTTCACCCCGGCTTCGATCACGCCGGCGTTGGTCAGCGTGCCGCCGCTGGTGAGGCGCACGGAATCCCGTGCAGCGAGGCTTTGCTGGTTCACCAGGTCTTGTGCGGTCTGCACTGCCAGTTGCGTGCCCGCGTAAACCGCCTGTTGTGCTTGAAGACTGTTGGCCTTGATGTCGATCGCATTGCTGGCCGTGGCCTTGGCCATCGTCAGCTGGCCATTGGCGTCGATCTGGATATCCCCGGCGCTGGCCGCCAGTTCGCCTGCCAGTTTCACGCCGACACCCGCCTCGGTGCCCACCAGTTTGATCGCGCCGGCATACATCCCGCCGAGTGCCGAGGAGTCGATTGCCAGTTGCGGTTTGGCGCTGCCATCGTCAGCCCGCGCAGTGGCGTTGAGCGTGTCGGCGTTTACATCGTTGCGACCGGTGGTGATGTTCAGGCGCTTGGCATGGATCTGCGCGTTGATTTGCGCACTGCGGGTAATGATTTCAAAGCTGTCGACAGCGCTGGCGTCCAGACCTTTGCCGTCAATGGAAACGCTGCCCTGATCGACCTGAAAGCGATCCAGACGTCCCGCGCCATCCAGCACCGGTTTACCGGTGGTCAGGGTCACACGTGGCGTATTGATGAAACCGCACCCGTTACAGCTGATGCCATACGGGTTGGCGACGATCACACGCGCCGACTGCCCTGCCACTTCGGTGTAACCGCGCAACTGGCTCGGGCTGCCGCCGTTGACTTCGTTGAGGATGGTTTGCGCAGCCGCTGCGCGCAGGTTCGGGTTGCCGAGAATGATCCCGCCCATTTGCGTCAGTTGAGTGCGACTGGTCGCGTTGTTGAGGATGACGCCTTGAGCGTCCACGTTGTAATCGTGGAACTGGTTGTGCGACAGCCCCGCGCCGTTGGGCGTGGCGATGTTGATGATCGGTACGCCGTTGCCGGCCCGGTCGAGCGTGGCGCCAGGCGCACTGACCACGATTCCGTCCGCTTGCGCCCACATTGGCTGCCAGAACATGACGTTGGCCAGCAGGAATGCCAGGCCACGTTTGGGCATGCCCCAGAAGTGATCGCGTTTTTCATAGGCAGCAGAAGGCTGCCTGGCCAGAAAGGCCAAGTGGCGAATGTTCATATCAAAAACTCGGAGCAGACGGAATTAGAGGAAGAAATCCATGCGGAAATAGATCGGTGCTTCGCGCTCGGTCAGCGCAGCCGGTCGTTCCAGGGAATGGGCAAAGGTCACGGTCGCGGCGACGTGTTCACCGCGAGCAAACAACTCCAGCGAGTTGCTCGACATGCGCCCGTGCTGATCGCCGTTGTAGCGATCATTGCGAATCACGCCCTGGTCGTAACCCAGGCTGGTGCCGTATTCGGCGAACACCGGGCGCAGCCATTCGGCGGTCACAGGACGTGCCCAGCGCAGGTCGTTGCGCCAGTAGCCGCCGCTGTCGCCGGACAGCGATTGATCCTTGTAGCCACGGATCGACGACAGCCCACCGAGGCTGGTGCGCTGCGGACTGAACAGCACGTCTTCGCTGCGCTGCCCGGTCATCAGGCTGCTGAAGGTGAGCGACTCGCCCCACAGCTTGAACGGCTGCAGATAACTCAGGGTCGCGGTGTATTTGCGGTAGCGCGCATCCGGCTCGCCGGGGCCTGGATCGTGGTTGCCCTGGGCGTCGAACGCGCCGATGCCCTGCTGCATGCCGGCATCGAAGTTGACGAAGGCACTGCCGATCCGCCGCCCGTGGTTGAAGCCGAACTGCGCTTCGCTGATGCGGTTGCTGCTCAGGCGCAGCTTGCTGTCTTCGATGAAGTTGTTGCTGCGCAGGTACGACAGGCCAGTGCTCAGGGAAGTCTTGCTCACGGCGTCGCGGTGGATCACACGCTCGGCGCGAAACTGATGGTTTTCGCTGTCGCCGGTCTGCTTGAAGTTGTAGCCGTTGGCGGCGATCTGCGAGCGGTATTCGCTCTGGCTGTAGGTGTAGCTGAAGTTCCACCAGCCCCACGGCAGGTTGTAATTGAGCATGGCGTTGTTGGAGGTGTGCTGATGGTCGGTCATCGCATCGTGACCGCCGCGCAGGCTCAACTGATCGGCCAGGCCCAGTGGGCTGTCCCAGTCGAACGTAGTGCCCCACTGCTGCTCGCCGGTGCTGCGCTGGCCGTCGTTGCTGCGCGACAACCCGACACGCCAGGGCTTTTGCGGGGTGTTGTTGACCAGCACATCACTGCCACCGACGTTCTTGCCCGGCGAAAGCTCCATCTTGGCCTGATTGGACGGCAGGCGATTGAGCTGATCGACCATCTGCTCGATCTCGCGCAGGTTGACCAGCTCGCCGGCCTTGCCGGGAAACGCCATCGACAGCTCACGCTCGGACAGCTTGCTGTTCTCGGCGCCTTTCAGGCTTTCGAGCTTGCCTTCGACCACCAGCACTTTCAGGTGCCCGGCGGACAGATCCTGTTGTGGCAGGTAGGCACGGCTGGTCACCAGCCCCTTCTCGATGTAGTGGTCGGTGATGACTTTGAGCAGTTCATTGAGCTGCGGCACGCCCAGGCACTGGCCGATGTAAGGCTTGAGCAGGCGCGCCTTGTCGCTCTCCGACAGGCTGTCGGCACCTTTGAGTTCGATGTCCTTGATCGGGAAGCAACGGGTGTCGGTCGGCGCCGCCGGTTGAACCGGTTTGGCTTCCTTGCCGGGCAGATCCTTGAGTTCTTCGAGACGCCGCTGCTGCTCTTCAAGCAGGCGGTTCTGGCGGTCGCGGATCAGGTCGGTGTCACCGGGGGTGGGTGCAGCGAATACAGCATCAAGCGGAGAAAGGCACAGCAAAGCCAGGCACAACCTCGCCACGAGGGCGGGTAAGGACATGTTCGATCCCTCGAGACGGAAAGCGATATCAGAATAGTGGCACTATGTTAAAGTGCCACTATTCTGGCGTCAATTTAAGGATTTATCGAAATAGTGTTGCCGATGAACGGCATCGGTGAAATCGTCCGCCTCCGACAGAGATGCAGGATGTTTCTCAGATCACTTAAAGAAAACCGGCCACAGCATCAGAGAACGTTCCGAGAAGCGAAACATCCGACAGATCCGGCTCACTTCACTTCAATGCTCAACAGCCCGTTTCGTCGCCACATCCTCCAGCGCCAGTACCCGACCATCGGCTGACAGCAACTCCAGCTTCCTGATCGGCTTCCCCTTCTGCGCATCGACCATCACTGACCCCGACTCACCGGGCTCGAACATGAACTCCCCGCCCCACTGTGACAGCGCGACGATCACGGTTTGTAGCGCCCGGCCCTTTTCCGTCAGCACGTACTCCTTGTAAGCACTGCCATCGGACGCCGGCACCAGGCGCAGGATGTCACGCTCCACCAGACCTTTGAGGCGAACGCTCAAGATGTTCTTGGCGATTTCCAGACTTCTCTCGAAATCGCCGAAACGGCGGATGCCTTCCAGCGCATCACGGACGATCAGCAACGACCACCAGTCGCCGATCAGGTCCAGCGTCCGGGCGACCGGGCAAGCATTGCCGGCAAGGCTTTTGCGCTTCATTTCGACTATCTCCGGCAAACGAAAGATGGGATGCGGTTGCATCTTACAACTCATGTCGCAGAAGCGATAACACCGGCCGCCACGAACTTAGCACCTGCGTACAAGTGGCCGAACCGCTTTGCCGCGATAGTGATTGCTGCCACCACGGCAACCACATAGAGCCAACCTCCAAGGAGTTTCCATGAGCACGTTCACCACCCAAGACGGAACCGAGATCTATTTCAAGGACTGGGGCAGCGGCAAGCCCGTGCTGTTCAGCCACGGTTGGCCGCTGGACGCCGACATGTGGGAATACCAGATGCAATACCTGAGCAGCCGCGGCTACCGCACCATCGCCTTCGACCGCCGCGGTTTCGGGCGCTCCGAGCAACCGTGGACCGGATACGACTACGACACCTTTGCCGACGACATCGCGCAGTTGATCGAGCACCTCGACCTGCGTGACGTCACCCTGGTCGGCTTCTCCATGGGCGGCGGCGATGTCAGCCGCTACATCGCACGCCACGGCAGCGAGCGCGTTGCCGGGCTGGTGCTGCTGGGCGCGGTGACGCCGCTGTTCGGCAAGAAGCCGGACTTTGCCGAAGGCGTCGACAAGTCGGTATTCGACGGTATCAAGGCCGGCCTGCTGAAGGACCGCGCACAGTTCATCGCCGATTTCGCCGCGCCGTTCTACGGCACCAATCAGGGCCAGAAAGTCTCCGAGGGCGTGCTGACGCAAACCCTGAATATCGCGCTGCTCGCCTCGCTCAAAGGCACCGTGGATTGCGTCACTGCATTCTCGGAAACCGACTTCCGCCCGGACATGGCGAAAATCGATGTACCGACCCTGGTGATTCACGGCGACGGCGACCAGATCGTGCCGTTCGAAACCACCGGCAAACGCGCCGCCGCGCAGATCAAGGGCGCCGAATTGAAGGTGTATGCCGGTGCGCCCCACGGCTTTGCGGTGACCCATGCGCAGCAACTGAACGAAGACCTGCTGGCGTTTCTCGATCGCTGAGTCCGTGTGATCCGAACACGCCTTGCAAAGGGCCGCCGACTAACCTGTCGGCGGCCCTTTTTTTTCGTTGTCCCGGATTCCGGTGCCATGGCGAGGCCCAGTATTTACGGGACTTTGAAGCCTCTGCATCACGTTTTTATCTTCACATGCCAGCTTAATAATATTTTACCGATAACCACCCCCTCCCTAGTCTGATCCCAAGCACAGAGAACAGGTCGACAGCGGCCTGAATCCAACGGCCTCGTGAGAAGGGATCAGAGATGACCACTGAAATAATAAAAACAGACACGCTTGTTGTCGGCGCCGGTCAAGCGGGTGTGGCCATGAGTGAACACCTGAGCAAACTCGGGGTGCCGCACCTGGTGCTGGAGCGCAGCCGCATCGCTGAACGCTGGCGCACCGGGCGCTGGGATTCGCTGGTGGCCAACGGCCCGGCGTGGCACGACCGCTTTCCGGGGATGGAATTCGACGATGTCGATCCGGATGGCTTCGCTCACAAAGAGCGTGTCGCCGATTACTTCGAAGCCTATGCGAAGAAATTCAACGCGCCGATCCGCACCGGCGTGGACGTGAAGAGCGTAGTCCGCAATGTCGGTCGTCCGGGCTTCACCGTCGAGACCTCCGAAGGCGTGATCGAAGCCGCCCGAGTCGTCGCTGCGACAGGTCCGTTCCAGCGTCCGGTGATCCCGGCCATTGCGCCGAAAGATGAACGCCTTCTACAGATTCACTCGGCCGACTACCGCAACCCGCAACAGCTGCCAGCCGGTGCGGTGCTGGTGGTCGGTGCCGGTTCGTCGGGCGTGCAGATCGCCGATGAACTGCAGCGTTCGGGCAAGCAAGTGTTCCTCTCGGTCGGTGCCCATGACCGCCCTCCTCGCGCTTATCGCAACCGTGATTTCTGCTGGTGGCTCGGCGTACTCGGCGAGTGGGATCAGGCCGCAATGAAACCCGGCCGCGAGCACGTGACCATCGCCGTCAGCGGCGCCCACGGTGGCCGCACTATCGACTTCCGTGGTCTGGCCCATCGCGGCATGACCCTGGTCGGCGTCACCGAATCGTTCAGCAACGGCGTGGTGACCTTCAAACAGGACCTGCGCGACAACCTCAAGCGTGGCGACGAGAACTACCTTGCGCTGCTGGATGCCGCCGACGCCTACATCGAACGCAACGGTCTGGATCTGCCGCTGGAACCGGAAGCCCGGGAGACCTATCCGGACCCTGAATGCGTGAAAAACCCGCTGGCCGATCTCGATCTGGCCGCCGCCGGCATTACCTCGATCATCTGGGCCACCGGATTTGCCGTGGACTATTCCTGGCTGAAAGTCGCCGCTTTCGACGACAACGGTAAACCACAACACCAGCGCGGCGTGTCCAGCGAATCGGGTGTGTATTTCCTCGGTCTGCCGTGGCAGTCGCGACGCGGTTCGTCGTTCATCTGGGGTGTGTGGCACGACGCCAAGCACGTGGCCGATCACATCGCCACCCAGCGCAAATACCTGGCCTATCGCGATGCCGAACAACGCGAAGCCGTACTGCACAACAAAGCCGCCGACCCCGTCGACGCTTGATTTCCCTCTTCCATACCGGCGCCTGTCGCGCCGGGTTCGATTTCGTCAGGAGCCTCACATGAGTCAGCCAACCCACACCCGCATCCGCATGTTCAACACCAAGGACACCTACCCGAACCAGAGCCTGGATAACGATCTGTGCCAGGCCGTGCGTGCCGGCAATACCGTGTATGTCCGTGGTCAGGTCGGCACCAATTTCGATGGCGAACTGGTCGGCCTCGGCGACCCGCGCGCGCAGGCCGAACAGGCGATGCGCAACGTCAAGCAACTGCTTGAAGAGGCCGGCAGCGACCTGAGCCATATCGTCAAGACCACCACTTACCTGATCGACCCGCGCTACCGCGAGCCGGTGTATCAGGAAGTCGGCAAATGGCTGAAAGGCGTGTTCCCGATTTCCACCGGGCTGGTTGTGTCGGCCCTGGGTCAGCCGCAGTGGCTGATGGAGATCGATGTGGTTGCGGTGATTCCCGAGTAATTCGACCTTAGCGAAAGGAGGCCACACATGACATTTTCCATCGCCGCTCGCTGCCCCGAAACCGGACAGTTCGGCATCGCCATCAGCTCCTCCAGCATCGCCGTCGGTGCCCGCTGCCCGTGGCTGCTGCCCGGTGTCGGCGCGGTGTCGAGCCAGAACATCACCCTGCCCTCCCTCGGCCCGGAAGTGCTCGCCCTGATGGAGCAAGGCCTGGCGCCCGAGGCGGCGCTGGACAAGGTGTTGACCCGCAACGGCTACAGTCAGTACCGGCAGATCACCGCGATCAACCACCTCGGCCAGACCGCGCATTTCAGCGGCGCGCAAACCCTGGGCGTGCACAACGCCGTGTCGGGCGAGCAATGCGTGGCGGCGGGCAACATGCTCGCCGGGCGCTCGGTGATCGAAGCCATGGTCAGCGCGTTCGAAGAGGGCGAAGGTCAATTGGCCGACCGCCTGCTCAAGGCATTGCACGCCGCCCAGGCCTTGGGCGGAGAAGCGGGCCCGGTGCATTCGGCCGCTGTGGTCGTGGTCGGCGAGCTGACCTGGCCCATCGTCAACCTGCGGGTGGACTGGGCCGATGAAGACCCGATCGGCCAGTTGCAGAAACTCTGGGACGCCTATCGTCCGCAACTGCAGGACTACATCGACCGCGCCCTCGATCCGGCCAAGGCGCCGGGCTACGGGGTTGCCGGAGACGACCGATGAGCGACAGCGTCGCGTTGCTCAAGACGCTGGTGGGGTTCGACACCACCAGCCGCGAGTCCAACCTGCAATTGATCGACTTCGTGCGCGACTACCTCGAACGGTTCGATGTGCCGTGCGAACTGATCTACAACGAAGAGCGCAGCAAGGCCAACCTGTTCGCGACGATTGGCCCGGCCGATCAACCGGGCATCGTGTTGTCGGGGCACACCGACGTAGTGCCTGCCGATGGTCAGCCATGGACCGTGCCGCCGTTCGAACTCAGCGAGCGTGACGGCAAGCTTTACGGTCGCGGCACGGCGGACATGAAGGGCTACATCGCCTGTGTGCTGGCGCTGGTGCCGTCGTTGATCGAATCACCATTGCGCATGCCGGTGCACATTGCCCTGTCCTATGACGAAGAGGTCGGTTGCCTCGGTGTGCGTTCGTTGCTAAAGGTGCTGGAGCAGCGTCCGGTCAAACCGCTGCTGTGCATCATCGGCGAGCCGACCGAACTCAAACCGGTGCTCGGGCACAAGGGCAAACTGGCGATGCGCTGCGATGTCCAGGGTCATGCCTGTCATTCGGCCTACGCGCCACTCGGGGTCAACGCCATCGAATGCGCCGCCGAACTGATCGGCGAATTGGGGCGCATCGGCCGGCAGCTCAAGGACGAACATCTCGACCCGCGTTTCGACCCGCCGTACTCCACAGTGCAAACCGGCGTGATCAGCGGCGGCAAAGCCCTGAACATCGTCCCTGCCGATTGCCGTTTCGACTTCGAAATCCGCGCCCTGCCCTCGCAGGATCCGGCGGTCGTCGCGCAGCAACTCAAGGCTTACGCCGAACAGCAAATGCTGCCGCGCATGCGGGCCGTCAGCGAGCAGAGCGATATCCGATTCAGCGAATTATCAGCGTATCCGGGACTGGCGACTGATGCCCGGAGCCAAGCGGCGCAATTGATCGCCACGTTCTGTGGTTCGGATGATTTCGGCACTGTTGCGTTTGGGACCGAAGGCGGCTTGTTCGACGCCGTGGGGATTCCCACGGTGGTGTGCGGCCCCGGCAGCATGGATCAGGGCCACAAGCCGGACGAGTTCGTCAGCCGCGATCAGCTCACGGCCTGCGATGCGATGCTGCAACGGATGCTGGCGTCGATTCGCCTTTGATTCCTGCCCCCAACGCTGTGGGAGCGGGCTTGGTCCGGGCGGCGCTCCGGCGATGGCGTCAGATCAGCCTCTGCTTATGCTGAGGCTGACGGCCTCTTCGCGGGCAAGCCCGCTCCCACAGTAATCCTGCGATTGGCGCAGAGTTCCGTTGCGCCGCAACCGACAGACAGCTGCTCCAATGGAGGTCAGCTGCGTTGTCGTTCATGGCGCTGAAACGCCCGAAACAGAGCGCTTTCACCTGACCGGAGAGCCTCGTTTTTTTAACGCCTGAAGCAACAAAACTACTAATTTATCTCTCCCCTTTCCTTGCCCATGATCGACCCCAACAAGAAATGCGCCGTCCGTGCCGGCGCTCACTGAAGTACGTCCACGTACTCGTCCTTGCCTTGGAGTTCGTCATGGCCACCTCCGCAACAACGTCCGCACCGCTCATTGAAAAACACACCATCGGCTACGTGCCGCCCGAAGATCGCCACGGAAAGGTTCGGGATCTGTTCACCCTCTGGTTCGGCGGCAATATCGCGCCGTTGCCCATCGTCACCGGCGCCCTCGGCGTGCAGTTGTTTCACCTGAACCTGGTGTGGGGCATCGTCGCCATTCTGGTCGGCCATCTGGTCGGCGGTGTGCTGATGGCGCTGCACTCGGCGCAAGGCCCGCAGATGGGCATCCCGCAGATGATCCAGAGCCGTGCGCAATTCGGCTCCCTCGGCGCGTTGCTGGTGGTGTTGATTGCCGGCGTCATGTACATCGGTTTCTTCGCCTCCAACATCGTGCTCGCCGGCAAATCCCTGCATGGCGTGGTCGACAGCGTTCCGGTGCCGGTCGGCATCGTGATTGGCGCGCTGGGTTCGGGGATCATCGGCATCATCGGTTACCGCTTCATCCACGTGCTGAACCGCATCGGTACCTGGGTGCTGGGGATCGGGATTGTGGTCGGCTTCGGCTACATCCTGACGCACGTGCAGACGGCCGACTTCCTCACCCGTGGCAGTTTCAATCTTTCGGGCTGGCTTGCCACTGTGTCGCTGGCGGCGTTGTGGCAGATTGCGTTTGCGCCGTACGTCTCGGACTACTCGCGTTACCTGCCGGCCAATGTGCCGGTGGCCGCGACGTTCTGGACCACTTACCTCGGCTCCGCGCTGGGCTCCAGTCTGTCGTTCATCTTCGGTGCCGTCGCCGTGCTGGCAACGCCGGTGGGCATGGATACCATGGACGCGGTGAAACTCGCCACCGGCTCGATCGGCCCTTTGATGCTGGTGCTGTTCCTGCTCAGCGTGATCAGCCACAACGCGCTCAACCTGTACGGCGCGGTGCTGTCGCTGATCACCCTGGTGCAGACCTTCGCCTACCGCTGGATCCCGACCGCCAAGAGCCGCGCTGTGATTTCGCTGATCGTACTGCTGGCC
Organism: Pseudomonas sp. COW5; assembly: GCF_026240005.1. Lineage (NCBI taxonomy): Bacteria > Pseudomonadati > Pseudomonadota > Gammaproteobacteria > Pseudomonadales > Pseudomonadaceae > Pseudomonas > Pseudomonas sp. COW5. Next base: position 5,059,273 of record NZ_JAPHVP010000001.1, on the reverse strand, counting down.
TGCTGCTTTGCTGCGGTGGGTGCGTCGTCGGACTTCATTGGCCATTTCGTCGATATGGTGCTGGTGCTGCTGGTCGTGCTTGTGCCGTGGACCGCGATCAACCTGATCGACTTCTACGCCATCCACAAAGGCAAATACGACATCGCCTCGATCTTCCAAGTCGATGGCGGCATCTACGGCCGCTACAACCCGCAAGCCTTGTTGGCGTATGCGATCGGCATCGTGGTGCAGATTCCGTTCATGAACACGCCGCTGTACGTCGGCCCGGTGTCGGCGCACATCAACGGCGCGGACCTGTCCTGGCTGGTGGGATTGCTGGTGACGTCGCCGCTGTATTTCTGGCTGGCCAGTCGTGACAGTGCTTATCGTCGGCGGCTGATGACCGGGAAACTGGCGGGCAGTCTCTGAAGTTAACGAGCTGAACAAACAAGGCCCGCCATGTGCGGGCCTTCTGCATTGCGTTGTGCTATTTCTTGACGCTCGACCACAACCGGAGATGGAAATCCAATGCTGCGAATTCTGGGCAAAGCCTCATCGATCAACGTGCGTAAAGTGCTGTGGACCTGTGCTGAATTGAACCTTTCCTTCGAACGCGAAGACTGGGGCTCAGGTTTTCAATCGACGTTGACACCGGAGTTCCTCGCACTCAATCCCTGCGCGATGGTGCCGGTGATTCAAGACGATGACTTCACGTTGTGGGAATCGAACTCAATCATTCGTTATCTCGCGTCGCGCTATGACGGCGAACACCTTTACCCGAGCGAGGCGCGCGCCCGCGCGCGGGTGGACCAATGGATCGACTGGCAGGCTTCGGAGCTGAACAAGTCCTGGTCGTACGCGTTCATGTCGCTGGTACGCCAGTCACCCGCGCATCAGGACAGCCTGGCTCTTGCGGCCGGTTGCCGGGAGTGGGCAAGGCACATGGAGATCCTCGACCGACAGCTGCAAAAGACCGGCGCCTATGTCAGCGGCGAGCAGTTTTCCCTCGCAGACATTCCTCTCGGCCTGTCGGTCAATCGCTGGTTCGAGACACCGCTGGAACATCCGCATTTGCCAGCGGTGAGCGCTTATTACGATCGCTTGAATCAGCGCCCCGGCTACCGGTTGCATGGGCGCAACGGCATGCCTTGATTGGCGGCCAATAAAAATGCCCGGTTCGGCAAACCACCGAACCGGGCATTTTTATCGAGTCACGCGTTTGATCAGGCCGGCACACCCAGAATGATGTGCGAAGCCTTGATCACCGCCGTCGCACTGACGCCAGCCGCCAGGCCCAGTTCGTTCACCGCGTCGCGGGTCACGATCGAATAGACCTTCGAACCGCCGGCCAGCTCGATCACCACTTCGGCGTTGACCGCGCCATCGGTCACGCTCAGCACCTTGCCTTCCAGGCAGTTGCGAGCGGACAGGCGAATGCCTTCGGACTCGGTCATCAGCATCACCCAAGGCGCCTTGACCAGGGCGACGGCTTCCTTGCCCACCGCGATGCCCAGGCTCTTGAGGCTGGCCAAGGTCACGACCGCAACCAGCTTCTCGCCGCCCGGCAGGGTCAGGACGACTTCCGCATTGACCGAGCCTTCCTGAACCTGGCTGACCTGACCTTTGAATACGTTGCGGGCACTGACTTTCATGATGGACGTCCTTTTGTTGACTTTGGAGTTAGGAAACGGCCTGCATCATCGAAGCAATCGCTATGTAGTTACAACTACAGCGCTGCACTTTCGGGGTCACGCTTGCACATAGACCCAAGCATCGACTCCTGACTTTAGCAGCACGCTGACGCGCTTGTAGTCCGCCACTTCGTATTCATCTGCCGCTGCCAGCTCCTGCGCCGTGATCTCGAACACCGTGCCGGCAATTTCGTCTGCCGGGTTGCCGCTCGCCTGCACGATGGGGTGATGAGTCTTGCCACTGGTGGCGAGCACCGCCGGATCGGTGATTTCGACCATTTCCTGTCGGTAACCCGGCAGGCTGTCGGCGCGGCCGTGCAGTTCGCGACCGAAGCTGGAGAGCTGAACCGCGCGGTCCTGCAACGTGCCGTAAGAGAACAGCAGCACCGTCGGCCCTGTTGACGTCGTCATGAGGTTTCCTTGAGCAAAAAGTGTCAGATCAACAGGTCTTCATAGAAGGCGCCGTAGGGAAGCTCAGGGTGTTCGATCTGGATTTCCAGAATCCACACACCGGCATTCGGCGCCTGATCGAAGTCACCTAGATTGCCACCCCGATATATTGCATGAGGAAAATCACTGACCCGGTGGCCCTTGATGTCCAGGTTCAACTTCCAACCCATGGCCTCGGCCTGATCGGTGGCGTAGCGGTACAGTTCGACACCCGTTACGCCTTGGCGCCAGAAGGCTTCGACCTTGTCGAAAAGCTCTTTGGAAGCTGCAGCGCAAGCGATCATTTGTGGATCGGACCCGGTGACGAACGTCGCCCCGGCATCGCCTTCGTGCCCTTCCCAGACCACGCCCATGTCGATGAAGAAAATGTCTTCCTCACCTAGTACCGGGTCGCCTTCGGAGCGCTCCTTGAAGGTCTTCAGCGTGTTGGCGCCGAAGCGGATCAGCAGTGGATGCCAGATCCGGTCCATGCCCAGCTCGACGAGAATCTCTTTGCCTCGCGCATGGGCTTCGGATTCGCGCATGCCGGGTTTGATTACCTTGGCGATCTCGTCCACGGCCTTCCAGGTCAACTGCTGGGCATGGCGCATGGTCTCCAGCACAAAACGCTCACCTACTGCTTCTTTACCGCTCAGGGCTGTGGTCATCGCTGATTCCTTCTGGCTAATCGCTTGCGCTGTATAGTTTTTTATATTGCGAAACAGGACGCCTAAGATACAACCATGACACAAAGTGTCAATTCTCTTCTGCACGCACCACGCCGCGCTCCTCGAGCAAGCGTACAAACATGCTCAGACTGCGCGACACCGTGCCCCGCCGCCACACCAGCCACGTCGTCAGATAGCGAAAATCCGCCGCCAGCGGCCAGACACTCACCGTCGCGCAACCGGGCATGCTCTGCAGCATGCTGCGCGGCATCAGGGCCAAACCGGCGCCCGCGCTGACGCAGGCGAGCATGCCGTGGTAGGACTCCATTTCGAAGATTTTGCCGGGCACGGCAGCGTCGGTGCTGAACCATTTTTCGAAGTGATGGCGATAGGAGCAGTTCGAGCGGAACGCATAGATGTTCTCGCCATTCACGTCCGCAGCGCGCTGGATCGGCCCGTGATGAAGCGGCGAGATGATGACCATTTCCTCTTCGAACGCCGGGATGCCTTCCAGCGCCGGATGCAACACCGGGCCATCAACGAACGCGGCCGCCAGACGCCCGGAAAGCACACCGTCGATCATTGTCCCGGACGGGCCGGTCGACAGGTCCAGATCAACTTTGGGGTGTTGCTGGTTATAGGTCGCCAGCAAACCGGGAATCCTCACCGCTGCGGTACTTTCCAGCGAGCCCAGCGGGAATGCACCTTGCGGTTCCTCGCCGGCTACCGTGGCGCGGGCTTCCTGCACCAGATCGAGAATCCGCCGTGCGTATTCGAGAAAGCTCCAGCCGGCCGGCGACAGGCGCAAGCGGCTTTTCTCGCGGATGAACAGGTCGACGCCCAGATCCTCTTCCAGCTGCTTGATGCGGGTCGTCAGGTTCGACGGCACGCGATGGATCTGCGCGGCCGCCGCGCTGATGCTGCCGTGCTCGGCCACGGCCTTGAAGATTTCCAGTTGCACCAGATCCACAGTCATTCTCCAATCGTGAAAGAAACGCTCTTTATTATTCAGTTTCCAGAAATCAAACGCCACCCTACTCTGAGCGCATCCACTGACCTCGCAGGACGATGCCATGAGCCCGATTTCCAGCCAGACCCACGCCATCTCGATCAACCCCGCCACTGGCGAGCAGATCGGTCATTACGCCTTCGAATCCGCCGAGGCCCTCGATGCCGCGCTGACCCGTGCCGCGTTCGGTTTCGGCAAATGGAAACGCAAGCCGCTGCAAGACCGCTCCCGTGCCCTGACCGCGCTGGCTGGCGCTCTGCGTGACAGCAGCGAAGCCATGGCGACCATGATCACTCAGGAAATGGGCAAACCAATCGCCCAGGCCCGTGGCGAAATCGAGAAATGCGCCAAGCTCTGCGAGTGGTACGCCGAACATGGCCCGGCCATGCTCAACGCCGAAGCAACGCTGGTCGAAGGCGGCAAGGCGCGCATCGAATACCGCCCGCTGGGGCCGATCCTCGCCGTGATGCCGTGGAACTTCCCGATCTGGCAGGTGCTGCGCGGTGCAGTCCCGGCGCTGATCGCCGGCAACACCTACGTGCTCAAGCATGCGCCGAACGTGATGGGCAGCGCCTACCTGCTGCGTGATGCCTTCACACGCGCCGGGTTTGCCGATGGCGTGTTTGAAGTGATCAACGTCACCCCGGAAGGTGTGTCCACCGCTATCGCCGACCCGCGCATTGCCGCCGTGACCCTGACCGGCAGCGTCCGCGCCGGCATGGCCATCGGCGCACAGGCCGGTGCCGCGCTGAAGAAATGCGTGCTGGAACTGGGCGGTTCCGATCCGTTCATCGTACTCAACGACGCCGATATCAACGAAGCCGTGCAAGCGGCAGTCATCGGTCGTTACCAGAACTCCGGCCAGGTCTGCGCTGCCGCCAAACGCCTGATCATCGAAGAAGGCGTGGTCGAGGAATTCACCCGCAAATTCGTCGAGGCCACCCGCCAGTTGAAGATGGGCGATCCGTTGTCCGCCGACAACTACATCGGCCCGATGGCCCGCTTCGATCTGCGTGACGAACTGGATCAACAAGTGCGCGACACCCTGGAAGAAGGCGCAACCCTGCTGCTCGGCGGCGGCAAGGTCGAGGGCGCAGGCAACTACTACGAGCCGACCGTGCTGGCCGACGTCACCGACCGCATGACCTCGTTCAAACAAGAATTGTTCGGCCCGGTAGCGTCGATTATCACCGCCCGCGATTGCGCCCATGCCGTGGCCCTGGCCAACGACAGCGAGTTCGGTCTGACCGCGACGATCTACACCGCCAACGTCGCCCTGGCCCAACAACTGACCAGCGAACTGGAAACCGGTGGTGTGTTCATCAACGGCTACTCCGCCAGCGATCCGCGCGTGACCTTCGGTGGCGTGAAGAAGAGCGGTTTCGGCCGTGAGCTGTCGCACTTCGGTGTACGCGAGTTCTGCAACGCGCAGACCGTATGGCTGGATCGCAAATAATCCGTTCACCTCACCCCAGTGGGAGCCAGCCTGCTGGCGATAGGGATGGCACATTCAAAATATGTGTCGCCCCCATCGCCAGCAGGCTGGCTCCCACATTTACGCGGCCGCTCGTTGTGACTCCGGTACCGTCCGATCTTTGCTTAACAATCCCAAAACCACGGCCGCCGACGCCAGCGTGATGAGCGTCAGGATGTGCAGCAGGTACTGGAACGCCGAAGCGTAACCCTGCACCAGCCGTTCGTTAGCCAACCCCGGAACCGTGTTGATCGCATGGGCCATGTCGCCGGTTGTCACCCGATGCGCGGTCTCGGCAATCCGCGCTGCATCGGCACCAGCCGCTACCGTTTGCAGATCGGTATGCAGCAGCCAGGCAAGCATCGCCGCCACGCTGGCCAGTGCAATCCCCTCACCCGCCACCCGCACCGTGTTGAAGATCCCGGCTGCCATGCCGGCGCGTTCTTTCGGCACCACGCTGACCGACAGTCCGTCCATCAAGCCCCACGGCAGGCCCGCACCAATCCCGATCAACACCATCGGCATCACCAACGCGAATTTCGATTCGCCGACGTGGTACAGACTCAGCCAGTGCAGACCCACGGCGGCAATCAAAAAGCCCACGCCTGACAAAATACCGGCCGAAACAAAACGCGTCATCGAAGCCGCGAGCATCGGCACCACCAGCATCGGCGCCGACAGCGCCAGCAACAGCAGGCCGGCGTCGATTTCACTCAAGCCTTCGACGCCGATAAACCGCAGCGGCAGCATGACCACCAGCACGATGTAGCAAAAGCAGGTGCCAATCGGCAGCATCTGCACCCCGATGAAGCGCGGAAAACGGAACAGGGTCAGATCGAGCATCGGGCGTTTGACGCGCATTTCGATGATGACGAACAGCGCCAGCAACAACGCCGAAGCACCCAACAGACCGATCACCAACGGACTGCTCCAACCGCTTTCGGGTGCCTGGATCACACCGAACGTGAACAGCGCGAGCATCGAACTGAACGTCACGGTGCCTGGCCAGTCGAGACCGGTGGCGTCGGGGTCGCGGGTTTCACGCATGCGTGGCAGACCGAAGACCATCGCGATCACACCGATCAGCGCGGTGAAGACAAAGATCGCGCGCCAGTTGAACGCCTCGATCAGCGCCCCGGCCACCAACGGCCCGAACGCCAGACCGATGCCAAACGTAGTACCGAGCATGCTGTAGGCACGGGTGCGCGCGTGGCCTTCGAACTCCTGCGCCAGCGCTGCCGAACCACTGGCCAGCGCCGCCGCCCCGGCCACGCCCTGAATCGCCCGAAGCACATCCAGCCAGAACACCGAAGGCGCCAGACTCTGGGCAATCGACGCCCCGGTAAACAACAGCATGCCGCCGGTGAACAGGCGTTTACGCCCATAAACGTCGGCCAACGCCCCCGCCGCCATCAGCAAACTGCCGAACGACAACATGAACGCATTGGTGATCCAGGTCAGCGCCACCGGGCTGCCGCCCAGGTCACGGCCAATGGCCGGCGTCGCCACCGCGCCACCGGTAAAACTTAACGGGAGGACCAGCGCCGACAGGCAAATCGCCGCGAGGATCAGCCGCTTGTCGCGCTCGCCATGGTATTGGGAGACGGTTTTCATGATTTCATCCAATGAAAAAAATCAGGCTGCGATCAACAGAGCGCAGCCTGCGATGGCTTCAACGGAGGTTGTGTCAGTCCTTGAAATCCGTGGACAACGCAAGCTCATTCCACTGCGCCAACTCCTGCACCACCAAGCGGTTCTTCGCCTCGATTCGCGCAACCGTGTCGCTGCCCAGCGCCAACCGTTGCGGCGGGTTCGGTGCATTGACCAGCGCCAGCATGGCTTCGGCAAACTTCACCGGATCGCCCGGCTGCGCATGGTTGGCGGCTTCGGCGAAGGTGCGCATCTTGCCCACGGTTTCGTCGTAGTCCGGCAATACCAGCGCGGTCTTGACCAGCGATTGTTCGTCGAGGAAATCCGTGCGAAAGAAACCCGGTTCGACCACCGTGACCTGAATGCCCAGCGGTGCCAGTTCCTGATGCAGCGCTTCGCTGATGCCTTCCACCGCGAATTTGGTTGAGCCGTAGACGCCCCAACCCATGTAGGCCTGATAACCGCCAATCGATGAGATGTTGATGACCCGTCCGCTGCGCCGGGCGCGCATGTGCGGCAGTACTGCGCGAGTGACGTTGAGCAAACCGAAGACGTTGGTGGCGAACAGGCGCTCGGTTTCGCTGGCGCTGGTTTCTTCCACCGCCCCCAGTACGCCGAAGCCGGCATTGTTGATCAGCACATCGATTCGCCCGAAACGCTTGATGCCTTCCGCCACCGCTTGGTGGGCCTCGTCTTCACGGGTGACGTCCAGACGCAGCGCCAGCAGGTTCGGGTGCTCGCCGAGGCGATCCGTGATGTCCTGCGGTTTGCGGGCAGTGGCAATCACCGCGTCGCCGGCACGCAGGGCGTGTTCTGCGATGAGGGTGCCAAAACCACGGGAAGCTCCGGTAATCAGCCAGGTACGCATAACAACTCCTCCTGTCGGTGACCCTGGCGTTATTGCCGGGCCTTCTCGATGAGTTGATGCGACTTTAAAGCCGTGTTACTGATGCGATAATCCCAACAAAATTACATGGCTTTGTGAAAGGTGCTCATCAATGAAAAACCCGTCCACCGCGGATCTGTCGATCTTTCTGAGCATCGCGCAGCATTTGAATTTCAGTCGTGCGGCGGTGGATCTGGGCCTGACACCTTCTGCACTGAGTCACTCGTTGCGGGCTCTGGAAAACCGCCTCGGCGTGCGCCTGTTCAATCGCACCACCCGCAGTGTGGCGCTGACCGAGGCCGGCGAACGGCTTTACGCGCGGCTGAAACCAGCGTTTCGCGATATCGAAGATGCGCTTGAAGACCTCAACCATTTCCGCGACAAGCCCTCGGGCAATCTGCGCATCACCTCCGGGCGCCAGGCGTGCGAACTGGTGCTGCTGCCGATTGCCAGCGAGTTCTTGCAGGCCTACCCGGACATTCGTCTGGAAGTGGTCGAAAGCGATGCGCTGCTGGATATCGTCGCTGCCGGATTCGATGCGGGCGTACGTTTCGGCAATCGGCTGGAGGCCGACATGGTATCGCTGCCCATCGGACCGAACCTGCGTTCAGTGGTGGTCGGTTCGCCAGCGTTTTTCCAACGCCATCCCGCGCCTCAGAAACCGGAAGACCTGCATGCCCTGCCCTGCATCCGCCATCGGTTCCCGAGCGGTTCGATGTACCGCTGGGAATTCGAACGCGGTGGCATTGAACAGGAAATCGAAGTCAACGGCCCGCTGACCCTGGGCGATGTCAGCCTGATGGTCGGCCCGGCGTTGCAAGGTCTGGGACTGGCCTATGTATTCGAAGACATGGTCAGCGAGCATCTCGCGGCCGGGCGTCTGGTGCAGGTGTTGGCAGACTGGTGCCCGTACTATCCCGGGCTGCACCTGTATTACCCGAGCCGGCGCCATGTACCGGCGCCGCTCAAGGCTTTCATCGATTTTGCCCGCAATGTTCGCGACGGCAAAACCGGGTAGTTACAGGTACTTCAACCAGGTGATATCGCGACGCCGGGCCTTTAGTGCGGAGAACCATCGCACGGCCGGGAACAACGCGACCGCCAGCACCATCGCCGCCATCCACACCGCCGCCACCGACGAGAAACCGAAATAACTGCCCTGATTGAGCCCGACCAACGCCACGCCAATCAGGTACAGCACCTTCAGCGCATACAGGTGCAGCAGGTAGAAAAACATTGGCGCCGAACCGAACACGGTCAGCCAGCGGATCCAGCGTCGATCCTGTGCACGCTCGAACACCAGCAACAGCAGCAGCCCGACGCTCACCGTCAGCGTGATGAACAACAGCGACGGCGGGTATTTGGTGATGTTGAAGAAACTCATCAGGGTTTGCAGGCTGCTGTCATTGATCGACCACGGTTTCTCGCCGTAACCGTTGACCAGCCGCAGCGCCATGAAACCCAGCAGCCCGGCGAAGCCACCGATCAACAAGCGCCGCTGCCGCACACCTGAATCGGCAACGCGAGCGAACCACGGCCCCAGCGCGTAACCCAGACCGATCACGCCAATCCACGGCAACAGCGGGTACGAGGTGCGCAGGCGCAAAGTCTCGCCAGCCTCGATCCAGCCCCGGTCATGCAGGATCGCCCACGGCACATGCAGCGCCGACTCCGTTCCGAAATGCACACCATCGAGCAGATTGTGCCCGGCGATGATCGTCAGACTCAGCGTCAACAACAGCCAGCGTGGCAGCCAGACCAGCAGCGACAGCGCGATCATGCTCAGGCCGATGGCCCAAATCACTTGCAGGTAGATCACGCTCGGTGGCAGCTGGAACGTCCAGGCGAAATTCACCAGGGTGAATTCGAGTACCACCAGGAACAGACCACGTTTGAACAGAAAGGCACTGACGTCAGCCTTGCCGTCGTACTTTTCCCCGAACAACCACGCCGACAAACCGGTCAGTAACACGAATACTGGCGCACACAGATGCGCCAGCGTGCGGCTGAGAAACAGCGCCGGTTCGGTGCCGGCGATGTCCATCGGGTCGGACACCTGACGATGCAACAGAAAGGTTTCGCGCACGTGATCCAGCAACATGAACAGAATCACCAGGCCACGCAGCGCATCAATGGACAGCAGCCGGCCAGTCGCCGGCGGGACATTTCGGGGAACAGCAAGGCTCATGAAAGGTTCGCAATCGAGTGAAGAGTTCTATCGGGCCGCATGCCGACAGCCCGAATATTTGCGTTACCTTATAACACGAAAAAGCGCTTCAATTGCCAACGATTCTCAAGCAGAACGCAGCCGTTCAAGCAGCACCTGCAACGGATGACGCACCGTCCGGTCGGCCTGGCGCTTGACCTGGCTGCGGCACGAATAGCCGGTCGCCAGCGCTTCGCCCCGCTCCGCCGGTGCCTCGATCTGCTTCACCCAGGACTGCTCGTAAATCACCGCCGAGGTTTCGCGATTGCGCGCTTCGTGGCCGTAGGTGCCGGACATCCCGCAGCAACCGGTGGCCTGGGTCGTCAGCTTCAGACCGACACGTTCGAACACCTGCTCCCATTGCCGGGTCGCGGCGGGCGCGTTGGTCTTCTCGGTGCAGTGCGCCAGCAGGCGGAAGGTTTCCTCGCGGCGCTGATCGGCTTGCTCCGGCATGACCTTGAGCAGCCACTCCTGCACCAGCGCGACCTCCGGGCATTTCTCCATCCCCGGCACTTTCAGATATTCCTGGCGATAAACCAGCGTCATCGCCGGATCGAGCCCCACCAGCGGCACACCGATCTCGGCCAGTGCGCGCAGTTGCCCGGCATTGCGCAACGCCGCGCGATTGAACGCCGACAGGAAGCCCTGCACATGCAGCGGCTTGCCGTTGGCGCTGAACGGTGCCAGATAAACCTGATAGCCCAGTCGCGAAATCAGCTCGATCAGATCCGCCAGCAATGGCGCCTCGAAATACCGGGTGAAGGCATCCTGCACCAGCACTACGCTGCGCTCGCGTTGTGCTTGAGTCAGCGTCGAAAGCACCTCGACCGACGCCGGCTGAACCTGCCAACGGCGCATCGCGGCGTGGAAATCGAACCGGCTGAGCAACGGCACATCGACCATGCCGCCGAGACGCTCGATCAAGCGACGGCTGAACGAGGCGCCCATCAAGCCGTTGTAGAGAAACGGAATCCGCGCCATGTACGGAATCGTGTACTCCAGCGAGGCAATCAGGTAATCCCGCGCCGGCCGCAGGTAACGGGTGTGGTACAGCTCGAGGAACCGCGAACGAAAGTCCGGCACGTTGACCTTTACCGGGCACTGCCCCGCACAGGACTTGCACGCCAGGCACCCGGCCATGGCGTCGTACACCTCGTGGGAGAAGTCTTTTTCCTGCGCACGGCTGTTGCGCCAGCGCTGCAGCAATGTGCTGAAAAGCGGCGGACGACGACTGGCATCCGACAACACATCAACACCCGCCTCGCCCTGCAAACGCAGCCATTCGCGAATCAGCGAGGCACGGCCCTTGGGCGATTGCGCACGCTGGCGAGTGGCTTTCCACGACGGGCACATGGCGTCGTCGGGATCGAAGTTGTAGCAGGCGCCGTTCCCGTTGCAGTGCATGGCCGCGCCGTAGTCCTGCCAGACTTTCTCGTCGATCTGCCGGTCCAGTTCGCCGCGCAGGGTCACTTCGTCGATCTTCAGTAGTGCAGCGCCAGGAATATTCGGTGTGGCGATCTTGCCCGGATTGAACTGGTTGAACGGATCGAACGCCGCCTTCAACGCTTGCAGTGCCGGGTACAACGCGCCGAAGAAGGCCGGCGCGTATTCCGAGCGCAGACCCTTACCGTGCTCGCCCCACAACAGACCGCCGTAACGCTGGGTCAGCGCGGCGACGCCGTCCGAAACAGGGCGCACCAGTGCGGCTTGTTGCGGGTCCTTCATGTCGAGAATCGGCCGCACGTGCAGCACGCCGGCATCGACATGGCCGAACATACCGTATTGCAGATTGTGGCTGTCGAGCAGGTCGCGCAGCTCGGCGATGTACTCGGCCAGGTGTTGCGGCGGCACGGCAGTGTCTTCGACAAACGGCTGCGGCCGTGCTTCACCGGCGACGTTGCCGAGCAAACCCACCGCGCGTTTGCGCATGCCATAAACGCGGTTCACCGCTGCGTGACCGACGGCCAGCGTATGGCCCAGTCGCTCGACCGTGGCGTCGTTGCCCAGATGCTGGACAAAGGCCTCGACCCGGCCTTGCAGTTCCTCGGGATCGTCGCCGCAGAACTCCACCAGGTTTATCCCCAGCGTCGGTCGTTCGGCGCTTTCCGGGAAGTATTCAGCGACGCCATGCCAGACGATGTCCTGCATCGCCAGCAACAACACTTTGGAGTCGACGGTTTCAATCGACAGCGGCTTGAGCGCCATCAACGCCCGGGCATCGCGCAACGCGTCCATGAAGCCGGCGTAACGAATGTTCACCAGCATGGTGTGCTTGGGGATCGGCAACACGTTGAGCTTGGCCTCGACCACAAACCCCAGCGAACCTTCGGCGCCGCACAGCACGCTGTTGAGGTTGAAACGGTTGTCGGCCTCGCGCAGGTGCGCCAGGTCGTAGCCGGTCAGGCAACGGTTGAGGTCGGGGAAGGTTTCCCGGATCAACTCGCCCTGCTCATCGATGATCTGCCGCGCGCAGCGATACACCTCGCCGGCCCGGCCCTCGCGGGCGCATTCCGCCGCCAGTTCGCTTTCTTCCAATGGGCGGCCGTGCAAGCGCTCGCCACCGCGCAGGACCATGTGCAGTTCCAGCACGTGGTCGCGGGTCTTGCCGTAGGTGCAACTGCCCTGGCCGCTGGCATCGGTGTTGATCATGCCGCCGACGGTGGCGCGGTTTGACGTGGACAGCTCCGGAGCGAAAAACAGCCCGGCGGATTTCAGAGCGGCGTTCAGTTGATCCTTCACCACGCCGGCCTGCACCCGCACCCAACGCTGTTCAACGTTGATTTCGAGAATGCGGTTCATGTGCCGCGACAGGTCGACGACGATGCCGTCGGTCAACGACTGACCGTTGGTGCCGGTACCACCACCGCGAGGGCTGATTACCACGTTTTGATAAGCCGGTTCGGCGATCAGACGTGCCAGCAGCGCTACGTCATCGGCGTCGCGCGGGAATACCGCCGCTTGCGGCAAGCGCTGATAGATCGAGTTATCAGTGGCCAGCACCACGCGGCTGGCGTAGTCGGCGCTGATTTCGCCACGAAAACTGCTGGTTTCAAGGGCTTTGAGAAACTGTTGGTAATCGGTGTTCAACGCGGTGGAAGGCGACAGCTGGGCAATCATCGGGTGTGCAATCTCGGTCAAAAACGGGCCGTGTGGCGGTGAACAGTTGTGCGCAATGAATGATTGCGTCACGCTCCCGCCATCTCATAGGCCTTATGTTCATTGCAGAGCGATGTCGGGACAACCGTAAAATCGACCTGCAATCCATGACTAAAACGAATGAATCCGCGAACCCTCACTCCCTCGATGTCGTTGCTGCTGGCGTTTGAAGCCGCCGCACGCCATGAAAGCTATACCCGCGCCGCCCACGAACTGTCGCTGACCCAGAGTGCGGTCAGCCGTCAGGTGCAGATTCTGGAAAAGATGCTCGGCATGCGCCTGTTCAGCCGCGAGGGCCGGCGGGTGATCCTCACCGACGTCGGGCGCATGTATCAGCGCGAACTGTCCGAAGCCCTCGGCCAGATTCGCAGCGCAACGCTGCAGGCCATGGCGTTTGGCTCGGGAATTCACAGCCTGCGCCTGGCGACCTTGCCGACCTTCGGCTCGAAATGGCTGTTGCCACGCTTGAAGGACTTTTACACGGCGCACCCGGGCATGACCGTGCACCTGCACTCGCGGATCGAAGCCATCGACTTCGACACCAGTGAAATCGACGCGGCGATTTGTGTTGGCGGCGGTGACTGGCCGGGGCTGACCGCCCACCGCCTGCACACCGAAGAACTGGTGGTGATTGCCAGTACGCAGCTGTCCGATGCCGAACGGCGGGCGGCCGACAAGGATATCGCCGGGCAACTGCTGCTCAACGTCAGCAGCAATGCTCAGGCGTGGAGCGAATGGTTCAGCCATCACGCCCTGCCCCATCGCAGCATGCGCATCGGGCCGAGTTTCGAGATGACCTCGCACCTGATCCAGGCCGTACGCGCCAATATCGGCATCGGGCTGGTGCCGAGGATTCTGGTGGAGGATGAACTGCATAGCGGTGAGCTGGTGCAACTGGGGGAACCGATCAGCAGCCGGCGCAGTTATTACCTGGTGTACCCGGCGCGCAATGAGTCGTTGGCGTCATTGAAGGCGTTTCGGGATTGGCTGGTGCAGACGCTCTGACTTGGCGAGCCTGAACTGGAGAGCTGGCAACCGGGGCGAATAAACGCCCCTTGTATCGGCTAACGCTTCAGCGGTGGCGGTGCCTTTGGACCCTTGATCAATGGTTGCTCCAGCAACTTCCCGTCAGGTCCGACGAATAGGCGTTCCAAATGTTTCGGCATTGGTTGCGGTGCTCTGGCAGTCATGATGATTCCTCTGATGCTGGGCTGAACTCAACCCATTTAACCTTTGCGGAATCTATCAGCAAAAATTCGGCGCCAATAGGATCCAATTTGCCATCGTCGTTGAGCCAGCGTGGAAACTTCATCAAAAACTGCCCGGTGTTCGACTCCGGTGGCCACTCGACTGGCCAGCCTAGAACGCGCCTTTCATCATCCAGGTGAAGGGTGATGAATCGATCATGCTGAGCGAAAGCGCAGAACCATTCACTGGGATAGGAAGATTGTTTCGTTACGTTTCTGCTGCGCAACCATCTATGCAATTTGCCATTGGTAGCCAGACAACAAGCGTTCAACCCCAGCAGCAACGAAGTAGAAAATGCCCAGCACGCTTCAGCCTTGGCATCCCACTTTCCTACGGAAAATCCCTTCTCCCCCACCCACACACAAACCGCCCCGATCCCCAACACCATCCCGTGAATCACAAACGTAAAAATCAACGCCTGCACAATCTGCCCGAACGTATCCGGCCGCTTGAACGCCGTCAGGGTGTAGAAAATCCAGGTCGAGACAAACCCCGGGATCAGGTACTGCAACAGCGGAATCACTTCTTTCACCAGATCATCCATGATCGGTCACTCCTTGAATCAAAAAACCAATCCTCCAGAAACAGCAATGCCGGCCCGTAATGGGCCGGCATTCAAAGGCTAGCGCAGGCTGGAGAACCGTCTGCGATCAAGTGTCACTGCGCATTACGCATCCTGCAGAATCAGATCCGCGCCCTTCTCCGCCACCATCAGCACCGCCGCATGGGTATTGCCCGACGTCACGTTGGGGAAGATCGACGCATCGACGATCCGCAAGCCCTCAAGGCCATGCACCTTGAGGCGCTTGTCGACCACCGAAGTCTGCTCATCCGCACCCATCGCGCATGAACCGCACAGGTGATAGATCGAGCCGCAGTTGTCACGGAAGTACTGCAGCATCTGCTCGTCGGTTTCCACCGCCGGCCCCGGCAAGACTTCATCAACCGTGATGCCCTTCAGCGCCGGAGCGCCCATGATCTTGCGCATCAGGCGACTGCCCTGGATCACCTCGTCGATGTCCTTCTGCGTGCTCAGGTAGTTCGGGTCGATCAACGCGGCATCGCGAGGATTCTTCGAAGCAATCTCGATGCGCCCGCGACTGGTCGGGCGGCACGGGTTGAAGCACAGCAGGAAGCCTGAATACGGTTCGGGCTTGAGGCTGGCCTTGTTGTTTTTCGGAATCTGATACGACAGCGGGTTGAAATACAGTTGCAGGTTCGGATGGCTCTGCTCCGAATTGCCACGGAAGAATCCGCCAGCCTGATTGACGCTCATCGCCAGCGCGCCTTTGCGGGTCAGCAGGTATTTCACGCCGAGCTTGAACTGGCCGAACAGCGAGCTCAGCTCATCATTCAACGTCGGAATATTGGCTTTGTAGTAGTAGCTGACGCACAGGTGATCCTGCAGGTTCTGCCCCACCGCCGGCAGGTGTTTCACCAGCGGAATCTGATGTTTGGCCAGCAAGGCGCGATCCGCCACGCCCGACAGCTGCAGGAGCTTCGGTGTGTCGACGGCGCCAGCGCACAGGATCACTTCCTTGCGCGCCGTGAAAGTACGCAGCACGCCATGCTGGGTGATGGAAATACCGGTGGCACGCTGTTGGCTTTCATCGAACAGGACACGATCGACCAACGCGTAATGTTCGACCGTCAGGTTCGGCCGACTCAATGCCGGATGCAGATGGGCGAAGCTGCTGGAGCTGCGCTGGCCGTTGCGGGTGTTGACGTCATAGATGCCCGCGCCTTCGAATTTCGGCCCGTTGAAATCGTCGCTGCGCGGGTAGCCGAGTTCATCGCAACCCTTGAGGAACACGTCGCAGATCGGGTGGGTCTGACCAGCCATCGGGGTGATGCTGATCGGGCCGCTGCCGCCGTGGTATTCGCTGTCGCCCAGCGGATGGTTTTCCAGTTTGCGGAAGTACGGCAGTACGTCCTTGAAGCCCCAGCCGTCGTTGCCGTTGGCTGCCCAGTCGTTGAAGTCATGGGCTTGACCACGCACGTAGATCATCGCGTTGATCGAACCCGAACCGCCCTGGACCTTGCCGCGCGGGGCGTAGATTTCGCGATTGCCCAACTGCTTCTGCGGCTGGCTGTAGTACATCCAGTTGAAGGTCGGGTTGTAATACATTTTGGCGAAGCCGACCGGGATCTTGAACCACAGGGAACTGTCCTTGCCGCCCGCCTCCAGCAGCAGCACCGTGTGTTGGCCCGAGGCCGAAAGCCGATTGGCCAGCACGCAGCCAGCGGCGCCTGCGCCAGCGATGATGTAGTCGTATGTCATGCACGGTTACCGCGTAAGTCTTTTTATCGAACCCGCCCGTTGCCGGGCGGGGAAATCCCGTCAGCCCTTGGCCGGCGATGTGTCTTTGACGTCGACCGGGGTCGGGGCCATTTGCAAGTGCAGGCGTTCACCGGTGTACGGCGAATGCTTGCGCACCACGTCCATGTTCAGCTCCACGCCCAGGCCCGGTTCGGTGGACGGGATGATGTAGCCGTCCTCCCACTGCAATGGCTTTTTCAGGACCTCGGCGTGGAAGCCGCCCCAGGTCTCGATGCTTTCCTGGATCAGGAAGTTCGGCGTGCAGGCCGCGAGCTGGAAACTCGCCGCTGCGCCAATCGGCCCGTTGTACAGATGCGGGGCGATTTGCGCGTAATAGGCTTCGGCCATGCTGGCGATCTTCTTGCCTTCGAGCAGGCCGCCGCAGCGCGCCACGTTCATCTGCAGAATCGACGCACCGCCGGCCTGCAACAGCTTGAAGAATTCGTACTTGGTGGTCAGGCGCTCACCGGTGGCAATCGGAATGCTGGTCTTGGCGGCGACTTGCGCCATGGCCTCTTCCTGGCCCGGCGGTACCGGCTCTTCGAACCACAGCGGGTCGTATTTCTCCAGGCGCTTGGCCAGGCGAATCGCCGAGGACGGCACCATTTGCCCGTGAGTGCCGAACAGCAAATCGCACTTGTTGCCCACCGCTTCGCGAATCTTGCGGCAGAAGGTTTCGCAGCGCTCCAGCACTTCCAGCGAGATCTGGTGCCCGGAGTACGCGGTGTACGGCCCGGCAGGGTCGAACTTCACGGCGGTGAAGCCTTTGTTCATATTCTCGATGGCGCACTCGGCGGCCAGGTCCGGGTCGTCGTAGTCGTATTCGCCACGGCTGTTGACCGGGTACAGGTAGGTGTAAGAGCGCAGGCGTTCGTGAACCTTGCCGCCGAGCAATTCGTAGACCGGTTTGTTCGCGGCCTTGCCGATGATGTCCCAGCAGGCCATTTCCAGGCCGCTGACCACGCCCATCATGGTCAGGTCGGGACGCTGGGTGAAACCGCTCGAATAGGCCTGACGGAAGAAGCGTTCGATGTGGTGCGGGTCCTGATTCAACAGGTAGCGCTCGAACACGTCTTCGATGATCGGCAGCATGGCTTTGGGGCCGAAGGTCGCGGCGTAGATCTCGCCGACGCCTTCGATGCCGCAGTCGGTCTTGAGCTTGACGAACAGCCAGTACATGCCGCCGATGTGCGGTGGCGGTACGGCAACGATATGGGTTTCAAGGGCGACGATTTTCATCTCAGGCACCTGTCTTGTTCAAAGAGGTCTTGTTCAAGGATTTGCGATTGATCCGGGCACGCAGGGTCACGGCAGCCAGAGTGCCGATCAGACCGATAGAGGCGATGTAGCCGAAATAGAGCTTGTAGCCGAGGGCGCCGGGGAAATGTTCAGTGAGGTAGCCGTTGATCAACGGGATAAACGCATCCGGCATGTAACCGACCACGGAGACAATGCCGATGGCCAGTCCGGTGATACGCAGCGGAATGTTGCAGCTGTCGAGGATCGCCCAGTACAGACCGCGAATCGCGTAGGTCATCAGGCCGATGAAAATCACTGTCGCGATCAGCAGTCCCATGCTGTTGAGCGCCGGGAAAACGATCAGGCCGACGATTGCCAGACTCGCCAGCAACAGCGCGACGATCAGCACAGAGATGTTCGAAAACTTGTCCCCCAGCCAACCGCCACCAATGCCGCCGATCGGGCGCATCCACAGTTTGATCGTGGTGATGGTGCCGGCCATGACGGCGGTCAGGCCGCTGCCTTGCAGGTAGTCCGAGAAGCTGTAGGTGGCCCAGAAGATGTGATAACCGCAGAACACGATCGCAGTGACCAGCCACAGTTCAGGGATCTTCACCAGGGTCGCCAGATCAGTGAGCAGGTTGAACTTGCCCTTCTCTACCGGCGGCGTGTCCTCCATCGACTTCGGGTCCTTGATCAGCACCAGCACGCAGCCGATGGCAATACAGGTGAAGGCGTAGAGGTAAACCACGTGCTTGAAGCCTTCGGCGGTGGACTCGCCACGGGTTTCGGTAGCAAAGGCGAACAACGCCAGCGCGACCGTCGCCAGCAGCGCTTCGACCAGCCCGCGACCGCCATCAAGGATGCCGAAGAACCGGCCCTGCTCGGTGTGATGGGCAATCATTTTCACCCGCTTGAGCACCGAGGCCCAGAACGTCAGGCCGGTGGTCAGACCCCAGCAACCGAAGATGATCATCAGCCCGGTCATCGACGGAGCGGTCGAGTACCACAGCCCCAGCACGCCGGTTGCCACCAGCGAGAAGAAAATCAGGAAACGCGGCGCGATACGGTCGGCCAGCCAGCCGCTCGGCAAGTAGCTGAGCAAGAAGATCGTGCCGAGCATCGAGTACAGATAACCCAGCTCGCTGTGGCTGATCTGGAACACCTCGAGCATGGTGGTCTGGTAGACCTGACGCAGGTACAGAATCGGGTAGATCGCACCGGCGGCGAGCACCAGCAGCATCAGTTGGAAATAGCGACTTCCCTTGTCGCTCTGGCTTTTCGAAGCCGAGTTGGAACCCTGAACAGCGGCAGCAGAGGATGCATGCTTGGACATTGAAGTGACCTCGGGCGACCCGTGCTCCGGGCGCCCCTGATAATTGTTTTTATAGGTGTAGCGTGAGGCGTGATGCGGTGGATCAGTACTTCATGACCACGAGACGGGTCTGGGTGAATTCGAGCATGCCGTGCTTGCCGTCATCGCCGCCCAGGCCCGAGCGTTTCCAGCCGGCGTGATAGCCCTGGTACGGATCAGCCGGGGTGCGATTGACGTACAACTCGCCGGCCTCGATGGCGTTGGCGACTTTCTGCGCGGTGCGGTAGCTCTCGGTGTAGAGCACCGACGACAGACCGAACTGGTGGTCGTTGGCCATCGCCAACGCTTCATCGATGTCGCGGTACTTGAGCACCGGCAGCACCGGGCCGAAGATTTCTTCCTGGACGATTTCCATGTCCTGACGGCAGCCGCTGAGCAGCGTTGGCGGGTAGAAATGCCCCGGGCCTTCGGGCAGCACACCGCCGCTTTCGAGGACGGCGCCATCGGCAATCGCGCGCTCGACCATGGCGTGGATGTTCTTCTGCGAACTGGCGTTGACCAGCGGGCCCATCAGGCTCGCATCTGTGGCGCGGTCGCCGAACTTCACGGCGGCGATTTTCGCTTTGAGCAGCGCGAGGAAACGGTCGTGAACGCTTTCCTGCACGCAGACCCGTTCCACCGCTGTGCACAACTGACCACAGTGAGTGGTCTTGGAGGCGATGATTGCGCTCGCAGCAGCTTCAAGATCGGCGTCGGCCTCGATGATTGCCGGGGTCTTGCCGCCCAGTTCCAGCGAAGGCTTGGCGATGTTGGCCTTGCAGTAATCAAGGACGATGCGACCGGCGTTGACGCTGCCGGTCAGGGTGATCAGGCCCACGGCTTTGTGGGTGCAAACCGCTGCGGCGGTGGCGTGATCCATGGTCAGGATGTTGATCACACCGGCCGGCATGCCCGATTGCTCCACGGCTTTGGCGATTTCGAACGCCGACGTCGGGGTGTTGTTGCTCGGGCGCACCACCACGGTATTGCCGGCAATCAGCGCCGGAGCGATTTTGCGCAGCAAGGTGTAGACCGGGTAGTTGAACGGAATCAGGCACGCGACGACGCCAATCGGCTCGCGGTGCAGGAACAGGTTTTCGTCGGGGCTGTCGCTGGGGATGATCTCGCCTTCGATACGGCGCGCCCACTCGGCGTGGTAACGGGTGATCTGCGCGGCATAACGGGCTTCGTTGCTAGCGTCGCTCAGGCTCTTGCCGGATTCGGCGGCCAGTGCCTCACCGATGGCTTCGGCGCGATCCTCAAGGGCAGCCGCAAACGCTCGCAGGTGCTCGGCACGTTCGATACTGGTGAGCTTACCCCAGACTTTTTGCGCTGCTGCGGCGGCATCGACTGCCGCCGTGGCTTCTTCGGCAGTGGCGGCCGACACCTGGCCGATCAACGCTTCGGTGGCCGGGTTGTAGACCGCGATCAGCGCCGCGCTGGCCGGCTCGATGAAGTGGCCGTTAACAAAATTTCGCTCGACTCGCATGTGCATCGCCCATCGTTTGTTTTTATCGATGCCGCCAGTCTTGTCATCGACAGCGGGTTCAACAAACGATTTATCCGGCGATCAAACATTCGAAAAATGCACGTTACTCAGAAAATCGCCTTCGAAGGCTCAAGTTGGCGCTGCGCCAGCCAGATCTCTTCCTGCAGCCACTGACTGAAGGCCTGCAATTGCGGCATCTGCGTCTGTTCCGGGCGGGTCACCAGCCAGTAGGACTGGTGCCCTTCCACATGCACGTTGTGCACCTGGGTCAACTGCCCGCTGGCCAGTTCCGAGGCGACCATGTGCCAGTCGGCAATGGTGATCCCCAGACCATCGACCGCCGCCTGAATCGCCAGGTCCAGCAAGTCGAATTCATAACCGCCCTGGGTATCGACACCCGTGATGCGCGCCGCGTCGAGCCAGTGTTTCCAGGTCAGGTAGCGCTGATCCTCCCGGGCCAGCACGTGCAGCAGCGTCAGGCGATTGAGGTCGATGCCCTGATCGCCGCCCTCCCGCGCATACAGGGTCGGTGCGCACACGGCGATGTGCCGTTCCTGAATCAGCAGCGAACTGTCGAGCCCGTCCCATTCGCCGTCGCCAAAACGGATCGCGCAATCGAGGGTGCTGGTTTCCGCGAGGCTGTCCTGCAAACGGGTGGTGATGCTCAGTTCCAGCTCCGGATGCTGCTCGCGCAGGCGCCCGAGGCGCGGCATCAACCAGCGGCTGGTGAAGGTCGGCGGCGCGTTGATGTGCAGGCGGTTGGCGTGGGTTTTCTGCTGGATGCTGCGCACGGTCAGCTCGATCTTGTCGAACGACTGATGCAGCGCCCGCAGCAGAATCTTGCCGGCACCGGTCAGTTCGAGATGGTGATGGCGGCGCTCCAGCAGACTTTCGCCGAGCTGTTCTTCCAGTTGCCGCACCTGACGGCTGACCGCGCTCTGGGTGACGTTGAGCAACTCGGCGGCTCGGGTGAAGCTGCCGGTGCTGCCGGCCACTTCGAATGCTTTGAGCGCATTCAGGCCGGGCATTTTGCGTTTCATACAAGGCACTCGAAAACCACTGACAAGGCGCAAAGCATCCCACGACATTGGCGAATTGTCCTACAGGATTTTCCGAGTAACATGCATTCGATGCAGGTTTCCCTGACGTTTTTATCGTTTGTTCTGCAGCGGGCGGATGGCAAAACTGCGCGGCATCTCTAATAAAAACAATCGAGAGCCGCTCCATGCCCTTCCCTGCATCTTTGCGCCTGCGCACCACCTCCATCGCTCTGTTCTGCAGCTTTGCCACCCCGGCCATGGCGGTCCAGGTGACCGACAATCTCGACCTTGGCGGCGCCATTCGTGCCCGCTGGGACGTGGACCCGGATCGCGACATCCAGAAGTTTGGCCTCGACACAGTTTTCCTCAGTGCCAAGTACAACTCCGATTCGTGGATCGGTGAGGCGCAATATCGCTTCTACGGCCGCTCCTACCCATACCAGTACACCAAGAATTACGGCGACATCCGCTTCGCCAAGTTCGCGTGGGTCGGCTACAAGTTCAATCCCGACCAGCAAGTGCAAGTGGGCCTGAACACCGTGCCGTTCGGCTTGCAGCCGTATTTCGGCAGCACCTTCTACGAAACTCTGGGCAACGTCATCGGCCTGGAAGACGTGCAACAGATCGGCACCAAGTACATCCAGCAAAGCGGCGACTGGAACATCCAGGCCGGCTACTACCTGCGCCCGGCCTGGCAAGGCAAAGGCACCAGCAAAGGCGTGACGTATTCGAGCGTGGTGTCCGAAGCCGACAGCTATGTGGCCGACGGCAGCAACAACCAGGAACGCAACACCGTGGTGCTGCGAGTGGCCAGGTCGCTGGATCTGGGGCCGTGGAAATCCGAGGTCGGGATCTCCGGCCTGACCTCGAGCATCGAGAACAAAGACACCAACAACGACGGTCGGCGCAACGCCGTGGCCGTGCACTACATGGGCAAGAACGGCCCGTGGGGCGTGCAGTTGCAGGCGGCGCGGCAGCAGATGTCTCCGCGCAATCCCGGCAGTGATGAAGTGGTGACCCTCGGCGGTTACGACGGCACTTACAACGTCGCCAGTCGCGGCAATCTGTACGTGGCCGACCTGAGTTACGACGTCGGCGGCAAATACCTGTTCGACCAGATCAGCGGGATCAAGCTGTACGCCAACTACAGCGCATTCGACAAGTCCGCCAGCGGGTTCAAGACGTCCGAGCGGATGATCCTCGGCACCTCGTTTTCCGTGAGTAAATTGTGGGTGGCCACGGAATGGCTGTTCGGCAAAAACGATCCGTACATCGGAGGCAGCAGCTACACCCAGAGCCTTGGCGCGGGCGGGCTGGATCAGTGGGAGAACCAGTTGTATGTGAACGTCGGGTATTACTTCTGACGCTCGAAAAAATCGCAGCCAGGGCTGCGATTTTTTTTGCCTGTCCATTGCGAATTCACCTTGCATCCGCACCGCCCCGATAGTCAGATAGCCCTCACCACAAAACAACAATAAACCGCCCCTTCCGGAGTTCCGCCTCCATGCGTCAACTGCCCTCGCTCAACACCCTGCGTGTGTTCGAAGAAGTCGCCCGCCATCGCAGTTTCAGTCAGGCCGCCGTCGGGTTGAACGTCACCCAGGGCGCGGTCAGTCGCCAGATCAAACAGCTTGAAGACTACCTCGGCGTGGCGCTGTTCGTACGCACGCCTCAAGGGCTGTCGCTGACTGACGCCGGCAGCAATCTTTCCCCGCATCTGGCCGAAGCCTTCGACCACATCGAACGTGCTCTGCAAGCGGTGCGCGTGCCCAATCTGCGCCAGCGTTTGAAAGTACTCGCACCGCCGACCTGGGCCACGCGCTGGCTGTCGCCACACCTGCGCGCATTCTGTCAGCGCTACCCGGACATCAACCTCAGCGTGACCAACCAGATCGGCCACGACAGCCTCACGGAAGTCGATTGCCACATCCGCTTCGGACTCGCGGCGGCGCCCCATTGCTCCAGCCAATTGCTGGTGATGGAACGGCACATCGCAGTGGCCAGCCCGGAGCTGTTCAACGGCGATCAGCCACCGGACCTGCGGCAGTTTCCGCTGCTGCACATCCTGCACGATGGCAAGCGTTTGAAAGTCTGGGAAAACTGGCTGGCGGCCATGGGCCGGGATGACATCGATGCCGGGCAAGGGCTGGAATTCAGCACCCTGGACCAGGTGATCCACACCACCCTGGCCGGTGGCGGACTGGCGGTAATCGACCGGCAGATGATCGAAAAGGAACTGGCCAACGGCAGCCTGCTGCCGATCACCCCGATTGAGGTGATCGGCCCTTATGGCTATTGGCTGGATGTGGCGAATGACAAGCAAGGGCTGTCGAAGGTGAGGCTGTTTACTGAGTGGCTCAGCATTGTGTCCAACCCCTGAAAAGCCCCCTCACCCTAGCCCTCTCCCGGAGGGAGAGGGGACCTACCGAGGTGTTTATAAGACATACATCGACCTGATCCATCGAGCCGAACTCAGGCTTGGAAAACCATGAAGATCTGCTCCCTTTCCCCCTCTCCCCTCTGGGGCGGTCCGACGTTTCGGGAGGGCTGGGGTGAGGGGTGGATCTCAAGCAAATCACAATAGTGGCTGCTCACCGTTAATAAAATCACACGGAAGCAGCTACTTTCGCAGCCACAACGCCTCCGCCCTCCACCGGACTCTGCGCCTTGCACGCCTGACTCAACGTCAACGACTTGGTCTCCGGCGCCCACGCCCAAGACAGCAACGCCCCAATCGCCAGAATCGCAGCAAGAATCCCCATCGTCGGGCTCAGACCAATCCCCGCCACACTCACCGGCAACAGGAATGTACTGACCGCCGAACCGAGGCGGCTGACGGCCGTCGCCAGACCAATCCCGCTGGCCCGCACTTCCGTCGGGAAGCTCTCCGCCGGGAACACACCCACCAGGTTGCTCACCGCCGACAGCACCAGCGTGAACACACCGAACACCAGCACCATCAGCCACGCCGCACTGCCCGGCAACACCGCCAGCAGAAACAACGCCACCGCCAGAATGATGAACGAGTTGATCAGGAACCCGCGTCGGGTGAATTTGATCGTGCACCAGATGCCGATCAACGCGCCGAGGATCAGCAGCATGTTGAGCATCAGCTCGGTACCAAAACCTTCGGCCAGGCCCATCTTCTGCAGAATCGACGGCAGGAAGGTGTAGATGGCGAAGTACGGCATGACGATGCAGACGAAGAACAGGCAATTGAACGCCGTACGCTTGCGGTACTCGGGGCTGAACAGCACCGCGTAGCCCGAGCGGGTTTCCGTGGATTGGGTCTCGTCCAGCTCGACATTGTCGCCCAGATGCTTTTTGACGATGGCACGGGCTTCGGCCACCCGCCCCTGATTGACCAGCCAGCGCGGCGACTCCGGCGTACCGATACGGGCGATCAGAATCAACGCGGCGGGGATCGCCGACGACGCCAACATCCAGCGCCAAGCGTCATCACCGAGGCTGAGCATGGCGGTGCCAACGAAGGTCGCCGCGACGTAGCCGAAGGTCCAGATCACGCTGAACGAACCCAGCAACACGCCGCGATGTTTCTTCGGTGCGAACTCGGCGAGCATCGCGTGGCCGACACTGAAATCCCCGCCCAAGCCGATGCCGATCAACACCCGGCAAAGGAAGAGGCTCATGGCAGTTTCGACGTAGAACTGCATCACCGAAGCGAGCGTGATCAGCACAAAACTGACCAGGAAGATTTTCTGCCGGCCGACCTTGTCCGAGATCCAGCCGAAAAACAGACTGCCGAGAAACAGGCCGATCAACGCGGACGCGCCGATCAGGCCCTGCCAGAACGCATCGAGCTGCATCTGCGGGCTGAGCAAGGTGAACGCGATGCCGATCAGGCCAAGGATGTAGCCGTCGGTGAAGTGTGCGCCGAAGGTCAGGCCGGCGATCTTGATGTGGAAGCGCCCGATGGGCAGGTCATCGATCTTTACGGGTTGAGCGGACATGTTCGTCTCCAATTGTTGTTATTGACGGAGAAACGGAAAGCTCTGGGAGAAGCCTGCGGGAGCGAACTCCCGCAGGATTCGGGGAGGCCTAGAGGCCGCCCATCAACAGGTATTTGATCTCCAGATAGTCATCCAGACCGTACTTCGAACCTTCACGCCCAAGGCCCGATTCCTTGATGCCACCGAACGGCGCCACCTCCGTGGAGATGATCCCTTCGTTGATGCCGACCATCCCGGCTTCCAGCCCTTCGGCCATGCGCCAGACCCGGCCGATGTCGCGGCTGTAGAAGTACGCCGACAGACCGAACGGCGTGTCATTCGCCCGCGCCAGCACTTCGGCTTCGTCCTTGAAGCGGAAACATGCGGCCACCGGGCCGAAGGTTTCGTCCTGGGCAATCAGCATGTCGCCGTTGGCTTCGGTGAGGATGGTCGGTTCGTAGAACGTGCCGCCCAGCGCATGGCGACGACCGCCGCACAACAACGTGGCGCCCTTTTCCAGTGCATCGCTGACGTGGGCTTCGACCTTGGCCAGCGCGGCGGCGTTGATCAGCGGACCTTGCTCGGTCTCACCGTCCAGTGCATTGCCCACGCGCATCGCCGCCACGGCTTCGGCGAGTTTGCCGGTGAAGGCTTCGTAGACGCCGTCCTGAATGAAGAAACGGTTGACGCACACGCAGGTCTGCCCGGTGTTGCGGAATTTCGAGGCCATCGCGCCTTTGACGGCCGCGTCGATGTCGGCATCGTCGAAGACAATGAACGGCGCATTGCCGCCCAGTTCCAGCGAGACCTTTTTCAGGGTGTCGGCAGCCTGGCGCATCAGCAGTTTGCCGGTGCGGGTCGAGCCGGTGAACGACAGCTTGCGCACCACGCTGGATGCTTGCAGCGCACCACCGATGGCCACCGCATCGCCGGAAACGATGTTGAACACACCGGCCGGAATCCCGGCCTGCTCGGCCAGCACCGCGAGGGCGAATGCCGACAACGGGGTTTCTTCCGACGGTTTGAGAATCATCGTGCATCCGGCGGCCAGCGCCGGACCGACCTTGCGAGTGACCATCGCAAGCGGGAAGTTCCACGGGGTAATCGCCGCGACCACGCCGATGGCTTCCTTGGTCACGATGATCCGCGCATCGGCCTTGTGGCTCGGGATCACATCGCCGTAGGCACGCTTGGCTTCTTCACCGAACCACTCGAGAAAGCTTGCGGCGTAGACTACTTCGCCCTTGGCTTCGGCCAGCGGTTTGCCTTGTTCGCGGCTGAGCAAAGTCGCCAGTTCCTGCTGGTTGGCGAGCATCAGATCGCTCCAGCGCTTCAGGCGCTGGCTGCGTTCCTTGGCAGTGAGTTTGCGCCAGGCCGGCAAGGCACGATTGGCGGCTTCGATGGCTAGGTTGGTTTCCTCGGCGCCGGCCTTTTGCACGTCGGCGATCAACTCGCCATTGGCCGGGTTGCGCACCGGATAGGTCGCGCCGCCACTGCCCCACTGACCGTCGATGAAGTTGCCGTGACGAATCAACCCGCTCATGCCACCGCCCCCTGCAGCGTGAAGCGTTCCTGCCCCGGACGGGCCGTGCGCAGGATGCGTTTGCCGGCGGTGTAATCGTTGATCACGTCACACGGGGTGTAGTTGCGTTCCAGTTCGTGCAGCTCTTCGGCATCCAGCTTGGTCTCCAGCGCAGCCAGTGCGCTGTCGAACTGCGCCGTGGTATCGGCGCCGACCAGCATGCAGTCCACGCCCGGATGATTGGCGACCCAGGCCTGGGCGATCTGCGCGTTCGACACGCCACGGGCACGGGCCACGCGCTGCACCGAATGAGCGATCTCGAACGAGGCTTCGTCGCTGTACATCTGCTGGGTGAAGAAGTCGGTCTGGTTGCGAGTCGATTGCACGTCACCGGTCAACAGGCCACGGGCCAGCGGGCTGAACACCGACACGCCGATGCCCTGATCGCGGCAGAACGGAATCATCTCGCGCTCTTCTTCACGGTAGGCGCAGTTCAGTTGCAGCTGCATGTTGATCGGCTTGACCCAACCGTTGCGCTCGCAGGCCATGAGGATTTTCGCCAATTGGCCGGTGAGCATGGTCGAAACGCCGATGTAACGCGCCTTGCCGGAACGCACGATGTCGTTCAGTGCGCCCATGGTCTCTTCGACCGGGGTGTTCACGTCGAAGTAATGCAGCATGAACACGTCGACGTAATCCATGTCCAGACGCTTCAGCGAGGCATCGATGCTGTCCATGATGTGCTTTCGCGAATGGCCACTGGCATTGATCGCGTTGCGAGTGCCGTAGCCGACCTTGGTGGTGATCACCAGGTCTTCGCGACGGGCCAGACGCTTGACGATGCGCCCCACCACTTCTTCGCCGACACCGGCGGAATAGAAGTCCGCGAGGTCGATGAAATTCACGCCGTTGTTCAGCGCGTGAGCGACGATCGGCTCGCTTTGTTTTTCATTGAAGATCCACGGTTTCCAGTCCGGGGTGCCCATGTTCATGGTGCCCAGGCACAGGCGGGAAACTTGCAGGCCGGAGTTGCCCAAACGGATGTATTGCATGGCGCGGACCTCAGGCTTTTGGCGTGTAGAAAGGGTTGCTGATGTGGTTGACCACATCCTTGAGCTGCGCGGTTTCCGGCTTGCCGGTCAGGGCGGCGCGGATCGCGGTGCGGCAGGCGTTGTAGTTGTTCAGGTAGACCGCATCGAGGTCATCGCAGGCCGGGTTGACCCAGTTGGCGGTGACGATCGCCCACTCGTCTTCGGCTTCCGGCGGCAGCGTGCCGTCGAGCAACGCTTCGAGCACCGCCTTGGCGATACCGGCCTGGGAGGCACCCCACGTTGCGTTGCCGTGCAAGTCGCTGCTGATCGCAGCCTTGTTGACGTACAGGGTCATCGGCTTGACCGGAATGTTCGGCTGGGCGATCACCATGAACGGGCAATGGCCCTGGCTCGGCGACGCCAGACTGTTGGCAAACGCCTTCCCCGCCGGACCGTTGCGCGGGCCGATCAGGATATTGATGTGCGCGGCGTTCACGCCCGGGCCTTCGAAACCTTCACCGATGTACAGGTCGAGTTCTTTCATCAGTCATTACTCTTTGCGATGCAGAGGGATTTTTTGGGGTGATCGACAGCTCACGCGGGCCGGATGGCCAACGGGATCAATAACGGACACGGGGAGACGCGAAGGGAGAATCGGGACATGGCTGCAAACGCTCTCTGGTTGTTATTGATGAGCTGTGTTTGCGATTTTTTAACACCGGGGATCGGGCTGGCCGTAACCATTAAAAATCATGGGGCAATGACTTTTAGTCATAGCCTTGATGCAGGTAAAAAGGGCAGGCGAAAAAAATCCCGCTCGAAAGCGGGACTTTTCGGACTGCGCCTGGTTACGCGACGACGGGGATCATCGGATCAGCAGCTGCCAGCGCGATGGCACGGTCAGCGGCCGGCGGGTAGATCCACTGGGTGTTGATCTGGGTCTTGAGCGACTTGCCCTCCTCCTTGACCAGTTTCACCTGACGATCCCATCCCTCGGTGTACACCGCGCCCCAGGCGCCGAGGTCGAGGCAGGTCACGTATTTCGGCTGGCTGTATGGCGTCGGATCGACACCGAGAATCTGCGCCGCGACGTTGTTGCCGGCATGTCGGCCGAGGGAAATCGCGTGCTGGCAGGTCATCAGGGCGAAGTTGCCGATGTCGTCGGTGGCCGCATAAGCCACGTCGCCGGTGGCGAAGATATCGTCCTGGCCGATGACTTTCAGGTGTGCATCCACATGCAGACGGCCCTGGCGATCGCGTTCGGCCGGAATCTGCTCGGTCAGGGAGCTGGCACGCACGCCGGTGGTCCAGACCACGGTTTTTGCCTCGATGCGCTGGCCGTCCGACAGGGTCACGCCGTTTTCATCGACCGACAGCACCGACACACCCAGTCGCCATTCGACGCCCAGTGCTTCGCTCGCTTCGGCAATCGAGACGCTGATGGCTTCGCCCATGGCCGCACCGACTTTCTGCCCACGGTCGACGATGATCACTTGAACGTCAGCCTGATCGCCCAGCATTTCCCGCAGACGCGCCGGCATTTCGGTGGCGGTTTCGATGCCGGTGAAGCCGCCGCCAGCCACCACCACGGTATTGCGCGCCTGGCTCGCAGGCTGATCGGCCAGGGATTTCAGGTGGTTTTCCAGGCGAATCGCGGCTTCTATCTGGTCAACGTCAAAGGCGTGTTCTGCGACACCCGGGGTATCCGGCAGCGCCAGGCCACTGCCGGAAGCCAGCACCAGTTTGTCGTAATGGAAAACCTGTGCGGCGCCGTTGGCGTCGGTGTAACCCACGGTTTTGGCGTTCACGTCGATGGTGTTCGCGGCGCCCTTGATGAAGTTGACGCCTACCGCGTCAAACAGATCGCCCAGCGGCGCGGCCAGCGTGTGGGCATTCGGCTCGTAGAAGCGTGGACGCACACGCAGTTCAG
Organism: Pseudomonas sp. COW5; assembly: GCF_026240005.1. NCBI lineage: Bacteria > Pseudomonadati > Pseudomonadota > Gammaproteobacteria > Pseudomonadales > Pseudomonadaceae > Pseudomonas > Pseudomonas sp. COW5. Next base: position 5,029,002 of record NZ_JAPHVP010000001.1, on the reverse strand, counting down.
CCTGCGGCGCCATCACGGTGACGTCGATGTTGTCACGGTTGTGAATGTCGACCAGACGAGTCGCACTCAGCGCCGTCCACATGCCACCGAAACCTGCGCCGATTACCAGAATGTGCTGTTTCATTGTTGTCTCCAGGCTCGAAGCCAAGTCGTAGAAAGAGGTTCAAGAATTCACGTTTATCGGGAGTCGGCACGCTTGTGGTTTCTGAAAGCGCTGAACAATGCTCACCTGATAACGGCGACTGTATTGGTCGCCGTTATATCCAACAAGTCAGATTATCCGATCATTCGAATCGAAATATTCGATAGCTGACCTGACCCCTTCTGAGGATTTCGAAACCATAGAATTCGCTGCATACCGAGCAAATACGGGTTTCAAGGCAAAGATTCAGGCACTTATCAGATTTGTCCGCCACGCATTACCCTGCTAACATCTGCGACAACTACAGTCGGAGATAGCTATGTCGCTTTACAGTGCGGGCGTCGAGTACGGCATCCATTGCCTGGCGTTTCTGGTGGGCAGCGGTGGTGACAGTCGCGAAGCGAGCGTGCGCGACCTGGCTGACCTGCAAGGGGTGCCGCTGGATTACCTGGCGAAGATCTTCACCAAACTGGCCAAGAGCAAACTGGTGGTGGCCACTGGCGGCGTGCGCGGCGGTTTTACGTTGGCGCGCCCGGCGGACGAGATCACCCTGCTCGATATCGTCAACGCCATCGACGGCCCGAAGAACATTTTCGAATGCCGCGACATCCGTGGGCGCTGCGCGCTATTTGACGGCTCGCCGCCGGATTGGGCCGTGGACGGAACCTGTTCGATCCACGGAGCGATGATGGTTGCGCAAAAGCGCATGGAAGAAGCCCTCGCCCAGCAAACCATTCTCGACATCGCCAGAAAGGTCGGACGCAAAGCGCCAGCGGAGTTCAACAGCCAGGTGGAAAACTGGATTCAGGACCGTCGCGACAAGAAGACCGCCGGCTCGGGCATCCCGCTCACCGACATCACCGACTGACAGGCAAAAAAAAGCAGAAACCGGTCACACGGTTTCTGCTTTTTCATTTCGGCCGTTCCGCCTCAGAGGCAATCGCGTACCGATTTGCGCAGCGAGCCGGACTTGGCCCACGGCGGCCCCTGGTACAGCGACACGCGACTGCCATCCTTGTACTTGACGATATCGAGAATCTCGTCGGCCGTGACAATGCTTGGCGCCGTGATCCGGTAACCGTTGGAAATCGCGACCTGTGAAGTCTTGGGAATATCCTGCTGCCACAACGGCAACACGCATGCGGCGTAGTCCTTGGGAGCCTTGCCACTGACCTTGCTGAGATTCGGCTCGCCCGGGACCAGCGATGCCGGCAGTGAACACCCGGCCAACGCGGCCATCAGCAGGCCCCCGATCAACATCCGCATATTGAATCCTTCATCTGAAAAAGCGCGAATTTACCCTGTTACTGGTTGAACATCCATCGTGGCGCAATGCTGTGCCCCCGAAAACCGGGCTCTCCGGCACCACGGCAAACAATTACTCCGACCAACGGCAGTTTGTTCACGGCCGTTCAGCTCATTGACCAGAACCACTTGCCCCGCTCCCGGAAAATGCGGCTACTATTTTCTACCGAGAATGTTCCGGAGGTGATCATGCGGCTCAATGAATACGAACACGAACTTCAACGTGATCTGCAAAGCATGGCATCGGACCTGAGATGGTCGGCGGTCGACCTCAAGCGTATTGCCGAGCAATTGCGCAAGTCCGGCAACGAGGCGGATGCGCAAAGCGTGCTCAGGTCCTGCGAGGTGCTGCAAAGCGATGAAGAACGTTTGCAACTCTATGCCAGGGAAGTGAAGGCCCGCGCCATCAGCCGAACCAAAATCCACTGACACCCCCAAACAAAAAGCCCCGGACAATCCGGGGCTTTTTCATTGCAGGCCTTCAGCCTGTCTTGCGGCCGTGGATGCGGCTTTTGTAGCCCGGAAGTGCAGCGGCATACGCCAGTGCTTCCTCCCGGCTGGCGAAAGACGCCAGTCGATCACCCTGCGTGCAGACCCGCCACGGGCCGTTGTTCACGCTGAGTACGTCGTAGCCATTCATGTGCATTCTGTTCAGCATCGCCATGCTCATAGGCACCTCCTGTCGACTATCGATCAACTGCACTTTTGCACCTTACACCGGGTTCGACAGGGTGTGCCGACCAGACGTCGCCCCACAGCGGCGTCAAGCGTCTGGCACTTTTGCGCTTTTCGACCACTCTGACATCACAAGCGTGTCTAAACCAAGGTACGGCTTGAATATTGCATTTTCATAACCGATTCATGACAACCGGCAATCGGGTAACAAATGAAAGTACGTGCAACCATCATCTGCGAACAGGATCGACACATTCTCCTGGTGCGCAAACCCCGATGCCGCTGGAACTTGCCGGGCGGCAAGGTCGAGCCCGGCGAGACCAGGGCCGACGCCGCGACGCGTGAACTTGAGGAAGAAACCGGACTGCTCGCCGATGGCATGCTGTATCTGATGGAACTGGAGGCTGGCGGCACGCGCCACCATGTCTACGAGGCGTCGGTACTGAATATTGATGAAGTACGGCCACAAAACGAAATCGTCGATTGCATCTGGCACCCGCTGAACGCGGTACAGAACCTTACTGTCAGTGAGGCGACCCTGCAAATCGTCCGCGCCTTTCAGCGCCGGCTCTGAGTCAACCGGCGAACGCCCGACGCCCGGCACTCATTTCGGTGCGCAATTCACCGATGAAATTGGAGATGTCACGAATGGTGACCAGATGCTCCGGCGACACACCGTTGAGCAGCAGATCGACCCGCCCGCTGTCAGGTTCGTAAACCTTGATCTGCAACAGCCCCTGCCCCGTTTCCGTGCAGTCACAGTAAAGGGGCGAAAAGCCGGACTCGACGATGCGGCAAATGTCGGCAATGGCAAGCATGGGCGGACGCCTCGCGGGCGAAGGATCGGTCGATCGATTGAGCATAGATGAGCTTTTTCGACCTTGCGCGAGCGCTCGATCGCAGAAAATGCCAACCGCTTCACATCCTTGCGCAACATCGATCAGTTGGCGTCGCGCCCCCAGATCCAGTTCCAGATCCCCGGCAATTGCACCGGATCCGAGCTTTTCTGCACCGTACGCACCAGTGCCGCTTTTTCCAGCAGTGCGTGATCGTCGTAGAACGGCTTATCGGCCAGGCGCACGCCTGTGGCAGCAGCGCTGTCGAGCAGAATCTGCAGATACTCGCGGGCATGTCGCGCGGTATAGCGGTTGAGGTCATGGAACGTCACCACCACCGGAATCACCCCGTCCACCGTCGGCAGTTCGCCGCGAGCGATGCGTTCGCGCACTTCCGAGAGCTGACGCAGCATGTTCGCGCGGCGTCTGGGGCTGCCGTTGAAACCCCAGATCTTGCCGTCGTTGGCGCTCAGGTCCGTGAGCAATACATGCAGACCATGTCGCTGATAGGCCGCGAACGTACGTTTGTCGTAGTTCCAGAAAGGTGGGCGCAGCAAAATCGGCGGCGCACCGGTGATCGCCGCGATGTCCGCCATGCCGTTGGTCAGTGAGGTTTCAAGCTCCTGCGGATCGAGCGAACGGTGATTGGTGTGCCAGTGCGTGGCGGTGTGAAATCCGAGAATGTGCCCTTCATCGTGCTCGCGATGCATGATCCGCCGGCCGATTTCGCTGTTGCCGGCCCTCGGCGCGCGGGTCTGGACGAAAAACACCGCTTTGATGTTCGGTTGCAGCGGGTTGTCTTTCAGGCTGTCGAGCACGGTTTCGGTGGGGTTGTAGAAACTCGAAGCGCTGGGGCCGTCATCGAAGGTCAGCAGAAACCTGACCGGCGCCTGCGCATCCAGACGCGAGCGGGTTTGCGCGGTCAGTTCGATGGGAGCGGCAATGCAACCGGCCAGCCCGGTGATGATGGACGCAGCGCAGAAAAGCTTGAACCAGAGTTTCATGTTTTGCCTTGAGCCCGACCGTTGCGGTCACGTTGTCGATTGGCAAAACTCCCTCGCCGCTGCTGCCTCCCTGCGGCCCACCGAAATGGGCCGAGGTTGGATAAAGATAACAGGGTTTTGTTCCGGTGCTCACTCAGTGCGCCAGTGCCTGCTGGAATGAGGTGTCGATAATCCCCGCCGTGGTCAGCGGCGCCGGCAACGCCTTGACCTTGAACAGGAAGTCCGCGGTGCCTTGCAGGTCGGCAGCGGCTTGTTGATCCACCGGGCCGACCGTCATGTGCGCCTGGCGCAACCAGTGCCGCGAGACCTCTTGATCGAGATTGGCTTTCTTCGCCCACAAGTCCGCGTATTCGTCGGTGTGGCTGTCGACCCAGGCCCGGGCCTGTTTCAGGCGACCGAGGAAGTCGGCAATCGCCTCCCGCTTGCTGTCGATGGACGGCGCGGAAGCGGCGATGGCGCTCAACCCCGGCATCAGGTTTTTTGCAGTCAGAATCGGTCGTGCACCGGAGAACACGATCTGCTGGGAAATGTACGGCTCCCACACTGGGAAGGCATCGATGCTGCCCTGAGGTAATGCCGCTGCCGCGTCAATCGGCATCAGTTTGACGAAGTCGACGTAATTCTCCGGCAACCCATTCTGCTCCAGAGCGCGCAAGGTCAATTGCTGGCTCCAGGCACCCGGCCAGAAAGCGACTTTCTTGCCTTTCAGATCCTCGATGGTTTTCACCGGTGAATCCTTGGGTACCAACAGTGCAATGGTGTCCGGGTTTTGCCGCGACACGCCGATCAGTTTTACCGGTGCCTGTTTCGCGGCGAGGAACAGAAAACCCGAATCGCCGAGAAAGCCCAGATCCAGCGAACCGGTCTGTAACGCTTCGGCCAACGGCGCGGCGGCCTGGAAGTGTTTCCAGTCGACCGTGTAAGGCGCGCCCTTCAATACCCCGGAAGCCTCTACCGAAGCGCGGATGTTGTAGTAATTCTGGTCACCGACGTGCAGGACCACAGGTTCAGCTGCGTAAGTCAGAGGCGAGGCAATCAAGGCGCTGGTCAACGCAGCGCGTAGGAAACGGGAGAGCTTCATGGCGAGTCCTGCAAAGGGGATTTTCTATAGACCATAGCGCTCTTATAAATCGCATTTGAAATTCGATTAATGAATAAGCTCAGCACCGCCGACAAGCGCTGTTGGTCTGGCAACAGTGGCGCGGCACAGTGTTTTCCCGGCAACAGCTCAAAGCGCGTAAATCGCATCAAAACCCCGTAAATACGGGGCTCAAGGCATATGGCACAGAGCCTGCAATATTCCATTCATGCAGGAAGCATTCGATAAAAATATCTTTCTGGACATAAGAAACTGTTGCCTTGCCGGAGCGTGCCCATGAAATCCCGCTTACCGTTTTCCCGTGTCAAAACACTGCTCGCGGCCTGCGCAGTAGCCCTGAGTCTGCAACCTCTCGTCCACGCCGCCGAAACGCCACCCGCTGAAGTGCATCTGGACTATGCCTATTACTCCCCCGTCAGCTTGGCGCTCAAGCACTTGGGTTATCTGGAAAAAGCCCTGCCCCAGAGCAAAGTCAGTTGGGTGCTGAGCCAGGGCAGCAACCGCTCGCTGGAATACCTCAACAGCGGTGGCGTGGACTTCGCCTCGTCGGCTAGCCTCGCGGCGGTGCTGAGCCGTGCCAACGGCAGCCCGATCAAATCGGTGTACGTCTACAGCCGCGCGGAGTGGACCGCGCTGGTGGTGCGCAAGGATTCGCCGTACCAGACCGTCGCCGACCTCAAGGGCAAGAAAATCGCCGCCACCAAAGGCACCGATCCGTACCTGTTCACCCTGCGCAGCCTGCAACAGGCCGGGCTGAAAAAGGACGATGTGGAACTGGTGCACCTGCAACACCCGGACGGCCGCACCGCGCTGGAGAAAGGCGACGTCGACGCCTGGGCCGGCCTCGATCCGCACATGGCCGCCAGTCAGGTACAGGCCGGTTCGCGCCTGCTGTATCGCAACCGCGACTTCAACAGCTACGGCGTGGTCAGCGTCACCGAGCAATACGCCAAGGAACATCCGCAAACCATCGACACCGTGATCAAAGCCTATGAACAGGCTCGCGAATGGTCGGTGAAAAATCCCGATGAATTGGCCAAATTGCTCGCCAGCGAATCCGGCCTGCCACTGGACGTGGCCAAACTGCAACTGTCGCGCACCGACCTGAGCAGCCCGCAACTCACCGCCAAGGATGTGCTCGCCTCGAAAGCCGCCGCGCCGATTCTGGTCTCCGAAGAACTGGTGCGCCGTGGGGTGAATGTCGATCAGGTCATCGATCAATTGATCGACACCGGTTTCCAGCAGGTCGCCGCCGCCCAGTAACCGATCAGGCTCACAACGAATCCGCGCCCGTCGCGGATTTGTCGTGAGCGGAGAACCGCCCATGAGCAATGACCTGCCCGCCCGCCTCACCGTGCCGCTGCCCCGCCGACAAAACCGGCCGCTGAATCCGCTCTGGCGGCGACGCCTTAAAGGGCTGGCCCTGCCGCTGCTGATCGTGATCGCGCTGGAGATCATCGTGCGCATCGGCTGGCTGCCGTCCTATCAGATGCCCGCGCCGAGCGAGGTCGCCATGACCCTCACCGATCTGGCCGAAGGCGCACTGTGGAAACACATCGGCGCCAGCCTGATTCGCGTGCTGATCGGGTTTGCCATCGGCGCGAGTCTAGCCTTGATGTTTGCCGCGTGGGTCGGCCTGAGCCGCGAGGCCGAGGCGTACCTGGAGCCGACGTTCGCCGCGCTGCGCTCGATTCCCAGTCTGGCCTGGGTGCCGTTGTTGCTGCTGTGGCTGGGCATCGACGAGACCTCGAAAATCGTCCTGATTGCCATCGGCGCGTTCTTCCCGGTGTACGTCAACGTGGTCGCAGCGATCCGCAACATCGACCGCAAACTGGTGGAAGTCGGCCATATCTATGGCTTCAGCCGTCTGCAACTGGTACGGCGGATTCTGCTGCCCGCCGCCCTGCCCGGCCTGTTCACCGGACTGCGCAGCGGCATGAGTCTGGCGTGGATGTTTCTGGTGGCGGCCGAACTGATCGCGGCGACCAAAGGCCTGGGCTATCTGCTGAGTGACGGGCGTGAAACCTCGCGTCCGGACATCGTGCTGGCGGCGATCATCGTTCTGGCGCTGCTGGGCAAACTCAGCGACGGCCTGCTCGCCACACTCGAACGCCGCTGGCTGGCCTGGCGCGACACCTTCACCGGCCAGGGCAGCAAGGACTGACTCGCACAACTAAGCTGAACCTTCAGGCAGTGTTCGCCGGAGGTTCGGCCGATGTGCGGAAGACTCTCGCAGTACCGGGGCATCCACGATTTCGTCGCGGTGCTGAGCATTCCCGATGCGCTGATCAATCACGTCGGAGATGCACCGCTGGCGCGCTACAACGCGGCGCCCACCACCACGCTGGCCATTCTTCATCAACACGAACAACGCTTGTACGCCGACAACCTGCGCTGGGGCTGGCGCCCGCACTGGGCCAGGGATCGCGCGGCGCCGATCAATGCGCGGGTCGAAAAAGTCGTCCACGGCCCGTTCTTCCGGGCAATCTGGCGTCATCGCCTGATCGTGCCGGTCGACAACTGGTTCGAGTGGGTCGACGGTCCGGACAAGAGCCGCCAACCCTGGCTGATCCATCGAATCGATCATCAACCGGTTTTCTGCGCCGCCATCGGCCAGTTTCCGACACCCGGATCAGAACCACGGGAAGACGACGGCTTTGTGATCATCACCGCCGACAGCGCAGGTGGCCTGCTCGATCTGCATGATCGCCGGCCCATCGTGTTGTCCGCCGAGGGCGCGCGGGAATGGCTCGACCCGGCTACGCCCGTGGAGCGAGCCGAGCAAATGTTGCTGTTCGAAGGCTTGAGCAGCGAAGCGTTCGAATGGCACAAAGTCGGCAAAGCTGTCGGTAACTCACGCAATCAGGGGGCGGAGTTGATTGAAGTAGTGGCTTAAATATTTTGTAGGCCGGCACGTTTATCGAATAGTCGGAAGACGTGAGTCAAATTGATATCACGCAGCAAGTGAGAACCGTTCGTTACAGTCAGTGTTTCAAACTCGAAACAATCATTGAATCGGTCGTTTGATTAAAACCAACCGCCTGTCTGACATTTCAATCGTCATACATACATTTAGTAACACTACAGATAGCATGCGCGCCGCATTTCCTATTGGCATACCAGTTGACCAAAGAGTCAACAAACCGGGAATACCCTACAAACTTACAAGCCTTGCAGAGAACTAAGTTGCGCGACGATTTTGCAATCAAACAGGCCAACGGCCTGGAGTGTATTTATCTGTCCATGACAGAACGCTTTCAACTCGACTGTTTTATCGCCCACTACATAAAGACTCGAAACCTGCGTGACGTACCCGAGATCGACCGCCTCCTGCGCACCACTCTCCAAAACTATCCCTGCCACCCGCCGGTGATGGTCAACGAGCTGAATGCCTGGATCGACAAGACCTTGGGCTATCGGGCCTCACACCCCGATTTCACACAGCTGGACGATCTTTGATGAAACGAAAAAGCCCCGCCATCGCGGGGCTTTTTCGTTGTGGCGTTCAGGGTTTCAGCGGGCGTTCCTGGTCGCGATCGGACAACTCGCGGCTGTCGTCATGTTTCCAGGTCTGCTCCTTGTGTTTCTCCCGCTCGATCTCTTCTTCGCTCGGTTCTTCATCTTCTTCGGGACGTTGCTGCTCCGTTGCCATGTTCACCTCGCCGTCATAAGTCATCAGTCATCCTTACAGCGTAGAACAGATTCAGACAGGCAACTTACAACCACCAGCGCAACAGAAAGAAGAACGCCATGCTCAACAGCATGCTAAGCAACGTATTACGCGTGTAGATCACGAGTCCGATGGCGACTAACGAACTCAGCAAATAGGGATTGTCCCACTGCAAATTCAGCTGTTTGTCCGGCATGAACACAATCGGCCCGCAAATCGCGGTCAACATGCCCGGTACGGCGAAACCCAGAAACTGCCGCGCATTGCTGCTCAAACGCACCGGCAGGCGCGGCTCGAGAAACACGTAGCGGTTGAGGAACACCAGAATTCCCATGCCGAAAATCACTGCCCAGATCATCATGTGCGCTCCCGATACAGCTTGTTGCAGATAAACCCGGCCATCATTCCCGCCAGCCCTGACAGCACCAACGCCGAACCCCACTGCCAGTAACTGAACAGCACCGAGCAGAACAGCGACACCGCCACGCAAACCACGGTCGGCACGTTGCGCACCACCGGGGTGATCAGGGCGATGAAGGTCGCGGCAATCGAAAAGTCCAGTCCCAGGTGTTCAAGCCCCGGAATGCTGCTGCCGAGCACGATGCCGGCCAGGGTGAAGAGGTTCCAGGCGATGTAGAACGTCAGGCCGACACCAAGGGCATACCAGCGATTGAACTGCTGACGGTCGTGCTGGCTGGTCAGGGCGAACAGTTCGTCGGTGAGCAAAAAACCCAGGCCGATGCGCCAGCGACCCGGCAACGGCGAAATCACGTGGCGCATGCTCATGCCGTAGAGCAAATGCTGCGACGTCAGCAGCAGCGTGGTCAGCAGAATCGAGAAAATCCCGGCACCGCCCTTGAGCATGCCGATCGCCACCAGTTGCGCAGCACCGGCAAACACAATGGTGGACAAGCCCTGCCCCTGCAGTGGCGTGAGGTTGGCTTCGATCGCCATGGAGCCGGCCAGCAGCCCCCACGGCGCGGTCGCCAGGGATAACGGCATGATCGCCGCGGCTCCGCGAAGAAAGGCACTGCGCGGCATAAATGAGTCAGACATAACGCTCTTCAACCGTGAGACAAGACCCCGGACTCTGCCAGCAAATGCCTTTTCATGGCTTGAACAATCTTGCGCAGTTGCCGGAAATCGCCCAGCTGCAAACCGATTAGCGGCGTACCATGACAGCCATTCACATCTGCGTCAGGGAGACGACATGCTGTATCGAATTGCCGCCGACGGGCTGGTGCTTTTCCACCTTTCGTTCATTCTGTTCGTGCTGTTTGGCGGGCTGCTGGTGCTCAAGTGGCACCGAGTGGCCTGGCTGCATTTGCCGGCCGCCACCTGGGGGGTAATGGTCGAAGTGTTGCACCTGACCTGCCCGCTGACCTACTGGGAAAACCTGATGCGCCACGCCGCCGGGCAAACCGAGTATGCCGGCGGTTTCATCGAGCATTATGTCTGGCCGATCATCTACCCGGCGGGGCTGACCCCACAGATCCAGTTAGCGCTGGGCAGCGTGGTGCTGGTGATCAACCTGCTGGTATACGGGCGCCTGATCCGCCAGTGGCAACTACGCCGCCCTGCACGCATCCCGTTTTAACGCGACTTCAAGGCTTCCAGCCAGGCCGGGTCGAGGCGCGTCTGATCGGTGTCCAGACCGAGCGTTTCCATCCGAGCCTTGTGTGCTTCGACTTCCCGGTGCAATTGCCCATGATCGCTGGAGTTGCCGTCCAGCTCATGCATCTGCGTCAAGCCGAGATGATAGAAGCGCAGCACTTTCATCGCCGTCGGATCGCCCTTCTCGACCGCTGCCGTCACCTGATGCATGACATTGGTGACGCTCATCAGGCTGCGCTTGAGCCGCCAGCCGTACACCGCCGGGGCCATCCATGTCTGATTCCAGAATCGCCCGCGCAACAACGCCGCCGTCAGCAGGAATGCGCCGAACACCCCGCCGACATTGAACCGCAGGTTATCCCCGCCCGGCTCGCCGAACAGCGCCACCGCCACGGTCGAAAACGCCATCGCCAGCACCAGGAACAGCACCGCGATAATCAGCGTGCTGCGCCGGGTCTGCTGGCGATAGGTGATGGCATCGATCGGTTGAATCTCGAACATCGCGACAGGCTTCCATGGCTTGAAATAAAAAGAGGCCGGCGCATTATCGCCTCTGAGGCGGATTTAGCTATGCTGGAGCTCCTTTTCATCTTTTCATCGTCCAGCGGGGGACATGGCGATACCACGCAGATCGTGCCATCTTCATTCATGGATACACTCTATTCGGATGCCATTGGCCAGGCCGGCAATGACATCGTTTTAAGGATCACTGCATGACCCAACGACACGTAATCAATGCCTCGGTCAGCCCAAAAGGCAGCCTGGAAACCCTTTCCCAACGTGAAGTTCAGCAACTGAGCCAGGCCGGAACCGGCAGCACCTACACCCTCTTTCGCCAGTGCGCCCTGGCAATCCTCAATACTGGCGCCCATGTCGACAACGCAAAAACCATTCTGGAAGCCTACAAAGACTTCGAAATCCGCATTCACCAGCAGGATCGCGGCGTGCGCCTGGAACTGCTGAACGCCCCGGCCGACGCCTTCGTCGATGGCGAAATGATCGCCAGCACCCGGGAAATGCTGTTCAGCGCCCTGCGCGACATCGTCTACACCGAAAACGAGCTCGACGCCCTGAGCATCGACCTCAGCACCTCCCAGGGCATCAGCGACTACGTCTTCCACCTGTTGCGCAACGCACGCACCCTGCGCCCGGGCGTCGAGCCGAAGATCGTCGTGTGCTGGGGCGGTCACTCGATCAACACCGAAGAATACAAATACACCAAGAAAGTCGGCCACGAACTGGGCCTGCGCAGCCTCGACATCTGCACCGGCTGCGGCCCCGGCGTGATGAAAGGCCCGATGAAAGGCGCGACGATTGCCCACGCCAAGCAGCGTATCCACGGCGGTCGCTACCTGGGCCTGACCGAGCCGGGTATCATCGCCGCCGAAGCACCGAACCCGATCGTCAATGAGCTGGTGATCCTGCCGGACATCGAAAAACGCCTGGAAGCCTTCGTCCGCGTCGGACATGGCATCATCATATTCCCGGGCGGCGCCGGCACCGCCGAAGAGTTCCTGTACCTGCTGGGCATCCTGATGCACCCGGACAACGCCGGCCTGCCGTTCCCGGTAATTCTCACCGGGCCGAAACATGCCGCGCCGTACCTGGAACAGCTTGACGCGTTCGTTACCGCCACGCTCGGCGAGGCGGCTAAACAGCATTACGAAATCATCATCGACGACCCGGCCGAAGTGGCGCGCCAAATGACTGCAGGTCTCAAAGCCGTGAAGCAGTTCCGCCGCGAACGCAACGACGCGTTCCACTTCAACTGGCTGCTGAAGATCGACGAAGGCTTCCAGCGCCCGTTCGACCCGACCCACGAAAACATGGCCAACCTGAAGCTGCACCGCGATCAGCCGGCCCATGAACTGGCGGCCAACCTGCGCCGCGCCTTCTCCGGGATCGTTGCCGGCAACGTCAAGGACAAGGGCATCCGCCTGATCGAAGAGCACGGCCCGTACCAGATCCGTGGCGACGCCGCGATCATGCAACCGCTCGATCTGCTGCTCAAAGCCTTCGTCGCCCAGCACCGGATGAAACTGCCGGGCGGCGCGGCGTATGTGCCGTGCTATCGCGTGGTGTCCTGACCCTTCGTGATGGATGCAGCCTTGTGGGAGCAAACGTGTTCCCACAAGGCGCATCGCCACTACCAAACCGCCCTGTTCTCTGACACAAAAGCCCCGCTGATTCCCCACGACAGCCACCGCGCGCGCGTACTAAGCTGGGCGATTGAATTTTCAGGGACGATCCATGAAACGTTTTGCCGCCTGCCTGTTGTCTCTTCTGGCCCTGACAGCCAATGCGGCAGATCTGCAACTGCTCACCGACAACCATCCTCCGCTGCATTTCCTTCAGGGCGAGCAACTGGTGGGCTTCGGCGTGGATGTGGTGCAGGCCCTGGCGGCGCAGACCGGCGATCGCATTCACCTGCAGCAAGTGCCACTGCTGCGTGCCCTGCGCATGGCCAGCGAGACGCCGGACACCGGCGTATTTACCGTGCTGCGCACCGACGCCCGTGACGACCGCTACCAATGGGTCGGGCCACTGATCGATGTGGAAACGGCGCTGTATGCCCACGACAACTTCCAGCCGCCGGTCCGCAGCCTGCGCGAGGCCGATCATCTGGGGCGGATCACCGTGCCGCGCAAATGGCTGGTCTACAGCTATCTGCAGGAACAGGACCTGAGCAACCTCTACGGTGTGGAAACCCCGGAACAGATGATGCGTCTGTTCAGTCTCGGGCGAACCGACTTCGTGGTATCCGACACACTGTCCAGTGCGGCCCTCGCCCGAGAACAAGGCATGGAGCCGGGGCGTTTGCAGTATCAGATACCACTGATGAAGCGCGACACTTATATCGCGTTCTCCCGCCAGACCGATCCCAGGCAGGTCGCACGCTGGCAACAGGCGCTGGACACGCTGCGCGCCGACGGTCGTCTGGAGAAAATGCGCCAGCGCTGGCTGAGCAATACCCTGCCGCGCTGATCACGCATCAACGTCTTTGATAACAACTATCTGAAAAGGTGTTTTTTCTTCTGGCGCCGGCGGCCCTAAAGTGGCAGTCATCTTCCTCCCACTTTCAGGTACAGACCCATGAAAGACTTCATTGCCCTTGGGTTTATCGTCGCCCTGATCGGTGCCACTTCCGCCGCAATCGCCAGCGCACATGGCCACGGGCCTGCGGTCGCCATGACCGGCACCCTGAATGTCGATATCGTTGGCATTGACCGTGAGGCCAGGGGCAGTGTGGAGCAGAATCTTTACGTCGCGCAAAACGACTCCGGATTCGCCTACGACTATTGAGCCACCAGCCGTGCGGCCAACGCCTTGGCCTGCGACGCAACATCGGTCACCGCCGTACTCTCCCACCACATCCCTCTCAGTGGCGGGCCCATCGCGAACAGTCGTAGTGACACCCTTCCCTGCGCATCCAGCACCGCCCCGTCCACTGCCGCCGCAATGCCCAACGCCAACGGCCCCGGTCGCACCAGCCCACGGGCCAGCAACTGCTGCGGCAAAGGCCGGTCGACCCGGCGCCAATCGTATTCGATACCGCTGGAATTGATCAGCGCCGCGCCTTGCTCCACGTGCGTTTCACTCTCGCCCCGACGGCGGACGCGAATGCCGACACCACCGCCCGAGACCGGCTCAAGGCCTTTATAGGACGCGGCGTGAATCCGCAGGCGCCCTTCGCGATGCAGACGTTCGACCAGCTCTGCACTCAGCGGCGGCGAGCGATGGTGATGACTTTCCCACCACGGTCGCACATGCCGCACGAACTGCCGTCGCTGCACGTCGCTCGCCTGGCTCCACAACCGGCCGATGTGCGCGCGCACCGTATCCAGCGGTGCCTGCCAGTCGATACCTTGCTCGATTGCTTCCCGGCAATGCCGACGCAATTCACGCAGTAACTGGCGTGGCGTGCGGATGCTGTGATCCTCGGCGAGGAAGTCCGCCCACGCAGGCGGCTGACGACGGACATGGGGCAGCAGCCCGTGCCGGGAAAACACCTCGATCGGCCCGCGATGCCCAGCCTGTTCCAGCGAGACCACGGCGTCGACCATGGTCAGGCCGGAGCCGATGATCAATACCGTGGATTGCGGATCGAGCTGGCGCATGGCGCTCACATCCCACGGATCGAGCCCGGCGGCGTTGAGGCCGCTGGATTGCTTTTGCGGCGTACGGGCAGCCGGGAACATCCCGGTCGCCAATACCGCAAAAGCGCCTTGCAGTCGCTGGCCGTCGCTCAAGGTGAGCTGCACCGAATCGGCCGAAGTCTGTACATCAATCACCTCTGCGCGCACGTGCTCGACCGTCGAACCATGCTGCGCGCCCACCTGCTGCGCCTCGGCCAGTCGCTGCTGCACGTAGACACCGAACAGCCCCCGTGGCGGAAACAGTTCACTGACCGGCACATGTTGCTCATCCGACTCCGGCCAGCCGCCGCCGGCAATGTGCTCGGTCAGCCATTGGGTCAGGTCGTCGGCATCATCCGGGTCGACGCTCATCCGCTCCGCGTTACCGTTGAGCGTGTGGCCCAATTCAACCGCGCTGTACGCTTCACCCCGGCCCAGCTCGGCCCGGGGCTCGATCACCAGAATCTGCCGCCGGCCCGGCAGGCGCAGCAGCTGCACCGCCAGCATTGCGCCGCTGAGACCGCCGCCGACTATCAGGATGTCAGCGTGACGGATCGCGGTCGTATCGGTTTGAGTCATGCCGTTCTCGCTGCAGAGGGTTTGCTCCAGTCAGTGTCGTGCAGACGCGGCGAGCGAGTCTAGACAGTCGCGACCTTTTTCTCCCGCCTATGCAGCTCACCCAGATTTCGATATCCGCTGCCCGGATGGATCTCCGGCAACCTGGGCCCTTCGCCAAACAGTTTCTCGCGCAACGTTCCCGGCGCGTAATCGGTCTTGTAGACGCCACGCTTCTGCAACTCCGGCACCAGCAATTCCACGGCGTCGATGAAGGTTTCGTGGGTCAGCGCGTAAGCCAGGTTGAAGCCGTCGACGTCGGTTTCGTCGACCCATTCCTGCAGCAGGTCCGCCACCGTTTCCGGGCTACCGACGAACAACGGGCCGAAACCGCCGATGCCGACCCAGTCGGCCAATTCATTCGGAGTCCAGACCTTGTTCGGGTCCGCTGTCGAAAACGCCTCGACCGCCGATTGAATCGCGTTGGTGTGCACGTGCTTGAGCGGTTCGTCGGGTTTGAAGCGGCTGAAGTCGATGCCGGTCCAGCCGGAAATCAGTGCCATTGCACCTTCGTAACTGACCCAGGATTTGTACTCTTCAAACTTGGCTTTGGCCTTGGCATCGGTCTCGCCGAGGATCACGGTTTGCAGGTTGAAGATCAGAATCTTCGACGGATCGCGCCCGGCCTCGGCAGCGCGGCGGCGAATGTCGGCCACGGTTTTCTTCAGCAGAACCTTGGACGGTGCCGCGACAAACACGCATTCGGCATGCTCGGCGGCAAACTGCTTGCCCCGACTGGACGCCCCGGCCTGATAGAGAACCGGCGTGCGCTGCGGCGACGGTTCACAAAGGTGAATGCCCGGCACCTGGAAGTGTTTACCGTGGTGGCGGATTTCGTGGATCTTGCTCGGGTCACTGAAAATTCGCCGCTCGCGATCCCGCAAAATCGCACCCTCTTCCCAACTGCCTTCCCAGAGCTTGTAGCAGACCTCCAGATATTCCTCGGCGAAGTCGTAGCGCGCATCGTGCTCGGTCTGGGCTTGCTGGCCGATGTTTTTCGCGCCGCTCTCCAGATACGAAGTGACAATGTTCCAGCCGGCACGACCCTTGGTCAGGTGATCGAGGGTCGACAGGCGTCGGGCGAACGGATACGGATGTTCGAAGGACAACGAAGCGGTCAGACCGAACCCCAAGTGCTCGGTGACTAGCGCCATTGGCGGGATCAGTTGCAACGGATCGTTGACCGGCACCTGAGCCGCCTGCCGGATGGCGGCTTCGCCATTGCCGTTGTACACGTCGTAGATGCCCAGCACGTCGGCGATGAACAGCCCGTCAAACTTGCCGCGCTCGAGTATTTTCGCCAGATCGGTCCAGTACTCCAGATCCTTGTACTGCCACGAGCGATCCCGAGGGTGAGCCCACAGGCCTGGCGACTGGTGACCAACGCAGTTCATGTCGAAGGCGTTGAGACGGATTTCACGAGCCATCAGACGGCACTCCCGATTTTCAGGAGGCGTTTGGAGATTTGAATTGAAGCGGTCATGTGAGGCGACTCCGTGGTTCCGGATGAGGATCCAGAACCCATAGCAGGAGTCATGCCTGAATATATTTTCGTTATTTATCAATAGATTGAGATAACAACCTAAAGCAATCTGCACGCAAGATAGAGCAAACTGTTTATCCGCTGTCGGCCCTGCAACAGTCAGATCACCACATTGCGCACGAAACGCGCCGCAACCTCCCCATCGTTGCGATAGGTGTGCGGCTGGTTGCTGGCAAACATAAAAAACTCCCCGGCGGCGATGTGCTGCGGCTGGTCGCCAAGCATCAGGGTCAGGCAGCCCTCGAACACGAAAATCTGCTCGCTCCAGCCTTCGGCATCCGCTTGCGAGGGATAGACCTCCCCCGGTTGCAAACACCATTCCCACTGTTCCACTTCCCGGGTGGCCGCTGCCTTGGACAACAGCACCGCTTTGCTACCGGGAATGCTGCCGGCCCAGGCCAGTTCGTTGATCCGGCTCGGATCGCGATTGTCCGGGGCCTGGATCAGATCGCTGAAGGCCACTTCGAGGGCTTCGGCAACGCGGTCCAGAGTGGTCAGGCTGACATTTTTCTCGCCAGCTTCGATCGCCACCAACATGCGCCGACTGACCCCGGATTTTTCCGCGAGAGTCGTCTGGCTCATGTCCGCAGCGTGACGCAGGCGTCGGACGTTCTGGCTGACGTGTTGCAGGACCGAAGCCCGCTGAACAGAATCTTTGTGCACTATATTGCTCACTGGCTGGGGTTGGGCAGTATACTGCGCAACATTTGGCGCATTGTGCGTCCCCTCCTTAAAAGTGCGCAAGATCATGACGTCAGCCAACTCCCCTCAAACTCCCCTGCGGTTTTCCCGGTTCAGCAAAGCCGAGTGTGTGCTGGTGCTGATCACCATGCTGTGGGGCGGCACCTTTCTGCTGGTGCAGCACGCGATGACCGTCAGCGGCCCGATGTTTTTCGTCGGCCTGCGCTTTGCCGCCGCGGCGAGCATCGTGGCGCTGTTTTCGTGGAAGCACTTGCGTGAGCTGACCCTGTTCGAACTCAAGGCCGGCGCCTTCATCGGCGTGGCGATCCTGCTCGGTTATGGTTTGCAGACCGTTGGCTTGCAGAGCATCCCGAGCAGCCAATCGGCGTTCATCACTGCGCTGTACGTGCCGTTTGTGCCTTTGCTGCAATGGCTGGTGCTGGGCCGGCGTCCGGGTTTGATGCCAAGTATCGGCATCATGCTGGCGTTTACCGGATTGATGCTGCTGTCGGGGCCGTCCGGCGCTTCATTGAATTTCAGTCCCGGCGAAATCGCCACGCTGATCAGTGCCATCGCCATAGCGGCCGAGATCATCCTGATCAGCACCTATGCGGGTCAGGTCGATGTGCGCCGGGTGACAGTGGTGCAACTGGCGACGACTTCGGCACTGTCGTTTCTGATGGTGGTGCCGACCGGCGAGGCGATTCCCGACTTTTCCTGGCTGCTGCTGAGCACAGCCCTTGGGTTGGGCGCGATGAGTGCGGCGATTCAGGTGGCGATGAATTGGGCGCAGAAAAGTGTTTCGCCAACCCGCGCGACCTTGATCTACGCCGGTGAGCCGGTGTGGGCCGGGATCGCCGGGCGGATTGCCGGCGAGCGTCTGCCTGCGATTGCATTGGTGGGTGCGGGACTGATTGTGGCGGCGGTGATTGTCAGTGAGCTGAAGACCAAGGGCAAAGCGACACAAGCGGTCACAGAAGAGTTCGAGCGCAAGACAGAAGGCTAAGCGGGGTTTTTACGACTACCTTGTAGGATTCAGAGACATCCTCGCGTTTGGCGATCCGGGAGCTGGCACGTATGATGCTTCACAAACTTCCGCAGATTAGAAGCCTATGTCCCTGATAGTTCTACTGCTTCTGCCTTTTGTGGGCAGCTGTCTGGCAGCCGTGCTGCCGCACAACGCACGTAACGCCGAATCCCTGCTGGCAGGCCTGGTCGCTTTGATCGGGACTGTCTCGGTCGCCATGCTGTACCCGCAAATCGCCCACGGCGGCGTGATCCGCGAAGAGTTCACGTGGCTGCCCAGCCTGGGGCTGAACTTTGTCCTGCGCATGGACGGCTTTGCCTGGCTGTTTTCGATGCTGGTGCTGGGCATCGGCACGCTCGTTTCCTTATATGCCCGTTATTACATGTCGCCGGATGACCCGGTGCCGCGTTTCTTCGCATTCTTCCTGGCGTTCATGGGCGCCATGCTCGGGCTGGTGATCTCCGGAAACCTGATCCAGATCGTGTTCTTCTGGGAACTGACCAGCCTCTTCTCGTTCCTGTTGATCGGCTACTGGCACCACCGTCACGACGCCCGGCGCGGCGCCTACATGGCGTTGATGGTCACCGGTGCGGGAGGACTATGCCTGCTGGCGGGGGTCATGATCCTCGGCCATGTGGTCGGCAGCTATGACCTGGACAAGGTCCTGGCCGCCGGCGATCTGATTCGTGCACATGCCCTCTACCCCATCCTGCTTCCCCTCATTCTTATCGGCGCCCTCAGCAAAAGCGCCCAGTTCCCCTTCCACTTCTGGCTCCCCCACGCGATGGCGGCGCCGACACCGGTTTCGGCCTATCTGCACTCGGCGACCATGGTCAAGGCAGGGGTTTTCCTGCTCGCGCGGTTGTGGCCGTCGCTGTCCGGCAGCGAAGAATGGTTCTACATCGTCAGCGGCGCTGGCGCCGCCACGCTGTTGCTCGGCGCGTACTGCGCGATGTTCCAGAACGACCTCAAGGGTCTGCTGGCCTATTCGACCATCAGCCACCTCGGCCTGATCACGTTGCTGCTGGGCCTGAACAGTCCGCTGGCGGCGGTCGCCGCAGTGTTCCACATTCTCAACCACGCGACCTTCAAGGCTTCGCTGTTCATGGCCGCCGGGATCATCGACCACGAAAGTGGCACCCGCGACATCCGCAAGCTCAACGGTCTGTTCAAACTGATTCCGTTCACCGCCACCCTGGCGATGGTGGCCAGTGCGTCCATGGCCGGCGTGCCGTTGCTCAACGGTTTCCTGTCGAAAGAAATGTTCTTCGCCGAAACCGTGTTCATCAATGCCACCGCGTGGGTGGAAGCGACGCTGCCAATCGTGGCGACCATCGCCGGTACGTTCAGCGTTGCCTACTCGTTGCGTTTTACTGTCGACGTGTTCTTCGGCCCGACCGCCACCGACCTGCCCCACACCCCGCACGAGCCACCACGCTGGATGCGCGCTCCGGTTGAACTGCTGGTATTCACCTGCCTGCTGGTAGGGATCTTCCCGGCCCAGATCGTCGGCCCGTTGCTGGCGGCGGCTGCACTGCCGGTAGTCGGCGGCGTGCTGCCGGAATACAGCCTGGCGATCTGGCACGGTCTCAATGCGCCGATGATCATGAGCCTGATTGCCATGTCCGGCGGCATCGTGGTCTATCTGCTGCTGCGCAATCAGCTCAAGCGCGGCCGCTTCAAGTTCCCGCCGCTGGTGGGCCGCTTCAACGGCAAGCGCCTGTTCGAGCGCAGCCTCGTCGCGATGATGCGCCTGGCTCGGCGACTGGAGCGGCGGATCGGCACCAAACGCCTGCAAACCCAGCTGTTCCTGATGGTGCTGGCGGCGGTGCTCGCCGGGCTGATCCCGATGCTGCACAGCAGCCTGAGCTGGGGCGACCGGCCGAAGATCCCCGGTTCCATCGTATTCGTGACCCTGTGGCTGCTGGCAATCGCCTGTGCCCTCGGCGCCGCGTGGCAGGCCAAGTATCACCGTCTCGCCGCCCTGACCATGGTCAGCGTCTGCGGCCTGATGACCTGCGTGACCTTCGTCTGGTTCTCGGCGCCGGATCTGGCCCTGACGCAACTGGTGGTCGAAGTGGTGACCACGGTGCTGATCCTGCTCGGCCTGCGCTGGCTGCCACGGCGGATCGAAGAGGTTTCGCCGTTGCCGAGCAGCCTGCGCAAGGCCCGTGTGCGGCGTCTGCGCGACTTGCTGTTGTCGATTGCCGTCGGCGGTGGCATGGCTTTGCTGTCCTACGCGATGCTGACCCGGCAGACCCCGAACGACATTTCCTCGTTCTACCTGAGCCGCGCCTTGCCTGAAGGTGGCGGCAGTAACGTGGTCAACGTGATGCTGGTGGACTTCCGTGGTTTCGACACCCTCGGCGAAATCACCGTGCTGGTGGCCGTGGCGCTGACGGTGTTCGCCCTGCTGCGCCGCTTCCGTCCTCCAAAGGAAAGCCTGCAACTGCCAGCCCAGCAACGCCTGCTGGCGCCGGACGTGGTCACCGATCTGGTCAACCCGCGTTCGGCCAGCGACACCGCGCTCGGTTTCATGATGGTGCCGGCGGTGCTGGTGCGCCTGCTGCTGCCGATTGCACTGGTGGTGTCTTTCTATCTGTTCATGCGTGGACATAACCAGCCAGGTGGCGGTTTCGTTGCCGGTCTGGTGATGTCGGTGGCGTTCATCCTGCAATACATGGTCGCCGGCACCCAGTGGGTCGAGGCTCAAATGAGTCTGCGGCCGCTGCGCTGGATGGGCACCGGGCTGCTGTTCGCCACGGTCACCGGACTCGGCGCAATGCTGGTGGGTTATCCGTTCCTCACCACGCACACCTGGCACTTCAGCCTGCCGGTGCTGGGCGATATCCATATCGCCAGTGCACTGTTCTTCGACATCGGCGTGTACGCGGTGGTGGTCGGTTCGACACTGTTGATCCTCACCGCCCTCGCCCACCAGTCGGTCCGGGGACACAAAACCGCTGCCATCAAAGGAGCCGTCTGATGGAAGAAGTCATCGCAATCGCCATCGGCGTGCTCGCCGCGTCCGGGGTCTGGCTGATCTTGCGTCCGCGGACGTTCCAGGTGGTCATGGGCCTGTGCCTGCTGTCCTACGGCGTTAACCTGTTCATCTTCAGCATGGGCAGCCTGTTCATCGGCAAGGAGCCGATCATCAAGGATGGAGTGCCTCAGGACCTGCTCAATTACACCGACCCGTTGCCCCAGGCATTGGTACTGACGGCCATTGTCATCAGCTTCGCCATGACCGCGCTGTTCCTCGTGGTGCTGCTCGCGTCGCGGGGCTTGACCGGCACCGACCACGTTGACGGAAGGGAGCCCAAGGAATGACGGCGATGACCCACCTGATCGCCGCACCGATCCTGCTGCCGCTGCTGACGGCTGCCATCATGCTGATGCTTGGCGAAAAGCACCGGCCGCTGAAGGCGAAGATCAACCTGTTCTCCACCATGCTGGGCCTTGTGGTTTCCCTGCTGTTGCTGCAATGGACCCAGACCACCGGCGTGCCCGGTTCCATCGGCGTCTACCTGCCGGGTAACTGGCAGGTGCCGTTCGGCATCGTGCTGGTGGTCGATCGGCTGTCGGCCTTGATGCTGGTGCTGACCGGGATCATCGGTGTCAGCGCATTGCTGTTCGCCATGGCGCGCTGGGATGGCGCAGGTTCGAGCTTCCACGCGTTGTTCCAGATTCAGTTGATGGGCCTGTACGGCGCGTTCCTGACGGCGGACCTGTTCAACCTGTTCGTGTTCTTCGAAGTGCTGCTCGCGGCGTCCTATGGCTTGCTGCTTCATGGCTCGGGCCGGGCGCGGGTGTCGTCGGGGCTGCATTACATTTCGATCAACCTGCTGGCCTCGTCACTGTTCCTGATTGGCGCGGCGCTGATCTACGGCGTAACCGGCACATTGAACATGGCCGACCTCGCGATGAAGATTCCGCTGGTGCCGGAGGCCGACCGTGGCTTGCTGCATGCCGGCGCGGCGATTCTGGCGGTGGCGTTCCTGGCCAAGGCCGGGATGTGGCCGCTGAATTTCTGGCTGGTGCCGGCCTATTCCTCGGCCAGCGCGCCGGTGGCGGCGATGTTCGCGATCATGACCAAGGTCGGCGTCTACACCTTGCTGCGCCTGTGGACGCTGTTGTTCTCCGGGCAGGCCGGCGCTTCGGCCTACTTCGGCGGTGACTGGCTGATCTACGGCGGCATGGCGACCATGCTCTGCGCCGGCGTGGCGATCATCGCCGCACAACGCCTGGAACGCATGGCCAGCCTGAGCATTCTGGTGTCGGCGGGGATTCTGCTGTCGGCCGTGGGTTTCGCCCAGCCGAACCTGATCGGCGCGGCGCTGTTCTATCTGGTCAGCTCGACCCTGGCGCTTAGCGCGCTGTTCCTGCTGGCAGAACTGATCGAACGTTCACGCACCGCCGTGGAAGTGCCGCTGGAAGACGAAAACGAGCTGCTGCCGCGTCCGCAGCAATGGCAGCCGCCGGTCAAGGGCATCAACCTCGACGATGACCAGAAAGCCGTGGTCGGCCAGGTGATCCCGTGGACCATGGCCTTCCTCGGCCTGAGCTTCATTGCCTGTGCGCTGTTGATCATTGGCATGCCGCCGCTGTCGGGGTTCATCGGCAAGCTGAGCCTGATCGGCGCCCTGCTCAATCCGTTGGGGCTCGGCGCTGGCGAGCCGATCTCGACTGCTGCCTGGGCGTTGCTGGCATTGCTGATCCTCACTGGCCTCGGCTCGCTGATGGCGTTCTCGCGCCTGGGCATCCAGCGCTTCTGGTCGCCGGAGGAACGCCCGTCGCCCGTGTTGCGCAAACTGGAATGCACGCCGATTTTCCTGCTGCTCGGTCTGAGCATCGCCCTGACCTTCAAGGCTGAACCGCTGCTGCGTTACACCCAGGCCGCCGCAGACGCGTTGAACAACCCGCAGCAATACGTGATGGCGGTGCTTGGCACTCGCGCCGTACCGAGCCCGGAAGCCAAGGCAGCGCTGCTGGAGGTGCAACCATGAAGCGCCTGTTTCCAGCTCCGTGGCTGTCACTTGCATTGTGGTTGCTGTGGCTGGTGCTGAATCTGTCGATCAGCCCTGGCAACCTGCTGCTGGGGGCGGCGCTGGGTTTCTGCGCGCCGCTGATGATGCGCAAGTTGCGCCCGCAACAGATCCATATCCGCCGCCCCGGCACAATCCTGCGCCTGTTCCTGCTGGTCGGGCGTGACGTGATCGTCTCCAACCTGCAGGTGGCATGGGGTGTTCTCAACGCCGGTCGCCGGCCGCCTCGCTCACGATTCGTCAAGGTGCCGCTGGACCTGCGCGATGCCAACGGTCTGGCGGCGCTGTCGATGATCTGTACGGTCGTGCCCGGCACCGTGTGGTCGGAGCTGGCACTGGATCGCAGCATTCTGTTGCTGCACGTCTGGGATCTGGATAACGAAGCGCAATTCATCGAGCACTTCAAGGTCACTTACGAGCAGCCATTGATGGAGATTTTCGAATGAGCCCGCTGCTGTCGAATGCGATTCTGCTGACGCTGTTCCTGTTCTCGCTGGCGATGGTGCTGACGCTGGTCCGCCTGTTCAAAGGGCCATCGGCACAGGATCGGGTACTGGCGCTGGACTACCTGTACATCGTCGCCATGCTGATGATGCTGACCCTGGGGATTCGCTACTCCAGCGACACCTATTTCGAAGCGGCGCTGCTGATCGCGCTGTTCGGTTTCGTCGGCTCGTTTGCCCTGGCGAAGTTCCTGCTGCGTGGCGAGGTGATCGAATGAATGCTGAATTGTCTCTGTGGGTGGAAATCCCGGTGGCGATCCTGCTGGTGCTCAGCGGTGTGTTTGCCCTGATCGGCGCGACCGGCCTGCTGCGGATGAAGGACTACTTCCAGCGCATGCACCCACCGGCGCTAGCCTCGACCCTCGGCGCGTGGTGCGTGGCGCTGGCGTCGATCATCTGTTTTTCCGCGCTCAAGTCCGGGCCGGTGCTGCACGCGTGGCTGATCCCGATCCTGCTGGCGATCACCGTGCCGGTGACCACCCTGCTGCTGGCGCGTGCGGCGTTGTTCCGCAAGCGCATGGCCGGGGATGATGTGCCAGCCGAAGTGAGCAGCCGACGCACCGAGAGCAGCAGTTAAATCCAGGCGACGGCCAACAGCCCGGCTCCCAATATCAGACACAGTGGCGAATAAACCCAAGTGTCGAGCCGGGCAAAACGCGACCCCTTCACTTCCTTGAAGAAACCCACCAGCTCCGAATCGCCGATCGCCCTCGCGAACATCAGCAGCGCAATCGCGCTGATCACCCATTGCAACGCCCAGTGATGCACCGGCGAAAACCACCAGCCCACCCTCATGCACACCAGTGCGGCAATCAGTAGCAGGGCCACCGCTACTACCAATGTGATCCAGCCTGACGCCTTGAACGCCGGCCTGAGGGTCTGCCCGCCGTTATCCGCCGGAACCTGCGGTATCACCGCTACGGCCGCCCACTGCCCACCCATCGCCCAATACACATGCATCAGGCTGATCGCCGCAAATATCGTCACCAGCCATTGAGCCAACACAAAGGTCATGGTCGAGAATCCTTTCAAGAGGCTTGAACAAAACATCCTAGCCGGCATTTTTCCATGTGCACGACCGGTCGGCGGTGCGGTAAAGTGCCGCCCCATGAAATTCACCCGTTCCGATCGCTCACTGCTGGCCTGGATGCTCTATTGCTGCGTCCTGTTCAACGTGTTCGCCTGCAGTATCGGTCACGGGCAAATGGTCGGGATGCAGCTCAACGGAATCGGTGGCCAGTTCTGCGCTGTCGACCCGAGCACCCAGGCGCCACTCGCGTCCAATCCCGCGGAAGAAAAACTGCCAACCCTGGCCAAGGCTTTCGGTTGTCCGCTGTGCTCCACCGGCGGCATGGGCCCGGCGTTCAACTCCAGCCTGACCCTGGCGATCCTGCCGGAACAACACAGTCCGCCGCTGCCAGTCATCGTCAGCGCCGACCTCCCTGCCCGCTTCACCTGGCCTTCGGCCAATCCCCGCGCCCCGCCGCTCGCCTGAGTGTCTTTGCCTTTTTGATTTGTCAGCTCATTGCGCCAACGCGCGGCGTTCGCCTGTGCGCTGACTCCTAGACAAGCATTCAGGATTCAAACGATGAAACAACTTACCTTGCTGGCGAGCCTGTGCGGCTGCCTGTCCGTCAACGCCTGGGCCCAATCCACCGTGGATCTGGCGCCGATCACCATTGACGGCGAGTCCGCCGCCGAACCGGGCCTGAGCCTCGACCAGTCCAGCGGCATGGCCTCGCGCCTCGGCCTCAGTGTGCGCGACACTCCAGCCTCGGTGGCCATCGCCAATCGCAATGACATCGAGCGTCATGGCTCGCAGAATTTCCAGGACGCTGCCAACACCCTGCCCGGCGTGAACGCCAGTGCACCGCCAGGCTTTGGCGGATTCGTCTCCTATCGCGGTTTTACCAGCAGCCAGATCACCCAGATGTTCAACGGCATCAATGTCTCCGGCGGGCTGGCGCGACCGGTGGATTCGTGGATCTATGACCGGGTGGAACTGGTCGGCGGCCCGTCGTCGCTGATCAACGGTGCAGGCTCGGTCGGTGGTTCGCTGAACTACGTGACCAAACTGGCCACTCGCGACGAGCAAGCCGCCGAAGGCCGGGTCAGCTACGGCACCTACGACACCACCGAAACCGCGTTCGGCCTCAACCACGCCCTGAGCCAGCCCGGCGCAGACGTGCAGCATTACGCGCGCCTCGACGTCAGCCACAACACCAGCAACGGCTACATCGACCGTCAGGAACGCGATGCCTGGAGCATGGCGTTCTCGCTGCTCAGCGACCTGACGCCGAACCTGTCGCACACCCTGGCCCTGGAATATCAGGACGAACACGAAGACAGCCCGTACTGGGGCACCCCGGTGCTCAACCCCAAGGCTGGCGAGTTGAAAATCGACCGGCACAACCGCTTCAACAACTACAACGTCGAGGACGGCCGCTACGAGCAGCGGACGATCTGGGTGCGCTCGATCATCGACTACCGGATCAACGACAGCACCACCCTGCGCAACACGCTCTATCACCTCGACAGCCAGCGTGATTACCGCAACCTCGAAACCTATCAATACAACGCCGACAACAGCGCCGTGAACCGCTCCACTGCGTATCAGGTCCGGCATCAGGGTGAGCAGGACGGCAACCAGTTCGAACTGCGCCATGACAACACCCTGTTCGGCCTCGCCACCACCTGGTCCGGCGGCTTCGAATACAAGGTCAACCAGACCACCAACTCACCGCTCAACGTCAAAGGCGCCAGCACCGTAGACCCGAACAATTATCGTCCGGGGCATTTCTATGACATACCGGGCACGAAGCCCGGTTTTGTCAGCGACAAGACCAACGAGGTCACCACCAAGGCCCTGTTCGCAGAGAGCCGCCTGGCGCTGACCGACAAGCTTTCGTTGCTCACCGGCCTGCGCTACGACGACATCGACCTGGACGTGACCAACCATCGCACGGTGACGGCGAGCAACCCGCGCCATCTCACGCGCAGTTGGGAGCCTGTCACCGGGCGCGTTGGCCTGACGTATCAGTTCATTCCGTCAGCCAATGTCTATGTGCAGTACAGCACGGCCGCCGAACAACCCAATGGCACTCAGAACTTCGACGTTTCAACGGGCAAGCAATGGGAAATCGGCAGCAAGTTCGACTACCTGAACGGGCGCGGTTCGGCGACGGTGGCCGCCTACACCATCGAGCGCAAGGACTTTGCGGTGACGGATCCACTGGATCCGACCAACAGCATTCCAGTCGGCCAGCAGACGTCCAAAGGCATCGAGATTGCCAGTTCCCTGCGGATCACCGACAAGCTGCTGGCTGAGGGCAACTTCGCCTGGGTCGATGCTCAGTACGATGAGTTCAACGAGAAGAACGCCGCCGGCGTAGTGGTTTCACGCAAGGGCAACACGCCGACCAATGTGCCGGACCGGGTCGGCAATCTGTGGCTGACCTATGACTTCGCTCCACAGTGGCAAGGCGGGGTCGATGCGCGGTATGTGGCCTCGGTGTATGCGGACAATGCCAACACCATGACCGTGCCGTCGTACACGTTGTTCGGGAGTTTCCTCAGCTACAAGGTCGATTCGCACACCACTGTCACCGGCCGGGTGCGCAACCTGACCAACGAGGTGTATGCCGAATTCGCCCATGTGTCGCCGGCGTATTACCTGGGCACACCGCGCACCTTTGAACTGGCGGTACAAACCCGCTTCTGAAACACAGCGGCGAGGGAGAAACTCCCTCGCCGCGCTGCTATAAACCTGCCTGAACCTTGTCCGCCACATCCTTCGGCAGCCATGCCTGCCACACATCCGGATGGGCCTTCATGAACGCCTCTGCCGCTTCCCGTGGCGGAGTGTGTTTCTCGCTCATATCAGCCAGCGCCTTGTTCAGATCCTTGATCGGAAAATCGACTTTGCTGAAGAACGCCGCGATCTGTGGGTATTGCTTCTGGAATGGCGCAGACACCCCGATCGACAGCTTCGAGGCCAGCGAACGGGTCGGTTTCGGGTTGGGGTTATCGGCGTCGGTCAAGGTCTTCCAGGCCTCGGCGTCGAACGGAGGCTCTTCCAGCTGCACCAGTTTGAACTTGCCGAGCAACGGCGTCGGCGACCAGTAATAGAACAGCACCGGTTTGCCCCGGCGGATCGACGAACTGATTTCGGCATCCAGCGCCGCACCGGAACCGCTGCGAAAATTGGTGAAGTCATCCTGCAGCCCGTACGCCGTGAGCTTCTGCTTGTTCACCACTTCCGAGGTCCAGCCGATCGGGCTGTTGAGGAACCGCCCCTTGCTCGGGGCTTCCGGGTCCTTGAACACGTCCTTGTACTTCTTCAGGTCACTGACACTGCGCAGGTCTGGCGCCAGCGGCTTGATGCCTTTTGCGGCATCGCCCTTGATCACGTATTCCGGCACCCACCAGCCCTCGGTGGCACCCTTGACCGTATCGCCCAGGCTGGCGACCTTGCCTTCGGCCTCGGCCTTGACCCACACAGGACTGCGCCCGGCCCATTCCTCGCCGATCACCTGGATGTCATTGTTGGCCAGCGCGGTTTCCAGGGTAATGGTGGTGCCCGGCAACGTGTCGGTCGGCAGGCCATAACCCTTCTCGACGATGATCCGCAGGACATCAGTGATCAGGCTGCCGCTTTCCCAGTTCAGGTCGGCGAAGTGGATAGGGGTCTGTGCCGCATTGACCGCCGGCACCGCAGCCATCAAGCCCATTGTGGCCAGCCCAGCGGCCAGCCACCGTCGAAATCCGTTCATGCTTTGCACCTCGTGCTGTTCACAGCAATAGCAGGATGGCCTGACAGAAGACCACAAGCCTCTGAATACTCAGTCAACTGACTGTAGACGAGGTTCCTGCTTTTTCAGGGGCATGAAACGGACGAGGCTACTTTTCAGACATTTCCTGCAAGCGTTGAAGCTCGCGTCTGACCATGCTGGCGTACTCCGCAGGCTGCAAAGCGTAGATCTGCGAGGCGACCCAGCCGAGCCAGGCGCCTTTCAATTCGGCTTTCGCATCAAACAGACGCCGGGCTTCGTCGCGGGCGCTGTCGAGGTTCTGCAAATGGAAATCGGCGCGACTCACACCTTTCACTCGCTGGCCTTGAAGGTCACCAGCTCGCCCTTGCGCCATTTGGCGGCTTTGGCGGTGACGGCTTTCAGGGTCTTGGTCAGGCCTTCCTGCAATTGTTCATTGGCGGCGAACACAGTGACCGCGCTGTGGCCTTCCTTGAACACGATGGCATGACCGTCGGCGGTGCTGACGAAGGCATAGTCGCCCAGTCCGTACACGGTCATCTTGATCTCGCGAAAACGGATGTCCATCTTGCCGCCTTCACGGCTGGGCAGTACCGAGGCGCTGAAATGATCGCCGACCTTGAGCTTGAGGCCGGGCTTGTCATCGACCACCAATGCGCTTTCGGTGTCGATTTCGGCAACGTAAATGCCTTCGGCGTTTTGCTCGGTGATGTAAACAAAACGCGATTGAAACTGTTTGACCAGCTTTGCCCGCAAATCACCCAGCACGAACAAAGCATGCATATCGAGGTTACTGACTGCCAAAGAAACATCCCCACACTTGAAAGAGTGCCACACGCGAAAAACGCGCACGACGTTGAAAACGGCCAGGCCGATGGTGTTGCGCAATGACTCGAATAAAAGCCTGAACGGGCAAAGTGCTTGTTCAGCGCGAGGTTCACAAGACTACTGGAATGGCGCTCGCGAAACCTGCAAAGACGTTCTCCAAATGTTGAAGGAAAAAGCTTCACGGTTTGCCAGAGAAAACTGACTACAAACTTTAGGGAAAATACTCACCAAGAAAAGCACTTTTCCGACATATCGCACGCAAAAAATTGCTTTAGATAACGCCATGCCGTCAACAGGTGTTGGCGATTCTAGAGCAGCGACGCTGCTCGCGACTACCCGCAACCGTCTGTAAATGCGGGTCAATCCATGAAAAGGACTTCATATGTGCACTTTGACGCATTTTGCCGTGGCTTACGAACAACCCTTTGTCCTGAATGCCCCAGACCTTGGCACTGACGCCGCAGCAGAGCCATGTGGTCGGGAACCACGGTTTCAAGTGATTCCGGCCGGTAACGCCTTTTTCCATATCAGGGAAAAGTCGACCGGCCGTGTAAGAGGTTTCCGTGAGGATCACAACGCTGCCTGTGCCCTCGCCCGCTCGCTGGAATCACGGGTGGCCCACGATCATTAAACGCAATCAGTGCAGGCTGCTACCGGGCTCGTCTTTCAACTGCGCGAGCCATGCAGCCCTGCACTCTTCGGCCTCGTCGCGACTGGCGAACGCCGTGCCCCGCCGCTCACCGTTGAGCAACACCACCCAGCAGACGCTTTGCCCCAGCGCACGCAGCCCGGCCGGAACACCGCTGCCGATCATCACCGCGACATCGACTCTGCATTGCATGCTGACCTCCGATCCTTTCATTAGCTACCTAACTATGTAGGCATGTTAATGATTTGGATCAAGCGGAAACAGCAATGCGCGTGCACAGCTTCATTGCAATTCCGGCAACAATGCTTCAGCGCGGGTTCTCGGGTTTGTACCCCAGGCGCAGCCCGCCCCAGTGCCGCCCCTTGACCATGATCGGCACCGACAAGTCGTGCATCAGCTCGCCGGTATCGCGGGTGTAGGTCTGCAACAGCACCGGTTGCTGATGGCTGCCACAGCGAATGCCTGTGCGGTCGGCGAACTTGCGCTTGGTGCGGTTGTGCACGGTATCGGCCTGCACATCGCCGGTCAGCGGCTGGCTGAATGCCTGATTGTGGGTCGGCACATAACCCTGCTGCGTACAGGCGATGGCGAACACCAGACCTTCGTGGCGCGGCAGCAAGGGCTCCTGAATCGCCGGCAGTACCTGATCGGTGTAGCGGTCGAAACGGGTCTGGAACTTGGCAGGCTGAGTGTTCGGAATCGGCTGATACTGGCGGTCGAACAAATCTTCGAGGCTGATTCGGCCCTGCTCGACATCAGCCTCGAAACGCGCAGCAATCTGGCTCGCACCCTCACGGGCCAGGTCGTAGATGCGCTGGTGATAGTCATCCAGACCGACTTCGGCCAGGCGCTCGCTGATGGTTTCCGCCTGCCCTTCCATCTGCACCGCGGCTTCGGCCAGGCGCCGGGTCTGTTGGTCGCTGATCGCCAGATCGCTGCGCATTTGCTCGATGGCGGTGAACAGGCTGTCAAGCTGTTCGCGATTGGTTTCGGCGCCACGGGCGATTTCACCGACCTGGTTTTCAACTCCGGCCGCCAGTCGCGCGATGTTTTCCAGGTGCTGACCGGTGTGTTCGACTTGCTCGACACCGGTGTGCAAATCGTCGGAGAGCTGGCGGATCTGCTCCACCACTTGCGCGGTACGCTGCTGAATGTCGGCGACCATTTCGCCCACTTCACCGGTGGCCGTCGCGGTACGAGCCGCCAGACCACGCACCTCATCTGCCACCACCGCAAAACCGCGACCATGCTCTCCGGCCCGGGCCGCTTCGATGGCAGCGTTCAGAGCCAGAAGATTGGTCTGGCTGGCGATGGACTGAATCACCAGGGTCACGCGCTGAATGTCGTCGCTGCGCTCGCTCAAGGCTTCGATCAGTTCGCGGCTGGCATTGGCGCGTTGACTGAGTTGATGCATGCGCGAAATGGAATCGACCAGTTCGGTTCGTCCCGCTGCACTGCTGTGATGGGCTTCGCTCGCGGCGCCCAGCGCTTCGCGGCTGAG
Organism: Pseudomonas sp. COW5; assembly: GCF_026240005.1. NCBI lineage: Bacteria > Pseudomonadati > Pseudomonadota > Gammaproteobacteria > Pseudomonadales > Pseudomonadaceae > Pseudomonas > Pseudomonas sp. COW5. The sequence continues at coordinate 4,997,360 of NZ_JAPHVP010000001.1, read as the reverse complement.
CTGGGATGTGGCTTGCTCGGTGGCGATCATCACTTCGGCGTTGTTGACGATCTGCGCGGCAGCATCGAGTTGCGATTGCAGCTTGCCGGCCAGTTCCTTGACGGAAAACGCCACGCCGGCGGCTGACAGCGCGTTATGACTGGTGGTGTAAGAAAGATCGCGAGTCAGCTCGGACATCGCGTTGCTGCTATCGACCGGCTGCGCATCGGGGACAGCACGGGAGCGCAGGCGCGGCAGCCAGACAATCAGCACCGCCAGCGGCATGCCCACGTATAACGGCCATTCGCCGAAAGTCATCCCGGCCAGCAACAGCATCAGGGCGACGCTTTGCAGGGTCGGCGACAGCCAGCGATTCTTCGGCAAAACAACTGGTGCAGGCAGAGCCGCAACCAGAGATCCATCTCTCGTCATTTTGTTACCCCACGCTTGTTCTCATTGTTGTGACTGCATTAAACGCCACTACAAGGCCATTATCCATGGTCCGTTAGTCGTGGGTCTGTGGCAGGTCAATGGAACGGTGCGGGGATTTGCGGCAGACGAGAAAAAGCAAAGATCGCAGCCTTCTGCCGCTTTAAACAAAAGCTGCAGAAGGCTGCGATCTTTTCGCGACGACCCGCATTGAAGGGGTCGCCTCAGGAATCAGGCCTGACGCTGGTGCTTGTCGATCTGCTCGTGACGCTCTTGAGCTTCGATGCAGTACTTGGTGGTCGGGCTGATCAGCAGGCGTTTCAGGCCGATAGGCTCGCCGCTGTCGTCGCACCAGCCAAAGCTGTCTTCCTTGATACGCTCAAGGGCTTGTTCCAGTTGAGGCAGCATGCGCTGGTCGCGATCGATCGCGTTTACCAGCCAGGTGCGCTCTTCTTCCACCGAGGCGGCGTCCGCCGGGTCAGCCGGAGTGTCCAGGCTCTCGATGGCAATACGGTTTTGCTCAATGCGCTCGTGGGTTTCGACTTTCATGTTCTGCAACAGCTCGCTGAAGAAAGCGTGTTGCTCGGCATTCATGTAGTCATCTGCCGGCATGGCCAGCAACTTGTCCTTTGTCATTGATATCTCTATAAAAAAACGTGCATTAAGGCGAATTAGGGAGCGTTCCGGCGAACCGCCTGCGGTCATCGGAAAGGCATCGTTTATTGCAAACGCCACCCGGCACTCAATTTACGAAGGGGCGGCAGTCTAAGGCCCGTTTGAGGCCTCAGCAACTGTAAATACAGGGAATTTGTCCGACAAAGCCCGGAAAGTGCTCTGACACAGGCCCCACGGCGCTCATCGGAGTGCGTTTATAGCAAGAAATTCAGTCGAGCGGCTGTATATAGAAGACAAACGGCGGATGAGCGGCGCTTTGTCGCATTTCTTTACAATCACCGACGGCAAAACCAGCCCGTTCTCGGGACTGACAATCTCCCCAACCTCAGCTACGTTATGCCCTCCCCCCGGTTTGACTTGAAGGAACGCGTCATGAAACTGATCGGCATGCTGGACTCCCCTTATGTGCGCCGCGTGGCGATCTCCGCCAAGTGCCTGGAGATCGAACTGGAACATGACCCGGTGTCGGTGTTTCGCCACTTCGAGCGCTTCCAGCAGATCAACCCGGTGGTCAAGGCGCCGACCTTGGTCCTCGACGACGGTGAAGTGCTGATCGACTCGACGCTGATCCTCGACTATCTCGAGGCCCTGTCCGGCAAGACCCTGCTGCCCACCGACTTGCCGCAACGGGTCAAAGCCCTGCGCCTGATCGGCCTGGGCCTCGCCGCCTGTGAAAAAGCCGTGCAGCTCTACTATGAACGCAACCTGCGCCCGGCCGACATTCAATACCAGCCGTGGGTCGAGCGCGTCGAAGGCCAACTCGCTGCCGCCTTCACCGCCCTCGAACACGAACTGCAAAAACACCCACTACCCACCGATGGCACCCTCCAGCAGGACGGCATCACCCTCGCCGTCGCCTGGAGCTTCACCGGCCTCGTCGTCCCCGACCAGATCGACGCCGGACGCTTCCCGCGCATCGCCCAATACACCGCGTACGCCGAAGGCCTCCAGGCGTTCATCAGCACCCCGATGACCTGACCATGAGCACAACCGAAACCGCCGCCCCGGCCCTGAAAGAAATCTTCAACGCCGAACGCCTGCAACACATCGCCAGCGAAATGAGCGCCGTGTACCCGGCGTTCAAAGCCAAGGCCTTTCTCAAGCACGCCAACCACGGCCTCGCCGACCTTTCGGTCATGCAGCGCATGGCCCGCGTCAGCGAAAGCCTGCACGCCGTGCTGCCACTGGACTACACAGATTCCCTCGCCGTACTACGCGAACTCGCCCCACGTCTGAACAGCGGCTTCGTCAGCATGAGCCTGCCGCACTACGTCGCGAGCTACGGCGCGCACGCGTTCGACACCTCGATGGAAGCCCTGAAGTACTTCACCACCTTCGGCTCCTCCGAATTCGCCATCCGCCACTTCCTGCGCAGCGACCTGGAACGCTCGCTGGAGCGGATGCACGACTGGACCCGAGACGAAAACCACCACGTCCGCCGCCTCGCCAGCGAAGGCAGCCGCCCTCGCCTGCCGTGGTCGTTTCGCCTGGAACTGGTGCAGGCAAATCCACAATTGGCGGCCGGGATTCTTGACCGGTTGAAGGCCGATGAAAGTTTGTACGTGCGCAAGTCAGTGGCGAATCATTTGAATGACGTGACCAAAGAGCACCCGGAGTGGGTGCTGGATACGGTTGAGGGATGGGCGCTGGAGAACAAGCACACGGCGTGGATTGCGAAGCATGCGTTGCGGAGTCTGATCAAACAGGGGGATTTGCGGGCACTCACTGTTATTGGTGCTGGGGCCAAGGCTGAGGTTGAGTTGCTGGATGTGAAGGTCGAACCGGCGGTTGTGCGGCTTGGGGACACGATCACTTTGTCATTCACCGTGCGGTCGTTGGCGCCGGTGGAACAGCGGTTGGTGATTGATTATGCGATTGACTACGTGAAGGCGAATGGTGGGACTTCGGCCAAGGTCTTCAAGTTGAAGACCTTGGTGTTGACGGGGTTTGGGAGTGCGGTTGTGATTCGGAGGCAGGTGATCAAGGATTTCACCACGCGCAAGCACTATGCGGGGGAGCATGCGGTGCATGTAACGATTAATGGGGAGCGGTTGGGGACTGCTGCCGTTAACATCCTCGTTTCATAAATATAAAAAATAGTTTGGTCATCAAGCCACATAAGGATATCCCCTTGTGAAGATTGTTCCTCAGTAACAAAAGAGTCCGAAACATCCCCCGTCACCTCCGCTCCTTGGAGCACTGGGCCGCGAGTTTTAGCGGCGAGTTCCATCCTCGCAGCGATGAGCAAGAGCGTTACAAACACTGGAAAATCCCGGTACTCAACAACCTCGTTCAAGGTCCGCAAGCACGTATCGAAGTGCAGGCCTTCTGTGTTCAGCAATTGCTCGAAGCAGCGGCTCATCTTTCCCGCGCAGCGGATCGCAGCCAAGGTTACTACCGCATTGCCTGCCTGGGGGTATGGCCCTGGTTACACCAGAGCGAAGTGACAGTGTTCTATGACCGTGAGTACTACTTGAGTTTTCTGGGGCAGCATAACTCGCTTGCCCCGATACACTTGAGCGAAAGGCTTGCGTTGGATGTGCCCGAGAACTTCATCGAGCATGGGCATGATGTAACCCAGGACGATGATGAAGTCGACGTTCAGTGGTGGTGTATCGGGGAGCACGCCTGATCAGTAACAGCCTGTTGTCCGGGATGCTCCTGGCGAAAGTTTAATTTCCCGAATCCCAACTTCAGGAATCAAGCGATTGGTCGACTGATCAGACTGAGACGGTTACGCTGACGTTTTTCACCTGAACGGAAAGCGTATGTCAGAGGTGTACCAGGGAAGCTGTTTGTGTGGAGTCGTTGGTTACGAATTAACCACCTCACCAAAAGCAGTGAGCCATTGCCATTGCAGTCAATGCCGTAAAGGTCACGGGGCCGCATTCGCTTCGTACGGCAGTGTTCCGCAAAGCACACTTCGCATACTCCGTGGCTCCGCCAGCATTAAATCCTATGTTTCTTCGGAGTCCGTATTACGCGAGTTCTGCTCGGAATGCGGTTCTACTTTGTTCTGGTCACGGTCTCAAGGTGAGTTTGCCGACTGGGTTTCGATAGCACTGGGCACGCTCGATACGCCGTTCCTGCCTGAAAAGCAGAAGCACGTTCATACCGACTCTGCAGCTCCTTGGTATATGTCTGTCTAGTCATCAAAAAGTGGAGATAGATTTTTTCCCTACTCCTGACCTTCAAGAATTACCAACTTCCGTACGGAATACCGAATTTATCGATATAGCAAAGAAAATGGGACAGAAAATGGCAGAAAATGGGGACTGATTTATTTTCTGAAAACTCACCAGCCCCCATTCATCTGAAAACACACGTTGACCATGACTTCAAAGCCACCTCGATGCAGTTACTCGACAAACACCCCATCGCGTGTGCTGTTCTACTGCCACTGATAAGCTGCAGCAACTCCAACTACTAAATGTCCAGGTGGAGAAAGTAACGGGCCCGATTGACCAGGCCCAAAAATGCACGTTGGCGCATTGCATGGAAACTGGAATGTGTACCCGTCCATCAGTCTACGCAGTATGACGCCAGATACCACAATAGGTACGGGACATAAATTACCCGTTGTATTGGAATTATTATCAATCCAGATGCATTGTTGCGGTTGGATCGCTTGACGTGCAGCCTGGTTTATCTCTGTCCAGTTAATTTGCTGTGACGTTTGTGAAGCGGCCCCGTTATAACTCCATGTCTGCTGGTTCCCCTGATCTGTCGATTGGATACTGGCATAAATGCGGCCAGCATTGCTTCTGGCCTGAGATTCAAGACCATTCCAGTCATAGGAGTATTGAAATGCAAAAGTATCAATCCCCATCTGATTATATTGAAGGGTGTGTGTGAGCTCATGCGCCCACAGCTCGACATTTCTCGTCAGTTCTACATTTGCAAACACAATTACATCATCGTACGTAATAGCGCCCTCTTGATCAAACCAGTTTTTTAGCGCGCCATCAAGGCTAATGCCTCCAGCTGTCGTCCAAGATACCTTATTAAGGATTCCCGGAGGGAAGTATGGCGAAAGCTTATTTTTTACATCATCGGGGATCGGTTGGGTCCCCCTATTTAAGGCTTGGCTTCTGGAAAGCCTTATTGCCTCAGCCAGAACTGGCGCGACTGGATTTAACATTGCCTGCCCAACATCTTTTGGCAAGTTCTGAATCATCGGCGGAATTGCATTTATATTCGGTGGTTTTATTGAAACGCTTCCTCGATTAACATCAATATCAATTCCGGTTATCTCGCTAAGCCAACTGGCCTGCGCGTCGCTTAGCGCTAGGGCAACGATTAACCCAACGTACATCCGAAGCATAGTTTTCATCACTCCACTCCCTTGTGACTGTGCGGACGTTTTTTGCCGGACTACACCTTTGTTATATATCTAACTTATTATTTCGACAGAAACACACTTGACGGGCAAAGTGAGTGTAGATGCGCAATGAAAAATTGCTCTGCCCCCCACAGCCCTGACAACGCGCCAATGCAAAATAATGGAACAGAAAATGGGATAGGTTTATTTTTTGACGATATTACTTAGGCTGATAGTGCTGAGCATCGGATAACGGACGGATAACGGGACAGATTTATTTTTTCGATTTCTGAAGCTTTCAGAGCCAGGCAAAGCTCCGGTTTTTTAACTTCGGCTCCCTCCCCCTTGCCTGCAATGGTGGCGTCGAACCTCAAATGATAAGGTTCAACCTCAAAATCACGGACGACACCACGTGCACAAACAATCTCTTGCTGCAGCAGCAATAACCTTCACTATCAGTCTTTCCGCTCTTGCCTCTCCTGTTCCGCAGGAAGAACTCGAAGAGTGCCAGCGAATAGAAAACTCGGCCAAACAGGTCATGAAAAGCAGGCAGCAAGGCGCGCCCATGGATTCGGTGTGGGAACTGGCCGAAGCGGCAGGCAAGCAGAGCGAGTATGTGGGTGAGTTGTTCAAGACGCTGATTCGCGAGGCGTACGCGATTCCGCAGTACTCAAGCGAAAGCTTGCAGCAGAAAGCAATCAGCGATTTCCATTCCAATTTCTACAAGGCTTGCATCGTGACGGCGCAAAAGCGAGCAGACGCAAACGGCTGAGCTCATCGAGCAAAAAAGGGAGCAGATTCAGGTAATGGATCTGCTCCCTTTTCCTTGAGGGCGGCCTCTACGCTTTCAGTTCTACCTTATCCAGCGCCTGATTCACGGCCAGCCCCGCGACCATGACCACTTGGGCGATGCCCAGAGCAGTCTTGCGATGCGCAGGCTCAAGGATGGCGGCGAAGTTGCTGAGCATTTCGCTGGCGGAATCGAGGGATTCGCTGGCGTTGGCCAACAGGGACTCGCTGTTGTAGGCGGGGTTCGCCAGGAACATGGGGTCGTGTGTGGTGTGGCTGCCCATGATGCGTTGTTGCGGGGTCAGGTAATGGTCGAGGGCGCGTTCGGCGGCTTCGTTGAGGGTTCTGGAATCGGGGAATTGGTAGGGTGAGACGGGATCGGTTTCTGGCGGATTCGGTGTTGGTTTGATCATGGTGAAACTCCTGATTTAGATTCGGAGCTACCAGCATCACTTGCAGATGATGGGTGGCAGCCAAGTGCGGGTCTGCAAGACCGGGAAACCAGGCACCCGGCAGACCCGAGGGTCTCCCGCACAAAGCCGCCATTGAGCGGACACAAACGAGCGTCCTTTTGGCAGGGCTATGCGACTGGTTTTTCCGGCGGGCTTGCAGACCCGATCACTGATAAGCAGTGACGGGAATCAAGTTACGGAGGGAGCGCCAGACGCACAAGCCGGCGGATTCTGTCTTAGGTGTAGGGCGTTGCGCAAGGCGTTGTGGGCATCGGGATGTGACGAGAGGCATCTCATAAACAAGCCACGTGTTTCGTGTTTAATTTCTGACAAAAGAGACTGTTTCTCAGCCCGACGGGAATACATAAATCAGCTCGTCCGCTTTCATCCAGACACCGCCAGTCCCCTGTGTCTAAAAACCCGGCCACCCTGCATAATCCGCGCAATTTCCTCCATCAACCCAAGTCCGACCGTCATGCCTGAAGAGTTCGAAGTCCCCAGTCCTCACGAGCAACACGTTGAACACACCACCCATCATGCCCACGCAAAAGGCGATCACTTTGCCAGCAAGATTGCGGTCATGACGGCGATCATGGCGACGGTCGGCGCCCTGATGAGTTATCAGGCCGGTTCGACGGAGAGTGAAGCGGCCATGGACAAAAACAACGCCGCCATTCAGAAGACCGAAGCCGCCAACGAGTGGAACTACTACCAGGCCAAGTCCAGCCGGCAGAACCTGTCGGAACTGGCCAGCCATCTTCCGGGGCTGGATTCCGCTCATTACGTTGCCGAGGCACGGCGCTATGCAGAGCAGAAAGAGGAAGCCCGTAAAAAGGCAGAAACACTTGAGCAGCGAGCGCGAGAGTGGGACGAGAAGTCAGAGCAGGTTTTGCATCAGCATCACCGCTGGGCCCAGGCCATGACCGCTATTCAAATCGCCATTTCACTGGCGGCCATCACCCTGCTGACGCGCAAGGAATGGCTCAGACGCGTCTCGTTTGGGGCGGCGGGTTTGGGGGTCATGCTGGGCTCGCTGGCCTGGTTGCATATCTGAAAGCGCTGCTTCACAACAGGTAGCATCGCAGACGCTGGTGCGCACTCACCCTGCGAGTCACGCATCAGGCTTTGTGAGGGGTTACCACTGGCCGCTTACGAGACAACCGACGATTTCCCAACCACTGTACTCCCACCATGAATATCGCTCGTCGGAGCAACTTCGGGCCAGGCTGGCCATCTGGATTTTGCCGACTGCTTGAGGAGTACTGAATGGCGTGTCAGTCGAAGCTGTTAGCTGATTGACAGGCCGGGGAGCATTGAAGGTCGTCGGATGCACGGATGCATTCGCGACAGCGGCGGTGAAAACGAGGGTTACGGATATGGCCAGAGCAGTGATGGACTTATTCATGTTCGAATCCTTTCAGTTATCTGACTTGCGGCTTATGCACTGGCCTGAACTGCCTATATCACCGCACTGAACAGACCGGGTGCTTGCACAGAATGACGCCATGAAAGCGTACCACCGCGCGCGCCGGCACACAGTCGCTCAACCGTGCTATTGACAACTGGAAAAAATCAGCTGCCGAGGTGGGTTTTGCAGGATCAAACGCTGTACGCATCGCCGGAACAATATGGCTGCTTCACCCCCACCTCTTCTCGTATCATCACCGCCCTCGCATCCGGAACGAACTGTGTGAAATCGCCAACTGAAAAGGCTCTGACTCCCCCTGACGGGAAAAAGTGGGACGCAGGCGAGGCTGCCAGCCAGCTCTCGTGGGACGACTTGCGCATCATCAAGACGCTCAGTGATTGCGGCAATCGTTCGGCTACGGCCAAAAAGCTTGGCATCAATGTATCCACCGTTTCGCGCCGGATTACTCAGGTTGAGCGCACGCTCGGCGTCGCACTGTTCGATCATCGCAAATCCGGGTATCTGCTCACCGCCGAGGGTGCTGAACTGCGCGCACTCGCCGAGCGCGTGGAGCTGGATATCGTCAGTGTCACGCGGCGTGTTTCACGTTCAGGTCAGGGCCCCCTCGGAAAGCTTCGAATTACCACCAGCGACTCGCTGCTGCTGTACTTCTTCACTCCCATCATCGCGGACTTCAAGGCTCTGAATGAAGGAATCACCATCGAGGTGTTGGTGGGCAATGAAACCCTCAGCCTCGCCCGGGATGAATCGGATATCGCCATTCGAGCGACGAGAAAACCCGCGGAAAGCCTGGTGGGCCGCAAACTGGCAAACATTGCCTGGGCACCTTACTGCTCTGCCAGGCAGATGACTGACTCGCCCCTTTTCGAAGAGGGCCAGGCATGGGTGTCCTACTCCGCAGCGCTCTGCGGTCTGAGGGCGACCCGTTATGTCGAAAGCAGAGTCGCTGCCGAGCGCATCGCGTACCGCACCGATTCCGTTGCAGCGGCAAGCGTGGCCATCGCGGCGGGCCTGGGATATGGATTCCTTCCCTGCATGCTGGGCGACATCACTCCAGGCCTGGTACGTGCCGGGCCAGTGGTGCAAGAGCTTCAGGATGAATTGTGGCTGCTGACTCACCAGGACATTCGAAAATCGTGGCGGGTCAAGGCATTCATGACCTTCTGCGCGGCTGCCGTGGCCAGTCAGAAACCCTTGGTCGAAGGGCAGTCGATACTCCCGGTCATCTAAATCGAAACCGGGAGTGCAGCTCAGATGTTTCGCGCGCCAATCACGGCCTTGCATGCGATCTCGATCAGTTGCGGGCGCTGGGCAAGTCTCGACACGCCAATGATATTGCTCGCGCACTGAGGCCGCTCAGTGCCATAGGCAGCCTTGCGCACTTTGCCGACGACCGCGAACGCAGCATCCATATCCAGCACGTAAAGCGTTTCCTCGACAACGTCTTGCAGCGTTGCGCCATACAAGGCGAGCAGCTTCGAAATGTTGTCGTAAGAGACCCGCATCTGCTCTCCCATCGAAGAGAAATCACTGGGTTTTCCGTCGGCATTCAGCGGCGCCGGGGCGACCAGATTACCTTCTTCATCATGGTTGAATTGGCCTGATACGTAGATCTCGTTTCCTGAGCGCCGCGCCTGCGGATAGCCATAGGCCTCTTCCCAGGGGACGCCCCAGTAGGCGGTCTGCTTGTTGAACGGTTGTGTAGCTGCCATTGCATTCTCCAGCTCATGAGGGATCGGTCTGATCCGTATGGGTGGGCGAATGCTAGCAGCGCCAGCACGCATTCAATGGCGCAATAATGAGCCCTCATGAGTGCAAAAGTGCGCCACCATTAAACATTTTGTTTCGTTATCTTTTGCTCGCCCTCAGCAATGACGCTGAGGAATGTACTTGTGCGACTGAACAACATCGAGCTGAAAGGAAACAAGAATGAACAATCCTAAAACTGAAGTCCTGACTCCACTGAACAGCCAACTGATCTTCATCGACCACCAGCCACAGATGGCCTTCGGCGTGCAGAGCATCGACCGGCAAACGCTCAAGAACAACACCGTTGCTCTGGCCAAGGCAGCGAAGATTTTCAATGTCCCCACCACCCTCACCACGGTTGAGACAGAAAGCTTCTCGGGTCACACCTATCCCGAACTACTCGCCGTGTTTCCGGACGCCCCGCTGCTGGAGCGCACCTCCATGAACTCCTGGGACGATCAGAAGGTACGCGACGCACTCAAGAAAAATGGTCGCAACAAGATCATCGTCTCCGGCCTGTGGACCGAGGTGTGCAATGCCACCTTCGCCCTGTCGGCAATGAACGATGCCGGCTATGAAATCTATATGGTCGCAGACGCCTCCGGCGGCACCACCAAAGAGGCCCACGATTACGCCATGCAGCGCATGATCCAGGCCGGTGTCGTACCGGTGACCTGGCAGCAGGTGCTGCTGGAATGGCAACGGGACTGGAAGAACCGCGCCACCTACGACGCCGTGATGGAACTGGTCAGGGAACATTCCGGTGCCTACGGCATGGGCGTCGACTACGCCTACACCATGGTGCACAAGGCGCCTGAGCGCGTTCAGCATGGCCCCTCCCTGGCGCCTGTCGCCGCGTCTGTCTGAGCCATCGCCGGCCCTGCCCCAGGGGCTGTCCAGACTTGCAAAGGGTGCGCTGTCGACTGAGTCGAGTCAGCCGCGCGCATCCTGTTACCTGAACTTCCGGATGTGTATGAACATGGATAAATCTACCGTGCTGGCGACGCTCACCCTGACTTCGACGGGACAGCTCAAACCCTGGCAGATAAGGACTGCCCAACAACTGATGCTCGACAGGCTGGATACCGGCATTACCGTGACTGAACTGGCCGAAGCCTGCGCATTGTCGCGCAGCCACTTCTCACGCCTGTTCAAGGAAAGCACCCGGATGTCCCCGCAGCAATGGCTGCGTGAGCAGCGAGTCATGAAAAGCAGAGAACTGATGAAAGGCTCCACGATGCTGCTCACAGAAATCGCACTGGAATGCGGCTTCTGCGATCAAGCTCACTTCAGCCGTACATTCGCCAAAGCTGAAGGCATGTCACCGAAAGCCTGGAAGCAACAAGCGATCAGCCCGATTCCGGTCGCGGCTTGAACAGTCAAGCCATCACCAGCGCGCGGGATCGGGACAGGCCAGATCCCGGGCGGTTTTGGCCTGGATATCGATCTTCAATTTGCCGGAGCTCAAGCAAGCCGATACACAAGCGTTACAGGAGGCGGCTCACCCAGTGTGCACGTACTCCAACGCACCCGGCGACACTGTCTCCGGTACCGCCCCCCAAAGCAGCACCAGCGCCGCCATCGCTATCCCTGCCAACGTCAGAAACGCAGCGCTGTAGCCCGCCTCCTGAACCACAATCCCCGCCAGGCTGTTGCTCAATGCCGCCCCCAGACCGAACACCGTCGAAATCGCCCCAAGGCTGACGTTGAAGTGCCCGGTGCCCAGCGTCAGGTCTTTCACCACCACCGGAAACAGCGCGCCGAAAATTCCCGCGCCGATGCCATCGAGCAGTTGCACCGAAACCAGCCACCACGGATCGTTGGACAGCACATACAACACACCGCGCAACGGCAGGATCAGGAACCCCGCCAGCAGCAACGGCTTGCGCCCCCACACATCGGCCTTCGCGCCCACCAGCAACGCGACCGGCACCATCACCATTTGCGCCGCGACGATGCAGGCGGACGTAAGCGGCGTGGCCATCTGCAGATTGGCTTGCGCCAGTTTCTGACTCACCAGCGGCAGCATCGCCGCGTTTGCCAGATGGAACAGCGCACAGCAAATCGCGAACATCAGCAGCGGCCGGTTGGTGAGCAATACGGAAAGTCCTGAAGGCTGCTTGCCCTGCCCCGCTTCGCTGGGTGAAAGACCTCGGGCGAGATCGTGGTCAATAGCCTCTGCCGATACGAACGAGACGGCAATCACACTGGCCAGCGCCATGACCGCCATCAAATAAAACACCGCGACCGGGCCGAACAGATACGCGGACAAACCGGCCAGCAGTGCGGCGCAGGCGTTGCCGGCGTGGTTGAAGGTTTCGTTGCGTCCGGTTCTGCGTGTAAACGCGCGAGGGCCGGTAATGCCGAGGGTAATCGCGCAGATTGCTGGCGCGAAGATCGAAGCGGCAGCGGCACTGATGGCTTGCGTCAGGGTCACGAGGCTGAATGAGGTCACGAACGGCAGCAGCAGACAACTTCCGGTGACCACCAGTGCGACAATCGCAATCAGCGCCCGTTTGAAGCGTGTGCTGTCGACCAGCGCACCTGCCGGAGTCTGTGTGATGAGCGCGGCGATCCCGGCAATCGTCATGACCAGCCCGATACTTGCCGGCTCCCAGTGGTGAACCGCCAACAGATAAATCGCCAGATAAGGACCGAGCCCGTCACGCACGTCGGCGAGGAAGAAATTCAGGCTGTCGAGGGACAGGTTGTTGCGACGATCGAGGTGAGTGGCCACGGGAAGCGTCTTCGTTGTCGAGGTTCTGCGAGATGACTCAACCTCTGCAAATCGAATGACCTTTTGCGGGGGATTTTAGTTGCATGGACCGGAGGGTTGAATTTTCCGCCCAAGACTGCGGAGTTCAGGCGAAATTGACGAACGTCGAGCGACACTATCGCCAAGTGCTCTAAAGGACTGTCAGTTCTGTCAGGTTACTCGCCGTTTGGCCGGGTTTACGCTGGCCTCAACGAGAGTCAATCGAGGCGTTCAACATGTTCCGGATTCGTCATCCAGTGCCAAAGGGTGTTCTTTTGTTGGCGATGCTGAGTTTGATCAGCAATGCACAAAGCACCGTCACGTTTACTTATTTTCTTCCGGTGGACTTTCAGTGCAATAACGGTGTGACAACGCCAGGATATAGCGTCTATGTGGTGGGAGCCCGCCCCGAGTTGGGGGCGTGGGATGTGACCAAGGCAGTGAAACTGGCACCGTCTGCTTATCCGGCCTGGACCGGTTCAATAAAATTCACCGGAGCCAATCCCGGTGATGTCGTGGAATGGAAGTGCATCATCCGCAATGAGACCAACCCCAACGACGTGCAGAAGTGGCAGGCCGGGGCCAATAATCAGGTGACACTGGCGTTCAAACCCACGCCCACCAGCGTCGGCACACTTTGAGGCTGCGCAACTGGGATCTCAGAGGTTGAGCAGCAACCCCTGCTCCGCCTCACACAACCCCACTACATAATCCCAAACCACCCGCAACCGCACCGACTTGTGCAACTCCCGCCGCGTGCTGATCCAGTAACTACGCTCGATGCTCTCGTCCGGCAGCAGTGCCACCAGATCCGGATCGGCCGCCGCCATATAACAAGGCAGCACCGCAATCCCCAGCCCCGAGCGCGCCGCCTGCTGCTGGGCGATCACGCTGGTACTGTGAAACACCACGCGCGGATTGCGGCAGAAGCTGTTGAGAAACATCAGCTCCTGACTGAACAGCAGATCATCCACATAGCCGATCCACGCATGCCGGCCAAGATCCTCGCGACTACGCAGCGGCGGCGCATTGTCGAGGTAAGCGCGGCTGGCATAGAGGGCGAGCCGGTAATCGGTGAGTTTTCGGGTGACCAGCATGTCTGCCGCCGGCCGCTCCAGGTGAATGCTGATTTCCGCCTCGCGGTTGAGGATGCTGACGAAGCGCGGCACCGCCACCAGTTCCACTTCCAGCCCCGGATAGCGTTCGAACAACCCGATCATGCGGCTGGCGAGGAACATGATGCCCAGCCCTTCGGTCACGCCGACGCGGATCTTGCCCAGCGGCGCGGTGGACTGGGTGATTTCTTCCTGGGCCAGCAGCGCGACGTTTTCCATGGCCTCGGCGTGTTTGAGCAGCGCCTCCCCCGCCGGGGTCATTTCGTAGCCTTGGGCGTGCTGGACGAACAGCGCGGTGCCGAGGCTTTTTTCGATGGCCTCGATATGTCGGGCGACGGTGGCGTGGGTGGTGTTCAGGCGGCGGGCGGCGGTGAGCAAGCGACCGCTGCGTTGCAGCTCAAGAAAGAACCGCAGGTCGTTCCAGTCGAACATGGCTTGTCCTTGTCGGCTATCGTCAGGAAGCGCTGTTTGAAAACGCACAGCGGCTGCGCAAAAACTAACATTCTTTTGACGAAAGCTAACAACTAGGATGACTGACAACAAAAACAATAAGCGAGGTCAGGGAATGCAGACTTCCCTCGATGAATTCGATTACATCGTGGTCGGCGCCGGGCCGGCCGGGTGTTTGCTGGCCAATCGACTGTCGGCCGATCCGCAGCGGCGCGTGCTGTTGCTGGAGGCCGGCGGGCGTGACAACTATCCGTGGATTCACATCCCCGTGGGTTACCTGTTCTGCATCGGCAACCCGCGCACCGACTGGTGCTTCAAGACCGAAGAACAACCGGGCCTTAACGGCCGCGCGCTGAGTTATCCGCGCGGCAAGGTGCTGGGCGGCTGTTCGTCGATCAACGGCATGATCTACATGCGCGGCCAGGCCAGCGACTACGACCGCTGGGCCGCCGAGGGCAATCCGGGCTGGGCCTGGAACGACGTGCTGCCGCTGTTCAAGCAGAGCGAAAACCACTTTGCCGGCGCGGCGGATTTCCATGGCGACAAGGGTGAATGGCGGGTCGAACGCCAGCGCCTGTCGTGGCCGATTCTCGATGCATTCCGCAGCGCCGCCGAACAGAGCGGCATCGCCAGCATCGATGACTTCAACCAGGGCGACAACGAGGGTTGCGGTTACTTCCAGGTGAACCAGAAGGCCGGGGTACGCTGGAATGCGGCGAAGGCGTTTCTGAAGCCGATTCGCGATCGGGCCAATCTCACGGTGTTGACCGACGTCGAGGTGGATCGCGTGCTGTTCGAGGACGGTCGCGCCTCCAAGGTCAGCGCACGTTGGCAGGGGCAAGAGAAGAGCTTCAAGGCACGCAAGGAGATTGTGTTGTGCGCCGGCTCCGTGGGCTCACCGAGCATTCTGCAACGCTCCGGGATCGGGCCGCGCCCGCTGCTGGAAAAACTCGGTATCGGCGTCGTGCATGAATTGCCGGGCGTCGGCGGCAACCTGCAGGATCACCTGCAACTGCGGCTGATCTACAAACTGGAAAACGCCCGCACCCTCAACCAGATTGCCGGCAGCGTGTGGGGCAAAATGGGCATGGGCCTGCGCTATCTGTACGACCGCAGCGGGCCGTTGTCGATGGCGCCGAGTCAGCTGGGCGCGTTTGCCCGCTCGGGGCCGGAGCAGACCTCGGCCAATCTTGAATATCACGTGCAGCCACTGTCGCTGGAGCGCTTTGGCGAGCCGTTGCACAGCTTCCCCGCGTTCACCGCGTCGGTGTGCGATTTGCGCCCGCAGAGCCGTGGCCGAGTCGAAATCCGCTCCGCCGATCCTCAGGAAGCGCCACTGATCCAACCCAATTACCTGAGCCATCCCGAAGACCTGCGCGTGGCCGCCGACGCGATTCGCCTGACCCGGCGCATCGTCAGCGCCCCGGCCCTGCAAGCCTTCAACCCGGTGGAATACCTGCCCGGTGCCAGCCTGCAAACCGAAGAACAACTGCACGAAGCAGCGGCGAAGATCGGCACGACGATTTTCCACCCGGTCGGCACCTGCCGCATGGGCAACGACGCGGACGCGGTGGTCGATGCGCAATTGCGGGTGCATGGCGTACCCGGCCTGCGGATTGCCGATGCCTCGATCATGCCGCGCATTACCTCCGGCAACACATGTTCGCCTACGCTGATGATTGCTGAAAAAGCGGCACAGCTGATGCTCAACCCTGCAACTGTAAACACAACCCCTGTGGGAGCGGGCTTGCCCGCGAAAGCGGCAGATCATTCAACAGTGAGTTGAATGGCACGCCGCTTACGGGAGCAAGCCCCCTCCTAAAAATGACCCGCATCAGATTCACGGACATCGCGCATCACCCGGACACGCAACACCAGTGGAAACAACAAAAACAATCACTGTGAGGGATACCGATATGTCAGAACACGCTCAGCCGCTGGACGCCGTGCGCAGCACGGACGCCGGCTCCGATACCCGAAAGGTCATCTTCGCCTCGTCCCTGGGGACGGTGTTCGAGTGGTATGACTTCTTTCTCTACGGCGCCCTGGCGGCGGTGATCAGCAAGCAGTTCTTCGCCGGGGTCAACGACACCACGGCGTTCATCTTCGCGCTGATGGCGTTTGCCGCGGGCTTCATCGTGCGGCCGTTCGGGGCGCTGGTGTTCGGTCGGTTGGGGGACATGATCGGGCGCAAATACACGTTCCTTGCGACCATTATCCTGATGGGCGTAGCGACGTTCGCCGTGGGCCTGCTGCCGACCTACGCCAGCATCGGCATCGCCGCGCCGATCATTCTGGTGGTGCTGCGCATGCTTCAGGGCCTGGCCCTCGGCGGCGAGTACGGCGGTGCCGCGACTTACGTGGCGGAGCACGCGCCGATCGGCAAACGGGGTTTCCATACGAGCTGGATTCAATCCACTGCGACCCTCGGCCTGCTGCTCTCGCTGCTGGTGGTGCTGGGTTGCCGTTACTTCACCGGCGATCAGTTCGAAGTCTGGGGCTGGCGCATTCCGTTCCTGCTGTCGATCGTGCTGCTGGGGATTTCCACCTGGATTCGCCTGAGCCTGCACGAGTCGCCGGCCTATCTGAAGATGAAAGAGGAAGGCAAGGCCAGCAAGGCGCCGATCCGCGAATCCTTCGGCAAATGGGAAAACCTCAAAGTCGTGCTGATCGCCCTGTTCAGCATCAACGCCGGGCAAGCGGTGACCTTCTACGCCGCGCAATTCTATGTGCTGTTCTTCCTCACCCAATTCCTGAAAATGGACCCGGCGGTGGCCAACAGTCTGTTGATCATCAGCGTGGTGATCGGCGCGCCGTTCTTCATCATTTTCGGCTGGCTGTCGGACAAGGTCGGGCGCAAACCGGTGCTGATGCTCGGCCTGCTGCTGGCCACCGCGCTGTACTTCCCGATCTTCAAATCCCTGGCCCACTACGCCAACCCGGCCATCGACCATGCCAGCCAACAGGCGCCGATCACCGTAGTGGCCGACCCGGCCACCTGCACCTTCCAGTTCGACCCGGTGGGCAAGGCCAAATTCGACAGCCCGTGCGACAAGGTCAAGACCTTCCTGGTCAAGCAGGGCCTGCCCTACTCCAGCGTCGCAGCGCCTGCCGGCAGCGCGGTGCAGGTGAGCGTCGGCGATGTGAAACTCGACGGCTTCGACGAAGCTGCCCTGCGCGGCGCAATCACCCTCGCCGGCTACCCGCAACAGGCTGACATGCAGCAGATCAACAAGCCGATGATCGTGGCCCTGATCGTCGCCCTGATCATCATCTCCGCCATGTGCTACGGCCCGCTCGCGGCGCTGATGGTCGAGCTGTTCCCGACCCGCATCCGTTACACCTCGATGTCCCTGCCGTACCACATCGGCAACGGCTGGTTCGGCGGTTTCCTGCCGACCGTGTCGTTTGCGCTGGTGGTGTACACCGGGGATATTTTCTATGGGCTGTGGTACCCGGTGCTGATTACCGGGGTGAGCCTGGTGGTGGGGATGATCTGTCTGCGTGAGACCAAGAATATCGATCTCGACAAGAACTGATCCTGAAGCCTGTGGCGGGGGTTTCACGCCCTCGCCACAACCTGCCTGTCAGACCTCCGCGTCCAGCAATTCAAACTTCACCTGATCGGGATAGAACGCAACGTAATCCTTGATCTGGCTGACCGAAATCTTCGGATGCTCGTACGTCCACACCGCATTCGCGCCCTCATGACCGGGCACTTGCAGACTGAAATAATTGGCGTCGCCCTTGTACGGGCAATAGCTCGTGTGGTCGGTGCGGGCGAAGTATTTTTCGTCGATGTCTTCGCGGGGGATGTAGTAGACCGGCGGGTAATTGGCTTCGAGCAGTACCAGTGCTCGGGCCGAGGCGGCGACCTGGATGCCGTGGAACTTCACCAACACACAACCTGGCTGCTCGGCGATGGTGATGACGGGGCTGGGACCGGAGGTTTTCATCAGTTTCTCCTGACTGCGACGAAGGGAGCGCTTCAGGTATAACCCATGCGGCCGGATCACGTCGGGTTCGCAGCCGAACGGTTTTCCGCCCATAAAAAAACCGCAGCCGGCGAAGGCTGCGGTTTTCCCGTTTCAGATTTTCCGTTATCAGATCAGGCGACGATATCGGTCGCCACGGCCTGCCCCACCATTCCTACTGCGAAATCAACCGAACCCTGGCCGGTCAGGTCGATCATCAGGCTGGTCTGGTTGGTCTCTGCGAAGTAAGTCAGGATCGCGTCACCCGCGTGGCCAGTGAAGCCGCTGACGAAGTTCAGCGTGGCCGCACCAGTGGCAAACCCGGCGATGCCCGACAGGTCGATCTTGTCCAGGCCGCTGGTGAAATCCATGATCCAGTCCGGCGCGGTCATGGTCGAGTCGCTGGCAGCGCCGAACACGAAGGTGTCCGCGCCTTCGCCGCCCCACAGCGTGTCACCGCCACCACCACCGTAGATGATGTCGTTGCCGGCACCGCCGATCAGTTCGTTGGCCGCGCTGTTGCCGATCAACAGGTCATTGCCCGAACCGCCGATGGCGTTTTCCACGGTCACGCCATAAGCGATGGACACGTTACCCACCAGACCGCCGACGTCAGAGAACGAACCTTCGTTGAGGTTGATCTTCTGGTTCTGGCTGAAGCCGGAGAAGTCCAGGGTGTCGTTGCCGCCGCCGTCCCACACCGAGAACACCACTTTGGAGGTGTTCGAAGTAGCGCTGTAGTAGTCGCGGTCGGCGTTGGAGTTGAAGCCGTACACAGTGTCACCGGCACGGGTTTCGAGGTTGGCCCCGTAGAGTTTCTGCACCGCGACGATATCGTCCAGCAATGGAGCCGAAGCGTAGGCGCCGCTGCCGTCCTTGCTGAAGTTCTGGTCGGTGTTGGCTTCGCTCCAGTAGCTCATCAGGCTGTAGCCACGGGTGTCTTCGGCGTACTTGGCGTCGTTGTAGGTCGGGTTGCCGTTGCCGGCGTTGTAGGCGCCCGGGTGCGACAGGCCGAGGGTGTGGCCGATTTCGTGGGTCAGGGTCTGACGCCCGTAGTTGTTGGTGTCGGGGGTCTTGTTGACCTGATATTGATCGTTGATCAGATACCACGACTGGCCGTCATAGCTGCTGCCCTGTGGCAGGTAGGCAAACGCCGCGCCGCCGGTGCTGACGTCGTAGTTGCCGAAGGTCATGTGACCGTCGCCGCCCTTGCCTTCGGTGAAAGTGACTTTGGCCACGTCCGACCACGATTGCATCGACAGCACGGCCTGGGCTTTCTGCTGGGCGCTGAACTCGCTGAAGTTGCCGAGTTTCGGGTTATAGTTCGACGGTTTGTCGGTCAGGAAGGTGTAAGTCAGATCAATCTTGCCGTCGGCATTCTTGTCCTGCCACGACATGCCCTTGCGCAGGATTTCATCGGCGGCCTGGTCGGCGGTGAACGACGGTTTGCCGTTGACGGTCCCGGTGCCACGGTCATACAGGTGGCTGAAGGTGTCGACCGCGGTGAAGGCGCTGCTGGCCTGGGAAGAAGGTTGAGACATGGTGTACGTCCTTGTTGCTGAAGAGTCAGTGTCAGACAGTAAAACGGCGATCTTCTGGCGAGATCGTCCTGTCACTCGCCCTGTTGAGGCGATTCGAACCTGACACAGTGCCGGTCGTGAACGCCATTCAATTTCTCGATAGCGTCCCCGATTGCCCCGACGCGGGCTGTCATGACCGGCAATCTTTTATCTGTATATCCATACAGATAAAAGTTGCCCCGACGCCCAAGTCAGGCCATCCTGTGCGCCTCTTCGGGCAATGATCGATGACGGTGGTTATGCGGCTGTACCTCTGTGAAAAACCTTCCCAGGCCAAGGATATTGCGGCCGTGCTCGGCGCAAAGCGTCGGGGCGACGGCTGCTGGCTGGGAACGGACGTCACGGTAACCTGGTGCATCGGCCACCTGCTGGAAACCGCTCCCCCGGACGCCTACGACGCCAAATACAAGCGCTGGGTGCTGGCGGACCTGCCGATCATCCCCGACAAATGGAAAATGACCGTCAAGCCGCGCACCGCCAGCCAGTACAAAGCAGTCAAGCGCCTGCTCGGCGAGGCCAGCGAACTGATCATCGCCACCGACGCCGACCGTGAAGGCGAGATGATCGCCCGGGAACTGGTGGAACATTGCCGCTATCGCGGGCCGATCCGCCGCTTGTGGCTGTCGGCGCTGGACGAAGCATCGATCCGCAAGGCGTTGGCGGCGCTGAAGCCCGGCGCCGAAACCTTCAGCCTGTATCACTCGGCACTGGGGCGCTCCCGGGCGGACTGGCTGATCGGGATGAACATGAGTCGCCTGTTCACCCTGCTCGGCCGGCAATCGGGCTATCAAGGCGTGTTGCCGGTGGGCCGAGTGCAGACGCCGACCCTGCGGCTGGTAGTGGATCGCGACCGCAGCATTGCCGATTTCGTGCCCGTCGCGTACTGGGCCATCGATGTGCAACTGCTGCATGACGGCACGGCGTTTACGGCGCAATGGCGTGCGCCGAACGATGCCTGCGACGATCAGGATCGCTGCCTCAATCAGGCCCTCGCGCAGCAAGCGGCTGCGGCGATCAGCGGCGCCGCCAGCGCCCAGGTGGTCAAGCTGCGCACCGAGCGCATGCGCGAAGTGGCGCCCCTGCCCTTCGATCTCGGCACCTTGCAGGAAGTCTGTTCGAAGAAGCTCGGCCTCGGCGCCCAGGAAACCCTCGACATCGCCCAGGCCCTCTACGAAACCTACAAAGTCATCACCTACCCGCGCAGCGATTGCGGCTACCTGCCCCTGAGCCAGCACAGCGAGGCGCCGGGGATTCTCGCGGCGCTGCGTCAGGCCGACCCGGGCCTCGAAGCGTTGCGCGATCATCTGGAGCCGCAGCGCCGCTCCCGCGCCTGGAACGACGCCAAGGTCAGCGCCCACCACGGCATCATTCCCACCGCCGCCGCGAAGAATCTCGAACGCCTGACCGGCAAGCACCGCGCGGTCTACACGCTGATTCGCGCGCGGTATCTGGCGCAGTTCCTGCCCAATCATGAATACGACCGCACCCAGGCCGATTTCGATTGCGCCGGTGAAGCCTTGCGTGCCGTCGGCAAGCAGATCATCGAACCGGGCTGGAAACGCGCACTGCCGGAGGCACTGGCCCCGGCCAAGGGCCGTGAAGCCCCCGCGCCACAAACCCTGCCGACGCTGACCCAGGGTGCCGAGTGCGCTATCGCTGACGTAAAGCTCAAGGATCTGTGGACGCAGCCACCCAAGCCCTACACCGAAGGCGATCTGATCAAGGCGATGAAGAACGTCGCCAAACTGGTGGAAGACCCGCTGCTGAAGCAGAAACTCAAGGACACCACCGGCATCGGCACCGAAGCCACCCGTGCCTCGATCATCCAGGGTCTACTGGATCGCGGTTATCTGGTGAAGAACGGCAAGGCATTGTCCGCCACACCTGCCGCGTTCAGCCTGATCGATGCGGTGCCCCGGGCGATTGCCGACCCCGGCACCACGGCGATCTGGGAACAGGCGCTGGACATGGTGCAGAGCGGCGAGATGAGTCTGGAAGAATTCGTCACCAAGCAGGCCGCGTGGATGAGCAAGCAAGTGACCCGTTGCGCCGGGCTGAGCCTGACCATCAGCGGCCCGCCGCCTGCCGGCAAAGCTGCAGCGCCCTGGAAGAACAAGCGCAAGACCACCCGGCGCAAAACCACCGGAACCAGCAAACGAGCGGCGAAACCGGCTGCCAAATAGCCCGCTGCGGGCTACTGTTTCTGCAGTGATTGTCAGGAGGCAGCGGCATGTCTGTCATCGAACTGCGCGTCGCCCGGCGCGACGAACTGGACACCATCGAAAACCTGATGCAGTTCTACACCTACGACTTCAGCGAATGGCTGCCGCTGAAGCTGGGCGGGCATGGTTTCTTCCCGATCCAGTTGAAGGACGACTACTGGCGCCAACCGGCAACCCGGCCGTTCCTGATCCACGTCGACGGCGAACTGGCAGGGTTCGTGACCGTCGATGACCATCTCCTCATCGAAGGCGCCGACTACAACATCGGCTATTTCTTCGTCAGCCGACGCTGGCGTGGCCAAGGCGTCGCGCAGTTTGTCGCCTCTGCCCTCTTGAGCCATTTGCCCGGTCAATGGCAGATTTTCCATGTCGACGCCAACCTGCCTGCGCAGCGGTTCTGGGCCAGAGTCATCCCTGAGGTGAGCGGCGGCGACTTCACTCGCCAGCAGAAAACCGTGGACGGTTACCCCTGCACCCTCTACTGCCTGCGCAGCCCTTCCCACGCTGCCTGAACGATCCTTTTCTCATTCCAGAATGACTTTGTCCGACAATATGTAGTGACCAAAAATAATCACTACAAAACCGTTGACGGCGTCGTTTGGCTTTTGCATGATGCAGACGTCTCCCCGATCGGGAGCACTGGCAACACGCTTGAGCAAGCTCGTCTGACCGCCGAGCTGTTTTTTCCGGATACACGCTGCCCACAAGGCAGATTGAAGAAGCTGACCTGGCCTGAACGTCCAGTACAAGGACGAGAAGCGCTGGCGAAAATTCTCAAGACGCTTGTGGTCGACCCTGAAAACGTCGTCAAGGAGCCTCCCGGTTTTCGCTGCTTCTCCTCGTTGTGACGCTATTGCGTAGCAGTTATTCAACACGACTACATGCAACAGACGCATGACCCCGTACTTCACACGGGCGACCGCTGACGTCCTGGTTTCGGTGCCAGGGATCAACTAACCGATGGGCTACCTGTATTAGCGAATCAACTTTGAAAGATCACCAGACTGGTCAAGGGGCAATATCATGAATCTGAACAATCAACCTACTATCGAAGAACTGGCTCGTATGTTCGCTGCGCAAAAAGACAGCCACGACAGCCATATTCTGTGGATCAGCAAGTCGGGTCAGGTCCATATCGACTGCCTGTCGCCCCATGCTGGTGAAGAAGAGTTCGACCGGAACAACCAGAACCTGCTGGCCCGCCTGAAGATGTACCGCCGCGGCCACGGTTATGTCGGCAAAAAAGCCGCGGCCGACAAGGACTTCATCGGTAATGTTCTGCAAACGCTGAAACAGGCGTGGGACTCGATGCAGAACAAGAACGAAGTCCGGGTGATTGATCGGTTCTGCTAAGTTGCAACTTCAATAAACAAAAGGGCCTGCTTCCTATAAGGAGCAGGCCCTTTTTTTGTGTCTGGCTTTAGTTATTTTTTGTGGTCAAGAACCTACCCCCTCATCGGAACGCCGCCCGCCCAGCCCTCCCGAATCGTCGGACCGCCCCCAAGGGGGCGAGGGGGAAAGGGAGCAGATCGGAGGTCGCTTCAAATCCTGAGTACGACTCAATTTTTCAGGTCGATGAATCTCTAACATTCACCTCGGTCAGTCCCCTCTCCCCTGGGAGAGGGTTAGGGTGAGGGGCTTCCCAGGCCTAGCGCGAGATTCATGAACGCCACCGCCGCCGCACTGTGATAATTGTTCTTGCGCCGCAACAACGCCGCCCCTCGCTGCGGCGCCTCACTCTCCACACGCAACCGGCGCAACGCCCGATCCTCGGTGGCTATCGCCTCCGGCAACATGGTCGCCAACGGCGCATGCCGGATCACTTCGAGCAAGGTACTCACCGAATTCACCTCGATCTGCACCTTGGGCGTGATGCCGTGTTGGCGAAAGTACTCATCGACGGACACCCGGGTGATGTAACCCGGCGCCAACAGTGCGAAGTCAAGTTGCGCAATGTCATTGGGGCGCAGAACCAATGAGCTGTCATACAACGGATGCTCCCGCCCGACCATCACCCCCAGCGTCTCGACAAACGCCGGAATGCATTCAATGTCCGGGCTGCGCACCGGGGTAAAGGCAATCGCGATATCCAGCGAGTCATCCGCCAGCCCCGCCTCGATGTCATCCATCGACAGCTCGAAAATCTCCAGGTGAATCCCCGGATACCGCGCCACGAAATCCCGTACCAACGGCCCCACCAGATACGCCATGAACGTCGGGGTCATGGCCAGGCGCAGCGAGCCTCGGGACAGATCCCTCACGTCATGCAACGCACGCTTGCCCGCCTCCAGTTCCACCAGCACCCGCCGCGCACATTCGATGTAAGCCTGCCCGGCATCAGTGGGTTTGACCGAACGCGAGGTGCGATCAAACAGATCCACACCGAGGCTTTCCTCCAGTTGGCGGATCTGTTGCGACAGGGTCGGCTGCGACACGTGCAGCGCCTCGGCCGCCCGGGTAAAGCCGCCGTGATCGGCCACGGCCAGCAGGTATCGCAAATGTCGCAGCAGCATGGGGCTCTCCATCTATAGGCAGTGCTTATGCTTTGCATTGTATATCGGTCTTGGACGCTATGGATCAATCGGCAGAAGATGAATCCCACACAGCAAGCCAACCCCGAAAGGAGAAGCACCATGCAATCCCAAGCCTACAACGACAGCCGCATCGCCCTGACCACCCGCGCCCTGGATGCCAAGGCCCAGAAAAACCTGTCGTGGCAGGACCTGGCCGACGGCACCGGCCTGAGCCTGGCCTACGTCACCGCCGCCCTCCTCGGCCAGCACCCGCTGCCAAAAGCCGCCGCCGAAGTGGTCGGTGACAAGCTGGAACTGAGCGCCGAAGACATCGCCGCCCTGCAAATCATCCCGCTGCGCGGCAGCCTCGACGGTGTACCGACCGACCCGACCATCTACCGCTTCCACGAGATGATCCAGATCTACGGCACCACCCTGAAGGCACTGGTTCACGAGCAGTTCGGCGACGGCATCATCAGCGCCATCAACTTCAAGCTCGACATCAAGAAAGTCGAAGACCCTGAAGGCGGTTCCCGCGCCGTGGTCACCCTCGACGGCAAGTTCCTCCCGCTGCGTCCGTTCTGATCCCTCCGGGCCCGCACCCCGCGTGCGGGCCCTTCCCAACCTGAATTGCCACGTCGTCACCACATCTGTCTGGAGGCTGCCCCATGCAAAAAATTCTGCTGTCCCTGGTCCTGCTCGCCGGCCTCGCCGCCCAGGCCCGGGCTGATGAAGAGGCCGTCGCCTATCGCTACGGCATGCAACTGGACATCGCGCAAGTCGTGAGCATCACACCGGTGGCCGACATCTGCGGCGTAGTGCCGGTCGAGATGACCTACCTCGACAGCCACGGCGCAAAACACATTCTTCAATACAGCGAATTCGGTACTGGCTGTTCGAACTGAGAGGACTACACCATGAAAAACCTGATCGAAGGCTTCCTGAAGTTCCAGAGCGAAGCGTTTCCGCAACGCACCGAGCTGTTCAAATACCTCGCCACGACCCAGACCCCGGGCACCTTGTTCATCACCTGTTCCGACAGCCGTGTCGTGCCCGAGCTGCTGACCCAACAGGAGCCCGGCGAACTGTTCGTGATCCGCAACGCCGGCAATATCGTACCGTCCTACAGCCCGCATCCGGGCGGGGTTTCGGCAACGGTGGAATACGCGGTCGCCGTGCTCGGCGTCACCGACATCGTGATCTGCGGCCACTCCGATTGCGGCGCCATGACCGCCATCGCCCAGTGCAAATGCATGGATCACCTGCCCGCCGTCAGCGGCTGGCTGCAACACGCCGAGTCGGCGAAAGTGGTCAACGAATCACGGCCACACGCCAATGACGCCGCCAAGCTCAGTTCGATGGTGCGCGAGAACGTGATCGCGCAACTGGCGAACATTCAGACTCATCCGAGCGTGCGCCTGGCCCAGGAGAAAGGCCTGCTGAACCTGCACGGCTGGGTCTACGACATCGAGACCGGCTCCATCGATGCCCTCACCGCCGACCGTCGCACCTTCGTCTCGCTGGCCGAGCAACCGTCGACCTGCGCAGTGCATGGCCAAACGGTCAATGCCGCCTGAACCGAGCGCCCCGCACCTGCCGGGGCGTTTGCTTTGTATCAGCGTGTAGCCAGCGCCCTGCCAGACACAGTTCCATGCACCCGCGCCGGGAGGCGGACACATCCCCGATACAGCCGACGCTTTGAATAAGCCCGAACGCTGCATCCCTCCTCCCGACACAAGGAACACCCGATGAACAAGCTGTTTGCAGGACTGGCCCTTACCGCCGCCATGGCCGGCGCTACCTCGGCAATGGCCGCCGAGAAACCCACCGTGGTGCTGGTGCACGGTGCCTTCGCCGATTCCAGCAGCTGGAACGGTGTGGTGAAAATTCTGGAAAAGGACGGTTATCCGGTGATCGCGGCGGCCAACCCGCTGCGTACGCTCAAGGGTGATGCGCAATCGGTCGCCGATGTATTGGCCGGAATCAAGTCACCGGTGGTGCTGGTCGGTCACTCCTATGGCGGGCCGGTGATCAGTGAAGCCGCGTACGGCAACGCCAACGTCAAGGCACTGGTGTATGTCGCGGCACTGGCGCCCGAAGCAGGTGAAACCGTGGCCGGGCTGGCCGGCAAATTCCCCGGCAGCACCCTCGGCCCGACCCTCGCGCCGCCCGTTGCCCTGAAGGACGGCGGCAAGGATCTGTATATCCAGCAGGACAAGTTCCACGACCAGTTCGCCGCCGATGTACCGAACGCCGACGCGAAACTGATGGCCGCCACCCAGCGTCCGGTCACCGAAGCGGCGCTGAACGAGGCCGCCAGCGAGCCGGCATGGAAATCGATTCCGTCGTGGTTCGTATACGGCGACAAGGACAAGAACATCCCGCCGCAAGCCATGGCGTTCATGGCCGAACGGGCGCACGCGAAAAAGACCGTGGTGGTCAAGGGCGCATCCCATGTAGTGATGGTGTCGAATCCGAAAGCCGTGGCCAGCCTGATCGAATCCGCCGCCACCGCCAAGTGATACGAAAACGCCGCGCCTGTCATTGCGACAGGCGCGGCGTTTTGGTTTTAGCGTTTTACGCCCAGATCGATTTGCGTCATGCGGCTGCGGACGGTGAACACACCGTCACCCGAAAGAATCGCGCTGCGAGCGAACAGGCGACCGCTCTCCCAGTTCGAAAGCCCCAGCTCCGGCTTGTTCAGCGCGTACTGGCCATCGACCCAACGGGTAATGCCGTTGCCCACGAACGGCGCGTTGACCGCGCTGTAGAAACGCTCCTGAACCACCGCATCCTCGCTGATCAGCGACACGGTGAACTGCGGGCTGTAGCGGTTGAACAGTGCGATGGCCTGATCCAGATCGTCGACGATCATCAGGCTGGTTTCCGGGGTCTCTTCCCACTCCCACTCGCGGCCCAGCTGGGCTTCGGGCAGCGGCTCGGCCAGGGCTTCGGTCTGATAACCCTCGGCGCGATAGACCTCGACCGTCGCGTTCTGCCAGTCGCTCGGCAGATAACCTTCACTGCCTTCGACAATGTGCAACTTGCAGCCCTGACCGCGTGCGGTGCCGGCCTGCTGCAAGGCATCGAGGAACAACGGCACCAGTTCGGCGGCACGCTCGCGCTGGATCAGGCAGACATTGAGGGTGTTGCAGACCTTGCGATCCAGCGAGTTACGCACCACGGCGGCAAAGCGTTTGGCGTCGGCATCGCGATCGGCGATCAACCACGCGCCACCGGTGCCGTGGAGGCTGACGGCGGTGCCGGCCTGCTGGGCGATGCTGCCCAACTGGCTGACTGCACGGCCCGAACCACGGGCCACGGCCAGCGACAGACGCCGGTCGGCGAACATCGCCCAACCGGCGGCGTGGTTGACGCTCTCGACCAGCGACACCGCACCCGCCGGCAGGCCGGCATCGGCCAGTGCCGGGTTCAGGGCGTGGGTGACGATGGCTTGCGCGGTGCCCAATGCATCGCTGCCTATGCGCAGCACGGCGGTGTTGCCGGTCCGCAGTACGCCAGCGGCGTCGGCGAAGACGTTCGGCCGGCCTTCGAACACAAACGCGACGATGCCCAGCGGCGACACCACTTGCTCGACCTTCCAGCCGTCATGTTCGACGCTGCTGATTACTTTGCCGCGAGTGGCCGGCGCATCACGCCATGCGCGCAGGCCGGCGATCATGTCGCGGCGCATGCGTTCGTCGGCGAGCAAACGGGTGGTGGACCGACCGCGTGTCTTGGCCCGTTCGATGTCGGCGAGGTTGGCGGTTTCGATCAATGCCCAGGCGTCCGGGTTTTCCAGCCGTTGAGCGAACAGATCGAAGAAGCGGCTGATGGCCTCATCCGGCACAGCGGACAACGCAGTAAACGCTGCCGCTGCACGCTCGATCGCCACCGAAGCGGCCTGCTGATCCACCACCGGAATCAGCAACAGCTCACCGCTCACCTGCTCCACCAACAGGTGGTCGCCGGGTCGGAAACGCTCGGCCAGTTCGGGGCTGACCACGGTGACGCGGTTACCGGCGAAAGGGATGGGCGTGCCAGCGACGAGACGTTCGAGCGCAAGAGACATGGAGCAGATTCACCATATTGAGGGCGGCCGGAAAATGTATAGCTTGCCCACCCTCAAAGCAACACAGGCTCAGAACACCGACCAGCCGATCCGCGAGCTGAGCATTTCCAGCGCCGCCATGCCCGCCAGCGAGTTGCCCGCCGCGTTGAGTTCCGGCGACCACACGCACACCGTGAATTGCCCCGGCACCACCGCGACGATGCCGCCACCGACGCCACTCTTGCCCGGCAAACCGACGCGGTAGGCGAAGTTGCCAGCCTCGTCGTACAGGCCACTGGTGGCCATGATCGAGTTGACTTGCTGGGTCTGGCGGCGGGTGAGGATCTGTTCGCCGCTGTGCTTGCAATAGCCGTCGTTGGCCAGGAAGCAGAACGCCCGGGCCAGATCGATGCAGCTCATGCGCAACGCGCAGTGACTGAAGTAGCTGCGCAACACTGCTTCGACGTCGTTGTGGAAATTGCCGAAGGATTGCATCAGGTAGGCCATCGCCGCGTTGCGTGCGCGGTGCTGGTATTCGGAATCGGCGACCTTGCCGTCGACCATTACCTGAGGATTGCCCGACAGCCGTCGTACGAAATCGCGCATCGACAAGGCCGGCGCCGCGAAGCGCGACTGGTTGATGTCGCAGATCACCAGTGCCCCGGCATTGATGAACGGATTGCGCGGGCGACCGCGTTCGAATTCCAGCTGCACCAGCGAGTTGAACGGCTGGCCGGACGGCTCGTGGCCCAGGCGTTCCCATATTGCCTCGCCGGAGTGTTCGATGGCCTGCACCAGGCTGAACACCTTGGAAATACTCTGCACCGAGAACAGCGTCTCGGCATCGCCGGCGCAATACATTTCGCCGTCGTTGCCGTACACGGCGATGCCCAGTTGATCGGGCGGCACGGTGCCGAGGGCGGGAATGTAGTCAGCCACCTTGCCCTGCCCGATCAGGGGCCGGACAGCGTCAAGGATCTCGTTCAACAGCGCTTGCATGCCGGGTCTCGAAGTCTCGCCCCATGGGATTGCGGGGACACGGTGGCTAGACGCTGCGCCCGCCGGCCGAATCACACCGTGTTCGTGTATCGCACTGTATACGGCGCAGGCCCGGACACACCACGAGCACAAATCCCCCCGCTGACGACACATCCCCGATACAGCCCGACGTTCAAATGAACCTGTCGATCGGCAGCCCCGATCAAGCCTTTGAACTCACATTTCTTATCGGAGATTCACCATGACCAAGCGCTCGAAAACCTCCCTGACCCTCGGCCTGCTGCTGGCTGGTGGCCTGGCCCTGTCCAACGCGGCTTCGGCTTCCGAGGCCTTCAGTGTCAAGCAACTGGATCACGGCTACAGCCAGACCCAGGCGCAGGCGGACACCCCGGAAAAAACCTCGGAAGGCAAATGCGGCGAAGGCAAGTGCGGCGCCGGCGAATAACCCTCTGCACGGGGCACGCCGGTGCCCCGTTTTCCACTGAATTGAATGGAGTCGCACCATGACCACTGCTCTTTCGACCGCCGTCAAAGGCTTGCACCTGAACCTCGACCGCGCCGGCCTGTGGCTGGCACCGCTGACCCTGCGCCTGTTCATCGCCTGGGAGTTCTTCGAATCGGGCCTGGAGAAATTCAACGGCCAGAACTGGTTCGAAGACATTCAGGAGCGTTTCCCGTTTCCCTTCGATCACTTGCCGGCGACGCTGAACTGGGAGCTGTCGATGTGGGCCGAGCTGATCTGCGCGCTGGCCATCCTGATCGGACTCGGCACGCGGATCTCGGCGATTTCGCTGATCGTGGTGACGGTGGTCGCCACCGCCGCCGTGCACTGGCCGGCAGACTGGTCGTCCTTGAGCGAACTGGCCCAGGGTTATGCGATCACCAACAAGGGCTTCGGCAACTTCAAGCTGCCGGCGATTTACCTGGCTGCGCTGGTGCCGCTGGTGTTCGCCGGGGCTGGCAAGTTGAGCGTGGATGCATGGCTGGCGCGTTTTTTCTGGAAACGCGCCAGCCATTGAGGATCAATGCGCCCGGTCAAGTCCCGCGAGCAGCGCGCTGTCACGACTGTAGATATCCGGCGCATAGAGCACGCGGCCCTGCCCGTCGACCTGTGCCGTCCAGTACGTCATGAGGATCGGCACCGGATTGCTCAGGCGGAACTCATGGGTGGTGCCGGTGGCGAGCAAGGTGTCGGTGCGCGCTCGTTCCGCCGGGCTGAGCAGGAAGTCGCGCAATTTCATCGGGTGCTCGACCCGTACACAACCGGAACTGAACGCCCGTGGTCCCTTGTCGAACAGTGCCTTGCTCGGTGTGTCGTGCAGGTACACCGAGAACGGGTTGGGGAAGCGGATGACCATCTGCCCCAGCGGGTTGCGCGGCCCGGCATCCTGACGCAGGAGGATGTTGCCGGGGTTGTCCCAGTCGATGTCGGCAGCGGCCAGCGGCTGGCCGTTGGCGTCGAGCACTTGCAGATTCTGACGGCTGAGGAAGGTCTGGTCCTTGCGGATTTCCGGCAGCTTGTCTTCTTTCCAGATGGTCGGCGGCACGGTCCAGGTGGGGTTCAGCGTCAGGCGCGTGACCCGGGATTTGAGCAGCGGTGTCTGGCGTTCGGCGCGACCGACCTGGGTGCGGGTCTGCCACACCGGCAGACCGCCCTGGTACAGGGTCAGTTCGGCAGCGGCGACGTTGACCAGCAAACCATCGGGCTCCATGTCCTGGGCCAGCCAGCGGAACCGCTCAAGGTTGACCCGCAGTTGCTCGCGACGGGTCAGCGGGCTGATGTTCATTTCGGCAATCGTCCCCGGCCCGACCACACCGTCAGCCTGCAACGAATGGTTGGCCTGGAAGCTTTTCACGGCTTCGACCAAAACACCGTGATAAGCGTTGTCCGGCGTGCCGACCACACTGCTCAGATAACCTTCGCTGTACAGTCGCCGCGCCAGCTCCGGCACGCGTTTGTCTTCCATGTCCGGGCGCAGCAACGGCCCGTTGCCCACCGATTGCCAGTGCGGCAAGGCCTGCAGGCGTTGCGCGGCGTAGAGATGGCGCAGGTTCTGGTACTGCGCAAGGCGCGGGCGGGCCAGATCGAAGGCGGCGGCAACGTCATGCATGCCCGGCACGGCGATGGCGAGCAGCTCCGCCTGACGGTCGCGGGGCGTATCGTCGGAATGCCACAACGGTTCGAAATGCGATTGCAGCAGACGACCGTAATGCAGGTCCTGCAAGGCCTGCAGGTAATTGCGGCTGATGTCGATGTCGGCGCACAGTTCGCCATCCTGCGGAGCCGTATCGGCGACCGGATAGCGTTTCGGATTGAGGCCGTCGTCGGCCAGCAGCTGCAACTGCGCATGCAAGGCCGGCAATTGCCCGGCCGCTGCCCACACCGGCATCCAGTCCTGCTGCCGGTAGAACGCCTGCAACTGTTCCAGGGCCGGGCCACTGAGACGGGCGGCAATCGCCGGGCAAGCCTGCGGCAGGCCGATCAGCACGGCCTGCAACGGACTTTGCGGCTCCAGGGGCACCTCCGCCGGCAGTGTCGGGAGCGCCGGCAACGGCTCTTCGGCACAAACGACAAACGGCGCAGCGAGCAGACAAATGCTCAAGTAGCATGCGTACTTTTTGAACAACTGCTTTACTCCAATCCGTGGCCGTCTTGATTGACGGTCAACCTTACATCAGGTGCGGTGATACAGTCAGGTCCGATTCGCGGGCCTGCCCGGGACGACTGGACGTCAGGAGCCAAAGTGCCAACCATGTAGCCAGTGAGGATTCACTTTAAATGTTGACGTTTTTGCGCCGACTTCTGCTGACTGCCGCTGCCCTGGGGCTGGGGACCAGTCAGGTTTTTGCCGCCGGCACCGCTTCGCCGGTTCTTTACAACAGCCTCGCCCACGCCGCTCCGGAACTCAATCCCCAGGCGCTGAAAGGTGCCCTGAACGCCATGCAATGCGCGATCAACAACGGCGCGAAGCAGTCCCGTCACCTGGCGATCATCGATTATTCGCAACCGTCCACCGAGCGACGCCTGTGGATCTTCGACCTGACACAGAAAAAACTGATCCTGCGCGACCTGGTCGCCCACGGCTCGAAATCCGGGGACAACTTCGCCACCCGGTTCTCCAACCGTGAAGGCAGCTTCCAGTCCAGCCTCGGCCTGTTCCGCACCCAGGAAAGTTACGAAGGCACCCACGGCTATTCGCTGCGCATGGACGGCCTGGAGCCGGGCGTCAACGACATGGCCCGCGACCGCGCCATCGTGATCCACGCCGCCGACTACGTGAATCTGTTCTGGAGCAAACGTACGGGCCGGCTGGGCCGCAGTCAGGGTTGCCCGGCGGTGCGTCCGCAAGTCGCCAGACGGGTGATCGACAGCCTGAAGGACGGCCAGTACATGTTTTCCTGGTACCCGGACCAGCACTGGCTGAAGTCCTCGCCGTACCTCAACTGCCAGCCACAGCAGATTGCGAGCATTCTCAGTACCCATGGCAGTTGAAAACAGCTGCTGTCCAAACAATCCCCTGTTCTTACAGGGGATTTTTGTTTTCAGGGTTTCATTACAACTTTGTCATGGAGTTGTCGGTTTGCCGAGCGGATCGCCCGGTAGCCTGAAGTTGTTCCGGCACACCTGCCGATCCACTTCACCGACACGAGTGACTCATCATGAAAACCCTGATCCTGGCCTTCACTGCCCTCCTCGCCACCGGCTCCGTGTTCGCCGCCGAAATGCCCGAACGCACGGTCATTCACGATACCAACGGTTTCTACGTGCACCTGGATGTCGACAAAGTCCTCTCCAGCACCGATATTTCCCAGGCTTGCGGCGTCATTCCCGCACGACTGAACTACCTCGACCACCAGGGCCGCGAACATGTGCTGGACTACCAAGTGCAAGGCAGCGGTTGCACCAACTGACCAGTGAGGCGCAGTGCCCATGAATATCCTTGTCGTCGAAGACGAACCCAAGGCCGGCAATTACCTGCTCAACGGCTTGCAGGAACTGGGTTACAACGTGAGCCTGGCCCGGGACGGCGCCGACGGTCTGCACCTGGCGCTGGAACACGGCTTCGACGTGATCGTGCTGGACGTGATGATGCCGAAAATGGATGGCTGGGAAGTTCTGCGCCGGCTGCGCAAGGAAGCCGACACGCCGGTGCTGTTCCTCACCGCCCGGGACGACATCGCCGACCGGGTCAAGGGCCTGGAGCTGGGCGCCGACGACTACCTGATCAAGCCGTTTTCCTTCGCCGAACTGGTGGCGCGCCTGCGTACCCTGACCCGGCGCGGGCCGATCCATGAAGAAGAGCAATTGCAGGTGGCCGATCTGCAGATCGACGTGCTCAAGCGCCGGATCACCCGCGCCGGCAGCCGGATCACTCTGACCAACAAGGAATTCGCGCTGCTGCAACTGTTCGCCACCCACGAAGGGCAAGTGCTGTCGCGCTCGCTGATCGCCTCCCGGGTGTGGGACATGAATTTCGACAGCGACACCAATGTGGTCGATGTCGCCGTGCGCCGCCTGCGGGCGAAGATCGACGATCCGTTCCCGCTCAAGCTGATCCACAGCGTGCGCGGCATCGGCTACCGCTTCGATACCCAGCCATGAAAGTCGCCGGTTCGTATTCCCTGACGCTGCGCCTGGCGCTGGTGTTCGCGGTGCTCGCCTTCGCGTCCCTGGCGGGCCTCGGCGCGGCGCTGTACAACGCGCTGGATGAACAACTGACCCGCCGCGATGACATCCAGCTGGTCAGCCGCATCGATCAGTTGCGCACCATCCTCAACGACAGCAACACCCTGGAGCTGATCCAGAACAAACCGGCGCTGTTCCAGAACATGCTCGGCAACCGCGAAGCGCTGTTGACCATCGGCGCCCCGGACCAGCCTCCCTTGTTCGTGGTCAATCCCAGCAACCTGACCTTGCCGACCGTACCCGCCGTGCCGATCAACCACGTGATGGCCCTCAACGATGTGCAACATCTGCCGAGCATCAACGGCGTGCCGTTCTCGGCGGTGGCGGCCAGTATCGACTCCGGCGACCAGGGCAATCTGCAAGTGCTGATCGGCAAGGTGATGAGCGAGCGCACGGCGATGCTCGCCAGTTACCGACTCAGCGTGTATGGCCTGGCGTCACTGGCGGCGATAGTCCTTGCACTGGTTGGCTGTCTGCTGGTGTATCGCGGCCTGCTGCCGTTGCGGCGGCTTGCCCGGCATGCCCACGGAATCGGCATCGCCAACCTCGGTGAACGCCTCGATCATCACGGCACGCCCCGGGAATTGCAGCCGATGATCGAAGCCTTCAACGCGATGCTGGACCGGCTCGACCGAGGGGTCACCCAACTGAGCCAGGTCTCCACCGACATGGCCCACGAACTGCGCACGCCGATCAACAACCTGCTCGGCGAAACCCAGGTTGCCCTGCAACAGAACCGCAGCGTCGAGGCCTATCAACAGTTGCTCGCCTCCAACGTCGAAGAACTCGAACGGCTGGCACGGATGCTCGACAACATGCTGTTTCTCGCCCGCACCGACCCGGCCAGTGCCTTGAGCCAGCGTCAGGAGCTGGACGCCGATGATGAGATGCAACGCATCGCCGATTACTTCGAAGGACTGGCCGCTGATGTCGGCGTCACCATCGAGGCCCGTGGCAGCGGCGTGATCTGGGCCGAGCCGATGCTGCTGCGCCGGGCGCTGGCCAACCTGTGTGCCAATGCGATCAAGTACGGCGCGGCAGATTCGACGATGCAGGTTGAAGCCATCTCCGAGCCGGATGGCAGTTATCTGCGGGTGCGCAATCACGGGGCGACGATTCCCCCCGAGCATCTGTCGCGGCTGTTCGAACGTTTCTACCGCGCCGATCCGTCCCGCGAGCGCTCGGCCCAATCCAACGGTCTGGGCCTGTCGATCGTGGCGACCATCATGCAATTGCATCAGGGCCGCTACAGCGTCAGCAGCGCTGATGGCGTCACCTGCTTTGAGCTGTTCTTTCCGGCACGGGAGACGCGAGACGCAGGTGTGTGAAGGCGCCGAGCCCGAGCGCCGCAAGCATCAACGCCGCAGCAACGCCGAAGGTCATGTGCAAACCGCTCGCGATGACTGCCGCCGTCGCCCGGGTCGGATCGTCCGTGGCCAGGGCAAACACCGCCCCCATGGCCGCCGCCCCGGTGATCAACCCCAGATTGCGTGACAACCCGAGCATCGCCGAGACCACCCCGCGTTGATCCTGCCCGACACCCGCCATCAGCCCGGTGTTGTTGGCGGCCTGGAACAGCGCATAACTCAATGCAACCACCGTTATCGGCAACACATAGGCAAGCAGTCCGAGACTCACCGGCAACAGCGCCAGCAAACCACAACCGCAGGCCAGCCCGAGCAATGCGCCCGGCACCATTCGCCGCGCCCCGAAACGATCCACCAGACGCCCGGCCGGCACGCCACTGAACGCCGCCAGCAACGGCCCGACCGACAACACCAGTCCGACCTGAGTGCTGCCGAGCCCCAAGCCTCGGCTCAGGTAAAACGGCCCGACCACCAGCGTGGTCATCATCACCGTGGTCACCAGCAAGGTCAGGGCGAGACTGCTGCTGATGCGTGAATCGGTGAACAACGACAAATGAATCAGCGGCGCCCTGCTCTTCTTCTCGATCAGGATGAACAACCCCACGCCCAACAGACTGATCAGCAACAACGTCCGGGTGAATCCCTCAACCGTCATCGCCAGTGCATAGGCCGCCAGCGTCAGCATCAGCGCCGCGGTGCCGGGATAATCGAACACAAAAGGCTTGCGTACGATTCGATCCTTGGGCAGATAGCGATACACCAGCCATGCGTTGAGCAAACCCAACGGCACGTTGATCACAAAGATCGACTCCCAGCCGACATGCGCCATCAGCAACCCACCGAGCGACGGCCCGAGGGTGGTGCCGGTGGCCGACATCGTGGCCAGCAATCCCATCGCACTGCCGGCCCGGGATTTGGGCACCGCATCGGCCACCAGCGCCACGGTCAATGCGAACATGATCGCCGCGCCCAGGCCTTGCACCGCCCGCGCACCGATCAGCCAGGCCAGGCTCGGCGCCAGTGCGCATGCAAGAGACGCGGCGGTAAAGATGCCGATGCCGATCAACAGCAAGCGTCGCCGCCCGAAGCCGTCACCCAGTCGCCCGACGCTGACAATCAAGGTGGTGACCGCCAGCAGATAGGCCAGCACGATCCACTGCACTTCCTGAAACGTCGCATCGAAGGCCGCCGCCAGGGTCGGCAGTCCGGCGTTGGCGATGCTGGTGTCCAGCGACGGCATCAACATCGACAGCGCCAGACTGGTCAACGCCCAGCGGGCTGAAGGGCTCAGGGGTTCTCGGTGCATGGGGGGCTCACAGGGCAAAAGTCATGGGACATAGCCTGAGCCTCGACAATACAAGGCGCAAGACGCATGCTTTGCACTTGATACCTGCATGGAACGCCATGTCATGAATACACCGGATCTGAACCTGTTGATCACCCTCGACGTGCTGCTGAGCGAAGGCAGCGTGGCCCGGGCCGCCACGCGCCTGGGTCTGAGTCCGTCCGCCATGAGCCGGGCGCTGGCCCGGTTGCGGGAAACCACCGGGGATCCGCTGCTGGTGCGCGCCGGTCGTGGACTGGTGCCGACCCCGCGCGCGCTGGAGTTGCGCGACCGGGTCAGCTATCTGGTGCAGGAAGCCGAAGCGGTTTTGCGCCCGGCAGAAGTGCTCGATCCCGGCCAGTTGCGGCGCACTTTCACCCTGCGCAACACCGACGGTTTTGTCGAAACCTTCGCCGCCGCCCTGCTTGCCCGCATCGCCGAAGAAGCGCCCGACGTGCGCCTGCGTTTTGTGCAAAAGGCCGACAAGGACAGCACCCTGCTGCGCGAAGGCCGGGTGGATCTGGAAACCGGCGTGGTCGATGACAGCACCGACCCGACGCTGCACAGCCGCATCCTGTTCCGCGATCAGTGGATCGGTGTGGTGCGTGAGGGGCATCCGCTGAGCAGCGGCAAGGTCAGCGCCAAACGCTTCGCTTCGGGCCAGCACATTCTGGTGTCACGGCGCGGACGCAGCAGCGGCCCGGTGGACGAAGCGCTGCTCGCCTTCGGCCTGACGCGGGACATCGTCACTTCGTTCGGCGGCTTCTCGGCGGCGCTGACGCTGGTTCGCGAATCCGACCTGATCGCCACCGTCCCGGAACGTCACACCAGCAAATTGCGAACGGGACTGTTCAGCTTCGCCCTGCCATTGCGCATGCCGGACATCAGCGTTTCGATGCTTTGGCACCCGCGCATGGACGCCGACCCGGCGCATCGCTGGTTGCGCAACTGCGTGCGAGAGGTCTGCGCCTAACGCGCCTCACCGTCCTTGGGTTTGTAGAACAGAAATTTCCCGGTCTCGGCGGTCTTGGTGTATTTCTTCGCCCAGCTCGGGTCGACGTTGTGGTCGTGGAAGTACAAAGCGCCGTGGGTGCGATCGGGGAGCTGACGGTTCAGGGCCTTGCCGGCAATATCCTTGGCCAGCGCATATTCGGCGTCTTCCTTGACCTGATCCGACTTGCCGTCGCACCACCAGGAAAACTGGCAACTCTTGGTTTCCGAGCCCTGCTTGACCACTTCGCACACGGTGCCGGGGAAGCCGTCGTGGCCGAGACGATTCATCACCACGTTGGCCACGGCTTCCATTTCCGCCGTGTCCTTGCCCTTGGCTTCCCAATAGATGCTGCGCGCCAGACAGGTGATCGGGTCGTCCAGCGGCGCGGTGCCGGCCGGGTCGACGGCTTGAACCTCTTTCGGGGTGATGGCTTCGGACTTCGGTGCCGGAGGCGCGTTGGGTTTGTCGGCAGCCTTTTCTTCCAGTACCTCGGCTTTCGCTTCGGCCTTTTCCTTGATCGGTGCCTGATCGGTAGCCAGCACCGCGCCGCTCAGCAGGGTCAACACAAGACAACAGATCAGCCCGTGCAATTTCATGATCGATTCTTCCGGCAGCGCCCGTCGCGGGCAAAGTGTTACGTGGCTGAGACGCCCGGTTTCCGGGGACTTCGCAGAGTGTAGACGGCAGAATCCGGCGCAACGTTCCGTGCTGAAAACCACACCATGAAGAAAAAAGACATTGCACGACCCCGGGGCGTTTCGCGCATCATGGGCGCACTCAGCCCAAGGGAGAATTCCATGCGCTTCATGCCATCCGTTCTGCGATTCGCCGCGTTGTCCACGGGCCTGGCGCTGGCCACTTCGGCCATGGCCAGTGATGAGTCGCAATTGATCGAGTCGATCAACAGCTACCGCAGCCAGCCGCAGCGCTGCGGTAC
Organism: Pseudomonas sp. COW5; assembly: GCF_026240005.1. Taxonomy (NCBI): domain Bacteria; kingdom Pseudomonadati; phylum Pseudomonadota; class Gammaproteobacteria; order Pseudomonadales; family Pseudomonadaceae; genus Pseudomonas; species Pseudomonas sp. COW5. The sequence continues at coordinate 4,958,569 of NZ_JAPHVP010000001.1, read as the reverse complement.
TCAGGCATCCAGTGAATTGCCGCCGCTGTCGGCCGACCCGCGCCTGCATCTGCCGGCCAGTGGCATGGTCGATCTGCAACAGGCCATGGCCAGCGCCAGTTACCCGATGGTCAATGTGCAGGCGATCACCCTCAACGGCCCTCGGGATGCGGCGGCGGCAATGAAGGCGATTCAGGAGAGCTTCTGTCAGGTGGTGCTGGATCCGCAGTTCGTCGATATCGGCGTCAGCCGCGCCGACCGTGACTGGCGCATCACCCTGGCGCGACCGCTGCTGTCGGCACGCCTGGGCGACGGACAAGCCGAGGGCCAGAAGTTGCTGACGCAACTCAACGCCGCCCGCAGCCAGCCGCGCCAGTGCGGCGGCCAGTCGTTCTCCGCGGCGGCGCCACTGGCGTGGAACGCAGTGCTCGGCGGTGTCGCTCAGGATCACAGCCGCGAGATGGCCAACAACAACTATTTCGACCACAAGGACCGCAACGGCGGCACCCCCGGGGACCGCGCCGAACTGGCCGGTTACAGCGGCCAGCAGGTCGGCGAGAACATCGCCGCCGGGCAAGATACCGTGCAGAAAGTCGTCGCCGGGTGGCTCGCCAGCCCCGGCCATTGTGCCAACCTGATGAACCCGCAGTACCGCGAACTGGGTGCTGCCTACGCAGTCGATCCGAAGAGCAGCGCCGGCATTTACTGGACGGCGCTGTTTGGTGGCGAATGATGACTTGAATCCACCGCTGCCCCTGTGGGAGCGAGCCTGCTCGCGATGAGGTCATCACATCTTCATAGACTGAAAGATCGCTATCGCCAGCAGGCTGGCTCCCACAGGGGTTGTGCAGTGGATGCAATATGCAGGCAATAAAAAACCGGAGCCAGGCTCCGGTTTTTTTATGATCAGTGGGTCCTCATCCCCGCCGCATACATCGCCAGTTTCAGCAGACTCGCCACCACCGCCAGCGACACCACGCTGCCGGACCAGATCAGCAACAGCCAGCCCAGACGTTTGTACCAGCGGCTCTTCACTTCACGCATTTCAATGGTAGCCATCGCCGATCCTCACTTTGCCGCGGAACACGTAGTAGTTCCAGAAGGTGTACATCAGGATCACCGGCAGGATGAACAGCGCGCCGATCAGGGCGAACAACTGACTGGTGGCCGGTGATGCCGCCGCCCACAGGCTGACCGACGGCGGAATGATGTTCGGCCAGATGCTCAGCGCCAGTCCGATGTAACCGAGGAACATCAGCACCAGGGTGAACACGAACGGCCAGTGGGTGTGCCGCTGACGCAACGAGCGCAACAACCCGAACAGCGCCAGTGCCGCCAGCACCACCAGCCCGGCGAACACGGTCAGGTGCGCATGGTTGAACCAGCGAGTGGCCAGTTCCGGATGCAGTTGCAGCGTCCACGCGCCGATCACCACCACCATCGCCAGCAGCAGCCACGCCAGCGGACGGCTGTAGTGACGCATCCGCGACTCGAGCATGCCTTCGGTTTTCACCAGCAGCCAGGTGCTGCCCAGCAAGGCATAAGCAACTACCAGACCGACGCCGCACACCAGCGGGAACGGCGCCAGCCAGTCGAGACCGCCACCGGCAAACTGCCGATCCACCACCGGAATCCCGGCCACATACGCGCCGATCACCACGCCCTGGGAGAACGTCGCCAGCAACGAGCCGCCAATGAACGCCCAGTCCCACAGATGACGTTTTTCCGCCGGCGCCTTGAAGCGAAACTCGAACGCTACGCCACGAAAAATCAGCCCTGCGAGCATGAAGATCAGCGGCAGATACAGCGCCTCGAGAATCACCCCGTAAGCCAGCGGAAACGCGCCGTACAACGCCGCGCCGCCGAGCACCAGCCAGGTTTCGTTGCCGTCCCAGACCGGCGCGACGGTGTTCATCATCACGTCGCGTTCCTGCTCGTCGCTGATCATCGGAAACAGAATCCCGAGACCCAGATCGAAGCCGTCCATGATCACGTACATCATCACCCCGAAGACAATGATCACACCCCAGATCAACGAGAGATCGATACCTTGAATACCCATGACTCAACGCTCCTTTATCAGTGGATCCGGGTCGCGGATTCGAGGTTGTCGGTGACCGCCGAAAGTGGCCGGCGCGGGGTCTGCAACGGGGTGCCTTCGGGCGGGTGTTCGTGGTGCGGCTGCGGGCCCTTGCTCACCAGTTTCATCATGTAGCCGATGCCCACGGTGAACACCGAGCAGTAAATGACGACGAACAGCGCCAGCGACGTGCTCATCTGCGCCACCGAGTGATGGGACGCGGCGTCATGGGTGCGCATCAGGCCGTACACCACCCACGGCTGACGCCCGACTTCGGTGGTGATCCAACCCGCCAGCAGCGCGATCAGACCACTCGGCCCCATCAACAGCACCAGCCGCTGGAAGCCGCGATGCCGGTAGACCTTGCCGTTGCGCCGCAACACCAGCCCCAGCACACCGACCAGAATCATCAACATGCCGAGCCCGGCCATCACGCGGAAGCTCCAGAAGATCACGGTCGAGTTCGGCCGGTCTTCTTTCGGGAAGCTTTTGAGCGCGGGGATCTGCTTGTCGAGGCTGTGGGTGAGGATCAGGCTGCCGAGGTACGGAATCTCGATCGCATACTTGGTCTTCTCCGCCTGCATGTCCGGGAGGCCGAACAGCACCAGCGGGGTCGGCCCGTTGTCGGCGTTTTCCCAGTGGCCTTCGATGGCGGCGATTTTCGCCGGTTGGTGTTCCAGGGTGTTCAAGCCATGGGCGTCACCGACCACTGCTTGAATCGGCGCGACGATCAGCGCCATCCACAGCGCCATGGAAAACATCTTGCGCACCGGTTGGGTGTCGTTGCCGCGCAGTAAATGCCAGGCTGCCGAAGCGCCAACGAAGAACGCTGTGGCAACAAATGCAGCAATCGCCATATGCGCCAGACGGAACGGGAACGACGGGTTGAACACGATGGCCAGCCAGTCCAGTGGCATCACCCGGCCGTCGACGATTTCGAAGCCCTGCGGGGTCTGCATCCAGCTGTTCGACGCCAGAATCCAGAAGGTCGAAATCAGCGTGCCGATAGCGACCATCACCGTGGCGAAGAAGTGCAAGCCACGCCCCACACGGTTCCAGCCAAACAGCATCACCCCGAGGAACCCCGCCTCAAGGAAGAACGCGGTCAGCACTTCATAGGTCAGCAACGGCCCGGTGATGCTGCCGGCGAAGTCGGAAAATCCGCTCCAGTTGGTGCCGAACTGGTACGCCATGACCAGACCCGACACCACGCCCATGCCGAAGTTGACGGCGAAGATCTTCGACCAGAAGTGGTAGAGATCGCGGTACGTGTCGTTACGGGTTTTCAGCCACAGGCCTTCGAGCACCGCCAGGAAACTCGCAAGACCAATGGTGATCGCCGGGAAAATGATGTGGAACGAAACCGTGAACGCGAATTGAATTCGCGCCAGGTCCAGTGCCTCCAGGTTGAACATGATGATGTCCTCATCCAGGCTGAAAAGCGGCAGCACACGGTCGGGCCACCGCCAGGCGCGAACGCCTGCAGCCAGTCAGATTGCAAAAGGGTTGGATCGCGTGAGTCGGTTACGCCACCGATGACGGGATCAGGTTGCTCGCCTCGGCCGCTTCGAGGCGGATCGCCACGAACTTGGAGGTCGGCGTGTAGGTGCGATCACCGTAGCTTTCCAGCGGCACCAGCGGATTGGTCTCCGGGTAGTACGCGGCAGCCTGCCCGGCCGGAATGTCGTAGGCGATCAGGGTGAAACCGCTGACCCGACGTTCGCGCTCGTCGCCCCACAGCGCTACCAGATCAACCTTCTGCCCCGGTTCGAAACCGAGCCGGCGGATGTCCTGTTCGTTGGCGAACACTACGTCGCGCATGCCGTAGACCCCGCGATAACGGTCGTCGAGGCCGTACAGCGTGGTGTTGTACTGATCGTGGGAACGCATGGTTTGCAAGATCAGATGCGGCTTGACCGGCAGGTTGCGCACACATTCGCTGATCAGATGTTCGGGCAGCACGCACGGGGTGAACTGAGCCTTGCCGGATTCGGTTTTCCAGACACGGTCGGAGGCGTCGTTGCCGAGGTGGAAACCACCGGGGATCAGCAGCTTCTCGTTGAAATTGTCGAAGCCCGGAATCACGTCGGCGATCAGGTTGCGGATGCGCCCGTAGTCGCCCACCGCCCATTCCCAGTCGATCGGGTGCTTGCCCAACGTGGCGGCGGCGATCCCGGCAATGATCGCCGGCTCGGATTTCAGGTGCGCCGACTTCGGTTTCAACTGGCCGAACGACAAGTGCACCATGCTGAAGGTGTCTTCCACGGTCACGCCTTGCGGGCCTTCGGCCTGCACGTCGATGTCGGTACGACCGAGGCACGGCAGGATCAGCGCGTCACGCCCGGTCACCAGATGGCTGCGGTTGAGTTTGGTCGAGATGTGCACGCTCAGGTCGAGTTTGCGCATCGCCGCGTGGGTGCGCGGGGTGTCCGGCGTGGCTTGGGCGAAGTTGCCGCCCAGACCGATAAACACCCTGGCTTCGCCCCGCTCCATGGCACCAATCGCCATGACCGTGTTATGGCCATGTATGCGAGGAACCTTGAAGTTGAAGCGTTTTTCCAGGGCGTCCATCAGCGCTTTCGGCGCCAGTTCGTTGATGCCCATCGTGCGGTCGCCCTGCACGTTGCTGTGACCACGCACCGGTGACAGCCCGGCACCCGGACGGCCAACGTTGCCGCGCAGCAGTTGCAGGTTGATGACTTCCTGCAGGGTCGGCACCGAGTGCACGTGTTGGGTCAGGCCCATCGCCCAGCACATGATCACGCTCTTGGCGCGGGCATACATGCGCGCGGCCAGTTCGATGTCACGCAGCGGCACGCCGGACTGCTCGACGATGTGCTCCCAGCTCGTGGCATCGACTTCGGCCAGATAGCTGTCGAGACCCGAGGTGTGCTCGGCGATGAACGCGTGATCGAACACCGGCTCACCACCGGTAGCCTGGGCTTCACGCTCCCACTCCAGCAGGAACTTGGCCATGCCGCGAATCATCGCCATGTCACCGCCCAGTGCCGGGCGAAAGTACGCGGTGTTGGTCGCTTCCCAGCCGTTGCTGAGCATCTCGATCGGGTTCTGCGGGTTCTGGAAACGCTCCAGCCCACGCTCCTTGAGCGGGTTGATGCACACCACCTGCGCGCCGCGTTTTACCGCTTCGCGCAGCGGTTCGAGCATGCGCGGGTGGTTGGTGCCGGGGTTCTGACCGATGACGAAAATCGCGTCGGCGTGGTGCAGGTCTTCATAGACCACCGTGCCTTTGCCGACACCCAGGCTCTCGCCCATGCTCACCGCGCTGGCTTCGTGACACATGTTCGAGCAGTCCGGGAAGTTGTTGGTGCCGTAGGCGCGGACGAACAACTGATAGAGAAATGCCGCTTCGTTGCTGGCACGACCCGAGGTGTAGAACTCGGCCTCGTGGGGTGATTTCAGGCCTTTGAGGTGCTTGGCGATCAGCGCGAAGGCTTCGTCCCAGGTGGTTTCGACATAGCGGTCGACCCGCGCGTCGTAGCGCATCGGATGGGTGATCCGGCCCTGATATTCAAGCCAGTAATCGCTTTGCTCGGCCAGCGTCGACACCGTGTACTTGTTGAAGAATGCCGGATCGACCAGGCGGCCGGTGGCTTCCCAGTTCACCGCTTTGGCGCCGTTCTCGCAGAACTTCAGCATGCTCGCGCCGGGTGCCTCACCCCAGGCGCAACCGGGGCAGTCGAAGCCGCCGTTCTGGTTGGTCTTGAGCATGGCGCGGATGTTTTTCAGGGCGTTTTCACTGCCCAGCCAGTTCTTCGTGAGGCTGATCACAGCGCCCCAACCCGCAGCGGCGCCCTTGTAGGGTTTGTAACGGTCGACTTGTGACATGGGACTTCTCCATGACGATGCACACAGGCAAAAAACCTGATCGGGTTTAAACAGCGACGACTGACTTTCAAGTTCAAAAGCGGTCGTTTCGTTTGACGGGCCAAGGATATGAACCGCTGCAAAAACTTGTCTAATCGCTATTAATGACTGCGTTATCGAAAGCATCTATCACGGACGTAAACCCTTTAAATACGGGCACTTGCAAAACTAAGAAGCGATAAATCCGGAATAATTATTTCATCATCGACAGCATCAATCGGCCGGTCATTAATAGTGATTGGACGCTGTTCGAAGTTGCTCATAACCTGCGCCGACCCAATCCCTTCAATAGCGGATTTCACCCAAGCGAGGCTGTCATGTCAGAGCGCATCCTGATCGATGGATACAACCGCCGCGTCGACTACCTGCGCATGTCGGTCACCGACCGTTGCGACTTCCGCTGCGTCTATTGCATGGCTGAAGACATGCAGTTCCTGCCGCGCCAACGGGTGCTGACGCTGGAGGAGATCAATCAACTGGCGCAGAGCTTTGTGGCGCTGGGCACCCGCAAGATCCGCCTGACTGGCGGTGAACCGCTGATTCGTCCCGGCGTCGTCGGCTTGTGCAAACAGATCGCCGCCCTGCCCGGCCTGCGTGAGCTGTGCCTGACCACCAACGGCTCGCAGCTCGGCAAACTCGCCGGCCCGCTGTTCGACGCCGGGGTCAAGCGCCTCAACGTCAGTCTCGACAGCCTCGATGCCGAACGCTTCAGGCAGATGACCCGCACCGGCGACCTGGCACAAGTGATCAACGGCATCGATGCCGCCCGCGAGGCCGGATTTACCCGCACTAAACTCAACTGCGTGGTGATGCAGGGCCGCAACGATCACGAGATCAATGATCTGGTGCAGTTCGCCATCGAGCGGGATCTGGACATTTCCTTCATCGAGGAAATGCCGCTGGGCATCATCAGCGAACACAGCCGCGCCGAGTCGTTCTTCTCCAGCACCCAGGTGCGCGAAAAGATCGCCGAGCGTTACACCCTGATCGATTCCGCCGAGTCGACCCAGGGCCCGTCGCGCTACTGGCGGCTGGCCGAAGCGCCGCACATTCGGCTGGGGTTCATTTCGCCCCACAGCCACAACTTTTGCGGCACCTGCAACCGGGTGCGACTGACGGTCGAGGGGCGTTTGCTACTGTGTCTGGGGAACGAGCATTCGGTGGACTTGAAAGCGGTGCTGCGGGCCCATCCGGGTCAACCGCAACGGCTGGAGAAAGCGATCATCGAGGCGATGAAGCTCAAGCCTTACCGACACAATTTTGAAGTGAACGACGACGTGCAAGTGGTGCGTTTCATGAACATGACCGGCGGCTGAACCGCCACGTTTTCAAGGCAAAAACAGCATGATCATCCGACCCAAGGTCAACCAGTTCGCCATCCTGTTCACCCTCAAGGGCTCGATTGCCAAGCGCATCGCCCTGCGCACCCTGATGGTCACGTTGCTGGCGTCGGCCATCGTGCTGGTGGAAATCCTCCATCCGAGCAACTTCACCAAGGTCAACGCCACGCCGTTTACCTTGCTTGGTCTGTCGCTGTCGATCTTCATGAATTTTCGCAACAACGCCTGCTACGACCGCTGGTACGAGGCGCGCAAGGCCTGGGGTGAAGTGATCGTGCATGTGCGATCGGTGATTCGCGAAACCCATGTCATCCGCGAATCGGCGCAACGTCGGTTATTGCTGCTCAATCTCTGCGGTTTTGCCCATGCGCTGAATGCGCGATTGCGCCGGGAAAACGAAGCCACCGCCAGCGCCGAGTGGATCACCCCGCAACACGACGCACAGGTGCCGGACTACAGCGGGCGCATTTTGCAAACCGTCGGCCAGCAATGCTCCGATCTCCACGAGGCGGGGGATCTCAGCGAATGGCGCTACATGCTGCTGGCCAATCACCTGACCAGCCTGACCCAGGCACAAGCGGTGTGCGAGCGGATCAAGAACACGCCGCTGCCCTTCCCTTACACCCTGCTGCTGCACCGCACGATCTACCTGTTCTGCATCCTGCTGCCGTTCGCCATGGCCGAACCGCTGGGTTGGCTGACGCCGCTGTTCACGGCGATTGTCAGTTACACCTTCTTTGGCCTGGATGCGATTGCCGATGAACTGGAAGATCCGTTTGGGCGTGATGAAAATGACCTGTCGACCGATGCGCTGGTGCGGGGTATCGAGCGGGATATTCTGGCGGAACTCGGTGTCGAGCCTTTGCCTCCGGCGCTGAAACCGGTGGACTACGTGCTGAGTTGAACCGACACCTCACCCTTCGGGGGAGGAAACCATCAATCCAGATGCGCCCAGGTCATGCGGAACGACGCCCCGCCCCACGGTGAATCGCCAACCTCGACCCGGCCGCCATGGGATTGCGACACCCGCCGCACCAGCGCCAGCCCGAGACCGAAACCACCGGTGCGGCGGTCGCGGCTGGCGTCCAGGCGCGAGAACGGTTCGAAAATCTTCTCCCGACCGGCCAGCGGCACGCCCGGCCCGTCGTCGTTGACCTGCACTTCGTATTGATCGCCGATACGCACCAGCGACACCTCGACCCGTTGTTCGGCATAACGAATGGCATTACGCAGCAGATTGATCACCGCCCGTGCCATGAAGCGCGGCTCGATCCGCACCTCTTCGACCCGGCATTCGCCGATCAGCAGTTGCACCCCGGCAGCTTCGGCCTCCAGCGCCACGCTCCCGACCACACTGTCGAGCCAGTTGGCGGCCTGAATGTTCTCGCGAGTGATCACCGTCGCACCGCGTTCGAGGCTGGCGTAGGTCAGCAGCTCGGAGACCATTTCTTCCAGTTCGCCAAGGTCGGCGTACATGTCGGCGATCAGTTCGCGGTTCTGGCTGGCGTCCGGTTGTTGCTTGAGCTGGTCGAGTTCGAACGACAACCGGGCAATCGGCGTGCGCAGTTCGTGGGACACGGCGTTGGTCAGTTCACGCTGATTGGCGATCAGGCCTTCGATGCGCGCCGCCATCAGGTTGAAGTGTTCGGCCAGGTCCCGGATGTTCGAGCGTTTTGAAAGCTGGATCCGCGCGGAGAGGTCGTTGTCACCGAAACGCTCGGCGGCCAGTCGCAGTTTTTCCAGATCACGCCAGTGCGGGCGCACCCAGAAGTACAGGACGATACCGAGCAGCACGGCCAGCATCATGTAAGCCGCCGAGATGTAGAACGGCATCAGGCTCGGCTCCGGCGGCAGCTTGATGCTGAGCAGTTGCGAGCCGCCGTCGATGTTACTGATGAACTGGGTGTAGTCGTGGCGGATCACCAGCAGGCCCTGGGCCAGTTCGGCTTTTTCCTCATCGCTGAGCTTCAGTTGATCGGCCTCGACCAGACTCAGCGTCAGCCCGTAGTGCGGGCGCAGCGCGTCCAGTTGCGCCTCCCGCGCCGCGCCTTTCTGGTCGCGCATGTGTTCGATCAGCGACCATGCCTGGCCACGCACCGCCTCGCGGTTGTAGGCCTGCATCTGGTTGTCGAGCAGCGCGTTGAAGGTGTGTTCGACGGTTTGCAGCGCCGCCACCAGCCCGACGGTCATTACCAGAAACAGCCCGAGAAATAACCGCAGCATCTACAACTCCCACGCAAACGGATTGAACAGATAGCCCTTGCCCCACACGGTCTTGATGCACACCGGTTCGCGGGGGTTGTCCTTGAGTTTGTTGCGCAACTTGCTGATGTACACGTCGACGCTACGGTTGAGACCGTCGAAGGCGATGCCGCGCATGCGGTTGAGAATGTCATCGCGCGACAGGATGTTGCCGGCAGCACTGGCCAGCAACCACAGCAGTTCGAACTCCATGGTGGTCAGCTCGATCAGCTCGCCGGCCAGACGCACTTCGCGGCAGCTGCGGTCGATAAGCAACTGACCGAACTCCAGGGAGCTGACCACGCCGCTGTCCGGCACTTGCCGGCGTTGCAGTGCGCGCAGACGCGCGAGCAGCACTGGCGGCTTGATCGGCTTGATCACGTAATCGTCGGCCCCGGACTCCAGGCCCAGAATGTGGTCGAGATCGTCTTCCTTGGCCGTCAGGATGACAATCGGCGTGTCCGACACGCTGCGGATTTCCCGGCACACGTGCAGGCCGCTCTGCCCCGGCAGCATCAGGTCGAGCACCACGACTTTGGGCTTGAATTCAAGAAACGCGGCCACGGCAAGATCGCCGCGATGCACCGTGCGCACCTCGTAGCCGTGTTGTTCGAGAAAGTGGGCGATCAGCGCGGCCAGCCGCTCATCGTCTTCCACCAGCAGGACTTTGCCAAAACCCAGGTTATCCATAACGACCGTCGCCAACCCTCAGTGAAGTGGGCGACATTATGGCGGCATTCGCAGGCAAGACGATTATCGCGGGCAGCAAAAACCGGCCACTTGGGCCGGTTTTCGTTGATGTTTCATGCTCTTAAGAGTTTTTAACATTTCATGCCGCGACGGGTACGCCGCTGTGGAAACGGAATTCCTCGTCCGGGGATTCGATCAGGTCCTGCTCGGCGGCGCGGACTTTCTCGATCACTTGAGCGATGTCCTTGGCGTCACCGTACTGGTAGGCCAGTTTCAGGTAACCCTGGAAATGCCGGGCCTCGCTTTTCAGCAGGCCGAAATAGAACTTGCCGAGTTCTTCGTCCAGATGCGGCACCAGCGCTTCGAAACGTTCGCAACTGCGGGCTTCGATGAAGGCGCCGACCACCAGGGTGTCGACCAGTTTCACCGGTTCGTGGCTGCGCACCACTTTGCGCAGGCTCGAGGCATAACGGCCGGCATGCAGCTGGCGCAGCTCGATCTTGCGCCGCTTCAAGATGCGCATGACCTGTTCGTGGTGCACCAGTTCTTCCCGGGCCAGGCGCGACATCATATTGATCAGATCGACATGGGAATGGTACTTGGCGATCAGGCTCAACGCGGTGCTGGCGGCCTTGAACTCGCAGTTCTTGTGGTCGATCAGCAGGGTTTCCTGATCGGCCAGCGCGGCCTGGACCCAGGCGTCTGGCGTGCGGCAGCCAAGGAATTCGTGGATTTCGGGAAGGATCATGGGGCTCACGGTCAAAGGTGTTCGAGCGAAGGGCGCCGATTATACCGGCCTGCCCGCAGACCACCAGCGCCAGCCCTTGATATGCATCAAGTCGCAGGCGCATCAGCAGCAACTATAGTTGTGCAACGCCGTGCCTTTTCATTGCTGGAGACTCACTCATGCAAGCCATTCGCAGCATTCTGGTGGTCATCGAACCCGAACACGCGGAAAGCCTGGCGCTCAAGCGCGCCAAGCTGATCGCCGGGGTGACCCAGGCCCATCTGCACCTGCTGGTCTGCGACAAGAAGCACGATCACGCCGGCATGCTCAGCGTGCTCAAGGCCGCGCTGTTGGCGGACGGCTACAGCGTCACCACCGAACAGGCGTGGAACGAGAGCCTGCACGAAACCATCATCGACGTGCAGCAGGCCGAAGGCTGCGGGCTGGTGATCAAGCAGCATTTCCCCGACAGTTCGCTGAAAAAAGCCCTGCTGACGCCGGCGGACTGGAAACTGCTGCGCCACTGCCCGACCCCGGTGCTGCTGGTGAAAACCTCCGCCTCCTGGAAAGACCGAGTGATTCTGGCAGCGGTCGACGTGGGCAACGCCGATGGCGAACACCGTCACCTGCACACCACCATCATCGACCACGGTTATGACATCGCGAGTCTGGCCAAGGGGCATCTGCACGTGATTACCGCCCATCCGTCACCGATGCTCTCGGCCGCCGACCCGACCTTCCAGCTCAAGGAAACCATCGAGGCGCGCTATCGCGAGCAATGCCGGGCGTTCCAGGCTGAATTCGATGTCGATGACGAGCATTTGCATGTCGAGGAAGGCCCGGCGGATGTGCTGATTCCGTTCATGGCGCACAAACTACAGGCGGCGGTGACGGTGATCGGCACCGTGGCGCGCACCGGGTTGTCAGGGGCGTTGATCGGCAATACCGCCGAAGTGGTGCTGGATGCGCTGGAGAGTGATGTGCTGGTGCTCAAGCCGCAGGAGGTTGAAGACCATTTGGTGGAGTTGGCGGTCAAGCATTAAGCGTTGCGGCGTTTGTCATGTCCCCTTCGCGAGCAAGCCCGCTCCCACAGGAGAATGCATTGCAATTGCGCGATTGCATTCAACATGTGGGAGCGGGCTTGCTCGCGAAGCTTTTGACCTTCAGTCGCCGAGGGCATCCTTCAGGAAACCCGGTGCGATATAGCGCTGGTAGTGCGCTTCCGACAGCAGGAAAAATTCCCGATCAATGGCATCGCGCAGTTCCGGCAGGTTCCAGTCACGAAACTCCGGCAGCAGCACCATTCCGTAGGCTTCCAGATTAATGATCACCCGCGCGCCCCGGGCGATCAGCTGGTACGCCCAGCAATATTCCGACTGATGCGGTACGAAGCGGATTTTGCGCTGTTCCAGCTGCTGGCGCAGGCGCGCCGGATCGAAGACCTCGACCTTGCTCGCCATCACTTGTGACAGCAATTGCTCAAGACGCAGCCACACCGCGCGCTTTTCCTCCTCGTTGTAACCGTTCCAGTGGATCACTTCGTGGTGGAAACGCTTGCAGCCACGGCACACCAGATCACCGTAAACAGTGGAGCAGAGGCCGACGCAGGGGGTCTTGATGGTCTGATTGGGCATAAATGGGCAGAACACTTGAAACGCGGAACAGGTCGGCATGTTAGCCCTTTGTCCGGCATTCATCACCCCTCAAACGTCAGGGACAAGCGCTGGATCGGGGTTTGGCCTGCCGGCGCACAACGCCACCAAAGTCCAATAGAGCCCGACTTACCTTTAAATTTTTTTTGCCGTAGAATCAGCCAGCCTTTTTAGGCGCCAATGTCCGTTAGAAGCTGTTTTCAAAGCGTCACGAGCACAGTCGTTCCTTCAGAGCGGTGTTGGCGAAGGGTTTTTCCAGCGGGGAAAAGCCCAACGCCAACCCTCATCAGCTCCCCGTTCTGCAGGCGTAAAACTTTGAAAGCAGCTTCTGTAAGGAATTGCCGGTAATTCTGGCCGAACGACCCACAACGTCGTGAGGAGCATGAGTACGGCAATTTCGGGATGAGCGTCCCGGACACCCATTTGGGACCACTGATGAGGGTAATAACTGTGCTTGAAGCCTACCGCAAACATATCGAAGAGCGTGCAGCACTGGGTATCGTTCCCCAGCCGCTTAACGCCGAACAAACTGCAGGCCTGGTCGAGCTGCTGAAGAATCCTCCGGCTGGCGAAGAAGCTTTCCTCGTTGACCTGATCACCAATCGCGTACCACCAGGAGTGGACGAAGCCGCCTACGTCAAGGCCGGTTTCCTTTCCGCACTGGCCAAGGGCGAAGTCTCCTCCCCTCTGCTGGACAAGAAACGCGCTGTAGAACTGCTCGGCACCATGCAGGGCGGCTACAACATCGTGACTCTGGTCGAACTGCTGGACAACGCCGAACTGGCGCCAGTGGCCGCCGAAGAACTCAAGCACACCCTGCTGATGTTCGATGCCTTCCACGACGTGGCTGAAAAAGCCAAGAACGGCAACGTTCACGCCAAGGCCGTGCTGCAATCCTGGGCTGACGGCGAGTGGTTCAAGAAGCGCCCTGTGCTGGCCGACAAGATCAGCCTGCGCGTCTTCAAGGTCACCGGCGAAACCAACACCGACGACCTGTCCCCTGCTCCAGACGCCTGGTCGCGTCCTGACATCCCGCTGCACGCCCTGGCCATGCTGAAAATGGCCCGTGACGGCATCGTTCCGGACGAGCAAGGCAAGACCGGCCCGATGAAGCAGATCGAAACCATGCGCGGCGAAGGCTTCCCGATCGCCTACGTCGGTGACGTGGTCGGTACCGGTTCCTCGCGTAAATCCGCGACCAACTCGGTCCTGTGGTTCTTCGGCGACGACATCCCTTACGTGCCGAACAAGCGCGGCGGCGGCTTCTGCTTCGGCAGCAAGATCGCTCCGATCTTCTACAACACCATGGAAGATGCCGGCGCACTGCCTATCGAGTTCGACGTATCGAACATGAACATGGGCGACGTGATCGACCTGTACCCGCACGCCGGCAAAGTCTGCAAGCACGGTACCGACGAAGTCATCACCACCTTCGAAATGAAGACCCCGGTTCTGCTGGACGAAGTCCGCGCCGGCGGCCGTATCCCGCTGATCATCGGCCGTGGCCTGACCGAGAAGGCTCGCGCCGAACTGGGTCTGCCTGCGTTCGACCTGTTCAAGAAACCTGAAGCACCGGCCGAAAGCACCAAGGGTTACACCCTGGCGCAGAAAATGGTCGGCAAGGCCTGCGGTCTGGCAGAAGGCAAAGGCATCCGTCCTGGCACCTACTGCGAACCGAAGATGACCACCGTAGGTTCTCAGGACACCACCGGTCCAATGACCCGTGACGAACTGAAAGACCTGGCGTGCCTGGGCTTCTCCGCTGATCTGGTGATGCAGTCCTTCTGCCACACCGCGGCTTATCCAAAGCCGATCGACGTGACCACCCACCACACCCTGCCTGACTTCATCATGACCCGCGGCGGCGTTTCCCTGCGTCCGGGCGACGGCATCATCCACTCGTGGCTGAACCGCATGCTGCTGCCGGACACCGTGGGTACCGGTGGTGACTCGCACACCCGTTTCCCGATGGGTATTTCGTTCCCGGCCGGTTCCGGTCTGGTCGCGTTCGCCGCTGCCACCGGCGTCATGCCGCTGGACATGCCGGAATCGATCCTGGTGCGCTTCAAAGGCAAGATGAAACCTGGCATCACCCTGCGTGACCTGGTTCATGCCATTCCTTACTTCGCCATCCAGAACGGTCTGCTGACCGTCGAGAAGAAAGGCAAGAAAAACGCCTTCTCCGGCCGCATCCTGGAAATCGAAGGCCTGGAAGGTCTGACCCTGGAACAGGCGTTCGAACTGTCCGACGCCTCGGCCGAACGTTCGGCTGCCGGTTGCACCATCAAGCTGTCGAAAGAGTCGATCACCGAGTACCTGCAGTCCAACATCACCCTGCTGCGCTGGATGATCGGCGAAGGCTACGGCGATGCGCGTACCCTGGAACGTCGTGCTCAAGCGATGGAAGCCTGGATCGCCAACCCTGAGCTGATGGAAGCCGATGCCGACGCCGAGTACGCCGAAGTCATCGAAATCGATCTGGCCGACATCAGCGAGCCTGTACTGTGCGCGCCGAACGACCCGGACGACGCCCGTCTGCTGTCCAGCGTTGCTGGCGAGAAGATCGACGAAGTGTTCATCGGTTCGTGCATGACCAACATCGGTCACTTCCGCGCTGCCGGTAAACTGCTGGATCAGGTCAAGGGTCAGCTGCCAACCCGTCTGTGGCTGTCGCCGCCGACCAAAATGGACGCTCACCAACTGACCGAAGAAGGCTACTACGGCATCTACGGCAAGGCCGGCGCCCGCATGGAAATGCCAGGCTGCTCGCTGTGCATGGGTAACCAGGCACGCGTCGAGCCGAACAGCACCGTGGTGTCGACGTCGACCCGTAACTTCCCGAACCGTCTGGGCGACGGCGCGAACGTCTACCTGGCTTCGGCCGAGCTGGCGTCCGTTGCTTCGATCCTGGGTCGCCTGCCGACCGTCGAGGAGTACATGGAATACGCTGGCAAGATCGACAGCATGGCGGCCGATGTTTACCGCTACCTGTCCTTCGACCAGATTGCCGAGTTCCGTGAAGCTGCTGCGAACGCCAAGATCCCTGTCGTTCAAGCCTGACGCTGCAACGCAATGAAAAACGCCGCCCATCGCGAGATGAGCGGCGTTTTTTTATGCCTGTGAAAACTCATGCATTCAGCTTGAGTGCCTGCTGTACCGCCTCGTCCACACTCAAGCCGCTCAACAGCACCTGCTCGCGTTCCAGCGCCGGCAATTGCGCCAGCACGGTCTGCGCCTCATGCTTGAGGCGCGCCAGAATCAACAGTTTGTCCTCGGCCCGCACCTGCAGGAAGAACGCCTCCAGCGCTTCGATGCTGGTGCCGTCCAGATCCGGCGACTCTTCCAGACTCAGGATGATCGTGTGCACCGCTGCCGGCGCATGCCGAGCCAGCCGCAGCGCGCCACCGAGAATCCGTTCCACGTTAGCGAAAAACAGTGCCTCGCTCGGACGCACGATCAGCACGCCGGGGATTTCCCGGGCATCCGGATGGCGCTGCACGTCGACGTAATCGTGACCGCCGCCCATTTGTCCCAGCACCTGAATATCCGCCGAGGACATCTGTTTGAGCATCAGCACCACGCTGATCGCCACTGCCAGCAGCAAACCGTCGAGCACGCCCAGCACCAGCACCGCCGCCACCGCGCAGATCACCAGCAAGCGGTCACGGCGCCAGATGAAGTAGCGGCCCAGCGGTTGCAGACTCAACGCACGTCCCAGCGCGTGAATCACGATCGCGGCCAGCACCGGTTCCGGAGTCAGGGCGATGTACGGCAGCACGGTCAACACGATCAGCAACACCACCGCCGCCGCGACAACTCCCGCCAACCGCGATGTCGCCCCCGCCGCTTCATTGGCCGAAGTCGCCGAATACCCGGCCCCGGCGGGCATGCCGTGAAACAGGCCCGACAACAGATTGGACGCGCCAAGGGCCAGCAGGTCGCGGTTCGAGGACACCCGGTCGCCGTGTTTCAGGGCAAACGAGCTGATCGAGCCATAGGACTCGGCATACAGAATCATCACCATGGCAAACGCCAGCTCGCCGAGTCGCAGCCAGTCGGCAAACGGCATGTTCGGCAGCTGTGGCATCTCCAGCGCCAGGTCGATGACTCCGATCAGCTTCACGCCGTAGGCCGGCAGGTTCAGCCATTGGCTGGCGGCAATGCCCAATGCGACAACAATCAAGCCACCCGGCACCCGGCGAAAACGGGCGCAGACCATCAGTACCAGCAACGCCACCAGCGCTACTCCAGCGCCTGCCAGATTCCATTTCGGCCACTGCTCGATCAACTGCGGCAGAAAGCGAACCAGGTTGCTTTCAGTCAGGTGGACATCGACGACGCTCGCCACCTGCTTGAGGATGATCGTCACCGCCAGTCCCAATGCGAAGCCACGCAACACCGGTTTGGCGATGAAGGATGTCACGCTGCCGAGCTTGAACAACCCCGCCAGCAGAAACAGCACCCCGGTCATCATCACCAGGCCGACCGCCAGGCTCAGGCGCAATGCCGGATCGCCACTGGCCAGCGAAGCCGTCGCAGCCGCCAGCACCGCCGCCGATGACGACGTGGCCGAGACCACGGCAAAGCGGCTGGTGCCCATCAACGCGTAACACAGCAGCCCGGCGAATAACGCGATTACCCCGGCCTGCGGTGGCAACGCGGCAATGCTGGAATACGCCACGGCCTCGGGCAGTAACAGACCGGCAATCGACAACCCGGCCAACAGGTCCTGGCTACGACTTTGCACTTCGGGTCGGGAAGCGGCACTCAGAGGTTCAGTTGACAATCGGACCCACCCACCCTGGCAGATACCGAGCTTCCTGACTGCGGGCCAGATTCATGGCTTTGGTCTGCAATTTGGGACTGAGGTCGTTGATCTGATCACTGGCAATGCGGCTGCGAAAGAAATCCGCCCAGAGAAACTCGCTGTAGGGCGTGGCGTCCTTGGCGTAGCCACCGGCCCGGCGCAAGCGTCCGGCGAGGCTGCGATAAGGGTCGTCCTGCAGATCGGCAATGGATTTGGGAATGGCTTCAAAGGTGCGCCGGACACCGCGCCCGTCGTAGGGGTGCGCCCACTGGTTGAAGTTCATCACGTTCCAGAAGGTTACCGTGTCGACAAACGAAAGATCCTTGAGCACCAGCAAGGAGGCCTTCTTGACCTCTTCCTCGATCAGCGCAAGACCAAAGTGATGGTGATCGACGATGTAATAGACACCTTCAGGCCCGAGCACACTGGGGAACCAGTGATTGTCCAGCGCTGCCGCCCGCTCCTTGCGTTTGAGTTTTTTCCATTCCTGACGCTTGTCGGCGACTTCGGCGAGGCCGACCGTGAGCTGGGTGGGATGGAGTTTTTCCAGTTTGGCGCTGATCAATTGGGGTCGTGCACGGGGCATGAGGCATCTCCGGGGAAAAGTGCCTTTCAAGCGTAGCCGTTTATGCCTTGGGATGTGTGCCCTGGATCAGGCACTGAGGGGTCTTGCAAAAGCGGGGGCGAATCGCTCGCCCCCGTCTGGAGCTGCTGGCCTGGAATCAGGCGGTCAGCGAGTAGATCAACGCCGAAATTGCCACCAGGCCTACGGCGGTGACAAACACGTTCGACGCCTGACCGCGATAGCGCGCCATGGCCGGTACCTTGCGGATCGCGTACATCGGCATCAGGAACAGGATCGCCGCGATGACCGGGCCACCGATGGTTTCGATCATGCCGAGAATGCTCGGGTTCAGGGTCGCCACGATCCAGCACACCACCAGCATGAACGCTGCAACGATGCGATCCAGCGCCTTGGCGCCCGGGCGCTTGCCGCTTTTCACGATCAAGCCTTTCAGGCCTTCGCTGGCACCGATGTAGTGGCCGAGGAACGACTTGGAGATGGCCACGAATGCAATCAGCGGCGCGGCGAACGCGATGGTCGGGTTGCTGAAGTGGTTGGCCAGGTACGACAGGATCGACAGGTTCTGCGCCTTGGCTTCAGCCAGTTGCTCCGGCGACAGGGTCAGCACGCAACTGAAGACGAAGAACAGCACCATCACCACCATCAGCAGGTGGGCGCGGGACAGGATCTGCGAGCTGCGTTCGTCGGCGTGTACGCCGTAACGACGCTTCTGGTCCACCGCGAACGCCGAAATGATCGGCGAGTGGTTGAACGAAAACACCATCACCGGAATCGCCAGCCACAGCGTGTGCAGCAGCGCCGACGGCGCCGGCACCTGCGAAGCGGTGCTCAGGATGCCGCCGTTCCAGTGCGGAATCAGGTACACGGCGAGGAACAGCAGCGCGACGATGAACGGATACACCATCAGGCTCATGGCCTTGACGATCACCTGCTCGCCGCAACGAACAACAGCCAGCAGGCCGAGGATCAGCACGAACGACAGCAGCGCGCGCGGTGGCGGCGTGATGTGCAGTTGGTGTTCGAGGAAGCTGGCGACGGTGTTGGTCAGGCCAACGCTGTAGATCAGCAGGATCGGGAAGATTGCGAAGAAGTACAGCAAGGTGATCAGCGCACCGGCCTTGATGCCGAAATGCTGCTCCACCACCTCGGTGATGTCGGCGCCTTCGCGACCGGAGAGCACAAAGCGGGTCAGGCCGCGGTGCGCGAAGAAAGTCATCGGGAATGCCAGCAGCGCGAGGATCACCAGCGGCCAGAAGCCACCCAGACCTGCGTTGATCGGCAAAAACAGGGTACCGGCGCCGATGGCCGTCCCGAACAGTCCCAACATCCAGGTAGTGTCATGGCGATTCCAGCTCGAAAGTTGCGCTGGTGCTGCCGTTTCAAAGCGTTGTTCGACGCTATTGGCCTGATCATTCATCCGGTCGGATCTCCGCATTCCGGTCACTTGCCACTCGGTCAGGACGCGTCGGAAAAAACCGACAGACATGCTCCGGCCGAAACAGGGGCGCGATTCTCCGCGATAAATGAGCGGAAGCAAAGACTTAGCTGAGGAATGGTTGTACGGAGCAGATTGGAAGGTTGTCGCTTTTGGGAAAATAGCTGTCGGCACCAGATACGTAAAATGTCGTTTTATGACACGTTCTGGCGCCGAATGCGCCATGGGGAGAACCCGATCAAATCGATCGGGCCAACATGAAGCCAAGGGACATGCAAAAGATGCCCAGACCCAGCAAGCCCCAGATCGGGCGCATTTCTTTCCTGTTTTTGATCCGTATTTTTTCGGCCCACTCATCGTGTTCCCGTTCCAATTGTTCCATTCTGGCTTTGGCGTCATAGGTGCTCATGTTGATTTCCTTTTGGGTCATGTGTCTGAAGATGGCGAAAACGAACGCTCAAAACCTGAAAAAGACGCCAGCCAATGCCGCGCTTGCCGTTAACACGCCGGCCACTACCGCGACTGGATAAAAATACGTCTCCCATTTCAGCTTCTTTTCTTCAGCCAGAAGCTTTTGCCGTTCAGCCACAAGTTTTCGCGTTTCGTTATGCAGCCTGTCGAGTTCCAGGTTTTCACGGTTGTTCTGAAGCATTGGCCTTCCTTGGCTGATGGCAATTTCCGTCCAGGCCTACGTCCCATCCTGAAGAGCGCGTCCTGTCCTGCTCTCTATGGTTTCGTGCTTCACATCTCGCCGTATAGCGGATAAATCCGGCAGCACTCGTAGGCAACATCCGTAAATTCAGCAGGACGCGGGCATCCGTTTCCAAACGTTTTTAAACAACCTCACAGATTGGCATTTTCAGCTATACCCAATGGCGAACCGACTGACAGCCCCTTCCCGTCCCCTTCCCCATGGAGCCCTCCCATGCCCCTCGTCCGCGTCGAACTCAAGAAACGCCCCGACCCGATCTTCGCCAAACGCGTCGGCGAGCAGATCTACGCCGCCATGCGCAGCACGATCAATGTGCCGGAGCACGACAACTTCCAGATCCTGGCCGAGCACGACGGCGAGCATTTCGTCTTCGATACTCAATACTTGGGGATCCAGCGCAGCGACCAGTTGGTGATCATCCAGATCACCCTCAATGAGGGCCGGACGCTGGAGCAGAAAAAGGCGCTGTACCAGACCATCGCCCGGAACCTGAACACGCACCTGTCGATCCGTCTGGAAGATGTGTTCATCAATCTGGTCGAAGTGAAAAAAGAAAACTGGTCATTCGGCAACGGCATCGCCCAGTACGCCAGTTGATGCATCTGTTGACAGTCCGCTGACGCCGCCAGCATGATCGGCCCCATGAACCTTTGCGCGCTGCACCTCACCCGTACCACCACGACCGCCACCGGCGGGTCGTGGTGTTTGCGCCTGAGGTAAAACCAGCGCAGCAAACCCGAGGCCCCGCCAGCAATGGACGGGGCCTTGCTGTTTCTCCCGTCCGTGCGGCACGTTTGGTACCCAAGGAGAAACACCATGTCCGCAGCACTGTTGATCATCGATATGCAGGTCGGCCTGTTCCAGGGTCAGGAAAAACCCCACGACGGCGAACGCATGCTCGCCAACATCCAGCACTTGATCGCTCAGGCGCGCCACCGCCAGGTGCCGGTTTTTGCTGTTCGCCACACCGGCCCGGCCGGCTCGCCGATTGCCGCCGGCAGTGCGTTCTGGCAGTTACTGCCTGCGCTTGAGCTGGATGGCGCAAACGCCACCCTCTTCGACAAATCCCGCCCCAACGCCTTCCACGGCACCGACCTGGCCCGGCAACTCAACGCCGCGAAAATCGAAGACCTGTACATCGTCGGCATGAAAACTCAGTTCTGCATCGACAGCACCTGCCGTGCCGCTGCCGAGCTGGGCTTCAAGCCATGGCTGGTAGCCGATGCCCACACTTGCATGGACACCCCCGCACTGCCGGCCCGGGCGATCATCGAGCATCACAACGCAACCCTCGGCGCGGCGTTCGTGCGGTTGATCAACACCGCCGACATCGCCTTCTGACGAAGCGCCCGCGCACTCCCCGCATCAGCTCCTACACTGGCTGGTGCGGGGCAATGTCGGCCATTGCCAAACCGCTCTGCAATCAGCACTCTGACACGACTTTCGCGACCGACCCGCCGACGATCACAGGAGCCGAGCAATGCCCGCCACCGTTCTGGTACTGGTTGAAACCATCAATGACTATTTGCCCATTCTTGAACGACAGGGCTTTCACCTGATTCTTGCCCCGACTCCCGCCGAACGCGCCCAGGCCATTGCCACTCACGGCGCACGCATCGACGCGGTGCTCACCCGTGGCCCGCTGGGTTTGTACGCCGAAGAAATCGCCGCATTGCCTGCGCTGAAAATCATCTGCGTGATCGGCGCCGGCTACGAACAAGTGGACCTGCAAGCCGCCAGCAACCGGGGCCTGACCGTCACCAACGGCGCCGGCGTCAACGCCTCGTCGGTGGCCGACCATGCCATGGCGTTGCTGCTGGCGCTGGTACGCGACATTCCACGCTGCGATGCCGCGGTGCGCCGTGGCGAATGGCCGAAGATCATGCGCCCGTCCCTGGCGGGCAAGCGGCTGGGGATTCTCGGCCTCGGCGCGGTGGGCATGGCCATCGCCAAACGCGCGAATCTGGGTTTCGACATGGAGATCAGCTACCACAACCGCCAGGTGCGCAACGACGTGCCCTACACCTTCTGCTCGACCCCGACCGAGCTGGCGCGGGCCTCGGATTTTCTGGTGGTGGCGACGCCCGGCGGCATCGGCAGCCAGCATCTGGTGACCCGCCCCGTGCTGGACGCTCTGGGGCCCAAAGGCTTTATCGTCAATATCGCCCGCGCCAGCGTGATCGCCACGGCGGACCTGATCACGGCACTTGAGCAACGGCGAATTGCCGGCGCCGCACTGGACGTGTTCGACCACGAACCACGGGTTCCGGACGCACTGAAAACCCTGAGCAACGTGATCCTCACCCCCCACGTCGCCGGGCTGTCACCGGAAGCCACCCAAGGCACCGTGGAACTGGTGGGGAAAAACCTGGTGGCGTTCTTTTCCGGAGAACCGGTGCTGACGCCGCTGACATTGCCGCCGAAACAGAACAACCAGCGCGTGCACTAAAGTACGCCGAGCAACGTCCACAGCCGTCGCGATTCGGCGTCGGCCGAGATCAGCTCGCCGAGCAGTTCACTCAACGGCTTGTTGCCCCACTCCACCCCGCGCCGGATCAGGTACGGCACGGGGCTGTGGGGCTCGGTGCGGGCCAGGTATTCGGCAATCAGCAGCAATTGCCGATAGGCCTCTTCACGGCTCGCCGGCTCACGAAAGACCTGCGCCGCCACGGCGGCTTCCTCGACCGGTTGCGCCTCCAACACGGGGGCTTCGACGGGTGCGACCGGCGCCGGCTTTTGTGGGTGCATGGCGATGAACTCCTGAACCAGTTTCAGCAGCGCTTGAATGATCTCCTGCAAGGGCTGCAGACCCGGCCCCTGATCACCGAGGTACGTATCGCTCCAGGCGTTCAGACGTTGCAGGTGTTGTTGGCTCAGCAGCAGATTGCCCTGTTGGCGCAGCCAGAACGCCAGCGGCGTGGCGCGCACCTGTTCGCTGAGCTTCTTCTGTTCATTGCGTGCGGCCTCCGCTGAAATCTTTGCATTCTTGCTGTCGTTGACCTGTACCTGCTGCACCTGCAAACGGCGCCAGGTTTCCAGGTTGCAGGCCTCGAAATCGCTGTTGTGCGAGCCGAACAGCGGCACCCGGGTCAGCAGCACTTCACTGTACCGACGCACCAGCCACTCCAGCGGAATCACCCGCCATGACTGATCGCCCTCCTCGGCCTGCGGATGCAGTTGTTCGGGATAGCGCTCACACAATCCGGCGATCAGCGCCAGGCTGCCGGGCAATCCGTCCAGCCCTTGAAGATGCAGCCAGGCCTCGCCGAGCCAGGCACTGAGCATCAGGTCCTTGCTGCGCTCGATAAGCAGCGTGGTGGTGAGTGTTTCCACTGCGGGCCAGTTCGCCTGTTTCAACGTCGATTGCCAGACCCCGGTCGGCAGGCTCGCATCGTCTTCACGGCGCAGGTCGCGCAATTGATCGAACTCGCGTTCGTAACGCAGATCCACACCACAAGGCGCATCAGGGCTGATCGGTGCGAGCAACTGATCGATCAGGTCGGGCAAGGTTGCAGATGGCAGGCTCACAGGCCCTCCTCGCGGGATTCAATGGCGGCGGTGGTGCCGGTCACCTGGAACGGCGAACGCGGCGCCCGGGTCGGCAACGGCGGAATCGCCAACGGCAGTTTCGAGCCCTGACTCATCAACGACAGGCGCACAAACATCCGGGTGAACTCCGTGGTCACGCTGTCGTTCAGCGCAGTGACCGGCAGGCGCAACGTCAGGGGAAAATCCGTGTAATCCATGCTCGGCTGGCGCTGCACCGAGAAGTGCGCGCGCATCAGCCGCAGCAACGACCATGGCCCGCCATACTCCCAACCGGCCTCCAGGTCCCGCACCACCAGGTTCGGTTGCAGCGGATCGTTGACCGGGCGCTCGCGGCCGTTGCGCGCCCAACGCAGGGTCAGGCGGATCGGCTGGCCAACCATCCAGCGCAGGTTCGGCTGCTCGGCGGCGGGATAGTTGATTTGCTGACTGCCCGCCAGCAAGCCCCCGGCGATCACCTGATCGGCACCGCGCTCATCATCACGATCAGTGCGCCAGCGAACGTCCATCTCGACACCGAGGATGCCGCTCTTGTCACGCACGAACAGCGGGGTCAGCCACAGGCTCGCCTGCTTCAAACGGTTGAGAAAATCCTCCGCCGCCAGACGTTCCGGAGTCTGGCTCAGCACCAGTCCGGCCTGGGCCACCGGCAGACGCTTGTCGATGATTTCCAGAAAATGCTGCACCCGCGCCGGGTCCGCATCCTGCGCCTGCAAACCGTTGGCAAACGGAAAGCGATCGGCCAGGTACTGATTGAAATAGTTGGCCAGTTCATTCCACGCCGCTGCTGCCTGCTGTTGTTGCAGGTACTGGCAACGCTGCATGGCCGACTGTTGCAACTCCACCGCACGCATCGCCAGCGTGCCGCGCCCGCCTGCGAGATTGGCGGTCTGCAACACCTGCACGCAGGAGCCGGTGTCCATCTCGATGAAATCACGGCTGACCAGTTGCTCGATCTGCGCCGGCGAACTGGCCGGGTTCGAGTCCTTGTACTTGAGCAGTTCGTCGTTGAGCGCGCTGAACTGGGTCACCCGTTCGTAATCCAGCGCCGACAGATTGCCCTGCTGGGTCATCAGCCACTGCAATGCCGATGTGCGCCGCTCGGTGATGCCGAGCATGGTGTTGAATTGTTGCTTGAGGCTCAGCTTCAGATCCTGCACATCGCTGGCGCCGTACAGTTGCAGACCGAGGTTTTTCGAGCCGTCCCACTGACTGATTTCAGTCCGGCCACCGAACAGCGGTTGCGCGGTGATTTCATCCAGACCGTTGACGATCTGCGCCATGGCACGGCGATTCAGCGCGCCTTGCAGACGCGCCGCCAGATCGCTGCGATGGACCTCGACAAACGCCTTCTGCAAAGCCATCGCCTGCTCGGCCTGCACATTGAACACAGCGTAGGGATGCGTCTGGTCGTTGTGATCTTTCAGGCTCAGCCACATGGCCTGCGCCGCCGCACCTTCTGCCGCTTGCAGCAATGCCTCGCGATAAACCGGCGGGATGCGCGGCAGTTCTTCGGCGACGTAGCTCTTGTAGCTGGTGAAGTAGTTGAGTGAAGTATTGAGGTCGTCGCCATCGACGGTCTGGCCTTGCAGGTTGACGTTGTCTTCGGTGGCGCGCATCGCGATGGACACGAAGTCGCGCTTGAACAACGCCTGCACCGCGTTATTGAGCTTCACCACCTGATCCTGCAATGCCAGTTGCCCGCTGCCCTGCTGCACCAGCAAGTTGCCGCGCGAACCGACCTGGGCGATCCACTGATCACGGAAACTCTGCTGCAGCTTGCCCGCCTGCGCATCGAGTTGTTGCTCAACCGCCGGCCCGAGCAACGTGCTCTTGCGCACCTTGTCGAGAAATTCGCGGTAGCCCGGCACCAGTTCCTGGCCCTTGCCGCGACTCCAGGTCGAATTGGTCAGGGCGATCGCCGCTTGCAGGTCATCGATCAGCGCGCGCAGGTCTTCCAGCTCGCTGAGGCTGTTGCCACTCCCGGCCTCAAGCTGTTCCAGGTGCAGCTTGAGGTAGCCGGCCTTGCTGACAAAATTGTCGGCCAGGAAATACTGATCGAGCCAGCGCTCCATCAGCCCGTTGAAGTTGTTGACGATCAGCGGTCGCTCGACGCTCAGATCCAGCGCCTGCAAATCTCCATTGTCCCCTGCCGCCAACAGCCGATTGTAGTAAGCGGCGTGGGGCACCGTCGCCGCATTGAGGTTGAGCGACAGCGCGTTGTTGCTCAGTTGCACCAGATCGTCCAGCGGTGCCCGCTGATTGTTCTGCACCTCGGCGAACAACTGGTTCTGCTGCTCCAGGCGCAGCGCCCGGTCCACCAGGTCCGTGGCTTTCTGGTAGTTCTGCCACTGGGCCGGGTCTTCGCTTTCGACGCTGTTGCGCCGATCCGTCGCGCGGATCGCCTTGAGCTTCGCCAGCTCCGCCACCAGCAATTCATGCAGCGGCTGGATCATATGACGCTGGGCGGCCTGGAACACCGCCCGTTCGATCTTCACATCGACAGAAGAAACCCACGATGACGGAAACGCCAGCGACACGTAGTGCCAGTGCGGTGCCTTTTCCAGCACCCGCCAGAAGCTCTGCACATTGCGCCGGGTCGGCTCGACGCGGTGGGCGTCATCGGTGACCGTGACGTAACTCTTCTGCGCGCCCTGCATCAGCCGCGCCAGCTCATGGGCATCCTTGACCGACTGGTTCCACACCCAGAACATCGCCAGTGCCCAGACGACCCCGACCACCAGCGCTACGCCGGCCGTCAGCCGTTGCCAGCGCTGACGCAAGCGCAACAGACGCGGCACCCCCTGTGCCAGACCACGCTCGCCCACCAGACGCTGGCGCCACAGCTGACGCATGAACACGCTGCGCTGCAGGCCACTGTCATCGGCGCTGAAGCCGTCCAGTGCGTCGTCGGCCGGTTGGTTGGCGCTGAAGTACACGCCGCGAAAACACGGAGCCTCACCCTGAGCGTTGCCCTGGAACACCGGTTCCAGCACATTCTGCAGACCCCGTCGCAGCGTTTCGAGACGCTCTGGCAAGGCGTACAGGTCCGCGGTCAACTGCCCGGACAACGTACCGAGTTCAATTACCGCTTCGGCGACGGCGCGGTGCAGGCGATCCAGTGCCTGATCGCTCCATTGACCCTGCCACACCGCATCTCGCGCAAACGGCGATGACCAGCCCAGGGTGCGTTCGCGTGCCTCATCCGGCAGCGAACTGATCAGGTCCTGAAACCCCGGCAATTCCTCAAGACCGGTGACGATCACGTATACCGGCACGCTCAAACCAAAACGTTGCAACAGGTCGATGAAGCGCCGGCGCGCCGCAAGACCCAACTGCGTTGCCTGCTCCAGATTGCCCAGGCGACTGACCGGCACGGTCCAGATCACCCCGTCGAGCGGACGCTTGCTGCGCAGGCGCAGGATCAGTCCAAGCAATCGCCACCAGCCGCCCCGTTGCAAATGCATGCCGTCTTCCGGCAGAAACAGGCCTTGGGGCACCACCAGCACCGCCCCTTCAGGGTCAGACCACCAACGGCCGAACCAGGCCGGCTTGTCGGTGGGTTGCAGGCGCCATTCGGTCACCAGTTGCGTGCCCTGGACCTCATCGCCGAGCATCAGCAGCCATGGCAATTGATAGCGATCGTGAGTGCCCTGTTCTTGCTCCATGTGCCGCACCGCAAGATAGAAACTGCGGATCGCCGCACCGCTTCGAGTGCGCAGCCACCACACCGCCACCCCGACGATCACCAGCAGCAACAGCACCGCGACCACCCACGCGACGATCGTCAAGGTACTCATGAGTCTTGCTCCCGCGCCGCCATCGAGTCGGTGGTTTGCAGCACCGGCTCCAGTTCGGAACGAATGTCACTCCACAAGAACTGGCCGACCCCGGTCAGCAACAGCACCATCGCCAGAATCCCCAGCGCCAGACGAAAGCCGTCCGGCAACGCCGTGCGCACCGGCAGTTGCAGCGGTGCGGCCAGCGAAGGTTGTACCAGGCGCTGGCTGACATCGTCGTAACTGGCCTCGTCCTGCCAGGCAAAGGTGAACAGCGCCAGCCGCCACTTCTCCAGTTGCGCCTGGCTATGCTCGCCGCGCAGACGTCCGTGGAAACCGAGAATCAGGCATTGCAGATAAACGTTGGCGAGGTCGCGTGTAGTGGGTTGCTGCTCATCGAGAAGAGTCTGGATCGCCGCCGGCAACTGCTCACCCGCCTGCCGACTGGAGTAGAGGCGCGATTCCAGGGGTTTTTCCTGCCAGGCGCCCTGGCCCGGCCATGGGCTGAACAGCAGCGTTTCATCGACCAGCGCAACGAAGGCATACACCAGCGCCTTGACCTGTTCGGTCGCCGAGTCGCCGACCCGCGAAAACGCCGTGCGCCACAGCCGTTGTGAAGCCTGGGTGGACAGCTCGACCACGGTTTCGACCAGCGCCGCATCGTCCTCGATATCCTTGGGCAACTGCGTCCAGTCCAGTTGCCATTGCTGCCACGTCTGACGGAACGCGCTGCTCAACGGTGCGTCCTGCAACCCAAGGCTTGCGGCACTTCCTTGCGACATACGGCGTTCCTTGTGTGATCAGGCACTTTCACTGTTCTGGGCGACAAACAGCACCACTTGCCACGGACTGCTGGTCAACCGGGTGGCCGGCGCGGCGATCACCAGCGGCAATTGCGCGTCGAACCAGTTGCCTTCGGCTGTCACCACAAACAGTCGGGTGTCGTCGCCGACGCTGTAGGCCACTTGCTCGCTGCGACTCATGGCCTGGTGCGTCAGACCGCTCATGCGCTGGCGGCTGAGCAAGGCGATGTGCGGCGCCGAGGCGATGATCGCGCCGCGCAGCCACTCGCCGGCCGCCTGCTCACTGGCGCCGTTGGGCATGCGCAGGCCGATGACCAGCCGCTGGCTCGGCTGCTCGTCCGGCAACTGAATGGAGAAACTGTGTTCGCTGCGTTCGAATGCGATGCTGCGATAACCTGCGCGGATGAGCTCAAGCGTGGTTTCCAGCCAATCGAGCAGCGGTTCGTACCCACGCTGCAATTCGAAAAAATCCAGCGGCGCAAACGACGGCACGCCCGCCAGCGGATCCAGCGCCGACCACGCGCCGGCCAGCCCCAGCAACTGCACATACAACGCCTGCGGATGGGCGATGCGACTGTTCAGCGAGCCTTCGACTTCCGGCAGTCGCGTCCATAACGCGGTCAGTTGGCGGCGAATCTCCAGCGCATCGTCCTGATTGCCGGACTGTTGTGCCTGACGCAGACGCCCGCCGAGAAACAGGCATTTCTCCCGGGCCCGCGCACAGAGCCCGGCAATCCGCCGACCCAGCGGCGATTCCGGCAACAGGACCGGCGTCGGCGGTGTATACGGCAACGGCAGGAAGCCGCCACCCTCCCTGCGAATTTTCAGCAACGGCAGGCAGATCGAATCCGCCTTGTTGAGTTGCGTGCACAGACGCGGATTGGGTCGCCACACGGTAATCGATTCAGGGAATTCGCCGCTGGTGAGATCCGGCAGGGCCTCGCCGACCACCGACTGTAAACGGCCCTTGAGCGGCAGCAATTGACCGGCGCGCCACAAAGGGCTGATCGCCAGGTACACGGTGACCGTTGCATCGTCGGTTTCGTTGATCGACGGGCCGACATCCAGCTCCACCAACGGCCCGACACCCGCCTGCAGATTGACCGGCAAACCATCGGGCATCGTCCCCTGCAAGGACATCACCCGCACCACCCCGGCACTCATCGCCGAAGGGTCGAACTCCATGTGACTGACCCCGAAGAACCACGGGTTGCACGCCTGGGCCAGATGCGCGCCGAGCGCTTCGGCCCGCAGGCCCTGCAACTGAAAATGCTGTGGCAGCAATTGCATGCCTTCATGCCAGCAGACCGCGTCAGGTAGCAGACTCATACGACTCCCTTCGACTGCACCGCGAACCGGCGGCGGACGGTTTTTTTCAGTTTTCCTTGCTGACCAGGGTCATCTCGCGGCTGTCGAACTTGAGCCACGCATCGCTCTGATCGTCCAGCCGCAAGCGGTGCGCTCCGGGTGTGTTATAGCTGGCGAAGACTAAAAGTCCAGCCGCCCGCTTGCCCCCCAGCGGGAAGGGTTGGCGGTCGATGAATTGCCCCGGCACCAGCTCCAGTCCCCACACGCTCATCAGCTGACGATAGTCGCGCTGGTACTGCTCGCGCCCGGCGAACCACTGCTGGGCGCTGATGCCCGACAGTTGCTTGAGCAGGTCTGGGTCGTTGACCGCGATGAAATCCACGGCGATCGGGGTGTCGTCATTGGCCTTGGGCGCGACGTCGAGGGTCAGGCTGTCGAGGTCGACTTTCGGCCCGAAGAATGAACAGCCCGCGAGCAGCGCAAAGCCGATTGTTAGAAAAAGTCGTGAAGACAAAATGAATTTTCCTTTTCGCGAGACAGTCCAAAAACGTTTTTCGCTTGCATTTTTATAGACCTGTTCTAGCGTCTTGGGTAGTTCGGTTCCTACAGCCGAATGTGGAAGGTTTGTCAAAGGAACGACAGGTCATCTGCCTCCCTTTCTAACCTGTGGTCCAGCAAGGGAAAGCGATGAACGGGCCTCCCCGATGCATTGCGCCCGCTCATCGCATCGGAGTCCGCCGACATGGCAGAAAGTACCCAGCACAAGCTCGACCGGGTTCGCCCGCCCCGAGTGCAAATCACCTATGACGTCGAAATCGGCAACGCCATCGAGAAAAAGGAATTGCCGCTGGTGGTCGGGATTCTTGCCGATCTCTCGGGCAAGCCGCTCGAACCACTGGCAAAACTGACCGAACGCCGTTTCACCGAAATCGACCGCGACAACTTCAACGACGTCCTCGCCTCCATCGCCCCTCGCGCCACGCTGCAAGTCAACAACACTCTCAGCGGCGACGACAGCAAGCTGAACATCGAACTCAACTTCAAACACATCGACGATTTCGACCCGGTCAAGGTGGTGGAGCAAGTCACTCCGCTGCGTCGCCTGTTCGAAGCCCGTCAGCGCCTGCGTGACCTGCTGACCAAACTCGACGGCAACGACGATCTCGACAAGCTGCTGCGCGATGTCATCGCCAACACCGAAGGCTTGCAAGAGATCAAATCGGCTCGCCCGGACACCGCTGTCCCGGCCGCTGATGCCGAGGCCCCGGCCGAACCGCAAGCCTGATCGTCCACCTGACCGAGGAAGAATTCGCCATGCCCGCCGCCGCCCAGAATCAAGCCAGCGAAAATGCTGCCGCCGAAACTTTATCCCTGCTTGACCGGATCATCGCCGAGGGCCGCATGGCCCATGACGACAGCCAGCAGGACTACGCCCGCGACATGCTCGCGGAATTCGCCACCCAGGTACTCGACGAAGGCATGGCCATCGACAAGGACACCGTGGCGATGATCAACGACCGCATCAGCAAGATCGATGAACTGATCAGCGCCCAGCTCAACGAGGTGCTGCATCACCCGGACCTGCAAAAACTCGAAGCGTCCTGGCGCGGCCTGCACATGCTGGTGCAGAACACTGAAACCAGCACCCGGCTGAAACTGCGCCTGCTCAACGTGACGCAGAAAGAGCTGCAGAACGACCTGGAAAAAGCCGTCGAGTTCGACCAGAGCGCGTTGTTCAAAAAGATCTACGAAGAGGAATACGGCACCTTCGGTGGCCACCCGTTCAGCCTTTTGGTCGGTGACTACACCTTCGGTCGTCACCCACAGGACATCGGCCTGCTGGAAAAACTCTCGAACGTTGCCGCCGCTGCGCACGCGCCATTCATTGCCGCAGCCAGCCCGCGCCTGTTCGACATGAACAGCTTCACCGAACTAGCGGTGCCCCGTGACCTGTCGAAAGTGTTCGAGAGCCAGGAACTGATCAAGTGGCGCTCGTTCCGTGAGAGCGAAGACTCGCGCTACGTCTCGCTGGTGCTGCCACACTTCCTGCTGCGCCTGCCTTACGGCCCGGACACCTCGCCGGTGGAAGGCATCAATTACGTCGAAGACACCAACGGCACCGATCACAGCAAATACCTGTGGGGCAATGCCGCATGGGCGCTGTCGCAACGCATCACTGAAGCCTTCGCCAAGTACGGCTGGTGCGCGGCGATCCGTGGCGCTGAAGGCGGCGGCGCGGTCGAAGGTCTGCCGGCGCACACTTTCCGTACCAGCTCCGGCGACCTGTCGCTGAAATGCCCGACCGAAGTGGCGATCACAGACCGCCGGGAAAAAGAGCTCAACGACCTCGGTTTCATCGCCCTGTGCCACAAGAAGAACAGCGACATCGCGGTGTTCTTCGGCGGCCAGACCACCAACAAGTCCAAGGTCTACAACACCAACGAGGCCAACGCCAACGCACGTATCTCGGCGATGCTGCCGTACGTACTCGCGGCTTCGCGATTCGCCCATTACCTGAAGGTGATCATGCGCGACAAGGTCGGCAGCTTCATGACCCGCGACAACGTGCAGACCTACCTCAACAACTGGATCGCCGACTACGTGCTGATCAACGACAACGCGCCGCAGGAAATCAAGGCGCAGTACCCGCTGCGTGAAGCGCGGGTGGACGTCACCGAAGTCGCCGGCAAACCCGGTGCCTATCGCGCGACGGTATTCCTGCGGCCGCACTTCCAGCTGGAAGAGCTGACCGCGTCGATCCGCCTGGTCGCGACCCTGCCGCCTCCGGTAGCAGCCTGACCTGCCTGCGCCCGCAGGATTTCCCTGCGGGCGCTCCCCCGTTTGTCTAGCGCGACAACCTTCAGGAGTTTCAAGCGATGGATGCAATCATTCTCGACCTCGGCGGCGACATCAAAGGCGACAGCCTGCTCGAGGGCTACAAGGACAAGATCGAAGTCATGTCCTACAGCCACAACGTGGCGATGCAGGTGACCAACGACGTCAGCAACTCGGAGCGTACCTCCGGCCGACCTCACATCGGTGAATTTACCCTGACCAAATTCATCGACAGCTCGACCCCTTCGCTCAACGAATATTGCTGTGCCGGCAAGCCGATCCCGGAAGCCAAGATCACCATCGGTCGCAATGCCGCTGAAGGCAGCGGGCAGATCATGCCGTTCATCATCTACACCCTGACCAACGTGGTGATCTCCAACGTCAGCGTCAGCGGCGGCACCGGGGGCAAACCGGTGGAAACCCTGTCCCTGAACTTCACCAAGATCAAATGGGAACTCACCGCGCAAAAAGACGACGGCACCAAGGAAGGCACCGCCGGCACGGTCTGGGATCTGGCGGCCAACAAGGCCAGCAAGTAACCGGACGCCCTCGCCATGGCAGGCACCGGCATACGTGCACCGCTGTTCGAACGCCTCGCCTGGAGCGAGGCCGACGAGCCGCCGTTGTTCAATCGGCAGGATTTGCTCGACTCGGTGCATGCCGAGCTCGGGCGCCTGTTCAACACCCGCCGTGGCCCGCGCGCACTGACGACACCCCCGAGCGTGATCGACTACGGCATCGCCGACTGGAGCGCCCTGCAACAACAGCGCAGCGATGACCGCCGTCGCCTGGCGCGGGACATTCGCGAGGCCATCACCCACTTCGAACCGCGCCTGCTGCTGGGCGAGGTTCAGGTCAATCCCCTCCCCGAACAGCCCCAGCGATTGAGCATCCGCCTGCTCGGCGAATTGCGCAGCGGCTCGCTGCACTGGCCGGTGGCCTTTGTCATCGAGCCCGGCAACGAAGGGCTGGAGGTGCGCCATGAGCGACTCGATTGACCCGCAACTGCTCGACTATTACCAGCGTGAACTGACCTGGCTGCGCCACGCTGGCAGCCAGTTTGCCGAACGCTACCCGAAAGTCGCGCGGCGATTGGAGCTGTCTCCCGGTGAGTGCCCCGACCCGCACGTCGAGCGATTGCTCGAAGGCTTCGCCCTGCTCGCGGCGCGTCTGCAACGGCGTCTGGATGACGACTACGCCGAGTTCAGCGATGCTCTGCTGGAGCAGCTCTATCCCTTGGCCGTGCGCCCGCTGCCGTCCTGCGCCATCGTGCAGTTCGAGCCGGACCCGAGCAAAGGCAAACTCGACGGCGGCTATCCCCTGCCCCGTGACACGCCACTGTTCGTCACCACCAGCAAGGGCGAAAGCATTCACTTTCGCACCAGTGCCGCCGTGCGGCTGTGGCCCATCGAAGTGACCGAAGCGCTGTTGCTCGGCAGCGACGAAGCCCAGGCGTTGACCAGTGTGGCGCAGTCCCGTTCGGCCTTGCGCCTGAGCCTGCGATGCCTGGGCGAAAGCCAATGGTCCGAGCTGGAGATCGACAGCTTACGCATTCATCTGGCCGCCTCACCGGTGATCAACGCCGGCCTCTATGACCTGCTCGGCGCCCATGCCGTGCAGGTGCTCGCAGGCTCGCCGGGGAGCATTCCGGCGAAGGTGAAGGGACTGCCACAGATCGTCGGGTTCGCCGACGACGAAGTGCTGCTGCCGGACGAGGACGGCGTGCACCCGGGCATGCGCCTGCTGGCGGAGTACTTTGCCTTCCCGGAGAAATTCCACTTCTTCGACCTGCCGCTCTCCGGCGTATCCAGCGACAGCCAGACGCTTTACCTGTACATCGTTTTCGACCGTGCGCCGGCGGGTCGATTGCACTTGCAGGCCAGCGACATCGCCCTCGGCTGTGCACCGGTGATCAATCTGTTCCCGCGCACCTCCGAGCCGCTGCGCCCCGACGGCACCCGCAGCGAATACCGACTGGTCGCCGACAGCCACCGGGAAAACAGTGTCGAGATCCACAGCATCCGCGCGATGCGCTCCAGCTCCAGCGCCGGCGTGCAACGCCTGCCCGCCTATTACGGCAGCCAGCACAGCGGCGGCGATCAACAGCGGTACTGGCATGCGCGGCGAGTCAGTGGCCAGTCGCCGAACCGGCTCGGCAGTGATCTTCTGGTCAGCGTCGTCGACACCCGTTTTGAACCGCAAACCGACCTGCCCGACTACAGCCTCACGGCCGAACTGCTGTGCACCAACCGGCACCTGGCCCAGAGCCTGCCGGCCGGTACACCGCTGGGATTCGAGCGGCCTGGGCCGGTGGCGTGGGCACGCCTGCGCAATCCGCCGAGCCCGCAGAGTCTGCCGCGACTGGACGGCGATTCGCGCTGGCGGCTGGTGTCGCAACTGACCCTCAATCATTTGTCGCTGGTCGAAGGACCGCAGGCGCTGGATGCGCTGAAAGAGTTTCTGCATCTGCATAACCTGCGCGATGAGTCCAGCGCCCTGCGCCAGATCGATGGCTTGCTGAGCCTTGCCTGCGAACGGGTAATCGGCCACGTTGGCGCCGATGCCTGGCGTGGCTGGCGCAACGGACTTGAAGTGCAGTTGCAGCTCGATCCGCAGCATTTCGTCGGCAGCAGCGCGGTGCTGTTCTCGGCGGTGCTCGCGCAGTTCTTTTCGGTGTACGCCACGGCCAATCGCTTTGTGCGCACGGTGCTCATGCAGGCTGACAAGGAGGTCAAGGCATGGCAACCCCAAGCCGGCATGCCCCTGTCGCTCTGACCCTGGGCCAGCGACTGCGCCGCGATCCGCAGGCGTTCGAATGGTTGCAAGCGTTGCTGTTGCTGGAGCGCGAACAGCCGCAGGCCGACTCCCTCGGTTCAGGCACATCGCCGCAGGCCGAAGCGCTGAAATTGCGCGGGCCGTTGACGCCCGTGTTCGCCGCCAGCCAGATCGAAAGCCTGGAAGAAAAACCCGGTGAACCGCTGACGCTCAACTCGCCGATGTTCGGCCTCGGCGGCCCCGACGGCCCACTGCCCTACGCCTATCAGGAATGGCTGCAACAACGGGCCCGGGCCAAGGATCACGCGCCCGCCGAGTTCCTCGACCTGTTCCAGCATCGGCTGCTCAGCCTGCTGTACAAGGTGATGCGAAAACACCGGATCGCCCTTGGCTTCACCACGCCCGGCGCCTCGCCGGTGCAGGCGCAATTGCGGGCCCTGACCGGGTTGTTGCCCAAGTCCCTGCAGGAGCGCCAAGCGATTCCCGACTGCGCCGCTCTGGCCTGCACCGCGTTGTACGCCGATGGCCGTCGGTCGTTGGCGGGGTTCGCAGCGATTGTCCGCGAGCAATTTTCCATACCGGTGGAGCTGAGCGCCTATGAAGGTGCATGGCGTGAAATTCCGGCCGCCAGCCGCAGCGTCATGAAGGCTGGCGGGCGCAATCTGCAACTGGGTCGCACCGCCGTGGCCGGCACGCGGGTATGGGATGAACATGCCGGGATTCGTCTGACGCTCGGGCCATTGTCCTCGGCGCAGGCCGGGAGCTTTCTGCCGGACGGCGAATCGCACCCGGCACTGGCGAGCCTGGCGGCGTTGTATTTCGGCCCGGATCTGGACGTGAAACTGGTGATGCTGGTACGCGGTGCCGGGCCGCTGAAGCTTGGTCGCCAGGCCCCGGCGTTGTTGAGCTGGAACGGTGGTTTGCAGCGTCAGGCCAGCCTTGCTGTGCAACGGATCGAAACCCGTCTTCGTCAGCTGGAGATCACCTGAAATGGAACTGGCCAGCCTGATCGGACGCCTCAACCCGGACAACCGACGCGCCCTCGAACGTGCCGCCCAGCGCTGTTTGCAGCGCGGGCATCACTTTGTCGAGATCGAGCATCTGTTGCTGGAATTGCTCGACATCGACGGCGGCGATTTTGCTTTCCTGCTGCCGCGTTTCGGGCTGGAACGGGATGCACTGACAGCTGAAATCAACAAGGCACTGGACCTGTTCAAGGCTGGCAGCACGCGCACCCCGGCGCTGTCCTCGCACACGTTGGGATTGCTGGAAGATGCCGTGGTGCAGGCCAGTGTGCTGGGGATCGACAGCATTCGCTCCGGGCTTTTGCTTCTCGCGTTGATTGATCGTGACGAGCGCCGAAGCCTGCTGCTCAACAGTGCGTCGTCATTGCTGCGGATTCCGAAAGAAGCCCTGCGCGCGAATCTGCTGGAGTGGACGGAGAACTCCCGCGAGCATGCAGGCCCGCGCTCTGTGTCTTCTGGAAATCCGGCGCCACGGCAGGACTCGGTGCTGGACCAATACACCCAGGACCTGACCGCCGACGCCCACGCCGGACGTATCGATCCCATCGTTGGTCGCGATGGCGAGATTCGTCAGTGCATCGACATTCTTCTGAGGCGCCGGCAGAACAACCCGATTCTGGTGGGCGCGCCGGGCGTGGGCAAAACCGCCGTGGTCGAGGGCCTGGCGCTGCGCATCGCCGCCGGTGACGTGCCGCCGTCGCTGCAGGAAGTCAGCCTGCGGGTGCTCGACCTGGGCCTGTTGCAGGCCGGTGCCGGGGTCAAAGGCGAATTCGAACAACGGCTCAAAGGCGTGATCGATGCAGTACGCAGCGCCGACAAGCCGATCATCCTGTTCATCGACGAGGCTCATACCTTGATCGGCGCAGGCGGAGCCGAGGGCGGCAGCGATGCGGCCAACTTGCTCAAACCGGCGCTGGCCCGAGGTGAATTGCGCACCCTCGCCGCCACCACCTGGATGGAATACAAGAAATATTTCGAGAAGGATCCGGCCCTCGCCCGCCGCTTCCAGCTGGTGCAGGTCGAGGAGCCGGATGAAATCACCGCGGTGGAAATGCTTCGCGGCGTGGCCGCCAAACTCGAACAGCATCACGGCGTACAAGTGCTGGATGCGGCGATCCACGAAGCGGTGAAACTCTCGCACCGTTACATCTCCGGCCGCCAGCTACCGGACAAGGCCATCAGCGTGCTCGACACCGCATGCGCCCGGGTCGCCCTCGGCCAGCACGACGTGCCGCCACCGCTGGAGAGCCTGCGCCACCGGCAAAACAGCCTCAAGGATGAAGTCGAACGCCTGCGCCGGGAGCAGGCCACCGGGCTGGATCATCGTGAACGCATCACCCTGCTGGAAAGTGAATCGAAGACCAACGTCCAGGCCATCCGCGAACTGGAAACTCGCTGGAGCGAAGAGCGCGTCGCCGTGCGCGAACTGCTCGAGACCCGCCGCGAGTTGCTGGCGTTGAGCGAAAGCGCCGACAGCGACAAACCCGACGAAGCCACTGACAGCCGCATCGATCATCTGGCCGCCGAACTGCTGCGCCTGGAGGCGGGACTGGATGCGATTCGCCAGGACGACCCGCTGGTTCCGGAACAGGTCGACAGCAAAACCGTCGCTGCCGTGATCGCCGGCTGGACCGGCATCCCCGTCGGCAAGATGCTCGCCGACGAAGCCCATGCCGTGCGAACCCTCGGCACCCGCATGGGCCAGCGCGTCATGGGCCAGAGCACCGCGCTGAACACCATCGCCCAGCGTTTGCAGGCTTATCGCGCAGGGCTCACCGATCCACAAAAACCGGTCGGTGTGTTCCTGCTGGTCGGGCCCACCGGTGTTGGCAAAACCGAAACCGCGTATGCGCTGGCCGACGCGCTGTACGGCGGCGAACGCAACCTGATCAGCATCAACCTTTCCGAATATCAGGAAGCCCACACCGTCAGCCAGCTCAAGGGCGCCCCTCCGGGTTACGTCGGTTACGGCAGCGGTGGCGTGCTGACGGAAGCTGTTCGACGCAAACCGTATTCGGT
The DNA here is from genome assembly GCF_026240005.1 of Pseudomonas sp. COW5. NCBI lineage: Bacteria > Pseudomonadati > Pseudomonadota > Gammaproteobacteria > Pseudomonadales > Pseudomonadaceae > Pseudomonas > Pseudomonas sp. COW5. Next base: position 4,920,342 of record NZ_JAPHVP010000001.1, on the reverse strand, counting down.
GGTGTTGCTGGACGAAATAGAGAAGGCGCATCCGGATGTGCTGGAAGCGTTTTACAACGTGTTCGACAAGGGCTTGATGGAAGACGGCACCGGGTTGGTGGTCGATTTCAAGAACACCGTGATGCTCGCCACCAGCAATGTCGGTGCCGAATTGCTACTCGACACCCCGATGTCGCAAATCGGTAGCGAAGCCTTCAACGAAGCGCTGCACAAAGTCCTCCTGCAAGCCTTCCGCCCGGCGTTTCTGGCGCGCATGACGGTGGTTGCGTATCGGCCGCTGGATGAGCAGACGCTGGAAGGGATTGTGCTGGCGAAGCTGGAAAAACTGCGTGGCCGCTACAAGGCGGCGACCGGCAAACAGTTCGAGTTTGATTCGGGAATTGTGAAAGCGGTGCTCGCCAAATGCAGCGCGGCCGGCGCGCGGGATGTCGAGAATGTGTTGATGACACAAGTGACAGGGAAGTTGGCGGAGTGGGTATTGGAGTGATCTCCAGATTACCCCACTCACAGTTAAAGGCCAAAGTTACGGGACATCCGTCAAGAACGGGAAGTCAACCCGAATTCAATTCAAGAGTGAAAATCAATGTGTGACTTCAGAAAAATCATCACGATCGAGAAAATAATCGATGAGTTTGGTTTAGTCCTGGACGCCCACCAAAGCAAGCCCCTGGAATACACAATTTACTCTGCCCCTGCACGATTCGATGATTCATCACCTTCAAACTCGGGAGATGCTCAAACCTATTTCTATCGAGCAATGACTGCGGAAGAATTCGAAGCGTTTCGATTCGGACTGGTTCTGTCGGCCGCCGGCCACCAAGGCTTCGCTTCATTTCGAAACTATAGCAAAGCCTATATGAACAAAATGTTTGGCCGAAGCAGCTATGCAGTATTGATTGAGGTATACGCTCCTGACTGGATCAAAGATTTGCACACTCATGGCTGGTCGAACGGAAAAGCGGAAAGTGGCGACATCTCCTGGGGTATAGGTCAAACACAATCCAATGGCTGGGCAAACACGGGAACAGTCAAGGCTTCAAACAGAAACCTGGCAAAATCTCCGCTAAGCCTATTTCAAGCGACACGTCGAAGATTCAAAGTCGTCAATCTCATAATCAAGACAAAAACCAAACAGAACGAAATTTTGTCTGCCCCCACCGAGGCGCCCTGGTTCAGGATATTCAGCACCATAGACACCGACCTAATATCGCCTTCAGATATAGAACTTCTAAAAAAAAGCAAAGGATTCTCGTCAGACCTTCCGCGACTTCCCGTCAGTCAGTCACGCGATGAAAATGGAATACCTACAGATGGCAATTGTCTTTTTCATACATTGGCCAGGTGTCTACAGCAACGAGGTGTACATGGGTTATCACACGAAGAACTGAGGAACTACGTCTGCCTGTACATGGAGAACAATCCAGCTTTTTGTTACAACTGGGATATCACTCCTGCTTATATTGCAGATATGAAACTTTCGGGAACTTGGGGTAGCGGAATAGAAATCGCGATCGTTGCACAGATGTACAACATCAAGATCAATGTTGTGATCCCAAACCAGGGTTTCACATCAACGATCGCGTTCAATGCAACGACTGAAACCGCACCCATGCAGATTGAATACAGAAATGGCAACCACTACACGACACCATAAAAAATCAAAGGGGACAGATTTAATTTTTCGCTCTCCCGGGAAAATAAATCCGCCACTTTTTGACTCAGTAAAAATAAATCCCATTCTGGGATGATTCACCCAAACAAGGCGATCGATTATGGGCAACTCTTCGTCAAGTTCCAAAAAAGCCAACCAACCTGCAGCATTGTTGTCATTGCTGCGCACAAACCCTGAAGCATTTTTCGGCAGCCATGCCGTGATTGTACGAGGTGGTTCCATAACGGCAGATTGCAACGTTTCCCCCGTCAGCACTACCAATGAAAGTGTCTTGCAACTGGACGTCACATCGACGGGCATCGATTGGTATATCCCCTATAAGCACTTTGGCGCCGGCTTTGTCGATGTGCCCAAAGGGCAAGACACCGGTACATTGATTGTCACTTGCTCAATGAATGGTTGTGCACTTTCCGTTCATGAAACAGCGACCGGCAACCGCTTTTATCACGATGCCGACGGAAAAAACATGCCGAGTCCGCTGCCTGACGGTGTTCACCCTATCGCCAAGTTTCGTCGCACCGATGCAGATTTTACCGGAGGTGAATCCACCGCCATTCAAGAGTTCCTGGCCCAAGCCAAAAAGCTTGCTGAAGCGGTAGTGGATGGCGAGGCCGAGTTTGTCAACACCTGGTATGAGCACACGATTATCTCGGTAAAAACGGATAAAGGCTGGGACGTTTATCGCAGTACCGTAACGATGTGGGGGACGAAATACGTATGGCTTAATAAAAACGTGCCTTTATTGGGATCATTTCTGGACTAACACGCGTTAAAAGAAGATCGACATGCAAGAGAGCCACCCTGACTACAACAAAAGGAGACGCCATGACACGCTGGGTCAATCAAAACGGCTCCATTTCGCCTGATCAAACAGTCTTTACGATGACCGCAGACCAATACGGCCCCATCTATGCCGTGCACGGTAAAACGATGGGAGCCACTTGGGCTCATTGTATTCTGGGGCCGGACATCGCTGCACCGGGAGGCATCCAGGTCAACAACAAACCCAGCATCGGCGGTGAAGGCTGGAATACGCCTTGGCTTGGAGTGGGATTTCCAGCCCACACCTTGATTGAAGATGTGGTGAGCTGGAAACGAGCGCACTTGATCAACGGTGAATGGGGTGGACCCGGCAATCAGTGGGATAACCTGACGATTCTCAGCTCGCAGGCCAACAGCTGGCACACCGGCATTGAAAATCATATTCGTAACTTCCTGAACACCTGCCGCAGCTTTGACCTGAAAAACCCTATGCCCAACTACTGGGTCGGTGTCGAGTATCAGGTCGTCAGATCGGTCGACACATTTGCCATACCTCCAGCCAATTCCAATGACCTCTACACCTTCGTACCGTCGCACATAGTGGTTCGATGGCGCGCTGTTTCGCTGCCGAAAATCGCGGGAGCTATCCACCTTGTGATCGCCAATGCCGTGGCCAATCGGGTGGCGCTGGCTGCCTTGCCAGTGAGTTTCGGCGGTTTCCCTCCCTACAATGTGCCCGGCGCGTTAGCGGCCCATCAACATACCGGCAACTACGTGGCTGGGGCGCCCGCCATGCATGCTCCCAACGCCAATAATTTTGATCAAGATGTGGAAATCCACAATGTATGAACAAGGATCGAACACGTATTAGAAGTCAATGCGGCCCCCTTCAAAACACTCCCCTTTCAAGGATTGGAGGATGATCGATGCCCCGCTCCACCGACAGCAACACGACCTTGTCCCTTACCGCCGCTTCGCTGTCGGCGCTGTACCCTGAGTCTTTGTCCGGCGACGAGGCCCTCAACATATTGGGCACGCAAACGCTCAATGGTCTGAATGACGGCACCAGCCTCACCCTGACCAGCGCCATCGCCAGCCACGTCACCACCACCCTGCACAACGACGCCCAACTGCGCCCCTTCGATGCGCTGGTCGCCGAAATCCGCCAACTTCCTGCCGACGCCACCGCCGAGCGCTATCAGCTCGTATTGCGTCCGTGGCTCTGGTGGCTGACCCTCGCCAGCAACAACCGCGTGTTCCAGAACCTCGCCACCTCGGACATCGTCACCACGATTTTCAAGGCCCACGGCTTCACCGATTTCAAACTCTCGCTGAGCGGCAGCTACACGCCCCGCGAATACTGCGTGCAATATGGCGAAACCGACTTCGCCTTCGTCTCGCGGCTACTGGAAGAGGAAGGCATCTTCTGGTTTTTCACCCACGACGAAGGCAAGCACACGCTGGTGCTGGGCGACAGCAATGACGCCTTCGTGCAGATCCCCAACGGCCCGAAGGTCAAGTATCTGGGTCAGCAAATGGGCGAGCGCGAGTTGCATGGCATCCGCTCGGGTCAGGTGTGCCTGCAAGCTGTGGCCGGGGTGTACAAGGCAACGGATTACGAGTTCACCACGCCGACCACCTCGCTCTATGGCCAGGCCGAGGCCGTGGCCGGGCCGCGTTCGATCTACGAGCATCCCGGTGGTTACAACGCCAAGGCTCGGGGTGATGCGCTGACCAAGCAACGGGTCGACGGTTTGCGCAGTGAAGAGAAACGTTTCGTGGGTGAAAGCGACTGCCGCTGGCTGATTCCGGGGCACTGGTTCACTCTCGATGGACATGAAGATCCGAGCCTGAATATCGACTGGGTGGTAACACACGTAACCCACGACGCCAGCCACGAAAGCTATCGCAACCGCTTCGAAGCCATCCCCAAAGCCACGCCGTTCCGCCCGACCCGCACCACACCGAAACCGCGCATGCATCCACAAACCGCCATCGTGGTCGGCAAGTCCGGCGAAGAAATCTGGACAGACGAATACGGCCGGATCAAGTTGCAATTCCCCTGGGATCGCGACGGCAAGAACGATGAAACCAGTTCCTGCTGGGTGCGTGTGGTGTTGCCGTGGAGTGGCAAGGGCTTCGGCATGCAGTTCGTGCCACGCATCGGCCAGGAAGTCATCGTCACCTTCATCGACGGCGATCCGGACCGGCCATTGGTCACCGGTTGCGTGTACAACGGCGACAACGCCCTGCCCTATGCCTTGCCGGCGAACCAGACCCAATCGGGGATCAAGACCCAATCGTCCAAGGGTGGCGGCGGTTTCAACGAGCTGCGTTTCGAGGACAAGAAGGATGCCGAAGAGGTGTTCCTGCAGGCGCAGAAAGACTTGAAGATCAACGTGCTCAACGACACCACTGCAACGGTCGGCCACGACGAAACCCTCACTGTGCAAAACGCCCGCACCCGCACGGTCAAGGACGGCGATGAAACCGTCACGCTGGAGAAAGGCAAACGCAGCGTGACCATCCAGACCGGCAGCGACAGCCTCGATGTGAAGGACAGCCGCACGGTAAAAGTCGGCGCCGACCAGAACCACAGCACCGGCGGCAACTACACCGACAAGGTCACCGGCGATTACAGCCTGACGGTGGACGGCAACCTGACGATCAAGGTCAGCGGCACCCTTACGCTGCAAAGCGGCGGCAGTTTCACGATCAAGAGCGGCGCCGATCTGGCGACCTCGGCCAGCACCTCGATCACCCAGAAGGCCGGCACCGCCATGACCAATCAGGCCGGCACCTCGCTGGACAACAAGGCCGGAACCACGCTGACCAACGATGCCGGCGTCAGCCTGACCAACAAGGGCGCGGCCTCGCAGACCGTGGACGGTGGCGGCATGCTGACCATCAAGGGCGGGCTGGTACAGGTCAACTGACAAGGAGTCGCCATGGCGATCACACCGCTGGATTTGCAGCAGAATGACAAACACCTCAAGGGGCGATTGCAGGACGGCCAGCTCGACGGCCCGTTGAATATCAAGGATGACGGTCGCCAGCAGGCAGACCTGAATTACAGCCAGGGCCAATTGCAGGGCACGTCCCTGCTCTACCACCCCAACGGCAAGGTCTCGGCGCAGATGCCGTTCGTGCGCGACAAGCTGCAAGGCGTCGCCAGTTTTTATGCGCCCGAGGGCTGGTTGCAGCGCAAGGCCACTTATCGGCGTGGGTTATTGCATGGTGAGGCATTCAACTACTTTCCCGACGGGCAAGTGGCGGAGGCCGAGTTCTATCGCGACGGTGTGCGTGAGGGGCGCTATCAACGCTTTCATCCCAACGGCAAACCGGCGGTGGATGCGCGTTATCTGAATGGGCGGTTGATGGAGCCGGAGCAAGGATTTGCCGAAGACGGGCGACCGCTGGATGCCGATGGCAAGCCGATTTCCCGGGTGCGCTGGTGGTTTCGCAAGTGGACGGATCCGCAGCAGGCCTGAAAGCCCAGAAGAGCCCCTCACCCTAGCCCTCTCCCAAAGGGAGAGGGGACCGATTGGGGGATATTGGTGAGATACACCGACGTGAAAGATTTGCGCTGAATCCATAATCGACTCGGTCTTTCAGGTCGATGTAGAACGTAAGACACCTCCGTCAGCTCCCTCTCCCTCCGGGAGAGGGCTGGGCGGGCGGCGTTCCGATGAGGGGGCGGGATTTCGCGCCAAATACAAAACTCAGGGAATCAACATCTGCATCTGCCCCGGCATCACGATCTTGATCACCCCCGCCCAGTTGCACATCAACGTGCTGTTGGCATCGATTGCCGGCATCCCGCCCAGCAGCAAGGTCGGCGCGCCGCCGGGGATCCACGGCGAGGCGGTCGCGGGAATGCACGGCATCGGCGTCAGTACGCCCAATGCCGCCGCCGTGGCAGCGGCGACCATCGGGTTGGCCATGCTCATGCACATGCCGAAGGTCGTGACGTTAACCAGCGGAATATGATCCATGATGTTCGCCGCCGGCATCCCGCCGGTCAGCGTGCGGTTGACCGGCAGCACGTTGAGCACCGCCGGCGCGGCGCCGAAACTGCATTGCAGGGTGGCGCTGGCACAGACTTGCGGGCAGCCCATTTCAAAGCTCCTTTGTGAACAAGGCATACGCGCTAAACCTTAGTCGCCAGCGGCCCGCCGCGCACATTCCCAAAGGTGATTATCGTCCAACACGCTAACCTATAAGACCGAACCGCGCTTGTGACCGCCCGAGCGCGCCATTAGATTAGCCAATGATGTCTGGCCTCCAAAATAAGCAGAAGGGATAAGCATGGCGCTTACTGACCAGTCCACCCGTATCCGCTCTGGCGAAGAACTCGATGCCAGCCTGATCGATCCGTACCTCAAGGCGCACATTCCGGGCCTGACCGGCACGCCGCAGATCAGCCAGTTTCCCGGCGGCGCGTCGAACCTGACCTACCTGCTGGAATACCCGGACCAGGAATTCGTCCTGCGCCGTCCGCCATTCGGCCACAAGGCCAAGTCCGCCCACGACATGGGCCGCGAATTCCGCATCCTCAACCAGTTGCGTGACGGCTTCCCGTATTGCCCGAAAGCCTACGTGCACTGCACCGACGATTCGGTGATCGGCGCCGAGTTCTATGTGATGGAACGGGTCAAGGGGATCATCCTGCGCTCGGACCTGCCGCCGGAACTGGGCCTGGATTCGGCGAAAACCGAAGCCCTGTGCAAGAGCTTCATCGACCGTTTCGTCGAGCTGCACCGGGTCGATTACAACGCTTGCGGCCTCGGTGATCTGGGCAAGCCGGAAGGCTACGTTGCCCGGCAGATCAAAGGCTGGAGCGAACGCTACGAAAAAGCCCTGACCCCGGACGCACCGCACTGGGAAAAGGTCAAAGCCTGGCTCAACGACAAGATGCCGGCCGACCACCCGACCTCCAGCATCGTGCACAACGACTACCGCTTCGACAACGTCATCCTCGACCCGAACAACCCGATGCAGATCATCGGCGTGCTCGACTGGGAACTGACCACCCTCGGCGATCCATTGATGGACCTGGGCAACACCCTCGCCTACTGGATCCAGGCCGACGACCCGGCACCGGTGCAACTGATGCGCCGCCAGCCAAGCCACGCCCCGGGCATGCTGACCCGCCGCGAATTCGTCGACTACTACGCCGAGCGTTCGGGCATCCAGATCGACAATTTCGACTTCTACTACACCTACGGCCTGTTCCGCCTGGCCGGCATCGTGCAGCAGATCTACTACCGCTTCTTCCATGGCCAGACCCAGGACAAACGCTTCGCGCAGTTCATTCACATGAACAAACTGCTGGAGCACATGAGCCTGCAGGTCATTGCCAAATCCAGCCTCTGATGACGGCGTTATAACAAGGCTCACTACAAGGGAATCCCATGTCCAAGACTCAGTTGTTCGACCTCGACGGCAAGATCGCTTTCGTCTCCGGCGCCAGCCGTGGCATCGGTGAAGCCATCGCCAAACTGCTGGCCCAGCAAGGCGCCCATGTGATCGTTTCGAGCCGCAAACTCGAAGGCTGCCAGCACGTGGCCGACGCCATCATCGCCGCCGGCGGCAAGGCCACAGCGGTCGCCTGCCACATCGGCGAAATGGAACAGATCAGCCAGGTGTTTGCCGGGATCAAGGAACAGTTCGGCCGTCTGGACATTCTGGTCAACAACGCCGCGACCAACCCGCAGTTCTGCAACGTGCTGGACACCGACCTCGGCGCCTTCCAGAAAACCGTCGACGTGAACATCCGCGGCTACTTCTTCATGTCGGTGGAAGCCGGCAAGCTGATGCGCGAAAACGGTGGCGGCAGCATCATCAACGTGGCCTCGATCAACGGCATCTCGCCGGGGATCTTCCAGGGCATCTACTCGGTGACCAAGGCCGCCGTGATCAACATGACCAAAGTCTTCGCCAAGGAATGCGCGCAGTTCGGCATTCGCTGCAACGCCCTGCTGCCGGGCCTGACCGACACCAAATTCGCCTCGGCGCTGGTGAAGAACGACGCGATCCTGAAACAGGCCCTGACGCAGATCCCGCTCAAGCGCGTGGCCGACCCGAGCGAAATGGCCGGCGCCGTGCTGTACCTGGCGAGCGATGCTTCGAGCTACACCACCGGCGTATCGCTGAACGTGGACGGCGGTTTCCTGTCCTGATCCGCCGCTGATGTAAAAGAAAAGGCAGCCCAAGGGCTGCCTTTTTCATGCCTCCAGAACCTTCGGCAACTGCCAGCCGAAATGCACCGACAACAAGCGCAACAACAGACACGCCGCCCCCGCCAGCAACGCAGCCGCCACCGGCGAAACGCCCAGCCTGCGCCCGACGATCAACACCGCCGCGCCGACAAACGCCGAACTGGCATACAGATCCGCCTGCAACACCACCGGCACCCGCGCCAGCACAATGTCCCGCAGCACCCCGCCGCCGACGCCGGTAATCGTCCCCATCAGCATGGACACAAACGGCGAAATGCCGAAATTCAACGCCTTCTGCGCCCCGGCCACGGCAAACAGCGCCAACCCCGCCGCGTCCAGCACGATCAGGGTCGAACCGGACCAGCCCAGCACCTGCTCATGAAAAACAAACGCCACCCCGCCCATGGCAAACGCCAGCGCCGGATAGCGCCAGTCAGCCACAGCCTTGGGCGGCGTAGCGCCGATCAACAGATCACGGGTCACCCCGCCGCCGAGTGCGACGATGAAGGCAATCACCATCACCCCGAGCAGATCGAGTTGAGCGTGCATCGCGGCAATGGCGCCTTCAACGGCAAACACGGCGGTACCGACCAGATCCGCCACCAGCACAATCCACTCGACCCGCGCCCTCGACGGCGCGTGCGTTATTGAGTGACGCAACGCGTCTTGGTGATGTGTCGGGTTACCTGCCCGTCGGCATACATGTCACCGGCGACCTCGGTATTTTCCATCACCTGACAGGTGCGTTCAGGTGGCGGAGGCGGCGCTGCCGGCGGAGGGGGTGGAGGGCTGGCACAGCCACTGAGCAGCACCAGACCGAAAGCCGACAACAACGAAAAACACACGCGTTTCCCAGGATTGTTCATAGGATGACCCGCGATAAATGGAAGACAAACTCCCGTCGCCGAGCGTGCAAATACCCGGTTATGGAAACCGAACCACTCATTCCTTATAGACCAGTGGGGGGTGAGTGCCAGTGGGATGGTGGGATTGGGGGGAAATGGCTGTCGATTTTGGGGTGGGGTGAACAAACGGACCGTGTGTTCCGACAGATTCTTGAACAACCTCAAGAACCAGCCCTCACCCCAGCCCTCTCCCGGAGGGAGAGGGAGCCGATCGTAGTGACTATTTGAATTACATCGACCTGAACACCGAGTCGAACTCAAGCTTTGAAGAGCACACAAGTCGGCTTTACGCTCTTCACCACTCAAAACGATGAGCGTTAGCTCGAGTACCGCTTTTGATCGCAGGGCCCGTCGGAAGGCTGAGTGGAGGGATTGATCCGGGGGTGGGAGCGCAGCGACCGTTTGGCGAAGCCAAACACATCGAGAGGAGGTGCAGCGAAGCAAACCGTAGGCGATGCCCCCCGGATCAATCCCGGAGCGAAGGAACACCGAGCCAAAGCGAGGTGCCGAACGTCAGGGGCACAGACCTTTTGGTTCCTTTTGGGGCGTTTGCCAAAAGGGACTCGCCGTAAGGGCGAAACCGCCAGCCGCAACACCCGAAGCAACGGATATTCACCCAAAAAAACCATGAACCTGGTCGGCCCAGAGGCCGCCAAGTTCACCCCGGCGACCGCAAAGAATTACTCTCAAGCTCATACCGCAATTCATCAATCAAGGCATCCACCGCTTCCGGAGTACGCAAGGCATCCAGACTCAACCCACTGATCACCAGATCAACCTGCCCGGAAGCCGGGTGATACAACTTCACAGTAAGCGAGTGATCCCCATCCACCACACACTCACAAGCCAACGGCGAAAAACTGCGCTCAAGCTGCGCCCGCAACTGCGCCAGATAAATCATCGCGCCAGCTCCGCACAACGAGACTCGACAACAAACAACACATTCATAAGGGGCTGATCCATTAGCAGGTTCAAAAGGGACGCGATCACGGGGAAAAACCGCACCGCACCTCACCAGACTAAGAACAGCCCGCCCGATCAAACACCCGAATTTGCACCCCATGAACTAGTGCATTTGCACCTTACCGCTGCCCCCGGCTGCTGCCCGAGAACAACCCACGTTCGCGAGCCCAGACAATCGCCTCGCTGCGACTGTGCACATCGAGCTTGGAATACACCGTCGCCACATGATTGCGCACCGTGTTCGGCGCCAGTTTCAATCGCGCCGCAATCTCCTTGTCCGCCAACCCCTCACAGATCAGTCCCAGCACATCACGCTCCCGAGCCGTGAGATCGGTAAACGAAACGCTGGGCAGTTGCGGCGAGTTGACCTTCTTCACATTGGCCAGTTTTTCGATCAGCGTGCGGCTGAACCACGAAGCGTCCTTCATCACCTCTTCAATCGCCGCCACCAGTTCAAGCTCGGTGCGCTTGCGCTCGGTGATGTCCATCAGCACCAGCAGATAGCACACCGTGTCCTGAATGTTGACGGTGTCGGCGGACACCGCGCACTCCAGCAATTCGGCGTCTTTCCTGCGGATCCGCATATCGACGCGGTCAACCCGGCCGGTCTTCTCCAGCGCCGCCAGTAACCGGGCGCGTTCCGCCGGTTCATCGATGAAGTCCAGTTGCGCGACGGTCTTGCCCAGCACTTCGTCGCTGTAGTAGGCCAGGGTATCGAGAAAGGCCTGATTGACGTCGATCAGCCGTTGCTCGTCGGCGCTGCAGATCAGGATCGGCACCGGCGTCAGGCGAAAGGCCTTGGCGAAGCGCTCCTCGCTTTGGCGCAGGGCGACTTCGGCCTTGTGCCGCAGCTCCATGTCGACGAACGAAAACAACATGCAGTCTTCATCATTGAGCACCAGCGGCTGACCGGCGACGATCACCTGTTTGCTGCCACCGTCCGGCAGGCGCAATTCAGCCTGCATCTGCGGAATGGTCGCGACATCCCGCAGGCGCTGGATGGCCAGTTCCTTGCGTTCGGCCTGTTCGAGAATGTCCAGCTCATAGGTCGAGGCGCCGATCACCTGATCCCGGGTGTAGCCAGTCATCTCCAGAAACCCCGGATTGACCTTGATGTAACGCAGATCGCTGAGGCGGCAGATCACCGCCGGCGCCGGGTTGGCATTGAAGGTTTTTTCGAAGCGCTGCTCGGCGTTGGCCCAATCGGTGACGTCGCTCATGATCAGTACCAGCGATTCGGTCTCGCCGTCACGATCGGTCAGCACCATGCTGCGCACACTGTGCACCCAGGTGCGTTCTTCATCGCTGAGCGGGGTGACTTCCACGAGCACATCGCTGAAGGTTTCCCCCGCCGCCACACGGCTGATCGGGTACTGCTCCGGTGTCAGCGTGTGGTTGTTGCGATAGCGCAGGTTGAAGCGCTCGGCATACTCCCCGGCATTGTTGCCCAACTCGCCGATGCGACTGACGCCATGCATCGCCAGCGCGGCTTCGTTGGCCCAGAGGATGGTCTGGTCGAGTTCCAGCAGAATCACCCCGTCGGACAGACCGGCGATGATCTGTTGCAACTGGCGGCGATTGGTTTCGGTGGTCAGGACGTCCCGGCTCATTGGCTCTCCACAAGTACGCGCATGTGAAGATTACGACCGCTGGCCGTCGCGATCGTGCCGGGCAATTTTGCCCTTGGTTACCGCGATGAGTGATCCACCAGTTCCCGCAGCGTATCGAGAAACAGCTTGAGCACCGGTGAGGCATCGTCCGCCCGATAGGTCGCGTACAGCGGCACCTGCGGCAGCGCCGGGGTCAGGCGCCGGAACACCAGCCCGGCGGGAGCCAGTTGCTCGATGGAGGCCGGCAACAGCGCCACGCCGAACCCCGCACGCACCAGACTGAGCAAGGTCTGCACCTCGATCACCTGCTGGCGGATCTGCGGGGTGAAACCGGCCTGAATACAGCACTGATAAAGAAAATTGGCGAAGCGCGACTGCTTCAATTCCAGCGCCACGAACGGTTCCTGCGCCAGATCAGCCGGCGCCAGCACTTCACGCCGGGCCAGCGGATGATCCGCCGGCATCACTACATGAATCGGCTCATGGATCAGCAATTCATTGCGCAATTGCGGGTCGTCATAACCGACGCGGAACACGCAGGCGTCGATGCGTTTCTCTTTCAAGGCCTTGACCTGGGCCGCCGGGGTCATCTCATGCAGACGCCAGGTCACCTGCGGATAGCGCTCGCGAAACAGGTGCAACGCCTTGGGCAGCACGCCGACCATCACCGAACTGATCATGCCGATTTCCAGCTCGCCCAGTTGCCCGCGCCCGGTCTGGCGGGTCAGGTCCAGCGCCCGTTCGAGTTGTTCGAACACCAGCGGTGCCTGCTCCTTGAGCATCTGCCCTGCCGCTGTCAGTTCGACCCGGTGATGACTGCGCTCGAACAGCGGCGTGCCGAGTTCTTCCTCCAGCAAGCGGATCTGCTGGCTCAGCGGCGGCTGGCAGATGTGCAGCCGTTCGGCGGCACGGCCGAAGTGCAGCTCATCGGCCAGGGCCATGAAGTACCGCAGCAAACGCAGGTCCATGGCGACTTACCCCAGGTTCAATGGCGTGGAACGCTGACGCACCCCGGTCAGGCTGAACAGCGCATTGGCAATCGCCGGAACCACCGACGGACTGCCCAGCTCTCCGACGCCGCCCGGTTTGTCCGGCTGGCCATCGAGCACGAGGATGTCCACCGGCGGCATGTCGGACATGCGCGTGACGCGATAGTCGTGGAAATTGCTCTGCACCACCCTGCCCTGCTGAATGTCGAGACGGTCGAACAGCGCATGGCCGAGGCCCCACAGCAGCCCGCCGTAAATCTGCTCTTCGACCCCGCCGGGCGACACCGCCAGACCGCAATCGACCACGCAAGTCAGCTTCTCGACCCGGGCCTTGCCGTCGACTTTCGCAACCCGCGCCACCACGGCGATGAAACTGGTGTAGCCCTGATTGGTGGCGATCCCCAGCGCTGTGTCCGGCGGCAGTTTCTGGCCCCAACCAGCGCGTTCGGCTGCCTGTTTCAGCACCGCGACATGCCGTGGCCGCTCCCGCATGTTGGCCAGGCGGAACGCCAGCGGGTCTTCAGCGGCCGCATGGGCCAGTTCATCCATGAAGCTTTCCACGGCGAACACGTTGGGAATAAAGCTCACCGAGCGATACCAGCCGCTGGGCACGTGGCTTTCGTGCTTGACCCAGTTCAGCTCCAGGTGCGGCGGACGATAGGCGAAGTCCCACGCGGTGATCGCTTCAGTGGTGCTGTAATCCATGTGATCCGGACGCTCGAAATAGCCCGGCTCCCACTGCTCCGGGGAGGCCGGCGACACTGCATGCAGTTGCAGCGCGGTGAGTTTGCCCTGGGCATCCAGCGCGCCTTTTACTCGATGAAGAGTCGCCGGGTGATTGAACAGCGCGTGCATTTCGTCTTCGCGGCTGTTGAGCAGTTTCACCGGCACACCGCTCTGCTGCGCCAGATACGCGACTTCGAACAGCCAGTATTTGGCTTCCCGCGCACCGAAGCTGCCGCCGGACACCAGCTCATGGATCGTGACTCTGTCCTTGGCGATGCCGCACACGGTCTGCGCCGCTTCCAGCGCCGACGACGGCACCTGCACGCCGCCCCAATAGGTGATTGCCTTGTCCTTGACCTGGGCGGTGATGCAGATCGGTTCCAGCGGGTTTTGCACCTTGTAGGGCATGGTGTAATCGGCTTCGAGCAGCTTCGCCGCGCCCGGCCATTGTCCGGCGACATCGCCCTGGGCCATGGCTTTGACGGTTTGCGTTGCCGGATCGCTGATCGCTGCGATCTGTGCCTTGGGCAGCTCGGCACTGTCGAAGTTGGCCAGCGGCGAGTCGCTCCATTTGATCTCCAGCAACTTGCGTCCCTGCTGCGCGGCCCAGAAGGTTTCGGCGAGCACCGCGACGCCTTCGAGGTTACCGCCGAGCACGTCCGGCCGCCCCGGAACCGCGATCACCTTGCGCACACCCGGCACCTGCAACGCGGCAGCCGAATTCACCGCGACAACCTTGGCGCCCACCACCGGCGCACGTTGAATCACCGCCACCAACATCCCCGGCAACTGCACGTCGATGCTGTATTTGAAACGCCCGCACACCTTGGCCGCCGCATCGCGTTTGTGGCGCAACTTGCCGATGTATTTGAACTGCGACGGATCTTTCAGCGTGACGTTGGCCGGTGCCGGCAATTGCGCCGCCGCGCCGGCCAGTTCGCCATAGCCGAGGCTGCGCTTGCTCGAGGCATGCACGACCCGGCCTTCTTCGGTGGAACAGCTGTCAGGGCTGACTTTCCACTGCTGCGCCGCCGCACCGATCAGCAGCGCCCGCGCCGTGGCGCCGGCCATGCGCAGGCGATCGTATTCCAGCGACACACTGGTGCTGCCGCCGGTGGAGAAGACTTTCCAGACCGGATGAATATAGATTTCGAAGAACGGATCTTCCGGGGTGATGACCTGCACAGTCATCGGGTTCACATCCAGCTCCTCGGCCACGCACGCGGCCAGTGCGGTCTGGGTTCCGGTGCCGGAATCGTGCTTGTGCACCACCAGTTTCACCGTGCCGTCGGGCAGCACGCGCACCCAGGCGTTGGGTTCGAATTCGGTGGCCGAGGTTTTGGGCTCAGCCGCTGCACCGGTTGGCAGGTACAGCGCAATCGCCAGGCCGGACGCCACCGTCACCGTCTGCTTTAGAAACACCCGACGCGACAGTTCAACACCGGCATTTTCGACGAGGCTCATCACGCCTCCTTCGGCGCGTTCGCCGCACGTTTGATCGCCTTGTTGATGCGCCCGTAAGTGCCGCAGCGGCAGATATTCCCGGACATGGCGTTGCGGATCGAGTCGTCGTTGACCGGTGCCCCGGTGTTGAGCAGCGCGGCAGCGGACATGATCTGCCCGGATTGACAGTAGCCGCATTGCGGCACATCTTCGGCGACCCAGGCCAGTTGCAGCGGATGGCTTTCGCTGGGCGACAGGCCCTCGATGGTGGTGATGCTGTGGCCCGCGACGGCGGCCAGCGGCAACTGGCAGGAACGCACCGCGACGCCGTTCAGGTGCACGGTGCAGGCACCGCACAGGCCCATGCCACAGCCGAACTTGGTGCCGGTGAGTTTCAACTGATCACGCAATACCCATAACAAGGGCATGGAGGGGGACGCTTCATTCAGCTCGCGTCGTTCGCCGTTAACCGTGAATGCAATCATTGTCAGGCTCCAAAAGAGCGGCCCGTCTTTGTGCGGGCCTGGTCACCGATTATTGGAAACCCGGGCAACACGCGGCCAGCGACGATTTCTGCCAACCGGTGTAAGCAGGACTAACAACATGTACAAGCGATACCCGTCGGTGCAGTCCATGAGCGCGTTCATCCACGCGGCGCGCAGCGGCAGTTTTTCCAGCGCCGCGCGCAAGCTCGACCTGACCCACAGCGCGATCAGCCAGCAGATCCGCGCCCTTGAAGACTTCATCGGCCAGCCGCTGTTCGTGCGCGAAGGCGGCGGCAGCAACCTGACCGATGCCGGGCAGTTGTTTGCCAGCGTGCTGTCGGACGGTCTGGCGCAGATTGACCGGGCGTTGTCCTCGGTGAAAAACCGCAGCGTGGCCCAGCGTCTGACCCTGGACGTTGACAGCGAACTGGCCCAGAGCTGGCTCAATCCGCGCCTGCCGCAATTGCTCGACGGTTTGCCGGATTACGAAGTGACGATCCTGTCGATGCCACGCAGCGATCGCAGCACGTTCGAACAGGTGGACCTGTCACTGCGCTATGGCTACGGCGACTGGGACGATTGCGAGATGACGCAGATCTGCGGGGATCGGGTGATGGCGGTGGCGTCTCCGGCGTTGCTGGAGCGGCATGGTTTGCAGCTGCCGTTGAGCCCGGCGCAGATTCTTGAATTGCCGCTGCTGGGGTATACGCGCAGGTCGTGGATTCCGTGGCTGGATGCGGCCGGGATGACACCGACAGAACCGCCTGCGCGGGTGGTTTTCGATAATGCGGCGAATCTGATTGCGGCGGCGGAGGCTGGCGTTGGCGCCGGGCTGGTGCGGGGATTATTGGCTGCCGATGCGTTGCGCAGCGGGCGGCTGGTGGCGCTGAACGAGGCGCGGATTGCGGCGCATTACAACCTGTATGCGGTGTGGCCGCATGGGCAGGCTGAGCGGGTAGGGCCGGTGGTTGAGATCATCAAACAGTTGGCTCTGAGTACGCTTGAGAATGCTGCCCTCACCCTAGCCCTCTCCCGGAGGGAGAGGGGACCGATCGGGGGATGCTCACATAATCCGCCGACCTGAACCTGCTTTACTGAATCCATAATCGACTGGATTTTTCAGGTCGATGTAAACCCATAGACACCTCGGTCGGCCCCCTCTCCCTCCGGGAGAGGGCTAGGGTGAGGGCAGGCTTTTGATCTTCCCCCCATATCCCAGAAGTATCACCACCCCACCCAATTAATATTGTACGAACCCTCCCCCGCCTTCCAATACTCGCCTCAAGCAACCACCCACCCGGGCCGGATGCGAACAGGCGAGGGAATGCGCGAGTGCTGCGCATAGAAACGGCCGATTGCCCGGGACGTGGATGCTGTGAGCCGCAAGGCTCCCTTCCCCGCTATCAGGAGATCGACTTCAATGATCATCGATATCAGTTGCTATCCCACCGATCTGGTGGACCTCGCCTGGAGGCATGACGGTGACCCGTTCACCGGCGAGCGTCTGCTGGAGATGATGGATGGCCCGTACATGGTCAACGGCAAGCCTCGCCGCATCGACAAAGCCTTCATCCAGCCGCCGCAGGGCAACACCATTTACACCTGGACCGACGGCGAACTGTCGGGCCGCGAATCCATCGACGCCTACATGGCCTACACCCTGAAAATGGTCCAGACCTACCCGGACCGTTTCATCGGCTGCTTCGTCTACAACCCGCGCTGCGGCGTGGAAAACGGCGTCGAGGCGATCGAGCGCTACGTCAAGGAACACGGCTTCAAGATGGTGCAGATGCAGGCCAACATGCACGCCTACCGTCCCGACCGTGCGCTGGACTGGGTGCGCCCGGCCTTCGAGAAATGCGCCGAGCTGGGCATTCCGGTCAAGCTGCACACCGGCGACGGGCCCTACAGCATCCCGTCGGAATGGGTGCCGATGATCAAGGAATTCCCCAACGTCGATTTCATCATGGCCCACTTCGGTGTGCAGACCGGCGGCGTCTACGTGTTCGAACCGATGCAGTGGGCGATGGAGTTGCCCAACGTCTATTGCGAATCCGGCTGGTGCCTGCAATCGCGGATCGTCGAGTTCGCCAAGGTCCTGCCGACCCACAAGATCCTGTTCGGCACCGACACCCCGCCGAACGAACCGGGCATGTGGCTGCGCCTGCTCGAAGTGCTGTGCCACGAGCCACCGCAGGGCCTGAACCTCGACGAGGACACCCTCGAAGACTACCTGGGCAACAACACCGCACGGATGATCGGCCTTCAGCCGTCTCCGCCGCCGCGTTCCGTTTCCGAAGCAGAGGCGCAACTCAAGCGCCCCGTCACCACTCAACTGGCCAGGAGCTGAACCGATGATCATCGACACCCATCTGCACCCCACCAACCTGGTCGACGAGGCCTGGCGCCACACCGGCGAACCGTTCACCGGCGAGCGCATGCTCAAGTTGATGGACGGCCCGTACATGATCAACGGCAAGCCGCGCCGGATCGACATGGGTTTCATCCAGCCGCCACCTGGCAACACCGGATATCGCGACGGCAACCGCCGTGGCCGCGAGGGCGTGCGCGACTACATGTCCTACGTCGCCGAACTGTGCGTGAAGTACCCGGACCGCTTCATCGGCAACTTCAACTTCAACCCGCGCTGGGGACCGGAAAACGGTGCGGCAGAGCTGGAATTCCACATCAAGGAATACGGCTTCAAGATGCTCAAGCTGCACGCCAACATGCACGGCTATCGCCCGGATCGCGCACTCGACTGGCTGCGTCCGGCGATGAAAGTCTGCGCCAAGTACAACATCGTGGTGCTGATCCACACCGGCGACGGCCCGTACACCATTCCGACGATGTTCTACCCGATCATCCGCGAGTTCCCGATGGTCAATTTCATCATCGGCCACTTCGGCATCCAGACCGGTGGCAACTACTCGTTCGAGGCGTTCTGGATGGCGATGGACACGCCGAACGTGTACTGCGAATCCGGCTGGTGCTTCCAGTCGCGGATCGTCGAGTTCGCCAAAGAGCTGCCGCGCAACAAGATCGTGTTCGGCACCGACTCGCCGCCGAATGAACCGGGCATGTGGTTGCGCGAGCTGGAAGTGCTGTGCTCGCCGGCGCCGCAGGGCCTGGGGATCGACGAAGATCACCTTGAGGATTACCTGGGCAACAACATCGCCCGGTTGTGCGGGATCGAACCGACCCCGCCGCCCAAGGATCTGGCCGAGGCGGACATTCGTCTGACCACGACCTACCTCTAAACCCGTACACAGCGACTTTACAGGCGCGAAGATGACCCGGCGTTCGCTCGACCGGCAGGCCAACGGCTTGTCGATCGAACGCCAGCCTCACCCCTGCGTGCCTGCTTTTTACGAGGTGAAACCATGACCCGTTCGACGCTCGGCGACTCTCAGGATTTTCACGTATTCATCGACGCCTATCGCCGCCAGTACCCGGACGATGTGCTGACCATCACCCAACCCCTTTCTGCCGATCAGGACGTCACCGCCCTGGTCGATGCCCTCGCCACTCAAGGCCGCGATCCGCTGCTGATCTGCGAAAACGTCGGCAACCTCGGCGTGCCGGTGGCGACCAATCTGTTCGCCTCCCGCCGGCGTATCGCCCGGCTGTTCGGCGTCAGCGCCGCGCAATTGCACGAAACCTTCCAGACCCGCGCCAACCAGCCAATCGCGCCGCGCTACGTCGAAACCGGCCCGATACTCGACGAAGTCTTCGAAGGCGAAACCCTGGACCTGGCGCTGCTGCCGATGCTCAAGCATTTCGACAGTGATCGCGGCCCGTACATTACCAACGCGATCATCATCGCCGAGGACCCACAGACCGGCATCGCCAACATGAGCTACCACCGCTCGATGCGCCACGCCCGTCAGGCCCTGGCCACCAGCTTGCACTCACGCGGGCACCTGTGGCGGATGTTGCAGACCGCCCGCGAACGCGGCGAAGAACTGCGCGTGGCCATGGTGGTCGGCGCGCACCCACTGTTCATGCTCGCCGCTGCGGCTCGCTTGCCTTACGGCAGCGACGAACGCGCGGTGGCCGGCGGGCTGTTCGGTGCGCCGCTGGAGCTGGTGAAGACCCCGCGCTACGGCATCGGCGTGCCGGCTTACGCCGAGTTCGTGCTCGAAGGCGCCATCGACCCGGCGGCCTATGCCGAAGAAGGCCCGTTCGGCGAATTCAGCGGTTATTCCTCGGATCGCTCGACCAACAACGTGCTGCGCGTCGACACCCTGTTGCGGCGCAAGGACGCGTGGCTGGTGGACGTGATGGGCGGGCGTTACGCCGAACATTTGACCCTGGCGCGGCTGCCCCGTGAAGCGGAAATGAGCGAGAAGCTCAAGGCGCGTTTCCCCGCCGTCACCGCCGTGCATTACCCGAATTCCGGCACGCATTTTCATTGCTACGTGGCGCTGGACCAGAGCCGCGACGGCGAGGCCCGGCAGATCATGCTGGCCCTGCTCGGCTGGGATCCGTACCTGAAAACCGTGATCGCGGTGGACAGCGATATCGACCTCACCGACGACAGCCAGGTGCTGTGGGCACTGGCCACGCATTTCCAGCCGCACCTCGACATTTTCACCATCGACGGTTTGCCCGGCAGCCCGCTGGACCCGTCGTCCTCGGTCAATGGCACCACGTCGCGCATGGGCCTCGATGCCACGCGCGGCTCGGGGTTCGACGGGATCAAGGCGCAGCTTGATCAGGACGTGCTCGAACGCGCCCGGCAACTGCTTGAAGGCCTGCCATCGTGAACCGCCAGCGGATGGTGGTCGGCATCAGCGGCGCGTCCGGGTTCATCTACGGCGTGCGACTGCTGCAGCTGCTGGCCGGGCTGAACATCGAAAGCCACCTGATCATCAGCCGCGCCGCGCTGCTGACCATGGCCCACGAAACCGACTACAAACTGGCGGACGTCACCGCCCTCGCCAGCCATTATCACCGTGCCGACGACGTGGCCGCCGGGATCGCCAGCGGTTCGTTCCGTTGCCTGGGCATGGTGGTTGCGCCGTGTTCGATGAGGACGCTGGCGGAGATCGCCACCGGCACGTCATCGGGGCTGATCGGCCGCGCCGCCGACATCACCCTCAAGGAGCGTCGCACCCTGGTGCTGATGGCCCGCGAAACGCCGCTGACCCTCGCCCACCTGCGCAACATGACCGCCGTCACCGAGATGGGCGGGATCATCGCCCCGCCGGTGCCGGCCTTCTACGCCCGCCCCGACAGCCTGGCGCAAATGGTCGACCACAGCCTCGGTCGCGTCCTCGACCTGTTCGGCCTCGATGCCGGCGTCGCCCGCCGATGGAGAGAACACACAGAACCCTGTGGGAGCGAGCTTGCTCGCGATGGCGGTGGATCAGTTGCCATCACCGCTAAATGACACACCGCTATCGCTAGCAAGCTAGCTCCCACAATAAAGCGTCATCACTCAATTCATCGTGCACCGGTAATCATCAAGGAGCCTCACATGAACACCCCCTTCAACGCCCCGACCCCGAACACCAAAATCCCGGTCACCATCCTCACCGGGTTCCTCGGTGCCGGCAAAACCACCCTGCTCAACTACATCCTCAAGGAGAACCACGGCCGCAAGATCGCGGTGATCGAAAACGAGTTCGGCGAGGTCGGCATCGACGGCGATCTGGTGCTCAGCTCCGAGACCGAAGAGATCTACGAAATGGTCAACGGCTGCGTCTGCTGCACCGCCGAAGTCCGCGAGGATCTGGTGCGCATCGTCCGTGAACTGGTGGCGCGTCCGGTGCGGCTCGACCACATTCTGATCGAGACCAGCGGCCTGGCCGACCCGTACCCGGTGGCCCAGAGCTTTTTCATCAACGACCCGATTGCCGAGGAAGTCGAACTCGACGCCATCGTGACCATGGTCGATGCCAAACACATCGCCCAGCACCTGGAAGACCTGCAACTGGATGGCGTCGACAATCAGGCCGTGGACCAGATCGTCTGCGCCGACCGTATCGTCATCAACAAGGTCGATCTGGTCAGCGCTGAAGACGTGGAAACCCTGCGCGGCAAGATTCGTGGCCTGAACGCCACGGCAGATCTGGTGACCTCGACCCATGCGCAGATCGACCTGTCGAAAATCCTGGGTATTGGCGCCTTCGAATGCACGCAGAAGCTGATGGAAATCGGCGCGGATCAGCACGACCACGATCACCACGACCATGACCATCACGCTGAAGAGCCCGATCACGACCACGACCCGAGCGTGTCCTCGGTGGGCATCGCCGTGGACGGTGCCGTCAACCTGATGGCGTTCCACCGCTGGATCAGCGAGTTGCGCAGTGCTCAGGCCGACAACCTGTACCGCATGAAAGGCGTGCTGGCGGTGGCCAACGAAGACCAACGCTACGTGCTGCAAGGCGTGCACAGCCTGGTGGAGTTCCGCGCCTCGACCTTGTGGGGCAGCGAGCCGCGCTCGAGCAAGATCGTGTTCATCGGCCGCGACCTGGATCGGGCGGCGCTGAACCAGGGCTTCGCCGCTTGCCTGGCCGGCTGAAACCCGGCATCGGAGCCGGTGGATGGCGGTTCCGGGCACACAGAACGAATACCCCTCTGTACCGAATAACAACAGCTAGAGGTGATTCCCCATGTCGTCAGCCAGTTCCTCCTCCACCGTCCACCCCGTCGACCGCGTCCTGCCGGTGCGACAGATGCTCACCCTCGGCCTGCAGCACATGGCCGTCTCGTACATCGGCGCCATCGCCGTGCCGTTGATTGTCGCCAGTGCCTTGAAGATGTCCCACGCCGACACGGTGGTACTGATCAGCACCACGTTGTTCTGCTCCGGCATCGCCACCCTGTTGCAGACCGTCGGTTTCTGGAAGTTCGGCGTGCGCCTGCCGATTCTGCAGGGCGTGGCGTTCAGCAGCGTCGGGCCGGTGATCGCCATCGGCAGCAACCCGGAGGTAGGCTTCGCCGGAGTCTGCGGGGCGGTGATCGGCGCGGGGATTTTCACCCTGCTGATGGCGCCATTCGTGGGCCGGTTGCGACGATTCTTTCCGCCGGTGGTGACCGGTTGCATCGTCACGGTGATCGGTCTGCAACTGTTCCCGATTGCCTATGAATGGGTTGGCGGCGGGCGCAACGCGAGCAACTTCGGCGCCCCGGCGTTTCTCGCCGTGGCGGTGCTGGTGTTGCTGACGATTCTGCTGGTCAACCGTTATGGCAGCCCGTTGCTGCGCAACATGGCGGTGCTGGTGGGAATGCTGGTGGGCGCCGGTCTGGCTTACGGCCTGGGCATGGGCAACTTTCACAGCGTCGAGGACGCGCCGTGGTTGACCGTGCCCTACCCGTTCTATTTCGGCCTGCCGACCTTCAGCCTGATCCCCATCGCCACCATGGTCGTCGTGATGATCGTGCAGATGGTCGAGTCCATGGGGCTGTTCGTGGCCATCGGCGACATCGTCGACAAACCGGTCGACGACAAGCAGGTGATCAACGGTCTGCGCGCCAATGGCCTGGCCAGCACCATCGCCGGGATGTTCGCCGCGTTCCCGTTCATCGCCTTCATGGAAAACGTCGGGCTGGTGATCCTGACCGGCGTGCGCAGCCGCTGGGTGGTGGCGATCAGCGGCCTGCTGATGTGTTCGATTGCGCTGGTACCGAAGGCCGGGGCGATCATCGCCTCGATGCCGACCGCGGCACTGGGCGGTGCCGGCATCGCCATGTTCGGCGTGGTCGCGGCGGCCGGGATCCAGACCCTGGCCAAGGTCGACTACGAGCGCAACCGCTACAACGTGCTGATCGTCGGTTTCACCATCGCCGCCGCCCTGGTGCCGGTGCTCGCCCCGACCCTGTTCAAACAATTGCCCGAGTGGTCACAGCCGTTCCTGCATAGCAGCGTGGTCATCGCCTGCCTGGTGTCGGTGCTGCTCAACGCGGCGCTCAACGGCGTCAGCGTGCCAGAAACCACACCCGGCAAATCCGCCTCGCACATCCTCTGACTGGAGCTGCCCATGACTCGACTTCAAAACATCCTGATCAAAAATCCCGTGGCGGTGATGACCGGCCTGCGCGGCCCCCGGGCCCGGGCCGGCGCCGTAGACATCCGCGTGGTCAACGGCAGCATCGCGGAAATGGCCACCAACCTTGAGCCACAACCCGGTGAGCGAGTGATCGACGCGCGCAATTCGGTGGTCTATCCGGGCTGGATCAACACCCACCATCACCTGTTCCAGAACCTGCTCAAAGCCGTGCCCGAAGGCTTGAATCAGGATCTGCAAGGCTGGCTGGCCAGCGTGCCCTACCCGCGCCTGAACCGCTTCACACCGCAACTGGCACGGATCGCCGCGCGGCTGGGGATGGTCGAACTGCTGCTGTCCGGCGTCACCACCTGCGCCGATCATCACTACCTCTACCACGCCCACGGCAGCACCGAGACCGGCGACTTGCTATTCGACCTTGCCGAGGAATTCGGCCTGCGTTTCGTGCTCTGCCGTGGCGGTGCGCTGGAGTCTGCCAGCGCACATCCGGGCTTCTCGAAAACCGCGCTTCAGCCGGAATCCCTGGAGCAAATGGTCGGCGATCTCGAACGGCTGAAATCGCGCTATCACCAGGACACTCCGGACGCACTGCGCCGTGTAGTCGTGGCGCCAACCACGCCAACCTTCTCGCTGCCGCCGACGCTGCTGCGCGAACTGGCGCACACCGCCCGAGGCATGGGGTTGCGCCTGCACACGCACCTGTCGGAAACCCAGAACTACGTGAATTTCTGCCGCGACAAGTACAACTGCCTGCCGGTGGAGTTCGTCGCCGAACACGAATGGCTCGGCCCGGACGTGTGGTTCGCCCACGCCGTGCACCTGCAACCGGGGGAAATCCGCATGCTCGCCCAGACCGGCACCGGCGTCTCTCACTGCCCGGTGAGCAACGCGCGGCTGGGCAGCGGCGTTGCGCCGATTCCGCAAATGTACGAGGCCGGCGTGCCGATCTCCCTCGGTGTCGACGGCGTAGCCTCCAACGAATCCGGAAGCATGGTCGGCGAAGCCAACACCGCCTGGCTGATCCACCGCGCCGGACAAGGCGCCTCGGCCACCACCGCCGAAGACGTGATCCACTGGGGCACGGCCGGCGGCGCGCAAGTGCTCGGGCTCGGTGCGGTCGGCACGCTGGAAATTGGTCAGGCAGCGGATCTGGTGATCTACAGCCTCGACCATCCACGGTTCTACGGCTTCCACGACAGCGCCGTCGCACCGGTCGTCGCGGGTGAGCCGATTGCCGTGAAATACAGCCTGGTGGGCGGGCGGATCGTGGTCGATGACGGGGTAATTCCGGGGCTGGATATCGAGCGGATGCGGGCCGAGGCGTGGGAGGGAGTGCAGGCGATGATGAAGGTCGACGAGTAACCATTGTAGGAATGAGCCTGCTCGCGAAAACCGGCGGACAATCATAATAATTTGATTGACCCACCACTTTCGCGAGCAACCTCTACTGAACAGCTAAAAAATTCAACGTGTTTTATAACCGCTACAGCTACAAACCGAGGACCACCTCAATACTTAACGACTTCATAAGTCAATGACCCATATTTAGCATCCACATAAAATCTGCCCACCCGGCTCCAGAATTCACCCCTGCAAAACCTACAGTAAGCCACCCACTCATTGGGCATGGACATCCCATAGATAAAAAACGTAGCATCCTGCATAACCTAACCAACAACTCCTAGAGCTTCAACATGGAATTTGAAAAAATACTAGAGAACATTGACAACCAAGGGACTCGCGGCTACTACCTCATAGAAGCCCTGCTTTTAGGCCTTCTCAAAATACACCTACAAGCCCAAGATAAGCCTTTAAAACTGCAGATAAACACACCTGACTATGGATTTGATGCTTTCGCACCTGAAGGCTTTGACGAGTTTGACGGCCCAACGTTTATCCAAATAACGCTATCATCTCACCCCAAGAAAATATTACTTGATATTGAAAAAATGCAGAAAAATTTTCCTATTATGGAAAATACTTCAGTATTAATAATCACAACCAAAAAACCCAATCAAGACATCCTCAAAAATCATATAACGCCCCATTCAAAACCCGGCTCCCCATTTCACATATGGGGACCTGAAAAAATATCCTCTCTAATTGAAAAATACCCAGAACAAGCCAACAAACTAATCGAAAACATATTCACAATAAGATTGGAGACGGCATTCTCCAAACAACAAGAAAACTGGAAAGACGAGCGCGCTGAAATCGTAGAGCGCATTAAGAGCGAGTATAAGTCTGGGCAATTCTCCTTATTGCTCGGAGCGGGTGTTTCAAGCAGCGCAGGGCTCCCGGACTGGAACACTTTACTAAATTCATTATTCGTCGCACTGCTTACTTCAGAGCTTGGAAAAGATAAAACAATTGACAGCACGGAGATCTCCAGCATAGTTAAGCGTTTAAGAGAAGTTGACGGTCCATCGGCCCTAATGTCTGCTAGATATATCCGAAAAGGCATGTCGACCAACGGAAGCAGTGAGCAAACCCTTTTTGTAAATACCGTTACAAAGCAACTGTACGAACTGCGTGATAAACGCAAAAATATAGAATCAAAATTAATAAAATCAATTGCCTCCATGTGCACTCCTGGTAGAACGGGAGCAAAAGTAAAATCTGTAATAACTTACAATTTTGACGATTTGCTGGAACGCCAACTTGGCAACCGTGAAATTCAATTTAGAAGCATTTTCGAAGAGATTGAGATCCCCAACACCGACGAGCTACCCATATATCATGTTCATGGCTTTCTACCAGAAGACCGATCAAATTATTCAAACTTAGATCGAAGCACACTTGTTTTCTCGGAAGAGGGATACCACAAAATCTATAACGAACCCTATCACTGGTCTAACCTCATCCAACTGAACTCACTCAAAGAATCGACTTGCGTAATGATTGGTCTCTCAATGAGCGATCCAAACTTAAGACGACTTCTTGAGATTGCAGCAAGATCTATTGAAAAACCCAAACACTACGCCTTCATGCAAAGAATCAACATTGAATACTTTAGTAAACACAACGATAAAAAAATTATAAACGCGCCTATCAGCACAATAAAAACCTTCCTTGACAGACATCACTCCTTAAACGAAGAGGTCCTGAAAGAGCTTGGCGTAAACATCATTTGGTATGAAGAGTACGACGACATACCTCAACTTCTGGAACAGATTTCAAAAAGACAAACTGAAGCCACACAGTAGAAATTTAGTTTCCCAACCATCGAAAGCCATAAAAACCATCACAACCACCGAAACACCTTAGCCAGATCAATTATTAAGAAGCCAAAATCAATGAAATCATTATCCACCCCAGTTAAAAACCATCATCGCTCGAACACTCAAGATTTTTTTGCTCCTTAGAACGATAATATATTCCAGACAGTGTTATTAATCGTAAATGAGACTGAGGATGCACCTTTCAAGATCGAGTGACTCGCGCGTCTTGATTTTGTCGACTAACGTTAGTACCTCATCGGATTGAGCCCCTGCCAGCTACACCGGGCTCTTGATCAAGGAGAGACTGATGACATCCAACCGCCTCATCGAACAGACCTATCGCACCTGGTCCAGCCCCATCCTGCTGGAGCTGAAAAGGCGCGAGCACGAGATGGCGCCGGCCGAGCGTCAGGCGCTTGAAAATGTAATGGTGGAAAGACGATTGCTGGACGTTGGCAACCCGAATGGCGTTGAACGGCGCAAGAGTGCAACGAGTAAAACCGACAATCCCGGGTAATCACTTCACCCGTCCGGGTTCACGCTCAGCCCCAGTTTCAATAGCTCTTTGCGCAAGATCGAGGGCTTTAGAACCGCCAATCCAGCCTGCCATTCCATCGGCAGTAAACGACTCAACTTCTGCTGGCTGACTTCGGGTTCGGCCAGCAAACAACTTTTGCGTTGGCTGATGCTGATGACGTTCAACAACCAGTCATCGCCCTGCCCGCCCATCCAGCGGCAAATCTCGCTGCGATGCTTCTCGATCAACGAGTCGGCATCCCACACAGTCATCTGCGCAAAAACCTCGGGCAACCGGCTCTCGGGCTTCATGCGTTTGAGATCGGCGGCCAATGCAGCAGACATGTCTGATTCGATGTTGGCCTGACATTCGAGGAAGTACTGCTCGGGCCAGTCCGCCGTGAGTTTCCCGTGTGGCGCGAGTTCGGCGTAAGCCTCGATATCCGCCGCCGTGGTCATCTGCCCGGTGAAATTCAACGTGTTGTCCAGAATCGCCGTGGCCAACAGCGCGGCGCTTTGCTCGCTGATCCTCGGCAGCAAACCTGTGGTTTTCCAGCGCTGGAAAACCTGGGTCGCCGCCGCGCCGATCGGGCGGATGTCGGCGGCAGATCCGAGCTTTTGCGCCCAATGGTTTTCGAAACCCGGATGATGGTCGATGACTTCCACCACCCGGTCGAGGGCGACCATCGGGTCGAAGTGGTGGTAATCGGAGACATCGACCAGCACGAACTCGTCGTTGGATGTCGGGCGGTAATCGTCCAGATCGGCGCCCCAGCCCAGCACGGTTTTCGAAACGCTGGCATTGGGTTTTGCGCTGCTGACGGCGCGGGCGGGAATGCCTTGCAGGTTGAGCAGTTCTGCGTAGGCGATGCAGCAGGCACAGGCGTCGATGTCCAGATACGCCGAGCCTGAGGTGATGACTTTGATGGGCGACATTGCGCGTCCCTGACTTCCTTTTCCGGGGCGGCAACGTCGCACATTTTCATGAACGATTAATGAACGTCAGGCAGCGCGTTGTCCCCCTGCCACTGCCGCCGAAGCCGCCAGCATCGCCCGCAACAACACCGCACAGCCCGCCGCCAGATCGTCCGGCGCGGCGTTTTCGATTTCGTTGTGGCTGATACCGCCCTCGCACGGCACGAAGATCATCCCGGCCGGGCCGAGTTCGGCGAGGAAAATCGCGTCGTGACCGGCGCCGCTGACGATGTCCATGTGCGACAGGCCGAGACCTTTGGCAGCGCCACGCACGGCTTCGACGCAGCCTTTTTCGAAGTACAGCGGCGGGAAGTCAGCGGTCGGGGTCAGCTCGTAGGTCAGGCCGTGTTCTTCGCAGGTGGTTTCGATGACTTGCTTGACCTCTGCGATCATCGAGTCAAGACGTGCAGGTTCCAGATGCCGGAAGTCGAGAGTCATGCGCACCTCACCGGGAATGACGTTGCGCGAGCCCGGATAGGCTTGCAGGCAACCGACGGTACCGCAAGCGTGGGGTTGATGGCCCAGGGCGGCTCGGTTGACTGCGCCGACGATCACCGAGGCGCCCACCAATGCATCCTTGCGCAGGTGCATCGGGGTCGGGCCGGCGTGGGCTTCGACGCCGCGCAGTTTCAGGTCGAACCACTTCTGTCCCAGAGCGCCAAGTACCACGCCGATGGTTTTCTGTTCGTCCTCCAGGATCGGTCCCTGTTCGATGTGTGCTTCGAAATAGGCGCCAACCTTGTGCCCGCTGACCTTGCGCGGCCCGGCGTAGCCGATGGCGTTCAGCGCTTCGCCGACCGTTACGCCGTCGGCATCGACCTTGGCCAGGGTTTCTTCGAGGGTGAATTTTTCCGCGAACACGCCAGAGCCCATCATGCACGGGGCGAAGCGCGAGCCTTCTTCGTTGGTCCAGACCACCACTTCCAGCGGCGCCTCGGTTTCCACCCCCAGGTCGTTGAGGGTGCGCAGCACTTCGACCCCGGCCAGCACGCCGAAGCAACCGTCGAACTTGCCGCCGGTGGGCTGGGTGTCGATGTGGCTGCCGGTCATCACCGGCGGCAGGTTCGGGTTGCGCCCGGGGCGGCGGGCGAAGATGTTGCCGACTTCATCGACCGTGACGCTGCAACCGGCGTCCTTGCACCACTGCACGAAAATATCGCGGGCCTGGCGGTCGAGGTCGGTCAGGGCCAGGCGACAGACCCCGCCCTTGACCGTGGCGCCGAGTTTGGCCAGTTCCATGAGCGACGCCCACAAGCGGTCGCGGTTGATGTGCTGATGGGTCGATTGCAGAACGTCTACGGCTGCGTTCATGGGGATCTCCTCAGGCAGTTTTCTTATGGATATTGCTGCGGTGACTGTCTGGCCACCATCGCTGGCAAGCCAGCTCCCACAGGGAATGCAGTCGTACACAAATGCTGTGTCCACCGGAAAACCTGTGGGAGCGAGCTTGCTCGCGATGAGGCCCTCCTCTACACCGGTGATTTCACGACAGAAGGCTGTGCCCGCATCGCGCACAACCCGTAATAGATCAACCCGCCCAACGCCGAGCCGGTGAACCAGCCGTAGCTGTAGAACCAGCTGAACGCGCTGCTGCCCAGCGACAGCAGGGTCAGCACCACCGGCACGCCGAAGGCGATGAACCCGGACCAGTTCCACGCCGGGTAGACGTCATCGCGGTACAGGCCGGCCAGGTCCAGTTGCTGTTTCTTGATCAGGAAATAGTCCACCACCATGATCCCGGCAATCGGCCCGAGCAGGCTGGAATAGCCCAGCAGCCAGTTCGAATACACGGTTTCCAGGCTGAGGTCGGAGACGATCCAGCCGAGCTTTTTCAGCAATTCATGCCCCATCAGCGCGAGGCCGACGAACCCGGTGAGAATCACTGCCTTGGTGCGGTTGATGACCTTGGGCGCGATGTTCTGGAAGTCGTTGGTCGGCGAGACGATGTTGGCGGCGGTGTTGGTCGACAGCGTGGCAATGATGATCAGCGCCATGGCCACCGCGACCCACACCGGGCTCTGGATATGGCCGATCAAAGTCACCGGATCGGAAACGCTGACACCCACCAGTTTCACCGACGCGGCGGTCATCACCACGCCCAGTGCGGCGAACAGGAACATGGTCAGCGGCAGGCCGAAAATCTGCCCGAGGATCTGATCCTTCTGGCTGCGGGCATAGCGGCTGAAGTCGGGAATGTTCAGCGACAGGGTGGCCCAGAAGCCGACCATCGCCGTCAGCCCGGCAGCGAAGTAACTGACCACGCTCGCACCTTCAGGACGCTTCGGCGGAATCGCCAGCAGTTCAGTCATCGACACATTGGGCATGGCCCATACCAGCAGCCCGATGCCGACCGCCACCAGCAGCGGTGCCGACAGGGTTTCCAGCCATTTGATCGACTCGGCGCCACGGATCACCACCCACAGGTTCAGTGTCCAGAAGATCATGAAACCGATCACTTCCCCCGTGCCGCCGAGGGATTTCCAGCCCTCGAAGATCGAACCGAGAAACAGGTGGATCGCCAGCCCGCCGAACATGGTTTGGATGCCGAACCAGCCGCAGGCCACCAGTGCGCGGATCAGGCACGGCACGTTGGAGCCGAGAATCCCGAACGACGACCGCAGCAGCACCGGAAACGGAATGCCGTATTTGGTGCCGGGAAACGCATTCAGCGTCAGCGGGATGAGCACGATGATGTTGGCAAACAGAATCGCCAACAGCGCCTCGCCGACGGTCAAACCGAAATACGCGGTGAGCACGCCGCCCAGAGTGTAGGTCGGCACGCAAATCGACATGCCGACCCACAGGGCGGTGATGTGCCATTTGTTCCAGGTTCGTTCGCGCACCTTGGTCGGTGCCATGTCGTGGTTGTAACGGGGACTGTCGAGGACGTCGCTGCCGGCTTCGAGTTCGAACAAGCCGTCGCGCTCGGTCACTTGCGATCTGTTCTGTTGCATGGCCGCTCCACTGTTCTTCTGATTATTTTTTGCTCATCAGGCGGCTACACACGCAGGTGCGAGCCGGACGATGGCCGGAGGAACTGACAACCTTCATGCACCGGCCATGGTGTCAGCGGCGGCATCAATAAACGTGCCGGGTGCCCCGCTTTCGCATCGGGCCGTGCTTTTCATTTCTTGTAACCAACTGATGTTTATCAGTTTTAATTATTCACCGTGTGAGGCCGCGAACACTTGACTGAACACTCAGGCTAAATGCCAGGCAAGTTGTCCGAACTGTCAGGACTCAATCTGGTGCACTGCACTTTTTTTCATCATGGGCGCTCAGCCGCAGCTCAACTTCAAGCAGCTGATTTCACATAGGAAATCTTGCTCATATTTCCAACCTGTCAAGTGCGTCAAAATAGTGAAGTGCCTCACCATTTTGGTGATTTATGATTTTTATCGTTATTTATCAGTCATTTAAAACAGAAATAAGCTTATAAAAAATAATCTTGATCAATTGCAGAACTGCGACTAGCGTCTATTCCTGACAGCGCTGACAAGATTACGCATTTTGCGCTGCAAACAATAAAACACTAGAACCGGCACAAGTCGGTCATGCCTGCGAGGAACTCGGAATGTCTCTGTTGATCCGTGGCGCCACCGTTGTTACCCATGATGAAAGTTACCGCGCCGATGTCTATTGCGCTGACGGCGTGATCAAAGCCATTGGTGAAAACCTGGATGTTCCCGCCGGCGCCGAAGTGCTCGACGGCAGCGGCCAGTACCTGATGCCCGGCGGCATCGATCCGCACACCCACATGCAACTCCCGTTCATGGGCACCGTGGCCAGCGAAGACTTCTACAGCGGCACCGCCGCAGGCCTGGCCGGCGGCACCACGTCGATCATCGATTTCGTGATTCCCAATCCGCAGCAGTCGCTGCTCGAAGCCTTTCACCAGTGGCGCGGCTGGGCGGAAAAATCGGCGTCAGACTATGGCTTCCACGTCGCGATCACCTGGTGGAGCGAGCAGGTCCGCGAGGAAATGGCCGAACTGGTCAGCCAGCACGGGATCAACAGCTTCAAGCATTTCATGGCCTACAAGAACGCGATCATGGCCGCCGACGACACGCTGGTCGCGAGTTTCGAGCGCTGCCTGGAACTCGGCGCCGTGCCGACCGTGCACGCGGAAAACGGCGAGCTGGTCTATCACCTGCAGCGCAAGTTGATGGCCCAGGGCATCACCGGGCCGGAAGCGCACCCGCTGTCGCGGCCCTCGCAGGTCGAAGGTGAAGCCGCGAGCCGGGCGATCCGCATCGCTGAAACCATCGGCACGCCGCTGTACCTGGTACACGTCTCGACCAAGGAGGCCCTCGACGAAATCACCTACGCCCGCAGCAAGGGCCAACCGGTCTACGGCGAAGTGCTGGCCGGGCATCTGCTGCTGGACGACAGCGTCTACCAGCACCCGGACTGGCAGACCGCCGCCGGCTACGTGATGAGCCCGCCGTTCCGTCCGCGCGGGCATCAGGAAGCCCTGTGGCATGGCTTGCAGAGCGGCAATCTGCACACCACAGCCACCGACCATTGCTGCTTCTGCGCCGAGCAGAAAGCCGCCGGGCGCGATGATTTCAGCAAGATTCCCAACGGCACCGCCGGCATCGAAGACCGCATGGCGGTGTTGTGGGATGAAGGGGTGAACACCGGGCGTTTGTCGATGCAGGACTTCGTCGCCCTCACCTCCACCCACACCGCCAAGATCTTCAACCTCTACCCGCGCAAAGGCGCGATCCGCGTCGGCGCCGATGCCGACCTGGTGCTGTGGGACCCGCAAGGTACCCGCACCATCTCCGCCAAGACCCACCATCAGCAGGTGGACTTCAACATCTTCGAAGGCAAGACCGTGCGCGGTGTGCCGAGCCATACCGTCAGCCAGGGGAAAGTGGTCTGGGCCGACGGCGACCTGCGCGCCGAGCGCGGGGCGGGCCGGTATATCGAACGGCCGGCGTATCCGGCGGTGTTTGACTTGTTGAGCAAGCGGGCTGAGTTGCACAGGCCGGTTGCGGTTAAACGCTGAAATCCAGGCCTTCGGCCATCGCTAGCAGGCTAGCTCCCACAAGTGTACGCATTCCAAATGTGGGAGCCAGCCTGCTGGCGATGAGGCCAGTTCAGACAACACAAAAAACCACTGCCCGACAGAGGCAGAAAACCTCAAATAACCGTGAGGCAAAAAACCGTGATCGAGACCCTGAACCATCTTCCGCACCCGCACGAAAGTGCGGCCGCCCTCGCCGGCCATTTCACCGATCTGGCACCACCGCTCAACGACCGCCAGGCGCACCTGGAAGCCTCGCGCTGCCTGTACTGCTACGACGCGCCCTGCGTGAATGCATGCCCGAGCGAGATCGACATTCCGTCGTTCATCCGCAATATCCATCAGGACAATGTGCCCGGTGCAGCGCAGAAAATCCTCTCGGCAAACATCCTCGGCGGCAGTTGCGCCCGGGTCTGTCCGACCGAAATCCTCTGCCAGCAAGCCTGCGTGCGCAACAACGCCCACGAATGCGCACCAGTGCTGATCGGCCTGCTGCAACGCTACGCCGTGGACAATGCGCATTTCACCGAGCACCCGTTCCAGCGCGCCGCCGCCACTGGCAAACGCATTGCTGTGGTCGGTGCCGGCCCCGCAGGTTTGTCCTGCGCCCACCGCAGCGCCATGCACGGACATGACGTGGTGATTTTCGAAGCGCGGGAGAAGGCTGGCGGGCTCAACGAATACGGAATCGCCAAATACAAACTGGTCGACGACTACGCACAGAAGGAACTGGATTTCCTCCTGCAGATCGGCGGCATCGAAATCCGCCACGGGCAGAAACTCGGCGACAACCTGACCTTGAGCGAACTGCATCAGCAGTTCGACGCGGTGTTCCTCGGCCTCGGTCTCAACGCCAGCAAACAACTCGGCCTGGCCCACGAAGACGCCCCCGGCCTGCTCGCCGCCACCGACTACATCCGCGAACTGCGCCAGGCCGATGACCTGTCGCAACTGCCGCTCGCCGAACATTGCATCGTCCTCGGCGCCGGCAACACCGCCATCGACATGGCCGTGCAAATGGCCCGCCTCGGCGCCCGCGACGTCAATCTGGTGTATCGCCGTGGCGCGGCGGACATGGGCGCCACCAGCCACGAACAGGACATCGCCAAGGCAAATCAAGTGCGGCTGCTGACCTGGGCACAACCGGACGAAGTGCTGCTCGACGCTCAAGGCAAGGTGCGCGGCATGCGCTTCGCCCGCACTCATCTGGTGGAAGGTCGCCTGCAAACCACAGGCGAGACCTTCGAGCTGGCGGCCGATGCAATCTTCAAAGCCATCGGCCAGGCCTTCGACGGCAGCGCCCTCGCCGACCCGCTGGCCCGCGAATTGAAACGTCAGGGCGAACGGATTCAGGTCGATGACAACCTGCGCACCAGCATCCCCGGTGTGTATGCCGGCGGCGACTGCACCAGCCTCGATCAGGACCTGACCGTGCAAGCGGTGCAACACGGCAAGCGCGCCGCCGAGGCGATCAACGCTCAACTGATGCTCAACGTGGAGGCTGCGTAAATGGCCGATCTTTCGATTGTCTTTGCCGGAATCAAAGCCCCCAACCCGTTCTGGCTGGCCTCCGCGCCACCGACCGACAAGGCCTACAACGTGGTGCGCGCCTTCGAGGCCGGCTGGGGCGGCGTGGTCTGGAAAACCCTGGGTGAAGACCCGGCGGCGGTCAACGTGTCCTCGCGCTACTCGGCGCATTACGGCGCCAACCGCGAAGTGCTGGGCATCAACAACATCGAACTGATCACCGACCGCTCGCTGGAGATCAACCTGCGGGAAATCACCCAGGTGAAAAAGGACTGGCCGGACCGCGCGCTGATCGTGTCGCTGATGGTGCCGTGCGTCGAGGAGTCGTGGAAACACATCCTGCCGCTGGTGGAAGCCACCGGCGCCGATGGCATCGAGCTGAATTTCGGTTGCCCCCACGGCATGCCCGAACGCGGTATGGGCGCGGCGGTCGGTCAGGTGCCGGAATATGTCGAGCAAGTCACGCGCTGGTGCAAGACCTATTGCTCGCTGCCGGTGATCGTCAAGCTGACGCCGAACATCACCGACATCCGCGTCGCCGCCCGCGCCGCACACCGGGGCGGCGCCGATGCGGTGTCGCTGATCAACACCATCAACTCGATCACCAGCGTCGACCTCGAACACATGGTCGCCCTGCCCACCGTCGGCAGCAAAAGCACTCACGGTGGTTATTGCGGCTCGGCGGTCAAACCGATTGCACTGAACATGGTCGCGGAGATCGCCCGCGACCCGCAGACTCAGGGCCTGCCGATCTGCGGCATTGGCGGCATCGGCAGCTGGCGCGATGCGGCGGAGTTCATGGCGCTGGGCAGCGGCGCGGTGCAGGTGTGCACGGCGGCGATGCTGCATGGCTTCCGGATTGTCGAGGAGATGAAGGACGGCTTGTCGCGGTGGATGGACAGTCAGGGTTACGCCAACATTGCCGAATTTTCCGGGCGGGCGGTGGGCAACACCACGGACTGGAAGTACCTGGACATCAATTATCAGGTCATCGCGAAGATCGACCAGGAAGCGTGCATCGGTTGCGGGCGTTGCCACATTGCCTGCGAGGACACGTCACACCAGGCGATCAGCAGTCTGAAACAGGCCGATGGCACGCATAAATATGAAGTGATCGATGACGAGTGTGTGGGGTGCAATTTGTGCCAGATCACCTGTCCGGTGGCGGACTGTATCGAGATGGTGCCGATGGAAACGGGCAAGCCGTTTCTGGACTGGAATCATGATCCGAGGAATCCGTATCACGTTGCGGTCTAGATTGGCGCGTTGATCCGAAAGTCCCCTCACCCTAGCCCTCTCCCCGAGGGAGAGGGGACTGATTGGGGGATATTGACGAATTACACCGACGTGAAAGTTTGGCTGTGAATCCATATTGGAAACAGCTAGGACGCCGCTGTGATTCCATAATCGACTCGGTGATTCAGGTCGATGTATAGCGAATGACACCTCGGTCAGCTCCCTCTCCCTCCGGGAGAGGGCTGGGGTGAGGGCATGGATCGTCCCATCAAAACAATTCTCAGGGTTCTAATCCAATCCCCCGCAAAATCACACTCGTCACCGTCTGCACCGCCCGCTCGAACTGCATGTCCGACAACGGCTGGTGCTCATTCAGAATATTCACCTGATGATCGAAGTCGGCATAGTGCTGCGTCGACGCCCAGATCATGTACAGCAGGCTCGAAGGCTCCACCGGCAGAATCCGCTTGTCCTCCACCCACTGACGGATCTTCGCTTCCTTCATCTTCGCCCAGTCATACAGGCTGACATCCAGCGCCTCGCCGAGGGTCGGCGCGCCGTGGATGATTTCGTTGGCCCAGACTTTCGAGCCGTAGGGCCGGCTGCGCGAGTGGTTCATCTTGGCGCGGATGTAGCTGCTGAGCACCACCCGCGGATCGTCGAACATCTCGAAGCACAGCGCGTCCTGCTTCCACACTTCCAGCAGGTCGAACAGCACGGCGCTGTACAGCTCGCTCTTGGTTGAGAAGTAGTAATGCAGATTGGAACGCGGCAGCTGCACTTCGGTGGCGATGTCGGCCATGGCGGTGCCGCCGAAGCCTTTTTCGGCGAAGACTTTTTCCGCCGCCAGCAGGATCTTGTCGACGTTGGTGCGGCGAATTTCGATCTTGTGATTGCCCATGAGGGCTCCCTGAAGACAACGTTGTTGAAGACTAGCATCCGCTCTGGGCAAGGGGCGACAGGCGAGAACGATTCTTCACACACTTGGGCTTTTTTCTGGTTTAGGATCGCCCCCCTTCTCCCTGTCAGACACTGAAGGATCTTGTCCATGACCATTCGCAAACGTATTGCCGCGGACGATCAGCAACTTGCCGACCTGTGGGAACGTTCCGTCCGCGCCACCCACGACTTTCTTCCGGAAGACGACATTCACCGACTGTTCCCGCTGGTGCGTGACGCCTACCTGCCCGCGCTGGATGTCTGGGTCTTCGAGAACCCCGACAACTCTCCGGCAGGCTTTATTGCCACCGACGACGACACCGTACAGATGCTGTTCATCGACCCGGCTCAGCGGGGCCAGGGCATCGGCCGACGCTTGCTCGACCATGTCCGCCGGCCGTTGCTTAAGGTGGATGTCAACGAACAGAATCCCCAGGCCCACGGCTTCTATCTGCACTACGGCTTCGAGGACATCGGCCGCTCGGAACTCGATGGCGAAGGCCGACCCTTTCCGGTTGTGCACATGCGCCTGAAAAGCCTGTGATCCTCGCTCTATACTCAGCCCGCCATTTCACTGAAAGGACACTGCCCATGTCGATGAAAAAACTGTTCACCGCCGCCGCCCTGCTGGCTTCGCTGGTCGTCACCTCCCAGGCGTTCGCCCATGCGCATCTGAAAAGCGAAACCCCGGCCGCCGACAGCACCGTCGCCGCCCCTGCGGATCTTCGCCTGGTGTTTTCCGAAGGCGTCGAAGCCAGCTTCACCAAAGTCACCGTGACCCACGACGGCGCGCCGGTGAAGATCAAGCCGCTGACCACCGAAGGCGACAAGAAAACCCTGATCGTCACCCCTGAAGCACCGTTGACCGCCGGCGAATACAAGATCGAATGGCACGCAGTGTCGGTCGATACGCACAAGAGCGAAGGCGCCTATCAGTTCAAGGTTGGCCAGTAATTCATGAGTGACGCGCTGGTGCTGTGCCGGTTCCTGCATTTCATCGTGGTGTTGATGCTGTTCGGGGCCTGGCTGTTCCGGCCGCTGCTGCTCAAGGATGAGGCGCCGGCGCTGGATCGGCATCTGGCGCGGCTGGCTCGCTGGTTGGCGGCGATTGCGCTGGCCAGCGGCGTTGCCTGGGCGTTGCTGATCACCGCGAGCATGGCCGGTTCGGCGGCTGCGGCGTTCGACCCGGACACTGTCGAGCTGGTACTGGGCCATACGTTTTTCGGTCAGGTATGGCGCTGGCATTTGCTGATCAATGCCCTGTTGCTGGCGTTGCTGTTTACGCCATGGCGTTCGAACCAGCCATTGCGGCTGGGCCTTAGTGCGCTGCTACTGATGACTCTGGCGCCAGTCGGTCACGGGGCGATGCTCGACGGATTCAGCGGCCAGATGCTGATCCTCAATCAGGTCGTTCACTTGACCTGCGTCGGCGCCTGGCTCGGCGGTTTGCTGATGCTGGTGATGATCCTGCGCCAGTCCGGCGAAACGGTGCGTTACGTCTTGCAGCGCTTCAGCGGGGTCGGCTACGTGTTGGTTGCCGGTCTGCTGATCACCGGGCTGATCAACGTGCGCGTCCTCACCGGCCAATGGTGGCCGACGCCGTTGTTCTCGGGATTCGCCCTGATCCTGCTGATCAAGGCCTTGCTGGTGCTCGGGATGCTGGGGCTGGCGCTGTTCAATCGCTTGCGCATCCGTGATTGCGAACAGCGCGTCGACACCCTCAAACGCAGTGTGATGCTGGAGTGGCTGCTGGGGATCGGCGCGGTGGCGGCGGTTTCCGTGCTCGGCACCCTGCCGCCGATGATTGCGGCCTGACGTCAGTGTTTCTGAGTATCGCCCTTCGCCGTATCGATGCTGACCACCACTGACATCCCCGGCCGCAAGCGCTCGATTTCCTGTTGGTCCGGATCGATGGTCACGCGCACCGGCACCCGCTGGGCGATCTTCACGAAGTTGCCGGTGGCGTTGTCGGCCTGCAATAACGCGAACTCCGAACCGGTGCCGGGCGAGATGTGCTGAACGTGGCCGGTGAATTTGCGGTGGTTCAGCGCATCGACGGTGAAGCTCACCGGTTGCCCGACCCGCACGTTGTCCATCTGGGTCTCTTTCATGTTGGCGATCACCCACTTCTGGTCCGGCACCAGCGCCATCAACTGCGCCCCGGAGTTGACGTAGGCACCGAGGCGCACGCCGATCTGCCCGAGCTGACCGTCACGCGGGGCGATAATCCGGGTGTTGGACAAATCGATCCGCGCCAGTTGCACCGCAGCCTCGGCGCTGGCCACGGCGGCCTCCAGCGAACCGCGATTGACGATCACCGTTTGCAGATCCTGCCGGGCGATTTCCAGATTGGCCTTGGCTTGAGCCACGGACGCAATGCTTTGCGCGTTGGCGGCCAGCGCCACGTCCATCTCGCGCTTGGATACCGAACCGTCATTGACCAGCGCCGTGTTGCGGCGCAGGTCCGCCTCGCTTTTGCGCAGCTGCGCCTCGCTGTCGGCCACCACCGCCTGCCGCAACTTGATCGTTGCTTCGGCGCTGTTGCGCTGCTGCACCACATTGGCCAGTGAGGCTTTCTGCACCGCCAGTTGTGCCAGCGACTGATCCAGACGCTGCTGATAAATCCGGTCATCGAGACGCACCAGCAAATCCCCGGCCTTCACGAACTGGAAATCCTGCACCGGGACTTCATAGACATAACCGCTGAGCTGCGGGCCGATGATCGTCACCTGCCCCCGCACCAGAGCGTTTTCGGTGGTTTCGACCGCACTGCTGAACGGCGGCAACTGCCACGCATACAGCACGATCAGTACGCCGACGATGGCAATCGCGGCAAAGCCCAGCGACGAGATGATCCGCACCCGCAACGAGCGCGGTTCGGTGTTCGGCGATGACGGCGGCGCTACACCTTCAGGGGTGGCAGCGATGGCATTGGTGGTCGTGGTGGTCGGTTCGGTCATGAAGAAGTGGCACCGCTGGAAGGTACGGAAGGTGTCGGAGCGACGGCTTTGGTGGTGCTGATCAGCCATAGCGCACGGATGGAAATCCAGATCATGGTGAGGATCGCGATCACCGCGATCAGCATGAACACATCGTTATAGGCCAGCACGTTGGCCTCGCGAGTAGCCGCGTTGGCGAGGCTGCGAATGCCTTGCAGGTTGCGCAGGCTCGGGTCGGCGATCAGGGAGCCGACCGCCGAACCACCGCTCTGTACCCGGGCGGCCACCAACGGGTCGGACAACACCAGTTGCTCGACGATATGGCTGGAATGGAATTTCTCACGCACGATCTGGAAGGTCCCCAGCAACGCCGCGCCGATCAGGCCGCCGAGGTTGTTGCAGATCCCGAACAACACGGAAAAGCTCACCAGATTGCGCGGATTGGTCAGCACGTTACGGGTGCCGAGGACCATGGTCGGCCCGAGGAAAAAGGTGCTGCCGAAGGCCAGCAGGAACTGGCTGAAATACAGGTTCTCGGGGCGGGTCAGGTTGTTCGAGGAACTGTCGATGATCGAACCGGTGGCCATCAACGCCAGCGAGACGATCAGCGGCATCAACAGGTGTTTCGGGTCGATGGTCAGCGCACTGGTCAGCAGCCCGGCGACGCTGCCGATCAGCATCACCACGTAGAGGCTGTGCAACTGCTGGCTGCTCATGTTCAGGTTCTGCATGAAACCCACGGCGCCGGTGGATTGCTCCGAGGTCACCATGCGAATCAGGATCACTGCCAGCGCCAGACGGATCATCACCCCGCTGCCGAGCCAGCGGGTCATCAGCATCGGGTTGCTGCGGTTGTGTTCGATGGCCAGCCCCGCGAGGATCAGGGCAATCGATGCGGCGAGGGCAATGCCGATCCATTGTGCCTCCAGCCACCAGTCGATCCGGCCCAGGGACAGCACGGCACACAGCAAGGCCACGCCGCTGGCGAGGATCGCGAAGGTCAGGAAGTCGAGGGGTTCGAAGGTCTTGAAGCGGTCACCCGGCGGCAACTTGAGCATCAACACACAGCCCAGCGACAGCAGCGCCATGCCCAATTCGAACAGGTACAGACCGCGCCATTCGGCGATCTGCAGCAGGTCTTCAGAAAACAGCCGGGCCAGCGGCAAGGCCAGTTGCGAAGTGCCAAGACCGAGCACCAACGCCTTCATCCGCCATTTGGCCGGGAACGCCTGCACCATGTAATACAGGCCCAGCGAACTCAGCGCCGCGCCGACCATGCCGTGGGCCGCGCGCACGGCAACCGCCGAATTCAGGTCATTGACGAACAGATGGCCGAAGGTCACCAGCGCATACAGCACCAGAAACACCTCGGTGAACGCCCGCAAGCCGAACTGCTGGCGAAACTTCACCAGCAGCAGGTTCATCGACACGTTGGTCATCACATACGCCGCCGGCAGCCAGGCCATCTCCGCCGTGGTCGCCCCGAGCGCGCCTTGCAGATAAGGCAGGTTGGCGACCACCAGCGAGTTGCCCAACCCGCCGGTCAACGCCACCAGCAACCCCACCAGCGCATAGGCCAGGCGCTTGGGGTTGGAGTGCAACGGCGTCGAGGGGGATCCGGGCAGGCTGGGCTTCTCGTGAGGCTGCCAGTTGCGCGGGGCGTATCGATCCATGG
Organism: Pseudomonas sp. COW5; assembly: GCF_026240005.1. Lineage (NCBI taxonomy): Bacteria > Pseudomonadati > Pseudomonadota > Gammaproteobacteria > Pseudomonadales > Pseudomonadaceae > Pseudomonas > Pseudomonas sp. COW5. The sequence goes on along the minus strand of NZ_JAPHVP010000001.1, from coordinate 4,878,488 downwards.
AAAGGCCTTGTACGGTGATGGCTTGAGTGTGCCGCAAAACGGCAGCCAAACACATATCCCTGTGGGAGCTAGCTCCCACAAGTCAGTGGTGGATTCGTAAATTTTGTTTAAAGGTCATCTCGCCCGCAGCGGATTTTTCCCAAGCGTAGCGGATGCCAACCTTGCTGCACTTCTCAACCTGCAAGGTGCCCGTTATGACCACGTCCCGCTGGCAACGCTCCCCGCGTCTGCTGAAAAACCTGCTGGCAGCCGCCCTGTTGCTGCCCGCCCTCGCCTTCGCCCAGGAACGCCCGTGGCCGGATGGCTCGCAACTGGTGATTTCGGTGTCGATGCAATTCGAAACCGGTGGCCAGCCCGAGGGCGCGGAAAGTCCATTCTCCGGCACACCGCTGCCCAAAGGTTATCCGGACCTGCCGGCGCAGACCTGGTTCGATTACGGCTACAAGGAAGGCCTGTGGCGCATGCTCGATCTGTGGGATCGCACCGGCATCAAGGTCACTTCCCACGTGGTCGGTGAGGCGGCGCTCAAGCACCCGGAACTGGCCAGGGCGATTGCCGAGCGCGGCCATGAACTGGCGGCCCACGGCATGCGCTGGGCCGATTCGTACAACATGAACTACGCCCAGGAAAAACAGTTCATCGGCGACGGCGTCGCGGCGGTGGAGAAAATCACCGGCCAGCGCTCGGTGGGTTACAACGCCAACTGGCTGCGACGCAGTCCCAATACACTGAAGGTGCTGCAGGACCTGAACTTCACCTACCACATCGACGATGTCAGCCGCGATGAGCCCTTCGTGACCATGGTTCGCGGGCGCAAATTCGCCGTGGTGCCCTACACCCTGCGCAACAACGACATTGTGCTGATCGAAGGCAGACATTTCTCCGCCGAGCAGTTTTATCAGCAGCTGGTGCTGGAATTCGATCGCCTCTACGCCGAAGGCGCGAACAAGCGGCGAATGATGTCGGTGAGTCTGCACGACCGCATCGGTGGCACGCCGGCAATGGTCGAGGCGATGGAGCGCTTTATCCGTTATGCGCAATCGCATCCGAAGGTGGCCTTCATGCGCAAGGATCAGATTGCCCAGGTGGTGCTGACCGAGAAAAACCCGCTGATCGACAACACCGAGGCGGCGTACAACCAGTGACAAAAAAATCGCAGCCAAGGCTGCGATTTTTCTCTGTTTAACGACTCACGCCCGCAGCAGCATATAAGCCGCAACCACCAGGCAGACACTGGCGAATCCCACCTGCAATGTCCTCGCCGGTACTCGCGCGCAAAGTTTGCGCCCGATGATCATGCCGACAATGCTGGCCACGATGAACGCCGCGCCCAAATGATCGATCCGCACCCCTGCATGGAACGCACCGATCACACCGATGGCGGAAATCAGGCTGATCACCATCAGGGACGTGGCGACGATGCCGCGCATCTGCACATCGGTCAGTTGCTTGAACGCCGGCACGATCAGGAACCCGCCGCCAACGCCCAGCAACCCCGACACGACACCGGTGACCGCCCCCAGCGCTGCGAGGGTTGCGGTGCATTTGGCGGTCCAGTCGAAGCGGCCGGTCTGTTCATTGAGCATGCAGTTCTTCTGGCCCCAACTGGCGTGGCCATGATCGCTCGGCCCCTCTTGCTGGCGTTCGCGACGCAGCATGCGCCAGGCCACCATGACCATCAGCAGGCTGAATAGGATCATCAGGACCTTCTCCGGCAACTGGTGCGCGAAGTAGATGCCCAGCGGCGAAAACACCGCCCCGAGCGCCGCGATCAACAGCGCCGCGCGGTAGCGCACCAGTCCATGACGCAAACCATCGATGGCCCCGACCGCCGCCGCACTGCCCACGGCAAACAATGCCACCGGCGCCGCTTGCGTCATCGTCCAGCCCAGCCCGAGCACCAGCGCCGGCACCGCGAGAATCCCGCCGCCGGCCCCGGTCAGTCCGAGGATCAATCCCATCACCACGCCAAACAGACTTGCCAGCAACATAGGGAGTTCTCAGTCGACTTTGGACACACCGGTCAGCCACTCGCGGCCCTTGAGCATGCCGTTCCAGTAGAACCACGGCAGCAGGGATGCCTTCAGCCACCACGCGGAACGCCGTGGCACGGTCGGGTCGAGAGGAAAGGTCGGCAGCAACTTGCCGCCATAGCCGAACTCGGCGAGGATCACCTTGCCCTTCTCCACCGTCAGCGGGCAGGAGCCGTAGCCGTCGTACTTCAGCGGCAACGCCAGAGACTTGCGCTGTGCCAGCAGGTTCTCGGCGACCACCACGACCTGCTTGCGCACGGCAGCAGCGGTTTTCGCGTTGGTGGTGTTGCAGATATCGCCGAGCGCAAACACCTCCGGATAACGCGGATGTTGCAGGCTGTGCGGGTTGACCTCGCACCAGCCGGCGGCGTCGGCCAGCGGACTTTGCGCGATGAAGTCCGGGGAAACCTGTGGCGGCACGACGTGCAGCAGATCGAAGGTCTTGGCTACCTGACTGACGTCGCCGTCGGCATCCTTGACCTCGAACCAGGCGGTTTTCGTCGGGCCGTCGACCTTGACCAGATTGGCGTTGAACGCCAGGCGGGCGTTGTATTTTTCGATGTACTTCATCAGCGGTGGCACGAACGTCGCCACGCCGAACAGCGCCGCACCGGCCAGATTGAATTCAACCTCGACCTTGTTCAAAACGCCCTTCTTGAGCCAGTGATCGCAGGACAGATACAGCGCCTTCTGCGGCGCGCCCGCGCATTTGATCGGCATCGCCGGCTGAGTGAACAGCGCCTTGCCGCCGCGCAGTTTCTGCACCTGATCCCAGGTGTATTGCGCATGCTGGTAGCTGTAATTGGAGGTGACGCCGTGCTGGCCAAGACTCTCCTGCAAACCCTCGATCTTCTCCCAGGCCAGACGCAGGCCGGGGCAGACAATCAGGTTCTGATAGCTGACGGTGCGTTGATCGTTGAGGGTGAGCTGGCGTTTGTCGGGATCGATGCCGGTCACTGCCGCCTGAATCCAGGTGGCCTGACGCGGCATCACCTTGTTCATCGGGCGGGCGGTATCTTTGGCATCAAAGGCACCACCGCCGACCAGCGTCCACGCCGGTTGGTAGTAATGCTGGGCACTCGGCTCGATCACCGTCACTTTCAGGTGCGGATCACGCTTGAGCAGACTGGCGACAAAACCGATGCCGGCGGTGCCGCCGCCGATAACCACGATGTCTGCACTGATGGATGGGCCCCAGTGTTGATCGTTCATTGCTTGTTCCTTATTGCTGCACGCAAGGATAGCCGGGTCTATTGCGCCCAGCTTTTGAGCACGGCTCCGCAGTAGAGTCCGGACAGGGTTTTCATCACCTGGATGACTTCATGACTGGCGAGGCCGTAAAAAATGTACTTGCCTTCACGTCGGGTCGCGACCAGCCCTTCATCACGCAGGATGCCCAGTTGCTGGGACAGGGTCGGCTGGCGCACGCCGGTCATTTTCTCCAGCTCGCCGACGTTGCGTTCGCCCTGGGTCAGCTGGCACAGGATCAGCAGCCGATCCTCATTGGCCAGGGCCTTGAGCAGCGAACAGGCCTTGGAGGCCGAGGCCCGCAGTTGGGCGACTTCACATTCGGTCAGACTGGATTGCATTTGCAGGATGCCTTCAACGTCACTTAAGCTGCGGACATTATGTGTTTACATAAAGTGTTGCAACCCTGACTTTCCACCTTCCTGCACAGGACCCTGTCCATGCCCGCGCTGATTGAAGCTTTCCTCGACCCCGCCTCCTCGACCTACAGCTACGTGGTCTACGAGGCCGATGGCGGACAGTGTGCAATCGTCGATCCGGTGCTTGATTACGACGGTGCCGCCGGCCGCACCTGCACGGCCCAGGCAGACAAAATCATTGCCTTCGTGCGCGCCCACCATCTGCAAGTGCAGTGGCTGCTGGAAACCCACGCCCACGCCGATCACCTGTCCGCCGCGCCCTACCTGCGCCGCGAGCTGGGCGGCAAGATCGCCATCGGCGAATCGATCAGTAAAGTGCAGAACGTGTTCAAGGCGCTGTTCAACCTGGAGCCGGAATTTCGTGTCGACGGCTCGCAGTTCGATCACCTGTTCGCACCGAACGAGTCTTTCCTGATCGGCAACCTCAAGGCCACCGCCCTGCACGTTCCCGGCCACACACCAGCGGACATGGCCTACCTGATCGACGGCGAGCAGATCCTGGTCGGCGACACGCTGTTCATGCCCGATGTCGGCACCGCCCGTTGCGACTTCCCCGGCGGCAACGCGCATCAACTGTTCAATTCGATCCACAAACTGCTGGCCTTCCCCGCCAGCGTGAAGCTCTACGTCTGCCACGACTACCCGCCGCAAGGTCGCGCCTCGCAGTGCCAGACCACCGTGGGCGAACAGCGTAAAAGCAATATCCATGTGCATGACGGCATCGACGAAAACGCTTTTGTCGAGATGCGCACCAAACGTGATGCCGGGCTGGGTATGCCGACGCTGTTATTGCCGGCGATTCAAGTGAATGTGCGAGCGGGGAATTTGCCGCCTGCGGAAGGAAATGGCGTTGTCTACCTGAAGATCCCCATCAACTCCGTGTAGGAAAAACTCAATCCAGGAACCGGGAATAACGGATTTCGTACCTGTCGCGTCGGATGCCATGAACTGGGCGTAATCTCGGCCAGCAGGCAGACTTCATTGGGCAATCAATCAATGGAGTCTGTGCAATATGGATATTCGCCGAAACCACCGAGATATGTCGCCGCAACAGAAATCCGCCTTTGTCGAAGCGGTTCTGAGGCTGAAAAACAACGTTAACAGTGTGCTGCGCCCCGGTCTGCAGAGCCGCTACGATGACTTTGTCCAGATACACAAGAATTCGATGGGGCGCGGTAATCCGCTCGTCCCCAACCCGCACCAGAGTCCCCTGTTTTATCCCTGGCACCGTGTACTGATCCGCCAGTTCGAGCTGGCTCTGCAGGCCGCCGTCGATGATCCTCGGATCACCTTGCCCTACTGGAACTGGCAAATCAGCGGCACCGACAACCCGTTCACTTCGAACTTCATGGGCGGTAATGGCGACAACACCCAGAACCAACAGGTAACGACCGGCCCTTTTTCCAATAACCAGTCGGCATTCATCGTGTCTGTATGGGACGAAGGAACCGGTAGCGCTGCCTTGCGTCGCGATCTGGGGGCCGCTGGTGCTTTGCCGACTCAGGAAGCCATCATCTCGGCCCTGAACAGAACACCCTACTGGATGGAACCGGGTGGTTGGGAAAACATTTCAGAGAACGAATTGCACAATCCAGTGCACGCATGGATTGGCGGCAACATGATGGAGGCTTCTTCTCCCAACGACCCGCTGTTCTTTCTGCACCATTGCCATCTGGACCTGCTGTGGGAGCGCTGGAAACGGCAACACCCCAATATCCAGTCCTTCCCGTTTGTCGACCTGAGTGAATCGACACTGGTCTTTCACCCGGATAACGAACTCGCGCCCTGGCCCCAGAGCTTTACCGTTCAGCAGGCACTTTTTACGGAAGAACTCGGTTATCGGTATGAATACCTGTGAACTGCACCGGTTTCAGTTTCCCAATGTCAAACCGTTCGCCGGCAACGGCAAAGCGGTCTTGTAGCGCACCTGCTTGAGCGCAAAGCTTGACCGAATGTTGGCCACGCCCGGCACTTTGGTCAGGAAATCCATCATGAAGCGCTCAAGGGACTGAATGGTCGGCACCAGCACCCGGATCAGATAATCCGGGTCGCCGGCCATCAGGTAGCACTCCATGACTTCCGGACGGTCGGAAATCGCTTCTTCGAAATGCTGCAGCGCTTCCTCCACCTGCTTCTCCAGGCTGACGTGAATGAACACGTTCACGTGCAGCCCGAGCAGGTCGGCATCCAGCAGGGTCACCTGCTCACGGATCAGCCCCAGTTCTTCCATCGCCTTGACCCGGTTGAAGCACGGTGTCGGCGACAGATTGACCGAACGGGCCAGGTCGGCGTTGGTGATGCGCGCATTCTCCTGAAGGCTGTTGAGAATGCCGATGTCGGTACGGTCCAGTTTGCGCATGAGACAAAACCACCTGTTTTTTATGTTTATGCAGATTTTCTATCTGCAAATGATCTCCAGCGCAACGAAACAGAGAGAAATATTCTTCTTGCCCGGGCCTATGATTGTTGTAGGACAAGATTTCTTTTATCGAAGAATGACTGCCAGCTCACTACAAGAAATTCACAAGATCGAGCGTAGAAGCCATGACCCAAGCGTATGAACCGCTGCGTCTGCACGTCCCTGAACCTTCGGGCCGCCCAGGCTGCAAAACCGACTTCTCCTACCTGCATCTGACCGATGCCGGCACGGTGCGCAAACCTTCCATCGACGTTGAACCCGCCGACACTGCCGACCTGGCCCGTGGTCTGATCCGTGTGCTCGACGACCAGGGCAACGCCCTCGGCCCATGGGCCGAGAACGTGCCGGTCGAAATCCTGCGCAAAGGCATGCGCGCGATGCTCAAGACCCGGATCTACGACAACCGCATGGTGGTCGCCCAGCGTCAGAAAAAAATGTCGTTCTACATGCAGAGCCTCGGCGAAGAAGCCATCGGCAGTGCCCAGGCCCTGGCCTTGAACACTGACGACATGTGCTTCCCGACCTACCGCCAGCAAAGCATCCTGATGGCCCGCGACGTACCGCTGGTCGACCTGATCTGCCAGTTGCTGTCCAACGAGCGCGACCCGCTCAAGGGACGTCAGTTGCCGATCATGTACTCCGTGAAGGACGCCGGTTTCTTCACCATCTCGGGCAACCTCGCCACCCAGTTCATTCAAGGCGTGGGCTGGGGCATGGCTTCGGCAATCAAGGGCGACACCAAAATCGCCTCGGCCTGGATCGGTGACGGCGCCACCGCCGAATCAGACTTCCACACCGCCCTCACCTTCGCCCACGTTTACCGTGCGCCAGTGATCCTCAACGTGGTCAACAACCAGTGGGCGATCTCGACCTTCCAGGCCATCGCCGGTGGTGAAGCCACCACCTTCGCCGGACGCGGCGTCGGTTGCGGCATCGCCTCCCTGCGCGTTGACGGCAACGATTTCTACGCGGTCTATGCCGCCTCCGCCTGGGCCGCCGAACGCGCCCGCCGCGGCCTCGGCCCGACCATGATCGAGTGGGTCACCTACCGTGCCGGCCCGCACTCGACCTCCGACGATCCGTCCAAATACCGTCCTGCCGACGACTGGAGCCACTTCCCGCTGGGCGACCCGATCGCCCGCCTGAAACAGCATCTGATCAAGGTCGGCCACTGGTCGGAAGAAGAGCACGCCGCCGTCAGCGCCGAGCTCGAAGCCGAAGTGATCGCCGCACAGAAACAGGCCGAACAGTACGGCACCCTCGCCGGCGGCCAGATTCCAAGCGCCGCGACCATGTTTGAAGACGTCTACAAAGAGATGCCGGAGCACTTGAAGCGCCAGCGTCAGCAGCTGGGGATCTGACATGAACGACCACAACAACAATATTCAGTTGGAAACCGCCATGACCACGACCACCATGACCATGATCCAGGCCCTGCGCTCGGCCATGGATGTGATGCTTGAGCGTGACGACAATGTGGTGGTGTTCGGCCAGGACGTCGGCTACTTCGGTGGCGTGTTCCGTTGCACCGAAGGCCTGCAGGCCAAGTACGGCACCTCGCGGGTGTTCGACGCGCCGATCTCCGAGAGCGGCATCGTCGGGACCGCCGTGGGCATGGGTGCCTACGGTCTGCGCCCGGTGGTGGAAATCCAGTTCGCCGACTACGTCTACCCGGCCTACGACCAGATCATTTCCGAGGCGGCGCGCCTGCGTTATCGCTCCGCCGGTGAGTTCACCGCGCCGATGACCCTGCGCATGCCTTGCGGTGGCGGCATCTACGGTGGCCAGACCCACAGCCAGAGTATCGAAGCCCTTTTCACTCAGGTCTGCGGCCTGCGCACTGTCATGCCGTCCAACCCGTATGACGCCAAGGGCCTGCTGATCGCCTCCATCGAAAATGATGACCCGGTGATCTTCCTGGAGCCGAAACGCCTGTACAACGGCCCGTTCGACGGCCACCACGAACGCCCGGTAACCCCGTGGTCGAAACACCCGGCCGCACAAGTCCCGGACGGCTACTACACCGTGCCGCTGGACGTTGCCGCCATCGCCCGTCCGGGCAAGGAAGTCACCGTGCTGACCTACGGCACCACCGTCTACGTGTCGCAGGTCGCCGCCGAAGAAAGCGGTGTGGACGCTGAAGTCATCGACCTGCGCAGCCTGTGGCCGCTGGACCTGGAAACCATCGTCAAATCCGTGAAGAAAACCGGCCGCTGCGTCGTGGTACACGAAGCCACCCGCACCTGCGGTTTCGGCGCCGAACTGGTGTCGCTGGTGCAAGAGCATTGCTTCCACCACCTGGAAGCGCCGATCGAACGCGTCACCGGTTGGGACACCCCCTACCCGCACGCGCAGGAGTGGGCGTATTTCCCTGGGCCGTCCCGAGTGGGCGCGGCGCTGAAACGGGTCATGGAGGTCTGAATGGGCACGCACGTTATCAAGATGCCGGACATCGGCGAAGGCATCGCAGAAGTAGAACTGTCGCAGTGGCACGTCAAGGTCGGCGATCTGGTCGTTGAAGACCAGGTGCTGGCGGATGTGATGACCGACAAGGCGATGGTGGATATTCCGTCGCCGGTACACGGCAAGGTGATTGCGCTCGGTGGTCAGCCGGGCGAAGTGATGGCGGTCGGCAGTGTGCTGATCAGCATCGAGGTTGAAGGTGCGGGCAATCTGAAAGAGTCCGACAAACCGGCGCCTGTTGCAGCGAAGGAAGCACCTGTCGCACCGAAAGTTGAAGCGGTCGTTGAAAGCAAACCCGTCGCGCCGCGTACGGCTCCGGTTTGCCAGGGCCCGATGGTTGCCCGTGAAGCCGATGAGCGCCCACTGGCCTCGCCGGCCGTGCGCAAACACGCGCTGGATCTGGGCATTCAATTGCGTTTGGTGCGCGGTTCCGGCCCGGCCGGTCGCGTGTTGCACGAAGACCTTGAGGCCTATCTGGCGCAAGGTCAGTCGAACGCTTCGGCGCCGGTCGCCGCCGCTTACGCCCAGCGCAACGATGAAGAACAGATTCAGGTGATCGGCATGCGCCGCAAGATCGCCCAGCGCATGCAGGATGCGACTCAGCGTGCTGCACACTTCAGTTATGTCGAGGAAATCGACGTCACCGCGATTGAAGAACTGCGCGCCCACCTGAACGAAAAACACGGCGCCAGCCGTGGCAAGCTGACCTTGCTGCCGTTCCTGGTGCGTGCACTGGTCGTCGCCCTGCGCGACTTCCCGCAGATGAACGCCCGTTACGACGACGAAGCTCAGGTCATCACCCGCCTCGGCGCGGTGCATGTCGGCGTCGCCACCCAAAGCGACGTCGGCCTGATGGTGCCGGTGGTGCGTCACGCCGAGACGCGCAGCCTCTGGGACAGCGCGGCGGAAATCTCCCGCCTGGCCAACGCTGCCCGCAATGGCAAGGCCAGCCGCGATGAACTGTCCGGCTCGACCATCACCCTGACCAGCCTCGGCGCCCTTGGCGGCATCGTCAGTACCCCGGTGCTGAACCTGCCGGAAGTGGCAATCGTCGGTGTGAACAAAATCGTCGAACGACCGATGGTCGTCAAAGGCCAGGTGGTGATCCGCAAGATGATGAACCTCTCCAGCTCCTTCGATCATCGCGTGGTCGACGGCATGGATGCGGCGCTCTTCATCCAGGCCATTCGTGGTCTGCTCGAACAACCCGCGACCCTGTTTGTGGAGTGATGGCATGCAATCTCTGAACACCACGCTGCTGATCATCGGCGGCGGCCCTGGCGGTTACGTGACGGCCATTCGCGCCGGGCAACTGGGCATTTCGACCATTCTGGTCGAGGGCGAATCGCTGGGCGGCACCTGCCTGAACATCGGCTGCATTCCGTCGAAAGCGCTGATCCATGTGGCCGAGCAGTTTCACCAGACTCAGCATCACAATCAGCATTCGGCACTGGGCATCAGCGTTTCCGCGCCGACCCTCGACATCAGCAAAAGCGTCGAGTGGAAGGACGGCATCGTCGATCGCCTGACCACTGGCGTCGCCGCGCTGCTGAAGAAACACAAGGTTCAGGTCATCAACGGCTGGGCCAAGGTCATCGACGGCAAGACCGTGGAAGTCGGCGACACCCGCATCCAGTGCGAACACTTGGTGCTCGCCACCGGTTCGAAAAGCGTCAACCTGCCGATCCTGCCGATTGGCGGGCCGATCATTTCGTCCACCGAGGCGCTGGCGCCGAAGTCGGTTCCGAAGCGCCTGATCGTGGTCGGCGGTGGTTACATCGGTCTGGAGCTGGGCATTGCCTATCGCAAGCTCGGCGCCGAGGTCAGTGTGGTCGAGGCGCAGGATCGCATCCTGCCGGCCTACGACGCCGAGCTGACCCAACCGGTGCACGATGCGCTGAAGCAACTGGGCGTGAAGCTCTACCTGAAGCACAGCGTGCTGGGTTTCGACGGCACGTTGCAGGTGCGCGATCCGAACGGCGACACCCTGAACCTGGAAACCGATCAGGTGCTGGTGGCCGTCGGTCGCAAACCCAATACCCAGGGCTGGAATCTTGAAGCGCTGAACCTGGACATGAACGGCTCGGCGATCAAGATCGACAGTCGTTGCCAGACCAGCATGCGCAACGTCTACGCCATCGGCGACCTGAGCGGCGAGCCGATGCTGGCCCACCGCGCCATGGCCCAGGGCGAGATGGTTGCCGAGCTGATCAGCGGCAAGACCCGCGAGTTCAACCCGACCGCCATCGCCGCCGTGTGCTTCACCGACCCGGAACTGGTCGTTGTCGGCAAGACGCCGGATGAAGCCAAGGCGGCGGGACTGGACTGCATCGTGTCGAACTTCCCGTTCGCGGCCAATGGCCGGGCGATGACCCTGGAATCGAAAACCGGCTTCGTAAGGGTGGTCGCCCGTCGGGACAACCATGTGATTGTCGGCTGGCAGGCGGTGGGTGTCGGGGTGTCGGAGCTGTCGACCGCGTTCGCGCAAAGCCTGGAAATGGGCGCGCGACTGGAAGACATCGGCGGCACCATCCACGCGCACCCGACCCTGGGTGAAGCGGTGCAGGAAGCGGCGTTGCGTGCCCTCGGGCATGCGTTGCACCTGTAAACCCTTCAAATTGATGGTGACAGCGATGGCCTCTTCGCGAGCAAGCTCGCTCCCACATTGGATTTGTGACGTTCACATAACCTGTGGGAGCGAGCTTGCTCGCGAATTCTCGAAGCCAACGCGATTTATCTGTCTGTCATCCGATAGTCCGGGCTGCGAAACCGCTCAAGAATGAAGTATTGTTGTGCCCATCCAAAAAAACGTCAGAAGCCTTGAACCGTTTCGACGGTTGTTAAGTGATAGAGGGTGTCATGGGTAACGAAAGCATCAATTGGGACAAGCTGGGTTTTGACTACATCAAGACCGATAAACGCTATCTGTCGTACTTTCGCAACGGCGAGTGGGACAAAGGCACCCTGACCGAAGACAACGTGCTGCACATCAGCGAAGGTTCCACTGCCCTTCACTATGGCCAGCAATGCTTCGAAGGCCTGAAGGCCTATCGTTGCAAGGACGGCTCGATCAACCTGTTCCGTCCGGACCAGAACGCCGCGCGCATGCAGCGCAGCTGCGCCCGCCTGCTGATGCCGCATGTGTCCACCGAGCAATTCATCGAAGCGTGCAAAGAAGTGGTTCGCGCCAACGAGCGCTTCATCCCGCCTTACGGCACCGGCGGCGCGCTGTACCTGCGTCCGTTCGTGATCGGCGTAGGTGACAACATCGGCGTGCGTACCGCGCCGGAGTTCATCTTCTCGGTGTTCGCGATCCCGGTAGGCGCCTACTTCAAGGGCGGCCTGACCCCGCACAACTTCCAGATTTCCAGCTTCGACCGCGCCGCGCCACAAGGCACCGGTGCCGCCAAGGTCGGTGGCAACTACGCCGCCAGCCTGATGCCGGGCTCACAGGCCAAGAAAGCGCACTTCGCTGACGCCATCTACCTGGATCCGCTGACCCACAAGAAGATCGAGGAAGTCGGTTCGGCCAACTTCTTCGGGATCACCCACGACAACAAATTCGTGACCCCGAACTCGCCATCGGTACTGCCGGGCATCACCCGTCTGTCGCTGATCGAACTGGCCAAGTCCCGTCTGGGCCTGGAAGTGGTCGAAGGCGACGTGTTCATCGACAAGCTGTCGGACTTCAAGGAAGCCGGCGCCTGCGGTACCGCTGCGGTGATCACCCCGATCGGCGGCATCAGCTACAACGACCACCTGCACGTGTTCCACAGCGAAACCGAAGTCGGCCCTGTGACCCAGAAGCTCTACAAAGAGCTGACCGGCGTACAGACCGGCGACGTCGAAGCGCCAGCCGGCTGGATCGTCAAGGTTTGATCTGACGCCCAGATGCACAAAAGCCCCCATCGAGTGATCGATGGGGGCTTTTTCATGGGGTCTGTTTTTGCAGCCACGCCAGAAATACCTGAGCCGCTGCGGAGGCCTGCGGCGCCACGCCGTAGTAATAACGGGGCAGCGGCATCCGCAAGTCAGGCAACGGACAGACCAGCCGACCGCTCGACAGATGCGTGCCCAGCAACGTGGTCGGACACAGCGCGACGCCCTCACCCGCCACAGCGGCCTCCATGACTCGATGCATGTAATCGAACTGGCGAATCTCCTGGGTCGCACTCTGACTCTGGCCAAAACGCAGCGCCCAGTGGTGCCAGTCTTCGCGTCGGGCCCTGACCGTCAGCAAAGTGTGCCGGCCCAGATCGGCAAGGTTCGCCAAGGGGATTCGCTCGATCAGCTCGGGCGCCGCCACCATCAGCAACTCATCTTCAAACAGCGCGTGCGATTCGATGGTCGGTGCCCAGTCGTCGCGGCCACGGCGGATGACGATGTCGAAGCTGTCTCGCGCAGGATCCGGAGAGCGGGTCTGGGTGATCACCAGCGGTTCGATGTCCGGATGTTCCGCCGTGAAGTCATCCAGCCGGGGCGTCAGCCATAACTGGGCAAAGGACGGCCGGGTGTTGATGGTCACGATCGGCCGTGCTGCCTGCTGCCGCAACTCGGCAGCCGCGTCGGCGATCTGCGCCAGGCCGGTGCTAACCTGCTGATAAAAACGCTGGCCGGCAGGCGTCAGCAACGATTGACGGATGCGTCGTTCGAACAGCAACACACCCAGGTGTTCTTCCAGCAATTTGATGTGCCGGCTGACGGCACTGTGGCTCACGTGCAGCTCTTCAGCCGCCAGCGTGAAACTCTGATGACGGGCAGCGACCGCAAAGGCACGAACCGCATTGAGCGGCGGGAGTGATTTGTTCATGGGTCTAATTTAGTCACGTATGCGCTGCATTTAAAGCGTTTGTCACAGGTTCTTCGCCACGCCAATCTGCCCGCACGCCCAACCCCGCGCCCCGACGGAGCCAGACATGCACAGCTACGGACTCTTTGTACTCTTCGCCACCCTGACCATTTTGAGCCCCGGCCCGGGCGTCGTGCTGACCCTGTCCAACGCCGTACGCCTGGGCTGGACCGGCGCAGTGCCCGGGATTCTGGGAATTGCCTCGGGAGCCTTCGTGGTTGCCGCCGTCAGTGCAACCAGTGTCGGCCTGATCCTCAGCGCCTCGGCGACGGCCTTTACCGTGTTGAAATACGCCGGCGCCGCTTACCTGTTGTACCTGGGTTTCAAGAGCTGGCGTTCGGATCGTTTCCGTACCCTGCAAGACGTCCGCCCATCGCGCCCGAGCTACCGCTTTCTGGAGGCCGCGTCCCTGCAGTTTCTCAATCCCAAAGCCATCTTCTTCTTTCTGGCGGTGTTCCCGCAGTTCATCGACACCACACAGGCTTTCCTTCCGCAGTTCTTCAAACTGGTGGCCTCTTACGCCGTGCTGGTGATTCTGGTGCACGGCAGCTATGCGCTGCTCGCCAATGCCGCCAAAGGTTGGCTGTCGAGCCCGAAAGGGTCCTGGCTGACAGCGAAAGTCTCGGGCGTGACCTTTGCCGGTTTTGGTCTGTTGATGGCTTCGGCGACGCGCTGAACGGACGATTCACGCTTCACCTGTTTCAAGGCAATGCGCTTTCCGCCACGCCCGGCGATGCCGCCGGCCTGCCCGTTCTGCTGCTTGCCCATGCGCGCCTGGGTAATCAATCCAGGGATCAATTCGCCCTCCGGCAGGTTCTTCCAGAAACGCATGGGCAAGTGCCCTTGCATGACCTTCTCGTTCAACCGCGCCGGATTGAAGATGTGGCTGTAGTACGCCAGCCACAGCTCACCCTGTGGATCGTCAACGTTCTGCGCCAGTTGCTGCCATTCCAGCGGACACTGGCGCTGATGGATCAACTGTTCGCCATCGTAATAAACCCCGCCCCGTGGCGTGGCGATCAGCCAGCGATGTCGCCCCATACGCCCGATGAAGTGTTCGCTGGCGCTGTGCAGGATGTCGTGGGCCGGCTCGTGCCACGCGACGTACTGCGGGCCCGGCAGCTCTGGCGGGCGCTCGATGAAACGCACGAACGCATGCAGATGATGGGCCTCGCGCTGCACCTGCTTGATCCGACGCTGTAACTCGCTGCCGAGTTTGTCGCCGGCCATCATTGCCGTGCGATCGCCGTGGCTGACGCGCCAGAGCACTTCATACAAAAGGCTCCAGCGCTGATCGCCACGGTAGCGTGACGCCTGTTCCAGGGTGTCGAGCAACGCACGCGGAATACGCGCCTGAAACGGTCCCTGCCCTTCAGGCACCGACACATCACTGGCAAACAGATCACTCACCCCTTCCGACGCCCAGCTCACCAGGCTCGGATCGATTTCATGGCTGAGCAGCCAGCGTGCCTGCTGACGCCAGGTGTCGAACAGGTCGTCGCAATCAAGATTGATCATCCCCACAACCCCATCTGCTGCGGCATCGGCCGGTCGCGCAACTGCTGATAGAGCATCTGGCTGGTGACTTCTGCCTGCTGCGGGTGATAGTCGCTGGTGATGATGAACGGCTTGGCTTTGGCCAGTACGCAGCGCATGCGGGCCACATCTTCGTAGCGGATGCGCCGCTGCCGACGCAGCTCCACCAGACGCTCGGTTGTGCGAAGGCCGATACCGGGAATGCGCGAAATCAGCGCCGGCTCGGCACGATTGAGATCCAGCGGAAACACCTCGCGATTTTGCAGAGCCCAGGCCAGTTTCGGGTCGATGTCCAGCGCCAGATTGCCCGGCCCCTTGAGCAATTCACCGGCGCTGTAGCCATAGCTGCGCAGCAGAAAGTCGGCTTGATACAAACGGTGCTCACGCATCAGCGGCGGCGCGGCCAGTGGTACGCTTTTCGGGCTGTCGGGAATCGGGCTGAACGCCGAGTAATACACCCGGCGCAGGCGAAAATTGCCGTACAAGGTTTGGGCACTGTGGAGGATGGTGCTGTCGTCGGTGTCATCGGCACCGACAATCATCTGCGTGCTCTGCCCGGCCGGGGCGAACTTCGGGGCGCGGGGTTCATTGAGCACGGTCTGCACGCCGGTGTAGATGGTGTTCATCGCCTGCTTGATCGAGCCGATCTGCTTCTCTGGCGCCAGCGTTTGCAAACTGGCATCGGTGGGCAATTCGATGTTGACGCTCAAGCGGTCGGCATAACGCCCGGCCTCTTCGATCAGCGCAGGATCGGCTTCGGGGATGGTCTTGAGATGAATGTAGCCACGGAACTCATGCTCTTCGCGCAGCAACTTCGCGACGCGCACCAGTTGCTCCATGGTGTAGTCCGCCGAACGGATGATCCCCGAACTGAGGAACAACCCGCTGACGCAATTGCGCCGGTAGAAATCCAGGGTTAGCGTCACCACTTCCTCTGGCGTGAAACGCGCCCGGGGCACGTCGCTCGAACGGCGATTGACACAGTACTGGCAGTCGTAGAGACAGAAATTGGTCAGCAGAACCTTGAGCAGCGACACACAGCGCCCGTCCGGCGTGTAGCTGTGACAGATGCCCATGCCATCGGTCGAACCCAGCCCGCTCTTGCCCTCGGAGCTGCGCTTGGGCGCGCCACTGCTGGCGCAGGAGGCGTCGTACTTGGCGGCGTCGGCGAGGATGCTGAGCTTGTCGATGAGTTGCATGGCATGGACCTTATACTGTTCGCATATACAGTATAGAGTCCGCCCACGGCCGACAAGTCGTAAAACGACCCTTTGTCAGTCGGACTTATTACAGTCGGCTGTCAGCTGAGATGGTCGAGGATCTACGCACCGGGACAGGCTGCATCGCTTCGGGCCATTTCACCCCGAATCGCGCTGTCATCTCCTTGCGCCCCACCGCCGTCAACGTCAGCGCCCGACTGTCCAGATCCTGCGTCACCCACTTGCGCTTCAACGCGGTCTGCAACAGCGCCGCCCCGAGCGATCCACCCAGATGTGGCCGGCGCATGCTCCAGTCCAGACACGGGCAGGCAAAGCGTCGGCGCAAGGTCGACAGATCCCTGACCTCGACTCCCAACCCTTCGAACAGCGCCTCTCCGCTCTCGCTCAAGCGGTACGCCTGCTCATCGGACTCCACCAGCCAACCGCCCTCCAGCAACCGGTCATGCAGCAATACCGCCAGCGTCCCGGCCATGTGGTCATAGCAGGTGCGGGCAAATTGCAGGCGATCGGGCGTGTGCGGTTTGAAGGTCGGCGCGGGGTTCTGGCCGATCACCATCAGCGCTTCGAGGGCCTGAGCCACGCGTTTGTCGGCGAGGCTGTAATAACGGTGGCGGCCCTGCACGTGCAGGCGCACCAGCGCCAGGTCCTTGAGTTTGGCCAGGTGTGCACTGGCGGTGGAGGCGCTGACGTCGGCGAGGGTCGCCAGCTCCGTGGCGGTGCGGGCGTGGCCGTCCATCAGTGAACACAGCATTTTGGTTCGCGCCGGTTCCGCTATGGCGGCGGCCACTTGCGAGACGCCGATGTCTTGATGTTCTGCGTGCATATTTCGCTCCCGGACGAATCATCACCCTCAAGGACTGGAGATAGTAGCAACACTTTCCCCACCGACAAGGTTGCGATCCATGGACCCGATCATCGCTGCGACTCACGCCGATCCCTATCCCTACTACGCCGAACTGCGCGCGGCGGGCGGGCTGACCTTTCATCACGGACTGAAACTTTGGGTAGCCAGCAGTGCCCGGGCGGTTTGCGCGGTGCTGGCGAATCCGGATTGCCGGGTGCGTCCGGTGCAGGAACCGGTGCCCAAAGCCATCGCCGATGGCATGGCGGGCAAGGTGTTTGGCCAGTTGATGCGGATGAATGATGGCGAAGCTCAGCGTTGCCCGCGTTCGGCCATTGAGCCGACGCTGGGGCTGATCAATGACGAAGATGTCAGAGCGCTGGTCGCCGCACGGTTGATCACAAACGATGCCGACGGCTTATATAAGGCAATGTTTCGCGGCCCGGTGTGCGTGGTTGCGGCTTTACTCGGATTCACTCCGGCACAAGCGCGGGCGATCAGTGAGCTGACTGCGGATTTTGCAGCGTGCCTTTCACCGCTGAGCAATGACCTGCAATTGGCGGCAGCCCATCGAGCGGCTGAGCAATTGTACGGTTACTTCATTGAATTACTGGCAGAGCCAAACCCGTTTCTCGCCGACATCCAACAGCGCTTTGCAGGCGAAGAAGACGCACTGATCGCCAACCTCATCGGCCTTTGCTCGCAGACCTTTGAAGCCACCGCCGGCCTGATCGGCAACGCGCTGGTCGCGTTACAGCGTCAGCCCGAATTACGCGATGTGCCAGTGGATTCGCTGTTGGCCGAAGTCCAGCGCTTCGATCCGTCGGTGCAGAACACCCGACGATTTGTCGCGAACACCTGCGAAATCGACGGCGTGCGCTTTGAAGCAGGCGACGTGATTCTGGTGTTGCTCGCCTCGGCCAACCGCGACCCGGCCCTGAATGAAAACCCGGATCAGTTTCTGCCGGATCGCCCGAGCCGCCGCAGCTTCACGTTCGGCAGCGGTCGGCATCAATGCCCTGGGCAAAGATTGGCGCTGACCATTGCCAGCGCCACCGTCGGTGAAATCCTCGCCCATGACATCGACCTGAGCCGGCTCACCTGGCATTACCGCCCTTCCCTCAACGGGCGGATTCCAGTGTTCTGCGAGGCAATGACTTAAGCGCTGCGTAACTCGACGGTCAGGTGCGACAACTCATGCACCGGCGCCAGTCGCTCGCGAATCGCTTCGGCAGTCACACCAGCAGCCGCCACCACGCTGACAATCGCCGCCCGCGCCTGCGGGCCGACCTGCCAGACGTGCAAATCGCTGATGCGCACGTCGTCGGAGGTTTCCAGCAGTTCGCGGATCTCCTCAGCCACCGGTTCATCGGTGGTGTCGAGCAGCACGGCGGCGCTGTCGCGCATCAGGTTCCAGGCCCATTTGGCGATGACGATGGAACCGACGATGCCCATCACCGGGTCCATCCAGACCCAGCCCAGATAGCGCCCGGCCAGCAGCGCGGCAATCGCCAGCACCGATGTCAATGCATCGGCGAGTACGTGCACGTAGGCTGAACGCAGGTTGTTGTCGTGATGGTGGTGATGACCATGATCGTGACTATGGCCATGCTCATGATGTCCGTGATGGCCGGCCAGCAAAAAAGCGCTGAGCAGATTGACGCCCAGGCCGACCACGGCAATCAAGGTTGCTTCGCCGAACGCCACGCTGGTGGGCTCGAACAGACGGAAAACCGATTCCCCGGCAATGCCCAGCGACACCAACCCCAGCACCATGGCCGAGGCAAACCCCGCCAGATCGCCGACCTTGCCGGTGCCGAAACTGTAACGGCGATTGTTGGCGTTGCGCCGGGCAAAACCATAGGCCGCCGCCGCGATGCCGAGGGCGCCGGCGTGGGTCGCCATGTGGAAACCGTCAGCCAGGAGTGCCATGGACCCCGTGAGGTAACCGGCGGCAATCTCGCCGATCATCATCACGAACGTCAGCGCCACCACCCACAAGGTGCGACGGGCGTTGTCGTCGTGGGATGCGCCAAGAAACTGGTGGTCGTGGGAAAAGTCGTCAGAGCGCGTCGTCAGATTCATGGTATCGGTGCTCACTTGGAATAACGGCGGATGGCTTGCAGCAACTCTTCCACGCCCTGGGCGCGGGCTTCGTCGCTGAGGTCGGGATGGGCGACGTGCTCGCGGGCGTGGGCCTCGATGAACTGCTCCATCAAGCCATTGACCGCGCCGCGAATCGCCGCCATCAGGTGCAACGTCTTGGCACAATCGGCCTCGGATTCCAGCGACCGTTCAACTGCCTGAACCTGCCCGGCAATGCGCCGGACCCGGTTGAGCAACTCGCCTTTGTGTTCGTGCGTGTGCGACATACCTATACCCCCTACCCCTATATGGCGAGCATAGTCGCTGTTCCGACTGAAAGGGGCAAGGCCTGTTTTCGACCGTCCGTCGCGGCTTGAATTTTTGACGTGAAAGGATTGAGGCGGAGCGTCAGATGGCAACCGCCTCTGGAAGGTGTTTCAGAGGCAGGATCGTTGGGAACGCTTGCCTGTCAGGCCCATTGCAGTGGCGGGGACGACGAGAAGCAGAGGTCTACGTCCAGTTGCGCTGCGGCCGACAGATTGACCAGCGCATCCAGAGAGAACTTGTCGATTTTGCCGTTGAGTACGTCGTTGAGGCGCGGCTGGGTGATGCCAAGACGCTTGGCCGCCTCCTTTTGCGGAAGCTCCCAGGCTCGAATCGTTTCGCACAGCGTACGCATCAGCTTGGCCCGCAGGCGCATGTTGGCCGCTTCCTGCGGCGTGTCTTCCAGTGCATCCCAGACGCTTGCGAAACGCTGGGGCGGGTTTTGATGATCCTTCATGGTTTAGCCTGATTCCTTGTGCTGGATATACCATGCAGGCTATATCGAAACCGATATAAATCAAGCTTGAAGTGGCTTATTAAATATCCGGTATCACAAAGCAGAAATGCGCGAGCCGGCACACCTGACAAGCCGACACAGAACCCTGTGGGAGCGAGCCTGCTCGCGATGGCGGACTGAAAAATGACGCATCATTTTGCCCCCATCCGGGAGGCTACATTGCCTTGCGCCTTTGCCTACAACTACGCCAGAATCCGCCGGCTTGTGCGGTTTTGAGGGCGTCGGTAACTTGATTCGCGTCACTGAATGGTCAGTGAACGGGTTTAGTCGCTCGATGATTTCTCAAAACTTTACATGTGCTCCAGACAGTCAGGTGACCTTCATCTGCACTCTATGGCGGCTGTGTGCAGGGCACCCTCGGGTGCGCCGGTTTTGGGAAGTCGCCGGTCGACTAACCTGCGTACAGCTGCCACCTTTTCGTTTAGTCGCGGGGTGGTGTCGGCATCACTTTGAGGCTTTCCCGAATGTTCAAACACGTACCCGATCCACCCGAAAAAGACGCACCCAACGAGTCCGACCCGACTTCGCCCTACTCTTCCACCGACTCAAAAAAACTCCACGAAGCCGCCGAGCGCGCCCTCGACCATTACCTGAAACCCACCGCCCCGAAACAGCACTGCCCCGGCCGCATGTTCCTCATCGCCCCCCACATCGATCAACATGCCTTGCTGGCCCACGCCTGCGAATCGATGGCCTCGGCCAGCGTGATGCTCAGCGACTTCGCCGCGCTGCTGGACCCGCCCTACCGCAGCACCGTCCTGGGCATCGCCCAAGTGGTGATGTGTGGCGAACTCGCCGTGAACCGGGCGCTGGACACCCTCGATGCCACGACCTGAGGAACACACCATGGAAAGCAAATCCGATGCACACGTCGTCGCCGCCCTGATCTCCATCGGCCTCAACGAGAAAGACAGCCAATGGGCCGAAAAGGCATGCCTGCTGCTGCTCGAAAGCGAAAGAAAATCCATCGTCACCGCCGCCCTCGACGCCCTCGTCCAGCTCGCCCGCGATCACGGCAAACTGGACCGCAACCGAGTAATGCCGGTACTTAACAGCGTAAAACGCAGATTTCCGAGCCTGACCAGCACGGTTGCCGCAACGCTGGATGAGATGGCGATGGCAGCGTAACGCCTCAGGTAAAAAGGCAAGAAAAAACCCGCTGCTCCGTGATCGGAGGCAGCGGGTTCATTTTTTGCATTCACTGTGAAAAACGCGCTAATCAAAGCCAAGAAAACGGATAACAAAGGCAACATTCTGGGAGCCAAGAAGTGAGCCTGACCTATAAAGACCCGTCTATTAGCCATGATGAAGCAGTGAGACTTCTTCAAAGCCGCACAGACACAGACGTTATCCAGGCTCTGATTTCTATTGGCCTCAATGAAGAAGACAGGATTTGGGCCCAACAGACTTGCTTGAAGTATTTCGCCAGCAGTAATGAAGCCGTAGTCTCATCCGCCATTACCGCTCTCGCCCACATCGCTCGCAGGCACGGCGAGCTGGACAAAGATGCTGCCCTCTCAGCGCTGGAAGAAGTAAAGACAAGATTCCCCTCGCTGGAAGGCGTGATCGAAGACACGCTTGACGATATTGAGGCATTTACCTGACTCACCAAGCGTCGCATCCCGGACGTTGTGATGAGGGACTTCCCTCATCACAACGCCCTCGTACCGCGAGCTTCAATCCTCCCGCGTCAAAACCTCCAGCAACTCAATCTCGAACACCAGATTCGAATTCGGCGGAATCTTTCCCATCGTCCGCCGTAACCCAAATGCGCCGACACCAGTAGTTTGCAAAAGTGATCAGACCACTTGAGGTTCACCGGCCTCCAGCGCTTCAATAATCGCAGACACCGAACCCACTACTTTGGTGCCATAAATCTCGGCTAGTGGCTGCAGCACGCCGCACATGTAGCGGTCGGCTCGAAAGTACGATACGTAGGGGATATACAGGGCATGAATAAGGTCAACAAAATCACTGGCCTTTGGCTCTCGACCATTCTCCCCCAGCGACTTGTGAAGCGAAGTAAAAAAGGCGTTGATGCAGACGAAAAGACCTGGACAGTAGCGTTCAATCAGTGAAGCGTCTTCACATTTGGGTGCCTCTGGCAGCAGGCGCTCAAAAAGGCGGTTCACAATGTCGACCATTCCCTGCTTCTTCAGTTTCGTCCAGCGCTCACCTCTGATCCCTTGCATCGCCTCAGCACGTTCGGATTTCGACAGCTGAACAAGCTGATAATTAAGGTCATCAAGCGCCTGCTGACAGCTTGCGAGAAGTTGCTGCGCCGGCTTCCTGACCCACTCAATGACGGAACCCAGTTGATGGTGGTTGTAGATGAACCACTGTGACATGAAGGTAGGGTCACGTAGGCTTTCTAGAAAGGCCTGGTCGGCTTGCTCGCGCGTGGCGGTACCTAGCACATATCTCTTGAGAACTGCCGCATCGCGTTTGCGCATAGGCACCTTCGTAAGCAGCTCAGTCAAATCCAGCGTCTCGCCAGTGGTCTTCTCAAAGTTGCTGCTGAAACCGCCCTTCTTGGTCATGCTTTTCTGGAAAAACCTACGCGCCTTGCGGTTCATCTGATGCTTGTCCACTTCCTCCTGCATCATCCCGGGGATGTCCAGCTCATCCAGTGGGCTCATCAGCGACCCCATGTCCGGAAACCACGCACCGTTGCTGTCCAAGACATTTACAGAGGCCGGATCGCGCTCCACCAAACGCGTCAACTCAGCCTTCATCAGGCGATCGTAGGAAATCATCGTAGTGCGCCCACATAGCTCAACCATCAGCGCAGTGCGCGTAACACCTGCGCCGGCGTACTGCTGCTCCAAGGGCGACATTTCCGCGATGTGCGCCCCTGAATATACGAACATTACATCCTTGCGTTTCTTGAGCGCTCTCAATGCTGCCAACTGCTCACTCTGCGCGTGCTCCAGTCGAGGGCGAGTAAGAGTCGAATAATCGGAGCTATCGAGGTATATGACGGTAAGCTTGCTGACTTGCATTTCCCTGTCCTTGTCAGAGTGACACGCGGATAACCGCCGCCAAGGATCAATCTCGGCCCCGCCGATGATCCGAGAAAACCTCCCGCTCCGCCACCTTTGCGACTCGACACTTCCGCCCCTCCCGGAAACCACTACAGCTTAGGTGGACCAAGGACGCAGAAAACCGCCATGCCTTG
The DNA here is from genome assembly GCF_026240005.1 of Pseudomonas sp. COW5. Taxonomy (NCBI): domain Bacteria; kingdom Pseudomonadati; phylum Pseudomonadota; class Gammaproteobacteria; order Pseudomonadales; family Pseudomonadaceae; genus Pseudomonas; species Pseudomonas sp. COW5. Next base: position 4,855,356 of record NZ_JAPHVP010000001.1, on the reverse strand, counting down.
AAAGTCAACGAGCACAATGATGAAAAAAACGGTATACGGAAACACTTTCCTCGGTGCACAACTATGAATAAGTTGATTCTGTGGCCAGACGACAGTGTTGCTAGCAGCCGTGGATCAACTCTGACAACCGGCCGGCAATACATTCGCGCGTCTATCGAGTATCAGTGCATCGACTGGCCGGCAAGATGTTCATCACGCTGTACGATCGGAAATCCATTCCCACCCATCACCAACCCAACCGGCGCCCAGATTCTGCAGCGACACAAGTGTCCCGACGGCCACGGGCCTGTCTCTTACTGCTCACCAAGATAGTTGAAAACCTTAGAGGCTCAAGCCTCCACTGTAGAAATAGCAAACTGATTGCGCTGCGACTTTACTAAAGATAGATTGATCCCAGCATCATATGGACAAGGACGAAGCACAATGGAAATTGAGCAACTAATACCGCATGACAGCTATTTCGACAACGCGAACAATCCATTGCACCTCTGCTCTGACAGACTCACATTCCGACACGGCGGAGTGAAGGTTACCTTAAACAAACTCCCCTATCTAAAATCCAACGCGACAGGAGAAATATTTTTCCCTCCGGCAGCTGTGAAAATCATACAAACTGAAATTGAACACGCTAAATCCAACAATAAAGAAAGTGCCAATATAAATTGGTTTGGTAGATTTAACCGTGGGAAGCTCCCAATCGCAGAAGGTGCACACTTCAAGTACTCGATGGTTGAGCACTTCTTCATTCCAGGGTTGGTCAGATGCATCCCTTCAGATGGATACCTAACACCGGTCTATTTCAACCAAGACGTTCTGATTAAATTTGAGCACAGCAAAAATTGTGAGCTGCATAGGTCTACCCCCAGCGCAGGATTGATAACCACCAAGCAAGGTATCGAAGTTGCGTATGGTATAAACTCGGCAGGCAGCGTCATCATGTGGCTAGGAGACATTCTACGACTGTCCGAAAATGAGCACCTCTATCTTTACTCAGAGAACATTGACCCTCAATACAACCTGCACTCGGATTTCTACCGTAACCAGATCTTAGGGGAGTGGCTTGGCCAGAATGACAGCTGACACCCTGGAGAAACTTTAGAAGTGTTTGCCCACCTTCCAAAAGCTCAAGGTGGGCGTATCTAATTCTTCGAACACTTGTATACAGGACGTTGTGATCAGAGTTTTCCTCATCACAACGGGCTTTATGTGCAAACGATCACCGTCGAAAGTCAGACAGAATGAAAGGCGTATGCCCCCTCAAATAAACCTCGACCTCTTCCAACGAAAGCAGCCCGTCACGGGACAAAACGCCGGCTTCTTTGTCATCGTCGCGGGTCACTGTCACGGTGTAAACGCCCTCCTTCTCCAGCAAAACGCCGGTGAACCTGACCTTCTGCCCATCTTCCTCGGCGAAGGAAATTGCGGACAGTGGCTTTGACACCAGGGCCTGAGCCTTGCTGGCCAGAAAAGCTTTTCGCCGTGCGAGGACATCCTTTCCGACGAACCACAAAAAAATCATCATGGCCACGAAGAATACCGACTGGATGTTGTAAATCGGACTCCGTCGTCCTTGGTGTTCGATAGTCAACCACGCAACGGTTTCGTAAATGATCTGTTCAACATCCATCGACCTGATCCTTGAGCAGTTCGAACAGATGACCTCCGGCCATCAATCCTCCCGCGTCAACACTTCCAACAACTCAATCTCGAACACCAGATTCGAATTCGGCGGAATCTTGCCCATCGTCCGCTCGCCATACCCCAGATGCGCCGGCACCAGCAGTTTGCGTTTGCCACCCACCTGCATGCCCATGATCCCTTGATCCCAGCCCTTGATCACCCGGCCCGTGCCGATCACGCACTGGAACGGTTTGCCGCGGCTCCAAGAGGAATCGAATTCGGTGCCGTCTTCCAGCCAACCGGTGTATTGGGTGGTGATCAATGCGCCTTTGACGGCGGCTTTTCCGTCGCCGGGCTGAAGATCGATTATCTGCAGTTCATCATTCATAACATTCACTCTATTGTTCCGCTGGCCGCCGTTTTCCCAGAAATGCCGGACATTGGCAACCGTTTGACCCAGCGTTGGCCGTGATGAATGATAGCCACCCGCCACCAACCCGAATCGATACGCCATGTCAGCGATGCTTGAATGACTCAACTCTGGATCGGCTTTGCCCTTGTCGTTGTGCTGATGGTCGTGATCGCCGTGTTGATTCGCCGCGAGCGTGCCCTGCGCCGGCAACTCGCCGAGTATCGCGAACTGTTCACCCGCGCCGCCGAAGGCCAGAACATTCGCCAGGATGGCGATGCCGAGCGCTTCAAGCGCAGCCAGTATTTTGCGCGAATCGGCACTTGGGATTGGGAAGTCGACACAGATCGACTCTATTGGTCCGACGCAATCTTCGGCATGTTCGGGTTCAAAATTGGCGAAGTGACGCCCTCCTACGCCTTGTTCTGCTCCTGCGTCCACCCGGACGACCGCGCCAAGGTGCGCGCCGGGGAATTGCGTTGCCTGGAAACCGGCGAAAACCACGACGAGGAGTACCGCGTGGTCTGGCCCGACGGCACGATTCGCTGGCTGCGGGAAACCGGAAACGTGGTGAAGAACGACCACGACGCGATGATCAAGATGATGGGCGTGGTGCGCGACATCACTGAAGAGAAAGCCTCGGCCAGTTACCTCCAGCACCTGGCGCACTTCGATCCGCTGACCGGTTTGCCCAATCGACTGGTGCTGGAAGAACGCCTTTCAGAAGCACTGGAACATGCCCGCGCGACCGAGACCCGGGTGGCGCTGGTGTTTATCGATCTCAACGGTTTCAAAAGCATCAACGACCGCTACGGCCACGCCGCCGGTGACCGCGTCCTGATCACCACCGCCACACGGCTGAAACGCATCCTGCGGGTCAGCGACACCGTCGCGCGCATCGGTGGCGATGAATTCGTGGTCATCCTGCAAGGCCTCGCCCCCGGCCTGAACCTGCAGGACGAAGCCCGTAGCATCTGCCAGAAAATCTTCATCGAACTGTCCCCACCGATCACCATCGGCAACGACCAACGCCACATCGGCACCAGCCTCGGCGTGGCGGTATTCCCCGACCATGCGCCGACCATGGACCGGCTGCTGCATATCGCGGATCTGGCGATGTATGAGGCCAAGCGCAGCGGGAATAATCAGTATCGGTTGGGGGGGGAAAGCCCGGTGCGGACAAGTGCACCGGGATTTGGAATGTGAGCGTTAACGCTCCACCGGTTTAATGTCCACAATCGTCCCGTTGGTGATCATCACCATCACGTACTTGTCGTTCATCTGCACCCACTGCGCCTGAGGATCCGGTTGCTTGAGGCCTTTCTGTTTCCAGTTCTTGATGGCTTTTTCGCTGCGTTGATAGACGTCCGGGGCGCGGTCGTTGACCTTCAGTTCGCGGCCGTCGGTGGGCGAGCGTTCGACGGTGTCGGTCGAGGGTTGCGCCGCTTGAACGAGTGGGGTGATCCCGGCGATGCCGGCGACGAGGGCCAGGCTGGCGATCAGGGTCTTGTTGTTCATCGGTGAACCTCCTTCAGATGTGTGATACCTGAACTCCGACTGCGGGGTTCGGGAATCATTCCTTGTTTTTTGATGATGCGGGACTTGAGATTGTAGTCGCGTCCCGGAGCACCATCCGGGGTTCCCCCGCCACATGGCAATTACAGCCAATGGCCACCAATTACGATAAGATCCCGCGCGCCCCCGCCGAGTGAACAAGGACATCACCGTGAAAATCTACCTCATCGTCAATCTGGTGCTGCTTGCGGTTCTGGGCCTCTACGCTGTCAGTCTTTTCAACAAGCTTGTGGCCCGGCGCAACGAGATCAAGAACGCGTTTGCCCAGGTCGAAGTGCAGCTCAAGCGCCGCTATGACCTGATCCCCAATCTGGTCAGCATCGCCAAGGGTTATCTGGCCCATGAGCGCGAAACCCTGGAAGCGGTGATCGCTGCGCGCAATGAAGCCGTGGCGGGACTTGAAGCTGCGCAGGCCAAACCGGGCAATGCCCAGCACATCGCGCAACTGGGCCTGGCGGACAGCGCACTCAGCAGTGCCGTGGGCCGATTGAATCTGACGCTGGAAGCCTATCCGGAACTCAAGGCCTCGCAGAACATGCAGCAACTGAGCGAAGAGCTGAGCAGCACCGAAAACAAGGTGAGTTTCGCGCGTCAGGCATTCAACGACGCGGTCATGGCCTACAACACCCTCAAACAGAGCTTTCCAGCGGTGCTGCTGGCAGCCAGTTTTGGCCATCGCGATGACGCCGTGCCGCTGAAGTTTGCGGATACGCTGGCAATCAAAACCGCACCCAAGGTTTCTTTCTGACTTCTGCTTTCCATGGATGGCCCGATGAATTTCTTTGAACGACAAACCCAGGCTCGCAACCAGACCCGACGGCTGGTTTACCTGATGACGCTGTCGATTGTCTCGCTGGTCATCCTGACCGCCCTGCCCTTCGTATTCAGTGGTTTTGAAGATTACTTGAGCGGCACTGGCACGCTGGCAGATGCCTTTCTGGCGATGGCCGTCATCGCGTCGTTTATCAGCAGCATCGTGGTGATCGGCGGCCTGCTGAAATATCGGCAACTGCGGGCGGGCGGCAAAGTCGTTGCGGAGAAACTGGGTGGCCGCCTGCTCAACGGCAATGCGCGCACCCTGGACGAGCAGCGCTTGATGAACGTCGTCGAAGAAATGGCGATTGCCTCCGGCACCCGCGTGCCGGCGGTGTATCTGTTGCCGGACGAGAGCATCAACGCCTTCGCGGCCGGACTTACACCGGAGGATGCGGCCATCGGCGTGACCCGTGGCGCGGTGAAGCTGCTGACCCGAGAAGAACTGCAAGGGGTGATTGCCCACGAATTCAGCCATATTTTCAACGGTGACATGCGCCTCAATACGCAACTGGTGGCGGTGGTGCACGGCCTGTTGGTGCTGGGGCTGGCGGGTACTTACATAATGGCCAGCCTGCTCAAGCGCGACAAACGAGACGTGCGGCTGATGTTGGTGGTTTTCGCGCTCGGTTTCGCCCTGTGCGTGGCCGGATTTATCGGGAATCTCTATGGCAATTTGATCAAGGCGGCTGTCAGTCGCCAGCGTGAGTTCCTCGCCGATGCGAGCGCAGTGCAATACACGCGCAATCCGCAAAGCATTGTCGGTGCGCTGAAAAAAATCGGCGCCCATAAACAAGGTTCCGTCATCAACTCCCCCCGTGCCGCCGAGTTCAGTCATTTGTTTTTCAGCACGGGCGGATCAGGTTTGCTGAGCCGGATGTTTGCGTCACACCCTGATCTGAGCGTGCGCATTCGTCGGATCGATCCGCAGTGGGATGGCAGTTTTACAACCGCCACTGCACCGGGTGTGCCGGCGAAGAAACAGGAAACGGCTACGCCGCTTCAATAAAGGGGCTGCCGTTCGGTCTGGATTGATCCACCCTGCGCATCAATCCATGCCAACTATGCAATTAACAAATCGATCCCCCCGCGCCACTATCCGCCCCAATAAAAACCGTGCGCCGCCTCCCCGTCGCGCACGTCATAAAAGCGGTGGAGTATTTTTCGATGACAGCCTCAATCCCACACGGCGGCTCGCGGGCCGGTGCCATTTTCCGGGTGACCTCGGGTAACTTCCTCGAACAGTTCGATTTCTTTCTGTTCGGCTTCTACGCCACGCAGATCGCGGCGGTGTTCTTTCCGGCGAGCAGTGAGTTCGCTTCCCTGATGATGACGTTCGCGGTGTTCGGCGCAGGCTTTTTGATGCGTCCGCTGGGGGCCATTGTGCTCGGTGCTTACATCGATGACGTCGGTCGTCGCAAGGGCTTGATCGTCACGCTGTCGATCATGGCCAGCGGCACGATATTGATTGTGCTGGTGCCCGGATACGAAACCATTGGCCTGTTCGCACCGGCGCTGGTGCTGATCGGGCGCTTGCTGCAGGGCTTTTCGGCCGGTGCGGAACTGGGCGGCGTTTCGGTGTATCTGTCGGAGATCGCCACACCGGGCCGCAAAGGTTTCTTCACGGCCTGGCAGTCGGCCAGCCAACAGGTTGCGATCATCGTTGCCGCTGCGCTGGGCTTTGCCTTGAACCAGTGGATGGCGCCGGACGTGATTGCCGATTGGGGCTGGCGGATTCCGTTTTTCGTCGGTTGCATGATCGTGCCGTTTATCTTCCTGCTGCGCCGCAACCTGGCGGAAACCGAAGAGTTTGCCACCCGCAAACATCGCCCGAGCATGAAAGAAGTGTTCCGCACCCTCGGCCAGAACTGGGTCGTGGTGGTTGGCGGGATGTTGATGGTTGCCCTGACCACCACCGCGTTCTACCTGATCACCGTGTACGCGCCGACCTTCGGCAAAACCGTGTTGCATCTGAGCACCTCGGATGCGTTGCTGGTGACGCTGCTGGTGGGCGTTTCGAACTTCTTCTGGCTGCCGATCGGTGGCGCGTTGTCGGACCGTTTCGGCCGTCGCCCGTTGTTGATCACCATGTCGTTGCTGGCCCTGGCGACCACTTATCCGGCGCTGTCGTATCTGGTGCAGGCGCCGAGCTTCAGCCACATGTTGCTGTCGCTGCTCTGGCTGTCGTTCATCTACGGCATGTACAACGGCGCGATGATTCCGGCGCTGACCGAGATCATGCCGGTTGAGGTTCGGGTGGCCGGTTTCTCGTTGGCCTACAGCCTTGCCACCGCGATCTTCGGCGGGTTCACGCCGGCAATGTCGACTTTCCTGATCCAGTACACCGGCGACAAAGCCGCACCGGGTTACTGGATGAGTGTCGGCGCGCTGTGTGCGTTGTGCGCGACGCTGTATCTGTATCGCCGTGCGGGCGGTCGTCTGCAACCTGCGGTCGCTTGAGGAGCCAGCCAACATGAAAAAGCTCTTCAATCTGACCGCCCTCGCCCTTCTCGCCTTCAGCGCATTCGCTCAGGCTGAAGAACTACGGGTAATGACCTCCGGCGGCTTCACCGCCGCCTACAAAGTCCTCGGCCCGAAATTCGCCGCGAACACCGGCAACACCCTCGACACCATCCTCGGCCCGTCGATGGGCAAGGCCCCGGAAGCGATCCCCAATCGCCTGGCCCGGGGTGAACAGGCCGACGTGGTGATCATGGTCGGCTACGCCCTCGACGACTTGATCAAGCAAGGCAAGGTCGACCCGGCTTCGCGGGTGGAACTGGCGGATTCGCGGATCGGCCTGGTGGTGCGCGAAGGCGCGCCGAAACCGGACATCAGCAACGTCGATGCCCTGAAGAAAACCCTGCTCGATTCGCAGTCGGTGGCCTACTCGGACAGCGCCAGCGGCGTGTACATCGAGCAGCAGTTGTTCAAGAAGCTCGACGTCGAAGATCAGTTGAAACCGAAGGCGAAGATGATCCCGAAAATCCCGGTGGGCTCGGTGGTTGCCACCGGCGACTATCAACTGGGCTTCCAACAGGTCAGCGAATTGCTGCCGGTGCCGGGCGTGACGTATGTCGGGAAGATCCCGGAATCGGTGCAGTCGGTAACGCGTTTCGCTGCGGGGATTCCAGTGGGTGCGCAGCATCCGCAGGAGGCCAAGGCGTTGCTCGCCTATCTGGCCGCGCCTGCCGCTCAGGCAGACGTACAGGCCACCGGGCTGGACTCGGTCAAGCGCTGACCTTCGGCGGCTGGACTTTCATTTCCACCACCAGCCGCTCCAGTTCCAGTGCCGCCGGGGTCAGGGTACGACCCCGGCGCTTGATGATGCCGACACTGCGCATCACTTGCGGATCGGTCAGCGGCACCCGCGTCAGGATCGGATGATCCGCCGCCGGCATCGCCATCAACGGCACCGCCGCCACACCCAGTCCCGCTTCCACCAGACCGATCATCGTCGTCACGTGCAGGGTTTCGCAGATGCTCGGCCGTTGCGGCACCACTTTCGCCAGCGCCTGATCAAGCAAGAAACGGTTACCCGACGTCTTGTCCAGCGAGATGTAATCCTGCTGGTAAAACTCATCCCAACTGACGCTGCTGCGCCCGGCCAGGGGGTGATCGCGACGACAAGCCACCACGTAGCTCTCCTGCACCAGCGGCTCGAAATCCACGCCCGCCTCCTGAGTGCCCATGAAGCTCAGGCCGAAATCCGCCTCGCCATTGACCACCGCCGTCAGCACGTCGTGGGCGCTGGAATCGAGGACTTTGACTTTGATGCGCGGGAACTGCTGGTGATAGCGGGCGACCACCCGTGGCATGAAGTAATACGCCGCCGACGGCACGCAGGCGACGGTGACATGGCCCTGCCGATTCGAAGCGACTTCGCTGATGCCGAGCAACGCCACATCAAGATCATCCAGCAAACGCTCGACACTTGGCATGAAGCCACGCCCGGCCTGGGTCAGGCTGACTTTGCGCGTGGTGCGCTCGAACAGCTTCACGCCGAGGGCGTCTTCGAGCTTTTCGATGCGTCGGCTCAGGGCCGGTTGCGAAATGCGCACGGTGTCGGCGGCCTTGCGGAAACTGCCCTGCTCGACCACGGCGCGAAAGGCTTGCAGGTCGTTGAGGTCGAAGTTGATGGCCATGGGAGACTCGGAAGGAATTGATTCGCTGAGGCTATAAATGTAACCAATTGATGCAAATTGTTACAGGAGCACATGCGCTCAAGCAGGGTCTGCGGTAGATCTGTAATCGTTTCAGCCTTTATCCTTGTCGCCCCCCGCCGTACCGCGTTACTGGAGTTCCGCTCATGCCCCATGAAGGCAATCTGTTGCAAGCCGCTGTCGTGTTTCTGTTCGCGGCGGTGCTCACCGTCCCCTTGGCCAAGCGCCTGCAACTGGGCGCGGTGCTCGGTTATCTGTTTGCCGGGGTGATCATCGGCCCGTCGGTGCTGGGCCTGATCGGCAATCCGCAGAGCGTCAGCCATATCTCGGAACTGGGCGTGGTGTTGCTGCTGTTCATCATCGGTCTTGAGCTGTCGCCGCGACGTTTGTGGGTGATGCGCAAATCGGTATTCGGCGTGGGTCTGGCTCAGGTGCTTTTGACCGGTTCGGTAATTGGCGTACTGGCGTTGTCGGTGTTCGGGCAGCCGCTGAACAGCGCGATTGTGCTCGGCCTTGGTCTGGCCCTGTCGTCCACCGCGTTCGGTCTGCAAAGCCTCGCCGAGCGCAAGGAACTGACTAGCCCCCATGGGCGGCTGGCGTTCGCCATTCTGCTATTTCAGGACATCGCCGCAATCCCGCTGATCGCTCTGGTGCCGATGCTCGCGGGCGTCGATCACCACACCAGCACCGCTGACGACGTGCGCCACAGTTTGCAGGTCTTGGGCAGCATCGCCGTGGTCGTGATCGGCGGGCGTTATCTGTTGCGCCCGGTGTTTCGCGTGGTGGCGAAAACCGGTTTGCCGGAAGTGTCTACCGCCACCGCGTTGCTGGTGGTGATCGGCACGGCGTGGATGATGGACATGGTCGGTGTGTCGATGGCGCTGGGCGCGTTTCTCGCCGGGTTGCTGCTGGCGGATTCGGAATATCGCCATGAACTGGAAGCGCAGATCGAGCCGTTCAAGGGCCTGCTGCTGGGGCTGTTCTTTATCAGCGTCGGCATGGGCGCCAACCTCAGTCTGCTGCTCAGCGCGCCGATTACCGTGCTGGGGCTGACGCTGCTGCTGATCGCCCTGAAGTTGCCGTTGCTGTTTGTGGTCGGGCGTCTGGCCGGCGGGTTGAACAAGGTCAGCGCGATTCGCCTCGGCATCGTGCTGGCGGCGGGCGGTGAATTTGCCTTTGTGGTGTTCAAGATCGGTCGCGATCAGGGTCTGTTCGAACCGCGTCTGTACGACTTGCTGGTGCTGACCATCACCCTGTCGATGGCGGTGACGCCGTTGCTGCTGTTGATCTGCGCACGGCTGGTCAGCCCGAAGGTGCAGCCGGTGGAAGTGCCGGAGAAGTTCCGCCAGATCGACACCGAAACCCCAAGGGTGGTGATCGCCGGCATGGGCCGGATGGGTCAGATCGTGGCGCGGATCCTGCGGGCGCAGAACATCAAGTTCGTGGCGCTGGATACCTCGGTGGAAACCATCGAGTTGTCGCGCAGTTTCGGCGGCGTGCCGGTGTTCTACGGCGACCCGATGCGCCCGGAAATCCTTAGTGCGGCCAAGGTAGGGGAAGCGGAATATTTCGTGATTGCCACGGACGATCCGGAGGCCAACATCAAGACTGCCGAGATCGTGCGCAAGCTTTACCCGCACATGAAAATCATCGCTCGGGCCCGTAACCGCCAGCACGTTCATCGTTTGGTGGATGTGGGGGCCGATCCGATCCGGGAGACCTATTACTCCAGTCTGGAAATGAGCCGTCGCACACTGGTCGGCCTCGGTTTGACCCAGGCCCAGGCCGATGCGCGGATCAAGCGCTTCAAGCACCACGACGAACAGGTGCTGGAAGCTCAGCACGCGGTGTACGACGATGCGGCCAAAGTGCTGCAGACCGCTCAGGAAGCCCGGGCGGAACTGGCCAGATTGTTTGAGTCGGATCAACTGGAAGAACAGTCCGGCAAGTCCTGAAGCTTGCAGAGATGCAAATGTGGGAGCCAGCCTGCTGGCGATTGCGACAGCTCGGCCACCATCAAGGGTGACTGAACCGGCCTCATCGCCAGCAGGCTGGCTCCCACAGGTTCAGGCTATCTCCAGCTCCCTCTCTTCTTTGGCCGGCGCCACTGCAAACCGGTCCGCCAGAAACGGCGTGATGTCCAGCGGCAGCGGTTCATCGTTGACCAGTTTGTCCAGCAACACCCCGGTGATCGCCGACGTCAGCACGCCGGTGCGGAAATGCCCGCAGGCATTGAGATACCCCTCCACCCCGGCCATCGGCCCGAGAATCGGCAACTCATCCGGCGAGCCCGGACGCAGCCCGGCCCAGGTGCGCTTGAGGTTGATGTCCGCCAGCTCTGGCAGACAACGCACGGCGCCCTGCACCAGCCCGGCGATTTCCGGCCAGGTGGTGGTGACGTCGAAGCCTTTGTCCTCGGTGGTGCTGCCGATCAGGATTTCGCCGTTGTCCTTCTGCGCCATGTAGCAATCGCTGGTGGTCAGGCAACCGTTGAGGATTTTCGGCAGGCGCTCGGTCAGCAGGATCTGGCCTTTCACCGGCTTCACTGGAATACGAATTCCCGTGGCCCACTCGCTCAAGTCTGCCGCCCAGGCGCCCGCGGCGTTGATCAGGGTCTTGCAGTGGAACACCCCGGCTTCGGCTGTCTGCACGCCGGTCACCCGCGAGCCGTGATGCAGCACGCCGGTGATGTTGGTGTTGACGTACATGTCCACGCCATTCTGCCGGGCGCCTTCGGCGTAGGCGTCGGCGAGGCGGAACGGGCTGACCTGGTGGTCGCAGAGAAACTCCAGCGCACCGCGCGCCTCATGGCTGACGCTCGGTTCGGACTCGCGCAATGCAGCCTGATCCAGCCACCGCACCTGATCGGCCAGGTGTGGAATGCAGCCGACGATGTGCTCGGCGTACAACCGGTCTTCATCGTCATAAATGACGAATTTGAGCCCGGTCTTTTCGAACTTGAAATCCATCCCGTGGTTGTCTTTCAGCTCACGGTGCAGCGCCGGGTACAGCGCGTTGGACTGCAAGGCAAAGTCGAAGAACGACGGCGGCAAGATATGCGGCGTGCTGGAGTCCACCGCCACCGCTGCGCCCTGGGTTTCGCGCTTGCGGTTGGCCGACATCATGCGGAAGAAAATCACCCCGCAGCCCAAGCCAACGGATTCGCCGATGGCCCACAAGCCACCGGCCGAGGCGCGGGTCGCGTTACCCGGGCGTTTGGCGTCGATCATCGCGACCTTGAGATTTTTGCGCTTGGATAACTGATAGGCGATGGACGCGCCGATCACACCGCCGCCGGCGATGACCACGTCATAGAACTTACTCATGGGAAACGGCCTCCGTGCCGAGGGACTGAAACGCGGAAAAAGGAATCGGATCGACCGGGAAACGCGGCCGCAGCCAGCCGACATCCTTGCGCCCGGTGGCCTGACGCAGGCGGTCGCTGCAATAGCCGACGCACATCCGCCCCTGACAGTCGCCCATGCTCACGCGGGTGCGCATTTTCAGGCTGGCGATGTCTTGCACGCCCTGCTCCAGCGCCCGGTCGATGTCAGCGCGGGTCGCGTGTTCGCAGCGGCAGATCACCGTGTCGGCGGCCGGCAATGCGATTTGCCCGACGCCGCGTTCGGTGTAGCGATCCACCGCCGCGCGGAATCGTACGATGGCTTTAAGCTTGCCCAGATAACGGTCGCGACGGACCCGTGCCAGTTCTTCTTCCAGCACACCGCGTTGCAGCAGGATCGAAGTGGCGGCGATCTTGCCGGCCAGCATTGCCGCTTCGCCGCCGCGAATCCCACCCATGTCGCCGGCCAGATGCACGTGGGGTTCGCTGCTCTGCTGCCAGATGTTGGAATTGGCGCGCAGGTAACCGTCGTCACTGAAGCCGTGATCCAGGCCCATTTGCTGGCTCAACTGAGTACGCGGAATGAAGCCGTAGCCGACCGCGAGCGTCTTCGCTTCGAAGCGCTCGACGCGGCTCATGTCCGGCTCCCACGTCGCCGAGTACGGCGCCACGCTGACGCTTTTCAGTTCGCCTTCGCCGTGCGCCTCGACCACGCCCCAGCCGTAGTTCATCGGGATGCCGTGCAGTTTCAGGTAGGCCAGCATGCTCAAGCCGTCGAGGAACAGTTGCGGCTTGTTCAGCAGCGCCAGGCTTTCCTTGGCAATCTTGCCGAACGCGCAGGCCTCGTAGACACCGACCACGCTCACGCCGGACGCGTGCAGCTGGGTCGCCACCAGCGGCAACAGCGGCCCGGTGCCGGCGATGACCACCGGCCCCTGCGGCTTGACCACGCCGCTTTTGATCTGCAATTGCAGGCCGCCGAGCATGATGACGCCGGGCAGCGTCCAGCCGGGAAATGGCACGCTGCGTTCGTGACAACCGGCGGCCATCACCAGTTGCGGATAGCTGATTTCGTGCAGGCGCTCATCACCATCGAGCACCACCAGCGAGCGGGCGCCTTCGGCGCCGACCACCCGGTGATGCAGACGCACATCGATCAGCCCGGCCTGCTCCTGAAAGTCGCCGTGCAGTTTGCTCAATGCTTCCGAGTAACGCGGCCCCAGATAATCCAGCTGCACGCCGTCACGCAGCGGCCCGCGATAGACCACACCGCCAAGGCGCGACGCCTCTTCCAGCAAGGTGCTGCGCACACCATGGCGCGCCAGTTCGATGGCAGCCGCCATCCCCGCCGGCCCACCGCCGACAATGACCGGATGCTGACTCATGGCGCCTCCTTCCCGTGAATGCGGTTGACCTGGGTTTCGACCTGCATGCCGTCACGCACCACGGTCTGGCAGGCGCGGCGTTTGTGCCGGCCGTTGATTTTCACCAGGCAGCACTGGCACACGCCCATGCCGCAATAGGCACCGCTGACCTGGTTGTGATCGTTGCGTGCGACCTGGCGCACGCCGAGGGACTGAATGACGCTGAGCACGGTTTCGCCGATGGCGGCGGTGACCGGCTGGCCGTTGATGTGGACAGTCATATCCGCCTGCGTCAAAGGCTGGATATCGAAGGTTCTTTCTAGGCAGTGCATTGCGATGATCATCCGTGAAAAGGTTCAGGTGAGGTTGAAACAGCTCCTTGCTGCACTACACCTCGCCGACTCGTGGAAGTTTTCTCTCTATCGGGCCGGCAGGTCTGCTCTGATCGCGCAGCAAAGTGCGCGCAAGCAATGTAGTCGATCCAGCGGCAAGGGCCGGGAAATTTCACGGTAGGGGATATTGCGCCGACGAATATTGATCCAGGCCATAGAAATGACTGTACGGTTCTGTGCCATCCCATCGGCCGGACAGCAAAAAGCCGCTTTCACCCGAGGGTGAAAGCGGCCGAGGCATAAGCCCCAGAGGGATCAGTGCACGAACAGGGCGATCAGGATGATGATCGGGATTGGCACGCCGAGGAAAAACAGCAGTAATGAGCGCATGGTGATGCTCCTTGATTAACGGACTGGGGGCACAGTGGTCGTGGTGTAGGTGTCGACTTCAACGTACTCGACGGCATCCCGGCGGCGACCGCCGAAGGTGGCCGACAGGCTGGCGAAGAACGCACCGGCCAGCAGCGCGATGAACATCCACAGCGAGGTCCAGGCAGCGACTTTGGCGGCGGTGTCAGCGGCCTGTTGCGCTTTCACTTTGGCGTCGGCGATGGCCTTTTGCGTGCGGGCGTAGATTTCATCGACACGACGCTCGGCATCGGCCTGGCTCAGGTTGGTGCGTTGCGCCACAAGTTGCGCGAGGTAGGTACGATCCTCGGGGCTGAGCTGACCGTTGGCCAAGCTCTGGGCGAAGATCCGGGTCACGGTGCCACGGGCGGCATCGTCACTGACGGCGGCGGGACGGTCATCGCGGAACAGGCTGTCGACGAAGTAACCGTACTGGTCGCTGCTGGTGTTGGCCGCAGCCGTGCCGGCGGCCTGAGTCATCGCACTGGCAGCGCCACCGGCAACACTCGCACCGGCCTGCACGCCACCGCTGACGATGCTGCTGACCGAGCCGACCACCAGCGTCGCGGTCACCAGCGTGGCCACGCACCAGGCGAGGAAGCCATGGGCGGTGTCGCGGAAATACACCTCGTCACCGTGCATGTTCGCCCACTTCACCCGCAGGCGACCGGCAATGTAGCCACCCAGGCCGGAAGCGATGATTTGCGTCGCCGCCAGCCACACGATCGTCGAAATGCCCAGGCCCTTGGCGCTGACACCCTCCCCGGCCCACGGTGATACAGCGGAGAAGCCCAGACCGAAGCCGAGCAGCACCAGAATCATCGACAGCGCCGCAGCCGCCGCGGCCCCGGCGAAGATCGCGCCCCAGGAGACTCCCGAGACGTTGCTCGACTCGCCATCAAAGGCAGGATAAAACCCATCAGAGGATCTATTCATTGTTGTTCTGCTCCCGGCATGAAAGATGGTGTTACAACTCGTCAGCAGATGAATTGCAGTGACCGTGCCAGTCGCCAACATTAAATAAATCGTTTGGATTCAATCAGTTAAAAAGTCTGAACTTCCTGGGACCATGCAATTTGCAACAACGGCTCGATAGCAGCGGGTTTTATGCATTGGCACAAAACCGCTTATTTGCGCTTGTAGCTCTTCTTGCCGCTGGGCGTCAGGCAATACACGCCGCCGCGTGGTCCGGTACAGAACGAACCGGTGCCACAATCACAGCCGTCATTGCTCTGCAGAAACTGCTGCGGCCGTGCCTGTTCACGAATGCCGAACATGGCAGCGCAGCTCTTTTTCGAGCCGCTGATGGAGCCGTCATTGCACAGAAACAGATCGCCATCGCAGCGATCGATGCCTCCCTTCTTCCCGGAACACGGGGTGTTGGCGGCCAATGCCGAAGCACTTAGCAGCGCCAGAAATATCCCGGCCATCGGCATCCAGCCACCGCGAATCAACTTGCCCACGGAATCTCTCCCTCGAAAATGTGGCCAGATGATATCAATGTTTCAGGAAACAAATCGGTAACCACGACGGGTCATTTGCGTTTGTATCAACTACAACATGAAAGTTAATTTAAAGCGTTATTGCAAAATCTTGGCAAAATGCTGCCATTCCGTTTGAACCGATCAGCAGGCCCACCATGACTCGCATCTTGACCATCGAAGACGACGCCGTGACCGCCCGGGAAATCGTCGCCGAACTGAGCAGCCACGGCCTCGACGTGGATTGGGTCGACAACGGCCGCGAAGGCCTCGACCGCGCCGTCAGCGGCAATTACGACCTGATTACCCTCGACCGCATGCTGCCCGAGCTCGATGGCCTGGCCATCGTCACCACCCTGCGCACCATGGGTGTGTCCACGCCGATTCTGATGATCAGCGCCCTGTCCGATGTTGACGAACGCGTACGCGGCCTGCGCGCCGGCGGTGACGATTACCTGACCAAACCCTTCGCCACCGACGAGATGGCCGCCCGGGTCGAAGTGTTACTGCGCCGCCAGAACAACGGCGGCACCCAGCCCACCACCCTGCGTGTGGCAGACCTGGAACTGGACCTGATCAGCCACGAAGCCAGCCGTGCCGAGCAGGTGCTGACGCTGCTGCCGACCGAATACAAACTGCTGGAATTCCTCATGCGCAACAGCGGCCAGATCCTGTCGCGGATGATGATTTTCGAGGAAGTCTGGGGTTATCACTTCGATCCGGGCACCAACCTGATCGACGTGCACATCGGTCGCCTGCGCAAGAAGATCGACCCGCCGGGCAACGTCCCGCTGATCCGCACGGTGCGAGGCTCGGGTTATGTCATTGCCGAACCCGTCTGACGGTTGGCGTTCCTCCAGCAGCCGGTTGCTGGCGCTTTACAGTTCGTTGTTCGTGGCCTGGAGCGGGATCCTCATGGGGGTCATGTATTTCGAGGTCTCCGGTTACCTCGACAACCTGGCCAAGCATTCGCTGATGCAGCGTCAGCATCTGTTCTCGCATTTTCGCGGTGAGCAACTGGAAGACGCGCTCGCCGCCAGCATGACCTTCGACATTCGCGGCATCGACGCCTACGGCCTGTTCGCCGCCGACCACACTTACCTCGGCGGGGCCTTGCAGCAGATGCCTGCCGGCCTGCCGCTGGACGGCAAGATCCACGAACTGCGCGACTGCTCCGAATCCGACGACCCGACCCTGCCCGCCGACAGCTGCGATGCGGTCGCCACGCCGACCCGCGACGGTCGCTGGCTGGTGCTGGTGCGCGACAACGGTTCGCTGTTCGCCGTGACCCGGATCATTCTGCGTGCCCTGCTCTGGGGTGTTTCGCTGACGATTGTGCCGGGGATCATCGGCTGGCATTTGCTGCGTCGCCGACCACTGCGGCGGATCCGCGCGATTCAGGCCAGTGCCCAGTCGATCGTTGCCGGTGACCTGACCCACCGCTTGCCCGTGTCCAATCGCCGCGATGAACTGGACATGCTCGCCGCTATCGTCAACGCCATGCTCGATCGCATCGAGCGCCTGATGAACGAAGTCAAAGGCGTCTGCGACAACATCGCCCACGACCTGCGCACCCCGCTGACCCGCCTGCGGGCGCAGTTGTATCGCATGCAGCAGCAGGCCGGCGAAGGCTCGCCGGAGGCGGCGCAACTGGATCTGGTGCTGGCCGAGGCGGATACGCTGATGGCGCGTTTTCGGGGTTTGCTGAGGATTTCCGAACTGGAAGATCGCCAGCGCCGTTCGGGATTTGTCGAGCTCGATCCGGTGCGGTTGCTACAGGAACTGCATGAGTTCTACCTGCCGCTGGCCGAGGAAGACGAACTGCGTTTCGAGCTGAACATGCCGGAAACCCTGCCGATGCTCAATGGTGACCGGGCGCTGTTGTTTGAGGCCTTGGCCAACCTGTTGAGCAACTCGATCAAGTTCACCCCGCCGGGCGGCACGGTGATTTTGCGTGGAGTGAATGACGCGGGGCATACACGGATCGAAGTGCACGATTCCGGCCCCGGCATTCCCGAGTCGGAACGCGAAGCGGTGTTCCAGCGGTTCTATCGTGCAGAAGGTGGACAACCGCAAAGCGGTTTCGGGCTGGGGCTGTCGATCGTTGCAGCGATTGTCAGCCTGCACGGGTTCAGTCTTGAGGTGGGTCGCAGCGATCTGGGCGGGGCGAAACTGGTGCTGGATTGCCGGCAGAGTCTGATTTCACAGTCCTGAACACACCTGCCGAACTTGTGGGAGCGAGCTTGCTCGCGAAGGCGGAGTATCAGTTAACACATCTGTAAACCGATCAACTGCTTTCGCGAGCAAGCTCGCTCCCACAAGGGGTCGTGGCATGCCTGTCAGGTTGGGTAATTGGCCCGCAGCGCCTCCAGTCCACCCTGATAGATGCCGCTGAACAGCGCCACCACTTCCTCATCGCTCACGCCCTTGGCCGTGAAGCGCCCCGACCACGTCACCTTCGCGCCCTGACCCTGGGCTTCGACGCGAATCGTCGCCAGATAATCGGTGGCCGGAAACGGCGCCTGCAGGATCGAATAGCTGTAGGTCTTGCCGGCGTTATCGAAGCTTTCCAGACGCTCGACCACTACCCCGCCGTCGGCGGTTTGCAGGCTGCGCACACGTCCGCCTTCGCTCAGTTCACTCTTGGGAATGAACGGCAGCCAGTCCGGCAACGTGTTGAAGCCGCCGATCAATTGCCAGACCTGATCGGCCGAAGCCGGGATGTCGATGGATGCTGATGCTGTTGCCATAAATAAATGTCTCTCTCAAAAATTCAGATTGCCAGGCTGTCGACTACGCCGCCGTCGACGCGCAAGGCGGCGCCGGTGGTGGCCGAGGACAGCGGTGAAGCGATGTAGGTCACCAGGTGCGCGACTTCTTCGACATTGGCCACGCGCTGGATGATCGAGGTCGGACGGGCCCGGCGCACAAACGCGTCGGCTTCGTCCCGCAGGCTGCGACCGGATTCGGCGGCGGCATCCTTGAGCATCTCTTCGACGCCGTCGGTGAAGGTCGGCCCCGGCAGGATCGCATTGACCGTGACGCCAGTGCCGGCCAGCCGTTTGGCCAGGCCATGGGACACCGCGAGGTTGGCGCTCTTAGTCACGCCGTAATTGATCATGTCGGCCGGGGTGGCCACGCCGGATTCCGAAGACAGGAAGATCACCCGGCCCCAGCCCTGCTCGACCATCGCAGGGACGTAATGCCGCGACAGGCGCACGCCGGAGATCACGTTGATCTCATAGAAGCGCGTCCACTCATCATCGGGCGCATCGAAGAAATCCACGGCGTTGTAGATCCCGAGGTTGTTCACCAGGATGTCGGCTTTCGGTTCGGCGGCGAACAGTTTCTGCGCGCCTTCGGCCGTGCCCAGATCCGCCGTCAGACCGCGCAGTTTTGCGCCCGGCACTTTGTCACGGATGCTCGCCAGTGCCTGCTCGACCTTGGCCGCGTCGCGACCGATCACCACCACCGTGGCGCCCGCCTCAGCCAGTGACTGGCTGATGCCCAAACCGATGCCCGCCGTGCTGCCGCTGACAATCGCCAGTTTTCCGCTCAGATCGATCTTCATGCTTTCACCTCATCGATAGGTAATGGTGCACGTTCGGACACCAGTTTCGCTTCACGCATGGCCTGCCAGAAACCGGCAGGAATCACCGCCGACAGCGCCGCCATGTCTTCGGCGATGCGCCCCGGTTTGCTCGCGCCGGGAATCACCGCCGCCACGGCCGGATTGGCCAGGGAGAATTGCAGCGCCGCTGCTTTTACATCCACACCATGGGCCGCCGCGATGCGTTTGATCTGCTCGACCTTCGCAACGATCTCAGGGCTGGCCTTCTGGTATTCGAAGTGCGCGCCACCGGCCAGGATCCCCGAGCTATAAGGACCGCCGACGACGATTTCAACGTTCTGCGCCCGGGCCGAATCCATCAGGCGTTGCAGGGCCCGCTCGTGGTCGAGAAGAGTGTAGCGGCCGGCCAGCAGAAAGCCGTCGGGCTGCGCTTCGGTCAGATCAAGGGTCAATTCGCAGGGTTCGACCTTGTTCACACCCAGACCCCAACCCTTGATCACGCCTTCCTCGCGCAGACGGGTCAGGACTTTGAAGGCGCCGGTGCGGGCCTGGTTGAAATACTCCAGCCATTGATCGCCATAGAAATCCTGAGCGATGTCGTGGACCCAGACGATGTCGAGGCGATCGGTTTTCAGGCGTTCGAGGCTGTCTTCGATCGAGCGCAACGTGGCGTCGGCGCTGTAATCGTTGACGATCTTGTTCGGGCGGCCGTGTTCGAAAACTCCGCTCTTCTCGCCCAGATCCCGGGCGGCGGCGTCTTCGACTTCATCGAGAATCACCCGGCCGACCTTGGTGCTAAGCACATAGTCATCGCGCTTGTAACGGGACAGTGCTTCGCCGAGGCGGATTTCCGACAGGCCCGAGCCGTAGAACGGCGCGGTGTCGAAATAACGCACGCCGGCATCCCACGCCGCATGCACGGTGGCCTGGGCTTCTTCTTCAGGAATGGCGCGGAACATGTTGCCCAGTGGCGCGGTGCCGAAGCCCAGCTGGCCGGGCAGTTTGTCTTTCAAACTCATGGGGATTTCCTCGTAGTGTCTGGGTCGTGGTTGACCGTTGAGCAGATCCTAGATTGCGACACTCAGACCGTCCAAGACATAATGCGCAGCACTTGAGTCCCTAAAGGTCTGACATGATCGATTTCCGCCAATTGCGTTATTTCGTGGTCGTCGCCGAGGAAGAGCACGTCGGCCGCGCCGCCGAGCGCCTGCATATTTCTCAGTCGCCCCTGAGCCGGCAGATCGCCCAGCTCGAAGAGCGCCTGGGCCTGACCCTGTTCGAGCGCAGCCAGCAACGCATCCGCCTGACCCGCGACGGCCAGACGTTCCTCGCCGAAACCCGCGCCCTGCTGACTCACGCCAATCGCCTCGAATCCCTCGGCAAGCGCCTGGGCCGTGGCGAGGAAGGAGGCTTGTGCATCGGCTATATCGAGAACGCCATGCACGCGGGCGTCCTGCCCAATGCCTTGCGCGTGCTGCGGGGGGATCGGCCGAACGTGCATGTCGCGCTGTACAACCTCAACTCCGCCGAACAACTTGAAGGGCTGCGTCAGCGCAGCCTCGACATTGCGCTGGTCAGTGAACCGCCGACGGCGGACGATCCGGATCTGCTGGGTTTTCAGGTACTGGACGACCCGATGCTGCTGGCGCTGCCGGAACAGCACCCGCTGGCGGCAAAGGCTTCGTTGAGCCCGGAGGATCTGGCCACTCAGGAATGGATCGGCGTGCAACCGCGCCAGGATGCGTGCGATGACTTCCTGAGCGCCTGCCTGCGCGCCGGCTTCACCCCGGATGTGCGCATGCAGGCCACCGAGCCGTTTACCGCGCTCGGATTGGTCGCTTCGGGGCTGGGGATTGCGATGATCCAGAAAGGCCTGAGCCACAACGCTCCGCCGGGGGTGGTGTTACGGGAGGTGCCGTGGCTGGCGTTTACCACGCCGTTGTGGGCGGCTTGGCATCGGGTCAATTTGCGACCGTTGGTGGAGACGTTCAGGACGATGCTGACGGGGCCGGACATCTCGGGCGCCAGATAATCCGCTGGCCCCTCATCGGAACGCCGCCCGCCTAGCTCTCTCCCCGAGGGAGAGGGGACTGATCGGGGGGATATTGACGTGATACAGCGACCTGAAAAATCTAGTGTCAATCCATGATCAGGTTGATCCGGCACTGACGGTTTGTCCGGTCTACATTGAATTTTCCATCCCACTTCACAAGGACGTGAAGCATGCAAAATCGCCCTACCCTCGACCAGCGCCGATTCGCCCGACGTTTACGCGCTAGCCAGACCGATTGCGAGCAGATGCTCTGGCAAAGGCTGCGTGCGCGACAGGTAGCGGGGTTGAAATTTCGGCGGCAGGTGCCGATTCCGCCGTTTGTGCTGGATTTTTATTGTGTGGAGTTGAGGTTGGCGGTGGAGCTGGATGGGGGGCAGCATTATGAGGAGGCGGGTGAGGTTCATGATCGGCGGCGGACGCTCTATCTTCAGCGGCTCGGGATTGAGGTGGTGCGGTTCAGTAATCTTGAGGTGATTCAGCAGATGGGGGATGTTTTGGAGCAGATTGTCAGGATCGCGGAGGATCTGAGATCGCGGTCCTGATCCAGAAAGCGCCCTCACCCTAGCCCTCTCCCAGAGGGAGAGGGAACTGATTGGGGGATATTGCCGTAATACATCGACCTGAAAGCTTTGCAGTGAATCCATAATCGACTCGGTTTTTCAGGTCGATGTATCCCTCAAGACACCTCGGTCGGCTCCCTCTCCCTCCGGGAGAGGGCTGGGGTGAGGGAAAGCGGTCGACACAGAAATCCGAGCATTCAAATCCCGAAACGCCCCCACCCCGCCACCAACTGCGCACTGATACTCACCCCGCCACAAACAACAATCACCACATCCCGAGCCCCCGCCAGCGCCGGATGATCCAGATAAGCCACCGCCAGCGACACCCCGCACGCCGGCTCCACCAGTTGCCGCAAATCACTGGCATAACGCACCACGCCCATGATCGCGTCGTCATCGGACAGCAGCAGGCATTCGTGATCGAACTCGCCGATGTGCTGCACCGGCCACTGCGCCACCTGCGCGGCGCCCAGGGAGGTGGCGACGGTGTCGATCTTGCTCAGGCGCACCGGGTGGCCGGCCTCGACGGCGGCGGCAAACGAGGCGGCGCCCCGGGTTTCGCAGGCGATGATCCGGCAGTCGCGGCGCTCGTGGCGCAGCAGTCCGGTGAGGATTCCTGCCAGCAATCCCCCGCCGCCGACCGAGGTGACCACGGTGTCGACCTGCGGGCAGTCTTCGATGATTTCATCGATCATGGTGCTGTGCCCCTGCCACAACACCGGGTGGTCGAAGGCCGGGACGTATTCGGTGTCTGCCGCGCTGGCCAGTTCCCGCGCCCGCTGGTTGGCTTCGTCCCAGACCTTGCCATGAACGATGACTTCGGCGCCGGTGCGGCGAATCCGCGCGCGGGTCGCTTCCGGGGTGGTGTGCGGCACCACGATGCAGGCTTGCAGACCCAGACTGGCCGCCGCCACCGCCGTGGCGAGACCGGCATTGCCACCGGACGGGCAGACGACTTTGCGTTTGCCCTGCGCCGCCGCCTGACTGCACAACAACCCCATGCCCCGCAGCTTGAAGGAGCCGCTGGGTTGCAGGTTTTCCAGTTTCAACCAGATACGCCGGGAGGTGGTCGACAGGGTCGGATGGAGGATCAACGGCGTGCGGATGTGCAGCATGGCGGGCTCCTGTTGAGGCCACGTCCGGGCGACCGCTGCGTCGGAGCGTGGACGGATGAAAGCGAAACGTCCCTGTCTGAAGCTTAGTCCACCCTGTTCCCTGAACGGTAAACGCCTGGGATCGTGCCGGGATCTACACTGAACGGAACAGCCGTGAGGTGCCTATGAAAATGTCAGCGCAAATGACCGTCGTCGCGGTCCTCGCCACCCTCGCCTATCTGGGCCTGGCGATGTGGGGCATCGGTGGTGTGGCGGTGTTCTTCTCCCACGGATCACTGGTGGTCGTGGCCCTGGCGACGCTGGTGATGGTGGTGGTGTCGTTGTTCAGCGAAGTTAACCTCAGCTCCGGCGAGCGTGAGGACCGGGCCAATCGCTGGGTGCTTCCGGCGTTCGGCGTGATCGGACTGGTCAGTGGTTTTCTGCCGGCTTATTGCGACCGTATCGGTTTCTGGACCGTGGGCAGCGAAGGCACCCGCTGGCTGGGGGCGTTGCTGTTCATTGCCGGCGGGGCGTTGCGGCTGTGGCCGGTGTTTGTGCTGGGGCATCGGTTCAGCGGCCTGGTGGCGATTCAGCCGGGGCACCGTCTGGTCACCGATGGCATCTATACGCGCCTGCGCAATCCCAGCTATCTGGGGCTGGTCGTCAACGCACTGGGCTGGGCCCTGGCATTTCGTTCGGTGGTCGGGATCCTGCTGGCGGCGCTGACGCTGATCCCGCTGATTGCCCGTATCCACTCGGAAGAAGCGCTGCTGCGCACCCAGTTCGGCGCCGAATACGACGCCTATTGCGCGCGCAGCTGGCGGTTGTTGCCGGGCGTTTACTGAGGTTGCAGACGCAACTGGTCGTCGCTGTCGATACTCAGCGCAACCTCGCGGTAGCTGGCGATGGTCGCGTGCGGAGTCTCGATCGGATGCTGGTGGGTCGCGGTGATGATCATCAACGGCGCACCCGCCGCCTCAGCAGCCTGGATACCGACCGTCGCGTCTTCGAAAATCAGGCAATCGGCCGGTTTCAGTCCCAGACGCCTGGCGGCCAGTTGGTAGCCGGCCGGGTCAGGTTTGCCGGCGCTCACGTCTTCAGCAGTGATCATCACCGCCGGCTCCGGAATTCCCGCCGCCGCCATCCGCCGCAATGCCAGATCCCGTGGCGCCGAGGTCACCATGGCCCACTGATTTGCCGGCAACGACTTGAGAAACGCCGCCGCACCCGGAATCTCGACTATGCCTTCAACGTCTTCGATTTCCGCCTCGGTGATGAACGCCGCTTGCGCCTCGGCGTCCACCCCCGGCAGGTTCAGACGCGTGATGGTGTCGATGGCGCGCACGCCATGGATGGTCGGCAGGAACGACTCGACATCCACGCCATGACGCTCGGCCCAGGCCGCCCAGATCCGCTCGGCGGCGGCGATGGAATTAAGGACGGTACCGTCCATGTCGAACAGGAACGCGCCGAACGCGCGATTGAAAACAGCATCTTGAGCAGACAAGGGATCGCATCCTTAGGCAGAGCCGGGCAAATGTGCCCGGCAATGTAGCATCTGCCGCAGGCTTCAGTGCAGACGCGGCGCCTTGGATTTGAACGCGCCGTCCACGCAATCGAGCAACTGACCGATGGCCCAGGGCTTCTTGATGAACGCCACCGGATGGCGCACGCCGGAGGTTTCCGGCGTTTCATAGCCGGACATGACCATCACCGGTTTTTCCGGCCAGCGCTCGCCGACCAGATTGGCCAGGTCCGCGCCGTTGAGGGTGCCGGGCATGGTGATGTCGGTGAGCAGCAGCGCGACTTCCGGCGCGTGCTCTTCCAGGTATTGCGACGCCGCATCGGCACTGGTCTGCGGCTCGACCTTGAAACCTTCCTCCTGAAGAATTTCGCACAAAAACTCCAGAATCAACGGATCGTCTTCCACTACCAGAATCAACCCGTCAGGAAGGTGCGCGCTCGAAGACGGAACTGGACACATGAACTGGCACTCCCTGAACAACATGAACGTTTTCAGCGGAATGAATCCGCTGCTTATCTGGTATGAGCGACACCTTGTACAGAAATTCATTTTTGATACAGGTCTTTTCGATAACGTCGCTCGGCGGGCCATCGCCACGGCGCTTTTGTGGTTAAAATGCCCGCCCTTTTGCTGGCCGATCCCGATTGATGAACCCTCAAGCCCTCGCCGTTCTCCACGCCCACCTGCTTACCGCGCTGACTTCGGCCCCGGCCGAAACCCGGCGCCTGTTCCATGGTCGTGGACGCTGCTGGCCGGGGCTGGAACAGCTCACCGTGGACTGGCTGCAAGGCGTGGTGCTGGTGTCGCTGTTCAAGGAACCCGAGGCTTCGCAGCTGGAGGACCTCAAGCGTCTGTTGCTGGAGATCACTCATTCGAAGCAATGGCAACAGTCCGGCGCCCACACCCTGCTGATCCAGCACCGCTACCTGCCGCAAAGCACCGCCGAATGGCTGCTGGGGGACGAGATCGACGAAATGACCATCGTCGAGGGCGGGCTGAAATACCGCGTGGATCTGGGCCGCAAGCAGAACGCCGGGCTGTTCCTCGACATGCGCTACGGACGCAACTGGGTGCGCGAGCAGTCTGCCGGCAAACGGGTGCTGAACCTGTTCGCCTACACCTGCGGTTTTTCGGTGGCGGCCATCGAAGGCGGCGCCAGCCATGTGGTCAACCTCGACATGTCCCGCGCGGCGCTGAGCCGGGGCCGCGACAATCACCGCCTGAACGGACATGACCTGAGCAAGGTGAGTTTCCTCGGCCACGACCTGTTCAAGTCCTGGGGCAAGGTGATCAACAGCGGCCCTTATGATCTGGTGATCATCGATCCGCCGTCATTCCAGAAAGGCAGTTTCCTGCTGACGAAGGACTACCAGCGTGTGCTGCGCCGCCTGCCGGAACTGCTGACGGCACAGGGCACGGTGCTGGCGTGCATGAACGATCCGTCGTTCGGTCCGGATTTCCTGATCGATGGCGTGACCCAGGAGGCGCCGAGCCTGCGTTTCGAGCAACGGCTGGAGAACCCGCCGGAGTTTCCGGATATCGATCCGGAAAGCGGTTTGAAGGCGCTGCTGTTCAAGCAGATCGGCTGATCTTGCTCAGCGCGGGCGCAGCACCAGCGCAAACAACTCGCCATGCCCGGTGACGTTGAGCTTGTGATAGAGGTTGCGCCGATGGACCTTCACGGTCTCCGGCGAAATGTTCAGTTGCTGGGCGATGGCTTTGCTCGAGAAGCCCTGAAGAATCAGGCGCGCCGTATCGATTTCACGTGCAGTCAGCCGCGCATCGAAACGGTCCAGCAATGCCGCCAGATCGCCGACCGGCGCCTCGACGGACGCGCCTTGCGGCGGCATCAACTGCACATGTCGACGCATCGCTGACAACACCCAGTCCCGCACACACAGTAAACGACCCTGCTCCTGCAGACTGAACGCCGTCGCCCGGCCCATCGACAAGCCGAGCACGCCGTCATCGGTGTTGACCATGAATTGCAACTCATCCGCGCCGACCACCGAACGGAAGTAGCTCAGGTAGTACTCGCTGTGCAGAAACTGGTCCGGCGCCACGGCCGCGAGACTGTGCAAACCATCGGAGATCCCGGCGACGGCGGCCTGATAGAACGGATCGAGCAGGTACATGCCGGCACAGTAACCCGCCAGTTCTTCCTGCTCGTCGGCGCGCCCCTGGCTGTCGAAGTCGATCAGCAATTGCGGCGGCCGCCCCGCCTGCATCACCGCCACCAGCGCATTGTCCAGCGGCACCAGCAGCCGCACCGTATCGACCAGCGCCCGCCAGAAGCCGTCCTGACCGACCGTGGCGAACAGCCGCGACAGGCTTTGATGCACCGGCAATTCCTGCAGCAACGCGTCCACGCACTACCCCTTTTGAGTAACCCATGATGGGAATGGGTGCGGCACGGCCCGCCCGATAGGCTGACCACTCCTGTTCATCACCGGCCTGTCACAGGCCAGGAGTGCCGCATCATGCGTTGTCATCGTGGGTATATCAACCTGGGCCTGGCGGGCGTCGTGTCCGTCGCACTGACCGCGCAAGCGGCCGAAGCGCCGAGCGTGCATGTCTACAACTGGTACGACTACATCGGCCCGAACACCCTGCATGATTTCAAGCGCGACAGCGGCATCGAACCTGTCTACGACACCTTCGACAGCGCCGAAGTACTGGAAGGCAAACTGATGACCAGCCACAGCGGCTACGACGTGGTAGTGGCGAGCAACTTCAGTCTGCCGACCCTGATCAAGGCTGGCGCCCTTGCCCCGCTGCCCCGCAATCAACTGCCGGGCTGGAAGAATCTCGACAACGATCTGCTCGGCAAACTGGCCAACAACGACCCCGGCAACCAGTACGCCGTGCCGTATCTGTGGGGCACCAACGGCATCGGCTATAACGTCGACAAGGTGCGCGCCGTGCTGGGCGACAAGGCGCCGGTGGATTCCTGGGATCTGGTGTTCAAGGAAGAGAACCTGGCCAAACTCGGCGAGTGCGGCGTGGCGATGCTCGATTCACCGTCGGAAATGCTCCCGGTCGCGCTGCACTATCTCGGCCTGCCGCCCAACAGCACCAACGCCGAGGACTATCAGAAAGCCGAAGCGCTGCTGCTGAAACTGCGCCCGCACATCGCCTACTTCAATTCATCCAAATTCATCAGCGACCTGTCCAACGGCAACATCTGCGTGGCGGTCGGCTGGTCCGGCGCGATGCTCGAAGCCAAGACCAACGCCGAGCAGGCCGGCAACGGCGTGAAGATCCAGTACAGCCTGCCGAAAGAAGGCGCGCCGGTGTGGTTCGACACGCTGGTACTGCTCAAAGACGCGCCGCATCCGACCCAGGGCCTGGCGTTCATCGACTACCTGCTGCGACCCGAGGTGATTGCGCCGGTCAGCGATCACCTCTCCTATCCCAATGGCAATCGCGCCGCCACCGCGCTGGTCGCCGAAGCCACCCGCGACAACCCGGCGGTATATCCGTCTGCCACGGCGATGGCCACGTTGTTCACCCTCGAACCCTTGCCCAAAGCCACCGAACGGGTGCGCACGCGGGTCTGGAGCAAGGTCAAGAACGGTCAATAATCAAAAATGAACAGAGAAGAGAACACCATGAAACCACGTGCCCGCGACCTCGACA
Source organism: Pseudomonas sp. COW5 (assembly GCF_026240005.1). NCBI lineage: Bacteria > Pseudomonadati > Pseudomonadota > Gammaproteobacteria > Pseudomonadales > Pseudomonadaceae > Pseudomonas > Pseudomonas sp. COW5. The sequence goes on along the minus strand of NZ_JAPHVP010000001.1, from coordinate 4,827,406 downwards.
TCCGCATCGGCCAACTGCAGCCCGGCCCGCTCAATGCCATCACCGACGTACCCGGCGTACGGGTCGGCCACAGTAATGTGCGCGGTCAAAGAGCCGCCGGACGCGACATCTGCACCGGTGTCACGCTGATCGAACCGCGCGCCGGATCGACCAATGCACAACCGTGTTTTGCCGGCGTTCACGTGCTCAATGGCAACGGTGATGCGACAGGGCTGGAATGGATTCGCGAGGCCGGCCTGCTGACCAGTCCGATTGCTTTCACCAACACCCACAGCCTTGGCGTGGTGCGCGATGCATTGATCGAACTGGATCGCGCGCAGCAACCGGACGACGGTCGTCTCTACTGGAACATGCCGGTGGTGCTGGAAACCTTCGATGGTTTGCTCAACGACATCAACGGCTTTCACGTGAAGCCTGAACACGTTGCCGAAGCCATGAGCAATGCAGTCGATGGCCCCGTGCAGGAAGGCGCGGTGGGCGGTGGCAGCGGCATGATCTGCCATGAATTCAAAGGCGGGATCGGCACCGCATCACGCCGATTGAGCAAGGCTCAGGGCGGCTGGACAGTGGGCGCCATCGTCCAGGCCAACCATGGAATTCGCAGCGAACTGCGGGTCGACGGCTACCCGGTCGGGCGTTACATGGAACAAGTGGATTCGCCGTTCCTGCGTGCCTCGCTGCCGCATCCAGGCATGGGTTCGATTGTGGTGTGTCTGGCCACCGATGCGCCGTTGTTGCCGCATCAATGCACGCGCCTGGCGCAACGGGCGAGCCTTGGTCTGGCACGTACCGGCGGTGGCAATGAAGACCACAGCGGTGACATTTTCATTGCCTTCGCCACCGGCAACGAACAGGTCCCGCCTGCCGCCTACGAGGGCAAAGGCGCGCCCACCTGTGACGGCTTGCGGATGGTCAACAACGACCACATCAGCGAGCTGTTTCTGGCGGCGACCGAGGCGGTTGAAGAAGCAATCATCAATGCCTTGCTGGCCAGCGACAGCACCGAAGGCAACGGGCATTCGGTGCCGGGGCTGGATGCCGCGACCTTGCTCGCCGCTCTCGAAAAAGCCGGCTGGCCGGGCGCTCGCTGACACCGTAGCCCCCTTGTGGGAGCGAGCCTGCTCGCGATGGCGGTGTGTCATTCAACACATGCCTTGACTGGCAGATCGCAATCGCGAGCAAGCTCGCTCCCACAGGGGGTCAGCGGAACAACCCAAGTCCGAGTTCGTGCGCCGCCTGCAGTTGCACCGCAGGGTCGCGCAACTCGGACTCCAGCAACAACGCCGAGCCCGCCACCGTCGCCCCGCAGTAATCAAAAATCCCGTGATCGATCTGCACCTTCATCGCCGCGCCGTAGCCGTGGCGTTCGTAGGTGCGTGCATCGGCTCCGCCGAGTGCGACCAGATGCACGCGCAGGCGCCCGAGCTTCTTCAGGGTCGAATCGCCGTCGAAATCAAACGCCCAGCCATTGCTGAACACCCGGTCGATCCAGCCTTTGAGCAGCGCCGGCATCGACCACCAGAACACCGGATACACCAGCACCAGCACATCGGCGCGGTCGATGCGTGCCTGCTCGGCCAGGACGTCTGCCGGCGGCGCTGATTCACGGTGATGCACCGCCCAGTCGGCCACACCGAAACGCGGATCGAATTCCTCGGCGTGCAGGTCAGCGATTTCGAAGGTGTTGGACGGATCGCTTTTCGACAAGCCTTTGGCGATTTTCTGCGCCAGCGCATGCGTCAGTGAACGGGGATCGTCATGAGCCACAACAATCAATGCGTGCATGGGGAATTCTCCGGTTGGTGATTGCTGACCAAGGGCTTATCCTTTCGATAAGCTACACTTAGTAAGTTACCCTCAGTAAGTTACGTTTGGTATATAAGCAATGTCAACCACTGAAATCCCCGAATCCGTTCAACCCCGCCGACGCCTGTCCCGGGAAGACCGTCAGCGCCAGTTGCTCGACATGGCCTGGCAATTGATTCGCGAAGAAGGCACCGATGCCCTCACCCTTGGTTATCTGGCGGAAAAGGCGGGTGTGACCAAACCGGTGGTGTATGACCACTTCACCACCCGCGCCGGTTTGCTGGCGGCGCTGTATCAGGATTTCGACAGTCGCCAGACCGCACTGATGGATGCCGCGCTGGACAATTGCGAGGCGACGTTGAGCGGCACTGCCTCGGTGATTGCCACGTCGTATGTCGACTGTGTGCTGACTCAGGGCAACGAGATTCCCGGGGTGATCGCTGCGCTGGCGAGCACGCCGGAGCTGGAGAAGATCAAACGCGAATACGAGGCGATTTTCCTGGAGAAATGCCGCCGTGTGCTGTCGCCGTTCGCTGACGGTGGCGACATTACCCAAGCGGGATTGCGCGCCATGCTCGGTGCCGCCGAGGCCTTGTCTCAAGCAGCAGCCACGGACGAAATCAGCGCGGCGCAGGCCCGCGACGAGTTGTTTGCAACCATCACCGCGATGGTCGAAAGGGCCGCCGCCAGCGCCGCAAAGCAAGTGACTGACGGTACTTGAGACCGTCCGTGCACCTTCCTAGGATGGAGATACGCAACCGCTTGGTTCGCCAAACCGCTGCGTAGGTACGGGTGTCCTGAACCCCAATCAAGCCCGCACCTTGTTTCACGCGCATCTTGAGCCTCACGGGCTCTACTTCCTCCCCATCAAAGAGTCTTGAGGCTCTTTTTTTGTCCCTGAAAATCAGCCTTCGCCGGGTTCGCGACGTATCGAGCGCCAAGTGGCCTGCGCCAATAACTCGCGATAAGCCTTCGGACTGCCCTGCACTCTTCCCGACAACCACGCGCGGCAATAGCTGTCGGCCTGGCCGACGATCAGCGACGGCAGCAAATCGGCCGGGCATTCATTGAGTTCGGCGGCGCGCCCGGATTCGCTCAGCCAGGTGCGCAGGCCCTGGTTGCGCGTCCTGTTGCGGTCGGCGAGTTCATCCTTGTGCGGACCGCGGGTCACGGCATAACGCGCGTGATACTGGAACCGCGCCCATTCCGGCTGGTTTTCGACCCAGTCCACATAGCTGTAGACCAGCGCCTGCACGCCCTCTTCAGTGGTCGTCGCCTCGGCCAGATAAGCGTCGCGCAAGCGCCCCTGATCTTCCAGCGCAGTGAAAAACAACGCGGCCACCAGCCCTTCCTTGTTGCCGAAGTGGTGGTAGATCGCGCCGACGCTGGTGTCGCACTCGGCGCGGATCATTTCGATGGTGGTGGCCTCGATCCCCTGTTCGTTGAACAGGCGCAGGGCCTTGCGAAAGATGTCGCGCTTGAGTTCGGCCCGGCGTCCGGGGTAGCTGCGCTCGAGTAGATCTGCGGTGTCCATGGGTTGAAGGCCTTGTAAATCCGGTTGAAAGGCACACCCGTGCCGGTAATCGAAACGCGCCTAGGTTGACAGATTTCCCACGGACAGAATACCGTTCCGTTACAGAACAATATTCTGTAACGGAACATAATTCTGCAAATTCACTAATCGCGAGGCTTCACCATGAGTCAGTTTCTCAGCATGTTCACCAGCGCCGGCCCCGAAGCGTTCAGCCAGATGGCCTGTCAGGTAGCGCCGTATTTCAGCAGCATCCATCCGTTGGTCAGCGAGCTGCGTGCAGGCTCGGCAACGGTGCAGGTGCCGTTCCGCCGCGAGATCACCAACCACCTCGGCACCGTGCACGCCATTGCCATGTGCAACGCCGCCGAACTCGCGGCCGGGATGATGACCGACGTGTCGATTCCCGCGGGCGCCCGCTGGATTCCGAAAGGCATGACCGTCGAGTACCTGGCCAAAGCCAAATCTGATGTCACAGCCGTGGCCAACGGCGAAGGGCTGGACTGGCAGACCGAAGGCGACAAGATCGTGCCGGTGGACATCCACGACGCCGAGGGCAAGAAAGTGTTCACGGCGCGGATCACCATGAACGTAAAGCTGTCCTGAAATCACGGGTACAAAAAAGCCCTTGCTGCGGTCATCGCAACAAGGGCTATTTGCCGTTGGCCGGATCAGTGCACGGTCAGGCGCTGGCGGACAAATTCTTCGGTGTGACGGGTGACTTGATCCAGGTGCCGGTCGCGCTGTTTTTCGGCATCGACCATCGCCCGTTTGCCGTGCTTCTGCAGCAGGTAGGTGTGGATCTGCTGCACTTCCAGCGAACGGTAGATCGGCGTGGTGTCGATAAAACCGCGCAAACCGTTGCTGCGGTAATGCCGGGTGCTCATCAGCACCTGAGTCTCCAGCTGGCCCAGCACTTCAAAGCCCAGCGCCTCGAAATACGGGACTTTACCCACGCTGCACGTCAGTTCGGCATGGGGGTAACGCGCAACCATGTCAGCAATCAACGCACGGGCCACGCCCTGACGGCGATGCTGCTGATTGACCGCCAGATAGGCCACATTGCACGCTTCCCAGTCGCCTTGCACCGGCAAGTACAACAGGAAGCCGATCACCTGTTCCGGATCATCGTCGTCGGTGGCCACCAGCAGCTCCACTTCAGTGCCCTTCTCGCCGTTCAGCGCCTCCAGATACAAATGCACCTCGTAGCCGACCGCGTACTGATAGACGTTGTACAGCAGGTTGCTCGGGCCCAGACCAATGGCGCTGATGTCGGTCAGGTAGTCGACCACCATTTGCAGGATCTGGCTGTTGACGCCTTCGGGGCACGGGGACTTGTAGTGGGTGATGCGGGGCATGGCGGGTGAACTCCGGCGGTAAAACACAGGTTGCCGGGCGGGTTGGGCGACCGGCGAACCGCGACATCATACCCTGTGCAAGCCTGACAAAAATTTCATCTGCCGGTGAGCGGACTTTTCGCCCGTTTGGCGTCCAATTCTTCAGCTGCGTTCATTTTCCCGACGCAGGTCCTGAGGAGTTGTCATGAACGTTCTGCGTTCCCTGTTGAAATGGCGAAAAGCCCTGCTGCTGGTGCCAGTGACGCTGGCCGCGCTGGCCAGTTCCCCCGTGTTTGCCCAACCCGAAATGATCATCCGCGAAGCACCGCCACCGATGCGCATGGAACCGATGCCCGGTCCACGGGCAGGTTACGCCTGGGATCGCGGCCACTGGCGCTGGGAAGGCCGGGGTTATGTCTGGATGCCCGGTCACTGGCAACCGGTGCGTCACCATGGCGCACGCTGGGAACCTGGCCACTGGCAGGCGCGCGGGCCGAACTGGTACTGGATTGAAGGCCATTGGGTGCGTTGATCGCGCAACCGTCCGCCAACGTTACCCACCAGGAACATCACCATGTCGAAAACCCTAAAAACCTTGATCACCGCCACACTGGTGGCAATCACCCTGTCGGGTTGTGTCGTCGAACCGGCGCGCCCGCACCGTCCACCACCGATCGTCGAAGTGGTTCCGGCGATGCCTGCGCCGGGCTATCACTGGGTCGCCGGGCATTACCGCTGGGCCGGCAACCAGTGGCGCTGGGTGCCGGGACACTGGCGGGCGTATTGAGCCCGGTCACTGGGCCGGTGCAACGACCTTGAACTTGATCGCAATGTCATTCGAAACCACGGTGTCGGCCCACTCGCCGGCACCGAGGCCGAAGGCATCGCGCTTGAGCACCAGTTCACCGTCGAAGATGCCGATGCTGTTGTCCGGTTTCAGATGCACCGGCACCTGCACGTCATGGGTGATGCCTTTGAGGGTGAGCCGGCCGGCCACCAGGTAATGATTTTCATCGACCCGGCTGAAACCGGTCGATTCGAACACTGCCGTCGGAAACTTTTGCGTGTCGAACCACGCCGGTTTCACCAGCTCCGTGTTGGCGTCTTCGCTGCCGGCATCGATGCTCGTGAGGTCGATGTGCAACGTGGTGCGGGCGTTGCCGAGATTGGCAGTGTCGAAGTCCAGCGTCGCGTCGAACTTGCCGAACGTGCCGTACATCCGCGAGCCCATCTGGTTGTAAGTGAAGCTGATCTGGCTGGCGGCGGTATTGACCCGGGTGTACTCCACCGCCTGCGCCGCCGGCATGACGATCAGGCAACACACGGCAGCCAACAACAATCGAATCGACATGGGATGCTCCGGCGCCTCGGTAGGCCTCGATTGACTTAAGCAAACAACCGCCGCTTACGCCACTCCGTCCGGCATGTGCGCCTTCAGGTAAGCGATCAACGCCGTCACCTTGGGCGATGGCAGATGCTCGCGAGCCGTGACCGCGTTGAGATCCTGCGGCGGGCCGATCCACTCCGGCAACACCCGGATCAGGCGTCCGGCCTGCACATCCGCTTGCATGCTCTGGTCCATCGCCAGGCTCAATCCCTCACCGGCCAGTAACGCGTCGTGCAACAGCGCCGGATCGTTGGCCAGGATGGAGGGTTCGACACGATAGTCTCTCAGGCGCGCCCCTTCCCGACGCAACGGCCAGACATAACCGACATTGCGCCGGGCCTGATGCAGCGTCAACGTTTGATGGTGAAGCAATTCTTCCGGGGATTGTGGCGTTTCGTGGCGCGCCAGGTATTGCGGGGCCGCGTAAATACCGGTGGGAAAGCTCGCGAGTTTGCGGGCGATCAGACTCGAGTCCGGCAATGCCCCCAGCCGCAGTGCAACGTCGATTTCCTCTCCCACCAGATCCATCGGCACATGAGAGGCCAGAATCTCCAGACGAATCTCCGGATACGCCTGACGAAACCCCGCCAACAGCGGCGCAAACCAACTCACCCCGAATGAAAACGGCACCGTCACCCGCAACCAGCCACGGGGCCCGTCACGCAATTGATGCACCGCCCGTTCGGCGTGCTCGAGTGTCTCGGCGATGGATTTGCACTGCTCGTAATACACCGCCCCGGCCTCGGTCAGGCTCAACTGGCGGGTGGTGCGACGCAGCAGTTGCACACCGATGGCCTGTTCCAGCTCGCGCACCCGGCGGCTGACCGTGGTCTTCGGCATCTGCAAGGCATGGGCGGCGGCGGTGAAACTGCCGAGGCGCACCACGCAGACAAAAACCAGCGTGTCATTCAAGTCACGGATCATTTCGGGCCTGCCTGAGAGCATTCAACTGTGCCACCCATGGCACATTTCATGCCGCGATTATGGGCTAATCAGCCGAGACCCTGCGACCTAATATCGGTGCTCTCTCTCGGAGTGCTATCCATGAACCTCAACGAATACGCCGAACATGACGGCATCGGCCTCGCGCAACTGGTTGCGTCGGGCGAAGTCCACGCCAAAGAGCTGACCGCTCTGGCCCTCGAAGCGATACAGCAGGTCAACCCGGCGATCAACGCCGTCATCGAGCATTGGACACCGACCGCAACCACGGGCAGCGGCCCCTTGGCCGGAGTGCCGTTTCTGATCAAGGACCTGGCGATCACCGCAGCCGGGCGGCGCAGTGAACTGGGCAGCCGACTCGCCCAAGGCCTGATCGCGGAAATTGATTCCACGCTGATGCAGCGCTTCAACGCCGCCGGGCTCATCACCCTGGGCCGAACCACCACGCCGGAAATGGCGTTCAGCACCGAAACCGACTCCCTCCTGCAAGGCCCGACCCGCAATCCGTGGAACCCGCAACGCTCCGCCGGGGGCTCAAGCGGTGGCGCCGGTGCGGCTGTCGCAGCGGGCATCGTGCCGATCGCTCATGCCACCGACGCGGCAGGATCGATCCGCGTTCCGGCAGCCTTCAACGGGCTGGTGGGCCTCAAGCCGACGCGCGGCCGCAGCTCCCACGGGCCATTGATGGACGAAGTGTTCGCCGGGCTCGGCGTGCAATTGGGCCTGTCACGGACGGTGCGCGACAGCGCGGCGCTGATGGATGTGGTACAGGGCTGTGCGCCGGGAGATCCTTATTACACGGCGGCGCCGGTCGAAGGTTTTCTGGCTCAGGTCGGCCGCGATCCGGGACGCTTGCGTATCGGCTTGCTCGACACGCCGTGGAACGGGGCCAGTGTCGATGCCGAGATCAGTGATGCCACCGCCCGTGTTGCCCATGAGCTTGAATCCCTCGGCCATCAGGTTGAAACCGTCCGGGCGCCGCTCGGCCTGTCGTGGGACGCCTTCGTCGAGGCCAACGCGCATATCTGGTGTGCCAGCCTGGTGCGCTGGATCGACCATCTCGCCAGCGCTACCCGGCGGCCAGTCGATCGCAGCACCCTGGAGCCGGCCACCCTCGCCTGTTATGCGTTCGGCCAGCAATCGCGCGGTACGGATTTCGCCGCCGCGCTGGAAGTGCGCAACAGCGTCGCCCGGCAAGTGGCCGCGTGGTTCGAGTCCATCGACATCCTGCTGTCCCCGACCCTGCCACAACTGCCGCAAGCCATTGGCACCTACAATCGCGGCGCCGACACGCTGGATGGCCTGCAATGGACGGATCGTGTGTTCGAGCACTCACCGTTCACGCCAGTGTTCAACGTCGCCGGGACACCTGCCATTTCACTGCCGTTGGGGATGTCCCGCGACGGCTTGCCGATCGGCGTGCAAGTGGCCGCTCGTTTTGGTGCCGAAGACAGGTTGCTGCGCCTGGCTTCACAACTTGAGCAAGCGTTGCCCTGGCGACATCTGCGCCCACGGATTCGGGTCGGCCACGCAGGCTGACATCACTCAGGCAACCGGTTCGCTACCGGGTGCCTGTGCCACGCCCGATCGCCCACCGGCCCGCAGTTTGTGGCGCAGCTTCAGGGCCGGTTTTTCAATGACGTGGTAGGACACGATGCTCATGACAAATGACAGCGCCATCACCGCCTCGACATACCAGTCAATCCAGGCCAGCGGCCAGAGGGCACGCAGCAGGTACATCGCCACGAAATGGTTGAGAAACACGCCATAACTGATGTTGCCGAAGAACTCGTCCAGCGGATGCTGGCGCAGCCTCGTCAACAGGTACACGGCCGGAATGCCCAAGGCGACGCCCAGTGTGACTTCGGCATTGAAGGGCCGACGCTCGATCCAGCCGGCCATGATTGCGACAAACAGCAATGCCGCAGCCACGAACGTGCCCATCGCGATCAGCCGGCCCTTGCCCTGCGCGTCATACAGATAGCTGCCGCAGAGGAACATGAACAACACGCCCGGCAGCAGTCGGTAACCGTAGACATCGGTATTGATGTAGCCCAGGCACGCGACCATGAACACGGCCACGGACAGAGCAAACGCCACGCCCCGCAGCTTGAAGATCAGCAGAAACGGAATCGCCAGATAGAAACACAGCTCCAGCCCCAGCGACCACGCAGGCGGCATGAGCTGAGTGCCGGCCAGACCGAACATGTAGAAATCCAGTGGCACAATCGCCAGATTCGCGACGATATGCTTGAACGTGAGTTCGGCAGCCTGAGGTGTGCCGGGCAGCAGGAAATAGATCACCGCGCAGGACAGGCACAGATAAAACAGGAATTGCGGATAGAGTCTCAACGCCCGATCCAGATAGAACGAACCGACTTTATCCAGCGCCTTGTAGTTACGTTCGATGAGCGAGGTCATCACGAAACCGCTGATGATCAGAAACGAGATCACCGCGACCACACCCGGGTTCAGCCCCGCAAAATTGATCCCCATATGGGACAAAGCCACCAGCACCGCCAGCAACAATCGATAGACGCCCACGAACACCCTCACCTGTCCTTGTAGTTATGGGCGGCTAAGCTACGACGCTTTGCTGCGGGAAAACAGCTATTTTTCGCTGACGCTGAACACTACACCAACCGCTCGATTTTCTGGTGCTGCCAGACCAGTTTGTAATACAGCGTCTGCAACACCAGCATCCCCAGATACGCCACCGGAAACGCCATCCACACGCCCTGCAAACCAAACTGCCCGTCCAGCCAGTACGCCGCCGGCAACTGCACGCCGACCACGCAAATGATCGCGATCGCGACGGGCACTAGCACGGTGCCGCTGGCACGCATGATGCCGCCGATGATCGCCTGGAAGCCGAAGATCAACAGGCTCCACAGCATGATGTGCAGCAGGTGCTCGGCCATGGCCCGGGTCGAGTCTTCGGTGAGGAACAGCCCCAGCAGCCAGTGCGACAACAGATAACCGAGCACGATCAAACCACCGGTCAGGCACACGTTGATCCACAACCCGGTGCGCAGGATCGGCCCCATGCGTTCCAGCCGCCCGGCACCGATTGCCTGGGCACCGAGGATCGACGCAGTGATCGCAATCGACAGCGCCGGAAACTGCACGTAGTTGACGATCTGCGTCACCGCACCGTAGGCCGCCGTTGCCTGTGAGCCGTGCTGGTTGACCAACGCCAGGATCACCAGCTCCGACAGCGACAACACAATCATCTGCACCCCGGTCGGCAGGCCGATGCGCAACACCTTGCCGAGAATCTCGCCATCCAGGCGCAACGACGCAAAGAACTCCCGGTCCGGTGCCAGCGGATGGCCTTTGCGGATCAGACTCCATGACAGCCACGCCATCGCCGCCAGCGTACCGGCCAGACCGGCGAACGCCGCGCTCTGAATGCCCAGTTGCGGCAAACCGAACCAACCGCGAATGAACGCCGGGGTCAGCGCCAGACCGACAACGGTCGACAGCAGCAGCGCGAGCATCGGCGACAGCGTGTCACTCACCCCGCGCAACAGCTGAGTGAACAGCACGTACACCAGCACAAACGGCAAAGTCCACATCATCACCCGGGCGTAGGAAACCGCGTCATCCAGCACATCCGCCGGCGTGCCCAACCCCTGCAACGCCTGGCGCGCAAACACACTGCCAAACACCGCCGCGACCAGCCCGATCAACACCCCCAGCAACAACGTCGCCCCGGCAATCGCCTTCACCATATGCGACTCACGCGCGCCCCACGCCTGACCGATCAACACCCCTGCCCCGGCCCCCAGGCCGATGACCAGCGCGATGAAGAAAAAGATGATCGGAAACATCCCCGAGACCGCCGCCAGCGCCTGGGTGCCGAGCATCTGGCCGATGTAGATGCTGTTGACCGTGCCCGACATGGATTGCAGGAAGTTCGACAGCACCATGGGGGCGAGGAACAACAGGTAGGTTTTCCAGAGGGGGTTTTGCGCGGGGGTTTGCATTGAAGGTCCGTCTCGGGAGGAGGCAATGTGGGAGAGTCTAAGGTATGCACAGCCGTTCAGGTCGTACCCCTTTGCATTAAAACTTCGTAATCTCCACCCCCTGTCCAAAATGGAAGTGAACCGATCCCATGTCCCGCGTCTCGACCCTGCTGACCTCTGCCCTTTTTGCTGCTCTGGCAACGACCGCCCATGCCGCCCCGGCGCCAGCGCCTGAAGCGCTGCAAAGCCTGCTGAGTACCCTGAACGAACGCCTGAACATCGGCGACCTCGTCGCCCTGACCAAATGGGACAGCGGCAAGCCGATCCAGGACAGTCCCCGCGAAGCCCAGGTCATCGCCAATGCCCGGACGCTGGCCGCCGAACGCAAGCTCGACCCGGAAGAGGTGGCGCAATTGATCGCCGCGCAAATGGAAGCCAACAAGCTGGTGCAATACGGTTTGCTCGCGAAGTGGCAGGCGGCCGGCGCCGCGCCGGACACCCCGCGTCCGGATCTGGGCAAACAGATTCGTCCGCGCCTGGATGAGCTGCAAACCCGGCTGTTGCAGCAATACGCCGACTTCACGCCCTATCGCCACGACCCGGACTGCACGGCGTGGCTGGCCAGGGCGCGCAGCGGTCTGGCTCAGGATGCATTGCATGAACTGGCCCTGATCCGTGCCACCGGCGAACTCTGTATTCGGGCAACAGCCCCGTGAATCGGGGGCCACGCATCCATCGCTGGCGTCGATAGTCACCATCACGTCAATGAAGTTCTCATAAAAAATCCCGGGCGTAACATCTGCTCCATACCAACCAAACAACACCCCGGAGCACACGATCATGAAACGCCAAATCCTTCTCGGCATCGCTTTCTCGGTTCTCGCAGTCAACGCTTTTGCAGCAAAACCCGCTCACACCATGATCGCCGAAGGCGGTTCGGACCGATTGATCGAACAGCGTGTAGCTGAAGGTGGTGCAGATCGTCTGCTGGAACGCCGCGTTGCCGAAGGTGGCTCGGACCGTCTGATCGAACGCCGTGTTGCCGAAGGTGGCTCGGATCGTCTGCAAGAACGTCGCGTTGCCGAAGGTGGCTCGGATCGTCTGCTGGAACGCCGCGTAGCTGAAGGCGGTTCGGATCGTCTGCAAGAACGCCGCGTTGCCGAAGGTGGCTCGGATCGTCTGCAGGAACGCCGCGTCGCATGATCTGAAAACGCTTTCCCGAGACAAAGAAAAGCCCGGCCTGATCAGCCGGGCTTTTTCACATCCAGCCGTCGCTTACTGAACGGTTTTCAGCTTGACCACGTCACCGGAGACCTTGGTGGTGTAGCCGCTCAGGACCCATGCCCAGAACCAGTTTTCCTGAACCTGGGTGTTGATCATCGCATCGCCGCCCTTGGCCTGGATGGCGGCCTCTTGCGCGCGGACGAAACGGCTGTTCTGCCGGATCGGGATCACGCCGAACAGCATCAGGCCGGTGGCGGTCGCTTCGCTGTGGCCAATCACGGTGTACTGGTTGCTGTCGTAGTGTTTGGTGTTCATCGGGGTGCCGGTGCAACCTGCCAGAACCACACCGAACAGTGCGGTGGCGACTACTTTGCTGAGGTATTTCACTGCAAGACTCCATGGGTAAACGCCCGGGATCCATCTCTCGGGCGGCGCACACTTTACTGGAGGCAATGGCACATTGGTATCAACCTGCAAATGTTTCATGAAGCGCTGCCGGCAGCGCTTCACGAGTCTCTTCAGGTATTGGTCTTCAATTTGGTCCACAACCGCGTCGTCAACCGCGCAATCGCCGCCGGCAACTCTTCCACGGTGAACAACTTGTCCATCACCGCTTTCGGCGGGTAGATCGCCAGATCCTGTTTCACCGCCGGCGTCAGGAACTCATTCGCTGCCGCGTTGGGGTTGGCGTAGTGAATGCTGTTGCTGATGTTGGCGATCACCTTCGGTTCCAGCAGGTAGTTCATGTAGGCGTAGCCGTTCTTCTGGTGGGGCGCGTTCCTGGGCATGACCACCATGTCGAACCACAGCGTTGTGCCTTCGTCGGGAATCGAATAAGCGATGTCGATACCGTTTTTCGCTTCCTTGGCACTGGCGGCCGCCTGGACGACATCGCCGTTGAAACCGATCACCGCACAGACGTTGCCGTTGGCCAGATCGCTGATGTACTTCGACGCGTGGAAGTACTGCACGTAAGGGCGAATCTTGAACAAGGCCGCCTCAGCCTTTTTGTAATCCGCCGGTTCATGGCTGTGTGGCGGCAGGCCCAGGTAGTTGAGGGTGATCGGCAATACCTGGGTCGGGTTGTCGATGATCGCCACGCCGCACTGACTCAACTTCTTGATGTTGTCCTCGTCGAAAAACAGCTTCCACGAGCGGGTAACGTCGGTGTTGCCGAAAATCGCCTTGATCTTCTCGACGTTGTAGCCGATGCCGGCGGTGCCCCACATGTACGGATAGCCGTATTGATTGCCCGGATCGTTGACTTCGAGTTTCTTCATCAACACCGGGTCGAGGTTCTTCCAGTTCGGCAGTTGCGACTTGTCGAGTTTCTGGATCGCGCCGGCCTTGATCAGCCGCGACAGAAAGTGGTTCGACGGACTGACCACGTCGTAACCGGTATTGCCGGTCATCAACTTCGATTCCAGCACTTCGTTGCTGTCATGGATGTCGTAAGTGGCCTTGATGCCGGTGGCTTGGGTGAAGTTGGCCAGGGTGTCGTCGGCGATGTAGCCGTTCCAGTTGGAAATGTTGACCGCTTCGTCGGCCAGGGCGCCAGTCGATGCCGTTGCAAGCAGGACCGCCAGGGAAAGTGTGTGGACGCGCATGTTCTGTCACCTGAATTGAGTGGCTTTTGTTCTTGTGGGATGTGCGGAATTTCAGATTTCTGTTCTGGCCCTGACCGCCTCCACGCGCATGCGAAGCATGGCACCGATATCGAAGAAAGGTCGCGGCGGCAGCCAGCCGGGTTCCGCCCGTTGCATCACCGATTGCAGCAAGGGCGAGTCGACGCCCGATGCCAGCTCCGCCAACAGCCGCCCCCACAGGGTTCCACGCGCCACTCCTGAACCGTTGCAACCGGCGACGGCGAAAACGCCCTCTTCCACCCGGTCGAAATAGGCCTGGCCGCTGCGGCTTGCACTCAAATGGCCGGTCCAGGTGTAGCGAATGTCTTGCTCGCCGAGAAACGGAAAACGCCGTTGCAGACCGCGCACATGATGTTGCCGGCGCAAAACCAGTTCGCGGTTGGACAGGTCTCGCGTGCGGTATTCGGCGGTGTTGCGGATCATCACCCGGCGATCCGGGGTCAACCGCACAGTCGCGCCCAACGGCCGGGTCGACAGCACGCCCCACGGCTCGACCGAACCGATGGCCGCGAATTCCTGATCCGTGAGCGGGCGCGTGAGGCTGGCACTCAACTCCATCGGGAACGTGGCGCTGTCGCTGATCCCGACGCGCGGAATGAACGCGTTGAGGCACACCAGCACTTGCTTCGCCTCGATACTGCCTTCGGCACCTTGGGCACGCAGACGTCCCTGACCGACGCGCTCAAGAGCGGAAATATCGGTGTTCTCGAACAACGTGACATTGTCCGGGAGGGCATCGAGCAAGCCCTTCACGTACTTGGCCGGTTGCAGCAGCGCGTTGCCGTTGCCGCACCAGATCGCAGCCTGATAGTGGCGAGTGCCGAGCTTCTGGCTCAGCGCCTCGCCTTGCAGAAACTCGGCGCGGGCACCGAGGGCGCGCAGCGTGGCCAGTTTCGCATCGACCTGATTGAGCTTGGCCGGGTCGTTGACGGCAAAGAAATAACCGCTGTCACGGAAGTCACAGTCGATGGCGTGTCGGGCAATGCATTGGCGGACTTCTTCGCTGGCAGCACGGGAAATCGCCGTGTCGACTTCAAACCCGGCAAAGCCTGCGGCGCCGATCAGTTCGCTGTCGGCCGGGTGTTCATGGGCGACCACGAACCCCGAGTTGCGCGCCGAAGCTCCTTGCGCCGCCGATTGCCGATCCACCACCACAATCCGTGCTTCGGGATGCAATTTCGCGAGGTTATGCGCGGCGCTGAGCCCGGTGATCCCGGCCCCGATCACCAGCCAGTCGGCTTTTTGCGCCCCGCTCAGGCGACCACGTGCCGGGGCGTTTCCGGCTTGCGCGATCCAGCCACAGATATTGTCCATGCATCACCTCGTAAGACTGTCGTTCGGCGGCTTGCCTTCTGGGGATAGCCATGCGTGAATCGCATGCTCGTGTTGTGAAGATTGCCGCCAGAACTAGAATCTATAGGGTCTTCAAACGCCTCACCAACGCTAAGAAATCATCGAGCCATTCTGAAAACGCATGGATAAAATTCGCCACGTTCCCTCACTGCAAGCCATGCAGGCACTGGTCGAAGTCGCCCGATGCGGCAGCTTCACTCAGGCTGCGCAGACGTTGTGCCTGACCCAAAGCGCCGTCAGCCGGCAGATCCAGCAATTGGAAAGCCACTTCAATGTGGTGCTGCTCGTGCGCACCAGTCGCAACCTGCACCTGACGCCGGAAGGTGAGCTGGTTCTGGCGAGCGCGCGGAGCATTTTCGAGCAACTGAAAAACCTCGAAGAACGCCTCACGCCGCAGAAGCGCCCGTTCCGCATTCGCCTGCATGTGTCGCTCGCGGTGCGCTGGTTGTTGCCCAGACTCAGCGACTTTTATCTGCGTCATCCCGAGGTTTCGCTGGCCATCGAAACCGTTGCCACCGAAGTCGTCGAGCCCACCAGTGACAGCGACGCGTACATCCTTTATTTGCCGACGGCATCGAGTGATCCGGACTGCCTGACGCTGTTTCAGGAAACCCTGGTGCCGGTGTGCGCCCCCGGTTTGGTGGACGCCCCCCGGTCAGTCGAAGAACTGCAGCGTTTTGCCTTGCTGCATCGCTCGGCGGATCGCCAGGCATGGATCGAATGGCTGGCCGCGAACGACGGCAGACCGCTGGAGGATTACCGGCACATTCCGTTCAATCTCGATGAACTGGCACTGGACGCGGCGGCGCGGGGATTGGGTGTGGCGGTGACGGACATGACACTCGCGGCAGAATCCATCGAGCGTGGGGTGTTGGTGGTGCCGTTCGGGGAACCGCTGAAAACCGGGGGGATTTATTCGTTGTGCGTGCAGCCGTCGGCGGCAGCACATCCGGCGTGTGGGGTGGTGATGGGGTGGTTTGCCGGTCAGGCCGAGCAGGAAAATTGAACGCGGGAACGGCGTTGCGCGGTCCCCGCCATTAAGCTCATTGATTGGGAAATGACTGAAGATACGCCAACAAATTATCAATCTTCTCCTCATCACTCAGCCCCCAGAAGATCATCCGCGTCCCCGGCACCACACCCTTCGGATCTTTCAGATACGCCGTCAGCGTTTCACGATTCCAGGTGATGCCGGAGTTCTTCATCGCATCGGAGTACACGTAGTTCGCCGACGTCCCCGCCGGGCGGCCGATGATGCCGTTGAGTTGCGGGCCGAATCCGGGGCGGGCGGATTCGCCGACCTGATGGCAGCCGCCGCACAGGCGCGGGAAGATTTTGCTGCCGGCCTCGGCGTCGCCAGCCGCCAGGGCGGGCGTGCTGAACAGGCCTGCGTTGAGGATCAGGGCGAGGGTCAGTAACGCGGTGTTTTTCATCGGGAGCATCCAGATCTTCGGCGGCGCCAAGGGTAATCCTGCGGGGAGCGTTGCGCTACAGGTAAGCCGCGATCACCTGCCGGACTTTGAGCAAGGCTTGACGCAGGACAAGCATGTCTACCGAGCCGAGCGCCAGCCGGATCGCGTGGGGCACATGGGCCGAAACGGTGAACGGCTCGGCGTTGGTGACCGAGATCTGCGCTTTCATCAGCTCGATCACCACCTGATCGGACCTTGCGTCTTCCGGCAGCGGCAGCCAGAGGAAATACGAAGATGGATGACCAACCATCGGCAAGCCTTGCAGGATTTCAGCGGCCAGCGCCTGACGGGCCCGGGCGTCATCGCGCTTTTGCGCCTCCAGCAAGGTGACCGTGCCGTCGTCGAGCCAGCCGCAGGCAATCGCAGTCATCACCCCCGGCGTGTTCCAGGTGGTGGCGCGGATGATGCGTTCCAGTGCCGGGACGATTTTCAGTGGCGCCGCAATGAAGCCGACGCGCAGGCCCGTGGCAATGTTTTTCGAAAGCCCCGAGACGTACACCGTGCGCTCCGGCGCCAGATCCGCCAGCGGTGGCGGTGGGTTATCGACCAGAAAGGCGTAGGCAGCGTCTTCGATGATCGTCAGATCATGTTGTCGGGCAATCGCCACCAGTTGTTCACGCTGCGCCAGCGGCATCACCCAGCCCAGCGGATTGTGCAGGGTCGGCATGCTGTAGACGGCGCGCACCGGGCGGTTGCGGCAGAGTCTGTCGAGCGCCGCCAGATCCGGACCTCTCTCGTTCACGGGGATCGCCACCAGTTCAAGGTGCAGCGCTTCGGCAAGCACCTTGAAGCCTGAATAGGTCAGCGCATCGGCCGCGATCACGTCACCGGGATTGAGCTGTGCCATCAGCGTCACCGCCAGCCCTTGCTGGGCACCGTTGACGATCAACACCTGCTCGGCGTCGACGTTCAAGCCTCGCGCCTGCAAATGCCGGGCAACCGAGGCCCTTTCATGCTGGCGCCCGGCGTGGGGTTGATAACGCAGCAGCGCTTCAAGGTCGCCGGACAGCGCCAATTGCCGCAAAGCGGTGCGCAGCAGATCGGCCTGTCCCGGCAGCGACGGATAGTTGAAGTTGAGGTCGATCATGCCGACGGCAATGTCTTTCTGATCGATCCCCTGCCCCGGCAACAACGAGGTTTCCCGAACAAACGTGCCGCGCCCGGTTTCGCCGCTGACCAGCCCCATTGACTCAAGCTCCGCATACACCCGCGACGCTGTGACCAGCGCCAGCCCTTCGCTCGCCGCCAATTGCCGATGGGTCGGCAGACGCGTGCCGGGCAACAGGCGACCGCTGCGAATGTCGGCGGCATAGGTATCAACGAGGGTCTTGTACCGGGAGCGCGGCATGTCGGGATGTATCCATGACAATTCTTTGATTGTGCTGATTCTCAACCCTAGGATGAGCCACAAGCAACCCCACTTTTGAGCATGACCGACATGGAACGAACCACGAATCTGCCCGCACCGGCCCTGGAAAAAACCAACGGCTGGATCAACGGTTTCATCGGCGTCGTGATTTTCAGCGGCTCGCTGCCGGCCACGCGGCTGGCGGTGCTGGAATTCGACCCGGTGTTCCTCACCGTCATCCGCGCCACCATCGCCGGGGTGTTGGCGCTGTGCCTGTTGTGGCTGTTTCGCGAACGACGCCCGGCGCGGGATCAGTGGTTCTCGTTGTTGATCGTGGCACTGGGTGTCGTCGTGGGTTTCCCGCTATTGACCGCCCTCGCGCTGCAATATGTGACGTCGGCGCATTCCATTGTGTTTGTAGGATTGCTGCCGCTGGCGACGGCGATTTTCGGCGTGTTGCGCGGCGGTGAGCGGCCGCGTCCGGTGTTCTGGATCTTTTCGGTGCTGGGCAGTTCGCTGGTGGTCGGCTTTGCGGTATCCCAGGGACTGACCGCCTCGCCCACCGGGGATCTGTTGATGCTGGCGGCGATCCTCGCCTGCGGTCTCGGTTATGCCGAAGGCGCCAAACTGTCGCGCACCCTTGGTGGCTGGCAGGTGATCTGCTGGGCACTGGTGTTGTCGCTGCCGGCGATGGCCGTGTTGAGCGTATGGCGGGCGCCCGCCTCGTTCAGCGGTATCAGCGTGTCGGCGTGGGTGTGCCTGGCTTACGTTTCGCTGTTCAGCATGCTGATCGGTTTTGTGTTCTGGTATCGCGGCCTGGCTCAGGGCGGAATTGCGGCAGTCGGGCAGTTGCAATTGCTGCAGCCGTTTTTCGGCCTGGCGCTGGCGGCGACGTTGCTGCATGAGCATGTCAGCGTCGGCATGCTGGTGGTCACGTTGGGCGTGATTTTGTGCGTGGCCGGGGCGAAGAAATTCGCCAGATGATCAGCTCGTTCCCGCTTTCCATTCCCGTGGACTGAGCCCGGTCTTGCGCCGAAACGCCCGGGCCAGCGCCGAAGGACTTTCATAGCCGACTTCTTCGGCGATCAAGGCAATCGGCCGCCCCTCGCGCAGACGTTTCTGCGCGAGGCTGACGCGCCAGCTCACCAGATAATCCACCGGCGTCTGCCCCACCACTCGCCGGAAATGCTCGGCAAAACCGGCACGGGACAAATGCACGGTCGCGGCCAGTTCGGCGACGCTCCAGGCCTTGGCCGGTTGGTCATGCATCAGGCTCAATGCACGGGAAATCTTCGGGTCGGCCAGCCCCGCCATCATGCCCGGCTGCTGGTTGCGACTGCTGATCAGATGGCGCAACAGCAAAATCACCAGCAGTTCGAACAGCCGATCCATCACCGCTTCACGCCCGCAATGACCGTCGAATGCTTCCTTGAACAGCCATTCCAGAGTGCTGGCCATTTCCGGAAGGTCGGCGAGTTTCAGCACCAGATAATCCGGCAGCGCCGCCGCCAGCGCATTGCCCGCGCCGCCATCGAAGGTCAGCGAGGCGCACACCAGTTGCGTGTTCATGGCCTCGTCGGCGAACAGTCGGTGAGCAAACGGTCGGGGGAAGAAAATCAGCGTCGGTTCGCTGAGCGTGAGTTCGGGTTCGTTTCCCGGTTTGAGCAGCACTTGCCCGGCCTGTAACAGATGCACATGACCGCAGACCTGATCGCCACCGTAGGCACTGATGCCGCAGAAAGTACCGCTGTGGAAGGTGCCGGCATTCACGCCGAAATGGCTGAGTAACGTGGACAAGCGATCCATGGACGAATCCTCGACGACAGGTTTGGACGATCTGTCGCATATCCTCGACGATTTGCACCCAAGGCACCAGCCTCGCTCAATAACATGACCTCCATCCCCGGCGCACTTCGCACCGGACTTTCGGAGAACCACCATGAGCCGCATTGCCCCGATCACCCTTGAAAACGCCACCGAAGCCACCCGCCCGACCCTGGAAGGCGTGCAGAAAAAAATCGGTTTCCTGCCCAACCTGTTCAAGACCCTGGCGGTTGCCCCAGCCGCACTGGATGCCTACGTGCAAGTCTCCGCCACGCTGGGCAAA
The DNA here is from genome assembly GCF_026240005.1 of Pseudomonas sp. COW5. Classification (NCBI taxonomy): domain Bacteria; kingdom Pseudomonadati; phylum Pseudomonadota; class Gammaproteobacteria; order Pseudomonadales; family Pseudomonadaceae; genus Pseudomonas; species Pseudomonas sp. COW5. Next base: position 4,807,285 of record NZ_JAPHVP010000001.1, on the reverse strand, counting down.
ACGTCCCTGAGCGCCAAGGAAAAAGAAGCGGTGTACCTCGCCACGTCGCAGGTCAACGGCTGCGATTACTGCCTGGCGGCGCACACCTTGTTTGCCAGCAAGGCGGGGCTGGCAGCAGAAGAAATCATCGACGCGCGTCTCGGCAGGCTGAATGCTTTTGCCACCCTCGCCCATCAACTGACCGAAACCCGTGGCCATCTGAGCGATGAACAGATCGCCGCCGCCCGCGCTGCCGGTATCGACGACAAGAAGATCATCGAAGTGATCGCAATCGTCGCCGTGCAGACCCTGACCAACTACCTCAACAACACCGCACTGACCGACATCGACTTCCCGGCTATCGATGCCTGACAGTGACCGGGGTCGATCTCAGTCGTGATCGACCCCGGCGCGTTTCAGCAGTTTCTTGCAGCGCTCGGACAGGTGAAACACCTGCAACTGCTTGCCGGCCTTGGCGTAACGTTCGCGCAGGGTTTTCAGCGCGGCGATGGCCGAGTAGTCGACAAAGCTCAGGTGCCGGCAGTCCAGCGTCACGCGCTGAGGATCGTTGGCCGGGTCGAACTGATTGAGGAACGGCGTGGTCGAGGCAAAGAACAGCGTGCCGTGCAGGCGATAGAGTTTGCTGCCATCGGCTTCCAGATGTTCATCGGCGTACAGTTCGCGTGCCTGCTGCCAGGCAAAATTCAGCGCCGCGATAATGATCCCGCACAGCACCGCCGTGGCCAGATCGGTGAACACCGTGATGGTGGTGACCGCGATGATCACCAGCACATCGTTGAGCGGTACTTTGTTCAGCACCCGTAACGAGGCCCAGGCAAACGTCTGCTGCGACACCACGAACATCACCCCCACCAACGCCGCCAGCGGAATCCGCTCGATCAGCGGCGACAGAAACAGAATGAACAACAGAATCAACACACCCGCCACCACGCCGGACAACCGCCCGCGCCCGCCGGAACTGAGGTTGATCACGGTCTGGCCGATCATTGCGCAACCGCCCATCCCGCCAAACGCACCGGAGACCATGTTCGCCGCGCCCAGCGCCATGCATTCGCGATCCGGGTAGCCACGGCTTTCGGTGATTTCATCGGTAAGGTTGAGGGTCAGCAGGGTTTCCAGCAGGCCGACCAGCGCCATCAGGATCGCGTAGGGCGCGATGATGCGCAGGGTTTCGAGGTTGTACGGGATGTCCGGCAACGCGAACGTCGGCAGACCGCCGGCGATGTGCGCCATGTCGCCGAGGGTGCGGGTCGGCAGGCCGAGCAGATAGACCAGCGCCCCGACGCCGAGAATCGCCACCAGTGCCGGCGGAACGGCGCGGGTCAGGCGCGGCAGGATGTAGACGATGGCCATGGTCAACAACACCAGCCCGGCCATCAGGTACAACGGCGTGCCGCTGAGCCACTGCTCGCCGCTCTTGAAATGCTCCAGTTGCGCCAGCGCAATGATGATCGCCAGACCGTTGACGAACCCGAGCATCACCGGGTGCGGCACCATGCGCACCAGTTTGCCCAGGCGCAACAGCCCGAAGGCCATCATGATCAGGCCGCCGAGCAACACCGTCGCCAGCAGGTACTGCACGCCGTGCTGCACCACCAGCGCGACGATCACCACCGCCATCGAACCGGCCGCCCCGGACACCATGCCCGGCCGGCCGCCGAACAGCGCGGTCAGCGTGCAAATGATGAAGGCGCCATACAGGCCCATCAGCGGATTGAGGTGAGCCACCAGCGCGAACGCAATGCATTCGGGCAACAGGGCAAACGAGGTGGTGAGTCCGGCCAGGACATCGGCGCGCAGACGAATCGGTTTCATGGCTTACCTGACAGCGCGGCCGATACTGACGGCCGCTGTATTCGCGGGAAAAAGAGGGTTGCGGATGTTACGCAATTGCCCGGGCACGGGCCAGCGGTCGCTGACAGGGACGTCCCGGCGTTTTATGCTTGCGCGCTTCGTTGATCTTCGGGTTTGCACATGTCATCTCTATCCACCCGCGAAGTCTGCCAGCGCCTGCGCGATGCGGCATTGGGCGTTTGCGCATTACGGCGTATTGCACAGGAATCCGGGACCGACCAGATGTCGGTCGAGATCGACGGCTGGCACCTGTCGCTCGACTTTGACGGCCAACGCCTGCACCACTGCCTGCAATGCCGGTGCCCGGAAGGTCGCGTATGGACACTCGACACCACTCAACATTTCGGCACCGACCCGGTCAGCCTGCTCAGCACCTGGGAAATGGCGCAGATCGAACGATTGCTGGCCCAGGCCGACTGACCGAATCAGCCCTGTCGCAGGTCCAGGTTGTAGGTGTAATAGCCTGTGTCACGCACCCAGCCAAGGGATTCGTACAAACCCTGAGCCGTGAAATTGTCGGTGGCGGTTTCCAGCACCAGGCCCTTGGCACCGGTTTCCACGGCGAAGTCGCGGGCGGTGTTCATCAGCAATCGCCCGACGCCACGGCCTCGAGCGGCCGGCGTGGTGAACAGGTCGCTGAGCAGCCAGGTGCGGTGGGCGTCTATCGATGAAAACGTCGGGTACAACTGCACGAATCCCAGCGCTTCGCCGCTTTGATCCTGAACCAGAAAAATCGCTGATTCATCGCCAGCCATGCGCTCGGCGATGAAGGCCCGCGATTGCTCAAGGTTCGATGGCTGGCCATAAAAGCCGCGATAACCGTCGAACAGTTCGGCCACCGCATCCAGATGATCCACGCTGGCGCGTATTGCCTGAAGACTCATATCCCCTCCCCGATCAATGCCAATGATTGCACCAGCATAGCGCTGTCCGTCGAGTTCGCTGGCTTAATCGCTATATAGTTTTGTATATTGCGAACCCGAAATCGCCAGACTTTCAACGCCTTCCATGAGCAGCATCCGCGAACGCAACCAGCAACAGATTCTCAAGGCCGCCAGCGAAGAGTTCGCCGCCAACGGCTTCGACGCGACCCAGACCCGCGACATCGCCGCCCGCGCCGGTGTGCCCAAGGCCAATCTCTATTACTACTTCCAGAGCAAGGAAAACCTCTACGGCAAAGTGCTGCTCGGCTTCGTCGAGCCGCTGCTGGAAGCCTCGGCGGTGCTGCGCGAAAGTGATGACCCGCTGATCGGCCTGCGTGCCTACGTCGCGGCACGCATCCGCATCGCCCGCGAGCATCCGGCGATTGCCAAGGTGTTCAGTGGTGAACTGCTGCTGGGCGGTCGCCAGTTGCCCGATGAATGCCGCGACCTGCTGCACGCCGAAGCCCGGCGCAATGTCGAGTGCCTGCGCAGCTGGATCGAACGCGGCTTGCTGGCCCCGGTGGATCCCGAGCATTTGATGTTGTTCATCTGGTCGGCGACGCGCACCTACACCAATATCGGCTGGCAGATGGGGCGCATCACCGGGCGCGAAGTGCCGCAGGATGAGGACTATGAAAGGGCGGCGGATACCATTACGCGGCTGGTGCTGGGCGGTGTGGTGTCCGAGCCGGTGAGTGATGTTCGCAGGTTGATGTTTGCGACCTGAAGCGTCAGGGCATGAAATCCAGCGGCAGCGCTGCTTCACCTGACCTTTGCTTGTACCAGGCCTGCATGACGTCGGGTAATCGAGCTTTCCATTGCGCCACGTTGGTGTAGTAACGAACACGAGCATTTCCCTTGCCGTCGTAGGCCATCAGCATCACCCAAAACCGGCTGCTTGGGGCGCTCATGAAAATCGCCGTCCCCCCTATACCACGCATCCACATTTCCACAACCTGACCGTCCGGCACATCTGCACCGGGGTCGCCGATCATCATTGAACCGGATGTTTCAACCAGCACCTGATAGTCAGCGTTGAGTAACGCATGCAGCGTCGCGTTGTCCTCAGACGAACGGGCGAGTCCAAGGCTGAGCAAATCGTATTCGATCTTCAATGGTTGCTCGGAAGCCACATAGCGACCAGCGTAGAAAACCCCCATGCCCCCACCGCAGGCGGCGTCGGAACCATCCTGAACAACATTCAGAATGCCGTTGATCGCCGTAAAGCTCAGCGCACATTCACCTTCAGCGTAATCGGCCTGCTTACCCTTCAGCACAGCCACACCCTCCAGATCGCCCGAGTTGCCGCCCTCTGCCGCCGAAATATCGAAAGCGATATGCCCGGCGTCGCGCTGCCGGGTATTGATTTGGGCGGCTGTCGAGGGACCATCAGGGATGAGCTGCCATGTGGCGTTCCAGCCAAAAGGTTTGGCGACGTAATCGAGCTCGGTAATTCGCATCAGATAATTGCGGCGCAGACAGGCCAGCCGCTGGTCGCAACTATTGCGGCTTTTCAGCCACATCCGCTGATCAGCCTTGAGGGCTTCGGGATCGGCAACTTTGGCCAGCGCCGAACGCCAGACTGCAGACAGTTTGTCATCGAGTCCCGAGAGATCCGGATCCGCACAAATGGCTTTTTCAACCGGGCTGGAAGCGCCGGCACAGTCGAAACTGGCAGCTTGGGAGTTGGCAGCAAAAACGAGGGACGTCAGCAGCAAGGCGTGACGGAGATTGAAAGCGAGCATCGACAGATTCCATTCCTGAGGCGGCGGCAGTATGCCGCGCCCGGGCTATCGATGCTCTGGAAATTTCAACGGTTACTTCAAGAGAGTCAGAACGCGATCCCGGCCGCCGGTTTCACATCAATCCGCGCCACGGAACCGGTCAGGTGCGCCCAGTCCTTGTTGTGTTCGGCGATGATGTCTTCGGCGCTCATGTTGCCGTTGTCGACGGTGGAATGCGCGTCGGCTGCCAGCTCCACGTCGTAGCCCAGTTGATGGGCCTGGCGCACGGTGGCGTTGACGCAGTAATCGGTCTGCAAGCCGCAGATCACGAGGCGATCGAAGTCTTCCCGGGGGATCAGCTTTTGCAGGTTGGTCTGGTAGAACGAGTCGTTGGCGGTCTTGTCGACGTGCAGGTCACTCGGTGCGGTATTCAGGCCATCGGCCAGTTGCCAGCCCTCGGCGCCGTAAGCGAGCGGGCTGTCCTTCTCGTTATGCTGGATCAGCACGACTGTGACGCCAGCCTTGCGCGCCCGGGCGCTGAGGCCGTTGATGGTGTCGATCACCCGTTTGATGTCGTGGCACTCGTATTCGCCTGTGCACAGGGCGCGCTGGACATCGATGATCAGCAATGCGGTGGTCATGGTGAGCCTTCCTTGATCGGTCCTTGAGACAGGGGCGGACGTGTGCCCGCCCCCTTTTTACCCTTCTCAGTAACCCAAAGACAACCCGGTGTTGCGCCGTGGATCATTGGCGCCGTAGAAGCGGTTCTTGCCCACCGGTTTACCCCCCAGCGACGGCGCTCCGACCAGAATCGCGGCGATGTGGTTGGCGTCCTGCGGGCCCGCAAACTTGTGACCCCAGCTCTCGAGAATTTTCTTCGTGTCGGGGCTCGCGGCGTAGTCCTCGAGGTTGGTCTGCTCCGGCATCCACTGCTGGTGGAAGCGCGGTGCATCGACCGCTTCCTGCAGACCCATGCCGTAGTCGATGACATTGAGCATGGTCAGCAAGGTTGCCGTGATGATGCGACTGCCACCCGGCGTGCCCACCACCATCACCACTTTACCGTCCTTGGTGACGATGGTCGGGCTCATCGACGACAGCGGCGCCTTGCCGGGCGCGATGGCGTTGGCTTCACCCTGCACCAGACCGTACATGTTCGGCACGCCGACTTTCGAGGTGAAGTCGTCCATTTCATCGTTGAGGATGACCCCGGTCTTGCTCGCCATCACACCCGCGCCGAACCAGTCGTTGAGGGTGTAGGTGACCGAGACCGCGTTGCCCCATTTGTCGACGATCGAGTAGTGCGTGGTGTTGCTGCCTTCGTGAGGCGCAACGCCAGGTTTCAGCTCAGCCGACACACCGGCCTTCTGCGGCTGGATCGCGTTGCGCAGCTTGGTCGCGTAGTTCTTGTCCAGCAGGTGCTCGATCGGGTTCTTCACGAAATCCGGGTCGCCCAGATAGCTGTTGCGATCCACATAGGCGTGGCGCATCGCCTCGATCTGGTAGTGCATGCCCTGGGCCGAATGGAAGCCCAGATCCTTCATCGGATAGCCTTCGAGGATGTTCATGATCTGGCAGATCACCACCCCGCCGGAACTTGGCGGTGGCGCCGACACCACGTGGTAACCGCGATAGTCGCATTCCACCGGGGCCAGTTCGCGGGTCTTGTATTTGTCGAGGTCGGCCTGAGTGATGATGCCCTTGTTGGCCTGGCTGGAGGTGACGATGGCATCGGCTACCCAGCCTTTATAGAAACCATCGGCGCCTTTCTCGGAAATGGTACGCAGGGTCTTGCCCAGATCCTTCTGCACCAGTTTCTGCCCGACCTGCATCGGCTCGCCGTTGTGGAGGAAGATCGAGCCGGAATCTTTCATGTCCTTCTTGAACACGTCGGTGGCGTAGTCCAGCAGATCGACGTCGCCCTGCTCCAGTTCGAAACCTTCTTCCGCCAATTTGATGGCCGGCGCGATCATGTCCTTGCGCGGCTTGGTGCCGTACTTGGTCAGTGCCAGTTCCATGCCGGAGACCGTGCCCGGAACGCCCACCGCGAGGTGGCCACGGGTACTCAGATCAGGAATGACGTTGCCATCCTTGTCGAGGTACATATTGGCCGTCGCGGCCAACGGGGCTTTTTCCCGGAAGTCGAGGAAGGTCTTGCGTCCGTCCGCCAGTTGGATAGTCATGAAACCACCACCACCGAGGTTGCCCGCTGCCGGGTAAACCACCGCCAGTGCGTAGCCCACGGCGACCGCCGCATCCACCGCGTTGCCGCCACTTTTCAAGACATCGACACCCACGTGGGTGGCCAGGTGCTGGGCGGTGACCACCATGCCGTTTTCGGCGGCGACCGGGGCAACCGAGGCGGCGTGGGCCATGAGGCAGCTGAGCGCCAATGAGGTCGCAATCAGCGATTTGGCAAAAGGTTCGTACTTCATGAGTCGGTCTCTTCTTTTTATAAGGTAGGAAAGCGCTTCAAGAGCATCAGCCAGTATGGTCGCGATTGCGGTTTGCGCCTCCCCGATCCGGAAGTATGCTGGACGCTGTTTCCGACCCGACCCGGAGTTTTTCCCATGGCCTACACGTTCATCACCCTGCCCTCGCCCGTCGGCGAGTTGAAGCTGGTCGCGAACGGCTCACGACTGGCCGCCATCCTCTGGGAAAACGACAAACCGAACCGGGTGCGCCTCGGACCAATGACCGAAGCACCCGACAACCCGGTACTGGTGAAAACCGCGCGACAACTGGAAGAATATTTTGCCGGAACGCGAAGTGCGTTCGATCTGGAGCTGGACTTTGCCGGCACCGAGTTCCAGAAAAAGGTTTGGGCCGCGTTGCTGACCATTCCGTTCGGCGAGACCCGCACCTACAGCCAGATCGCCGAACAGATCGGCCATCCCAGCGCGGTACGTGCCGTCGGCGCGGCGAACGGCAGAAACCCGATTTCGATCATCGCGCCCTGCCACCGGGTGATTGGGGCTTCGGGAAAACTGACCGGGTTTGCCGGCGGCCTTGAAGCCAAGGAGCGCTTGCTGACACTGGAAGGTGGCCAGTGGTCAGACATCGGCAAAACCGGCGAGCTGTTTTAAGCGCCGAAGAAGTTATTCATCGCCGCGTACTGCAACAGCATGATGGTCTTGGCATCGCAGATCTCGCCACGATGAAACGCGGCCATGGCATCGTCGAAGCGCCACTCCAGAACCTCCAGTTCCTCGGTTTCCTCCTCCAGGCCTCCACCGTCGCTGACTTTTGACGCCGCGTCGTATTCGGCAACGAAGAAGTGCAGTTTCTCGGTCACCGAGCCCGGGCTCATGTATGCCTCGAACACCTTCCTCACCTCGTGCACGCGATATCCGGTTTCTTCTTCAGCCTCGTCGCGGATGCGCTGCTCCGGCGCCGCGCCTTCCAGCAGTCCGGCAGCCACCTCGATCAGCAGACCATCGTGACCGTTGACGAACACCGGCAAGCGGAACTGACGAGTCAGTACCACCGTGCGCTTCTCACGATTGAACAACAGAATCGCCGCACCATTGCCGCGGTCGTAGACTTCGCGGGTCTGGCGTTGCCATTCACCGTTGTTGCGCAGGTAGTCGAAGGTGATTTTCTTCAGCAGATACCAGTCGTGGGACAACACCTGAGTGTCGACGATGTTGATCCGCTCGGCGGTGTTGGGCATGACGCTTCATCCTTTGTCTTGGCCGGAAAAGCCCCATGTTAGGCGAAAAAAAGCCCGGCAGCGCTACCGGGCTTTTTCATTCGATTTACCGCTGACGGGCCATGTCGGCCATTGCGACATCTGGCACCTGCGTGGCTGCCGCCACGCCGTTGATCAGCGGTCCATAACGCCGGCTGAACTCCCAGTTGTACGGCACACGATCCTTGCTGGTGCCGTTGTCCCAGTTCACCGACCAGGTCATCAGGCCCTTGATCGGATGCCCCTTGACCGCCAGGCGTTTCATCGCATTGCCGACCGCATTTTTGTCGATCACGTAACCGGTGGCCGCGGCGTCAACGTTGGCTGGCAGACCGATGACGAACTTGTCCGCAGGGATCTTCGTGAACCCGCGCGTGCCGGTCACCAGACTTTCGGTCAGGTAATAGAGGAAGTCCTCTTTCATCGCATCGTTGTTCTGCGCGATCCACGCCCCGTTGCCGTTATTGGCCTCGGGGACCCAGACACCGTCACCGCCCTGGTTGTAGAACTGCGGCGCGATGAAGTCGTAGTAGCCTTCCAGTGCCTGCAGGTAACCGACGTATTTGCCGGAGGTGGTCAGGTACGGAAACTCCGGCGCCATGCTGATGATGAAATGCTTGCCCTGGCCTGCGTAGTGATCCTTGACCAGTTTCAGGGCGGCCGGCAGGACAGTCTTGTTGGCAGCGAAATCAATCGCGCTCTGTTCAAGATCGATGTCCAGCCCGTCGAAGCCGTAGGTCTCCACCAGACGAATGATTTCGTTGGCCAGTGGTTGCTCCTGACCGGCACGCAATTCGATGTGCGCATCGGCGCCGCCGAGGGAAATCAGCACCGCCCGGCCCTGACTGTTGAGTACGCCGACCTGACGGCGGAACTCGGCATCGGAAACGTTGAACGGCTTGAAGGTCGGAATCCCGCTGCCCTTCATGAACGCGACCGCAACCACGTTGTAGTCCTTGGGCACGTTTTCCAGAGCGATGTTGGCGAACTGACCGCGCTGATAGCCATCGCTCGGGCCCGCGGGCCAGTTGTGCCAGAAGCCCATGAGGATCTTCTTGCCGGCGATGCTCGGCATCAGCGAAGCCGCGTCGCTCGCCTGGTTTTGCATTAACGTGAAGTCGATATTTGACATGTTCTAATCCTTCAGAACGTGTAGGTAGGTGTTGCGGACTTATTTGAAGTCCACATCGAAGGCCTGATAGAAGGCGTTGCCGGTGTTGGCGACGATCCACATCAGGACGATGACGTGACGACCTTGCTTGTTGGCCGGAAGTTTCACCGCGTGATTGACCTTGGCCTTCAGCTCCGCCGAATGACTGTAGTACGGCACTTGCGGATAGAAGTCCTCGGCGAACGGTTTTGCTTCCAGTTGCGCACGGGTGATGCGTTGTTTCGGGTCCCAGCCATCCTTGGTGATCAGCCAGCGGTAACCGCGAGTGGTGTGCGGTGCGGTGTATTCCCATTTGACCTCAAGGGTCTGGCCAGGGGTGACGTTGAGCAGCGGCCAGGTGAACGGGCGACCGAGCTTCTTGCTCATTTCCTCGTCGGTGAAGTTCACACAGTCACGGGCGTCGTCCTTGCCGCCGCTGAGAATGTGCCCGTCGGCCGGTGGCACGACACTCGGGTTGTCCGACTCGAAAGGCGCCGGGAACGGACCGGCCACCAGTGCCGGGAAGTTCTTGCCGCCCTCCATCTCGTTGACCTGCCAGCCACCGAGCAATCCTTGTTCGATGGCCACCGCACCGCGGCTTGCAGGGGAAATGACGCGACCGTGTCGCAGTTGGGTTTGAGCTTGTGGTTGATTCATGTTTTTCACTCCATTGATTTAAGAACTCTCCTTTCCGGGGAGAGGTCTTCAAGCTAACGGAGGGGGATTTTTTGTCCATCGGCGGTTTTGTCGCAGCCCGCCTGGGCAATACCCGAAAAACATCGAAAATACTGGATATAAATACAGTTCATTGCGACGACGCTCACCCAACGCATGGCAAAAAGCCTACACAGCGTCGCTACGAAAACCTGCATTCAAGCACTCAGGGAAGTTGCGCCTTGAACTCCTTTTCATACTGCCCGGCGAGCTGTTCTTTCTGTTTGTCGTCGAGCAGCTTGCCGGCCATCTGGAAGAACTTCTGCTCCTCCTCCTTCAAGTGGTGATGGACCTTGTCCGAGAGCTTTTTCGCCGTGGCCAGCCAGGCTGGACTGGACATTTCGGTCTCGTCGAGCTCCTCCATCATTTCGTCCATTTCATGGTGTTCGGCGATGGCGTGGCGACTGAGGTCGACCCCGTTGTCGAACTCCATCAAAGGGATGTAGAAGTGGCGCTCTTCGGCGGTCTCGTGGGCTTGCAGCTCGGCCTTCAGTTGCTTGTAGGCTTCGACGCGCTCCGGGGTGTCGCCGCTGGTCTTGATCAAGGTCTTGGCATAGCCGCGCTGGCGGTCGTGGCTCTCGCGAAGGGCTTCGAAAATATTCATGGACTCTCCTCGGCAGACGCATTCGGAATGAACGCCTTCAAGCGCTAGACCCCGGCGCGAGAGCGACGGTTCCAACTGCTCGATACCGGGATGGATCAATCCGTCGAGGCGCGATAGGCTGCCGGTTCACTGCCATAAGGATGTTGCACATGAGTTTACGGATCGAGCTGTCGCAAGACTCCACGGAAGAAGAACGCCTGGCCATTCTGGCGCCATTGCACGCCTATAACGTCGCTCAGGCCGGGATTGCCGTATCGGAGCCGCTCACGCTGCTGGTACGCGACGAACATGACGCGATTTTGGGCGGACTCTATGGCCGGTTGGTCTGCCAGTGGTTGTTTGTCGATCTGCTGTCGGTGCCGGAGCAGAGTCGCCATCAGGGGATCGGCTCGAAATTGATGCGCATGGCCGAAGACCTGGCGCGGGAGAAAGGTTGCATCGGGGCTTGGCTCGACACCTTCGATTTTCAGGCGCCTGAGTTCTACAAAAAGCTGGGGTACAGCCAGTTTGGCGAGCTGGCGGATTACCCGCCGGGGCACAAACGAATGTTTTTCCAGAAACGTCTGGACGTCTGAGCCCCACGGATCGCCAGGTTTACAGACAGGTCGCCAACGCCGCCAACCGGCGCTTGGCGACAAAGTCGTCCTTCTGCGCGTAGTAATTCAGCACGGTGCCGGACGCATCAGTGGTCAAGTCGACGAACGACTCCGCCGAACGGGTATAAACCGTCGAGCCACCCTTCTTGCCCGGTTGCAGGTACGCCGCCGCATCCACGCCGAACACTGCTTCGTCCTGCCAGGCGAACTGCACACATTCGGCCACGACTTTTTCAGGTTTGTCCGAATTCAGGACCTTGTAAGGAGTTTGAGTGCGGGCATCTTCCATCACCGAACCCGCGCAACCGGCCAGCAGGGTTGCCGCCAGTGCCACCATCAGCATTCGCATTGCATTCGCTCATTCGGAAAAAAGCGGACTGTATCACCGCAACGCGCAAAATCGTTCTGCTTTACTGCATTTAGAGCGCGACACCCGCCGACAGCTGCGGCACATTAAGGTCATCAGCCCCACAAGGAAGCCCCATGGCGCCTACCGACCAGCGACATGAACATGCCCTCAAACTGTTTCTCGACGCACGCCCCGAGCTGCGCGATTCCCTCGACCATCTCAATCCGTTGCTGGCCCAGGCCAAGGGCGAAACCCCGGCACAGTACCGCGAGGAACGTCTGCACGAAGCCTTTGAAGCCGAGGCCGAAAGCCAGGGTCTGTTCGCCTGGGAGCTGACGCTGCAACTGACTGCGGCCACTCCCGAGGAATATCAGGCGCAACGCCTGGAAGTGCACCGCGAGGTGGCGGAGATGGCCGGGATGGACTGGTTGGAATATTGCGACCTTTATGGCATAGAACCCTGACCTCTAAGCAAGGACCTCTGCACCAATGCTGCCAACCGCCTCGACTCACCGCGCCAGCCCCGGCCACTTGTACACGCAAAAATGGCGCGGTCGCATAGGGCTGGCAATGGTGGCTGCGCTTTCAGTGCTGGCGGGGATGACCGATGCCATCGGCTTCATGGCCAGTGGCGACTTCGTTTCATTCATGAGCGGCAACACCACACGCCTGGCGGTGGCGATCAGTGATGGCGATGTGAGTCTGACGCTGCGGCTGGTGATCCTGGTCGCCACGTTTATCGTCGGCAACGCCCTCGGTGTGGTGATCGGTCGCCTCGGTGGGCGCCGCGCACTGCCGTTGCTGCTGTGCATCGCGACGCTGCTCTGCGGGGCCGCCGCCTGGCCGTCCGAGGTGCAATTGCCGGCGCTGCTGGCGGCAATCATCGCCATGGGCATGCTCAATGCTGCCGTGGAGGAGGTGAACGGTCTGGCCGTCGGGCTGACCTATGTCACCGGTGCGCTTTCACGGTTCGGCCGCGGTCTGGGGCGCTGGATCATGGGCGAGCGACGCAATGGCTGGCGCGTGCAACTGGTGCCGTGGAGCGGGATGTTCATCGGCGCCATCCTCGGTGCCATGCTGGAGCATCACCTGGGGCTCAAGGCACTGTACGCCAGCGGTTTGCTGGCTGCGTTGATCGGCGTGGTCTCGCTGAAAATCCCACGGCGCTGGCAGTTGGGTTACATGCCGCGCTGACGTCTGCGGCAACATCGGCTTCGCCGCCCCGCCGAGAAAGCTTTATCATGGCCGCAGTTTTGCTGATCGAGTCCGTCATGAAGTTCGCCATTGCATTGTTTTCCGCCGCCCATGCGCCCTCCTCGCGCCGCGCCCTGCTGTTCGCGCAGGCTGCGCTGGCCGGCGGGCATGAAATTGTCCGGCTGTTTTTCTATCAGGACGGGGTCTACAACGCGTCCGAAGCTGTAGTTACGCCGCAGGACGAACTGGACCTGCCCAAACAATGGCGAACCTTCATCACCGAACAAAACCTCGACGGCGTAGTCTGCATCGCTGCCGCCCTGCGCCGTGGCGTGCTGAATGCCGAGGAAGCCGGGCGTTATCAGCGTGATGCCGTGGCGGTCAGCGCGCCGTGGGAATTGTCCGGTCTCGGCCAATTGCATGACGCGGTGCAGGATGCCGACCGTCTGATCTGCTTCGGAGGCGCATGACATGGCCAAATCCCTTCTGATCATCAGCCGTCAATCGCCGTGGTCCGGCCCCGGCGCCCGCGAAGCGCTGGACATCGTGCTGGCCGGCGGTGCCTTTGACCTGCCAATCGGCCTGCTGTTTCTCGACGACGGCGTGCTGCAACTGGCCGCCGGGCAGAACGCCAAGGCCCTGCAACAAAAAGACCTGAGCGCCAACCTGCAAGCGCTGCCGATGTTCGGCGTCGAAGAGCTGTTCTACTGCGCCGACAGCGCCAGTGCTCGCGGCCTCGGCGATCGTTCGCTGGACGAGGCGCAGCCATTGGCCGCCGATGAAATCACCGCCCTTATTGACCGTTACGACCAGGTGATCACCCTCTGATGTCGACTTTGCATGTGTTGTCTCATTCCCCGTTCGGCGACGAACGCCTGACCAGTTGCCTGCGTCTGCTCGGCACTGCCGACGCGCTGCTGCTGTGCGGTGATGCCGCTTATGCGTTGCAACCCGGCACCGCGCCGTTCAATGCGCTGGAAACTCGCCGAGTGAAACTATTCGTGCTGGCCGAAGATGCGCAAGCCCGCGCCGTGCAGGTTCCGGACTGGGCCGAAGCCATCGATTATCCGGCCTTCGTCGAACTGTCGATCCACCACGACAAGGTCAATTCCTGGCTATGAATGCGCTGACCGTCGGCGCCCGCGCCATCGAACTGGACAAGGACGGCTTCCTGGTCGACCTCAACGACTGGTCGGCAGAAGTCGCCAGCGCCCTCGCCGCTGCCGAAGACATCGAACTGAGCCCGGAACACTGGGAAGTCCTCGAACTTCTGCGCAGCTTCTATGCCGAATTCCAGCTGTCGCCGGCCACCCGGCCGCTGATCAAGTACACCGCGCTCAAGCTCGGCGCGGAGAAAGGCAACAGCCTGCACCTGAACCGACTGTTCAAAGGCACCCCTGCCAAACTCGCCGCGAAACTGGCGGGCCTGCCCAAACCGACGAATTGCCTATGACCGACTATCCAGCGCTGACCCTCGAAACGCCCGCCGAGCATCCGTTCGCCCAGTTCGTGCGCATCCTCGGCAAGGGCAAGCGCGGCGCCCGCGACCTTACCCGCGAGGAAGCCCGGGAAGCCATGGGCATGGTGCTCGACGAAGCGGTTGAAGAAACCCAACTCGGCGCTTTCCTGATGTTGCTGCGACACAAGGAAGAAAGCGCCGAGGAGATGGCCGGTTTCACCGAAGCCCTGCGCGAACGCCTGCAGGCGCCGGCGCTGAATGTAGATCTGGACTGGCCGACCTATGCCGGCAAGAAGCGTCACCTGCCGTGGTATCTGCTGGCGGCCAAGTGCCTGGCGCAGAACGGCGTGCGCATCTTCATGCACGGCGGCGGCGCGCACACCGCCGGGCGTTTGTATTCCGAACAACTGCTGGGCGAGCTGAACATCCCGCTGTGCCGCAACTGGCAACAGGTCGGCGCGGCGCTGGATCACGGTGGCCTGGCCTTCATGCCACTGGTGGACTGGGCACCGCAGTTGCAACGGATGATCGACCTGCGCAACACCCTCGGCCTGCGCTCGCCGATCCACTCGCTGGCACGGATTCTCAATCCGTTGGGCGCGCGTTGCGGTTTGCAGAGCATTTTCCATCCCGGCTACCAAGCGGTGCACCGCGATGCCAGCGGTCTGCTCGGCGATACGGCGATCGTGATCAAGGGCGACGGCGGCGAAATCGAGATCAACCCGGATGCCGACAGCCACTTGTACGGCACCACTGGCGGCGAGAGCTGGGACGAGGAATGGCCGCAGTTGTCGGCGCAGCGTCACGTCAAACCCGCGTCGCTGGATATCGAGCATCTGAAGGCTGTCTGGCGCGGCGATGTGGTCGACAGCTACCCGCAAATGGCGCTGATTTCGACCATGGCGTTGGCGTTGCGCGGCCTCGGCCAGAGCCGTGAACAGGCTTTCGAAATCGCCGAGCAATACTGGGCTGCACGGAACAAATCGATTTAACCGATCATTCACGCCCGATCTTTGCGCTTTTTGTTCGAACTCATCGGAATAGACTCCACTCCAACGATTATTGGTTTCTGGAGTCTTGATCATGGGTTTACTCGTCGACGGCCGTTGGCAGGACAAGTGGTACGAAAGCAGCAAGGACGGCGCGTTCCAGCGCGAACAGGCGCAGCGCCGCAACTGGGTCACTCGCAACGGCGAGGCGGGCCCGAGCGGTGAAGGCGGTTTCGCCGCCGAAGCCGGGCGTTATCACCTTTATGTCTCCCTCGCCTGTCCGTGGGCGCACCGCACGCTGATCCTGCGCAAGCTCAAGGGCCTGGAAAGCCTGATCGACGTTTCAGTCGTCAGCTGGCTGATGCTGGAAAACGGCTGGACCTTCGACCAGAACCTCGGCTCGACCGGCGACAAGCTCGACCACTTCGACTTCATGCACCAACGCTACACCGCTGATACTGCCGACTACACCGGCCGCGTCACGGTGCCGGTGCTGTGGGACAAAAAGCTCAAGCGCATCGTCAGCAACGAATCGGCGGAGATCATCCGCATGTTCAACAGCGCCTTCGATGACCTGACCGACAACGATCTCGACTTCTATCCGGCGCCATTGCGCAGCGAGATCGATGCGCTGAACGAGCGGATCTACCCGGCGGTGAACAACGGTGTATACCGCGCCGGTTTCGCCACTTCGCAACAGGCCTATGAAGAGGCATTCGACGATGTGTTTGCCGAACTCGATCATCTGGAGCAGGTGCTCGGCGCCAACCGTTATCTGACGGGCGAATACCTCACCGAGGCAGACGTGCGGTTGTTCACCACACTGATTCGTTTCGACGCGGTGTATCACGGGCATTTCAAATGCAATCTGCGGCGGATCAGCGACTATCCGAACCTGTCGAACTGGCTGCGTGAGATGTACCAGTGGCCGGGCATTGCCGAGACCGTGGATTTCCAGCACATCAAGAATCACTACTACGGCAGCCACAAGACCATCAACCCGACGGGGGTTGTGCCGAAGGGGCCGAAGCAGGATTTCACTGTTGCCCATGACCGGGACCGGTTGGGCGGGAAAGGGGTTTGGCGCAGAGGTTGAGAGCAGGAGCGTTCCCACCGCGTGGGAACGCTCCCTTCAGAGTCAGACCTGACCCTGAGCGCCCTCGAACCACGCCAGTTTCTCGCGCAGTTGTACCACTTCGCCGACGATCACCAGCGTCGGCGCATGCACTTCATGCTCCGCCACCAGACGCGGCAGGTCGGCCAGGGTGCCGGTGAAGACCCGCTGATTGACCGTGGTGCCCTGCTGGATCAACGCTGCCGGGGTATCGGCCGCACGACCATGCTTGATCAACTGCTCGCAGATGACTGGCAACCCCACCAGGCCCATGTAGAACACCAGCGTCTGCGCCGGCGCGACGAGGTCGGCCCACGGCAGATCGGTGGAACCGTCCTTCAAGTGCCCGGTAACGAAACGCACCGACTGCGCATAATCGCGATGGGTCAGCGGAATCCCGGCATACGCCGCACAACCGCTGGCAGCTGTGATGCCCGGCACGACCTGGAACGGGATGCCATGGGCCGCCAGTTCCTCGATCTCCTCGCCGCCACGGCCGAAGATGAACGGATCCCCGCCCTTCAACCGCACCACGCGCTTGCCGGCCTTAGCCAGATCCACCAGTTGCTGGTTGATCTGATCCTGCGGCACGGCGTGATCGGCGCGACGCTTGCCGACGTAGACACGCTCGGCATCGCGGCGGCACAGCTCAAGAATCGCAGGCGCCACCAAGCGGTCGTACAGCACCACATCGGCTTGCTGCATCAGGCGCAAGGCACGGAAAGTCAGCAGATCCGGATCACCCGGCCCAGCGCCCACCAGATACACCTCGCCAGTGGTAACACTCGCTTCGCCGTCGATCTTCGCCTGTAACAGACGCTCGGCCTCGGCGCCCTGCCCGGCCAGCTGGCGGTCGGCAATCGGCCCCTGAAACACGTCTTCCCAAAAACCGCGACGCTGCTGCACATCGGGAAACAGGCCTTTGACCTGATCACGAAAACGCGCGGCCAGACCGGCCAGGTGGCCGTAGGTCGAGGGAATCCAGGTTTCGATCTTGGCGCGGATCAGCCGGGCCAGCACCGGCGCATCGCCGCCGCTGGACACCGCAATGATCAGCGGCGAACGGTCGACGATCGCCGGGAAGATCACGCTGCACAACGCCGGCGCATCCACCACGTTGACCGGCACGCAACGCCGATGAGCATCGGCGGAAACTTGCGCGTTCAACGCTTCATCGTCGGTGGCGGCAATGATCAGCCCGCAACCGTCCAGATCCGTTTCGGCGTAACCGCGCGACAGACACTCGCCACCGCTGACGGCAACCAGTTCGCGCAGTTGCGCTTCAATTTCAGGTGCGACCACCCGCAGCAGCGCACCGGCATCGGCCAGCAGGCGGGATTTGCGCAAGGCAATTTCCCCCCCACCGACAACCAACACACGACTGCCGCGCAGGTTGTGAAACAGCGGCAGATATTTCATTTAGCCGATGACCTCGAGGCCACCCATGTACGGCTTCAGCACGTCCGGCACGCGGATCGAACCGTCGGCCTGCTGGTAGTTTTCCAGCACGGCCACCAAGGTACGACCGACCGCCAGGCCGGAACCGTTCAGGGTGTGCACCAGCTCAGGCTTGCCGGTTTCCGGGTTGCGGAAACGCGCCTGCATGCGGCGGGCCTGGAAGTCGCCGCAGTTGGAGCACGACGAGATTTCACGGTATTTGTCCTGGCTCGGGATCCACACTTCCAGGTCGTAAGTCTTGACCGCGCTGAAGCCCATGTCGCCGGTGCACAGCGCCAGGGTACGGTAAGGCAGACCCAGCAGTTGCAGGACTTTCTCGGCGTTGGCGGTCAGGCCTTCCAGCGCGTCCATCGACGTCGACGGCTCGACGATCTGTACCATCTCGACCTTGTCGAACTGGTGCTGGCGGATCATGCCGCGAGTGTCACGACCCGACGCGCCCGCTTCGCTGCGGAAGCACGGAGTGTGGGCGACGAACTTGATCGGCAGTTGCTTCGAATCGACGATTTCACCGGCCACGATGTTGGTCAGCGACACTTCGGCGGTCGGGATCAGGTACAGATCGGCTTCGCCTTCGCGACCGATCTTGAACAGGTCTTCTTCGAACTTCGGCAGTTGACCAGTGCCTTGCAGCGCAGGAGCCTGAACCAGATAAGGCGTGTAGGCCTCTTCATAGCCGTGCTCGGTGACGTGCAGGTTGATCATGAACTGCGCGAGTGCGCGGTGCAGGCGGGCAATCGGGCCACGCAGCAGGGCGAAACGTGCGCCGGACAGCTTGGCGGCGGTTTCGAAGTCGAGCCAGCCGAACTTCTCGCCCAGGGCCACGTGGTCCTGAACCGGGAAGTCGAACGCGGTCGGAGTACCCCAACGGCGGACTTCGACGTTGCCGTCTTCGTCTTCGCCGACCGGTACCGATTCGTGCGGCAGGTTCGGGATGCCCAGGAGGATCGAGTCCAGCTCGGTCTGGATCGCGTCCAGCTCGACTTTACCGGCGCTCAGTTCGCCCGCCATGCGCTCGACGTCCGCCATCAGCGGCGCGATGTCTTCGCCGCGCTGCTTGGCCTGACCGATGGATTTGGAACGCGCGTTACGCTCAGCCTGCAGTGCTTCGGTGCGGGTCTGGACGGTCTTGCGCTGTTCTTCCAGCGCTTCGATGCGCGCGACATCCAGGGCAAAGCCACGGGAAGCCAGGCGGTCCGCTACGTCCTGGAGGTTGCTACGTAACAGTTTGGAATCGAGCATGTCGGTTTCTCGTTATCAAAGTTTGGTCAGGGACAGGCCGGCCCACGTCGCGAGCAGCCCGCCGAATACGCTGATGGCCGCATAGCCCAGGGCCAGCGGCACTTGCCCGCTTTCCAGCAGACGCACCGTATCCAGTGAAAAGGATGAAAAAGTCGTCAGCCCCCCGAGGAAGCCGACCATCAACCCGGCGCGCACCTCGATCGGTACTTCCGGGCGTATCAAAAACAGGCCGTACAACACGCCGATCAACAGGCAGCCCACGATATTAACGGCCAGCGTCGCGGTATAGAAGTGCCGCGGCCAATTGGCGTTGACCCAATTGCCGGTGGCGAAGCGCAACAAGGTGCCGGCAATCCCGCCGACGGAGACTGCAACGATCAATGGAACCACTATTTTCTCCGCTGCCGGGGGCTTAAACGATCGAGTTGGGCAAGATGGTTGAGCTTCTCACCGATCTTCAGCTCCAGGCCCCGGGGCACGGGCTGATAGAACGGAATCGGGTCGAGTTCTTCCGGGAAATAGTCTTCGCCGGCGGCATAGGCGTCCGGCTCGTCGTGGGCATAGCGGTATTCGTCGCCGTAACCCAGTTGTTTCATCAGTTTGGTCGGTGCGTTGCGCAGATGCAGCGGCACTTCCAGGGAGCCGTGTTCGGCGGCGGCGCGCAGCGCGGTCTTGAAGCCCATGTACACCGCGTTGCTTTTCGGCGCGCAGGCCAGATAGGTGATGGCCTGAGCCACTGCCAACTCACCTTCCGGGCTGCCGAGACGCTCCTGCACTTCCCACGCGGCCAGGCACAGGCTCAGGGCGCGAGGGTCGGCGTTACCAATGTCTTCGCTGGCCATGCGCACCACGCGCCGGGCCAGGTACAGCGGATCGCAGCCGCCGTCGATCATTCGCGCGAACCAGTAAAGCGCGCCGTCCGGGTTCGAACCGCGCACCGATTTGTGCAGCGCGGAAATCTGGTCGTAGAACGCCTCACCGCCCTTGTCGAAACGTCGGCGAGTGTCGCCGAGCAGGCTTTGCAGCAACTCGGTGCCCATCTCGCTGTTGTCTTCGGCCAGGTCCGAGGCGTTCTCCAGCAGATTGAGCAATCGCCGGCCATCACCGTCGGCGGCGGACAGCAGCATCTGGAAGCCTTCATCGCTGAGGGTCAGATGACGCTTTCCCAGACCTCGGTCTTCGGTGAGGGCGCGGTGCACCAGTTTGCGCAACGCCGCTTCGTCGAGGCTCTTGAGTACATAGACCCGCGCCCGCGACAGCAATGCGTTGTTCAATTCGAAGGACGGGTTTTCGGTGGTGGCGCCGATGAAGATCAGCGTGCCGTCTTCAACGTACGGCAGGAAGGCGTCCTGCTGGGACTTGTTGAAGCGGTGCACTTCATCGACAAACAGGATCGTGCGCTTGCCGTACTGGCCGGCCTGCTGCTTGGCGATTTCCACCGCCTGACGGATTTCCTTTACGCCGGCCAACACGGCCGAGACCGTTTCGAAGTGCGCATCCGAGACTTCCGCCAGCAGCCGCGCCAGGGTGGTCTTGCCCACGCCCGGCGGGCCCCAGAAGATCATCGAATGCAGGGCACCCTGCTCCAGCGCTTCGCGCAGTGGTTTGCCGCGAGCGAGCACGTGTTCCTGACCGACGTACTCATCCAGATTGGTCGCCCGCAAACGGGCGGCCAGCGGCTGGGCAATCGGTGCACTGCGAAACAGATCCATCACGTAGCGTTGAAACCTCTGTGTTTATTCCTGGATCACATCGGCACCCTTCGGGATGTCGAACTTGAACTTCGAGGCCGGGACCGCTTCGTTGGCCTTCACCCCGGTAAACAGGATGTTGGTGCGCTGGCCGACGCTGTCGATCAGTTGCATGTCATTGACCAGACCGTTGCGGAACGACAGACGCAGGCTGTCGAACAGGGTGTCCTTGGTTTTCGGCTTCAAGGTGAAGTCGATCACACCACCCGCCTCTTTCGCGCTGATATCGAAGCTCTGGCTGATCTTCGATACGTCACCGGACAGCAACAGGGCCGGGGTCTGGGTCAGACGCTCGTCCAGTTTCTTGATGGTGGCCTGCTCCAGGTCCGGGTCCCACAGGGTGACTTTCTTGCCGTCGGAGACCATAGTCTGCTCGGCCGGCGCATTGGTGTGCCAGTAGAACAGGCCCGGACGCTGCAGGGTCATGTCGCCGGTGGTTTCCTGCAACTGGGTGCCGCTGCCGTCGAGGGTCAGCTGGGAAAAGTTGGCCGTCAGGGTCTTGGATGTTTCCAGCAATTGGGTCAGGCGAGCCACATCCTTGTCATCGGCGTGAGCCGTGAGGGTGGTCAGAGCCAGTACCGGCAGCAGCATGCGGATAAGACGCATGGGAGTCCTCTTGAATACGCGTGGGAAAGTGGACGGCGCCTCATGCACCGTCCATTGCATTTGAATCAGTCGCGCACCGGGCCAGGGGCCAGGACTTCGCGGGAACCGTTGGTGTTCATGGACGTCACGACGCCGGCCATTTCCATGGCTTCGATCATGCGCGCGGCACGGTTGTAGCCGATCTTCAGCTTGCGCTGTACCGCGGAAATGGAGGCGCGGCGGCTTTCCAGCACGAACTGCACGGCTTCGTCGTACAGCGCGTCGGCTTCCGGATCATCACCGTCACCGCCGCCGCTGCTGCCTTCGAAACCACTGCCCGCCTCTTCGACACCGTTGAGGATGTCGTCGTTGTATTCCGGCGCGCCGCGCAGTTTCCAGGCTTCCACCACCCGATGCACTTCATCGTCGGATACGAAGGCGCCGTGAACCCGGATCGGCAGACTGGTGCCCGGCGGCATGTAGAGCATGTCACCGTGGCCGAGCAGTTGTTCGGCGCCGCCCTGGTCGATGATGGTCCGGGAGTCGATCTTGCTCGATACCTGGAACGCCATGCGCGTCGGGATGTTGGCCTTGATCAGACCGGTGATCACGTCCACCGACGGCCGCTGGGTCGCGAGGATCAGGTGGATACCGGCCGCACGCGCCTTCTGGGCGATACGGGCGATCAGTTCTTCAACCTTCTTGCCGACGATCATCATCATGTCGGCGAATTC
Organism: Pseudomonas sp. COW5; assembly: GCF_026240005.1. NCBI lineage: Bacteria > Pseudomonadati > Pseudomonadota > Gammaproteobacteria > Pseudomonadales > Pseudomonadaceae > Pseudomonas > Pseudomonas sp. COW5. Next base: position 4,785,154 of record NZ_JAPHVP010000001.1, on the reverse strand, counting down.
GTCCACGACCACGACGATGGTCGGCAGCTTCTGCAGCAACGGCGCTTCGTCGTGGATGCTTTCGCGCTTGTACAGCGGATCGCTCAACGGCTCGCCGGCGTCCTGGGCTTCCTTGACCTTGGCGTTGAAGCCGGACAGGTTTCGCACGCCCATCTTCGCCATCAGCTTGTAGCGACGCTCCATCTCGGCAACGCTCCAGCGCAGGGCGTTGGCGGCGTCCTTCATGTCGGTCACGACCGGGCACAGCAGGTGCGGAATGCCTTCGTAGATCGACAGTTCCAACATTTTCGGGTCGATCATGATCAGCTTGGCGTCGTCCGGGCCGGACTTGAACAGGATCGACAGGATCATCGCGTTCACACCCACCGACTTACCGGAACCGGTCGTACCGGCTACCAGCAGGTGCGGCATCTTCGCCAGGTCGGTGATGACCGGTTTGCCGCCGATGTCGTGGCCCAGGGCCAGGGTGACCGGCGACTTGAAGTTGTCGTACTCGGGGGTCGACAGCACTTCGGAGAAGCGCACGATCTGGCGGTCTTCGTTAGGGATCTCGATACCGACCGTGGTCTTGCCCGGAATCACCTCGACCACCCGCACGCTGGTCACGGCCAGCGAACGTGCAAGGTCTTTCGCCAGGTTGGCGATACGGCTGACCTTCACACCGGCAGCCGGCTGTATTTCGTAACGGGTAATGACCGGGCCCGGATGGATCGAGTCCACGGTGACTTCGACGCCGAACTCCTTGAGCTTGATCTCCAGCAAGTGGCCGACCGCCGCCAGGGATTCGGGCGAATAATTGAGTTGTTTCTTTTCCGCAGGATCGAGGATCGAGATCGGCGGCAAGGTGCCTTCCACGGCGCTGTCGACGAACAACGGCACCTGCTTCTCTTTCTGCACGCGCTTGCTCGGCTCCGGCGCCTTGACCGGGGCCGGGGCGATGACCGGCGGAACCTGTTTCTCGCGCTCGGACATGTGCTTGCTCAGGGCCTGCTCACGCTCGATCAGGCGCTCCTTGACCTTGGCCTGCTCGCGCTTGTCGGTGACGGTCGGTGCGACCACGTCGTGCACCCGGTCATCGACTTCACGCAGTTGCGCCACCAGTTGCTTGCGCTCGGTACGCGCCGACCACCAGCGATTGATCGCGCCCTGGAACAGTTCGAACAGATCGAGGGTGATCTTGCCGGTGACGTCCATCACCTTGAACCACGACAGGTCGGTGAATACGGTCAGACCGAACAGGAACAGAGCAATGAACAGCAATGTGCTGCCCTGAATGTTCAGGGCATTGCGGGCCAGATCGCCGAGGCTTTCGCCCAGCGCCCCGCCTGCGCCGGCCGGCAATGCGGTGGCCGCATGGAAATGAATGTGCGCCAGCGCGGCGCCGGACAGCACCAGGAAAACCAGGCCGATCAAGCGCCAGGAAAACAGCCAGCCGCTCCACTGCCACGGCTCGTGGCGCTGACGGAAGATCTGATACGCCTTGATCGCCAGCAGCAACGGAAAGATGTACGCGAAGTAACCCAGCACCATGAACAGGATGTCGGCGCTGTAGGAGCCCGCCGGACCGCCGAAATTCTGCACGTCGTCGATCTTGCTGTTGTGGCTCCAGCCCGGATCGTCCTTGCCGTAGGTCAGCAAGGCCATCATCAGGAACAGGCACAGAGCGCCGATGGCGATCAATGCACCTTCCTTGAGCCGGTAGTGCAATTGCTGGCGCCAAAGCGGAACGACTGTTTTTGGTGCTTCCGTGGATTTCTTCAAAACGCTTCTTTTCCTGCGCCAGCGGCGCGTCCATCTATTGAATGACGATAAAAAACTGCCCAATCCAGGCAGGTAAAAAATTGACGGGCGCAACTGAGACTACTTTTAACACTGCGCCCGCTCTTTTATAAACACGGCACACTGCGAATATTCTGTAACAGCCCGGCATTGTACGGGTTTGCGCGTTCGATGCCATGCTTCGAACCCCATGTTCAAGCATAGCCAAGCAGACCAAACCTGCGACGCAATTTGAGCATGCATTGTCTTTTGTGACAAAGGCTTATGAGGTGTATTTGATGAACGTAGCGAAGCATGCACCCTCAAGCTCGTCGCCCGTCTACGACCGCATCCTGAAAGGCAAGTTGCAGCAGCGTCGACTTCGCGCAGGTTCGGGAGGACATTCGCGCCATTTAACGGCACACTTTGCAACGGGCCCTGCCGCCCACCGCCCTCCCCTTCTGCAAGCCTGGACGCCATGCTGACTTGGTTACAACGCAATTCACTGACTTTCCCGCCACTGGAAAAGGCCATGCGCGATCCCAACGGATTGCTGGCGGCCGGCGGTGACCTGTCCGCCGATCGCCTGATCCAGGCCTATCGCCACGGCTGCTTTCCGTGGTTCTCAGAAGGACAGCCCATCCTCTGGTGGTCGCCGGATCCGCGCACCGTATTGTTTCCCGACGAACTGCATGTCTCGCGCAGTCTGGGCAAACTGCTGCGCCAGCAACGCTATCAAGTGACCTTCGATCAGGACTTCGAAGCGGTTATCCGCGCCTGCGCCGCGCCACGGGATTACGCTGATGGCACCTGGATCACCGAGGCCATGCAGGATGCCTACATTGAACTGCACCAACGCGGCTTCGCCCATTCAGTGGAAGTCTGGGATGAAGGCAAACTGGTCGGCGGCCTCTATGGTCTGGCTATGGGGCAGCTGTTTTTTGGGGAATCGATGTTCAGTCGCGCCGACAATGCCTCCAAGTACGGCTTTGCCACGCTGGTGCGGCACCTGAAAGACGCGGGCTTCGTGCTGATCGACTGCCAGATGCCGACCGATCATCTGCACAGCCTGGGCGCCCGGGCAATTTCCCGCCCTGCCTTTGCCGAGTATCTGGCCCGACACCTCGACCGACCCAACCTGGCCACCTGGGTTTGCTGAGCGACTTTTGCGCGCGTGGCTTACACTTAATTCACCAGCTTACCCCCGAGGGTTGATCATGACCGAGTTGGCGCGGTTGAAGTTTTATGCCACTCAGCCTCACTCTTGCAGTTATCTGCCCGAGGAACAGGCTACGACCCTGTTTCTCGATCCGAGCCAGCCCATGGATGTGCATGTCTACGCAGACCTGTCGGAAATGGGCTTTCGTCGCAGCGGCGATCATCTGTACCGCCCGCATTGCCAGAACTGCAATGCTTGCGTGCCTGCGCGCATTCCAGTGGCGCAATTCAACCCTAATCGCCAACAAAAGCGCATTTTCAAACGCAACGCCGACTTGCAGGTGCGCCCGGTCAAACCGGCCTTCAGCGAAGAGTATTTCGATCTTTATCAGCGCTACATCGAACAGCGTCATGCCGACGGCGACATGTACCCGCCGAGCCGTGATCAATTCTCGACTTTTCTGGTTCGCGACCTGCCCTTCTCACGCTTCTACGAGTTCCGGCTCGACGGACGGTTGCTGGCCGTCGCCGTCACCGACCTTCTGCCCAACGGCCTGTCGGCGGTCTACACCTTTTACGAACCAGAGGAAGAACGCCGCAGCCTCGGACGCTACGCCATCCTCTGGCAAATCGCTGAAGCCGGACGCCTTGGGCTTGAAGCCGTGTACCTTGGCTACTGGATCAAAAACTGCAAAAAGATGAACTACAAGACCCAATATCGGCCTATCGAACTGCTGATTAATCAGCGCTGGGTCATCCTGAACTGATCGAAAGCCCTAAACCCCTTGGCGTAAACCCCATTTTTCGGGCACAATGCACGCCGCTTTTGCCTGGCGCAGTTGCACCGGGCCATTCATTGGATACCGAGGGCTTTACTGCATGTCGAAAGAAGACAGCTTCGAAATGGAAGGCACTGTCGTCGACACCCTGCCCAACACCATGTTTCGTGTGGAGTTGGAAAATGGGCACGTCGTAACCGCGCATATTTCCGGCAAGATGCGCAAGAACTACATTCGTATTCTTACCGGTGACAAAGTGCGCGTCGAGCTGACGCCCTATGACTTGAGCAAAGGGCGTATTACTTACCGCGCTCGCTAATCAAGTCAATACAAGACGCCCGGCTTAATGCCGGGCGTTTTTGTTTGTCCGGGTTTTGGGTTTGCGCTTGAGTTTTGAGTGTATATCCGTTGCTTCGGGAGCTGCCGCTGGCGGTTTCGCTCTTACAGCGAGTCACTTTTGACAAACGCCTCAAAAGCAACCAAAAAGTCTACGCCCTGGCGTACGGCACTTCGCTTAGGCTCAGTGTTCCCTCGCTACGGTGTCCATCAGGGGGCATCGCCTACGGTTTGCTTCGCTGCACCTCCTCTCGATGTATGCGGCTTCGCCGCACGGCGCTGCGCGCCTACCCCCTGATGGACACCTCCGCTCGGCCTGCCGAAGGGGCAAAAAATCAAAAGCCAGAGCCAGAGCAAAAGCCAGATCAAGAGCCCCTCACCACTCACCACTCACCACGATGAGCGTTAGCTCGAGTAAAGCTTTTGATCTCAAGGCCCGTCGGCAGGCTGAGTGGAGGGATTGATTCGGGGCGGGAGCGCAGCGACCGTTTGGCGAAGCCAAACACATCGAGAGGAGGTGCAGCGAAGCAAACCGTAGGCGATGCCCCCGGATCAATCCCGGAGCGAAGGAACCCCGAGCCTCAGCGAGGGGCCGTACGTCAGGGTAAAGCCTTTTGGGTTACCTTTTCGGCGTTTGGAAAAGGTGACTCGCCGTAAGGGCGAAACCGCCAGCGGCAGCTCCCGAAGCAACGGATATGCCCCCAAAATAAAAAACCGCAGACAACAAAAAGGCGCCCGAAGGCGCCTTTTCACTTACCAGCCATCAAGCCATTTCTGCCGTAGTCTCGAAGTCAAACGTCAGCTCACCATCCTTGATGTCGATGTGAACCACACCGCCATGCTCGGCCAGTTCGCCAAACAGAATCTCCTCCGCCAGCGGACGCTTGATCTTGTCCTGGATCAGACGCGCCATCGGGCGAGCGCCCATTGCCGAGTCATAGCCACCGGCCGCGAGCCAACTGCGCGCCGCGTCGGTAACTTCCAGCAGCACCCGCTTGTCTTCCAGCTGCGCCTGAAGTTCGGTGAGGAACTTGTCCACCACACTTTTGATGACCTCGTGACTGAGGCGACCAAATTGAATGATGGTATCCAGACGGTTGCGGAATTCCGGCGTGAAGCTCTTCTTGATCACTTCCATCGCATCGGACGAGTGGTCCTGATGAGTGAAACCGATCGAAGCACGCGCCGCGGTTTCGGCACCGGCGTTGGTGGTCATGATCACGATCACGTTGCGGAAATCCGCCTTGCGCCCGTTGTTGTCGGTCAGCGTACCGTGGTCCATCACCTGCAGCAGCAGGTTGAAGACTTCCGGATGCGCCTTCTCGATTTCATCGAGCAGCAATACGCAATGCGGTTGCTTGGTAATCGCCTCGGTCAGCAGACCGCCCTGGTCGAAACCGACATAACCCGGAGGCGCACCGATCAGACGCGATACGGTGTGGCGCTCCATATACTCGGACATGTCGAAACGAACCAGCTCGATCCCCAGCGCCTTGGCCAATTGCCGCGCGGCCTCGGTTTTACCGACACCGGTAGGCCCGGCGAACAGGAACGAACCGACCGGTTTGTCCGGCGACTTGAGGCCCGCACGGGACAGCTTGATCGCGGTCGACAGCGAATCGATCGCCGCATCCTGACCGAACACCGTCAGCTTCAGGTCGCGCTCCAGGTTACGCAGCAACTCCTTGTCGGAACTGGTGACGTGTTTTGGCGGAATCCGCGCAATCTTCGCCACGATGTCTTCAACCTGTGGCACGTCGATGCGCTTCACACGCTTGTCGACCGGCTGCAGACGCTGGTAGGCGCCCGCCTCGTCGATCACATCGATGGCCTTGTCCGGCATATGCCGGTCATTGATGTAGCGCGAAGCCAGCTCAGCTGCGGCGCGCAACGACTCATCGCTGTATTCGATGTTGTGGTGCTGTTCGAAACGCCCTTTCAGGCCGCGCAGGATGCCGATGGTGTCTTCTACCGACGGCTCGACCACATCGACCTTCTGGAAGCGACGTGCCAGGGCACGGTCTTTCTCGAAGATGCCACGGAATTCCTGGAACGTGGTCGAACCGATGCAGCGAATGTCACCCGACGACAGCAGCGGCTTGAGCAGGTTCGAGGCATCCATGACGCCACCGGACGCAGCACCCGCACCGATGATGGTGTGGATCTCGTCAATGAACAGGATCGCCTGCGGACGTTTTTTCAGCTCACCGAGCAGCGCCTTGAAGCGCTTCTCGAAATCGCCGCGATATTTGGTGCCTGCGAGCAAGGCTCCCAGATCGAGGGAGTAAACGACGCTGTTGGCCAGCAGGTCCGGCACCTGGTTGTCGACGATGCGCTTGGCCAGACCTTCGGCAATCGCGGTTTTACCCACACCTGCCTCGCCTACCAGCAACGGATTGTTCTTGCGCCGACGCGCGAGAATCTGCGCGACACGCTCGACTTCCGTTTCACGCCCGACCAGCGGATCGATCCGGCCCTGGCGTGCGAGTTCGTTGAGGTTGCTGGCATACGCATCCAGCGGATTGCCTGAAGAAGAAGACTCACCGCCCTCGTCGTCCTGCATATCTTGTTCACCTTCAGAGTGATCGCCATGCCCCGGCACCTTGGAAATGCCATGGGCGATATAGTTGACGACATCGATTCGTGCAACGCTCTGCTGTTTCAGCAGGAACACTGCCTGACTCTCTTGCTCACTGAAGATTGCAACCAGCACATTGGCGCCGGTTACTTCGCGCTTGCCCGAGCTCTGTACATGAAAGACAGCACGTTGCAGCACACGCTGGAAGCCCAGGGTTGGCTGGGTTTCGCGATCTTCGTCATGGACGGGGATCAGCGGCGTGGTGGAGTCGATGAACTCCTGCAGGTCGTGCTTGAGTTTGTCGAGGTTTGCGCCGCAGGCACGCAATACGGTGGCGGCAGCCTCATTGTCCAATAGGGCCAGCAGCAGGTGTTCGACGGTCATGAACTCATGACGCTTCGAACGAGCCTCCTTGAAGGCAAGATTGAGGGTGACTTCGAGCTCGCGGTTTAACATAGCTTCACCTCATACCCAAGTGGTCGGCGATTAACCGTCCTTCTCGATTTCACAGAGTAGCGGATGCTGGCTTTCCCTGGCGTACTGGTTGACCTGCATGGCCTTTGTCTCGGCGATGTCGCGGGTAAACACTCCACATACTGCCCGCCCTTCTGTGTGGACGGCCAGCATGACCTTGGTCGCCAGCTCGCGATTCAGGTTAAAAAACACCTCGAGCACTTCGACGACGAAATCCATCGGTGTGTAGTCATCATTAAACAAAACCACCTTGTACATCGGCGGCGCCTGTAACGCAGGCTTTGCTTCCTGAACAGCAATACCCGCTGAATCGTCGTCGTGTAAATCAGGGCGATCCTGATTGAATGTTAGTCGAATCTGGCTGATTGCATGCATGGAAAGAAAGGTTCGTCAGTTGTGCAAATACAGTGGTGGGGGCGGCTTGACACGTTTTCAACTCCGACTGCCCGGTCACCTTGACTATCGGGAAAACGGTGTTACAACCAATAGAACCCACAGTGGGTAAAAAAGATCCGCGGAGTCAATCTTTTTAACGGATTCGACTGCGGATGAATTGGATGATACTCCAGCGATGGAGACTGTTGCAGAGGGATTTGAGCATGGCTGTCGGCAAGGTGAAATGGTTCAACAATGCCAAGGGGTTCGGTTTCATCAACACCGACGCCCGCGAGGGGAAAGACGAGGACGGCAAGGAAATCGATTTCTTTGCGCACTACTCCGCCATTGAAATGGACGGGTACAAAACCCTCAAAGCCGGGCAAATCGTCAAATTCGAGATCGTGCAAGGGCCCAAAGGCCTGCACGCCACAAAAATTCAGAATGTGGAGACTGCAAAAGACGCCGTCTCGCCAGCGGCTCATTACCAGTCAGTGACCAGCTGAAACGACCAGAACACCTGCCAGAAAACAAACCGCCCGGCTCGATCACTCGAGCCGGGCGGTTTCGTTGCAGCTGCCTTTCTTACATGTGCTTGACGATCGCCTCACCGAAGCCCGACGACGACACCAGTGTGGCGCCTTCCATCAGACGTTCGAAGTCGTAGGTCACGGTCTTGGCCTTGATCGCGCCGTTGGTGCCTTTGATGATCAGATCCGCCGCCTCGGTCCAGCCCAGGTGGCGGAGCATCATCTCGGCCGACAGGATTACCGAGCCCGGGTTGACCTGGTCCTTGCCGGCATATTTCGGCGCAGTACCGTGGGTCGCCTCGAACATGGCCACGGTGTCGGACAGGTTGGCACCCGGCGCAATACCGATACCGCCCACTTCCGCCGCCAGGGCGTCGGACAGGTAGTCACCGTTGAGGTTAAGGGTGGCGATCACATCGTATTCGGCCGGACGCAGCAGGATCTGCTGGAGCATGGCATCGGCGATGGCGTCCTTGACGATGACTTCGCGGCCGGTTTTCGGGTTCTTGAATTTCATCCACGGGCCACCATCCAGCAGCTCGGCGCCGAATTCATCGCGCGCGACCTCGTAGCCCCAGTCCTTGAAGGCACCTTCGGTGAATTTCATGATGTTGCCCTTGTGCACGATGGTCAGCGACTTGCGATCGTTATCCACCACGTATTGCAGGGCCTTGCGCACCAGACGCTTGGTGCCTTCTTTCGAAACCGGCTTGATGCCGATACCGCAATCCTGGTCGAAGCGGATCTTGGTGACGCCCATTTCCTCTTTCAGGAACTTGATGACCTTGGTGGCTTCCGGGGAGCCGGCCTTCCATTCGATACCGGCATAAATGTCTTCGGAGTTCTCGCGGAAGATCACCATGTCGACGTCGCCGGGCTTTTTAACCGGGCTTGGCACGCCTTCGAACCACACCACAGGGCGCAGGCAGACATAGAGATCGAGCTGTTGACGCAGGGCAACGTTGAGGGAGCGGATCCCGCCACCGACCGGAGTGGTCAGCGGGCCCTTGATGGAAACCACGTAATCCTTGACCGCGTCCAGGGTTTCCTGAGGCAGCCAGGTGTCCTGGTCATAGACTTGAGTTGCTTTTTCGCCAGCATAAACCTCCATCCAGGAAATCTTGCGCTTGCCCCCGTAGGCCTTGGCCACGGCAGCATCAACCACTTTGATCATCACAGGGCTGACGTCGACGCCAATGCCGTCACCTTCAATGAAGGGAATGATCGGGTTATCAGGGACATTGAGAGAATGGTCTGCGTTGACGGTGATTTTGTCGCCGACGGCTGGAACCTGAATCTTCTTGTAACCCATGCTGAACTCCATTGTTTGGATTGAACATCTGGCTTGGTTCGAGCGTAACCCAGTTGAATCAACACGCAAACCCTCTGTTCCGGGCGCGGCCACATCTCGTTTCGTACAAGCCTGAAAGCAAAGGGAAAAGCGCCAATCTCAAGCATTCACGGCGACTCTACGCCCCACCCCGCCCTGCGACCTTTAGACCAATGGACGAGAATCGTTGCATATGAACCATCGGCAGATTGCCAGCTACCTATGTATAATGCCGCCCGCTGACCAAAGGGTCACGACGGCTGGCCTCTCTAGCACGAGACTTTCCGCCTGATTGGTCGGGTTGTTACCGCAGTCCGACTGCTTGACGCTCTACTGATGCACCCAACATCACCGCGAAGATTCTCGACATTCGGTTCATGGATGACTTTGAACGAACGCGCTTACCCGGCGCCCCTCGAGTTTCTGCGCACGCTTTAGCAAAGAAGAGAGAGTTAATCCGAATATGCCCACCCGCTCGAAGATCATCTATACCTTCACCGACGAAGCTCCAGCCCTCGCCACCTATTCCCTGCTGCCGATCATCGAGGCTTACACCGCCTCGGCCGATATCGCCGTGGAAACCCGCGATATCTCTCTTGCAGCACGTATTCTGGCCAGCTTCCCCGAGCAACTGGGCGACAAAGCCGTAGCCGACCACCTCGCCGAACTGGGCGACCTGGCCGTTACGCCTGAAGCCAACATCATCAAGCTGCCGAACATCAGCGCCTCGGTTCCGCAACTGCAAGCCGCGATCAAAGAACTGCAAGCCCAGGGCTACAACCTGCCGGACTACCCGGAAACCGTGACCAGCGACGCCGACAAAGACGCCAAGGCGCGTTACGACAAGGTCAAGGGCAGCGCCGTGAACCCGGTTCTGCGTGAAGGCAACTCCGACCGCCGCGCTCCGCTGTCGGTCAAGAACTACGCGCGCAAGCACCCGCACAAAATGGGCGCCTGGGCCAAGGACTCCAAGTCCCACGTCGCTCACATGAGCACCGGCGATTTCTACGGCAGCGAAAAAGCCGCCCTGATCGACGCCGCTGACGCCGTGAAGATCGAGCTGATCGCCAAAGACGGCACCGCTACCGTCCTGAAAGAAAAAACCACCGTTCAGGCGGGCGAGATCCTCGACTGCTCCGTCATGAGCAAAAAGGCCCTGCGCGCGTTCATCGCCGCTGAAATCGACAGCGCCAAGCAACAAGGCGTGCTGCTGTCGGTTCACCTGAAAGCCACCATGATGAAGGTCTCCGACCCGATCATGTTCGGCCAGATCGTTGCCGAGTTCTACAAGGACGCCCTGACCAAGCACGCCGACGTGCTGGCCGAAATCGGCTTCAACCTGAACAACGGCATCGGCGACCTGTACGCCCGCATCAAATCGCTGCCGACCGAGCAGCAAGCGCAGATCGAAGCTGACGTTCAAGCGGTCTACGCCGTTCGTCCGTCGCTGGCGATGGTCAACTCCGACAAAGGCATCACCAACCTGCACGTGCCGAGCGACGTCATCGTCGACGCCTCGATGCCGGCCATGATCCGTGACTCCGGCAAGATGTGGGGCACCGACGGCCAGCTGCACGACACCAAGGCCGTGATCCCGGATCGTTGCTACGCCACCATCTACCAGGCCGTGATCGAAGATTGCAAAGCCAATGGCGCTTTCGATCCGACCACCATGGGCAGCGTGCCAAACGTTGGCCTGATGGCCAAAAAGGCTGAAGAGTACGGTTCCCACGACAAGACCTTCCAGATCAAGGCCGACGGCGTGGTTCGCGTGATCGACAGCAAAGGCACCCTGCTGATGGAACAGGCTGTCGAAGCCGGCGACATCTTCCGCATGTGCCAGACCAAAGACGCGCCGATCCAGGACTGGGTCAAGCTGGCCGTCAACCGTGCTCGCGCAAGCAGCACCCCGGCCATTTTCTGGCTGGACCCGATGCGCGCCCACGACGGCGTGGTGATCGAGAAGGTTCAGGCTTACCTGAAGGATCACGACACTGCCGGTCTGGACATCCAGATCATGGCGCCGGTCGACGCGATGAAGTACACCCTGCAGCGCACCCGCGAAGGCAAGGACACCATTTCGGTGACCGGCAACGTGCTGCGCGACTACCTGACCGACCTGTTCCCGATCATGGAACTGGGCACCAGCGCCAAGATGCTGTCGATCGTGCCGCTGATGAACGGCGGTGGCCTGTTCGAAACCGGCGCCGGCGGTTCGGCTCCGAAGCACGTGCAGCAACTGGTCGAAGAGAACTTCCTGCGCTGGGATTCGCTGGGTGAATTCCTGGCCCTGGCCGCGTCTCTCGAGCACCTGGGTGTGAACTACAACAACCCGAAAGCGCTGGTTCTGTCCAAGACCCTGGATCAGGCTACCGGTCAGTTCCTGGACAACAACAAATCACCATCGCGCAAAGTCGGCAACATCGACAACCGCGGCAGCCACTTCTACCTGGCCATGTACTGGGCTCAGGCCCTGGCTGCCCAGACTGAAGACGCTGCACTGCAAGCGCAGTTCGCGACTCTGGCCAAGACCCTGACCGAGAACGAAGCGACCATCGTCGCCGAGCTCAACGCCGTTCAAGGCAAGCCAGTGGACATCGGCGGTTACTACCACGCCAATGCCGAGCTGATCAGCAAGGCCATGCGCCCAAGCGCAACCCTCAACGCGGCGATTGCTGCGCTGGTATAAGGTTGTAAAGGGAACATCACAAACCCCGGCCATGCGCCGGGGTTTGTGTTTCTGCCTTCCGCCCAGGAGATTCAATCAATGCAATGGCTCCCCCACATCACCGTCGCCACCATCGTCGAGGACAACGGTCGTTTCCTGATGGTCGAGGAACACAAGGCTGGCCGTAACGTGCTCAATCAGCCCGCCGGTCATCTGGACCCGGACGAAACCCTGATCGAAGCCGCCGTGCGCGAAACCCTCGAAGAAACCGGCTGGGACGTCGAACCCACCAGCGTGATCGGCATTTATCTGTACACCGCACCGAGCAACGGCGTGACTTACCAGCGCGTGTGCTTCAGCGCCAAAGCCGTGAAACACCACCCGGATTACCAACTGGACGACGGTATCGTCGGCGCCAAGTGGCTGACCCGCGACGAATTATTGGCCCAGCGAGACAACTGGCGCAGCGAGCTGATCATCCGCTGCATCGATGATTATCTCGCCGGCAATCGCTTCGGTCTCGAACTGATCCGCCCTTCCCTTTAGCCTTGAGGCCGTGAGCCTGATAGAATCGCGTCCTTTTTCAAGACACTCATTGAATCCCTATGCGTGATCCAGCCCCTTCTGACACATCCAAGAAGCGCGTCATTGTCGGCATGTCCGGCGGCGTGGACTCTTCCGTTTCCGCTCTCCTGCTGATCGAGCAGGGCTATGAAGTGGAAGGCCTGTTCATGAAGAACTGGGAAGAAGACGACGGAACGGAATACTGCACCGCCATGGACGACCTGGCGGATGCCCAGGCCGTGTGCGACAAGATCGGCATCAAGCTGCACACCGCCAACTTCGCCGCCGAGTATTGGGACAACGTGTTCGAGCATTTCCTGGCCGAATACAAGGCCGGACGCACGCCGAACCCGGACATCCTGTGCAACCGCGAGATCAAGTTCAAGGCATTCCTCGACTACGCCATGATGCTCGGCGCCGACCTGATCGCCACCGGCCACTACGTGCGCCGTCGCGACATCGACGGTCGTACCGAACTGCTCAAGGGCCTGGACCCGAACAAGGACCAGAGCTACTTCCTGCACGCTGTGGGCGGTGAACAGATCGCCAAGACCCTGTTCCCGGTCGGCGAACTGGAAAAGCCGGAAGTCCGCGCAATCGCCGAGAAATACGAGCTGGCCACCGCCAAGAAGAAGGATTCCACCGGGATCTGCTTCATCGGCGAGCGTCGTTTCAGCGATTTCCTCAAGCAATACCTGCCGGCGCAACCGGGCGAGATCAAGACCACCGAAGGCGAAGTCATCGGCCGTCACCACGGTTTGATGTACCACACAATCGGCCAGCGTCAGGGCCTGGGCATCGGCGGTCTGAAAGACGCCGGCGACGAGCCGTGGTACGTGCTGCGCAAGGACCTGGACACCAACGAGCTGATCGTCGGCCAGGGCAACAACCATCCGTGGCTGTTCTCCAGCGCCCTGCTCGCTTCGGAAATCTACTGGGTCAACCCGATCGATCTGAGCCAGCCACTGCGCCTGACCGCCAAGGTTCGTTATCGCCAGAGCGATCAGGCCTGCACCCTGGAAAAAACCGCGACCGGCTACCGCGCCGTGTTCGACGAACCGCAACGCGCGGTCACGCCGGGTCAGTCGGTGGTGTTCTATGACGGAGAAATCTGCCTCGGCGGCGGCGTGATCGAAGTCGCCGAGCCGTGGAGCGGCCAGGCATGAGCCCGACTCAGGAGCAATTGACGGCTCTGGGCGGCGTGTTTCTCGCCGCCGTGCTGGTGGACCGGATCGCCAAGACCGGCCAGACCAACGAGGCCGGCCTGAGCTGCATGCTCGGCAGCCTGCTGGTCCGCGACCCGAAGGACACGCTGGACGTGTACGGCGGCGACGACATCAACCTGCGCGAGGGTTATCGCGCATTGATCGGCGCCCTCGAGCGCGACCCGAGCACCTTGCAGCGCGAGCCGTTGCGCTACGCCCTGTCGATGCTCGGCCTTGAGCGGCAACTGGCCAAGCGCAACGACATGCTCGACGTGATCGGCAAGCGCTTGCCGCAGATCCAGTCGCAGGTCGAGCATTTCGGCCCGGCCCACGAAAACGTGATCGCCGCTTGTGGCGCGCTCTATCAAGACACCCTGAGCACCTTGCGCCAGCGCATCCAGGTGCACGGCGACATGCGCAACCTGCAGCAGCCAAGCAACGCCTCGAAGATTCGCGCCCTGCTGCTCGCCGGCATCCGTTCGGCACGCCTGTGGCGTCAGCTCGGCGGTCATCGCTGGCAGTTGGTGATCAGTCGTCGCAAGCTGCTCAAAGAGCTGTATCCGTTGATGCGCAGCGAGTAAATCGCCGCGCAATAAAAGCTTTGTAGTCTGTAACGCGTAATACGCCGGTCAGTTGGCGACGGACCGGCGGATTTTTTCATGTATGATACGCGCCCCATTTCGTTGCCCGACTGTCCGAGAACACCCCATGCAGCTCTCTTCGCTCACTGCGGTTTCCCCTGTTGACGGCCGCTACGCCGGCAAAACCCAGGCCCTGCGCCCGATTTTCAGCGAGTACGGCCTGATCCGCGCCCGCGTTCTGGTTGAAGTGCGCTGGCTCCAGCGCCTGGCCGCTCATGCCGGCATCCCGGAAGTGCCAGCCTTCTCCGCCGAAGCCAACGCCGTTCTGAACGAACTGGCCGAGAACTTCTCGCTGGAGCACGCCGAGCGCGTGAAAGAGATCGAGCGCACCACCAACCACGACGTGAAAGCGATCGAGTACCTGCTCAAGGAGCAGGCGGCCAAGCTGCCGGAACTGGCCAAGGTCAGCGAATTCATCCACTTCGCCTGCACCAGCGAGGACATCAACAACCTGTCCCACGCCCTGATGCTGCGCGAAGGCCGTGACGACGTGATGCTGCCGCTGATGCGCCAGACCGCCAACGCCATCCGCGAACTGGCCCTGCGCTTTGCCGACGTGCCAATGCTGTCTCGCACCCATGGTCAGCCGGCTTCCCCGACCACTCTGGGTAAAGAGCTGGCGAACGTGGTTTACCGTCTTGAGCGCCAGATCGCTCAGGTCGCTGCCGTTCCGCTGCTGGGCAAGATCAACGGCGCTGTCGGCAACTACAACGCTCACCTGTCGGCCTACCCGCAGATCGACTGGGAAGCCAACGCCCGCGCCTTCATCGAAGACGAGCTGGGCCTGGCCTTCAACCCGTACACCACGCAGATCGAACCGCACGACTACATCGCCGAGCTGTTCGACGCCATTGCGCGCTTCAACACCATCCTGATCGACTTCGACCGTGACATCTGGGGCTACATCTCCCTGGGTTACTTCAAGCAGCGTACCATCGCCGGCGAAATCGGTTCGTCGACCATGCCGCACAAGGTCAACCCGATCGACTTCGAAAACTCCGAAGGCAACCTGGGCATCGCCAACGCGCTGTTCCAGCACCTGGCGAGCAAACTGCCGATCTCCCGCTGGCAGCGCGACCTGACCGACTCCACCGTTCTGCGTAACCTCGGTGTCGGCTTCGCCCACAGCGTGATCGCGTACGAAGCGAGCCTCAAAGGCATCAGCAAGCTCGAACTGAACGCTGACAAGATTGCTGCCGATCTGGACGCCTGCTGGGAAGTCCTGGCCGAGCCGATCCAGACCGTGATGCGCCGCTACAACATCGAAAACCCGTACGAGAAGCTGAAAGAACTGACTCGCGGCAAGGGCATCAGCCCTGAAGCGCTGCAGACTTTCATCGATGGCCTGGACATGCCGGCCGCAGCGAAAGCCGAGCTCAAGCAACTGACTCCGGCCAACTACATCGGCAACGCTGTAGCGCAAGCCAAACGCATCTGATCGACTGCTTGACCCGCTTGAGACGCCCGGCCGCGCCGGGCGTTTTTATTCCCGTCTGAAAAATGCTTTTTTTCAATAGGTTACATATGAATCCCGATATTCCTCTTCAACTTCTGGGTGGTCTCACGGCGCGCGAATTCATGCGCGATTACTGGCAGAAAAAACCACTGCTGATCCGTCAGGCGATTCCTGATTTCGAAAGCCCGATCGACGCCGACGAACTCGCCGGCCTGGCCCTGGAAGAAGAAGTCGAATCGCGCCTGGTGATCGAACACGGCGAGCGCCCATGGGAACTGCGCCGCGGCCCGTTCGCCGAAGACGAATTCAGCAAACTGCCGGAACGCGAGTGGACCCTGCTGGTGCAGGCCGTCGATCAGTTCGTGCCGGAAGTCAGCGAACTGCTGGAAAACTTCCGCTTTCTGCCGAGCTGGCGCGTCGACGATGTGATGATCAGCTTCGCCGCCCCGGGTGGCAGCGTCGGCCCGCACTTCGACAACTACGACGTATTCCTGCTGCAAGGCCACGGCAAGCGCAACTGGAAAATCGGCCAGATGTGCGATTCCGAGAGCCCGCTGCTGCAACATGCGGATCTGCGCATCCTCGCCGAATTCCATGAGACCGAAGAGTGGGTCCTGGAACCGGGCGACATGCTCTACCTGCCGCCGCGCCTGGCTCACTGCGGCGTTGCCGTCGATGACTGCATGACCTACTCGGTCGGCTTCCGCGCACCGAGCGCCGCCGAAGTGCTGACCCACTTCACTGACTTCCTCAGCCAGTTCCTGACTGACGAAGAGCGCTACACCGATGCCGATGCGAAGCCGGTCAGCGATGACCCGCACCAGATCCAGCACGATGCTCTGGGCCGCCTGAAGGCACTGCTCGCCGAGCACATGAGCGACGAGCGCCTGCTGCTGACCTGGTTCGGCCAGTACATGACCGAGCCGCGTTATCCGGAGCTGGTAGTCGGCCCGGAAGAAGTCGAAGAAGAAGACTTCCTCAGCGCCCTCGAAGACGGCGCCATCCTGATCCGCAACCCGAGCGCGCGCCTGGCATGGTCGGAAGTCGATGACGATCTGCTGCTGTTCGCCAGCGGCCAGAGCCGCTACTTGCCGGGCAAGCTGCGCGAGCTGCTGAAGCTGATCTGTTCAGCTGACGCCCTGCACACCGACAACCTCGGCGACTGGCTGAGCGACGAAGATGGTCGTGGCCTGCTGTGCGAACTGGTCAAACAGGGCAGCCTGGGGTTCGCCGACGATGAATAAGATTCGCGTACGTGTTGCAGACTGGCAAAAGGACAACGCCGAGATCCGCCGCATTCGCGAAACGGTGTTCATTGCCGAACAATCGGTTCCACCCGAGCTTGAGTGGGACGCCGATGACGCCACGGCGGTGCATTTCCTGGCCTTCGAAGGCGATTTTCCGATCGGCACCGCCCGCCTGCTGCCCGACGGCCACATCGGCCGGGTTTCGGTGCTCAAGGACTGGCGCGGACTGAAGGTCGGCGATGCGCTGATGCAAGCGGTCATCGCCGAAGCTGAAGCTCGCGGGCTGAAGCAGCAGATGCTCAGCGCGCAGGTGCAGGCCACGGCGTTCTATGAGCGTCTGGGTTTCAATCTGGTCAGCGAAGAGTTCCTGGAAGCCGGGATTCCGCATGTCGACATGGTTCGCCATTCGGCATAACGCTCGATGAGCTTCACAAAACGCCCCGCCATCGACCGATGCCGGGGCGTTTTGCTGTCTAGGATTCAACTTGCCCCACCCCGGGCCGACAAACTGGCAATATCAAGCCTTTCGAAAGCGGAGATAACGGACATGTCCCTACGCACCCTGCTCACCACCCTGCTGCTCGGTTGCAGTTTTTCGGTGATGGCAGCCACAGAAATCGTGCCCCTCAAGTACCACACCAGCGTCGACATGCTGCCGGTGGCTCAGGACTTCATCGGCAAGGACGGCCAGGTCAGCGCCTATGGCAACCAACTGATCGTCAAGGCCGAGCCGGACAAGATCCAGGAATTGAAAGCCCTGCTCACCCAGCTCGATACCGCCCCCAAACGCCTGCTGATCACCGTCGACACCAACGAAAACAACCAGCAGAACACCGGCGACCAACAAACCAGAATCATCAACTACAGCACTGCCAGCCGTGACGGCGGCATTCAGCAGATTCAGGCCAGCGAAGGCGCACCCGCGCTTATCCAGGTCGGCCAGAGCGTGCCGATCACCAGCAGCCAGACCAACTCCTACGGCGATTACAGCAGCCAGACCCAATATCGCAACGTCACCCAAGGCTTCTACGTCACTGCCAGCGTCACCGGCGACACCGTTCACCTGGCAATCAGTACCAACCGTGACCGCATGAGCCAGGAACGTCCCGATGTAGTGAACGTGCAGAGCACCGACACAACCGTCACCGGACGCTTGGGCGAATGGATCACCCTCGCCGGCGTGAACCGCGAGACTCAGGCCGACAAACAGGGCCTGGCCCGCAGCTACTCGACTCAAGGCCGGGATGACATGACGTTGCGGGTGAAAGTCGACACGTTGGACTAAAGCACCGAAAACTGACTGATTAGTCGTATTAGACGAAAGATGTAGTGCTTGAAAAAAAGCACTACAAAACGTTTGACGAGCCAAAAAAGCGAAGGCATGATGGCCTCGCTCCCGCTAATCAGAGGCCCTGGCAAGGGCCTTCGAAGCGATGCTCGCACCCATCCCCGCGAGCCGTTTCGTGTCTGTACCGCCCACAAGGTGTGTTTGACGAGGTTGCCGACTGGAACGAAGTTGTCCCGAGGGACGGAAGCGTAATTAGGTAACCCGGCTTTACACTGTAGTTCGCACAAAGGCCCACGACGCCCCAATGCGCCCGCCAGTTCGCCTTTACCTGCTCACTTCCCCTCGAGCCCATCGTTCATCCCGTCGCCTGCCCCGCCGAACCCGACCTGACCACCTAAGCTTCTGGTCAGCGAGCGCAAGGAATTTTCCACCGCAGAACAACTTTTCATAAAGACGCGACGAGGTTTATCTCCATGGCACTGACACGCGAACAGCAAATTGCAGCCCTTGAAAAAGACTGGGCTGAAAACCCGCGCTGGAAAGGCGTGACTCGCAATTACTCCGCTGCTGACGTCGTCCGTCTGCGTGGCTCGGTTCAACCAGAGCACACCTTTGCAAAAATGGGCGCCGAAAAACTGTGGAACCTGGTCACCCAGGGTGCCAAGCCGTCCTTCCGCCCAGAGAAAGACTTCGTCAACTGCATGGGCGCCCTGACCGGCGGCCAGGCTGTGCAGCAGGTCAAGGCCGGTATCCAGGCAATCTACCTGTCGGGCTGGCAAGTCGCTGCGGACAACAACTCCGCCGAATCGATGTACCCGGACCAGTCGCTGTACCCGGTGGACTCGGTTCCAACCGTGGTCAAGCGCATCAACAACTCGTTCCGTCGTGCCGACCAGATCCAGTGGAAAGCCGGCAAGAATCCGGGCGACGAAGGCTACATCGACTACTTCGCGCCAATCGTGGCTGACGCTGAAGCCGGTTTCGGCGGCGTGTTGAACGCCTACGAGCTGATGAAGAGCATGATCGAAGCAGGCGCCGCCGGCGTTCACTTCGAAGACCAACTGGCTTCCGTGAAGAAATGCGGCCACATGGGCGGCAAGGTTCTGGTGCCAACCCAGGAAGCCGTACAGAAGCTGACCGCAGCTCGTCTGGCTGCCGACGTTGCCGGTGTACCGACCATCATCCTGGCCCGCACCGACGCCAACGCTGCCGACCTGCTGACTTCCGACTGCGATCCGTACGACCAGCCGTTCGTAACCGGCACCCGTACCCAGGAAGGTTTCTACAAGGTGCGTGCAGGTCTGGACCAGGCAATCGCCCGTGGTCTGGCCTACGCGCCGTACGCCGACCTGATCTGGTGCGAAACCGCTAAACCAGACCTGGAAGAAGCCCGTCGCTTCGCCGAAGCGATCAAGAAGGAATACCCGGACCAGATCCTGTCGTACAACTGCTCGCCTTCCTTCAACTGGAAGAAAAACCTGGACGACGCGACCATCGCCAAGTTCCAGCGCGAACTGTCCGCCATGGGCTACAAGCACCAGTTCATCACCCTGGCCGGCATTCACAACATGTGGCACAGCATGTTCAACCTGGCGCACGACTACGCCCGCAACGACATGACTGCCTACGTGAAGCTGCAGGAGCAGGAATTCGCTGACGCCGCCAAGGGTTACACCTTCGTGGCTCACCAGCAGGAAGTGGGCACCGGCTACTTCGACGACATGACCACCGTGATCCAGGGCGGCACGTCCTCGGTAACCGCGCTGACCGGTTCGACCGAAGAAGAACAGTTCCACTGATCGACTTCACCGAGTAAGCGGCCTTTGCGGACCGTATAGAAAGCTAACCGCATAGCCGAAAGACTGACGCCCCGACTGGTTCGGGGCGTTTTTTTTGCCTGCGACTTGCTGAACGCTCCAGAGCTGGCACAGCCTTTCAGACAAAACATTGATCCAGAGCGCTATCCGCGTCACAAAAATCGGTTAAAACGGGCGCCGCCGCTACTTGCAGTAACGCGGATATAAGACAACTTCCCAACTGCCCAATCGCTAAACAGTTACAAAACCACTCCAAACGATATTAATTATCATTTAGCAGCAACTATGTTCGTTACATTTCCTACAAAACATAATTCGTGAAATCCCGGCTAATGCCCGCAACGCATGGGCTACAGGGCCATAGAGGTGCGCTATGTCCTTATTCCAATAAATAATTTCGCTATAGGAATTTTACTTGCAGGGTGTTTAGCCATAAAATCAGCGCGATTGATTGCTGCGACATATCGTCACTGCCTTATTTCTTTATCAAGCTCAGAGACCTTTGCTCTCTGTTAAGGATTTCCAGCATGCCCGAAGCGACAGGACTCATGGCCCACAACTGGGGCTTTGCCATTTTCCTTCTGGGTGTAGTCGGCCTGTGTGCCTTCATGCTCGGCGTCTCCAGCCTCCTCGGGTCAAAAGCCTGGGGCCGCAGCAAAAACGAACCGTTCGAGTCCGGCATGCTACCTACCGGTGGCGCCCGCTTGCGGCTCTCAGCCAAATTCTATCTGGTCGCGATGCTGTTCGTGATCTTCGATATCGAAGCCCTCTTTCTCTTTGCATGGTCTGTGTCCGTCCGCGAAAGCGGCTGGACCGGATTCGTCGAAGCTCTCGTTTTCATAGCAATTCTGTTGGCAGGTCTTGTCTACCTGTTCCGAGTGGGCGCCCTTGACTGGGCTCCGGAAGCTCGTCGCAAGCGGCAGGCGAAGCTGAAACAATGAGGCTTTGGCAATGCAATACAATCTCACCAGAATCGACCCCGATGCTCCTAACGAGCAGTATCCGATCGGCCAGCGGGAAACCGTTTCCGATCCGTTAGAAGATCAAGTCCACAAAAACATTTTCATGGGCAAGCTGGAAGACGTGCTGAGTGGCGCGGTCAACTGGGGACGTAAGAACTCCCTGTGGCCGTACAACTTCGGTCTTTCGTGCTGCTACGTGGAAATGACCACCGCCTTCACGGCGCCCCACGACATCGCGCGCTTCGGCGCCGAAGTTATCCGGGCATCACCGCGTCAGGCCGACTTCATGGTTATCGCCGGGACCTGCTTCATCAAGATGGCGCCGATCATTCAGCGTCTCTACGAGCAGATGCTCGAGCCGAAATGGGTTATCTCCATGGGTTCGTGCGCAAACTCCGGTGGCATGTACGACATCTACTCCGTGGTTCAAGGGGTGGACAAGTTCCTGCCCGTGGACGTCTACGTACCTGGCTGCCCGCCCCGTCCAGAAGCATTTCTGCAAGGCTTGATGCTGTTGCAGGAATCCATTGGCCAGGAGCGTCGCCCACTTTCCTGGGTCGTTGGCGATCAAGGCGTTTATCGCGCCGACATGCCTTCGCAGAAGGAACAGCGCCGCGAACAGCGAATCGCAGTCACCAATCTGCGTAGCCCTGACGAAGTCTGATCCAGATCTGTTTCAAAGAAACGAGAAGCTGGCTTCATTCTTTACGTTGACCGAAAGCGAAAAAATAACCATGACTACAGGCAGTGCTCTGTACATCCCGCCTTACAAGGCAGACGACCAGGATGTGGTCGTCGAACTGAACAACCGTTTTGGCGCCGAAGCGTTCACCGCTCAGCCGACCCGCACCGGCATGCCGGTGCTGTGGGTGGCCCGCGCCAAACTCGTTGAAGTCCTGACTTTCCTGCGCAACCTGCCCAAGCCGTACGTCATGCTCTATGACCTGCACGGCGTGGACGAGCGTCTGCGCACCAAGCGTCAAGGGCTGCCATCGGGCGCCGACTTCACCGTGTTCTATCACCTCATGTCGCTGGAACGTAATAGTGACGTGATGATCAAGGTCGCCTTGTCCGAGAGCGACCTCAGCTTGCCGACCGTCACCAGCATCTGGCCGAACGCCAACTGGTACGAGCGCGAAGTCTGGGACATGTACGGCATCGACTTCAAAGGTCACCCTCACCTGTCGCGCATCATGATGCCGCCGACCTGGGAAGGTCACCCGCTGCGCAAGGACTTCCCGGCGCGCGCCACCGAATTCGATCCGTTCAGCCTGAACCTGGCCAAGCAACAGCTCGAGGAAGAAGCCGCGCGCTTCCGTCCTGAAGACTGGGGCATGAAGCGTTCCGGCCCGAACGAGGACTATATGTTCCTCAACCTGGGTCCGAACCACCCTTCGGCTCACGGTGCGTTCCGTATCATCCTGCAACTGGACGGTGAAGAGATCGTCGACTGCGTTCCGGACATCGGCTACCACCACCGTGGCGCCGAGAAGATGGCCGAGCGTCAGTCCTGGCACAGTTTCATTCCGTACACCGACCGTATCGACTACCTCGGCGGCGTGATGAACAACCTGCCGTACGTGCTCTCGGTCGAGAAGCTCGCCGGCATCAAGGTGCCGGAGAAGGTCGACGTCATCCGCATCATGATGGCCGAGTTCTTCCGGATCACCAGCCACCTGTTGTTCCTGGGTACCTACATCCAGGACGTCGGCGCCATGACCCCGGTGTTCTTCACCTTCACCGACCGCCAGAAGGCGTACACGGTGATCGAAGCCATCACCGGTTTCCGTCTGCACCCGGCCTGGTACCGCATCGGCGGCGTCGCCCACGACCTGCCGCGCGGCTGGGACAAACTGGTGAAGGACTTCGTTGAATGGCTGCCAAAGCGCCTCGACGAATACACCAAGGCCGCCCTGCAGAACAGCATCCTCAAGGGTCGTACCATCGGCGTTGCCCAGTACAACACCAAAGAAGCCCTGGAATGGGGCGTCACCGGTGCCGGCCTGCGCTCCACCGGTTGCGACTTCGACCTGCGTAAGGCGCGCCCATATTCCGGCTACGAGAACTTCGAGTTCGAAGTACCGCTGGCCGCCAACGGCGATGCCTACGACCGCTGCATGGTTCGCGTCGAAGAGATGCGCCAGAGCGTCAGGATCATCGACCAGTGCCTGCGCAACATGCCGGAAGGCCCGTACAAGGCGGATCACCCGCTGACCACGCCGCCGCCGAAAGAGCGCACGCTGCAGCACATCGAAACCTTGATCACGCACTTCCTGCAGGTTTCGTGGGGCCCGGTCATGCCGGCCAACGAATCCTTCCAGATGATCGAAGCGACCAAGGGCATCAACAGT
Organism: Pseudomonas sp. COW5; assembly: GCF_026240005.1. Classification (NCBI taxonomy): domain Bacteria; kingdom Pseudomonadati; phylum Pseudomonadota; class Gammaproteobacteria; order Pseudomonadales; family Pseudomonadaceae; genus Pseudomonas; species Pseudomonas sp. COW5. The sequence continues at coordinate 4,761,637 of NZ_JAPHVP010000001.1, read as the reverse complement.
TATTACCTGACGAGCGACGGCGGCACCATGAGCTACCGTACCCGGATCCGTACTCCGAGCTTCGCCCACCTGCAGCAGATCCCTTCGGTGATCAAAGGCAGCATGGTCGCGGACCTGATTGCGTACCTGGGTAGTATCGACTTCGTTATGGCCGACGTGGACCGCTAAGCATGAACAGCACGCTTATCCAGACAGACCGTTTCACCCTGAGTGAAACCGAGCGCTCGGCCATCGAGCACGAGCTGCATCACTACGAAGATCCGCGCGCGGCGTCGATCGAAGCCTTGAAGATCGTCCAGAAGGAACGCGGCTGGGTGCCGGACGGCGCTCTGTACGCCATCGGCGAGATCCTCGGCATCCCGGCCAGCGACGTTGAAGGCGTGGCCACGTTCTACAGCCAGATCTTCCGTCAGCCGGTCGGCCGTCACATCATTCGCGTCTGCGACAGCATGGTCTGCTACATCGGCGGCCACGAGTCGGTGGTCAGCGAAATCCAGAACAACCTGGGGATAGGCCTGGGTCAGACCACCGCCGACGGTCGTTTCACCCTGCTGCCGGTCTGCTGCCTCGGCAACTGCGACAAGGCACCGGCGCTGATGATCGATGACGACACCTTTGGCGATGTCCAGCCTGCCGGCGTCGCCAAACTGCTCGAGGGCTACGTATGACCCTGACTTCTTTCGGTCCGGCCAACCGCATCCAGCGTTCGGCCGAGACTCACCCGCTGACCTGGCGCCTGCGTGACGACGGCGAAGCCGTGTGGCTCGACGAGTACCAGGCCAAGAACGGTTACGCCGCTGCGCGCAAGGCCTTTGCCGACATGGATCAGGACGCCATCGTCCAGACCGTGAAAGACGCCGGCCTCAAGGGTCGCGGCGGTGCAGGCTTCCCTACTGGCGTGAAGTGGGGCCTGATGCCCAAGGACGAATCCATCAACATCCGCTACCTGCTGTGCAACGCGGATGAAATGGAGCCGAACACCTGGAAAGACCGCATGCTGATGGAGCAACTGCCGCATCTGCTGATCGAAGGCATGCTGATCAGCGCCCGTGCGCTGAAAACCTACCGTGGCTACATCTTCCTGCGTGGCGAGTACACCACCGCCGCCAAGCACCTGAACCGTGCCGTGGAAGAAGCCAAGGCAGCGGGCCTGCTGGGCAAGAACATCCTGGGCAGCGGCTTCGATTTCGAGCTGTTCGTCCACACCGGCGCCGGGCGTTACATCTGCGGTGAAGAAACCGCACTGATCAACTCCCTCGAAGGTCGCCGCGCCAACCCGCGCTCCAAGCCGCCCTTCCCTGCCGCCGTTGGCGTGTGGGGCAAGCCGACCTGCGTGAACAACGTTGAAACCCTGTGCAACGTGCCGGCGATCATCGCCGACGGCGTGGACTGGTACAAATCGTTGGCCCGCGACGGCAGCGAAGACATGGGCACCAAGCTCATGGGCTTCTCCGGCAAGGTCAAGAACCCGGGCCTGTGGGAACTGCCATTCGGCGTGACCGGCCGCGAGCTGTTCGAAGACTACGCCGGCGGCATGCGCGACGGTTACAAGCTCAAGGCCTGGCAGCCAGGCGGCGCCGGTACCGGTTTCCTGTTGCCTGAACACCTCGATGCACAAATGTACGCCGGCGGCATCGCCAAGGTGGGCACCCGTATGGGTACCGGCCTGGCCATGGCGGTGGACGACAGCGTCAACATGGTGTCCCTGCTGCGCAACATGGAGCAGTTCTTCGCTCGCGAATCCTGCGGTTTCTGCACCCCTTGCCGTGATGGCCTGCCATGGAGCGTCAAGCTGCTGATGGCCATCGAACAAGGTCGCGGCCAGCCAGGCGATATCGAGACCCTGCTGGGTCTGGTCAACTTCCTCGGCCCGGGCAAGACCTTCTGTGCTCACGCACCGGGTGCCGTGGAGCCGTTGGGCAGCGCCATCAAATACTTCCGTCCAGAGTTCGAAGCCGGTATCGCGCCTGCAAGCGCCGCCGTCCCGCCTCTGGCGAAGCCGATTGTAGTCGGCGCGTAAACGCTTAAAAAAAGGCGAAGGGTCCGTGCCCTTCGCCTTTCGTCCGATGACGCCTTTCGGGGCTGACTGGATTCGGACGGATAACAAGATTCCATTAGCCACGCCCGCTGACACCGGGCCAACGAAGACCTTTGAACCATGGCCACTATCCACGTAGACGGCAAAGCGCTCGAAGTCGACGGGGCAGACAACCTGTTACAGGCATGTCTGTCGCTGGGCCTCGACATCCCTTATTTCTGCTGGCACCCCGCGCTTGGTAGCGTCGGGGCCTGCCGCCAGTGCGCGGTCAAGCAGTACACCGACGAGAACGACACCCGTGGTCGCATCGTCATGTCCTGCATGACCCCGGCCACCGACAACACCTGGATCTCCATCGACGATGAAGAATCCAAGGCGTTCCGCGCCAGTGTCGTCGAATGGCTGATGACCAACCACCCGCACGACTGCCCGGTGTGCGAGGAAGGCGGTCACTGCCACCTGCAAGACATGACTGTGATGACCGGCCACAACGAGCGCCGTTATCGCTTCACCAAGCGCACCCACCAGAACCAGCAACTGGGCCCGTTCATTTCCCACGAAATGAACCGCTGCATCGCTTGCTACCGCTGCGTGCGCTTCTACAAGGACTACGCCGGCGGCACCGACCTCGGTGTGTACGGCGCCCACGACAACGTGTACTTCGGTCGCGTTGAAGACGGCACCCTCGAAAGCGAGTTCTCCGGCAACCTCACCGAGGTCTGCCCGACCGGTGTGTTCACCGACAAGACTCACTCCGAACGCTACAACCGCAAGTGGGACATGCAGTTCTCGCCGAGCATCTGCCATGGCTGCTCCAGCGGTTGCAACATCTCCCCGGGCGAGCGTTACGGCGAACTGCGTCGCATCGAAAACCGTTACAACGGTTCGGTGAACCAGTACTTCCTGTGTGACCGTGGCCGTTTCGGTTATGGCTACGTCAACCGCACCGACCGTCCACGTCAGCCGCTGCTGGCCGACGGCACCAAACTAAGCCTGGACGACGCGCTGGACAAAGCCGCCGACCTGCTGCGCGGTCGCAACATCGTCGGTATCGGCTCGCCCCGTGCCAGCCTGGAAAGCAACTACGCGTTGCGTGAACTGGTAGGCGCCGAGCACTTCTACTCCGGTATCGAAGCCTCCGAGCTGGAACGCATCCGTCTGGTCCTGCAAGTGCTGAAAGACAGCCCGCTGCCAGTGCCGAACATGCGCGACATCGAAGACCACGACGCCGTGTTCGTCCTCGGTGAAGACCTGACCCAGACCGCTGCCCGCATGGCCCTGGCCCTGCGTCAGTCGGTAAAAGGCAAGGCCGAAGACATGGCCGAAGCCATGCGCGTCCAGCCTTGGCTCGACGCTGCGGTGAAGAACATCGGTCAGCACGAGCTGAACCCGCTGTTCATCGCCAGCCTGGCTGAAACCAAGCTCGACGACATCGCCGAGGAGTGTGTACACGCCGCTCCGGACGATCTGGCCCGCATCGGTTTCGCCGTGGCTCACGCCCTGGACGCCAGCGCACCGGCCGTCGAAGGTCTGGACGCTGAAGCCCTGGAACTGGCCAAACGCATCGCCGACGCCCTGCTCGCTGCCAAGCGTCCGCTGATCATCGCCGGTACTTCGCTGGGTTCCAAAGCCCTGATCGAAGCGGCTGCGAACATCGCCAAGGCCCTGAAGCTGCGCGAGAAGAACGGTTCGATCAGCCTGATCGTGCCGGAAGCCAACAGCCTCGGCCTGGCCATGCTCGGTGGCGAATCGGTTGATGCCGCGCTGCAAGCGGTCATCGACGGCAAGGCCGACGCCATCGTCGTGCTGGAAAACGATCTGTACACCCGTACCTCGAAAGCCAAGGTCGATGCGGCACTGAATGCTGCGAAAACAGTGATCGTTGCCGACCATCAGAAAACGGCTACCAGCGACCGCGCGCATCTGGTTCTGCCAGCCGCCAGCTTCGCTGAAGGCGACGGTACGCTGGTCAGCCAGGAAGGTCGCGCCCAGCGCTTCTTCCAGGTTTTCGACCCGCAATACATGGACGCGAGCATTCTGGTCCACGAAGGCTGGCGCTGGCTGCACGCCCTGCGCGCCACCCTGCTGAACCAGCCGATCGACTGGACGCAACTCGACCACGTCACCTCCGCCGTTGCTTCGAGCACCGCGCAACTGGCCGGCATCGTCGACGCTGCACCGTCCGCCGCGTTCCGCATCAAAGGCATGAAACTGGCCCGTGAACCGCTGCGCTACTCCGGCCGCACTGCAATGCGCGCCAACATCAGCGTTCACGAACCGCGCACCCCGCAAGACAAGGACACCGCGTTCGCCTTCTCGATGGAAGGTTACTCGGGCTCCGCCGAACCGCGTCAGCAGGTTCCTTTTGCCTGGTCGCCGGGCTGGAACTCGCCGCAAGCCTGGAACAAGTTCCAGGACGAAGTCGGTGGTCACCTGCGCGCTGGCGATCCAGGCACCCGCCTGATCGAAAGCACCGGTGATTCGCTGAACTGGTTCGCTGCTGCGCCACGTGCATTCAACCCGGCGCCGGGCACCTGGCAAGCCGTGCCGTTCTTCCACCTGTTCGGCAGCGAAGAGAACTCTTCGAAAGCCGCTCCGGTTCAGGAACGCATTCCGGCGGCCTACGTTGCTCTGGCCAAGTCCGAAGCCGACCGCCTGGGCGTCAACGACGGTGCACTGCTGAGCCTCAACGTTGCCGGCCAGACCCTGCGTCTGCCGCTGCGCATCAATGAAGAGCTGGGCGCAGGTCTGGTGGCATTGCCTGCGGGCATCGCCGGCATTCCACCGGCATTCGCCGGCGTATCCGTTGATGGTCTGCAGGAGGCAGCGCAATGACCTGGTTCACCCCTGAAGTGATCGATGTGATCCTGACGGTCATCAAAGCCATCGTGATCCTGCTGGCCGTTGTGGTCGCAGGCGCGTTGCTCAGCTTTGTCGAACGTCGCCTGCTGGGCTGGTGGCAGGACCGTTACGGTCCGAACCGCGTCGGCCCGTTCGGCATGTTCCAGATCGCTGCCGACATGCTGAAGATGTTCTTCAAGGAAGACTGGACCCCGCCGTTTGCCGACAAGGTGATCTTCACCCTGGCACCGGTCGTGGCCATGTCCGCCCTGCTGATCGCGTTCGCGATCATCCCGATCACCCCGACCTGGGGCGTGGCGGATCTGAACATCGGCCTGCTGTTCTTCTTCGCCATGGCCGGTCTCTCGGTCTACGCGGTGCTGTTCGCCGGCTGGTCGAGTAACAACAAGTTCGCCCTGCTGGGCAGCTTGCGTGCCTCGGCGCAGACCGTGTCCTACGAAGTGTTCATGGGCCTGGCCCTGATGGGCATCGTGGTGCAGGTCGGCTCGTTCAACATGCGCGACATCGTCGAGTACCAGGCGCAGAACCTGTGGTTCATCATTCCGCAGTTCTTCGGTTTCTGTACCTTCTTCATCGCTGGCGTGGCCGTGACTCACCGTCACCCGTTCGACCAGCCGGAAGCGGAACAGGAACTGGCCGACGGTTACCACATTGAATACGCCGGTATGAAATGGGGCATGTTCTTCGTCGGTGAATACATCGGCATCATCCTGATCTCGGCGCTGCTGGTCACCCTGTTCTTCGGTGGCTGGCACGGTCCGTTCGGCATCCTGCCGCAACTGTCCTTCGTCTGGTTCGCACTGAAGACCGCGTTCTTCATCATGCTGTTCATCCTGCTGCGCGCTTCCATCCCGCGTCCGCGTTATGACCAGGTGATGGATTTCAGCTGGAAATTCTGCCTGCCACTGACCCTGATCAATTTGCTGGTGACCGCTGCAATCGTGTTGTGGAACACGCCTGCAGTTGCGGTTCAGTGAGGATTTGACCCATGTTCAAATATATTGGCGACATCGTTAAGGGTACCGGTACCCAGTTGCGCAGCCTGGTCATGGTCTTCGGCCATGGCTTTCGCAAACGCGACACCCTGCAATACCCGGAAGAGCCGGTCTACCTGCCGCCACGCTACCGTGGCCGTATCGTCCTGACCCGCGACCCCGATGGCGAAGAACGCTGCGTAGCCTGCAACCTGTGCGCCGTGGCGTGCCCGGTGGGTTGCATCTCGCTGCAGAAAGCTGAAACCGAAGACGGTCGCTGGTACCCGGACTTCTTCCGTATCAACTTCTCGCGCTGCATTTTCTGCGGTCTCTGCGAGGAAGCCTGTCCGACCACCGCGATCCAGCTGACGCCGGATTTCGAGATGGCCGAGTTCAAACGTCAGGACCTGGTGTACGAGAAAGAAGATCTGCTGATCTCCGGCCCCGGCAAAAACCCTGATTACAACTTCTATCGTGTTGCAGGTATGGCCGTTGCGGGCAAGCCGAAAGGCGCCGCACAAAACGAAGCCGAGCCGATCAACGTGAAGAGCTTGCTGCCTTAAGGAAGAACGATGGAATTCGCTTTCTATTTCGCATCGGGTATCGCTGTTGTGTCCACACTGCGTGTGGTCACCAACACCAATCCTGTGCACGCCCTGCTCTACCTGATCATTTCGCTGATCTCCGTGGCCATGACCTTCTTCGCCCTCGGCGCTCCGTTCGCCGGCGTGCTGGAAGTGATCGCCTACGCCGGCGCCATCATGGTGCTGTTCGTGTTCGTGGTGATGATGCTGAACCTGGGCCCGGCCTCGGTTCAGCAGGAACGCACCTGGCTCAAGCCCGGCATTTGGGCAGGACCGGTGATTCTCGCCGCCCTGCTGCTGGCCGAACTGCTGTATGTGCTGTTCGCTCACCAGAGCGGTCAGGCCATCGGTCAAACCACCGTGGACGCGAAAGCCGTGGGCATCAGCCTGTTCGGCCCGTACCTGCTGGTGGTCGAACTCGCCTCGATGCTGCTGCTCGCTGCAGCCGTCACGGCGTTCCATTTGGGCCGTAACGAGGCGAAGGAGTAAGACATGCCTGCTATCCCTCTCGAACATGGTCTGGCGGTTGCCGGCATCCTGTTCTGCCTTGGTCTGGTCGGCCTGATGGTCCGCCGCAACATTTTGTTCGTGTTGATGAGTCTGGAAGTGATGATGAACGCCTCTGCACTGGCCTTCATCGTTGCGGGCGCCCGCTGGGCGCAACCGGATGGACAGATCATGTTCATCCTGGTGATCAGCCTGGCAGCCGCCGAAGCCAGTATTGGCCTGGCGATCCTGCTGCAACTGTATCGCCGCTTCCACACGCTCGATATCGACGCTGCCAGTGAGATGCGCGGATGAACCTACTCTTTCTGACTTTCGTATTCCCCCTGATCGGGTTCCTGTTGCTGTCGTTCTCCCGCGGCCGCCTCTCGGAAAACCTGTCGGCGCTGATCGGGGTCGGCTCCATCGGCCTGTCTGCCATCGTCGCGGCCTACGTGATCTGGCAGTTCAACGTCGCTCCACCGGAAGGTGGCGTGTACGTCCACGTACTGTGGAAGTGGATCTCGGTGGAAGGCTTCCAGCCTAACTTCGCCCTGTACCTGGACGGCCTGTCCGTGACCATGCTCGGTGTGGTGGTCGGCGTGGGTTTCCTGATCCACCTGTTCGCCTCCTGGTACATGCGCGGTGAAGCCGGTTACTCGCGCTTCTTCGCCTACACCAACCTGTTCATCGCCAGCATGCTGTTCCTGGTGCTGGGCGATAACCTGCTGTTCATCTACTTCGGTTGGGAAGGCGTGGGCCTGTGCTCGTACCTGTTGATCGGTTTCTACTACAGCAACCGCAACAACGGTAACGCCGCACTGAAAGCCTTCATCGTCACCCGTATCGGCGACGTGTTCATGGCAATCGGCCTGTTCATCCTGTTCCAGCAACTGGGCACGCTGAACGTCCAGGAACTACTGGTGAAGGCGCCTGAGCACTTCAAGGTCGGCGATTTCTGGATCGTGCTGGCAACCCTGATGCTGCTGGGTGGTGCGGTCGGTAAATCGGCTCAACTGCCGCTGCAGACCTGGCTTGCGGATGCGATGGCCGGCCCTACCCCGGTTTCGGCACTGATCCACGCTGCAACCATGGTTACTGCGGGTGTCTACCTGATCGCCCGTACCCACGGTCTGTTCGCCCTGGCGCCGGATATCCTGCACCTGGTCGGCATCGTCGGCGGTGTGACTCTGGTTCTGGCAGGTTTTGCCGCACTGGTTCAAACCGACATCAAACGTATCCTCGCCTACTCGACCATGAGCCAGATCGGCTACATGTTCCTGGCGCTGGGCGTTGGCGCCTGGGAAGGCGCGATCTTCCACCTGATGACCCACGCCTTCTTCAAGGCCCTGCTGTTCCTTGCGTCCGGTGCGGTGATCGTTGCCTGCCACCACGAGCAGAACATCTTCAAGATGGGCGGCCTGTGGAAGAAACTGCCGCTGGCCTACGCCAGCTTCATCGTCGGTGGTGCCGCCCTGGCTGCCCTGCCGCTGGTGACAGCAGGTTTCTACTCCAAGGACGAAATCCTCTGGGAAGCGTTCGCCAGCGGCCACAACGGTCTGTTGTACGCCGGTCTGGTCGGTGCGTTCATGACCTCGCTGTACACCTTCCGCCTGATCTTCATCGCGTTCCACGGTGAAGCCAAGACCGAAGCTCACGCCGGTCACGGCATCGCTCACTGGCTGCCACTGTCGGTGCTGATCGTGCTGTCGACCTTCGTCGGTGCCATGATCGTTCCACCGCTGCACGGCGTACTGCCTGAGAGCGTTGGCCATGCCGGTGGCGAAGCCAAGCACAGCCTGGAAATCGCCTCGGGCGCCATCGCCCTGGCCGGTATCCTGCTGGCGGCGGTGCTGTTCCTCGGCAAGCGTCGCTTCGTGACTGCGATTGCCAACAGCGGCATCGGCCGTCTCCTTTCGGCCTGGTGGTTCGCTGCCTGGGGCTTCGACTGGATCTACGACAAACTGTTCGTGAAGCCGTACCTTGCGATCAGCCACATGCTGCGCAAAGACCCGCTCGACCAGACCATCGGTCTGATCCCGCGTATGGCCAAGGGTGGTCACACTGCCCTGAGCCGTACCGAAACCGGTCAACTGCGTTGGTACGCTGCTTCGATGGCTGCTGGTGCCGTACTGGTAATCGGCGCTGTCGTGCTGGTAGCGGTCTGATATGAACCTTGCGAATTTGCGAAAGGAAACGAGCCCGTCATGATTCTGCCTTGGCTAATCCTGATCCCCTTCATCGGCGGCCTGCTGTGCTGGATGGGTGAGCGCTTCGGCGCTACCCTCCCCCGCTGGATTGCGCTGTTGACCATGACCCTGGAACTCGCCCTCGGCCTCTGGCTGTGGGCCCACGGTGACTATTCATTTGCTCCGGCGCCTGGTGCCGATCCGACCTGGGCGCTTGAGTTCAAGCACGTCTGGATCCAGCGCTTCGGCATCAACGTGCACCTGGCCCTCGACGGCCTGTCGCTGCTGATGATCCTGCTGACCGGTCTGCTGGGTATCCTGTCGGTACTCTGCTCGTGGAAAGAAATTCAACGTCACGTTGGCTTCTTCCACCTGAACCTGATGTGGATCCTGGGCGGTGTTGTCGGCGTGTTCCTCGCCCTCGACCTGTTCATGTTCTTCTTCTTCTGGGAAATGATGCTGGTGCCGATGTACTTCCTCATCGCGCTCTGGGGTCACAGTTCTTCGGACGGCAAGAAAACCCGTATCTACGCAGCGACCAAGTTCTTCATCTTCACTCAGGCTTCCGGCCTGATCATGCTGGTGGCGATCCTGGGTCTGGTACTGGTCAACTACAACAGCACCGGCGTGATCACCTTCAACTACGCCGACCTGTTGAAGACCAAGATGTCGATGACCACCGAGTACATCCTGATGCTCGGCTTCTTCATCGCCTTCGCGGTCAAGCTGCCAGTGGTTCCGTTCCACTCCTGGCTGCCTGACGCTCACGCCCAGGCACCGACTGCAGGTTCCGTCGACCTCGCCGGTATCTTGCTGAAAACCGCGGCCTACGGTCTGCTGCGTTTTGCCCTGCCGCTGTTCCCGAACGCCTCGGCCGAGTTCGCGCCGATCGCCATGACCCTCGGTCTGATCGGGATCTTCTACGGTGCGTTCCTGGCGTTCGCGCAAACCGACATCAAGCGTCTGATCGCCTTCTCGTCCGTTTCCCACATGGGCTTCGTACTGATCGGCATCTACTCCGGCAGCCAACTGGCGCTGCAAGGTGCCGTGATCCAGATGCTGGCCCACGGTCTGTCGGCCGCGGCACTGTTTATCCTGAGCGGTCAGCTGTACGAGCGTCTGCACACTCGTGACATGCGTGAGATGGGCGGTCTGTGGTCGCGTATCGCTTACCTGCCGGCGATCAGCCTGTTCTTCGCAGCCGCCTCTCTGGGTCTGCCGGGCACCGGTAACTTCGTCGGCGAGTTCCTGATCCTGATCGGCACTTTCGCCAGTGCGCCATGGATCACCGCGATTGCCACCTCCGGTCTGGTGTTCGGTTCGGTCTACTCGCTGATCATGATCCACCGTGCCTACTTCGGTCCGTCGAAATCGGATTCGATCCTGCACGGCATGGACGGTCGCGAACTGATCATGGTGCTGGGCCTTGCGGTGCTGCTGATTTACCTCGGCGTCTACCCGCAACCGTTCCTCGACACCTCTGCCGCCACGATGCATGGCGTGCAGCAGTGGCTCGGCACCGCCTTCACTCAACTCGCTTCGGCCCGGTAAGAGCGCTATGGAATTCACGATTCAACACTTTATTGCGCTAGCGCCACTGTTGATCACCAGCCTCACCATTATCGTGGTGATGCTGGCAATCGCCTGGCGCCGCAACCACTCGCAGACCTTCCTGATTTCGGTGGCGGGTCTGAACCTGGCCTTGCTGTCGATCCTGCCGGCCCTGAAAGTCGCGCCTCTGGCCGTGACTCCATTGCTGCAGATCGACACCTTTGCCTGCCTGTACATGGCGCTGATCCTGGTCGCCACCCTCGCCTGCGTCACCCTCGCCCACGCCTACCTCGGCGATGGCGGTTCGGGTTACCCGGGCAACCGTGAAGAACTGTACCTGCTGATCCTGATGGCCGCCGCCGGTGGCCTGGTTCTGGTCAGCGCGCAGCACCTGGCCGGTTTGTTCATCGGTCTGGAACTGCTGTCGGTACCGGTCTACGGTCTGGTGGCCTACGCCTTTTTCAACAAGCGTTCGCTGGAAGCCGGCATCAAGTACATGGTGCTGTCGGCCGCCGGTTCCGCGTTCCTGCTGTTCGGTATGGCGCTGCTGTACGCAGACTCGGGTTCCCTGAGCTTCGTCGGTATCGGTCAGGCACTGGCCACCACCAACCTGCCGAGCTCGCTGGCGCAACTGGGCCTGGGCATGATGCTGATCGGTCTGGCGTTCAAGCTGTCGCTGGTACCGTTCCACCTGTGGACGCCGGACGTGTACGAAGGGGCTCCGGCACCGGTGGCCGCGTTCCTCGCCACCGCCTCGAAAGTGGCCGTGTTCGCGGTAATGGTTCGTCTGTTCCAGATCTCCCCTGCCGCAAGCAGTGGTGTTCTGAGCAACGTGCTGACCATCATCGCCATCGCCTCGATCCTGTTCGGTAACCTGCTGGCCCTGACCCAGAGCAACCTCAAGCGTCTGCTCGGTTACTCGTCCATCGCGCACTTCGGCTATCTGCTGATCGCACTGGTGGCGAGCAAGGGTCTGGCGGTGGAGGCCATCGGCGTGTACCTGGTCACCTACGTGATCACCAGCCTCGGCGCCTTCGGCGTGATCACCCTGATGTCCTCGCCGTACAACGGCCGTGACGCAGATGCGCTGTACGAGTATCGCGGCCTGTTCTGGCGCCGTCCGTACCTGACCGCCGTACTGACCGTGATGATGCTGTCCCTGGCCGGTATCCCGCTGACCGCTGGCTTCATCGGCAAGTTCTACATCATCGCCACCGGTGTCGAGTCGCACCAATGGTGGCTGGTCGGTTCGCTGGTACTGGGCAGCGCCATCGGCGTGTTCTACTACCTGCGCGTGATGGTCACCCTGTACCTGATCGAACCGAACCTGCGCCGCCACGACGCCCAGCTGCACTGGGAACAGAAGGCCGGCGGCGTGATGCTGCTGGCTATCGCCGTGGTCGCGTTCTTCCTCGGTGTGTACCCGCAACCATTGCTGACCCTGGTTCAGCAGGCGGGCCTGGCGGGCTGATTGCTCTGCTGGAATGGCTACAAACAGAAACGGCACCTTCGGGTGCCGTTTTTGTTTTTGTGGGATTTGTTACCGCTGCTTTGTTCTCTTGCTGAATTTCCCGAAAACTCGCGCAAGACTGTCAGGTCCGTCCTACAGCCAAGATTGAGGGTGTGCCTCTATCCTGAGTGCCTGCGGAAAATATCAATCGAGGCAAAACAGATAATGAAACGCGAGACCTTTTACGAGTTGGTCGATGGTCACGGCGCTTTTGCGAGTGGATGCCAGAACGAAGTCCCGCCTGAGCGCTTCAACGAAAAACCTCCTCTTGCGTCACTCATCTGCACTGAAGCTTCGTTCAACTTTGCAGCCCCACATAGTTCTGGCTATATTTGTCCAGAATACGAGGGGCGAACCATGATCATTGTTCCGTTGGCCGAAGCCAAAAACAATTTATCCAAACTGGTCGATGACGCAGCTGCCGGACAAGTCATCACCATCGCCAAGCATGGCCGACCACTTGCTCGTCTGGTTCCAGTGGAGCGACCACGAGGACAGCGAATTGGTGCGATGAAGGGCAAACTTGTCGTTACCGATGACTTCGATGCTGCCCTGCCGGATGATCTGCTGGATGCCTTTGAAGGCCAGAAAATATGAGGGTGTTACTCGATACCCATGTTTTGCTCTGGGTACTCGCCGATGATCAGAAGTTATCCGGTAAAGCCAGACAACTCATCAATAATGCAGCCGAAATCTATGTCAGCGCCGCGACGTTCTGGGAAATGGCGATCAAGGTCGGCCTGGGAAAACTGAGCGTTGATCTGGACGAAATTCGGCGATACTGCGTCGAAAGCGGGTTCATTGAGTTGCCCATTTCATCCGAACACGCGATTGCAGTGAAGGATCTGGAATCTCACCACCGGGATCCGTTCGACCGCCTTATTGTGGCAACCGCTATGACGGAACCCATGAAGCTTCTCACTGCAGATCCCATTGTTGCCAAATACACGTCATTGGCCATTTTGATCTAGCCCTCGCGACAGTCGCGTTGAAGCTTTGCTAGCGCAATAAAAAACGGCACCTTCGGGTGCCGTTTTTGCGTTTATGCCATCACAGTTTCTTTACCATCGGCACGCAGGCCAGTTGTAGACCTGAAGGCGATTGATAAACCGCACTCCCCTCCCCGACGTAACCGCAGCGTCGATAAAAATCAGTGGCATTCAATGTCGCATCCAGACAAACCTCTGCCAGTCCCAAACTCCGTGCCAGCGCTTCAAGAAAGCTCAGCACTCGTTTGCCTAGACCGCGCCGCATGAAATCCGGGTGGATGAAAATTGCGCCAATTTCGCGATGCTCCAGATCGAGCATGCCGGTTGCCACAGGCTCACCCTCAACGTAACCCAGATAGAAATGCTTTTGCATGAGCGTGTCGTAACCGTCCTGCGCCGAGCCTTTTGTCCAGTCGAGCATCTGCTGCTCGCTGTAGGCACCGATGCATTGGTGACGGATCGCCAGTCGCCGGATCTCGAACGCTATCCAGGCATCCTCCGGGGTGGCTCTTTTGATTTCGAACATATCTCTCTCCATGAGCCATGTGCGGACAGGCAATGAAAAAGCCCCGTCCATTTCTGGCGGGGCTTTGGGTAACACGTCATTGACCAGACATGCATGACCCTATGGCCCGCCGGAAGCGGTCATAGCGGAGCACATCATGGTCATTCGGTGCTGGGCAGTCATGGCTGGATAGTGCTGCGGATTGTTCGGTCACGTCAATAACGAAGCTTCTTCTCTTATTTATCGAAAGCTCCCGCCAGCATGTCCGTTTCGTCCTACAGCCAGCTCAGGGGGCAATACCTCTATGTTGTTCGCCTGCTCAAGAGACCAATCAAAACGAGGAAGACCAATGAAACGCGAAATCTTTTCGGAACTGATGGATGGCCTCAGAGATTTGGCCGCCGCACGTGAAGGCAAAATCACTCTGAAAATCCACACGCTGAATTTGCCAAAGCGGATACCGATCACAAGTGGGGAAACAGAAATACGCCCTGAGCTGAGTAGTGAAGCTCAAACCGAACCCACCTAACGAAATTGTAATTCCCCCATCACCTCCCCGTTATCCGCAGCCTGCAACGATGTCACCCGGCGACTCTCCCGGTGGGCCCTTGCCCGTCGAACAATAAAACCCACGCCGAAGCACGTTCCCGTTCTGCCGAACTCAGGAGTGATTGATGGTTAACAACACAAAAATATCGATGGCCGCTTTAGCAGTGGTTGTCGGCGCCGGGCCGTCCGCGGTGTTTGCAGAAGACAAACCCGAAGGATTTATCGAAGGCAGCAGCCTGACGGTGCTCAACCGTAACTTCTATTTCAATCGTGATCACCGCAACGGCCAATCCAGTCCCACCGGCAATGGTTATTCCGAGGCCTGGGCCCATGCAGTCATCAGCAAGTTCGAATCCGGTTTCACCCAGGGTACCGTCGGGGTCGGGGTGGATGCTTTCGCGATGATCGGCCTGAAACTCGACACCGGTGACGGACGCAACGGTGGCCGCAGTTCGTTCGATGTGTTGCCGGTCGACAGCGAAGGCAAGGCACGGGACGAATACACCAAGGTCGGCGGTGCCGCCAAAGTGCGGGCCTTCGATACGGTGGTGAAAATCGGCGATGTGTTCCCGGCCAACCCGGTCGTTGCGGCGGGTGATTCGCGATTGCTGCCGGAAAGCTTTCGCGGTGTGACGGCGACCAACACCAGCATCGATGGCCTGTCGATCCAGGGTGGCCGGTTGCATGCGATGAGCCAGCCGGTGTCCAGCGACATGCGCGAGAATTTCGCGACCTTCTATGCCGGCCCGGTCAACTCGCCCTGGATCGCTTATGGCGGCGGCGATTATGCGCTGAACAAAAACCTCAGTTTCAGCCTGTACACCAGTCGCCTGAAAGATGCCTGGAACCAGTATTACGCCGGCACCGCCTGGACGTATCCGCTGTCGGGTGACCTGTCGCTGTTCGGTGGCCTGAACTATTACAAGGCGGTCGATGAAGGCAAACAGTTGCTCGGCCAGTTCGACAACAACATCTGGAGCGGCCGGGTCGGCGTGAAACTCGGCGCGCACTCGGTGGCCCTCTCCCACCAGCGCAACAACGGCAACGATGATTTCGATTACCTGCGCCAGTCCGACTCGATCTTCCTCGACAACTCGATCCAGTACAGCGACTTCAACTCACCCAAAGAGCGTTCCTGGATGGCGCGCTACGACCTCGACATGAGCACTTACGGCGTACCGGGCCTGTCGTTCATGACCCGTTATGCCCGTGGCACAGATGCCGATTATTCCAACGCCAACGCTGTGTACATGCGCCGCGATGCCGAAGGCAATCCGCTGACCGACCAGAAGCGCTGGGAGCGTGACATCGAAGTCAAATACGTGGTGCAGAGCGGTTCGATGAAAGACCTGTCACTGCGTCTGCGCCAGGCCACCACCCGTGCCACGGCGTTCGAGTCGGATCTGGATGAAGTTCGCGTGATCGTCGAATACCCGCTGGCGATTCTCTGAGTTTCACGAGCAACACATTCACCTTTAGAAGCTCCTTGCTCCTTTGGTAAGAGGTGAATCCTTTGGCGTCCTTCGGGACGCCTTTTTTATGCCTGAAAAAAAGCCCGACTCACTCAACATGAACCGGGCGATTGTGCCGTTACAGGCGCTATCCACCCTGTTGACGGCAGGTCCCCATGACGCTGTAGGTGACGGTGTTGAGTTGTCCTTTGGAGTCTTCATAAGTCATCGCAGCCGGCACCACCGCGCATTCATTTTTCGGCCGGACAACGCTCACCACTTTCTTCACATCCAGCTTCATTCCGTACGTATATTCCTTGACCACCGGCGCCGCTTTGCCCTGGGCCGCCGCGTACTGCTCCATGGCCTGGGCATTGGCGCTGAGCGCCCGGTCGAAAGTCCGATCTCCGCCCCCTTCGGCCAACGCATTCAAAGACATCGCCATGACACCGGTGAACGCCAACAACTTTAGAAGTTTCATATCCAGCTCCTTCAAAACACGACTCATAAAAAAGCCCACCATCGATGCGCGATGACGGGCTCATTCACTGGTGGCACGCTTACAGGTCTTGGGTCTGTTCGGCCTTCTTGTCGTTCACGACAACGGGATCCCGGGCCTTTTCCTTGGCAACGAACAGCTCCATGGAGCGGTCGTTGTTGGTCATCATTCGGTCGAAGGTGCGGTCGCCGCCACCTTCGGCCATCGCCAGGGAAGACACCGCCAACGCCAACAAAAACGCACCGATCTGTACAGGTTTCATGTTTGATTCCTCATTTAAGTAACTGACGGGATCAAGGTAACAATCCGAACCTTTCGTGACGGTGGCGCCGAAATTACATATCCGTTATGTAGAAAGGCCCGCAGTTGCGGGCCGGTTGTTAAAGCAAAAAATGACTAGGCAGCCGCAGGCGATTCCTCGTCCCGGCGATGAGCAATCTGATACAGCGCCGGCAGGATCAGCAGCGTGAGAATGGTCGAAGACAGGATTCCGCCGATCACCACCGTCGCCAGCGGTCGCTGCACCTCGGCGCCAGTGCCGGTTGCAAGCGCCATCGGAATGAAGCCCAGGGACGCCACCAGTGCAGTCATCAACACCGGTCGCAGGCGCGTCAGCGCACCGACGTTGATCGCCTCGGACAGCGAGCGCCCCTCCTCCCGCAAGTTGCGAATGAACGCAATCATCACCAGCCCGTTAAGCACCGCCACGCCGGACAATGCGATAAACCCGACACCCGCCGAAATCGACAGCGGAATGTCCCGCAGCCACAACGCCATGACCCCGCCGGTCAACGCAAACGGAATCCCGGTAAACACCAGCAAACCGTCCTTGAGGTTGTTGAACATCATGAACAACAGTCCGAACACCAACAGCAACGCCACCGGCACCACGATCTGCAAGCGCTTGGCCGCCGATTGCAGTTGCTCGAACTGCCCGCCCCAGGTCGTCCAGTAACCCGCCGGCACCTGCACATCGCGCTCGATCACTTCGCCCGCCTCGGCGACGAACGATCCGATGTCACGCCCACGCACGTTGGCGCTGACGATTACCAGGCGCTTGCCGTTTTCGCGACTGACCTGATTCGGCCCCAGCACCAGATCGAGGCTGGCGACATCCTTGAGCGCAATGAAACCGATCTGACTGGCTGCATCACCACCCGCCGCCGGCACTGGAATCAGCAGCGCCGACAGCCCTTCGATGTCCTTGCGCATGGCATCGGACAGGCGCACCACCATGTCGAATCGTCGGTCACCTTCGTACATCGTCCCGGCCTTCTGCCCGCCGACGGCCACCGCAATGGTGTCCTGCACATCGCCAACGTTGAGCCCGTAACGCGCAGCCTTGTCGCGGTCGATGTTGATGGTCAGCACCGGCAGCCCGGTGGTTTGCTCGACCTTGACCTCGGATGCGCCGTTGACCTTCTGCATCGCGACAGCAATCTTCGTCGCCGTGGCGTTGAGTACGTCCATGTCATCGCCGAACACCTTGACCGCCACATCGCTGCGTACGCCGGAGATCAGCTCGTTGAAACGCAACTGAATCGGCTGCGACAGTTCATAGTTGCTGCCCGGCAAAGTTGCGGCGGCCTGCTGCAGTTCAGCCATCAAGGTCTCCCGGGACTTGCCCGGATCCGGCCATTGGTCTTTGGGCTTGAGCATCACGTAGCTGTCGGAGATGTTCGGCGGCATCGGGTCGGAGGCGATTTCCGCCGTGCCGGTGCGGGCGAACACGCGCTCGACTTCCGGCACTTTATTGAGGATCAACGTTTCCAGTCGCTGCTGCATGTCCACCGATTGCGTCAGGCTGGTGCCCGGCACGCGCAACGCCTGCAAGGCAAAATCGCCTTCGCTGAGACTCGGCACAAACTCGCTGCCCATGCGGCTGGTGACCACGCCACTGAGCACGATCACACCCAGCGCTGCGCCCACGGCAACGGCACGATGCGACATCACCCAGGCCAGCGCGGGTGCATACACACGACGTGCACCGCGCATCACAACGCCCTCTTCTTCCTTGACCTTGCCGGTGACGAACAGCGCAATCGCGGCAGGCACAAAGGTGACAGACAAGAGCATGGCGCCAAGCAACGCGATGACCACGGTGAACGCCATCGGATGGAACATTTTCCCTTCGACGCCGCTCAGGGCGAAGATCGGCAGGTACACCACCATGATGATCAACTGGCCGAAAATCAGCGGTCGCCGCGCCTCTTTCGCCGCGGCAAACACTTCATGGAAACGCTCGGACCGCGTCAGCAACCGTCCGTGATGCTGCTGCGCATGAGCCAGTCGTCGCAGGGTGTTTTCGACGATCACCACCGCGCCGTCGACGATGATGCCGAAGTCCAGGGCACCAAGGCTCATCAGGTTGGCGCTGACCTTGTTGCTGAACATGCCGGTGAAGGTAAACAGCATCGACAGCGGAATCACCATCGCGGTGATCAGCGCGGCGCGGATGTTACCGAGGAAGAGGAAGAGGATTGCGATCACCAGAATCGCGCCTTCGACGAGGTTCTTCTTCACCGTGGCGATGGCCTTGTCGACCAGATGCGTGCGGTCGTACACCGGCACCGCGATCACGCCAGCGGGCAAGGACTTGTTGATCTGTTCCAGCTTGGCGGCGACGGCCTGGGAGACCGTGCGGCTGTTCTCGCCGATCAGCATGAACACCGTGCCGAGCACCACTTCACGGCCATTTTCCGTGGCGGCGCCGGAGCGCAGTTCACGGCCGATATCCACGGTGGCAACGTTCTTGATGCGGATCGGCGTGCCGTCGACGTTGGCCATGACGATGTTGGCAATGTCCTCGGTGCTCGCCACTTGCCCCGGCGCGCGAATCAGCAATTGCTCGCCGCTGCGTTCGATGTAGCCGGCGCCGACGTTGGCATTGTTGCGTTCCAGCGCCGTCACCAGATCGGTGAGTGTCAGTTTGTAGGCCGCGAGTTTTTTCGGATCGGGGGCAATCTGGTACTCCTTGGCAAAGCCGCCGATGGTGTTGATCTCGGCCACACCGGGAACGTTGCGCAGTTGCGGCTTGATGATCCAGTCCTGGATCACTCGCAAGTCCGTTGGCGTGTAGGGCGTGCCGTCATCCTTCAGCGCGTCCTCCTTCGTTTCGACCGTCCACAAAAAGATCTCGCCGAGCCCGGTGGAAATCGGCCCCATCACTGCTTCCACGCCCTCGGGCAATTGCTCCTTGGCGGACTGCAACCGCTCGTTGACCAACTGCCGGGCAAAGAACAGGTCGGTGCCGTCCTTGAAGATCACCGTGACCTGGGACAACCCCGAACGCGACAGCGAGCGGGTCTGCTCCAATGCGGGCAGTCCGGCCATCGCGGTTTCAATCGGAAAAGTGATGCGCTGTTCGGTTTCCAGCGGCGAAAAACCGGCCGCGCCGGTGTTGATCTGCACCTGGACGTTGGTGATATCGGGCACGGCGTCGATCGGCAGCTTTTGGTAACTGGCGATGCCGAGGCCGGCCATGAGCAGAACGGCGAGCAGCACGATGATGCGCTGCTCGATGGCAAACTGGATCAGGCGTTCGAACATGGGAGTCTTCCGCGATTAATGACTGTGCTCGGCCGAGGCTTTGCCCAGCTCCGATTTGAGGACGAAGCTGCCGGCGCTGGCGACTTGCACGCCCGGCTCCAGTCCGGCGGTGACTTCCACCTGCCCCGCCGCGCGACTGCCCAGCTCTACCGCTTGCGCCTTGAAGCCGTCGTCGGTGCGCACGAATACCGTGGGTTTGTCCTCGACGGTCTGGATCGCGGTTTCCGGTACGGCGACCTTGGCCTGACGGCTGTCGGTGGCGACCAGTGCGGTGACAAACAGCCCAGGGCGCCATGAGCCTTGCGGGTTTTCCAGGGTGACGCGCACGGTCGCGGTACGGGTCTGTTCGCCGAGCAGGCTGCCGACGTAAGCCACGGTGCCGCTGACTTCAGCATTCAGTTCCGCCGCGCTGACGGTGACGGGTTTGCCCACTTGCACCTTGTTGAGATCTTTTGGAGAAACACCGAAGGTGACCCACACCCGCGACAAGTCCGAAAGCGTGAAGGCCGCCGTGGTTTCATCGACCACCTCCCCCGGCGTCAGGTGTTTTTCCACCACCACGCCGTCGAACGGCGCCCGCAGTTCATAGCGATTGCCGCCGGTAGCGACCACGCTGCCATCGAGCACGCTGATCTTTTGCCGGGCGTTGCTCACGGCGATCTCGGCTTCTTCCAGGGCCTGACGCGCCTGGAGGAAATCCTGTTCGGCGGAGATCTTGTCCTGCCACAGTTTCTTCTCGCGTTCGAACGTCGTGCGCGCCAAGGCCAACCGGCGCTGCGCGGCTGCCTGCTCGCTGCGCTGATCGGAAATCTGCTGACTGGCGATTACGGCCAGCAACTGGCCTTTCTTCACCGACTGCCCGAGATTGACCGACACCGACTCGACCACCCCCGGTACACGTGGCACCACATGGGCGGTGCGGTCCTCGTCGAAGCGCACTTCGCCGGGGAACGGCAAGCCGAGACTGATGCGTTGCGCTCGCGCTTCGGCCAGTTGAATCCCCGCCGCCGTGATCTGCTCGGCCGTCAATTCGATGTGCCCTTCTTCGCCATGTTCGCCTTCTGCGGCAGCGCCTTCTTCGGCGTGATCCGCATGTTCGGCGGCCTCATCGGCATACGCGTCAATGCCCGAGTTGCCCGCCCACATCGACCCGATGCCAATGCCCAGCGCCAAGGTCGCCGCAGCGACCACGATCAGTTTTTTATCCATGGAAACTCCTCTGCGCCGTGCCATCGCGCAGTGATCAGAAAATTGAAATTCAACGGTTGACGCTGAGATCGCCGAAAATGCGTTCGATGCGGACCCGGGCGTCGGTGGCCTCGCTCACCGCCTGGATGTATTGGGTGCGAGCGGCGATCAATGTGCGCTGAGCGTCGAGTACGTCGAGGAAGCCGAACTTGCCCATTTCGAATCCGCGAGTGGCGCTGTCGACCGCACTTTGCGCGGCGGGCAGGATGGTCCGGTCGAACGCCTGGATTTCGCCGTTGGCGGTCTGCCATTGCTCAAGGGTGGTCTGGATTTCCGTGCGCAGGCGCAGCTCGGTAGCGTTGCGCAGGTCCCGTGCCTGATCGGCACGCCGCGCCGCCGCCAGCACATTGCCCTGATTGCGGTTGAACAGAGGAATCGGCATCGACAGCCCGACCACGTTGACCCGCTCGCGCTCGGTTTCGCTGTACTGGCTGCCGATGCTGACGGTGAGATCGGGAATCCGCTGGGACTTCTCCAGTCCCAGCGATGCTTCGCGCTGATCGATCTGCAACCTGGCCAGGCGCAGCTCCGCCGTTTCGTTGAGGCGCTCAAGCAAACGGGTCGGCGGTGGGACGCTTGGCAGGCTTTGAGCAGCGCTTTGCACCGTGGTAGAAGTCGGCAACGGTGCGCCCATGACCTGCGCCAGTTGCTGGTACGCATTGGCCTGATCACGCTCGGCGCGGCTCAGCTCCAGGCGTACTTCCGAGAGCTGTACTTGCGCCCGCGTGCCTTCCACCGGCGATGACTTGCCCGCCTCGATCCGCCCTTGGGCCACACGCAAGCCGTGTTCGGCCAATTGCAGCGACTGACGGCTCAGTTGCAAACGTTGCTGCGCAGTTTGTGCGCCGTTGAACGCTTGAATGACATCGGCGCGCAAGGCGTTGCGCTTGCGCTCCAGCTCGATGCCTGCGGCATCCTGAGCACGGCTCGCCACATCGATCCGCGCGCCACGCTTGCCGCCCAGCTCGATCGGCTGGCTGAGCATCACCGTGGTGGTGCGCGACTGGCGCCGGGTGTCTTCGGCCTCCCACGAAACCTCGGGGTTGGGGATCAGGCCCGCCTGTTTGCGGTCACCTTCGGCAATGCCGATTTCCCACTGCGCAGCGGCCAGGTCCGGGTTACCGGCGAAGGCGGTTTGCAGGGCCTGATCCAGGGTCAGGGTCGATGCACTGGCAAGACCTGTACAGGCCAGCAACAAGAGGCCGCTGGCGGTTTTTTTCAGGCGTGAGCGCGCCGTCCGTTCTATTAAACCGGGCAATGGAAGACTTCCTTTAATCAAGAATCTTTGATTGCGCCACGGTAGGGTTTTGAACTTATCGACAAGGTGACTGGAAAATTACAAATCCGTTATCAACCGTTCATCGAAGTTGTTTTGCTCTAGGATTCCGGATTCGAATGGCGCTGTAGCAACACATGGAAACAAATACTGGTTAGTTATCTGCCGAACAGTACTTGCCGAATTCGAAGTCATGAAAAAAACGTTCTGTTGCTGCGACAGGCTGTCGCGGACAGCCGGTTTAAAGGGCTTACACGTTGACTCTGTAGCCACTACAGCCTTTACCTTGCACGCCATCCAGTAACAGAAACCGTCCGGAAGACCTTACAAAAACAACAACTTTCCTGGCCACCTTAATTAAATATCCATTGAATAAAAGTGGTGAAAGATCATGCGAATCCTTGTCGTCGAGGACGAGCTTAAAGCTGCCGAATACTTGCATCAGGGACTGACCGAAAGTGGTTATATCGTTGACCACGCCGTTAATGGCGCCGATGGATTGCATCTGGCGCAACAACAGGTTTATGACCTGATCATTCTGGATGTGAATCTGCCGGAACTTGACGGCTGGAGCGTGCTTGAACAGCTGCGTCGTACTCACTCCACCCGGGTGATGATGCTCACCGCACGCGGTCGCCTGGCGGACAAGATCCGGGGGCTGGATCTGGGCGCCGACGACTATCTGGTCAAACCGTTCGAGTTTCCGGAACTGCTGGCGCGAGTACGTACCCTGATGCGTCGCAGCGAAAACATCCCGGTGCCGCAGGTACTCAGGGTCGCAGATCTGGAACTCGATCCGGGCCGTCACCGGGCATTTCGCGGCACGCAGCGCATCGACCTGACCACCAAGGAATTCGCTCTGCTGCATCTGCTGATGCGCCAGTCCGGCGAAGTGCTGACCCGCACCCAGATCATCTCGCTGGTGTGGGACATGAATTTCGACTGCGACACCAACGTGGTCGAGGTCTCGATCCGTCGTTTGCGAGCGAAGATCGATGACCCGTTCGACAGCAAGCTGATCCACACCCTGCGCGGCGTCGGCTATGTGCTGGAGGCACGGGAATGAAGCCGGCCAGCCTGTCGCTGCGACTGGGCCTGACCGTCAGCATTCTCGGTGCACTGCTGGTGGTGTTTCTGGCGATCCTCGCGTATTTCGCCCTGACCCATGAACTGAACGCGTTGTCCCGTGACAGCCTGGAAAAGAAGATGGCGCAGGTCGAGCACAGCCTGTCGCTGTACGTCGATGCCAATGAAGTCAGCGGCAAACCGCACATTCTGCTCGATCAGGTCATGGGGCATGACAACCTCACGCTGACGATTTATGACCGGGGCAATTTGCGCTCGCCACTGCTCAAGTCCGGGTCAGGATTGACGGACCCACGGATTGAATTGAAAGCGGTGCGGGCGACGACCGATCAACTGACTTACACCGACAGTGCCGATGCCGAAGGCGCGAAATTTCTTACTGCCTCGAAGCTGATTCGCCTGAAGGACGGCAGCAACGTGCCGGTGCTGTTGTCGATGGACAATGCCCACGATCAGGCCCTGCTCAGCGCCTATTTGCGCTCGACGCTGATGGCCTTGCCGTTGCTGCTGGTGTTCATCGGCCTGACCGCCTGGGGCGCGGTGCAGCGCGGACTGGCGCCGCTGCGTGAGTTTCGCAAGGTGGCGGCGAGAGTGACCACCCAGGACCTCGACCACCGGCTTTCAGTGGTGAACATGCCTCAGGAACTGAGTGAACTGGCGCAGGGCATCAACGTCATGCTCGATCGCCTGGACAGCGGCGTGCAGCAACTGTCGCAGTTCTCCGATGATCTGGCCCACGAACTGCGTACGCCGATCAACAACCTGATGGGCAAGGCGCAGGTCACGCTCTCGCGAGAGCGCTCGGTCGAGGACTACAAGGACGTGTTGGTATCGTGCACTGAGGAACTGGAGCGCGTCGCGCGAATTGTCTCGGACATGCTGTTTCTGGCCCAGGCCAGTCAGCCGATGGCGCACGCGTCGTTCGAACCGATTGCACTGGAAGATGAGGCGTTCAGGGTGGCCGACCTGTTTTCCCTGTCGGCGCAGGACAAGCAGATCCATCTGAAGGTGGTCGGCAGCGCCCGGGTGTCGGGCGACCGTTTGATGATCCAGCGGGCGATATCGAACCTGCTGTCCAATGCCCTGCGCCACTGCCCGCCCGGCAAAACCGTTTCGCTGTTCATTGAACAGTCACCGACACAGGTGGCGCTGCGGGTGAGCAATCCCGGCGCGGGTATCGAAGCGCAGCACTTGCCACATCTGTTCGACCGTTTCTACCGGGTCGACAGCAGCCGCACCCGCTCGCAGGGCAGCACCGGGCTGGGGCTGGCCATCGTGCGCTCGATCATGAGCCTGCATTCGGGCACCGCACAGGTGCAGAGCCGTCCGGGGGCGATGACGGTTTTCAGTCTGGTGTTCCCCGTTTTTGCGGAAAGGCACTAAACCCTTCCAACAATTTGTGCGGTGTTTTCTCAATCTCCGTCAGAAAAATCACCGCACAAGTGCGCCATACCTGCATGCAAATCCTTTAGTGCGATTTTGCGTCAGTCTCACGATGAAGCGTCTGACAAGGACAGGGAAAAACTTCGTAGACGACGGGTTCCTGATCGTTTCCTTCGCCTTCTTGCACGCAGCTCCCTCGCCTCTAAAACAAGCCTTTGCGTTGATCCTGACGCGTCTATTCAAGATTTATCAGTACGTATTTCAGCGCGGGTAAAAACCGCGAACGGAAACGTCTGGATATTTTTGACCCCCTCGTCACTGCCCTCTTAGATTTGGCTCGTGCTTGCAACAGCACACCCACACGACAACCAAGGAGAAACCTCATGGGCTACATGGGCAGCTGGAACGCCAACCAGATCGATGAACTCGACGAACAGGAAACTCCTTCGGCCGAGCAGATCGAAGCACTGCAACTGACCGAAGAGGAACAGGCGGAACTGAACGCCGAGTGACAAGACCCGCGAGGGCCGCGAGCCCTCGCGGGCTTTCCAGGAAAGTACTCATGGACAAGACAAGGATGGCCGAGCGTGAGCTGACGGCCGATCAGGCAGAGCGACGTATCCAGACCGAGCTTTCACGCCTCGGCCTCACGCCGGTAACCCGCACACTCGGCAGCAAGGTGGTCGCCGTTCAGGCGAGTCTTCACGGCAGCGACAATCGTCATGCCCGTGGCGGCGGCAAGGGTTATGCGGGCCAGGCACACCTGGGCGCGCTGTATGAAGCCCTCGAACATTATTGGACGGATGAACGCTTTGCGACCGATGTTCACCACGAGACGGAGCACTATTTCAAAGACTCGCCGATCTTTGCCGATGACTCGCTTCTGCACAGGCTTACCTGTCAGCAAAACGGGCGCATCCCCTGCAGGACCTACGTCTGTCCGCCGTGGCATGACCGCTTTTCCTATCCGGTTGCGCTGACTTCGCCAAACGGCTCACGCCAGTCTTCGCCCCTGGGCACTGCGGACTGCCGCGCCGTGCATCGCTACGCCAGCAACAGCGGCACCGCCATTGGCGCCACTTACAGCGAAGCGATGCTGCACGCCACCAACGAATGCATCGAGCGCGATGCCGTGTCGCTGTTTCTGCTCAACCATTTCTATTACGAAAACCACCCGCCTCTGCGAAGGGTTACCCGCCTCGGTGACGGCGACGACCTCGGCCGCCTGTGGATCGATGCCGAACAGGAAATCGGTGGAGAAATCGTGCTGGCAGATATCAGCAGCGAATTCAAGGCACGAAGCTTTCTGGCCTTCACGACGAAGCCGGGGCTTCATCCACAGGTTTACGGCAGTGGCTGTTCACTCGACCCGCGTCACGCCGCAAGGCGTGCACTGAGTGAACTGGTGCAATTGCAACTGAGTGCCGCCGAACGCGAATACCACCAGACCCTGACCAATGCACTGCGCAATCTGCAGCCCTTCCCGCGCCTGCTGCGCTGCGCGCAATTTGATCCGCAGACGCTGTTGCATCGTTGCCCGCAACACGAAGTGGCGCTGCCCCGCGTCAGTGAGGACATGTCCGTGGACGATCAACTCCACTGGCTGACTCAAGACCTGCAAAGCCACGGCCGTACGCTGGGTGCTTCGATCCTGCAGCAAACCGGGCTCGGCACAACCCTGCTCAACGTGGTGATTCCCGGACTGGAGAGGTTCTTCGTGGTCGCCAGCGGCAACGTTGTCATCCCGCAGGCCCGGGGTCGTACTCTGGAGAGAGCCGCCCCATGAACCGACTTGATCGCTCCCGGGAACTGGCATTGGCCGGCTCCATGGACCTACACCTGAACGAGAACGGTGGCGTCGGCCATTACCTCGAACCGCCAGGCAGCGGACTGCATCATGTTTTTTTCCTGCGGGTAAATGGCGAGGTCTGGGTCGGCCGCAAGCGCCTGCAACGTGACCGGCATTTTCGATGGCGGGCCAGCAGCGTGCTCAAACCCTGCATGTTGCTGGGTCCGCTTCTCCACTCACTCTGGGGGGATGAAGGTTTGTCGATCGGCTATCGGACAGCCTCCGCCGAGCAGAAAGCGCAAACCTTCGAACGAGCACTGCGTCTGGCTGACAGCGAGATTCTGTTCCCGTTTCCGATAGTTGACGCTGCTGGGCGGGAAGCGGTCTGTCCGGCTGATTTCTGGCAATGCAGCGAATCACTGGCCGAACAATTGAACAACGATGAACAACACCTGCGCGAACAGTGCGCGGGGCTGCTTCAGGCAATCACCGAAACCGGCGCGTTGATCTACGACCCGGCCTGTTCGACGGGCGAATTCATCGCACACCTCGCCCGCGCCCTGCCCGACTGCCTGTGCCTGGGGAGTGACCGCTCAGCCACGATGATCGAACACGCCCGACAAGTTCATGGGAGGACGTCAGTCGAGTTTCGTTTGCTCGATGCGAGCGACGCCTTTGATGCCGGAATTCACTGCGATGTACTGATCCTGCGTTTCCTCAACGCCGAGGTCTTGACCCGCCGTGAAGCCCGGGCTGCATTCGAATCACTGATCCGGTGCGTCAAACCTGGCGGCACCCTCCTCGTTTTCGGTCACACCCCGGTGCTGATCCCTGTCGTCTGGCTCGCCTCCGCCCACAACCTGCAACTGGAATCCAGCGTCGCGGCACGTCCGGGACAAACGGAACTGTTCCAGTTCTATCGCCTGAAGGTCGCAACCGCATGACGTTTTCCCTGCAAGGCAGAGGCTTTTACCCGACCGACGACGGTCATCAACTCTATTGGGAACGGCATGGGATCACCGGAGGCGAACCGGTGTTTTTCCTGCATGGAGGCCCCGGCGGGCGAATCAGCCGCCATCACCTGGAATTCTTCGACCTGCGCCGTTTCGACATCATCCTGTTTGACCAGCGCGGTTGCGGGCGCTCGACGCCTTACGGCGAATTGCGCGACAACACCACAGGCCTGTGTGTCGAAGACATCGACGCTCTGCGCCAGCATTTCGGCTTCGAAAAGATCAGTGTGCTCGGCGTTTCGTGGGGCAGTTGGCTGGCAATCCAGTACCAGCAGCGCTATCCGCAGCACCTGCTGAAAACCACGCTGGTTTCGGTTTTCGTACCTTTTACAGCCAATGTCCGGGCGTACGACCGGGCACTCAATGAGGGGCCGGCACAACTGCCGCAAACCGCGTCAGGCCATCGCGCCAGGGACATCTTCCGGATACTCGGTGAAGGCTGCCCGTTGCAACAGCGCGTTGCCGCCATCGAATGGCTGAATGCTGTTCTGCGCCGCACGGGCCAGACGGTTTGCCCCGGCACACTGGAGAGCTTCGTCGATCAGGAAGCGGTGCTCGCCATCCGTCTGGAATTGCATTACCACCTTCAAGGCTATTTCTTCCAGCCAAGGGACCAGAAGCTGACCCTCGACGACAACACCCTGCTGATCCAGGGCATCCGCGATACCTTCGGCATGGCCAGCGTACGCTGGCTCAGGCAACGCATGGACATTCACTGCCGACTGCTGCATGCGGGGCACAACGCCTTCGAAAGCGCCATCCTCAAAACCGTGCGCCGGGCGGTGAAACGTGAAATCGAGGGCTGAAAAAAACGGCACCCGAAGGTGCCGTTCCGTCCCGCAAAAACGTTTACTTGCGCGCCGCCTCCCACGACTTGAGCAGTTCGTTGTAGCTCACGGTCTCGCCTTTCGGTTTCTCGTTGGCCAGTTTCGGCTTCGGTGCACCCGGTTGGTCGAACCAGTATTGCGCATCGCGCTCGGGGTTCATTTTCGGGGCACAGGTAGCCTGGGCCTTGGAGCGTTCCAGACGGGTCATGATCGCGTCCTGATCCTTGGCCAGGCCGTCGAGCGCCTGTTGCGGGGTCTTGTCGCCGCTGGCCGCTTCGGCGATGTGGCTCCACCACAGTTGTGCCAGACGTGGGTAGTCCGGCACGTTGGTGCCGGTCGGCGTCCATTGCACCCGGGCCGGGCTGCGGTAGAACTCGACCAGACCACCGAGTTTCGGTGCCAGGTCGGTCATGGCTTGCGAGTTGATGTCCGACTCGCGGATCGGCGTCAGGCCGACGATGGTTTTCTTCAGCGACACGGTTTTCGAGGTCACGAACTGCGCGTACAGCCAGGCCGCGAGTTTCTGTTTCTCAGGCGTGGATTTCATGAAGGTCCAGGAACCCACGTCCTGATAACCCAGTTTCATGCCCTCTTCCCAGTACGGTCCGCGTGGCGACGGCGCCATCCGCCATTTCGGCGTGCCGTCGGCGTTGACCACGGGCAGGCCCGGTTTGGTCATGTCGGCGGTGAACGCGGTGTACCAGAAGATCTGCTGGGCAATGTTGCCCTGGGACGGCACCGGGCCGGACTCGGAGAAGGTCATGCCCGCTGCTTCCGGTGGCGCGTAGGCCTTGAGCCAGTCCACATATTTGGTCGTGGCGAACACCGCGGCCGGGCCGTTGGTGTCGCCGCCGCGGGTCACGCTGGATCCCACCGGGTGGCAATCCTCGACGCGGATGCCCCACTCGTCCACCGGCAAGCCGTTGGGCAGGCCCTTGTCGCCGCCACCGGCCATGGAGAACCAGGCATCGGTGAAACGCCAGCCCAACGACGGGTCTTTCTTGCCGTAGTCCATGTGCCCGTAGATGCGCTTGCCGTCGATTTCCTTGACGTCTTCGCTGAAGAATTTGGCGATGTCTTCATAGGCCGACCAGTTCACCGGCACGCCGAGGTCATAGCCGTATTTTTCCTTGAACCTGGCTTTCAGGTCGGCGCGTTCGAACCAGTCGGCGCGGAACCAGTACAGGTTGGCGAATTGCTGATCGGGCAATTGATAGATCTTGCCGTCCGGCGCAGTGGTAAAGGAAATGCCGATGAAGTCCTTGATGTCGAGGGTCGGCGAGGTGAAGTTCTTGCCTTCGTTGGCCATCAGGTCGGTGATCGACTCGGTCTTGCCATAGCGAAAGTGCGTACCGATCAGGTCCGAGTCGTTGACCCAGCCGTCGTAGATGTTCTTGTCCGACTGCATCACCGTCTGCATTTTTTCCACGACGTCGCCTTCCTGCAGCAGGTCGTGGGTCAGCTTGATCCCGGTGATTTCGCTGAAGGCCTTGGCCAGCACCTTGGATTCATATTCGTGGGTGGTCAGGGTTTCCGAGACGACCTTGATGTCCATCCCGCGAAACGGCTCGGCGGCCTTGATGAACCACTTCAGTTCTTCAAGTTGCTGCTCGGGTGTCAGGGTCGACGGCTTGAACTCGCTGCCGATCCATTTTTTTGCCGCGTCCTCGTAGGCATCGGCCCAGGCGGATGCGCTCAAACCGCTGAGTGCCAGCATGGCTGCCAATGAAATGCTATGTCGCAGCTTATTGTTTTTGTCGAACATAGAGACCTCCTGTTTAAGTTCTGGAGCAACATTGCCGAGCGATTCGACTAGCCCCAACGCATCACAGCCAACAGCCACACCAGGGACAACGCGGACGCCACCCAGATGCTCCAGTCGGTTACGCCGATCACCAGCAGGTGCAGGTAGGCGCTGCCGAGAAGACCAATGAACAAGCGATCGCCACGGGTGGTGGCAATCGGCAGAAACCCTCGCCGCAGGATGCTCGGCGAGCGCAGCTCCCAGGTGGTCATGCCCACCAGGATCAAGCCAATCACGATGAAAAACGCCGCCGTCGGGACGGTCCAGCTCATCCATTCCATCATCAGTTCCTCAGACCCGGCCCAGGGCAAAGCCCTTGGCCACGTGGTTGCGAACAAACCAGATCACCAGCATGCCCGGCAGGATGGTCAGCACCCCCGCCGCCGCCAGCACGCCCCAGTCGATACCGGACGCCGACACCGTGCGCGTCATCACCGCCGCGATCGGCTTGGCGTTCACCGACGTCAGCGTGCGCGCCAGCAGCAGTTCGACCCAGGAAAACATGAAGCAGAAAAACGCTGTCACACCGATGCCGGAGCCGATCAGCGGGATGAAAATCTTCACGAAGAACTTGGGAAAGCTGTAGCCGTCGATGTAGGCGGTTTCATCGATTTCCTTGGGCACGCCGGACATGAACCCTTCAAGAATCCACACCGCCAGCGGCACGTTGAACAGACAGTGCGCCAGCGCCACCGCAATGTGGGTGTCGAACAGCCCAATCGACGAATACAGCTGAAAGAACGGCAGCAGAAACACGGCCGGCGGCGCCATGCGGTTGGTCAGCAGCCAGAAGAACAGGTGCTTGTCACCGAGAAAGCGGTAACGAGAAAACGCGTAAGCCGCCGGCAATGCCACGCTCAGGGAAATCACCGTGTTCAGGCTCACGTAATACAGCGAGTTGAGATAACCGGTGTACCAGCTTGGATCGGTAAAGATCACCTTGTAGTTGTGCAACGTGAAATCCTGGGGAAACAGCGTCAGGCCGCCAAGGATTTCGGTGTTGCTCTTGAACGACATGTTCAGCAGCCAGTAGATCGGCACCAGCAGGAACAGGATGTAGAGCAGCAGCGGAACAAGCTTTCTTTTGCTCATGACCGGGCCTCAGCGGTTGGCATCGCTGTGGGTCATGGCGGTATAGAACAGCCAGGACACCAGCAGGATGATCAGGAAGTACACCAGCGAAAAGGCTGCCGCCGGCCCCAGGTCGAATTGGCCTACGGCCATCTGGGTCAGGGTCTGACTCAAGAAGGTCGTGGCATTGCCCGGCCCGCCGCCGGTGAGCACGAAGGGCTCGGTGTAGATCATGAAGCTGTCCATGAAACGCAGCATCACCGCGATCAGCAGCACGCTCTTCAGCTTGGGCAGTTGAATGTGGCGGAACACCGCCCAGGCCGAAGCCCGGTCGATCCGCGCCGCCTGGTAATACACATCGGGAATCGCCCGCAGCCCGGAGAAACACAGCAGCGCCACCAGCGAAGTCCAGTGCCACACGTCCATCACCAGCACCGTGACCCAGGCGTCCATGGTGTTGGCCGCATAGTTGTAGCTGATGCCCATTGCATTAAGGCTCGATCCCATCAGGCCAATGTCGGCGCGGCCGAAGATCTGCCAGATGGTGCCGACCACGTTCCATGGAATCAGCAGCGGAATGGCCAGCACGATCAGCACCACCGATGACCAGCGGCCCTTGGTCGGCATGGTCAGCGCAATGGCGATTCCCAGCGGAATTTCGATCAGCAGCACGCACGCCGAATAGATGAACTGGCGCAGCAACGAATCGTGCAGACGTGGATCGAGCAGCACCTGCTTGTACCAGTCGGCGCCGACGAAGTAGCGGCTGGACTGATCGAAAATGTCCTGCACCGAGTAATTGACCACGGTCATCATCGGAATCACCGCACTGAAGGCCACCAGCAGGAACACCGGCAACACCAGCCACCAGGCCTTGTTGTTCTGCACCTTGTTCATGGCTGCACCTCTTCGCTGGCTTCGAGCAGGAATTCATCGGCATAGACCATCAGCCACTGCGCCGGAAAACTGATGTACGCCGTGCCCTGGGGCACCGGTTTGTCTTCGGCCAGACGCACTTTCAGCGGTGCGCCGTCCAGATCCAGGGTCATGATCTTGTAGGTGCCGAGGTCTTCGACGTGTACGACCCGCGCCTGCATCGCGTCATCGAACGGCTCGTCCCACACATGAATGAACTCGGGGCGGATGCCGACTTTCAGATTTTTCCATTGGCCGTGTTCGATATGGCGCTGCAAGGCGTCGGAAAGCGGTAGATGGGTCGAGTTGAAACCCACCCCGCCCGGTTGCGGCTGCACCTCGATCAGGTTCATTCCGGGGCTGCCGATGAAGTAGCCGACAAAGGTGTGGCTCGGGCGCTCGAACAATTCCCGGGGGGTGCCGAACTGGACGATCTGGCCGCCGTACATCACCGCGATCTTGTCGGCGAAGGTCGAGGCCTCCAACTGATCGTGGGTGACGTAGACCATGGTGATGTTGAATTGCTCGTGGATCTGCTTGAGCTTGCGTCGCAGTTTCCACTTCAGATGCGGGTCGATCACCGTCAGCGGCTCATCGAAGAGGATTGCCGAAACGTCGTCGCGCACCAGGCCACGGCCCATGGAGACTTTCTGTTTTTCATCGGCGGTGAGGTTGCGCGCCTTTTTGCTCAGCAGGTTTTGCAGGTCGAGGACTTCGGCGATTTCCTGCACTTTGCTGTGGACTTTGGCCTCGGCCAGGCCCTGATTGCGCAACGGGAAGGCCAGGTTGTCGAACACGGTCATGGTGTCGTACACCACCGGGAACTGGAACACCTGGGCGATGTTTCGCTTCTCCGGGGTCAGGTCGTTGACCGCTTTGCCGTCGAACAACACATGACCCTGAGACGGGCTGAGCAGGCCGGAAATGATGTTGAGCAAAGTCGACTTGCCGCAACCCGACGGCCCGAGCAAGGCATAGGCACCGCCCTGCTGCCAGATGTGGTCCATTTCGCGGATCGCGTAATCTTCCGGTCCGCCCGGGGTTTTGCTGTAGCTGTGGGCAAGGTGCTGCAAACGGATTTCGGCCATCAGGCAACCCTCGCGACACGCCGGCCCGGCGCCTGCACCAGACGGCCCTGCGCATCGAACACAAACAGTTTATGGGTCGGGATATAGATGCGGATCGGCGCATCGACGTCGTATTCGTGAACACCCGGCAGATGCAGCACCAGCAGGAAATGCTCGTTGCGCACGTGTAGGAAGGTTTCCGAACCACTGATCTCCGCCACCTCGACGGTCACGGCCAATTCGAGGTCGTCATCGTTGCTCGGCACCAGCGAGATATGGCTGGGACGCACGCCAAAACGGAACTCGCCCTCGCCCACCGGGCGCAGGTCGACGTTCAACGGGAAGTGCACGAAGTTGGCGAAACTCACTTCGTTGCCGGCGATGCGTCCCGGCATCAGGTTGATCGGTGGCTCGGAGAACAATTCCGCCGCCAGCACCGTTTGCGGCTGGTGATAGACCTCGGTCGACGGACCGCTCTGGATCACCCGACCTTCATGAAGAATGGTGGTGGTGCCACCCAGTGCCAGCGCTTCGTTGGGTTCGGTGGTGGCGTAGATGGCGATGGTGTGGCGCGCCTTGAACAGCTCGCGCATTTCCTGGCGCAGCTCTTCGCGCAGTTTGTAGTCGAGGTTGACCAGCGGTTCATCGAACAGGATCAGCTCCGCATCTTTCACCAACGCCCGGGCCATGGCGGTGCGCTGTTGCTGGCCACCGGACAGCTCGAGTGGGTAGCGCTTCAGAAACTTCTCGATGCGCAGCATCTTCGCGGTGTCCTGCACCTTGCTCTGGATCTGCTCGTTGGAGATCCCGGCCTGACGCAGCGGCGATGCGATGTTTTCGAACACCGTCATGGTCGGGTAGTTGATGAACTGCTGATAAACCATCGACACGTTGCGCAGACGCACCGGGCGCTGGGTGACGTCGACGCCGTTCATCAGGATGCGGCCGCTGTCGGGCTTGTCCAGACCGGCCATCAGGCGCATGAGACTGGTCTTGCCGGACAGCGTGCGCCCGAGCAGGACGTTGAAGGATCCGGGTTCGAATTTCAGGCTCGCATCGTCGATCCAGGTCTGGCCCTCGACGGTACGGCTGACGTGCTCCAGGGTGAGTGACATGGCTCGGCCTTTTTATTATTGGAGTCAAGCGACGTGTGCAACAGAGCGACATTCGTGCCAGAAATCCCAAGCCGTTGATTCGCCGCGAAAATCACCGAAAACGCGGGCAAAACACCTTCATTGCTGAACACATTTGAACAGTTCAACGATTGACAATGAACAATAGTGAACAACACTCTATCGATGCTTTTCAGGTCCCGACGGGCCTCATAACAATAATAAAAACGCTGCTTTCAGAGGCTGACTGCCATGTCCGCACCTGCCCCGCCGCTTTCCCACGAAGCCATCGTCCAGGACTCCTGGTCCCGTTGCCGCGCCTTCGGTCTCAAGCATCAAAGTGCACCGGCGTTCGACCAGTTGCCCGCCGCCGGTATCGCGCAGCTGCTCGACAGTCACCATTCGCTGGTGCAGACCACCCATCAGGAAGTGCTGCCGTACTACGAGAACATCCTGAGCAATTCCAATTGCCTGATCATGCTGGCCGACAATCAGGGCCAGGTGCTGACATCCTGGGGCACCCAGCGCTTTATCGAACCAAATCTGGCGCGGGGCTTTCAGGCCGGGGCAAGCTGGATGGAACACGCCAGCGGCACCAATGCCATCGGCACGGCGCTAGCCTGCGAGCAGGCGGTGCACATCGAGCACGACGAGCATTTCCTCAAAGCCAACCGTTTCATGACCGGTTCCGCCGCGCCGATCTTCAACGCCGAGCGCAAGGTCATCGCCGTGCTCGATGTGTCCAGCGACAGCTACCTGCCGCCCTCCCATACCCTCGGCATGGTCAAGATGATGAGCCAGACCGTGGAGAACCGGCTGATCCTCAACCTGTTCCACGGCCAGCATTTTCAACTGACCTTCAACACCGGGTTGAACAACCTCGACAGCCAATGGGCGGGTTTGCTGATTTTCGATGAGAGCGGTCAGGTGCTGTCGGCCAACCGCCGGGCCGACAATCTGTTGGGCGTGCGGTTGTCGCGGGTGAGTGTCGAGAGCCTGTTCAAGGTGTCGTTGCTGGAATTGCTCAATCAGCCGGACGGTTTGCCGTTTTCCTTGCAGACGTCGGGGCGCAATCGATTCCAGTGCCTGTTGAAACGGCCCAAGCAGGCACCGGTTCAGGCACGGGTGTTTGCCGCAGAACCCAAACCTGTCCCACCCACGACAATCAGCCTCAACACCCTGCACTTCGGCGACAGCCGCGTGGAAAAAGCCGTGCGTCAGGCCGAGCGGCTGCTGGAAAAAGACATTCCGCTGTTGATTCACGGAGAAACCGGGGTCGGCAAGGAAGTCTTCGTCAAAGCCCTGCATCAGGCCAGCTCTCGCAGCAAACAGGCGTTCATCGCCGTGAACTGCGCAGCGATCCCCGCCGAACTGGTGGAGTCCGAGCTGTTCGGCTACGAGAAAGGCGCGTTCACCGGCGCCAACCAGAAAGGCAGCATCGGCCTGATCCGCAAGGCCGACAAAGGCACGCTGTTCCTCGACGAAATCGGCGATATGCCGCTGCCGACCCAGGCCCGCCTGCTGCGGGTGTTGCAGGAGCGTTGCGTGCAACCGGTGGGCAGCAGCGAGTTGTTCCCGGTGGATCTGCGGATCATCTCCGCCACCAACCGCTCGTTGCGCGAGCAGGTGCAACTGGGGCGCTTTCGCGAGGATCTGTACTACCGCATCGGCGGCCTGACCCTGGAGTTGCCGCCGCTGCGCGAGCGCAGTGACAGGCAAGCGCTGTTCAAACGTTTGTGGGAACAGCATCGCGAACCGACGCAATGGGCAGGATTGAGCAGCGAAGTGCTGGAGTTGTTCGATCGTCACCCATGGCCCGGCAATCTGCGTCAGGTCAGCAGCGTGATGCAGGTCGCGCTGGCCATGGCCGAAGAGCAACCGGTAAGGCCTGAGCATCTGCCGGATGATTTTTTTGTCGATCTGGAGATGGAGCCGTTGGAAACACCAGAGCCTTTGGGGATCGATCTGAATGACAGTGAGGCGTTGAATCGGGAACTGCAGGCGGCCGGGGGCAATATTTCCCATCTGGCGCGACGGTTGGGGGTGAGCCGCAATACCCTTTATAAGCGCTTGCGCCAGGCTGAAGGCTGACTGCCGTTCGCGAACGCGTCAGCCCGAACACCCTAAAAAACCCTTCACTGCACCCATTGACCGTACCGGCTAGACTGTGACGAAATGTTTCAGGTTTTCGCCCCCTCTTCCTGATCCTCACAGGGTAAGTTCTTTGACCAACATCTGTTCTACCGGCCTTGATATCGGCTTCGCCTCGCTGGATTACCTGCAAATCGGCATCCTCGGCGTCATTCAAGGCATCACCGAGTTGTTGCCCGTTTCCTCCACCGCCCACATGCGCATCGTTCCGGCCCTGCTCGGCTGGCCGGATCCCGGCTCGGCGTTTTCCGCTGCGATGCAACTGGCCGCACTGGCGGCGGTGGTCAGTTATTTCTGGCGCGATGTGAGACAGGTCGCGACCGGCAGCCTGGAGGCGGTGCGACAACGGGATTTCAACAATCAGTGGTTCATCCTCGCGGTGGCCATCGTGCTGGCGACCATCCCCATCGGTATTGCCGGCATCGCCCTGTCCTCGACGCTCAATGCCTGCAACTCGCCGTTGCGCGGTTTGATGGTGATCGGGATTTCCTGCGTGGTGATGGCGGTGCTACTGGCCATCGCCGAACTCACCTGTCGCCATCGCCGCACAGTGGGCGAAATGCGTCTGCGCGATGCGCTGATCGTGGGCATTGCTCAGATCGGGGCGCTGATTCCCGGCGTTTCGCGCTCCGGCTCGACGCTGACGGCGGCGCTGTTCCTCAACTTCAAACGTGAGGAAGCGGCACGCTTCTCCTTCCTGCTCGGGCTGCCGGCCATCGCGCTGGCAGGGTTGAAGGAGTTGTGGGTGCTGTTCCATGCGCAACTGCCGGCGCAAGCCTGGGCGCACCTGATTTTCGGTCTGGTGATTGCCAGCATCTCGGCGTTTTTCGCGATCTGGGGCCTGATGCGGTTTCTGGAGAAATTCTCCACCTGGCCATTCGTAATTTACCGCGCATTGCTGGGGATTTTCCTGATCGTCGCGGTCAGCACCGGGCTCTTGAGTTAAGGTCCGCCACAAAAAACAAAACCCGCACTTGGCGGGTTTTGTTTTTTAAAGCACTTACGTTTGTTCCCAGGCTGAGCGTGGGAACAAACATGCCGAGCGGATCAGTCAGCCAGACGCCAGGTCGTGCCGCCCTTGCCGTCTTCCAGCACCACGCCCATGGCGGTGAGCTGGTCGCGGATGCGGTCGGATTCGGCCCAGTCCTTGCCGGCACGAGCCGCCAGACGCGCAGCGATCAGCGCTTCGACCTCAGCTGCATCGACACGCCCTTCGGCGCCGGCCTGCAGGAAGTCATCGGCTTCGAGCTGCAACACACCCAACACGCTGGCCAGTTCTTTCAGGCGCGCCGCCAGACCGGCCGCCGCATCGAGATCGCTCTCGCGCAGACGGTTGATCTCACGCACCATCTCGAACAGCACCGCACAGGCTTCCGGCGTGCCGAAGTCGTCGTTCATCACCGTGGTGAAACGCTCGACGAACGCTTCGCCGCCAGCCGGAGCAACGATCGGCAGACCTTTCAACGCGTGGTAGAAACGCTCCAGTGCGCCCTTGGCGTCCTTGAGGTTGTCTTCCGAGTAGTTGATCGCGCTGCGGTAGTGGCTCGACACCAGCAGGTAACGCACGACTTCCGGGTGGTACTTGTCGAGCACGTCGCGAATGGTGAAGAAGTTGTTCAAGGACTTGGACATCTTCTCGCCATTGATACGGATCATGCCGCAATGCATCCACGCGTTGGCGTAGGTCTTGCCGGTGGCCGCTTCGCTCTGGGCGATTTCGTTTTCGTGGTGCGGGAACTCCAGGTCGCTGCCGCCGCCATGAATATCGAAGGTCTCGCCCAGGCAGCAGGTGGACATCACCGAGCACTCGATGTGCCAGCCCGGACGCCCGGCGCCCCACGGCGATTCCCAGCTCGGCTCGCCCGGCTTGACGCCTTTCCACAGCACGAAGTCCAGCGGATCTTCCTTGGCTTCGTCGACCTCGATCCGCGCACCGATGCGCAGGTCTTCGATCTTCTTGCGCGAGAGCTTGCCGTAGCCCATGAACTTGCCGACGCGGTAGTACACGTCGCCATTGCCCGGGGCGTAGGCGAAACCCTTGTCGATCAGGGTCTGGATCATCGCGTGCATGCCAGGGATGTGATCCGTGGCGCGCGGTTCCATGTCCGGCTTCTTGATGTTCAGACGCGCTTCGTCTTCGTGCATCGCGGCGATCATGCGCTCGGTCAACGCTTCGAACGACTCGCCGTTCTCGTTGGCCCGGTTGATGATCTTATCGTCGATGTCGGTGATGTTGCGCACGTAGGTCAGGTCATAACCGCTGAACCGCAACCAGCGGGTCACCAGGTCGAACGCGACCATGCTGCGGCCGTGGCCCAGGTGGCAGTAGTCGTACACGGTCATCCCGCAGACGTACATGCGCACCTTGTTGCCATCCAGCGGCTTGAAGACTTCTTTGCTCTTGGTGAGCGTGTTGTAGATCGAAAGCACGATGGTTCCTTAAGACTTGATCACTGGCCCCACGAATCACGCAGGGTCACGGTACGGTTGAATACCGGCTGACCTGGTTTCGAGTCCTTGATATCCGCAACGAAGTAGCCTTCGCGCTCGAACTGGAAACGGTCTTCCGGCTGTGCATTGCCCAGCGAGGGTTCAGCACGACAACCGGTCAGCACTTGCAGTGAGTCAGGGTTGATGTTGTCCAGGAAACTCGCGCTGTCTTCGGCCTTCTCCGGGTTCGGAGAACGGAACAGGCGATCATACAGACGCACTTCGCACTCGACGCTGGCAGCGGCCGGCACCCAGTGGATCACGCCCTTGACCTTGCGGCCTTCAGGGTTCTTGCCCAGGGTGTCCGGATCGTAGGAGCAACGCAGCTCGACGATGTTGCCGTCGGCGTCCTTGATCGCTTCGTCGGCACGGATCACGTAGCTGCCGCGCAGACGCACTTCGCCGTTCGGCTCCAGGCGCTTGTAGCCTTTTGGCGGTTCTTCCATGAAGTCATCGCGGTCGATGTAGATTTCACGGGCGAACGGCAGTTGGCGCACGCCGAGTTCTTCTTTCTGCGGATGACGCGGCAGTTCGAGGTTTTCGACCTGGTCTTCCGGGTAGTTGGTGATCACGACTTTCAACGGACGCAGCACGCACATGGCGCGCGGAGCGTTGGCGTCCAGGTCCTGACGGATGCTGAACTCGAGCATGCCGAAGTCGACCACGCCGTCAGAACGGTTGGTGCCGATCATGTCGCAGAAGCTGCGGATCGACGCCGGGGTGTAGCCACGGCGGCGGAAGCCCGACAGCGTGGACATGCGCGGATCGTCCCAGCCGTTGACGTGTTTTTCATCGACCAGTTGCTTGAGCTTGCGCTTGCTGGTGATGGTGTAGTTCAGGTTCAGACGGCTGAATTCGTACTGACGCGGGTGCGCCGGTACCGGCAGTGCGTCGAGGAACCACTCGTACAGCGGACGATGGCTCTCGAACTCCAGGGTGCAGATCGAGTGGGTGATGCCTTCGATGGCGTCCGACTGACCGTGGGTGAAGTCGTAGTTCGGGTAGATGCACCACTTGTCACCGGTCTGATGGTGATGAGCGTGGCGGATGCGGTACATGATCGGGTCGCGCAGGTTCATGTTCGGCGAGGCCATGTCGATCTTGGCGCGCAGCACGCGGGCACCGTCCGGGAACTCACCGGCGCGCATGCGGGCGAACCAGTCCAGGTTCTCTTCCACCGAACGGTCGCGGAACGGGCTGTTCTTGCCCGGCTCGGTCAGGCTGCCGCGGTATTCCTTGGCCTGTTCAGGCGTCAGGTCGTCGACGTAGGCCTTGCCGGCCTTGATCAGCTCGACGGCCCAGTCGTGCAACTGGTCGAAGTATTGCGAGGCGTAGCGCACTTCGCCGGACCATTCGAAGCCCAGCCATTTGACGTCGCTTTCGATCGCGTCGATGTATTCCTGGTCTTCCTTGGCCGGGTTGGTGTCGTCGAAACGCAGGTGCGTGACGCCGCCGAACTCCTGGGCCAGGCCGAAGTTCACGCAGATCGACTTGGCGTGACCGATGTGCAGGTAGCCGTTGGGCTCAGGCGGGAAACGGGTGACGATCTGGGTGTGCTTGCCCGAGTCCAGGTCTGCCTGGATGATCGGCCGCAGGAAATTGACCGGCACGGCAGGGCCGGACTTGGCATTCGAGGTAGGGTCGACAGTGGGCTTGCTCATAGGATCCTTGACTTACATGTGCGCGGCCGCAAAGGGGGCCAGACAAAACAAAGCCGCTATCATAGCCGATGCTGTCAAGGGCCTGACAGAGCACACTCTTATAAAGGCGCGCATTTAATCGCCGGCAATTGAAAAACAGCCTCGAAATTCGCGCCTGTCACGCTAAACTGCGCACCTTGGCCTAAGCAGGCTGAACCGGTTGCGGGGCGTGAGGCTCCAAGACCACGAATTCCTTATAAAGAGTACTGACCATGACTCAAGTCAAACTGACCACCAACCACGGTGACATCGTCATCGAACTGAACGCTGAAAAAGCCCCGATCACCGTGGCCAACTTCATCGAGTACGTCAAAGCCGGTCACTACGAAAACACCGTTTTCCACCGTGTCATCGGTAACTTCATGATCCAGGGCGGCGGTTTCGAGCCAGGCATGAAGGAAAAGAAAGACAAGCGTCCAAGCATCCAGAACGAAGCCGACAACGGTCTTTCCAACGACAAGTACACCATCGCCATGGCCCGCACCATGGAGCCGCATTCGGCTTCCGCGCAGTTCTTCATCAACGTGGCCGACAACAGCTTCCTGAACCACAGCGGCAAGAACGTTCAAGGCTGGGGCTACGCCGTATTCGGTAAAGTGACCGCCGGTACTGAAGTGGTCGACAGCATCAAGAAAGTCTCGACCGGCTCCAAGGCTGGCCACCAGGACGTACCTAGCGACGACGTGATCATCGAGAAAGCCGAGATCATCGAAGCGTGATATTGCTGATTTCAGACTTGCATCTGGAAGAGGAGCGCCCGGACATCACCCGGGCGTTTCTGGATTTGCTCGCCGGACGCGCCCGCTCGGCGAGTGCGCTGTACATTCTGGGCGACTTTTTCGAGGCGTGGATCGGCGACGATGCCATGACCCCTTTCCAGCGTTCCATCTGCCAGGCCCTGCGCGAACTCAGCGACAGCGGCACGGCCATATTTCTGATGCACGGCAATCGCGACTTTCTGCTCGGCAAGGCTTTCTGCAAGGTAGCCGGCTGCACGCTGTTGAAGGATCCGAGTGTCGTGCAGCTCGCAGGCGAGCCGGTGCTGCTGATGCACGGCGACAGCCTCTGCACCCGCGACGAAGCCTATATGAAACTGCGTCGCTACCTGCGCAATCCGGTCACCCTGTTCATCCTGCGGCATCTGCCGTTGAGCACCCGGCATAAACTGGCGCGCAAGCTGCGCAGTGAGAGCCGGGCGCAGACGCGGATGAAGGCCAATGACATCGTCGATGTCACGCCGGAGGAAATCCCGCGGATCATGCAGGAATACGGGGTGAAAACCCTGATTCACGGGCATACCCATCGCCCGGCCATCCACAAGTTGCAGATCGGCGATCAGGCGGCGAAACGGATTGTGCTGGGGGATTGGGATCGTCAGGGCTGGGCGTTGCAGGTGGATGAGAACGGGTTTGCTTTGGCGCCGTTTGACTTCGCGCCGCCGCTGGCTTTGCCGCACGGCTGAAGATCGCCACCCCCTCACCCCCCGCCCTCTCCCCCAAGGGGCGAGGGGGAAAGGGAGCCGATCTTCATGCTGTTCAAACCTGAGTTCGACTCGAGCTCGCAAGCTAGATCCTTCAAGCCCTGAGTTCGACTCGACATCTCAGGTCGGTGTAACCCGCACATCCACCTCGGTCAGTCCCCTCTCCCTCCGGGAGAGGGTTAGGGTGAGGGAAAGCTCTTGATCTTAATGCCCGGAAGCAGCCGGGCCTGCCTTCGCAGCAAACGGCGGCTTGGCCAGCCAAACAATCAATATCAACCCCATGAACCCCCACCCCAACAGCGTGAAGTAATCCACGGTCGAAAGCATGTACGCCTGACTGGTCAGCACATGATCCAGCTGCGCATAAGCCGGATTACCCGCCCCGCCCAACTGATTCAACGCCTCACGGGTCGCCGGCTCATAGGTGCTGATGCTTTCACTCATGTACGCATGATGCTGATCCGCCCGGCGAATCCAGATCCAGGTGGTCAACGATGCCGCAAAGCTGCCGCCCAGTGTCCGCAGGAACGTCGCAAGACCAGCGCCATCGGCAATCTGGCTTGGCGGCAGGTCCGACATCAGGATGCTCAGGGTCGGCATGAAGAACAGCGCCACGCCAATGCCCATGAACAGTTGCACCAGCGCGATGTGCTGGAAGTCCACCTCGTTGGTGAACTCGGCACGCATGAAGCAGCTCAGGCCGATCGCCAGGAACGCCAGCCCGGCCAGCAGGCGCAGGTCGAACTTGTGCGCGTACTTGCCGACAAACGGTGAAAGTA
Organism: Pseudomonas sp. COW5; assembly: GCF_026240005.1. Lineage (NCBI taxonomy): Bacteria > Pseudomonadati > Pseudomonadota > Gammaproteobacteria > Pseudomonadales > Pseudomonadaceae > Pseudomonas > Pseudomonas sp. COW5. Next base: position 4,718,713 of record NZ_JAPHVP010000001.1, on the reverse strand, counting down.
CCACCGGCAGAATGCCGATCGGCGCCACCGCCAGCCCGGCCCATGTCGCGGTGTAACCCATCTGGGTCTGCAACCATTGCGGCAGGATCAGGTTGATGCCGAAGAACCCGGCGTAACCCAACACCAGCACCAGCGTGCCGATGCGGAAGTTGCGGTGGGCGAACAGGCGCAGATTGACCACCGGATGCTGGTCGGTCATTTCCCAGATCACGAACACCGCCAGGGCAATCACCGAAATCGCCGCGCCGATGATGATGAAGTTCGACTCGAACCAGTCCAGGTCATTGCCCTTGTCGAGGATCACCTGCAACGCACCGACGCCGATAATCAGCGTAATCAACCCGACGTAGTCCATCGGCTGACGACTGGTGACCACCGGACGTTTCGCCAGTTGCGAACGCACCACCATCACCGCAAACACGCCAATCGGCACGTTGATAAAGAAAATCCACGGCCAGCTGTAACTGTCGGTGATCCAGCCGCCGAGGATCGGGCCGGCAATCGGCGCCACCACCGTGACCATCGCCAGTAACGCGAGGGCCATCCCTCGCCTGGCGGGCGGATAGACCGCGATCAGCAGCGTCTGGGTCATCGGATACAACGGCCCGGCCACCAGCCCTTGCAGGACCCGGAAACCGATCAGCTCGGGCATCGAGGTGGAAATACCGCAGAGGAACGAGGCCAGCACGAACAGCATGGTGGCCCAGAGGAACAGCTTCACCTCGCCGAAACGCCGGCTCAACCAGCCGGTGAGCGGCAGCGCGATGGCGTTGCTCACGGCGAACGAGGTGATGACCCAGGTGCCCTGCTCCGAACTCACACCGAGGTTACCGGAGATGGTCGGCAGCGCCACGTTGGCGATGGTGGTGTCGAGCACTTGCATGAAGGTCGCCAGCGACAGGCCGATGGTGCTGAGCAACAGGCTGGGCGGCGAAAAAGAGGCGTTATTGCTCATCGCGAATCCTATGAAGCCGGGTTGGCGCCGCATCTGTTACAGACGCAGCCGCCCTTTGTGGGAGCGGGCTTGCTCGCGAAAGCGGTGTGTCTGACAACATCTATGTTGAATGTCAGGCAGCATTCGCGAGCAAGCCCGCTCCCACAGGGGGAAAGAGGTCAGCGTTGCGCGGTCTTGCTGACCGCCGCGCTGTTGTCGTGGATCAGTTGCGCGATCATCGCGTCGGCTTCGCCCAGTTGACGGTCGTAGACGCTGGTGCTGAACGAGGCCTGTTGCGGCGGTTGCTGCGCCAGAACCGGGCCGCTCTGGTCGTGCAGGTTGACCTCGACATTGGTCGACAGACCGACGCGCAGCGGATGCTTGGCCAGCTCTTCGGCGTTGATGTGAATCCGCACCGGTACACGCTGCACGATCTTGATCCAGTTACCGGTGGCGTTCTGCGCCGGCAACAGGGCGAACGCGCTGCCGGTACCCGCGCCGAGGCTGTCGACGGTGCCGCTGAATTTCACGTCGCTGCCGTAGATGTCGGATTCGATGTCTACCGGTTGGCCGATGCGCATGTCGCGCAGCTGGGTTTCCTTGAAGTTGGCGTCGATCCACAGCTGATCCAGCGGAATCACCGCCATCAGCGCGGTGCCCGGCTGCACGCGCTGGCCGAGTTGAACGGTGCGCTTGGCGACGTAACCGGTCACCGGTGCGATCAGGGTGCTGCGAGCGTTGGTCAGGTAGGCCTGACGCAGGTCGGCAGCGGCCGACATCACGTCCGGGTGCGACGAAACCACGGTGTCATCCACCAGTGCGCTGGTGGTTTTCAGTTGCTGCTGGGCGTTGGCCAGGGCGTTTTGTGCCGAGGTCAGGTCATCGCGAGCGTGGGACAGTTCTTCCTGGGAAATCGCGCCGCCGGCGGCGAGATTTTTCCGGCGGTTGTAGTTGTCCTGGGCTTTCTGCACGTTCGCCTGTTGCGCGTTGACCTGGGCTTTCATGCCGTCAACGTTGCTGTACAAGCCGCGAACCTGACGCACGGTGCGCGCCAGTTTGGCCTGGGCACTTTGCAGGCCGACTTCGGCGTCGTTCGGGTCGAAGTTGACCAGTACCTGACCTTCGTGGACCAGATCGCCATCGTCGGCGCCGATGCTGACCACGGTGCCGGTCACCAGCGGGGTGATTTCCACGACGTTGCCGTTGACGTAGGCGTCGTCGGTGCTTTCGTTCCAGCGACCGATGAATTCGTGATACGCCCAGACGCCGGCACCGGCGAGGGCAACCACGACGGCCAGCACCAGCAGCATCACTTTGCGTTTGCGCGGATTGCCGGTGTCGGGGGTGTTGTCTTGAGCTTGAGTGTTTTCGGCAGTGGCCATGACAAATACCTTGAATTAGTTGTGCGTGGTGGCTGGGCTGGCGTTGCTGGCAGTCAGGGCCTGCCCCTGGAAGCCGCCTCCCAGCGCTTGCATCAGTTGAATCGACAGGTCGATCTGCTCGGCATTCAGGGTCGCCAGCTGACGCTGGGCCTGCAGCAATTGCTGCTCGATGCTGAGCACGTCCAGGTAGTTGCCGATTCCGGAACCGTAACGCTGGACCACGGTGTTGTAAGAATCCTGGGCAATCTCGGTCGCGTGCTGCTGGGCGCCGATCTGCCGGCCGATGTCACGCAACTGGTTGATGGTGTCGCCGACATCGCCCAGGGCTTTCACCAGACTTTTGTTGTACTGCGCCACGGCCAGGTCGTAATCGGCATCGCGAGCATCGAGGTTGGCGCGCAGGCGTCCACCATCGAAGATCGGCAGCGAAAGGGTCGGGGCGATGTTGAAGAAGCGGCTGGCGGAACCGAACATCGCATCACCCAATAACGATTCGGCACCAGCGGAGGCCGACAGGTTCAAGTTGGGATAGAAACGGGTCTTGGCCGAGTCGATGTCCTTGCTCGCGGCCTCGACGCGCCAGCGCGCGGCGACCAGATCCGGGCGACGGCCCAACAATTCCGCCGGCAGTACCGTGGGCACAGCGACGGCACTGGCCTGCAGGACTTTAGGCCGGGCGATTTCGTTGCCGCGATCCGGGCCTTTGCCAAGCAACACGGCCAGGGCGATTTTCGCGCTGTTCAGGCGCTTTTCGGCGTCGATCAGGCTGGCTTCGGAGCTGGCTTCCAGACTTTGGGTCTGTTGGAACTGGTACTGGCTGTCGATCCCCGAGCTCAAACGACGCTGGCTCAGGTCGAGCATCTGTTTGGTGCGCTTGAGGTCTTCGTTGGCCAGGTCATAAACGATATGGGCCTGACCCAGATCGCTGTAGGCCCGGGCTACGTCGGCGGCGAGGGTCAGTTGTGCAGCCTGACGGTCGACCTCAGCCGCGCGAGCCTGACCAAGTGCGGCTTCCCAGGCGTCACGCTGACCGCCCCAGAGGTCGAAGTTGTAATTGAAACCGGCACTGATGTTGCGCACGGTGGCGTAGGCATCGCCCTGCCCTCGCGGGTCCTGATCCTTGGCCAGACGCGAACGGGTAATGCCGGCGCTGGCGTCGAGGGTCGGATAACGCTCGGCATCGGCGGCATACGCGGCGGCGCTGGCCTGATGGGCGCGGGCGTCGGCGATCTGCATGTCCGGGCTGTCGTGCAGGGCTTCGCGGATCAGACCATCGAGCTGCGGATCGCCGAGGCTGGTCCACCAGTCGCTCTTCGGCCACGCGGCCGGGGACAGTGTCACGCCGTTGAGGGATTGGCCGACCTTGAGGTCTTTCGCATCAAGGTTTTTGCCATGGGTATCGAGGCCACTGTAGTTGGCGCAACCGGCGAGGATCATCGCCGACAGCACCAGTGTCAGGCTGCTGCGCAAGGTTTTACCGCTCATTGTGTTCACCTAACCGCTGGATGGTGATGGGGTCACCGGCCGCCAGCAAAATTTTCTTGAGGATGTATTCCAGGGTTTTCAACTCGTCCGGAGTAATGCCGCCGGCCAACTCGTTCATGGCGTCGGCACCGATGTGCGGCAGACGATCGGCCAGCGCCTGACCTTGGCCGGTGAGCTTCAACTGCACCTGACGGCGATCGCCTTCGCTGCGCTGGCGCACCAGGAAGTCTTTCTGCTCCAGACGGTCGAGCATGCGGGTCATCGAACCGCTGTCCAGCGACAGGTGCCGGCACAGCTCGGCCGGGGTGTCGACGCCGTACTGGGCCATGATGATCAACACCTTGAACTGCGCGGCGGTGATGCCGTGGGGTTCCATATGGGTGTCGATGATCCTGTCCTTGAGCAAGGCTGCACGGCCGAGCAACAGGCCGAGATGGCAATGCTTGAATTCGTCCGGGGTGAAATGCTTCATGTGCGCACCTAATAACTGCCTAGGCAGTGAATGTATGTCGAGATGTTACTGCCTAGGCAGCGAATGTCAACGTAATAGTTAGGTTGCTTTGTAATTAGTTGACCAGCGGACTGGGTTTTTCTGTTGACCGTGCAGACGCCATCGCGAGCAGGCTCGCTCCCACAGTGATCTCATGCATGTGGGAGCGAGCCTGCTCGCGATGGCAGCGACTCGGAGTAGAGCCAGTCAGGATTTGTCGGAGGGATGATTCATCGGTGGCGGGTGAAGTGGATGGACTTCCCGCCCACGCAAAGCCGTTGCCGCATAACCACAGGCGCGTTTGGCTACCGCATAAATGCTGTGCCAGCCTGGCGGCGTCGGCTCGATGGCAGCATGCAGCGCCCACACGTAATCAAGCAGCAACCCCGGCGTCCAGGCCATGGCTTCGGCGCGTTTGCGCACCTGGGCCGCGACCCAGAATTCCGGGCTGATGATGACCCGGGCAAAATCCAGCATGCTCGAATGGCCGCGGTTCATCGCGCCTTCAAGGGCAGCCTCAAGGCTGTGTGCAACGGCACTCGAGCAATTGCGGCTGGTGAGGTTGTAGGTGGTGTTCTGCCGATAATCCGCCCAAAACGCCCGAAGCCGCGCTGCGTCGTAATGCACGAAACTGACCTGCACCGACGACGGGCACCAGTCGGCGACTTCGCTCGCATAGTCCTGCAGAAACCTGCCGGGAACATCGTTGTTCGGCGTGGCCCGCAGCAACCGCACAAAATCCCCCGCCGAACGATCAATGTCGTCCAGCGGGTAATGGCTGATATAGAGGTCCGGCCCACATTCCAGTGCCGCGTGGCCGGCGGAAATGACGCCGTTGATATCGACCGCCGCGATATATCGGTTGAGCAACCGATTGCGCACCAGGGTGTCGTCAACCGTACCGCTGGGCGTCCAGACATGGATCACCAGCGCGTCACCGTTTGCCGGGGCGTACACCGGGGAAGTCGTCACCGGCGAATGCCCGTTCCTGAACCGCAAGGCCTGCTGCAACAAGGCGCAGCCCGAGAGAAAAATGCTCATGCCAATGCAGAACGGCACCGTCCCCTTGTAAAGCGTCGGGTACGGTTCAAGGATGAACAGCGCGAAGCCGATCTCGAACAGCCCTGCCAGCAGTGACATTTGCCAACCGACGAAGCGCACCACCACGGCAGCCGCCAGGCGAAACCCGCCGTCGAGCAGAAAAGCCGCACCGAACAGCACCGCGAGAATCAGGCCGGCAGCATGTTGCCGGTCGACAATCAGCAGCCCCAACAGCAGAAAAGCCAGCCCCCGCGCCCTGCGCAACGCCGCAGCAGTGCCGGATTGCGGAGCCGGCACCAGCAGAATGATCAGGGCTTCGAGCAACAACAAATAACCGAACACATGCAGCGGGAAATACAGAACGCCGTCCAGCGCATCGATGAAGATGGCCACACCGGCCGCGCCCCAGACAACGCCGGTCAGCGCCAGTGCAGACCAGCGCTTGCGGACAAAGTCGTTGCCGAGCAAGACCATACTCAAACGGACCATAGGCGCCCCCGGGGCGTTTCGGGCAGCCGCACTTTGCAGCCTTCAAGCTGAGGTCAGTCTAATACATCCGAAAAAAAGCCGGATCGTGGTGACACGATCCGGCTCTGTGGGAGCGAGGCCTAGAAGTCCCGCTTGTAGAAAATGTCCAGCGAACTGGCCACGCCGCTGGCGGCTTCGAGGTAGACCTTTTTGCTCAGCTTGTAGCGCAAGGCAATGGTGTTGGCCGGTTCGAACACGCCGACGCCGTAACGCAGGCTGAGCTTCTCGGAGATATTGCCGCTGGCCACCACGCTGGTGGTGTTGCCGCTGCCCTGGGTGTCGAGCTGGAAATCCTGGATGCCCAGATCTTTGGCCAGGTTGCTGGTCACCCCGGAACTGCCCATCAGGCCCAGACCCAGCGCCGCTTGCGCGAGCATGTTGTTGTCTTCGCCGTTGCTGCTCAGTGGACGCCCCAGCACCAGATAGGACAACGCCTGCTCCTGGCTCATCGCGGGCTCGGAGAAGATCTGCGTGGTCGGTTGCTCGGCGCTGCCGCTCAGGCGGATGCCGGCAATCACGTCGTCGGTCTGGCGGATCGCTTCGATATCCAGATACGGCTGATCGATCGGCCCGGCAAACAACAGGCGCGCCCGGCGCACCGTCAGGCGCTGGCCGTAGGCGCGGTAACGACCGTCGTTGAGCCACAGCTCGCCACGGGTGTCCATGTTGTCGCCGATGTGCACATGGCCTTGCAAATTGGCGGTCAGGCCGAATCCAGCGAAACTCAGTTTGTCCTCGCCGACCACCACGTCGATGTCCATCTTCATGGCCATCGGTGGTTTGCCCTCCTCCGTTTGCGCGCCGACGATGATCGTGTCATCGGAGACTTTCACCGTGGATGGCGGCAACTCGCGCACGGTGATTTCGCCTCGGGGCACCAGCACCTTGCCGGCAATCGCCAGCTCGTCGCCGGCCATGGAAATCTTCAGGTCCGGCGCCACTTCAAGCTTGGCGTAGGGTTCGACGGTGACCGGCAGTTGCGTACCCTTGAGCGCCAGATCCACCATCAGCGCCTGACCCCAGGCGACGTTGCCGCTGAGGCTGCCCTGCCCGGTCTTGCCGCTTTTCCAGCCGCCGTCCAGGCGCACCGATTCGCCGGCGATCACCGCTTGCAGTCGCAGATCCTGCAACTGCAACGGCAGTTCCGGGCCAGACACTTCGCCGTCACTGAGTTGCACGGTGCCGTTGACCAGCGGCGCGAGCAGCCCGCCGGAAATCGTGCCGCTGCCATTCAGGCGTCCGGTGAGTTTCTCGACCATCGGCACAAACGGCCGGGCCACCGACAGATCCAGCCCGCTGAGACGGAACGAGCCGTTCAGCGGTTTGTTCTTCGGCAGCGGATTGAGCTGCGCCTGCACCATCAGTTCACCGAGTTTGCCACCGACGAAATTGAGATCAGTGTCGATGCGCTTCGGCGTGAGTTTGCTGGTGAGCTTGAGGGTCTGGTACGGGAAGTCCAGCCACTGGTCCTTTTCCTTCATGCGCAAGGTGCCGCCGCTGGCATCGACGCTGATCTGGCCGTTCGGACCGCTGGCCGGCAGGTCCAACTGCAGGTCGGCATTGAGCTTGCCCTGCCAGGCGAAATCCTTGGGCAGCCACTGCGCCAGGCTTTCGATCGGGAATTGCTTGAGGTGGTAACGCAGCTTCGGCTCCGGCATCAAGCGCTGATCTTCGCCGCACAGGCTGGCATTGCCGGACATCCAGCAATGGGCGCCGAAGTTGATCTTGCCGTCGGCCAGACGTTCAAGCTTGGCCGGGTTTTGCAGTTTCCAGTCCTGACCGCCGGCCTGAATGTCGCCGCTGGCCAGACGCCCGCGCCAGTTGCCTTTGTCCAGATTGCCGTCCAGCCCCAGTGCGAGTTTCAGCTTCGGACCGAGCAGGTCGAGATTGAGTTTCTGATTTTTGATATCGCCCTGAGCGCTGACAGTCAGCACACCCAGGTTCGTGTCGCCCGCCTGGATGCCGCTGCCCTTCAGATCGATTTTCGCCCGCTGCGCGCTGTCGAGGGTGGCGTCGAGGTTGAGGCTTTGCAGGCGATTGTCCTGGAACACCAGCTGCGAGCCTTGCAGGTCGAGCTTGCCTTGCGGGGCTTTCAGGGTGCCGGCGACATCGACCCGACCGTTGACCTGTCCGCGCAACTGCGGCCAGAGCTGGGCCAGACGCGGCAGCTTGATATCGATCTGCCCGGCGAGCTTCTGTTGCAGGCTGCCCTTGCCGTTGATGCTGTTGTCGCCGAGGCGGATTTGCAGGGCATTCAGATTCCACTGTTCACCGGCGCCGTCAGCCTTGGCCTGCAGCACCGCCGGTTGCCCGCGCAGTTTGCCTTTGAGATCGAGGTCGGCGTTGAGGCTCAGGCGTTCATTCTTCATCTCGCCCGTGCTTTTCAGCGGCCCGGCCAGTGTGCCCGGCAGCTCCGCCATCCAGTAGGCCGGGTTGAGTGCAGACAACTCCAGCGCCGTATCCCAGGCAATGCCGTCGGCAAACTGCACGTTCACGTGCCCTTCGGCCTTGCCCTGTCCCGCTTCGAGCTTGAATTGCGGCAGGAAGATCTGTTTGAGATTGCCGCTGAACGGGCTGCTCAGACTGAACGCCCCCGCAGGGCCATCCAGCGCGGCGGCGAAATTGCCGAGGTATTGGCCGTCGGTGTAGGAGACTTCGCCGTTGAACGTGCGCAAGGCGACTTGCGGTTCGTCGATCTCGGAATAGAGCCGATGCCACGGGAAATCCTGCCAGTTGATGTTGGCCTGGGCGCTGAGGCCTTTGCTCCAGTCGACATTACCGGTGAGTTTGAGGCTTTGTTTGTCATTGGCGGTCAGGTCGAGGCCGGCGATCTGTGCGCCCTTGGCATCGACCTTGCCCTTGAGCAACAGCGCCACCGGGCCTTTATCCGCAGGCAACGTCGCATTGCCGAGCAATTGGTAACCATTTTTCAGGTCGCCTTCGCCGGTCAATACCAGTTGATTGAGTTGCAAAGTGTCCGGCAGATCGGCGCTCGGCTTGAACGCCTCCGAAGTGATGCGCACCTTGGCCGGCAGGTTTTCCGCAAGCGGTTGCAACTCGCCGCTCAACTGGCCGTCGAGGTAGCCCCGGCTGTCGGCGTGCAGGTTCAGGGTCTTGAGCAGATCACCGTCGACTTTGAGCGCCAGCGTCCACGGGCCGGCGCCCGGTGACGGCAGGGTCAGATCACCGGTAATGTTCAACGGCCAGTTACCGGTGGGCTGCAACAGGCCGGAGAGGTTCAGGCTCAGATCGTCGCGTTGCAGTTTCACGCTGTCGATCTGCATGCCCTTGGCAGTCCAGTGCGCCGCCAGTTGCAGGCCTTTAAGCTGTTCGCTTCCGTTGAACAGCAGGCTGCCGACTTGCACGTCACCCAGTTCGATGGCCACCGGCAATTGCAGGTCCGGCAGTTTGATCGGGCCGCTGTCGGTGGTTTCTTCGCCGGGCGGGAATTGCAGAATGACCTGATCGGCCTTGAGCTGTTCGATGCACAGCGTCATGCGTGTCAGGCACAGCGGCGACCATTCGAAGATCGGCTTGTTGAGTTCGACGCGACTGCTGTCCTGCTGCCACAACAGATGATCGGCGCTCCACTGCCCACCGAGACGACCCTGGAAGTTATCGACACTCAAACCCGGAACCATCCCTAGCACCCAACGGCTGCCAGCCTGGGTGCCGAGCACAGCGGCAATGCTCAATACAATCAACAGCACCAGCGACAACAGCGCCAGCGCCGAAATTTTCAAACCACGCTTCACAGCTCAGGCCCCATGGAAAAGTGCAGCCGGATGCCGCCATCGTCGTCCAGCGCATGGGCCAGGTCGAGGCGGATCGGCCCCACCGGCGAAACCCAGCGCACACCGATACCGACCCCGGTCTTGAGGTTCGGCAGTTCGAGTTTGTTGAAGGAGTTGCCCTGGTCGACGAAGGTCGCGACCCGCCATTTTTCGGCGATCGAGTATTGGTACTCGACGCTGCCGGCCACCATGTAGCGCCCGCCGATGCGGTCGCCTTTGGAGTTTTCCGGGGACAGGCTCTGATAGTCGTAACCGCGCACACTCTGGTCGCCACCGGCGAAGAACCGCAGCGACGGCGGCACCGAGCTGTAACCGTTGGTGGCACTGCCACCGACCTGGACACGTCCGAGGAATCGGTGGTTATCGAACACCGTGGTCAGGCCTTTGATCAGCGCCGTGCCGTACAACAAGTTGTTGTCCGAGCCGAGGCCTTCTTTCGCCACCTTGCTTTCGAAGGTCAGGCGATAGCCGTTGTGCGGGTCGATGCGATTGTCACTTTTCAGGTAGGAGTAACTGATGCCGGGCATCAGCAAGGTACTCAGACCCGAATCGTCTCCGAGCTGGTATTCCTCGCGCTGCCATTTCAGCGAGATCACCCGTTGCCAGCCGCTGGGCAACTTGCTGTGCCATTCCGGGCCGAAGGTCAGCAGTTTGCTCAGGGTGTCGGAGCCGTCGATGTCTTCGTACTGATAACCGCCGGCCCAACGCAGTTTGTCGGTCAGCGGCGGATCCAGCGGAATGTCATAGAACAGGCCGACGTTCTGCCGTGGCGCCGAGAGTTCGGCTTCCCAGCCGTAACTGTCGCCTTGCGGGTTGACCCAATGGCGAGTCCAGTTGGCCTTGATTCGCGGGCCGACGTCGGTGGAATAACCGAGGCCCAGGCCCATGGTGCGCGGCTTGCGCGTGTCGAGTTTGACCGCAACGGGGATCACGTCGTCCTTGGCGGCGGTCGGCGCCGCGTCGACCCGCACGCCTTCGAAGTAACCGCTCGATTGCAGGTCGCGATTGAGTTCGGCAATCAGCTCGGAGTCGTAAGGCTCGCCCGGCTTGAACGGCACCATGCGTTGCAGCAGGTCTTCGTCGAACGGCGTGTCGCCTTCGAAACTGACCTTGCCCAGCGCATAACGCGGGCCACTCTCATAAATCAATTCGACATCGGCCACCCCGGCGCGGGGATCGACCATCAGTTTCTGACTGGTGAAATGGCCACTGAAGAAACCGAAGCGTGAGGCCTGATTCTGGATCAGGCGCTTGGCGTCTTCGTAGCGGCCATGGTTGAGCACCGCGCCAGGCTTGAGCACGTCGCTTTTCGGTACACGAAAGGATTTGAGGGCGGCAGCGGGTCCGTCAACCCGCACGGTGACATTGCGCAGGCGAATCGGCTCGCCAGGATCGATTTTCAGCACCAGACGCGGCTTTTCACCGCCCTTCACTTCGCTGTCGATCTGCGGCTGGTAGTAGCCCAAAGCCTGGGCGGCCTTGCGCGCCTGCTCTTCGGCACCGCGACTGAAGCGCTGCAAGGCTTCTTCGTCCCGATCGCCGAGGCTGCCGATATAGCCTTCTATATTGGCCTTGAGTTCATCGTTGGACGGTTTGACCCGCACATCCAATTCACTTTGCGCCAGCGCCGCGCAGCTGGTTAACAGCATGAGCACGCCACTGGTAAATCTTCCTGGAAACTTCATAGGGGCGGATGCTATCACGTGCTTGGGAGCGTGATAGAACCAGACTTTTCTGAAAAAGTTCGATGGTTATGCCGTTGCAGTTTGTAACACCTGTGGATTGGCGTGGAAAAACACGTGCTCACGTACCGGGCCGACGGCGACTTCGCCGATCTCCTCATAACCCTGACGTTTGTAAAATTCCAGGTAACGCGGGTTGCCGGTATCGAGGATCACGCCCTGGGAGCTTTCATCCACCGCACACCAGTTATGCACCGCTTGCAGCAGCTGCTCACCGAAGTGTTTGCCCTGAAATTGTGGATGCACGCCCAGCAACGGCAGCATGTGCACCGAGTCGGTCGGCACGCAGGCTTCAACGGCGGCGTGATACTCCAGATAACGCCGGGTGCAGCGGAAACCGGTGCTCAGCACCATGCGCAAACGCCAGGCCCAACTCTCGGTAACGCCCAGACGCCGTTGCGGCGGCGCGATCAGGGCGATGCCGATCAACCGATCATTGACCAACAGACCGATGGCCGGCAGATCCTGAAGGAAATGCTGTTTGACCAGCTCCCGCACCGTGGCACGCACCCGTTGTTCGTAACCCGGACGTTCGGCCTCGAACAGATAAGCGAAGGTCGGCTCATGACGGTAAGCCTGATACAGCAAGGATCGCGCTTCACGGGAATAGCCGCGGTCGAGCATGTGGATGTCGGCGATGGCGGTCGAGGTTTCAGGCATGACGGTGATTCTCCCTGGACGGGACTCAACAGGCCCCGTTCTTGTTATACGAGCCTTGGGCTGAAGGGATCGTTCCCACACCCGAAAGACATTAGCAGCGCATATGGACTACCGCCACGCTGGCCCAGATCCTACATGTCAGCTAGCATCGCCCTTTTGCCAGGACTGCCGACCATGAAGATCGTTTCCTTCAACATCAACGGACTGCGGGCCCGCCCGCATCAGCTGGCGGCGCTGATCGAAAAGCATCAGCCGGACGTCATCGGCCTGCAGGAAACCAAGGTCCACGACGACCAGTTCCCGCTGGAAGAAGTGCGGGCCCTGGGTTATCACGTGTATTTCCACGGCCAGAAAGGCCATTACGGCGTTGCCCTGCTCTCGCGCCAGGAGCCGATTGCCGTGCACAAAGGCTTCGCCACCGATGAAGAAGACGCGCAGCGGCGCTTTATCTGGGGCACTTTCGCCGACGCCAACGGCGTGCCGGTGACGATCATGAACGGCTATTTCCCACAGGGCGAAAGCCGTGACCACCCAACCAAGTTCCCGGCCAAGCAGCGCTTCTACAGCGATCTGCAAGCGCTGCTGGAAAGCCAGTTCAACAACGAACAGCCGCTGGTGGTGATGGGCGACGTGAACATTTCCCCGGAAGACTGCGACATCGGCATCGGCCCGGACAACATGAAGCGCTGGCTGAAAACCGGCAAATGCAGCTTCTTGCCGGAGGAACGCGAGTGGATGGCCCGCCTGAAAAACTGGGGCCTGACCGACAGCTTCCGTCACCTGAACCCGGATGTTACTGACACCTTCAGCTGGTTCGACTACCGCAGCCGTGGCTTTGAAGACGAGCCGAAGCGCGGTCTGCGGATCGACGTGATCCTGGCGTCCCACGGCTTGCTGCCACGGGTGAAAGCCGCCGGTGTCGACTATGAACTGCGCGGGATGGAAAAGCCTTCGGATCATGCGCCGATCTGGCTGGAATTGAGCTGATAGCAAAATCGCCGCACATCGCTGTGGGAGTTCGCTCCCACAGCCTGAGCACTGTCATCTTTCAGAAACGTCCCTGACTTAATCTCCCCGGCAATCCCCTTGGCTGCATTCGGTGCCGGCATGACCCTGCGCGTTCTGTTCGTCTTTCTCCTGAGTGCCTGGCTGCAGGTTTCGGCCGCGGCATTGCCCATTCCCGAGAACGGCCCGGTCCTGCGCATCCAGGGTTCCAACACCATCGGCGCAGCCCTCGGCCCGGCGCTGGTGGAAGGCCTGCTCAAAGAGCAGGGACTTTTGAAAGTCCATAGCGAAACGCCGGACACCGCTAACGAGCAACGGGTCGTAGGTCTCACGGCTCAAGGTAAACGGGTCGTGGTGGAAATCGCCGCCCATGGTTCCAGCACCGGTTTCACCGCGCTCAAAAACAACAGTGCCGATCTCGCTGCCTCTTCCCGTCCGATCAAGGACAGCGAGCTCGCCAGCCTTGTTTCGCTTGGCGATCTGAAAAGTCCAGGCGCCGAGCAGGTCATCGCCATCGATGGCCTGGCGATCATCCTTCACCCCGACAATCCGCTGAATCAACTGAACACCGAACAACTGGCGCGGATCTTCAGCGGCGAGGCCAAGACGTGGGAAGAACTCGGCGGCAAGGGTGGGACGATTCATCTGTATGCGCGGGATGATCAGTCCGGGACCTACGACACGTTCAAGGAACTTGTCCTCAGTCGTCGTGGGAAAACTCTTAACAGTTCGGCGAAACGTTTCGAGTCCAGCGAGCAATTGTCCGATGCAGTCAGCGCCGATCCGCAGGGCATTGGTTTCATCGGCCTGCCCTATGTGCGCCAGGCCAAAGCCGTGGCGATTGTCGACGGGCAATCCCTGGCGATGCTTCCGCTGGCGAGTTTGATCGCCACCGAAGACTATCCACTGTCCCGTCGGCTGTTCTTCTATTTGCCACCCGATAATCAAAATCCATGGGCCGCAGCCTTGGTGGACTTTGCGCAAAGCCGCCAGGGCCAAGCGATTGTTGCGGCCAACGGATTTATCGCCCAGAGCGTGCACGCCATCTCGGTCACGCCGAATGCGCTGATGCCCGAGGGTTATCAATCCCTCAGCCGGCATGCCCAGCGTCTGACCGTGAATTTCCGGTTCGAAGAAGGCAGTGCCAGCCTCGACAACAAGGCCCGCCAGGATCTGGCCCGGGTGTTCGACTATATAAAGCACCACGACAAGACCGACCGCGCGGTAACACTCGTGGGATTCGGCGACGCCAAGGACGACCCGGCCCGGGCGGATCTGCTGTCGAAGCTGCGGGCGATGGCGGTACGCCGGGAACTGGTGAAGAGCGGCGTGGTGTTGCGCGAGGTGCGCGGGTTTGGCGCACTGATGCCGGTGGCGACCAACAGCGGGGATGAAGGGCGGATCAAGAATCGGCGGGTTGAGGTTTGGGTTTACTGAGCTGACGCTGTCCGATCCCACGTTTTGCGTGGGACCGAACAGGTGCTGAATCAGCGCTCGCTACGCAGCATTTCCTTCGGCACATACTTGCCGATCTCGAACTTGCCGATCGCCGCGCGGTGCACTTCGTCCGGGCCGTCGGCCAGGCGCAGGGTGCGTTGCATGGCGTACATGTAGGCCAGCGGGAAATCGTTCGACACCCCTGCCCCGCCATGAATCTGGATCGCCCGGTCGATCACCCGCAACGCGACGTTTGGCGCGACGACCTTGATCTGCGCGATCTCGCTCTTGGCGACCTTGTTGCCCACGGTGTCCATCATGTACGCCGCTTTCAGGGTCAGCAGACGCGCCATGTCGATTTCCATGCGCGAGTCGGCGATCTTGTCGACGTTACCGCCCAGACGTGCCAGCGGTTTGCCGAACGCGGTGCGGCTCACCGAGCGTTTGCACATCAGTTCCAGTGCCCGCTCGGCCATGCCGATCGAACGCATGCAGTGGTGAATCCGGCCTGGGCCAAGGCGACCTTGAGCAATTTCGAAGCCGCGTCCTTCACCGAGCAGGACGTTTTCGTACGGCACTCGCACGTTGTCGAACAGCACTTCGGCGTGGCCGTGAGGCGCGTCGTCGTAACCGAACACCGGCAGCGGGCGGACGATCTTCACGCCGGGGGTATCGACAGGCACCAGGATCATCGAGTGCTGGGCGTGGCGCGGGGCGTCGGGGTTGCTCAGGCCCATGAAGATCAGGATCTTGCAGCGCGGATCGCATGCGCCGGAGGTCCACCATTTCTTGCCGTTGATGACCCACTCGTCGCCATCGCGCACGGCGCGGGCGGCCATGTTGGTGGCGTCGGAGGAAGCAACGTCCGGCTCGGTCATGGCGAATGCCGAGCGGATCTCGCCGCGCAGCAGCGGCTCAAGCCAGCGCTGTTTCTGTTCTTCGTTGGCATAACGCACCAGCACTTCCATGTTGCCGGTGTCCGGCGCCGAGCAGTTGAACGGCTCGGGGCCCAGCAGCGAACGGCCCATGATTTCCGCCAGCGGCGCGTACTCGAGGTTGGTCAGGCCGGCGCCGAGTTCCGACTCAGGCAGAAACAAATTCCACAACCCTTCTGCCTTGGCCTTGGCCTTGAGCTCTTCCATGATTGCGGTCGGCTGCCAGCGGTCGCCCTCGGCAACCTGCCGTTCGAACACGGCTTCGGCCGGGTAAACGTAAGTGTCCATGAACGCGGTCACGCGCTCACGCAGTTCCTGAACCTTGGGCGAATAAGCGAAATCCATGAGCAATTACCTTCTGTGGCAGAGGTTGTTTAGGTCATGCAATCGATGCTAGAACAGCGCTGATAATTTACCTAGCCTATTCTCGGCGTGTATAAACATTCATCACCGATATATGATTGGTTGATTTTCCTGGCCGCCCTGACCCGCGCCATCCACCTATAAAAAGAGAGCCGCGTAATGAATCTGAGCAAGGTCGACCTCAACCTTTTCATCGTCTTCGACGCGATCTACACCGAAGCCAACCTGACCCGCGCCGGGCAGATTGTCGGCATCACCCAGCCGGCGGTGTCCAACGCCCTGGCGCGGTTGCGCGAGACCTTCAACGACCCGCTCTTCGTACGTACGGCTCAGGGTATGGTGCCGACGCCCATGGCGCAGAACATCATCGGCCCGGTGCGCAACGCGCTGTCGCTGCTGCGGGTGTCGGTTCAGGAAAGCCGCATCTTCAACCCTTCGCAAGCGGTCAAGACCTACCGCATCAGCATGACCGACCTGACCGAAGCAGTGATTCTGCCGCCACTGTTCCAGCGTCTGCGTCGCCTGGCGCCGACGGTGATCATCGAAAGCTTCCTGTCCAAACGCCGAGAAACCACCAAGGAACTGGCCGCCGGGCGCCTCGATTTCGCCGTGGATGCACCGCTCAACACCGACCCGCAGGTGCGCCACGTCAAGCTGATGGAAGACCGTTACGTCTGCGCGATGCGCAAGGGTCATCCACTGGCGACCAAGGAAAAATTCACCCTCGACGATTACCTGTCGCTGACCCACATTCATATTTCCAGCCGTCGCAGTGGCTTGGGCCATGTCGATCTGGCGCTGGGTAAAATGGGCATCCAGCGCAAGATCGCCCTGCGCTCGCAGCACTATCTGATGGCGTCCCAGGTGTTGCAGCAGACCGATATGGTGATGACTGTGCCGGAACGTTTCGCCCGTCGCCATGACCTGCATGCGTTCAATCTGCCGGTCAACGATGTGCCGCCGGTGGAAACCCATTTGTACTGGCACGAAAGCACCGACCAGGACCCGGCCAACCGCTGGATGCGCGAGCAGATGATCGAGCTGTGCCAGCAAGTGACGGCGCACGAGAAGAAGCTCGACAAGCTGCAGGCGCCCGCTACTTGACGTAAACGTCAACCTGCCATTAGCTTAGCGCCAAGACCTTATTTCGAGCGCTTTCATGAGCAGCCAGACCTACAGCATTTCCGACCTCGCCCGCGAGCTGGACATCACCACCCGGGCGATCCGCTTCTATGAAGAACAAGGCCTGCTCAGCCCCGAGCGCCGAGGCCAGGAACGCATCTATTCGCCACGCGACAAGGTCAGCCTGAAGCTGATCCTGCGGGGCAAGCGCATCGGTTTTTCCCTGGCCGAGTGCCGCGAGCTGATCGAGCTCTACGACCCCTCCAGCGGTAACACCAAACAACTCAACAGCATGCTGGCGAAAATCAGCGAGCGCCGGGAACAGCTTGAACAGCAACTGCTGGACATCGAACAGATGAAGCTGGAACTCGACACCGCCGAAGAACGCTGCGTGCAGGCGCTGGAGCAGACGCTCAAGAGTCAGCAATCAGTTCAGTAATCCAAATAAATCCCAATGTGGGAGCGGGCTTGCTCGCGAAAGCGGTGTTTCAGAAACATATTTGTCAGCTGACACTCCGCTTTCGCGAGCAAGCCCGCTCCCACAAGGTCTCCGCAGGAATTCAAAAGAGCAGGTCAACGCCATGTCCCTCCCCTCCCAAGTACGCCTGATCGAAGTCGGCCCCCGTGACGGCCTGCAGAACGAAGCCCAGCCCATCAGCGTTGCCGACAAGGTGCAACTGGTCGACGCGCTGAGCGCCGCTGGCCTCGGCTATATAGAAGTCGGCAGTTTCGTTTCACCCAAGTGGGTGCCGCAGATGGCCGGCTCCGCCGAGGTGTTCGCGCAGATCCAGCGCAAGCCCGGCGTGACCTACGGCGCACTGGCGCCGAATCTGCGCGGCTTTGAAGATGCGTTGGCGGCGGGGGTCAAGGAAGTCGCGGTGTTTGCTGCTGCGTCGGAAGCGTTCTCGCAGCGCAACATCAATTGCTCGATCAGCGAAAGCCTGGCGCGGTTCGCGCCGATCATGGAATCGGCGAAACAGCACGGCGTTACCGTGCGCGGTTACGTTTCCTGCGTGCTGGGTTGCCCTTATGAAGGCGAGGTCGCCCCGGAACAAGTGGCCATGGTCGCCCGCGAGCTGTATGCGATGGGCTGCTACGAAGTGTCGCTGGGTGACACCATCGGCACCGGCACTGCGGGCGCCACCCGCCGGCTGTTCGAAGTGGTCTCGAAACAGGTGCCCCGAGAGAAACTCGCCGGCCACTTCCACGACACCTACGGCCAGGCCATGGCCAATATCTACGCCAGTCTGCTGGAAGGCATCGCGGTGTTCGACAGCTCCATCGCCGGCCTCGGCGGCTGCCCGTACGCCAAGGGCGCCAGCGGTAACGTCGCCACCGAAGACGTGGTGTACCTGCTCAACGGCCTGGGCATCGAGACCGGGATCGACCTCGACGCCTTGATTGCCGCCGGCCAGCAGATCAGCGCGGTACTGGGTCGCCCGAGCGGTTCGCGCGTGGCCAAGGCCCGTAGCGCACAGTGAGGGGATGGTGTTACCGCCGAGCGCGAAACGTGGGCACAAGCGAGTAACACGGAAACAAATTGTCTGGTTTTGACTGAAGGAAAAATCCTTCAGAAATCTCAAACCATTGATTTACAAGGGTTTTGAAAAGTTGGCACGGCTTCTGCTATCTCTATGGCATAACAAGAATAAAAAGCAGCAAACCAATAAAAATAAGACGTACCGACTCTGACATAACAAAAACAACACGGCAGAGACGCAGCTAACAGATTTTTTTGGAGAAGGTGTGCTTTTCAGGGTGTTCCTCGGAATGACCCGCAACCGGGCAGAGAACAATAAAACTACCTTCAGGTAGCTCCCGAATCGGTTGGATCGCTAGACGAGAAAGCAGATCAGCGCTCAAAAAAATACGTTTGCTCTTGACCCCGGATGGGGGTCGCCAAAAACAGCGGTAAAGGGCCACGGTTGCCAAAAACAACAACAGACCGACCCTCAATAATAAAAAAGAGCACGCGACGACAAAATTAAAGGGGAGCTTCGGCTCCCCTTTGTGCTGTCTGGCGTTCTGAAATTGTCCGCGACGGATCTCCTCTCCCCTATCTCGATCTTCCTGCAAGCGCTCACTCGGCAAGATCTCAGTGAGGCAATTGATCTTGTGCCTCAACATCCAGCTTCCCCACATACAAGTAACCCCAACAAAAACACGGAGGGTTCACGGCTTTCGCTGTGTGTAAACACAGCGCTGCATGGGCGTTTAAAGTACACGAACCGTTACGCCATAAGGGCTACAACACCTTGCGTCGTTGCCTACGCGTACGCCAGAATCCGCCGGCTTACGCGGCTATGGGGTGGGCTATATCGTTTCCCTGTCACTGAAAAACAGTGATCGGGTTTGGTAGCCCGTCTGTAATAGCTGTATGGCAACACCGTATGCAGTCCCTTTTTGGGGCTCTGTTTTATGGTGGTCATGCGTGGGGCTCATTCGTGAGCGCCGGGTTCCTATTGCAGCCGGTCTACCAACCCGCGTATGGCCGCCACCCATCGTTTGGTAGCGTGGGTGATGGCTCCTTGAAGTCTGCGATAGGAGTTACACGTATGTTCAAAGCCACACCAAACCCACCAGAAACCGATTCAATCCCCTACGACGCCGCACTCGAAGCCGAAAACATAAAATCGGCAACCGAGCGGGCGATCAATCATTACCTCGATCCTGGGGCGCAGAAGACGTCCAAGCCATCGCGCAAGCCGGGCAGGATCTATCTGGTCAATCCAACGGTGGATGACGAAACGCTGTTGGTCGAAGCGTGCGAAACGCTGTCGTCGGCCAGTGACATGGCCCGTGATATCGGCGACACCGTCGATCCGTCGCAGCGCAAGGCGATGCAGATACTGCAGCAGGTCATCATGCTGAGTGAGCTGCTGGTCAATCGTGTGCTGGATAACCATCACGTCTCGCGGTAGTTGCCGCCTCGGTGAGGGGCTTGTCCCCTCACTGCCAGGCAGCCGTCTATAAAAATCCTCAAGCGACTCTTTTTCGGAGTTCCAGCTGATGTCTCAGACCGTCATTCCACCGTTAGAAGACCCGGTGTCCCCCTACGAATTTCCCGATTCAAGAAAACTCCACGACGCGGCCGAACGCGCCCTCGACTATTACCTGACCCCGGCAGCCCGGATCATGGCCACGCCCTACACCCCAAACGACATGTTCATGGTCAACCCACAAACCGACACGGAGTCCTTGCTGGCCAACGCCTGCGAGTCCCTCGCGTCAGCCACGGTCATGCTCGGTGATTTCGCCGGGATGCTGGAAGGGCCGAACCGCAAGACTCTGCTGGGCATTGCGCAAGTGGTGATGTTGGGTGAGTTGGCGGTGAATCAGGCGTTGGGAAATGTAGAGGTAAAGCAATAAGCGCCGCTTTCGAAGCCAGGGTCCGCGCCCTGGCTTCGAAGGCTCTGATCGATATAGAACGTTGAAACTGTGTCAGCCCTCGTTACTGCGCAACTCCTCGATACTGATCTCGCGCATCCGGAATTTCTGGATCTTGCCCGTCACCGTCATCGGAAACTCTTCGACGAATTTGAAATGACGTGGTGTCTTGAAGTGGGCGATGCGCTCCTTGCACCACGCTTGCAGCTCTTGTTCGGTGGCGCTGTGGCCGGGATGGAATTTGATCCAGGCGACGATTTCTTCGCCGTAGCGTGAGCATGGAATGCCGATCACCTGCACGTCCGCCACCGCCGGGTGGGTGAAGAAGAACTCTTCCAGTTCGCGCGGGTAAATGTTCTCGCCGCCACGGATGATCATGTCCTTGTTGCGGCCGGCGATGCACACGTAACCCTCGTCGTTCATGCTCGCCAGGTCGCCGGTGTGCATCCAGCCTGCCGCGTCGATGGCTTCGGCGGTGGCCTGCGGGTTGTTCCAGTAGCCGAGCATCACGCTGTAGCCACGGGTGCACAGTTCGCCGATGGTGCCGCGTGGCACCGGGTTGCCAGCCTCGTCGATGATTTTGCTTTCGAGTTGTGGCTGGGTGCGACCGACGGTGGTGACGCGCAGTTCCAGTTCGTCGGATGGCCCGGTCTGCAGGGACACGGGGCTGGTTTCGGTCATGCCGTAGGCGATCTGCACTTCGCTCATGTGCATTTCGCTGATGACCCGGCGCATCACCTCGATCGGGCAGGTGGCGCCGGCCATGATGCCGGTGCGCAGGGTCGACAGGTCGAACTCGGCACGTTGCGGCTGATCGAGCATGGCGATGAACATGGTTGGTACGCCGTACAGCCCTGTGGCCTTTTCTTCAGCGACGGTGTTCAGGGTCAGCAGCGGATCGAAGGCATCGTTGGGATAAATCATGGTGCTGCCGTGGGTGATACAGCCGAGGTTGCCCATGACCATGCCGAAGCAGTGATACAGCGGCACCGGGATCACCAGGCGATCGGCGGCGGTCAGGCCGAGGCTTTCGCCGACCATGTAACCGTTGTTGAGGATGTTGTAGTGACTGAGGGTCGCGCCCTTGGGGAAACCGGTGGTGCCGGAGGTGTACTGGATGTTGACCGGTTGATCGAAGTGCAGGCTGTCGCTGCGTTCACGCAATTGTTCTGGAGAGACACTGGCGGCCAGATCTGCCAGTTGCGACCACGGGAGAAAACCCGAAGGCGGCTGCGGATCGAGGCTGATCAACCCGCGCAGTTCCGGCAAGCGCTCGCTGCGCAGTTCGCCGATGGATTGCTCGGCCAGTTCCGGGAGCAAGCCTTGCAGCATGCCGTGGTAGTTCGAAGATTTGAAGGCACCGGCACAGACCAGCCATTGGCAACCGGACTGCTTAAGCACGTATTCCAGTTCGGAGCTGCGGTAGGCCGGGTTGATGTTGACCAGGATCACACCGATCTTCGCGGTGGCGAACTGCGTGATGCACCACTGCGCGCAGTTCGGTGCCCAGATGCCGAGCCGGTCGCCGGCCTGCAAACCCAACGCCAGCAGGGCTCTGGCATGCACGTCCACCGCGTCGGCCAGTTGCCGCCAGGTGTAACGCAGCTGTTGATGGCGCACCACCAGCGCCTCGCCGTCCGGGTACTGCGCGACGGTCTCGTCGAACTTCTGCCCGATGGTCATCGCCAGCAAGGCTTTGTCCTGGGAACCACGGGTATAGCTGCGCTGCGGGTTTGCACTGGGTTGATCCATGACGACCCCTATTGTCTTTATTAGTGGGTGTTGGACCGGAGCCATATCAGCTCCGACCGTTCAGAACTGGCCCTACTCTCGCTCAAGTTGACGTTAACGTAAAGGGTGATTGACAGCCATTCGTCACAGGCTTACGTTAACGTAAAGGTGAGAGCCAAACCGCCGCCCTCCCCGCCCTACAAAAAAGCCAAAAGGTGACCCATGAGCTACCCATCCCTGAACTTTGCCCTCGGCGAAACCATCGACATGCTGCGCGATCAGGTTCAGTCCTTTGTCGCCAAAGAGATCGCCCCGCGTGCCGCGCAGATCGACAGCGACAACCTGTTCCCGGCCGATCTGTGGCGCAAGTTCGGTGACATGGGCCTGCTCGGTATCACCGTTCCGGAAGAGTACGGCGGTGCTGGCCTGGGTTACCTGGCGCACGTCGTGGCGATGGAAGAAATCAGCCGTGGCTCGGCTTCCGTGGCGTTGTCCTACGGCGCCCACTCCAACCTCTGCGTGAACCAGATCAACCGCAACGGCAACCACGAACAGAAATCCAAATACCTGCCGAAGCTGATCAGCGGCGAACACGTCGGTGCTCTGGCGATGAGCGAGCCGAACGCCGGTTCCGACGTGGTCTCGATGAAACTGCGCGCCGATAAACGCGGCGACCGTTTTGTACTCAACGGCAGCAAGACGTGGATCACCAACGGCCCCGACGCCAACACCTACGTGATCTACGCCAAGACCGACCTGGAAAAAGGCCCCCACGGCATCACCGCGTTCATCGTCGAGCGCGACTGGAAAGGCTTCAGCCGCAGCAACAAGTTCGACAAGCTCGGCATGCGCGGTTCCAATACCTGCGAGCTGTTCTTCGATGACGTCGAAGTGCCGGAGGAAAACATCCTCGGCGCGCTCAACGGCGGCGTGAAAGTGCTGATGAGCGGCCTCGATTACGAGCGCGTCGTGCTGTCCGGTGGCCCGACCGGGATCATGCAGTCGTGCATGGACCTGATCGTGCCGTACATCCACGACCGCAAACAGTTCGGCCAGAGCATCGGCGAATTCCAGCTGATCCAGGGCAAAGTCGCCGACATGTACACCCAGCTCAACGCCAGCCGTGCCTACCTCTACGCCGTGGCCCAGGCCTGCGAGCGCAACGAAACCACCCGCAAGGACGCCGCCGGCGTGATCCTCTACACCGCCGAACGCGCCACGCAAATGGCTCTGGATGCGATCCAGATTCTTGGCGGCAACGGTTACATCAACGAATTCCCGGCCGGCCGTCTGCTGCGTGACGCCAAGCTGTACGAAATCGGCGCCGGCACCAGTGAGATCCGTCGCATGCTGATCGGTCGCGAACTGTTCAACGAAACCCGCTAAACGGAGCTGTCCATGGCTATCCTGCATACCCAGCTCAACCCCCGTTCAGCGGAGTTCGCTGCCAACAGCGCGGCGATGCTCGAACAGGTCGACGCCCTGCACACCCTGCTCGCCCAAGTGGCACAGGGCGGTGGCGCGAAAGCTCAGGAACGGCACACCTCGCGGGGCAAACTGCTGCCGCGTGAGCGGATCAACCGCTTGCTCGACCCGGGCTCGCCGTTTCTGGAAATCAGCCAGTTGGCCGCCCACGCCGTTTATGGCGAGGACGTGCCGGCCGCTGGCGTGATTGCCGGGATCGGTCGCGTGGAAGGCATCGAATGCATGATCGTCGCCAACGACGCGACCGTGAAAGGCGGCTCGTACTATCCACTGACCGTGAAGAAACACCTGCGCGCCCAGACCATCGCCCAGCAAAACCGCCTGCCGTGCATCTATCTGGTGGACTCCGGTGGCGCCAACCTGCCGCGTCAGGACGAAGTGTTCCCGGATCGCGAGCACTTCGGGCGGATCTTCTTCAACCAGGCCAACATGAGTGCCATGGGCATCCCGCAGATCGCTGTGGTCATGGGCTCGTGCACTGCGGGCGGCGCGTATGTGCCGGCGATGGCCGACGAAGCAATCATGGTGCGCAATCAGGCGACGATTTTCCTCGCCGGCCCGCCCTTGGTGAAAGCTGCGACCGGTGAAGTGGTCAGCGCCGAAGACCTCGGCGGGGCCGATGTGCATTGCAAGACTTCCGGGGTCGCCGACCACTACGCCGAAAGCGACGAGCACGCTCTCGCCCTCGCCCGCCGCAGCGTTGCCAACCTCAACTGGCGCAAGCTCGGCGAATTGCAGCAGCGCACGCCGATTGCGCCGCTGTACGCCAGCGACGAGTTGTACGGTGTGGTGTCGGCGGACGCCAAGCAGCCGTTCGATGTACGCGAAGTGATTGCGCGACTGGTCGACGGTTCGGTGTTCGATGAATTCAAAGCCTTGTTCGGCACCACGTTGGTGTGCGGCTTCGCCCATCTGCACGGCTACCCGATCGCGATCCTCGCCAACAACGGCATCCTGTTCGCCGAAGCCGCGCAGAAAGGCGCGCACTTCATCGAACTGGCCTGCCAACGCGGCATCCCGTTGCTGTTCCTGCAGAACATCACAGGCTTCATGGTCGGCCAGAAATACGAGGCCGGCGGCATCGCCAAACACGGCGCGAAACTGGTGACCGCCGTGGCGTGCGCCAAGGTGCCGAAATTCACCGTGATCATCGGCGGCAGCTTTGGCGCCGGTAACTACGGCATGTGCGGGCGGGCCTACGATCCGCGTTTCCTGTGGATGTGGCCGAACGCGCGGATCGGCGTGATGGGCGCCGAACAGGCGGCCGGCGTGCTGGTCCAGGTCAAGCGCGAGCAGGCCGAACGCAGCGGCCAGGCGTTCAGCGCCGAGCAGGAAAGCGAGATCAAGCAACCGATTCTCGACCAGTACGAAGAGCAGGGTCACCCCTACTATTCCAGCGCGCGACTGTGGGACGACGGCGTCATCGACCCGGCGCAGACCCGCGATGTACTGGCCCTGGCCTTGTCCGCGTCGTTGAACGCGCCTATCGAACCGAGCCGCTTCGGCGTGTTCCGGATGTGATCGGGAGAACCTCATGAGCGATTTCAACACCCTCGAATTGCAGAGCGATCCACGGGGTTTCGCAACCCTGTGGCTCAGCCGCGAAGAAAAGAACAACGCGTTCAACGCCGAGATGATCCGCGAACTGATCCTGGCGCTGGACAAGGTCGCCAGCGACGCCAGCCTGCGCTTCCTGCTGGTACGCGGACGCGGCAAACACTTCAGCGCCGGCGCGGACCTGGCCTGGATGCAGCAATCGGCCGAACTCGATTACCACACCAACCTGGACGACGCCCGGGAACTGGCGGAGCTGATGTACAACCTCGCCAAACTGAAAATCCCGACCGTGGCCGTGGTGCAAGGCGCGGCGTTCGGCGGCGCGCTGGGTCTGATCAGTTGCTGCGACATGGCGATTGGCGCCGATGACGCGCAGTTCTGTCTGTCGGAAGTGCGCATTGGCCTGGCGCCGGCGGTGATCAGTCCGTTCGTGGTGCAAGCCATCGGCGAGCGCGCGGCGCGGCGTTATGCGCTGACGGCCGAACGCTTCGGCGGGCAGCGGGCGCGGGAAATCGGTTTGTTGTCCGAGAGTTATCCAGCGACCGAGCTTGAACAGAAAGTCGAGCAATGGATCGACAACCTGCTGCTCAACAGCCCCGCCGCCATGCGCGCCAGCAAGGATCTGCTGCGTGAGGTCGGCAACGGCGCGCTGACTCCAGCCCTGCGCCGCTATACCGAAAACGCCATCGCCCGCATCCGCGTCAGCCCGGAAGGCCAGGAAGGTCTGCGGGCCTTTCTACAGAAACGTCCACCGAGCTGGCAAGCCGCAACCACCACCAAGGAGCCGCGTTGATGAGCGCACCTGTTCTCACCACCCTGCTGGTGGCCAACCGTGGCGAAATCGCTTGCCGGGTTATGCGCACCGCCAAGGCGCTGGGCCTGACCACCGTCGCCGTGCACAGCGCCACCGACCGCGAAGCGCGGCACAGCCGTGAAGCGGATATCCGCGTCGATCTGGGCGGCAGCAAAGCGGCTGACAGTTATCTGCAGATCGACAAACTGATCGCGGCGGCCAAGGCCAGCGGCGCGCAGGCGATTCATCCGGGTTATGGTTTTCTGTCAGAGAACGCCGGTTTTGCCCGCGCCATCGAAGCCGCCGGCCTGATTTTCCTCGGCCCGCCCGCCTCGGCCATCGACGCGATGGGCAGCAAATCCGCCGCAAAAGCGTTGATGGAAACTGCCGGTGTGCCGCTGGTGCCGGGCTATCACGGTGAGGCCCAGGATCTGGACACCTTCCGCGATGCTTGCGAGCGTATCGGCTATCCGGTGCTGCTGAAGGCCACTGCCGGCGGTGGCGGTAAAGGCATGAAGGTCGTTGAAGACGTCAGTCAATTGGCTGAAGCGTTAGCCTCGGCCCAGCGTGAAGCGCAGTCGTCGTTCGGCGATTCGCGGATGCTGGTGGAGAAATACCTGCTCAAGCCGCGTCACGTGGAAATCCAGGTGTTCGCCGATCAGCATGGTAATTGCCTGTATCTGAATGAGCGCGACTGCTCGATTCAGCGTCGGCACCAGAAAGTGGTCGAAGAAGCTCCGGCGCCGGGTCTGAGTCAGGAATTACGCCGGGCCATGGGCGAAGCGGCAGTGCGTTCGGCGCAGGCCATCGGTTATGTCGGTGCCGGTACGGTGGAGTTTCTGCTGGACGCGCGCGGCGAGTTTTTCTTCATGGAGATGAACACGCGGTTGCAGGTCGAGCACCCGGTCACCGAGGCCATTACCGGGCTTGATTTGGTGGCGTGGCAGATTCGCGTCGCCCGTGGTGAGGCGTTGCCGATCACTCAGGATCAGGTGCCACTGAACGGGCATGCGATTGAAGTGCGGTTGTATGCGGAAGATCCGTCGAATGACTTTTTGCCGGCCACCGGGCGTCTGGAGCTGTATCGCGAATCCGCAGCAGGGCCGGGACGGCGCGTAGACGCGGGCGTTGAGGAAGGCGATGAGGTTTCGCCTTTCTACGACCCGATGCTCGGCAAGCTGATTGCCTGGGGCGAGGATCGTGAGCAGGCGCGTTTGCGGCTGCTGAGCATGCTCGATGAGTTCGCGATTGGTGGGTTGAAGACCAACATCAACTTCCTGCGGCGGATTATCGGTCATCCGGCGTTTGCGGCGGCGGAGCTGGATACCGGGTTCATTCCGCGCTATCAGGAGCAGTTGCTGCCAGCGCCTGCTGCGCTGAGCGATGAGTTTTGGGATGCGGCGGCGCAGGCTTTTGCGCAGAGCTTGCCGGGGACGGCTCGGGTGGATGATCCGGCTTCGCCTTGGGCAATTCACAGTGGTATGCGCGCAGGTCTGCCACGAGAAATCACTCTACATTTGAGCTGCGAGGGGCAGGATCGGGCGTTGACGCTCGGTGCTGGCGGCAGTGCAAAACTGATCGGCGAGCAACTGGTGATCGAGCACGATGGATTGCGTCGTCAGTTGCGTGCGATTCGTCGTGGAGAGGTTCTGTATCTGCAATGGGACGGCGAATTGCGGCGTATTGAAGCGTACGACCCGATCAGCGCTGTCGAAGCCAGTCACAGTCATCAGGGCGGTCTGACTGCACCGATGAACGGCAGCATCGTGCGCGTGCTGGTTGAGACCGGACAATCGGTTGAAGCCGGTGCACAACTGGTGGTGCTGGAAGCGATGAAGATGGAACACAGCATTCGCGCGCCCCATGCTGGCGTGATCAAGGCTCTGTACTGCCAGGAAGGCGAAATGGTCAGCGAAGGCAGCGCACTGGTCGAGTTGGAAGAAGCTTGAGAGGTGGATCGATCCTACGCCTGGCGAGGATCGATCTGACTAGTACTTGGCCGATGCCTGAACCACGACACCGATAATTCGGCACTCGTCGGTAAACAAGGCCTTCGGCCAGGTCGGATTGAGCGGTACCAGGTAACGCTGGCCGCCCTCTTCGATCAGCTTGCGGAAAATCGCCTCGTCGCTGTCCGGCCACTGGGCGATCACCAGTTTGCCGGGCTCGGCTTCCAGCGCCGGGTCCACCAGGATCATCATCCCCTCGCCGATGCTCTGCCCGGTAGGCGCAGTCATCGAGTTGCCCACCACTGTGAGCCAGAACGCCGGGCCACGGGCGTGGTAATCCGTCAGTTCGAAACGTCGCTTGTCCTTGCCGCTCGAATAGGCCGGTTGGGCTTCACGGGCCTCGATGGGCGTCTTCCAATCGCTGACCGGGTAGCGGAAGTAAGGGTTGTACTTCTGCGCCAGCGGCATTTCGTCGTCCTTGTCGACTTGCGGTTCGCGGATCACCACCGCGACTTCGAGATACTCCATGCCCAGCGCTTTCAGCACGCGGTTCATCTGCGTGATGCCGGGCTCACGGCGTTTGTTCAGCCAATGGCCGATACCGCCCTGAGACATACCGACGCGCTCGCCGAGCTCGACTTGAGTGACGTTGAGTTCACTCATTTTGGCCTTGACCAACTCAATCCATTTATCCATGTGCGGCACCATACGTGCCCGCCTTCGGCCGGCAAAACACATATTGTAGTATTTAAATTCTGGTCACAAATACTCTAGGTACTATTCTTGAGTCACGGATTTGAATCGACCAAGGAGTGACCTTTCACCATGAATATCACCAGCAACGACCTGCCCGACCTTCAAATGGATACCACTTTCAAGTCTCCACAGGGTTGCGCTGCCGCACAGCGGGCACTGGACTATTACTTGAAACCGGCTGTGTCAGAACAGGAAGTGGAAGAACGTTTTTTCGGCGTGAACAGCAATTTGAGTGGCGAAGAATCTCTGGTCCACGCCTCGGATTTGCTGCGATGTGCAGCGGCCACTGCGTTCAAGGCTGCAGACGGCTTGCAAGGCGTCAGTCGGGATCTGGCGTTTTCGGTCGTGCACATGGTGGACATGGCACGGGCGATGGTCGATCACTCGCTCGATGGCGGTGTTCGCTGAAGACGGACAGGAAAGAATTTTCCAATCGCGCAGATAAAAACGTTTGACTTGCAAATGATAATGATTATTATTGCAAGCAACTGGTCGCGAGATCAGTCGATGGACCAGAGACCTTAGGTCGGTCTTCTGGACTATCTCCTCATCAGGCTAATCACGGTTTTTGACCCGGCTTTTTGCCGGGTCTTTTTTTTGCCAGTTTTCTGGCTTTTGGCTTCAGGCTAATGAAGTCTTTGGGTGCTGCAAATTCGGTGGCGCGGATAATATCAAAAGAATATCGCTTGGCAAGGGAACCCCGTCCGCATTGGGGAAAAGTAATGCCAATTAGCACTTGAGAATCAATCGCACAGCTACTAAGCTGCACCCGCGTCATGGAAGACGCCCCCCGC
This sequence comes from Pseudomonas sp. COW5, assembly GCF_026240005.1. Taxonomy (NCBI): domain Bacteria; kingdom Pseudomonadati; phylum Pseudomonadota; class Gammaproteobacteria; order Pseudomonadales; family Pseudomonadaceae; genus Pseudomonas; species Pseudomonas sp. COW5. Next base: position 4,689,343 of record NZ_JAPHVP010000001.1, on the reverse strand, counting down.
CACACCCCGCAATTTCCCTCGGTTTCACCCCTGTCTTGCGTGTAAAGTAGCCGCCATAAAAATCATATTCAGGAACCGATTATGACCGTGGCCAAATCTTCGTTCGACATCAGCGCCAACTTCGACAGCGGCAACATCCAAGTCATCGACATCAGCAACCCGCTCAACCCGGTTCTGGCAATTCGGCCAGATACCCGCAGCGCCCATTTCCAGTGGTTCCATTTCAAGGCCAGCGGCCTGCATGTTCATCAGGAACACTGGTTCCGCCTGGTCAACGCCAGCCAGTCTTCCTACAACAAAGCCTGGACCGGCTATCAGGCCGTCGCTTCCTACGACCACGTCAACTGGTTCCGCATTCCAACCCAATTCGAAGGCGACAGCCTGCGCTTCTGCCTTGAAGCCGAGCAGACCCACGCCTGGTTCGCCTACTTCGAACCTTACAGCCGCGGTCGCCATGACTGGCTGATCGAGCAAGCGCTGACCAAGGCCGGCACCGAACTGTTGGCCACTGGCAAAAGCGTCGAAGGCCGCGACATCCAGTTGCTGCGCAAAGGCACCGGCGCCGAAGGCCGACGCAAGATCTGGATCATCGCCCAGCAGCACCCGGGCGAGCACATGGCCGAGTGGTTCATGGAAGGCGTGATCGAGCGTCTGGAACATCACAACGATCCAGTGCTGAACAAACTGTTGGAAAGTGCCGATCTGTACCTGGTACCGAACATGAACCCGGACGGTGCCTTCCACGGCCACTTGCGCACCAACGCCATGGGTCAGGACCTGAACCGCGCCTGGCAGAACGCCAGTCAGGAAGTCAGCCCGGAAGTCCTTTTCGTACAGCAGCAGATGGAAAAGTACGGCGTCGATCTGTTCCTCGACGTACATGGCGACGAAGAAATTCCCCACGTATTCACCGCCGGTTGCGAAGGCAATCCGGGCTATACGCCACGGATCGAGAAACTCGAGGAGCACTTCCGCAGCCATCTGAAACACACCACCAAAGACTTCCAGACCAAGTACGGCTACAACCGCGACGAACCGGGTCAGGCCAACATGACCCTGGCCTGCAACAGCGTCGGTCAGAAATTCGACTGCCTGTCGCTGACGCTGGAGATGCCGTTCAAGGATCACGACGATGCGCCGAACCCGCTCACCGGCTGGTCGGGCCAGCGCTCGAAGCAATTGGGCAAAGACGTGTTGACCACCATCGCCGACATGGTCGACACCTTGCGCTGATCCCCCCCTGTTTTTCGCCACATGAAAGATCGCAGCCCTGTCTGCGATCTTTTTTTTGCGCTGCACTTTCAACCAATCAGGTTGCAAAACAAAACCAGATTATCTACCGTCACTCCAGTTTCCATTTGAAACCAGAAAAGGAATCAGGACATGAACGCGCAAAATCTCGGCAGTGGCGTCGTACTGCTGTTCGCCATTGCCTGCGGCCTGGCCGTGGGCAACGTGTATTACGCGCAACCGTTGCTGGACGCCATGGCCGACGCCTTCAACCTGTCGCCCGCGAGCATCGGCATCGTCATCACGTTGACCCAGGTCGGCTATGCCGTCGGGCTGGTTTTGCTCGTACCGCTCGGCGATCTGCTCAACCGTCGAGGCTTGATTGTCACGCAAACCCTGCTGTCGGCCTCAGCATTACTGATAATCGCACTGGCAACGAACAGCACCTGGCTGCTGATCGGCATGACCCTGACCGGCCTGCTCGCCGTCGTCACTCAAGTGCTGGTGGCCTATGCCGCCACAATGGCCATCCCGGCGCAACGCGGTCGTGTCGTCGGCGTGATCACCAGCGGCATCGTGGTCGGCATCTTGCTCGCACGCACCGTGGCTGGCGGGATGGCGGATCTGGCCGGTTGGCGGGCGATTTATCTGTTGTCGGCGGGGCTGACGCTGGTCATGGCAATGCTGCTGTTTCGTGTGCTGCCCAAGGACGAGAGCCCGCAACCGGCAACCTCCTACGCTGCTTTGATTACCTCGGTATTCAGCCTGTTTCGAGAGGAGCCAGTGCTGCGGCAACGGGCGATTCTGGCCCTGCTGACCTTCGCCAGTGCCATGGTCCTGTGGACGCCGATGGTTTTGCCGTTGGCCGCCCCGCCGCTTTCACTTTCCCACAGCGAAATCGGATTGTTCGGTCTGGCCGGCGCGGCTGGGGCATTGGCCGCCGCAAGAGCCGGACACTTGGCGGATCGCGGATTCGGGCAATGGGTCAGCGGCCTGTCCTTGCTGCTGATGCTCGGTTCGTGGCTGCCGATTGCATTCACCGAGTCCTCATTGTGGGCACTGTTGCTCGGCGTGATCACCCTGGATCTGGGTTTGCAGGCTGTGCATGTCACCAGCCAGAGCATGATTTACAGCGTCCGCCCAGAGGCACAGAGCCGACTGACCGCCGGCTACATGCTGTTTTACTCGATTGGCAGCGCCCTGGGCTCCATCGCCTCGACGGCCATGTACGCCTGGGCAGGATGGACGGGTGTCTGCTGGCTGGGTGCCGGAATCAACATGGTCGCGTTGCTTTATTGGTGGCGCACACTGGCCACACAGAAACGTGGCGAGGCTGATTGCGCCCTCGCCACGTCGGACTGACACACTATCAACCGCGATTGCGTCCCCGCAGCATGCTGTCGAGCACCTCGTCGCGGCGAACCCAACCATGGAACAGCGCCGCCGCCAGGTGCAGCAACACAGTCAGAAACAGCAGATAGGCCAGATAACCGTGCGCCTTGCGCAACAGCGCAAACACCTGGGCATCAGCCGGCAGAATCGACGGCAATTGCAACGAATGGCCAAGCATCACCGGATCGCCCGCAGCACTGATCATCGCCCAGCCCAGCAGCGGCAACACCAGCATCAATGCGTACAGCAACAGGTGCGACGCCTTGGCCGCCATCACCTGCCAGCCCGGCAGATCCTCCGGCAGCGGCGGCTGACGCGTGCCCAGTCGCACCAGAATGCGCACGATCACCAGCAACAGGATCGCGATACCCAGCGGCTTGTGCAGGTTGATCAGCCATTCATGCCGCGCCGACACCGAAGTGACCATGCCGGCACCGATGAACAACATGGCAATGATCATGACTGCCATCAGCCAGTGCAGCAGCCGCGCCAGCGGATTGAAATGCGTCGGTGGCGTTCTCATGGGCGTGCCTCCTGTTTGCCAGTGGGCAATTGACTGACTTCGCTGGTGCGACGCAGGTAGGAATCGGCGTAGCCGGCTGAACGAGCGGCGAGCAACGGGTCGTCGGAACCTTCAATCCCGGCAGGCAGGACCAGTGGGTCGTAGTTGATATCGCGGCATTCGCCGCTGAGTTGCGGCTGGGTCTTTTCCAGCACAAGGGTGCCGGCGTTCAGTACTTTGCGACCGGCAGGCCAAGTCTTGCTCGCATCGTTCACCGGATCGTCAGCGTTGGCCAGCGTGATGTTCAACTGAAAGCGCAGCGCCCCCTCGGCCAGACGTTGCACCAAGTCCTTTTCGAGAAAGTCGCTACCTTCCGGAGCCGTAGCGCCCGCTGCATCCTGCGCCAATGGCGCCATGCTCCAGCGCACGGCCTGCTTCTTTCCGCTGGCATCAACCAGATAAAACGCGTTGATACTGTTGTAAGTCTCGGTCACGTAGCTGGCCGAAGGTTTGGCCGTCTTCACCCAGGTCAGGAACGGCACGGCTTCCGGGTGGGCAGCAAAAAATGCCGGGACCTTGGCCGGATCGGGTTTGCCGGTCGCCGGATCCGGCGATTGCGCTTGCTGCAACTGATAGAACGCTTCCGGGGTGCCCACCGGGAACACCGGCATGCTGTTCATCCCGGTGCGCCATTGCTGGCCGTTGGCCTGGGTGAAACGCAGCGCCAGGCTGCGAATCGGTACGGCGCTGTCCGGTGCATAAGGATTACCCGCCGGCAGCGCGAATCGCCCGACTACCGGAGTACGTGGCTCATTGAACACTTGCGCGACAGAGTAAGGGCGCGCCTCGCCACTGCTTTCGAAATGGCCGATGACGCAAACACCCTTGGCGTGATTGCGACGAAACCCGGGATGCACGCCGTTGTTCTTTTCCAGCACATCGACCAACGCCTTGGGCGTCAGTCGTTGTGGGTCAAAGTTGCCGTGAACGTAGGCAAACGCCCCGGCCACGGCTGCGACCACGACGGCGATACCGCCGAGACGCAACACCAGGCTCGCGGCACTTAGAGGCGGGCGTTGTGGCCCGCCGGGCGGTGAGCTGCGATCAACCATGAATGACTCCAGGGCCATCGGCCACAAGTAGGAAGAATCAGCAAGACGCACGCCATCCGGATTTATTCCACGGCCCGGTATTTATTTTTCCGAACGTGGAATAACCTCGAATGCCGGGCGTCTTCCTAGTCCACAGCGTAGTGACTAGCAGAACTTCATGAGCGAATTCGACGAACAACTGAGAGAAATCATTCCCAGATTGCGGCGCTTTGCCGTGTCGTTGACGCGTAACAGCAGCAGCGCCGACGACCTGGTCCAGGCCAGCCTTGAACGTGCCCTCTCCAGTTGGGGTGACAAGCGCGCCGAGGGCGATCTGCGCGCGTGGCTGTTTTCGATCCTGTATCGCCAGTTCCTCGATGCGCACCGGCGTTCCCGGCGCTACGCCCAGATGCTCGAATTTTTCACCGGTCGTGATGACGTCGAGCCCTCGGTGGAACGCACCGTCATTGCCCGATCGACCCTGCAAGCCTTCGATCGCCTGCCCACCGAACAGCGCGCCCTGCTGCTGATGGTGTCGGTGGAAGGCTTGACCTATAAGGAGGTCGCCGAGATTCTCGACGTCCCCACCGGCACCGTGATGTCGCGCCTGTCCCGCGCCCGCCAGGCTTTGCGCCAGCTCAGCGACGGCGAAATCAGCAGCCCTTCCTTGCGGATACTCAAATGATCAGCCTGCCCCCCAGCGAGCGTGACTTGCACGCCTACATCGACCACCAGCTCAGCGACGCCGACCGGCGTGTGCTGGAAAACTGGCTGGCCAGCCACCCGGAAGACGCCGCGTTGATCCGCGCCTGGCAACAGGATGCCCAGCACCTGCGCGCGGCCCTCGGTGGCGCGTTGCAACAACCGGCCAACCCGGATCTGGACCCGGCGTTGATCCGCCAGCGGCTCAAGCATCGATCACACCGACGCTGGGCCAGCGCGGCCGTGTTGCTGATAGCGGTCAGCCTCGGCGGTGTCAGTGGCTGGCAGGCCCGGGAAATGACCCTCGTGCGCTCGATAGCGCCGATGAGCGATGCCCTGCAGGCGTACCGTCTGATCGCTCAGCAAGGGATTCTGCCGGCGGACTACAAGGTCAGCGGCGCAGGTGACATGCAGCGTTGGCTCGACCGCTACTTCACGCAGGCCAACCGTCTGCCGGACCTGACGGCGGCCGGGTTTCAACCGGTCAGCGGCCGCTTGCTGAGTACCGATGAAGGCCCGGCAGCGATGGTCATGTATGAGGATCAAAACGGGCACAAGGTCAGTTTCTACGTGCGCCCGCCGGGGCCGAAAAACACCTTCCTGCCACGGGGTAGCCGTCGCGATGGGGATCTGCAGGCCGAGTATTGGTCCGGCGACGGTTACAACTACGCCATGGTCAGCCCGACCGATACCCCGGCGGCGCCGTTGCTCCAGCGCACCGAGCGCTTCTGACCGGTTCAGAAGCCGACATCCAGCACCACATTGTCCAGATAGGTACCGGCGGGCGGCGTGGTCTGGTCGGTGTAGATCTTCGCGTTGTAGTTGAAGATCTGGCTGCCGGTGCCCAGGCCATTGCCGGGATTGACCTCGGCATCGGTGCTGGCTCGACGTGCTGCGCCGACACTACCCCAGCGGGTGGTGCCGGCGCTTTTGAAAATGTCATAGGCCAGATAGTTACTGCCGGAAATCATTCGCCGTCGGCCACCGACACTGATCGCGTTCTGCCCGTCGCCCAGACCCACGGTGTAGGCACTTCCCTTGGTGCACGCCAGATTGATGGTCTGCCCGGTCACCGGGGTAAACGCGCTGATCACCGGTGCGCTGCCGAAAGCGATGTTCGGCGCGGTGATAGTGCAATCGTTGGACACGGTCAGGTTGACCGTCAGGGTCGTGGTGCCGCTGTTGATGTCGCGGCCCAGGCAGAGTCCGCCGACCCCAATGCCCGAACAGTAATTCCAGTTCCAGAAAATGCTCAGGGTTTCGGTGTACACCCCGGCTGCCACATTGCTGCCAATCGTGGTGCCGAAGTACAGCGGCACGGTTTTCGGCACAGTGCCGCCCAGCAATCCCAGCGCATCGATAATACCGTTGCGGGCGAAGTCGTAGGCCGTGCCTCGGGTCAGCGGGTAACTGGTGCTGTTGTTGGCGTAGATCGTGTAGCCGATGACATCACCGGTTGGCCCGAGCAGACCGCTTTGAGTCGAAGTCACCGTGGCCCAGAAATGGTCATTGTTGGCCAACAGTGACAAGAGCGAGCCCGTGCAGCTCAGACCTCCGTTGAGTGTGGAACTGGGTTGCGACGTGGTGCGAACCGCAATCGAACTGATCGTGCCGAACGCCGCCGGCGTGGTGGTGACCACCGAACACAGCGCCTGTGCCGCCCCCGGCAGCATCAGTGCCAGCCACAGACAGAGCCGTACCCACGTCATTGACACACCAGCGGCCCGATCAGCGGGATCTGATCCTGTTGCAGGTCAACGTTGAACTGCGCCTGACAGGTCTTGCCATCGGCCAGCGTCACCCGCAGCGAATTCTGCGCCTGCAGGTTTTCCAGATAGACCAGCCCGTCCCAGCCCACCACCGTGCGCGTGCCACTCTCCTCATGGAGCACACCGCTGCCCAGCGGTAATTCCTGCTGCTGCGAATCCACCAGCACGATGCTCGCGGCAATCACCCGGCTCAGTGGAAACTCCAGCAGATAGCCACTGCCACGGCGCACGGCAATGCGCTGTTCGACATTCGGGCTGCGCACGTTGGCCGGCAGGTTCAAAGGATCGATTTCATATTTGCCACGGTAGTAGGCGCTGCTCCATGGCACCAGCAAATGGCCGTTGCGGTCGGTCTGGCCGACCTGCTGGTTCTCATAACGCACCGGCACATCCGCGTAACCGTCGGTGCTGACCACCACAAATGCATCGTCGATGCGATTGGCCGCGAACACTTGGTGATCCATCCACACCAGCGAACCGCTGGCATCGGCCCAGCGGGTTTCGGCGTCCGAAGTGCCGTAGACACCGGCCTGCAATTGCACCGATTGCAGTCGCCACGTCACGTCAGCCTGACGATAATCAGGGCCGTCGCCGTTGGCATAACCGAGGTTGAAGCCCACCCCGCCCTCGGGCGGTACGGCTCGGCTGTAGTTGACGCGTTGTTGAGTCTGCCCGGTCTTGCTGCGTTCGCTGCTGATGGCGAGGCTGCCGCGCAGGTCAAAGGGGATCACCAGTTGCGCCTGCACCGCCCAGTTGGCGTCGCCGATTTCGCGGTTGGCCGACAGGTAGAAACTGCTGTTGCGCCACAACGGCTTGCTCCAGCTCAGGTTGAGCAGCCGCGTGCGGGAATCGTCCGCCGCCCGGATATCGAAATAACCGACACCCAGACTGCCCCAACGCTCAAGGTTGAGGCTCAGGGTCGCCTGTTCGCTGCGCTTGCTGAGGCTGGTGTAAGGACTGTCGACCACCGTGAGGTCGGCGTACTGGTCACGCCGTTGCAACCGTTGCCAGGAGAAGCTGAAACGCTGGGCGCTGTATTGATAACCGAGACTGTATTGCTGACCGCCCTCACCGTCGAAACGACTCTGGCTGATCGCGCTGTTGAGCACCCCGAAATTGCCCAGCCGCAGATTGCCACCGAGGCCGCCAAGGGTCAGTGAGTCGGCTGCTTCAACGTGGCTTTCCAGCGTGAAGCTGTCGCTGATGCCATAACGCAGGCTGCCCGATGTCACCCCCGGCCCGTAGCTGAAATCCTTCAGCCCGTAATCCCGGCGCAGTGTACCGGCGCTGATCGAGAAATCGCTCAAGCCCTTCTGCAACAAGCTGCTGGTGACATAGAACGGCACGGTGGTCGATACCTGCCGACCCAGTGCATCAGTGGTCACCACCACAGCTTCGCCCGCACCGTTGATGAACGGAATATTGGTCAAGGTGTACGGGCCCGGTTGCAAATCGGTGCTGCTGGACTTGTAGCCGTTGATGAACAGATCCACCGAGGACGGCACCGCCGCTTCACCGGCGAACTGCGGCAGCGGATAAGTCACCAGATCCGGGCGCACCGCAAAATCCCGGGAGAACTGTACGCCCCCCAGACGCACCGAACTGCTCCACGGCAAGGCGCCGCTAACCACGTCCCCCGCCTCGTAGGTCAGCATCCGCTCGTCGTCGGAGTAACGCCACGTGGTGTCGTAGCGCAGATAGCCATTGTTCAGCGTGCTGACCGAATCCCCCGACAAGGTGCGCCGGTACTGCCCGGTGTTGGACAGCGTGCCCCAGCTGTCGAACACCCGCACCTCGTTCCACGCCGCCAGATAAGTCCCCGCGTCGTCGGTGTCGTTGAGGTACAGGTCATAGTTGAACAACGCGCCGAAACTGCTCAGCGCCGGGGTACGTGGATAGACCTGACGATTGCCGATGAACTGCTCCGGCAGCCAGTCCGGCGGCACATCGAGCAGCAATCGCTGGCCGACACTGTCGTAGTCGCTGTGCAGCCCCGGCAGACCGTCGAGATCGACTTCGGTAGCGGCACTCTCGGGCAGTTTCATGCCGGTGTCGCGCAACACGCTGGCCGGCAGGAACAGCCGCCCGCCGCGCTGCTCCACCGCCACTACGCGACCGGTATTCATCTGGTTGACCACCAGTTCCAGAAACAACTGTGCATCGCTGACGGCCTCCATGCCGCTGGGAGGCGGCGGCAGTTCGCCGGCCCCGGATGGATGAATGAACATCAGGCAACACGCGCCGGTGACAAGCCACAACGGACGCTGAATACGGCGAGTCCATCCCGGACTCATTAGCGTGCTTCGTCCGTCAATGGACTGGTTCCTCCTGAAACCGCTGCTGCCCGCCGGCCAATCGCTTGCCCGGCGGCCCCGCACTACCCGGCCCGCAGGCCGAAATCCTTACTTCGCCGGCGCGATGCTCTGCACCTGTGCCGCGCCATTGATCCGGCCCGCCAGTTCTCCCGTGGTTGATCCCGGCGCCGGCCAGCGCATGACCGCGCCGGGCAACACATAACCCAACAGCCCCTCCGCCAACGGCTTGCTCTGCCCGCCCTGCTTGAGCGCGACATCGGTCAACCGCGCATGCACCGCGCCCTGGTTGCGCACTTCCACATAGGGTTTGCCGTCGACCGAGACCGTGCGCCAGCTCAATTGCGGCAGGCCGATGCCCTTGGGATCACGCTGCCGGGTCGTGTCTTCCTTGCTCCACAGGCCGGCACCGTAAGCAAACAGGGGCACCGAATAGCGCATCTGGAAGCGGATCGCCGCAGCCGTCTTTCCTGCATCGGCGACAGGTGGCTGCGCCGAGGGAATTTCGTCGATGATGATCCGGTAGGCCAGTTCCTGGCCGGGCGGCACGTCTTTGGTCCGGGTCAGGCGCACCAGTTGTTTCTGCCCCGGCTCGATCTTCGCCACAGGCGGACTGCCGATCACGTCACGCTGGTTCTGGTATTGCTCCTGGAAGCCGTTCTGACTCCAGCCAAACACGCGGATCTGCAGATTCGCGGTTTCACTGCCACGATTTTCCAGCCATAACGCGCTGGCCTGCTGATCGGCTTCGAGCACCGGATCGATGGGCCAGATCAGCACCGAACTGGCCGCCTGCGCCTTGATCGCGCCGAGTGAAGCCAACACCAGCATTGTGCAACCCGCCCGCAACAGCCGCGACGAGACAACCCCCATAAACCCGCTCCTTGTGCCATTCATCACCACGACAGCTGCACCTGCAACACGTCGCTGTACGTCCCCCCAGGCTGATTGCCCGGCAATTGCACCTGACCGTAGATCGGCAGGCTGATGTTATTTGCGTCGCTATAAGCCACCGCCACGCTCTGTCCGATGCCCAGACTCTGGCTGTAGGCCGCATCGCGAAACAACGCATACGCCACCTTCGCGCTGCCGCCACTGATCTGCATGCGGCGCCCGCCGCTGTTGTACTGGCCGCCATCGACCGTCATGTTCAGCGTCACCCCCGGCGTGCATTGCAACTGCACGCCGCCGGTCAATGCCACTTGCACCGTGCCGGTGGCCAGGGCCGAACTCGAACCGAAATTCAGTCCGCCATAGTTCGACACGCCTCCCACCACCAGGCAGCCCGGTGTGATCGTCGCGCTGACCTGAAAGCTCTGGCTGGTCACCGCCGCCAGCGGCAACGGCACAGCCCCCGCGCACAACAGAAGCAGCGCCGCACAGCCATGCCGGTTCATGGCACTAGAACGTCAGTTCAACGGAAATCGTGTCGGTGTAAGTGCCCGCCGGCAGGCCGGCCTTGCCCACCGCCTGACCGTAGAGGTTCACGGTCTGCGCCACGCCGGTACTGGCGGCGAGGTTGATCACGCCGTCGATGGCCAGCAGTTGCGAGTGCCCGGCATCGGTGTACAGGTCGTAGGGCACGTAGTTGGCAACACCGTCGTAAAGCGCACGGGTTCCACCGGGCGACAACCCGTCATGGGCACCGGCCCGCACCTTGACCGACGGCGTGGTGCCGGCCGAGCAGAGAATCGACAACGCCCCGCCACCGCCGCCCAGCACCTGGCCGGTCGCGGTGGTAAACAGGCTGTTGGCGGTGCCGAAGTTCAAGGCACCGAAGTTCAGGCCTGTGGAACCGCCGGAACCGTTGACCTGGCAACTGCTGATCAGGATCAGGCTGGAAGTGATCTGACCGGTGACCGTGGTAGCGGCGTTGACGCTGGTGGCCAGCGTCATGCCGAGCAACGACAAACCTATCCTTGATGCAATCGTACCCATGGTGTCCTTCCTCTACGGTTTACCAATCGAGCGTCACCGTCAGGGTGTCGGTATAGACACCGGCCGGTACCGCACGGGTGTTCGCCACCACCGAGCCAAATACCGGGATGGGTATTTGCGCGCCGCTGGTGACAGCGAAATTGTGTTGTTGGCCGATGCTGTAGCTCTGACTGCCCGAGGCATCGAGAAACAGCTGATAGGGAATGGTCTGGCGACCATTGCTCAGGCGACGGGTATTGCCGTCACCATGAGTGCCGCCGTCGATGCTCACGGTGAAACCGGTCACCGAAGGGTTGCAGGCCACGTTGAGCCTGCCGCTGCTGTCATTGGCCAGGCTGGCCTTGATGGGGGCGTTCCAGGTCGGGCCCTGCTGGCCGAAATCGAGTTTGCCGAAATCGCCCACCGGGCTGGCGGGGGTGGATGTATTGGTCACTTCGCATCCGGCGATCAGGGTCAGACGGGCGTGAATCTGCCCGTTGATGGCCGCCCGGGCATCTTCGGTGAGCAACAGCAATGCGCCTGCGGTGATGACCAGCCAGTGCTTGCCTGTCATTGCATCCCTACTCCTTCCGATCCCTGACCGCGTTCGTCATTGAACGCTCCTGCCGCACACGCTCCCGGTCGATCACCAGGTCACCGTCACCTTGACCAGATCCGAATACCGACCGGCTCTCGGCACCTCGGCCATCCGCTCGATCCGGCCGTACAGCGGCAGGTCCACCGAACCACTGTCGGGCACCCGCCCGCTGACCGGCACGTCCACAACCAGCGGCACCCGCCGTGCGGCGTCCTGATACAAACGGTAAGGAATGGCTTTGCCACCCGCCTCCCCCGTCATGTAGCGCACTTCTCCGGTCCCGCCATGCAGCCCGCCATCGACGCGCAGTTGATACGGCGTGTCGGGATTGCACTCCAGACGCGGCAATCGCGCATTCAACAGCGCCGCCCCGAGTGGCCCGGCCGGGTCGTCAAGGCGCGCAGTGCTGCCGAAGTCGAGCACGCCCAGTTGCTCGATACCGGCTCCGCGCTGCTGACCGATCAACTGGCAACCGCGCTGTACGTCGACCCGCACTTCGACCTGCAGGTCGGCCGCCTGCACCGGTATTGCGAGCCCGCCCAGCAATGCCCAGACCATCCCTGCATTCACTGCCCGTTCCTTGTCGGCGACAGCACCTGTGTCGTTACAGTGTTTCAGGTTAGCAACGGACGCCGATTGCGCCAGTCGATTGGATCCACTGAACGTGCGGGATATGTTTCGAAAAGTTGTCGATCCGTTACCCCATGGCACTGAAAAAACCTGTACGCGCCGCAGATTACTGTCCAGAAAGGCCGTTGGCCGATAAAGCGCAGTGGAAGGCAAACTACCCATCTGGTTACACTACGCCGCCGCGCTCGGGGGGAGCCGGCCCGACGATGACGGAGTGACCTCACCGTGCCCGCCCGACCGCCCGAACGTTCGCGTCTGTCCCAGCGCCTTTCAGGGTTGCGCCGTTTGTTCGGCCAGCGAAACCTGGCCAGTGCTAGCCATTGCGCCAGCGCCCAGTCAATCCGCGATTACTTCCGGCTCAAGGCCCATGGCCAGGGTTATACCCTCAGCCACAGCCAGCAGCGGGTGATCGACTGTATGGCACAGCAAGCCGGCCTGTTGTTCGGCCCTTCGGCGCAAACCCCGCCCAGTCTTTATCTCTACGGTGCCGTCGGGCGCGGCAAGAGCTGGTTGCTCGACGGTTTTTTTCAAGCCTTGCCGATCCAGCAGAAACAACGCCTGCACTTCCATGAATTCTTCGCCCGCCTGCATCAGGGCATGTTCCGGCATCGCGAGCAGCAAGACGCCCTCGCTGCCACGCTCGACGAACTGCTGCAGGACTGCCGGGTACTGTGCTTCGACGAATTCCATGTGCATGACATCGGCGACGCGATGCTCATCACCCGGTTGTACAAGGCCTTGTTCCAGCGTGGGATCTTGTTGCTGGTGACCTCCAACTATCCGCCGGAAGGCCTGTTGCCCAATCCGCTGTATCACGCGCGGTTCAAACCGGTGATCGACCTGATCAACGCGCGCATGCAGGTCATGGAGGTCGGCGGCCCCCACGATTACCGCAGCCAGGCGCGCAATCACGCGCATCAGTTGTTCACTCAGGGCCATTACGTCTGGCCGGCCACACCGGCACAACGGCTGGCGCTGGATTTACCGCCACGGGAGGCCGCGCCGCAACCGATAACGGTTGGCAACCGGGTCTTGCAGGCGCGTCTGTGCGAAGGTCGCCGCGTCGGTTTCACCTTCAATGACCTGTGCGAACAGCCCACGGCCGTGATGGATTATCTGGAATTGTGCCGGCGCTTCGACCACTGGATCATCGATGAACTGCCGGAGCTGGACGAATGCTCGATCGCCGTCCAGCAGCGCTTCATCAACCTGATCGACGTGCTCTACGACCAGGACAAACACCTGACGCTGCTCGGGCGCCAGCCTCTGCATGAAAGCCTCGCCGGCAACACCATCGACCTGGCCCGCACCCGCAGCCGGCTGGGGCAATTGGCGGAAGTGCGCGAACCGGCCTGATTTACCGTTATCATGCCGGCCATTCCCGGCGTCACGGCGCCCTCTCGATAGCGACCTTATTTACATGCACACCCTTGCTCAATTGCGCGCCGGCGAACTGTCGGGCATCACCCGGCTGGACCTGGTCGAAGGCTTGACCGAGTTCCCACAAGAGATCTTCGACCTGGCCGACACGCTGGAGATACTTAACCTCAGCGGCAACAAACTGAGCAGCCTGCCGGACGATTTGCATCGTTTGTCCCGTCTGCGGGTGCTGTTCTGTTCCGACAACCGGTTCACCGAGTTGCCCGAGTGCCTCGGTCAGTGCCAGGCCCTGAGCATGATCGGCTTCAAGGCCAACGGGATCGTCCGGGTGTCCGGCACCGCCCTGCCACCGAAGCTGCGCTGGCTGATCCTGACCGACAACCTCATCGAAACCCTGCCCGCCGAACTGGGCGAGCGCCCGCTCCTGCAAAAACTCATGCTCGCCGGTAATCGTCTGAGTGCGTTGCCGCCATCCTTGAGCCAGTGCCATCGCCTGGAGCTGATCCGCATCGCCGCCAACCAGTTGACGGAACTGCCGCAGTGGCTGCTGACCCTGCCGAGCCTGACCTGGCTGGCCTACGCCGGCAATCCGCTGGAAACCGAGGCCGATGCCGCCGCGCTGGAAGCCACGCCGTTGATCGACTGGTCGAGCCTGCGTCTCGAACAGCGGCTGGGCGAAGGCGCGTCCGGGGTCATTTCCCGTGCGTCGTGGCAGCCGGTCGGCCAGCCTGAGCGTTCGGTGGCGGTAAAGCTCTACAAGGGCGAGATGACCAGCGACGGCTCACCGTTGCACGAGATGAACGCCTGCATCACCGCCGGGCTGCACCCGAACCTGATCCGGGTCGAGGGGCGCATCGGCAATCACCCCGATGGCCAGCAAGGGCTGGTGATGCAACTGATCGACCCGAGCTATCGCAACCTCGCCGCGTTGCCGAGCCTGGCCTCCTGTTCGCGGGATATCTACACCGATGACTGCCGGTTCAGTGCCGATGTCGCCTTGCGCATCGCCAAAGGGATTGCGTCGGTCGCCGAACACCTGCATGAACAAGGCATCACCCATGGTGACCTTTATGGGCACAACATCTTGTTGAACGATCAGGGCGACTGTCTGCTGGGGGATTTTGGCGCGGCATCGTTCCATGCCACCACCGACAACCCGGAAACCCGCGCGCTGCAACGCATCGAAGTGCGAGCGTTCGGGATTTTGCTGGGGGAATTGCTGGCGCGAATCGACTCGGGGCTGAGTGCGGATCGGCGTGTGCGACTGGAGGCGCTGGAACAGCGCTGCTGTCAGCCGGATGTGCTGGCGCGACCGGGTTTCAACGAGGTCGTGCAACAGCTGGAAGCGTTGTAAACGCTACACCGCCATCGCGAGCCAGGCTCGCGATGGCAGCATTTATGACGCAGCGGATCAGCCGGCCAGGCCGACGAACATTTCCTGCACGTCGTCGTGGTTGTCGAGGCCTTCGAGGAACGCTTCGACTTCTGCCATCTGCTCGTCGCTCAGGCCGCTGACCGGGTTCTTCGGCTGATAGCCCAGCTTGGCCGACAGCACGGTGAAACCTTGCTCCGGCAGGGCTTTCTGCACGGCGTCGAGGTCGGTCGGATCGGTCAGGAACAGGGTCGCACCCTCTTCGCCCGGCTCGAAATCCTGGGCACCGGCTTCGATCGCGGCCATTTCCGGATCGGCATCCGGGGAGTCCGGCGAGGCTTCGATCATGCCGACGTGGTTGAAGTCCCACGCTACAGAACCGGAAGCGCCCAGTTGGCCCTTGCGGAACGCCACGCGGATTTCCGCCACGGTGCGGTTGATGTTGTCGGTGACGCACTCGACGATCAACGGAACCTGGTGCGGAGCGAAACCTTCGTAAGTCACGCGATGGTACTGAACGGTCTCGCCCAGCAGGCCCGCGCCTTTCTTGATCGCGCGATCCAGGGTTTCCTTGGGCATCGAGGCTTTCTTGGCCTGTTCGACCACCAGACGCAGGTGTGCGTTGGTGGCGGTATCGGCACCGTTGCGGGCAGCGATGGTGATTTCTTTCACCAGTTTGCCGAAGATCTTGCCCTTGGCGTTGGCTGCCGCCTCTTTGTGTTTAACCTTCCACTGTGCGCCCATTACTCACTCTCTTGATCTGTGGCGCCGAGACATCTATTGGCCGACGCGTGGCGCCAAGTTTATACGGCCTAAAGTCGGCAATCGACCAAAAATTCCGTCACGTGTCGACATCTTCTACACACCTTGTAGGGCGATTCTGAAAAACCGCTTTGTCATGACCATTTAGCACTGCGGTTTCGTACCCTCTGTGGCCCGTATTACCCGACAGAGCCCGTGCGAATGCTCAATGACAAGGAAAGTCCCTTCACGCTGACACTCACCGACGGTGGCCTGTGCCTGCCGGTATTGCGCTTCAGCGGCCACGAAGCGTTGAACCGACCCTACCGATTCGAGATTGAAGTCATTGGCCTGGCGCCGGCCCTGGCCCCCGCCAGTCTGTTGCATCGCCCGGCGTTCCTGCAGTTGAGTGAAGATCATGGCCTCCACGGCACCCTTCACAGCGCCGGTTGTGAACACCGCGGCGCCCACCGGATCGGTTACCAGTTGGTGCTGGTGCCAGACCTGCAGAAACTGGAGCAACAGCCCAGACGCCGGGTGTTCACCCGATTGAGCGTGCCGGACATTCTCGAACGCTTGCTGACAGAACATCGCCTGCCCGCGCACGGCTTCCGCTTCGATCTGACGGTGGGGTACTACCCGCCGCGCCCGTTCTGCATCCAGTACGACGAGTCGGACCTGGCGCTGCTGCATCGATTGTGTGAAGAAGACGGCATCCACTATCACTTCGAGCACGGGCCGGAAGGCCATGTCGTGGTGTTTGCCGATGACAGCCTGAGCCTGCCCCAGCCCCCGATACCCGTGCCCTTCAGCCCGGAGAACGAGGCACATGCTCCCACCCTCAGTACGCTGTTCCTGCGTCACGACCCCGTCACTGCGCAGGCGTCGCCCACCGTCCGCGAACGCGGGCAGCCCGGCAACGATGATGAAGCGGCCAATCACGCGGTGACAGGCGTCATGCCCCTGCGAGGACTTCCGTCGACCGGTCAACGCTACGCCGATCAACGCAGCCGCCGCCAGCTGGAACGCCAGCGCTGCCAGTACCGTTGCATTGAGGGGCGCAGTGATTGCCTGCAGCTGCTCAGCGGCCGTTTGTTGCAGGTCACGGATCATCCGGTGGGCGCATTCAACGACCAGTGGCTGATCACCGAGTTGCGCCATCAGGGTCAACAGCCGTCGATTCTCGATCCGATGTCCACGCCCCGTCGTTATCACAACGATTTCACTGCACAGCCCTGGTCAACCGAGTTTCGCCCGCCGCTGCGACAGCCACGTCCGAACATTCCGGGTTATCACCCGGCGCAAGTGCTGGGCTCGCCCGGGCAACCTGCGCAGCTGGATGATCTGGGTCGACTCGCCGTGCGGTTATGGCCCGCGCTGACACAGAATGCCGACGTTGACGGCTTGTGGCTGACGATTGCCGTGGTCGGCAGCGGTAGCCGGATCAACAGGGAAGCGCTGCCCCGCGCCGGCAGCGAAGTGTGGGTGAGTTTTCTCGACAGTGACCCGGATCGGCCGATCCTGTGCCTGGACGTCAGCCAGCCTCGCCCGGCACGCAAAACCCCGGAACCGTCCGATAACGGTCTGCTGCTCGACTGGCTGCTCAACCGCGCCCCGCCTTCGTCCTGATGTTCAACCCTTGTCGGCCTTGCCGGCAGCGGCAGCGAATTTCGCCAGGCGCACATCGAGATGCCGTGGTCGCCGCCCGTGATCCTCGGCGCGCTCCTTGCGGCGAATGGCGTTGCGCACCATCAGCGAGCCGAGATAACGGATCGGCTCCGGCGGAAAATACCCCAGCGGTCCGTTGACCAGCGGCGAACGCGTCCACGGGTTGTCGAGGCCTTGCACCAGCGAGGCGAGAATCTGCCCGCCCATGTGGCACGGCCCGACACCACTGCCGGAATAACCGAAACCATAGAACACATTGCCGCTGGCACTCATCTGGCCGAAAAACGGCAGGCCGGTGACCGAGCGATCCGACGGGCCGTTCCACGTTGCGTCGACTTTCACATCGGCAAAGGCCGGGAAGAAATCGTCGAGGCTGCGCTTGAGCAACCCGGCGTATGGCGATGGCTGGTCGAATACCGGCAGCATCCGCCCGCCATAAGCGAAGGTGTTGCCGCCCTTGCCGAGCATGATCCGGCCGTCCGGGGTGTTGTGGTAGTAGTGCACGAAGATCCGCGAATCGAGTACGGTCACGCCGCTGGTCAGGCCGATTTCCTGCAACAGTTCCGGGCGCGGTTCGGTGATCAGCATGTCGCTGGAAACGATCGCCACACTGCGTTCGAACTGCGGAAAAGCCCGGGCCATCCAGGCATTCATCGCCAGCACCACACGGTCGGCGACCACGCTGCCACTGGCCGTCTGAATGCGCGCCGGACGGCCCTCCTCAAGCCCGGTCATCGCGGTGTTTTCATGGATCCTGACGCCGAGTTGCAGCGCGACTCGCCGCAGCCCGCGCACCAGTTTGCCCGGCTGCACACTGGCGGCCGCAGGCGAAAACCAGCCTTCCAGATGCTTGTCGGAACCGGCCATTCGCTGCACGTCGGCAACGGGACGCTGGGTGAACGAGTTGATGCCGTTGCGCTCGAGCGCGGCAATCACCGCATCGGTCGAGCCGCATTGCGCGCGGTTGGTGGCGGTGTAAAGCGTGCCGTCGAGGCGGTAATCGGCATCGACGCCGTACTGCTCGCAGAACTCGCCGATGGCGTGAATGCTGCGCTCGGACTCCTTGACCAGCCGTACCGCCTCTTCGACACCGAACAGCCGCTCGAGGGTGAAATACTTCGCCGACCACGACAGCGCACAACCGCCGTTGCGCCCACTGGCGCCGGCGCCGCAGATGTCGGCCTCGATCAGCAACACATCGAGTTCGGGGTTCTGTTGCTTGAGCATGATCGCCGTCCACAACCCGGTGTATCCACCACCGACGATGCAAACGTCGGTGCGCACTTCGCCTTGCAGCGGCGGGCACGGCTCGGACGAATCGAGCTGCAAGGCCTGCTCCAGCCAAAACGGTCTCATGAACATTCTCCAGTCAGTCGGCCACGGCACAGCCTGCCGCGAATGCCGCAGCAGGCCGCGAGGCAGGTTTTTCAGTTACGCAGGGGTTTGATGGTCAGCGCCCGATTGGGCACCGAGGCACGGGGTTCCATGACGCCGACCGGGCGGCTGTTCCAGTGTGGTATCAGCACCAGCGCCGAGAACAGCGCGCAACCGGCGAACACGATGAACACCGTCACCGAATCGAAATACCCCGGCAGCAAACCACCGAGCACCGCACCCACCGAGCCGCAGCCGTTGACGAATCCCGCCGCCGTGGCGCCAGCCTTGGCCTTGCCGAAATCGATGGCGGCTGCACCGCTGATCATTGAATCCGGGCCATACAGGGTCAGGCCCATCACGAACAACAGCGCGACTACCAGCATCACGCTGCCGGTGTGCAAGGCGCCCATGAACAGCGCGAGGGTCACGGTCAGCGCCAGCAGGCTCAGGACGCAGGCCGGCATGCGACGGGCACCGAACAGTTTGTCCGAGGCCATGCCGATCATGATCGGCCCGAGCAGCCCGGCCAGTTCGAACGCAGTCGGAATGATCGCCGCCCCGACCTTGCCGACCGTGGGCATCTGTTCAAAGACGATCACCGGGCCCCACAACAGAATCGCGTAACGCGCCGGCTTCAGCAGAAAGTACGCCAGACCCAGCACCAGCACCGTACGGTTGCGCAGGATTTCCTTGAGCGGTTCCCAGACGCTGAGTTTGCTGTTGGCTTCGGCTTCTTCGGCACTGATGACCGGTTCCGGCTCCACGGCAGGCAGGCCGACATCTTCCGGTTTGTTGCGCTGAAAGATGAAGAACAACAGCGCCACCACGGCCACCACCACCGCACTGGAAATGAACGCCGCGTGCCACGAACCGATCAGCGTGTAAGCCCACCAACCGGCGAACGGCGACGCCACCAGGCCGCCAAACGCGTAGCAGGAACTCCACAACCCGAGCACTCGCCCGCGCTGTTCGGCGGGGAAGAAACTGCCGAGGTTCTTGCACAGCCCCGACCAGCCGGTGGACTGCGCCAGCCCTTGAATCAGCATGCAGGTGGCGAAGATTGGGAGGGTCGCGAAACTGCCCATCACTAATGCCGCAGCGGCGGAAATCAGCAAGCCGCCAAGCACCACGACCCGTGGGCCGAAGCGGTCGGCGAGCATGCCCCAGGTGAACTGGCCGATGGCGTAGGCCGCCAGATAAATCGCGTCGAGGTTGGCCATGGCCATTTTGTCGAGCATGAAGGTGGGGTCTTCGGCGATGCCCAGTTTGGCCACCGAAAAAGCTTTGCGGGTGAAATAGAACGCGGCGTAAGCGAGCCAGGTGACAGCGAAGATCTGCATGCGCCAACGCGCAATGGTGCCGATGTGCTTGTTCATTGTGGTTCTGACCTCAGGGTGTGAGTGTGCCGGCAGAATCGTTAAGTAAACGCCTGTGTTTTTTATTGTTGAGCACTGCGATATCACCCCGTCCCTTCGGCGATACCGGTCAGATGAGTCCTGCTGTTGCACGCACAGGCTCATGGCCAGCGTCGCTGCCCGACCGGGCAGTCAGCGTTGGCGTGAGCGGATCAAAGCAATTACTGTTTAATAAATAAAATCGATTTATCGTATTTCACACATAAGCTCAGCTTGTTACTGAACGCCATCTGCCAATGAGGAATCAGCGATGTCGGTTTCCCACGCCCAGCTCAAAGCCTTTCACGCCGTGGCCGTGCACGGAAGCTTCACCAAGGCCGCCGAGCGGCTTTATCTGACGCAACCGGCGATTTCCGACCAGGTGCGCAAACTCGAAGAACGCTTCGGTGTGCTCCTGTTCCACCGCAACAAACGCTCGGTGCGCCTGACGGATCTGGGCGAACGCTTGTTGGCAATCACCCAGCGCCTGTTCGTGGTCGAGGCCGAAGCCCAGGAGTTGTTGCAGGAATCTCAGGCCCTGCAGACCGGCAGCCTGATTCTGGCGGTGGACGCGCCGGTGCACGTGCTGCCGCAGATCGCCCGGTTCTGCGAGCGCTATCCGGGGATCAGCGTAAAGATCGAAACCGGCAATACCGATGAGTCGCTGTTCCGCCTGTTCAACTATCAGGCCGATCTGGCATTGCTCGGGCGCGATGTCAGCGATGAACGCCTGCTGTGCGTGCCATTGCGCAACGATCCGATGGTGGCGTTCGTGTCGCGTCATCATCCGTGGGCCGAGCGCGAATCGATCTGCCTGGCCGACCTCGATGACACGCCGCTGGTATTGCGCGAACACGGCTCGGTAACCCGCCAGACCCTGGAAGAGGAAATGGCCCGCGCCGGTTTCCGCATCCGCCCGGCGATCCAGGTCGAAGGCCGGGAAGCCGCGCGGGAAGCGGTGGTGGTCGGGATTGGCGTGGGCGTGGTGTCGGCGGCGGAGTTTGGTGCGGACTCACGGGTCTGCGCCCTGCCGATCACCGATTGCACCCGGCGGTTGACCGAGACACTGGTGTGCCTGCGGGAGCAGAGTTCGCGGCGGGTGGTGGCGACGTTTCTCGAGATGGTGCGCGAGAGTCTTGTTCAGACCGGCGCCAAACCGAAAAACGCCTGAATAAGCCGCAATTCGCGCCGCCGCTCCACGCAACCGATCATGTGCCGGTTCACCAGCCCTTCTCCCGCGATGGGGATCGCGACGACACGGGGGTCATGGCTGACCTCCACCGATGACACCACGCCAACTCCCAACTCAGCCGCCACCGCTTCCGTCACCGCCTCACGACTGTCCAGTTCCAGCAACACCCGTGGACTGACCGACGCCTGCGCACAGGCCTGATCGAAGGTGCGCCGGGTAATCGAACTCGGTTCGCGCAACACCATGATCACCTGATCCAGCTCCTTGAGCCTGACTTCGCCGCTGCGTGTCGCCCAGGGATGCCCGGCCGGCACCAGTGCGCAGATCCGCGATTCGCTCAGGGCTTGCAGGTGCAGGCCCTTGCGCGGCTCGACTTCGGTCAGCACCGCCACGTCCGCGTGCTCGGACAACAACGCCGCCAGGGTTTCCTGAGCGTTGCCCAAACGCAGGTTCACGGTAATTCCCGGATAGCGCGCCCGCAGGCTGGCGAGCATCGGCATGACCATGTGCGGGCCGTCCGCCGCGACCTCCAGGCGTCCGGTCAGCAACTGCCGATTGGCTTCGAGCAACGCCTGGGCCTCTTCGGCCATGCCGAACATCGCCCGGGTGATCGCCGCCAGTTTGATGCCCTCCTCCGTCAACTCGACCCGGCGCGCCGTTCGTCGCAACAGGGTGATCTGGTAGTGCTCCTCCAGCGCCTTGATGTGCCCGGTAACCGCCGGCTGGCTGATGAACAACCGCGCGGCGGCACGGGTGAAGCTGCCTTCCCGGGCCACGGCGTCGAAGGCGCGGAGCTGGAACAGGTTCATGAATAACCCTCACTGATGGCTGGCATAACAACAAACAATTTGATTGATGATCCGCCGAATTGCAACGTATGCCCCGTAGCTTCATCCCACAGCGCTATCGCGAGGACACACGAATGAGTACTGCCGCACCCATCCTGCTCACTCCCGGCCCGTTGACTACCTCGGCCCGCACCCGTCAGGCGATGATGGTCGACTGGGGTTCATGGGATGACCGCTTCAATCAATTGACCGCCAGCCTCTGTGAGCAACTGCTGGCCATCATCAACGGCGCCGACAGCCACCACTGCGTGCCTTTGCAGGGCAGCGGCACCTTCGCCGTCGAAGCTGCCATCGGCACCCTCGTCCCTCGCGACGGCAAGGTGCTGGTGCTGATCAACGGCGCCTATGGCAAACGTCTGGCGAAAATCTGCGAAGTGCTCGGCCGCTCGTTCAGCACCTTTGAAACCGCTGAAGACGAGCCGACCACCGCCGCCGACGTCGACCGCCTGCTGCGCGCCGACAGCGACATCACCCACGTCGCGCTGATCCACTGCGAAACCAGCACCGGCATCCTTAACCCGCTGCCGGAAATCGCCCAGGTCGTCGAACAGCACGGCAAACGCCTGATCATCGACGCCATGAGCTCCTTCGGCGCGCTGCCGGTGGATGCACAGCAAGTCCCGTTCGATGCGCTGATCGCCGCCTCCGGCAAATGCCTCGAAGGCGTACCGGGCATGGGCTTCGTGTTTGCGCACAAAGAGTCCTTGGCCGCAGCCGCCGGTAACTCGCATTCGCTGGCGATGGACCTGTTCGACCAGCACAGCTACATGAAAAAGACCGGCCAATGGCGCTTCACCCCGCCGACCCACGTGGTCGCGGCGCTGCACGAAGCCCTGCTGCAATACAACGAAGAAGGCGGCCTGCCGGCGCGGCATGCGCGCTACGCCGCCAACTGCCAGGCGCTGATGGAAGAGATGGGCAAACTCGGCCTGCGCAGCTTCCTGCCTGCCGCGATTCAGGCGCCGATCATCGCGACCTTCCATGCACCGAAAGATCCGCGCTACCAGTTCAAGGACTTCTACGAACGGGTCAAGGCCAAGGGTTACATCCTCTACCCCGGCAAGCTGACCCAGGTCGAGACTTTCCGCGTCGGCTGTATCGGCCACGTCACCCCGGCGCAGATGCGCGAAGCCGTCGCGGCGGTGGGTGAAGTGCTGCGCGAAATGGAAGTGCTCGACATCTGATTCACCCGGCCCGCTCCTTTATTTGAATTGCATTGCCACCACAGGATTCTGACCAGCATGAACTACAACAACCCAACCCAACTGCAAGCCGCCATCCTCGACTGGGCCGGCACCGTGGTCGATTTCGGCTCCTTCGCACCGACCCAGATCTTCGTCGAAGCCTTCGCCGAATTCGATGTCCAGGTTTCCATCGAAGAAGCCCGTGGCCCGATGGGCATGGGCAAGTGGGATCACATCCGCACCCTGTGCGATCAGCCGCAGGTTGCCGAGCGTTATCGCAAGGCGTTCGGCCGCACCCCGACCGACGATGACGTGACCGCGATCTACAACCGCTTCATGCCGCTGCAGATCGAGAAAATCGCCGAGCACTCGGCGCTGATTCCCGGCGCACTGGAGACCATCGCCAACCTGCGCCAGCAAGGGATCAAGATCGGTTCCTGCTCCGGTTATCCGAAGCAAGTGATGGACAAGGTCGTGGCACTGGCCGCCACCAACGGCTACATCGCCGACCACGTGGTGGCCACCGACGAAGTGCCGAACGGCCGCCCATGGCCGGCCCAGGCCCTGGCCAACGTGATTGCACTGGGCATCGACGATGTCGCCGCCTGCGTGAAGATCGACGACACCGTACCGGGGATTCTCGAAGGTCGTCGCGCCGGGATGTGGACCGTGGCGCTGATCTGCTCCGGCAACGCGCTGGGTCTGGATTACGAAGGCTACCGCGCACTGGGCAGCGACGCCCTGGCCAGTGAACGCAAGCGTATCCACGCCCTGTTCGAAGGCTCGCGTCCGCACTACATGATCGACACCATCACCGACCTGCCGGAAGTAATCGCCGACATCAACAAGCGTCTGGCCAAGGGTGAGATGCCGCAAAGCAGCTGATAACGCGACCTGCAGCAAACAAAAACGCCAGTGTCGGGCAGACACTGGCGTTTTTTTATGGGCAAACCCCTGATTTCGCGCAATGAAAGAGTTTTTAGACGCGCGCAAATCGGCCAAAGCGGATTACAGTTAAAGCATGCCGTCGCTCAAGAACGGCACGTTTCGACCCTGATCCGTGAGGAAATACCGTATGCCGTGGACAAGTTCCGAATCACGCTACAGCACCGTGTCAGTCCTGTTGCACTGGTTGATGCTGGTGTTGTTGGTGCTGGTGTATGCCAGCATGGAATTGCGAGGCATCTTTCCCAAGGGCAGTGGCGGCCGCTCGCTGATCCGCGAAGTGCATTACATGCTCGGCCTGACCGTGTTCGTGCTGGTGTGGTTTCGCCTGGTGGCACGCAGCATCGGCCCGGCGCCGAAGATCTTCCCTGCCTCACCGCAGTGGCAGACCGCACTGGCCCGGCTGATGCACTGGGTGCTGTACCTGTTCATGATCGCCATGCCGATCCTGGGCTGGCTGATCACCAGTGCCGAGGGGCATCAAGTGATGTTCTACGGTTTCGACCTGCCGTTGCTGGTGCACGAGGACAAAGCCTTCGCCAAGCAGGTTGAACACTGGCACGTACTGATCGGCAACATCGGCTACTGGCTGATCGGCCTGCATGCGCTGGCCGGGCTGTATCACCATTACGTGGTGGGCGATAACACGCTGCTGCGGATGATGCCCAAGCGCAATCAGGGTTGACCGTAGAATCCACGCCGGCCCTGCAAGCCGCCGGTGTGGATGAAGATCAAGCGCGTACCGCTCTTGAAACAGCCCGCCTCGATGTGTTGTTTGAGCGCGAGCAAGGCCTTGCCGGTGTACAGCGGTTCGAGGGGAACGCCGCTTGCCCGCTCGGTCTGCGCGATGAATTCAAGCAACGGCGCATCGACTTTGGCGAAGCCGCCACGGCTGGCATCGATCAGCTCGTAGCCGCCGATATCACCGACAATCGTCTCGACATTGGCCGCGACGCCGTGATCATCGGGCACGGCCATTGCGCCGTACACCGGGTGTCCACCCGCCTCTGCCAGCACCAGTCCCGCAAGAGTGGTGCCGGTGCCACAGGCCAGCCACCAGCCGTCATGGTTGTCCCAGCCGAGCTTGCCGAGTTGATTACTCACTTGATCCTTCAGTGATGCGCAACCCTGCGCACCGGGCAACCCGCCGCCACCTTCGGGCACCGGATGCAGCGTCGGGTACTGCGCCAGCCACGGCTGCCAGAATCCCGGTTCATGCCGTGCCCGATAACCGCCATAACCGAGCCAGTGCAACTGCATGCCGAAATCCTGCAGATCCCTCACCGTCGGCGTGTCCTGCGGATGTCCGCGCAACATCCCGACCGTTGTGAATCCCAGGCGTTTGCCCGCCGCGGCCAGTGCATGCAGATGATTGGAGTGCGCGCCACCCAGGCTGATGATGCCTTTGGCACCCGCACGGTCGGCGGCTTTCAGGTGTTCGACGAGTTTGAACCACTTGTTGCCGCTGATCAGCGGGTCGATCCGGTCGAGGCGCAGGATAGCCACTTCAATGCCGGCGGCACTGAGCCAGTCCAGATGAAGGGGTTCGAGGGGGGCTGGGGCCAGCCAGTCGGTGGGAGGCAGAAACATGAAGGCCGGCTCTGTAAAAAGAGCCGGCATTCTAGGGTGGATCAGAGTTCGGCGGCCAGACGCGAACCCTGATTGATCGCACGCTTGGCATCCAGCTCGGCCGCCACATCGGCGCCACCGATCAGGTGCACGTTCTGCCCGGCAGCCACCAGACCGTCGTGCAGCTCACGCAGCGGATCCTGGCCGGCGCAGATGACGATGTTGTCCACCGGCAGCACTTGCGGCTCGCCGGTTTCGCCGATGCGGATGTGCAGGCCTTCGTCGTCGATCTTCAGGTATTCGACGCTGTTGAGCATCTGCACCTGCTTGTTCTTCAGACCGGTGCGGTGAATCCAGCCGGTGGTCTTGCCCAGGCCGTCGCCGACCTTGGATTTCTTGCGTTGCAGCAGGAACACGTCACGGGCCGGTGCGTGCGGTGCAGCCTTGATCCCGGCCACGCCACCACGGGCTTCCAGATTGGTGTCGATGCCCCACTCTTTCCAGAACGCAGCACGGTCCTGGCTGGTGGCCACGCCTTCATGGACGAGGAACTCCGACACGTCGAAACCGATACCGCCGGCGCCGATCACGGCCACACGCTTGCCCACCGGTTTGCGCTCGAGCAGCACATCCAGGTAGCTCAGCACCTTGGCGTTCTCGACACCCGGAATCGCCGGCACTCTCGGTGCAATGCCGGTGGCCAGAATGACTTCGTCGTAACCGCCCTCCACCAGTTTTGCCACATCGACGCGGGTGTTCAGGCACACCTCGACGTTGGTGGTCTGCAGTTTGCGTTTGAAGTAACGCAGGGTTTCGTAGAACTCTTCCTTGCCCGGCACACGCTTGGCGACGTTGAACTGGCCGCCGATCTCACTGGCGGAATCGAACAGCGTCACCTGATGCCCGCGCTCGGCAGCCACGGTGGCAGCGGACAGACCGGCAGGGCCGGCACCGACCACAGCGATCTTCTTGATTTGCTTGACCGGCAGGTAGTTGAGTTCGGTCTCGTGGCAGGCACGCGGGTTGACCAGGCAGCTAGTGAGCTTGCCGCCGAAGGTGTGATCGAGGCAGGCCTGGTTGCAGCCGATGCAGGTGTTGATTTCGTCGGCGCGGCCTTCGGCAGCCTTGTTGACGAAATCCGGGTCGGCGAGGAACGGCCGCGCCATCGAGACCATGTCGGCGTCGCCTTCGGCCAGGATCTGCTCGGCGACTTCCGGGGTGTTGATACGGTTGGTGGTGATCAGCGGAATGCTCACCGAACCGCGCAGCTTGGCCGTGACCTTGCTGAACGCCGCACGCGGCACTTTGGTGGCGATGGTCGGAATCCGTGCTTCGTGCCAGCCGATGCCGGTGTTGATGATGGTCGCACCGGCCTGCTCGATGGCTTTGGCCAGGGTGACGATTTCTTCCCAGGTGCTGCCGCCTTCCACCAGATCGAGCATCGACAGACGGAAGATGATGATGAAGTTCGGGCCAACCGCTTCACGCACGCGGCGAACGATTTCCACCGGCAGGCGCATGCGGTTTTCGTAGCTGCCGCCCCAACGGTCGGTACGGTGGTTGGTGTGGGCCGCGAGGAACTGGTTGATGAAGTAGCCTTCGGAACCCATGATTTCCACGCCGTCGTACTCGGCGGTCTGGGCCAGTACCGAGCAGGTGACGAAATCGCTGATCTGTTTCTCGATGCCTTCTTCGTCCAGCTCTTTGGGCTTGAACGGGTTGATCGGCGCCTGGATTGCGCTCGGGGCGACCTGTTTCGGGCTATAGGCATAACGGCCGGCGTGGAGGATCTGCATGCAGATCTTGCCCCCCGCTTCATGCACCGCACGGGTGACGATGCGGTGCTTGAGGGCTTCTTCCTCGGTGGTCAGCTTGGCGGCACCGGAGTACACGCCGCCCTCGTCGTTCGGGCCGATACCGCCGGTCACCATCAGGCCGACGCCGCCACGGGCGCGTTCGGCGAAGTACGCCGCCATCCGCTCGAAACCACCCGGTTTCTCTTCCAGGCCGGTGTGCATCGAGCCCATCAGGGTGCGGTTGCGCAACGTGGTGAATCCCAGGTCCAGCGGGGCCAGCAGGTGCGGGTAAGTGGCGGTCATCGGTAACTCCACAGCGAGCGATCACGGAAAATGCGGGAGCTCTGCGTCCCCCGTCAGTCATGTTCGACAGCCTAAGAGTCGCATCGCTGTCACTCAATGACCGTAACTGACAAGTTATTGATCCAAATGTGCAGCGCCCCTTGGCAAGCGCAGGCATGGGCCCTACCCTAGTCCCACACTCTGTACCCGGCTGTTGTTGGATTTCATGCGCAAACTTCTGTACCTGACCTTTTCCATGGCGCTGGTCGCCGCGCTCACCTTCTACGCCATGTGGGCGGCTGACCGCCCGGCCGGTCATTACCTGTCGGACCTGCGGATCAAACTGGCGGTCGACCAGGGCACCCGCGCCGACCGTGGCAACCTGCTGGGGATTCAGCCGGAACTGTTCCCCACCGACTACCAAAGCTCCGAGCGCCTGCACCGCAAACTCGCGGCCTATCTGCAACAGGCGCAGGATCAGGGTCTGCTCAATGACAAAACCATCGTGGTGCTGCCCGAGCATGTCGGTACCTGGCTGATGATCAGCGGCGAGAAAGACGAGTTGTACCAGGCCCCCACCCTCGAAGAGGCGATGAACTGGCTGGCCGCCAGCAACCCGTTGCAGTTCGCTCGCGCCTGGCTCACCGCCAGGGGTAGCAGCCGTCTGGATGACGCCCACCTGCGGATGAAATCCCGAGACATGGCCAAGGACTATCAGTTACTGTTCGGCGGGCTGGCCAGGGAATTCCATATCACTCTGGTGGCCGGCTCAATCGTGCTGCCCGAGCCGAACATCATCGACGGCCGACTCAAGGCCGGCAGCGGCGCGCTGTACAACACCAGCGTGGTGTTCGGACGTGACGGCGCCCCGCTCGGCCAGCCGCAACGGCAGATGCACCCGATCTTCGATCAGGATCAAGCCGCCGGCACTGGCGAGGCTTCACAGATCAATGTGGTCGACACCCCCGCCGGACGCCTCGGCGTGCTGATCGGCAACGACAGCTGGTATCCGGACAACTACCGCAAGCTCGACGAGCAAGGTGCGCAACTGATAGCAGTGCCTGCGTTCGTCATCGGGCATGGCGTGTGGGATCAGCCCTGGCAGGGTTACAGGGGCTTGAACGTGCCGGACTCGGTCAGCCTCAAACCGGGAGAGGTCAGCGAAGGCCAGGCCTGGCATCGCCTGACCCTCACGGCACAACCACCGGGCAGCCGGGCGATTGCCGGCATGAGCGTGTTCCTGCGCGGGCAGTTCTGGGACAAGCCGAGTTCCGGGCAGAGCTTCCTCAGCAGCAATGGCCAGCAGTTCGCCGACGGTGAGGCCCGTGGCGCGCGTTTGCTCAATCTCTGGTTGTAGGCCATGAAGCCGCTGCCGATGCGTCTCGGGGATCTGTCAGTGGGCTTCGTCCATAGCCTCGCCGATGCCGTGCGCAGCCATGACGCCGATCCGCAGCCGTTGCTCGAGCAATACGGCCTCGACGCGGCAAGACTGGCCGAGGCCGGCGCACGCCTGTCGATCCCGCGCTACATGCGCCTGGGTCATGGTGCAATTCAGTTGACCGGCGATCCGGCACTGGGTTTGCGCATGGGCCAGCTCAGTCGTCTGAGCCAGGCGGGATTGGCCGGCGTCACCGCGGCGCAGGCGCCGACCGTGCGCGAGGCCGCCCGCTGCCTGACGCGCTTCGAGCCGTTGTACGGCTCCAATTATCGTGGCCAGTCGAGTTTCCACGAAGACGCCAGCGGCGCGTGGCTGCGGTTCTACTCGATCAGCCCGTACAACGCTTACAACCGCTTTGTGGTGGATTCGATCATCGCCGGGTGGCTGCATCAGTTGTCCGGCGTCAGCCCCGAACCGCTGCGCGCGGAACGAATCGAAATCGAGTTCGACACCCCGGACTACCGCGACGCCTACGCCGTGCTCGGCGAGTGCCCGATCCAGTTCGGCGCCGAACACAATCAATTGCGCCTGAGCCTCGCCAGCCTGGCCGCACGCAACCCGGAGCATTGCCCCAGCACCTGGAAACATCTGCTGCAACTGTGTGAACGGGAACTGGAACAACTGACGCGAACCCGCAGTCTGCGTGAACGCATCACGCAATTGCTCGGGCCGTTGCTCAATGGCGGCCGGGAACCCGACCTGGAAGAAGTGGCGGCACGCCTGAAGCTGCCAACCTGGACGTTACGGCGCAAACTGGCCGAAGAAGGCACGCAGTTTCGCGCGATCCTCAACGACACCCGCCGCGATCTGGCGATGACCTACATCCGCGACACTGAACTGGCGTTCGGCGAAATCGCCTACCTGCTGGGTTTTGCCTCGGCCGAAGCTTTCCAGCGCGCCTTCAAGCGCTGGAACGGCCAGACACCGGGCGAGTTTCGCCGCAGTCACCGCAAGACGGGCTGAAGTCTCAGAGCTCGGTGGCGTCTTCCGCAGGCTCCGGCGAATCCAGTTCGTAAGCCTGGAATTCAAGCAGTTCTTCTTGATAGTCATCCATCGTGTAATCCCCCTCACTGCTTTGCTGAAATGGCCTGGAGCAAATGACCAGTGCCTCGAGCATAAAGTGCCCGTATGAAGGAAAAATGAAACACGGCCTTCATGAAATAAACGTAGCAGGCGGTCAGGGATTTATCGCGGGGATTTTTTCAGAAGGTGTGAACCGACATTTCAGCTCACACAGGAAACGAAGCGGGAGCGACGTTGCATCGCTCCCGCAACCGGTCAATGCCCGCTTGGCATCGCCGGGATCGGCTCTGATGGCGGCGGCAAGTCAGTCGGATTGGCCGGTGGCGTGATGACTTCCGGTGCCGGCGCTGATGTCGGAACCAGCTCCGAACCCGGGGCCGGGGTGATCGGCGCCGCCTCGGCAGGTGGAACGACCGTTTCCGAACTGACCGGACTAGCCTCTGCAGGGGCAGGCGCCGGGGTCGCGGCAGGTTCGGCGGCCGGCGCTGGAGCCGGCTCGGCCGCTGGCGTCGGGGCCAGCGCGGCCGGCGCAGCCTTGGGTTCCGGTACGCCCAGATCGGCCTTCGGTTTCTCGGTGATGTGGGCGGCTTTCTTCGCTTCGGCCGGCAGGAACAGCTCGACCAGGGTGAAGAAGCGCTCGTAGAACTTCTGCGAGGACACGGTTTCGCTGGCCACCTTGACCATCGAGTCGTCAGAGGAGCCGATCGGCATCGACACCGAGCCCAACACGCCAACCCCGAGGCTGGCCGAGTTGTTGGTCTTCTTCAGTGCGTAGCGGTCCTGAAGGGCGTTGGCGAACACGGTCGCGTGGTGCGCGGAGCTGCCGTCATCGGTGCACACCACGTTGAAGCTGATCTCCATGTGGGTTTCACCGGTCTGCTGGAAGCTCTTGTGCCCGCTGACCAGTTTCGGGTCGCTGCTGGTAATGATGTAGCCCTGGCTGAGCAACGCACGGCGCGCCGCTTCGCAGCTGGCGGCATCGGTGACCGGATAGTTGCGCGAAAAGGTGCCGGAGTCGTCGAAGTTCTCATGCTCGTAGATAGGCTTGTCCTTGGAGCAGCCGGCAGCGGCGGTCAGCAACAACGCCAACCCGAAAAAACGCACGGGAATAGAATTCAACATTAAACATCCTGAGGAAAACGGTCCGGGGCGTATTGTGCAACAGATCGCTGCCCCGCGGCGTACGGATTAGTGTCTTAAAACAGTTACAACTCTACTGACCCTCGGCGACCGGAAAAAGTCGCGCCGACAAATGATCAATGAACACCCGCAATTTGGCGGTTGCATGGCGACTTGATGGCCATAGCACCCAGAACTGTCCGACATGCTCCAGATGCTCATCCAGCACTCGCTGCAGGCGCCCCTGCCTTTGCGCCTCATGAGTCATGAAGTCCGGCAGGCAGGCGATGCCCAGGCCAGCCAGTGCCGCATGGCTGACCGCTTCAATTGATGTGCTGACCAGACGTGTCGGCAAGCCCGGCTCGGGAACGCCCTCCTCGCGCTTCAGCGGCCAGGGTTCCAGTTTGCCCGTGGCGTGAAACGTATGGCGCAAGCAAGCGTGCTGCGCCAGATCGGTGGGGATCAGCGGCACACCGTGTTCGCGCAAATACCCGGGGCTGGCCACCAGCACCATGTGAAATTTCCCCAAGGGCCGGGCCATGAGTCGCGAATCCCGAGGTTTTCCTGTGCGGATGACGGCATCGAAGCCTTCCTCGACGACATCGACCATGCGATCGGTGAGGTCCAGATCCAGCTCGATCTGCGGGTACAGCGCCATGAATTCATTCATGACCGGCATCACCAGTTCATGTACCTGGGGTAAGCTGACCCGTAACTTGCCGTGAGGCGCCGATGCGGCATCGCACAACTCGAATTCAGCCGCCTCGACCTCGGCGAGAATCTTGCGGCAGCGTTCGAGAAACAGCGCGCCTTCACTGGTGAGCGTGATGCTGCGGGTGGTGCGATGGAACAACCTGACCCCAAGCCGCGCCTCCAGCCGCGCGATGCTCTTGCCCACCGCCGAAGATGACACGCCTTGCAAGCGGCCCGCCTCGGTAAAACTGCGGGTTTCCGCCACCTGCACGAACACCGAAATACTGCCCAGACTGTCCATTCTTCCCCTCTGATTCACGACATTCCTGTCCGAGATGTTCGGAACCCTAACCTGTTTTTCCCGAATGTGCAGCGCCCTACCCTGTGGCCTTCATCTCCCTCGGCAAAATGGATGCTGGCTCATGAACGATGCACAACTCACTTCTGCAACGCTTGCCAACCCGGTCGAACCTGCAGAGCGATTACCGTTGGGTGCCCTGCTCGCACTGGCCACCGCCGGATTCATTACCGTGCTGACCGAAGCCATGCCCGCTGGCCTGTTACCGCAGATGAGCGCGAGTCTCGACGTCTCTCAGGCACTGATCGGGCAACTGGTCACGCTGTACGCCATCGGATCGATGCTGGCGGCCATTCCGCTGACCATCGCCACCCGAGGCTGGCGTCGCCGACCACTGCTGTTATCGGCCATTGGCGGTTTTGCCATCGCCAACAGCATTACCGCGATGTCGGAGTGGTACTGGCTGACATTGATTGCACGCTTTATTGCCGGCGTGTTTGCCGGGTTGCTCTGGGCGTTGCTGGCAGGGTATGCGAGCCGCATGGTGGCCCCGCATCTGCAGGGCCGCGCCATCACCGTGGCCATGCTCGGCGCCCCTCTCGCGCTTTCGTTGGGCATACCGGCGGGCACGCTGCTGGGAACTGTGGTCGGTTGGCGGCTGAGCTTCGCGATCATGAGCGCAATGACCGTGCTGCTGGTGATCTGGGTACGCTGGCAGGTACCGGACTTTGCCGGTGAGCGCGCCGGAAAACGCTTGCCACTGCGTCAGGTGTTTACCCTGCCGGGCGTGCGATCCGTGCTGTTCGTGACGCTGTCCTACGTGGTCGCTCACAACCTTCTGTACACCTACATCGCGCCGTTCCTCGAACCCTCCGGGCTCGGTGCCGAAATCGATCGCGTGTTACTGGTGTTCGGCCTGGCGTCAGTGTTGAGCCTGTGGATCGTCGGCAGCCTGATTGATCGCTGGCTGCGGGAGCTGGTACTGATCGGCACCGCATTGTTCATGCTTTCCGCGATTGCTCTGGCCCTGTGGCGGGAAATACCCGGCGTGGTCTACGCCGCCACGGCGGTATGGGGACTGGCCTTCGGCGCAATGCCTTCATTGCTGCAGACGGCCTCGGCGAAAACCGCGAAGGACGCCGCCGACACCGCACAATCGATGCTGGTGACCCTGTGGAATGTCGGCATTGCCGGTGGCGGACTGGCGGGTGGCCTGTTGCTGGCGAATCCGGGCGTCAGTGCCTTTCCCTGGATCGTTGCGGGCTTTTTGATTCTGACCCTCTGGGCGACCGTAAATGCCCGACAACATGGATTCCCACGCGCTGAATAGCGGACAAAAAAAAGCCCCGGACTTTCATCCGGGGCTTCTTTTATCGCTCAGTCAGGCATCAGAAACGCTTGATGTCCGCTTCGCTTTCCAGCTGCTTGCGGTACGCCGCGAAGTCCTGCTGGCCTTCACGCGAAGCGAGGAAGCGACGGTATTGCGCTTTCTCTTCATCGGTTGGCGCAGCGGCTTCGTTCACAGCGTTCAGGCGCACGATGGTCAGGCTGCCATCAGGCAATGTCACGCTGCTGAAAGTCGGCTTGTCCTTGCCTGCCGGTTTCGGCATGCGGAACAGCGCTTGCAGCACCGCTGGATCAACACCTTCCTGAGCACGGGTGGCGGCCTGGGTGACTTTCCAGCTCTGACCGTCGATGGCCTTGTCCAGCGGGGTCTTGCCGTCACGCAGACCAGCGATCAGCTGCTCCGCCTTGGTCTTGGCAGCCGCGCTGGCGTGCTCTTTAGCCAACTGGGTGCGAATGGCGGTGGCCACGGCTTCCAGCGGCAGTTGCGCAGGCTTGAGGTGTTCCTTGGCACGCAACACGATCACGGTATCCGGATCCAGCTCGATGGCGGTGCTGTTGGCACCATCATCCAGCACTTCGTTGCTGAACGCGGCAGTGACCACGGCGCGGTTGGCCGCAACACCTTCGCCACCCTCACGGCCGAACGGCTTGGAGGTGTGCACGGTCAGTTTCAGATCCTGTGCCGGCTGCGCCAGGTCAGACGCTTCGAACGAGGAGTCTTCCAGCTGCTTGGTCGCCTCGACGAAACGCTGCTCGACCTGCTGGGCTTTCAGCTCGTGGGTCAGCTTGTCTTTCAGGCTGGCGAAGGTCGGCACTTCCGGCGCTTCGACGCCCAGCAGCTTGATCAGGTGGAAACCGAAATCGGTGCGAACCGGCTCGGACACTTGATCCTTGTTCAACGAATACAGGGCTTTCTCGAAGGCCGGGTCGTAGACGCCAGGACCGGCATAACCCAGGTCACCGCCGTTGTTGGCCGAGCCCGGATCCTGCGAGAACTCCTTGGCCAGCGCTTCGAACTTCTCGCCCTTGGCCAGACGTGCCTGGACCTCTTCGATCTTCACCTTGGCCTGGGCCTCGGTGGTCTTGTCGTTCACTTCGATCAGAATGTGCGCCGCACGACGCTGTTCCGACAGGTTGGCGATCTCTTTCTGATACGCCGCCTGCAGGTCTTCGTCCTTGACTGCGACCTGATCGAAGAACGAAGCCTTCTTCAGCTCGAGGTAATCGATGACCACCTGATCCGGGGTCATGAATTCCTTGGCGTGCTCGTCGTAGTAAGCCTTGACCTCATCGTCGGTCAGCTTCACGGCGGCCGGGTCAGCCTTGATGTTCAGCGAGGCGAAATCACGGGTCTGCTTTTCCAGACGGGCGAAGGCCAGCACTTGAGCGTCAGTCACGAAACCGCTGCCGGCTACGCCAGCGCGCAGCTGACCGATCAGCATTTCCTGAGCCAGCATCTGGCGGAATTGCATACGGCTGTAGCCCAGCTGACGGATCACCTGGTCGAAACGGTCGGAGCTGAACTTGCCATCAACCTGGAATTCAGGCGTTTGCAGGATCACCTGATCCAGCGCCGCGTCGGAGAAGGCGAACTTCGATTTTTCTGCGCCTTGCAGCAGCAGCTTGCGATCGATCAGACCCTTGAGGGCCGATTCGCGCAGCATTTTTTCGTCGAGCAAGGAAGCATCGAAGTCCTTGCCCAGCTGTTGCATCAGCTGACGGCGTTGCATGTCAACGGCCTGGCTCAGCTCGTTCTGGCTGATTTCTTCACCATTGACCTTGGCCGCCTCGTTGGTGTGAGTCGTGGCCTTGAAAATGGCATCGAAACCGGTCAGGGCCATCAGTGCAACGATGACCCCGATAATGGTCTTGGCAATCCAGCCTTGTGAATTGTCCCTGATATTCTGCAGCATGCGTCCCCCAGAAACGGTTGAACTTCAAAAATTAGGCAACCGTGGAGCGTGGGTAGAATCCGGATAGAAGAAAGGCGCATCCGAGGATGCGCCTTCTCGTAACTGGCGGAGCGGACAGGGCTCGAACCCTCGATCCCGGTGTAGCAGGCAATTATTCCAGACTGCCTACTCTACCGCTCCGCTGCCAAGTCAGGCATGACCCCGACCCGGATGGGTAAAAACCTGAATCAAACTTAGTTGACGGCTTCTTTCAGGGCTTTACCGGCTTTGAAACCTGGCTTCTTGGCTGCCGCGATTTCCAGAGTCTTGCCGGTCTGTGGGTTACGACCGATGCGAGCTGGACGATCGGTTACCGAGAAAGTACCGAAACCTACCAGAACTACGGAGTCGCCAGCCTTCAGAGCGCCAGTGACGGATTCGATTACAGCGTCCAGCGCACGGCCAGCAGCAGCTTTCGGGATATCAGCGGATGCAGCGATAGCATCAATCAGTTCCGACTTGTTCACTCTAAGTCCCCTTATATCTATTTTGAGATGATTCTAAGTTTTTTGGTGAAAGCAAAAACGAGTGCTGAATGGCCTACAGACACTTAAGAGCCGCTTTATAACAAGGGCTCTAAAAAACTGTCAACAAGCCCCCCAGCCAAAGACGTATTAATGCGTGCTAATTCTTTCCTTGGAATCGGACTCGCGTTTTTCATCCTTCGCGACAATCTCCGGAGCCACATCCGGCAAGGGCTCCGGCGCGTATTGCAGCGCAATTTGCAGGACCTCGTCAATCCATTTAACCGGTTTAATCTGCAGATCCTGCTTGATATTGTCAGGAATCTCCTTCAGATCACGCACGTTCTCTTCCGGAATAATCACGACCTTGATTCCACCACGGTGTGCGGCGAGGAGTTTTTCCTTCAGGCCACCAATGGCAAGGACTTGACCACGCAGGGTGATCTCGCCGGTCATGGCGACATCGGCGCGCACAGGAATACCCGTCAAAGCCGACACCAGCGCGGTGCACATGCCTACACCGGCACTCGGACCGTCTTTCGGCGTAGCACCTTCCGGCATGTGAATATGGGTGTCGCGCTTCTCGTGGAAGTCCAGGGGAATGCCCAGGCTCTTGGCACGGCTGCGCACAACGGTCAGGGCCGCAGTGATCGATTCGACCATTACGTCGCCCAGCGAACCGGTCTTGATCAGTTGGCCTTTGCCCGGCACGACGGCCGCTTCGATGGTGAGCAATTCACCACCGACCTGAGTCCAGGCCAGGCCGGTCACCTGACCGATCTGATCCTGCTGCTCGGCGAGACCGTAGCGGAATTTGCGCACGCCAAGGAAGTGCTCCAGCAGATCAGCTGTCACTTTCACCGAGAAACGTTTTTCCAGCGCATGCTCTTTGACTGCCTTGCGGCAGACCTTGGCAATTTGCCGCTCGAGGCCACGCACACCGGCTTCGCGGGTGTAGTAACGGATGATGTCGCGGATCGCTTCTTCGTCGAACTCCAGCTCGCCTTTCTTCAGGCCGTTGGCGGCAATCTGCTTTGGCGACAGGTACTTGACGGCGATGTTGATCTTTTCGTCTTCGGTGTAGCCCGGCAGACGGATCACTTCCATCCGGTCCAGCAGCGCCGGCGGAATGTTCATCGAGTTCGAGGTGCAGAGGAACATCACATCCGACAGGTCGTAATCGACTTCCAGATAGTGATCGTTGAAGTTGTGGTTCTGCTCCGGATCGAGCACTTCCAGCAACGCCGACGCCGGATCGCCACGCATGTCGCTGCCCATCTTGTCGATTTCATCGAGCAGGAACAGCGGGTTGCGGACGCCCACCTTTGTCATCTTTTGAATCAATCTTCCTGGCATCGAACCGATGTAAGTCCGACGGTGACCACGGATTTCCGCTTCGTCACGCACGCCACCGAGGGCCATGCGCACGAATTTACGGTTGGTGGCGTGGGCAATCGACTCCGCCAGCGAGGTTTTACCCACGCCCGGAGGACCGACCAGGCACAACACCGGGCCACGAATCTTCTTCACGCGCTTCTGCACGGCGAGGTACTCAAGGATGCGTTCCTTG
Source organism: Pseudomonas sp. COW5 (assembly GCF_026240005.1). Taxonomy (NCBI): domain Bacteria; kingdom Pseudomonadati; phylum Pseudomonadota; class Gammaproteobacteria; order Pseudomonadales; family Pseudomonadaceae; genus Pseudomonas; species Pseudomonas sp. COW5. Next base: position 4,651,548 of record NZ_JAPHVP010000001.1, on the reverse strand, counting down.
ACCTCTTCCAGGCCGTAGTGATCGGCGTCGAGAATGTCTTCGGCACGGGCCAGATCCAGACGCACCTTGCTCTGGGCCTTCCACGGCACCTGCACCAGCCAGTCGATGTAGGAACGCACGACGGTGGCTTCGGCCGACATCGGCGACATCTGCTTGAGCTTGTTCAGCTCGGCGGTGGCCTTGGCCAGTGCGTCTTTCGGCAGACCGGCAGCGTCGATGCGCTTTTTCAGGTCTTCGATTTCGTTGTGGCCTTCGTCGCTGTCGCCGAGCTCCTTCTGAATGGCCTTCATCTGCTCATTCAGGTAGTACTCGCGCTGACTGCGCTCCATTTGCTTTTTGACGCGGCCGCGGATGCGCTTTTCGACCTGCAGCAGGTCGATTTCGGCGTCCAGCAGAGCCAGAACGTGCTCGACCCGGGCAGCCAGGTCGATGATTTCGAGGATTTCCTGCTTCTGCTCGATCTTCAGCGCCATGTGCGCGGCCATGGTGTCGACCAGACGGCCCGGCTCATCGATGCTGTTGAGCGACGACAGGACTTCAGCCGGGACTTTCTTGCCCAACTGAACATATTGTTCGAACTGCGACAGCAGCGTGCGCACGAAGACTTCGGACTCGCGCTCGGCGGCGTCGACTTCGTCGATCAGGGAGACTTCGGCACGGCAGTGGCCATCGACCTCGCTGAAACGTTCGACAGTACCCCGCTGCTCGCCTTCGACCAGAACCTTGACGGTGCCGTCAGGCAGCTTGAGCAGTTGCAGAACGGTGGCAATGGTACCGACGCGATACAGAGCGTCTTCGCCAGGATCGTCGTCAGCCGGGTTTCTCTGGGCCAGCAGCAGGATCTGCTTGTCGCCCGTCATCGCGGCCTCGAGGGCTTCGATGGATTTCTCGCGCCCCACGAACAGCGGGATAACCATGTGCGGATACACAACGACATCACGCAATGGCAGGAGAGGCAATTCGATGGTGGTCTTCATGATTTCGCCTCTACGGCGGCCATATGGCCGTAATCAGATGGAATTAAGCTTGAAACCAAGATGGGGGCTGCCTTGAAAAAAAACAAGCGCAAAGCGGATGTAAAAAACGACATAAAAAAAAAGAGGCCCGAAGGCCCCTTCTTTGTTCCGGCAGGGTGGACACTTACGCGTCCGGCGCTGCCTTGGCCGTCGGCTCACTGTTTTCGTAGATATACAGTGGCTTGGACTTGCCTTCGATCACGCTTTCATCGATCACGACTTTGCTCACCTCGGACTGCGAGGGGATTTCATACATCGTGTCGAGCAGCACACCTTCGAGAATCGAACGCAGGCCACGGGCACCGGTTTTACGCTCCAGGGCACGTTTGGCGACCGATTTCAGCGCGTCGGAACGGAATTCCAGATCCACGCCTTCCATCTCGAACAGCTTGGCGTACTGTTTGGTCAGGGCATTTTTCGGCTCGGTGAGAATCTGCATCAATGCAGCCTCATCCAGCTCGTCCAGCGTCGCGAGGACCGGCAGACGACCGACGAATTCCGGGATCAGACCGAACTTGACCAGATCGTCAGGCTCGACTTCACGCAGGGATTCACCGACTTTCTTGCCTTCTTCCTTGCTGCGCACTTCTGCGTTGAAACCGATGCCACCCTTGGTGGAACGGTTCTGAATCACTTTCTCCAGACCGGAGAACGCACCACCGCAGATGAACAGGATGTTACGGGTGTCGACCTGCAGGAATTCCTGCTGCGGATGCTTGCGGCCACCTTGCGGCGGAACGGAAGCGACCGTGCCTTCGATCAACTTGAGCAAGGCCTGCTGCACGCCTTCACCGGAAACGTCACGGGTGATCGACGGGTTGTCGGACTTGCGCGAAATCTTGTCGATTTCATCGATGTAGACAATGCCCATCTGGGCCTTTTCCACGTCGTAATCGCACTTCTGCAGCAGCTTCTGAATGATGTTCTCGACGTCTTCACCCACGTAACCCGCCTCGGTGAGGGTGGTTGCGTCGGCGATTGTGAACGGAACGTTCAGCAAGCGGGCCAGGGTTTCGGCCAGCAGGGTTTTACCGGAGCCTGTCGGGCCGATCAGCAGGATGTTGCTCTTGCCGAGTTCGACGTCGTCAGCCTTTTTGTCACGCTGGTTCAGACGCTTGTAGTGGTTGTACACCGCTACCGCGAGAACCTTCTTCGCACGCTCCTGACCAATGACGTACTGGTCAAGGATGCCGCTGATTTCTTTAGGCGAAGGCAATTTATGCGCGCTGCTTTCGGCCTGTGCTTCCTGCACCTCCTCGCGGATGATGTCGTTGCACAGGTCGACGCACTCGTCGCAGATAAAGACCGAGGGGCCGGCAATCAATTTGCGCACTTCATGCTGGCTTTTGCCACAGAAGGAGCAATAGAGCAGCTTGCCGTTGTCCTCGCCGTTGCGGGTGTCAGTCATTCGTTCGATCCAAATCCGATAGGCTTGCAACACAAGATGAAGGCTATTGCGGGCTTTTTCAAGCCCGCCACTGATCGGACCAGCCGATCAGGCCTGTTTTGAGCTGCTTATTTTAAGCTGGACGCTGGTTGATCACTTCGTCGATCAAGCCATATTCCTTCGCAGCTTCTGCACTCATGAAGTTGTCGCGGTTGGTATCGCGCTCGATTTCTTCCAGAGTGCGACCGCTGTGCTTGGCCATCAGCGTGTTCAGACGCTCACGGATGAAGAGGATTTCCTTGGCGTGGATTTCGATATCCGACGCCTGGCCCTGGAAACCGCCCAGTGGCTGGTGAATCATCACTCGCGAGTTCGGCAGGCAATAACGCTTGCCCGGTGCACCTGCGGTCAGCAGGAATGCACCCATGCTGCAGGCCTGACCGATGCAGGTGGTCGACACGTTTGGCTTGATGAACTGCATGGTGTCGTAGATCGACATGCCTGCAGTGACCGAGCCGCCCGGGGAGTTGATGTAAAGATGGATGTCCTTGTCCGGGTTTTCCGCTTCAAGGAACAGCAATTGCGCGCAGATCAGGTTGGCCATGTAGTCCTCTACCGGACCCACCAGAAAGATCACTCGCTCCTTGAGAAGACGCGAGTAGATGTCATAGGCGCGCTCGCCACGAGCAGATTGCTCGACAACCATCGGGACCAGGCCGCCGGCGGCCTGGATATCAGAGTTCTGCTGAATATAGGAATTACGGAACATGCTCTGCAGTCACTCCCAAATAGTCATGTCTTGAATACGCATAAGCCAGCTCGAAGGCTGGCTTATGGTGTGTGCTTCTAACGCAGAAACAATCAGTCGGCTTTTGGAGCTTCTACCGGCTTGACCGCTTCTTCGTAAGAGACCGATTTGTCGGTCACGCTAGCTTTCTGCAGAACAGTATCCACAACTTGTTCTTCCAGCACAACCGAACGGACTTCGTTCAGTTGCTGCTCGTTCTTGTAGTACCAGGACACGACCTGCTCAGGCTCTTGGTAAGCCGAAGCCATTTCCTGAATCATTTCGCGAACGCGGGCTTCGTCTGGCTTCAGGTCGAATTGCTTGACCACTTCAGCCACGATCAGACCCAGGACAACGCGGCGCTTGGCTTGTTCTTCGAACAGCTCGGCCGGCAGTTGGTCAGGCTTGATGTTGCCGCCGAACTGCTGAACAGCCTGCACGCGCAGACGGTCAACTTCGTTGGACAGCAGAGCCTTTGGCACTTCGATCGGGTTGGTGGCCAGCAGACCGTCCATTACCTGATTCTTGACCTTGGATTTGATCGCCTGACGCAGTTCACGCTCCATGTTCTTGCGAACTTCGGTGCGGAAACCGTCGATGCCGCTTTCCTTGATGCCGAACTGGGCGAAGAATTCTTCGTTCAGCTCAGGCAGTTTTGGCTCGGAAACGGTGTTGACGGTCACGGTGAACTCGGCGGTTTTGCCAGCCAGGTCCAGGTTCTGATAGTCCTCAGGGAAGGTCAGGTTCAGAACGCGCTCTTCACCCGCTTTGGCGCCAACCAGGCCTTCTTCGAAGCCAGGGATCATGCGGCCGGAACCCAGCACCAGCTGAGTACCCTTGGCGGAACCGCCGGCGAACACTTCGCCGTCAACCTTGCCAACGAAATCGATGTTCAGCTGGTCTTCGTTCTGGGCAGCGCGATCGGCCACTTCGAAACGGGTGTTCTGCTTGCGCAGGATGTCCAGCATCTTGTCCAGATCGGCGTCAGCCACTTCAGCGCTCAGACGCTCGACGGTGATGCCTTCGAAACCGGCAACGGTGAACTCAGGGAACACTTCGAATACGGCTACGTATTCCAGGTCCTTGCCAGCTTCGAGCGACTTAGGCTCGATCGACGGCGAACCGGCCGGGTTCAGCTTCTGCTCAACCACAGCTTCGTAGAAAGAGGACTGGATCACGTCGCCGATCGCTTCCTGGCGCGCATCAGCACCAAAACGGCGCTTGATTTCGCTCATAGGCACTTTGCCTGGACGGAAGCCAGCAATCTTGGCCTTCTGGGCAGTCTGCTGCAGACGCTTGTTGACCTGAGTCTCGATGCGCTCAGCCGGCACGGTGATGCTCATGCGGCGCTCAAGAGCAGTAGTATTTTCAACAGAAACTTGCATGGATATTCCTCGTTGCACAGACGTTAGCCGGCCGTTTCCGACCCAAGAATCAAGGGCAAGCATTCTAGTAGGTCAAACTCAAGAAGTCACCCTACTGAAAACGGGTAAAAAAACAGCAGGCAAATTGAGGGCGGGGACAAACGGTTGCGCCTCGCCCTGTTAGCAAATACAGCCAATCAAGCCAGGGCCCTGCACCAACCTCTTCTATATATAGAGGCGATTGAATCATCTCCCTGACAGCCGACCTCGCAAGCAAGGACGGCGGGCAGCGCAGCATCATCGAGTAACATTGATACGACGAAGCACCCTGCCCTGCGACCCGAAACCGGCAGTCGCCGAAAAACCGAAACCGTAAAACAAAAAAGGCGCCAGACTGTTAAGTCTGGCGCCTTTCGAAATATGGGGTGGACGATGGGGATCGAACCCACGACAACGGGAGTCACAATCCCGTGCTCTACCAACTGAGCTACGCCCACCATATCGCGTTACTTGTGCCAAAGCTGCCTAATGGCGCACCCGGCAGGACTCGAACCTGCGACCATCCGCTTAGAAGGCGGATGCTCTATCCAGCTGAGCTACGGGCGCCTTGTTAGCTGTACCCTTGGAGGACTACAAACTAAGTGCTTTCCAGTCTCGCAAAACCTTGATTTCGCTCGACCTTCTTAACCAGTGCTAGGCTGTGCCCGACAAGTGCGACGAATAGTATAGAGCGACCTGCAGGTCGTCAAATCCTTTTTGAAAAAAATTCATTTAATTAAAGGGCTTAGGGGAATTTGCTGACCAAGCGCCTTTGCCCTCACCGTTTGACATGCGAGAATGCGTTCTCTTTTTTTCCCCTCTCGATGGTTAATCACGCGCAATGACTGCACAACTAATCGACGGCAAATCAATCGCCGCCAGCCTGCGCCAGCAGATCGCCCAACGGGTAGCCGAACGTCGCGAGCAAGGCTTGCGCACTCCCGGCCTCGCGGTGATCCTGGTCGGCAGCGATCCTGCCTCTCAGGTTTATGTCTCGCACAAGCGTAAAGACTGTGAAGAGGTCGGCTTCCTCTCCCAAGCCTACGACCTGCCTTCCGAAACCACTCAGGAAGCACTGACCGATCTGATCGATCGACTGAACGACGACCCGGCAATCGACGGCGTTCTGCTTCAACTTCCTCTGCCTGAGCACCTGGACGCGTCCAAACTGCTGGAACGCATCCGCCCGGACAAGGACGTCGACGGTTTCCATCCTTATAACGTCGGTCGCCTGGCCCAGCGCATTCCGCTGCTGCGTCCGTGCACGCCGAAAGGCATCATGACCCTGCTGGAAAGCACCGGTGTCGATCTGTACGGAATGGATGCAGTGGTCGTCGGCGCTTCCAACATCGTCGGTCGTCCGATGGCCATGGAGCTGCTGCTGGCCGGCTGCACCGTGACCGTGACCCACCGCTTCACCAAGGACCTGGCCGGCCACGTCGGCCGCGCCGATCTGGTGGTGGTTGCCGCCGGCAAGCCGGGCCTGGTCAAGGGCGAGTGGATCAAGGAAGGCGCGATCGTGATCGACGTCGGCATCAACCGTCAGGACGACGGCAAACTGGTCGGTGACGTCGTGTACGAAACCGCCCTGCCCCGTGCCGGCTGGATCACACCAGTACCGGGCGGCGTCGGCCCGATGACCCGTGCCTGCCTGCTGGAAAACACCCTCTACGCGGCAGAAACCCTGCACGCTTAAAGCGCTTTTTCCGCTCCAGAAGAACCCCGCCTTGTGCGGGGTTTTTCGTATCCTCGAAAAAACCTTTACCGTTCGCCGGAAACCCCTATTTTTACAGGGCTTTTCACGACTTTTTCATGCCCCTCAAACAACCATCGACAGATCTTCAGCCATACTCCTAGAATGCGTCGTTTTACGACACAGTCCGTTACAAAAAACGGCATTTCCAACCTTCATGAGTTCGCCCGCGTGAATATTCGTCTGTCCATCCTGAGCCTGGTTTTTGCATTTTCAGGCACGCTCCTCACGCCAACGGTCAACGCCGCCGAAACCACCGCTGCCCCACGAGACGCTTCACAGTTGAAGATTGCCTCCGGCAGCGCCCTGCTGATGGATCTGCAGACCAACAAAGTCATCTACTCCAGCAATCCGGACGTGATCGTGCCGATCGCTTCCGTCAGCAAGTTGATGACCGGCCTGGTCGTGGTTGAAGCCCACCAGAACATGGACGAATGGATTGACGTCGACATCAGCCACACCCCGGAAATGAAAGGCGTGTTTTCCCGGGTCAAACTGCGCAGTGAACTGCCGCGCCGGGAGATGCTGCTGATCGCTTTGATGTCCTCGGAAAACCGCGCCGCCGCCAGTCTCGCCCATCACTATCCGGGCGGATATGCAGCCTTCATCGCGGCGATGAACGCCAAGGCCAAGGCGCTGGGCATGACCAGCACCCACTTTGTGGAACCGACCGGCCTGTCGGAGCGCAACGTTTCCACCGCGCGCGACCTGAGCAAGTTGCTGATGGCTGCGCAAAAGCATCCGATCCTGACCGAACTCACCACCACCAAGGAAAAAACCGTCTCGTTCCGCAAACCCAACTACACCCTGGGTTTCCGTAATACCGACCACCTGGTGAACAAGGCCGACTGGGACATCAAGATCACCAAGACCGGCTTCACCAATCCGGCCGGGCATTGTCTGGTGCTGGTGACCCGGATGAGCAATCGCCCGGTCGCCCTGGTGATTCTCGATGCATTCGGCAAGTACACCCACTTCGCCGATGCCAGTCGCATCCGCAGCTGGATGGAAACCGGCCGGAGCACCAACGTTCCGGCGGTGGCCCAGCAATACAAGGCCGAGAAAAACCTCAAGGGTCGCCAGAGCGGCGTGGTCGAAGCTTCGAAGTAAATCGCGACACAAGAAAAAGCCCCGAACATTCGGGGCTTTTTTTCGTCTGCCGGTTCAATCGTTGGGCAGCGGCATCTGGTCATCATCGGGAACGCCGTCGCCGGCACTGGGGTCGCGGTGATGTTCCGGAGTCACCACGGCCGGGCGAGCCAATGGATCGCGTAGTGGACTGTCCGGATCCAGCACTGGATTAACGTCCGGCTCCGGCGTGGTCGGCACGCTGTCCGGTTTATGGTCGTCGAAGCTCGAATCGGTACTCATACGCACCTCTCGTCCGGGTAATCACCCGAAAAAACCGGGCGTTACCCTTAAGAGCGTAGCTGCGCGCCAGGGTGCCCGTCAGGAGACGGACGGAACCTCACTGCCCCGCCAACGCTTTGCGCGCTTGCGCAGCTTCACGCTCCTGGCCGGCCTGCGCCAGCTCATCAGCCGCTTTCAGCCAGCGCTGGCGATCGACCGCTGCCGGGAGCTGCGAAGGCTTCTGAATCAATACCGCCCAGCCACCCGATTTTTCGAGCGCCGACTCGAATGAACTGAAACTCATCAGCTCACGACGATTCATCCCCGCGCGCAGCAGAACCTTCTGCTTCTTGCGGTCATAACCGGAAAGGATCGCGTACCGCGGCTCGGCCCAGAACGCCGATCCTTCGCTGAAGCGCACCATCACCGGGTAACCTGCCGCTACCTGAGTCAGCAGCGCTGGCAAACGGGCATCTACCGGGTACACGACCATGCCGTATTCACGGGCCAGGTTCTGCATGTTCTGCTGAAGCTTGTCCTCGGCGCCCGGCAGGTGCAGAGGTTTTTCCAGCAGGCCCGGGGTGATCACGATGCCTTGCTGCGACAGCAGACTGGCCAACACCTGCGGCCCGCTCTGATTGGCTTCGCCGCGATAGAAGGTGCCGCTGAGCTCAACGCGCTCCGGCAGGCGCTGGACTTCCGGCGCCACACTGCCCGCACACCCCACCAAAGCTGTCACGCAACCGGCCACCAGCAGTGCCATGCGAATCCGGGAAAATAGCTGCACCATCGTCACTCTCTTGATCAGTTACCGGTCATCGTGTTCCGGCTTGGTCGAGGATCATAGGACGGCGCAACGCTGCGGTATAGCCCAAAGGGGCAGATGCATCGGCTGCATAGAGCGAAGTGATTGGTCACCACCGACCTTTGGTCAATAGCCTGAAACACGCCAGCGACTAGACTGTCACTCGAAAGACAGCAAAAGAGTGAGCGCCCGACGCAGGGCAAAGAGGAGGCACCGATGAGCCTGACCATGACCATTGTGATGTTGATTGCCGGCTGGCTGGCCGTGGCCGCCGCCATGTTGTGGGGCGTGCTGCGGATTTCCCGGCGCCATCACCAACCTGTGCAACCTGCACCGATCAAGAAGATCGAAAAACACAGCGCCCGTCACGCCACCGCGCACTGACGTCTTTCAGTCGATTCAAACGAAAAAGGCCGCGTGACTCTTGCGAGTGACGCGGCCTTCGCTTTTCCAGCGGTTACGCCTGGGCAGCCAGCTTCTTCTGCTTGGCGCGACGAGACATCATGTTCAACACCTCAATCGCAGCCGAGAACGCCATGGCGGCATACACATAACCTTTCGGTACGTGGGCGCCGAAACCTTCGGCGATCAGCGTCATGCCGATCATGATCAGGAAGCCCAGGGCCAGCATCACCACCGACGGGTTGTCGTTGATGAACTTGGCCAGCGGGTCAGCCGCAAACAGCATCACCAGTACCGAAACCACCACCGCGATCACCATGATCGGCAAGTGTTCGGTCATGCCGACTGCAGTAATAATGCTGTCGATCGAGAACACCATGTCCAGCATCAGGATCTGCCCGATGGCGGCGGCAAAGCCCAGGGTTACTGTCGAGGTCGCCGACTTCGGATCGTCCGGCACCGGGTCCATGCTGTGATGTATCTCGGTCGTCGCCTTCCACACCAGGAACAGGCCACCGGCGATCAGGATCATGTCCTTCCAGGAGAACGCCTGGCCCAGGATCTCGATGACCGGTTCGGTCAACTGCACGATGAAGGCGATGGTGCTCAACAGCGCCAGACGCATGATCAGCGCCATGCCGATACCGAGGCGGCGAGCCTTCTGCCGATACTGCTCGGGCAGCTTGTTGGTCAGGATCGAGATGAAGATCAGGTTATCGATGCCGAGCACGATTTCCATCACCACCAGTGTGGCCAAGGCAATCCAGGCCGTCGGGCTGGAAGCGAGTTCTAACAGGTATTCCATGGGTCAGTCCTGACTCTTGTAAGACGATTTAGATGGTCTTGGAGGAAGATTCGGATTTTTCCGCATCTTTTTCCGGGGCTTCTTTTTTCTCGATCAGGCCGCCAGTGGCTTCGCTGAGCGCCTGCTCGGCGGCTTTGTGCGTGTCGTCGATCGCCTGCTTGGCGCTCTCGGCCGCCTTGCCCATCAATTGCTGGGCGCTTTTTTCGGCCTGGTCGCAACCCGCCATAAGCAGTAAAGACGTAAACATAAGTGCCGGGATCGTGTATTTCATAAGGCTTCCTTCGAATGAACAGACAGGGTCACAGACCGCCCGTCGATGGCTGGGCATTCTAGGGAGACAAACACTTCAGGAAAATTCGTATTTTTAGCGGCTATACTTCGATTTATACGAACTGTATTTGACGGACCAAACCCATGCTCAATTACCGACAACTGCATTACTTCTGGGTTGTAGCGAAGACCGGCAGCATCGTGCGCGCCTGCGAGCAACTGAACCTCACGCCGCAGACCATCAGCGGGCAGATTTCCCTGCTGGAACAGACCTACGGCATCGAGTTGTTTCAACGGGTCGGCCGGCAACTTGAACTCACCGAAGCCGGGCGCCAGGCCCTGCCCTACGCCGAGCAGATGTTCCAGCTCGGCGGCGAACTGGAACTGATGCTGCGCGCCCAGCCCAACGAACAGCAGATCCTGTTCCGTGTCGGTGTGGCGGACGTTGTGCCCAAATCCATCGTCTATCGCCTGATCGCACCGACCATGGAATTGAGCGAACCGCTGCGCATCACCTGCCGCGAAGACAAACTCGAGCGATTACTAGCGGACCTGGCCATCCAGCGCCTGGACCTGGTGATCTCCGACAGCCCGATGCCGTCGCACTTGGACATTAAGGGCTATAGCCAGAAACTCGGGGAATGCGGGATCAGTTTTTTCGCCACCGCCGAACTGGCAGCGCAATACGGTCAGGATTTTCCCCGCAGTCTGCACGGCGCGCCGCTGCTGATTCCCGGCGCGGAGACCGTGGTGCGCAGCCGTTTGCAGCGCTGGTTTGCCGAGCAGCAGATTCAGCCGAGGATTGTCGGGGAGTTCGATGACAGCGCCCTGATGCAGGCGTTCGGCCAATCCGGGAGCGGGATCTTCATCGGGCCGAGCGTGATTGCCGATGAGGTGAAGCGCCAGTACGGCGTTGAGTTGATCGGTCAGACTGATGCGGTGAGCGAGTCGTTTTACGCGATTTCAGTGGAGCGCAAGGTCAAGCACCCCGGCATCAAAGCGATTACCGAAGGTGCCCGACGCGAGCTGTTTACCGAGTTTTAAGCCTGTGCGCAGACTTCGCGCGGCTTGAGCACCATCAACACCATGGCGAGGAAAATCGACAGCAGGATGAACGCGGCGGCCGCGAAGCCTACGAAGCCCAGACCGGCGCTGTCGATCACTCGACCGCCAATGATCGCGCCCAGACCGATCCCTAGGTTTGCCCCGGCAATGTTCAGCGACGCGGCGAAGGCCGGCGCTTCAGGCGCAGCCTTCATCAAACGCACATGGCTGACCAGAAACAGCGCCGCCTGGGTCACGCCCCAGATGCCCATGGCCGCCGCCAGACCCAGCGACGAATTGATGTTCGGCACCAGCGCCACCATCCCGGGGATCATGAACGCGCAGAACATCACCGAGGCCATCAGCGGATGGCGATCCACCGCGCGACCGCCCAGCGAGTTGCCGATCAGGCCGACTGCGCCAAAGCCCATCAGGCACCAACCGACCACGGTGCCATTGAAGCCGGCCAGACGCTCGAGAATGTCCGCCAGATAGGTGTAGGCGGTGAACATGCCGCTGAACACCAGGATCGACAGCAATACATGGCCGAGCATCAGCGGGCTGCGCAGGATCTTGAACTGCGAAGCGAAGCTGACCTGATGCTGGTGCAGGCTGGTTTTCGGCAGGTAGACAAACAACAGCAAGGCCTTAGCGAACGCGATCACCGCCAGAATGGCGAACGCGCTGCGCCAGCCGAATGCGTCGGAAATCAGCGTGCCCACCGGGATCCCGAATACCGTGGCGCAGACGATGCCGAAGCCGATCTTGGCAATGGCGCGACCGGCGAAGTCCGGGCCGACGATGTCCACGGCCGTTTCACTGGCCAGCGCCCAAAACACCGGCAACCCCAGTGCCGGGATCAACCGCGCAATAGCCATGACCCAGATGTTCGGCGCCAAAGCCGCCACGGTGTTGGCCAGACCGAACATGATCAGGATGGTGATGAACAGTTTGCGCCGTTCGAATCGGGCGAAATATGCGGTCAAGAAAGGACCGAACATGGCCACGGTGAAAGCGAATAGAGTCACCAGCAACCCGGCTTGCGGGATGGTGACTTCCAGGTCGCGGGCAATCGCCGGCAACAGGCCGACGATGACGAACTCCGTGGTCAGCACCGTGAATCCGGCGGCAGACAACAGAAGGATGGGCAACAGCATGAGGAACTCCAGCAAAACGACGACACCAGCGTTGACCCGAAGGCCCGCCGGCAGAACTTGAAAATAAGGATGCGCAATCTTAACAGAGTGTTTCCCGAGTGACTTGCACAAACCTGTCTATGTTGCCGAACGTTTCGGTGGCAGATCGTCACAGGCCTGAAGGATAAGGCCTACGCTGTGATAAAGTCCGCGCCCTGAAAAACGTACACCCTGTTCAGCCGCCCGTTTAACGGCGTGGCTGTCGCGTCATTCCTTTCGGTTCGTATCTGTGGCCTGCCCCCGATTCATCGCCCGGATCACGCAACCTTGCACCCTATAAAAAGCAGAGATGCCGTTATGACCGCTTCATCCCCTTCTCTATTGCAACGCCTGAAAAGCCTCAGCCTGGTCACGCAGATCCTGATCGGCCTGATTGCCGGCATCGCCCTCGCGCTGTTCGCGCCGGAAGCGGCCAAAGGCACCGCCTTCATCGGCAAGGTGTTCGTCTCGGCGCTGAAAGCCGTGGCACCGATTCTGGTGTTCGTGCTGGTCATGGCCTCGATCGCCAACCACAAGCACGGCCAGGAAACCCATATCCGGCCGATTCTGTTCCTTTACCTGCTGGGCACTTTCGCCGCTGCCGTGGTCGCGGTGATTGCCAGCACGATGTTCCCGTCGCATCTGGTGCTGTCCACCGATAACATTGCCGTGAGCGCGCCGGGCGGTATCGGTGAAGTACTGCAAAGCCTGCTGCTGAGCGTGGTAGAAAACCCGATCACTGCGCTGATGAACGCCAACTTCATCGGCATTCTGGCCTGGGCCATCGGCATGGGCGTAGCCATCCGCCACGCAGGCGACACCACCCGTGAAGTAGTCAGCGACCTGTCCAACGGCGTGACCCTGATCGTGCGCGTGGTGATCCGCTTCGCGCCGCTGGGGATTTTCGGCCTGGTGGCTTCGACCCTGGCGACCTCTGGTTTTGGTGCACTGGTCGGTTACGCGCATCTGCTGGCGGTGCTGCTCGGCTGCATGCTGTTCGTGGCGCTGGTGATGAACCCGCTGATCGTGTTCTGGAAGCTGCGCCGCAACCCGTACCCGCTGACGTTGAAATGCCTGCGTGAAAGCGGCATCACCGCGTTCTTCACCCGCAGCTCGGCGGCGAACATTCCGGTCAACCTGGAGCTGAGCAAGCGTCTGGGCCTGCACGAAGACACCTATTCAGTCTCGATTCCGCTCGGCGCGACCATCAACATGGCCGGCGCGTCGATCACCATCACCGTGCTGACCCTCGCGGCCGTGCACACCTTGGGTATCGCCGTCGACATCCCGACCGCCATCCTGCTCAGCGTCGTCGCGGCGATCTGCGCGTGCGGTGCCTCGGGTGTGGCCGGTGGTTCGCTGCTGCTGATCCCGCTGGCGTGCAGCCTGTTCGGCATCCCGAGCGAAATCGCCATGCAGGTGGTGGCGGTCGGCTTCATCATCGGCGTACTGCAGGATTCGGCCGAGACGGCGCTGAACTCCTCCACCGACGTGCTGTTCACTGCCGCCGCGTGCCTGGGCGAAGAACAAAAAGCCCAGCGTCCGGCGTAAAAACCGAGCGCAACAAAAAGCCCGCCAAGGCGCAAACCTTGGCGGGCTTTTTTATGCGTCGTGTTTAGAACGCGCCCATGTAATCGCGCTTGCCGATTTCAACGCCGTTGTGACGCAGCAGGTCGTAAGCAGTAGTCACGTGGAAGAAGAACTGCGGCAGACCGTAGCTCAGCAGGTAAGCCTGGCCGCTGAAGCGCTTCTCTTTCGGGGTGCCCGGACGGGTCACGATCTCGATGCCTTCCTTGCCGTTGATTTGCTCAGGCTTGATCTCGCCGATGAAGGCCAGAACCTTGGCGATCAGCGCTTGCAGCTCGGCGAAGGTGGTTTCGGTGTCGTCGTATTTCGGGATTTCGACTTCGGCCAGACGCGAGGAAACGCCTTTGGCGAAGTCCACGGCGATCTGCACCTGACGCACCAGCGGGAACATGTCCGGGTACAAACGCGCTTGCAGGAAGGCGTTCGGGTCGATGTTTTTCGCGGTGGCGTGGGCTTCGGCCTTTTTCAGCACATCGCTCAGGGCGTTGAGCATTTGTTGGAAAACCGGGACGGATGCGGCGTACAGGGAAATGGTCATGGCAGTCTCACGTGGTGGCTGGGTGAATCGTGGGGCGATTATAGCCATGCTCGCGGGCCGCGCGACTTGTCTTTTATCCAGCAAGGATTAGGCTAGGCGCCTTCGACTGCAGAGGGAACGCGCGATGTCCACAGAACTTGAAACCCACGTCAACGAACCACGGCTCAACGCCACGGAAATCCGCATTCTGGGTTCGCTGATCGAGAAACAGGCCACCAGTCCGGAAACCTATCCGCTGACCCTCAACGCGCTGGTGCTGGCCTGCAATCAGAAAACCAGCCGGGAACCGGTGATGAACCTGACCCAGGGCCAGGTCGGCCAGAGCCTGCGCGCCCTCGAAGGTCGCGGTTTCGCCAAGCTGGTGATGGGCAGTCGCGCCGACCGCTGGGAGCACAAGGTCGACAAAGCGCTGGAGCTGGTGCCGGCACAAATGATTCTGACCGGGCTGATGTTCCTGCGTGGCCCGCAGACCGTCAACGAACTGCTGACCCGCAGCGGTCGCATGCATGAATTCGAAGATGCCGAACAAGTGGTGCATCAACTGGAACGCCTGATCGCCCGGGATCTGGCGGTGCTGATTCCGCGTCAGGCCGGCCAGCGCGAAGACCGCTACACCCATGCACTGGGCGATCCGGCGGACATCGAAGCGATTATCGCGGCGCGACAGAATCCGAGTGATCGCGGCGCTGCCAGCGGTGTGTCAGTGGAGCGCATCGAAGAACTGGAAGCGCGGATTGCAGCGCTGGAAGAGCGTCTGGCCCGCCTCGAATAAGCGTAATGGGGCGGCGTTACTCGCCGTCCCAGTAATCCACCCCGTCCGACTGCCGCGCCACCGCGACGAATCCCGAGGCATTGCCCTCGGCATCGATGCTGAAGTTATCCATCACCGCGTATTTGTTCGAGTCCGGGTACTCGCAGATGTCCGGTTGCTGCTGGGTGCTGACCGCCAGATAGCGCAGCTCCTGCGAGCTGGTGTTGATGATTTGATGCGCTTTTTCCGGGCCGCCCGGCGGGCAGGCGATCACGTCGCCGGCGCGGATCGGGAAACGCTCGGCCCCCAGACGCACCTCCCCTTCCCCGGCCACCACGTAGAACATCTCTTCATTGACCCGATGACTGTGAAACGGACTGCCGCGCATGCCCGGCGGCAGCGCATACAGCCGATAACCGAGCTTCTGCGCGCCCAGTTGCTGGCCGATTCGGGCGAACCGCTGCTGATAACGCCCGGCGGTTTCGCCTTCGGGGGCCAGGGTTTCGGGCAACGGTTCGAGTTCGACATCATTCAAGTTGAGAATGGGCGGGTGCATGCAAACCTCGGTTTTTGTCGTAGGGCAAGTCTGTGCCTGCTGAACCGGCAGTATAGGCAATGACCAACCCCGACACCGAGATCAATCAACTGCGGGCAAACGCCACCGCTGCGTCAAACTGCTCAACCGTCGGCCGCACACCGGTATACAGCACAAACTGCTCCAGCGCCTGGATCGCGATCACTTCCAGCCCGGTGATGACTTTTTTGCCTTCAGCGCGACCGCGCACGATCAGCGGGGTTTCCGAGGGGATCGCCACCACATCGAACACGGTGTCGGCAGACTTGATCACATCCACTTCAAACGCCAGCTGCCCCGCTTCCGCACCACCGTCCATGCCGACCGGCGTCACGTTGATCAGCATCTGCGGGCGCTCGTCGCCCAGATCCGCCTGCCAGCGATAGCCCAGGGAATCGGCCAGCGCACGGCCGGCGCGCTCGTTGCGGGCGACGATCAGACCATTCTTGTAACCTCCATCGCGCAAGGCGCTGGCCACAGCCTTGGCCATCCCGCCGCTGCCGCGCAAGGCGAAAGTCGAGTCTTTCGGTACCGCGTGGGTTTCCAGCAACTGGGCGATGGCGATGTAGTCGGTGTTGTAGGCCTTGAGATGACCATTGGTGTTGACGATGGTGTTGATCGACTGGATCGCCGCTGCCGACGCATCCAGCTCGTCGACCAGGGCAATGCTGGCCTCCTTGAACGGCATCGACACCCCGCAACCGCGGATGCCCAGCGCGCGGATCCCGCCGACGGCACCCGGCAGATCCTGGCTACTGAAGGCCTTGTAGTAGAAATTCAGGCCCAGCTGTTCGTACAAATGGTTATGAAAACGCAGACCGAAATTCCCGGGACGCCCAGACAGGGACATGCACAATTGGGTGTCTTTGTTGGGGTTCATCTGCATGGGAGGCTCCTTCGAATGCACTTTCGGATGGACGGGATTAGCCAGACCATCGGGTTCTGAACGATCATAAGGCGGTCTGTTCCGGGCATCACAGCCGTTGCCTGAAACCCGGTAAGCAAGCCGGTACAGACCTTACACAAAATTTACCCAGCCGCCGTGCTGTTTTTCCAAATGTTGCTGTCTTAGAAGTATCCCCGCGCTATCCCGAGCCTGTTGCAGGCCTAGACGCCGGGTCGAAGAACCGAGGATTAATCATGATTCGTAAACTCCCCATCGTGGCCTTGTTGATTGGTGCATTCGCGATCACGGGTCAGGCAGAAGCCCACGGCGGTGGCTGGCAGGGTCCGGCGGTATTTGGTGCGATCGTCGGCTCGGCCATCATCGGCTCGGCGCTCATCAACCAGGATCGTCCGGTGTATGTTCAACAGCCTGTTTACGCTCAACCGGCGCCGGTGTACGTGCAACAACCGCCACCACCGGTCTACTACCAGCCGGCCCCGGTTTACGTACAACAACCGGTTTATGTTCCAGGCCCGGTCTACTACGGTCCGCCCCGTGGTTATTACGGCCACCCGCACTACTACGGTGGTCGCTGGTAAGCACACAGACAGAGCCCCGCTTTTACAGCGGGGCTTTTTATTGGCCTCGGGAAAGCCAACCGTCCGTCGGCCAACGTCTGAAAAAATCTCGCCAAGGTCGCTGTGGGGACAGTTTCACCCGTTAAAGTCGGCATGATGGACTCGACCGTCGGGCCGAAACACAAAACGGTCATCGATTTGTCATGACGGAACCGCAATCTGAATCCGTCCGCATACAACAGGTTGATAAAAACAAGGACGACTGGAATGCCAACACAGAATCCGCACCGCATCGTCGGTTTATGCACATCGAGCAAGGTGTACAACGCCTTGACCGAGCTCAAGCACCTGGAAGGCCACCGCACGGCGAAGTTTGTGTCGCTGCTGGCGGAAAACCTGGTGCGCAAGGGCTTGCTCAACGAGCACGAGATCGTGCACATGCTCGATCAAGTGGTCGATTGACCCGGCCCTCAACGGCATCAATGTCCACTATCGAAAGCGTTGATTGTCCCTGAAACGGCCAAGTCCCTAAGGTAGCTCCATAGATTGATGGAGGTACTTCTCATGGCTCAGGTTCAAATCATGTCCGTTGTCGGCAGCGCGGTTCCCGCATCGCTCAGAGAAATGGGACTGCTCGCCTGCTGGTATCTGGTGCGCGACGGCGAGCCGGTCAGCGGCCCGCTCACCTCTTTGCCAGCCGCCCAGGCGCTGTCGCAACAGCTGATCAACGGCCCGTTCAAGGCTTAAGGCAGCTGCACTTTCGGTCTGGTTTCGACGAACAGCGCCCAGCTCGACATGAACAATGCAGCGATCAGCGGCCCGATCACGAAACCGTTGAGACCGAACACCGCCATCCCGCCCAGCGTCGAAATCAGGATCATGTAATCCGGCATGCGCGTGTCCTTGCCCACCAGCACCGGACGCAGCACGTTATCCACCAGGCCGATCACAAAGACGCCGAACAGCCCCAACACCACGCCCTGCCAGATCATCCCGCTGAGCAGGAAGTAAACCGCCACCGGTGCCCAGACAATCCCGGCTCCCACCGCCGGCAACAGCGACAGAAACGCCATCAACACCGCCCAGAGCAACGCACTGGGTATGTCGAGAAACCAGAAAATCGCCCCGCCCAGCGCGCCTTGCGTAATGGCCACCAGCAGGTTGCCTTTGACCGTGGCGCGCACCACCCGATTGAATTTCAGTTGCAAGCGCCGCTTGTGGTGCTCCTCCAGCGGCACCGCCGTGCGCACCTTGCGCGCCAGTTCGGCGCCATCGCGCAGAAAGAAGAACAGCAAGTACAGCATGATGAAAAAACTCACCACGAAATCGAAGGTGCCCTGGCCGAAACTGAACGCCTGGGTCGCCAGCACCTGACTGCCTTGCATCGCCGCCTTGACGATCTTCTCGCGCACGGCATTGAGTTCGCCCATGCCGAAACGGTCGAGCAGGTGCTGAAAGTACGGCGGCAGGCTGTGCTTGAACTGCGCCAGATACGCGCCGATATCAAGCTTGCCGCTTTCGATGTTGTCGTAGAGCGTCGCCCCTTCCTGCACCAGCAGCACGCTGATGACGATCACCGGCAGAATCGCGATCACCACGCAGACACTCAGGGTGCACAGTGAAGTCAGGTTGCGTTGCCAGCCGAACTTCTGCTGCAACCGGCGCTGCATCGGCGCGAATACAATGCCGAGAATCACCGCCCAGAACACCGCACCGTAGAACGGCAGCAGGATCCAGATAAAGGCCACCGTCACCAGCAGCAACAGCACGGTGAGGGATTTGAATTGCAGACTCTTTTGGTTCATGTCCGGTCCATGTCAGTCAGGCGCCACGCGCACCCGCCCAACTTAGTCAGCCCACGCCCGCGCGAGTGCCATCTTTGTTCATGGAGCATAGATCCAGATCAATAAACCCTCGCCGCGCCTCGTTTACCCTCCCGCGCTTTTGCGACCGACACCGCCATGACGCCCTCCTTCACCCCGGAACTGCTCGCCCCTGCCGGCACCCTGAAAAACATGCGCTACGCCTTTGCCTACGGCGCCGATGCGGTCTACGCCGGCCAGCCGCGATACAGCCTGCGGGTGCGCAACAACGAGTTCGACCACGCCAACCTCGCCCTCGGCATTCGTGAAGCCCAGGCCCAGGGCAAGCGTTTCTACGTGGTGGTCAACATCGCGCCGCACAACGCCAAGCTCAAGACCTTCCTCAAGGATCTGGCGCCGGTGATCGACATGGCACCGGACGCGCTGATCATGTCCGACCCCGGCCTGATCATGCTGGTGCGCCGGCACTTTCCACAGATGCCGATTCACCTGTCGGTGCAGGCCAACACGGTGAACTGGGCGAGCGTCGAGTTCTGGCAGCAACAGGGGCTGAGCCGGATCATCCTGTCCCGTGAATTGTCACTGGAAGAAATCGGCGAAATCCGCGAGCAGGTGCCGGGCATGGAACTGGAAGTGTTCGTCCACGGCGCGCTGTGCATGGCCTACTCCGGTCGCTGCCTGCTCTCCGGCTACATGAACAGACGCGACGCCAATCAGGGCACCTGCACCAACGCCTGCCGCTGGAAATATTCAGCGCAGGAAGCCACCGAAAACCAGCTCGGCGAAATCGTGCAGACCTTCGAACCACAGCCGACCCTCGGCCTCGGCGCCCCTACCGATCAGGTGTTCCTGTTGCAGGAAGCCAACCGTCCCGGCGAGATGATGCCGGCCTTCGAAGACGAGCACGGCACCTACATCATGAACGCCAAGGACCTGCGCGCGGTGCAGCACGTCGAGCGCCTGACCCGCATGGGCGTGCACTCGCTGAAAATCGAAGGCCGGACCAAATCCCACTTCTATTGCGCCCGCACCACCCAAGTCTACCGCCGGGCCATCGACGATGCGGTGGCCGGCCGCGAATTCGACCGCAGCCTGATGACCGATCTGGAATCCCTCGCCCAGCGCGGCTACACCGAAGGTTTCCTGCGCCGTCACGTGCATGACGAATACCAGAACTATCAGAACGGCAGTTCGGTGTCGGAACGTCAGCAATTCGTTGGCGAGCTGACCGGCGAACGCCGGGATCGTCTGGCCGAAGTCAAAGTGAAGAACCGCTTTGCCCTGGGCGATCATCTGGAACTGATGACGCCCAAGGGCAACTTCCATTTTGATCTGCACGAATTGCAGAGCCTAAAGGGCGAGGCTATCGACGTGGCGCCGGGGGACGGGCACACCGTGTACCTGCCGATTCCGGATGCGGTGGATCTGCGCTTCGGCTTGTTGATGCGTGACGTGAGCGGGATCTGATCCGGCTCAGGCAAACTCCTCGCGCAGCATCGCCACAAACGCCTCACGCGCCGGGTGTACCCCGGCGTTTTCATGCCAGTAGAACAAGTTGTCGATGGCCGTCAGTTCCGGGAATTCGAATCCCGAACACCCGGCGCCTTTGGCGTACTGCTCGAACACACCTTTGGGCACCAGCGCCACGCCAGCGCCGGCACTCACGCAACCGACAATCGCCCCGTAACTGGCCAGGCTGACAATCGGCAACGCCAGACCCTGACGCAACAGCCAGTGCTCCAGCGCGGCGCGATACGGACAGCCCTGCGGCCACATGAACACGGTCTTGTCCTGCAAGTCGTCGATGCCGCGTATCGGTCCGAACGAGGTTGAAGCGATCAGCAGCAATTCTTCGCGATACATCGGCGTGCGCTTGAGCTGCGAACGTTCGACGTCCACCGCGACAATCGCTCCGTCCAGACGATGATTGACCGTATCGTCGAGCAACTGGCTCCAGGTGCCGGTGGTCAGTTCCAGTGCCACGTTCGGATAGCGCTTGTGAAATTTCGCCAGCAGGCGTGGCAGACGCCCGGTGGCCGAAGACTCGATGGCGCCGATGCGCAACGGCCCGGACGGTTCGGCGGCGGGATCGACCGCCCTTTTAGCTTCAGCTGTCAGCGCCAGAATCTTCTCCGCGTAAGCCAGAAAGGTCTGCCCGGCAGGACTGATCCGCAGCCCGCGCCCTTCTCGCAGAAACAGCGCCACCCCCAGTTCCGCCTCCAGGGACTTGATCCGCGCCGTGATGTTCGACGGCACGCAAAACAGCTTTTCAGCGGCTTTGGCGATGCTGCCGACCTCGGCCACGGTCTTGAACATGCGGATTTGCGCCAGCTCCATAATCATCACTCTGAGTGAACGGTTCGCGCAGTATAAGTCAGTTGTGGCGAATGATTGGCCGCCCGGATACTCGGCGCATCAACCCTCTCGGTGCCTTGCTCATGCCTTCCACTTCACCTTTGAAAATCCTCTTGGCCATGGCCTTCGTCGTCGGCTGCTGGGCCTATTCGCCGACCGGCATTCACATCGGCCTGCAAGCCTACGATCCGGGTCATCTGGCGTTGCTGCGGTTTCTGTTGGCGTCGCTGTTCATGGCCGTGATTGCAGGCTTCAAGGGCATTCACCTGCCGCGCCTGCAAGACTTGCCGCTGTTGTTTTCGTTGGGCTTTTTTGCCGTCAGCCTGCATCACGTCGTGCTGAACATCGGCCAGCAAAGCGTCAGCGCCGGCGCGTCGAGTGTGCTGGCGCAATCGACGCCGCTGTTCAGCACGCTGCTGGCGCGGTTTCTGTTCAAGGATCGGGTCAGCGTCTGGCGCTGGGGTTGTGTGCTGACGGGATTCGTCGGCGTGGTGATTGTGGTCAGCGGCGATCGCGGCCTCGGCAGCATCGACGTTCATGGTTTGCTGATTTTGCTGGCCGCCGTTTCGTGGAGCGTTTACTTCGCCCTGCAAAAACACCAAGCCCGACGCTATGACGGGCTGACGCTGGTTTGCTACACGGTGTGGTCCGGCACGCTGTTGCTGTTGATCTACTTGCCGGGGCTGGCCGACAGCGTGGCCAGTGCGCCGCTGCGGGTGCAATGGGCGGTGCTCTCTCTGGGGGTGTTTCCCAGCGCCCTCGCCTATCTGGCGTGGGCGTTCGTGCTCAAGCATGTGGACCTGAGCCGGGCGACGATGACGCTGTACCTGATTCCGCCGACCGCGATGGGGATTGCTTCGGTGGGCCTGGGCGAACGACCGACACTGCTGGTGCTGGCGGGTTCGGCGGTGGTGTTGATCAGCGTGCTGGCGTTGAATCTGGAGCGGCCGGCGGTGATCCGGGCCATCGAGGCTTGAGTCGCAGCGTCAGGCGCCGCCCGCCGAAAACCGGTCGCGGCTGTTACTCAGGTGCAGCCACATCGCTGCCCGCGCCGCTTCCGGATCCTGGCGTCTGATCGCGTTGAAAATCGCCTCATGCTCAAGATTCGCCAATTGCCCTAGCTTGCTCAAATCCACCGCCCCGCGCTCGGCCGCATTGACCCGGGTGCGCGGAATCATCGCGCTGCCCAGGTGCTGCATGATTTCGGTGAAGCAGACGTTGCCGGTGGCTTCGGCAATCAGCAAGTGAAAGCGCCGGTCGGCTTCGACGCAACTGTCGTTGTTGGCCAATAGACGCTGATAGTCGTCCAGCGCCTGACGCATCTGCACCAGTTGTTGTTCGCTGCGACGTTGCGCGGCCAGTGCCGCCGCTTGCGTCTCGAGGCCCATGCGCAATTCGAGAATGCTGCGCACGCCCAGTGCGGTGTCAACATTCAACCGCAGCCCCTGCTCCGGCGCGCGCTCGATCACGAACGTGCCGATGCCGTGCCGCGTCTCCACCAAACCCGACGCCTGCAACTTGGAAATCGCCTCGCGTACCACGGTGCGGCTGACGCCGTGCTCCTGAACGATCGAGTTTTCCGAAGGCAACTTGTCACCGGGCAACATCTGGCCGAGCAGGATGCTCTGGGTGAGTTTTTCCACCAGATCGTGGGCCAGGTTGTGCGCGCGTTTACGGGCGGGAGCGTCGAGGTCTTCTTGCATGGTCGGATCCGGTGATCGGGGCAAGCCGATCGTAGCACTGCAGGCGATGACTTGTATGAGCTCCTATGAATTCAGGCGTTCAACTTGTATGACAACAAGTGATTTTCGCTAGAAAACTTTCACTAGCTTCACGCCAGCACTGCACATTCGCTGGCCTGGCACTCTGCACCTCGACCCGTAATAATCCTTTAAAGCCCAACAAATACGGCATTTAAAATCCAGAAAAGCATAAAAACCCTTCACCGTAGATAAATTTGATTGAGCGCCCCCACTTGTAGGACAAAAAAATCAAGTTGTATGATGTCTATCAACCACGCAGCACCCAGCCACACCCCGCATAAAAATAACGAGTGGGAGAAAACCAAGTGAAATCATCCATTGCCGGGATGAACGAGGGCGCCGATTCGGTGCTGTCCTCCGCCATTGCCAAAGTCAAACGCCACGTCCTGCCGCTGTTCGTCATCATGTTCATCGTCAATTACATTGACCGGGTGAACATCGGCTTCGTCCGCACCCACATGGAACATGATCTCGGCATCGGTGCCGCTGCCTATGGGTTCGGTGCCGGGCTGTTCTTCATCGGTTACGCGCTGTTCGAAGTCCCCTCCAACATGTTGCTGCAAAAGGTCGGCGCGCGAATCTGGCTGACCCGCATCATGCTCACCTGGGGCCTGGTGGCCGCCGGCATGGCGTTCATCCAGAACGAAACTCACTTTTACATCCTGCGTTTCCTGCTCGGCGTGGCCGAGGCCGGGTTCTTTCCCGGGGTGATCTACTACTTCACCCGCTGGTTGCCGGGGGCCGAGCGCGGTAAGGCGATTGCGATTTTCCTCAGCGGTTCGGCCGTGGCCTCGCTGATTTCCGGTCCGTTGTCCGGCCTGTTGTTGCAGATCGAAGGGCTCGGTCTGCACGGCTGGCAGTGGATGTATTTCATTGAAGGGATGTTCTCGGTCGGCCTGTGCGTGTTCGTCTGGTTCTGGCTCGACGCCAAACCCCACGACGCCAAATGGCTGACCCGCGCCGAGCAGGATGCGCTGGTCAAAGCCATCGACGACGAACAGAAGGCCCGCGAAGCCGCGACCCCGATCCGGCCGTCGCTGGGCAAACTGCTCAAGGATCGCCAGATCATCCTGTTCTGCCTGATCTACTTCTTCATCCAATTGACGATCTACGCCGCGACGTTCTGGCTGCCGAGCATCATCAAGAAGATGGGCGAGATGAGCGACTTCCAGGTCGGCCTGTTCAACTCGATTCCGTGGCTGCTGTCGATCATCGGCATGTACGCGTTCGCCTCGTTCTCGGCGAAATGGAAACACCAGCAGGCGTGGGTCGCCACGGCGCTGTTGATCGCCGCTGCGGGGATGTTCATGTCCACCACTGGCGGGCCGATTTTTGCCTTCGTCGCAATCTGCTTTGCCGCACTGGGTTTCAAATCCGCGTCGTCGCTGTTCTGGCCGATCCCGCAGGCCTATCTCGATGCGCGGATTGCCGCTGCCGTGATCGCGTTGATCAACTCGGTGGGCAACCTCGGTGGCTTCGTCGCCCCCACCACTTTCGGCTTGCTGGAACAACACACCGGTTCGATCCAGGGCGGCCTCTATGGTCTGGCCGCGACCTCGATCATCGCCGCGATCATCGTGTTCGCCGCCCGCATGACACCCAAATCCGCACCTGACATCGCCGTGGCCGATGCCGCGCCGAAACACGCTTGAAAGGACAATCCGAAATGACCGCACACGACATCGCCAAAGCCCCGATCATCACCGAGATGCAAGTCATCCCGGTGGCCGGCCACGACGGCATGCTGCTCAACCTGAGCGGCGCCCACGGGCCGTTTTTCACCCGCAACATCGTCATCCTCAAGGACAACGCCGGCCACACCGGCGTCGGTGAAGTGCCCGGCGGCGAACGCATCCGCCAAACGCTGGAAGACGCCCGCAGCCTGGTGGTCGGCAGCCCGATCGGCACGTATCAGAAGATCCTCAATCAGGTGCGCCAGACCTTCGCCGACCGCGACGCCGGCGGCCGTGGCCTGCAAACGTTCGACCTGCGCATCACCATCCACGCAGTCACCGGGCTGGAAGCCGCCCTGCTCGACCTGCTCGGCCAGCACCTCGACGTGCCGGTGGCGGCATTGCTCGGCGAAGGCCAGCAGCGTGATGAAGTGAAGATGCTCGGTTATCTGTTCTACGTGGGCGACCGCCGGGAAACCGACCTCGCCTACCGCAGCGAACCGGATGCCGACAACGACTGGTTCCGCGTGCGTCACGAGAAAGCCATGACCGCCGACGCCGTGGTGCGTCTGGCCGAGGCTGCCCATGCGCGCTATGGCTTCAAGGACTTCAAGCTCAAGGGCGGCGTGCTCAGCGGTGACGCCGAAATCGAAGCGGTAACCGCACTGGCCGAGCGCTTCCCCGACGCCCGCATTACTCTCGATCCGAACGGCGCGTGGTCATTGAAAGAAGCGATCCGTCTGTGCCGCGACCAGCATCATGTGCTGGCCTACGCCGAAGACCCGTGCGGCGCGGAAAACGGCTATTCGGGCCGTGAAGTGATGGCCGAATTCCGACGCGCCACCGGCCTGAAAACCGCCACCAACATGATCGCCACCGACTGGCGCGAGATGGGCCACGCCATCCAGTTGCAGTCGGTGGATATCCCGCTGGCCGATCCGCATTTCTGGACCATGCAAGGCTCGGTGCGCGTGGCGCAGATGTGTCACGAATGGGGCCTGACCTGGGGCTCGCACTCCAACAACCATTTCGATATTTCCCTGGCGATGTTCACCCATGTGGCCGCCGCCGCGCCGGGCGACATCACCGCCATCGACACCCACTGGATCTGGCAGGACGGCCAGCGCCTGACCAAGGCACCGCTGCAAATCGTCGACGGCTGCGTGCAGGTGCCGAAGAAACCGGGGCTGGGCGTGGAGCTGGACATGGATCAGGTGGCCAAGGCCCACGAACTCTATAAAGGCATGGGACTCGGCGCGCGGGATGACAGCGTGGCGATGCAGTTTCTGATTCCGGGCTGGACGTTCGATAACAAGCGGCCCTGCCTGATGCGCTGATCCGGATTCACTTCAACACCCTGTGGGAGCGAGCCTGCTCGCGATAACGGAGTATCAGTCGATATACTTTTCGAATTTGAAGCCGTCTTCGCGAGCAGGCTCGCTCCCACAAGGTTTCTCACTGGCCGGAAATTTCCAGCAGCCAGTGCCTGAACGCCGCCATCGCCGACGTCTCTGGTCGTGACTGCAACCGCGTCAGCCAATAGCTGCCGGTGGTGATTTCGATGGCAAAGGGTTGGCGGATCAGGTCCGCCGCCAGTTGCCGGGCAAACATCAACGGCGGCGCCAGCGCCACTCCGCCGCCCTGCAACGCCGCTTCCATCATCGCCAGCGACGAGTCGAACACGATGCTCTGAGGCGGCGCGGCATGGGTCGCCAGACCCGCCGCGTGAAACCAGTCCGGCCACTCATCGGTGCGATAGGAACGCAGCAGACGCTGCTGCAAAAGATCCCCCGGCGTGTGCAATTGCCGGGCGATTTCCGGCACGCACAGCACTGTCAATGGCGCCTCCAGCAAACGGGTCGCCTCGATACCATGCCACGCCCCGGCGCCAAACCGGATCGCGTAATCCAGCCCTTCGGCGGCGACGTCCACCCGGTTGTTGTTGGTCGACAGCCGCAAATCTATGAGCGGATGTTTCGCCTGAAAGTCCGCCAGCCTCGGCAACAACCAGCCCACGGCAAAAGTGCCCACCGCACCGACCGTGAGCATTTCCCGATATTGCCCGCCCGCCAGACGCTCGAGCATCTGCGCGATATGATCGAACGACGTGGTCAGCACCGGCAGCAGGGTTTCGCCCTCGCCGGTCAGCATCAGCCCACGGGGCAGGCGTTTGAACAGGATCACGCCGAGTTGCGCCTCCAGGCTTTTGACCTGATGGCTGACTGCGGCCTGGGTCACGCACAACTCCACGGCGGCGCGAGTGAAGCTCAAATGACGCGCAGAAGCTTCGAAGGCGCGTAATGCATTCAAAGGCAATTGAGGTCGAATCATGCCCAGTCCCAAATTTTTCTAATGGCTAGTCCGAGTTTTCATCGTTTGTCGAAAGACGCCGGACTGCCTAGATTTGGCGGCGCCGATCAGCCGGCCCGACGGAAAACGCTCGCAGTGTAGCGGGATAACACCATCAACACTCATGGAGAGTGGATCAAGCATGTCTTCGATCAACCTGAACAAACTCAAGTCCTACAGCGCTTTCGGACTTTTCTTCAGCGCCGCCACCTGCCTGGCCGCCCCGCAAACCGACGATCAGTTGCAGGCACTGGTCAAGGCCACCGTGACCCCGGTCATGCAGCAACAGGACATCGCCGGTCTGGCCGTGGCCGTGACCGTCGATGGCAAAGCGCATTACTTTAACTACGGTGTTGCCGACAAGAGCACCGGGCAAGCGGTGAGTGAAAACACCCTGTTCGAAATCGGCTCGGTAAGCAAAACTTTCACCGCGACCCTCGGCGCCTACGCCCAGGCCAGCGGTAAACTGGCATTCTCCGACAAGGCCAGCCAGCACTGGCCCGAGCTGAAAGGCAGCGCGTTCGACCAGATCAGCCTGCTGCAACTGGGCACCTACAGCGCAGGCGGCCTGCCGCTGCAATTCCCGGATGCCGCGGACTCTTCCGACAAGATGCTCGGCTATTACCAACAGTGGAAACCGACTTATCCGGCCGGCAGCCAGCGCCTGTACTCCAACCCGAGCATCGGCCTGTTCGGCTATCTGGCAGCAAAAAGCCTCGGCCAACCGTTCGATCAGATCATGACCGAAACCCTGCTGCCGAAACTCGGGCTCAAGCACACCTTCCTGTCGGTGCCCGCGTCTGAGCAAAATCAGTATGCCCAAGGCTATGACAAGAACAACAAACCGATTCGAGTCAGCCCCGGCGCCCTCGATTCCGAAGCCTATGGCGTGAAAACCAGCACCTCAGATCTGCTGCAATTCGTCCAGGCCAACCTCGACAGCGCCAAACTCGAAACCCCGCTGCAAAAAGCCATCGCCCTCACCCACACCGGCTACTACACCGTCGGCGACATGACCCAGGGCCTGGGCTGGGAACGCTACGCCTACCCGATCAGTCTCGAGCGCCTGCTGGACGGCAACTCGACGCCCATGGCCATGGAACCGCACAAGGTCAAATGGCTGAATCCGCCACAGGCGGAACCGGCGAACGTGCTGCTGAACAAGACCGGCTCCACCGCTGGCTACGGCGCGTATGTCGCGTTCGTACCGTCGAAGAAAATCGGCATCGTGATTCTGGCGAACCGCAATTACCCGAATGGAGAGCGGGTGAAGATAGCGCACAGGATTCTGGGTGAGTTGACCCGGTAATCACGCCATAAAAAACGGGCGGCCTTAGAAGGTCGCCCGTTTTTGTTCCAGGCTTGAAAACTACGCCTGTAGCTTCCAGCCCAGTACATCCATCAGGTCGCAGCTGTCGCGCAGAGGGATTGCCAGCACTCGGGCGAAGTCCTGCAGCAGCAAGGCGTCGTGGCCGATGCTGTCGCTCAATGAAAGTGTTTCCAGCAGTTGAGTCACGCTGCGCAATCGGTAGGCGGCAGTGCCGTGGAGTACGTCTACCGGGGCTTCGCGGTCGATCAGGAGACAGGGAATCTGGCAGTCGATGCCGGTGATGGGGATGTAGCGGGGTTTGGGGTTGGCGATGTGTTCGGGGGAATCTGAATTCGTGGGAGTTTCGGCTGCGTTCGAATCAAATTTGTTCATGCGTGAAGATCTCGTGCAGTTAGAGAAAAAACTGCCGAGCTCCCTTCCACAAGAGGGTGGCAGCTTTGCGCAGGTGTGGAAGTCCGGGATCCCAAAAAACCCGGTGCACTCAAGAGTGCTCCTGCGCATAGCTGCCATAAGCAAACAATGTTGGCATAAAAGGCGCCAACAAGTGTTTACAGGCGCACATGCGCTTTCGGGATTCACCGGACTTCCACATCCGACCGCTGATTTTGCAGCGGCACGATGAGGTTATCGGCGTACGACGCAAGCCACCAGTTCACCAACGCCGCCGCGTTTTGAAGGAAACGTCCGATGGATTTGAAGGGTGTTGCCGCGTAAATTTCCGGGCACATTCAGCAATGATTTTCAAAGGTGACCGGCTGAAAGAGATGCATCTAAACTGCACCGCATTGCCGGGTTATCGCGGATGAAATGACGTTCGCCAAGCACCTGACCGACTGAAACACAGAGGGGAATGAATGAAGATCGACAGCCTCAAACTCACGAATGTAGGTCGGTTCAATGACATCACCGTTCATTTGGCTCCTGTCGCCGGATCCCATTCCAACGTTACCGTGTTCGTGGGAATCAATGGCGCCGGCAAAACCACCCTGCTGAAAGCGCTCACCACCTGCCTGAGCTGGCTGATAGCGAGAATTCGCACCCGAAAAGGCAATGGCAGCCATATCGCAGAGGAAGACATTCGCAACGGGACTTCTGCTGCCATCGTCTCGATCGCGGTAGCAGAACCTGCACATCCCCGAGTCAATGCCGAGTCTGATCCCGATGAAGAAGACGATGTATTCGTATGGGGCATGTCACACAGCAAACAGGAAGGGAAAGCTACTCTGCGCAGCTCCTTGGAAGACGTAAATCTGCTCGCCGACCACTATCGCGCCCTGCTGACAGCTGGGTACAACGCCTCACTTCCCCTGATCGCCTACTATCCGGTGGAGCGTTCGGTTCTAGAAATCCCGCTGAAAATCAAAAGCGGACAAACCTTCGATCAACTGGCGGGCTACGACGACTCACTGAAACACAGCACCGACTTTCGCCGCTTCTTTGAATGGTTTCGGGAGCGTGAAGACAGCGAAAACGAGTCCGGCATTTCCGATTCCGCGTTGAACGAAATAGCTCAAAAACTTGGTGCCGAGAGCGAAGCCTGGAAGACGTTATCCAATCTCAAAGCTTCGTCCCGCGACTCCCAACTGACGGCCGTCCGCTCCGCCATCGCGGCCTTCATGCCGGGCTTTACCAACCTGCGAGTACAACGAAAACCTCGCCTGCACATGGCGATCGACAAGGACGGTGTCACTTTCAATGTCGCCCAACTGTCGCAAGGCGAAAAGTCGATGCTGGCACTGACCGGTGACATCGCCCGCCGACTGGCCATGATGAACCCGTCACTGGACAATCCGCTCCACGGCGAAGGCATCGTACTTATCGATGAAGTGGATCTTCACCTGCATCCGGAATGGCAGTTCAACCTTATCCAGCAATTGAGCAAAACATTTCCAAACTGCCAATTCGTGCTGACAACCCAGTCGCCCTTGGTCGTTAGCGAAGCAAAAAATGCACTGGTTTACGTTCTGAATGACGACGAGCTCTTCGAGCGCAATAGCCTTTGAAAATTCGATACCAGTCAGATGTGGATCAAAACCACAGGAACCGGCATCAGCAGAACAGTGCTGAATTGTCCTCCATGACCGCCTGCGGTCATCTTCAGATCAAAACACCGTGGGCAAAAAAATGGCGAACGCTTGATAACGTTCGCCATTTTTATTCAGATCCCTCCGCCATCAATCATCCGGCATTTCCGGCGGCTTGGTTGGTTTCGCAGGTTTTGCCGGCTTACCGTTCTTCGTTCCCTTGGCCGGTGCCGCCTCGGTGGCCGCTGGAGGTGGAGGCGCGGCGACCAGCTCCTTCTCGGCGGCCGGCAATGCATCGATGGTGTCGAAGACTTTCTTCAGATCCACCGACTTCGCCTCGTCCCCGGCGGCCGACAGTTTGGTTTCCCCGTCCTTGCCCATCAGAAAGACTTTCGGATAGGCCCCGGCACCCAGCTTCAGCGAGCGCAGCAACGCCATGGTGTCCTGTTGGCCAAGATCCTTGCCGTCAAGCTGTCCGGCCATATTGAGGATGGTGTAGACCTTGAGCTTGCGGTCGGCGATCCCCTGCTTGTTGGCGGGATCCTCAAGAGATTTTTTCAGGCTCACCCAGACCGGGTCGACCGTACTGCTGGCGATGACGATCAAGGGGCGGTAATTGCCTTTGTCGACATCCAGAGGGGAATCGTTGTCCCCGGCGAACAAGGGGCCGGCAATCGCCAGCAAGAGTGTCAGGGTCAATGACCTGATGAGCATGCGCATCTCCTTTTGATATCCACGCTCTAATGATTGCGCATTGTGGCGATTGTTCCGGGGTTGCCCGGCAAATATGTTTCGCCTTGTTCAAAGCGTAGGTCAGCAACGATTTTGCGCAACCGCATGCGCTCGATCATGTCGCGCATTTGATTACCTTTTATGACCGTATCGGGAAGACGATTCAGCCAGAAGTGCTCGCCTGGAGCAGTGCCGAATCCAGCGCCGCTTCCAGCCCGGACGAATCGACACGTCGGCCTTCAAGCCGCAGCGCTCCGTCAGCGAGGCTGACGCTCAAGGTCACCGCAGGCATGTCGCCCGGATACCTGCGCAGCAACAGTTCGATGCCGTTGTCGCTTTCCTCGCTGGTGGAGATCAGATCCCACTGGCTGTCGCTCAAGTCCAGCAGCGTCTGATTGCGCTGTTGATCGACCACCCGTGGCGCGTAGAGCCAGTGACTCATGCGCATTTCCCGGGGCTCGACCGTGATGGCGAGGCGGCCATTGCAATGGAATGTTGTTTCGCTCATGGCTGCCTGCCGATCAGAACGCCAGTTTGTAACCGATCAACACCAGCATGGTCGCCAGGCACGGACGCAGCAGTTCATCGGAGACCCGACCGGTCAGGTGACTGCCGAGCCAGATGCCCGGCAACGAACCCATCAGCAGGAAGCCCAGCACGCCCCAGTCCATGTTGCCCATGCTGGCGTGGCCGAGGCCGGCGACCAGGGTCAGCGGTACGGCGTGGGCGATTTCGGTGCCGACCAGACGGCGGGTCGGCAGCAGCGGATAAAGGATGAACAGCGCGACGGTGCCGAGGGCGCCGGCGCCGATGGAGGTCAGGGCGACCATGGTGCCGAGAATCAGACCTGTGATCACGGTCATGATGTTCAAGCGAGTGCCGCTGGGGTTGTAGTTGCCGCCGGCACGTTTGTGGGCGAATTCCAGCAGGCGCTTCTTGAACAGAATTGCCAGCGCCGTGGCGAACAGCACGAAGCCCAGTGCCTGCTTGATGATGGCGTTCATCGCATCCGGTGCGGTGTGCAGGGTGCTGAGGAACCACAAGGTCATCGCCACCGCCGGGACACTGCCCAGGGTCAGCCAGCCGGTGATGGCCCAATCGATGTTCTTGTTCTTCCTGTGCACCAGCACACCGCTGGATTTGGTGATGGCGGCGTACAGCAGGTCAGTGCCCACCGCCGTGGCCGGGTTGATACCGAACCACAGCAGGATCGGCGTCATCAACGAACCGCCGCCGACACCGGTCATGCCGACGATAAAGCCCACCACCAGCCCGGCAATCACCAGGCCGAAATTTGCCAATTCCATGAAGACATCCAGAAGACGACAGGAAAAATCTGGCCCGCAGCATAGCGATTTTTCTTATAACCACCTATATCGATCCGATCTATCGTTATGCCATTTTATGCTTCAGTGCTGTCGCCGGCCAGGTTTGAAACTGTGGGTGGAATTGATCCACACCGTGGCCAGCGCAATCAGCGACAAAATCAACAGCGCCCACGGAAACGACATCGCCCCCGCCCAGTCCAGCAGCAACCCGCCAAACAATCCGCCGCCGGCAATCGCCACGTTCCACGAGGTGGTGAGCATCGCCTGCACCACATCGACATGTTCACCGGCAGAGTCCGCAGCGGCGGTAAGCAGCAACGTCGCCGAGCCGCCGAACGACAATCCCCACACCGCCATGCAGGCATAAATCAGCCACGGCGACGGTGCGGCCAGCGCCAGCACCAGTGCGGTCACGGCAAACACCGCGAGGCTGATCAGGGCCAGTCCGCGCAACCAGCGATCCACCAGCAGACCGATGATCCAGATTCCCAGCAGCGAACACAGACCAAAGACCAGCAGCACCAGATCGACCCGCTCGCCAAGGCCGGCCTGCATCAGAAACGGCGCGATGTAGGTGTAGAGAATGTTGTGACCGAGCATCCAGGTCAGCACCACGAACAGTACCGGGCGCACGCCGGGCAAGCGCAGTGACTGCATCAATGGCAAACGTTCGGCACGGGCCTGACCCGGACGATCCGGCACCGCGATGACGATCCACGCCGCCAACACCAGAGCCAGTGCCGACATGATCCCGAACGAAGCCCGCCAGCCGATCACATTGCCCAGCCAGGTGCCGGCCGGCGTGCCCAGCGACAACGCCACCGGGGTGCCGAGCATGGCAATCGCCAGCGCCCGGCCCTGCTGATGCACCGGCACGATTCCGCGGGCGTAACCGGCCATGATCCCCCACGACAGCCCCGCCGCCATCCCGGCCAGAAACCGCGAGGCCAGGGTCACGCCGAAATGAGTGGAAAACGTAGTAATGGTGTTGAACAGCAGAAATCCGCCGACCGTCATCAGCAGTACCCGCTTGCGCCCCCAGCCTCGGGTGGCGACCGTCAGCGGAATCGCCGCGACAATCGAGCCCAGTGCATACAGCGTCACCAGTTGCCCGGCCAGCACTTCGCTGACGTTCAAGCCGGCGCCGATCTGCGGCAACAGACCGGCCGGCAGGGTTTCGGTGAGGATGGCGATGAAGCCGGTCATGGCAAACGCCAGCAGCGCGGCGTAAGGCAGTTTGTCGGTGCGGGTGGCACGCTCCAGGCTCGTGTATTCGGCGCTTGCGGGGTCGGTCATGACGGGTGCAGCTCCCTTTGAGTCAAATCGGACGACAGATTGTATACAAAACTTGTCGTCCGCCACTCTACCCGACCTGGCTTACTGCACGGGCAAAAAATTCAAAAACAGCAGGCTCTGGGCGTAATTCAAACCGATGCGCCGGTAGCGCTCGTCGAGCATCTGGGTCAGCAGATCGAGGCGCGCCACGACTTTGCCGAACTCCGTGGCGAAACTCAGGTTGCTGCCCTCCTCGGAAATTTCGTTGGAGAACAGCAGCGGCTGGCCTTCCTTGTTCTGCCGCTGAGCAAGGATCCATGTGGCTTTCTCGATGTTGCGCGCCGCGTTGTTGACGAAGGTCGGGTTGATCGCATCGGTCATGTAGAACTCGATGCGGTTGCCGTGGGCAGTGACCAGCATGCTGCCGATGGCATAGATGAAGGCACCGACCCGGTCACCGAGAAACTCCGGGCTCATGGCGTAGCTCAGTGCCGCCAGGTCTTTTTTGCCGCCAAGGGTCGGCAGCGGTTGCTGCTGCTCGATGGCCAACCGCACTTGCTTGACCGCCGTGCGAATGTCGAGGAAGCCGGATTTGCGCAACTCGTCCGGGTTGCGCAGGTACAACTTGCCCATCAGGCGATAGAGGCTGTCGAGGTTGTCGCGCATCGCCAGGGTGGCCATGCGATCGACGCTGGTCTGGAGAAATTCCTGAGGCCTGCCCTCGCGCATCTGGCTGATGAAATTGTTGCTGTCCTGATGGCTGCAAGCGCCGAGCAACAGCGTCGACAGGCAGGCCAGCAACAGGCACGGGCGATGAATGAATGCAGCGATGTGGGGCAAAACTCTCGGCATGAATTCTTTGACGGACACATTCCTGTGCGGCGGGAGTCACCGCAACCTGGCCATGGATAGAGCCGGGGATTGCGCAAAAGTGCAGTGCCGCAGCTTTTTCCCGACTTTCGGCGTTCGACGAATCACCATTTAGTCCGACTTTATTTTTGCAATAAGCGTTTAATCGTCTATAAATTTTCACTCAAACGATAATTAGCATGACTATTTAGTGATTTTGAAAACAACAACAAAAAGGAAGGTCAACCATGTTTCAATCCCGACACTCACTCTGCGGCCTCGGACTGTCCCTGATGATCGCCACCCTCACCGCCCAGGCCGCCGGCCTGTCCAGCGAACACAAAGCGTTCGGCAAAACCAATGACGGCACGCCCGTCGAGCAATACATCCTGCGCAACAGCCACGGCATGCAGGCCACAGTCATCACCTACGGCGCGACCTTGCAGGCGCTGCAGGTGCCGGACAAACACGGCAAGCTCGACGACATCGTCCTCGGCTTCGACGATGTGCAGGGTTACCAGAAAGGCACCGCGTACTTCGGCGCAACCATCGGACGCTTCGGCAATCGCCTGGCCGATGGCGCCTTCGAGCTCGACGGCAAACGCTATCAAGTGCCGCAGAACGACAAGACCAATGCCTTGCACGGCGGCACTCAGGGCTTCGACAAAAAGGTCTGGAAGGCACAGGAAACCAAAGACAAGGACTCGGTGGGCGTGACCCTGACCTACCTGTCGGCGGATGGCGAAATGGGTTTCCCCGGCAACCTCACCACCGAAGTGACCTACCGCCTCACCGACAGCAACGAACTGCGCATCGACTACAAGGCCAGCACCGACAAACCCACGGTGCTCAACCTGACCAACCACAGCTACTTCAACCTCGCCGGCGCCGGCAACGGCGACATCCTCAAGCAGGTCGCCACCCTGCACGCCAGCCATTACACCCCGGTGACCGCCAAACTGATCCCGACCGGCGAACTGGCCCCCGTGGCCGGCACACCGATGGACTTCACCAAGCCCACCGCCATCGGCCTGCACATCAAGGCCGATCACCCGCAACTGAAATTCGCCGAACCGCAACACGGTGGCTTCGATTTCAACTGGGCGCTGGACACCAAGGGTGAGGTCAGCAAACTTGCCGCCGAAGTCAGCGACCCGCAATCCGGTCGGCATTTGCAGCTGTTCACCAACGAACCGGGCGTGCAGTTCTACACCAGCAACTTCCTCGACGGCACGGTCAAGGGCAAGGGTGGCAAGGTCTATCCGCACTGGGGCGCGTTCACCCTGGAGACCCAGCACTATCCGGACTCGCCGAACCAGCCGAACTTCCCGAGCACCCGGCTGGATCCCGGCCAGACCTACACCCAGAGCGTGGTGTTGAAGTTCTCCGCGAAATAGCCACCCTCGCCTCCTTTCTGGAACCGGACGGAACCCGTGGGCTATCCTGCTGCCCACCAAGGTATCGACCGTTTCGGAAAGGAGGTTTGAATGCGTACCCTCGAACTGGCTGGCGTGCAGGTTCCGGTGATTGGCCAGGGCACCTGGCGCATGGGCGAAGACCGCTCGGCGCACAAGCGTGAAGTGGCGGCCCTGCGCAGCGGCATCGAGCTGGGCATGACCCTGATCGACACCGCCGAAATGTATGCCGAGGGCGGTGCCGAAAGCGTGGTCGGTGAAGCCATCGCCGGCCTGCGTGATCAAGTGTTTCTGGTCAGCAAGGTCTACCCGCACAACGCCAGCCGCAAAGGCATTCCCCAGGCTTGCGAACGCAGCCTGCGCCGGCTCGATACCGATTACATCGACCTCTATCTGTTGCATTGGCGCGGCCAGTATCCGCTGGAAGAAACCGTCGAGGCCTTCGAGCGCCTGCGCGAGGACGGCAAGATCGGTCGCTGGGGCGTGTCGAACTTCGACGTGGACGACCTCGAAGAACTGTCTTCATCGGCGTGCGCGACCAATCAGGTGCTGTACAACCTGGAAGAGCGCGGCATCGAATTCGACCTGCTGCCGTGGTGCCAGCAACAGCGCATGCCACTGATGGCGTACTGCCCGATCGGCCAGGGTGGCGCGATGCTGGCCGAGCCGGTGCTGAAACAGATTGCCGCTCGTCACGGCGTGACCCCGGCACAGGTTTCGCTGGCGTGGATTCTGCGTCAGGATGGGGTGATTGCGATTCCCAAGGCCGTGCGCCCGGAACACGTGCAGCTCAATGCACAAGCGGCGCAGCTGCAACTCGATGCCGGGGATCTGGCGGCGCTGGACCAGGCGTTTCACGCGCCACAACGCAAGCAGCGGCTGGCCATGGTCTGAGCCACCGCCGACTGACAGAGGGCTTCGCCATGAGAAGCACTGATCAGGACGATCCATTCAACCTGCAACGTTTCGTGCTCGCCCAGGACCCGGTGTTCGAACGGGTCCAGCGCGAGCTCGGCGAGGGCCGCAAGCGCAGCCACTGGATGTGGTTTGTGTTCCCGCAGTTCGCCGGGCTCGGCGGCAGCGAGATGTCCCGGCGCTTCGCCATCGGCTCCGCCGGTGAAGCCCGGGCCTATCTGGCCCATGAGCTGCTCGGCGCCCGGCTGCGCACCTGCGCGCAGCTTGTGCTGAATGTGCCGCAGCGTTCGATTGCCGAGATTTTCGGCCACCCGGACGACCTGAAATTCCACTCATCGATGACCCTGTTCGCCCAGTTCGCGAACGACGACAGCCTCTGGCATCAGGCACTGGAGCGCTACTTCCACGGTATTCAGGATGAATGGACCCTGCAGTTGCTGGACTCAAAACAAGCCCAGTTGCCCCCCGATCAGGGTTGAGAAATCGTCGTCGACAAACGGCAGGATCGCATCCGCCACCGGTTGCAGCTGGCGGGTGATGTAGTGGTCGTAGTCGATGGCCGCGCGGCGCACCTCCAGCGGTTCAGGCCCGGCCAAGGTGATGACGTAGCTGATCCAGCCACCGTTCTGGTATTGCCGCGGGCGGCCGTGCTCTGCGTTGTAATCGTCAGCCAGTCGCGCCGCACGCACGTGGGGCGGAACGTTGCGTTCGTAGTCGTCGAGGGTGCGGCGCAGGCGCTTGCGGTAGACAAGTCGCTCGTCGAACTCGCCGGCCAACGTCTTGCGCACGTACTCGCGCACGTAATCCTGATACGGCTTGCGCTGGAAGATCCGCTCGTACAGCTCCTGCTGGAACTGCCGGGCCAGCAGCGACCAGTCGGTGCGCACGGTTTCCAGGCCTTTGTAGACCATTTCTTCGCTGCCGTCGGCGCGGGTCACCAGGCCGGCGTAGCGCTTCTTGCTGCCCTCCTCTGCGCCGCGAATGGTCGGCATCAAAAAGCGCTTGTAGTGGGTTTCGAACTGCAGTTCGAGGGCGCTTTCCAGCCCGTACTGCTCGCGCACATGTTCGCGCCACCAGTCGTTGACGTGCGCAACCAATGCCCGGCCGATTTGCGCTGCCTCCTCCTGACCGTGGGGGCGACGCAGCCAGACGAAGGTCGAGTCGGTATCGCCATAGATCACCGCGTGGCCCTGAGCCTCGATCAACTGCCGGGTGCGCAGCATGATTTCGTGACCGCGCAAGGTGATCGACGAGGCCAGCCGCGTATC
The DNA here is from genome assembly GCF_026240005.1 of Pseudomonas sp. COW5. Taxonomy (NCBI): domain Bacteria; kingdom Pseudomonadati; phylum Pseudomonadota; class Gammaproteobacteria; order Pseudomonadales; family Pseudomonadaceae; genus Pseudomonas; species Pseudomonas sp. COW5. The sequence goes on along the minus strand of NZ_JAPHVP010000001.1, from coordinate 4,613,338 downwards.
GAAAAACCGGCAACCGCTGGAACCGAGCACGCCGTAGAAGGCGTTCATGATGATCTTCAGCGCCTGGGACAACGGCGCGTTGTGTTCGCGTTTGGCGGTCTCGCGGCCCTCGGCGACCCGGGCGACGATGGACGGCAGGCAATGCCGGGTGCGGGAGAAACGCGCGCCGCGAAAGCCCGGTACCGAATCGGCGTCATCCGGATGCTGCAAGCCTTCGATCAACCCCACCGGGTCGATCAGGAAGGTGCGGATGATCGACGGATAAAGGCTCTTGTAGTCGAGCACCAGCACCGATTCGTACAGCCCCGGCTGCGAGTCCATGACAAACCCGCCGGGGCTGGCCTGCGGAGGGTTGGTACCAAGGTTCGGCGCCACAAAACCCTGACGGTGCATCAACGGCATGTACAAATGGGTGAACGCCGCCACCGAACCGCCGCTGCGATCCGCCGGCAGGCCGGTGACGCTGGCGCGCTCCAGCAAAAATTTCAGCAGCTCGGTTTTGGCGAAGATCCGCGTGACCAGTTCGCAGTCCTTGAGGTTGTACTTGGCCAGCGCCGGTTTGTCCTCGGCGAACATGCGGTTGATTTCGTCCATGCGCTGGTACGGGTTGTCGATCGATTTGCCCTCGCCGAGCAACGTCTGGGCGACGTTTTCCAGGCTGAACGACGGGAAACTCCAGGTCGCCGAGCGCAGAGATTCGATGCCATCGATGATCAGCCGCCCCGCCGCGGCCGCGAAGTAATGATTGCGGCTGCCGTGTTCGCGCCACTGCATTTCCTCGCCGCCGCGCCCGAGCTTGAGCGGCACACCGAGGCGTCGGGCGTGTTCATGGAGGACGCGCAGGTCGAACTGCACGAGGTTCCAGCCAATGATCGCGTCGGGGTCGTGACGGGCGAACCAGTCGTTGAGCTTCTTGAGGATCAGCGTGCGCGATTCGCAGTACTCAAGGTCGAAGTCGACGATGCTGTCATCACCGTTCGGCACGCCGAGCATGTACACCTGTCGCTCACCGCAACCTTCCAGCGCGATGGAGTACAACTCGCCCTGCTCGGTGGTTTCGATGTCCAGAGAGACCAGTCGCAGTTGCGGACGATAGTCGGGTGAAGGCTTGAGGTGGGCGTCGAGCAGCACACCCTCGGCATCGGGCGTGCCACTGAACCATACCGGCGCGGTGATGAAACGCTCCATCAGGTAGCGCTCGGGTGGTCGCACATCGGCTTCAAAGACATCGACACCATGACGGTTGAGCGCCGTTTCCAGGCGCATCAACTGCCCGTGCTGCTGGCAATACAGCCCGAGCACCGGGCGATGTTCGAAATCCTGCAGGGCCAGGGGGCGCAGTTCGACGTTCTTTTCGTCCGCCAGCACCCGCTCGGCCTGTTCGCGCTGCGCCGCCGGGATGAACGCCACTGACGGTTGATGCGGCAGGCGCACGCGGCGCGGCCCGGCGTCGGTCGCCAGCCAGAACTCGACTTCGGTGCCGGCCGGGGTGTCATGCCAATGCCGGGTCAGGACGAAGCCCTGCTGTAAATCCACCACTGCGACCTCAAGAATTGATTCAGACAGGCATTCTACGCGGCATTGCCGCCTCCGGTGGCAAAGGCCTCGCCAGGAAAAAACCCTCAAATGACGTTTTTTGCGTGTTATCTGCCGTTTTGCGACCTTGCTCTGTGCGCCACGGTCTACGATGCTTGGAGAACAACGACAACACCTGAGTAACCGCCATGAAAACCGTCGCCCAGCTGCTCAAGCTCAAAGATCAGAAAAATCAGGAAGTGCACCAGATCAAACCCGATCACATGGTGCTCGAAGCGCTGATGAAGATGGCCGAGAAAAACGTCGGCGCCTTGCTCGTGGTGGAGGACGAAAAAGTGGTGGGCATCATCAGCGAGCGTGATTACGCACGCAAACTGGTGCTGCATGGGCGCTCGTCAGTCGGCACCCCGGTGCGCGACATCATGGTGGCAAACGTGATCACGGTGGACACCCACCAGACCGTCGACACCTGCCTGAGCATCATGTCCGACAAGCGCCTGCGTCACTTGCCGGTGGTCGAAAACGGCAAACTGCTGGGCCTGCTGTCGATCGGTGACCTGGTCAAGGAAGCGATTGCCGAACAGGCCGAGCTGATCAAACAGCTGGAGCAGTACATTCGCGGAGAGTGATCGACCGAAGTCTCAAGCAGGCCAATGCCGCGCGAAGACCGGCGCCAGCACCGGGTGCCGGTCGATGCGTTGCAGCCACGCATAAAACCCCGGCCGGGCCTGGCGCAGGTGTTCGCGGGTGCCGGCCCAGCGCGTGACCACTGCGGCCAGGACATCCAGCGCCCCCGGTGTTTCGTCGTCCAGATACAGCTCGGCGGAGAACTGGTCGGCAAACACCTCCCACATCCAGTGCAATCGCTCCCGGGCGCCGGTCATCAGGTTCTGCCGCGAGGCTTCGTCCGGCATCACCAGCCAGCGCTCGGGGTAGTCGATGACGCCGATGGCCCCGTAGCAATTGCTGACGATGTAGACCAGACCGCGAATCGCCTGATCACGATCGGCGGCGTTGGCCGGCAGCAAACCGGACTTTGGAAAACTCAACCCGAGATGGATCAGGATCGCCGCGCTTTCGGTGAGCGCGCTGCCATCAGGCAATTGCAGGGTCGGGATCTGCTTGAGCGGATTGAGCCTGGCCAGCTCCTGTGCGGCTTCCGCGCTGGCTTCGACATCAATGAACCGGTAAGCGACCTGGCACAGTTCGAGCGCTGCCTCGATGGCCGCCGCTCCTGAATTGCGATGTCCGTAGAGCTGATACATACCCCCTCCTCCATCTCGAAAGACATCCTCTCCAAGCCTATTTATAGCCGTTGTATCGAATTTGGCACGGATTGCGCATTCAACCGCAACTTGCGAATCCCTGATCTCGCAAAACAGCGCTGGCGGTGCCCATCCCGCACCAAGAGCAATCAGTGAACGCTACCTGCGTTCTTGTAAGGTGCGATACCGAACCAAAAGTTCGCGTATCCGAGCTGGCAACAAGGAGTTCACCGCGTGAATCTTCATCTGCTGCGCCACACTTTTCCCTCCGTACCCCTGTACCTACGCCGTGTTCGTCCTGCGAACAGTCCGTGCATTCCTTTTATTACCTGAACGCCTGCACTATTTATTTTTTAAATAGTACGCAAGAAGCCATTGCGTGCGCGCTGCATTAATGAATGCAACAACACATTGTTCGACAATAACTTCCGGAAAGCACACCGATACAACTTTCGCCGCTCGGCATTAATATTCAAAGTGCACCAAAACTGCACTTTCAATCATTACCCCGAGCCCGACTTTATTTAGACAAGAACAAGGAACATCACCTGTGACCCGCTAAAACACTGACCCGCACCAAATCAGTCCGCCACGCACCATCAAGCGTCCTGGCCGACACGAGAACAGCCGCTCTATCTCGCTGAACAGAGCGATACCGCGCCAAGCCTGTCTCGCCCCGAAAAAAGCCCTGCAAACAGGGCCGTCGGGAGGTTATGCGCCCATGAAAACCGGCGTGCTCAATGAAACTTATATAAATGCGACATTGGTATCATCCGTGAAATAGCCGCTACACAATTGGTCACTCTTTGGCACAGCGGTTGCTATTGCATCAATCATGAGGGCAAGAATGATGTTCGCCACTCAATTGCACACTCACTTATAAAAGAACAGCCACGGACCGGATCAATGAATCATCGAAGTCGGTATTACTGAAGCAACAAGCTGCACAAGCCCTGTTCAATAGATAGTTCAACTATCGGCTTCTGCACACCTGTATGAAAGTTGCGACCACTCACTCGAACAACGCTGTGTTGTTCGAACGGCACCTTATTGCCCTTCATCCACCCGAGGGAGCTTTAATGAACGATGCGGTAAAGCACAGAACACCGCCGGGGCCATTACCGAACGCAGCGCTTGCGTCGGTGGCGGATCGGCCCGTCTATAAGGCCAACACTTCGCAGCCCGGCGGCCTGAACAAACAGCAGATGCTGTTGCTGGTGGCGGTGTCGGCGTTGATACACGGCGGCGCCTGGTGGTTTTTCCAGCAGGCCAGGGCCGAGCCGCTGCCGACGCCACCGGAAATTCCGGAAATGACCGTCGAGCTGACCAGCCCGACACCTCCGGCCCCGCCGACACCGGAGCCGCCGCCCCCACCACCGCCCCCGCCCGAGCCGGAACAACCGGTGGAAGACGAGGACGCGGTCAAGCCGCCGCCTAAACCGGTGGAGAAACCCAAACCGGTGAAAAAGATCGAGCCGCCGAAAGCGCCGCCCGCCCCTGCGCAACCGACTGCACCTGCCACCCCGGCCACTCAGAGCGCGCCACCGGCACCTGCGGCGGCACCGGGTCCGGTGAAAGAGACGGCGGCGATTTCCGGCCTCGCCAGCCTCGGCAACCCGCCGCCGGAATACCCGTCGCTGGCCCTGCGGCGCAACTGGGAAGGCAGCGTGGTGCTGCGGATTCAGGTGCTGGCCAACGGTCGCGCGGGCTCGGTGACGGTGACCAAGTCCAGCGGCAAGCCGCAACTGGATGACGCAGCGGTCACGGCGGTGAAGGCCTGGAAGTTCATTCCGGCCAAACGCGGCGACACACCGATCGACGGCTTCGCCACCCAGACCATCGATTTCAAATTGCCGCAATGACGGCGCGACAACCGAACTCACAACCGATTAACGCAAGCGAGGTGTAGCCATGAACGATTCTTTGTCTTCGATGATTGTCCCCGGCGTGCTCTGGGGGCTGGTGCTGTTTTCCGTGGTCAGCTGGGCGATCCTGCTGGTCAAGTCGGCGCAATACCTGCGCCAGAAAACCCAGAACCGGCAGTTCAGCAAAGCCTTCTGGGGCGCGCCGGATTTGCTCACCGCCGCCGAACACGCCAGCCAATATCCGGGCTCGCTCGCGCGAATCGCCAGCAGCGGTTTCGAAGCCCTGCTGGTGGAAGAGTCCCCGCGCACCACCCAGCAACTGGCGCACACCATCAACCGTTCCGACCGACTGGAACGCAATCTGCGCCAACAGATCCAGAAGGAACGCCGCTCGCTGGAAAACGGCCAGGCGATTCTCGCAAGTATCGGCAGCACCGCGCCGTTCATTGGCCTGTTCGGTACCGTGTGGGGAATCATGGAAGCCCTGCAAAGCATCGGCGCCAGCGGTTCGGCCAGCCTGGAAACCGTGGCCGGGCCCATCGGCCATGCGCTGATCGCCACCGGTGTGGGGATTGCCGTCGCGGTGCCGGCGGTGCTGATTTACAACTTCTTCCTGCGGCGCCTGAAGCTGGCCTCGGCTGACATGGATGACTTCGCCCACGACTTCGATGCCCTCGCCTCGCGCAGCGCGTTTTCCATCAGCCGCCAGGCTATCGCCAAATCCACAGCCGCCGTGCGGGAGGCCAGCTGATGTCCTTTTCCACTCAAGACAGCGATGAAGTGCTCAGCGAAATGAACGTCACGCCGCTGGTGGACGTGATGCTCGTGCTGCTGGTGGTGTTCATCGTCACCGCGCCGCTGATGACCAACGCGATCAAGGTCAACCTGCCGAAAACCGACGCCGTCGCTCCCGCCGAAAAGAAAGATCCGGTGGTGGTCAGCGTGGATCAGGACGGCAAGTTCTTCCTGGCCAAGACCGAGCTGGCGCCGGAATCACTGGAGGCCAGCCTCAAGGAGGTCAAGGCCAAGGACGCCGAAGTACGCGTGCAGCTGCAGGCCGACTCCGCCGTGAATTACGGCCAGGTCGCCAAAGCCATGGCGTCCATCGAGCGCTCGGGCATCACCAAGATATCGGTGATGACCACCCGCTGACGGCGGTGCCGGGCGCGCAGTGAGGGACGCGCCCGGCACCGTTGGCTGAATCCCGTCGCAATCGGCCGACCGAAAAAACGCAACGCGTCTTCGGAGGGGATCGGCTTGCTTGAAGAAAGTGGTTTCGCGGCGCGGCACCACCGTGCTCCGCGCAAAGAGGGCTCACAAGGCCATTTCGATAAACGTCTAACAAAGTCGGAAACAACCATGCTGATGAACACTCCACGCTTCACGCTCAAACCCTTGGTGGCGACGATTTCCCGCCACCGTTTCGTTCCGTTGTACCTGGTGGCCATGGGGATGGGCGCCGGGGTTCAGGCGGCCGAGGACGACAACAACGTCCCGGCCGCCGCTGCGGTGGTCGCACCGACCACGCAACTGCAACGGGTCGAGGTGACCGGTTCGGCGATCCGTCGGGTCGACGCGGAAACGGCGGTGCCGATCACCGTGCTCAAGGCCGATGAGCTGCGCAAACAGGGCGTGACCACCACCGCCGAACTGGTGCAGCGCATCACCGGCAGCCAGTCGATCAACAACAGCGCTGGCTCGGTCGGCGCGGCCACCGGCGGCGCCTCGTTCGCCGACATGCGCGGCATCGGCGCGAACAAGACGCTGGTGCTGCTCAACGGTCGCCGGCTGGCCAACAACGCGCTGTCGGGCACCAACTCGGCCGGCGGCGCGGTGGATCTGAACATGATCCCGTTTGCCGCGATCGAGCGCGTGGAAGTACTGCGCGACGGTGCCTCGGCCCTGTACGGCACCGATGCCATCGGCGGCGTGATCAATTTCATCACCAAAAAATCCATGACCGACGGCCAGCTCACCCTCGGCGGCGAAACCCCGACCCACAGCGGCGGCGGTGCGACCAAGGACATGAGCGCCAGTTGGGGCTACGGCGACCTGGAGCAGGACCGCTTCAACGTGCTCGGCGTGTTCAACTACAACAAGCAGCAGAACCTCGACGCCAACGACCGCTCCTACGCCCGCGACTACGTGCCCGGCCGTGGCCTGGACCAGACCTCAGGCACCGCGTTCCCCGGCAACTACAGCCAGAATGGCAACGCCACCAATCCACTGGCCAACAGCAATTGCAACGGCCCCAACCTGGTGGCCCGTGACGGCCTCTGCCGCTTCAGCACCCGCGAATACATCGACCTGGTGCCGCAGACAGAGAAGACTTCGTTCTTCGGCAAGACCACCGCCAAACTGGCCGACGATCACAACGTCAACCTCGAATACTTCTGGTCGCGCAACAACAACGCCACCGCCGTGGGACCTGCGCCATTGACCGGCCTGAGCCTGGATTCGTCCTCGCCCTACTACCCCGGCAATGGCATCACCCCGGCGCCCACCGGTTTCGCCCTCGACCCGACGCAACCGGTGGACGTGAACTGGCGCGAAACCGCCGCCGGCCCCCGCGAATCGAAAGACCAGAACACCAGCCAGCGCTTTTTGCTGAGCTTCGACGGTCTGGTCGGCGGCTGGGACTACAACGTCGGCGCCTCGTACAACCAGAACAAGATCGTCTCCAGCGTCACCAGCGGCTACGTCAGCGATCAGGCGATGATCAGTGGTCTGGCCAGCGGCCTGCTCAACCCGTTCGGCCCGCAGACCAGTGCCGGTCAGCAGTACATCGACCAAGCCATGTACCACGGTGCCTATTCCACGGCAGTCGGTCGGGTCGCCGGTTTCGACGGGCGGATCAGCCGCGAGATCGGCGACTGGTTCGGCGCCGGCCCGGCCGGTCTGGCACTGGGCGGCGAATACCGCAAAGAGAAATTCCATCAGGATTTCGAGTCGTTCGCCGGTGATATCCAGAGCCTGGGCATCGACCCGGCCGGCAGCGTCGAGGGCGACCGCAGCGTGAAAGCCGCCTACGCGGAAATCAACGTGCCGGTGCTCGACAGCCTGGAACTGTCCGCCGCCGTGCGTCACGACAAATACAGCGATTTCGGCAGCACCACCAACCCGAAATATTCGTTCCGCTATCAGCCACTCAAGGAACTGGTGGTGCGCGGTGCCTACAGCGAAGGCTTCCGCGCACCGTCGCTGTATGAGCTGTATTCACCGCGCAGCATCACCTACACCCAGGGCTACTACAACGACCCGGTGCTGTGTACCGGCGGCGTGGTGCAACCGGGCGGCAACGGCGGGCGCGATTGCGGTCAGCAGTTCCTCAACCAGATCGGCGGCAACGAAGACCTGGCACCGGAGAAAGCACGCAACGTGACCTTGGGCTTCGTTTATCAGCCGGTCAACAATCTGTCCGTGGGACTGGACTTCTGGTGGATTCACATCTCCAACCAGATCCAGCCGTTCCCGGAGTCCACCGTGTTCGATCAGGCCGGCAGCTACCCCGACCGCTTCGTGCGCAACGCCGACGGCACGCTCAATTACATCGTCACCGGTAACGCCAACCTCGGCATCGTCGAAACCAACGGCGTTGACGTGTCGCTGGACTATCGCTTCCCGAACACGCCGTACGGTCAGTTCGGTCTGGGCCTGCAAGGCACTTATGTCGACGAGTACGACTTTCAGAGCACCATCAAGGGCCCGTTCACCGACAAGGTCGGCGACTTCAAGGGCGACGGTGTGATTGCCCGCTGGAAACACAACCTCACCGGTTCCTGGACTTTCGGCGCGGCCCGCGCGGCGCTGACCAACCGCTTCACCACCGGCTACAACGACTACGACCGCGAGACCAACGCACGAGTCGCGTCGTACTCGGTGTGGGACCTGTCGGCCGGCTACACCTTCGACAAGGTGCTGGACGTGGATGCGGGAGTGAAGAACCTGTTCGACCGCGATCCGCCGTTCACCAACCAGGCCTACAACTTCCAGAGCGGTTATGACCCGCGCTACACCGATCCGCTGGGCCGCACGCTGTTTGCGCGCATGACGTACCACTTCTGAGTCCCGGTCGGGGCCGCGCAAGACTCCGGCCGGCCCCTTCCCCTTGCGAATTCGCATCCCGCAGCGGCCACCCGCCGCTTCGGGTTTTTCCCGCTCAGAGGAACGACTTCATGACAATCATGCGCAACATGGCCGGCCTGCTGCTCGGCAGTGCGCTGCTGTGCAACGCGGCATCCGCGCTGGCCGGCGGCAGCTACGCGATGACAGTGTATGGCGAGGCGCCAAAATACCCCGCGGGTTTCCAGCACTTCGATTTCGTCAATCCCGACGCCCCGAAGGGCGGCTCGCTCAGCCGCGCCTCGATGGAAATCGGTCAGTACAACTACATCACCCCGTATGCCGATCAGGGCATTTCCGTGGTGCAGGTCAACGACTGGGTGTATTCGCCGCTGGCGTTCCGCTCGCTGGACGAGCCCTACACCGTCTATGGTCTGGTGGCGCAAACCATGGAGCGCGATACCGACGGTCTTTGGGTGCGTTTCAACCTCAATCCCGAGGCACGTTTCGCCGACGGCACACCGATCACCGCCGAGGACGTGCGCTACACCTTCGAGCTGCTGATGACCAAGGGCAGTCTGAGTTATCGCCAGCAATACGCCGATGTGCAGGACGTGCTGATCGAAGGTCCGCGACAGATTCGCTTCACCTTCAAGAACAACCTCAACCGCACCCTGGCGCTGGATCTGGCATCGCTGCGGCCAGTGCCCGAGCACTGGTGGAAAACCCGTGATTTCGCCAACGGCGGCGGCTTCGAACCACCACTGGGCAGCGGCCCGTACCGGGTGAGCAAGGTCGACGCCGGGCGCAGCATCGGTTTCCAGCGCGATCCTGATTGGTGGGGCAAGGACCTGCCAGTCAGTCGCGGGATGTACAATTTCGACAGCCTGACCGTGAACTTCTATGGCGACACCGACGTCGCCCGACAACTGCTGCAGGCCGGGGCGTTCGACTACAACCGCGAGTTTTCTTCATCCGGCTACGTGGTCGGTTACGACAGCCCGGCCCTGCGCGACGGTCGCCTGCAACAGGCGATTCTCGCCCCGGACAAACCGACCAGCGCCCAGGGGTTTGTGTTCAACCTGCAGAACCCGCTGTTCAAGGATCGCCGCGTGCGTCAGGCGCTGAGCCTGCTGTGGGATTTCGAGTGGACCAACAAGCAGATGATGCGCGGCTTCTACGTGCGCCAGAACAGCTACTGGCCGAAGAGTGAAATGGCCGCCACCGCCCTGCCCGACGCCGGAGAACTGGCGATTCTCGAGCCGCTGCGCGGACAGATCCCGGACGAAGTTTTCAACCGGGTCTATCAGGCGCCGAAAACCGATGGCAGCGGCTACATCCGCGACAAGCAGTTGCAGGCGCTGAAACTGCTGGCGGAGGCCGGATGGACGCCGAAAAACAACCGCCTGGTAAACGCCGCCGGAGAGCCATTCGAATTCACCTTCCTCGACGGCCAGGGCGGCTTCGACCGCATGCTGCTGCCCTACAAACGCACCCTGGCGCAGATCGGCATCACCCTGAATCTGCGGCGCATCGATTCGGCGCAGTACATCAACCGGCTCAACGCCCGGGACTACGACATGATCGTCACCAGTTTCCCCCGCAGCGGCGATCCGATCGTCTCGCCGGGCCGCGAGTTGTACAGCCTGTATGCCTCGCAGAGCGCCACACAAGTCGGCAGCTCCAATTCGATGGTGCTGGCGGACCCGGCGGTAGACCGGCTGATCGACGGCCTCGTCCAGGCCAATACCCGCGACGCCATGGTGCGTTACGCCCGCGCCCTCGACCGGGTGCTGCAATGGGGTGACTACATGATTCCCAACTACTACTCCAAAGGCACGCCGACGGTGTATCAGAACCGCTTCGGCAGGCCGTCGGTGCAACCGATTTACAGCGAAGGCCTCGACACCTGGTGGGAGGTCTCGGCCAAGCCGCTGACCAACCAGCAGATGAGTGCCCTGCACCAACTCGCGGGGGGCCAGTGACATGTGGCGTTATCTGAGTCGACGTCTGTTGCTGATCATCCCGACGCTGCTGTGCATTCTGGTGGTCAACTTCGTCATCGTGCAGGCGGCGCCCGGCGGTCCGGTGGAGCAGGCCATCGCTCGCCTGCAAGGCTTCGGCGGGCACAGCATGGGCGGCGCCAGCGAAGTGACCGCGATCGGCGGTGCCGGGCGCAGCAGCCGAGGCCTGGACCCGGCGCTGATCGAAGAGATCAAGCACCACTACGGTTTCGACCGACCGATGCACGAACGCCTGTGGCTGATGCTCAAGAACTACGCGCAACTGGACTTGGGCAGCAGCTTCTTTCGCGGTGCGAAGGTGACCGATCTGATCGTTCAGAAACTGCCGGTGTCGCTGTCCCTCGGCCTGTGGGCGACCTTGATCACCTACCTGATTTCGATCCCGTTGGGGATCCGCAAGGCGATCAAAAACGGCAGCGCGTTCGATGTCTGGAGCAGCACGGCAATCATCGTCGGTTACGCGATGCCGGCGTTTCTGTTCGCGATTCTGTTGATCGTGGTGTTCGCCGGTGGCAGTTACGTCAACTGGTTTCCGGTACAGGGGCTGGTCTCGGACCACTTCGACAGCCTGAGCCTGTGGGGCAAGGTCGGCGACTACCTGTGGCACCTGGTGTTACCGGTGACGGCGCTGGTGATCGGCGGTTTTGCGACGCTGACGATCCTGACCAAAAACAGCTTCCTCAACGAGATCAGCCGTCAGTACGTGATCACCGCACGCGCCAAGGGCCTGACCGAAAGACGTGTGCTCTACGGCCATGTGTTTCGCAATGCGATGCTGCTGGTGGTGGCTGGTGTGCCGTCGGCATTGATCGAGGTGTTTTTCGCCGGTTCCCTGCTGATCGAAACCATCTTCAACCTCGATGGCCTCGGGCGCATGAGCTACGAAGCGGCGGTGTCACGGGACTACCCGGTGGTGTTCGGCACGCTGTTCCTGTTCACCCTGTTCGGCCTGTTGATCAAGCTGATCGGCGACCTCTGCTACACCCTGCTTGACCCGCGCATCGACTTCTCGGCGAGGACTGCCTGATGTTCACACTTTCCCCTATGGGCCGGCGGCGCATCGCGCAATTCAAGGCCAACCGTCGCGGGCGCTGGTCGCTGTGGCTGTTCGTCGGGCTGTGCCTGATCTGCCTCGGCGGCGAACTGATCGCCAACGACAAACCGCTGGTGATCCGCTACCACGACGCTTTTTACTTCCCGATCCTCAGCGATTATCAGGAAACCGATTTCGGCGGCGAATTGCCGTTCCAACCGGATTACGCCAGCAATTACGTGCACCAACTGATCGAGGATCAGGGCGGCTGGATGCTGTTCCCGCCGATCCCGTTCAGCTACGACACGGTCAATTACGACCTTACGGAACCGGCGCCGAGCCCGCCATCCTCCAGCAACTGGCTGGGCACCGACGATCAGGCGCGGGACGTGTTGGCGCGGGTGATTTTCGGCACACGGATTTCGATTCTGTTTGCGCTGATCCTCACCGCCGTCAGTGCGCTGGTCGGCATCGTGGCCGGGGCGTTGCAGGGTTATTACGGCGGCTGGGTCGACTTGCTCGGGCAGCGGGTGCTGGAGATCTGGTCGGGGCTGCCGGTGCTGTACCTGCTGATTATTTTGTCGGGGTTCGTCTCGCCGAGTTTCTGGTGGCTGCTGGGGATAATGGCGCTGTTTTCCTGGCTGGCACTGGTGGACGTGGTGCGCGCCGAGTTCCTGCGCGGGCGCAGCCTGGAATACGTCAAGGCCGCACGGGCCCTGGGCCTGACGGACAGCGAGCTGATGCGCCGGCACATTCTGCCCAACGCCATGACCTCCACCCTCACCTACCTGCCGTTCATTCTGACCGGCGCCATCGCCACCCTCACCGCGCTGGACTTTCTCGGCTTCGGCATGCCCGCCGGCACCGCGTCGCTGGGTGAACTGATCGGCCAAGCCAAGCGCAATCTGCAAGCGCCGTGGCTGGGGCTGACGGCGTTTTTTGCCCTGGCGCTGATTCTGTCCTTGCTGGTGTTTATCGGCGAAGCCTGCCGTGACGCATTCGATCCGCGATCCTGATCCCCGGAGCTGAAATGACCGACAACCTGATTGAAATTCGCGACCTGCGCGTCGCCTTCGCCGGGCATGAAGTGGTGCACGGCGTGAACCTCGACATCCGCCGTGGCGAGTGCCTGGCACTGGTCGGCGAATCCGGCTCGGGCAAGTCGGTGACGGCGCACTCGATTCTGCGTTTGCTGCCAACCAAGACCGTCAGCAGCACGGGCAGTATCCGCTACAACGGCGTGGACTTGCTGCACGCTAGCGAACAACAGCTGCGCGGCTTGCGCGGCAACCGCATCGCGATGATTTTCCAGGAGCCGATGACTTCGCTGAACCCGCTGCACACGGTGGAAAAACAGATCAGCGAAGTGCTGGAGATCCACAAGGGGCTCAAGGGCCGCGCCGCGCGCCAGCGCACTCTGGAGCTGCTGGAACTGGTGGGCATCCGCCAACCGTTGCAGCGTTTGAAGGCCTATCCGCACCAGCTCTCCGGCGGCCAGCGGCAACGGGTGATGATCGCCATGGCCCTGGCCAACGAGCCTGAATTGCTGATCGCCGATGAGCCGACCACAGCGCTGGACGTGACCGTGCAACAGAAGATTCTCGAGCTGCTGATCGAGTTGCAGCAACGCCTCGGCATGTCGCTGCTGCTGATCAGTCACGACCTCAACCTGGTGCGGCGCATCGCCCAGCGGGTGTGCGTGATGCGCCACGGGGAAATCGTCGAACAGGCCGACTGCGCAACGCTGTTCCGCACCCCGCAGCATCCCTACAGCCGCCTGCTGATCGAGGCGGAACCGTCGGGCGCACCAGTGCCGAGTTGCTACGATCACAACCTGCTGGAAGTGGACGATCTGAAAGTCTGGTTCCCGCTGCCCAAGGCGTTGTTCAGCCGCACCCAGGAATACATCAAGGCCGTGGACGGCGTGAGTTTCCGCCTGCAACGGGGCAAGACCCTGGGCATTGTCGGCGAGTCCGGCTCGGGCAAGTCGACGCTGGGCCAGGCGATTCTGCGGCTGGTGGAATCCGAAGGCGACATTCGGTTCGGCAACAAGCAATTGAACCTGTTCAATCAGCGCTTGATGCGCCCGTTGCGCCGGCAGATCCAGGTGGTGTTCCAGGACCCGTTCGGCAGCCTCAGCCCACGGATGTCGGTGCAGCAGATCATCGCCGAAGGCCTGCTGACCCACGGTATCGGCACGGCCGAGGAACGTGAGGCGGCGGTGATCCGCGTGCTGGAGGAAGTCGGCCTCGACCCACGGAGCCGCCATCGCTATCCCCACGAATTCTCCGGCGGCCAGCGCCAGCGCATTTCCATCGCCCGGGCACTGGTGCTGGAACCGGCGCTGATACTGCTCGACGAACCGACCTCGGCGCTGGATCGCACGGTGCAGAAACAGGTGGTGGAATTGTTGCGGCAATTGCAGATCCGTCACGGCTTGACGTACCTGTTCATCAGCCATGACCTGGCGGTGGTGCATGCGCTGGCGCACGACTTGATGGTGATCAAGGATGGAAAAGTGGTGGAACAGGGATCATCGCGAGAGATTTTTGCAGCGCCGCAGCACGCTTATACGCAAGCGTTGCTCAAGGCTTCGGGTTTGGTACAGGTACAGAGTGCCGAGCGAATGGCTGTGCTTTGAGAACCATCATCGGTGTCGATGTTCACCATCACGTCAATGAAGTTCTCATAAAAAATCCCGGGCGTAACATCGGCTCCATACCAACCAATAACACCCCGGAGCACAAAATCATGAAACGCCAAGTCATCCTCAGCATTGCCCTTTCGGTTCTGGCCTTCAACGCTTTTGCCGCCAAACCTGCCCACACCATGATCGCTGAAGGCGGTTCGGATCGGTTGATCGAACAGCGCGTCGCTGAAGGTGGTTCGGATCGCCTGCTGGAACGCCGTGTTGCCGAAGGTGGCTCGGATCGCCTGCAAGAACGTCGCGTTGCCGAGGGTGGTTCGGATCGTCTGCTGGAACGTCGAGTTGCCGAAGGTGGTTCGGATCGTCTGCAAGAACGTCGCGTTGCTGAAGGTGGCTCGGATCGTCTGCAAGAACGTCGCGTTGCCGAAGGTGGTTCGGATCGTCTGCAAGAGCGTCGCGTCGCTGAAGGTGGCTCGGATCGTCTGATCGAACGCCGCGTTGCCTGAATGAAGGGCTCCACCGCAGCAATCCAGAAAAAACCCGGCTCCCGTCAGTCGGGTTTTTTTACGCCTTTTTTTTTCCTCGTCAGTCCCTGGCCATGCAACGCCGATAGCGCTCATCGACCCGCTTGGCGAACCACGCCGTGGTCAGTTTGCGGGTGATCTTCGGGCTTTGCAGGACAATCCCCGGCAGCACCGCCCGGGGCAATGATTTGCCTTCGGCCTTGTCCGCCAGTTCGAAGACCCGTTGATACAGTTTGGTCTCCTCGAATCCCAGGGTGTTGCCCTTCTCCAGTTGCTCACGGATCACCGGATTGCGCATGCCCAATGACTTGCCAAGCTTGCGCACCGCCAGTTCGGTGGTACCCGGCATGATCGAGTCGTAGCGGATCAGGTCGCCATCCAGCGCCAGCGGCACACCCGACACACGACTGACTGCATTCTGAAACGCCGCGTTGCGACTGGCGTACCACCCGGCGTTGAAGTCGGCGAAACGGTACAGCGGTTCGCGATAACTCACCGGGTAACCCAGCAAATGGGCGATACCGAAGTACATGCCGCCTCGGCGGGTGAACACTTCGTGGCGAATCGTGCCGTTGACCGGATACGGATACCCCTTGGCGTGCTGCTCGGCGAACTCGATGCTGACCTGCATCGGCCCGGCGGTGTGCACCGGGTTGAAACCGCCAAACAGCGTGCGCCCCATCGGCACCATGCCGATGAAGTCATCGAAAATGGCGCTCAGGTCTTTCTCGGTACGTGCTGCACTCAGGCGCTCGCTGTAGCTCTTGCCGTTGGGTGAGCGCACCTGCAAGGCGCCGCTCACCAACAGGCTCGGAATGTGCACTTTGGCGGCGCGCCGGTCGATCTCGTCGCGGGCGATCTTGCCCAGGCCGGGCACTGGCGGGTCGACCTGAAAGTTGGACTCCTGCTCGGCGACGGCCAGCACTGAACACAGGTTTTGCGTGGTCGGGCTGATGCCCTGGGCGGCGAACGCGGTATAGATATCCGTGGCCCAGCCCTGGCGGTCGGCGGTTTTCGTCGGCAGCAGGCGCACGATCTGCGCCTTGACCTCGGCCGGCGGGCGCGGGGCCGGTTCCTGGTTGCGCTGCCCGGCGCAACCGGCCAGCACCAGCAACGCGGCGAGGCTGAAAAATAATCGAGGGCTTTGCATAACGCTCCATAAAGTCCGTTGAGCCGGGTTTACCCTACGCCCAATCCCGGGTTGCAGGATAGGACTGCGGGCCGGCGACGCTGTTCCATCGCCCCGTTTGGCAGGCGAACTGGCCGTGTCCGCCCACTGATCCATACTTCTTGCTGCACACTCAGTGGCAAAGGGCACGCGAGGAGGACAGACCATGAACCGCAGTGACGTTCTGATCATCGGCGCGGGTCCCACCGGACTGGTACTGGCCCTGTGGCTGAGCAAACTGGGCGTGCGCGTACGCATCCTCGACAAGACCTCCGGCCCCGGCACCACCTCGCGAGCACTGGCGGTGCAGGCGCGAACGCTTGAGCTGTACCGGCAACTGGACCTCGCCGAAGCCGTGGTGCGCAACGGGCATCGGGTGGCGGCGGCGAATTTCTGGGTCAAGGGCAAACCCGTGGCGCAACTGCCGCTCAACCGCATCGGCGAAGGCCTGACGCCTTACGCCTTCCTGGAGATCTACCCGCAGGACGAACACGAACGGTTGCTGATTGACCGCCTCGAAGACTACGACGTGACGGTCGAGCGCAACACGACACTGGAGAGCTTCACGGAAAACGGCGACGGCCTCACCGCCCATTTGCGTCTGCCGGATGGCGAGCAGGAGATTTGCCAGGCCTGTTATCTGGCGGGTTGTGACGGTGCCCGGTCGGTGGTGCGCAAGACCCTCGACACCGGTTTCCCCGGTGGCACCTATCAGCAGATCTTTTACGTCGCCGACGTAAAGGCCAGCGGCCCGGCGCTCAACGGCGAATTGCATCTGGATCTGGATGAGGCGGACTTTCTCGCGGTATTCCCGCTGGCCGGCGAAGGTCGCGCGCGACTGATCGGCACCGTGCGCGACGAACGTGCGGATCGTGCCGAAACCCTGGAGTTTTCCGATGTCAGTAGCCGCGCCATCGAGCACTTGAACGTGCACATCGAGGACGTCAACTGGTTCTCCACCTATCGCGTACATCACCGGGTGGCGGATCACTTTCGCAAAGGCCGGGCGTTTCTGCTTGGCGACGCGGCCCACGTGCACAGCCCCGCCGGCGGTCAGGGCATGAACACCGGCATCGGCGATGCGATCAACCTGGCCTGGAAACTCGCGGCGGTGCTCGGCGGCGCAGCCACGCCAAAGCTGCTCGACAGCTACGAAACCGAGCGCATCGCCTTCGCCCGACGGCTGGTGTCGACCACCGACAAAGTCTTCAGTTTTGTGACTGCCGAGGGCCGCATGGCCGACCTGTTGCGCACGCGGCTGGCACCGTTCGTGATCCCGAAAATGGCCTCATTCGAGACCAGCCGCGAATTCCTGTTTCGCACGGTGTCGCAAATCACCGTCAACTATCGGGGCATGGCGTTGAGCGAAGGCGTGGCCGGGCATGTCCACGGCGGCGACCGCTTGCCGTGGGCCCATGATGGCGAGGGGGACAATTACGAACCGTTGCGCCATCCGTGCTGGCAGGTGCATGTATACGGCGACACCAGCGACGAGATGATCGCCTGGTGCAATGAGCATCACCTGCCGCTGCACGTGTTCGACTGGCGCCCGGCGTTTGAAACGGCGGGACTGGGGCGCAACGGCTTTTACCTGTTGCGCCCGGATACTTACGTGGCGATTGCCGACAACAGCGCGGATCCGAAGGTGATCGAACGGTACTTTCGTGATCACGGGATCCGGCCGTTTTTCAATTGCCCCTGAAGGGTCAGATCCCGGCCAGCGCCAGGTCCATCGCAAAGTAGGTGAAGATCAGGTCCGCACCCGCGCGCTTGATCGCACCGAGGCTTTCGCGCACCACGCGATCTTCGTCGATGGCACCGGCCTGGGCGCCGAACTTGATCATCGCGTACTCGCCGCTGACCTGATACGCCGCCAGCGGCAGGTTCGAGGCTTCGCGGATGTCGCGGATGATGTCGAGGTACGCGCCGGCCGGTTTGACCATCAGCGCATCGGCGCCTTCCTGCTCGTCGAGCAACGATTCGCGCAGGGCTTCGCGGCGGTTCATCGGGTTCATCTGATAGCTTTTGCGGTCGCCCTTCAGCGCACTGCCACCGGCCTCGCGGAACGGGCCGTAGAGCGCCGAGGCGAATTTGGTCGAGTAGGCCATGATCGGAATCTGCGTGAAGCCGGCATCGTCCAATGCGCGGCGAATCGCCCGCACCTGACCGTCCATTGCCGCCGACGGCGCGATCACATCGGCACCGGCACGGGCGGCGGCCACGGCTTGCTTGCCGAGGTTGATCAGGGTCTGGTCATTGTCGACTTCGTGGTTGTGCATCACGCCGCAATGGCCGTGGTCGGTGTATTCGCAGAAGCAGGTGTCGGACATCACGATCATTTCCGGCACGGCGTCCTTGGCGATCCGCGACATGCGCGACACCAGACCGTTTTCACGCCAGGTGTCGCTGCCGTTGGCGTCCAGGTGATGGGACACGCCAAACGTCATCACCGACTTGATCCCGGCACGGGCGTAACGCTCGATCTCGCTGGCCAGTTTGCGCTCCGGAATGCGCATCACGCCGGGCATGCTTTTGATCGGCACGAAGTCGTCGATTTCTTCCTCGACGAAAATCGGCAGTACCAGATCGTTGAGCGAAAACTCGGTTTCCTGGAACAGGCTGCGCAGGCTCGCATTGCGGCGCAGACGGCGTGGACGTGCTTCGGGGAACTGACTGGACATGGGGCCTTTCCTGAAAAACGGGCAGATGAGACGAAAGTCGTAGGGGGCGAAGCTTATGCCTTGCGGGGGACGGGGTACAAACCTGGATCAATCAACAGTGCATTACCGGGCGCGCAATAATGTGCGCACCCGGCTCACACCGACTTATGAAGGAATGGTCAACCCACGCACCACCGCCGGCCGCGCCAGAAAGCGCTCCAGCACCCGGGTGACGTTCGGGAAGTCCTTGATGCCGACCAGATCGCCCGCCTCGTAGAAACCGATCAGGTTGCGCACCCACGGGAACGTGGCGATGTCGGCGATGGTATAGCGCTCGCCCATGATCCAGTCGCGTCCTTCCAGGCGAGTATTCAAGACGCTGAGCAGGCGTTTGCTTTCGTCGACGTAGCGGTCGCGGGGACGCTTGTCTTCGTAATCCTTGCCGGCGAATTTGTTGAAGAAACCGAGCTGGCCGAACATCGGGCCGATGCCGCCCATCTGGAACATCAGCCACTGAATGGTTTCGTAACGCAGCGCGCCTTCCTGGGCCAGCAACTGGCCGCTTTTGTCGGCGAGGTAAATCAGGATCGCGCCGGACTCGAACAACGGCAGTGGTTTGTCATCCGGGCCGTGGGGATCGAGGATCGCCGGAATCTTGTTGTTCGGGTTCAGCGACAGGAATTCCGGGGACATCTGATCGTTGGTGTCGAAGCCCACGCGGTGCGGCTCGTAGGGCAGACCGATCTCTTCGAGCATGATCGAGACCTTGACGCCGTTGGGGGTCGGCAGGGAATAGAGCTGAATCCAGTCAGGGTACTGCGCCGGCCATTTCTGGGTGATCGGGAACGCGGACAGATCGGTCATGTGTAGCATCCAGTCACAAAATGAAAGGCCTGAGCATAATCCACGTTTTCCGCGCTGGCTCGGGTTCTTTTTGTCGCTTTCTTAATTCCGCAACATCCTGTCGCTAACCTCCACTCAAGCCGTTCAGCGTTGCCTTTAGAGTGCGTCCCGGCAATCGGATCGAACCAAAAGGCCTGTGAGGGCTCCAAGAAAGCCAATCAAGACAGGGAAGACACCCGGCTCCGGCAGCCCGTGGTGCAGAGGTTTGTCAGCCTTAACCAAACACGCTGAAGAATCCTTATCTCATGACGAACTTGATGAAAGTCGCCAGACGCTTCAAACATCGCGCTTACGTTGCCCTGCCCTCGCTGCTGGCGATGAGCGCGCTGTTCCTGTCCCTCGAATCCAGCGAAAGCCGTGCGCAACCGGTGGACGGCACCCAGACTCTGATCTTCCTGCGCCACGGGGAAAAACCTGCCGGCGGCCTCGGCCAGCTCAACTGCCAGGGCCTGAATCGCGCCATCGAGTTGTCGACCCTGCTCCCGGAGAAATTCGGCAAGGCCGACTACGTGTTTGCCGCCAACCCGACGCGCAATGTCGAGGAAGGCGAGCTGGACAACTCCTACAGCTACATCCGCCCGCTGATGACCATCAGTCCCGCCGCGATCAAGCTCGGCCTGCCGGTGAACATCGAGTTCTCGGCCAATGACACCAGCGACCTGGCCCGGGAACTGATCGCCGACAAGTACCACAATTCGATCATCTACACCGCGTGGTCCCACGGTTACCTGCCGGAATTGATCAACAAGGTCGCCGGCAAGGCGGTGGGCGAGAAACAGACCATCACCGAAGACTGGGCGTCCGGCGACTATGACTCGCTGTATGTGCTGACCCTGACCTGGCACAACGGCAAGGCCAGTCTGCAGAGCCACAGCTACAAGCAGGGGCTGGACAACGGCAAGGTCACCTGCCCGACTTGAGTGTTGTGCTGTCTGCTCTACCCCTTTCGCGAGCAAGCCCGCTCCCACATTCAATCTTTTACCGAACTCAAATGACGGGTTCAGCTGATTTCCATTGTGAGAGCGGGCTTGCCCGCGAATAGGCCGCTGAATACAGCATCAAGCCTTCTGATTCAGGCGATCATGCAGATATTCAAGGACTGCTTTCTGCTCCCCCGCGAACTCGATCCGCGCGCCCTTCTTCTCGCGCTGAAACACATACATCGGGTCGTAATATTCACGCAGCAAGCCTTCGATCCAGCCCCGGTGCAAGTCCACCGAACCGCTGCGCCCCTGCTCGGCCAGTGCGTCTTCCATCAACAGCAGCATCCGTCGGTGGCGTTCGCCGCCCAGACGTTTCTGCACATTGTTCAGGCTCTCGAGCAAGCGTTCGGAGAACAGCTCGAAACCCTGCTCGCCATGCACCGTCGAAAACTCGGCCGACAGGTCCACCACATAATCGCGCAGGATCCGCTGCACCCGATCCTCGAAGCTGTCTTCCAGCCAGACCATCGGGTATTGCTGCATGCCCTGATACAACGGCAGCGGCAGCGCGCAACTGCCCACCACCCGGCTCTCGTCTTCGAGGACGAACTGGTCGATACCGGCGTCGCGTTTCTTGAGGAGGTCGATGGCCAGGCTGTTTTCGAAGTCGATGTTCGATGGCTGGCCGGTGGCGCGCTTGCCGAAGCTGGAGCCGCGATGGTTGGCGTGGCCTTCCAGGTCCAGACCGTTACGCAATTGCACCAGCAGTTCGGTCTTGCCGGTGCCGGTCATGCCGCCCAACAGCACGAAATCACATTGGGTCACCGCTTGTTCGAGGGTGTCGATCAGGAAGTTGCGAAGTGCCTTGTAGCCGCCACCGATGCGCGGATAGTCGATCCCGGCCTCGCTCTTGAGCCACTGCTGGGTGATCTGCGAGCGCAGGCCACCGCGAAAACAATAGAGATAACCGTCAGGATGAGCCCGGGCGAATTCAGCCCAGGCCTCGATGCGTTCGGCCTTCACCGCGCCGGACACCAGATGGTGGCCCAGCTCGATCGCGGCCTGCTGGCCATGCTGCTTGTAGCAGGTGCCGACCTTTTGCCGTTCGAGGTCATTCATCAGCGGCAGGTTGACCGCGCCGGGGAACGCGCCCTTGTGAAACTCGACCGGCGCGCGGGCATCCATCAGCGGCCGGTCGTTGAGGAAAATGTCACGGTAATCGGTGCAGTCGCGGAGCATCAAATCACCTCGACTGCGTGGGTCTGTCGCTCGACCAGTTCGCCGATCGGCGCCAGGTTCAGGCCCAGCCCCGCGGCCACGGCGAGAAACTCGGCGTTGCCTTCCGGGGTCACGGCCAGCAGCAGGCCGCCGCTGGTCTGCGGATCGCACAGCACCCGCTTGTGCAGCTCCTGCACACGCCCGAGCTTGCTTGAATAACTGTCGAAATTGCGCAAGGTGCCGCCGGGGACACAGCCCTGATCGAGGTAGTACTCGACGCTGTCCAGACGCGGCACGCGGTCATAGGCGATGCGCGCGGTGAGGTGGCTGCCGTCGGCCATTTCCACCAGATGCCCGAGCAGGCCGAAACCGGTGACGTCGGTCATCGCGGTGACGCCGGCCAGTTTGCCGAAACGGCTGCCGGGTTTGTTCAGCGTACACATCCAGTCCCGGGCCACGCCGATGTCGGCGTTACGCAACTTGCCCTTCTTTTCTGCGGTGGTGAGGATGCCGATGCCCAACGGTTTGGTCAGGTACAGCAGACATCCGGCGGTGGCGGTGTCGTTGCGCTTCATGAAGCGCTTTTCCACCAGACCGGTGACGGCCAGGCCGAAGATCGGCTCCGGCGCATCGATCGAATGGCCACCGGCCAACGGAATACCCGCCGCGTCGCACACCGCACGACCACCGCGAATCACTTCCCGCGCCACTTCCGGCGCCAGCACGTTCACCGGCCAGCCGAGGATGGCAATGGCCATCAACGGGTCACCGCCCATGGCGTAGATATCGCTGATGGCGTTGGTCGCCGCGATACGACCGAAGTCGAACGGGTCATCGACGATCGGCATGAAGAAGTCGGTGGTCGACACCACACCGCGTTCGGCATCGATCTCATACACCGCCGCGTCATCGCGCGAGGCGTTGCCGACCCACAGTTTCGGGTCGAGGTTCTGCGCGCCGCTGCCGGCAAGGATCACTTCCAGCACCTGCGGCGAAATCTTGCAGCCGCAACCGGCACCGTGGCTGTATTGGGTCAGACGGATGGGTTCGCTCATGGGGCAACCTCTGGCTGGGAATGGGGCGGATTCTAGCAGAGGGGATTGCCGAGCAAAAAAAACCGCCCTTGCGGGCGGTCAAAGTGCTTCGACCACGATCAGAAGCTTTGGCTGAAGCTGATGGTCATTGCGCTGTCGTTGTTGTCGCTGGACACCTGGCCCGAATAGCCGATGCCGAGCTTGCCGGTCGGGCTGATCTGGAAGTCCACGCCGGCTTCGAGCAGCGCACTGTCCTTGGCGATCGGCACGCCCTGGGTGCTGAACGACGCACCGCCGTCGATGAAGGTCAGATCGGCATCCGGCTTGGTGTCGCCGTAGGCATGCCGCCAGCCGATGGCTGCGCGCGGGGTCAGTTGACTGCCGTTGGCCAGGGTCACCAACTTGCCGATACGCACACCGAGGGTCGAGTAGGTGATGTCCTGATCGGCATCGCCTTTCAGGCGCCCCACCCCGCCTTTTTCCTTGGCGGTGTCGCTGTCGTAGTTGACGTAGGCCAGGCCGGCGAACGGTTCGATGGCTACGCCGGCCGCATTGATGGCGTAACCCACTTCACCGAACACCTGGGCACTGCGGGCATCGTAGTCAGCCTTCAGACGGTCGTTGTAGGCACCGACGCTGACGTCGCGTTTGGTTTCGATGCTGTGCCAGCTGTAAGCCGCGCCAAGGCGCACGGCCAGTGCATCGAACTGCGAACTCAAGTACGCCGCCAGGTGGTAGCTGTCGACCTTGGCATCGGAGTTGCGATCGTGGGCGTTGAGGTTGCCACGGGTGTAGCCCGCGGCCATCCCGGCGCGCCATTGATCGTCGAGTTGCTTGTCGGTGCCGAGCATGAAACCGCCGAGGCTGCGATCGACTTTCGCCGTGTTGCTGTCGCCACCCATGTCGCCCCAGGCACCGATGGCACGGGCCCAGCCGACCATTTCACCGTGGCAGCCGTTGCTGCTCAACTGGGTGTCGCTCGGTGCCAGGGTGCGGCGTGGATCGTCCGACGCGCTGCAAGTCGGTTGACGCATCCGGTCATTGACCGCTTCACGCACGAAACGTGAATCCTCAAGGACCGCACTGGCGGTGCTGGCATGGATCTCCCCGGACAGACTGTCGAAGGCGTGACGCGCACCGGCCACGCTGAGGTTGACGATTTCATTCTGCAACGCAGCGCCCGCCGGACCGTTACGCATCAACGCCGAAGCGGTGTTGCGCTGGTTGCGGGTGGCGGCGACGTCGGCGAACGAATTGCCGTTACGGCTGACCACCAGGTTCACCGCGTCCGGGCTGTACACCAGCGCCGTGTCGAGGAACGCGTACTGAGGCAGATCGGCGGCGCTGAACGTGCCGTTCACGCCACCGCCGGCGGTGATCAGCGAGTACACGGTGTTGCCGGTAAACGGCGCCAGGCTGTTCACTTGCAGACCACCGCCCAGGGTTGCCGTGCCACCGACGGCCAGAGGCGTAGCGGTAGGCGAGCTAACGGTCAGGGCCAGCACACCGTCCGGGGCGTTGGTCAGGTTGCCCGCCACACTCAGGGTGCCGTCACCGCCGCCGGAGGCCACCACACCGTGGTTGACCACCGAACCGACGCTGCCGTTACCGCTCAGGGCGGCGCCGTTGGCGACGGTCACTTGTCCGCCCAGAGAGGCGCGCGCCAGCGGGCTGCCGACTTGCAGCACGCCTTGATCCACCGACACGGTGCCGCTGAACGGTTGGTCGCCGGTCAACAGCAATCGCGCTGCGCCACGTTTGGCCAGTGCGCCGACGCCACTCAGTCGACCGTTGAACTGGCCATCGGTGTTCTGTTGGAACACCAGCGAAGCGTTGTCGATGATGTTGCCTTGCAGGCTGGTGGAGTTACCGATCAGCGTACCGCCGCTGACGGTAGTGCCACCGCTGTAAGTGTTGGCTGCGGAGAGAATCAGGGTGCCGGAGTCGAGTTTCTCGATCCCGCCAGTGCCAATCAGCGGCACATCGATTTGCGTGGTGGCGCCGGCATTGACGCGGATCGGTGCCGGAGTACCGCCAGGTCCGTTGACCGGGGTCAGCGTATCGCCGGCATCCGGTACCAGGCTGTAGCCGTTGACGAGGAATTGCAGCCCGGTGAAGTTCTGATTGCCCTGCACGGTGACCGTCCCGCCCTGCCCGCCGAACACCGCAAACTGGCCATTGGAGCCCAGCGCCTGAGTGCCGGTCGGGTCGGTCCAGTTGGTGCTCGGGCCCCACACGCCGTTGCCGCCACCGATGCTGCCGTCCGGGTTGGTCTTGCCGCCGTTCCAGAACTGCACCTCGCCCGGCGTGTTCTGTACCAGCAGGTTGACCTGATTGGCCAGCGCGGTTTGCAGGGTCAGATTGGCCGCCGAGACCGGCAGGCTGCCGTAGACCAGACCATTGTCGGTCAGCGTGCCGCCGTAGCTGAACAGTTGATACACACCGGTGCCGAAGCCGCCGGCGTTAGTGATGTTCAGCGTACCGTCGAGGGTCAGGTTGCCGGCGACATTGACCACGGTTGTGGAACTGCTGGCCGAGCCGAGAGTGAAGTCCAGATTGGTCCCCGAAGACAACGCCAGGGATCCGACCGACAACGGCGTCGCGCTGCCGCCACCCAGCAGGGTCGCACCGCTGGCCAGTTGCACGGCCCCGCCGAACTGGCCGCTGCCGCCGATCTTCGCGCCGCTGGCGACATTGACGCTGGCGCTGTTGAGCACGCCGTTGACGTTCAATGTGCCGGCCTGAACAGAGGTGTTGCCGGTGAAGGTGTTGTTGCCGGTCAGCAGCAAGGCGCCGGTGCCGGTTTTGTTCAGGATGCCGGCGCCGGTCAGATTGCCGGTGTAGCTGCCGTCACTGTTCTGCTCGAAGGTCAGCGTCGCGTTGTTGATGATGGCGCCTTGCAGACTGCTGGTGTCGCCACGGGTGCTGCCGCCGTTCAGCGTGGTGCCGCCGCTGTAGGTGTTGGCGCCGCTGAGCAACAGATCGCCGCTGCCGTTTTTCACCAGGCTGCCACTGCCGGTGATCGCACCGATCAGCGTAGTGTTCTGGTTTCCGGCCAGGGTCAGTTGCGCACCCAGGTTGATGGCGTTGGCCAGTTGCAGCGCCGAGGTGCTGTCGAGGGTGCCATTGCCCGACACAGTCAGAGCACCGCTGCTGATCGCGCTGTTGTTGCCCAGAATCAGCGTACCGCCAGCGAGTTGGGTACCGCCGCTGTAGGTGTTGCTGCCATTGAGCGTCAGGCTCGATGCGCCAGTCTTGATCAGACTGCCGCTGCCGCTGACCACGCCGCCGAGAGTCAAGGCGTTGGAGCCGGCGACGGTGAGCCCGCCATTGAGCACCACATCGTTTGCCAGGCTAACCGCCGTGTTGCTGTCCAGCGCCGTACCGTTGGCGGCGGTCAATACGCCGGTGCCAAGGGCCGCATTGTTGCCGACCACAATCTTGCCGCCGTTGAGCGCGGTGCCGCCGGTGTAGCCGTTGGCGGCGTTGAGCACCAGAGTGCCGGTGTCATATTTGCCCAGCGTGCCGGCGCCGTTGAGCGCAACGCCCACAGTGGCGGTGACGTTCGGATCGACCCGCACGGTGGCATTGCCCAGCGAACCGTTGACCAGATTCAGCGATCCTGCCGTACCGTTTTGCAGGCTGTAGCCATCGGTGACGAACTGCATGCCGGTGATGGTTTGCGCGCCGTTGACGGTCACGGTGCCCGCCGCACCCTGGAACACCGCGAAGCTGTTGGTCCAGGCCTGGTTGGTGGTGCCGTTCACATCAGTCCAGTTGGTGGTGCCGGTGCCCCAGGTGCCGCTGCCGCCATCCACCGAACCGTTGGCGACGAGTTGGTTGCCGTCCCAGAACTGCACGGTAACGCCCGGTGCGCTGACCAGCAGATTGATCTGGTTGGCCAGCGCGGTTTGCAGGGTCAGGTCGCCCGGGGTGACGCTGCCCGGCACGGTGCCGATCAGCATGCCGTTGTCGGTCAGGCCGCCGGTGTAGTTGATCA
The DNA here is from genome assembly GCF_026240005.1 of Pseudomonas sp. COW5. NCBI lineage: Bacteria > Pseudomonadati > Pseudomonadota > Gammaproteobacteria > Pseudomonadales > Pseudomonadaceae > Pseudomonas > Pseudomonas sp. COW5. The sequence continues at coordinate 4,586,476 of NZ_JAPHVP010000001.1, read as the reverse complement.
GGCGATACACGCCGCTGCCGAAGCCACCGATATCGCTGACGTTGAGGGTACCGTCGAGGGTCAGGTTGCCACCGACGTTGACCAGCGCGTTGCCGCCACCGGACACCGGTGCGCCAAGGCCGACGTCGAAGTTGGAGTTGGCGTTGAACACCAGCGAATTCACCGACAGCGTGCTGCCGGTGGCGCCGGCCAGATGACCGCCATCCGCCACGGTCACCGCCCCGCCGAGCGAGCCGCCGCCGGTCAGGGTGCCGCCGCTGTTGACCAGCACGCTGGCGCTGTCCAGCGAACCGCTGACGTTCAAAGTGCCGGCGTTGACCGTGGTGTTGCCGGTCAGGCTGTTGAGGCCGGTCAGGGTCAGCGTTCCGGTGCCGAGTTTGCTCAGTTCGCCAGTGCCGGCGAGCACGCCGTCGAAAATACTGCTGGCGTTGTTGCCGCCGATGCTCAGGGTGTTGCCGCCGCCGATCAGCGCTGTACCGCTGCCGGTCAGGCTGGCGAGACTGCCGGAGCCGCCGAGGTTGAGGGTCGCCGCAGCGCCGAGATTGACCCCGGCGTTGCTGCCCAGTGCCGAGTTGCCCAGGGTGGTGAGGCTGCCGGACTGCACATCAAAGGTGCCGCTGAAGGTGTTGTTGCCGGTCAGCGTCAGGTCGGCCAGACCGTTCTTGGTCAGGGTGCCCGCGCCGGCGATCACGCCACCGAGGGTCAGGTTGTTGTTGCCCGCCACGCTGAGGTTGGCATTGACGTTGAGGTTGTTGGCCAGCACCAGTGGCGCCGTGGTGTCGAGGGTCGATGCGCCCGCCACGGTCACCGTGCCGGAGCCGAGGCCCGCCGAGGTGCCGAGGGTCACGGTGCCGGCGTTCAGCGTGGTGCCGCCGCTGTAGGTGTTGATGCCATTGAGGGTCAGGTTCGAGGCGCCGTTCTTGATCAATCCACCGGTGCCGCTGACTACGCCGCTGATGGCTACGTCGCTGTTGCCGGTGTTGGTCAGATTGGCATTGAGCACCACGTTGTTGCCCAGCGACACCGAGGTGTTGCTGTCCAGCGCCGAGGCACCGGCCACGATCAGGTTGCCCAGACCGAGGGCGCCGTTACTGCCGGCGGTCAGGGTGCCGGCATTGAGGGTGACGCCGCCTAGGAAATTGTTGGCTCCGCTCAAAATCAGATTGGCCGCGCCGTTCTTGGTCAGGCTGCCGGCGCCGTTGATCGCGCCGGACAATGTCAGGTCGTTGCTGCCGACGATAGCGAGGTTGCCCGCCAGATTGATTGCGTTGGCCGCGCTGAAGGCGCCGCTGGCATCCAGGGTGGTGCCGTTGGCCGCGTTCAGGGTGGCCGAGCCCAGCGCGCTGTTCGACGCCAGAATCAGACCGCCCGCGTTCAGTGCCACCGGCCCGAGGAAGGCGTTGTTGCCACCGAGGGTCAGGCTGGCCGTACCATTCTTGATCAAGCCGCCGGTGCCGGAAATGACACCGTTGAGGGTCAGGGCATTGCTGCCGAGCACGGTGAGGTTACCGTTCAACGTGGTCGCGTTGGCCAGGGTCACGGCGGTGTTGCTGTCCAGTTGCGTGCCGGCATTGGCGATCAACGCGCCAGTGCCCAGCGCGGTGTTGCTGCCAACCACCAGCGCGCCGCCGTCCAGTTGCGTGCCGCCGGTGTAGCTGTTGGCGCCATTGAGCACCAGGGTGCCGGCGTCGAGTTTGTTGAGAATGCCGCTGCCGTCGATGTTCACACCGACCGTGGCGGTCACGCCCGGATCGACCCGCATCGCCGTGGTGCCACCGCTGCCGTTGACGGCGGTCAGCAGACCCGACGTACCGTTGACCACGTTGTAGCCATTGGTGAGGAACTGCATCCCGGTGAACAGTTGCGTGCCGTTGACCGACACCGTGCCCGCCGTGCCCTGGAACACCGCGAAGTCGCCGGCCCAGGTCTGGTTCAGCGTGCCGTTGGAATTCGTCCAGTTGGTGCCGCCGGCATCCCAGGTGCCAGTGCCGCCATCCACCGTGCCGTTCGGGATTGTCTGGCTGCCGTCCCAGAAACGCAGGTTGGTGTTCGGCGCCGACACTACCAGATTCACCTGATTACCCAGGGTCTGCACGAGGATGTCGCCGAGGCCGTAACCCACCGGCACGCCGGCCACGGTCAGGCCGTTGTCGGTCAGTGCACCGATGAAGTTGAACAGCCGATAGACACCGACACCGAAACCGCCGGCATCGGTGACATTGAGATTACCGTCGAGGGTCAGGTTGCCGCCGATGTTCATCAGCGAGCTGGTCGATGGCGTGGCGAGGCTTGCGTCGACGTTACTGTTGGCGGTCAGGATCAGCGACGAGGTGGACAAGGTATTGCCCGAGGACAACGCCAGATGACCGCCGCTGTTGACAGTGATGACGCCAAGCGCCGAACCGGTACCTGTGAGCGTGGCGCCGTTGTTGACGTTGAGCTGGGTGCTGGTCAGCGATCCGGTGAGATTCAGCGTACCGGCGTTGACGTTGGTATTGCCGGTAATGCCGCTGCTGCCGGTGAGGTTCAGCGTGCCGGTACCGACTTTGGTCAGGGCGCCGCTGCCACCAAGGTCGCCGTCGAAGGTGCTGGTGCTGTTCACGCCGCCCACGGTCAGGGTGTTGCCGCCGGCGATCTGCACACTGCCGCTGCCGCTCAAGCCGTTGAGGCTGGCGCTGCTGTTGAGATTGAGATTGGCACCGGCGCTGATGTTGGCGCCAGAGGTGTTGCCCAGCGCTCCGCTGCTCACGGTGGTGACGCTACCGGAGGCGATATTCAGCGCACCGGTGAAGGTGTTGTTGCCGCTGAGCGTCAGGTCGCCGAAGCCGTCCTTGGTCAGGCTGCCGGCGCCATCGATCACGCCGCTGAGGTTCAGGGTGTTGCTGCCGGCCAGGGTCAGGCCGGCGTTGAGTGTGATGTTGTTGCCGATGCTCATGCCGGTGCTGGTGTCCAGCGTCGAAGCGCCACCGACGGTCAGGCCGCCACTGCCCAACGCAGCGGCCGAGCCCAGTGTCAGCGTACCCGCGTTGAGGGTGCTACCACCGCTGTAGGTATTGGTGCCGTTGACGGTCAGGTTGGCCGCGCCGTTCTTGATCAACTGGCCGGCGCCGCTGATCACACCGCCGAGGGTCAGGTCCTGGGTGCCGCCGACGCTCAGTGCCGCATTGAGCACGACCGCGTTGGCCAGGCTGACCAACGGCGAACTGCTGTCGAGGGTTGCTGCGCCGCCGACGGTCAAGGCACCGGTACCGAGGGCCGAGCTGTTGCCGGCGGTCACCGTACCGGCGTTCAGCGTGGTACCGCCGACGTAGGTGTTGGTGCCGTTGAGGTTCAGATTGGCCGCGCCGTTTTTCACCAGGCTGCCGGCTCCGGCGACAGTGCCGGTGAGGGTCAGGTCTGCGCTGCCACCCACGTTCATCGCACCGGCCAGGTTGACCTGGTTGCCCAGGGTGACGGCGGTGTTGGTGTCCAGCGTGGTGCCGGCCGCGGCGTTCAATGCGCCGCTGCCGAGCGCGGTATTGCTGCCGACAATCAGCTTGCCGACGTTGAGTGCGGTGTTGCCGAAGTAAGTGTTGGCACCGTTGAGAATCAGGTCGGCGGGGCCGCTTTTGGTCAGGCCGCCGACACCGGAGACCACACCCGCGAGGGTCAGCGCGTTGCTGCCGCCGATGGTCACGTTGCCGCCGAGGTTGACGTTGTTGGCCAGGCTGGTCGCGGTGCTGGCGTCCAGCGTGGTGTTGTTGCCGGCGTTGAGTATGCCGGTGCCGAGGGCGCTGTTGGAGCCGACGATCAGTGTCCCGGCGTTCAGCGACGTAGAACCGGTGTAGGTGTTGTTGCCGGTCAGGGTCAGGGTCGAGGAGCCGGTCTTGATCAGGTTACTGCCGCCGCTGATCACGCCGCCGAGGGTCAGCGGGTTGGCACCACCGGCGGTGAGGTTGGAGTTCAGCGCAATGGCGTTGTTCAGCGTAACGTTGGCGCTGCTGTTGAGCGTTGCGCCCGCTCCGCCCACGGTCAGCGTGCCGGTGCCGAGTGCCGCGCCGTTGCCGACGGTCAGGCTGCCGGCATTGAGCGCAGTGCCGCCGGTGAAGGTGTTGGCGCCGTTGAGGGTCAGGTTGGCGGTGCCGTTCTTGATCAACTGACTGGCGCCGCTGAGCACGCCGCCCAGAATCAGGCCGTTGCTGCCACCGATGGACAGGTTGCCGTTGAGGGCGACGTTGTTGTTCAGAATGACCGAGGTGTTGCTGTCGAGGGTCGCGGCATTGGCGACGGTCAGGTCGCCGCTGCCCAGCGCGGCGGCGTTGCCGACGGTCAGGGTGCCGGCGTTCAGCGTGGTGCCACCGCTGAAGGTGTTGGCGCCGTTGAGAATCAGGTTGGCCGCGCCGTTCTTGGTCAGTCCGCCGCTGCCACTGACCACACCGCCGAGGGTCAGGTTGGCGTTGCCGGCGATGTTCAGGTTGCCGCCGAGGGCGACGGCGTTACTCAGGGCCACGGTGGTGCTGGCATCGAGGGTGGTGCCCGCCGCCGTGGTCAGTGCGCCGCTCCCCAGCGCGGTGTTGGAGCCGACGATCAGCGTCCCGTTATTCAGCGCCGTACCGCCGGAGAAGGTGTTGTTGCCGCTGAGGGTCAGGTTCGCGGTGCCGCCCTTGATCAGGCTGCCGGCGCCACTGATGACGCCGCTCAGGCCAAGTGCCTGAGTGCCGCCGATGGTCAGCCCGCCCGCCAGCGCCACAGCGTTGGCCAGCGTCACCGCCGTGGTCGCATCCAGTGTGGTGCCGGCCGCGGCGTTCAATGCGCCTGTGCCGAGGGCGGTGTTGCTGCCGACGAACAAGGTGCCGCCGTTGAGCGCGGTGGTGCCGCTGTTGGTGTTGTTGCCGGTCAGGGTCAGGCTGGCGCTGCCGCTCTTGGTAATCGCGCCGGTGCCGGAGACGATGCCGGCCAGGGTCAGAGCATTGCTGCCGAGCACGTTCAACGCACCGGTGATGCCGACATTGTTGGCCAGGGTCACGTTGCCGGTGCTGTCGAGACTGGTGCCGTTGCTGGTGTTGAGGACCCCGGTGCCCAACGCGTTGTTGTTGCCCACGCGCAGGGTGCCGGCGCTGAGGCTGGTGATCCCGGTGTAGGTGTTGATGCCGTTGAGGGTCAGGCTGCCGCTGCCGGTCTTGGTCAGGTTGGCGGCGCCGCTGATCACCCCGCCGAGGGTCAGCGCACCGGTGCCGGTCGCGGTCAGGGTACTGTTGAGCGTGATCGCGTTGGCCAGCGAAATCGGTGCCGTCGCCGAGATGCTCGAAGAGCCGCCGACGGTGATGCCGCCGGTGCTGAACGCCTGGTTATTGCCCACCAGCACCACGCCACCGTTGAGCACGGTGTTGCCGGTGTAAGTGTTGATGCCGTTGAGGTTGAGCTGACCGCTGCCGATCTTGGTCAGGCCACCGGTGCCGGAAATCACACCGTTCAGGGTCGTGCCGTTGATGCCCTGCAAGGTCAGACCGCCGGCACCGAGGTTGATCTGGTTGGCCAGGGTCAAACCGGCGTTGCTGGCCTGGAGGATCCCGCCGTTGGACGTCAGCACTCCGCTGCCGAACGCGCCGTTGTCGTTGAACTGCGCGACACCGCCATTGAGCGTGGTCGCACCGCTGACCAGTGGTCCCTGCAAGGTCCAGGTGCCGCTGTTGAGGGTCAGATTGTTGAAGTTGACATAGACCGCGCTGGACGCCGTGCCGGTCCCGGTGGTGCCACCGCCGAGGCCGATCGGGTTTTGCAGGATCAGCGTGTTGGTCCCGGCTGCGCCGCCATCGATCGTGCCGGTCGGGGCGAAGGTCAGGTTGACGCCGATCAGGCCACCTAGGCCGACAGAGACTTGCACACCGTCACCGACGTTAACGCTGGAACCGGTGATTGCGTAGAACGTGTTGGTGCTGCCCGCCCCCATCGACACGCCGCCGGTGATGTTACCGGCGTTGGTGAAGGTGTTGCCCGCTACCGACGTCTCGAACGCGACCCGGCCGTTGATCGTACCGCTGGCGCTGTTGGTCATGTTGACTTGTGAACCGCCATACACCCCGACCACCGGGGTATCGGCCAGAGTGATCCCGCCGACCGACAGCCCGGTCGAGGTAATCGTGCCGTCGTTGGTGATGGTCGTCGTGCCCGACACCGAGTTGTTCACGGCGATCCCCAGACCGTCGATGCTGGTCAGGTTGAGGCCGAGCAGCATGCCGGTGCCGCGAATGAGCCCGGTGGTGTTGTTGGCGATGCTCACCGTGCTGGTCGCGCCAGTGCCGATGAACGCGCCGCCACTGAGGATTGAAACCAGGCCAAGCAACGCCGGATCGATGGTGCCGGAGTTGTTCAGGTTGATGTTGGCCCCGGTCAGGTTGATCACCTTGCCGCCCAGCGTCGCGTTCATCTGCGCGCCGTTGGTGACGTTGACCGTCACGCCGCTGCTGGCGCTGCTGTAGTCATTGAGAAACAGTGGCAGCGTCGGAACACCCGAACAGGTGATCGTGGAGCCCGCGGCCGAGCAGGTGGCGAACGCCTGCTCGCTGACCCCGCCGAACAGAAGTCCGGCGACGCTCAGGTGCACGGCAAGGGAAAGTGGGGAAAAGCGCGAAACGAGGGCGACACCAAACCTTGCTTCCACGGGTTACTCCTTTCGTGGCCAATTTCATCCTTGAAGGCGTGCGAAGGCGGCAAGATCCAACACGCGTATCAAGCGTATGACGGTCATCAGATAAACCGTCTATTCCAGACACACGCTAGTTGATGCCCTGCGATGGGGCACCGGTTAAATAGTGTTAATACTTTTGTGCGATAAGCCGCTTTAGCGATGCTCCGAGCCGTTCTGAGCAAGAGCTTGAGTGTTTTCGGGAAGAGCTTGGGCCAGCCTGACCGAAGGGCCAGGTAAATCACTGAATTGATCTGTTTTTCAGCGTCTTGCGAAACTGGTACGGCTTGTGCAAACGTTTGCGGATCGTGGTTGACCACCTTTTCGTTACAAAACCGTACAGGCCCCAACTTTTCGGGCCCTGATCCGCAAAAAGGACTTTGAATGCACGTCTCTTCCTGCCGCCGCCGTCGTGGTGCGCGACCGTTTGCTGTTTCCCTGCTACTGGCCGGCGTTACCGGAGTTCTCAGCCACACCGCGCTGGCGCAACCTGCCCTGCCCGAAGAATCCGCCCAGGGCGAAGCCCTCAGCCCCGAAGCCAGCCCGCCGAAAAAAGGCGCATACCTGTCGGACTGGTACAACCAGGACCTGATGCTGATCGGCAGCAAGGACATCAGCTTCGGCCCGCAACCGGCCGACGATATCTACCTGGAATACGAATACTTCGGGCGCAAAGGGCCGTTCGAGCTGTACGGCTACATCGACATTCCGAAGATCTTCAACATCGGCAACAGCCATGATAAAGGCGTGTGGGATCACGGCTCGCCGGTGTTCATGGAGCACGAACCGCGCATCTCCATCGACTACCTCGTCGGCCGCAGCCTGGCCATCGGGCCGTTCAAGGAATGGTACGTGGCGTTCGACTGGATCTACGACCACGGCAGCCGCAAGGAGAACCGCGCCAACACGCTGTACAGCGGCCTGGGTACCGACATCGATACCCACTCGCGGGTCAACCTGTCGGCCAACCTGTACGGGCGCTACCAGTGGGAAAACTACGGCGCCAGCAATGAATATTCGTGGGATGGCTACCGCGCGCAGCTCAAGTACATCGTGCCGATCGACAAATTCAGCAACGGTGCCTCGCTGACCTACATTGGTTTCACCAACTTCGATTTCGGCTCGGATCTGCACAAGGACAACCCGGCGCGCACCGCCAATGCCACGGTGGCGACCAACGTGTTGCTGTACTCGTTCACCCACCTGCGTTTCACCCTGGTCGGTCGTTACTTCCATAACGGCGGCAACTGGGAGGACGGCAGCGAGCTGAACTTCGGCGACGGCAACTTCCGCGCCCGTTCCAACGGCTGGGGTTACTACGCCGGCATCGGTTATCAGTTCTGAATCCAGGAGCCATCATGAAAGCAATGACGCGTGTATCACTGGCCGCTGCGGCCCTGCTCTCCTCCACCGCCTGGGCGGCCGAGGCACCGATTCAACCGAAAGTGGTGCTGATCACCATGTTCGCCCCGGAGGCGCAAAACTGGATCGAGCGCCTCGAACTCAAGCAGGAAATCCGCGTACCGGGCCTGTCGGCCGAGTATCCGGTCATCCGCTGCAACACACAGCAGGTGTGCCTGATGACCACCGGCATGGGCCAGACCAATGCCGCCGCTTCGACCCTGGCACTGGCCCTGTCGCCGAAATTCGACCTGCGCAAAAGCTACTTCCTGATCGCCGGGATTGCCGGCATCAGCCCGAAACACGGAACCATCGGCACCGCCGCCTGGGCGCACTATCTGGTGGAATTCGGCACCCAGTGGGAACTGGATTCACGCGATGCGCCCTCGAGCTGGCCGACCGGTTACCTCGGCATCAATACCAAAGGCCCGAACGAAAAACCGCCGCTGGACTACAAGACCGAGGTCTTCGAACTCAACCCGAAACTGCAGGCCAAGGCCTTCGCCCTCAGCCACAAGGTCGAACTGAGCGAGAGCAAGGAATCGGCGGCGTGGCGCCTGAAATACCCGGCAGCACCGGCCAATCAGCCGCCGGTGGTCACCCGCTGCGACACACTGGCAGGCAACACCTGGTTCTCCGGTACCCGCCTGAGCGAACGCGCCGAGGTCTGGACCAAACTGCTCACCGACAACAAGGGTGAATACTGCACCACCCAACAGGAAGACAACTCCACCTACGAGGCTTTGTTGCGCGCCAGCCGCGAGGGCCTGGTGGACGTGCAGCGCCTGGCCGTGGTGCGCGCCGGCTCCGACTTCGACCGCCCGGCGCCGGGCGGCAGCGAAGTGGACAACCTGCTCAAGTACGCCGACCAGGGCGGATTCGTACCGGCACTGGAAAACCTCTACCGCGCGGGGAATCCGCTGGTGCAGGACATCCTCAAACACTGGTCGGCGTGGGAGCACGGCGTGCCGGACGCATAAGCATCAAGGCATCAGGATGACCTTGTCGCCACTGCCCTGATTCACATCGGCATAGCGCGCCAGCCCTTCGGCCAACGGTGCTTCGACCAGTCCTTGCGGCAGAGGCAGCAAGTCTTCGTCGAAGAACCGGCCGAACTGCTCGAGCATCGCCGCACAGGCTTCAACGCCGTACAGCAGCGAGTTGATGCCGACCACGGAACCACCCTTGCGATACAGGGCCAGCGCCGGCAGTTGCACATGGCCGTCCACCGGCGCAGCGATGATCGCAATGCGTCCGAACGGTGCCAGCGCCGGCACCGAGGCAGGCAGCCAGAACCCGGTGGTGTCGAAGATCACGTCGGCGCCGCCGCGGTATACCGCATTGACCTGCGCGCCGAGCTCTTCAGGCTTGTCCAGCTGGATCGTCTGATAACCCTGCGCCTGCAAATCCTTGACCTGCTCCGGCCGCCGCGCCGCCGCCAGCAACTGCGCGCCACGCACTTTGGCCAGCGCCAGTGCAGCCGTCGCCACCGCCCCGCCGCCGATCACCAGCAAACGGGTTTCGGCATTCACCAGACTGCGTTCCAGCGCATCCCACGCCGTGGTGTAAGGCACACCGAGGCTGGCAGCCTGAGTGAAACTCAGGTGCGAAGGTTTGTGCGCCACACCATTGGCCGGTAGTTTGACGAACTGCGCATGGGAGCCGTCGGCGAAAAAGCCCAGCTCGCGCCCTGTGCCCCAGACTTCCTGACCGATCAACGCCTGCGGCCCTTCGACCACGACACCGGCAAAGTCCCGACCGGGAATGCGTGGCAACGTGGTGTAAGGGAAACGCCCGAGCACATTCTTCACGTCACTGGGATTGAGGCCCGCCGCCTTGATCTGCACCAGTACCTCGTCGGCGCCCGGTACAGGCGTCGGTACCTCGACGAAGCGCAGGGAAGACAGGTCGCCGGTTTTATCGAATTGCAGTGCTTTCATGAGTTCATCCACCGAATGAAAAAAGGAAATTCAGGACAGCCAGCCGCTGACCAGTTGCCGGCCCAGCGGCCACAACTGCTCGCCCGCCAGCATGCCCAACAGGCCGACCAGCGCGATGGCCGGTGGCGCCGGGGAACGGAAATCCAGCGCGCCATACAACAGGCCGACGCCCAGACCGATGCCCAGGGAAATCAGGTAGTTCATGGGATCACTCCGCCACATAAAGGGAATGGGCAAAGTCTAGGGAAGGCTGTGCGAAAGCACCGGCCAAGGACTTCTGAATTTCGGCCAAATCAGCCCGGAAGCTGCCCGGCACCGAACTGCGAAGGCGCGACACCCAGTTCACGACGAAACATGTCGCTGAAACTGCTCGGCGAATAACCCAGCTCCCGGGCAATCGCGCTGACCGGCACGCCCTGAATCAACTCGGCAACCGCCGTCGCCAGTTGCACTTGCCGCCGCCACTCGGCGAAGCCCATGCCCAGACCTTCCTTGAACAACCGCGCCAACGTTCGCACGCTGGCCCCGGCGTTTTCGGCATGTTGCTCGAAAGGAATCTCCAGCGATGGCGCGGCCATCACCGCCTGACACAGGCTCATCAGCCGCCGGTCGGCGTCGTCCGGCAACGGGATCTTCAACTGCGAACGCCTTGCGCGTTTCAGCTCCAGCAGCGCCAGCCCGACCAGCGCTTCGTAATATTCGGTATCGCCGCTGTCACCCTGCGCCACCAGCCCGACGATCAGCTCGCGCAGCAAACCACCCACCTCGATCACCTGCACCGTCTGATCCAGCGTCGCCGCCAGCGCCGGGCGCAGGTAGATATTGCGCATCTGCAAATCCGACACCACCCGAATCCCGTGAGGCACCCCCGGCGGCAACCACACCGCCCGCTGCGGCGGCACCACCAGCGCCTCGTGCGGGGTCTCGACCCACATCACCCCGCTCATCGCATACAGCAACTGCCCCCAGACATGCTCGTGCGGCTCAATGAACAACCCACGCGGATAGGTGCGCGCCAGCGGCTGCATCGGCACATCGGTATCACTCAGATCGGGGGGCGCGGCGAGGGCCATGGCGAACATTCATCGGGGTTGGCGGAAGCGCCATGGTAACCAGTCCGCCCCCTCGCTCGCCATTGATAGATACCGTCGGACAATCCGAGTGAATTTTCCCGGTGCGCAGCGATCCTTCTATTACCACAGGGAGGAAGAACGGCTTTATGAACAACGCAAAACTGTACGTTATCGATTACACCCTTCACGGCACGCCAAAGTCGTTCATTATCCGCTCGGACAAAATGGACAACACCGAGGCGTGGCACTGGGCAAGCTGCGACGCCGGGGTGGGCCGCATCCCGCGCTTCGGCCGGGAGAAAGTGCAAAAGACCAGCAAGCCGATGGCAGAAAAATTCGGCGTGGAAAACGTCACGTGGCGACCGGCAAGCTAAGCTTGCGCGCAGACGGGGACTCTTTCGGGGGAACACACATGACGACCATCAGCAGCCCGGCGCACCTGGACTACAGCCTGGACACCGCAACCGGCCGGGTTACCCGAAGCATCGACTGCCCGGTTGGCCTGGAACCCGTCGAAAACGATCCCTACTGCTTCGCCCTGCGCGTCCCGGCCCCACAACCGGAAGACCTCGAACAGGCCGTTACCATCGACGTCCGGGTCGAAGGCCGACGCCTGCAAGGCACCGTCCGCAACACCGAACGTCTGGACGACGACAGCCTGAAACTGCAAGTGGAGCCTGACTAGGCTCCACTTTTTCATGCAGCCCGTTATTTCGGGTGCGCGCAATGGCAACCCTTGCCGGAGCACTCTTCACCGCCCTTGTGATGATGAGCGCAGGCCTCACAGCAATAGTGCTTGCCGTGCGCCACGTAGGAATGCTCGCCTTCCTTGATCTTGCAGCTACATCCCGGGCAATCGCATTTTCTATCGGCCATGGAACAGACTCCTTTGATGGTGGTTGTCTGAGGCCTGATATCCAGGCCGTACCACCAGTGTAGAAGCTGTCAGTCCACCTGACGCACGCTGCTCCGATACATGAATACCAGCGCCAGCCCCAGACAGACCATCGCCAGAATCCGCGCCCCCGACAGCTCAATGGCGGAATTCCCCAGCCAACCGAAATTGTCGATCAGCATCCCCATCCCCAACTGCCCGACAATCACCGCCACCGTCGCCACCGCCGTACCGACGCGCGGCACCGCTCCCACCATGACCATCATGTAAACCACGCCAAACAACGCACCACTGAGTTGCCATTTCGGCACCTCAAGCAGACTCACCGCCTGCGCCGGTTCGAAAAACAGAATCAGCAATCCGGTCGAAACCGCCCCGACCACAAACGTCAGAAGGCTGCTGCGCAACACCCCAACAGTCTCCCCCAACCGCCCGTTGATCGCAGCCTGCACACTCAACACCGCACCGGCCAACACCACCACCGCCAGCAAAATCACCAGACTCATCTCATCAACCCCGCGCAATCAAAACCAGTGCCGCCACAATCAACCCCAGCGCCAGCCAGCGCTCGCCGTTGACCTTCTTGCGCGTAGCCCCGAACCAGCCGAAATGGTCAATCAGCACACTCTTGCCAACCTGCCCCGACAGAATCGCAATCATCGTCATCGCAATCCCGATATGCGGCGTCGCCAGCGTCAATACCACCACATACATCGGCCCCAGAAACCCGCCGATCAACTGCCAGCGCGGCAAATCCGTCAGCGCCGGCCCCTTCTGCGGGCCCGCAAACAGCAACAGCAAAAACAAAATCGCCGAGCCCACCCCGAAGATGCTCAAGGTCGCCCACAGATGCCCGACCTGCTCACCCAGCGGCCCCAGCAACCCGGCCTCCACCGACAAGCCCATGCCGGCCAGAATCACCAGCGGCAACAGCAACCAGCGCAAACCCGGCCGCGCGACCGGGGCCGGCGCCGCACTTACTTCATCAAACGACTGCATCTGAAAAATCTCTGAAGGAAACGATGGCGCGGATTATCGGCTGGCGCAGCTGTGCGATAAATGGGAGCATCCTGACAACACTTTTGCGCAACTCGCACAGCAGGATCGACGATGCACGGGCTCAACGAACTGGGATTCAAGGCGCTAAGGCTGTTTGTAGCCGTGCTCGATCACGGCAGCTTTTCCGAAGTCGCCCGCCGCGAGGGCGTGGCGCCCTCTTCGATTTCCCGGCAGATCCAGTTGATGGAGCAAGCGCTGAACCAGCAACTGCTTTACCGCCACACCCGCGCGGTCACACCAACCGAAGCCGGGCGCATGCTCGGCCACCACGCGCGGCTGGTGCTGGTGCAACTGGAGGAGGCCGAACAGGCGTTGCAGGAACAGCAAAGCGAACCGACCGGACTGGTGCGGATCAACGCCCCGGTGGTGTTCGGCCAGCGCCATCTGACGCCATGGCTCGGCCAATTGTGCGAGCGTTATCCGAAGCTACAACTGGACATCCAGCAGACCGACCACTACATCGACCCGCTGCAGGAAGGCGCCGACCTGCTGTTCCGCATCGGCCCGTTGCACGATTCGAGCATGCAGGCACGGATCCTCGCGCCGCACCGCTTTCAGGTCGCGGCCAGCCCGGCGTATCTCAAGCGTTTCGGCACGCCGCAGCATCCCGAAGACCTCGCCCGCCACCAGTGCCTGGCCTACAAGGGTGCGACCGGTCAGCAACGCTGGTTTTTCCGGCAGGATCAGGGCGAGTGGACGCCGTACTCGGTCAAAGGCCCGATCACCGGCAACCACGCCGACACCCTGACCCAGGCTGCCGAACAGAGTTTGGGGCTGGTGATGTTTCCGTCATGGCTGATTGGCGAGGCGGTGCGTGAGGGCACGCTGGTGCCAGTGTTGGGGGATTATCAAGTGTCGAACAGTGTGGAGCCGCAGCAGATTTCGGTGCTGTGGCCGGGGAGCCGGCGGTTGTCGGTGAAGGTGCGGACGGTGATTGATTTCTTTGTTGAGTGTTTTGGGGAGGTGCCGTATTGGGATCGCCCCTGAAGATCAAAAGCTAGCCCTCACCCTAGCCCTCTCCCGGAGGGAGAGGGGACCGATTGGGGGATATTGGAGAAGTACGCCGACCTGAAAGATTTGCTTTGAATCCATAGTCGACTCGGTCTTTCAGGTCGGCGTTTAGCGCAAGACAACTCGGTCGGTCCCCTCTCCCTCCGGGAGAGGGTTAGGGTGAGGGCCCGCCTGAGGATTCACACAAATATCAAATACGGAACTGGCCAACCAACTTGCCCAGCCGCTGCCCCAGATCCGCCAGGCTGCGCGAAGTCTGCGCCCCCAACTGGGTCTCATCCGCCACGTTGTCCACCGCCACCGCAATCTGATGCACGCTGCGGTTGATCTCTTCGGCCACGGCCGTCTGCTCTTCAGCGGCACTGGCGATCTGCGCGTTCATCGAGTTAATGGTGGCGATCAGATCCGCCATGGCATCCAGCGATGCCCCCGCCTGATTGGCCTGGGCCGACGTGCCGTCACCCGCCTCGCTGGAACGACGCATCGCTTCAACCGCCGACTGCGTACCCGCCTGCAAGCGATCAATCATCCCCTGAATTTCCTGCGTGCTGATTTGCGTGCGTGACGCCAGCGCCCGCACCTCGTCCGCGACCACCGCAAATCCCCGCCCGGCCTCACCGGCCCGGGCCGCTTCAATCGCGGCGTTGAGCGCCAGCAGGTTGGTCTGCTCGGCAATCGAGCGGATCACCCCGAGCACGCCGACAATCGACGACACATCCTGCTGCAGGCTGTCGAGGGACACCCCGCTGCTGCGGATGTCGTCCACCAGCGCATGAATCTGCTTGATGCTGCCGGCCACCACGCGCTTGGCGGTCTGGCCTTCTTCGTCGGTCTGCTGCGCGGCGACGGCGGCGTTCTGTGCGCTCTTGGCGACTTCTTGCGCGGCGGCGGACATTTCGTTGATCGCCGTGGCCACCTGATCGGTTTCGTGACGCTGACGCTCCATGGCCTGATCGGAACGCTGGGCCTGATCCGAGACTTGCGTCACCAGCCCGGTCAGTTGTGTGGTCATCTCGGTGATCTGCCGCACCAGGCCGTGGATCTTGTCGACGAAACGGTTGAACGAGCCGGCCAGTTCGCCGAGTTCGTCCTGACTGGTGATAGTCAGACGCCGGGTCAGGTCGCCCTCGCCTGCCGCGATGTCATCAAGGTTGGCTTTCATCAGGTTCAGCGGCCGCAGAATGGTATTGGCCAGCACCAGCCCCGCCACCGCGATCAGCAGCAACACGACCACCGCCACGCCGACGATGCTCAGCACCACGCCTTCCATGCGTTCCTGAACCTGGGCCTGGACCAACGCGACTTGCGCCTCGATGCCGTCGAGGTTGACCGAGGTACCGACCGCCATGTCCCACTTCGCCAGGTATTCGGTGTAGCCGAGTTTCGGCACCAGCACCTGGGCGTTACCCGGCAGCGGTGAGCTGTATTGCAGGTAGTGAGTACCGTCCTTCGCCACTTTCACCAGGTCGCGGTTGACGTAGACGCCGTTCGGGTCGCGGTTGTCCTTGAAGCTTTTGCCCACGCCTTCGGGATCGGTGGACTTGAACAGGCGTACGGTCTCGGAATCGTAGCCGAAGAAGTAGCCGTCCTTGCCGTACTTGATGCCCGACAGCAGCTTGATCACCTGCGCCCGTGCCTCGATGTCACCGGGGGCGGCAGCGTCGTAAAGCGGTTTGATGGTGGTCATGGCCACCGCGACATAGCTGGCCAGAGTGGCCTTGGCATCACCGAGCAGGCGTTCGCGGGTCTGTTCGACTTCCTTGTGCGCCTGTTCCTGGAGGATGAACAGCGTGGTCAGGCTGATCACCAGCGCAAAGAGCAAGACCGGAAGGACGGCAAGGGACAGGACTTTAGCCTTGAGACTCAGGCGCATGGGGGCTCACTCTTTTGGTTTTATTGGCGTGGTTAAAGGCGTTAACGGCACGCGAAAGCAAAAGTTGAGTGAGCCCCGTGAAGGTGGCAGGCCTACAGGACCATCGCGGCCATCCAGCCGGCCGCCAGCAACGGCAAGTTGTAGTGCAGGAAGGTAGGCACCACGGTGTCCCAGATGTGGTGATGCTGGCCGTCGATGTTCAGGCCGGAGGTCGGGCCGAGGGTCGAGTCCGAGGCCGGCGAACCGGTGTCGCCCAGGGCCCCGGCAGTGCCGACGATGCAGACGATCGCCATCGGGCTGAAACCCAGTTGCACGCACAGCGGCACGAAAATCGCCGCCAGGATCGGCACCGTGGAGAAGGACGAACCGATGCCGATGGTCACCATCAGCCCCACCAGCAGCATCAGCAGCGCGCCAATGGCCTTGCTGTGATCGATCTGCGCCGCCGCGCTTTCGACCAGCGTGCGCACCTCGCCGGTGGCCTTCAGCACTTCGGCAAAACCCGAGGCGGCGATCATGATGAAGCCGATCATCGCCATCATCTTCATGCCTTCGGTGAACAGCCCGTCAGTCTCGCGCCACTTGACGATGCCCGACGCCGAGAAAATCAGGAAACCGGCCAGCGCCCCGATAATCATCGAGTCCAGCAGTAACTGAATAATGAACGCAGCAGCGATGGCCAGACCGGCAATGCCAATGGTCATCGGGTTGTAGGCGACGCTGACTTGTTCAACCTGCTCGATCTTCTCCAGATCATAGACACGCTTTTTGCGGTAGCTGAAAAACACCGCCATCAACAGACCAAACACCATGCCCGCCGCCGGAATGGCCATCGCATGCATGACGTTGACCTGGCTGATGTCGACACCGGCCTTGCTGACGTTGGCCAGCAGGATCTGGTTGAGGAAGATGTTGCCGAAACCCACCGGAAACACCATGTACGGCGTGATCAGGCCGAAGGTCATGACGCAGGCGATCAGCCGGCGATCCAGCTGCAGTTTGGTCAGCACATATAGAAGCGGCGGCACCAGCAGTGGAATGAACGCAATGTGGATCGGCAGGATGTTCTGCGAAGCGATCGCCACCACCCACAGCAGGCCGATCAGCAGCCATTTGACGCTGCCGCCACCGGATGCGTGCTGACGATCGACCATTGCCAGCGCCTTGTCGGCCAGCGCATGGGCCAGGCCGGACTTGGCAATCGCTACGGCGAAAGCGCCGAGCAACGCGTAGGACAACGCCACCGTCGCCCCACCGCCCAGGCCACTGTTGAAGGCCTTGAGCGTGGCGTCGATGCCCAGGCCGCCGGTCAGGCCACCGACCAGCGCACCGACGATCAACGCGATCACCACATGCACCCGGGACAGGCTGAGGATCAGCATGACGCCGACCGCAGCAATCACTGCATTCATTTCACTACCTCAAAAACACGACGGTAAAGCCATTCACCGCCAGACAGGATGAGTCCGGCCGGCAAGCCACGAAGGTCGCCAGCGGATTTGCATAGAGGGTCTTATTAGAAGGGCGCGCACTGTGCCGCAGAGCGCGCGCAGTGTCAAAGCGACCGGTCGCGTCACTGTGTAACTTTCCATGATCAAACCGGCGACAACGGCATATCGGCCACAAAGTGCGTCAATTCGCCGTATTGCATTTGCGCCATAAAGAAAGTCGAAACGCGGCCGTTACAGTGCAAAGTCTCAGATATTTATCGAATAAGGACGTCTCCATGTCGCTCAGACAACTCTCCATCCAATGGAAAATCACCCTGCTCGCCGGCCTCTGCCTGGCCGGTATCGTGACCCTGTTGGTGGGTCTTTCGCTGTATCGCATGGAGCACAGTTCCGAACTGGTCAAAGCCTCCAGCATGGAGATGCTCACCGAATCGGCCCAGGCGCGCATCGAATCCCAGGGCGAAGTTCAGGCCGCGGGCATTCGCCAGCAGTTCATGGACGCCTACCAATATGGCCACGGCTTCTCGCGTCAGGTGCTGTTCCTGCGCGAGCAGGCCGAAAAGCGCTTTCTCGATGCCTTCGACCTGCGCGAAGACATGACCCGTCAGGTGAAATCGGCGCTGCAGGCCAACCCGGAACTGCTCGGCCTGTCGCTGGTGTTCGAAGCCAATGCACTGGACGGCAAGGACGAGCTGTTCGCCGGGCAAAGTGAATTGGGCAGCAACGACAAGGGCCGCTTCGCCCTGTACTGGTCGCAGCCGACCCCGGGCAAAGTGACCTCGATGGCGCTGCCGGAAAGCGACATGGCCGACACCAGTACCGGCCCCAGCGGCCAGGCCGCCAACGCCTGGTTCACCTGCCCGCGCACCACGCTCAAGCCGTGCGTGATCGAGCCGTACTTCTATGTGATCGACGGGCAAAAGGTGCTGATGACCAGCATCGTGTTCCCGCTGATGGTCAACGGCAAAGTTATCGCCTCGCTGTCGGTGGACATCAACCTCAACAGCCTGCAGGCAATCAGCCAGGGCGCCAGCAAAAAGCTCTATGACGGCCAGACCGCCGTGAGCATCATCAGCCCCGCCGGCCTGCTCGCCGGTTACAGCCCGGACGCCAACAAACTCAGCCAGCGCCTGGATGCCGTGGACACCACCAGCGGTGCCGAACTGCTGCGCCTGCTGGCATCGAGCAAATCCGTCAGCAGCCTGCACAGCAATGCACAGCTGAAAGTGCTGTCGCCGTTCCAGCCGATTCCCGGTGGTCCGTCGTGGGGCGTGCTGCTGGATGTGCCGGAGAAAGTGCTGGTGAGTCGCGCCGAAGCGCTCAAGCAGCAACTGGATGCCAGCAACACCTCGGGCACCCTGATCGAGCTGAGCCTCGGCGTTCTGGCGGCACTGCTCGGCCTGCTGCTGGTGTGGCTGATGGCACGCAGCGTGACCAAGCCGATTCTCGGCGTGGCGCACATGCTGGAAGACATCGCCAGCGGCGAAGGCGACCTGACCCGTCGTCTGGCCTACGACAAGAAAGACGAACTCGGTCAACTGGCCGGCTGGTTCAACCGTTTCCTCGACAAACTGCAACCGATCATCGCCGAGGTAAAACGCTCGGTGCAGGATGCGCGCAACACCGCCGACCAGTCTTCGGCCATTGCCACCCAGACCAGCGCCGGCATGGAGCAGCAATACCGTCAGGTCGATCAGGTCGCCACCGCGTCCCACGAAATGAGCGCCACCGCCCAGGACGTAGCCCGCAGCGCCGCGCAAGCCGCCGAAGCGGCCAAGGATGCCGACCGCGCCACGCGTCAGGGCCTGACCGTGATCGACCGCACCACCGCCAGCATCGACACTCTGGCCGCCGACATGAGCGCGGCGATGGTGCAGGTCGAAGGCCTGGCCGCCAACAGCGAGAAGATCGGCACGGTGCTGGAGACCATCCGCGCCATCGCCGAACAGACCAACCTGCTGGCCCTCAACGCCGCCATCGAAGCCGCCCGCGCCGGTGAAGCCGGACGTGGCTTTGCGGTGGTCGCCGACGAAGTGCGCAACCTCGCCCGCCGCACCCAGGAGTCGGTGGAAGAAACCCGCCAGGTGATCGAGCAACTGCAAAGCGGCACCCAGGACGTGGTCGGTTCGATGGGCAACAGCCATCGTCAGGCCCAGGGCAGCGTCGAACAGGTCGGCCAGGCCGTAACTGCGCTGCGCCAGATCGGCGATGCAGTGACCGTGATCAGCGACATGAACCTGCAGATCGCCAGCGCCGCTGAAGAACAGAGCGCGGTAGCCGAAGAGATCAACAACAACGTCGCGACGATCCGTGATGTGACGGAGTCGCTGTCGGGGCAGGCGAATGAATCGGCGCGGGTGAGTCAGTCGCTCAATAGCCTGGCGAATCAGCAGCAGAGTCTGATGGATCAGTTCCGGGTTTGACGGGAGATTGCTGAAGATCAAGAGCTTACCCCCTCACCCCAGCCCTCTCCCCCAAGGGGGCGAGGGGAAAGGGAGCAGATCTCCGTGCTGTTCAAACCTGAGTTCGACTCAGGACTTTCAGGTCGATGTATCCCGTACATCCACCTCGGTCAGTCCCCTCTCCCCCCGGGAGAGGGTTAGGGTGAGGGCTTCTACGGGCTCACCGCCGAGGCAACTGAATCCCCACCTTCAACCCGCCCCACTCGCTTTCGCCCAACACCAGAACCCCGCCCCAAGTCTCGACAATATCCCGCACAATCCCCAGCCCCAACCCATGCCCATGGGTCTGTTCATCCAGCCGCGCGCCCCGGCTGAACACCTGATCGCGCTGTGCCTCGGGAATTCCCGGCCCATCGTCTTCCACGCTCAGCACAAAACCTTCAGCCGTCTCGACCACACTCAGCCGCACCTCGGCATCCGCCCACTTGCAGGCGTTGTCCAGCAGATTGCCGAGCAGTTCCAGCAAGTCTTCACGGTCCCACGGCAATTGCAGCCCGGTCGGCGCGACGTAGCTCAGCGAAAGGTGTTCGCCGTGGATCATGTTCAATGTCGCCAGCAGTCCGGGCAGCTCCGCGTCGCAATCAAACAGCGCCCCCGGCAGCGCATCGCCGGACAGCCGCGCACGGTTGAGCTCGCGGTTCAGGCGTTGCTGAACCTGTTCCAGTTGTTCCTTGAGGATCTTGCGCAACTCGGGATGGGCATCGAGTTTTTCGTTCGAGGCCAGGCTCAGCAGCACCGCCAGCGGGGTTTTCAGTGCGTGCCCGAGATTGCCCAGGGCATTGCGCGAACGCTTGAGGCTGTCTTCAGTGTGCGCCAGCAAGTGGTTGATCTGCGCCACCAGCGGCTCCAGTTCTGCCGGCACTTGCTCATCGAGCTGTGAGCGCTGGCCTTGCTGTAACTGGGCGATCTGTTCGCGAGCCTTTTCCAGTGGTCGCAGGGCGCGGTGCACGGTCAGCCGTTGCAGAATCAGGATCAGCAGCAGCCCGGCCAGTCCAAGGCCCAGACCGATCTGGCGCATGCGCTGGAAGCTCTCGCGCACCGGGGTGTAATCCTGGGCCACGCTAATGGAGATCGACTGGCCGAGCCGTCGATAGTCAGAGCGCAGGACCAGCAGTTGCTGCCCGTCCGGCCCCAGTTGCAGATTGCTGTGCAGACCGGGCTCCGGCAGCAGCGGCAGGTCCTGATCCCACAGCGAGCGTGAACGCCAGTGACTGTCGGCAAAGTCGATGCGGAAATAATGGCCGGAAAACGGCCGTTGGTAGGCCGGCGAGAGGTGTCGCTCATCCAGTTGCAAGCCTTGCGGGCCACGCACCAGCGCCACCAGCAGACTCTCGCTGTCGTTGCGCAGACCAGCTTCGAGGTAGCGCTGCAAACCCACTTCGAACAGCCACAAACTGGTTTGCGCCAGTATCACGCCGACAACCACCATCACGCTGATCAGGCCGAGACTCAAGCGGCGCTGGATCGATCTCACGAAGCCTGTCCGCCGAACAGATAACCCTGGCCGCGACGGGTTTCGATCACGCTTTTGCCAAGCTTGCGCCGCAGGTGGTTGACGTGGACTTCCAGCACATTGGAGTCACGCTCGGTTTCACCGTCGTAGAGGTGTTCGGCGAGGTGGCTTTTGGAAAGGATCTGCTCCGGGTGCAGCATGAAGTAACGCAGCAGGCGGAACTCGGCGGCGGTCAGTTGTATGTCGGCGCCGTCACGCACCACGCACTGTCGACCCTCGTCCAGATGCAGCCCTGCGGCCTTGAGCGTCGGCTGGTTGGCCTGCCCCTTGGAGCGGCGCAGCAGCGACTGGATACGCAAATACAGTTCTTCCGGATGGAAGGGTTTGGTCAGGTAATCGTCGGCGCCGGCCTTCAGGCCTTCGATGCGCTCGGCCCAGGAATCCCGGGCCGTGAGGATCAGCACCGGCGTCGCCAGCCCGCCGGCGCGCCATTGCGCCAGCACTTCAAGGCCCGGCACGCCCGGCAGGCCGAGGTCGAGCACGATCAGGTCGTACGGTTCGCTGCGGCCCTGATAGACCGCGTCACGCCCGTCCGCCAGCCAGTCCACGGCATAACCCTGGCGTTGCAGGCCGGCGATCAGTTCATCGGCCAGGGGGACGTGGTCTTCCACCAGAAGCAAGCGCATCGATCAATCTTCCTTGTCTTTCAGCAAACGGCCGGTGGCGGCTTCGAGATGGAGTTCGCGGGTCACCCCGTCGACGGTCAGCAACTCGACTTCGTAAATGTAGACGTCGTGCTTTTCTTCCAGCTCGACTTCCAGCAGTTTCGCGCCAGGGTAGCGATCCAGCGCGTTATGCAGCACCTGCTCCAGCGGCAGAATCACCCCCTGCTGGCGCAGGCGCAGGGCTTCATCCTGATCGAGATCACGAGCCCCGGCCACCGAGCAGAAAATCAAAAGCGCCAACGCGGTTCGACCGGTGGCGCGAGCATTCACCTTCATTACGTATCCTGATGATCCTTGAGCACTTGCCCGCTGACCGCGTCCAGTTCCACATCCCATTCCAGCCCCTGCGGGTCGCGCAGATCGAGCTGGTAGAGGTACTTGCCGTACTTCTCTTTCAGCTCGGCGTCGGTAATGGTGGAACCCGGATGCCTGTCCAGCGCCGTGGCATTGAGCTGCTCGAAGGGCACGATAGTACCAGCGTCGTGCAGACGTTGGGCTTCATCCGGGCCAAGATCCCGTGCGTGGGCCAGGCTCGCGCCCAGACCGATGAACGAGGCGAGGCTCAGGGCAGTCAGGGTTTTCATGGGGTCTCCGTGTTTTCAGTGCCGCTACGGACAGCACCATAACGGTGCGAACTTAACTGAAACTGAATGGCCATCACCTGGCCAGCTTCAGCAGTGTCGGCAACATGTGCTTATAATCTTTCGCTTGCTAACGATCGAGACCGGTATGACAGCCATCCACATCAAGTTCCCTGCCCTCACCCTCAAGGCCGGCCCCCGCGCCATGGCACGCATCCGTGCCCAGGGCCTGAACGCTGCCGACGTCGGCACCCTGCCCGGTGCGGCCGGCGGACCGAAGGCGCTGGGGATTCAGGGGCTGGATCTGGCGCTGTTCGGCGACTGGCTGCCGGCGGCGCCGCGTGAGCGCTCGCTGATCGGTGCGTCGGTCGGCTCCTGGCGCTTCGCCAGCGCCTGTCTGCCGGACGCCGCTGAAGGCATTCGTCGCCTCGGCCATCTGTACACCGAGCAGAACTTCAACAAGGGCGTGACCATCAGCGACGTCAGCCGCAGCTCGCAGCGCATGCTCGATGACCTGCTCGACGGCCGCGATGCGCTATTGCTCGACAATGCCCATTACCGCTTGAACATCATGGTGGTCAAAAGCCACGGCGGGCTGGCGGACGACCATCGTGGCCGGCTCGGGCTGGCGCTGGGGTCGGTGATCGCCGACAACCTGCGGGGCCGGGCGCGGCTGTCGCGGCACTTCGAACGGCTGATCATCCACGACCCGCGCCTGGCGCCGCCGGTGCACGCGCTGAACGATTTCCCGTCGCGCTTCGTCGCCCTCAATGCCGGCAACCTGCGTCAGGCGCTGCTGGCCTCGGGGTCGATCCCGATGGTCATGGAAGGCGTGCGCGACCTGCCGGGCGCCGGCGCCGGCACCTTTCGTGACGGCGGCCTGCTGGACTATCACCTCGACCTGCCCTACAGCGGCGACGGCATCGTGCTCTACCCGCACTTCACCGACCGGGTGATCCCGGGCTGGTTCGACAAGACCCTGCCGTGGCGTAAAGCCTCGACCGAGCGCTTGCAGGACGTGCTGTTGCTGGCGCCGTCGAAGGAATACCTGGCGCGCCTGCCCTACGGCAAACTCCCCGACCGTAACGACTTCAAGCGCTTCATGGGCGATGCACCGAGCCGGCAGAAATACTGGCACGCGGCGATGGACGAGAGCCGCCGGTTGGGCGACGAGTTCCTTGAACTGACTGCCAATGGTCGCCTCGCCGAGCGCTTGCTGACCCTTTAGTCAGCACAGCCGGGGACAAGCTGATAAACTCGCCGCCTGCCCGAATTCGCTGCGGCGAACGCCATCTGAACAGAGCTGAAATCACTGTGGAAATCTTCAAGGAATTTACGTTCGAATCCGCCCACCGCCTGCCCCACGTCCCGGACGGCCACAAGTGCGGACGTCTGCACGGTCACTCGTTCAAAGTGGCGATTCACCTGAGCGGCGACCTCGACCCGCACACCGGCTGGATCCGTGATTTCTCCGAGATCAAGGCGATTTTCAAGCCGCTGTACGAGCGTCTGGATCACAACTACCTGAACGATATTCCGGGCCTTGAGAACCCGACCAGCGAAGTGCTGGCCAAGTTCATCTGGAATGAGTTGAAGCCCCTGCTGCCGGAACTCAGTGCGATCCGCATCCACGAGACCTGCACCAGCGGTTGCATCTATCGCGGCGAGTAACTCCCGCGACACAAAAAACCACCGAGACCGGTGGTTTTTTTACGCCTATGCTTTTTGGCTCGAACCCGCCAAGAGGACAGGCCCATGACGGACTGGCTGCTGGATCAGGTCTTTGATTTCAACGGACGACAGATTCGCCACGGGGTGCGTGGCGACGGCCCGCCGCTGGTGTTCGTGCATGGCACGCCCTTCTCTTCCTGTGTGTGGCACCGCATCGCGCCGCATTTTTTCGCCAGCCATCGGGTGCATTACTTCGACCTGCTGGGCTACGGGCGCTCCGAGCAACCGGACACCGACGTCTCCCTCGGCGTGCAGAACGAACTGCTCGCTCAGTTGCTGGATCACTGGGGCCTGCAACGCCCGGACGTGGTCGCCCACGACTTCGGCGGCGCCACCGCCCTGCGCGCACACCTGCTCAACGGCAAGGATTACCGCACCCTGACGCTGATCGACCCGGTGGCGCTGACGCCCTGGGGCTCGCCGTTCGTGCAGCACGTGCGCCAGCATGAAGCGGCGTTCAGCGGCCTGCCGGACTACATCCAGCGCGCCATCGTCCCGACCTACATTCGCGGCGCCATTCACCGGGATATTCCCGATGATGAACTGGCGCCCTACGTTCAGCCGTGGCTGGGTGATCCGGGGCAAGCGGCGTTCTACCGGCAGATCGCGCAGATGGACCAGCGCTACACACTGGAAACTCAGCCGCTGTACCCGACGATTCGCTGCCCGGTGCAGATTCTCTGGGGCGAGGAAGATCAGTGGATTCCCATCGAACGCGGCCGGGCATTGCATCAGATGATCCCCGGATCGCAGTTTCACCCGATCCCGAATGCCGGGCATCTGGTGCAGGAAGATGCACCCGAGGCCATTGTCGCCGCTCTGCTACGTTTTCTCTGAGCCGAAAAACAACCGGCCTGATGGCTCCCACATTGTGCTTCAGCGGAGGCAGGCGCACCGCTTTCGCGCCAAATCCGCTCCCTCGTCTATACATAACCTCGCCAATCGGTATCTGGCACGACCGCTGCAACCGCCTCGCGTCCTCCCCTTTCCAGCAAGGAACGCCCGCCATGACGCAGAACGATCCCGGCAACGACTACCCCCTGAGCGAAGTCCCCATGCACGCACGCAAAGGCCTGGCCTCAACGGCGATGGTGCTACTGGGCTTCACCTTCTTCACCGCGACCATGTTTGCCGGCGGCAAGCTCGGCGTGGCGTTCGACTTTGGCGAGATGATGGCGGTGATCATCATCAGCAATCTGCTGCTGGGCCTGTACGCCGCAGCGCTGGGTTACATCGCCTTCAAGAGCGGCCTGAACTCGGTGTTGATGGGCCGATTCTGCTTTGGAGAAGTGGGCAGCAAGCTCAGCGACCTGATCCTGGGTTTCACTCAGATCGGCTGGTACGCCTGGGGTACGGCGACGGCAGCGGTAGTACTCGGTAAATATTTCGCCCTGGACGACGGCACGGTGCTCGGGCTCATGGTGCTGTTCGGCCTGGTGTTCTGCGCCACGGCGTATGTCGGGTATCGCGGCCTGGAGATTCTGTCGTACATCGCGGTGCCGGCCATGATGTTGCTGCTGATGCTGTCGATGTGGGTGGCCACGGTGAAGGTCGGCGGCCTTGATGGTTTGCTGGCCGTGGTGCCGACCGGTTCGCTGGACTGGTCCACCGCCATTACGCTGGTGTTCGGCACCTTCGTCAGCGGCGCGACCCAGGCCACCAACTGGACGCGTTTCTCCCGTTCGGCGCGGGTAGCGGTACTGGCCAGCCTCATTGGTTTTTTCATCGGCAACGGTCTGATGGTGCTGATCGGTGCCTATGGCGCGATCGTCTATCAACAACCCGACGTGGTTGAGGTGTTGCTGCTGCAAGGTTTCGCCATGGCGGCGATGGCCATGCTGTTGCTGAACATCTGGAGCACCCAGGACAACACCATCTACAACTTCGCCGTCGCCGGCTGCAACCTGCTGCGCACCGGGCGCCGCAAGACCGTGACCCTGGCCGGTGCGGTGATCGGCACGCTGCTCGCGCTGTTGGGCATGTATGACATGCTGGTGCCTTATCTGATCCTGCTCGGCACCGTGATTCCGCCGATTGGCGGGGTCATCATGGCTGACTTTTTCTTCCGCTGGCGCGGTCACTATCCGCGCCTGGCCGACGCACGGCTGCCGGCCTTCAACTGGCCGGGGCTCGGGGCTTACGCGGTTGGTACCCTCGCGGCGTTTCACTCGCCGTGGATCGCGCCGCTGGTGGGGATCGCCGCTGCCGCGCTAACGTATGTCATCGTCACCGGCCTGCTGGGCGCCCGCCGCGCCAGCGCGCCACTACAAGACCTATAAGAAGGATTTGCCTGATGCACATCATCAACGCCCGCCTGCGCAACCAGGAAGGTCTGCACGAATTGCACCTGGAAGACGGCCTGATCCGCAGCATCGCGCGCCAGACCGAAGCGCCGACCCTGGGCCCCGACGACCTCGACGCCGGCGGCAATCTGGTGGTGCCGCCCTTCGTCGAGCCGCACATTCACCTCGACGCCACCCTGACCGCCGGCGAGCCGCGCTGGAACATGAGCGGCACGCTATTCGAAGGCATCGAATGCTGGGGCGAGCGTAAGGTCACCATCACCCAGGAAGACACCAAAACCCGGGCCAAGAAAACCATTCAGACACTGGCCGCCCATGGCATCCAGCACGTGCGCACCCACGTCGACGTCACCGACCCGCAACTCACCGCGCTCAAGGCGATGCTCGAAGTGCGCGAGGAAAGCCGTCACCTGATCGACCTGCAAATCGTCGCGTTCCCCCAGGAAGGCATCGAGTCGTTCCGCAATGGTCGCGAGCTGATGGAAGAAGCGATCCGCATGGGCGCCGATGTGGTCGGCGGGATTCCGCATTTCGAATACACCCGCGACCAGGGCGTCAGCTCGGTGAAGTTTTTGATGGACCTGGCCGAACGCACCGGCTGCCTGGTGGACGTGCACTGCGACGAAACCGACGACCCGCATTCACGCTTCCTCGAAGTGCTGGCCGAAGAGGCCCGCAGCCGCGACATGGGCGCACGTGTGACGGCCAGCCACACCACCGCGATGGGTTCCTACGACAACGCCTACTGCGCCAAACTGTTCCGCCTGCTCGGGCATTCGGGCATCAGTTTCGTCTCCTGCCCGACCGAAAGCATTCACCTGCAGGGCCGTTTCGACAACTTCCCGAAACGCCGTGGCGTGACCCGCGTCAACGAGCTGCTCGAAGCCGGCATGAACGTCTGCTTCGGTCAGGACTCGATCGTCGACCCGTGGTATCCGCTGGGCAACGGCAACATCCTGCGGGTGCTCGAAGCCGGGCTGCACATCTGCCACATGCTCGGTTACCGCAATCTGCAAAGCGCACTGGATCTGGTCACCGACAACAGCGCCAAAGCCATGCACCTTGGCGAACGCTACGGTCTTGAACAGGGTCGCCCGGCCAACCTGCTGATCCTGTCGGCGGACAGCGATTACGAAGTCATCCGCAGCCAGGGTCTGCCGCTGTATTCGATCCGTGACGGCAAGGTGTTGGTGAAGCGGCAGATGCCGGTGGTGGAGTTCGTCTAAGGTGTAGAGGTCGGCGTCACAACGGCGCCGACCTTTCCCGATGGACGCCCTGTCATGCCGTAGTTCGCGCGTTGTTGCTCCGCTGCCATCCTCATTGCTGCATGAGGACGCGACATGAACCCCAAAACTGCTTCCGATCCCATGGCCACGCTGTATCGCGAAGGCCGTCATACGTTCATCGATCTGGTGCCCGATGGCGGCGCCCGGCTCGATGCCTTGTTTCATACCGCTCCCGCGTTGGGCGAACTGGCCGTTGGCGTGGTGTACGGGCATTTGCACTCGCGCTCCGGTCTCGACCCGCGATTGCGCGAAGCGGTGTCATTTGCCTCCGTTGTGGCATCGGGCATGGTGGGGCCACCGCTCAGCGTGCACCTCAAGACCGGGCTCGCATCAGGCCTGGCGCCTGGCGAAATGACCGAGGTGCTGCTGCAGGCCTCAGCCTTTGCCGGTTTTCCGCGAGCCGTCAGTGCGGCGGAGCAGCTCAATCATTTATTTGCAGAAGCGGGCCTGGCCTCACCGCCACCGCCCACGCCAAGAGAAATCTCTCTGAAATTCTGCACAGCGGTTCGCGAGGGCCACCCACCGATCCCGGTCAGTGCGGCGGTGAAACGGCAGCTGCGCGACGCTGACCGGCTGGCGATACAGGCCTGCGCGGCGCAAGCGGTCATCGTCGAATGCTTCAAGGATACGCAGACCACTCCGCAGGCACTGCTGCATCTGACGGTGGACACCGCTGCCGTGGTTGCAGTGAAACTGTTCAAGGCGCACTGAATCGAGGGAACTCATGGTTATGGGACGGAGCGGCCTTATTGCAAAACGATAGAGCCGCCCTGTCAGATCTGACAGGCGACAACCGCAGCGAACCGGCTCACAGTGAAGTCCAAGGGATCCATCGTTCCCGGGGGGACGATCATGAAAGGGACTTCACCTTTTTGTCTGGTATGCGGTGCCGAACAGACGCACGCCGCTCAGTTCACCGCCCTGTTCCTCCAGTAAAATCGGCGCGGTCCCGCCCGGCATCACCACCTGCACTTCTCCCGACGACACCCAGCCCACCCGCCATGCTGCGCTCGCCACCGCGCTGGCGCTGGTGCCGGAGGACGCCGTCGGGCCTTCGCCGCGTTCGAACACCCGCGCAACGATGCGTTGATCACCTGCGCGCATTGCCCATTGCAGATTGACCCCGGCCGGGCACGGCTGGCCGGCGCCAACGGGGGTGGCGAAGGCGATGGCGGTCAGGCTGTCGGCCAGCGGCGACTCAAGCATCTGCGCGTTGCCCGGCAGTGCGGCTTCGTCCTGCACCAGCGTCACGCAATGGGGATTGCCGATGCGCACGAACTGGCTGTGTTCCCAGGCAGGATCGAGTTGCGCCAATGGCCGGACGCGGCTGACTTCCACGTTATTGAACCGCACCGATTCAACGCCGACTGCACCGACAGCTTCCGGGCCGAAACCGGGTTGCCCGAGATCCAGC
This sequence comes from Pseudomonas sp. COW5, assembly GCF_026240005.1. Lineage (NCBI taxonomy): Bacteria > Pseudomonadati > Pseudomonadota > Gammaproteobacteria > Pseudomonadales > Pseudomonadaceae > Pseudomonas > Pseudomonas sp. COW5. The sequence goes on along the minus strand of NZ_JAPHVP010000001.1, from coordinate 4,557,154 downwards.
CAGAAGCCTTGCACGCTCGCCACCTCGGCCGGTTTGACCGAGACCGGTACAGGCGACGGCGCATCCTGTTTGTCGTGATGCACCCGCAACGTCGCGCCCACTTCCGGCATCAGCCCCTTTTCGAGCAGCGCCTGAGAGAAAATCGTCAAACCATTGCCACTGCGTTCGGCCAGCGTGCCGTCGGTATTTACGATCAGCAGATCGAAGGGTGGCGAGGACTGGAACGGACCGATCAGCAAGCCATCGCTGCGATGGTGTTTGGCACCGGCAGGACGAATCGCGTCAGGCCATTGGCAGAATGTCTCAATGGCCTGCTCGCTCCATGCGGTTCTGAATAAAGCGGCATCTTCAGCGCTGGCCGGCAGGTTGATGCCTGCCTCACGCACCTGTCGGGGTGAAACCACGCCATAGATATTGCCCCGTGCATCGTAGAACTTCGCCATCTGTCTTCCTGCGCTCACGTTCCTGTCAGCGCTCCACTCTACTGCCTGACGGGACCGACAACCACGAGAAAGCATCAGCAAAAGTGATATCACTTTGCCAAGAAATATTTCGTAGCAACTTCAAGAAAACCTTCTAAACCGGTGCTTTCATGGCATGTGCGCAACTTTTTGCGCAACTTTTAGCCTTTATGATCCGACTCGGTTCTGGATCAGGTCTTCGCCGACGGTAGAACTTTCAGGAGATTCGGTTTCATTTCAAGGAGCGCCAAATGTTCAATCCGGCCAACGAAACGCATTTCAGCCTGACGCTCGACGGCTCTCAAGGCGGGCAGGTAAGCGACCTGCAAGTCCTGTCGTTCACCGGCACCGAAGGCATCAGCCAGCCGTTCCGTTTCGACCTGGAACTGGTCAGCGAAAACCCGGATCTGGACCTGGAAAAACTCCTGCACAAACAGGCGTTCCTCGCCCTCGATCCGCAGGGCTCGGGCATTCACGGCCAGATCTACCGCGTGGCCCAGGGCGATGCCGGCAAGCGCCTGACCCGCTACAAAGTCTCGCTGGTGCCGCAACTGCAGTACCTGCATCACCGCACCAACCAGCGCATCTATCAGCAGATGTCGGCGCCGAAAATCATCGCGCTGATCCTCGACGAACACGGCATCAAGGGCAACGCCTACAGCTTCCAGTTGAGCCAGCCGTGCCCGGATCGCGACTACTGCGTGCAGTACGACGAAACCGACCTGCATTTCGTTCAGCGCCTGTGCGAAGAAGAAGGCATTCACTACCACTTCCAGCACAGCAAGAAAGGCCATCTACTGGTGTTTGGTGACGACCAGACCGTGTTCCCGAACCTCGGCCAGCCCACCGCGTATGTGCAGGGCAGCGGCATGGTCGCCGAGGAACCGGTGATCAAAGGCTTCCGGCTGCGCCTGGAGACCCGCACCAGCCGCACCACCCGCCGCGACTACGACTTCGAAAAGCCGCGCCTGCAAATGGAAGCCGCGTACAAGCCGGATGGTGAGAGCACCGAGCCGGACCTGGAAGACTACGACTACCCCGGCCGCTTCATCGACCGCGCCCGCGGCAAATTCCTAAGCCAGCGCGCCCTCGAGCGCCATCGCGCCGACTACCGTCAGGCCGAAGGTCGCGGCGACCAGACCCGACTGGTCAGCGGCCACTTCATGGAAATGTCCGACCACCCGCGCAGCGAGTGGAACGACCTGTGGCTGCTCACCGAAATCTTCCACGAAGGCAAACAGCCGCAAGTCCTCGAAGAATCGGTGACCAGCGACACCACCGACAACAAGGACGACTTCCACCAGGGCTACCGCAACACCTTCCTCGCCACCCCATGGGACGTGTTCTACCGCCCGGCCCTCGAACACCCGAAACCTCGCGTGCTCGGCAGCCAGACCGCCATGGTCACGGGCCCCAAAGGCGAAGAAATCCACTGCGACCAGTACGGCCGCATCAAGGTGCAATTCCACTGGGACCGCGAAGGCCTGGCCGACGACAAGACCAGCTGCTGGCTACGCGTCTCCAGCAGTTGGGCCGGCGACCGCTACGGCGCCATCTCCATCCCGCGCATCGGCATGGAAGTCCTCGTCACCTTCCTCGAAGGCGACCCCGACCAGCCACTGGTGACCGGCTGCCTGTACCACAAGGAAAACCCGGTGCCGTACGCCCTGCCGGCGAACAAAACCCGAACCGTCTTCAAAACCCTCAGCTCCCCCGGCGGCGGTGGCTACAACGAACTGCGCATCGAAGACAAAAAAGGCGCCGAACAAATCTTCATCCACGCCCAGCGCGACTGGGATGAAAACGTCGAACACGACCAGAAAATCCGCGTCGGCAATGAACGCCACGACACCGTGGTGAAGAACACCTACACCGAGCTGAAGGCCGAAGAACACCGCACCACGATTTCCGACCGCAAAGTGGAAGTGAAGGCCAGCGACCACCTGACCGTGAACCAGGATCAGCACATCAAGCTCGGTACGGCTCAACTGACCAGCGTAGGCAAGGAAATCCACCTCAAGGCCGGGGACAAAATGGTCATCGAGGCCGGCAGCGAACTGACCATCCAGGCCGGTGGCAGCTTCATCAAACTCGATGGCGGCGGCATCACCGTGGTCGGGCCGGTGGTGAAGATCAACGCCGGTGGTTCGGCGGGAACGGGTTCCGGGATTGCGATCCTGATGCCGCTGTTGCCGATTCCTGCGCCGTCGGCCAAGGCCGGCAATCTCATGGCGCCCGCGCAACCGGGCGTCGTGCCGACCAAACCCGAGCCACGGGAATACTTTTTCGACATTACCCTGACCGACGTGCCCGGCGATGAAGGTTTCCCGCTGGCCCACACGCTCTGGCAGATCGTCCAGGACGGCGTGGATGAACCGTTGCTCGAAGGTCAGACCGACGACAACGGACGCGTCAATATCGACGAACCGCAACGCCTGAAACTCTCCAGAGCCTATGCCGAAGCCGGCCCGTTGTGGCTGTGCTATCCGGGGCAACGCGTGCCCGTGGCCTTGCATGACGAGCCGGCGGACGCGGACAAAGAACGCTTCGCCCTCGCCGCCCTCGACTTTCATGACAGCACCCGCCACCGCACGATCAACAGCGCCAGCAACGAACGCAGCAAGCAGGACTTGCTCACCGACGGTGACTTGTACAGCCGACTGCACAGCACGGACGAATGACCATGACGGATTTCGCTACCCCCTACAACGGCGTTCGCCACAAGGAAGTCAGCCAGATCAACACGGCCGCCGGCAAAGCGCTGCCCGCCGTCAATGCGCCAGACTTTTTCATTCAGGACAAGTCTGCCTTCGCGCCCAAGCGCAGTGGCAACCAGGTGCGTTTTTTCACCACTGGCGAGGATTACTACAAGGATCTGGCCAAGGAAATCGCCAAGGCCGAAACCTCGATTTTCATTACCGGCTGGCAGGTCAACTACGACGTCACCCTGGACGGCAAGCAGACCTTGTGGGAATGCCTGAGCAACGCCCTGAAAAAGCCCGGCCTGAAAATCTACGTCATGCCGTGGCTGAGCCCGGCAGCAAGCGTCGGCACTCATGACTTCGAAACCATGCTCGCGGTTTTCCAGCTCAACGCCGGGCTGAAGATTCCGCGTGCTTTCTGCACACCGGCCATCCAGCAAAGCGACATGAAGGGCCTGGGTTCGACTTTTTCCCATCACCAGAAGTGCGTGGTGATCGACAACAAGATCGGTTATGTCGGTGGTATCGACCTGGCCTACGGGCGTCGCGACGACAACAACTTCAGCCTGGATGCCAGCGACCGCAAGGGTAACGATGCATATAACCCGGGGATCCCGCATCTGGGCTGGATGGACATGAACAAACACGTCAGTCGAGCCGGCCTGCTGCTGGGCACGCTGTTCGACCTGTCCAGACCGCTGGCCGAAACGACCATCGGCACCGAAAAAAACAACGTCAAACTGGCGTTGCCCAGTCGCGCTGCCGTCATCAACGCCGTCGCGGCGATTCAGAACTTCTTCGCCAGCCCGCCCCTGCCCGTTCTGGATCGGGCAATGAAGGCGGGCAAAAGTTTGAAGGAATACGTGTCCTCCATCGATCCTTTGGCCAGGCCCAGGGAATATCTGACCGACGCGGCCATCCGCAATATCACCGCGCTGATCAAACACAACTGGACACGTCTGCCGCTTGCCGAACCGCTCAAGGGCCAGGCTCAAGTGTGGATTCGCGAAGTCGAAAGCAGCGCCGGCAATTTGCAGGCTTCGCTGCGTCTGAAGAGTTACGAGCTGATCAACAACTGGACGAATTCGACCGATCTCGGCCGCCTCGTCGCGATGTTTTGCGACAAGGGTTACGACGCGATGCCCGCAGAAAAAATGGGCTGGCTGAACAACATCGGCCAATTGACCACTTCATTGCTCGGGCACTTTTACGCGTTGCTGCAAGACCGCGTGGCCAATCACCAGGAACCCTTTGTCTATCTCAAACACAAACCGCAGCCGCTGGCTTCGGCAGATTACAGCCGGCTGGACAAGGATCAGCCGCGCATGCCGTGGCAAGACGTTCACAGCCGCATCGAGGGGCCGTCGGTGTACGACCTGTCGCGCAACTTCATCGACCGCTGGAACGGACAACAGGCCTACATCGCCGAGATCAAGAGCCTGGAAAAGACCACTGTCATCGTCGCCCTGATGGAGTGGGTCAACACCCTGGTCAGGGACGCCGGCCTGCCCCACCACCTGGACCTCAACAATCAGATCAACCTGAAGCTGCCCATGCCCAAACCGGTGTGGATCGATCAGGCCCCGACCCTGCCGACACCACCACAGACCGCGCAAGGTGGCGTCAGCGTGCAGGTGTTGCGCAGCGCTTCAGCCGCGATGACCACTCAGGAAGCCAAAGGGCGAAACCAGGCCAAGGTCAACCTGCCGCTGCCCGAGGGTTTCAACGTTGGCGGCGTCCAGGACAATTGCCTGCGCGCCATGCTGCAGACCATTTCCAGTGCCCAGCACTTCATCTACATCGAAAACCAGTTCTTCCAGACCGACTTCGGTGACGAGGGCGAACTGGCAGAAGGCCGGCCACTGTCCGGCCCGATGGCCAGCCTGCGCGACCCGTCCACTTTGAACGAGAATTTCGTCGCCCGGATCAAATTGCGTGAAGCGATGGAAGACCAGGATTTCACCCGGATCGACTGGAAAGAAGTCAACGCCATCAGCAAGGAACCCGGCGAAGAGGCCCGAACCTTTCTCAAAAATTTCCTGGCGATCTGGCAGACCAACGCACAGGGCTGGCTGACGCAGAAATTGGGGAAAGAACAGAAGCTCACCAACAGCATCGGCAAGGCGCTGGCCGACCGCATCGGCCGGGCGATTGCCGAAAACCGTCCTTTTCACGTGTACCTGATTTTGCCGGTGCACCCGGAAGGCGCGCTGAATGTGCTGAACCTCATGCACCAGGTTCACCTGACCATGCAAAGTCTGGTGTTTGGTGAGCAGAGTCTGGTCAAACGCATTCAACGGCACATGGCGATGAAGGACATGATGGATCGCGGGGCGAGCAAGGAAGAGGCCGGGAAGATTATTGAGCGGGTGGATAGCAAAAATAAGCCAGTTTATGCGCAACAGGACTGGTCAAAATATTTGACCCTGCTGAACCTTCGGACTTGGGCCACCCTCGGTGATAGAGTCGTCACTGAACAGATCTACGTGCACAGCAAGTTGTTGATCGCGGATGATCGAGTGGCGATTCTCGGCAGCGCCAATATCAATGACCGCAGTCAATGCGGGACACGTGACTCTGAGCTGGCAGTCATTGTGCGCGATAGCGAATCGACTGAAGCCAAGCTGGACGGCAAACACAACCAGAAGGTAGGGAAGACAATCAATAAATTGCGCAAGGATTTGTGGAAAAAGCACTTCGGAATGAGTCAGGCGAAGCAAAATGGCCCTGTGGCTCACTTTACTGTTTCGGACGAAGTTCTCGATCAGCCTGCTGCAGAAAAAACTTGGCGAGATATTCAGAAGCGCGCGAAGAATAATTCGGAAGCTTACGAGCAGTCATTCAACTTCATTCCTCAGAACATCAGTCAGGTGCAAATACTTGTTGATCCAACGACAGCGTCTGAATCCGCCGGGGATATGCCAGCATCAATCTGGCCAACGTGGACATATCGCTCTCCAGATGATCATAAACGTGGTGGAAAACTGGCAGACTGTTTGCCACATGAAGAAGGTTTTTGGGAGAGCAAGACATGGGCTGGGGTGAAAACCTATTCCGCTCCCATGGGCATCAAGGGCTTCATTACTGCCCTACCAATCGGCTGGACTAAAGGTGAGAACAATGACTCGGGGTTGAACCTGACGATCATCGCTCACAACGAAGACAGAAAGAGCGACGTACACATCGCAAGTGTGAGCGAAACGTCCAATCGAAATGAGCACAGTTCATGACACGAATCATCGCCACCTTCGCCGGCTTGTTGCTGGGCACCCAATTTGCCCTTGCTGAGCCTGCCCTGCACGAATGTCTGGGACGTACCAGATTCGAGTCACCGGAAGCATTCGAGTGGGCAACGTTTGCTATCGAACGTAGCAACATGAAAGGTGCAGGAGGACACGTATTCTCCAAGAATGTGCATGCGGTGGGCGACTACGTTAGTTATGACTTTGACGAACTCACCATCAGAGTCAGCGATGCCACGACACGTGAAAATTTTGAAAGACAACGCAACGCCATTCTTCACGAAACCGAACTCTACAAAAAGCGCCTCGAGGACAAGCTTGAAACCAACAAGGACCTTTTGGTATCGATCAAGGAGATGAACTATTCCCATGACATGGTGAAAAAGCAGGAGGAACAAATAAAAAAACTGGAAGAGCAAATACCCAAAGTAAAAAAATACGAACACGACCTCGGTATCCCCGACGCCTACGTCATGGGCGGCGAAAATATCCCCTACGAATTCCTGCTCTGGCGCAACAACCGGGTGTTCTACTTCAACATGAACAAACCCGCCGAAAATTCCGCACAACGGATCAAGGACCTTGCCGCCCGCTTCGAAGCCCGCGACCTCTATCAAGTACCCGAAGGCCCCGGCGTCTGTATGCCCTACGGATTTATCCATGACGACGGCAAAACCGGTTTCAACGTCAAGAACAGCCTGCGCTTCACCAGCACGCCCAACGTGATCATGAGTCTTATCAGTGCCTCACTCGGCAACCACGCCAAACCCACCGACGGCACCTACGATACCGACTACCGCCCCGGCTACGATGCCGAAATCTGGAAAAAGTCGAAAATCATGGAGAAGTTCTATATCGGCGATCGCATGACCACCCTCGAAGGCTGGCGTCTGGACCCTCGCCCGGAAACCACCGAACAGGATCGCGCCTGGTTCGCCATCGCCCACGTCGGCGGTCTCGCCAGCCCGCTGATCGCAGCGCAGATGTTCACTTTCCAGAAAGGCACCGACGGACTGAAAGATCTGGTGCCACCGCCCGAGGCAGTCGTACCGCGCTTTTTGAAGTTGACGCAAAGCATCCGCGAGCAGTGATCCGTTCTCGCCGACCGGCCTGATCGGGAACTCAAGGTCGCGGCCCATGGACTGATATGCAAGGATGTTGCCCTGCATCACGCCATAGACCGCAAGACCAAGGACGTTTCATGACTGCCATCAATACCCCGCCTCCCCTCGCTCCCGGACGCCTGCAACAGATGTCCACGCGCATCGCCTTCTTCATCGCCGGGCTCGGCATCGCCGCGTGGGCGCCGCTGGTGCCGTATGCCAAGGCGCGGGCCGGGCTTGATGAAGGGACGCTGGGTCTGTTGCTGTTGTGTCTGGGGGTGGGCTCGATTCTGGCAATGCCGCTGGCGGGGATCCTGGCCACGCGGTTCGGCTGCCGGCGCGTGGCCACCGGTGGCACGCTGCTGATCTGTGCAGCGTTGCCGTTGCTGGCGACGGTGTCGTCGATTCCGGCGTTGATCGCCACGCTGTTCATGTTCGGCGCCGGACTCGGCACGGTGGATTCGACGGTGAACCTGCAAGCGGTGATCGTCGAGCGGGCCAGCGGCAAGAACATGATGTCGGGGTTTCACGGCCTGTTCAGCCTCGGCGGGATCGTCGGCGCGGCGGGCGTCAGCGCTCTGCTCGGCCTCGGTTTGTCGCCATTGGCGGCGATGCTGGTGGTGGTCGTGGTGCTGATCGCGGCGCTGTTCAAGGCTGTGCCGCACATGTTGCCTTACGGCAGTGAAAGCTCGGGACCGGCGTTCGCGGTGCCCCACGGCATCGTGCTGTTCATCGGCGGCATGTGCTTCATCGTGTTCCTCACCGAAGGCGCGGCGCTGGACTGGAGCGCGGTGTTTCTGGCGCAGGAACGCGGGATCGATACGGCCTATGCGGGGCTGGGTTATGCCGCGTTCGCGCTGACGATGACTGCGGGTCGTTTGACCGGTGACCGGATTGTTCGCGCGCTGGGTGCGACGCGGATCATTCTGTTCGGTGGACTGCTGGCGGCGGCAGGTTTGTTTCTGGCGACGTTCGCCCCGAGCTGGGAAGCCGCGCTGGTCGGTTATGCACTGGTCGGCGCCGGCTGCTCGAACATCGTGCCGGTGCTGTACACGGCGGTGGGCAAACAGACGGTGATGCCGGAAAGCATCGCCGTGCCGGCGATCACCACGCTGGGTTACGCGGGGATTCTGGCGGGGCCGGCGGTGATCGGGTTTGTCGCTCATGCCAGCAGCCTGAGTTTCGCCTTCGGATTGATGGCGACGTTGCTGGTGGCGGTGGCGATAGGCGGCAAAGCCCTCAAGGTCTGAACCGGCTCGTTCCCACGCCGTGCGGGAACGAGCCAAACAGCGTCAGAAACCGACGCTGGCCTGCACGAAGAACGTACGCGGCGCGCCGACATACATCCCCGAGTTGTTGTCGCTGGAGCGGGTGAAGTACTGCTTGTCGAAGATGTTTTTCACCCCGGCGCCGAGCTTCAGGTTCGACAGCTGCGCACCGAAGTCATAGCCGCCGCGCACGTTCCAGGTCACGTAACCCGGGATGTCGCCGTACTGACCGTCCGCCGTGCCTTCGGTGATGTAGTTGTTGCTGAAGCTGCCGTCGGCATTCACGCCGGTACCTGGTGAACGCTGTTTGGACTGGGCGAAACCGTCGATGTTGTAGGTCCAGCGATTGATGTCGTAGCGCAGACCGACGGTCGCTACCTGACGCGAGTAGAACGGCAGGTCGCGCCCCTTGAAGCCTGGAATCTCGCCTTCGTACGTCGCGCGGGTGTAGGTGAAACCAGCGTTGGCGGTCAGGCCATCGAGGCGCGGATCGAGCGCCGCCATGTCGTAGTGCACCGAAGCCTCTATGCCCTGGTGCTTGGTGGCGCCGAGGTTGGTCCAGCCCACGTCGTTGCTGATGTATTGCAGCTCGTCATCGAAGTCGATGTAGAACAGCGTCACTTCACCGCCCCACACGTCATCGTTGTAGCGGGTGCCGATCTCGTAGGTCTTGGCCTTTTCCGGCTCCAGGCCATTGGCGGTCTGGTCACCCGAGCCGCCCTGTCCCAGCTGGAAATACTGCAGGCTGCCAAAGGAGGTTTCGTAGTTGGCGAACAGCTTCCACGCATCGGACAGGTGATACATCACGCTCAGCGCCGGCAGCGGTTCGTTGCTCTCGATGCTGCGGTTTTTCTCCGGCACGCGTTTGCCGGCGGTGTCGAGCACGGCGCGGTCGTGCCAGTCGGTGTTGATGTGCTCGAAGCGAATGCCCGGGGTGATGGTCCATTTGCCGACGTCGATCTTGTTGTCGACGTAGACCGAGTTGGCCTCGGTGCCGCCGGTACGGTCCTGGAACACGTGGCCGTCGGACGTCTTGGTGACCACCGGCTCATTGTTGACCAGCGCCAGACGGCTCGACTGCTCGTGCATGGCCTCTTTCAGGTAGCGATAACCGACGCTGACTTCCTGAGTGGTCGGGCCGACGTCGAATACCCGCGAGACACGTGGCTCGATACCCAGCGTGTAGTAGGAACGCGGGTACGAACTCAGGGTTTTCAGGTCGCGGGCGGCGATGGTGCTGCCACGGAAGCTGTCGGTGTAATAGGTCAGCACTTCGGCCTGGGTGCGTTCGTCGATCTGACGGATCCACTTGAACGACACGTCCTTGCGGCGGCCGCTGAAGTTGTCGTAGTCGCGCACCGAGTCATACGGCTTGTCGTCGTACTGCTTCTGGGTCAGGCCGCCGGGCATGTCGGCGCTGGCGTCGTAGTAGTGGAAATTGAGGCTGAAATCGTCCTGATCAGTCGGCGCCCAGTGGGTCTTGAGCAGCACGTCGTCGATGTCGTTGCCGTTGTTGCGCTCGCGGTAACCGTTGCCGTTGACGCCGGAGTACAACAGCGCGACGCCCATGCCATTGTCGGCGGTGCCGCCGAGGAACGCGGTGTCGATGTGTTTCCAGCCGCCATAACGGGTGGTTTCCAGGGTGGTGCCGATTTCACCGGTGGCTTTTTCCGGGATGGCACGGGTCACGAAGTTGATTACGCCGCCGACGTTCTGTGGCCCGTAACGCACGGAGCCGGCGCCGCGCACAACGTCGATGCTGTCGAGGTTGCCGGAGGAAATCGGAGCCATCGACAGTTGTGGCTGACCGTACGGCGCGAACGCTGCCGGCACGCCGTCGATCAGCACGGTAGAGCGCGGCGACAGACGCGAAGTCAGGCCACGTACGCCGACGTTCAGCGAGATGTCGCTGCCACCGGTGCCGTTGGAGTCCTGCACCTGCACGCCCGGCACACGCTTGAGGACGTCGCTGACGTTCATTGCGCCCTGCTCGACCATGGCCTCACGGCGAATTACCGTCCGCGCGCCCGGGTGGTTCTGCACCACGGCGGCATCGGCGTCGCCGAGCCAGTCACCGACCACTTTGATGTCGGTCACGCCCAGTTCCAGCGGGCCGCTGGCGGCTGCGGTCGGCGCTGGCGACAGGGTCACCGAGCCTTCATTGATCTGATAGTTCAGGCCGCTGCCCTGCAGCAACTGGCGCAGCGCGTCCTCCGGCGAAAGATTGCCATCGACGGCCGGGGCCTGTTTGCCGGCAACCAGATCGGGGCTGAAAAACACCTGCAGCGAGGTTTGCTGACCCAGTTCGCTCAGCGCCTGGCCCAGTGGCTGCGCGCGGATATGAATGGCGTCGGCGGCGAATGCCAGCGGCATCGCAGCGTTGACCGCCAGCGCAAGCGCCAGCGGCAACCAAGGGGATTTTTTGTTGTTGGCAGTGGTGTTTTTCACGTCGTACGGAGTCCTGTGGATCGCAAGAGTGTGCGGCTGTTAATGCAAACCAGTTGCAGTTGAACAGGAAGACGACAAACTCGAAAAAAACCTGAATTTTATTTTGAAATTATTTCCTGACTGCCGTCGGCGTGGGTCCGCACGGCCACCGGAAGGATGTTCGGCAAGGCCTTGAGCAAGGCGTCGGTGTTGTCGGATTTGAACACGCTGGTCAGGCGCAGACTGGCCACCGTCGGGTTGGCGACGGTCAAAGGCTTGTCGCGGTAACGGGACACCTCTTCGACCACTTCACTGAGGCTGGCGTTGTTGAACACCAGTTTGCCGCTGCGCCACGCCGTCAGCTCCGCCGGGTTGACCGCGTAGGCCTGAGCCACCACGCCATTGGCGTCGACATGGGTGCCGAGGCCGGCCGTCAAGTTGATGAATTGGTTGTCCGGCGCATGCCGCCCCTGCACCTTGACCGTGCCCTGCTCCACCGCGACCCGGGTTTGCGTCACGTCACGGCGCACATCGAAGCGCGTGCCGGTGACCGTGACCTTGCCGCTGCCGGCCTCGACCACAAACGGGCGCGAGGTGTCGTGCTCGACGCTGAACATCGCCTCGCCTTCGGTCAACTCGATCAGGCGCCGATCCTTCTCGAATCGCACCTGCAAGCGGCTGCGGCTATTGAGATCGATCACCGAGCCGTCCGGCAACGCCACATGCCTGCGCTCGCCCAACGCCGTGGCGAATTCGGCGCTGTAACCTGCCGGGTGATTCAAGCCACTGAACAGACCGAGTCCGAGGGCCATCGTGACCACACTGGCTGCCACGGCATAGCGCAGCAGCGGACGACGCTCGCGACGCGCTGGCGGAGTGTCGCACAGGGCCTTGAGCCGTGGCGCCGGCAGCAGATCCGCCGCCGTCCACAGGCCTTGCAGCAACTGGAATTCGTCACGGTGCTGCGGATGTTCGTTCAGCCAGGCTTCGAAGTTCCGATATTGTTCGGCGTCGACAGCAGGCTCCTGCAAACGCACAAACCAGCGTGCCGCCTCATCGCGCACCGTTGTTTGCCCGCACGCGCAATCACGAGTATCCATCATGGAATGTCCTGTTTGGCTGGGGATGAAAAGACGCCGCGGCTCATGATTGCGCCCCGTCCAGGCGATCACGCAGATGCCGCAGGGTGCGGATCATATACTTTTCCACCATGTTCTTGGACAGGCCCAGGCGCTCGGCGATTTCCGCCTGGGTCAGGCCCTCGATCTTCTGCCAGACGAAAATCCGCCGGCAGTTGACCGGCAACTCCGTGAGCGCCCGTTCGATGGAATCGGCCAGCTGGATCGCATGCATGTAATGCTCCGGGTCACCGGTCGGCGACTCACTGAGATCGATCGCCTCCGACTCCATGGCACCCCGCCGGTCCTCACGCCGATAGCCATCCACCGCGATGTTGCGCGCCGTCTGATGCAGATACGCCCGGGGTTGCTGCACCGCCGACGAATCGGATTCGAGCACCCGCACAAAGGTGTCGTGCGCCAGATCCTCGGCCTGCGAGCGATTGCGCAGGCGACGGGTCCAGGTGCCGATCAACTCTTCGTAATGCTCGAGAAAGCCGGGTCTGCGGGGCAGCATGGGGATCATTGCGGCGTGCTGAGGAAAGGGGCGGGAATAGTAATGCTTCCTATTAAGCCCCGCAAATCATTCCGGCTTGGCACCGACTGAAGGATAATGCGAACTCCGATCCGCGATGCCGAAATAGCCTTCAGGCAGTGCAAGGTAGTTATAAAACGGATTGACTTCGAGATGGGTGTATCCGATCGCGATCAAATGAATATGGTCCCGATGAAGACCAATGACCTCGGCCAGCGGTTCGGCTATCGCCCTGTGCATGTGAGGATTGGTCCTGTAACCAACCACCGCGTCGTGGTATTTCGTGCACAGGTTCATGAAAAGCTCACCTTTTTCAGGCTGCAGGCAGTCTCCGTTACCAAAGTAGTCTTCGTGAACCTGGATCACTTGTCCCGCTATTGTCTGCGGTGTGGGAAGCAGGCTGTGCCGGAAATTCTGCAAATTGGCATCCTCTTCTCTCAGCAAGCCCGCTGCCGCAACCCGCGCTGTCACTGTACACATCTCATCGACCAGCCGTTTCGGCAGCCGAGCGGGTGCCAAATGGCGATTCATCACGAAAATCCCCATGGCGTTCAATATTTCATCGGAAATCGGCAGCTCCCAGCCCCTGACTTTGTGGTGACCAAACACAGGTGCGAAAAACCAGGGTACCGAGTCTATCTTGACGTCTCTCTGAGTTTTTTCGACGTGGCAGTAGACCTGATTGGCGATCACCTTCGGCTCCAGAATCCCCCACCACTCTTCGGTCTTCGTCCATCCGAAAGGGGGGTTCCCATGACCATCTCCCGCCAGAAATGCCAAGGGAGTACAGTCCGGAAATTGCGCCTGGGCCTCTGCCAGGCTATTCCTCTTGGCGGGGGTAACCAATGCACCCTCCTCGACCCACCACCTGCCAACCTTGACGCCCATGATGTCGCTTCCTGTCAGTCCATTGCCGTGAGAGTGCGCTTCAATACCCTAGTCCGTCCCCAGTAGCTTTGCCATCAATCACCCGGGCCTTGATGATTCCTCCTTGCATCTCGTCGCAATCCATCAACTGTCCCACCGGCCCGCGCCCTAGATTAGATCCCACAACAACACGCCGTGGAGATCGCCTCATGCACAGTTTCCAGACCCGCAAGCAGCACAGCCCGGTCGACGCCTGGGATCAGCAGGATCCGGAGCAGGCCTTCACCCTGCCCTCACGCTATTTCTACGATGACAGTCTGTTCCGTGCCGAGCGCGACAACATTTTCATGAAGGCCTGGCATGTCGCCGGGCACGTGAGTGAGTTCGCCGAACCGGGGCAGTTCGTGGTCACCGATCTGTTCGATCAGAGCGTGGTGGTGGCGAAGAACCGGCAGGGGCAGATCCACGGCTTTCACAACGTCTGCCAGCATCGCGGCAATCGCTTGCTCGAAGAACGCCGCGGCACCACCGGCGGCGTGGTGCGCTGCGCCTATCACTCGTGGTGCTACGAGATGGACGGCAGCCTGCGCGGTGCGCCGCGTTGCGAGCGGATGAAGAATTTCGAGCTGGCGCAGTTCAACATTCCCCAGGTGCGCACCGAAGAACTCGGCGGTTTCATCTACTTCAACCTCGACCCGAATGCGCCGTCGCTGCGGGATCTGTTCCCCGGTGCCGACGAAGAAATGCGCCGGGTGTTCCCGGACCTGACCGACATGCGCCTGATCGAGGAACAGGACGTCATCGTGCCGGCCAACTGGAAGGTGATCATGGACAATTCAATCGAGGGCTATCACTTCAAACTGTCCGGCCCGTGCCACATCGACCTCGCCCGATTGATCGACTTCAAGGGTTACCAGTTGATCAAACGCGACAACTGGTGGACCTACGCCGCACCGGCCAATCTCTCGGCGACCGAGGCCTACGGCGTGCCGCTGAAGAGCGTTCTGAACCCGCAGGAATGCTTCTTCAACATCGGCATGTGGCCGAACAACACCTTCTACACCTTCCCGTTCTCCGAGTTTCTCGGCTCGTTCATCATGATTCCGCTGGATGCCGAGCGCTCGCTGCTGCGCTTCGGTTACTACTCCAGCAACCCCGAGACAGCCGCCGTCAGCACGGCGTGCATGAAGTGGATGAACGAAGACCTCGGCCCCGAGGACATCGCCCTGAACATCTCGGTGCAAAAAGGCCTGCGCTCGCTCGGCTACGACCAGGGCCGCTACATGATCGACGCTCAGCGCAGCAATGAAAGCGAGCATCTGGTGCATCACTTTCATCGCCTGGTGTTCAACGGCATTCACGGCCATTGCGTGGACTGATCCGCCCTTCCCTCGTCATTTGTCAGAACGGAGCAAACCATGGACGAAACCGGGTTTGATTACCTGATCGTGGGCGCCGGCTCGGCCGGTTGTGTGTTGGCCAATCGCCTGAGCGAAGACCCGAACTTGCGCATCCTGCTGCTGGAGGCCGGCCCCGAGGACAAGAGCTGGACGATCGACATGCCGTCCGCCGTGGGTCTTGTGGTGGGCGGCTCGCGCTACAACTGGCGTTATCAGTCGGAGCCAGAGCCGTACCTTGACGGCCGGCGGATCGGCACGCCAAGAGGCCGCACCCTCGGCGGTTCATCGTCGATCAACGGCATGGTCTACATCCGTGGCCATGCCCGGGATTACGACGGCTGGGCCGGACAGGGCTGCACCGGCTGGAGCTATCGCGAGGTGCTGCCGTACTTCAAGCGTGCGCAGACTCACGCCGACGGTGGCGATGAGTATCGCGGCGCCGGCGGCCATTTTCACGTCACTCCCGGCGATGTCGAAACTCCGTTGTGCGCGGCGTTCATTGCGGCCGGAGCCGAGGCCGGTTATGGCGTCAGTGAGGACTTGAACGGTTACCGTCAGGAAGCCTTCGGCCCGGTTGATCGCACCACGCGCAACGGTCGGCGCTGGAGCACTTCGCGCGGTTATCTGAGCGAAGCGTTGGCCCGGGGCAATGTGCGAGTGGTCACCGATGCACTGGTGTTGCGCATCCTGTTCGAGGGACGGCGAGCCGTCGGGATTGACTATGAACAGAACGGTGAAACGAACACTGTCCGCGCCCGTCGGGAAGTGCTGCTGACCGCCGGGGCAATCAACTCCCCGCAGTTGCTGTTGCTCTCGGGCGTGGGCCCGGCAGCAGAATTACGCGACCTCGGGATCAGCGTCATTCACGACCTGCCCGGCGTCGGCAAACGCCTCAACGATCACCCGGACGCCGTGGTGCAGTTTCGCTGCAAGCAACCGGTGTCGCTGTATCGCTGGACCACCGCGCCGGGCAAATGGTGGATCGGAGCGCGCTGGTTCGTCCGTCACGATGGTCTGGCGGCAAGCAATCATTTCGAGGCCGGTGCATTCCTGCGATCACGGGCCGGCGTCGAACACCCGGACCTGCAACTGACCTTCATGCCGCTGGCCGTGCAACCCGGCAGTGTCGAGCTGGTGCCGACCCACGCGTTCCAGATCCACATCGACCTGATGCGCCCTACCAGTCTCGGCAGCGTGACGTTGCACAGCGCTGAACCCCGGCGGCCGCCAAGGATTCTGTTCAACTACCTGAAGACCGCGCAGGACCGTGCCGACATGCGCGCCGGCGCACAGCTGGTGCGCGAGATCCTCGACCAGCCGGCCATGGCTCCGTTCAAGGGTGAAGAACTGGTGCCGGGCCGTTCGGTGCAGACCGACGCCGAACTCGACGCCTGGGCGCGGCAGGTCACGGAAACCGGCTACCATGCCAGCGGCACCTGCAAGATGGGGCCGATTGGCGACCCTGAAGCCGTGGTCGATCCACAACTGCGAGTGCACGGCCTCGACGGCTTGCGCGTCGTGGACGCATCGATCATGCCGGTGATCGTCAGCGGCAACACCAACGCACCGACGGTGATGATCGCGGAAAAGGCCAGCGACCTGATCCGCAACCTCGCCCCGCTGCCAGCCGCCGATGTACCGGTGTGGACCCATCCGCACTGGCAGACCGAACAACGATAAGGCAGAGATGGCGATGACCCGATCCGCTGAAGCTGTACCGCGCCATGAAGCACCGCTGCGAGTGGCGGTGCTGTTGTTGCCGGCGTTTTCCAACTTCGGTCTGGCGGCGGTACTGGAACCGCTGGCCATCGCCAACTGGCTGAGTCAGCGCAGGCTGTTCGAATGGACGCTGTTGTCGTTGCAGCCGGGCCCGGTGACAGCTAGCAACGGCTTGGTGAGCATTGCCGAGGACGGCTTGAACATTGAGCAGGCCTTCGACGCCTGCGTGGTGCTGGCCAGTTTCGAGGTGCATCAACACAGCCGCAATCCGGCGCTCAAGAGCTGGTTGCGTAAGCAGGCGCTGTTCGGCGCGGTGTTGATCGGCGTGGAAACCGGCACTGAATTGCTGGCGGCTGCCGGTGTGCTCGACGGCTACGAAGCGGCGGTGCATTGGGACAACCTGCAAGGCTTTCAGGAAAGCTACCCCAAGGTCCGCGCCCGACCGCAGCTTTACACCCTTGAACGCCAGCGCCTGACCTGCGCCGGCGCGACCACCATTCTCGACATGCTGCTGGGCTGGATCGGCCAGCGCATCGATGCGGATCTGGCCCGGGAAATCGGCCTGCACCTGTTGATGGGCCAGATGCGCGCCCCGGCGGACAATCAGCTCGACGGCGGCCTGGGCAACAGCGGGATGTACGGCAACAAGATCCGCCGCGCCGTGCAGTTGATGGAAAAGGCGCTGGAAGAACCGCTGGACTGCGAGGCGATTGCCAGTGAAGTCGGCTTGTCGCGGCGGCAATTGGAGCGCCAGTTCAAGCATCAGACCGGGCTCTCGCCGCTCAAATACTACATCACCCTGCGCCTGGCCCGGGCGCACAACCTGCTGCAACAGACGCAAATGAGCGTGGCCCAGGTGGCAGCGTGTTCGGGGTTCGGCTCGCTTGAGCATTTCTCCCGCACTTACCGTGCGCGGTTTGGCTGCCCGCCGAGCGAGGACCGGCGTCAGGCGTGGAGCGCGCCGGTGATGCGCCAGCCGTTGAGCAAAAAAGCCCCTCACCCTAACCCTCTCCCGGAGGGAGAGGGTTAGGGTGAGGTGTATCAAGCTATACGCCGACCTGAGACATCGAGTCGATTATGGATTCAATGCAATTCGTTCACGTCGGCGGATTTCCCCAATTTCCCCCGGTCAGTCCCCTCTCCCTCTGGGCGGTCCGACGTTTCGGGAGGGTTAGGCGGGCGGCGTTCCGATGAGGGCTGAAGTCACTGCCGATACTGCGGCTCCTCCTCATCAAGAATGCCCATCAATGCACTGAAATGCTTGTCGGCAAACCCCGGATAGTCCAGCCATTGCCGACAGGTCTTGCGCGCCACTTCATCGCTGACCACACGCAATTCGCGCCCGGTCGCCAACGCCGTGATGTACACCTCGCAAGCCCGCTCGAAGTAATACAAATCATCGAACGCCTGAGCCACGCTCGGCGCCGCAACCAGCAAGCCGTGATTGCCCATCAGCAGGATCGGCCTGTCACCGAGCAACCTGCTCACCCGCTCCGCCTCTTCACCCAACCCCATGCCGTCAAAGCCTTCATCAATCGCCACCCGCTCGAAGAACCGCATGCTGTTCTGCTCGATCGGTGGCAGGCGCGAGTCCTTCAGGCAGGCCAGCGTCGTCGCGTATTTGCTGTGGGTGTGCAGGATGCAACGGGCCTGGGGCTGGTTGCGGTGCAAAGCGCTGTGCAAGGCCCAGGCGGTGATGTCCGGGGCATCCGGGCGGTCGAGACTGGCCGGATCGTCGGCGTCGAGCAACAGCAGATCACTGGCGCGGATCCGCGAGAAATGTTTGCCGTAAGGATTGATCAGAAACTCGCGGCCGTCCGGTGAAGTGGCCACGCTGAAATGATTGGCGATGGACTCGTGCAGGTTCAAGCGCGCGGCCCAGCGCAGGGCGCAGGCCAGCTGGATTCTCAGTTGTTCGACGTTGTCGTGCATGGCGCGGCCTCCCGGTTTCACCCGAGTGTAGAGCGCATGCTTTTATCGACTTGACGGGAAACGACAGTGGCTGCCGTTTTGAGCGGGGAATCCATCAGAAGCGGGAGCGAGCTGGCTCGCTCCCGCCGGTTTCACTCACGGTGAATCAACCTTTTCCGTCGATCCCTGCTTGCAGGGACTGACTGTCCAGATGCCCGCTCAGGGTCACCGGGCCGACCTTCAGGTTGCCGTTCTCAAGGGAGACCTTCGGTGCGTTTTCTTCGGTTTTGTGCGGCAGGTCCAGGCCGGCTTTCACGCCGTAGTCGCGGTTGCTCAGGTCGGTGCTGCTGACCTTCGAACCACCCAGATCGACCTTGCCTTCAGTGGCGGAAATCCGCGCGCCGGTCAGCTGCGTAGTGCCGCCGACGGTGAGGTTCACACCCTGGCTACCGCTGATGCCGGAAGCCTGTTTCACGCTGTCCTTGTGCGCGTATTCGCCTTCGGCTTTCAGCGTCGGCTTGTAGTCGGTGCCCGCGAGTTTTCCCTTGTCGTCGGCCGGGGTTTTCTTGGCGGTCAGGCCCAGATCGACATCGACCTTGGCGTGAGTGCTGGAGTCCTGACGGCTTTCGACCGACAGATCACCGGCCACGTTGCCGCTGACATTGCGCGCATCAATCCGCGCACCGCTCAGGCTCGCATCACCTGCGCTGTTCAGCACCACAGTGTCAGCCTTGATCTGGCTGTTCTGCTGGGTGGTGCCTTGCAGGTAATCCACGCCGACCTTGGCCCCGACATTGAAGCCGTGATCGCTGCTGACTTTTTCATCGGCGGCGGTCGGTGTGCTTTTGCTCAGATTGCCACCGGCATTCAACGCCACATTCCAGTTGTTGCGGTTGTCGGTGGACTGCGCGGACTCCTGAACGTAACCGCCCTTCTGCGCGTCGATGTT
Organism: Pseudomonas sp. COW5; assembly: GCF_026240005.1. NCBI lineage: Bacteria > Pseudomonadati > Pseudomonadota > Gammaproteobacteria > Pseudomonadales > Pseudomonadaceae > Pseudomonas > Pseudomonas sp. COW5. Next base: position 4,537,452 of record NZ_JAPHVP010000001.1, on the reverse strand, counting down.
GACGTTTGGCGCGCTGACCTGAGTGCCTTGCAGGCGCACCGAGTCGCCGCTCAGCGCAATGCCGTTCTGGCTGTTGAGCTGACCACCGGTGAGGGTCTGCGTGTTCTCGTTGACCCGACCGATGTTGAAGTTGCCGCTGAGGTTGCCGCCCTGATCGCGGCTCTTCTCACTGCTGGTTTTGCTGCCGCCCGCCTTCAAACCGCCGCCAAGATTGCTGCCGGTGGCGACGTGCGTGTCAGTGGCCGCTTGCAGGTCGAGCTTGCCGTCGGCCTTCAGGTCGATAGCGTCAGCGCTGTCGATCTTCGTGCCCTGCTGAACCTGATTGCCGCCGCTGCTCAATTGCACCGGGCCGTTACCGCTGATGCTGGCGACATGCGCCTGGGTGTCGGTGGTCTGGTTGACTTTGTGATCGAGCTGGAACCCGGCGCCGAGATCGACATTGGTGCCATCGGTACCCGGCAAGGTGCCGACGGTCAGCGAGCCGTTGCCGCGCAGGCTGGAGCTGTCGCTGCTTTGACGGTCGTTGGCCTGATTCAGGGCCAGATCACCGCCGGTCTTGACGCTGACACCGCCCTGGCCGCCGTCGAAACGACTGCCTTCGAACTGTGCGTCGCGGGCGACATTGATGTTCACGCCCTGATTGCCAGCGTAACCGCCGACCACCGCCGTGGAACTGTCCTTGCTCGACTGGCGGCTGCCACCCGCGCCACTGCCGGCCACGTTCACGTCTTCACCGGTCTTGGTGTAGACGCGCACATCGACCTTGGCATCCACCGCATTGTCGGTACTGCTGCGGGTGTTGTTCGCAGCATCGGCCACCAGTTTGTCGGCGCTGATGTTCACGTTGCCGGCGCTGGCGTTGTACTGCGTGCCCTGATCGTGCAGCGTGCCGCCGACCTTCACGTCCACGGTCTGGCCGTCGAACCGGCTGACCACGGCATTGCTGCTCTGCTCGGTTTTATCGGCGCTGGCGTGACCGACCGCCACGTCGATACCGACATTCGGCTGACCGAGATTGGCCAATGCGTCCTTGTCCGGCACCTTGCCGTCGAGCACGTCTTTCACCGCGCCGGCAATCGGCCGGGCGATGTCTTTGTACTCGACGTTGGCGCCGATGTCCGCCGACCAGCTGCTCTCCTTGTGGGTGCTGCTCTCGGTGTTGCTGGCGGCACGGTTGTCGACTTCGTTGGCGGCGACGTTCAGGCCGTTGCCGGACTTGAGCTGCGCGCCTTCGGTGGCGAGTTTGTCCGCATTGATGTTGAGGCTGCCGCTGCTCTGCACGCCGGTGGTTTGCGCGGTGGTTTTAGCGGTGGTGTCTTGCGAGGTGTTGTGCGAGAAATCCACGCCGCTGCCCGCGCGGTCGAGACCGCCGGTGTAGTAGAAACCACCGCCAGTGCTGCGGGTCTCGGTCGAGGTGCTATGGCTGTCCTGCTCGGCCAGCAACGAGACGTTCTTGCCGCTCAGCGTGGTGTCGCCAGCGGTGGATTTCACCTCGGCGCCCTTGAGCGTCACGTCGCCGCCCGCCTTCACCTGCACGGTGCCGCCGCTGAGGCTGGAACCCTGCTGCGTGACATCGTTGGCGGTGACGGTCTGGGATTTGTCTTCGTAATGCACGCCGGCGCGATACTGCTCCGCCGTCTGCTCCTTGGCGTAGGCGTCGAAGCCACGGGTCTGCGTGCTGTTGCTGCTGTCGTGAGTGTTCTGCGTCGAATGCACATTCACATCACCCGCCGCATCCGCCGTCAGCGAACCACCGGCCTTGACCGTGGAGCCGGCGACTTCGATGTCCTTGGCACTTTTCAGCTTGAGGTTGCTGTCGGAAGCCAGCTCGCTGCGCACCGTGGTGCTGTCCTTGCTGTTCTGCCGGGACTCGTCCTTGGTGATGCCGAAGAACTTGCTGTCCTTGTCATGGTTGTTGCTGTGCGAAGTGTCCTGCACGCCGTCGATGGTCAGCGAACCGTTGTCGCTGATGACGCTGGCGTCTTTGGCGCCACGCACCTGGCTGCCGCTGATGCGCACGTCGTCGGCCTTGACCAGCAGCTTGCCGGCGGCGTTGATCTTGCTGCCCTGGTGCTGGGTCTGGCCCTTGTCGGCGTCGCCGGTCTTGCCGAAGAAACCGCCGCCGACCAGATCACCGGAATAACGGTTGTCGCTGCTGCGATTGGTGCGGGTCGCGGTGGTGATTTCCACCTGTTTGCCGGCCAGTTGCAGGTCACCGGCGCTGTCGATTTCGGCGCCTTCGGAGCGCAACAGCGCAGCGGTTTGCAGGGCGATGTTGCCGCCCTTCAACTGGCTGGTGACGCTGCGCTGCTCTTCGCTGCTGCTGTCCCAGTCGGCTTTCCACAGGTGTTTGCGGTGCTTGCCCTGATCGGTTTGCACATGGCTTTCAGTGGCGGCGGTCAGGCGCAGATCGCCGCCGCTTTGCACGCTGAGGTTGTTCTTCGCGTCGACCTTGGCGGCTTTCAGTTCGGTGTCTTTGCCGGACGACAGTTGCGCGTCGCGGCTGGCAATGATCTGGCTGCCGTGCTGGCGCGAATCGCTGTCGGTCTTGGTGCGCTCGTAGGTTTCCCAGGTGATGCCGATGGTGCTGTTGTTCCAGTTCTCGCGCTGCTCCTGGAGCTTGCGGCTTTCGACGGTGGTCAGGGTCAGGTTGCGCTTGGCATCGACCTTGACGTCACGACCGCTGACATCGGTGGCGGCCAAAGTCAGGTTCTTGCCGCTGTGCAGGCCGACGTCGCCCTGGCTGCTGCGGATGCCGGCACGGGTCACGTCGAGGCTGTCCGGGATCGCCTGGCCGCTGACGCTCAAGTCGCCAGCCGAACGGATCTGCACACCGTCACGCCCGGCGATTTGCACCGCGCCGACCTTCACGCCCGCGCCTTCAGCGGTGCTGACAATGTTGATGCGCCCGGCCTGCATCGCGCCGAACAGGCTGGCGTCGATCCGTTGATCGGTGGTGTTGCCTGCCGGGTCCACGGCTTTCACCTGGCCGCTGGCGTAGTCGACCTGATTGCGCCCGACGGTGAGATTCAGTTGATCACGCGCAGTGATCGCACCCTGGCTGTCGATGCGCGGGGCGATCAGATTGATCGAGCCTTCGCCGTTACGCAGCCCGCCGCCCTGAATCTGCAACTGACCGGTGGCGTCGCGGGTGCTCAGGGCTTGCAGTTTTCCGTCGTTCAGCTCGGGACGGCCGACCACCAGATTGGCGTTCGGCGTGTTGATGAAGCTGCCGCCGTTCACCGAAATGCCGTTCGGGTTGGCGAGCACATAGTCGGCAGCGCGACCGAAGATTTCCTGGGCGCCGTTGATGGCCGACGGATTGCGGCTGATCACTTCGTTGAGGATCACGCTCGCGGCTTGCCCCTGCAATTGCGGGTTGGCCGCCAGTTGCCCGGCGAGCTGCGATTGCCCGGCCTGCAAGGCGTTGTTCAACACCAGGCCCTGACGGTCGACGTTGTAGTCGAGGAACTGGTTGTGCGACAGGCCCGAGCCGTTGGGCGCAACGATGTTGACGATCGGGACGCCGCCCTGGGTCTGCAATTGCGCGGTGCCGCCGGGGCCGGGCGCGACCACCACACCGCCGGCCATGGCGCCCGGCAGATGAGCGACCAGGAACAGGCTGGCGATGGCCCAGCGCAGTTTGCCCCGTGGGGAAAGATGAAACGCAAAGGTGTTCATTGGCATAAAAAACTCTCCATGTAGTGCGGCATCACGTTGCGCGTTGAGTTGAAGGCCACGGCTGTCGCGCTCAGGTCCGATGGCTGTTGTTCACTGACGTTCATATCTGTAATCCGACCCGCATCAGCCAGGTTTCAGGCTCGCGGTGCAGGCCGGTCGGGGTGTTGAGGCTGCGCTGGTAATCGACATCCACCTGCAGGTTTTTCCAGCCCAGATTGAGACCGATGCTGGCGCCGCTCAGGCGTTGAACCGGGGCGCCGTGATCGGCCTTGATCCAGCCGTGGTCGAGGCCGACACGCGGGGTGAGTTGCACCGGCAAATCGCTGCGCAGCGGCAGGCGCAAGGTGTTGCGCCAGATCGCACCGCTGGCACCGGACGCGCTGCTGACCCGGTAACCGCGCACGGCGGAATCGTCGGTGCCGAGCAGTTGTTCGATGGCCGGCAGCGGATCCGGGCTGTACTGCACGTTCAGTTGGCTCTGCCATTGCCAGGCTTGCGCGCCGAGCTGGCCGTTGCGCCATTGGCTGAGGCCGGCGCGGTACTTGCGAAACTGTGCCTTGGGCAGGTTCTTGACCTGGTGATCGGCATCGTCGTCAGCACCGAGCCAGCGCAGGCCCTGGGCGTAGTTGAAATCCAGATTCCACACCGCGCGGTCGAGCCAGAACAGATTGAGCCCGGCCTCGGCCACGGTCAGGGTCGGGCTCTGGATGCCGAGGCGGACGTTTTCCAGATAGCTGTCGACGTCCTTGTGCGCCAGTTGCAGGTTGGCGCTGAGCTGATGGCTCTGGTCGCGCCACAACACGCGGTCGGCGCGCAGGCTGAGTTGATCGGTGATGCCGGTGCTGTACAGCGTCGTGCCCGGCAGTTTGAACGGCGCACGGTATTCGGCATGGCTGGCAAACGTGCTGAACGTCCAGTAGCCATAAGGAATTGCGTAATAGAGGCTGGCGTTACGGTTGTAGCGGTCGCCCTGGTTGAGGGTGTCGCTGGCACTCACGCTCAACAGGTCGTTGAGTTCCAGCGGACTGTCGAGGCTCAGGGTCAGCGTGTTGCGATCGCGCCCGGTGCTGGCGCTGCCGAGGTTGTCGAAACCGGCACCGAGGGACCAGCGTGACTGTCCCGAGGTCCGTGAACGCAGGATGATTTTAGACGCGCCGGGCTGGCTGCCGGGGGCGATGTCAGCGGTCAGATCGAGGGAGCGCAGGCGGTTCAACTGATCAAGGCCCTGCTCCAGATCCCGCAGGTTCAACGGCTTGCCGAGCATGCCCGGGAATGCGCCACCGAGAGACACCGGCAGGCTCTGGTCGGCCAGTTCGATGGACTCGATGTAGCCTTCGTCGATCAGGATATCCAGCGACTGCCCCGCCGCTGGCGCGCTGCTCAGATATGGCCGGCTGGCGATGTAGCCCTTCTCCACGTAGAGCGCGGTGATGGTCGCCAGCAGATGATTGATCTGGCCGACACCCATGCACGGCGCCAGCAATGGCTGGATGCGCGCGTTGAGCTTGTCTTTGTCGATTAACGTGACGCCGCCGATGCGCGTGCCGCTCAGGGGCCAGCAGCGTTCGTCGGGCTTGATCGAATCGGGAATGGCCGGGGTGGCAGGCGTCGGGCCGAACGCGCCGCGCTCCAGTTGCCGTTTGCGCTGTTCAAGTTGCAGTTGTTGCAGATCGCGCTGTTGCTGTTGCTGCTGGCGCAGCACTTCCTGGCCTGGATTCGACAGTTCGGCGGCGAAAACGCTGGGCGCACACACACTCAACAACAAGGCCGACAACAGCGGACGAGGCAGATAACTACGACGAGAAACAGCGCGAATCGAATACGGCACTCAACATCCTTGCAATCAAATGGCTTAATGCCATCCCATCAATTGCAGTGATAGTCAGAGCCTTCCTACACAAATGCAAGACGCTTCCTACATCGCTTACATTTCTTAAACAAATGCGTTTTTAGCACGGATCGCCAGCGATAACGCCAGCAAGTTGCAGATCATCAGGGTTTCCCCGAGGGCCTGAGACCAGGCGGCCAACATCAATCCCGCACCAATCAGCAGGTAATAAAACAGCCCCAGCAATGCACCGGCGGTGCCCAAACGATCCGTGTAATTGCGCAAGGCTGCGCCGAGGATATTCGGGATTGCCATGCCGAACGCCAGTATCACAAGGAGCATCGGCAGCACGAACCAGACGTACGCTTCCAGCAGCCAAACGCCGATGCCACCGAGCAAACCGGTGAGCGCTGCCAGGCGAATCAACTGCAGCGGGCGACAACCGGTTTGCAGCAATTTTTTGTTAAGCCATGCTCCAAACCCTGAGGCCAGCGCGAGCATCACGCCGCTGTAGCCGAACCACTCGCCGCTCAGGCCGAGACGTTCGAACCGGAAAGGTCCGAGGCTGTAATAGCTGAACAACGCCACGTTGAACGATGCGATCCACAGCGCCGAACGCCAGATGCCCGGATCGCGCAACATGTCGCCCATGGTTGCGAACAGGCCGACGGAGGTGAGTTGTGGCGGACGGGTTTCCGGCAGGTTGCGCCAACTCCAGATCCACAAGATCGATGCCAGCAGCAACAACGCAACGAGCACACCGCGATAGCCGAAGCCTTGAACCAGACTCGCCCCGCTGAACAGACCGATGGCCGGGCTGGCCGCCAGCGCCATGCCCACCAAAGAAAACACCTGGGCCAGTTCGGTTCCGCGAAAACGGTCGCGCAACAGCGTCTGGGTCACCACCGAGCCAACAGCAGCGCCGAATGCCGCCAGCGCCTGGGCCATCAACAGACCGTTGAAACTGCGCACGCTCAAGCCAATTACGCAGGCAAGCGCATAAATCGCCAGACCGGCGAGCATCGAAGGCCGCCGGCCAACCCGGTCGCACACCCGCCCCCACGTCACCACGCCAAAGGCAAACGCCAGGAAGTACACCGACAATGTCTGCGCCGCCACTTGCGGACCGACATCGAACGCACGGCCGATATCCCCAAGCGCCGGGCTGAACAACGTCTGGGCGATCTGCGGGAACATCAGCAGTGCAATCGCCAACATCAAAAACGTTCTATGGCTCATCACCATGACTCCTCAACAAAAACGCCGAGGAGTTTAAAAAGCCGTGGCTGGCGTATTATCCGAACCCTGACAATTTATCGTTGAAACCGGACAACCCATGGCCTGGCTCGAAGCCCACGACCGTTTTGACCCGGATCGCTTCCCGGCGCCGGTCATCGGCATCGCCTCCACCCTTGGCGATCACGACTCCGGCCTGCATCGGCATCAGCGCGGGCAATTGCTCTACACCCGACAGGGCTGCACCCGCATCACGCTGGCGCAGCAGTTGTGTCTGCTACCGCCGTCGCGGGCGGCGTGGATTCCCGGCGGCGTCACGCATCGGGCGGTGATGCAACAAAGCGTTGATTACCGCTCCATCTACCTGACGCCCGAGTTGTGCCGCGAGCTGCCACAACAGGTTTGCGTGATCGAGGTCAGCCCGCTGCTGCGCGCCGTGCTGGAACCGATGGCGATTGCCGATTTCGCCACCGATTGGCAGCAGGGCAAATTCGTCCATCTGCTGGGGCTGTACCTGAGTGAAATCCGCGAGGCGGCGCAGCAGCCGATGCTTTTACCCCTGCCGCAAGACAAGCGTCTCGCCCCCCTGCTCGCACGGCCCGAGCAATTGCCACCGGAACTGCAAGTGCTGGAGCAACAGATCGGCGCCAGCAGCCGCACCATCGGCCGGATCTTCCAGAAAGAAACCGGCATGAGCTATCAGCAATGGCGCCAGCAGTGGCGACTGATGCGCGCCATGGAGTTGCTCGCCACCGGACGCAACCTCGGCTATTGCGCGTTTGAACTGGGCTTCGCCAGCGACAGCGCATTCATTGCGTTCTTCAAATCCATGACCGGCAGTACACCCGGCGCCTGGCTCAGATAAGTAACTGACGACCGGCGATAAAAATCAATTGCCACAAAATATTACTCGCGTCATATTACAGCCGTAATAACACCCTCGCTTCGCAGGTATTACGCCATGACCAGCATGCCCACCGTTGAACCCGACCTCGCCGTTCCGGTCAGCGCCCCCAAACCTCCCCTGCTCAAACGCCTGCTGTTGCCGACTGCGGGGCTGGCCGCGCTGGTATTCGCCGGGCTGTATGCCGTGCATTGGTGGGGCGCCGGACGCTTTCTCGAAGAGACCGACGATGCCTACATCGGCGGCGATGTCACGGTGATCGGGCCGAAAGTCGCCGGTTACATCGAAGAGGTGCTGGTCAGCGACAACCAGCCAGTGAAGGCCGGCGATGTGCTGATCCGCCTCGACGCCCGGGACTACCGCGCCAATCTGGCCAAGGCCGAAGGTGCCGTCGCCGCTGAAGAAGCGTTGCTGGCCAATCTCGACGCTACCGAACAACTGCAACAGGCAGTGATCGGCCAGGCCCGCGCCGGCATCGATGCTGCCGGCGCCGAAACCGCCCGGTCCCGGGATGACAACGCACGCTACAAACGCCTGGTCACCACCAATGCAGTCTCGGTGGAAGCCGCGCAACGGGCCGACGCCACCTTCAAGACCGCCCAAGCCTTGAGCGCAAAAGCCCAGGCCGAACTGCTCGCTGCGCAACGCCAGCTCTCGGTGATCGAAACCCAGAAACAACAGGCCCGCGCCGCCCTTCAGCAAGCCCGGGCCGAGCGCGATCTGGCACAACTCAACCTCGGCTACACCGAATTGCGCGCCCCGGTCGATGGCGTGATCGGCAACCGTCGCGCGCGGGTCGGCGCTTACGCCCAGGCCGGTTCGCAACAGTTGTCGGTGGTGCCGGCCAGTGGTCTGTGGGTCGATGCCAATTTCAAAGAGGACCAACTGGCGCGGATGAAGCCGGGCCAGCGCGTGAGCATCCGTGCCGATGTGCTGTCCGGCCAGGAATTCCACGGTCGCCTCGACAGCCTCGCCCCGGCCACCGGCTCGCAGTTCAGTGTGCTGCCGCCGGAAAACGCCACCGGCAACTTCACCAAGATCGTGCAGCGTGTGCCGGTGCGGATCCTGCTCGACCCCGCCGACAGTGTGCTCGGCCACCTGCGCCCGGGCCTGTCAGTGACCGCTGAAGTCGACACCCGTGCCCAGCCTGAAACCACCGCCGTGGCCAGCGCGCCATGAGCCGCGCCCTCGCCGTCCCTGCACAGCCGTTCAATGCCGCCGAGATGGCGACGGCGACTAAGGTGTTCGCCTTCGCCACGATGTGCATCGGCATGTTCATCGCGCTGCTGGACATCCAGATCGTCTCGGCTTCGCTGCGGGATATCGGCGGCGGGCTGTCCGCCGGCACCGATGAAACGGCGTGGGTGCAGACCAGTTACCTGATCGCCGAGATCATCGTGATCCCGCTGTCGGGCTGGCTGTCGCGGGTGTTCTCCACGCGTTGGTTGTTTTGCGCTTCGGCAGTCGGTTTCACCCTTGCCAGCCTGTTGTGCGGCGCAGCCTGGAACATCCAGAGCATGATTGCCTTTCGGGCGCTGCAAGGGTTTCTCGGCGGCTCGATGATTCCGCTGGTGTTCACCACGGCGTTCTTTTTCTTCACCGGTAAACAGCGAGTAATTGCAGCCGCGACCATCGGCGCCGTGGCGTCGCTGGCACCCACATTGGGCCCGGTGATCGGCGGCTGGATCACCGACATTTCGTCCTGGCACTGGCTGTTCTACATCAACCTGGTGCCAGGGATTTTCGTTGCCGTGGCGGTGCCGATGCTGGTGAAGATCGACCAGCCGGAACTGTCGCTGCTCAAGGGCGCGGATTATCTGAGCATGGTGTTTCTGGCGCTGTTTCTCGGCTGCCTGGAATACACCCTCGAAGAAGGCCCACGCTGGAACTGGTTCAGCGACCAGACCATCCTCACCACCGCGTGGATCAGCGCCCTGGCCGGCGTGGCGTTCGTCGGCCGCACGCTGCACGTGGCCAATCCGATCGTCGACCTACGCGCCCTCAAGGATCGCAATTTCGCCCTCGGCTGCTTCTTTTCCTTCGTCACCGGCATCGGCCTGTTCGCGACGATTTACCTGACGCCGTTGTTTCTCGGCCGGGTGCGCGGTTACGGGGCGCTGGACATTGGTCTGGCGGTTTTCTCCACCGGGGTGTTCCAGATCATGGCGATCCCGCTGTACGCCTTTCTGGCCAATCGCATCGACCTGCGCTGGATCATGATGGCCGGCCTGGCGTTGTTCGCCCTATCGATGTGGGAATTCAGTCCGATCACCCACGATTGGGGTGCCGGGCAGTTGATGTTGCCGCAAGCCCTGCGCGGGATTGCCCAGCAACTGGCGGTGCCGCCAGCGGTGACGCTGACATTGGGTGGTCTGGCCCCGGCGCGTTTGAAACACGCCTCGGGCCTGTTCAATCTGATGCGCAACCTGGGCGGTGCAATCGGGATCGCCGCGTGCGCGACCATTCTCAACGACCGCACCAACCTGCACTTCACCCGGTTGGCGGAGCATCTGAACAGCAGCAACGAAGCCTTGAACCAGTGGCTGGCCCAGGTCGGCGGCAACTTCGCCGCACTGGGTCAGAGCGGTGACGTGGGCATCACCGCCGGCCTGCATCAATTATGGCTGCTGACCTACCGCGAGGCGCAGACCCAGACCTACGGCGATACGTTCCTGATGATCATGGTGTGCTTCGTGATCGCCACGGCGATGGTGCCCTTGATGCGCAAGGTGCAACCACCGGCCGCGCCGAGTGCCGATGCACATTGACCGATCAGGCTTGTGGGGTTTTGCGAAAGCCCACGGCCAGACGGTTCCAGCTGTTGATGGTGCTGATCGCCACGGTCAGGTCGACCATTTCTTTCGGCGAGAACTGGGCAGCGACGGCATCGTAATCTTCGTCCGGGGCGTGGGTCAGGCTCAGTTGGGTCAGGGATTCGGTCCACAGCAGCGCGGCGCGTTCACGGTCGGTGAAGAACGGCGCTTCACGCCAGGCCGTCACGGCGAACAGCCGACGTGGGGTTTCGCCACCCTTGATCGCGTCAGCGGTATGCATGTCGATGCAGAACGCACAGCCGTTGATTTGCGAGGCGCGCAGTTTCACCAGTTCGATCAGGGTCTTTTCCAGCGGCAGTTTCGAGACCGCGGTTTCCAGGGCGATCATCGCTTTCAGGGCGTCTGGGGAAGCGGTGTAGAAATCGGCACGAGGTTTCATGGTGGTTCTCCGGGGCGAGTGAATGTGTGGCTACGTTAGTCCCGGGGCCGGGCCAAACAAATAGCCAATCTCCCGGAAGACGGGTAGGCCACTCCTTTCTGGCGCCAGAAAAGAAAGTGCAACAGGGCAATTGCCAGCGCTCGTTCCGCGCCACTAGAATGCGATCAATTCTTAATTGCACTCTAATTGCAGCCAGGCATCGGATGCCCGCAACGAGTATCTGCCGCCCATGTCGTCTTTCGATCCGCCATTGAATCAGCAAGTCCAGACGCTCTACAGCGAACACCACGGGTGGCTGCAGGGCTGGTTGCAACGCAAGCTGGGTAATCGCTGCGATGCGGCCGACCTGGCGCACGATACGTTTCTGCGCCTGCTCAGCCGTCAGGTGGTCAAACCGCTGGGCAGCGAACCCCGGGCACTGCTGACGCACATTGCCAAAGGTCTGGTGATCGACCGCTGGCGGCGCCAGGACATCGAGCGCGCCTACCTGGAAACCATCGCCAGCCTGCCCGCCGCCGAGGTGCCGTCGCCGGAAACCCGCTACCTGATTCTCGAAACCCTGTGGCGCATCGAAGCCTTGCTGCGCGAGTTGCCGGCGCAGACCCGCGACACCTTTCTGCTGTCGCAGATCGAAGGCCTGACCTACGCGCAGATTGCCACACGCCTGAATGTTTCGCTGATTACCGTCAAACGCCACATGCGTGCCGCGTTCATTGCCTGCCTGAGTGTCGCCTGATGAGTTCGTCGATGATCAATCCGCAGATTCTCGGTGAAGCCGCCGATTGGCTGGTGCAGTTGCATTCGGGCACGGCCTCCCCGTCCGATCATCAGGCCATCGCCCAATGGCGCAGCCGCAGCGCCGAACACGCGATCGCCTGGCAACGGGCCGAAGCCCTGCTCGGTGATTTGCGCAGTGTGCCGGCCAACGTCGCGATCCAGACCCTGCAACGGGCTTCGCGCAAGGAAGGCCTCAGCCGTCGCCAGACCCTCACCCGCCTCGGCCTGCTGTTGATGGCCGGGCCGCTGGGTATCGCCTCGCAACATGTGCCGTGGCAGCAATGGACCGCCGACCAGCGCACCGCCGTCGGCGAACAAAAGAATCTGCAATTGCCGGACGGCACCCAATTGCTGCTCAACACCGACAGTGCCGTAAACATCGCTTATAGCCCGGTCGAGCGCCGAGTCTTGTTACTCAACGGCGAGGTGCTGATCAACACCGCCAGCGATGCTGCCGCCCGCCCGTTCATTGTCGAAACCCCGCAAGGCCTCGCCCGCGCGCTCGGCACGCGGTTCTGCGTGCGCACCGAGGGTTCGCGCAGCCTGGTGTCGGTGCTGGAGGGCCAGGTCCAAATCACCCCTGAATTGCTCAAGCAAAACGCGATCATCAAGGCCGGCGAACGCCAGCGCTTCAAGCTGAACGGCTTCGACAGCGCCGAAACCTTCGACACCGCCAGCCTGGCCTGGGACAAGGGCATGCTGCTGGCCAGCAACATGCGTCTGGACGAATTGCTCGGCGAACTGAGCCGTTACCGTCGAGGCGTCTTGCGCTGTCATCCGGACGTCGCGGCGATGCGTGTGTCCGGGGCGTTTTCCCTGCGTGACACCGACGCCAGCCTGCGTCTGCTCAGCGACACCCTGCCGCTGAACATCAACAGCCTGACCCGTTACTGGCTGTCGGTGGAGCCTCGCGTCTGAGCCCTCGAAAAAATTTTCAATGTTCACTGATACCTTTTCGCGCCTCGTCCGGTGAGTGGATAGACCTTTTATTTCCACGCGCCCGACAGGATCGCCGAATGACCGCATTGCCCACGTCTCGCCCCGCCACTTTTCCACTCAAAGCCCTGAGCCTGGCCCTGGCTTTCGGCGCACTGTTGCCGACTGTCGGCCACGCCGCCAACAGCGTCAGCGAAAGTGCCAGCCAAAACGTCAACATCGGCCCGGGCTTGCTCAGCCATGTGCTGGCGCAATTTGCGGTCAGCGTCGGCGTGCCGCTGTCGTTCGACCCGGCACAACTCGGTAATCGCCAGAGCCCGGGCCTGCAAGGCAATTACACCGCGCAAAGCGGTTTTGCCCGGCTGCTGGAAGGCAGTGGTTTCGAACTGATCAGCACCGGCGACAACGGCTACACCGTGGCGCCGAAAGTCGCGGCGGACGGCGCGCTGGAACTGGGCGCCACCACCGTCAGCGCCCTGCACGACAGCAGCGACGACACCTACGGCGGCGAACAGGTCGCCCGCCGCGCGCAGGTCGGCATGCTCGGCAATCAGGCAGTCAACGACCTGCCCTTCAGCGTCACCAGCTACACCGCCAAAACCATGGCCGATCAGCAAGCGCAAACCATCGGCGATGTGTTGCTCAACGATGCCTCCGTGCGCCAGTCCAACGGCTTCGGCAACTTCTCGCAGATGTTCATGATCCGTGGTCTGCCGCTGGCCTCCGATGACATTTCCTATAACGGCCTGTACGGCGTGCTGCCCCGACAGATCATCGCCACCGAAGCGCTGGATCGGGTGGAACTGTTCAAGGGCCCGAACGCATTCGTCAACGGTGTCACCCCGAGCGGCAGCGGCATAGGCGGCGGGATCAACCTGCAACCGAAACGCGCCCTGGACACCCCGACCCGCAGCATCACGCTCGACTACAGCGCCGACGGCCGGGTCGGCACGCATCTGGACCTCGGCCAGCGTTTTGGCGAAGACAACCGCTTCGGCGCGCGGGTCAACCTGATGCAGCGCGAAGGCGACACCGCCGTTGATCAAGAAGACCAGCGTTCGTCGCTGTTCAGCGTCGGCCTCGACTATCGCGGCGAGCGCCTGCGGGTCTCGACCGATTTCGGCTATCAGAAGCAGGTGATCAATCAGGGCCGCTCGGTGATCTACGTCGACTCAAGCCTGAGCAAAGCCCCCAAGGTGCCGCACGCAAACGCCAGCTACGCCCAGAGCTGGAGCTACTCGCAGCTCGAGGACACCTTCGGTATGGCCCGCGCCGAATATGACCTGAACGATAACTGGACCGCTTATGTGTCCGGTGGCGCCAAGCACACCCGGGAAAACGGCGTGTACTCGTCGCTGACCGTCACCGACCTCAACGGCAGCGCCCGTGGCGGCATGCTCTATCCGCCCCACGACGAGGACAATCAAAGTGCAATGGCCGGCCTCAACGGTCACTTCGACACGGGCCCCGTCAGCCATCAGTTGAACCTCGGCTGGGCGGGCATCTGGGGTGAGCAACGCTCGGCGTTCGAAACCATCGGCAACGCCTCGCGCTACTCCACCAATCTGTACAACGTCACCGACAAACCGCGCCCGCCGGCCACCTCGTTCGCCGGTGACATTAACGATCCGCGTGTCGTCGGCAAGAACACCCTGCGCAGCGAAGCGATTTCCGACACCCTCGGTTTCCTCGATGATCGCGTGCTGCTGACCCTCGGTCTGCGCCGCCAGCAAATGAAGGTCGATGGCTGGGCCACGGCCACCGGGGCGCGCACTTCGAGTTACGACGAATCGATCACCACTCCGGTCTACGGCCTGGTCATCAAGCCCTGGGAACACGTGTCGTTCTACGCCAACCGCATCGAAGGCCTGGCCAAGGGCCCGACGCCACCGACCAGCGCGATCAACCGCGACGAAACCTTCGCCCCGGTGCGCAGCAAACAGGTCGAGGCCGGCGTGCGGCTGGACATGGGCAGCTATGGCGCCAGCCTCGGCGTCTACCGCATCGAGCAACCGTCGAGCTACACCCAGGACGGGATCTTCCGGGTCGACGGCCAGCAGACCAACAAGGGCGTGGAACTCAACGTCTACGGTGAACCCGTCGACGGCTTGCGCCTGCTCAGCGGCGCGACGGTGATGAAGACCGAACTCGACGGCAGCAGCAACGGCGTCAACGACGGCAACCGCGCCATCGGCGTGCCACGCTTCCAGTTCAACATCGGCGCCGACTGGGATGTTCCGGGACTCGAAGGCGCAGCCCTCACCGCCCGTATGTTGCGCACTGGCGGCCAATACCTGAACGCGGCCAACACCCAGAGCATCCCGTCGTGGAACCGCTTCGATCTCGGCTCGCGCTACGCCTTCAAACTCGATGAAAAGCAGATCACCCTGCGCGCCAATCTGGAAAACGTCGCCAACGAAGCCTATTGGGCCTCGGCCAATGGCGGCTACCTGACCCAAGGCGCACCGCGCACGTTGAAGGTTTCGGCCACCGTGGATTTCTGAGTACCGCTGGTCACCCGGTCGGCACCAAGCGATGCGCGCTTCAGACCAATATCAGGTAAATCCCCTTTCTGGAGACGTACCATGAAGACGCGCACATTGACCTCGATGCTGCTGGCCGGTTTGTTGGCCACAGCGTCCGCCGCCAGTTTTGCCGCCAATGACGGTGCCGACACGTCGGGCACCCAGTCCGGCGCCAACGGCGGAACGAGCATGCCGCCGGACAACACCACTAAACGACCTAACGACGGCCCGTCCGACGGGATGAAAACAGGTACCGGAACCAACGGCAGCGCCAGCGGCTCAGGTTCGGGCGCGGGTGGAGGAACGGGCGCAGCGGGTGGCGGAACGGGTGGTTCCGGAGCCGGTACCGGCGGCTGAACGAACAAGAGCAGGCCATGGTGAGCGCATCATGGTCTGTGTCTGAACCCGTTTTCCGTCAGCGATCCGAACGCATCAGCTCGCCAATGCCACCGTCCATCGACAACACAGCCGCGCGATTGCGGCCCGCGTTCTTGGCCTGATACAGCGCCGCATCGGCACGCTGGATGAACAGTTCCGGGCTGTCGTTGCCCAGCGGAATGAACGAATAACAGCCCAGGCTTACTGTGAGGTAACCGGTGGGCGAGCCGCTGTGGGTGATGTGTTTGTCCATGACGCTGCGGCGGATCTGCCCGGCAATCGCCAGCGCGCCGTTGATGTCGGTGTCCGGCAACAGCACCGCGAACTCCTCGCCACCGTAGCGCACCGCCAGATCGGATTTGCGCTGGCAGCAGTTCTTCACCACTTGGGCAACCTGGGTCAGGCAATGGTCGCCGGCCACATGGCCGTAGGCATCGTTGTAGCGCTTGAAGAAATCGATATCGAGCATGATCAGGCTGACCGGGCTCGACTGCCGGGCGCCCCGTGCGAACTCGATTTCCAGCGACTGCTCGAACAGGCGCCGGTTGGCCAGCCCGGTCAGGCTGTCGTGCGTGGCAATCAGCTCCAGCGCCCGCTGGGCCTTGATCAGGTTTTTCTCGATCCGCTCACCGTCGCGCACCTGATGGATGAACACCCAGCCAAACAGCCCCACGCCGAGCATCACCAGCGCCACGATCACGCTGGACTGAAAGGCACGGTCATGCCAGCCCTTGAGAATCGTGTCCCGCGATGAAGAAGCAGACACCACCAGCGGATAACTGTCGAGCTGCCGATAGCCGTAAAGTCGTGTGACCCCGTCGACCACCGAATCGATCATTGCCGTGCCGGCCGAGGCATTGGGGAGCAACGTCTGATAGATCTCGCCCTTGGCCAGCGAGGTGCCGATCAAGGACTCCTCGAACGGCCGACGGGCGAGCAGCGTGCCGTCAGTCAGGCCGAGGAACATGGTGCCGTTGTCGTCCAGGCTGAAGCTTTTGAAGAACTTGTCGAAGTACGACATTTTGATGCCGGCCAGCAGCACGCCCTGGAAATTACCGGCGCGGTCATTGACCCGCTTGGAAATCGGGATGATCCACTCGCCGTTTTCGCGGCTGCGGATCGCCGGGCCGATGTGCGCCACGGAAGACACGTTCTGCTGGTGATATTTGAAGTACTCGCGATCCGCCACACCGTTGCCGCGTGGCAGATCAGGAAATGAAGTGATCACCCACTGCCCTTCGCGATCAAACAGGAACATACCGTGCAACTGCTCCAGCTGCTGCACCCGGCGTGCGAAGGTTCTCTGCAAACGCGGTTTCTGCCCCGCGCCATAACCGTCCTCCTGAATCCAGTCGACCAGGCTGGTCATCACCAGATCGGCGGCCAGAAACGTGTCTTCGGCCTGCTGCGCCATCGCCCGGGTCAGGTTGGCCGAGGCCATCTGCGCATTCGCCAGATCCTGCCGCCGCGACTGTTCAATCTGCAAATACAGCAGACCGGACAGGCACAGACACACGGCAACGATGAACAGCACCGCCGCCTTGCGCAGCGGCAAACGCTTTAGAGTGCCGCCGGGGGCCTGATGCGGATCGTGAATGGGGATAGGCAAAAGCGTGTCCTGGGCAGGTACGACAGGGGCAAAGGCCCGAAACCCTTGTTTTTTGTGAGCGTAGCCCACCGGATAGTACGGGGCAACCAAGTGCCACCGAGACAATCCCGACCCCGTTGATATCGGCGCGCAGTGGAAATGGATGACCTGCGCGGCGATTTATTTTTCAGGCCTCACGACTCAAGCCGGTTCAGGGCTTGTTGACTTCGCGCAGCAGGTCTGCGACCGGGAGATTCATGGTGTTTGAGTAGTAGGGTTTGTAGCCGTAAGCGGTGACGACGACTTTGCAGGGGATTTGTTGTTTGCCTGAGAGAAGTTGGTTGATTTCTGCCACTGACAAGTATCTTTCCGAACTTCGGTCGCTAGAGGTCTCGGAAATGAACGCATGGGTCAGATAAGAGTATCCCGCTGGGGCTCCGTCTCTTTTATCGGGCGATATCAGGCCAAACGCTGAAAAGCGAATCGCTTTACCAACCGAGAAATCCTGATCATCAGCTAAGGCACAATGAAGCATGCCTGAAGCCATTCCTACCCTTTCTCCCCGGCCAAAAAGATCCAAGACATCAACATTCGACTGATATCTGATTACATATAAAGACCTGTCTCTCTCAACTGAGACATAGCTCAAGTTCGCTGGAGGCCATGCATGGTCTTTTGCACAACCAGAACAAATCACGATTAGCAGGCAAACGAACAATCTAAACATCAGTAAAATTCGAAATTCACGTTCGGCGAACCACTGACAATCGGGTTGGTGCCATGTCCCGGTAATGGGCAGGCTGTCGGGTCGGTCACTCGGGCAGCGGGTTTTCCGCTCATGAAAAAGCTCCTTGCAGTATCGCGTCATCATCCGTGGGGCGCGCAGCATGAACAAAGTCGCGACGCTGATCAAATCTGCACGCAAAAAAACAGGCGCCTGAAAAGGCGCCTGTTTTTTATGGCCGGTAACCGATTGAGTTACCGCGACGGTGGAACCCGAATATCCCCCGCCCGGCACTGGGTTTTCACGCCCTTGCCGCACGCACCGAATTGCAGATCCTTGCCCATGCACACCCGTACTTCCGAGAGCTCCGGGCCGCTGCAGATCACGGCGATGCCGTCGGCCGGAATGCCCGGATTGCTCTTGCGGAACAGGTCGGCGATTTCCTGTGCTTCGAAGTAATAAGAGTTGCTGAACGGTTGCAACTCTTGCGGGATTGTCACCGCCGCCACGGCTTTGTCTGCTTCGTCGAAGTAGCCCATAGCGCCGAGGCCGCTGCAGGTGCCGTGCTTGCTCCATTCGTGATCGAGGAGTTTTTTCGTCGGGAACAATGTCATGCCCTTGGCTGTTTCAGCGGCCGAGAGCGTGGTCAGGGGCGGGCAGGATTCCGGCCAGCCACCCTTCGCGTATTGCGGCCACAGGCCGTGCAGGACAAAACCGTAGCCCTTGCCGGTGCATTGCGGGTCATCTTTGTGGGTGAGGCAGAACGTCGGCGACCAGGACAGCGTCAGCAGGTAGTAATCGAACACCCCCGCCACCGACTCCGTCGGTGCCTTGTTGGCGTGTGACTGGCGCGCAGAACTCAGGCCGATGCTACCGACCGTCAGCGCAATCAGCGCCATAATTGTAAAAAGCTTTTTCATGTTCCCGTTCCTTGGGACGCGTGCGTCCGTGGTTTCTGTGGTCTGACCGTCAAATGGTCAGGGGCTGATTGAGTCATGCCAGTGTTGCAAGCGCATGACGCAAGGCAAAGCTGTACTACGTTGAAAGGTCTACGATTAATAAGCAGACACCAAAAACAGGGATCCCCGAAATGAGTAAAGCAGACGAACTCGCCGCGAAGCTCAAGCAAACCCGGCACACTCACGCGGACGACATCACCTGCGCCGAAC
Source organism: Pseudomonas sp. COW5 (assembly GCF_026240005.1). Taxonomy (NCBI): domain Bacteria; kingdom Pseudomonadati; phylum Pseudomonadota; class Gammaproteobacteria; order Pseudomonadales; family Pseudomonadaceae; genus Pseudomonas; species Pseudomonas sp. COW5. The sequence goes on along the minus strand of NZ_JAPHVP010000001.1, from coordinate 4,518,493 downwards.
TGGAAATCGATTGCTGGCCGGCGGTGGTCTACGACCTGTATCACCGCATCGAGGGCTGGTTGCAACCGGTCACCGAGGTAGGACTGAAGATTCGGCGAAATCCTACCCATGTTTGCGAAAGTTCACCGGACGGCGAGCCCCACGACTACGCCATCGACCAGTTGATCATCGAAGCCAACCACCACAGCCTGACGTTCGATCCCATTGCGCGATTCACCGAAGACGGTGCCGGGCGCGTGCAAATTGTCCTGCCGGGAAAGGAAACTTCACTGCTGCGTACCGTCGATGAACACGGCGAGAGTCACTGGTGGTTGCAAACCATCGAGACCGGTCAACAACTGGATGCGATTGCGCTGACGGAAAACAACCTGTTGCTGGTGGTTCAGGAAGGTCTCGGGTTGTAGGACGCTTCACTCCCGTCGCGCCGAGCAATAGTCGACGATCACCCGGGAAACCGCTTCGATCATTTGTGGATCGGCATGACTCGCCGTGAACAGGCGAAACTCCGCGTCCGGCAGCGTCGGCAAACCCAGCTCCACACCGAGCGCCGCCAGGCCCTGCCCCAACTGGCTGGCGGCCATCGGTGCCACCGCGAACCCGGCCAACGCCGCGGCACGCAAGCCAGCGGTGCTGGTGCAGAGCATCGCGGTGCGCTGGGCAATGCCGGCCTGGGCCAGGCGGGTCAACGCGGCTTCGCGATACGGACAGGGTTCGGGGAACAGCGCCAGCGGCAACGGCGTCGGCAATTGGGCGACCGGTTGCGCCGACCACGCCCACACCAGCGGTTCCTGCCACAGCAACAACCCCGGCTCTCGGGTCTCGCACAGCGACCCGATGACCAACTCCAGATTGCCCTGCTTCATCTGGTTCAACAACGTACCGGGAATGTTGACCTGCACATCGATCTCCATGCCCGGATGCTGCGCCGCACAGTCCTGCAGTGCCCGCAACAACCTTGGCTCGACAAAATCCTCCGACACGCCAATCCGCACCCTTCCCTGAAACGGCGTGCGCGTGAGCTGTGCCCAGGCGTCGCGATTCAGCGCCAGAATCGTGCGCGCATAGGCGATCAAGCGCTCGCCATCCGCCGTCAATTGCTGGGAGCGGGTCGTGCGCTTGAGCAACGGTTTGCCGATCTGCTCTTCCAGCCGTCGCAGATGACCGCTGACCGCCGATTGGGTCAGATGCAGTTTTTCGGCGGCACGGCTGAAGCCGTCCTCATCGACAACGGTGACAAATGTCTTCAACAACAGGGTGTCGAACATAGTTCAGTACGTGATCAATAGCTTATTTATTTACAATTTATAGTAAGAAGCCAGCTATGTTGCAATGCCTCGCCTTCCCCACCCGAACGTCGAGGCCTACCGTGACCACCCTCTTGCACATCGAATGCTCTCCCCGCAAACAACGCTCCGCGTCCATTGAAGTGGCGCACCGTTTCATTGAGCGCTATCGGCAAAATGATCCGCAGACCCAGGTTCGCACACTCGACTTATGGCGCCTGCACCTGCCGGAGTTTGACGAGGACGCGATGAACGCCAAATACGCAGGCCTGAGTGGAACGCCGCTGACGCCGTCGCAACAATCGGCCTGGCAGACCCTCGAAGACCTCGCCGCCCACCTACGCGGGGCCGATGTGCTGGTGTTCTCGGTGCCGCTGTGGAATTTCAGCATTCCCTACAAACTCAAGCATTTCATCGACCTGGTGTCGCAGAAAGACATCCTCTTCAGCTTCGACCCGGAGCGCGGTTTGCAAGGTCTGCTGCAAGACAAGCAAGCCGTGGTGGCCTATGCGCGAGGGATGGATTTTTCGGCGCAATCGAGCACGCCGGCCGAGCGGTTCGATTTTCAGAAACCGTACATGGAAGCGTGGCTGGAGTTTATCGGCGTGAGCGATGTGCACACGTTGATTGTCGAGAAAACGATCTTCGGTGAAGAGGTCGATCGCGATTCGCGGTTTGCCGCATCGCAACAAGCTCGGGATCTTGCGGACAACCTCGCCCGCCGAACCTGACGCAACTGTAATCCGCGCCTCAGCCAACTGAAAGCTGCCGCTGGTTAGCCTCCCCGTAATTGGTCAAACGGGGACTTCCAGCGCATGCTTTCCAACACCTCAAGACGCACCTTCGTCAAAGGCCTGGCCGCCGGCGGTCTGCTCGGCGGCCTCGGCCTGTGGCGCACGCCGGTGTTGGCACTCAACAGTCCCGGTCAACTCAACGAACTGACCGGCACCGAGTTCGAGCTGTTCATCGGCGAAACCCCGGTCAACTTCACCGGCCAGTCGCGTACCGCGATGACCATCAATGGCGGCGTCCCCGGTCCCCTGCTGCGCTGGCGCGAAGGCGACACCGTGACGCTGCGGGTGCGCAACCGGCTCAAGGCCGACACCTCGATCCACTGGCACGGCATTCTGCTGCCGGCCAACATGGACGGCGTGCCGGGCCTGAGTTTCAAGGGAATCGAACCGGGTGGCGTGTACGTCTATCAATTCAAGGTGCGCCAGCACGGCACCTACTGGTATCACAGTCATTCCGGGTTGCAGGAGCAGGCCGGCGTCTACGGGCCGCTGGTGATCGACGCCCGGGAGCCGGAGCCGTTCCAGTACGACCGCGAGCACGTGGTGATGCTCAGCGACTGGTCCGACGAAGACCCGGCCAGCCTGATGAAAACCCTGAAAAAGCAGTCCGACTACTACAACTACCACAAGCGCACCGTCGGCGATTTCATCCAGGACGTCGGTGAAAAAGGCTGGGGCGCCACCGTTGACGATCGCACGATGTGGGCGCAGATGAAGATGAATCCCACCGACATCGCCGATGTCAGCGGCGCCACGTATACCTTCCTGATGAATGGCCACGCCCCTGATTCCAACTGGACGGGGCTGTTCCGGCCCGGCGAAAAACTGCGTCTGCGGCTGATCAATGGTTCGGCCATGACTTACTTCGACGTGCGCATTCCCGGATTGAAAATGACCGTGGTCGCCGCCGACGGCCTGCACGTCAAACCGGTGACCGTCGATGAACTGCGCATCGCCGTGGCGGAAACCTATGACGTGATCGTCGAGCCCGCCGCCGACGCCTACACCCTGTTCGCCCAGTCGATGGACCGCACCGGCTACGCCCGCGGCACCCTCGCCGCCCGCGCCGGGTTGTCGGCGCCGGTGCCGGCGCTGGACCCGCGCCCGCTGGTGACCATGGACGACATGGGCATGGGCGGCATGGATCATGGTTCGATGGACATGAGTGATATGAGCGCCATGGACCACGCCAGCATGAACATGGGCCCGATGCAGTCGCACCCCGACAGCGAAAAGGACAATCCATTGGTGGACATGCAAGCCATGACCACCGCGCCGAAACTCGACGACCCCGGCCTCGGCCTGCGCAACAACGGGCGCCGCGTGCTGACCTACGCCGACCTGCGCAGCACGTTCGAAGACCCCGATGGCCGCGACCCGGGTCGCACCATCGAACTGCACCTGACCGGGCACATGGAGAAATTCGCCTGGTCGTTCAACGGCATCAAGTTCTCCGACGCCGAGCCCCTGCGTTTGAAGTACGGTGAGCGCGTTCGCCTGGTGCTGGTCAACGACACAATGATGACCCACCCCATTCACCTGCACGGGATGTGGAGCGATCTGGAGGACGAAAACGGCAACTTCCAGGTGCGCAAACACACCATCGACATGCCCCCCGGCACCCGCCGCAGCTATCGCGTGACCGCCGATGCGCTGGGTCGTTGGGCCTTTCACTGTCACCTGCTTTATCACATGGAAATGGGCATGTTCCGTGAAGTGCGGGTGGAAGAATGAGGACGCCGACCATGACTCGATTTGCCGCGTTTTCATTGTCACTTCTGTCGCTGTCTTCGGCGTTCGCCGCCAGCGACATGCAGGGCATGGACCACAGCCAGATGGGCAATCTGCAAAGCATGGACGACGGCATGATGCAACCCGCCGCGCCGACCGAAAGCCGCACGCCGATCCCGAAGTTGACCGACGCTGACCGTGCCGCCGTGTTCACCAGTCACGGTGGCCACCAGGTGCACGACAGCGCCATCAATACTTACTTCCTCGCCGACAAACTCGAATGGCAGAACGGCGACGACGCCAGCACGCTGGCCTGGGATTTGTCCGGCTGGATCGGCGGCGACATTGATCGCCTGTGGCTGCGCTCCGAAGGCGAGCGCAGCAACGGCAAGACCGAAGACGCGGAGATCCAGGCGCTCTGGGGCCACGCGATCTCGCCGTGGTGGGACGTGGTCAGCGGCGTGCGCCAGGACTTCAAACCCGGCGCCCCGCAATCTTGGGCCGCGTTCGGTCTGCAAGGCATGGCGCTGTACAACTTCGAAGCTGAAGCCACGGCGTTCCTCGGCGAAAACGGCCAGAGCGCGGTACGGCTGGAGGGCGACTACGACATCCTGCTGACCAATCGCCTGATCCTGCAGCCTACCGCCGAACTCAACGTCTACGGCAAAAACGATCCGCAACGCGGAATCGGCTCGGGCCTTGCGAACACCGAAGCCGGCTTGCGTCTGCGCTATGAAATCCGTCGTGAATTCGCGCCGTACATCGGCGTGACCTGGAACCGCAACTACGGCAACACCGCTGATTACGCACGGGAAGAAGGCGAGGATCGCAGCGAAGCGCGACTCGTCCTTGGCGTGCGGATGTGGTTCTGACTCCCTTCAAAAAACAACACAGAGGTCTTGCATGCGCACACTGAAAATTTCCCTCGCCCTCGCCACCGGTTTGCTTCTGAGCACGTTGGCCCAGGCCCACCCGAAACTGCTGTCATCGACCCCGGCCGAAGGCGCGGACGGCGCACCACCGGAGAAAATCGAACTGCATTTTTCCGAGAACCTGATGACCCAGTTCTCCGGCGCCAAACTGGTGATGACCGAAATGCCCGGCATGGCTCACTCGCCGATGCCGATGAAGGCCAAGGTCAGCGCCGGCAGCGACCCGAAAACCATGCTCGTCACCCCGCTCTCGCCCTTGCCGGCCGGCACCTACAAGGTCGAATGGCGCGCGGTGTCGTCGGACACGCACCCGATCACCGGCAACGTCACGTTCAAAGTGAAGTGATCGATGGCCGACCTGATCAACATCCTGCTGCGGATGGCGTTGTACGTGGATTTGCTGTTGTTGTTCGGGGTGGCGTTGTTCGGGTTGTACAACGTTGGCGCGACGCTGCGGTTTCGGCCGATGCTGCGCGGGATGGCGTTGATCGGTGCACTGCTGTCAGTGGCGGGACTGGTGCTGATGACCCGCGCCATGAGTGGCGAAACGCAATTCGCGGCGCTGTGGCCGCATCTGCAAATGATGCTGTTTGAAACCGATGTCGGCGTGGCGTGGGCGGTGCGGATGTTTGCACTGATCGTGGTGATGATCTGGCCGGGAATGTGGCTGGCGTCGATAGCCGGCGCACTCGCCCTCGCCTCTCTGGCCTGGAGCGGGCACGGCGCGATGGATGGCGCGTGGCATCTGCTCAGCGACATCCTGCACCTGCTCGCGGCGGGTGCGTGGATGGGCGCGATGTTCGCGTTGATCTTGATGTCGCGGCTCGATGCGCTGTGCAGTGAGGCGCGCATTCGTTCGCTGGCCGATGCCGTCAAACGTTTCGAAGGCGTGGGCGCGGCGATTGTGCTCATCCTCTCGGTGACCGGTGTGGCGAACTACCTGTTCATCGTCGGCCCGACACTGGACGACATGTTGCTCCGCACCTACGGAATGCTGCTGGGGATCAAGGTCGTGCTGTTCGCCGGCATGCTGGTTTTAGCGGCGTTGAACCGCTTTCACCTCGGGCCGTTGCTGGAACAATCGTTGCGAGACGGCCAGCATCAAGTGGCAGCCAATGCGCTACGACGCAGTGTTGCCGTGGAGCTCGGGATGGCGCTGTTGATCGTGGCACTGGTGGCGTGGCTGGGAACGCTGGGGCCGGACGCGGGATGACACCCGGCAAACCCTTTCACTACACTGGCCCGCACTCCCACTGCACAAGCCCGATCACAATGACAAATCGAAAAAACACGATGATCTTCTGCGGTTTGCTGGCGCTGGCCGGCACCGCTCAGGCACAAGAACCAGCCTCACACCTGGACACCATCCAGCAACAAGGCCAGTTGCGCGTCTGCACCACCGGCGACTACAAGCCCTACACCTTCAAACGCGAAGACGGCGGTTTCGAAGGCATCGACATCGCCATGGCGCAATCGCTGGCCGACAGTCTCGGGGTCAAGATCGAGTGGGTGCAGACCACCTGGAAAACCCTGATGCCGGACATGCAGGCTGGCAAATGCGACATCGGCATGGGCGGGATTTCGGTGACGCTGGAGCGACAGAAAAAGGCCTACTTCAGCAACACCCTCGACGTCGACGGCAAGATCCCGCTGGTGCGTTGCGCCGACCAGTCCAAGTACCAGACCATCGAGCAGATCAACCAGCCGAACGTGCGCCTGGTCGAACCCGCCGGCGGCACCAACGAAGCCTTCGTCCACGCCTTCCTGCCCAAGGCGCAACTGGCCTTGCATGACAACGTGACGATCTTCCAGCAGCTGCTCAACAACAAGGCCGACGTGATGATCACCGACGCTTCCGAGGCGCGGTATCAGCAGAAACAGAAACCCGGTTTGTGCGCGGTCAACCCGGAGCAGTTCATGCAGTACGGGGAAAAGGCTTACCTGCTGCCCCGTGATGACGTGAGCTGGAAGCTGTATGTCGATCAGTGGCTGCACCTGAGCAAGGTCACCGGGAAATATCAGAAAGTTATTGGTGAGTGGCTGGCAGGGCCGCAGTGAGTCTTTCAGGACGAACCACGTAAAACGCACAAGGGCGCCTCCATAGGCGCCCTTTTTTATGAGCAAAACACTGACACAGTTCAATAAACCCTTGAAACATTTGGTGTTTATTTCGCGATTGCTCTGGAAAAAACGATACCCCCAAATCCCCCCTCTCCCGCGCGCCTGCCCGGGAACACAACCTGAAACATCAACGATAGACCCCGCGGGCTCAGCTCAGGCGCCCGCGAGACAAGGAAAGCACCATGCAGTTCGTCCCCCTCACCGAAGCCAACCCCGCCATCCAGGCCCACGTCCGCACCCTTCGAAACCAGGAAGACGTGCGCAAGTACATGTACACCTCCCATGAAATCAGCGACCAGGAACATGCAAACTGGCTGACGTCCCTCAAAGGCAATTCGCGCCAGCAAGTGTTTGTCGTGCTCAAGGAAGAGCGCGCGGTTGGCGTTGTTTCACTCAATGCCATCAACACCGTACAGAAGACGGCTGATTGGGCGTTTTACCTCGACGTTCAACTGCAAGGCAAAGGCCTGGGCAGCGTGGTCGAGTTCTGGATGCTGGATTACGCATTTGCCGAAGCGGGGCTGGAAAAGCTCAATTGCGAAGTGCTGGCGAGCAATCCGGCCGTAGTGAAAATGCATCAGAAGTTCGGGTTTGAGCTGGAGGGCGTCAGACGACAGAACATCCTCAAGGACGGCGAACGTATTGATGTGGTGCTGCTGGGAATTACCAGGGATGAGTGGCTGGCCAAGCGACCGGCATTGCAGAAAGTTGTCGAGCGCATCGGCGCGATCTAGGCCATACGAAAAAGGGCGCCCGCGATGGGCGCCCTTTTCTATTCAATCGTCATGCAACATGCCGGAGCTGTACTGGTTGAGGCTGGCACCAATACCGGTGCCGCCGAACTTCAGTGTATTGGCGCTGGCGCGGCCTTCCGGCGACTGGCAATCCGAAGAAAAACAACTGGTGGTGGTCAACCCACCGGAGCCCGAACAGGCACTCAATACCGAGACAGCTGCAGCGATCAACAGCACTTTGACGACATTGGCACTCATGGCACGGCTCCCCTTGGATGAAACGATCTTATCGCTGCATCCTAGGCGCCCCCGCGCGCCGACAACATGAAACTTTCGCCATCGACAGCGCGGGTTCAGGCAGAGCGGTGATTACTCGTTCAGATCCTTGACCAGATAAGTGCCGACAATCTGCGAAACACCGGTCAACGCCTCACGGACCAGCTCCGGCTCGGTGCGATAACGCAGCGGCTCGTAACCGTAGGTGTTGGCGCCGTTGAACGGAGTGATGGGCTCCTTGCGCTGCCAGATCAACTCATCGCCACGCTTCAGGGCACCGTTCACGGCAATCGTCGGATACACCACACTGCTGAAACCTTGCGTCAGCGCAAAGCCCCAGGTGACCACCGTCAACTCGATCTGCGCATCGGCCGGCTCATTATCGGCGACGATCTTGAAACGACCGCTGGCCGCCAGTTGATCCTCGAACCCCTTCTTGACCAGTTTGCCCAGGTCGATATCAGCACTCGTCATGTTGTACTGAATCGCCTCGACCGTAGACATCGACGCCAGATCCCCGGCCTTCAACCCCGCCGCAAACCCGGCCCCGCTGAGCGCCGCCGTCCCCAGTTTCCCGGCATGGGACGCCATCCCGACACCCGCGCCGACACCGGCTCCGATTGCCGCGCCCCAGGCCTGCTCGCGGCCCATGTAGGTCATTTCCTTGAAGCTCCAGGTCACCGGAAGGACTTTCACCGTGTGGATCTGGGTGCGGTATTCGGGTTTGAACTTCTGATTGGCACAACCTGCGAGAAACAGGACGGCAAACATCACGACAACTAGTTTTTTCATGGACAACTCAAAACGCGGAATGGAATGCGTAAGTTGTCGTCCATGTCGGGGAATTCTGAAGAAACACTGCCCTCCCGTGGCGGCATTCGCCACGGAAGGTATTTGCACTTACGACTTCGGCTCGACGTGATCCAGCGCCTGACTCACCGCCAGCCCCGCCACCATCACCACTTGCGCGATGCCCAGCGCCGTTTTGCGGTGAGCGGGTTCCAGGATCGCGGCGAAGTTGCTGAGCATTTCACTGGCGGAATCGAGGGACTCGCTGGCGTTGGCCAACAGGGATTCGCTGGTGTAGGCGGGGTTGGCCAGGAACATGGGGTCGTGTTGGGTGTGACTGCCCATGATGCGTTGTTGCGGGGTGAGGTAATGGTCGAGGGCGCGTTCGGCGGCTTCGTTCAGGGTTCGGGAATCGGGGAATTTGTAGGGGGAGACTGGATCGGTTACTGGTGGGTTTGGGGTTGGTTTGATCATGGATGAATCCTCTAGCGCGATTACCAAAAGGAACCATCACCCTTCGCTACCAAACGTAGGGTGGCGGCCATACGCGGGTTGGTAGACCGGTCGCACTAGAACCCGGCGCCCACGAATGGGCCCCACGCATGACCACCATGAAATCCGAGCCTTGAAAAGGACTGCACATGGAGACGCCATGAGTCTAGAACGAAGCGGGCTACCAAACCCGATCACTGGTTTTCAGTGACCCAGGAACGATAAAACCCGCGCCCTAGACGCACAAGCCGGCGGATTCTGTCTTAGATGTAGGGGGTGGCGCAAGGTTGTGTAGGGATTGGATGACGAAAGAATGGATCATTTAAACGAGTGAATTTTTATGTTTAAAAAACATGCGCAAGAACTTTTCATAAGCGAATAACCGCACCTACTGCAGCACCACAGTCAGACCTATGATGGATCGAACTGACCCTTCTTTTACCCGCCGTAAATAAAGGCCCAAACGCCTCGCCACCACCCCGCGTACCAATTGCGTACCAGCTCTGTTCTTCTCCCTCCTTGTCCGATCCCCTCTGCCGACTGCGTTAGCAAATTTTAAGCAGCGGTTCTCGGCTCCAATCCTGACACTGTCTATCGTCGGCTCAGGCGTGTTTCGTGAGTGTTAAACCGCGCACACGAAAGGCCAGCGAATCGCCCCGTCTGTGCTTCACTCCGTTTTCAGGTTGACCCCTGGGAAAAAGGTAATTTTGGTAATTTTCTTTTTCATATTGATAAAAAACCAATAAAATCAGCATCTTAGATGCATTTGGCAAAGGTAATAATAGGGTAATAGAGAGGTTAGAAAATTACCCTTAGTCGTAGTAATTTCACCTCCCTACGAAACCCTTTAAAATCAGGCACTTGGTGAAATATTACCTCCAGCCTTACCAAATATTACCTTCAAAGGTAATACCTCAAAGCCACGGTCTGTAAGGGCTGCAGCCAATTTTTCGCACCGGCTTACCAAAATTACCTTTTTCCCAGCCTCGAACTGAAATCAATACTCAGATGCCCTGCTATGCTTCCTGTTTCTCGAATGGAGTCGAAAGCATGCCCAGTGAGTACTCCCTTTCTATCGTTCTTGAAAAAATCTACGAAAATCAGCTTGCCTTAGAAGCAGCGTTGATGGAGTTGGTGATTTTGGTAGAGCAGCAGGGAAACGAAGCCATTGGGGAAAACGCCCGTGGTGCCTTGGAGCGAATAGGTGAAAACGCTGGCTTTATCAGACAAGGCTTGGCTCAGCTGATAGCGAAGGAGAAGGATTGATGACCACACACCAGATCCAATTCAGCATTGCTGCTAGCGCCAGCAGTCCAACTGGCCATGCTTACGACGGAGTTAGTCTCGTCTTGACACCTACGGCCTGCCGTCCCTTATGGGCACGGGCGTCTATACTCCCAAAACGGGCTTGATTTTCGATGACGGGTGTGAGCGAAAATCTATGCAGTACTGACACTACTGTGAATCCATGCCATTATGGCCGCCTTTTGTACCTAGCGATGAGTCCATCATGAGCGCAAGTTGGAAAGCTGACGAATTAGTACGTACTCGGTCTGAAAATGAAAATCGCTATAAGCGTAATTTCTTGAAACAGGCTGTTTGCGAGCTACGTTTTCCGACCCTTATGGAACTAGGCGAACAACGTCCGCCAGCATCATTCGTTAAAGCGCTGCGTAAAGATTATCCATTGCTAGAGCTAAACAATGAGTTCACTCTTGGCATTGGCTCCACAAATACTGGCTCTAGCAATATACACATATTGCGATCTACGAAAGGCGGCTGGAGCATATCATTAAAAGAGAATGCTCTATCGATTGAAACCACTTCTTACTCGGGTTTCGACAACCTGCGCGAGCGTGTTCTTCAAGTTCTGGAAGCTGCTGAAAAAGTCATTGACTCAGATTTCTTCACCCGAATTGGCCTTCGGTATATCAACGTACTAAAAAGTGAAGAAGAAGACATTATCAACTGGATAAATCCTAGCCTAACAGCTTCTATCACCTCCGAGCTCTTCGCAGGGATAAGCGACTTTGGCGGAAGAATGCAGTTAGTGGCTGAAGACGGTGGATGTTTATTCCAACATGGAATCCAGCTTAATCGCTCCAACGGGGCGCCGCCTAAGCCTGACTACTTGATAGATATTGATACGTATCGATCAGAGGTATTACTAACTGATACTGCTGCTGCTCTTGATATCATGCATCGCCAAGCATTTGATCTGTTCGACTGGTCTATCACTGATAGAGCTAGAAGCGCTTTATCTACAGATAACAAGACTCGGAAAGGATGATTTAATCATGGACTATTACGTAGATGTTACTCCAGCGCCAGCACCATCGATATTTTATGCATCACAAGCCGCTTTGGGGCGTAACCCTCCCAAAGAAAATTTCGGCTTTGGTGCCACACAATTTTTAACAAACCGGTATACAGGTTTAAACTTTTCCGGCGCGGATATCGACGGCACAGAAAAGGTTCCAAAAGCCTATCCGCAGAATGACTCCACATCTCTCCTTCCTAAGAGCGCAGACGCTCGACCGATTCGACCGCTCGTTAATGAACGACAGCTTCAAGGACGAGACCTGGAAATTAGCAAAATCGCTGAAGACCGTATAAAACTTCTTGCAATAAAATACGCAAATGATTCCATCTCAGCGGAGATGATTGCACGCCTTGAAATCCTCAATTCTAGATTAATTGAGCGTGCTCCAAGAGTTTCCATTGAACAGATAAGCCACCTAGAGGCGTCAATCGATTCTATAAAATCAGTGGAGCAGTCTATACTTGACCGTGCAAAAAGATTGGGACTGCCAACTTGAACTTTACAGTCTTCCAGTATCCGAAGTCGAAGCACACTAGATCTTTGGCTCCAAGACTATTCAAGCGTTATCAAACCTACAAGCGTTATCTACAGCACGAATTTTCAAGAACTTGTGTTTATTGTCGACAGCCTGATAGCAGCGCACCAAATTTGAATTTTGGCGTTGATCATTATCGCCCTAAAGGCATACCAAAATTTGCCAGCTTAGAGTGCAACTATCAAAACCTTTATTACTGCTGTGGTAGTTGTAACTCTCGTAAAAACAATGACTGGCCGAAAGATGAAAGCAAGGGGCCTTACATTGTGAATCCGTGCGACTACATTATGAGCCAGCACCTGAGATTTGAATCGACCAAAGGCACTATGGCGACCCGCACTAAATTTGGCGAGTATACCGAAGATCTTTTACAATTAAACGACCCCACCCAGGTGGAATATCGCAAAACCACACTTGCAATTTTAAAAATGGCCGCAATCAATTTAACATCTCTAAACAATCAAAAAACACAAATAATTCAACTTTTCCAACAAAATACGATTTCTGCCGACATCTATGATGACGAAATCGGAAATATAGATGACGAAATAAAAACCATTGAAACTTTCATCCAAAACAACACCGGTTCGAAACCGCTGCTTCGTGTGCGAAACTTAAAATAAAAATGCATTGGCCCATGTTTGAAACATGGGCAACGACAACGTCCGTTGTCGACATTTTTTCTTATCTTCCAAATTGGCACCGATCGCCGGGAATTTTTGGTAACGCTGTGTAATCCCGGCAAACACCGGAAAGCCAAGCAGGCTGGAGCTTACAGCCGTTTTGCAAGCGGACTGGACGGTGTAGGATTCGCGACTAATGCCAACACCTCTGAAAACGTAAAAAACCCGTTCAGTAGGTTTTGCAGACTGAAACCTCTGCAGACCGGGCCTCCCCCTCCCCTTACCAACTCGCCCCCGCCCCGTCGCGCTATGCAAAACTCCTACACTTTTTTGCAAAACCTTGCACTGCGTGCAATCGTTCCTATTCACACAGCCCCCACAGTGGGCCTGGATTGAATAGGCAATTGCAGCGCTCTGATCTTTGCACAAAAAAGGGACGCAAAGCCCGCCGGCGGGAGGGGGATAAGTGATTTATCAGCAGATTTTTTCTTGATGCCGAAAGCTTTCTCGCCAGGGCTTCTTGGCGCACGTTGGGCTTTGACACGAGTGAGGTACTGACCACCAGTCGCAGAACCATGCGCCGACGTAGATCCGCCCGTTATACTGTTTTTATGTACAGTATCTTGCGACACTTGGGTGCCAAATGAACCGAATTTTTGTGAGTGATATCCCTGTTAATCATGCTGCCTTGGGTAGGTGGCAAATGCTCTTGCGAGACAGGGAAGCATTACTGGCAAAGCCAGGTGCACATCACAAAGCGCTCCTGTCTGAGGCCCACCACCTACACCGTGCGCAAATCATTGATTCGAGTGTCCTATGCGACTTTCTGGAACTGGCAGACGCCGCCCTGGCCTTCGCAGTGGAAACATTGCACGACATCAAGACTGAAGCTTAGAAGGCCGCCGAATGCACTTACTCGTCACTCCAATGCGGTTACGTGGCGTACCGCTCACTTCAAAGGAAAGGCGCCGCTATCCGGCGATCCGAGGCAATGTCATGGTGAACGCAACCATGTGCCATGAACTGGGGCGCGCCGCTAATGTTGCACGCCTTGAAGTGGGAATGCCGCTTGATCCCGACCCGATTCCCCCACTGCTTGATGCCACACTTGCAGGTATGGCTGTAACCGGTTTCGTTCTGAGCGGAATCGAATACATTGATGATTGTGCCTACGCCCAATCCTGGTGGTGTCGGGAAGGGTAGATCTCCGGTTCGACACAACGAAATCACTTGAAATAGGTGTGATAACACTGGCTTACTGATCCTCTCAATCCGAGTGAGCCAGGGATAAAAATGGAAGTTATCGCAACCACACCAGAAGTATTACAAAAACTGCTGGACTTAAACGAAGACCACTTTAATGACGTTAAAAGTGCTCGCATAAGCCCAGCAAAGCTTCAAGAGTCATTTGTTGCCTTCGCAAACTCGGATGGCGGTGACCTATATGTCGGAATTGAAGATAAGGCTGTGGAAGGAGAAAGGATTGTTGGCTTTAGAGAACAGGAAGACGCTAACGCTGTAATTTCCACGCTGCTTGAACAAACCGAACCTGCTGTAGAAAATTTAACCGTAGAGTTCTTAGATTCTGGCGATAGAGGCCTCTTATTACATCTAGGCATTCCAAAGAGCCCGAAGGTTCATTATACCGCAAGCGGCGATTGCTATATCAGAGTAAACGCCCAAAAAAGAAAGATTAAAGGCGAGCGTATCACTCAGCTCGGGTACTCAAAAGGCGCTGAACTATATGAACGAAAAACCGTTGATGATCTAGACATAGAGGAAGTCATAGAAAGCCCCCATCTGAAGGATTATATGCAGCGCGTCAGCTCCAACCTTGATCCGAAAATTTTTCTAAGAAAACAGCGATTATTGACTAAGAAAAATGATGAGCGGATACCTAACGTGGGATGTGTATTGCTGTTTGATGAGGAACCGCAGGCTACGCTACAAACTCGCTGTGCGATAAAGGTATACAGGCTCCGCACAACCGAAAAGGAATACAAGAGAGAGCAGCTCGAAGAGATGCCTGTAACGATCAACGGAACGGCCGAACAAGTAATCAGCCAAGCCATTGCACAAGTAGCAAAATATATTGATGGCGCGTCCTATAACGATGGAAAAAAAATAATAAAGCTTCAGTACCCAGCTGAAGCACTCAAAGAAATTCTTGTTAACGCCGTCATACACCGAGATTACAGCTTAAATGACGACATCCATGTACGGATATTTGACAATAGAGTAGAAATTAGGAGTCCCGGACGCCTGCCAGGCTATATGACCACCGACAACATATACGATGATCGATTTTCGAGAAACCCAAATATTGTACGAATGTTGCACAACTTACCAAACCCAGTAAATCACGATATTGGTGAGGGTCTTGACACAGCGAGAAACGAGCTAAAAAAAGTAGGACTCGTCGCACCGAGTTTTGAAGAATCCGAAAACTCATTTATTGTAACTATTAAGCATCAGAAAATTGCCTCGGTTGTGGATATCATCGAAGCATACTTAATCGAAACCCCTGACGCAGTGCTGACGAACAAATTGGTCAGACACCTGAGTGGCGAAGATGATATGCAGAAAGTTAAAAAAGCGCTTCAGCGACTCCGAGCAGAGAACAAGATAAAACCCATAGATGAAAGCGTTCCCGTATTCAAATATGAGTACATAAAAGCATGATTCTTTGGATGATGCTCACAGTGTGATTATTTTAAGTTGAGAGGCGAGTTGCAGCGCATGTGCTGCACCGCCTTGGAATTCGGCGGAATTATTGGGAGCGGGCGTAGGGCCGTGTGTATGTCCGGCCAGCTGTTTGTTCATTTCATGCAAAAGGTCTAGCGTATCGCATACCATCTTGAACAAATTCACGTCATTAGACCCGACCCAATTTTTTGGCGCCTGCATCCGCTGACTCACCGCCGCAAAGCTTCGCCGCATCCCTTCAATTCTTTCCTGCATATCGCCACCAACCGTGGAACTGTGCTTCTGACCCACGACTAAGTTCAGATCCCGCCCAGTGGCTTGGTGCAAATCGTCCACCGCCGCCAAGCTTGCAGATCCGCCGGACAACAGCTTGAGTGCGCCCAGCGCCTCGATCTTTTTCACACCACCCACCGTCTCGGTCGAATGGTCATCGACGGCCCGCGTGTGGCTCTGGAACTGCTCGCGGTTGTCCAGGGCTTCAACCTCACGCTCGATCGCTTGATCCCGAATCTTGCCATCGGTTTGGCGTAGCCAGTTGCCGTCCGCGTCGACGCGCTGCTGTGCCGTGCCGCTGTGCTGCCAAACCTGGTCGCCTTTCGGCACCTTAGGCATGCTCAGACCGTGGGGCAAGATCGATTGAATGTAGGGCTTGTTCGGCAGACCATAGGCGAAACACACCACAACCCGCGTGCCCTCCTCCGGAAAAGCGTAAAAGCCCATGCCCTCGCCGCCTGTGGGCAGTGGCAACGGTACACCAGTGAGCGGCGGCATCGCCGGATCTGGCTCGTCGTCGGCGCCCAGGACTTCAATGTCGATCGCGTAGCGCGGACGGAAGTCGTCGCAGATCCCGGCATCCGCCGGGGCGTCGGCCACGGCAGTGACCCGGCCAAAGCGCGGCAGGTGATAACCGCCGGTGAGTTCGGGAAATTGGCGCTCTACAGCGCGGCGGATTGCGTCTTCCATCGGATGGCCATCTGGTCATTGGCGAGTGCCACACTGGTGACACGTTCGCCGGAGTTGATCGTTGCACCCGGTCGCAGGCCAGGAAGGGCCGCGACCATTGCGCTCTGGTTGCCCTGGTAGCCGTCGAACAGCTCCGTGGGGATCTGCAGCGCCGCCCGGGCGCCGAAAAAACTGTCGGCCCAGCTGCCGGCGAACACTTCGCCGTTGCCCAACTGGTGCCAGGTGAAGTCGGGAATACTGAACACTCGGGCCAGGCTGTCCATGGCCTGGTATCCGGCAGCAAGGCTGTAGAAGTACGGTGCCTTCACGCCGGCGTAAGGCCGATCGGGTACGCGAAAGCGCAGGCCTGTCTGCTCGCTGATGGCAGCCAGCACGGCGCGCAGATCGACGTGACGCAGGTTCAGCGGCAGCGGGTTGGCCAGCACTGCAGCCAGCTCACGGCAGAACAGCACCTGCTCCTTGGCATTGGCGGCGGTGCAGCGCTCGACGTAGCCGATGAAGTGGCGCTGCAGCGTGCGGTCGTTGTAGCCGATGTCCAGCGTTACCAACCCTTTCAGCGGCTCGGCAGACTGCACGGTGAAATTCGCCCGCCCTGGACTGGTGGCGTCCAGCCGAACGTCTTCTTTGACCAGGGGAACAGGCGCGCCATTGATGGCCAGAACTTTGTGCAGTTTCACGTCTGCTCACTCCCGCCCAGCCACTTGTCGACTCGACCCAGCACCTTTTCAAAGCCACTCAGTTCGGGGTTGTCGCTCGAACCTGAGCTGCTACCACCTTCACCGACCGAGTTGCCCGGGGCGCCTTGGGCATCGACCTTGTTGCCGGCACGTCGACCCTCGACCTTTTCCGGGTTCGATTCGCGCTCGCTCAGCGTGAATTGCACCAGCCAGGCTTTCAGGTTGTCGGCCTCGCGGGCGCTGACGCCTTCGGAAAACTCCACCTGGCGCACGCCGAACGCCTCGGCGGTGTCGTTCACGACGCGATACAGATGCAGCTCACCGCCGCTCGCCGTGGCTTCGGCCAGACGCATCAAGTCAGTCAGTTGCACCCGATCAACGAAGGGGATCATCAGCGAAACGGCCAACGTTTTGGGCTTGAAGCCCTTGTGCGCCTTGTCGGTGTTGCTGGTCTGCCCCGACATGTCGCCGCTTTCGATGCGTAGATTGCCTGTGACCTTGAGGTTCTTCCCCTGGACTTTTTGCCCATCGAGCAACAGCGTCATAGGCCCACCAGCTCCCGTACAAAACTCAACCCCTCTTGCGTACCCACCAGCAGCAGGCCGGCGCATTGCACCCACTCATGCCCAGGGGCATCGCCGCTCAGCAGCTCCTGGCGCAGCTCGCTGGAATTACCCGGGCCAATCAGGCGCGCCCGTATGCTGACGTCGGGGTTACCCTCAGCCAGGAGTTTTTTTAGGCCGGCCAGTTGTTGATCCCTGCCCTGTTGCTGTGCCGCCTTGCGAGCGGCCAGCGCCGCCAGATCGCCCAACGGCGAACTGTCGGCGGCGTAGCCCTCCAGCACAGCCAATTGGCCGGCCATCGATTGCTTGGCAGCTTTGACCACCGTGCAGCGCTCCAGGGGCAGTCCTTGCCAGCGCGGCAACGCGCCGGCGCCGGGGATCTCCCACTTTTCAGTCTCAAGTTTCATCAGGTGCTGGGCGCGCCGCTCGGTGCGCACCAGGTCGCCGATCGGCAACAACGCGTTGAACCGCGACAGGCCTCTGGCCAACTGTTCCAGACGTGTCCCCAGAAACAGAATCGACAGGGCATATTGCGGCCCGACCGGACGGCCCAAGTCGGTGGCGTCCTCCAGTTTATTGGCCAGGTGTTCCAGCACGTTCGGCGCCGACAGGAAACGCTGGTAGCCCTTGCCCTGGCCGATGCCGCTCTGAAATGGCGTCACCACCAGGCACGACGGCACCTGGCCCAACTGTTCGGCCAGCGCGGCACGTCCGGCTTCAATAGCGCCTTTCGCGGCATCACCGACCGGCCCCGGGTTGGTGCTGGCCAAACCTTCCAGGCCCGCCAGACGCTGGGCGGTACTGGCCAGCTCGCCGGTGGCCAGATCCTTGGCGGCAGACAGACCGCCCATCCATTGCGTGGCCTGTTCCGGCCAGCGCATCGTCACCGGTGACCAGGTCATGCTGGCGGCGTCCATTTGATGGCGTTCATCGCTTTGCTGTCTTGCTCGTTGAACGCCTTGGCCAGCGCTTGGCGCAGATTTTCGGCATGCAATTGCGCCGCCTGTTTGAAACGGAAAAGGTCTTGGCCAACATCGCGCAATTGTTCTGCGGTGTGGGTTCTGAAAGCTTTGTGCTGCTCCATGTCGGTACAGGCGATATCGGCGGCCAGGCCCGAGAGAATGGAACCGGTCAGATTGATTTGATCGACCAGCGCACTGTCGTAATGAAACGGCCAGCCCAGGGCTTGAGAAACGAAGCCCGATTCGGTGTACAGGGCGCACGCCTGGTTGATTTCCTGCTTTTTCTGCTCATTTAGCGAAGCCAGAATCGCAGCGGTGTCGTCGACCCAATGGTCATTTTTCCAGACTTGAAGCGGCTTTGGCTGCTTGAGTGTGTAACCGCTCGGCATCGGCGCGAAGCCGTCCAGCGTCAGCGGCTCTCCGGTTTTGATGTTGTACGCGGTCACACCTTGGAAAAAGTCCAGCAGTTGCCACTTTCCATCAATCCAGCATGCAGCCTTGTGTTCAGGTTCTTCCGGCGGCGGGATTTCCACGCAGCCCGCCGGGATCAGGAAAACGTCGGGTTCCAGTTGGCACGCCTCTGCCTCGGTCGTGCCGACATAGCGGCCAAAGGAATTGGTTTGATAGACGATTTTTCGGTTCATAAGGGCGCTCAGTATTTGATGCAGACGAGAAATGCAACGTTGTCCGGACGGGACTCATTGCCCCCGTCTGCAGCGACCGTGACACCGTGGACATGGTCACCGGCGGCATAGATGTTCAGGCCGTGGGTGTGGACACCGTCACCATTGATGCCGACGGCGTGGGTGTGGGCAGCGTGGGCGCTGCCGAACTCCCGCCAGAACGCGCCGCCGGAGCTGGAGCCCATCACCGACCCCGCGACGTTGCCGCCAACGTTGACGCCTTGGTTGCCCATCAGAATTTGGGTGTTTCCTTCACCAGCGCCTGCCGTCCAGGCCGAGTGCCCGTGCCAACCGGCGGCATCGATATGTCCGCCGTGACCGTGTGCACCGGCTCCGGCAGTGGACGCCGCGTGAGTGTGCGAGCGGTTCTGGTTGGCCTGTTCACTGCCCAACGCCCGGCCAGCGTCCACAACGCCACCGTCGCTCCAGGCGCGAATGAACTTGCCGCGCATATCGCGCACGTTGAAGGTGTTGACGCCGTCGCCGGCGCCGTAGCGGGTGCCGATCACTGCGAACAGCTTCGCGTAGGTCGTTCGGGAAATAGCGGCGCCGTTGCACTTCAGCCAACCCGGTGGCGCGCTGGTCATATCGAACGCGGCGACCATCCCGGTCATCGAGTCGCCGACTTGTTGCTGCAGCTTGTTCAGCGCGGCGGTCGAGGCAATGATTTGGCTGCTGTTGGTGGTCGGGTCGTCGCTGATTGCGTTGGGGACGTTGCTCAGTCCGACATCTTCTTTCTTTGTGCCTCGGGCGCGCAGGCGCGGGTAGTCGCCGTTCCTGGCCGCAAGGTAGGTAATCAGCGAAGCGTCGATTGGCTCGGCCACGCGCCTGTCCAGTGCAATGGAAGCATTGGGTATCTCGGCGAGGGGAACGCAGTAGTGGCCAACGCCGGCGCTGTCGGTGTAATCGGTACGATCGGCTCCGAACACGATGGTGTAGCTGGCCACAACGTCGTTGAGTTCTCGCTTCAGGGCGACATCAAGCCAGGCGACTGTGGGGTAGCTCGGCGGCTCGATCTTCAATGGGGTCGACCGCACAACACGAATCCCCGCGACATAGGCGCCGCCTGGCTGCATCTGAAACGAATCATCAACCCAATCAATTTTGAATCCGGCACCAAAGAAACACGCCCGGCCATAGACGTCACCATTGATTTGCCGCTGACGCTCATCAATGCCCGCCAGGCGCACAGTGAAGTCATGTTGCCAGGTGCTGGCATCGATCTTTACGCCAGTCAGCGCCTGGGCACCGTCGAACGCCACCAGAAAGTTGCGGGTGACGTTGTTGCCGATCTGCAGCGGTGGGATGTTTCTGCGCTTCTGCTGCAGCGGCACGTAGGACACGGCGAACAGCAAACCGTCAGCGTCCTCAAGGCCGACCCAGTTGAAGTCCCAATCGCCGACGTCTGAACCCAGCTGCGCGCTGTAGACGATCTGGTTGGGGTTCACAAAACCGCTATTGCCCTCGGGAATCTCGTAGGTGTGCACGATCTGGCCCGCCGACGGCTTGCCGGCAGCACGATCTACCGGCGCTTCGGTGGCCAGCCCGGGCACGTTGGCGAAAATGAATTTCGTGATAACCAGGGGCTTTTTCTGGCTTTGTTTCAGGGCGATTTGGCCTTCGCCGGCCAACGTAATAATGGCGCTCACTTTGCGCTCCTACAGGCTGGCGACCAGCGTTTGCTGGTCGTCGTTGAAGTCGATCAGGCCCACTTGCAGGCCCACAGGGGTGATGGTCACAAAGTCATAACGCCGGCACGTCCGACCGTATTGCTGGATCAGCACACGCAGCAGCTCGGGATTCAGCGACAGCTGGGCGTTGCTGAATTTCAGCAACACGACGTCCCAATCCCGGTCGGGCTGACGTTCCTCGATCTCCACATAGCCGACGCCCAGGCGCTCGAAAATGCGTTTCATGCCGGCGGTGCTGCCGGCGTCGACCGAGTTCACGAAGGCGTATTTCACACGCAGCCGGAACAGGCTTTCCGGTTCACCGGCGAAGCGCGTCACGTCACGCTGCCAGGCCCAAAGCTCAAGGATGCTCAGGTGGCACGTATCGGGATCGATCTGCGAATAGGGCCAGCGCAGCCACCCGGAGACGGTTTCCCACCAGGACTGTGCAGCGGCCAATAACTTGGCCAGCTCAGTGCCACCCAGCCAGAAAGGTAATTTCAGCTTGGTCATTGCGCCGTCACCTTCAACTGGCCCAGGCGCGGAATGTTCAGACCGCTGATGATGTCCTGGCCGGGTAGAAAGCGCAGGGAAGCGATATCGGCGAACTGCTGGTGGAGTTCTTCACTCAGGCGGCTATAACTGAATCGCGACTGGGGATAAGTCAGCGTCGGCTGGTAGTCGGTCGCGGTGCTTTCGCGAAACGCCGCCCGCACGAACAGCTCGACCTCTTTCACCAGGGCGCTGATTCGCTCGGCGCTCAAGTTTGGCTTGGGCCACAGCCACAGCGTCACGGTCGCCGGGACTTCAGGCATGACCATCGCCAGCAGATCGTCACCATGGCCGTGATTGCCCTGGTCGCGAATGTGCGCGTTGATTTGCTCCAGGTATGTCGCCGCCGGCACGCCGGCATCAAACAGAATGTAGGCATTGGCGCTGCCCGGCCCACGGGGTGCGCCATGTTCGAAGTACACGCCATCCGGACGCACGCCCGGGAAGGCGGAAATCATGGCGCGATACACCGCGTCGGTGTGCCACTGGTTAACCGCCGAGAACTGGTTACGCACGCGCAGGCGCAACTGGTCGTTGGGTTCCGGATCTGCACCTGGTGAAGCCAGCCAACCGTCTTTGTTCACCACCTGGACAATGCCAGGGATCGGCACCGGCAGGATCGCGTAGTAACCCGGGGCCAGGTTAAAACCGCTGCCGGCCTCGATCGCCTCGACCGGAACATCCAGCTGGAGCTGGCCCTGCTGGAACGTCGCCGGCGCCGTGGTGACCAGTTGGTAAACATTGCCGTTGATCGCGGCAGACTGCACCACTATGCCCTTTTCCAGCTGCAGCACACCGTCCGGAACGGCCCGGGTGAACAGCAGTTTCCCCTGGGCCTTGGTCGCGCCTTTACGCTCGACGTTGACCGCCCAGGCCAGCGTATCCAGCCAGGCGTCGACCGCTGTTTTTACAAAGAAGTTGGGCAGCACGGTCAGGCACAGGAAATCCAGCAGCCACAGAACCGGCTTGGTCACCAGCGCAGTCATCACCCGCCAGAACGGCGAATAGCTGCTGGTGTTGGCCACCTTGGCGCCCTGGGCCTCGACCTCTTTTTCCCACGCGGCCTTCAATCCCGCCTCGGTGGTCGGGATGCCGGCATCGGCGATCACCTTTTTAAAATCGACGCTCACAGGCTGACCTCAATCGATCCGAATTTGATGGTTTTCGCAGTGACCAGGTACACGCCCGGCGCCTGCTCCGTGATGCGGGCCGTCCCCGGCACCAGTCGCACGTCGTCCTCCACCAGCAGCTCCATCTGCTGAATGCAGTCGCGTTGGCGCAGGCGATCGCGCTCGGCCACCAGCGTCACCAGCAGCCCGCTGTCGCGGATCATGTGGGCGATGTCCTGGGCAATGCAGGCGCGGTCATCGACCAGCAGCGGCTGGTGCGACGGATCCAGTGCCAGGTCGTTGCCAACGATCAGCAGATCCACGTATTCGCTCATCCGCCCACCGCCATGGCGACCATGTTTTCCATCTCCAGCGGGGTCATCGGCTTACCGGTGTTGATGGTCACGTTCTCCACATGAGTTCCCTTGTTCTGGCTGCTGTTGTTGTTCTGGATGCTGGTCAGCAGGCCACCCGGCGGCACTGCAGACGGACGCGCCGGCGACAGGCTGGGGATTGCCGCGTTGATGGTCTGTTGGGCTTTCTGCGCAGCGTTGGCGGTGTCGGAGGCACTGGCAGCGGCGTCGACGCCTAACACCTCGGGCATACCGCCGAAGCGCGCTTCGATGTTCACGCCCGGGATGCTGTTCAGCAGCTCGATCACGCCGTTAACGGCCTTGGTGAAAATGCCGACGATGCTGTCCCACGCGGCCTTGGCCATGCCCGACCAGCCGCCCATGGAGTTGAACCAGTCGGACAGCTTCTGGAACGTCTCGGCAACGGCTTGAAACGCGGCGGTATTCATCAGGGCCGTCGTCCATTCGTCCCAGTAGTAGACGGCTGCAGCGATCGCGGCGACCAGGGCAACGATCCCGACCACGATCCACACCACCGGGTTGGCCATCAGCGCCGCGTTGACCAACCAGATCGCGCCCTGCCACAGCATCATGGCGCCGCGAATCAGCGCCAGGCCGGCGCTCAGCGTGTAGATCACTGCGACGTAAGCCAGGATGGCCAGCTTCTGCAGGATGAACACCGCGACGGTGCGCAGCCCCATCAGTTGGAAGACTTTCCAGACGGTCAGCATCCCCAGCCAGGTCATGCGGGCAATGCCCACCACCATGGTCAGGGCCGACATTGCAGCGACGATGCCCATGATCGACAGCGCAGTGATGCCGACCACGCGGGTGATATTCGGGAACAGCTGCGACCAGCGCACCAGCGTTTTGCCGATGTCCACCATCTTGGTCATGAACGGCGACAGCACCGGGATCAGCACCTGGCCAAACACGGTTCGCATGACCTCGACCAGGGACGCCCATTGCTGCCAGGGATCGACCATCGCCCGGGCCATCTGCTCGGCGTTCTCCAGCCCGCGTACCTTGCCCAGCTGCTCGATGCCATTGCGCAGCCGATCGGTGTCCTTGGCCAGCGCGCCGATCACTTGGGCGCCTTCGCCGCCGAAGGCCTCCATCAGCTTCGCCCCGGCTGACGCGCTGGTGAGGTCGCCGAACTTGCCCTGGAGCTTGTCCAGGATGGTCATCATCGGCAGCACCTTGCCCTGCTGGTCGGTGAACTTCATGCCGAGCTTTTCCGAGGCGGCGCCGATGTTCTCGAAAAACGCTTTGTAGCGTCCGCCGGCGTCGCCGCCTTCCATGGTGCTGCTCAGCGTGCCGATCACCGCCATCTGTTCAGCCAGGTCGACGCCGGACGTCGTGGCGATCGCACCGGCTTCCTTGAAGGCGTCTTTCATGGCTGCGCCACTGGTGCGGAACAGCTGCACCGCCAGCGCCGTCTGGCCGCCGAGTTTTTCCACCCACGCGCCCTTCCCCATCGCATCAGCTTGGGACTTCTGCAGGTTGTAGAGCGTGCCGACGTATTCGCCCATGGTTTCGGCGTCGGTCTTGGTGGCCTTGGCCAGCAGGTTGCTGGTGTTGGTAAACGTCGCCAGCTGGTTGCCGGCAAGGCCCTTGATGGCGCCCTCGATGAGGTACGCGGACGCCACAAAGTCCTTGGCGTTCTCGCCGTAGTTCACCGCGAACTCCAGCGATTTGCTGTTCAGCGCCGCCAGCGCGTCTTCGGCCACGCCCAGCGAGCGGACGTCGCCCAGGGCGCGGTTGACCTCCAGCGCCGGTTCCATGGATTCGCGGATGGCGACCACGCCTGCAGTCAGACCGCCCAAGCCCAGGCCGATCGTCTTAATGTGCTTCTCGCTTTGATCGGAAAGCTCGGCAAAGCCCATTTTCACCTTGCCCAGGGGCGCGGTGACCTTATCGGTCAGGCTTAGAATGAAAGCCAGGCTGGCGCTACGGTCTGCCAAAATCGTTACCCGTTCAGCGCAAGGGCAATGCCGTTAGCCACGGCAAACTCCATGCGTCTCCAGTGTTCGTCCTCCAGCCACTTGGCCGTGCCCATCGCCTCGGGCGTGGGTTCGGCACCAGGTAGCCAGCGGTTCGTCAGGGCCATCAGTTGGCCCAGTCCGTTTTCGCTCAGGCGCTCAGCGTGCTCGAGCGCTTTTTTACGATCACCTCAACGTTGGGCGCGTATTCCTCCAGCAGCGCACCGGCGAGCTGCATCACCATCACCGGATTGGCCAGCAACGGTTTCAGCACGGCTTTTTGATCCTGCAGCACGGTGTTCATCAGCAGGTTGTTGCCCGGGGCGACCTTGTTGGTTTGGGTCAGCGCGTTGAAATACTTGGTCACGTCCGCCGGCGTCAGGTTGAAGGTGAATTCGTTTTCGCCGACTTCCAGGGTGATTTCGGTGTTTTGCTGGCTCATGGGGTGGTTCTCTCGTTGAGGTTGGGAAAAGTGGTGTCCTGGTGCGCGGGCGATCGCTGGCACACGCCACGGACGTATTGCTGCAGTCCGACGATCATTTGTCGGCTTTGGGTGAGTTGATCTCGGAGGGTGAAATAATCCGGTCGAGCGTCTGCAGCGAGTTCGGCGCGTCCTGCATCAGCCACGCGGGCGGTGCCGGCGGTGCCGGCGGTGGCGGACACAGATCCGGAGGCGGGACAGGTGGCGCTGACGTACAGCCGGCCAGTGCCATCGCCAACAGCGCGGCGCAGGCGTTCGTTCTCAGTGCGTGCATCAATCAATTCCTTGGTGTTTCGTTGGTCGATCGCGTCCCGCTCGGCGAGCATTTCGCCGCTGATGCGTGCCGCGTGGCGCAGCCCGACCACCTCAGTGTTCAGGCCTCGCAGGCCTTCCAGCGCGTCGTCGCGTTGATCCACCACGCGGATAAACCAGTACACAGGCACCAGTGCGGCAATCAGCATCCCGAGCAGGGCGGCCTTGAAAGGTGAAATGGTCATTTCAGGCAGACCCCCATCTCGGCCAGCCGGCGGTTGTGCAGCCCTGGTACAAAACGTTTCTGGCCGTTGGCGTCAGTCACAAAGGCCCATACCGGCGTCTTACCGTCCTGCGCCCATGCCAAGGCTTTGCAGCCTTCGGCAATGCGTCCGGCGTTGATAAGCGCGACCGCTCGACTGGCGCAGGTGCTGGTCACGCCGAAGTTGTGGCCGTGGCTGGTGAGGGCGTCGAAGGTGTTCTGGCTTACGTTCGGGTTGGTGATGCACTCGGCCAGCTGCAGCTGCGTTTTGCGGATCACCAATTGCTCCACCTCGGCGCACTTGGCGGGCGACCAGTATTCGCCGACCACAACCGGGTACGGGCTGGTAAACCGGGTGATGCCTTTGCACACCGTGGGCAGTCCGCCGGCGAGCTTGTCCGCGTAAACGGTGTTCTGGCCGTTGCCTTCCCAGGTGCCCAAGAAGATCACCAACGGGGTGCTGGCCAGCGCGATCACGCCGGCCATGATCCTGCCGCGCAGGCTCATGGGAACCACACTCGCAACAGTGCCGGCACCGCCATCTGCAGGACGGCGCCAACCAGCGTCAGGATGGTCAGCAAGCGCCCGACTTTGGAGCCGATCACGTTGACCGCCAGGGTCAACGCCTGCTGTCCCCTGTTCAGTTCCTTGAGCTGACCAGTCATGTTTTCGAATTGCTGCTCAAGCTTGGTCACGCGAGTCGGCACGGTGTCGTGACGACCTTCAAACTCGTTCATGCGGTGCTCGATCACGGCGATTTGCCGCTCCAGCGCTCCCAGACGCGAAGTTTCAGTGGTCATCGGCGTTTACTCTTCTCGACGTCCGTCTGGCACGGGACGCACCGGGTTATGCCACCGTGCGCCTGGCGCGCCGGCGGGATTGGTTTGTCGCAGTCCTGGCAATGGGTCAGGCTCGGCCCGACCGGCACGGGCTTGCTCAGTTGGGCTTTGATCGCCTGGTCACGTTGGCGTTGCTCCAGCTCCTGGGCACGGTCGAACCAGTCCACCATCAGCGCAGCCCCTCGGTTTCAGCAGCGGCCAGGTACGGAACGCCGTTGATGCGGATGAAATCCGGGCTGGTGACGTCGAACGGCACCTTGTGTTTGCTCTTCTCGCCGCCCTTGGGATCGATCGACAGCAGGCTGGAGACCTTCACCCGGCAACCGAATGCTTCCACGCGCATTTCTTCGTCCTCGCCGGCCTTGGCAAAGAACACCGCGTCAAAGGGTTTCAGCTCGCGGAAACTGCCCGCCGAGCGGGCGGCATCCACCAGCAAGTTGAAATTGGTGCTGTCCAGTTCCAGTTCGCCGGCGGCGGCGACGTCGCCGTCCACGTAGCCGTCCGGCACACCACGGGTTTGGGCCACTGCCGAGTTGTCGGTGATGTCCAGGGTGCAGCTTTCAACGTGCAGCGCGATGTCGCCCAGGTTCACGTCAAAGTTCTTGCCGCCAATCTTTGCCATGGGGCGTTACTCCGTTTTGTCGGTGGAAAGATCCAGAGCGATGTTCGCGGCCAGGTCTTTCGGGCAGTTGAGGGGTTTGAGCTTGAAGTAGGCGACCACCTTGGTTTTGCTCAGCCAGGTCAGCACCAGGTCGCCGTCCTTTGGCGGCTCGATGTCGCCGGGGAATACCTGGCCAGCAAAGGTGATGGACTTGGCCATGGCGCGCAGCGGCGCCATCAACTGGTTGGTGTTGACGGCCATGCTGTTGGGCGTGTTGTTCAAGCGGCGATCGGCCACGCGGCGGATCAGCAGCGCCCGGATCAGGCGAGCGGCCTTGTCGGTGATACGCAGGTACTCCACGACCTGAAAGTCACTGCCGGGGGTGTCCAGCATGTTGCCGTCACCCCAATACACGCCCGGGTAGTCCGGATAGGTCTGCGACACCGAGTAGCGCGCTCGATCCAGCTCGCTGCGCACAGCCGACGGCAGTGGGATTTTTTCGCCGTCAATCGGCACAGGGCCAAGGCCCAGCACGGGGCCAGTGGCGACACGCATCGGACTATCCGCAATGCTCACCGAAGCGTTGGCCAGGCGACCGGCGAGAACGCCCAGGTCATTGCCGTGCAGTTGCGGAACGACCAGAACACGGGGTGCGGCCAAGTTGGCCAACAGCGCTTTTCGCTCGCCCATGTACTGCGCCCAGGTCTGGTCGGCAGTGACGCCAGGTGCGGACGCCATGACGAACACGCGGCGTCCATAGGTGTTGCTCAATGAGATTGCAGCGTCATGCATGGCCGAGATTTCCGCCGGCGCGATCACCGGTTTGGTAATCACCACGG
Source organism: Pseudomonas sp. COW5 (assembly GCF_026240005.1). Taxonomy (NCBI): domain Bacteria; kingdom Pseudomonadati; phylum Pseudomonadota; class Gammaproteobacteria; order Pseudomonadales; family Pseudomonadaceae; genus Pseudomonas; species Pseudomonas sp. COW5. The sequence goes on along the minus strand of NZ_JAPHVP010000001.1, from coordinate 4,490,366 downwards.
ACTCGACGGAGTAGCCCTGTTGCTGGGCCTTCTCCAATGCATCGACCCAATTGCCCTCGGCGCCGATCGGAGCGGCAACGCATGCCCAACGCTGGCCACCGTTGAGACGGGCAGCGGTGATTTGGGTTTTCAGGTCGCTGCCCGGAACGCCCAGGGCGGCATCCAGGTCGCTGTCCGTGTTCAGCGGCAGGAACTGGCCGACGTTCTTGCCGGCGGGGCCGATGAAAAGAAAGTAACGCTCAATCTCGCTCACAGGCCCTTGGCCCAGGTTGAGATTGTCGACGGTGACTTGACCGAGTGCCATGCAGTGCCTCGTTAGCGGGGTGAATTTAGGATTTGTTGCAACACCTGGTTAATCAGCAGGTTGGTGTCGCGTTCGGTTTCGGCGCCGATGAACTGGCGTTTGGGCAGCGTGATTTCCCAGCTCTGCGCGCCCGACGACTCGCTGCGCTGGTCGTCCAGGATGCGGATCAACAGACCCGCCTTGGCGTAATTCACATGTTCTTGAATCCACGCCACGGACGGCCTGGTCAGGCTCTTTTTGCCGGCCTGGCGCACGCGGAATCCCAACCGACGCAAGCGCTTGGCCTGTTTCTCGGTCGCGGCCAGGCCGGGCGGGGTTTTGTTCCAGCGGCGCATCTGTGCGGCGGTGCGGCGTTCGCTGACACCGTTGTGTTGCTGGGCGGCGACCCATCGGGTCAGGGCGTTTTTCCAGCCCAGTTCCGCTTCGTCAGCGGTCACGCGGGTGACCACCATCAACTTGGCCAGGCCGGCTTCCATCTTCTTTTTGCCTTTGCCATCGCCCCGGCGCGGGGCGAACGGCGTGCCGTCCAGGTTCTGCTGGTCGCGCACACGCTTGCGGCTCATCGTCCGCACGCGCTTGGTCACCTGGTTCAGCAAACGCCGGCGCAACTGCGGCGGCAGGCTCAGCAACGCCAGTTGCTCGCGCACGCCCAAGCGTCCGCGCACGTCGAGTTCGAACGTGCTACGCCCCGCCATTGGTGGCCACCTCGCCGCGCTCAGCGATCCACAGGTCAAACGGGATGAACGCCCAGGACTTGCCGAAGGCTTGGATCTCGCCGTCCGGATCTTCGGAGAGGTACTGCGGCTCGACGAATTCCAGCGTGACTTCAACGTCGAACAGATCGTTGTCCAGCGGCTCCACGGCGAATTCCGGCGCTGGCAGTTCGTGGCGGTCGCGATCGGCGTCGTGGGTCTCCAGCCAACTGCCCACCAGGGCCATCATGCGGGCCGGATTGGCGGCGAAACGCTCCAGGACAATCACGGCGCGATAGTGCATGTCGGCAAAGTGCATGCCGTCGACGTCGGGTTTCCAGATCAGCGACAGCTTGACCTGCTCCGTCCAGCTGTCGAGCTGTTCAGGCTCGACCAGGCGGTGCTCCAGCAGGTAGGCGGTCAACGCCTGCAGCTTGGTCATAGCAATTTCGCCGTGATGCGGCCACGGCCCTGCAGGGCGCGCACTGCCTGTTGGCTGAATGCCAGAAACGTGTCTTCACGCTCCGGCGCTTCCTTGCCAGTGTTTTCGGCGCTCTCGCGACGTGTAACGGTAGCGAACTGCTGCAGGGCGCTGGCCTTGGCGCGGCAATACACGGCGCGCTTGTACAGCTTGGCTTTGAATGCACGTTCAGGCAGCAGCATCGGATCGGCTGTTTCCACGGCGGTGATGCCTGCTGCCAGCCAACTGGCCTTGAGCTTGGTCAGGTCGGTATTGACCTCGGCCATCGCGATAAACAGGGCGTCGGTCAGCAGGTCGCCCAGGAACTCCGCCGGCAGGCGGTAGCCCTTCTGGAATTCGGCCACGGAAAGGTTCGGCCAGAAGCCGTCGTTCTCGATCGCCTGTTCCACAATGGTGGTGGGTTTCCCGGAAAAGCTCATTGCTGACCGCTCGAATTAGGGCGGGGAGACTGTTTTCCGTGGGGCTGGCCATAAATGGCAGACACACGTCCACAGTTCCCCGCTGGGGGGGGGTAGTCGGTTATTGGGCGCCGGTGGCGGGTGTTTGTTTGGCGATCGCCTTACGGCACTTCGCAATGCGCGTTTCGTTGCCGGCCTTGGCGTACAGCTCGGTGGAACGCTCCAGATGCCAGAGCGCGGTTTCCCATTGCTCGGCCTCTAGGGCGCGCATGCCGATCAACTTGTGGTACTTGCTCGGGATCTGCTCGATCAGATCCCATTCACCGTCGACGCGCGGCAGCAGGTTGGACAGGTACGGCTCCGGACTGCGCTTGGCGTTGTATTGGTCGTAGGCCCAGTCGATTACTGCATCCGCGACAAAGGTCTGCACGTCGCGCCGCTTGAAGCGCTCCGGCATTTCCTGGCCCTGCTCGATCGCAAAGTCCGCCAGCACCAGGCCGTCTTCGAACTGCTCGGTATCGAACAGCCAGACCATCACCTGCACCAGGACGGGGTTCGGCATCACCAGGCCCGAGTCCATGTAACGCTGGATGAAGTCCTGATACTTGGGCAGGAGTTCTTCGCGCTTGAGTGCCTGGCGTCCGGCCAGCCCTTTGATCGCGCTCAGGCGCTCCAGGTCTTGAGCCAGTGCCGCTTCCTGCAGCTGCAGATGCTTTTTCGCGTTGGCCGGGCTGCTCAGGGCTTCCGCCGGCGAATACGCCAGCGGTGCCGCTGCAGCAGCGATCACTGCAGCGGTTCCCTGAGCCAAAATGCGGCGTTTGTGGGCAAGGGCCAGGCTCACTTCACCAGCTCCACGTTCTCGGTCAGCGCGATTTTCTCCAGCTGCTCGATCACGTAGCCCTCGTTGCGGCTGTTGTAATCCTCGACGCGGGAACGCTTCGGGTTGTCCACGGTTTGCTTGCGCCAGCTGGAATCCTGGAAGTAAATCGACAGGTTGTCCCAGCTGGTGACCAGCACGCCGTTGACCGGGAAGAACGGAACGCTAAAGCTCGGCAGACCGCCGTAGGTGGCAATCACCTGGGCGTCCTCAATGCGCTCTTTCTCGGTCGGGGTGTCGCCCTGCTTGGCGTACAGCTTGGCTTTGTCAGCGGCCAACAGGTCGGAACCGATGATCGCCACCAGGTCGCCGCCGTCGCGCAGGCGTTCGTCCACCATTTGCTTGGTGTCGTGCACCAGGGCGTCGAGATTTGCGTAATCGCCGCTCGGCCCCATGGTGACCTTGCCAGGTGTTTTGCCTTCCTTGAGCACCTGCTGCGGTGCCTGCTCGCGCAGTTGCTGCAGCCAGCCTTTGTTCACGTCCTGCAACATCGGATAGGCGCCGATGTCGGTCTGCGCTGCCGCGTGGGTGCCGTGGAAACCGACCATGATGCGATCCAGGGCGATCTGTTTCTGCACGGCGGCGGAGTAGCGTTGATGGAAGTCCGGGAATTTGGCCCAGGCATCGATCTTCGCGTAAGGCAGGCCCACGTCCGATTCGGTCGACGACAGCTCGTAGGTGCTGTCATCGAGCGCGGACGCATCTTTTGCTTCGCGGTCGGTGGTCTTGGTGTTGGTGCGGCCAGTCACCGGGCCGGACACGCCCAGGAAAACCTTTTGCCCCTTGATTTCGCTCACGCCGATGACGTTGATACGCGAGAGGAAGTCCGATTTGGCCGTGATGGCGTCGTTAAGCTCTTGGGCTACCGACGGTTCCACACTGAACTGTTTGCTGGCCAAGTCGACGCCGTAGGTTTCGGCGAGGGCAAGCTGCAGCTCGGCATACATTTTCGCGCCATAGGCGCTCAGGGAGTGAGCAGCCATGGTCAGAGTACCCGCGCTTTGGTCTTGCCAGCCGGGCCGGCGTTGCGTGGCAGATGACGGCCAGCAGGAGTGTTTTTCAGTTCAGTAAACTGTTTCTGCAGGCTGGTCAGTGCCGCCATCACGGCCTTGTTGCCGCCGCCGTTGCGCTTGAACTCTCGTTCTTCCTCGGCAGTAGTGACGATTTCGTCTACTGCAGCGCTGACATCATCGATCGGGGTTTGATCGGGTTCCGGTGCTTCTTCGGCTGCAGGCTCGATCACGGCCTGAATGCCGGCAGCGACGACCAGCAGCTGGGCCAGCAGGGCTTTCAAGGCCGTTGCGGTAGCTTCATCCATTGGGTGTTTGCTCTCGTTTGGGGTTTGCGGGGTGGTTTCGGTGGGCGTGTCTTCAATCCCGAAACGCTTGAACAGGCGGGTGAACATGGCGCCCAGGCGCCCGATCTCGCCCTGCGGCTCGGTTTCGCTCAAAGAGCCAAGTTCGTGGGAGGCGGCGTAATACGAATCGCGGCTGGTACGGCTGGAAAAGTAGAGTTCCTGAGTACCGACGCTGGCGGGTTCGTCAGTGACCGCGATGCCGGTCATATAGGCTTTGCCACGGCCCCGGAAATTCGGCCTGATCTCGATGCTGGTGAAGAGTTTTTCGCCGGCGTCGTTGAGGCGCAGCAACTTGTCGTTGGGCTTCAGCTGGGCCTCAAGGGCAACTTGGCCAGGCTCCAGATCTTCCGCGTCCTCGATGAGGCGCACAGCGAACACAGTGCCGAAGGAACCGAACCAACGATCGTGTTCACACCAGATAACAGCGGTGTACAGGTTTGGCGCGTACGTCTCGGCGATGTCGCGCAGTTCCTGGGGCAGGATCTCGCGGCCATCGACGGTCGGGCCGCTGGTGGCAACACGTTTCCAGTAGGAGACAAGGGAACGGGGCATGGTCGGTGATTGCGCTCAATCGTTGAATGAGCCGCCACGATAGGGAGCCGTTTTGCCCCAAACAAACGGTTGGTTTTCGGCGTTCTCCTATTTTCCGGATATAGGCGAATGCCGGGATTTAACCCCGCGTTTCCAGCGTTTTCGCCGCATAGACTGCGGCCCATGAACTACCCGACCGAAGTCAAAGAAGCCGCAAAACGCCTCTACCTACGCCGCTGTTCGGTGAAGGAAATTCAGGCGCATTTGAAGCTGCCCAACATCCGTATCGTCTACTACTGGATCCGCCAAGGCGCCTGGGACGAGATGCTTACGGATGAAGAACCGTTGAGCGCAGTCAGCCGGCGGATCACCCTGATTCTGGAAAAGATCGATTCGCTGACGGTCGCCGAGCTGAAAGAGCTGGAGCGCCTGACAAGCCTGCTGGAGCGCCTGAAAAAGCTTGCGGCAAAACCTGCGCCGGCAGCGCCTGCTGACCGTCCTGACGAGCCTGACGAACGCCAGTCAAGCCAACGCCGTGAGCGGCGCGAGGGCGGCGGCAAGAAGCGCGAAAAGAAGGTAAAGAACGACGTCAGCGGCCTGACCGAAGTGGACTTCCTGGATAAGTTCATCTCGAAAATGTACGGCTACCAGAAAGAGCTGTTCGAGGCGAAACAGAATCCACTGACCCGCCGTGTCCGGAACATCCTCAAAAGCCGTCAGGTCGGCCTGACCTACTACTTCGCCGGCGAAGCCTTCATGGACGCCGTGTTGAGCGGTGACAACCAGGTGTTCCTATCGGCAAGCCGATCGCAGTCGGAAATCTTCCGAAGCTACATCATCCAGTTCGCCCAGCAGTGGTTCGGCATTGAGCTTACGGGCAATCCGATCACCCTGAGCAACGGTGCCGAGCTGCGCTTTCTCAGCACCAACAGCAGCACCGCCCAGGGGTATCACGGCCATGTCTACGTGGACGAATACTTCTGGATTCGCGACTTCGAAAAGCTCAGCACCGTCGCCAGTGCCATGGGCACCCACAAGAAATGGCGCAAAACCTATTTCTCGACGCCCAGCGCCGTGTCGCACCAGGCGTACCCGTTCTGGTCGGGTGAAGAGTTCCGCAACAGCAAACGCGGCAAAAAGGCCGGCGGCGAATGGCCGAGCGAAGCGGCTTACACGCAGGGCGCGCTGTGTCCGGACGGTCAGTGGCGCAAGACGATCACCCTGGACGATGCGATCGCCGGTGGCTGCGATCTGTTCGACCTGGAGCAGCTGCAGCTGGAGTACGACGAAGACAAGTTCCAGCAGCTGTTCTACTGCAGGTTCATCGACAGCACGCAAAGCGCATTCAGTCTCAAGGATCTGGAGCGCTGCTACTCGGATCTGTCGTTGTGGGAGGACTACAACCCTGATCTGGATCGCCCGTTTGGCAACAGTCCGGTCTGGCTGGGCTACGACCCGAGCCGCACACGCGACGACGCCACCTGCGTGGTCATCGCGCCGCCGCTCGAACCCGGGGCGAAGTTCAGAATTCTGGAAAAACACAGTTGGCGGGGCCACTCGTTCACCTACCAGGCCGCGCAGGTCAAGAAGCTGACCGAGCGCTTCAACGTGCAGCACATCGGCATCGATGTCACCGGCGTGGGTTACGGCGTGTTCGACCTGGTGCGCGACTTCTACGTCAAGGCAACACCGATTCATTACAGCCTGGAAGCGAAAAACGCCCTGGTGCTGAAAGCCCAGGACACGATCCAGGGCAGCCGCATCGAGTGGGACGCCGGTTGGACGGACATTGCCCAGGCATTCCTGACCATCAAGCGCGGCGCCACCAACAGCGGCCAGATCACCTACAGCGCATCCCGTACCGAAGCCACCGGTCACGCCGACATTGCCTGGGCGGTGATGCACGCCCTGTCCAACGAACCTTTGAACACCAACAAGCGGCGCCGTAGCCGCTACGTCACGAGTAACCAGAGCAGCCATGGCCAACCGCAAACGCAGAAAGCACCACGTAGCCCAACCACAGCAGCAACCGATGCGCTCGTTTACGTTCGGGGAGCCGGAACAGGTGCTGTCCGGCAACATCGGCGAGTACGTGGGCGTGTTTCCAAGCGACGACGGCAAAATCTACAAGCCGCCAGTATCGCGGGCCGGCCTGGCGAAGCTGTTGCGCGCCAACGCGCACCACGGAGCCATTCCGAAGTTCAAGCGCAACCTGCTGTTGCGTGAGTTCATCGCCTCGGCTGGCTGCAGCACTGAGACGATGGGACGCGCCGGACTGGACTACATGGTGTTTGGCGAAGCGTACTTCTACAACGACACCAACGCATTCGGCCAGGTGCTGGAGCTGCAGCACCTGCCGGCGATCAACATGCGCGTAAAGGTCGACGGCGGCTACGTGATGCTACTGCCGGACAACAAGGAAATGGAGTTCGAGGCGCACGAAATCTCCCACGTCCTGGACTACGACGTGGAACAGAACATTTACGGTATTCCGGACTACCTGGGGGGCTTGCAGGCGTTGCTGCTGAATGAGGCCGCCACCCTCTTCCGCCGGCGCTACTACAGCAACGGCGCGCATGCCGGTTACATCTTCTACACCAACGACCCGGATCTGACCGAAGAGGACGAAGACGAGCTGCGCGCCCAAATCAGCGCGAGCAAAGGCGTGGGCAACTTCCGCTCGATGTTCGTCAACATCCCCAACGGCAAAGAGAACGCGATCCAGATCATCCCGGTAGGCGACTTCCAGGCGAAAGACGAGCTGGAGAAGGTGAAGAACATCACCCGAAACGACGTCATCGCGGCCTGGCGGATGAACCCTGCATTGGCCGGCATCATCCCGGAGAACACCGGCGGATTCGGTGACATCGAGAAAATCGATCGCGTGTACACCAGCAACGAGATTCGACCGATTTGCCAGTTGTTCGATCAGCTTAATGACCGGTTACGCGAAGACAGGCGATTTAGCTGGAAACCTGCGACAAATGCAGTGGATGCCACTTCATGAAATACCTTTCGAAGCGAATGCCACTACAATTTGTGGCAATATGGTGGCGATCAGCTGCCCCTGGGGAGGGACACTATGAGAGTTGTATGCAAGTGCGGCCACAAGGGCCGAATTGCTTCACGGGAAGAGGTAACAACGGAATTCGTGAAGCTGTATTGCCAATGCCTGGACGCCAGATGCGGGCACACGTGGGTGTCAAACCTCACGTTCTCACACACGCTCAGCCCTTCATCGCAGACCTTCGAACGAATGTTGATCGATCGGTTTCGCGAGTTGCCCAGGGCAAAGCAGCGGGAGCTTTTCGAGCAGTTGGGATCGCAGGCGGTGGCGTAACTGCAAATCGCCAACGCAGAAGCGTCGGCGATCGGGATCACTCAAGGAATGAGATTCAGCCCTCTACTGGCTCCTTTGGGTTTACGGCCAGTATCTCGGCAACTCGACGGACTTGCTGCTGCTCCACCTGGCTCAACCGTCGATAGAGATCGATCAAACGACGCTCGATATTTGTGAGTCCGGACGTATCGAACTCGGTTTTCTCGAACGTGGTGCGATCGTTCATCTTGCGATCCAACATGCTTACTACTCCATAAAGTGCATTGCTGAATCGACGTTATCGGGGCGGCAAACCGCATTGAAACAGAGGCGCGACTAATGAGTCAGGTGCATTGTTGCGAGTTACTTCCGCTGGCGAGCAGCGTCGTCTGCCATGGCTTCGAGAAAGCGACGAATTGCTTTTTGATCCTCGTCAGAAATGTTTCTGAATTGGTGAATCAATTCTTCTTCCGCAGCGCTAAAAAGTTGGCCCAGTGGCGTCGATCGCCGACCGGTAAGCACGTAAGCCGCGTCAACACCACGCTCCTCAAGCGCAGTGACATAACGGAGATCGAGAGAATTTGCTCCCAACTCGTAGTTCTTCTGTGTGCCTCTGCTAACGCCTAGCAGCACACCAAAATCAGTTTGATTTAACCCCAAGCGCTCGCGCTCTTCCCTGAGGCGTTCACCCACTCGATCCGCTATGAGCATTTTTTTAGCCACCACCATTGACTTGGTCATTTTTTTGACCAAGAATCACCACAGATAAACGCAAACAAACAGAAACGAACAAGGGGAGCACTATGCCCGCCACCGTTACGCACGAGCAAGCCCGGGCGGCGCTTGATCGAAAAGGCGTCAGCATTGCGGAATTCAGCCGCAAGCATGGGCTGAACAAAAATTTAGTCAGCGACCTGTTGAACGGTCGGATCAAAGGTCGCCGTGGGGAGGCACATCGAGCAGCCGTCCTACTCGGAATCAAAGACGGCGAAATTGAACAGTAGTGCCACGGTTCAACAGGGAAAAGTAGAAGATGAAAAGTCTGATCCTAGATACACGCAGGGAAGTTACCAGCGAGATTATTCGAACCTACGCCGGTGGCCGCGAGGCTGCAGCGAACCGTTTGGGAATGAAGCTCAAAAAGTTCGATAACCATGCCTACGAAAATGCTGGATGCTCGCCCCTCACTGACGCGCAGATATTCATGCTCGAACAGGAAAGCGGCACTTACCACCTGGCTAACTACGTCGCCTCAATGTACGGGGGTCGCTTTATCCCCGTTGCCGACCCGGAAACACTCGACAACGTCGAACTCTATGCCCGCTCTTTGCAAGTCGCAGCCAAACGCGGCTGCGTTGACCAGGCTATTGCTCAAGCACTTGAGGACGGATCAATCAGCGAAGAAGAAGCCGAACTGATTCTGGATGCCAACAACCTGCACTTGGCAGCCCGCCACGCCGAAGTATTGGCAGCGATCGCCCTCTACCGCGAAGGGAAAGCCCAATGAACAATCTGCCCGCAGTACAGGAATATCAGGACATGCTCAAAGCCGCAGCGCTGGTCTTCCTTGAGCGTCACCAATGCGAACACCTGAGCGACGACCAGCAGTTGCTGAAACGCGCAGTCCAACACCTGGTTGCCGACTTTGACGTGCTGACACCTACCGCGGAAAAAATGGTTCACCTTGCCTACAGCGATCTGTCTGCAGCCAGCGATCGGCAGCGTCTGGATGTTCTGACCAGCACGCCTACACACACCGTAATCACGGATACAGGCACCGGTGAGGTATGGGCCATCCCTGTCAGCCTGATTTATGAACGCATTCTGAACGCACCGGACAACGGGCGCTTCCGTATCACCACTCCGTAACACCCACCCCAAAAGATCCCGATTCCCCATTCCCGTGGGTTTGGGTGAGCTGCGCCCGAAATTGAGGTTTGACGATGGAAAACGCCCTGAACATCCACGCAAAACTGCCGCCGGAACAGGCTCAGGCACTCTTGGCCAACCTGCGCGAACAGTACCGTCTCAGCCTCAATGACCTTTGGTACGCAGACCAATACCGCTTTATCCCCGAAGGCCTGCGTCACGGTTCGATTCTCGCCAACTCCCCCGTGATGGCCGCTCAGAAACATCTGATCGGCGCCCTCTCCCACTGCCTTAAGAAAGTGAAGTAACCATGAAAGAGCAACTGCGCGTCGACGTGCTTAAGCGCCTGCAAAACGATTACGGACTTAAGCAACGGTCAGACGCCCATTACATGCGCGGCGGAACTTGCCCGAAGTGCCGGCAGAAAACGCTGTACACCCGCATTCAGGCTCCGTGGCTGGTGATATGTGGCAGACCCGAGAAATGCGCCCACACAATGCATGTGAAGGAGCTGTACGACGATCTGTTTGAGGACTGGAGCAAGCGCGCACCGATAACCGATCAAGATCCCAACGCCACCGCCCGTGCTTACCTGGAGTTCGCTCGGGGCTTCAACATTCAGTTGATCCAAGGCTGGTTCACGCAGGAAAGCTTCTATTCAGTCGAACACAACGCCGGCAGTGCGACTGTTCGCTTTGCGCTGGAGAAAGGCGGTTGGTGGGAGCGCCTGATCGACCGACCTAGCCGCTTCGGCAAGATGAAAGCGCGCTTCAAATCGAAGGACAGCTATCGCGGCGTCTGGTGGTGCCCGCCCTGCGTGGATCTGCTGGAAGCCAAAGAAATCTGGATTGTGGAAGGCATCTTCGATGCGATTGCCTTGGTGCATAACGATATCGCCGCCGTATCCGCCATGTCTTCGAATGCGTTTCCGGAGGAATCCCTACGGGCGCTCGTTCGTGATCGTGAGGGGAAGCTGCCGAAGCTGGTCTGGGCGCTGGACAACGAACCAGGTGCACATGCCTATACCAAACGCTGGGCCAAGCAGGCGCGAGCGCTGGGGTTCGTTTGTGAGGCCGCGCAGATCCCTCTCCGTGACGGACGGAAGACCGACTGGAACGACCTGCATCAACGCTGGGGCTTTATCGATGACGAAAGCGAACGCGCTGAACAAATTGCCGCTGACCTGAAACAGGTACGTCACCAGGGCGCGCTGCTGTTGGCAGAGAGTGCCGCCGAGAAAGCCTTGCTGATGTACGACTGGAACAAGCGCGGTGAATTTCACCTGGCCTTCGGTAGCCGCCTGTACTGGTTCAAGTTGGACATGGAGAAGTTCAACCGGGCGATGCAGGACATCGAGGACAGCGAGAACCACGACGACCAATTGCTCAATCAAGCACAGCAGCGCGAAAAAGCCCTGCAGCAATCGGGCAGCGTGGCCGAGATCGCAAACTGCTACCCACAGGCGCTGTACTTTCAACGCAACGAAGTCACCGACGAATCCTGGTACTACGTGCGCGTAGACTTCCCTCACGACTCAGAAAGCGTGAAAAACACCTTCACCAGCGGTCAGCTATCAGCCGCCAGCGAGTTCAAAAAACGTCTGCTCGGGATGGCTGCCGGTGCCATGTACACCGGTAGCGGCCAGCAGCTCGACAAGCTGATGAAGGATCAACTGTTCGGCATCAAAACCGTGTCCACGATCGACTACGTGGGCTACAGCAAGGAATACGGCTGCTACGTTTTTGGGGATCTCGCCATCAAGGATGGCACGATCTACAAAATCAACAGTGAGGACTATTTTGAGTTCGGGAAACTCCGGCTGAAATCACTGCAGAAAGGCGTGCCGATCAAGCTACAGCGCGACGGGAAGGACTTTAACGAGCAGTGGCTGCAGCTGCTGTGGACATGCTTCGGCGCCCAGGGTCTGGTCGCGCTGGTGTTCTTCTTCGGTTCGCTGTTCTGCGAGCAGATCCGGGCGCGCTATCAGTCTTTCCCTTTTCTGGAGGCCACCGGCGAGGCCGGCGCCGGCAAGACCACCCTGCTCAACCTGCTGTGGAAACTGCTCGGGCGCGAGGGGTACGAAGGCTTCGACCCGATGAAATCGACGAAAGCCGGTCGTTCGCGATTGATGGGGCAAGTCGCAGGTATGCCGGTCGTATTCCTCGAAGCCGATCGGCACAGCGAGGATCGCTCTCACGCCAAAACCTTCGAATGGGACGAGCTAAAGGATTACTACGGCGGCGGCACCTTGGCCACAAAGGGGGTGAAGACTGCCGGCAACGAAACCTACGAACCACCGTTTCGCGGCACGATTGCCATCAGCCAGAACGCGGCAGTGGTCGCCCATGAGGCGATCATGACCCGGATCGTGAAGCTGCACTTCATCCGACCAACAGTGACGCCGCAAAGCCGCGCTGCAGCCGACAAGTTGAACGCCTTGGATGGCGACATGCTCAGCCACTTCCTGATTCGGGCCGTTGGTAAAGAGTCCGCCGTCCTCGAGCTTTTCGCCCAGCGCATGCCGGAACACGAAGCCAAGCTGCGCCGGCTGCATACCCACTGCTTTGACTGCTGCACGGAGTACTCCAGCGAGCAAGGCAACTGTCGCAGCTGCGGATCTGACCTGCGCGGATACATCCGCGTGGAGCGGATCAGCAAGAACCACGCGCAGTTGCTTTCGCTGCTCGATGCCCTGCGCCTGGTTCTGAAACTGGACGAACCCCAGATTGCCGCCAGCCAGCGCCAGATCGTGCGAATGGCCATCGAGCGCCAGGCCTCGATCAGCTCCGACCACCCGGCCGTTGCCGAATTCTGGGAAGTCTACGACTACCTCGAATCGCTCAATGACGACCCATTGGTCGATCACAGCAGCGACCCGAACGTGATTGCGATCAACCTCAACGAATTCAGTGAACGCGCCGCCGAACACAAACAGAAGCTGGCCGACGTGGCCACCCTGCGCGACCTGCTGAAAGAGTCACGCTCGCACAAGTTTCTGGAAGCAAATAAAGCAGTACACAGCGCAGTCCGCGCAGCGATGAACAGCAGAACACCCTTGGCGCCGGGCCGTCCCACGACGGTCAAGTGCTGGATCTTCAAAGCGTGAAAAGGAGGCTACACCGATGCAAATCCAAGTCTTTATGGGTAATGCCGGCGACGGCAACACGAACAAGCTGCAGGAAATCATCGATCGCCTGAATGCACTGGGTAAGAGCCAGCCGGTGATTCAAGCCAGGGCTTATGACGAGGACGGGCTGCTGCAGATTCTTGAAGTTCGTGCTGCAGGTGGCCAGCGCGAAATCCTGGTGGACTCATGCAGCCCACAGCAGATTTTGAGCGTACTGGAATGGCAATCCTGTACCGAGGAAGACCCGAATTACGCTGACCTGGTTATTCACCTGGCCCGTCGGGACTGACGGAATAGAAGCGATGTCGAGGAGTTGCAGCTCCCCGACATCAACCACCACTGAGGGCAACACCATGGAAGCACAGCACCAAAGCAGCAGTGATCCAAAGGCTAACACACTCAACAACAGTGACCCGCACGCTCGGCATCTGATGGCTATCAGAATCGTAGGTACAGCGCTGTTTGACTATCGAGTACGGAAAACTGAAGCAGCGCGGATCCGGCTTGAATGCCTTACCACTTTCGCCAAGGAGTTGGGCGACATTGATGCGGCAGAGTTCGCTGTTGTCGCTCAACTATTGGCAGGCAAATCAACAGCAGACCGCCCCCCAATTGATCGAACTTTCTCACTCGAAGGTATTGCACTATGAAAACGCTGTTTGTACTGATGGCCCAATACAATGGCCAAGTGGTAATTCCCCTGGATCGAGTGTGCCAGGATTATTTCACGCACCTGACAACGGATATGTTTCAACGCAAAGTTGGTGCAGGGCAGATAAAGCTCCCGATTACTCGCATGGAGTCGAGCCAGAAAAGTGCGAAAGGTGTTCATATTGCAGACCTGTCGGCCTACCTGGATGAACAGCGCGCTGCAGCAGTCAAAGAAAGTAACCAACTGAATAGCGCGCCGCGCAGCAGCTAATTCACTTCAACGTTTTGGCGCCCAGTTTTACGGGCGCCTGCAGGATGCGCTCGAACCATTCCCAAGTTGCATAGACATCCCCTCGCCCGCGCAAGTGGGTATAACGGCGCATTGAGTTCCAGTCTCGATGGCCCGACACGCTCGCCACTCGCGGAATATCCCAATCCATTTCAAAAAGACGACTGACGCCCTCGTGTCGCAGATCGTGAAAGTGCAGATCTTCAATGCCCAGGATTTTGCAGGCCCTGGTCCAGGACGTCGACACGGATTCAGCGCTGTAAGGAAAAATCTCAGGCAACACTTTAGGCATGGTCTGAAGGATCGCCCATGCTTCTGGCGGCAAATGACACCAGACGTCGTTACCGATTTTTTGCCCGGGGTTCTTCATGTCACGAACCTGAACCCGCTGGCCAGCCTCGTCCAAATCATCCCAGCGGATCCGGGTAATCTCTTCTTGCCTACGCGTGGAGAACAACGCGAAGCCGGTCAGCTTAAGCATGTTGATAGAAGTTGGACGACGGGTTTGGATACTTCGGAAGTGCGTCAGCAGTTTGTCGAGTTCTTCCAAGGTCGGCCGGCGATCGCGCTCGCGGCTTTTCATGTTGTAACCGAGCTTTTTTAATACTCGGCGGGCGTCCGCCATTGCGTGCGGATCCACCTCATACCCCCAAGCGGGCCGAGCTATCGAGAGAACCGCGCCCAAGTGTGCGAGATCGTTGCCGGCGGTTTGAGGCTGAACTCCCCCGCCCTCTTTGCCCATGCGCCATAACGCATATTCGACCAGGTGCTGGCTGCTTACATCTCTGTCGTTCAACTTCCCCAGGTAAGATTCGCTGATCGCCTTCAACGTGCCGAGCTTCGTCTTCCCGAGAGGGCGCGCTTTGGTCATCTCGGCCAAGTACCGATCGATCATTTCCTTGATCGTCGCACCAGGTCGGTTTGCCCGCTCGATCGCACCTGGTTCGTCCAGTTCGGTTTCTCTTTTACGCACCCAAGCCTGTGCGGCCTGTTTTCGGGCGAAGGTCTGACTCTCTTGGTAAACTTGCGTCCCATCGCGAAACAGGCGTATCTGTGCCGTGTAACTGGTGCTGCCGTCGGTGCGTTTCCGTGCTCTGATCGTGGCCATAGTCAACTGGTACAATTTGAAAAGTGATTGGTACATTGTACCAACCGACCTCAGAAAACGCCTATTTACCCCCTGAAACCGGCTTAGAACACGTAGAGCAAAATGGTACAGAATTCAGCTACATACCCAACAAACACCGGCTCTACACTGTCTAGAAGGTTCTCCGTTGCGCCCATGATGGATTGGACTGACCGTCACTGCCGGTTCTTCCTACGCCTGTTGTCGAAAAACGCCCTGCTCTACACCGAGATGGTTACCACCGGCGCTCTGCTGAACGGCGATCACGAACGTTTCCTCCGTCACAACGAAGCCGAGCACCCGCTGGCGTTGCAGTTGGGCGGTAGCGTTCCGCTGGACCTGGCCGCCTGCGCACGTATGGCGCAGGAGCACGGTTATGACGAGGTGAATCTGAACGTTGGCTGCCCGAGTGATCGGGTGCAGAACAATATGATCGGTGCGTGCCTGATGGGGCATCCGCAGTTGGTGGCGGATTGTGTGAAGGCGATGCGTGATGCGGTGTCGATTCCGGTGACGGTGAAGCATCGGATCGGGATCAATGGGCGGGACAGTTATGAGGAGCTGTGCGATTTCGTCGGTACGGTGCGGGATGCCGGGTGCACGAGTTTTACGGTGCATGCGCGGATTGCGATTCTGGAGGGGTTGTCGCCGAAGGAGAACCGTGACATTCCGCCGCTGCGTTATGACGTGGCGGCGCTGTTGAAGGCGGATTTCCCGGAGCTGGAGATCATTCTGAACGGCGGGATCAAGACGATGGAGGCCTGCCATGAGCATTTGCAGACCTTTGACGGTGTGATGCTGGGTCGTGAGGCTTATCACAATCCGTATCTGCTGGCCGAGGTGGATCAGCAGTTGTTCGGCAGTTCGGCGCCGGTAATCACCCGGGCCGAGGCGTTGGCGCAGTTGCGGCCTTATATTGCCGCGCATCTGGCGACTGGCGGGGCGATGCATCACATCACCCGTCATGTGCTGGGCCTGGGCACCGGTTTCCCGGGGGCGCGCAAGTTTCGGCAGTTGTTGTCGGTGGATATTCACAAGGCCAAGGATCCGCTGGCGTTGCTGGATCAGGCGGCGGAGTTGCTGGCGGGTCGTTGATCGATGCGTTGATTGTGCGGGCAACGAATGAGCGTTGCCCGCTGCTGTAACTCTTTTGATGTACTGACAGGATGTCTTTTGTTTATGCCCGCGTTGAATTTCTCTGGCTTCAAGCGCTGCACCTTCCTTGCCTTGTTTTGCGTCACGTCCAATGTTCAGGCCCACTGCGACGGGCTGTGTCTGGGTAACACCGATACGCCATGGGAGGTGACCAAGCTGTCTGGCTTCGCGCTTGTCTCTTTGCTGCTCACGCCTTTTACGGCCTCGCAAGAAACCACCGACAGCCATAAACGCGTTTACTCCGCTGCGGAGCTTGAGGACGCGCGGCTCTACCTCGCCAGCGACGGCATGCTGCAAGCCGCGTATTTCACGTCAGCCTTGCAGCGTTTTCGTCGGGAATCGCCGGATACAGAGTTGAGCGACCTCGCCGTCGCCGCGCTGATCAGCAGCCAGTGATCAGGCCGCCGCTTCCGTCCAGTTCACCCAGCCAAACACCCACGTCGCCAGGATCAGCAAACCAAACGCGATCCGGTACCAGGCAAACGCGGCGTAGCTGTGGTTCGCAATGAACTTGAGCAGGCCGCGTACGGCGATCATGGCGAAGACGAATGCGGTGACGAAGCCCAGGGCGAAGACCGGCAGGTCGCCTGCCTGGAACAGGTCGCGGTATTTGTAGCCGGAGTACACCGCTGCGCCGACCATGGTCGGCATTGCCAGGAAGAACGAGAACTCCGTGGCGGCTTTGCGTGACAGGCCGAACAACAGGCCGCCGATGATGGTGGAGCCGGAGCGCGAGGTGCCGGGAATCATCGCCAGGCACTGTACGAAACCGATCTTCAGCGCGTCGGACCAGGCCATGTCGTCGACGTGCTCGACACTCACCACATGATTTCGTTTTTCGGCCCACAACATCACGATACCGCCCACCACCAGTGCGACCGCCACGGTGATCGGGTTGAACAGGTAATGATGAATGGCGTCGGCGAATAACACGCCGAGAATCACTGCCGGGAAAAATGCGATCAGCAGATTAAGGGTGAAACGCTGTGCATTGCGCTGGGTCGGCAGGCCTTTGACGATCTCGAAGATCTTC
Source organism: Pseudomonas sp. COW5 (assembly GCF_026240005.1). Classification (NCBI taxonomy): domain Bacteria; kingdom Pseudomonadati; phylum Pseudomonadota; class Gammaproteobacteria; order Pseudomonadales; family Pseudomonadaceae; genus Pseudomonas; species Pseudomonas sp. COW5. The sequence continues at coordinate 4,473,157 of NZ_JAPHVP010000001.1, read as the reverse complement.
GGGCGAAACTCCCAGACGACGGCCAGAATGGCGCCCAGTTGAATAATGATGTTGAACGCCATGGCACGTTCGCCACCGAAGTCGAGCAAGTCGGCAACGATAATCTGGTGGCCCGTACTGGAGATGGGCAAGAACTCGGTGAGACCTTCTACCGCACCTAAAACCAACACCTTGAACAAGGTCAGTAAATCCATTAATCCTCCGTCAGAACGCTCTTCAAGAGCGCCCGGTCAACTGCATTCAGGCATTGAGTATCTGCAATTAAACAATTGGCAGATCTACAGTCATTGCCCGATTTGGTGACGGAGAATATGTCTTATCAAAAGACACACTCAAGCCATGTTAATAATCGTCTGTCTGTGAACTTGTTCACTTAGTGGCAAAAATAACCTTGCACCCCTAAAATGTGACCCACCTCACACTCCCCTGATTCTGGCGACGAACCATACTGGCCATAGGACATAAAAACCGGTCGCCATAATTACAAAATAGTGGCACCGTTGCACATCGCCACCATCTAACGACGTTCGTTTCGTTAGTTCAGCACCCCGAGAAAATCAACTAAAAGCTTGAAAAGCTTAATTATTGTTAAAAAACTCGGGAGCCACGTCTAAAAATCGCGCGAATGTTACCAATTGTCAGTCACAGATGAGAACCGGTGCTTTAACATCCCGATGTCCGCACTTTTTCGAGTCAAGGCATGATGCTTACAGGGAACTTAGCGACTAGAAGCTCGCACCAGACAAACGACGCGCCAGGTGTTCTTGCCCTGGCGCGTACCCGTGCTGTGGCCGAACACTTCAGAGCGCTAATCGCCAAACATGTGCAGACCGGTCTGGCGCTGGAAGCCGACTCTTTCACTAGTTCATATCAGCCAAACGAATATCACGGCGCCTATCGCGCCATTTTCATCGTCATCGATACTCCGCAAGCACTGGAAGACAATCTGGCGCTGGTGGAGAACCTGCGCACCGAGAACTTGAAGCCGATCATTTGTGCGGTGATTACCGGTCGCGGCGCCCACAACAAGATCAAATACCATCTTGCCGGGGCAGACTTCTGTATCAAGCTCAATACCCTTTCCGATGAGGGTGGCGAGTTGCTGAGTGAGTTCTTCAGCAGTGAAGAATGGCTGCGTGACATTGATCTGATACTGGACCCGACCCGTATCTGCCTCTCCGACACCAGCAAGAAACTGGACATTTCCTTTGCCGAGATGAAGATCCTGGAAGCGTTTTCGCAAACCAGCAATCACATTCTCAGCCATGACGAAATCGCCGGCATCATGGGGCTCAACACGCATTTCTACGACCCTCGCGCGCTGGAAAAATCCATCAGCCGCTTGCGTGGGAAAATCAAGGACGTGTACGGTACGAACGCCATACAGAGCATTCGCGGGTATGGCTACCGTCTGATGAGGGGGTTGATCTCGACCGCCTGAGTCAGGGAAATCACCATTTGCAGCATACGAGGGAACGTCTGATGCAACGCTACAACAATCCACGGTCTCACCGTTTTATTTGCAATATCCATCCAATAAAAAGCTGTCAATTGAATGAGCGCTGCAACACTTAAACATAACAATAAATCATTACTCTAAAAGCAGACCCAGTGGAACTTGTCGCGGGCCATAATCGGGCCCAGACCCTGCCTGTCGATTATTTCCGAGCGCGTTATAACTCGTCTGCCGATTACCTTTTAGCCAAATTTGGTGCGTTATTCAGGAGAGAGACATGGAAACCAGTACAACCCTCCCACGAAAATATTTTGTTGTCGTGACCAATAACTCTGCGTCGCAACGTGAACTCGAGAGCATTCTCTCCAGCGAGCGTTTCAATTCGTTCGGTACGTCCCAGGCACAAATGTTTGTTGAAGGTGTTGCTTCGCCCTCTTCCACTCCCACGCTCATGGAGTTCACTTACCCACGCGGCACAAGGAAAAGCGTCGCTCGCAGTATTGAACACGATACACAGCGCATATTGGCCACCCTCGAATCCGAGTGGCTGGCGGCACAATCGGTAAACTCGCTCCAGAAATCGCCGGCAATGGAAGACACCGGCTCCATTGAAAGCAATGTTCCCTGCACAGAGGCCTGGCATCTGGACAATGACCAGGGCGCCCTCGTCAAGGAAGGTGTCGAGATCAGCCTCACCGGCCTCGAAACCGCACTGGTCAGAAAGATGCTGCACCACGAAGAGCGTGTTGTCAGTCGCGACGATCTGATCCTCAGCATCGGCCGGGAACCGGAACAATATCGCGGACTGGAAATGTGCCTGAGCCGTCTTCAAGACAAGTTCAAAAGTGCCAGCAATGGTGAACGGCTGTTTCGTGCCGTGCGCAATCGTGGTTATTGCCTGATCCAGGAAGTTGTTGCCTGAGCACAGCCTCCACATCCAGAAATTGAAGCAAGTGCAATAACAAAAATAAAAAAGCACTTTGCTTGTTTGAACCTCCTTTTCAGTAATGCTTCCCTCCTCACCCTTCCTACGATAGCAAACAGATTATTGTTTGTTCACCCTTTGCCCTTTGACCTTTTCTAACGTTCGATTATTTCCCCAATCAATTGATTGGCACTTTGCCATCTTGTTAGAACTCGTCAGACAGCTTCTTCCCCAATAACTTAGTCTATTGATTGACGACAGTTCGGCATACCGATGTTGTTACCTCAGAACATGGGCACCTAAAACAAAAACAACTCTGCTTAACAACTCGGATTTCAACTGTCGAAACCTGAATGGAAGTCTTTTGGGGATATCGCATATGGATCTCACTCTACGTATCAACCGAAACACCGGCCTCAAGGGACTTACCTTCTGGGGCCAATGGGCGCTGGCACAGTGCTTTATTGTTTCACTGTTATTTGTATTGGCTGAGCAGCACACGGGAACGGTCGAGTTCTATTACCGGATGTGCACCATGCTGGCCGTGCTGGCTTCGGTTCCGGCCTACACGTTCAGCGGCGCCTACCGAAAGCGCGACAACTACCTGACCGGCCTCGGTCGGCTGCTGATGGGCTGGTCGATGACCATGGCCGGGCTGACCTTCATCGCGTTCATCTGCAAGGCCGATGAGCTGTTTTCCCGCCAGGTGATTCTTGACTGGGCGGTGTACGGTTTCCTCGGTCAGGCGCTGCTGTATGCGCCACTGCATGCGTTTTCGAAGTACTACCAGCGTTCCCGCAAAAGCGAGCACAAGACCCTGATCGTCGGCACCGGCGAACTGGCCCTGGGCCTGGCGAAGAAGCTCAGCGAACACGAAAACCTGCCACTGGTAGGTCTGGTCAGCAACGGCACCCTGCCCGCTCTGGACGCCGACGCGCCACGGGTCGTGGGCGATCAGGAAAACTTGCTGGAGCTGATCAAACGCCACGATATCCGCCGTCTCTACATCACGCTGTCGCTGTCCGAAGCGGCGAAGATCGAAGCGATGTATGTCGATCTGCTGGATGCCAACGTCGACGTGGTCTGGGTGCCGGACCTGAACAGCCTGACGCTGCTCAATCACTCGGTAAAAGTCGTGGACGGCCTGCCGGCGATCTACCTCAATGAAAGCCCGCTGACCAGCCGCCCGACCGCCGCCCTGAGCAAGAGCCTGATGGAGAAAAGCGTCGCGCTGCTGGCGATTATCCTGTTGAGCCCGGTGCTGTTGCTGATCTCGCTGGCGGTGAAGCTCAGCTCGCCGGGCCCGGTGTTTTTCAAGCAGGATCGCCATGGCTGGAACGGCAAGGTGATTCAGGTCTGGAAGTTCCGCTCGATGCGCGTCCACGATGACCGCGACGTCAAACAGGCCAGCCGCAACGATTCGCGCATCACCGCCGTCGGGCGCTTCATCCGCCGCACTTCGCTGGATGAATTGCCGCAACTGTTCAACGTGCTGCAAGGTCACATGGCACTGGTCGGCCCGCGTCCGCACGCCGTAGCACACAACAACTACTACTCGGGCAAGATCCTCGCCTACATGGCGCGTCACCGAATCAAACCGGGCATTACTGGTCTGGCGCAAATCAGCGGTTGCCGTGGTGAGACCGATACCCTCGACAAGATGGAAAAGCGTGTCGAGATCGACCTGAAGTACATCAACAACTGGTCGCTGTGGCTGGATGTGAAGATTCTGGTGAAGACGCCGTTTACCCTGTTGTCGAAGGATATTTACTGAGACGCAGCGCTTCGAAAGGCAAGACCGCAAGGGGACGAAAGTCCCCTTTTTTGTGGGCGGGATTTGGGGGCTGGATTGGCTGGCGATTTCGGTGAATCAGTCAATATGGATGTCGACAGGCCAGACGCCTTCGCGGGCAAGCCCGCTCCCACAGTTTTTGGATGATGCCGCAATTTGCAGCACTTCCCGGACCCCTGTGGGAGCGGGCTTGGTCCGGGCGGCGATCCGACGAAAGCGTCGGGTCGTTCAGCAACGGGCTCGGCCTTGCCAATCTCCTCACCCGGAACACGTCCGTTCCGTCGGTAGTGCTGGATGGATCACGACGGCCATCCACCACAAACAAAAACGGGAGCCCAAGGGCTCCCGTTTTGGCTTTCCGGTCTCCCGGACTTACTCGGTAATCTTCCCGAAGTTGCGATAGAACATGTCGTCCTCACGGCTATCGGTCATCGAGTGCAGCTGGAAGCTGCGGCTGAGCCTCGCACCACCGTCACGGGTCAGTGGCGCCCAGACCAGGTTGGCCCGGCGCATGGTCGACATGCTCATCATCTCGTCGAACGGAATCGACAGATAAATGCCCTTGTCGAAACTACCTTCGCCGTATTCCGTACTGCCCGCCGTGGTGATGGTCGCCCAGGCACCGAAGCGCACGCCGTTGGAAAACTCCCGGGAAATATCCAGCGTGCCGCCAAAGTCGCCCGCCAGATAACGGCCGACGCTGACCGCCGCCAGCGTTTCGTAAGGCAGATCCGTGTAACCGGTGATATGACCGGTCAGCACCGAGTAGTCCCGCAGGCCGAAACCCTGGTCGAATTCACGCTGACGCACGTAGTTCAGGTCGGCGCCGATCGCCCAGCGCTCACCGGTCGGACGGAACAGCACCTCGCCGCCCACCCCGGCAAACATCGACTCCAGATAACCGCCGTAGACCATGCCGTACAAGTCTTTGTCCAACTGCTCGGCATGGCTGACCTGAAATAACGGCATCGTGGTGTCGGACGTGGTCAGGTACTGACGCAAGTCCGTACGCACACGCGGCAAGCCGCTGGGTGCGTCGTATTTGAACTTGTCGAAGTTGTTCGTCAGGTTCTGGCTGAGCATGCCACTCCACCAGGTGTTGCGGTTGAAGCGGAACTCGGCGTCGAGGTCGGCACTGAATTGATAGAGCAAGCCATCCGGGCCACCGACGTTCTGCTTGAAGCCCAGACCCGCGCCATAGCTGAAGTGCTGCAGCGGCTGGGTGTAGAGCGTCTTCTCGTTGTGCGGCATCGCCGGGTTGACCTCGGTGGTGCGGTGCAACGTTTGCAGCGGTTCCTCGTTGTTGATCACTTCGCGGAAGGTCTGGCGCGGCACGCTGGTTTCTTCCAGCGGCAGGTCGTAGCGCTTGTTCACCAGGGTGAACCAGTCGATGTCGTCGTTGACACTGTTGTCCAGCACCCGGCTCGCACGCCCCACCGCTTTCGAGGAATGGAAGTAGCGCTGCTGCTCGCCGTACACGATCAACTCGGAGTCACGCTGGGCGATGCGCTCGACCCGGTAGCCCGCATTCTGTTGCAAGCGTTGCGAAACGTTGGCCCAATCGACCTGATCCATCGAAGTGGTCGGGGCCTTCGCCGGCAGCGGCTCCGGCGGTGGATCGAAGGTCTTGGCCGGCGCCTTGCGGCTGACGAAATTGGTGTGGAAGGTGACGCCGAACATCGCTGTGTTGCCCCGCTCCCACGCCGCGCTCACGTCGAGGGAATCCGTCACCTTGAACACCGCGCCAAGGTTGATCGGCGAGTCCTGCTTGATCACGTTGTCCTTGGGTTCGTGTTTGTAATCGTTGCCTTCGTATTCGAGTTTCAGGCTCAGGCGATCCCAGGGGGTCTGGTAACTCACGCCGCCGAAGAACGACGGCTGGCCGCGAAAGTACGAACCGGCGTTGACGTCACCGGTGCCTTCCAGGGCTGGCCGGGTCTTGAAGCGATCATCGAGATAACCGAACGGGTTGTCGATATCGCCGCGATTACCGATGTAGCCCCAGGCGATGCCGGCGCTGAAATCCAGGTTGTCGTAGCGTTTGCTGGCCACCAGGAATTCACTGGCGAACAAACCCGTACCGCCGACGTCTCGGAAGCCCAGGGAAATATCGGGGGCCCAATGGGTTTCCTCCCAGAGCCGGACTTTGACGTCGACCGCCTTGTCCTTATAGCTCTGGTTGCCGCTCATGGATTCCGGGCCGTACGGGCGGTTGGTAATGGCGGTGTAGCGAAACGAGCCTTCGAGCCAGTCCAGCGGCTGCAACGAAACGCTGTAGCGGCTGTAGGGCTCGGTGCGGTTGGCGTTGACGCTCAACTCGCCGGCCGGGGACATGCGCGCGGTGGGCGTCTGCAACAGACCGGTGCCACCGAAATCGCCCTGGGTAATTCGCGGCTCGGCATGGACCAGGCCGCACGGCAATAACAACACAGCTGCAAAACGCAAATTCAACGAACCACCTCAGCCAACTGCGTGGCAATAAATTCGGCCAACTGCTGATTCAGTTCAGGGATAGGCGGATCCAGATCATCGTTTTTCAACGGCACCAGAATCTTGCTGCCGGCAACGGGAAACTGCCCGCTCTCGCGATTCCAGTGGGCGATGCCGACGCGCCGCGAAACCCCGTTGGGCTGGATCAGCCACAGGTAATCGGCGTCGGCATCGTCCTCCAGCAGCACGCAACTGCTGAGGTATTCACGGGCCTCGAGCAACGGCTGATAAGGCAGCCGGCAGGTCCCGGCGACTGCGCCGAGCACTTCCACTTCATCGACCCGCTGCGGGTAGATCAGGCGATCACCGTCGTCGAGACGAATGTTGCGGGCGAAGCCGACTTCCAGTGCCACCGGGTCCAGGTCCGCGATCTGGCGCCCGGTGACCGGCATCTGCCGCACGTCCTCGGCCATGCGCACCGCCAGGGCTTTGCGGCTCGGTCGATCGAACAGATCGGCCATGCGCTGCAATACGTCCAGATCGAACAGCACGCCGACCTTGAGCCGGGTCTGCTCTTCCAGCAGAGACTGGCGCAGCAGCACACCGGCCAGCCAGTAACCCTCGGCATTGGGTACGGCCTCGCTGATCACATCGGTCAAACGGCCACCCGGCGGCAACGCCACCGGCCCGGGGTTGGCGACATCGCCGCTGACCGTGACCGCCGCCTGACTTGCGCCGGCTAGCAACATCAAACCCGCCGACAGAACCCTCAAGCACTTCATGGCAGATGCCTGCGATCAGGGGTCAGTTGCACGATCTTCACCCGCAGTTGCGAAGTCAGTTGCTGCTCGCTCTGCACAATGAAACCGTCCACCGGATCGACCCAATAACGGTTGGTCGCCCGCAGGCCGATGGCCGGGACGTCGATACGTTCATCGACACGCAGCACGGCGTATTCCTTGTTCAGAATCTTCAGGGTTTCCACGGATTTGCGGGTGAAGCGGCTGTTGACGATCAGCCCGACTTCCTGGCCCTTGTAGAGGTCGATCCAGCGCTGGCTGGTCTGGCCATCGGCAACGTGTTGCAGACCGCGCTTGAACGGCGACGCATCGGACAGACGCGTGCCGTCCAGGTCGCCCTCCGCGCCCAGGCCGATGCTGCGCACCGCGAGACCGTCGCGCAGCAACAGGACCTGCTTGCCGGACGCCACCCAGAACTGCAGGTCATCGCGCTTGCGCACCAGCGCCAGCACACCGGAACCGGACGGCGTGGTGAGTTTGAGTTGCGGATAATTGACCTCGGCCACCTGGGCCGGCGTCACGTCGATATCATCCGGGTCGACCACCGCCGACTTCAGGTTGGTCACCGACGCAACCATCAGCGGATTACAGCCACACAGCAACAAGGCCGCCATCAGGCAGACGCCAACATTCAAGGTTTTCAAAGTCGGCGGGCCTTATTTGCTGTTGTTGGTGAATTCGCTCCAGTTCTTCGCAGCGGAAGCGCCGGTGCCGACAATCGATGCCGACGGCACCAACTGGCTGATCAGACGGTTCCAGCGAGTCACGTTGGCAGGCCCTACATAAACGACGTCCTGGGGACGCACTTCGAAGTGCGTGGCAAGGACCATGGCAGTCGGCGATTCAGCTTCCAGTTGATAGATCTTCGCCGGCTCCACATCGAGGTTTTCCACCCCGCGAATGACGTACACGGCATTGCCGTTGGCGGTGGTCTGGCTCAGGCCGCCGACCGAGCCGAGCACGTCGGACAGGTTCATCGTCGCCGTCTTGAAGCTCAGGGCGCGCGGCTGGTTGACCTCGCCCATCACGTAGATGCGCTTGTTGTCGTTGTACGGCAGATACAGTTTGTCGCCACCCTGGAGGTAGACGTTCTGCAACTCGGAATCCTGCTGGTTGAGGGTATCCAGATTCAGCGGATAGACCCGCCCGTTGCGCGTCAGCAACAACCCGGACAGGTCGGCATTGTTGGTGTCGATCCCCGCCGAACCGAGGGCTTCGACCACGCTCAGCGGGTTGGTGGAAATCGCTTGCGGGCCCGCCTTGGCGACTGCGCCAGTGACCACGACTTTCTGACTGGCGAAACGCAACACGGCGACGTCCACTTGCGGCTCGGCGATGAACGCCGACAGCCGTTGTTCGATGTCGTCGCGCAGTTGCTGGATGGTCCGGCCGGCGGCCTGGACTTCCTTGATGTACGGGTAATACAGCGTGCCGTCGGAGCGCACCAGACGGCCGTTCGCATCGATCTGCTGCTGCGCGCCCGACGGCGCGGTCAGCTCGGGGTGATCCCACACGGTGATGTACAGCACGTCGTTGTTGCCGATGCGGTACTCGGCCGGCGTCGCCAGCAATTCCGTGGGCACTGACTCACGCTTTTGCGTGGCGCGGTTCATGGAGATCAGCTTGGGGGTGATCGGAATCAACTCGACCCGGCTGCTTTCACTGGCGCCCTGGCGAGTGATGCCAAAGGTGCTCAGGTGTTGACCGGGGGAAAACATGCAACCTTGCAGAGCGAGACTTGCCAGCATTAAAAGAGAAAAACTACGAGTCATAATGGCACTACGCTATTCAAGGGCGAATCCAAAACAAAGTCACCCGACTTTCGTCGGGCGACCTTGTACTGCACCAACAGTTACTTCAGTTAGTTGTGCGTGCCGGTTGTACCCGTGGTACCGGTGGTACCCGTTGTACCGCCGTTGGCACTTCCACCACTGTTGGACGCCGCTACGGCACTGGCAACCATTGCAGTACTGGCAGCAGGCGCTGTAGAAGCCGCGACACTGCCCGATACATTGGTCACCGCAGTAAGCGGCGCTTCAGCTGCGGATGCCCAGTTGCTCAACATCGTCAACAAGGCAATCGCCATCACTTTTTTCATATCAACTCCTTTCTAACATTGCACCAATACATCGGGTGTTTCGTTAGAGGTGGTAGAGTTCAAGTCGCAAAAAGCGCGAACAAGATCCGTTGTTCTTTCACAGTCCTACGCAACTGATAAAAGTCGAACGGCAGGTTTATATCTACGGACTTGCAAAAGGCATTGCCAGTGTAATTTCCCGACGATATCTAACAACCTGACCGAAAATAACATTGGACTAAAAGGCCATCATTCCAGATAACCCTTGGGATGATTCGATTGCCAGCGCCAGGTATCGGTAACCATGTCCTGCAAGTTGCGTGTGGCTTTCCAGCCCAGTTCTTTTTCCGCTTTGGAAGCGTCGGCCCAACTCTCGGCAATATCGCCCGAGCGCCGTGGCATCACCCGAAACGGCACTGGCTTGCCGCACGCCTGTTCGAAGGCTCGCAGCACTTGCATCACGCTGTAACCGTCGCCGGTGCCGAGGTTCCAGGTATGAATGCCGGTGCGCCCGTCGATGGCCTGCAAGGCCTTCAGGTGCCCGTCCGCCAGATCGACGACGTGGATGTAATCGCGCACACCGGTGCCGTCTGCCGTGGGGTAATCGTCGCCGAAGACCGACAACTCCTGGAGGCTGCCAACCGCGACCTGGCTGATGTACGGCAGCAGGTTATTGGGGATGCCGCTCGGGTCTTCGCCCATATGGCCGCTGGCATGGGCGCCGATCGGGTTGAAGTAGCGCAGCAGCGCGATGCACCAGCGCGGCTCGGCCTGGCTCAGGTCGCGCAGCACGTTTTCGACGATCAGCTTGGACTGGCCGTAGGGATTGGTCGGAATGCCGGTGGGGAAATCCTCGCGGATCGGCATCTGCTCAGGCTCGCCGTAAACAGTGGCCGAAGAACTGAACACCAGCCGGAAGACCCCCGCCGCCGCCATCGCCTGGCACAGCGTGATGCTGCCGCTGACGTTGGTTTCGTAATACTCGAGCGGCTTGCGCACGCTCTCGCCGACCGCTTTAAGCCCGGCAAAATGCAGGACGGCATCAATTGAATGCTGCTGGAATATCCGGTCCAGCAACGCCCGGTCGCACACATCGCCGCGAATCATCAGCGCACTTTTGCCGCAAATGCCTTCCACGGCGTGGAGTGCCGCGTCGCTGCTGTTGCAAAGATTATCCAGAACGACAACTTCATAACCTGCTTCAAGCAATGCGAGTGTGGTGTGCGAGCCGATATACCCGGCGCCACCCGTTACCAGAATCTTCATAGCGCGGTCCATAGTGGGAAAAGTGCCAACTAGCGTGTCAAGCCCAACTTGTTTAATGTGTGTCTTGCTTCACATAAACAGGGCGACAACAACCCAAAACAAAAACAGTTCCATCACTGGCCAAAAATATTTTTAAAGGCCAAACTGTATTGCCCGGTACTTATTAGCACTCCCGCACTTTCACCACTATCAACAGATACCGACTAAAAATAACTGTTATTTATCAAGCCGACATCTAATAACATTACCCCCCTTTACACTAAGCTAACGTTGTCACTCATAACCTGACTCAGGTATTAAAGTACAGCTTCATCAACTTGCAACTTTTCCTTATTGCAATGTAACCGATGGCTGTATGCCATGAATGTCCAGGAAACTTCTATGATTCGTAAATGTTTGTTCCCCGCTGCCGGCTATGGCACGCGTTTCTTGCCGGCCACCAAAGCCATGCCGAAAGAGATGCTGCCGATCGTCAACAAGCCGTTGATCGAGTACGCCGTTGAAGAAGCACGGGACGCCGGTCTGCAACACATGGCGATCGTCACCGGTCGGGGCAAGCGCGCACTGGAAGACCACTTCGACATCAGCTACGAACTCGAACACCAGATTCGCGGCACCGAAAAAGAGAAGTTCCTGGCCGGTACTCGCGAGTTGATCGACACCTGCACCTTCTCCTACACCCGTCAGGTGGAAATGAAAGGTCTGGGCCACGCGATCCTCAGCGGACGCCCGCTGATCGGCGACGAGCCCTTCGCCGTGGTCCTGGCCGACGACCTGTGCCTGAACCTGGAAGGTGACGGCGTGCTCACCCAGATGATCGAGCTCTACAAGAAATTCCGCTGCTCGATCGTGGCCATCCAGGAAGTCCCGCGGGACCAGACCCACAAGTACGGCGTGATCGCCGGCGAGGCGATTTCCGAGGGCATTTACCGGGTCAACCACATGGTGGAGAAACCCGCACCGCAGGACGCTCCGTCGAACCTGGCGATCATCGGCCGCTACATCCTGACGCCCGACATCTTCGACCTGATCGCCGACACCGAGCCCGGCAAGGGCGGGGAAATCCAGATCACCGACGCCCTGATGAAACAGGCGCAGAACGGTTGCGTGCTGGCCTACAAGTTCAAGGGCCTGCGCTTCGACTGCGGTGACGCCGAGGGTTACCTGCAGGCGACCAACTTCTGCTACGACAACGTCTACCTCAAGGGCCGCTGAAAGGCGCCCCACGCACTTCCGACGAGGCAACCATGAACATCGCACAACATTTGACAGACATTGAACGGGAGGTGGACAACCTCGGGGTGATGAGCTGGTTGTCTCGTCATCAGCCGTTGCCCAGCGCCAACGAATCCTGGCTGGGGACCATCCTGCTGGTGGAGCGGATCGGCATGTTTCCATCGTCCGGAGACATTCGCCGGCCAGTGCGTGATCCCTATCCCCTGCTCGCCCATCTGAAACAGATCTATGGAGAACAGGCGCTGGAGGTCGATGACCGCGACGGCCTGAAGGTGATTCTCGGCGACTGGCGATTCCGCGTGCGCCTCTGCTGCAACGAGCCGGCAATCATCATCAATGTGGAGACCCGTTGCGTGACGCAGTTGATGCCGCAGAAGACCGCAGAGCTTTTGAGTCAGATCGATAACTTCAAAAAAGCCTGAGCCCTTATTCCGAGGCGGCGCCGCAGGAAGTCCCGTGGTTGCCGCCAACGATCATCCGATAGAAGTAATCGGCAATCACCTTCCCTCCCGTGGCCGGCACCGGATGTATTTTGTCCGGGCCGATCATCGCCGCCGCGTAACGTTTGACGTCCGTACCGAACGCGCATTGCAGATTGGCGTAGCCCAGATGCTGCTCGCGGGCCCAGGGTTCGAGCACCTGCGCGTAAGCCGACATTGGATAGGCGCTGGAACGCGTGGTGTCCTGGCGCATGATCAGGTTGACGCTCGCTGCCGGCTGAATCTCGCGGATCATCCCGACCAGCCCCTGAACGTTCTTCAGGTACTGCTCGGGCTTCACGCCGAAACCCTGATCGTTGCCGCCGAGCATGATCAGGTAGACGTCCGCCGGAATCTTCGACACCACCGATTTCCACTGGGTCTGCCACTGACCGTCGGCATGATAGAAATCGCCGGACGCAGCGCCCGATGCGGCCAGCTTCGACACCCGCAAACCGGCCTGCTCGTTGCTCATCCACAGGCCGAACAGGGTGGGCGCGCCTTTCACCACTTCCAGCCTGAACGACCAGTCCGTCGCGGCGGATGTACCTGACAGTGGGACTTCCTGAACACCGACGCCGCTCAACTTCAACGGCTGCCAGGATTGCGAGGGTGCCCAGCGATAGCGCAGTTCACTGGATTCGCCGTTGCCCAGAAAAAGTAACTTTGCCTGAGTGACAGCGGTGTTTATCGCTTCGCTCGGATGCGCATCGACCTGCAGCCATGCACCGGGACTTCCGGTCACGGTACGGCTGTCGGGACTGGCCGCGCCGAGGTTCGACACCTTCCAGTCGCCGCCGAAGTATTTCTCGCTGCTGCGGGTGTACTTGAAATGGCTGCCGCCCAGCGCCGCACCGTGGTTGAAGCCGACATAACCGGGGCCGGCAAAACCGACCTCGCCGACCAGCCGCTGCACCAGTTTGTTCAGGTAGTAATCCTGCCCGGCGCTGTAGCTGTCGCCGATCACCGAGACCGACAACACCTTCCCGGCCTTGCCTTCGCGCCACTGGGCAAACCGCTCGCGAGCGTCGCCGACTTCGACCACCGATGCCGCGACCGGCGCTGCGTCATCCACTGCAACCATCAAGCACTTCCTTTAGCCGAAACCTGCGCCGGGGAGACGTTCCCCGCCGGTTTTTTCGCCGCCGCACGCTCGCCCAGAAACAGCACCGACGTGAAGTTGAACCGGCTGAAGATCGTCGAGAGCAACACCGGCCCGAGCAACCCGCACGCCACGCCGCAGAACACCAGCACGCTTTCGTCCTTGATGCCCAGACGCCCCAGCACCGAACGCGATGTCGCCGCGAACAACACATGAAACAGGAAAATCGCGTAAGAGTAACCACCGAGCCAGGTCAGCGCCTTCGAACGCATGTCACTCGACAGCAGCGCAAAGCAGGACACGCAACCCACCGTCAGGCCGATGAGGCTGCGGCGATCGATGATCAGCTCACGATCCAGCGCCGCGATGTACAACAGCGTCAGGGAAATCAGCACGAACACCAACGGGCCGACGACTTTGAACCGTTGTTTCAACGCACTGACATTTTCCTGGCCAATCATCCCCGCCACAAAGAACGGCAGCAGATAGGTCGCACCGTTGATGCCGAACGCATCGAACTTGAACGGCGGCAACAGAAACACTGCGGCGGAAAACGCGAACAGCAGGTACAGACGCGCCGCCGAGCGCAGCAATCCACGCCACTCCAGCAGGCCGACAAACATGAAAATGATGAACACCGCCTGCAGGAACCAGAAGTGGTTGACCGGCACATAGAACGACAACAGCGCATCGATCACACCGACGTCCTTGTTCACGCCCGGCCCCACCGCCTGCAACACGGAAAACGGTACACCCACGCAAAACAGCGGCACGATCAACCGCCGCACCTTGCCGGTGAAGAACGCCGAAAAGTCATTGCCGCGAATCTTGTAGATGGAATAGATGTAGCCCGAGATGAAGGTGAACAGCGGCATGCGCACGTACACCATGGAATCGGCGATCACCCGGAACGGCGAGCCGATGTCGATTTTCAAACCGCCGCCCAACGGGCCGATCACGTGGTAGAGCACCAGCAACAGGCAAGCGAGCCCGCGCAGGGTTTCGATCTCCAGGGACTTTTTCTTGCTCGACATAAAGCACCCGCCTCAATTCAGAATTCTTGATTCGACCCGCACCGGTTTGTTCGCCCGCAGCATCAACCCCAGGCCCACGAACAACACCGGCACCACCATCGAGAAGTGTCGGGCGAACGAGCCGAAGTCCGGTTCGAACAAGCCCTGGACCAGCAGAAAAGCCAGGGGAATCGCGATCAGTTCCTTGGGTTTGGTCTGGATCGGCGCGCCCTTGTAATCGGTCGAGGTGATGACTTTGAACAATAGCAGCGCGGTCATGATCATCAGCGCCACGAAGATCACCTGGCCCGGCCCGGACAGCAGGATCAGCTCCACGGGGAACGACAGGCGGAAGAAGATGATCATCGAGTCCAGGGCCTGCGAAACGAAGTCGCTGCCGCTGAGCCACGAGACGATCAGCGATTTGGAACCCTCCTCGCCCGCCGTGCGCAGTTCGTTGTTGCTGGCGCGAATCGACGACACCGGAAAGCCCAGCGCCAACTGGATCGCCATGGCCACCGCCAGGTAGAACAGGAACAGCATCACGAAGAAGGTCATGCGCGACACGTACTTCTTCATCATGCAAACGCCGACCCAGGACAGCGAAAACAGGATCCAGTAGGGCCGGATCAACACGCCGTAGATCACCGCCGACAGGAAAAACCCGCCGCGATATTTGCGCGTCAGCGAGCTGAACAGAATGCTCAGCACCGCCACCGACACGATGATTTCCTTGGTCAGGTTCTCCAGGAAGAACGAGCGCACCACGCCCCACAGACACAGGGTCCCGAAGATCGCCAGCGGCATGCGCCGGAACACCACCACCGGAATCGCCGTGAGGAAGAAATTGCAGAACATCCCGTAGGCCCAGGCGTTGGTCAGGTTGATCCCGGTGGGCCGCAGCAGGAACGCCGAACACTCGTAGGAGGAGCGATCCGGCGAGAACGGGTTCCAGAAATTACAGTTGTCGGCCCGGGCATAGGACGACCACAGGGTCATCGCATCCGGGCCAGGATCGCGGGGGATCAGCAGCGGCATGGCCACCGACAGAAACAGGCCGGTGAACAGGATCAGGAACGACAGAGAGGAATCGAGCTTCTTGCCGCGAAACTCGATGCACGGCAGTTTCAGGCCCATGACACGACAGCCTTTTTCGCACGCGTGGCACGGGTCAGCAGCGCAATCACACTCAGTTGCACGATGATCCCGAAGACGTTGCCCCAGGCCGCGCCGTAGATCGAATAGTGCTTGATCAGCACATAGCTGACCGGCACCGAAATCAGCAGGCAAAGGGCCGAACTGGCGAGGGATACCCGGCTGTTTTTCGACGCGATCAAGCCGCCCCAGACGATGTCGCCGATGGCGCGCAGGGCGAAGGAAAAGATCAGCACGCCAAGAATCCCGTTGTCCGGACGCGGCACCGCTGCGCCGACATAATCGAGGACGATATTGAAGAACAGGTAGATCGCCACCGCGACTGCCGCTGAAACCACCAGCGAACGCGCGACCCATTTGTTCACGAACAATTGCCTCACTGTGAACGCTTGTTGATCGGCCTGATAACGCTTGGCGAGCACCGGAATGCCGACCACCGCCACCACCGCATAGGACAGCGCCTGCAAGGTGTTCGCCGCCGACCACGCGTACACGTATTTACCGAGGCTGGCGTAGGGCTCCAGATCAATGATCAGAAAGCGCTCGGCATACTGACTCACGGCGATCAGGCCGGTGCCCAGGTAGAACGGCAGCCCGGCTTTCCACACGGTCGCCGTCGCCAGCGTCCCTACTTCGCGCCCGCGATGGACGCTCACCACGATCAGGTAACCGGCGACGATCACCAGCACGTTGGCGATGACCCACAGCCACAGCACGCTGGCGATCCCGGACACCCAGCCGAGCATCATCCCGCCCACGGCCAGCAGTGCCCAGAGGCCGGTCTTGATGAAGAACAGCAGCGCCCCCGCCGTGGCTTTCTGCGCGGAAAACACGAACGAGTTGATTTCGAACGACAGATGCTCGGTCAGCAGGACCAGGGTCACACAGGCGATCAATGCCGCCGTCGCCTCGACCTGCTGGAACAGCGAATAGATCAGCACCGTCAGCACCGACAACAGCAACCCCACGGCCAGGTACAGCAGCAGAACCTTGTCGACCACACGCTTCGAACTGCCGCCGACACTGATCAGCCGATTGATCTCGGAACTGAAACCGACGCTATAGAACTTCGACGCAATCAACGACGCCGCGACCACTACGCCGTAAAAGCCCAGCGCCTCGTAACCGAGGTAATGGGTGATGGCGAGCACCAGCAGGAACTTTGCGCCCAGTGCTCCGCCGCGCAGCAACAAGCGGAATATCATCGAATGACGCCCTTGATGATGTCGTCCATGGCCACGGTTTTGGCTTCGATTTCACGGCAGGTGTCGGTCAGGCGCTTGCCGAAATTCGACAGCGCGTCAGGCGCGTAAACCGTGTCGATGATGGTGTCGACATCAATGTCGCCACCGTTGATCACCCAGTCCTCGACGCCCATGTCCTGATAGGCACCGAAGCCTTTGCGCTCGTAGCTGATGTGATACGCGGGCACCCCGGAGAGCAGCGATTCGATCGCCCCGTGAAGACGCACGGAAATCACCAGGTCAGGTTGATATTTGGCAATCGTCGCCTTCAACGACAGCAGGTCTTCGGTGATGCCCAGTTCACGATAGAACGCACCGTCATCGTTGCCGCGCACAGCGCTCTGCACCGCGCAGACCACTTTGCTTTTGTTCTTCAAACGCTGCAGCAGCACCTTCAGGTTGGCCACGTAGGCGAGCTTCTTTTCCTTGCTCCAGGCCGGCGGTTTGCGCAGCACCACGCACACCGTGGCCGGCGTCGAGGCGCAGCGGGTGAACTTGGGTTGCTGCAGGATTTTGCCGGCCAGGGCCTGCACCGCGAGGTCCGGTGCGCGATAGACATTTTCGCAGGCATCGAACAACGCCGAGGAGCGGTTATCGCGCACGAACACCGCGTCGGCGCTGGCGTAGTGGTCGACGATCTTGTCGCTGTCACCGTGGAACGGCCCGATGCTCTGCGGGAGGTACACCGACGGGACTTTGCTGAGGATCGCCGTTTCCAGTTGCTTGGCGTGGCCCAGTTTCAGCTTGATGTGTTCGAAGGCGCTTTTGGAGCGCATATAGCCGCCGCCGACGCCCACAATCAGATCGGTTTTCTTCAACAGATCCGCCAGCCCGGCGTAGGACTGATTGAGGAATACCGCCTGCTTGACCCGGCCCAGGCCCTTGGCGGCCATGACCGGCGCCTCAAAGCGCGGGTGAGGCAGGTATTTGAAGGAATCCGGATCGGAGGCCACGACGCTGATCGCGGTGTCTTCGCCAAAGTTGCGCTGCACCAGCGCGATGGCCAGATCGACCAGCAGACCATCACCGGAATTGGAGGCACTGTAGCCATGCAAAATCGTTACGTTCATGAGCGGCGTTCTACTTAATAAGAGGGAGCGGAATACACGTCGTAGGTCTGGCGGATCATCAACGCGGCGCTGAAGCGCTCGCGGACGATGCGCCGGCCTTCGAGGCCGAGGGCTGACAACGCGGGTTTCTGGATCTGCTTCAGGCGGTCGGCCAGCGCGTGGTGGTCACCGGTGGGGAACACGTAGCCGGAGACCCCGTGGGTCACCAGTTCCGGCAGCGACGTGCAGTCGCTGGCAATCACCGGCAAGCCCAGCGCCATGCCTTCCAGCGGCACCATGGCAAAGCCTTCCCAGCGACTCGGAACAATCAGCGCATCGGCCTGCTGATACAGCGCGTTGACTTCCGCCGGGGTGACCCACGGCAGGTACTGGACGCCGTCCATTGGCGGACACTCGACTGTCGCCTCGTTGACCGCACTGCCGACCACCGTCAGTTTCAGGTCGTTGCGCCCGGTCTTGGCGTAGGCCTTGAGCAGCACGTCGAAGCCTTTCTGATAGTCGAGCCGGCCGACGAACAGCAGATGAATCGGCTGCGGACTCTCGGCTTTGCGCTCGTCATCCTTCGGATGGATGCCGTTATAGATCAGCCGCATGCGCTTGCGCTCGATGCCGAACGCTGCGGCTTTGTCCATCTCGTACTGGCTGACGCAAATGATCGTGTCGGTGACTTTCTGCAATACGCGCTCAATCCACGCATAGACTTTCTGCTTGATCGGCGAGCTTTCCATCAGGAACGAAAAGGCATGCGGGCAATAGACGATTTTCGGTTTGCGCCACGGCCGCAGAAGCACGCACACGCAACGGCCGATCACTCCGGAAAACGTGCTGTGCAGGTGCACGACGTCGGGCTTTTCCTTGAGCATCACTTGCATCAGTCGCCAGGCAAAACGCAGCAACGACGGCACATTGCGCCCGGTTCGCTCGAAGGTGCGGATCTGCTGCGGGGCGATGCCGTGCAGCTCCTTTTCCTGATCCTGCGGCACCAGATACACCAGCTCGTAGTTCGCTTGCGCATCGTCCGGGGATGCCGAAATCGTGCGGATCACCGTCGCCACGCCACCTTTTATCGTTTCAGCCACGTGCAGTATTTTTTTCACAACCCACCCACTTTGTTGCCTGTAAGAACAATCGCTGAAACTCAGGATTTGTCGGACGCGTATTCGTAGTTGTAATAGCCGTAGCCGCCGTTGCCGTAGTAACTGGCCGCACGCTTCTCGACGCCGTTGAACACCGCGCCTTTCAACTCGATGCCGTTCTGGGCGAAGCGGCGAATGGTCAGCTCGACTTCTTTGGCCGGGTTCACCCCGAAGCGCGCGACGATCAGGCTGATGCCCGCTTCACGGCCGACAATCGCCGCGTCCGTCACCGCCAGCAGCGGTGGTGTATCGATGATCACCACGTCGTAGCGCTCGCTGAGTTCCGCCAGCAGTTCGCGGAAGTTGGCGTGCATCAAAAGCTCGGAAGGATTGGGCGGCACCTGGCCACGACTGATGAAGTGCAGGTTGTCGACTTCGACCTTGTTGATCGCCTGTTCCAGAGTGCAGCGCTTGACCAGCAAGTCCGACAAACCATTGGTGATCGGTGTGTTCAGCGATTTGTGCAGATGCCCCTTGCGCATGTCGGCATCGATCAGCACCACGCGCTGGCCGCTCTGGGCCATGACCGCCGCGAGGTTGGACGACACGAACGTCTTGCCGACCTGCGGGCTCGGGCCGGAAATCATGATGCGGTTGTTGGTCGAATCCAGCGCCGCGAAATGCAGGCAAGTGCGCAGGCTGCGGATCGACTCGATGGACAGGTCCGTCGGATTGCGCAAGGCCAGCAGATAGGCTGGTGTGTCCGCCGTGACTTTGGCGCGGACTTTCTTGGTGTCCTCTTCCTGTTGCAGTGCGCTGTAAGGGATCGAGGCGTAGACCGGCAAGCCGAGCTGCTCAATGGCTTCCGGCCCTTCCAGACCCTTGCTGAGGGACTTGCGCAACAGCACCAGCGCCACGCCGACAAAAGCGCCGAGGAAGGTCGCGATCAGCACGATCAGGGCTTTCTTCGGCTTGACCGGACTGGTCAGGTCGACATCCGCCGAATCCACCAGACGCACGTTGCCCACGGCGCCGGCACGAATGATGTCCAGTTCCTGGGACTTGTTCAGCAACTGGGTGTAGATCTGCGAAGCGACTTCGACATCGCGGGTCAGGTTGAGCAGTTCCTGTTGCGTGGCCGGCAGGTCGCCAACCTTGCCTTCCAGGGACTTCTGTTGCTGGGTCAATTCACCGATCTGGGTCATCAGTGCCCGATAGGCCGGATGCTGTCTGGTGAACTTGCGATCCATTTCCGCCTGCTGCATTTTCAGCTCGGAAATCCGCGTTTCGAGGGCGACGGACTGGCCGAGCACCGATTGGGTTTCCAGGGAGATGTTCACGGTCTTGCCGCGCGTCTGGTAGGCGTTTAGCGCATCGCTGGCCTTGGCCAGATCGCGTTTGACCTGCGGCAACTGGCTTTGCAGGAAGGCCAGGCTCTGCGCCGCTTCGGCCGAGGTACGGCGTACGTTCTGGTCCACGTACAGGGAGGCGATCTTGTTGAGGATCTTCACCGCTTCGGCGGCGTCGGTACTGGCCAGGGCCAGACGGATGATCCCCGACTCCTTGCCTTGCTCGGAAATATCCAGTGCGTCCTGATAGCCCTGAATGGTCACGATTCGTGGGTAGCGCACCACTTCGAAACGGGTCCCGGGGTTGGCCTGCAAATGCGTGATCTGCCCCTCTACGCCATCCTGTACGAAGGCTTCACCGGCAGTGCCTTCTGCCAGCAGATTGTCGTTGTCGTCGAACAACTGGAAGCGCTGTTGCTCGCCGGCGATCAGGCTGAGTTTCTTGCCCAGCAGTTCCTTGGGCAGATCGAGCCGGGCGAACTCCAGGCGCTCACCGCCCCACGCGTAGCTGCTCAGCCCGAAACGTGATGGCGCGACGCTGAGTTCGGTTTCACCGCGATAGCGGCGCGAGAGAAAACCGCCGATCACCGGGAACGTATTGGGTGTGACATCGATGTCCAGGCGCAGATCGTCGACGGTCTTGCCGATCACCGCGCGGGATTTGATGATGCCGATCTCGGTCACGGACGGCGACTGACCGCCGAGCATGCTGTTGAGGTCGGAGAAGCCGAGCATGTCGTTCTTTTTCGGCTCGACCTGCACCAGCGCGTTGGCCAGATACACCGGCGTGGCCAGAATCGCGTAAGCAACGCCGGTCATCATGAACGCGCCGGTGAAGGCACCGATCAACCATTTCTGATCGATCAAACTGCCGAATATGCCGAGAAGATCAATACTGTCTTGATCGTTGTCACGGGTGCCGACTACTGACGGTAACTGCATAAGTCTTTCTTACCACTCACTGTTCTGAAGAATATTCATCAATGCCCGAGGCGCTGTGCCCAGGAGCCAACAGCATCTTCAATCAATGCATGGGCATGAATAAAAGCGGCCTGCCCTTGACGATACGGATCCTGTATTTCTCGTTCGTTCTGCCACTTGCCGAGAAGAAACACTTTGCCCCTGGCGTGAGAGGCAATCTTCAGTACTTGTTTTACATGCTCTTTTTCCATGACCAGAATCAGGTCTGATTCATTGACGATGTCCGCTGTCAGTTGCCGCGCCTTGAAGCCTTCGGCGCACTGCCCGCGTTCTTCCAGCACCTTGCGGGCCGTCGCCTCCATGGACTCGCCAACCCTGGCGGACAAGCCTGCGGAGGCGACCGTGATGGTCGAGGGCGCCAGTGCGGTACGCAGCAACAGTTCTGCTGTCGGACTTCGGCAAATATTGCCGACGCAGACGACAAGGATCTTTTTGAACAAGGTTTACTTTCCCGTGTAATGTCAATCGGCCAACATGTCCCGTGGACTTAAATGAATCCAAAGGACTTTCCTGCACTCGGAAACAGTTTCGCCTGTTAGTACCGGTGCATTAAGTACCACGGGGTCCAAAAGTCACCCAACCAGAATTACCGGACTAAAAATAACTGTGATTTTCGGCGCTTCTTTCGCCGAAAGTTTTCCGACAAAAAATAACATTCGTGCACTTTTCGGCCTTTTCGGCATCGCATGAAAGTAACGAGATAAACATTGGCTAGATGTCATTTCTCATCAGGAGAGCAGACATGAAAGCAGCACATCTCAAACGTCTCGGCGCCCTTTCCCTTTTGTTGTTCGGCACAATGGCTCAGGTCGATGCCAGCGAGTTGTTCCCCGCCCTGCCCCACCGAACGGTCGGCATCCAGGTCAAGGTCCAGAGTTTTTCCGCATCCGATGCCGCGCAGATAAAGGCGGCGGGCTTCAGTTTCGTGCGCCTGGGCGCGTGGAGCGACAGCCTCGGCGACAAGACCTATCAGAAACAGCTTGGCGATGCGTTTGCCGCCGCCGGATCCGCGGGGTTGCCGGTGCTGATGACGGTGCGCGCCATCAAACCGCTGTCGACAGACCCGGCCACCGCCGGCACGGCGTTTGCCAGCGCAGTGAACAGCCTGGAGCAGACGTATGGTTCTCAACTGGTCGCGATTGAAATCTGGAATGAACCGGATCTGAACACGTACTGGCCCACGGGCAATTTCAGCACCACGTTTGCGCCGTTCATGAGCGCCATGTGCAAGGCGCTGCAAGACAATCCCACCACCACTCCCGTGATCGGTTTCGGCTTCGCCCGGCCACCGAGCGCCGGTTCGGCCTCGACCGTGGCGCTGAACAGCATTCTCGGTGCGTATCCGAAATGCCTGAGCGCCATTTCCTACCATCCCTATGGCATGACGGCGACGCAGATCGGCAATGCGCAGACCTTCATCCAGCAGAATTTCCACCTGCCGGGCGTCATCAGTGAATGGGGGATTTCGGCACTGGCCTCCAACGGCGGTCCCGACGGGCAGGCCACCAAGGTCGCGGCGTTCATTGCCGATGTGAAACGGCTGCAGATTCCACTGACGTCGATCTACGAGTGGAAAAACAATGATGCGGGCAGCGATGACCGCGAAAAGAACTTCGGTTTGCAGACCGCAGGCGGGCAACCAAAACCGGCGGAAGCGGCCGCCAGAACGCAGCTGGACTCCGAGTAGCGTTCATATTCATCAGTCAGTTGCTTTGAACCTGTGCCGCGATTTGGCATCGTATCTATCGATACCGCGCCCCGCCCTTTCAAACAGCCGTTTTCAGGTTGTTGCCTGCGGGGCTATCGATACATCCACATGCCCTTGAGTGCCTGTCAGCGCTCGGGTAATGTCGTCAGACCCATAGGACAGAGCACGCTCATGACTTCCAAGCTGGAACAACTCAAACAGTTCACCACCGTGGTTGCCGACACCGGCGACTTCGAAGCGATTGCCCGGGTCAAGCCGGTCGACGCCACCACCAACCCTTCCCTGCTGCTCAAGGCTGCGGCCATTCCGGCCTATGCCGAGCTGCTGAACGCCGCCGTTCGCGACTGCAAGGGCGATGTCGGCCTGGCCAGCGACCGTTTCGGCGTCGCGGTGGGTCAGGAAATCCTCAAAGTGATCCCGGGCCGCATTTCCACCGAAGTGGATGCCCGCCTGTCGTTCGACAAGGACGCGATGCTCAAGCGTGCGCACCGTCTGATCGAGCTGTACGACAAGGCCGGCGTTGGCCGCGACCGCGTGCTGATCAAGATCGCTTCGACCTGGGAAGGCATCCGTGCCGCCGAAGTGCTGGAGAAGGAAGGCATCCAGACCAACCTGACCCTGCTGTTCTCCTTCGCTCAGGCCGCCGCTTGCGCCGATGCCGGCGTGTTCCTGATTTCGCCGTTCGTGGGTCGCATCTACGACTGGTACAAGAAGGCCAACGGCAACGACTACACCGGCGCCGATGATCCGGGCGTGCAGTCCGTGACGCGCATCTACAACTACTACAAGGCCAATGACTACAAGACCGTGGTCATGGGCGCGAGCTTCCGCAACCTCAATCAGATCGAGCAACTGGCCGGCTGCGACCGCCTGACCATCAGCCCGGACCTGATCGACAAGCTGGCGGCAGACACCGGCAAACTGGAGCGCAAACTGGCCCCGGGTCACGCCGGCGAAGCACGCCTGAGCCTCAACGAATCGCAATTCCGCTGGTTGTCCAACGAAGACGCGATGGCCACCGAGAAACTGGCCGAAGGCATCCGTCAGTTTGCCCGCGACCAGGAAAAACTCGAGGCGCTGCTGCAAGCCAAGCTGTAACGGGCTGACGGCAAACGCAAAAAGGGCGAACCCTCACAGGTTCGCCCTTTTTTGTGCCGGATGGCTGGGGAATCAATGCCTTTCGAGGGCATTCACCAGATCATGGAAGGCTTCGCGGTTGGAATCGTTCAGGCCCATGAGGATCTTGTGCGCTTCCAGCACCTTGATCCGCACGACCTCCTCCGACTGATCCTGATCCGGCAGGTCATCGAGGCATTCCGGGCAAGGCACGGGATGGTTGACGATATTGAACACCTGCTCGAAACCCATCGATTGCAACAGACGGGTGATGTCGTCGTGGGTGGTGACCACGGTCGGCAGCAGGCCGACCTTTTGCCGCGACAGGATCGACAGCTTGGCCAGCAGGCCCAGCGTGGTGCTGTCGATGCTGCGGGTTTCGGTCAGATCGATCACGATCGCGTTGAAATTCAGCGCGGTGAAGATCTTTTCAATAGTCGCATCCAACGCCGAACACAGGGTCAGGCGAACTTCACCGACGAACTTCAGGACGAAGGTGCCATCCTGCTCGGCGAACTGGATTCTACCGGTACTCATTAAAGATTCCTGCTCAACACCAACAAGGCGATATCATCCGGCATCTCCCCTAGCGTGGCCAATCCAAAAACCTGCCGCAGGCCATCCAGGCTGCCGCCCGCCGACTTGACCCGTTGGGGCAAGGCAGCTTCTTTCTCTTTGAGTGTGGGTTCTGGCAAAAGATCCAGAATGCCATCAGACATCAGCGTCAGGCTGAACGTCGGTGGCAGCTCGAGCACGTGGTCTTCGTAGGTGGCTTCGTTGAAAAGCCCCACCGGCAGACCGCGCCCCTCGAGGTAGCGAACACTGTCAGGCGTGTACAACACAGGCAACGGCAGATGGCCGCCGATGCTATAGGTCAACAAACCGGTCTCCTCGTCGATGACTCCACCGACCATTGTGACGTGTTTACCCAGCTTACAACTGATCAGCCCCCGGTTGATATGACCAAGGACTTCCGAAGGCTTGAATTCCGGCAAGGTACCGTTGCGCTTGGACTCGAACAGCAAGCGCGTGGTCATGAACTTCAGCAGCACCGTGACGAACGCCGAAGAGGCGCCATGGCCCGACACGTCCGCCAGATAGAACGCGACCCGACGCTCGTCCACCCGGAAATAGTCGACAAAATCACCCGACAGGTACAACGACGGGATGATCTGGTGGGCGAACTTGAACGCGTCGATGGTCCAGGGGCTTTCCGGCAGCATGTTCATCTGCACCTGGCGACCGGCGTTCTGGTCTTCCTGGAGCAGGTTCAGGCTGGCTTCGAGCTCACGGTTGGCCTTTTCCAGCTTCTCACGGTAGCGCTGGTTTTCCAGCAGCAGACGCGCACGATCCAGGGCCCGGCGCACAGAGTGCTCGAGCACGGCCAGATCTTCGAGAGGCTTGATCAGGTAGTCCGCCGCCCCCAGGCGCAGGGCCTCGACCGCGTCGTTCATCACGCCGGCACCGGAAACCACGATCACAGGCGTCTGTGGTGACCGCTCGGTGACCTGACGAATGAGTTCGAGACCGCCCATCTGCGGCATGCGCAGATCGCAGATGACCAAGTCGGGCTTGTCTTGCTCGAATACCTGGAGACCCTGCTGGCCGTTACTGGCCTGCAAGACGCTGAAACCACTGTCTTCCAAATAGGCCGCGAGGCTCGCGCGCACTACTTCGTCATCATCGATTATCAGCAGCGTGGCACTGGTTTTTGGCATGTGGGCAAACGGCGCCAGAATTAGGTTGGCGTAGCAGGCGGGGCAAAGGCCCGGCGCAGACTACTGGATTCGCTTTCTAGCCTCTCTGCTGCACCGCTTCGGAGCGTTTGCCCCGCACACGGATGCACCAGAGGTGCCCTTCTAAGGCGCAGACGGTACTCCCATCCTTCGAGCGTTTCAAGCATGCGCGGATCGTCGCTTGACGACTTTGTTTGTCAAATCACAGAGAGTTATAAGAACGTTCGAAACCGTAACTCAATGGAAGGACGCGCGGACAAAAAAAGGCGACCTTTCGGTCGCCTTTTCGTGGTTCACAAGTCGAAATCAGAAATCGTCTTCGACGTGACCGTCCTTGACCTTGAACTCGCGGTTCTGCAGGTAGGCATTGCGGATGAACGTGTACTTGTCGCCGCTGATCAGCTTCTCGCTGGACAGCAGGCTGGCGCGGGTGTCGACGATGTTCAGGCCGTAGATGGTGTTACGCGCCGGGATGTCGTTCATGTAGCGGTACGGTGCGGTGTAGGTATCCACATACTTGGACGGTGCATCACGCAGAGTGCTCGGGCCGAGCAACGGCAGCATCACGTACGGACCGCTGCTGACGCCCCAGTAGCCGAGGGTCTGGCCGAAGTCTTCGTCGCTGCGCTGCAGGCCCATCTTGGTGCCCACGTCGAAGAAGCCCAGCAGGCCGAAGGTGGTGTTGAAGATCAGACGCGCGGTGTCGACACCGGCAGCGGCCGGTTTGGCCTGCAGGATGTTGTTCGCCAGGTTGGTGATGTCACCCACGTTGCGGAACATGTTGTGGATGCCGTCTTCCAGGAATTGCGGCGTTACATATTCATAGCCCTGCGCCAGAGGTTTCAGCGCGTAGGTGTCGACGAAGTCGTTGAACTGGAAGATCGGACGGTTGACGCTTTCCCAAGGGTCTTCTTCCGTTGCCGCCTGGGCAACGAACGGAACCAGCATCACGCTGGCGCATACACAAAGCTGAGCGAGAGGGTTGCTCCAGCGCATAGAAAAACTCCTTGGATTGTACATACGCGGCATGCGGGCCACGGTCATAAGAGGTGCAGTATAAGACGGAAACAAGGTTTTAGGCATTTCCGGCGTGAACACCTCTGTAGGACGCATCGTCACGCACTTGTCATCCAACTGTCACCGGCCATGCTTAGCCTGACTTCTATTTCAGGGACGTTTTCCATGCCTCAAGCCGAAGCCTTGCCCCTTTCAGCACCCAACCTGACAGCCGTGCTGTTCGGGCTCAGCGGCTGCCTGGTGGACTTCGGCGCCCGTGCCCGTCATAACGCCAGCCCCGACACGGAGCACGCCGATGCCACGCCGGGCGCGCTCGACAGCCTGCACAGCCTGCAGCGCCAGCTGATCCCCTGCGCCTGGCTCGATGATTTGCCCCCTGCCCTCACCCAGGTGCTTGCATCCGGATTGCCGGGCTGGATCAAACCTTCGCAACATTCGGCAACACACAATCCCTGGCCGGCACCGAATGCCTGCTGGCAAGCCCTGATGTCGTTGAATGTCGATCGCCTGGACGGCTGCGTGCTGGTCAGTGGCGAACCGCGCCTGCTGCAATCGGGCCTGAATGCCGGGCTGTGGACCATTGGCCTGGCGTCTTGCGGCTCACTCTGCGGCCTGGCCCCGAGCGAATGGCAAGCCCTCAGCCAGAAAGAACGTGAACAACTGCGCGGCAAGGCCACCGTGCAGCTTTTCGGCCTGGGCGTGCACTCGGTGATCGATCATCTGGGCGAACTCGACACCTGCCTGGCCGACATCAGCCTGCGCCGTCTCAAAGGCGAAAAGCCCTGACCGGGATCATGCAGGTTGCAGCAGAGTGGATTAGTCTTAAGGAGAGCCATAGACCTTTGGCGCACGGCTGCGGTCTATGCCAGTGCCTCTCGATAAAAGGAAAACACCATGCCCGCCCGCGAACTGCAAGAACAGCTCAATACCCTGCGCGAGCAACTGGATCAGAATCCGCCGCTGTCGGAAGCCGAGCGCGCAGACCTGCACGCACTGATGCAACAGATCGAACTGGAACTTGAACTGGAAACCAAGACACAGGATTCCAGCATCGCCGACGGTGTGAATCTGGCAGTTGATCGCTTTGAACTCGAACATCCCGCCATTGCCGGTACATTGCGCAACATCGTAAATTCCCTGGTCAGCATGGGAATCTGAAACCCGCAAATGCAAAAAAGCCCTGCCAGCGATGGCAGGGCTTTTTCATATCTGGAACTTGGAACACAACCTTTGTGGGAGCGAGCTTGCTCGCGATTGCGGTGTATCAGCCAACATTAACGTCACTGACAAATTGCGATCGCGAGCAAGCTCGCTCCCACATTGATTTTTTACTGACGAACCAGACGATGGTTCGGCAACTTCACGCTTTCAGTGCTGCGATACGGGTTGATGTCCAGCCCGCCCCGGCGCACATAACGTGCAAACACCGTGAGTTTTTCCGGTTTCAGCAAACGCTGCAGGTCGAGGAAGATCCGCTCGACGCATTGCTCGTGGAAGTCCGAATGCTGGCGGAAGCTGACGATGTATTCCAGCAGGCTGGCGTGATCCAGCGCCGCACCACGGTATTCCACCACCACGCTGCCCCAGTCCGGCTGGCTGGTCACCGGGCAGTTGGATTTGAGCAGATGGCTGTGCACGCTCTCCTCCACCACGCGCGAATCGTCGCAGCGCAGCAGTTCAGGACGCGGATGTTCGTAGTTGCTGACGCTGATATCCAGATCGTCGATGCACACCCCCGGCAGCGCAACCACGCCTTCGGCTTCAACCTCTTTCAGGCTGCGAACCCGTACGCCCACCGGTTTGCCGGCAGCGGCGGACAAGTCCTTGACCAGCGTCTCTTCCAGGCTCGCTGTATCGGCGAACGGGGTCTGGTTCAACGAGTTCAGGTACAGCTTGAACGACTTGGATTCAATGATGTTCGGCGAGTCCGCCGGAATGCTGAATTCGCCGATCGCCACCACCGGTTTGCCCGACGGCAGCAGCCACGACAGTTCGAAGCAGTTCCAGAAATCCACACCTTTATACGGCAGGGTCTCGGCGGTCAGGCCCAGTTCGGCCCACTTCGCGGTGCGCGGAATCGGGAACAGCAGGGACGGTGTGTAAGTGGCGATGTATTCGCTGGACTTGCCCAGCGGCGAATGTTCGGCTGCGGGATGCATGGCGGAAACCTGACTGAAGAATCAGCGGATTCTATCAGCCTTTGCTCCCGCCTTTGAGTGCTTACTGACTGACAGTCAGTTTGCCGACCATTCCGGCCTGGTAATGCCCGGGAATGTTGCAGGCGAACTCCAGGCTGGTCGCCTTGCTGAAGGTCCAGGTCAACTCGGCGGTCTTGCCCGGTTCGACCAGCACGCTGTTGGGGTCGTCGTGCTTCATGACGTGCCCCATCGACGCATGATCCATCCCCGCCATATCGTGGGACATTTCTTTCATGCCGGTCGGCGTCAGCATGCCGCTTTGCTGCATCTGCAGCATTTCCTGCTGATGTTTGGCATGCATCGCTGCATCGCCGAGGTTGAATTCGTGCAGCAACTGGCCTTTATTCACCAAAACAAAACGAATGGTCTCACCGGCCTTGATGTCGATGGCCTTCGGATCGAACGACATGTCGCCCATCACCACTTCAATGCTGCGACTGGCCTTGGCGGCCGGGGCCGGCTGGCCGAAGTCATACGTGTGCGCAGGGTCGGCCCAGACGGATGAACTCAGCGCCAGCAAACAGGCGGCGACGGCCAGAGGGTTGCGCAAAAACATAGTCATACTCCAACAAGAAAAGGTTCAGCCTGTGGGAAACTCTAGCCCGCCCGCGCTGGCAGCTACCTGACAGGCAGATTACAACTTTGTCAGGTTGGCGCTTGTGACAATGTCCCACGGTATAAAGCTTTCGATCCTACAACCCCGAGTTGCCCATGAAACTGCTGATCGTCGAAGACCAACCGAAAACCGGCCACTACCTGCGCCAGGGCCTGACCGAGGCCGGCTTCAACACCGAGCTGGTGGCCGACGGCAACACCGGGCAACAACTGGCGTTGAGCGGTGACTACGCCCTGCTGATCCTCGACGTGATGCTGCCCGGGCGCAATGGCTGGCAGATTCTGCAAGCGGTACGCAGTGCCGGGCTGGAAACGCCGATCCTGTTTCTGACCGCCAAAGACACCGTGGAAGACCGGGTTCACGGCCTGGAACTCGGTGCCGACGATTATCTGGTCAAACCCTTCGCCTTCTCCGAACTGTTGGCCAGGGTGCGTAGTCTGTTGCGCCGCGGCAGCACCGCGCCTCAGGAAACCTGCCTGCAGCTGGCCGACCTGCGCCTGGACCTGATTCGCCGGCGCGTCGAACGCAGCGGCCAGCGCATCGACCTCACGGCGAAAGAGTTTGCCCTGCTGGAAATGCTACTGCGCCGCCAGGGGGAAGTGCTGCCCAAATCCCTGATCGCCTCGCAGGTCTGGGACATGAACTTCGACAGCGATACCAATGTGATCGAAGTGGCGATCCGCCGCCTGCGCCTGAAAATCGATGATGACTTTCCCGACAAACTGATCCACACCGTGCGTGGCATGGGTTACGTGCTTGAAGAGCGTCCCCTCTGATGCGCCGCCTGTCACTCGGCAGTCGGCTGGCGTTGCTGTTTGCGGCGTGCACCGCGACGGTTTCGCTGGTGGCGGGCGTGGTTTTCAATCGGGCCAGCGAGGCGCACTTCATTGAACTCGATCAACAATTGCTCGAAAGCAAGCTGATCAATGTGCGTCAGACGTTGCTGAGTGGCAGCGATGCCGCACATATCACCGAGGAGTTGAGCCAACAGGGCGATGTCTCGTTACGCATAAGCGGCCCCGAGGGGCAGCGCTGGTTCGGCCGCTCCCTGCAAATGCCGGTGAACCTGCCGCAGCGGCCCGGTCTGGCCACCGTCAACGACAACGGCACGGACTATCGTCTGCTCAACGCCCCGCTCTCCCCGGAACAACCCGACTCACCGCAGTTAACCTTGCTGCTGGACATCACCCATCACCAGCACTTCCTGCAACGCATGCAGCATCTGATCTGGCTGACTGTCGGTCTTTCGGCGCTGGCGACCGCACTGCTCGGTGCCTGGGCCGCCCGAAGCGGTCTTCGTCCATTGCGCCGCATGAGCGCCGTGGCACGCGGGATTTCCGCACAATCGCTGAATGCCCGACTCCCGGAAGCGCAGATGCCTGCGGAACTTACGGAACTGGCCCACAGCTTCAACGCCATGCTCGGACGTCTCGATGATTCTTTTCAGCGTCTATCGGCATTCTCCGCCGACATCGCCCATGAACTGCGCACCCCGCTGTCGAACCTGCTGACCCACACACAGGTCACCCTCACCCGGCCGCGCCCGCTCGAAGATTATCGCGAGGCATTGCACAGCAACCTCGAAGAGCTGCAATGGATGGCGCAACTGGTCAACGACATGCTTTATCTGGCCAAGGCCGACCACGGATTGCTGGTGCCCAAGCGCGAACCGCTGGAACTGGCGGAAGAAGCCGATGCGTTGCTGGAGTTTTTCGCACCGCTGGCCGAAGACGCTCAGGTCAGCCTGAGCCGTGACGGTGAGGGTCGGTTTGAAGGTGACCGCGCGATGCTGCGCCGGGCGCTGTCGAATCTGCTGGATAACGCGTTGCGCTTTACCCCGGCCGCAGGCGATGTGCGTGTGCAGATAGTCGAGCAGGCGAAATCCTTGAGAGTGACCGTCGAGAACAGTGGCGAGGGGATTTCTTCGGAGTTGTTGCCGCGTTTGTTCGACCGCTTTTACCGGGCTGATCCGGCACGCCAGGAAGGCAGCAGCGAACATGCCGGATTGGGGCTGGCGATCACTCAGTCGATCATCAGGGCCCATGGCGGGCAGATTCGTTGCGAATCGACTCAGGGCTGGACGCGGTTTGTGATTGAGTTGCCGCAAAACGATTGAGGCCGGCAATGCCGGCCTCAATGGAGGAACTTACGAATAGCGCAACGCGTGCGCCGGCTCGATCTTCGCCGCTCGCCAGGCCGGGTAAACCGTGGCCAGGAAGCTGAGAATGAAGCCTGCCGAGCAGATCAGCAGCACGTCGCCGCCCTGCAATTCCGAGGGCAGGTTGCTGACGAAATACACGTCGGAACTGAAGATGTGCTGTCCGCTCACTCGCTCGACCCAGCCCACCATCTCACTGACGTTCAGCGCAGCAATCACGCCCAGCACGCCACCGATGATGGTGCCGACGATGCCGATCACCGTGCCCTGCACCATGAAGATCGCCATGATCTGCCGTGGCGTGGCGCCGATGGTGCGCAGGATCGCGATGTCCGCACCCTTGTCGTTCACCACCATGATCAGGGTCGCGATGATGTTGAACGCCGCCACCGCGACGATCATCAGCAGCAACAGACCGATCATGGTCTTTTCCATTTTCATCGCGCTGAACAGGCTGCCCTGGGTGTGGGTCCAGTCGTCAGCCTTGAAATCAGTGCCGAGACCGGTGGCGATGTCGGACGAAACCTTCGGTGCAGCGTAGAGATCTTTCACCGCAAGACGCACACTCTGCACCTGATTCGGCTCCCAGTGCTGCATCGTCGCGGCGTCGGCCACATGGATCAGGCCCATGGAACCGTCCAGCTCGGCGCCGACCTTGAAGATGCCGACCACATTCAAACGCTGCATGCGCGGGGTGATGCCGCCCGGTGCAGTGCTGACTTCCGGCACGATCAGGGTGATCTTGTCGCCAACGTTCAGGCGGAAGCGCCGGGCCGTGATTTCACCCAGCACCACACCGAATTCGCCCGGCTTCAACGCATCGAGACGGCCCTGAACAATGTGCTGGGCAACGATCGACACCTTGCCTTCCTGGGCCGGATCGACGCCACTGATCTGGATCGGCTGCATCATGCCCTTGTAGGACAGCATGCCTTCCATCTCGGTGAACGGCACGGCGGCGGTCACTTCAGGATTCTTCAATGCAGCGGCGGCCACTGGCTGCCAGTCATCGATCGGCTTGACGCCGACGATGGTCGCGTGAGGCACCATGCCGAGGATGCGCGAACTCATTTCACGCTGGAAGCCGTTCATCACCGACAGCACTACGATCATCGCCAGCACGCCGAGGGCGAGACCGATCATCGAGGTCATCGAAATGAATGAAACAAAGCGATTGCGGCGCTTGGCGCGGGTATAGCGCGTGCCGATAAAGATCGATAACGGTCTGAACATTCGCTGGGGCACCGTATAAAAATAAAAGACCCGACGCCTTTTCAGGCATCGGGTTTCAAGCCGTCAGATGGGGGTCAGGCAACCTTCCTGCAGTTGCAGGACGCGGTCCATCTGGCGAGCCAGGTTCATGTCGTGAGTCACCACCAGGAACGCCGTGCGCATCGAGGTGCTGAGTTCCAGCATCAGGTCCTGAATGCCTTCGGCGGTGTGGGAGTCAAGGTTGCCGGTCGGCTCGTCGAGCATCACCAGGCCCGGGTTGTTTACCAGAGCGCGGGCGATGGCCACGCGCTGGCGTTCGCCACCGGACAGCTCGGCCGGTTTGTGTTCCAGGCGATGGCCCAGACCCACTCGTTCCAGCAAGGCTGTGGCCCGCTGACGCGCCTCGGGAATTGCGGTCTTGCCGATCAGCAGCGGCATGCAGACGTTTTCCAGCGCGGTGAATTCCGGCAGCAAGTGGTGGAACTGGTACACGAAGCCGAGGGCACGGTTGCGCAGCAGGCCACGTTTCTTCTCGCTCAGCGCCGACAGCTCTTCACCGTCGAGCCAGACGCTGCCCTTGGTCGGCGTATCGAGACCGCCCAGCAGGTTGAGCAAGGTACTTTTGCCCGAACCGGACTTGCCGACGATCGCCACGCGCTCGCCCGGATGCAGCTCCAGTTGCAGGTTGGCCAGCACTTCCACCGACTCCGGGCCTTCCTCGTAGGACTTGCCCAGGTTGCGGCAGCTCAGGATTGCTTTTTCACTCATGCCCGACTCACTCATAACGTAGCGCCTCCGCCGGCTGGGTGCGCGCGGCACGCCAGGCTGGATACAGGGTGGCGAGGAAACTCAGGACCAACGCAGCAGCGCAGACCATGATCACATCCTGGCTCTGCACCTGCGACGGCAGGTAATCGATGAAGTACACGTCGGCATTGAGGAACTTGTGCCCGATCAAGCCTTCGAGTGCCGAAATCGCCGCGCTGACATTGAGCGCCGCCAGGATGCCGACCACGGCGCCGATGGCCGTACCGACCACGCCGATCACCGTGCCCTGCACCATGAACGTACGCATGATCGTGCCAGGCGTGGCGCCCAGCGTGCGCAGGATGGCGATGTCGCCCTTCTTGTCGTTCACCACCATCACCAGCGTGGAAATGATGTTGAACGCGGCAACCGCGACGATCAGCAGCAACAGCAGGCCGATCATGGCTTTTTCCATGCGGATCGCCTGATACAGGTTGCCGTGGGTGCGAGTCCAGTCGCGGGCGTAGTAATGGTCTTCGCCGAGGCGTTGGGCGATGTTCCACGCTTCACGCGGTGCCTGGAACAGATCGTCGAACTTCAGACGCAGGCCTTGCACCTGATCAGGCTTCCAGCGGTGCATCTTCGCCAGATCCTGCAAGTTCGTCACGCCCAGGTAACCGTCCAGCTCACCGGCGCCGACATGGAAGATGCCGACCACGGTGAAGCGTTTCATGCGCGGGAACATCCCCGCCGGGGTCACGCTGACCTCCGGCGCGACGAAGGTGATCTTGTCACCGAGGCCCACGCCGAGCTTTGTCGCGGCCTTGTCGCCGATCACGATGCCGAAGCTGCCCGGCGTCAGATCGTCGAGTTTGCCCTGCTTCATGAAGTTGTCGATGATCGAGACGTTGCGTTCCAGCGCCGGATCGATGGCATTGAGCAACACCTTGGACACTTGGCCGTTGTTGGTCAGCAGCCCCTGCATCTGGGTGAACGGCGCGACGGCCGCCACCTGCGGGTTCTGCTTGACCTTGGCGGCCAGGCTCGGCCAGTCGCTGATGGCTTCACCGGATTCGATGGTCGCGTGGGGCACCATGCCCAGCACGCGGGTGCGCATTTCATGATCGAAGCCGTTCATCACCGACAGCACCACGATCATCACGACCACGCCAAGGGCGAGCCCGATCATCGAAGTCAGGGAAATGAACGACACAAAATGATTGCGACGCTTTGCACGGGTGTAACGCGTGCCGATAAATACGAAGAGAGGTCTGAACATGTCGGGGCTTGTTCGGAGGGAAAAGGAACGTCCTTGTGGCGGGGGTCGATAACCAGCTTTACACTCAGACCACCGCCGCTACCATGGGTTCGCCATGTCGACATTAGATGAAGAAGATCGCCGCGAATACTACCGTATCGAGGATTCGATCGCACTGGAAATTCGGCCCCTGTCCGCTGCCGAAGCCGCAGGCCAGGAAGTGTTGCAGGATGCTTCCCCGTTATTCAACGTGCTCAGTGAACTGCACCTGAGCGAATTCGAATCGCAGCACCTGTTGCGCCAGATCAACGAGCGCGACCGGGCCATCGCGGCGTTCCTGAAATCCCAGAACAAGCGCATCGACCTGCTCAGTCAGGTCATCGCCCTGACCGCACTGGGGCAGATCGGTGAGTCGCAACCGGTGATTATTTCCGAGGGCGGTGTCGACTTCCAGAACCCGACCCCGATAGCCGCCGGCTCGCGCCTGTCGGTAAAAATGGTGTTGATGCCACAGGCCCACGGCCTGCTGCTGCGCGCCCGGGTCACTCATTGCGACCGCAAGGGCGACGGCTACGACATCGGCACCGAGTTCGAACACTTGACCGATGCCCAGCGCCAGTTGCTCGCCCGCTATATCTTGCAAAAGCAGGCCCAGGAACGACGCCTGGCCCGCGAACAGAACGAATCAGGCATTTAATTAAGGAAGAACCGTGACCCTTATCTACGGCCACCGCGGCGCCAAGGGCGAAGCACCGGAAAACACCCTGACCAGCTTTCAGGAATGTCTCAAGCACGGCGTACGCCGTTGCGAACTGGATCTGCACCTGTCCAAGGACGGCGAGCTGATGGTCATCCACGACCCGACCCTCAAGCGCACCACCGAGCGCCGTGGCAAGGTGGTCGAGCACACCGCCGCCGATCTGGTGACCTACGACGCCCGCAAGGGCGGCCCGGGCTGGATCAAGCCATGCCCGATTCCGACCCTGGAAGAGCTGTTCGAGAAATGTGATTTCGAGCACTGGCAGCTCGAAGTCAAAAGCGCTTCGCGCACCCGCGCCGCGACCACCGTGCTGGCCATCCGTGAAATGGCAGTCAGGCACGGGCTGCTCGACAAGGTAACGATCACCTCGAGTTCGCGGGAAGTATTGAAGGCTGCGCTGGATCTGGTACCGGACGTGTCACGGGGTCTGGTGGCCGAATATGCCTGGCTCGACCCGCTGAAGGTCGCGGCAAGCTACGGCTGCGAGATTCTGGCACTGAACTGGACGCTGTGTACGCCGGAACGCCTGCAGAAGGCGCAGCGTCAGGGGCTGCATGTGTCGGTGTGGACCGTCAACGAGCCTGCGCTGATGCGCAGACTCGCCGACTTCGGCGTTGACAGCCTGATTACAGACTTTCCCGGTTTGGCCACTGCCACCCTCGGGAATTGCTGAAATCGGTCTCCCCGGCCGGCTCAGGCCACCGGCCGGAGCCCGTCAAAAAAGCCGGTTGAGGCCGTCGTACGCCGCTACCCGATAGGCTTCGGCCATGGTCGGGTAGTTGAACGTCGTGTTGACGAAGTACTTCAGGGTATTCAGCTCACCCGGCTGGTTCATGATCGCCTGACCGATGTGCACGATCTCCGACGCCTGATAGCCGAAGCAGTGAACGCCCAGCACCTGCAGGGTTTCGCGGTGGAACAGGATCTTCAGCATGCCTTGCGGCTCGCCGGCGATCTGCGCACGCGCCATGCTCTTGAAGAACGCCTTGCCCACTTCGTACGGCACTTTGGCCTGGGTCAGTTCCTGCTCGTTCTTGCCGATCGAGCTGATCTCCGGAATGGTGTAGATGCCGGTCGGCACGTCATTCACGAAACGCCAGCTGCCATTGTCGACGATGCTGCCGGCCGCCGAGCGACCCTGGTCGTGGGCGGCACTGGCCAGGCTTGGCCAGCCGATCACGTCGCCGGCGCCATAGATGTTCTGCACGCAGGTGCGGTAGTTCTCGTCGACTTCGATCTGACCGCGGCTGTTGACCTTGATCCCGATGTTTTCCAGACCCAACTGGTCAGTGTTGCCGGTACGGCCGTTGCACCAGAGCAAGGCGTCCGCCTTGATCTTCTTGCCGGACTTCAGGTGCAGGATCACACCGTTGTCCACGCCTTCGACGCGGTCGTAATCTTCGTTGTGGCGCACGGTGATGTTGTTGTTGCTGAAGTGGTAGCTCAACGCTTGGGAGATTTCCGAATCGAGGAAGCTCAGCAACTGGCCGCGGTTGTCCACCAGCTCGACCAGTACACCCAGACCACTGAAGATCGATGCATATTCGCAACCGATCACGCCGGCGCCGTAAACGATCAGTTTGCGCGGGGTGTGGCCGAGGCTGAGGATGGTGTCGCTATCGTAGATACGCGGGTGGTGGAAATCGATGTCCGCCGGGCGATAAGGACGCGAACCGGTGGCGATGATGATGTGCTTGGCCACCAGTTTCTCGACCACGCCGTTGGCGCAGACCACTTCGATGGTCTGCTCGTCGGCGAAGCTGCCGGTGCCGAAGAACACGTCGACGCGGTTACGGGCGTAGTAGCCGGTACGCGAGGCGACTTGCTTGGAGATGACTTTCTCGGCGCTTTTCAACACGTCCGGGAAGGAGAACCAGCGCGGCTCCCCGATCGCACGGAACATCGGGTTGGTGTTGAACTGCATGATCTGCCGCACCGAGTGACGCAGGGCCTTGGACGGGATGGTGCCCAGGTGGGTGCAGTTACCGCCGACCTGGCGACGGCTGTCGACCATCGCCACCTTGCGCCCTGCTTTGGCGGCGTTCATTGCCGCGCCTTCTCCCGCCGGGCCGGAACCCAGCACCACCACGTCGTAGTTGTAGACAGCCATGCGTACTCCTCAGAACAGGCCGCGGTGCCAGCAGCACCGGCGGCTAAATCACGCCGAACGACGGCGCGAAGGAACAATTGGGGGCCAGTTGAAAACCCGGACACAGTCTATAGAAGCGTCAACGCCGCGCACATTAACCCTTGGTCGCGTCGTAGGCTACTTTTGCCTGCACTACAACGCCAGCTTTCGCATTGTTCCGGGTCAATTTTTTGCGCCACTGAGGCGTTCGAACACCGTACTGGTGCGGGTGACGAAACCTGTATCGGCACGAATCACAAAGAATGCACCAATGTCGTGTTTTTCGGCATAGTCCGAGGCCTTTTCCGGGCCGAGAATCAGCAACAGCGTCGATAGTCCATCGGCCATCAACGCTGAAGGATGAATCACCGTGACTGACGCCAGGTCGTGTACGACGGGCGCTCCAGTGCGCGCATCGAAGGTGTGGGAATAACGCCTTCCGTCCTGCTGAAAATAGTTGCGGTAGTCGCCGGACGTGGAAAGCCCATAACCATCGACGTTGATGACGCGCTCCGCTACTTGCTGATCGTCACGCGGCTCCTCCAGTGCTATGCGCCAGGACGAGCCATCGAGCTTCTTCCCGGACGCCTTGAGCTCGCCCGTGGCCTCGGCGAGGTAATCATGAATGCCCATGGCGTCGAGTCGCGCGGCGATGGTGTCGACCGCGTAACCGGCAGCGATGCTGTTGAAATCGAGCTCGACCGCCGCGTCCTTGCACAACTGGTCGCCATCGATACGCAAATGCCGGTAACCCACCCGCTTCTGCACCTCGGCCAGCGCATCGGCGTTCGGTACTTTCTCTTCACGCCCTTGTGGACCGAAACCCCAGAGATTGAGCAGCGGCTCTACGGTCAGATCGTAGGAGCCTTCGCTTTGTTGTGACAGTTGCTCGCCAACCCGCACCAGTTCAAGGATCGGTGCGGGCATGGTCTGACAGCGATCGGCAGGCAATGCGTTGAAACGCGAGATATCGGAGTCCGCGCGGTAGGTGGACATTTGCTGATCCACGTCGGCGAGGATCTTCTCCACTTCGACACGGACATCCTGCGGCGCCGGGAGATTGGCCCGACGCACGTACTTGATCGAATACGTGCTGCCCATGGTCGGGCCGCCGAAGCTCTCCATGGAGTCGCCGCTGCCGCAGCCGGACAAAACGCCGAGCAGACCCACGAAAACCACAAACCGTCCAGTTAACAATTCTTCATCTCCGAGCAAAACCGCGCCGGCCATTATGGCCACAGAGCCCGCTCGCTCCCAAACGGCTGCACCGCTTTCATACAAAATCAAAAAAGTGAGTACCTGAACATGTCCTCCTCCACGGGCAAAGGCAAAGCGATTTTTCGCGTTGTCAGCGGCAACTTTCTCGAGATGTTCGACTTCATGGTCTACGGCTTCTACGCCACGGCCATCGCCAAGACCTTCTTCCCTACCGATAGCGCTTTCGCTTCCCTGATGCTTTCGCTCGCCACCTTCGGCGCAGGCTTTTTGATGCGTCCTTTGGGCGCGATCTTCCTTGGTGCCTACATTGACCGACACGGGCGACGTCAGGGCCTGATCATTACCCTCGCACTGATGGCGGCCGGTACCGTGCTGATTGCCTGCGTGCCGGGCTACGCCACCCTTGGCGTCGCGGCGCCGCTGATCGTGCTGTTCGGCCGGTTGCTGCAAGGCTTCTCCGCCGGTGTGGAACTGGGAGGCGTGTCGGTGTACCTGGCGGAAATCGCCACACCGGGGCGCAAAGGTTTCTTCGTCAGCTGGCAATCCGCCAGCCAGCAAGCGGCCGTGGTGTTCGCCGGCCTGCTGGGTGTCGGCCTCAACCACTGGCTGAGCCCGGACCAGATGGGCGACTGGGGCTGGCGCGTGCCGTTCCTGATCGGCTGCATGATCGTTCCGGTGATTTTCGTCATTCGTCGCTCGCTGGAGGAAACCCCGGAATTCCAGGCGCGCAAACATCGCCCTACCCTGCAGGAAATCGTCCGCTCGATCGGTCAGAACTTCGGCATTGTCCTTGCTGGCATGGCGCTGGTGGTGATGACCACCGTCTCGTTCTACCTGATCACCGCCTACACCCCGACCTTCGGCAAGGCGGAACTGCATCTGTCGGACTTCGATGCATTGCTGGTCACCGTGTGCATCGGCCTGTCGAACTTCTTCTGGCTGCCGGTAATGGGTGCACTTTCCGACAAGATCGGCCGCAAACCCCTGCTGCTGGGGGCGACGATTCTGGCGATCCTGACCGCTTACCCGGCGCTGTCCTGGCTGGTGGCGAACCCGAGTTTCAGCCATCTGCTGATCGTCGAGTTGTGGTTGTCGTTCCTGTACGGCTCGTACAACGGTGCGATGGTGGTGGCACTGACCGAAATCATGCCGGTGGAAGTGCGTACGACCGGTTTCTCGCTGGCCTACAGCCTGGCCACAGCGACTTTCGGTGGCTTCACACCCGCAGCCTGCACTTACCTGATCCATGTACTGGACAACAAGGCGGCACCAGGGATCTGGCTCAGTGGCGCGGCCGTATTGGGCCTGGTCGCGACCTTGGTGCTGTTCCGGGGCAACAAGCACGAACTTCGCACGGCACAAGCCGCTATCCCCCGCTGACACAAATCGCGCACAAACAAAAACGCCCCGACAATGTCGGGGCGTTTTCATTTGCAGCTAAGGCTTAGCGCGGGAATGCTGGCGGGTTTACACCGGCCATGTCTTCCATCACGCGAACCACCTGGCAGCTGTAACCGAACTCGTTGTCGTACCAGACGTACAGAACAACGCGATTGTCCTGAGTGATGGTTGCCTCGGCATCCACGACACCGGCGTGACGCGAGCCCACGAAGTCAGTGGAAACCACTTCCTGCGAGCTGACGTAATCGATCTGCTTGTGCAGATCCGAGTGCATGGCCATCTGGCGCAGGTACTCGTTGATTTCTTCGCGAGTGGTGGCCTTTTCCAGGTTCAGGTTCAGGATGGCCATCGACACGTTCGGCGTAGGTACGCGAATCGCGTTGCCGGTCAGTTTGCCCTTGAGCACTGGCAGCGCCTTGGCAGCGGCAGTGGCGGCACCGGTCTCGGTGATAACCATGTTCAGCGGCGCGGCGCGGCCACGACGACTGCCCTTGTGGAAGTTGTCGATCAGGTTCTGGTCGTTGGTGAACGAGTGAACGGTTTCGACATGGCCATTGACGATGCCGTACTGGTCGTTGACGGCCTTGAGCACCGGTACGATGGCGTTGGTGGTGCAGGACGCCGCCGAGATGATCTTGTCGTCAGCAGTGATGTCGCCGTGGTTGATGCCGTGAACGATGTTCTTCAGCGCGCCCTTGCCCGGTGCGGTGAGAATCACGCGGGCAGCGCCCGGGCAGGCCAGGTGCTGACCCAGACCGTCGGCATCACGCCATACACCGGTATTGTCTACGATCAGCGCGTTTTCGATGCCGTACTGGGTGTAGTCGACTTCGCTCGGGCTCTTCGCGTAGATCACCTGGATCAGGTTGCCGTTGGCGGTGATGGTGTTGTTTTCTTCGTCGATGGTG
This sequence comes from Pseudomonas sp. COW5, assembly GCF_026240005.1. NCBI lineage: Bacteria > Pseudomonadati > Pseudomonadota > Gammaproteobacteria > Pseudomonadales > Pseudomonadaceae > Pseudomonas > Pseudomonas sp. COW5. The sequence goes on along the minus strand of NZ_JAPHVP010000001.1, from coordinate 4,431,525 downwards.
ATAGTGCCATCGAACGGGCCGTGAACCGAGTCACGACGCAGCAGGCTGGCACGCTTGACCAGATCGTTCTCGGCGCCTTTGCGCACCACGATGGCACGCAGACGCAGGCCGTCGCCACCACCGGTTTTTTCGATCAGGATGCGCGCCAGCAGACGGCCGATACGACCGAAGCCGTACAGCACGACATCAGTGCCTTTACGCGCGGAGGCGTTTTGCTGACCCACAACATCGGCCAACTCTTCGCGAACGAATTGTTCGGCCGTGCGGCCATTGCCTTCAGCGCGGAATTTGAACGCCAACTTGCCCAGATCCACCGAAGCCGCGCCGAGCTTGAGCTCGCTCATGGCTTTCAGCAGAGGGAATGTTTCGTGGACGGAGAGTTCGCTATCGTCGGAAGAACGATGGCGAGCAAAGCGGTGAGCTTTGAGAATCGCGATGACAGACTGGTTGATCAGGCTGCGGCCATAGATCGAGCTCACCACGTTGTTATTGCGGTAGAGCTGACCGATAAGCGGAATCATCGCTTCTGCGAGTGCTTCACGGTCGATCCATTCACCAAGACACTGGTCGGGCTTCTGAGTCACGGGAACCTTCCACATGTAGGGGCAGAAAAAAGGGGCTACATTATGCCGCCGAGAACCTCTCGTAGCAATGCGCGCTTGTCGCGCAATCGGTAACAAAATTCGCTCCAAAAAAATAACGCTCTGCGCCAGCCCAGTAAAACCGGGGCTTCCAGCGCAGCCGGTTTTTCGACGACTGTTAGACGATGTCTGTAACCCTCCGTAACACCACCCACTTTCGGCACTACATAATCGTCAAAAAAGTGCTGGTTTTTATGGTTACCACTACATTTCGCCGAAACCGTGCAGATAGACGCAGTCTGCAACTGACAGGCGGCACCGGACGCCGCTACAATTACCGACTTTGTCGCAACGCCTGGAGCTCAACCTTCCGTGCCTGTTCTGCGTCTACCGCTTCTCCCTGCCGCGGCAGGTAAACAGCACTGGGGCAACCTCCCCGGTGCCGCCCTGAGCCTGGCGATTGCCGAGGCTGCCAGCGCTGCCAAGCGCTTCACGTTACTGCTGACCGCCGACAGCCAGAGTGCCGAACGGCTGGAGCAGGAGCTGAGTTTCTTCGCCCCGGATTTGCCGGTGCTGCATTTCCCGGACTGGGAAACCCTGCCCTACGACCTGTTCTCGCCGCACCAGGACATCATCTCCCAGCGCATCGCCAGCCTTTATAGACTGCCGGAGCTGGAGCATGGCGTGCTGGTGGTGCCGATCACTACCGCCCTGCATCGCCTGGCGCCGACCAAGTTCCTGCTCGGCAGCAGTCTGGTGCTGGATGTCGGGCAGAAACTCGACGTCGAGCAAATGCGCTCGCGGCTTGAAGCCAGCGGCTATCGCTACGTCGATACGGTCTACGAACACGGCGAGTTCACCGTACGCGGCGCACTGATCGACCTGTTCCCGATGGGCAGCAAACTGCCGTACCGCATCGACCTGTTCGACGACGAAATCGAAACCCTGCGCACCTTCGACCCGGAAAACCAGCGCTCCATCGACAAGGTCGATTCGGTCAAGCTGCTGCCGGCCAAGGAATTCCCGCTGCAGAAAGAAGCGGTCACCCGCTTCAAGGCGCGTTTTCGCGAGCGTTTCGACGTCGACTTCCGCCGCTGCCCGATCTTTCAGGATCTGAGCAGCGGCATTACCCCGGCCGGCATCGAGTACTACCTGCCGCTGTTCTTCGAAGAAACCTCGACCTTGTTCGATTACCTGCCCCAGGACACTCAGGTGTTCTCGCTGCCGGGCATCGAGCAAGCGGCGGAAAACTTCTGGAACGATGTGCGCAATCGTTATGAAGAGCGCCGCGTCGATCCATCGCGTCCTTTATTGCCGCCCGCCGAGCTGTTCCTGCCGGTGGAAGACTGCTTCGCCCGCCTGAAGAACTGGCCGCGTGTGGTCGCCAGCCAGCAGGACGTGGAAACCGGCGTCGGCCGTGAGCGCTTCCCGGCGCAGGCCTTGCCGAATCTGGCGATCGAAGCCAAGGCTACGCAACCGCTGGCCGCACTTTCCGCCTTCCTCGACGAATTCCCGGGGCGCGTGCTGTTCACCGCCGAATCCGCAGGCCGACGCGAAGTGCTGCTGGAACTGCTGGACCGTCTGAAGCTGCGACCGAAAACCGTCGACAGCTGGCCAGACTTCGTCGCGAGCAAGGATCGCCTGGCGATCACCATCGCCCCGCTCGACGAAGGCCTGATGCTGGATGACCCGGCGCTGGCACTGGTCGCGGAAAGCCCGTTGTTCGGCCAGCGCGTGATGCAGCGTCGCCGTCGCGAGAAACGCGCCGACGCCAACAACGATGCGGTGATCAAGAACCTCACCGAGCTGCGCGAAGGCGCGCCGGTGGTGCACATCGACCACGGTGTCGGCCGCTATCTCGGCCTGACGATTCTGGAAATCGACAATCAGGCCGCCGAGTTCCTGACCCTCGAATACGCCGAGAACGCCAAGCTCTATGTGCCGGTGGCCAACCTGCACCTGATCGCCCGCTACACCGGCAGCGACGACGCACTGGCCCCGCTGCACCGCCTCGGCTCCGAGACCTGGCAGAAAGCCAAGCGCAAGGCTGCCGAACAGGTGCGCGACGTGGCTGCCGAGCTGCTCGACATCTATGCCCGCCGCGCCGCCCGTGAAGGTTATGCGTTTGCCGATCCGAAAGCCGATTACGCAACCTTCAGCGCCGGCTTCCCGTTCGAGGAAACCCCGGACCAGCAATCCACCATCGAAGCCGTGCGCGAAGACATGCTCGCGCCGAAGCCGATGGACCGACTGGTCTGCGGCGACGTCGGTTTCGGCAAGACCGAAGTGGCCATGCGCGCCGCGTTCATCGCGGTGCATGGCGGCAAGCAAGTGGCGATTCTGGTGCCGACCACCCTGCTCGCCCAGCAGCACTACAACAGCTTCCGTGACCGCTTCGCCGACTGGCCGGTGACCGTGGAAGTGATGAGCCGCTTCAAGTCCGCCAAGGAAGTGAACGCCGCGGTGGCCGAACTGGCCGAGGGCAACATCGACATCGTCATCGGCACCCACAAGCTGCTGCAGGACGACGTCAAGATCAAAAACCTCGGGCTGGTGATCATCGACGAAGAGCACCGTTTCGGTGTCCGTCAGAAGGAGCAGCTCAAGGCCCTGCGCAGCGAAGTCGACATTCTTACACTGACCGCCACGCCGATTCCGCGCACGCTGAACATGGCGGTGTCGGGCATGCGCGATCTGTCGATCATCGCCACGCCGCCGGCGCGACGCCTGTCGGTGCGCACTTTCGTCATGGAACAGAACAAGAGCACGGTCAAAGAGGCCTTGTTGCGTGAGCTGCTGCGTGGCGGTCAGGTCTATTACCTGCACAACGATGTGAAGACCATCGAGAAATGCGCCGCCGAACTGGCCGAACTGGTGCCGGAAGCGCGGATCGGCATCGGCCACGGACAAATGCGCGAACGCGAACTCGAACAGGTGATGAGCGACTTCTACCACAAGCGCTTCAACGTGCTGATCGCCTCGACCATCATCGAGACCGGCATTGACGTGCCGAGCGCCAACACCATCATCATCGAGCGCGCCGACAAGTTCGGCCTGGCGCAGTTGCACCAGTTGCGCGGCCGCGTGGGTCGTAGCCACCACCAGGCTTACGCCTACTTGCTGACACCGCCACGCCAGCAGATCACCGGTGATGCGGAAAAGCGTCTGGAGGCGATTGCCAATACTCAGGATCTGGGTGCGGGCTTCGTGCTGGCCACCAACGACCTGGAAATCCGTGGCGCCGGCGAACTGCTGGGCGACGGACAGAGCGGGCAGATTCAGGCGGTCGGCTTCACGCTGTACATGGAAATGCTTGAGCGCGCGGTGAAGTCGATCCGCAAGGGCGAACAGCCGAACCTCGATCAACCGCTCGGCGGTGGCCCGGAAGTCAACCTGCGGGTGCCGGCGCTGATTCCGGAAGATTATCTGCCGGACGTCCACGCACGCCTGATCCTGTACAAGCGCATCGCTTCGGCCACCGACGAGGAAGGCCTGAAGGATCTGCAAGTGGAGATGATCGACCGCTTCGGCCTGCTGCCGGAACCGACCAAGAATCTGGTGCGCATCACGGCGCTGAAATTGCAGGCCGAGCAGCTGGGCATCAAGAAAGTCGATGGCGGCCCGCAAGGCGGACGCATCGAGTTCGCGGCGCAGACGCCGGTCGACCCGATGACCCTGATCAAACTGATCCAGAGTCAGCCAAAACGCTACAAATTCGAAGGCGCCACGATGTTCAAGTTCCAGGTGCCGATGGAGCGCCCGGAAGAGCGCTTTAATACTGTAGAGGCGCTGTTCGAGCGCCTCATCCCGAAAACTGTTTGAAGGACGCCGCATGCGCCTGTTTCGCTCACTGACCTTGTTGTTGACGCTGGTCGCCCCTTCGGCATTTGCCGATGACCTGTATCAGGTCGAAATGATTCTGGTACGCCAGAACGCCGTGCCGGCCATCGTCAGCCGCGCCGCGCCGGAAGACTGGGCCGCCGGTGCCCAGCGTCTGGGCGATGACAGCAAGCGCACCACAGCGCTGAATGATGTCGCCAACAAACTCACCGCCAGCGGCGAATACAGCGTGCTGATGCACAAGGCCTGGCAGCAGACACTCGGCGAGACCCCGGCGAAGGTCGCGGTCAGCGATGGTCAGGAGCAGTTCGGTCAGTTCCCCGTCGAGGGCACGATTGAAATGAAGCTCGGGCGTTTCACCGACGTGAACGCCGACTTCTGGGTCAACCAGATCGACGCCAACGGCATGGTCACCGCCAGCGAACGCCTTAAGCAGGAAAGCCACACCAAGAACGGCCAGCTCAACTACCTGGACAACGGCCACCTCGCCCTGCTGATCAAGATCACTTCACTGACGGCGCCTGCGCCTCGGGAAGCGCCTGAAGTCGTACCGGACTGATTGAAGTCCTTATGTCCCCGCCTCTGAGTAAACCGCTGGCCTCCTCCTGGGTCAGCCGGTTCAAGGAACAAAGCCTGGAGCGTGGCCGCCGCTACGCCCTGGAAAACCGGGTGCGGATCGTGCAGGTCGGCGATGCGACCATTACCGCCAGTTGCGAAGGCTCTGGTGGCAACATTTATCGTCAGACGATTCATCTGCGCGAGTCAGCCAAAGGCACGCTATTGATGGTCGACGCCACGTGCACCTGCCCGGTCCACAGCAACTGCAAACACTGTGCGGCGGTCTTGCTGCAAGTGCAGGAAACCCTCGAATACCCGGCCGCCGCCAAAGACGCCGAACTGTTGGAAAAACTCCAGGCAGTCCTGGAAAACCGCAGCCCGAAAGCGCCGCCACAAGTACTGGTGGACAACGTGCAACCGGTGCCGCGCCTGTGGCTGGCCAGTGTCGAGTTCAGCGCTTTCGAACCGCGCAACGGCAAGATGCAGCGCTACATCCAGCATCGTGCGGCGTTGTCTTTCAGCTATCTCGACGAATACGTCAGCGGCCAGAAAAACAGCGACATCCTGATTCGCCAGGAAGCCCAGACGCTGCGAGTCAAACGCCAGCCGGACGTCGAGCAAAGCTACCGTGAGCAACTGCGGATTCTCGGCTTTCGCATCGCCACCCGGCAAAGCAAGGCCCTGCCGGAAAGCGCTGGCGAACTCTACGAGATGGTCAACGACAGCGCCTGGCTGACGTTCACCCTGAACGATCTGCCGAAGCTGCGCACCCAAGGCTGGGAATTGCTGGTCGACGATGAATTCGGCTTCGACCTGACGGCCGTGGACGACTGGTACGCCACTGTCGAGCAGACACCAGAGCGGGACTGGTTCGACCTGGAACTGGGCATCATCGTCAATGGCGAACGCCTGAGCCTGCTGCCGATCCTGCTGAACCTGATGCGCTCGCACACGGAAATTCTCAACCCCGAACGCCTCGCCCGGCGACGGGACGATGAGCTGATTCTGGTGAACATTCCGCAACGCAACAGCGAGCACGGGCCGTTGCAAGTCGCCCTGCCCCTTGGCCGGTTGAAACCGGTGCTGGCGACCCTGGGCGAGTTCTATCTGCAAGAGCCGGGCGAAACCACCCTGCGCCTGAGCAAGGCCGACGCCACGCGCCTGAATTCGCTGGAAGACATTCCTCTGCTTTGGGAAGGCGGGGAGCAGATCCGCAGCTTCGCCCAACGCTTGCGCAATATCCGCGACTATAGCGCCGAAGCACCGGAAGGACTGAACGCGACACTGCGCCCTTATCAGCTCGAAGGCTTGAGCTGGATGCAGTCGCTGCGGCAACTTGAGGTTGGCGGGATTCTCGCGGACGACATGGGCCTGGGCAAAACCCTACAGACCCTGGCGCATATTCTCAGCGAGAAAAACGCCGGGCGCCTGGATCGACCCTGCATGGTGGTGATGCCCACCAGCCTGATCCCCAACTGGCTGGACGAAGCGGCGCACTTCACGCCACAGCTCAAAGTGGTGGCCCTGTACGGCGCCAGCCGCAAAAAGCATTTCGAACACCTGGCCGATTACGACCTGATCCTCACAACCTATGCGCTGCTGCCCAAGGATGTCGAACGCCTGGCAAAGCAGCCACTGCATGTATTGGTGCTGGATGAGGCGCAATACATCAAGAACCCGAACAGCAAGGCCGCTCAGGCTGCCCGCGAGCTGAACGCCCGCCAGCGCCTGTGCCTGAGCGGAACGCCGCTGGAAAACCACTTGGGCGAACTGTGGTCGCTGTTTCACTTCCTGCTGCCCGGCTGGCTCGGCGACGTCAAAAGCTTCAACGCCGATTACCGCGTGCCGATCGAAAAACGCGCCAGTGAAGTCAGACTTCAACACCTCAACGGTCGGATCAAACCCTTCCTGCTGCGCCGCACCAAGGAACAGGTCGCGACCGAGTTGCCGCCGAAAACCGAGATCATCCACTGGGTCGAGCTCAACGAGGCCCAGCGCGACGTGTACGAAACCATGCGCCTGGCCATGGACAAGAAGGTTCGCGACGAGATTACTCGCAAGGGCGTGGCACGCAGTCAGATCATCATTCTCGAAGCGCTGCTCAAGTTGCGTCAGGTCTGCTGCGACTTGCGCCTGGTCAACGACGCCACCCTGCCCGCTCGCGGCAGCACCTCGGGCAAGCTCGACAGCCTGATGGAAATGCTCGAGGAGCTGTTTGAGGAAGGACGGCGGATTCTGTTGTTCTCGCAGTTCACTTCGATGCTGTCATTGATCGAGGACGAGCTGAAAAAGCGCAATGTTCCCTATGCGTTGCTGACCGGGCAAACCCGGGATCGGCGCACGCCGGTGAAAGAATTCCAGAGCGGCAAGCGTCAGATCTTTCTTATCAGCCTGAAGGCTGGCGGTGTGGGCCTGAACCTGACGGAAGCGGACACCGTGATTCACTACGATCCGTGGTGGAACCCGGCGACCGAAAACCAGGCCACCGACCGTGCGTATCGCATTGGCCAGGAGAAGCCGGTATTCGTCTACAAGATGATTGCCCGGGGCACGGTCGAGGAGAAAATTCAGCTTCTGCAGCGAGAAAAATCCGACCTGGCAGCCGGCGTGCTGGATGGGCGCAAGGCCGGGGACTGGAAGTTGCAGAGTGATGATATCGAGGCGCTGTTTGCGCCGTTGCCGGACAAGTTCGACAAGCGCTGAAATCTTTGTCGTTTACCAGATCGATTCGCGGGCAAGCCCGCTCCCACAGAGATAGCGCTTAACCTGTGGGAGCGGGCTTGCCCGCGAATGGCTCGACTCTATTTCGAGCCAGACTCAGCCCTTCAGCACCCGCGCCAACGTCGATTTCACCTTGCCCATCCCGTCATGCAACGCCTGCTCGATCTCGGCCATGGTGATCACTTCAGTGGTCTTGCCCGCCGCCGGGTTCACCACCAGCGACAGGCAGGCGTAATCCAGATCCAGCTCACGAGCCAGTGCAGCTTCCGGCATGCCGGTCATGCCGACGATGTCGCAACCATCACGCTCCAGGCGCACGATCTCGGCCACGGTTTCCAGACGCGGACCCTGGGTGCAGGCGTAAACGCCTTGATCGCTGTATTCGCAGCCTTCGGCGGCCAGCGCAGCAATCAGTTGCTGACGCAGTGGCTCGCTGTAGGGAAAGCTGAAGTCGATGTGTGTGACATGTTCCAGATCATCGGCGAAATAGGTGTGCTCGCGACCGCTGGTGTAGTCCACGATCTGATGCGGTACGCAGAAATGTCCGGTACCCATTGCAGGATGGATCCCGCCCACGGCGTTGACCGCAATGATTGCTTCGGCCCCGGCCTGCTTCAATGCCCACAGATTGGCGCGATAGTTGACCTTGTGCGGTGGGAAACGATGCGGATGACCGTGGCGAGCCAGGAACAGCACTTCCTTGCCGGCGTATTCACCAATCTGGACTTCAGCCGATGGCGCACCATAAGGCGTATCCACCGCCAGCGACTGACGAATGCTCAGACCCTCCAGCTGGGTCAGGCCTGTGCCGCCGATAATTGCGTAAACCGTCATAGCGAAAAATCCTTAATCGATCAGTTGTGCGTCTTTGAGGGCGCCGACAGCGGTCAGCCAACGCGGATCCTGACGGTATTCGGTGTTGGCGAACGCCTGACCGCGCATGCGTGCGATGCGCGGCGACGGCTTGACCTTCATGCGTTGCGCGGCGCTCAGGGCCAGTTCGGCGGCAGCACGGTCGTTGCACACCAGACCCATGTCGCAACCGGCGCTGAGTGCAGCTTCGATACGACTGGCGGCGTCGCCCACTACATGCGCGCCGGCCATCGACAGGTCATCGCTGAAAATCACACCGTCGAACTGCAACTCACCGCGCAGGATGTCCTGCAACCAGCGCCTGGAGAAACCGGCGGGCTGTGCGTCGACTTGCGGATAAATGACATGGGCCGGCATGACGGCGGCCAATTGCTTGCTCAGCCTGGCGAACGGCACGAGGTCGTTGGCGCGGATCTCTTCGAGGCTACGCTCGTCGTTGGGGATTGCGACGTGGGAGTCAGCTTCGGCCCAGCCGTGACCAGGGAAATGCTTGCCGGTGGCGGCCATGCCAGCGCTGTTCATACCGCGGATGAATGCGCCGGCGAGTAGTGCGGCACGCTCCGGGTTACCTTCAAACGAGCGGGTGCCGACGACGGCGCTGCGCTGGTAATCCAGATCCAGCACCGGCGCGAAGCTCAGATCGAGTCCGACTGCCAGCACTTCGGTGGCCATGATCCAGCCGCATTGTTCGGCCAGAGACTCGGCGTTCGGATTGTCAGCAATGGCGCGCATGGCCGGCAGCCGCAAAAAGCCCTGACGCAGGCGCTGGACCCGACCGCCTTCCTGGTCCACCGCCAGCAACAGGTCCGGACGAATGGCACGGATCGCCGCGCTCAGCTCGCGCACCTGACGCGGGTGCTCGATGTTACGGGCAAAAATGATCAGGCCGCCCACTTCGGGCTGACGCAACAATTGGCGATCTTCGGCCGTCAGCCAGGTACCGGCGACGTCCACCATCAACGAGCCTTGCAGGCCAGCAGTCATAGAGATTCCTTGAAAACGAAAAACCCGTCACCCACGAAACCACCACCAGCGAAATTGCCCGGCAGGTCGGTGATTTCAATGAGTAACGGGTTCAGAACGAGAGTCGGCATGGGCGGCTAGCTTAGCGGATGTCCGCTGCCACGCCCACCCATGGACAGTTAAACCTTGGCAGGCGCCGGTGCCGATTTACTGCGCGGTCGCAACTGCGCGCTGGCCATTGCAGTATCGGTGACACCGGTTTCGGCACGCATGCCGGCGGCCAGGAACGGCACCATCAGGCGCATCACCTGCTCGATGGAGGTGTTGACGCCGAAATCGGTCTCGGCAATCGCGCGCAGGGCCTTGATACCCGACATGCTGAATGCCGCAGCGCCGAGCATGAAGTGCACGCGCCAGAACAGCTCGATAGGAGGAATACGTGGAGCGGCTTCGTTTACCAGCAACATGTAACGACGGAAAACCTTGCCGTACATGTCTTCCAGGTAACGACGCAAGTGGCCCTGGCTCTGGCTGAATGCAAGACCGAGCAAGCGCATGAAAATCGACAGATCGTTGCCGCTGCGTGGTTGCACTACCAGCGCCTGCTCGACGAGGATTTCCAGCAGCTCCTCAAGTGAAGGCTTGTTCTCTGGCTTGGCCTGGCGGCGCTCCAGTTCTTTATCGAGGCTGATGCAGAACGGACCGAGAAAACGCGAGAAAACCGCCTGGATCAGCGCCTTCTTCGAACCGAAGTGATAGTTCACCGCTGCGAGGTTGACCCCGGCCTTGCTGGTGATCAGACGCAATGAGGTTTCGGCGAAACCTTTTTCCGCGAACAGCTGTTCTGCAGCATCAAGAATGCGTTCAACGGTTTCCGACTGGGCCATGGCTACTCCGCCTGACAAACACTTGTTTGAAACATACGTTTCAGCCTGTGCCTTGTCAAGCCTGCCGGTTCGTTTTGGGAATGGTCGGTCAGATATTTAACCACAACAAGGACGCCACATTAATCGACGCCGTCACTGACCGTCCGGCGGCCTGGCAAAAAACGATCATTGCCAAGACCGCTTCACTGTATATAATCCCAGTCACTGTATAAAAAGACAGAGCGATCAATATGCTTAAGCTGACGCCACGCCAAGCCGAGATTCTGGCCTTTATCAAACGCTGCCTCGAAGACAACGGCTACCCGCCGACCCGTGCGGAAATCGCTCAGGAACTGGGTTTCAAATCACCCAACGCGGCCGAAGAGCATCTCAAGGCGCTCGCCCGAAAAGGCGCGATCGAAATGACTCCCGGCGCCTCTCGCGGCATTCGAATCCCCGGCTTTGAAGCCAAAGTCGACGAATCGACCCTGCCGATCATCGGTCGAGTCGCCGCCGGTGCGCCGATTCTCGCCCAACAGCACATCGAAGAGTCCTGCAACATCAACCCGGCCTTCTTCCATCCTCGCGCCGACTACTTGCTGCGCGTCCACGGGATGAGCATGAAGGACATCGGGATTTTCGACGGTGACCTGCTGGCGGTTCACACGACCCGGGAAGCACGCAACGGCCAGATCGTCGTTGCGCGGATCGGCGACGAAGTGACCGTCAAACGCTTCAAGCGCGATGGCAGCAAAGTCTGGTTGATCGCCGAGAACCCTGAGTTCGCCCCTATCGAAGTCGACCTGAAAGATCAGGAACTGGTGATCGAAGGCTTGAGTGTCGGCGTAATCCGCCGCTAAAGGAGGCTTTATGCAGTTCCCACACGTACCTCAGCAAACACAACTGCCGTTGTTCGAGGCTTTTCTGGCGCAACCATTGGCCCCCATCCTCAAGGATGTAGCCGAACGCCCATGGAATGTCGAACCCGAAGCGTTCAGTGAACTGTCGCTGCGCGGTGCGGCCGGGAACTGCCTGAACCTGCTGGCCCCCATACTTCGGGAATTGAGTGAGGATCAGGATGCACGATGGCTGACCCTGATTGCACCACCCGCGAGCCTGACCCAGGCCTGGCTGCGGGATGCAGGACTGAATCGCGAACGCATTCTGCTGCTGCAGCCGCGCGGGACTCAGAGTGCCCAGCAACTGGCTTGCGAAGCCCTGCGCCTGGGACGCAGTCACACCGTGGTGACATGGTTGAACCCGCTCAACTCAGGCTCACGCCAACAACTGATCAGCGCCGCCCGCACCGGGGACGCTCAAAGTCTTAATATTCGATTGGGCTGACTTGATACGCGTTGCTTTGAGCGCGGGGCTTCTCAAAGGACAGAGAAGCCGAACCGAAGCGATAATCGACGGGCGGTGCTCAATGAAGAACCCGCGGCCCCTCTTCCTTATCAAACTCGCCTTCAACCATTCGACCAGCCATTTGCACACCAACGCTGAGCATCGCCTTGGCAATTTCAACGTGCTGGCCCTGCAGAAATGCCTTGGCATCCTCGGAGAAATCCAGAGTCACCAGAGAACCCTCGTCCTCGGCCCTGCGCAGTTCGATTCGGCCGTCTGGTAGCTCGACAATTTCTAGAAAGGACGTTGGCATATAGGTCTGTTCTCCACGAAAGGCAGGGATTATATAGAGATCGTTCAGGATTCGCTCGGGATCTTGACCAGCAGCATGCATCTCGTCGCCGCCAGTCAAGAAGCCATCAGCACTCGTTCAAGCCTTCACGGAAACGGATCGCCAGACTCTTCAGATTCTGCCGCCAGCTCTCCAGCTCTTCACGACTCAGCTCTTCCGGGGCCTGCTCTTCGTCCAGATTGACCGCCTGAATCAGCGGCTGGGTCACATCGCCTTTTGGCTTGTGTGGCACGCGTGGCGGCTGAAACAGCGCCGAATGTGCAGCCAGCAATTTAGCCAGCCAGGTTTCCGGATTACCCGCCAACTCGACCATCTCGGCCAACTCTGGAATCGCAATCGACTCAAGCACTTCGCGGGTCAACAGCGTTTCCGCCCGGGGCGCGTTAGCCTGTGGCAGACGGTAAAACCCTGCAATTTCGTGACACAACCCCAGCAATGCACCGTAGAGATGAAACAGTGCCGATTCACGCCCGGCCTGAATCAACGCAAGCGAATTCATCGCCCGCCCCTCTTCAGCCCTGGCCAGCGCTTCCAGCGACAGACCCGCGAAATAGATCTTCTGATTGGTACGGGTATAGAGCTCGTGGGCCATATCGGCACTCTCCGCAGCGAAATAATTTCTTCATACAGGTCGGACAGTGTCATGGATCAGCCGATCCGACCGCAAGCTTTAAACAAAAAGGCCGCATGAAAACCAGAAGGTTGTCATGCGGCCTTTTGTGTTGAAGCCACCCGGTCAGGGCAGCCTCGGATCAGCGCTTGCTCAAGCCTTGGCTTTCGCCGGACGCTTGTCTTCAACTGTCCACTTGCCACCGTCGAAGAACGCTTTCCAGCCAGTCGGTTTGCCGTCGACTTCGGTCTGGACGTATTGCTCCTTGGTCTTGCGGCTGTAGCGAATCACTGCCGGCAGACCATCTGGATCCTTCTGCGGCGCTTCGCACAGGAAGTGGTACTTCGGATCGATCTCGTCCTTGTGCGGCAGAATCTCGATCACCAGCGGAGCACGGGTCTCGCGGTTTTTCGGGAACTGGCTGGCCGCCAGGAACAGGCCTGAAGCACCGTCGCGCAGGATATAGGTGTCGTTGACCTTTTCGCATTTCAGCTCAGGCATCTTCACCGGATCCATCTTCGGCGGCGCCGCGTCACCGCTCTTCAGCAGCTTGCGGGTGTTCTTGCAAGTCGGATTGGTGCAACCGAAGAACTTGCCGAAACGGCCGGTCTTGAGCTGCATCTCGCTGCCGCACTTGTCGCATTCCAGGCTCGGACCTTCATAGCCCTTGATGCGGTAGCTGCCTTCTTCGATTTCGTAGCCGGCGCAATCCGGGTTGTTACCGCAGATGTGCAGCTTGCGCTTTTCATCGAGCAGGTAAGCGTCCATCGCCGTGCTGCAGATCGGGCAACGATGCTTGCCGCGCAGCACCAGGGATTCCGATTCGCCCTCGTCGTCCGCAGCAATTTCATCGCCGGGCACCAGGTTGACGGTGGCCTTGCAGCGCTCTTTCGGCGGCAGGCTGTAGCCCGAGCAACCGAGGAACACGCCGGTCGATGCAGTACGAATCTGCATCGGACGACCGCAAGTGGTGCACGGAATATCGGTCATCACCGGCTGGTTGGCACGCATGCCGGCTTCAGGGTTTTCAGCCACTTCGAGTTTTTTCTTGAAGTCACCGTAGAACTCGTCAAGCACGTTCTTCCAGTCGCGTTCGCCCTGAGCCACGTCATCGAGGTTCTCTTCCATGCCGGCGGTGAAGCCGTAGTCCATGAGGTTCGAGAAGCTCTCCGACAGACGCTCGGTGACGATGTCACCCATCTTTTCCGAATAGAAACGACGGTTGTGCAGGGTCACATAACCGCGATCTTGAATGGTCGAAATGATCGCCGCGTAGGTCGAAGGACGGCCAATGCCGCGCTTTTCCATTTCCTTCACCAGGCTGGCTTCCGAGTAACGGGCCGGCGGCTTGGTGAAATGCTGGGTCGGATCAAGCTTGATCAGCTTCATCACGTCGCCCTGCGCCATGTCCGGCAGAACATCGTCATCGCCAGGCTTGGTGATTTGCGGCAGAACGCGGGTGTAGCCGTCGAATTTCAGGATACGGCCCTTGGCACGCAGCTCGAAGTCGCCAGCGGCAACGCTGACGGTGGTCGACAGATATTGCGCCGGCAGCATCTGGCAAGCCAGGAACTGGCGCCAGATGAGCTCGTAGAGGCGCTCAGCGTCACGCTCCATGCCAGCGAGCTTGCTTGGCGTGGTGTTGGCGTCGGAAGGACGAATCGCTTCGTGAGCCTCTTGTGCGCCTTCCTTGCTGCTGTAGACGTTCGGCGTTTCCGGCAGGTACTTCTTGCCGAACTCGTCTTCGATGTAGGTACGCGCCATCGCCACGGCATCCGCCGAGAGGTTGGTCGAGTCGGTACGCATATAAGTGATGTAGCCGGCTTCGTACAGACGCTGGGCCATCATCATGGTTTTCTTCACGCCGAAGCCCAGGCGGTTGCTCGCAGCCTGTTGCAGCGTGGAGGTTATGAACGGTGCCGACGGCTTGCTGCTGGTCGGCTTGTCTTCACGCTTGACGATGCTGTAGCTGGATGACTTCAGCTTCTCCAGCGCCGCCATGGCCTGCGCTTCGTTGAGCGGCTTGAAAGCTTCACCCTTCTCACGAGCCACTTCGAAACGCACGGTCGAGCCTTTTGCAGTGCCGAGGTCGGCATGCACTTCCCAGTACTCTTCCGGGATGAACGCACGAATTTCACGTTCACGCTCCACCACCAGCTTCACGGCCACCGATTGCACACGGCCGGCGGACAGACCGCGAGCAATCTTCGCCCACAGCAACGGCGAGACCATGTAACCGACGACGCGGTCGAGGAAACGACGGGCCTGCTGCGCGTTCACTCGATCGATATCGAGCTCGCCCGGCTCCGAGAAGGCTTCCTGAATCGCTTTCTTGGTGATTTCGTTGAACACCACGCGCTTGTAGCGGCTGTCATCACCACCGATGGCTTCGCGCAGGTGCCAGGCAATGGCTTCCCCCTCGCGATCCAAGTCGGTTGCGAGATAGATGGTGTCAGCATCCTTGGCGAGCCGGCGCAGCTCTTCGATGACTTTTTCCTTGCCCGGGAGGATCTCGTACTTGGCCTTCCAGCCATGATCCGGATCGACACCCATGCGCGAGACCAACTGCTTGCGCGCCTTCTCTTTCGGCGACAGCGCTGGCGCTTCGCCCGCAGCTGCCTTGCCACGCTTGGCGGCTGGCTCCTTGCTGGCGCTAGCCGAACCGCTGGTGGGCAGGTCTCGGATATGGCCGATACTCGACTTCACCACGTATTGGTTGCCCAGATACTTGTTGATGGTCTTGGCCTTAGCCGGGGATTCCACAATGACCAGCGATTTGCCCATGGATCAGAAAATTCCTGAATTCTAGAAGTGAAAGGCGGTTGGCGCCTGACGCGGCACCGCTATATATAGTGGCTACAAGGTGAGGTCAAGCGCAGGGTTTTGCGCGCACTCGCCTCATGGCTTCGAAAAAAGGCTCGGTTCGGCTTGCACCAAAGCAAAGCGTGGGACCTGCTCCCCGTCAACCTCGACGGACTCCAGGAACATGCTCAAGGGACGTACCCAGAAGCCGTAATCGCCATACAGGGCTTGGTAAAAGACCACTTCCTCTTCGGTCTCGGAATGCCGCGCGACACTGAATACGCGGTACTGCGGACCTTTGTAATGTTGGTAGAGCCCAGGTTGTATCGGCATGCTTCGGCCCTCACTCAAATTTTTTCAAAATAAAAACAAAAATAAATCCGCAAAAACAAAAACCGGGGCACTTGGCCCCGGCTTCCATCGACGAGACGCTTAAACGCGTTCGAAGACGGTGGAGATGCCTTGGCCGAGGCCAATGCACATGGTGGCCACCCCGAAGGTGCCGCCATTCTGCTTCATCACGTTCAGCAAGGTGCCGGAAATACGGGCACCGGAGCAACCGAACGGGTGACCCAGGGCGATCGCGCCGCCGTGCAGGTTAACCTTCTCATTCATCTTGTCGAGCACTTTCAGGTCTTTCAGCACTGGCAGGGCCTGTGCGGCGAACGCTTCGTTGAGCTCGAAGAAGTCGATATCGTTGATACCCAGGCCGGCACGTTTCAGTGCTTTCTGAGTAGCCGGTACCGGACCATAGCCCATGATCGCCGGATCTACACCTGCCACCGCCATCGAACGAATCACGGCCAGCGGCTGAATGCCCAGGTCCTGTGCACGCTGCGCCGACATCACGATCATGCACGAAGCACCATCGGTGATCTGCGACGAAGTACCGGCAGTCACGGTGCCGCCCTTTGGATTGAACGCCGGCTTCAGAGCCGCCAGGCTTTCCAGGGTGGTTTCCGGACGAATGGTTTCGTCGTAGTCGAAGGTTTTCAGGAAGCCGTTCTCGTCATAGCCCTGCATCGGGATGATTTCGTCCTTGAACTTGCCTTCCACAGTCGCCTTGTGGGCCAACTGGTGGGAACGCACGCCAAAGGCGTCCTGCTGTTCGCGAGTGATGCCGTGCATTTTGCCCAGCATTTCAGCGGTCAGGCCCATCATGCCCGAGGCTTTCGCCGCGTACAGGGACATGTGCGGGTTCGGATCGACACCGTGCATCATGCTCACGTGGCCCATATGCTCGACGCCGCCAACCACGAATACGTCACCGTTGCCGGTCATGATCGCTTGTGCAGCGGTGTGCAGCGCGCTCATCGACGAGCCGCACAGACGGCTGACGGTCTGGCCGGCCGAAGTGTGCGGGATCTGGGTCATCAGCGACGCCATGCGCGCGATGTTCCAGCCCTGCTCCAGGGTCTGGTTCACACAGCCCCAGATCACGTCCTCGACTTCTGCAGGATCGACCTTGGTGTTGCGCTCCAGAAGTTTGCTGATCAGGTGCGCCGACATGTCTTCGGCGCGGGTGTTGCGGTGCATGCCGCCCTTGGAGCGGCCCATCGGAGTACGACCGAAGTCGACAATCACGACGTCTCTAGGATTCAAGCTCATAAGTTCACTCTCACTCTAGTTGGGGGCGCTTAACCGAAGAAGCTCTGGCCGTTCTTGGCCATTTCGCGCAGCTTCGCGGTCGGGTGGTACAGCGCGCCCAAATCAGCGTACTGGTCGGCCAGGGCAACGAACTCGGCAACACCGATCGAATCGATGTAGCGCAGCGCACCGCCACGGAATGGAGGGAAACCAATACCGTAGACCAGACCCATGTCGGCTTCGGCGGCAGTTTCCACGATGCCGTCTTCCAGGCAGCGCACGGTTTCCAGGCACAGCGGGATCATCATCCAGTTGATGATGTCTTCGTCAGTGACTTCGCGCTGCTCGTAGACGATCGGCTTGAGCACTTCCAGTACCGACGGATCGGCGACTTTCTTCTGCTTGCCTTTCTTGTCGGCCTCGTAGGCATAGAAGCCCTTGCCGTTCTTCTGACCCAGACGCTTGGCTTCGTAAAGCACGTCGATGGCCGAACGACGGTCGTCCTTCATGCGGTCCGGGAAGCCTTCAGCCATCACGTCACGACCGTGGTGGCCGGTGTCGATGCCGACTACGTCCATCAGGTATGCCGGGCCCATCGGCCAGCCGAATTTTTCCATGATCTTGTCGATACGGACGAAGTCCACACCGGCGCTGACCAGCTTGGCGAAACCGCCGAAGTACGGGAACAGTACGCGGTTGACCAGGAAGCCCGGGCAGTCGTTGACGACGATCGGGTTCTTGCCCATTTTCTTGGCGTAGGCAACGGTGGTGGCAATCGCCAGCTCGCTGGACTTCTCGCCACGGATCACTTCCACCAGTGGCATCATGTGCACCGGGTTGAAGAAGTGCATGCCGACGAAGTTTTCCGGACGCTTGAGGGCCTTGGCCAGCAGGCTGATGGAAATGGTCGAGGTGTTGGACGCGAGGATGGTGTCCTCTTTGACCTTGTCTTCGACTTCCGCCAGAACGGCTTGCTTGACCTTCGGGTTCTCGACCACGGCTTCAACGACCAGGTCGACGTGACCGAAATCGCCGTAAGACAGGGTCGGACGAATGCCGTTGAGTACTTCAGCCATCTTCGCGGCAGTCATGCGGCCTTTATCAACGCGGCCGACCAGCAGCTTGGCGGCTTCCGCCAGACCTTGCTCGATGCCGTGCTCGTTGATGTCCTTCATCAGGATCGGCGTGCCTTTGGAGGCCGACTGATAGGCGATACCGCCACCCATGATGCCGGCGCCCAGTACGGCAGCCTGCTTCACGTCCTTGGCGATTTCGTCGTAGGCCTTGGCCTTTTTCTTCAGTTCCTGATCGTTCAGGAACAGACCGATCAAGCTCTGCGCGGCAGAGGTCTTGGCCAGTTTCACGAAACCTGCGGCTTCGACTTCCAGCGCCTTGTCACGACCGAAGTTCGCGGCTTTCTGGATGGTCTTGATCGCTTCGACCGGAGCCGGGTAGTTAGGACCCGCCTGGCCAGCCACAAAACCTTTGGCGGTTTCGAAAGCCATCATTTGTTCAATGGCGTTCAGCTTGAGCTTTTCCAGCTTTGGCTGACGCTTGGCCTTGTAGTCGAACTCGCCGGAGACGGCGCGCTTGATCAGCTCAAGGGCGGCATCCTGCAGCTTTTCAGGGGCAACCACGGCATCGACGGCGCCGACTTTCAGCGCGTCTTCAGGACGGTTTTCCTTGCCGGCGGCAATCCACTCGATGGCGTTGTCGGCACCGATCAGGCGCGGCAGACGCACGGTACCGCCGAAGCCAGGATAGATGCCCAGTTTGACTTCCGGCAGACCGATCTTGGCCTTGGTGGACATGACGCGGTAGTCCGCTGCCAGGCACATTTCCAGACCGCCGCCCAGGGCAATGCCGTTGATCGCGGCCACGGTCGGAACGTTGAGGTCTTCGAAATCGCTGAAGATCTTGTTGGCTTCGAGATTGCCAGCAACCAGCTCGGCATCCGGCAGCTTGAAGTTGTCGACAAATTCGGTGATGTCGGCGCCGACGATGAACACGTCCTTGCCACTGCTGACGATCACGCCCTTGATCGAAGCATCTGCCTTGATGGTGTCTACAGCCTGACGCAGTTCGTTCAGGGTAAGACGGTTGAACTTGTTGACGGACTCACCCTTGAGGTCGAATTTCAATTCGACGATGCCACTTTCAAGAGCTTTAACCGTGATGGCTTTACCTTCGTAAATCATCAACTGATCTCCACGATATGGAAGCTGAACAGTACACGTCGGACGCAGGCGAATGGCTCGGCAGGACGCTTTTTCGTCAATGCTGACACCAATCCACCCGGCACACCCGCCAACGCGATAGTCGGGATTCTGTAGGAGCAGTCTGCAATACAAACGCTCAATTCATACGCCCGTTTGATTTGGGTACGCCACCTTCACGGAATTTCCGACAATTGTCAATCGCCCTAAATACGGGTTGAAATGCGACTTTGCGGTCATTTCTGTAAGACGCAGCCCGTCCACGCATGCTTGCATGTGAGGGCATTCATAAGATTAATAGTTAGAAAAGTCGCCCTAATTCATCGCAAGCCTTGTTTAACAGGCTACGCTGGCTGGACTACGAAGGAAAACAGGCGCACTTTTGCTGACCGGCTCACTCCGATTCAACGCCAAAAAGAATTTCCGGCCTGCCTGGCCAACCCCGCCCGATGAATCATGTCGGGCTTTTTATTGCTCGTCTGCCAGACGTTTCGCACAGTTGCAGCGCGAAATGTCCGTGAGTCATGCCAGCGCTTTCAGCGTGGCATCAATTTCCAGCAGAACCGAAGCGTCACCCTTCTCGCCCCAATAGAGCGCGATCATCTGCTTGTCGGCTTCGACCTTGAAAACGTTGCCCGGCAATTTTTCGAAATGATTCAGCAGCAGCGGATCTTCACAGACTTCCTGCCACTGATTGACCCACACGCCCGGGGATTTTTGCCAGTACGTCCAGCACGCCGGCTGCTTGCCGCGCCGTGGCCGATGGTATTGCGCGCACGGGTTTGGCGGCTCCTGGCTCAGCCAGTGCGGCCACTCCTGCGGCGCCAGCTGCATGGCCAGCCCGATGCGCCGGGCCTCGGTACGCAAGGCTATCCGGCCACTCTGTGCACGGGATGGGCGCAGCCATGCCAGGGGGCTCAACACCACCAACAGGATTGACACCACCAGCCAGACCGTCATATGTGTACTCCCGTTTTGTCATGAGCCCATTGCGTCACTTTGGAACCAATGCGCTTGAAACCAGCCATACTTAACAATATTGATCCCTCACGAGGAGCACCTCATGCCCTACCACCATATCCTGGTCGCCGTAGATCTGACCGAAGAGTGCGACCCTGTGATCCACCGCGCCCGAGAGCTGTCGGTGAGCAACGGCGCCAAGCTGTCGCTGGTGCATATCGTCGAACCGATGGCCATGGCCTTCGGGGGTGACGTGCCGATGGATCTGTCACAACTGCAACAGCAGCAGTTCGATCAAGCCAAGGAACGCCTCGAGCGCCTGAAGCACAAATACACCGAACTGGAAGGCTCCAACTGCCACCTGACCTACGGCCAGCCACGCCAGGAAATCCACCACTTCGCCAAGGATCAGGAATGCGACCTGATCGTGGTCGGCAGCCATGGCCGGCATGGTCTGGCGCTGTTGCTGGGTTCGACCGCCAACGATGTCCTGCACGGCGCACCTTGCGATGTGCTGGCGGTGCACTTGGTCAAACGCTGATCCCAGGCACTTGTGAAAAGCTAAAAAGCCCGGCGTCCATCACTGGACGCCGGGCTTTTTCATGCCTGGAAACAATCAGGCATCCAGCTCGGCCCAACGCTCCACCAGCGCATCCAGCTCAGCCTGCAACTGCTCAAGCATTGCAATCACCTTGGCCGTCTCGGCCGGCGGACGCTGGTAGAAACCGGCTTCAGCCATTTCAGCCTCGACCGCAGCAATCTGCTGCTCTTTGGCGTCGATGTCGCCCGGCAACGCTTCCAGCTCGCGCTGAAGTTTGTAGCTCAGTTTCTTCTTCGCAGCCGGGGCCGCAGCGACAGGCGCGGCAACCGGAGCCGGTTCGGCAGTGACCACCGCCGAATTCAGGTCAGCCTTGCCGGATTTGCTTTCGGTCACGCCCAGCAGGCGCGGCGAACCGCCCTGGCGGATCCAGTCCTGATAGCCGCCGACGTATTCGCGAACCTTGCCTTCACCTTCGAAGACCAGGGTGCTTGTAACCACGTTATCGAGAAATGCCCGGTCGTGGCTGACCATCAGCACGGTGCCGTTGAAGGTCAGCAGAACCTCTTCGAGCAGTTCGAGGGTTTCCACATCGAGGTCGTTGGTCGGTTCGTCGAGCACCAGCAGGTTTGCAGGCTTGCTGAACAGTTTGGCCAGCAGCAGGCGCGCACGCTCACCACCGGACAACGCCTTCACCGGCGTGCGGGCACGCTGCGGGCTGAACAGGAAGTCGCCGAGGTAACTCAGCACGTGGCGGCTCTGGCCATTGATATCGATGAAATCGCGACCTTCGGCGACGTTGTCGACCACGGTCTTTTCCAGATCCAGCTGATGGCGCAACTGGTCGAAGTAGGCCACGTCGATCTTGGTGCCCTCTTCCACCTTGCCGCTGGTCGGTTGCAGACCGCTGAGCATCAGTTTCAACAGGGTGGTCTTGCCGGTGCCGTTGGCGCCGAGCAGGCCGATACGATCGCCGCGCTGCAACACCATGGAGAAATCGCGGATCAGGAACGGACCGCCCGGGTGCGCGAAACTCACGTTATCCAGCACCATTACCTGCTTGCCGGACTTCTCCGCTGTTTCCAGCTGGATGTTGGCCTTGCCGGTGCGCTCACGACGCTCGCTGCGCTCGACACGCAGGGCCTTCAGCGCACGCACGCGGCCTTCGTTACGGGTACGACGGGCCTTGATACCCTGACGAATCCATACTTCTTCCTGAGCCAGACGCTTGTCGAACAGCGCGTTGGCGGTTTCTTCAGCGGCCAGTTCGGCTTCTTTGTGGACCAGGAAACTGGCGTAGTCGCCGTTCCAGTCGATCAGGCCGCCGCGATCCAGTTCGAGGATGCGGGTGGCGAGGTTTTGCAGGAAGGAACGGTCGTGCGTGATGAACAGCACGGCGCCCTGGAAATCCTTCAGCGCTTCTTCGAGCCAGGCAATCGCTCCGATGTCCAGGTGGTTGGTCGGCTCGTCGAGAAGCAGCAGATCCGGCTCGGACACCAGCGCCTGGGCCAGCAGCACGCGACGACGCCAGCCGCCGGACAACTCGGCGAGGGTCTTGTCGGCTGGCAGTTGCAGTCGGCTCAGGGTGCTGTCGACCAGGGTCTGCAAGCGCCAGCCGTCACGGGCTTCGAGGTCGTGCTGGACGTGCATCAGCTTTTCCAGATCGGCGTCGGTGACGATGTTCTGGCTCAGGTGATGGTATTCGGCAAGCAGCGCACCCACGCCGTCGAGGCCTTCGGCCACCACGTCGAACACGGTCCGCTCGTCGGCCACCGGCAATTCCTGCGGCAATTCGCCGATTTTCAGACCGGGGGCACGCCACACGGCGCCGTCGTCAGGCTTCTGGTCGCCCTTGACCAGTTTCATCATGCTGGACTTGCCAGTGCCGTTGCGACCGATGATGCACACCCGCTCACCACGGGCGATCTGCCAGGACACCTTGTCCAACAACGGCATCGCGCCGAATGCAAGGGACACATCGCTGAATTTGAGCAGGGTCATGAGCTTCTCCAAAAACCGGGCGCGCATTCTACCTGAATCGAGGGCCGAACAGGCCGGCAATTTCGCCGCTGACGTACTCTGCACAACATTTGTTGCGAACTTGTGCCGCAAGGGCCGCAAAGCTTTCGCCGTCTGCTGGCAAAAGGCTAAGCTACAGACAATTCAGTGCCGCCCACGCTGGCACTTGTCATGATTTCTCTGCCCGGATGTCTCATGCGCAGTCGCCTTCTCAGTGTTTTGTCCTGTTTGCTACTCACCGCCGCTGCTGCTCAATCCGCCCAGGCGGTGGACCTGTCCACCCAGCGCCAGTATTACGATGAGGCCAAGCGCGCCCTGGCCAAGGGCGATACCGGCCCGTATTTTCGTTACAGCCAGGCCCTCGCCGATTATCCGCTGGAGCCGTACCTGGCCTACGACGAGCTGACCGCCCGCCTGAAGACCGCCAGCAACGCGGAAATCGAAAAATTCCTCGCCGAACACGGTGACCTGCCCCAGGCCAACTGGATGAAGCTGCGCTGGTTGCGCTGGCTCGCCGACCGTGGCGACTGGGCGACCTTCGTCAAGTATTACGACCCGAAACTCAATTTCACCGAACTGGATTGCCTGAACGCGCAGTACCAGATCAGCAGCGGCCACAAGGCCGAGGGTTACGCCAATGCCGACAAACTGTGGCTGACCGGTAAATCGCAACCCGCCGCGTGTGACGCGCTGTTCGGGATCTGGGCCGCCGACGGCCAGTTGACCGAGCAAAAACGCTGGGAACGCACCAAACTCGCTGCCCAGGCGCGTAACTATCCACTGGCCAACAGCCTGGTCAACGGCCTGACCACACTGTCCCCACGCGGGCGTCTGCTGGTGGATGTGGCGCAGAAACCTGAACTGCTCAACCAGCCATCGCGCTTCACCCCGGCCGATGAACCGATGTCGGACATCGTCAGCCTCGGCCTGCGCCGCCTGGCCCGTCAGGATCCGGACAAGGCCATGGATCTGCTCGACGGCTACGCCAGCAGCATGCATTTTTCCCGCGATGAAAAAGTCGCGATCGCCCGGGAAATCGGCCTGACCCTGGCCCGTCGTTTCGACAGCCGCGCGCTGGATGTGATGACCAAATATGACCCGGAACTGCGCGACAACACCGTGTCCGAATGGCGCCTGCGCCTGCTGTTGCGTCTGGCGCGCTGGGACGACGCCTATCAGTTGACCCGCCGACTGCCGCAGGATCTGGCCACCACCAATCGCTGGCGTTACTGGCAGGCCCGCAGCCTGGAACTGGCACAACCGCAGAACCCTGAAGCACAGACGTTGTACAAGAGCCTCGCACGGGAGCGGGATTTCTACGGTTTCCTGGCTGCCGATCGCTCGCAGCTGCCTTATTCGCTGGTCAACAAACCGCTGGTGCTCAGCCAGGCCACCATCAACAAGGTGCGTAACACACCCGGCGTTCGCCGCGCGCTGGAATTCCACGCCCGCGGGCAGATCGTCGACGGGCGTCGCGAGTGGTACCACGTCAGCCGTCACTTCAACCGCGACGAGATGGTCGCCCAGGCCAAACTGGCTTACGACCTGAAATGGTATTTCCCGGCAATCCGCACCATCAGCCAGGCGCAATACTGGGACGACCTGGACATCCGCTTCCCGATGGCCCACCGCGACACCCTCGTGCGTGAAGCCAAGGTCCGCGGCCTGCACTCGAGCTGGGTGTTCGCCATCACTCGTCAGGAAAGCGCTTTCATGGACGACGCCCGCTCCGGCGTCGGCGCCAGCGGCCTGATGCAGCTGATGCCCGGCACCGCCAAGGAAACCGCGCGCAAGTTCAGCATTCCGCTGGCCTCGCCACAGCAGGTGCTCGATCCGGACAAGAATATCCAGCTCGGCGCCGCCTACCTGAGCCAGGTGCACAGCCAGTTCAACGGCAACCGTGTGCTCGCCTCCGCCGCCTACAACGCCGGCCCCGGCCGCGTGCGCCAGTGGCTGCGCGGTGCCGACCACCTGAGCTTTGACGTGTGGGTCGAAAGCATCCCGTTCGACGAAACCCGCCAGTACGTGCAGAACGTGCTGTCTTACTCGGTGATCTACGGCCAGAAACTCAACTCGCCGCAGCCGCTGGTGGACTGGCATGAGCGGTACTTTGACGATCAGTGATCGTGCAAAGATCGCCGTAAACAAAAATGCCCGCATCGAGAGATGCGGGCATTTTTATTGCGCCTGCAGAACCGTCTTCACGTCAGTCTTGAAACCGTCACGCTGCCCAGGTCGGTCAATCGATACTTTTGCGTGGGACTTCTTGGCGTTTCAGGGTCGGTCATTTCAATCATTCCACCGGCCAACGCAGGGTTAAGGTAGTTGGCCCGAAAGGTTGCCTTATGCGCCAAGTCCATTTCAGCCATCAACTCACTGATTCTGAGCGAGCGACCGCGAAGGACGCGCAAGAGCTTCCCTACTGGGTCGGTTACTGGGTCGGTTACTGGGTCGGTAGAAGGCTCATTTTCAATAGCCTCGCGCAACGCCAGGTTCAGTGCATTCAGCATGTACTCAACGAACGGCGTTGATTCCGCCATTCGGTCAGCAGCCGACAACGCTGCGTAATAATCATCCTGCTGCTCGCGAATCACCGCCTCGACAGGCAGATACGCCAACACCGGTCGCCATTGACTGAGGATCAACGTCTGCCATAGCCGTCCCATTCGACCATTGCCATCGGCAAATGGATGGATGAATTCAAACTCGTAGTGAAAGACACAACTGGTAATCAACGGATGCCAGTCCGAAGCCTCGAGCCACGCCAGCAAGTCGTCGACCAAATGGGCAATCCTGCTTGGCGGCGGTGCCATGTGGACCAGTTGTTCGCCTCGATAGATGCCGACACCCGCTCGACGAAAGCGACCAAAGTCGTCAATCAACCCATGCATCAACAGTTCGTGAGCACGCAGCAAGTCAGAACGATTACCGGGCTTCCAGTCAGTCAAGCACTCATATGCCGCAAAAGCATTGCGCACTTCCTGAATTTCCCGAGGCAAACCCAGCACCCTTTGCCCGGCCAACACAGCAGTTACCTGTTCGACGCTGAGAGTATTGTTTTCAATGGCTAGAGAAGCCTGGATCGTTCTAATACGATTGCCACGACGCAACTGAGGTGTCTGTCGCCCACTGTCAGCAGCCGAAAGCTGACCGATCTGCTCACTGATCTCTGCGATCAACGCAAGCATTCGAGGCGTCAGGGTCAATGGGGGTTGGTAGCGGCTCATATCCTTTCCAGATGCGTCTCAATGGTCGCCATAATGCCCGATGCCATCGAGCTCGGCAGCCTTAATCAATGAGCTTTCTGCCCATCACTGAACTGCAATGCCGCCAACCGCGCATACAGCGGATTGCTCGCGATCAGCTCCTGATGCGTGCCGATCGCCACCAGTTTGCCCTGGTCCATCACCGCAATCCGGTCGGCGTTTTTCACCGTGGCCAGGCGGTGGGCGATCACCAGCGTGGTGCGGTTTTGCATCAGGCTGGGCAGGGCCTGCTGGATCAGGTGTTCGCTCTGGGCGTCGAGGGCGCTGGTGGCTTCGTCCAGCAGCAGGATCGGTGCGTCGACCAGCAACGCCCGGGCGATAGCCAGGCGCTGACGTTGGCCGCCTGACAGGCCGAGACCACCGTCGCCCAGATGGGTCTGGTAGCCGTCGGGCATTTGCTCGATGAAGTCGTGGGCGTGGGCGATTTTCGCGGCTTCCTGCACCTGCTCCAGCGTGGCGGTCGGGCAACCGTAGCGAATGTTTTCTTCGACGCTGCCGAAGAACAGCGCCGGAGTCTGCGAAACCAGCGCAAAACAGCGGCGCAAGTCCAGGGGATCAAGACTCGTCAGCGGCACGCCATCGATCAGGATTTGCCCTTCGCGCGGATCATAGAAACGCAGCAACAAGTCATACACCGTGGACTTGCCCGCACCGGACGGCCCGACCAGCGCGAGGGTTTCGCCCGCGTTGACCGTCAGACTCAAGCCGTCAACGGCAAAGCTTTCGGGACGCGAAGGGTAGGAAAAGCGCACGTCCTGCAACGCCAGCTCGCCTTTGATCCGCTCCGGCAAGGTCACCAGTCCGTCTTTCGGCGGCTGGATAATGTTCTCGGAACGCAGCAGTTCGGCAATGCGCTCGGCAGCACCGGCAGCACGCTGCAGTTCGCCGATCACTTCGCTCAACGTGCCAAACGCACTGCCGACGATCAGGCTGTAGAACACGAACGCCGCCAGTTCACCGGCAGAAATTCGTCCGGCAATCACGTCCATGCCGCCGACCCACAACATTACCGCGACGGCGCCGAGGACCAGCACGATCACCAGCGTGATCAGCCAGGCCCGCTGGAAAATCCGTTTGCGCGCGGTCTCGAACGCCTGCTCGACGGTGCCGGCGAAGCGTTGTTCGTCTTGCACCTGATGGTTGTAGGCCTGAACGGTCTTGATCTGGCCAAGGGTTTCCGAGACATAGCTGCCAATGTCGGCGATCCGGTCCTGACTCAGCCGCGAGAGGTTACGTACGCGGCGTCCGAAAATCAGGATCGGCGCAATCACCAGCGGCAGCGCGATCACCACGATACTGGTGAGTTTGGCGTTGGTGATGAACAGCAGCACGACGCCGCCAATGACCATCAGCAGATTGCGCAGGAACAGCGACAGCGACGAACCGATCACCGATTGCAGCAACGTCGTGTCAGCGGTCAGGCGCGACTGGATTTCCGAACTGCGGTTGTCCTCGTAGAACCCGGGATGCAAGTACACCAGATGGTTGAAAACCTGCCGACGGATGTCCGCCACCACCCGCTCGCCGATCCATGACACCAGATAGAACCGGGCAAAAGTGCCGACCGCGAGCCCCAGCACCAAGAGCATGAACAGGCCAATGGACTGGTTGAGCAGATGGGGCGACTGGGTCATGAAACCCTGATCGACCAGCAACTTGATGCCCTGCCCCATCGACAAGGTTATGCCGGCCGTGACGATCAGCGCGAGCAGTGCGCCGAAGGCCTGCCAGCGATAAGGAGCGAGAAAATGACTGGTCAGGCGCAGGGCCCGGCGGTGTCGCGAGGAGAGCATCGGGATCATTCAGGTTCACGTCGTGTGCTGATTAATGGGGCCAGCCTGGACATTCAATGGGGTGGAACTCTGCAAATCACAATGAGTCAGGTTAATTATGACCGGCCAGACTACCCCCTAGATGCTATCGGTCTAATGTCCGGGTTGAGACGAACGGTCAATTCTGCTTGAGTGAAGATACCGTTCCGGAAAGATCGAAGGGAGTTGTCACAGCCTGGTCACCTGACGGTTTTATTGTGCTTACACAACCTGATGAGGAGACAGGCCATGTCCTTGCAACACAGCAGCGACGACAAGATTCAAGTGATCCGCACCAAGCCCGGCCAACCTCTGGGTTGCTCGATTATCGATAAGGATGGGCGTGAAGTGCCAATCACTGAAGACATGATCCAGAACGCTTGCCGCGAACTGGAGAAGCGATTGGTCAAGCCTGCCGAACAAAAGTGATGTAGCCACCGTCTTCCTGACCCGGCCCCTGCAGGCCGGGTTTTTTCTGTCCGGTGTTTAAACGGCCACCGCCCCCAGCGCCGACACGATTTGACGCAGGGCCGGCGAGTCACCGTCAATCCGCACCTTCAGCCCTTCAATCTCGCGCCGTACCGGATACTGCTTGCGCAACACATCGAACGCTGCACGTTGCTCGCCAACGCTACCCAACAGGGTGCGACGGAAATCCGCATCGTCCCGGCGCGGGTCATACACGCCACGGCACAACATCGCCAGGGCCCAGGCCGGATCGCTGTCGGCATGCAGGGAAACTTCCGACAACCACGGTGCCGGCAACAGATCGCCAAGCTGAATGCTGGCCGGTTGGCCGATGAATTCGCAGTAAGCCTGATAGATCTGCGCCGTGCCGCGTTGCTTGCCATCGAGGCTGTAACCGGCAATATGCGGGGTCGCCAGCACACAGAGTTCGGCCAAGGCGACACCGACTTCAGGCTCGGCTTCCCACACATCGAGAACCGCTTGCAGGTCTTCACGCTCCAGCAGCACTT
Organism: Pseudomonas sp. COW5; assembly: GCF_026240005.1. Lineage (NCBI taxonomy): Bacteria > Pseudomonadati > Pseudomonadota > Gammaproteobacteria > Pseudomonadales > Pseudomonadaceae > Pseudomonas > Pseudomonas sp. COW5. The sequence continues at coordinate 4,402,641 of NZ_JAPHVP010000001.1, read as the reverse complement.
CGCGCAACGCGGCGTTATCCACCACCGGGCCACGGGCGGCATTGATCAGCCAGGCGCCGGGCTTGAGTTGCTGCAAACGTGGCTCGTCGAACAAGTGCCAGGTCGCGCCTTCACCGCTGCGGGTCAGCGGCGTATGCAGGCTGATCACGTCGCACTGCTGGATGATCTGCTCCAGGCTGACATAGTCGCCGCCCTCGGCCGCCTGACGCGGCGGATCGCAGACTTTCACGTTCCAGCCCAGCCCTTTCAGCACCTTGATCAAGCGACCGCCCACTTCACCGGCGCCGATCACGCCGTAGGTGCGTTCACTCAGATCGACACCTTCGATTTCAGCCAGGGTCATCAGGCTGCCCAGCACATAATCCACCACACCCCGGGCATTGCAGCCCGGCGCGCTGGACCAGGTGATGCCGGCTTCGTTGAAGTATTCGAGATCCAGATGATCGGTGCCGATGGTGCAGGTGCCGACAAAACGCACCTGGCTGCCTTCGAGCAACGCGCGGTTGACGTTGGTCACCGAGCGCACCAGCAACACGTCGGCCTGTTCGACCGTGGCCCGGTCAATGGAACGGCCCGGCACCCGGCGGATCTCGCCGAAACCGGCAAAAAAGGCATCGAGCAGCGGGATATTTTCGTCGGCAACAATCAGCATGGCGGGGCTCCTTGGGCGGATCGGCAGTGTAGGCGCTGGGACTGCGATGAGCCAGCCGGCTGTTGATTACAAATCCGCAACAGAGGATTTTTCCTGACCATAACGTCAGCGGCGTAGAATGCCCGGCCTTGCGCATCAACCCCTGTGGACGCTTTTCCTGTGAATTCCGTAACCGAACGCCCTGACGCCGTTTCCCTCAACCGCCCTGCCCGGGTTCGCCTGGAGCTGAAAAATCTGCTCGGCCTGGCCCTGCCGATCATGATCGCGCAGCTGGCAACCACCGCCATGGGCTTCGTCGATGCGGTGATGGCCGGGCGCGTCGGGCCAAAGGATCTGGCGGCCGTGGCACTGGGCAACTCGATCTGGGTGCCGGTGTTTCTGCTGATGACCGGCACCCTGCTCGCCACCACGCCGAAAGTCGCCCAGCGCTTCGGCGCCGGCACTCACAGCGAGATCGGCCCGATCGTGCGCCAGGCTTTGTGGCTGGCGCTGGTGGTCGGACTGATGGCAACCACCCTGCTGTTCTGCGCCGAACCGATCCTGCACCTGATGAAGGTCGATCCGGAGCTGATCGGCCCGTGCATGCAGTACCTGCACGGCATCGCCAGCGGTCTGCCGGCGGTTGCCTTCTACCATGTGCTGCGCTGCACCAGTGACGGCCTCGGTCGCACCCGGCCGGCGATGGTGTTGGGCCTGTGCGGCCTGGCGCTGAACATTCCGCTGAACTACGTGTTCATTTACGGCCACTTCGGCGTGCCGGCCATGGGCGGCGTCGGTTGCGGCTGGGCCACGGCAATCGTGATGTGGGTCATGGCGCTGGGTCTGGCCGGTTATGAGCGCTGGGCGCCGGCCTACAAGTCGAGCGAACTGTTCAGCCGTTTCGACTGGCCGCAATGGGCGGTGATCAAGCGTCTGCTGGCCATCGGCCTGCCGATTGGCATCGCGGTGTTTGCCGAGTCGAGCATCTTCGCGGTGATCGCGCTGCTGATCGGCAGCCTCGGCGCCACGGTGGTGGCGGGGCACCAGATTGCGCTGAACGTCAGCTCGCTGGTGTTCATGATTCCGTATTCATTGGGCATGGCCGTGACCGTGCGGGTCGGCCAGGCCCTGGGCCGTGAAGAACCCCGTGAAGCGCGTTTCGCGGCGGGTGTCGGCATGGGCACTGCGCTGGCCTACGCCTGCCTGTCGGCGAGCATGATGCTGCTGATGCGCGAACACATTGCAGCGATCTACACCTCGGACCCGATGGTGATTCACATCGCCGCGATGCTGATCGTGTATTCGGCGCTGTTCCAGTTCTCCGACGCGATCCAGGTAACCGCCGCTGGCGCCCTGCGCGGTTATCAGGACACGCGGGTGACGATGATCCTGACCCTGTTCGCCTACTGGGGCATCGGCCTGCCGGTGGGTTACGCCCTCGGCCTGACCGACTGGTTCGGCGAGCCACGCGGCCCGAGCGGTTTGTGGGAAGGCTTGATCGTCGGCCTGAGCTGTGCGGCGCTGATGCTGTCGATCCGCCTGACGCGCAGCGCACGCAAACGCATTCGCATCAGCCGCTCGATGGGCTGACCGGCCATAAAAAAAGACCTGCACATGCAGGTCTTTTTTTGCCTTCCGATCAGCCGGACTTCTTGCGAATCCAGTACAGATAGGTACCGGCTTCTTCGTGCTGCCCCACCAGTTCATGGTCGAGAAACACGCAGAACTTGGGGATGTCGCGGCGGGTCGACGGGTCGGTGGCGATCACCTTGAGCAGGCCGCCGGGCACCAGGTCACGGATGTGCTGGTGCAGCATCATCACCGGCTCCGGGCAATTGAGGCCCGTGGCGTCGAGGGTGCCGTCGACCGGCGTATTGATCATTTCACTCATGATTCACTCCTGAAACTGGCCGGCATTGTCGCCCAATGCCGGGTGTTCGGTCACCTGTCACGCGCTCAGCGGGCTTTGGCTTTCTTCACGTCATGGCGGCGCAGATGGCAGGTCACTTCCTCGCGGTCGTGGTACAGCTGCTTGCAGCCGATGTCGACTTTGATCCCGCGTGCCTTGAAACCATCGGCGATACGTTCGAGCAGACGCTTCACTTCGGCGTAACGCTGCTTCATCGGCAACTTGAGGTTGACCACCGCTTCCCGGCAATGCCCCTCGCCGATCCATTCTTCGAGCATCGCGGCGTTGCGCGCCGGTTTCTCGACGATGTCGCAGACCATCCAGTCCACCGGTTGCTTGGGTTTGAAGGTGAAACCGTCGGCCATCAAGTGCTGCACCAGACCGGTGTCCATCAGGCTTTCGGCCATCGGGCCGTTGTCGATGGCCGTCACCAGCATGCCGCGATTGACCAGTTGCCAGGTCCAGCCCCCCGGCGCCGCGCCGAGGTCGACGCCGGTCATGTCGCTGTGCAGGCGATCTTCCCACTGATCCCGGGGGATAAAGTGGTGCCACGCCTCTTCCAGCTTCAGAGTCGAACGGCTCGGCGCTTCGCGAGGAAACTTCAAACGCGGAATGCCCATCGGCCACATCGCCGAGTTACCGGCATCGGCCAGGCCGAGAAACACCTCGCGACCGCTCTTGAAGGTCAGCAGCAGGCGCGGCTTGTCGGCGTCGTCCACCAGTTTGCCGGCGCCGGTCAGCGCCTTGCGCAGCGGGCCTTCGAACTTCTTGCAGAAATTCGACAGTTCCTTGCCGTCGTTGGTGTCGACGACTTCCAGCCACAGGCTGCCGCACACCGGGAATTCGGCCATGTGCGCGAGGATCACGCTGATGCGGTCGGTTTCCGGCAGATCGATGAAAACCCCGCGCGCCCATTGGCGCGGGAAGATCAGCTCGGCAAAACGCTGGCCACGCATCAGGCGCTCGGCGCCGTCTTCTTCGGTGCAGACGAACTCGGCGCAAGCGGTCGCCGGTTTGGCCTTGGCGTAGCCAGCCACGTTCAGTTGGGCGGCGAGGTCGGAAATCTCCGAACAGACTTCGCCTTCGAAGCCCGGCCGGCAATGCATGAATAGGGTGTTCATTCTTACTCCTGGGCAGAGGGCGGTCATTCATCCCCTGCGCGATGTCCAGGCTTGCGTCAAAGCAAAGCCTGTCACGAAAACCGGCGCATGATAGCCGATGTCGGAACCTTGGACTTGCCCATAGAGTCCAGTTATTAGCCAGCTACTGAAAACAGGGCTACGTTGATAGCTCTGCCCGTCCCCTCAGTCCGTAGCCGTGCGGACTCAAAGGAGTGATCGTAATGCCGTCCCTCGATAGTCTGAAATCCCTTAAAACCCTGAAAGTCGACGACAAGACTTACCACTATTTCAGCTTGCCGGATGCTGCCAAAAGCCTGGGCAATATCGACAAGCTGCCGATGTCGCTGAAAGTCCTGCTGGAAAACCTGCTGCGCTGGGAGGATGAAAAAACCGTCACCGGCGCCGATCTCAAGGCGATTGCCGCGTGGCTCAAGGAGCGCCGCTCCGACCGGGAAATCCAGTACCGCCCTGCCCGCGTGCTGATGCAGGACTTTACCGGCGTCCCCGCCGTGGTCGATCTGGCCGCGATGCGCGCCGCCATGGCCAAGGCCGGAGGCGATCCGCAGCGAATCAACCCGCTGTCTCCGGTGGATCTGGTGATCGACCACTCGGTGATGGTCGACAAATTCGCCAGCGCCAGCGCGTTCGAACAGAACGTCGACATCGAAATGCAGCGCAACGGCGAACGCTACGCCTTCCTGCGTTGGGGCCAGAGCGCCTTCGACAACTTCAGCGTGGTGCCGCCGGGCACCGGGATCTGCCACCAGGTCAACCTCGAATACCTCGGACGCACGGTGTGGACCAAGGACGAAGACGGCCGCACCTATGCCTTCCCCGACACGCTGGTCGGCACTGACTCCCACACCACCATGATCAACGGCCTCGGCGTACTCGGCTGGGGCGTCGGCGGTATCGAAGCCGAAGCGGCGATGCTCGGACAACCGGTATCGATGCTGATTCCCGAGGTGATCGGCTTCAAACTCACCGGCAAGCTCAAGGAAGGAATCACTGCAACAGACCTGGTGCTGACCGTGACCCAGATGCTGCGCAAGAAAGGCGTGGTCGGCAAATTCGTCGAGTTCTACGGTGACGGCCTCGCCGACCTGCCGCTGGCCGACCGCGCGACCATCGCCAACATGGCCCCGGAATATGGCGCGACCTGCGGTTTCTTCCCGGTGGATGACGTGACGCTGGAATATCTGCGCCTGTCCGGTCGTCCGACTGAAGTGGTGAAACTGGTCGAGGCTTACACCAAGGCCCAGGGCCTGTGGCGCCAACCGGGTCAGGAGCCGGTGTTCACCGACAGCCTGGCGCTGGACATGGGCAGCGTCGAAGCCAGCCTCGCCGGGCCGAAACGCCCGCAGGACCGCGTCTCGCTGCCGAATGTCGGCCAGGCGTTCAGCGACTTCCTCGACTTGCAGTTCAAACCCGTCAGCAAGGACGAAGGACGCCTGGAAAGCGAGGGCGGCGGCGGTGTCGCGGTGGGCAATGCCGATCTGGTCGGCGAAACCGATTATGAGTACGACGGCCACACCTATCGCTTGAAAAACGGTGCCGTGGTGATTGCCGCGATCACGTCCTGCACCAACACCTCCAACCCGAGCGTGATGATGGCTGCCGGTCTGCTGGCGAAAAAAGCCGTGGAGAAAGGCCTGACCCGCAAACCGTGGGTGAAAAGCTCACTGGCACCCGGCTCCAAAGTCGTCACTGACTATTACAAGGCTGCCGGACTGACTCAGTATCTCGATCAACTCGGGTTTTCGTTGGTGGGCTATGGCTGCACGACTTGCATCGGCAACTCCGGACCGCTGCCGGAACCCATCGAAAAAGCCATCCAGAAAGCCGACCTGACCGTGGCGTCGGTGCTGTCCGGTAACCGCAACTTCGAAGGCCGGGTGCATCCGCTGGTGAAAACCAACTGGCTGGCCTCGCCACCGCTGGTCGTCGCCTACGCCCTGGCCGGCACGGTGCGCACGGACATCAGCAGTGAACCGCTGGGTGAAGACAAGCAAGGCAAACCTGTCTACCTGAGGGATATCTGGCCTAGCAGCAAGGAAATCGCCGACGCGGTGAATCAGGTCAACACGGCGATGTTCCACAAGGAATACGCCGAGGTGTTTGCCGGCGACGAACAGTGGCAAGCCATCGAAGTGCCGCAAGCCGCCACCTATGTCTGGCAGGACGATTCGACCTACATCCAGCACCCGCCGTTTTTCGATGACATTGCCGGGCCCTTGCCGGTGATCACCGATGTGAAAAGCGCACGGGTGCTGGCACTGTTGGGCGATTCGGTGACCACTGACCACATCTCCCCCGCCGGCAACATCAAGGCGGACAGTCCGGCCGGGCGTTATCTGCGGGAAAAAGGTGTGGAGCCACGGGACTTCAACTCCTACGGCTCGCGCCGGGGCAACCACGAAGTGATGATGCGCGGCACCTTCGCCAACATCCGTATCCGCAATGAAATGCTCGGCGGGGAAGAAGGTGGCAACACGATCTACATTCCGACTGGCGAAAAACTGGCGATCTACGACGCGGCCATGCGTTATCAGGCCTCGGGCACGCCGCTGGTGGTAATTGCCGGGCAAGAATACGGCACCGGTTCCAGCCGTGACTGGGCGGCCAAGGGCACCAATCTGCTGGGCGTGAAAGCGGTGATCGCCGAAAGCTTCGAGCGCATCCACCGCTCCAATCTGGTGGGCATGGGCGTACTGCCGCTGCAGTTCAAGCTCGATCAGAACCGCAAGAGCCTGAACCTCACCGGCAAGGAAACCCTGGATATTCAGGGTTTGACCGGTGTCGAGCTGACGCCACGCATGAACCTGACATTGGTGATCACCCGGGAAGACGGACGTCAGGAGAAGATCGAAGTGCTCTGCCGCATCGATACCTTGAACGAAGTGGAGTACTTCAAGTCCGGCGGGATCCTGCATTACGTGTTGCGACAGCTGATCGCCTCGTAAGACCTGCAGATGCAGAAACACCGCCAATCGGCGGTGTTTCTGCTTAGGGGCGACACTTTTCTGCAGACGAAAAAAAACCCGCCGAAGCGGGTTTTTCCCAAGACCATTATCGACTCCCTGTCGGCAGCGATCCTTGCATATGGTCGATCATCCATGATCCTGAAACACTCCCTGTGCTTCAGTTGATGAGGCTAGATTACGCTGTGGATCCAATCGGCAATAGTCGAAAAAGCTACCAGCGCGTGTAAGACATTCGCCATAGCGCCCCTTCCGAAAACCCTTAGACGTGTCGGGCATTGAGTGCAGCAGCCGCCAGATCCGCGACTTTCAGCTGTCCGGCGGCGGCTTTCTGCTCGTCATCCTCCATGAACCACGCGGCAGACAGTCCGGCAAACGCCAGTACCCATTGCAGAAGGCGTTTTCGCTCAAGTCCCGCCGTTTCACAGATCACATCGACTTGCCGTTGAAAGCGTTCAGGTTCGGCAGCCGTCGGCAGTTCCGGATTGCAGATCAGGTTGGCGTAGTCATAACCACGCTCGCCCCGCACCCGTTTCGGGTCAATGGCCAGCCAGCCACGCGGGCCGAAATCAAGGACGTTGTCGTGATGCATGTCGCCGTGCAGCACAACGACATCCCGGGGCTCGGCGAGCAAGGTTTCAGCCATTTGCAGGCAAACAGAATAGTGGCCGCCGTATCGGGCGGCGGCCACTCGCAGCGAGGCAAACCAAGGCGCCAGCTCCACCAGTGTTGGTGGCTTCGCAGGGCGCGGTGCATGTAGCCTCGCGAGTGCCTTGCACATGATCCGGGTGGCCTCGTCATCCTCGCCATTGAGCGCCATGTGCATCAACGAACGCCGGCCCATGGCCCGCTCCAGCAACAGGCCTTCCTCGTGATGAGCGAGCACCCGGGCGGCGCCATCGCCATCCCACAAGGTCATCAGCAAGTTGCCGTACTTTTCCTCGTCGTCGACCGCGACTTTCAGCATCGCCGGTACGTCGCCCTGACGCACCGGCAACAGCTTGCTGCCCGGCGTGATGATCGGAGCACCGTCGGGCACCAGCGCCCAACGTTTCAACCACGGGTCAAACCACTCGTTATCAGCCACCTTCACGCTCGCGTGCCCTGTCGGTCTCGGCCAGAAAGTGTTCGAGCCGGCTCAATTGCTCCTCCCAGCCACGGCTGTCCATGTAATACGCCTCTTTCTGACGCACATCGGGAATATGCGCGAAACCTGACTCGGAAACCTTCAGCAGCGTGCCGTTTTCATAGTCCTGCAGCTCGAATTTGACCAGCGTGGTCGGTTCCTGGGAGTAGTCGATCTTCGGGTTAACGGCATAGGGATGCCAGCGGAAGGAAAACAACTGCTGGGGCTCGACCCGCTCCACCAGCACATTCCAGAGCACATGTTCATAACCGGGGTACGTGACCTGCCCCTGGGTCCACTCGCCGGCGATAAACCGCCGGCCTTCCAGAGCCACGCCAAACCACTGGCCAAACGCCTCGGCATCGACCAGCGCACGCCAGACATGGGAGCGCGGCGAGCGAAGCATGATTTTACGTTCAAAGCTGTTGGGTACTGGTTTCATACGTCACCTCCTGTTTTGAACAGTAGGCTTGTATGACCACATGTCCAATGCGAAGTTGTATCAAACGACTGATCGAAGTCATCCTTCGCCTGTCTACACTGCACATTTCTTCACCGCAAACAGCGAGAACCCCCATGTCCCCACGCCTGCTCCTGGCCCTGACGCCTTTTCTTTTCACTTCCGTTGCCCACGCTGCCGTCGACTGCGCCAATGCCAGCGATCAGGCAACGATGAATCAGTGTGCCGGGCAGGAATACAAGGCGGCCGATAAGGAATTGAATGCGGTGTACCAGCAGATCACCGCGCGTTTGAAGGACAACGCCGAGGGCAAGAAGCTGCTGATCAGCGCACAACGAGCGTGGATCGGGTTTCGGGATGCCGAGTGCAACTTTTCGGCGTCTGGGGTGGCAGGCGGGAGTGTTTATCCGTTGATTTACAGCAACTGCCTGACATCGGTGACCAAGGTGCGTATCGAGGCCCTGAAGCAGTATCTGAAGTGTGAAGAAGGTGATTTGAGTTGCCCGGTGCCGGGGGCCTGATTTTTGTAGCGGTTTAGAGGGTCCCTTCGCGAGCAAGCCCGCTCCCACATTTGAACCGCATTTCAAATGTGGGAGCGGGCTTGCTCGCGAAGGCGTCATCCCTGACGCCCTGATTACCGAACAAATATCTGCGCCGTAGTAATCGCCATATCCCCACCCGGCAACTTGATGCTGCCGGTCTGTTTCATGGTCTCGGCATCAAAGATCGCCACGTCGTTGAACGTCCCGGCGAGATAGATCTTGCTGCCGTCCTTGTTGAACGAAATGCAGTAGTAGGAATGGTCCAGCGTGGCCGCCTGAATCAGTTTCTTCTGCTTGATGTCGTACTTGGCCAGACGATTGAGCACACCGAACATCAGGTTCGGATCCTTCGGCGAGCGCATGCCGCTGAAGTAGATTTCGGTCAGCGGGCCGAAGTCGGTGGTTTCGGTCTTGCCGGTTTTCAGGTCGACGCTGAACAAGCCGTACAGGTATTCAGCGCTGGCCGGATCCTGTTTCTTGTCCTTGAATTTGGCGGCGGTGTACAGCAGCGAAAAGTCGTGGCGGTAAGTCTGCTGGTTCCACACGTAAAGCACGTCCGGCGCGCTGTAGTTCGCTCGTTTCCAGTGACGGCTGGGGATCAGCACGTCAAACTTGCCGCTCTTCACATCGACCTTGTACACATCGGCGCCAGCGACATACAGCGTGCCGTCATCGCCGCTCTGCATGATCGTCAACTGCCGAGGTGCGGGGAAGCTGCGCACCGGTTTGGCGTTCATTCCGGCGTCGGTGGCGTAGACGTCCAGACGCGGCTGCTTGACCTCGTAGTGATCGTTGAGCATCAGCGTCGGGTTGGCGATGGTGTACAGCTCTTTGCCGTCATGGCTGACGGTGAAGGCGAACATCGACCGTGCCTTTTCGCCCGGCTGCTGGGTGATGCTGGCGTGGAATACCTGCTTGCAGCTGTCCAGCTCGACACCGTAAACGTCGGCGTAATGGTTGTTCAGCACGTACGCGGTCTTGCGATCCGGCGACAGCTGCACGGTGCCAGGGCCGAAGGCATCGGGCATCTTGCAGGTCTTGTACAAGCTGTCGGTCGACAGGTCGATGACGTGCAGGTTGTTCGGGTAGTTGGTGGTCAACATGTACTCGTGACCGTCTTGCAGCGCGGTGTTTTCATCGGCCAGAACCGGGAGCGAACAGGCGCTCAGAACCGCGAGTGCGGCAAGGCCGCAGGCTTTGATGTTGTGCATGCCGGAATCCTTCTTCTTATGGATCACTTGTCTTTCGGGAAGACAGTGCCGAGGTTGCGCCAGTTGTCGTTGGACGCCTGGGCATCCTTGTTCCAGTCCGGGTAGGTGCTCATCATGTCCGGCACCTGGGCCGGCCACCAGCAGGGGTCGGAGCAGCCATACAGATCGGCTTCCATCGGCTGGCACAGCGACGACACGCCGCCGAACGCATCGATTTCCCAGCCCGGGTCGGTGGTCGAGGCACAGCCGGCAACGGAGCTCATCGCCACCACCTCTTCGATGCGGTTCTCGTCCGCGGCCTGATCCAGCTTCAACGCTTTGTTATTGATTGCCTTGAGATGTTTCATATCAGTGAGCCTTGCGCGGAGTGATGTAGCTGCTGATGAACGCAGGGTTGGCGGCCATGATCCGGGTGTAGACCTCGATGCCGAAGTCGACCCAGTCACGCATCAGTTCGCAGTAGTGATACGTCGGGTGGGCCGGGTCGCCGTAGCGGGCGTAGCTCTCGTGGTAGCAGCCGCCGGAGCACAGGTTGCGGATCTGGCAGTCATGGCAACCGGTGTTGGTGCGATCCAGGCGCTGGGACAGAAAGTCGTTCAACTCGACCTGTTTAACGCCGCTGTGGACGTTGCCGAAAGTCGGCAACGACGAGCCGGTGAAGCGATGGCACAGGTTCAATTCGCCCTTGTGATCCACTGCCAGCATCTTCAGCCCGGCACCGCACGGCAGGGCCTTTTTGTGGCCCTCGTGGATATCGGTAATCAACTGATGCAGGTTGGAGAACCCGATGTTGCGGTGCTCCAGCGCCGCTTCCAGATAACGACGACCGAGGCGTTTCATGCTGGCAAAGACTTCGATCAATTCGTCTGTGGTCAGGTTGAAACTGCTGATATCGCCGGACGTCACCGGAGCAAATCCGACTTCAGCAAACCCCAGTTCGTTGAACAAATGATCCCAGATGGTTTCAACGTCGGTGACGCCGGTGGTCAGGGTCACCCGCGCGCCGACCGGGCGACTGTTGTAGCGCGACAGCAGCATTTCGGCCTTGCGCCGCACCACGTCGTAAGTACCCTGCCCGCCCACGGTGATGCGGTTGCGGTCGTGCACGGTTTTCGGCCCGTCGATGCTCACTGACAGCCCGAAGCGGTGGGCATTGAGGTAATCCACGGTTTCTTCGGTGAGCAGCGTGGCGTTGGTGGTCATGACGAATTCGACGAACTTGCCGGCCTCGGCAAACCGCTTCTCGCAGTAATCGACCATGTACTCGATCAGCTTGCGATTGCTCAGCGGTTCGCCGCCGAAAAACACCACAGTGAAGCGCTCTTCGTCAGGGGATTCACGCAGCAGCATTTCCACTGACGCGATGGCGGTTTCGACATCCATCTTCTTGCCGGCGGACGGCTTGTCGAGGTCTTCCTTGTAGCAGTAGGTGCAGCTCAGATTGCAGCCGGTGTTGACGTTGAGCACCACAGTGTTAATCGCAGTGCGCTCGACGCGCTTGACCGCGATGTCCGGGGTCAGCGGCGAGCCGTCGCTGACCAGCTCCAGCGAGATCAGCTCGCGCAGGGTCTCGTTGATTTCCTCACCGTTGAACCGCGCGCCGAGACGCTGGATCAGGTCTTCCGAGGAGCAGCCAGGGCCGCGCAACGCATCGATGATGGTGCCGGTCAGTTCATCGCTGGCGAACAGCGAACTGCTGGGAATATGGAACAGCATGCGGTCGGCGTCGACGTGCACTTCGTGCAGATTACGTTCGACCAGATTCAAGATAGCGCCCATTGCAAACCTCCTGTGCAAGCCCCGCCTGGGGGGACTTGCGGTCATTCCGAAAAGTGTCTGAATCGCTGTTCTTCAGGACAACTCAAGGAATGGGTGGATTGTTCCAGCGTTGCACGGTGACGATCAGGTGGCCTTCGCCGGTCAGGGATTTCCCTGCGTCGTCGACGGCAGCGATCACCTTGAGGTTGCCGGCATTGTTGGTGGACATCTTGCGTGCCGGATTCGGCCCGGCATCGCCCGGGGTGAACACGCCCGCATCAGCCTGCATGGTGCCGGCGAACTTGACGTCTTCGTCCTCTTTGGCGCGCTCGTCGTAGGCTTCGACTTTCCATTGCGCCGGGAACACACCGATGCGATACGGCTTGCCGTCGGCGCCCTTGCCCCAGGCTTCGGCGTCGAAACGGCCCTGGACTTTCGGCGTCGAACCGCCGCCCTCGCCGATCCGCGCCACCGAGAATTCCGGCACCACTTTGACCGAGACAATCGTGCTGTACACCGACAGGCTCGGGCCTTTCAGACTGCCGACGCTGACCGCGCGCAGGCCCGGCTGGGCATTGGCGGCGGCTTTGACCTTGACCTTGATCCGCTCGGCGTTCTGCTCGACCACTTCGACCACGTCCACGCCTTTGCCGAAATTCGGCTTGCCGCTCAAACCGCTACCGACCAACGTCACTTCGGTTTCGCTGCCGGCCTTCACATAACCCGGCTGCACCGCCAGCAAGCGCTGCGAACCCTGTTTGGCCGCGACAAAGTCCAGACCGCGCTCATCGTGCTCGGCCTCGAACATCCGGCCCTGCATCGCGTTGCCTTGTGCGGCGAACACCTGACGCATCGTCACGCCATCGACGGTCACGTTGCCGCGCCATTCGTAGCCGCTGTAGAGGATCGCACTGCCATCACCGTTGAACGGGCTGCCATCGGCATACTGACCTTTGACGGCGACCTTGAAGGTGTCGCTGCCATCGGCGGTGACGCTCATGGTGCCGGCCAGTTCACCCTTGCCCGGCAAGTGGCCGCTGAAGCTCCAGTCGCCGACCAAAGCTTCGGCTTTCGGTGCGGTTTTGACCCAAGCCTGCCACGCCGGGTTGTCCAGCGAATAACGCTTGGCCAGCAGCGGGACCATTTCCTTGCGGGCGATATCGAACCAGTCACGATCACGGGCCAGCGCCTGATACTCCAGCGACGGCCATTGGCCGAGGTGGAAGTTCACAAGGCGTTTCCATTCCTGAGCCGGACGCCGTTGCAGGGCGATCCGCGCACCGGAGTGGCAGCGGCCGCACATCTGCGCGGTTTTCTCGTCGAACTGCTCGACGGTGTTCAACCGGCGTTCCAGCGCATAACGCACGCCATCGGTTTCGCTCGGCGCCAGGCCCTGGGTGTCGGCGAGGTATTTGACCAGTGTGCGGCGGTCTTCATCGCTGATCTGCAAACCGTGCATGGTCTGCATGCGGGCGATGCTCATCAGCCAGCCTTCCGGAGTCTTGCGCTGGTGGCTGATGCGGCTCAGCTGGTCGCCGGCTTCAGGGGTGTGACAGCCCTGGCAGGTTTCCTTGAGGATCGTCTGGGCGTCACGGGCTGCCAGGCTGTGGGGTGAATGCAGGGCCACGCAAGCGGCCACGGCCAGCAGGCTGGCGCTCATGCCTGATCGGAGTTTTCTCTTCATCAACGTCGAACCTCGCACGGTGCTTTCTTATTTTTGTGGCTTATCGTTTTTATGGTTTCTGCCGTTCGTGGCGATGCACGGACGGAGGCAAGCGAAACGTCTGAAGTGAGCAATACACGGAGCGTGCCAGCTTGCCGATAAGCTTTTCAATCAAGCAGTTACGCGCTCATCACAGCGTCGCGCCAATCCTTGCGCGGCCTCCCGGCGTCCAATTTCGCGACAGTTGTTGCAGTCTGAGACAAGCACAGTCGCAGGGCCAAAAGCCCGGTTGCCGACGACTGACCGTCCGATATCAAAGTGCCTGCTACGCTTGCTGTTCGCACACTTCGTGCGTCACGCCTCTAACCACCGAAAACCTGAGGAATGGAATCATGGGATCACATGGACAGGGTCAAGGCTGCACCCATTGCGGCTGCGAAAACCCGGTATGGAATACGCTTCGGCACACCGTCGACCTTAAAGCCTTCGCAGGCAAGGTCGCCGGCCAGTTACCGGAACCCGGCAGCGAATCATTGATCTTCACCGGCGGCACGATCTACCCGTTGAGAAACGGCAACATGGACGAACAGGTCGAAGCGCTGGGCATCCATGGCGGCGACGTGGTCGCTTCCGGCACTCTGGCCCATGTGCAGGAACGCATGAAGGCCAGGGGTATCAAATACACCACGCAATCACTGGGCGGCAGAACTCTGCTGCCGGGCCTGATCGAGCCGCATATGCACATCGTGCAATCCTGCGTCATGGATGGCTGGGTGAACCTTGGCCCCATTGACGAACACACGCAGAAGCTGACGCCCCGCTATAACTGGAACACGCTAAAGGGCCTCCTCCAGGCAAGCCAGCCAAAGGACAAGAAGCAGTGGATCCTCGGGCGCATGGTCGATCCGGCGCTGATGCCGTTCACTGTGGTACCGGGCGGCAAGAACACGCTGACCCGCTTCTACTGCGACAGCAAGTTCGACCCGAAGGCTGACAACACCGGCAACCTCGACAGCATTGTCAGCGATAGCCCGCTGCTGATGATCAGCGCTTCGATGCACACCGTTTATCTGAACACGGCCGCCTGCAACGCTGTGTATTACCACGACAACGCCGCCAGTCAAAAGCTGCGGGACGAATACAAAAGCTTCGACATTTTCCTGGAAAAGACCAAGGGCAATCTTCAGGAAGAGGCTGGCATCACACCTGCCTTGCTGTCGATACCGCTGGCGCAGGCGCTGGATGTGGTGAATATCTTCAAGTACATGAAAAGGTACTTCGAGACCGCCTCCAGCCGTGGCATCACCTTGTTGTATGACGCCATGGTCGACCCCGTGTCCAAGGCAATACTGGAAGCCTACGGCCTGACCCATCCGCGCAATGTTCGCGTCGGTTACGCGGCCGCCTGCAACGGTGTGGACTTCAGCAAGATCGAACCCTACAAACCGGTGACCAAGGAAGCGGCCCGGCTGTTTTATCAAGGCTCGGTGAAACTGATTTCCGACGGTTCGAACCAGGGGCTGACGGGCTACCAGGTCGATCCGTATTGCTGCGCAACCGACCGTCCCTACGGCAACTTCAACTTCTGTGAGCCGGGTGAGGATCACAAGGATCCGAAGACACTGCCCGAGACCTATCAGAAGACGTTGATCAATGCGGTCGCCACTGGCTGGCCGCTGATGATCCACGCTAACGGTGACCGGGCCATCGAGTTCACGCTACAGGCCTACAAGACCGCATTGAAGGGTCAGAGCGGGCTGGAAAAGCGCCACCGCATCGAACATTGCTCGATGCTGAACGACAAGACCCTCGACCAACTGAAAGATCTGGGCATATCTCCCAGCTTTCTGATCGGTCATGTCGGTTACTGGGGTTACGTGTTTGAACAGGCCATCTTTGAGGAGAAAGCCACGGATATGCTTGACCTATGCCAGGACGCCTTGGGCAGAGGCCTGCGCATTTCGCTGCACAGCGATTGCACGGTCACCCCGCTGGGCCCGTTGCGCTCCATGGAACAGGCCGTGACCCGCAAAATGGAAGGTGTACGCAATGAGGACGGTACCTTTGTCAAAGAGGCAGCCAGACAACCGGTACTCAACGAAGGCCAGTGCCTGACCCGCCAGCAGGCACTGAAAGCCATCACCTATGACGCTGCGTGGCAGTGCCATGCCGATGCGTTTACCGGCTCGCTGCAGGATGGGCATTTCGCCGACTTCGTGATTCTCGAGAAAAACCCGCTCGACGAAAAAGTCCCGGCCTCCGACATCCGCGACATCAAGGTCTGCGAAACCTGGAAAGGTGGGCACAAGGTGTACACCAACCCTCTACCCTGACTGATAACGCCCGATCACCCGGCTATCTGGCCGGATGGTCGGGCTCGGTCAGCCGCAGGGCCTGATCTAGCGAGCGGAATTGTCCGGGTGAACCTTGTAACGCCCACAACTCTTGCAAACCATCGAGCATTCACAGTGTGCGCCGGCCTTGGCTGCCAATGCCGCGGAATCACGCTGGGCCGCTTGAATTCGACGATCCCGGCGATACGCATACACGAGCAGCAAACTGACGCCCATACACCACAGCCCCACAATTAAAGCCGCCATTATTTCCCCTCCGTCATGGCAATACCGAATGAGGTAACGATTACGAAAAAACTGGTTGAAGCCATCCATGCACCTGCCCGAATCGTATCGACATCGGTCAGGTCGCCGATCAACAGCGCCGCAATTCCCGTCACCAGAAATCCGGTCCCCACGCCCATCGTAAAATTGGTTAGCCATCTAATGGTCAAGTTGTTCATCGACATCCCTGTGAAGAAACTGACCCGCCAAATCCATGGCAGGAAAACCCTATACACAAAGCAACTTAGCTCGTACTTCATGCCTCCACCAGTCGGTAAAAACTGTCAGACGCGCGGCTTTTCCTACATCTGAAACGGCCCGATTTTGCTCAGACCCCGTCACAGCTGCGTTGGCTTTGTAGGACGCGTATCCTGCTTCTCAATGAGTGTCGCGTTTTGAGACAAATTCACCCTCATTGCCACTCAAACTCTTCCTCCCTCAGGCCGTGCAACCGGGCTGTGCGCCACCTTCGAGCATTTGGCACAACCATTGCGAAAGACCCTCTCGATCCCATCGAACAACAAGAGGTCTTCACCATGCCCCTGCCCTACTTGCTCCCAGCCACCTCGACCTTCATCCAGCGCCCGCCGCGCATGCTGATCGGCGGCGACTGGGTCGAAGCCGCCGACGGCCAGACCATGCCGTTGCACAACCCGGCCACCGGCGAAGTGCTGTGTGTGGTGCCTCGCGCCACGCCGGAAGATGTCGACCGTGCGGTGCTCGCCGCTCGTCAGGCTTTCGATGATTCCGTCTGGAGTCGCACCCGCCCGCGTGAACGGCAGAACCTGTTATGGAAACTCGCCGACCTGATGCAGCGCGACGCCGAACTGCTGGCGCAACTGGAATGCCTGAACAACGGCAAGAGCGCGGCAGTGGCGCAGGTGATGGACGTGCAACTGGCCATCGATTTCCTGCGTTACATGGCTGGCTGGGCCACCAAGATCGAAGGTTCCAGTGTCGACGTTTCGCTGCCGTTGATGCCCGGCGATCAGTTCCACAGTTTCATCCGCCGCGAAGCCGTGGGCGTGGTCGGCGCCATCGTTGCCTGGAATTTTCCGTTGCTGCTGGCCTGCTGGAAACTCGGTCCGGCGCTGGCCACCGGTTGCACCGTGGTGCTCAAACCGGCCGACGAAACCCCGCTGACCGCGCTGAAACTGGCGGAGCTGGTACTGGAAGCAGGCTATCCCGAAGGCGTGTTCAACGTGGTCACCGGCACCGGCATCACCGCCGGTTCCGCGCTGACTCACAACCCGCTGGTCGACAAGCTGACCTTCACCGGCTCCACCGCCGTGGGCAAGCAGATCGGCAAGATCGCCATGAACTCCATGACCCGGGTCACCCTGGAACTGGGCGGAAAATCACCGACCATCGTCATGGCCGACGCCGACCTGAAAACCGCCGCAGCGGGTGCTGCCAGTGCGATTTTCTTCAATCAGGGCCAAGTCTGCTGCGCAGGCTCGCGCCTGTACGTACAGCGCAAGCATTTCGACAATGTGGTGGCCGACATCAGCGACATCGCCAATGCGATGAAACTCGGCAACGGCCTCGACCCGAGCGTGGAGATGGGGCCGCTGATTTCCGCGCGCCAACAGGAGCGGGTCTACAACTACATCGAAATGGGCCGGGAGAGCGGCGCGACCATCGCCTGCGGCGGCGAGCAGTTCGGGCCGGGGTTCTTCGTCAAACCGACGGTGATTGTCGATGTCGATCAACGACATTCGCTGGTTCAGGAAGAGATCTTCGGGCCGGTGCTGGTGGCGATTCCGTTCAATGATGAAGCAGATGCGCTGCGCATGGCCAATGACAGCCCTTACGGCCTGGGCGCCAGCATCTGGTCGAACGACCTGGCGGCGGTGCACCGGATGATTCCGCGCATCAAGTCGGGGTCGGTGTGGGTCAACTGCCACAGCGCGCTGGATCCGGCGCTGCCGTTCGGCGGCTACAAGATGTCCGGGGTCGGGCGCGAGATGGGGTATGCGGCGATCGAGCATTACACCGAGTTGAAGTCGGTGTTGATCAAGTTGTAATGACGTACAGTGGAAGGCAAGAGCCCCCTCACCCCAACCCTCTCCCAGAGGGAGAGGGAGCAGACCGCGGTGTGCAGAACGCTACATCGACCTGAAAGAATGGGTCGATTATGGATTCGGTAGAACTCCCTCACGTCGGCGTCATTCCTTAATATCCCCCGATCAGTCCCCTCTCCCTCTGGGAGAGGGTTAGGGTGAGGGCCGAAATCCCTGACTCAACAACCATCCTCGGATCACACGTCCCTGCTCTTCACTCAACCCCGCCAATACCTGATCCGCCGGTTCATCGCGCAACCGCCGCACCAGCGGAGCCAGCTCTACACCTTGCACATGCCAGATCCCCAGCGGCTGATCCGCCGTGATCACCACCTCGGCTTCATCGACAAACCCGTCACGCAGAATTGGCATCCGCTCGATCCGCAACGCGGAAAAATCCGCCGCTGCATGGGCCACTTCCGCGTCGGGCCACTGCCGTCGCGCCTGCCAGAATGGCTGATCGAACCAACGCTGTTCGTCGGCGTAAAAGTCCCGACCGATCCGCGCAAAACGCAGGAACAACTGCTCCACACGCTGCTGGTGAAAACGCTGGGCCAGCGCCGTCCGCTCGGTTTTACGCAACAAGGTGTTGATCACCACTGGCGCCTGCAAAGCCGAGGACAACGACTGAAAAATCCCGTTGCCGGACAGCGGGTCCACTGCCATCGCCGCGTCGCCGACACGAATCCAGTTTTCACCGCAGACCTGTGACGCAAGAATCGCCGTGCTGCTGCGAGCGTGCAGTTGCAGCTCCGATTCCTGCCCGCCGACAAAGAACGCCTGAGCAAAATCCGAGGCCTGTCGCCGCGCGCGGCAGTGATCGAGCAACTGCGCCTTTCCCGGCAACCCGGCACTCGCCACGTCCACGGTCCATTGCCAATAACATTGGCCGTCGTCCCGCCGCGCCATCCAAGCCCAGCCGTCCTCAAGGCTTTCCACAGCGCTGGCGGTCACACCCGGCGCGCCTTGCCAGCGATTGAGCAGGCTGACCGTCTCCGGCCCGCGCAGACCTTTGCCGGACGCCGGCGCTTGTCGCCCCCGAGCCTCCACCAGGAAATCCGCCGTCACCCTCTGTCCGCCATCGAGTTCGACCCGATGCTCGTCGGCCAAGGACATAACATTCAGGATTCGCCCTTCAATCACCTCGACCCCGGCCAGCCGCAAGTCTTCACGCAAACCGCGATCAAACGCCGGGCGATCCAGCAGACACTCGATGTTCTGCGCATGCTCCTGACCGTTCCATGAAACCTGTCGCCGGGACGGCAACGTGGCGTCCGCCAGCGCGTGATCCAACCCGGCACCGCGCAATGCCTCCAGCACCCGTTGCGACACACCTTCGAGCGCCGAAAACCGGCGCCATTCGCTGATCAGCGTTACGGCGTAACCCAACCGTCGTAACCCCAGCGCCACCGCCGCACCGGCTGGCCCGGCACCGAGAATCAGGATCGGCGTCATGGGCCGAAACGCCGTTCAGGGCCGCGATAACGAGCGTGCTGTTTCAGCCAATCGATCACTTCAGCGTTGCTCGCCTGCGGATGCTCCAGCAGATAGCCGGCGATGTGACCGCTCAACGCGGCGCACCCCAGGCTGGCGCCGGACTGCCCCGGATAAGTGCCACGAACACAGGCAGCAAAATCCGCCTGTGCACTGTCGAGCCAAGACCACTGTTCATCGGTGCAACGGGCATCGCCGGTCACCCGCAATACTTGCGGATAACTGGCCGGAAACACCGCCGCCCCCTGTGCCGGGCTCGACGCACACAGCAACACTCCACGAGCCACCGCCACCGTGCAGGCCTGGCGCAACAGGCCGCGATCCTGTCGCAAACCAAGGCTCAGATTGATCAGCCGCACGTCCTGCGCCACCAACCAGTCAATGGCCGCAGAAATCTGCAAGGCGCTGGTGACGCCGCGCTGATCAAACACTTGCGCTACACAGATCTGCGCGGCCGGTGCGCGACGGCTGATCGCCTCGATCACCGCGCTGCCATGACCAAGGGGATCGTCGCGCAAATCCGATTCCGCCAGTCCGTCCTCCAGCAACGAGAAACGCCGCCCGGCAATCACCTGCACCCGTTGCGCCGCCGAGTGCCCGCTGTCGACCACGCCGATACGCAACTCAGGCTTCATGCAGCACCGTTTTCGAAATGAGTACACCGTCGAGCAATTCGAAGCGCAGATCGGCATCGGCCAAAGTCGAGGGGCGATGGCTGATGAGGATCCGTGTGCGCCCGGCAAACAACCGGTCGATGGCTTCGATCACCTCGCGCTCTGTGGCTTCGTCGACTGCCGACGTGGCTTCGTCGAGCACCAGAATCAATGGATCCTGCAACAGCGCCCGGGCAATCGCGATGCGCTGTTTCTGCCCGCCGGACAACTGCTGGCCGCGCTCGCCCAACGGGCTGTTGAGGCCTTCAGGCAACGACGCGATCAGGCTGTCGAGTTGCGCCAGCCTTGCAACTTCGGCGATGGCTTCGCGGCTGGCGTCCGGCACGGCGTAAGCCAGGTTGTCGGCGAGGCTGCCACGAAACAGCACGATGTCCTGGCTGACCACGGCGATGCGCCGACGCAGTTCGAACAGTTCCAGTTCACGCAAATCCACTTCGCCGAGCAGCACCCGCCCGGACTGCGGATCGTGATGCCGTTGCAGCAGATCGATCAACGTCGACTTGCCGACGCCGGAGCCGCCGCTCAAGGCGACTTTCAATCCGTAGGGAATCGTCGCTTCGATGCCGCTCAATGTGCTTGGGCGACCCGGATGGCTGAAGTGCACCGCGTCGAACCGCAATTCGCCCGAGGTCGGAAACGGTTTTGGCGTGACCGGCGAAAACACCGTGGGTTCTTCGCCGCGCAACTCCATGACCCGACCGAGACTGACGGTCATACGCTGGATCGCCACGTACAACCCCAACAGGCTCTGCACCGGCCCCACCGCCATCCCCAGGTAGGTGGAAAACGCAATCAGCGCACCCAGCTGCCAAGTGCCCTGCACCACCCAATAACCGCCGATCAAAAACGCGCAGGCGCGGGACAACGACGTCAACGTGCCGGGCACGGCCTGAGTGAAAAACTCGGTGACTTGCAGACGCAGCAACTGGTTCATGTAGCCCTGTCCGAGGCTTTCCAGACGCCGCGCTTCACGCTGCTGCTGGCCGGCGGACTGGATGAATTTCATCACCGGCAGGGTCT
Organism: Pseudomonas sp. COW5; assembly: GCF_026240005.1. Taxonomy (NCBI): domain Bacteria; kingdom Pseudomonadati; phylum Pseudomonadota; class Gammaproteobacteria; order Pseudomonadales; family Pseudomonadaceae; genus Pseudomonas; species Pseudomonas sp. COW5. The sequence continues at coordinate 4,381,370 of NZ_JAPHVP010000001.1, read as the reverse complement.
CGACCATGAACGACGACATGTCCGCCGAACGCTCGCGCAACTGTCGCACATCGCGCTCGACCTTGCGCCGCATCCAGCGCAGCCACAGCACATCGAGCGGGATCAGCACCAGCGCCAGCAGCGAGAGTTTCCACGACAGCGTGAACAGCATCGCGATCGCGACCACCAGGCCGATCACGCTCGACACCGCCGAGAACAACGAGTCCACTGCGAAGCGCTGGATCTCCGCCACATCGCCGTCGAGCCGCGACATCAGATCGCCGATCCGCCGCTGGCCGTAGAAGCTTGGCGACAGCTTCTGCAAATGCCGGTAGAGGTCGTCACGCAGGGCAAACAGAATCCGCCCGGACAGGCGTGTGTGCAGATAACGGTTGATCCCCGACAACGCCGTGCCGAGCAATCCGGCGATGATCATCAGCACCGCAATCAGCACCAGCATCGGGAAATTGCGCGCCAGCAGCCCGTCGTCGATCAACAGCTTGACCAGCCACGGCTGCACCAGCACCAGCAACGAGGCGCACACCGACAAACCGAGCAGGCCGGCAATCGCCAAACGCTGCGGCCGCACGAAACCGTACAGCCAGCGCAACGCCGCCTGCAGTGCGGCGGGGTTGTGGCTGTCGATCAGCCGTACGAACAGGCGCTGCATCACGAGCGCAACTGTTTGAGTTTGCGGTACAGGGTCGCGCGGCTGATGCCCAGGGCGTCGGCGGCGGCCGAGACGTTGCCCTGATGGGTGTCGAGGGACTGGCGAATCATCTCCAGCTCGTTCTCGCGAATGCTGCCGGTCTGGGGTTTCTCGCTGGCAGAGAGTTCGTCGAGCATGCTGTCGGGCAGGTGATCGAGGGTCAGCACGATTTCACCGGGTTCGCGCATGGCCAGCGCGGTGCGCAAGACCATTTCCAGTTGGCGGATGTTGCCCGGCCAGTGATAACCCGCGAGCAGGCGATTGAGGTCGTCGTGCAACACGGCGTTCGGTGCGTCGAGATTGACCAGCAGACGGGTGATCAGCGCGGCGAAGTCATCGCGCTCACGCAGGGCCGGAAGCATCACGCTGATGCCGTTGACCCGGTAGAACAGATCTTCCCGGAATTGCTTGTCCTCGACCTGACGCTTAAGGTCGCGGTGGGTGGCGCAGATCAGCGCGACGTCGATGTCCTGCTCCTCACCAGCACCCAGCGGCGCGACTTTTCGATCCTGCAAAACCCGCAACAGACGCGCCTGCAAGGCCAGCGGCATGTCACCGATCTCATCGAGGAATAACGTGCCGCCGTGGGCCTGTTGCAAGCGCCCGATCATCCCGCCACGGCGCGATCCGGTGAACGCGCCTTCGCGGTAGCCGAACAGTTCCGACTCGATCAGGCCTTCGGGAATTGCCGCGCAGTTCACGGCTACAAACGGTTTGTCGCTGCGGCTGCTGGCCAGGTGCAGGGCGCGGGCAATCACTTCTTTACCGGTGCCGGTTTCGCCGAGCAGCAATACCGGCAACTCATTGGCCAGACCTTGGCGTGCCATGCGCAAGGCACGGGCATAACGGGCGTTGTTGCCGGCCAGTGCTTCCAGATCCGGTTGCGCCTTGGCGGTTTTCGCCACGCTGCGTGGTGGGCCGCCAACGTTGACCGAGCGCGCCGGGGCTCGCAGGGTCTTGTAGAAAAACTCGCCCTTGGCGGTCTGCACACTGCCGACGCCGCCCTGTTGCAGACGGGTCAGCAACTGCACGCCATCGACCCCGAGAAACTCTTCGCAACGCTTGCCAACCAGTGCCGAACGCTCGGCCCGCAGCAATTGGCAGGCCTGGGCGCTGACCGCCAGAATCTGCCCGCCGAGACTCACCGCCAGCTGGCCCTGCCACGGCGATTCCAGATACTGCCGGCGACTGTGAAAGGCGAGGACGATCTGATCGGGAAAGCTGTTGTTGAAGACCCGACTCTCGATCTGGCTGACCGCCATGCTCAGCAGCGCGGTGCTGTCATGGACGCGGCCGAGAGGGCCTTCGCGGGTCAGGTCGAGGACGCCGAGGATTTCACCCTGAGGGCAATGGATCGGCACCGAGGTGCAGGAAAAGTCTGTGAGGCGATCAAGGTAATGTTCGCCGCAATCGATCAGGGTCGGCCGCGCTTCCACCAGAGCCGTGCCGAGGGCGTTGGTACCGCGTGCGGCTTCGCTCCAGCAGGCACCGAGGGTAATGTCCTGCAAACCGCTGCCCTTGAGCCGGTCGGCACGTCCTTCGACCGCGAGAATGGTAGCGTCGGAGTCGGCGAGGATGATCAGGCCTTCTTTGCCTTGGCGCTCGGCCAGGTAATCGATGGCCGGTATCGCCGCATCGATCAACAAGCGATTGCTCGCCAGCAACACATCGAGACTGGCGCTCGATTCCAGCGCCAGCTCATGCTTGCCATTAAAATGCACGCCGTGGCTCAGGCTGCGACGCCACGAAGCATCGATCTCCGCACGCAACACACCATCCGGGACCTGCCCTTCGAGATGGAGTTTTTCCCGGGCCAGCCGGGCTTCGTGGTGAGACTTGGGATCGGTTGTTTTTATTAGAGTCATCAAGCGCTCCGGAGCGGTCCGCTTTGCGCTTCTTTACTTCAGCGCCCTGACGCCAATGTTTACGTTAACGTCAGGGCGATGGCAAGCACCGCAGGGCGCTTCGTCAGGTGGATCGTCTCAGCGCTGCCACACCTCGGCATTCACGAAAAACGCCCGAGCGTTGTCTTCGAGACTTTCCAGGTGATAGCCGCCTTCCTGCACGATCAGGCATGGCAGGCCGAGGCTGCGAATGCGCTCGCCCAGTGTTGCAAAGCCTTCACGGGTGACGGCGACTTTGCTTTGCGGGTCCAGCTCATAGATATCGAAGCCCAGCGACAGCACCAGCACCTCGGCGCCGAACTCGCGCACCGCGCTCAAAGCGACTTCCAGTTGCCCGAGGAAATCCGCTTCGCTTGAACCATGGGCCATCGGCAGGTTGAGGTTGAAGCCCTCCCCCGCGCCGCTGCCACGTTCATCGGCAAACCCGGCGACGCCCGGATAGAAGTTGGTCGGATCGCCATGCACCGAAACGTAGAGTACGTCATCGCGGTCGTAGAAAATTTCCTGGATGCCCTGGCCGTGGTGCATGTCAGTGTCGAGCACCGCGACCTTTTCAAACTTGTCGCGCAGCACCTGCGCCGCCACCGCCGCGTTGTTCACGTAGCAGAAACCGCCCGCAGCTTCGGCCCGGGCGTGGTGCCCCGGCGGACGGCACAAGGCGTAGGCCGCCGGCTCGCCATCGATCAGCGCCTGAGCCCCGGCCACAGCGCTTTGCGCCGACCAGTAGGCCGAGCGCCAGGTCTGCTCGCCGACCGGGCAACTGCCGTCCGCCAGATAGCGCGCCGCCTGGGCGAGGATGCCGCGCAGGGCGTTGGGCTCGCGAACGAAGATGTTCGACATCACCTCGTCGCCCCAGTCTTCGGGGATTTCTTTCCAGCGCGCATGGGCCTCCTGAAGGAACGTCAGATACGGCGCGCCATGCACCGCCAGCAACGGGGCGAGGCCGGCATCGGCGGGCTGCTCGACACTGAAACCCAGACCGTGGGCGGCCTGCACCAGACGTTGCGCACGCTCGGGGACTTCCTGCGGCGTACGCATCTGCCCGCGCGAGTAATAGCTGCGTGGATGATGGAGCAATTGTTCGGGGTGGAAAAAACTGCGCATGCTTCAGACTCCCTGTTCGATTCGACCGGCGCGAGCCAGCACGGCGTTGAGCAATACATCGGTGCCCTGCTTCACGTCTTCGGGCAACACATCTTCGGCTTCGTTATGGCTCAAGCCACCGACACACGGGATGAACACCATCGCCGTCGGGCAGTAGCGCGCCAGGTGAATTGCATCATGCCCGGCACCGCTGACAATCGATTGCTGAGCGTAGCCCAGCGCATCCACCGCCTCTTGCACGGCTGCCACGCATTCGGCGTCGAACGGCGTGGCCGGGCTAATCCAGTGCGGGGTGATGGCCAGGTTCAGACCACGACCATCGGCAATCGCCTGCAACCGGGCACGGACCTGTTGCTCCATGGCAGCAATGGCGTCGTCGCGGTGATGACGCAGATCGACGGTGAAATTCACCAACCCCGGAATGGTGTTGCGCGAGGACTTGTTGATGCTCAACTCGCCGACCGTGGTCAGGCCTTCGGGGGCAAAATCCGTGGCCAGACCTTCAATCGCCTGAATCATCCGCGCCACGCCGTACAAGGCGTCTTTACGCAGCGGCATCGGCGTGGTGCCGGCGTGAGCGGCCATGCCTTCCACACGCACGTCGAGCCAGCGGATCGCCTGACCGCCGGTGACCACGCCGATGCTCTTGGCGTTGTCTTCAAGGATCGGGCCTTGCTCGATGTGCGCTTCAAAATACGCATCCACCGCGCCGCCCAACGGACGCTCACCGGCGTAACCGGTACGCTGCAAGGCCTCGGCAACGCTGATGCCATCGACATCGCGCACCACCAGCGCGGCGTTCAGATCCATGATCCCGGTGAACACTGCCGAGCCGAACATGGCCGGGGTGAAACGCGCGCCTTCTTCGTTGGTCCACACCGCCACTTCCAGCGGTTTGCGGGTCTGGATGTTCAGGTCATTGAGGCAACGCACCACTTCCAGCCCGGCGAGCACGCCGTAGACGCCATCGAAACGCCCGCCCTCGGGCTGGGTGTCGAGGTGGCTGCCCATCATCACCGGCGCGGCGTCCGGATCGGTGCCGGCGCGGCGGGCGAACAGGTTGCCGATGGCATCCACGCTCAAGGTCATGCCGGCTTCGCGGCACCAGTGGGCAAACAGTTCACGACCGGCCTTGTCTTCTTCGCTCAATGCCAGACGGCAGCTGCCGCCCCGGGCTGTCGCACCGATTTCGGCCATGGCCATCAGACTCGCCCACAGGCGTTCGCCATTGATTTTCAACATGAGGTTCTCCTGAAATTCCGGGTTAGGCACGGGCCATTTCCGCGCGATGGGCGCTGGCGTGACGACGGGCGAGGGACAGCACGCAGACCAGCGAGATGCCGGCGATCAGGCTGTAGAACACTGCCATCGGCCACCATTGCCCGGTGAATTTGTGCGCCAGCATCGTGCCGATCAGCGGCGTCAGGCCGCCGGCCACCGCGCCGCAAATCTGATAGGCCAGGGAGATCGCGGTGTAGCGCACGCGGGTCTCGAACATGCCGCTGACGTAACCGGCGATCACCGCGTAGAACGAAGCCATGCACACCACCGCCAGGGCGATGCCGAGGATGATCAGCGGCGCCTGGGCCGAACTGACCAGCACGAACATCGGATACGGCGAGGCCATCGCCAGCAGCGACACCAGGCACAGGAAACGCGTCGCACCTATCTTCTCCGCCGTCCATGCCGCCAGCGGCTGAATGCAGAACTGAATGATCGCGACGAAGAACAGGCATTCGAGAATCAGCGAACGCGGCAGCGCCAGTTGTTGAGTGGTGTAGGCGATCATGAAGGTATTGGTGAAATACACCCCGGCAATGCCCAGCGTGTTGGCGCCGATGCACAGCAACAGTGGGCGCCACGCGGTGCGCAGGACTTCCATCACCGGCGCCTGTTCTTTCTTGATCTGTTTGGTGGCCTGCTCGCGGCTGGCGAGGAATTCCGGAGACTCATTCACGCCCAGACGAATCGCCAAGCCCACCAGCAGCAACAGCGCGCTGGCGAGGAACGGCAAACGCCAGCCCCAGCTCATCAAGTCTTCTTCCGGCAAACGGGTCACCGCGCTGAAGGCTAGCAGCGACAGGATCAACCCCGCCGGGCTGCCCAATTGCGCAAACGACGCAAAGAAATTGCGCCGGCCCTTCGGCGCATGCTCGCCGGCCATCAACACCGCCCCGCCCCACTCGCCGCCGACGGCGATGCCCTGGACGATGCGCAGCAGAATCAGCAGCACGGGTGCCGCCGCACCGATCTGCGCGTAGGTCGGTAACAGACCGATGCACACTGTGACTACGCCCATCATCAGCAGCGTGATGATCAGGGATTTTTTGCGGCCGATGCGGTCGCCGATATGGCCGAAAATGATTCCGCCCAACGGCCGGGCAAAGAAGCCCACGGCGAAGGTGCCGAACGCGGCCATGGTGCTGTACAGCGGATCGTCGGAAGGAAAGAACAGTGCACCGAACACCAGCGCGGCGGCGGTGGCGTAGATGTAAAAGTCGTACCACTCGATCATGGTGCCGATGAAGGCTGCGGCCGCCGCACGGCGCGGCTGGTTCGAAGCGTGGGGCTTCATGGGTCGGGCTCCTTTGATTGTTTTTCTGGCAGGAGGGAAACGGCAAATCCGAGGCGCTCTGACGGCGCCTGTCTAGAGGTGATTTATCGTTCCGGGGCTATGATTAGTCAATTTTCTATTTATTATTCCGACTATTACCCAACCTTATAATCGAGAATCCCATGGCCGAACGCGACGTCCAGCGCCTGCTCAACGACCGCCTCGACTGGAACCTGTTGCGCACCTTCCGGGTGATCGGCCAGGAGCTGAGCATCAGCCGCGCTGCTGCGCGTCTGCACCTGACGCAACCGGCGGTGAGCCAGGCGCTAAAGCGTCTGGAGGAGCAATTGGGTCGCCAGTTGATTGCCCGGCGCGGTCCGCGCTTTGCCCTCACCGAAGTCGGCGAGCAGATTTTCGAACTGGCCGGAGAGATCTACGGGCAGATGTCCCAGGTCAGCAGCCTGCTGGAACAACCGGCTGACGAAGTGATCGGCAAGGTGCGACTGCTGATCATCAGCCGGATCTTTTCCGAGCGTTTCGATGACTTTCTCGCGGACTTCCACCGGCAGTATCCACGGGTCGATCTTGAGGTCGACGTGATGCGCAGTTCGGACATCGTCAGCGCCCTGCAAGAGAAAACCGCGACCCTCGGACTGAGCCTCAATCGCCGCCCGCAACCGCGTCTGGAACAGCGTCTGTTCCTGCGGCAGCGCTATGCGTTTTTCTGCGGCAAACACCATGCTCTGTTCGGCCGACAGGACATCGGCGAAGGCGATTTGCAGCGGGAGAATTTCGTCAGTTTCACCAGCGACCAGATTGGCGGGATGCTCTCGCCACTGACGATTTTTCGCGATCAGCAAGGCTTCAGCGGACGCATCGTCGCGTCATCGCCAAGCCTGGAAGAAGTGCGGCGACTGGTGATCGCCGGATTCGGCATCGGCTGCCTGCCGGAGCACGTGGTGGCGGCGGACGTCGAGGCTGGATTGCTCTGGCGCCTGCCGCCCCACGAAGGGATCGCCGATGTCGACATTCATCTGCTGTGGAACCGCGAGCAGCGCATGAGTCGCGCCGAAACGCTGTTCATCGAGCGCTTGCAGGCCTGTCTGGCAGATCAGTAACCGAGCAGTCGATCCGCGCTGTTGAGCAACGGTTCGCCCGCATTCAGACGGCGAAAGTTCTCGGCGATCTGCTCGGCGATGCAGTCATGAGACGCCGCCGAAGCCATGTGCGGGGTGATGGTCACGCCCGGGGTTTTCCACAGTGGATGATCGGCGGGCAGCGGTTCCTGTTCGAAGACATCGAGCAGCGCCCCGCGCAGTTTTCCACGGGCCAGTGCCTGCTGCAGATCCTCGATGTTCAGGTGCCCGCCGCGGCCAACATTGACCAGTGCCGCGCCGTTGGCCAATCGTTCGAAGGTCTGGCGATTGAGAATGCCGCGAGTTTCGTGAGTGAGTGGCAACAGATTGATCAGCAGCTCCACGCCGTCGAGGAACGGGTTGAAAGCGTCGCTGCCGACGAAAGTCTGCACACCCGGCAGATCCTTGCTGCTGCGCGCCCAGCCACGTACGTCGTAACCGGCGCTTGCCAAGTCTTGGGCGATTGCGCTGCCCAGCGAGCCGAGGCCCATCACACCGATCCGAAACTCATGGGCCGGGCGTTGCAGCGGTCGCTCCCAATGCTGTTGGCGCTGTTGCTCAAGGACTTGATCGAAGCCGCGATGGTAGTGAATCACCGCCCAGCGCACGTATTCGGTCATGCCCTGGCGATGGCCGGGATCGACCACCCGGCACACCGGCAGATCCGGGCACGACGGATCGTGCTCCAGATGATCGATGCCGGCAGCGACCGAGTGAATCACTTGCAGATTGGGCAACGCGGCAAGGCTGCCCGGCAGCGGAAACCAGCACGCCGCCATCTGCGCATTCACCGCCCGGCAATCATCGGCCAGCACCGCCGAGAGCTGCGGCGCACGGCGGGCAAAGGCTTCCTGCAATTGCTTGAGCAACAGTGTGTCACGGGACATCAGTGCAACGGTGTTCATGACAGATAGGACTCGCGCTGGGATTCGATCAGGGTCAGTGCGGCCTCCCAGGCCAGGTCGATGATGTTGTCCTGTTCATCGCGGTCGAATTGTTCGGCGGTGTGGGCGCAGACTTCCGGCGACGGGTAATGCAGCTCACAACCGCCCGCCAATGCTTGCACTTGCGCCTGGCAGGCACGCTCCAGAAAGTGGATTTCCTGGAATGCCTGGGCCACGCCGGAACCACCGACCAGCAAACCGTGATTGCGCAGGATCATCGCGCGATGCGGGCCGAGATCGGCGATCAAACGCTCGCGCTCATCCAGCGACAAGGCGATGCCTTCGTAGGTGTGATAAGCAAGTTTTCCGTAGAACTTCAGCGCGTGCTGACTGATCGGCAGCAGGCCCTGTTTCTGCGCGGCGACGGCCATGCCGGCGGCGGTGTGGGTGTGAATCACGCAGGTCAAATCCGGTCGGGCCATGTGGATTGCCGAGTGGATCACGAAGCCGGCGGCATTGACCCGATGCCCTGCATATTCAGGGTCGACGATGCGCCCGTCCTGATCGATGCGCACCAGATCGGAGGCGCGCATGCGGTCGAAGATCACGCCGTAGCGGTTGATCAGGAAATGATGCTCCGGCCCCGGAATCCGCAGGGTGATGTGGGTGTCGATCAGGTCGGTCATGCGAAAATGCGCGATCAATCGGTACAACGCCGCAAGCTCGCAACGGGCTTGCCATTCGATCGGGTCAATGTGGGCGGGCTTACTCACGAATACACCTCTTTACTTGTGTGAAGGACGACCGGGTTGGCCCGCAGACGCGCGAGGCCACAGACACCGATCAGCGACAGGGCCGACAGCAGCGTGAAGAACACCGCCAGCGGCAGCCACTGCCCGGAGAACTTGCTGGCCAGCAGCGTGCCGATCAGTGGCGTGGTACCGCCGGCAACCGCACAGCTCAATTGGTAGGCGATGGAAATGCCCGAGTAGCGCAGGTGCACCGGGAACGCCTGGGTCATGTACCCGGCGATTACCGCGTACAAGGCCGAGAGAATCACCACCGCGACGGCGATACCGAGGGTCATCAGCAGAATGTTTTGGGTGCCGACGAGCAGGAACATCGGGTACGGCGTGACCATGCACAGCAATGCGACCAGCATCAGGAACCGCCCTTCGCCGATGCGTTCGGCCAGCAGCGCCGACAACGGTTGCGACAGCAATTGGATGATCGTTACCAGGAACAGGCAGTCAAGAATGGTCGCTCGTGGAATGCCTTGGTATTGGGTGACGTAGGTGATCATGAAGGTGTTGGTGAAGAAGAAACCGGCCGAGCCAATGGTCACGGCGGCAGCGGCGAACAGGATCTGCCGCCAGCACTGACGGATAACATCCTTCACCGGGTATTTAGCGGTCTCGTTGTTGTCCCTGGCCTTGGCGAATTCCGGCGATTCGTGCACACCGGAACGAATCATCAGCCCGACCATCATCAGCACGCCACTGGCGAGAAACGGCAGACGCCAGCCCCAGGCGAGGAAGTCTTCCGGCGACAGCGACGTCACCAGACGAAACGCGATCAATGCCAACAGCAAACCCGCCGGACTGCCGAGTTGAGCGAACGAGGCATAGAAGGTCTTGCGTTTGGCCGGGGCATGCTCGCTGGCCATCAACACCGCCCCGCCCCACTCGCCTCCAACGGAGATGCCTTGAATCAGGCGCAGCACGATCAATCCGATGGGCGCCCAGATGCCGACGCTGGCGTAACTCGGCAACAGACCGATGCCTGCGGTGGCCAGGCCCATCAGTGCCATGGTCACCAGCAGCATTTTCTTGCGGCCGAGACGGTCGCCCAGGTGTCCGAACACCATGCCGGCCATCGGGCGGGCAATGAAGCCAACGGCGAAACTGCCGAACGCGGCGAGTGTGCTGGTCACCGGATCGCTACTGGGAAAGAACACTTGCCCGAGCACCAGTGCGGCAGCGGTGGCATAGATGTAGAAATCGTAGAATTCGATGGTCGTGCCAATGAAGGCAGCGGCCGCGGCGCGACGCGGCTGAGCGGTGGTGTGCATGCAAGAACCCTGTGTATTTATAGTTTTGGGCAGGTGTCGAGGCGGCTGACGGTCACGCTCTGTGGCGCTTGTGGGCTTTATCGCTTCCGTGACAGGATTAGTCAATTTTCAAAAACTTATCTTTACTATTAGCGTGGCTACTGCATGAGTTCTTCCTCGAATCCCTGGATCGGCCGACGTTTTCTCAACGACCGGCTCGACTGGAACCTGCTGCGCACTTACCTGGTGATCGGCCAGGAAGGCAGCATGAGCCGCGCCGCTGCGCGATTGCACATTACTCAGTCGGCGGTCAGCCAAGCGTTGAAACGTCTCGAGGAACAACTGGATTGCGTGCTGATTGCCCGCAGCGGACGGCGCTTTGATCTGACGGAGACCGGAGAGGAAGTCCTGCGGATTGCGGCGGATATCTACGGCGATATTTCCCGTTTGGGCACCGTGGTCGAGAACCGCCATGACGACGTAGTCGGCAAGATCCGCATCCTGACAGTCAGTGGCGTGCAGGCGCGGCATTACGATGAGTTTCTTGCGGACTTCCACGAAACTCATCCGAAAATCGAGCTGGAAGTCGAGGTGATGGGCAGCTCGAACATCATCAGTTCATTACTGCAGAAGACCGCCACGGTCGGTGTCGGATTATGTCGCCTGCCTCAGCCAAGGCTAGAGCAACGGGTGCTGTTTCGTGAGCGTTATGCGTACTTTTGCGGGCAGCGGCATCGACTGTTCGGACAACAGAATCTGACGCTGGAACAACTGGCGGCGGAGAATTTTGTCAGCTTCACCAGCGATCAGCTTGGCGGCAATCTTTCGCCGTTGACGCTGTTTCGTGATCAGCAGGGCTTTACCGGCAAGATCGTCGCCTCTTCAACCAGTTTCGAAGAAATTTATCGTCTGATCTGTGCAGGGTTCGGGATTGGCTGTCTGCCGACTCACCTGGTCCGTCGGGATGTCGAGCAGGGCTTGCTGTGGCGCTTGCCACCGGAGGATGGGGTGGTGGATTTCGATATCCAGCTGCTGTGGAATCGCGAACAGAAGATGACTCAAGCGGAAACGGTGTTCCTTGACAGCTTCCAGCACATGCTCAGCTTGCGTGAGCCTGTGCTGTGAAGCCGTGACGGATTACACGTGAGGATCGCCCGGCGCCTTGGTCGGCGCCGCGTATTGCGGCTTGAGGTGACCGTCCTGGTCGAGTAGCCAGGCGTCCATGATCTCCCGCACTACAGGGCCTGCGACTCGCCCCCCCGCCTCACCGTTTTCGATCATTACCGAGATGGCGATCTTCGGATGTTCGGCCGGAGCGAAACCGACGAACAAGGCGTTGTCACGATGGCGCTCGAGGGTTTTCTCGCGGTTGTAGCGCTCACCCTGCTTGATCGCCACCACCTGCGCCGTACCACTCTTGCCGGCGATGCGGTATTGCGCACCGGCTGCCGCGGCGCGGGCGATACCTCGGGCGTCGTGCATTACCATCTGCATGCCGTGGTTGACCTGATCCCAGTCACGCGGATCCTTGAGCAGGATGTTCGGCATCGGGTGTTCATCTACCGGCGGCACACCGTCGACGGTTTTGGCGAGATGTGGACGATTCCATACACCTTTGTTGGCAATCAGTGCTGTGGCCTGAGCCAGTTGCAGTGGCGTGACCTGCATGTAGCCCTGGCCGATGCCGAGAATCACTGTCTCACCGGGGAACCACGCCTGACGCCGGGTGGCGCGCTTCCAGGCCTGTGACGGCATCAGGCCGGGAGACTCTTCGAACATGTCCAGGGAGACTTTCTCGCCGAGGCCGAACATCGCCATGTAGTCATGCAGGCGATCTATGCCGAGCTTGTGCGCGAGGTCGTAGAAGTAGGTGTCGTTGGAGCGCATGATCGCCGCATCCATGTCCACCCAGCCGTCGCCGCTGTGGTTCCAGTTGCGGTACTTATGGTCGAAGTCCGGCAGTTGGTAGTAGCCAGGGTCGAAGACGCGGGTCTGAGGCGTGACCACACCGGCGTCGAGCCCGGCAATTGCCACCTCGGGCTTGATCGTCGAACCGGGCGCGTACAAGCCGCGCAGCACGCGGTTGAACAGCGGTCGGTCGATGGAGTCACGCAGCGCGGAATATTCCTTGGAGCTGATACCGGTCACGAACAGGTTGGGATCGAAGCTGGGATTGCTGACCATGGCCAGCACTTCGCCGGTCGATGGGTCCAGCGCAACCACTGAGCCGCGACGGTCGCCCAGTGCGGCTTCGGCGGCTTCCTGAAGCTTGACGTCGAGGCTCAGGACGATGTTTTTGCCGGGCACTGGGTCGGTGTGTTTGAGGACACGCAATACGCGGCCCTGAGCGTTGGTTTCCACTTCCTCGTAACCGACGTGGCCGTGCAGTTGTGCTTCGTAGAAACGCTCTACGCCCGTCTTGCCGATGGATTGGGTGCCGCGGTACTCGACGGAGTCGAGGGTCTTGGATTCTTTTTCGTTGATGCGACCGACATAGCCGATCGAGTGGGCGAAGTGCGCGCCGAGCGGGTAGTGACGAACGAACTGCGGTTCGACATCCAGCCCCGGCAAGCGGAACTCGTTGACCGCCAGCACGGCAATCTGTTCTTCGGTCAGTTCATAGAACAGGGTCACCGGTGTAAACGGGTGACGCGACTGTTTCATGGCCTTGTCGAAGACCGAACGATCTTCGGCGGGCAGATGCAGGAGACTGATGACTTCGTCCAGCTCCTGATTGACATCAGTGGCCCGTTCGCGGGTGATGATCAGGTTGTAACTGGGGCGGTTATCAGCCAGCAGCACGCCGTTGCGGTCGTAAATCAGTCCGCGTGTTGGCGGGATTGGCAAGACGTGGACACGGTTGTTTTCGGAGATGGTCGAGTGATAGTCGAACTCAACCACTTGCAGGATGTACAGGCGCACTACCAGCGCACAGCTGATCGCGAAGACGAACAAGGCACAGGCAACCAGCCGTTTATTGACCAGGCGCGTCTCTTTTTCGTGATCCTTGATGGGAATTGGTTCAGGCATTTCTGCAGCAACTCTTTGACAAAAATGAGCGCCGATCCGTGGGCGAGACATCAGTCCGTTAAAAACGAGCTGCACCATACCAAAAACCGGGCGGTCATTTCAGAAGGATTTCCCCAGTGGCTGCCCTAACGACGGTCGGAGCCTTGTTCGACCACTTTCCTGCGGGCAAAACAAAACCCCAACTGCTTTCGCAATTGGGGTTTCGGAATTTAATCTTGACGATGACCTACTCTCACATGGGGAAACCCCACACTACCATCGGCGATGCATCGTTTCACTTCTGAGTTCGGGATGGGATCAGGTGGTTCCAACGCTCTATGGTCGTCAAGAAATTCGGGTACTGACTCGTGGCCGGATGGCCTCGCTTCAGCAAATTGGGTATGGATAGTTTTCGGTGTTTTGTGAACTCGAACTTTCGGTTCTTGCGTCTTCACACACCGCAATCTGGCCTTTCGACTCAAATTGCTTGGGTGTTATATGGTCAAGCCTCACGGGCAATTAGTATTGGTTAGCTCAACGCCTCACAGCGCTTACACACCCAACCTATCAACGTCGTAGTCTTCGACGGCCCTTCAGGGAACTCAAGGTTCCAGTGAGATCTCATCTTGAGGCAAGTTTCCCGCTTAGATGCTTTCAGCGGTTATCTTTTCCGAACATAGCTACCCGGCAATGCCACTGGCGTGACAACCGGAACACCAGAGGTTCGTCCACTCCGGTCCTCTCGTACTAGGAGCAGCCCCTCTCAAATCTCAAACGTCCACGGCAGATAGGGACCGAACTGTCTCACGACGTTCTAAACCCAGCTCGCGTACCACTTTAAATGGCGAACAGCCATACCCTTGGGACCGGCTTCAGCCCCAGGATGTGATGAGCCGACATCGAGGTGCCAAACACCGCCGTCGATATGAACTCTTGGGCGGTATCAGCCTGTTATCCCCGGAGTACCTTTTATCCGTTGAGCGATGGCCCTTCCATACAGAACCACCGGATCACTAAGACCTACTTTCGTACCTGCTCGACGTGTCTGTCTCGCAGTCAAGCGCGCTTTTGCCTTTATACTCTACGACCGATTTCCGACCGGTCTGAGCGCACCTTCGTACTCCTCCGTTACTCTTTAGGAGGAGACCGCCCCAGTCAAACTACCCACCATACACTGTCCTCGATCCGGATAACGGACCTGAGTTAGAACCTCAAAGTTGCCAGGGTGGTATTTCAAGGATGGCTCCACGCGAACTGGCGTCCACGCTTCAAAGCCTCCCACCTATCCTACACAAGCAAATTCAAAGTCCAGTGCAAAGCTATAGTAAAGGTTCACGGGGTCTTTCCGTCTAGCCGCGGATACACTGCATCTTCACAGCGATTTCAATTTCACTGAGTCTCGGGTGGAGACAGCGCCGCCATCGTTACGCCATTCGTGCAGGTCGGAACTTACCCGACAAGGAATTTCGCTACCTTAGGACCGTTATAGTTACGGCCGCCGTTTACCGGGGCTTCGATCAAGAGCTTCGCGTTAGCTAACCCCATCAATTAACCTTCCGGCACCGGGCAGGCGTCACACCCTATACGTCCACTTTCGTGTTTGCAGAGTGCTGTGTTTTTAATAAACAGTCGCAGCGGCCTGGTATCTTCGACCGGCATGGGCTTACGGAGCAAGTCCTTCACCCTCACCGGCGCACCTTCTCCCGAAGTTACGGTGCCATTTTGCCTAGTTCCTTCACCCGAGTTCTCTCAAGCGCCTTGGTATTCTCTACCCAACCACCTGTGTCGGTTTGGGGTACGGTTCCTGGTTATCTGAAGCTTAGAAGCTTTTCTTGGAAGCATGGCATCAACCACTTCGTCGCCTAAAGGCAACTCGTCATCAGCTCTCGGCCTTAAGATCCCGGATTTACCTAAGATCTCAGCCTACCACCTTAAACTTGGACAACCAACGCCAAGCTGGCCTAGCCTTCTCCGTCCCTCCATCGCAATAACCAGAAGTACAGGAATATTAACCTGTTTTCCATCGACTACGCTTTTCAGCCTCGCCTTAGGGACCGACTAACCCTGCGTCGATTAACGTTGCGCAGGAAACCTTGGTCTTTCGGCGTGGGTGTTTTTCACACCCATTGTCGTTACTCATGTCAGCATTCGCACTTCTGATACCTCCAGCAAGCTTCTCAACTCACCTTCACAGGCTTACAGAACGCTCCTCTACCGCATCACTTACGTGATACCCGTAGCTTCGGTGTATGGTTTGAGCCCCGTTACATCTTCCGCGCAGGCCGACTCGACTAGTGAGCTATTACGCTTTCTTTAAAGGGTGGCTGCTTCTAAGCCAACCTCCTAGCTGTCTAAGCCTTCCCACATCGTTTCCCACTTAACCATAACTTTGGGACCTTAGCTGACGGTCTGGGTTGTTTCCCTTTTCACGACGGACGTTAGCACCCGCCGTGTGTCTCCCATGCTCGGCACTTGTAGGTATTCGGAGTTTGCATCGGTTTGGTAAGTCGGGATGACCCCCTAGCCGAAACAGTGCTCTACCCCCTACAGTGATACATGAGGCGCTACCTAAATAGCTTTCGAGGAGAACCAGCTATCTCCGAGCTTGATTAGCCTTTCACTCCGATCCACAGGTCATCCGCTAACTTTTCAACGGTAGTCGGTTCGGTCCTCCAGTCAGTGTTACCTAACCTTCAACCTGCCCATGGATAGATCGCCCGGTTTCGGGTCTATTCCCAGCGACTAGACGCCCTATTAAGACTCGCTTTCGCTACGCCTCCCCTATTCGGTTAAGCTCGCCACTGAAAATAAGTCGCTGACCCATTATACAAAAGGTACGCAGTCACAGAACAAAGTCTGCTCCCACTGCTTGTACGCATACGGTTTCAGGATCTATTTCACTCCCCTCTCCGGGGTTCTTTTCGCCTTTCCCTCACGGTACTAGTTCACTATCGGTCAGTCAGTAGTATTTAGCCTTGGAGGATGGTCCCCCCATATTCAGACAAAGTTTCTCGTGCTCCGTCCTACTCGATTTCATGACTAAGAGATTTTCGCGTACAGGGCTATCACCCACTATGGCCGCACTTTCCAGAGCGTTCCGCTAATCTCAAAGCCACTTAAGGGCTAGTCCCCGTTCGCTCGCCACTACTAAGGGAATCTCGGTTGATTTCTTTTCCTCAGGGTACTTAGATGTTTCAGTTCCCCTGGTTCGCCTCTTGCACCTATGTATTCAGTGCAAGATAACCATCTTGTGATGGCTGGGTTCCCCCATTCAGACATCTCCGGATCAAAGTCTGTTTGCCGACTCCCCGAAGCTTTTCGCAGGCTACCACGTCTTTCATCGCCTCTGACTGCCAAGGCATCCACCGTATGCGCTTCTTCACTTGACCATATAACCCCAAGCAATCTGGTTATACTGTGAAGACGACATTCGCCGAAAATTCGAATTTCTCAACTAAGAGAACTCACAAATTTTACCTTAGCCTGATCCGTTACCAGTGAAAGTAACGTTCAGTCTATCTTTCTATCACATACCCAAATTTTTAAAGAACGAACTAGTCAAAGACTAGAAATCAACATTCACCATCAAATCGATGGAATGCTCATTTCTAAGCTCTTACTTCAGAAGCAGTAGTGGTGGAGCCAAGCGGGATCGAACCGCTGACCTCCTGCGTGCAAGGCAGGCGCTCTCCCAGCTGAGCTATGGCCCCGTATTTCTACAGGCGTTTCCCACACAAAATTGGTGGGTCTGGGCAGATTCGAACTGCCGACCTCACCCTTATCAGGGGTGCGCTCTAACCAACTGAGCTACAGACCCAATTTCGGGCTGCTTCTTTCGTCTTCTTCAATGAATCAAGCAATTCGTGTGGGAACTTATGGAGCAGCTGATGTCGTCGATTAAGGAGGTGATCCAGCCGCAGGTTCCCCTACGGCTACCTTGTTACGACTTCACCCCAGTCATGAATCACACCGTGGTAACCGTCCTCCCGAAGGTTAGACTAGCTACTTCTGGTGCAACCCACTCCCATGGTGTGACGGGCGGTGTGTACAAGGCCCGGGAACGTATTCACCGCGACATTCTGATTCGCGATTACTAGCGATTCCGACTTCACGCAGTCGAGTTGCAGACTGCGATCCGGACTACGATCGGTTTTATGGGATTAGCTCCACCTCGCGGCTTGGCAACCCTTTGTACCGACCATTGTAGCACGTGTGTAGCCCAGGCCGTAAGGGCCATGATGACTTGACGTCATCCCCACCTTCCTCCGGTTTGTCACCGGCAGTCTCCTTAGAGTGCCCACCATAACGTGCTGGTAACTAAGGACAAGGGTTGCGCTCGTTACGGGACTTAACCCAACATCTCACGACACGAGCTGACGACAGCCATGCAGCACCTGTCTCAATGTTCCCGAAGGCACCAATCCATCTCTGGAAAGTTCATTGGATGTCAAGGCCTGGTAAGGTTCTTCGCGTTGCTTCGAATTAAACCACATGCTCCACCGCTTGTGCGGGCCCCCGTCAATTCATTTGAGTTTTAACCTTGCGGCCGTACTCCCCAGGCGGTCAACTTAATGCGTTAGCTGCGCCACTAAGAGCTCAAGGCTCCCAACGGCTAGTTGACATCGTTTACGGCGTGGACTACCAGGGTATCTAATCCTGTTTGCTCCCCACGCTTTCGCACCTCAGTGTCAGTATCAGTCCAGGTGGTCGCCTTCGCCACTGGTGTTCCTTCCTATATCTACGCATTTCACCGCTACACAGGAAATTCCACCACCCTCTACCATACTCTAGCTCGCCAGTTTTGGATGCAGTTCCCAGGTTGAGCCCGGGGATTTCACATCCAACTTAACGAACCACCTACGCGCGCTTTACGCCCAGTAATTCCGATTAACGCTTGCACCCTCTGTATTACCGCGGCTGCTGGCACAGAGTTAGCCGGTGCTTATTCTGTCGGTAACGTCAAAATTGCAGAGTATTAATCTACAACCCTTCCTCCCAACTTAAAGTGCTTTACAATCCGAAGACCTTCTTCACACACGCGGCATGGCTGGATCAGGCTTTCGCCCATTGTCCAATATTCCCCACTGCTGCCTCCCGTAGGAGTCTGGACCGTGTCTCAGTTCCAGTGTGACTGATCATCCTCTCAGACCAGTTACGGATCGTCGCCTTGGTGAGCCATTACCTCACCAACTAGCTAATCCGACCTAGGCTCATCTGATAGCGCAAGGCCCGAAGGTCCCCTGCTTTCTCCCGTAGGACGTATGCGGTATTAGCGTTCCTTTCGAAACGTTGTCCCCCACTACCAGGCAGATTCCTAGGCATTACTCACCCGTCCGCCGCTGAATCCAGGAGCAAGCTCCCTTCATCCGCTCGACTTGCATGTGTTAGGCCTGCCGCCAGCGTTCAATCTGAGCCATGATCAAACTCTTCAGTTCAAACATCTTTGGGTTTTTAAGAAACCCTAAACTTGGCTCAGCAATCGTTGGTTACATCTTTGATTTCTCGCGGAGTAACTTGTGATGCTGATAATCTTGTTGACTATCAGTCTGACTCCACAAGCACCCACACGAATTGCTTGATTCAGTTGTTAAAGAGCGGTTGGTCAAGATCTTTCGTCTCAACCGAGGCGCGCATTCTACAGCAGCCTCATTTGCTGTCAAGTGATTATTTTCAGAAGTTTTCGAAGATTTCTTCAACAACTTCAACCACTTGCGCTTCCGATCTCTCGTTAGCGGGAGGCGAATTCTACAGCGTTACACGCTGCTGTCAACACCTCTTTTTCTCCGCTTTCGATCGAGAAGACCGAACCGTTGAAAGCGCCAAACATCACCACTCTCTCAACTCCTTCCAGGCTTCGATGATCTGAAGCGACCCGCTATCGAAACCTACTTAACTCGTTGAATTTCAAGGAGTTTTCCGTTTCGACTGCGCCGGAAGTGGGGCGAATTATAGAGACTCAGAATCTGCCGTCAACCCTTAATTTGATTTTTCTATCACTCGACTCAAAAAGCCCGCTTATATATAGACGCAACACCAGCGAATGCGCAGTATATTGCCCATCACTCAGTTAGTGCCTTCTACTGCCTTTACTATCGGACGATGCCGCGCAATGAACGACCAACCCCGCAGTCTTGTATCCATCCTGTTTCCGGTTGGCCTGATATTGATCGCCATGGCATCGATCCAGTCAGGCGCGTCTCTGGCCAAAAGCATGTTCCCCATCGTGGGCGCCCAAGGCACAACGACGCTACGCCTGATGTTCGCCAGCGTGATCATGCTGCTATTGCTGAGACCCTGGAGGGCAAAGCTGACGGCCAAATCGCTGCGCACCGTGATCGTGTACGGGATGGCGTTGGGCGGCATGAACTTCCTCTTCTATATGTCCTTGCGCACCGTGCCGCTCGGCATTGCGGTGGCGCTGGAGTTCACCGGGCCGCTGGCCGTCGCCATCTACGCTTCCCGTCGTGCAATCGATTTCCTCTGGATTGCCCTCGCCGCCGTCGGATTGCTGCTATTGATACCAACAGGTGCAGCGACAGCGGGTCTCGACCTTACCGGTGTGGCCTATGCGCTGGGCGCTGGTGTTTGCTGGGCCCTCTACATTCTCTTCGGTCAGAAGGCTGGCGCTGACAACGGCGTGACGACGGCGGCGCTGGGCGTGATGATCGCGGCGCTGTTCGTCGCCCCCATCGGCATCGTCCACGCTGGCGCCGCATTGCTGACGCCGTCATTGATCCCGATAGCCATTGGTGTCGCAATACTTTCCACCGCCCTGCCCTACACCCTGGAAATGGTCGCCCTCACCCGCATGCCCGCTCGTACTTTCGGTACGCTGATGAGTATCGAACCGGCATTTGGTGCGTTATCGGGGCTGCTGTTCCTGCAGGAATATCTCTCCTTGTCACAATGGATGGCCATCCTGTGCATTATTCTGGCTTCCGTCGGTGCAACGATGACCATGGGCAGCCACGCCAAGCCCGTGATTGCGGCGGATTGAAAGCGGTTGTAACGAAGGTCTGGCATTTACGGCTCATTTAGGCCATGTTTAGCCTCGCAACTCAGTGCCAGATATGGACTTTTTCGGATAGGGACATCGGAACGCGTCAAGCGAGAGCGAATGCAGGCAGACCCGAGCGCCAGACTCGAGGCCGCCATAAGGACGGTAATGAAACGAATTTTGATACTGATCGCCATACTCGCCATTTCGGGATGCGCGGCGACCTCCAAGGCTCAGGTAAAGCACGGCAAAAAAGGGCTGCACATCAACTGTTCAGGGCTTTCCTCTTCCTGGGACAAGTGCTACACCAGTGCCGCCAACTCCTGCGCGCCGAAGGGTTACAAAGTCATCGCAAAATCCGGGGATGCGGTGGAGGAGCCGGGTGATTATCCCTTCGGTCTCAACCCCGCCGGATATACCAGCCGAAGCATGATCGTCATCTGCAAATAAACCGCCGCCGCTATTGTGCTCGCTGAACGGCGAGCTGGCGGCCGATCTCTTCGTGACTGGACTCCAGCACCCGTTGCTGGATCTGCGGGGACGCCAACATCCGCGCCACCACCAACGCCCCGACACATTGCGACAGAATGGCCCAGGCCAGGCTGTCGCTCTCCAGAATCTGCGCCCAACTTTCCTGAAGCCGACAAATCCACAGTTCGGCCTGTTCCCGCACGACGACATCCGACCGAGCAATCTCAGCGCCCAGCGCAGGTAACGCGCACCCCAGCTCAGGTTGCTCGACATGAGCCATGTTCAGATACAGTTTGAGGCATCGCTCCAACCTTTCACGATCCTGCTCGCCCCGCCCGCCCAACCGCTCCAGGCTCTGACACAACTCGCGCTCGACGATAGCGGCGAACAGGGCATCCTTGGACGAGAAATGACTGTAGAACGCCGCGCCACTCAGGCCGATCGTCTTCATCAGGCCATCGACACCCATCGTTGAAAATCCGCTTTTTTTCGCAGACAGCGAGCCGCTTTGCAGCAGCTTTTCTTTGGTTTCAAGCTTGTGACCGGCGGAGTACCGCATGCATTCATCCTCGCAATTGACTGCCTTGACGCTGAGCAAATCCTAGCATAACGTTCGTTCACTTAACGATCGTTTACTAAAGGGATTCACCCATGAATAAAAAGAAGGTCGTATTGGTTGTCGGTGCTGGTGATGCCACGGGCGGTGCCATTGCCAAGCGGTTCGCCAAGGAAGGTTTCATCGCTTGCGTCACACGTCGCAGTGCCGACAAATTGCAGCCATTGGTGGAAGCCATCCAGGCAGACGGCGGCGAAGCCCACGGTTTTGCCTGCGACGCGCGCAAAGAAGAAGACGTGATTGCGCTGATCGAAGATATCGAAACCCGTCTCGGGCCGATTGAAGCGTTCGTTTTCAACATCGGCGCCAACGTGCCCTGCAGCATCCTCGAAGAAACGGCACGCAAGTATTTCAAGATCTGGGAAATGGCCTGTTTCTCCGGATTCCTCAATGCCCGCGAAGTCGCCAAGCGCATGGTCACCCGCCAGCGCGGCACCATTCTGTTCACCGGTGCTACCGCCGGGCTGCGTGGTGCTTCCGGTTTTGCCGCATTCGCCGGCGCCAAGCACGGTATCCGTGCACTGGCGCAAAGCATGGCCCGGGAACTCGGCCCTATGAACATTCACGTTGCCCACATCGTGGTCGACGGCGCCATCGACACCGACTTCATCCGCAGCAATTTCCCCGACAAGTACGCCACCAAGGATCAGGACGGTATTCTCAATCCCGAGCACATCGCCGAGAACTATTGGTACCTGCACAGCCAGCCAAGGGATGCCTGGACCTTCGAACTGGATCTGCGCCCCTGGAACGAACGCTGGTAACCCCTCCCAATAACAACAATGAGTGCAGCGATCATGAGCAAAACCGTGGAGTTCTACTTCGACCTTGGCAGCCCCGCCACCTATCTGGCGTACACCCAGCTGCCAGGAATCTGCGCCGAGACCGGCAGCCAGCTGATCTATATCCCGATGTTGCTGGGCGGAGTGTTCAAAGCCACCGGCAATGCGTCACCGGCAATGATCCCGGCCAAGGGCCGCTACATGTTTCAGGATCTGGATCGCTACGCCAAGCGCTACGGCGTGCCCCTGAAATTCAACCCGCATTTCCCGATCAATACCCTGATGCTGATGCGGGCGGTGACCGGCATTCAATTGCGCCACCCGGAGCGCTTCCAGGCGTTCATCGACTGCCTGTTCAAAGCGTTGTGGGTTGAGGGTCGCAGCCTCGATGAACCGGCAACGGTTGCAGCGGTACTGACCGAACATGGCTTCAATCCTGAGCAGGTACTGTCACTGACCAATGATGAAGCGGTCAAGACTGCCCTCAAGGACAACACCGAGACTGCCGTGAAACGTGGCGTCTTCGGTGCACCGAGCATGTTCATCGACAATCAGTTGTTCTTCGGTCAGGACCGGCTCGACTTCGTTGAAGAAGCCCTGCGCTAAATCTCTACCACCAGACGTCCCCGGGCTGCTTTCGACGAAAGCAGCTCATGGGCCTCGCCGGCTGATTCAAGCGTGAACCGACGCGCATCGAGCAGCGGCTTCACCTTCCCAGCCTCAATCAAGCACGCGGTCTGGCGCAAAATCTCGCCATGGTGCTCTCCGCCCTTCCCGGTCAGCAGCGGCAACAAGGTAAACACGCCAGAGTAGGTCGCACCCCGGAATGACAGCGGCGCCAGACTATGCTGCCCCCAGCCCAGGCAACTCAGGACATGCCCGTGATAGATCCGCGCAGCCTTGAAGGACGCATCCAGCGTTTCACCGCCCACCGTGTCATAAACGATATCGAATCCCTCCCCCGCCGTGTACTCGCGAACATAGTCCTCGACCGACATCGCTCGGTAATCAATGAACGTTGCGCCATAACCTTCAATAATCCTGCGTTGCCCTGCGGACCCCGTCGCAAAAACCTCGGCACCGAACGAGCGGGCAATTTGCACCGCCACATGCCCGACGCCACCCGCCCCACCGTGAATCAATACCTTCTGCCTGGCACTCACCCGGGCCCGATCCACCAGGCCTTCCCAAGCAGTTATCAGCACCAGCGGTAACCCTGCGGCCTCGCGCATGCTCAGGTTGACCGGTTTACGCGCCAGAAGCCGCGCATCAACCACCGCAAATTCCGCCAACGAACCCTGCACGCCACCAATGCCGGTCGCCAAGGCATAAATCTCATCGCCCGGCGCCCAGCCCTGCACGCCCTCACCCACCGCTTCAATCACACCCGCCAGATCCAGCCCCAACACCGCCGGCAACGGCTGTCGAGCATGGGCGGCCTGCCCGGCACGAATTTTCAGATCCAGCGGATTCACACCACTGGCCTTGATCCGCACCAGTACCTGTCCGTCCCCCGCCACGGGGCGCTCAAGGGAAACCAAGCGTAGCGGCCCATTGGCGGTGTCCACTATCAGGGCATTCATGTGCTGTGAGTCAGTCATTTCGGTCATTCCTGTGGGAGAAAGTGAAGCCATGTTCTCCCAACCGACTCATGCCAATAAGACGCCGAATGACTATAGTGATCATGCTAATCCGGCATGAATGAGGCGCTTCGTGGACAAGCTCAACGCAATGGCAATCTTCGTCCGGGTGGTCGAGCGCGGTAGTTTTTCCGCCGTGGCGCGGGAGCTGCAGACCACCCAACCCACCGTCAGCAAGGTTCTGCGCGCTCTTGAAACCCAGCTAGGCGGCAAGCTGATTGCCCGCAGTACGCGCAAGCTGTCGCTGACCGATGAAGGTCAGCGGTACTACAACGAATGCCGGAATATTCTTGCAGCGGTGGATGCTGCCGAACACAGTTTCCAGTCTGGCCGGGAAACGGTCGCCGGGGCGTTACGTATCGGCTCGTCGGTCAGTTTCGGCCGCCTGCAGATCGCTCCAAGACTCCCCGATTTTCTCAAGCTATACCCACAGATTCAGATCGACCTGCACCTCAACGACCAGAACCTGGATCTGGTCAGCGAAGGCCTGGATGTCAGCCTGCGCATCGGCGAGTTGAATGACAGCGGCATGATCGCCCGACGAATAGGCACCACCCACCGCGTCACCGTGGCGGCACCCACCTATCTGCAATGCCATGAACATCCGCAATCGCCGCAGGATCTGGCGCAGCACAACTGCCTGCAATTCAACCTGCTCGAATCGCAAAACCTGTGGACTTACGAAAAGGACGGCCAGCGCCACGAGGTGCGCATCAAAGGCAACGCCCAGAGCAACAACTCCGAGGCGATCCGCGAGATGGTATTGGGAGGATTGGGTATTTCGCTGTCACCGGTCTGGCTGTTCAGCGAGGATTTGAAGGCCGGTCGAGTGGTTGCCCTGTTGCAGGACTACCAGACCCGATCACTGCCGATACACGCCGTGTCCCCGGCGAACCGTCGCCAGTCCGCCAGGGTCAACGCGTTTGTCGAGTACATGACTCGGGCGCTGGCAGCAGCGCCCGAGCTTCAACCCATCAAATAGCGGCAGTACGCGTGTTCAGCCACGTCAGTGCCTCACCGCTGAGCAACGGGCTCAGACGCTCGCGCACTTCGGCGTGATAGGCGTTGAACCATTGCTTCTCTTCCTGCGTGAACAAGGACGGTTCCAGACAACGGGTGTCGATCGGGCACAGGGTCAGGGTTTCGAACTTGAGGAATTCGCCGAACTCGCTGCTTCCGGCAACGACGTTCATTGCCAGGTTCTCGATCCGCACACCCCAGCGACCCGGACGGTAAGTACCCGGCTCGATGGAGGTGATCATCCCCGGTTGCATGGCGGTTTGTGGCGCAGGCGCAGCCTGATAGGCGATCACCTGCGGGCCTTCGTGCACATTAAGGAAATAACCTACGCCATGACCGGTGCCATGGCCGTAATCCACGTTTTCGGCCCAGATCGGCGCACGGGCAATCGCATCCAGCAGCGGCGACAGAATGCCTTTCGGGAAATGCGCGCGGGACAACGCAATCACACCCTTCAACACGCGGGTGCAGTCACGTTTCTGTTCTGCGCTCGGCGTGCCGACCGCCACCATGCGTGTGATGTCGGTGGTACCGCCCAGGTACTGGCCACCGGAGTCGATCAGCAACAGACCGTCACCTTCGATCACCGCGTGCTCTTCCGGGGTGGCGTGATAATGCGGCATCGCGCCGTTGGCGTTGTATGCAGCGATGGTGTTGAAACTCAGCGATACATAATCCGGGCGACGCTCACGGGCCGCCGTGAGTTTCTCATCAATGGTCAGCTCGGTAATGCGCTCGCGGCCCCAGGCCGATTCCAGCCAGGTGAAGAACTCGCACAACGCCGCGCCGTCCTGCTCCATCGCCTGACGAATGTGCTCGGCATCCGCCGGGCTTTTTTGTGATTTAGCCAATGTGGTCGGATTCAGACCTTCGACCAGTTTCACGCCGCTGTCGAGGTTGCCCAGCAGGCCGCTGGTCACCCGCGCCGGATCCACCAGCAGGCTCGCGCCGTTCGGAATCGCAGCCAAGGCCTCAGCAACTTCGCTGTAGTCGCGCAGAGTCACGCCGTCTTTTTCCAGCACGGCGCGCAGATCAGCGTCGACCTTGCTCAACGCCACAAACAGCGTGGCCTTTTGTTGACCGATCAGGGCGAAGGAAACAAAAACCGGGTTGAACGACACATCGCCGCCGCGCAGGTTGAACAGCCAGGCGATATCGTCGAGGGTGGCGATAAAGTGCCAATCGGCGCCGCGTTCCTGCAGGGTTTCACGCAACTGGGCGAGTTTCTCGCCACGGCTGACGGTCGCCTGCGGCGGCAAGTGTTGATAGATCGGCGCGTTCGGCAGACCCGGACGGTCGCTCCAGACTTCGTTCAACAGGTCGAGGTCGGTACGCAGGCTGGCGCCCCGCGCTTCGAGCTTGCTGCCCAGGGTCCGCGCCGACGCCACGGCCATGACCGCGCCATCGACGGCGACCACGCCACCTTCCGGTGTCTGCTCGGCGAGCCAGTCCAGCGGGCTCGGCTGACCCGGTTGCAGCTTGACCAGTTCGATGCCGCTGCCCTTGAGCTCCTTGGTCGCCTGTTCCCAGTAACGACTGTCGGCCCAGACCCCGGCGAAATCGGTGGTGACAATCAACGTGCCCACCGAGCCATGAAAACCCGACAACCATTGCCGCCCCTGCCAGTAACCCGGCAGGTACTCCGACAGGTGCGGGTCGGCGGACGGCACCAGCAGTGCGTGAATGCCTTCGCGACGCATCAGTTCGCGGGTGTGCGCCAGGCGCTGGGGAACCGTTCCTTCGGTCAAAGTCTGGGTACTCATCATGTCTCCTGCCAATCACTTCATCGTTATTGTTCGGTGCCGTTCGAAGCCGGCTCGTTAAAGCCCTGTCGCCCAGAATGCCGGAGCACTGGCGCAGGCGGTCTTGATCAGATCTACAGCCTTGTCGATGTCCTCGGCGGTGGTGAAACGGCCGAGGCTCAGGCGAATGGTACGGCCGGCCAGATGGGCATCGTGCCCCAATGCCAGCAAAACGTGGGACGGTGTGTTGCTGGCAGAGTTGCAGGCCGAGGTCGCGGAAAACGCGATCGAATGGCTCAGCGCCGCCGGGTTGAACTCGCCTTCGCTGAAGGTCAGGCTCAGGGTGTGCGGAATGCGTTGCGTGGCGCTGCCATTGAGGCGTACGCCGGGCAGGCTCAACAGTTGTTCAAGCAGACGCTCGCGCAACGCGACGATGATTTTCTTCTCGTCATCAAAGGCCTCGGCGGCCAAGGCAAAAGCCGAGCCCATTGCAGCAATCTGGTGAGTCGCCAACGTACCGGAACGCAATCCGCCCTCGTGGCCGCCACCGTGAATCTGCGCCTGCAAACGCTGTTGCGCACGCGGGCCGACGTACAGCGCACCGATGCCTTTGGGGCCGTAGAGTTTGTGTGCCGAAAACGACATGAGATCCACCGGCCATTGCGCCAGATCGATCGCGACCTTGCCGGCGCCTTGCGCCGCATCGACGTGGAACAAGGCCCCGCGTCCACGCACCACTTCGCCGATGGCCTGGATGTCGTTGACGGTGCCGAGCTCGTTGTTGACCAGCATCAGCGACACCAGAAAGGTGTCATCGCGCATCGCCTCGCTGACCGCTTGCGGGGTGATCAGGCCGTCGGCGTCCGGCACCAGATAGGTCACGGCGACGCCAGCGTCCTGCAATTTCCGGGCGGTATCGAGGATCGCCTTGTGTTCGATCTGACTGGTGATGATGTGCCCACCGGACACGCCACGTGCCTGGGCCACGCCTTTGAGGGCGAGGTTGTTGGATTCGGTGGCGCCGGAGGTCCAGACGATCTGTTGCGCCTGGGCGCCGACCAGTTCGGCGACTTGCCGGCGAGCGTTCTCGACCGTTTGCCGGGCCTGCTGGCCGAAGGCGTGGGAACTGGAGGCCGGGTTGCCGAAGTTACCGTTGAAACCCAGACACTCGATCATCACCTGGATGACCCGCTCGTCCACCGGGGTGGTGGCGGCGTAATCGAAATACAGCGGACGTGTGTTCATAAAAAGACTCGCAGAGCGTGTTCCGGGATCAGGAAGCTCGTGTCTACAAACGGCACGACGCAGCCTTGTGAGCTGCGTCCGGGTTCGAGAGCGTCATCAATACCTGATCGGATGCCGTTAAAGAAGAACAACTTCATTTAAAAGTGCGTAGGAACGCTCCTGAACGCGACTTTAACAGGCATCGGGCCGGCGGTTGTAGCACTGCGTCAGCTAAAGCTTTCGAGGAGTAACGGATACAGCGAAATCACCAGCAGCGCCGCCATGCCCCAGTTGAACACCCGCAGCCAGCGGCGATCCTTGAGCACGTTGCGCAACAAGGTCCCGCACGCCGCCCAGACGCCGACGCTCGGCAGGTTGATGATGGCAAACACCGCCGCAATCACGATCACGTTGGTGAAATAACCCTGCATCGGCGTGTAGGTGCTGATGGCACCGATGGCCATGATCCACGCCTTGGGATTGACCCACTGGAAGGCTGCCGCGCCGAGGTAGCTGATCGGTTTCGCCTCGCCGGATTCGCTTTCTCCGACCGGGCCGGAATGGGCGATTTTCCACGCCAGGTACAGCAAGTACGCCGCGCCGACGTAACGCAGGACCGTGTAAAGAAGTGGATAAGTCTGGAACACCGCGCCCAGACCAAAACCCACCGCCACCACCAGCACAAAGAAGCCGCAGGTAATGCCGAGCATATGGGGGATGGTGCGGTTGAAGCCGAAATTCACCCCCGATGCCAGCAACATGGTGTTGTTCGGCCCCGGTGTGATCGAGGTGACAAGGGCAAACAGGGCGAAGCCCAGCAGCAGGTCGAGCGAGAGGGTCATGGCAGGCAGTCCGTCAGGGTCATTCAGGTGTTGACCCTATCCCACGGCGCTGCGCAAACCCACGGACAGTTGGGTAAAACTTCGAGCAGTACAGTTGCGGATCAGCTAGGACGACCGTGCAGCTGTACGGCCCGCTCTGCGCTCATTTCACCTTTGTTATCAAACCCGAAAGGCTTCTGTGGCTGACCGAGCAATTCGGCTTTTTTCACCTGATATTCCTCGAAGGACAAGCCGCGACGGTTCAGGCTTTCGAGGGCCAGTTCGCGAGTTTCTTCCGCCGTGTAGGGGCGAAGTTCCGGGGAAACGTGGCTCGCGCAACCGGCGAGAACGGAAACAGCGAGCATCAGGGAGACAGTCAATAAACGATTCATGGGAGCGTCCTGGCGAGCAGTGTGGGTCGATGGAGAAAGGCTACGCCCGGGCTCGTCGTGGCAGAAATCAACGCTCTCAATAGTGGCTATCAGGTTTCCGACAGATCGGCTTCTAATATTCAAAAACAATCTATCAATATCAATTAACAGTCTTTTACGGAATAACAGCCAGCCCTTATAAATCCTTCATCGCGTTCGGCACTGTTGCTCCAGCAACTGTTCCCCAGGCAACAGCGGTTCAACAAACCGGCCTGATAGTCACAGGACCACAGCCCCCGACAACGTTCAAAGCCCCGGAATACGGGCCTCAAAGGAATTGGTACAGCGCTTGCTCTGCTCCGGTGACTACTCACTGCTCGCCGAGCAACTGTTGAAAAAGGAACTGACCATGTCGCGTCCATTGAAAGTCGTCGCCCTGTCCGGCGGAACCTGGCGTCCATCCCGCACCCTGGTGCTGACCCAGGCCCTGCTGACCGAACTGTCCGGGCACTTGCCCGTCGAGAGCCACCTGATCGAACTGGGCGACATCGCCCGCCCGCTCGGCGCCGCACTGTCCCGTCAGGAACTGCCGGCCGAGATCGAAGCCGAGTTGCACGCCATCGAACAGGCTGACCTGTTGATCGTCGCTGCTCCGGTGTATCGCGGCTCCTATCCGGGACTGCTCAAGCACCTGTTCGACCTGATCGATCTGAATGCGCTGATCGACACCCCTGTACTGCTCGCCGCCACCGGTGGCAGCGAACGCCATGCGCTGGTGCTCGATCATCAGTTGCGCCCGCTGTTCAGTTTCTTCCAGGCCGTGACCTTGCCAATCGGCGTGTACGCCACCGAGGCCGATTTCGCCGACTACCAGATCACCAGCGAGCCGCTGAAAGCGCGCATCCGTCTGGCCGCCGAGCGCGCCGCGCCGTTGTTCGGCACTCACATCAAACCGTTGCTGAAAATCGCTTAAGGAGCTGTTCATGGATGTTTTCTGGTTCCTGCCGACCCACGGCGACGGTCACTATCTGGGCACCACCCAAGGCGCGCGCCCGGTCACCCTCAATTACCTGAAACAGGTTGCGCAAGCCGCTGACAGCCTCGGTTACCACGGTGTGCTGATTCCTACCGGGCGTTCATGCGAAGATTCGTGGGTGATCGCCTCGGCGCTGGTGCCGTTGACTGAACGTCTGCGTTATCTGGTGGCGATCCGTCCGGGGATCATTTCACCGACGGTCTCGGCGCGTATGGCCGCCACTCTGGATCGACTGTCCAACGGCCGCTTGCTGATCAACGTCGTGACCGGCGGTGATCCAGACGAAAACCGTGGCGACGGCAGTTTCCTCAGCCACAGCGAACGCTACGAAGTCACCGACGAATTCCTCAAGATCTGGCGCCGGGTGTTGCAAGGCGAGGCGGTGGATTTCGAAGGCAAACACCTGAAGGTACAAAACGCCAAAGCCCTGTATCCACCGGTGCAGAAACCCTATCCGCCACTGTATTTCGGCGGCTCCTCCGACGCGGCCCACGACCTGGCAGCCGAGCAGGTCGACGTGTACCTGACCTGGGGCGAGCCACCGGCCGCCGTCGCCGAGAAACTCGCCGACGTACGTGAACGCGCCGCACGTCACGGGCGCAAGGTGAAGTTCGGCATTCGCCTGCACGTGATCGTGCGCGAGACCGCCGAAGAAGCCTGGAAAGCGGCGGACAAACTGATCGAACACATCAGCGACGAAACCATCGAGGCTGCGCAGAAATCCTTCTCGCGCTTCGACTCCGAAGGCCAGCGACGCATGGCCGCCCTGCACGACGGGCGCCGCGACAACCTGGAAATCGCTCCAAACCTGTGGGCCGGCGTCGGCCTGGTACGCGGCGGGGCCGGCACTGCATTGGTCGGCGATCCGCAGCAAGTGGCGGCGCGGATCAAGGAATACGCGGACCTGGACATCGAGAGCTTCATCTTCTCCGGCTACCCGCATCTGGAAGAGGCCTACCGTTTTGCCGAACTGGTCTTCCCGCTGCTGCCCGAGCCATATGCAAGCCTGGCCGGACGCGGCGTCACCAACCTCACCGGGCCGTTCGGCGAAATGATCGCCAACGATGTTCTGCCCGCCAAAGCCAACGCCTGAGGAAGACCGAGTGACTGCCAAACCGCAAAGCACCCTGCTCTCCCCCTTGCAGACCGCCCGCCAACTGGCCGCCGAGTTCGCCCTGACCGCCGTCGAGCGCGACGAACGCGGCGGCACGCCGAAAGCCGAACGCGATGCCCTGCGCGACAGCGGACTGCTGGCCCTGAGCATTCCCACCCGTTACGGCGGCCTCGGTGCACGCTGGAGCGAAACACTGGAAGTCGTGCGCGAGTTCGCCAAAGTCGACAGCTCGATCGCCCACGTCTTCGGTTTTCATCATTTGATGCTGGCTACCGTGCGCCTGTTTTCCCGCCCGGAACAATGGCAACCGTGGTTCGAACAGACCGCGCGGCAGAACTGGTTCTGGGGCAACGCGCTCAATCCGCTGGACACCCGCACCGTGGTCAAGGACCTCGGTGGCTGGCGCGAGTTTTCCGGCAAGAAAAGCTTCTGCTCCGGCGCCAGCGATTCGCAGATGCTGATTGCCTCGGCGGTGGACGAAAGCAACGGCGGCAAACTGCTGATCGCGGCGATCCCCAGCGGCCGCAGCGGCATCACTTTGCACAACGACTGGAACAACATCGGCCAGCGCCAGACCGACAGCGGCAGCGCCACGTTCGAACGGGTGCGGGTCGAGGAATCGGAACTGCTGCTGGATCCGGGTCCGTTGAGTACTCCGTTCGCCTGCCTGCGCCCGCTGATCGCGCAACTGACGTTCACCCACATGTTTCTCGGCATCGCCGAAGGGGCCTTTGAAGAGGCGCGGCAATACACCCTCAGCGAAACCCGGGTCTGGCACAAATCCTCGGTGCGCGAGGTGCGTGAAGACCCGTATGTGCTGGCCCATTACGGCGAGTTCTGGGTCGCTCTCGAAGGCATCCGTCTGCTGGTGGAGCGCGCCGCTGCATTGCTCGACGAGGCCTGGGCCAAAGGCCCGAATCTGAGCGCCGAAGAGCGCGGTCACCTGGCCACGGCGATTGCCACGGCCAAGGTCGCCGCCAGCCGCCAGGGCCTGGAGATTTGCAGCCGACTGTTCGAAGTCACCGGCGCCCGTTCGACCCACGCATCGCTGCGCCTCGACCGCCACTGGCGCAACCTGCGCACGCAAACCCTGCACGACCCGCTGGATTACAAACTCCATGAGCTGGGCGACTGGGCGCTGAACCAGTCCCTGCCGGTGCCGACGTTCTATTCCTGATTTCCTTTCGTGGAGCGAAACCCATGCAACTGCTGACACTGCCGCCCTCACCCGCCCTGGCCACGTCGATCCGCGCCACCGCACAGGTGTTCGAAGACCCGAAGTCCCAGGCCCTGCTCGCGCATCTGCAACAAGTCGCGCCGAGCGAAGCCAGCGTGCTGATCATCGGCGAAACCGGCACCGGCAAGGAGCTGGTGGCGCGGCACATCCATAACCTGAGCAACCGGCGCAATCGGCCGTTCATTGCGGTGAACTGCGGGGCGTTTTCCGAATCGCTGGTGGAAGCCGAATTGTTCGGCCACGAAAAAGGCGCCTTCACCGGTGCCCTCAGTGCCAAGGCCGGGTGGTTCGAAGAGGCGGACGGCGGCACCTTGTTCCTCGATGAAATCGGCGATTTGCCGATGGCGATCCAGGTCAAATTGCTGCGGGTCTTGCAGGAGCGCGAAGTGGTGCGCCTCGGGTCGCGCAAGAGCATTCCCATCGATGTGCGGGTGCTGGCGGCGACCAACGTGCAACTGGAGAAAGCCATCAACGCCGGGCATTTCCGCGAGGATCTGTATTACCGGCTGAACGTGGTCAATCTGGAACTGAGCCCGTTGCGCGAACGGCCCGGCGACATCCTGCCGCTCACCCGGCATTTCATCGAAGCCTATAGTCAGCGTCTGGGTTACGGACGCATCACCATCAGCCCCGGCGCCGAGCACAAACTGCGCGGCTACAGCTGGCCGGGCAACATCCGCGAACTGGAAAACGTCATCCATCACACGCTGCTGATCTGCCGTAACGGCGTGATCGAACGCGACGACCTGCGCCTGTCGAACCTGCGCATCGACCGTCCCGACGATCAGCACGGCAGCGTCGACGATTCACCGGAAGCGCTGCTAGAACGCGCCTTCCAGAAACTCTTCGAACAACAGGCCGGCGCGCTGCATGAAAAGGTCGAAGATGCGTTGCTGCGTTCGGCCTATCGCTTCTGCCATTACAACCAGGTGCACACCGCCGCGCTGCTCGGCCTCAGCCGCAATGTGACCCGCACGCGGCTGATCAAGATCGGCGAACTGGCGGTGAACAAGCGGCGGCCCACGGAAAACCTGCAGGGCGAGCGCTTGATCCAGCTGTCGATCTAACCCACCAGTTGGCAGTGCAAACCATCGTCGCGACTGCGGGCGATGCTGCTCAGCACCTGGAATGAACCGAAGGTCACGGTTCGCGCCTGATGCGCGCGGATCAACTGCCAGAAATCCTGCTCGCCGGTTTCGAAACTCTGGAACGCCGCCTCCCCCGCCTCGCGGGATTGCCATTGCAGGAAACCCAGCACCCGCCGGCCATCATCGCTGGCCTGAACGCTGGCGCTGACAAAACCGGCGTAACGCTGGGCCAGACGCTCGGTCTGCACAGTCAGCGCCGAGACCAGCGCCGGTTGCTGGCCGGGCTCGATTTCGAATTCGATCAATTGGGTGAAACTGCGGTTTTTCGCTGTGACTTGCATAACGCCCCCACTCGGTCAGGCGAATCTTGCGATTCGAAGGCCTGCAGGGTAAAACCTCGAGTTAACTAGAGGTCAAGGGGCAATTTTCAAATGGTCACAGCGGAAAACTTGCACAGGCAACTCACCGTCGGCGAAGTCGCGGCCCGCAGTGGTGTCGCGGTCACCGCCCTGCACTTTTATGAATCCAAGGGTTTGATCAAGAGCCAGCGCAATGCCGGCAATCAGCGCCGTTATCCACGGGAAGTGTTGCGGCGGGTGGCGTTGATCAAGGTGGCGCAACGGCTGGGTATTCCGCTGGCGGAAATCGGCGAGGCGTTGAAACAGTTGCCGGACAACCGCGCGCCGACGGCAGCGGACTGGAAAGTGTTGTCGGAACAGTGGCGGCGGGAGCTGGATGAACGAATCAATCAGTTGATGCTGCTGCGGGATCGGCTGACCGGTTGCATCGGTTGCGGCTGCCTGTCGATGGAAGCCTGCCCGCTGCGCAATCAGGGCGATGTGCTGGGCGAACAAGGGCCGGGCGCGCATTTTCTCGACGTCCCGGATTGACGGTTCCCACGGCATGGGAACCGTCCAATCGATCAATCAGAAGCCCGGCGCAATCTGCCCTTTGTAGCGAGTCAGGATGAACTGGCGCACTTCATCGGAGTTCAACGCCTTGGCCAGTTTCTGCAGGCCCGGATCGTTGATGTTGTCGGGACGCGCGACCAGAAACTCGATGTACAGGCTCTTGCCCTTTTCGACGATCAGCGCGCTGTTGGTGTCGATACCGGCTTCCAGCGCGTAGTTGGCGAACACAAAGGCCAGGTCTACCTGGCTCACCGAGCGGGCCAGCAACGCGCCTTCCAGTTCACGGATTTTCAGGTGCTTGGGGTTTTCGACGATGTCGCGCTGGGTGGCCAGAGTGTTGCTCGGATCCTTGAGTTTGATCAGCCCCGCCTCGTGCAACAGCACCAAGGCGCGACCAGTGTTCACCGGGTCGTTGGGGATCGACACACTGGCGCCGTCCTTCAACTCCGAGATGTTTTTGATCTTGGTCGAGTAAGCACCAAACGGCTCGATGTGCACGCCGACCACCGGCACCAGATCGGTGTGGCGGGTCTTGTTGAAATCATCAAGAAACGGCCGGTACTGGTAGTAGTTGGCGTCGAGGTTTTTCAGCGCCAGTTGCTGGTTGGGCTGGATGAAGTCGGTGAAGACCTTGATGTCCAGGTCCACGCCTTCCTTGGCCAGAGTCGGTTTGACGAATTCGAGGATTTCCGCGTGCGGCACCGGGGTGGCGCCGACGATCAGTTTTTCGTTGGCGTGAGCGCCGAGCGACAGCACGGCAGCCAGTACGGCCAGGGTCTTTTTCATGGTTTGCTCCAAGGCAGATTTGAGTGGCCGTCGTGGGGTGGACGTGGGGCCTTTATGGGATGAACTGTTTTTTCTTCAGCGGCGGCTGTAGTGCGCCACCAGTCGGTCGCCGGTCATTTGCAGGGCTTGCACCAGAATCAGCAGCAACACCACGGTGACCACCATCACGTCGGTCTGAAAGCGCTGATAGCCGAAGCGGATCGCCAGATCGCCCAGCCCGCCGCCACCGATCACGCCAGCCATGGCCGTGTAATCCACCAGCACGATGGCAGTCACCGTCACCGCCGCCAGCAACCCGCCGCGGGCTTCCGGCAACAACGTGTGGCGAATGATTTGCCAGGTGTTGGCGCCCATGGCCTGGGTTGCCTCGACCACGCCGCGATCCACTTCGCGCAACGCGGTCTCCACCAGTCGCGCAAAGAACGGTGTGCAGCCGACCACCAATGGCGGAATGGTGCCCGGCACTCCCAGCGAGGTGCCCACCAGCAACGTGGTCAGCGGAATCAGCACGATCAGCAAAATGATGAACGGCAGCGAACGCAGCATGTTCACGATCACCGACAGCACCCGGTACACGCCGACTGTTTCATGCAACTGGCGCTTGCCGGTGAGAAACAGCAACAGCCCCAGCGGCAGGCCCAGCAACACCGTGAACAGCAGCGCTGCGCCGAGCATGCTCAACGTATCGAGACAAGCCTGGGCGATGTCGGCCCAGTAAATGTGTTTGAACCATTCGGCCATGATCAGGACCAGTCGTGGCGCGGTGGCTTGACGCCGTTGAGCAGCCAATTGCCGACCACGTGATACTTCCAGCGCACCGGGTCATGCAGGGTGTGGACCCGGGCGTTGCGCCAGTGGCGGTCGAAGTTGTGCTTCTTGAGGGTCGAGCGGGTGCCACCCAGTTCGAACAGCTTGTTGCTGGCCTCGATGGCGATTTCGGTGGTCAGCACTTTGGCCTTGGCCACGGCCAGGGAGGCCAGCGCGACGTTGTCTTCGTTCGGCGCCGGGCACGCGGCGTCGAGCGCCCAACCGGCCCGTTCCAGCAACGCCTCGGCGGCTTCCAGACGGATTTCCAGTGCGCCGATCTGAATGATCGTCAGCGGATCTTCGCTGGCCTTGTCCACTCCGGCGTCGATCCATGGACGAGCAAACTGACGGACGAACTCAACCGTGTCACGCAGCGCCGCCCGGGCGATGCCGGCGTCGATAGCAGCGGTGGTCAGTTGGGCGAACGGCCCGGCCAGGGTCGGGCTCTCGTAGGAACGGTACGTCGGAAACAGATTGAACGGTGCCACCTGTAAATCCTGCGCCAGCACGGTACCGCTGGACGTGGTGCGCTGGCCGATGCTGTCCCAGTCGTCGACGATCACCAGCCCTTTTGTACCGCGCTCGACGAAGGCCAACTGGCCCTTCTGTTCCTCATCCAGCGCCAGCACCGCCAGCCAGTGGGCGTAGAGCGAGCCGGTGCAATAGCCCTTGCGGCCGTTGATCACGAAGCCGTCGCCATAACGACGGATCGTGGTCTGGATGTCCTGCACATTCTTGCCGCCGGTTTCCGACAGTGCATTGGCAAAGCGATGACCTTGCAGCGCCAGTTCAAAAAAATGAGCCTGCTGCGCCGGCGTGCCTTGCAGACGGATGTCTTCGAGCAGGCAATAGTGGTTCTGCGGGATCTGCCCGAGGGACGGATCGGCGGCGGAAATGATCGCGATCACCTGTGCCAGCACCGCATTGGACACCTGCGCGCCGCCGTATTCCTTCGGCACGGTGATGCCCCACAGGCCACTGTTGGAATACAGATCGACGATTTCGGCGGGCACTTCACGGTGGCGGTCACGCTCGGCGGCGTGCTCCTGCAAAACGGCGGCGACCTGTGCGGCCACGCTCAAGGCTTCGGCGTCGTCGGCGATCCGATGGGCGGCCGGCGGGTTGATCGGATAAACGGCAGATTCAGACATGGATGACTCTCGGTATCGGTGTTGTACCGGGTCATTGCAGCTTCTGTGCCTGAGTGAAAGCCCTTGTCCCACGCGGCTTTCAACGGCTATCAACAAACCTTGGCGATAAAAACCCGCGCATTCTGTTGCTTCACTGTCGATGGCTGAACACTGCTCGTCGGCTACTCGTTCATGGCTGCGCGACGGATCTATAGTTGAGCGACCGGAAACCCCGGCGAAGGCAAACCTTCAGTCACTCATAAAAAAAGGGAGTACCGCCATGAGCGTCCAACCCATCCCGGAGGGGTACCACAGCGTGACCCCGTATCTCGGCATCCATAAGGCCGCCGAGGCCATCGATTTCTATAAAAAGGCGTTTGGTGCCACCGAAGTCATGCGCCTGAGCATGCCTGACGGTCGCGTCGGCCACTGCGAACTGCGCATCGGCGACAGCGCGATCATGCTGGGCACACCCTGCGACCAGGGGCCTTTGAGCAATCCGGACAGCGCCGTGTCCGTCGGTCTGCATCTGTACGTGACCGATGTCGACAAGTCGTTCCAGCGTGCACTGGATGCCGGGGCGAAGGCAGTGTCCGAGGTCAAGGATCAGTTCTACGGGGATCGCAGCGGTACGTTGAAGGATCCCTACGGGCATCTGTGGTTCCTGGCCACGCGCAAGGAAGACCTGACCCAGGAGCAGATCGAGCAGCGGGCAAAGGAAATGTTTCAGCAGGCTCAGTAACGATGATTCTCCATTCCCGCGCCGCGCGCGGGGATGGGTGAACACGATTCATGAACCGTCGAACCACGCTTCACGCCTTGTCATGAACGCCCGGCGATTTCAGGATGCAGGTCAACCGCCTGAATAAAGGATCTCCCCGATGTTTGCCGGATTCGTCAAAGACCAGCGCCACGTCAATGGCGTGGACATCACTTATCGCCTCGGCGGCAGCGGCCCGGGCCTGTTGCTGTTGCACGGGCACCCGCAGACCCACGTCATCTGGCACAAGGTCGCCGAGCAACTGGCCGAGCATTTCACCGTGGTTGCCGCCGACCTGCGCGGTTACGGCGACAGCAGCCGACCACCCGCCGATGAGCGGCACGCCCACTATTCCAAGCGGGAAATGGCCCGCGACGGCGTGGAACTGATGAAGGCGCTGGGCTTTACGCAATTTTCGATCCTCGCCCACGACCGTGGCGCCCGGGTCGCCCATCGTCTGGCCCTTGATCACCCTGCTGCCGTGCAGCGCATGGTGCTGCTGGACATCGCGCCGACCCTGGCGATGTACAGCCAGACCAACGAGGCCTTCGCCCGGGCCTACTGGCACTGGTTTTTCCTGATCCGTCCGGCGCCGCTGCCGGAAACCCTGATCGAGGCCGATCCCGAAGGCTATCTGCGCAGCGTCATGGGCAGCCGCAGCGCCGGGCTCAAGCCGTTCACTGACGAAGCGTTTGCTGAATATCTGCGATGCCTGAGCCTGCCCGGCAGCGCCCGTGGGATCTGCGAGGACTACCGGGCCAGTGCCGATATCGATCTGGAACACGACCGCGCCGACCTCGATGCCGGCCATCACCTGAGCTTGCCGCTGCTGGTGCTGTGGGGCGCCGAAGGCACGGTCGGGCGTTGCTTCGATCCACTCAGGGAATGGCAGCAGGTGTCCACCGACGTGCGCGGCAAGTCCTTGCCCGCCGGGCATTACCTCGCTGAAGAAGTCCCAGAGCTGTTGCTCGCCGAGGCGCTGCCGTTCCTGCGCTGAGCGATCAATCCAGACGACACATTTCCCTCTGTGGGAGCGAGCCTGCTCGCGAAAGAGGCTTTCAGCGAATCATCACCTGACAGATCGCTATCGCGAGCAGGCTCGCTCCCACAAGGGATAGTGAGATTGCGGTCGCGAAACATTTACTTTCATATCCTCCATCGGGATTTGCTTCGGTCATCCGTCTTATAGAGATGCGGGCCGGTCGCGCAGGCAAAAGCCACGACCGGCCCTTCAGGGACTCCCGCGCTGCGAAGCCCGTAGCGCCGAGCCCCCTCACCGAATCAAGACCCGTCATCATGTCGAAGAAATCCCGCTCGAAACTGTGGTTCCTGGTACACAGCTGGCTGGCGTTGCCGATCTGGTTTTTTGTCCTGATTGTCTGCGTCACCGGCACCCTGGCGGTGGTCAGCCAGGAAATCGTCTGGCTGGCCAACCCGCAAATGCGCGCCAGCGCCCCTTCGGACGACGCACCCCGCCTGAGCTATGACCAGATCCTCGCCGAAATCAAAAAAGCCGAACCGCAGATCGTGGTGCAAAGCATCAACCGGCCAGACGAATCGCACTTTGCCCTCGACGTCGACGTCAGCTATCCCGACGGGCGCTCGCTGACGGTTTACGTCAACCCGTATACCGGGGTCATCCAGGGCACTGCACCGAATTTCAACTTCAAGGCCTTCACCCGCGCACTGCACGGGTGGTGGCTGGTGCCATTCACCAATGGTTTCAGCTGGGGCTGGTATCTGGTGTCGTTCCTCGGCCTGCCGATGCTGGCTTCGCTGGTGACCGGACTGGTGGTGTACAAGCGCTTCTGGAAAGGCTTTTTCCGCCCGACCCTGCGCTTCAATCACGGTGCACGGATCTTCTGGGGCGACTTCCACCGCTTGAGCGGTATCTGGTCGATCTGGTTCATCGCGGTGATTTCGATCACCGGCACCTGGTTCCTGATCCAGGCACTGCTGGCGGACAACCAGATCTCCATTTCCAGCGAGCCGATCATCCCCGCCATGTCCCGCGAAGCCGTGCCGCAGTCGAACGATGGTTCGCCACCGCCACGTCTCAGCCTCGACCGCGCCATCGAAATCGCCCAGACGAGAATCCCCGGCTTCGAAGTCAGCTTCATCAGCCTGCCGGGAAATGCCTATGCGCACCTGGATATCGGCGGTCGCGGCTGGTATCCGCTGATGTACCAGACCGCCACGCTCAACCCGTACAGCGGTGATGTGGCGGCTTCGCGGCTGTTGTCCGATCGCACGTCGCTGGAGTTCGTCACCGAATCCATGCGTCCGTTGCACACCGGAGATTTCGGCGGGCTGTGGATCAAGCTGATCTGGTTCTTCTTCGGTCTGCTGCTGAGCATGATGGTCCTCAGCGGACTATTGATCTGGACCAAACGCACCGCACTGGCCACCGCCAACGCCCTCAAGCGCGAGCACAAGAAACAGCGCGTCCAGGCGCAACCGGCCCTGCGTCGTGAAACGTCGGAGGTGAACCTGTGAGCAAGTCCACTACCGTGGCTCAGCCTTCACGGTTGAGCGTGATCTGGCACAAATGGCGCTTCCACATCAACGTGCTGTTGCTGCTGATCCCATTAGGCTTCATACCCAAATACTTCGCCGACGCCTCGCTGTTTCGCGGTGACAGCGGACTCGGCGAACGGGAGATCGGCGAAATCCAGGTCGGTCCCTGGAGCCTGCGACTGGCCGAATTGCGCAATCAGGCACCGATCCTGACCGGCCCCGCCGGTTACATGAAAGATTTCAGCGCCGCACTTTGTGATGCCTGTGTCGACCACGTCAAGGCGACATACCTGCGCATCGGCAAACCTCGCAGCCTGCGGGCGGCCGGAGTGATTTTCTTCGGCACACCGTACCGCATGGGCACCCAGTTGCCGGTGCCGGAAAAGACCGCCACCGACGCCGAACTGTGGATCACCATGGAAGGCTGGGACGGCAGCATGCACCAAGCCTCGATTCCGCTGAGCCAGGCCTCCCCCGCCACTATTGCCTGGCTGAACAAACAAGGAGCCAAACCATGAGCCGCCCCTCCCGTCTGAGCATGAGCACCGCATTGCTGGTGCTGTGTACCGGTTTCAGCGCCAGCACCCTGGCCCACAACCCGATGTGCGAGTGCAAGGCCATCGATGCCGAGCAGATCAAATGCACCGGCGGTTTCTCCGACGGCAGCGGCGCGCCGGGGGTGACCCTCGATGTGATCGGCTACGACGAAACCATCCTGGTGCCGGGCAAGCTCGGCGCCGATTCGACCCTGACCTTCAAGAAACCCGGCGCCGAGTTCTACGTGCTGTTCGACGCTGGCCCCGGCCACGTCGTCGAAATCGACCAAGCGGATATCGAAGCCCCATGACCACGCCGACCACTCAAATCGTGCGCCCCGCCGGCGCCGGCCACGAAACCCTCAATGTGCTGCTGATGTGCCTGCTGATCCTCGCGGTCGCCGGCTCCGTGGTGGCGTGGCGCGGGGTGTCCCACGAACCCGAACCGGTTTCCAGCCATCAGCTCGACGCCCGCCGCGACCTCGGCGCCAGCGAGCAAGGCATCTACGCCGACCTGCGAGTAACCCTCGACGAAATCCACCTGTTGCATGAAGAACAGCAAGCGCTGCCGACCCCGCAGAATCTGGCGGATGAAGGTTTCGCGCCGTTCGCCCAGGACGCCAGCTCCGTGAGCCGTGGCGGCCATGCCTGGCAATTGCTGGCCGACGCCGCCTACTTCGGCCACAGCCAGGCACCCACCGTGGCCGGCTCGTTTCTGATGCGCCTGAACGACGCTGCGCCGGACATCTGGATCAACCGCGCCGCCGATCTACAAGCGCCGACAGACCTGTCCGACGCAGCACTGACCGCTGCCGGATGGAAACAGATCGTCGCGCAATTCGATGCCGGGGTGACCCGCGAGCATCGTCATTGAACCCTCGCCTTCATTCGAGAGAAGACCGCTTGCCCATGCCTAGTTCATCTCAACGCCGCCCCTTCCTGCGCCTGCTGCTGATCGGTCTGTGCGCCTGCCTGCTGAGCCCGCTGGCCAGCGCCGATCCGGCCAAGCGCTTGCGCATCGGCATCACCCTGCACCCTTATTACAGCTATGTGGCGAACATCGTCGGCGACAAGGCCGATGTCGTGCCGCTGATTCCTGCCGGCTTCAATCCGCACGCCTACGAGCCCCGGGCCGAAGACATCAAACGCATCAGCGGGCTGGACGTGATCGTGCTCAACGGCGTCGGCCATGACGACTTCGCCGACCGCATGATCGCCGCCAGCGAAACGCCGGACATCAAGACCATCGAAGCCAACGAGAACGTGCCGCTGCTGGCCGCCACCGGAGTCGCAGCGCGCGGTGCCGGCAAAGTGGTGAACCCGCACACCTTCCTGTCGATCAGTGCCTCGATTGCTCAGGTCAACAACATCGCCCGGGAACTCGGCAAGCTCGACCCGGATAACGCCAAAACCTACACCCAGAACGCCCGCGTCTACGGCAAACGCCTGCGGCAGATGCGCGCCG
Source organism: Pseudomonas sp. COW5 (assembly GCF_026240005.1). Taxonomy (NCBI): domain Bacteria; kingdom Pseudomonadati; phylum Pseudomonadota; class Gammaproteobacteria; order Pseudomonadales; family Pseudomonadaceae; genus Pseudomonas; species Pseudomonas sp. COW5. The sequence goes on along the minus strand of NZ_JAPHVP010000001.1, from coordinate 4,338,970 downwards.
ACGCCCTGGCCAAACTGACCCAGGCGCCGAACGCCGAACTGCGGGTTGCCACCGTTCACGCCGCTTATGACTACCTGCTGCGCGAATTTGGCCTGGAAGTGACCGCAGTGGTCGAGCCGGCCCACGGCATCGAGCCAAGCCCGAGCCAATTGAAGAAAACCATCGATCAACTACGCGAACTGGACGTGAAGGTGATCTTCTCCGAGATGGATTTCCCCTCCACCTACGTCGAGACCATCCAGCGCGAATCCGGTGTGAAGCTGTACCCGCTGTCGCACATTTCCTACGGCGAATACACCGCCGACAAGTACGAAAAGGAAATGACCGGCAACCTCGACACCGTGGTTCGGGCGATTCAGGAGTCCGGCGCATGACTTCTAAAGAAAACCATATCGCCCGGGATATCGAGCACCCTGTGGGAGCGGGCTTGCCCGCGAAGGCGTCCGGACAGCCAGCATCATTGCCGGATGACACACCGCATTCGCGAGCAACCTCGCTCTCACACGTATCAGGCCCGACCCTGGAATTTTCCGAGGTCAGCCTGACGCTGGGGCGCACCACGATTCTGGACAAGGTCAGCTTCCAGGTGCAGCCCGGCCACGTGCATGCGCTGGTCGGCCCCAACGGCGGCGGCAAGAGTTCGCTGATCAAGACCCTGCTCGGGCAGATGCCCCATCAGGGCCGGCTCAGCCTGCAATGGCCCGGCGAGCCCGGCACCATCGGCTATGTGCCGCAGGCGCTGGAATTCGATCGGGGTCTGCCGATGACCGTCGACGACTTCATGGCTGCCATGTGCCAGCGCCGCCCGGCGTTTCTCGGCCTGAGCAAACGCTACGCCGGCGCCATTGGTGAGGCGCTGGAGCGAGTCGGCATGCAGGACAAACGCAAGCGCCGGATGGGCGCGCTGTCCGGCGGTGAGCGCCAGCGGGTGCTGCTCGCCCAAGGCCTGATTCCGGCCCCTCAACTGTTGGTGCTGGATGAACCGATGTCGGCCCTCGACGAAGCCGGGATCCAGGTGTTCGAACGCCTGCTCGGCGACTGGCGCGCGGCGGGCATCACCGTGCTGTGGATCGAGCACGACCTGGAAGCCGTCGGGCGTCTGGCCAATCGCGTCACCGGCCTCAACCGCCGGGTGCTGTTCGACGCCACGCCGCAACAGGCGCTGACCCCGGAACGCCTGCTGACCCTGTTCTCGACCCATCCACGGAGCGCTGCCTGATGAGTTACGAAGCCTTTCGTTTGATGGTTCAGGGCTGGGCGTCGTCCGGTTACCTGCCGGAAGCCCTGGCCTACGGGTTTGTGGTCAACGCGCTGCTCGCCGGCCTGTTGATCGGCCCGGTGCTCGGCGGTCTCGGCACGCTGGTGGTGGTCAAGCGCTTCGCGTTTTTCTCCGAGGCGGTGGGTCACGCGGCACTGACCGGCGTGGCCATCGGCATTCTGCTCGGCGAGCCCTACACCGGGCCGTACGGCAGCCTGTTCGGCTACTGCCTGCTGTTCGGCATTCTGCTCAACTACCTGCGTAATCGTACCGGCCTGGCGCCCGACACGTTGATCGGCGTGTTCCTTTCTGTCTCCCTCGCCTTGGGCGCCAGCCTGCTGCTGATCCTCGCGGGCAAGATCAACGTGCACATTCTGGAAAACGTGTTGTTCGGCTCGGTGCTGACGGTCAACGGCAATGATCTGGCGGTGCTGGCCATCGTCGGTTCGCTGGTGATGGCGTTGGCGCTGCCGCTGTACAACCGCATCATGCTCGCCAGTTTCAACCCGCAACTGGCGGCGGTGCGTGGCGTCGCCGTGAAGACTTTGGATTACCTGTTCGTGATTCTGGTGACGCTGATTACCGTCGCGGCAGTAAAAGTCATCGGCGCGATTCTGGTCGGCGCCCTGCTGGTGATTCCGGCGGCCGCCGCGCGCTTGCTCAGCCAGTCGCTCAAGGGCTTTTTCTGGTGTTCGGTGCTGATCGCCACGGTCAGCACGCTGTGCGGGATTCTCGCGCCCATCGTCTTCGACCTGCCGATTCCGTCCGGCGCCGCGATCATTCTCGTCGCCGGCATCGGCTTCGCCCTCGCCGCCATTGCCCGGGGCATCGTCCCCAGTCTGAAAGGGAACCTTGGATAAATGTCTTTTTCATTGCGACAACTTGCCCTGGCCATCGCCCTCAGCGGCGCCGTCTCCAGCCCTTTGCTGGCCGCCGAAAACCCCGTGCGCGTGCTGGCCTCGCTGCCGATCACCTATGGTTTGGGCGAAGTCCTGCTCAAAGGCACCGACATCAGCCTTGAACGCGCGGCGCCGACGAACCTGCCGGGCAGCCGTCAGTCCGCGTACTTCACCGGGCGCGGCGCTCCGGCACTGGACAAGCTGGCCAGCGGCGCCGATGCAGTGATCGGCGTGCGCTCGCTGTGGGCTGATGACCCGCTGTACCCGATGGCCCGACGCAGCAACATCCGCATCGTCGAAGTCGATGCCGCCCGCCCGGTGGACGGCGCCCTGCCCGGCATCGCCGTACAACCGGGGCTGAAAGTCGACGGTTTGAACAGCCAGCCATGGCTGGCCAGCAACAACATGGGACGCATGGCGGATGTGATGGCGGCGGATCTGGTGCGACTGGCGCCGAAGGACAAACCGAAGATCGAGGCCAACCTGGCCGTACTGAAACAGCGCCTTCTGAAACTCAGCGCTGACAGCGAGGCGCGCCTGGCCAGTGCCGACAACCTCAGCGTGATGAGCCTGAGCGATCATTTCGGCTATCTGATCGGCAGCCTCAATCTGGAGTTGATCGGGCAGGATCCGCGACCGGATGCCGAGTGGACACCGGAAGACCTGAAAAAATTGACTGCAACGCTCAAGGACAACGACGTGGCGGTGGTGCTGCACCATCGGCAGCCGTCGGACGCGCTGAAAGCGGCGATTACCGAGTCGGGCAGTCATCTGCTGGTGCTGAGCACCGATGCGGCGGATCCGGTGGCTGAGCTGGAAGGTAATGTGGATGCGCTGCTCAAGGGCTTGAGCGGCGCGTAACACCGAACCTCCGGACATGAAAAAACCCGCTGACTGTTTCCAGTCCAGCGGGTTTCTTTTTGGCTGAAGACTTACTGTGCAGCCGCTTGCGCTTCCATCTTCTGGCGCAGGCTCAGCGGACGCATATCGGTCCAGACTTCTTCGATGTAGGCCAGGCATTCCTTCTTCATGCCGCTCTTGCCCACGGTGCGCCAGCCTTCCGGAATGGCCTTGTAATCCGGCCAGATCGAGTACTGCTCTTCGTGGTTGACCACGACTTGAAAGAGGATGTCCTCGCGGTCGAATACTGACGTCATGCTGTGTCTCCATCGCTGTAAGGGTGGGCTGCACGGTGGGTGCAGCCGGGTATGTAGAAGGAACGTTCGGCGCGGCGAAAAATTTACAGGGCGGCGGTCGCAGCGCTCAGCGCACGACCGAAGATCTCGGCGACGCGGTCGATTTCAGTGGCGGTGATCACCAGCGGCGGCAAGAATCGAACGACCGCACCATGCCGTCCGCCCAACTCCAGGATCAGCCCGCGCTTGAGGCATTCGCGCTGCACCAGCGGCGCCAGTCGGGCGAAGGCCGGTGGATGACCAAGAGCGTCCGGTGCACCGTCCGGATCCACCAACTCGACACCGAGCATCAGGCCACGACCGCGAATGTCACCCAGTTGCGGGAAGTCGCGCTGCAGGATATGCAGATGCTCGCTCAGGCGTTCGCCCATCGCAGCGGCATGCTCGCAAACCTTGTTTTCGACCAGGTAACGCATCACCGCAGAACCGGCGGCCATCGCCATCTGATTGCCACGGAAGGTGCCGGCGTGGGCGCCCGGCTGCCAGGTGTCGAGCCAGTCGCGATAGACCACCACCGCCAGCGGCAGGCTGCCGCCGATGGCCTTGGACAGCACCACCACGTCCGGCGTGATGCCGGCGTGCTCGAAGGCGAACATCTTGCCGGTGCGGGCGAAACCGCTCTGGATCTCGTCGACGATCAGCGCGACGCCGGCCTTTTCCGTGATGCGACGCAGACCGCGCAGCCACTCGATGTCCGCCGGGATCACCCCGCCCTCGCCTTGCACCGCCTCGACGATCACCGCCGCCGGCAGTTGCACGCCGGCCTCCGGGTCGTTGAGCAGGTTTTCCAGGTAACTGAGGTTGGCCTTCACCCCCGCCGCGCCACCGAGGCCGAACGGGCAACGGTAGTCATAAGGGAACGGCATGAACTGCACGCCGTTGCTAAGCAGCGCGCCCAACGGTTTCTTCGGCCCCAGGCTGCCCATCAGGCTCAACGCGCCCTGGCTCATGCCGTGGTAACCGCCGGAGAACGACAGCACGGTGCTGCGGCCGGTGGCAGTACGCACCAGCTTCAACGCAGCTTCCACCGCGTCGGTGCCGGTCGGGCCGCAGAACTGGATTTTCGCTTCCTTGGCCAATGCTGGCGGCAGCAACCCGAACAGATCCTGAACGAATTGATCCTTCACCGGCGTGGTCAGGTCGAGGGTGTGCAGCGGCAACTCATCGGCCAGCACTTGCTGGATGGCCTCGATCACCACCGGGTGGTTGTGCCCCAGCGCCAGGGTGCCGGCTCCGGCCAGGCAATCGATGAAGGTGCGGCCTTCAACGTCTTCGACATACAGACCCTTGGCACGCTTCAGCGCCAGGGGAATGCGCCGCGGGTAGCTGCGGGCATTGGATTCCTGCTGGCTCTGACGGGCCAGCAGCGGCGATTCATTGAACTGATACAGCGTTTCCGCCGGCCCGGAGGCGATCCGGGCCGACGACTCTTCGATAAGGCTGGTGGCGACTGACATCTCTCGACCCCTCAATTCGCTATGGATAGTGACCAAAACTGCACACCGCACAGGTGCGCGTTCCGGTCCCGGGGCGCACATGCAGGTTTTCCTGTTCTGGAAACGCACCAGCACGTCGAGGATTTACACCCTTGAGCGAGTTGTCATGCCGACAGCGGCAGCGACTTGTGCATCGGCAAGCTGCGCATGCCGTGGCGAATGAGCGGCGGCGCCGATTCGCGATAACCCAGACGTCGATAAAAGGCTTCACCGGTGCGAGTGCTGGTGAGCACGGAACGGGCGCTGCCGCGAATCAGCAGCCAGCCTTCAAGGTCAGTCATCAGCGCCCGTCCGACGCCCCGGCGAAACCATTCCGGCTGCACATGACACAGCGTGATATCGCCATTGGCCAGCGCCATGCCGACACCGACCGGACGGTCCTGCAATAACGCAATGTTCAGGTAACGCTGTGGGTCGGCCAGCCAGGCGCTGATGTGTTCCGTCGATTGCTGACGAATCCAGGCGTCTACGAGGTGTGGATCGTTACGATGATCGAGTGCGCAGCCGACGCGAATCGAACGCTCGACGATGCGGCTGATGATGCCGGTATCGGCCGGGGTGGCCGGACAAATGTAGATGGATGCATCCATGGCGCTGTTTCCCTCAATCCATTGAGTCAAAGGCTGGGGCGACAATAGCGTCGCGGCCGGCGGATGACCAATGGAGAGAGGTTACATTTGATGTGCCGGGCTCAGGCCGGTTGCAGCGGCATGGTCAGCTCGACCCGCAGGCCATCCGGGCGGCTGTCGAAATGCAGGGTGCAGGCACAGCGCTGGACAATCGCCTGGACAATCGCCAGCCCGAGCCCGCAGCCGGTGCTCTGACCGTTGCGCCAGAAGCGTTGGGTCAGATGTTGCAGATCGTCCGGTGCAATCCCCGGCCCATGATCGCGCACCACGAAACGCACGCGGTTGCCGATGGTTTCCACACTCAGTTCCACGGCACCTTCTGTCGGGGTATGGCGCAGGGCGTTATCGAGCAGGTTGCGCAAGGCCGCAATCGACAACACCGCCGGCATTTGCAGCGGTGCACTGGACAATTTTTCAGGCAGGTGCAGTTTGATTCTCTGACGTTCGTCGCTGGCAGAATCCTGAATCGCCAGTTTCGCCACTTGCTCGGCGCTGCACTGCACGCCGTCGTCGAACGACAGACTGCCTTCGACCCGGGCCAGCAACAGCAATTGTTCGAGGGTGCGATGCAAACGGTCGGCGCCCTCCTCGGCCCGGGCCAGGGACTGATCGCGGGCGCTGCCGTCGGTCATGCGCGCCACTTGCAGGTGGGTCTTGATCGCCGTCAGCGGGCTGCGCAGTTCATGTGCGGCATCGCCGGTCAGGCGACGTTCACGCTCGATGGTCTTGCCGATGCGCTGGAACAGTTGGTTCTGGGTTTCCAGCAGCGGTTTCAGTTCGCTGGGGAATGACTGCAACTGCAACGGTTCGAGGGAGTCGGCATTGCGGCGCATCAAGGCTTCGCGCAAGCGATTGAGCGGCGCCAGCCCCTGACCGATCCCCAGCCACAGCAGGCACAGACAGCCGAGCAGCGCCACGCCCACCGGCACCGAGGCGGCCAGCAGGATCGACATGTTCAAGGCTTCGCGTTCGATCACCCGGTCGGCGGTGGTGATCCGCACATCGCCCCGGGCCAGGGTGAAGGTGCGCCACGGCGCGCCGTCGATCATTTGATCGTGGAAGCCCATTTTCTGCGCTTCCAGTGCCTGTTCCGGGTTGTTGTGACTGCGGGCGAGGATTTCGCCGCGCAACGAACTGACCTGACAGGCCATGCCGCCGGGAATGTTCAGTTGTTCAGCGCTGAAGTGAGTGCCCTCGCCTTTGCTCGGGATCGCCGGCAATTGCTCCAGCAACCCGGCGACCATCCGCGCCGAGGCCACCAGCCGCTGGTCGAGAGAAAACATCATCTGGTTGCGCAGGTCGCTGAGCATCCAGGCGGCCGCCAGGGCCCAGATCAGCGCGAACGCGGCGCCGAGGGTCAGACTCAGGCGCAGGCGCAGACTCATCACTTGTCGGGTTCTCCACCATCGGCCGGGCCCAGGCGATAGCCCAGACCACGCACGGTTTCGACGATGCCTTTGCCCAGTTTGCTGCGCAGGTGATGGATATGCACGTTGAGGGCGTTGCTCTCCAGTTCATCGCTGAAACCGTAGACGCTGTCCTTCAATTGCTCGGTGGACAGCACCCGGCCACGGTTGTGCAGCAGGGCTTGCAACAGGGATTGTTCGCGGCGGGACAGATCCACCGAACGGCCGGCCAACGTGGTTTCACGGCTGCTCGGGTCGTAGGTCAGCGCGCCGTGCTCGATCAGGTTGACGCTGCGCCCGGCCACCCGACGCAACAGGGTTTGTAGACGAGCGAACAGTTCGCGCAAATCGAAAGGCTTGAGCAGGTAATCGTCGGCGCCGGACTGCAAACCGTCGACCCGGTCGGTGACCGAATCCCGTGCGGTGAGGATTAATACGGGAATTTCCAGACCTTGCTGGCGCAGTTGCTGCAGCAGTTTTAGGCCGTCTTCGTCCGGCAGGCCGAGGTCGAGCACCATCACGTCGAATTCGGCAACCTTGAGGATCGCCCGGGCCTTGGAGGCGGTGTTGACGTGTTCGACCGTCAAGCCCTGGGCCGTCAGCCCGGCGACGATGCCGCTGGCGATCAACTCATCGTCTTCGCAAACCAGTACGTGCATGGGAGCTCCATGAGAAAAAATGCGAGTCAATCAGGAGAGGATTAAGCGGCAATTATGGGCACTGTTTGTGCCAAGGAAAAGCACGATCCCGAATGATGCGACCCAGGACAATGTCTTTATCAACATGAAGTACAGCACAGACAACTAAAAAACCGACAAAACAGCTTAAAACCACACAACAGACACATACAGCAAACAACAAGACAGTGCACAGAATTTATTTATCGCTATAACCTTCCAGCGCAACACAAACAAGGACAACCCGCCAGACAACAATAACCACTTATTAAAAAGGAACATTCAATGTCCAAACTCAATAACTTTGTCGCCATCGACTGGCGCTCCGGGCCGGACCGTATTTACTTCTTTCTCAAAGATAACGACACCTATTCCCGCTACGATAATGGCGACGAAAAAATCTCCGACAACTATCCAAAACCGATCAAAGGTAACTGGGAGGGGTTCGATGCCTACGCCAGGCACTTGCGCTTTGGTTTCACGCAAACACAGAGCGGCGACAAGGATATTGTCTGGTTGTTCTTTTACAATGGCGACCGCCCATGGGTTTGCGCCTATGACCAGGACAATGACAAGGCTGACGCGTTTTACAATCTTTCCAACTCTCTCTGGACGCCGATCCTGCCCTACTTTGAAAGAATCATTGCCGGTACATGGCTGGAAGCGCTCGGACACAAGTCCCTGTTTCGCTTCCTGTTGAATGATGGAACTCATCTGACATTCGATACTATAAAGCAACAAATAAGGCACGACCCCACAGCGGTATTGCACGGACTTGCGCCTTATAAACATCGCCTTGTTACTGCGGCTCAAGTTGATCCCACGTTCAGCGACAACCTCTGGTACATCTTCCTGACCAATGACCAGTTCGTGACCTACAACATGCAAAAAGGCCGGATTGAGGGAGGCGTGCACAATGTCAGTGGCAGATTCGCCGGGTTGACCCGGGGCCTCTGACTCCCCAAACCGTCTGCAATGCTGTAGCGTCGCGCAGGTTCGACGCATGGAGATGCCCGGTTAATCATCGGTTAATCGCTGCCGCCCATCGTGTTCATCACTTGCACAGGGACAAGGCTCCACCATGCGTCATATTTTTCTAATGTTTGCACTATTGATTTCGGGTCTGGCCCAGGCAGGGAACGACCCTTTTGCGACAAAACCGGAATTTCTCCCGGTCGACAAGGCCTTCGTCCTGACGTCCGAACGTCTGGATTCCGGCGAAACCCAACTGTTCTGGCAGATCGCCGACGGTTACTACCTGTATCAGAAACGCCTGAAATTCGATGGGCTGGCGGCGGAGAACGCTCCTGCCGTGCCCGAAGGCGAATCACACAGTGACGAGTATTTCGGTGAGCAACCGGTTTATCGTCAGGGCCTCGAACTGAAGATCCCGGCGACGGCCAAAGGCCAGATCAAGGTCAGCTATCAGGGCTGCGCCGACGCCGGCCTGTGTTATCCGCCGCAGACCCGGGTGATCGACCTCGGTGGCAAAGCGGCCGCTGCGGCAACCGATGAGGCACAGGATCAAGCGTTGGCCAGCGGCCTGCAACAGCACTCGCTGGGCTGGAGCCTGCTGGTGTTCTTCGGGCTCGGTCTGCTGCTGGCCTTTGCGCCGTGCTCGTTGCCGATGCTGCCAATTCTGGCCGGCATGGTGGTCGGCAGCGGTGCCACGCCACGTCGTGGTTTCGCGCTGGCCAGCAGCTATGTGGTTTGCATGGCGTTGGTCTATGCGGCAATGGGTGTCATCGCCGCGCTGCTGGGGGCGAACCTTCAGGCCTGGTTGCAAAACCCGTGGCTGCTCGGAACGTTCGCGGCGGTGTTCGTGATTCTGGCACTGCCAATGTTCGGCTTCTTTGAACTGCAACTGCCGGTGGCCGTGCGTGATCGACTGGAGCACGCCTCGCGCAGTCGCAGCGGCGGCAGCCTGGTCGGTGCGGGTGTACTGGGCGCGTTGTCCGGCCTGCTCGTCGGTCCGTGCATGACCGCACCGTTGGCCGGAGCCCTGCTCTACATCGCGCAAAGCGGCAATGCCCTGCACGGTGGATTGATCCTGTTTGCCCTCGGTATCGGCATCGGCATCCCGCTGTTGGTGCTGGTGACGGTCGGCAATCGCTTCCTGCCGAAACCCGGCGCGTGGATGAACCTGCTCAAGGGCGTGTTCGGCTTCCTGTTCCTGGGCACGGCGGTGTTGATGCTGCGTCCGGTGCTGGACTCGTCGCTGTGGCTCGCACTGTGCGGCGCGCTGCTGCTGATTGCGGCCTACAGCGCCTGGAAACAGTCCGAAGGCTTCGGCCGGGTGGCCCAGTTGTTCGGAGCCAGCTCGCTGTTGCTGGGACTGTGGGGCAGTTTGCTGGTGGTGGGTGCAGCGGGCGGCAGCGATGATCCGTTTCAGCCGTTGCAGGTGTACAGCGCCGGACGCACCGGCACGGCGGCACCCAACGGTCACGAAGCGTTCATTACGATCAAGGACCCCGCCGCCCTGCAACGCGAACTCGACACCGCCAAGGCTCAGGGTCAATGGGTGTTGCTCGATTACTACGCCGACTGGTGCACGTCGTGCAAAGTCATGGAGAAAAAGGTGTTTGGCCAGGCGCGGGTGATGCAGGCCCTGAGCGATGTGCGTTTGCTGCGTCTCGACGTTACCGATGACAATGCCGCCAGCCGCGAGCTGCTCGGCCGCTACAAAGTGCCGGGGCCACCGAGTTTTGTGTGGATCGGCACCGACGGTGAAGAGCGCCGCAGCCAGCGCATCACCGGCGAGGTCGATGCCGACACCTTCCTGCAACGCTGGACCACCACCCGAGACGCCCGTTAATGCTGACCTTCACCCTCGGCACCTTTGCCATTGCACTCAATCACCTGCTGCTGATCAGCGCCCTGGCGCTGGCAACATTCGTCGGCTGGCGGGTGGCCAAGCGCGGTGGCGATAACCCCGAGTCGGCGCTGTTCAGCCTGTTCCTGTTGGGCATGCTCGCGGCGCGCATTGCCTTCGTCGCCGTTTACTGGGGTCACTATCGCAACGATCCGTGGCAGATCATCGACCTGCGCGATGGCGGCTTTCTCGCCTGGCCGGGGGTGATCGTGCTGTTGCTGGCGGCGCTGTATCGCGGCTGGCGTCGACCGGGTTTGCGTCGACCGCTGGGTTTCGGCGTGGCCAGCGGTGTGGCGTTCTGGGTACTGGCGACCCTGTCGCTGAACATCTATGAACAAGGCACGCGCTTGCCGGACATCACCCTGCGCAACGCCGCCGGGGAAACCGTGAAACTCGCCGACTATCAGGGCGGCCCGCTGGTGGTCAACCTGTGGGCCACCTGGTGCCCGCCATGCCGCCGGGAAATGCCGGTGCTGGAAAACGCCCAGCAGCAACGCCCGGACCTGACGTTCCTGTTCGTCAACCAGGCCGAAAGCATGCAAAGCGTCGCGACCTTCCTCGAAACCCAGGGCCTGAGCCTGAACAACGTGCTGTTCGATCGCAGCGGGCATCTGGGTCAGGCCGTGGGTTCCATGGCATTGCCGACTACGCTGTTCTATAGCCCTGACGGTCAATTGCTGGCCAGCCATCTGGGCGAGTTGTCGAACGCCAGCCTGGCCCGCGCCCTGGAAAACTTCGACAGCCCGAATCCGACTACGAACGCCGCACCGGCCACCTCTGCAAGGAAACTGCCATGCCCCGCCTCCGCTACCTGCTGACGCTGTCTCTGGGCGCTGCCCTGCTGCACTTGCCGTCGGTGCAGGCCGCTGAAGAATTGCCTGATGCAATCAAGAAGATCGAAGCCAAAGGCGCAAAAATCGTCGGCCAGTTCGACGCGCCCGACGGACTGCGTGGTTACGCCGCGCAATACCAGAACCGTGGCATGGCCCTGTACCTGACGCCGGACGGCAAACACGTGCTGCTGGGCAACCTGTACGACGCCGACGGCAACGACCTGAGCAGCGCACCGCTGCAAAAACTGGTGTACGCGCCGATGGCCAAGGAAGTCTGGGCCAAGTTCGAGGCGAGCAACTGGATTCAGGACGGCAAAAAGGACGCACCGCGCACGGTGTACCTGTTCAGCGACCCGAACTGCCAGTACTGCAACATGTTCTGGGAACAGGCCCGCCCATGGGTCAAGGCCGGCAAGGTGCAGTTGCGGCACATCATGGTCGGCATCATCCGCGAGGACAGCCCGGCCAAATCCGCCGCGCTGCTGGCGGCCAAAGACCCGGCCAAGGCCCTGGACGATCACGAGAAGGCCGGCAAGGCCAGTACCCTCAAGGCCATGAAGGATATTCCGGCCGCCGTGCAGACCAAACTCGCAGCGAACATGCAGTTGATGGAAGACCTGGAATTGCAGGCCACCCCGGCGATCTTCTACATGGACGACAAGGGTGAACTGCAACAACAGCAAGGCGCGCCGACGCCGGACAAGCTGGCGAAGATTCTCGGGCCGATGTAACGATTGGCGGCTCCGGCAAACACGCCGGAGCCATCACCACTCACGCGGCTGACACCGGTCCAGGATGTCGTCCAGCTCAGCTGTCGCTTCGCGTTCGAGCAAAAACTGCGTCACCTCTTGCGACCACTCCGTATCCGATACGATGCCGGCCCAGGCATGGTTTTTTGCCGAATGGCAGGGACGATCATCGAAGTTGTTGATCAACGCCTGGTTCAAGGTTCGTACATCAAATTCCGGATTCCTTTCGCTTTGCAGCATCAGGGAATTGAACACCCGCTGTTGAGTGTCGGGATTCGGTGTGAGGGGGTAGGTTTTAGTTGAACTCAAAACGATAAACGTCGGTTTGACGCTTTCAGCCAGCGCGGCCTGCAATCGATAGTGACCGTCGATAATCACGTAAGAACACAACCCGCCGACATACCACAGCAAGACAGGAGGCAGGCTGTCCTCTCTCGCCTTCTTGCGCCACCACTTCATACGCCCTGCATATGGATCGACCGTGTGCAGACCGATCAGATTGCCCAAATCCCAGTCGAGCCACTCCACCGGTCGTGGTTGAAGATTGTCGAGAATTCCGTCACCACGAGCTGACCATCTCGGTAAATGACTTGTCATTTCTTGCTCAGTCGTGAAATACCAGTTGCTCAGACCGTCGCCACGTTGTTTTCGCACGGCCACAGGCATCATGGGCCGAGCCACCCAGTGTCCGGGATAAAGAAAGCCCGTCTGATGCTTCATCAATTGGTTGATGAAGTATCGGCTCCAGGCTTTCATTCGCTGCCCGGCGGGCAAATGACGGTGATGTTCGACTTGCGCCGAGTCGATGGCCGGAACGAGTGGCGACTCCCATTGCATCGGCAACGGGTTGCGTACCAGCCAGGCACCGTAATACGAAGTCGCTATCGTTCCCCAAAGCAAAGGGGTCTCGTTGAACATCAGTTTCAGGCGAGCATTGTTGCCCGTCCGCAGATGCAGTTGTGGTTTGCCCTGAGGGGGGCCGCTGATCTCGATGCTCAGCCCACCCCATTGTCCTTGCAGATCTTCAAGATCGCGCCAGAAGAATTGCTTCACGCCAGTCCCTTAAATGAAATTCCACGCGCAATTACAGCGTATTTCGATTGCGCTCACTCAAAAAACTGAACAACACCTCCGTCACGAACTCCGGATTCTCCAGATTGGAGATATGCCCCGCCTCCGGCACCAGCACACACGGGCAGCCGATCAGCTCGGCCATTTCGTTAGCTTCCGACGGAGGACGTGGTTTGTCCTGATCACCGCAAACCACCAACGTCGTTGCCGCATTCAGTTCACCCAGACGCGGCAGAAGATCGTCGCGGCCAAAGGTGATCCGTCCCATCGGCACAATGCTTTGGCGTAGGCGATCGGCGGAATAGCCGGCGAGTTTTGCGCGGAAATCCTGATACAGCGCCGACTCGCGGTCGATGCCCGGACGGAAGAAGATCGGCACCACGATGTCGAGCAACTGCTCGGAGATCCCGCCGCTTTCCTCGATCTGTTTGAACAGCGAGAAGTAGTACTGACGGGTCGGTTCCGGCTCGACGCCGACGTAGGTGTCCATCAGCACCAGACCATTGAGCCGCTGCGGTGCCGATAGCGCCAGACGCACGCCCCACATGCCGCCGACCGACAGCCCGACCAGCGTTACCCGGTCAATCTCCAGATGATCGAGCAGGGCCAGTGCCTGACGGGCGATGTCATCCAGTGATGTGGTGTTTTCAGGCAAACGCCCGGACTCACCATGGCCCCACAGATCCGGCGCAATCACCCGATAGTGTGGCGACAGCGCTGCGATTTGCGGTGCCCACATGGCCTGGTCCCACAGGTAGCTGCCGGCCAGCAGCACCGCCGGGCCTGTGCCTTGATCAATGTAGTGAAGCGCTTGTCCGTCAACCTCGAAGAAAGCCATCGATTCACCTGCACGGTAAAAAAGAGAACCGGCAGACTGAGCTGCCGGTTCTCGATCGTCAACCCTGGAAATGTACGCGAATGTACAGGTTGAATTGTGTTGAACGCGCAGGCGCTGAAGACTACAAACCCTCCAGCTCCGCCATCAGATCATTCAACCGATCCACCTTCTCCTCGGTAATGTCGCTGGCTGCCAGCCCTTCAATGTATTCGGCCAGTTCCTCCACCGTGCTGCACTCGAACATTGCTCGCAGTGGCACGTCCCGTTGCAGGGCTTTCTGCACCCGCGAGGCGATCTGTGTGGCGAGCAGCGAGTGACCGCCGAGTTCGAAGAAGTTGTCGCGTACGCCGACCTTCTCGACCTTCAGCACCTCGGCCCAGACATCGGCCAGGGTCTGCTCCAGTTCGCTGCGCGGTGCCAGGTAATCCTGGCTCTGCAACTGGCCGATCTCCAGCGCTGGCAAGGCCTTGCGGTCGAGTTTGCCGTTGGCGTTGAGCGGCAACCGGTCGAGCCACAACCAGTGCAGCGGCACCATGTATTCCGGCAGTTCGGCGCGCAGGCGCTGCTTGATCCGCTCCAGCCGTTCACTCGGGCTCAGCGCCGTATCGGCGGCGACCAGGTAACCGACCAGATGCTTGCCGTTGACGCCTTCCTGCACACCGACCGCGCCATCGCGTACTTCCGGTTGTTCGTGCAGTCGCGCCTCGATTTCACCCAGCTCGATCCGGTAACCGCGAATCTTCACCTGATGGTCGACCCGGCCGACGTACTCCAGCACGCCGTCACTGCGGCGGCGCGCCAGGTCACCGGTGCGATATAGACGTTCGCCCGGCGCACCGAACGGGTTCGGCACAAACACCGGTGCGGTGCGTAATGGATCACTGACATAACCGCGACCGACACCGGTGCCCGCCACGCACAACTCTCCCACCGCACCCAGCGGCACCAGATCCAGCGCGCCATCGAGCAGGTACAGCAAGTTGTTGTCGGTCGGCGTACCGATCGGCAGGTAACTGCCGCGAGTCGACGCCATGTCGACGCGGAAGAACGCCACGTCGTCCGAGCACTCCGCCGGACCATAGGCATTGACCAGACCGATCTGCGGATAACGCAGCAACCATTGGTGCGCCAGTTCCGGCGGCATCGCTTCACCGGTCGGCAACATCCAGCGCAGACCATCAAGGCTCAGACGATCCGAAGCGAGCATGCCCTGAATCAGCGACGGCACGCTTTCCAGCACGGTGATGCCCTGCTGTTGCACATGCACCAGCAAACCCTGCGGATCGTGGGCGATGGTGTTCGGCACGATGTCCACCCGCGCACCGAACAACGGCGCAGCGAGGAACTGCCAGACCGAAATGTCGAAGCTTTGCGACGCGGTCTGGGCGATCACATCGGCGTCGCTCAGGTTCAAGTAAGGCACCTTGCTCAACTGGTTGTTGAGCATGCCGCGCTGCTCGACCATCACGCCTTTCGGCAACCCGGTGGAGCCCGAGGTGTAGATCACGTAGGCCAGGTTGTCCGGGCCGCTGAAGATGCCCGGATTAGCCGACGACACCGCGCCAGCCTGAACCTCTTCCCATACCAGCAAGCGTGGGCGATTGGCGCAGCTGAACTCATCCAGCAAGGTTTTCGCCTGCTCTCGGCAAGCCTCGGTGCACACCAGCACCGGCGTGCGGCTGAGTTCGATGATGCGCTGCAGACGCTGACTCGGCAGGCCCGGATCCAGCGGCAGGTAGCCGGCACCGGCCTTGAAGCTGCCGATGATCATGCCCAACAGATCCAGATTACGCTCGCTCAGCAGCGCCACCGGTTGATCCCTCTGCACCCCGGCCGCGACCAGCGCATGGCCGAGACGGTTGGCGTTCTGATTCAGCTCGGCATAGCTCAGTTGCTGATCGAGGCAACTGGCGGCAATGCGTTGCGGATGCGCCGCGACCTGCGCTTCGAACAGCTCCACGTAGCTCTGCTCCAGCGGATAGTCGTGCTCACTCTGATTGCAACCGTGGAGCAGGAAGTCCTGTTCCTCAAAGCCCAGCAACGGCAGATCCGCCATGTCGCCATGGAAGCCATCGACCAGCGCCAGCAACAGACGCTTGAACTCGCCGAGCATGCGTTCGATGGTCGATTCGTCGAAGTAACGCTGGTCGTAGGACAGATGCAGACCGAGGTCGTCGCCGGGGTAGCAAACCGCCGTCAGCGGGAAGTTGGTGTGGGTACGGCCCGAATCCGAGGTCGCGTTGAGGCTCTGCGCACGGTCCAGTACCGAGACTTCCACCGGGGCGTTTTCGAACACGAACAGGCTGTCGAACAGCGGCTGGCCTTTCGGCAGTTCGCTCTGCTCCTGGATGTTCACCAGCGGCAGGTATTCGTACTCGCGCAGCTGCATGTTGCTGTCGAGCAAACCGCTCAGCCACTGACGCACGCTGGCACGCTGATCGTCCGCCGGGATCTGCACCCGCAGCGCGATGCTGTTGATGAACAGGCCGACGGTGCGTTGCATCTCCGGCATCTCCACCGGACGCCCGGCCACGGTCACACCGAACAACACGTCGCGATCACCGCTCAGACGTCGCAGCACCAGTGCCCACGCCGCCTGGGCGAAGGTATTGATGGTCAGCTGATGAGCCTGAGCCAGTTCGCGCAGACGGGCGCCATCCTCGACATTCAGTCGGGTGTAGCGGTCGCCGACGATCATGCCGCCGCTTTCGCCGGCGTGTTCACGCAGGAACGGACGGTCGCTCGGGATCGGCGTGGTGCGCTCGAACCCTTGCAGGTTCTGCTGCCACCACTGACGCGCTGCGGCCAGGCTCTGGCGTTGCAGCCAGCCGATGTAATCGCGGTAGCGCGGCGGCACTGCCAATTGCGCTTCGCGCCCTTCGCTCAGAGCGGTGTAGATCTCGAAGAAATCGTTCATCAGCAGCGAACGACACCAGGCATCGATCAGGATGTGGTGGTTGCTCATCATGAACCAGTAACGCGCCGCGCCGACCTTGATCAGGCGCAGGTGGAACGGTGCCTGATTGAGCAGATCGAACCCGGCCTCGCGCTCGGCCTTGAGCAGCGCTTGCAGTTTCGGCTCCTGCTCGGCGTCAGCGATGGCGCTCCAGTCCAGATACTCGATCGGCGTGCGACCCGGCGTATGAATCACTTGCAGCATGTCTTCGCCGACGTTCCAGCAGAACGACGCACGCAATGCTTCGTGACGGGCGACCACCGCTTGCCAGGCCTGGGCGAAACGCTCGGGGTCGAGTTCGCTGTTGATGCGGTAGCGATCCTGCATGTAGTACAGACCGGTGCCCGGCTCGAGCAGGGTGTGCAGCAGCATGCCTTCCTGCATCGGCGTCAGCGGGTACACGTCTTCGATGTGCGCCGCCGGCACCGGCAGCGCGTCAAGTTGCGCCTGGGTCAGTTTCGCCAGCGGGAAGTCCGACGGCGTCAGACCACCGGCCTCGTCCTGCAGGCAATGTTCGATCAGACTCTGCAGCTCGCCGACATAGGCATCGGCCAAGTCGTTGATGGTCTGCGCGTCGTAGCGTTCGGCGCTGAAGGTCCAGCGCAGCAGCAGTTCCCCGCCGTACACCTGACTGTCGACGCTCAACTCGTTCGGCAACGGTGCGTGCGGATCGTGGGCCGCGCCGACCGATTCATCCAGCGGACGGAACAGTGCGTCGCTACCGAAACTCTGGTCGAACTGGCCGAGATAGTTGAAGGTGATCGGCGCGTTCGGCAATGCCGCCATGCTTGCGCGGCTGGCGTCATCGGCCAGATAACGCAGCACGCCATAACCAAGGCCCTTGTGCGGAACGGCACGCAGTTGTTCCTTGATTGCCTTGATCGAAGCACCCTGCCCTGCGGCTTCTTCGATGTTGTGCGGGGTCAGACGCAGCGGATAAGCGCTGGTGAACCAGCCGACGGTGCGGGTCAGGTCAATCTCGTCGAACAGGGTTTCACGGCCGTGGCCTTCCAGTTGAATCAGCGCCGACGGCTGACCGTTCCAGCGGCACAGCACGCGGGCCAATGCCGTCAGCAACAGGTCGTTGACCTGCGTGCGATAGGCGCTCGGTGCCTGTTGCAGCAGTTGCTTGGTGCGCTCGGCATCCAGACGCACGCTGACGGTTTGCGCATGGCGATTCTCGCGACCACCCTCAGGACGTTCGCACGGCAACTCGGCGTTCGGGCCGGCCAGTTGCGCTTGCCACCAGCTCAATTCTTCACGCAGGGATTCGCTGCCGGCGTAGGCCTGCAAGCGCGCCGCCCAATCCTTGAAGGCGCTGGTTTTTGCCGGCAGTTTCACCGACTGATCGGCGTCGAGCTGGCGATACACGGTTTGCAAATCATCGAGCAGAACGCGCCACGACACACCGTCCACCACCAGGTGATGGATGGCGACGAACAGTCGTTGCTGACCGTCCGGCCCATCCACCAGCACCGCACGCAGCAGTGGGCCTTGGGCAAGGTCGAGACTGCGCTGGGCGTCGGCGAACAGTGCCGCGCACTTGTCCATCGACGGCACTCGCACTTGCCACAGCACGGCGGCATCGGTGACCGGTTGATGGGTTGCTTGCCATGTGCCGTTGGCCTCGGTGAAGCGCAGACGCAGGGCGTCATGCTGCTCGATCACCGCCAACAGTGCTTGCTCCAGACGAAGCGGTTCCAGCGGCGCAGTCAGTTCAAGCAGCAACGATTGGTTCCAGTGCTGACGCTCGGGAATCTCGGTGTCGAAGAACCAGTGCTGGATCGGCGTCAGACGCGATTCACCAGTCACCAAACCTTGTTCGGCCGTCACGGTTTCACTGCGACTGGCAACAGCGGCCAGGGTCTGCACGGTCTGGTGCTGGAACAGATCACGCGGACTGAAGTGAATGCCCTGCTGCCGTGCCCGGCTGACCACTTGAATCGACAGGATCGAGTCACCGCCCAGCTCGAAGAAGTTGTCGTTCAGACCGACCTGCTCGACGTTGAGCACTTCGCACCAGATCTGCGCCAGGGTCTGCTCCAGCTCGTTGCTTGGCGCCACGTAATCCTGACGGTTCAGCTCCGGGTCCGGTGCCGGCAAGGCGCGGCGGTCGAGCTTGCCGTTGGCGGTCAGCGGCATGCTCGCCAGCAGGATCAGATGCGTCGGCACCATGTAGTCCGGCAATTGCGTCTTCAGGTGCGCTTTCAGGGCTTCGCGCAGTTCGGCCTGCTCGGCTTCGCCTCGCTCCGCGACTTCGGTCACGAGATAGCCGACCAGTTGCTTGCCGCTCGGTGCATCCAGCGCCAGCACCACCGCTTCACGAATCGAGTCGTGATCGAGCAGGCGGGTTTCGATCTCGCCCAGTTCGATCCGGAAACCACGGATCTTCACCTGATGGTCGATTCGCCCGAGGTATTCCACCAGACCGTCGGCACGCTGGCGCACCAGGTCGCCGGTGCGGTACATGCGTCCGCCATTGGCGGCAAACGGGTCGGCGACAAAACGCTCGGCGCTGATGCCCGCGCGGTCGTGATACCCCTGAGCCAGACCGGCGCCGCCGACGAACAATTCACCGGTCGCACCTTGCGGCACCAGCGCCAGATCGGCGTCGAGGATGTAGGCCACGCGATCACCGATCACGCTGCCGATCGGCACGCTGCCGGCACCCTCTTCCAATACTTCCGGCGCAAGGCTGGCCAGGGGCATGACCACGGTTTCGGTCGGGCCATAAGCATTGAAGAACAGGCTCGGCTTGAACGCCGCGCGAATCCGTTGCAGGTGTTCGCCGGTCAGCGCTTCGCCGCCGGTGATGATCATGCGCACCGGCAGGATGTCGTTTTGCGTGGCGAGGAACTGCGCCAACTGGCTGCCGTAGCTCGGGGTGAAACCGAGAATATTGATCCGATGTTCGCGAATCAGCCCGCAGATTTCTTCCGCGTCCCACTGTCCTTGCGCACGCAGCACTACCTGCGCACCGCTGAGCAGCGGCACCAGCAGACGCTCGGTGGCGGCGTCGAAGTTGATCGAATAGAAGTGCAACTCGCAGTCGTCCGGGCGCATGCCGAAACGTTTGATCACGGCCTGGCAGTGCATGGCGATTTCACCATGGGACACCACCACGCCTTTCGGCTTGCCGGTGGAACCCGAGGTGTAGATCAGGTACGCCTGATGTTGCGGCAGGCTGGTGAACGGAAGTTCGGTGGCCGGGTAATCGGCCAGCGCCGCGCTGTCATCTTCCAGGCACCAGCGCGCCACGTTCGACGGCAGTTCATCGAGGGCCTTGAACATCGCGCGGTCGCTGAGCAGCAGGCCGACGCGGCTGTCTTCGATCATGTAATGCAGACGATCGAGCGGGTATTCCGGGTCCAGCGGCACATAGGCGCCGCCGGCCTTGAGGATCGCCAACAGGCCGACGACCATTTCCAGCGAACGCTCCAGCGCCAGACCGACCCGCACTTGCGGGCCGACACCACGCTCGCGCAGGGCCCAGGCCAGACGATTGGCGCGGGCGTCGAGTTCGGCGTAGCTCAGGGTCTGCCCGGCGAAGGTCAGGGCCGGTGCGTCCTTGCGCGCCAGTGCCTGCTCGGCGAACAGGTGATGGATGCACTGGTCGAGACAACGCTCGCCCGGCTCGACGCCGAGGCTGTCGAGCAATTGTTGTTGCTCCGGGGCGTCGAGCAACGGCAGTTCGCTGAGGCGTTGCTGCGGGTCGGCGATCAACGCTTCCAGCAGATTGCGCCAGTGCTTGGCCATGCGAGCGATGGTCGGCTCGTCGAACAAATCAGTGCTGTAAGTCAGGCAGCAACCCAAACGATGGTCGAGGTCGGTGACTTCCAGGTTGAGGTCGAACTTGGTCGCCCGCGCATCGTTGGCCAGGTACTCGACAGTCATCCCGGCGAGCATGCGGCTTTGCTGGAATTCCCAGCGCTGCACGTTGCACATCACCTGGAACAGCGGGTTGTACGCGGCGCTGCGCGGTGGCTGCAACGCTTCAACCAGATGATCGAACGGCAGGTCCTGATGAGACTGCCCTTCGATCACGGTGTGGCGCACTTGCTCGAACAACTTGCCGACCGACATCTGGCCGTCGAGCTGGCAGCGCAACACCTGAGTGTTGAGGAACGCACCGATCAGCCCTTCGCTTTCCGGACGGATACGGTTGGCCACTGGCGCGCCGATGCGCAGATCGGTCTGGCCGCTGTAGCGGTAAAGCAAGGTCGCGAGTGCGGCGGTCATGGTCATGAACAGGGTCAGACCGTTCTGCGCGTTGAACGCCCGGACCCGTGCGGCGAGATCGTCGCTCAGGTCGAAACGGAACAGTTCACCCTGGTGGCTTTGCACCGGTGGACGCGGACGGTCGCCCGGCAGTTCCAGCAGCGGATGTTCGCGCCCCAGTTGCGCGGTCCAGTAGTCGAGCTGACGCTGACGCTCGCCGGATTCCAGCCAGTTGCGCTGCCACACGCTGTAGTCGAGGTACTGCACCGGCAACGGTTCCAGCGGCGAATCGCGATCATCGACAAACGCTTCATACAGCGCGCTGAGTTCCCGGGCGAAGATGTCCATCGCCCAGCCTTCGGTGACGATGTGGTGCAGGGTCAGGACGAAGTAATGTTCCTGCTCGGCGGTCTTGACCAGGCAGGCGCGCAGCAGCGGGCCGGTCTCCAGATCGAACGGCAGATGCGCTTCGTCGTCAGCCAGTTGCTGTACTTTCTGCTCGCGCACGTCGGCGGCGAATTTCGAGAAGTCCTTCCAGTCCATGCGCACGCCGGTCTCGGCATGCACTTGCTGACGGGCCACGCCGTCGACGCTCGGGAACGTGGTGCGCAGGGTTTCGTGGCGCAGGATCAGCGCTTGCAGCGCCGACTCGAAACGCCCGACATCCAGCACGCCCCGCAGGCGCGCCATGCCGCCGACGTTGTACGCCGGGCTGTTCGGCTCCATTTGCCAGAGGAACCACATGCGCTGCTGGGAATAGGACAGCGGCACCGGTTGGCTGCGATCAACCTTGTCGATCAGCGGCTGTTTGTTGGTGCGGCCGCTGGCCTGGATCTGCCGGATCTGCTCGGCGAAATCACCCAGTTCGCTGTGTTCGAACAAGGCACGCAGCGGCAGCTCGACGTCGCAGGCCTGACGGGTGCGGGAAATGATTTGCGTGGCCAGCAGCGAGTGACCGCCGAGGGCGAAGAAGTCGTCGCGCAGGCCGACCTGTGTCAGGCCCAGCACTTCACGCCAGATGGCTGCGATCTGTTGTTCCAGCTCGGTGACCGGTTCGACGTGTTCACGCACTTGCCACTGCGGCTCGGGCAAGGCACGACGATCGAGTTTGCCGCTCGGGCTCAGGGGCATTGCTTCCAGGCGCATCAGTTGCGCCGGGACCATGTATTCCGGCAGCTCGGCGGCCAGTGCGGTTTTCAGGCGGGCGGTTTGCGCGTCCTGATCTTCGCTGGCATCGGTTGCAGTGAAGTAGCCGATCAGTTGCGGGCCGGCGACCGTTTCACGCACCAGCACGGCGGCCTGAGCGACGCCGTCCTGAGCGAGCAGACGGGCTTCGATCTCTTCCGGCTCGACGCGGAAGCCGCGCAGTTTGACCTGCTGATCGAGACGGCCGAGGTATTCGATCACGCCATCGTGGGTCCAACGCGCGCGGTCACCGGTGCGGTACAGACGCTCGCCCTGCTCGCCCAGCGGATCGACCACGAAACGTTCGGCGGTCAGCGCCGGACGGCCAAGGTAACCACGGGCCAGGCCGATACCGCTGATGCACAGCTCACCCGGCACACCGGCCGGCACTGGATTGAGATCGCTGTCGAGCACGCGGCAGACCACGTTGCCCAGCGGACGGCCAATCGGCGAACGCTCGCCATCGGCCACGCTGCAATGCCAGTGGGTGACGTTGATCGCGGTTTCAGTCGGGCCGTAGCGGTTGTGCAGTTGCACCGCCGGCAATTGCGCCAGCACACGGTTGCGCAGTTCCGCCGGCAGTGCTTCACCGCCGGAGAATACGCGGCGCAGGCTGGTGCACTCGGCGCTCAAAGGCTCGTCGATGAACAGCGAAAGCAGCGGCGGCACGAAGTGCAGCGTGGTCACGCCATATGCTTGAACAAGCTGCGCGATGCGATGCGGATCACGGTGCTCACCGGGGCCGGCGATCAGCAGGCGCGCGCCGGTAATCAGCGGCCAGAAGCATTCCCACACCGACACGTCGAAACTGATCGGCGCCTTTTGCATCAGCACGTCGGTGTTGTTCAGGCGATAGGTGTTCTGCATCCATTGCAGACGTTCAGCCAGCGCCGCGTGAGTGTTGCCCACGCCTTTCGGCTGGCCGGTGGAACCGGAGGTGTAAATCACATAGGCGAGGTTGTCGCCATGCAGGTGCAGGCCCGGTGTCTGGCTCGGCCAGTTCTCCAGGTGCAGGGTGTCCATGGCGATGACACTGACGCCTTCGCTGGCCGGCAAACGGTCGAGCAATGCAGTCTGGGTCAGCAGCAGTTCGACGCCGCTGTCGCTGAGCATGTAGGCCAGACGATCGGCGGGGTAATCCGGATCCAGCGGCACGTAGGCGCCGCCGGCCTTGATGATCGCCAGCAGACCGATCAGCAGTTGCGGTGAACGCTCGGCGGCGATGGCCACGCACACGTCCGGGCCGACGCCTTTGTCGCGCAGGTAATGAGCAAGACGGTTGGCCTGGGCGTGCAGTTCGGCGAAGTCGAGGCTGCCGCCGTCCCACACTAGTGCGGTGCGATCCGGGGTTTGCCGGGCTTGTTCATTCAGCAGCTCCGGCAACCATTGCTGTGCCGGGGTGCACGGGGCGATGCTCCACGCGTTTTGCTGAGTGAGCTCGGTGGCGGTCAGCAGCGGCAGGTCACCGATGGTCTGCTCCGGACGTTCGCAGACAGCACGCAGCAAGTTGCTGAAATGCTCGGCCAGACTCTCGATGGTCGCGGCGTCGAACAACTCAACGGCGTAGTCGAACGACAGCGTCAGGCGACCATTGCGGTCTTCTTCGCTGTGCAGTTGCAGATCGAACTTGGCCTCGCGGCTGTGCCACGGCAGTTCTTCGGCGAGCAGGCCCGGCAGACGCTTCAGTGCGCTCAGATCGCGTTGCTGATGGTTGAACATGACCTGGAACAGACCTTGTTCGCGGGCCTGCGGGAAGGCTTCGAGCAGTTGTTCGAACGGCAGGTCCTGATTCGCCTGGGCACCGAGCGCCGCTTGGCGGGTTTGCGCCAGCAGTTCGGTGAATGGCAGACGTGAATCGACGTCGGCGCGCAGCACCTGGGTGTTGATGAAGAAGCCGATCAGACCTTGGGTTTCCAGACGCGGACGGTTGGCGTTGGGCACACCGATGCGAATGTCACGCTGGCCGCTGTAGCGATGCAACAGGCTCTGGAACGCCGAGAGTAGCAGCATAAACGGCGTGGATTGACAGGCCTGGGCAGTCTGGCGGATGGCGTCGCTGAGGCTGATCCCCAGGCGAACGCTGTGACGTGCGGCGCTGTGCTTTTGCTTGGCAGAACGCGGATGGTCGGTCGCCAGTTCCAGCGTCGGATGCTCATCACCCAACTGCGCTTTCCAGTACGCCAGTTGCCGCTCGCCCTCGCCCTGCGCCAGCCATTGGCGCTGCCAGCTGCCATAGTCAGCGTATTGGGTGGGCAGCGGCGCGAGTTCCGCGCGTTGGCCTTGGGACGCAGCCGCGTACAGGCGCGAGAACTCGTCGATCAATACGTTCAGCGACCAGCCGTCAGCGATGATGTGGTGCATGGTCACCAGCAACTGGTGATCTTCGTCATCGAGGCGAACCAGCGTCACCCACAGCAGCGGGCCTTTTTCCAGGTCGAACTGGGTGCGGGCTTCGTCTTCGCGGATCTGTTGTGCGCGGGCTTCACGTTCGCTGGCTGGCAGATCGCTGATGTCGATCAGTTGCAGGTTGAACTCAGCCGCCGCTTCGACCTGTTGCAGGGCCACGCCGTCACGCTCGAAGAAACGTGTGCGCAGGGATTCGTGGCGTTCGATCAATTGCTGGAAACTGGCGCGCAGTGCGTCTTCGTCCAGTTCGCCGCGCAGGCGCAGGGCGCCGGGAATGTTGTAGGCGCTGCTGTGCGGATCGAGTTGCCAGGTGATCCACAGGCGGTTTTGCGCCAGGGATTGCGGCAGTGCTTCGGTGCGCGACAGCGCGGTGATTTCGCCCTGGGCGCTGCCGCCGTCCTGTTGCTGTTGCGCCACAGCGGCGGCGAACGCGGACAGGGTCGGCGCTTCGAACAGCAGGCGCAGGTTCAGCTCCAGGCCCAGCTCTTCACGGACCTTGGCGATCACCTGAGTCGCGGCAATCGAGTTGCCGCCGAGCAGGAAGAAGTGATCGTCGGCGTTGACCTGTTTGACGTTGAGTTGCTCGGCCCAGATTTTGCCAATCAGCGATTCCAGTTCAGACGCGGATGCGATCGATTCCTGAGCGGTTTCGGCAGTGGCCGACGGGAACACCGCGTAGCTGTCGAGGCTGCCGTCAGCCAGACGATTGCGGCAGGCCGATCGTTGCAGCTTGCCGCTGGAAGTCTTCGGCAATGCGCCCGGATTGAGCAGCACCACCACGCTCGGCGCTTCCTGATAAGCCTCGGCTACGGCCTGGCGGATGGCTTTGATCAGCGCTTCAGGCGGAAGGATTTTCTGCACGCTGCGGCTGATTTCCGCCGCGATGCCGATGCCTTCTTCGCCATTCTGATTGACCGCGAATGCAGCGACGCGACCCTTGCGCACCACCTCCACTTCGTTCTCGACTGTTTTCTCGATGTCCTGCGGATAGAGGTTGTGACCGCGCACGATCAGCATGTCTTTCAGGCGACCGGTGATGAACAGTTCACCGTCGCGGATGAAGCCCAGGTCACCGGTGCGCAGCCAGGTCTGGCCGGCGTGCTGCACGAAAGTCTTGGCAGTCGCCTCGGGATTGCGCCAGTAGCCGTGAGCGATGCTCGGGCCGGTGGCCCAGACTTCGCCGACAGCGTTGTCGGCCAGTTCTTCGAGACTGCTCGGCTCGACGATCAGCACCGCATGATCGGGCTGGCTGATGCCACAACTCATGATCGGGCTGCCCTCGCCCGCTTCGGCACGGTTCTGTGCCAGGGCTTGATCGTCCACACGTAGCGCCGGAATGCCGGTGCCACGCGATGTGCCGGCGACGAACAGGGTCGCTTCGGCCAGACCGTAGGACGCCATGAAACTGCTTTCGCTGAAACCGCACGCGGTGAATTTTTCGGCGAAGCGTTCGAGGGTGTCGAGACGGATCGGCTCCGAGCCGGAATAGGCCACGCGCCAGCGGCTCAGGTCGAGACGCTCCAGCGCTGACTCACTGACCCGCTCGCTGCACAGTCGATAGGCAAAGTCCGGGCCGCCGCTGATGGTGCCGCCGTATTGGCTGATCGCTTCGAGCCAGCGCAACGGCCGGCCGAGAAAGTACGCCGGCGACATCAGGATGCACGGCACACCGCTGAAGATCGGCTGCAGCAGGCCACCGATCAGCCCCATGTCGTGATACAGCGGCAGCCAGCTGACGATTACGTCGTCGGGGTTCACGTCGATGCCGAAGCCGTGACGGATCAACAGTTCGTTGGCCACCAGGTTGCCGTGGCTGACCTGTACGCCTTTGGGCAGCGCCGTCGAACCGGAGGTGTACTGCAGGAAGGCGATGTGGTCTTGCGGCAAGGTCGGTTCGACCCAGCGTTCGGCCAGCGCGTTGTCGAGGGTGTCGACGCACAGCAGCGGTGGTGCGCTTTCGATTTGCTGCAGTGCGTCGCGCAGGTCGGCGCTGGTCAGCAGCAGACGCGGTTCGGCGTCGGCGATGATCGACAGCAGGCGCTCTTGATGGTGACGTTTGGCCGACTCCGGCGGATAGGCCGGCACCGCGATCACGCCCGCGTACAGGCAACCGAAAAACGCCGCGACGTAATCCGGACCACTCGGAAACAACAACACGGCGCGATCTCCGAATCCGGCCTCGGCCTGCAACGCCGCCGCGATGGTCCGCGCGCGCAGATCGAGTTCGCGGTAACTGAGCACCACAGCCTGCTCCTCGGTTTCAGCGAGAAAGCGCAAGGCCAGCCGGTCCGGCGTCAGGGCCGCGCGGCGCTGGAGGGCTTGGACCAGGGTGCTGGGGAGTTCGAACGCGTCGGTCATGAGGTTTCCTGCCTGAATTCGGCTTGCTGGTGGAATCGGGTTGGCTGCGGCATGCCCGTGCAAGGCATGCGGGACACGGTCTTTGCCGACCGTGCAAGGCATTGGAATGCGGTAGGTCCGGGGCTGCGAACCCGGATCCATTCACCAATGAGAACGGATGACGTCTTGAAATAATTAGTCGGCAGGCTGGATCGCCAACGGGGCTGGGCGCTTGGGCGAGTGCGGCGGCGTGTCGCAGTTCTCAGATCGCACTGTTATGGATCATTAGTTCTCTTTCTCAATTGACAATCATTATCATTCAACATAATTTGTCGCTCGATGTGTAGGACGGCCCCGTCCCCCAGGCGTCCCACTAACCTATTGGCAGCAAGGTGATTTCCATGACGGAACAAGTATCCACAAGCAGGTGCGATTCACCGCTACTTCAGGCATTCGTCGACAATCGACTGATTCTGGTCAAGATTGCAGCCCGCATTACCGGCTGCCGGTCACGCGCCGAAGATGTGGTGCAGGATGCGTTCTTCCGACTGCAATCGGCGCCGCCGATCACGTCGTCGATCAAGGCCCAGCTGAGTTATCTGTTCCAGATCGTGCGCAATCTGGCCATCGATCACTACCGTAAACAGGCGCTGGAGCAGAAGTACGCCGGCCCCGAGGAGGAAGGGTTGAACGTGGTCATCCAGGGCGCCTCGCCGGAAACCTCGCACATCAACTTCTCGACCCTGGAACACATTGCCGATGCATTGACCGAGCTGCCGGTCCGCACCCGCTATGCGTTCGAGATGTACCGTCTGCATGGCGTGCCGCAAAAGGACATCGCCAAGGAGCTCGGCGTTTCCCCGACCCTGGTCAACTTCATGATTCGTGATGCGCTGGTGCACTGCCGCAAGGTGTCGGGCAGTCGTGCAGATGCCGTGACGGCGAACCGTCGCTGACAGCACACCGCCCAAAAAAAAGATCGCAGCCTTCGTCGAAGGGCTGCGATCTTTTTTTGTTTCAGCGAGACGTCACGCCAGTTTGCAGCGATCAAAAAACCGCTCGCGCCCCAGGATCATCAACGCCGCGCGCTTGTGCGGGAAGTCGAACTCCTTTTCGCAGTGGAAGCACTGGTTGTGCATGTGGCCGATCATCTTCGCGTTGTCGGCACGCGGCTCGGCGACCACACGCTGAGTGCGCGGGTCATCCAGAAACAGATAGTGCACCAGCGCCGACAGCCAGCTCGCCACCTTGTGCGGGCCGCGATGGTCTTCCTCACCGACCAGCATGTGAATGCCACGATCGTAATTGTCGGCATCGTAGAACGGCGCGATGCGATCTTCCTTGGCCCAGTAGGCTTCGAAGTAAGCGAACGGCTGATCATCGAAACAACCGATCAGCGTCAGCGTGTGCGGATCGGCATCGAGCTTGCTCAGGTACTCGCGATGCTGTTCGAGGCTGCCCTCTTCCTGCCAGAAACTGGCGACTCGCGGACTGTTCTGCCAGCGATTGAAACGTGCAAGATCCTGCTCGATCTCCACCGTTCGCAGAGAAATCCATGCACCAAGACGCGCATCGAAACGCCGATAAACCTCACCGCGCGGTTTCACCGGCCGCAGCGGATGACGCTTGCCGTTGCTGATGACCATCTGCTGCGGATAACTGCCCGTCAGCGAGGCGCCCAGCCACGGTTGCGGCAGTTGCCAGAACAGCGTGCGCTCGCAGCGATATTCGCCCGCCACGTCGGTGCTCACCAGCAAGCCGCTGAGCAAGGCTTCGGTCGGTGGTTGATCCAGTTGCCAGATCAATTGCTGACGCGCCGGATCCCGGGCAAACAGCCAATAACAGGCCGCCCACAGCGCCTGGCCTGGCGGCAACGCATAACGTTCATCGATCTGGATCGGCCCCTGGCCTTCACGATCGAGGCGCAGGCGAATCAGCGGTTGCCCGTCCAGGCTCAGGCTCAGACGGCTTTCAGTGGCATCGGCTATCAGTTGACTGCCCGAAGGCAAGGCCAGGGCAGTCAGGTCATTCAGATTGGACATGGGTCGGGCTCACGATAATCGTCGACAGTTCAACGATGGGAACGTGAGCCGAAGCGGGAAATTTAGGCCGTGCGGGGAAAACCGCACGTCATGGGCGAGGCACCGGCACCACGGCAATCTTGTACGGATCGAAGATCTTCAGCATCTGCCCGCTGTCGCGCAGCCCTTGCAGCAACTTGCCGAACGCTTCGCCGGTGATCGGTGCCTTCGGGCTGAGAATGGCGTAATGGTGGTAGATCTGGTCGATGCGTTGCGACACCAGCAATTCGTCACGCACCTTGTCGTTGCGCAGCAGGTAATCGAACAGATACGAGCGAGTCACCAACGCAATGTCCGCCCGACCGCGCAGCACCATCAACAGGTTGCTGTCGTGGGAATAGGTCAGTGTGGCGTTGTAGGTTTCCGCGAGGTATTTGGGGTCGGCATTGAAGTTGGCGAATTCGTAGTGATAGCCGCTGTACAGTGCCAGCCGTTTGCCCTTGAGATCGGCGAAGTAACTCTGCTGGCGACCGGGTTCTTTCTGCGCGACGAAAATCTCTGCATCTTCCAGCCCCATGTCGACCGTGGTGTGGGGAATGTCTTTCCAGCCCCAGTCCGGGTTCTCGAAAATCGCCATGTCCGTGCGACCTTCCTTGAAATCGCCGAACCGCCGCGGAATCGAGGTGGGGACAAGCTCGAAACGATAGTCGCTCTGCGAGTGGTTCAATGCCTGGACCAGCTCCGGCAGCAGACCGGTGTCGGCGCCGTTTTCCGGGCGAATGGTGTAAGGCGGAAAATGCGCCGCGCCCACCCGAACCACTTGCACCGCCTGAGCGGGCAATACCCATAGTGCAGCCAGCGCTGCGAGCATCAGCCCCGCGGCCGTCCGATCTGGCAAAGACTTCAAAACACCCCACTCCCCGAAAAAGTACCGTTGCATGCATTCAAGCTAGGCGGTTTCGCCCAGTTAGCCAGTTTCCCGGGCCGATAGAAAGCGATTAGCGCTCTTCGAGCACCAGAATCAACGCCTCTTCGGCCAGTTGATCAAGGCTCAGACTGCCGCCGGCGCGGAACCAGGTGGTGGTCCAGGACAATGCGCCCGTGAGAAAACGTCGGGTAATGAACACATCGCCGCGAATGAACCCCGCTTCTTTGGCTTCGCCCAGCACTTGCAGCCAGATGTCCTCGTAGATATCACGCAACGCCAGCACCCTGGCCTGACCGTCTTCGGACAGCGAGCGCCATTCGTACACCAGCACCGCCATCGCTTCGCCGCTGCCGCCCATGATCGACTGCAATTCGCAGCGGATCAGCGCCAGCACCCGCTCGCGCACATTGGCCGCATCGGCCAGGGCCGCGCGCATCAGCGCGGTGTTGTAGCGAATGGTTTCTTCCATCACCGCGCGCAGGATTTCGTCCTTGCTCTTGAAGTGATGAAAAATGCTGCCCGACTGAATGCCCACGGCGCCGGCCAAGTCGCGCACGGTGGTGCGTTCGTAGCCCTTGTTGCGAAACAGGTGGGCCGCCACTTGCAGCAGTTTGCCGCGAGCGCTGTCCGGGTCGGTCAACTGGCCTTGGTCGACCAGTTCGCGCATGACCTTCAGGGCTTTTTGCTCGTCCACCCGTTCTCTCCTACAGTCGTTCAGTCGTCTGCCGCCCTGAAACCGCAGGGTTGCGCGGGCAATTTAAGCCGCCGGCCGCGACCAAGCAAGCGCTTGGGCAGAAGATAATTTCGCCTGTTTACAAACCAAGCGCTTGCTTGGTAGCCTCGATGCACTTCTGTCACAGGTTGCTGAGTCGGAGATAAAAATGCCCACCACGGTTCGCATCGGATGCGCCAGCGCATTCTGGGGAGACACCTCGACCGCCGCCGCGCAGCTCGTGGCCGCAGGACAGCTGGATTATCTGGTGTTCGACTATCTGGCCGAGATCACCATGTCGATCATGGCCGGCGCGCGCATGAAGGACCCGCAGGCCGGGTTTGCCGGCGATTTCATCGAAGTCCTCACGCCATTGCTGCCACAACTGGCCGAACAGAAGATTCGCGTCATCAGCAATGCCGGCGGGGTCAATCCCCAGGCCTGCGCCGCCGCGTTGCAAGCGGCCTGCGACAAGGCCGGCGTGGCGCTGAAAATCGCCGTGCTGTCGGGCGATGACCTGCAACCGCAATTCAAACAGCTCGCCACCCAAGGCATCACGGAAATGTTCAGCGGCGCCCCGCTGCCGCCGATGTGCGTGTCGACCAACGCCTACCTCGGCGCACCGGGCATCGTCGAAGCCCTGCGTCTGGGCGCCGACATCGTCATCACCGGCCGCGTGGTCGACAGCGCGGTGGTCAGCGCCGCACTGGTGCATGAATTCGGCTGGTCGTGGCACGACTACGACAAGCTCGCCCAGGCCGCTCTGGCCGGGCACATCATCGAATGCGGCGCGCAGTGCACCGGCGGCAATTTCACCGATTGGCGCGACGTGCCGGATTACGAACACATCGGTTTCCCGATCGTCGAGGTCAGCGCCGACGGCCAGTTCATCGTCAGCAAACCCGAAGGCTCCGGCGGACTGGTCACGCCGCTGACCGTCGGCGAACAGATGCTCTACGAAATCGGCGATCCGCAGGCCTATCTGTTGCCCGATGTGGTCTGCGATTTCAGTCAGGTCAAGCTTCAGCAACAAGGCAAAAACGCAGTCCGGGTCCACTGTGCGAAAGGCCTGCCGCCCAGCGACAAATACAAGGTCAGCGCGACATATCCGGACGGGTTCCGTTGCACCGCCAGTTGCCTGATCGCCGGTATCGATGCGGTGGAAAAAGCCCGGCGCGTCAGTCAGGCGATTATCGACAAGACCTCGGAAATGCTCGACCAGAAAGGCCTCGGCCCTTACACCGAAACCCATATCGAACTGCTCGGCAGCGAAGCCACCTACGGCCCCCACGGCCAGCGCCGGGACAGCCGCGAAGTGGTGATCAAACTCGCCGTGCGCCACCCGACCAAACAGGCGCTGGTCCTGTTCTCCCGGGAAATCGCCCAGGCCGCCACCGGCATGGCGCCGGGCCTGACCGGCATCGTCGGCGGACGGCCGATGGTGTATCCGCTGATCCGGCTGTTCTCGTTCCTGATCGACAAAAGCGCCTGCACCTTGCAGATCGACATGGACGGCGAATCTCATCCGTTCGCCCTCCCCGCTCCCGCTACCCTCGACAGCCAGGATCTGCCTCTGCCACACGAAACGCCCACCCCCCATGGCCGCGCCGACGCCAGCGTAGCGCTGGTGAAACTGGCCGTGGCGCGCTCCGGCGACAAGGGCAATCACAGCAACATCGGTGTGATGCCACGTCGCCCGGAATACCTGCCGTGGATCGCCGAAGCGCTGACACCGGCGGTGGTGGTCGACTGGATGAGTCATGTCCTCGACCCGATTCATGGCCGGGTCGAACGCTGGTATCTGCCGGGCACCCACAGCCTGAATTTCCTGCTGGAAAACGCCCTCGGTGGCGGCGGAGTGGCCAGCCTGCGCATCGACCCGCAAGGCAAAGCCTTCGCCCAGCAATTGCTGGAAATCCAGATCCCGGTGCCGCAGAGCATCGCCGAACAGTTCGATTAGAGGATTGGCACCATGGCGTATGAATCAATTTTCAGGGCCGATCTGTTCAGCGGCCAGACGGTGATCGTCACCGGTGGCGGCAGCGGCATCGGACGTTGCACCGCCCATGAACTGGCGGCGCTCGGGGCCACCGTGGTGCTGGTCGGACGCAAGCCGGAAAAGCTGCAAGCCGTCGCCGCCGAAATTGCCGAGGACGGTGGCCGGGCGCACTGGAAGGCCTGTGACATTCGTGACGAAGAAGCGGTGAAAGCGCTGGTCAGCGAGTTGATCCGCGAACACGGCCCAATCCACGGACTGGTCAATAATGCCGGCGGTCAGTACCCGTCGCCCCTGGCCTCGATCAATCAGAAAGGCTTCGAAACTGTGCTGCGCACCAATCTGGTCGGCGGTTTTTTAATGGCCCGGGAAGTGTTCAACCAGTCGATGAGCAAGCACGGCGGCAGCATCGTCAACATGCTTGCCGACATGTGGGGCGGCATGCCCGGCATGGGCCACTCCGGCGCCGCGCGGTCGGGCATGGACAACTTCACCAAGACCGCCGCCTTCGAATGGGGTTACGCCGGGGTGCGGGTGAATGCGGTGGCGCCGGGCTGGATCGCCTCCAGCGGGATGGACACCTATGAAGGCGCGTTCAAGGCCGTGATCCCGACCCTGCGCGAACACGTACCGCTCAAGCGCATCGGCACCGAATCGGAGGTCAGCGCCGCGATTGTATTTCTGCTCAGCCCGGCGGCGTCGTTCATCAGCGGTAGCACGTTGCGCATCGACGGCGCTGCCAGTCTGGGCAGTCGTGCATGGCCGCTGCACAAGGCGACCCACAGCGAATCCTTCAACGGTTTTCACCGGGCCTACGTGCCGGACGTCTTGAAGGACAAGGAGTAAGCCATGCCGGTCATTCAGTCCCAGCTCGATCCACATAGCGAAGCCTTCGCCCGCAACCGCGCGGCCATGCTCGCCGCCATCGAGCAAGTCCAGCAGCTCGAACAGAACCTGCTGAACAAGGCTGCCGAAGCCAAACCGAAATTCGACAAGCGCGGACAATTGCTGCCCCGCGAACGCCTGAACCTGCTGCTCGACCCCGGTGCGCCGTTCCTCGAACTGGCGAGCCTGGCCGGCTACAAACTGCACGACGACAAGGACGGCAGCTCGGCCGGTGGCGGCCTGATCGCCGGCATCGGTTACGTGTCCGGTGTGCGCGCCTTGATCGTGGCGAACAACAGCGCGATCAAGGGCGGGACAATTTCCCCGTCGGGCCTGAAAAAATCCCTGCGCCTTCAACAGATCGCCCAGGAAAACAAACTGCCGGTGATCACCCTCGCCGAAAGCGGCGGCGCCAACCTCAATTATGCGGCGGAGATTTTCGTCGAAGGCGCACGCAGCTTTGCCAATCAGGCGCGGATGTCGGCCATGGGTTTGCCGCAGATTACTGTGGTGCATGGCTCGGCTACCGCCGGTGGCGCGTATCAGCCAGGGCTGTCGGATTACGTGGTGGTGGTGCGCGGCAAGGCCAAGCTGTTTCTTGCCGGCCCGCCGCTGCTTAAAGCGGCGACCGGTGAAGTGGCCACCGACGAAGAACTGGGCGGCGCCGAGATGCACGCACAAGTCGCCGGCACCGCCGAGTACCTGGCAGAAAACGATGCTGACGGCGTGCGTCAGGTGCGGGAAATCATCAGTTTGTTGAACTGGAACGAACAACTGCCGTGGCTGCCCGAGCCGCAATTCAAGGAGCCGTTGTACCCCATCGACGAACTGCTCGGCCTGATCCCGGACGACCCGAAAAAACCTTACGACGTGCGCGAAATCATTGCGCGGATCGCTGACGAATCGCGCTTCATGGAGTTCAAGGGTGAGTTCGATCAGCAGACCATTTGCGGTCACCTGAAAATTCAGGGGCGCGCCTGCGGCTTCATCGGCAATAACGGCCCGATCACGCCCAACGGCGCGAGCAAGGCGGCGCAGTTCATTCAGCTCTGCGACCAGAGCCAGACGCCGCTGCTGTTTTTCCACAACACCACCGGGTTCATGGTCGGCACCGAATCGGAACAGCACGGCGTGATCAAGCACGGCTCGAAACTGATCCAGGCCGTGGCCAATGCACGAGTGCCGAAACTGACCATCGTGGTCGGCGGCTCCTATGGCGCGGGCAACTACGCGATGTGCGGACGCGGGCTCGATCCGCGCTTCATCTTCGCCTGGCCCAACAGCCGCACGGCGGTGATGGGCGGCGCCCAGGCCGGCAAGGTGCTGCGCATCGTCACCGAAGCCAAACAGTTGAAGGACGGCCTGGTGCCCGACCCGAAAATGCTCGACATGCTGGAACAGGTCACCGCGCAGAAACTCGACAGCCAGTCCACCGCCCTCTACGGCAGCGCCAACCTGTGGGACGACGGGCTGATCGATCCGCGCGATACCCGCACCTTGCTCGGCTACCTGCTGGACATCTGCCACGAAGCCGGCATCCGCACGCTGGCCCCCAACAGCTTCGGCGTCAGCCGCTTCTGACCGCCTCGGACCTCAAGGAGAACAATAAAAATGATCTTCACCCCGGAACACGAAGCCCTGCGTCGCACCGTCCGCCAGTTCGTCGAGCACGAGATCAACCCCCACGTCGATGAATGGGAAAAGGCCGGACGCTTTCCGATCCACGAGATTTTCCGCAAGGCCGGCGACCTCGGTTTGCTGGGGATTTCCAAACCGGAAAAGTTCGGTGGCATGGGCCTGGATTACAGCTATTCGATCGTCGCCGCCGAAGAGTTCGGCACCATCCACTGCGGCGGCATCCCGATGTCGATCGGCGTGCAGACCGACATGTGCACCCCGGCCCTCGCCCGCTTCGGCTCCGATGAGCTACGCGACGAATTCCTGCGCCCGGCGATCACCGGCGAACAGGTCGGTTGCATCGGCGTGTCGGAAGTCGGCGCCGGTTCCGATGTCGCCGGGCTCAAGACCACCGCGCGCAAGGACGGCGACGACTATGTAATCAACGGCAGCAAGATGTGGATCACCAACTCGCCGAGCGCCGACTTCATCTGCCTGCTGGCCAACACCTCGGACGACAAACCGCACATCAACAAGTCGCTGATCATGGTGCCGATGAACACGCCAGGCATCAGCCTCAGTTCGCACCTGGACAAGCTCGGCATGCGCAGCTCGGAAACCGCCCAGGTGTTTTTCGATAACGTGCGCGTGCCCCAGCGCAACCGCATCGGCCATGAGGGCGCAGGGTTCATGATGCAGATGCTGCAGTTCCAGGAAGAACGCCTGTTCGGTGCGGCCAACATGATCAAGGGCCTGGAATACTGCGTCGACTGGACCATCGAGTACTGCAAGGAACGCAAAACCTTCGGCAATGCGCTGATCGACAATCAGGTGATCCATTTTCGCCTCGCCGAATTGCAGACCGAAATCGAATGCCTGCGGGCGCTGGTCTATCAGGCCACCGAGCAGTACGTGAAAGGCCAGGACGTCACCCGACTGGCCTCGATGGCCAAGCTCAAGGCTGGACGCCTCGGTCGTGAGGTGAGCGACAGTTGCCTGCAATACTGGGGCGGCATGGGGTTCATGTGGGACAACCCGGTGGCCCGCGCTTACCGCGACGTGCGTCTGGTATCGATTGGCGGCGGCGCCGACGAAATCATGCTGGGGATCATCTGCAAACTGATGGGCATCCTGCCGGGGAAAAAGAAATGACCACCCTGCCCCCTTGCCAGACGCTGTTGCTGGAGCCGCATAACGGCGTGCTGCACATCACCCTAAATCGCCCGGAAAGCCGCAACGCCATGAGCCTGCAAATGGTCGCCGAACTGCGCGCAGTGCTGGCCGCCGTGCGCGATGACCGCAATGTTCGCGCGCTGGTGCTCAGCGGTGCCGGCGGGCATTTCTGTGCCGGTGGCGACATCAAGGACATGGCCAACGCCCGCGCTCAGGGCAGCGATGCCTATCGTGAGTTGAATCGGGCTTTCGGGTCGCTGCTGGAAGAAGCCCAGCACACACCGCAAGTGTTGATCACCGTACTGCAGGGCGCGGTGCTCGGTGGCGGTTTCGGGCTGGCGTGCGTGAGCGATATCGCGATGGCCGATCATCAGGCGCAATTCGGTCTGCCGGAAACCAGCCTCGGCCTGTTGCCGGCGCAGATCGCGCCGTTTGTGGTGCAGCGCATTGGTCTCACAGAGGCCCGCCGCCTGGCGCTGACCGCCGCCCGTTTCGATGGGCATCAGGCCCGACGGCTGGGGCTGGTGCACTTTGTCGAACAGGATCCGCAGGCACTCGCCGAACGTCTGGATGAAGTGCTCGATCACGTCTTGTGTTGCGCACCGGAAGCGAATGCCGTAACGAAAAAATTGCTGCTGGCCAGTGCCGGCCAGCCATCGAGCGAACTGCTCGATGAAGCGGCGCAATGGTTCAGCGAAGCGGTGACCGGTGCCGAGGGCATCGAAGGCACGATGGCGTTCGTGCAAAAGCGCAAACCCGGATGGAGCACCTGACCCTGTGGGAGCGGGCTTGCCCGCGATGAGGCCCTTCAATCCACCGCCAACATTCAGGAAAAACCACCATGCCCGCCATCCATAAAATCCTGATCGCCAACCGCGGTGAAATTGCCTGCCGCATACAGCGCACCGCCCAGGCCCTCGGCTATCGCACCGTCGCGGTGTTCAGTGACGCCGACGCCGATGCGCTGCATGTCCAAATGGCGGATGAGGCTGTGAACATCGGCCCCGCATCGGTGCAGCAGTCCTACCTGAACATCCCGGCCATCCTCGACGCCGCACGGCGCAGCGGTGCCGACGCGATCCATCCCGGTTATGGCTTCCTTTCGGAAAACGCCGGGTTCGCCCGGGCCTGCGAACAGGCCGGCCTGACTTTCATCGGCCCCAGCGTCGAAGCCATCGAACTGATGGGCAGCAAACGCCAGTCGAAAATTGCCATGCTGGCTGCCGGGGTGCCGTGCATCGCCGGCTATCAAGGCGCCGAGCAGGACGACGCGACCCTGACACGGGAAGCCGAGCGCATCGGCTATCCGCTGATGATCAAGGCCAGCGCCGGCGGTGGCGGACGTGGCATGCGGCTGGTGCATCATGCATCTGAATTGGCGGCGCAATTGCGTACCGCCCGCTCCGAAGCCTTGAACGGATTCGGCAGCGACGAACTGATCCTCGAACAGGCCCTGATCGAACCGCGTCACGTCGAAGTGCAGTTGTTCGGCGACCGGCACGGCAACCTGATCTACCTCGGCGAACGGGACTGCTCGATCCAGCGTCGCCACCAGAAGGTGATCGAGGAAGCGCCTTGCCCGGTGATGACCGAAGAACTGCGTCAGGCGATGGGCGAAGCGGCGCTCAAGGCCGGGCGTGCAGTGAACTATGTGGGCGCTGGCACCGTGGAGTTTCTGCTCGATGCCCGCGGCCAGTTCTTCTTTCTGGAGATGAACACCCGGCTGCAGGTCGAACACCCGGTGACTGAGTTGATTACCGGCCTGGATCTGGTGGCCTGGCAGCTATTGGTTGCCGAGGGTCAGCCGCTGCCGTTGACCCAAGCGCAGGTGAAACTCGATGGCCACGCCATGGAAGTGCGACTCTATGCCGAGGATCCGGCCCAGGGATTCCTGCCGCAGACCGGGCGTATCGAAGCCTGGGAACCGGCACTGGATCGGGGAGCGCGGGTTGATCACGGGCTGATCGACGGTCAGTCGATCTCACCGTTCTACGACCCGATGCTCGGCAAACTGATCGCCCACGGTGCAACCCGTGAAGAGGCCCGGCGAAAACTGTTGTGCGCGGTGCAGGACAGCGTGTTGCTGGGTGTGCAGAGCAATCAGCGGCTGCTGGCCAGTCTGTTGCAGCATCCGCAGTTCATCAGCGGCGAATTCAGCACCGGGTTTATCCCGCAACACTTCGCCGACCATCCATGCCTGCATCCCCATGCACCGAGTGCGGAAGAACTCGCGATAGCGGCGTTGCTGTTCTATCAATCTGCCGCGGGTTCGCATCGCGCACCGTTGGCCGGTTGGCGCAACAATGCCGGCGCGCCTCTGCACTATCGCCTGGGTCTTGAAGATCAGGAATGGAGCGTGCAATTACTGGCCGCCCCGGATGGCATCGTTCGGGTACAGGTCGCTGAACGCGCCTTCGAACTGAAGCTCATCGAACACGGCGAACGCTCGATTTCCCTGGACATCGAAGGTCTGCGCCAGCGCCACGCCTATCGCCTGCACGACGACCAGCTCTGGCTGTTCACTCGCCCCGGCAGCCTGCGTCTGGTGAATCGAACTCACGCCGTGATCGACAGTCAGACCAGCGTCAGCACCGGCACCTTGAAAGCCCCGATGGATGGCGCAATCATCGACGTGCTTGTCAGCGAAGGCAGCCCGGTCAGTAAAGGCCAGCTGCTGGTGGTGCTGGAGGCGATGAAAATGGAGCACCCGCTCAAGGCCGGCATCGATGGCGTGCTCAAGCGGGTGCAGGTCAAGGTCGGCGATCAGGTCAAAAATCGTCAGGTTCTGTTACAGGTTGAGTGAGTGGTCAAACGCATCCGCAAGGTTTGACTACGCTCTGACTATCAGGACGCGGAAATCAGGAACCCTGCGATGCCCCATTGGCTGGTCATTGATCTGGAAGCCACCACCGATGAAGGTGGCTGGCCGGTTACGGAAATGGAGATCATCGAAATCGGTGCCACCCTGGTGGATCGAACCGGTCGCGAGCAGGATCACTTTCAACGTTTCGTCAAACCGACGCGTCGGCCACTGCTGACGCCGTTCTGTCGTGAACTCACACACATCACCCAGGCCAACATCGACGCCGCGCAACCGCTGAGCGATGTCTGGCCGGCGTTCGAGCGCTGGCTCGCTCAGCATCAGGCTCGCCTTGAAGGCTGGGCCAGCTGGGGTGATTACGACCGCAAGCAATTGCTTCAGGAATGGCAGCGCCTGCAACTCGACAGCGCGCTGAGCCGTGTGCCGCACATGAACCTCAAACAGCGCTTTGCCAAGGCCCGACGCCTCGAACGGCCCCTGGGACTCAATGGCGCCCTGCAACTGGCGGGCATGCAGTTCACCGGTCAGCAGCACCGGGCGCTGGAAGATGCGCGCAATACCGCCCGATTATTGCCGCTGGTGCTGCCGCTCTAGCGCAGGTGACGGCGCCTTGAGCCTTGTGCATACTGGCCGACCTTTTTGACCCTTTTTAAGCCCTTTTCGAGAGGAATCGCCCATGTTTAAAGTCAACGAGTACTTCGACGGCACCGTCAAGTCGATCGCTTTTGGCACTGCCGAAGGCCCTGCGACCATCGGCGTCATGGCCCCGGGCGAATACGAATTCGGCACCAGCCAGCGTGAAATCATGCACGTGGTTTCGGGCGCACTGACCGTCAAGCTGCCAGACAGCAGCGACTGGGAAACCTTCGCCGCCGGCAGCCAGTTCAACGTGCCGGCCAACAGCAAGTTCCAGCTGAAAGTGGCCGTCGACACCGCTTACCTGTGCGAATACCGCGGCTGAAACCAAGCTTTTCTGCGGCAATAAAAAATGCCCGTGTCCTTGGACACGGGCATTTTTCGTTTCGGGGTGGGTTATTCGAGGATTTCCACCGGCATGCCGACTTCGAGTCGACCGTTGCTGTCGTTGACCAGGTTCTGACCGAACATTGCACCGTCGGCCTGGGCGCGGGTCTTCTGCAGGGTCGCCAGTGGCTCGCGGTCGGTGCTGCGCTCACCGGTTTTCGGGTCGATTGTGGTGAGGATGCAGCGCGAACACGACTTGACCACGCGAAACTCGACATCGCCAATGCGGATGCGCTTCCAGCCATCCTCGGCATACGCCTCGCTGCCCTCGATCACCAGATTCGGCCGGAACCGCAGCATTTCCAGCGGACGCCCGACTTCCTGCGACAGATGTTGCAGCGATGCCTCACCAATCAGCAGCAGCGGGAAACCGTCGGCAAAGGCCACCTGATCGTCATCGTTGCCGTACCCGGCCTGGGTCGTGCGGGCGCGATCCAGCGGCACTTGCACCAGTCGGGTCGGCTTGCCGATGAATTCGCTGACCCAGCGGGCCGCTTCTTCACCGGCATCAGGTACACGCAAAGTGTCGCGCCAGATGGTCACGCCGCGCAGCTCGGCTTCGTTGCCGGGCAAGGCGATATCGATCGCCGAATGCCCCGGCGCATCGAGGGTCAGGCCACCGTCGGCATTCCACAGCGCGGACAACTGGCTCATCTTCGCTTCGGCACGCTGAGTCAGGAAGCGCCCGCTGGCCTCGTCCACCAGCATCCAGCGTCGGTCGCCCTCAAGCCCCAGTTTGTCCAGGCCGATCCCTTGCAGGACCTCGCCTTTGCCGGATTTCAGCGGGTAACGATAAAGCGCGCTCAGACGCAGCATGGCCAGCTCCCTGGTGGGTGAAAAACGCCACCCTATACGAGCTTTGTCGCCGAATCAAAGGCTGACGCCGGGTCAGCCTCGACAAGCTGATCAGGCCGGCACTTCGTCGAGCATCAGACGCTGGCGCACCACATCGACCAGTTTGTCCGGCTGGAACTTGGAGAGGAAGTTGTCGCAGCCGACCTTCTTCACCATCGAGTCGTTGAAGCTGCCGGACAGCGAGGTGTGCAACACCACGTACAGGCCACGCAGACGCGGGTCGTTGCGGATTTCGGTGGTCAGGCGATAGCCGTCCATTTCCGGCATTTCCGCGTCGGTGAAGATCATCAACAACTTGTCGGTCATGTTGACCCCGGTGTCGGCCCAGGCCTTGAGCATGTTCAGGGCTTTCAGACCGTCGCTGGCGATGTGCATCTTCACGCCCAACTGACCGAGGGTGTCGCGCAATTGCGACAGCGCCACATTGGAGTCATCCACCAGCAGCACTTCACGGCCGCGGGCACGTTCCAGGACCGGATCTTCCAGTTTGTCGCGGGAAACCTTGGCGTTGTACGGAACGATTTCGGCGAGGACTTTCTCGACGTCGATGATTTCCACCAGTTGATCGTCGACCTTGCTGATGGCGGTCAGGTAGTGCTGGCGGCCGGCACTGGTCGGCGGCGGCAGGATGGCTTCCCAGTTCATGTTGACGATGCGATCTACGCCTCCGACGAGGAAGGCCTGCACCGAACGGTTGTACTCGGTGACGATAATCGTGCTGTTGGGGCCCGGCACCAGTGGGCGCATGCCGATTGCCTGGGACAGGTCGATCACCGGCAGGGTCTGGCCGCGCAGGTTGACCACACCACAGACAAACGGGTGGCGCTGAGGCATCAGGGTCAGCTTCGGCAGCTGCAGGACTTCCTGGACCTTGAACACGTTGATCGCGAACAATTGGCGCCCGGCCAGTCGAAACATGAGAATTTCCAGGCGATTCTCACCCACCAGTTGCGTGCGTTGGTCTACCGTATCGAGAATGCCGGCCATCAAATGACTCCTGGGGCTTGTACTGGTGAATTCATTAAAGGGGGTTATCGGCGGATTCCGGCCAATCTTGATCCCCATACAAATCACCTACAAAATGCCATGAGAAAGCATTGATGTCACATTAACATCATGCTTTACTGGCCCCGTGATTTCATCTGCTACATTCTCTGCGGCGCGACCACGGTTTGCGCGGCAGGTTCCCGTGCCTAAGGGATTCCCCTAGTAACAATCAGGCCCAACCTGATGTTCGCAATATCCAATAGCCATTAATGTGACGCCATTCTCATTGCATGAACGGAGTCAGGCTTTTGTGTGCGATCGCAGGTCAGTGGAAACTCACCCTCTCGAAACCCCTGTCAAAAGCCTCGGCACCGCAGGGCGCGATCTCACGACGGTTCATGATCGTCGACACAGACGACATTCGCTCATCAGACATGACGTTGTGGAGATAAGCATGCCGAACGACCGTAAAGAGTGGGCGCAGCGGTTCCCCGAATTTCTTGTCGAGGCTGAAACGCTCCTGGCCAAGTCCGAAGAGTGCCTGAGTCACTTGCAGCTGATCAGCAATGACAAGGACGCAATCGATTGCATGCTCAGCACACTGCTCAAACTGGCGAACAAGGCCGATGCCCTGGCACTGGTGGCAGTCTCCGAGTTCTGCCGGCACCTGCACGGTTTGCTCACTCAGACGCAAGATCATGTCGACCTGCATGCCCAGGCTCTCGACGCCCTGAAAGATTGCTTCACTCTGATGGCCTGGCAACTTGAACTGGTCGACCAGAGCACCGGCCAGCTAAGCCTGGACGAAAGCGAGCAGACGTCCCTCATCGAAGCGTTCGCCTTCCAGGTCGGACAGAGCCAGTTTCAACCGCCGCTCAGTACCAAACCCTTGTCCCTCGTGTCTTACTCGGAGCGACAAGCGTAATCGAGTACACCCCGAACCCGTTGCAGCCGTTTAGTTCGAGCCATCGAATGTCGCAATTGAATAACTCATGCCTGCCAGCGACGTCTCCAAATAAATAATTACGCTTCAACATCCAGACTGCCTACCGTTGAAGTCAGGGTTTACCCGTGTATAAGAATTGAAGACTTCAGGTGTCATCGATAATTATCGACTCCAATAAATCAACTTTTTCCATTATGGAACTCGCGTCCAACATGGCGTATTTCCTGACTCTTTGGACATATAGGGCGAACGCGACCAACGGTATGTTAAGTGGTATTATGCCGCGCGTTAGTTGCTTTCACTTAATGGCACAGTGACTTCAATGATCGGTCTGCTCCAAAGTTGGCAGTCAATTATCGATCACTGAACCGTTTTGAAACCAACAACCTGAATCACAGATTTTCAGACAGAGACCGCCAGCCACTCTGACCGGTCTACCCGCAGCGAACATCCATTGGCTCCATCCGCTATGTACGCCAGCCTCAAGTCAATCGCCACATGGCCACCCACCCGAGAAAACGCGCGCAGGTTCACGCTCTCGCTTTGCATTGGTGCAGCTTTGGGCAGTCTGCTGACTTATTGCCTGTCCGCACCGTTGTCGTTTGGCCTGCTGTTGCTCAATTTGGCAGCCGCCGCTTGCGTCTTTACCCAGCATCGCCTGTCGCGCAAGTCGATCAAGTTCCAGCCACAGGAGCTGGCCGATCGTTTACTCGAAGTCCAGGAAAACGAACGCCATCGCCTCAGCCGCGAACTGCACGACGATATCGGCCAGTTGCTGACCGCCGCCAAGTTGCAGAGCGAATGGCTCAAACGGCGTCTGCCCGATGACCTTCAAGAACAATGTTCGGCACTCTGCGACACCCTTGATGAAACCCTCAATAAAGTCCGCGACGTTTCGGCCATTCTCAACCCACGGCAACTGACCAGCCTCGGGCTGGAAGCCAGTCTGCGCGCGCATTTGCTCAAGACACTGGCCAATACATCGGTTCACTGGAGCCTGGACTGTCAGCAGCGCTTGAACGGCATCCCCGAAGAAATGGCTGTCGCCGCCTTCCGCATCACCCAGGAAGCCGTGACCAACA
Organism: Pseudomonas sp. COW5; assembly: GCF_026240005.1. Classification (NCBI taxonomy): domain Bacteria; kingdom Pseudomonadati; phylum Pseudomonadota; class Gammaproteobacteria; order Pseudomonadales; family Pseudomonadaceae; genus Pseudomonas; species Pseudomonas sp. COW5. The sequence goes on along the minus strand of NZ_JAPHVP010000001.1, from coordinate 4,294,898 downwards.
TCCTGCGACATGCGCAGGCCAAGAATCTGCTGATCCGCGTGCAACGCCTTCCCCAAGGCTTGACCCTGCTGATCAGCGACGACGGTCTGGGGTTTGCCCCGGCCGCCAATCCCGGTCGTGAAGGACAACGAGGCATGGCCGGGATGGCCGAACGGATCGAGCAACTGGGCGGCAGCCTGAGCGTGACGAGCGAACCGGGCAAAGGCACTCAAATCGAAGCACTATTCCCCTGGGCGCCCCGTGCACTCGAGCGGGCCAGTACGAATAAGGTTATGCGTTGACTTGTAACTTACTTCTGGTGGATGACCACTCGCTGATCAGAGCCGGCGTGCGCGCTCTGGTGCTGGATATTCCCGGTTACGCGGTAATCGGCGAGGCCAATGACGGCTCGCAATTGCTCGAGATGGTCGAGCAACTGAACCCCGATATCGTCTTGCTGGACATTTCCATGAGAGAAACCGGCGGCCTGGAGGCGTTGCAGCGGCTCAGACGGGTTCGTCCGCACAGCAAAGTGCTGATTCTGTCGATGCACACCGACCCTGCGCTGATCATGCAGGCACTGGAATCCGGGGCTCATGGCTATCTGCTCAAGGACACCACGGCCACTGAGCTCGAACACGCACTGGAAGCCCTGCGCAACAACGAACGCTACCTGAGCCCGGCCATTGCCCACACGGTGATCAACCAGGCCCTGACACGCAATCAGAAGTTGCAACCGGAAGTCGCCGACTCACACAACCTGACAGCGCGCCAACTGGAAATCCTGCGCCTGATCGTTCGCGGCAAGTCCACCCGTGAGATCGCCAATGGTTTGGGCCTGAGCATCAAGACTGTGGAAACCCACCGCTCGCAGATCATGAAACGCCTGCAGATCTACGATGTGGCGGGGCTCGTACTGTTTGCCGTACGGGAGCAGATCATCAGTCTGGACGACTGACCCGCCTCGTCCTGCCCAACAGCGGCGAGTTCTCCGGCAAATGCACACGCAATGCCGCCGGACGCGCCGCAAACCGCAGACTGTCTCCTTCCAGCGGCTCGCCATCAAGGTTGATGCAGAGTCCTTCGGCGACCTTGATTTCGACCCACGGCAGACGTGTGCGGACAAACATGTTGTCGAGACCGAATCCGTCGCTGAGCAGGTTTTTCAGCGTGCCGACCAGCTCCTGTGGTGCCGGCAGGATACTGATATCCAGCAGGCCGTCATCCACCAGTGCCTCCGGACACAACACATGTCCTCCGCCCGCCTGGCGACCATTACCGATCCCCAGCGCGAGCAGTTCACCGCTCCAGTGAAAATCCGGCCCCTGCAATTCGCCATAGGCGGCGTGCAACTCACTGAATCGCGACAGGCCCGTAAACAGATAGGCCGCGCCGCCCAGCACCTTTTTCAGATCTTCCGAGGTATTGGCGGTGACCTGACTGCCAAACCCGCCCGTGGCCATATTCAGGAATATCTGCCCGCCCACCTCCCCCAGATCGATGTCACAGGCTGGCGCGTCAAGCAAATCGAGGGCCTCATCCGGTTCCAGAGGAACACCGGCCGCGCGGGAAAAATCGTTGGCGGTTCCCAGTGGCAGCAGCACCAGACTGGCCTCTCCCGGGTGAGCCGCCAGGGCCTCGGCGATATCGCGCAAGGTGCCATCGCCACCGCCAGCAATGATTGTCCCATATCCGGCAGCCAGCGATTCTTCCACCAGGCGCTGTGCATCGCCGGCTTCCCACGTCAGGCGCACTGCCAACTCCCAGCCCTGTCCGCGCTTGCGTTCAACAGCGGCGCGAACCGCTTCGTTGAGTGCCTGCTTGCCATGCAGAATCAACAATGCCCTGCGCTCATCCATATTGGCCACTCCCGTTATTAAATCAGTTCGGGACATCTTGACCTCCACGGCACGCAAAAGAGCCACCGCAATCCCAAGTATTTCCAGCGACGCGGCTCATTCGTCCTACAAGGCGGTATTTTTTCGTACGGAATGTAAGGAATCGGCTCAATTGACCCATCCAGACCATTCGTACACTGTGGGTCTGAGGCAGCAATCTTTAACCCGATAACACAAGGATGTGCAGGTAATGAGTCAAAACATCACCCGGACGCTAGATCATTCGAGCAGCCGTTTCTGCCAGCAGAAACTCATGGCAGCAGGCGGAATTTCCCATGCACGGTCATGAAGCAAGAATGACAGCAAGTCCGGTTGCCCCCCTCTCCGGCAGTCGCGCCTGCCATAAACCCGAACTCAAGAGCAGCGCCAAAAACACTGGAGAAAAAATCATGGACCCTCGTGTCACTGAGCTGGAAACCCACATCAAGTACATCCGCCGTGACATGGACGAAGTAAAAGGAGACGTCAAAGCCATCAAACACCGTCTCTCCTACTCCGCAGGTGCCACAGCTGTGGTCCTTGGATTGTTGGGCTGGGTTGCCAATAGTCGCTTTGACCAGTTAGTTGCACTGATCAGTCGCTGACGAACTGAAATGCAGGCCCTCAACAAGCCTGCATTTCGACGCATCAGCCGAGAAGGTCACTCAGGGGAATGAAGGGCACCATGTCTCCCGGGGCCAGGGTGCGCCCCTCCTGCACCTCTACCAATCCATCAGCCCAGGCAGCGCTACGCAGAACGCCTGAACTCTGGTTTCGGTAGATAGTTGCCTGCCCCTGCTCCAGACGCCCCCGCAGGAATTCACGTCGATTACCCGCCTGGGGCCAGACGAATCCAGCCGGGACTGGAAACTTGAGAGGCTCTACATCCTGCACACCCTGACGACGCAGCAGATAAGGCTTGGTCAGCAAGGCAAAAGTCACCAGGGTCGACGCGGGGTTGCCAGGCAGACCGATGACCGGAACACCCCGAAAATGGCCGACAGTCAAAGGCTTCCCGGGCTTGATCGCCAGCTTCCACAGCGTCAGCTCACCTTCTTCCCTCAGCGCGACGCCGAGGAAATCCGCTTCCCCAACCGATACGCCTCCGGTCGACAGTATCAAGTCGGCCTCTTCGAGCTCCCCAAGACGCGCTCGGGTGGCGGACAAGTCATCCGGAAGAATCCCGGCATCCAGCACCTCACAGCCCAAACGTTGCAACCAGCTGCACAGCACCACCCGATTACTGTTGTAAATCTGTCCCGGCCCCAGTGCCGTTCCTGGCTCAACCAGCTCATCGCCGGTGGACAGCACTGCCACACGGGGCTTGCGGATCACATCAAGGCCGGCGCAGCCCAATGACGCAGCCAACCCCAGCTCGATCGAACCGAGCCGGGTTCCCGCGGACAGAATCAATTCGCCCACCGTGGTTTCCTGGCCCTGGGGGCGGATGTTCTGCCCAGACACCATGGGCTCAGTGAACCGCACTCGTTCGTCGGCCTCTATCAAGGCGTTTTCCTGCATCTCGACGCAATCGGCGCCCGGCGGAACGGGGGCGCCCGTGAAGATACGCGCGCAGGTTCCCGGTTCCAGAGGTTCCGGCGCCTGGCCGGCAAAAACCTTCTGACTGACCGGCATCGGCTCACCGGTCCAGTCAGCCAGATTCAAGGCATACCCATCCATGGCACTGTTGGGCCATGGAGGCAGGTCCAGTGTTGAAACCAGATCCCGCGCCAAAACCCGCCCCTCAAGCTGTGCCAATGGCAGATACTCGGACTCGACAATGCGCGAGGCGTCAGCCATTTCCAGCAGACGCGCCAAGGCCACCTCGACCGGCATCAGGCTGCCGGTCTTGCCAGGCTTACCCGCGGGATTCACAAGGAGCCGCCTGTTTCAGGTGAGGAACAAAATTGCACGGGCGATGCCGCGAATCCAGCTGCTCGGCCAGGATGCCATCCCAACCGGTGCGCACTGCGTTGGTCGAACCCGGCAGACAGCAAACCAGCGTACCGTTGGCCAGTCCAGCCAGTGCACGGGATTGCACAGTGGAAGTGCCGATATCGGCCACCGAAATCTGACGGAACAGTTCACCAAAACCATCCACCTGCTTGTCGAGCAGGCACGTAACGGCTTCGGGTGTGCTGTCGCGACCGGTAAAGCCTGTGCCCCCGGTGATCAACACCACTTGCACGACATCTTCGGCAATCCAGTGGGCAACTTGCGCGCGGATTTTGTACAGGTCATCTTTGAGCAATACCCGCTCCGCCAGGTTGTGACCGGCTGCGGTCAAACGGTCGACGAAGACCTGGCCGGAGGTATCGGTTTCCAGCGTGCGGGTGTCGCTGACCGTCAATACCGCGATATTGAGCGGTGCAAAAGGTACATCAGCCTTGGCTTTCATAGGCTCATCCAGTTGTAGGAGAAACAGCCCGGTGTTATATCACAGCGCCCCATTTTTTCGCCGAACCTGCGGAGAGCTGCCATGACCTCGAATACGCAACTGTCCCCCTGCTCCGTCCTGCTGCTGGCCGGTGGGCGCGGTCAACGCATGGGTGGCCAGGACAAGGGGCTGATTGAATGGCACGGGGAACCACTGATCGCTCATTTGCAGCGCAAGGTTCGTCCGCTGACCGACGATCTGATCATTTCCTGCAACCGCAATCGCGAACGCTATGCGCCCTTCGCCGATCAATTGGTGACGGACGACGAAGAAGACTTTCCCGGACCATTGGCCGGCATCCGTGCCGGTTTGCGAGCCGCTCGCCATTCCCATCTGCTGGTGTTGCCGTGCGACGTACCGCGAATCGATCTTCCCCTGTTACAGAGCATGCGCGAGACCGCCAGCCTGCACCCTGAAAACCCGTTGATGCTGCGTCACGACGAGCACTGGGAACCGCTGCTTTGCGTGATTCCCGTGGCGCTTCTGCCCGTATTCGAAGAGGCCTGGCACGAAGGAGAACGCAGCCCTGGCCGGCTCATGCGCAGCCTTGGCGCCCAAGCACTGATTTGCCCGGACAACGACCCACGGCTGGCCAATCTCAATACCCCGGAACTGTTAAGCTCTCATAACACTGTGTCAGACTGACCGCATTCAAGGAACTCTCACGCCTTGCATACGTCTACAGCTCAGTAACCAAAAGAATTCCCTTCGGAGACAAACACATGACTCAACGGACTCTCGCCACTTTCATGCTCGCACTGGGCCTGGCCACCCTCGCCGGTTGCGCTTCGCCAACGGTGATCACCTTGAATGACGGTCGCGAAATCCAGGCCGTCGACTCGCCTAAATACGACAAGGATTCGGGCTTCTACGAATTCGAACAACTGGACGGCAAGCAGACTCGCATCAACAAAGATCAGGTTCGCACCGTTAAAGAACTGTAAGCGACGCCAGATACAGAAAAGCCCGCAAGATGCGGGCTTTTTCGTGGGCGTCAGAAAGACGGCTTGCACTATTGCTCACCAGTCCAGCGTTATCCGGCTTTCAAAATCACGCACCTGCCCCGTAACCGGATCGATGAACCGCAACCCCTGCGCCAGCAGCTTGAGCGGTTTGGTGTAATCGTCTTCGACGTCCTTCAACACCTCGGGATAGAACGGATCGTTGCAGATGCTCGCGCCCAATGCCGTCATGTGCACCCGCAACTGGTGTTTCTTGCCGGTCACCGGATACAGGCCGTAACGCCAGAGGTCTCCGTTTCTTTCCCGCACTTCCACTGCCGTTTCGGTGTTGCTGACACCGGGACCTTCCTGCATGCGGAAAAAAGGCTCGCCATCGACCATACGGCTTTTGTGTACCAACGGAAAATCCAGCCCCGGCAATGCTGCGGCGATCGCTTCGTAGCGTTTCTCTATTTGCCGTGTCGGGAACAATGACTGATACGCCGAACGTGTCTGCGGATTGGCCGAAAAAATCACCAACCCGGCGGTGTGCCGGTCAATTCGGTGCAACGGCACCAGATGCGGGTTGTCCAGTCGACGAATCAGCCGGCGCAGCAAAGTTTGTTCCACGTATTCCCCCGCTGGCGTCACCGGCAGGAAATGGGGTTTGTCTGCGACGACCAGATGATCGTCCGCGTAGAGAATCGACTCGACCACCGGAATCGGTTTTTCATCCGGCACTTCGCGAAAGTAATGGATGCGCAGGCCTTCCTTGTACGGCAGGTCCAGCGCAATCGGCTGGCCTTCGCCATCCAGTACCCGGCCTCGGGCAATCCGGTCCAGCCACTGATCGCGTCCGATGGCACTGAAGTGATCACACAGACAATCGAACACCGTCCGCCAGTCGCCCGGGGGCAGGTAAAGCGTGCTGGCCTGATTCTGTGCGGCGGAAAATGTTGGTGTGCTGGACATACGGAGAACTCGAACCCTCAAAGCAGAGCGGCATTATCCAACACCGGACGCAGCAGACCTAGCGCAGAATCAGGCGGGGATCGATTTGAGGGCCGCCGCCTCGGTGAACTCCTTCAGCCAGCGCAGTACATCGACAGCCTCCCAGCGACCCGGGTCGTACAAGGCGTACAACAATCCCTGATAACCCACCACATCCAGTTGCTTGTGATAGCCGGCGCGCTGGAACAACGCCTCAATCTCGGCAAAACAGGTATTGAAATGCAGCTTGTTGAAAGGCGTCTTGCCCTCCGTGACCAGACCGTCCAGACGCAATTCGCGGACGGCGTCGTGCACCACATCAACCGACATCCGGTTCACGCTGCTTTTCAACTGTTCGACATTGACCACGATTCATCCCTCAGACGTCCTGGCTGCCATGCCCGTTGCCCCGGAAGGACACAGCACGGCGAGCCCACTCATTTACTGTATGCACATACAGTAACCGAATAAGCTCAAGAGTGCCAAGGATCGATGACCGTCGCGATGAATGGCCGGGGCGGAACAACGTCGAGGGAAAAAGCTAACGCAGAAATGCCACAACCTGATCGGCACTGAACGGCCACCCCAACTCGGCCCCGGTATCGGTCCGGCGCAGCACAGGAATCCGCAGGCTGTAGGCCTCGAACCAGGACTCGTCGTCGGCAATGTCCACCAGTTCCACCAGCAGGCCATGCTCGACAAACGGCATCAGCTCGGCTTCAGCGACTTCACACAGATGGCACCCCAGGGTGCCGAACAACTGGCATTCAGGAAGCATGCGCGTTCAATCCCAAAATTTGATTGGCCATTTTAGGCCTGACCTGTGAACCCGTCGACCCACCAGAACCCTCAAACCATCGAGCGGATCTGTCCTCGCAAAACCCTGACTCAAATCAGCCCGCACAAATGTGTTTTACAGCATGCTCCGGTGTTTTTTGCCTCTACGCTTGAAGAGCCTGAGCCTGCCGCCGGAGTGTTTTGTGTTTGCCAATCTGTTGATCATTCTTGCCTCGTCCCTGGTGATGATTGCCCTGTTTCGCCGCCTGCGCCTGCCACCGGTGCTGGGCTATCTGTGCGTCGGGCTGATGGTCGGGCCGAAGGCGTTCGACTGGATCAACGAGAGCGAGCACCTGCCGGACCTTGCCGAACTGGGCGTGGTGTTTCTGCTGTTTTCCCTGGGGCTGGAATTCTCCCTGTCGAAAATGATTGCCCTGCGCCAGGTGGTTTTTCGTCTGGGCAGCCAACAGGTGCTCGTCAGCACAGCGCTGCTGGGAAGTGTGCTGATGCTGCTGGGCATGCCCCTTACCCCGGCGCTGCTGCTCGGCGCGGGTCTTTCGCTTTCATCCACGGCGATCGTCACCAAGGAACTGGGCAGCCTCGGCGAAATCTTCAGCAGCCATGGCCAGAACGCGGTCGGGGTTTTGTTGTTTCAGGATGTGGTGGCCGTGTTGTTGCTGACGCTGGTACCCGTCTTCGCCGGCAGCAGCGATCAGGCCTGGTATTGGGCATTGCCACTGACGCTGCTCAAAACGGTCGTGCTGTTCATCGGCTTGCTGCTGGCCAGTCGCTGGCTGTTGCCACGCCTTTTTCAGGAGGTGGCGGCTTCGCGCTCGGCCGAACTGTTCGTACTGTTGGCGCTGGTGATCGTGTTGCTCACGGCATGGCTGACTCACCTACTTGGCCTGTCCCCTGCCCTCGGCGCGTTCCTGGCGGGCATGCTGCTGGGGGAAAGCCATTATCGGCATCAGATCGAGGCCGATATCCGGCCGTTCCGCGACATCCTGCTCGGCCTGTTCTTCGTCAGCATCGGCATGCTGATCGACCTGCAATTGTTCGCCAGCCACAGCGTGCTGATTATTGCGATGACCCTGGGTTTGCTGGTGATCAAGGGGTCAGTGGTGGCGCTGCTGGTGAAATGGCGCGGCAGCGACAATGAAACCGCCTGGCGCAGCGGCCTGGCCCTGGCTCAGGGTGGCGAATTCTGTTTCGCCCTGATGGCGCAGATGCAGCAGAACCGGTTGATGCCCGCCGATCTCGGCGCCCTGCTCCTCGCTGCGACGTTCTGCTCGATGCTTCTGACTCCGCTGATGTTGCGCGCTGCGCCCCGCATCGCCGCCGCCCTGCACCGCAAACCCAATCAGGAAGCGCAGATCGAGGAAATCAGCGCCCTCAACGCCGGCCTGGATCAGCATGTGGTGATCTGCGGCTACGGGCGTGTCGGTCAGTCGATCGGACGTTTCATGCGCAATGCCGGGCAACCTTACATCGCCCTGGACAACGACCCCGTACGCATTCAGGAGGCAGCCACCGTCGAACGCGACGTGCATTACGGCGACTCTGCACGCGCCGACCTCCTGACTGCGGTCGGTTTGCTGCGTGCAAGGCTGCTGGTGATTGCCGTGGATAAAAGCGATGTGGCGCTGCGGGTGCTCAAGGAAGCCCGGCGACTCAATCCGAAAGTGCCGATTCTGGTGCGCACCCGCGACGACAGCCAGTGGGCCGAACTGAAAGCCGCCGGCGCCAGCGAAGTTGTGCCGGAGTTGTTGGAGTCAAGCCTGATGCTCGCGTCCCATGCCTTGATTCTGCTCGGTCTGCCGGCACACCAGGTGCAGGAGAAAGTCGATCGGGTGCGCATCGACCGCTATCGCCTGCTGCATGGTTTCTACCCAGGTGCCGAAGATGAAGAGACTTAGTCCTGGCTCACCGCGCCGATCTTGTGCAGCGACAGGTCCGCGCCGTAATACTCCTGTTCCTGACTCAGGCGCAGGCCATGCAGGGCCTTGATCGAACCGTAGACGGCAAATCCGCCAGCCAGGGCTACCACAACGCCCAACGCCGTACCGATCAACTGGCTGATCAGGCTGACACCACCGAGCCCGCCCAACGCGGTCGAGCCGAAGATCCCGCAGGCGATGCCGCCCCACACGCCACACAAGCCGTGCAGCGGCCAGACTCCCAGCACGTCGTCGATCCGCCATTTGACCTGCGCCGCCGTGAAGCACCAGACAAACAGGGCGCCCGCAATCGCACCGGTCACCAGCGCGCCCACCGGGTGCATCAGGTCGGAGCCGGCACACACCGCCACCAGACCGGCCAACGGACCGTTGTGCAGAAAGCCCGGGTCATTGCGCCCGACGATCAACGCCGCCACGGTACCGCCCACCATCGCCATCAACGAGTTGACCGCCACCAGGCCACTGACGCCCTGCAGGGTTTGCGCGCTCATCACGTTGAAGCCGAACCAGCCAACGATCAGGATCCACGAGCCCAGCGCCAGAAACGGAATGCTCGACGGTGCGAATGCCACCAGCCGGCCATCGCGATAGCGGCCGTTGCGTGGCCCCAGCAACAGCACCGCCGCCAGCGCCAGCCAGCCACCCATGGCGTGAACCACCACGGAGCCGGCGAAATCATGGAAGGAGGCGCCAAATCGCGCGGCCAGCCAGGCTTGCAGACCATAGTTGCCGTTCCAGATCATCCCCTCGAAAAACGGATAGATGAACGCCACGATCAATGCCGTTGCGCACAGCTGCGGAACGAACCGTGCCCGCTCGGCGATGCCGCCGGAAATGATCGCCGGGATCGCCGCCGCGAAGGTCAGCAGGAAGAAAAACTTCACCAGCCCGTAACCATGATCGGCACTGAGCACCGCCGCCGGTTGCAGAAACGTCACCCCGTAGGAAATCCAATAGCCTATAAAGAAATAGGCCAGTGTCGACACCGCAAAGTCGCTGAGAATCTTCGACAGAGCGTTGACTTGATTCTTCTGGCGAACCGTTCCGACCTCCAGAAAGGCGAAACCGGCGTGCATGGCCAGCACCATGACCGCACCGATCAGAATGAACAACGTGTTGGAACTATGAACGAGCGTATCCACAGCGCTTTGCAGATTTTCCATGAAGAGGCAGACCCAAGGCTGAAAAAGGCACCAAAGCGGTTCATGCAGACATTTCATGCACCAAGTTGCGACTGCGCAGTCACTAACCCTAGGGGCCGGCGAACCGCTTTGGCGCACGAGGTCGATGTCCTGAGCTGAACCCGTGTCATCCGGGCTATTATTTCCCGGCTTCGCGCCCGGCAACAGCGCACTGCTGCCGGATGACGCACCACGACACAGCAAAAGACATACCAGTCATTTGTACTGAACCTTCACGCAAGGCTCATACTCGAAAGTTTCAGAAGCCGCTTCAGACAGCCACTTACGGAGATCCCCAATGGCCAGCACCAAGGCAAAGACTGCTCAAGAAATCCTGATGAACGACTTCCAGACCCTGGTCAGCGACACCGAACGGTTGCTGGAACACACCGCCACGCTGGCCGGTGATCAGGCTGACGAGTTGCGCGAACAGATCCACGAAAGTCTGCTGCGCGCGCGGGAAACCCTGAAGCTGACCGAAGACACCCTGCGCGAGCGCGGCCAGGCTGCGGTCACCGCCACCGAAGATTATGTGTCGGCCAACCCGTGGCAATCCGTGGGCATCGCCGCCGGCGTAGGCTTTTTGATCGGCCTGCTGGCCACGCGGCGCTGATCATGTCGATCGGTGAATCCGGCCCGACTGCGGGCACTGCCTCTTCCACACGGCGCCTGGGTGCAGCCGTCCTCGGTCTTTTGCACAGTCACGTCGAGTTGTTCGGCATCGAGCTGCAGGAGCAGAAAGCACGCACCGTCAGCCTGTTGCTGTTCGCAGGCCTGGCGCTGGTGTTTGCACTGCTGTTGCTGGTCGGCCTGTCGACTCTCGTCCTGATCGTGTTCTGGGACACCTATCGACTCGCCGCCATCATCGGCCTGTGTGTGTTCTATACCCTGGCTGCGATCTTCTGCGGGCTGCGCCTGAAGGCTGCGATCTTCGATGAATCCTCGCCCTTCCACGGCACCCTGGAAGAACTGGCCAACGACCGGGAGCGCCTGCTGCCATGAGCCTGCCTGAACTTCCGCACAACAGCTCGCGCCAGGAAATGCGCAAGGCCCTGATCCGACTGCGCATGGAAATGCATCGTCAGGAAATCCGCCACGAAACCGGCCAGGTGCTGCAGCCCTTGCAACGCATGCGCGGCATGACGCAAAACCTGCAGGACGGTTTCGGCATCAAGCACGCGCCGTTGTGGGGCGTGGCCGCCGTGACACTGTTGGGGTTCCTGACCGGCAAAGGCGCGAAAAGCGGTGGCATCGGCGGCCTGAGCCGGTTGATCCGCCTCGGCACCAGCCTCGCGCCACTGATCAAACTGGTCATGCAGAACTCGGGAAAACGCTGAGTTCCACATCTGGCTGCATTCTTGCACTGCTGGCGGGATTGGATCTCTTCACCCGGAGATTCAATCCCGCTCGCCTATCCGGCCGGCAGGATCCGACCAGAACAACAATGACCAAGGAGGCCCCGTGATCGACGGGCAACCGCTCGCCTGCTTTCAGCCTTTCATCGATACAGCCACCGGGCGCATTGCGGGCGTCGAGGCTCTGGGTCGATTGCGCCAGGTGCAAGGGCAACTGACATCGGTCGGACCGTTGTTCGCCGACCCGCGAACGCCCGCAACCGCCTTGCGCCGCCTCGACCGGCAGATTCGTGACAATGCGCTGAGCCGATTTCACGAAGCACCGCCGGACTGGTTTCTCAGCCTGAACATGTCACCGCGCTGGATCAGCCGTCTGCGCACCGACCAGGCGCTACCCAGCCTGAAAAAACTCGCCCGGCATGGCGTCGACCCGCAGCGGATTGTCTTCGAGATCACCGAACTGGGTGGCAACAGTCAGCGTCTGTCTGAAGTCGTCGCGCGCTATCGTGATGCCGGAGCGCGAATCGCCATCGACGATTTCGGCGCCGGCTATTCACAGCTGGATCGCGTGCTGGCCTTGCAGCCGGACATCCTCAAGCTCGACATGCGCCTGTTTCAGGCCGCCGCGCTCGGCGGGCCCAGCAGCGATGTGGTCAAGGCACTGGCGCAGATGGCCGAAAGGACCGGTTGCTGGATTATCGCCGAAGGCGTGGAGACCGAAGCGCAGCTGAATTTCGCACTGGAATGTGGCTCACGCTACGTACAGGGTTTTCTGTTCGCGCGGGCGCAGGAGGCTTTTTTTGCGACGGATGCTTTCGTCCAGCGCTTCGCTGAACTGCGCCAGGCCTATGTGAAGCAGAAACTCGCCGAGCGCGGCAAGTTGATGTCCATGCGCCGACAGCTCGGCGAGTTGATGACGATTCTGCAGAACTGGGCTCAAACCCGTGCGCCGCTCAGTGCCTTGCCGCAACTGGACGCCTTTCCGTGGTTGCTGCGGTTTTATCAGTGCGACCGTCAGGGCACGCAACTGACGCCGAATCTGGAATGGCGGCAAAGCGGCTGGGTCGCCGACAACCGCTACCTGGGCCACAACTGGTCGTGGCGCCCCTACTTCTACCATCTGCTGGCCGAAGGCTGGGAAGAACGCCGGCTGACGCTTTCCAACACCTACCGCGATGCCACCAGCAACCAGTACTGCCTGACCGCGGGACAGTTTTTCGACAATGGTGAACGCCTGCTGTTGATCGACATTGACGCCGCCGGGCTGTAGTTGCGCTTGCAGACACTCGCCCGAACCGGGAAGCTAGGGCACCAGTCACCCGACGGAGAGAATCAGCCTTGGATTGGCAAACCCTGCTCAACCGCGAACGTCTCGGCAAACCGCTGCACAGCCCGCAGGAACTCGGCCGCAGCCCGTTCCACAAAGACCATGACCGCATCATTTTCTCTGGCGCCTTCCGCCGCCTGGGCCGCAAGACCCAGGTGCATCCCGTATCGAGCAATGACCACATCCACACGCGCCTGACCCACTCGCTGGAAGTCAGTTGCGTCGGCCGGTCGCTGGGCATGCGAGTGGGCGAAACCCTGCGTCGCGCCCTGCCCGAATGGTGCGAGCCAAGCGATCTGGGCATGGTCGTACAGTCCGCCTGCCTGGCCCATGACATCGGCAACCCGCCCTTCGGCCATTCCGGCGAAGACGCCATCCGCCATTGGTTCCAGCAGGCCGCCGGGCGCGGCTGGCTGGATGCGATGAGTGACGCCGAACGCGGTGACTTCCTGAACTTCGAGGGCAATGCCCAAGGGTTTCGGGTTCTCACACAGCTGGAATATCACCAGTTCGACGGTGGCACCCGGTTGACCTACGCGACCCTAGGCACGTACCTCAAGTACCCGTGGACCGCGCGCCACGCCGACTCTCTGGGTTACAAGAAACACAAGTTCGGCTGCTATCAGAGCGAGTTGCCTTTGCTGGAGCAGATCGCCCACAAACTGGGCCTGCCACAACTCGAAGAGCAGCGCTGGGCGCGTCATCCGCTGGTTTACCTGATGGAGGCTGCGGATGACATCTGCTACGCGCTGATCGATCTGGAAGATGGTCTGGAGATGGACCTGCTGGACTATGCCGAGGTCGAGTCGCTGCTGCTGGGTCTGGTCGGCGACGATTTGCCGGAAACCTACCGACAGCTCGGCCCTCAGGATTCTCGCCGGCGCAAACTGGCGATCCTGCGGGGCAAGGCCATCGAACACCTGACCAACGCCGCCGCCCGGGCCTTCGTCGAACAACAGGATGCACTCTTGGCGGGAACGCTGCATGGAGACCTTGTGGAGCACATGCACGGCCCGGCCAAACGTTGCGTGCTGAATGCCAAGGACATCGCCCGCAAGAAAATCTTTCAGGACAAGCGCAAGACCCTGCATGAAATCGGCGCCTACACGACACTGGAGATTCTGCTCAACGCGTTCTGCGGTGCGGCCCTCGAACAGCACAACGGGCGTACGCCGTCGTTCAAGAGCCGCAGAATCCTCGACTTGCTCGGCAACAATGCACCAGACCCGCACGGCCCGTTGCACGCATCGTTCCTGCGCATGATCGACTTCATCGCAGGCATGACCGACAGCTATGCCAGCGACATGGCCCTGGAAATGACAGGGCGCTCCAGCCATTGATACCTCGTCGCCCGCCCGGTCAGGCATTGACCGGGCGGGTGACTGATGGATACTCCAATCCTTTCCTTATACCCATGTTCGACTCTTGCGACGTATTGTCAGCAAAAAACTGAAACTCATCGATGACTTACAAACATTAAACAAACAGGCTTTTCAGTCACGCCGGCCCCCTCCATAGAACAAGTTCAATACGCGAAGCCATCCGCTACCTACGTCAAAACTAGTTCACACGTAGTCCCATTCCTCTTTATTTGTAGGACTGATCCTAGATTGCCACCAAGGTCCTGTCGGCTCATGCGACCGCTCTTTCATCTGAGCTAAGGTGCGCCCTTTATTAGTGTTCGCATGGGACTTTGTTATGAACTCCGTTTTTATTGTCGACGATCACCCGGTTATCCGTCTTGCCGTTCGAATGCTATTGGAACATGAAGGTTACAAGGTCGTCGGTGAAACCGATAACGGGGTCGATGCCATGCAAATGGTTCGCGAATGTGCCCCCGACCTGATCATTCTCGACATCAGTATTCCAAAGCTGGACGGCCTGGAAGTCCTTGCCCGTTTCAACGCCATGAGTTCTCCGTTCAAGACGCTGGTCCTGACTGCACAATGCCCGACGCTGTTCGGCATTCGCTGCATGCAGTCCGGCGCATCGGGTTATGTCTGCAAACAGGAAGACCTCAGCGAACTGGTCAGTGCCATCAAGGCGGTTCTTTCCGGATACAACTATTTCCCCAGCCAGGCCCTGAACCCTGTTCGCAATGACGATGTGCGCTACGCAGAACTGGAACTTTTCAAATCGGTCAATGACCGGGAATTGATGGTATTGCAACTTTTCGCCCAAGGCCGAACAAACAAGGAAATTGCCAAAGGCATGTTTCTCAGCAACAAGACCGTCAGTACTTATAAAAAACGTCTGATGCAGAAACTCAAAGCCAGATCCCTTGTAGAACTTATTGAAATGGCCAAACGCAACGCACTCGTGTGAGAGACGACATGCCCAGTCGCTTGAAAAACTGCCTGATTGTATTGAGCGCATGCCTTGGATTAAGTGCTCATGCAGCAGCCGCCCCCGTCATCTCGCAAGACCTGGCCCTGCTCAGTCGCTCGACCGACAAGTCGCTTCCAGTCCTGCTCGATCATGCGCAAGGGGACTGGTTGCACAATCGCAATGAGTTGGTTCTGGGCACATCGGCTCCCGACTATCCGCCCTTTGACATGACGGCCAGCGGCCGCGATTACGAAGGGTTCACGGCCGATTACGCCGGACTGATCGGTCAGGCAACCCGCCTGCCGGTCAGGGTCAAGCGCTTTGCCACACGGGACGCGGCGATCCGGGCATTGCTCGAGGGCAGCATCGACATGCTTGGCACGTCCAACGGGCTGGAGGCGGAAAACGCCAACATCGTACTGTCCAGCCCATACGCCATCGATCAACCGGTACTGGTCACCCGCACGGGTGAAACCCGGTCTCTGAGCGAAGGTCTGGCCGGATTGCGGCTGAGCATGCTGTATCACTATCTGCCGCTGGACGAAGTCAAGGCGCTGTATCCCAAAGCCCTCATCACCTCCTATCCGTCCTACCAGAATGCAATCAACGCCGTCGCCTTCGATCAGGCAGATGTGTTTCTCGGCGACACCATTTCCACCCACTACATGATCAGCAAGGGGTATCTGAACAACATCCGCATGGCCAATTTCGGCAAGCACGAAGCCCACGGTTTCAGCTTTGCCGTGCGTCGCGACAATCCTCAACTGCTGGGTATCATCGATAACGTGCTCAAGGCTGTCCCCGGCAGCGAGCGGGAAACCATCGCCAAACGCTGGAGTGCCGGCAGCGATACCTTGCTGACCGACCAGAAACTGCAACTGACCCACCGCGAAGAACAATGGCTGAAAAAACACCCGGTGGTGAGCGTGGTCGTCAATGAGGCCTTTGCCCCCCTGAGCTTCTTTGACACCGATGGCAACTTTCGCGGCATCAGCGCCGACCTGCTGGAACTCATTCGGTTGCGAACCGGCCTGCGCTTCGAAATCCGCCGCAGCCGCAGCGACGCCGAGATGATCAAACAGATCGAAAACCATCAGGCCGACCTTATCGCCGCCCTGCTGCCGACCGCCCAACGCGAGGAAACCCTGAAGTTCAGCCGCCCCTACCTTGAAAACTCCTATGTCCTGCTGACCCGCAAGGCTGCCGACAGTCCGACCCACCTGGGTCAGCTCAAGCGCAAGCGCCTGGCCATCGCCCAGGGTAACCCGATGATCGAGTACCTGCGCAACGAGTTTCCACACATCCAGTTGATCGAGACCCCGGACACTTTCGGTGCCGTGGCATTGCTCGACGAGGGTCAGGTCGAAGGCGCCGTGAACTCGCTGGTGATCGCCAATTACTTCATCGCTTCGCACATCTTCGAACACCCCTTGCAGATCACTACCACTATCGGCACCCGGCAGGCAGCCTTTTCCCTGGCAACCGCCAGAGACAACACCGAACTGGGCTCGATCATCGACAAGACCCTGATGAGCATATCGCCCGAAGAACTGGGCATCATCAATGGTCGATGGAGGGGATATTCAAGCCTTTCACAGGGCACCTGGTACCAATATCGACGCCTGTTCTATCAGGTGATCGGGGCGGCCGGCCTGCTGTTGCTGCTGTCGATGCTCTGGAATGCCTACATGCGTCGCCAGATCAAACAGCGCCAGGCCGCCGAACGCGCCTTGAACGATCAGCTGGAGTTCATGCGCTCGCTGGTCAACGGCACGCCTCATCCGATCTATGTGCGTGACCGGCAGGGATTGCTGCAAAGCTGCAACGACAGTTATCTCGAAGCCTTCAAGGCCAGACGCGAAGACGTCATCGGCAAGAATGTGATGGAAGGTGCTCTGAGCAACGCCTTCGAAGCCAGGGCCTTTCAGGCCGACTACCAGCGGGTCGTGAACGAGGGCAGGCCGCTGGTGCTCGACCGGCCGTTGCAAATCGGCAACCGGCGCCTGACGATCTATCACTGGATCCTGCCGTACCGCGACTCCAGCGGCGATGTTCAGGGGATCATCGGCGGCTGGATCGACATCAGTGAACGTCATGAGCTGCTTGACGAGCTTCGTGCCGCCAAGGAACAGGCCGATGATGCCAACCGTGCCAAGAGTACTTTCTTGGCGACCATGAGCCATGAAATCCGTACGCCGATGAACGCGGTCATCGGCATGCTCGAACTGACCCTCAAACGCATGGACAAAGTGCATCCGGACCGCTCCAGCATCGAAACCGCCTACAGTTCGGCCAAGGATCTGCTGGGTCTGATCGGTGACATTCTGGATATTGCCCGGATCGAATCCGGGCGCCTGAGCCTGAGCCCCGAACGGGTCAATCTCATCGATACCATTGCGTCGGTGGTCAGGATTTTCGAAGGCCTGGCCCGACAGAAACGACTGGCACTGGTGGTGAACGTCTCCCCGCCCGAACTGAACATCGACGTACATCTGGATCCCTTGCGTTTCAAACAGGTGCTGTCGAACCTGATCAGCAATGCCATCAAATTCACCGAAAAAGGCCAGATCAGGATCTCGCTGGAACTGCTGGACAGCGATGTTCCCGCTTGCTCGCAGGTGCAACTGACGGTTCAGGACAGCGGCATCGGTATTACTGCCGAAGATCAGCAGCGGCTGTTCGAACCTTTCACCCAGGCCAGCCATGGCAGGAACCGGGCAATCGGCGGCACAGGATTGGGGCTGGTCATCAGCCGCAGTCTGTGCGAAATGATGGGAGGGCAACTGCAATTGAGCAGCCAGCCCGGGATCGGCACACAAGTGAGTGTGTCGCTGCCGCTGGCAATCATGCCCGCTGAGGTGAAAAGCCGGAAACACGAACCACAGATCCAGACCACCCTCACCCCCCTCAACATTCTGGTGGTCGACGATCACCCGGCCAATCGCCTGCTGATGTGCCAGCAACTCGAATTCCTGGGACACCGCTTCAGCATTGCCGAAGAAGGCCAGAGCGCACTGGAACAATGGAAAAACGGCGCATTCGATCTGGTCATCGCCGATTGCAACATGCCCGTCATGAACGGCTATGAGCTGACCCGCGCGATCCGGCGCCACGAAGAACTCACGCAACGCCCGACCTGCACCGTGCTGGGGTTTACCGCCAATGCCCAACCAGAAGAGGTGCATCGCTGCAAGCAGGCCGGCATGAACGAGTGCCTGTTCAAACCACTGAGCCTGAGTGCCTTGAGCCAATGGGTCGACAGTGTCCGGCCAATCCTCGATGCACCTGTGCCCCATACACCTGCGTTCAACCTGCAGGGACTTTATGCGCTGACCGGAGGGAACCCCGCTCAGGCCAGGCGACTGTTGACCGAACTTCTGAAAAGCAGCCGGAATGACCGCCAGGATCTACAGGCCTTGTCCACCGGCCGGGATCACCTGGCGCTGGCCGAGATGGCGCACAGGATCAAAGGCGCTGCACGCATTGCCCAGGCATCGCGCCTGATCAACAGTTGCGACGCACTCGAACAGGCTTGCCTGCAAGCTTTGCCGGTGGAGGAGATCGAACGCCGGTGCAAGGCGAGCAACTTCGCCATTCTGGAACTGGAGAAGGCATTGGAGCAGCAACTGACGTTGACCGACCACAGCAGAATGACCGGGCCTTAACTATGCTTGGGCGCTGAGCAGTGTGTTTATCAACTCGGAGAGTCCGTAATGCCCAGCCCACTGCGCCCGGATCAACGCCGGTTCCCCCTGCACGTGCATATCAGCGTCATGTTCACCTTTCTGCTGTTGCTCACCGGGGTCGTGCTGGGGCTGTTCAACTACCGGCAGACCACGCAGATCATTCTGTCGAGCAGCGAAAAGCTGTTCGAGCGCATCGAGCAGGATGTGCGCGTCGATCTGCAATCGACCTATGCGCCGATCCGGCACTTGCTGAGCCTGCTCGCGGACAACCCCGGGACTCAGGCCTCCGCCCTTGAACAACGCCTGACACTGCTCAAACCGTTCAGCCAGTCACTGGCGGACAACCCGGACCTGGCCTCGTTGTATCTGGGTTACGACAACGGTGATTTCTTCATGGTGCGGCCGTTGCGCACCGCCTCACTGAAAAACTTGCTCAAGGCGCCGGATGCAGCGGCCTATCAGGTCTGGAGCATCGAGCATGACGCCAATGGCGGCGTCAGATCACAGTCGCTGTTCTTCGATCAGGCGTTGTCGGCGGTCGGTCGTCACGACAATCCGGACGATGCCTACGACCCGCGCAGTCGGGGCTGGTACATTGGCGCACAAAAACAGAACGAGCAGATCACCACCGAACCCTACGTGTTCTTTTCCACCCACAATGTCGGCACCACGCTCGCCCGGCGCAGCGGTGAGCACGCAGTGATCGCTGCCGACCTGACCCTCGACGCGCTGTCGGCGACCCTGACCAAACACGTGGTGACGCCAGCGACAGAAATCGTCCTCTTCGACGCCGAAGGCAACGCCGTAGCGTACCCCGACAGCAGCCGGCTGATCGTCGATGACCGCACCGCGCGCCTGGCCAAGGCGGCCGACTTGAGCCCGAGCCTGCATGCCCTGCTGTCTGCCGATCATCAGGGCAAACGCCTGAATGCTGACGGGCGACGCTGGATCGTCGCCCGCAGCAGCCTGCAGGAAGGTGGTCCGAAAGGTTTGCAGATGGCCTTGCTGGTGCCGGAGGACGAGTTGCTGGTCGATGCCTATCGCATGCGTTGGCAGGGTGCGCTGATCACCCTCGCCACCCTGCTGTTGTGCCTGCCGCTGGGCTGGCTGATCTCGCGGATTCTGGTCAAGCCGCTGCATGCACTGGTCAAGGAAGCCGACGCCATCCGCAGTTTCGATTTCAACTTTCCCGTGACCCGTCGCTCACCGGTGCTGGAAGTCGACCAGTTGAGCCTGTCGATGGCGCGGATGAAGGACACTCTGGCCAGCTTCTTTCGCATCACCGACAGCCTGACCGCCGAAACCCGCTTCGCCCCGCTGCTGCAACGGGTATTGTTCGAAACGGTGCAGATCGCCCAAGCCCAGGCAGGGCTGATCTACCTGCGGGAAAGTGATGGCAACCGCATGGAACCTTACGGGCTGGTGGTCGACGGCACCTCACAGACGCTGGCTGCCTTCGATATCCAGGGACACAACCTCGACGCCACCCAGGGCCCCAGCTGGTTTGAGCAACTGGCGAAGGCCGACAACGTAGTGAGCAGCCTCGGCTTCGAACAGGCTGCCGACTTGCAAAAAGTACTGCTGGCCATGGAAACACCGCGCGTACACCTGATCGGGATCCGTCTGCACAACCGGCACAACGAGACAATCGGTCTGCTGGTATTGCTGATCAGCGACAGCGGCACCCCGGCCGACCTTGAAAAACTGCGCCCCGACCGTATCGCATTCCTGCAAGCGGTGTCCGGCGCGGCGGCGGTGAGCATCGAGAGCCAGCGCCTGCAAGCACGGCAGAAACAGCTGCTCGATGCGTTCATTCAACTGCTGGCCGGCGCCATCGATGCCAAGAGCCCTTACACCGGCGGCCATTGCCAGCGCGTGCCGGAACTGACCCTGATGCTCGCCCATGCGGCGGCGGCGAGCGA
This sequence comes from Pseudomonas sp. COW5, assembly GCF_026240005.1. Lineage (NCBI taxonomy): Bacteria > Pseudomonadati > Pseudomonadota > Gammaproteobacteria > Pseudomonadales > Pseudomonadaceae > Pseudomonas > Pseudomonas sp. COW5. Next base: position 4,274,140 of record NZ_JAPHVP010000001.1, on the reverse strand, counting down.
AGCCCCGGCCTTCAGCGACTACCAGCCCAGTGAGGATGAATGGGAAGCCTTGCACATCGCCGCGTGGCTGCACGACTGCGGCAAGGTCACGACGCCGGAATATGTCGTCGACAAAGCCACCAAACTGGAAACCCTGAACGATCGCATCCATGAAATCCGCACCCGCTTCGAGGTGCTCAAGCGCGATGCCTGGATCAGCTACTGGCAAGCTCTGGCATCGGGCGGGGACGAACGACAACTGGCCAGCCTGCGCGACACGACGTTGACGGCTCTGGATGACGATTTCAGTTTCGTCGCCCGCTGCAACCTGGGCAGTGAGGCCATGGCCGACACCGACCTTCAGCGTCTTGAGGGCATTGCGCAGCGCACCTGGACCCGCACGCTGGATGATCGACTGGGCGTGTCCTGGGAAGAAAACCGTCGCCAGGCACGAACGCCCGCACCAACCCTGCCCGTCAGCGAAAAATTACTGTCCGACAAGCCCGAACACCTGCTCGAACGCGCCGACAGCGAGCTGATTCCGGAGGACAACCCATGGGGGTTCAAACTCGACGTCCCGCGCTACAAATACAACCGCGGCGAGCTGTACAACCTGAGCATTCCTCGCGGCACGCTGACCCGAGAAGAGCGATACATCATCAACCACCACATGGTGCAGACGATCCTGATGCTCAGCCATTTGCCCTTCCCCGGGCATCTAAACAACGTGGCGGAAATTGCTGGTGGCCATCACGAAAAAATGGACGGCACCGGTTACCCGAAACGCTTGAAACGCGAGGAAATGAGCCTGCCGGCGCGGATGATGGCGATTGCCGACATCTTCGAGGCATTGACCGCCGCCGACCGCCCGTACAAAAAGGCCAAGACCCTCAGCGAGGCGCTGGGGATCATGGCCACCATGTGCCGCGAGGCACATATCGATGCCGAGCTGTTCGGCCTGTTCATCCGCGAAGGCCTGTACCTGCAATACGCCAGTCGGTTCCTCGACCCGCACCAGATCGATGCGGTCGATTCCGCCGGCGTGCTGCGCAAGGCGGGCCTTGCAGCGTGATCAGCAGTCGGTCAGGCGCAGGAAGATCGCCGCCAGTCGTTCGATACCGGCCTGATCTTCTGCTCCGAAGCGCGCAAGCTTCGGACTGTCGAGGTCGAGCACACCGATCAGGCGACCGTCCTTGACCAACGGCACCACCAGTTCGCTGTTCGACGCGCTGTCACAGGCGATGTGGCCGGGGAACGCGTGAACGTCTTCGACCCGTTGTGTCTGCAGGCTGGCCGCCGCCGCGCCACACACACCGCGACCGAACGGAATGCGCACGCAGGCGATCTGGCCCTGGAACGGGCCGAGCACCAGCTCTTCATTGCGATTGAGGTAGAAGCCGGCCCAGTTCAGATCATCGAGCTGGTTGAACAGAAACGCCGAAAACTGCGCGGCATTGGCGATGAAATCGCGCTCGTCCGCCAGCAGCGACTCCAGTTGCGCGGCCAACATGCCATAGCCTTCGAGGCCCTGGCCGCTCTGTTGCAAATCAATCATGCCTTGTGCTCCAGCAATTTCAGTCCCACCCAATAACGGGCGAATTGGTACGCGCAACGTCCGTTGCGGTTGCCACGGCCGGTCGCCCAGCGCACGGCGAGAATGTCCAGTTGTTCGTCGCGCTGCCAGGTCAGGCCGGCCTTGGCGGCCAACTGGCCGATCCAGTGTTCGACGACGTCGAGGAAATGTTCCTGGGTGAACGGATAGAACGACAGCCACAGGCCAAAGCGATCCGACAGGGCGATCTTGTCTTCCACCGCTTCGCTTGGATGCAGCTCGCCGTCGACGCGCTTCCAGTTTTCGTTGTCGCTTTCCTTTTCCGGCACCAGATGGCGACGGTTGGAGGTGGCGTACAGCAACACGTTGTCCGGCGCCTGCTCCAGCGAGCCATCCAGCACGCTCTTCAGCACGCGGTAATCGCCTTCGCCGGATTCGAACGACAGGTCATCGCAGAACAGCACGAAACGCTGCGGCAACTTGGCGATCTGCTCCACCACACGTGGCAGGTCGGCCAGGTGATCGCGCTCGATCTCGATCAGGCGCAGGCCGGCCTTGGCGTGTTCGGCCAGCAACGCCCGCACCAGTGAGGATTTACCGGTCCCGCGTGAACCCCAGAGCAGCGCATGGTTGGCCGGCATGCCGTCGAGGAACTGTTGGGTATTTCGGCCCAGTTGCTCCAGTTGCCGATCGACACCGATCAGATCCGACAGGCGCATGTCGAGGCTGACTTCCAGCGGCAGCAGATAGCCGCTGCGACCGTCACGCTGCCAGCGCGCAGCCAGGCAAGTGCCCCAGTCGATGACCGGGCGTGGCGCCGGCAGCAGCGGTTCGATCCGCGCCAGAACCGACTCGGCGCGCTCAAGAAAAGCATTCAATCGGGAATCCACGTCTTCTCCTCGGGCTGGTTCACAGTGATGATGGCGATACAGCGACGACCGATAGCGTTCGACACCCGGCCCGGCCCTTGTTACAAGGCGATGCGGGAACTCCGGTATCCATGCATGATCGACTATGCTTGAGCAGCGAAGGGAAACGTAAGTGGTTCAACACCCCATGGATATCAAATTCACCCACCGGCTGTCGTACAAACAGGCCCGGCTTACCGTGCTGGTCGGGTTTATTCTGGGCACGCTGCTCAGCCTGCTGCAAATCGGCATCGATTATGCCAGTGAAGACGCCTCCATCAACCGTGAAATCCTGTCTTTGCTGGAAATCAGTCATAATCCGGCCTCGCGCATCGCCTACAACATCGATGCCGAGCTGGCCCAGGAACTCACGCTGGGCCTGCTGCGCTCGCCGGCCATCATTTCCGCGCAACTGACCGACAACAATCAGACGGTACTGGCCAGCGTCAAACGCCCGGAACTGCAAAGCGGCTATCGATTGATCAGCGACTTTCTGTTCGGTGCCAAACGCGAGTTCGAAGACCGGCTCTATCTCGACCACTTGCCCAACGAATCCCTCGGTACGTTAAGCCTGGAAGTGGACACCTATGCCTTCGGCAGCCGCTTCTTGCGCCGGGCCGAAATCACGCTGCTCAACGGGTTTGCCCGCAGCCTGATCCTGACCGGCATCCTGCTGGCGCTGTTCTACGTGATGCTGACCAAACCACTGGTGCGGGTGATCCGTGAGCTCAGCGGACGCGATCCGCGCAGCGCCGAACCGACAACACTGGAATGCCCGGGCGGACACGCCAACGACGAGATCGGCGTGCTGGTGAAGGTCGCCAACCAGCAGTTCGAGAACATCGCCACGGAAATCCAGCAACGGCGCACCGCAGAGAACCGCCTTACTGACTACCTGGCTCAACTCGAAGATATCGTGTCAGCGCGCACCGCCGAACTGAAGGCAATCAACGCCCGCCTCAGCCAGTCCAACGAGGAACTGGAGGTCGCCCGCAGCACGGCGCTGGACATGGCCGAGGCGCGCTCGGCGTTCCTTGCCAACATGAGCCACGAGATACGTACTCCGCTCAACGGCCTGCTGGGCATGATCGCGCTGTCCCTCGACGGCCCGCTCAATGGCGAACAACAGCAACAGCTGTCCATTGCCCACGACTCGGGCAAGGTGCTGGTGGAGTTGCTCAACGATATTCTCGACCTGTCGAAATTCGATGCCGGGCAACTGGAGCTGGAACACATCCCGTTCGACCTCGGTTCGCTCGTTGAAGACACCGCCAACCTGCTGTCGCAGAACGCCGCGCCCAGCGTCGAGCTGACGTGCCTGATCGATCCGCACTTTCCGGCGCTGGTACTCGGCGATCCGACCCGGGTCAGGCAGATCGTCAGCAACCTGCTGTCCAACGCCCTGAAATTCACCCGCTTCGGACGGGTCGATGTGCGTTTGTCGACCTGGAAGGATGGCGTGCGCATCGAGGTCTGCGATACCGGCATCGGCATCGCCCAGGAAGCCCAGGTGAAGATTTTCCAGCCGTTCACCCAGGCCGGGGCCGGTATTACCCGCCAGTACGGCGGCACCGGACTGGGCCTGGCGCTGACCTACAACCTGTGCGAAGCCATGGAGGGGCGCCTGACGATCAGCTCCGAAGTCGGTTTCGGCAGCCAGTTCTGTGCCGAACTGCCGCTGCCCTGCCACACCCGCGCGGTCATTCCGGCACAACTGCATGGCAGCGTGCTTGCCATCACCACGGCGGCCAGCGGCCTGTCAGAGCTGCTGAGCAGTCTGTTACCGGTCTGGGGCCTGTCGTACGAACAGCGCACGATTGAAGCGTCACTGCTCGGCCCGTCACCGGACATCATCATCACGGATTGCCCCGAATGCCTGTTCGGCTTGCGGCCGACCATGACCGCACCGATTCTGCTGGTGACCGCCTACGGCAGTTTCCTGCCGGGCGAAGAAGCCGCCGCCCTCGCCCCGCTGCAACAGCAGGCTCGCCCCCTGGCACGCAACGCGCTGTATCAGAATCTGCGCAGAACCCTGCAACCGGACATCACCACCATCGACCGCGGGCGGCTGGAAAGCGTGCCCTCTCAACGTCGCGGGCGGGTGTTGCTGGTGGAAGACAATCCGGTCAACCAACTGGTGGCCAAGGGCATGCTCGGCAAACTCGGTTGCGAAGTGGTGGTGGCTGCCCATGGCGCAGAAGCACTGGATCAACTGGAACACCACGAGTTCGATCTGGTGCTGATGGACTGCAACATGCCGGTGATGGACGGTTACGAAGCGAGCCGGCAGATCCGCCAGAGCGGTCGCTGGCCGCACTTGCCGATCGTGGCGTTGACGGCCAACGCCATGTCCGAGGAACGCGAGCGCTGCCGGGCGGCAGGCATGAGCGACTACCTGGCCAAGCCCTTCCGCCGCGAAGAACTGGCCGCACTTCTGGATCAGTGGATACCGACTACGACAGCGCTTTGATTTGCCCCAGCAGATGATCAAGCCCGGTGCGCAGCTCGTTGAGCCGATCCAGGTCCACGCCGCTGTCACACAACAGGCGATCCTTCAACGGCCCGACCTGCTCGCGCAGCGCCTGCCCCTGAGGCGTGAGGCTCAGGTGAACCTCACGCTCGTCCCGTGCCGAGCGCTGACGCTGCACCAGTTGAAGTTGCTCCAGACGCTTGAGCAGCGGCGTCAGCGTCCCGGAGTCCAGCGCCAGACGCTCGCCCAGTGCCTTGACCGTCGGTTGCTCCGGCGCCGCTTCCTGCCATTCCCACAACACCAGCATCGCCAGATATTGCGGGTAAGTGAGGCCGAGCTGATCGAGCATCGGCTTGTAAGCACGAATCACGGCCCGGGACGCGGCATACAGCTTGAAGCACAACTGACTGTCGAGCTTCAGGGCATCGGTGGACAGTTCATTCATTTGAGCAGGGCTTCGATCTCGCGACTCAGATCCTGCGGCTTGGTGGCCGGGGCGAAGCGCTTGACCAACTGGCCGTCCTTGCCGATCAGGAATTTGGTGAAGTTCCACTTGATGCCCTGGGAACCCAGTACGCCCGGTGCGCGCTTCTTCAGTTGCACGAACAGCGGATGCGCCCCGGTGCCGTTGACTTCGATCTTCTTGAACAGCGGGAAGCTGACGCCGTAATTGAGCTCGCAGAATTCGCTGATCGCCCCCTCGTTGCCGGGTTCCTGCTTGCCGAACTGGTTGCACGGAAAGCCCAGTACCACCAGGCCCTGGTCCTTGTAAGTTTGCCAAAGCTCTTCAAGGCCCTTGTATTGCGGGGTGAAGCCGCACTTGCTGGCGGTGTTGACCACCAGCACCGCCTTGCCGGCGAAATCGGCCAGGGTCTTTTGCTCACCCTTGATGGTGGTGCACGGAATGCTCAGCAGGTTATCGCTCATGGTGCGCACTCTGGAAAGTTGAGAAGCTGCAAAAATAGCGAACAATTGAATTGTGTGCAATTTAATTATCCGAAAGGCGATCCGAAGATCGCCCGCATCGGCTATTCGCGCGGTACCAGGTCCAGGCACACCGAGTTGATGCAGTAACGCAGACCGGTCGGCGGCGGGCCGTCGGGGAATACGTGGCCGAGGTGCGCGTCGCAACGGGCGCATTTCACTTCGGTGCGGATCATGCCGTGGCTGGTGTCACGGATTTCGGTCATCGCGCTCTCGCCGATCGGCGCGTAGAAGCTGGGCCAGCCGCAACCGGAGTCGAATTTGGTCCTGGAATCGAAAAGCGGCTCGTTACAGCAGACGCAGTGATAGACGCCGTCAGTCTTCGTGGCGTTGTACTTGCCGGAGAACGGTCGCTCGGTAGCACTGAGACGACACACGTTGTATTGCTCCGGGTCGAGCATCGCGCGCCATTCTTCCAGGGTCTTTTCTATCTTTTCCATCATCACACCTCAGCGGCTGAAAAAGCCCGATCTGTACCTTTTCCACGGATCGGGCGGCACGTATGATTGCGCCTCGTCACACGCCAGTCTGGCAGCGGGGCCCTGCGCATTCAAACGGATTGTTGGAAACCGCCGCTCAAGACGTTTGCCTGTGTGAAGACGCAGGATTCCCAGCACGGTTGTCCACTCGCCGCCTGGATCGTTCATTTTCGGGATCACATCGCCATGCAGTTCAGCAAATCGAACAAGCTCGCCAACGTCTGCTACGACATTCGCGGCCCGGTGCTCAAGCACGCCAAACGCCTGGAAGAGGAAGGCCATCGCATCCTCAAGCTGAACATCGGCAACCCGGCGCCCTTTGGTTTCGAAGCGCCGGACGAAATCCTCCAGGATGTGATCCGCAACCTGCCGACCGCCCAGGGCTACAGCGACTCCAAAGGCCTGTTCAGCGCGCGCAAGGCCGTGATGCAGTACTACCAGCAGAAGCAGGTCGAAGGTGTCGGCATCGAGGACATCTACCTGGGTAACGGCGTGTCCGAGCTGATCGTGATGTCGTTGCAGGCCCTGCTCAACAACGGTGACGAAGTGCTGGTACCGGCACCTGACTATCCGCTGTGGACAGCGGCGGTGAGCCTGGCCGGCGGTAACGCGGTGCACTACCTGTGCGACGAAGGCGCCGACTGGTTCCCAGACCTGGCCGACATGAAGGCCAAGATCACCCCGAACACCAAGGCCATGGTAATCATCAACCCGAACAACCCGACCGGCGCGGTGTATTCGAAGGAAGTGTTGCTGGGCATGCTGGAACTGGCCCGCCAGCACAACCTGGTGGTGTTCTCTGACGAGATCTACGACAAAATTCTTTACGACGATGCCGTGCACATCTGCACCGCTTCGTTGGCGCCGGACCTGCTGTGCCTGACCTTCAACGGTCTGTCGAAGTCGTATCGCGTGGCGGGCTTCCGTTCCGGCTGGATCGCCATTTCCGGGCCGAAGCACAACGCCCACAGCTACATCGAAGGCATCGACATGCTGGCCAACATGCGCCTGTGTGCCAACGTGCCGAGCCAGCACGCGATCCAGACCGCCCTCGGCGGCTATCAGAGCATCAACGACCTGGTCCTGCCGCAAGGTCGCCTGCTGGAGCAGCGCAACCGCACCTGGGAATTGCTCAACGACATTCCCGGCGTAAGCTGCGTGAAGCCGATGGGCGCGCTGTATGCGTTCCCGAAGATCGACCCGAAAATCTGCCCGATCCACAACGACGAGAAATTCGTCCTCGACCTGCTGCTGTCCGAAAAGCTGCTGGTGGTTCAGGGCACGGCCTTCAACTGGCCTTGGCCGGATCACTTCCGCGTCGTGACCCTGCCGCGGGTCGATGACCTGGACATGGCCATCGGGCGCATCGGTAACTTCCTCAAATCCTACCGCCAGTAACCGGCCATCCGTGCGCAACGAGCCTTTCGTTGCGCACTGTCTGATTCAGCAACACTTCTGCTCTGCCCCTCCTCCAGCACCTTCTACACTTGCGACTCATACAAATCATGCGTGCCTGACGCAATGAGGCCGGGTGGCCCGTGCCTGTCATCCATACCGGATTCGGCAGTGGGAAATCTCCCATGCCCGGCGAATCCGGTGTAGGACACAGTTTGAAATAGTCACTCGGTTGAATCACCCGGTGCCGCGCCTTATATACCCCGCAGTACGCTACATCTTTAGCTTGAGGAGATTTCTACAACCATGATGCGCATCCTGCTGTTTTTGGCCACTAACCTGGCGGTCGTGCTGATAGCCAGCATCACCCTGAGCCTGTTCGGCTTCAACGGGTTCATGGCGGCCAACGGGGTTGACCTCAACCTCAGTCAGCTGCTGGTCTTCTGTGCCGTCTTTGGTTTCGCCGGTTCGCTGTTCTCGCTGTTCATCTCCAAGTGGATGGCGAAGATGAGCACGAGCACCCAGATCATTACCCAGCCGCGCACCCGTCACGAACAATGGCTGATGCAAACCGTCGAGCAACTGTCCCGTGAAGCCGGGATCAAGATGCCCGAAGTCGGGATTTTCCCGGCTTACGAAGCGAACGCGTTCGCCACCGGCTGGAACAAGAACGACGCCCTGGTCGCGGTGAGCCAGGGCTTGCTCGAACGATTCAAGGAAGATGAAGTGAGGGCCGTTCTGGCCCACGAAATCGGCCACGTGGCCAACGGTGACATGGTCACCCTGGCGCTGATCCAGGGCGTGGTGAACACCTTCGTGATGTTCTTCGCGCGGATCATCGGCAACTTCGTCGACAAGGTGATCTTCAAGAATGAAGAAGGCCAGGGTACGGCCTACTACATCGCAACCATTTTCGCCGAACTGGTGCTGGGCATTCTGGCCAGCGCGATCGTGATGTGGTTCTCGCGCAAACGCGAGTTCCGAGCCGACGATGCCGGTGCCCGCCTGGCCGGTACGGGTGCGATGATCAACGCATTGCAACGCTTGCGCGCCGAACAGGGTCTGCCGGTGCACATGCCTGATACCCTGAACGCCTTTGGCATCAACGGTGGCATCAAACAGGGTCTGGCCCGTATGTTCATGAGCCACCCGCCGCTGGAAGAGCGTATCGACGCCCTGCGTCGTCGCGGCTGATCAGCCCGGCTACAAACAAAAGGCCCGCAGTGATGCGGGCCTTTTTTGTACCTGTTATTGACCGGACAGCCGGTACACCCGCTCCTCCAGCCTTGTCACTCCCGCCTGCAGGAACTTCCCGCTTTCGCTCAGCACATCCTGTTCCTCCAGCGCCTGCACCGTCCAGTCACCACCGAACAGCCGCTGCACCTCGGCATCTGTCACTGCAAACGGTGGTCCGGGCATCTGAGCCTGATCGTAATCCAGCGTGATCAGCAACCCACGCAGGCCAGTCGGCAGGATATTCTGCAAATGTGCCGCATAGCGCTCGCGCATCGGCGCCGGCAAGGCGATCAGCGCCGCACGGTCATAGAGTGCCGCGCAATCGGCCACATCGTTCGCGGACAAAGCGAAGAAATCACCGCACCACAACTCGATCGCCCCGGCCCGATAGACTTTGAAGCCACCCTCTTCGCTGATTTGCGGCTGTAGTTGCTGCTCGCGGAAGAAATCCTCGACAGCCTTCTCGGACAGCTCGACACCGAGAACCCGATGCCCCTGACCGGCCAACCACAGCAGATCCAGGCTTTTTCCGCACAACGGCACCAGCACCCACGACTGCGCCGGGATTGCCAGATCGGGCCAATGCCGCTGCAAATACGGGTTCACCTCAGGCTGGTGAAAGCCGATCTGATTGGATTCCCACTTCTTGTGCCAAAACTCCGGCTGCATGCTTCCTCCTAAGAATTCGATCAAAAAGCGTTAAAACTTATATTGGAATTAGATCAATGAACTGACTGAAGATGAACCATCTTAACGCTCAGGAACCCTTCCATGTTTCCCAGCCTGTTTATCTCTCACGGTTCGCCCATGCTGGCGCTGGAACCCGGCGCCAGCGGCCCGGCCCTGGCGCGTCTGGCCGCCGAACTGCCACGCCCGAAAGCCATTGTCATCGTTTCCGCCCATTGGGAAAGCCATGAACTGCTGGTCAGCAGCCATCCGCAACCGGAAACCTGGCACGATTTCGGCGGTTTCCCTCGTGCTTTGTTTGAAGTGCAGTACCCGGCACCGGGCAATCCGCAACTGGCCCGCGAAGTCGCCAATCTGCTGACCGCCAACAACCTGCCGGCACGCCTCGACCCGCAACGCCCCTTCGACCACGGTGTATGGGTGCCGCTGTCGCTGATGTATCCGCAGGCCGATATTCCGGTGGTTCAGGTATCCCTGCCCAGCCGTGGCGGCCCGGCGTTGCAGACCCGCGTGGGCCAGGCGCTGGCCGGCCTGCGCGATCAGGGCATTCTGCTGATCGGTTCCGGCAGCATCACCCATAACCTGCGGGAACTGGACTGGCACGCCGGCCCGGAAAGTGTCGAGCCGTGGGCGCGGGACTTCCGCGACTGGATGATCGAAAAGCTGGCGGCCAATGATGAAGCCACCCTGCACGCTTACCGCCAGCAGGCACCGAACGCCGTGCGCAGCCATCCGAGTGATGAACACCTGTTGCCGCTGTACTTTGCCCGTGGCGCGGGCGGCGACTTCAGCATTGCGCACCAAGGGTTCACCATGGGCGCACTGGGCATGGACATCTACCGCTTCGGCTGATGCCCAAATCGCAGGCAAAAAAAATCCCCGAACCAGTCGGGGATTTTTTATGTTCGATCAATCAGCTCAAAGGCAGATCAATCTTCGCGGTAGCGACGCAGCTTCAACTGCTTGCCGGCAACGCGAGTGTCCTTCAGCTTGGTCAGGAGCTTGTCCAGACCATCTTCCGGCAACTCGACGAGGCTGAAGCTGTCACGCACCTGGATGCGACCGATGGCTTCACGCGCCAGACCACCTTCATTGAGGATGGCGCCCAGCAGGTTTTTCGCCGCGATACCGTCACGCGCGCCCAGCGCGGTACGGCAACGGGCACGGCCTTCGCCCAGCGGCATCGGAGCACGACGCTCGCGATCACCACGGTCCGGACGATCACCGGAACGCTCAGGACGGTCACCACGTGGAGCGCTGTTCGGCACCAGTGGACGTTCCTTCTCGATCGCTGCCAGGTTCAGCGCCTGACCATTGGTGGCCTTGCGCAGCAGCGCGGCAGCCAGGGCACGCGGGGTGCAACCGATGTCGGCGGTCAGGCGATCCAGCAGATCACCGTGAGTCGATTCGGCGTCAGCCACCAGCGGCGACAGGCTGTTGGTCAGTTTCTTGATGCGAGCATCGAGAACGGCCTGGGCGTCCGGCAGACGCACTTCGGCAACTTTCTGACCGGTCACACGCTCGATAACCTGCAGCATGCGGCGCTCACGCGGAGTCACCAGCAGCAGCGCGCGGCCTTCGCGACCGGCACGGCCGGTACGGCCGATACGGTGCACGTAGGATTCCGGATCGTACGGCATGTCCACGTTGAATACGTGGGTGATGCGCGGAACGTCCAGACCACGGGCGGCAACGTCGGTCGCCACAACGATGTCCAGACGGCCATCTTTCAGCGAGTCGATCACGCGCTCACGCTGGTTCTGGGCGATGTCGCCGTTCAACGCTGCGGCCTTGTAGCCTTTGGCGTCGAGGGCGCTGGCCAGATCCAGGGTCGCTTGCTTGGTGCGCACGAACATGATCAGAGCGTCGAAGTCTTCCACTTCCAGCAAGCTGAGAACGGCAGAAGTCTTCTGGTCAGCGTGAACCAACAGGTGAGCCTGTTCGATCGCGGTAACGGTCTGGGTCTTGCTCTGAATCTTCACGTGCTTTGGATCGCGCAGGTGACGCTCGGCGATGGCACGGATCGATTGCGGCAGGGTCGCCGAGAACAATACGGTCTGACGGGTTTCCGGCATGGCCTTGAAGATGACTTCGAGGTCGTCCATGAAGCCCAGTTTGAGCATTTCGTCTGCTTCGTCGAGAACCAGGTGGTTCACGGTCTGCAGCACTTTTTCGTCGCGACGCAGGTGGTCGCACAGACGGCCCGGAGTGGCGACAACGATCTGTGCGCCATTACGGATTGCTTTCAATTGTGGGCCCATCGGCGCGCCGCCGTAGACAGCCACAACAGTTACGCCCGGCATTTGCTTGGCGTAGGTTTCGAAAGCGGTTGCAACTTGTAGCGCCAACTCACGAGTTGGGGCCAGGATCAGAGCTTGCGGCTCGCGCTTGGACGGATCAATGCGGTGCAGGATAGGCAGGGCAAAGGCAGCGGTTTTACCGGTACCGGTTTGCGCCTGACCAATCATATCGTGACCGGCGAGGATGATCGGGATCGACTGCTGCTGAATGGCCGAAGGCTCTTCATAGCCGGTAGCGACTACTGCAGCGACAATATTGGGATGAAGTTCAAGAGCGGCGAAGCCGCCGATTTCCTGGGTCATGGGTCTGCCTCTAAGTGCATCCGCAAAGACCCATGCTCCAAAGCTGCACATGCCGTGTTGAGACTCAAGAGTCGCCCTGGCAGCTTTGTCGGCGGGGATTTGCGAAAACGAATGAATGAAAAAGAATCGTCAAGGAAGAGCCCGCAGTGCGGACGTGCAGCCGAAGCTGACTTCGGGGAATTGCGCTACCTAAACGCGGCCCGGTTAAAGGCCGGCGCGCACTATACCGGAATTTGCCCAAAAAGGGAGCTTTTTTTATCGGCGAAATACAGTTGTCACCGCTGTGTAACGGGGTTTTGCGGATAATCGGGCAAAGGTCTATTTTTCAAAGACCCCGGCCCTGCGGGCGATGGCGCTTAAACGATTCACCGACGTGCGGCATCTGGTCGCTGCACCCTTTCTTCCCGTCCGAGGAAACATCCATGAATCAGCCCTGCCCCGGCCGCGTCAGCCGTGCGCGCCACGGCCACGTCCATTTGATCGGTCTGGACCGTGCAGCCAAGCGCAATGCCTTCGACCTCGATTTGCTCAACGACCTGGCCATGGCCTACGGCGAATTCGAGGCCGACAGCGACGCGCGAGTGGCGGTGGTGTTCGGCCATGGCGAGCATTTCACCGCCGGTCTGGACCTGGTCAACGCCAGTTCCGCCCTCGCCCAAGGCTGGAAGGTGCCGACCGGCGGCTGCGACCCCTGGGGCGTCTTCGTCGGACCGCGAGTCAGTAAACCGGTGATCGTCGCCGCGCAAGGCTATTGCCTGACCATCGGCATCGAGCTGATGCTCGCCGCCGACATCAACCTGTGCGCCAGCAACACCCGTTTCGCCCAGATGGAAGTGCAACGCGGAATCTTTCCGTTCGGCGGTGCAACGTTGCGCTTTCATCAGGTCGCCGGCTGGGGCAATGCCATGCGCTGGCTGCTGACCGGCGACGAGTTCGATGCCCACGATGCGTTGCGCCTGGGGTTGGTGCAGGAGGTCATGGCCAGCGAAGACTTGCTGCCGCGCGCCATTGAACTGGCGGAACGGATTGCCCGGCAGGCGCCGCTTGGAGTACAGGCGACGCTGATGTCGGCGCGTCAGGCGCGATATGAAGGCGAGACCGCAGCGGCGCAGGGTTTGCCGCCGCTGGTGAAGAAATTACTGGCAACAGAGGATGCCAAGGAAGGTGTGCGCTCACTGGTGGAACGCAGACCTGGCGACTTCAAAGGCGTTTAAAACTCAAGTCGCCGGACGGATGCAATTGATCAACGACTGCAACGAATAACCCAGCTTCGGCGCGAGCGCTTCAGCTCGCGCGGTGAGCGCCTGCATGTCCAGCACCTGATCGAGATCCGCCGGCACGATCAGAATCACGTTGCCCTCCTTCACCGGCAGCTCCCAGTAATGGCGGTGATAGAGCCCGCGCAACAACGCCGCCCCCAACGGCTTGCCGTCATCGGTAGCCCACTGGTTGATCACCAGCCAGCCACCGGGATTCAGACGTTTCTGACAGTCACCAAGGAAGTTCCACGCAAGGTGCGCGGCGCCCGGGCCGACATCGGTGTAGAGGTCGACGAAAATCAGATCCGCCGGTTCTGCCGTCGGTAGCAGTTCGATTGCATCACCAACGCGGATGTACAGACGCGGATCGTCATCCAGTCCGAGGTATTCAATGGCCAGACGCGGTACGTCCGGGCGCAGCTCAATGGCTTCAACATCTTCCAGCGGCAGGAACTTGAGACAGGCCTGGGTCAGCGTGCCGGCACCCAGCCCGAGAAACAACGCGCTCTCCGGTTGCTCATGGCACAGCGCGCCAATCAGCATCGCCCGGGTGTAGTCGTACTCCAGCCAGCTCGGGTCGGCGGTAAACACACAGCTTTGCTCGATGGCATCGCCGAACTCCAGAAAGCGGTAGTCGGCCACTTCCAGCACGCGAATCACGCCGAACTCATCCTGTACCTCGGCGAGCAACAGCTCGACGCGCTCCTCAGTCATTTCGTCTCCAGATCATTACCGCAACGGCACTGTGGCAAAGGGGCGATTGTCCGCGATGCGGCGGGAGCAGGTCACGCACTAATTGCTGCTAACATGGCCGTCCGTGCGTAGAACCTTAGAGACCGTGATGAGCCAACCCTGGAGCCCTGACAGCTGGCGCGCCTTGCCGATCCAGCAACAACCCCGATACCCCGACGCCGCGCATCTGCGCCAGGTCGAGCAGACGCTGGCCAGTTATCCGCCGCTGGTGTTTGCCGGCGAAGCGCGGGAGCTGCGTCGTCAGTTTGCCGAAGTCACCCAGGGCCGGGCGTTCCTGCTGCAGGGCGGCGACTGCGCGGAAAGCTTCGCCGAGTTCTCCGCCGCGAAAATCCGCGACACCTTCAAAGTTCTGCTGCAAATGGCGATCGTCATGACCTTCGCCGCCGGTTGCCCGGTGGTGAAAGTCGGGCGCATGGCCGGCCAGTTCGCCAAGCCGCGCTCGGCCAACGACGAGACCATCGACGGCGTGACCCTGCCGGCCTACCGTGGCGACATCGTCAACGGCATCGGTTTCGACTCGGCCAGCCGCGTACCGGATCCGGAGCGTCTGCTGCAGTCCTATCACCAGTCCACCGCCACCCTCAACCTGCTGCGCGCCTTCGCCCAGGGCGGTTTTGCCGACCTGCATCAGGTGCACAAGTGGAACCTGGATTTCATCGCCAATTCGGCGCTGGCCGAAAAGTACAGCCATCTGGCCGACCGCATCGATGAAACCCTGGCCTTCATGCGCGCCTGCGGCATGGACAGCTCGCCGCAACTGCGCGAGACCAGTTTCTTCACAGCCCACGAAGCGCTGCTGCTGAACTACGAAGAAGCCTTCGTACGCCGCGACAGCCTGACCAACGACTACTACGATTGCTCGGCGCACATGCTGTGGATCGGCGACCGCACCCGTCAGCTCGACGGCGCCCACGTCGAATTCCTGCGCGGGGTGAACAACCCGATCGGGGTGAAAGTCGGCCCGAGCATGAACCCCGACGACCTGATCCGCCTGATCGACGTACTCAACCCGGACAATGATCCGGGCCGCCTCAACCTGATCGCACGGATGGGTGCGAACAAGGTCGGCGATCACCTGCCGGCGCTGATCCGTGCAGTGCAGCGTGAAGGCAAGCAGGTGCTGTGGAGTTCCGATCCGATGCACGGCAACACCATCAAGGCCAGCAGCGGCTACAAGACCCGCGACTTTGCGCAGATCCTTGGCGAGGTGAAGCAGTTCTTCCAGGTTCACGAAGCGGAAGGCAGCTACGCCGGTGGCATCCATATCGAGATGACCGGGCAGAACGTCACCGAGTGCATCGGTGGTGCCCGACCGATCACCGAGGATGGCTTGTCGGATCGCTATCACACCCATTGCGACCCACGGATGAATGCCGATCAGTCGCTGGAACTGGCGTTTTTGATCGCTGAAACCCTGAAACAGGTTCGGCGCTGAGTTCGGAAACCTTCATTGGTTGATCGGGCCTCATCGCGGGCAAGCCCGGCTCCCACAGTATTGGTGTCGTACATTTAGTTTGTGAACGACTCGGTCACTGTGGGAGCTGGCTTGCCAGCGATGAGGCCAGATCAGTCGCAGCCGATGCGAAGCATAGCCACCCAGAGCCGCCCGGCACTTTCGCGCTGGCAATTGAGTTGTACGTGCTCAAGTCCCAGCCAATCCGCCATCTGCCGCAGGTTCAGCGCCAAGGCCAGCATCCCCGCGTCGTCCAGACCCGTTTCTTCCTCGTGCACCGCATGCACTGCCAGGCGTCCCGCCGCTCGTTCGGCGCGCAGATCGACCCGCGCAGCAATCCGTTCGTTGTGCAGGAACGGCAGCACGTAATAGCCGTAAACACGTTTGTCCTGCGGCGTATAAATCTCCAGCCGATAGCGGAAATCGAACAGCCGCTCGGTCCGGCTGCGCTCCCAGATCAGTGAATCAAACGGCGACAGCAATGCACTGGCCTCGACTTTACGCGGGACTTTCGGCTCGGGCAGGCAATAGGCGATCTGGCGCCAACCGGCGACTTCACAGGTCAGCAGTTGCCCGTCCTCGACCAGTTCGGCCAGACGCGGGCGGGCATCGGAAGGGTTCAGCCGGAAGTAATCGCGCAGGTCTTTTTCCGTGCCCACGCCCAACGCCTCAGCCGCGTGCAGCAGCAAACCGCGCTGCGCCTCGGCCTCATCGGGCAATGGTTGTTGCAGCACGGAGGTTGGGATCACTCGCTCCGGCAGGTCATACAGCCTTTCAAAGCCGCGCCGCCCGGCGACGGTCACTTCGCCAGCGGCAAACAGCCATTCCAGCGCATGCTTCTCCGCGCTCCAGTCCCACCATGGCCCAGCCTTTTCCTCGCGGGTCGACAGGCTGCCGGCGCCCAGTGCGCCCTGATCCTCGACCGACGCCAATACCCGGCGAATGGTGTCCTGTTGCTCACGGCCAAAACGTGCCAGTTGCTGATAAATGTCTTCGCCCCGTTTGGCCCGCTGCATGCGCCAGCCCATCAACGGGTACATCGACAGTGGCAGCAACGACGCTTCGTGGCCCCAGTATTCGAACAGCGAACGACGTCGCCCCGAACTCCAGGCAGCCTGGTCGAGCAAGTCAGCAGAATAGGAACCGAGACGGGAGAACAGCGGCAGGTAGTGCGAGCGCACCACGGCGTTGACGGAGTCGATCTGCAACAGGCCGAGGCGTTCGATCAGCCGGTTGACGTGCAGGGCTTTGACAGCCGGCGGCTGGCGCCCGTGAAACCCTTGGGCAGCCAGTGCCAGACGTCGAGCCTGTTTAAGGGAAAAGGACAAAGTCGCGGGCATGTGTACCTCCGTATCTGCTCGCAAGCTACCTCACTACAAAGTGGTTTGTGTAGCAATGGCCTCATCATTTATGCATCGGATCGTCCCAGAATGGCCGAATCGCTTCATGTTCGACATCGGCACGGCTGACCCCGATGTCCTTCAAAGCCTCGTCGCTCAGACTGGCGAGCAACTCGCGTTCACGGTGAAGTTCGTACCAGCGGCTAAACTTGTGCAACAGATCGGAAACGATATGGCCGGAAAATTTTTCTTCGCCTGCATACTCTCTTTGACCTTTCATCGTGTTGCCTCCTTTTTGGGATGGCTCAAGTCTCGCGCCGGGGCTACGATCAATCCAACGAATGTTTCTGATGGCAAGCATCACGGAGATTCATCAATTGTCGGCGTACCCCAGTATCGATACCGATGTGCTGCGCACCTTTGTCGCGATTGCCGATCAGGGCGGTTTCACCCGCGCCGGCGAAATGGTCAACCGCACCCAATCGGCCGTGAGCATGCAGATGAAGCGGCTGGAAGAGGACGTGTTGCAGCGCCAGTTGTTCGAGCGTGACGGGCGTCAGGTGCGCCTCACCGCTGAAGGTCAGGTGTTGCTCGGTTACGCGCGGCGCATCCTGAAATTGCACAGTGAAGTATTCAACACTCTGCGCGAACCGCACATGGTCGGCACGGTGCGGATCGGCACGCCGGACGATTACGTGATGCGCTTTCTGCCGGGGATTTTGTCGCGCTTCGCCCAGTTCTATCCGCTGATCCAGATCGAGGTGCATTGCGAGTCGACCCGACAGTTGCTGCAGCGCACGGACCTGGATCTGTCGATCGTCACCCGCGAGCCGGGCAACGAGATTGGCCAGTTGCTGCGCAAGGAGCGTTTTGTCTGGGCCGAGGCGCAGAATTTCAGCGCCCACGAGCAGACGCCGTTGCCGCTGGCGATGTTCAACAGCGATTGCTTCTGCCGCCTGTGGGCCTGCAATGCGCTGGACGCCATGGGCCGCGAATACCGGATTGCCTACAACAGCACCAGCCTGTCGGCATTGATGGCAGTGGTGAGCGCGGGTCTGGCGATCACCGCGCAACTGGAAAGCCTGATAACACCGGATCTGCGGATTCTCGGGGCTGCCGAGGATCTGCCGCTGTTGCCCGAGGCCAGCATCATGCTGATCCGCAACCTGAACAATCCGTCGCCGATCACTGAATGCCTGGCCGAGCACATCGTCGAAGGCTTCAAACTTTAAAGGCGAGCATCACCGCGCACAGCACCAGGAAGCCGCAGAACAGCCCGCGCAGGAGTTTTTCCGGCATTGCGTGGGCCACTTTCACGCCCCAACTGATGCTGGCCAGACCGCCGATGGCCAGCGGCAGACCGATCATCCAGTCCACTTCGTGGTGCACCGCATAGGTCACCAGCGTGACACCGGTGCTCGGCAATGCCAGCGCCAGCGACAGGCCCTGGGCGACCACCTGAGTGGTGCCGAACAGGCTGGTCAGCACCGGCGTCGCCACCACCGCCCCTCCGACACCGAACAAACCGCCCATGGTGCCCGATGCCGCGCCGAGCACGCCCAGCCACGGCCATGAATAACGCATCTCGGACGTCGCCGCCGGACGTGCGCCGAACATGCGCACCAGGTTGTAGGCCGACAACGCCACAAGGAACGCGACAAAACCGATGCGCATGGTTTGCGCGTCGATGCCCACGGCCCAGATCGAGCCGATCCACGCAAAACAGAACCCCATCACTGCCAGCGGCAACGCGTGCCTCAGTTCGATGCGATTGCGTTGGTGATAACGCCACAGCGCCAGCATCACGTTCGGCACCACCATCACCAACGCCGTGCCTTGGGCGATCTGTTGATCGAGGCCGAACCACACACCCAGCAGCGGAATGGCGATCAAGCCGCCACCGATGCCGAATATCCCACCCAGGGTGCCGAGGGCGGCGCCAAATAACAGGTACAGCAAAAACTCGATCACAGCAGAATTCCTCATACGTCAGGCGACCCATCCTACGCAGTCGGCGCTGGCACGGAAACGCATAGCAACGCACAATGGCTGTGCCAAATTCGCATAGGCACTGAGCCGATTCATGAACCCCAATCAATTGACCGAACAACTCGGGCTGTTCCTCGATGTGCTGGAGAGTGGCAGTTTTTCTGCCGCCTCACGTCGACACCCACTGACACCATCGGCCGTCGCCCGGCGTATCGACAGTCTGGAAAGCGCTGTCGGCAGCCAATTGTTCATCCGCAGCACCCATGCAGTGCGCGCCACACCGGCCGGTCTGGCATTTGCCGAGCGGGCGCGGCGAATCGTTGCCGAGTTGCAACTGGCCCGCGCCGAAGCGGTGTCCCTGAGCAGCGCGCCGGAAGGCTTGATTCGCGTGGATGCGCCAGCGGCGTTTGGGCGGCGGCACCTGGCGCCGGTAATAGCCGACTTTCTGGTGCTGTATCCGGGCCTGGATGTACAGCTGCATCTGATCGACAGCTTCGTCGACATGGATGGCTCGAACCTGGGCAAGGTCGATCTGGTGTTGCGCGCCGGGCAAATGGCTGACACCCGGCTGGTGGCCACACCGCTGGCAAGCATGGTGCGCATCGCCTGCGCCAGCCCCGACTATCTCAAACGTCGGGGCGTGCCGAGCGAGCCCGCTCAATTGGGCGAACACGACGGCCTCGATTGGGATGGCCTTGCCCCGCCCTTCGCCTGGCGATTCGAACACGACGGGCAAATGCAACTGCACCGTCCGGCACGCATTCGCATGAGCGCCAACAACGCCGAGGCGCTGGTCTGCGGTGCGCTTGCGGGACTCGGGATCGCGCATCTGCCGACCTGGCTGGCCAGCGAATACCTGTTGCGTGGCGAGTTGCTTCCGCTGTTCTGTGAAAACGGCCTGCCGAAACCGGAGAGCACCGGCATCTACGCGCTGCGGCTGGAACAACAGGCCAGCTCCCGCAGCCGCCTGCTGCTGGAATACCTCAAGACCCGTTTCAGCCCCGTGCCACCGTGGGATCTGGCGCTGCAACGAGAACTTGGCCGGCACTGACCGATTCACCACCGGGCACAATTGTCTGGCGCATTAAAGATTCGAGCGCTAGATTCAACTGCATCACCGTTCAAGGCACCGACATGACCACCGACCGCGACACCACCGACCACTGCGAAGAGCTGCTGCTCGACAATCAGGCCTGCTTTGCCCTGCATTCCACTTCTCTGATGATGACCAAGGTCTACAAGCCTTTGCTGCAAGCGCTCGGCCTGACCTATCCGCAGTATCTGGCGATGATGGTGCTGTGGGAGAAGGATGGCCTGACCGTCGGAGAAATCAGCACGCGCCTGCTGACCGATCCGGGTTCGCTGACCCCGCTGCTCAAGCGTCTGGAAGGTGAAGGACTCCTGAGCCGGACCCGCAGCCGCGAGGATGAACGGGTGGTGATCGTTGAACTGACTGCCCAGGGACGCGCCTTGAAAGACAAGGCACGAACCGTTCCGCCATGCATCCTGGGCGCCAGTGGCTTCACGCTGGAACGCCTGCAAAACCTGCAAGCCGAGTTGCAAGCCTTGCGTGGTCATCTGCAGGACAGCCTGACCTAATCCTCCCCCCCCACTCCCTGCAGGAGCAACCTCGCACCTGCAGGGAAATCACGCCCTTCTCTGCCATACCCCTCTCCCGAAAATTTTTTCTCTCGTTTTTTCCATCAAAAAAACCTTTCATATCAAAAGCTTGAGATCTCATCCCGAGCTGATCCACGTCTCGCTTCCGTGCTTTCACAAAAATTTATCTTGCGCACTAAATATTAGCGAAGTACATTTGCTTCGCACCTAGTTAGCGCACAAACAATTAGCGCAACAAACCACACATTCGACGAGGCTCACACCATGCAAACTCTCTACACCGCAATCGCAACCTCCACCGGCGGCCGTGACGGTCGTGCGATCTCCAGCGACAACATCCTCGATGTCAAACTGGCCACTCCGAAAGAACTCGGCGGTGCCGGCGGCGCGGCCACCAACCCTGAGCAACTGTTCGCTGCCGGCTACTCGGCCTGCTTCATCGGCGCGCTAAAATTCGTCGCCAGCCAGACCAAACGCAAAATCCCGGACGACGCGTCGATCACCGCTCACGTCGGCATCGGTCAGATTCCTGGTGGTTTCGGTCTGGACATCGACCTGCACATCGCCCTGCCGGGCCTGGAACAGGCTGACGCGCAAAGCCTGGTCGACGCGGCCCACCAGGTCTGCCCGTACTCCAATGCCACCCGCGGCAATGTCGATGTACGCCTGCATGTGACCGTGTAACTGCCCGGCAGCAAAAATCGCAGGCACAAAAAAGCCCGACTCAATGGTCGGGCTTTTTCTTTCCGCAAAAAGCAGTGCTTATTTCGCACGGCCCTTGTAGGAACCGCCTTCGCGGGTATCGATCTCGATCATGTCGCCGATTTCGATGAAGTCAGCAACCGACAGCTCGGTACCGTTCTTCAGTTTGGCAGGCTTCATCACCTTGCCGGAAGTGTCACCGCGAGCGGAACCTTCGGTGTAGTCAACCTGACGCACGATGGTGGTCGGCAGCTCTACGGAAACCAGACGGCCTTCGAAGAACACAGCTTCGCAAACGTCGGTCATGCCTTCTTCCACGAATGGCAGAACGCTTTCGATGTCTTCGGCGTTCAGCTCGTACATGGTGTAGTCGGTGGTGTCCATGAACGTGTAGGAGTCACCGCTGATGAAGGACAGGGTCGCTTCTTTGCGATCCAGGATCACGTCGTCCAGCTTGTCGTCCGCACCGTAAACGGTTTCGGTCTTGTAACCGGTCAGCAGGTTCTTCAGCTTGGTCTTCATGATCGCGCTGTTACGGCCCGATTTGGTGAATTCAGCTTTCTGAACCAGCCAAGGATCGTTGTCGATACGGATCACGGTACCGGGTTTGAGTTCTTTACCAGTTTTCATTGCGAATATCCGAATTTGGATGGGATTTACAAAAATCTAGGCCGCGTATCATATCCAATTTCGGTAAAACTGTACCAGCGCCGTCGCAAGATCGGCCTGCAAGGCCTGTTCCAGACACCATGCTTCGGCATTTTCCTGCAGTTCGGGCCAGTATTTACGGGCCTCAAGCCAGTGCTGGCCGATAGGCTGCCCGGCACTCCAGGCCCGCCAAAGACCGTTCATCGCCTCGGCAGCGGCGGGCGAAAGGCCTTTTCCGTAGAGCGCGAGGAAGGCATCGAGCTTGTCCAGATGGATATCTTCGTCCTGCTGATAGATGTGCCACAGCATCGGACGGCCGGCCCACTGCGCCCGGACAAACGAGTCCTCGCCGCGCACCGCGTTGAAATCGCAGCACCAGAGCAATTGATCGTATTGATCCTGGCGGACGAACGGCAGCACCTGCACGGTCAGCGCCTGGCGCACATTGAAGTCGCCGACCGACAGCGACTCGACTCCGAGCCAGCGCGCGACATCACCGAGAATCCGCCCTTCCGGCACCAGCAGATGAGTCGGTGTCGAATCAGCGGCGAGCACATCCAGCCAACTGGCGAGCCCGGCATTCTCGTAGGCGAACAGCGAAATCAGTTGCGCACCGGGCGCAGGAACAACCCCCAAGGCTTGCAGGAATTGTCGCTGCGACTCTGGATCCTGCTGAAACCGCCAACGCCGATCCAGCAATCCGCTTTCACGCAATAGTCCGCCAGTGCCGGTCTGGAAGCCCGGGAAGAAAAAGATCTTCTGCACGGACTTGTACTTCACCGAAGGCAGACCGTGACAGCCAACCACCCAGTCTTCAGCGCTGAGATAGTCAAGGTTCATCCACAATGGCGGCTTTTCCCGCTCGGCCATGGCGTCCATGTAGGCGCTTGGCAACTGGCAAGCGAACGCGGCGATGACCACGTCGGCTGCGTCGGTTACTGGCCATTCTGCCGGCCAGTGCCGGACTTCAACGCCCTGCTGCCATTGCGCATCGAGATGGATATCGAGTTCCGGGCAAATACGCTCGAACGCACGCAGATCATCGACCCACAACCGCACCGCCAGCGCATGCTCGGCCGCCAGTTGCCGGGCCAGACGCCAGGTCACGCCAATGTCGCCATAGTTGTCGACCACGGTGCAAAAGATGTCCCAGCGGGTTTTCGGTTGCGGCATTCAAGACTCCCGTTGGCAAAAGCGCCGATTGTCCGCATAAATGTCCGCGTGCAGAAGAGCCGACGACGATTAATCTTCGTGCGACAATCGCCACTTGCCCGCAATCATCCGCCAGGAGGCAGCCATGCCCTATCGCCCCAACACGCGTCGTCCCTTGCCTGTCCAGCTTAGCGCGCTGCAATTGACCGGCAGCATTGCCTTGGGCCTGTGGCTGGGTTTCCTGGCCATTGCGCTGACGTGCTGGCTCGCTTCGATGCTGTTCAGCCGCCAACTGCAACCGGTGGCGGATGCGGTGCAACAACTGAGCAAGCCTGCGGTTGTCGCCCAGCCACAATCAGAACCCGAGCCGCAAAACCGCCTGTTCGAGCAGTACGAAGAAAACCTGCGCAAGAACGAACAGCAGGATCGCCTGGATCAGGCCCGCAGCAGCACGCGCAACCAGTCGAACCCTAAATGCCAGTTCTGGCTCCAGCAGGATCAGACCGCTCCGAGCGAAAAGAGCCGCGCCAACGTCCTGCAATTCTGCGATTGATCATGAACAAACACGCTGTCCATCAACTGATTCTCGACAAACTGCGCTTCGACCTCGATATCGCCGAGCGCGCGGCACAAACCGCTTACGAAACCGCGACCCACGAAGAGAACATCGCTGAAAACAAGTACGACACCCTTGGGCTTGAGGCGTCGTACCTGGCGGCCGGGCAAGCAAAACGGGTCGAGGAGATCCGCCAGTCACTGGCGGTCTGCCAGAACCTGACGCTTCGGGCCTATGACGATCAACGCGGAATTGAAATCGGCGCCCTGCTCGGTCTGGAAGACGAAAAGGGTCGCGAGCAATGGCTGTTTCTGGCGCCGGATGCGGCGGGACTGAAAGTCGACGTGGTCGGTCAGCCGATTACCGTCATCACCCCGCGCTCGCCGCTGGGCAAAAGCCTGCTGGGCAAGTTCGAGGGCGATGAGGTGGAGATTCTGGTGGCGGGCACCCGGCAACAGTTTGCTGTCACCGAGGTGCTGTAGACAGGGGCTTAGTGAACCGGCAGTTCGACGCCTTCGAACAGCTCTTCCAGTTCCTGCTTGTTGTGGCACTGGATGGCCTTGGCCATGACTTCGCGGGTCAGGTGCGGTGCGAACTTCTCGATGAAGTCGCACATGAAGCCACGCAGGAATGTGCCGCGACGGAAACCGATCTTGGTCACGCTGGATTCGAACAGTTCGCTGGCATCGAGCACCACCAGGTCGTTGTCGAGTTTGGTATCGACCGCCATTTTCGCCACGATGCCGACACCCAGACCCAGGCGCACGTAGGTTTTGATCACGTCAGCATCGGCGGCGGTGAACACCACTTTCGGCGTCAGGCCACGATGGCTGAAGGCTTCGTCGAGTTTCGAACGGCCGGTAAAACCGAACACGTAAGTCACGATCGGGTATTCGGCCAGTGCTTCGAGGGTCAGCTTCGGCAGCTTGGTCAGCGGGTGGCCCTGAGGCACTACCACGCAGCGGTTCCAGCGGTAGCACGGCATCATCACCAGATCGCCGAACAGCTCCAGCGCTTCGGTGGCGATGGCGAAATCCACGGTGCCGTCAGCGGCCATCTCGGCGATCTGCATCGGCGAACCCTGGTGCATGTGCAGCGCCACGTCCGGGTATTGCTTGATGAAATTGCTGATCACCGGCGGCAGTGCATAACGTGCCTGGGTGTGCGTGGTGGCGATCGACAGGGTGCCTTTTTTCTCGTTGGAGAATTCCTGGGCGATCTGCTTGATGCTTTCGACCTTGCGCAGAATCTCACCGGCGGTGGTGATGATGCGCTCGCCGGCCGGGGTGACGCGGGTCAGGTGCTTGCCGCTGCGGGCGAACACTTCGACGCCCAGTTCGTCTTCCAGCAGACGGATTTGCTTACTGATGCCCGGTTGCGAGGTGTAGAGACTTTGGGCTGTAGCGGAAACGTTGAGGTCGTGGTGCGCCACTTCCCAGATGTAGCGCAATTGTTGAAGCTTCATATGAATCCCTCAAAGCAGGTAGACGCCACGGGCATCAGCGACGGTATATAACTATATTAATGGTTTGAAGAATAAATCTAGAACTTTTTTATCAAAACGCCATTATTACCGTCTCAGCGATCCTCCCGACGCCGACGCTCCACCAGCGGCACCATGTAAACCGGCACCTTGGACAATTGCAGCAATCGCGTCGCCGTACGCCCCAACGGTGTTTCCGCCCCGACCCCGTGGCTGTGACTTCCTACGATCAGCAAATCGACGGAGAGTTTCTGTACCTGGTCGAGAATCACCTGCGACGGATCGCCCTGCAGCACCCGCACCGCGCGAATCCGCAGCAGATCCTGCTCGCCCTCGTCCCCCAGCTCTTCGCGAAAACTGTCGAGCACCCGCTGCTCGATATTGGCGATGACGGTTTTCAGACCCTGACTGTGAAATTCGTTCAACGCCTGCTCGTCGAGATAGCTCTGCAACACCGACTCGGCAAACAACCCCATGGGTTCCACCGCGTGCACCACATACAAGTCGGCATCGAATGTTCGGGCCATCGCCAGGGCATGCTGCATCACTAACGGTGCGTACAGACCGAGGTCAGTGGCATACAGCATCGAACGAATCATATGACCTCCTCGCAAGCCAACATGGCGGAGATTTGATTCAGCTTAGCAGTGCCTTGACGAGTACGACGTGCGACGCAACGTCTTGAACCACGAGGGCTTTAGACCGCCGGTTCGTTGCTGATGCCGTGGGGGACATGGCCGGTGGCGACCACCTCGCGGGCCAGCTCGCAGTGACCGGCCTGATCGTCGAAAAACACGTCCGCAGCGAACGCTTCGAGGAACGCCGATTTGGTCAGGCCGCCCAGAAAAAGAGACTCGTCCAGACGGATGTCCCATTCGCGCAAGGTGCGGATCACCCGTTCGTGAGCCGGCGCCGAACGCGCGGTGACCAGTGCGGTGCGGATCGGGCAGTTATCGTCCGGGAACTCACGCTGCAACAGATTGAGCGCTGCGAGGAAGCCCTTGAACGGGCCGCCGCGCAACGGCTCGCGAGCGGATTCGCGTTCCTTGGCCTGAAAGGCTTCGAGGCCGCCGGACTGATAGACCCGCTCCGACTCATCGGAAAACAGCACCGCGTCGCCGTCGAAGGCGATGCGCAATTCATCGCTGGCCGCACGGCTGGCGCCACCGGAAAGAATGGTCGCCGCCGCAAAGCCATTGTCCAGCGCCGAGCGCACGTCCTCAGCATGAGTGGAAAGAAACAGGTCGCAACCGAAGGCTTTGAGATAAGGATAAGGACTGCGCCCGCCGACAAACGCCGCACGGGAAATCGCCAGGCCGTAATGATCGATCGAGTTGAATACCCGCAGGCCGGTGTCGGCACTGTTGCGCGACACCAGAATCACCTCGACCCGGGCACGGCCGAGGCGACTGTTGAGGTTGAGCAGTTTTTCCACCAGCGGAAAGGCATCGCCCGGCGCGAGGATTTCGTCTTCGTGCTCGATCTGATATTGCCGATAGGCTTCGACGCCGCTCGACAGGTAGACCTTGTGACTCTCGCTCAGATCGAACAGGGCACGGGACGAAATCGCCAGCACCAGTTTGTCATCGATGTTCTTGGCCATGTCTTCCCCCGGATCCCCTCAAAAATCGACTCAGGTGTTACGCCGGTCGATGAAACGCAAATGGCGATACAGCGCCTCGATTCGCGGCAGCTCGCAACCTGCCGCTTTTGCCGCCGCCAAAGGTCGAGCGTAGATGGCGTCCAGCTCCAGCGGTCGCTTGTGCAGAAAATCGTGGTACATGCTCGGCCAGTAGTCGGGCATATTCTCGGTCATCATGAACAGGTACTCGGCGTAACCGGGCGGCATGTCATGGCCACAGGCCTTGGCGCCCTGCACCACTTCGGCCATCAGCGCCTGGAT
The DNA here is from genome assembly GCF_026240005.1 of Pseudomonas sp. COW5. NCBI lineage: Bacteria > Pseudomonadati > Pseudomonadota > Gammaproteobacteria > Pseudomonadales > Pseudomonadaceae > Pseudomonas > Pseudomonas sp. COW5. The sequence continues at coordinate 4,246,989 of NZ_JAPHVP010000001.1, read as the reverse complement.
CTGCGCGCGGCTGTCGGCATCGGCCATCAGCGGCGTGGTACTCGCCCCGAGCAACACCGAAAGACCATTGTAGGGAATGTTCCAGACCAGTTTCTGCCAGCGCGCCTGGTGCAGGTTCGGCATGGCCTGGGAGTCTATGCCGGCGGCCCGGAACAGACCGACGCCCTCCTCGACGATCGCCATGCGCGCCGCATCATCGGTTGCCGCTCCGCTGTGATAACCGACGTTCACCGCCCCCAGCGCCTGATGGGCGATGTGACCCGGACCTTCCCGGTGAACGCAGATCAGGCACAGGCCGCCCAGCAAGTGCAGGGAATCGGGCAGCAACGCCCGCAGGCTGTCTTCGACGTCGAGGCCGTTCTGCAGCACCAGCACTTTCGCGTCGGGTTTCGCCGCCTGAATGATCGACGGCGCCAGGCCGGCATTGCTGGTGGTCTTGGCGCCGACCAGCAACCAGTCGCAGGGCGGCATGTCTTCAGCCGATGAATAGGCCTGCACCGGGTTCAGCGCCAGTGTGCCGTGAACCGCGCTGTCCACCTGCAAACCGCGCTCGGCGACCGCGGAAAACTCGCTGCGCAGCAAAAAGTGCACATCGAATCCGGCCCGGGCCAGCATCAAGCCGTAGAACCCTCCGATTGCGCCGGTGCCGATAATCCCTACCACCGGTTTCTTGACGACTGCCCCCATCACGGCAACTCCTCTGCAATTCGACCCAGCGCCTGCGCCACCGCTGCGTTCAGCTCGGCGGCATTCAGGCGCGTGTGTACTGCCCCAAAGAACTCGCCGTCGCGCACCACGAACAGCGCCGGCAAATGAAAGACCTGATAACGCTCGACCAGCCCGCCGTTGTCACCGGCATCAATCCAGCACACGCGATCGACTGCCAGATCAAGCCCCGGCAACACCTCGCGGGCATAACGGCAACTGGCGCAGCCGACACTGGTGAAGATCACCAGCGAAACGCCGCTCATCGCCAGCAGCCGTTGGTCGGCGTCGAAATCGGTCAGTTCGGATTCGAACACTATACTGGGGGAAACAATGTCAGATGGCCGACACAGGGAGTCTGTGCTCATGGGACGGTTTATTCCTCATCCGGATGATGTGCCCGTCGAATTAACGTTGCTCAAACCTGAGTGCATTTCGCGGCAACAGCTACACACTATCAGCCTCGGCGGCATCGCTTGCAATTACCACCGCGCCTGGCGCCATGGCACCGCACTGCAGGTGCGCATGCCGACGCTCAATGCCGACATCTGTTATCCGGGCTACGTGGCCTGGTGCCTGCGACGCAAGAAAGGCTATCTGGTGGGCATCGCCTTCACCGACGAGCAGACCCTGTTCAGCGCCCGAATGGGTGAGCAGGTGTGTCAGATCGAACGCTATTGCCGACTCAACGACGCCCACGACGACCTCCAGGATATTCAGGCCCTGGCCCTTCAATGGGTCGAACAACACGCCGACGAGTTCTCCCACGACACCGTTCGCAAGGCTTTTGCGCAGCCAGTACTGGACTGAACAGTGACTTGCCCATTGTCGACAGGCGCCTGACGCGCTAAGGTTCGGCTCCCCGACGCGCTTAAATCTGCTGTGCTCCGCCGCGCGGGGAACGCTGGCGGCCGGCACCCGTGACCTGACGAGTAAACGATGGCTGATTTACCGATCAACGACCTGAACGTCGCTTCCAACGAGACCCTGATCACTCCCGATCAGCTCAAGCGTGATATCCCTCTGAGCGACGCTGCCCTGCGCACCGTCACCAAGGGTCGCGAAGTCATCCGCAACATTCTCGATGGCACCGACCACCGTCTGTTCGTGGTCATCGGGCCTTGCTCGATCCACGACATCAAGGCTGCCCACGAATACGCCGACCGCCTGAAGGTGCTGGCGGCGGAAGTGTCGGACACCTTGTATCTGGTCATGCGCGTGTACTTCGAAAAACCGCGGACCACCGTCGGCTGGAAAGGCCTGATCAACGACCCGTACCTGGATGACTCGTTCAAGATCCAGGACGGTCTGCACATCGGTCGCCAGTTGCTGCTGGACCTGGCCGAGAAAGGCCTGCCGACCGCGACCGAAGCCCTCGACCCGATCTCCCCTCAGTACCTGCAGGATCTGATCAGCTGGTCGGCCATCGGCGCCCGCACCACTGAATCCCAGACCCACCGCGAAATGGCTTCCGGCCTGTCCTCGGCGGTCGGTTTCAAGAACGGCACCGACGGTGGCCTGACCGTGGCGATCAACGCCTTGCAGTCGGTCTCCAGCCCGCACCGTTTCCTGGGCATCAACCAGGAAGGTGGCGTGTCGATCGTCACCACCAAGGGCAACGCCTACGGTCACGTGGTACTGCGCGGCGGCAATGGCAAGCCGAACTACGATTCGGTCAGCGTCGCCCTGTGCGAACAGGCGCTGAACAAGGCGAAGATCAAGCCGAACATCATGGTCGATTGCAGCCACGCCAACTCCAACAAGGATCCGGCCCTGCAACCGCTGGTGATGGAGAACGTCGCCAACCAGATCCTCGAAGGCAACCAGTCGATCATCGGCCTGATGGTCGAGAGTCACCTGAACTGGGGCTGCCAGGCGATTCCGAAAGACCTCGCCGATCTGCAATACGGCGTTTCGATCACCGATGCCTGCATCGACTGGTCGGCCACCGAAAACACCCTTCGCAGCATGCACGCCAAGCTCAAGGATGTACTGCCGAAACGTCAGCGCGGCTGACAGCTGTTTCGCAGGCATAAAAAAACGCCGGGCATTGCCCGGCGTTTTTATGTGTGTGCGGTGTGAGGTCAGTCAGATCTTGGCGGTGCGCCGCTGATGACGCTCCATGTAGCGCTCCACATAGGAGCACGACGGGATGACCGTGTAGCCCATTTCATCGGCGTACTGCAGTGCCCGCTCGGTCAGGGCTGCCGCGATGCCTCGGCCACGCAATGCGTTGGGCACGAAGGTGCGGTAGATATCCAGGGTCTGTTTCCCCAGATCCATATAGGTCAGGTAGGCACGATGACCGTCCACATTGGTCTCGAACTGATGACCAGCCTGGTCATGGTGGATGGACAACGCCTCGCTCATCACTACTCCTCGCGGGTCTCGAATTCTGACCCCTACCTTACCGATGTTTTCCCGGCGAAGGAACATCTACGCCACCCCGTGCCAGATGGACACCGAGAAGAACCGCACCGATCTCGCGCAACCCGAGCACGTATCAAATAGTAGGCACCAATGACGAAAATGCTCAAGGCGCACTCGTCATCAGGCTGATTGACGGGGCAGTTCCGGTGGACTCAGGACCGGTTCGGGAGAACCTTGTCCCGAACCGAAAGGCTGAACATCGCCGGATGTTGAGACTTAAGACGTGCCTGATTTTTTAAAGTCACCTGAACATGGACAAAGATAGGTGAGACGCTGCACAAAAACGCAACAAAAGTGTGGACGAATCCATATAGACAGACTCTAGCCACTGCCTGCAAAACAGCACCCGACAACGGGAACTTTTTCTCATTAACTCGCTCATCTCGGGCCTTGCAGCTGAATATTTTTTATACAACCCAGTTAAAAGTTGCTCGAAAAAGAATCAACGCCTACAATTTTTTTTGCTTCTTGCCTTACGTCAGTTTACTTACTACAAGTAATGGGTAGTATGTACGCCGGCTATTTCCTCAATCGGAGGAGACAGCCACTTAATTGAAAGTCCTTGAAGGGGAACACGATGAACAACGTTCTGAAATTCTCTGCTCTGGCTCTGGCCGCAGTTCTGGCTACCGGTTGCAGCAGCGCATCGAAAGAAACCGAAGCACGTCTGACCGCTACTGAAGACGCAGCTGCTCGCTCCCAGGCTCGTGCAGACGAAGCTTACCGTAAAGCTGATGAAGCTCTGGCTGCTGCTCAAAAAGCACAACAGACTGCTGACGAAGCTAACGAGCGTGCTCTGCGCATGCTGGAAAAAGCTAGCCGCAAGTAATAGTCCTTCGGGATTGTTATCAAGCCGACCCGTTTTTCGGGTCGGCTTTTTTTTGCCTGAAATTTTCTTCATGCAATAAAAAACCCGCCGACGCTCACGCATCGGCGGGTTCTGTTTTTCGGCTTACTGTTGCAGGTCGATCGGCGCGCTGGAAACGATCGGCGCCGAGGTGTTCGGTGTGCCGATTTCAGTTGGCAGGCCATCTTCCGCCGCCACCACATCACGCACCACATCCCAGTTCATGCGCAGGTTGTTGGTGATGTCTTCACGCTTGAGCATCGCGTTGATCACGGCGGTGTGCTTGTCGACCACCGACGGGTTGCCCTTGTCGTCGATCGGCGTGTGCGCTTCCAGGTAGATCTTGCCGCCACTGCGACCGAACTTGTACGCGTCGTTGAGGATTCGTACCGAAGTCCCCACCGGCACCATGCTGGCCATTTCCAGCACGTTGTTGTTGAACATGCGGAAGCAGCCGTGGCTGGTGCGCATGCCGATACCGAACTTCTTGTTCGAACCGTGGATCAGGTAGCCCGGCGTGCCCAGGGTGAACTTGAACGGACCCAGCGGGTTGTCCGGGCCGGCCGGCACTACGTTCGGCAGCGGATCGCCATCGGCGGCGTGTTCGGCCTTGATCGAGGCTGGCGGCGTCCAGGTCGGATTCGGCGTCTTGGCGGTGATCGTGGTGTGGGCGATTGGCGAGCCCCAGCCTTCGCGACCGATACCCAGCGGGAAGGTGTACACCACGTTCCGGCCTTTCGGGTAGTAGTAGAGGCGGTACTCGGCGAGGTTGATCACGATGCCTTCACGCGGACCCGGCGGCAGGATGAAGCGGGTCGGCAGGACCACTTCGGTGCCGGCGCCCGGCAACCAGGCATCGACGCCCGGGTTGGCCGCGACCATTTCCGAATAACCCAGATCGTAGGTGGTGCCCAGATCGGCAAAGGTGTCTTCGTACTTGGCCTTGATCACCTGCACCTGGCCGATGATGTCTTCACCAGGTGGTGGCAGGGGAAACTCCAGGGCGGCAACGGGACCGGCCACACACAGGGCGGCAAGAGACAGGCAGCGGGTGACGGCAGGGAAACGCGGCAACATCCGGAGAATCCTTCGCAAGATCGACAAGGGTATAAGAACGCGATTGTACACCGCGCCCAGGGAATTCGGGGAGATGCGCCGATGGGCTGGCAGAAGTCTTCATAATTGAAGCTACTGTAAGAGCGGACGGCGTTCGACAGGTGCGTGTACTTAAAGCTCGAAACGCAGTTCAGGCCAGATCGGCGAGGTTCCACGCTTCTGCGATTCGAGAATCGCCCGGCACAGCGAGCACAGGCGCTGATCCTGGAACACCCGGCGATCCACGCTCGACCAGCGCGGTTGCGCCGGCAGCAGACTGCCGCACAGGGTCCGGTCGGCCGAGCCACCGAGCTCCAGTTGACGGGTCACCAGATGCACCCGCACTTCCTGGCAGGCGAACAGATCCAGCTGTTCGTCAGGCTCGATCAGTTGGTAGGCAAACAGGGACCAGGCAGAACGCGACATCGGGGGCTCCATTTAGGGGGGCGCCACATTAGCCGAAAGCCTGCCGCTAGAAAAGCCTCATAACAGCGGTTTTAGCGTCGGCCAGACATTTTCCAGCAACTTGCCCTGAGCCCCGGCTGCCGGGTGCAGACCGTCGGCCTGCATCAAGTCCGGGTGCCCGCCCACGCCGTCGAGGAAAAACGGCACCAGCGGGATCTTTTTCTCCTCGGCCAGCTTGCCGTAGACCTGGGCAAAGGCATCGGTGTAGCGCTTGCCGTAATTGGGCGGCAGTTGCATGCCGAGCAACAGCACCCTGGCACCGCTTTGACGGGAGCTGTCGATCATCGAAGCAAGATTTTGTTGCAATTGCGTCGGCGGCATTCCGCGCAGGCCATCGTTGCCACCCAACTCGAGGATCACCAGCTCCGGCTTGTGCTCTGCAAGCAGCGCCGGCAGCCGCGCCTGGCCTCCGGCACTGGTGTCGCCGCTGATGGAGGCATTGACCACTTTATCGTCAAAACCTTCGGCCTTGAGCCGCTGCTCGAGCAACGACACCCACCCCAACCGGGTATCCAGTCCGAAACCGGCGCTGATACTATCGCCAACGATCAGGACTGTACCCGCCGCTGCGTTCTGGGCCATGCACATCAAGGCCAGGCCAGCACTCAAAAACCACACACGCATCGGATTCTCCATGGGCGCAAGCATTCTCACCGCGAAGAACCTTAGCAAAGTGGTTCCCAGCGCGGAAGGTGAACTGACCATCCTGCACGAACTCAGCCTGGAACTGAACAAGGGCGACAGCCTGGCCATCGTCGGCGCGTCCGGCTCCGGCAAATCCACCCTGCTCGGCCTGCTCGCCGGCCTCGATCTGCCGAGCAGCGGCGAAGTCGTTCTCGCCGGCCAGTCCCTGAGCGATCTCGACGAAGACCAGCGCGCGCGCATCCGTGCCGAACATGTGGGTTTCGTGTTTCAGTCGTTCCAGTTGCTCGACAGTCTCAACGCCCTGGAAAACGTCATGCTGCCGCTGGAGCTCGATGGCCGCAAAGACGCCCGCGGGCGCGCCACGGAATTGCTGCAACGGGTTGGCCTCGGTCAGCGCCTGACGCACTCGCCGCGCCAGCTCTCCGGTGGCGAGCAACAACGGGTGGCGATTGCCCGAGCCTTCGCCGCCGAACCGGACGTTCTGTTTGCCGACGAGCCCACCGGCAACCTCGACAGCCACACCGGCGAGCGCATCAGCGACTTGCTGTTCGAATTGAACAAGGAGCGCGGCACCACCCTGGTGCTGGTGACCCACGATGAACGGCTGGCCCATCGCTGCCGACGTCTGATCCGACTTGAAGCCGGCCTGCTGGTCGCCCCCCTGGAGCCTTGATGGCACGTCTGCCGCTGTTGCGCCTGTTCAGCCTTGCCCTGCGCCAGCTCCTGCGCGATGCCCGCGCCGGGGAGTTGCGGGTGCTGTTCTTCGCCTTACTGGTGGCCGTGGCGGCAAGTACTGCCATCGGCTACTTCGGCGCCCGCCTGAATGGCGCGATGACCTTGCGCGCCACCGAGTTTCTCGGCGCGGACCTGGTGCTCGAAGGCAGCTCCCCCGCACGGCCGGAACAAATCAGGAGCGGCACAGATCTGCGCCTCGACCATGCGCAGATCGTTGAGTTTTCCAGTGTCATCGCCACCGACAACGGCATTCAGTTGTCGAGCATCAAGGCCATCGACCGTGCCTATCCGCTGCGTGGCGAACTGAAAAGTGCCCCGGCACCGTTTGCTGCCGAAACGTCGGGTGGCGAACCACAACCTGGAGAAGCCTGGGTCGAATCTCGCCTGCTCACGGCGCTGGACCTGAAGATCGGCGACAGCATCGACGTCGGCATGAAGACGCTGAAACTGACAAGGGTGCTGACTTACGAACCGGATCGCGCCGGCAACTTCTACAGTCTGACGCCACGGGTGCTGATCAACCTCGACGACCTCGCCGCGACCGGCATGGTCCAGCCCGGCAGCCGGGTGAGCTACCGCGAATTGTGGCGCGGCGAACCCAACGCGCTGGAAACCTATCGTCAACTGATCAAACCGGGCCTTGCCGCCAACCAGCGGATTCAGGATGCCCGCGACGGCAACCGGCAGATTGGCGGCGCACTGGGCAAGGCCGAGCGTTATCTGAACATGGCCAGTCTGGTCGCCGTGCTGTTGGCCGGTGTGGCCGTGGCGCTGTCGGCGAATCGCTTCGCCAGCCGTCGTTTCGACGCCAGTGCGCTGCTGCGCTGCCTCGGTTTGTCTCGCCGGGAAACCATGGTGCTGTTCAGCCTGCAACTGGCGGTACTGGGTCTGCTCGCCAGCCTAAGCGGCGCCCTGCTCGGCTGGCTTGCTCAATTGGGACTGTTCGCCCTGCTGCATGATCTGCTGCCGACTGACGTACCGCCGGGTGGTTTGCTGCCGGCATTGGCGGGGATCGGCACCGGGCTGGTGGCGCTGGCCGGTTTTGCCTTGCCACCACTCGCCGCTCTAGGCCGTGTGCCGCCATTGCGAGTGCTGCGCCGCGACATGCTGCCGATTCCATCGAGCACCTGGATGGTCTACGGCGCAGCACTCGGCGCACTCGGCCTGATCATGTGGCGCCTGAGTCTGGATCTGCTGCTGACGTTTGCCCTGCTCGGTGGTGGCGTGGTCGCTGCGCTGGTGCTTGGTGGTTTGCTGTTGCTGCTGCTCAACAGCCTGCGTCGCCTGTTGGCTCGCGCCTCCCTGCCCTGGCGTCTCGGTCTGGGTCAGTTGCTGCGTCACCCGCTGGCGGCGGCCGGACAGTCCCTGGCATTCGGCCTGATCCTGCTGTCCATGGCGTTGATTGCACTGTTGCGCGGTGAATTGCTCGACACCTGGCAAAACCAGCTGCCGAAAAATGCTCCCAACTATTTCGCCCTGAACATCCTGCCGGCGGACAAACAGGCCTTCACCGATCACCTGATCAATGTCTCGGCCCAGGCTGCGCCATTGTACCCGGTGGTGCCGGGACGGCTGATCAGCATCAACGGCGAAGCGGTGCAGCAGATCGTCAGCAAGGACTCGGCCGGCGACCGGGCAATCCAGCGTGACCTGAGCCTGACCTGGGCCGCTGACCTGCCGGCAGGCAACAAGCTCACCGCCGGTGAGTGGTGGAAAGATCAGCCACAGGACGATGTGCCCGGCGTGTCGGTGGAAGGCAAAGTCGCCGAAAGCCTCAAGCTCAAACTTGGCGATCACCTGGTGTTCACCGTTGGCGGAGTCAATCGCGAAGCGAAGGTCACCAGCCTGCGGGAGATCAACTGGGACAACTTCCAGCCGAACTTCTTCATGATCTTCCAGCCCGGCACGTTGAAAGATCTTCCGGCGACCTACCTCACCAGCTTCTATCTGGCACCCGGTCACGACCAGCAGATCGTCGAGCTGTCGCGAGCCTTCCCGGCGGTGACCATCCTGCAGGTCGAAGCCTTGCTCGAACAGCTGCGCAGCATCCTTGCCCAGGTCACCCTGGCGGTGGAGTACGTATTGTTGTTTGTGCTGGCGGCCGGGATGGCGGTGCTGTTTTCCGGGTTGCAGGCGACTCTGGATGAACGCATTCGCCAAGGCGCACTGTTGCGTGCGCTGGGGGCGGAACGGCAGTTGCTGGTCAAGGCGCGGCGGATCGAGTTCGGTTTGCTTGGCGCAGTCAGCGGATTGCTGGCGGCCATTGGTACGGAAGTGGTGAGCCTGGTGTTGTATCGCTTCGCGTTCGACCTGCCCTGGCATCCGCATCCATGGTTGCTGGTCCTGCCGTTGATCGGTGCGGCCCTGATCGGCGGCGCCGGCGTGTTCGGCACCCGTCGGGCACTGAATGCGAGCCCGCTGACAGTGCTGCGCGAGGGTTGATAGACTCCAGCCCTCAATACCACAAGAAGTTGCCATGAGCCGTTATCGCCCTCCCCGCACCGCTGGCACCGCGCTGATCACTCCCGAAGGTGAAGCGCGGATGCGCGCCGAATTCCACGAGCTATGGCATGTGCGCCGCCCGCAGGTGACGCAGTCGGTCAGCGAAGCGGCGGCTCAGGGTGATCGGTCGGAAAATGCCGAGTACACCTACGGCAAGAAAATGCTGCGGGAGATCGACAGCCGCGTGCGTTTTCTCACCAAGCGCCTTGAAGCACTGAAGGTCGTCAGCGAAAAACCGAGCGATCCGAACAAGGTCTACTTCGGCGCCTGGGTGACCATCGAAGATGAGGACGGCAAACAGTCGCGCTACCGCATCGTCGGCCCGGACGAGCTGGATCTGAAACTGGGCCTGATCAGCATCGACTCGCCGCTGGCCCGCGCCTTGATCGGCAAGGCGCTGGACGCCGAAGTCCGGGTCCAGACGCCAACCGGCGAGCAATTCGTTTACATCGTGGCGATCGACTATCCCTGACGCTCAGCGCCGGGCAATCAGCCCCTGACGGGCAACGCGGGTCAGTTGACGGATCATTTCCGGCGCGTCTTCAGCGCTGGGCGACTGAATCACCGCCAGGTCGAAACTGTCATCGGCAAAACGCGCCAGCGACTCGCCGTCTTCAACGAACTGGATCAGGAAGGCGGCAGGACCGCCGCTGCGACGTGGCCAGCCATCGAGATAACGCAACAGCGTCGGCTGATGTCTGCCGCCAAGCAGGATTTTTGGATTGCGCTGGGTGACATGTGCCGTGATCGGCGCGGGACGTGCTGGAGGGCGAAGTGCATTCATCGTGTCGTGTCTCTGCCTCAAAAGTCTGCATGGCAGGTGAGAGGCAACACCGAACCAGCGCTTTAGCGGTATTTCGAAGCCCTGTTCCGGCTTCTGACGGCAACTTGAGAATAGTCACCTGGCGCCCCGCAAGTAGCTGTTTAAATCGGCGCATGAGCGGCATCCTAGAGAACGTGACCAGCGAGTGTCAAGAATCAGCCGCAACAAAAAAGGCCCGCACAATGCGGGCCTTTTGCTTGAGCCAGAGCGGTCAACCGGCGATGGCGCGATCCACCGAAAGCTTGCCGGCACCTTCGATCAGCACCGCGATGCTGCCACCAAGCAGCGCCAGGGCGAACTCGTAACCGTTGTTGGCCATGAACAGACCGTTGTGGATGTGCACCGAAAAGATCGCGACCAGCGACAGGAACACCAGTCCCGCCGCCGCCGGGCGCACCAGCAGACCGATGATCAGGGCCAGCCCGGCGAAGAACTCGGTGCCGCCAGACAATATTGCCATCAGGTAACCCGGGGTCAGGCCAAGGCTTTCCATATACTGCGCGGTGCCGGCCAGACCGTAGCCACCGAACAGGCCGAAGAGTTTCTGCGAGCCGTGGGCGGCAAAGATCACGCCGACGACGATGCGCAGAACAGTCAGGCCATAGCCGGCGCGGGTGAACAGGACCTTGTTGATCAGAGAGCTCATGTTTGTATTCCTTGTTGGAGAAGTGCTTGTTGGTTGGCCGCCATATTAATCAGTTAAATTTATGTTAAAAGCGCAAATATTCCGCCATAACAATCAATTTATTTGATCATTTGCGTGAGACAACTTTCTGTCCCCGGGGCTCCAACGACTCACGCTCCCGGTCGAACGCCAAGTAATACTTGTTCACACTATTAACATAGCTGACGGCGCCCATCCCCACCTGCTCCATCGCGATGCGCTCGACCTGAAAGAACCACTGATTCGGGTTAAGCCCGCGGCGCCGGGCCTCGGCGCGCATGCCCTGCACGCGCTCCGGGCCGATGTTGTAGGCAGCCAGGGTGAACGCCATGCGCTCGCGCTCGTTGAGCTTGGGGCTGTTGAAGAACTTGCGGCGGATCATCGCCAGATACTTGGCCCCGGCCTGCACATTCGCATCGAGATTCTGGATGTTGTTGACGCCGACCCGCTGCGCGGCGGACGGCGTGATCTGCATCAGCCCGGTCGGGCCACCGCCACCGCGCGCACTGGGTTGCAGTGCGGATTCCTTGAACGCCAGCGCGGCCAGATTCAGCCAATCCATGTTCTGCGCTTCGGCATGCTTTTGCAGGGTCGGGCGCAGTTTTTCCAGGCGCTGGCGGTCAGCCTTGGCCAATGGATAGTGGACTTGATAGAGACGACGGTAGATCCGCAGAAACGCGGCGTCTTCGTTCGACGGCGTCTTGTAGCCGGTCAGGAAGCGGTCGATGCTCGCCCGCAGCATCGCGGCATCGCGCCGCACGAACCAGTATTCCTCGCCCGGTTCGCTGATCATCAGCTGCCGGTCGAAACGCAGCTTGGGCAAGATCTTGCCCCAGCGCTCGGCAATCGGTTGCTCGACGATGGTCAGGTGGAAGATGCCGCCCTGGACCATTTCCAGCACATCCTCGACGGCCAACGTGGGATCGACCCATTCAATCTTGATCGGCGCCAGTTTGTGCAGCGCCAGTTTCTGATTGAGCTGACTGACCGCCTCCCCCGCCGCACTACCGGTGGGCAGCGCCAGGGTTTTGCCGGCCAGTTGCTCGACTTTGGTGTAGCGCTTCTCGCCCTTGATGCCGACCAGCACCAGCGGCACATTGCTGGCGATCGGCTCGCTGCTGGCGACCGCGTGGCCCGGTTGCAGGTCGAGCAGTTCGCCCGGGGCCACCAGATCACCTTCGCCACGCTGTAGCGCGCCGAGCAATTGATCCTTGGCTTTGGGAATGATCTTGAGGGTGATTTCCTGGCCGTCGCGGGCGTGGCCATTGAGATACTGCTCGAAGGCGCGCAAACGGTGATATTCGACGCCGATGGTCTGGCCCTGGACTTCGCCGGAGCTGTTGCGGCTCTGGTTGACCAATACGCGCAGCACGCGACTGTTGCGAATCTCGGTCAGGTCGCGGACCTTGGCGGCCGGCACGGCTTGCAGCGGCCCGGGCAGGCGCGCGACCGCTGTCATCGGCAGCAGCAACGAACCACACAGCAGGAGCAAAACCGAGGGACGAACCATCCACTCTCCGGAAAGAATACGGGGCGTTTTGCCGCTGAACGGTCGCAAAACACCGACGAAAACAGAGCGCCTGGAGCGCTGATAAAGTGCGAGAGACTGGCACAGTGATGGCAACCGCGCCACCTCGTGTTGTCTCGCGGCCTCAACAGACAGCCATAAGCCGTTGTAGTTCTTGGTTTTTCTTTTAAATCTACTGCTCTGATATGCTTTCCGGCCTTCGGCCCGAGGTAGCACCATGCAACTCATCGATATCGGCGTCAACCTGACCAACCCCAGTTTCGCCGACAAACATCAGGCCGTGCTCGACCGCGCCTACGCTGCCGGGGTCTGCCAACTGGTGCTGACCGGCACCAGCGTCGAGGGCAGCGAACAGGCACTGGAACTGTGCCAACAACTGGATCCGGACGGCCAGCGACTGTTCGCCACCGCCGGTATTCATCCGCATTCGGCCAGTGACTGGAACGCTGACAGTGCACGGTGTCTGCGCGCTCTGCTGAAAGAATCGAACGTTGTGGCAGTGGGTGAATGCGGGCTGGATTTCAACCGCGACTTCTCGCCGCGCCCGCAACAGGAAAAAGTCCTCGAAGAACATCTGGCCCTGGCCGTGGAGCTGCAACTGCCGGTATTCCTGCACGAACGTGACGCGAGCCAGCGCTTGCTGGAAATCCTCCGCGACTTCCGCGACCAGTTGCCAGCCGCCGTGGTGCATTGCTTCACCGGCGAGCAGAAAGCGTTGTTCAGCTACCTCGATCTGGACCTGCACATCGGCATCACCGGCTGGATCTGTGACGAGCGGCGCGGCACCCACTTGCATCCGTTGGTGAAGGAGATCAAACGCGGTCGCCTGATGCTGGAAAGCGATGCGCCGTATCTGCTGCCGCGCACACTGCGACCGAAGCCGAAGAACGGGCGCAACGAGCCGGCGTATCTGACCGAAGTGTTGCGTGAAGTGGCGTTGCATCGGGGCGAGACCGAGCAGGATCTGGCGGCCCACACCACCGCGTGCGCCCGGGCTTTTTACAGACTGCCCGTCCTGCCCTGATCCGCAGGGGAATGCATCACTTGTTGATGCATATCAAGATCCGGACACCTGTGTAGCGGCACAATAATGGCACCTTGCCAAAACTGTTTCCGCTATCAGAGAAGACCTCCATGGGTGCCTGGCTTAGCAATATCTCGCTGAAATACAAATTCTGGGCGGTCAACGCGGTCGCCTTTGTCACCACCCTGTTGCTGGTGCTGTACGCGGTGCAGCTGGAACAACAGGCACGCAGCCATGCCGCGCAGGCCTCCGCACAGGCCCAGGCGCAGCTGCTCAAAGCCTGGCCGGCCGGACAGGCGCTGCCCAAATCCGATCAGGTGCTGACGTTCAAACGCGGTGAAGCGCCGCGCCTCAACGATCAGCCGCTGCTGGAAATCACCGACAGCAACGGCTGGATTGAAATCAGTCATCTGCCGTTGTTCGGCGAAAACCCGCTGCTCGGCGCCGAGGTCTTCAGCCGTGCCGATGGCCAGCAGGTCGCCGTGATCGCCTACGCCCCCAGCCTCAGCCAAGTGTTCGCCGAACGCTTCGCCAACTACGCGGTGGCGGTGTTCATCCTGATGCTGGCAATGCTCGGTGCTTCACAGTTGCTGATCCGCTTCCTGCTCAGCCAGCTCAACACGCTCAAGGACGTGATGCTGCACGTCGAAAAAACCGGTGATCTTTCGGCGCGGGTGCCGTTGGCCTGCAAGGACGAAGTCGGTCAGATGGCTAATGCCTTCAACGCGATGCAGGCCGGCTACCAGCGCGTGGTCACCACCGTGGCCAACACCGCGCGACAACTAGACGTCGGCGCCGCGCGACTGGCATCGAGCATGAATGAGGTGCGCCACGGCATGCTCGGCCAACAGAGCGAAACCGATCAGGCCGCCACGGCGATCAACGAGATGACCGCTACCGTCTACCACATCGCCCAGCACGCCGGTGCCACGCGCGACCTGTCACAGACTGCCGACGGCCTGGCCGGCAGCGGTCAGCAAGTGGTCACTCGCGTTCAGCATTCGATTGCCGGCCTGTCCAGCGGCGTTCAGCAGACCGCCGAAATGATCCAGCGTCTGGCCGAGGACAGCCAGAAAATCAACGGTGTGGTCAGCGTGATCCACAGCATCGCCGAACAGACCAATCTGCTGGCACTCAACGCCGCCATCGAAGCGGCCCGTGCCGGGGAAATGGGTCGCGGGTTCGCGGTGGTCGCCGACGAGGTACGCAACCTCGCCAAACGCGTGCAGACCTCCACCGATGAAATCACCACCATGGTCTCGGCCTTGCAGGCCGGCACCCGCGATGCGGTGGACTTCATGCAGGAGAGTTCGTACAAGGCCGACGACTGCGTGCAGCAAGCGCAAGAGGCAGGAGAAGCACTGGCGGAAATCACCGGGGCGGTAGCGCAGATGCGCGAGAGCAACACGCAGATTGCGGTAGCGGCAGAACAGCAGAGCCAAGTCGCAGAAGAGATGAACCGCGCGGTGGTGAGCATTCGCGATGTGACCGAAAACACCGTGCAGCAGACCGTGGATTCGGCGACTACCAGTAACGAGCTGGCGACGCTGGCCGGGGAACTGAACAAGGCGATCGGTCAGCTGAAGCTCTAGGGGACAACATCAGGAACCGTCATTGTCCCTATCACTGCAATAGCCAACCTTGATTCGCCGCCCCGCCCGCCCGGGCCTATTCTTCAACCATGAACCAAACATGGAATGAGGAGCAGCAACATGGGCAAACGTCACCCCAACCTTCCCGCCTGGCAATGGCGCGCGTACCCGGCCAATCACCAGCACCCGACCAATCTGGTGCTGCACTTGATTGCCGTGCCGCTGTTCATCGTCGCGTTTCTGTTGATCGTCTCGGGCGTGTTCAGCCTGAGTCTGGCGAGCGTGGCGATCGGCGTGATCGGGATTGTCGCGGCGCTGGGTCTGCAGCGCCACGGCCACAGCCTGGAGGCGCAAGCCTCCGAGCCGTTCAGTGATCGCAAGGACGCGGTATCGCGCCTGCTGGTCGAGCAGTTTCTGACCTTCCCGCGCTTTCTGCTCAGCGGCGGCTGGTACCGCGCCTGGCGTGAACGCCACCGCCGTCATTGAGTCAGGCGAAGATCGTCACCGTCTGCCGGCTCATGGCGATCAGTTCTCCCTGGGCGCTCCACAGTTTGGCGGCGACATGGCCGTAACCGTCGGCGGCGTACTCGATGTCCGCCAGATACTGGCACCAGTCCAGCGTGCTCAAATCGTGTAATGGCTGAACGAATTCGATGGTCCAGGTCAGCGTGCTGCCCGGTGCCGGTTTCTTCAGATACGGCAACAGCGCAGGCGGCCAGGCATCGACCAGCGCCAGCAGATGCGCCTCGTTGACCGGCTCTTCCTTCACATCCCCACGCAAGCGCACCCAGCCGCCCATCAGCCGCGATTGAATGCCGGTGAACGGCATGCCGCCGACACTCCAGCGCATCGCCAGATGACGCATGAACTCCGGGGTCACGCCTTTGATGTACGGCAATTCCTGGCAATCGTCCCAGTGTTTCATCTCGGGTGCCGGATAAGCTGCAACCGCCACCTCCGACGGGCGCGAAGCACCGAAGCTGCCTTGCACCATCGTCACCACCTGGCCGTTCTGCACCGCGCGCCCCAGCACCTGAATGACTGCTTTGCCTTCGCGCAACACCTCAACCTCGAAGCTGACCGGTACTTCAGGCTCGACCGGCCCGACGAAGGTAATCGCCAGCGACCGCACCGGCCGTTCGGCTGGCACCCGAGTGCGCATCACTTCAAATTGCAGTGCGGCAACCAACCCGCCAAAACTGGCCCGGCCCTGGCCCCACTCGGCCGGAATGGTGACCTCCGGTTGACGGCGGACAGCATCGATCAGATCGCAGAAGCGCATGGGAACCTCGGACACGAAAAAGGGAATGACCGGATCTTAACCAGCGCGGCAGAGCGGCGCAGCGTCCATTCCGGTCAAAGAGACTGACAGATAAGACAGCCGCGCCGGGCTGTAGAGAGATTCAGGATTTGAAGCAGGCAGCGCTGAGTTTTTCCAGCACCCGGTCAGCTTTGCTTTCGGTCTTGATCATGGTGGCCTGCCAAGTGGCGACGCAGGGTTGCAGATCCGCTTCGTGCTCGGCTTTCGCCAGCCATTGCCAGCAATCGTGCCAGTCACCCAGGGCGCCCTGTGCGGACTTCAGGCGAGCCAGCGCCGCTTTCGGCAGGCGATCGAGTTCGGGATAAGCCTCGATGCCGTAACGCACACGCTTGATCAGCAGGCGCAGACGATGGCGGTCGTGGGCCGGATCGTGCAGCGCCACGTCGAGGTTCTTCCATTGTTTGCCCAGGCGTTTTTCGATGCGTTTGTCCAGATCATCGAGCAGTCCCTGACGCTGGGACGCCCGCAGGAAACGCGGAAACGCATCGAGGATCATCAGCAGCGAAGCCACTTCCGCACTGGCCGCCAATGCCGGATAAGCCTCGGCCATCTGCGCCATGCGCCGCTGCGCGGCTTCAGGCTGACCATGTTCGAGCAGGTACGCGGCCAGCACCTCGCGATCACGCCATGGCGTGCTCACTTGCCCGACACCGGCCGCCGCGACTTCCAGTTGCTCGACACCGGGCAAGCCACGCAATGGCCGCAACAGGCTGCGCAAGCGGCGCACGGTGGTTCGCAGATCATGCAGCGCCTCAGGGTCGGTCCGGGCGGTCAAACGTGCCTGACAGGCCAGCAGCCTGACTTCCAGGCTCAGGACATGAGCCACCAACCGGTCGACCAACGCAGACATTACTTGCTCCTGAATTCAATGGCACTGCATGAGTGTGTACCTGCGCAGGGCACCTGCACTTGCGCTACGTCAGCAGCTTAGCGCCCGGCGCGGGATTCGCGAATGTAGAAACGCGCCTTCTCGGCTTTTTTGCTGCAACCCTCGAACCCTTCGAATTGCTGCTGAGTCTTGGCCGCCGTCAGCAACGACAGGGCCTTGGAATAGCTGACCGTGCCGGCGAAACCCTCGGCCTTGGCCAGATCCAGCTCATGCCATGCCGCATCGAGCTGGCTGCCGCAGCTGTCGCGGTAGGCGGTCTTGCCGGCGCAACCGGCCAATGCCAGGGCAATCAAGGGCACACAGATCCAGGCTTTCATCACTTACACCTCAAAGATAGGTCAACAGTCGTGCAATTAAGACGCTGGGGCGGTGAAAAAGTGCCTTGTGCCCCGTGTATCCACCGCACGGCAAAAGATAACGCCAGCGGGTCATGAAGTATCGAAATAACGACGCCAGCGCCACCCCGAACGACCCTGACGATTGTAGCCCGGCCCTCGATGGGTGCATTGTGGAAACCTGTCGGGGAGGAAGTCTGATGAAAAAGCGTGTCGCACTGGTGCTGGGCTCCGGTGGCGCCCGGGGCTATGCCCATATCGGGGTCATCGAGGAGATCGAACGGCGTGGTTACGACATCGCCTGCATTGCCGGTTGTTCGATGGGGGCGGTGGTCGGCGGAATCTACGCCGCCGGTAAACTCGACGAGTATCGACGCTGGATCGAAGGCCTGGATTACCTCGATGTGCTGCGGCTGGTGGACGTGAGTTTCCGCCTCGGCGCAATCCGTGGCGAAAAGGTCTTCGGCCAGATCCGCAAGATCGTCGGCGAGATCAACATCGAAGAGCTGCGCATCCCCTACACGGCAGTCGCCGCCGACCTCACCAACCAGCAGGAAATCTGGTTTCAGGAAGGCTGCCTGCATCAAGCGATGCGCGCCTCGGCGGCGATTCCCAGCCTGTTCACCCCGGTGATGCAGGGTAACCGGATGCTGGTGGACGGCGGCATTCTCAATCCGTTGCCGATCGTGCCGGTGGTGTCGAGCCACTGCGATCTGATCGTCGCGGTCAATCTCAACTCGACCAACCAGCGCCATTACAAGCTGCCGGTAATCCAGCGCCCTGCGGCGTTTCGTAGCCGCTTCGACAACCTGATCAGTTCACTCGGTTCGAAGATGCCGTTCCGCCGCACACAAGCCGAGCAACTGTTGCGACTGGAACAGGAGGCGTTGCGCGCCGAGGCCGCCGAGATCAATCCATGGGTCGAAGGTGCGGAGCCCGAAACCCAGCAACCGGCCGCCGCCCCCGAACGCGACGGCGCCCCGAAATCCGCCACCGGGTCGTTCATCGTCGATAACGTCGGGCCGGCGTCGTTGCTGGATCTGATCAACCAGAGTTTCGAGGTGATGCAGACCTCGCTGGCGCAATACAAGATCGCCGGGTATCCGCCGGACATCCTGATCAACGTACCGAAGCGGGTCTGCCGGTTCTTCGAGTTCTACAAGGCCCCGGAGCTGATCGCGCTAGGCCGGGAGATCGCCCGGGACACCCTCGACCGTTATGAGAGCGAACAGAGCTAAACGCTGTTCTCGTTCAACAACCGATAACCGACGCCGGCCTCGGTCACGATGAATCGCGGCCGGGTCGGATCGTCCGCCAGTTTCTGCCGCAAATGGCCGACGACGATCCGCAAATAATGACTGTCCTCGGTGTGGGTCGGTCCCCAGATGTCCTTGAGCAGTTGCTGCTGGGTGATCACCCGTCCCGGGTGTCGTGCCAGTTGCGCCAGCACCGCGTATTCCTTGCGGGTCAGGGCAACTTCGACACCGTCGAGCAGCACCCGGCGATAGGCCAGATCCACCGTCAGCGGGCCGAAGGCCAGCGCTGCCTGTTGCGCCTCTCCAGCCGGGGCCTGGCGCAACAATGCACGGACCCGGGCGAGAAACTCCTGAATGCCGAACGGCTTGGTCACGTAGTCGTTGGCACCGCCATCCAGCGCCTGGACTTTCTGCCCTTCGCTGGCCCGCACCGACAGCACCAGCACCGGCGCCGTGGCCCACTCGCGAAACTCGCGCAAAACTTGTTGGCCGTCCATGTCCGGCAGGCCGAGGTCGAGCACCAGCAGGTCGGGCTTGTTCAGCGCTGCCTGGGCCAGGCCTTCGGCGCCGGTGCCGGCCTCCAGCACTTTGTAGCCCTGGGAAGCGAGGCTGATGCGCAGGAACTTGCGGATCTGCGGTTCATCGTCGATGACCAAAATGGTCGCGGTCTGAGTCATGAGTTCACATCAACACAAAAGATTGGCAAGAGAGTAGCGCAGGCGGATTCAGGCTTCACCGTCCATCCCCGGTTGCGTCTGCAAGGGCAGGTGCAGGGTGATGCAGGTGCCACGTCCGTCGATACCGTCGCCGACGCTGATCCGCCCGCCATGGGCGCCAACCATGCCCTGACAGATCGCCAGCCCCAGGCCGGTGCCCTGCCCGCCGCGATCGCCTCGGGCGGCGGTGTAGAACATGTCAAAAATCTTCGCTCGCTCATCGACGGGAATCCCCGGCCCTTCATCGCTGACCGAGAAAAACACCTCACTGTCATCCGCCCCGGCACGCAATTGCAGACGGCCGTGGGACGGTGAGAATCGCGCAGCGTTTTCCAGCACATTGACCAGCGCCTGTTCGATCAACGCGGCATGGACGAACAGCAGCGGCAACTCGGCCGGCACATCGGTGCTCACCTGTAACGACGACAACACCGCGCGCAGACGATTGAGCGCACTGCCGACGATGTCTGCCGGCGACACCCAGTCCCGCGCCAGTTTCAACGCACCATGCCCGAGACGGGTCATGTCCAGCAGGTTCTGGATGTAACGGTCGAGACGCTCGGCTTCATCGCGGGTGCCTTCGAGCAATTCGCGACGATCCTCCAGCGGGATCGCTTCGCCGAGGGCCAGCAGGCTATCGATGCTGCCGCGCATCGAGGTCAGCGGCGTGCGCAGATCGTGAGACACCGAGGCCAGCAAGGCACTGCGCAGTTGTTCGGTTTCGCCGTGCAGACGCGCGGCTTCCAGGTCATCGGCCAGTTGCGCACGGGCCAGTGCCTGAGCCAATGGCTGGCTCAACGCGGTCAGCAAGCGACGACGCTGGCCGCTCAAGGTCTGGCCTTCTTTGGCACACACACCGAGCAGCGCCAGCGGCCCGTCTTCCACCGACAGCGGCCACCACCACCAACGCCCGAACGGCAAGGTGCCGGTGCCCATGCCCGCCGGTTGATCGTGTTGCCAGGCCCAGTCGGCGGCGGCGCGCTCGGAGTCAGTAAACTGCAACGGCCCGCCGGTCTCGACTTTCCAGCCACCCTGCCCGTCGCGGTTGAGCAGGCACAGTTGCAGATCGCTCCAGCCATTGAGGTGCTGGGCAGCGGCGCTGACTACGGCCTGACGGTCGGTGGCGGCGGTGAGTTTACGCGACAGGTCGAGCAGCTCGGTGGTCTCTTCCTGGGTATCGCGCAACGCCTGCAATTGCCGACGCTGGCGCGCCGCCAGATTGCCGGTGAGCGCCGCCATCAGCAGGAAGAACAGCAAGGTCAGCACGTCTTCTTCGCGCTGGATGGCGAAGGAAAAATTCGGCGGGATGAACAGAAAGTCGTAGGTCAGGAACGACAGCGCCGCACAGGCCAGCGACGGCCCGAGACTGCTGCGCACCGCCACCAGCAACACCGCCGCGAGGAACACCAGAGAGATGTTCGGCAACGGCAATACGCTGGACACCGCCCACGCCAGCGCACTGGCCAGAATGGTCGCCACCAGCGCCAGCGCATAGTCGAACCACACCAGCGTCGGCGCGGTCCGCAGGCGTGGCGCGTGCTGCTCGTGATCGCTGTCCAGCACGTTGATTTCCAGGCCATGGGACTGACGCAACAGACGCGCCGCCAGTCCACCACCGAACAGTCGTCGGCGCAGACTCGGCCGCGACTGGCCAACCAGCACCAGACTGGCCCGGCGCTCGGTAGCGTGCTGGATCAGGGTCTTCGCCACTTCGCCGGCTCGCAGCAGAACCACTTCCCCGCCAAGCCGTTCGGCCAGTTGCTGGGCGCCTTGCAGGCGCAGACGTGATTGCTCATCGCGCACGCTGCCGTTGTCGACGTGCACCAGGCTCCACGGCAAATGCCGACGCTGAGCCACACGACTGGCATGGCGCACCAATCGTTCGGCATCGGCATTGCCATCGACGCCGACCAGCAGGCGACCGCGAACTGCCGGTGCGGCCTGACCGAGCTTGCGATAGCCCTGCGCCAGATCGTTGTCGACCTGCGCAGCAGCGGTCTGCATCGCCAGTTCACGCAACGCGGTGAGGTTGGTCTGGGTGAAAAACGCATCGATCGCGGCCCGGGCTTGCTCCGGTACGTAGACCTTGCCTTCGCGCAAGCGCTCGAGCAGTTCCCGGGGTGGCAGGTCGATCAGCAGCAGTTCGTAGGCTTCCTGCAGCACCCAGTCCGGCAGGGTTTCGCGCACCTGCACCCCGGTGATGCCGCGCACCTGATCGTTGAGGCTTTCCAGGTGCTGGACGTTGACCGTGGTGTAGACGTCGATGCCGGCGGCGAGCAGTTCCTGAATGTCCTGCCAGCGTTTGGCGTGGCGACTGCCGGGGGCGTTACTGTGGGCGAGTTCATCGACCAGCACCAGTTTCGGTTTTGCTGCGAGCAGACCGTCGAGGTCCATTTCCTCCAGCGTCACGCCACGGTATTCCGAACGCACCAGCGGCAATTGTGGCAAGCCACCAAGCAGCGCTTCGGTTTCGGCGCGGCCGTGGGTTTCGACCACACCGGCGATGACTTTCACGCCCTGGCGCAGCTGGCTATGGGCGGCCTGCAGCATGGCGAAGGTCTTGCCCACGCCCGGCGCGGCGCCGAGAAAAACCTTGAGCCGGCCGCGTCCGTCGCGGGGCAGTTCTGCTAACAGCGCGTCGGCGCGGCCGGAGTCACTCATGCTTGAAGCTCTCTTCCTGAAGGATTCATTACAGCTTTTCCAGCGCCATGTTCAACGCCAGCACATTCACCACCGGCGGGCCCACCAGCGGCTGTTCGATGTGCGCGTCGAGCAACTGCTGCAAGGTCGACACCGGCAAGTTGCGCGCGTGGGCGACACGCGCCAGTTGATAGGCAATTGCGGCCGGTGGCAAGTGCGGATCGAGACCGCTGCCGGAGGTGGTCAACAACGCCAGCGGCACCGGGCCTTGACCGGGCACCAGCAGCTTGTTGGCATCATCGATCACCCGAGTGGCCAGCGCCGGATTGCTCGGCGCCAGGTTGCTCGCGCTGCTCGACACAGTCGCAAAAGCACCCGCCGACGGACGTGGATGAAACCACGCATCGCCGACAAAATCCTGAGCGATCAGGGACGAGCCGCGCACCTTGCCTTCGGCGTCGCGTACCAGGCTGCCGTTGGCCTGCTCGGGGAAGGCGACCTGGGCAACGCCGGTGACGACCAGTGGATAGGCAACGCCGGTGACCAGGGTCATCAGCACCAGCAGGCTCAGGGCCGGACGTAATATTGTGGACATTTCGGAATCCTCGAATTCATTGGGCTTAAAGACTTGGGGTGTCAGGGACATCTTTCCCCTCACCCCAGCCCTCTCCCGGAGGGAGAGGGAGCCGATCTCTATATTTTTCAAGACCTGAGTTCGACTCGATATTTCAGGTCGGTGTAACTCGCCAGAACACCTCGGTCAGTCCCCTCTCCTTCTGGGAGAGGGTTAGGGTGAGGGGACGATTTAGGGGTCAAACCAGATGCAACGCCGTCAGCAGCATGTCGATCGCCTTGATCCCCACGAACGGCACCAAAATCCCGCCCAGGCCATAGATCAGCAGGTTGCGTCGCAGCAGCGCCGCCGCACTCGCCGCCTGCACCCGCACGCCGCGCAGGGCCAGCGGAATCAGCACAACAATGATCAGGGCATTGAAGACGATGGCCGAGAGGATCGCGCTCTGCGGGCTGCTCAAGTGCATGATGTTCAGCACGCCCAGTTGCGGGTAGATCGCAGCGAACAGTGCCGGCAGGATCGCGAAGTACTTGGCCACGTCGTTGGCGATGGAAAAGGTCGTCAGCGCGCCGCGGGTCACCAGCAGTTCCTTGCCGATCTGCACCACGTCCAGCAGCTTGGTCGGATCGCTGTCGAGGTCGACCATGTTGGCCGCTTCGCGCGCCGCCTGAGTGCCGTCGTTCATCGCCATGCCGACGTCAGCCTGGGCCAGCGCCGGAGCATCGTTGGCGCCGTCGCCGCACATCGCGACCAGACGACCGTCGTTCTGCTCGTGGCGGATGCGCGCCAGTTTCTTCTCCGGTGTCGCTTCGGCCAGCACGTCATCCACACCTGCTTCAGCGGCAATTGCGGCAGCGGTCAACGGGTTGTCGCCGGTGACCATTACCGTGCGAATCCCCAGTTTGCGCAGCTCGGCGAAACGCTCGCGGATGCCCGGTTTGACCACGTCTTTCAGATGGATCGCACCGAGCAGCTTGCCGTCGGCGCAGACCAGCAATGGCGTGCCGCCGCTCTGGGCAATCTTGTCGATTTCCCGGGACAGCGCCGGGGCCAGATCCTTGCGTTGTTGACCGAGGAACGCCAGCAGCGAATCCACCGCGCCCTTGCGGAATACACGGCCCTGATAGTCGACGCCGGACAAGCGGGTTTCGGCGCTGAAGGGCACGGCAGTCAGAGTTTCCGGCGCCGGTTCCGGCTGCGGATTGGAGCCGCGCAGGTACTCGACGATGGACTTGCCTTCGGCGGTTTCATCAGCCAGCGAAGCGAACAGCGCGCCTTCGGCCAGTTCACGGGCATTCACACCCGGCGCGGCATACACCGCGCTGCATCGACGGTTACCGAAGGTGATGGTGCCGGTCTTGTCCAGCAGCAACACGTGCACATCACCCGCCGCTTCCACTGCGCGACCGGACTTGGCGATCACGTTCAGACGCACCAGACGATCCATCCCGGCGATACCGATGGCCGACAGCAGGCCGCCGATAGTGGTCGGGATCAGCGTGACCAACAGCGCCACCAGGAACACCAGCGGCAGGCTGCCGTTGGCGAAGTGGGCGAACGGTTGCAGGGTCACGACCACCAGCAGGAAGATCAGGGTCAGGCCGATCAGCAGGATGTCCAGCGCCACTTCGTTCGGGGTCTTCTGGCGTTTGGCACCTTCGACCAGCGCGATCATCCGGTCCAGAGTCGACTCGCCGGGGTTAGCGGTGATCTTCACCAGCAGCCAGTCGGACACCAGTCGCGTATTGCCGGTGACGGCGGAACGGTCGCCGCCGGATTCACGGATCACCGGAGCCGATTCACCGGTAATTGCCGCTTCGTTGACCGCCGCGATGCCTTCGATGACTTCGCCGTCACCGGGGATCATTTCCCCGGCTTCGACGCGCACCACATCACCCTTGCGCAGGCTGGCGGCGGGCACCACCTGAAAGCTGCCGTTGGCCAGTTTGCGACGGGCGCTAAGGCCTTCGCTGCCGGCCTTGAGGCTGTCGGCGCGGGCCTTGCCGCGACCTTCGGCCAGTGCTTCGGCGAAGTTGGCGAACAGCACGGTGAACCACAGCCACAGGGCAATCTGCGCCGCGACAAAAGTCGGCACGACGTTGTCCGGGATGAAGCACAGCACGGTAGTGAAAATCGCCGTCAGTTCGACCACCAGCATCACCGGCGAGCGCACCAACTGGCGCGGGTCGAGTTTGACGAACGCTTGCACCAGCGCCGGACGCCACAGGGCGCTGATCGCGGTTTTGGGCGCTTCTGCCGACTTGGCAGCTACCGCAGGTTTTGAAGCTGGAACATGCATATTCATGATGGATTCCTTAGAAGCCCATGCTCAGGTGTTCGGCAATCGGGCCGAGCGCCAGGGTCGGCAAGAAGGTCAAGCCGCCCACCAGCAAAATGGTCACGGTCAACAGGGTCACGAACAGCGGGCCGTGTGTCGGGAAGCTGTTCTGGCCGATCGGCGCGGTTTTCTTCATCGCCAGGCTGCCGGCCAGGGCCAGTACCGGGAGGATGTAACCAAAGCGACCGATCAACATGCCCAGGCCCAGCATCAGGTTGTGGAACGGGGTGTTGGCACTCAGGCCACCGAACGCCGAACCGTTGTTGGCACTGGCCGAGGTGTAGGCGTACAGCAACTGGCTGAAACCGTGGGGACCGGGGTTGCTGATGGTCGCCGCCGGGCCAGGCAATGCAGCGGCAATCGCCCCCAGCACCAGCACGCCCACCGGCATCACCAGCAAGGTCACGACCAGCAGTTGCACTTCGCGGGCCTGGAGTTTCTTGCCGAGGTATTCCGGGGTGCGGCCGATCATCAGGCCGGCGAGGAACACCGCGATCAGCACGTTCAGCAACATGCCGTAGAGCCCGGCGCCGACGCCGCCGAAGATCACCTCACCGACCATCATGTTGACCAGCGCGACCATGCCGCTGAGCGGGTTGAGGCTGTCATGCATGCCGTTGACCGAACCATTCGAGGCTGCGGTGGTGGTCACCGACCAGAGCACGGTGGCGGTAGTGCCGAAGCGCGATTCCTTGCCTTCCAGCGGTGCGGTCTGTTCGACAGCCACGTTGTTCAGGGCCGGGTTCGGCTGATACTCGGCCCACATCGAAGTAGCGCCGCCGATCAGGAAGAGCGCGAGCATGCAGCCGATGATGGCGCGGCTCTGGCGCAGGTCCTTGACGTAGTGGCCGAAGGTGAACACCAGCGCGACCGGGATCAGGATGATCGAAGTGACTTCGAACAGGTTGCTCCACGCAGTCGGGTTCTCGAACGGATGCGCCGAGTTGACGCCGAAGAAACCACCGCCGTTGGTGCCCAGTTGCTTGATCGCAATCTGACTGGCCGCCGGGCCGAGCGGGATCACCTGATCGACGCCTTGCAGGGTCACCGCATTCACGTATTGCGCGAAGGTCTGCGGCACGCCCTGCCACACCAGATACAGCGCCAGCAGCAGGCACAGCGGCAGCAGGCCGTAGAGGGTGGCGCGGGTCATGTCGGCCCAGAAGTTGCCCAGGGTCTTGGTGGATTTGCGCCCGATGCCACGGCACAACGCAACGAGCACGGCGAGGCCGGTGGCGGCGCTGACAAAGTTCTGCACGGTGAGGCCGACCATCTGGCTCAAGTAGCTGAGGGTCGCTTCACCGCTGTAGGACTGCCAGTTGGTGTTGGTCATGAAGCTGACAGCGGTGTTGAACGCCTGGGTCCACTCCTGGCCCGGCAGGTTTTGCGGGTTCAGTGGCAGGTGATCCTGGAACAACAGAATCGCAAACAGCAACAGGAAGCCCGCGAGGTTGAACGCCAGCAGCGCCAGCGTGTACTTCTGCCAGCTCTGTTCGGCCTGCGGATCGACCCCGGCAATGCGGTAACAGCCGCGCTCGACCGGGCCGAGAATCGGCGTCAGCCAGGTGCGCTGACCTTCCATCACCTTGTAGTAGAAGCGCCCGAGGAACGGCGCCGGCAGCAACACCAACGCGAAAAACGCGAGGATCTGCCAATAGTCATAACTGTGCATAGCCGCTCCTAGTTCCGGTCCGCGCGCAACAGCGCAACCAACAGATAAATGAACAGCCCCACTGCCAGCAGCAGGGACACCCCGTCCAGAACGCTCATGGAAGATCTCCGTGTTACGGCGTATTGCCGCGTGTGGAGGCATTGTCGGAAAGGAGGCTGTAAAGGAACGAGACCGAGGGTACGGGCGGGGCATAAAGAATGCGTAAAGAGTGGGTTTACGCGGGCGTTACAGCGGAGTTTTGCGTCGTGTGGACGGGCCTCTTCGTCGGATCGCCGCCCGGAGCAAGCCCGCTCCCACAAGGGTATGCGTTGTCTGGACGAGCGCGTTTCAAAAATGAGGGAGCGGGCTTGCCCGCGAAGACGGCAGCACAGAAAACATCGCACCCAACTGGCGCACAATTTTGTGGGCATTGCGCCGCGAACATCCCCGATACGACAGCTTTCAGCCCATTGCGACCCGCCAATACAAAATGGCACGCGCACTGCACACGTCCTCCCCCGAGCTTTCCAAACCGTTCAGGGGCATACGCATGAACACACAACTCAAACCCACGCTGGGCACGTTGCATCTGTGGGGCATCGCGGTGGGGCTGGTGATTTCCGGGGAGTATTTCGGCTGGAGCTACGGCTGGGGCGTCGCGGGGACACTGGGTTTTCTGGTGACTTCGTTCATGGTCGCGACCATGTACACCTGCTTCATTTTCAGCTTCACCGAACTGACCACGGCGATCCCGCATGCGGGCGGGCCGTTCGCCTACAGTCGCCGGGCGTTCGGTGAAAAAGGCGGATTGATCGCAGGCCTGGCGACGCTGATCGAATTTGTCTTCGCCCCACCTGCCATTGCCTTGGCAATTGGCGCCTACCTCAACGTGCAGTTTCCCGCCCTCGATCCAAAACACGCAGCAGTCGGCGCGTATATCGTGTTCATGGGCCTGAACATTCTTGGTGTGAAACTGGCGGCGACCTTCGAGTTGATCGTCTGCGTGCTGGCCGTCGCCGAGTTGCTGGTGTTCATGGGTGTGGTCGCACCCGCCTTCAGCTTCAGCAACTTTGCCCTCAATGGCTGGGCCGGCGCGGACGTGTTCGGTGCACCGGCGATTGCCGGGATGTTCGCGGCGATTCCGTTTGCGATCTGGTTCTTCCTCGCGATTGAAGGCGCGGCCATGGCGGCCGAAGAGGCCAAGGATCCGAAACGCACGATTCCCAAGGCTTACATCAGCGGCATCCTGACCCTGGTGCTGCTGGCGATGGGCGTGATGTTCTTTGCCGGCGGCGTCGGCGACTGGCGCACCCTGTCGAACATCAACGACCCGCTGCCACAGGCGATGAAAGCGGTGGTCGGCGACAACTCCGGCTGGCTGCACATGCTGGTGTGGATCGGTCTGTTCGGACTGGTGGCGAGTTTCCACGGGATCATTCTCGGCTACTCGCGGCAGTTCTTCGCCCTCGCCCGCGCGGGTTATCTGCCCGCCTCGCTGGCGAAACTGTCGCGCTTCCAGACCCCGCACCGGGCGATCATCGCCGGTGGAATCATCGGCATTGCGGCCATTTACAGCGACGGACTGATCAACCTCGGCGGCATGACCCTGACCGCTGCAATGATCACCATGGCCGTGTTCGGCGCCATCGTGATGTACATCATGAGCATGCTCAGTCTTTTCAAGCTGCGCAAAAGCGAACCGAATCTGGAGCGGACTTTCCGCGCGCCGTGCTACCCATTGATCCCGTTCATTGCGCTGGTGCTGGCGATCGTCTGCCTGGTGGCGATGGCGTGGTTCAATGCGTTGATCGGCCTGATTTTCCTGGGCTTCATGGCGGTCGGCTTCGGCTACTTTTTGCTCACCGGGCAATTGCGCGCGAACGCGCCGGCAGACGCCATGCTGACCGGGCTTTAACCGCATCAGGCATAACCGGCCTAGAATGGAACCACTGCGATTTCCCATCGCTCAAACGTGGTAAGCAGCATCGCCGGCGAAATCCTCGCCCGGCGACCTGCCATTAAGGAGAGCCGCTATGCCCTGGTATGCCTGGTTGATTCTGGTCGTTGCAATCGGCTCGATCGTGGGGGGTCTGATGATGCTGCGCGACACCGCCAACAAGGTCGAACTGACCGAAGAACAACGTCAACGCGTTGCCGAGCGCAATGCCGAAGCGGACATCAAGGACGCGCAGGATCGCTGAACGAAAAACCCCGCCTGAACCGGCGGGGTTTGTTTTTGACGGCGGTTATTGTTCCCACTCGGCCCTGGCGATGTGCAAGCCATGCAGGCCTTTGTACGCCGCGCGCTCCGGCGAACTCCAGCCTTCGAGCAGCGACTCGTCCAGCCGATAGATTTCCACACCCAGCGGACGGCACACGCTCAACGGATCCTGCGCGTCCGGCCCCCACATCGCCAGCGACAGATCACCGCCGGGACACGTCGACAACGCACACAGCAAGTCGATCTCCGCGAAGAATTCCAGATAATCGCCCTTCTGCGCCGGGCAGGCCTTCATGAAGTACAAGTCATCGTGATTCAGCCCCGTACACTGGAAGATGTTCAGCACGTCGTGCACGTCGAACTCGGTCAGGCCATGGGGCAACACGGCGCGGGTCAGGTTGGAATGGCAGTGATGATGGAAGTCCTCGCCGGTGAGCATTTTGTTCACATACGGATCGCAGCGCGTACCGAGCAAATCGTGCAGGCGCCCGCCATGCTCATCGATGCCGTAATCGGCGAGGCTGTCGTCGGTAATGGTCACCAGCGGTCGCAGAAAAGGCAGGTTCGACCAGAGGCGGTCATGGGTACTGACATGGGCACCCTGCAGTTGTCGGGTGCGCGCCGCCCACATCCGTTCACGCGGATCGTGGGCATTCCACACATTGAAGTCGCCCACCTGAGGCCCCACCGGTGTGGTGACACGAAACACATGGCCCGCCGGAACATGCCAGGCGCGGCCGGTACGGATCGGCACTTCGAATTGCTCGATCAGGGTCCGCGCATCCTTACTGTCGCGAATCCGCTCGTAGAACGGTGCATTGACTTGCAAGGCCGAGCCCTTACTGACTTGATAGGCGGCCGGATAGTCCTTGTACATGGTTCTTCTGCTCCTTCGGTGATGGCAACTTTGTGAGCTGCAACCACTATCCGTGCCAACCGTTGATGGCTGTTACGAACATGTTGGATTCACTGGCAGGCTTTTTAGAAGTAGAAGTACAGTCACCATTCAATTTGCATTGGTTAAGATGGCGGTCTTGTTGCGGAGAGTTTAAATGCGTTACTCGCAAGATCATAAAGCCCAGACCCATCAGCGCATTATCAAGGAAGCATCAGAGCGCTTTCGCAAGGACGGCATCGGTGCGACCGGTCTGCAACCTTTGATGAGGGCACTGGGACTGACCCACGGCGGCTTTTATTCGCATTTCAAATCCAAGGACGACCTGGTCGAGAAAGCCCTGCAAGCCGCCGGCGAGCAGGTCGCAGGCTTGTGCGAAGAGTTGTTCGCTCAGGAAAAACCGCTGGAAGCCTTCATCAATACGTATCTCTCCGAGTGGCACCAGACCTCTCCGCATGAAGGCTGCCCGCTGCTGACCATTTCTTCGGAACTGGGATTGCGCGGACAACCGAGTCCGACCAGCGATCTCGTGCTCAGGGCGCGTCTGGATCAGATCCAGAACACCCTTGAAGGCGAGAACGCGGCCGAACGCAGCATCGTCATCATGGCGACACTGGCGGGCGCGCTCCTGCTCTCACGCAGCGTCGCGGATGCCGGGTTTGCCCAACAGATCCTCGACGTCACCCGCGAACACCTCAAGCGCTCCGAAGACTAAGCCTGCCAGCGCTTGAACAGCACGCTGGCATTGACCCCACCGAAACCGAAGCCGTTGGACAGCGCGTATTCGATCGGCATTGACCGCGCCTGACCGTGGACGATGTCCACGCCTTCGCTGGCCGGGTCGGGATTGTCCAGGTTGAGGGTCGGCGGAGCGGTCTGGTCGCGGATAGCCAGCAACGTGAAGATGGCTTCAAGGCCACCGGCAGCCCCCAATAAATGGCCGGTGGCGGATTTGGTCGAAGTCACGGCGATTTTGTTCTGCGCTCCAAACACCGACTTGATGGCCGCCAGCTCGCCGAGATCGCCAACCGGCGTCGAGGTTGCATGTGCATTCAGGTGCTGCACCTGATCCGGCGCGATACCGGCCTGGGCCAGCGCCAGTGTCATGGCTCGCCGGGCTCCGCTGCCGTCTTCCGGCCCGGCAGTCAGGTGATAGGCGTCGGCGCTGGTGCCGTAGCCGACCAGTTCGGCGAGTGGCCTGGCACCACGGGCCAATGCGTGATCCAGCGACTCGATCACCAACAACCCGGCGCCCTCGCCCATCACAAAACCGTCACGCCCGCTGTCGAACGGGCGGGAAGCACGCTCGGGCGTGTCGTTGTAGCCACTGGAGAGCGCCCGCGCCGCTGCAAAACCGGCAAGGCTCACGCGGTCGATGCATGCTTCTGCACCGCCGCACACGGCAATGTCGGCCTCACCGGCACGAATCAGCCGAGCGGCGTCACCGATCGCCTGCACGCCGGCGGCACACGCGGTGACCGGCGCACCTAGCGGGCCCTTCAGACCGTGCTGGATCGAGACATGGCCCGCCGCGAGGTTGACCAGAAACGAAGGAATGGTGAACGGCGACAAGCGTCGCGGACCACGGCTGTCAGTGGTGCGCACTGCATCGGCGATTGCGCCGAAGCCGCCGACACCGGAGCCAATGATGGTCGCCGTACGTTCCTGAGCACGGGGATCGGTCGGATACCAGCCTGCCTGTTCAAGCGCCTGCCGGGCCGCCTCCATCGCGAACAGAATGAAGCGATCCATTTTCTTCTGTTCTTTAGGTGGCGTGGCAAGATCCGGATCGAAACCGGCTTCAGCGTCCTCTTCCATCGTCGGCACTACGCCACCGACCCGCGTCGGCAGATCCGCAACGACCGCCTCCGGCAGGTTTCGCAATCCCGAACGCCCGGCCAGCAATCGCTGCCAGACGATTTCTACATCACTGCCCAGGGGCGACACCAGGCCCATACCCGTGACAACTACTCGACGCTGATCCATATCGGGTTGACCTCGCACGACTCAAAAGTTTTTTACTTGTAACGGCTGGCTGCCGAACTATGGGACAGATTGGGCGCCATCACATGACGTGCAGCAACGAAGGCTTGCCATTCACCGGCATCGGGCAACGAAGGAATCGTCACGAGTTCGCCCTGGTCCAGACCCGACAGCGCCGCATCCACCATCTCGCCCGCCTCCATGACCATCTCCGCCGGAATACCGCTGGCATCAAAACCGGAACGCGCCCAGATTTCGGTGCGGGTCACACCCGGCAATACCGCTTGCACCTTGACCCCGGTGCCTTCGAGCTCCGTATTCAGCGATTGAGTGAGGCTCAACACGTAGGCCTTGCTGGCACTGTAGGTGGCATTGAAACGCTCGGGGAACAAAGCGACCACTGACGCGATATTGATGATCGTGCCGCGCCCGGCGCGGGTGAACGCGGCTGCCGCTGCGGCTGCCAGGCGGGTGAGGGTTGTGACATTCAACTGAATCAGTTGCTCCAGCACCTCGGGGTCGGCGTTGGCCAGCAAACCATTGACCGCTACCCCCGCATTGTTGACCAACAGGCTGATGCCGGAGTCGCTGCGCAGGCGCTGCTCAAGCTTGAGCACTTCATCCTTTTGCGTCAGATCGGCCTTCAGCACCTCAACCTTAACGCCATGCGCGTCTCGCAATTTACTGGCAGCAGACTCCAGGCGCTCCTGATCGCGAGCCACCAGCAACAGATCAAAACCCCGCGCCGCCAATCGCTCGGCATAGATTGCACCAATCCCTGAAGAGGCGCCGGTAACGAGAGCAGTCCCTTGTGAACGAATGTCGACCATGATTGCACTCCTGAAAACATCTGGGGGGGGGGGAAGAAAGTAAACCGCAAGGCCATTCACCCGCATTTTATTATAGCCATAATCCAAAACAAATATGATAGCCATAATTTTCAAAACGGATGAATGGACACGCCAACGGCACCATCCTCTCGGTGAACACGGCAAGACCCTTGCTCGCCGTGTTCGCTCCAGGTGTTTTGCGGGACTGCCGTATCGGCGACCCAGATCTACTTGCTGCCGGCGATTGCCCGGATCAGCGATACATCAATATAGTCACTTGCACCGGCGTTGAGCTTTTTCACCTTCAACACCAACTCATGCTCTCTCCCTTTCGGGAGTTCGACCTGAACGTAATTGACGGACTTCTCCCCTGTCTGGCCACTGGAAAGGATGCTCTCCCCGGCTAACAGCTGATAGGAAAAGACGTTCGGTCCCGGACCTTCGAACCTGAACGGGAAGCGCGAGCCACTCAGATAGAACGAAACCGTTGCAGTGCCCGCCGGTACGTCCAGCTTCACAACCGCGCAATCGCTCGTCCCGGCAAATGCAACCCTGACTTTTTTATAGTCAGGAGCAAGGCTGACGCCATCACTGGAACAGCTCGTCGACTGCAAGGCGGTCGCGTCGACCAGTTTGACCTGTCCATTCAGTTGCTCGCTGGAAGGCAATACCCTGGTCAACAGGAGGATGATCAGAAACAGGCCCAGAATGACGGCCAGCCCGATCAGGTAACCCTTGCCGAACGAGACCGATCGCTCAGGAGCCGCTTCATCAGTCACGGGTGAAAAGAATGCAAGCGCTGCCAGCAAGGCCAGTGCAGGAGCGATGATCGCGCTGTATCGGGCCTGAGACTCTCCCATCCCCAAAACCAGCAGTCCGAAAACACCCACGACAAGCAGGGAAACCAGCGCCGGCCCGCTCACGACTTTCGAGCGAAAAACGCCTACGACTGCCGACACCAGATACATGAAGACAATCAGACTCAGCCATGGAAAGAATCCGGCGCTGAAAGGAATGTTGCTGACCGTTGTCGTCACCAGTGAGTCGGGGTTGTCTGGCGGATAAGCAAAGGCTGAAAGACCGTAGTAACCGGTACCGGAAAAGACAACGACGGCTTTATTGAAGACATAAGCTGGCCATTGCAAGAATCCTCCCGAGAACTCCGTGGATATCTTGTATATCGCCATAGGCAGTTGAAGAGGTTGAGGCGTTGCAGGCCAGAAGTGCTCAGCCCAGAGATAATTGATGCCAAAACCCTGGGTGGTATGGAAGTCGATCGCAGAAACAATCTTCACTGGACTGAACAGATCAGGAAGATTCGTTTCATAAGCCTTCGAAAAGGCAAAGGAACACACCACAAAAACAAGAAGCGCCGCCGCCCCGGCAACCCAGCCAGAGTATCTTTTCCCAAGGGTTGTCCCGCAGATCAGATAAAACAGCAGTGACAGCACAAAGATCGAGCCAATTGACCGGAGTTGGTGCCCAAGAAAGATCACGATGCCCAGGAACAACGAAAAGACGAGCGCCGTCGACAACCGGTCATTCAACTTCGGCGCCATCAGAATGAACAGGGCAACGCACAGGACCGCGAAGTTATCGGTAGTCACCAGCGTAGTGGTGAACCAGTATTCCGGATACAGCGCCAGCAACACGCTGGACAGCGATGCGACCCGCACACCGTAACTGGCCCTGACTCCGTAATACCAGACGACCACCGTCGCCATATGGACCAGAGCATTCACCACTTTGAATGTGGAGTAGTCACCACCGATCAATTGACCGATGGCTGAAGAATAGAAAAAGGACCTTAGCCAGTAAGTACTGTTCTTTGTCAAATACTGGGACTGACAGTTCTCGAGCCAGGCCTGGAGAGAACTGTGATCACCGGTACCGCAGCGGTAGTACACACCGAAATCGCTGACCTGCCCCGAGTCGAAAAAGAATACCCACAACCCAAGAGCCAGCATTATGCACGTCAGAAGGATCGGTCCGGCAATTGCGGGCAACCTCCAGCGATTGCTTCTAGCCATGATGAAGCCGATCAACAGCAGACAAGCCAGACATGCGGCTGAAAATGTCAGCGAAAGCGCATTTGCACGGGCGAGCCCTGCAATCACGGCCACCCCACTCAACATCAGTATCAAAAGCGCCCAGGCCTTTAACACCATGGGTAGAAACATCTTTTGTTCGCTTGCCATTACGTCCCTTGCTTGATAACCCGGATCATTGTTCTTCGAACACAGCGTCGCCGTGCGTCCCACTTTGGAGGCGCAGGTTAACGTGTAAACAATCATTGTGGAATTTGATCTGCCCCTGCCGACTCTTTGTCGGCAAACAAGCGGAAAACTTACGATTGAAGCAGGCAAAAAAAAGACCGATCAATCGATCGGTCTCTTGTCCTTCAGCGCTTAATTAATCTCAAGCTTGTCGCGGTTGCGGTCGAGAATAGCCTTGTCTATTCCTTTGACCTCCAGGAGTTCTTCGACCGACGCAAAAGGCCCATTGGCTTCACGATAAGCAACAATCGCCTTGGCCTTCGCCTCTCCCACGCCGGAAAGGTCTCGCTGCAAGGTGATTGCATCGGCAGCATTGAGATCGACTTTTTTCTCAGCGGAAGTCACGGTACCGACGGTTGCCGAAGAAGTTTCCTGATGCAAATGGTTTGCCGCAGGTGCCGCAATGACGCCGATTGAAGCACTGGCGAGCAAAGCAAAGACCAGAGAGTAAAAGTAACCTGTACGCATGATTGACGCTCCATGATGTCGATTAGATAGACAGCTTTTCCTGAGCTGCCTCCCAAACTTAGGCGACATCAGCGTCTTGTCAAAAATGTGTACATTGCAGGATGTGTAACAATCAAGGTTCCAACCGTCGCTGCTGATAGATCCAGTCGACAATCTCGCCATCCGGTGTATAGCCACTGACGGTCTCACGCAACAGCTGACGCACCCGCGAATAGTCATCCTGTTCGACGGCCTTGAGCAATTCACTCAATTTGCCCTTCAAAGCCTCCCAAGGCAGATGATCCTCGTTTGCCGTCATGATCATCGGATGCTGGGTGGCCTCCACGTTGTCGCCGATCAGCAGCTCTTCGTAGAGTTTTTCTCCTGGACGCAACCCGGTGAACTCGATGGAGATATCGCCTTGAGGATTTTTTTCGGATCGAATACTGAAGCCTGAGAGATGAATCATCTTCTCCGCCAGCTCGACGATCCGGACCGGCTCTCCCATATCAAGCACGAATACGTCACCACCCAGCCCCATCGACCCGGCCTGAATCACCAGCTGGGCAGCTTCAGGAATGGTCATGAAGTAGCGAGTGATCTTGGGATGAGTGACCGTCAGTGGCCCACCGGACTTGATCTGACTGTGGAACAAGGGGATCACCGAACCGGATGAGCCCAGGACATTGCCGAATCGCACCATCGTGAATCGGGTCTTGTTGACTCGGGAGACGTTTGCCTTGTCACCAAACAGCACAGGCGCAATTTCGCGGCTCAGTGCCTGAAGCGTCAGCTCCGCAAGGCGTTTTGTGCTGCCCATGACATTCGTTGGCCGTACGGCTTTGTCCGTCGAAATCAGCACAAAGTTGGCAACCCCCGATTGCAATGCCGCCTGCGCGGTATTCAAGGTTCCGATCACGTTGTTCAATACGCCTTCGGCGATATTGTGCTCGACCATCGGGACATGCTTGTAGGCCGCAGCGTGGTAGACCGTATCCACATGCCAGGTCTTCATGACCTCCAACAGCTTGTCCTGATGACGGATGGAACCGAGTATAGGCAGCAGCCGAACCGACATGGACTGTCTGCTGGACCGCGTTTCAAGCTCGGACAGAATGCTGTAGAGGTTGAACTCACTATGTTCGAACAACAACAGAGTCGTAGGACCGAGAGCGAATATCTGACGGCACAGTTCAGCCCCGATCGAGCCCCCCGCCCCAGTCACCATGACAGTCTTGCCCTTGATGCAGGACTCCAGGAGATCAGACTGAGCGGGCACGGAATCGCGTCCGAGCAGGTCGGCGATATCCACTTCCTGGATATCCTCGACTTTCACCCGTCCACTGGCCAGGTCCGTAAAGTTCGGCACACTGCGCACGTGCAGCGGGAAGCCTTCGAGCAGATTGAGGATTTCCCGGCGCCGCGAACGCGTCGAGGAAGGCAAGGCCAGCAAGACTTCCTGCGCGCCCGTCACTTCGATCATTTGCTGAATGTGCTTGGGCTTGTAGACCTGCAATCCGGAAATCGAACGATCGGAAATACTCGGATCATCATCAATGAACGCCACTGGACGCATCACCCGCCCCATGCGCAGTGCCGCCACCAACTGATTTCCCGCTACGCCTGCGCCATAAATGGCCACCTTGGTCAGGCCGTCGTCGCGACTGGTGAACGGAACATGTTGCGCCGCGGTAAACCAATCGCCCATGAAATACTGGCGCATGCACAGGCGCAGGCCGCCAATGATCACAAGACTCAGCCACCAGTAGTTGAAGATGATCGATCGCGGGACAACCGCCTCATGGTTGCTGTACCAGTAGACCACGAGCGCAAGAATCAGCGAAGAAAGACTGACGGCCTTGATGATGGCGATCAACGCATCGTTGCCGAAGTACCGCATGACCGCCCGGTACATACCGAAACGGACGAAAAGAGGAATGGCAATCACTGGCGCGCATGCAAACAGCCAGAAATGAACCCGCACAGGGTTGTACATATCATCGATACCCAATCGCACGATGAATGCCAGCCACAATGCCAGCCACACGAGAATGCCGTCGGTAGCGACCTGTATGAGCCGTTTTTGCCGACGAGGCAGCCCCAGCAGAAAAACTCTGAATTTATCCATAAATATCTGGCCTTCTAAGGCCCCATCCGCCTGCGGAAACCGAAGGGCCATTGTACGTAATTAGGCTTGAGTCGCTAACCAAAATATTCTGTTCCCGACGATACTTGAGCCAACTTGTAGCCTTTTTCCGAAAAGAAGCCCGATTCACTGACAACCATCGTTTCAAACAACTGACTGATTAACACGCTCCACGGAATCGAATTTCTCCGACAATCGCAGAAACACCTTCGACCTTCCACCGCCAAACCACCCCACGATCAAGGCCAAAAGCCACTATTCATGAAGAAAATCCCCGATTTGCCTGACCATCCGGCAAAAATGACCGCCTGCCTAGTGAAAAAATGTGGGTCAATGCGATAACATGCGCGATGCGGCCGACGGCGCCAGCTGCGCGGACACAGCGTGCTGCAGCGCTATAAGCGCCGACATCTGTCAAGGCAAAAAAACGCATGGAAACGCAAGGCAGGACGGTTGCGTGAGGGCCCGGATCTATCCCGAGAAATGGATATCTACCCCGTCATTAAATCCAAGTATGTAAATGGGCCACCAGCATAAGAAGTCGAGTCAACTCACTGATGCAAAATTTTTCAGCTCACCCTTTTGAAATGATCAACAGCTTCTGGCGCAATAAACGTCTTATTTTGCAACTTAGCAAACGAGAAGTTCTAGGACGCTATCGCGGTTCGGCACTGGGTTTATCCTGGTCTTTTTTCAACCCGATACTCATGCTGGTCATCTATACATTCGTTTTTTCAGTGGTGTTCAAGGCCCGCTGGGGCACCGGTGCAGATGAAAGCAAAACCGACTTCGCGATCATCCTGTTTGTCGGTTTGTTGATTCATGGTTTTTTTGCCGAATGCATAAACCGCTCACCGATGCTGATTACCTCAAACGTCAGCTATGTGAAAAAAGTGGTATTTCCACTTGAAGTACTGCCTTGGGTGGCGTTCTGCTCTGCACTGTTTCATGCCGGCATCAGTCTTCTGGTATTGCTGGCTGCACAACTGATTTTCAAACACAGCATTCCTGCGACGGCGCTGCTTCTGCCCGTCGTGTTGCTGCCCCTGCTTCTGGGCATCATGGGATTGAGCTGGCTATTTTCCTCGCTGGGCGTTTACCTGCGAGACATCAGTCAGATCACCGCGATGTTTTCGACCGTCCTGCTCTTCATGTCGGCCGTCTTTTTCCCGATTGATGCGCTCCCGGAAAAATATCAATTTGCAATCAGGATCAACCCCCTGGCCTCCATTATCGAACAGAGCCGCAATGTCCTCGTCTTTGGCCGCATGCCGGACTTTACCGCCTGGGCAATCATGCTCGCCGCTGGCGCCTTGATTGCGTGGTGTGGATTTGCCTGGTTCCAAAAGACACGCAAGGGGTTTGCCGATGTCCTCTGAAGCCGTCATCAAGATCGACAACCTGAGCAAGTGCTATGAGGTTTACGACAAACCGCATCAACGCCTGTTACAAATGCTGTTTCGCGGGAAGCGCAAATACTTCAGTGAGTTCTGGGCACTGAAAAATGCCTCGCTCGAAGTCCAGCCGGGTGAAACCGTCGGCATCATAGGCAGCAACGGTTCGGGTAAATCGACGTTGCTGCAGATGCTTTGCGGCACCCTCAATCCGAGCTCCGGGACGATCGCCGTCAAAGGGCGCGTTGCCGCCCTGCTCGAGCTCGGTGCGGGCTTCAACCCGGAGTTCACCGGCAAGGAAAACGTCTATCTCAATGCGGCGATCCTGGGTTTGAACCGCGATGAAATCGACAGCCAGTACGCCGCCATCGAAACTTTCGCGGAAATCGGTGACTTCATCAATCAGCCGGTGAAAACCTATTCATCGGGCATGTATGTGCGATTGGCCTTTTCGGTTGCAGTCCACACCAACCCAAGCATTCTGGTGGTCGATGAGGCCCTTTCCGTGGGCGATGCACGCTTTCAGGCCAAATGCCTGGATCGCATCAAACAGATGAAAGAGTCCGGAGTCAGCATTTTGTTCGTTTCCCACGACGTGGCCGCCGTGCGCACGCTATGCGATCGTGCACTCTGGCTGGACAAAGGCACCGTGCGTGGTCTCGGGGAAGTGTTTCCGATCACGGCCCAGTACACCGAGCACCTCTTCAACAATGCGCCGAACACCGGAAACGCACCGAGCAAGGCTGCCAACGATACTGAGCCACACAAGGCCAGCCAGCCCATCAATCATTGGGGCTCGCACATCGGCATCATCCAGGACGCAGGCATTTATGATGAGTCGGGGGTCAAAAAGAACCTCTACTCAGACCACGAAAAAATGTTCGTGAAAATTGCCTTCGACACCGGCGCAATCAAAACCCTTGAAGGCCTGTCAGTGTCGTTTTCACTGAAGAACCTTTCCGGCAGCGATCTGATTGTCGGAAGTACCTGGAACGACCAGGTGAAGTTTTCACAGGACGAAGCCTTCCAGGAAGTCTGTTTTGAACTTGAGAACCCACTGTGTTCCGGTGAATACCTGCTGGTCGCTGCTATAGAAAACCGCTCATCTGCCGCCATCCATTATTACGAATACATGGAAGGCGCCCAGTATTTTTCCTCTTCATTCCTTAGCAATGCATCCGGACAATTCATGCCCCGGATTTCTATCAATGTGCAAAAAAGCGATTCTGGTCAGGGAGCACCAACACCATGAAAAAACCGTCTGATTCCATAACGACCACTGGTGATGTGAACTCCAAGACTTACTGGGACTATCGCTTTTCCAATGACTGGGAAGAAAACTTCGGCAGAGAGCAAAGCATCTTCTTCAGCGAAGTTGCCGTGGAGAACATTCCGGCCTGGCTTTCCTCACTGATCGCAACGGACAACCTGACCATGTGCGACTGGGGTTGCGCACAGGGTGACGGCACCCAGAACCTGTCGAAGCGCTTGAACGCTCCAGATCTGGTGGGTGTCGATTTTTCCTCCGAAGCGATCGACAAGGCCAAAAGCGCCTATCCACAATGCCAGTTCCTGTGTGACGACTTCCTCGGCAACAGCGAAGCCCCACAGTGGGACATCCTGTTCTCGTCCAACACCCTCGAACACTTCGAGTCGCCGTGGGATGTGTTGAACACCGTTTCGGCGAAAGCCCGGAAGTTCATCGTGCTGCTGCTGCCGTTCCGGGAAAAGGAACTCATTGATGAGCACTTCTATTCCTTCCAGCTGGACAACGTTCCGGCGTTCTTCGGCACCTGGGCACTCACGCACAGCAGTATTACCAACACTACCGATCACCAGCCAAACTACTGGCCTGGCGAGCAGATCCTGCTGATTTACACGAATACCCAGGATGAAGCGGCGTCTGCCGTAAAGCTTGAGCACGTTCATGTGGAGTCCGACAACGTGGTTGTGGACCTTAAGGACAAACTGCTCGCAGCCCGCGCCCAAGCCACCGAAACGAACGCAGAGCTCGAAGAAGCCACCACTCGTCTGGCCGAAACCGAGCGCGCACTTCACAAGATTCAAGAAGACAGCATTGCGCTCAGCGATCACCTGATCGCGACCCAGAACCGCCTGAACGATGTCATCAACAGCCATTCGTGGAAGATCACGCAACCGTTGCGATTCTCGACCCGTGTGCTGCGCCATGGCCTTCAGCCAAGCGACAAGCGTGCGATAAAGAGCAAGTTGCGCAGCGTCTTCAATCGGCTACCCCTGCCGGAAGCCATCAAGACCGCCATTCGCAAGGCCTATGGACAACTGGTCCGAGGCCCGATGTCATCGATGAAAAGCCAACTGCTGGCCGGCGGTCAGTTTGACCTTCCAGCCACCTTGCCTGCACCTCAGGAAAACGACCTGCCAGACTACATTTTCTGGGGAGTCATCGACTGGCACTTCCGGCATCAGCGCCCTCAGCAACTGGCTCAGGCCATTGCCGGCGCGGGCCGTCGAGTGTTCTACGTCTCGGTCAACCTGGTAGACGACCCGCGCGGTGGCTTTAACATGGAGCAGCTGGACAGCGCCGGGCGACTGTTCCAGATCAATCTCTATGCCAAAGGCGCACCGGTCATCTACAACGACCCGCCGAGCGTTGCGATCTCCGATCAACTGAAAGCGTCCATCGGACAAGTGCTGAACTGGGCGCAGTCGCGCCAACTGGTTTCGGTGATACAGCACCCGTTCTGGTACGAAACGGCGTCCGTGCTACCGGACAGTGAGCTCGTCTACGACTGCATGGATCACCACGAAGGATTCGGCAACGTCTCGGAGGAAGTCCTGTCCATCGAGCGCGCACTGATGCGCAATGCCGACATGACGATCACCACGTCCACCTGGCTGGATGAAATCGTTGCACAGCACACCGACAGCCGCGTGCTGATCCGCAATGCCGGCGAGTACGACCATTTCGCGGTCAAGCCAGCCAATGTCTACGTCGACCCGCAACAGCGCAAGATCATTGGCTACTACGGTGCCATTGCAGAATGGTTCGATGTAAAGCTGCTGGAAAACGTTGCCAAGGCGTTCCCGGATCATTCGATCCTGATGATCGGCGCTGACACCGTGGGTGCCCGCGAGCAGCTCGCACACCTGAGCAATGTCACCTTCACTGGCGAAATGGCCTACAGCGAACTGCCACGCTACCTGCACGCGTTCGACGTCTGCCTGCTGCCATTCCAGGTCATCCCGCTGACACTGGCCACCAACCCGGTCAAGGTCTACGAGTACCTGAGCGCCGGCAAACCGGTGGTATCGGTCGACCTGCCAGAGATCAAGCAATTCGAAAACCTGGTCCACGCGGCACCGACCACCGAGGCGTTCATCGAGGCCATCAACGAAGAACTGAACGCTACCGACTCCGCCGACCGCATCCATGCTCGCCAGCAATTTGCGAAGAATCAGACTTGGGCGCATCGCGCCGAGCAGATGATCAATCGGATCGAATCATCCCGAGCGGTACCAAGCGTCAGCGTCATCGTGGTCACCTACAACAACATCGAGCTGACCAAGGCCTGCCTTGCCAGTCTCGACAAGCACTCCAACCATGACAACCTCGAAGTCATCGTTGTCGACAACGCCTCCGCCGACGGCACCCCTGCACTTCTGCAGGAGTGGGTCACCCAGGGCGAAAACCGTTCGATCATCCTGAACGAAGACAACCGGGGCTTCGCTGCCGGCAACAACCAGGGTCTGGCCAAGGCAACCGGCGAATACCTGGTACTGCTGAACAACGACACCTACGTCACCCCTGGCTGGATCCGCACGCTCTACCGTCACCTTCAGCGCAACAAGAACTTCGGCATCATCGGCCCGGTTACCAACAACATCGGTAACGAAGCCAAGATCCAGATCAAGTACAACAACATGGACGAGATGCTGGTGGAGTCGGGTAAATACACTCGCAGCCACATCGGCAAGGTCCAGGAGTTGTACACCGCCGCGTTCTTCTGCGTGATGTTCTCGCGTGAAGTCTACGAAGCCGTAGGTCCGCTGGATGAGGCTTTCGGTCGTGGATTCTTCGAAGATGACGACTATTGCCGCCGGATCGAACAACTGGGCTTGAAAGTGGGCTGCGCCGAAGACGTATTCATCCATCACCACCTGTCGGCTTCGTTCAACAAAATGCGAAGTGCTGACCGCCAGGCCCTGTTCGAACAGAACAAGGCGACTTACGAGGCGAAATGGGGCGAGTGGGCGCCGCACACCTACAAGAACTCCGATAAATGAACAAGCCAATGGACTCTTCGGGAAGTATCGACATGATCCCTCTTTTCTCCGACGTGGTGATGAACAAGGATCTCGACTTCCTCGGTGCGATCAAGAACGTACTTGATCGCCACTGGTATGTTCTCGGGAAAGAGGTCAGCAGCTTCGAATCCGAATTTGCCGGGTACGTGGGTGCCGGGCATTGCGTGTCGGTGGCCAACGGCACCGACGCCCTGGAAATCGCCCTGCGCAGCGTGGGTGTGGAGGCCGGCGACCAGGTCGTGACGGTCGCCAACGCCGGGTTCTACAGCAGCACCGCAATCCATGCCATCGGGGCGACGCCGGTCTATGTCGACATCGACGAATCGACCATGACCATGTCGGTCGATGCCTTGGCGCAAGCCCTGGAGCAGAAACCGAAATGCATCATCGTCACTCACCTGTACGGGCAAATGGCGGCCATCCAGTCACTGATGGCGCTGGCTCAGGCATCCGGCACGCCACTGATCGAGGATTGCGCACAATCCCACGGCGCGATCGTGGATGGTCGACAGGCCGGAAGCTGGGGCGACGCTGCCTGCTTCAGCTTTTACCCGACCAAAAACCTCGGTGCACTGGGTGACGGTGGCGCCGTAGTGACCAGCCGCGATGACGTTGCTGCGCGCCTGAAAACCCTGCGTCAGTATGGCTGGTCTTCCAAGTATCAAGTGGATCATGCCGGTGGCAAGAACAGTCGCCTGGACGAAATCCAGGCCGCCATACTGCGGGTGAAGCTACCGCTGCTGGACACCTGGAACGAATCGCGTCGCGATATCGCCCGTCGCTACAACGAAGCCTTCTCGTCGCTCGCCGTGGAAGGTGTGCCGAGCGTGGACGAATCCTTTGTCGGGCATCTGTACGTTCTGCGCACCGCCAAACGCGATGCACTGCGGGACTTCCTGAAGTCGCAGAATATCTCCACCGATATCCACTACCCGATCCCGGATCATCGGCAAACCGCCTACGCCGAACCGCACATCGTCGGCTCGCTGGATGTCACCGAGCGCCTGTGCAAGACACTGGTGACGTTGCCGTGCTTCCCGGGCATGACCGATAAAGAAGTGTCCTCGGTCATTGCTGCCGTTCGAACCTTCTTTGCCGAGTAGGAGTGCAATCGCTTGCTGACGCTCGTTATTCCCGTCTACAAGAATGAAGGCTCCTTGCCCGATTTG
This sequence comes from Pseudomonas sp. COW5, assembly GCF_026240005.1. Classification (NCBI taxonomy): domain Bacteria; kingdom Pseudomonadati; phylum Pseudomonadota; class Gammaproteobacteria; order Pseudomonadales; family Pseudomonadaceae; genus Pseudomonas; species Pseudomonas sp. COW5. The sequence continues at coordinate 4,202,566 of NZ_JAPHVP010000001.1, read as the reverse complement.
CTGGCAGCCATCGAAGGCCTGAACAGCAAATTGGCGGGAGATTTCGAGGCTGTTTTTGTTGTCGATGGAAGCCCGGACCGCTGCTACGAAATCCTTCGTGAAGCCCTGCCCCGACAGCAGTTCGAATCACAACTCGTTTTGCTGTCACGCAACTTCGGCTCGTTTGCGGCCATACGCGTGGGCCTGGAAAAAGGCCGGGGGCAACGCTTCGCCGTGATGGCGGCCGACCTTCAAGAGCCACCCGAACTTGTTCTGGAAATGAATGCCGCGCTGCTTGGTGGCGAGTACGACGTGGTACTGGGTGTCCGAGAGGCTCGCATGGATCCGTTCTTCACTCGCCTGGCGTCGAGGGTTTTCTGGAGCCTTTATCGCCGCTACGTCGTTTCGAGCATGCCGGAAGGCGGTGTTGACGTGTTTGGCTGCAACAAGGCGTTTCGCGATACGTTACTGACCCTCGACGAAAGACACAGCTCGCTGGTCGCCCAGGTTTTCTGGCTCGGCTTCCGCCGCCATGTCATTGCCTATACACGGCAAAAGCGCGAGCACGGGAAGTCCGCATGGACCTTCTCCAAAAAAGTGAACTACATGATGGACAGTGTCTTCGCGTTCACGGACTTGCCGATCAGGTTGCTGACTCGCCTCGGCGGCGTGACCACTGTGTTGGCGGCCGCCTTCGGCCTGACGGTGACCCTGGCTCGTCTGGCGGGCCTGATCACCGTTTCAGGTTACGCAATGACCATCAATGTCATCGTGTTCCTGGGTGCGGCGAATCTGTTCGGCCTGGGCATTGTGGGGTCCTACGCGTGGCGTACCTACGAAAACACCAAGGCAAGGCCGCTCGCCATTCCGATGCGGACTGAGAGTTTCAATCATGAAAAATGAAAACGCCGACTACTTTGTCCACCCCAAAGGGCTCTGCGAAACTTCGCGCGTCGGCAAGAACACCCGAATCTGGGCTTTTGCTCACGTTCTGCCAAACGCGCAACTGGGGGCCGACTGCAACATCTGCGATAACGTCTTCATAGAAAACGATGTCGTCATCGGTGATCGCGTCACGATCAAGTGCGGCGTCCAGGTGTGGGACGGCATTCAGATCATGGACGATGTCTTTATCGGGCCGAACGCGACGTTCACCAATGACCGCTTCCCAAGAAGCAAGCAGTACCCTGAAGAGTTCCTGCGCACCGTCGTCAAAAGCAAGGCCACCATCGGCGCCAATGCCACGATTCTCCCTGGATTGACCATCGGCGAGAGCGCAATGGTTGGCGCCGGCGCTGTGGTGACGCGCTCGGTTCCGCCTTTCGCCATCGTTGTCGGCAATCCGGCAAAAATCATCGGTTACACTGAAGGCGCGACCGGCGCGGTCAACGAGAGCACCCTCGCACCGATATCCGATACACCCGCGGTCATCAGCACCAGCGTTTCGGGTGTGACGCTTCACACGTTCAAGGCGGTTCCGGATTTGCGCGGCAGCCTGTCGGTCGGCGAATTCGAGCGGGAAATACCGTTCAGCCCCAAACGCTACTTCCTGGTGTATGACGTCCCTACGGCCAACACCCGGGGTGAGCACGCCCACCATGAATGCCATCAGTTCCTGATTGCCGTGAGAGGCAGCATCCGCGTGGCCGTGGATGATGGAAAGACGCGCGAGGAGATCACCCTTGACCGTCCCAACATGGGGTTGTACCTGCCTCCGCTGACATGGGGCGTTCAATACAAATACTCTTCCGACGCCATGTTGCTGGTTTTTGCTTCAGACTATTACGACTCGGCCGATTACATCAGGGATTACGGCGACTTCATAAAGCTGGTGCAGTCGGGAAAGCAGGTTTGACCATGCCGGAAAAAAGGTCGCTTGTTGACCTGGTAAAGTTTGTCATCGGTGGCGGTATCAATACCGCATTCACCTATGCCCTGTACTTTGGCCTGCAAGTGATCCTGCCCTACCAGATCGCCTATGCGCTGGCTTTTGCAGTGGGTATCGTTTTCTCGTACTGGTTCAATTCGACGATCGTTTTCAATACACCCATCAGCTGGAAAGGCTTCATGGCCTTTCCTTTGGTGTATTTGATTCAGTATCTCCTATCCGCCATAATTCTTGGTTTCGTCGTCGAATTTCTTGGCATTGATCAACTGTTTGCACCGCTGATCGTCATCCTCGTTACCGTCCCCATTACCTTTCTGCTGACACGCTGGCTCCTGCGGCGGGCCTAGGCCCCAAATTCAGTGGATGTTGCATAGGAAACACTATGAAAATGAAGATTATCTGCACCGTCGGCACACGTCCGGAAGCTATCAAGATGGCGCCTGTCATTCTTGCGCTCAAAGAACAGCCATGGGCAGAGGTACGGGTACTGGCCACTGCTCAACATCGTCACATGCTGGATCAGGTGTTGAATTTCTTCGGCATCAAGGCTGACATCGACCTCGACATCATGCTTCCAAACCAGACGTTGACGACGCTCAACGCCCGTCTTCTGCTGGAGCTCGACAAAGTCCTGCTGGCCGAAAAACCTGACGTTGTGCTGGCCCAAGGTGACACCACCACCGTACTGGCCATGGCTCAGGCGGCCTTTTATCACCGCATCCCGTTCGGCCACGTCGAAGCCGGCCTGCGCACCGGCGACATACAGAACCCGTTCCCGGAAGAAGCCAACCGCGTACTCGCAGGTCGCCTGACCCGCTGGCATTTCGCCCCGACTGAAAGCTCGAAAAACAACCTGCTGCGCGAAGGCATCCCGGAAAAGGACATTACCGTGACAGGCAACACCGTGATCGACGCACTGTTGATGACGGCCAGGAAAGACCTTGAACTGGGCATTGAGCTCGATGATTCCAAGCGTCTGATTCTTGTGACCTCTCACCGTCGCGAGAACTTCGGCGAACCGTTCCGCAATATCTGCAAAGCCCTCAAGACGCTCGCTGAACGCAATCAGGACGTGCAGATTCTGTACCCGGTGCACCCGAACCCGAACGTCAAGGACGTCGCCCATGAAATTCTCGGCAACATCCCGAACATCAAGCTGTGCGAGCCGCTGGATTACGCACCGTTCATTGCCGCAATGAAAAAAGCGTACTTGATCATCAGCGATTCGGGCGGTGTTCAGGAAGAAGCGCCGGCACTGGCCATCCCTGTTCTGGTTCTGCGTGATGAAACAGAACGGCCTGAGGCGGTGGAAATGGGTGTCGTGAAGCTGGTCGGCCCGAACTACGAGCCAATTCTGAAAGAAGCCCAGACCCTGCTGGACAGCCCTGAAGCGTACAAAGCGATGGCCCGGGGCGTATCGCCTTACGGCGACGGCAAAGGTGCAGAGCGCATTGTCGCGGTTCTGAAAGAGCACTGCCGTTAATGCGTCTGGTCTATCTATCGCCTGTTCCCTGGTCCAGTTTTGCTCAGCGACCACAAAAGTTCGCTCGATGGTTCCATGCAACAACAGGCGGTGAAGTATTGTGGCTGGATCCTTACCCCAGCCGCTTTCCTGCTCTGGCGGACTTCAAAAAGATTGGCGTGAGCGATCAAACGGAAAGCGGCGACCTTGAGCCGTGGCTGACCGTGCTCAAGCCAAAGGCACTACCGATTGAACCGCTACCGGGCTCGGGCCTGATCAACGGCAGCTTTTGCTGGGGCGAATTGCTGAAAACAGTTCAGTCGTTCGCAAATCAGGGCAATACAATGCTTGTCATCGGCAAGCCCACTGTATTGGCCCTCAAGGTCCTGGATCTGCTGAAAGACCATTCCTCCGTGTATGACGCGATGGATGACTTTCCAACGTTCTATTCCGGCCTGTCGAAAAATGCCATGGCGCGTCGCGAGCTGGAGATCGCCCGCAGGACCACCCACTTGCTGGCATCTTCGACGAAGCTGAGAAAAAAGTGGGAAAGCCACCGTTCGCACGTCAAGTTCGTCCCGAATGGACTCGACGTTGCGCTGCTGCCGGCGGCCAAGAACTCCGCCGCCAAGCGTTCGCCAGCGGTATTTGGCTACGTGGGCACTGTAGGCGCATGGTTTGACTGGAAATGGTTGATTAGCCTGGCAGAAAGCCGACCTGACGATCAGATTCACGTCATCGGCCCGGTCTTCAATCCGACCGATTTGAAGCTCGCGCCGAACATCACGTTCTTCCCGCCGTGCAGCCACAAAGATGCTCTGGAAAGAATGCTGTCGTTCGACGTTGCGCTGATTCCGTTTCTGCACAACGAACTGACTTCATCGGTAGACCCGATCAAGTACTACGAGTATCGAGCGCTGGGCTTGCCCATTCTCTCGACCAGTTTTGGCGAAATGGCTTATCGCGGCGATCAAGAGGGGGTCTATCTTTGCGATTCTCCTTCTGACTTCAACGCCGCAGTAGCCAGCGCGCTTGAATACACTCACTCGGCTGCACTCTCCGAACAATTCAAACAGGAAAACAGCTGGGAAGCCCGATTCGCCAGTACTGCTTTGATTTGAACCCATGATGCGAGCTCATGCCATGATTTGTCGACAGGTCATGGCGAGCTCAATTCCCTTCATCACGACACACTAATTGCAACAATCATCCCGAAGATCCAGACCCTCATCAATGTTTTAACCCAACGGTTAAAAACATCCTGACCTCTCAAGTCAAAACTCCCCTTTTTACCACCTCCTCCGACCTGATTTTCGCCCTTAAAGACAGTGACCTTCGACGGTGAACCGACTAAGATGCGGGCAGTCATGCCAGCAGTCTGAACTGTGGTTCCGGTTTCGAAAGGGAGTAAACGGTGGAAACGCTACAAAAAATTGCGGTGGTAATTCCCAGCTTCAAAGTCAAAGGTCAAATACTGGATGTCATTTCTAAAATCGGACCTGAAGTAAATCGCATTTATGTAGTCGATGATTGCTGCCCGCAAGAAACAGGGAAATACGTCAGCGAGCATTGCACCGATCTACGCGTCACAATACTCCACAACCCGGTCAATCTCGGAGTGGGAGGCGCCGTTATGAATGGCTATGCCGCCGCTATTCAAGACGGGATGGATATCATTGTAAAAGTTGATGGCGACGGACAAATGGATCCGCGCTTGATCAAGCAATTTGTGGCGCCGATTATCGATGGCGAAGCCGACTACACCAAAGGCAACCGCTTCTTTGATCTTGAAGAAATTCACGCCATGCCGAAAATGCGCTTGTTTGGCAATGCCGTTCTTTCTTTCATGACGAAACTGTCTTCCGGTTATTGGGACCTGTTTGATCCCACAAACGGCTTCACTGCCATTCATCGAGATGTGGCGAAACACCTGCCCTTTCACAAAATCAGCAATCGCTACTTCTTCGAGACCGATATTCTCTTTCGCCTGAACACGTTGAGAGCCGTTGTAATCGACATTCCAATGGATGCCAAATATGGCGAAGAAGAAAGCAATCTGAAGATCTCGAAGATTGTCGGCGAGTTCCTCGCCAAACACCTGAGAAATCTGTCCAAACGTATTTTTTACAATTACTACTTGAGAAACATGTCGCTGGCGTCCATCGAACTGCCACTGGGCGTCCTGATGCTTACCGCCGGTACTGTATTTGGTGTCAGCCACTGGATGTCATCCATCGGTTCAGGCATTCCAACGCCTGCCGGCACAGTCATGCTGTCCGCGCTACCAATCATCCTCGGCACCCAATTCATACTTGCCTTTATCGGACACGATGTAGCCGCCGTTCCGAAGCGCCCTTTTCACCTCAAGGTACAGTTCAAAAACCATTGGCGCGACCAATGCAAAGATTGATGTTTTCAATAAACCCAATCCCACGCAAACAATATTCGCCACTGGGTCGCTTTCAAGATGCCTGAAACAAAAACACTTTCAAACGTACTGACAGGCTTGTTGTTGCTGCTTGCAGCGAGCATTCCTGCCTTGGTGGCTCATTACTCGGAAGCGTTTCCTTTCTACTGGAACATTTCGCTGCTCAGTGATCTGTATTCCTGGGCAGGTATGGTACTGACCCTGGCAGCCGTTTTGAAATTCACAAGGTACAAGTACTCAAACCACGTTCTTATCGGTGGTCTGTTTGTCTTTGCAGCCTTGGGGACGGGCCTGCAGGCGACTCTGTCCTCGCTTCTGTTTATTTGCTCGTCCTGCATTCTTGGCCGGTGGGCGCTTGGTTTCGTCTCACCTTCTGATGCGGAAAAGACCCACTTCCTGCGAGCCTTACTGGTCGGCATCACGCTTTATATAGCCCTGTTCAGTACACTCATTCACTTTCCGATCAACACTCGACTGCTCTATTTCGGGATTTTGCTTGCTCCGTTTCTCGCACTTGCGCAGTCTTCATTCAGAAGCGCACTGTCCAGTGCGTTGCGCAACCGCATCAGCGGTGGCTCCGAGCGCATCCGGACGTTCTCCTTTCGCTCAGTGATCGCCTGCACTTTCATCATCGGTTACGTATTGCAGTTTGCCTTCTTTCCCTCCATTGGCAGCGATGACAATGTATTGCACCTGAGGATGTGGACCGAGCTTGCGAATACGCAAGTCTTCAGTTTCAACATACAGCAACAGATTTGGTCAGTTGCACCTTTTGCCTTTGATCTATTGCACTCGATCGTATCAATCCTTGCCAATGCAGATGCAAGGGGCGGGCTGAACCTTACTTTTACGGTCCTGCTGATCTACACCCTCTGGTCACTGACTAGCTCATTGCTCAAAAACAGCAGTGACAGCCTGTTGGTGGTTCTGCTCTTCTGCAGCACTCCGATCATTGCTCCGCTGCTGATCTACTTGCAGACCGAGCTGTTTCTCGCGTTCCTGGTCACCAGCGCTGTAAAGATTCTGCTGGAGACCGAGACGGATGCCGCCGCCTCGAAGTTGATCGCGATTGTGTCAGTCGCCGCGCTATGCGCAGCGACAAAACTCCCTGGCATGGTACTTGGCGTACTGGTCTTCGCTGCATACATCCCCGTCTTTCTCAAGGAGAGAGATCGCTTTGCCCTACAGAAGTCGGCACATCCAATACTCGCATGCACGGTGTTGATTGCCATATTCAGCTTTTCTGCGCTGCAGTCCTACGGCTATTCCTGGATAACGACCGGCAACCCTTTCTTCCCTCTCTACAATGAGATTTTCAAATCACCTTATTACCCACTGGTCAACTTTGCAGACCCTCTTTATCAAAAAGGCTTTACGCTGCAAAGTTTCTGGGCACTCTTCTACAACACCAGCAAGCATTATGAGTCACTGAACTTCGTTGCCGGCTTCCAGTATCTGTACCTTTTGCCCCTTGGCCTGGTAGCGCTGATAGCCAGCAGGAAATTAAGCAACATCACCAAATTCGCCCTTGTCTTGCCGACAGTCGGATTCGGCCTTGTCATGTTTTCTGCAGCCCAGTATTGGCGCTATCTGTTCCCCATCCTGCCACTGGCCAGCGTCGTACTCGGGTGCCTGATGCTTGCGGTGTCCGGCACCGCAAAACGCATGACTCGATGGGTATTCATGTTTTTTATCGCCGTGAATATCTACTTCTTGCCGGGTATTGCGTGGTTCCTTACGACACCTGCGCAAGACGCTTTTACCGACATCGAGAAGTCCAGCCTTACGGAGCAGCTCGCGCCTTCCAAAGCCATTACAGACTACTTGAACAGCACTACCCACAACCCAGTAGTGCTATACGACGTAAGTGCTTCGTTTGGTGCGACCTTGCGAGGCCAGCCCATTTACATCAGCTGGTACTCGCCTTCCCAGACCCGGGCATTCGGCCAAGTAAAGAACATTGACGATATCGCGACGATCATCGAAAAATGGAAAGTACAGTACGTGATCTGGAACTCATCGTTTGCCACCAGCCTGCCAAATCGTCAGGCAATGCTTGGCTACCTGACGATGCATGGACAGCCTGTTTATCAATTGGGCCCTATCATTCTGTACAAACTCTCGAAGGATAAAATCGACTATCAGACCGTCTACAATCTCCGAAACCAGTCCGAGTCAGTGAAAGACATCGCGACCAGCCAGGGTTTTACAGCGGACACCACTCCAAAAGTCGTTTCCACTATCGACACGCAAAACTCCAGATCTGCCAAGTATGAAGTGACGTTTGAATGTTCCAGCAACACGGGTTCATTCATCGCTCAAATCAACTGGAACGTGCTGCCTGTTTATTACAAGCTCATACCCTGCAGCCAGGGACGGGTTACGTTCTCCGAGACGCTTCCGATTCCGGTGGGCGCCACCTCAGGCAATGTCTACATTACCGCCAGGGACCGGGATACCGTCAACGTAGTCGACCTGACTGTCGGTGTTGTCCACCCTTGAGTAACACCTGCCAATAAAGAAAAAACCCTGGCGACCGACAACTCGGTCCCCAGGGTTTTCTTTTAGCACTTACGATTGAAATGATCGGCTTTCATAGCCTCATACCAGGATCTATTGCCCTGCGTTGTTGGCAAGGCAGCGTGTGGTCTGTACGGTTCTTTTTGCCAGGACTTCGCCGGCTTGATCCCTTAATGTGAACGTCAGCCCATCAGCTACCCAAGGCCCGGTTTTCATCTCGCCCTGAGGCTCACCGCTGGCCCACAAATTTTCCGGAGTGTTGACCGAATTGACGAAAACCCGTACCGATTGCACGCTCTCTCTGGCCACGTTCCAGCGAACCGTAGAGACGTTTGCCGGCAAGTCGCAATTGGAAAAAACCTGAGGGTCCACTTCAAACTCGATGCCCCTGGACATGTACCACGGCAGAGTCAGAGCACCTGCCACAAGAAGAAGTAACCATTTCATTACTGTTTCTCCCCGGCAGAAACATAATCACCCAGTCGACCTTGAGTTTGAGCTCGAGCGACTGAGTAAAACTCAGGCTCCGCACCTGTAACTTCTGATACGGCCTCCAGACAGTTGACGAGGTGGAAGTAAGGCGACACTGACAAGCCAGCCTCTTTCAACAACGCAGGCCCGAGCTTCCAGGAAGTGTCGATCGAAGAGGTATTTTGTGAGGTATTGCTGGTGATGATCCAGGGCACCGTTTGATCGGTTGCCGCCGCCCCGTTTTTGAAACCAAGCGTCTCATAGACCCCGCCAAGTCCTGGAAGATGATCTCCATAAAACACCAGAACATAGGGTTTGCCGCGTGCGTCGAGATAGCTTTTCAGGCGGCCCAATTGCTGGTCCGCATTATCGATATGATAAATGTAGTTCCGATATTCCTCGGCGCCTTCGGCACTCAAACCTGACGGCACGGGAATGGCGTCTCGAACGGCCGCGTCCTTGATCGAACCAATCGTATAAGGGCCATGGGCCTCGATGCTGATAGCAAAAATGAACTTTGGATGATCGGCCTTCGACAATTGCGTAATGACCAGATCGGTCATGCTCTTGTCGGAAAGATAGGCCCCGTCGTGTTCGGCATCCGAGGGAAAATCATCGACCGTAAGAAACCTGTCGAATCCTGCCAGCTTGAATGTCTTCGTACGATTCCAGAACGAACCCGCGTTACCGTGAATCGCGATTGCCTCGTAGCCGTTCTCCTTGACCTCGGAGGCCAGGCTGTCCATCTTCGGCGTCCGGACCTCGAAATAGGGAAACTGGACCAGGGGATAGGCTGCGAGATCAATACCTGTGAGCACCTCGTACTCGGTCCGGATCGTTCCACCGCCAAACGTCGGGACTTTCATTTGCCCCACTGCTCCGGCGGTCCTCAACTGGCGAAGGTTGCGTAACAAGTTGTTCGGAAGCTCAACGCCTTGCAGGATGTCCGGATCAAAAAATGATTCGCTTTGAATCACAATAATATCCGGATGCACAATCGCAAGTGATGAATTGGCTAAAGCCGAAGCCTTCATGCAACTGTTGTTTTTCTGCAGCACATTGTTGATTTCGGCGGTGCTGATCGGCATGTCATTTGACTGAGACTTTTTGATCTCGCCATAGATGATCTTGGACACCAGTCCCGCATGCAGAGTACTGATCGGGTTTGACCAGGAAAAACGCATGCGATTGAATTCGTAGATTGTTTCTATACCCTTGAAATACCAGATCCCCGAGAGACTGATGATCAACAGTCCCACGCTGCATTTACGGGCAATCGACTTTCTCTGAAAAAAAGGATTATCCAGATAGGCCATAAGAGCGACAAAAAAAACGCCCAACCCTCCAGCCAACACGACCCAGCGAAGCTTTACGTACGAGGCAAACAATTCCAGCGCACTGCTATCAAGGTATTGCAGTAACAAGAAATCATCACCTGAGAGAGGTTTACCCAAACTCTGGTATTTTTTGAAACTTATGAAATAAAGTAACGCACCTGTTGCCAATGCAAGAAAAAACGACAGGTAAAGGCGATTGGTCAACAACAGTAGAAGCACAAACAAAGTGGCAAAAGGCAGAGCATTGCCAACAGCCCCCACCGACCACAGGTATGCACTGAACTGCAATCCCAGAGAGTAGCGATCCATCCACCAGACGGCCGCCCAGAGAAGCACCAGCAAAAACAGAAATGCCCCTGAACGCTTTGAACCTTCAATCATAAATTCCAACACTTCTTTTCAAGCATAAGCACGAAACTGCCCCCATGGAGGCCGGTTACCGCGTTACTGCGCCAGCGTTAAAGTAAATCGCCAGCCCTACCAGCGGCAGGTAGGCCAGCACCACACCGAGAAGTCCAGACAACGCACCTCCCGCAACCAACATCGACACAGGCAACAACCAGGCCACATTTATCACCACCACGGCGAGGGTGACCTTCTTGTGACTCGCAAGACTCTGCGCAGCATGCTGATACGCATGACTGCGATGCGCCTGATAGACTTTCTGGCGCTGTAACAGTCGCCGCACCAACGTGAAGGTGGCATCTACCATGAAAACGCCGAGCAGGATCATCCAGCTCCACAGCAGTTCCGGGTTTGCCCAGCCAGCCTTGAGGGCCAGAACGCCAAGAATGATGCCGAGAAAGCCGCTGCCGGCATCTCCCATGAAAATCTTCGCCGGTGGAAAGTTCCAGCACAGAAAGCCTGCGACTGCGCCTGCCAGAACAACGGGAGCCCAAATCAGTTCCAGGTGGGCCGTTTGCCAATAAACCAGCGCCGCCCCCAGGCAGACACAAACCGCCTCGGCACTGGCCAGACCGTCGATGCCATCCATGAAGTTGTAGAGGTTGAGCATCCACACCAGATAGATCAGTGCCAGCGCGCTGCCCAGCCATCCCAAGTCGATCACCAGTCCAAAGAAGGAAACCGGGGCCAGACCACTCAGAAAAAACAGAGCCCAACCGGCGGCAATGAAATGCCCAAGCAGACGCCACCTTGCAGCAATGTGCCCGTGATCGTCGGCAAAGCCGATGACCGCGACAATCAGGCCGGAACCCAGCAAACCATACAGATCCGCCGGGCTCAGCAGCCCCAGCCCTGCGAGAACGGGCACTGCCGCGCAGAAGGCCAGGACAATTGCTACACCACCACCGCGAGGTGTCGGGGTCGAGTGGGAACTGCGCTCGTTCGGTATGTCCATCAGGCTTTTAGCCAGCGCGTAACGACGCAGTACCCACGTCAACCCACAGGAAACAACGAAGACAGCAAGAAGCAACCACCAATAATTCATTTCGTTTGCGAGTCCTGATAATGGGCTGCAGTCTGGCGAAAGGCTTTTTCAACCGGAATGGGTGGAACCCATCCAAGCAATTCCCGGTTTTTACTGATGTCGACCTGCAATGATCCACAGACCCGCTGGGCGACAGCCTGTCTTCCCAATAACGATGCTCCGGTATTCAGCACCCATTGGGGTACTGGAATCAGGCGAGCCTTTTTCCCGAGTGCTGCAGCCAGTCGCCGTAACAAGCCGCTGATGGACAGATCTTCACCATCACTGACCAGAAATGTCTGGTTGGCCGCCGCCGGATGCGTCAGACAGGTGACGATCAGGTCCACCAGATTGCCGATACTGACGAGGCTTCGCCGGTTATCGATGGCGCCGAGCGGCAATGGAATACCTCTGTCGAGCCAGTTCAACATGCTCAGGAAGTTGGCTTTTACACCCGGTCCGTAAACCAGCGGTGGGCGGATGATAACCACCTCCATTCCTGTTTCACGCGCAAGCGCCTTCAAAGCATCTTCGGCTTCGAACTTGGATACGCCATAGGGATCTGTCGGATGGGCCGGATCGTCGGCGGTGAATGGCTTGCCTCGCTCGGTGCTTTCGCCATTCACCTTGATCGAGCTGATGAAGATGAAGCGCTTGACTCCCGAATCGGCTGCATGTCGCGCCAGTCGAAGCGTGCCTTGCAGATTGACTTCACGAAATGCCGACAAGGCATCGACGGCTGTTTCGTGCATCACATGCACACGGGCAGCCGCATGAACCACCACTTGCACCCCCTCCAGCACGGGAAACGTCTGAGGGACAGCAAGATCCAGCGGCCGCACGCTGCACAACCCGCTGAGCCGGGTGCTGCTGCGCGCCGTGGCCACCGGAGTGAACCGTTTGTCCAGCAAGAGCCTGAAAACCAAAGCTTCACCGACGAATCCGCCCGCCCCCGTCACCAATACTTTCGGGGTATTCATCGCTTTTGGTTCCCCATCAGTGCAGTGACCCAACAGATAAAAAAGAAGAAGACCTTGTCGCGGGTCCTGCGCCGGCACTGCCGGGCGGAAAATGACAATTTCATCAACTGCCGCCGACCCAATGCCAACCAGGATCCGACAAAGGCGTCCCGATCCTGACCGACAAGACGTGCAATCAATTGCACCTGAGTGAACCACCAGCCGTCATGAATCGTTTTGTAGCGCGCAATCAACGGACTCAGCCCGGTATTGGCGCCCACCTGGTTGCGCTCATGCTGGCGGTAGTCCATGGAGGGCACCGAATCGATGAACCAGCGAAAACCGTGGCTGCGAGCAAATGCATAACAGAACCAGTCGTGCAGACTGACGGACTGCAGCGCAGCCCAGTTTTCGAGCATTGTCGCCTTGAGTGGCTGCCCCAGTGCTCGACTCATCACATAGGTGCAACCCGGGCCTGCAGCTTCAAACAGAAAATCCCAGGCGACCTGCGGCTGCGCCTTGTCCAGCAGTCGAGTCCGGCCATCGCTCCAGAACGCAGTGACGTTGCTGGAGTAGGCATCTACCCCCTGCTCCGTCAGCCGTTGCACTGCGCGCTGTAGTTTATCGGGGTGCCAGACATCGTCCTGATCTGAAAAAGCGATGAATTCGAACTCTTCGATGTCAACATCGCGTATCAACCGGAAAAAGTTGCGCGATGCGCCACCAAAGGCGCCCGCCGGGGGCAGAAGCACGATACCGGGGTGGGTGGCAGCGTAAGCCGCACACCACGCTTCGGTCCCGTCAGTCGAGGTATCGACACTGATGAAGACCGTGACATCGACTGACTTCTGATCGAGGATCGAGCGCAACTGCTCCTCGATCCATTGCATTCCGTTGTAGGCAGCCAGTAGAACTGCGACTCGTGGAGATCCTGCGGGCATGGCTGCCGTTCCTGCTTGCACAATGTGAGCACCGGGGCTGTTAAGACTTGTGCTCGGCAATCAGCGAGAGCCGGAATCAAGCAGCTTCTGCAGATACTGACCGTAGCCAGTTTTCTTCAGGCGTTCGGCCTGCTCACCGAGTTGCGCACCGGTGATCCAGCCGTTGTTGTAGGCAATCTCTTCGAGACACGCGACTTTCAAGCCCTGACGCTGCTCGATCGTGTGCACGAAATGGCTGGCCTCCAGCAACGAGTCGTGAGTACCGGTGTCCAGCCAGGCGAAACCACGGCCAAGCATTTCGACATTCAGGGTGTTTTTCTCGAGGTAAGCACGGTTTACGTCCGTGATCTCAAGTTCGCCGCGCTCGGACGGTTTGATGTTCTTGGCGATCTCCACGACCTGATTGTCGTAGAAATACAGGCCTGTCACTGCATAGCTGGATTTTGGCTTGGCCGGTTTCTCTTCAATGCTGAGTGCACGCCCGGTGGCATCAAACTCGACAACACCAAAACGCTCGGGATCGGACACGTGGTAGCCGAAAACGGTGGCGCCGCTCGCCTGGCTGCTGGCCGAACGAAGATTGTCCGAGAAGTGCTGACCATAGAAGATATTGTCGCCCAGGATCAGGCAGCAAGGGTCATCGCCGATAAATTCCTCACCGATGATGAACGCTTGCGCGAGACCATCAGGACTCGGTTGCTCTGCGTAGGTCAGCTTGATCCCGTAAACGCTGCCGTCGCCGAGCAACTTGCGAAAGCACGGCAGATCTTCAGGCGTGGAGATGATCAGAATTTCGCGCATGCCCGCGAGCATCAACACCGACAACGGATAAAAGATCATCGGTTTGTCGTAGATCGGCAACATCTGCTTGGAGACACCCAGGGTCAAGGGATGCAGGCGAGTGCCTGAACCGCCTGCGAGGATGATGCCTTTACGATTTGTCGTGGTCATTTGTTCAGAACTTCCATAAGCATTCGGGTTACACCACTTTGCCAATCCGGCAAGTGTAGAGAAAAATTGGCGCGGAGCTTCTGAGTATTCAGACGAGAATTCAGAGGTCGACGGGCTGGCGTGGGATAGGCCGTCGTATCGATGGGATTGATCGAGGTGACGGCAAGCTCTTCGCCGTTGGCCTTTGCAAACGCAATCACATGGCTGGCATAGCCATGCCAGGAGATTTCGCCGCCTGCCGCCAGATGATAAAGCCCGGCCAGTTCAGGCCGCTGCAAAGCTTGTCCGAGGGCCAGCGCCGTTACGTCGGCAATAAGGTCAGCCCCGGTAGGAGCGCCGATCTGGTCGGCGATCACATTCAGGCTTTCGCGATCCTTGGCCAGGCGCAACATGGTCTTGGCAAAATTGTTTCCACGAGCACCGTAGACCCAACTGGTACGGAAGATCAGGTGCTTGCAGCCGGAATCGATAATGGCCTGCTCACCGGCCAGTTTGCTCGCGCCATAGTGGTTCACGGGCGCAACGGCATCCGTTTCTTTCCAGGCTGTGCTGCCTTGACCGCTGAAGACGTAATCGGTCGAGTAGTGAACGAGCCAAGCGCCCAAGGTGGCCGCTTCTTCGGCCAAGACCTGAGTCGCCTGGCCATTCACCCGGTCGGCGAGCTCCGTTTCCGTCTCGGCTTTATCAACGGCCGTATAGGCGGCCGCATTGACGATAATGTCGGGCCGGACCTGACGAATCGTTGCGCGCAGGCCGTCGAGGTCCGACAAATCGCCACTCAGGCCATCCACCGGATGACGATCCAGGGCGATCAATTGACCGAGTGGTGCCAGGGAGCGCTGCAGCTCCCAACCGACCTGGCCGTTTTTTCCCAACAAGAGGATATTCATGCCTTGTTCGAACGATCCGTATAGTTCTGGTCAATCCACTGCTGGTAGCTGCCGCTTTTCACGTGAGCCACCCATTCGGTGTTGTTCAGATACCATTCAACCGTTTTGCGGATACCGCTTTCGAACGTCTCGGCCGGCGTCCAGCCCAGCTCGCGCTGGATCTTGCTCGCATCGATCGCATAACGTTGATCGTGCCCGGGCCGATCCTGAACATAGGTGATCAGGCTCGCGTGTGGACGGTGAGCGGAATCTGGCCGCAACTCGTCAAGCAACGCGCAAAGCGTATTGACCACTTCGATGTTCTGCTTTTCGTTATGGCCGCCAATGTTATAGGTCTCGCCAATAACGCCTTCGGTCACGACCTTGTAAAGCGCACGGGCGTGGTCTTCGACGTAAAGCCAGTCGCGAACCTGGTTGCCCTTGCCGTAAACCGGCAGTGGCTTGCCTTCCAGAGCGTTGAGGATGATCAACGGGATCAGCTTTTCAGGGAAATGGCACGGACCGTAGTTGTTCGAGCAGTTCGTGACCAGCGTTGGCAGACCATAAGTACGGGCCCAGGCGCGAACCAGGTGATCGGAACTGGCCTTGCTCGCCGAATATGGCGAGCTGGGTTGGTAAGGCGTGGTTTCGGTGAACAGATCTTCCGGACCTTCCAGGTCACCATAAACTTCGTCAGTCGAAATATGGTGGAAGCGGAAGGCTGCTTTGCGTGCGCCCTCAAGCGTCGCCCAATATTGGCGGGACGCCTCCAGCAGTGTGTAGGTGCCGATGATGTTGGTCTGAATGAATTCGGACGGGCCGGAAATCGAACGGTCAACGTGGGATTCGGCCGCCAGATGCATGATTGCATCGGGTTGGTGTTGTTGCAGCACACGGTCCATCTGCTCACGATCGCAGATGTCGACACGCTCGAACGCGTAACGAGGGTTCTGGCTGACTTCGGCCAATGACTCCAGATTACCGGCGTAAGTCAGTTTATCGACGTTAACGACAGAATCGGTAGTATTGGAAATGATATGACGAATGACTGCCGAGCCAATAAACCCGGCACCGCCGGTTACTAGAATTTTCACGCGAAACCACACCCTTGAGCTGCTGACAGGGCTGCCAACCGAGCGCTGTCTAATCCATGAATGCAGAGGCCTTCAACTATGAGGCATCTGTCAGAGTCAGTCTGAATCGAGGTGGGAGATTGCCACCTACGAACAAGGGCTGCATTTTACAGCTTAATGAATGTTTTACTAATGGATATGGACAGGCAGCGACGCAAATTCGATGATTGCCCCGTACTTGTCGCTTTCAGACAAGAGGCTTGCGCGCCCTTCTGGACGAGCGTCCCAGGATCCACCCGATGATCGGCCCGATAACCATCCCGATCAGAAGCGCCAGAACCACGACCACAGAGACCGGCAACTGTGGGCCGGACCATCCGAGGAACATCAGCGAAACAACTTGCTGATTCTCGAGCACGAAAGCCAGGATCAGCAATACCAGCAACAGGATAAAGACACCTAGAAGCAACCGCTTGAAGTTATGCATGAGCGGCTCCTTGTCTGGCGATGAACATCAAATCTCATCCTCCTCTTCATTCACGCGATCACGCAGCTCTTTGCCGGGTTTGAAGTGCGGAACGAACTTGCCGTCCAGACTGACCGACTGACCGGTCTTCGGGTTGCGACCAACACGGGGCGCGCGATAGTGCAACGAAAAGCTGCCGAAGCCACGGATCTCGATTCGATCACCCGTAGCAAGGCATTGGGACATTTGCTCAAGCATGGTCTTGATGGCCAACTCCACATCTTTGGATGAGAGTAGCCCTTGATGGGTGACAATTCGTTCGATCAACTCCGACTTCGTCATGTTTTTCCCTTCTTTTTCAAGCAGCTAGATCAGCACTTCAAAAGGTTTTAGCACGCCCCGAGGCATTTGAACAGCCCAAGGCTTGACATATCAATATCCAGTTGTGCCCAACTCATCTGCAGCGCTGCCTTGCCACACCCTGCCCACAACTCACCGACAAATCACCACCATCTTGCGCGTCAGATAACCCGCCGGGTTGAAGGCGAACGGAAACTCTTCATCCTTCGCGTCATCGGATCGGGTGACCATTTTGTAACCTGCGGCCTTGCATTCTTTTGCCGCGCGCTTTTGACATTTATCCCAACCCGACCCCAACCCCGAACAGTCGATTTCTATACCACTGACACCCCGAACCGCATGCGTCTTCGCGTTGACGGTACATCCGGCCAATGCAAGCAGAACCAATCCGACCATAAACCTGTTCATTCACTTCCTCATGCCAGCTGATTGCGCGCCTCACGTTAAAGCCTAGCTCTCAACGACGAATACCCTGATGCTAAACACAGACCACTTGCAACGCTTATTGGTTTCCCTTCCAGAACGCCCAACCCCGGTTTCTTGCACAACAGGCACAAATACTCCCGGCCGGCTGTCCGCTCGATCGAGGCTCTCTGGGCGCGCACGTCGAATCAGATATACTCCCCGCCTTTGTGAGAAACAGGTCAGCACCTCGCCCAGACACCCTGATCGCAGCGGTGTCGGCAACCAACGAAATTTGAAGCACCCAAAAAATCTGCAAACGATCAACGTCCAATTTCCAAGCATTAGTCAAAGAACAAAAAAACTGACGCAGGGGTATGTGATGAAAGGATTTATGGAGTTTTTGTCGGAACCTTCACTCAAAAAATTCGATGTCGACGGCATCGAACGCCTTGAGCTTCACGGGAAGGTGCTTGAAAGCAAACACATGCTCAGGGAAGTGTTCGTTGAGTTTCATCATGCGTTTCACCACCTCGCGTCTCGCTTCCTGAAAAGTGACGGAATGGAGGTGGAACTGGGTGCCGGGGTCGCCCCCATGCGCGAGAGCTACCCGAAGGTACTGGCAACCGACGTGGTCTTCGGCCCCCATCTGGACCGGGAACTCAATGCACAGGACATGGCGCTGGAAGATGACTCTGTCAGGGTGTTTTACGGCCAGAACTGTTTTCACCACTTCCCAGAGCCCGACCTCTTCTTCAAAGAAATCGGCCGCACCCTCAAGACAGGCGGTGGTGTCATCCTGATCGAGCCCTATTACGGCCCGCTGGCGAGCGCCCTGTACAAACGACTGTTTAAATCCGAAGGTTTCGACAAACACTTCCAATCCTGGAACACCCCGGCAACCGGGCCCATGAACGGCGCAAACCAGGCCCTGAGCTATCTGATATTCATCCGGGACAAAGAGCAGTTCAACCGAAAGTATCCGAACCTCGAAATAGTCCACCAGGAGGTCTGCAACAACTATCTACGCTACCTGATTTCCGGCGGGCTCAACTTTCGCCAGCTACTGCCCAACAGCTGCATACCGTTATTGAAAGCCGTCGAATGGCTAATGAAACCACTCAATAGAATTTTCGGCCTGCACCACATCTTGATCATAAGGAAAAGAGACGTTTGACATTCGCAAAATACATGGGGGTTCAACTCCTGGCCTACGCCCTCGACATGAGTTCGTTTCTGCTATTTGCTTACCTGCTAGATGGCCAGCATGTTCTGGCCAACATTTTCAGCAAATTGTTCTCCGGGGTTTTCGCTTTTTTTCTGCATCGCCACTTCACTTTTCAATCGACAGAAACCAGCCGGAGAACTCAGGCGATCCGCTATTTCTCCCTGCTGACCATCAACATTCCGGTTTCGTCCGGACTGTTCTATGTGACGCTCGCACTCATCACCCCCCCAGCATTTGCGAAGTTCGTCTCTGACGCCGCTTGCACCGCCATTACCTACTGGATCAGCAAAGTGGCCATTTTCCACAAGACTCCCGAAACCGATACCAAGTCGATCGACACAAAAGGCCTGTAGGAATGAAACTGATCATTACTGGAGCATCGGGCTACATCGGTGAGCGACTGGCTGCAATGGCCCACAGCGCGGGGGATGAGGTTTATTCTGCAAGTCGCAAACAAACCCTGCCTCACTACCAGTGGCTACCGTTTGATTTACGCACTCCGACAATCGAGATACCAGCCAACAGTCGCGCACTCGTGCACCTGGCGGCCGACACCACGCACAACAAGAACATCAGCGCAGAGACTGAAATCGAGGCCGCCCGCGAGCTGATTCGAACCACGACACTCGCCGGCACCAAACTGATATTCATCTCCAGTCAGACAGCTTCGGCCACCGCTCCGACCTCCTATGGGCAAACCAAATGGAGCATCGAGCAGGACGTTCTTGCCGCCGGTGGCGTCGTGATCAGGCCTGGCCAGGTGTATGGCAGCCATGAGCGCGGATTATTTGGCCTGCTTTCTTCTCTGGTGCGACGCTTTCCATTAATCCCCATCCTGCTTCCCGCACCACAGATTCAGCCGATCCATGTCGACGATCTTTGCGCCGCCATCCTGACGGTAGCCGGCCGGGACGATATCCACGGCGAAATACTGTGCCTGGGTTCGCAAGAACCGGTTTCCTTCGGGACTTTTTTAAGCGCCATCGCCAGCGAAAAGCTCAACGTGCTGCGCCTGCCCGCTCCTGTACCCGTCCCCCTTATTACCCTTGCCAGCAAGATTCTGGGCAAGCGCCGAACAGCCCAACTGGGCCTGGATCGTTTGTTCTCGCTACTGTCACTGGCGCCCATGGATTCGAAAACATCCCTCGAGCGGACGGGAATCACCCTGAGGTCCCTGAGCGATGGCATGCATCGCTCAGGCAACGGTCGGCGCCGGCATCTGCTGATGGAAGCAAGGACCTTGCTGGCTTATGTACTCAAGACCACCCCCGCCCCATCACTCCTGCGACGCTATGCCAATGCTGTCGAAGCCCTCGATGACGGTGAGGCCGTATTGAACTCCAGACTTCTTGCGCTCTGCCCTTGCGCAGTCACCCTTCTGGACAACCGTGCGTTTCTTCAGCATGAGCACTGCCAGGCACTGGGATGGCGATTGAGCACCGCGACCGCGCTGGCCGAAGCAAGCCCCCAGGGCGCTAACGCCTTCCTCGGGCTCGACCGATCCGAAAGCTTTATCAGAGCATTCATTGCGCTTGGAATGACAGTACTCAAAGAAGCCTCCTGGCGCGTACTTGCAGTTATCTTGAAACCTTTACTTCCCCGACTGCTGCTGAAAAGGAATACTCCGCGCGATGCCTGAATTTGACGTCATTATCGTGGGCAGCGGCCCGGCAGGAACGTCGGCCGCCTATCCGCTGGTTCAGGCAGGCCTGAAAGTCCTCATGCTCGATGCAGGGTCTGAGTTCCCCGCCCCACCGCCTCCGAGCGGAAGCTACCTGTCCAACAGGGCCTTGGACAATCAGCAATGGAAGTGGATGATTGGCGATACGTTTCACGCACTCAACAACATGGATGCGGTATCACCCAAGCTCAAGACACCCACCCATAAGCAGACCTTCGAAAACTTTAATGAAGCCAACGGCCTGCAGACCGAAAACTTCATTTCCGTAGGCTCATTGGCAACAGGCGGACTCTCCAATGCATGGGGGTGCGGTGTTGCGCGATTCTCCGAA
Source organism: Pseudomonas sp. COW5 (assembly GCF_026240005.1). Taxonomy (NCBI): domain Bacteria; kingdom Pseudomonadati; phylum Pseudomonadota; class Gammaproteobacteria; order Pseudomonadales; family Pseudomonadaceae; genus Pseudomonas; species Pseudomonas sp. COW5. Next base: position 4,181,791 of record NZ_JAPHVP010000001.1, on the reverse strand, counting down.
AAGGACTTCGCCGGCCTGGGTATCGACTACGCCGACCTTGAAAGGTCCTACGAAGTTGTTTCCCAGCGGATAGGCATCAGCGGTGGCGTGACCGATGATCTTTCCAGCTATTTTGGCGTGGATGAATGGGCTCAGCCGCCCTTAGCGATGGATCGACTGCACCAGCGCCTGCTTGAGAAGTACAACAAGCGCCAGAAGGACTTCGCAGGAACAGGATTCCGCATGGGGCGCTCACGCATCGCTGCGCTCAGCCAGCCTCTGGGGGATCGATTGGCTTGCGATCTGTCGAACAATTGCCTGTGGGGCTGCCATAACCAGGCGCTCTATTCGGCCACCCAGGAAATATCAAGACTCAAACTCTATCCCGGTTTCACTTTCCAATCCGGCGTACTGGTCAACCAGATCCACAAAGAGGCTGACAGCTGGATCGTGACAGGCAGCAAGGGTTTGCAGCGCTATCACGCAAAACGCGTGCTGCTTGCAGCAGGAACATTGGCCTCCACCAAACTGGCCCTCAAATGCCTGCAACACACCTTGCCCGTCCCGCTGCAGGCTTCGCCAACAGCCGCGTTTCTACTCTGGTTACCGCGAATGCTGGGGACCGGGCGGACACCGACTTTAGGTCTAGGCCAATTGTCATACTCGCTAGAGCTGACGCCACAGGTCACCGCATTCGGCTCCACATTCAGCACCACTGGCTTGCCAATGACTGAATTCGTCACCCGTACACCGCTTAGCAAAAGATACAGCGTTGATCTGATGGCAAACCTGCTGGGCTCCTGCGTTGTCGGCAACGTGTTCCTGCCGGGTCACTTGTCAAATCACAGCGCAACTCTGACCGGTGACGGAACGCTTTATCTCAAAGGTGCCGAGCATCCTGACACAGCAGCCCTGATGAAGCAGACCGAAACACAGCTTCGCAAAGCCTACGCAAAACTTGGAGCACTCCTGCTGCCAACGAGTTTTACCGTTGGCCGACCTGGCGCTGACATTCATTACGCAGCCACCCTTCCCATGCAATCAAACCCAACCCAAGGGGCTACCAATCGCTATGGCGAAGTCGCGAGCCTTGAGGGTCTTCACATCGTGGATGGCGCGAGCCTCCCAGTCCTGACCGAGAAATCCCACACGCTGACTATCATGGCAAATGCTGACCGGATATCCAGGCATCTGGTCACCACTCTGAAAAACCATTCCATCTAGGCAAGGGCCCGCCGAACAGCACAAATCCTGAATCGCAGGTACAAAAAAGGGCGACCGAAGTCGCCCTTTTTTAATGATCAGACAGAACTCAGTTCTGTTTGGCCATTGCTTGACGCAGCAGTGCCGCCATGGTGGTGTCAGCTGCTTCGCCTTCCGGAGCTGCTTTCAGGCTCTGGATGGCTTCTTTCTCTTCAGCATCGTCTTTCGATTTGATCGACAGCTGGATTACGCGGCTCTTACGATCAACGCTGATGATCTTGGCTTCTACTTGCTGGCCTTCTTTCAGAACGTTGCGCGCGTCTTCAACGCGGTCACGGCTGATTTCGGAGGCTTTCAGAGTCGCTTCGATATCGTCGGCCAGAACGATGATGGCGCCTTTGGCGTCAACTTCTTTCACGGTGCCAGTAACGATTGCGCCTTTGTCGTTAACCGAGACGTACTCGGAGAACGGATCGCTTTCCAGTTGCTTGATACCCAGGGAGATACGCTCACGCTCCGGGTCAACCGACAGGATAACGGTGTCCAGCTCGTCGCCCTTCTTGAAACGACGTACGGCTTCTTCGCCCACTTCGTTCCAGGAGATGTCGGACAGGTGAACCAGACCGTCGATGCCGCCGTCCAGACCAATGAAGATACCGAAATCGGTGATCGACTTGATGGTGCCGGAGATCTTGTCGCCCTTGTTGAACTGGCCAGAGAAGTCTTCCCATGGGTTCGACTTGCACTGCTTGATGCCCAGGGAGATACGACGACGCTCTTCGTCGATGTCCAGAACCATGACTTCCACTTCGTCGCCGACTTGTACGACTTTCGAAGGGTGGATGTTCTTGTTGGTCCAGTCCATTTCCGAAACGTGTACCAGACCTTCAACGCCTTCTTCCAGCTCAGCGAAGCAGCCGTAGTCGGTCAGGTTGGTTACACGAGCGGTAACGCGAGTGCTTTCTGGGTAACGGGCTTTGATAGCAACCCATGGATCTTCGCCCAGTTGCTTCAGGCCCAGGGAAACACGATTGCGCTCGCGATCGTACTTCAGAACCTTGACGTCGATCTCGTCGCCAACATTGACGATTTCGGAAGGGTGCTTGATACGCTTCCACGCCATGTCGGTGATGTGCAGCAGGCCGTCCACGCCACCCAGATCGACGAATGCGCCGTAATCGGTGAGGTTTTTGACGATACCTTTGACTTGCTGGCCTTCTTGCAGGGATTCCAGCAGAGCTTCACGCTCGGCGGAGTTCTCGGCTTCCAGGACGCTGCGACGGGAAACGACAACGTTGTTGCGCTTCTGGTCCAGCTTGATGACCTTGAATTCCAGCTCTTTGCCTTCCAGGTGCGTGGTGTCGCGCACTGGACGGACGTCAACCAGGGAACCTGGCAGGAACGCACGGATGCCGTTAACGTCGACAGTGAAGCCGCCTTTAACCTTACCGTTGATAACGCCCTTGACCACTTCCTCAGCTGCGAAGGCTGCTTCCAGAACGATCCAGCATTCAGCGCGCTTGGCTTTTTCACGGGACAGCTTGGTTTCACCGAAACCGTCTTCAACCGAGTCCAGAGCAACGTGAACTTCGTCACCGACGTTGATGTTCAGTTCGCCAGCGTCGTTGTAGAACTGCTCCAGAGGGATCAGTGCTTCGGACTTCAGGCCAGCGTGAACGGTTACCCAGCGAGCCTGGTAATCGATATCAACGATAACACCGGTGATGATGGAGCCTGCCTGAAGGTTCAGGGTCTTTAGGCTTTCTTCAAAGAGTTCCGCAAAGCTTTCGCTCATTTTAATTCCTGTTGATTAGGGCGAAAAATACGCCCGTCTCCACATCCCAGACGATGCGGGTCAGTTTCATTTAAAGGAAGCCACCGCAGGACTATGACTGGTCCCCTGCGGCCTTCCTGGTCACCCGGCGATATCGCGAATGGCGATCTCGCTCATGATGCGTTCAAGCACCTGATCGATGGACAACTCCGTGGAATCCAGCTGTATGGCGTCGGCCGCCGGCTTGAGCGGGGCCACCGCTCGCTGGGTATCACGCTCGTCGCGCGCACGGATCTCATCTAGCAGACTCGACAGACTAACACCCTCGACTTTGCCCTTCAACTGCAAATATCGACGGCGCGCCCGCTCCTCGGCACTGGCGGTCAGGAAAATCTTCAGCGGCGCGTTCGGAAATACCACCGTTCCCATGTCACGACCATCGGCCACCAGGCCCGGCGTTTCCTGGAACGCGCGCTGGCGCTGCAGCAGCGCCTCGCGCACAGCCGGCAACGCAGCCACCTGGGAAGCGCCGGAACCGACGCTCTCGGTGCGGATGACATCGCTGACTTCATCACCTTCCAGAATGATGCGCTGCAACTGACCATCGGTCGCTGCGATGAACTGCACATCCAGATGAGCGGCCAGTTTCTTCAGCAACTCTTCATTGGTCAGGTCGACACCATGATTGTGTGCAGCAAACGCCAGCAGGCGATACAGCGCGCCGGAGTCCAGCAGATTCCAGCCCAGTCGCTTGGCCAGAATCCCGGCTACGGTGCCTTTGCCCGAGCCGCTTGGCCCATCGATGGTGATGACCGGAGCAATATTGTTCACGACTGAGCCTCTTGCGCCACACGAATGCCGACCTGCGCACACAGCGCCAGGAAGTTCGGGAACGATGTCGCGACGTTGGCGCAATCATGGATGCGGATCGGTGCAGTGGCGCGCAACGAGGCCACGCTGAAAGCCATCGCGATGCGGTGATCGCCATGACCATGCACTTCGCCGCCGCCGATCTGGCCGCCGTCGATGATGATGCCGTCCGGGGTCGGTTCGCACTTGACGCCCAGCGCCAGCAAACCGTCCGCCATGACCTGGATACGATCCGATTCCTTGACCCGCAGCTCTTCGGCGCCGGTCAGCACGGTGCGCCCTTCGGCACAGGCTGCCGCCACGAACAGCACCGGGAACTCGTCGATGGCCAGAGGAACCAGCGCTTCCGGAATCTCGATACCTTTGAGTTTAGCTGCTCGCACGCGCAGGTCTGCAACCGGCTCGCCACCCACTTCACGCTGGTTTTCCAGGGTGATGTCGGCGCCCATCAAGCGCAGGATGTCGATCACACCGGTACGGGTCGGGTTGATGCCGACGTGCTCGAGCACCAGCTCCGAACCTTCAGCGATCGACGCCGCCACCAGGAAGAACGCCGACGACGAAATGTCGCCCGGCACTTCGATGTGGGTCGCAGTCAGCTTGCCGCCGGACTCGACCGATGCCGTGGCACCATTGACACTCACCGAATAGCCAAAGCCGCGCAGCATGCGCTCGGTGTGGTCGCGAGTGGGTGCCGGCTCGGTAACAGTGGTCTTGCCTTCGGCATACAGACCCGCCAGCAGCAGGCAGGACTTCACCTGAGCACTGGCCATTGGCATTGTATAGGTCAGACCTTTGAGCTTGTGACCGCCACGAATGGTCATCGGCGGACGACCGTCGGCAGCGGTTTCAATCACGGCGCCCATTTCCCGCAGCGGGTTGGCGACGCGATTCATCGGACGCTTGGACAGCGAAGCGTCACCGGTCAGTGTGCTGTCGAAGTCCTGCGCGGCCAGCAGGCCGGACAGCAGGCGCATCGAAGTACCGGAGTTGCCCAGATAGATCGGGCCCGGCGCAGGTTTCAGGCCGTGCAGGCCGACTCCGTGGATGGTCACGCGGCCGTGATGCGGGCCTTCGATGACCACGCCCATGTCGCGGAACGCCTGCAAGGTCGCCAGGGCGTCTTCACCCTCAAGGAAGCCTTCGACTTCGGTGACACCTTCAGCCAGGGAACCGAGCATGATCGAACGGTGGGAAATCGATTTGTCACCCGGTACGCGAATCCGACCGGACAGGCGGCCACCAGGTTGAGCCAGGAAGATCAGATCGTTGGAATTCATAGCGTCCACATAGGCCCTGCGGGCCAGGATTTTACTGAAATGCTCGCGGGCAACCCGGGCGCGCGTGAAGACGCCCAACAATTGGTGCCCATCCCCTGCATCGACCGCGTCGCGCAAGGCGTCGAGGTCGCTGCGAAATGTATCGAGTGTGCGCAGGACAGCCTCGCGGTTGGCGAGAAAGATGTCATGCCACATGACCGGGTCGCTTCCGGCGATTCTTGTGAAATCACGGAAACCGCCCGCAGCGTAACGGAAGATCTCAAGGTTTTCATTGCGCTTGGCCAACGAATCGACCAGACCAAAGGCCAGCAGATGCGGCAGATGACTGGTCGCGGCCAGTACTTCATCGTGACGCTCGACCTGCATGTGCTCGACGTCGGCACCCAGCTCGCGCCACAAGCGATCAACCACTGCCAGGGCAGCCGGATCGGTCTGCTCCAGCGGGGTCAGAATCACTTTATGACGGCGGAACAGCTCCGAGTTGGAAGCTTCCACCCCGCTCTGCTCGGAGCCGGCAATCGGATGCCCCGGCACAAAGCGCGCCGGCATGCCGCCGAACGCTTCGGTCGCCGCACGCACCACATTGCCCTTGGCGCTGCCGACGTCCGTCAGGATCGCCTGCCCCAGATCCATGCCGGCCAGACGGGCCAGCAGTTTTTCCATGGCCAGGATCGGCACCGCCAACTGGATCACGTCCGCGCCCTGGCAAGCCGCCACCAGGTCGTCTTCACAGCGATCCACCACGCCCAACTCGACCGCCAGCTTGCGCGATTGCGGGTCGAGATCGACCCCGACCACTTCGCGGCACACGCCGCTTTCACGCAAGCCTTTGGCAAACGAACCACCGATCAACCCCAGACCGACCACCACCAGGCGCCCGATCATAGGTGCAGCAGGTTGCAGCGCAGTGACATCACCCACGAGCCAGAACCTTGCGCAGCGCTTCAAGGAAGCGACTGTTTTCCACCGGCAGACCGATGGTCACCCGCAGATGGTTCGGCATGCCGTAGTTGGCCACCGGACGCACGATCACGCCTTCGCGCAGCAGGCCCTGGAACACCGGAGCCGCCACTTGACCGAGGTCGACGCAGATAAAGTTGCCCTTGGACGGAATCCAGCTCAGGCCCAACTCGCGGAAACCCGCTTCCAGCTGCTGCATGCCGGACTCGTTGAGCTGACGGCTCTGCGCCAGGTATTCCTCGTCCTTCATCGCCGCACACGCCGCCGCCAGGGCCAGGCTGTTGACGTTGAACGGCTGGCGTACGCGGTTCAGCACGTCTGCCACGACTGGCGTGGACAAGCCGTAGCCAACACGCAGCGCCGCCAGACCGTAGGCCTTGGAGAAGGTGCGCGAGACCAGCAGATTCGGGTAAGCCGCGAGGAAATCCAGGCCATCCGGCAGATCGCTGCCTTCGGCATATTCGATGTAGGCCTCGTCCAGCACCACCAGCACGTGCTCCGGCACGTCCTGCAGGAACTCGTCCAGCGCTTCGGCGCCGAACCAGGTGCCGGTCGGATTGTTCGGGTTGGCGATGAACACGACGCGGGTGTTGGCGTCGATGGCCGCCAGCATCGCCGGCAGGTCATGCCCCCAATCCTTGGCCGGAACGACCTTGGCCTGAGCACCTACCGCCTGGGTCGCGATCGGGTAGACCGCGAACGCGTGCTCGCTGAACACTGCATTCAGGCCCGGCGCCAGATAGGCGCGCGCCACCAGCTCGAGAATGTCGTTGGAACCGTTGCCCAGGGTCACCTGGTTCAGCTCGACGCGGCACTGCTCGGCCAGCAGGGATTTCAGCGCGAAACCGTTACCGTCCGGATAACGGGTCAGCTCGTCCAGCGCTTCGCGGATCGCGGCCAGCGCTTTCGGGCTCGCGCCCAGCGGGTTTTCGTTGCTCGCCAGTTTGACGATGCTTGCCGGATCCAGATCCAGCTCGCGAGCCAGTTCGTCCACGGGCTTGCCCGGCACGTATGGCGAAAGTTGTTGCACGCCCGGCTGTGCCAGAGCGAGGAAGTTGCCACTCATTGCTACCGCCCCTTAAAGAACTGCTTTCGGGTAGGAACCCAGCACCTTGAGTGCTACTGCTTCCTGACTGATCTTTTCCAGTACACCTTTGATCAGCGGATCACGGTGATGGCCGACGAAGTCGATGAAGAACACGTAGGTCCATTTACCGCTGCGCGACGGACGGGTTTCGATCCGGGTCAGGTCGATCCCGTTGTCATGGAACGGCACCAGCAGCTCATGGAGTGCGCCGGGCTTGTTGCTCATGGACACGATGATCGACGTCTTGTCGTCGCCGGTCGGCGGTACTTCCTGATTACCGATCATCAGGAAGCGCGTGGAGTTGTCCGGACGATCCTCGATCTTCTCGGCCAGACGGGTCAGGCCATACAGACCGGCCGCCATGTCGCCGGCGATCGCCGCCGAATTCCATTCACCCTTGACCCGCTTGGCCGCTTCGGCGTTGCTGGACACCGCCACGCGCTCGACATTCGGGTAATGAGCGTCCAGCCACTTGCGACACTGGGCCAGCGACTGAGCGTGGGAATAGATACGGCTGATACTGTCGGTCTTGGTGTTTTCACCGACCAGCAGATGATGGTGAATCCGCAGCTCGACTTCGCCACAGATAACCATGTCGTGTTCGAGGAAGCTGTCGAGGGTGTGGTTGACCGCGCCCTCGGTGGAGTTCTCCACCGGCACAACGCCAAAATTCACCGCACCGGCCGCCACTTCGCGGAACACTTCGTCGATCGCCGCCATCGGCTTGCTGATCACTGCGTGACCGAAGTGCTTCATGGCTGCCGCTTGGGTGAACGTACCTTCCGGACCGAGATAGGCCACTTTCAGCGGGTTCTCGAGGGCGAGGCACGAAGACATGATTTCGCGGAACAAGCGCGCCATCTCTTCGTTGCCCAGCGGCCCCTTGTTGCGCTCCATCACGCGCTTGAGCACCTGCGCCTCACGCTCGGGACGATAGAACACCGGCTGCTCGCCTTCGGCCAGACTGGCCATCTTGACCCGGGCAACCTCTTCGGCGCAGCGCGCGCGATCACTGATCAGCTGGAGGATCTTCTCATCAAGATTATCGATGCGAACGCGCAGCGCCTTGAGTTCCTGCTCGGACATCAGGAATGCTCCTTCTCGAACTCAGCCATGTAGCCAACCAGTGCTTCGACGGCGTCCAGACCCAGGGCGTTGTAGATCGAGGCACGCATGCCGCCGACCGAACGGTGGCCCTTGAGGTTGAGCAGACCGCGGGCGTCGGCGCCGGCCAGGAACGCCTTGTCCAGACGCTCGTCAGCCAGGCGGAACGGCACGTTCATCCAGGAGCGGGCGTTGACGCTGATCGGGTTGGTGTAGAAATCGCTGTTGTCGATGAAGCCGTACAGGCGATCTTTCTTCGCCTTGTTGCGCTGCTCCATCGCGGCGACGCCACCCTGCTCCTTCAGCCACTCGAAGACCAGGCCGGAGAGATACCAGGAATAGGTGGCCGGGGTGTTGTACATCGAACCGTTGTCGGCCGAGATCTTGTAGTCGAGCATGGTCGGGCACGAACTGCGGGCACGGCCCAGCAGGTCTTCACGAACAATCACCACAACCAGACCGCTCGGGCCGATGTTCTTTTGCGCGCCGGCGTAGATCAGGCCGTACTGCGACACATCGATCGGACGCGAGAGGATATCGGAGGACATGTCGACCACCAGCGGAACGTCACCGGCCTCGGGAACCCAGTCGAACTGCAGGCCGCCGATGGTTTCGTTGGACGCATAGTGCAGATAGGACGCACCCGGGGTCAGCTTCCATTCGTTCTGGCCAGGAATGGCCAGGTAGTCATAAGGCTTGGCGCTGGCAGCTACGTTGATATTGCCAAAGCGACGCGCTTCCTCGATGGCTTTTTTCGACCAGATGCCGGTCTCGACATAGTCGGCAGTGCCGTTCTCGGGTAGCAGGTTCAGCGGAATCTCGGCGAACTGCTGGCTCGCGCCGCCCTGCAGGAACAGCACTTTGTAGTTGGAGGGGATGGACAGCAGGTCGCGCAGGTCCTGTTCGGCTTTTTCGGCGATGGCCACGTAGTCGTCGCTACGATGGCTCATCTCCATGACCGACAGACCCTTGCCGTGCCAGTCGAGCATCTCGGACTGGGCACGCAACAGGACAGCTTCAGGCAGCGCAGCGGGACCTGCGCAGAAGTTAAAGGCTCGTTTGCTCACATCCACTCTCGCTATGCAATCACGGTAGCGGACAGAGCAAACACTCTGCCCTGCTACGATTTGGTTAGTCTTGCGACTCTTCTTCGTCTGCGGCGTCCGCCTGCAGGTTGTCGACCGCATCGTCCGGTTCGGCGCCGATCACGCCTTCTTCCAGCTCGACACCTTCTTCACCTTCAAACTCTTCACCCTCGACTTCCGACGGCTCCTGGACCCGCTCCAGACCGACCAGGGTTTCATCCTTGGCCAGTTTGATCAGGGTCACACCCTGGGTGTTACGACCCAGGCTGGAGACTTCGTCGACACGGGTACGCACCAGCGTGCCCTGGTCGGAAATCAGCATGATTTCTTCACCGTCCTGCACCTGAACCGCGCCGACCAAACGGCCGTTACGCTCGTTGCTGACCATGGCGATAACGCCCTGACCGCCACGTTTGTATTCAGGGAACTCGGTGATCGCCGTGCGCTTGCCGTAGCCGCGCTCGGAAGCCGTCAGGATCTGGCTGCCCTCTTCCGGGATCAGCATGGAAATCAGCTTCTGCCCTTCCGGCAGACGCATGCCACGCACACCGCGAGCGGTACGACCCATGGCGCGGACTTCGGATTCCTTGAAGCGAGTCACCTTGCCGCCGTCGGAGAACAGCATGATTTCCTGCTCGCCATCGGTGATGGCAGCGGAGATCAGGATGTCGCCTTCGTCCAGCTCCAGCGCGATCAGACCGACGCTGCGCTGACGGCTGAAGGCCACCAGCGGAGTCTTCTTGACGGTACCGTTGGCGGTCGACATGAAGATGAACGGAGCCTTCTTGCGGTCGGCAGCCTTGATGCGCGCGCGGCGCTCTTCTTCGGTTTCGTTGCTGTTTTCGATGTCTTCTACATCTGCCTCGGCGCCTTCGGCTTCTTCTTCATCAGCCTGACGCTTCATGGCTTCGAGATCGACCGGCAGCATGGTGGTGATGTATTCACCGTCATCCAGCGGCAGCAGGTTGACCAGCGGACGACCACGGGCGGCGCGGGACGCTTCCGGAATCTCGTAGGTCTTGAGCCAGTACACCTTGCCCTTGCTGGAGAACAGCAGCAGCGTGGTGTGGCTATTGGCGACCAGCAGGTGAGCGATGTAGTCCTCATCCTTCACGCCGGTAGCCGACTTGCCTTTACCACCACGACGCTGGGCCTGGTACGCAGCCAGCGGCTGGGTTTTGGCATAACCGCCGTGGGAGATGGTCACGACGCGCTCTTCTTCCGGGATCATATCGCCCAGGGTCAGGTCGAGGCGCGCATCGAGAATCTCGGTGCGGCGCACGTCGCCGTATTCGGCGCGGATCACTTCCAGTTCTTCGCGGATCACTTCCATCAGGCGCGTGGCACTGTTGAGGATGCGGATCAGCTCGCCGATTTGGTTGAGGATCTCTTGATACTCGGCCAGCAGCTTTTCGTGTTCCAGGCCGGTCAGGCGGTGCAGACGCAGTTCCAGAATGGCTTGCGCCTGTTCCGGCGACAGGAAGTACTTGCCGTCGCGCAGACCGTATTGCGGATCGAGGTTTTCCGGACGGCACGAATCGGCACCGGCGCGCTCGACCATGGTCATCACCGCACTGGATTCCCACGGCGTGCTGACCAGCGCTTCTTTCGCTTCCGACGGAGTCGGCGAGGCCTTGATCAGCGCGATTACCGGGTCGATGTTCGACAAGGCAACGGCTTGACCTTCAAGGATGTGACCACGCTCGCGGGCCTTGCGCAGTTCGAACACGGTACGGCGGGTAACGACTTCGCGACGGTGACGGACGAAGGCTTCCAGCAGATCCTTGAGGTTCAGGATCCGCGGACGACCGTCGATCAGCGCAACGATGTTGATGCCGAATACCGATTGCAGCTGGGTCTGGGCGTAGAGGTTGTTGAGGATCACCTCAGGCACTTCGCCGCGACGCAGTTCGATCACGACGCGCATACCGTCCTTGTCGGACTCGTCGCGCAGTTCGGTGATGCCTTCGAGTTTTTTCTCTTTTACCAGTTCGGCGATCTTCTCGATCAGACGCGCCTTGTTCAGCTGGTAAGGCAGTTCGGTGATGACGATCTGCTGACGGCCACCGACCTTGTCGATGTCTTCGATGATCGAACGGGCGCGCATGTAAATGCGGCCACGGCCGGTGCGGTAGGCTTCGATGATGCCGGCGCGACCGTTGATGATCGCAGCGGTCGGGAAGTCCGGACCGGGAATGTATTGCATCAGCTCATCGACGGTCAGCTCGGGGTTGTCGATGAGCGCCAGGCAACCGTCGATGACTTCACCGAGGTTGTGTGGCGGAATGTTGGTCGCCATGCCCACGGCGATACCGCTGGAACCGTTGACCAGCAGGTTCGGCACGCGGGTCGGCATGACTGCGGGGATCAGCTCGGTGCCGTCGTAGTTCGGCACCCAGTCCACGGTTTCCTTGTGCAGGTCGGCCAGCAGCTCGTGCGCCAGCTTGGTCATGCGCACTTCGGTGTATCGCATGGCCGCGGCGTTGTCGCCGTCCACCGAACCGAAGTTGCCCTGACCGTCCACCAGCAGATAACGCAGCGAGAATGGCTGCGCCATACGAACGATGGTGTCGTACACCGCGGTATCACCGTGCGGGTGATACTTACCGATCACGTCACCGACGACACGGGCAGATTTCTTGTACGGCTTGTTGAAGTCGTTGCCCAGCTCGCTCATCGCGAACAGCACGCGACGGTGCACGGGCTTCAAGCCATCGCGCGCATCCGGCAGTGCACGGCCGACGATCACGCTCATCGCGTAATCGAGATAGGACTGTTTCAGCTCGTCTTCGATATTGACCGGGAGGATTTCTTTGGCCAGTTCGCCCATGAGAAGCCTGATTCCTTTTTCTGGTGAAACTTCGCCATATCCATAGGGGACGCACGAAGCTCGTCGATGCAGGCCGAGTGCCATGCGCCGACTTACGACAAATCGACAAGTTGACCCTGGATTTGCGCAGTGAAGACAACCCCGTGGGACTGCCTCGGAAAACGCCGGATGTTATCACAAGAGCCGCCACGCACCTATCCCCCAGATGCGCATGGAGCATAGTTAGATGACCGATGACAGGCTTAACGGGGACGAGAGAGGCTCAGAGCTTCTCCGAATGCAAATTTCGAGACGAAATTGCGGATGTTTATTGACTTTCAGGGCCTCATCGCTGGCAAGCCAGCTCCCACCGGGGCCATGTCTGGCACAAAACCTGTGGGAGCGATGGCAGCTTACCGGGCGATGAACACCCTTAATGCAAGCGCTTGCGGCACATCAACTGCGCCATTTTCGCGGTGTCCGGGCGCTCGACGATGCCTTTTTCGGTGACGATCGCATCGATCAGGTCCGCCGGCGTCACGTCAAACACCGGGTTGAACGCCTCTACATCCGCCCCGACCCGCTTGCCGCCGACTTCCAGCAGTTCGGCACCGTCGCGCTCTTCGATCGGGATGTCATCACCGCTGGCCAGATTCATGTCGATGGTCGAACTCGGCGCCACCACCATGAAGCGTACGCCGTGGTGCATGGCGTTGACCGCCAGTTGATAGGTGCCGATCTTGTTCGCCACGTCGCCGTTGGCGGTAATCCGGTCGGCGCCGACGATGACCCAGGTCACGCCTTTGGTTTTCATGATGTGCGCGGCGGCGGAGTCGGCGTTGAGGGTCACCGGAATGCCTTCGTTGGCCAGTTCCCACGCGGTCAGGCGCGAGCCTTGCAGCCACGGACGGGTTTCGTCGGCGTAGACGCGCTCGACCATGCCCTCGATGAACGCAGCGCGGATCACCCCGAGCGCCGTGCCGAAGCCGCCGGTAGCCAGGGCGCCGGTATTGCAGTGGGTCAGGATCGCCTGGGCATTGCCCTGATGTTTGCGGATCAGGTCGACACCGAGCTGGGCCATGGTCAGGTTGGCTTCGCGATCGCTTTCATGAATGGCGATGGCCTCGGATTCGAGCGCTTCCAGCGGATCGGCGTTGTCCTTCAGGCGATCCAGCCGGTCGTGCATGCGGTTCAACGCCCAGAACAGATTGACTGCCGTCGGACGAGAATCGGCCAGCAGCATGAAATCCTCTTCCAGCGCCGCATACCAGTCGCCACCTTCGGCAATCCGGGCACGGGCCGCCAGCACGATGCCGTAGGCGGCACTGATGCCGATGGCCGGCGCACCGCGCACTACCATCGAGCGAATCGCTTCGGCCACGCCGGCGGCGCTGGTGTAGGCGATCCAGTTTTCCTCGAACGGCAAAACGCGCTGATCCAGCAGGTGGAGCGCGCCATCACGCCAATCGATGGCCTTCACTTTCTCCGCAGCCAACAGTCGATCGCGCATCCCTCACCCCGCACTCATGAACAAAAGCCGCCGATTATAGCGATCCCCCCGCGAAGACGCTCGGGTATACTTCGCCATCCTTTACAAAAGCACTGGAACCGACCCTCGATGCCGAAACCTGCCATTGCGCTCGACTTATTATTGCTGCCGACCTGGCTGGTACCCGTCGAACCCGCAGGCGTTGTGCTCAAGGAGCATGGCCTGGGCATCCGCGACGGTCGCATCGTGTTCATCGGCCCGCGCGCCGAAGCCTTGAAGTGTAACGCCGCCGAAGTCCGCGAATTGCCGGACGTGCTGCTCGCCCCCGGCCTGATCAATGCTCATGGCCATGCCGCCATGACCCTGTTCCGCGGCCTCGCCGACGATCTGCCGTTGATGACCTGGCTGGAAAACCACATCTGGCCGGCCGAGGGCAAATGGGTCGATGAAGATTTCGTGCGTGACGGCACCGACCTGGCCATCGCCGAGCAGATAAAAGGTGGCATCACCTGTTTTTCGGACATGTATTTCTTCCCGAAGGTTGCCAGCGAGCGCGTGCACAACAGCGGAATCCGTGCGCAGATCGCGATTCCGATCCTCGATTTCCCGATTCCGGGCGCCGCCAGCGCCGATGAAGCCATTCGTCAGGGCGTCGAACTGTTCGGCGACCTGAAGCATCACGAACGCATCAAGATCACTTTCGGCCCTCATGCACCCTACACCGTTGGTGATGAGAATCTGGAAAAAATCCGCGTGATCGCCGAAGAGCTGGACGCTTCGATCCACATGCACGTCCACGAAACCGCCTTCGAAGTGCAGCAAGCAGTCGAACAGCGCGGCGAACGCCCGCTGGCCCGCCTCGGCCGACTGGGCCTGCTCGGTCCGCGCTTCCAGGCCGTGCATATGACCCAGATCAGCGATGACGACCTGGCCTTGCTGGTAGAAAGCAACACCAGCGTGATCCACTGCCCGGAGTCGAACCTGAAACTGGCCAGCGGCTTCTGTCCGGTAGAACGCCTGTGGCAGGCCGGGGTCAACGTGGCGGTGGGCACCGACGGCGCCGCAAGCAACAATGACCTGGACCTGCTGGGTGAAACCCGCACCGCTGCGCTGCTGGCCAAAGCTGTCGCCGGCTCCGCTACCGCGCTGGACGCCCACCGGGCGCTGCGCATGGCGACGCTGAACGGCGCGCGGGCCTTGGGGATCGAAGCCGAGACTGGCTCTCTGGAGCTCGGCAAGGCCGCAGACATTGTCGCGTTCGACCTGTCCGGCCTGGCCCAGCAACCGATCTATGACCCGGTCTCGCAACTTATTTACGCCACCGGCCGGGACTGCGTGAAACATCTGTGGGTCGCCGGCAAGCAGTTACTCGACGACCGGCGCCTGACACGCCTGGACGAACAGCAGCTCGGCGAAACCGCCCGGGCCTGGGGCCGACGCATCAGCGGCCACACCGAATCGTAAACACCCCGGGGCAGACTCCGGGGCTACAGCCTTTTTCAAGTTTTAGAGGATTGAATCATGAGCAACGTCGACCACGCCGAAATCGCCAAATTCGAAGCCCTGGCCCATCGCTGGTGGGACCGCGAAAGCGAGTTCAAACCGCTGCACGACATCAACCCGCTGCGGGTCAACTGGATTGACGAGCGCGTCAACCTGGCCGGCAAGAAAGTCCTCGACGTCGGTTGCGGCGGCGGCATCCTCAGCGAAGCCATGGCCCAGCGCGGCGCGACCGTGACCGGCATCGACATGGGCGAAGCGCCGTTGGCGGTCGCACAACTGCATCAGCTGGAATCCGGCGTGAACGTCGAGTACCGCCAGATCACCGCCGAAGCCCTGGCCGAAGAAATGCCCGAGCAGTTCGACGTCGTCACCTGCCTGGAAATGCTCGAACACGTACCGGATCCATCCTCGGTGATCCGCGCCTGCTTCCGCATGGTCAAGCCAGGCGGCCAGGTGTTCTTCTCCACCATCAACCGCAACCCGAAGGCTTACCTGTTCGCCATCGTCGGTGCCGAATACATCATGAAGCTGTTGCCGCGCGGCACCCACGACTTCAAGAAATTCATCCGCCCGTCCGAACTCGGCGCCTGGAGCCGCATGGCCGGCCTCACCGTCAAGGACATCATCGGCCTGACCTACAACCCGCTGACCAAGCACTACAAGCTGGCGGCGGACGTTGACGTCAACTACATGATCCAGACCCTGCGCGAGGAATAAGCCGATGGCCATCAGAGCAGTCCTTTTCGACATGGACGGCACCCTGCTCGACACCGCGCCGGATTTCATCGCGATTTGCCAGGCGATGCGCGCGGATCGCGGTTTGCCGCCGATGAACGACAAGCATATTCGCGACGAAATCTCCGGCGGCGCCAAGGCCATGGTCGCGGTGACGTTCTCGATGGACCCGGAGTCGCCGGGCTTCGAGGAATTGCGCCTGGAGTTCCTCGAGCGCTATCTGGTGGGCTGCGCCGTGCACAGCAAGCTGTTCGACGGCATGGGCGAGCTGCTGGCCGACATCGAGAAAGCCAACCTCATCTGGGGCGTGGTCACCAACAAGCCGCTACGCTTCGCCGAGCCGATCATGCAGCAACTGGGGCTGGCCGAACGCTCGGCCCTGCTGATCTGTCCGGATCACGTCAAGAACAGCAAGCCGGATCCCGAGATGCTTGAGCTTGCCTGCAAGATGCTTGATCTGGATCCGTCGACCGTTCTGTTTGTCGGCGATGATCTGCGCGATATTGAATCCGGCCGTGACGCGGGCACCAAGACTGCCGCCGTGACCTATGGCTACATTCACCCGGACGACAATCCGCGACACTGGGGCGCGGACGTGGTGGTGGATCATCCGCAGGAGTTGCGCAAGGTGATCGATAACGCCCTGTGCAGTTGCTGATTCGGGCACGCGCCATTCCCATGCCGGTCGCGGGAACGATCAGAAGTTAATGGATTAGAGGTTTTTTATGTTTGATTACAGCGCTCGCCCTGAACTGCTCAAGGATCGGGTCATCCTGGTCACCGGTGCCGGGCGCGGCATCGGCGCGGCCGCCGCGAAAACCTACGCGGCCCACGGTGCAACCGTGCTGCTGCTGGGCAAGACCGAAGCCAACCTGACTCAGGTCTACGACGAGATCGAAGCGGCCGGGCATCCGCAGCCGGCGGTGATCCCGTTCAACCTCGAAACCGCCCTGCCCCATCAATACGATGAGCTGGCAGCGATGATCGAGACCGAATTCGGTCACCTCGACGGCCTGCTGCACAACGCCTCGATCATTGGCCCGCGCACGCCGATCGAGCAGTTGTCCGGTGAAAACTTCATGCGCGTCATGCAAGTCAACGTCAACGCGATGTTCATGCTCACCAGCACCCTGCTGCCGCTGCTCAAACTGTCCCAGGACGCCTCGGTGGTGTTCACTTCCAGCAGCGTCGGTCGCAAGGGCCGCGCCTACTGGGGTGCCTATGGCGTCTCCAAGTTTGCCACCGAGGGTTTGATGCAAACCCTGGCTGATGAAGTCGACGGCGTGGCGCCGGTACGCTCCAACAGCATCAATCCGGGCGGCACCCGCACCAGCATGCGCGCCCAGGCGTATCCGGGGGAAAATCCGCTGAACAACCCGACGCCGGAAGAGATCATGCCGGTCTATCTGTACCTGATGGGTCCGGACAGCACGGGCATCAACGGCCAGGCATTCAACGCCCAGTAATGCCATACGTCGCTTTTGTTGCCGCGGCGGATTCCCGTCGCGGCATACATTTGCCGCTTTGTGCAGGCCCGTTTCAGTCAAATAACCACCACTCGATTTCAAGCCATAAATTCAACTCTTTGATTCACAAAGGTTTTAATAAAACCTGAACTGAGTGGCACGACTTTCGCTCTACATTCCCTCAAAGCACGCCGAGTGAAGGCAGTCGGGCAAGGCCTGATTTCGATAGCTGACTAATCGTCATCGGGCAGACTAAACTTGTGCCAAATGTCCTACGGGACTGATGGATCAGTATGACGCGCAGCCCATAGCCGCTCTCACCCAGCCTGTAAGACAGACTTACTGCTTAGGGGCTCACGCCATATGAAATCACCCTCCCAGACCACTGCAATTGACTTCGACAGTGCCAAATTGCAACGCCTGGGCTTTGGTCAGCTGCCTCCGCTGCTGCAGCGACCTGTCAGCCTGGCGCAATTGCGCCAGCAAATGAGCCTGCAACTGCAAACCAGCCTTGAGCCACAACGCATCCTGGGTCTGTTTTTCCGCGAAGTTCAGCGCCTGGTACCGCTCGACGCCTTGAGCTATGTGCACAGCGGCAGTGACCTGCGCCTGGAATTCGGCGCCCGCGGTCATCACTCGGCCAGCTACAGCCTCAGCCACGATGGCGAGCACATGGGCGAGTTGGTGTTCCGCCGCAACCAGCGCTTCAGCGAGCAGGAACTGGGCAATCTGGAATCGCTCCTGTCGTCCCTGCTGTACCCGATGCGCAATGCACTGCTCTACCGCGTTGCGACGCAGACTGCCCTGCGCGATCCATTGACCGGCGCCGGCAACCGCATCGCCATGGAGCAGACCCTGCAGCGGGAAATCGAGATGTCCCGTCGCCACCTGCAACCGCTGTCACTGCTGATGCTGGACATCGACCATTTCAAACAGGTCAACGACCGTCATGGTCACACGGCTGGCGATGAAGTGCTAAAAGCCGTCGCAGCCTCGATCAAGGACCAGTTGCGCAACGTCGACATGGTGTTTCGTTATGGCGGGGAAGAGTTTCTGATCCTGCTGTCCAACACCAGCCGCGAAGCCGCCGCGATGGTCGGCGAACGCCTGCGGTATGCAGCGCAGGCCCAGGACTATTACGCCGATGGCCAGTTGATCGAACTGACCGTGAGCCTCGGCTGCTCGACCCTGCTGCCGGGAGAGTCCGCCGACAGCCTGCTGCGCCGCGCGGACAGCGCGTTGTACGTGGCCAAGCGCGAAGGACGCAATCGCCTGACAATGGCCGGCTGACTGACTCTGCCAGACAAAAACGGGAGCACATGGGCTCCCGTTTTTCATTGAGGTCGTCGGACTAGCTCTCGACCAGTGCCCGTCGCTCCCGCCCGACCAGCACCCGCTCCGAAAGCTCCAGCTGCATGCAGCGCTCAAGGAACAGATACATGTAGTCGTAGCTCTTGCACACAGCCTGGCGCAGCTCCGTCTGCAAGGCCCGGCTCGGGTTCATGCCGGCCAGGGTGCAAATGATTTCCAGCGCCTCCCAAGGGTGGGCGTCATCGTACTGGGCGTGCATCTTCAGCCACTTCATCGCCCGCTTACGATCCTCTTCAGGGAACGCGGCGGCATACACACCCGTCGAGCAGACCAGCGCCGACCACTCCCCGGTCGCGCCCTCGATCGCATAGTTGGTAGCGGCAATGGCCACGATCAGCGAATCCGCCGAACTGGTGTGCCAGCACCAGTGACTCAGCGCATGCAGCTCCGGCGGCACTTGCTGGGCCTGCAGGTCTTCCAGACTTACTCCGTGGGCCCGACTCCAGTTCACCCAGTAATCGGCATGGTTGAGTTCGACGCGGATGTTGCGCATCAGCCAACGCCGCGCCATGTCTTCACCCGGGTGACGGGCGAACTTGGTCTTGGTGAGATTCTGCGCCATGTACAACGCGAATTGCTCAACGACAGGCCAGCCCCCGATCAGGTACTGGCGCATGGTTCTGGCGCTGAGCTTGTTATCACGCATGCGCAGATAAAGTTCATGTTCGACAACCCGGCGTTTGCTCTCGCTGCAGTCCTGGATCAACTGTTGTGCCCAGGCAGGATAACTTGCAGCTTCCATGAGTGGTCCGGTTCGGTTGAATGTGTCGATCACTGTTCGGCTCCTTTTGATTTGTGATTGTAAGGATCGGCAAGAGACTTCAACGGAACGTGCCAGGCGCCTTGAACAACAGCGGCTGCGGTCTGGCGGGCCGACTTTGCAAACTGTCGCAGGTAAACAACTGCGGGCGTTCGATGACATAACCCTGAGCGTAATCCACGCCGATTTCAAGCAATGCCTGCTCGATCTGGGCTGTTTCGACAAACTCCGCAATTGTCTGCTTACCCATGACATGCCCGATGTGGTTGATCACTTCGACCATAGCGCGGTTAATCGGGTCGTCCAGCATATCCTTTACGAAACTCCCGTCGATCTTCAGGAAGTCTACAGGCAAATGTTTCAAATAAGCGAATGAAGACATTCCGGCACAAAAATCATCCAGCGAGAAGTAACAACCCAAGCCTTTGAGTTCATTAATAAATCGGATGGCACTGCCAAGATTTGCAATGGCGCTGGTTTCTGTAATTTCAAAACAAATCATTTCAGGAGGAACGGAATAGTTATCAAACTGTTCCCGCAGAAAGTGCAAGAACGCGTCATCTCCGATAGTAATGCCTGAAAGATTAATCGCACACATTGCCAGAGGCCGTTCGCACTCTTCGTTAATACATTGAGCAATTACCTTAAATACATTCTGCACAACCCAGCGATCGAGTGACGTCATCAAACCGTAACGCTCGGCCGCCGGTATGAAACTGTCCGGCAGAATCATCCGACCCGCCTCGTCATGCAGGCGCAGCAGAATTTCGATGTGCCCGCCGGTACCGCCGGCGACCGACCCCAACGGGGCGATTTCCTGGGCATAGAGACAGAAGCGGTTTTCCTCCAGAGCCATGTGCAGGCGCTGTACCCAGGCCATCTCGCCGAAACGCAGGGACAGTTCCGAATCGTCGGCATGGTAGACCTGCACCCGGTTGCGGCCCTTTTCCTTGGCCATGTAGCAGGCCATGTCGGCCGCCCGCAGCGAGGCTTCGAGGGTGGTCGGGGTTTGCGCGACATGCACCAGACCAATGCTGACGGTGGTCAGGAATGGACGCCCCTTCCAGACGAAATGCAGGTTCTGCACGGTCTGGCGCAGCCCTTCGGCGATCTTCTCGGCCGCCTCCGGCGCACAGTTCTCCAGCAGGATGCCGAACTCGTCGCCCCCCAGCCGCGCCAGCGTGTCGCCCTCGCGCAGACCGGATTGCAGCAACGCACAGATATGCCGCAGCAACTCGTCACCCGCCGCATGCCCGCAGGTGTCGTTGACCAGTTTGAACTGATCGAGATCGAGGAACATCAGCGCATGCCGCCCGGGCTGCCGGGTCAGGTTGTGTAACGCCTGTTCGAGGCGATATTCGAACTCGCGGCGGTTGGCCAGACCGGTCAACGCATCATGGGTCGCCTGCCACGACAGATTGGCAATGTATTGCCGCTCCTGGGTCATGTCGTGCAACACCAGCACCGTCCCGCTGACCTTGTCGGCATTGCGGATCGGTGCCCCGACCAGGGTCACCGACACGGTGCTGCCGTCCAGCCGCTGAATCAGCTTCGAGTGCTCGCTGCCACCGCTGAGCTGGCCGCTGAGAATGTGTTCGATCAGGGTCAGTCCTTCGGTCTGAGCGTTGTCATCCAGCAGATTGAACAATGCCGCCAGCGGCAGGCCCGCCGCCTGCTCAGCCTTCCAGTGGGTCAAGGCCTCGGCGGCCGGGTTCATGTATTCGATCGCGCCGCTCACATCGGTGGTGATCACCCCGTCGCCAATCGATTGCAAGGTGATATGGGCCCGGTCCTTTTCCAGTTGCAGGGCTTCGGCAAAGGCATGCCGCTGCTTGAGCAGTTTGCGGGTGCGCAACAGCGCCAGGACGATCAGGCCCAGCGCCGTGGCGAGGTTGGTGAACAGCAACAGACGCAGGATTACTCGCGAGCCTTCGCCCAAGGCATCGCTGAACGCCTTGGCCGCGGGTGTCACACCATCGTTGATCGCAAAGATCCGGTCCTTCCAGCGCCGGATATCGGCATCGGTGGCGGCATTGGCCGTGATCCGCCGGTGCATCTCCTGCGCCACATCATCGAGTTCCACCAGATAGGCGTCACCCAGCGTCCAGCGGTCGATGGCGGTTTCCAGGTAACTGAAATGGCGAAAGTTCAGGTAGAGCCAGATCAGGCTGGAGACATCGTCCGGGTGGTTGCCGCCCTTGAGGATGCCCTCGCGCGCCGCCTGCAGGTCGGGCGGTTGCTTGTCCAGGGCCAGACGCAACTGATGGCCGCCCTGAGGCACGGCGATCGCGTTCTGGTATTTGAGGTAAATCGCCTCGTCACGGCTGTCGGCGTACAGATTGAGATAATAGATCGCGTCTTTCTGGCCCTTGGACCAGAGGCTCTCCCCCGCAACATACCCGCGAACGGCCGACAGGACGTAAAGACTCACGCCCCCCAGCAACGCCTGAAACAACACGACGGCGATGAATGGCCAGACGATGCCCAGCAACCGAGGCGTTCCGAGAGTCCGCTTTTGCTTCATGGGATTCCTTGCATGAGCACTGCCTGGTCGTCCTTCTCTTTGCGAGCATCCCCCCAAGACTAGGAGGCGAACCCGGTTCCGGCAAGCGGCGGATCAGCCTCAGTACAGCACAAGTGCCACGCATAGATATGTACCGCCGACACAGGGCTTCGGATCGTTTTACTGCGTACTCCCGTTTCCGTAACAGGAACCCATGCGAAGGAGTGTGACGTGACAGAGACTACTAGTGATGCAACCGAGACATCAGCCGCCAGGGAACTGCGTGCCCGCCAGGCACTGGGGCTCGACAACGGCCTGGATATAGAGGGTTTCGTGCAGCCCACGGCCAAGGATCGGAAACGCTTCAATGCCTTGCGCCGCGCGTCACCCGGTGCCGCCCCCACCGATACCCTGGAAACCTACAAGGCAAAACTCATCAATGCGCAAATCACGGCCACCGTAAAAAGCTTCATGTCCGGCAGCCCCATGCTGATTCGCCGTCTGGGTGCCGAAGTACTGTTTCCTCCCTCCACCGAAGAAGTGCGCGCGACACCTTCGGTATTTCTTCAGCAGATGCTGGACGCGGCACCGGCACAAGACCTGGCAGACCGGCTGCTGAAGGCCCTCAATTGGTACGGCGCGCTCCCCGGAGAACAAACGCCTGCTTCAATACGCAACCAACTGCTGTGCAAGGCCATCTGCCTTTACCTGCATGCACCATCATCCGTTGAATCTCCAGAACTCGCCGGCTTCCGCTGGCAGGATCCGGTGCATTGGGGCAAAAGCTACCAGACACTGCGCGATGATTTCGCCCGGCACCTGCTGCAAACAAAGCGAGTCGCCACCACCAAAGAGTCGATAGTACTGGCACACATTTACCAGACCCGGCTGTCGAAAGACTTCCAGGTCGCCGACGTCCCACCCGACCTTCGCTACAAAAGTTCGGTGGTGTGGGTCAATTTCATGCACGGCGTGCTGCTGGCTGACGAACTCGACCTGGACAGACCGCAACCGCTGTCTTTTCAACAGCTCGTCAATCTGCCTCTGGAACGCAGTGTCAACGCTTCGACCGAGGAGCTCGAAAAGATTACGCGTCTGAGATTGAGCCCTGCGCTCGACTGGGCAGTCAGCATGGGCATCGTTCAGCCACGAGCGGCGGCCAATTACAACGAAGAGGAAATCAAACGGGCATTGGCGGCGCTGGAAAGCCAGAGTGAAAGCCTGAACAAGGCCGTGCAATCGCTGGAGTTACGCCCGCCGGACAGGCTGCAGATGGCCAAGGGAATGAAAGATGCTGCGCTGGGTAGCCATGTACTGGAGACGGACGGACGCAAACTGTTGCGGGATGATCCACCGGCTGCTCTGGGCTTCAAAGACATGCCGTCATTGAAACTCGAAGGGTACGGCTTCCTGGATCTTTATGCCGATGGCCAGTTCGATGATGGCAAGCGCTGGTTTTTCACCGAACCAGATGGAAAAACGCGAACTCTCGAAACGTTCCGAATCGACGAAAATCGGCACTATTACTCGGAGCGCGAAGTCCACGGCGTTTACCGGCAGATGTTTACTGGCGGAACCATTCCCAACTTTTCCGGCAAGACGCTACCGGATGTCAATGCGCAATTCGATGTCGACTTCAAGAATCATCTGACAACTATCAGGTTGGCCTATCAGACCTTGATCCTGAGTCTGCTGGCGTCGCTGCCATCCGCTGAACGTCAGACACTGGAACGAGGCGCCATCAAAGTACTGGGGCTGCGCCAGATCCTCAAAAAAGAAGGGAAGTCAGACGATATCCGGGCTAGAAAAGGCTTCGTTCTACAGGCGACGTGTAATGGCGAAATCAGCTATTACGAACTCATCCCGAGTGCCGGCGTCATTCGTCGCCGAATCGGCCTGAGATCTTCGACTGTCAATGGCGTACGCACCGAATTTCCCCTGCACGCTTCGATCCCCGGACAAACCTATTCCCCCGAACGGAATCTCTCCACGACCCTTCTCCTCGACTGGCTTGCCCACTTGAATGGCAAGACGCCCTCTGACGGGCAGTACTACATTGGCTTTCTCGATACGATGGGTCAGATGCCCGCAGCCTTGCCGTCCAGTGAAACAACGACTCCGACATCCTCTCGCCTTAAAGCGGTGGCTGAGTACATTGCGGCGAACTACCTCTATGTCGATGAAAAGCATTTGCGCACCCAGGCCCGAGGCATGACGGTCTTCGATACCCTGAAGGCCAGAAGCGAACAACGACTGAATACATTTCTGACCATCGTCAAAGGATTCGTACCATTCTGGGGCAGCATTGAGGATCTGCTGTCGGACGACACCACCAAAAAGGTCATGGGCGGAGGCGGACTTTTGCTGGATCTCGCGTCTTTCCTCTTTCCCGTCGGGAAGTTCATTTCGGGAACGGTACGACTGATCCGCGTAGCGAACACAGCCTCCCGCATGGCCGTCAAAGCGAGCCTGCCGTCCTTTTCGACGCTGACTCGCAAGCTCCTGACGGCGACGGTGAGCAATCTGAACCCGTTGAGCGGCGTTCCGACGTTGCTCAAGTCGACTGTCAGCGGCGTTGGCCGAGGGCTGTTGGGGGTGGGTCGTCTGACTGTGGGCGGAATAAAAAAGCTGGCGGGCCATGCTGACAGCTACCGACTGGTCAACAACTTGCCGCAGACCATCGATCCGGGGAGCTGGAAAGCGCTGAATCAGGGAGATCGACTGGCATCTGTCAGAGGTATCGATGATGTGCTGGTACGACACACAAGCTCGACAAACCTGAAGCGGCTCCACCTCGTCGACCCGGTGACGTCCCTGCCCTACGGACCGCGCCTGTTCAACCATCGAAAGCAACTCAAGCAAGGTCGATCCTGCTTCACCACGCTCCCCCCCGGCAAACTTCATGCGCGCGCTGAAATCCCTGAACAGGCCAGCGTCCGTGAAATGCTCGAAATCGACGGGCGCACCACCCTGCTGATCGATGATATTCCCTATCGTCTGGACGGCGATCAACTGCGCCGCACGGACCTGATCGATGAAAAGTCGATGTTCAAATCCATACCTTGCCGGGCGCGACGAACACCGGGCAGCGATGTATGCGGAACGAGTTATGTCACCCGGACTCCAGCGCCGACGCCGCCCCCGAACAGTCAGGACACAAGCAAGGGATGGGCGCCATGGTTCGGCGATACCATTTACACACCGGCCATCTCCTCGCAGCCATTACTGACAAGCGCCATCAAGACCTACAAACAACTCAATGCATCATTGGAGTTTCAAAAGGGAATCTACGCACGCATCAAGGTTCGCCTGCCCTACGATCGCTCAAAAAAGTTCGATACGCTTGAAGTCGGAGCGATCATCGTTCCCGCGAAAGATGACTCGAAGCACTATGTATTCACCCGCCTCAACGCCGGGGATTTTTACGTCGCCGAACGTTTGCCCGGACAGGCTCTTGCCGATCCTCTGGTTTTACGCAAGGCACAAACCCTGCCTGTAGAACTGGCGGAGGAACTGAAGACGGTTTATACCGGGTCGCTCAATGCCAACAACACGGCACGGATCCACACGGTTCCAGAGGTCGAGCGCGCCTTGAGAACCATGGATGACATCGCGATTCCGCTCGGCACAACTGCCAATCCACCTGCCGGCATGAAATGGCTGAAGGTAGACACCAGCCCCGGTGAAGCGCTGATGTTCGACCACTCGACGCG
Organism: Pseudomonas sp. COW5; assembly: GCF_026240005.1. Lineage (NCBI taxonomy): Bacteria > Pseudomonadati > Pseudomonadota > Gammaproteobacteria > Pseudomonadales > Pseudomonadaceae > Pseudomonas > Pseudomonas sp. COW5. The sequence continues at coordinate 4,156,100 of NZ_JAPHVP010000001.1, read as the reverse complement.
AATGATCGTAGCGAAGCGTGCCGAAGGTGCCACCACGTGGGCACGAAGCAAGGACGCTCCTGAGGCTTTGCGGCAGCGAACGGCGGAAATTTTCGACACCCTGTTTCTGTCACCGACGATCAAGCCGCCGGTTACCAATGCGTCGCTGCGCATCAATGCCACAATGCAAAAACTGCAACACCTGCTGAGCCGATTTGACCGTACAGACAATGCCCGCAACATTGCCTATGCCGAAGTCATCACTGCCAATGGCGTGCGAGAAGTGTACGTCAGCGTTTCCGGCGCTCATGGCACAACCAAGCACCTGCCCCTGTTTCGGCATCTGGGCGCCAGTCATGTGAAGATCGGCGACACGACCTACGTCAACGTCGACTTCAGCCTGACTGTTGGCAAAACGAACCTGGAATTGACAGAAACAGGGCGCCTGGCAGCAGTCCCACTGACCATCAAGAACATCGATACCTACACACCCACACTGGCGGCCCGACCGACCTCTCTGGACAGCGAAAGCAAGTTGATACGCGTGATTCGCGAGAAATACACCGATCCACTTGAGCTGAAATCGGTGGACGTCGCTACCACGATGCCGCCATGCGAATCGTGTTCACTGGTCATGAAGGAATTTGGTCATAGAGGTGAAGCCGATGCGTTGCAGGTTTTATGGAAATGACCTACATCCGCTGCAAATGCCCATACAGCTTGGCGTATAACCCGCCATCAGCAATCAACTGCTGATGGTCGCCATCCTCGGCAACCTGCCCGCCGTCGAACACCAGCACCCGGTCCGCCTGCTTCACCGCTGACAAGCGGTGGGCAATGATCAGTGTGGTGCGGCCATGGAGGAACCGCGCCATGGCCTGGTGCAGGTTGTATTCGGTGGCGGCGTCGAGGGCCGAGGTGGCTTCGTCGAGGATCACCACTTTCGGCTCGGCGAGGATCATCCGCGCAATCGCCAGACGTTGCCGCTGACCGCCGGACAGGCGCACGCCGGAGCGGCCGACGATGCTGTCCAGCCCGTCCGGCAAGGCGCGGATGGCGGGTTCGAGCTGGGCGATTTCCAGCGCCTGCCAGCAGGCTTCGTCACTGCGGGTACGGCCCATGGTCAGGTTGGCCCGCACGGTGTCGTTGAACAGCGCCGGATGTTGCAGCACCACCGCGACGTTTTCCCGAACCGTTTCCAGGCCGATTTCCTGCTGGGTCGAGCCGCCGAAACGGATCGTCCCGGCCAGTGGCGTGTAGAGCCCCAGCAGCAATTGCACGAGGGTACTTTTGCCGCCGCCGCTGGCGCCGACAATCGCCACTTTCTCGCCGGGTGCGATAGACAGGTTCATTTGATCCAGCACCAGTTCATCGCCGTAACCGAAGGTCAGCCCCTGAACCTGAATCCCTACCGTATCGCGGCCCTTGAACGGGTCGACGCCGCCGGGGTATTGCGGCTCGTCGGCGCGGGCCAGCAGTTCGTTGATCCGCGACAGCGCACCGCCCGCCGCGTAATAGGCGTATTGCAGGTTCAATAGTTGCTCAACCGGGCCGATCATGAACCACAGGTAACTGAACACCGCGAGCATCTGCCCGATAGACAGGTCGGAGAACAGCACCGTGAGCATTGCCGCTGCGCGGAAGATGTCGATGCCGAACTGAAACAGCAGACCACTGGCGCGGTTCGAGGCGTCGGTTTTCCACTGGGAATTGACCGCGTAGTTGCGCACTTCCTGAGCCCGCAGACCGAGCCTTCCGAGGAAGAAACCCTGGCGGTTACCGGCGCGCACTTCCTGGATCGCATCGAGGGTTTCGCTCAAGGCCTGGGTGAAGCGCGAGGTGCTGTCGTTCTCCAGTTTTTTGAGATGTTTGACCCGCTTGCCCAACTGCACCGTGGCGTAGATCACTAACGGGTTGAACAGCAGGATCAGCAGCGCCAGTTTCCAGTGCATCCACATCAGAATGCTGGCAGTGCCGACCAGCGTCAGCATCGCCACCAGAAAACGGCTGAGGGTTTCGCCGACAAACTTGTCGAGGGTATCGAGGTCGGTGACCAGGTGCGTAGTGACCGTGCCGCTGCCCAGGCTTTCGTATTCGCCGAGGGAAATACGCTTGAGTCTTTCGATCAGCCGCACACGAATGCGATAAACGATGTCCTTGGCCAGCCGCGCAAACAGACGGGCCTGCAACACGCCAAAACACAGGGCGCTGCAACGCAAGGTCAGGGTCACCACCAGCATCAGGCCGATGTAGCCCGCCGCTTGCTGCCACATCGAGGGCAGCACATGATTCATGACTTTCAGCGCGGCATCGCCATGGCCGAGCAGGACTTCGTCCACCAGCAGTGGCAGCAGCAATGGAATCGGCACGCTGCAAAGCGTCGCCAGTACGGCCACGCCGTTGGCGATCCACAGGGATTTTTTGTGATGAAGTGCCAGTCGCCGGACTTCAGCCCAGCTCAGCCGGTCGACACGCTTGACGGCTGGCGTGTCATCGGCCGGGTCAGACACAGGCCGCGCGCTCCAGCCATCGACCGAGCAACGGCGACAGTTCACTGAGCGGCTGGTAGCCGTTGGTCAGCAACGCCAGTTGGCCATTGCGTTCGGCGAGCAGGGTCGGGAATCCGGCGATACCGAGATCCTGAACCCAGTTGAAATCGGCCAGTGTGGCCTCGTGCTGGTCAGCACGATCAAACAGGGCAGCAAATTCGATACGCGGCACACCGGCCTTTTCGGCCAGTTCCACCAGCACGTCGGCGCGGGTGACATCGCGGCCCTCGACGTAGAACGCGTGCTGGATCAGCCCCAGCAGCGTCCATGCACAATCCGGAGCCAGAGAACGCGCCGTGACGATGGCGCGGCAGGCGGGCTCGGTGTCATAGACAAAGCCTTCGGGCAACGCACCTTCGAACTTGAACGGCTGGCCGGTGGCTTCGGCGACTGCCTGCCAGTGTTCGAAGATATAGCGCCGGGTGGTTGGCTCCAGCGCCGCGCCACTGCCGGTGCGCAACCCGCCGACCACCAGGTGCAGTTCCACCCCGGCAGCCTGCGCCTGCTCCACCAATGCCTTGGCAACCGGGGCAAATCCCCAGCACCACGAACACATCGGATCCATCACATAGAGCAGGCGTGCAGACATGATTAAGCCTCGGAGGATGCTTGCTTATAGTTGTAGCCGATCGGGTGCGGCATGTTGCGCGCTTTTGCCAGTTCGATCTGCTTCTGGCGGTCGATGGCGCTGCGGCGAGTCTTCTCGCTCAGCGTGTTCCAGCAGTGCGGGCAGCTGATGCCGGCCACGTAATGCTCGGAGGCGCGATCCTCGACGCTGACCGGTGTACGGCAGGCGTGACACTGATCGTAGTCGCCTTCGCTCAGGTCATGGCGCACGGTCACGCGGTTGTCGAACACGAAGCAGTCGCCCTGCCATTTGGTCTCTTCCTGCGGCACCTCTTCGAGGTACTTCAGGATGCCGCCCTTGAGGTGGTAAACCTCTTCGAAGCCTTCGCCCAGCATGTAGCTCGACGCCTTTTCGCAGCGGATGCCACCGGTGCAGAACATCGCGACCTTCTTGTGCACGGCCGGGTCGAAGTGTTCTTTGATGTAGTCGGGGAATTCGCGAAAACTGGTGGTTTTCGGATCGATGGCGCCTTCGAAGGTGCCGATCGACACTTCGTAATCGTTGCGGGTGTCGATCAGCAGCACTTCCGGATCGCTGATCAGCGCGTTCCAGTCCTGCGGCTCGACGTAGGTGCCGACCTTCTTGTTCGGATCGACGCCTTCGACGCCCAGGGTCACGATCTCTTTCTTGAGCTTGACCTTGGTGCGGTAGAACGGCTGCTCGTCGCAGTACGATTCCTTGTGGTCGATATCGACCATGCGCGGATCGTTGCGCAGCCAGGCCAACAGGCCGTCGATGCCTTCACGGCTGCCGGAAACCGTGCCGTTGATGCCTTCTTCGGCGATCAGCAGGGTGCCTTTGATGCCGTTGTCGACCATCGCTTGCAGCAGGGGCTCGCGCAGGTTGACGTAATCTTCGAGGGTGACGAACTTGTACAGTGCCGCCACGACAATCGGTTGTGTCATGGGTGTTTCTCCAGGTGGCTACCCTCGTAAAGGGTGAACCGGATGCGAAAAAAAACGCGCCGGGTGAGCGGCGCGTTGCGGATTCTAGCAAAAAACCTCAGTTCATTGCTGCAAGGCTCAATGCTTGCTGCCGCCGGCACAGGTCGGCGACGCCGGAGCGGCGCCCACTTCTGCCCATTCCTGCGGGGTGTAGGTGTGCAGCGCCAACGCATGGAATTCGCCCATCAGCTCGCCGAGCGTGCCGTAGACTTTCTGGTGGCGCTTGACCCGGTTCAGGCCTTCGAACTGCGCACTGACCACCACTGCCTTGTAGTGGGTCTGCAACCCGCGACTGTGCATGTGGCTTTCGTCCAGCACCTGCAGATGCTCAGGCTGAAGCAGCGCCAGCGTCGATTCGATGCGTTGTTGCATGGTCATCACGAACTCCGCTTACTTCTTCTTGGCCGGAGCCGCGCCTTTCGGTGCCAGCTCGTTGGTCATGTCGTCCAGCAGCTTGTTAACCACAGGCACGGCAGGTTCCAGTTTGGCCTGGGTCATCTGGGCCGATTGCTGGGTCAGCTGCGGCATTTTTTCCAGGACTTTCTTGCCCAGTGGCGACTGGTAGAACGCGACCAGGTCTTTGAGCTCCTGTTCGCTGAAGTTGCTGGTATAGAGCTTGACCATATCCGGTTTCAGCTTGTTCCAGCCAATGGCCTGGTCCAGGGCGGCGTTGGCCTTGGCCTGGTAGGTATCCAGTACGGCTTTCTTGGATTCCGGAGCCTTGGTCTGTTCAAAACGCTGGGCAAACATCTGCTGCACTTGCATGTACACCGGAGTGCCCAGCTTGTCAGCGTGCGCCAGGGTCAGGAAAGCTTCGGCACTGGCGTTGTGGCTGGCGGTATCGGCAAGCACCTGGCCGCTGGCGCAAACCAGGGCAACCGCGGTGCAGATGGCACGAAGACGAGTCATCGAGTTTCCTTTTCAGCTAGGCGAGGTAAAACCCCAAGGGCGACCATTCTGCGCCTGAATAACGCTGCGGCTCAACCCCCGGGCCTTGCCGTGCTTGATTGGCGGGGATTTGCCGGTCAACAATCGACTGGAGGGAACCACCCGGGCCGACACCGGCCTAAACTGCGCAAACAGACCAACAGGAGTGTGCACGATGAGCCGTATCGAAACCGACAGCCTGGGCCAGATCGAAGTCCCGGACGACGCTTACTGGGGCGCTCAGACGCAACGCTCGCTGATCAACTTCGCCATCGGTCAGGAACGCATGCCCTTGCCGGTCCTGCATGCCCTGGCCCTGATCAAGAAAGCCGCGGCCCGGGTCAACGACCGCAACGGCGACCTGCCCGCCGACATCGCCCGCCTGATCGAACAGGCCGCCGACGAAGTGCTCGACGGCCAGCATGACGACCAGTTCCCGCTGGTGGTCTGGCAGACCGGCAGCGGCACCCAGAGCAACATGAACGCCAACGAAGTGATTGCCGGCCGCGCCAACGAACTGGCCGGCAACCCACGCGGCGGCAAGACGCCTGTACACCCGAACGATCACGTCAACCGCTCGCAGAGTTCCAACGACTGCTTCCCCACCGCCATGAGCATCGCCACCGCGCAAGCGGTGCAGACCCAACTGCTGCCGGCCATTGCCGAGCTGTCCGGTGGCCTGGCTGAATTGTCGGCGCGGCACATGAAACTGGTGAAGACCGGTCGCACCCACATGATGGATGCCACGCCAATCACCTTCGGTCAGGAACTCTCCGGTTTCATCGCGCAGCTGGATTACGCCGAACGGGCGATCCGCGCCGCATTGCCAGCGGTCTGCGAACTGGCCCAGGGCGGCACCGCCGTCGGCACCGGGCTCAATTCGCCCCACGGTTTCGGTGAAGCGATTGCCGCTGAACTGGCTGCACTTTCCGGCCTGCCGTTCGTCACCGCCCCGAACAAATTCGCCGCCCTCGCCGGCCATGAGCCACTGACCACGCTGTCCGGCGCCCTGAAAACCCTCGCCGTGGCGTTGATGAAAATCGCCAACGACCTGCGCCTGCTGGGCTCCGGCCCCCGCGCAGGTTTTGCCGAAGTGAAGTTGCCGGCCAACGAGCCGGGCAGCTCGATCATGCCCGGCAAGGTCAACCCGACCCAGTGCGAAGCGCTGTCGATGCTGGCCTGTCAGGTGCTGGGCAACGACGTGGCGATCGGTTTCGCCGCCAGCCAGGGCCACTTGCAGTTGAACGTGTTCAAACCGGTGATCATCCACAACCTGCTGCAATCGATCCGCCTGCTGGCCGATGGCTGCAGCAACTTCCAGCAGCACTGCATCGCCGGGCTTGAGCCGGATGCCGAAGTCATGGCGAAACATCTGGAGCGCGGCCTGATGCTGGTGACGGCGCTGAACCCGCACATCGGCTACGACAAATCGGCGGAAATCGCCAAGAAGGCCTACAGCGAAGGCAAAACCCTGCGCGAGGCGGCGCTGGAGCTGGGCTATCTGACCGATGAAGAGTTCGATGCCTGGGTACGGCCGGAGAACATGATCGAGGCCGGCGCCAAGGGCTGAGTTCTTCAGCGCCTGACAGTCCGTCTTCGCGAGCAAGCCCGCTCCCACATTCGACCGCAATCCCATGCGAGGAATGCGGTCGAATGTGGGAGCGGGCTTGCTCGCGAAGAACGATGACTCGGTTAACCTGCTGCTATACGCATCCGCCGCGCCTTGAGACCCGCAATCAGCGACGGCCCCAGTGCCACCAGCGCCGAACCCAGCACCACCAGCACCGCCCCGCCATACGCCAGCAAATTAATTTGCTCGGCATGCACATACTCGGGCCACACTCCCGCTGCCACGGCCACTGCTGCGAACGTTACCAGCGGCGTGATCGCCAGCGTCGCACTGACCCGCGAGGCCTCCCAATGCGCCAGCGCCTCGGCAAACGCGCCGTAAGCGATCAGGGTGTTCATGCAGCACGCCAGCAGCAGCCAGCCCTGCAACGGGCTCAACTCCAGCGCTTCCAGCGGATGAACCCACGGCGTCAGCAGCAAGGCGCAGAACAGGTAAATCACCATCATCACCTGCAGCGAATTCCACACCGTCAGCAATTGTTTCTGGCCCAGTGCATAAAAGGTCCAGACGGTCGAGGCCAGCAGCACCAGCAACACGCCGGCGGTGTAATCGGATAAAGACGTGAGCAATTCCGCCAGACGCTGATTGAAGAACAACGCAAAACCGATCAACAGCACCGCCAGCCCCATGCCCTGACCAATGCTGAAGCGCTCCTTGAACACGAACAGACTGGCGATCAGCAACATGATCGGCCCCATCTGCACCACCAGTTGCGCAGTGCCTGGGCTGAGCAGGTTCAGGCCCATCAGGTACAGCACGTAATTGCCCACCAGCCCGAGCACCGCCATCAGCACCAGCCAGCCGCCCTTCGGCCCGAGCACCTTGCGACTCGGCAAACGCTTTGTGGCCGCCAGATAAATGAACAGGCAGCCGCCGGACACCGTCAGGCGAAACCAGGTCACCGTGATCGGGTCCATCACCTGCAGCACCTGTTTGAGCTTGATCGGCAGGATTCCCCACAGAAACGCCGTCAACAAGGCCAGGAACATGCCGTACACCCAGCGACCCGATGAAACGTGCATGAGAACCCCGAAAGCCAATGACAGGAGCGCTCATTCTAGGCGCAGCGGCAAGCGCGACACAGGGACAGTTGCGCTCAAGCCGCAAATGAAACTGTGCAGGTCGCAGCATTAAATTGACGTGCTGCCGTTGATCGGCTGGCGAAGCGCTGCAAGTGGTTCAGGCATAAGCTCTTTGGATCCCATCCAGCGCAGCGCTCAAGGAGATCGATCATGTTCGGAATGCGCGCCCAGGACACCGCCCCCGCCACGCACTTTCGCAGCGACCGGGTGTGCCGGGTCAATGGCGAACTGTTTTTCAGCACTCGGGAGAACACCCTCGAAGGGCCGTTCGACAGCCCCGAGAAAGCCGAGCAGGAAATAAAAGCTTACATCGCGCGGATGCGCTTGATGGATTCTGGCAGGTAGATCCGGTCGCCCCATTCGCGAGCAAGCTCGCTCCCACATTCGATCACATTCCTTCAATAAGAATAGGGTCAACTGAGGGAGCGAGCTTGCTCGCGAAAGCTATCGACAGAGCAAAACAAATTTCCGGACTTAACGCACGGCCTCAAACAACCCGGTCGCGCCCATCCCGCCGCCCACGCACATGGTCACGATCCCGTAGCGCAGATTGCGTCGTTGCAACTCGCGCACCAGATGCCCGACCTGCCGCGAACCGGTCATGCCGAACGGGTGACCGATGGAAATCGAGCCACCGTTGACGTTGTACTTCTCGTTGTCGATTTCCAGCCGGTCACGGGCGTACAGGCACTGCGAGGCGAACGCTTCGTTCAACTCCCACAGGTCGATGTCCGCGACCTGCAAACCTTTGGCCTTGAGCAGCTTCGGCACCGAAAACACCGGGCCGATGCCCATTTCGTCCGGTTCGCAACCGGCCACGGTAAACCCACGGAAAAACGCCTTCGGCTTGAGCCCCAGTTGCAGGGCTTTTTCCAGGCTCATCACCAGCGTCATCGAGGCGCCGTCGGACAGCTGCGACGAATTGCCGGCAGTCACCGAACCATCCTCGGCGAACACCGGTTTCAATCCGGCGAGGCTTTCATAGGTGGTATCCGGGCGGTTGCAGTCGTCGCGATCAACGATGCCGTCGAGGATCTGCACTTCGCCGCTGTTCTTGTCCTCGACCCGGTATTTCACCGACATCGGTACGATTTCGTCATTGAACAGACCGGCTGCCTGCGCCTGAGCGGTGCGGATCTGGCTTTGCAGCGAATAACGATCCTGCGCCTCACGGCTGACGCCATAACGGCGTGCCACCACCTCGGCGGTCTGGCCCATGGTGTAGTAGATGCCCGGGGTCTGCTGCTTGAGCAACGGGTTGATCAGGTGATCGGTGTTGACGCTTTTCAGGGTCAGGCTGATCGACTCGACGCCGCCGGCGACGATGATGTCGCTGCAACCCGAAGCGATCTGGTTGGCGGCAATCGCAATCGCCTGCAAACCCGAAGAGCAGAAACGGTTGAGGGTCATGCCCGCCGTGCCGGTGCCCAGTTGCGAGAGCACCGCCACGTTGCGGCCGATGTTGTAGCCCTGGGCGCCTTCGTTGGAGCCGGCCCCGACGATGCAGTCCTCGACGCTGGCCGGGTCGACGTCGTTGCGCGACAACAAGGCGTTCACGCAATGGGCCGCCATGTCATCGGGGCGGGTCTGGTTGAACTTGCCGCGAAAGGACTTGGCCAGGCCGGTCCGCACGCTGTCGACGATCACCACTTCACGCATGGCATACCTCATTGTTGGAGTCGGTTGAGAGTGGACCGAGCATAAGTCCACCCCATCGCCGACCGCGACAATCATTCATCTCGCGTATGCGTGCCCATCGGTCAGTCCTTGTGCTTCTTTTCTTTCTTGTCGGATTTCTCGAAGGCTTCTTCCAGCGCACGGTTGATCGTGCGCAGCACCTTGACCCGGGCCCAGCGCTTGTCATTGGCCTCGACCAGTGTCCACGGCGAGATTTCGGTGCTGGTGCGGTCGACCATGTCCCCCACCGCCGCACGGTAGGCGTCCCACTTGTCGCGGTTGCGCCAATCGTCCTCGGTGATCTTGAAACGCTTGAACGGGATTTCCTCGCGGGCCTGGAAGCGTTCCATCTGCGTGTCCTTGTCGATGGCCAGCCAGAACTTGACCACGATCACTCCGGCGTCGGCGAGTTGCTCTTCGAAGTCGTTGATTTCACCGTAGGCACGCATCCAGTCGGCCGTGCTGCAAAAGCCTTCGATCCGCTCCACCAGCACCCGGCCGTACCACGAGCGGTCGAACACGGTGAACTTGCCCCGGGCCGGAATGTGCCGCCAGAAACGCCACAGGTACGGCTGCGCCCGCTCCTCTTCGGTCGGCGCGGCAATCGGCACGATGTTGTACTGACGCGGATCGAGCGCCGCCGCAACCCGGCGAATCGCTCCGCCCTTGCCCGCCGCATCGTTGCCTTCGAACACCGCCACCAGCGCATGACGGCGCATGCGCTTGTCACGCATCAGCCCGGACAGTCGTGCCTGCTCGGTGATCAGCTGCTCTTCGTAATCCTTCTTGTCCAGGTTCTGGTTCAGGTTGAGGCTGTCGAGCAGGTTCAACTGATCCACCGACGTGCCCAGCGGCTGGGCACTGACAGCGTTCGAATGCACGTCCGGACGTTTCAGCGCATTTTGCAGGCCTTCGAGCAGTATCTTGCCCACGGTCAGGCTGCGGTAATGCGCATCCACCCCTTCGATGACATGCCACGGCGCATAATCGCGACTGGTGCGACGCAACACACGCTCGCCATATTTGACGAACTTGTCGTAGGTCTCCGATTGCTGCCAGTCCAGCGGACTGATCCGCCAGCTGTGCAACGGGTCATCGGCCAGAGCCTTTAGCCGCGCTTTCATCTGTTTCTTGGACAGGTGGAACCAGAACTTGAAGATCAGCGCGCCTTCATCGCACAGCATTTTCTCCAGCCGTTCGGCACCGGCGATGGCCTGATCCAGTCGCGGGTCCTTGAACAAACCGTGCACCCGGCCCTGCAGCATCTGGCTGTACCAGTTGCCGAAGAAAATCCCCATCCGCCCCTTGGCCGGCAACATTCGCCAGTAACGCCAGGCCGGTGGTCGCGCCAGTTCTTCGTCGGTCTGCTGGTCGAAGGTACGCACTTCGATCAGGCGCGGATCCATCCATTCGTTGAGCAACTTGACCGTCTCGCCCTTACCGGCGCCTTCGATGCCGTTGATCAAAATGATCACCGGAAAACGCTTTTGCTGCTGCAACTCGAACTGGACTTCCAGCAGTGCTTCACGCAGCGCGGGTACGGCGGCGTCGTAGGTTTCTTTGTCGATGGCGTGACCGATTTCAGCGGATTCGAACATAGGGACGGCTCCTTCCAGGATTCAGCAAGACTAGCGGATTGGGCACAGACACGGCACAGAAATTCCCGCCGGGGGCGGATTGTCCTTGAGTCATCCGCGGCAAGGCTTGCCATGGATCAAGCGCCGCCCGCGTGATCGGCTAGAATGGCCGCCTTGCCGTTGCCGAGCCTGCCATGAAACCTGTAATGCCCCACGCCCAACTCGACTGGGATGACCAGGGACGCCCGCGTTCGCGAGTGTTCGACGATGTGTATTTTTCCGACCAGTCGGGGCTGGATGAAACCCGCTACGTGTTCCTTGAACAGAATCGACTGGCCGAGCGTTTTGCCTCGCTACCGGCGGGCGGGCGACTGGTGATCGGTGAAACCGGCTTCGGCACCGGGCTGAATTTTCTCTGCGCCTGGCAGTTGTTCGATCAGCATGCGGAGGCCGATGCGCGGCTGCATTTCGTCAGCGTGGAAAAGTACCCGCTGAGCCCTGCGGACCTGCAACGGGCGCTGGCGTTGTGGCCGGATCTCAAGCCGCTGTCCGATCAACTGCTAAAGCATTACGTGGCGATCCATCAGGGTTTCCAGCGCATTGTTCTGGATAACGGTCGCGTGACCCTGACGCTGTTGATCGGCGATGCGCTGGAGCAGTTGCCGCAACTGGACGGCCAGATCGATGCGTGGTTTCTCGACGGCTTCGCCCCGGCGAAAAACCCCGAAATGTGGACCGCCGAACTGTTCGCCGAACTGGCACGTCTGGCGGCGCCCGGTTCGACCATCAGCACGTTCACCAGCACCGGCTGGGTGCGACGTCTGCTCAACGCCGCCGGGTTCAAGATGAAGCGCACGCCGGGCATCGGCCACAAATGGGAAATCCTGCGTGGCGAGTTTCTCGGCTGGCCGGAGGATGTGCCGTTACCCGCCGCGGACAAACCGTGGTTCGCCCGCCCGGCGCCTGTCACTGGAGAGCGTCGTGCTCTGGTGATCGGCGCTGGCCTGGCCGGTTGCGCCACGGCGGCCAGCCTCGCGGCGCGGGGTTGGCAGGTCAGTTTGCTGGAACGGCATGCGGCGGTGGCGCAGGAAGCCTCGGGCAATCCCCAAGGCGTGCTGTATCTGAAATTGTCTGCCCACGGCACCGCGCTGTCGCAGTTGATCGTCAGCGGTTTCGGCTACACCCGCCGCCTGTTGGAAACCCTGCAACGGGGCACCGACTGGGATGACTGCGGCGTGCTGCAACTGGCGTTCAATGAAAAGGAACGCGAGCGTCAGGCGCAACTGGCGGCCGCGTTTCCCGAAGACCTTCTGCAATGGCTTGATCAACCCGAGGCTCAGGCCCGCGCCGGGATCGGTCTGGCCCACGGCGGTTTGTATTATCCCGAAGGTGGCTGGGTGCATCCGCCCGCGTTATGTCAGGCGCAAGCTGCGCAACCGGGCATCACACTGCTGACTCATCAGGACGCCATTGAGCTGCACAAGGTCGACGGTCAGTGGCAAGTTTTCGACGGCGGACGATTGATCGCAACAGCGCCCGTCGTGGTACTGGCCGGCGCCGCCGAGATCAAACGGTTTGCACAGAGCGCCGAACTGCCGCTCAAACGCATTCGCGGACAGATCACCCGTCTGGCACAGACCGAAGACAGCGAGGCATTGGCAACGGTGGTCTGCGCTGAGGGTTATGTGGCCCCCGCCCGCTTGGGCGAGCACACCCTGGGCGCCAGCTTCGACTTCAACAACGACGACCTGACCCCGACCACCGCCGAGCACCTGGGCAATCTGGCGATGCTCGAAGAAATCTCCGACGACCTGGTCTTGCGCCTGCACATCAAGGATCAGGATCCCGAACGCCTTGAAGGACGCGCCGCATTCCGCTGCACCAGCCCCGACTACCTGCCGATCGTCGGCCCGCTCGCCGACCGCGAAGCCTTTGACCACACCTACGCCACGCTGGGCAAGGATGCACGGCAGGTGCCGGATATCACCTGCCCTTGGCTTGATGGACTCTACGTCAACAGCGGTCACGGCTCTCGAGGTCTGATCACCGCGCCACTGTCAGGTGAGTTGATCGCGGCCTGGCTGGATGACGAACCGTTGCCCGTGCCCAGAGGCGTGGCGCAAGCGTGCCATCCGAACCGTTTTGCCCTGAGACGACTGATCCGGGGCAAATGACCGCATAACCCGGATCGGGATCATCCCTCAGGCAATAGGCAAGCGTTGCCCTCGACCAGCCGCAGCACTTGCTCGCTCAATCGCTCGAGCAAGTCGCTTTCCGTTTGTTCAAGCCGGCTCGCACACAGGTTCATTTCCCTCAGGTAATCCGCCGAGCTGAGTTCTTCGGCTTGCTCGAATAATGCCTGGGTTTCCTCGTGGTGAGGTGCACGGGCGTCGTCGAACTGCTGTGCGAAGCTGCTTTTCACGTAATCGCTCCAGAACGGCTGACGAACCAGAAACCTAAGCCATTCCGCAGACAGCTCGGCAGTCTGGATCCGATTGATGGCTTCCAGCAGGTCCGCTCCGCTCACTTGTGCGATTGAGGCATAACGCATGTGCGAAGGCTGCCCGGGCAATTCGAGGGATTCTGCCAGCCCTGAGCGGTAAGCAAGGGCCACCTCCAGAGGGTCGGGTGCCGAGTGTGTCACTGCATGCTCCGCTGCAATCCGGTCCAGTTGCTCAAGGCGGAACAGCCCTCTGGCAAGCTTGATCAGCGATGTCGCCGAAGGTTGCCGACCACCGGAAATACGCGTAACGCGACGGACCTGCACGGCAACCTCCAGATAACTGAAGTTCAGCGCCGCATTGTCCGTGCAATTGATCGGATTGGCCGCCAGATCGAAGATCTGATGCCGCAATTCAGCATCGGTTTGCGTTGCCTCCAGGACGTTCCAGACCCGACGCGACATGTCTTCGCGTACGTGTTCGGATTCGGCGGAGTTACCCAGCTCTGCCAGCAACTGGAACAACCCCTCGGCCATTGGATCGTCTTTGATCGCGGTCCATGTCTGTAGATGCCGGGATCCCACCGTCCCACCTGTTTCAGTCAGCCAGATCGAGCGTGCCAGGTTCTCGTCGAGCCGCGCATTGTCGTTTTCCAGATACCCCATGCCCACCCCCACCGTCTTTTGATAGGAATCGAGGTGGACTTTGCTGGCGTCGGAAATAGGGTTGTTGCGCAAGTTGATCGTTTCGCTGAAGCGCCTGGAGGTTGCGAAGAGCCAGTCAGGCAAATCACGAATATCGTTGTCGCGCAGATCCACACGCTCCAGATTCGGCAAGAACCGCAAGCCCTTGGGCAGCTCTGTGGCGCGGGTGTTACGCAGATAAAGATGATTCAGGTCGTACAGGTTGCCGACATCCACCGTAGCGCCCAGACGATTCCCGCTCAGATTCAGACTTTGCAGCGTGCGTAGTCTGGACAATTTCACCAGCGAGTGTTCGGTCAGCTGGATCCGGTTGGCCTCCACGCTCAAATGTTTGAGGTTCGGCATATGCGAAATGATCTCGGGCAGCCGGGTCAGCTGATTCCTGTCCAGCCCCAGTGACTCGACCTGCTTGAAGGCTTTGAGGAAGTAAGCGACGTCGTCGTCCAGTTGCATGTTTTGCAGGGACAGGTACTTGACGTGGTCGAAACTCAGCCCGGGCGGCAGGATCGGCAGCTTGCCGAATCGCATGCCATCGAGGTTCAGGCCGTACACCGGACGCTGGAATTCATCTCGCTGAAAAACCAGCCGACAAAAGCAATCCTCGATCTCATACGCCACGATCTGCCGGCACTCATGCACTTCATTCAGTATGCCGCCGAGTGCTTTCATGGCCGCCTCATCTTCCATCCAGACATCCATGACATCGCGCAGTCTCCTGAGCTGCTCCTGCAGCTCTCTGACCCGAATCGCCCGGCTGAGATGATCGTTGCCTGCCTGATCAAGAAACTCATTGGCCTGCTGGTCGGTGAACAGCGGAAAGAGTCTCTTCACTTTGCGCACCAGACGCCGTGAGTGGGCCGGCAGTTCGACCGGCGAATCGGAAAGCGTACACGCAGATTCGTAGGTCGGTGGGTTGAATGGCTCCCCCGCCAACAAGCGGGCGCAGCCTTCACGGTCATCCAGTGCCGTATTCAACAGCTTGTGTCGTAGACGCCAGCCATCGTCCGACGTCGCCTCAGCGAATCCCATAGTCTTGCGCCGGCCAGGCGGCAGACTTTTCATGATCGCCTGATAAAGACTGTCGGGGCCCGCCGCAACCTGACCGAGCGATTTGGCGTGGCCGTCGAATAGCTCGTAACCACTTTTCAGTCTGACCAGTGTGCGGGCATCCGCCGAGGTGAACGGATGAGGGCCGATGGATTCCAGCAGAGTTCCCTTGAGCGTCTGTGCACGCACCTGCAGTGGCAGTTGCTGATCCCAGCCACTAATCTGCGGCAACAACCGGATCGCCAGTTTCTCGGTGTCGGCATTGGCGATGTCGGCAAGATAAAAACCGGTCAGCGCCCGTTCGAGCCGCACAGTGCCTGAAGCCTGTCGAAGGCGTTGCGCCAGTCCCATCGGTATCCGTCCGGTGGTACGCAGATGAGACCGCTCCACACTGGGTGACTCTCTGAGCAGCTCCCGTGCCTGGCGTACCGGTACTTCGGGACAGGCACTGCGAATCTTAAGTACTTCGGCGGATTCGCTTCGATCATAGCGTTGATACAAATGATCGAATACCGGGCGACGATCCGCCCTGACCTCGGTTCCCAGCATTTTTGCCAGTTGCACGCCTTCATCCCCAGGGGCAACGCCGACTCCCAGCAAGGCTTGTTTCTCTTGCGCTGACATGCCTCCAAGTACCGTCTTTAGAAGCTCTCCTTTATCCAGTTGATCCTGGCGCACGATGAGGCTCACGGTGTCATCATCGATCGAATTGGCAGGATAGGTCGCCTTGATACTTGCCTTGTCGTCGACGACCTTGATGTAGCGATCCTCCGGCCATTTGGCGAGCCGGGGCAACGCATGCAGTTGTTCCTGAACGTGTCGAGGGTCGCCAGCTTCGCCACGCTCCATTGCAGTAATGAAGTCACGCAGCCTGCGCTCTATCCGGAAGCGTTCGACCGTGTCACGCAAATGGGCGGGGAGCAGCCGGTTGTTGCGACTGAGACGGTGCAGTTCATCCAGACCGATATCACTCAGCCGACGAATCATGTCCAGGCGACTATCCTCGAACTCCGCCAGCGTCGGATCGATACGTTTGAGCGTATGGGCGCCGCTCCAGTGCTCGATCGGTTCCGATTCATGACGCCAGCCGCCGCGTCCATTGTGCTCAAGCTTCGGTGTGTACGCCTGCGCTCGTCGGGGATGCCGGATATGCCAGGCACCGGACGCAAGATCCTGCTCGACTGCAAACTCCCGACCTTCGATACGGACGAATATTTTATCCTCCACCCGATACAAACCGTCAGCGCCAGGCTCTACGGTTATCCCTGCCGGCAAAGGGTGCTCGTAGGCGCTCAGCTCAGGCTTCCATAGACGGGCCTGTCCCTGTCGGTCGAGAATGGACTTGAAGGGTTCAAAGAATTCCGGATGCTTGCGCACTGTCTTGATTGCCAGCGACTTCACGCCCTTGATTCCCGCGCCAACGGCGGCCATGAGCGCGATGTTTTCGGCAACACTGAGCATGTGTGACAACGCTTCCTGCCGATCGCCGCGACGCCAGTCCTCAACCCCCTCATAGACTTCGGCGAGCAATTGTCCTACGGCCACGCCCATCATCAACTGCCCGAGCACCGGCACGACAAGGCCGGCCAGGTTCGCGATTGTCATGCCGATTTCCAGATAGTGAAGCAGCCGCTTCTCGCGCTCCTCTTCATCGACATCGGCAGTCGGTACAGCGAGCGCGCGGACATCGAACTCCAGTTTGGCGACATGGCTCTTGAGCAAATAATCCAGGATGGAGCCGGACATGGCCAACTGCTTGATATGCCCCAGGCTGCGGTCCGTGGAAAATGCCGCGAAAAAATCCGCCTTGTCGGCTTCACCGAGGCAATGGGTGAAATACGTCTTGTAGCTCTGGATACCCAACTTGAAGCTCAGGTATTGCGCAAACGCCGTGAAGCTGGCGTATTCGTACAGTGGCTGGTCAGGTTCGCCGGGCATGTACACCAGGCACCATTCATCCGGGTACAGCTCAACGGAACGCCTGGAAAACACCACGACACCCCAGATGCAGCAGCCGTGTATTTCGATGCCCTGCATGATCAGCGGCCGGCCTTGGTATTGCAGGCTGACGTCGTCGGCAATACCGCCCGCATCGATCAGGCGCCGGACGGTTTCAAAGCCATCCTGAGTGATGTGTTCTTTTACCAGGGCCAGATGCAGGTCGAATTGCAGCAACAGTTTTTTCAGCGTGGAGATGTCGCGGATCATCGGGCTGGTGACCTCGGTCTTGCCATCGACTTCTTCCAAACCGAACACCTGCTGAAAGTGCCGCTGGTACTGTTTTCCGAGATCCAGCTCACGACAGAATGCGGCAAACGTCGCAGGCGTCAGATCCTTGATACCGTCAGGCTCGTTAGCGATGCGGATCACGCTGCCCTGAGGCAAACCACCGTCCAGCGCCTCGTCTTCCGTGAAGTTCTGCATCGCTGCCTCCAGCAGTGTCAGCCTGGCGGGCGGGATGACCGGCGCCCCTCCACCGGGCGGGATGACAGGCTCGCAGCCACACGGCCCTCCCGGCAGTTCGAGAAAGTCTTTTTCGACATCGATGTCACCAGGCCAACGAGCCGCCACTGCGTTGTTCAGCTTGACGAAGCAAAAGTCGTTCAACGGACTCAACGCGCGTAGATCAACTTCGACTTTCGCCTGAATATCGTGCAGATCGCGCGCCGTCTGATCGAGTGCCGTCAGAGTCGTGGCGGACGCCTTCAGCAACCGCGCAGGCAGGCTCTTTTGCAGTGTCCGGGCAGTATCCAGATCGCCAGTGGCCTCCAGCAAATAGGTCAATACCTGCTTCTGTGTCAGTGGCGATGGTGGTGGTGGTGGTGAGCCATCCGATTTTATAAGTGACATGGGCAATAGTCCTTTATTGCAGATTCGAACCTTCACCCTATCGAGCCTGAACCTGGATGAAAAACATGAATAACTGCGCAGTCAGCCCATGTAACCAACAGCATTTCCCATGTTTTGCATAACTGCTTACCGCACCTGTCTGCATTTTTTACGCTATAGCCCCCACCGCTCCGCAATCATCCATATAACTTATCGTTCTAAAACTCCCTCATCCTGACCGGGTCAGTCTCTGGGTAACGGCCATTTGGCGTGTTACGGCAATACCTTCCCCAACGGAAAAACCGGTAAGGACTTTATGTGCGGATTAGCTGGCGAGTTACGTTTTGATCAACAACCTGCAGACCTTGCAGCCATCGAGCGAATCACCCATCACTTGGCGCCTCGCGGCCCTGATGCGTGGGGTTTCCATGCCCAAGGGCCGATTGCCCTGGGCCATCGACGCCTGAAAATCATGGACCTGTCGGACGGCTCGGCGCAGCCGATGATCGACAGCCAACTGGGCCTGTCCCTGGCCTTCAATGGCGCGATCTACAACTTCCCGGAACTGCGCGCCGAACTCGAAGCGCTCGGTTACGCGTTCTACTCCGGCGGCGATACCGAGGTCTTGCTCAAGGGCTTTCACGCCTGGGGCGAAGCGCTGCTGCCGAAACTCAACGGCATGTTTGCCTTCGCCATCTGGGAGCGCGATGCCCAGCGCCTGTTCATCGCCCGCGACCGACTCGGCGTCAAGCCGCTGTACCTGTCGCGCACCGGTCAGCGCCTGCGTTTTGCCTCGGCCCTGCCGGCGCTGCTCAAGGGTGGCGACATCAACCCGATCCTCGATCCGGTGGCGCTCAACCATTACCTGAATTTCCACGCCGTGGTGCCGGCGCCGCGCACCTTGCTGGCCGGTATCGAAAAACTGCCGCCAGCGAGCTGGATGCGCATTGAAGCGGACGGCACCACCGAGCAGAAAACCTGGTGGACCCTGCCCTACGGCCCACACGACGACGAGAAAAACCTGACCCTTGAAGACTGGCGCGACCGCGTGCTCGACAGCACCCGCGAAGCCGTGGCGATCCGCCAACGGGCGGCGGTGGATGTCGGCGTGCTGCTTTCCGGTGGCGTCGATTCGAGCATGCTCGTCGGCCTGCTGCGTGAAGTCGGCGTGGAAAACCTGTCGACCTTTTCCATCGGTTTCCAGGATGCCGGCGGTGAGCGCGGTGACGAGTTTCAGTATTCCGACCTGATCGCCAAACACTACGGCACCCGGCACCATCAATTGCGCATCGACGAAAAAGAGATCATCGAGCAACTGCCCGCCGCGTTCCGCGCCATGAGCGAGCCGATGGTCAGCCACGACTGCATCGCCTTCTACCTGTTGTCCCGCGAAGTGGCCAAACACTGCAAGGTGGTGCAGAGCGGTCAGGGTGCCGACGAGTTGTTCGCCGGTTATCACTGGTATCCGCAGGTGGACGGCGCTACTGATCCTTATGCCGCCTATCGCGAGGCGTTCTTTGACCGCAGCTACGACGATTACGCCGCCACGGTGCAGCCGAAATGGCTGACAGCGAATGACGCTGCCGGCGACTTCGTGAAGGAACATTTCGCACAGCCCGGCGCCGATGCGGCAGTCGACAAGGCCCTGCGCCTGGACAGCACAGTGATGCTGGTGGACGACCCGGTCAAACGCGTCGACAACATGACCATGGCCTGGGGGCTGGAAGCGCGCACGCCGTTTCTCGACTATCGACTGGTGGAATTGTCGGCCCGTGTTCCGGGTAAGTTCAAACTGCCCGATGGCGGCAAGCAGGTCTTGAAGGAAGCCGCACGGCTGGTCATTCCAAGCGAGGTGATCGACCGCAAGAAAGGCTACTTCCCGGTGCCCGGCCTCAAGCATCTGCAAGGCGACACCCTGAACTGGGTGCGCGAACTGCTGCTGGATCCGAGCCAGGATCGCGGCCTGTTCAACCCCGCCATGCTCGACAAATTGCTGACCGATCCACAAGGCCAGTTGACCCCGCTGCGCGGCTCCAAGCTGTGGCAGCTGGCGGCTCTGAACCTGTGGCTCAGCGAACAAGGAATCTGATCGATGAAACCTCACGCCACGGCTTACAGCCAACGGCTGCTGCGCGGTCAGACACCGTCCTACGAACGTTTGCAGGCGCGTCTGGCCGAGGATGGCAACCAACCGAGTGCCGAGCCGATTGCCGTGCATTGCGGCTGGGGCCGGTTGCTGATCGGCCATACCTTTCCCGACCCGGCCAGCCTCGCCCAGGAATTGCTCAACGAGCAGCCGGGCGAGCGCGATATCGCGTTGTACGTGGCCGCGCCGCAGCAGATTCTCGGTCTGGAACCGACTCAACTGTTTCTCGACCCGTCCGACACCCTACGCCTGTGGTTCAGCGATTATCGTCAGGCCACCCGGGTGTTTCGTGGCTTCCGCATCCGTCGCGCGCAAAGCGAAGAGGACTGGCAGTCGATCAATCAGCTGTATCAGGCGCGCGGCATGCTGCCGATCGATGCCACCCTGCTCACCCCGCATCATCAGGGCGGTCCGGTGTATTGGCTGGCAGAGGACGAGGACAGCGGCGCGGTAATCGGCAGCGTCATGGGCCTCAATCATCAGAAGGCTTACAACGACCCGGAAAACGGCAGCAGCCTGTGGTGCCTGGCAGTCGATCCGCAGTGTTCGCGTCCCGGGGTCGGTGAAGTGCTGGTGCGACATCTGATCGAACACTTCATGAGCCGGGGCTTGAGCTACCTGGATCTGTCGGTGTTGCACGATAACCGTCAGGCAAAAAACCTCTACGCCAAACTCGGTTTTCGCAATCTCTCGACCTTCGCTATCAAGCGCAAGAACGGCATCAACCAGCCGCTGTTTCTCGGGCCCGGACCAGAGGCAGATTTTAATCCCTACGCGCGGATCATCGTCGAGGAAGCCCATCGACGTGGCATCGATGTGCAGGTGGACGATGCCGATGCCGGGCTATTCACCCTCAGCCATGGCGGGCGCCGGGTGCGTTGTCGCGAGTCCCTGAGCGACCTCACCAGTGCCATCAGCATGAATCTGTGTCAGGACAAAAGCCTGACCCACAAGGTGCTGAAAAACGCCGGGTTGAATGTGCCGTCACAGCAGCTGGCGGCGAACGCGGACGACAATCTGGCGTTTCTCGACGAGCATCAGCGGGTGGTGGTCAAGCCGCTGGATGGTGAGCAAGGCCAGGGTGTGGCCGTTGACCTGCAAAGCATCGAAGAGGTGCAGCAAGCAATCGATTCGGCGAAACAGTTCGACAGCCGCGTGCTGCTCGAAAGCTTTCACGAAGGCCTTGACCTGCGGATTCTGGTGATCGGTTTCGACGTAGTCGCAGCCGCGATCCGCCGACCGGCCGAGGTGGTCGGTGACGGTCATCACTCCATCGGCGCACTGATCGAAGCCCAGAGCCGGCGCCGGCAAGCGGCCACCGGCGGCGAAAGCAAAATCCCGCTGGACCACGAAACCCAGCGCACGTTGCACGCGGCGGGTTACGACTACAGCAGCATCCTGCCGGCCGGCGAGCATCTGTTCGTGCGGCGCACGGCGAACCTGCACACCGGCGGCACCCTTGAGGACGTCACGGCGATTCTGCATCCGACCCTGGTCGATGCCGCCGTGCGCGCGGCGCGAGCGCTGGACATTCCCATGGTCGGGCTCGACCTGATGGTGCCCGCCGCCGATCAGCCGGAATACGTGTTCATCGAAGCCAACGAACGGGCGGGCCTGGCCAACCATGAGCCGCAGCCTACGGCCGAACGGTTTGTGGATTTGTTGTTTCCACACAGTCAGCCGGCCGTTTGATCTCTCTTCCGCGTCATTCCCGCATCCGACGCGGGGATGACGCTCCGTAACAGGAGTTTCCATGACCACCCAAATTCCCGAACCGGATCTGAACTACCTGCAAAAAGTCCTGCTGGAAATGCTCGCCATTCCCAGCCCCACCGGCTTCACCGACACCATCGTGCGTTACGTCGCCGAGCGGCTGGAAGAGCTCGGCATCCCCTTTGAAATGACCCGACGCGGCACGATCCGCGCCACCCTCAAGGGCAAGAAAAACAGCCCCGACCGCGCCGTATCGGCGCACCTGGACACCATCGGTGCCGCCGTGCGCGCGGTGAAGGACAACGGCCGTCTGACCCTGGCGCCGGTCGGTTGCTGGTCGAGCCGTTTCGCCGAAGGCAGCCGCGTCAGCCTGTTTACCGACAACGGCGTGATCCGCGGCAGCGTGTTGCCGCTGATGGCGTCCGGGCACGCCTTCAACACCGCCGTGGACGAGATGCCGATCAGCTGGGATCACGTCGAACTGCGCCTGGACGCCTACTGCGCGACCCGCGCCGATTGCGACTCACTGGGGATCAGCGTGGGTGATGTGGTGGCGTTCGATCCGCTGCCGGAATTTACCGAAAGCGGCCATATCAGCGCCCGTCATCTGGACGACAAGGCCGGGGTCGCGGCGCTGCTCGCAGCGCTGAAAGCCATCGTCGACAGCGGTCAGGAGTTGATGATCGACTGCCATCCGCTGTTCACCATCACCGAGGAAACCGGCAGCGGTGCGGCGGCAGCCTTGCCGTGGGATGTCAGCGAGTTCGTCGGAATCGACATCGCGCCGGTTGCGCCCGGCCAGCACTCCAGCGAGCACGCAGTAAGTGTGGCGATGCAGGATTCCGGCGGGCCTTACGACTATCACTTGTCGCGGCACCTGCTGCGGTTGGCGGGCGAAAACGAGTTGCCGGTGCGGCGCGACCTGTTCCGCTATTACTTCAGCGACGCCCATTCGGCCGTCACCGCCGGTCACGACATTCGCACCGCCCTGCTCGCCTTCGGCTGCGATGCGACCCACGGCTACGAACGCACGCACATCGACAGTCTGGCCGCGCTCAGTCGTCTGCTGGGCGCGTACATCCTGAGTCCGCCGGTGTTCGCCAGCGATGCGCAACCGGCCAACGCGTCACTGGATCGCTTCAGTCACCAGATCGAACACGAGACACAAATGGAAAGCGACACTCGGGTGCCTTCGGTGGACAGCCTGGTGGGGCAACGCTCGGACAGTTGAGTCTGGCCCTCGGCGGTCATTCGCCGTAGCATCCCGACATTGATTTAGCCGAGGTGCCCATGCTGATTCCCTACGACGCGCTCGAAGTCGACACCCTCACCCGCCTGATCGAGGATTTCGTCACCCGCGACGGCACCGACAACGGTGACGACACCCCACTGGAAACCCGCGTATTGCGGGTTCGCCAGGCCCTGACCAAAGGCCAGGCGCTGATCGTCTTCGATCCGGAAAGCGAGCAGTGCCAGTTGATGCTCAAGCACGACGTGCCCAAGCACCTGTTCGACTGAAACGGTCAGCGGCCCTTGCCGTTGGCCTGTTTGCGCTGGATCCGCTCGTAGACTTCGGCGCGGTGCACGTTGACCTGCTTTGGCGCCTCGACGCCGAATCGCACGCTGGAGCCGTTGACCGCCAGAACGCGCAAAGTGATGTTGTCGCCGATGGAAATCAGTTCACCGACAACACGGCTGAGTACAAGCATGGGAGTTGTCCTTCAAGGTTTTCGAGCCTTGAAGATGCGCGGCTTTCGAGCGCCCTACAATGCGCTGCGGGCAAATCAGTCAAACCCTACGCGCCCGAGCGCTTTGGCCTTCAGACGTTTCCTTCAAGTCGGTGCTTCAGGTCGCCGAAAACCGTGGCCCGAACAGAATCACGCTGGCACCGATCACGCACAACGCGACACCGATCCAGTCCGATCCCAGCGGACGGATGCGCTCGACCACCGCCAGCCAGCCAATCGAAGCAATGATGTAGATGCCGCCGTAAGCGGCATAGGCGCGACCGGCGTAGGTCGCTTCAACACGCGTCAACAACAGTGCAAACAAGGTCAGGCTGAGCAGCGCCGGGATCACCCACAGGGCGCTCTTGCCCTGGCGCAACCACATCCAGAAAGCGAAACAGCCGGCGATTTCAAACAGCGCGGCGAGGAAAAACCACAAGTAGTTGAGCATGCAGATGACTCGTCAGGGTGACTGTGGCGGTCACCCTAACGACGGGGCTCTGGCGGTGCAAGTTCAGCCGTTGTTCTGCTTGGCCTTGGCGCGCATCTTTTCGGCCATCGCGGTCATTTCGTTGTACAGCAACTGCGGGTTCTTCTGCTTGATCGCCCAGGCCATGCGGCCTTGTTCGTGGGGCAGAATCATGAACTCGCCGGCCGCGACTTGTTTGTAGATGTAGTCGGCAATATCGGCGGCGGTGATCGGCGAACTTTCCAGCAACTTGCCGACCTGGGCTTTCATGGCCGGCGTCGGACCACGGAACGAGTCCAGCAGATTGGTCTGGAAAAACGACGGGCAAACCACATGGACACCGACTTCCTGCTGGGCCAGTTCGATCAGCAGACTTTCGGACAATGCCACAACGCCAGCCTTGGCCACGTTGTAGTTGCTCATCGCCGGACCTTGCATCAGTGCCGCCATCGAGGCGATGTTGATGATCTTGCCCTTGCTCTGTTCCAGCAGCAGCAGGAACGCCTTGCAGCCCTTGACCACGCCCATCAGGTTGATCGCGATCTGCCAGTCCCAGTCTTCCAGCGACAGTTCGCTGAAGAATCCGCCGGAGGCCACACCCGCGTTGTTGACAATGATGTCGATGCCACCGAACTTCACTTCGCAGGCCTGGGCGAACGCGGTGAGCTGGCTGTAATCGCGCACGTCGCAGCGCTGGATAAAGCCATCGCCACCGGCCTCGCGAACCAGTTTGAGGGTTTCCTGCAGGCCTGGCTCACTGACGTCGGACAAGGCCAGTTGCCAGCCTTCACGCGCCCAGCGCAGCGCGATTTCGCGACCCAGGCCGGAGCCCGCGCCAGTGATCATCATGCGATTTTGCATAACAGACAGCCTTGTTGTTCCGGGGAAGATGCGCGGAGTGTAGCGAAGGATCCGGAGCGACCCACGCTCCATCAGATTGCTGAATGGCAAGAGCAAACCGTGGCATCGAACGAAATAAGACCGTGAACCAAATACGTTAAAAAAACATTGAATTTTCTTTCACGCGCGCCAGTCGGAATTTGTAAGCCGTCTGGATTTAGTTCAACTTCCAGCCGCCCTTGAACAACGAGACTCCTCAGACACTATCAACAAGGAAATCGACATGGGCACAATTCTTATCATTATCCTGATCCTGTTGCTGATCGGTGGTCTGCCGGTCTTCCCGCACTCCAGAAGTTGGGGTTATGGTCCTTCGGGCATTATCGGCGTAGTGCTGGTTGTACTGTTGGTGCTGCTGTTGCTCGGCCGCATATGACCTTTTGACCGACAAAAAAAGAGGCCCTGAAAAGGGCCTCTTTTTTATTGCGCGGAATGATCAGTCCGGCTTGCCGTTAATCACACCGGCGGTGTTGTCGAGCAGGCTCTTGGTGGCCGTCTGCAGGAACGCTTCGAGCTTGAGTTTCAACTCGGCGGTGCGCGGTGCATCCGGAATGATTTCAGCCGAAGGATTCGCGCCCAGTTGGTACTGGTAGATCTTCGGCGCCATTTCCTTCTCTTTCGGCAGTACCAGGATCTGGTCAGCGGTCACGATAGCAGTGGTCTGCTCGCTGCCCGACGGCTTGATCACACCGAAACCGGTGTCGCCTGCCGGCAGGTTGAGCAGGTCACGACCCCAGCACTGATGACGCACTTCGCCACCCAGACGACCCATGATGGTCGGCACGATGTCGATCTGCGTACCCACGGTGTGGTCACGGGTACCGAATTTTTCCTGGATGCCCGGTGCGATCATCAGCATCGGCACGTTGAAGCGGCCCAGGTCCATTTCGGTGATCTGACGCTCGTTACCAAAACCGTGGTCGCCGACAATGACGAACAGGGTTTCCTTGAAGTAAGGCTCCTTGCGGGCCTTCTCGAAGAACTGGCCCAGTGCCCAGTCCGCGTAACGCATGGCGGTCAGGTGCTCGTTGAGCGTGCCACGGTCGGTCACGCGTTCGACCGGCAATGGCGTCGGCAAGGCGTAAGGTGTGTGGTTGGACAGGGTCTGCAGCAGCGCGTAGAACGGCTTGCCGTTTTCCCGTGCCTTCAGTTCCACCAGACCGCGGTCGAACATGTCCTGGTCGGACACGCCCCATGTCGGATCGGAGAACACCGGGTTGACGAAGTCATTGCGGCCGACGAAGTTGGTCATGCCCTGGTTGCTGAAGAATCCGGACTGGTTGTCCCAGGCGAAGTCACCGTTGTAGACGTAGACGTCATCATACTTGCGCGCGCTGAGCAGCTGGGGCAGGCCGGACAGTTTGTGGCTGCCTTCCGGGGTCTGCATCAGGTATTCGAAACCCGGCAGGTTCGGGAAGCACGCCATGGTGGCGAACATGCCCTGGTGGGTGTGGGTACCGTTGGAGAAGAAGCGGTCAAACAGTAGGCCTTCCTTCGACAGTTTGTCGAGGTACGGCGTGATGTTGCCCGGCGCGCCCAGGGCGCCCACCGAGTGACCGGCCATGCTTTCCATCAGGATCACGACGACGTTCTTGATCGGCAGGGTCTTGTCGGCCGGCGGCGTGTAGTCACGACGCACGGCGGCGATGTCGGCATCCACCAGTTTGTCGTCCGGCATCACCAGCATGTCGCGCACGACCTTCTGCGCCTGATCCTGCGGCAGCGTGGCTTTCCAGATGTTGTTGCGGTCTTCGCCCATGCGGTCCTTGGCTGCCGCGATCAGCGACAGGGTGCCATTGAGGCCGAGCTGGTTGGCGAAGTTCGATTCGGTGGTGTACACGTCACCCCAGCGCAGTGGCGGGCCCTGACGCAGGGTGCCACGCACGGCGACCACACAGATCAGCAGGCACACCACGAACACCGCCAGACGCGCATACCATGGCGCCACCTGACGGGTGCCGACGTTGCCGCCGCTGAACGGGCCACGCGGACGGGTCAGGCGGTCGGCGCCCTTGAACGCCAGCGTCAGGATCACCGTGCCCACGGCCCAGGCCAGCAGGTAGCGCACCACCGGGAAACCGTACCAGAGCATGCTCATCACGGTTTTCGGGTCTTCCTTCACGTACTGGAACACCAGGCCGTTGAGGCGCTGGTGGAACTCACGGTAGAAGTCCATCTCCATCAGGCCGAGGAACAGCGCGATGCTGGAGGTCACGGTCAGCCACAGGCGGAAGAACCCGCGTGCAGCCATGGCCCGGGCACTGAACAGTGCCAGCACCATCGGAACGCAGAGGTAGACCACCAGGCGCAAGTCGAAGCGCAGGCCGTTGGCGAAGGCTTCGAGAAAGGTCGAAGCCGGGGTGTCGAGGATCATCTCGCGGTTGTAGACCAGCAGCGCGAGGCGCAGCACGGAAAACATCACCATCATAACCAGCGCGCACAAGAGCGTGTAGGCCAGATGCGATTTGACGGTCGGTTGCAGCAGGCGACTGGAAGATCGCTGCTGATTCAGGGCGTCCGGGTTTGCCATGTCGTTTTAGGACCCATTGGAAGTTGAAGTTGCAAAAATACAGCTGCGCCCTGCCCTCTGTTGGCCATTCCAGGCCCCGGGGCTTGCGCGGTGCGCAAATGTTGCACGATCACCGGCGGCATTGCCATTGATTACTGCCCCGCTGCCGGACTCTTTCATTAAAGGCACGGCATACCCGGACAGATTCAAATGGCGCGGGCGAATTGTCTTGAAGCGTTTGTGAAAATTTCGTGCAGCGCATATCCGGAAACACAATATCGCTACAAAACAAAACGCCCCGAGTTCATCGGGGCGTTTGCAGAGCACGCGATACTTACTTCTCGGCGCGCTCTTTCAGGGCTTTCAAGGTATTGAACGGTGCGTCGACCACGAACTTGTTGGCAATCATCGACGGCACGCTGCCACCCGGCTCGGTGTGAACCTGATAGGTCACTTCGACCTGATCGCCTTTTGGCACGAACTTCCAGAAGCCTTTGACCTGAGCGACACGCACGAAGCCTTTTTCTTCCGGCAGGTACTTCGGCACGCCTTCCAGATTGCGGGTCAGGCTGCCATCGGCGCCTTCAACGGTGGTGACGTGCAGGATCGAGTCGCGCGGGGTTACCGGCCATGGCGTGTTGAACTGGGTGTAGGTCCAGCTCTGGTCGCCTTCGTGTTTGAGCAGTTTCTGGGTCTTGCACTCGTGAATCCAGGCGCAGGCACCGGAGACGTCTTCCTGCAGTGCGCGCAGTTTGGCGACGGTAGTCTTCATCAAGGTCACGCCCTGATAAGACTTGTAGTCCGAACCCGGCACTTCGCTCAGGGAGACCTTGATGCCGTCTTCGTTCTTGGCGACTTTCCAGTCTTCAGCCTGGGCAGCCGAAGTGGCCAGCACGGCAGTCAAACCACACAACACAGCGATACGATGCAGCGAACCCATAGTCTTATTCCTTATTGTTGAAGTTCCGTACGTTTGACACATCACGCCGCCGTCATCTGCTCCCACCAGCCGAGCAGTCTGATCGCCTCTTCCTGACTGCTTCCGCAGACTTCGACATCGGCGCTGAACCCTGAACAGACGGCCGGGCGTTCCGGTCGGCCGAAAATGCTGCACAGGTTTTCGACCGAGAGCTGAACGCAACGTTCGCCGGCAGGTTTGCCATCGGGCATGCCTGGAATCGGCGAGCTGATGGAGGGGGCAATGCAACAGGCGCCACAGCCTTCACGGCATTTCATGACGACGAGTTCCTCGCGACGGGCAATGTGTTAAAGGGACGCGGAACAGGGTAACCGCTTAAACGGCTGTTTTAAATTCCCTGAACCGGGGTTTTTACGCAGAAACGAAAGTGACTGACCAGTCTCCGACAAAGCGTCTGGTCTGCGGGTCACGGATCGATTGAATTTACTGCTTGAATTCGAAATCCAGCGCCGCGCCTTCGACTTCACGGCGTTCCTCATTGCGTAGCTGCAACTGCATTTCGTTGCTCAGCAGGCGGCCGTTGAGCTGGAAACCGCTGTTCTTCTCGCCGAACATCTGCGGCAGGATCGCCTCGCGCTTGGGCAGCGGAACGCTTCCAACCGGTTTCAACTGCTGAACCATGTCTCTGGGCAGACTCAGGTCCAGTTTGGCCGGGGGTAACGGTGTCTTGGCCACTTCACGGGCCGATTTCGACTTTGAAGCGATCGGCGCACGTTTCTTTGCCGGGGCGGCTTTCTTCTGTTGCTTGTCTTTCGCAGGAACGGCTTTCTTGCTGGCCACCGGTTTTTTCACGGTGGAGGCTGCTGTCGGTTTTTCCGAAACGGCAGCGGCCATGACAGCTGGCGCGTGACCGATCATCAACAGACCAAGCAAAACCCAGGCAGCAGGAAAAATCGCTTTCATGGAACCTACAACGCTAACGGCAGAGGGCCATATGCTCGCCTGTTGAACGCCGCATGACAAGCGCGCGACACAGTCTGTTCAGAAACCGCCGGCCGTTTCCTGACACAGTTGAGTCGCCAGCAAACCCAAAGTCATCAACGCCCGTTCCGCCTCGCGATTCCACGGTGTGCCGCAATTCAGGCGGATACAGTGGTTGAACTGCTCGGTATTACTGAAGATCAACCCGGGCGCGATGCTGATGCCCTGCTGTAACGCGCGGACATGCAATTCCTGGGTATTGACCCGCCCCGGCAGGCTCACCCACAGAATGAAACCGCCCGTAGGCCGGGTCATTTGCGTGCCTTCGGGGAAGTACTGCTGCACCGCCAGCTGGAATGCGCTGAGGTTTTTTCGGTATTCCTGGCGGATGTACCGTAAATGCCGGTCATAACCGCCATTTTCCAGATAGGCGGCGATCGCCATTTGCGTGACGCTGCAGGCCGAATGCGTGGTGAAGGTCTGCAGACGCTGGATTTCCTGCTGATACTTGCCGGCAATCATCCAGCCCACGCGCACACCCGGCGACAGGGTCTTGGAGAAACTCGAACAGTAAATCACCCGATCCAGCCGATCGTAGGCCTTGAGCGCCTTGGTGCGACCTTGCTCGAACATCAGTTCGCCATAGATGTCGTCTTCGACGATCTGAATATCGAAGTCCGAGGCCAGCCGCAGCAATTGTTTTTGCCGCTCCTCGGGCATGGTGCCGCCCAGCGGGTTGCTCAGCCGGGTCGTCAGCACCAGGGCTTTGATCGACCATTGGTTGGCCGCCAGTTGCAGGGCTTCCAGACTCATGCCGGTGGCCGGGTCGCTGGGGATTTCAATGACTTTCAGGCCCAGCAGGTCGGCCAGTTGCAGCAGTCCGTAATAGGTCGGTGATTCGGCGGCGATCAGATCGCCCGGACGGGTCAGTACGCGCAACGACATCTGCAGCGCATCGACACAACCGTGGGTGATCACCACTTCCGAAGGATCGACCACCACACCGGCGTCGCGCATGCGGATCGCCACTTGTCGGCGCAACGGTTCGAAGCCCGGACTGAACATGTAGCTGAAGGCACGGGGGCTATGGAATCGGGTGACCTTGGCCAATTGCTGATGCAGCGCGCGCACCGGCAAGTAATCGACGCTCGGTACGGCTGCACCCAGCGGGAAAACGCCTTCGCGGCGCGATTCGACCAACACTTGCTGAATGATGCTGGCGCGGGTGACCAGGCCAGGTCGTTCGACCCGGGCAATATCCGGGGTCGGTGCGGTCAGGGCCGGCGTCTGGTGTACGTAGTAACCGGATTGCGGCCGTGCACGGATCAGCCCCTGATCCTCAAGGTTGGCGTAAGCCTGCAACACCGTGGCATGGCTGACGTTGAGCTGCGAACTCATCTTGCGCACCGAAGGCACGCGCTCGCCCGGTTGATAGACGCCACGGCGGATGTCTTCGGCCAGTTGTTGAGCAATACGTTGGTAGAGCAAGAGATTGGTCATGACGCAGCACTCGATATCACGGGCGTTTTATTTTTGTGTGAACAATACCGGAACAGTTTTGAAGTGTACTGGGACAGTTGCCATATTAGTCAACCATACAGTCCAGTGTCGGATAAATCTGTACTGCTTTGTGAGGTAATCGACAGACGTAAAAAAGCCCGGCGCTGCATGACAGCCCGGGCTTTCCAGTAACGCCACCCTCAGCGGGCGGCGCCAAGCTGGCCTTTTTCGTCTGAGAACACGATTTCCACCCGACGATTCTGTGCCCGCCCACGCTCGGAAGCGTTGGCGTCCACCGGGTATTCGTCGCCGTAACCTTCGACCTGAATGCGTTTTTCGTCGATACCCAGGTCCGTCAGCACGTCGGCAACCGCCTGCGCACGATCACGAGACAGCTTGAGGTTTTCCTGCTTGCCGCCAGTACTGTCGGTATAGCCCTCGATGCGCACCACGCGTTTCGGATTGAGCTGCAGGAACTGCACGATCTTCAGGACCACGCGATTGGCCGAATTCTTCAGCTCGGCCTCGCCGGTGTCGAACAGCACGTCACCCAGGGTCATCACCAGGCCACGGTCAGTCTGGGTGGTGGCCAGTGCGACAATCTGTTCTTCCAGCCATTTGCCCTGCTGCTGCACGCTCAACAGTTTGGACTCGCGCAGTGCCAGTTGCAGGCGTTGACGCTCAAGCTCCAGCTTCGCCGCGCGCTCTTCGTTGAGCACCAGATTGGTGTGCTCGCGGGCGATCTGGCTGTAACGCTGGCTCAGATAGGAGTAATGCGCCACGTCCGCGCCACTGCCCCAATAAGTGGACAGGCGATCGGCACGGGCCAGGGACTCACCGGCACGGATCACGTCTTTTGGCGCAATACGCAGCACATTGGAATCTTCCTTGACCTTCTGGAAGTCAGCGCTGGCTTCCTGCAAGGCGGTTTCGCTGTGTTGACCGGCGCAGCCGTAAAGGCTGGCGCAACCCACGAGGATCAGAGTGCCGAAAGCTTTTGAAGTCAGGTTCATTGGGCGTCCCCCAGTTGCTTGCGCAGGCGGACGATGCGGGTGTTGAGCACGTTCAGCTGCTCTTCGCTCTTCTGGGTCAGCACCTTGGCTTCGGCCAGACGTGCATCCAGCTCGGCCTGTTCGGCACGCATCCGCGCGTTCTTGAAGGATTCGCCGACCATGCTGCCCTTCGCCCGGTTGAACTTGTCTTCTGCCAGTTTCATTTCCGGCACTTCGTCGGCGGTGGCGCCGACGGCCTTGGCCTGCTCGAGCGCCTGCTCGGTCAAACGCATTTGTTCATTGGGTGCCGGATCGCTGGCGCAACCGGCCAGGGCCAGAACGGCCAGGGCCGTGAAAAGAACTCGATTACTCACTAAGAATCCCTACTGTTTTGGGGCGCTGACAGGTTGTTGCGGCGGCTGTTGCTGCTGCGCCTTCCAGCGCTCGATGTTGCGTTGCAGCGCGGCTTCCGTCAGGCCGGACGCGGGCAATTCTGTCATCTTTTTGGCCAGCTGTCCGCGCAACCACGGATCGTTGCAGGCCGAGTTGTGGGAAAGCGCCAGGAACAGACCGGGCCGGTCAATCGGTTGCTCGAAGGCCAGCAGATCATTGACCATGCCCAATGCCTGCGCGGCCGCCATCCCCGAGTAACGGCCGGCGAGTACATATTCCACCTCGCCCAGCAGAAGTTTCTGCAGGGCCTGAGTGAGGTTTGCCGTACGGGTCAGGGTCAATTGCTTCTCGGCGAAAGCACTGAATGCCTGGGTCATTCGAGACTTTTCCGACAATCCTCCTTGATGGCCCTGAAGATCCTTCGCTTCGCTGTAGACCAGCGTCGAGCCCTTGCGTGTCCAGACCAGATAGTCGTTTTCCAGCAGTGGCGGATGGATGTAGTCGAGGTTTTCCAGCTCGTTGAAGGCCAGCGGCGCGTCGGCCAGCATGTCCATGCGCCCGCTGCGCACTTCATCGAGGGCCTGCGAGCGCTTGCCGGCATACAGCAGTTCGACCTTGATGCCCAGGTCCTTCGCCACTTGCTGCAACAAATCGGCACTGGCACCGATCAACTGTTTTGGATTCTGCGGATCCTGCCAGAGATACGGCGGTGCATCCGGGCTGCCGGTGACGACCAGTCGTTCGCATTTGCCCGCTGCCACGGACAACCCCGGCAACAGGCTGAAACACAGCAATAACGAGAAGCCCAACCGGCGATGCAGATCCATGGCGAAACGCTCCCACTCAAATCCGAGACAAAAAAAAGCCCGACCAACAGGCCGGGCTCTTTATAAGTGAAGCCGCCGGATTAGACCAGCTTCTCCAGCTCAGGTACGGCTTCGAACAGATCCGCCACCAGGCCGTAATCGGCCACCTGGAAGATCGGCGCTTCTTCGTCCTTGTTGATCGCTACGATCACTTTGGAGTCTTTCATGCCGGCCAGGTGCTGGATCGCGCCGGAGATACCGACGGCGATGTACAGCTGAGGGGCAACGATCTTGCCGGTCTGACCGACCTGCATGTCGTTCGGTACGAAACCTGCGTCGACCGCGGCGCGGGAAGCACCCACGGCAGCGCCCAGCTTGTCGGCCAGGGCGTACAGGTGTTTGAAGTTGTCACCGTTCTGCATGCCGCGGCCGCCGGAAACGACGATCTTGGCAGCGGTCAGCTCAGGACGATCGGATTTCGCAAGCTCTTCGCTGACGAAGCTGGAAGTGCCGGCGTTGTGAGCAGCGGCAACCGATTCAACGGCAGCCGAACCACCTTCAGCAGCAACCGGGTCGAAACCGGTGGCACGCACGGTGATCACTTTGATTGCAGCGGTCGATTGCACGGTAGCGATGGCGTTACCGGCGTAGATCGGGCGCTTGAAAGTGTCAGCGCTTTCGACCGAGATGATCTCGGAGATCTGGTCAACGTCCAGCTGGGCGGCAACGCGCGGCAGGATGTTTTTGCCGTTGGAAGTGGCGGCAGCCAGGATGTGGCTGTAACCCTTGCCCAGTTCGGCTACCAGCGGAGCAACGTTTTCCGGCAGCTGGTGCGCGTAGGCAGCATTGTCGGCGTTCAGGACTTTGCTCACGCCAGCGATTTTCGCAGCGGCTTCAGCCACGGCGCCAGCGCCCTGGCCTGCAACCAGAACGTGGATGTCGCCACCGATTTTGGCAGCGGCAGCAACGGTGTTCAGGGTGGCCGGGGCCAGCACCTTGTTGTCGTGTTCGGCGATTACCAAGATAGTCATGATTAGATTACCTTCGCTTCGTTTTTCAGTTTCTCGACCAGTTCAGCCACCGACTTGACCTTGATGCCTGCGCTGCGTGCAGCTGGCGCTTCGACTTTCAGGGTCTTGTTGGTGGAGGCGGTGGAAACGCCCAAAGCGTCCGGAGTCAGCGTCTCGAGAGGCTTTTTCTTGGCTTTCATGATGTTTGGCAGGGACGCGTAGCGCGGCTCGTTCAAACGCAGGTCGGTGGTGACGATCGCTGGCAGTTTCAGGGAAACGGTCTGCGCGCCGCCGTCGATTTCGCGGGTCACGGCAACGCTGTCGCCGGAGACTTCGACTTTCGAGGCGAAAGTGCCCTGACCGTAGCCGCTCAGTGCTGCGAGCATCTGGCCGGTCTGGTTGTTGTCGCTGTCGATGGCCTGTTTGCCCAGGATCACCAACTGAGGCTGTTCCTTGTCGACCACGGCCTTGAGCAGCTTGGCCACGGCCAGGGAAGTCAGGTCTTCAGCGGATTCGACGAGGATGGCGCGGTCGGCACCCAGAGCCAGTGCGGTACGCAGCTGTTCCTGAGCGGTGGACGGGCCGATGGAGACGACGACAATTTCAGTCGCAACGCCTTTTTCTTTCAGGCGTACGGCTTCTTCCACTGCGATTTCGCAGAACGGGTTCATCGACATCTTGACGTTGGCGAGGTCTACGCCGGAATTGTCCGCCTTGACGCGAACCTTGACGTTGTAATCCACAACGCGTTTGACAGCTACAAGAACCTTCATGGATTCCTCGTTACTCTCCGGTGAAAAGAAAGTCGCCTAGGCGAACCTGGCGGTTGATGCTCATCGGGCACAAGGGCACCTCCAAAAACGCCGGCTGAGTCGGATGACCGTTCGTCAGTCGTGACCGACGAGTCATGCCGCTTCGCGGTGTGTAAACTGCGCGCCGAACCTGCGCTGCGCATCACCGGATACCGCCTTCGCCCTGTCTTTAGAGGTGCTCTTGAAACCACCATTCAGCCTACGGCGAGCGCAAAACCGCCCGTATCTTGACCGGAACGCCCATTCTGGTCAATACGCCAAAATGCCCTGTCATAAGCCGCGCTTCTTTGATTTCTCTGGGCTGGAGCCGATTCAAACAAACGTTTGTATTGGACGCTAAGAGTGGTGTAGATATAATGCGCCGCCTAGAGAGAAAGGTGGTTTGCCCATTATTAGCCTTGACGTTAACGTAAAGGCAATAACGGATACGACACCGAACCTCCAAATTAGAAAAAAAACTGTTGAGCCTTGAGTAGGAGATAGCCTGTGGAACGCGAATACATGGAATTCGACGTGGTCATCGTCGGTGCCGGCCCCGCTGGCCTGTCCGCCGCCTGCCGTCTGAAGCAGAAGGCCGCCGAAGCCGGTAAGGAAATCAGCGTCTGCGTGGTCGAAAAAGGCTCCGAAGTCGGCGCGCACATCCTGTCCGGTGCCGTATTCGAACCACGGGCCCTGAACGAACTGTTCCCGGACTGGAAAGAACTCGGCGCCCCGCTGAACACGCCCGTCACCCGCGATGACATTTTCGTGCTGAAAAACGCCGAAAGCGCGCAGAAAATCCCTGACTTCTTTGTGCCCAAGACCATGCACAACGAAGGCAACTACATTATCTCCCTCGGCAACCTGTGCCGCTGGCTCGCTCAGCAGGCCGAAAACCTGGGTGTGGAAATCTACCCGGGCTTCGCCGCTCAGGAAGCGCTGATCGATGAAAACGGCGTGGTACGCGGGATCATCACCGGCGACCTCGGTGTCGACCGCGAAGGCCATCCGAAAGAAGGCCTGTACACCCCGGGCATGGAACTGCGTGGCAAATACACGCTGTTCGCCGAGGGCTGCCGTGGCCACATCGGCAAGCAACTGATCAAGCGCTATAACCTCGACAGCGATGCCGACGCCCAGCACTACGGCATCGGCCTGAAAGAAATCTGGGAAATCGACCCGGCCAAGCACCAGCCAGGCCTGGTGGTTCACACCGCCGGTTGGCCGATGGACATCATGGGCACCGAGAACACCGGCGGCTCGTTCCTCTATCACCTGGAAAACAACCAGGTTGTAGTCGGCCTGATCGTCGATCTGTCCTACAGCAACACCTACCTGTCGCCGTTCGACGAATTCCAGCGCCTCAAGCATCACCCGGTGCTCAAGCAGTACCTGGAAGGCGGCAAGCGCATCAGCTACGGCGCACGTGCGATCTGCAAAGGCGGCCTGAACTCGCTGCCGAAAATGGTGTTCAAGGGCGGCGCGCTGATCGGTTGCGACCTCGGCACCCTGAACTTCGCCAAGATCAAGGGCAGCCACACCGCGATGAAGTCCGGCATGCTCGCCGCTGAATCCGTGGCCGACGCGCTGTTCGCTGAAAAGGACGGCACCGAAGAGTTGACCACCTACGTCGACGCCTTCAAGAAGAGCTGGCTCTACGAAGAACTGTTCGCCAGCCGCAACTTCGGCCCGGCGATCCACAAGTTCGGCGCCATCGTCGGCGGCGGTTTCAACTGGCTGGACCAGAACATCTTCGGCGGCAAACTGCCGTTCACCCTGCACGACACCAAGCCGGACTACGCCTGCCTCAAGCTCGCGGCCGACTGCAAGAAGATCGACTACCCGAAACCCGACGGCAAGATCAGCTTCGACAAGCTGAGCTCGGTGTTCATCTCCGGTACCAACCATGAAGAAGAACAGCCGTGCCACCTGAAGCTGACCGACCCGACTATCCCGTTGAGCCGCAACCTGCCGATGTACGACGAACCGGCGCAGCGCTACTGCCCGGCCGGCGTGTATGAAGTGATCACCAAGGAAGACGGCGAGAAGCGCTTCCAGATCAACGCCCAGAACTGCGTGCACTGCAAGACCTGTGACATCAAGGACCCTTCGCAGAACATCACCTGGGTGACGCCGGAAGGCGCCGGCGGTCCGACCTATCCGAATATGTAAGTCGACCCGCTGAACATCAAGGCTCCCTGTATGGGGGCCTTTTTGTTGCCCGTGATTTGTACAGGATCACGCTGCGCGCTCATCCCCCGGGCTGCGTTCGAAATAGCGTTTGTACTCGCGACTGAACTGCGACGTGCTCTGATACCCCACCCGATGCGCCACCTGCGCGACACCCAGCCCTTCTGCGATCAACAACGTCTGAGCCTTCAACAAACGCAAACGCTTCAGATACTGAACCGGCGAGAGCAACGTGCTGCGTTTGAAGTGTTCGTGAAAGGTCGAAACGCTCATGTTCGCGCAACCGGCCAGTGTCTCGACATTCAACGGCTCGGTGTAATGCGCATGCAGATGACTGATCGATGCCGCGACCCGGGCAAACTGCCCTTGCTGCTCGACCAGTGCCCGCAGCACATCGGCCTGAGGCCCGCGCAACGCCACGAACAACAATTCCCGCACCCGCGCCGGCCCGAGAATCTGGCACTCCAGCGGATCGTGCAGACAGCGCAGCAAGCGCTCGACGCAGCCGCGCATGTCATCGTCGAGCACCACCGAGGTCATCGACTCCGGTGTCTGCGCCGGAATATGCCGCCCCGGCGCCAGCCCCATGGCCAGTACCAGTTCACCGAGCAGCACCCGGTCGATCGCCACCGACACACCGAGCAACGGCGCGTCCGGCAACGCATAGGTTTCGCACTCGAACGGCACCGGCAAGGCCTGGATCAGGTAATGCCCGGCGCCGTATTCCATGGTGCGAGGGCCGAGATACGCGAGCTTGCTGCCCTGGGCGATGATCATCAGGCTCGGCTCATAAATGTGCGGGCCACGGGCGACGTCGCAACTGGCACGCAACACCTGCACGCCCGGCAGCCCGGTCTGGCTGTAACCATCGCGCAGCGCCAGCGGTTCGATCAGCGAAACCAGGGTGGCGTTGGCATCAAGGTGACGGGTCAATTGCATCGGGTGGCTCTTCAGAAAAAATCACGGAAAAAGGGATAAAAGCATCATCGCAGATCCTTTTGCCAATGCGACCGATCGACCCCGCATGCCGGAGGATTAGGCATGACACCCGGAGGAATCGCCATGGCCGGACAACCGGACGGCGCCCAGAATGCGCCGCCTCACTTGTCACTGCTTTTGCGAGGTTTCACATGTACACCGCCATCGGCTATGCCGCTCAAACGGCCACCACCCCCCTCGCCCCGATGAAGTTCGAACGCCGCAGCCCCCGTGCCGACGACGTCGCCATCGACATCCTGTACTGCGGCGTCTGCCACTCCGACATCCATCAGGCGCGCAACGAATGGGGCATCGCCGTTTACCCGTTGATGCCCGGCCACGAGATCGTCGGAAAAGTCACCGCTGTCGGTGCGAACGTCACCAAACACAAGGTCGGCGATCTGGTCGGTGTCGGCTGCATGGTCGACTCCTGCCGCACCTGCGAAGCCTGCCAGTCGAACCTCGAGCAATACTGCCTCGAAGGCCCGACCATGACCTATGCCACTCCCGACCGGGTCGACGGCAGCAACACCATGGGCGGTTATTCGGACAGCATCGTGGTCAGCGAACACTTCGTGGTGCGCATCCCCGAGAAACTGGATCTGGCGGCTGCCGCACCGATTCTCTGCGCCGGCATCACCACCTACTCGCCACTCAAGCATTACGGCGTGAAGGCCGGCGACAAGGTCGGGATTCTCGGCATGGGCGGCCTCGGCCACATGGGCATCAAGTTCGCCAAGGCCATGGGCGCCGAAGTGACGCTGTTTACCCGTTCAGCGAGCAAGGCCGAGGAAGGTCGTCGTCAGGGCGCCGATCATGTGATCGTCTCCACCGACGAAGAGCAGATGAAAGCCGCAGCCGGTCGTTTCGACTTCCTGCTCGACACCATTCCGGTGCAGCACGATCTGAACCCGTACCTCGACACCCTGCGCTTCGATGGCGTGCACATTCTGGTGGGCCTGATCGAACCGATCGATCCGCCGGTCCACGCCGCCAAACTGGTGCTGGGTCGTCGCGTATTGGCCGGCTCGTTGATCGGTGGCGTCGCCGAAACCCAGGAAGTGCTGGATTTCTGCGCCGAGCACAACATCAGCTGCGACATCGAAATGCTCGACATCCGCCAGATCAATGAGGCCTATGCCCGCATGATCGCCGGTGATGTGAAGTACCGATTCGTGATCGACATGGCGACCTTGAAGCTTTAAACCTTCAAGCCTGCACTTTTAAACCAAGTTCCGCCGAGAGCCGGGCCGTGACCCCTTTGATCAGGGGAATCAGCTCGGCCATTTTCTCCAGCGGCATGTACGGCACGGTGCTGGCGATGCTGATCGCCGCGACGATGCGCTTGCTCGCGTCGCGAATCGGCGCCGCCACGCAGCGGATCGACGGTTCGTTGTCTTCCAGATCGAACGCGTAGCCGCCGGCCACGTATTCGATCATCCGCTGCTCCAGCTGCTCCCACGACTGCTGGGGATGTTGCGGCCAGAACTGACTTTTCCCACCCGCCGGCAGGCTGATGTCGTACAGACGCTGCCAGTCCTGAGGCGCGTCATCCAGCATCAAGGCCTTGCCGATCCCGGTGCGCGCCAACGGCATGCGATGGCCGACCCGCGAGCGCATTTCCGGGCCGTTGCGTCCCGGGTTCTTCAGCAAATACAACACCTCGTCGCCTTCACGGATGCCCAAGTGAACGGTGTCGCCGGTCAGCGCCGACAACTCGTCCAGATACGGCCCGGCCAGGGTCACCAGCGGTAACTCTTCACGCGCCTGGAAACCCAGTTCGATCAGTTTCGGCCCCAGCAGATAACCGACTTGCGGTACGACGCGCAGGTAACGCTCGTCCACCAGACAACTGGCCAGACGATGAGTGGTGCTGCGGGTGGTACCGATCAGGCGGGCAATCTCTTTGAGATCGCGGGCGCCACTGGCGACGGCCTGCACCACACCCAACCCGCGAAGCAGGGTCTGGGTGCCGGTCGGTGCGGCGTCCTTGGCGTTTTTCGGGGCGTCTTCCTGCATATCCAGCCTTTAGCGTTGAGCGAGGGAACGGGCGGCATTATGGTCGCCCGACAGGGACGACTACAACTCGATGCGCTCGACCTTGCCCACCAGCAGCACGTAGGACAAAGCACCGATCAATGCCAGAACCGCGATGTAGGTGATCGCCGGAGCGAACGAATCGCCGCTGGCCAGGAAGCCGATGACAATCGGTGTGGCGATCGCCGACAGGTTGCCGATGAAATTGAACACCCCACCGGTCAAGCCCAGCAACCGCGCCGGCGCCAGTGTCGACACCAGCGACCAGGTGATCGACGCCAGCCCGTTGCCGAAAAACGCCAACGCCAGGAAGGCAATCACCAGCGGTGTCGACTCTACGAAGTTGGCACCGATGATCGAGGTGGAAATCAACAGCCCGCCAATGATCGGCAACTTGCGCGCAAACCCGACGGTGCAACCACGGCGAATCAGGAAGTCGGAAAAGAACCCCGAGCACAGCACGCCGATGAACGCGGCGAGAAACGGCAGCGACGCCAGCAGGCCGGACTTGATGAAGTCCATGCCGCGATACTTCACCAGGTAGGTCGGGAACCATGTCAGGAAAAACCACAGCGTCGAGTTCAGGCAGAACTGACCAAGGTAAATCCCCCACAACTTGCGTTTGCTGAGGACGATGCCGAGATCGGTCCAGCTGAATTTCGCCTTCACTTTTGCGGTTTCGGCGGCGATGTCCACCAACCCTCCGCCCTCGCGGATCAAGTCGATTTCGCCTTCGTTGGCGCCTTTGAAATCACGCGGCTCGCGATACACCGCGTACCAGATCGCCGCCCAGACGATGCCAACCGCACCGGTCACGACAAACACCATGTGCCAGCCAAATTCATGTTGCAGCCACGCCAGCACCGGCGTCAGGAACGCCAGCCCGACAAACTGCCCGGAGGTGTAGAAACCGATGGCCGTGGCACGCTCGCGCTCGGGAAACCAGGTCGTCACCACGCGGCTGTTGATCGGATACGCCGGCGCTTCCAGCGCACCGACCGCCATGCGCAGCACGAACAGCGCGATGAAACTCGCGGCGAATCCGAGCATCACCGTGGCCAGCGACCACAACAGCAGCGCGACGCTGTAAAGGATGCGCGGCGGCACCCGATCCACCAGCCAGCCTCCGGGAATCTGCATGGCCGCATAGGTCCAGCCGAACGCGGAAAAGATCAGCCCGACGTGCACTGGATCGATGCCCAACTCACTGGTGAGCGCCGGGGCGGCAATCGACAGGTTGCTGCGGTCGAGGTAGTTGATCACCACGGTGATGAACAGCAACACCATGATAAAAAATCGCTTGCGGCTGGGCGTGACTAACGTCGCTTGCCCGGTGAGGGTTTGCGGTTGCATGGGATGCGCCTCTTCTTATGTTTATTGAGGTCGGAAGGTATGCAGATCTCCGCTCCCTGGAGATCAACCTGTGGGAGCGAGCTTGCTCGCGAAGCGGTCTATCAGGCGGCATCGGTTTCGAATGCGCCGCCCTCTTCGCGAGCAAGCTCGCTCCCACAGGTTTGGTGTTAGGTCAGAAAAGACTCACCACTCGGCAAAACTGCCATCGGCATGACGCCAGATCGGGTTGCGCCAACGGTGGCCGACCGCCGCGCGTTCGATCACGTATTCCTCGTTGATCTCGATCCCCAGCCCCGGGCCATTCGGGATCTTCACGAAGCCTTTGTCGTAATCGAACACCCGAGGATCCTTCACATAATCGAGCAGGTCATTGCTCTCGTTGTAATGGATGCCCAGGCTCTGCTCCTGGATAAACGCGTTGTAACAAGCGGCGTCCAGTTGCAGACACGCTGCCAGCGCAATCGGCCCCAGCGGACAATGCAACGCCAGCGCCACGTCGTAGGCTTCGGCCATGTTGGCGATCTTGCGGGTCTCCGTGATGCCGCCCGCGTGGGAGGCATCCGGCTGGATGATGTCGACGTAACCCTCGCTCAACACCCGTTTAAAATCCCACCGCGAAAACAGGCGCTCGCCGAGGGCAATCGGGGTGCTGGTCAGTGGTGCCAGTTCTTTAAGCGCTTCGTAGTTTTCGCTGAGCACCGGCTCTTCGATGAACATCAGTTTGTAGGGGTCGAGTTCCTTCATCAGCACCTTGGCCATGGGCTTGTGCACCCGGCCATGGAAGTCGACGCCGATGCCGACGTTCGGCCCCACCGCATCACGCACGGCGGCGACGTTGGCCAGTGCGAGGTCAACTTTTTCGAAGGTATCGAGAAATTGCAGCTCTTCGGTGCCGTTCATTTTCACCGCAGTGAAACCACGGCTCACCGCCTCTTTCGCGGCCCGCGCGGTGTCCGCCGGGCGGTCGCCGCCGATCCACGAATACACGCGGATCTTGTCCCGCACCTGACCACCGAGCAGATCGCTGACCGACACGCCCAGCGCCTTGCCCTTGATGTCCCAAAGCGCCTGGTCGATGCCGGCGAGTGCGCTCATGTGGATCGCGCCGCCACGGTAGAAGCCGCCGCGATACAGCACAGTCCAGATGTCTTCAATGTTGCGTGGGTCTTTGCCGATCAGGTAGTCGGATAATTCCTCGACCGCAGCGGCGACGGTGTGGGCCCGGCCTTCGACCACAGGCTCGCCCCAACCGGTCACGCCCTCGTCGGTTTCGACCTTGAGGAAGCACCAGCGCGGCGGGACGATGAAGGTGGTCAGTTTGGTGATTTTCATCTGCTTGTCTCTCTTGTTAGATGCAGCGCACGCAGCGCCGGAAAAGTCTTAGCGAAGGGCCTTCCAGGCCGCCACGTAGGCCTTGGCGTTGGCCGCCACTTGCTCAGTCGTCATGCCCGGCTTGAACAGTCCGGAACCGAGGCCGAAGCCTTTGACGCCAGCGTCGATGAACGCCTGCATGTTGTCCGGGGCAATGCCGCCGACCGGCGCCAGGATCGTCCCGACCGGCAGCACCGCCAGCCACGCTTTCACCACTGCCGGCCCCATTTGTTCGGCCGGGAACATCTTGAGAATGTCCGCGCCCTCCTCCAGCGCCGCAAAGGCTTCGGTCGGTGTGGCAACGCCCGGCGACAGATACAGCCCCGCCGCTTTCGCCGCCCGCAACACCTTGGCATCGCTGTGGGGCATGACGATCACCTGGCCGCCGGCCTCCTTCACCAACTCCACCTGTTCCGGGGTCAGCACCGTGCCGGCACCGATCAGGCAATCGGCGGGCAAGGTCTTGCGCAGGATGCGAATGCTTTCGTACGGCGCGGGGGAATTGAGCGGTACTTCGATGACGCGAAATCCGGCCGCATACAGGACTTCTCCGACAGCCGCGGCTTCCTGCGGATGCAGGCCGCGCAGGATCGCGATCAGACCGTTTTGCGCCAGTGCTTGCTTGAGCATGTCAGGCCTCCAGTCAGGGTTAACGGGATGAGGAATCGATCAGTCCGGCGGCAAGCGCCAGTTGCCACAGGCCACGCTCGGTGGCCTGCTCGGCCAGCGTCACCCGAGTGAAACC
This sequence comes from Pseudomonas sp. COW5, assembly GCF_026240005.1. Lineage (NCBI taxonomy): Bacteria > Pseudomonadati > Pseudomonadota > Gammaproteobacteria > Pseudomonadales > Pseudomonadaceae > Pseudomonas > Pseudomonas sp. COW5. The sequence continues at coordinate 4,112,556 of NZ_JAPHVP010000001.1, read as the reverse complement.
GCAGGCGTCGAGGGCACGGCTGTAACGGGCGCACAACTGCGCGTTGCCGATGAGGATGATCGAAGGAAGATGTCTGCCGTTGCACCGGCGCCGTTGCACGGTGGCCAGCGCTGTCAGTTCGTGGCCGATCAGCAGGCCGGACAGATAGTCCGGTTGTGCGGTGGGGCTGAGTTCACCGGTCAGGCCCAGGCTGCGGGCGCTGAACAAGGTCGACAGCACGCCGATCTCGCCCTCCGCCGACAGCGCCACCTGCATGCCGCGATCAAATGCCTCGGCGTCGAACATCGCGCTGTGCTGTTGGGTACGGCCGAGAATGCTGTGTTCGCTGAGCACGGCGAACACTTCGCCGGTCATGAAGGTGTCGAAACGGGTGATGCAGCCGCCGGCCACTTCCACCCATTTCGAATGACTGCCCGGCAGGCCGATCAACAGATCATTGCCCGCCTCGTCCGGCAGATTCTGCAGGACGCCGAGGACCTGGGTTTCTTCGCCGCGCATCACGTTCGGCAGCTCTGAGCGCTGAATCACACCCGGCACGATATGCACATCGACACCGCGAAGGCTGCGAACGGTTTGCAGGGATTTTCCGAGATCGGCGACGTTGGCCGGCGTATCGCGGTAGGACGCTTCGCGCCAGCCCTGGGCGCTGCCGACCATGCCGCAGGCAATCACCGGCAAGTCGGGCTGCGCATCGAGCCAGTCACCGCAGGCCTCGTCGAACGCCAGCTCAAAACCCTCGGCGCATTCACGACCGTTGATGACCCGCGGCGTCTTCGGCAACTGCATGATCCCGAACGACAGCGACCGCTGCGCCAGCACCTGCCCGCCCGCCGCGAGTTTGTAAGCACGTAGGGAGGTCGTCCCCCAATCGAGCGCGATCAATTGCGCCAGCATCGCTTCACCTGTTTTGTTATTGGCAGTGAGTGAGCTGGACTATAGACCTCTCAGGCGTAAAATCTCAATATGTAATTTCACATCCCATATTTTGGGACAAAGTACTCTGGAAAGACTCGGACAGCGAACTGAGCAGCGAGCACCACCCGTCCGTACCTATCGCATTCCGTTTAAAACTTCTCTACTTCTCTCAACAGATCTGCCGTTGGGACTTTCATGTCTTCCGACAAATATATTTTATAAGAGTAGGAATTTATTCTGACCCTACAAACCAGAGACTCTCTGCCCACCAATAAAGGCTTTAACGCCTCACCTTCAATGACTTTTTCACTGGTATCATTTTTTCTTTCTAAAAATAATACATCCGCCCTGAAAACCGGCCCAACACTTGACATTTCAGGCTCGATAAAACCCTCTCCATATATACCCGCGGAGTGAGGTGCCGAAAAATCAAAATCGCTATCAAAAGAACACAACAGCGTTTGGCTTATTTTTGACTTAAAAAGACTGACAACATCAACATCAGACGAGAAACGCACCTGGTAAATACCTCTATCCAAATAACGCTCAACACCGATATATTGTAAACGAGCAATGGGCTTGCCATGATTCATCGCACACGAAGAGCAGAGCAAGAGTGCTACGCATAAAATTATATTACGCACATTTCCGTCCTTTAAAATGAGTGACAACAACCTGCATCAAAGCGTCTCGGGCCGAGATTCCACTTTGCAGAACTGATGTGTAGATAATCCAGGCATCGGCGTGATTCACATCCACTCGTCCGTTCATATTGGGCCCGGTCTTCATATCCCATTGTTCTCCGAAATCGGCTACGAGATCGGAAAAGTTCCAGTCCTTGGCATCGGCCCTGACGTTAACCCAATATTCCGCCTTCGGTCTCGGTTCCTGGCGGTAAATGTTGGATACTCCCCACACTATTTTGCCTTCGCCAACCGGATCAAGCGTAACCAGACATGGAATTCGATAGCCCCTATCGGTCAATACAGCTGACAGGTGAGCACCATTCCACCCTCCCAGGCTATGACCAATGATATAAACAGGCGTAGTTACATCAGCAATTTTATCCAGCACATTCTTTTTCAAGCCCTCATCACTAACAAAATAGTTATATCCAACATGGTAAGCATTATAGTAGTCAGAACAGATACCCTCTGCTTCCATATCTCTGATGAAAACTTTCATAACGTCGGCAACGTTATTGTTAGGCCCGGTTCCGTAGTAGCTTTCTTTATCGCCCGCACCGCCCACAAAAAACAGAACAATTTTTTTAGGCGTGATCGTAGCCTGCTTGACTGTTCCGTCCGTTTTGCAGGTTAAGTCATGGGTCACAACCAGTCTTTGACAACCTTTCAGAGCAGGATTTTCAGCGGTCACTTTTTTCTACTCCACGAACAGTTTGATCGACTCAGGCAAATGCGAACTCACCGTATGGGTGAAGCCCGCTTCATTCGTTACGCCGAGCTCCACACTCCCATCAGCGCGTTGAATCGCGTAAGGGTGATTTGGCATGGGTTCACCAGTAATTTCGTTGATCACCTGCATCCGATCATTGAAATGCACCGGCATCGGCAACAACCCGCTAAACGCCGCCCCTCCGCCGCTCTGTCCAATAATCACCGTCCCCGATCCACCGACTACAACATTGCCGTGCCCTCCGGTGCTGTCGAGCATCGCGGCGTTCAGGCCGTTGATGAAGACCGTGGCGGAAACACCGCCGGTAATCGGGCTGCCGCACGCCGATTTATCGGTCATGCGCGCAGCGGGGAGTCCGTCGAAGAACACGTCCGGTGAACCGGAGACGATCGGGTTGTTGCCGTGGCCAGGCAGTGGGCAGGCGGTCGGGTCGGTGACGCGTGCAGCGGGTTTACCACTCAATTCAAAGCTCCTTGCTTCAGAGGTTCCGGATGAGGCTGATAGAGGTCGATGTCGGTCGCGGCGAAGCGCCAGCGGTTGTCGACGGAATCAAACAGCGCGTGACAATGCTCGCCGCTGTTCGGGGGTGTGAGGGTTTGCAGTTGTTGCCAGGCTTCGTCGGCAAACCAGTTCAACTCGGCAGTTGTGGTGTCGTCGAGTTGGTTGAGCCAGGTGTTGTAGCCGGTCAGTCGATGCTGGTCGTAGGTGGTTTGCAGCAGCTCGGCCATTTGCGGGCCGAAATCCAGATAGCGCTCGGTCGTCCAGCGACCCGTTTCCGAGTAGACATACCAGCCCATCGGCGACAGCACGCCTTGGTGGAAAATCGATTGCCCAGCAGGCGCGACAAAACCGCAGCACACGTGCAGGGTCAGCCAGCCTTGATGCGCATTGATGAATCCGTTCGGATCGAAGGTACGCAGCGGTATCACGCGGTAGTCGTCATAACCCGCGCTACGCACCATCAGCTCAGCATCGAGCCGCGAGACAAACGCACGGATGGCTTTGCCGCCCATGCGATTCACCGTGCAGAGGATGTCCACCGGCTGGCGGTTCGGGTTGTCGCTTGAGCCGAGGTTTTTGACCAGGCCGTACAGGCGGATCGACGCCCGTAGTCCGCTCATCGCCGGTCACTCGTTGACGCAGCGAAGACTCCACGGGCGTGGAGAAAGAGTGCCAGAGGCATTGCAGGTGTCGTCCGTGAGCGCGCAAAAATGGCGCGTAGAATGCCGGACTAGAGCGGTTTGGACAATCGAATCAGCAGTCAGATTGCCACTATTTGTTCAGCCCTCGGCAAACTCGCGCAATACCTTGCCATCCATGCGATACCTCACCCACTCTTCCTGCGGCTGGGCACCAAGGGATTTGTAGAACTCGATAGCCGGGGTATTCCAGTCCAGCACGCTCCATTCGAAGCGGCCGCAGTCGTTGGCGCAGGCGATTTTCGCGAGGTGGCGCAGCAGGGTTTTGCCGGCGCCGCCGCCCCGTTGCTCGGGGGTGATGTAGAGGTCTTCGAGGTACAGGCAGTTACTGCCCAGCCAGGTCGAATAACTGAAGAAGAACACCGCGAAACCGATCGGCAAACCGTCGCGCAGGCAGATCAGGCCGTGGGCGGTGGCGCCTTCGCTGAACAGGCTGCGCTCGATGTCGGCGACGCTGGCGATGACTTCGTGACGGGCCTTTTCGAAGTCGGCAAGTTCAGTGATGAACGCGAGGATTTGCGGAGCATCGCTGGGGGTCGCCGGGCGGATTTCGATCGTCATGGACGGGCCTTGTCGGGAAAAGGAAAACGCCATACTAAGGCGGCGCGCGGCGCTCGTCACATGGCAATCCACGGATTAGGCTAGTGCGGCCGGTCACTCTGAAGGATATTCATGAACGCATTCGAACCACTGGCCTCACTCGCCGCCGAAATTCTCCCCCACACACTGGAACCGTCAGAGGATGGCGCTCACGACCTGTCTCACTTGCAGCGGGTCTGGCACAACGCGCGTACCTTGCAGGCCGAGGAAGGTGGCGACCTTGAGGTGCTGCTGGCGGCTGTGCTGTTGCATGATTGCGTGGCCGTGGAAAAGAACTCGCCCCTGCGTTCACAGGCATCGCGCCTGGCAGCGAAAAAAGCATCAACGGTGCTGGCAAACCTGAACTGGCCAGAAGAAAAAGTCAGCGCCGTCATCCACGCCATCGAAGCCCACAGCTTTTCCGCCAACATCACACCGACGACCCTCGAAGCACGGCTGATGCAGGACGCCGACCGTCTCGACTCCCTCGGCATGCTCGGTGTCGCCCGCACTTTCTACACTGCCGGACGCATGGGCAGCGCGTTGTACGACCCATACGATCCCGAAGCCCGGGAAAGGGACTACAACGACAAGCGATTCTGCCTCGATCATTTCCAGACCAAACTGCTGCACCTTGCCGACGGTTTCCAGACCGCTGCCGGTCAACGTCTGGCACAAATCCGTCATCAACGCCTGAAGGGTTTCATGGAGCAATTCAAGGAAGAGATCGGCGTCGCCTGAAGGCATTACTCCGGTCAATCACGATCCTGAGTTCGCCAAGCTCAGACCTAAACCACAGGCCTGACGTGTTAGATAGATGACGCTCAATTTTTCCGGTCAAGGAACCGCGTCATGCCTCAAGCAACACCCCAGGTCCCGGGCAAACTGTTCGGCCTGTTCTGCCTCGCCAGTTATCTGTTGTCGCTGTCTTATGGCGCGACGTTTTTGCTCTCGCTGCTGATCGGTTCTCGCGGCGGTAATGAGCACGATGCCGGCAGCGTGATCAGCGCGGCGATGCTCAGCACCTTCGTTGCGGTTCTGGTGTCCGGGCACCTGTCCGACTGGCTGGGCGCGGCGCGTTCGATTGCGCTGTTCGGGCTGTTGCTGGTGGCGGCGAGCCTGGGGTTTGCGATGACGCCGGGCTTCGGCCATCTGTTGCTGTTTTTCGGTTTGCTGCTTGGATTGGGCTGGGGCGTTTTCTATACGCTGGGGCCGATCATCGTCGCCAGTCTGGTGAGCCCGGCACAGCGGGCGAAATACTTTGCGCTGCTGTCCGGCAGCATGATGACCGGGATCGGCAGCGGCCCGTTGCTCGGGCGCGCCGCCAGTGCGCTGGGTTTGCCGGTGACGTCGGCGTTCTATCTGGCGGCGGTGGCGAGCCTGATCGGCGTGCTGTTGTTCTGGCGTCTCGGTGCCCGCCTGAAAAGTACACAAGCCGCGTCAGCGGCAAAAATCAGCTGGCAGGCGACTGCTCAGGTGCTCAGTTCCCGCGCGGTGTTTCCAATCATCATGGTCGGCCTCGGCGGTTGCGTATTCGGTGGTCTGTCGAGTTTCCAGACCAGCTATGCCGCCGCCCGTTCGCTGGATTATTCGCTGTTCTTCCTGGGCTTCATGAGCGCCGCCATCAGCAGCCGGATGTTGATCGCAGGCTATGTGGTCAAGCGTGATCCGCTGCGGGCATCGTGTCTGCTTTCGGGGTTGATGCTGGGCTCGATCGTGCTGTTTGCGTTCGGCGTGCAAAGCGGTTTCAGCTATCTGCTGGCGGCAGTGATGCTCGGTGTCGGATACGGCCTCACCTACTCGGTAATCAATGGACTCGCCGCCAACGAGGCACCGGCCGGCACCACGTCGCAGGCTTTGCTGCTGTTCAGTCTGGTGTACTTCATCGGTGTCTTCGGCTTCCCGCTGCTGGCCGGAAAAATCATCGTCGAACACGGCATGGCGACGCTGTTGCTGACGGTGCTGGCAGTGGCGGCGCTGAACTGGTCGATCACCCTCGGCCGCCTGCTGTGGCGGAGGATGAAGGTAGAAAGTGCACTGACGAACTGAACCGTTCGTCATTCAATCGGCACCTATGCCGCACGAGGGCAGACCAAGATCAGGTAAGGATTCCAATCACTGGAGACATACCATGATCTCGTCAAGGTTGACTGCTCTCGTTTTCACCACCCTGCTCTGCCCCATGGCATTCGCGGCGACCGCCGCCGGCACCGGCCCCACCGATCCGGTCACGCCACCGCGCGCCCCTGCGATCAACAGCGCACCGGGTATGAATACCGATGGTTCCGGTGTTCCGCTGATCAATCAGCCGCCGGCCACCGGAACCGATCCGCGCACCCAGGGCAATGACCCGGGTCGTCAGGGCGGAATGAACACGCCGGACTCTCCCACTACCCCGGACAACTCGGGCTCCGGCATCGGTTCGAAAACCACGACCGGAGGCTCGGGTTCCGAAGGCACCGGTCAGTAGGCGGAAGATTCGCGGATCAGCGCATCGACCTCGTCAGAGCCCGGTGCGGTTGCCGGCCCCCAGCGAGTGACGGCCAACGCCGCAGCGGCGTTGGCGCGCCTCGCGGCTTCAGCAGCCGCCAGACCTTGCGCCAGCCCGGCCACGAACACACCGGCATGCGCATCCCCTGCGCCGTTGCTGTCCACGGCCTGTACCTTGAAACCCGGCACATGCTGGCGTTCGCCGTGCTGATGAATCCAGCAGCCTTGCGGGCCGTCGCGCACTACCATCAGCACATTCTGTGGCAGGTGCACGGTTAACCGGTTCAACGCGGTTTCGATATCCACCGCACCAGTGAAACGCAAGGCTTCAACGCTGTTGCTGGTCCACACATCGATGCGCGGCAGCAACGCTTGCATCATCGGTGAGTCCGGAGATTCCACCAGCGGACCCGGATCGAACACCACGTTGATCGTCTTCGGCAGCGCCAGCGTCCAGTCCAGCAACGCCTGAGCCTTGCCGCTGTGCAGCAGGCTGTAGCCGCTGACGTAGACGTAGTCCCCCGCCTCGGCGGCAACGCTGTTCAGTTCCGCCGCCGTTACTTCACCTTCGGCACCAATGTAGGAAATGAAACTGCGCTCGGCCGACGCATCGGTCAGCGCCACGCAGATGCCGGTGTCACGCTCCGCAGGCTGTTCGATACCGATGCGGATGCCTTCGGCGTTCATCGCCTGCCGTGCCAAATCGCCGAAACGACCGTTGCCGTGGCGGCCGAGATAGACCACCGGCAAGCCATTGCGCGCGGCGGCAGCCATCACATTGAAGCCGCCACCGGCTTCGAAACTGGCGGACTGCGCCAGCACGTCGCCGCCGATCTGCGGCAGTGCATCCACGGCCATGACCAGGTCGATGATGACCTGGCCGGTGTGCAACATCTTAGGCATGAGCATTCTCGGTTTGCGCGGCGCGGCGGTCTTTCGCCCCGCCAAGTACGAAGTAAATGCCGCCGGCCACCACGAAGGTCACGATCCAGCCAAGGCCGTTATGACCCAGCCAGGAATCGGACAGGAAACCTTTGAACCAGACGTTCTCGGCCGTGGTGCCGATGGTGGTGAAGCTGAAGCCCAGCACGATGGCAATCGCCCACGCGCCGAACGCGCGCCACTCGACGCCGCCGCTGTACCAGTAGGCGCTGCTCGGGCTGACGTCGAGCAGGTCTTTGGGGCTGTAGTAATGACGGTGAATCAGATCGACCACGAAGATCCCGACCCACGCAGTGATCGGCACCGCCAGCAGGGAAATGAAGGTGATGAACGGGCCGTAGAAACTGTCGGCGATCAGCATGAAATAGATCGAACCGGCGAAGATCGCGACGATGTCGACCACCACCGCGTACACGCGTTTGACCTTCAGGCCGAGGGTCAGCGTGGTCAGCCCGGCGGAGTACACCGACAGGTTGTTCGACAGCAACAGGCCACCGAATGCGGTGATCAGGTACGGCACGGCCATCCAGGTCGGCAGCATGTCGCGGATCGCCACGATCGGGTCAGTCGCCGAGGCCAGATCGTTGTTGCCCACCGACAGCAGGCCGCCGAGGGTGATCAGCAGCACCAGCGGAATCCCTGCACCGAACGCCGCCGAAGCGACCAGCCGCACAGCCTTGACGCTGCGATGCTGATAGCGCGACATGTCGGCACCGGCGTTGGCCCAGCCGATCCCGGTGCCGGCCGCCATGGTGCCGATACCGATGATCATCGCGCTCATCGGCGCCGGCGTGGCGTTGAACACCGCGCTCCAGTCGATGGTCGCGCAGAGGAAGCCGCCCACCAGAATGTTCAGCGCGCCGAACACGTAGGTCGCCCACTTCTGGATCACCAGCAAAGTGGCGTGGCCGAGGCCGGACACCGACAGGGTCAGCAGCACGAAAATCGCGATGAAGACCAGGGTCAACACCGGCGCGCTTTTGGCCTCTACCGGCGAGCCGAACAGGATCGAGCAGAGCGAAAGCAGCACGAACGCCGCCGTGGTGGTGTTAACGGTTTCCCAGCCCAGGCGCGACATCAGCGACACCAGCGTCGGGCCGATATTGCCGCGCACACCGAAGATCGCTCGCGACAGGGTCAGGCTCGGCGCACGACCGCGACGGCCGGCAATCGAGATGATCCCCACCACCGCGAACGAACCGGCAGCGCCGAGGATCGCGACGATGATTGCCTGCCAGATCGCCAGGCCGCGAAACGCAACCAGCGTGGCGCCCAGCGGCAGGCCGAGGATGGAGATGTTGGCAGCAAACCAGACCCAGAACAGTTGAAGCGGATGGCCGTTGCACTCGCCTTCCGGCACCGGTTCGATGCCGCGGGTTTCCAGTTGCCCGGCGCTTTGCCCGGCGTTTGATGAACTCATGAAAAATGCTCCTGTTTGCCTTTATTGTGGTTGTGGCAATGACGCAGAACGACAAGACATCCCGCCCTTCCTGGGCCTGTCTGCGCGATCCATTGCGGGTGAATATTCAAGGGTTGTGGTGCGCCTTTCGCGAGCAAGCTCGCTCCCACAAGTACGGCGTTGTTTCTGTGGGAGCGAGCTTGCTCCGGGCGGCGATCCGACGAAGGCGTCAGCCCGTTCAGCGCAGGGCCAACAGCCCTTGCACCAATGGCTCCAGCTCCAGATCGTTGACGGCCTTCACCGTTTCAATCATCGCCGCCGGCCAGCTCTCAAGGCCCAGGCAGGCCCCGAGCATGGCACCGAGAATCGCGGCGATGGTATCGGTGTCGCCACCCAGGCTCGCGGCCATGCACAGCGCATCGAACGGCGTCATTTCACCCACCGCTACTTGCTGCGCAAGGGCGAACGACACCACTACCGACTCCTGCGACGCCACCGAGGTGCCGATCACGTCGTACAGCAGATCGGCGAGCAATACCGGGTCGCTCTCGACACTGATGCTGCGTGCCCAACTGATCCGCGAGGCGATACGCCCACCGGCAACCCAATGCCCGTGCGCCTCAGCTTGCTGGGCGATTTGCTGGCCGAGGTTCAGCGCCTCGCCCAGATCCAGGCCGTTGATGCCGGTCGAAACCACCGCCGCCACCGCCGCCGCACTGGAAATCCCCAGTGTGGTGTTGTGGGTTACCTGACAGGCCTGCACCACCGCCGCAATAAAGCGCTCGGGGTCGGCAACATCCGCTGCAATCCCCACCGGGGTAATGCGCATCGCCGCGCCATTGGTGGTGCCGTAGCGCCCGGCCTCTTCCGGCGAATGGCCGGCGAGGATCATTTCGATCGCACGTTTGGTGGATGGGCCGAGCAGATCCTGCGAACCCTTGGCCTGCATCTCGGCTTCCCATTCGATCAGCCGTTGCGCGAGCACCGCTGGTTCGATCCGGCCGCGACCTTCGACCAGCAACTCGCCGACTAGAATCGCCTGTTCGGTGTCGTCGGTGATCGAGCCTTTGGGCATATTCGCGGCAATCGGTTGCAAGGGGCCGGCATCTTGCAGATCGGTGATCTGGCCGAAGCGTTGCTTGATGGTTTCGCGATTCAGGGATTGCGTCGGCATGCCTAGCGCGTCGCCGAGGGCCAGGCCATAAAACGCGCCCAGGGCACGGTCGAGGGCGGTCATTTCGATTCTCCAAATTGCAGGTGCAGACGGAAATGCACCGGGTCGAGCAGGCTTTCGACTTGCTCCATGAAACGGTTTTGCCGGTCGTAGGTGGTGCGCAGTGCTTTGAGGAACACCGTGCCTTCGGGACGGCCGAGCAGTTCGGCGTCCACAGCGTTGAGCGGCTCGGCGCCGATCCACTGATCGCCGCGCTCACCGATGTAGCCGTAGGCCGCCAGGGTGACGGTCAGCGAATTGTCGATCAGGCCCACGCGCGGCAGGCTTTCCAGGCCTCCGGTGGCGGGCATCAATGAGCGTTCGAGGGACACCAGCGTGCCGTCATTGGAACGGCGGCGACGATCGAGGGTGATGAATTGGTCGGTGCCGAAGCGCGGCAGCAGATCGGGCCGGGTAACGGCTTCCAGGCGCAACACTTCGGTGTTGATCAGCGCCCCGCTGTCAGCCAGGGCCTGGGCCCAGCCGCTGCGCTGATCGAGCACCACACCGTCGAAAGTGACGATGGAACCGACCCCGCTTTGCGTGGCGATGTAATTGCGCCGCTTCAGTTCGGCCAGCGCTTCGCGCAACGTGCCACGGCTGACGTTGAATTCCTGAGCCAACTGATGCTCGCCAGGCAACAGAAAGCCGTCCTCCATGAGGCCGCTTTCGATGCGTCGGACGAGTTCGTCGACCACCCGTTGTTTCTTGTCAAATCGTACCTGTCTAATCATGTACAAAGTGATAACCGAAACGGGTTGGGACGGGCAAGGGAAATTTTGAGTGGGGTGACGGAAGGCGGGAAGATCAAGAGCGCCCTCACCCTAGCCCTCTCCCGGAGGGAGAGGGGACTGAATGGGGGATATTTGGGAGATACGCCGACCCGAGCCCGCTCACTGAATCCATAATCGACTGGATTCTTCAGGTCAATGTAGAGCGCAAGACACCTAGGTCAGCTCCCTCTCCCTCCGGGAGAGGGCGGGGGGTGAGGGAGCTTTTGATCTCAGCGCTGTTTCAGACGGTCGATAACCACTGCCAACAGCAAAATCGACCCACGAATCACATACTGATAAAACGTGTCGATATTCTTCAGGTTCATCGCATTCTCGATAATCGCCAGAATCAACACCCCGGCAATCACATGCCGGATCATCCCGATCCCGCCGCTCAGCGAAACCCCGCCCAGCACGCAAGCCGAAATCACCGTCAGCTCAAACCCCTGCCCGATCATCGGCTGCCCGGAAGTCATCCGCGACGCCAGAATCACCCCGGCCAAGGCACCGATCACCCCATGCACCGCGAAGATAATGATCTTCGTGCGATCGACATTCACCCCCGCGAGCAACGCCGCTTCCTGGTTGCCGCCGATGGCCATGGTGTTGCGCCCGTAGGTCGTGTAATTCAGCAACCAGCCGAAAAACAGGAAGCAGACGATAGTGATCAGGATCGGCACCGGCACGCCGAACAACTGGCCATTGCCGAAAACAAAGAACGATTCCTGCGACACGCCGACCGCTTTGCCGTTGGCAAAAATGTAGGCCAGGCCACGGACGATCTGCATGGTCGCCAAGGTCGTGATCAGCGCATTGACCCGCAACTTGGCAATCACGATGCCGTTGATGAGCCCGACGATCAGCCCCATCACCAGCGCCGCGCTGACACCAAGAAACACGCTGTTGGTGTCGCGCATCACCACCGCCGCAACCACCCCGGCGCAGGCGATCACCGAGCCCACCGACAAGTCGAAATGCCCGGACGCCAGGCAATACAGCATGGTGCACGCGGCAATCCCGGTTGTGGAAATCGCCAGGCCCAGACCGCGCATGTTCAGCGGCGACAGGAAGTTGTCGATCAGCAAGGTGCAGGCGAGGAAGATCCCCACCGCTGCCAGCAACATGACCCAGTCATCGAGGAAGCGCCGCATATCCAGAGGTTTGCGCGCGGTCGGCAGGGTTTCGTTTTGGGTTGTCATCATAGTCACCTCTCAGTTTGCCGCGCCGCTGGCGCGATGGCGCGGCAAAGCCAGTTGCAGCAGGTTGGATTCGTTGGCCTGGTCGCGGCTGACTTCGCCACGCAGGGCGCCTTCGCACAGCACCAGAATGCGGTCGGAAATACCCATCACTTCCATCAGATCGCTGGACACCACGATCACCGAAATACCGTCGGCGGCGAGGTTATGGATGATCTGGTAGATCTCGGCCTTGGCGCCGATGTCGATGCCCCGGGTCGGCTCGTCGAGCAGCAGGACTTTCATCGGCATCGACAGCCAGCGGCCGAGAATCGCCTTCTGCTGATTGCCGCCGGAGAGAAACTTGATCTGCTGCCCGGCGTGTGGGGTTTTCACTTTCAGGGCCTTGATCTGCTTGTCGGCGTTGCCCTTTTCCCAGATCCCGCGCAGCAGACAACCGAGCCCGGAGTTCGCGCCGCGTGCACTGATGTTGATGTTCTCGGCGACGCTGGCCAGCGGGATGATGCCTTCCTTCTTGCGGTCCTCCGGGCACAGCAGAATCCCGGCGGCAATCGCATCCCGGGGCGAACGCAATTTCAGTTCGTGGCCGCGCAATTCCAGGCGCCCGGCGGTGTTGCGCTCCAGGCCGCTGAGCAACCGGAACAGCTCGGTGCGCCCTGCCCCGACCAGTCCGAACAGGCCCAGAATCTCGCCTTTGTGCGCATCGAAACTGATCGGCTCACGCAAGCCCGGGCCGAGCAAGCCATTGACTCTCAGCGCCACGGCGCCGCGCGGGCGACCGCGATAATCGTAGATGTCCTGAATGTCACGCCCGACCATGCAGGTCACCAGTTGATCGTGGGTCAGCTGACTCATGTCATCGAACGTGCGCACGTAGCGACCGTCCTTGAACACCGTCACCGCGTCGCAGATGCGGAACACTTCTTCCATGCGATGGGAAACGTAGAGCACCACTTTGCCCTCGTCGCGCAGCCGGCCGATGATCGCCATCAAGCGGTCGATTTCCCGCGCCGAGAGGCTGCTGGTCGGTTCGTCGAAAGCGATCACATGGGCGCCACGGGACAACGCCTTGGCGATTTCCACCAGTTGCCGCTGACCGAGGGACAGTCGCCCGACTTTGCTCTGCGGGTCGATTTCATCGGCCAGGCCCTTGAGGCAGGCCAGAGCTTGCTGACGCAGCGCGCCGCGATTGATCAGGCCGAAACTCGCCGGCAGGTGGCCGAGGAACAGGTTCTCGGCCACGGTCATTTCCGGCACCAGATGCAGCTCCTGGTGAATCACCGCCACGCCGCTGCCGATGCTGTCGGCGGTGGACTTGAAGGCCATCGTCCGCTCGCCGATCTGCAGTTCACCGCTGCTCGGAATGTAGGCGCCGCCGAGGATTTTCAGCAGCGTCGATTTGCCGGCGCCGTTCTCGCCCATCAGGGCATGCACCTGCCCGGGATGAGCGACGAAACTGATGCCGTCCAGCGCCTTCACGCCGGGAAAGGTCTTGCCGATCCCTTTGAAACGCAGGCTGCCGGCACCGTGTTGTTGTGTCTGTACTTGCGCGTGCATTTAAGCCACCTCATCACACCGTTCAAGCGGCCCGGCTGCCCGGGCCGACGTTGCCGTCAGTTCCACAGGCCGATCTTTTCCAGCTCCTGCTTGAAGTTGTCGCGGGTGATCAGGGTGACGTCGTCCATCGCGGTGTACTTCGGCGGTTCTTTGCCGGTGGTGACCCACTCGTACATCATCTCGGCAGTCTTGTAGCCCTCGATGTGCGGGCTCGGCAGCATCGAACCGTAGAAGCCGCTGTTGGGCTTTTTCAGCTCGCCAATGGCGTCGGTGCCATTGATGCCGATGCCGATCACGTTGGCGGCGGCGAACCCGGCGGCTTCGGTGGCGCGCACGCCGCCCAGCACGGTGTTGTCGTTCATGCCGCCGATGATCAGGTTCTTCGCCGCGCCCGGCAGCTTGACCAGCGCCGAGTTGGTGGCGTCCATGCTGCCCGGCACGTCGAGGGTTTTCAGGGCAGCGGTCAGGATGTGCTCTTTAGGCAGGCCGGCATCTTCGAGCGCCTTCATCGAGCCGTCGGTGCGCTTCTTGCCGGTGTCGAGTTCGTTGTAGGTGTTGACCACCGCGTAGGTGTCTTTCCAGTCCCAGTTACGCTTTTTCGCCTCGGCGGCCATGGCGGCGCCCTGCTTCTGGCCGACCTCGAACGCGGCCATGCCGAGGTACGGCACCTCTTCCATGAACTTGCCGTTGGCGTCGACGAAACGGTCATCAACGGCAATCACTTTCAGGTCATTGAGTTTGGCCTTGGCCATGATTGCCGGGCCGAGGGACACGTCAGGCGGGCAAATCACAAAACCCTTGGCACCGTTGGCCGCAAGGCTGTCGATGGCCGAAAGGGTTTTCTCGCCGTCCGGCACGGCGATCTTGATCAGCTCGAAGCCTTTGTCCTTGGCAGCTTTCTCGGCGAAGGCCCATTCAGTCTGGAACCACGGCTCTTCGGCCTGCTTGACCAGGAAACCGATCTTCACCGGATCGGCGGCCAGCAGCGAACCACTCAGGCTGAACGCAGTGACCGCCAGCGCGGCACTGCACAGGGTACGAATCCCGAAACGACGTTTCATAAGCAGACTCCTTGTTATTTTTCTTGAGCGTTATTTGAAAAGCGTTGAAGCGGTCGAAGCGTTTCCCGCAAATCATGACGACAATAGTCATATCGTATGATGATTGGATTTCAGGCGGACCTTCCCACCTGCAATCCGCTTTTTCAGTCGTGGTACATCACCGAACGCCCACCATCGATGGTGATGCACGAGGCATTGATGAACGGCGCTTCATCACTGGCCAGGAACACGGCGGTCATCGCCACTTCGATCGGCTGACCAATGCGTTTCGGTGGATGCAGATCGAAGGCGCGCTGGCGTTCGGCGTGCGGGTCGGCGAAACCGTTCCAGTAATCGACGTTGAGCTGGGTCTCGATGTAGCCCGGGGCGATGGCGTTGACGCGAATCCCTTTCGGCGCGTACTCGATGCCCAGCGCGCGGGTCAGACCGAGCAAACCGTGCTTGGCCACCGGGTAAGGGAAGCAGCCGGGAATGATGTTCGTGGAATGGGTCGAGGCAATGTTGATGATGCTGCCGATACCCTGCTCGATCATCTGCGGCAATACGGCCTTGCAACCATACCAGGCGCCGTCGAGGTCGATGGCAAAGCAGCGTTTCCAGTCTTCTTCGGTCATTTGCAGCGGATCGCGGAACACGTTGACCCCGGCGCAGTTGACCAGCACATCGATGCGTCCGTGCAACTCGATGGCCAACTTGGCCATGGCGTGCAGATCTTGCTGGCGCGATACGTCGGCCTTGATCGCTTGTACATCGGCGCCCTGCTCGCGCCAGTGCGCAGCGACCTTCTCGACCTTTTCAGCCTGGATATCGCTGATCACCAGTTTGGCCTGCTGCGAGGCGAAGGTCGCGACGATCGCTTCGCCGATGCCCTGGGCGGCGCCGGTCAGCAACACAACCTTGTTTTTCAGACGCTCGCCTTTGGGTGGCTCGGGCACTGGTGGCAAGGAAAGGGGTTCAGCCATGAATCAGGACTCCTGTTCGAAAGCATAAAAAAACCGGGCATCTGACGATGTCCGGTCTGGAAGGCTTTTTGAACGAAACAGGCAAGCGCCGCTGACGGCATCGGGCCGCTGCGGGACGCTGACTCCACTGGGGAGTGCGATAGAGATTCGCTGCATCACTTCACCTGTTTTGTTCTTTTTAAGTGTGAGTGCGTGTTACTGCTGGAGCCGACTATAAACCCGACCGCCAAATAATCTCAATATATAATTTTGCATCCCATATTTTGGGATTTAATCAGCGAAACGCGTACAGAGCTTTCCGGCGACATCGACCCGCAGTGACAGCACGGCGCCGTCCAGCGGGTGACTCAGCGGACTTTTGGCGCTGGTGATGTACAGGGTTTTCAGGTCGGCGCCGCCGAATACGCAACTGGTAGGCCGGCTGATCGGCAGGTCGATCTTGCGGTCGATCCGGCCATCCGGCGTCAGGCGCAGCAGGCAGCTACCGTCCCAGCGGGCGTTCCAGATGTAGCCCTCGGCGTCCATCGCCGAACCGTCCGGGCCACCGTGCTGATCGGTGCTGTACCAGGGCTGGGCGGTGTCGAGGTTGCCATCGGTGTGAATGAAATAGCGATACAAGGTGCCGTCGAGGCTGTCGCCGAACAGCAGCGTGGTGCCGTCGTCGCTCCAGAGCAAGGTGTTGGGAATGCCCAGACCCCGCAGCAATGGCGTGACTCTTTTATCCGGATCAACCCGGAACAGGCCACCGGAGCGACGAGTGATCGGCAGATCCTCGCCCTGCTCGCCGATGTTGTTTTGCATGGTGCCGAGCCACAGGCGGCCCTGACCATCGCAACGCGCTTCGTTGGCACGGTTGCCCGGTTGCGGATCGGCGACGCAGAACAGCGTCAGTCGCGGCTCAAGCCCGGGGGAATCGAGATCCAGCCGGTAGACGCCGCTGCTCAGGGTCACCAGCGCGTCACCGCTGGCACAGGGGATGAACGCCGAGACGTGTTCCGGCATCTGCCAGATCTGCACGTTCTGTCCGATCAGCCGCAGCGCCTGCCTGCCGGCGATGTCGACCCAGTACAGCGCCTGGGTCGGTGCATCCCAGAACGGACCTTCGCCCAGTTGCGCCCGATGCTCTGTCACCGCACTCCACGTCATGCAACCTCCTGTCTTGTTATTTTTGTCAGCTGGCTTTTTTGTCGGCCATCACCTGCGGGTAGAACCGCTTGATGGCCAGGTCGGCGTTGTCGATCAGGGTCATGCAGGCCCACACCCCGCGCGCGGCATCCCGGGCGGCGATGGCGTCGGCCATGTCTTTGTGGATGGGCAGAGTGCGGCGCAATTCGTCGGGGTCGGCTGCGGACACTTCGAAGGACACGGCAAGCAGCGCGCCGAGGGCCGGCACCATTTGCTCGATGAATTGATTGTGACTGGCGGCGAGAATGCACTCGTGGAAGAACTGGTCGGCGCGGTTGTAATCGGTGCCGCTGTGCGCTGCCCTCTCCAGGGCGTTATAGGCCTGCTGAATGGCTTGCACCTGCTCGACGGTCGCCCGCTCGCAGGCCCAGCGCACCGCCATCGGTTCGATGGTGCGGCGCAGGTCGAGCAGGTCATCGACGAAGTTTTCCGGCAGACCGCTGCGTGACAGCCAGCCCACGACTTGCGGATCGAACAGATTCCAGCGCTTGATCGGCAACACCCGGGTGCCGACTTTCGGCCCGACTTCGAGCAGGCCTTTGGCGACGAGGGTCTTGATGGCTTCGCGGATCACGGTGCGACTGACCCCGAGCTGCTCGCCCAGCTCAGCCTCGACCTTGATCGCCTGCCCCGGCTTCACCTGGCCGGCAGCAATCCAGGCGCCCAGCCAGTCAACCGTTGATGCGTGAAAACTGCTCGACATGAACACCCCGAAGCCGTTCGCTGTGGTTGCCCAAGCTAATCATCATACGATTGAGAGTCAACGACAAAAAACCGCAGTCTGCTTTCACAAACTGCGGTTTTATTAAGGTTCGAGGCCGATGGGGAAGAATTCGCCACCGCTCCAGACGCCGAGCCAGCGCTGGCCATCGATTTCTCGGCTGACGGCCAGCTCCACCAATTGGTAGAACACGTTGCGGTGGATCAGCGCTTCGAGGTTGGTGCGTACATGCACGTAGGGCGCAGGTTCTTGCGTCGTCGGATCGATCTCGACCCGGATCGGATGTTCCGCGCCGGCCTCGGTGGTTTCATCGACGTTGGTGGTAAAGCGCAGCACTTGCGCCTCACCCTCGCCTTCCACCTCGACGGCAATCGCCACGAAGGGCGCGTCATCGACCTTGATTCCGACCTTTTCGACCGGCGTGATCAGGAAATAGTCATCGCCATCGCGGCGGATGATGGTGGAGAACAGCTTGACCATCGGCTTGCGCCCGATCGGCGTACCCAGGTAGTACCAGGTGCCGTCACGGGCGATGCGCATGTCGATGTCGCCGCAGAAATCCGGGTTCCACAAGTGCACCGGCGGCAAGCCTTTGGTTTTGGGGATTTGCCCCAGCAGGTCATTGGCTTTTTGCGGGCCACTCATGGCGTACTCCTTGAATTACTGGTCCCCGACGCCCAGCAGGCTGCGTGCGTACTGCGCCAGCGGTGGGCCGATCAGGTCTTCGGGCTTGTTGTCGTGGAACGTCAGTAAACCGCCACGACTCTTGATCCGTGCAGTATCAATCAAATACTGGGTGCTGGTCTCGATCAACATGATTTGAATCACGCCGCCGTCGATACCAAGGCGATCCACGGCTTCCTGATCCAGCCACTCATCGGAGTTGCCGATGCGGTCGTCAGCCTTGGCGAAACGGGTGTACAGCAGGTAGTGAGCACCGGCGTCGCGGGCTTCACCCATCGCCTGATCAAGCCCTTCCGGCGCACGGGCGCGGCGGACCATCGGGAAGTATTCGACGAAGCCTTTGAAGGCCTCTTCGGCCACCACGTTGGGACGCGGGTAAGAACCACCCGGCGGCGCGAACGAGCCTTGCGCGATGTAGATGAACGAATCCGGCTGAATGCGGAAATTGTTTACGCGGCGGCTGTCGCTGTGGTCCAGCAGACCCGCGTCGCTCATCTGGTAGCGAGTCCCTTCGGCCATGTCACTGACAGTCATACAGCCGCCCAGCGCCAAAACGGCCAGCAGCAAAACCAGGCTACGCATCCTAATCCTCCAGAAGCCGGTGACGGAAAACCGGCGAATGGCCGTAGGATGCAGCTTTTGCGCCAGTCCTTGGAAATGTGCAGGTATTCGGTTTGAAATAGAGTTTTAGTGGCGAGAGATTTAGCCGCCGATGATCTTCATGACAGTGGCGCCGCCGGAAAACGCGACTTCCTGCTTGTCGCCCAGCGCCTTGACCAGCAGCCGTTGCAACGCCGGAAGCGCCTCGTGGCGCGGCTTGTCGAGCAGGTCACCGACATAGTGGCGGTTGCTCGACGACAGGCAGCCATGCAGCCATCCGGTGGACGACAGGCGCAGGCGCGAACAGGTACGGCAGAACGGCACGCTTTCGTTGGCGATCACGCCGAAGGTGCCGAGACCGGGAATCGCATAGCGAACAGCCGTGGCGTCCACCGGCGCGTCGGTTTGCGCGTATTCGTAGCGCTCGCCGATCAGTTCCAGCAGTTGTTGCAGGCTGACGAACTGCTGCAGGAAAGCGTTGGAGTCCTTGGCCAGGTGGCCCATGCGCATCAGCTCGATGAAACGCAGCTCGTAGCCATGCTCAAGGCAGTAATCGAGCAACGGCATGACCTGATCGAGGTTCTGCCCGCGCAACGGCACCATGTTGACCTTGATCTTCATGCCCGCCGCTTTGGCTCGATCCATCCCGTCGAGCACCGTTGCCAGATCGCCGCCACGGGCAATGCTGCGGAACGCGCCGGCGTCCAGGGTATCGAGGGAAACGTTGATCCGGCGTATACCGGCGTCCACCAGCAGCGGCAGTTTTTTTGCGAGCAACTGGCCGTTGGTGGTCAGGCTGATGTCTTCCAGCCCCATCTTGCCGACAGCGCTCATGAAGGATTCGAGCTTGGGGCTGACCAGCGGCTCGCCGCCAGTGATGCGCAGACGCTCGATGCCGGCCGCTTCGATCAGATAGGCAACGCCACGTGCCATGGCCTCGGCCGACAGTTCATCCTGCGCAGCCACCAGCCGCTTGCCGTTGGGCACGCAGTAGGTACAGGCGTAATTGCAGGCTGAAGTCAGACTGATCCGCAAATTGCGAAAACGCCTGCCTTGACGGTCAACGATCATGAAGCACTCCGGCGATGGAAAATCGAGCGGCTAAAACTTGACTCACAATTCAAGTTTTAGCAAGCCCTATGCCTGAGTATATTCCTGCGGTACTGCGCCATGTAGCGAAAAACACGGCGCATAAGGCGACTGAATGATTCAGCTGCTTGGGGTTTCAGGGTCGCGCTTGCGCTTGTTGCCCATGCGCACGCCGATATCCATCAGGAACTGGAAGAAACCTTCCTGATCTTCCAGCACATTGCTCCAGAACGGCGAGTGATACAGCGCCACCGCGCCGTGCACCAGCGCCCAGGACGCGCAGTAGTGGAAGTACGGCGGCACGTCTTCGAGTTTGCCTTCGCTGATGCGGCCCTTGATGAGCAAGGTCAGGCGTTCGAAGTTCGAGGCACGGATCTTGTGCAGCTCCTCGACCATCTCCGGGACCTGATTGCCCTTGACCACCTTCTCTTCCAGGCGATCGAACAGGCGATAGCGCTGCGGATCGCGCATGCGGAATTCAAAGTAGGCACGGGACAGGGCTTCCTTGTCCTTGTCGACATCGGCCGAATGCAACAGCTCGTTCAGGTCGCGCTCGTAATCGAGCATCAGGCGCAGATAGATTTCGGCCTTGGACTTGAAGTGCTTGTAGATCGTGCCTTTGCCGATACCCACGGCATCAGCAATCATCTCGACGGTGACACTGTCTTCACCTTGTTCGAGGAACAGCTTGAGCGCGGTATCGAGAATTTCTTGCTCGCGGCGACGAAACTCACGGACCTTACGAGGTTCTTTGTGCATAAGAAAAGGTCTGTAGGGGTCAAAATTCGAAGCCGCGTATTATGCCTAACTTGCGCAAAAATGCACGGATCATCCGACCATATCTGTGTTTCTTGTTCATTTCACGAACGTTTCGGGGGGAATGAGAACATAACCGAAGCGAACGTATTCCAAATTTGTTTAAAAACCCCGACCGGCCAACTGGACTGAACGCCAGACTGATCAATACTTGAACTGTCGGGCGACATCTCCCCCAAGTGTCGCGCCGGTAAAGGTACCAAGGGACCGCGTGCCTTTGTTTTACTCCTAATGGTCTTAACCCGGATTCACCCCCCAGAACCCGGGTTTTTTTTGCCTGCGATTCAGGCTTTTACGTGCGCCAGCGGAAACAGTCGCTTGAAGTTCTCGGTGGTCTGTTCGGCAAAGCGCTCGTAATTCTCGCCCCGCAGCATCGCCAGAAACTCTGCCACTTCCCGCACGTATTGCGGCAGGTTCGGCTTGCCGCGATACGGGATCGGCGCCAGGTACGGCGAATCGGTTTCCACCAGCAGACGATCGGCCGGAACCTTGCTTGCCACGTCGCGCAGCGCATCGGCATTGCGGAAGGTGACGATGCCCGACAGGGAAATGTAATACCCCATGTCCAGCGCTGCCTTGGCCATGTCCCAGTCTTCGGTGAAGCAATGCAGCACACCGGCCTGGGGCAGCGCGGCTTCGCGCAACAGTTCAAGGGTGTCGGCGCGGGCGCCACGGGTGTGGATGATCACCGGTTTGCCGGTCTGCTGTGCGGCTTGCAGGTGCAGACGGAAAGATTCCTGCTGCAGCTCGGCGGCTTCCGGCTCGTAGTGGTAGTCCAGACCGGTTTCGCCGATCGCCACCACTTTCGGGTGATTGAGCTCGTGCAGCAACCAGCCCAGCGCCGGTGCCGCGCCCGGCTGCACATCCAGCGGATGCACGCCGACCGAACAATCGACGTCGTCGTAACGCTCGGCCAGCGCTTTGACATCGGCCGCGTTGTCGGCACTGACGCCGATGCACAGAAAATGCCCGACGCCGCGTTGGCGGGCTGCATCCAGCGCAGCATCCAGGGAACCGTCGTGAGCGGCAAGGTCGAGGCGATCAAGGTGACAATGGGAATCTACGAGCATAAAAAGGACTGCAACTTACATCGTATGAGTGGGACGGTCGGACTTCAGGGCTCCGGCCAGATGAGTTTCGATGCGACTGCGCGCCGTGTTGTCGCCATCGTTGAATTGCACGCCGACGCCGGCAGCGCGGTTGCCCTGGGCGCCTTTGGGGGTAATCCAGGCGACTTTACCGGCCACCGGAATCTTTTCCGCCTCATCCATCAGGTGCAGCAGCATGAACACCTCGTCGCCCAACTTGTAGCTCTTGTTGGTCGGGATGAACAGGCCGCCGTTCCTGATGAACGGCATGTAGGCTGCGTAAAGGACGGACTTGTCCTTGATGGTCAGGGACAAGATGCCGTTGCGCGGCCCCGGGCTGACGGGTTCATTCATGTTCACCTCCACTGCTGATGTTCAGAGTCTAGGTACACATTCTTATCTTTGGCCAGGCAGACTCGCCCATTGCACCAACAACGCTTCCAGCAGCAGCGCCGCATTGAGGTTGGCCTTGCTCAGGACTTTCTGGCGCTGGGCGAGAATCCAGTCCTGAATATCGAGGACTTTGCCCTGGGCGCTTTTCTGCGCCAGGTACTGCACGACCTTGCGCATGTCGGTCAGGCCGAGGCCTGCTTCATCCTGGGTCAGTTGGTAGCGCAGGATCAGGCTCGACCAGTCGCAGAACCAGTCGAAAAGACGCAGCATCGGAATGTTTTTCCACTCCTCGGCCAGTTGCGTCGGCGATTGCTGCTGTTTGAGCAGCCTCTTCACGCCTTCCACAACTTGCGCGCGCTGATCACGCACGCCCTGCCCCTGCAACGTGACGGCTGCCAATGGCGAGCCAGCGGCCAGGGTCAACAGTTCGACACGTTCGTCTTCGGAACATTCCGGCAGCGCCTGAGCCAGCCACTCCAGGCTCATGGCCTCGCTCGGCAGAGGACAGGCCTGCTGCACGCAGCGGCTCTTGATGGTCGGCAACAAGCGGCTCGGCTGGTGACTGACCAGCAACAGCACGGTATCGCCGGACGGTTCTTCGAGGCTCTTGAGCAAGGCGTTGGCGGCGTTGATGTTCATCGACTCCACCGGCTCGATCAGCACCACCTTGCGCCCGCCCAGCTGCGCGGTCTGCACCACGAAACTGACCAGATCGCGCACCTGGTCGACCTTGATCGCCTTGTCCGCTTCTTCCGGTTCGAGGATGTAATTGTCCGGGTGGCTGCCGGCCTTGAGCAGCAGGCAGGATTTGCACTCGCCGCAGGCTTCAGGCGTCGGACGCTGGCACAGCAGGCTGGCCATCAGCCGCTCGGCCAGCGCGCGCTTGCCGATTCCGGCAGGACCGTGCAACAGATACGCATGAGCGTGCTGAGTGCGTCCGGCCAGTTGCTGCCAGAGACTGTCCTGCCACGGATAGGCCTCAGCCACGGTTCAGCTCCAGCAAACGTGGGAGCAAGCCGTCCAGCGATTGCTGGACCTGCGCCAGCGGCTGGCCGGCGTCGATCCGCACGTACCGCGCCGGATCCGCCTCGGCACGCTTGAGGAATGCACTGCGCACGGCCTCGAAAAACGCCCGGCCTTCCAGCTCGAAGCGATCCAGTCGACCACGGGCACTGGCCCGGGCCAGGCCGATTTCCACCGGCAGATCGAAAATCAGTGTCAGATCAGGGCGCAGGTCGCCCTGCACGAAAGTCTCCAGCGCCGCGATGCGTTCCAGCGACAAGCCGCGACCACCGCCCTGATACGCGTAAGTCGAATCGGTGAACCGGTCGCACAACACAACAGCGCCACGGGCCAGTGCCGGGCGAATGACTTCAGCCAGATGCTGGGCACGGGCGGCGAACACCAGCAGCAACTCGGTGTCCGGGTTCATCACTTCGTCGACCGGGGCCAGCAACACTTCGCGAATGCGCTCGGCCAGCGGCGTACCGCCGGGTTCACGGGTCAGCACCACTTCGATACCGGCGGCGCGCAGGCGCTCGGCGAGATATTCGCGGTTGGTGCTTTTGCCGGCGCCTTCCGGGCCTTCCAGGGTAATAAACAAGCCAGTCACAGGCAGTCCTTAATCAAAGTCATTGCGCGTTTTGCGGTGCGGCCGCTTCGGTTTCCGGCGTCGGCGCGGGCTCCTGGGCAGGAACCGGCGGCAACGACTCGGGCGCAGTGTCGGGTGATGCGGCAGGAACGGCTTCGCCAGTTGCCGGAGTGGCTTCCGGCGTCGATGCCGGCGCCGGGCTCGAGCGGTAATCCGCGCGCCGCTTGAGCTGGAACTCACGCACCGCACTGTTGTGTGCATCAAGGTCATCGGAGAACACGTGACTGCCATCGCCCCGGGCAACAAAGTAAAGGCTGGTGCCTTCCACCGGGTTCAACGCAGCATGAATCGCCTCGCGCCCGACCATCGCAATAGGCGTCGGCGGCAACCCCGGAATTACATAAGTGTTGTACGGCGTGGCTTCCTTGAGATGAGCGCGGGTCAACTTGCCGTTGTAGCGATCACCCAGACCGTAGATCACGGTCGGGTCGGTCTGCAGTTGCATGCCCAACGCCATGCGGCGCACGAACACGCCGGCAATCTGGCCACGCTCCTGAGGAACGCCGGTTTCCTTCTCCACCAGCGACGCCATGATCAGCGCCTGATACGGTTCGGTATACGGCGCATCGGTGGAGCGGCTTTCCCATTCCTTGGCCAATACTTCGTCGAGGCGATCGAACGCCTTCTTCAGCAGCTCGGTATCGGAGGCCCCGCGCACGAAACGGTAGGTATCGGGGAAGAATCGACCTTCAGGAAACACGCCCTTGTGGCCGATTTTGCTCATCACATCGCTGTCGCTCAGACCGGTCAGGGTCTGCTCGATCTTTTCATCCTTCGCCAGTGCGGCACGCACCTGATGGAAGTTCCAGCCCTCGACGAGGGTCAGGCTGTACTGAACCACCTCGCCACGCTTCCACAGATCGATCAGGCCCTTGACGGTCATGCCCGGCTGCATGCGGTATTCGCCCGTGTGGATCGGAGTGCCGGACAGATTGAAACGCCAGTAAATGCGTAGCCAGAATGCGTCCTTGATCACGCCATCGGCTTCAAGTCCGAGAATAGTGCGGGTCGGCGTGGATCCCTTGGGCACATCCAGCAGTTCTTCCTGCGTGATGTTCAGGGGCTGTTCCAGTGCCGAATGAATCTTCCAGGCGCTCGCGCCCAGCAGCAGCCCTGCCAGAACCAGTCCGGTTTCCAGCAGCAGCAAAAGTTTACGTCTCACGAATCAGGCATCCAGTAGCGTGCGGGCAATGGTTTGCAGTTTACGGGTGAGCGGCCCAACCGGCCAGCTCAGTGCAGCGTACGCGCGTACCGGCCAGACGCCATACACGCTGTTGCAGACAAAGACTTCATCAGCCCATTGCAGCTGATCAAGGCTGATATCGGTGATTTGCGTGGGGATACCCGAGGATGCTGCCTGAAACAATAGTTCGGCACGCATCACACCGGCCACACCGCAGCGCTTCAGATCTGCCGTGACCAACACGCCATCGCGCACCAGAAAAAGGTTGCTGAACACGCCTTCGATCACTCGGCCCGCCTGGTCGAGCATCAAGCCTTCGGCGTGCTCGCTGTCCTGCCATTCGGCGCGGGCGAGAACCTGTTCCAGACGATTGAGGTGCTTGAGGCCTGCCAGCAAAGGCTGGACGGACAAACGCGTCGTACACGGAAATAGGCGGACGCCTTGCTCACCGTGGACGGCGGGATAAGCCGCCGGAGGATTGCCTTGCAGAATGCGTCGGCCCGGCGCCGAAGGATCCGGCGCATAACCGCGCAATCCGTCGCCACGGGTGAGGATGAGTTTGAGCACACCCTCGTCCATGGCCGCTGCATAGGCTTGCAGCTCGCTACGGATCAGCTCGATATCGGCCGCGATGGCCAGGCGTGAACAGCCCTCGGCCAGTCGTGCCACGTGACGCTCCAGCAGCAAGGGCTGGCCGCCACGTACGGCGATGGTCTCGAACAGACCGTCGCCGTAAGCCAGGCCGCGATCTTTCAGCGACAGAGTGTCAGCCGGTTGACCGTCGACCCAGCAGTCCATCAGCCGGCGAACCGACGGAACGCCAACGTGCCGTTGGTGCCGCCAAACCCGAAGGAGTTGGACAGCACGACATCGATGTCCATGTTGCGCGCCGTGTGCGGCACGAAGTCGAGATCGCAACCTTCATCCGGCTCATCAAGGTTGATGGTCGGCGGCGCCACCTGGCTGTTGATCGCCAGCACGCTGAAGATCGCCTCGACCGCGCCCGCTGCACCCAACAGGTGACCGGTCATGGACTTGGTGGAGCTGACCGCCAGTTTGTAGGCGTGATCACCGAACACCGATTTGATTGCATTGGCTTCGGCAAGGTCGCCGGCCGGGGTCGAAGTGCCGTGGGCGTTGATGTATTGCACTTGATCAACGTTGATCTTCGCGTCGCGCAGCGCATTGGTGATGCAGCGTGCTGCACCGGCGCCGTCGGCGGGTGGTGACGTCATGTGGAACGCGTCACCACTGGTGCCGAAACCGATCAGTTCGGCGTAAATGGTCGCGCCACGGGCCTTGGCGTGCTCCAGCTCTTCGAGCACCAGGGCACCGGCGCCGTCGGACAGTACGAAACCGTCACGGCCCTTGTCCCATGGACGGCTGGCGCGGGTCGGTTCGTCGTTGCGGGTCGACAGTGCGCGGGAGGCGCCGAAGCCGCCCATGCCCAGACCGCACGCAGCCATTTCGGCGCCGCCGGCAATCATCACGTCGGCTTCGTCGTACATGATGTTGCGCGCCGCCATACCGATGCAGTGCGTACCGGTGGTACACGCTGTGGCGATGGCGTAGTTAGGCCCCTGTGCCCCCAGGTGGATGGACAGGAAACCGGAAATCATATTGATGATCGAGCCAGGCACAAAGAACGGAGAAATCCGGCGCGGACCGGTCTCGTGCAGGGTGCGGCTGGTTTCTTCGATGTTGGTCAGACCGCCGATACCCGAACCCATGGCCACGCCAATGCGTTCACGGTTGGCATCGGTGACTTCCAGACCGGCATTGCGTACGGCTTGAAAGCCGGCCGCCAGACCGTACTGAATGAACAGGTCGAGCTTGCGCGCTTCCTTGACCGACAGGTATTCCTCGACATTGAAGCCCTTTACCGAGCCGCCAAAGCGGGTGGAATAGGCAGAAAGGTCGGTGTGTTCGATCAGACCAATGCCACTGCGGCCAGCCAGAATGCCCTGCCAACTGCTCGGCACATCCGTGCCCAGTGGCGACAACATACCCATACCGGTGACTACGACGCGTCTACGCGACACAGCACTCTCCTTTTTCAAATGACGATTTTGCATCAGGCCTAAAGAAAAAACCGCACGCCATGATGGCAGTGCGGTTTTTCCATGACAGCATGCAACGATTACAAACTATTACGCCTGGTGGCTAGTAACGTAGTCGATTGCAGCTTGTACAGTAGTGATCTTCTCAGCTTCTTCGTCAGGGATTTCGGTCTCGAATTCCTCTTCCAGAGCCATCACCAGCTCAACGGTGTCAAGGGAGTCGGCACCCAGGTCTTCTACGAAGGAAGCGGTGTTGACCACTTCTTCTTCTTTAACACCCAGTTGCTCGGCAACGATTTTCTTGACGCGCTCTTCGATGGTGCTCATACCTTGTTTTCACTCCTAATGGACAAATTCAGGCAGCTGGCCAGTGGGTAAGTGTATAGAAAGACTTTTCAGCTTTTCAACTGAAAGCTTCACTCCTCAAACCCTGCGGCCCTCTGCCTATAAATAGATTGCAGCTTTATAACGGATTTTAGACAGCTCGTATGACATTTTTTTGAAGCAATCCGTCACATTTGAATTACATGTACATCCCGCCGTTAACCGGGATTGTAGCTCCGGTCACGTATGCCGCACCGTCGGATGCAAGAAAAGCGACCACGGACGCGATCTCTTGAGCTTGTCCCAGACGACCCAGCGGAATCTGCGTCTGCAAGGCTTCACGCTGTGCTTCAGGCAGTTCGCGAGTCATATCGGTGTCGATGAACCCTGGAGTTACCGAGTTGACCGTAATCGAACGCGAACCGACTTCACGCGCCATGGCACGGCTGAAACCTTCCAGACCGGCCTTGGCGGCTGCATAGTTTACTTGGCCAGCGTTGCCCATGGCACCCACCACCGAGCCAATACTGATAATTCGGCCCCAACGCGCCTTGGTCATGCCGCGCAGAACGCCCTTGGACAGGCGATACAGACTGTTCAGGTTGGTATCGATCACGTCGTACCACTCGTCGTCTTTCATGCGCATCATCAGGTTATCGCGGGTGATGCCGGCATTGTTGACCAGGATCGCGACCGGCGCACCGAATTGCTCCTGAATGCTTGCCAACACTGCGGTGACCGATTCGTCACTGGTGACGTTCAGCTCGAAACCTGCACCCTGAATGCCATTCTCTTTCAGGGTCGCAGCAATGCGCTCGGCGCCCGAAGCGGAAGTCGCGGTGCCGACAACGATGGCGCCCTGACGACCCAGCTCCAGTGCGATAGCCTGGCCGATACCACGGCTTGCGCCGGTGACCAGTGCAACTTTACCTTGCAGACTCATGCAAGTTTCTCCTGATTCAGACAGCCGCTGCGCGAGCAGCAGCGAAAGCGTCTGGGGTATTGAGGTTGGAAGTCGAAACGCCTTCGGCGCAACGTTTGTTCAGACCGGCCAGCACTTTGCCAGGGCCGCATTCGACCAGATTGGTCGCGCCTTTCGCTGCCAGAGTCTGTACGGACTCGACCCAGCGAACCGGCTTGTAGAGTTGCTCCAGCAGATCGCGCTTGAGGGTTTCCAGATCCGCCGGCACCTGAGCGCTGACGTTCTGCACCACAGGGATCTGCGGCGCCTGCCAGTCGATGTCGGCGATGGACTCGGCGAAACGCTCGGCAGCCGGACGCATCAGTTCGCAGTGCGACGGCACGCTGACCGGCAGCGGCATGGCACGCTTGGCGCCACGGGCCTTGCAGCCTTCGATGGCGCGCTCAACGGCCGCCTTGGCACCGGCGATCACCACCTGGCCCGGGGAGTTGAAGTTCACCGCGCTGACCACTTCGCCTTGCGCCGCTTCGGCACAGGCCGCCAGCACGTCGGCATCTTCCAGACCGAGGATGGCCGCCATGCCGCCCTGCCCGGCCGGAACGGCTTCCTGCATCAACTGGCCACGGCGCTCGACGAGTTTTACCGCGTCCGCCAGACTCAGGCTGCCGGCAGCAACCAGCGCACTGTATTCACCCAGGCTGTGACCGGCAACGAATGCCGGGCGCGCACCACCTTCAGCCAGCCACAGACGCCACAGGGCGATCGAAGCGGTCAGAATGGCCGGTTGGGTTTTGTCGGTTTGATTGAGCAGCTCTTCCGGACCCTGCTGGGTCAGCGCCCACAGGTCATAGCCCAGAGCTTCGGATGCTTCTTTGAAAGTTTCGAGGATCAGCGGATGTTGCGCGCCCAGCTCGGCCAGCATGCCGAGGGACTGCGAACCCTGTCCTGGAAAGACGAATGCGAGGGAAGCAGACATGTAACAAGCCCCTAATGATCTTGTCGTCGGAAAAATGGCATCCCGCTAGAGGGACGCAAGAAACTGACAGTTGGATGGCCCTTTGAACCGGGCGGTCACATTTAAGCATTGTCCGACGAAAACGCCTAAGACAACAAATCCTCCAGACGGCCGTGCAGGCGCTCGGGAAGATTCTCCTGAATCTCGATCAATGCGCGCTGAATGGCGCTCTGAAACCCCTGAACTCCAGCCGAACCGTGACTTTTCACGACAATTCCCTGCAAGCCGAGAAAGCTTGCGCCGTTATGTCGCGCCGGCGCCAGATCCGCCTGCAAACGCTTCATCAACGGCAGCGCCAAGGCACCCACGGCACGCGAAGCGAGGTTTTTCTTGAACAAGGCCTCGATGCGCGCGGCGATCATCGTCGCCAGGCCTTCGCTGGACTTGAGCAGGATATTGCCGACGAAACCGTCGCAAACCACCACGTCCGCCTCGCCGCGATACAAGCCATCGCCTTCGATGAAACCGATGTAATTGATGCCTCTGGCAGCCTGCAACAAAGTCGCAGCGAGCTTGACCTGCTGATTACCCTTGATGTCCTCGGTACCGATGTTCAGCAGCGCCACGCGAGGCCGGGCAATCCCTAGCGTTTGCGCCGCCACCGAGCCCATCACCGCAAACTGCAGCAGATGCTCGGCACTGCAATCGACGTTGGCGCCCAGATCGAGCAACTGGCAATAGCCCTTCTGCGTAGGAATCGCGGCCACCATGGCCGGACGATCAATTCCCGGCAGGGTCTTGAGTACAAATCGCGACAGCGCCATCAGCGCACCGGTATTGCCGGCACTGACACAGGCCTGGACCTTGCCATCACGCAGCAATTCGAGGGCGACACGCATCGACGAGTCCGGCTTGCCACGCAAAGCCTGGGCAGGTTTTTCGTCCATGGTGATGACTTCGGACGCCGGAACAATCGTCAGGCGTGCGCGATCGGCAGCCGACTGGCCGGTGATCAGTTCTTCAAGAAGGGAGGGTTGACCGACGAGGGTCAGGTGCAGCGAGGGCGTAGCAGAAAGGCAAGCAAGGCTGGCCTGAACAATGCTGCGGGGACCGAAGTCCCCGCCCATTGCGTCAATCGCGATGACTTGAGCGGACAAGTGATTACTCGTCAGCGCCCTTGTCGATCACTTTACGACCACGGTATACGCCTTCTGGCGATACGTGGTGACGCAGGTGAACTTCACCGGTGGTTTTTTCTACAGACAGGGTGCTAGCCTCGAGAGCGTCGTGCGAACGGCGCATGTCACGGGCAGAGCGGGATTTTTTGTTCTGCTGAACAGCCATAATTGATTAACTCCTAAACGTTTGGGTCACGCTTTAACTGCGCCAATACACTGAACGGGTTGGACCGCGTTACCTCGTCCTCGCTCGGTTCGGGCTCATCTGCTCCCGCCGGCTGCTGGCATTCTTCCGGATGATGAGCAGGCACAATGGGCAAGGCGAGCAGAAGCTCCTCCTCGATCAGTGACTGCAGATCCAAAGGATCTTCGCCCAGTTCCAGCACGTCATAACCTTTCGGTAACGACTGGGTATTCGCACCCTCCTTCACCACGGCGTAACTGCATTCGCTGTGGATCGGCAGGGTGACCAGCTCAAGACAACGCTGGCAAACCATTTTGACTTCGGTGTCGATAAAGCTGTGGATCACCACAGATTTACGTTCATCTCGTTCAAAAACTAATTTGGCCTGCACCGTACCGACATCGTCGGAAAGCGGGTCGCAGAGTCTCTTCAAATCGGCCAGCAGCAGTTCACCTTGAAGGGTGGTGCCACGGTCAGCCAATTTGCGCGGGTCAACGTGAGGTGGAATCGGGTCATTCAACATAGGCGCAGCATTATAGGGATGCACCCACCCATGTCAAAGGAAATTGTGCCCTGTCCGTCACTTGCAAGCCTCCGCTAGAATCTGCAGCCTGCCTCTGGAGACGCGAATGCTGCCTTTATTACTCGCTTCAAGCTCGACCTATCGTCGGGAATTGCTCAATCGCCTGCACTTGCCGTTCGTCTGCAGCTCACCGGACATCGACGAAAGTCATCGCCCGGGAGAATCGGCAATAGAACTGGTCAAACGCCTCGCCGAACAGAAAGCCCGGGCACTGGCCGACAGCCACCCTGCCCACCTGATCATCGGCTCCGATCAGGTTGCGGCACTCGGCGAGCGCATCATCGGCAAGCCGCACACCTTCGAAAACGCTCGCGACCAACTGATGGCCGCCAGCGGCGCCAGCGTGACCTTCCTCACGGGCCTGGCCCTGCTCAACAGCCAGACAGGCCAGTGCCAGGTCGACTGCGTGCCTTTCACCGTACACATGCGCGTACTGGATCAGGCCCGCGTCGAGCGCTACCTGCACGCCGAACAACCCTACGACTGCGCCGGCAGCTTCAAGGCGGAAGGACTGGGCGTAAGCCTGTTCCAGTCCACCGAAGGCCCCGACGCCACCAGCCTGATCGGCCTGCCGCTGATCCGCCTGATCGACATGCTGCTGGCGGAAGGCGTACAAATCCCCTGACCCACAAAAAACCGGCCCTCAGGCCGGTTTTTCCTAGTAACAATCGATCAGCGCAACGATGGGCCGTTGAAACCCATCCACATTGCCAATTTCTCGGCAACGCTGGCACCAAGCTTTTTCGAGAAGCGGTCGAACGGCGATTCCTGAACGGTGAAGTCCACCAGTTCCTTTTCGCCAATCACGTCACGCGCCACCGAACTGGCATTGCCCAGACCATCGATCAACCCCAGCGGCAGCGCCTGCTCGCCGGACCAGACCAGTCCGGAGAACAGCTCCGGATGCTCCTTGTCCTTCAGGCGATCGCCACGCCCTTGCTTCACGCTGTTGATGAACTGCTTGTGCGTGGTATCCAGCACACTCTGCCAGAACGCAGTTTCTTCCGGCTTCTGCGGCTGAAACGGGTCAAGGAACGACTTGTGCTCACCAGAGGTGTAAGTGCGGCGCTCGACGCCCAGCTTCTCCATGGTGCCGACAAAGCCGTAACCGGCCGCCGTCACACCAATGGAGCCCACCAGACTCGCCTTGTCGGCATAGATCTGATCCGCCGCACTGGCGATGTAATAGGCCCCGGACGCGCCGAGGTCGGAAATCACCGCATACACCTTGGTATCCGGATGCAGGCCGCGCAGGCGCTTGATCTCGTCATACACATAACCCGACTGCACCGGACTGCCACCCGGGCTGTTGATGCGCAGGATCACGCCCTTGACCTTCTTGTCCTCGAACGCCGCACGCAGACTGCCCACGATATTGTCGGCACTGGCCGGCTCTTTATCGGCAATCATGCCGGTGATATCGATCAGCGCCGTGTAATTCGAGCTGCGGGTGGCGCTCTTTTCCATGTCCATCAGGGGCGTGAACAGGATCAGCGCAACAAACAGGTAAACAAACGTCAGCAGCTTGAAGAAGATCCCCCAACGCCTGGAACGACGCTGCTCCTGCACACTGGCCAGCAGAGTCTTTTCCAGCAGCTTCCAGCTTTTCGCATCACCGTCGTCGGCAGTTGCCTTGGCCGGTGCTTTCCATTCGTCGGTCATGCCATCCACCCCAGCAAAAACGTATTAAGCCCGCTGCGCCAGCCAGGCATGCAATTCAGAAAACCGGTCAATCGACAGTCGCGGCTCAAACTGCTGCAGCGACTCGATTGATTGCGCACCGTAGCTGACCGCCACCGAATCCATCCCCGCGTTGCGCGCCATCAACAGATCGAAGGACGAATCGCCGACCATCAG
The DNA here is from genome assembly GCF_026240005.1 of Pseudomonas sp. COW5. Taxonomy (NCBI): domain Bacteria; kingdom Pseudomonadati; phylum Pseudomonadota; class Gammaproteobacteria; order Pseudomonadales; family Pseudomonadaceae; genus Pseudomonas; species Pseudomonas sp. COW5. The sequence continues at coordinate 4,079,381 of NZ_JAPHVP010000001.1, read as the reverse complement.
CGCCTGTTCGGCACGCACACCACAATGCGCAAGGATCTGCTCCAGCATCAGAGGGTGCGGCTTGCTGGCAGTTTCATCGGCAGCACGGGTGATATCGAAATAATCTTCCCAGCCATTGGCCTTGAGCACCCGATCCAGCCCGCGGCGATTCTTGCCGGTCGCAACAGCGAGGTGATAGCCCTGCTCGCGAAAGGACGCCATCGACTCGACTACACCTTCGAACAACGGCGAAGGGACGGCTTCCGCGGCGATGTAGTGATCCGCGTAATACTCGCGGAACAAGGTCATTTCGGCATCGCTGATTTCCGGATACAGCGTGCGGATCGCCTCGGGCAAGCCAAGACCAATGATGCCTTTGACGGCAAAGTCATCACGCAACTGGAAACCTGAACGCCCGGACGCCGAGTGCATTGCCTCGACAATCCGATGAATGGAATCGGCCAGCGTGCCGTCCCAATCGAAAATCAGCAGCTTGTAATCAGATGGGCGCACTCAATCGCTCCACAGTCTTGGCCCACATTTCATCGACCGGTGCCTGCAACTTGAGTTCACCGCCATCGGGCAGCGGCACGGTCAGCATGTAAGCGTGCAGGAACAGGCGCTTGCCGCCCAGATCACGGATTTCCTTGCTGAAATTGTCATCGCCGTATTTGGTGTCACCGGCAATGCAGTGCCCGGCGTGCAACGTGTGGACGCGGATCTGGTGCGTGCGACCGGTGATCGGCTTGGCTTCGATCAGAGTGGCAAAATCGCCAAAGCGACGCAGGACCTTGAACACGGTCACCGACTCCTTGCCCTCCTCCTCGTCAACTTCGACCATGCGCTCACCGGAGCGCAGATTGCTCTTGCCGAGCGCCGCACGGACTTGCTTGATCGAGGTCGCCCAATTGCCGCGAACCAGTGCCATGTAGCGCTTGTCGACACCGTCACCGCGCAACGCGGCGTGCAAGTGACGCAACATGCTGCGCTTCTTGGCGATCATCAGCAGGCCGGAGGTGTCGCGATCGAGACGGTGAACCAGCTCGAGCTCCTTGGCATCGGGGCGCAACTGACGAAAGGCTTCGATCACGCCGTAATTCAAGCCACTGCCACCGTGAACCGCAATGCCGGCGGGCTTGTTGATCACGATCAGGGCTTTGTCTTCGTAGATAATCGAGGCTTCCAGACGCTGCAACAGGCCCTGGGCCAAAGGCACCGGCTCGTCACGCTCTGGCACTCGAACCGGCGGCACGCGCACGATATCGCCGGCCTGCAGCTTGTATTCGGGCTTGATCCGACCTTTGTTAACTCGCACTTCGCCTTTGCGCAAAATGCGGTAAATCAAGGTCTTGGGCACGCCTTTGAGCCGGGCGAGAAGAAAATTGTCAATTCGTTGGCCGGCATATTCCGGCGAGACCTCAAGCAATTGAACGCCTGGAGTCGAAGGGGCAGTAGTCGTCATGCCGCGGATGATAACAATTTTTATGGAATTGAAGCACTTAATCATTGCTGCTATAGTCGCGAACGCCGCCAAAAGCGGCCTGGACAGCGGAACCACGGTCAAAAACCGGCCCTGACCAACGCAATTCACCAGGACGCGAGGCCGTCCTACGGGGCTTTCGCTACGTAACGGTGGAGTTTGCAGCTGTAACAAGCGCAGGTGACATGAGGCCTGAATCACGCCGCAAAGCAGAGTTCTGACTCGCCACGCGAGCCATATTCACGGCCAGTTCACAAAGTGCAGTCAGCCGCGGATGACCCCGAGCGAAAGCGCCGGAAACACCGCCTGAATTAGCCATGATGCGTGACCTCCCCTTTCGGAGCTCACGGTAAATGCCAACCCGCTGCGGATTCTGCGCGCGGCAGCACCCGAATTATCAGGGATACGTGTAGGGTGGAGATGCACAACCGCTGGACTGTGTAGCAACAGGCTTTCTCAAGACGCTTCATCTCGTCCACAGCCACGGTTGATTCCTCCTCCTGACTGAGTGCTTAAGTAGCCACAGCAAGCAGGACGCGTACGTCGCGATAACGGCCCAATTGGCCGGACATCGCTGGACACGGGAATGGCCAACCACTCCCGACGCACCTGACACCGACCGTGAGAAGTCGTGTGTGCCGAACGCCGTTTCCGGCAGCCCGGAAACCGACGGTACTACATGAAAAGAATGCTGATTAACGCAACTCAACCCGAAGAGTTGCGTGTTGCACTGGTAGATGGCCAGCGCCTCTACGACCTGGACATCGAATCCGGTGCACGCGAGCAGAAAAAGGCCAACATCTATAAAGGCCGCATCACTCGCATCGAACCAAGCCTTGAGGCTGCCTTTGTCGATTTCGGCTCCGAGCGCCACGGCTTCCTGCCCCTCAAAGAAATCTCCCGCGAATACTTCAAGAAAGCCCCTGAAGGCCGCGTCAACATCAAGGACGTCCTGAGCGAAGGCCAGGAAGTCATCGTTCAGGTCGAAAAAGAAGAACGTGGCAACAAGGGCGCAGCCCTGACCACCTTCATCAGCCTGGCCGGTCGTTACCTCGTTCTGATGCCGAACAACCCGCGTGCCGGCGGCATCTCCCGTCGCATCGAAGGCGAAGAGCGCAACGAACTGCGTGAAGCGCTGAACGGCCTGGTCGCTCCGGCCGACATGGGCCTGATCGTGCGCACTGCCGGCCTGGGCCGCAGCAGCGAAGAAATGCAGTGGGACCTCGATTACCTGCTGCAACTCTGGACCGCGATCAAGGAAGCCTCGCTGGATCGTTCCGCGCCATTCCTGATCTACCAGGAAAGCAACGTCATCATCCGCGCCATCCGCGACTACCTGCGCCAGGACATCGGCGAAGTGCTGATCGACAGCGTTGAAGCCCAGGACGAAGCCCTGACCTTCATCCGCCAGGTAATGCCGCAGTACGCCAGCAAGATCAAGCTGTACGAAGACAGCGTTCCGCTGTTCAACCGTTTCCAGATCGAAAGCCAGATCGAGACCGCTTTCCAGCGCGTCGTCGAACTGCCTTCCGGCGGCTCCATCGTCATCGATCCGACCGAAGCCCTGGTGTCCATCGACATCAACTCGGCGCGTGCCACCAAAGGCAGCGACATCGAAGAAACCGCCCTGCAGACCAACCTTGAAGCAGCCGAGGAAATCGCCCGTCAGTTGCGCCTGCGCGACATCGGCGGCCTGATCGTCATCGACTTCATCGACATGACCCCTGCCAAGAACCAGCGCGCCGTGGAAGAGAAAGTCCGCGAATGCCTGGAAGCCGACCGCGCCCGCGTGCAGATCGGCCGCATCTCGCGCTTCGGCCTGCTGGAAATGTCCCGTCAGCGCCTGCGTCCTTCGCTCGGCGAAAGCAGCGGCATCGTCTGCCCGCGCTGCAGCGGCACCGGCATCATCCGTGACGTCGAATCGCTGTCCCTGGCGATCCTGCGCCTGATCGAAGAAGAAGCCCTCAAAGACCGCACCGCCGAAGTTCGCGCGCAAGTGCCGATCCCGGTGGCTGCGTTCCTGCTCAACGAAAAACGCAACTCGATCACCAAGATCGAACTGCGCACCCGCGCCCGCATCGTCATCCTGCCGAACGATCACCTCGAAACCCCGCATTTCGAAGTTCAGCGTCTGCGTGACGACAGCCCGGAAGCCGCGACCAACCAGTCCAGCTACGAAATCGCTGCCGCTGCTGCCGAAGTCGAAGACATCCAGCCAGCCGCCGCGACCCGCACCCTGGTTCGCCAGGAAGCCGCGGTCAAGACTGCTCCGGCCCGCGCCAACGCTCCGGTTCCGACCGAAGTTGCCGCACCGGCGCCAGCACCAACTCCGGTTGCCGCACCTGAGCCAAGCCTGTTCAAAGGTCTGGTGAAGTCGCTGGTCAGCCTGTTCGCCACCAAGGAAGAGCCTGTTGCTCCGGTTGTGGTTGAAAAACCGGCCACCGAGCGTCCGGCCCGCAACGAAGAGCGTCGCAACGGTCGTCAGCAGAGCCGCAACCGTAACGGTCGCCGCGATGAAGAACGCAAGCCGCGCGAAGAACGTGCTCCACGTGAAGAACGCGCACCGCGTGAGCCACGTGAAGAGCGTCAGCCTCGTGAAGCCCGCGAACTGCGCGAGCCACGCGAGTCCCGTGACGAAGCACCGGCAGCCCGCGAAGAACGCGCACCACGCGCCCCTCGTGAAGAACGTGCACCACGCGCTCCGCGTGAAGATCGCAAGCCGCGTGGCGAGCGTGAAGAACGCGTACGTGAACTGCGTGAACCTCTGGATGCTGCACCAGCCGCCGCTGCCGCTGTAGCTGCCACCACTGAAGAGCGTCCGGCCCGTCAGCCGCGTGAAGAGCGTGCACCACGTCCACCACGTGAAGAGCGTCAACCGCGTGCCGAACAAGCCGCTGCTGCCGTGGCGGAAGAAGAAGTCACCACCAACGAAGAGCAACTGCCGGAAGACGGTTCGGAGAACGCCGAAGGCGATCGTCCACGCCGCCGCTCCCGTGGTCAGCGTCGTCGCAGCAACCGTCGCGAGCGTCAGCGCGATGCCAACGGCAACGTGATCGAAGGTTCGGAAGAATCCGCCGAGAACGCTGAAACCGCCGAGCCAAGCACTGCCGATCTGGCTGCCGGCCTGGCCGTTACTGCCGCTGTTGCCAGCACCGTGATCAGCGCTCCGGCCGAAGCCCAGGCCCACGAGCAAGCTGAACGCGCTACCGCTGCAACGCTGGAAACCGCTCCAGTTGAAGCGCCGGTTGTTGAAGCCACCACTCCGGTAGAAGTGGTTGCTGCTCCGGAAGTCGAAGTGGCGCCGGTTCGCGAAGCTCAGCCTCAGGTTGAAGTCGCTGCCGAACCTGCTTTCGTCGCCCCGGAGCCTGTTGCCGTGGCAGAGCCGGTTGTCGAAACCGTCGCTGAAACCGTGACCGAAACCGTGCGTGAAGTTCGCGAAGAACAGACCGCTTTCAACTGGGTCGCCGAGCCGGTTGTCGCTGAAACACCAGCGCCAGTGGTTGAAGCGCCTGTCGTGGAAGAAGCCAAGGCCGCCGAACCAGTAGTTGTCGCTGAACCGGCACCTGTCGTTGAAGCCCCGGTTGTGGAAGCTCCAGTCGTGGCCGAAGCACCAGCGCCAGTCGCTGCGCCTGCTCCGGTCAGCGCCCTGACGCCAAGTGGCCGTGCCCCGAACGACCCGCGTGAAGTGCGTCGCCGCAAGCGTGAAGAAGAGCGTCTGCAGAAGGAAGCCGAACTGGCTGCCGCTGCCGCCGCTGCTCCAGCCGTTGCCGAAGTGGTCGAGGCAGCCCCTGCCCCGGTCGCTGAAGAAGCTGCCGTAGAAGTGATTGCCGAAGCACCGCGCTCCGTACAGGAAGCGGTCGAGCACCACGAACAGGCCCAGGAAAAAGAACACGAGCCTAAACCTCTCGTCTGATTCCGAGCGCCAATAAAAAGCCCCGCCTGGTGATCCAGGCGGGGCTTTTTTATGCCTCGCGGTTTGTATCAGGCCTGCGGAAAAACCAGTGCCTGCGGCACATCGATATCCCACAGCACGCCAGGATCATCCACAGCAACCTCGACCACCCGCCCCTGCTTGAACAAAGGTCTGGCCCCGCGATCACCGGACAATGCCATCAACCCCGGCCCAAACGAGCGACCAAATCCGACCGGATGCCCAAACTCGCCATCCTGCACCGGCACACTGACCGTATCGTCGGCAATCGCCGCCACTACCCGCTCAATGCTCGATGGAAGGATGAACGGCATATCGCCCAGCACGATCAGCCAGCCTTCGGCATCCGGGCAAGCCGCCACACCCGCCGCGATGCTGTCGCCCATCCCCGTAGACTCGATCGAAACAATGTCACACCCGTAAGCCTGCGCCATCCGCATCGCCTGCGGCCGTGCGTCGGTCGTCACCAGTACGCGCTTGTCGAGACTCGCCGGAAGATTCACCAGCGTCTGCTCGATCACCGAGCGCACGGCCCCGTCACGCCCTGTGCAATCGGCCAGCAGCTTGTCCTTGTCAGCACCCGCCACTTCGCGAAAGCGGCTGCCCTCGCCCGCCGCCAGCACAATCACTCCGATGGTTCGACTCATGCGCGCTCTGCCTTCTTCTGCTTCAACTCGACACCATTCTTGATCGCGACGATTTCCGCCAGCAACGACAATGCGATTTCCGCCGGGGAATGACTGCCGATCGGCAAACCGATCGGCCCGTGCAATCGAGCGATGGCCGCTTGCGACAAGCCTAGCTCAGCCAGGTATTCCCGACGCTTGAGACTGTTGACGCGCGAGCCCAGAGCGCCGACGTAAAACGCCCTGGAATCCAGCGCCGTCAGCAACGCCATGTCGTCCAGACGCGGATCATGGGTCAGGGCAACAATGGCGGTGCGCTCGTCGGTCTGAATGCTCAGCACCGCCTCATCCGGCATACCGGGGACAAAGCGGCCATGCTGCTCTTCCCAGTCATACACGAACTCGGTGCGGGGATCGCAGATCAGCACTTCGAAATCCAGCAGCCGCGCCATTTCGGCCACATAACGCGACAACTGCCCGGCACCGATCAGCAGCAGACGCCAGCGCGGGCCGTAGATGGCACGCAAGGTCTTGCCATCAAAAACCAATGCATCCGTTTTGCTCGCCAGCGAAAGAATCACTTCACCGCTTTCAAGATTCAGTTCACGAGCAATGATTTCATGAGCCTCACAACGGGCCAGCAATTCAGCGACCCACGCCGGATCTCCGACTCGCTCTTCGGTGAGGCGCAAAGTGCCGCCGCACGGCAGGCCGAACCGCGCCGCCTCCTCCCGGGTCACGCCATAGGTGATCAACTGCACCGGCGGCCCGTCGGCGGGAATCCGCCCGTCATGCAGGCGGGCGATCAGATCGTCCTCGACACAACCGCCGGACACCGAACCGATCACCACGCCATCCTCACGCAACGCCAGCATCGCGCCGGGCGCCCGGGGCGCAGTGCCCCAGGTCTGCACGACAGTGAACAACACCACCCGCAGCCCGGCGCGGCGCCACTCCAGGACGCTGCGCAGGACATTGAGATCGGCGCTGTCCATCACGCTTGCGCCTTTTGCCAGCCCTGCAACTGGTAACGCACCGGCAGGCTGCGGATGCGCTGGCCGGTCGCGGCGAAGATCGCATTGCACAACGCCGGCGCAATCGGCGGCACGCCCGGCTCACCGACACCGCCCAGCGGCACTTCACCCGGCGGCGTCACCAGATGCACCGCGACTTCCTTCGGTGCCAGCGACATGCGCGCCACTTCATACATATGGAAGTTGTCCTGCTGCACCTTGCCGTCCTTGAAGCTGATCTCGCCCCAGACGGCATTGCCCAGGCCCATCACACAGGCGCCTTCGAACTGAGAACGGATCCGCTCGGGATTAATCTGCGGCCCGCAATCCACGGCGATGTCGACCTTGTGCACGATCAGCGTGCCGTCGTCCTTGACCTCGACTTCGATCACCGCCGCCACATAAGTCACGAAGCTGTAATGCACTGCCAGGCCGAGGCCACGCCCCTTGGGCAGTTTCCGCCCCCAACCCGCAGCCTTGGCCGCGGTTTCCAGCACGGTGCGCATCCGTCCGGTGTCGATCGGATAACGCTCGGGGGATTCGCCGTAGTTCCATTCTTCACTAAGCGTGCGCGGGTCGATCTGCCGATCCGGGCCGAGCAGTTTGATCTGGTACTTGAGCGGATCTTCCTTGGCCTTGTGCGCCAGTTCGTCGACAAAGCTCTGGATCGCAAAACCATGGGGAATGTTCGACACCGAGCGATACCAGCCGACCCGGGTATGTACCGTGGCTTCAGGGTTTTCCAGGCGTACGTTGGGAATCGCGTAAGCCATGTTGGTGAAGCCCATGCCCAGTTCGAACGCAGCTTCGTGATTCATGCCCGGCGCAAACAGCGCGGTGATGCTCGGCGCCACCGTGCGGTGCAGCCAGGCAGACGGCAAACCGTCCTTGCCCACGCCGGCCTTGAGATACTCGGCCGATACTGTGTGGAAATACGAATTGTGGATGTCATCTTCCCGCGTCCACTGGACCCGCACTGCCTTGCCGGGAAATTCCTTGGCCAGAATGGCAGCTTCGACAACGAAATCCGGCTTGGACTTACGACCGAAACCACCGCCGAGCAGGGTCACGTCGAAGGTCACGTTATCGAACGGCAGACCGAGGCGTTCGGCGATCCGCTCACGGGTGACCTGCGGCGCCTGACTTGGCGCCCAGGCTTCGCACACGCCCTCTTTATAGCGAGCGACGGCCACCATCGGCTCCATCGGCGCCTGTGCCAGATGCGGCAAGTAGTAAGAAGCTTCCAGGGTGCCGGCAGCGCTGCCGATAGCCTTTTCGATGTCGCCGGTGTTGCGCACGACCTTGCCTGGTTTCAGCGAAGCGGCTTCCAGTTCCTTGCGATAGGCGATCGAGTCGTAACTGGCGTTCGGGCCATCGTCCCACTCGATCTTCAGCGCCTCGCGGCCCTTGAGTGCCGCCCAGGTGTTGCTGGCCACCACGGCCACGCCACCCAATGGCTGGAATTCCGAAGGCAGCGGCCGCGGTTCGATCTGTATGACTTTCAGCACGCCCGGCACTTTCAGCGCGGCGCTGTCGTCCACTGACTTGACCTTGCCGCCGTACACCGCAGGGCGGGCGATCACGGCGTACAGCATGCCGTCGAAATGCACGTCAGCCCCGTACACGGCGCGGCCATTGACGATGTCTTCGCCGTCGATGGCCTTCGTCCCTTCCTTGCCGATGTAGCGGAATTCCGACGGCTGCTTGAGCCGCAGACTGTCACGGCCCGGAACCGGCAACGCACTGGCGGCAGCGGCCAGCTCGCCATAACCCAGCTCGCGCCCGGACGCCGTGTGAATGATTTTGTGCAGCTGCGCGCGGCATTCACCGACCGGCACCTTCCACTGCGCGGCAGCGGCCTGCTCCAGCATGGTCCGGGCAGCGGCGCCGCAACGACGCATCGGCTCGTACCAGTGACGCATGCTGCGCGAGCCGTCAGTGTCCTGGTTACCGAAACGCACTTCATCGCCCGGTGCCTGTTGAACCTTGACGTGGGCCCAATCGGCTTCCAGCTCATCGGCGACCACCATGGTCAGGCTGGTGCGCACGCCCTGGCCCATTTCCGAGCGGTTGCAGACCACGGTCACCGTACCGTCGGCGGCGATGCTGACGTAGACCTTCGGATCATCGATCCAGCCGTTGGGCATGCCATCGGCGCCGAATTTCTTCGGTTTGTCCTCAGCCAATGCATCCTGCCAGCCCCAGCTCGCGGCCAGCACCAGCGCACCTGTGGCGCCGACCCCCTTGAGGAAGCCCCTGCGACTCAGGTTGCTCAGGGCGAAATCGTTCGGCAAGCGGCTCATGCCTTGGCCTCCTTCAGGTGAGTGGAGGCCTGGCGGATGGCGGTCTTGATCCGGTTGTAGGTGCCGCAACGGCAGATATTGCCGACCATCGCCTCTTCGATCTGCTCGTCGCTCGGGTTCGGGTTGGTCTTGAGCAACGCGGTGGCGGACATGATCTGCCCGCCCTGACAAAAACCGCACTGGGCTACGGCGGTGTCGAGCCACGCTTGCTGGACGATCTGGCCAATCGGATCGGCGTGCAGGTTGTCGATGGTCGTTACATTCTGCCCGGCCACCGAACCGATCGGCGTGATGCAACTGCGCACCGGCAATCCGTCGATATGAATGGTGCAGGCGCCGCACAGGCCCATGCCGCAGCCGAACTTGGTGCCGCTGTAACCGGCGACGTCACGGATCGCCCACAACAGGGGCATGTCCTCGGTGACATCGAGTGGATGGTCTTGGCCATTGAGTTTCAGGGTAATCATGGGCACGCCCGCATATTCATGGAGGTTATGGGGTCGAGCAATCTGCCGCCGGAAATCAGCGGTGGGTTCACGCAGATCGACTCAGGCTAATGAGGCTCTCTTGTGCCGACGAAACGTCTGCACCGGGCCTTTGGTGGAGCAAAGGGGTTTATCGTTAGCTGGCTAAGTTAACCCGGGATTAACAAAAAAGCCCTGCACTTTTTAAATAGTGCAGGGCTTTGTATTGCGCCTTGAAAGCGTAGCCTCAATAACGGTTGGGCTCCATTTCCAGCTCGACATTGAAACGTTCTGCAATGTCTTTCTGGATACGTTGCGCCAGATCGAGCAGCTGCTGCCCGGTGGCTGAGCCGTAATTGACCAGCACCAGCGCCTGCAATTTATGCACGCCGGCATCGGCCTCACGGAAACCTTTCCAGCCCGCTCGCTCGATCAGCCAGCCCGCCGCCAGCTTCATCTGCCCGTCCGGTTGCGCGTAGGCCACCAGATCCGGGTGCTGCGCCTTGATCTGCGCAACCACCGTCGCCGACACCAGCGGGTTCTTGAAGAAGCTGCCGGCATTGCCCAACACCGCCGGATCCGGCAGTTTCTCGCTGCGGATGCTGCAAATGGCGCGGCTGACATCTGTCGGCGTCGGTTGCTCGATGCCCTGCTCGCTCAGGCGCTGACGCACCGGGCCGTATTCCAGATGCAAATGGGCGACTCGATCCAGTGCGAAGCGCACCCGCAGGATCAGCCAACGACCCGGCTGCTGTTTGAACACGCTGTCACGGTAGGCGAAGTTGCACTCTTCCAGACTGAAGTCGCGCAGCTCGCCGGTCTGACGATCCAGCGCCGTCAGGCCGGCGAACACGTCCTTGATCTCGACACCGTAGGCACCGATGTTCTGCATCGGCGCAGCGCCGACGGTGCCGGGGATCAGACTGAGGTTCTCCAGCCCGGAAAAACCCATCGCCAGCGTGTGCTGAACAAACGGATGCCACGGCTCACCCGCCTCGGCCTCGATCACCACGCGATTGCCATCGTCGCTGATGACGCGAATGCCACGACTGGCCATGCGCAGCACCAGTGCCGGAATATCCGCCGTCAGCAGCAGATTGCTGCCGCCGCCGATGACCAGCAACGGCACATCGTGGGCGGTCGCATAAGCCAGGGCTTCGCGCACATCGGCGTCGCTGTGGGCTTCGGCGAACAGTTGCGCACGAACATCCACACCAAAGGTGTTGAACGGTTTCAGGGAAACCTGAGGGTGTACCTGCAAACTCATAACCGGCCCTTCACTTCAATCAGCAACCGGTCGCAGGCGCGCTCGATCAGATCCAGCACCTGCTCGAAACCCTGATCGCCGTCGTAATACGGATCCGGCACCTCATCGACTTCGCCTTCATAGCGACGCAGGAACAGGTCCAGCTCAGCCTTGCCGGTGGACGGTTGCAGCGCCTTGAGGTTGCGCAGGTTGCTGTTATCCATGGCGAGGATCAGGTCATAGCTGGCGAAATCGGCGCGGCTGACCTGCTGGGCGCGTTGCGCCGACAAGTCATAACCACGCAGTTTGGCCGCAGCCTGACTGCGTTTGTCCGGCGGATTGCCGACGTGCCAGTCGCCGGTGCCGGCGGAAGCCACTTCGACCTGAGCGTCCAGACCGGCCTCGCGCAGCTTGGCGCGCATCACGCCTTCGGCGGTGGGCGAGCGACAGATGTTGCCCAGGCACACGAACAGAACGCGCATCAGGCCTCCAGCAGGCGACGGACGCGCTCGAGGTCTTCGGCGGTGTCGACTCCGGTTGGCGGCGCGATCAATGCGTCAGCCACGTGAATCCGCACGCCGTGCCACAGGGCACGCAATTGTTCGAGGGATTCGGTGTTTTCCAGCCAGCACGGCCCCCAGCTCACGAAGTCCTGAAGGAAACCGGCGCGGTAGGCGTAGATGCCGATGTGGCGGCGATACGGCACGCCTTCCGGCAGCACGTCGCGGCTTTTGGCGAACGCGTCGCGAGCCCACGGCAGAGTCGCACGACTGAAGGTCAGCGCCAGACCGTTGAGGTCGCTGACGACCTTGACCACGTTCGGGTTGAACAGGGTGTCCACGTCCTCGATCGGCTCGGCCAGGGTGGCCATGCGCGCTTCGGTGTGGGCCGCCAGATTGGCGGCGACCTGATCGATCACGCTTGGCGGGATCAGCGGTTCGTCACCCTGGACGTTGACCACGATGGCATCCGGCTCCAGACCCAGCTTCGCGGCCACTTCGGCCAGGCGGTCGGTGCCGGAGTTGTGATCTTCACGGGTCAGCACCACTTCGGCGCCGAAAGCCTTACAGGCCTCGACGATACGCGCGTCGTCGGTGGCCACGACCACACGGCTGGCGCTGCTTTTGCTCGCCTGTTCCCAGACGTGCTGGATCATCGGCTTGCCGGCGATGTCCAGCAGCGGTTTACCCGGCAGGCGGGTCGAGGCGTAGCGCGACGGGATGACAACGGTGAAGGCTGTGGTCATTTATCCAGACGCTCGTCGGTGGTCAGGGTGCGGGCTTCGCTTTCCAGCATCACCGGGATGCCGTCACGGATCGGGTACGCCAGGCCGGCGCCCTTGCTGATCAGTTCGGTCTTGTCGGCGCTGAGTTTGAGCGGGCCTTTGCAGACCGGGCAGGCGAGGATGTCGAGCAATTTGGTGTCCATGAACATTCCCTGGATAAAAACGGTTTAAGGCAAAAGACGATCCGGCAACAGGCGCATCAGCTGCGTGTCGAACCAGGCCACGAAGGCCGGCGACGGCACGGCATCGACCGCCAGGTACCACCAGTCGGCGGCAGCGAAGGCGCGGCACTTCACCGCGTCCTTTTCGGTCATCACCAACGGCAATGACGGCGTGAAACTCAAGGCCTGTACGCTGTATTCGGCGTGGTCGGCAAACGCGTGGGGCACAGGCCGCCAGTCTAGCGCTTCGAGGGTATTGAAGAAACGTTGCGGATTGCCGATCCCGGCGACTGCGTGCAGTGCCTGGCCGGCTGGAAAATGTTCGAGAGGCTGGCGTTCGCCGCTGAGCAGATTGACCAGCGCCGTGGGTTGCAGACGGAAAGCGAAACCGTCCTCGCGATCCTCAGGGGCACCGTTGAACAGCACGCCATCGACGCTTTGCAGACGTTCGACCGGTTCACGCAATGGGCCGGCGGGCAGGCAGCGCTTGTTGCCCAGCCCACGGGCGGCGTCGATCAGCACCAGCTCAAGGTCCCGCGCCAGACGATAGTGCTGCATGCCGTCGTCAGACAGGATCAGGTCCAGCGGTTCACTGGCCAGCAAGGCTTTGACGGCAGCGCTGCGGTTCGGGTCGATCATCAACGGCACACCGGTGCGCTGCACGATCAGCAGCGGTTCGTCGCCCGCGACATCGGCAGACTGATCGGCTTCGACCCGCCACGGCAATTGCGGCGGCTTGGCGCCGTAGCCGCGACTGACCACACCGACCCGCAATCCGCTGCGCCGACAGTGTTCGATCAGCCAGAGGATCATCGGCGTCTTGCCGGTGCCACCCACCGTGATATTGCCGACCACGATCACCGGCACCGGCGATTGATAGATCTCGCCCTCGCCATCGAGAAAACGCTGACGCTTGCCAGCCACCACGCGGCGATACAGCCACTCCAGCGGCCGCAACAGCGTCAGGGCCGGATGCCCCTGATACCACGCGGCGAGCAGACGATCGGACATGGCCATCAGGATTTGGGCGCCGCCTCGACCGTGGTCATGCGCAAATGGCTGAAACCGAGCTTGCCGGCCGCGTCCATGGCGGTGATCACGGATTGATGTTGGGTCTTGCCATCGGCACTGATCGACAACGGCATGTTGGTGTCACCGTTGGCTTCTTTCTGCATGGCTTCCATCAGGGTCGCCAGGTCGTTCTTCGGCAAAATCCTGTTGTTCACCGAGAACACGCCTTCAGCGCTGATGGCAACGTCCAGTTGCTTGACCTGCTGATCCTCGGCCGGCGAGCCGCTGACCGCTTCCGGCAGATCGACGCGCAGCTGGGTTTCGCGGGTGAAGGTGGTGGTCACGACGAAAAACAGCAGCAGAATGAACACCACGTCGATCAGCGACGCGAGGTTGATATCGATGGTTTCCCGGGGCTTGCGACGGAATTTCACGCTTTGCCCCCGGCCAGATCGACGTCACGGTCGCCCTGCACCACTTCCACCAGTTTGATTGCTTCCTGCTCCATGCCGACCACCAGTTCATCGATGCGGCGTTGCAGGAAACGGTGGAAGAATACCGACGGAATACCGACCATCAGGCCCGCCGCCGTGGTGATCAGCGCCTTGGAGATACCACCGGCCAATACCGAAGCGTTGGTGGTCATGCCGGAGCCGGTGAAAGCGCTGAAAATATCGATCATGCCCAGCACCGTGCCCAGCAGACCCAGCAGCGGCGACATGGCGGCGATGGTGCCCAGCGCATTGACGTAGCGTTCCAGCTCGTGGATGACCCGGGCGGCGGCTTCTTCAATGCACTCTTTCATGATCTCGCGACCATGCTTGGAGTTGGCCAGGCCCGCGGCGAGGATTTCACCCAGCGGCGAGTTGGCGCGCAATTCCTTGAGTTTTTCCTTGTTGAGCTGCTTGTCCTTGATCCAGACCCAGACCTGACCCAGCAGATGCTCGGGGGTGACGCGACTGGCGCGCAGCGTCCACAGACGCTCGGCGACGATCGCCATGGCGGCGATGGAACTCAGAATGATCGGCAACATCATCCAGCCGCCGGATTTGACCAATTCCCACACAGTGACAGCCCCCTCGAAAAAGTGCGCCACTTTACCATACCGGTTCGCGATAAAGACCCGTTGCCCCGACGACCGTACTCAACGGTGCGTCGCCCCCGGCTGCGGCGGGTCGCGCCAGAACCGGCGTTGCTGGCGCATAGACCGGGCCGGCTGAAATCGGCCCAGTTGCAGATGAATGGCACCCTGCTCGGCGCTGTCATGGATGCGCAAACCCTGCTTGCGGTAACGGGCGATGACGGTCGGATGCGGATGCCCGAACGAATTGCCCTGCCCCCGGGAGATCAGCACGTCCCGAGGCTGCAAAACCTTGAGCAACGCCATCGATGAGGAACTGCGGCTGCCATGGTGCGGGGCTTGCAGCCACTGAGTAGGGATCGCCAATACACTGTTAAGCAAATCCCGTTCGGCAGCGACGTCGATATCGCCGGTCAGCAGCAGTCGCTCGCCGTTGGCTTCGACCTGCAGGACACAGGAACGCTGATTACTGTCATGGGCGTCGGCCCATTGCCATAGATGAAAGGCAACGCCGTCCCACTGCCATTGTCGACCGCTTTCACAGGTTTCAGCGTTCAGCGCTTCGGGCAGCCCCGGCGGATCGCCGCTGATCACCCGGCTGACCGGCAAGCCGTTTGCCACGGCCAGTGCCCCACCGGCATGGTCGGCGTCGGCATGGCTGAGCAGCATCAGATCGAGTCGCTCCACACCCAGTTTGTGCAAGGCTGGCAGCACCACTCGCTCGCCGACATCGAAATCCCCGAAGCGCGGCCCGGTGTCGTACAGCAATGTGTGGTGGCGGGTGCGGATCAAAATCGCCAGCCCTTGGCCGACGTCGAGTTGCCAGACATCCGCCACGCCTTCGGCCAGTCGCTCCCGGGGCGGAAATGCCAGCACCAGCAGCAACGGCCAGCCCAGGGGACGCAAGGGAATACCTCGGGGCAGCAATAACAACACGGCACCAATGCAGCCCAGCACCAGAATCCATCCCGGCATCGATGGCGCAACCCACTCCGGCCAGCGCCCGGCGATCAGGGCCAGAGCCCGGAACAATCCATCGACCAGCCCGCCAGCCATCCACAACAAGCCTTCGCCGACATAGGGAATCGGCAACAACAAAGTGCCGAGCAACGCCGGCGGGAGCACCGCAAAACTGATCCACGGCACCGCCAGCAGATTGGCCAATGGCCCGCTGAGGCTGATCGGCAGGCCCAGGATCAGCAACACAGGGCATAAACCGATTGCGATCAGCCATTGGGCTCGCGTCCAGGTCTGCCACCAGCGCCAAGGCCCCAGACGACCGCCGAAGGTGAAAATCAGCACTGCCACCGCCGTGAAGGACAACCATAGTCCTGGGCGCAGAGCCGCCAGCGGGTCCATCAGCAGCACACCATTGAAGGCCAGCAACAACGGCCACCAGGCACCCAGATGGCGAAAGCGCAATCGCCACAGCAACAACAGCGCAACCATCACGCAGGCTCGTCGCACCGGCACATCGAACCCGGCCAGCAAGCCGTAACCCAGCGCCGCCGAGAATGCCAGACCACAGGCCCACGGCAGCCATGGCCAACGCAACGGCCACAGACCGAATCGCGCCAGCCCGGCGACCAGCCCATACATCACCGCTGCCAGCAGTCCGATGTGCTGTCCGGAAATCACCAACAAGTGCACGGTGCCGGTGTCCTGCAGGATCTGCCAGTCCTCGCGACTGAGCCCCGAGCCGTCACCCAGTACCAGCGCCGCCAGCGCTGTACCCCGGCCCTGAGTGTCCACCGCCAGCAGACGCTGTCGGATGCCGTCCCGCCAGGCCCACTGCGCCGCCGCCAGCCGGTTGCCGTCCTTCACCGTGCCGGAGGCACCGATGCGCTGGGCCAGCAGCCAGGCTTCGTAATCGAAGGCATCGGGATTGAGCAGCCCGCCGGGACGTTTGAGTTTGACCGCCAACCGCCAGCGCTCACCGCTGTTGACCGGTGGCCCGTCGTACCAGGCCAGACGCATCAACTGTGGCAGTTTCCCGTGACGCGAACGGGCATCGGCCAACTCGAAGCGCACGACCCCGTCGCCGTTCTGCGGCAGACCAACGACCCGCCCTTCGACCCAACGCGTTTCGCCGTCCAGTTCCGCTGGCAGTCGATCATCCAGCGCCCACTGCGCACCGATGCACGACCAGGCGAAGCCAAACAACAAAAACGCCAGCGGATAGCTGCGAAACGGCAACAGCATCAGTGCCACCACCGGCAGCCACAGCATCCACCCGACCGGCGGCAAGGTCGGCAAAAAAACCGGGGCCAGCAGACCGACTGCCAGCGCCATCATCCCTGTGCGCATACGCCCGTCCTTGAGAGTCCCCTCTTCAGGCATAGCCTTGATAAGGCGCAGGCGTCGTCAACAATTGTCACAAAGTCTGAATGGGCGCTTCGTAGAATCCAGACATACTTGCCGCCTTAACCGACCGAGAAGCCTTATGCCCCGGCGCTTATTCAAACGTTACATGCCCGACCCGACGAGCATCAGGGAACACAAATCCTTACGCTTTCTCGGCAAGTTGCTGCATGACCCGAACCTCTGGCACCTGAACCGGCACTCGGTGGCCCGGGCCATGGCCGTCGGCATTTTTGCGGCTTTCCTGCCGATTCCCGCGCAGATGCTGGTGGCCGCCGCACTGGCCATCACCGTGCGCGGCAACATGCCGATTGCCGTCAGTCTGGTCTGGCTGACCAATCCGGTCACCATGCCGCCGGTGTTCTACTGCACCTACAAGGTCGGGGCGTGGCTGATGGACATCCCCGCCCGCACCCTGCCGGACTCGTTGACCTGGGAATGGATCAGCGGCGAACTCTCGACCCTGTGGCAACCGTTCCTGCTCGGTTCGGTGGTGGTCGGGCTGGCGCTGGGGGCCCTCGCCTATTGTCTGGTGATGTTGTATTGGCGCTGGTGGGTCGCCCGACAATGGGCGCGGCGCAAGAAAAGTCGCCAGTCGTGAATGCAAAACGGCCTCCACAGTGGGAGGCCGTTTTTTATTGCAGCGCCGGTGGGATCAGGTACGCATCCCGCGACCGCTCACCAGCAACCGCGCGCAACCGAAGTACAGCACCACGGTCGCCACCAGCATGAAGGTGATCGCGATACCGATGCGGATATCCGACACACCGAGGATGCCATAACGGAAGGCGTTGACCATGTGCAGCACCGGGTTCGCCAGCGACACGGTCTGCCAGAACGGCGGCAGCAAGGTGATCGAGTAGAACACGCCACCGAGGTAGGTCAGCGGGGTCAGCACGAACGTCGGGATGATCGAAATATCATCGAAGTTGCGCGCAAACACGGCGTTGATGAAACCCAGCAGCGAGAAGATCGTCGCCGTCAGCACCACCACCAGCACGGTAACGCCCAAGTGATGCACCTGCAGACTGGTGAAGAACAGCGACAGGATCGTCACGATGACGCCGACCATCAGGCCGCGCAGCACGCCACCGAGGGTATAGCCGATCAGGATGGTGTGTGGCGACACCGGCGACACCATCAGTTCTTCGATGGAACGCTGGAACTTGCTGCCAAAGAAACTCGACACCACGTTGCCGTAGGAGTTGGTGATCACCGACATCATGATCAGCCCCGGCACGATGTACTCCATGTAACTGAAGCCGCCCATGCCGCCGATCTGCTTGCCGATCAGGTTGCCGAAGATGACGAAGTACAGAACCATGGTGATCGCCGGCGGCAGCAGGGTCTGCGGCCAGATCCGCGTGAAGCGCCGGACTTCGCGGTAAACGATGGTGTTGAGGGCAACGAGGTTGGGGCGCAGCTCGGAACTCATACCGCCACCTTCGACAGATTTTTCTCCACCAGGGACACGAACAGCTCCTCGAGGCGATTGGTTTTATTGCGCAGGCTCAGCACTTCGATGTTCTGCAGGGCCAGTTGGCCAAACAGCGCGGTGATGCCCATGGACTTGTCGACCTGTACTTCCAGGGTATGCGCATCCACCAGACGGGCCGGATAGCCGGCCAGCTGCGGTGCAACCGCCAGATCGTTCTTCAGGTCGAGCAGGAAGGTCTCCACATGCAGTTGCCCGAGCAACTGACGCATGCTGGTGTTCTCGACGATGGTGCCGTGGTCGATGATGCCGATGTTACGGCACAGCTGCTCAGCCTCTTCCAGGTAGTGCGTGGTGAGGATGATGGTGATGCCTTTCTGGTTCAGTTCGGTGAGGAACGTCCACATCGAACGGCGCAGTTCGATGTCGACGCCGGCCGTCGGTTCGTCGAGGATCAGCAGACGCGGTTCATGCACCAGCGCCCGGGCGATCATCAAGCGACGCTTCATGCCACCGGACAGCGAACGCGACGGCACATCGCGCTTGTCCCACAGGCCGAGCTGGGTCAGGTATTGCTCGGCGCGTTCCTTGGCGATTTTCGCCGGAATGCCGTAGTAGCCGGCCTGGGTGACGACGATGTCGAAAGTCTTTTCGAACTGGTTGAAGTTGAATTCCTGGGGCACCACGCCGATCGAGCGCTTGAGCGCCGCGGGGTTCTTGTCCAGGTCGTGACCGAAGATATTCACCGTGCCGCTGGTCTTGTTCACCAGGGTCGAGAGAATGCCGATGGTCGTGGATTTGCCGGCGCCGTTGGGGCCGAGCAATGCGAAGAAGTCACCTTCGGCGACGTCCAGATCGATACCACTCAAGGCCTGGAACCCGTTGCCGTAGGTTTTGGTTAGCTGCCGGATGGACAGAGCGGAACTCATATCGGATTACGCACCAAGAAGAGAAAAAGGACTGAATGACGGCGGGCGGCGAGGGAGACAACCGCGGCGCACAAGCGCAATGGTGCTTGCCGCCGCCGCACAAGTACAGTCAAGTGTGTCGATAGTAGGTATTAAGTCAACGCGGTCATGACGGCTTTGCAATACGCCGGACGCTGCTTCAGTCGCGCGTACCAGGCCTCCAGATGCGGCATCGGCGCACGCTCGATCGGCATCTCGAACCAGGCATAAATAAAACTGCCGAGCGGAATGTCGCCCATGCCGATTTCACTGCCGGACAGGTACGGCTGGTTTATCAGGGCTTGATCGGCCATGGCCAGCAAGCCTTCGCATTCCTTGATCGCGGCATGAATCGCCGGCCAGTCCTGCTTGTCTGCCGGGGTGCGCAGAACGCCCCAGAACACCGTGCGGAAAGGCCCTGCAAAACTGGACGTGGTCCAGTCCATCCACTTGTCGGCGATGGCGCGGGTCTGCAGATCCGCCGGATACCACGAGGTGTTCGCCGCATGCCTGGCCAACAGGTAGCGAACGATGGCATTGGATTCCCACAACACAAAACCGTCGTCTTCGATCACCGGCACCCGACCGTTCGGGTTCATCGCCCGGTACTCCGGCGTATCGACCACGCCGAACGCGCCACCGGCATCGATTGCCTCATAGGCCAGCCCGAGTTCTTCGGCCGCCCACAACGGTTTTCTGACATTCGACGAATTCTTGCGACCCCAGATCTTCAGCATGACCGCCTCTTTTCCATTGAGTGGGCGAGCAGCATACGCCGGATCAGCGGCTGCCGACATCATCGCGCAGGTCACTGGACAGTGGCGTCTGCCGATCATTGAACAGGTGCGGATAGCATTTCTGCAGATGTTCGAAGAAAAAGGATTCCGGTACATCCGCGAACTGGCCGTGATCGACCAGGTACTCCATCAGCAGCGCGCCATCGCTGTTGTACGGGTGGAAAACGCTGTCGTTCATGCCGTCGAATTCCAGCGGCGCAACGTTGAACATTTCGCAGAGTTTCTGGTTGAACGCGGGGGTGGCTTTCACCCAGCGATCGTTGAGAAACAGCTCGGTATAACCATGCATGGCGAACACTTCGCTTCTCAGCAGTTCAAGCAGACGCGGCGTCGACAGGTGATTTTTCACATCCGCCAGACCAATGCGTGCGGGGATCCCGCAATGGCGCGCGCAACCGGCGAGCAGCGTGGCCTTGGGCACGCAATAACTTTCGCCCGCCGCCAGCGCGTAACTGCCGCGCAGGGTCTGCGGGTCGCGGCTGAAGGTGTACATGTTGTAACGCACCGCCTCGCGCACGGCGTAATAAAGACTGATCGCCTGCGCGCGCGGGTCGCGGCTGGCACCACGGTGCCGTTCTGCGAACTCCACCACCGAGGGGTGGTCACTATCGATGAAGCGGCCGGGGCTCAGATACTCGCGCATGACGACATTCTCCTGGGTGAACCCGGAGTCTAGCGAGAGGATCAGCACAGAGATAACGACGTTTCGGCCAAACATGGACGCAAAGCCGCGGAGTCTGCGAACGATTTCCTACGCGTGTTGCCCACCGAAACTACAAAAGCCATCCAGGGTTTCCCACGATTTAGATCAACTTGTTCTGACCGCCCCGTTTTGCAGATGCCGTCTAAGCTCTGGAGGGTCGTTCGCCCTGGTTCACGGAGGATTGAATATGCTGTTGTTGTGGATACTGGTTCTGATCGTCGGTGTGGCGTATCTGGCCCACCGGCGCATCGCCCCGCTGCCGGCACTGGGGATCGTCGCGGCCTATTTGCTGGCGATGGGCATTTTCAGCCATGCACCGGGCTGGTTGCTGCTGATCTTCTGGGTCGTACTGGCCATCGTCGCGGCTCCGTTGCTGCTGCCGGATCTGCGCCGCAAACACTTCAGCGCACCGCTGTTCAACTGGTTCCAGAAAACCCTGCCGCCGATGTCGCAGACCGAGCGCGATGCGATCGATGCCGGCACGGTGTGGTGGGACGGCGAACTGTTCAGCGGCCGTCCGGACTGGGAAAAACTGCTGTCCTATCCCAAGGCGCAACTGAGCGATGAGGAACAGGCCTTCATCGACGGCCCGACCGAAGAACTCTGCGCGATGGTCACCGACTGGCAGATCGGCCAGTCGATGGATTTGCCGCCCGAAGCCTGGACCCACATCAAGGAACACGGTTTCTTCGCCCTGATCATTCCCAAGGAGTTCGGCGGCAAGGGCTTCTCCGCCTACGCCCACTCTCAAGTGGCGATGAAACTGGCAACCCGCAGCGGCGACCTCGCCTCCACCGTGATGGTGCCCAACTCCCTCGGCCCGGCCGAACTGCTGCTGCACTACGGCACCGACGAACAGCGCAATCATTACCTGCCACGGCTGGCCCGGGGCGACGATATTCCATGCTTCGCGTTGACCGGCCCGCTCGCTGGTTCCGACGCCGGCGCCATGCCCGACACCGGGATCATCTGCAAGGGTGAATGGGAAGGCCAGGAAACCCTCGGCCTGCGCCTGAACTGGGAAAAACGCTACATCACCCTCGGTCCGGTCGCGACCCTGCTCGGCCTCGCCTTCAAGGCTTATGACCCGGATCACCTGCTGGGCGACAAGGAAGACCTGGGCATCAGCCTGGCGCTGATCCCGACCGATACTCCCGGCGTGGAAATCGGCCGTCGCCACCTGCCGCTGGGCGCCGCGTTCATGAACGGCCCCAACTCCGGCAAGGACGTGTTCATCCCGCTGGACTTCCTCATCGGCGGCCAGGACATGCTCGGCAAGGGCTGGATGATGCTGATGAACTGCCTGTCGGTCGGGCGTTCGATTTCGCTGCCGGCGGTGGGTACCGGCGCGGCCAAGTTCACCAGTCTGGTGACCGGGCAATACGCGCAGATCCGTGAGCAGTTCAACGTGCCGCTGTCAGCGTTCGAAGGCATTCAGGAAGCCATGGCCCGCATCGGTGGCAACGCGTGGATGATGGATGCCGCGCGAATGTTGACCGCCAACGCGGTGGATCTGGGCGAGAAGCCTTCGGTGCTGTCGGCGATCCTCAAGTATCACCTCACCGAACGCGGTCGCGAGTGCATCAGCCACGCCATGGATGTGCATGGCGGCAAGGCGATCATCATGGGCCCGAACAACTATCTGGGTCGCAGCTGGAATGGCGCGCCGATCTTCATCACCGTGGAAGGCGCGAACATTCTTTCACGCAACCTGATGATCTTCGGCCAGGGCGCGATTCGCTGCCATCCGTTCGTCCTCAAGGAAATGGCCCTCGCCGGACGCGAGGACAAGGATCAGGCCCTCAAGGAGTTCGATGGCCTGCTGCTCAAGCACATCGGATTTGCCGTGAGCAACGCCGCCAGCACACTGGTGCTGAACCTGGGTTTCGGCCATTTCGAACATGCGCCGGGAGACAAGCTCAGCCAGGGCTACTTCCGCGCGCTCAACCGTCAGGCTGCCGCATTTGCCATGCTGGCCGACCTGAGCATGATGCTGCTGGGCGGCGAACTGAAACGACGCGAGCGGCTGTCGGCCCGTCTGGGCGATGTGCTGAGCAACCTGTATCTCGCCTCCGCAGCGCTCAAGCGCTACCACGACCTCGATTCTCCGGCGTACATGGAGCCGCTGTTCAGATGGGCCATGGAAGAAAGCCTCGGCCAGTCGGAAAAGGCACTGGATGAGCTGCTGACCAATTTCCCGAACCGGGTTTTCGGCTGCCTGTTGCGGGTGATCGTGTTCCCGTTCGGTCGTCGTCACAAAGGCCCGTCAGACAGACTCGGTGCCGAAGTGGCAGCGGTCATCGGCCGGGCCAAGGGCGATCCGGCGCTGGAAGAGTTGCTCGCCGGCTGCTATCGCCCGCAATCGGCAGATGACGCAGTCGGCGCGCTGCAACATGCCTGCGATCAGTTGAACGCTGCGCAACCGTTGCACAAGAAACTGCACACCTCGCTCAAGAGCGGTCAGGTCAAACCGGTGGCCGGCGAACACGCCATCGATGCGGCACTGGAAGCCGGGGTGTTGCAGGCGGTGGAAGCCCAGACCCTGCGTGATGCCGAAGCGGCGCGGCGCAAGGTGATCGATGTCGATGACTTCGACAAAGAGGAGCTGAAACCGGCGGACGGCAAAATCCGCTGATCCCTTCAATCAGTGAAAAAGCGGCGCGGGGGCTTTATACTCCCGCGCCCGTTTTGCTCTTGAGGACTTATCTCGTGTCCAACGTCGTTGCCGATCATCTGGTTTTGCTCGACCACCTGCGCAGTATCCTGGTCGCCGTAGGTGAGGCCGATCAGGTTCCCGAAGAAAGCCATGCCCTGTTCCTGGAGCGTTTCGACGAACTGCTGGCGTCACTGCCGATCGAGCCGATCGAAAGCCAATACCTGGGCCAGGACATCCTGACTCAAGTGATTACCCGTTACCCGCAAATTGCCCACCTGATCCCGCGGGATCTGCTGTGGTTCTTCGCCGGCGACTGCCTGCATTACCTGTCCGATGAAGAAATCGACATGTATCAGGCACTGGAAGAACGTCGCTACGAAGCTGAACAGAACGACGAACCGTTCGACTGGAATCAGGAAAAACAACTGCTGGCGATGTCCGCCCAGGACAGCAAGCACTGATTTTTCGCCAGACAATGAAAAGGCCCGCATGGTGATCCATGCGGGCCTTTTTTTTGCGCCGCCGTTACAGCAGCCCTTCCCCCTCCGGCAATTCGTACTCGGCCAGCGATTTTGCAGCGTTGGGTTTTCCCGGTTTGCTCAATGTCGGCTCCTTCTCCAGGCACTCCACCAGATAATCGATGAACACCCGCAGCTTCGGTGGCAGATAACGCGTTGGCGAATGCAGCAACCACAATCCGCCGTGGTAGGACGCCAGGAATGTCCAGTCCGGCAGAACCTGCACGACCAGACCCTGTTCGAGGGCATAACGAGCGGTGAAATACGGCAGGCTGCCGATACCGATGTGCTGCAACACAGCGCCCAGGCGCACGCCGGTGTGATTGGCGGCATACCGGCCACGCACGCCGACCGTCACTGCTTTGCTGCCTTTCTTGAACTTCCAGCGCGCATCACTCGGGGTTTCGCCCAGATAGATGCAGCTGTGATTGAGCAAGTCATGGGGGTGAGTCGGCGTGCCATGCTCGGCCAGGTATTGCGGCGTCGCGCAGAGCAAATGGTCGATGGTCAGTAACTGCCGCCCGACCAGTCCTGCCGGTGGCCGCTCCGTGATGCGAATCGCCAGGTCGACATGATCGTCGATCAGGTCCACCTGCCGGTCCTCCAGCAGCAACTCCACATCAACCTTCGGATAACGGCGCAGAAATTCCGGCATATGCGGATGAATCACGAAGCGCCCGACCGCTTTCGGCACGCTGACCCGCACCAGGCCTTCGGCTTCGTGGGTGAACTGACCGCTGATTTCCATCACCGACCGGGCCGCGCTGACCATCTCCTGACAGCGCTTGAACACTTCCTCCCCGCCATCGCTCAGACGCAATTTGCGTGTGGTGCGTTGCAACAGCCGCGTGGCCAACGCCTTTTCCAGCCGGGAAATACTGCGGCTGACCGCCGAGGGTGATGAGCCCAATTGACGAGCGGCCTCGGAAAAGCTGCCGGTCTCCACGACCTTGACGAAAATCGCCATTTCACCGAGCAACGGCAGAGGAAGATTTATGCTCACAGCGCAACAGTCCTTTGATGTTTGAACGGATTATCACGTTATTGCACGATTCATATAATTAAAAAAGAAACTTTAATAAGGGCATGGAATATGACGCTTCGCCTCTTTTTCCATAGTGATGACCTCAAGGCCAATGTGGAAGTCCTCGACTGCACGCCCCACGAGAACGAATTCGCTGTGGTGCTGCGCGCCACTCTGTTTCACCCGCAAGGTGGCGGGCAGCCTTGCGATACGGGCTGGATCGGCGACAGCCAGGTCTTGCGTGTCGTACAGGAACCGGACCGGATCATTCATTTCGTCGACCGGCCGGTACCACTGGGCATGACCCAGATCCGCATCGATGAGGAACGTCGCCGCTTCAACACCCGCATGCATTCCGCCGGGCATCTGATCGGCCACTTTGTCCAGGCCATGGGCTGGATGCCGATCAAGGCACACCACTGGCCGGACGAAGGCCGGGTGCAATTCAAGCCCGGGGATTGTGCTCAGGAAGTCGATGCGCAAACCGTTCAATACGGCATCGGGCAATGGATCGAACACGACCTGCCCCGCCTGACGTCCTTGCGCGAAGGCGCGCGGGAAATCGGCTTCGGTGAACTGCCAGCCTATGGCTGCGGCGGCACCCATGTACGCAGCCTGAAGGATCTGGGCACAGTCACGATCGCGTCCCTTTCGCAGAAGAAGGGCACGCTGTCCGTCCACTACAACGTGGATTGAGGATTTCGGACGCTGCCGTTGCAGCGTCCGACGCCGGGGGAACCGCATTCGCCGGTTCCGTTGACTACTCGTTAGATGGACCTGAAACCATGATGCTTGACGTCGAGCGTCTCGATGAGACGTGCATAAAAAAACTGGCCAACGAAGAAGTCCTCGCCATCCGCGTCAAAGGCTTTTTGCCTGAAGACCAGGCGATCCGGATTGGCGACAAGATCCTCGAGCCCGGCTTCGAGGGTTACATCAACGCGCCCAGCATTGGCCGCATCGGCATGGCGTTCTATGAGGCGGAAAACCAGCCGCTACTGATCGAGGATTACTTCGAGCGCGCCACCGGCAACATTGCCGAACTGCGCAATCGCTGCGCGCCCTACTCTTCACCGATCGATACCCTGCGCTGCATGCTCGACGAATCCTGGCCGGCAGGCGCCCATCTGGAGAACCTTTACGGGCGCAAGATGTACGTCGGTCTGTCTCGGGTGGTCAAACCCGGCGTCTGCTTCCTCGCCCACCACGACATTTTCGCCAAGGATGCGCCGGAGAGTTTCCAGGCCCGCAGCCTGGAGGCGCAATTCGCCTGCAACGTCTACCTGAACATGCCGACCGAGGGCGGCGCGCTACAGATGTGGGAAGACGATATTTCTCCGGACCGCTTCGACGAAATGCGCGGCGACAGCTATGGCATCGACCCGGCACTGCTCGGCCCACCCGCCCTTGAAGTGCGCCCGGAACCGGGGGATTTCATCATGTTCAATTCGCGTCGCATGCACTCGGTAACGCCGGGCGTGGCAGATCCGCGATTGAGCCTTTCGTTTTTTGTCGGCTATCGCGGCAATGCATCACCCCTGACTTTCTGGAGCTGAAATGACATCGAATTACCTGGGCGAGTTTCTGGCGCTGGCCACCATCCACTTTCTCGCCGTGGTTGCTCCCGGCCCGGACTTCGCCGTGACCATTCGCCAGAGTGTGCGTTTCGGTCGGCTGGTCGGCATCTGCACCGCACTGGGCATCGGCGCGGGAATTTCCGTGCACGTGCTGTACACCCTGCTGGGCGTCGGCGCCTTGATGCACACCACGCCGTGGCTGCTGACGGTGGCCAAGGTCGTGGGTGGCGCTTACATTTTCTACCTCGGTATCAGCCTGATCCGCAGCAAACCCAAGACAACGCTGGAAGGCGAAAAGACCAGCGATGAACCGCTGGTCGAGCAATCGCTGTTCAAGGCGTTTTCCACCGGTTTCCTGACCAACGCCACCAACCCCAAGGCCACGCTGTTTTTCCTGGCGATCTTCACCACGATCATCAGCGCCAGCACGCCGCTGGAAATCCAGGCCCTGTACGGACTGTGGATGTGCAGCGTGAACGCGTTGTGGTTCGTGATCGTTGCGTTGTTCTTTTCGAGCAGCAAAGTGCGGCTGTTGTTTATGCGCATGGGCCATTGGTTCGAGCGCAGCATGGGAGTGATTTTGATCCTGTTTGCCGGGCGACTGGTGTTGTCGATGTAAACACGCTGATCGGAGAAGCCCGGCCCAGACAGATTGGACGGGCTTTTTCGATTCTGCGCCGCTTTTGCATTTCTGTGCGACGCGTCCCACTTCGGGGGCTCCCCTATCACTCGCTTGCAGTGTTAGTTTGCGAAACCGTCTGACGCATCAATCAGACACTTCCTACTCACTGCCTGCAAAGGAATGCCCTTAGCAATGGATTTTTCACTCAAGCAACTGGCCGCATCGACCCTGATTCTGGCCAGCCTTTCGTCTGTGACACTGCCCGCCCACGCCAACATCACACCTCAGCAAAGCGCGACCATTCTCAAGACTTTCAGTGATGCAAAGGTCAGCGATTTCCGCCAGTTCCTCGGCGAGGTGGCCAAGAGCGATCTGAGCAAGACCGACGACCTTCGCCCTTCCATCAGCGCGTTTCTCGACAACAAGACACTGACGACTGAGCAGCAAAACGAGATCTATCGCTTGCTGGGTCTCTACACCCGAGCGAAATACGGCAAGGCCGCACTCGAAACCCTGCGCGAACTGGTGGAGATCCCGACCGATCGCAAAGAGGGTGTTGCCCAACACGAGAATCCTGAATTCATCAAGATCGCCGCCAAGATCAAGGACCTGGCCGAGTCCTTTGGCTTGAACTACCGAAACATCGACAACCGCGTCTACGAAATTTCTCTCGACGGCAGCGGCAAGGAAGTCGTGGGCATTCACGCGCACGCCGACGTGGTGCCGGTAACGCCGGAAAACTGGGTACTGAAGGACGGCACCAAACTCGACCCGTTCAAGGTCACGCTGATCGGCGACCGCATGTACGGCCGTGGCACCGAGGACGATAAGAACGGGATCGTGGTGACGCTGTATGCCATGAAGGTGATCAAGGAAGAAAAGCTGCCGCTGGCCCGCAATTTCAAACTGCTGGTGGACACCACCGAAGAAACCACCGGCGACGCGATTCCTTACTACTTCGAACGCAACCCGACGCCGGAGTACAACCTGGCGCTGGATGGCGGCTACCCGGTGGTGATCGCCGAGAAAGGCTACGGCACGGTCATGGCCAAGTTCGCCAAGCGCAAAGCCGAGGGCAAAGGCGCGGAGCTGATCTCGATGACCGGCGGCATGGCGACCAATCAGATTCCATCGGTTTCGCTCGTCACTCTGGTGACAGACAAGCCTGCCGAGCTGGCCGCCAGCCTGCAAAAGGCCGGGAACGAATACGCCAAACAACATGGCGGCGATTTCGAAGTGAATGCCAAGGTCGATGGCAAGGACGTAAAACTCAGCGTTACCGGCGTTTCCGCGCACTCTTCAGAGCCTGAGTCCGGTGTCAACCCGGTCGCGCGCATGCTGGACTTCATCCACAGTGTGGATGGCAAGATCGCCTTCAAGCACAACCACATCACCGATGCCGCCCGTTACGCTGCCGACAACTGGGGCCTGGACTACAAGGGTGGCAAGCTGGGTGTCGGTTTCGCCGATGACTTCATGGGCCCGCTGACCACCTCGCTGACCTATGTCGGGATGGACGACAAGACCTTCAAACTCGCGGTCAACCTGCGCGTGCCGAAGGGCAAGTCGCCGGAAGTACTCAAGAGCGAAATCGCCGACAAACTGGCGGCCTGGAGCAAGAAAACCCACGTCGCGGTCAACTTCGATTACTCGATCGCCGAGCCGATGTACCGCAACCCTGAAGGCGAGTGGGTCAAGGCACTGCTGGCCGTGTCCACCGAAAACCTGGGCATGAAACACGAGTTCGGCACCTCTGCCGGCGCCACCTCGGTGCATGAACTGCCTAACGGCGTGCAATTTGGCCTGGCCCGACCTGAGGTCAAATACACCGGTCACACCGACGGCGAGTTCAAGACGGTTGACCAGTTCCTGCTGGACCTGCAGATCGTGACCGAAATGATGGGCCGCATCGGGCAACTGCCGAAGCTTTGATCGCGACACTGGCCCGCCAAGGTGGCGGGCCAACAAAAAAGGACCTCACGGTCCTTTTTTGTTGCGCGACAAATAACGCACAAACAAAAACGCCGCTCATCACTGAGCGGCGTTTTTGTTGAATATGGAGCGGGAAACGAGACTCGAACTCGCGACCCCGACCTTGGCAAGGTCGTGCTCTACCAACTGAGCTATTCCCGCAATGGCGTCCCCTAGGGGACTCGAACCCCTGTTACCGCCGTGAAAGGGCGGTGTCCTAGGCCACTAGACGAAGGGGACACACTACAACATTCACTCCCTGCCGCGTTTCGCTGTGTGCTTTACGCTGCAAGTGGCGCGCATTCTATGGATGGATTGGGAGGTCGTCAACCCCCTGATATAAATTTATTTAAATCAATGACTTCGCCCTGCTTTACGAGCCGATTCGGACTTTTCCGTCGCCCGACGATTGACGCCTATATTCCGACACTCGCCAAGGCGTTATAGTCCACGGCACAGGTGATGGCAATCTGTACCCCAAGGGCCAGCATTTATATAAGCAGGCTTGCGGCCGATACAGATGAAGCTTCGCTGATCCAACCCGTCGAGCGGCGCTAGGCTCCTATATGCCGAGCTACTACACTCGCACGCGAACCCTATAAAGAGGTCTTACCGGTGACACCACTCATGATCACCCTGCTAGTCATAGCCGGGATCGCAATCTTGATCGCCATTGGCTACATGAACCATGTGGTGGAAAACACCAAACTGGAGAAGGCCCGCACCAAGGTCGAACTCAACGACCGCCTGCGCCGTTGTGGCGAACTGACCGAAACCTTCCCCGGCCAGTTCATGACCCCGGCCCTCAAACTGCTGATGACGCGCCTGGAACTGAACGTCTGCCAGCGCCTGCTGAATCTGGAAAAGACCAGCGCCACCACCAAGGCCCGCATCACCGAACTGAGCGCCCTCGTCGCCCAGGGCGAATCGATCCCGGTCAACAACCCGCCGGCGCCGATCCAGACCGAAGCCAAGGCCAAAGACGTGCGCTTCCTCCTCGAAGCCCTCCACGGCCAGATCACCCGCGCCGCCCAGGACGGTTTCCTGCCACCGAACGAAGCCAAGCACTGGATCCGTGAAGTGCGCCATATCCTGGTGTTGCTGCACATCGAGTTCTTCAACAACCTCGGCCAGCACGCCCTGCAACAAAACCAGCCAGGCCAGGCCCGCCTCGCCTTCGAACGCGGCGTGCAATACCTGCGCAAACAGCAGGACCCGCAGATCTACGCCGAACAACTCCAATACCTGGAAAAACTCCTGGCCCGCGCCAACGCCCAGGTCATGGACAAGATCGCCCCGGTCGAAGGCGAAGAAAACCAACTGACTGCCGGCCTCAAGGATGTCGAGGCGGATGCGGACTGGAAGAAGAAAGTGATTTACGACTGATTGCAGTCAGAGAGAGAAGCCACCGAGAGGTGGCTTTTTTATTGGCTTCAAAGCAGAAGATCAAAAGCACCCCTCACCCTAACCCTCTCCCTAAGGGAGAGGGGACTGACCGAGTTGTTTGGGAGAGGTACGCCGACGTCAAATACCGAGTTGAACTCGGGTTTTAAAACGCGTGCAACTCGCCCCCTGCTGCTGCACCTTCTTCTGTTTCTTCTGTTTCTTCTGTTTCTTCTGCTTCTTCTGCTTCTTCTGCTCTGGCTTTGGCTTTGGCTCTCCACCACTCAACACGATGAGCGTTAGCTCGAGTACCGCTTTTGACGTACCGGCCCCATCGGAAGGCTGAGTGGAGAGATTCATCCGGGGGTGGGCGCGTAGCGCCGTTTGGCGAAGCCAAACACATCGAGAGGAGGTGCAGCGAAGCAAACCGGAGGCGATGCCCCCGGATGAATCCCGGAACGAAGGAACACCGAGCCAAAGCGAGGTGCCGTACGCCGGGGCCTAGACCTTTTGGTTCCTTTTGGGGCGTTTGCCAAAAGGGACTCGCCGTAAGGGCGAAACCGCCAGCCGCAACACCCGAAGCAACGGATATTCACCCAAAACAACCCAAAACCTGGTCGGCCCAAAGGCCGCCAAGGTCAAACCCAAATCAAAGCCTGAAGTGCCCCACCATCCCCCGCAACTCACTCCCCAACTGCGCCAGCTCAACACTCGAAGCCGCATTCCCACGCATCGCAATCGACGACTGATCCGCACTCGCCCGAATACTGGTCACACTGCGATTGATCTCCTCGGCCACCGAACTCTGTTCCTCGGCCGCCGCCGCAATCTGCTGGTTCATCTGCTGAATCAACGAAACCGCCGCCGCAATACTCCCCAGCGCACTTTCAGTCTGCAATGCGTCGCTCACCGCCAGCTTCACCAGTTCGCCACTGCTCTGAATCTGCTGCACCGACGAATGCGCCGCCGAGCGCAAGGCACTGACCAGCCGCTCGATCTCTTCGGTCGACTGCTGCGTACGCCGGGCCAACGCCCTGACTTCATCGGCAACCACCGCAAAGCCCCTGCCCTGCTCGCCCGCCCGCGCCGCCTCGATCGCGGCGTTGAGTGCCAGCAGATTGGTCTGCTCGGCGACGCTTTTGATGACTTCGAGCACCGTGCCGATGTTCTGGATTTCTGCACTCAGGCTTTCGATGCTCGAACTGGCCGACGTCGCCGAATCCGCCAGTTGCTCGATCCGCGCCATGCTCTGGCGCACCACCTGCTGACCGCTCTCGACCTTGCCATCGGCGGTCTGCGCCGCAAGTGCGGCTTCTTCGGCATTGCGAGCCACGTCGTGAACGGTGGCGGTCATCTGGTTCATGGCCGTGGCAACCTGCTCGGTTTCCTCTTTCTGGCTGCTGACTTCCAGGTTGGTCTGTTCAGTCACCGCCGACAGTGATTGCGCGGAACTGGCCAGCTGTTCAATGCCTGCCTGCAACCCGCTGACGATGTTGCTGAGGCCCGCGCCCATCTGTTGCATGGACTGCATCAACTGGCCGATTTCGTCACGCCGCGTCACCTCCACCGTTGCACTCAAGTCACCGGCGGCGATCCGCTGAGCGACATGCATCACGCTGCGCAACGGCGCGACGATCAACCGGGTGATCACCCAAGCCGCAATCAACCCGACCAGCAATGCCAGCGCCGACGAGCCGATGATCAGCACCGAGTTTTTCTTCAGCTCACCCTGCATCGCGACGTCCTGGGCGACATAGGCCTGATCAACCCGCTCCACCACCTCAGCGGCACGCTGATGCAGTTGCTCGTAGACGGTTTTTTCCTGAGCCAGAAGGCCGGTGTACTCGGCGAGCTTGTCATTGAATCCGGCGATGTGCCCTGACACTTCATTGAGAACCGTCAGATAGCCTTCGTCCTTGACCGTGGATTTCAGTTGTTCGGCTTGCGTCTGGGCCTGGGCGGCCTGTTCGATGTTGCCCTTGGCGCTGTCATCGCCCTTGCGACTCTGATCCAGCCGCACCCGCGCTTCGTTCATGGCTTGCAGCATCAAACGCGAAACCTGGCTGACCTGGCTGGCCTGCTCGATGAACTGCGCTCCGTTCTTGCCCTCGCTGTCTTTCAGGGTATAGGCGCCGTCATCGGCAAGCCCGGCCTGCAGGACGTCGAGGTTGTTGGCGACACTGGACACCGACCAACTGGCCATTTCCAGCGCCAGATCCTTGGCCTGGGTCAGCGACACGAACTCATCGAACGCCTTGCGATAAGCGCCCAGCGACTGCTGGACGTCGTTCATGACCGACTCATTGCCCGGCGATTGAGCCTTGAGCTGATCGGCCATGGCGATCAGGCCATCCACACCTTCGTGCAAGGCATCGGCGGTTTTCGGGTTGCCGTGCAAGGCGTAATCCTGCTCCAGCAGGCGCACTTTCAGCAGGCCGCTGTTGAGCGAGGACATCTGTTTGAGCCCGTCGAAGCGCTGACTGATGGTCTGCAGGGACCAGACGCCGATGGCCGCCACCAAGGCAGTCAACAGCAATACCAGCACAAACCCGATACCCAGTTTTTTCGCCATACCGAGGTTGGCAAAACGTCCTTGCACGGCCGAAATCATTGCGCGTAGTCCCCTGCCAAAGTCTGTTGCCGAAGAGTCGCAACGGCCATGAACCAGCACAAGACTCTGGCGTCGGAATAATGGCAAAAAGCTAGGCCTGCGTCGTTTTCAGAACACTTGAGGTCGATCCACGGCCGTACTGCGAAAGAACTGCCGCGCCCTCGGATCGCAAGCATAGGCCACATTGATCCGCTGCCAGTCACTGGCTTCGCCACTAGGACTGAAGGAAGAAGCGCATGCCAATTGCACACCATGACGCAAGGCCTGCCTGCGCAGGTGCTCGTCATTCGCCAGCGGAGAACGGGCCCAGATGAACAGCCCTCCGGTGGGTTTGCCGAACACTTCCCAATCGGCATCCTCCAGCGCCTGCAGGGCCGCCGCGCGATCGATATTGAGCCGCTGGCGCTGGCGCTGCACCAGTTTGCGATACGCGCCGCTGGCCAGCAGCGCCGCCAGAACGGCCTCGCTGAACCTTGAAGTGCCCATGCAACTGATCATCTTGAACCGCGCCAGTTGCTCGATCACCTCGTGGCTGGCCAACACGAAGCCTGCCCGCAACGAGCTGCTCAGCGTCTTGGAAAAACTGCCGACGTAAATCACCCGTCCGTCTTCATCCAGCGCCGCCAGCCGCGTACCGCTGCCGTTATGCAAATCAGCGTAGACGTCGTCTTCGATCAGCCGCAGGTCGTAGGTTTTGCTCAATTGCAGAATGCGTCGCGCCACGGCCGGCGCCAGACAACTCCCCGTGGGGTTGTGGTGATGACTGTTGATGAACAGCGCCGCCGGCCGGTACTGCTGCAACAACGCCTCAAGCGCCTCAAGGTCCGGCCCGCCAGGCGTGCGGCGAACCTCCAGCATGCGCACGCCATGCAGCCGCAAGAGATCGAACAGCGGCGCATAACCCGGCGTTTCCACCACCACACAATCCCCCGCCCGGAACAGCGTGCGCACGATCAGATCGAGCCCGTGGCTGGCGCCGACCGTTGTCAGCACAGCGTCCTCATTGGCGGTGATATCGAGCATCCCCAGCCGTTTGACAATCTGTTCGCGCAGCGCCGGGAGCCCGAGGGGCGTGTTGTAGTTGAACAGGCTGGCCATGTCGGTGCGGGCCACCTGACGGATTGCATAGGCGAGATCATCGGACTCTCGCCAGCTCTCGGGCAAAACCCCGTCACCCAGTTTCAACCCTCCGCGCCATTGCGGATCCGTATCACAGCCATGGCGTTCGCCCTCGAAAGCCGGACTGTCGAACGACTTGCAACACGCCGGCAATGTGCTTGCGACCATGAACCCCGCCCCTTGCCGAGAGGCCAGAACACCCTGTGCCACCAGACGCTCGCAAGCCTCCATGACGTACGACTGGCTGAGCAGATTCAATCGCGCAATCTGTCGAATGGATGGCAGGCGCGTGGCAGGCGGCACCTGTTCTTGCACGATCCACTCGATCAATCCATCCACAATCTGCTGTACCACCGGCACCATTGCCTGTCGGTCAATTCTCAATTCCATGAGTGCACAAACTCCTGTCCGTTTTGCCCGCAGCAGTAAATCACAGCCGCGTCGGTCAGGCTGTGCGACAACGCCGTCAAAAGCCACAGTTCTAACTATTTGAAACACATTGTTTATCAATGACATGGAACCAGGTACAGACGAAAAGACCCGCTGTCGGGCGGGTCTTTTCCTGCATCAACAGATGCCTTTTCAGAACGCGGTCACGCCTCCGTCCACGGCCAGCGAATGGCCAGTGGTGAACGCGGCGCCATCGCTGCACAGGTACAGCACAGCGCTGGCAATTTCCTCGACCTTGCCGATGCGGCCGACCGGGTGCATGGCGTTGGCGAATTCGCCCTTCTTCGGGTCGGCCTCGTAGGCGCGACGGAACATGTCGGTATCGATCACCGCCGGGCAAACCGCGTTGACGCGGATTTTCTTCTTGGCGTACTCGATGGCGGCCGACTTGGTCAGACCGATCACCGCATGTTTGGAGGCGGCGTAGATGCTCATCTTCGGCGCAGCACCCAGCCCGGCAACCGACGCGGTGTTGACGATCGCCCCGCCGCCCTGGGCCAGCAGCAACGGCAACTGGTACTTCATGCACAGCCAGACGCCCTTGACGTTGACGCCCATGATCGCGTCGAACTCATCCATCGAGCCCTCGGCCAGCTTGCCCTTCTCGATTTCGATCCCGGCGTTGTTGAAGGCATAGTCGAGACGGCCGTAGGTCTTGATCACCTCGTCCATCAGATTTTTTACTTCGCTTTCGACGGTCACGTTGCAGCGCACGAAGGTCGCTTCGCCGCCGGCTGTACGAATCAGCGCCACGGTGCCCTCGCCCCCGGCGGCATCCAGATCGGCGACCACCACTTTCAGACCTTCGGCGGCGAATGCCTGGGCGGTCGCGCGACCGATACCGTTGGCGGCGCCAGTGACGACGGCGACCTGACCGGAAAACGTCATGCTCATTGTTTTGTCCTCGAATACGGGGGATTGATGAAGGCAGCATAGCCACAGGGGCCCAAGTGAAGTCAGCACTATCAAAAGGCCGGTTAGGCTTTCATGAATCACAGTGATGAAACCCCGCCGGGCACTATCACCGTACTGGATCAGCCTGCATTCGCCCCGTGAGCCAACCTTGCGGCATCGCCCATGAAGGTCTATCAACAAGGCTTCATTCAATTCGAGTGCCTGTCATGACCAACCAGACCAATCGTCAGTTCCTGCTCGCCAAACGCCCGGTGGGCGCTGCCACCCGCGAGACCTTCACCTATCAGGAAGTCCCGGTCGGCGAGCCGGCGGCGGGGCAGATTCTGGTCAAGAACGAATACCTGTCCCTCGACCCGGCCATGCGCGGCTGGATGAATGAGGGCAAGTCCTACATCCCGCCGGTGGGTCTGGGCGAAGTCATGCGCGCGTTGGGCGTAGGCAAAGTCGTCGCGTCAAACAATCCGGGGTTTGCCGTCGGTGACTACGTCAACGGTGCCATTGGCGTGCAGGATTACTTCCTCGGCGAGCCAAGAGGTTTCTACAAGGTCGATCCGAAACTGGCACCGCTGCCGGTTTATCTGTCCGCATTGGGCATGACCGGCATGACCGCCTACTTCGCCCTGCTCGATGTCGGCGCACCGAAGGCCGGCGATACCGTGGTGTTGTCCGGTGCGGCAGGCGCGGTCGGTAGCATTGCCGGGCAGATCGCCAAGATCAAAGGTTGCCGGGTAGTCGGCATCGCCGGCGGTGCCGACAAATGCAAATTCCTGCTCGATGAACTGGGCTTCGACGGTGCCGTCGACTACAAAAGCGAAGACGTGCTGGCCGGCCTTAAACGCGAATGCCCGAAAGGCGTGGACGTGTATTTCGACAACGTCGGCGGCGATATCCTCGACGCGGTGCTGAGCCGCCTGAACTTCAAGGCACGCGTGGTGATCTGCGGCGCCATCAGCCAGTACAACAACAAGGAAGCGGTCAAAGGCCCGGCCAATTATCTGTCGCTGCTGGTCAACCGCGCGCGGATGGAAGGCTTCGTGGTGATGGACTACGCGGCGCAATACGCCAGCGCCGCCAAGGAAATGGCCGGCTGGATGGTCAAGGGGCAGCTCAAGAGCAAGGAAGACATCGTCGAAGGCCTGGAAACCTTTCCGGAAACCCTGAGCAAACTGTTCAGCGGCGAAAACTTCGGCAAGCTGGTGTTGAAGGTCTGAAAACAACGAAGGGAGCCATAGGGCTCCCTTCGTTGCATCTTCAGCTGTTCGGTCAGGCCAGTTCGGCGACCACCGCAGCCAGGGCCTTGGCCGGATCTGCCGCCTGGCTGATCGGACGGCCGATCACCAGATAATCGGAACCGGCATCCAGCGCCTGACGCGGGGTCAGGATGCGACGCTGGTCATCCTGGGCGCTGCCGGCCGGACGAATGCCCGGCGTCACCAGTTGCAGCGACGGATGCGCGGTTTTCAGCGCCGTGGCTTCCAGCGCCGAGCACACCAGTCCGTCCATACCAGCCTTCTCGGCCAGTGCTGCCAGGCGCAGCACCTGCTCCTGCGGCTCGATGTCCAGACCGATACCGGCCAGATCCTCACGCTCCATGCTGGTCAGCACGGTCACACCAATCAGCAACGGTTGCGGACCGTTGCGCTTGTCCAGCTCTTCCCGGCAGGCCGCCATCATGCGCAGGCCACCGGAGCAGTGAACGTTGACCATCCACACGCCCATCTCGGCGGCAGCCTTGACCGCCATCGCCGTGGTGTTGGGAATGTCGTGGAATTTCAGGTCGAGGAATACCTCAAAACCCTTGTCACGCAGGGTGCCGACGATTTCCGAGGCGCAGCTGGTGAAAAGTTCCTTGCCCACTTTGACCCGGCACAGTTTCGGGTCCAACTGGTCGGCCAGCTTCAGTGCGGCGTCACGGGTGGGGAAATCCAGGGCGACGATGATAGGAGTCTGGCAGGCGGACATGGATGGGCTCTCAGGCAAGTCGAAATCGGCGCGCATTGTAGCGGAACCGGCGGCGGCGCGGCACCCGATGATCGGTAAATCGTCGCGCGGGACGTGATCAGCATAGCCTTGCAGGGTATTGTGTCGAAGCCGATACACAACCGACACGCCGACAACATGCGTCCGCGCTAGCCTCGCCAGCCGCAACAAGTCCTTACAGCAGCCCTTCCCGCCTCACGGCCGGACGCCTATGCTGAAACCACAACCTCGCAGCCTATCTTTGTGGTTGGCGGCTTACTGGCAGA
This sequence comes from Pseudomonas sp. COW5, assembly GCF_026240005.1. Taxonomy (NCBI): domain Bacteria; kingdom Pseudomonadati; phylum Pseudomonadota; class Gammaproteobacteria; order Pseudomonadales; family Pseudomonadaceae; genus Pseudomonas; species Pseudomonas sp. COW5. The sequence continues at coordinate 4,041,466 of NZ_JAPHVP010000001.1, read as the reverse complement.
TGAACAGCCTCATGCACAACTCCCAAGTCTCCGTGAATGAAGAGCAGAAAGACGACAAGCGCTGGAGCATCCGCGCACTGATCGTCGACGATGATGTGCCGATCCGCGAACTGATGATCGACTATCTGGCCCGCTTCAACATTCACGCCAGCGGTGTCACCGACGGTGCGGCCATGCGTCAGGCGATGCAGGCCGAACATTTCGATGTGGTGGTGCTCGATCTGATGCTGCCCGGCGAAGACGGCCTGTCGTTGTGCCGCTGGCTGCGCGCCGAATCGGACATCCCGATCCTTATGCTCACCGCCCGTTGCGAACCCACCGACCGGATCATCGGCCTGGAACTGGGTGCCGATGACTACATGGCCAAACCGTTCGAGCCCCGGGAGCTGGTGGCACGAATCCAGACGATTCTGCGCCGTGTGCGCGACGACCGCACCGAACAACGTGCGAACATTCGCTTCGACAACTGGCGCCTGAACAGTGTCCTGCGCCAGTTGATCGCCGACGATGGTTTGGTCGTGCCGTTATCCAACGCCGAATTCCGCCTGCTCTGGGTGTTCATCGAACGGCCGCGCCGGGTGCTCAGCCGCGAACAGCTACTGGACGCCGCCCGTGGTCGCTCGATCGAGGCCTTCGACCGCAGCATCGACCTGCTGGTCTCGCGTTTGCGGCAAAAACTCGGCGACGACCCGAAAGCCCCGCAGTTGATCAAGACCGTACGCGGTGAGGGTTACCTGTTCGACGCACGGGACATCGGCTGATGCGAGGGCGCTTCGACACGCTGTTCGGCCGCCTGTTCGGCGTGCTGTTCGTGGCGATCGTCCTGGCGCACCTGCTGGCCTTCGCCTGGTTCCACCATTACGGCCCGCCTCCGCCCCCTCCCCCGCCGGAGTTTTCCCAGGGCGTCGAAGGACAACGTCCGCCGCCGGATCCGCGCTTCGCCCATCGACCGCCGCGCCCCTGGTTCGGCGGGCCGCTGGTGCCACTGACCTTTCAGTTCATCTCGCTGATGATCGCTGCCTGGTACGGCGCCAAACTCCTGAGCCGCCCGATCCAGCGCCTGAGCGACGCCGCCGAACGCCTCAGCGAAAACCTCGACAGCCCGCCGCTGGAAGAGTCCGGCCCGCGCGAGGCCCGGCAGGCGGCCCATACCTTCAACCTGATGCAGCAGCGGATTCGCGAACAGGTTCAGCAGCGCGCGCGCATGCTCGGCGCCGTGTCCCATGACCTGCGCACGCCACTGTCGCGGCTCAAGCTGCGTCTGGAACAGATCGAGGACGACAAGCTGCAAGGCCAAATGCGTCAGGACCTGAACGACATGATCGGCATGCTTGACGCCACCCTCACCTACCTGCACGAACAGCGCACCAGCGAAGCGCTACAGATGATGGACGTGCAGGCGCTGGTCGAATCTCTGTGCGAGAACGCCCAGGATCAGGGCGCCGACGTGCAGGTCAGCGGCCATTGCGCCCCCCTGGCGGTTCAGCCAATGGCCCTACGTTCATGCATCAACAACCTGATGGACAACGCCTTGCGCTACGCCGGGCAAGCACATATCGAACTGCAGGATCAGCGCGAACACCTGCTGATCCGCGTCATCGACCGCGGCCCGGGCATCGCCGCGGACAAACGCGAAGCCGTGTTCGAGCCGTTTTTCCGCCTGGAAGGCTCACGCAACCGCAACTCCGGCGGCGTCGGCCTGGGCATGACCATCGCCCGGGAAGCCGCGCAACGCCAGGGTGGCCAGTTGAACCTCGAAGAGACGCTTGGCGGCGGCCTCACCGCCGTGATTCGCCTGCCACGACTATAAGCCCGACTGTGTACCGTCCGGTACAAAACCCATATACCTGCGACACCTCACGCCTTGAGTCTGCAAGCGCCGGTTCATGAACCGGTTTTCCATTACAAGGAGTGAGCCCATGATCGGTAGCGTCAGCAACTACACGAGCTATACCAGCACCAGCAGCACTTCCACACAAAACGCCCGCAGCCAGCAACTGCAAAAGGAACTGTTCGCCAGACTCGACAGCAACGGCGATGGCGCGGTAGATCAGGACGAACTGAACAGCGCCCTGTCGCAAAAATCCAGCGATGGTTTATTGGTCAACCTCAGCAAACAATTCGGTGAACTGGACAGCGACAGCAACGGCAGCCTCAGCGCCGAAGAAATGGCCGCCATGGCCCCACCGCCACCACCCGACCACAACCAGGCCCCCGACACCGACCTGGCCGACGCCCTGATCAAAGCCCTGGACACCGACGGCGACGGCGCCATCAGCGGTGACGAACTGAGCAGCGGCCTGACCAGCGCCGGCAGCACCGCCGACAGCAGCAAAATCTTCTCGGCCCTGGACAAGAACAAGGACGGCGTCGTCAGCCAGGACGAACTCACCGCCAGCCTCACCCCGCCACCCCCACCACCCCGCGTTTCCAGTGACGAACTGTTCAGCCAGCTCGATGCGGACGGCGACGGCAATGTGACGGCGACCGAGTTGAGCAGCGAGTTGCAAGCCAGCGACAGCACATCATCCTCCAGCAACGACACCAGCGCGGCGCTGCTCAAGGTGCTGGATAGCGACAGCAGTGGTGGCGTGAGCAGTGATGAGTTGAAGGCCGCACTTCACGCAGGTCGCGAACGCCCTGACGATGAACAGACAGCCAGTGCCACTCAAACCACGACCGAAGCGTTGAACCGGATGATTGCCAATCTGAGCAAGCAGTATTCGCTCGATAGTACGGCGTCGGTGGGCAAGTATTTGAATGTGGCGACTTGAGTGATCGGGTGAGGGATTCACTTCCGGTCTGGAGACCGGGAGTGAATGGAGCTTGCCCGGTTAGTGGATTGCCATTGATCTGTGGTGTGCCAGTTAGACAGCCCCTCACCCTAGCCCTCCCGAAACGTCGGACCGCCCAAAGGGAGAGGGGACTGACCGAGTTGTTTGGGGGAGGTACGCCAACGTGACATACCGAGGTGAACTCGGGTCTTTAAACGCAAACATCCCGCACCAGCCTCCTCTACCTCTACCTCTACCTCTGCTTCTGCTTTGGCTTTGGCCTTGGCTTCCCACCACTCAACACGATGAGCGTTAGCTCAAGTACCGCTTTTGACGTACCGGCCCCGTTGAGAGGCTGAGTGGAGGGATTTATCCGGGGGTGGGCGCGAAGCGCCGTTTGGCGAAGCCAAACACATCGAGAGGAGGTGCAGCGAAGCAAACCGGAGGCGATGCCCCCGGATGAATCCCGGAGCGAAGGGACGCCGAGCCGCAGCGAGGCGCCGAACGTTGGGGCAAGACTTTTTGGTTACTTTTGGCTGGGCCGGCATTCCGGGCGTTTGTCAAAAGTAACCCGCTGTAAGAGCGGAACCGCCAGCCGCAACCCCCGAAGAAACGGATATACACACCTAACACCCAAAGCCTGGTCGGCCCCGAGGCCGCCAAGGCAAAAACATCAAACCCGCCCCTGACTCTTGCTCCAATCCGTCAACAAACTATAAGCCACCGCCAAAAGCGTAGGCCCGATAAACAACCCGATAAACCCGAACGCAATCAACCCGCCAAACACCCCGAGCAACACAATCACCAACGGCAGATTCCCGCCACGGCTGATCAGATACGGCTTGAGCACGTTGTCCACGCCACTGATAATGAACGTCCCCCAGATCCCGAGAAACACCGCCATCCCGTACTCGCCCTTCCAGGCCAGCCAGGCCGTGGCAGGAATCCACACCAGCGGCGGTCCCATCGGAATCAGACTGAGCAGGAACGTCACGATCCCCAGCACCAAAGCCCCCGGCACCCCGGCAATCAGGAACCCGATGAGCGCCAGGATCGCCTGCGCCGCCGCCGTACCGATCACCCCGTTCACCACCCGCTGCACCGTACCGGCCACCAGTTCGATGTAATACCCGGCACGGTCGCCGATCAAGCGCTCCAGCAGGCTGTGCACGAACGCCGCCAGCCGCGGCCCGTCACGGTAGAAAAAGAATACGAAGACAATGCTCAGGGTCAGCTCGAGAATTCCGCCGCCAATCTGCGCACTGCGCGCCAGCAGCCAGTTGCCGACCTGCCCCAGATAAGGCTTGAGCGACACCATCAACGCCGCCCCCTGCTGATCGACACTGTTCCAGAAACCGACCAGCCGCTCCCCCACCAGCGGAATCGTGCCGAGCCAGGCCGGCGCTTCCGGCAGGCCGTCGACCTGCACATCCTTGATGAACACCGTGGCATCGCGCACGTGATCGGCCAGGTTGAACCCCAGCCATACCAGCGGTGCCGCCACCAGCAGCATCCAGCCCAGGGTCAGGATGCTTGCCGCCAGAGATTCGCGGCCGCCGAGCCAGCGCGTCAGCAGGCGCATCAACGGCCAACTGGCAAATGCCAGCACCGCGCCCCAGAACAGCGCCGACCAGAACGGCGCCATCACCCAGAAACTGGCACCGAACAGCACCAGCAACAGGATCTGCACCAGCAGACGATCATTATTGGGCATGTGAAATCTCGAAAAAGTCAGTCAGGCAAAGAGTAGGCGAACACGCCGGGCGTGTCCGCCCGAGACACCTTACCGCAACAGATCGATGCGCAGGCCGGCACCTTCGACATTGCCGGTCTCCATGCGAGCAGCCCGCACACCCTGCGTGATCAACGCCTGACGCCAGGCTTCGGCCTTGAGCCCGGAAACAGTGACCCGCAACGTCGTGTCGAGGTTCAGGCCACGGGACAGCAGACGCAGCCAGGTGTCATCCGGATCGCCGCTCAGTTTCGGTAATTTCAGCTCGCCGGTGTCTTTCAACTGGCGCAAAAGGGTCGCCGATGTCGGCAGCAGCTCCCCCAACGGCGTGGAGGCTTCGAATTGCTCGACGTGCAGATAGGCTTTGCGATTGCCGCGAGTGATGCTGTACAGCGCCACCAGCGTATTGTCGCGAGGTGCCGCGAGCCTCAGCAGCAGATAGGCCTGCTGTTCGTCGGCACCGTACAGCTTGGCATTGCCGAACACTTCGTTGGCCCACAGGCTGCTTTCGCCGCAATCCCTGGCCTGACACCAGAACAACAGCTCGGAGTCCTGTTTTTGCAGGGCCTCGCGGGCGACGGTGAAGGCTTCGTTGGCGGAATGTTCGGGCGGAAGTTCATAGGTGACCGAGGTGGTCTGGCCCCGGGCGCCGACCTGACCGTCGAAACGCAGCTGGCCGCTGATCTTGCGGATCGAGCCCATCGGGTAGATCCGCTCCAGCGTCGCGGCCGGACGATAGTCGACGATGTGTGCATCGGCCAGACGCGGCACGATCGGCAGATCCTGACTGCCCGGCAGGTCGGCAGCGAGCAACACGGGACTGAAACAGCACAGCGCCAGCAGACTGAAAGATCGCATGGACAGGCTCATCGGATCGGCATGGCCGGGGCGCCTTTCTGGCTATTCGGGTTCGCAGCGGTGTAGAAATCCATTGTGGTTGTCTCCCATTTCAACCCGCCCAGCCTCGACAGTTGCCCGGGGCAAGTCAAGGAATGGCGAAGAACCGATTGAAACAGTCTGCGACAAGAACCGCACCCGACTCATCGTTCAGGTGCAGATGGTGCCCGCCCGGCAGCTGTTCCCGGCTAAAGGGTAGACGCTCCAGCAGCTCGGGGTGTTTGGCCAGCATGCCGTCGGCTGCCACCACCAATTGTGCGGGACAGGCGATCCGCTGGATGAAGGCCATCGCCTGTTCCTGAGTAAGGCGCAGCGGCGATGGCAGGGTCAGACGGTTGTCGGTGCGCCAGGTGTAACCGCCGGGCACCGGCATCAGGCCGCGTTGTGCCAGCAGTTCGGCGGCTTCACGACTCACCGCCACCAGGCCTTTCATGCGCACTTCGATAGCCCGGTCGAGGGTGGCGTAGACCGGTTTGCGTTTTTCCCGCAAATCAAGCTGTGCCTGCAGGGCCATGCCCATGCGTTCGGCGGCGTTTTCGCCTTTATCTGTGGGAGGAATCACCCCGTCGATCAATGCCAGATGGGTGATGCGCTCCGGCAACGACCCTGCCAGCACCAGCGAAACGATCGCCCCCAGTGAATGCCCGAGCAGGCCGAAGCGCTGCCAGCCCAGTTGTTCGGCGACTTGCAGCACGTCATGGGCGTAGTCCCACAAGGCGTAACCTGCGCCGTCCGGACGATGCGCCGAGTGACCGTGGCCGGCCATGTCCAGCGCAACAATGCGCAAGCCTTTGAGCTTCGGCGCCAGGCGAGCGAAGCTGTTGGCGTTATCCAGCCAGCCATGCAGGGCAATCACCGGCAACCCGTCTTCCGGGCCGAAAATGTGTGCCGCCAGCTCGATATGCGGCAGGCTCAAACGCACTTCTTCGACCGCCGGGCTCATGCGCAATCCTTGTGCTGGCGGTTTTCCCAGCGAGTGAACAGGTTCTTCAGCAGTTGTGCAGTGTCCTGCGGCCGCTCAAGGGGAAACATGTGGCCGCCGGGCACGGTCAGCGACTCGCCCTGAGGCAGTCGCCCGACGAACCGGGTGTGATGGTTCATCACCACGCGACTCTTGTGCCCGCGCACCACCGCCAGCGGTACTTTCAATTGCCGGGTATGAGCAGGACTGGTGTGCGGCACGCCGCGATAGATGCTGATCTCGGTTGCGGGATCGAAGCGCAGGCGCAGCTTGTCGCCAACCTGGTGCAAGCCGTGTTGCAGGTAGGCGTCGAAGCATTCTGGATCGAATCCGCGGAACAGGGTCTTGCCGGCAAAGTAGCTGCGGGCACTGTCGAGGTCGGCGAATTCTTCGCGTCGTCCCAATGTGCGACCGGCCGGAGTGAGTTTATCGATGAAGCCAAAACGCTTCGCTGCGCGGATCACCCAGCGATCGGTGCGGGTCAGCACCGGCGAATCGAGCATCACCACCCCGCGATACAGCTCAGGGCAACGCAGTGCGGCGTGCAGGTGCAGCATTCCGCCGAAGGAATGGCCAACGCCCCACACCGGCTCGTCCTGTTGTTGCAGGTGGTGAATCAGCTCGTCGACCAGGTGGTACCAGTTGTCACCCGCCGGGAAACGCGGATCGTGGGCATGCTGCTCCAGATGCGTCACCCGGAACTCGGGCGCCAGCGCCGAGAACAGCTTGCCGTAGGTGCCGGAAGGGAAACCATTGGCGTGGGCGAAGAAGATCGGTTGCGACATACGGGCAAATCCATGGGCGGTAAACGTGGCGTTGATTGTCCGTAAGACCGCGCATCACAGCAATGACCGTAACTGCCAGGAATGATGACAGTCCGGTCAAGGCTATGACGGATCGGTCAGCGTGCCGGAGGTTGCTCGCCCAGCGGCACCACTGCCATGGTCAACCGAGACACACAACTGGCCTTGCCCTCATCGCTGGTCAGGCGGATGTCCCAGACATGGGTCGTGCGGCCAATGTGAATCGGCTTGGCCACCGCCGTCACCCGGCCGCTGCGCAGGCCGCGCAGGTGGTTGGCGTTGATTTCCAGGCCCACGCAATAGAATTTGCTGGCATCGATGCACAGGTAACTGGCCATGGAGCCGACGGTTTCAGCCAGCACCACCGAGGCGCCGCCGTGCAGCAGGCCGTAAGGCTGATGGGTGCGATGGTCGATGACCATGCTGGCTGTCAGCGACTCCTCGTCGAAGGACTCGAAGCGGATGTCCAGCACTTCGCCGATGGTGTTTTTCTGGATTGCGTTCAACTGCTCGATGTTGGGAGTGGTGCGCCACAAGGTCATCGCAGGCTTCCTTTGTTGTTTTGATCGTCGCTCAATCCTGCCACAGCACCGCCTCGCTGCGCTCGCTCCATTCTTCGAAGCGCGCGCCGTAGGTGTCTTCGATGACGTTGCGCTTGATCTTCAGAGTCGGCGTGAGGAAGCCGTTTTCCACCGCCCAGCTGTCCTTGACCACCACCAGACGGCGCAGCCGTTCGTGCTTGTCGAGCACGGCGTTGACCTCCTCCAGCAGTTTTTCCAGGCTCGAATGTAGTTGCGGTCGTGCGTCTTCATGCCCGGCTGCCGAGATCACACACAGGCCCAGCGGTGCGCTCAGACCATCGCCGACCACGCAGACCTGCTCGATCCGGGTATGCACGGCGAGGCGGTTTTCAATCGGTGCCGGAGCGACATATTTGCCTTTGCTGGTCTTGAAGATTTCCTTGAGCCGCCCGGTCAGGCGCAAGCGACCCTCGGCGTCCTGTTCGCCCTTGTCGCCGGTGCGCAGGAAGCCGTCGGCGGTCAAGGTCTCGGCGGTTTTCTGCGGTTCCTTGAAATAGCCCAGCATGTTGGCCTGGCTGCGCACCTGCACTTCGCCGGACTCGTCGATTCGCACCTCGACATCAGGACATGGCCGGCCGATCCAGCCTTCCTTGTATTGCCCCGGCAGGCAGATATGCGAATAGCCGCAGCTCTCGGTCATCCCGTAGACCTCCAGCACGTCGAGCCCGAGTTTCTGATACCAGCACAACAAGGTCAGCGGCACCGGCGCCGCTCCGGACAGCGCCACGCGCAGGGCATCCAGCCCCAATCCGGCCAGCACCTTGTGGCCGATCCGTTTGCCGATAAAGGGCAGACCGAGGAGGAAATCCAGGCGTTTCGCCGGGATCTTGCTGTAGACGCCCATCTGGAATTTGGTCCAGATCCTCGGCACGCCAAACATCGCCGTGGGCCGCGCCCGTCTCAGATCGTCGAGAAAGGTATCAAGACTCTCGGCAAAGAAAACCGTCTGCCCCGTATAGATCGACGCCAGTTCGACGAACATCCGTTCAGCCACATGGCATAGCGGCAAATAGGACAGCAGCCGGTCGTTTTCATTGAGACCGAACAATTGCGTGCCACGGGTGGTGGCAAAACCGAGATTGGCAAAACTGTGCATCACGCCTTTGGGCAGGCCGGTGGTGCCGGAGGTGTAGATGATGGTCGCCAGTTGCTCGGCGGCAGGTCGCGGATCGTCCTGGATCGGTGAATAACGTTGCAGGTCGCCCCAGTTGAAATCGAACTCGCCCGGCGGATGCAGCGGCAGGCTGATGGTCGGCAGATCCGCCGGCACACCCACCGACATGCCCGGCCAGTCATCCAGTTTGCCGACGAAGGCCAAGACGCTTTCGGAATGGCTGAGGACCTGATTGACCGAGTCGGCGGTAAGGTTGGGATAGAGCGGCACGGAAACATGCCCGGCCATCCAGATCGCCAGGTCGGCGATGATCCAGTGAGCGCAGTTTTTCGAGATCAGTGCGATGTGGCTGCCCTGGGGCAACTCCCGGGAGCGCAACCAGTGCGCGGCGCAGCGGGCCTGATGGCCGACGTCGGCCCAGGTCAGCGTCTCGACCTGCCCGCCGCCAATGGGCTGCACCAGAAAGCGTTGGCGCGGGTGCCGGGCCTCGCGTTCGTAGAACACGTCCAGCGGCAATCGAAAAGCAGCAGACATGCGACTCGCTCCTTTCTTTTTGGGATGGAGCAAGCGTAGTCAACCAAGCAAGTGCTTGGTTGACTATTTCATACAAAAAATTTCACGGATGTTTGAGGCTGTTGAGCGTCATCGAGCCGATCAGCAATTCGCTGTGCTCAAGCTCGGCCAGCCCGGCGGTGCTGACCTTTTCCGGCGGATAACCGGCGCCGTGTTGCAGGTAGCTGAGCAGATGCCCGACCAGCGGATTGTGGCTGACCAGCAGCACATTGCTCACCGACACCAGTTGCTCGGCGACTCGATCCGGATCAACCTCCGGGGTCAGCCATTCGACCGTGCGGATCTCCGGCTCGAAACCCAGCGCCTCGCGCACCAGCTGCGCAGTCTGCTGCGCTCGCAAGTACGGGCTGGCGTAGATCGCCGTCAGTGGCTGGCCCATCAATCGGGCGGCGCTGCTGAGCACTTCCTTGCGGCCGTGAGCGGTCAGTTCCCGCTCCGAATCGGGGCGCGAGCCATAAGGCTCGGCCTCGCCGTGACGCAATACCCAGAGTTTCATAGCTTGGGTTCCTCATCCCGGGCCGGATGCGGTGCCGGCGCGACAACGTGTGGCGCTTCACCTTCCGGGGTACGCGGCGCCGGCCAGTCGGCGAACGGCCAGGGTTTCTGGTCGCTGTGGAAACTGCCGAACCGGCCGATCTGGGCCAGGAACTGGCTCAGGCTGTCGCCGAAATTCATCAGACCGGCGCTCGGGGCGCCATAGATCAAACGATAGATCAGTTGCACCAGCACCACCGCACCGAGGATGAACTGCGCCACTTGCCAGACCACGATGTAGACGATCATCCACAACACCCGCAGCAGGATGGATTCGTACTTGGCTTCGGTTTTCGGATCGTTCATGTCTAGCTCCCCTGCCCTGAAATAAAAGGCAATCAGTTGAAACCACTGGTGGAAATGAAGTCGACATCGGTCTTCGGCTCGGCGCGCATCAACAGGCCGATCACCTGCTCCAGCGTGCGCCCTTCGAACAGGATCGCGTGGAGCCCGGCGACCAGCGGCATGTACACGCCGACTTCCTGGGCCTTGGCCTTGAGCACTTTCAGGGTGTTGACCCCTTCGGCCACTTCACCAAGGCGCGACACCGCTTCATCGAGACTCAAACCCTGACCCAGAGCGAAACCTACCTGATAGTTACGGCTCTTCGGCGACGAGCAGGTGACGATCAGGTCGCCGACTCCAGCCAGGCCGAGGAAGGTCATCGGGTTGGCGCCCTGATTCACCGCAAACCGGGTCATTTCGGCCAGGGCGCGAGTGATCAACATGCTCTTGGTGTTCTCGCCCATCTCCAGCGCCACCGCCATGCCGGCAATGATCGCGTAGACGTTTTTCAGCGCGCCGCCCAGCTCCACGCCAAAGCGGTCGGCACTGGCGTAGACGCGGAAGGTACGGCCATGCAGCGCGGCCTGTACTTCTTTGCACAGTTCTTCGTCTTCACTGGCGACCACCGTGGCGGTCAGCGCGTGCTCGGCGATCTCCCGCGCCAGGTTCGGCCCGGACAGCACGCCGATGCGCGCCTGCGGGGCGATTTCTTCGAGGATCTGGCTCATCAGTTTGAAGGTGTGGGCTTCGATGCCTTTGGTAAGGCTGACCAGCATCTTGCCGCTCAGGCGCTCGGCATGCGCCGCCAATACCGTGCGCAGTGCGCTCGATGGCAACGCGACGAAGCACAACTCGCAGGCATCGAGGGTTTCCTGCAGGTCGGTGACGGCCGTCACGCCCGGCAGAATCTTGATGCCTTTGAGATAACGCGGGTTTTCGCGATTGACCCGGATGGCCTCGGCCTGTTCGGGGTCACGCATCCACTGCCGGACTTGATGGCCGTTCTCGGCCAACAGATTGGCCACGGCGGTACCGAAACTTCCGCCTCCCAGGACCGCAATCGGGCGCTGTTCAGTCATATGTAATCCGTTAATCCATACCAGTGGCGATGCGGGCATTATACGGAGCGGCCCCTTCTCGGACAGCCCCGACGTCAATTACCGACACTTGTAGGAAGAAGACCAATAAAACCGAGGAAAATGCCCGCAACGTGACTGGAAAAGTCACTGTCCTCGGTTAACATGCGCGCCAATTCTTTGCTATCAAGGCTGCGTCGTGTTTTCTGGCACTCCCTCCCCGCGTTCGTCCTTGCTGTTGGCGCTGCTGTTCAGCCCGATGTTGCTGGCGGACGACCTGTTTCTCGACAGCGAGGCCTTGCCCCAGATCCTCACGGCCACGCGCCTGAAACAGTCGCCGGCGGAAGTCCCCGGCAGCATGACCGTGCTCGACAGCGAACTGATCAACGCCAGCGGTGCCCGCGACATCAGCGAGCTGCTGCGCCTGGTGCCGGGGATGATGGTCGGCAACATCAGCGGCAATCAGGCGGTTGTGAACTATCACGGCACCAACGCCACCGAAGCACGGCGCATGCAGGTACTGATCGACGGCCGCTCGGTGTACCGCGCCGGGCTGGCCACGGTGGACTGGAGCGACATTCCGGTGGCTATGGAAGATATCGAGCGCATCGAAGTCTTTCGCGGCCCGAACACTGTCAGCTATGGCGCCAACGCGCTGATGGCGGTGGTCAACATCATCACCCGCAACCCGGCCGACAGCCACGGCACACGGTTGAAAATCACCCGTGGCCAACGCGGCATCAACGACTTCTATGCCAGCCAGGGCACAGGCTGGAATGGCGGCGACCTGCGTCTGTCGTTGTCCGGCCAGGAAGATGACGGTTTCGACAGCGACCGAACCGGCGCCGATTACCGCGACAGCCGCCGCTTGAACCGCTTCAGCCTTGCGGTCAGCCAGACCCTCAGCGACAACCAGAGCGTGGACTGGCAACTCAACGCCAAGGACGGAACCAACCAGCGGCCTTATACCTACCGCCCGGTGTTCTCCGGGATTACCGCCGCCGGGAACAATTCCGACGTGATCGCCAAGGATTACGCCGGTTCGGTGCGCTGGAATCTGGACATCAACCCCGATCACAGCCTTTACGTACAAGGCTCCGCGCAACACTGGGACCGTCAGCAGACCTGGCGCGCCTGCGATGCCGAGGTGTCATTCAGCCCCCAGCTTACGCAGTTGTGGCAACTCAACCCGAACTACACCGAGCAACTGGCGCGCAACATCACCCGCTTCATCGGGCCAGGTGCTGCACCCGGCACACCCACGGAAATGGCCCTGGCCAATCAAGTACTAGACCAATGGCGTAACGGCGCCAGCCGGACCCTGTGCGGCGACATCGACCAGAGTGCCCGGGAATCGCGCTATGACCTGGAGTTGCAGGACACCCTCAGCCTGTCCGACAGTCTGCGTCTGGTCAGCGGCCTGAACTATCGTTACGACCGGGCCGATTCCGAGACCTATTTTAACGGAACCCTGGACGACACCACATGGCGCGCGTTCGGCCAACTGGAGTGGCGCGCCAGCGAACACTGGCTGTTGCAGGGCGGTGCCATGTTTGAAAACACTCAGTTGATCGGCAGTTCGCTGACGCCCAGGTTTGCCGTCAATTACCTGATCAACCCGCGCCACAGCCTGCGTGCGGTGTACTCGGAAGCGATCCGCTCGCCGGACATGTTCGAGAACAACGTCAACTGGAGTTATCAGGTGACCAACCTGCGCCCCTCCGCCTACGGCCAGTATTCGGCCCGTTACTTCGTCAAGACCCGGGGCCCCGGAGATCTGGACCAGGAACACATGCGCTCGCGGGAACTGGGCTACAACGGATTTTTCCCGGAATGGGGCCTGGCGCTGGACGTGAAGCTGTTCTACGACGAAATCACCGGGATGATCAGCGAGCCGCTGCGCAACAACCAGTACATCGCCAGCAACGCCAACGATTCACGCTTTCGCGGCACCGAAACCCAGCTGGACTGGCGCCTGAGTGCGGCCGATCGACTGCGCCTGACCTATGCCTACGTCGACGCCGAGGCGAGCAACCCGCTGGACCAGCAGTTCACCGCGCGCAACAGCGGCTCGGCCGGCTGGCTGCGCGATTGGGGCCAGGGCTGGAACAGCGCCCTCTTCTATTACGGCGACAATGCACTCAACGGTTATCGCTTCGAGCGGGTCGACACGCGCATCGCCAAACGCATCCCGCTGGGCAAGGCCCAACTGCAACTGGCCGGCGTGCTGCAACAGCGTCTGGACAATGAGCCGACCACGTTCGTCGACAACAATTACGACGAACGCCGAGTGATGTATTTCAGCGCCGAACTGGAGTTCTAGGATGCGCTACGCCCTGTCACGGAAGATGCCAACCGCCGCCCAATGGCTGGCCGGGTTGTGCCTGTTCCTGACAGCCTGGCTGCACGGCGTGGCGGTGCAGGCGGCCGACATTCTGCTGACCGGTGCCGAGGAAAGCCCCGGCGTGCAATCGTTCGTCCAGGCCCTGAGCGAACTGCGCCCCACCGATCGCGTGCATTTCCAGCCACTGGCGAGCCTGCCGGCACCGGGCAAGCTACCGTCCAGCCTGCGCCTGATTCTGCTGGACCTGCCGAGCCTCGACTGGCGCATGCAGGAACCCCAGGGGCCGGCGACGCTGGTCCTGCGCATCAGCCGTTTGCAGGCCCGGCAACGCTTCGGCACCGCGCAACCGCCACACTTGAGCCTGCTGTGGAGCGATCCGCCCCTGAGCCGTCAGTTGCAGTTGATCCGGCGGATCCTGCCTCAGGCTCAGCGAGTCGGCGTGCTGTTCGACCAGCACAGCGAGTTCCTGCTCAAGGAACTGCAATCGGTTGCCCAGCCGTTGAATCTGCAAATCGTCCCGCAGCGCTGGGACAACACCCACGACAGCCGCCCTTTGCAGACCGTACTGAAGAACAGCGATGTGTTGCTGGGTCTCGACGATCCCGACCTGTACAACCCGAGAACCGCGAAGAACCTGCTGCTCAGCAGCTATTCACGGCAACTGGCGCTGATCGGTCCGAACGTCTCGTTCGTGCGCGCCGGCAGCCTCGCCAGTACTTACAGCGACCAGAGTGACTGGCTGACGGTGCTCGACGAATTGCTCGACCGCCCGCCGGCTACCTGGCCGAGAGCGCTCTATCCCGGGCGTTTTAAAGTTTCAAGCAATGCGCAGGTGGCTCGTTCATTAGGGATAGAGCCGATGAATGAAGCGTCTGTTGCCGCAGAGCTGGCCGAAGGAGAGCGCCGCCCATGATTTTCCGCCGTTGGGACATCAATACCCGCACCCAGTTGATCAGCCTGGGCCCTGCGCTATTGCTGACCTTGCTGTTGATCAGTTTTTTCACCTTCGTACGCATCCAGGACTTGCGCCAGGAGTTGAATCACACCGGCCAACTGATCGCCAACCAGCTCGCGCCCGCTACCGAGTACGGGGTGATTTCCGGCAACAACGAGGTATTGGAAAGCCTGCTGAAAGCCACACTGGCCACGCCGAATGTGCGGTTCCTGGAAATCCAGGACAGCGCCAACCGGATTCTGGCGTATGTCGAACAACCATCGGATACGCACAAACGCCCGCATCAGGTCGAAGTGTTCCAGTCACCGGTGCGGCTGCAACGGATTGCCTTGCACAATGATTTCTTTCAGGACGGCAAGACCAATAACGGCGGTGCCAGCGAGGATTATCTGGGGCGGGTGATCGTCGGTCTGTCCAACGATGCGTTCAGTCAGCGCCAACAGGAGATCCTGCTCAAGGCCGGGATCCTGGCGCTGTTTGCCCTGCTCTTCACCTTCGTTCTGGCGCGGCGCCTGGCCGGCAGCCTGTCGCAGCCGATCCGCGACATTGGCAATGCGGTCAAGGCGATTCAGGACGGCGACTACAAGACGCCGTTGCCGATTGTCGATGACACCGAGCTGGGGGCCTTGTCGCAGCACATCAACAATCTGGCCCAGGCACTCGAACAGGCCAGTCGCGAACAGCACCAGGCCATGGCGCAACTGATCCAGACTCGCGAAGAGGCGGAAAAGGCCAACAACGCCAAGTCGGACTTCCTGGCCATGATGAGCCATGAACTGCGCACCCCGATGAACGGTGTCCTAGGCATGCTGCAATTGCTGGAAACCACGGAGATGACCGAGGAGCAGATCGAGTACGCGGCGCTGGCTTCCGAGTCCACCGAACATTTGCTCAAGGTGATCAACGATATTCTGGATTTCTCGCGCATCGAGCGTTCGGAACTGGAGCTGGAGCACATCCCGTTCAACCTCGCCGACCTGATCGGCGCGTGCGCGCAGTCGTTCCAGCACAGCGCGGCGCAACGTGGGTTGGAGTTGCAATTGCGGATTCCCGAAGACCTGCGCGGCTTGCAGGTGCAGGGTGACCCGACGCGGATCCGGCAGATTCTGGTCAATCTGGTGGGCAATGCGCTGAAATTCACCGAGCAGGGTCGCGTCAGCATCGAGGCGCAGTGGCAGTCGCTGGATCACGAATTGCTGTGGTTCACCTGCTCGGTGCGCGACAGCGGCATCGGGATTTCTTCGGAAAGCCTGGAATTGATGTTCAACGCGTTCCAGCAGGCTGACAGCTCGATCTCGCGTCGTTATGGCGGGACCGGTCTGGGCCTGCCGATCGCCCGCACCCTGGCCGAACGCATGGGCGGCACCCTGCGCGCGCAAAGCGAAGAAGGTCGCGGATCGGTGTTTACCCTGGAAATTCCGCTGGCTCTATATAAGCAGGCATTACCGGCACTGGTCGCGCCCCGAGCGGTGAATGGCGACAGTCAAGGCGAAGGCCGCAATGTCCTGCTGGTGGAGGACAACCCGGTCAACCAGACCGTGATCGAGGCCATGCTGCGCAGTCTGGGCTTCACGGTGAGCGTTGCCACCGATGGCATGCAGGCCGTACGCAGTGCCGGAGGTAGCCGTTACGAAGCGATCCTGATGGACTGCCGTTTGCCAATCATCGATGGTTACGAAGCGACCCGACAGATACGCCGCCTGCCCGGCTGCGGCCATGTGCCGATCATCGCCCTGACGGCCAACGCGTTGCAGGGCGACCGGGAAAACTGCCTGTCGGCGGGCATGAACGATTACCTGGCCAAGCCATTCAAACGCAATGACCTGCAGCAGATTCTGCAGCGCTGGGTGCAGTAGAGAGGCCCTTTCGAGCATCTGCGACTGGCGTGAAAAGCGAAAGTGCGGCAGTCTTAGGCACCCGAACGAGCCTCAAAAGGGGCTTGAATAAAAATTTCAGTGCACAAGTGTACATTCATGTCCTTGGTGCTGTGACTTTCACCACAACGCAATAGTCTATGAGTAGGCTGCCGGTTCGAGGCATGAACGCGTCGATCGGTCGGGAAGATTTGCCCCACCTGCCGCATGGGATTATTGAGGAGCTCGCATGACCAAACAAAACGCCTTTACTCGGGAAGACCTGCTGCGCTGCAGTCGCGGTGAGCTGTTCGGCCCAGGTAACGCGCAACTGCCCGCCCCGAACATGCTGATGGTGGATCGCATCACCCTGATCAGCGAAGAAGGCGGCAAGTACGGCAAAGGTGAATTGGTCGCCGAGCTGGATATCAACCCTGACCTGTGGTTCTTCGCTTGCCACTTCGAGGGCGATCCGGTGATGCCGGGCTGCCTGGGTCTGGACGCCATGTGGCAACTGGTCGGTTTCTTCCTGGGCTGGCAAGGCCTGCCGGGCCGCGGCCGTGCGCTGGGTTCGGGCGAAGTTAAATTCTTCGGCCAGGTCCTGCCGACCGCCAAGAAAGTCACCTACAACATTCATATCAAACGCGTCCTGAAGGGCAAGCTGAACCTGGCCATCGCCGACGGTTCGGTGACTGTCGACGGTCGCGAAATCTACACCGCCGAAGGCCTTCGCGTCGGCGTGTTCACCTCCACTGACAACTTCTAAGGGTTATTCGCATGCGCCGCGTCGTTATCACTGGTCTGGGCATCGTTTCGTGCCTGGGCAATGACAAAGAGACCGTCTCCGCTAACCTGCGTGCAAGCCGCCCTGGCATCCGGTTCAACCCGGAATACGCCGAAATGGGTCTGCGTAGCCAGGTTTCCGGCTCCATCGACCTCAACCTTGAAGAACTGATCGATCGCAAGATCTATCGTTTCGTCGGCCACGCAGCGGCTTACGCCTACCTGGCCATGAAAGACGCCATCACCGATTCCGGTCTGACCGAAGAGCAGGTGTCCAACCCGCGTACCGGTCTGATCGCCGGTTCCGGCGGTGCGTCGACCCTGAACCAGATGGAAGCGCTGGATATCCTGCGCGAGAAAGGCGTCAAGCGCGTCGGCCCATACCGTGTAACACGGACCATGAGCAGCACCGTTTCGGCGTGCCTGGCCACTCCGTTCAAGATCAAGGGCCTGAACTACTCCATCGCCTCTGCCTGCGCCACCAGTGCTCACTGCATCGGTACGGCCATGGAACAGATCCAGATGGGCAAGCAGGACATCGTGTTCGCCGGTGGCGGTGAAGAGGAGCACTGGAGCCAGTCGTTCCTGTTCGACGCAATGGGCGCCCTGTCCAGCAAGCGCAACGACACTCCGGAAAAAGCCTCCCGCGCCTACGACGCCGACCGTGACGGTTTTGTCATCGCCGGCGGTGGCGGCATGGTCGTGGTCGAGGAGCTGGAGCACGCTCTGGCCCGTGGCGCGAAGATCTACGCGGAAATCGTCGGCTACGGCGCGACTTCCGACGGCTACGACATGGTGGCTCCAAGCGGCGAAGGCGCCATCCGCTGCATGCAGCAGGCGCTGTCCACCGTCGACACCCCGATCGACTACCTGAACACCCACGGCACTTCGACTCCGGTCGGCGACGTCGCGGAAATGAAAGGCGTGCGTGAAGTGTTCGGCGACAAGGCCCCGGCCATCAGCTCCACCAAGAGCCTGTCGGGTCACTCCCTGGGCGCCGCCGGCGTTCACGAAGCGATCTACTGCATGCTGATGATGGAGGGCAACTTCATCGCCGGTTCCGCCAACATCGACGAGCTGGACCCTGAAGTGGCCGATCTGCCGGTGCTGACCAAGACCCGCGAGAACGCCACCATCAACACCGTGATGAGCAACAGCTTCGGCTTCGGTGGCACCAACGCCACCCTCGTACTGAAGCGCTGGGAAGGCAAGTAATTCCCTTCCGCTGAGCCGCACATGAAAACGCCCCGACTGGTTCGGGGCGTTTTTTTTCGCCTGGAAAAAGCACTTTTCAGCCGCGCCAAAATGAAACTTCTGTCATGCAACTTACCGCCCTGCGACTGAATGTCGCGGATTCAGCGGGCTCCAGGACTGTTGCAGATTTCGCAAGGATACGTTGCACAAATCGAGCGTTTACTTAGCAGGCTAACAAATTTTATAAAAGAGCCCTGCACACGCCTTGCTGCAGATAACAGAGATTGGAGCTAGCAGATGACTGTAAAAGTAACTGAACGCGACGATTCACACATGTCCCATGAAGGCGTAGCCGCCGGCGTACGGATCTGGGATGTGCATCAACAAGACTTGCTGGTCGGCATGTTCCACAACGAGATCGATGCCCACAACTACAAGGCCGAACTGGAACTGCAAGAACGGCAGCGGGATCTGAAATCCGCCTGAACCGAAACCACAGCATTGAAAACGACAAACCCCGCCATTGGCGGGGTTTGTCGTTATCGAGTGTTTCAGGGCCGCTTCGCAGCCCGGCGGGACCCGCTTACCACATCAGGTCGTCAGGGATCACATAGGCCGCGTACGGATCATCCTCGGCACTCACCTCTTCAACCTTCTCGTTGAGCTGCACGATGCGCTGTGGATCGCGCTCCTGAATCTTCAGGGCCGCCTCACGAGGAATCACTTCGTAGCCGCCGGCATGGTGCACGATCGCCAGCGAGCCGCTGCTGAGCTTGTTGCGCATCAGCGTGTTGACGGAGATGCGCTTGACCTTCTTGTCGTCAACGAAGTTGTAGTAGTCCTCGGTGGTCAGCTTCGGCAGACGCGAGACTTCGATCAACTGCTTGACCTGCGCCGCACGAGCCTTGGCCTCGGCCTTCTCCTGCTGCTGACGGTTCAGCTCCTGGTCGCGCTTGACCTTCTCGGCCTGAGCTTCCTGGGCAGCACGCTGCTGGGAGTCATCCAGTTCGATCTGACCTTTGTGGGCCAGACGCTGTTGCTTCTGTTTGTCTTTGCTGACCTGTTTGGCCTGCTTTTGGTTGACCAGTCCTGCCTTGAGCAACTGGTCGCGAAGGGAAAGGCTCATTGATGCTTACTCACTTGGGCAACGGCTCAGCCGCAGCTGGGCAAATTCTTTTCCTGACGTTTGGCTTCACCCCACAGGGCGTCCAACTCTTCGAGGGTGCAATCTTCCATGGGGCGATGGGTGTCGCGCAATGCCTGTTCGATAAAACGGAAGCGTCGTTCGAACTTGCCGTTGGCGCCACGCAATGCGGTTTCCGGATCGACCTTCAAGTGCCGGGCCAGATTGACTACGGAAAACAGCAGATCGCCGATTTCATCGGCCACCGCTTGCGGGTCATTCTCGGACATGGCTTCGAGCACTTCATCGAGCTCTTCGCGCACCTTGTCCAGCACCGGCAGGGCATCCGGCCAGTCGAAACCGACCTGCCCGGCGCGCTTCTGCAACTTGGCCGAACGGGACAAGGCCGGCAACGCAGCGGGCACATCGTCGAGCAGTGACAGTTGCTGCGGCTCGGCGGATTTCTCGGCGCGTTCTTCGGCCTTGATCTCCTCCCAGCGCTGCTTGACCTGCTCTTCGCTCAGACGCGGCACATCCAGCGGTGCATACAGATCGCCGGTGGGGAATACGTGCGGGTGACGACGAATCAGCTTGCGGGTGATGCTGTCGACCACACCGGCAAATTCGAACCGCCCTTCTTCCCGCGCCAACTGGCTGTAATACACCACCTGAAACAGCAGATCGCCCAACTCGCCCTGCAAGTGATCGAAGTCGCCGCGCTCGATGGCGTCGGCGACTTCGTAGGCTTCCTCGAGGGTATGCGGGACGATGGTCGCGTAGGTTTGCTTGATGTCCCACGGGCAACCGTACTGCGGGTCGCGCAGACGGTTCATCAGGTGCAACAGGTCTTCAAGGCTGTAGGTCGGTTTCATGGAGTCCGGTTACGCCGCGTCTCGATGATGTTCGGCAACTGGGAAATCCGCCCCAGCAACCGGCCCAGTGCGTCCAGCCCCGGAATCTCGATGGTCAGGGACATCAGCGCGGTGTTGTCCTCCTTGTTCGAGCGGGTGTTGACCGCCAGCACGTTGATCCGCTCGTTGAGCAGCACCTGCGAAACGTCACGCAGCAGACCGGAACGGTCGTAGGCGCGGATGACGATGTCCACCGGATAGGTGAGCACCGGCACCGGCCCCCAGCTGACCTGGATGATCCGCTCCGGCTCGCGCCCGGCCAGTTGCAGCACCGAGGCGCAGTCCTGACGGTGAATGCTCACGCCGCGCCCTTGAGTGATGTAACCGACGATCGCATCGCCGGGCAACGGCTGGCAGCAGCCGGCCATCTGGGTCATCAGGTTGCCGACGCCCTGGATCTGGATGTCGCCGCGCTTGCCCGGCTTGTAACCGGTGGCCTTGCGTGGAATCAGCTCCAGCTGTTCGTTGCCGCGCTCCGGCTCGACCAGTTGTTGCGCCAGATTGACCAGTTGCGCCAGACGCAGGTCGCCGGCCCCGAGGGCGGCGAACATGTCTTCGGCGGTTTTCATGTTGGCCTTGTCGGCCAGCTTGTCGAAATCCACCGCCGGCAGACCGAGACGATTGAGCTCGCGCTCGATCAGGGTCTTGCCCGCCGCGACGTTCTGGTCGCGAGCCTGCAGCTTGAACCAGTGAACGATCTTCGCCCGCGCCCGGGACGTGGTGACGTAACCGAGGTTCGGGTTCAGCCAGTCGCGGCTCGGCGTACCGTGCTTGCTGGTGATGATCTCGACCTGCTCGCCGGTCTGCAGGCTGTAGTTGAGCGGCACGATGCGCCCGTTGATCTTCGCGCCACGGCAGTTGTGACCGATTTCGGTGTGCACGCGGTAGGCGAAGTCCAGCGGCGTCGCGCCCTTCGGCAAGTCGATGGCGTGACCGTCCGGGGTGAAGATGTAGACCCGGTCCGGTTCGATATCGACCCGCAGCTGTTCGGCCAGGCCGCCGATGTCGCCCAGTTCTTCGTGCCACTCAAGCACCTGACGCAGCCAGGAAATTTTCTCTTCGTAGTGGTTCGAGCCGGATTTGACGTCGGTGCCCTTGTAGCGCCAGTGCGCACAGACGCCGAGTTCGGCTTCTTCGTGCATCGAATGGGTACGGATCTGGACTTCCAGCACCTTGCCTTCCGGACCGATCACCGCCGTGTGCAGCGAGCGGTAGCCGTTCTCTTTCGGGTTGGCGATGTAGTCGTCGAACTCTTTCGGGATGTGCCGCCACAGGGTGTGGACGATGCCGAGCGCGGTATAGCAGTCGCGCATTTCCGGCACCAGCACGCGCACCGCACGCACGTCGTAGATCTGGCTGAACTCCAGACCCTTGCGCTGCATTTTGCGCCAGATCGAATAGATGTGTTTGGCCCGGCCGCTGATGTCGGCGTCAACGCCGGTGGCCTGCAATTCGTCCTTGAGCTGGGTCATCACGTCGGCGATGAAGCGCTCGCGGTCGAGCCGCCGCTCGTGCAGCAACTTGGCGATCTGTTTGTACTGGTCGGGCTCCAGGTAACGGAAGGACAAGTCCTCCAGTTCCCATTTGATATGACCGATGCCGAGACGGTGAGCCAGTGGCGCATAGATGTCGAAGACTTCCCGGGCGACCCGGTTGCGCTTCTCGTCATCGGCGGTTTTCACCGCACGGATCGCGCAGGTGCGCTCGGCGAGTTTGATCAGCGCAACGCGTACGTCGTCGACCATCGCCACCAGCATCTTGCGCAGGTTTTCCACCTGGCCCTGGGTGCCCATCACCATCGACTGGCGCGGGCTGAGGCTGGCACTGATCGCGGCCATGCGCTGCACGCCGTCAATCAGTTTGGCGACCACCGGGCCAAAGCGCTGGCTGACCGCTGCCAGTTCGATCTGGCCTTCGCGCACGCCACGGTAAAGCACCGCCGCGACCAGCGAATCCTGATCGAGCTTGAGGTCGGCGAGAATCTCCGCGATCTCGAGGCCGGTGCTGAAACTGCCGCTGCCTTCGGACCAGAGATTCTTTGCCGCGTTGGACTGTTGCTCGGCCTGTCGAGCGTACTCACAGGCCTCCTTCAAGGCTTCGCGATCCAGTGCCAGATCGACACTGACCGCATGATCGAGCCAAGCCTCGAGATTGATACTGCCGTCGGTGTTGATCGGCTGGTGTGCTCTCACCTGTACCATCTTGCTTTACCTTCCCTACGACGCAGACTCAATGCGTCAAATCACTGACCTTGATTGCCCGTCCGCACTCGCGGGGCTAAGACGAGTGCTGCACGGGCCGATCAGTCGGATCAGACGAGCCATCCTAGCTCGCTTCAAATAACGCCATGGCCTCGACATGTGCCGTCTGAGGAAACATATCGAGAATCCCGGCACGTTTTAACCGGTAGCCCTGCTTGATCAATTCGACCGTATCGCGCGCCAGAGTTGCAGGGTTGCACGACACATACACCAACCGCTCGGCACCCAGGGTCGCGAGCTTGCGCACCACCTCGAAAGCACCGTCACGCGGTGGGTCCAAGAGTACCGCAGAAAAGCCGTTTCCGATCCATTCGGCATCGGTCAAAGGCTGGGATAAATCGGCCTGAAAAAACTTTGTGTTATGCAAATTGTTACTGGCGGCATTCGCCGCGGCGCGATCGACCATGGTCTGCACGCCTTCGATAGCCACCACTTCACGCACGGCTTTGGCCAGCGGCAAGGCAAAGTTGCCGAGACCGCAGAACAGGTCGAGCACACGCTCATCGGCGGTCGGCTTCAGCCAGTCCAGCGCCTGGGCGACCATCGCTTCGTTGACCCCCGCATTGACCTGAATGAAATCCCCCGGCCGCCAGGCCAGCTCCAGATCCCACTGCTCAAGGCGATAACCCAGCGACTGCGTGGCATCGACCGGCTGCGGCTCACCTTCGCCGTGCAGCCACAACTGCGCTTCATGGAATGCGCAGAAATCCTTGAGGATCGTCAGATCAGCCTCGGAAAGCGGCGCCATGTGACGCAGCAGAACGGCCAAGGACGAGCCACTGAACAATTCCACATGCCCCAGCGCCTGCGGTTTGCTCAGGCGACGGAGCATCTCCGGCAAGCGGGTCATGATCGGCTGCAAGGGCTGTACCAGCACCGGGCATTCGTTGATCGCCACGATGTCCTGACTGCCGGCAGCGCGGAAACCGACTGCAAGGGTTTTGGCCTTGCTGTCCCAACGCACGGCAATACGGGCGCGGCGACGGTAGCCGAATTCCGGACCGGTCAAGGGTGCGGCCCATTCCTCGGGTTCGACACCGGCGACTCTCGAAAGCTGTTCGGCGAGCATGCGCTGTTTCAGGGCAAGCTGTTCGCCGTGGGGCAAATGCTGAACGCTGCAACCGCCGCAGCGACCGGCGTGCTGACAAGCTGCCGGGCGACGCAACTCGCTGGCGGTGAACACACGCTCGGTGCGCGCCTCGACCACTTTTCCGTGGGCGCCAAGCACCCGCGCTTCGACTTCTTCACCCGCCAGGGCGCCGAGGACGAACCAGGTTTTGCCTTCAAAAAACGCGATGCCGCGACCGTCATTGGCCAGGCGCTCGATCTTCAAGCGCTGCTTTTTGCCGGTCGGGAGTTGCGGGGCCTTGCTGCCGCCGGTGGGCTGGAAGCGCAGGCCTCTCTCGTGCTTGGCCATCAGTTGGCCGCGTCGAAAATGCCGGTCGACAGGTATCGGTCGCCACGGTCACAGATGATCGCGACGATCACCGCGTTTTCAACTTCTTTGGACAGGCGCAGCATCGCTGCCACCGCACCGCCCGAGGACACGCCGCAGAAGATGCCTTCTTCCCGGGCCAGGCGACGGGTAACGTCTTCGGCTTCGCTTTGCGCCATGTCGACGATGCGGTCGACACGATCAGCCTGATAAATCTTCGGCAGGTATTCCTGCGGCCAGCGGCGGATGCCGGGAATGGCCGAGCCTTCCATCGGTTGCAGGCCGATGATCTGCACGCTGTCGCTCTGCTCTTTCAGGTAGCGCGACACGCCCATGATGGTCCCGGTGGTCCCCATGGAGCTGACGAAATGGGTAATGGTGCCCTGGGTCTGACGCCAGATTTCCGGGCCGGTGGTGGTGTAGTGCGCTTCGGGATTGTCGCCGTTGGCGAACTGATCCAGCACCTTGCCACGACCTTCGGCTTCCATCCGCTGGGCCAGATCGCGAGCGCCTTCCATGCCCTCTTCCTGGCTGACCAGAATCAGCTCCGCGCCGTAAGCGGTCATCGCCGCTTTACGCTCGGCGCTGGAGTTGTCCGGCATGATCAGGATCATCTTGTAACCCTTGATCGCGGCAGCCATCGCAAGGGCGATCCCGGTGTTGCCCGAGGTCGCTTCGATCAGCGTATCGCCGGCGTGGATCTGCCCGCGCAACTCGGCACGCGTGATCATCGACAGCGCCGGACGATCCTTCACCGAACCCGCAGGGTTGTTCCCTTCGAGCTTGAGCAATAGGGTGTTGCTGGTGACACCGGGCAGGCGCTGCAAACGCACCAGCGGCGTGTTGCCGACGCAATCGGCGATGGTTGGGTACTGCAAGGTCATGGCGTTTTTCGCAATCCGGACAGCGGGGGCGCCTATCATACCGGCAAACCTGCGCGGCCCATATCACGCAAAGTGTGGTGCTTATGGTTTCTTGGAATAAGCAGTAAAAGTCGCGCCGTTGGTGCGGCTTTTTAAAGAGTGTCAGCAGTGCTGACACTTTCTTGTGCTGTTCACACTATCTGCGGGCGACACACATCCACGGTGGGAACTGGCTTGCCAGCGAAGGCGCCGGAATGGGCGCTGTCATCCGCCACCAACCGCAGATGCAATCGCAATCCCGACTGACCGTTCTCGGCCCACAAAGTCCCGCCCTGGCGCTGCACCGCATTCCTCGCAATGCTCAGCCCAAGACCGAAACCACCGTCCCCCGGCCGCGAGCCGTCGAGTCGGGTGAATGGCGAGAAGATCCGTTCCAGATCCGCCTCGGCCACGCCGCCGCCCTCGTCCTCCAGCCATAGATGCCAGTAATCCCCGTCACGCCGGCCATCCAGCCGCACGATGCCGCCCTTGGGCGAATGACGGATCGCATTGCGCAGGATGTTTTCCAGCGCCTGGGCCAGGGTATTGAGGTTGCCGCGCACCCAGCACGATGCATCCACCGCACATTGCAACTGTCCTGTCGGACAGCAACTTTCGTAACAGGCGTTTTCGGTGAGCATTTCCCACAGCGCCTGAATCTGGATCGCTTCATCCGGCAACGGAGCACGCTCGGTTTCGAGCCAGGCCAGTTGCAGGGTGTCTTCGACCAGCCGCTGCATGCCATCGACTTCGCGGCCAATGCGTTCGCGCAACGGCAACAGCTCCTGCTCGCTTTCGCTGGCCACCCGCAGGCGGCTCAGAGGCGTGCGCAGTTCGTGGGACAGGTCGCGCAGCAATTGCTGTTGCAGGGCAACGGTCGATTGCAGGCGCTCGGACATCGAATCGAAGGCACGGGCCAGTTCGCCGAGTTCGTCCGGGCGCTGGGTGATGCCGCTCGACAGGCGCACATGCAATTGATCGGCGCGCCAAGCGTTGGCCTGTTCGCGCAGGTTGTTCAGCGGCACCACCAGCAAGCGATACAGGCCCACGCACAGCAACAAGGTGAACAGACCGGGGATCACGCCATTGGTGATCACTCGCCAGAACACTCGGTACTTGCCCGGCAGAAAGCGTTCAGGCAGCTCGATGACCAGGCTGCCGGCGGCCGGTTCTGTGGGAAATGGCACGCGCAGCCACGGTCGGCCCTGCTTGTGAATCGGCCAGTCGAGGCCGCGCAAAAAGGTCAGGTGCTGGATTTCCTGTGCGTTCAGCGGATCACTGCTCAGCGACTGCAGGTTGCCGCCAATCACGCCAACCCAGCCGGCCTCACGCAATTCCATGCTCTGCAACCAGCGGTCAATGCCAATCCGCTGATCGCGTTGCCACGCCGCTTCGGCTTCGGCGGCATAACGCGCCAATGTGCCGCGCGCCTCGTCGGAGAGAAACTGGTTGCGCTCCTCCATATAGCGGCCCCAGGACCAGCTCAACCAGATCATCAGCAGACAGAACGCCACCAGCAGACAGGCCAGTTTCCAGAACAGCGAATGCCGGCCCGGCAGATCAGACACCTTCATCGATGGCGCTCAGAACATAGCCCTTGCCCCACACCGTGCGCACTTCCCGCTCGGTGTAGCCGATCGCTTTGAGTTTGCGGCGGATCTGGCTGATGTGCATGTCGAGGCTGCGGTCGTGGGCTGCGTAGCCGCGCTGGAGCACGTGCTGATAAAGGAAGGCCTTGCTCAGCACCTCCTCATCATTGCGATTGAGGGTTTCGAGCAAGCGGTATTCGCTGCGAGTCAGGCCGGCGGGTTGATTGTGGTAGGACACTTCGCACTGTTCTTCGTCGAAATGCAGACCGCCCGCCGCTACGGGCTCAACGCTGATTGCCGGACGCCGATCGAGGGCGACCCGCCGCAGGATCGCTTCGATCCGCACATGCAGCTCGGCCATGCTGAACGGCTTGGGCAGATAGTCGTCGGCCCCCAGGCGAAAACCGCTGATGCGATCGGCCTCGGCCCCCAGCGCCGACATCAGCAGCACCGGCGTGGAATGGCTCTGGCGCAGTTGCGTCAGCACATTCAGGCCGTCGAGCCCCGGCAACAGAATATCCATCAACACCACATCGAACGGCTGGCGCCGGGCGATGCTCAGGCCTTCGCTGCCGCTCTGGCACCAGGTGACCTGGAAGCCGCTGCGACCCAGTTGTTCGTGAACATAGGCACCGAGGACGGGATCGTCCTCGATGGAAAGAATGCGTGGCTGGCCAACAGAGACAGGAGTCATGACTATCTGCAAATAATTCTCAGTTGTGGGGATTATTCAAGATTGCCCGCCGCCCGGCAACCCAAGGTTGACCTGCCGGACAAATGACCGGCACCGAAACGACCGATCACGACATGATTTTTCCCGGGAATGCCCGCAAGCAAATCGCTACACTGCGCCCATGCCGCGTGCCGGAAGCACGCAAGAGTCGATGATCAGCGGGATGCAGGAGATAGGCGTGCTCAAGAAACTGGGAATCAAAGGTCGCGTGTTGTTGCTGACCCTGTTGCCAACCAGCCTGATGGCGCTGGTACTGGGCGGCTATTTCACCTGGACGCAGCAGTCCGACCTGCAGGCCCAATTGATGCAGCGCGGCGAAATGATCGCCGAGCAACTCGCTCCGCTGGTGGCGCCGGCCATGGGCCACGGCGATGCCGAACTGCTTGAGCGCATCGCCACCCAGTCTCTGGAACAACCGGACGTGCGCGCGGTGACCTTCCTCGCGCCTGACCGCTCGCCACTGGCCCACGCCGGCCCGACCATGCTCAACCAGGCCCCCAGCGGCGACAGTACACAACTGCTGCGGCGCAGCGGCAACGACGCCACCCGCTATCTGCTGCCGGTGTTCGGCAAGCACCGCAACCTTGCCGGCGAACTGATCCCTGAAGAATCCGATCGCCTGCTCGGCTGGGTCGAACTGGAACTCTCACACAACGGCATGTTGCTGCGCGGTTACCGCAGCCTCTTCGCCAGTCTGTTGCTGATTGCGGCAGGACTGGCCGGTGCAGCGTTGCTGGCCCTGCGCATGGGCCGCACGATCAATCGCCCGATCAGCCAGATCAAACAGGCGGTCGCGCAACTCAAGGACGGTCATCTGGAAACCCGCCTGCCGCCCCTCGGCAGTCAGGAGCTGGATGAACTGGCGTCCGGCATCAACCGCATGGCCGGCACCCTGCAAAACGCCCGGGAAGAATTGCAGCACAGCGTCGATCAGGCCACCGAAGACGTGCGCCAGAACCTGGAAACCATCGAGATCCAGAACATCGAGCTGGACCTGGCCCGCAAAGAGGCCCTGGAAGCGAGCCGGATAAAGTCCGAGTTCCTCGCCAACATGAGCCATGAGATCCGCACACCGCTCAACGGCATCCTCGGCTTCACCCACCTGTTGCAGAAAAGCGAGCTGACCCCGCGCCAGCTCGACTATCTGGGCACCATAGAAAAGTCCGCCGACAGCCTGCTGGGAATCATCAACGAAATCCTCGACTTCTCGAAGATCGAGGCCGGCAAACTGGTGCTCGACCATATCCCGTTCAACCTGCGCGATCTGTTGCAGGACACCCTGACCATCCTCGCCCCTGCCGCCCACGCCAAGCAGCTGGAACTGGTGAGCCTGGTCTATCGCGACACGCCGCTGTCGCTGGTCGGTGATCCGCTGCGGCTCAAGCAGATCCTCACTAACCTTGTGAGCAATGCGATCAAGTTCACCCGCGAGGGCACCATCGTCGCCAGGGCCATGCTCGAGGAAGAGCACGAAGACAGCGTGCAACTGCGCATCAGCATTCAGGACACCGGCATCGGCCTCTCGAATCAGGACGTGCGCGCGTTGTTTCAGGCCTTCAGTCAGGCTGACAACTCGCTGTCGCGCCAGCCCGGCGGCACCGGTCTCGGTCTGGTGATTTCCAAGCGCCTGATCGAACAGATGGGCGGCGAGATCGGCGTCGACAGCAGCCCGGGCGAAGGTTCGGAATTCTGGATCAGCCTGAGTCTGCCCAAGACCCGCGACGATGCCGAAGACCTGCCCGCCGCGCCATTGCTCGGGCGCCGGGTGGCGGTGCTGGAAAACCACGAACTGGCGCGCCAAGCCTTGCAGCATCAACTGGAAGACTGCGGACTCGATGTCACCCCGTTCAATACCCTGGAAAGCCTGACCAACGGCGTCACCGGCGCCCATCAGACCGATCAGGCCATCGATCTGGCGGTGCTCGGCATCACCAGCAACGACATGCCACCGGAACGCCTCAACCAGCACATCTGGGATCTCGAACACCTCGGCTGCCGGGTGCTGGTGTTGTGCCCGACCACCGAACTGACGCTGTTCCATCTCTCGGTGCCCAACCCGCACAGCCAGCTCCAGTCCAAACCGGCCTGCACCCGCAAGCTGCGCCGGGCACTGTCGGACATGGTCAACCCGCGTCAGACACGCAGCGAACCCGGCGAACCGCTGTCGAGCCGTGCGCCGAAAGTGCTGTGTGTCGACGACAACCCGGCCAACCTGTTGCTGGTGCAGACATTGCTCGAAGACATGGGCGCCAAGGTGCTCGCCGTCGAAAGCGGTTACGCCGCGGTCAAGGCTGTACAGAGCGAAACCTTCGATCTGGTGCTGATGGACGTGCAGATGCCGGGCATGGACGGACGCCAGAGCACCGAGACGATCCGCCAGTGGGAAAGCGAACGTCATTGCACGCCGCTGCCGATCGTCGCCCTCACTGCCCACGCCATGGCCAACGAAAAACGCGCACTGTTGCAAAGCGGCATGGACGACTACCTGACCAAACCGATCAGCGAGCGGCAACTGGCGCAAGTAGTACTGAAATGGACCGGCCTTGCGCTGCGCAATCAGGCACCGGACCGTGGCGGTGAAAGCCTCGTGGGGCATCAGGATCTGCCGGTACTGGATCACGAAGAAGGCTTGCGCCTGGCCGCCGGCAAGGCGGATCTGGCGGCGGACATGCTGGCCATGTTGCTGGCTTCGCTCGAGGCCGACCGTGAAGCCATTCGCACGGCCCGCGACAATCAGGATCAGAACGGTCTGCTCGAACGGGTACATCGCCTGCACGGTGCCACCCGCTATTGCGGCGTTCCACAATTGCGCGCCGCCTGCCAGCGCAGCGAAACCCTGCTCAAGCAGGAAGATCCCAAGGCCTCAACCGCACTGGATGAACTGGAGCGGGCGATCAATCGTCTGGCGGCGCAGGCGAAGATCAGCGCCTGATCCACGGCAATGCCGGTCAACGCCGATGCGGCTAAAGTGGTCGCGGGTGATTCGCGCCCGCGTCGATGCTTCAGGAGGATTGCATGCGCACGATCGTTTTCAGCAGCCAGACCTACGACCGCGACAGTTTCCTGGCCGTCGACTGCCCGGCCGGCATCGAGCTGCACTTTCAACCGGCCCGACTGAGTCTCGACACGGCGCCACTGGCCGACCGGCACGAAGTAGTCTGCGCCTTCATCAACGACGACCTCAGCGCTCCCGTGCTGGAACGTCTGGCGGCCGGCGGAACCCGGCTGATCGCCCTGCGCTCGGCAGGTTACAACCATGTCGACCTGAACGCCGCCAAACGCCTGGGGCTGGTGGTCGTGCGCGTTCCGGCCTACTCGCCCCACGCGGTGGCCGAACACGCCGTGGCATTGATTCTTGCGCTAAACCGCCGCCTGCACCGGGCTTACAACCGCACCCGCGAAGGCGACTTCAGCCTGCACGGCCTCACCGGATTCGATCTGGTCGGCAAGACTGTCGGCATTGTCGGCACCGGACAGATCGGCGCCACATTCGCGAAAATCATGCACGGTTTCGGCTGCGATCTTTTGGCCTTCGACCCGTATCCGAACCCGGCCGTCGAAGCCCTGGGCGCGCGCTACCTGAGCCTGTCGCAACTGCTGGAGCAATCACAGATCATCAGCCTGCACTGCCCGCTCAACGAGCAGAGCAAGCACCTGATCAACCGTGATTCGCTGGCGTACATGCAGCCAGGCGCGATGCTGATCAACACCGGCCGCGGTGGCCTGGTGGACACGCCGGCGCTGATCGACGCCCTGAAGGACGGTCAGCTGGGTTATCTGGGGCTGGATGTTTACGAAGAAGAGGCGCAGCTGTTTTTCGAAGACCGCTCCGACCTGCCGTTACAGGACGACGTACTGGCGCGACTGCTGACCTTCCCCAACGTGATCATTACCGCGCATCAGGCGTTCCTGACCCGCGAAGCACTGGGTGCGATTGCCGCGACCACCCTGCATAACATCGCGACCTGGGCGGCGGGATCGCCGCAGAACCAGGTCGAGGGTTGAAGCATCGGTTTTTTCAGGACGGGGACAGGGAAGACGCGAGGATCAGCAGGCCCAGCCAGCCGAACCCGAAAAGCCGCTGCTTGAGGGAATGACCGCTGCGCAGCAGGAACCAGACAAAGATCATCGGCATCAGGAACGCCATGATCTTCAACCAGCCTTCGACCGGACGCACGCCGTCGGCATTCAACCGAGGTTCTGCCGCTCGCCCGGCCTGTTGCCGGCGCCGGCGACCGGCTGCAGCGGGCATGATCTTGGGTTCCGGGGCAGGCGCGGGGGCTGCGACGAAAGCTTCGGGAACCGCCTTGTTCCGGGGCAGACTGCCAAAGGAAATCGTTGATCCACCGGAGTTCGCCCTGGCCGGCGCCTGCGCCTCCGTCAACGGAGCCCCGCAATGAATGCACGCCGTCGCTTCGGAGCTCACGCTCCGCTTGCATTCATAACATTCGATCAGCGCCATGTTCCGTTCCTTAGAGATGAAGGCGGCAGTTTGCCACGACTGTGGTGTCGATTTGAACCGGATCGAAGGTCGCACGTGCGCGTTATTCTGCAATCAAGCCCGTGCTAGCATGTCGCGCATATTTGGAGGACCCATGGTCGAACACGATTTCCGCTATACCCTGATGAACCCGCAACACACCCTCACCGAATGCCGCGCCCTCGTACCGGGCCGTTATCAGGTCACCGGCAACGGTGGCTCGATCCGTATCGGTGACGTGCTGGTCGTGACCCTCAAAGGCAGCAAGGACCTGTCCATGCGCCTGACCGTCGACACCGTCCGCCATCTGATCAACCCGCCTGGTCAATGGACCGCAATGACCACCGGCCCGGTGTTCGGCGAACTGGCGATCCACACCTGGCAAGTCAACTGCGACAGTTGCGCCAGGGAACTGAGCTTCGAATTTGCGGTAGACGCCAAGCTCGGCAAACCGGCAGAAAAACCGGCCGCCACGGCGCGCATCGCCGAGCTGGGCTGGAAAGCCGTCGGTGACAAGCACCTGTGCCCGAAATGCCAGGAGCCTGCATGATGAAACACCTGGCCCTGACCGCCGCTGTCGGCGCCGGCCTGATGGGCTGCGCCGCGGAGCCCGTGCAACTGCAACAGGACCGCAGCTACATCCTGGAATGGATCGGCGAGCGGCCACTGATGGATTACAGCCACCTGACCGTGACCCTCGGCGAAGATGGCCGGGCCTATGGCAATGGCGGCTGCAACCACTGGTTCGCGCCCTACACCCTCGATGGCGACAAGCTCAGCTTCGGCAAGATCGGCAAGACCCGCAAACTCTGCGCTCCAGCGCTGATGGAGCAGGAACAGCGTTTCCTGCAGGCCCTGGAGAAAGTCGAGCGCTGGGACGTTTCGCCCATCGAGCAGATGCGCTTCTGGCCTGCCGAAGGCAAGCCGTTGCGCTGGTGGCTGGAAGAGGGTTGATCTTTTAGATCGCCAAGCCCCTCACCCTAACCCTCTCCCACTGGGAGAGGGGACTGATTGGGGGATATTGAAGAAGTACGCCGACCTGAAAGATCTTTACCGAATCCATAACCAACCGGATCCTGCTCTGACGAACCTATAGTCGACCAGATCTTTCAGGTCGACGTATGACGCCACACACTTCGGTCGGCTCCCTCTCCCTCCGGGAGAGAGCTGGGGTGAGGGTAAGTTTCTAGCGGCAACTCACTTTGTGGCCTGCAACGCCTCCAACTTCGCCATCACCCCCGCCGCCGTCTGCTCGCCCATCAACTGTTCCCGCACCTTGCCCTTGTTGTCGATGATGTAAGTCACCGGCAAGGCTTCGCTACGCGGCAGTTCGAACAGATCCGCCGGATCCTGCGCCAGCACGGTGAACTTGATGCCGAGCTTCTCGCTGGCACCTTTCAGTTCTTCACCCTGCACATTGTCGAAGTTGACCCCGAACACCCCGATTTTCTTGCCCTTGAGTTCTTCGGCCAGATGATTGAGTTCCGGGATTTCCGTGCGGCACGGACCGCACCATTCGGCCCAGTAATTGAGTACCACCCATTGCTTGTCCAGGCGCTCGGACGCGACTTTCTGCCCGTTCTGATCGATGCCGTAGTCGTTACCGCAGCCCCCCAGCATCAACGCCCCGATGATCGTCAATGCCGCTGCCAGTCGCCGTGTCATGTCGTGTTCCTTGTGAAAAATTGAATGCGCCTGCGACCCATCGCCTCCCAAGGTTCTGGATTGCGCGCTGCACAGTTAGAATAGCCGCCACTCTACGCAAGAAGCGACCCGCCCATGACCGATCTGACGCTTTATCACAACCCGCGCTGCTCGAAATCCCGCGGTGCGCTCGAACTGCTCGAAGCCCGTGGCCTGACGCCGAACGTCGTGCGCTACCTCGAAACGCCGCTGGACGCCGCGCAAATCAAGGCCCTGCTCGGCAAGCTGGGGATCAGCGCCCGGCAACTGCTGCGCACCGGCGAAGACGAATACAAGACCCTGAACCTGGCCGATGCCAGTCTCACCGAGAAACAATTGATCGAAGCCATCGCCGCACATCCCAAGTTGATGGAGCGCCCGATTCTCGAAGCCGGCGACAAGGCCGTCATCGGCCGCCCACCGGAGCAGATCCTGGAGCTGTTGCCGTGAGTGCGCCGTACATTCTGGTTCTGTATTACAGCCGCAGCGGTTCGACCAACGAAATGGCCCGGCAGATCGCCCGGGGTGTCGAACAGGCCGGCCTCGAAGCGCGCCTGCGTACCGTACCGGCGATTTCCACCGAGTGCGAAGCCGTGTCGCCGGACATTCCGGATGAAGGCGCGCTGTACGCCACGCTGGATGACCTGAAGAACTGCGCCGGCCTGGCCCTCGGCAGCCCGACCCGTTTCGGCAACATGGCCGCGCCGCTCAAGTACTTCCTCGATGGCACCAGCAACCTGTGGCTGACCGGCGCGCTGGTCGGCAAACCGGCCGGCGTGTTTACGTCCACCGCCAGCCTGCACGGCGGTCAGGAAACCACGCTGCTGTCGATGATGCTGCCGCTGCTGCACCACGGCATGTTGATCACCGGCCTGCCTTACAGCGAGTCGGCGCTGCTGGAAACCCAGGGGGGCGGCACGCCGTACGGCGCCAGCCATCACGCCGGGGCCGATGGCAAAAGCGGTCTCGATCAGCACGAAGTGGCGCTGTGCCGCGCACTGGGCGCACGCCTGGCCAAAACGGCTTTGAAGCTGGGGAACTGAGATGGCGAAAAAGCCGAAAATCCTGCCCGCCGTCGAATGGCTGGAGCCCCGGGTGCGGGCAATGCGGGTGATCAGTCTGCTGTGCTTTTTCGGCCTGGCCGGACTGCTCGCCGCGTATTACCTGGTGTTCGCCGACCTGCATGGCGCACGGCCGTGGGTGATTCTGCTGATCGAACTGATCCCGTGGCTGGTGCTGGCTCCGGGCATGATCATGGGCAGCGCCCGCGGGCATTCGTGGATGTGCTTTGTGGTGAACCTGTATTTCATCAAGGGCGCACTGGCGGCATATGACCCGAGCCGCCAGTTGTTCGGCGTGCTGGAGATGATCGCCAGTCTGGCGGTGTTCTGCTCGGCGCTGCTGTATGTGCGCTGGCGGTATCAGCTGAACCGCAAGCTGGCTGGCGAAGGCGAAGTCTCCGTCGCCTGACAGACCGCTATCGCCAGCAGGCTGGCTCCCACACTGAATCTGCGACGTTCACAAATCTTCTGTGGGAGCCAGCCTGCCAGCGATGCGGGCGGCGCGGTCTTAGTGATTGACGGTATACGCCAGCATCATCGAAATCTGGCTCATCGGCCGCCCACCGCTTTCTTCATGCCACTGGTTGAACGCGTTCTGTACCGTGGCCAGATCCCGCAGACTGCTCGGCGCCTTGTCGACGATCTTCTGTGCATTCAACGCCGCGACCACGTCGTAGCTCGGCACGAACGTGTCCTTGCCGACCATGCGCAGGAAGCGCGGCGCCGACAGCCCGCCCAACTGGTGGCCGTGCTTTTTCAGGTAGGTCCACAGGCCGACGATATCGGTCACCGGCCAGTCGGCGAGCAATGCGCCGAAACTGCCCTTCTCTTTCTCGACATCCAGAATGAACTGCGCATTGCGCGGCACGCTTTTCAGTTTGCCCAGGTGGCGGATGATCCGCGCGTCCTGCATCAGCCGCTCAAGGTGTTCGGCGCTCATCAGCACGACCTTTTCCGGATCGAACTTGAAGAACACTTCTTCGAAGGCCGGCCACTTGGCGTCCACCAGACTGTGCTTGAGCCCGGCGCGAAACACCCGCAGGGCCATGGTCGAGAGATAACGGTCGTCGCTGATCTGGCGCAGTTGCGCCGGGGTTTCGGGAACGGGCAGATGGGCTTCCAGTTCAGCCGCCGAACCGAAGCGGTTCAGACAGTATTCGTGCAGCCACTTGTAGTCGCGCATGCCCTCTCCTTTTGAATGAAACGAGAAACCAATGTGGGAGCGGGCTTGCTCGCGAAAGCGGTGCGTCATTCAACATTGATGTCGGCTGACAGAACGCCTTCGCGAGCAAGCCCGCTCCCACTTGGATTGTGTTTACAGGTTTACGACGTTGACGAAACGCGAAGCCGCGGTTTCATCGATCTTCAGGCTGGTGAAGTCGAACAGGTTACGGTCGGCCAGTTGCGACGGGATCACGTTCTGCAGGCTGCGGAAAATGCTCTCGGTACGGCCCGGGGTCTTGCGCTCCCAGTCCAGCAGCATTTCCTTGACCACCTGACGCTGCAGGTTTTCCTGGGAGCCGCAGAGGTTGCACGGGATGATCGGGAATTGCTTGAAGTCCGAGTAGGCCTGAATGTCTTTCTCGTTGCAGTAGGCCAGCGGACGGATCACCACGTTGCGTCCGTCGTCGGCGCGCAGCTTCGGCGGCATGGCCTTGAGGCTGCCGTTGAAGAACATGTTGAGGAAGAACGTCTCGACGATGTCGTCGCGGTGATGACCGAGGGCCATTTTGGTCGCACCGATTTCGTCGGCGAAGGTGTACAGCGTGCCGCGACGCAGGCGCGAGCACAGCGAGCAGGTGGTCTTGCCTTCAGGAATAAGCTCCTTGACCACCGAGTACGTGTCTTTCTCGACGATGTGATACTCGATGCCCAGCTCTTTGAGGTAGGCCGGCAGCACGTGCTCGGGGAAGCCCGGCTGCTTCTGGTCCATGTTCACGGCGACGATCTCGAACTTGATCGGTGCAACCTTCTGCAGGTGCATCAGCACGTCGAGCATGGTGTAGCTGTCCTTGCCTCCGGACAGGCAGACCATGACCTTGTCGCCGTCTTCGATCATGTTGAAGTCGGTGACTGCTTCGCCGGCCAGGCGGCGCAGGCGCTTTTGCAGTTTGTTCTGGTTGACCGTAAGAGTGCCCATGACGCGAAATCCGTGAGGTGTGACGAAAGGCGGGCATTTTACGCAAAAACACCGGGGTTGTGGCCACAGGTTGTCGCTCCCTCGAATGCCCGTCTGCACAGACCCCGACGCGATTACCCCGCCGGTTTACAGCGCGATTTGCTCTAAGACCCCAATACCTGTGCGGTTAAGACCTTCCTATACTGCGACATAAGGTCGCACGCAATCTGAAGACCTGTATTTGCTCGGCCACATTGGCCCGTAGGCGCTCCGCTGGGGGGCGATGGCAATAACGAGAGGAGTGACTGGCATGATCCATCACGTAGTGGGACTTTTTACCCACCCCGATCAGGAATGGAAGGAAATCCGTGGCGACCAAGAGGAAAGCATCAGCCACATGTACCTGACGCACACACTGATTCTGGCGGCGATCCCCGCTGTTTCGGCGTTTATCGGCACGACTCAGGTCGGCTGGGTCATCGGCAGCCGCGCACCGGTGATGCTCACTGTCGAAAGCGCGATCTGGATGACCGTCATGTCGTACCTGGCGATGCTCGGCGGGGTCGCGGTCATGGGGGCCTTCGTGCACTGGATGGCCCGCACCTATGACGCCAACCCGAGTCTGGCCCGCTGCGTCGCGTTTGCCACCTACACCGCGACACCGTTGTTCGTCGGCGGGCTGGCGGCGCTCTATCCGCACATGTGGCTGGGGATGATCGTCGGTACGGCGGCCATCTGCTACACGGTGTACCTGCTGTATGTGGGGCTGCCGACCTTCATGAACATTCCGTCTGACGAGGGTTTTCTGTTTTCCAGCTCGGTGCTGGCGGTGGGTCTGGTGGTGCTGGTCGCCATCATGGCGTTTACCGTGATTGTCTGGGGACTGGGCGTGGGGCCCGTCTACACCAACTGACGACCGATCCAGCCTGAGAAGAACAAGATCCGCCAACACAGGCCGCCGCAAGGCGGCCTTCTCATGCCAGGGAAAAGTGCCACGACCATTCGGCAGTTCGGCGATACGCAACGCCGAAAGGTTGCGGCATACTCCAAACCTCTGGAGATCCATCAAGCATGCCCGAGCAACTCAATACCCGCGTCGAAGACTGTTTCCAACTCGCTGAATCCTTTTTCAAACGTCCTTTCAAACGCCCCGTGGTGAGCCTCAAGCTGCGCGGGCAAAAAGCCGGGGTCGCGCATCTGCACGAGAACCTGCTGCGCTTCAATCCGCAGCTGTACCGGGAAAATACCGAACACTTCCTCAAGCAGACCGTGGCCCATGAAGTCGCGCACCTGATCGCCCATCAACTGTTCGGCGACCGCATCCAGCCCCATGGCGAGGAGTGGCAACTGATCATGCGCGGCGTCTACGAGCTGCCGCCGGACCGCTGCCATACCTACGAAGTCAAACGCCGCAGCGTGACCCGCTATATCTACAAATGCCCGTGTGCCGACAGCGATTTTCCGTTTTCGGCCCAGCGCCATAGTCTGGTCAGGCAAGGTCGGCGCTATTTGTGCCGACGCTGTCGCAACACCCTGGTGTTTAGTGGCGAGATGCGGGTCGAGTGAGTCAGGCGATCACTTTGGCCCGTCGCAATTCGGCAATTCGCTCAACACTCAAGCCCAACTCCGCCAACACCTGATCCGTATGCTGCCCCAGCGCCGCGCCGACATGTCGTGGCGCCGGCAAGGCTTCGGAGAACTTCAGCGGACAAGCGATCTGCGCCTGCGCCGAGCCATCCCCACGGGGTACCTGCGTCACCAGCTCCCGCGCCTGCAACTGCGGATGCTGCACCGCCTCGCCCAGATTCAATACCGGTTCGACACAGGCATCGATCCCGGCGAACAACTCGCACAATTCGGCAAAGTCATGCTTCTCGAACTCGACCTTCAAGGCATCCTTGAGCGCCCGCTGCTGCTCAGGCTTGGGTGACAAACCCTGAGCCGCCAGTTCCGGCCGCCCCAGCGCCGCACACAGTTGCTGCATGAACGCCGGCTCCAGACTGCCCACCGACATCCAGCGTCCGTCGCGGGAGCGGTAGCAGTCGTAGAAGCTGCCGCCATTGAGCATCTGGTCCTCCCAGCCCGGCTCCTCGCCGCAGGCCAGATACCCGGCACCGGCCATGGCATTCAGGCTGAAGGCGCAGTCGGTCATGCTCACGTCCAGGTGTGTGCCCTGCCCGGTTTGCTGTCGCGATATCACTGCCGCCAACAGGCCGATCACCCCGTGCAGCGAGCCACCCGCGATATCCGCCACCTGCATGCCCAGCGGCAACGGCCCGCTGTCGGCGCGCCCGGTGTAGCTGGATAGCCCGGCCAGCGCCAGATAGTTGATGTCGTGGCCGGCGCGATCCTTGTACGGCCCGGTCTGGCCGTAACCGGTGATCGACACATAAATCAGCTTCGGATTGATCGCCTTCAGCGCCTCGTAGCCCAGCCCCAGCCGCTCCATCACGCCGGGGCGGAACTGCTCCAGCACGATGTCGTAGTCCGCCAGCAACTGCTTCACCAGCTCCAGCGCCTCGGGCTGCTTGAGGTCCAGCGCCAGACTGCGTTTATTGCGATTCAGGTAGGCGTGGCTGGCCGAAATCCCGTGATCGTGAGGCGGCAACACCCGCAGCAAATCGAGGCGGGTCGGCGATTCGATGCGCAGCACCTCGGCGCCCATGTCCGCCAGCAACAGCGAGGCGAACGGTCCCGGCAGCAGGGTCGAGAAATCCAGAATCTTCAGTGAGGCCAACGGTGCAGACATGGGCGATCTCCATCAACGATGCATGCAGCCTAGGCAGCCGTCGGCGATGGGGCAATTACCGGATGCATCAGTTGCGCTGACCGTTGCGCTCAAACAGCAGGCAAGAAAAAACCCGCCGAAGCGGGTTTTTCCAATCAGGCGATGCTTACTTCACATTGCTCGGGGTCGGGCCTTCGGCCACACCCAGGTCGTCTTCGTGACGCTGGTCGACGATACCGCGACCGCCCGAGGCCAGCTCGGCGTCCAGTACGTCGGTGTCCAGTTCCTTGACCCACTTGGCCACAACGATGGTCGCAACGGCGTTGCCGACCAGGTTGGTCAGGGCGCGGGCTTCGGACATGAAGCGGTCGATACCCAGGATCAGTGCCAGACCGGCCACCGGCAGGTGACCTACCGCCGACAGGGTGGCGGCCAGCACGATGAAGCCCGAACCGGTCACACCGGCGGCGCCTTTGGAGGACAGCAGCAACACCACCAACAGGGTGATCTGGTGAGTGATGTCCATGTGGGTGTCGGTCGCCTGGGCGATGAACACGGCCGCCATGGTCAGGTAGATCGCGGTACCGTCGAGGTTGAACGAGTAACCGGTCGGGATCACCAGACCCACTACCGATTTCTTCGCGCCCAGACGCTCCATCTTGATCAGCATGCGTGGCAGTACCGATTCCGACGAGGAAGTGCCGAGAACGATCAGCAGCTCTTCACGGATGTAGCGGATCATCTTCAGCACGCTGAAGCCGTGCATGCGGGCGATGGCACCCAGCACGATCAGGATGAACGCCAGGCAAGTGATGTAGAAGCACGCCATCAGTTGACCCAGCTGCACCAGCGAGCCGACACCGTAGGCGCCGATGGTGAACGCCATCGCACCGAAGGCACCGATTGGCGCGAGCTTCATGATCATGTTGATGATGTTGAACATCACGTGGGCGAAGCGATCGATGAAGTCCAGGATCGGCTTGCCGTAGGCACCCAGGCGGTGCAGGGCGAAACCGAAGATCACCGAGAACATCAGCACTTGCAGGATGTCA
Organism: Pseudomonas sp. COW5; assembly: GCF_026240005.1. NCBI lineage: Bacteria > Pseudomonadati > Pseudomonadota > Gammaproteobacteria > Pseudomonadales > Pseudomonadaceae > Pseudomonas > Pseudomonas sp. COW5. The sequence continues at coordinate 4,000,930 of NZ_JAPHVP010000001.1, read as the reverse complement.
CCGGTGGCGAACGCGCCGACGATGGTGGTCGGGATCACGTTGAGCAGGAAGCCGACAACGCTCTGGTCAGCGCCTTGCTGCACGTAGGTGGCGACTTTCGAGGCGTCGAGGGTGGCGACATCGATGTGCATGCCGTTGCCCGGCTGCACGATGTTGACCACGATCAGGCCGACCAGCAGGGCGATGGTCGAAACGATTTCGAAGTACAGGAGTGCGTAACCGCCGGTCTTGCCGACCGACTTCATGCTCTGCATGCCGGCGATGCCGCTGACCACGGTGCAGAAGATGATCGGGGCGATGATCATTTTGATCAGTTTGATGAACCCGTCACCCAGCGGCTTAACGGCCACGCCGAACTGCGGGTAGTAGTGGCCGAGCGCAATACCGATACAGATTGCGACGATCACCTGGAAATACAGGGATTTGTACAGTGGCTGACGAGTCGTCATTGCAAAGTTCCTCAAGAGTCCCGCGTGGCAACATCCATCTGTTGAACGCGACACTTGAATTGCGAACCCTCCTGCACTGGAGGGATTTGTTGTGTCGAACGGCGCTTGCCCGGACCGGCTCGGCGCACGCTTCTGTCGCTCTTATCGCAAACGTCGTGCCACTTTGGTGCAAATCGCTGCAAGCCTTTTGATATCAGGGGATGCAGGTTTTTCTGTGTCACCATCCGGTTACTCAAGTGTGGCGGATTTCCGCCAACGCACCTGCTCTCGTCCTACAATTTGGCGGAAATCCGCCTTGTTGCGGATCAGAGCCGCCGGCTACCATCGGTCGCCAGAGGAAGGATTTGCCACCCATGCGCGAACGCACCATCGCCAGTCACTTCGCCCGTGCAGCCCTTGTCGGCGCGCGCCGTCGCGGGTTCGATTATTCGGGCCTGCTGCTGCAACTGGGCATCAGTTCCGAACTGCTCGACGAGCCCCGTGCGCGGATCGCCCCGGAACTGTTCACCCGACTGATCCAGAACCTGTGGCAGGCCCTGGACGACGAATGCCTGGGCTTCGGCAACGCGCCCAGCAAGACCGGCAGTTTCGCCATGATGTGCCACGCCGTCATCCATTGCCGCAGCCTGGAAAAGGCTCTGCAGCGCGGCTTATTGTTTTATAGCCTATTCCCCGACGCTCCGCGCCTGACCCTGACCCATGAAGACGAATGGGTGCGTCTGAGCCTCGACGATGCGCAATGGTGGGACCCGGATCACTTTCTCTCCGAGAGCCTGCTGGTGATCTGGCATCGCCTCGGCAGCTGGCTGATCGGCCAGCGGATTCGCCTGGAACAGGCAAGTTTCAGCTACCCGAAACCGGCGCACGGGGCGGAGTACGATTTGCTGTTCTCGTGTCCGCTGGCGTTTTCGGCGCCGCAAAGCAGTCTGGTGTTTCACAGTCGCTATCTGCACATGCCGCTGTTGCAGGACGAGCGCACACTCAAGCACTTTCTCGAACGCTCTCCCGCCGACCTGCTGTCTCGCCCGGACGACGGCAACAGCCTCAGCAGCCGATTGCGCCGCTTGCTCAGCCATGACAGTGCGCGCTGGCCGGACCTGGAAGCCGTCGCGGCGCACCTGCACATCAGCCCGCAAACCCTGCGCCGGCATTTGCGCGAGGAAGGCACCAGTTTTCAGGAGTTGAAGGATCAGCTGCGCCGGGACATTGCGATCTATCACCTGGGGCGGGCCGATCTGTCGTTGCAACAGATCGCCGAACAGCTCGGGTTCTCCGAGCCGTCAGCGTTTCATCGAGCGTTCAAGAAGTGGACGGGGCTGACGCCGGGGGCTTATCGGGCGCAGGAGCTGTGAGAAGAATCAGTCGCCATAGAATGAAACAAACAGGGCACTTTGCCGCCCTGCCGTACCTTCCTTTCTGCTGGTAGGGTTCTCCTCCCAGACCCCCCCCCTCCACAAACTGACATCTCGCAGGAAGCCTGATGTGCACGGAGGTCAACGAAGGAACGACCATGCCTCAATTATCCACTTCAACCATCACCACGCTTGTTTTGCCACTTCTGCTGACGGGTTGCCTGACACCCCCAGTACAGCCCTCCATTGATCCGGCGCCATTCGAGACACCGGAGTATCAAGCCCAGAAAGCTCTGGCAATCGTTAACGCTTCAGCTCTTTATGCGCGTGGCGGTACCGGTCAGGGCGTGGCGGTAGCCCTTGTCGATTCGGGCCTGAACGACAAGCTGCCGGAGTTTCAGGGAAGGCTGGGTAGTCCGGGATTCGATTATGTAGAAAACCGGGTCGGTACCTTTGACCGGATAGGTCACGGCACCCAGATGGCCGGCATCCTGGCCGCCAACAAGGATGACAAAGGCATGCACGGAATCGCCTTCGACGCCCAATTGATCCCCTATCGCTTCGGAGACGACAACGAACCTTTTTTCTTTGATAGTGAAATTGCCCAATCCTGGCAGGCCGGTTTCGAAGAGGGGGCACGATTCTTCAACAACTCATGGGCCAATGCCATCCCGGCGACCGAGATCAATGAGGCACGCTATAACCAAGTGATGCCGGAGTCGTTGGCGAGCGCCCGAAAAATGGTTCAGGGCGGCGCTGTATTTGTGTTCCCGACCGGTAACGAACTGAAACGGGAACCTTTGGCTGAACCTGGTTTGCCAGTCGCCTTGCCCGAACTTGAAAAAGGCTGGATCGCGGTGGTTGCCCTGAAAAGCGATGGCAGCACCATCAATGCAAAATCCAACTACTGCGGCGTGGCAGCAGACTGGTGCATCGCTGTACCCGGTGGTGATTCGGGTACCGACCAAGGTTTGTTGACCACCAACAAGAATGGTCAATACACCGAGACTGCCGGTACATCCCCCGCTGCCGCACTGGTCAGCGGAGCGTTGGCAGCCCTGCAAAGCCGCTATCCCGAACTCACGCCCCAGCAAGTCCGCGAACGCTTGCTGAGCACCGCGAACCGAACTGGCATCTATTCAAACACTGAGGCATATGGACGGGGTCTGATGGATCTTGAAGCCGCTTCTCGTCCAAACCCGCAGTCCATGATTGATTGACTCATCCACACTCGGTGCCGGCGAGACGGGGGAAGAAGGCAACGACTAAACCGCCGGAAAATGAATCCTGAACGCTGCCCCGCCCATCGGTGAATCGCCCAGGGTCAATTTGGCGTTGTAGCTCTCAATGATGTCCTTGACCACCGCCAGACCGATCCCCTGCCCCGGGTGCTGGCGATCCAGACGTTCGCCGCGCTCAAGGATCCGCGCACGCTGATGCTGTGGCACGCCGGGACCGTCGTCTTCGATGCACAACTCGATCCCGGCCAGGGTTTCGCGCACGCTGATGCGCACTTCACCCAGGCACAGGCGATAGGCGTTTTCCAGCAGGTTGCCCAGCATTTCCAGCAAGGCACCCTGCTCGATCGGCAGATAGCAGTGTTCCGGCAGGTCGAATGCCACGCGAACGCGCTTGTCGCGGTAGACCTTGTCGAGGGTGTCGCACAGGCTTTTGAGCACCGGGCGCAGGCGCACCTGATGGCGCACCAGACCGCTTTTGCGCAAGCTGGCGCGTTGTAACTGGTAGCTGATCTGCTGGCTCATGCGTTCGATCTGGGCTTGCAGCACCCAGGCCTGATCGCGATCTTCGGGGCGCTGGGCCATGTCTTCGCTGACGCCCTGCAACACCGCCAGCGGGGTTTTCAGACTGTGGGCCAGATCGTCGAGGGAGTCTCGGTAACGGCTGCGTTGCTGACGCTCGCTGTGCAGCAAGCGGTTGAGCGAGCCGGTCAGGCGCAGCAGTTCACGGGGGTGCTGTTCGGTGAGGCTTTCGCGGGTTCCGCTTTCGATTTCGTCCAGTTCCTGACTGAGCCTGCGCAGCGCCTTGAGGCCCCAGGTCAGGCCGATCCACAGCAGCGAGAGCAGCACCAGCAACGCAGCACCGAAGCCGAGGTAGAGGTTTTCCCGCAGGCCTTCGAGGGTGGTTTCGTATTCGCGTACCGGTTGCAGCGCGACGATGCTGAACGCCGCGTTCTTGCCGCCGAGCAGTTTGACTTCGACGTCGTAGACGAAGAACTCCTGACCGCTGGCTTCGCGAATCCGCGCAAACTCGCTGCCCATTCCGTCGTAACGCGGTTTGTAGTTGATCTGCTCTTCCTGGGTCGCTTTCGAGCGCCAGACCAGATGACCTTCGCGGTCGTAGATGTAGCCGAGCAGACGGAAGTCGGCGAGGTTGAAACGCTCGTCAGGCAACTGCATCGGCATCACCAGCCGACCGTTTTCAATCCGTGCAGCAGAAATCAGGGTAGTGACATCCGAAGCCAGGCGCTGCTCGATGGAATCCTGCAGCGCCAGGCTGAACGCCCCTTGCATCGCCGGAAGCAAGGCGAGCATGAAGAACACCGCCAACGTCGTGGCGGCCAACATCAAGCGAACACGAAGCGAACGGATCAAGTGCAGCGCTCATTGAACAGATAGCCCAGCCCGCGCACCGTGTCGATCGGCTTGAACCCGGCCGGGCCTTCAAGCTTGCGCCGCAAACGCCCGACCAGCACCTCGATCACGTTCGGATCACGCTCGTCGTCGTCCGGGTACAGCTGTTCCATCAGGCGATCCTTGGGCACCACTTGCTGGTGGTGGCGCATCAGGTACTCGAGAATCCGGTATTCGTAGGCGGTCAGCGCCAGCGGCTGTTCATCGAGGGTCGCCTGCTTGCGATTGAGGTCGAGCAACAGCGGCCCGGCGACGATGGACGATTGGGTAAAACCGCTGGAGCGACGCAGCAGCGCATTGAGCCGTGCTTCCAGCTCTTCGAACTGGAACGGCTTGACCAGATAATCGTCGGCGCCGGCGGCCAGGCCTTCGACCTTGTCCTGCCAGTTGCCACGGGCGGTGAGGATCAAGATCGGAAAGCTCTTGCCGTCCTGGCGCAACTGGCGGATCAAATCGAGCCCGCCCATGCCCGGCAGACCGAGGTCGATCACCGCCAGGTCAAAATTGAATTGCCCGGTCTGGTACAGCGCCTCTTCGGCATTGGCCACGGACTCGACCACGTGACCGCTTTCCGTCAGGCGGGTTTGCAGGTGATGGCGCAACAGCGCTTCATCTTCGACGACCAACAGTTTCATGACACTCTCCCGGGCCAATCAGCATCTCCAACAGCATACCTGCGACAACGGTGTACTGCCGCTTTTGAGGGTCCTGTTCATTTCATCCCTCGGACGTGGTTCAAGATTACTGAACCCGGCCTGTACCTGCCCTGAACGCACCCTGAACCCGGGCGCAATCAAATGAACTAGGCTGTCTTGACCTTTTATTGTCAGGAGACCCGATCATGCGTCTGTTCCTTGCCCTCACCCTGCTCGCCTTCAGCAGCCTCAGCGCGGCTGCGATCAAGACCGAGGAAATACCTTACCAGAGCGCCGATGGTACGAAACTGATCGGTTATTACGCCTATGACGACGCGATCAAGGGCCCTCGCCCCGGTGTGTTGGTGGTCCATGAATGGTGGGGCCTGAACGACTACGCCAAGCGCCGCGCCCGGGATCTCGCCGGCCTCGGCTACAGCGCCCTGGCGATCGACATGTACGGTGACGGCAAGAACACCGAGCACCCGAAAGACGCGATGGCGTTCATGCAGGCGGCCACGCAGAACGCCGATGCCGCCAGCAAACGCTTCGAGGCCGGCCTCGACCTGCTGAAAAAACAGCCACAGACCGACACCGGCAAATTGGCCGCCATCGGTTACTGCTTCGGCGGCGGCGTGGTGTTGAATGCGGCGCGTCAGGGTGTGCCACTGGCCGGCGTGGTGAGCTTCCACGGGGCACTCGCCACCAAGACCCCGGCGACGCCCGGCAGCGTCAAGGCCAAAATTCTCGTCGAGCACGGCGCGCTGGACAGCATGGTCACCGCCGACAACGTCACGGCGTTCAAGTCTGAAATGGACAAGGCCGGCGCCAACTATAAATTCGTCAGCCTCGACGGCGCCAAGCATGGTTTCACCAACCCCGATGCGGATCGTCTGAGCCACGGCGATCACGGCAGCCCGGACATCGGCTACAACAAGGCTGCGGATGAAAAATCCTGGGCGGACATGCAGGCCTTCTTCAAGCAAATCTTTGGCTGAGCCCACTGGTTCCCGCGCCCTGCGCGGGAACGTTCCACACCTGCGCACTATCCAGCCTCAAAGCAACCCGGCAAAATGCCCGCCATGAATTCCAGCCCTCTCCTCCCCGCCTGCTGCACCCCGCTCGATGCCCACTGGCCATTGCCGACCGTGCTGCCGGACACCGTGCTGCTGAGCACCCACTTCGATCCGTCGCAATTGCTCGGCGATGACTTCCGTCGCAGCGCCATCGAGCCGCCGCCGAGCATCCAGCGTTCAGTGGCCAAGCGTCAGGCGGAGTTTCTCGCCGGGCGGATCTGCGCCCGGGCCGCGCTGCAACAACTGGAAGGTTCAAGCAGTGTTCCGGCGATTGGCGAGGATCGTGCACCGGTGTGGCCGGCACATATCTGCGGCTCGATCACCCACAGCACCGGTCGGGCGGCGGCGATTGTCGCCAACAAACGACACTGGCGCGGGCTGGGCATGGATCTGGAAAACCTGCTCAACGCCGAACGGGCCGAGCGCCTGGCCGGGGAGATTCTGACGCCAGAGGAGATGCAGCGCATGGCCGCCGGCGCCCGCGATCAATTGGCATTGTGGGTGACACTGACGTTTTCAGTGAAGGAGAGCTTGTTCAAGGCGCTGTACCCGATCGTCCAGAAGCGCTTCTATTTCGAGCACGCCGAAATGCTCGAATGGACCGAGCAAGGTCATGTGAGGCTGCGCCTGCTGACGGACCTGTCCAGCGAATGGCGCAACGGGACCGAACTGGATGCACAGTTCGGGGTGCACGACGGGCAGTTGTTGAGTCTGGTCAGCATTCCTGCCTGAAGGTTTGTACTGTTTGGAATGCCCCTATCGCGAGCAAGCTCGCTCCCACCCTGGAATGCGCTGACCTGTGGGAGCGAGCTTGCTCGCGAAAGGGCCAGCCTGACCAACGCGAGTTTCAACGCCGCTCCTGATTCCGCGGCCAGCTCAGGCTGAAACACGCACCGCCCAGACTCTTGCTCTTGCCAATCAGCGCCCGGCCGTCATGCCAGTGAATGATCCGCCGCACAATCGACAATCCCAACCCGTGTCCGCCAGACGCCCGGGTACGGCTGTCGTCCAGCCGCAGAAACGGCGTGAAGATTTTCTCCCAGGCACTTTCCGGCACACCCGGGCCGTCGTCCTCGACATCCACCCGGCAACGCATCTGCCCGACCTGATAACTGACCGTGACCTTCGAGCGCGCATGGCGCATGGCGTTGCCCACCAGATTCTGCAAGGCGCGATGCAGGTAGCGCGGTTCGGCCTCGACCCAGGCATCGTCGCAATCAGCCGCCGACAAGCACAAACCACGTTGCACCGTGACGTCGGCACGCAGTGGCGCCAGTTCTTCGATCACCTGATTGACCAGTGCATCGAGATCGATGCGCTGGAAGGTCAGCGCCGGCGAGCCCTGCTCCAGCCGCGCATAGGTGAGCATTTCGTCCACCAGCTTATCGAGGTCCTCGATGTCGTGGTCCATGCCCTCACGGTACTTTTCCAGCGCTTGCGGGGTGGTGGCCGAACCGATCATTTCCAGACCGAATCGCAGCCGCGCCACCGGCGTGCGCAACTCATGGGACACCGCGCGCACCAACTCACGCTGGATCGCCAGCAACTGTTGCAGGTGCTCGGCCATACCGTTGAACGCCGCCGCCAGTTTGCCCACCGAGTCGGCACCGCGTGCCGGCACACGGGTTTCCAGACTGCCCTTGGCGATGCGCGTGGCCGCCGCTTCGAGACCGCGCAATCGCCGTTCGAGCTGACGCACCAATAAATAGACGATGAGGCCGATCAGGGTCAGACCCAATGCGGCGATCAGCACCAGCCATTGCGGCGGGTACGGATTCATTTGATAGAGCGGACCGATTTCCAGCACCCACGGCGTGCCGACCATCCCGGCGAACACCCGGATCGAATCGCCGCCCTTGCCCAGCGCCATCACCGTATCGCCTTCCGACACGCGACGGCTCTGGTCTTCATCCATGTCGGCCTCGTTCACGGTGACCAGCCGCAGATCGAAGCCGAATCCCTTCTCTTCCTTCAATTGCGCGAGGCGTTTGGGCTGCTCGCCCACCGGCACCCGCACCAGTTCATCGGCCAGCAGGTAGATGGTCGCCCGGGCCAGTTGCTCGCTGATCTGTTGCACCTCACCGACCAGCACCAACTGCTCCTTGTCGCTGACCAGACGGTAGACCTTGGCCGCGTGCGGCCCGGTCTGCTCGACCAGGGCCTGGCCGCGCTGCACGCGGGTACGCTGGGTCAGATCGAGATCGGTCTGGGTGAACGTCTGCAACGTCAGCGGAATCCCCAGCAGCCGCTCCCACACCAGCAAGGCGCGGTGGCGCTCGGTCTCGTTCATCGGTTGCAGATTGTCGGCCATCAACGAAAACGTGCCGTGGGCCAGGCGCTCGCGGTATTGCTCGCTGCGCACCTGATTGAGCAGGTGCAGCGCCAGCACGCCCAGCACCGCCACCAGAATCAGCGCCGCGCACATACCGCCATAGATGCGCAGGAAGATCGAATTCACAGCGGCAGTTCTACGCAGGCTTCAGGCACGAACAGATAACCTTTACTGCGCACGGTCTTGATCAGGCGCGGGTGATCGGGGTCATCGCCGATCTTCGGGCGGATGCGCGAGATGCGCACATCGATCGAGCGGTCCTGACCGTCGTAGCCGATCCCGCGCAGTGCAGTGAAAATTTCTTCCCGCGACAGGATGCGCCCGGCGTTGGACACCAGCAGCCACAGCAGATCGAATTCGGCGCTGGTCAACTCGATGCCGCTGTCGCTCAGCCAGGCTTCGCGCAAGGCGTTGTCCACCACCAGCGGGCCGAATTGCAGACGGCGTGGTTTGCCCGCCGCCGGCTCCGGTGCGTCACTGCGTCGCAACAACGCCTGGATGCGCGCCAGCAACAGGCGTGGGCGAACCGGTTTGCACACGTAATCATCGGCGCCGATGTCGAGGCCGAGGATCTGGTCGGCATCGTCAGTGCGCGCGGTCAGCATGAGGATCGGCCCGTCGTACTGGTCGCGCACCTTGCGGCAGATGCTCAGGCCATCTTCACCGGGGAGCATCAGGTCGAGGATCACCAGGTCCGGCTGTTCCTTGATGATCCGCGCCGCCGCCAGCGCCCCGTTGCCTTCGATCTCCACGCGCAATCCGTTGGCTTGCAGGTATTCGCGGGTCAGTTCGGCCAGACGCTGGTCGTCCTCGACTATCAATACCTGCCAGGCTTCTTGCTCCACGGGTGACCTCTGCTTGCCGATGCTGCGAATAAAGGAAGGATCCTCCCGTCTTTTTGTCATCTTTAAGGAGGATAAGAATGCGTGCGTCAGGGCCGATTGTATAAACGGCGTACAGCGAGAACACAAGTCGGTAAATGCGTTCGGACAAGGCCGTTTTTTGTGATAGGGTTCGCGCCCTTAAAAATCCGCTGAAGCGTTTTTCCCGGCGAAAAAACAGTGACAAACGGTCTAGCTCAGCAGGTTCACGGCCTACAAAGGTTTTCCCTGTTTCGCACACAATTTACGCACAGGGTTATCCACAGGCTGTCCGTTGCAATCGCCCCCCAAAACGCATTATCTTGTAGCCCGCGCCCAAAAAAACCCTACATGTAGGGGTTCGCGCCAAAAACCAAACACAAACCGGACAGTGAATTCAAGGCTTTTTATTGCCATTGTCGGGTTGAACCAAACGTATTTTCAGAAGCCCAAACCGCGCCTGCGGATGGCTACCGTTTTTCAGCCGATCACGGCGTAAACGGTACGGGTGTTGCAGTCCGAAACTGCTCCCCGAAAGGAATGCGGTTTCACGCGTATCGCGCGAACCGAAGACTTCGGCATGGAAGCGGCGCCCACAAGGCCCACTTCCTGAACTGTCCCGAAGTCGTTACCCGGCGCTGGCCGGTCGTAGTGCTTCAGGACGGAACGGTGGGCACCGTGATGGTGCCCAAACAAACATAGAGAACGTGGAGACACCCATGCAAACCGACACAACTCGCGAGAACCCGCAGGGCACCTTGCCGCAGGCCGCCGATTCGAATTCGGATCTGGCTGCCACCGCGCCTGGTCAACTGCGTGTGATCAAGCGTAATGGCACTGTCGTTCCTTACACCGATGACAAGATCACCGTCGCTATCACCAAAGCGTTTCTCGCAGTTGAGGGCGGCACCGCTGCCGCCTCGTCGCGAATCCACGACACCGTTGCCCGCCTGACCGAACAGGTCACCGCGACCTTCAAGCGTCGCATGCCTTCGGGCGGCACTATCCACATCGAAGAAATCCAGGACCAGGTCGAACTGGCCCTGATGCGTGCCGGCGAGCAGAAAGTGGCTCGCGACTACGTGATCTACCGCGACGCCCGTTCCAAGGAACGCGCCACCCGCACCACCGCCGATGCTCCGGTTCAGGCGCATCCGTCGATCCGCATCACCCGCGCCGACGGCAGTCTCGCGCCGCTGGACATGGGCCGCCTGAACACCATCGTCACCGAAGCCTGCGAAGGCCTGGCCGAAGTCGACGGCGACCTGATCCAGCGCGAAACCCTGAAGAACCTTTACGACGGCGTGGCCCTGAACGACGTCAACACCGCTCTGGTAATGACCGCGCGCACCCTGGTCGAGCGCGAGCCGAACTACTCGTTCGTGACCGCCCGCCTGCTGATGGACACCCTGCGTGCCGAAGGCCTGGGCTTCCTGGGCGTCGCCGAGAGCGCGACCCACCACGAAATGGCCGACCTGTACGCCAAGGCGCTGCCGGCCTACGTCGCCAAAGGTATCGAGTTCGAACTGCTGAACCCTGTGCTGGCCTCCTTCGACCTGGAAAAACTGGGCAAGGCGATCAACCACGAGCGCGACCAGCAATTCACCTACCTGGGCCTGCAGACCCTGTACGACCGTTACTTCATCCACAAGGATGGCGTGCGTTTCGAACTGCCGCAGATCTTCTTCATGCGCGTGGCCATGGGCCTGGCGATCGAAGAGAAGCAGAAAGAAGACCGTGCGATCGAGTTCTACAACCTGTTGTCCTCGTTCGACTACATGGCTTCGACCCCGACCCTGTTCAACGCCGGTACCCTGCGTCCACAGCTGTCGAGCTGCTACCTGACCACCGTTCCGGACGACCTGTCGGGCATCTACCACGCGATCCACGACAACGCCATGCTGTCGAAATTCGCCGGCGGCCTGGGCAACGACTGGACCCCGGTTCGTGCACTGGGTTCGTACATCAAGGGCACCAACGGCAAGTCCCAGGGCGTGGTTCCGTTTCTGAAAGTAGTGAACGACACCGCCGTTGCAGTTAACCAGGGTGGCAAGCGCAAAGGCGCTGTGTGTGCCTACCTGGAAACCTGGCACATGGACATCGAAGAGTTCATCGAGCTGCGCAAGAACACCGGTGATGACCGTCGTCGTACCCACGACATGAACACCGCCAACTGGATTCCTGACCTGTTCATGAAGCGTGTCTTCGATGACGGCAAGTGGACCCTGTTCTCGCCGTCCGAAGTACCGGACCTGCACGACCTGACCGGCAAGGCCTTCGAAGAGCGCTACGAGTACTACGAAGCCCTGACCGAGTACCCGGGCAAGGTCAAGCTGTTCAAGACCATCCAGGCCAAAGACCTGTGGCGCAAGATGCTGTCGATGCTGTTCGAAACCGGCCACCCATGGCTGACCTTCAAGGACCCGTGCAACCTGCGCAGCCCGCAGCAGCACGTCGGCGTGGTCCACAGCTCGAACCTGTGCACCGAGATCACCCTGAACACCAACAAGGACGAGATCGCGGTCTGCAACCTGGGCTCGATCAACCTGCCGAACCACATCGTCGACGGCAAGCTGGACACCGCCAAGCTCAAGCGCACCATCGACGTCGCCGTGCGCATGCTCGACAACGTGATCGACATCAACTACTACTCGGTACCGCAGGCGAAGAACTCCAACTTCCGCCACCGTCCGGTCGGCCTGGGCATCATGGGCTTCCAGGACGCGCTGTACCTGCAGCACATCCCTTACGGTTCCGACGCTGCCGTCGAGTTCGCCGACAAGTCGATGGAAGCGGTCAGCTACTACGCGATCCAGGCTTCCTGCGACCTGGCTGACGAGCGCGGTTCGTACGAGACGTTCCAGGGTTCGCTGTGGTCCAAAGGCGTACTGCCGCTGGATTCGCAACAGATCCTGATCGAAGCACGTGGCCAGAAGTACATCGACGTCGACCTGACCGAGTCCCTGGACTGGGCACCGGTTCGCGCCCGTGTACAGAAAGGCATCCGTAACTCGAACATCATGGCCATCGCACCGACCGCGACCATCGCCAACATCACCGGCGTATCGCAGTCGATCGAACCGACCTACCAGAACCTGTATGTGAAATCGAACCTGTCGGGCGAATTCACCGTGATCAACCCGTACCTGGTTCGCGACCTTAAGGCTCGCGGTCTGTGGGACTCGGTCATGATCAACGACCTGAAGTACTACGACGGTTCGGTTCAGCAGATCGAGCGCATCCCGCAAGAACTCAAAGAGCTCTACGCGACCGCGTTCGAAGTGGACACCAAGTGGATCGTTGACGCCGCCAGCCGTCGTCAGAAGTGGATCGACCAGGCCCAGTCGCTGAACCTGTACATCGCCGGCGCATCGGGCAAGAAGCTGGACGTGACCTACCGCATGGCCTGGTACCGTGGTCTGAAAACCACCTACTACCTCCGCGCCCTGGCCGCGACCAGCACCGAGAAGTCGACCATCAACACCGGCAAGCTGAACGCTGTTTCCAGCGGCGGCAACCACGGTGACGATTCGGTCCTGGCAGCGCCAGCCGGCCCTGCTCCAGTACCGAAGGCATGCGCCATCGACGAGCCGGATTGCGAAGCTTGCCAATAAGCTGAGCTGAATCAGGCGTTGCGAGACGCCTGATCGAGAAGCCCCCGACAGACTTCTGGTTTGTCGGGGGTTTTCTTTTGGCCGCGTAAAAAGCAAAAGCCGCCCTCACCCTAACCCTCTCCCGAAGGGAGAGGGAACCGACCGAGTTGTTTTGGAGAGATACGCCGACGTGAAATACCGAGTTGAACTCAAGTCTTAAAAAGCAAACATCCCGCACCTGCTTTTGCCTTTTGCTTTTTGCCTTTTGCTTTTGCTTTTGCTTTTGCCTTTGCCTTTGCCTTTGCCTTTCCACCACTCAACACAATGAGCGTTAGCTCGAGTACCGCTTTTGACGTACTGGCCCCTTCGACAGGCTGAGTGGAGGGATTTATCCGGGGGTGGGCGCGTAGCGCCGTTTGGCGAAGCCAAACACATCGAGAGGAGGTGCAGCGAAGCAAACCGGAGGCGATGCCCCCCGGATGAATCCCGGAACGAAGGAACACCGAGCCTCAGCGAGGTGCCGAACGCCGGGGCCCAGCCTTTTGGTTCCTTTTTGGCGTTTGAAAAAGGGACTCGCCGTAAGGGCGAAACCGCCAGCCGCCACACCCGAAACAACGGATATTCACCCAATCAACCACAGCATGGCCGTCCACCAGGACGCCACGCCAAACAAAAAAAAGCCCCTCAAAAAGAGGGGCTCCTTGAACAACCAAAAATCAGGTCATCTGAATGATGGTCTGCATGATGGTGCTCTGGGTCGAGATGGTCTTGGCGTTCGCCTGATAGTTGCTCTGGCCCTTGATCAGATCCACCAGCTCGTTGGTCAGGTTAACGTTCGACTCTTCCAGCGAGTTGGATACGACCGAACCCAGGGTACCGGTTTCCGGCGCATCGTAGCCCGGGATACCCGAAGCGAAAGTCTCTTTCCAGCTGGTCCCGCCAATCGGTTGCAGGCCCTGCTCGTTGGTGAAGCTGGCCAGCGCAACCTGGCCGATGGCCTTGCTCTGGTTGTTGCTGAAGTTGGCGAACAGGGTACCGGTACCGTCGATGGTCAGGTTGGTGATCTGGCCGGTGGCGTAACCATCCTGGGTCGGAATCGAACGCGCGGTATCCGCGTTGTATTGAGTGGTCTTGGCCATGGAGATGGTGATGCCGGCCGGGTTCGCCGAAGCACCGTTGGCAGACCAGACACCATTGGTCACAGTCCCGGGCACCCAGCCAGTGAGCTTCAGGTCACTGCTGATCGTGGCTGGCGGAGTGCTGACCTGAGTCAGTTTGCCAGTGGAGTCGAAGGTCATGGTGGAAGCCACTGGCGCGGTGACCTTAGGATCACTGCCGGTAGCATCCGGGTTACGACCGTCTACCAAGGTGTAGACCTTCCAGGTGTTGGCACCGGTCTTGACCATGTATTGATCCATGGTGTGCTGGTTGCCCTGGCTGTCATAGATCGGAGTACTGAACGACTTGGTGTAGGTCGCCGTGTTGGTCGGGTCGAATTTGCCGGCCGCCACAGTGTCGTCGATCACCGGAGCGGTCGAGTTCAGGTTGATGGTCGAAGTGACCAGCGAGGTGGACTTCGGCGCCAGGTTCGAGGTATCGATCTTCAGGTCGGTCAACACGCCGTTGATGATCTTGCCGTTGGAATCCACACCATAGCCCTGCAGACGCGAGGTGTAGTCGGTGTTGGTGATGTAGCCGTCCTTGTCGACCTTGAACGTACCGGCACGGGTGTAGGACACCGAACCGTTGTTGCTCAGGGTGAAGAAGCCGGAACCGTTGATCCCCATGTCCAGCACGTTGCCGGTGTTGTTGATGTCACCCTGGGTGAACTGCTGGGAAACGTTGGCCAGGCGCACGCCGTTGCCGATGACCTTGCTGCCGCTACCCAGGCGAGTCGCCGAGTAGACGTCTTCGAATTCTGCGCGGGACGATTTGAAACCGGCTGTCGCGACGTTGGCGATGTTGTTGCCGGTCACGTCCAGTTGCTTGTTGGCTGCATAGAGACCGCTAAGGCCGATATTGAAAGACATATTCCACTCCTTTGTGCCGGTTAGTCGGCTCTATATACCAATGGTTTGTACTTTGGACAGGGCGACGGTGCCCTTGCCGGACAGGTTGAGCATCAGCTCGCCACCGGTCTGGCTGATCGTCACGCTGGTGACGGTGGCCGGCAGATAAGTTGCCAGGTCGGTCGCGGTGCCATTGATCGAGGCGTTGGCCTTGACGGTATAGGTACCGGTCTTCACCAGGTTGCCGTCCTTGTCCTTGCCGTCCCAGGTGAAGCTCGCATTGCCTGCGGCGCGACTGCCCAGATCGATGGTGCGAACGACCGTGCCGCTGCTGTCGGTGATGCTGACGGTGCCGCCGGCAATCGACGACGGAACGGTGACCGAGCCGGTCATGCCTTTGCTCGGATCGTCGAGCTGGACCGAGTTGGTCTGCACGATCACGTTGCGGCCGACCAGCGACGAAGCCTGCAGGGCTTGCGACGAGTTGTAGTTGCCGGCCAGCGAACTCACGGTGCTGTTGAGGGTGGTGATCCCCTCGAGGCTGCTGAACTGCGCGAGCTGGGCAACGAATGCACTGTTGTCCTGCGGGTCGAGCGGGTTCTGGTTTTTCAGCTGGGTCACCAGCAGTTGCAGGAACGCGTCCTTGCCCAGGGCCTGGCCGCCGGTGGCGCTGTTGGTGGCCGAAGCGATGCCGTCACCGGTGGTCGAACTGGTCTTTTTCGACGAGTTCGCCAGGATGTCCTTCATGCTCAGGCTGCTGGTGGTATCGGTAACACTCATGGCAGTCGCCCCTTATTACTGACCGAGGGTCAGTACCTTCTGCATCATGGTTTTGGCGGTGTTCATCATTTCGGCGTTGGTCTGGAAGGACCGGCTCGCGGAAATCATGTCGGCCATTTCTTCCACCACATTGACGTTCGGGTAGTAGACGTAGCCCTTGGCGTCGGCGGCCGGATGATTTGGCTCGTAGCGCGCTTCGAGGTTGCTCTGGTCTTCGACCACGCCGAGCACCTGCACGCCCTGGCCTGCGGCGTCCTGGTTCTGGAACAGCGAGTTGCTGCCGCCGCTCTGGCCGCCCTGGAACATGGTGGCAAACACCGGGTGACGGGCGCGATAGGTCTGGTCGATGCTCGAAGAGACGGTTTCGGCGTTGGCGATGTTCGAAGCCACGGTGTTCAAACGCGTGGTCTGGGCGCTCATGCCGCTGCCGGCAATGTTGAAAACGCTGGACAGGGACATGGATTACTCTCCGCGCAGGGCTGACACCAGCCCTTTGAATTTGCTGTTGAGCAGCGTGAAGCTGGCCTGGAAGCCGACGGCGTTTTCCGCGTAGTTCGACTGTTCCAGCTGGGCGTCAACGGTGTTCTGGTCGATCGACGGCTGCATCGGCGTGCGATACATCAGCGACTCGTCGCCATTGCCCAGGCCTTCAGCTTCGATGTGACGGCTGTTGGTCATGTTCAGGGCGATGGTGCCGTTGGCGTTCTTCTGGCTCTGTGCTTCGAGCACTTTGGAGAAATCCAGATCCCGAGCCTTGTAGTTCGGGGTGTCGGCGTTGGCGATGTTGTTGGCCAGGACTTCGGCACGCTGGGCGCGGAAGCCCAGGGCTTTTTCGTGAATTCCGAGCGCTTTATCGAAGCTGATGCTCATGTCGGGAACCTTCAGGTGACCGGGTTTTTCGTAACAGGGTTATAGCAAGCGTCGTGCCAGTTTTAAAAAGCCCCGGATTCCGGGGCTTTGCAGGGGGTCGGCAAGGCGGCAATGCCAGAAAAGCGGCAACGGGTTTCCGCCGGATGCCGCTTTTCTGCCGCTTGCCGCCACCGCAAAAAATCTCAGGCATAAAAAAACGGGAGCCCCCGAGGACTCCCGTTTTTTGTGTTGCCGGTGCCGGTCACTTCGCCTGGTAAATGATCCCCGGGCTGCACTGGACCATCTGGTAATGGTCCGGCAAACCGTTCAGCGCTTCGGAAGCGCCGAGGAACAGATAACCGCCCGGCTTCAGCGTGCTGTGAATGCGCAACAGGATGTCTTTCTTCACCTCGGCGGAGAAGTAGATCAGCACGTTGCGGCAGAACACGATGTCGAACTTGCCAAGACTGGCGTAGCTGTCAAGCAGATTGAACGAGCGGAATTCCACCCGGTTCTTGATCGGCGCCTTGATCACCCAGCGCCCCGGCCCTTTCGGGTCGAAGTAGCGCTGCAGACGATCAGCGGACAGACCGCGACCGATCGCCAGGCTGTCGTACTCGCCGGTTTTGCAGTTGGTCAGCATGCTGCCGGACAGATCCGTGGCGACGATCTGCACACCCATCTTCAACTGACCGATGTTGGTCCGCTCGAACTCGTCGATCGACATCGACAGCGAATAGGGTTCCTGACCCGACGAGCAGGCCGCCGACCAGATCCGCAGACGCTGGTTGGGAGCAGCCTTGATCGCCTCGGGCAGCACCTTGTTCTTCAAGACTTCAAACGGATAGGTGTCACGAAACCACAGGGTTTCGTTGGTCGTCATGGCATCGACCACCTGCTCGCGCAAACCGCTGCGCGGCTGGGTCTGGATGCGCTGTACCAGCTCACCCAGGGACTTGATGCCTTGCTGCTCCATCAGTTTGTTGAGACGGCTCGAGACCAGGTACTGCTTGTTTTCACCGAGCAAAATGCCACAGGCTTTTTCCAGGAAGACCCGGAACTGTTCGAAATCCAAATTACCCGTAGACAAATGATGCCGCCTCTTAAATCGTGTTGACCGCCAGGGACGGAGGTCCCTAGCTGATATCTGCTGCTTTGATCCGGTCGACTACCCGGGATGCCAGGTCATCAGGACGGAATTTGGCCAGGAAGTCATCGGCACCGACCTTCTTGACCATCGCCTGGTTGAACACACCCGACAACGAAGTATGCAGGATGATATGAAGCTTTTGCATGCGAGGGTCGCCGCGGATTTCCGCCGTCAGGGTGTACCCGTCCATCTCCGGCATCTCGATGTCGGAGATCATCATCAGGAACTCTTCTTCCGGCTTCTTGCCCTCGTCGACCAGCTTGCGCAGGTAATCCAGCGCCTGCTTGCCGTCGTTCAGCGCCACCACTTCGACACCGACCGTCTGCAGGCAACGCGTCACCTGCTTGCGCGCCACCGACGAGTCATCGACCGTCAGCACCCGCAACGACAATGCCTTGCTCTGGGTCTCGACATCCACCACGCCGACCGAAATCGCTTCCGGTGTCGGTGCGACTTCCGCCAGCACCTTCTCGACGTCGATGATTTCGACTAACTGATTGTCCACCCGAGTCACAGCAGTCAGGTAATGATCGCGACCGGTCCCTTTGGGTGGCGGATGGATCTCTTCCCAGTTCATGTTGACGATACGTTCCACCGAGCGCACCAGGAAACCCTGGGTCTTGGTGTTGTATTCCGTAATGATCACGAACGGACTGTTCTTGTCTTTCAACGCCCCGGAGCCGGTCGCCATTGCCAGATCGAGGATCGGAATGGTCGCCCCCCGGATATTCGCCACCCCGCACACGACAGGACTGGACTTGGGCATCAACGTCAGTTGCGGGCACTGCAGCACTTCCCGAACCTTGAACACGTTGATCCCGTAGAGCTGCTGGCCGTCGAGACGGAACAACAACAGCTCCAGGCGATTCTGCCCCACCAGTTGCGTGCGCTGGTTCACCGAATCCATTACACCAGCCATGCCCAGACTCCTACACCAACGCCAAGTGTTGTTGCGACGCACATTCATTGCTAAACGGCACGGCGCTTGCTTTTTAACTCGTATGAACATTCAAACGACATTTTTCCGACGCCTGACATCCCCTATCCGCAGAGGACTTTGCGCGGTGTCTGCCGCTTGCCTGTTTTTCGCGGGCAGCCCTGCCAGTGCTGATGCGGTTACCTTGCCTGACATGCTTATCGGCGTCACTCAGGGCTTTCTTGAATTCACCGTAGAAGACTATCTGGCTACCAGTCAAACAGAAGGGCGTTATGAAATCGAGGTCAAGCAGCTCGATCCGCGCATGCGCATGCCTATGTGCGACAAGGAATTGACAGCGTCCCTGGAGAGTCCGGGGCGTCCTTTGGGTCGTGTGACCGTCAAGGTCCGCTGTGAAGGCGCCTCCCCCTGGACCGTGTTCGTACCCGCTCAAGTCCGCCTGTTTCGCCCGGTCGTGACCACCACTCGCCCGCTCAAGCGCGCCGGCATCATCGAGCCCCAGGACGTGACCCTGCGCGAGCATGATGTCAGCCTGATCAACCAGGGCTTTCTGACGTCGGTGGATGAGGCGATCGGGCAGAAATTGACCCGACCAACGGTCGCCGATCAGGTGATTACCCTTGTGCATCTGGAACAGGCGGAAGTCGTTCGCAAAGGTGATCAAGTGGTGATTACCGCCCGTAGCGGCACGCTGTCCGTGCGCATGCCGGGCGAGGCGCTGTCCAATGGCGGCCTGAAAGAACAGATCCGAGTGAAAAACCTCAATTCCCAGCGGGTCATCAAGGCGCAGGTCATGGCGCCGGGCCAGGTGGAAGTGGCAATGTGAGCAACGACTGGAGCAATGACAGGAAAGCCTCGTGAGTGATCGCGCAGAAAACTGGCGCCAACCTGAGCTGTTCCCTAAACTGTGCCGCAGCAGGATCTGTGCGGCGCATGCAGGCTCATTGGTAAAAGAGCCTAAAGTTTTCCAGGGGATGGCCGAGAACATGGCAAGCGTCCAAATTCCCAGAGGTTTTTAACATGGTCATCGATTTCAGCCGTTTGAACAGCTCCTCGTCACTTACGGGCAGTACACGTACCAGCGCGCCCAAGGAAACCGCCGAAACCGGCACTTCCGCGCCGCTGAATACCCCGGCCGAACAGGCCAGTACCGCAAAAAGCGGGGAATCGGTACACCTCAGCAATGAGGCTCAACAGTTGCAGAAGGTCACTGACAAGCTGCGCGATCAGCCTGCCGTCGACAAAGCCCGTGTGGCCGAGTTGAAAGCAGCGATTGCCGATGGCAGCTACAAAGTCGACAGCAACCGTGTAGCCAGCAAACTGCTCAACTTCGAAGCCCAGCGCTAGGCCTCGGCCTGCGCCAGGCTTTTGGACGCTTAAAACCCAAGGCCAGCCATGCACGACACTACTTTATTGCAACTGATCACCGACGACTTTGCTCCAGCTCAACAACTGCTGGAGTTACTGCATACCGAGTCCCTCGCCTTGCACGGTCGCGACATGCCCCTGCTGGAAGAAATTCTGGCGCGCAAACAGGCATTGATCATTCTGCTCGAGCAGCATGGCCGCAAGCGCAGCGAAATCCTCGCCAGCCTCAATCTGTCGCTCGACCGCCAGGGCCTTGAACAACTGGCCAGCCAGTCGAGCATCGGCGATCAGTTGCTAAGCCAGAGCGATGTCCTGACTGACCTGATCGCCCAGTGCCAGGCGGCCAACGTCAAGAATGGCCAGTCGATCGTGATGCAGCAGGCCGCCACGGCCAATCAGCTGAAAATCCTCACCGGTGGCGAGCCTCCCGCGCTCTACGATGCCAGCGGCACCTTCTCCAAACTGCAGAAACCGCGCGCGCTCAGCCAGGCGTGATGCTTTCTTCCATGCTTGCGCCCTATCAACGCGCGATACATGCTGGCAAAATACTGGCCAGTCGTAGTCAAAATTTGTCTGGAGATTGATTTAACGTGTCCAATGATGACGCTCCGCAGCCCCCAAAGGTGCTTACCACGCCCCTGGAGATCTCCAGCAATCTGCGCCAGCTGCAAGAGAGCCACGATCCGCTGATCATCACCTTTCACGAGCGCAGCCAGCGCTTCCAGAGCTACCTGATCAAGGTCGACCGGGAAACCGCGACCATTGCCCTGGACGAAATGATCCCGCGCGATGGCGAGCGCTTCCTGCTGGCCGGCGAACCCTTCAAGGTCGAAGGTTTCCACGAAGGCGTGCGCATCGCCTGGGAATACAACGGCACGCTGGACATCAAGGAATCCGACGGTGACCGCTTCTATGTCGGCGAGATGCCCACCGAAGTGGTCTATCACCAGCGCCGCAACGCCTTCCGCGCCGCACTGAAGCTGACCGATCTGGTGAGCGTCGAACTGGGCGGCGAAAAGCTCAAATCGCCAATCGGTGGCAAACTGCTGGATATCTCCGCCACCGGCTGCAAGCTGCGTTTCGAAGGCGATATCACCGACCGTCTGCAACTGGGCCAGGTCTACGATCGCCTGATCGCCCCGCCGCTGTTCGGCAACCAGCCAGCGGCGGTCGAGCTGCGTTACCTGCACTTCGAAGAAAAACTCAACATCACCTTTGCCGGCCTGCGCTTTCACAACATCAGCGGCCCGGCAGCGCGCAACGTCGAGCGTTTCGTCTATCAGCTGCAACGTGAAGCACGGCGCTTCGACAAAGACGATCTCTGATTCGCATGCACCATGAAAAACGGGCAGTCCCTTGCGGTGACTGCCCGTTTTTTTATGCCTTGTGTTTTTTCAGGATCAGGGCCTGGCGCCACTGATGTCCGGCGCAGGATTGTCGTTGCCGGCATCCGGCTCAACAGGTGATTCAGGTTCAGTGGCAGTTTCGGGTGCCGGTTCAGGTGCAACCGTGGTCTGCATCTGCTCCTGCACCACTTGCTCGTCGACCCGTGGATCGAGCGCCGCCACCAGAGGTGAACTGGACATGCTGTCCGGCATCGCCACGTGATGCAGCGGTGCGTCGTCGACCTGGTGCAGATTGGTCACGGCTTTCGGCCGGATGCGCCACACCAGCACCAGCGCGAAAAAGGTGAAGAACGCATACAGGCTCTGGCTGCCGAACATTTTCATCAACACGCCGGCGAGCAACGGCCCGATGCTGGCGCCCACTCCGTAGGTCACCAGCAGCATCGCCGTCAGCGACACCCGCCGATCGCCTTCGACATGGTCGTTGGAGAACGCCACGGCCAGCGGATACAGGCAGAACTGCACCAGTGAACACAGGAAGCCGACGACGAATAAAATCTCCAGCGGCACCTGCGGCATGATCGCCAGTGGCAATGCGGCTATAGCCAGAAACCCGGCGAAGCAGCGGATCAGCAAGGCCCGGTCATAACGGTCGGACAACCAGCCCAACGGCCATTGCACCAGCAGCCCGGCAAAAATGCAGGTACCCATGAACAGACCGACCTGTTCGGTGGACAACCCCTGCTGCGATGCATACAGCGGTGCCAGACCGTAGAACGAGCCGATGATCAACCCTGCCCCGAGCACCGTACTCAACGACTGCGGCACGCGCTTGATGAAGAAGCGCGGCTCCATCGGTGCCGGATGCAACGGCGCCGGGTGAATCCGCCGGGTGAGTGCCACCGGCACCAGACACAGGGCGAAACACAGGGCAACCAGCATCAGCAGTTCCAGGCCCAGGCCCGGGTGCATGACCAGAATCAGTTGACCGAGCACCAGCCCCAGATACGAGGCAATCATGTAGCCGCTGAACACCACGCCGCGCTGGTTGGCGTCGGCCTGCTCGTTCAGCCAGCTCTCGATCACCATGTACTGGCACATCATGCCGAGGCCGACGATGGTCCGCAGCACCAGCCAGGCCGGCAGCCAGTCCACCAGACCATGACCGAGCACCGCCGCGCCGACGATCCCGGCACACGCCGAGTAGGCACGGATATGCCCGACCCGGGCAATCAACCGGTGACCGATCTTGCCGCCCAGCACCAGACCGAAATAGTTGGCCGCCATCAGCGCACCGACCCACAGTCCGTCGACATGGTCGGCCGCAAGACGCAACGCCAGATAAGTAGAAAGAAGGCCCGAGCCGATCAACATCATCAGCGAGGCGAAATACAGCGCTCGAAAGGATTTCCAGATTTGGCGCATCGGCGTTCCGAGCGGCTCCTTGCGGTGAGTGTCGGGCTATCGAACGATAGCCCGATGACGACATTTCGTCAGGCCTGGGCTGCCAGAACGCGCCGTTCCCAGGGGGTGATCTCATCAAAGAAACTGGTCAGTTCCATAGTCTTCGAAGCGATGTAGCCTTCGATGAACTCCTTGCCGAACAGTTCCTTGGCCAACTGGCTGCGCTTCAGACGCTCGAGCGCGGCGTGCAACGTACACGGCAGCGAAAGATTGTCCGGCAC
Source organism: Pseudomonas sp. COW5 (assembly GCF_026240005.1). Classification (NCBI taxonomy): domain Bacteria; kingdom Pseudomonadati; phylum Pseudomonadota; class Gammaproteobacteria; order Pseudomonadales; family Pseudomonadaceae; genus Pseudomonas; species Pseudomonas sp. COW5. Next base: position 3,977,858 of record NZ_JAPHVP010000001.1, on the reverse strand, counting down.
TTCGAATTCACCCTGGATCGGCGCACTTGGCTCCAGCTCATGCTCGATGCCGTGCAGACCGGCTGCCAGGCTCGCGGCAATCGCCAGGTACGGGTTGGCATCGGCGCCCGGCAAACGGTTCTCGACCCGACGGGCGACCGGAGAACTGGCCGGAATCCGCAGACCCGCCGCGCGATTGTCGTGGGACCAGCAAGCATTGTTCGGCGAGGCAAACGGATGGCACAGGCGCTGGTAGGAATTGACGTTCGGCGCAAACAGCGCGGTGAAGTCCGCCATGCCCGCCTGCTGCCCGCCGATGAAGTGGCGGAACATCGCGGTCGGCTGACCGTTCTCGTCGCTGAACACATTCTTGCCGCTGCCGATCTCGACGATGCTCTGATGGATGTGCATCGAACTGCCCGGCGTGTGCGCCAAAGGCTTGGCCATGCAGACCACGGTCAGGCCATGCTTGAGCGCGACTTCCTTGAGCAGATGCTTGAACAGGAATGTCTGGTCAGCCAGCAACAGCGGATCACCGTGCAACAGGTTGATCTCGAACTGGCTGACGCCCATTTCGTGCATGAAGGTATCGCGCGGCAGGCCCAGGGCCGCCATGCATTTATAGACTTCACTGAAGAACGGTCGCAGACCGTTGTTGGAGCTGACGCTGAACGCCGAGTGACCGTCCTCGCGACGACCGTCAAGGCCGACCGGTGGCTGGAATGGTTGCGTCGGATCGGTGTTCGGGGCGAACACAAAGAATTCGAGTTCAGTCGCCACTACCGGCGCCAGGCCGAGGGCCGCATAACGGGCAATGACCTTCTTGAGCTGGCCACGGGTCGACAGGTTGGAGCTCTCGCCGGTCAGCTCATCGGCATCACAGATGGCCAGCGCACGCGGCTCCTGGCTCCACGGTAGAGGATGGATCTGCGCAGGATCGGCCACCAGCGCGAGGTCGCCGTCATCGCTGCCGTAGAACCGTGCAGCGGGATAGCCCCCCATGATGCATTGCAGCAGCACCCCCCGGGCCATCTGCAAACGCCGCCCTTCGAGGAAACCCTCGGCGGTCATTACCTTGCCCCGTGGCACGCCGTTCAAATCCGGCGTGACACATTCAATTTCATCAATGCCCGTCAATCGCTGCGCGAGTGAACGCTGGCCATCGGTTGTCATGACGCAATCCTTGTTATTGTGCGAGCCGCGAACGGCGACCCGGACAAAATAGGCTTCAGCTGTTCGGAATATCAAGCAGCGGCCAACAAAAAGAATGCCTGTCGATGAATTCGTGAATCAGGGCAAGTAAATACTGAATACGCCGCCACCCAATGGCCCGCCATTGCGGATCTCGGTACGACCGCCGACACCGTTGCGCTGATGCAGTGCCGCGATGCGCCCGGCGAAGTACAGACCGAGGCCGGTACTGCCGCTGCTGTGATTGATGCCCTGCACATAATCGGCCTGACGCTCGAGCATCTCGACCGGGTAACCGTCGCCGTCGTCGTTGATGCTCAACACCAGTTGCCCGGCCTCGTCGCTGACGGTGATCAGCAGCGATTCACGGGCATAGCGGATCGCATTGTTGATGCAGTTGCCGAGCACCGAGGCGATCAGTTCACGATCGAAGAAACCCAATGGACTGAGCGGGTCGACTTCGTAAGTTGCGACAATGCCGCGACTGGCGAAAACCTCTTGATGGGCCGCCAATTGCGCCTCGATGAAATCGTCCAGTTCGTGATAGGCCGGCTGCAACGGCATCTGGTTGACCCCGAGCTTGTACAGCCCGAGCAACTGCACCAGCATGCCGTTGAGGTGGGCGAACTCGAAGTCGATCACGCCCTGCTCCGGCACCTGACGCTGGTCTTCGGGCAGGCGCGCCAACCATTGGCTGTGTGCCTGCATCAGCATGGCCAGAGAGTTCTTCATGTCGTGCACGGTGGAGGCGATCACCGTGGAAAAATCCAGTGCCTGCTCGTCTTGGTTCATTCGCCAAACGCCTTGCTTTTCAGCTTCTGATAACGCGGATAACGCGCGTCGGTGTCGGGCATCAGGCCCACCAGTTTCAGGCAGGCCCGACATTCTTCCAGCTCCGCAGACGGCACACTGGTGTCGGTGCCATGCAGCAGCGACTGCGCCATGTTCAGCGCAATGCTGATGTTCTTCGGTTGCATCTTCAGCGCCTTGCGGAACACCTCGCGGGCCTCCACCAGATTGCCGGTCTTGTACACGCGCACGCCTTGACGGTTGAGGTCGGCGGCGGCATTACTGGAACTGAGAATAGTCGGGTCGTCGGTGAGCTTGGCGATGTCTTTCATCACCGTCGGGTCATCGCCGTAGATTTCCGCACAGCTCTTGAGCATCGACGTGCCCGCCTCGGCCTGCCCCAGCATCTGCAATTGCTTGGCGACCAGCAGCGCCGCCTCGGGACTCATGAACTGCTCCATACCGTCGAGACGCATCAGCGCTTGCTCGGTGAGCTTCTCGGCGGTCTCGGCGTCGTTGAGCAACAGACTGGTGGCCTTCATCAGGCGCGCGCGAATCTGCAGGCCTGGATCGGTCGGGTTTTCCTTGGCCACAGCACTTAGGGTGGTATTGATCTCCAGCCGCGTGCGGGTATCGAGGCCCTTTTCGCTGCCCTTGCTGATCAGCGCATGGGCAAGACCCAGGTTGCTTTCCGGATCCTTGAAGCGCGACTGCGCCCCCTGCGCCACAGCCTGACGGTAAGCCCGCGACGCCGTGTCGAAATCCTCGTTGGCCATTGCCAGTTTGCCGAGCAACGCTTGCCGGCGTACCGCCAGTGGCGACAGGCGAATCGCCTCTTCCAGCGTCCGCTGTGCGCCTTTGGTATCACCTTCGGCCACAAGAACATCTGCCATGCCGTCGTACAGCGCCGGCATCATCGGAAACACTTTCAGGGCTTTTTCATACACGCCTTTGGCCTGGGCCACCTGACCGCGCTTGAACAGCAACTTGCCCAGTCCGGCAAAGGCCCACGGCAACGGCCGATCGGCGATGATGCTGTCATACAAACGCTCAAGTGCTTCGTTCTGATTCATGTCGCGCAAGGCATCGGCGCGGTAGCGCAGGCACAGCGGCGAATAGCGGATGTCCTGCTTGCACAGGGCGATACAGGCGTTGAGCACCTCGACCGGTTTACCACGGTCAAGGGCCTGCAGAATCGGCTTGAGCAGGGTTTTGCGCTGCTCCAGACGCTCCAGACGTTGAGCCAGGCCAATCCGGTTGAACGGCTTGGTCAGATAGGCGTCCGGCTCATGCTCCAGGGCACTGAGTACCATCGCCTGGCTAGTCTCTGCGGTGACCATCACAAACACGGCTTCGTGGCTGATCAGCTTTTCCATCATCAGGTCTTCCAGCACCTGCTGACCGTTTTTCTTGCCGTCACCCAGGTGGAAGTCCTGAAGGATGAAATCGTAGGACTTCTGCGCGCACATTTTCAGCGCCTGCTCACCGGTGTCGGCGGTGTCCACGTCCTTGACGCCCAACTCGCGCAACATCGAGCGTACGGAACTGCGGAAATCCGAGAAATCATCGACGATCAGAAAACTCTTTTGGTGATACGACAGCATCGAGGATTTCCAGACAATTGAAGTAGAAGAACCGAGGGCTTTCACAAGCGCGCAGATGATAACTGGAGGCTAAATGCTATCAAGCGATTTCATGCGCAGCCGATGAGATTGCAAGTGCCGATCGGGTTATCGGCCAGAAGTGACGTTCTCTGAAGCAGACACTTCAAGATTCCTTATGCAACAACTGGCCTGCTCGGCTGCTCCCCCCTCATAAAAGGCTTGGATCGTGTACATCAAAGGACGCTACATCGTGTCCGCCGGTATTCTGCTGTTTCTCCAGCAGGCAATGGCGACCGGAATGGACTGCACAAAAGCGGTAAACACCGTCGAAAACACTATTTGTGCCGATAAAGGGCTATATGAACTGGATGCGCAAATGGGAGTGGTTTATCGGGGATTGATGAAAAACCCCACTGATAAACTGCCGGACCTCAAGCGTACTCAACGGCTTTGGCTGAAAGCACGGAACGAGTGTGTCGACAACATTTCGTGCCTCGGGCAAAGCTATCGTGAACGCTTGCAGTTGTTGCAGGCGCAGTGGAAGGAAGCTGTTGTCTACAAACCGAATGAGATCGACCAAGAGGTTCTGGAGGATCTGCAAAAGAACATCCGGGCGGCAAACAAAATCGATCCGGAGTTTGCGCTGGAGCGAGCACTCGACGCCCTGACGATCAAAAATGGCCAGACCTCATTTTCTGCTGAGCCTGATGACGATCAATACTCCGAAAAAACGCACTTCCCCAAGACCGCTCCCAAAGGCGTTAGCCAGAGCGAATGGAGCGCCTTGCAAGCCTCGAACCTGGATGCCGACACCGAACTCGGTCGAACCTCGTTTACCTTGCTTGATCTGGATGGCGACGGTCATCGCGACCTGATTGTTCAGATTTATACAGGCGGTACGGGGCTGTTCACGTTCATCGAAACCTACCGCCGTGATGGCGATAGATTTATCCGCAGAACAGCCGCGCTCGGTCAGGAATCAGTTGCCGGCAGTTCGCTGTACTCGATCAATGATCGCGGTGCCAATCAATCAGTGAGCTGGATCAGCATTCGCGGAAAGGTTTACGTCGCCTATCGTGACAGTGGATATGGTGTTGATCAGGTCTACCTGCTCAGCCCTCTGCAAATCAACCGCCAGGTACCTACCGTCAAAGTTCGCTACCGCTATCAACTGCACATTCCACTCACACAGCAGCATGAAGTCAGCAACACCACTTACAAGCTGAAGCCTGAATTGCAACGTGCACTCACCCAAGGCTTGGTCGGTATGGATCAAGTGCCATCCGATTCCACGCAGGAGAGGCAGCCGATTTGCCCCATTCCTCCGTCAGCCAAAGACGTTGAGGAGTATTACAGCTATGGCGCGGGCTATTACGCCATAGAATCGGTGGCTGACTTCCCGGTGATTATTGGCACCGAATGCTTTATTGCAAGATTGAACAATTGGTTCGGAACCTACAGCGAAAAACGCGGATTATTTGGGCAGCTGACCTTGCGCAAGCCAGGTTCGGGAGACGAGGAGCGTAGCTTCGAGGTCAACGGACGCCGACGCATTATCGAGATCAGTACTTCGATTGGCGAAGTCGGAGGCGGCGCCGCAGAATAATCTGTGAAGCGCACAATAAAAAAGCCCCGTCAGGTCATCCTGCGCGGGGCTTCTTTAAGCGAGAAACCTTGGCCAGGTCTAAATGGGTTAGCAGAAACAGAAACTTTCCTGCGGGCAAAACAAAACCCCAACTGCTTTCGCAATTGGGGTTTCGGAATTTAATCTTGACGATGACCTACTCTCACATGGGGAAACCCCACACTACCATCGGCGATGCATCGTTTCACTTCTGAGTTCGGGATGGGATCAGGTGGTTCCAACGCTCTATGGTCGTCAAGAAATTCGGGTACTGACTCGTGGCCGGATGGCCTCGCTTCAGCAAATTGGGTATGGATAGTTTTCGGTGTTTTGTGAACTCGAACTTTCGGTTCTTGCGTCTTCACACACCGCAATCTGGCCTTTCGACGCAAATTGCTTGGGTGTTATATGGTCAAGCCTCACGGGCAATTAGTATTGGTTAGCTCAACGCCTCACAGCGCTTACACACCCAACCTATCAACGTCGTAGTCTTCGACGGCCCTTCAGGGAACTCAAGGTTCCAGTGAGATCTCATCTTGAGGCAAGTTTCCCGCTTAGATGCTTTCAGCGGTTATCTTTTCCGAACATAGCTACCCGGCAATGCCACTGGCGTGACAACCGGAACACCAGAGGTTCGTCCACTCCGGTCCTCTCGTACTAGGAGCAGCCCCTCTCAAATCTCAAACGTCCACGGCAGATAGGGACCGAACTGTCTCACGACGTTCTAAACCCAGCTCGCGTACCACTTTAAATGGCGAACAGCCATACCCTTGGGACCGGCTTCAGCCCCAGGATGTGATGAGCCGACATCGAGGTGCCAAACACCGCCGTCGATATGAACTCTTGGGCGGTATCAGCCTGTTATCCCCGGAGTACCTTTTATCCGTTGAGCGATGGCCCTTCCATACAGAACCACCGGATCACTAAGACCTACTTTCGTACCTGCTCGACGTGTCTGTCTCGCAGTCAAGCGCGCTTTTGCCTTTATACTCTACGACCGATTTCCGACCGGTCTGAGCGCACCTTCGTACTCCTCCGTTACTCTTTAGGAGGAGACCGCCCCAGTCAAACTACCCACCATACACTGTCCTCGATCCGGATAACGGACCTGAGTTAGAACCTCAAAGTTGCCAGGGTGGTATTTCAAGGATGGCTCCACGCGAACTGGCGTCCACGCTTCAAAGCCTCCCACCTATCCTACACAAGCAAATTCAAAGTCCAGTGCAAAGCTATAGTAAAGGTTCACGGGGTCTTTCCGTCTAGCCGCGGATACACTGCATCTTCACAGCGATTTCAATTTCACTGAGTCTCGGGTGGAGACAGCGCCGCCATCGTTACGCCATTCGTGCAGGTCGGAACTTACCCGACAAGGAATTTCGCTACCTTAGGACCGTTATAGTTACGGCCGCCGTTTACCGGGGCTTCGATCAAGAGCTTCGCGTTAGCTAACCCCATCAATTAACCTTCCGGCACCGGGCAGGCGTCACACCCTATACGTCCACTTTCGTGTTTGCAGAGTGCTGTGTTTTTAATAAACAGTCGCAGCGGCCTGGTATCTTCGACCGGCATGGGCTTACGGAGCAAGTCCTTCACCCTCACCGGCGCACCTTCTCCCGAAGTTACGGTGCCATTTTGCCTAGTTCCTTCACCCGAGTTCTCTCAAGCGCCTTGGTATTCTCTACCCAACCACCTGTGTCGGTTTGGGGTACGGTTCCTGGTTATCTGAAGCTTAGAAGCTTTTCTTGGAAGCATGGCATCAACCACTTCGTCGCCTAAAGGCAACTCGTCATCAGCTCTCGGCCTTAAGATCCCGGATTTACCTAAGATCTCAGCCTACCACCTTAAACTTGGACAACCAACGCCAAGCTGGCCTAGCCTTCTCCGTCCCTCCATCGCAATAACCAGAAGTACAGGAATATTAACCTGTTTTCCATCGACTACGCTTTTCAGCCTCGCCTTAGGGACCGACTAACCCTGCGTCGATTAACGTTGCGCAGGAAACCTTGGTCTTTCGGCGTGGGTGTTTTTCACACCCATTGTCGTTACTCATGTCAGCATTCGCACTTCTGATACCTCCAGCAAGCTTCTCAACTCACCTTCACAGGCTTACAGAACGCTCCTCTACCGCATCACTTACGTGATACCCGTAGCTTCGGTGTATGGTTTGAGCCCCGTTACATCTTCCGCGCAGGCCGACTCGACTAGTGAGCTATTACGCTTTCTTTAAAGGGTGGCTGCTTCTAAGCCAACCTCCTAGCTGTCTAAGCCTTCCCACATCGTTTCCCACTTAACCATAACTTTGGGACCTTAGCTGACGGTCTGGGTTGTTTCCCTTTTCACGACGGACGTTAGCACCCGCCGTGTGTCTCCCATGCTCGGCACTTGTAGGTATTCGGAGTTTGCATCGGTTTGGTAAGTCGGGATGACCCCCTAGCCGAAACAGTGCTCTACCCCCTACAGTGATACATGAGGCGCTACCTAAATAGCTTTCGAGGAGAACCAGCTATCTCCGAGCTTGATTAGCCTTTCACTCCGATCCACAGGTCATCCGCTAACTTTTCAACGGTAGTCGGTTCGGTCCTCCAGTCAGTGTTACCTAACCTTCAACCTGCCCATGGATAGATCGCCCGGTTTCGGGTCTATTCCCAGCGACTAGACGCCCTATTAAGACTCGCTTTCGCTACGCCTCCCCTATTCGGTTAAGCTCGCCACTGAAAATAAGTCGCTGACCCATTATACAAAAGGTACGCAGTCACAGAACAAAGTCTGCTCCCACTGCTTGTACGCATACGGTTTCAGGATCTATTTCACTCCCCTCTCCGGGGTTCTTTTCGCCTTTCCCTCACGGTACTAGTTCACTATCGGTCAGTCAGTAGTATTTAGCCTTGGAGGATGGTCCCCCCATATTCAGACAAAGTTTCTCGTGCTCCGTCCTACTCGATTTCATGACTAAGAGATTTTCGCGTACAGGGCTATCACCCACTATGGCCGCACTTTCCAGAGCGTTCCGCTAATCTCAAAGCCACTTAAGGGCTAGTCCCCGTTCGCTCGCCACTACTAAGGGAATCTCGGTTGATTTCTTTTCCTCAGGGTACTTAGATGTTTCAGTTCCCCTGGTTCGCCTCTTGCACCTATGTATTCAGTGCAAGATAACCATCTTGTGATGGCTGGGTTCCCCCATTCAGACATCTCCGGATCAAAGTCTGTTTGCCGACTCCCCGAAGCTTTTCGCAGGCTACCACGTCTTTCATCGCCTCTGACTGCCAAGGCATCCACCGTATGCGCTTCTTCACTTGACCATATAACCCCAAGCAATCTGGTTATACTGTGAAGACGACATTCGCCGAAAATTCGAATTTCTCAACTAAGAGAACTCACAAATTTTACCTTAGCCTGATCCGTTACCAGTGAAAGTAACGTTCAGTCTATCTTTCTATCACATACCCAAATTTTTAAAGAACGAACTAGTCAAAGACTAGAAATCAACATTCACCATCAAATCGATGGAATGCTCATTTCTAAGCTCTTACTTCAGAAGCAGTAGTGGTGGAGCCAAGCGGGATCGAACCGCTGACCTCCTGCGTGCAAGGCAGGCGCTCTCCCAGCTGAGCTATGGCCCCGTATTTCTACAGGCGTTTCCCACACAAAATTGGTGGGTCTGGGCAGATTCGAACTGCCGACCTCACCCTTATCAGGGGTGCGCTCTAACCAACTGAGCTACAGACCCAATTTCGGGCTGCTTCTTTCGTCTTCTTCAATGAATCAAGCAATTCGTGTGGGAACTTATGGAGCAGCTGATGTCGTCGATTAAGGAGGTGATCCAGCCGCAGGTTCCCCTACGGCTACCTTGTTACGACTTCACCCCAGTCATGAATCACACCGTGGTAACCGTCCTCCCGAAGGTTAGACTAGCTACTTCTGGTGCAACCCACTCCCATGGTGTGACGGGCGGTGTGTACAAGGCCCGGGAACGTATTCACCGCGACATTCTGATTCGCGATTACTAGCGATTCCGACTTCACGCAGTCGAGTTGCAGACTGCGATCCGGACTACGATCGGTTTTATGGGATTAGCTCCACCTCGCGGCTTGGCAACCCTTTGTACCGACCATTGTAGCACGTGTGTAGCCCAGGCCGTAAGGGCCATGATGACTTGACGTCATCCCCACCTTCCTCCGGTTTGTCACCGGCAGTCTCCTTAGAGTGCCCACCATAACGTGCTGGTAACTAAGGACAAGGGTTGCGCTCGTTACGGGACTTAACCCAACATCTCACGACACGAGCTGACGACAGCCATGCAGCACCTGTCTCAATGTTCCCGAAGGCACCAATCCATCTCTGGAAAGTTCATTGGATGTCAAGGCCTGGTAAGGTTCTTCGCGTTGCTTCGAATTAAACCACATGCTCCACCGCTTGTGCGGGCCCCCGTCAATTCATTTGAGTTTTAACCTTGCGGCCGTACTCCCCAGGCGGTCAACTTAATGCGTTAGCTGCGCCACTAAGAGCTCAAGGCTCCCAACGGCTAGTTGACATCGTTTACGGCGTGGACTACCAGGGTATCTAATCCTGTTTGCTCCCCACGCTTTCGCACCTCAGTGTCAGTATCAGTCCAGGTGGTCGCCTTCGCCACTGGTGTTCCTTCCTATATCTACGCATTTCACCGCTACACAGGAAATTCCACCACCCTCTACCATACTCTAGCTCGCCAGTTTTGGATGCAGTTCCCAGGTTGAGCCCGGGGATTTCACATCCAACTTAACGAACCACCTACGCGCGCTTTACGCCCAGTAATTCCGATTAACGCTTGCACCCTCTGTATTACCGCGGCTGCTGGCACAGAGTTAGCCGGTGCTTATTCTGTCGGTAACGTCAAAATTGCAGAGTATTAATCTACAACCCTTCCTCCCAACTTAAAGTGCTTTACAATCCGAAGACCTTCTTCACACACGCGGCATGGCTGGATCAGGCTTTCGCCCATTGTCCAATATTCCCCACTGCTGCCTCCCGTAGGAGTCTGGACCGTGTCTCAGTTCCAGTGTGACTGATCATCCTCTCAGACCAGTTACGGATCGTCGCCTTGGTGAGCCATTACCTCACCAACTAGCTAATCCGACCTAGGCTCATCTGATAGCGCAAGGCCCGAAGGTCCCCTGCTTTCTCCCGTAGGACGTATGCGGTATTAGCGTTCCTTTCGAAACGTTGTCCCCCACTACCAGGCAGATTCCTAGGCATTACTCACCCGTCCGCCGCTGAATCCAGGAGCAAGCTCCCTTCATCCGCTCGACTTGCATGTGTTAGGCCTGCCGCCAGCGTTCAATCTGAGCCATGATCAAACTCTTCAGTTCAAACATCTTTGGGTTTTTAAGAAACCCTAAACTTGGCTCAGCAATCGTTGGTTACATCTTTGATTTCTCGCGGAGTAACTTGTGATGCTGATAATCTTGTTGACTATCAGTCTGACTCCACAAGCACCCACACGAATTGCTTGATTCAGTTGTTAAAGAGCGGTTGGTCAAGATCTTTCGTCTCAACCGAGGCGCGCATTCTACAGCAGCCTCATTTGCTGTCAAGTGATTATTTTCAGAAGTTTTCGAAGATTTCTTCAACAACTTCAACCACTTGCGCTTCCGATCTCTCGTTAGCGGGAGGCGAATTCTACAGCGTTACACGCCGCTGTCAACACCTCTTTTTCTCCGCTTTCGATCGAGAAGACCGAACCGTTGAAAGCACCAGAAGAACCGGCATTTCCAACTCTTTCCAGGCTTCGATGATCTGAAGCAGCCCGCCATCGAAACCTACATAACTCATTGAATCTCAAGGAGTTTTCCGTTTCGACTGCGCCGGAAGTGGGGCGAATTATAGAGACTCAGAATCTGCCGTCAACCTTTAATTTTGTTTTTCTATCAATCAGAAGCCCAGCACTGTCGAAAGATCCAAATATCAGCGCGCATTCAGCGCAACGAGCAACCGTACCCAATGCCCCCCCCTCATGCTCCTCTATATATAGAGAGAAGAACATTCGGGCTCCATGAAAACGCAAAGCCAAGCAATACCCATCGAACCGACTGCATTACAAGACAGGAAGCTGAGGATCAGTTCAGAAGCAATGATCCACCCACAAGACGCAACCAGCCCGCGCCGCTTCAGCAAATCAAAGAAATATGAAAACAACAGAAAGCGATAATCAACCGTGAGGCCGGCGGACATCAACAAAGAAGGTTTTGTATAGATGGTGTCCCAGGGCAGGTTCGAACTGCCAACCTTCCCCTTAGGAGGGGGATGCTCTATCCAATTGAGCTACTGAGACACACGCGTTGTCGCTTGCAGACGCTGCGCGACGGACGGCGAGCATGTTAACGGCCGAACCTTGATTTGTCATGTCGTCCGTATGGCATTTTAAGTGTAGGCAGGTGCCCCGCAATCTCGAAGGGCAATTTACCGTGCAATTTGCATCATCTCAAAATAACCGTCATTGCACATTGCAATGCGCCATTTTTTAAGATGCCTCTTAAATGCTTGTTTTTAAAGGACTTAACAGCGGTTAAACTGTTGGCATGACGACTGCTTCGCCTGTTCTGCAGAAGAACGATCGGAGATCAGCCTCATGAACCGCACCCTCTTGCTTGCAAACGCGATCGCTTTAGCGATTCTGGTGGCTTTTCACTTTGCCCCCGAGAGCACTGAACCGGTTGCACAGCGTATGCCGCATTACTTGCAGGTACAAAAGGCGCCACAGTGGGCAGTGCTGAGTGACCAGGGCAGCCACTCACAGGAAGTCAGCGCGCCCCTCGAGACGTCGCAAGCCAAATCGATCGATCGCCTGGTGTTTTGATTCATCTTCAGGAGTACAGCATGTCCAAGTCAGCGGCAGGATTTTTGATCCTCGCCTTTTTGAGCGGCGCCCTGCATTTTTCGCTGTTCGAACAAACCGAAGTCACCCCGCCCCTGATCGGTTGCGCCGTTTTTGCAGTGCTGTTCTTGCTTGCACTGGCAGCCGGCCGCAAGTTCAAATTTGATCCGGTACTACGTTGAGCTTCACCCACTCCACAAAATGATCAGCGGCCACCGCCAACTCGCCAGAGTTATCGAGCTGGAACACAGGTCTACTGATTGACCTCCTTTCCAGGAACAAGGTGTTGCGAGCAAGCCTGGCATCGATTTGCTCAAGCGTCTCTCGTCCACGCTTAAGCAGACGCTCCCGCAACACCTCTTCCCTGACTGTCAACAAAACCGGCAACAACGTCGGATAATCCTCCAGCGCTTGACGCAGATTCGCGCGCGATCCGTTTACCAATACGTGGCGCCCGGTTTTCAACCACTGGTCCATTTCAGCAGGAATACCATAGGAGAGTCCGTTCGCCCGCCATGACAATGAAAACTCACCGGCGCGTCGGCGTCGATCAAACTCCTCAGGAGTGACACTGAGCGCATCCTCCCCCACAGATTCCGCCGACCGAGTAATGACGCGACGCATGACCTCACAATCCAGCAGATGCAAACGCTCACGCACAGCCTCGATGAGACTGTCCTTGCCCGAGCCGGATGGCCCCATCAGATAAATAAGCTTGCCATCCATCCTGAAAACGCCCCCCAGCAGGTGCACGCCCCTAGTAAATCGGCCATTTGCCACTATCCTGTACAAGGTAAGGAACAAGGATTCTAGCCGCATAGCATGCACGGTCTGGCGCCTTCGGGCATCAGCTCCTGCACATCAGGACGCGGTCAGCGATACGGGCCGACGCATTCTTTTCAAACCAGTCCGCATTTCTGATAATTGGTGCTGGCATTACGCCTTTACCCGGATCAATATTTGTCACAGAATTGACGCCAATGATCTGGCAATTTTGAGGCATGATGCGAGCCTCTTAACAATTCAGGTTGAACCATTTGGCGCGGATGCTTGTCCTACGACTCATCCTGCGGCCAATCCCGAGAACCGCTCCCCTGAACTAACCGGTTAAATATATGCGCCCATTGAAACAGGCAATTTATTCCAGCCGTACGGCTGACAAGTTCGTCGTACGCCTGCCAGACGGAATGCGTGAACGCATTGCCGAGGTGGCTCGCAATCATCATCGCAGCATGAACTCCGAGATCATTGCGCGCCTTGAGCAGAGTCTTATTCAGGAAGGCGCACTGGGCGAAGAGCTGAGCATGCGCCTCGACAGCCCGGAGCTTTCGCTGCACGAACGCGAGTTACTGCAACGCTTCCGTCAACTCTCCCATCGCCAGCAGAACGCACTGGTTTCTCTGATCGCCCACGACGCCGAAATGGCCGCAGACGCATCCTGAGTCAAATCGAATATCTCAAGCCAGCATGAATGCTGGCTTTTTTTTGCCCGCAATCCGGGATTTCAAGGACGAAAAAAAGCCCGCCAATCGGCGGGCTGTTTCGATACAGGAGATCAGAGCAGGAAAATTGTCGCCAACCCCAGGAAGATGAAGAAACCACCACTATCGGTCATGGCCGTAATCATCACGCTGGCCCCCATTGCCGGGTCTCGCCCCATCTTGGCCAGCGTCATGGGGATCAACACCCCCATCAACGCCGCCAGCAACAGGTTGAGCGTCATCGCTGCCGTCATCACCACGCCAAGCGACCAACTGCCGTAGAGCATGTAAGCCACTACACCGATCACTCCACCCCAGACCAGACCGTTGATCAACGCAACGGCGAGCTCCTTGCGCATCAGACGCGAAGTATTACCCGTGCTGACCTGATCGAGTGCCATGGCGCGAACGATCATGGTGATCGTCTGGTTGCCGGAGTTGCCGCCGATACCCGCCACAATCGGCATCAGAGCGGCCAGCGCCACCAGCTTCTCGATCGACCCTTCGAACAGGCCGATCACCCGCGACGCGACGAACGCGGTGATCAGGTTGATCGCCAGCCACGCCCAACGGTTGCGCAGAGATTTCCAGACGGAAGCGAAAATATCTTCCTCTTCCCGCAGACCCGCCATGTTGAGGACTTCGCTTTCGCTCTCCTCACGAATCAGGTCGACCATTTCGTCGATGGTCAGACGGCCAATCAGCTTGCCGTTCTTGTCGACCACCGGGGCCGAGATCAAGTCGTAACGCTCGAATGCCTGTGCGGCGTCGTAGGCATCTTCGTCCGGGTGGAAACTCACCGGATCACTGGCCATCACTTCGGAAACCTGTTTCTCCGGATCATTGACCAGCAATCGCTTGATCGGCAGCACACCCTTGAGTACGCCGTCGTAATCGACCACGAACAGCTTGTCGGTATGACCCGGCAGCTCTTTGAGACGGCGCAGGTAACGCAGGACCACTTCGAGACTGACATCCTCGCGAATAGTCACCATCTCGAAGTCCATCAGCGCACCAACCTGCTCCTCGTCGTAGGAGAGAGCCGAACGCACGCGCTCGCGTTGCTGCTGATCCAGAGTCTCCATCAGCTCATGGACGACGTCTCGCGGCAGCTCGGAGGCCAGGTCAGCAAGTTCGTCGGCATCCATGTCCTTGGCGGCAGCCAGGAGCTCGTGATCGTCCATGTCGGCGATCAGCGTTTCACGAACGGAGTCGGATACTTCGAGAAGAATGTCGCCGTCGCGATCAGCCTTGACCAACTGCCAGAGCGTCAGACGATCGTCCAGCGGCAGGGCTTCAAGAATGTAGGCAACGTCGGCAGAGTGCAGATCATCGAGCTTGCGTTGCAGCTCGACGAGATTTTGCCGGTGGACCAGGTTCTCGACCCGGTCATGATGTGCGCCTTCCTGGCGATGAGTCAGGTCTTCGACGACCCGTTGGCGCTGCAGCAGCTCAACGACCTGAGCCAGGCGATCCTGCAGGCTTTCCTGTGTTTTCTTTACTTCGATTTCGGACATAGGCGAACTCCACTCCCAGCAGCGGGGCACGCCGGAAGGATCAATCAGTCAATTCATGATTGGTAAAACGGGGTACTGAGTAACTACTGGGTAAGTCCATGGAGGTTTTCCATAAGCCCCGGCGGGGCTGACGGGCGCAATGATACACCGCCTGACGGTTTTAAACGTTAAAAATCTAGGCTGAAACAAGCGCTTGCGAGACAAAGCTGAGCACTGTCCTGACTCTTCAGACTCGGACGACTCATCCTGAAAAGAAAACACACCGGCGGTGAAAAAACTGCCGACTACGCTTGAAAGGGATCGTCATGGAGGACGCCGAATGCCATCGAAAACATCCCGATTCATGCTGACCGCCCTGCTCTACCTCCCGTCCATAGGGAACACAACGACACTTCACCGCTGCGAAGCTGCTGACGGCAGCCTCACATTCACGACGCTGAGTTGCGCGAACAATGAGCGCCTTTTACTTCAAGAGGTACGCCCCTACTCGCCCGGCTCGACAGTGGCATTGATACCCGAAGCCCGACACGAAGAAATATCCGGCATGAATATCAGAAAGCGAGAAATGGCCGTCGTAGGTCGGACACAAGACAAATGCGGAGATCTGATCGACGCACGACAGAAGCGCGAAGCAATCATCAATCAACGAATCATCGCCGGCATGAGCCAACAGGATGTTGAAAGCGCCCTGGGCAAGCCTGACAAGATCAGCATCCGCAATTCGGCAACGACTTATCGTTACGACCTCAAACGAGGCCGCAGTGCTCAGGTCGATTTTGATGAGAAAGGATGCGTGACAGGAAAACTCAAATCCCGGACAGCAAAAAGCCCGCGTTAAACGCGGGCTTTCTGGTATATGGTGCACTCGACAGGATTCGAACCTGTGACCGCTCGGTTCGTAGCCGAGTACTCTATCCAGCTGAGCTACGAGTGCATTTGTTGCGCCGCATTATAGCCCGTCTAATCTCTATTCCAACCACTTTTTCTATTAATTTCAACAACTTACAGAAAAAGCCAGATTACAACGTACTAAGCAAATAATGGCGGAGAACGGGGGATTCGAACCCCCGACACCCTTGTGAGGTGTACTCCCTTAGCAGGGGAGCGCCTTCGGCCACTCGGCCAGCTCTCCGCAACACGGGGCGTATCTTAACTAACCTTTTCCCCGTTTGCAAACATAAAAATCAATAAAAATTAATGACTTGGTTCTTCGTCCTTCTCTTTCTTTATACGCAGGTAGATTTCCTCACGGTGCACGGCGACCTCTTTCGGGGCATTGACGCCGATACGCACTTGATTTCCTTTGACGCCGAGCACGGTCACGGTGATTTCGCCATCACCGATAATCAGGCTTTCTGCGCACCGACGAGTCAGAATCAGCATACCTTTCTCCTCACGCGAATCATTTCAGGGACAACAGTCTGCAAAAAAAAGGCACCCGACCTACAACCGGAGCGATCGTAGCCCTACATGCCTGAGTATTGACCAGCGCGAGCAAAAGAACAGTTCAGGGCTCGCGCCATTCAAAAAATAAAGGGCGCGGTCAGACCGCGCCCTTCATTGACCAGGATTACTCGCCCTGACGGGCCGGAGCATCCAGTTCGAAAGCCGTGTGCAGGGCGCGCACAGCCAGCTCCAGGTACTTCTCTTCGATCACTACGGAAACCTTGATTTCCGAAGTCGAGATCATCTGGATGTTGATGCTTTCCTTCGCCAGGGATTCGAACATGCGGCTGGCCACGCCTGCGTGTGAACGCATGCCGACGCCGACGATCGAGACCTTGGCGATCTTGGTGTCGCCGACGACTTCACGGGCACCGATCTCGCGAGCGGTGTTTTCCAGCACGGTCTGCGCGGACTGGTAGTCGTTGCGGTGCACGGTGAAGGTGAAGTCGGTGGTGTTATCGTGCGCGACGTTCTGCACGATCATGTCGACTTCGATGTTCGCGGCACTGATCGGGCCGAGAATCTTGAACGCCACGCCCGGGGTGTCTGGCACGCCACGGATGGTCAGCTTGGCTTCATCGCGGTTGAAAGCGATGCCGGAAATGATCGGCTGTTCCATGGTTTCCTCTTCATCAATAGTAATGAGGGTGCCCGGACCCTCCTTGAAGCTGTGCAGTACGCGCAGCGGAACGTTGTACTTGCCGGCGAACTCCACCGCGCGGATCTGCAGCACCTTGGAACCGAGGCTGGCCATTTCCAGCATCTCTTCGAAGGTGATCTTGTCCAGACGCTGAGCGACCGATACCACACGCGGGTCAGTGGTGTAGACACCGTCGACATCCGTGTAGATCTGGCACTCGTCAGCCTTCAACGCAGCGGCCAGCGCCACGCCGGTAGTGTCGGAACCGCCACGACCCAGGGTCGTGATGTTGCCGTGCTCATCGACACCCTGGAAACCGGCGACCACAACCACGCGACCTGCTTTCAGATCACCGCGAATCTTCTGGTCATCAATCTGCAAGATACGCGCTTTATTGTGCGCACTGTCCGTCAGGATCCGTACCTGGTTGCCGGTGTACGACACCGCCGGCACACCGCGCTTGATCAGCGCCATGGCCAACAGGGCGATCGTCACCTGCTCACCGGTGGACACGATCACGTCCAGCTCCCGCGGAACCGGCTGATCTTCGCCACTGATTTGCTTGGCCAGATCGATCAGACGGTTGGTCTCGCCGCTCATTGCAGACAGCACAACCACCAGGTCATCGCCGGCATCGCGGAATTTCTTAACCTTGTCGGCGACCTGCTCGATTCTCTCGACAGTGCCGACCGAGGTGCCTCCAAATTTCTGTACGATCAAAGCCATTTCAAAGCCGCCTCTGCCCATGAAGGGCGCCCAATAATCACTCGAACAGCCGCCGGGCCCGCCACTAGACTGCGGGCCCGACAGACCGTCTTATAAACCCTGCTCGACGAATGGAACGGTCAGCGCCAGTGCGCTATCCAGTGCGCCGGCGTCGACACCGCCGCCCTGCGCCATGTCCGGACGACCACCGCCCTTCCCGCCCACTGCCGCAGCAGCCTGTTTCATCAAATCACCGGCTTTGAGTTGGCCAGTCAGGTCCTTGGTCACGCCTGCAACCAGTACGACCTTTTCCTCATGGACACTGCCGAGCAGGATCACTGCGCGGCCGAGTTTGTTTTTCAACTGATCGACCAGCGCCAGCAGCGCCTTGCCGTCCTGACCATCCAGACGCACGGCCAGCACCTTCACGCCCTTGACGTCCACAGCCGAAGCCGACAGATCGTCGCCGGCAGCAGCGGCGGCCTTGGCCTGCAACTGCTCGAGCTGCTTCTCCAGCGCGCGGTTGCGCTCCAGTACAGCCGACAGCTTGTCGATCAGGTTTTCGCGGCTGCCCTTGACCAGGCTGGCCGCTTCCTTGAGTTGTTCTTCAGCAGCGTTCAAGTAAGCCAGCGCCGCAGCGCCGGTGACCGCTTCGATACGACGCACACCCGATGCCACACCGCCTTCGCTGATGATTTTCAGCAGGCCGATGTCGCCGGTACGGTTGGCGTGGATACCGCCACACAGCTCGACGGAGAAATCGCCGCCCATGCTCAGCACGCGCACGTTGTCGCCGTACTTCTCGCCGAACAGCGCCATCGCGCCTTTCTGCTTGGCGGTTTCGATGTCGGTTTCTTCGGTTTCAACGGCAGAGTTCTTACGGATCTCGGCGTTGACGATGTCTTCCAGAGCCTTGATTTGCTCCGGCTTGATCGCTTCAAAGTGGCTGAAGTCGAAGCGCAGGCGCTGACTGTCGACCAGCGAGCCTTTCTGTTGAACGTGATCGCCCAGCACTTTGCGCAACGCAGCGTGCAGCAAGTGAGTGGCCGAGTGGTTCAGCGAAGTGGCGTGACGCACGTCGGCTTCGACGTGGGTTTCCACCGGCGCGCCAACGATCAGGCTGCCCGACGCCAGTACACCGTGGTGCAGGAATGCGCCTCCGGTCTTGGTGGTGTCGCGCACGTCGAAACGGCTGTTGCCGGCCTGCAGATAACCGCAATCGCCAACCTGGCCGCCGGATTCTGCGTAGAACGGCGTCTTGTTCAAAACAACAACGCCTTCCTGCCCTTCACTCAAGACGTCCACGGACTGGCCATCTTTATAGAGAGCAACGACTTTCGCCGAACCGCTGGTGGCGTGGTAACCGGTGAATTCGGTATCGACGTCAACCTTGACCAGGCTGTTGTAGTCCAGGCCGAAGGAGCTGGCGGAACGTGCACGGACGCGCTGGGCTTCCATTTCACGCTCGAAACCGGCTTCGTCGATGGTCAGGCTGCGCTCGCGGGCGATGTCCGCGGTCAGGTCCATCGGGAAACCGTAGGTGTCGTAGAGCTTGAACACTACATCGCCCGGAACCACGTCGCCTTTGAGCTCGGCCAGATCCTGCTCGAGGATCTTCAGGCCCTGCTCCAGGGTCTTGGCGAATTGCTCTTCTTCGGCTTTCAGTACGCGTTCGATGTGCGCCTGCTGGGATTTCAGCTCTGGGAAGGCTTCACCCATCTCGGCCACGAGAGCGGCAACGATCTGGTAGAAGAAGCTGCCCTTCGCACCCAGCTTGTTGCCGTGACGGCAGGCGCGACGAATGATCCGGCGCAGCACGTAGCCACGGCCTTCGTTGGAAGGCAGCACGCCGTCGGCAATCAGGAAGCCGCAGGAACGGATGTGGTCAGCCACGACTTTCAGGGACGCCTGGTTATCGTTGCTGCAACCGATGGCCTTGGCCGAAGCGGCCAGCAGGCTCTGGAACAGGTCGATTTCATAGTTCGAGTGAACGTGCTGCAGCACGGCACTGATCCGCTCCAGGCCCATGCCGGTGTCCACCGACGGCGCTGGCAGCGGGTGCAACACGCCATCGGCGGTGCGGTTGAACTGCATGAACACGTTGTTCCAGATTTCGATGTAACGGTCGCCGTCTTCTTCCGGCGAGCCCGGTGGGCCACCCCAGATGTCGGCGCCGTGATCGTAGAAAATCTCGGTGCAAGGACCGCACGGGCCGGTATCGCCCATGGTCCAGAAGTTGTCGGAGGCGTAAGGCGCGCCCTTGTTGTCGCCGATGCGCACCATGCGCTCGGCCGGCACACCGACTTCCTTGGTCCAGATATCGTAGGCCTCGTCATCGCTGGCGTAGACGGTGACCCACAGCTTTTCCTTCGGCAGGTTCAACCACTTCTCGGAGGTCAGGAAGTTCCAGGCGTAGGTGATGGCATCACGCTTGAAGTAATCGCCGAAGCTGAAGTTACCCAGCATTTCGAAGAAGGTGTGGTGACGGGCGGTGTAACCGACGTTTTCCAGGTCGTTGTGCTTGCCGCCGGCGCGCACGCATTTCTGGCTGGAGACGGCGCGGGTGTACGCGCGCTTTTCCTGGCCCAGGAAGCAGTCCTTGAACTGGTTCATCCCCGCGTTGGTGAACAGCAGGGTTGGGTCGTTGCCCGGAATCAAAGAGCTGGAGGCTACACGGGTGTGGCCTTGCTCTTCGAAGAAGCGAAGGAAGGCTTCACGGATTTCTGCGCTTTTCATTAGGTTCTTCCACGGAGGCTGCGGCCAAAGGCCTGTACGAAACGTCAACAGACGAAACGACGGCAAAGGGCCGCATTATATCGGCCCTGCGCGCGGGGTACAGCGTGTTTATACGATAGAAACGGTCAATTGAGGGGCTAACGCTGTCACTTGCGCGAAAACTCGACGAATGTCGCGATCACTTGCTCGATTTGCGAGCGATTGACGTCCATGTGCGTGACCATCCGCAGACGGGCGGCAGCGCTCAGTTTGATCCCGCGCTCGGCGGCAAACGCCTTGATCGCTTCCGCGCGGTCGCCCATCTGCACGTAAACCATGTTGGTCTGCACCGGCTCGACGGTGAAACCGGCCTCGCGCAGGCCTTCGGCCAGAAATTGCGCGTTGGCGTGGTCCTCCGCCAGACGCTCGACATGGTGATCCAGTGCATACAACCCCGCAGCCGCCAGCAAACCGGCCTGACGCATGCCGCCACCGACCATCTTGCGCAAGCGCCGCGCCTTGCCGATCAACCCGGCCGAACCGCAGAGCACCGAACCGACCGGCGCGCCGAGGCCTTTGGACAGGCACACCGATACCGAATCGAAATGTTGCGTGATCTCACGGGCATCAACGCCGAGCTTGACCGCCGCGTTGTATAGCCGTGCACCGTCCAGATGCAGCTGGAGGCCATTGTCCAGAGTGAATTTGCGTGCCCGGGCCAGATACTCCATCGGCAACACCTTGCCCTGCATGGTGTTTTCCAGTGCCAGCAGGCGGGTGCGGGCGAAGTGGAAGTCGTCAGGCTTGATCGCCGCTGCCACCTGATCCAGGTCCAGCGAGCCATCGACCTGCACTTCCAGCGGCTGCGGCTGGATCGAACCTAGCACCGCCGCACCGCCGCCCTCGTACTTATAGGTGTGCGCCTGCTGGCCGACGATGTACTCGTCACCGCGCTCGCAGTGCGCCATCAAACCCAGCAGATTGCTCATGGTGCCGGTCGGGACGAACAGCGCGGCGGCAAAACCCAGCCGTTTTGCCAGTTCGGTTTCCAGACGATTGACCGTCGGATCTTCGCCATACACATCATCCCCGGTGGCCGCCGCGGTCATCGCGTCGAGCATGGCGGGAGTCGGTTGGGTGACGGTGTCGCTGCGAAGATCGATAACGCTCATGAACCTGGCCTCTGGTCAGCAGGGGAAATCCCTTTTCGTAGAGGAATTACTGCGGGCATGGCGCGGATTAATCAACCCTTGCGCAAGGAAAAGTCGTTTCCACGCTTCGAAAAATCCGATGGCAATCATCACAAAGGCGCAATGCACAGCCCGCCGATCTGTGTTAAAAACGCTGCGCCGCCCGATAAAGGGGGGCGAAACGTTCTCAGGGCGGGGTGCAATTCCCCACCGGCGGTAATTGCGCGCAATGCGCATAGCCCGCGAGCGCTTGGTGACGGACACGGCAGAAAACCGTGAACGGCGGCAAGGTCAGCAGACCCGGTGTGATTCCGGGGCCGACGGTCACAGTCCGGATGAAGAGAGAACGGGATTGACGCCAAAGGGCCGTCCGCCGTGTTTGCGCGAGCGTGCGTACCCTTGAATCCCTTTCGATTCATAACGCCCTGTTTTTCACACAAACAGGAGTCAGAACATGCAACCCACCGCTATCGACAGCAAAAGCAAACACCCTCACGGCGAGCGCGTCGCGTTCATCCAGGCCTGCTGGCACAAGGAAATCGTCGATCAGAGCCGTAAAGGTTTCCTCGCCGAAATGATCGCCCAGGGCTATCAGGAGTCGGACATCGATTTCTTCGAAGTCGGCGGCGCCTTTGAAATGCCCCTGCACGCCAAGCTGCTGGCCAAGACCGGCCGTTATGCCGGTATCGTTGCCGCCGCCCTGGTGGTGGACGGCGGGATCTACCGTCACGAGTTCGTTGCCCAGTCGGTGGTCAGCGGCCTGATGCAGGTTCAGCTGGAAACCGAAGTGCCGGTGTTCTCGGTATCCCTGACCCCGCACCACTTCCATGCCGGCGAAGAACACTACAAGTTCTTCTTCGAGCATTTCGTGCACAAGGGTCAGGAAGCGGCGAAGACTTGCGCGGATACGCTGCAGAAAGTGCGTGCGTTGCGCCGCACCGAGCCGCGTGCTGTAGCGGTGTAAACCGATCCGGAACTGAGTGAGGTCTCAGCCTCGCTCAAATCCAAATGTGGGAGCAAGCCCGCTCCCACAGTGGTTTATGTCGAACCGAAAATCGGGTCAGGCGAGATGTTCGTCAGTGGTCGGCACGATCAGAATGCCCGCCCGCAGGCCGTTCTTGACCTTGGGATTGGGGAAGATGATCCGCGCGCCCTGCTCTTCGATGATCCAGCGGGTATTGGCCAGGTCTTCGGCCAGCACATACCCCACATCCAGTTCCGAAAAGTTTTCGATGTCCGCCGGCAGGTTCAGGCGGAACGAATCGCTGTGCTTGATGATTTCCCGGGCCACGCTGAACAGTTGCAGACCGTCCAGGCCCTGCTCGGCCATCTCCGGCTCGGCGCCTTCGATGATCTGCTTCAGACGGGTTTCCAGCAGCGACACATTAACCCCGGCGTTCTGCCCGAACGGCCGCGCCTTGCCCAGTTCCAGCGTGAAGGACTCGGCACCGAGCTTGTCGTAGGTATAGGAACTGAAGACGATCGACGGTTTGTTCTGCAACAGCACCGCTTCCATCCCGGCGGCGCGCAGGCGGGCCAGCTCCAGACGGGAATGCTGACGACCTTCCTTCCACGGATACAACGCGAACTGTTCGATCTTCGAACCGCGAATCGCCGTGTGCAGGTCGTAGTGCAGACGCTGCCGATCCGGCACGCTGAAAAAACTCGCGGCCAGTCGTTCCAGCTCACAGGCGCGCAGGGCTTCGGAACCGCTGCTTTGTTCGTGACGGCCGTTGAACAGCCGATTGACGTCTTGTTCGATGAAACGCTCGCCCTTGCGAATCGCTTCCGGATTGCCGAACAGGAACAGAATGCGTGCGCGCGGCTTCAGGTCGCCGCGAGCGATGTCATGCAGCAGCCGGTCGAGCAATTCGATCGGTGCCGTTTCGTTGCCATGGATGCCTGCCGACAGCAGCAGGTCCAGGCCATTGTCGCGCGCTTCGGGTGGCCGGACTTCCAGCGCACCCTCGCTCAGCCAGCGCATGCGCACGCCTTCGACAGTCAGTTGAGTCTTCTCCGCCGGTTCGCGGCCGGCGAGGGTCAGTTCAAGCAGTTTGCCGAGGGCGAGCATAGAGCGGTTTCCTTAGTGGTCGTGGTTGCAATCCGGGCCGTGCACGTGACCGTCATCGTCGCCGAGGTCAGCCGGTTCCATCTCCAGTTGCAGACTTACCAGATTAGTCGCCAATGGGCGCAGCAGCAGGTTGGCGTACTCTTCGTCGCCTTCTTCGACGTCCACGCCGATCAGCAGCTGGCCGCGGCCGTCTTGCTGGATCCACAGCTCTTTGCCTTGCCACATGACCGCGACGCGGGTGCAGGACGTTTGCAGTTGCGTGCCGTCGGTGTCTTCAAGGATCAGCTGCAGGGAATCGCTCATGTTTTACGCTCTCTTGGGGAGATGGAACCGTGCGCCGCGACGAAACGGCGCACCGGTCATCAATTGATCTGGAATGGATAAACCGCGCCCAGTTTAAGGATTTGCGTCAGTTCATCCAGTGCCGTCCGGCATTCAAGCAGCAATTGC
This sequence comes from Pseudomonas sp. COW5, assembly GCF_026240005.1. Lineage (NCBI taxonomy): Bacteria > Pseudomonadati > Pseudomonadota > Gammaproteobacteria > Pseudomonadales > Pseudomonadaceae > Pseudomonas > Pseudomonas sp. COW5. The sequence continues at coordinate 3,953,606 of NZ_JAPHVP010000001.1, read as the reverse complement.
GGGTCCGCCAGATCGCTTTCGCTCAGGCGGTCGCGGTAGTGCTTTTCAACCCATGCGGTCAACGAACCGTACAACGGGGCGGTCATGATAACCCCTGGGTTGACGGCCGCCAGCTCGGTTTCGTTGAGCGCGACGCGCAGTCGCAAGCACGCCGGGCCACCGCCGTTCTGCATGCTTTGCTTGAGGTCGAAGACCTTCACTTCGCGAATCAGCCCGCCGGAGCTGGTCAGACCTTGCAGGTAATTCCACACGCGCTCGTTGCCACGGCACTCTTCCGGCACGATCAGCAGCATCGAACCGTCAGGACGCGACAGTAACTGGCTGTTGAACAGATAGGAACGCACCGCGTCGTCCACGGTAACCGCCGAACGCGGCACGCAGACCGACTGAAACGTGCCGCCGACCTTGGCCAGTTTGGCTTGCAGTTCGGCCAGCATGTTCTCGGTGTCGAGGAACGCGTCCTCGTGATAGAACAGCACCTCGCCGTTGCCCACCGCGATCACGTCGTTATGGAACACGCCCTGATCGATCACCGCCGGGTTCTGCTGCGCGTAGACCACGCCGTCGTCACGCAGGCCGTGCAGACGGGCGACAGCTTGCGACGCTTCGAGGGTCTGGCGCGCCGGGTATTTCTGCGGTGCCGGGTAACGGGTGTCGAACGCACTGCGACCGAACACGAAGAACTCGACACCGGCATCGCCGTACTCACGGCAGAAACGTGTGTGGTTGGCTGCGCCTTCGTCGCCGAACTGCGCTACCGCCGGCAATGCGGCGTGGTGAGCGAAGTGCTGCTGGTCGGCGAACATCGCACCAAGTACGCGACTGGTGGTCGGGTGCTCGATGCTGCGGTGGTATTTGCAGTTCAGGTTGGCGGCGGTGAAGTGCACGCGACCGTCAGCGGTATCGGCACTCGGGCTGACCGTGGCGGCGTTAGCCACCCACATGCTCGACGCCGAGCAACTGGCGACCAGCAGCGGCATCGCTTCTTTCGCGGCGCGCTCGATCACCTGGGCGTCGGTGCCACTGAAGCCCAGACGGCGCAGAGCGGCCACGTCCGGACGCTCCTGGGGGGCGAGAACGCCCTGCTGAAAGCCCATTTCCATCAGCGCTTTCATTTTCGCCAGGCCTTGCAGCGCCGCTTCCTTCGGGTTCGAGGATTGCTGGCTGTTGCTCTGGGACGCAACGTTGCCGTAGGACAGACCACCGTAGTTATGGGTCGGCCCCACTAGACCGTCAAAATTGACTTCAAAGGATTTCATCAGCGAGGCTCCACGAGAATCTGTTGTTATAGGCTTCAGTAACTATTCAGTAAGACCGCGGCGCGGCCATCGCTGGCAAGCCAGCTCCCACAGGGAACTCATCGTCCTTGTGGGAGCCGGCTTGCCAGCGATGGGCATCACGCCATCTTCACGCCAGGCGTCAGTGCCGCCGGCAACACCAGGCTTGGAGTTTCCAGCGAGGCCACCGGGTACGCGCAGTAATCCGCCGCGTAGTAGGCGCTGGCGCGGTGGTTGCCCGAAGCGCCGACACCGCCAAACGGCGCGCTGCTCGCCGCACCGGTCAGTTGCTTGTTCCAGTTGACGATACCGGCACGGCTTTCCAGCCAGAACTGCTGGTAGCGCTCTTCGGAATCCGACAGCAGGCCAGCGGCCAGACCAAATGCAGTGTCGTTGGCTTCAGCAATCGCCGCCGCAAAATCGGCGTAGCGGATCACTTGCAGCAACGGGCCGAACAGTTCTTCGTCGGAGCGATCGGCAACCGCCGTCACATCAACGATGCCCGGGGTCAGCAGCGCCGACTGAGCCTGTGGTTGAGTCATTGCCAGCAGCGACACAGCGCCGTTGGCCAACAGATGCGCCTGGGCATCCATCAACGCTTTCGCCGCGCCGAGGGAAACCACCGAGCCCATGAATGGCGCCGGCTGCTGATCGAACGCGCCGACCTCGATGGTCGAACTGACCTCCACCAGACGCTTGAGCAGGCTGTCGCCCCACGCGCCTTGCGGCACCAGCAGACGACGGGCGCAGGTGCAACGCTGACCGGCAGAAATGAACGCTGACTGAATGATCGTGTACACCGCTGCGTCGAGATCGGCGACCTGATCAACCACCAGCGGGTTGTTGCCGCCCATTTCCAGCGCGAGGATCTTGTCCGGACGCCCGGCGAACTGCTGGTGCAGGTGATTGCCGGTACGGCTGGAACCGGTGAAGAACAGACCGTCGATGCCCGGATTCGCCGCCAGGGCGATACCGGTTTCGCGAGCGCCTTGCAGCAGGTTCAGCACGCCGGCCGGCAGACCGGCTTCGATCCAGCACTTGACCGTCAGCTCGGCGACTTTCGGGGTCAGCTCGCTCGGTTTGAACAGCACGCTGTTACCGGCCAGCAGCGCCGGCACGATGTGGCCGTTCGGCAAATGGCCGGGGAAGTTGTAAGGACCGAACACCGCGACCACGCCGTGGGGCTTGTGGCGCAACACGGCGGTGGCGTCGCCCAGCGGGCCGCTCTTCTCGCCGGTACGTTCGCGGTAGCTCTGCACCGAGATCGCGATCTTGTTGACCATGCTGGTGACTTCGGTCGCGGCTTCCCACAGTGGCTTGCCGGTTTCCTCACCGATGGTGCGGGCCAGTTCGTCGGCGTGGTTTTTCAGCGCGGCGGCGAACGCTTCGAGCACGCTGATGCGGTCTTCGAGCGTGCGACGGGCCCAGCCCGGGAACGCCTGACGCGCAGCCTGCACGGCCGACTCGACCTGAGCGGCGGTGGCGCCCTCCCCTGACCACAGCACTTGCTGGGTCACCGGGTTCAGCGATTGAAAGGCCTCGCCCTGACCGGCCAGCCACTCACCTGCGATGTATAGCGAATTCATTATTTCGACTCCCGGGCAGCGGACAACGCCACGGCGCGAACCTGATCGCCAGCGTTGAGTTGAAGACGTTTGGCGGTCAGCGGATCGACCACCAGCGTACCGGCGGCCAGACGGGCCGGCGCAGCCGTGATGCGGCAGTCTTCGCGTTTGCGGTTATGGATGATGAACGGCGTGGCGTCGTCGCCCGGCGTGCCGATGGCCAGCACCAGCGCCTCGCTGTCACGCACCGCGCGGATCTTGCTGGTCTCGCACTCGATGGCTGGGCCGGCGTCGAAGATGTCGACGTAACCCTGATAGCTGAAGCCTTCGCTCTTGAGCATCGCCAGTGCCGGCTCGGTGTCCGGGTGCACCTGGCCTATGACATTGCGCGCGTCCGGCGACAGGAAGCAGGTGTACAGCGGGAATTTCGGCATCAGTTCAGCGATGAACGCCTTGTTGCCGACGCCGGTCAGGTAATCGGCCTGGCTGAATTCCATCTTGAAGAAATGACGGCCCAGGCTTTCCCAGAACGGCGAACGGCCGGCTTCATCGGATACGCCGCGCATCTCGGCAATGATCTTGTTGCCGAACAACTCAGGGAATTCGGCGATGAACAGCATCCGCGCCTTGGACAGCATGCGACCGTTGAGGCCGGTGCGATAATCGGCGTGCAGGAACAGCGAGCACAGCTCGGAGTTGCCGGTCAGGTCGTTGGCCAGGAACAGCGTCGGGATCTCGCGATAGATGTTCAACTCCTGCGAGGCGCTGACGGTCAGGCCGACGCGGAAGTTGTACCACGGCTCACGCAAGCCGACGGCGCCGGCAATGGCGGAAATCCCCACCACGCGCCCGTTGTCGTCTTCGAGCACGAACAGGTAGTCCGCGTCGCCACGGCCGGCTTCACCGCGAAAGGTCTTCTCGGCCCAGCCGACCCGGTGGGTCAGGCGCTCTTCGTTGGCCGGCAAGGTGGTCAGGCCGGTGCCGGTGCTGCGGGCCAGGTCGATCAGAGCGGACAAATCGCTGCTGCGTACGGGACGAACAATCATGCTATCTCCTCAAACGGGCCGCCGTGGCCACCCGTGAAACTCGCTAAGGCGTTAAACCGCCACCAGGCGCACGCTGGCACCTTCACCGACGCCCAGGGCTTCGGCCGCTTCCAGATCCAGGGTCACCGGTTTGCCCGGTGCGTAATCCAGTTCCAGCAATACCGCGCGGTAGTCCTGCAACTGGGCATTGGCCACCAGATACTGGCGCCCGGCACCTTTGACCGGCTCGCCGATCTTCACCGGCACCACACGGCTCTGGGCGATCGAACGGATCCCCGAGACACGCGCATGCAGGGTCGGGCCGCCGTCAAAAATGTCGATGTAGTGATCGGTCTCGAAGCCTTCGCGCATCAGGATGTCGAAGGTGATCTGCGCACGCGGGTGCACCTGGCCCATCGCTTCCTGAGCGGAGTCCGGCAGCAGCGGCACGTAGATCGGGTAATGCGGCATCAGTTCGGCGAGGAACGTGCGGCTTTTCAGGCCACACAGACGCTCGGCCTCGGCGTAGTTCAGGTCGAAGAAGTTGCGACCGATGGCGTCCCAGAACGGCGAGTCGCCGTTCTCGTCGCTGTAACCGACGATCTCGGTCACCACCGAATCGGCGAAACGCTCCGGATGGCTGGCCACGAACAGCAGACGGCCACGGGAGTTGAGTTCGGCCCAGGGCGAACCCACCAGCTCGCGCTGCACGTAGAAACTGGTCAGCAAGCTATTGCCGGTCAGGTCGTGGCATTGCGAGAGCACGTGGATCTTGTTGTGGATCTTCAGCTCGCGGGAAGCGTGCACGAAGGTCTCGTTGCGAAAGCTGTAGAACGGCTCGGAATAACCGGCCGACGCAACGATCGCCGAGCAGCCCACCAGTTTGCCGGTGGCGGTGTCTTCAAGGACGAAGAAGTAGCTCTCTTCACCGTTGAAGCTCACTTCGGCGGCAAACGAGGCTTCGCTCGCGGCGATCTTGTCGCTCAGGCGTTCAACGTCATCCGGCAAGGAAGTGACACCAATCGGGCTGTCCGCAGCCAGACGCTGTACCTCGCCCAGATCAGCCATTTGCGCAGGGCGCATCACCAGCATGGTGTCACTCCTTTCTCTACTTCAGGTCGGCGAAAGCGCCGACTCGGGAAAAAAATGCCGGGCAGGCCCGGCACAGGAAATTTGTCCCGGCGCCTGCCGATGAAGACAGGCGCCGGGTGGTCTTGCATGAATCAGGCTTGGGTCAGTTTCGCTGCAGCACGTTCGAAGCGATCCAGACCGGCGTCGATATCCGCGTCTTCAACCACCAGGCTCGGGGCGAAGCGGATCACGTCCGGGCCGGCCTGCAGAATCATCAGGCCTTCTTTTTCAGCGGCGTTGAAGATGTCCTTGGCCTTGCCTTTCCAGGCATCGCTCAGCACGCAACCGATCAGCAGACCGAGACCACGCACCTGGGTGAACAGGCCGTACTTCTCGCCGATCTGTTGCAGGCGGGTCTTGAACTTGTCGTGCTTGGCGTTGACGCCGTTCAGTACCTCAGGGGTGTTGATCACGTCGATCACCGCTTCGGCCACAGCGCACGCCAGCGGGTTGCCGCCGTAAGTGGTGCCGTGCGTGCCGACGACCAGGTGCTTGGCCAGCGCTTCGGTGGTCAACATTGCGGCGATCGGGAAACCACCGCCCAGGCTCTTGGCGCTGGTCAGGATGTCCGGAACCACACCGAAATGCTGGTAGGCGAACAGGTTGCCGGTACGGCCCATGCCGGTCTGCACTTCGTCGAACACCAGCAGCGCGTTGTTCGCGTCGCACAGTTCACGGGCGCCTTGCAGGTACGCCAGCTCGGCCGGCAGCACACCGCCCTCGCCCTGGATCGGCTCCAGAACGACCGCGCAGGTCTTGTCCGAAACAGCGGCTTTCAGTGCCGCCAGATCGTTGTACGGCACGTGGGTGATGCCGGTGATTTTCGGGCCGAAACCGTCGGAGTACTTCGACTGGCCACCGACGTTCACGGTGAACAGGGTGCGGCCGTGGAAGCTGTTGAGCGCAGCGATGATTTCGTACTTCTCGGTGCCGAAACGGTCGAATGCGACGCGACGGGCCAGCTTGAAGGCGGCCTCGTTGGCTTCGGCGCCGGAGTTGCAGAAGAACACGCGCTCGGCAAAGGTGGCGTCGATCAGCTTGTGCGCCAGACGCAGGGCCGGTTCGTTGGTGAACACGTTGGACACGTGCCACAGCTTGTTCGCCTGCTCGGTCAAGGCACCGACCAGCGCCGGATGCGCGTGGCCCAATACGTTGACGGCGATGCCGCCGGCAAAGTCGATCAGCTCGCGGCCGGCCTGGTCCCAGACGCGGGAACCGGCGCCACGCACCGGAATGAAAGCGGCAGGCGCGTAGTTGGGAACCATTACCTGGTCGAAATCGGCGCGTTCTACCGCAGCGTGCTCAACGGACATCGGAGTCTCCTGATGAGGGCCACCCGCCTGAAACTGGCGAGCGATGGGGGGATTGTAAGGACAGTTTTCAGCCCGGCCTTGTCGCCAAGCGACAACTTCTTATAGCGCAAACCCCGGTTTTTCCCGGGTTTACGGCAATGCGACATATAGCGTCGCAAAGGCGCAGTTTAAACCGTCGCCGACAATTGCAGCAGCTCCAAGAGCATATCAATTGGCATGTACCGGCCTGTCATACATATGTACCGCATCCACTGCCGAGATCTCTGGTTTGCTGACAGTTTCCCGACGTACATGGACAGACCCGATGCAGGCATCCACCGGACAGATTGCAGCCCACACAGCGCTCAATCCCCCCGAGCACTACGAACCTCTCAGAAACGCTTTCCCGGAATGGCTCGGCAAAGCCTCGGCCGTACGCCGCCAGGCCCTGAAACACAATCGCCACACGCTCACCGACACACTGAAAAAAGCGCCGAAGGCGCAACACGATGAATTGAGAGCGCTCATCGCCCAGCGCATGAGCGTGCAAAACACCATCGACCGGACACTTGAGCATCTGCAGGACGTCAGCGCTTACGCCGAGCCGATCCTGACCCAGGCGCTGAAGAGCAGATTCAGTCTGGACGTGGATGTCAGGAACACATTCCTGCACCTCTACATCCCGGTGACAACGCCCGGATTCCCGATCACCACCGGCAGCCGGACCTGGACGGTGTCACTGCTCGATGCAGCGCTGCACAACTTCGAAGAAGACGAAACCGAAGCTGACGCTTACTCCAGCGAGTCGACCTTCACTACCAGGCCATCACCGTCAGGTCAGTTCGAAACCCTGCCGCAGATAAAGGCACGCCTGAGCATCGCGGCGTTCACCCGCCTGTGCCGGGAACTGGACATCGGCGCCCGCTACAAGTCGTATCTTGAAGAAAACCTGGCTATCAACGACCCCGTTGCCGGCGCAGTGCTGCGTCAGCGCATCAACGTCAGCGAAAAGGCCTCCCTCCAGGCCGCCCTGCACATGGCAAAAATGAATGGCGATGTCAGCGAGTTGTACGCACGCCTGATTGGCAGTTTGCTCGACGATTTGCAAGGCATGCGAGTCAATGGACAGGCACTGCTTTGCCATGACCTGAGCATGATGTCGTCGAAGCTGACCGGCATCGTTCTCTTCGCGCCGGATCTGCAGCAGGCACGCAACCCGGTCAGAGTGGTGGCCTATGTGCCGGACGACCCCGAACATCCGGTCAAGGAGTACGCTTCGACCGCAGAGATGATGCGCGAGCTGACGCGTCAACTTCGTAGCCCGGACTATCAGAAGTTCTTCAGCCGCTTCGTTGCCCACGACCAGCGCGGGTATTTTTTCGCCGACCTCGGACAGCGCCTGAGCCGGGTGAAATGGCACCCTACGGAACCCGGCAGCTTATTGCCCGCCTGGCGGGATACGCCCGTCGACAAGCCCGATCTGCAATTTGCCGTCACGCCCATCGAGGGCCGACTGCTGGATCAGCTTTATCAACGAAAGCTGAACAAGATTTTCAATGACGCGGCAACGATCGCAGTCCCCACCGCCACGGTCGATCGCAACGCCCGCTGGGCGATTTGGGACGCCTTCACCCGGGTTGCCTCTTCGATTCTTGAAATGGCTTCGTTCGTGCTGATGCCCTTCGTACCCTTTCTGGGCGAAATGATGATGGCGTACATGGCCTATCAGTTTCTCGACGAAGTATTCGAAGGCGTCGTCGACTGGGCCGAAGGGCTCAGCACAGAAGTCGCCGAACACATGTTCGGCGCGCTGGATTCGCTGATCCAGCTCGGCGCCTTCGGCATCGGCGGCGTCATCGCCGTCCAGGAGCTGCCAAAGGTATTGCCGGCCGAGCTCATTGCACTGATCGACCGTTTCCAGCCCGTGAAACTACGCAACGGCAAGACGCTGTACTGGAAACCGGACCTGCAGCCGTACGCGCGCCAGATCCAGCCACCCAAAGGGTCCGGGCCCGACCCACAGGGGCTGCACCGGCACCAAGGGAAAAGGCTGCTCCCCGTCGACCGGACCCATTACGAAGTCAGCGATCACGAGCATCCAGGCAAACTGTACATCGAGCATCCGACCCGCGCGGACGCCTACCGCCCCATCGTGCGCCACAACGGCGAGGGCGCCTTCCACACCGAGCTTGAACGACCGCTCGAGTGGGACAGCGCGACCGCATTGCAACGCATCGGTCATAGCGTCGAAACCTTCTCCCCCGCCCGACGCGAGCGCATCCTCAAGGTCAGCGGCTACTCGGAAGATGCGCTGCGCAAAATGCACGTCGACCAGGAGCGTGTGCCACCACTGCTGGCTGACAGCATCCAGCGCTTCAGGATCGATCAGGAACTGCAAGTCTTCATTGACCGAATCGCCAGCGACAACCCCGAGGAGTATCTGAATGCCGATCCGCTGATCCAGCTCCAGCTACTCAAGCAACAGAGTCTGTGGCCAGACAGCAAAAGGCTGTGTTTTATCGACGAGCGGGGTGAAATCGCATGGCAATCCACGACCAATGACCAGCTTCCACTGACAGAGTTACGACAGGACAGACTTGAAGGGGGTGACTTGCTCAAGACTCTGCTTCACACCCTCAGCGAGCCGGAAATCAACACGCTGCTGGAAGAGGCGTTCGGCGAGATGCTCGCCCTCGAGGCACGCAGCCGCAAGCTGAGAGCCAGACTCGCACAGATCGCCCGACAGCATCGCACTTCACTTTTCGAGGCACGTTATCAGGCACTCCAGCATCGCGACGCCCCCCTCGTCAGGCATGTGGCCCGGCACGAACCACAGTTGCCCGCCAGGATCACCGAAGAATTACTGAACACGGCTACGGGTGCGGAGCTGGTGGAAATCAGCCGAGGACACTGGCCTGAACGGCAACAGATTTTGGCAGAACACGCCTGGCAGGAACTGAGCATCAGCCGCGCCTATGAAGGACTGGAACTGGACTCGGTACACAATCCCGACACCGACACCCTGGCCTTGCACAGCCTTCAACAGTTGCCGGGCTGGTCCGGGGAGGTTCGCTTTGAAGTTCGCGCTCAGTCCCGGAACGGACGGTTACTCGACAGCACCGGGCCGGCCGAGGCTGTGATTCAAAAAGTACTGATCCGCACCTCCGATGACTTCTGGCAACCACAGGACGAACAGGGGCTGGATCTTTTCGGTCCGACCGATTTCTACACTGCCGTCCTGCAAGCCCTGCCGGACGCACAACGCCAGGCATTGAACCTGCAGATCGGCGAGGGAAAAAAACTCAGGCGAGCCATCTGTGAAAATCCGCTGCCCCGCACCGAACTCAGGCTGGCAATGTTGCCTGACCCTGTGCCGCCTCCCGTCATGGATACCTTGCGCTTGCTGGGCACCGATGGTTACTCACGCAATCCGCCACAGTCCCGACGAACACCCCATACGCTGGAGAACCGGATCAGGCAGATCTACCCGAGAATATCCGAAGCAGAACAGATCGCCATGGCCCGGCGACTTGAACGCCACCCGATCGGGGCGATCGCCGAGCTGTCGCGTCTTCAGCTTGAATACGCTCAACTCGATAGCGACCTCAATCAGTGGATGTTCGATCTCCCGGAAACCAGCCCGACAGACAACACCCGGCTGTCAGACGAACAACGAATGGCCGCCCTGCGCGATCGCCAGACGCTCGCCCACACCCTGCGCAGTTGCTGGCGCAGGGAGACACAAGGACCTCACGGCTACCAGTTGCGCTTTTCGCAGCCAGTGGTGGGCGACCTGCCCGCTCTGACGGCCGACTTCAGCCACGTCAGCGATCTGGAATTGATCGGCAGTAGCCACCCCGGCGCCGTGAACGCCTTTCTCGAAAGCTTTCCGGGCCTGGTCCGCATGGATCTGCGTGATTTCGACCTGCACAGGCTTCCGTCGCGCCTGATGACCCTCCCCGAGCTGAAACAACTGACGTTGCAAAGTTGCAGCATCGTCCTTACCCCGGAAAACCAGTCACTGCTGTCCTCCCTCAACGGGTTGACCGCGCTGGATCTGGAAGGCAATCCGCTGGGAGCAACCTTCGATGTCAACTTCATGCCTGATCTGTCGCATCTGAATCTGTCCAGCACAGGGATCTCCGATATCCCGCCCGGTCTGCTGGGTCATCCCCGACTTATCAGTGTCTGGCTCACCGACAACCGGATCACCGCATTGCCTGATTCATTGTTCGAACGAGGCGCGTCCGCCACCGCCGGGTACGACTTTTTCGGCAACCCGCTGTCCGTTGCGACTCGCGAAAAGGTGAAGATCTATTTCAACCGGACCGGCAGCGATCTGGGCGTGCGCCCCGATCAGGCGGATATAAACCGGATCAAGGCACTGTTCACCGACCTGAACGATCGTCAATCCAGCGAACTGATCTACGAGTTGCCCGGCTCCCTGGCACAGGGCCGCCTTCAGCTGGATCGCTGGGAAAACGAACTGACCCGCATGACCACCGACCTGGCTGCCTGGGCGCGAGATACGCCGAACCGCAATCCGTCCACGGGCGAGCTACTGACGCCCAACGAACACTTCAACCAGTTTTACGAGCGAGAGATATTTGCCGGAAGGATTGAGCGACTCTGGCGCCATCGTTCGACCGCACATCCACTGACGAGGGCAGACGTGTTTTCGGCGCAAGCCTCGTTCATGGGCGATATGCCCGCTCTGACGGCCGATTTCAGTCATATCACGGCACTGTCCCTGAATGGCAACAAGCAAATACAGGCCACCGCTCCATTCCTCAAAAGCTTTCCCCGGCTGAAGCGCCTGATCCTCCACGACTTTGCGCTGGATCAGTTGCCGGAAACACTAGCAAGCCTGCCTGCTCTGGATACTTTGCTGCTCAATAACTGTGGCGTTGAACTCACCGGAGAACTACAGGCCGCGCTGGCGGCAATGCGTGAACTCGAATCCCTCGAGCTGCCCAACAACCCGCTGGGCCGAGCACCCGACGCCGGCAGCCTGCCCGAACTTCTTTACCTGGATCTTTCCCATACCGGGATCAGCGATGTACCCACGGGGCTGCACGGACATCCGACGTTGCGAACAGCCATTGTCAGCGACAATCAAATCAGCGAACTGCCCGATGCCTTGTTTGAAATGCCCGCCTCAGCCAGCGAAGGATTCGACTTTTCCGGTAATCCACTCAGCCTCGACACGCTGGAAAGGATCAAACGCTACAGCCGTGAAACCGGTGTGGATTTCGGAATACTTGCCGAACAATCCGACATCGCCGCCACCCAGGCGCTGTTTCCCGCCCTGGATAACGAGGAGGCCAGTGACGTCTTCTATGGTTTGCCGGGCGACCTGGAGCATGGCCGTGGCCAGCTCAGGCACTGGAAAGCGGAGATCGAACAACTCACAACGGATCTGACGCAATGGAAAACGGCCGTTCCCCGGACCCACCCTTTCAGCGCTCAGCCACTGGCCCCTCCACAATTGTTCGCGGAACATTCGGCCAGGACAGCCTTTGCCGATCTGTTGCAGGAACTGTGGCGAGCACGACTGCCAGAAAGCCCCAGGCAGCGTGGTGACTCGTTGATTGCCAGCCTGACATTCATCGGGGAGTTACCGACTCTGACCGCAGACTTCAGCCACATCCGCGAGGTATCACTGACAGGCAACGCAGCACTGGGCGACATCAATGCGTTCCTGCAACCCTTCTCAGCCTTGCGCCACCTGGAACTGCACGATTTCGATCTTGGACAGAACCCGCTGACCTCATTGCGTATATCCACGCTTGAACGACTGGTGCTGGAAAACTGCCGATTGACACTGACACCACAAAGCCGGACCACCCTGTCTTCCCTGAGCAACCTGCAATACCTGAACCTGAGCAGAAACCCGTTGGGGACATCACCCGATCTGGAAACGCTGCCCGCCCTGACGCAACTGCGCCTGATCAACAGCGGGATTTCGAACTTGCCCGACGGTCTGTTCGATCATCCCCGCCTCGTTGTCGCCAATTTCGAGCGTAACCAGTTCCGCGAATTGCCCGAAATCCTCTTCGATATCCCTGCCCGTACGCCGAGGCAGTTCAGCTTTGCCGACAATCCACTGTCAGTCGCCACACGCGAACGCATCAAGTTGTGTTACCGGCAGTTCAGGCAGAACTTTGGCGTATCAATGCCACCGGAAGACGTCGATCGTATCCGTGAGCTGTTCCCGTCCCTGGACAATGATGACGCCAATCGAGTGCTGTACCTGCTCCCGGGAACCCTTGAGGACGGTCGGCTACAGATCCAGCGCTGGGAAACCGAGCTGCGACAGCTTGAAGGTGACCTTGAACAATGGGTAACCGATATCCCCGAACGCTACCCGGTCAGTGACATTCTTCTGACCGAGAGTGACCGCTCCGCCGAGCGTGCCAATCGCATCATGTTCCGACTGGAGATCGAATCGTTCTGGCGTGAAAGGTCTCTACAAACCCCTGAATCGAGAACCCCCGCCCTCAATCTGAACCCGGCTTTCATCGGTGACCTCCCGGCCTTGCATGCAGACTTTGCGTATGTCACGACGCTATCGATCACCGGCAACCCCCAGCTAAGAGCCGGCTCCGGTTTTCTGCGCGGATTTACCGGGCTCGACTCCCTCGAATTACGGGACCTGGCGTTGGCAGAAATTCCGCAAGCACTGACCGGGATGACGGATCTCCAGCAACTGGTTCTGAGCAACTGCGGAGTCGTGCTGGATGACGACGGGATTGCAACGCTATCGTCATTGACTCATTTGGTGAGGCTCGATCTTTACAACAACCCGTTGGGCCGGTTATTCGATCTGCGCACGTTGCCGAATCTGGAGTTTCTCGACCTTGCGAACACCGGGATATCCGCATTACCCCCGGGCTTGCTGGATCCGCCCTGGTTGGAAACAGCCATTCTCAGCGGCAATCGCCTGACCGAATTGCCCACGGAAATCTTCGATCTGCCCGCCGCTGCCAGCAAAGGCTTTGACTTCGGCAACAATCCATTGGGTGTCGCCACGCGTGAGCAGATAAAGGCCTACTACCGCAGAACCGGAGAAGACCTTGGCGTATTGGCCGAGCCTGCCGACATCGCACGCGTCCGGACACTTTATCCTGCGCTGAACGATGAGCAGGCAAGCGTCTTCATCTATCGGCTCGAAGGCACGCTCGCCGATGGCCGGATCGAACTGGCCCGCCGGGAAGCCGAATTCGTCGGACTGCTGGGAGAGCTGGCGGCCTGGGAGACCGCCATACCCGACCACCACCTGACCGGCCTCCCCCTCTCACCAGAGGATCGTCTGTTGGAGGAACAACACAGGACGGCGTTCAGAGAGGCCTTGTTGACTTGCTGGCGCAAAACACCGGTGGAAGGTGCGGACGCCCGTGAATACCACTTCGTTTTCAGGCTACCGATCCGTGGTGAATTGCCGACGCTGAGCGCCGACCTCGGCCACGTTTCGGATCTGCATCTGGTCAGCACCAGTGACTACTCGCCAAGGATCGGCCGATTCCTTGAGGCGTTTCGCAATCTTGAAAGCGTCGATATACAAGGCTATGAACTGAACCATATCCCTGAGGCCATCTTCCAGATGAGACGGCTCAACACGCTGAGCCTGCCGGCGTGCGATCTCACGCTGTCGCCGCGCGATGTGGCAGGACTGGCCACACTGGACAACCTTGATCTGCTGCATCTGCATGACAACCCGCTCGGGCTGACACCCGACCTCAGCAATTTGCAGGGACTTACCGATCTGGACCTGAGCACCACCGGCATTCGCGAAATCCCGAAGGGGGTGCTCGATAATTTCAACTGGATGGAAGTGGATCTGTCGGGCAATGAAATCAGCGAAATGCCGGACGAACTGATGGAGGTGCCGGCGTATGTCGGTGACCGCTACGACCTGCGCGGCAATCCTTTCTCCGCTCAGGCCATGCAGCAAATCCGGGCTTATTACCAGGAAACGGGCATAACGCTGAATGTTGACGGCGTGCTCGAGCATCCGCCGGTGCGCAGTCGTCCCAGTGTCGAGATGGAGAATTGAAAAGTGTCTGAAACAACAGCGCCATGACGTATGGCGCTGTCATTCGAGAATCAGCCGCGCTCGGGCGGCACCGACGACAATTCGAACGGACTGCTGCTGCGCCGCTGGTTGCGGTCTTCCCGTGGCGTGGCGCCGAAGAAGTTGCGATAGGCGCTGGAGAAATGCGGCCCCGAGGAGAAACCGCAGGACAGGCCGATCTGGATGATCGACTTGCTGGTCTGCATCAACATCTGCCGGGCCTTGTTCAGGCGCAGTTCCAGGTAGTACTGGCTCGGCACGCGGTTGAGGTATTGCTTGAAGATCCGCTCCAGCTGGCGACGGGACACGCACACGTGCTGGGCGATTTCGTCAGTGGTCAGCGGCTCTTCGATGTTGGCTTCCATCAGCAGCACCGCCTGGGTGAGCTTCGGATGGCTGGAGCCGAGACGGTTCTGCAATGGAATGCGCTGACGCTCGCCGCCTTCGCGGATGCGTTCGACCACCAGTTCTTCGGAGACCGCACCGGCCAATTCCGCACCGTGGTCACGGGCCAGTACCGCCAACAGCAAATCGAGCACCGACATGCCGCCGCACGCGGTCAGGCGATCACGATCCCAGTCGAACAGATGACTGGTGGCGATGACTTTCGGGAAGCGCTCGGCGAAATCGTCCTGCCAGCGCCAGTGCACGGCTGCGCGGTAACCGTCGAGCAGGCCGAGTTGCGCCAGCGGATACACACCGGCCGACAGACCGCCGATCACACAACCGGCGCGCACCAATTGTTTCAGCGCGCTGCTGAGTGCCGGCGCCAACGTCGTCGGTGGCTCATCGGCGAGCAGGAACAGTTTCTGGAAGTTTTCGAGCTTGCCGGCCCAGGGTTCGCCGGGCAGTTGCCATTCACCTTCGGTCGGAGCTTCGGCCTGCAGGAACGACAACTCGTAAACCACGTCCGGATGCACACGCTGGGCAACACGCAAGGCCTCCTCTGCCAGCGCCAAAGTCAGAGCTTTAGTGCTGGGCCAAATCAGGAAACCAATTCGATGGGCAGTCATGGCGGGCGATCCGAAACGTAAACAGAGGGAAAAACCGAAATCGGCTGCAACCAAATTAGACCATCTGGCGCGCTGCGCAGCATGACCTAATTTGGTGCATAACGGGAGCGATTACTTGAGGCTGCCCGAGAGGAATTGTTGCAAACGTTCCGACTGCGGATTGACCAGCACTTCACGCGGGTTGCCGCTTTCTTCGACGACGCCTTTGTGCAGGAACACCAACTGGTTAGATACTTCACGGGCGAAGCCCATTTCGTGAGTCACCACCACCATGGTCCGGCCTTCCTGAGCGAGGGCCTGCATGACTTTCAGCACGTCGCCGACCAGTTCCGGGTCAAGGGCCGAAGTCGGTTCGTCGAACAGCATCACTTCCGGTTCCATCGCCAGCGCACGGGCGATTGCCACACGCTGCTGCTCGCCGCCGGACATGTGTCCAGGGAACGCGTCTTTACGATGGGCCACGCCGACCTTGTTCAGGTAGTGCTCGGCTTTCTCGCGGGCTTCGGCCTTGGACACACCCAGCACGTGAACCGGCGCTTCCATGATGTTTTCCAGCGCGGTCATGTGCGACCACAGGTTGAAGTGCTGGAACACCATCGACAGGCGCGAACGCATGCGTTGCAGCTGTTTCGGATCAGCGGCTTTCAGCGCGCCGTCCTTGTTGGCAACCAGTTTCAGCTCTTCGTTGTTGAGCAGGATCTTGCCCGCGTGCGGCTGCTCGAGCAGGTTGATGCAACGCAGGAAAGTACTTTTGCCGGAGCCACTGGAGCCGATGATGCTGATCACATCGCCGGCGGCCGCTTTCAGGGAAACGCCCTTTAGCACTTCGTGACTGCCATAGCGTTTATGCAGGTCTTGGACTTCAAGTTTGTACATGCGGTCGGTTCTCACAAAAACAGTCAGTCGTTGAGCAAAGGGCCGTCGCGCAGCGCATCGCGCCCCGCCACTTTGGCCAGCCAGAAACCGGGTTGGGCGTAACGCAGCCGCTCAATGGCAAACAGCACCCCGGACGTACCAGCACACACCGTGCTGACCCGATCCGACAGCGGATCGATCACTTCGAAAATCTTGTCACCGGCTTCAACCCACTCGCCGGGCTTGCGCAGAAAACTCACCACGCCGGGATGCGGCGGCAGGAGCAGCTCCGTGCCTTCGAACGGCATGCCTTCGCATGGTTCGCGCTCAGCGCTTGGCCACTCGCCACGGATCAGGCCTTGCTCGGCGAGGAACGCCAGAATGCCTTCGGCCCAGGCTTCGGCCTGCGCCGGCGTGGTGTCGGCCTGACCACCCAGTTCGACGGTGGTCGCCAGGCACGCCAGTGGAATCTGCGCGTCCGGGAACAGACGCGACAGACGCAGCCACGGCAACGAACAGGCTTCATCGAACGAGCTGCCGCCGGAATCTTCCGCCAGCAGGCCGACTTTCACATCCAGGTGCGCGGCGAGCGAACGCCACTGCGGCCAGTGCTGCGGCAAGGCGTACATGTGCAGCGCGGCTTCGCAGTCGCAATGCAGGTCCAGCACCACATCGGCAGTCGCGGCGTGTTGCAGCAGGATACGCTGCATACCTTGCAACTGGCTGCTTGCTTCGGGTAATGCGGCCAGATGATCGGCCATCGCCTGACGGATCAGACGGATGTTGGCGTGCGGATCATCACCGAGTTGTCCTTGAAGCTTTGCGGCCACGGGGGCGCTGAGCTCGACGAAATCACGGTTGAAATTCTTGCCGCTGCCGGCCTCGAAACGCCCCTGATGATTGCCTTGCAGCAACTGGCCAAGACCCAGCGGGTTGGCCACCGGCACCAGTTCGATGACGCCGTTGAGCAGGCCTTTGGCTTCGAGTTCGCCGAGGCGTTTTTTCAGTTCCCAGGCGGTGCGCATGCCGGGCAGTTCGTCAGCGTGGAGGCTGGCCTGGATGTAGGCCTTGCGCTCGCCGCCACCGAAGCGAAAGACCGAAATCCGGCGTTCGCTGCCCAGGTGGCTCCACGGCAGAACGTGGTCGATGCGTTCCATATCAGTGCTTCCTCGGGGCCAGGTAGCTCAGCCAGCGACGCTCGGCCAGCTTGAACAGGCGCACCAGAATGAAGGTCAGGCACAGGTAGAACACGCCGGCGGTGATGTATGCCTCGAACGGCAGGTAGAACTGCGCGTTGACGGTACGGGCCGCGCCGGTGATGTCGATCAGGGTCACGATGGACGCCAGACTGGTGGTCTGCAGCATCATGATCACTTCGTTGCTGTACTGCGGCAGCGCCCGGCGCAGGGCCGACGGCAGCAGGATGCGCTTGTACATCTTGACCCGCGACATGCCCATGGCCTTGGCCGCTTCGATCTCACCGTTCGGCGTGGCCTTCAGGCTGCCGGCGATGATTTCGGCGGTGTAGGCGCTGGTGTTGATCGCGAACGCCAGGCACGCACAGAACGTTGCGCTGGACAGCCACGGCCAGAGGAAGCTTTCACGCACGGCTTCGAACTGGGCCAGACCGTAGTAGATCAGGAACAGCTGAACCAGCATCGGCGTGCCGCGAATCACGTAGGTGTAGAGCCACGCCGCACCATTGACCACGGCGTTCTTGGAGACGCGCATCAGCCCCAGCGGCAACGCCGCGAGCAGACCGAAGAACAGCGACAGCGCGAGCAACTTGAGGGTGGTCACCAGGCCGCCGAGGTACAGCGGCAGCGATTCCCAAATGACGTTGTAGTCGAAGATCATAGATCAGCCGCCCTTACGCCTACCGAGTAGCGCTTCTCAAGGTGACGCAGCGCCAGCAACGAGACACTGGTGATCACCAGGTACATCGCCGCCACTGCGAGGAAGAAGGTGAAAGGCTCGCGGGTGGCGTCGGCCGCCTGCTTGGCCTTGAACATCATGTCTTGCAGACCGACCACGGAAATCAGCGCGGTGGCCTTGGTCAACACCAGCCAGTTGTTGGTGAACCCCGGAATCGCCAGACGGATCATCTGCGGCACCAGCACCCGGAAGAACACCTGGAAGCTGCTCATGCCGTACGCCATGCCCGCTTCGGCCTGACCTTTGGGGATCGCCATGAACGCACCACGGAAGGTTTCCGACAGGTACGCACCAAAGATGAAACCAAGGGTTCCGATGCCGGCGGCCAGCGGGTTCAGGTCGATGTACTCGTCATAGCCGAGCATCGGGGCGGCGCGGTTGAGCAGGTCCTGACCGCCGTAGAAGATCAGCAGGATCAGCACCAGGTCGGGAATCCCGCGGATCACCGTGGAATACAGATCGCCCAGCCAGGCCAGCCAGCGCACTGGCGACAGGCGCAATGCGACACCGATCAGCCCGAGAACGATGGCCAGGGCCATGGACGACAAGGCGAGCTGAAGCGTCAGCCAAGCGCCATCGAGGATGACAGCCCCGTAGCCTTTCAACATGATTCAGGTCCTCGAAAGTTGGGATGAAAAAATGGCGCAAACCGCAGAGATCCTGTTGCTTGCGCCATTTCGGACGGGTCGAGCGACGTCTTTACTTGCCGTAAATGTCGAAGTCGAAGTACTTGTCCTGGATTTGCTTGTACTTGCCGTTTTCGCGGATGGCCGCGATGGCAGTATTGATCTTGTCTTTCAGGGCGTCGCCCTTGCGTACCGCGATGCCTACGCCGTCGCCGAAGTATTTTTCATCGGTGAACTGCGGGCCGACGAACGCAAAGCCTTTGCCGGCGTCGGTTTTCAGGAAGCCGTCGTTCAGCAGGGTGGCGTCCGCCACGGTGCCGTCGAGGCGACCGGCGGCCACGTCGAGGTAGATTTCGTTCTGCGAGCCGTATGGCTTGATCTCGGCACCCAGCGGAGCCAGGACTTCACGGGCGAAACGCTCGTGGATCGAACCACGCTGCACGCCGATGTTCTTGCCCTTGAGCTCGGTCAGTTTGTCGCTGACCACGGTGCCTTCCTTCATGACCAGGCGGGCCGGGGTGTTGTAGTACTTGTTGGTGAAGTCCACGGACTTCTTGCGGTCTTCAGTGATCGACATGGACGAGAGGATCGCGTCGATCTTGCGCACTTTCAGTGCCGGGATCAGACCGTCGAATTCTTGCTCGACCCACTGGCACTTGACCTTCATTTCTTCGCACAGTGCGTTGCCGATGTCGTAGTCGAAACCGACGATGCTGCCGTCCGGGGCTTTGGATGCGAATGGAGGGTAAGCCGCTTCGATACCGATCTTCAGAGGCTTTTCATCGGCGAATGTCGGCAGGGACAGCACGGACAGTGCCAGGGCGCCAAGCAGCACAAGTTTCTTCATCTTGGGACTCCATCGGTAAAGGGCAAAAACGGCAGAGTGAGCGACAGCCCAATATGCGAATGGGTGGAACGAAAGCGGTTGCTGCGTGCGTGCGATATTTCCGAACAAAACCCTGAAGGCTTCAACGCGAGCCACGACGAGCGAGTGATCGGCATTCTAACGACAGGCCCGAAGCCGATATTTCTTCAATGCGACAACTAATTACAGAAGCACCGAGAAACCCGCTTGAGCACATTGACAGCTCCGCAATTTCATGCAAGAGCGAAAGACAGTGAACCGATCTATGCTGCAAATTGCGGGCCTATTATTCGCAAACCCTTCTAATCCGGCAAGCGCGGGGTGATGTCTTATTTTTCACCGGTCGTTTTGAGGCTCTAAAACGGGGCGATGCGTTTCTCATTGCCCCGTTGCGGGGCGGGCGGTTACACATTCAGTTACTTGAAGGATGACGGGTAACAGTGGGAATGCTCTGACAGGTGACACCGATAATTATTGGCTGGATGCCGATGAGGCAAGACAGGGGAACACTGAGGAGAATGACAGGCCGTCTTCGCGAGCAAGCCCGCTCCCACACTTGACCCGCGCCAAACACGCCCCCTGTGGGAGCGGGCTTGCTCGCGAAGAGGCCCACCCCGACGCTACAAAAACATCAGACACAAAAAAGCCCCACCCGGCGAAACCGGACAGGGCTTTCTGCACTTCAGACCCGCCGCTTACGCGACGTTCATGGTCTTGTGCGTATCGATCAGATGCTGCACCACGCCTGGATCGGCCAGGGTGGAGATGTCACCCAGACCTTCGTATTCGGCGGTAGCGATCTTGCGCAGGATTCGGCGCATGATCTTGCCCGAACGGGTCTTCGGCAGCCCCGGCGCCCACTGGATCACGTCCGGTGAAGCAATCGGCCCGATCTCCTTGCGCACCCAGTTCTTCAGTTCCAGGCGCAGTTGCTCGCTCGGCTCTTCGCCATTCTTCAGGGTGACGTAGACATAAATGCCCTGCCCCTTGATGTCGTGCGGCACACCGACCACCGCCGCTTCGGCGACTTTCGGGTGAGCGACCATCGCACTTTCGATCTCGGCGGTCCCCATGCGGTGGCCGGACACGTTGAGCACATCGTCCACGCGACCGGTGATCCAGTAATAACCATCGGCATCGCGACGCGCGCCGTCACCAGTGAAATACATGCCACGGAAGGTCTTGAAGTAGGTATCGACGAAACGATCGTGGTCGCCGTACAGAGTGCGCGCCTGTCCTGGCCACGAATCAAGAATCACCAGATTGCCTTCGGCCTCGCCCTCGATGATGTTGCCGAGGTTGTCCACCAGCGCCGGCACCACACCGAAGAACGGACGTGCGGCCGAACCTGGCTTCAGGGTATGGGCGCCCGGCAGCGGGCTCATCATGTTGCCGCCGGTTTCGGTCTGCCACCAGGTATCGACGATCGGGCAACGGGACTTGCCGACGTTCTTGTAGTACCAGTCCCAGGCTTCCGGGTTGATCGGCTCGCCCACCGAACCGAGCAGACGCAGGCTGCTGCCGTCCGCGCCTTCGACTGCGGCGGTGCCGGAGGCCATCATCGCGCGGATCGCGGTCGGCGCGGTGTAGAGGATGTTGACCTTGTGCTTGTCGACGATCTTCGCCACCCGGGTGATGTCCGGGTAGTTCGGCACGCCTTCGAACAGCAACGTGGTCGCTCCGTTGGCCAGCGGGCCGTAGACAATGTAGGAGTGACCGGTGACCCAGCCGACGTCGGCGGTGCACCAGTAGATTTCGCCCGGACGGTAGTCGAACACGCGCTCGTGGGTCATGGCCGCGTACAACAGATAACCGCCAGTGGTGTGCTGCACGCCCTTCGGCTTGCCGGTGGAGCCGGAGGTATAAAGGATGAACAGCGCTTCTTCGGCGCCCATCTCTTTCGGCGCGCAAACGGTGCCCGCCACTTTCATCAGGTCTTCGTACCAGATGTCGCGATGCTGGTTCCACTTGATGTCGCCGCCGGTGCGCTTGCATACGATGACTTTCTGGATGCTGCTGGTTTCCGGGTTGGTCAGGGCGTCGTCGACGTTGGCCTTGAGGGAAATCTTCTTGCCGGCACGGATGCCTTCGTCAGCGGTGATCACCACTTTCGAGCGGCAGTCGATGATGCGACCGGCCAGGGCTTCCGGCGAGAAACCGCCGAACACCACCGAGTGAATCGCGCCGATCCGGGTACAGGCCAGCATGGCGACCACGGCTTCGGGAATCATCGGCATATAGATGGTCACCACGTCGCCGCGGTGCACGTCCTGACCACGCAGGGCGTTGGCGAACTTGCAGACTTGTTCATGCAGTTCGCGGTAGGTGATGTTGCGGCTTTCGGAAGGATCGTCGCCTTCCCAGATGATGGCGACCTGATCGCCGCGCTCGGCCAGATGACGGTCGAGGCAGTTGTAGGAAACGTTCAGGGTGCCGTCGGCAAACCACTTGATGTCGACATGGTGATCGTCGAACGAAGTCTGTTTCACCGTGGTGAAAGGCTTGATCCAGTCGAGGCGCTTGGCTTGTTCGCGCCAGAAGCCGTCAGGGTTGACGACCGACTGCTGGTACATGGCTTTGTAGGTCGCCTCGTCGGTCAGCGTATTGGCCAGAACCTCGGGACGAACGGGATACAGAGAAGCCGCACTCATCTTTCCTACCTCGGTGTAATAGTTGTTTTTGTATGACCCTGTTGTAGCCGGGGCGACCGTATAGAACCATTCGACGATGGTAGTAACAAGCCCCTACAGGTCGTGGCGATAATCCCGATGCTCGCCGCCGATGACCTCGCAGGCCTTGAATCTACTGGCCTGGCAGCGATTGTTACCAAATCTGCCAAAGGTGTTTATCAAAACCCCATCTGTTTACACCCACCCCGCCTCCCTAAAATCTGCCTCGCCGACAAGGCAAAGTGATTAACAACGTTACAGCCCCCACGAAGGCCGTTAATCCAGCTCTGAAGTAACAAACCAAACGATGAAGTTCCACACGCAACCCCAAAAAGGTTGCGTGACCCCACTCGACCTCAAGAAGGTAAATTTCAAATGAAAGCTTTATTGGTTCTGGCCCTCAGCAGTCTGTGCGCAACCGCCATGGCAGACGAGGTCCCGACTGATGTCGCACAGCAACAACCGGCCATCGAGGAATACACTTACTCCACTCACCTGGACATCGCCAAAGTTGTATCGATGAGCGAAGTTCCGAATGTCTGCGAAGTGGTACCGATGAAAATGGAGTACGACGACTCCACTGGCCAGCGTCACATCCTGCGTTACAGCGTGATGGGTAACGGCTGCACCAATTGATGGTTTGAGACTGCACCGAATCGGATCACTCAGCGCAACATCGAGGGTCGATTCCAGCCCGGCTTCGGTCGGGCTCAGTTGTGTTTGAAGGGACGTAAAAGGGTTGCAAAACACAAGATATAGTGAAAAGCGCGGTTTTTTGCTCGTTTTTTGAGCAACCAATCACACGCAGAAAAATTAATGAAAAAAAATTCTCCGGGGCCAATCCCGGCGAAAGCCCTGTAAACCCTCGCTCCAAACGAAATCACCCTCCCGCTCGACCGCCCTGCGCTGTTTCGCCCTCCCCCACGCCGGTGTTTTTTTCCCTATAATGCCGCCCAATCGGGTCAGCAATATTCCCTTACAGGGATCAAAGCCATTCTGAAGCCCCGCAGCAGCGTCCACGCTGACTCGCGCCCGTCAGAGGCTCTCGGAAACCCGTAAAAATTTTCTGTTTATTGCCTGCGTTGCACCGCTGCAAAAAACGACATCCAACGCGGCCTGTACGGCCGTGTGAAAAACCAACCAATCAGTTTTCACACGGGCACAGGCCCTCACGCAGGAGACGACACGTCATGCTGAGCTGGGACGAATTCGACAAAGAAGACAGTGAAGTAGCAGTAAAAGGCGCCAACGCCGGCCACGCTACCGAAGCCAACATGGACCGCCTCGACAGCGCCGGCGGTGCCGCCGCCCTCGAAGCCCGCGCCGTGACCGCCGAAGACTCGGCCGCCGTGGCCCGCGCCAAGGCTGCACTGGATTCCCTCGACGTCGCCGAAGGCCTCGCCGAACTCGAAGGCTCCGCCGCCCGTGTCGCCGTTGACGAAAAGCGCATGATCAACTGCCGCGCCGACCTCAACCAGCTCGTGCCATTCAAGTACGACTGGGCCTGGCAGAAATACCTGGACGGCTGCGCAAACCACTGGATGCCGCAAGAAGTCAACATGACCGCCGACATCGCCCTCTGGAAAAACCCGGAAGGCCTGACCGACGACGAGCGCCGCATCGTGATGCGCAACCTCGGCTTCTTCTCCACCGCCGACTCCCTGGTTGCCAACAACCTGGCCCTGGCCGTGTACCGCCTGATCACCAACCCGGAATGCCGCCAGTACATCCTGCGCCAGGCATTCGAAGAGGCGATCCACACCCACGCCTACCAGTACTGCATCGAATCGCTGGGCATGGATGAAGGCGAGATCTTCAACATGTACCACGAGATCCCGTCGGTCGCGAAAAAAGCCGCCTGGGGCCTGAAATACACCCGCGCCATCTCCGACCCGGAATTCAACACCGGCACCGTAGAGACCGACAAAGAACTGCTGCGCAACCTGATCGCCTACTACTGCGTTCTGGAAGGCATCTTCTTCTACTGCGGCTTCACCCAGATCCTCTCCATGGGCCGCCGCAACAAAATGACCGGCGTCGCCGAGCAGTTCCAGTACATCCTGCGCGACGAATCCATGCACCTGAACTTCGGCATCGACGTGATCAACCAGATCAAAATCGAAAACCCACACCTGTGGGATGCCGAAATGAAGGAAGAAGCTTCGCAGATGATCCTGCAAGGCACCCAGCTGGAAATCGAATACGCCCGCGACACCATGCCTCGCGGTGTGTTGGGTATGAATGCTGCGATGATGGAGGACTACCTGAAGTTCATCGCTAACCGTCGTCTGTCGCAGATCGGCCTTAAAGAAGAATATCCAGGGACTACTAACCCGTTCCCTTGGATGAGCGAGATTATGGACTTGAAGAAAGAGAAGAATTTCTTTGAGACTCGTGTGATCGAATACCAAACTGGTGGTGCGTTGAGCTGGGACTAATCGTCTCGCTCGCCACGATTTGACGATTGCTGCTGAGTCGTCGAGTTGAGAAAGTAAAAAGCCCCGATTTTTTATCGGGGCTTTTTTATGGGCGGCTGGTAGTCCTTTTCCATCCCTACGTTGCAGCGCTCAATCTCCTACAACACTTACAGCCGCTTCGCATTGAAGCCAACTGCAAGCACCTCTAAGCTCAATTGCAGGTGCCTAAGAAACACCCAACGTAGAAAGCTTGGCCATTCACACAGACGCACATGTCGTCAGTGGAGCTGCCTCGCTCGTTGGGATTTCTTAAGTCCACTCTACGTTGGGTTCAGGCCCTCCAAAAATCTAAACGTAGAGGTAATGGATATGCCCGATCCTTTTTCTGTAACAGTCTTCTCGCGTCACAACCTCGCACTACACGCCCTTCTGCTCGAAAACCAAACGTGGTTCTGCGCCCGCGATGTCGGCCGTTTGATGGGTTTCCATCTGTGCGAACGCATGGTCAACAAGCTAGATAAGGATCAACGTCGCGTTTTGTGGATTGAGTATTTTCGGCAACCCGAAAAGCAACTGATGCTCAGCGAATCAGGTGTGTATGCGCTGCTGGTGTACCACTACGTTCCGGGGAACCGGTTGTTGCGGGAGTGGTTGACTCAGCAGGTGGTGCCGGCCTTGCGTGATGCAGAACACTCGGGACATTCAGATCGGCCGAAGTTGAGTTTGTTGGATTGGCCGGAGATGTCGTTGAGCTTGCTGCATTGGCAGGATGAGGGCTGGATTCGACTGCGGGATATGCCTTATCTGCTGAATGATCAGACACAAGGGCGGAGACCGGGGAAGCCTTGGTGGCGAAGGGTTGCGCGGGTGTTTCAGTCTTCAAAGTATTTGATGGGCTAGTGATGGTGGTCGTAGGACCTCGCAAGATACGTCGATATTTTCTGTAGGAATTTTCGTAGACAGTTGTGATGGCCACTCAGTATCGTCCGAGGGTTTTCAACCCTCGGCGACTGTATGGACACCTCGAAAGAAAAAACTGGCTGGAGTGATGAGGAGCTAGAAGCTTCCGTAGACGCTTATCTGAAAATGCTGGTTCTTGAACAACAAAATCAGCCATTCAATAAAGCGGACGAGAATCGACTCTTGCGAAAAGGCCCGCTGAGCAAACGCAGCGCCTCGTCAGTCGAGTACCGCATGCAGAACATCTCTGCTGTGATGGATTTATTGGGGCTGCCGAGAATTACAGGCTATGTTTCCGCGAAAAATCTCGGCTCCGGTGTCATTACGCGTATCAAAGAGATTCTGGCTAAAAAAGACATGGAAGCGATACGAAACAGCTCACGAAGAGGCGCTCAGCTGACTCGACTCCGGCTGATCGAACCTTCCGCACCTGAATTGAATGATGCCCCCCCAGGTGTACTCAACCCGAAGCAGACTAGCGCGACGGTAGTTAGGCTTTCGCGCAAATTAAATGTGAAAAAATGGGTTTTGAAACGTTCTCAAGGCGTTTGCGAAGGGTGTGGCCAAAAAGCGCCATTCCAAGATGCTGATGGCAAACCTTTTCTTGAAGTTCATCATCTGAAACATCTCGTTAACGGGGGGACAGACCGTACGAGCAACGCAGTAGCCCTGTGCCCGAACTGCCATCGACGTTGCCATTACTCGAGCGACAAAGAAGAGTTCACTGCTAAGTTTTATAGAAGCGTCGAGGGGTTAGAGGCTGAATAGCTACAAGGTATTTGGCAGTCAGCCAGTTAGAACGCTTTAACCCAGTTGTCTGTTTTGGGGCAGCTTCACAACCCATCGGGGATAAATCCCCTCCCCTCACTCAAGGACCCGAGCCCCACCATGAAATTCGACCTCGCCTACTGCCTCAGTCTCGACGACAAGCTGTCGATCTATGACGTTCGCGATCTCAATTTCGATGAGACGGTGGCGTTCGATTCTGCGAAGGAGCATTTCCAGTGCCCCAACGACGCCTGTCGTTCGGCGTTCGATGCTTCCAACGAGTTGGGTACGTTCAACGCCAAGAATGTGAATTACGTGCGCACGCCGCACTTCAAGAATTTGCCCGGTACGCAGCATGTGGCGGGTTGTCCGTATGTGAGTGTGAAGACGTCGGCGTCGGGGGTTGAGGCGGCGGATGGGGAATTGGATGACGGGCGAGAGGAGCATTTCCCGTCGGAGTTGTTGCTGACGCGCCGGGAGTATGTGCGCAAGCCTGCCGCGCCAACGGGGGCGGCGGATGTGTTGCGGGATGATCCGGTGCGGGTGGCGACTTCCCCTTCAAAAGAATCGCCGACTCGTGAGACGGCGCCGGACAAGACCAGTGTCTTCGCCCACCCCGTGGAGTGTTTCGTTTCGAACTTCGCGGACAAGGATTTGCTCAAGCGCATGCCGTTGAAGATTGGCGAACATACGGCGCCGTACAGTTCGTTCTTCAAGAAAATCGAGTACTTGATGGACAACAAGGGGCTGATTTACTGGGGCCGGATCAAGAAGATCGAGGACTTTCACAGCGCCAGTTTCCGGATCGATTTCGAGGACAAGGTCTGGTTCAAGAAGCCGGATGACAGCAAGAAGAAGCCTTATCCGGTCAGTGTCTATCTCAACAAAAAGCTGATCGACAACTACCGCAAGCGCAAGGCGTTTCTGGAAGAGATCAAGCACGCGATCGACAGCGGCAAGGAGTTGTTCTGCTTCTTCTATGGTGTGACACCGGAGTTGAAGCAGGTGCCGGGCAAGAAGAACCCCGAAAAGCCTTTCGAGGTCTTCAATGCCAATATCGAGAACCTGGATCACTTCATTATTCGTGAAGCGCCAGGTCTGGCGTGAGGGTCAGCCCTGGGGTAGTTGCAGTTTGACGGCGCCGGGGTGTTGTTTGACGAGGGAGTACGGCAAGATGCTCCAGTCTACGAATCCGCACACTGCCGCGACATGCGGATACGACGGATCAAACTTGATGCCCTGCTCCGTGAAGTACCACCCCATGAATTGCCAGGGATCGCTCTCGTCGTAGTGACAGTCGTTATCGCCCTCTGCGGTGACGGTCATTTGCCGGGGATACAGTTTCAGCAGCTGTGCGACCAGCCAGGGTGCCAACTCTGTAGTACGGTATTTCGACCAGGCATCAGAAGAACCGGGTGAGCCCGCATTGAAATCATCGTGTTGTTCATAGTGCAACGGCTGACCTTGCCCTACCCACAAAACGTCCTCGAGCGTCAGTGTCTGACCGGTTGAGGCATCGAAGTTGAGCGCGTCGTTGCTTTGGTCCGGGTAGGCGCCGCCACAGTAATAATCCGTTGAAATCCGCACACTCATTACCGAAGGCGTCATCCACAGAGGTTGGCTGGATTGAGAGTAATCACCCGAGCAACCGAAATACGTGATCACCTCCCCCCACAATCGGCCCATCAATTGTTGGTTGATGCGTTGAAGCACTTGCGGGGAATAACCGGACACCACTTCAAAAAGCGAAGCCTGTGATTTGGGCTCGCTCCACCATTGCAGTGTGTAGCCCATGAAAGTTTCGGTTTTGCCCTTTTGCAGTTTCATTCCTTGCAGCCGCAGAAACTCGTAAGGGGCCGTCTCACGCAGGCTGACGATATAGGGCAATGAGTCGACGGGGGCTTGCGGAATCATTGCGGGCTGCAACTCAACCTTGAGGGTTTTCCCGGCCGGATTACTCCACTCACCGGACCAATTGCTCCCGATAGCCTGTAAACGAAGCGTTGGACGGGAGTCTCCGTCCATCATCGAACCTTCGCTGAGTTCGAGCGTGTCCCCATCCCTGGAACCTTCGAGTTCCAGATCCTTACGGTACTTCTGGTAGAAGTAACGCCCCTCTCCCGTTCGGGTATTCATCTCCAGAACGATCGCCGTCTTGCCCAACGTTCCTGTGTAAACCTGCGTAGCGTTTTCCGCCCATGCCAAGGGATGGAAGAAAACGGCGAGTACCAAAATGCCGGAAAGGCGCAACAATCCGTGAAACATCAATTCTTCCTTGAGCAAGCGGGCAAATGCCGCAAAAAGTGACCGCGGATTATGTCGATGTTGTAGCGGGGAATCGAGCTTCGTCCGGATCAGCTCACGCACATGCTGATCATCACAATCACCAGCAACCCGATATACACCCACGCATGCACCCGATCCGGTATCCGCCCGATCCACGGTGTGGCCAATCGAATCCCCAGCATCGAGCCCAACGTCAGTACCGCAAACGCCAGCAGATCCAGATATCCGATAAACCATAGTCCAAGGTCTGTCTCGCTGAACCCCGCCATCAACATGTACGTCAGCGTCCCCGCCAGCGCCACCGGCACGCTCAATGGATTGGCCATCGACGTCGCCTGGCACATGCTCAACCCGCAACGCCGCAACAACGGCACGGTCATGACGCTTCCTCCTACGCCGAGAAACGTCGCGATGGCGCCAATGCCTACCCCACCGCCGGACGTTTCCACCGTTCCCAATCGCCGTGGGATGACGCCTTCGGACGGTGTGAGAAACCCGCGTCGCAGCAGGCAGTCGACAATCGTCACGCCGAGGTAGGCGATGAAGGCATAACGGATGACTTCGCCGCTGACCCACACCGCTGCGATTGCGCCGACGACCGCGCCCAATCCGATGAAACCGCCCAAGGGCCACAGGTAGTCACGGATGAGGTTGCCAGCGCGGCGATGTTTGCCGGTGGCGACCAGGGCGTTGACGATCATCACGCAAGTCGAGGTGGCGACGGCGATGTGCATGGCGGATTGGCTGATCGGGTCGTCCGTGCCGTGGCTGGTGGTGAGCATGCGGTACAGCAGCGGCACGACAACGAAGCCGCCGCCGAAGCCGAAGAGCACGGCGGTGACGCCGGTCAGGCAGCCGAAGAGTGTCAGCAGGAGGTAGAACATGGCGCGTCGTCCGTTGCTTGGGAGCGGTCGACGATAGAGCGGCGGCGCTTGGCCTGCTTCAGCAAGTCAGCCAATAATGTTTGCGTTTACGCCAACTGCCGGGTGCCGCTCGATGCGCAATGTTTCGATCAATCTGCTGGATGACACGCCGCGCCCGGTGGTGGCTATCGGTAGGGATTATTCCCACGGCTATCTGTTGCCACGTCATACGCATCGGCGGGCGCAATTGTTGTACGGCGCGACCGGGGTGATGCAGGTCAGCACGCATGACGGCAACTGGGTGGTGCCGCCGCAGCGAGCGGTGTGGATTCCGCCGGGGGTGGCGCATGAGGTATTGATGCTGGGGGTCAGCACTCGCAGTTTGTATATCGAGCCGGGGGCGGTGGATCTGGGTGAGCGTTGTCAGGTGATCAGTGTGTCGCCGTTGATGCGGCAATTGCTGATGGAGGCGGTGGAGCTGCCGCTGACGTATGACCTGACCGGGCGTGACGGCGTACTGATCAATTTGTTGCTGCATGAATTGCGGCGTAGCGCACCGCTTCCCTTGCATATCCCGCTGCCATCTGACGGAAGACTGCTCGAACTGTGTCAGACCTTTCTTCATCAGCCGAATGCCCACCAATCCCCCCAGCATTGGGCCGATCAACTGCACGTAAGCTTGCGCACTTTCAACAGGTTGTTCCGCCAGCAGACCGGCCTGAGTTTCAGTCAATGGCGCCAGCGCGCCTGCGTGGTACTGGCGCTGGCACGGCTGGCGGCGGGTGAAGCGGTGACGCGGATTGCCCTGGATGTCGGTTATGACAGCCCGGCGGCGTTCTCGACGATGTTCCGCCGAATCCTCGGTCAGGCACCGTCCGTCTGGTTGGAGGCGGCGAACTAGGGCAAATCAAAAAATGCGTTTGATCCCGGCCGAAAACAACTGTACAAAAACACAGTAGATTTTCCATCAGCACTCTCGAGCCCGGAGCACACCATGGCCTCTTCAGCGATGAACCTCATCCTCGAACGTATCGCCCTTTTCCAGTTCACCCCGACCCACTGCGCCCAGGCCCGAGGGATGTTGGGCTGGAGTGTGGAACAACTGTCGCGGGAGGCAGAGGTTTCGGTAGACGACATCCAGCGGTTCGAGGCGCAGCAGGAAGTGGCGGACTCGGCGCGGCTGGCGTTGACGTATCGGTTCGAGGCGCAGGGGCTGGTGTTCTTTCCGGGGTTTGCGCCGGGGCGTGGGGGGAATGTGAGGAGATGCAGCCCTGCAGAAATACACGGTGAGTTGGCCATGGCCGAATAACCGTGCGCAAAAAAGCGATTGCGGCCACTCACTCAAAAGGAAGGTTTCACTGCCGTTTGCAATGAAACCCTCGTGAGCCTGATTACTCCTTGAACCCCGGCTGCCGCAATGCCATCGAAGCCTGTTCGTAGCTGTACGCCATCGCCAACAACTGCGGCTCGCTCCATTGCTGGCCGTATAAGAACACGGAAGTCGGCGTACCGTCATCGCTCATGCCCGAGGGCAAGGTGATTGCCGGATAGCCTGCGGTAGCCGCAGAAAACTGGGAATAACCATCGTTTTCGGCAAACAGTGCGTCCAGGTTGTGTTCGCGCAGTTGCTCATCGATAGCGTCTTTGAAGTTCTGGCTGATGATTGCAATCTGTGCACTCGCCTCCTCATGGGTAAGTTCAACGGCGTTGATTGCCTCCAGCATCTGCTGGCCGTAATGCTCATCACCGGGGTTGGCCTGGTTGAAGTCGATCAGCGTCTGCAATGAATCAATCGGCAAGCCCTGACGGCTGGCCAGGTACTCGGGCAACTCATGCTTCATCGCGCCCATCAGACCATTGAGGTAGCCCTCGATGTCTGGAAGACGCACGGTCAATGGGACCAGCGTAGCGCCCTGCTCCCGCAAGACAGCCATCGCGGCGAGCATCTCCGGATTCGGGGTCAGTAACGTGTCGTGGGATCCTGTATACGCGATTGGATAGCCGATCCGCTTGCCTTGCAGAGCGGCATCGGAAAGCAATGCCGTGTAGTCGATTCCTGTGGGGGCGTTGGCAGTGGCGCTGTCCGCAGCATCGGTGCCTTGCATGACGTTGAACATCAATGCAGCGTCCCGCACAGTACGGGTCAGTGTGCCCGGTGTGTCTTGCAGGCGAGTGATCGGCACAATGCCGGAACGACTGAACAGTCCAAGCGTCGGTTTGACGCCGACTACGCCAATGGCCGAGGCCGGACAACTGATCGAGCCATTGGTTTCTGTGCCCACTGCCAGCGGTGTGAAACCGGCGGCCACTGCGGTTGCCGGACCGGAACTGGAACCACAGGTACTTGCGCTCAACAGGTGAGGATTTTTCCCCTGGCCGCCGCGCCCGCTCCACCCCAAAGGCAGTGACATATCACGCATGCCCGACCATTCACTCATGTTGGCTTTGCCCAGCAGGATGGCGCCGGCCTCGCGAAGCTGTTGAACCGTAAAAGCATCCTGAGTCGCCGGCTGTCCGACCATGGCCATTGAGCCGGCACTGGTTTGCATGGCGTCAGCGGTATCGAAGTTGTCCTTCAACAGGACCGGAATTCCGTGCAGCGGGCCACGGATCTTGCCTTGCGCACGCTCTTCATCCATCGCCGTCGCGATGTCGAGAGCCTCGGGATTCATTTCGATAATGGCGTTGAGGGTGGGACCTTGCTTGTCCAGATCTGCAACACGCGCGATGAGGTGTTGAACCAGCGCAACCGAAGTCAGTTCGTTGCTGACCATCATTGCACTGAGCTCGCTGGCGCTTGCGTATTCAAGTTCAGCACCGGAAGGCGCCGCGAGGGCAGCGCTGCTGGCCAGCGAGAGCAGGATGGCCTGCGCCAGCGTATTCATGTTGCGTTTAAAGCGGCATTTCATTTTCTAATCCTTGTTTAAGCCAATCACGAGTGAGTCATTTCACTCGCGACCAAGCCTACCGAAGCCGCAGGAAACGGCTGTCAGCAACAAGAACCAGTACTGGTAGGAAAACTCACCCAGCCTTGTAGCCGCTACAAGCAACGCGCCCTTTTTCTGACATCTCCTGTTCCACTTCTAGCCACCATGCGTCCCCACGCTGGGGTTGCATCAAGTTAAACGCCTCACCCATTTTCGGCGTCGTGATGGAAACACTGCGTTCCCAGGCCAAGGCAAGAATGCGATCAAAGGGTTCGTGCCAGGCATGCATCGCCAGATCGAACGTGCCGTTGTGGATCGGAAACAGCCAGCGGCCCTTGAGGTCGATGTGGGCTTGCAGGGTTTCTTCCGGTTGCATGTGCACGTGGGGCCATTCGACGTTGTAGGCGCCGGTTTCCATCAGGGTCAGGTCGAACGGGCCGAACTGTTCGCCGATGCGTTTGAAGCCGTCGAAATAGCCGCTGTCGCCGCTGAAGAAGATCCGCGTGTCGCCATCGATGATCACCCACGAAGCCCACAGGGTCTGATTGCCATCGAACAGGCCACGGCCGGAGAAGTGTTGCGACGGGGTGGCGATGAAACGGATGCCGGCGACTTCGGTGCCCTGCCACCAGTCGAACTGGCGGATCTTGCTGGCATCGATACCCCATTTGACCAACGTGTCGCCGACGCCCAGCGGCGTGAGGAACACGTTGACCTTGTCCGCAAGTTTCAACACCGCTTCGTAGTCGAGGTGGTCGTAGTGGTTGTGCGACAGGATCACGGCTTCGATCGGTGGCAACTCGTCGATGCTGATCGGTGGTTGGTGGAAGCGTTTCGGGCCGGCCCATTGCACCGGCGAAGCGCGCTCGGCGAATACCGGGTCGGTAATCCAGAACTTGTCCTGCAGCTTCAGCAGCAGGGTCGAGTGACCGAGGCGATAGACGCTGTGGTTCGGCGCAGCAATCAGGTCGGCGCGGGTCAGTGCCTGCACAGGAATGGCCGACGCAGGTCGGGTATTGCGCGGTTTGTGGAAGATCATGTTCCACATGATGCGCAGCATCTTGCGCACACCTTCGCGCTGCACCGGCGCGTGGTTGCGGAACGTCCCTTCGGCCTGGCGCGAAGCTTCAGGTACAGGACTGACCGCGGAAGAAATTGATTTGGCCATGACTGAATGACTCCAGAAAAACCGCGCAATTCACGGTTTTCCACGGTGGGACGATAAATGGCCAAGGCACGCACGCATCAGCCGGACATCTGGTTTTAGGTTGCACCGATTAACGCAACATTACACTGATCGGTGTACTTTCTAGGTTGCATCAAACCGGATGACAAGTAAACTGCCGAGTGTAATTTCCTCCTTTTTCCTGCCGAATCGAATTTATGACAGCTCCAACGCGCCTCACCGACCGCAAACGCGAAGCCATCATCCTGGCGGCCATTTCCGAATTCCGTGCCAACGGTTTCGAAGTCACCAGCATGGACAAGATCGCGGCCACCGCTGGAGTGTCGAAGCGCACGGTGTACAACCACTTTCCCAGCAAGGAAGAGCTGTTCGCCGAAATTCTCAACCAGTTGTGGGCACGGATCAGCACCGAGCAAGCCGTGTCGTACCAACCCGACCAACCCTTGCGCGATCAATTGCGAACGATGCTGCTGGCCAAACTGCAGATGATGGCGGACGACAATTTCATGGATCTGGCCCGGGTCGCCATCGCCGCCGCGATCCACTCACCCGAGCGTGCGCAGAACATGGTGGCGCGCATGGGCGAACGTGAGGAAAGCGTGACCGTGTGGATCCGCGCTGCCCAGGCAGATGGCCGGTTGAAAGCGGTCGATCCGGAGTTCGCCGCGCATCAGGTACAAGGGCTGCTCAAATCTTTCGCCTTCTGGCCCCAGATTTCCATGGGCCAGCCCTCGCTCGACAGCGCCACGCAAAATGCCGTGGTCGATTCGGCACTGGACATGTTTCTGGCCTGCTATCAGCTCTAGATCACGTCTGCGCCGCGTAAATGGCTCACAAGGACACTGAATTTTCCCGCTGGAATAAATGACAATGTCTGTCATTGACCGATGAACGGTCGCTCTGAAGAATTACACTGCAAAGTGTTTCAGAATGAATCTGGCGAAGAACATCATGGAAAACCAACGCGGCAAAGGCTTGTCATTCGCCAGACGTATCTACTTGCCACGTGCCATTGGATTGGGGATCGGTTTCTTCAGCGTCGGCGCCGCGCTGTATCCATTGAATGTGCCGGCGTGGCTCTGGGCGCTGCTGCTGTTCAACGGTTTTCTCTGGCCACACGTCGCCTATCAATGGTCGACCCGCTCGGCTTTCCCCTACCGCGCCGAGCGCCGCAATCTGCTCTATGACTCGGTGTTCGGCGGCTTCTGGACCGCGTGTTTCCAGTTCAATCCGCTGGTCACCGTGACCATTCTGTCGATGATGACCATGAACAACGTCGCCGCCGGCGGCCGACGCCTGTTCCTGCTCGGCGCCCTCGCCCAAGTGATCGGCGTGTTGCTGGGCTGGTCGCTGTTCGGGGTCAAGTTCACCCTGACGGCGACGCAGACCCAGGTCTGGGCGTGCCTGCCGATGCTCACTCTTTATCCGCTGGCGCTGGGCATGGTCTGCTATCGGCTGGCGATCAAACTCGCCGAACACAAACGCACCCTGAGTGCCCTGAGCCGCACCGACAGCCTGACCGGTCTGCTCAACCACGGGGCCTGGAAAGACCTGCTGCACCTCAAGTTCCAGCAGTGCCGCGAACACAACAGCCAGGCCACCCTCGCGCTGATCGACGTCGATCACTTCAAGGTGATCAACGACAGTTACGGGCACATCGTCGGCGATGCGGTGCTCCAGCAACTCAGTCGCGAACTCAAATCCTTGCTGACTGAAAGCGAGCTGGCCGGCCGTTACGGCGGCGACGAATTCTGCGTGATCCTGCCCAACCTGCCACTGAGCAGAGCCGAAGCGCTGATGGAGCAACTGCGCCAGTCCCTGCACCAATACCGTCATCCCGATGTGCCGGAGTTGCGGGTCAGCCTGAGTATCGGGCTGGCACGTTTTCACCCGACCTACCCGGATGCGCTGCACTGGCTGGATGATGCCGACAAGGCGCTGTACACCGCCAAACATACGGGCCGCAACACAATCAGCGTCGCGCTGAGCCGCTCCAATGCCTGACAGGATTTGTACGACAAAGTGACACTGCACTTTCTTGTACAAGTTTAATAAGTTTGTATAAGATCGAGTCGCCAGCCTGGATGCTGGCACTTTAGTGGTCATTGCCCAATGTCGTCAGCTCGTTCGGCCGGCCAGCGCAGGAACAGGGACAACACCTCAGCCCTATTTCCGGAGCGCACCCCGCATGTTTTTCAATCGCCATCAGTCCGTCATCGATGACCTGCAACACACCATCACCGAGCAATCCGGTTTGCTCGAAGCCATCGACCGCTCCATGGCCGTCATCGAGTTCGATCTCGACGCCGTGGTCCTGCGCGCCAACGACAACTTCCTGAAGACCACGGGCTACAAGGCCGAACAGGTGATCGGTCAGTCCCACCGCCAGTTCTGCCCACCGGAATTTGCCCGCAGCAGCCAGTACACCGAACTGTGGTCGCGACTGAAAAACGGTCAGTTCCAGTCCGGCACCTTCGAACGCGTTGACAGCCAGGGCCGGCCGATCTGGCTTGAAGCCAGTTACAACCCGATCAAGGATGCGTCGGGCCGCGTGGTGAAAGTGGTCAAGTACGCCATGGACGTCACCGCCAAGGTGCAGCAGGAAAGCGAAGCCAACGCCAAGTTACAGGCCATCGACCGGGCCATGGCGGTGATCGAGTTCGATCTCGACGGCAACATTCTTACGGCCAATCAGAATTTTCTGACGCGCATGGGCTACACCCAGGCCGAACTCAAGGGCAAACATCACCGTTTGTTCTGCCCCGCGCATCTGGTCAACAGCAGCGCCTACCAGGACTTCTGGCGCCGGCTCAATCAGGGCGAGTTTTTCCACGGGCAGTTCGAACGTATCGACAAACACGGGCGAACCGTCTGGCTGGAAGCCAATTACAACCCGGTCTACGACGCCGCCGGGCGCCTGTGCAAAGTGGTGAAATTCGCCTCGGACGTCACCGCCCGGGTCGAGCAGCACGAGCAGGACGCCCGCAGCGCCAGCGCCGCTTACCACATCTCGGTCGCCACCCGAAAAGTCGCCGAGCAAGGCACTCAAGTCATTCAGCAAGCGGCCAGCGAGATGCGCGAAATTGCCGATGACATTGCCGAGTCGTCGACCCTGATCGCCCAGCTCGGCGAGCGCTCCGAGCAGATCACCGCCATCGTCAACACCATCCGTGCGATTGCCGACCAGACCAACCTGCTGGCGCTCAACGCGGCAATCGAGGCGGCACGGGCCGGTGAGCAAGGGCGTGGTTTTGCCGTAGTGGCCGATGAAGTGCGGCAACTGGCGGCACGCACCAGCGGCTCGACGGCAGAGATTTCCAACATGATCGGCCTGATCCAGAGCGAAACCCGCCAGGCGATAAAAAGCATGGACGGCACTCGTGGACGCGCGGCGCAAGGCGTCGAACTGGCGGATCAGGCGGGGACGGTGATTCTGCAGATTCGCGATGGCGCCAGCGAAGCCGTGGAAGCGGTGAGCATGTTCGCCAACGAGCGAGCGCCGGGATAGGCCGACACGGGCGACGCAGGGCTATAGTGATTCAACGTCCCAAGCCCTGCCGAGTCCGTCATGACCACCGAAAAAAACGAATCCCCCGCCGCGCCTGTCGATCACCTGCGCTTCCACCGCCCCCACGCCCACCTCAACACAACCTTCGGCAACGACAAGTTCGCCTTGCGAGCCGAGGCGTTTGCGCGGTTCTTCGGTACGCCGACCTTCCTTGGTGCCCAGACCCTGATCGTGGTGCTGTGGGTGTGCCTGAACATGTCCGGCATCACGACCTTCGACGTTTATCCGTTCATCCTGTTGAACCTGGCGTTCAGCCTGCAATCGGCCTATGCCGCACCGCTGATTTTGCTGGCCCAGACCCGTCAGGCCGCACGGGACAAAGCGCAATCGGACGCCGACGCCCAGCACCGGGAAGCCCTGGCCGTGGCCAATTCCGAGCGTCAGGTCCAGGCCGCGAAGAACACCGCGCAATTGCTGGAGCTGCTGGAGCAGAACACCCGGCTCACCGAAATGACCAAGAACCTCACCGAACGTATCGAAGGCCTGACCCGCGAGTTGCACGATCACATGCGCCAGAACCCGCAGGCCTGATCACGGTAAACGCAGCGCCCGCCCGAGTTCATCGAACAGCGTGACCACCGAGCGCAACGCGCGGCAGTCCGGGCGGGTCAGCAGCCACAGTGCGGTGTCGTAACCGTGCAGCGGTTCGCTCAAGGCTTGCAGACCTTCGGTGATCAGAAAGTCCGGCAACGCCGCGACGCCGAGTCCGGCACGCACCAGTTCCGTCACCGACAGCATGCTGTTGCAGCGATAGCCCGGTGTCACGCCGGGCAAGTGCTGGCGGCGCCAGACCACGGTCGGATGATCGGGCAGGAAATCGTCCGGGGCGATCCAGGTCATGGCGGTCAGATCGGATGCATCGATGTTTTGCAGATAACGCTCACTGGCACAGACCCGGTAGGAAATCTTCGCCAGTTCCCGTCCGACCAGATGCTCCGGCGGCGTACGCGTCAGGCGCAGGGCGATATCGGCATCGCGGCGGCTGAGGTTGGCGAAATCGTTGGAGGTACTCAGTTCGATGGTCAGCGCCGGGTAGTTCGGCATGAACTGCGCCAGTGCCGGCAGCAGCAGACCTTGCAGCACCGAATCGGTACAGGTCAGGCGCACCGTGCCGCTGACCACTTCGCCGCCCTGCTCCACACCGATGCGCGCCGCTTCCAGTGCCTGCTCGGCGCGTTCGGCCTGCTCCGCCAGGGTCTGCGCAAGACTGGTGGGCAGGTAACCGGCGCGGCTTTTTTCGAACAGTTGCTGACCGAGTGCGGCTTCCAGTCGGCGCACGGCGCGAAACACCGTCGAGACATCGACCTTCAGCAGCTGCGAGGCCCGGGCCAGAGATCCTCCACGCACCAGGGCGAGGATCAGCGCCAGATCCGGGAAGTCGAGTCGATAGTGCGTCGCTGCATTAATCACTTGGGGAAACGCCCATATTGAGTGCGTGAACGCCAATCTATAGTGAGCGTCATCCCTCAACAAGCACAGCGAGCACTCATGGAATCCAGAGCCCTGCGCATCGCCCTGATCGGTGACTACGATCCACAAGTCACCGCCCACCAAGCCATCCCCGTCGCCTTCGGCCTGGCGGCAGAACACATTCGCCGACCCGTCGATTTCGAATGGTTTGCCACGGACAGGATTCACCTCGATACACCGCTCGAAGGTTTCGACGGTTTCTGGTGCGTCCCGGCCAGCCCTTACAAGAGTGAAGCTGGCGCGCTACGGGCCATCCGTTTTGCCCGCGAACAGCAGCGACCGTTCCTTGGCACCTGCGGCGGTTTTCAACATGCGGTACTGGAGTTTTCCCGCAACGTATTGGGCTGGGCCGATGCCGAGCACGGCGAAACCTCACCCGATTCCAGCCGCGCGGTGCTCTCGCCACTGACCTGCTCGCTGGTGGAAGCGGTAGACAGCATTCATCTGGTGCCCGGTTCGTTGATCGCCAAGGCGTACGAAACGTCCGAGATTCGCGAAGGCTATCGCTGCCGTTTTGGTGTGAATCCGCAGTTCGAGCGGGAATTGCTGACCCACGACCTGCACGCCGTGGGCCACGATTCTGCAGGTGATCTGCGCGCCATCGAACTGAAAAACCATGTGTTCTTTGTCGCGACGTTGTTCCAGCCGGAACGTGCAGCGCTCAAAGGGCAATTGCCACCACTGGTGCGAGCATTTGTCGAAGCCTGCGCGGAGCAACCTCGATGAAACCGGACACTGAGTGTTTCGCCGTGATCTTTACTTCGACCCGCACCGAGGGCGACAACGGCTACGCCGAGGCCTCCGAGCGCATGATGCAACTGGTGGCCGGGCAACCGGGGTTTCTCGGCATCGATTCGATCCGGGGCGCGGACGGGGTGGGGATTACGATTTCGTACTGGGAGAGCGAGGCGGCGATTCTGGCCTGGCGCGAGCATCCGGAGCACCGGGTGATTCAGGCGCGTGGGCGGGCCGAATGGTATTCGGCGTTTCATACGCGGGTGTGTCGGGTGGAGCGGGAATATCGGTTCGGGAAGTGAGTCACGGAGTATGCTCACTGGTCTCATCGCGAGCAGGCTCGCTCCCACAGGGAGATTTGTGGACGCCACAGATCCATTGTGGGAGCCAGCCTGCTGGCGATGGCGGCAAATGAATCGCTGCGGAACCTCAGCCCTTCACCAGGCTGCGCACCGCCTCAATCTCCGGCACTTCGCGCTTGCTCATGTAAACCCGCAACGGCTCGGTGATGTTGATCCGGTCGTCGATGTGCTGATCGAGCAGCAACTGGATCAGCTCGCGCTTCAACGTCATGGTCTTTTCGGTGGTCGGGGCCCAGACGAATTCGCTGGCGGGAATGATGCCGTCATCGGCCACGTCCATGCCGAACGAGTCTTCGCTGAAACGTACGATGTACTGGCCGGTCTTGCGGTTGAGGCCGACAAAGCCCTTGAGGTCGTCGGCCGCCTGGCAGATGAGTTGGGATGTGATGCGCATGGTAAACCTCACAAGAGTGATCGAAGGTTTACACGCAGGGCATTGAGGCACACCCTCTGCCGGGGTGGTTGCCGTGGCCAAGCGTACTGCAAACAAACGCACAAAAGTGCGGAAATTTTCGCTTTCAGTACGTTTATGTCGGTCTTGCGATAGCACGTTTTCGTTTGAGTTGCTAAAAGGGACATCTTCGAAAATACCTGCGAAAGGACCTCGACATGCCCGCCACGTTTACCAAAAGCGCTCTGCTGCTGAGCCTGATGCTCGGCCTCGGCCAGGCCCATGCCGCCGCCCAGCCAAGCCCTGTTGCACTCGCTGCCTCCGAGGGCATTCCGCACCCGGCGGTGATCGCCCACCGTGGCGCCTCCTTCGACGCACCGGAATCCACCGCAGCCTCCTACAAACTGGCCCGGGACCTCGGCGCCGACTACCTGGAAATG
Organism: Pseudomonas sp. COW5; assembly: GCF_026240005.1. Classification (NCBI taxonomy): domain Bacteria; kingdom Pseudomonadati; phylum Pseudomonadota; class Gammaproteobacteria; order Pseudomonadales; family Pseudomonadaceae; genus Pseudomonas; species Pseudomonas sp. COW5. Next base: position 3,912,906 of record NZ_JAPHVP010000001.1, on the reverse strand, counting down.
GACCTGCAGCGCAGCAAGGACGGCGTGCTATTCGCCCTGCACGACAACAACCTGCAACGCACCACCGACGTCGCCACCAAGTTCCCGGATCGCAAGGACAGCCCGGCCAACGCCTTCACCATGGCCGAACTGAAAACTCTGGACGCCGGCAGTTGGTACAACAAGGCCTACCCGGATCGCGCGCGTCCGTCCTACGTCGGCCTGCAGATTCTGACCCTGGACGAAATCATCGACATCGCCCAGGCCAACCCGCAGCACAAGCCGGGCCTGTACATCGAGACCAAGGAACCGCAACTGTTCCCCGGCATCGAGCATGACCTGAAGGAAAAACTCCAGGCTCGCGGCCTGCTGATCCCGGCCGGCGCCAAACCGGCGAAAAACGTCGCCAGCGTCGGCGAGAGCAACGGCAAGGTGATCCTGCAGACCTTCGAGAAAAACAGCCTCGAACTGCTGCAAAAGGAAATGCCGCAGGTGCCGAAGATCCTGTTGCTGTGGGTCGGCGAAGGCAGCATCGAACCGAAATCCAAGGTGACCTTTGCCGAGTCCGGCGAGAAGGACAAGAACGTTTTCTACGGCAAGCAAGAGCCGAAATCCGAAGCTGAATTCAAGCAATGGATCGACTACGCCAAGGCCCAGGGTGCCATCGGCACCGGTCCTTCGGCCAAGCTGACCCACGGCGGCGATCAGAGCTATTCGGACCTCGTGCAGCCATGGATGAACAAATACACCCACGACAAGGGCCTGCTGGTCCACGTCTACACCGTCGATGAGCCGGTGGACTACGAAAAAGTCATGGCTGCCGGCGTCGACGGCATCTTCACCAACCGCGCCAGCGAACTGCTGAAGTTCTACAAACGCCCGGCCGCCGCCAGTGTGGATCAGGTGTTGAAGAACAACGGTTTCTGATGCAACCGGACACCCCGTGGACAGGCCGCCTCTGGCTGGGGCACGACCATGGCCTGATCCACGGGATGTCGGGGCGCACTGCGCCCCACTCCCACTATGCGCATCAACTGATTCTTGCGCCTGACCGGCCAGTGACATTGCTGGTCGAGGGCGAAACCGTCACCACTTCCCGCCTATTGATTACGTCCCAGACTCGCCATGCGATTGTCGAGGCGCCGGATCCCGTGTTCACCGTGTATGCCGAACCCTTGCGGTTTGACGCCCAAGTGCTGCGTGATGCGCTGTTCGACAGTGAGCTGTCGTTGTCGGCACTGGATCACGCCATCGGCCAATGCCCACGACGCCCGCTGAATGACCCGCGAATCGAACGCGCCCTCGCCACTGTCGATGCCTCGCTGTCGAGCAAAGTCGCCGCCAGTGCCGTGGCCGATGCTGCGCACGTGTCCATGAGTCAGTTGCAGCGATTGTTCGTCAGTCAGGTCGGTTTGCCGGTGCGGCGACTCGTCTTGTGGCGACGATTGCGACTGGCGATGGCTTCAATAATCGCCGGCAGTCCGGTGACCAACGCCGCCCACGCCGCCGGGTTTGCCGATTCGGCGCACTTCTCCCGCAGCCTGAAAAAACTCTTCGGCGTCACCGCCCGCCAGGCGTTGCAGTACATCGAACTGCAACTGCTGGACTGACTCAACGTCGCAAGCCGTCCGGCACTTTCGGTTCCTTGCCCAGCGTTGCCGGTTCGAACGGATCGAGCAACTGCGCCACGTAGTCACGCGGAAAATCCGGACGACTGCCGATGCCCAGATCGCCCTCGCCGATCCGGTAATGCGCCGTGTAAAAACCGGTCCCCAACAGCCAGTCCCACAAGGTAAAGAACAGCCCGAAATTGACGTCACCGGCGCGCCCGTACTTCATGTGATGAAAGCGATGCAGCGGCGCCCAGGCAAAGATCCAGCGCAACGGGCCGACACGCATGTCCACATTCGAATGCTGCAGCAACAGTTGGATCGCAATGGCGAACGCCAGCAACACCGCTACCTCGGACGGAATGCCCAGCACCAGCAACGGCAACAACCCCGCCGTCGCTTCCAGCAATTGATGCAGTGGATGTTTCATCAAACCGTTGAACCCGTAGAGCCGCTCGACGCTGTGATGAATCGCGTGCAACCGCCACATCCACGGCACCCGGTGGCTGGCGTAATGCATCAGGCTCACGCCGGCATCGGCGATGAAAATCGCCAGGCCGACTTGCAGCCACAGCGGCCAGTTCGACGGCCATGCACCGTCAATCGCCAGCAATGTCACCAGCCCCGGCAACGCCAACAGGCCGATGGCGTTCAGCGCTTCATTGACCAGCGCGTGGAGCATGTCGCGACGTCGATCGCCGGCCGGGCGATTCCAGTTCACTTCATAAGGCAGCAGCCATTCGGCCGCGAACGACACCGCCAGCGCCACAACAAACAGCGGCATCAACCACAGCAGCGAATGCCCCGCCAATCCAATACCGCCGCCGATGAATCCAACCCAGAATACCGGCGCGTACAACCACGAAAAAAAGCGTTTCATGTCCACCTCCCTTGATCGAAGGCCGAGCATGAAAGTTGCCCGCGAACGGCGATTGAACAAATGACGCAAACACCTGCGGCGCTTTTTAAGGGTGAATTAAGTTGCGGTGACTAACCTGAACTCACTTGAACGAATCACCCAAAGGAATAACCGATGAAAACCCTGACTGCCCTGTTTACCGCTGCTGCCCTGACCCTCACCGCTGGCCTGGCCCAGGCTGATGTTCGTGTCGATCAGATCCCTGAGCTGGTCAAATCCGGCAAGATCAAGCCACTGGAAGAGCTGAACAAGATTGCCCTGGCCCTGCACCCGGGCGCGACCATCGTCGACACCGACCTGGACAATCACTTCAATGGCTATGAGTACGAAGTCGAGCTGCGTACTGCCGATGGCAAGGAATGGGGCGTTGATCTGGATGCGGCCACCGGCAAGGTTCTGAGCAACAAGCAGGATCACTGATTGCCCTGCAAGACAAAGCCGCACGATTTTTGGATCGTGCGGTTTTTTTGTATCTGGTGTTTGACGGAACTTCTGTTTCGCCTGTGAGAACCACCCCCTCACCCCAGCCCTCTCCCCAAGGGGGAGAGGGGAAAGGGAGCAGATCTCCATGGGTTTCAAATCTTGAGTTCGACTCAGAACTGTCAGGTCGGCGTAACTCGAACATTCAACTCGGTCGGTTCCCTCTCCCTCCGGGAGAGGGTTAGGGTGAGGGAAACAGGCCTCACGCGGAGGTACTGACCAACGCCCCCGACGTACTCGAATCCGACTCCTGCAACGCCGCCAACAACGCCGCCGTCGCCGTCTGCAACGAAGCCGACGTCGTCGCGATCTGCGATTGCGCAGCCGCAACATCCGCCGCCTTCGCATCCTGACTTTCCTGCTTGGCCTGAGCCGCTTGCAGCGCCTGTTGCTGTTCCTGCAATTGTTTTTGCAGTTCGGCAATCTGCTTGCGCAGTTCCTTCACGGTATCCGATTCATCATTGCTGGAGCTGCTGTCACCCGACGGCGCAGCACCACCGCCCGCCGCGACTTTGCTGGTGTCGGCCTTCACCCCGATGCTGGCCGCCGCAGAGGTCGAGGTGTCGTCGCCCGTGTCGGCAATCGATGTTTTGCTGGTAGGTGTAGTGACGGTCTGATTGATCGAAACAGACGTGATGCTGACCATGGGAAATCTCCAATGCCGGTTATAGATAACCGGCCATCGGCGATGCACACATGAATTTGAGATCGACTGTGTACCGACTCGGTAACCAGGCCGGTACACAGTCGCTGGTGGGTCAGACGCTCAGGCGAGCGGTGACGTCGTTGAGTTGCCCGGACAGGCCGTGCAGGTTCTGGCTGGCGCTTTCGGTGCGCTGCACGTTGTCGAGGTTGGTGCTGGCGATCGAAGTGATCTCGGTCAGGTTGCGCGAGATGTCTTCGGCCACCGAGGTCTGCTCTTCGGCAGCGGTGGCGATCTGGCGGTTCATGTCGCGGATCGCTTCCACCGCGTGGGTGATGCGCTCGAGCATGGCGCCGGCCTGGGTCACTTGCTCGACGCTTTCATCGCTGCGGGTCTGGCCACTGTCGATGGCGTGAGCCGCATCCACCGCGCCGGTCTGCACGCTCTGGATGATCTGGTTGATCTCGATGATCGACTCCGCCGTGCGCTGCGCGAGGTTGCGCACCTCGTCGGCCACCACCGCAAAACCACGCCCGGCTTCACCGGCCCGGGCCGCTTCGATGGCGGCGTTGAGCGCCAGCAGATTGGTCTGCTCGGCGATGCCGCGAATCACTTCCAGCACCTTGCCGATGCGCCCGCTGTCGGCTTCCAGACGACGGATCACCGTGGCGGTGTTGGCGATTTCGCCGCGCATCTGGGTGATGCTGTGGATGGTGCTCTGCATGACCTTCTCACCCTGCTGGGCGGACTGGTCGGCATCGTCGGCAGCACGCGCCGCGTCGGCCGCATGACGGGCGACTTCCTGGGCGGTGGCGGACATTTCATTCATCGCCGTGGCCACCTGATCGGTGCGGTTGAACTGCTCGTTGGTGCCGCCGGCCATCACGGTGGCGATGGCGTTCAACTCGCCGCTGGCGCTGTCCAGGTCCTTGGCGCTGCGCTGCAGGTGGTTGAAGGTTTCGGCGAGGAAATCGCGCAGGGTGTTGGCCGCAGCAGCCAGATTGCCCAGTTCGTCCTGACGGTCGCTGACCACACGCTCGACCAGACGGCCCTTACTCAGCTGGGTGACGTAGTCGATGAGTTTGCGGATCGGTTCGACCAGGTTGCGGTTGACCAGCCACAGGCTCAGCAGACCGATCAACAGACCGGAGGCGAGCATCACCAGAATCCCCAGCATCACGATGCGATCGGCGCTGGCGCTGATCAGTGCCGACTGCTCGGTGCCCTGCTTGCGCAGCTCGGCCACCAGCTCGCTCATCTGGTCACTGGCGGCGCGGTCGACGCCTTTGACCGCCACGTCGCCCGCCGTCGGATCGGCGCCAGCGGCTACGTAGGCATCGCGACCTTTCTGGTACGCGGCGCCGAGCAGACGATGCTCTTCACGCAGACGTTCGATGCGGGTTTTCAGCGAAGACTCCAGGCCTTTCTGGTTGGCCAGTTCACTGAGGATGTTCTGCACATCGCGCTGGCGATCTTCGAACTGGCCCCAGTATTTGGCCAGGTCTGCCGATTGCTTGCCGCGCAGCAGGACGTTTTTCCACTCCTGCACCTGCACCTTGAATTGCAGGTTGGCTTCGTCGATCAGTTGCGAGGTGTGCAAGGGACCGGCGATCAACTGGCTGTAGCTTTGCACGCCGTTGGACAGGAAATGAAAGCAGGCCAGCGCGATCAACAGCATCGCCAACAGGCTGCCGCTCAGCAGGGCGAGAATTTGCGCTCTCAGGGATTTTTGCAGCATCGCAGGTACTCATGACAGGGATGAGGCACGTCCGGTAAGACGTGAATTGTGGCCGGACATCCATGTCGGCGAACCTTGGCTCTTGGCCGAAGGCGCGCAACCTAACTCATGCGTGATCGGCGTGCCATAGGGCTTCTTGAGAAATATCCGACCGCCGGTAAGGCATTGATTCTGGTGTTATTTACCTGTCACCAAAACGTCACACTGCATTGCAATGATGCGGCTCAGGTGAATCTGCAAATCCCGCAACAGACGCCTTCCTTGCAGCGAGACTTCATGAACCACAGCCTGGATATCAGCCATCGCGATCCTGATCTGTTTGGCCTGCTTTACGGCTTCCGTTTTCGTCCGGGCGAGCGCGGGCGCGAAGTGGATTCGGCGACCGCCCTGCGCTGTCTGCAGGACGACAGCGACAGCGGCGAATTCCTCTGGCTGCACCTGAATCTGGCCCACGCCGCGTGCGAGCGCTGGATGAAAAGTCATCTGCAATTGCCCCAGGAATTTTTCGAGGCGCTGCATGAAGGTTCGCGCTCGACCCGCATCGAACATGTCGATTCGGCGTTGCTGGCGGTGGTCAACGACGTGGTGTTCAACCTCAGCAGCATGGTGTCGTCGGACGTGTCGACGCTGTGGGTTTGCGTGCGCAGCAAACTGATCGTCAGTGCGCGCCTGCAACCGTTGCACTCGGTGGACAAGCTGCGTTCATCGGTGAAGGCCGGCGAATGTTTTCGCTCGCCGTCGGAATTGCTCGTGCACCTGTTGCGCGACCAGGGCGAAGTGCTGACCCAGATCGTGCGCAAGACCAGCATGAGCGTCGATAAGGTCGAGGACGAACTGCTCTCCTCGCGGCTGTCGACCAACCGCGCCGAACTCGGCGCCAACCGCCGAGTGCTGGTGCGTCTGCAACGGCTGCTGGCACTGGAGCCGGGCTCGCTGCTGCGCCTGCTCAACCGGCCGCCGTCCTGGTTGCAGAAGGAAGACGTCAAGGAGCTGCGCAAATCCACCGAGGAGTTCGCGCTGATCATCAACGACCTTACGGCCCTCGGCGAGCGGATCAAGCTGTTGCAGGAAGAGATCGCCGCCAACCTCAACGAGCAGAGCAACCGCACCCTGTTCACCCTGACCGTGGTCACAGTGCTGGCGCTGCCGATCAACATCATTGCCGGTTTCTTCGGGATGAACGTCGGCGGCGTGCCGCTGGCTACCGATCCGGAAGGGTTCTGGATTCTGGTGGCGCTGGTGGCCACGTTCACCGTGATTGCCGGGCGCTGGGCGTTTCGCAAGCGCGGGGATTATTAAGAGCTGATTCCCCTTGTGGGAGCGAGCTTGCTCGCGAATGCGGACAGCTGGATGACATCTCCTTTGCTGACACACCGCAATCGCGAGCAAGCTCGCTCCCACAGTGTTACAGGCTGAATTCAGATCAGTGGATCGGCTAATCCACCGAACACTGATCTGCCGCAGTCTCTCTGTAATATTTAGCAACGATCATGGGCGACACTCCTTCCCTCGCTCAGGATTGTCCTCCCATGGCTACTCCCTCCCTGACCGCCAGCCCGGCCTCCGCTTCCAGCGGCAGGCCGGCGCTCGACAAAAAAACCGGCCCCTTCACTTACGTGGTGTTCTTCGCCGTGCTGGCCATGGGGATGCTGTTCACCGCCTACAGCCTGATGCACGACATGCACGAACTGGGCACGGTGGTCACCACCTGGACGCCGTTCCTGCTGCTCGGCGTGGCACTGCTGATTGCGCTGGGTTTCGAGTTCGTCAACGGCTTCCACGACACCGCCAACGCCGTGGCCACGGTGATCTACACCCACTCGCTGCCGCCGAACGTGGCCGTGGTCTGGTCGGGTTTCTTCAACTTCCTCGGCGTGTTGCTTTCGAGCGGCGCGGTGGCGTTCGGCATCATCGCGCTGCTGCCGGTGGAGCTGATTCTGCAGGTCGGCTCGTCCGCCGGTTTCGCGATGATCTTCGCCCTGCTGATCGCAGCGATTCTGTGGAACCTCGGCACCTGGTGGCTGGGCCTGCCGGCCTCGTCGTCGCACACGCTGATCGGTTCGATCATCGGTGTCGGCGTGGCGAATGCCCTGATGCACGGTCGCGATGGCACCAGTGGTGTGGACTGGGCCCAGGCCACCAAGATCGGTTACGCACTGCTGCTGTCGCCGCTGGTGGGTTTCGGTTGCGCCGCGTTGTTGCTGCTGGCGTTGCGTGCGTTCGTGAAGAACCGTTCGCTGTACAAGGCACCGGAAGGCAACACCCCGCCGCCATGGTGGATTCGCGGTCTGCTGATCGCCACCTGCACCGGCGTGTCCTTCGCCCACGGTTCCAACGACGGCCAGAAAGGCATGGGCCTGATCATGCTGATTCTGGTCGGCACCTTGCCGATGGCTTACGCCCTGAACCGCACCATGCCTGCGGATCAAACGTTGCAGTTCGCGGCGGTGGCCGAAGTCACCCAGCAGGCGCTGGTGAAAAGCGCCCCGCTGCCGGCCCCGGCCGATCCGCGTCCGGTGCTCTCGGATTACGTGCGCAGCAAGGAAGCCACGCCGCAATTGATCCCGGCCCTCGCCGCGCTGACCGGGCATATCGGTGAAGAGGTGAAAGGCTACGGTTCGCTGTCGAAAGTTCCGGCCGAAGCCATGGGCAACGTGCGTAACGACATGTACCTGGCCAGCGAAACCATTCGCCTGATGGACAAGAACAAGGTCGGCACCTTCGACGCCGACACCACCGGCAAGCTGCAATTGTTCAAACAGCAGATCGACAACGCCACGCGGTTCATTCCGCTGTGGGTGAAGATCGCCGTGGCGATTGCGTTGGGGCTGGGCACCATGGTCGGCTGGAAGCGGATCGTGGTCACGGTCGGCGAGAAGATCGGCAAGACCCACCTGACTTACGCCCAGGGCGCGTCGGCGGAAACCGTGGCGATGCTGACCATCGGCGCCGCCGACATGTTCGGCCTGCCGGTGTCGACCACTCATGTGTTGTCTTCGGGCGTGGCCGGGACCATGGTCGCCAACGGTGGCGGCCTGCAGATGAAGACCATCCGCAATCTGCTGATGGCGTGGGTGCTGACCTTACCGGCGGCGATTCTGCTGTCGGGCAGCCTGTATTGGTTGTTTACCCAGATATTCTGATTAACCCGGATCCCTGTGAGAGCCTTTGCTCCCACAGGGATTTGCGGCAGGAATCAGAGCGTCGAGCGAATCAACTCCCCCAGCCAGTCCATGAACACCCGCACCCGCAACGGCAGATGCCGCTGCCTGGCGTACAGCAGTGAAATGCCCATCGCCGGCGCGGTGTATTGCGGCAGCACCGTCACCACCTCACCGGTATCCAGATAAGTATTCATCCCGGTGCGCGGCACCTGGATCAGACCGAATCCTCCAAGACACGCCGACTCGTAGGCATCGGTGCTGTTGACCGTCACGCTGCCGGCCATCGGTACGCGATGGACCTGCCCGTCCTGCTCGTAGACAAATCCCTCCGAACGCGAACCCAGCACACCGACGTAGTGCACCAGCCGATGCTGCGCCAGATCTTCAAGGGTCTGCGGCACGCCGTATCGCTCCAGATACGCAGGGCTGGCGCAGTTGATCATGCTGAAGTCCCCCAGATGCCGGGCGACCACCGATTGGTCGGGCTGCGCACCGATGCGCACCACGCAATCGAAGCCTTCGGCGAGCAGATCGACCCGGCGATCGGTGCTGCTGATTTCCAGTTCCAGGTTCGGATGGCGGGCCATGAACTCCGGCAGCTTCGGCATGATCAGCCGCCGCGACAGAATGTTCGGCATATCGACCCGAATCCGCCCGGTCAGCGACGCTTCGTCCTGACGGAACAGGTTTTCGATTTCGTCCATGTGCGACAGCAGATCCTTGCTGCGCTCGTACAACGCGAGGCCGTCCTGAGTCGCCTGGACCTTGCGCGTGGTGCGTTGCAGCAGACGCGTGCCGAGCAGGCTTTCCAGCGCCTGCACCTGCTCGGACACCGTCGAACGCGGCAGCCCCAGACTCTCCCCTGCCATCGTGAAACTCGACAATTCGCTGACCCGGACGAAGGTGCGCAGCAGTTCCAGTTTGTTCATGGGCCACCTGTTGATTGTTCGGCATGACCGACCAGTGATTCCGGTTTCAGCCTGTTTATCACCCCACGGCGGATAAATAAACTTTGCTGCATCAACCGTCACTGCTCTCGAGGAAATCTCATGAACCGCAAAATCGCATTGATCACCGGTGCCAGCCGTGGCCTCGGCAAGAACGCCGCCCTGCACCTCGCCGCGCAAGGCGTGGACATCATTGGCACCTACAACAGCCGCGCCGATGAAGCGCAATCGCTGGTCGAGGAACTGAAAACACTTGGCGCCAACGCCGTGATGCTGCAACTGGATGTCGGCCGCAGCGAAGGTTTTGCCGAGTTCGCCGTGCGGATCGAACAAGCGCTGCAACAGCTCGGGCAACCGCGCTTCGATTTCCTGATCAACAACGCCGGGATTGGTGTGCATGCGTCCTTCGCCGACACCACGCCGGAACAGTTCGACCTGCTGATGAATGTGCAGTTGAAAGGGCCGTTCTTCCTGACTCAGCAACTGCTGCCGCTGATCAACGATGGCGGGCGGATCATCAACATCTCCAGCGGTCTGGCCCGATTCACCCTGCCGGGTTATGCCGCCTACGCGGCGATGAAAGGCGCAATGGAAGTGCTGACCCGATATCAGGCCAAGGAACTGGGTGCGCGACAGATCGCGGTGAATATCCTGGCACCCGGCGCCATCGAAACCGACTTCGGCGGCGGCTCGGTGCGCGACAATTCGGCGCTGAATGCGATGGTCGCCAGCAACACCGCCCTGGGCCGTGCCGGGCAGCCGGATGACATTGGTGGCGCGCTGGCGCTGTTGCTGTCGCCGGGGGCGCAGTGGATCAACGGTCAGCGGATTGAAGCGTCGGGCGGGATGTTTCTTTAAGCCCGAAAAAGTCCGGACAAAAAAATCGCAGCCCTCGCAGGCTGCGATTTTTTGTTTTCAGTTCTGGCAAGCATTGCGCATCACCAGCCGCTCGCGCACCACGTCATAACTCCAGTGGTAGATGTAGGTGTATGGCAGGAAGAACAGCAGCACGCCGATGTCGAGCAGGAACGCCTGCCACAAACTGACCGACAGCCACCAGGCAATCAGCGGCACGCCCATCACGATCAGCCCGCCCTCGAACAGCAGCGCATGTGCCACCCGCACCCAGGCGTTGTGGGCGATGTTCCAGCGCTTGAGCATCCGGTCGAAGAAGCCGTTGAACACCACGTTCCAGCCCAGGGCCAACATCGCGATAGCGATGGTGACGGCGCCCATTTCCACCAGCGGTTTGCCCATGATCCACGCCAGCAACGGCGTGCAGATCAGGATCGCCAGCAGTTCGAAACCGATGGCCTGGAAGATACGTTCAGTGATGGATTTGTTGGCAGTCATGGCCGAAGTCCTCTGTGAAGATGGTTGCCATGATCCAGCACCACACCGATACTTCATAACCAATAACCATCGACCAAGGCGATAGCTCATGGCCTCTCAGGAAGTGTTGCTGGCGTTTGTCCAGGCGGCGACCCAAGGTTCTTTTTCGGCGGCGGCGCGCAAACTCGGGCGCAGTCAGTCCACCGTCAGTGCGGCCGTCGTCAGTTTGGAGATCGACCTGGACCTGGTGCTGTTCGACCGCAGCAGCCGCAAACCGACCCTGACCCCGGCCGGCCACGTGATGCTGCAACGGGCCGAAGCGATTCTGTCCGCCACCAGCCGTCTGGAAATGACCGCCCGGCAATTGGCTCAGGGTGTCGAGCCGAAACTCACGGTGGCGATTTCCGACACTTATCAGTCCGACCGTTTCGAAGCCGCATTGGTGGGGTTCGAGCAGCGTTATCCGGATCTGGAGCTGGAATGCCTGATCGCCGAGTGCGATGACCTGATCGAACTGGTGCAGCGCGGGCGAGCGCATCTGGCATTCGCCGAAATGCAGGACAGCTACCCGCCGGATCTGGCGACCGCGACCGTTGCCGAACGTACTGAAATCGCCTTGTTCGTTGGTCGAAACCATCCATTGACGACGCAGGAATCCGTCGATCAAACAGTCCTTGAACAGCATCGCGAGCTGCGTCTGGCCACCATCGTCAATCCCTATGACAGTCGCGGCAAAGGCCGAGTGTGGTCGGCGCCGAGTTATCTGATGCTGCTGGAAATGGCCCAGAAAGGCTTCGGCTGGGCGCCACTGCCGCGCTGGCTGGTGGAGCATTTCGGCAATGACTCGCTGGTCGAACTGAAGGTGCGCGGCTGGCCGAAACCGGTGTTCGTCGATGCGCTGTGGTCGCGGCTGTACCCGCCGGGGCCGGCGGGGAGCTGGTTGTTAAGCAAGATGCTTGAGTGAAGACTCAGGCAGCGGCAATGGCCGGTGGCCGGTTGTGCTGGAAAAACTCATGCAACCCGCGCATCGTCGGTAATTCCAGCGCCTGCGCCGCATAACACAACCCCACCCGCCGGGTCGGCGCCGGCAGGTGCAGCGCACGCACGACGATGCGCTCATGCCCGCTCACCAATGACTGCGGCAACATCGCCACACCGACACCCGCCGCCACCATGTGCAACGCCTGTTGCAGTGAACCGGCATGCCCCGCCACCGCTTCCGGCGAGCGTCCGTACAGCGCCATCAACCGCTGATGCGAAGGATGTTGCGGGCAGGTGATCCAGTCCTCGATCGGCGCCCAGCCTGCCTGCACGTTTGCCATCGGATGATCGAGGGGCAGCGCCATCACATAGGACTCTTCCCACAGCGGCAGGAACAGTTCGTCCTCGCAGCACATTTCCTCCACCGCCAACCGACCGTCGCCGTGACAACCTTCTTCCAGGGTCAGCAGCAGATTGGGCAACGCCTGATGGGCCATGCGCACGAAGGCTTCGATGTGGCTGGCGGCGATATCGCCCTCGATGCCGAGGGTCAGCGGCGCACGGTTTTCGCGGCCGCGAAACATCCGGCTCAACGCCTCGGATTCGGCCACCATCCGGCGCGCCTGCGGGTACAGCAACCGGGCTTCGTCACTGACTTCCACACCACGGGGCTGACGCACGAACAGCGTCGCGCCGAGTTCTTCTTCCAGCTGTTTGATGGTCACCGACAACGTGGGCTGGCTGATGAACAGCCGTTGCGCGGCGGCGGTGATGTTGCGTTCCTCGAACACCGCGAGGAAGGCTTTGAGATGGCGGATATCCATAGGAAATTCCGATGACAGACAGAGAAATAAGGCATTTTTCAGCCTCCGGCGGGCTAAATATACTGCGTCCCGAATCTGGTTATTTGTTTTTCTTATTTCAGGAGTCCAACCATGGGCAAGCCACTGATCATCATCACCGGTGCCAGTTCGGGCATCGGCGAAGCCACCGCCCGCCGCTTGAGCGCTGCCGGCCATCCGCTGCTCTTGCTGGCCCGGCGCATCGAACGCCTTGAAGCACTGGCGCTGCCGAACACCCTCAGCCGCCGCGTCGACATCACCGACCGCGCCGCGCTGCTGGCCGCTGTGGCCGAGGCTGAAACACAGTTCGGCCCGGCCGACGCGCTGATCAACAACGCTGGCGTGATGCTGCTGGGCGAGATGAGCAAACAGGACCCGGCGCAGTGGGACCAGATGCTCGACGTCAACGTGAAAGGCCTGCTCAACGGCGTGCACGCGGTGGTCGCCGGAATGATCGAGCGCAAGCACGGCACCATCATCAACGTCAGCTCGGTGGCCGGGCGCAAGACCTTCCCGAACCATGTGGCGTATGTCGGCACCAAGTTTGCGGTGCACGGGTTGTCGGAGAACCTGCGTGAAGAACTGGCGCCGCATAACGTACGGGTAACCACTATTGCGCCGGGGGCGGTCGAGACCGAGTTGTTGAGCCACACCACGGATGAGGCGATCAAGACCGGGTATCAGGCGTGGAAGCAGGACATGGGTGGGACGGTGTTGAACGCCGAAGATGTGGCGACGGCGATTGCCTATGCGTATGGGCAGCCGCAGGGGGTTTGTATTCGGGAGATGGTGATGGCTGCTACTCGGCAACAGGCCTAATGGCGAAAGGCAAAATCAAAAGCCCCCTCACCCTGACCCTCTCCCGGAGGGAGAGGGGACTGACCGCAGTGTCTTGCGTCATCCATCGACCTGAAATACCGAGTCGATTATGGATTCACAGCAAATCGCTCAGGTCGGCGGATTTCTGCAATATCCCCGGATCGGTCCCCTCTACCTCTGGGAGAGGGCTAGGGTGAGGGCCGACGGTCCAGAGCCATGAGCCGCCCTTCAATAAACCGCCGCTCCGGCTCCTGCCGCGTCAACTCCAGCGCCCGCGAATAAGCCACCCGCGCCTCCTCAACCCGCCCCAACTGCCGACAAAACTCCGCCCGCGCCGAATGCGCCAGGTGGTAATCCTGCAATTCCCCGCGCTCCAGAATCCCTTCGATCAAGGTCAACCCCGCCAGCGCCCCATCACGCTTGGCCACCGCTACCGCCCGGTTCAACTCGATCACCGGCGACGGCACCGCCCGCAGTAACACGTCATACAGCCCGACGATCTGTTCCCAGTCCGTCTCCCCGGCCGTCGATGCTTCGGCGTGCACTGCCGCAATCGCCGCTTGCAGGCAGTAAGGCCCGAAACGCCCCGTGGTCAGGGCCCGCTCCACCAGTTCACAGCCTTCGGCAATCAGCTCGGCATTCCACAATCCGCGATCCTGATCATCCAGCAGAATCAACTCCCCATCCGGCGAAGAGCGCGCCGAGCGCCGCGATTCATGCAACAACATCAACGCCAGCAACCCCATGACCTCCGGATCCGGCAACAACTCGAGCAGCAGACGCCCGAGACGAATCGCCTCACGGGTCAAATCCTCGCGGGTCACCTGGGCGCCGCCGGACGCCGAATAGCCTTCGTTGAACACCAGATAAATTACCCGCAGCACACTGTCGAGGCGTTCAGGCAATTCGCTCAGGCTCGGGACCTGATAAGGGATTTTTGCATCACGGATCTTCGCCTTGGCCCGCACGATGCGTTGGGCAATCGCCGCCGGGGCCGAGAGGAACGCCCGGGCGATTTCTTCAGTGGTGAGGTCGCAGACTTCGCGCAGGGTCAGCGGCACTTGCGCATCGGCCGCCAGCGCCGGGTGGCAGCAGGTGAAGATCAGGCGCAGGCGATCGTCTTCCACGTCTTCAACGTCCCACTCGGACTGTTCCAGCTCTTCCAGTTGCGCCAGCAGCAACGGCTGCGAGGCCTTGAACCGCGCGCGGCGGCGCAACACGTCAATGGCCTTGAAGCGCCCGGTGGACACCAGCCACGCCCGAGGGTTGTCGGGCACACCATCCTGCTGCCAGCGCTCGACCGCGACAAAGAACGCCTCGTGCAAGGCTTCTTCGGCGAGGTCGAAATCGCCAAGCAGACGGATCAGGGTCGCAAGGATCCGCCGCGAGTCTTCGCGATAGACCTGCGCGACCCTGGCCGCGACCTCAGACATTCAACTGCCGCACGGGACGCACTTCGACGCTGCCGACCCGGGCCGCCGGAATGTTGCCGGCGACCTGGATCGCTTCATTGAGGTCCCGCGCGTCGATCAGGTAGAAACCGGCCAACTGCTCCTTGGTCTCCGCGAACGGGCCGTCGGTGATCGACAACTTGCCGTTGCGCATGCGCACCGTGGTGGCGGTCTGCACCGACTCCAGCGCTTCGGCGGCGACCATCCGGCCGCTGCCCTGGATCGACTCGGCGTAGGCCCAGCACTCGGCGTCTTCCGGGCTGTCGGGCGACGAATGCAGCAGGCGCTCATCACTGTAGACCAGGCATAAATACTTCATGGCGTTCTCCTGAATCGGACGGATCAACTATGGCTGAAGATCAGGGTTTCGCATCGAACAGCGTCGAGCCAGTCATCGGATCGAACGGCGCCGACCAGTGTTCGTGGGCAATTTTCCACGCTCCGCCGACCAGCCGATAGCAGGCAGTGGCGCGCATCCAGCAACTCTGGGTTTCACCCTTGTCATTGGTGCCGCCGCAGTTGGCGACCCAGTGGGCGAAGGCGATGTTGTCGCCCGTCTCGATGGCGATTTCGTGGAATTCGAAAATGTGCGGGCCGGGGCACATTTCCATGCAGGCCACCCAGTGGGCACGGTAGGCCTCCTTGCCCTTGAATTGCAGGGCCTTGATCGCATCGAACGAGAGGATGTCGTCGGCGTACAGGGTCATGACCTTTTCCACGTCCTTGGTCATGACGGCCTGACGGTAGGTGTCGATGATGGCTTGAATCTGCGCTTGCGTATTCATGGGTTTTCTCCCTGGTTTTTGTTGTGAAGACACCCTTTGTCGTTCGGCGACTGGGCGGATCGACAGCTGAAACAAAAAAATTCCGAAGAAGACAAAATCGCTAGAATCCGGGACTCATCTTTGTAGGAAAAAGGAAATTCCCGTGTCGGCTCGACTCGTGCCTTACGAAAGCCTGAACGCCACCCAACGCCAACAGGTCGAGGCCATTGAAATCCACGCCGAGCAGATCAAGTTCTCCGGCGACATCCACGGCGCCCTGCACACGCTGCTGTCGAAACCCGGCCCCGGCGTGAAAGGTTTTGCGCTGCTGGCCGAAGACGTACCGGTGGCATTCTTGCTGCTCAAGCGCCCGCCGGTGTTGCCGGAATGGGCCGATGAGCACAGCGCGACCCTGCATGCCTTGCAGGTCGATCACCGCGCCCAGGGCAAGGGTTATGGCAAGGCTTGTCTGCTGGCGTTGCCGGACGTGGCGCGTCAGGCCTGGCCGGAAATCAAAGGGCTGGAACTGTCGGTGGACGCCGACAACGACGCCGCGATTGCGCTGTACGCCAAATATGGCTTCGTCGACAGCGGCGAAGCGTACAAGGGTCGCATCGGTTACGAGCGGCGCATGGGCCTGTTCTTCTAATCGTCGAGGGAGCAACGATGATCGATTCAATCGAAGCGCTGGAAGCCATTTACGGATTGCCCCACGAGCGGGCAGTGCGCAAGCAGATCGGCTTTCTCAACGAGGACTATCAGGCGATGGTCCGGGTTTCGCCGCTGGTGATTGTCAGTTCGGTGGGGGCCGACGGCATCGACGGTTCACCACGTGGTGATGCGCCGGGGTTTGTGCGAATCATCGACAAACGCACCCTGGCTTTGCCGGACCGTCCGGGCAACAACCGCATCGATACCTTGCGCAACGTGCTGCACGATCCACGGGTGTCGCTGCTGTTCATCATTCCGGGGATCGGCGAGACGTTGCGGGTGAACGGCACCGCAATTATCAGCGCTGATCCGGAGTTGCTGGAAAGCTTTGCGGTCAACGGCAAACCGGCGCGCACGGTGTTGCTGGTGACGGTGGACGCGGCGTTCTTTCATTGCTCGAAAGCGTTTGTGCGTTCGGATGCGTGGAATCCGCAAACTCATCTACCGCGCTCGGCACTGCCGACGGCGGGCGCGTTTCACAAGCGTCTGAACGACGGCCAATTCGATTCCGAGGCCTATGATCGCGAGGCCCCGGCGCGGGTGCGTGAAACGCTCTACTGAGGTTTTTACAGCGTCAGAATCATCTCGTGCCACGCCATCCCGCCGTGGTCAGACTCGGACGGTTTGATGTAGGCAAAACCGAATCCGGCGTACAGCGGGATGTGCCGTTCCTTGCACATCAGGTGAATCGTCGCCTTGCCCTGGGCGCGCATGCGCTCGATGAACTCGCCCAGCAGGCGCTTGGCCAGACCCAGGCCCTGATAATCCGGGTGCACCACCACCGACATGATCACCACGTTCGGCCCCGCCGGATCGTGGCCGATCAGTTCCTTGAACGCCTCGTCGGACATCTGCACCTCGAACGCCGCGCCGGAGTTGATGAACCCGGCTACCTGCCCGTCCACTTCCGCGACGATGAAACCGTCCGGCCAGGTGGCGATGCGCGTGGCGATCTTCTCGCGGGTCGCGGCTTCGTCGCCTTCATAGGCGAGGGTTTCGATGGCGTAGCAGCGGTCCAGGTCGGCGGCGGTGACGTGGCGGATGACGGTGTTCATGGCGGCTCGAAATCAGTGAAAACAAGGACGCCAAGGATAAAGGAATAAGGTGTTCATATCGATCCGCACGGGCGGCGTAAAGCCTGCGTATAAGCGCTTTTCTTCGCAATCGGGACGGTCTATTCCTGAGCACTGTCTCTGATCACCCGAAGGGGAAACAGCTTATGAGCAGCGTGGAAATCGGTTTGTTGATGGTGTTGGGCATCAGCTTCTTCGGCTTCATCACCCTGGGCATCGACCTGTTGCGGGCGCGACGGATCAAGGGCAAATAGGGCTAGAACGGCAGCGCGAAACAGGTTCGCGCTGCCGGTTGCCCATCAGGTTTTCTTTTCGACCGGGACGCAGATTTCCAGCTTGCCGGTTTTGAGCTTCGGATTGAAATCGGCGCTGTAGCGCTCCAGCTCCGGGGCATTCAGCCCCTTGTATTCGGAGGCCGGCAGCCAGGTCTTATAGATGTACTCAAGGGTCTGCGGCAGCAGGTCGAGCGAACCCTTGTGCTCGAACACCGCGTACTGGCGCGGGAGGATTTCGATCCACGGATACTTTTCCTGCGGGAAGTCATCCAGCTTCCTGATTTCGACCCCGGCCATGTAATCGAAACCGCCGTTGCCGTCGAAATTGCTGCACACGCCGTAGGTCACTTCACCCTTCTGCCCCGGAATATTTCCGATGTGCGGGATCAGTTTTTCCCACAGCGCAGGGATGTCCTGGACGGTCTCTTTGGTGAAGCGATCGCGAAAACCTGCAATCAGCAGGAAGTGTCCATGTTCGAAGCGAGGTTCAGCCACTTCGACGCGTTTTTGCTCATCCATGACTCGACTCCTTGGAACGAAAAAAGTGGGTTCGGCTGGGAGTATAGAAGCCAAACCCGATTCGCACATTTACAGCGTATGCAGCGCATCGGCGGCGCCGGAGCCGACGAATTCGTTATAGCCGGATACGATCACGTAGACCGCGAAATAGCAGAAGATCGCTGCAGATGCCATATAGGAATAGCGCAGCAGCTTGTCGCCCAGCAGTTTGCCGCCATGGCTCGCGGCGAAGCACAGGCCCGCCGACCACAGCAGCCCGGCACACAGAAAACCGCCAAGGAACAGCGCCGAGCTCAGAGGACCGCCGCCACCGGATCGGGCAATCAATGTGCCGCCCACGGCCGCGAACCAGAGGATGGCGCTCGGCGACGACATGGCGAGAAAGATCCCGCGGAAGAACTCCTTGCGATGGGAGTTCTGCCCGACTTCGGCCGTGGCCGCCAGTTGCGCCTCGTGATGGATTGCCGAATAGATCATCTTCGCCGCGAAGTAGATCAACAGCGCCGAACCACCGATCCACAGCACCCAGCGCACGGTTTCGTATTGCAGCAAAACGGTCATTCCGGCCAGGGCCAGAACGGCATAGATCAGGTCACCGACGCAGGTGCCGAGGCCCAGGGCAAAACCCTGAAAATAGCCGCGCTGCATGGCCAGGGTGATCATCGCGATGTTGGCCACGCCGATGTCCAGGCACAGCGAAAGGCTCAGCAAGAAGCCGCTGGTGAATTCCATTGACCGTTTTCCTTGGGAAAAAAATTGTTGTCGTGCACGCTGGACAGTCTGCCATCGCTGCCCTTATCTTCCGCCACAGGTCACCGCAGTGACCAGCGTCGCTCGGACGGTTCCGGGCGCTTACGTTATCCGAGGCAACAATGGCTGAACAAGGTTCGCCGCGCCGCTTTGCGCGCATAGATCGACTCCCCCCTTACGTTTTCAACATCACTGCCGAGCTGAAGATGGCTGCCCGACGTCGTGGCGAAGACATCATCGACTTGAGCATGGGCAACCCCGACGGCGCCACGCCGCCGCACATCGTTGAAAAACTGGTGCAGGTTGCACAACGTGAAGACACCCACGGTTACTCCACATCCAAAGGCATTCCGCGCCTGCGCCGGGCGATTTCCAACTGGTACAAGGACCGCTACGAGGTCGACATCGACCCGGAAAGCGAAGCCATCGTCACCATCGGTTCCAAGGAAGGCCTGGCGCACCTGATGCTGGCGACCCTGGATCAGGGCGACACCGTACTGGTGCCGAACCCGAGCTACCCGATTCACATCTACGGTGCCGTGATTGCCGGCGCCCAGGTGCGGTCGGTGCCTCTGGTGCCGGGCGTGGACTTCTTCGATGAGCTGGAACGGGCGATTCGCGGCTCGATCCCGAAACCTAAGATGATGATCCTCGGCTTCCCGTCCAACCCGACCGCGCAGTGCGTGGAGCTGGATTTCTTCGAGCGGGTGATCGCCCTCGCCAAACAGTACGACGTGCTGGTGGTGCACGACCTGGCCTACGCCGACATCGTCTACGACGGCTGGAAAGCCCCATCGATCATGCAGGTGCCGGGCGCCAAGGACATCGCGGTGGAGTTCTTCACCCTGTCCAAGAGCTACAACATGGCGGGCTGGCGCATCGGTTTCATGGTCGGCAACCCGGAACTGGTCAGCGCCCTGGCGCGGATCAAGAGTTACCACGACTACGGCACCTTCACCCCGCTGCAGGTGGCCGCGATTGCTGCGCTGGAAGGCGATCAGCAATGCGTGCGCGACATCGCCGAGCAGTATCGCCAGCGCCGCAACGTGCTGGTCAAGGGCCTGCATGAGCTGGGCTGGATGGTCGAGAACCCGAAAGCTTCGATGTACGTCTGGGCGAAGATTCCCGAAGCCTACGCGCACCTCGGTTCGCTGGAGTTCGCCAAGAAGCTGCTGGCCGAGGCCAAGGTCTGCGTCTCGCCGGGTGTCGGTTTCGGTGAATACGGCGACGATCACGTACGCTTCGCACTGATCGAGAACCAGGACCGGATTCGTCAGGCGGTACGCGGGATTCGCGGGATGTTCCGGGCGGATGGCCTGGGCACCAGGTAACTCGCAAATGTCGCCCACAAAAAAACCGCATCGCTGCGGTTTTTTTGTGCCTGCGATTCGCCGTTAGACGAACAGCGACAGCAACAGAATGAAGCCCAGGCCAACCACCGACAGGATGGTTTCCATCGCGGTCCAGGTCTTGAAGGTCTCGGCCACGGTCATGTTGAAGTACTGCTTCACCAGCCAGAAACCGGCGTCGTTGACGTGGGACAGGATCAGGGAACCGGCACCGGTGGCCAGCACCAGCAGTTCACGGTTCACGCCCGGAATCATCCCGACCACCGGCACCACGATGCCCGCACCGGTGATGGTCGCCACGGTGGCCGAACCGGTCGCGATACGGATCACCGCCGCCACCAGCCACGCCAGCAGGATCGGCGAGATCTGCGCGCTGACCGCCATGTGGCCGATCACGTCGCCCACGCCGCTGGTCACCAGCATCTGCTTGAAGCCGCCGCCGGCACCGATGATCAGGATGATCGCGGCGGTGGGCGCCAGGCTCGCATCCAGCCACTTGAGCATCTGTTGGGAACCGATGCCCTGCTTATGGCCGAAGGTGTACAGCGACAGCAGCAACGCCAGCAGCAGCGCCGAGATCGGGTGACCGATCATGTCCATCCAGGTGCGGAAGAAATGACCGTCCGGCAACGCCACGTCGGCGAAGGTTTTCAGCAGCATCAGGAACACCGGCAGCAGCACGGTGACCAGGGTGATGCCGAAGCTTGGCAGCTTGGTCGAATCGGTTTCACGGGCCAGTTGATCGACCAGTTCCTGATTCGGCGTACCCGGAATGTGCTTGGCGATGAACGTACCGAAGATCGGACCGGCAATGATGGCGGTCGGCAGCGCGACGATCAGACCGTAGAGAATGGTCTTGCCGATGTCGGCACCGAACACGCCGATGGCCAGCAGCGGGCCCGGGTGCGGTGGCACCAGGCCGTGCACGGCGGACAGGCCGGCGAGCAGCGGGATACCGATCTTGATGATCGACACGCCGGTGCGGCGAGCAACGATGAACACCAGCGGAATCAGCAGCACGAAGCCGATTTCGAAGAACAGCGGAATGCCCACCAGGAACGCGGCGAACATCATCGCCCACTGCACGCGCTCTTTGCCGAACGCGCGGATCAGGGTCTGGGCGATCTGATCGGCACCGCCGGATTCGGCCATCATCTTGCCGAGCATGGTGCCCAGCGCAAGGATGATGCCGACGAAACCGAGCACGCCACCGAAGCCGTCCTGGAACGCCTTGATGATGGTGCCGATCGGCATGCCGGACGTCAGGCCGAGGAACGCGGCGGCAATGGTCAGGGCAATGAAGGGGTGAATCTTGAACTTGGTGATCAGGACGATAAGCCCGATCACCGTGACTACTGCATCAAGCAGCAGGTAGGCGTCATGGGACATGCCAAACATTGGGGGTCTCTCCTGGTTTGTTGTTGTTATTAAAGCGGGTTAATCAGAAGTCGAAAGGACAGCGCTGTCTTCACAATCACACTCATACCGCCTGTTTCAGGCCATGGGCCTGCCACCAGACGTGGGCTTGCGACGCGAGTTCTTCAACGCTGTGGATCGAAGCGTTCAGGGCCAGGGTCAACGGCTCGCCTACCGGCGATTCGAGGGTGGCGAACTGGCTTTCGATCAGCGTCGCCGGCATGAAGTGGCCCGGGCGATGGGACACGCGGTCGGCGGCGACTTCCGGCGTCAATTCGAGGAACACGAAGCCCAGGCCCGGCAAGGCGCTGCGCAGACGTTCGCGGTAAATGTGTTTGAGGGCCGAGCAAGTCAGCACCGGGCGTTCGCCCAGCGCGTCAACACGACGCAGCTCATCGCACAGGCTGTCGAGCCAGCCGGCACGGTCTTCGTCGTTCAGGGGGATCCCCGCGCTCATCTTTTCGATGTTCGCGGCCGGATGGAAAGTATCGCCTTCAATGGCAGTGGCGCCGCTCAATTGGCACAGGGCCTCGCTGACGCACGTCTTGCCGCAACCGGCAACGCCCATGATGACCAGGGCGGTGATGGGATGATTCATGTAACACCTCAGCGCGCAGACAGCGCTACCTTTGCTAGCTATGACTCTAGTGCACAGGCAGAAGTTGCCGACGCCTTCTTGTCGTTTTTTTGGGTTGCAGCAGGTTTTGTCCCAACGCCAAAAAGCGAGGATCAGGCAGGACCTCGCTCACGCATTTGCAGCTGCATAAGGACAGCGCTACCTTAGTGCCTTGATTTTTGTTTGGCAAGCCGCCCGATGACCACCCCTAAAAACGATAAAAACACCCGCACCACCGGCCGTCCCACCCTCAATGAAGTTGCCCGGTTGGCTGGCGTCAGCCCGATTACCGCCTCCCGCGCCCTGCGCGGGGTCAGCACCGTCGCCACCGAACTGGTGGAAAAAGTCCAGAAAGCCGCGCTGGAACTCAACTACGTGGTCAACCCCGCCGCCCGCGCCCTGGCCTCGGCCCAGAGCCATTCGGTGGTGGTGCTGGTGCCTTCGCTGGCCAACCTGTTGTTCATCGATACCCTGGAAGCCATTCATCGGGTGCTCACGCCCAAGGGCTTCGAAGTGCTGATCGGCAACTTCCACTACTCCCGCGATGAAGAAGAAAACCTGCTGCGCAACTACATGGCCTATCAGCCACGCGGCCTTCTGTTGACCGGCTTCGACCGCACCGAAACCTCGCGGCGGATGATCGAGGCCAGCAACATTCCCTGCGTGTACATGATGGAGCTGGACAGCGCCGCTGGCGTGAATTGCGTCGGCTTCTCCCAGCTCAGCGCCGGGGAAACCGCCGCCGAACATTTGCTGTCCCGTGGCCGCAAGCGTCTGGCGTACATCGGCGCGCAGCTCGACCAGCGCACCCTGTTGCGCGGTGAAGGCTTTCGTAAAGCACTGCAGAAGGCCGGTCGCTACGACCCGGATCTGGAAGTGCTGACCCCGCGTTCATCCTCCGTGGGTCTGGGCGGCGAGTTGTTCCTGCAACTGCTGGCGGCGCATCCGGACGTCGATGCGATCTTCTTCGGCAACGACGACCTGGCTCAGGGCGCCCTGCTCGAGGCGCTGCGCAACGGCATCAGGATCCCCGAGCAAGTGGCGATCCTCGGCTTCAATGACCTGCCGATGTCGGAACACATGGTGCCGCGCCTGAGCAGCATCAACACCCCGCGCGAAGCCATCGGCCGGCGTGCGGCGGAGCAGATGCTGACCTTGATGGCCGGCAACAGCGTGGCGCGGCCGGTGGAGGACATGGGCTTCGAATTGAAGATCCGCGAAAGCACCTGACTCAACCGCCCAGCAACTCCACAAGAGCCAGCGCGCCCTTCTGCAATGGCTGGCTCTTGAGCCACACCGCGTGCACCGGCAGTACCAGACCGTTTTCGATGTTGCGGAAATTCAACCGTTTCAATCGTCCGCTATCGAGCCACGGCTGCACCACCGACAACGGAAAATTGCCCCAACCCAACCCCGCCTCGACCATCTCCAGCGCCGTCTCCAGGCTGTCGGTGCGCCAGTGGGATTCGGCCACCAGCGGCCGGGTTTCGCTGATCGGCAAATCGCGGCTGCCGACCACGATCTGCCGCACATGCACCAGATCCTCGAGAAACAGATCTTGCCCCTGCAACAGCGGACTGTCCGCTGCCAGCGTGGCGATCATCCGTTCACTGCCGACAAACTGAAAGCGCTCCAGCACGTTCACGCTCAACCCGGCGAACGCCAGGCACACGCTGACCCGGCCACTGTGAAGCAGCGCCAGCACGTCATCCTGCGGCGCGGTGAGTACTTCGATGTCGAGCAGCGGATGGCGCTCACTGATTTCCTTGATGGCCGCCAGTAACCGTCGGCGATCGATATCCGTCGCCACGCCGATCGACAACTTGCTCTCCAGCCCCAACGACAGCTGCACCGCATGCACCTGCAATTGCTTGAGCTGATCGGCGATCAGTCGCGCATGGGGCACCAGCGAAAGCGCCATGGCCGTGGGTTGCGGTTCGCGGTGACTGCGGTCGAACAGCGAATAACCGAGTTCGGCCTCCAGATTGCCGATGGCCATGCTTACCGCTGACGGGACTTTGCCCAACGCCCTGGCAGCCGCGGAAAACGAGCCGCGCTCGATCACGGCGAGAAACAGCTCGATGCTTTCGCTGTTGAAATTCACATCTTTTACCTATCAATAAAACTGAAATCTTCTGACTTTTTCTATCATCGCTATTGAAGCTATCTTTCGTCGCCTTCGCCAGCCCCGTTGGCCACAAGTCGCAAGAAAGAGGCAATTCCCCATGCAAGGCGTCAAACGCAAACTGGTCTACGTGTCGCTCTATGAAGTGATCGGCATGACCTTCTCGGCCCTCGGCCTGGCCCTGTTGTCCGGCACTTCGCCCGGCAGCACCGGCCCGCTGGCGGTGATCATCACCACCATCGCCGTAACCTGGAACTTCATCTACACCTCGCTGTTCGAGCGCTGGGAAAGCCGTCAGGTCTCGCGCACTCGCACAGTCAAACGGCGCATCGCTCACGCCGTCGGCTTTCAACTGACACTGATCGTGTTCCTGATTCCGCTGATCGCCTGGTGGATGGATATCAGTCTGGTGCAGGCCTTTCTGCTGGATCTGGCGCTGATCGTGTTCATCCCCTGCTACACCTTCGCCTTCAACTGGCTGTTCGATAAGGTGTTCGGTTTGCCGGCCTCGGCGCTGCCGGATCCGGCACCCGCAGCATGAATCACTTATTGGTGAGCGGATATTGCAAGAAATCGGCGGTTTTCCTGCCTAAGCCGCCGATATAAGTAATCCTTGATTTCCGATAGCAGGCTAAGCTTTTCCATCATAAAAAAAATGGATCGGCCCATGACTGCACACGCCCCCGCCGCCGCGCAACGCGACGGCATCGACCCGATACGCGCCGCACAGATTTCCGCTCGCATCGACCGCCTCCCGGCAGTCGCCACGATCTGGCGGCTGGTGGCGCTGCTGTCGATTGGTGGTTTCTTCGAACTCTACGACCTGTTCCAGACCGCCTATATCAGCCCGGGCCTGATTCGTGACGGCATCTTCTCTACCGGCAATCAGGGCGTGTTCGGTTTCTCCGATCAGGCCGCGTTCGCCTCGGCGACGTTTCTCGGCCTGTTTCTCGGTGCCAGCTTGCTCAGCCCTTTGGCGGATCGCTTCGGGCGACGGGCGATCTTCACCTTCGCGCTGGTCTGGTACACCGTGGCCACGGTGCTGATGGGCGTGCAGAGTTCGGCGCTGGGAATCATCTGCATGCGTTTTCTGGTGGGCATCGGCCTCGGCATCGAGCTGGTGACCATCGACGCCTACCTCTCGGAACTGGTGCCAAAACGCATGCGCAGTTCGGCGTTTGCCTTCGCGTTTTTTGTGCAGTTTCTGTCGGTACCGGCGGTGGCGCTGATGTCCTGGTGGCTGGTACCGCAGGCACCGTTCGGGGTGTCCGGCTGGCGCTGGGTGGTGTTGGCAAGTGCGGTGTTTGCACTTTTCATCTGGTGGCTGCGCAAACGCCTGCCGGAGTCGCCGCGCTGGCTGGCCCAGCATGGCCGTTTCGATGAAGCGAACCGGATTCTCGATGGCATCGAGGCACGCTGCGAGAAAGATCATCGTAAACCACTGGACGCGCCGGAACCGGTGGCAGTGGACATCGAAGGCAAGGGTCGCTTTGCCGATATCTGGCAACCGCCGTACCGCCGCCGCGCGCTGATGCTGATCGTCTTCCACATCTTCCAGGCCATCGGCTTCTTCGGTTTCGGCAACTGGCTGCCGGCGTTGCTTTCCGGTCAGGGCGTCAGCGTCACTCACAGCTTGATGTACGCGTTCATCATCACTCTCGCCTACCCGCTCGGGCCGCTGCTGTTCGTGAAATTCGCCAACCGCTTCGAGAACAAATGGCAGATCGTCGGCTCGGCCCTTGGCGCCATGACCTTCGGCACCTTGTTTGCGTTGCAGACCAACGCCTTCGGCCTGATCTTCTGCGGCGTGATGATCACCTTCTGCAACGCCTGGCTGAGCTTCAGTTATCACTCCTATCAGAGCGAACTGTTCCCCACCAACATCCGCGCCCGGGCGGTGGGGTTCTGCTATTCGTTCAGTCGCTTGTCGACGGTGTTCAGCAGCCTGTTGATCGGTCTGTTCCTCGATCACTTCGGCACACCGGGCGTATTGGCGTTCATCGTTGCCAGCATGCTGATCGTGATACTGACCATCGGTTATTTCGGCCCCCGCACCCGCAACCTGGCGCTGGAAAACATCGCCCATCGCTGACGGACAACGGTCATCTTCTGCCACCCTCCGGCAAGGGATGACCGCTTAGCCTGTCCACGAGAAACACAACTCATTGAAATAAAGGGATTTATTGGATAGGCACGGTATTTGCTGCCAAAGACTGACAGTCATTACCTACAGGTTCTTTCATCATGTTGGTCAGTGCAAAACAACAGCAAATCATCCACCTGCCCAAGCAGCTGAATGACGATGCAACCGCCACGGCAGCGGCCGGTCTGCAAGGCGGGCTCCACGGCGCCATGCTGCAAACCCTGCAAAACCAGGCGCAGGCGCAAACCACCGACGCCACCAATCAGGTGCAAACCTCGGCCACGCAACTCGCCACCCAGCAAGTCAGCGAAGCCACGCGCATCAGCGACAACGTCGATGAGGCGTTCGCCAAGACCCGCGTCGGCCTGCAGACCTCTGACGCTTCGCAGACCAAAACCGCCGGCACCTCCGCCACGGACGAATTCAAGGACTACATGAGCAAGTCGCCGGAACAGCGCCTGCGCGACAGTATCCTGAAGGAGATGGGTCTGACCGAGGACGACATCAAAGCCATGCCGCCGGAGAAACAACTGGCCATCGGCAAAGAGATCGCCGATCGCCTGCAGGACAAGATGAAACTGGCCGAAGCCGAGAAGCAGAACAAGCAGGACGCCAATTCGGTGAAGCTCAGCGACCAGTCGGCTGACAAGTTCCTCGCTTCGCTCTAACGAACGGCGCAATGAAAAAAGGATCCCTGCGGGGATCCTTTTTTTTCAGCCGTGAAACCGTCAGTTCAACTGCAACGTCTCGTTGAACTGGCTGATCGCATCCACCACATGCCGCGAGCCCTGCTGGATCTCGCGGATCGCGTCCCCCGCCTCGTTCGCCAGTTCCACTCCAAGCCCGGTGCGGCTCAGGCTCGACTGCATGCTCGACACCGCACTCAGTGACAACTCGTGGTTCTTGCGCACCACATCGACAATCTCAAGGGTCGCCTGACTGGTCCGCGCCGCGAGGCTGCGCACCTCATCCGCCACCACCGCAAAACCACGTCCGTGCTCGCCGGCCCGCGCCGCTTCGATGGCCGCGTTGAGTGCCAGCAGGTTGGTCTGGTCGGCAATTCCGCGAATGGTCTGGACGATGGTGCCGATGATGTCCGACTGCTTGCTCACCGCATCGATGCTCAGCGCCGCTTCGTTGAGGTCGCGGGAAATGTCCTGAATGATCTGCACCGTTTGCTGCACGACCTGTGAGCCTTTTTGCGCGCAGGCGTCGTTTTGTACCGAGGTGCTGTGGG
This sequence comes from Pseudomonas sp. COW5, assembly GCF_026240005.1. Classification (NCBI taxonomy): domain Bacteria; kingdom Pseudomonadati; phylum Pseudomonadota; class Gammaproteobacteria; order Pseudomonadales; family Pseudomonadaceae; genus Pseudomonas; species Pseudomonas sp. COW5. Next base: position 3,885,023 of record NZ_JAPHVP010000001.1, on the reverse strand, counting down.
CCGATTCCGCAGCGGTCTGCAAGGTCGTCATCTGGTGGGTGATGTCGCTGGCGAACTTCACCACTTTGTACAAGCGGCCCTTGGCGTCGAACAACGGGTTGTACGAGGCTTCGAGGTAAACGGTTTGTCCGGACTTGTTCTTGCGTTCGAAGCGGTGCGAGTGATATTCGCCGCGATTGAGCGAAGCCCAGAACGCCTTGTACTGCGCCGACTCGGCTTCGGCACGGTGACAGAACAGACTGTGGTGATGACCGACGATTTCGTTGAGCGAGTACTGCATGGTCTTGAGGAAGTTGTCGTTGGCCGAGATCACATTGCCTTCCGGGGTGAACTCGATCACCGCCATCGAACGGCTGATGGCGGCGAGCATGCTTTCCTCTTCTTTTTCCTTGTTCACTCGCGCGGTAATGTCCGACGCCACTTTGATCACACTTCGAACCTGTTTGTCCGGGCCGTACACCGGCATGTAACTCGCTTCCAGCCAGATCTCCTGGCCACGCTTGTTCAGGCGCAGGAAGGTCCCGCTGAGCGGTTCGCCTCGGGCCAGGTCACGCCACAACTTGGCGTATTCCTCGCTGCGATAGAACTCTTCCTCACAGAAGATCCGGTGATGTTTGCCCCGTACTTCCTCGGCGCTGTAGCCCATGGTCTTGCAGAAGTTGTCATTGGCATCCAGCACGATGCCGTCGGGGGTGAATTCGATCATTGCCATCGAGCGGCTGATCGCCTCCAGCTTGGCATTGGCTTCGGTCAGGGCACAGCTGAAGCGTTCGATTTCCTGCAGGTCAGCCTTGTGATGTAGGTTGAACATGTCTCTATCACCTTGAGCGCGGTCTTTTGATTTGATGAAAGTTCAGGTCTTTCAGAATCCACCACTACGTTCCACAGAACAGGCACACGCATTCCTCCACGGGAGGAAGTTGTCAGGTGATAAACGATGATTAATCAAAGAGTCCATGCAGCGACGCTCTAATCAAGACATCCTTCTCTTGATAGCCCGCGAACGGGCCATTCCTAACGTGTAGAAGAACTTCCATTTAAAAAACATGCTCCTTGCCGGTTAAGTGTCGGTGCCTTGGATTGCGCACTCTGGCAGCTTTGTTCTCGGCTAACCGATTGCCGTCGAGGCGCTTTGGATGGCGGTCGACATAGTTAGTTACAGGTGAGCATAGACAGCGCAAAGCCTTGCGCAAGGCCACTAGTCGGCCAGTACCACGGGGATTAAGGACAAAAAACGGACAAGAATCGGTTCAGCGGGCGGGATGTTTGTTGCCATTGCGACCGACTCGCAATGGCAACTTTTGAAACGACACAATAATCGGAAAAGAACTACAGACTTCCGCTGACTTTATTCGCCACTTCACCCGGTACCCATGGTTTCCAGACTTGTGGTTGATCGCGCAGAAATGCTTCGGCCACCTGACGTGGCTGCTGGCGCTTCTCGCTCATCCCGGCCAGGGTCTGGTTCAGCAGATCGATCGGCAAATCGACTTTCTCAAAGAACGTCACCAGTTCCGGGTACTGCGCCTTGAACGGCGCCGAGACGCCAATCGCCAGGCTCGCCGGCATCGAGCGGGTGCCTTTCGGGTTGGGGTTGTTGGCGTCGGCCAGGGTTTTCCAGGCTTCGGCGTCGAACGGCGGCTCCTCCAGCTTCACCAGTTTGAAGCGACCGAGCAACGGCGTCGGCGACCAGTAGTAGAACAGCACCGGCTTGCCGCGCTTGATCGACGACGCCACCTCGGCATCCAGCGCCGCACCGGAGCCGGTGCGGAAATTGACGAAGCTGTCGTTCAGCGCATAGGCCTTGAGCTTCTGACTGTTGACGATCTCCGAGGTCCAGCCGGTCGGGCTATTGAGGAAACGCCCGCGACTCGGGTCTTCTGGATCTTTGAATACATCCTTGTAGCGCGGCAGGTCGGCCACGGATTTCAGCTCCGGTGCCAGCGGTTTGATCCCGCGCTCGGCGTCGCCCTTGATCACGAATTCCGGCACCCACCAGCCTTCAGTGGCGCCCTTCACCATGTCGCCGAGGCCGAACACCTTGCCTTCGGCCGCAGCCTTGACCCACGCAGGGCTGCGCCCGGCCCATTCTTCGCCGATCACTTGAATGTCGTTTTTCGCCAGCGCCGCTTCGAGGCTGACGGTGCTGCCCGGGAGCGTGTCGGTCGGGTAGCCGTAGCCTTTTTCGACGATCAGGCGCAGCACTTCGGTGATGAAACTGCCGCTTTCCCAGGTGATGTCACCGAAGTGAATTGGCGCTTTCGTTTCCGCAGCGACAACATGGCCTGCCGTCAGGGTCAGGGCCAGCAGCGAACTGCCGAGCAGGGTTTTGATCGATCTCATGCGGACCTCTTGTTCTGGGAGGAAATCAGGGTTTGGTTGGCGCTGTGGCGGTTGCACAGGGCTTGGGAACGGGTCATGTACATGCTCACCGAACGCTGGGAGATACCCAGCTCGACGGCGATTTGCGGGTAGGTCAGGCCATCGATGCGCGCCAGCAGAAAGGTCGAGCGCACCTTGCCCGGCAGGCGCTGGAGCGTCCGGTCCAGATGTTTGAGGCTTTGCGACAGATCGGCCAGATCTTCGGGAGACGGCGCGTGATCGAGGTCACTCTGTTGCAGTTGATGCAGATGCCGACGCTCCAGATCGCCCCGCCGCCAGCGCTCGTAAAGCAGGCGCTGGGCGATGGTGGTAAGCAAGGCGCGGGGTTCGCGGATGGCGGTCAGGCCTGGTGCTTCGAGCAGTTGCGCGAAGGTTTCGGCGGCGATGTCTTCGGCACTGGCTGCATCGTTCGATTGCCGACGCAGGCGTGTGCACAACCACTGGTAATGGTCGCGAAACAACGTGTTCACATGATTGCGATGGGATGCGTCGGCGCCGGACATGGGGGCTCCTTGGTCAAGGGTCGCTGAATGTCCGGTCGTCCGGTGGCGCGATCCTAGCAAGGTGCCTTATGCGTTAAAAATACTTAAAAAGAATTTTTATATTCCATTAATGAATTAATCGCGACCGCTAGCGCAAGCGGCCATAACCCAGTTCTTCGGCCTCGCGCTGGTACTCCAGCAGGACTTGGTAATCGCTTTCGCTGGCCGGCAGGACTTCGGCCAGGCCAAGGGTGCGGGCCACATCCGGCAAGTCTTGCAGGCTGCGGTTCATGGCCCGGCGCAGTTGCTCGATCTGCCGGTCCGTCGTGCTGGCAGCGGTGATGAAGGGCAAGGTCGGGCTGAACGCACTGCGCGCCACCACCCGCAACCCACTGACCTCTTCAGCGACGTGTTGCGCCAGGTAGGCAAAGGTCACGCTGTCGATGGCCGCCAGATCGGCAAGGTCTTCGCGCAACCAGCGCAGGCTCTCGCGGTGACCGCCACTGAGGCCGACCGAAGCGAAAAACCGCCCGTCCCGCTGCAATGGCGCCAAGCGCTGGCGCAACAGGTTCATGCCGCTGTTGGAGTCCTCGCTGTTGATCACCCCGCGACTGTCGAAGAACTCCGCCAGACTGCGGCGCGGATCATCGGCGCGGGCAAGGATCAGGCTGCAATGATTGCCGGTCGTGGCGTCCGGTAATTCGTAGCGCGGACGGCCGACAAGCCTGACCTGCCCGCGCAACGCGGTCATCAGCGGATAGCCGCAGGTCTGGGTCAGCAGCAATTGCGGCGACAGCCAGAGTTCGGGCAACGACAAGCCTTCGGCACTGAGCCGCGAATGGCCCAGGTGATCGAGAATCCTCGCCAGCCACTGTTCGTTCGCCGCGCGGATCGGCTCAGGGGCGATGTACATCAACAGCTCTGCGTAACCTGACGACATGGTGACCTCAAATGAATGGGTGCTGCGGACTGTCGATTGGCTTGAGGCCGTGCCGGCGCCACAATTGCCCATAACCCTGCACCAGAAATCCTCCGCTGCGTTCGATCCATTGCTCCCGCCGCATGCGGTAGGCATTGGGCAAGTCATACCACGCCAGCTTCGGCAAATCGTGGTGCACCAGATGGAAATTCAGGTTCAGGAACAGCCAGCGCCACGGCCATCCGGCCTCGTTGAGCACGGTGCGTTGCTCCGGTTGTGTGTGCGGCCGGTGTTCATAGTAAGAGCGGACCATCGCGATCGACAGCGCGGGGATGCTGATCAGCAGCAGGTAATGCCAGACCGGCAATACGCTGTAGCGGGCGATGAACACCAGCATCAGCACAGTCAGGGCACCGTGGGTCAGCCACATCAGCCAGGCCTGGCGCTCGCCGCTTTTCAGGCGTCGCAGTTCTTCATCGGCCAGCGCCAGCAAGGCCAGCGGTGCGCCGAGGATGAATCGGCCGAGCATGGTCTTGTTCAGCCAATGCAGGCCGCGTTCGAACAGCGAACTGCCCTGCCAGCGCTTGGCGCTCAGGTAGCGGCTTTCGGGGTCGACGCCGGGGATCGTCAGGTCTTCATCGCGATGGTGCTGCAGATGACTGTCGCGATAGAGCGTGTACGGATACCACACGGCGAACGGCGCGTAGCCGAGGACTTTGTTCACCCAGGTCCAGCGCGTCGGATGGCCATGGAGCAATTCGTGCTGCACTGACAGCCACAGCACCAGCAACGGAATCAGCAGCAACGTGCTCCACCAGAGGCCGAGCCGTTCGCTGCCCAGAACAATCGCGAACCAACCGCCGTACACGCCAATCAGCAGCAGCCAGGTCGGCCAGTCGGTACGGGCGGTGAAGCGTTGGCGTAGGGTTTCGATCTGTTGGCGATGGGCATCGTCGAAATAGTGGGGCATGGCGTGGCTCGGAACGAAGGTCTGATCGTTCTGTGCAACACCAGCGGGAAATCTTGCAGATTATTTTTTGCAGAGAAGAAAGGAGCCCGAAAAGCGGGCTCCCGTGGAACGGTATCAATGGCCAAAAATATCGACTTTCTTCGCCCTTTTCTCGTGGCGCTTCTCGATGGCGGTCTTGGCCGGTTTCTTCTTCGCAGCTTTCTTCGCATCCATACCTTTGGACATGACGCGTACTCCTCTGAAGGGGATGTGAGATCAGGTATACACCTATCCCGGCGAGTCCGTTGTTTTATAATCCGCGACTTTTGCACCGGCAGTCCGATTCATGACCGACACCCGCTACAGCCAGCTCGACGACCTATCCTGGCCTTTGATGAACAAGTTCTACCGCCAGCATCAATCGTCGATGAAAGCGGTGCGCGAGGCGCAATTGTGGGTGGCGCGGCGCGAGGAGATCGTGGCTGCGCTGTGCCTGCGGCCGGTGTTCGGCGGGCACTGGCTGACCGGGTTGTTCGTTGATCCGGCCTGTCGCGAACAAGGCATTGCCGCGCAATTGATCGCGGCGGCAGTAAAGGATGTGGAGGCGCCGGTGTGGCTGTTCTGCCACCCGGACTTGCGCGGTTTCTACGAGCGACGCGGCTTCACCTTCGACCCCGCCCTGCCCCAGGCGATGGCCGAGCGCTTGAGCCGTTATGCGCGGAGCAAGCCGATGATTGCCATGGAGCTTGCGCCATAAAGATCAAATGTGGGAGCGGGCTTGCTCGCGAAGGCGGCGAGTCAGTCAACAGATGCAGCGACTGACACAACGCCTTCGCGAGCAAGCCCGCCCCCACAAAGATTGGCGGTGTTCGGAAGATCAATCGTCAGCGTTGGGATCGAGATCCGGGAACATCACTTCGGTAAAACCGAACTTGCTGAAATCGGTGATGCGCGACGGGTACAGCCGCCCGATCAGGTGATCGCACTCATGCTGTACCACCCTTGCATGGAACCCCGAAGCCACACGCACGATCGGCTGCCCTTTCGGGTCGACACCTTCGTAGCGGATCTGCTGATAACGATCCACCGCTCCTCGCAGGCCGGGCACTGACAGGCATCCTTCGAAGCCCTCTTCCATCAGCGGACTGAGCGGCGTGATCAGCGGATTGATCAGGATCGTCTGCGGCACGGCTTCGGCGTCCGGGTAACGCTCGCTGTGCTCGAAGCCGAAGATCACCAGTTGCAGGTCGACGCCGATCTGCGGCGCGGCCAGGCCGACACCGCCGACGCTTTCCATGGTCTGGAACATGTCGTCGATCAGTTGCCACAGCTCCGGGCTGTCGAGCATCTCAGCGGGCACCGGCGGGGCTATGCGCAGCAGGCGCTCGTCGCCCATCTTCAGGATTTCACGGATCATGGTCAGGCTTCGTCAGTGTTCGGCTTGAGCGACTGATCGCGCCCCAGGCCGGAAACGTGTTGTTTGGGATGCTCATCGAGTTCGCCGGGGACTTTCTCGCCCGGGTCCTTGCCCTCGCTGGACATGTGTTCGATCACCGCATTCATCTCCGCCCCCAGCAACAGCACCGCGGCGGAAATGTAGAAATACAGCAGCAACACGATGATCGCACCGATGCTGCCATACATGGCGTTGTAGTTGGCGAACGTCTTGACGTAGAACGCGAACCCCAGGGACGCGACGATCCACACCACCACCGCCAGCACCGAGCCCGGGGTGATGAAACGGAATTCCTGTTTGACGTCGGGCATCACGTAGTAGATCAACGCGACGGCGACCATCATCAGGATCACGATCACCGGCCAACGGGCGATGGTCCACACCGTGACGATGAAATCTTCCAGCCCGAACTGACCGGCGATCCAGCCCATCACCTGCGGTCCAAGTACCATCAACGCGGCGGCGGCCAGCAACATGCCGGCGATGCCGACGGTGTAGAAAATCGACAGCGGGAAGCGCTTCCAGATCGGCCGGCCCTCGACCACGTCGTAGGCGGCGTTCATCGCGCTCATCATCAGGCGCACGCCGGCGGAAGCGGTGTACAGGGCGATGACGATACCCACGGAAAGCAGACCGCCCTTGGACTGTTGCAACTGGTCTATCACCGGGTTGACCTGCTCCAGCGCCTGAGGCGGCAACACCAGCTCCGATTGCAGGCGCAGCCAGGAGAAGAAGTCCGGCAGATGCAGGAAACCGATCAGGGCGATCAGGAACAGAATGAACGGGAACAGCGAGAACAGCATCTGGTAGGCCAGTGCCGAGGCATAGGTCGACATCTCGTCTTCCATGAACTCGGTGACAGTACGCACGATGACCCGGTGCAGGGGCAGGCCTTTCATGTCGGGGAAAATCATTCGCGTCTCCTTTCGCCGCAAAACAGGTTGAAGTCGTGGCGACTCAGGGGCCGTTTTCTCTCATCAAAGTAGCCTACTTGGCGACTCTGAAACACTGTGATCCGTGACTGCATGTGAACGACACACAAAAACGGCCATCCTTGGATGGCCGCTTCGGTGTTTCGTTCAAGGCTGGATCAAGCCTTGTCGACGCCTTTCTTGATCGCGTCCTTGGCTTTGCCCACCGCTTGCTGGGCCTCGCCTTTCTTCTCTTGCAGTTTGCCTTCGGCTTGCAGCTTGGTGTTGTCGGTGGCTTTACCGACACCTTGCTTGATGTTGCCGACCGCTTCGTTGGCCATGCCTTTTACTTTATCGCCTGTGCTACTCATGGTGTTTCTCCTTGGTGCATTGAAGGGGAAAAGTCAGTACGTAATGATTGACTGACCCGGTTTGCGCCAAGTTTCATTTATTTTCAGGGCTTCATTTCGTCGCGGCGTGCAGGTTGCGCTTTATGTTTGCGAGCGTACCCCCGAGAATGCCCACCATAAGGGCGCCAAGCGCCGCAGAACCGATCCCGCAGGAATGTTATGAAACTCGATAAAAAGCAGGCCATCGCCCGTCGCAACCAGGAACTGGGCGGTGCCGTGCTCGGCACCAACAACTGCCACTTCGCCGAACTGAACCGCAACCGCAACATCTGGTGGTTCGACTTGCCGGTGTCGCGTCTGGCCATCGGTCAGTACGAGTGGATTCACCTGTTGATGCACACCCCGGCCACTGACGAACTGCTGCACCTGAAAGTGCCGACCGTGTTTCTGCGCGAGAAACTCGAAGGTCTGGTGATCCGCAACGAAGGCAAACGCAAGGCAGCCCTGAGCCTGGAACTGAGCGCCGACAAGGACTCGTACCTGCAGGACATGCGCCCGGCGGGGACCAATGTGAACTTTGCGCCGTTCCGCCAGTAAGCGATTCCTGCTTCAACAAAAAGCCCCGCATCTGCGGGGCTTTTTGGTTTTAGGCGGCGCTCTTGGCCTTGATCTTCTTCAGCTCTTCGTCGCGCAGTTCGCGGCGCAGGATCTTGCCGACGTTGGTGGTCGGCAATGCATCGCGGAACTCCACCGAACGCGGCACTTTGTAGCCGGTGACGTTGGCGCGCATGTGCTCCATCACCGTTTCCTTGGTCAGCGTGACGCCTGGCTTGGCGACGATGAAGATCTTGATCGCCTCGCCCGATTTCTCGTCCGGAATACCGATGGCTGCACACTGCAACACGCCCGGCAGGGTCGCCAGCACGTCTTCCAGCTCGTTCGGGTACACGTTGAAACCGGAAACCAGGATCATGTCTTTCTTGCGATCGACAATGCGCATGTAGCCGTCCGGCTGGATCACCGCGATGTCACCGGTTTTCAGCCAGCCTTCGCTGTCGAGCATCTCGTCGGTGGCTTCCTGACGCTGCCAGTAGCCCTTCATCACTTGCGGCCCCTTGACGCACAGCTCGCCGATTTCGCCCAGCGGCTGCTCGACACCGGCGTCGTCGATGACTTTGCACAGGGTCGACGGCACCGGAATGCCGATGGTGCCGATCTGGATGTTCTGGATCGGGTTGACCGTCGCCACCGGGCTGGTTTCGGTCATGCCGTAGCCTTCGCAGATCGGGCAACCGGTGACCGCCTTCCAGCGCTCGGCAGCGGCCAGTTGCAGGGCCATGCCGCCGGACAGGGTGACTTTCAGCGCCGAGAAATCCAGCTTGCGGAAACCTTCGTTGTTGCACAGGGCCACGAACAGCGTGTTGAGGCCGACGAAACCGCTGAACTTCCACTTCGACAGTTCCTTGACCATCGCCGGCAGGTCGCGCGGGTTGCTGATCAGGATGTTGTGGTTGCCGATCAGCATCATCGCCATGCAATGAAAAGTGAACGCATAGATGTGGTACAGCGGCAGCGGAGTGATCAGGATCTCGCAACCTTCATTGAGGTTGGAGCCCATCAGCGCCTTGCACTGCAGCATGTTGGCGACGAGGTTGCGATGGGTGAGCATCGCGCCCTTGGCCACGCCGGTGGTGCCGCCGGTGTATTGCAGCACGGCGACGTCGCCGCTGTTCGGGTTGGCTTCGGCGACCGGCTGGCCCTGGCCCTTGCTCAGCACGTCGTTGAACTTGACGGCTTTTGGCAGGTGATAGGCCGGAACCATTTTCTTCACGTACTTGATGACGCTGTTGATCAGCAGACGCTTGAGCGGCGGCAGCAGGTCGGCGACTTCAGTGACGATGACGTGTTTGACGCCGGTTTTCGGCACCACGGCTTCGGCCAGGTGCGCCATGTTCGCCAGGCACACCAGCGCCTTGGCACCGGAGTCATTGAACTGGTGCTCCATTTCCCGCGCGGTGTACAGCGGGTTGGTATTGACCACGATCAGCCCGGCACGGATGGCACCGAAGACGGCGACCGGGTACTGCAACACGTTGGGCAGTTGCACGGCGATTCGATCACCGGGCTGCAAATCGGTATGCTGTTGCAGATAAGCGGCAAACGCACCGGACAATTCGTACAGTTCACCGTAGGTGATGGTCTTGCCCAGGTTGCTGAACGCCGGTTTGTCGGCGAAGCGTTGGCAGGATTGCTTCAACACTGCCTGAATATTCGGGTACTCGTCTGGATTGATGTCGGCAGCAATTCCAGCGGGGTACTTATCCTTCCAAAAGTCTTCGATCATGGAAGCCCACTCCTCAGCAACGCGAATTCAGCACCGCATTTGATGCGATTATTATTGGTGTTTGTTTTGTATTGGTGAATCTGGCTTTTTATCAGGCCGAGAAGTCACAAAGCGCGCCGAGAGTAGCAGCTTTGCCAAGGGTCGACCAGAGCCAAAAGTGGCCCGCATGGTCATTTTAATGACTCAAGAACCATTGGCAGTCATTTTAGAGCAAAAATCCTATAACACCCTGAAAGTCCCGAATTTCGGGGTCGTACGCCTAAAAGCATCGCGGGCAAGCCCGCTCCCACAGGGAACTTTGTCGTCCTTGTGGGAGCGGGCTTGCCCGCGAACGCGCGAAGCGCGGCCATTCACCGATCAGGCGATATCGCGCAGCTCCCGCCGCAGGATCTTCCCGACAGGCGTCATCGGCAGCGACTCACGCAGCACGATGTGTTTCGGCACCTTGTACGCGGTGAAATTTTCTTTGCAGTAGGCCTTCAGCTCTTCCAGGCTGACCCCGGTTTCCCGCGCCACCACAAACAGCTTCACCGCTTCCCCGGAACGCTCGTCCGGCACACCGATCACGGCACAGTTGGCGACTTTCGGATGAGCCATCACCACGTCTTCGATTTCGTTCGGGTACACGTTGAAACCGGAGACGATGATCATGTCTTTCTTGCGGTCGACGATGCGCACGAAGCCATCCGGGTCGATCACCGCAATGTCGCCGGATTTGAACCAGCCCTCGGCATCCAGCACTTCGGCGGTGGCCTCGGGTTTCTGCCAGTAGCCCTTCATGATCTGCGGGCCCTTGATGCACAGTTCGCCGCGCTCACCCAAAGGTTGCTCTACACCGTCGTCATTGATGACTTTCAACCGGGTGCCCGGCACCGGCAGGCCGACCGTGCCGATCCGTGACAGCTCGCCGTACGGGTTGGTGCAGGCTACCGGCGAGGTTTCGGTCAGGCCGTAACCTTCGGTGATGCGACAACCGGTGAGCTGCTCCCAGCGCTCGGCGGTGGCCTTGACCAGCGCGGTGCCGCCGGAGTTGGTGAGCTTGAGCGTGGAGAAATCCAGGGTCTTGAAGTCCGGATGATCCATCAGCGCGACGAACAGGGTGTTGAGCCCCAGCAGTGCCGAGAACTTCCAGTTCTTCAGCTCCTTGATGAAGCCACCGATGTCCCGCGGATTGGTGATCAGGACGTTGTGGTTGCCGGACACCATCATGCACATGCAATTCGCGGTGAAGGCATAGATGTGGTAAAGCGGCAGCGGCGCAATCATCACTTCCTGCCCTTCGCGCAACAACGGTTGACCGTCGCTGCCGAACTGGCCGAGACAGGCGCGCACCTGCTGCATGTTCGCCACCAGATTGCCGTGGGTGAGCATCGCGCCCTTGGCCAGGCCAGTGGTGCCGCCGGTGTATTGCAGCACGGCGATGTCGTCCAGGCCGACCTTCAACGGCTTGATGCCCAAGCCTCGGCCCATGCGCAAGGCGCTCTTGAAGGAAATCGCCTGGGGCAGCGAATACGCCGGGACCATTTTCTTCACTTTGCTGACCACGGTGTTGACCAGCCAGCCCTTGGCGGTGGGCATCAGGTCGCCCATCTTCGCTTCGATCAGGTACTGGATGTCGGTGTCCGGCAGCACTTCCTGGACCTTCTGACCGAACATGTTCAGGTACACCAGCGCCCGGGCACCGGAGTCCTTGAACTGGTGACGCATCTCCCGCGCGGTGTACAGCGGGTTGGTGTTGACCACGATCAGCCCGGCGCGCAGGGCACCGAACACGGCAATCGGATAATGCAGGACGTTGGGCATCTGCACCGCGATGCGATCCCCCGGCGCCAGATCGGTATGGGCTTGCAGGTAACCGGCGAACGCGGCGCTCTGGCGCTCGAGTTCGGCGTAGGTCAGGGTCACGCCCATGTTGCTGAACGCCGGGCGGTCAGCGAATTTCTTGCAGGAACGCTCGAACACCTCGATCACCGACTTGAATTCATTTGCATCGATGTCCAGGGGTACGCCCGCCGGGCGTTTGTCATTCCAGAAATCAGGTTGCATTGTTCTTGTCCTCTTTACCTGAGCCGATCCGGGGCCGCTTCGCTGTCATTTCTTTCTATCCCTGAAAAAGCCGAGAGCAAAAAGCGGGGCTTCACGGACACTAGCAGCTATGGTCATTCAGGCAAATATGGGCGACGTCCTCATTGATCGTGTGAATCTTCCTGCCGTGGCGTGGGCTGATCGGACGCGCTATACAATGCAATCTCTGCAATCCCCTGCAACAAAAGCATGCCGCAAAAGGAATCGCCATGATCCACGACACTTTCTGGCTGGACGCGAGTGACCGCAGCCGCCTCTTCGTCAACCAGTGGCTGCCGAACGCGCCGCTGAAGGCGGTGATTCTGCTGGCCCACGGCATGGCCGAGCACAGCGCCCGGTATGCGCGACTGGCCGAATCGTTCTGCGCCGAAGGCTACGGTGTGTATGCGCCCGATCAACGCGGCCATGGCAAAACCGCCGATCATGGGACGCTCGGGCATTTCGCCGACGACGATGGCTGGTGCAAGGTGGTCGGTGATCTGGCAAACCTCAACCAGCACATCGGCCAGCGCCATCCCGGCGTGCCGATCGTGCTGCTCGGGCACAGCATGGGCAGCTACATCGCGCAGGCTTATCTGCTGCATCACAGCGCCAGCCTGCATGGGGCGATTCTAAGCGGCTCGAATTTCCAGCCGGTTGCGCTGTACCGCGCGGCCCGGCAAATCGCCCGGTTCGAAAAGCTGCGCCAGGGCGCCAAGGGTCGCAGCGTGCTGATCGAATGGCTGTCGTTCGGCTCGTTCAACAAAAAATTCAAACCGGCGCGCACCGCGTTCGACTGGCTGAGTCGCGATCCGGCCGAAGTCGACAAGTACGCCACCGATCCGCTGTGCGGCTTTCGCTGCACCAATCAGTTGTGGATCGACCTGCTCGGCGGGTTGCAGCAAATCAGCAAAGCGTCCAATCTCGCCCAGATCGACCCGGGCCTGCCGCTGCTGGTGATTGGCGGCGAATGTGATCCGGTGAGTGAAGGCAAGCGTCTGACTGATCTGGCCAATGCCTTGCGCTCGGCCGGCAGCCAGAACCTGCAACTGAAGATCTACCCGCAGGCGCGGCACGAATTGTTCAATGAGACCAACCGCGACGAAGTGACCGCCGATGTGCTGGCCTGGATCGACCAGGCGCTGAGCCATCCCCGTCCGCACCGTAGCGAATAATTTTTTGTGGATTCATTTAATCCGTCACAGGAATCAAGACCGATGACCCAGGTTACCAACATCCCTTACGAAGCCCTCGAAGTCGGCCAGACCGCCAGCTACAGCAAGACCGTCGAGGAGCGCGACATTCAGCTGTTCGCCGCGATGTCCGGCGATCACAACCCGGTGCACCTGGACGCCGAGTTCGCCGCCGCCAGCATGTTCAAGGAACGCATCGCCCACGGCATGTTCAGCGGCGCGCTGATCAGTGCGGCGGTGGCGTGCGAGCTGCCTGGACCGGGCACGATTTATATCGGTCAGCAAATGAGTTTCCAGAAGCCGGTGAAGATCGGCGACACCCTGACCGTGCGCCTGGAAATCCTCGAGAAACTGCCGAAGTTCCGCGTACGTATCGCCACTCGCGTGTTCAACCAGCGCGATGAGCTGGTGGTGGATGGCGAGGCCGAGATCCTGGCGCCACGCAAGCAACAGACCGTTACCCTGCCGACCTTGCCGGCCATCAGCATCGGCTGAATCTTTCTGCAAAAAAAACAAAGTGGGAGCGAGCCTGCTCGCGATGGGGCCAGATCAGTCAACATCACTGTTGAATATCAGTCCGTCATCGCGAGCAGGCTCGCTCCCACAGTTTTTTTCAGGTGACGCTTACGAGCGGGCACGCGCCTGATTGCGCAGCGCTTTCACCTGATCATGATTGCGTTGCACGCCGTGGTACTGACGCTCGACCAGATCACGAATGCCGACCAGGTTGTGCTTGTTGATCTTCTCGATCGCTTCACGATAAGCCTTCAGGGCGTGGTCTTCGCCGCGCTCGGCTTCGTTGAGCACTGCCTCTTCGTCCTTGCCGGTGAACATCGCTTTGACGTCGACCCAGCGACGATGCAGGTCACCGCTGACGCTGGTGGAGGTTTCCGGATCGCCACCCATTGAACGCACAGTCGCCTGCAATTCGGCAGCAGCGGTAGCGCAGTCGGCGGAGCGTTTCACGAACAGGGTTTTCAGCTCAGGGTGCTTGATGTCTTCAGCGCAGGTCTTGAACCCTTCCTGACCGTCCTTGCTGGTTTCGATCAGGTCGTTGAGGACGGAGATGGCTTCTTTATTCATGTCAGTCATTTTTCAATTCCTTGCGTGGGTGAAAGATGCAAGGAGTGTTGCAGTGGTCGTGCCAGCTTTTGATAAGGAATTTAATTGTTAATTTTCAATGAGTTATAAATAAAACAAAAAACTGTATGCCTGTTATTTGCATGATCTGTCATTTGGCCTGCATGCAGAATGCCTGTATTTTCCAGACTGTTTCGAATCAAGACGATACCTTTGATGAACCCTGAAAAACTTGAGTTGCTGATCACCCGCGAAATGCCCTTCGGCAAGTACAAAGGACGGATCATTGCCGACCTCCCCGGCCCGTACCTGAACTGGTTCGCCCGGGAAGGTTTCCCCCACGGCGAACTCGGCGGCCTGCTGGCGCTAATGCAGGAAATCGATCACAACGGTCTGTCGGAGCTGCTGGAACCGCTGCGCGCCAAACATGGCAAACCCTCCCCGCGCCACTGAGGCGCATCCTGATCCGAGTCGACCATGCCCGATAACACCCGCCGCGCCCGAGACGAAGCCTTCTGGCAAACCTTCGCCGACCGTTACGACCGCCACCCCGGCCCCGTAAACCTGGAAAACGGCTACTTCGGACGCATGTCGCGCACCGTGGTCGAGGACTATCAGCGCCACATCGAGCTGATCAACAACAGCAACTCGGTGTACGTGCGCCAGCGTTTCGAACAGCACGACAGCCTCGACATCCGCGCGCAACTGGCCGAGCTGATCGGCGTGCGCGCGCAAAGCATCGCTTTCACTCAAAACGCTACCGCCGGCCTGCAGTCGCTGATCCGCAACTACAACCGGCTGGAGCCTGGCGATCAGGTGCTGATCTGTGATCTGGAATACGACACGGTCAAGGGCGCCATGCGCTGGCTGGGCCGCCATCGCGGGGTCGAGGTGATCGAGATCGAACACACGCACCCGGCCAGTTTCGACAGCCTGCTGGCAACTTATCGTGATGCGTTCATTCGCCATCCAAAGCTCAAGCTGATGGCGCTGACCCACGTCACCCACCGCACCGGACTGGTGATGCCGGTGCAGGCGATCGCCTCGCTGGCCAAGGAACATGGCGTCGATATCATCCTCGACGGCGCCCACGCCCTCGGCCAGATGGAGTTCGATCTGGAAGCGCTGGGCATCGCCTTCGCCGGATACAACCTGCACAAATGGATCGGCTCGCCGCTGACCTTGGGCTTTCTGTATATCGCTCCGCAGCGTCTGGCGGACATCGACCCGGACATGGGCGAGATGCATTTCCCGCTCAACGACATTCGCTCACGCACGCCTTACAGCACGCCGAACATTCCGGCGCTGATGACCCTGCCGCTGGTGTTCGAGGAACACCGTGCGCTCGGTGGCGCGGCGGCCAAGGGTGCACGGGTGAACTACCTGCGCAATCTGTGGGTCAGTGCCGTGCGCAACCTGCCGGGCATCGAGGTCACCACCCCGGACGACCCGCGTCTGTATTGCGGCATCACCTCGATGCGCTTTACCCGGCATGCCAACCAGCAGGCGATGGTTGAACGCCTGCTCAACGACTACAACCTGTTTACCGTGGTGCGCAACGGCGCGGCCTGCGGGCCGTGCATCCGCATCACGCCGTCATTGACCACGACGGCGGCGGAGATTCAGTCGCTGGTTCTGGCGCTGAATGAACTGCGTTAAACCGTGTATTTATCGAAGTCCTCGGGCTTGATCTGCGACGACACCGCAAAGGTGTCGATGCCGATCGTGAGGTGGCCGAAGTAGCCGTCCTCGTGGGATTCACGGCCGATCGGCCAGACCGTCAGCGTCGAGGCCTCCCCGCACATCCGGGTGTAGTAGTGGTCCTGGCAGTTGTTCAGCGGTGAGGACGCCCGCCCACGATAAGCCTTGGCGTTGAGCACACCGCGAGAAACCACTTCCGGAAAGTACAGCTGCCCGACCCAGGCCACATTGCGCTCATCAAGATATTCGTTGCCGGCGACGATGCGCACCGCCACGTGAATGTGCAGGGCACGTCCGGCATAAAAACCCGGATAGATCGTGGTGAAGCGCACCCTGCCCTTGTGATCGCTGAACTGACCACCGCGCAGGTAGGTGTCGTCGTCGGTTCGCGGGATTGAACCGATGTCTTCAACGTCGACTTCCTGATCCGGGTTGACCCGGCTCCACCCGGAATAAGCACCACGTGCGTTGCAGTGCCAGATATCCACCAGAGCGCCGCTGACCGGCTCGGCGGTCATGGCATCGACGATGGTCAGGCGCAACAGCAAAGGCAGGCCCTCGGCACCTTCGCTGATATTGCGGCGCAACAGCTTGGGATTGCGAAAATACGGCCCGGCGACTTGCTCGGGGGCCAGTTGATAAACCGGTGGAGCTGAAGGCTGGTTGTCCATGACGCGTTCTCTCTTCCATAAGATGAACGCAGGTTAGCGTCACACGCCAAGCCAGGTGCGGTAACTATGTATCTCCAAATAACGTATCGCGAGATAACGAAAGCTTTTTCAGGCAAAAAAAAACGGTGCACCGACCAAGCGCACCGTTAAAGCCGTAGAACACACAACGAAGTGTCGGGTGAAGCGATCAGTCCAGCAGCGCCAGTGCCTCGGCGGTGCATTCCTGAATACGGGCCCAGTCGCCATTCTTGATCCACTCCGGATCCAGCATCCAGCTACCGCCCACGCACATGACGTTTTTCAGCGCCATGTAGCTCTTGATGTTGGCCGGGCCGACGCCGCCGGTCGGGCAGAATTTCACTTCGCCGAACGGGCCGCCGAGGGCCTTGATCGCTGCCACGCCGCCGCTGACTTCAGCCGGGAACAGCTTGAAGCGGCGATAACCCAGGCCATAGCCTTCCATGATGCCGGAGGCGTTGCTGATGCCCGGTAGCAGCGGGATCGGGCTTTCGACACTGGCTTCCAGCAGGTCACGGGTGATGCCCGGGGTGACGATGAATTGCGAACCGGCCGCTTCGGCTGCGGCCAGCATGTTGCGGTCGAGCACGGTGCCGGCGCCGGTTACCAGTTCCGGACGCTGTTCGCGCAGGATCTGGATCGCCTTGAGGCCAAACTGCGAACGCAGGGTCACTTCCAGCGCAGTCAGACCACCGGCAGCCAGGGCGTCGGCCAGCGGCAGCACGTCCTGTTCGCGGGCGATGGTGATCACCGGCAGGATCCGCGCCTTGGCGCAGAGGCTGTCGATCAGGGCAACTTTGTCCGCCATGGAAACGGTCGGGGATGGGGTTGTCATAGCGGCTGTTCCTTGGCTCATGGGCACCAGTAAATCTCTAACGTAGGTTGCAGAAACGCGCGAACCGGCATGGCGGCGACGTCGTTGGATGCCAGTGCGGCATTCAGGGTGGTCAGTTTCGACTGACCGGAAATCGACAGAATCTTGTGCTTCGCCGAAGCCAGCAGCGCCCGGCTCATGGTCAGGCGTTGACGCGGTACGCTCGGCGCCAGCATCGGCCAGCAACGACGGGTGCCATCGGCTTGCAGGGCTTCAGCCAGGTTCGGGCTGTCCGGGAACAACGACGCGGTATGGCCGTCATCGCCCATGCCCAGCACCAGCACGTCGATGGGCGGCAACTCGGCGAGCAACCGATCGGCCTGCTCCGCCGCCTGCTCGACGTTGGCCGCCGCGCTGTAGAGGCTGAGGAACTGCGCCTTGGCCGCCGGGCCCTTGAGCAGATACTGCTTGAGCAGCCCGGCGTTGCTGTCGGCGTGTTCAACCGGCACCCAGCGTTCGTCGGCCAGTGTCACGAAGACCTTCGACCAGTCCAGTTCCTGCTTGGCCAGGTGCTGGAAAAACGCCACCGGGCTGCGACCGCCGGATACCACCAGCACCGCGTTGCCGCGCGCCGCCAGTGCGTCGCTCAACTGCTTGGCGACATTCAGCGCCAGGCCTTCGGCGAGCAGCACCGGGCTCTTGAACTCGTGGGCATTCACGCCCGCGGGCAGTTTCACATCAGATATCGCCATACCACGACCTCCCGTCCCGCGTGATCAATGCAATGGAGCTCATCGGCCCCCACGACCCGGCCGCATACGGCTTGGGCGCATCACCGGATTTTTTCCATCCGGCGATCAGCTGGTCACACCACTTCCACGCGGCTTCGATTTCATCTTTACGGACAAACAGGTTCTGATTGCCGTTCATCACTTCCAGCAACAACCGCTCGTAGGCGTCGGGGATCCGCGCGCTGCGCCAGGTGTCGGAGAAATTCAGTTGCAACGGGCCGCTGCGCAGCTGCATGCCCTTGTCCAGGCCTTGGTCCTTGGTCATCACTCGCAGGGAAATGCCTTCGTCCGGTTGCAGGCGGATGATCAGTTTGTTGCTGATCTGCAGGCGCTGCTCCGGGGCGAAGATGTAGTGTGACGGTTCCTTGAAGTGGATGACGATCTGCGACAGTTTCTGCGGCATGCGCTTGCCGGTACGCAGGTAGAACGGCACGCCGGCCCAGCGCCAGTTGCGGATGTCGGCGCGCAGGGCGACGAAGGTTTCGGTGTCGCTCTGGGTATTGGAATTCGGCTCTTCAAGGTAGCCCGGTACGGATTTGCCTTCGCTGTGGCCGGCAATGTACTGACCGCGCACTACCTGAGTGGTCAGGCCTTCCGGGCTGATCGGCGCCAGGGCCTTGAGCACTTTCACTTTTTCGTCACGGATGCTGTCGGCGGACAGGTCGGCCGGCGGATCCATGGCGATCAGGCAAAGCAGTTGCAACAGGTGGTTCTGGATCATGTCGCGCAGCTGGCCGGCCTTGTCGAAATAGCCCCAGCGACCTTCGATGCCGACCTTCTCGGCCACGGTGATTTCCACGTGGGAGATGTAATGCTGGTTCCACTGGGTTTCGAACAGGCTGTTGGCAAAACGCAGGGCGATCAGGTTTTGCACCGTCTCTTTGCCCAGGTAGTGGTCGATGCGGTAGGTGCGGTTCTCAGGGAAGAACTGCGCCACGGCATCGTTGACCTTGCGCGAGGATTCGAGGTCCGAGCCGATCGGTTTTTCCAGCACCACACGGGTGTTTTCGGCCAGACCGACCTTCGCCAGGTTCTCGCAGATCGCGCCGTACACCGCCGCCGGGGTGGCGAAGTAGGCAATCATGCGTTGTTTGGTGCCCGCCAGATCGGCCAGCGCCGCATAGTCTTCAGCCTTGAGGAAGTCGACGTGCAGATAGGTCAGGCGCGCCAGAAAGCGCTCGGCCACGGCCTCGTCCAGTTCCTTGCCCACATAGCGGCGCAGTTCGGCGGCGATGAACGCCATGTGCTGCTGCTCGGTGCCTTCTTCACGGGCCAGCGCGATAATACGCGTGTCCTCGTGCAGCAGGCCGGCGCCATCCAGGTGATAAAGGGCAGGAAACAGCTTGCGCAGGGCCAGATCGCCCAGGGCGCCGAACAAGGCGAAGGTGCACGGTTCTACCGTAATCGAAGGCATGATGTTTGTTCTTTTATCAAGTTAAGCTACAAATACCTTTTTTCAAGGCATCACTCAAGGGAAAATGTAGTAATAACCACAACATTTTCGCAAAATACAGATTCCGAGTGGTGGTCGGTCGGAGCCATCAGTAGGATAGGCCACCGTCACGGGCCACATCAAAGGCCCAATTTGCATAGCCGCGCGCTTATCGGCGCCGGTGAATCTAGGAATTCTTATGGACCGCGTGCGAAATTTACTGGAACAGATCCAGAGTCGCCTTGAAGAGCTGAACAAGGCCGAACGCAAAGTCGCCGAAGTGATCCTGCTCAACCCGCAGCAGGCCACCCGCTTCAGTATCGCCGCCCTCGCCCAGGCGGCATCGGTCAGTGAACCGACGGTCAACCGTTTCTGCCGTTCGTTCGGCGTCAGCGGCTACCCCGAACTCAAGCTGCAACTGGCCCAGAGCCTGGCCAGCGGCGCGGCTTACGTCAGCCGCGCAGTGGAGGCCGACGACAATCCCGAGGCCTATACCCAGAAGATTTTCGGCAGTGCCATCGCCTCGCTGGACAGCGCCTGCCAGGCGCTGGACCCGAACCTGATCAGCCGCGCCGTCGACCTGTTGATCCAGGCCCGGCAGATCCACTTCTTCGGTCTCGGCGCCTCGGCCCCGGTGGCTCTGGATGCGCAACACAAGTTCTTCCGCTTCAACCTGGCGGTCACCGCCCACGCCGATGTGCTGATGCAGCGAATGATTGCTTCGGTGGCACACACCGGCGAGCTGTTCGTGATCATTTCCTACACCGGCCGCACCCGCGAGCTGGTGGAAGTGGCGCGCATCGCCCGGGAGAACGGCGCTTCGGTACTGGGCCTGACCGCCGAGAACTCGCCACTGGCCAAGGCCAGCACCCTGAGCCTGAACATTCCGCTGCCGGAAGACACCGACATCTATATGCCGATGACTTCGAGGATCATTCAGTTGACGGTGCTGGATGTGCTGGCGACGGGGATGACCTTGCGTCGTGGAGTGGATTTCCAGCCGCATCTGCGCAAGATCAAAGAGAGTTTGAATGCGAGCCGGTATCCGGTCGGGGATGAGTTCAACTGAGGCGTTAAAAGCCCACCCTCACCCCCACCCTCTCCCGGAGGGAGAGGGCGCCGACGGAGGTGTCTCGGGCTGTACATCGACCTGAAAGATTGGGTCGATTATGGATTCGGTACTGCAATTTCACGTCGGCGTAACTCGTCAGCATCCCGCAGTCAGTCCCCTCTCCCCCCGGGAGAGGGTTAGGGTGAGGGCAGCGGTCGAACTGACCCACTCAAGCCCCCGCCCAAGCCTGCAAACTCAAATGCGCCTTCTCCCCCGGCGCCAGATGCAGGCTGTCGGTGCCCCCCGCCGCCGCTTCAACACAGACAAATTCCGAAATTTCATCCCAGGTCACGCCCAGCAACGGCCGCGCCCCCGGGTGCCAGACCACCGTGTCCGCGCTCTCGCCGGTATCGATGCACAACTCGCGCTGCCAGGCATGATCCTTGAGCTGCAATTCGCCGTCGTGCTGGAACACCCGCTGACAGCCACCATCAACCCGCAACTCGCCTTCCTGCTGACAGGCTTCACGGTTCAACTGGTCATAACCCTGCGCCCCTTCGAGCCCAGACAGCGCTATCTCACTCACATCGCCAATACGCCAGTAAGCGTGCAAAGCCTGGCTCAACTGGCACGGCATGTCGTCCTGATGCTCGGTGCTCAGGCGCAATTCCATGCGTTCGCCCAGGTGCGCGTGCAGGTCCACCTGCCAGTCGCACAACTGCAATTGCCAATGCAGACGCACGCCGTCATCGGCGGTGCTGCTGTCGAGCAGTTTCCAGTCCAGCAGTCGCGCCCAGCCGTGGGACGGCCACGCGTTTTCGCTCGGATGGCGGCCATACCACGGCCAGCAAACCGGCACACCGCCACGGATCGCGCCGACATGCGGCCACTTCGCCGCGCACCACAGCCACGGCTTTTGCCCGCGCGGCTGAAAGTGCAGCAACTGCGCGCCCTGACGACTGAACACCGCCTGACACAGCGGATGGTCGATCACCAGCACATCGCGCATCTGATAGCGCTCCCAGGCGAACACCGGTCGTTCGCGCAAGGATTTGAAGAAGCGTTGCAGCGGATGCTCATGCATGGGCCACGGTTCCAGATTCAACTTTCATGGGCTGCGACACCCCTTTGCAAAAAAAAGCGGACAGCCTGGGCTGTCCGCAAATATGCGCACATAGAGAGGAGCTTATCGCAGACGCGTTAGAACGTAGACTGAATT
The DNA here is from genome assembly GCF_026240005.1 of Pseudomonas sp. COW5. Classification (NCBI taxonomy): domain Bacteria; kingdom Pseudomonadati; phylum Pseudomonadota; class Gammaproteobacteria; order Pseudomonadales; family Pseudomonadaceae; genus Pseudomonas; species Pseudomonas sp. COW5. The sequence continues at coordinate 3,863,196 of NZ_JAPHVP010000001.1, read as the reverse complement.
TTCAGGCCAGCGACCAAAGCGTTGTCCACTTGATCCACACCACCCGGGTGAGTGATGTATTGCAGGTTAGGACGCACGGTCAGCCAGTTGGTAACGTGGAAGCCGTAGTTGATCTCGTAGTTGTATTCGGTCTCGCGAATCGGCGAGAACACCGGATTGTCGTAGTCCGAAACACCGTTGGAAGCGTTCAGCAGTTCGGCGTTTTTCTTCACGTCGTCGTTGACGTGGATACGCGCCGCACCGATACCGACGTCATCCTTCGGACGGGCGTCGAACGGGCCTTTGTAAACAAACATCACCGACTGGTAGTTGTCGATGAAGTTGGTGTCCTTGTCGTGGAACGTGGCGTTGGCCGCGATGTTCAGACCACGGGAAGCGTCGCCGTTGTGGCTGGTGAGTTGCTGTTGCGCAACGAACCAGTAGCCGTGTTTGCTGCTGTGGGTGCGGTAGGCATTGCCGGTGGTTGCAGCGTCGTTGCCGTTGATGTCTTCGCGGACGTCAGCGGCATCAGCCGTGCTCTTGTAGTAACCAACGCGGTATTCGCCCGGCAGGCTGTTGACCTTCGGCGACCAGACCAGCTCGACCGGCAGCACGGTACCGGCGGTGCCGCTGCCGCTGAGTTTGAAGCCGTTGCCGTGTTCCAGCTGCGACGGGTTCTGGTTGTACGCGCCGATCTGCGCGTAGAGCTCGTCGTTGATGTTGTACTTCACGCGGATCGCGGCCTGGCTGACGGGCCAGTTGTACCAGATGTTGGTCGCCCAGTTACCGACCTGCGAGCCGCAGAACGCCAGGTTCTGGAATTCGCACGGGAAGGTGTTGAAGTCTTCGCCTTCACCGAAGTAACCGGCCTTGACGTCGAGCTTGTTGTCGAAGAACTGGTGCTGAATCCACAGTTGGGTCAGACGCACCATGTGGCCACGACCGTAGACTTCCTGCGAGGAAGACAGGGTGCCGGCACGCGGGTCGCCAACGCGGTCGTTGGAGATGTTCTGACCGTTACGGTTGGTCAGCTGGATCTTGGCCTGCGTGTTGTCCCAGCCCCAGAGTTTTTGCAGGTCCAGCGCCACGCCCAGACCGAACTGGTCGCTGTAGCGGCCGGTCTTGTCGTCGTTGTAGCCGCCATGCAGGTTGGCGCCCATTTCGCCAACGTAGTCGGCCTTGATGTCGATGCCTTGCTCGATCAGCTTGGTCCGCTCACCACCCCAGTCGCCCGTCATCCATTTGGAATCGGAGCTGAATGCATCGGCGGCCATGGCATTGCCGGCCATGACCAATGCGGCCGCGGCTGACACTTGGCAGATCAACCGGGCATTGACGTGTTTCTTTTTCATCCCTACATCCTCGTCTTTATTGTTATTAACTGTTTTTTTCCAACGCGGTTTACATAAAAAGTGCAGTGAACGACAGAACGAACACCACTTTTCCCCTGTGGGAGCGGGCTTGCTCGCGAAGGCTTCATGTCAGTCGACATATGTGTTGCCTGACACTCCGCTTTCGCGAGCAAGCCCGCTCCCACCTTGTTCTTCAGCGCCCTTTGAATTGCGCTACGTTTGCAGATCGCGCTTCGGTCTGCGAATGACCCGCAACCCCCAGGCGCTCGCCGCTCTTGGCGTCGAACAGCAGCACTTTCGACGGATCGAACTGCAGGGTCAGGGTTTCGCCCACCTGCGGCGCCACGTCCGGCGCCAGTCGGCAGCAGACCTTGGTGTCGTTGAGGTTGACGAACACCAGTGTGTCCGGACCGGTCGGCTCGGTGACCTGCACTTCAGCCTTGATGCTCGGCAGGCCGTTGCCCTCGCCGTTCGCCAGCGCGATCTGCTCAGGACGCAGGCCGAGGATCACTTCGCGGTCTTCGAGACCGGCGTCCTGCATCGCCATCGGCAGCTCGCAACGGGCCTGGCCGCTGTCGAGCAGCGCCACCAGACGGCCGTCCTTGCGTTGCAGGCGCAGCGGGATGAAGTTCATCGGCGGCGAACCGATGAAGCTCGCCACGAACAGGTTGGCCGGGTCGTTGTAGATCTCTTTCGGCGTACCGAACTGCTGAATGATCCCGTCCTTCATCACCGCCACTTTATCGCCCAGGGTCATCGCTTCGATCTGGTCGTGAGTCACGTAGACCGTGGTGGTTTTCAGGCGCTGGTGCATCAGTTTCATTTCGGTACGCATCTCGACGCGCAGCTTGGCGTCGAGGTTGGACAGCGGTTCGTCGAACAGATAGATCTTCGGACGACGCGCCAGGGCACGGCCCATGGCGACACGCTGTTGCTGACCACCGGAGAGCTGGCCCGGCTTGCGATTGAGCAGGTGCTCGATCTGCAGCAGCTTGGCCACGCGGGCAACTTCCTCGTCGATGGCCGACTGGCTCATCTTGCGGATCTTCAGACCGAACTCGATGTTCTCGCGCACGCTCATGGTCGGGTACAGCGCGTAGGACTGGAACACCATGGCGATGTCGCGATCTTTCGGGCTCATGCCGCTGACGTCCTGGTCACCGATCATGATCGCGCCGCCGGTGATGGTTTCCAGGCCGGCGATGCAGTTCATCAGGGTCGACTTGCCGCAGCCCGATGGCCCGACAAGGATCAGGAACTCACCGTCCTTGATCGACAGTTCGATGTTCTTAAGGGTGTCCGGCAGGCCGGCACCGTAAGTCTTGTTTACATTGCGAAGTTCGAGCGTAGCCATGATTACCCCTTGACTGCGCCGGCCGTCAGCCCGCGCACGAAATACTTGCCTGCGACCACATAGACCAGCAGGGTCGGCAGCCCGGCGATCATCGCCGCCGCCATGTCCACGTTGTATTCCTTGGCCCCGGTGCTGGTGTTGACCAGGTTGTTCAGCGCCACCGTGATCGGTTGCGAATCACCGCTGGAGAACACCACGCCGAACAGGAAGTCGTTCCAGATCTGGGTGAACTGCCAGATCAGGCAGACCATGATGATCGGGGTCGACATCGGCAGGATGATCCGCCGGAAGATGGTGAAGAACCCGGCACCGTCCAGGCGTGCAGCCTTGATCAGCGCATCCGGAATGCTTACGTAGTAATTACGGAAAAACAGCGTGGTGAACGCCAGGCCGTAGACCACGTGCACGAACACAAGGCCGGTGGTGGTGCTCGCCAGGCCCATCTTGCCGAGGGTGAACGACGCCGGCAGCAACACGGTCTGGAACGGCAGGAAGCAGCCGAACAGCAGTAAACCGAAGAACAGCTGCGACCCCTTGAAGCGCCAGAACGACAGCACATAGCCGTTCAACGCACCGATGGCGGTGGAGATGATCACGGCCGGAACGGTGATCTTGATCGAGTTCCAGAAGTAGCCGTCAACGGTAGCCCAGGCTTTCACCCAGCCGATGCCGCTGACCACGGTCGGCCAGCTCAGCAGGTTGCCGGTGGAGATGTCTTCCGGGGTCTTGAAGCTGGTCAACAGCATGACCACCAGCGGTACCAGATACAGCAGAACCGCAAGGATCAGCACCGCGTAGATCGCGATGCGACTCAGGCTGATGGCCGGTTTGGAGGCGAGACTAGTCATGACGCTTGGTCCTCAGCTCGGAGTACAGGTAAGGCACGATGATCGCGAGGATCGCACCGAGCATAAGAATCGCACTGGCCGAGCCCATGCCCATCTGCCCACGGCTGAACGTGAACGAGTACATGAACATCGCCGGCAAATCGGAGGAATAACCCGGGCCGCCGGCCGTCATGGCCGCTACCAGGTCGAAGCTCTTGATCGCGATGTGCGCGAGGATCATCACCGCACTGAAGAACACCGGACGCAGGCTTGGCAGCACCACTTTCCAGTAGATGCGCGGCATGCTCGCGCCGTCGATCTGGGCGGCACGGATGATCGATTGATCAACACCACGCAGGCCGGCGAGGAACATCGCCATGATGAAGCCCGAAGCTTGCCAGACCGCCGCGATCACCAGGCAATACACCACGCGATCCGGGTCGATCAGCCAGTCGAGACGGAAGCCTTCCCAGCCCCAGTCCCGCAGCAACTTGTCCAGGCCCATGCCCGGGTTGAGCAGCCATTTCCACGCGGTACCGGTAACGATCATCGAGAGCGCCATCGGGTACAGGTAAATAGTGCGGATAAAGCCTTCGCGACGGATTTTCTGGTCGAGGAAAATCGCCAGCGTCACGCCGATCACCAGAGTGATAGCGATGAACATGCCGCCGAACACGGCCAGGTTCTTGCTCGCCACCCACCAGCGATCGTTGTCGAACAGCCGCGCGTATTGCGCCAGACCTGCCCACTTGTAGTTCGGCAGGAAGGTCGATGTGGTGAACGACAGGACAAACGTCCAGAGGATATAGCCATAGAAGCCCACCAGAACGATGAACATGCTCGGCGCCAGCACCAGTTTCGGTAGCCAGCGCTGCAATGCGTCGAACGGCGAGGCCTTGCTGAACACAGCAACAGAACTCATGGGAAGATCCAGTAAAAAAGATGAGGGACCGCTGCAAGCTCCCAGCCTCAAGCCGATGCGCGACTTGAAGCTGGCAGCTGCTCTACGCCGGTGTTACTTGGCAGCCTTGACGGCGGTGCCGAGTTTCTTCGCAGCGTCGGCCGGGTCGGCTTTCGGGTCGTTGATGAAGTTGGTCACGACATCGAAGAAGGCGCCCTGTACGGCCAGCGTGGTCGCCATGTTGTGCGCCATGCTCGGCTGCAGGCCGCCGGTCTTGGCGTCTGCCAGGAAGTCCTTGGCAGCGGTCTGGGCGCAGGAGTCGAAACCGTACTTGCCCATGTCGGCAAGCATGTCGTTGCGCACCGGGATCGAGCCCTTGTTGATGCTGAAGACTTTCTGGAAGTTTTCACCCAGCACGACTTTGGCAATGTCCTGCTGACCGGCCGCGGTGCCCGCGTCCTTCTGCTTGAACACGGCCAGCGAGTCGATGTTGTAGGTGAACGCCTTGTCGGTGCCCGGGAAGGCTACGCACTCGTAGTCCTTGCCGGCGACTTTCTTGGCGGCGGTCCATTCGGACTTGGCCCAGTCACCCATGATCTGCATGCCGGCCTTGCCGTTGATGACCTTGGCCGCTTCGAGGTTCCAGTCCTGGCCCTTGCCGTCGACGTCCATGTAGGTCGCAACTTTCTTCAGCTCGGTCAGGGCCTTGACCATTTCCGGACCGGTCAGGGCAGCGTTGTCCAGGTCGACCAGGGCTTTCTTGTAGCCATCAACCCCCATCACCGACAGCACGACCGCTTCGAACACGGTGCTGTCCTGCCAAGGCTGACCGCCGTGGGCCAGCGGGATGAAGCCCGCAGCCTTCAGCTTGTCGCCGGCGGCGTAGAATTCTTCGAGGGTGGTCGGGGCTTTGGCGATACCGGCTTTCTTGAAGACTTCCGGGTTGATCCACAGCCAGTTCACCCGGTGAATGTTCACCGGCACGGCCACGTAATCACCGTCGTACTTCACGGTATCGGAGACTTTCTTGTCGAGCAGGCTGTCCCACTTCTCGGACTTGGAAACGTCCTTCAGCACGTCGGTGTCGAGCAGACCGGTGGACGCCCATTCCTGGATGTCCGGGCCTTTGATCTGGGCCACGCCCGGCGGGTTGCCGGCGACGGCACGGCTTTTCAGCACGGTCATGGCAGTCGCACCGCCACCACCGGCGACAGCGCCGTCTTTCCAGGTGAAACCGTCTTTTTCCACTTGTGCCTTGAGCACATCGACGGCGGCTTTTTCGCCACCGGACGTCCACCAATGCACGACTTCCACCGAACCTTTGGATTCGGCAGCGGAAACACTCAGGGGCAGCACAGCGAGCGGGAACAGGGAGGCGACAGAAATGACAGTAGCGAGGCGAGAAATCGCATTCATCTGAGATGTACCTTTCTTGTTGTTATGCATGCAAGTCTGGTGCTTGCGCTGCACACGAGTTTAAACAGGGCGTTTCCCCTCGCAGGTAACGAAGGGACGCGCAAATGTCACCGCATGGTTACACAGGAACGGGCCGGGACAACTGTGCCAGCGCAGTCGCCATGCTCGGCGCCAGCGGCAGACGCGGGATCAGCACCGCCTGCCAGGCGTGATACAGATCCGGTTTGCCCGCCCAGATATCGGCACTTGGACGGTTCTGCGGATCGAGTTCGTGATGCCAGCTGCCGTCGCAGCAGTCGATGAAATTCGCTTCGCAGAATTCCCAGAATAGCCGGTACCAGGATTCGTACTGCGCATCGCCGGTGCGTTTGAGCAGGGCACTGGCGGCGGCGCTGGCCTCGGCATGCGTCCAGTGCAGGCGATGGCGCACCACGGCCCTGTTGTCCCAGTCGAGGGTGTAGACGATGCCCGGGGCGCCATCGACGTCCCAGCCATGACGGCAGTTGTTCTCGAACAGCTTCTGCGCATCGGTGGCCAGCCAGCCCGGCGTGAGCATGCCGGCCTGGACCCGCGCCGCTTCGAGGTGCAGCAACAGCCGCGCCCACTCGAAACCGTGGCCCGGTGTGGTGCCGTAGGGACGGAAGCCGTCGGCGGGATTGTCTTGGTTGTATTCGCGCAGCGGCTGCCAGTTTCGGTCGAAATGCTCGATCACCAGATAGTCGTTGGCAGCGGCGTGACCGTGGATTACCCGTTCAACGATGCGTTGCGCACGCACCAGCCAGCGCGGGTCTTCGGTGACGTCGGCCAGCGCGAGAAACGCTTCGGTGGCGTGCATGTTGCTGTTGGCGCCGCGATAGGCTTCTTCTTCACTCCAGTCACGGTTGAAGAATTCGCGCAGGGCGCCCTCTTCTTCGCTCCAGAAATACGTGTCGATGATGTCGATGGCGTCATCCAGCAACGCCTGTGCGCCGGGACGTTGCGCGACCACAGCGGAACTTGCCGCCAGCGCGACGAATGCATGCAGATAAGCGTTCTTGCCGGTGTTGCCGTCGCGGTGCTCGGCGACGGCGAACCAGCCGCCATGCAGCGCATCGCGCAACGGGCCGCGCAACGCCTGGATGCCGTGATCGACCAGCTCGGCGAAACCCGGCAGGCCCTGAATGTGGGCCATGGCGAAGCTGTGGGTCATGCGCGCGGTGTTCATGGTTTCGGCTTGCGCACCGGCCTGGAGCTGGCCGCGCTCATCGAGATTGCCGAAGCCTTCGGGCAATCGCGAAGCCTTGGCGAACGCCAGCAGACGCAGGCCTTCGTCGGCGAGCCATTGCTGGTGGGCAGGGGCGTTCAGCCAACTGCTGAAGCCCGGATTGAAGTGATCCATGGAAGGCCTTTTTTTGTTGTTATGACTGCGGGCAGTCTAAACAACGGGCCGGGGTTGGCTTGTAACGAAGGGGGCAGGTTTTGTCACCGGATCGTGACAAAGAGCCTACCCTCACCCTAGCCCTCTCCCGGAGGGAGAGGGGACCGATCGGGGGATGCTTTAAAGAAGCATCGACCTGATCCTGCTTTACCGAATCCATAATCGACTCAGTTTTTCAGGTCGATGTATGACGCCAGACACCTCGGTCGGCCCCCTCTCCCTCCGGGAGAGGGCTGGGGTGAGGGCTCTTTTGATCTTCAGTCCGCCGAACGCGGCAATTGCAGAGTCACGCGCAACCCACCTTCACGCAAATTCTGCAACGTCACTTCCCCCCCATGACTATGAGCAATGTTGCGGGCGATCCCCAGACCGAGACCGTAGCCCTGCTGCTGCCCCGCCAGCCGAAAGTGCGGTTCGAACACCTGTTCCAGCCGCTGCTCCGGCACGCCCGGCCCTTCGTCATCAACGTGCAGGACAAACGCACTCTCGTCATCATCGATATGCAGATGAGCGTTCTGCCCGTACTTCAACGCATTGTCGATCAGGTTGCCGATGCAGCGCTTCAACGCCAATGGCTTGCCCGGATACGCCGCCAGCGCCCGCCCCTGCTGGGTGACGCGGCCGTTGCCGTTGGGCGCCAGATAGGGTTCTACCAAGCAGTCGAGCACATGGTTCAGATCCACCGGCTCGATGTTCTCGTGGATGTCGGTGTCTTTGACGCATTGCAGCGCGCCTTTGACCAGCAGCTCCAGCTCATCCAGATCGCGGCCGAACTTGGTTTGCAGCTGTTCGTCTTCCAGCAGTTCGACCCGCAGACGCAGACGGGTGATCGGTGTACGCAGGTCATGGGAAATCGCGCTGAACAACTGGCTGCGCTCGGTCAGGTAACGGCTGATGCGCTCGCGCATGGTGTTGAAGGCGCGGCCCACCTCCACCACTTCGCTGCCGCCACCCTCGGCCACCGGCTCGACGTCGGCACCCAGCGACAAGTCCCGTGCGGCCCGCGCCAGACGCTTGAGCGGTCGGCTCTGCCAATGCACCAGCAGACCGATGAACAGCAACAGAAATCCGCTGGTGAACACGATGAACCACACCTGCTGGGTCGGCAGGCCCTGTTCTTCAAGACTGGTGTAGGGCTCGGGCAACAGCGAGGCGATGTACAGCCATTCACCCGGTGCCAACTGGATCTGGGTCACCAGCACCGGCGGATTCACCGGTTCCAGGGTCAGCGCGTAATGCGCCCAGGAGCGTGGCAACTCGTCGAGTTTCAACCCGGCGTTGAAGATCCGCAGGTCATCGGGGCTGACGAAGGTCACCAGAATGTCGGTGTCCTGGCCCAACGACTGACGCAGTACTTCATCCACGGCTTGAAGCACCGCTGCCTTGCGCGGTGTAACCGGCAAAACTTCCATACCCAGCGGTTTGTCATTCAGCGTCACCACAAATCGGGTGCCGCCCATGCTGCGCAACTGATCGAGCACCAACGGCCGATAAGCCACCGGCAGCGAGCGGAAATAGCTGACGCTGGCGGTCATCGAATGGGCGAGGCTGCGGGCGCTGGTGACCAGGCCTTCGAGCTGGGTCGCGCGCAATTGGGACACCCAGATCACACTGGACAAGGTCTGGGCGAACAACACCGCGAGCAATGTCAGCAGCAGCATTCGTCCGAGCAGCGAACGGGGCATCGGCACTTTGCGCGCGGTGTTGCGCAGGAACTCAGTGACCATTGCCGGCAACCACATTGGCTGCCAGTTGGTAGCCGCTGCCGCGCACGGTGCGGATCAGCCGTGGCGGCTTTTCGGTGTCGCGCAGACGCTGGCGCAAGCGGCTGACCGCCATGTCGACGATACGATCAAGGGGCATCAGGTCGCGGCCACGGGTGGCGTTGCCGATGGTGTCGCGGTCGAGGATTTCCTGGGGGTGATCAAGGAACAGCTTGAGCAGGGCGAAGTCGGCGCCGGACAGAATCACTTCCTCTCCGTCGGTGTGAAACAGCCGATGGCTGACCATGTCCAGTCGCCACTCGTCGAACGCCAACACTTCGCTGCCACTGCGTTCCTGTCCGAACTGGGCACGGCGCAGCAGGGCTTTGATTCGCGCTTGCAGTTCGCGGGGGCTGAAAGGTTTGCCGAGGTAGTCGTCGGCCCCCAGCTCCAGACCGATCACCCGATCGGCCTCGTCGGAACTGGCGGTGAGCATGATGATCGGCACCTGAGCCTGACGCGGATGCTGGCGCACCCAGCGGCACAGGCTGAAGCCGTCTTCATCGGGCAGCATCACATCAAGGATCACCAGATCGCTCGGCGCCTCGTTCAGCGCCTGGCGGAAACTGGCGCCGTCGGCCGTGGCCCGTACCTGAAAACCCGCGCGGGTCAGGTAGGTTTCCAGCAACTCGCGTATCTCCTGGTCGTCATCGACCAACAAAATCGACTTGTTGACTGAACTCACTTCGAAGGCATCCTTGTTGTTGGAATTGGGCGGATTATGCCTGATGTGCCGAGGGTTCCCACGCTCGGCGTGGGAATGTTCATTTACCGGATTGTTCGAGCGCCACTCCTGCACCGACCAGACCGGAATACGGCGCGGTCACCAGCCACACCGGAATCCCCTTGAAGTAATCGCTCATGCAACCCTTGTCGGCGAAGCTGCGGGCGAAACCGCTTTCGAGGAAGAAATCGGCGAAGCGCGGAATCACGCCGCCAACGATGTACACCCCGCCACGGCCACCGGTGGTCAGCACGTTGTTGCCTGCCACGCGGCCGAGCCAGCAGCAGAATTGCTCCAGCACTTCCAGGGCAATCGGGTCACCGGCAAGGCCGGCTGCGGTGATGGCCTCCGGAGTGTCGAGTTTTGGCTCGTGGCCATCCACCGCGCAGATCGCCCGGTATACCCGAGGCAGGCCACCGCCGCTCAACGCGGTTTCCGCGCTGACGTGGCCGATTTCGTTGTGGATGTGCTGCCAGAGCTGGGTTTCACGCGGGCTGCTCAGCGGCAGATCGACGTGACCGCCCTCCCCCGGCAGCGCGGCAAACCGGCCTTCGCCCAGATCGAGCAAGGTGCCGACGCCCAGGCCGGTGCCCGGGCCGATCACCACTGCCGGGCGCAACGGCTCCGGCTCGCCTTCGCAGACCACGCGGAATTCGCCGGGCTGCAAACGGGTCATGCCCAGTGCCATGGCGGAGAAGTCGTTGACCAGCAGCAACTGCTCGACCTGCAACGCCTGGCAGAACGCCTTGCGGCTCAGGCGCCAGTGGTTATTGGTGAACTTGAATTCATCGCCGCTGACGGGGCCTGCCACCGACAGGCACACCGAACCGATGGCGCCCGGCGCCAGGCCGAGCCCGCTCAGGTAGAGGTTGATCGCCTCTTCCGGGCTGGCATGGTCGGCCGTGGCCAGCACCTGCACCGATTCGAGCTGCTGATCTTTCCACAACGCAAACCGCGCGTTGGTGCCTCCGATGTCACCGACCAAAGCCAGTTTCAATTAAGCGTCTCCAGGGCAGAAGTGAAGGCGCTGGCGCCCTGCTCTGCCGAGCTGAAGGCCATACGCATGAAGCCAAACAGTTCGCGACCGCTGCCGATGTTGTTGCCCAACAGGCCTTTGGCGGGTTCGCGCGCTGCAAATTCGGCGGCGTCCACCTTGAGTTCCAGGGTGCCTTTGACGCCATCGACGCGGATGATATCGCCCTCTTGCACGCGAGCCAAAGCGCCGCCGACATAAGCCTCCGGGCTGACGTGGATCGCCGCCGGGATTTTCCCCGAGGCGCCGGACATGCGTCCGTCAGTCACCAGCGCGACCTTGAAGCCGCGATCCTGCAGCACGCCGAGGAACGGCGTCATCTTGTGCAGTTCCGGCATGCCATTGGAGCGCGGGCCCTGGAAGCGCATCACCGCGACGAAATCCTTCTCCAGCAAACCGGCCTTGAAGGCGTCGGCCAGATCCTGTTGATCCTGGAACACCATGGCCGGTGCTTCAACGATCTGGTTTTCCAGCGCCACGGCGGACACCTTCATCACGCCACGACCGAGGTTGCCTTCCATCACCCGCAAGCCGCCCTCTGCCGAGAACGCACGGGCCACCGGACGCAGGATGTTTTCGTCGAGGCTTTCGGTCGGGCCTTCGCGCCACACCAGTTTGCCGTTATCGAGGAACGGCTCCTTGGTGTACTGGCTCAAGCCGTGGCCGAGCACGGTGTTGACGTCTTCGTGCAGCAGGCCGGCTTCCAGCAGTTCGCGGATCAGGAACGACATACCGCCCGCCGCCTGGAAGTGGTTGATGTCAGCCTTGCCGTTCGGATAGACGTGGCTCAGGGTCGGCACGACTTCGGAGAGGTCGGCCATGTCCTGCCAGGTCAGTTGAATGCCCGCCGCCATGGCGATGGCCGGCATGTGCAGGGTGTGGTTGGTCGAGCCGCCGGTGGCGTGCAGCGCGACGATCGAGTTGACCAGCGCCTTCTCGTCGACGATTTCGCCAATCGGCAGGAAGTTGCCGTTCTGTTTGGTCAGGCGCGTGACCTGATGCGCGGCTTCGCGGGTCAGGGCCTCGCGCAGCGGCGTGTTCGGGTTGACGAAAGAAGCGCCCGGCAAGTGCAGGCCCATGACTTCCATCAGCAACTGGTTGGTGTTGGCGGTGCCGTAGAAGGTGCAGGTGCCCGGGCTGTGGTAGGACTTCATTTCCGATTCCAGCAACTCTTCGCGGGTCGCCTTGCCTTCGGCGTACTTCTGCCGCACGTCGGCTTTTTCCTTGTTGGAAATCCCCGAGACCATCGGCCCGCCCGGCACGAAGATCGTCGGCAGGTGACCGAAACGCAGGGAGCCCATCATCAGCCCCGGCACGATCTTGTCGCAGATGCCAAGCATCAGCGCGCCGTCGAACATGTTGTGGGACAGCGCCACAGCCGTGGACATCGCGATCACTTCGCGGCTCGGCAAGCTCAGCTCCATACCCGGTTCGCCCTGGGTCACGCCGTCGCACATGGCAGGCGTACCGCCGGCGAACTGGCCGACCGAGCCGATTTCGCGCAGGGCGTTCTTGATCTGTTCCGGGAAGACTTCGTACGGCTGGTGCGCCGAAAGCATGTCGTTATAAGACGACACAATGGCGATGTTCGCCGAGTTCATCATCCGCAGGCTGTGTTTGTCTTCGCTGCCACACCCGGCCACGCCGTGGGCGAAGTTGGCGCATTGCAGTTTGCCGCGCATCGGCCCGTCGGTTGCGGCGCCGCGAATGAGCGCAAGGTAAGCCTGACGCGTGGCGCGGCTGCGGGCGATAAGCCGTTCGGTGACCTCAAGAACGCGGGGATGCATGTGTAGAACTCCAGGCTAACGGATGTGGCGACCTGATTGTCTATGCTGACCAAAGCGCCCGCACGCGTGGGATGACGGGCGGTTTCCTTGACCATTCGGACCAGTTGATTCAGGTCACTCGTTGTAGATAAAACAAAATATTGCCACTAAAAAGGCTTGTTTTCTATTTTTATGCGAATAATCTTGTAATTCCAACAACAAAACGACGGCGGCGCTGTTCAATGACTCTTCGAATCGCAATCAATGGTTTTGGCCGCATCGGCCGTAATGTCCTGCGCGCACTGTATACCCAAGGCTATCGACAGGATTTGCAGATCGTCGCCATCAACGATCTGGGCGACAGCGCGATCAATGCGCACTTGCTCAAATACGATACCGTTCACGGCACGTTCGATGCCGAAGTTGCGCACGACAACGAGAGTCTGACCGTCAACGGTGACCGTATTTCGGTCAGCGCCATCCGCAACCCGGCCGAACTCCCATGGGCTGCGGAAAAGATTGATGTGGTCTTCGAATGCACCGGTCTGTTCACCGACCGGGCCAAAGCCGCCGCGCATATTACTGCCGGTGCGCGCAAAGTCATCATCTCGGCCCCGGCGAAAGGCGCCGACGCCACCGTCGTTTATGGTGTGAACCACGACATTCTGCGCCAGTCGCACCAGATCATTTCCAACGCCTCATGCACCACCAACTGCCTGGCCCCGGTGGCCCAGGTGCTGCACCGCGAACTGGGCATCGAAAGCGGTCTGATGACCACGATTCACGCCTACACCAACGACCAGAACCTGACCGACGTCTATCACACCGACCCGTACCGCGCCCGCTCCGCCACCCAGAACATGATCCCGAGCAAGACCGGCGCCGCCGAAGCCGTGGGCCTGGTGCTGCCGGAACTGGCGGGCAAGCTGACCGGCATGGCCGTGCGTGTGCCGGTAATCAATGTGTCGCTGGTTGACCTGACTGTGCAGCTGAAGCGTGAAGCCTCGGCCGATGAAGTCAACGCACTGATGAAAGCCGCGAGCCAGCATTCGAAAATCCTCGGCTACAACACCCTGCCGCTGGTATCGAGCGACTTCAACCACAATCCGCTGTCGTCGATCTTCGACGCCAACCACACCAAATCCAGCGGCAAACTGCTGAAAGTGCTGGCCTGGTACGACAACGAGTGGGGCTTCTCCAACCGCATGCTCGATAACTGCCTGGCGCTGTGCAACGCGGAATAAAACCGCTGCTGCCGATTTGAAGGCGGGTAGTGGCTTTACCAACCTTTGACAAATCAACACTTGACCACTCGGGCGGATGATAAGCATTATCATTCGCTCGAAATGGATCAGGTCCTCCCGTGAGTCAGTCGCAGTTCAATCACGTTTTCCTCGCCCAGCGCACTTCATTGCTGCGAACGCTGGAACGCATGGTCAACAACCACAGCACCGCCGAAGACCTGCTGCAGGAAACCTACCTGCGCGTCACGCGGGCGCTGAGCGAACGGGCCATCGATCACCTTGAACCCTTTGTCTTCCAGACCGCGCGCAACCTGGCGCTGGATCACTTGCGTGCGCGCAAGATTTATTCGCGGACCATGGTCGACGACGTGCCGCAGGACGTAGTGCACAGCGTCGCCGCCCCCGCCAGCAGCGCCGAAGACGCCGCCCACGCCGAACAATTGCTGGAGCGCTTGAACGTGAGCCTCGGTGAACTCAGCCCCCGACAGCAGCAAATCTTCATCCTCAGCCGCCTGCACGGGCACAGCTACCAGGAAATCGCCGAAGAACTCAGCGTTTCCCTCAGCACGGTGCAGAAAGAACTCAAATTGATCATGACCATTTGCATCGGTGTCGCCGAGCGCTTGAATGGCGACTGATGCCGTAGGCTTTTTCGGTAAACGACAGGATCGACTGCACTGATCATCGGCCTTTGTTACCCTTGCCCGACTTTTACGCTTCACTAAAAAAACAGCCGTGCACAGACACTGCCGAGGAAACACCGTGACGGACACCCACCGCCCTCCTTCGCCCGACACGGCGCAGGACGCCGCCAACGCAATGGACCAGGCTCTGGACTGGCTCATCGTGCTCGGCAGCCCGGACGAGGAGCAGACCCGGCAGTTTCATGCCTGGCTGGCGGCCGATCCGTTGAACGCCCAGGCGTTCGCCAAGGCCCAGGCGATCTGGGACGGCCCGCAGATCGCCCAGTGCGCGCAGAACCTCGCGGCCAGACCGAAGAAAGTTACTGTCCTCACACGCCTGCGCCCGCACTGGAAGCCGCTGGCCACCGCTGCGGTGCTGATTCTCGGTCTGTTCAGTTTCAGCAACCTGCCGATGCGCCTGCAGGCCGATCACCTGACCGTGGTCGGCGAGCGGCAACGCTTGCAGCTTGAGGACGGTTCGAAAGTCCTGCTCAACACCAATTCCGCCTTCTCCAGCACGATCAACGATCGTCAGCGCGTTGCGCGGCTGTATCAGGGCGAAGCGTTTTTCGAGATCCCGGCCAGCCGCAGCCAGCCGCTGGAAATCGACGCCGGCCCGGTGAAGGCCAGTGTGCGCGACACCGCGTTCGCCGTGCGTTATCTGGATGGCGTGGCGCAGGTGCGGGTGCAGCGTGGCGATGTCGATCTGCGTGCGACCCGTGACGATGCCCGGGTGCGTTTGTCCGCCGGGGAAAGCATCCGCATCGGCCCGAACGGTTTCGACCGGCCGGCCAAGGTCGACGCCGCCACCGATCTGGCGTGGGTGCAGGGTCGGTTGATCTTCGAAAACTGCCCGTTGAACCAGGTGCTGGCGGAACTGCGCCGCTACTATCCGGGTTTCATCATCAACACCAACGAACATCTGGCCGACGTAGCCGTCACCGGCAATTACCGCCTCGACCAGCCGCTGGACGTGGTGCGTTCGCTCGCTCACATCACCTCGGCCAAGCTTCAGGAATTCCCGGCGCTGGTGATTCTGAACTAAATGAGAATTATTTTTACTCGATAGCCGAAGCTCGTTCGTCTCGTTATAGCCAATGCAATTGATTCGCATCTTCGGACGTGAATCAGCACCTATAAAGATTCGTGCGACACGGAGCGCTATCGATGTCCTCACGCCTTACCCGCCAGACTTCTTCCCCTTCCCGCGTGCTGTCGTTGCTGACCGCCGCCATCCTGATGGCCGGCACCGCGCCGTTGATGGCTGCCACCGAGCAACCGGCACGCAACATGGGCGATTACTCGTTCGCCATCAGCCAGCAACCGCTGGTGTCGGCGCTCAACGCGTTCACCGCCGTCACCGGCTGGCAGGTCGGCTTGCCGGCTGAACTGGGTAAAGGCGTGTCGTCGCCGGGCGTGCGCGGTTCGCTGCCACCGGAAAAAGCCCTGGAGCGCCTGTTGGTGGGGACCAACCTGAGCTTCCGCAAACTGAGCAACAACAACGTCGTGCTGGAAAAGCGCAATAACAGCGGCGCACTCAATCTCGACCAGGTGACCATCAGCGCCACCCGTCAGGAACAGTCGGTCAACAGCGTGCCGGCCACCGTCACCGTGCAGACCCGTCAGGATCTGGACCGCAACAACGTCAATACCATCAAGGATCTGGTGCGCTACGAGCCGGGCGTCTCCGTCGGCGGCGCCGGCCAGCGCGGCGGTATCAGCGGCTACAACATCCGCGGCATCGACGGTGACCGCATCCTGACTCAAGTGGATGGTGTCGAAGTGCCGGACGGCTTCTTCAACGGCCCGTACGCCAAGACCCAGCGCAACTACGTCGACCCGGAAATCGTCAAACGCGTGGAAATCCTTCGCGGCCCGGCCTCGGTGCTGTACGGCAGCAACGCCATCGGCGGCGCGGTCAGCTACTACACCCTCGACCCGGATGACATCATCAAGCCCGGCCAAGACGTCGGCGCCCGCCTGAAGACCGGCTACAGCTCCGCCGACGACAGCTGGCTGAAATCCGCCACCGTCGCCGGTCGCGCCGACCAGTTCGACGGCTTGCTGCACTACAGCCAGCGCGACGGTCATGAAACCGATTCCTACGGCAGCAACAACGGCACCAGCCTCGAGCGCACCGCCGCCAACCCGGAAGACGTGAAAGCCTCCAACGTGCTGGCCAAGATCGGCTGGAGCTACAACGAAGGTTCGCGTCTGGGCCTGACCTACGAAAAGTACAAGGACGATCGCGACACCGATCAGAAAAGTGCTTACGGCGGCCCGTTCTTCAACGGTGCCCCGACCATTCCCAACAGCGTGCTGCCCGGCGGCATGTACCAGTGGCGTACCGGCAACGATACCGTCACCCGTGAGCGTTTCGGCCTGGAACACAGCTTCGCCCTCGACAGCCTGTTGGCGGACAACGTGAAGTGGAGCCTCAACCACCAGGTCGCCAAGACCGACCAGAGCACCGAAGAGTTTTACTACCCGATGACCCGTAAAGTGCTGCGTACCCGCGACACGATCTACGAGGAAAAACAATGGGTGTTCGATGCGCAACTGGACAAGGCATTCGCCATCGGTGACACCGATCACGTGCTGACCTACGGTACCACGATCAAACAGCAGAAAGTCACCGGTTCACGCAGCGGCGACGGCAAGTGCCTGGCAGTCGGTCGCGGCTGCACCGCCATCGGTGCCACCAGTGCGGCGGACGTGCTGAAGAAGTCCAGCGATTTCCCGGACCCGACCATCAACACCTACAGCCTGTTCGCCCAGGATCAGATCAGCTGGAACAAGTGGACCTTCCTGCCGGGCCTGCGCTACGACTACACCCAGCTCAAGCCGCACATCACTCAGGAATTCCTCAACACCGTGGCTGCCGATGGCAAAGGCACGGTCAGCGACGAGAACAAGACCTGGCATAAAGTCTCGCCGAAATTCGGCCTGACCTACGCCCTGACCGACAACTACACCTGGTACGGCCAGTACGCCGAAGGCTTCCGCACTCCGACCGCGAAAGCGCTGTACGGTCGCTTCGAGAACAGCACCACCGGCTACAACGTGGCGCCGAACCCGAACCTGGAACCGGAAAAAAGCAAGAGCTATGAAACCGGTCTGCGCGGCAACTTCGAGCAAGGCTCGTTCGACGTGGCGGTGTTCTATAACAAGTACCGCGACTTCATCAACGAAGACGCCGTCACCCCGGGCTACAGCGAGCTGACCTTCCAGTCCAGCAACATCAAGCACGCCACCATCAAGGGTGCCGAAGTCAAAGGCCGACTGAACCTGGATTCGTTCGGCGCGCCGCAAGGTCTGTACACTCAGGGTTCAATCTCCTACGCCTACGGACGCAACAACGACAACGGCGAGCCGTTGAACAGCGTCAATCCGCTGACCGGCGTATTCGGTCTGGGTTACGACCAGGACAACTACGGCGGCCTGCTGAGCTGGACCGTGGTGAAGAAAAAGGATCGCGTCGACGACAGCAACTTCAAGTCGCCGGACGGTGTCAGCAGTCAATTCAAATCCCCGGGCTTCGGCATTCTCGATCTGGCCGGCTACTACAAGGTGACCGACGACGTCACCGTCAGCGGCGGCATCTACAACCTGACGGACAAGAAGTACTGGTTGTGGGATGACGTACGCGGTTACGACAGCGTCGGCGAAGCGTCGGTGACACAACCGGCCAACCTCGACCGCCTGACCCAGCCGGGTCGCAACTTCGCGATCAACCTGGTCTGGGATATCTGATCCGGATGACCTCACGGCGCGAGCGAATTGCCGCGCCGTGAGGTTTTTTTTACTGTCCGGCGCTTGCCCGTTCGTCTCGTTATCAAGCGCCTCTTTTATCAAGGACATCTCATGAGCACCCCGGAAAAAGCCCTGCGTTCGCAACGCCTGAACCAGATCACTCACGAGCCGCACAGCAAGCTCGATGCGCTGGTGAAAGCCCATGCGCCGTTCGAGACTCGCGCCAATTTTGCCCGCTTCGTGGTCGCGCAGTACCTGTTCCAGTCGGAGCTGGTCTCGCTGTACAACGATGCCGAACTCACCGCCATCGTCCCTGACCTGCCGGCCCGCTGCCGCGCTGAAGCGGCCAAGGCCGACCTCGCCGACCTCGACACCGAAGTGCCTGCGCCCGTTGCCGGCGCGGTGAAAAACCCGAGCAAGGCCCGCGCCCTGGGCTGGATCTTCGTGTCCGAGGGTTCCAAGCTCGGCGCGGCGTTCCTGATCAAACGCGCCGTTGCCCTGGAACTGAGCGAAACCTTCGGCGCCCGTCACCTGGGCGAGCCTGAAGGCGGCCGCGCCGAAGGCTGGAAGAGCTTCGTGCGTACCCTCGATTCGCTGCAATTCAGCGCAGAAGAAGAAGCCGAAGTGGAGCAAGGCGCGATCGACGCGTTCAACCGCTTCACCGTGCTGCTGGAACAGGCTTACGCCACGGAAGCCGAACCGGCCTGAAGCCACGCGACTCCCCAATGTGGGAGCGGGCTTGCTCGCGAATGGGATCTGTCATTCAACATTGAAGGTGACTGATACGCCGCTTTCGCGAGCAAGCCCGCTCCCACATGAGAACAGCGCAAGTCTGTAGAATCCCCGTTTCGCCTCACACACTTCGAGCCCATGCCCCAACCCGCCTCCTCCCGACTCGCCCGCCTGCTGTTCGGCCTGCTCGCCTATGTCAGCCTCGGCATCGGCCTGATCGCCATCGTCGTGCCCGGCCTGCCGACCACCGAATTCATTCTGCTCGCCGCCTGGGCCGCGACCCGCAGTTCGCCGCGCCTGAGTGCCTGGCTGGAAAACCATCGGCTGTTCGGGCCGATTCTGAGCAACTGGCGCAACGGCAAGATCATCGCCCGCAAGGCCAAGGTCAGTGCCACCGTCAGCATGCTGCTGTGCGCGACTCTGATGCTGGTGGTGCTCGATCACGGCTGGCCGGTCTATCTGGCAATTGCCGGCATGACCCTGGGTAACCTGTGGATCTGGTCGCGGCCGGAATCGCTGCCGAAGATTTCCTGATTTTTCCCTTCTTTTCAGGGCTTTTGCCCGCGCAAACGTTTTGCCGCGACCGTTCGTCGGCATACGCCTCATGCACCCTCGCCCCGCGCCGATGAGCAATGAATGGCGCTGAATGGATTTGGCGAATCGGGCAACTCCGTGCCCCGTAGCCAACAGTTCATTCATTCGCGAGAACACCCCATGTTCGACTCCCTGTCCATTCGCCTGAAAATCGTCCTGCTGTCCGGGCTCTGCCTGCTCGGCGTGGTTGCGCTGATCGTCGGCATCAACATCTACCAGACCAACCAGAACGACGAACTGGTCAGCGATTCGAGCAGCAAGATGCTCACCGCCAGCGTGCAGAACCTGCTGCAGGCCAAGGCGGCCGAACAGGCGGTGCAGGTGCAGAAAACCTTCGGCGAGAGCCTGCTGGTGATCACCGCACTGGCCGACCAGATCAAGGACATGCGCGTCATGGCCGCCAAGCGTTCGCTGGACGCCGGGGCCTTGCGCGAAGAGTTGAACCTGAGCCTGAAAACCGCGTTCGAGCGCAACAGCAAGGTGCTGGGCATCTGGCTGGCCTTCGAACCCAACGGCCTGGACGGCAAGGACAGCGAGTTCGTCAACGACGCCGCACGCCAGTCCAACGAAGCCGGGCGCTTCGCTACTTACTGGAGCCGCGCCGCCGGTTCTGCGCTGAACACGATCATGGTCGAAGAAGACATGACCAAGACCACCCTCAGCGTCAGCGGCACGCCCTACAACAGTTGGTACACCTGCCCTCGCGACAACAAGCGCACCTGCCTGCTCGACCCGTACGCCGACACCGTGGGCGCCAAGGAAATGCTCATGACCACCATTTCCGTGCCGTTGCTGGTGGACGGCAAGGCCATCGGCGTGGTCGGTATCGACATCGCCCTCGACGCCCTGCAAGCGGCGGCTGTGGGCTCCCAGCGCGAACTGTTCAACGGTGCCGGGCACATGCTGATCGTCTCCGGCAGCGGCGTGCTCGGCGCCTACAGCACCGACGCGACCAAGGTCGGCAAAGGCATCGCCGAAACCCTGGGCGCCGAAGGCAAGGACATCCTGCAACTGCTGAGCGCCGGCACACCGAAGATTCTCGAACAGGGCGACCTGATCCGCGCCGTGTACCCGGTCGACCCGATCGGCAACTCTCGCGCCTGGGGCGTGGTCATCGACTTGCCGAAACAAGTACTGCTGGCCGACTCGGTCAAGCTGCAAGCGGTGCTCGACGACGCTCAACAAACCGGCGTGATGACCGCGTTGGCGGTGGCCGTGATCGCCGGCCTGATCGGCCTGGTGCTGATCTGGCTCACCGCCTCCGGCGTGACCCGTCCGATCAACAGCGTCGCCGAAATGCTGAAGAACATCGCCAGCGGCGAAGGCGATCTGACCCAGCGCCTGAACTACACCAAGAAGGATGAACTCGGCGAGCTGGTGAACTGGTTCAACCGCTTCCTCGACAAGCTGCAGCCGACCATCGCCCAGATCAAACAAAGCATCACTGAAGCCCGTGGCACCGCCGATCAGTCGTCGGAAATCGCCCGCCAGACCAGCGAAGGCATGCAGGTGCAATTCCGCGAGATCGATCAGGTGGCCACCGCCTCCAACGAAATGAGCGCCACCGCCCACGACGTGGCCAACAGCGCCTCGAACGCCGCCAACGCGGCCAAAGGCGCCGATCAGTCGGCCAAGGACGGGATGTCGATCATCGAGCGCAGCACCCGCGACATCAATCAACTGGCCGACGAAGTCAGCAAAGCGGTGACCGAAGTCGAAGAGCTGGCGGTCAACAGCGAACAGATCGGTTCGGTGCTGGAAGTGATCCGCAGCATCGCCGAACAGACCAACCTGCTGGCGCTGAACGCCGCAATCGAAGCGGCCCGTGCCGGTGAAAGCGGTCGCGGTTTTGCGGTGGTGGCCGACGAAGTGCGTAACCTGGCCAAGCGCACTCAGGATTCGGTGGAAGAAATCCGCGTGGTGATCGAACGCATCCAGACCGGCACCCGTGGCGTGGTCGCGACCATGCATTCGAGCCAGACCCAGGCCCACAACAACGCCGGGCAGATCCGCCAGGCCGTGGACGCGCTCGGCAAGATCAGCGACGCGGTCACCGTCATCAGCGACATGAACCTGCAGATCGCCAGCGCCGCCGAACAGCAGAGTGCGGTGGCCGAAGAGGTCAACCGCAACGTTTCGGCAATCCGCACCGTCACCGAAACCCTGACCGAACAGGCTACTGAATCAGCGGCGATCAGCAGCCAGCTCAACGCCCTGGCCAGCCAGCAGATGAAATTGATGGATCAGTTCCGCGTGTAATTGCGGTCGCCCTGAATCCCTGTGGGAGCTGGCTTGCCAGCGATGGCGGTAGATCAGTCGATACATTGCTGACTGACACTCCGTAATCGCTGGCAAGCCAGCTCCCACAGGGGACAGTGTGTTTCATCTAAGCCGACAGCGTTTTGCACTATTCTGCCCTCTCGTTCCGGAGGGCCTTCGATGACTGATCTGCTCACGTCCATTCAAGCCGCACTCGGTTTGCCCAGCACGCCGATTCCTTTTACCGCCGAGGGCGCCCTGCCCTCGGCGTTTGCCGTCACTGACCTTGCCTGCGCGAGCATTGCCGCGGCCGGGCAAGCGGTCGGCGAATTGCTCCGGCAACAGACCGGCCACCTGCCCAGTGTCGAAGTTGACCGCCGCCTCGCCTCGTTCTGGTTCGCCACCTCGCTGCGACCGATCGGCTGGGAGGTCCCGCCGCTGTGGGATCCGGTGGCCGGAGACTACGCGACCCGGGACGGCTGGATTCGCCTGCACACCAACGCCCCGCATCATCGCGCCGCCGCTGAAAGCGTGCTCGGTGCCTGCGCCGACCGCGCGGCCATGGCAGCGAAAGTCGCGCAATGGGCCAGTGCCGATCTGGAGCAAGCGGTGGTCGATGCCAAGGGTTGTGCTGCCGAAATGCGTAGTTGGGAACAGTGGCAGAAACACCCGCAAGGATTGGCGGTGAACGCCGAACCCCTGGTGCATTTCAGTGATGGGAAAGATGAAAGTCGTCAACTCTGGCAAGGCTCGGTGGCGCAGCCATTGGCCGGGCTCAAGGTGCTCGATTTGACCCGCGTCCTCGCCGGCCCGACTGCCAGCCGCTTTCTCGCAGGGCTCGGCGCCAACGTCCTGCGCATCGACCCGCCGACCTGGAACGAACCCGGCGTGGTGCCGGAAGTCACCCTCGGTAAACGCTGTGCGCGGCTGGATCTGCATCAACCGGCAGATCGGGCGGTGTTTGAAGGTTTGCTCAAGGATGCCGACATTCTGCTGCACGGCTATCGCGCCGATGCGCTTGAACACCTCGGTTTCGGCGCCGAACGTCGCCGACAACTGGCACCGGGGCTGATCGATGTCTGCCTCAACGCCTACGGCTGGAGCGGCCCGTGGCAGAACCGTCGGGGCTTCGACAGTCTGGTGCAGATGAGCAGCGGGATTGCCGAAGCCGGGCGGCGCTGGAAGCAGGCGGACAAGCCGACGCCGTTGCCGGTGCAGGCACTGGATCATGCGACGGGGTATCTGATGGCGGCGAGTGTGATCAGGTTGCTGGCCGAGCGGCTGCGCAGTGGTCGAGGTGGGTCCGCAAGATTGTCGCTGGCGCGGACGGCGAAGTTGTTGGTTGAACATGGGGCTGGGACGGATGAAGCGTTGCGTCCGGAAAATCCACAGGATCAAAGTTTGACGGCGGAGCAAACACCGTGGGGGGCGGCACATCGGCTTAAAGCCCCGCTTAAGATCAGCGGGACGCCTCTGCAGTGGGCTTTGCCGGCCACGGAATTGGGCTCACATCGACCGCAGTGGTTTTAAGGTTTTTGCTTAGATTGAGACTGCTGCCCTCACCCCAGCCCTCTCCCGGAGGGAGAGGGGGCCGATTGGGGGATGCTTTAAAGATGCATCGACCTGATCCTGCTTTACCGAATCCATAATCGACACGACCTTTTCAGGTGTACGCATATCGAAAGACGCCTCGGTCTGGTCCCCTCTCCCTCCGGGAGAGGGTTAGGGTGAGGGCAGCGATCTCAAGCCGTACACCAAAAAATCAGTCAAAGCGACTCAAAGACGTCCACAACACCTGCGCCGCATAACCGCGAAACGGCCGCCAGGCCTCGGCGCGGGCAGACAATTCCCGCGCCGTCATCCGTTCCCCTTCCAGCACTTCCAGTGCCCGCAACAACCCCACATCCCCGGTTGGAAACCCGTCCATATCCCGCAATTGCCGAAGCGCGATGTACTGCGCCGTCCAGTCGCCAATCCCGTGCAGCGCCAGCAACCGCGCCGTTCCTGATTCAAACAGCAGCGGATCATCCAGCAACGCCTGCGCCACCCCGGACAAGGTGCGCCCGCGACTTTTCGGCATGCCCAGCGTCGCCAGATCGGCGTTCGCCAAAACGGCTGCCCGAGGAAAGACGTGAGTCAGTCCAGGCACCGATGAATGCAACGGTTCGCCATACTGCGCCAGCAGTTTCCCCGCCAGCCGGATCGCCCCGACCACGGTAATCTGCTGCCCCAGCACCGCCCGAAACGCCAGTTCCAGTCCGTCCCACGCCCCCGGCACCCGCAACCCCGGACGCTCGGCAATCAACCGCGCCAGAAGCGGGTCTGCCTTCAAATGCTGTTGCATCCTCGGCAGATCCGCGTCCAGATCGAATAACCGTCGCAAGCGCGCAACGATCTCGGGAACCGCCGCCGCATCCGGAAAATCCAGTTCCACCTCCAGCGCATTGCCGTCACCGGGCCAGACGGAAACCGTGCCGTGAACACCGTCCAAACCGATGCTGCGCGAATACACGCCATCGACTACTGTCTCCATCCCGACCACCGCCCGCGCCGCGAGAAACCCAAGCATCGCCGGCCAGTCGTAGGGCGCCTGGTATTCGAGCCGCAGCCTCACAGTGACAACAAGCCGCTGTACAAGCCGTAGGCCGCCAGCCCGGCCCCGGCGATCACGCAGGTGAAAATCCCCTTTTCGATGGTGGTGAACAGCGGCTCACCCTGCTCATGCTTGGCCTTGGCAAACAGGATCACCCCCGGGGCATACAGCAGCGCCGACAACAGCAGGTATTTCACCCCGCCGGCGTACAACAACCACACCGCGTAGCACAGGGCGATGCCGCCGATCAGCAGGTCCTTGGTGCGTTCGGCCGAGGCATGTTCGTAGGTTTCGCCGCGCCCGCTCAACAGCACCGCATAGGCCGCCGACCACAGGTACGGCACCAGAATCATCGACGACGCGAGGTAGATCAGGCTGGTGTAAGTGCCGGCGGAAAACAGCGTGATCAGCAGGAAAATCTGGATCATCACGTTGGTCAGCCACAGCGCGTTGACCGGCACATGGTTGGCGTTTTCCTTTTTCAGGAACGCCGGCATGGTCTTGTCCTTGGCCGTGGCGAAGAGAATCTCGGCGCACAGCAGCGCCCATGACAACAATGCGCCGAGCAACGAAATCGCCAGACCGATGCTGATCGCCAGCGCGCCCCACGGCCCGACGATGTGTTCCAGCACCGCCGCCAGTGACGGGTTCTGCAGGGTCGCCAGTTCCGGCTGGCTCATGATCCCCAGCGACAGCACGTTGACCAGCACCAGCAGCGCCAGCACGCCAATGAAACCGATCACCGTGGCCCGGCCGACATCCGAACGTTTCTCGGCTCGCGCCGAGTAAACGCTGGCGCCTTCGATACCGATGAACACGAACACTGTCACCAGCATCATGTTGCGCACCTGATCCATCACCCCGCCGAAATTCGGGTTGCTGCGGCCCCAGATATCGCGGGTAAACACGTCAGCCTTGAACGCCACGGCAGCGATGACGATGAACATGACCAGCGGCACAATCTTGGCCACGGTGGTCAACTGGTTGATGAACGCCGCCTCCTTGATCCCGCGCATCACCAGAAAATGCACGGCCCACAGCAGCACCGAGGCGCAACCGATGGCGATCGGTGTGTTGCCCTGGCCGAACACCGGAAAGAAGTAGCCGAGGGTGCTGAACAGCAGCACGAAATACCCGACGTTGCCCAGCCAGGCACTGATCCAGTAACCCCACGCCGAAGAGAACCCCATGTAGTCGCCAAACCCGGCCTTGGCGTAGGCATAGACGCCGGAGTCCAGCTCCGGCTTGCGGTTGGCCAGAGTCTGGAACACGAACGCCAGGGTCAGCATGCCGATGGCGGTAATTCCCCAGCCGATCAGGATGGCACCGGCATCGGCTCGCGCCGCCATGTTCTGCGGCAAGGAAAAAATCCCCCCGCCAATCATCGAACCCACCACCAGGGCGATCAGCGCGCCAAGGCGCAGCTTTTGCGTCGGTTGCGACATACAAATCTCCTTGAAAGATGTGGTGAGGTTTTATTTGTAACAACTATTAACTAAACGGCTAACAGTCGAAGACGTTTATCAGGTAATGCCAACAAACGCCCACTTATATATAGCGGATGACGCTAACGCCTAGCACGTTAAGTCAGTTTTGTGCGCGGATCCTAATAAATCAATTCTGTACTGAAAACAGATGTGAAAAATTTGCCAAAACCCGAAAAGCAACTAGCGTCATAACTCGAAAGTAATAGGATCCATTCCCAATCAAATCGATCAAAGGCCTCTGGGACGGGCCTTCCAGACAGTAGCCTTATGCCTGCAGTGGATTCATAAGTCATTCATTAACAATGGAATGTGGCCATGCACTGATCTATGTCAGCTGTTTGAACAGTCAACAGAACTACGCTGTGAACTCTTCTCTCCTGCAATGGAGTCATGCAATGTCTGAAGCTCCCGGAAAACTACGACTAGGTGCACTGGTTGCCCTGGTAGTCGGATCAATGATCGGTGGCGGGATATTCTCTTTGCCACAAAACATGGCCGCCAGCGCCGACGTCGGTGCGGTACTGATCGGGTGGGCCATCACCGCCGTCGGCATGCTCACCCTCGCTTTCGTCTTTCAAACCCTCGCCAATCGCAAACCTGACCTGGACGGCGGCGTGTACGCCTACGCCAAGGCCGGTTTCGGCGACTACATGGGTTTCTCGTCCGCCTGGGGCTACTGGATCAGTGCCTGGCTGGGCAACGTCGGTTACTTCGTGCTGCTGTTCAGTACCCTCGGCTATTTCTTTCCGATTTTCGGTGAAGGCAACACCGTTGCCGCCGTGATCGGTGCCTCGGTGCTGCTGTGGGCCGTGCACTTTCTGGTGTTGCGCGGGATCAAGGAAGCGGCGTTCATCAACCTCGTGACCACCGTCGCCAAGGTCGTGCCGCTGCTGCTGTTCGTCCTGATCGCGATTTTCGCCTTCAAACTGGACATCTTCACCGCCGACATCTGGGGTGTGAAAAACCCGGATCTGGGCAGCGTGATGAACCAGGTGCGCAACATGATGCTGGTCACCGTCTGGGTGTTCATCGGTATCGAAGGCGCGAGCATCTTCTCGGCCCGGGCGGAAAAACGTTCGGACGTGGGTAAAGCCACCGTGATCGGTTTCATCACCGTGCTGCTGTTCCTGGTGCTGGTGAACGTGCTGTCGCTGGGCATCATGACCCAACCGGAACTGGCCAAACTGCAGAACCCGTCGATGGCCGCCGTCCTGGAGCACGTGGTCGGTCACTGGGGCGCGGTGCTGATCAGCGTCGGTCTGATCATCTCGCTGCTGGGGGCGTTGCTGTCGTGGGTGCTGCTGTGCGCGGAGATCATGTTCGCCGCCGCCAAGGACCACACCATGCCGGAGTTCCTGCGCAAGGAGAACGCCAACCACGTGCCGGTCAACGCCCTGTGGCTGACCAACGCGATGGTCCAGCTGTTCCTGGTCATCACCCTGTTCTCGGCCAGCACTTACCTGTCGCTGATCTACCTCGCCACTTCGATGATTCTGGTGCCGTACCTATGGTCGGCGGCCTACGCCCTGCTGCTGGCGGTACGCGGCGAAAGCTACGAGGGCTTCGCGGCCGAGCGCCGCAAGGATCTGATCATCGGCGGCATCGCCCTGATCTACGCGATCTGGCTGCTCTACGCCGGCGGCGTGAAGTACCTGCTGCTCTCGGCCCTGCTCTATGCACCCGGCGCGATCCTGTTCGCCAAGGCCAAGCTCGAACTCAAACAACCGGTTTTCACCAACGTCGAGAAGCTGATTTTCGCCGCGGTGGTCGTGGGTGCCCTGGTGGCGGCCTACGGTCTCTACGACGGCTTCCTGACTCTGTAATTGCCAAACGTTTTATCTCTGGAGGATCACTGAAATGACCACGGAAAAAGTTAAGTACGGCGTCCATTCCGAAGCCGGCAAACTGCGCAAAGTCATGGTTTGTTCCCCAGGTCTGGCCCACCAGCGGCTGACCCCGAGCAACTGCGACGAGCTGCTGTTCGACGATGTGATCTGGGTCAATCAGGCCAAGCGCGACCACTTCGACTTCGTCACCAAGATGCGCGAGCGCGGGATCGAAGTGCTGGAAATGCACAACCTGCTGACCGACATCGTCGGCAACCCCGAAGCGCTGAAATGGATTCTGGATCGCAAGATCACCCCCGACACCGTCGGCGTCGGCCTGACCAACGAAGTGCGCAGCTGGCTCGAAGGCCTGGAGCCACGCAAGCTCGCCGAGTTCCTGATCGGCGGCGTGGCCGGCGAGGATCTGCCGGACAGCGAAGGCGCCAGCGTGATCAAGATGTATCGCGACTACCTGGGCCACTCCAGCTTCCTGCTCGACCCGCTGCCCAACACCCAGTTCACCCGCGACACCACTTGCTGGATCTACGGCGGCGTGACCCTCAACCCGATGTACTGGCCGGCCCGTCGTCAGGAAACCCTGCTGACCACCGCCATCTACAAATTCCACCCTGACTTCACCGGTGCCGACTTCGAAGTCTGGTACGGCGATCCGGACAAGGACCACGGCAAAGCCACCCTCGAGGGCGGCGACGTGATGCCGATCGGCAATGGCGTGGTGTTGATCGGCATGGGCGAACGCACCTCGCGCCAGGCCATCGGCCAACTCGCACAATCGCTGTTCGCCAAGGGCGCGGTGGAAAAAGTCGTGGTCGCCGGCCTGCCGAAATCCCGCGCGGCGATGCACCTGGACACCGTGTTCAGCTTCTGCGACCGCGACCTGGTCACGATCTTCCCGGAAGTGGTCAAGGAAATCGTGCCGTTCATCATCCGTCCTGACGAAAGCAAACCTTACGGTCTGGACGTACGACGGGAGAACAAAACGTTCCTCGAAGTCGTGGCCAACTCGCTGAACCTGCCGAATCTGCGCGTGGTGGAAACCGGCGGCAACAGCTTCGCCGCCGAACGCGAGCAGTGGGATGACGGCAACAACGTGGTGGCCGTGGAACCGGGCGTGGTCATCGGCTACGACCGCAACACCTACACCAACACCCTGCTGCGCAAGGCAGGTGTGGAAGTCATCACCATCAGCGCCGGCGAACTGGGCCGTGGCCGTGGCGGCGGCCACTGCATGACCTGCCCGATCATCCGCGACCCGATCGACTACTAAAACTCTGAGCCCTGGCCGCCGCTAACCGAGCGCGGCCAGGGGGATAACCGACACCGAAGGAGATCCATCATGGCTTTCAATATCCACAACCGTAACCTGCTCAGCCTGGAACACCACACCCCACGTGAGCTGCGTTACCTGCTCGACCTGTCCCGCGACCTGAAACGCGCCAAGTACACCGGCACCGAGCAGCAACACCTGAAGGGCAACAACATCGCCCTGATCTTCGAAAAAACTTCGACCCGCACCCGCTGCGCGTTCGAAGTCGCTGCCTATGACCAGGGCGCCAACGTCACCTACATCGACCCGAATTCCTCGCAGATCGGCCACAAGGAAAGCATGAAGGACACGGCCCGCGTGCTGGGTCGCATGTACGACGCCATCGAGTACCGTGGCTTCAAGCAGGAAATCGTCGAAGAGCTGGCCAAGTTCGCCGGCGTACCGGTGTTCAACGGCCTGACCGATGAATATCACCCGACCCAGATGATCGCCGACGTGCTGACCATGCGTGAGCACGCCGACAAGCCGATCCACGAGATCAGCTACGCCTACCTGGGTGACGCCCGCAACAACATGGGCAACTCGCTGTTGCTGGTCGGCGCAAAACTCGGCATGGACGTGCGCATCTGCGCGCCGAAAGCCCTGTGGCCCCACGATGATCTGGTACAGCGCTGCAAAAAATACGCGGAAGAAAGCGGCGCCCGCATCACCCTGACCGAAGACCCGAAAGCCGCCGTCAAAGGCGTGGACTTCATCCACACCGACGTCTGGGTATCGATGGGTGAACCGGTTGAAGCCTGGGCCGAGCGCATCGAGCAACTGCTGCCGTACCAGGTCAACGCACAACTGATGAAAGCCACCGGCAACCCGCGCACCAAGTTCATGCACTGCCTGCCGGCGTTCCACAACAGCGATACCAAGGTCGGCAAACAGATCGCCGAACAGTATCCGCACCTGGCCAACGGCATCGAAGTGACCGACGACGTGTTCGAGTCGCCGGCCTGCATCGCCTTCGAGCAAGCGGAAAACCGCATGCACACCATCAAGGCGATTCTGGTATCGACCCTGGCTGATCTGTAAGCGTTACCCCTGACCTGCGGGCGCCGCCGAAGGCTGCACCCGCAGGCTCACTGAATTCTGAAAGGACTGCATTATGCGTATCGTCGTAGCTCTGGGCGGTAACGCCCTGCTCCGCCGTGGTGAGCCGATGACCGCTGACAACCAGCGCGCCAACATCCGCATCGCCACCGAGCAAATCGCCAAGATCCACCCCGGCAATCAACTGGTCATCGCCCACGGCAATGGCCCGCAAGTCGGCCTGCTGTCGTTGCAGGGCCTCTCCTATAAACCCGATGAAGCCTACCCTCTGGACGTGCTCGGTGCCGAAACCGAAGGCATGATCGGCTACATCATCGAACAGGAACTGGGCAACCTGCTGGACTTCGAAGTCCCGTTCGCCACCCTGCTCACCCAGGTCGAAGTCGATCCCAAGGATCCGGCTTTCAAGGACCCGACCAAATTCATCGGCCCGGTCTATGCCAAAGAAGAAGCCGAGCGCCTGGCCAAAGAGAAAGGCTGGGTGGTCAAGGCCGACGGTGACAAATACCGTCGCGTGGTTGCCAGCCCGAAACCCAAGCGCATCTTCGAAATCCGCCCGATCAAGTGGCTGCTGGACAAGGGCAGCATCGTGATCTGCGCCGGCGGTGGCGGCATCCCGACCATGTACGACGAGAAGCGCAACCTCAAAGGCATTGAGGCGGTAATCGACAAAGACCTGTGCTCGTCGCTGCTCGCCGAACAGCTGGAAGCGGACTTGCTGGTAATCGCCACCGACGTCAACGCGGCGTACATCGACTTCAAAAAACCCACCGAGAAAGCCATAGCCCAGGCCCACCCGGACGAACTCGAACGCCTGGGCTTCGCCGCCGGTTCCATGGGGCCGAAGGTGCAGGCAGCTTGCGAATTTGCACGCCATACTGGCAAGGTCGCGGTAATCGGTTCGCTGGCGGACATCGAAGCCATCGTCCAGGGCACCGCCGGTACGCGGGTGAGCACCTCGAAACCCGGCATCACCTACCGATAAAAAAGAAATACTGGGGCAGACTCCAGGTCTGCCCTTCTCCCATGCCTTGAAAGGAGAGAACACCATGGCCCAGTTCGAACCCGGTCATTTGCACATCGAGCGGCACGCGTTGACCAAAGATGACGTCAACTACAACATCCGCCTCGAATACGAGGTGTCGCAGGATCCGCAAAAAGGCAAAGGGATACAGTTCCGGCTGGTTGGAAGCATCCAGGGCAAAGAGGTCAACGAACCATTCTTTCTGCCCAAGGAAGAGGCCTACAACTTCGCTCGCAACGTGACGCAGATTGCCGAAAAGTACGGCATCCCCAAGAGCCACAGCCAGATCGGCTCGGTGCACAAGCATTACGACCTGATGTTTGAAGACATTCGTACGCAGCTGAATATGAAATCCGGGGATCCGGTCAATCCGGAGCATTTCGAGTGACCCCCAAAGCTTCCCCTCACCCCAGCCCTCTCCCAGAGGGAGAGGGAGCTGATCCGGGGATGCTTCAGGGATACGCCGACCTGAAAGCTCTTCGCTGAATCCATAATCAACTCGATCTTTCAGGTCGATGTATCACGCAATACACCTCGGTAGGCCCCCTCTCCCTCCGGGAGAGGGCTGGGGTGAGGGTGCTTTTGATTTCACCTCCGCCATCGCCCCAAGGCATACTTGCCCCCCTCCGCACTCCAGAACCCAGAACCACCCCATGCGCATCCACGTCAGTTTCATCGACCGCGTCGGCATCACCCAGGAAGTCCTGGCGATTCTCGGTGGACGCAATCTCAATCTGGATGCGGTGGAAATGGTCCCGCCGAACGTCTACATCGACGCCCCGACCCTCAGCCCGCAAGTGCTCGAAGAGTTGAAAGACGCGCTGTTCCGGGTGCGCGGCGTGGAGGCCGTGGTCGTCGTCGACATCCTCCCCGGCCAGCGCCGGCACTTGCAGCTCGACGCGTTGCTCGCGGCGATGACCGACCCGGTGCTGGCCCTCGACAGCGCCGGCAAGGTGCTGTTGGCCAACCCGGCGCTGATCGCCCTGTACGGTCGCGAGCCGGCGGGCGAAAGTGTCTCGGAGCTGTTCAACGATCCAGGCCTGCTCGAAACCTTGCTCGAACAGGGTTTCCGCCTGCCGCTGCGGGAGATCACCGTCAACGGCCAGACCCTGTTGCTGGATGCCACGCCGATCACCGACGCCGGCGCCCTGCTGACCCTGTATCAACCGAACCGTATCGGCGAACAACTCTCGGCGCTGCACCACGACCATGCCGAAGGTTTCGATGCACTGCTCGGCGAGTCGCCGCCGATCCGCACGCTCAAGGCCCGGGCGCAGCGCGTGGCGGCCCTCGATGCGCCGCTGCTGATCCAGGGCGAAACCGGTACCGGCAAGGAACTGGTGGCCCGCGCCTGTCACGCCATCAGCGCCCGGCACAACGCACCGTTTCTGGCGCTGAACTGCGCGGCCCTGCCGGAGAACCTCGCCGAGAGCGAACTGTTCGGCTATGCCCCCGGCGCCTTCACCGGCGCACAACGGGGCGGCAAACCGGGGCTGATGGAACTGGCCAACCAGGGCACGGTGTTTCTCGACGAGATCGGCGAAATGTCGCCGTACTTGCAGGCCAAACTGCTGCGTTTTCTCAACGACGGCAGCTTCCGCCGGGTAGGCGGTGATCGCGAAGTGAAGGTCGATGTGCGCATCCTCAGCGCGACCCACCGTGACCTGGAAAAAATGGTCAGCGAAGGCCTGTTCCGCGAAGACCTGTTCTACCGCCTCAACGTACTCAACGTCGAAGTGCCGCCATTGCGCGAACGCGGTCAGGACATTCTGTTGCTGGCGCGCTATTTCATGCAGCAGGCCTGCGCGCAGATTCAGCGTCCGGTCTGCCGCCTCGCGCCCGGCACCTATCCGGCGCTGCTCGGCAACCGCTGGCCGGGCAACGTGCGGCAATTGCAGAACGTGATTTTCCGCGCCGCCGCCATCTGCGAAAGCAGCCTGGTGGACATCGGCGACCTCGACATCGCCGGCACTTCCGTGGCAAGGCAGACCGACACCGACGTCGACAGCCTGGAAGAAGCCGTGGAAGCCTTCGAGAAATCGCTGCTGGAAAAACTCTACGTCAGCTACCCCTCGACCCGCCAGCTGGCCGGCCGTCTGCAGACTTCGCACACCGCAATCGCGCACCGATTGCGCAAATACGGCATCCCCAACAAACCGTAGTCGAACGCGGTCAAAAATGTGGGAGCGGGCTTGCTCGCGAAGGCGTCGGGTCAGCCAGCATTTATGGTGACTGACACACCGCATTCGCGAGCAAGCCCGCTCCCACAGGGTATGTGACGGATTCGAAATCCGTTCAAAAGCGACCTCCATCTGTACTGAAAGCGCTACAGCGGAACGATATCGCTACACCCTCCTCCGATCACCGCCGTGCAAGGCTTTGATCCGCTTCAGCTTTTTTCTTCGCCCCGAGCTGTAGCGATTTCGCTACAAGCCCCACACTTAAAGTCCATCGACAAAATGTCAACACATTGATTTATAACGATATTTTTACGTTGGCCGCGTTCTTGCTAAGTAACCGTTCATAAAATCAGGGCATTACCGCCCCAAGTAATCCACCGCGTCCACCAGACGAGTCTGGCCCTTAGGAGATTCCATGAGCGAGTTGCGTTTTACTGAAGATCACGAATGGCTGCGCGCCGAAGCCGATGGTTCTGTCACCGTTGGCATCACCGCTTTCGCGCAGAACGCTTTGGGCGACGTGGTGTTCGTGCAACTGCCTGAATTGCAGGCTTACGAGAAAGGCGCCGAAGCCGCCACCGTGGAATCGGTAAAAGCCGCGAGCGGCGTTTACATGCCGCTGGACGGTGAAGTCCTGGCCACCAATCCGGCCCTGGAAGACAGCCCTGAACTGGTCAACGAAGATCCGCTGGGCGAAGGCTGGTTCTTCCGCTTCAAGCCAGCCGACGCGACCGCCGTCGCCAAGCTGCTGGATCAGGACGCCTACGACCGTCTGATCAAAGCCCAAGCCGAAGCCTGAGGAACCTGACATGACCCAAGTAAATCTCGGCACCGCCAACGAATTCATCGCCCGTCACATCGGCCCGCGCGCCGGTGACGAGCAAGCGATGCTCAACAGCCTCGGTTTCGACTCGCTCGAAGCCTTGAGCGCCAGCGTCATCCCGGAAAGCATCAAGGGCACCAGCGTGCTCGGTCTGGACGACGGCCTGAGCGAAGCCGATGCCCTGGCAATGATCAAAGGCATCGCCGGCAAGAACCAGCTGTTCAAGACTTACATCGGCCAGGGCTACTACAACTGCCACACGCCGTCGCCGATCCTGCGCAACCTGCTGGAAAACCCGGCCTGGTACACCGCTTACACCCCGTACCAGCCAGAAATCTCCCAGGGCCGTCTCGAAGCGCTGCTGAACTTCCAGACCCTGATCAGCGACCTCACCGGCCTGCCGATCGCCAACGCCTCCCTGCTCGACGAAGCCACCGCCGCTGCCGAAGCCATGACCTTCTGCAAACGCCTGAGCAAGAACAAGGGCAGCCACCAGTTCTTCGCCTCGATCCACAGCCACCCGCAAACCCTCGACGTACTGCGCACCCGTGCCGAGCCTCTGGGCATTGAAGTGGTTGTCGGCGACGAGCGCGAACTGACCGACGTGACGCCGTTCTTCGGCGCACTGCTGCAATACCCGGCGAGCAACGGTGATGTGTTCGACTACCGCGAACTGACCGAGCGCTTCCACGCCGCCAACGCACTGGTGGCCGTCGCCGCTGACCTGCTGGCCCTGACCCTGCTGACCCCGCCGGGCGAATTCGGCGCGGACGTGGCCATCGGCAGCGCCCAACGCTTCGGCGTACCGCTGGGTTTCGGTGGCCCGCACGCGGCCTACTTCTCCACCAAAGATGCGTTCAAGCGCGACATGCCGGGCCGTCTGGTCGGTGTCTCGGTTGACCGCTTCGGCAAGCCGGCCCTGCGTCTGGCGATGCAGACCCGCGAGCAACACATCCGCCGCGAGAAGGCCACGTCGAACATCTGCACAGCGCAAGTGCTGCTGGCCAACATCGCCAGCATGTACGCCGTGTACCACGGCCCGAAAGGCCTGACCCAGATCGCCAACCGCGTGCATCACCTGACCGCGATCCTGGCCAAGGGCCTGAGCGCACTGGGCGTGACCGTCGAGCAAGCCAGCTTCTTCGACACCCTGACCCTGGCCACCGGCGCGCGAACCGCCGCGCTGCACGACAAGGCCCGTGCCCAACAGATCAACCTGCGTGTGATCGATGCCCAGCGTCTGGGCCTGTCGGTCGACGAAACCACCACCCAGGCTGACATCGAAACCCTGTGGAGCCTGTTCGCCGACGGCAAGACTCTGCCGGATTTCGCAGCTCTCGCCGCGACCGCGCAAAGCACGATTCCGGCTTCGCTGGTTCGTCAGTCGCCGATCCTCAGTCACCCGGTGTTCAACCGTTATCACTCGGAAACCGAGCTGATGCGCTACCTGCGCAAACTGGCGGACAAGGACCTGGCACTGGATCGCACCATGATCCCGCTGGGCTCGTGCACCATGAAGCTCAACGCCGCCAGCGAAATGATCCCGGTGACCTGGGCGGAGTTCGGCGCCCTGCACCCGTTCGCCCCGGCCGAGCAAAGCGCCGGTTACCAGCAACTGACCGACGAACTGGAAGCGATGCTCTGCGCCGCCACCGGTTACGACGCGATCTCGCTGCAACCGAACGCCGGTTCCCAGGGTGAGTACGCCGGTCTGCTGGCGATCCGCGCCTACCACCAGAGCCGTGGCGAAGACCGTCGCGACATCTGCCTGATTCCGTCGTCCGCCCACGGCACCAACCCGGCCACCGCCAACATGGCCGGCATGCGCGTGGTCGTGACCGCCTGCGACGCCCGTGGCAACG
Source organism: Pseudomonas sp. COW5 (assembly GCF_026240005.1). Classification (NCBI taxonomy): domain Bacteria; kingdom Pseudomonadati; phylum Pseudomonadota; class Gammaproteobacteria; order Pseudomonadales; family Pseudomonadaceae; genus Pseudomonas; species Pseudomonas sp. COW5. The sequence goes on along the minus strand of NZ_JAPHVP010000001.1, from coordinate 3,827,218 downwards.
TGGACATCGAAGACCTGCGCGCCAAGGCCATCGAGCACCGCGAACACCTCGCGGCGCTGATGATCACCTATCCGTCGACTCACGGCGTGTTCGAAGAAGGCATCCGTGAAATCTGCGGCATCATTCACGACAACGGCGGCCAGGTGTACATCGACGGCGCCAACATGAACGCAATGGTCGGCCTCTGCGCCCCGGGCAAGTTCGGCGGCGACGTCTCGCACCTGAATCTGCACAAGACTTTCTGCATCCCCCACGGCGGTGGCGGCCCGGGTGTCGGCCCGATCGGCGTGAAGTCGCATCTGACCCCGTTCCTGCCGGGCCACGGCCACATGGAACGTAAGGAAGGCGCGGTCTGCGCGGCACCGTTCGGCAGCGCGAGCATTCTGCCGATCACCTGGATGTACATTCGCATGATGGGTGGCGCAGGTCTGAAGCGCGCTTCGCAACTGGCGATCCTCAATGCCAACTACATTTCCCGTCGCCTGGAAGAGCACTACCCGGTGCTGTACACCGGCAGCAACGGTCTGGTGGCACACGAGTGCATCCTCGATCTGCGTCCGTTGAAAGACAGCAGCGGCATCAGCGTCGATGACGTTGCCAAGCGTCTGATCGACTTCGGTTTCCACGCCCCGACCATGTCGTTCCCGGTGGCCGGCACGCTGATGATCGAGCCGACCGAAAGCGAATCCAAAGAAGAACTGGACCGCTTCTGCGACGCCATGATCCGCATCCGCGAAGAAATCCGCGCAGTGGAAAACGGCACCCTGGACAAGGACGACAACCCGCTGAAGAACGCTCCACACACTGCCGCAGAGCTGGTCGGCGAGTGGACTCACCCGTACAGCCGCGAACAAGCGGTGTACCCGGTGGCGTCGTTGATCGAAGGCAAATACTGGCCGCCGGTCGGTCGCGTCGACAACGTGTTCGGCGACCGCAACCTGGTCTGCGCCTGCCCGTCGATCGAAAGCTACGCTTGACCTGTGAGGGGGGCGGGTTCACCCGCCCCTTTCATGCGTGCCTGATGTGCCTATAACAAGAAACCGGAGAACAACCATGTCGTTAAGCGTGTTCGACCTGTTCAAGATTGGCATCGGCCCCTCCAGCTCCCACACCGTCGGCCCGATGCGCGCAGCGGCGCGTTTCGTCGAAGGCCTGCGCCGGGAAAACCTGTTGTCGGCCACCACCAGCGTCAGGGTCGAGCTGTACGGATCCCTCGGCGCCACCGGCAAGGGTCACGGCAGCGACAAGGCTGTGCTGCTGGGCCTGGAAGGTGAACACCCGGATATCGTGGATACCGAAACCGTCGCCGCACGTCTCACGCAGATTCGTGGCAGCGGGCATTTGAACCTGCTCGGTGAACACAGCATTGCGTTCAACGAGAAAGAACACCTGGCAATGATCCGCAAGCCGTTGGCCTATCACCCCAACGGCATGATCTTCCGTGCCTTCGATGCGGCGGGATTGCAGATCCGCAGCCGCGAGTACTACTCGGTCGGCGGCGGTTTTGTGGTCGACGAAGATGCGGCCGGAGCCGACCGCATCGTCGAGGACGCCACACCACTGACCTTCCCGTTCAAGAGTGCCAAGGACTTGCTCGGTCACTGCGCCACCTATGGTCTGTCGATCAGTCAGGTAATGCTGACCAACGAAAGCGCCTGGCGCCCGGAAGCGGAAACCCGCGCCGGCCTGCTGAAAATCTGGCAAGTGATGCAGGACTGCGTGGCTGCCGGCTGTCGCAACGAAGGCATTCTGCCGGGTGGCCTGAAGGTCAAACGGCGGGCGGCGGCGTTGCACCGGCAACTGTGCAAGAACCCGGAATCGTCGCTGCGCGATCCGTTGTCGGTGCTGGACTGGGTCAACCTGTACGCCCTCGCCGTCAATGAAGAAAACGCCAATGGCGGACGCGTGGTCACGGCACCGACCAACGGCGCGGCAGGGATCATTCCGGCCGTGTTGCATTACTACATGCGCTTCATTCCCGGCGCCAACGATGACGGCGTGGTGCGCTTCCTGCTGACCGCGGCGGCCATCGGCATTCTGTACAAGGAAAACGCCTCGATTTCCGGCGCCGAAGTCGGCTGTCAGGGCGAGGTCGGCGTGGCCTGTTCGATGGCGGCCGGTGCGTTGTGCGAAGTCCTCGGCGGCAGCGTGCAACAAGTGGAAAACGCCGCTGAAATCGGCATGGAACACAACCTCGGCCTGACCTGCGATCCGATTGGCGGGCTGGTGCAGGTGCCGTGCATCGAGCGCAACGCCATGGGCTCGGTCAAGGCGATCAACGCTGTGCGCATGGCCATGCGCGGCGACGGACAGCACTTCGTCTCCCTCGACAAGGTCATCCGCACCATGCGCCAGACCGGCGCCGACATGAAAAGCAAATACAAGGAGACCGCCCGTGGCGGTCTGGCGGTCAACATTATCGAGTGTTAATTAGCCCCCTCTCCCGCCGGGAGAGGGTTGGTGTGAATCAAGGAGTCACGCATGTCCACCGAACAACTGTCGAAAACCCCGCTGCACGCTCTGCACATCGAACTCGGCGCCCGCATGGTGCCGTTCGCCGGCTACGACATGCCGGTGCAATACCCGCTGGGCGTGATGAAAGAACACCAGCACACCCGTGAGCAGGCCGGGCTGTTCGATGTCTCGCACATGGGCCAGATCCGCCTGACCGGCGCCAACGCCGCCAAAGCCCTGGAAACCCTGGTGCCGGTGGACATCATCGACCTGCCGGTGGGCATGCAGCGCTACGCGATGTTCACCAACGAAACCGGCGGCATCCTCGATGACCTGATGGTCGCCAATCTGGGCAACGACGAACTGTTCCTGGTGGTCAACGCCGCGTGCAAGGATCAGGACCTGGCGCATCTGCAAAAACACATCGGCGATCAGTGCACCATTACCGAGCTGTTCGAAGCCCGCGCACTCCTCGCGCTGCAAGGTCCGGCGGCCGTAACCGTACTGGCACGCCTGGCGCCGGAAGTGGCGAAGATGACCTTCATGCAGTTCGCCCGCGTGACGCTGCTGGGTGTGGATTGCTTCGTCAGCCGCTCGGGCTACACCGGCGAGGACGGTTTCGAAATCTCCGTACCGGCAGCCGATGCGGAAAAACTCGCCCGCGCCCTGCTGGCCGAACCGGAAGTCGCCGCCATCGGCCTTGGTGCCCGCGATTCTCTGCGCCTGGAAGCCGGCCTGTGCCTGTACGGCCACGACATGAACACCGACACCACGCCAATCGAAGCCAGCCTGCTGTGGGCAATCTCCAAGCCACGTCGTGCCGACGGTGCGCGGGCCGGCGGCTTCCCGGGTGCAGAACAGGTTTTCGGCCAGCAGCAGAACGGTGTCGCACGCAAACGCGTCGGCCTGCTTCCGCAGGAGCGCACGCCGGTCCGTGAAGGTGCGGAGATCGTCAACGAAGCCGGCGAAATCATCGGCAGCGTGTGCAGCGGCGGTTTCGGCCCGACCCTGGGCGGGCCATTGGCGATGGGTTACCTCGACAGCGCTTATGTCGCACTGGACACACCAGTCTGGGCCATCGTTCGTGGGAAAAAGGTGCAAATGCTTGTAAGCAAAATGCCATTCGTTCCACAACGCTACTATCGTGGTTGATTGACTGTTTCTATAAGTAACGCGATTGCGTTATGCGTGCACTAATGTGTAACGCAATCGCCATAAAACAGTGCACTTCCCTTACATTCGATTCGAATATGAACTTGGCTTATAACGTTCGAAAACAATTGAACAAGCTAATCGTATAAGCCCGACTAGTGGACTGACTAACAGCCGGCAAGCACAGGAAAACCGGGGCCTTCACGGGGCTTGTTTTTCCTCCTGTAGTTGGCGTAGAGTTTGTCCACTGTGTTTGCATGGGTCAGCTTGGAATCGTGACCTGGGCAGTAGCCTACAAGTTAGCTACATCCCGTTCGACGTCTTCTTACTCTCCTGCAACCAGCCCCAGTACTCTTTCATGAGGAAGAGACTGTCATCAATTTTTGCGTCAAAGGAAATAAGAAATGTCCACACGTCAGAGCGGTACCGTCAAGTGGTTTAACGACGAGAAAGGTTTTGGTTTTATCACTCCAGAAAGCGGTCCGGATCTGTTCGTGCATTTCCGCGCTATTCAGGGCAACGGCTTCAAGAGCCTGAAAGAAGGCCAGAAAGTGACTTTCGTTGCCGTACAAGGCCAGAAAGGCATGCAGGCTGATGAAGTCATCGCTGAAGCCTGATTTTCTGTAACGAAAAAGCCCCTGATATTGATATCAGGGGCTTTTTTGTGCGCGCGAATCCGTAAAATGGCGCTTCATTTTCCGTCCAGAGGCTGCCATGTCGAAACACCTGCTCCTTCCCCAGGGCGACTTTCCTGCCGTTGGTCTCGGCCGTCGTCTGGCAGCGATGTTCTACGATTTTCTGCTGTGCACCGCCCTGCTGATCGTCACGGGCTTCATCTATAAGCTGATCCAGGCCGCAATCATCGGCGAAGAACGTCTGCGCGCAATGACCGACGCCGGCAAACTGGACGGCGACCCGCTGTACTCCACCGTGCTGCTGCTGGTGCTGTTCGGTTTCTTCGCCAAATTCTGGACTCACGCCGGCCAGACCTTGGGCATGCAGGTCTGGGGCATCCGCGTACAGAACGCCGATGGCACCGCGATCAGCCTGTGGCAGGCGCTGCTGCGGTTCATGGTGTCGATCGCGTCGTGGCTGTGCCTCGGGGTGGGGTTCTTCTGGTCGCTGTTCGACAAGCGCAAGCGCGCCTGGCATGACATCTATTCGGACACGCAACTGGTGCGGATCCCGAAGAAAGCGAAGTAACCCGGCAGATACAAAAACGCCCCGATCGAATCGGGGCGTTTTTGTTTGCGGCTCAAGGTCAGGCGTTGCCTGCCACCTTCATCCGAGCAGCCTGAGTGAAGTCGAGCATGCGCTTGAGCGGGCGGATCGCCTGGGGAATCAGCGCCGAGTCGACGAAGATCTCGTTCGAACCCTCCTTCAGGCACTTCAGCGTGCGCTCAAGGGTGTTCATGGCCATCCACGGGCAATGTGCGCAACTGCGGCATGCCGCACCGTTACCCGCCGTTGGCGCCTCGATGAAGACCTTGTCCGGGCACAACTGCTGCATCTTGTAGAAGATGCCACGGTCGGTGGCCACGATCAGGGTCTTGTTCGGCAGCGATTGCGCGGCGGCGATCAACTGGCTGGTGGAACCGACGGCGTCCGCCAGTTCGATCACCGACGTCGGCGACTCCGGGTGCACCAGAATGGCCGCGTCCGGGTACAGCGCCTTCATGTCTTCCAGCTGTTTGGACTTGAACTCTTCGTGAACGATGCAGGCACCGTCCCAGAGCAGCATGTCGGCGCCGGTCTGACGCTGAATGTAGGTGCCCAGGTGCTTGTCCGGGCCCCAGATGATGGTCTCACCGTTATCCATTAGGCTTTCGACGATCTCCAGCGCGCAACTCGATGTCACCACCCAGTCGGCCCGGGCTTTGACCGCGGCCGAGGTGTTGGCGTACACCACCACGGTGCGCTCGGGATGCTGATCGCAGAACGCCGAGAACTCATCCACCGGGCAACCCAGGTCCAGCGAGCAGGTCGCTTCCAGAGTCGGCATCAGCACGCGTTTTTCCGGGTTGAGAATCTTCGCGGTTTCACCCATGAATTTCACGCCGGCAACCACCACGGTCTTGGCCGGATGGGCGTTGCCGAAGCGGGCCATTTCCAGAGAGTCGGAAACGCAACCACCGGTTTCTTCGGCCAGGGCCTGAATGATCGGATCGCAATAAAAGTGGGCAACCAGCACCGCGTCCTGAGCCTTGAGCTCGGCGGCGATGGCGGAACGGTAATAAGCCTCTTCCTCGGTCGTCAGCGGCTTGGGCTGCTTGGCGTCGAGGTGGGCTTGTACCAGGAGGCGTTCGGAAATCTGCGTCATGTTCGCAAGACCTGCAGGCGCATTCGCGCGAAAGTCGAGTATACACCCGGCTCCGGACCGCTTGAGGGTACCGCCGGGAGAGTGAGTTTTATCAGGCACGGACAGCGTTGAAGCTGCGCAAGGCTACAGAATATCCCGATGATGCAAAAGATGATTCTGACCTGTGTCAGCGCAACGGCTGCCAAAAGGAGTGACGCCGAATCGCAGGCAAAAAAAAACCCGGAAATCCTCACTTTCGTGGGCCTTCCGGATTTTCTAAACCGCCAAATATGGTGGGTCGTGTGGGATTCGAACCTACGACCAATTGGTTAAAAGCCAACTGCTCTACCAACTGAGCTAACGACCCGCTGTGTGGTGGCGCGTATAATACTGATTTTTAAGGACTATTCAACACCTAATTTGAAAAAAATCAAAAATAAGGTGTCGGGTCACTGATTCCGGCTGCTGCGAAGCCTTCCGCACGCAGTCGGCAGCTGTCGCATTTGCCGCAGGCACGGCCGTTATCGTCCGCCTGATAGCAGGAAACCGTCAGCCCGTAATCAACACCCAGCTTCACGCCAGTCTGAACGATCTGTGCCTTGCTCAGGTTCTGCAGCGGCGCCTGGATGCGGAAACCATTGCCTTCCACACCGGCCTTGGTCGCCAGATTGGCCATACGCTCGAACGACTCGATGAACTCGGGACGGCAGTCCGGGTAACCGGAGTAATCCACCGCGTTGACGCCGATAAAGATGTCACGGGCGCCGAGCACTTCAGCCCAGCCCAATGCCAGCGACAGGAACACCGTATTGCGCGCCGGCACGTAAGTGACCGGAATGCCCTCGCCCAGCTCTTCAGGGATATCGATGCTGGTGTCGGTCAGGGCCGAACCGCCCATGCCATTCAGGTTCAGGCCAATGACCTTGTGCTCGACCACGCCCAGATCGCGGGCAACGCGAGCAGCGGCGTGCAATTCAGCGTGGGAACGCTGACCGTAATCGAAGCTCATGGTGTAGCAGGCGTAGCCTTCAGCACGGGCCATTGCCACCACGGTGGCCGAGTCCAGACCACCCGACAGCAGGATTACCGCACGTTTTTCGTTGGTGTTCAGTTGTTCAGTCATCTCAGCGCCCCGGCTCATCATTCCATAGATATTTATGCAGCTGCAGTTGCAGGCGCACTGGCAGGTTATCCGCCACCACCCAGTCCGCCAGATCCCTTGCGTTCAGGTCATGGTGACTTGGAGAAAACAGGACTTCGCCGGCACGCCGGTCAAGCCCGTACTGGATCAGCTTGGAAACCGCCCAGTCATAGTCGTCCCGCGAGCAGATGACAAACTTCACCTGATCGTTGGGCGTCAGCAGTTCGATGTTCTCGTAACGGTTGCGATGGGCTTCTTTCGAATCGGGCGTCTTCAGATCGACGACCCGACTGACCCGCGGATCAACCGCTGAAATGTCGAGGGCGCCGCTGGTTTCCAGCGAGACTTCGTAGCCGGCATCGCACAATTGTTTGAGCAAAGGGATGGCATTGGGCTGTGCCAGCGGCTCACCGCCAGTGACACAAACGTAGCGCGGGCGAAACCCGGCCACCTGCTCGAGGATGTCGTCGAGTGCACGAATGGTGCCACCGCTGAACGCGTAGGCACTGTCGCAGTATTGGCAACGCAACGGGCAACCGGTCAGGCGCACAAAAACAGTGGGCAGCCCGGCAGTCCGCGTTTCCCCCTGCAACGAGTAGAAAACTTCGGTGATTCTCAATGTGTCTTGCATAGTCGCCACGGGCGTAACAGCTAAACAGGCTGTCCGCCTCCGTCAGGCACTTCAGGCAACCCCGCCAACGCGTAGATCACCAGAAGCGTGTTTCATAAAAGGGCGTGAATTCTAACGAAAAAACCCGCGACAAGCGCGGGTTTCTTCCAAACGGGTCAAACAGTATTACATGCGTTGCAGATCGCGTTGGGCCAACTGGGCAGCGGAGGTACCCGGATACTGGGACACCACTTGTTGCAGAATGCCTTTGACCTTGTCGGTGTGACCGAGGCGGCGCTCTACGTCAGCCAGCTTGTACAGCGAATCCGGCACTTTGGCATGCTTGGGATACAGCTGCGAAACCTTGGCAAAAGCCTGACCTGCACCTTGCAGATCGCCTTTGGCCAGGTTCACTTCACCCAACCAGTACTGGGCATTGCCCGCGTACTGGCTGTTCGGGTATTTACGCAGGAACGCGGCGAAAGCCTGGCTGGCCTTGTCGAAATCCTTGGCCTTGATCAGGTCGAAGGCTGCATCGTAATACAGCTTTTCCTTGGCCGGATCAGCCGGTTCGCCACTCGCGGCAGGTGCCTGGGCAGCAGCCCCGGCTCCAGCAGCGGCACCGGCAGCAGCACTTGCATCGCCACCGGCAGAAGAATTCTCGGGAGTCGCGGCAGGTGCAGCACCGGACCCTATGCGCCGATCAAGATCCTGGTATCGCTCCAGGGATTCCTGCTTCATGCGCGCAACCTGATTCTGCAGTTCTTCGATCACGCCCTGCTGGCGCGATATCTGATCCTGCATTTGTTGCAATTGGTTGAACAGCATGCCTTGTGCCGAGGCAGGGGCCGAAGCCGCTCCCCCGGCATAGGCGCCGTTCGTACCGTAACCTGCAGGCGGATAACTGCTCCCGCTATTGTTATAACCGGAGTTGTCATCGACCACAGGAACCGCAGCCCACGCCGCAAGCGGCGCTAGGCTGAGAGCCAGAACAGTTACAGCACGACGGCACGTTCGCATATCGAATTACTTACGCAGTTCGACGCGACGGTTTTGAGCCCAGGACTGCTCGTCGTTGCCGGTAGCAACTGGACGCTCTTCGCCGTAGGAAACCAGTTCCAGCTGAGCTGGGGAAACACCTTGCAGTACCAGGTAGCGCTGAACGGCTTTCGCACGACGCTCGCCCAGTGCCATGTTGTACTCACGAGTACCACGTTCGTCGGTGTTGCCTTCCAGAACAACGCGAGCGCCGTTTGCTTTCAGGTCTTTGGCGTGAACGTCCAGAGCGCGCATGGCTTCTGGCTTCAGGTCCGAGCTGTCGTATTCGAAGTAGAAGGTGGTGATTGCGCGCAGAGCAGCTTCTTCGCTCAGGGAACCGTCAACGGCACCGGTGTTTGCGCCGTAACCAGCGTTTGGATCAACAGCGCCTTCACCGGCGTTGTCGCCGCCTTTGGACGAGCAACCTACAGCTACAGCCATGGCCAGAGCCAGCGCAGCAAATTTACCAAACTTCAGCATTTCCATCGTGAAACTCCTAATGAACCCCAGTGTGTTAAGTAAAACGTGTAGCGCCCGCTCACTTCAGGTAAGGGGACCAGGACGGTTCTCTGACTTCGCCTTGAGCGGTAGGAAGCGGGAGCCTAACGCGTCCATTAATGGACACGAGCATCAAGACTCCCCGGCCCTGTTGGCGGGTGGCGTAGATTACCATGGTGCCGTTGGGCGCAACAGTAGGCGACTCGTCCAGAGTGCTATCAGTGAGGATTTTTACACTTCCGCGCTGCAAATCCTGAGCCGCCACTTTGAAATTGGTGAAACCGTCCTGACGATGGATCATCACCAGGGTCTTTTCATCAGCCGACAGCTTCGGGTTGGCGTTGTAGTTGCCCACGAACGTCACGCGCTCGGCACCACCGCCATTGGCGCTGGTCTTGTAGATCTGCGGCTTGCCGCCACGGTCGGAAGTGAAGTAGATGGTCGAGCCATCCTTGCCCCAGTACGGTTCGGTGTTGATGCCAGGACCGGCAGTCACACGAGTGATCTGGCGCGAACCGAGGTTCATCACGTAGATGTCCGGGTTACCGTCCTTCGACAGCACGAACGCCAGGCGATTGCCATCCGGCGACCAGGCCGGAGCGCCGTTCAGGCCTTCGAAGTTGGTAATCTGCTCGCGGCGACCGGTGTCGATGTTCTGCATGAAGATGCGCGGACGCTTCTGCTCGAACGATACATAGGCAATACGCTTGCCGTCCGGTGCGAAACGCGGCGACAGGATCGGCTCGCGCGATTGCAGCAGAGTCACGGCGCGGGCACCGTCATAGTCCGAACGCTGCAGGGTGTAACGGGTGTTCTTCTCGGAGAAGCGTTCAGCCGTCACGTACAGCAGGCGAGTCGAGAACGCACCGTCGATACCGGTCAGTTTCTGGAACGACTGGTCAGAGATGAAGTGCGCCATGTCCCGAATTTGCTCGGTCGTACCGGAAACACTGCCGTCCGCCACTTTCTGTTCGGTGGCAACGTTGAACAACGCCCACTGAACCTGCAGGCGACCACCGGCCGGCGTGATATTGCCGACCATCATGTACTGGGCACCTACTGCCTTCCAGTCACGGAAGATGATTTCGCTCGGCTGGCTTGGCTGGCTGATCATGTTCTGTTTTGGAATCGGCGAGTAATAACCCGAGTTCCGCAGGTCGTTGCCAATGATTTCAGCCATGTCATCCGGCAGGACGGCACCGCCCTGGAAACCGAACGGTACGACGGCGATCGGGGTCGCCCGATCGCTGCCGCTGGTGACCAGAATGTTCTTTTCATCCGCCATCGCGATCCCTGCCATGCAGCAGATCACGACCAGCATTCCTCGAAGAAGGTTTCTCACAAGGCTAGATCCTCAGGTGTGAATGTCATCTTGAATGAACGATACGGAGCGAAATCGCTCGGCTTCATTCCCTGCATTTCCGTCAAACGTCCAATATTCTTGACCGCCGCCACTGCCGACGCATCGAACGGACCGTCGCCACTGGACTTGGCCACGCTGACCGTAGTCACCGTACCGTCCGGCAACATGCCGATCTGCAGTACAACCGTCATGCCTTTGCGTGCCGAAGGAGGACGTGCCCAACCTTCCGCTGCCCGCGCACGAATCAAGTCATCGAAGCTGCCTGCGGTTTCGTCACCACGTTCATCCGCCAAAGCCTGCTGACGCTCGGTCTTGTCGGACAGCAGGTCGGCCAGAGCCTGGGCCTTCTTGTCCTCGACCGATTTGCGTGCCGCGTCCTGCGCTTTCTTCTTCGCAGCATCGGCAGCAGCTTTCTTCTTGGCTTCATCGGCGACTTTCTTCTTCGCCTCTTCAGCCTCGGCTTTCTTCTTGGCGTCTTCGGCGGCTTTCTTCTTCGCGTCTTCGACGATTTTCTTCTTGGCTTCTTCAGCGGCCTCTTTCTTGGCCTCTTCTTCAGCAGCCTTCTTGGCTTCTTCTTCAGCTTTCTTCTTGGCTATATCAGCCAATTGTTTCTCTTCTGCCTTCTTGGCTTCGGCGGCTTTCTTCGCGTCTTCGGCTTTCTTGGCTTCGTCAGCCTTCTTCGCCTGTTCCGCTTTCTTCGCCTCATCGGCCTTCTTGGCTTCCTCGGCCTTTTGAGCCGCTTCTTCTTTCTTTTGTTCCGCAGCCTTCACCGCTTCCTGCTCGACCTTTTTCTGCTCCATCTGCTCGACTTCGGTCTGGCGCGCGGCGGATTTCTTCGCCTCACCCGCAATCTTCTGATTGGTCTGGGTGGTTGCCTGACTTTTCGATTTCAGCTGGTAAAGGGTTGCCTGGACAATCGGCTTGGCCGGCGGCAGCTCCGGTGTCATGGCGAAACTGACGAACAGCATGCCGAACACCAGCACGTGCAAGCCAATCGCCCAGACACTGGGCCAGAAGTAGCTTTCCGAGGCGGACGGCTCTCGCTGTTGCTGCATCAGGGGGCCTCGGTGATCAAGCCAACATTACCGACCCCGGCTTTCTGCAACCCGCCCATGGCGCCCATGACGGAACCATAATCGACGGACTTGTCGCCACGGATGAAGACCTGGGTACGCTTGCCGCCTTCAGTGCCGGCGCGGATGATCTTGGTCACCGCGTCGGTCATCTGTGGCAGGGTCATGGCCCGGTCCTGTTGCTTTTCGGTGTCGACTTCGCTGCCAAGGTTCCAGTAGTAGGTCTTGTCAGCCTTGATCGAAATGGTCAGCACCTGGGTGTTGTTGTCCTGCGGCAAGGCTTCGCTGGAAACCTTGGGCAGATCCACTTTCACGCCCTGATTGAGCATCGGCGCAGTCACCATGAAGATGACCAGCAGCACCAGCATCACGTCGATGTAAGGCACTACGTTCATCTCGGCGACCGGCTTGCGCTTGTGTCGGGCTCGAGTGATTAAAGCCATCGGTAAATACCTGCTTATTCTTCGCTGGTGTGCACTTTGCGGTGCAGGATCGCCTGGAATTCATCGGCGAAGGTGTAGTAGCGGCTCAGCAAGGTTTCACTGCGGGCAGAGAAACGGTTGTAAGCGATAACGGCCGGGATCGCGGCGAACAGGCCGATCGCGGTGGCGATCAGGGCTTCGGCGATACCTGGGGCCACAGTGGCCAGGGTGGCCTGTTGTGCACTGGCCAGACCACGGAAGGAGTTCATGATCCCCCACACGGTACCGAACAGACCGATGTACGGGCTGACCGAACCGACGGTGGCGAGGAATGGCAGGCTTTGCTCGAGCTTCTCTTCCTCGCGGGAGATCGCTACGCGCATGGCACGGGCCACGCCTTCCATGACCGCTTCAGGGTCGACGCCCGGCTGCTGGCGCAGACGCGAGAATTCCTTGAAACCGGCACGGAAGATCTGCTCGACGCCCGAATCCGGATCCGGGTTGCTGCCGGCCTGGCGGTACAGTTTGGACAGGTCGATACCCGACCAGAAGCGCTCCTCGAAGCTCTCCAGGGCACGTCGACCGGCGCGCAGCAGATTGCTGCGCTGAAAGATCATGATCCATGAGGTCACCGATGCGGCTACCAGGGTCAACATTACCAACTGCACCACGATGCTGGCATTGCTGACCAGGCTCCACATGGAGGAATGGTCGACGACGTTAGCTTCCACGCTTTATCTCCTGCTTCAAGTGTGTACCCGTGCCGACCGCGTCGGCGAAAGCCGCACGCAAGTCTTCGGGAAGGGCCCGGGGTTTCAAACTGTTAGTGCGCACACAGGCCACCAGAAACTGCCCCTCACAGAGCAGCACATTATCCGTTGCCCGCCTGACCTGCTGTCGAAAGCGCAGGCTGGCACGGTTCAATTCGATTACATCAGCGCTTACCAGCAGCTCGTCGTCCAGTCGCGCCGGCGCGTGATAACGCGCTTCGCTGGAGTGCACGACGAACAACAGGTCCTCCCCTGCCAGCGCCGACTGGGCAAAGCCCAGCTCCCGGAGCCGCTCGGTTCGAGCCCGTTCCATAAACTTGAGGTAATTAACGTAATACACGATGCCGCCCGCATCGGTGTCCTCGTAATAAACGCGACAACGATGTGCGAACGGCTCAAGCCCGTTTTGCGCGCGCATACTCTAGTGCTTACTCCTCGGGTTGCCAATCCGGCCAGGCAACTGTTTTTCATAGTTCGAAGGCTTTACCGCAAAAGTACCGTCCTGAGACAGTACAAACGCTGAATAAATCGCCAATAAATGTGTTTCAATCATCCACGGCATCGAGAAACTCGTCTGCCACGGGCATTTCGCCCATTCGTGACGGAATGTTTAAACCAAAATGCAGATACGCGTGCCGGGTCACCACCCTGCCCCGAGGCGTACGCATGATGTAGCCCTGCTGAATCAGGTATGGCTCCAGCACATCTTCGATGGTGTGGCGCTCTTCACTGATCGCAGCCGCCAGGCTGTCGATGCCGACAGGGCCACCATCGAACTTCTCGATCATGGTCAGCAGCAATCGCCGGTCCTGATGATCGAAGCCGTGTTCATCGACATCCAGCAGATTCAGTGCCAGGTCGGCAACGGATTTGGTGATATGACCCTTGGCCCGGACTTCGGCGAAATCCCGCACCCGGCGCAGCAGGCGGTTGGCGATCCGCGGCGTGCCACGGGCACGGCGGGCAATCTCGAAAGAGCCTTCCGGGTCCAGCGGCAGACCGAGGATGTTCGCCGAACGGCTGACAATCGTCGCCAGGTCGGCGGTGCTGTAGAACTCGAGACGCTGGACAATACCGAAACGGTCACGCAACGGATTGGTCAGCATCCCCGCCCGCGTCGTCGCGCCAACGAGGGTGAACGGCGGCAGATCAAGTTTGATCGAACGCGCTGCCGGCCCCTCACCGATCATGATGTCGAGCTGGAAGTCTTCCATCGCCGGGTACAGCACTTCTTCGACGATCGGCGACAGACGATGGATTTCATCGATGAACAACACATCGTGGGGTTCAAGGTTGGTCAACAGCGCGGCCAGATCCCCCGGCCGTTCGAGCACCGGGCCTGAAGTGCTCTTGATCGACACGCCCATTTCCTGGGCAATGATGTTGGCCAGGGTGGTCTTGCCCAACCCCGGCGGGCCGAAGATCAGGGTGTGGTCGAGGGATTCGCTACGGCCACGGGCGGCCTGGATAAACAGTTCCATCTGCTCGCGAACGGTCGGCTGGCCAATGTATTCGGCCAGACTGACGGGACGTATCGCCCGATCCTGGACTTCTTCGCGCTCACGCGGACTGTGCGTGGCGGCGATCAGACGATCAGCTTCAATCACTTAAATCATTCCCTTCAGGGCGCGTCGGATCATGTCTTCACTGCTCAAGCCTTTCTCCTTGATCGCGGAAATCGCCTTGCTTGCTTCCTGTGGCTTGTAGCCCAGGGAAATCAGCGCGCTGACCGCGTCGTTCTCGGCGGTATTGACCGGTGCCGGGCCGTCCGGCTGGTTCGGTACCAGCGCAAACATGGCCGGCGAGGTTTCCCAGGCCTTGAAGCGGTCCTTGAGTTCGACCAGCAGACGCTCGGCGGTTTTCTTGCCCACACCCGGCACTTTGGTCAGCGCCGAAGTGTCCTGGGACTGCACGCAACGGATCAGCTCATCGACTTCCAGACTCGACATCAAGGCCAGGGCCAGTTTCGGGCCCACACCATTGAGACGGATCAACTCGCGAAAAAAGTCTCGCTCACGCTTGCCAGCGAAACCATAGAGTAACTGCGCGTCTTCGCGTACGACCAAATGGGTGTGCAAGGTCAGCGGTTCACCGACCGACGGCAGGCGATACAGGGTGGTCATGGGCACTTCCAGCTCATACCCGAGGCCGTTTACATCCAGAATCAGGTGCGGCGGCTGTTTTTCAGCGAGGGTGCCGCGCAAGCGTCCAATCACGTTTCAGATCCTTGAGCGTTGGCCAGCCGCGGGCTGGCGACAAAACGGAATACGGATTCGGGCCGACGACCCAGGCACAAAATCCATATACCGGAAAATTGATTGCTGATGCTATCAGAGACGCAGGCGCCCGCCACGACTGCGTGCGGTTCCCAGGCCGTGAGGCAACAGGCTGGAGCGGGTGTGCGCATGGCAAATGGCAATGGCCAGGGCGTCCGAGGCATCGATTTGTGGCTTGCTGGTCAGTTTGAGCATGTGCATGACCATCATCTGCACCTGCTCCTTATTGGCTGCACCGGTGCCGACTACGGCCTGTTTGACCTGAGTGGCTGTGTACTCGGCGATCTCCAGGCTCTCTTCGGCACCCGCGACGATCGCGGCCCCACGGGCCTGCCCGAGCTTCAGCGCCGAGTCGGCGTTTTTCGCCATGAACACCTTTTCGATGCCCATGGTCACCGGACCGTAGGTCTGGATGATTTCCCGCACACCGCGATAGACGATCTGCAAACGCTCATGCAACTCGCCGGCACCGGTACGAATGCAGCCGGAAGCCACGTAGACACAACCACGCCCGGTATCGCGTACCACGCCATATCCGGTGATGCGTGAACCGGGGTCGATACCAAGAATTAAAGTCATAAGCCTGCTGGTTTCGAAAAAACACAAAAACAAATGTGGGAGATTCCATGTTCGAGATGAACCCTCAAACATGGAATCTCCCACATTGAAGCCTAGCCGTTATCAGCCGAGCTGAGCCGCCACGTCTTCCGGAATGTCGGCATTGGAATAGACGTTCTGCACATCATCCAGATCCTCGAGCATGTCGATCAGCTTGAGCACCTTCTCCGCGCCTTCCAGATCCAGTTCGGCACTGGTGGTCGGCTGCATGACGATTTCCGCGTCATCACCCTTGAAACCGGCCGCTTCCAGCGCGTTTCGCACGGCATAGAAACTGGTGAACGACGTGAACACATCAATCGAGCCGTCTTCATGAGTGACCACGTCGTCGGCATCGGCTTCCAGTGCCGCTTCGGTCAGCGCATCTTCGTCGACACCCGGTGCGAAGCTGATCTGGCCCTTGCGTTCGAACAGGTAGGCCACCGAACCGTCAGTTCCGAGGTTGCCGCCACACTTGCTGAACGCATGGCGCACGGCCGCGGCGGTACGGTTGCGGTTGTCGGTCATGCACTCGACCATCACCGCCACGCCACCCGGGCCGTAACCTTCGTAGGTCAGCTCTTCAACGTTGTCGGCTTCGGTCGCACCGGCACCACGGGCCACCGCACGGTCGATGATGTCCCGACTCATGTTGGCGCCCAGCGCCTTGTCCAGGGCCAGACGCAGACGCGGGTTGGAACCCGGATCGCCGCCGCCCTGACGGGCCGCAACGGTCAGTTCACGGATCCACTTGGTGAAGATCTTGCCTCGTTTGGCATCCTGACGTTCTTTGCGGTGCTTGATGTTCGCCCACTTGGAATGACCTGCCATATCTCGCTCCGAATTCTCTTTGAAACGTTGCCCGCCGCGCACATCGCACAGCCAGCAAACAAAAAAATCTCGACCTGCTCTCTATAGAAAGAAAAAAGGCGCATCCGAAGATGCGCCTTCAGGCCCGTCTTACTCAGCCTTTGGTGTTTCACGCAAACGAATGTGCAGTTCGCGCAGTGCCTTGGCGTCCACGACACCCGGTGCCTGCGTCATCACGTCGGCAGCACTCTGGGTTTTCGGGAAGGCGATCACTTCACGGATCGACTGGGCGCCGGTCATCAGCATCACCAGACGGTCCAGACCGAAGGCCAGACCACCGTGCGGCGGTGCACCGTACTTCAGCGCGTCGAGCAGGAAGCCGAACTTCTCTTCCTGTTCCGCTTCGTTGATGCCCAGCAGACGGAATACCGCTTGCTGCATCTCTTTGCGGTGGATACGGATCGAACCGCCACCCAGCTCGGTGCCGTTCAGGACCATGTCATAGGCACGGGACAGCGCGCCAGCCGGGTTGGCTTCGAGCTCTTCCGGGGTGCACTTCGGCGCGGTGAACGGGTGGTGCAGGGCGGAGAAGCTGCCGTCATCGTTCTCTTCGAACATCGGGAAGTCGACGACCCACATCGGTGCCCATTCACAGGTCAGCAGCTTCAGGTCGTGACCGAGCTTGATACGCAGCGCGCCTAGGGCTTCGCTGACGATCTTGGCCTTGTCGGCGCCGAAGAACACGATGTCGCCGTCGACTGCACCGACGCGATCGAGGATCACGTTCAGGTTGGCTTCCGGGATGTTTTTCACGATCGGCGACTGCAGACCTTCAACACCGGCAGCACGCTCGTTGACCTTGATGTATGCCAGACCCTTGGCACCGTAGATGCCGACGAACTTGGTGTAGTCGTCGATCTGCTTGCGCGGCATGCTCGCCCCGCCTGGAACGCGCAGTGCGGCGATACGGCATTTCGGATCGTTGGCCGGGCCGCTGAACACCTTGAAATCAACTTCTTTCAGTTGATCGGCAACGTCCACCAGTTCCAGCGGGTTACGCAGGTCAGGCTTGTCGGAACCGTAGCGGCGCATGGCTTCTTCGAAAGTCATGTGCGGGAATTCACCGAATTCCAGATCCAGCACTTCCTTGAACAGGTTGCGGATCATGCCTTCGGTCAGGCCCATGATGTCTTTTTCGTCGAGGAAGCTGGTCTCGATGTCGATCTGAGTGAACTCAGGCTGACGGTCGGCACGCAGGTCTTCGTCGCGGAAGCACTTGGCGATCTGGTAGTAACGGTCGAAGCCGGCGACCATCAGCAGTTGCTTGAACAGCTGAGGCGATTGCGGCAGAGCGAAGAACGAACCGGCGTGGGTACGGCTCGGCACGAGGTAGTCACGCGCGCCTTCCGGAGTCGCACGGGTCAGGATCGGCGTTTCCACGTCGAGGAAGCCGTTCTCGTCGAGGTAGCGACGGATGCTGGTGGTCATGCGCGAACGCAGACGCAGCTTCTCGGCCATTTCCGGACGACGCAGGTCGAGGAAGCGATAGCGCAGACGGGTTTCTTCACCGACGTCGGAGAACTCGTTCAGCGGGAACGGCGGGGTTTCCGACTCGTTCAGCACTTCCAGTTCGTAGCCCAGGACTTCGATCATGCCCGACGCCATGTTGGCGTTGGTGGCACCGGCCGGACGCAGACGCACCTTGCCGGTGATCTTCACGACGTATTCGCTGCGCACGCGATCGGCGGCGGCGAAGCTCTCGGCGCGATCCGGATCGAAGACCACCTGGGCCAGACCGTCACGATCACGGATATCGAGGAAAATCACCCCGCCGTGGTCGCGGCGACGGTGAACCCATCCGCAAAGGGTAATTTCCTGGCCTTCCAGGCTTTCGTTCAGTTGGCCGCAATAATGGCTGCGCATCATGGTAGTGGTTTCGCTTCTCGTAATTCGAAATTCGGTGGAGATCCGCCGCACTCAAGCTCTGTGCGACCGGTGGATGCTCGCGCGTGTCGTAAGACCTGGGCCTGAACCCTAGTCAGATTTGTCGCCACCGGCCAGATTCTTCTTCGCGCCGGTCTTGAAATCGGTTTCGTACCAACCGCTGCCGCTGAGGCGAAAGCCTGGCATGGACAGCTGTTTCTTGAGCTCTGGTGCCTGACAGGCAGGGCAATCGACCAGCGGTGCATCACTGATCTTTTGAATGGCTTCCAACTGATGACCACAGGAAGCACATTGGTAATCGTACATCGGCATGGAGTTGTCTCGGCGATCAGATTGCCAGCTCCCGCAGGGCGGTGTGGCGAAAGAGCGGGATTATATCCATTAAATGCGGCCTGTGCAGCCGGAAGACTGCACGGGCCGCCTAGTCACTGGCAACCCCCGATGGTCACCGGCGCATCCCGCAGGCCGTGCACGACACATACCACCCGCACCAGACCGCTGAAGTTCTTCACCCCACCGTGACGCAAGTGCACCTCTCGATCGACACGGGACAGCAAGGTGCCGACCGAACAGCAATTATCCTCGGCCATACGGCCCAGAATATTCCAATAGACCTGCTCCAGCCGCATGCAGGTCGCAAACCCGTTCAAACGCACCGATCGGGCCAAGGGCCGGATCAATGCCATGTCGAACTCTTCAAGAAACGGCGCCACGGCCCTGTCCTGCCGCGAGCCGATGATGATTCCGCTTCGCCTGTCTCCAACTTCCATATCGTTGACACTCCTTTGCCATCTCTGCTTGTTGCCAAGGCAACATCCTGTGACCTCATTAAAAGCGCAGGGACAAAGGCATGGCCAGACGACTTTTTGACCGTCCTCGTAGGATAAGCCAACAGAAAAGGGAGGATCATGGACCAGCGAAGTGCTTTCCTCGCATCCTACAAACGCGAGTGCTTTTTCCTCGCCAGGACGGGCGCACGGCCGACAATTCGTGTCCGTGCGCCACGGGCGATCAGGCTTCGAGCAGCGCCCTGAGCATCCACGCGGTTTTCTCGTGGACTTGCATGCGCTGAGTCAGAAGATCAGCCGTCGGCTCGTCACTGACCTTATCCAGCAGCGGGAAAATCCCCCGCGCCGTGCGAGTGACTGCCTCCTGGCCTTCGACCAGCTGTTTGATCATGTCTTCGGCACTCGGCACGCCCACCTCTTCTTTAATAGAGGAAAGACGCGCGTAGGTCGCATAGGCGCCCGGCGCTGGAAAACCCAGGGCGCGGATGCGTTCGGCGATCGAATCCACGGCCAGTGCCAGTTCGTTGTACTGCTCCTCGAACATCAGGTGCAGGGTCCGGAACATCGGTCCGGTGACGTTCCAGTGGAAGTTGTGGGTCTTCAAATAGAGCACGTAGGTGTCCGACAGCAGACGCGACAGCCCTTCGACGATGGATTTGCGGTCTTCTTCACTGATACCGATATCGATTGCCATGCTTACCCCCTAACGGCGATTGAATTCATCCAGCAGGTGTCGGTTCACTGTAGCAAGGCCTTCCTCCCATGGCAGCCCCCGTATCGACCCGATAGAGGCGACAAATAGCCCCACGCCTTGCCGCTGGCCGGCGTGATTTGAGTAGCTGTGGGCTTTGCTGTTAAATAGGCAGTGTGTCGCTACGCCCTGTTTTCCGGGCGTTGCGCATAGGCTGATGCCGGGCACGTGTCCAACGCCTCTTATTGTTTCGAAGCGAACCGTGCGCCTTCAGCTCTTCCTTGTGAGCCGTCATAACGTGAGTCAATAAAAATGTTGAAAATCGTCCACCTGCTAATGGGCGCAGCGGCGTTGCTGCTGTCGTTCATACCCAGCTTGAAATCCGAAGCCGTTCCTTACCTGCAACAACCCGATGCACTTTACCTGGCCTTTTTCGGCCTGCTGAACCTGGTCATTGCCCCGGTGATCCCTTACTGGAACAAAGGCCCGCGCCAGCATCTGCAAAATCTGGTCAGCGCACTGCTGGTGCTGACCGTCGTCCTGCAAACCCTGACCCTGATCGCGCCGATGCCTGTCATCGCCGGCCAGCCAGCCGTGCTGTTCAGCCTGGTGATCGCCCTGGTCGCCGTGATCCTGCACCTGGCCGTCAGCTTCTACAAATCCTCACCGGCCGCCGCCGCGCAAAGCTACGACATGAGCAACCGCGATACCGGCACCGTCAAGTGGTTCAACACCTCCAAGGGCTTCGGCTTTATCTCCCGGGATTCCGGCGATGATATTTTCGTGCACTTTCGCGCCATCCGTGGCGAAGGCCACCGCGTCCTGGTCGAAGGCCAGCGCGTGGAGTTCTCGGTGATGAACCGTGACAAAGGCCTGCAAGCCGAAGACGTGATCGCCGCCCTGCCGCGTCGCTGATCCAGAACGAAAAAACCGCGAACAGCCTGGCTGCTCGCGGTTTTTTATTGCCCTTGCGAAATACGCAAACTCAGTAGTGCGGCGGCGGTGCGTCTTCCTCAAAGGAGCCGAACTGGCCGACCATTTCTTCCTGGCGCTTGAGCAGCGCGGCCATCTGCAACTGCAGACGCTCCACGACTCGCTGCTGCTCCACCAGCACATCATTCAACGCCTGAATGGTGTCGTCCTGAAATGCCAGGCGGCTTTCCAGATCGGTAACGCGTTGTTCCAGGCCCATGATCAGCCCTCCAGAAACTTGAAATCTTCGTCCAGCACCAGGCGCAGGCGCTCGCGGATCGCGGCCACCTGTCCGGCGCTGTAAGGCTTGGCCGGGTGCTTGCCCCAGACCGGCGCCGGCCACGCGGCGTCATCACGTTTGCGCACGATCACATGCATGTGCAACTGGCTGACGACGTTACCCAGGGTGGCAACGTTCATCTTGTCGGCATCGAACGAGTCCTTGAGCACCTCCGCCAGGGCCGTGGTTTCCTGCCACAGTCGCTGCTGATCGGCGACATCCAATTGAAACAACTCGCTGATATCGTCGCGACGAGGCACCAGGATGAACCACGGGTAGTTGGCGTCGTTGGACAGCAGCAACCGGCAGAGCGGGAAGTCGCCGATGGTCAGCGTGTCCTGTTGAAGGCGTGAATCTAAAGCAAACACTGGGTGTACTCCCGGCTGGTCGACAATATTCAGCTTAGTGGGCCTGCCCGGTGGACGGCGCACTAAACGACAGGACGGCAGCATACCTTCGAATGCCCTGCCCTTCACGATGAAGCGGCGCCCCGCCATGGAACATTTCCGGCGCTCACGCACCAGCACGAGACCCGCCGTGCCAAGCAACCCGCCGAAATGAACGTGACTCACTACCGTGTTCAGGGTCATGACAGGGCTCAAGTGTTTGAATTCAGTACAGCCGGAAAAAATATTTGCACCAAAACCGTACAGCGGGTCTACGCTCAATGGCTCGGGCATCCGCCAAATACTCACTGACAGGGTGAACCGGTAACGTTTTTGGTTGTCATGCGCAAAATCGAGCGAGGCAACACCAAGCGAGGAAGCGCGTCAACCCTGATAAAAAAGGGGCGCGCGGGCCCGCATTTACAAGGCTTTTACAGCAACAAGCGGGGCCATGGAAAAATAACCGCATCAATTTTGCGGTTTGTGCACGCTTGTTGCATTCGTACTCATATGGGCTATGAGCCCGCCACGGGAAGTGGTGGTTCAAACCCCGAAAAAAACAGTGGCAGGGTTGCCCGATGGAGATTCAAGTGTTTTGCCAGGGACTCTTTTTTACCGATGCAAAAAGGCCCAGAAACAGCGATAAAGTTGTCAGCCCGACTGCATGGGTACTGTGAATTTGCGACATCGACCAAGCCATTTGCGACAGCGTCGTAAAGAACATGAAAGGTTGTATGTGCAAGTATCGCCAACATTGTCGGCGTGATATAAGTTTGCGCCGACACAAAAAGAAAGAGCCGCCCAGATAATAAAACAGGTGGGACGGCAGTACTCTTCTAAAACCAAAGGAGCAAATCACGATGCGCGTGATGAAGTGGAGCATGATCGCACTGGCCGTTACAGCAGCCAGTACTCAGTTGGCTACGGCCGCACCGTTTGTTAGTGATCAATCTGAAGCCAAAGGCTTTGTTGAAGACGCAAAACTGACCGAGACGTTGAAGAACTACTACTTCAACCGCGACAACAAGAACGGCGGCCACGACCAGAAAGACTGGACCCAGGGCTTCCTCGGCAACTTCAGCTCCGGTTATACCCAAGGCACCGTCGGCGTCGGTGTCGATGCATTCGGTTACCTGGCCATCAAACTGGATGGCGGCGATGGCACCACCGGCACAGGCAACATGAGCCGCAGCGACGTCGTCAAAGCCAACGGTTACGCCCACGACGTTGACAACAGCCAAGGCAAAGCCGGCGCTGCCATCAAGTTCCGCATTTCCAAAACCGAGCTGAAAATCGGCGACCAGCAGCCAAGCACTGCTCCAGTGTTCGCTGTCGGCGGTTCCCGTATCATTCCGCAAACTGCCAGCGGCTTCCAGCTGCAGAGCAGCGAAGTCAAAGACCTTGACCTCGAAGCCGGTCACTTCTACTCGGCTACCAGCCAGGACAAGAACGCCCGTGATGGCGGCCTGTTCGCGAACTACGCCGGCGTAGAAGCCAAAACCATCGACTATTTCGGTGGCAAGTACGGCATCACCGAAAACCTGAGCGCATCGCTCTACGGTGCCAAGCTGGAAGACGTCTGGAACCAGTACTACGCGAACGTGAACCTCACCACTCCATTCGGTGGTGACACTTCGTTGAACACTGACTTCAACATCTATCGCACCACCGACACCGGTGACAAGCTGGCTGGCGACATCAGCAACACTGCCTTCTCCCTGGCAACTGCGCTGTCGTTCCTGAAAGCACACACCTTCACCCTGGCCTTCCAGAAGGTCAACGGTGACACTCCGTTCGACTACGTCGGCGTGGGCAAGAACAACCGTGGCGGCGACTCGATCTTCCTCGCCAACTCCATCCAGTACTCTGACTTCAACGGCCCAGGCGAGAAATCCCTGCAAGCGCGTTACGACCTGAAAATGGCTGAGTACGGCGTTCCTGGCCTGAGCTTCATGGTTCGTTACGTTAAAGGTTGGGATATCGACGGTACCGGTCTGGCTGCAAACAGCCAATACCGCACCAGCACTGGCGCACCGCTGTACGGTGAAGACGGCAAACACCACGAAACCAACTTCGAAGCCAAATACGTAGTTCAGTCTGGCCCTGCGAAAGATCTGTCCTTCCGCATTCGTCAAGCCTGGCACACCGCCAACGCCGACCAAGGCGAAGGCGACGTTAAAGAGTTCCGTCTGATCACCGAGTACCCACTGAACATCTTGTAATCGTCAGTGGTTAGTTTGGTTGAATGAAAAAGGCCCATCTTCGGATGGGCCTTTTTTGTTATCTGTCACTTGCAATAAATGCCTGACCAACAAGTCAGGCATTTAATTAGCAACCTATCATTACACCGCCGATTCCTGAACCACACGAATCACACGCTGTGGAAATGGAATATCAATGCCGGCAGTCTTTAAACGATCACGGGACTGTTCGTTAAACATGAACATCACATCCCAGTAGTCTGCTGTCTTGACCCAGACACGCAGGGAAACAGTGATCGAACTATCACCCAGCGTCGAAATGACAGCCTGTGGCGCCGGATCCTGCAACACACGATCATCTTTCGCCAGATCCAGCAGTACCTGACGGGCCTTTTGCAGATCGGCTTCGTAATCGACACCCACATCGAACACAACCTTGCGGGTTGGCTGACGGTTGGTGTTGGTGATGATGCCATTCGACAGATTGCCGTTCGGTACGATGATGGTCTTGTTGTCGCCGGTACGCAGCACGGTGTGGAAGATCTGGATGCTGTCGACAGTACCCGCCACGCCCTGCGCTTCGATCCAGTCACCGATACGGAACGGACGGAACAGCAGAATCAGCACGCCGCCGGCGAAGTTCGCCAGGCTGCCCTGCAACGCCAGGCCGATGGCCAGGCCGGCCGCACCGATCGCCGCCACGAACGAAGTGGTCTCGACGCCGATCATCGACGCCACGCTGACGATCAACAGAACCTTGAGAATGATGTTGGCCAGGCTGCTGATGAAACCCTGCAGTGCCAGATCGGCATTGCGCAGAGCCAGCAAGCCACCGAGCTTTTGCGTGACCTTGTTGATCAGCCACCAGCCGATGGCCAGGGTAATCACCGCCAGCAGCACACGGCTGCCGTATTCCATGATCATCGGAATCCACGCCTGGGACGCCTTGACCAGGTTGTCTACCTCAGCATTCAAATCCATCTTTTATCTCCTGATTGCCGGCTTCCCGGGCTGAAAAAATCAGCGGCAGAACGACCGGGCCTGTTGGGGCTCAATCGTTTCTGCCGCTGCTTGGGCCTCGGACGCTGAAAACGCCGAGAGGTTCCCGACTCGGATGGCTCAGTCGCGGAAGTTGTTGAATTGCAGTGGCATGCCGAATTCCTTGGCACGCAGGGCAGCGATGGCTTCCTGCAGATCGTCACGCTTCTTGCCGGTCACCCGTACCTGCTCGCCCTGAATGGCGGCCTGCACCTTGAGCTTGGCTTCCTTGATGTGGCCGACGATCTTCTTCGCCAGTTCCTTGTCGATGCCTTCCTTCAGAACGGCGTCCTGCTTCATCAGCTTGCCCGATGCGAAAGAGTCTTTGACCTCGAGGCACTGCACGTCGATCTTGCGCTTGACCAGGGCCAGCTTGAGGATCTCGATCATCGCTTCCAGCTGGAAATCGGCTTCAGCGGTCAAGTGGACGGTCAGGTCCTTTTCCTTGAATTCAAAGCTGCCCTTGCCTTTCAGGTCATAACGACGATCGAGTTCCTTCACGGCGTTCTCGACCGCGTTGGTGAGTTCGTGTTTGTCCAGTTCGGATACCACGTCGAACGACGGCATGTAATCTCTCCAATAAAAAGGCGCGCTCGTTCAGGACGCGGCGCGCTTGGCTTGCGGTTAAAATCGGGCTCATTATAACGGGTCTTTTCCCACCGACACGGCGAGCCTTGCATGCCTGTACCTTACCGAGTGAAAAACTGATGTCCACCCCCTGGCACATCCTTGGCGCCGGAAGTCTCGGCACCCTCTGGGCCACGCGTCTGGCCCGGGCCGGATTGCCGGTCCGGTTGATCCTGCGCGACATCGACCGCTTGCATGACTATGCGACGGCGGGCGGCCTGACGCTGGTGGAGCAAGGCGTGGCCAGCAGCTATGCCATCCCCGGCGAAACCCCGGACAGCCCCGGTCCGATCCGCCGCCTGCTGGTGGCGTGCAAGGCCTACGATGCCGAAAGCGCCGTGGCCGGGGTCGCTCATCGTCTGGCGCCGGACGCAGAACTGATTCTTTTGCAAAACGGCCTCGGCAGCCAGGAAACAGTTGCCGCGCAAGTCCCGCAGGCCCGCTGCATCAGCGCCTCCAGCACCGAAGGCGCGTTTCGCGACGGCGACTGGCGCGTTGTGTTCGCCGGCCACGGTTACACCTGGCTCGGTGATGTCGGTCATCCCGTGGCACCGTTCTGGCTGGATGATCTTGAGGCGGCAAAGATTCCTCATGAATGGAGCGCAGACATCCTCACCCGACTGTGGCGAAAACTGGCGCTCAACTGTGCGATCAATCCACTGACGGTGTTGCACGACTGCCGCAACGGCGGATTGCAGGAACACCATTGCGAAGTCGCCACTCTGTGCGCCGAACTGACCGAGTTGCTGGAGCGTTGCGGCCAGCCTGCGGCGGCGGACAACCTGCAACAGGAAGTCGAGCGGGTGATTTCGGCTACCGCCGCCAATTTCTCCTCCATGTATCAGGACGTGGCCAACAAGCGCCGCACCGAAATCAGCTATCTGCTGGGCCATGCCTGCAAGGCTGCGCAGCGGCATCAACTCAACCTGCCGCATCTGAAACAATTGCAGCAGCGGCTGACAGCCCATCTGCACAGTCTCGGATTGCCCGTGGACTGAGCAGCGGCTACGCTGCCCACTTGTTCCTTTGTTGCGATAAGCCCGATGCCATTGCGCCAGCGCCTCGAAAACCTGCCGGTCGGCCAGAAACTGCTGGCCGCCCTGCTGGTGCTGTTGACCACCGTGTTACTGGTCGCCAACCTGACCTTCATCAGCGCGGCCTATTACATTTCCCAGGAAAGCATGGCGCCCCAGGCGCTGCAGACCATTGGCCGACTGGTCGCAAACCCGAGCCTGATCGCCGAAGCGCTGCAATCACCGCAGAGTGCCGAACGCCTGCTCAAGGAGCTCGACAGCTACTCGCCGCTGCGGGCCGCCGCCCTGTATGACGGCAAGGGCGACCGCATCGCTCAGGTGCAACGCGGCGACAAGCTCAACCTGCCGGAGCGCTACCGGTACATCGAAGCCTGGCAACTCACCGAGTTTCGCAGCAATCAATTGATCACCCTGCCCCGCCCCGGCACAGCGCCGGGTCATCTGTTGCTGGTGGCCAGCAGTGAATTGCCGATGGCGTTCTACACCGGCACCCTGACGGCGAGTCTGGGAATCCTGATTTTCAGCGTGCTGTTGTGGCTGGTGATCGCCCGGCAGATCAAGCGCCTGATCACCCGGCCGATCCACGAACTCGAAGAACTGTCCCGTCAGGTCACCCGCGAGGAGAACTACGCCCTGCGCGCCTCGCGCGGCAACCACGACGAAATCGGCAGCCTCGCCGAGGCCTTCAACACCATGCTTTCACGCATCGAGGCCCGGGAGCAGCAGCTCAAGCGCGCCCGCGATGACTCGCAAGCCGCCTACGATCAGGCTCAGGGGCTGGCCGAAGAAACCCGCCATACCAACCGCAAGCTGGAGCTGGAAGTCCAGGTGCGCAGCAAGATCGAGAAGAAGCTCACGGGTTTCCAGAACTACCTCAACAGCATCATCGACTCCATGCCCTCGGCGCTGATCGCCCTCGACGAGCAGCTCTACGTCACGCAGTGGAACCAGGAAGCCAGTGCCCTCTCCGGCACCCGGCTGGACGAAGCACTGAATCAGCCGATCTTCCTCGCGTTCGAACCGCTCAAGCCGTTCCTGCCGCAGCTCAAGCAGACCGTCGAACAACACACCGTGGCGAAAATCGAGCGGGTGACCTGGTTCAAGGACGACGAGCCCAAGCATTACGCCCTGACCTTCTACCCGCTGATGGGCGGTGCCGGGCGTGGCGTAGTGATCCGGATCGACGACATCACCCAGCGCCTGTCGCTGGAGGACATGATGGTGCAGTCGGAAAAAATGCTCTCGGTCGGCGGCCTCGCGGCCGGCATGGCTCACGAGATCAACAACCCGCTGGGCGCGATCTTGCATAACGTGCAGAACATTCGCCGGCGCCTGTCACCCGACCTGCCGAAAAACCTTGAACAGGCCGAGCAACTGGGCATCGAACTGGAAACCGTGAACCGTTACCTGCAAGGCCGGGAAGTTCCGCAACTGCTCGACGGCATCCAGCAGGCCGGAGCCCGGGCGGCAAAAATCGTCACCCACATGCTCAGTTTCAGCCGCCGCAGCACCCGCCAGATGGCGCCGTGCGACCTGCCGGCGCTGATCGATCAAGCCGTGGAAATCGCCGGCAACGACTTCGACCTGGCCATCGGCTTCGACTTCAAGGGCCAGGCGATCATCCGTCAGTTTGACCCGGCGCTGGGACCGGTTCCGGGCACCGCCAACGAGCTGGAACAAGTGCTGCTCAACCTGCTGAAAAACGCTGCACAGGCGATCCACCTGCGCGAAGACGACAGCGAGCCGGGGCGAATCATCCTGCGCACGAAGCTCAATCCGCCGTGGGCCGAGATTCAGGTTGAAGACAACGGCATCGGCATGAGCGAGAACGTGCGCAAACGCACCTTCGAGCCGTTCTTCACCACCAAGGAAATCGGCCAGGGCACGGGGCTCGGGCTCTCGGTGTCGTACTTCATCATCACCAACAATCACAAAGGGCAGATGGAAGTGCAGTCGGCACCGGGCCAAGGCACCTGCTTCACCCTGCGCCTGCCGCTCGCGCAACCTGCACCCATTGCCGCCGAAACCAATCAACTACCGAGGTAAACCATGGGCTTTCGCTTGTCGAAGATCTACACCCGCACCGGCGACAAAGGCGAAACCGGCCTCGGCGATGGTCGCCGCGTTCCGAAGGATCATCCGCGCATCGAGGCCATTGGCGAGGTCGACACCCTGAACAGCCAGGTCGGCGTGCTGCTGGCCGGGTTGATCGCCGAACGCGAAAACTGCCCCGAACTCAATGAATTGATCGACGTGTTGGCGCCCTGCCAACATCGACTGTTCGACCTGGGTGGCGAACTGGCGATGCCGGAATATCAGGCGCTGAACGAAGCAGAAATCGAACGGCTGGAAGCCGCCATCGATGTGTGGAACGAGGAATTGGGGCCGCTGGAGAACTTCATTCTGCCCGGTGGTTCGATGCTGATTGCCCAGGCCCATGTGTGCCGCAGCCTGGCGCGCAGTGCCGAGCGGCGTTGTCAGCATTTGAATGCGATCGAACCGTTGGCCGGGGTTGGCCTGGCTTACATCAATCGCTTGTCGGATTTGTTGTTTGTGGTGGCGAGGCTGATTGCGCGGCGCCAGGGCATTGCAGAAATCCTGTGGCAACCGGCGGCGAAACCCACAGAGGTGTAGCGCCGGTCAGGACGCCTTCGTCGGAACGCCGCCCGGAGCAGGCCCGCTCCCACAGGGAAATGTATTCCTACAGTTGGAATGCAATCAAATGTGGGAGCGAGCCTGCTCGCGAAGGGGCCAAATGCATCAATGCCAAATCAAGCCTCAGGCCAGAACGCCCGAATCCCCGCCACACCTTGAGCCCCGGCATTCCACGCTTTCTCGCGCTCAGCCGGGCCGACTCCACCCAACAGAAACACCGGCTTGCTGAAGCCTTCGATCAGTGTCGAAGCCTGCTCCCAGCCCAACGGCTGCGCATCCGGATGAGTCAGGGTCGGCTGCACCGGCGACAGGGTGACGAAATCCACGCCCATCTGCTCGGCCAGCGCCAGTTCTTCAGCATTGTGGCAGGACGCCGCCAGCCAGCGCTCCGCCGGTAGCGGACGCCCGGCTGCCGCGTACTTGCGCAACTGAGCCGAAGTGATGTGCCAACCGGCGGACGGGAAATCCCCCAGCCACTCGAACGGGCCCTTGATCATCAACTGCGCCTTGCCGGCACACAGGCCGACCGCGTCCACCGCGAGGTCGCGGTATTTCGGGTCATAGCCATTGGGCGCACGCAGCTGGATCAGCTTGATGCCACCGGCAATTGCCTTCTGGATGCCGCGCAACAAGGCCGGGGCTTCCAGGTCTTCCGGGGTGATGAGGTATTCAGCGGGCAAACGCGCCGCCGCGACGATCGGCTGGTTGGCCGCCGGGAACTCGTAGCTCGTCAGTTCCTTCGCCGACACCCAGGCCAACGGCTGGCCTTCGGCGCCGTGAGGTTCGCCGGTAAAGCTCGAGACTTCCCAGACATCCAGCAACACCTGCTTGTCCGGGTAATCGTGGCGCACCTTGATCAGCGGTCGGGCGGCGCCGACGACAATGCCCAGTTCTTCGTGCAGCTCACGGGCCAGCGCGGTCTGCACCGACTCGTCGGCTTCGACCTTGCCACCGGGAAATTCCCAAAGACCGCCCTGATGCTTAGTGTCAGCCCGGCGGGCGATCAGGATTTTGCCGCTGTCGTCACGAATGACGGCAGCAGCGACGTGTACACGTTTCACGACTGCAACTCCTCCAGTCCGGCCTTTTGCCAGGCCTTGAAGGCCGGCCATCGGTAGACGGTTTCAACATAGGCTTCATCTTCGGTCGGCAGCTGCACCTGATAGGTACGCAGGCGTACGGCAATCGGTGCGAAGAAGGCATCCGCCAACGACACGCGACCAAACAGGAACGGCCCGGCTTCGGTCGCCGCGGCGCGGCATTCGGCCCACAGCGCCAGCATGCGCTCGACATCGACCTTCACTTCCGGCGGCACCGGGTTGAGCGGTGCATCGTGGCTCAGGTTGAACGGCATGTGATTGCGCATCGCAAAAAAGCCACTGTGCATCTGCGCGCAGGCAGAGCGCGCCTGAGCGCGAGCCGCTATATCGGTCGGCCAGAGCTGTTCGGATGGAAACTGTTCGGCCAGGTATTCGGCAATCGCCAGGGAATCGGCGATGGTGCCCCGTGCGGTGGTCAGCAACGGCACCTTGCCGGTGGGCGAATGCTTGAGCAGGCGCTCGCGGGTGTCGGGCTTGCCGAGCTTGATCAGTTCTTCGGTGTAAGGTGCGCCGGTCAGCTCAAGCGCCAGTGCCGCGCGCAGGGACCATGAGGAAAGCAATTTGTCGCCGATGATCAGGTGAAGGCTCATGTTCGGGTCCTTTCATGGGACAGAAGAAAAGGAGGTCCGCAGACCTCCCTCTTCGGCAGGGATCAGGTGCGGTATTCGGCGTTGATCTTCACGTACTCGTGGGACAGGTCGGTGGTCCAGATGGTTTCGCTGCAATCGCCGCGACCCAGCTCGATACGGATGGTGATCTCCTCCTGCTGCATCACTGCCGAGCCCTGGGCTTCGGTGTAGGTCGCGGCGCGGGCGCCACGGCTGGCGATGCACACTTCGCCGAGGAACACGTCGATCTTGCTTACGTCCAGATCCGGCACGCCGGCACGGCCGACAGCGGCGAGGATGCGGCCCCAGTTCGGGTCGGAGGCGAACAGTGCCGTCTTGATCAGCGGCGAGTGAGCCACGGTGTAGCCGACGTCCAGGCATTCCTGGTGATTGCCGCCGCCGTTGACTTCAACGGTCACGAACTTGGTCGCGCCTTCGCCGTCACGCACGATGGCCTGGGCCACGTCCATGCACACCTCGAACACGGCCTGCTTCAACTTGGCGAACAGCTCGCCTTCGGCGCGGGTGATTTCCGGCAGCGCAGCCTTGCCGGTGGCGATCAGCATGCAGCAGTCGTTGGTCGAGGTGTCGCCGTCGATGGTGATGCGGTTGAACGACTTGTTGGCGCCGTCCAGCATCAGGTTATGCAACACCTCGCGGGAGACTTTGGCGTCGGTGGCGATGTAGCCGAGCATGGTCGCCATGTTCGGACGGATCATGCCCGCGCCCTTGCTGATGCCGGTGACGGTGATGGTCACGTCGTCATGCTGGAACTGGCGGCTGGCGCCCTTGGGCAAGGTGTCGGTGGTCATGATGCCGGTGGCGGCGACTTCCCAGTTGTTTTCCGACAGATCGTCCAGCGCGGCCTGCAAGGCGCCTTCGATCTTCTCGACCGGCAGCGGCTCGCCGATCACGCCGGTGGAGTACGGCAGGATCTGGCTGGCATCCACGCCGGTCAGTTCAGCCAGTTTGGCGGTCGTGCGCTCGGCGGCAGCCAGGCCTGGTTCGCCAGTGCCGGCGTTGGCATTGCCGGTGTTGGTCAACAGGTAGCGCACAGCGTTCTGCACGCGCTTCTTGGCCAGGATCACCGGCGCTGCACAGAAAGCGTTCAACGTGAACACGCCCGCCACGGTCGAACCTTCGGCGCAACGCATCACGACGACATCCTTGCGCCCAGGGCGCTTGATGCCGGCCGAAGCGATACCGAGTTCAAAACCGGCAACCGGGTGCAACGTTGGCAAAGGACCAAGACCAACAGCCATGAATGCGCTCCTTACTCAATGATGTCAGCACCGCCAAGCGTAGTGGCGGTGGTGTAAATGGCAAAACGCCGCGACGGCTGGTGCCGGTCGCGGCGCGGGTATTTCAGCGATTGAAACGGGTTTTACTGGATCTGCCCGTGGCAATGCTTGAATTTCTTGCCCGAACCGCAGTAGCACAGTTCGTTGCGGCCCAGCTTCTGCTCGTTGCGAACCGGTGCGGTGGCCAGGGCCACATCGACCTCTTCACCGACCAGTGCTTCCGGCTGCTCCAGACCCGGGGCTTCGGCGTGTTCGAACTGCATGCGAGCGGCCAGTGCCTCGGCTTCCTGACGCAGACGCGCCTCTTCCTCAGCCGGATCTTCGCGGCGCACCTGAACGTGCGACAGCACACGAATCGAGTCGCGCTTGATCGAATCCAGCAGCTCGGAGAACAGCGTGAAGGACTCGCGCTTGTATTCCTGCTTCGGGTTCTTCTGCGCATAACCACGCAAGTGGATGCCGTGACGCAGGTGATCCATGGTCGACAGGTGGTCTTTCCACAGGTCGTCCAGCACGCGCAGCACGATTTGCTTCTCGAAGGAGCGCAGTGCGTCGGCACCGGCCTGGTCTTCTTTCTCGTTGTACGCGGCGATCAGCTCGTTCATCAGCTTCTCGCGCAGGGTTTCTTCGTACAGGTGATCGTCTTCGTCGAGCCATTGCTGGATCGGCAGCTTCACGCCGAAGTCGCTGGCAATCGCAGCTTCCAGACCTGCCACGTCCCACTGCTCAGGCAGCGATTGCGGAGGAATGTGCGCGCTGACGGTGGCGTTCAGGACGTCCTGACGGAAATCAGCGATGGTTTCGCCGATGTTGTCGGCGGCCAGCAACGTGTTGCGCATGTGATAGATCACTTTACGCTGCTCGTTGTTGACGTCGTCGAACTCCAGCAGTTGTTTACGGATGTCGAAGTTGCGACCTTCAACCTTGCGCTGGGCCTTCTCGATGGCGTTGGTCACCATGCGGTGCTCGATCGCTTCGCCAGGCTGCATGCCCAGGGCCTTCATAAAGTTCTTCACCCGGTCGGAGGCGAAGATGCGCATCAGGCTGTCTTCCAGCGACAGGTAGAAGCGGCTGGAACCGGCGTCGCCCTGACGGCCGGCACGGCCACGCAGCTGGTTGTCGATACGACGGGATTCATGACGCTCGGACGCGATCACCTGCAGACCGCCGGACTCCAGCACTTGCTGGTGACGCTTCTGCCAGTCGGCCTTGATCTGGGCGATCTGCTCAGGGGTCGGGTTTTCCAGCGACGCCACTTCCACTTCCCAGTTACCGCCCAACAGGATGTCGGTACCACGACCGGCCATGTTGGTGGCAATGGTCAGGGCGCCCGGACGACCGGCCTGCGCGATGATCTCGGCTTCTTTTTCGTGGAACTTGGCGTTCAGAACCTTGTGTTCGATGCCTTCCTTCACGAGCAATGCGGACATGTGCTCGGAAGTTTCGATGGTCGCAGTACCCACCAGCACCGGACGGCCGGCAGCCATGCTTTCCTTGATGTCGTTGACGATCGCCGCGTATTTCTCTTCGGCGGTCAGGAACACCAGGTCGTTGTAGTCCTTACGGGCCAACGGCTTGTTGGTCGGGATCACGATGACCGGCAGGTTATAGATCTGGTGGAATTCGAACGCTTCGGTGTCCGCAGTACCGGTCATGCCGGACAGTTTTTCGTACAGACGGAAGTAGTTCTGGAACGTGGTCGAGGCCAGGGTCTGGCTTTCGGCCTGGATGTTCAGGTTTTCCTTGGCCTCGATGGCCTGGTGCAAGCCTTCGGACAGACGACGGCCCGGCATGGTACGACCGGTGTGTTCGTCGACCAGTACGACCTGACCGTCCTGCACGATGTATTCGACGTTGCGGTTGAACAGTTTGTGCGCACGCAGGCCGGCGTAGACGTGAGTCAGCAGGCTCAGGTTGTGCGCCGAGTACAGGCTCTCGCCCTCGGCCAGCAGACCGATGCTGGTCAGCTGGTCTTCGATGAACTGGTGACCGGCTTCGTTGAGTTCGACCTGACGGGTCTTCTCGTCGACGGTGAAGTGACCTTCCTGGGTGACTTCGCCTTCGACTTCTTCAACGTGCAGCTTGAGTTTCGGGATCAGCTTGTTGATCTCGATGTACAGCTTGGAGCTGTCCTCGGCCTGACCGGAAATGATCAGCGGAGTACGTGCTTCGTCGATGAGGATGGAGTCGACTTCGTCGATCACGGCAAAGTTGAGTTCGCGCTGGAATTTCTCTTCCATGCTGAACGCCATGTTGTCGCGCAGGTAGTCGAAACCGAATTCGTTGTTGGTGCCGTAGGTGATGTCGGCGGCGTAGGCGGCGCGCTTCTCTTCCGGCGGCTGGAACGGCGTCACGATGCCGACGGTCAGGCCGAGGAATTCATACAGCGGACGCATCCAGTTGGCGTCACGGCGGGCCAGGTAGTCGTTCACGGTCACAACGTGCACGCCCTTGCCGGACAGTGCGTTGAGGTAAACGCCCAGGGTACCCACCAGGGTCTTGCCTTCACCGGTACGCATTTCGGCGATCCGGCCTTCATGCAGCGTCATGCCGCCGATCAGCTGGACGTCGAAGTGGCGCATGCCCATGACGCGCTTGCCGGCTTCGCGGGCGACCGCAAAGGCTTCCGGCAACAGCTTGTCGAGGGTCTCCCCCTTGGCAATGCGGTCCTTGAACTCTGCGGTCTTGGCGCGCAGTTGATCGTCCGAGAGGGCGACCATCTTCTCTTCGAAGGCATTGACGAGCTGCACCGTCTTGAGCATGCGTTTGACTTCACGCTCGTTCTTGCTTCCAAAAAGTTTCTTTAACAAAGGCGCAAACATATCGGCAGGATCTTCCACACTAAAGGGATGGAGGGCGGCCCCGTGAGTCGCCCGTGCAGCCCTCATGGCCGCATGCGAACGAGCATTCTACCCGGAAACGGTGGTGAGGAAAGTGGGGATATTCCACGATGCTGGCACTGCGCTTTGACGGGGCTCACTTAAAATAGGGGCGTTTTGCTCAACTTCAAGCCGTTGGCGGCAGAAGTTAATCGTTGATTTAATGGGCAAAGCAGGGACAAAAGCAATGGGCGAGTGAAATGGGGCCCATCTGCTACCATGGCGCCTTTGCAACTTCAGGTGTTGGATCATGGCATTTCGCCCTCTTACAGCCAGAGCGCCCGCCGTTCTGCTACGCGAAGCCAGGCCGTTGAAAGCCATCCTCGGCCATGCTCAACGCCTGGCCCATCTGCAGCGTCTGCTCGACAGCCAGCTGCAACCCGCCGCCCGCGAGCACTGCCATGTGGCCAAGTGGCGCGAGGGCGAACTGTCGCTGGTGGTCACCGACGGTCATTGGGCCACTCGCCTGCGCTATCAACAAAAACGCCTGCTGCGGCAATTGCAGATGTTCGACGAGTTCGCCGGTCTGACGCGGATCAAGTTTTCGGTGCGACCACCCGTCATCCAGCCAAGAGCAGCCGGACACACGATGGATCTGTCGACGGATGCCGCAGCGACCATCCAATCCACCGCCGACGGGATCAGCGATCCGAGCCTGCGGGCGGCGCTGGAGCGTCTCGCAGCGCACGCCAAGGCCAAATCCTGAGATCAACCCAATCAATGTGGGAGCGGGCTTGCTCCGGGCGGCGATCCGACGAAAGCGGTCTGTCAGTTAACCGCGATGCGGACTGAACGGACGCCTTCGCGAGCAAGCCCGCTCCCACATTCAGATCTCCATACCACCCGATTTAGCGGCGCTTGCTGCCACCGAGCAACGATCCCATCAATCCACGCACCAACTGCCGGCCCAACTGGTTCGCCGCCTGACGCATCGCCGACTTCAACGCCTGCCCCGCCGCTGTCCCGAGGAACTCCCCGGCCTTGTCTGCCAGGCTCGGCTCTTCAGGCGCCGGTTGGCCAGGTAACGCCTCGGCCTCAGGCCCCAGGTTCTTGCGCCCGGTGAGGATTTCATAAGCCGACTCGCGGTCGATCGGCTTGTCATAACGCCCCTTGAATGGCGACCCGGCAATCAGCACCGTGCGTTCAGTCTCGGTCAACGGCCCGATCCGCGACTGCGGCGGCGCCACCAGCACGCGCTGGACCATTTCCGGCGTGCCCTTTTCCTGCAAGGTGCCGACCAGCGCCTCGCCAATCCCGAGTTCGGTCAACACCGACAACGTATCGAACGCCGGATTCGGCCGGAAACCGTCTGCCACCGCCCGCAGGGATTTCTGCTCCTTGGCGGTGAACGCCCGCAAACCGTGCTGCACGCGCAACCCGAGTTGCGCCAGCACGTTGTCCGGCAGATCGCCCGGTGACTGGGTGACGAAATACACCCCGACGCCCTTGGAACGGATCAGGCGCACCACTTGTTCCAGACGTTCCTGCAAGGCCTTGGGCGTATCACCGAACAACAAGTGCGCTTCGTCGAAGAACAGCGCCAGCAACGGTTTGTCGGCGTCGCCCCGCTCCGGCAGTTGCTCGAACAGCTCGGCGAGCAACCAGAGCAGGAATGTCGCATAGACCTTCGGCGCTTCATGCACCAAACGACTGGCATCCAGCAAATGAATGCGCCCGCGACCGTCGGCGGCCGGTTGCAGGATGTCTTCCAGTTGCAGCGCCGGTTCGCCGAACAAAGCTTCGGCGCCCTGCTGTTCGAGGATGGCCAGACGCCGCAACAGCGCCTGGCTGGAGCCAGTGGTGAACAGCGCCGCGTCGTCGCCGAGCAGTTGCGGGTTGTCCTTGAGGTGATTGAGCAATGCTTTCAGGTCTTTCAGATCCAGCAGCAACAGCCCTTCACGGTCGGCGACCTTGAACGCTGCGTACAGCGCCGACTGCTGGCTGTCGGTCAGCTCCAGCAACGCACCGATCAATAACGGTCCCATTTCACTCAACGTGGTGCGCAGCGGATGACCGGACTCCCCGTGAATGTCCCACAAGGTCACGGGATAAGCCTGAGGCTTGTAGTTGAGCCATGGCATGCCGGCGATGCGCTCGGCGACCTTGCCCTGAGGGTTGCCGGCAGCGCCGAGGCCGCACAGGTCACCCTTGATGTCGGCGGCGAACACCGCGACCCCGGCGTCACTGAAGGCTTCGGCCAGACGCTGCAAAGTAACGGTCTTGCCGGTACCGGTCGCACCGGCCACCAGTCCGTGACGGTTGGCCAGGCGCATCGCCTGGGCGATCGGTTGCCCGGCGAGATCGGCGCCGATAACGAGTTGCGAGGAGTCAGGCATTTGGTCACCCAATAGTTAATCTTTGTCGAGCATGGCCGATAGAGAGGAGTGAGAGACCCGATCAAAAGTCCGGTCTGAGATTTCCCTAAGGAGAGACGGAAATATCAGTGAGCTTTCACCCCTGCCCATATTGCGCGCCTTTATAAAAGCACGCCCTGGACATTAAGACCTTAGCGGAACCCCAAGCCATGAACAAAAATCTACGCTTCAGCCATAAAATCTTGCTTGCCGCCGCCCTTATCGTCATTGCCGCCTTCGCCTCGTTCACGCTGTACAACGACTGGCTGCAGCGCAATGCAATCCGCGACGACCTGAACAACTACCTCAACGAGATGGGCGAGGTCACTGCCGACAACATCCAGACCTGGCTCAGCGGGCGCATCCTGCTGATCGAGAACGCCGCACAGAACATTGCGATCAACCCCGAGCCGTCCGCCGTCGCCAGCCTGCTGGAACAGAAAGCCCTGACATCGACCTTCATGGCGTCCTACCTCGGCGACGCCACCGGGCACTTCACCATCCGTCCGGATGCGAAGATGCCGGACGGTTTCGATCCGCGGGTCCGCCCCTGGTATAAAGGTGCCGAAAGCAGCAGCACCTCGACCCTGACCGAACCGTACATCGACGCGGCCACCGGCCAGACCATCATTTCCATCGCCACCTCCGCGAAAAAGGCCGGTCAGAGCGTCGGCGTGGTGGGCGGCGACCTGAGCCTGCAAACCCTGATCGACACCCTCAGCGCCCGGGACTTCTCCGGCATGGGCTACGCGTTCCTGGTCAGCGCCGACGGCAAGATCCTGGTGCACCCGGACAAGGCCCTGGTAATGAAATCGCTCAAGGAAGCCTATCCGCAGGACACTCCGCGCATCAGCAGCGATTTCAGTGAAATCACTGTCGACGGAAAAACCCGCATCGTCACCTTCGCCCCGATCAAGGGCCTGCCGTCGGTGAACTGGTACATCGGCCTGTCCGTGGACAAGGACAAAGCCTTCTCGATGCTCAGCCAGTTCCGCACCTCGGCGGTGATCGCGACCGTGATTGCCGTGGCGATCATCATCGCCCTGCTCGGCATGCTGATCCGCATCCTGATCCAGCCGCTGCACGTCATGACCCGCGCCATGGAAGACATCGCCGACGGCGAAGGCGACCTGACCAAACGCCTGACCATCCAGAATCAGGACGAATTCGGCGTGCTGGGTACGGCATTCAACCGCTTCGTCGAGCGGATTCACGGTTCGATCCGCGAAGTGTCGTCCGCCACCGGGCAAGTCAACGAAGTCGCCCTGCGCGTGGTCGCGGCCTCGAACTCGTCGATGTACAACTCTGACCAGCAAGCCTCGCGCACCAACAGCGTGGCCGCCGCAATCAACCAGCTCGGCGCTGCCGCTCAGGAAATCGCCCGCAACGCCGCACAGGCCTCGACCCAGGCCAGCGACGCCCGTGGCCTGGCCGAAGACGGCCAGCAAGTGGTGGATCGCAGCATCAAGGCAATGAATCAGTTGTCGAGCATGCTCAGCGCGTCGAGCAACAACATCGAATCGCTGAACAGCAAAACCGTGAACATCGGCCAGATTCTGGAAGTGATCACCAGCATCTCCCAGCAAACCAACCTGCTGGCGCTCAACGCCGCCATCGAAGCTGCGCGGGCCGGTGAAGCCGGTCGCGGTTTTGCGGTGGTGGCGGACGAGGTGCGCAACCTCGCCCACCGCACCCAGGAATCGGCGCAGCAGGTGCAGACCATGATCGAGGAGCTGCAAGTCGGCGCCCGTGAATCGGTCAGCACCATGAGCGACAGCCAGCGCCACAGCCAGGACAGCGTGGAGATCGCCAACCTCGCCGGCGAGCGCCTGAACAGCGTGACCCAGCGCATCGGCGAAATCGACGGCATGAACCAGTCGGTGGCCACCGCGACCGAGGAACAGACCGCCGTGGTCGAATCGATCAACGTCGACATCACCGAGATCAATACGCTGAACCAGGAAGGCGTCGAGAACCTGCAGGCGACCTTGCGTGCCTGCTCGGATCTGGAACAGCAGGCTTCGCGGCTGAAGCAGTTGGTGGGTAGTTTCCGAATCTAAGATCAAGATCAAAAGCCTCCCCCCTCACCCCAGCCCTCTCCCCCAGGGGGGCGAGGGGAAAGGGAGCAGATCTCCACGCTTTTCAAATCCCGAGCTCGACTCCGGACTTTCAGGTCGATGTATCACGACCAAACACCTCGGTCAGTCCCCTCTCCCTCTGGGAGAGGGTTAGGGTGAGGGCTTGAGGCCCTCAACCCCACCACAAATCCCTCTGCTGCCCCCCCGCCGCAAACCCCGACCGAACATCTATTCTTGATAAAGGTCAATCGACGGCAATCAACGAGCGAAGGGGCGTTCACTGTGCAAATCACTGAAATCACGCTAACGCGCCAGCACGGACATCGCGCATGAGTCGCGGCATTCTGTTGCTGATCGGTCTGCTGGCCGCCGTGCTGATCCCTTCGTTATTGGGCGGCGGTGAAACCTGGACGCGGCTGCAAGCCTTTCCTCTGCACTGGCTGTCCATCCTGCTGGCCATGGTTCTGCTGTGCTGGGGCATCAATACCTTGCGCCTGCGCCTGCTGCTCGGCGATCAGCGTGAACGGGTCACGCCGCTGAAGAGCCTTGGCGTGGTCATGGCCGCCGAGTTCGCCTGGTGTGCCACGCCCGGCGGCACTGGCGGGCCGTTGACGATCATGGCGCTGCTGGCCCGCAGCGGGGTGCGCCCGGCCCGGGGCAGCGCAGTGTTTGCAATGGATCAGTTGAGCGACCTGCTGTTCTTTCTGTGTGCGTTGGGCGGGATTCTGATTTATGCCTTGTTCCAGCATCTGAGCGACCGGATGGAATGGCTGCTGATTGTCAGCGCCATTTCGTTGTTCGGCGGGTTGTTCGGTTGTGTGCTGGTGGCGCGTTATCACCGGATGCTGATTCGCTGGAGTGGCCGGTTGCTGGCGCGCATGAACGTGCAAACCGCCACGCGATGGCGCTGGGCGCGCAAGCTGCTGCATTTTCTCGCGGCGTTCACCGATGCTCTGAAACTGCCGCGACAAACGCTGTTCAAGGTGTTTGCCCTGACGTGCGTGCATTGGTCGCTGCGTTACAGCGTGCTGTATCTGGCGCTGCGGGGGCTGGGGGCGGATGTGCAGTGGGCCTGGACGTTTCTGATTCAGATGCTTTCACTGGGGGCGGGACAGTTCAGCCTGCTGCCGGGCGGGGCCGGGGCGGCGGAACTGACGTCGGCGGCGCTGCTGGCACCCATGGTGGGGGCGTCGACCGCTGCGGCGGCGATCCTGATCTGGCGGGCGATGACGTTTTACTTCTACTTGCTGGTCGGCGGGCCGATTTTCCTGCTGATGCTCGGGCGCCCGCTGCTCAGGAAGCTGATGAAGGTGCGCCAGGCTTGACGTCGTCGGGTTTCTCTTCCTTGAGCTGTTCCCACAACGCGGCGGCGTCGGGGAAGTCCGTGCCATCCTCCGGGCTCAGGTCATCCGGGTCATAGCGGCTCAGGCAGCCTTCGCCCAGAGTGGCGGGCGCTTTGGAGGTGGCTTTGTCCAGTGGATCGCTCATATGAATCCCCTCAAAGTCCGTGAATCGTGGATCGTTCCCACGCTCTGCGTGGGAACGCAGCCCGGGACGCTCTGCGTCCCAAGGCAGACGCGGAGCGTCTGAAGAAGCATTCCCACGCAGAGCGTGGGAACGAGCCTGAATCAGAACACCACGGTCTTGTTGCCGTGCACCAGCACGCGGTCTTCCAGGTGATAGCGCAGGCCGCGGGCCAGCACCATCTTCTCGACGTCACGGCCGAAACGCACCATGTCTTCGATGCTGTCGCTGTGGCTGACGCGCACCACGTCCTGCTCAATGATCGGGCCGGCATCCAGCTCTTCGGTCACGTAGTGGCAGGTTGCGCCGATCAGTTTCACGCCGCGCAGCGACGCCTGGTGATACGGCTTGGCGCCGACAAACGACGGCAGGAAACTGTGGTGAATGTTGATGACCTTGTGCGCGTATTCGCGGCACATGTCCGGCGGCAGGATCTGCATGTAGCGCGCCAGCACCACCACTTCGGCGTCGTGCTGCTTGACCAGACGCGACACTTCGTCGAAGGCCGGTTGCTTGTCCTGCGGATTGACCGGAACGTGGTAATAAGGAATGCCGTGCCACTCGACCATGCTGCGCAGGTCGTCGTGGTTGGAAATCACGCAGGAGATCTCGCAATCGAGTTCATCGCTGTGCCAGCGGTGCAGCAGGTCGGCCAGGCAGTGGGACTCACGGCTGGCCATCAGCACCACACGTTTTTTCTGCTCGGTGTCGGTGATGCGCCAGTCCATCGAGAACTCTTCGGCGATCGGTGCAAACTTCTCGCGCAACACCTCGATACCGAAAGGCAGGGAATCGGCACGGATTTCGTGACGCATGAAGAACCAGCCGACCTGATTGTCCGAGTGGTGGCTCGCTTCGGTGATCCAGCCATTGTGGGCCGCCAGAAAGTTACTGACTTTGGCAACGATGCCAACGCGGTCCGGGCAAGAAATCACCAGCCGAAAAGTGCGCATGAGGGGGAAACTCCAGAACTTCGCAAAGGCGGACATTCTAGCGACTACGCCGCAAAACTGCAGTATCGATGAGCCTTGGGCCCCGCCTGGCCTCGCCGCAGCTTTTTTGACGCAGGCAATCGTCAGGATGATGGCGCGCTAATAGCCCTGCACCAACCGGTCTCTGTGAATATCTGTGAAGACTGCATCACATTATTTAACTGAATATTCAATTCAGGGCTTTTCAACGTAACTAATCCAAATAAAAAGCCCGGTTAAATGTTTACTTGATGAAACAGCCTGACTATTATTGCCGCACTGTCCCCTGCCATCGCGCACTCCCAATAAGGTAGTAATCATGTCCTTGATCAACGAATATCGTGCCACCGAAGAAGCCATCAAAGAGCTGCAAGCCCGTTTGAAGAACCTGTCGCAAGACGACAAACTGCAAGCCGAGCTGGAATTCGAAGGCAAACTGCGCACCCTGATGGGCGAATACTCCAAGTCCCTGCGTGACATCATCGCGCTGCTGGATCCAGAGTCCAAAACCAAGGCCCCACGTGGCGGCGCAGTAAAAACTACCGGCACCAAGCGTGCACGCAAAGTTAAACAATACAAAAACCCGCACAACGGCGAAGTCATCGAAACCAAAGGTGGCAACCACAAGACTCTGAAAGAGTGGAAAGCCAAGTGGGGCGGTGACGTGGTTGAAGGCTGGGCTACCCTGCTGGGCTAAGCCGCAACCCTTGTCGCAGACCCGTCCGCGACACAAAGAAACGCCAGCATCCGCTGGCGTTTTTTTATGCCCGCCGTTCAGGCAACGGACATGTTCGATTTCAAAGATTCAAACGTTTGCGCAATGCCTGGACATAACTCTGCCATTCACCCAGCACCTCGCGCTGTAATGGCGAGGCACTAAGCAACCATTGCTCCGCGGCCTCTGTAAAAGATTGCAAGGTATTAGGCGCACCCCATTCAGGCTCGGACAAGCGCTGCCGACAAAAGATTTGCCAGCGTTCTTGCTCTTCGAAATTCAACGTATCCGGAAAGTTACGTGCGCGATATCGAAACAACAATTCAGGCAAACGTTCGTCATCGAACGGCCATTGCTCTCGCGCCAATTGCGCAGGATCCACCGTCCTCACTTGCTCACATAAACGACGATCACGATCGCCGATAAATCCGTCGTACAACTGTTGTTCGGGATCTTCACTCGGGGTGAAATCTTCGCTGGCATAAATCGTCGGGACTTTATCTTTCCAAACTTGTTGTGCGTCACTTAGTCGCAATGCACGGGCCTGATACAGCGCCATGTCCAGACCCAGACGCTGCTGATCTTCAGCCCTCAACACCGACAACGGTGCCACCACCGGGCACTTGTTGATGTGAATGAGCTTGAGCGGCACCGGCAATTCGCCTTCGGCCAGATCTTCACGGCGGGTATACAGGCGCTGGCGCAAGGTCTGCGCATCCAGATCCAGCAGGCCCTGAGGGTCCAGGTGCAGATCACAGACAATCAGCGCGTTCTTGTTGCGCGGATGCCAGGCCAGCGGCAGCACCACACCGACAAAACTGCGCGCCGCCGAGAAGCGTCCGGAAATGTGCACCATCGGCTGCAACAGACGAATCTGGTCCATGACCTTCTGTTTGCTGCGCAGCTGGAACAACCAGTCATACAACTTCGGCTGCTTCTCGCGGATCAATCGGGCCAGAGCGATGGTGGCGCGAACGTCCGACAACGCCTCGTGGGCATTGCCGTGATCGATGCCATTGGCGGCGCTCAGGCGTTCGAGCTTGAGCGTGACCTTGCCTTCGTCATCGGTCGGCCAGACCAGACCATCGGGACGCAATGCGTAAGCGGCGCGCACCACATCGATCAGATCCCAGCGGCTGTTACCGCCCTGCCATTCACGGGCATAAGGATCGAAAAAGTTGCGATACAAGCTGTAACGAGTCATCTCGTCATCGAAGCGCAGGGTGTTGTACCCCGCGCCGCAGGTGCCGGGCGCCGCGAGCTGGGCGTGGACCCGGGTCATGAAATCGGCTTCGCTCAAACCTTGTTCGGCAAGGCGACTCGGGGTGATGCCGGTGATTGCGCACGCCGCCGGGTGCGGCAGGATGTCTTCGCTGGGCTGGCAGTAAAGATTGACCGGTTCGTCGATTTCGTTGAGATCGTGGTCGGTGCGAATCCCGGCCACCTGCAACGGTCGGTCGCATCGCGGATTGATGCCGGTGGTTTCGTAGTCGTACCAGAAGATGGAAGTCACGGGCGGTTCCTGAACTGAAGATCGGCAAAGTCTAGGCGTTCGACCGCCGTCGCGGCCAGCACCG
Organism: Pseudomonas sp. COW5; assembly: GCF_026240005.1. NCBI lineage: Bacteria > Pseudomonadati > Pseudomonadota > Gammaproteobacteria > Pseudomonadales > Pseudomonadaceae > Pseudomonas > Pseudomonas sp. COW5. Next base: position 3,782,992 of record NZ_JAPHVP010000001.1, on the reverse strand, counting down.
CATCATTCAGTCACCTTTGGTTGAACGATGTGAATGACATAGTTATGTCGTTTTCCCCCGAGAGGCTGCTAGCATCGGATTCACTCGCATCCCGATCCGGCAACATCAGGTAGCCCATGCTCGAGACCACAGCACCGCCAAGGAAAGCAACGCTGGCCCCGCCGCTGGACACACGGCATCAGGTCGAAACGCCGGAAGGCATCGACCTGCCGCTGCGTCCCGCCGGCCTGATGGTGCGTGCCGTGGCCTTCACCATCGATCTGGTTTTGCGCGGGCTGATCCTGGGGCTGCTGTTCATGTTGCTGGCGCTGCTCGGCAAACTCGGCATCGGTCTGGGCTCGCTGCTGTTGTTTGCAGTGAGCTGGTGGTACATGGTGCTGTTCGAAGTGCTGCGTCAGGGTCGTTCGCCGGGCAAGCAATGGATGGGCCTGCGGGTAGTGCACGACGATGGAACCCCGGTGGGCTGGTCGGCCTCCTTGCTGCGCAACCTGCTGCGTTTCGTTGACCTGATGCCGTTCGGCTATTTCCTTGGCGCCATCAGTTGCCTGCAACACCCGACCTTCAAACGCCTCGGCGACATCGCTGCCGGCACGCTGGTGATCTACAGCGAACGCCCGCTCAAGCGCCCGCAATTGCCCGATGCCGCCCCCCGCCGCTCGCCGGTCCCGCTGACCCTGACCGAACAACGGGCCCTGCTCGCTTTCGCCGAGCGTCAGGGTGAACTGTCGACCGCGCGGGTCAACGAACTCGCGGCACTCCTGGCTCAGCCGCTGCACGTCAGCGCGCCGAAAGCCGTCGGTGAACTCAACGGCATCGCCCGTGGCCTGTTGGGGCCGACATGAAGCAAAGCCTTTTCGAAACCCGCCACAAGGCCGAATGGGAGCGCTTTACGCTCGCCCTCGAACGTCTGGAACGAGGCAAGGACACTTCGCAGGTGGCTGAATTTCCCAAGGCCTACCGGCGACTCTGCCAGCATCTGGCGCTGGCGCAGGAACGTGGCTACAGCAGTTTTCTCGTCGATTCGTTGCAGCAGCTCGTGCTGCGCGGTCATCAACAACTTTACCGTCACCGCAGCCAGCTCGGCGCCAACCTGCTGGGCTTCATCCTGGCCGGATTCCCACGGCTGGTACGCGCCGAATGGCGCTTCGTACTGGCCGCCGGGTTGCTGTTTTTTGGCAGCCTGATCGGTTTCGGGTTGCTGGTTTACCTGTTCCCCGAGCTGGTCTACAACCTGATCCCCGCCGATCAGGTGCGCGAGATGCAGAGCATGTACGACCCCGCCGCCGGCCACCTCGGGCGTTCGGCCGAACGCGCCGCCAGCGAAGACTGGGTGATGTTCGGCTACTACATCATGCACAACATCGGCATCGCCTTTCAGACCTTCGCCAGCGGATTGCTGCTGGGGGTGGGCAGCGCGTTTTTCCTGTTTTACAACGGCTTGATCATCGGCACCGTGGCCGGGCACCTCAGTGAAATCGGCTACGGCCAGACCTTCTGGTCGTTCGTGATCGGGCACGGTGCGTTCGAACTCACCGCCATTGCTTTGGCCGGCGCTGCGGGGCTGAAACTGGGCTGGGCGTTGATCGCGCCGGGACGCCTGACACGCGGCGAGGCCTTGAGACATGCCGCGCGCCAGAGCGTGCTGCTGATCTGCGGGGTGATGCTGTTTTTGTTGATCGCCGCGTTTATCGAGGCGTACTGGTCGTCACGCACCGGGGTTACGCCGCAGACCAAATACCTGGTCGGCGCCGGGCTCTGGCTCTGCGTGGCGACGTATCTGCTGTTCGCCGGAAGGACCCGCCATGCGCCTGAGTGACGCGACTGTGGTGATCCGTCCGCGCAATACCTGGGAAGCCATGGACCTGGGCGTGCGTATGAGCCAGCAGCACCGGCGTCTGTTGATGACCAGTTGGGCCATCGTCACCCTGCCGCTGTTCGTGGTGCTCAGTCTGTTGCTCTGGGATTCGCCGTCGCTCGCGGTGTTCATCTTCTGGTGGCTGAAACCGGCGTACGAACGCTTGCCGCTGTACATCCTGTCCAAAGCGCTGTTCGGCGAAACACCCACGCTGAAACAGGCATTACGCCAATGGCCAAAACTGCTCAAACCTCAACTGCTGGCGAGTCTGACCTGGCGACGCCTGAGCTTCAGTCGCAGCTTCCTGATGCCGGTGGTACAGCTTGAAGGCCTGGACGGCCTCGCACGTCAGCAGCGTTTGCGGGTGCTGCTGCAACGCAATGCCGGCGCAGCCCAGTGGCTGACGATCATCGGCGTCCATCTGGAAACGGCACTGTGGATCGGCCTGATGGTGTTGTTTTACCTGCTTCTGCCGCAACAGGTCGAAACCGATTGGGACTGGCAAAGCCTGATCTTCGCCGCCGACCACCAATGGCGCTGGCTCGAGCACCTGACCAATGCCTTCTACGCACTGATACTGGTGATCTGGGAACCGATCTACGTCGCCTGCGGTTTCAGCCTCTACCTGAACCGGCGCACGGTATTGGAAGCGTGGGACATCGAACTGGTGTTCCGCCGTTTGCGCCAACGCCTGAACAGCAGCGCACTCGGTTTGCTGCTGGTGGTCTGTCTGCTGCTGCCCGGATTGCCCTCGGCATGGGCCGCCGACCCTGCCACCGCCCCGGATGCGCCCCGGCTCCTGAATCAGCCACTGACCAGTCAGGCCTCCCGCGACAGCATCAAGGACTTGCTGGAACAACCGCCGTTCAAGAACAAGGAAACCGTCACCCGTTATCGCTTCGGCGAAGATCCTGCCACCGCCGAAAAACCCAAGGACAGCAAAGCCCCACAATGGCTGAAAACCTTGCTGGGCTGGCTCAATGGTCAACACCTCAACGGGCTGGCCAAGGCCATTGAAGTGTTGCTCTGGGCCGTCGTGATCGGGGCGCTCGGCTGGTTGATCTGGCGCTACCGAGAGTTTCTGCAAACATTCGTCAACCGTCGCCCGCGATTGCCCGAGCGGATAAAACGCCCCGTGCCACAGCAAGCCTTCGGCCTCGACCTGAGCCGGGAAACCCTGCCCGACGATATCGCCGCCAGCGCCGAACAGCTCTGGCAGACCCAGCCCCGTGCGGCGCTCGGCCTGTTGTATCGGGCGCTGCTAAGTCATCTGCTGCACGACTTCAACCTGACCCTTAAACCTGCTGACACCGAAAGCGAGGTGCTGGCCCGGATCGAGCATTTGCAGCGTCCGGACTTGCTCGCTTACAGCCGCCATCTCACCGGCCACTGGCAGAACATGGCCTACGGGCACCGCGTTCCGGCGGCGCATCTGCAACAGGAATTGTGCGATGGCTGGCGATCCCTGTTCGGCCATGGAGCTGCCCGTTGAACCGGCGCGCACTCTGGCTGACCGGCGCATTGATTGTTGCCTTGTTGGGTGCGCTGGGCGTTTATCTGTACCTCAAGGCCACGCCTTACCAGGCCGTGGTCGATCACGGCCCTTCCCCCGCCGCGCAAGCCAATCCTTATCTGGCGGCGGAGATGTTTCTACGCAGTCACGGGATAACTGTCGGCCATGCCGAGAGCCTCGCCGTGTTGCCCGAGATTGACCCGCGCCGACACACACTGCTGCTGTTCAACGACCGTTCAAAAATGACGCCGCGCCAGGTCGATCAGGTCTTGAACTGGGCCCGGGCCGGCGGGCGGCTGGTATTCGTCGCCGAGTCGCTGTGGGATGAAAAGACCGGCCAGAGCAACGACCTGCTGCTCGACCGCGTACAGCTGCATCAGTCCCTGAGCAAGGATCTGAAAGATCCGCCGCCGGATGCCGACGACGATCCCTGGCCCAACCTGACCAAGCTCTATCTGGAAGACGAAGACGCCCCCGCCTACGCCGGGTTCGACACCGCGTTCCACCTCGACGACCCGAAAAACCTCGCCCAGGCCTGGGCCAACAGCGCCCGCGCCACGCACATGATGCAACTGCCCTACGGCGTCGGCACGATCACCGTGGTCACCGATGCCGATCTGTGGAAAACCCCGGCCATCGCTCAACACGACAACGCGTGGCTGCTCTGGTACCTGAGCGCCGACACCGCCGTGACCTTGCTGTACAACACCGAACACGACGGTCTGCTGACCTTGCTCTGGCGCTATTTCCCGCAAGCCATCGTCGCCCTGCTCACTTTGATCGGACTGTGGTTGTGGCATGTCGGCGTACGCCAAGGCCCGGTGCAGGCGCCCGCCCCAAGTGGTCGTCGTCAGTTGATGGAACACCTGCGCGCCAGCGCCGATTTCATCCTGCGTCACAACGGTCAACAGACCTTGCTGCAAGCCTTGCAGCAGGACGTCTTGCGCCGCGCCCGTCACCGACATCCCGGTTTCGACCAACTGAACGTCGCCGAACAATGGCTGGCCCTGTCGCGCCTGACCCGCCAGCCGACCCGTGCCATCAGCCAGGCGCTGAGCCCGGCACCGAAGCGGCGCCTGTCCAGCGCCGAATTCTGCCGCCAGGTCGCCCACCTGCAAGCCTTGAGGAACTCGCTATGACCGAACACATCGAACCCGGCTCGCCCAGCCACGCGGCCCAGCAACGCCACCGAGCCAGTCAGTTGGCGCAAGCGGTACGCGGTGAATTGCAAAAGGCGCTGATCGGCCAGAACCCGGTGATCGACGACGTGCTGACCGCGCTGATCGCCGGCGGTCACGTGCTGCTCGAAGGCGTTCCCGGCCTTGGCAAAACCCTGCTGGTACGCGCCCTCGCCAAATGCTTCGGCGGCGAGTTCGCGCGCATCCAGTTCACCCCGGACCTGATGCCCAGCGACGTCACCGGCCACGCGGTCTACGACCTGCAGACCGAGCAATTCAAACTGCGCAAAGGCCCGCTGTTCACCAATCTGCTGCTGGCCGACGAGATCAACCGCGCCCCGGCCAAGACTCAAGCCGCACTGCTCGAAGCAATGCAGGAACGTCAGGTCACCCTCGAAGGCCGCGCCCTGCCGATTGCCCAACCGTTCATGGTGCTCGCCACGCAAAACCCGATCGAACAGGAAGGCACTTACCCCCTGCCGGAAGCCGAGCTCGACCGCTTCATGCTCAAGGTGCGCATGGATTACCCCGACGCCGATCAGGAGCTGGACATGGTGCGCCAGGTCAGCCGCTCGACCCGCGCCGACATGCTCGACGTGCAACCGCTGCGCACCGTGTTGCAAGCCAAGGACGTGCAAGCCCTGCAACGCATCGCCAGTGATTTGCCGCTGGACGATCAAGTGCTCGATTACGCCGTGCGCCTCGCCCGCAGCACCCGCACCTGGCCGGGGCTGAGCCTCGGCGCCGGCCCCCGAGCGTCCATCGCACTGGTCCGTTGCGCCCGCGCCCGGGCCCTGTTGCGCGGCGGCGAGTTCGTGATCCCGGACGACATCAAGGGTTGCGCGCTGGCGGTGCTGCGTCACCGCGTACGCCTTGCGCCGGAGCTGGACATCGAAGGGCTGCAAGTCGATCAAGTGCTTCAGCAACTGCTTGACCAGATCCCGGTGCCGCGCCTGTGAAACCCTCGCGCCTGTTGTTGAACTGGCTGGCGATCCTGCTGGCCATCGGCATAGTGCTGGGCACGTTGCAGGCGCTGGACGTCGAGGTGCCATCGAGCCTGTTGTCGATCAACTGGGGATTGTTGCTGGCTCTGTTGGCGCTGAGCCTGCTGGACGCGCTGCGCCTCAAACGCCTGCCCTCGCCCCGGGTGCAACGACAGATGCCCGGCAGTCTGGCCCTCGGTCGCTGGAGCGAAATCCGGTTGGAAGTCGAACACGATTTCGACCAACCACTGACCATTCAACTCTTCGACCACGTACCCGATGGACTGAGCTTCGAAAACCTGCCGCTCTCCACCGAGCTGCAGCCCGGCCAGCGCAGCCTGATCGGCTATCGCCTGCGCCCGCTCAAACGCGGCCACTTCACCTTCGACACCTGCGAACTCAACCTGCCGAGTCCCTTCGGCCTGTGGTCCGGTAAACGCCTGCTGAACCTCACCGATCACACCCGCGTCTACCCCGACTTCGCCCGCCTCTACGGCGGCCAGTTGCTGGCGGTCGACAACTGGCTCAGCCAGCTCGGCGTACGCCAGCGCCAACGTCGTGGCCAGGGGATGGAATTCCATCAACTGCGGGAGTTTCGCGAAGGCGACAGCCTGCGCCAGATCGACTGGAAAGCCACCGCCCGCCATCGCACACCGATTGCCCGGGAGTACGAAGACGAACGGGATCAGCAGATCATCTTCATGCTCGATTGCGGGCGGAACATGCGCAGTCAGGATGGAGAGCTGTCGCATTTCGATCATGCGTTGAATGCGTGTCTGTTATTGAGTTATGTGGCGTTGCGGCAGGGGGATGCAGTGGGGCTGTCCACCTTTGCCAGTGATCAGCCGCGATTTATTGCACCGGTCAAAGGTGCGGGACAGCTCAAGGTGTTGCTCAATGGTGTTTACGATGTGGATAGCACGCAACGTGCGGCAGATTATTTGGCAGCCGCCACTCAACTGCTGATCAAACAAAAACGTCGGGCACTGGTGGTGCTGGTGACCAATTTACGGGATGACGATGATGAATTGCTCAGCGCCGTCAGACATCTATCTCGGCAGCATCGCGTTCTGATTGCAAGTTTGTGCGAAGTGACATCCGAAACCACTCGCCAAACGTCGGTACAAACGCTGCAAGAAACACTAAGTTACTGCGCGACGGTGGACTATCTGAATACTCGGGCAGAACTCCATGAGCGGTTGAGCACTCATGGAGCGCTGGCGGTGGACGTCGAACCCACAAGGCTGGGCGCGGCATTGGTTACACGGTATATGAGTTGGAAAAGAGTCGGGGAGTTTTAGTCTCCCCTGGTTTATCGAGGTTTCAAGCAAATTGATCTCCGTACTCGCTCACATAGAGAGCTAAACGCCCCGACACGGTAGAGTCTCTGGAGGCAAAAACAATAATAATTGACGTGTGCTTGGGGAGATTAACATTCACCGACCAATTCAAAGGATGGGCATCATAAAAGCTTCTGAAGAAACCTGGCGGAGGAGATATAGAAACGTCAGACCGATTGCAAAACACTGCGTATTCCTTGCTGCGGTTTACTGACGCTGTATTCATTCCCAGTCCCACAAGCGTATTGGGTTTAATGGGCCAAGCCGTACCAGGATTGGAGATAGGTTGGCTGTTCCAAAAAAATGACATCGTATTAGCCGCGGCAGGATCTTTGACCCAGACCATCCTCACGAGCGTCATTCCCGCCTCTTTCCCCGCATCGCCAGTTGCACCTACCGTAGCACTTACCGTTGCAAACTGCCCCTCCGGGATTTGGTTTGCCGTGAATACAGCACTCGCCAAACCAGCGGCATTCGTAGTGACACGTTGGTCCAGCTCGCCTGTAAAACGCAGCACAACTTCCGCCCCAGCAATTGCAGGGACTACACGAGTCTCAACCGTAATATCACCGCCAAGTGGCACTTCATAAATTGATAGCTGCAAGTCAGCCAACTCGCTGATTACGATAAATTCCAAGAACCTCTCATATCCAAATCCTACCCTGGCGGTGATTACAAACTCTCCGGGTTCGTCCACCCATCCCTCAAAAAACGTCTTACCATCAGGCCCCGTCAATGTAGAAGTGAATGGGACCTCCCCGATAAACCAGTAGACCCTGACCTTGTCCATTGCCTGCCCGTTACGCCGATCAACGATCTTGACATCGGCCCTCGCCAAGTCTCCTGACACGATCGTTGTAGCGGGACTGGTCATCGACTCGATCACCGGCACCTCCCCGATATACGCCAATACCGCCATATCCCAACCACCAATCCCCCCTTGTACCGTGGCCGACAACACACCATCGCCCTCATCCGAATACGTGAAGGTCAAATCAGCGATGCCTTCAGCATTGGTGACCGAGTTCATTGCGTGCCCGGCAAACTCCCACGCCACTGGAACATCCGCCAAGGGCAACCCCGTCAAGGCAGACGTCACCTTGGCTTTGGCGTGCGCCTGAGACACATCCGGTGGTTGTCTGGAACCGGTCGGTTCATACAGTTCAACGATTTGCCTCGGCTCTGCGAGGTCAAGATCCATCTCGACCGAAACGGAATTCAGGGTATCGCCGACCGTCGCGGTCACCTGACTGGCACCAGGCGTTACGGGAACAAACCTTACCGTCGCCCGTCCGTAAAAATCTGTCACCGTTTCTACAACGCCCAAGTCAGGATGACTGAACCTCACGAGCAGATCTCCCATCGGCTTCCCGCTGATGGACGAAACGACCTCTATGCTCGCTTCAAAATCCTCCCCCCAAAGTAACTCCGAACGAGCCTGACTGACCGTATTGATTTTCAGCACTTGAGAACCGGGGCCCTGGGACATTGGCAGGGCCTGTGACAGCCGCGCCAGCCGCTCGGCAGAGAGCCGCAGCGCAAAGCTGCCGTTCTTCAAGTCGCCCGCTCGCAGCGAAAACCTCGCGATCCCGTTTGCGACAACCTGCGCCACACCCAATTCCGGCTCGTAGCGATTGCCCAGTACCGACGGTGCGGTTCCGGTCTGCCCGAGACGCACAACCTGACCCTCCAGTTCTTCTGGAAGAAATGCCACGACACTGTGCACGCCTTTTCGGCGAGGAAATCCGGTGCTGTTGCCCCAGGTCTGCTGTGGCTGCCCGTCGATGCTCATCTTCACTTGCGACCACGGGTCGACCGTCAAGGGCTGGATCGTCGTGCTTTTTTCTTCTGTGTAATTGTCGTAGAGGCTGATCAACGACGACCGCACTGTATGAATGCCCGCACTCGCCGGAACAAAGCCAAAACCGGAGTTACCTTCATCGTCGGTGTTTGCGATAACGGGGTCACCCGCGGCCTGCCATGTCACCGGTACACCTGCAACAACCTTCCCGGTAAAGCGCGAAATCACATTCGCCCATGTCCAGACCGGATCTTGATCCACCACCGGATCCACGGGCGATTCAAGCAGATGGTTGAAACTCACCGCGTGATGCCCCAGGTCCATCGGCGTGGCGGTCGCGACAAACGCCAATTGAGGCAGACTCAACGTCAGGGCAAACTGGCCTGCCGCCGTACTGGAGATGAAACCCAACGCCCAGAACGCACCTTCGGCGCCCAATGGTTGAGACTCGCTCAAGGGAGGAAGAACACTTGCTCCCAGCTGATCGGCGGGCGTCCCGGACCATGTCAACGATGCCATCAGTCCCACCAACGGGCTCAAGGCAGCAGGCCAGATTGAAAAACGATGTTCTGCTCCAAGGCAGGGATAAAGCTTTTGCCCGTCGAGCGCTGCCGATACCTGATCGAACTTTACGCTCACCTCTCGCGTCAGGTCCGGATTGATGAAACGGCCGACCAATTCCCGATCATCCGCAACACCATCAGCCTTCAATCTCATCTCGAACGGACTGCTGATGCTGGCCTCCGTATTGGATTCGAGCGTCCAGTTCACGCCGTCAGCCGTCAGAGGAAAAGGAGTGCCAAGGTTAGCGGACTTCAGGCCGATATTCGGGTCCTCGTCTCCCCAGTCCAGGCTGATGCTTTTAGTGCCGATCCATGAGCTTCCGGAAACAGGTACAACCCTCAAGGTATGCATCTGGCCATGCCAACAGATCAAACCGAGTGACTTGAGATCGACGGTTTTTCCATCCAGAAGAATCTCCACGTGCTGTTTCCAGAGACTGGTCGCAATCGCCTTCACAATGAAGTTTTTTTCACTCGGCTCGGCCTCCTCGTGTGCCTTGATCGTGGCAGTGACCGGGTGTTCTCCGGCAGCAAGCGGCTGATAGCTGTGACTGGACCAACCACCCGCGCCCGTAAACCGTTTCGTTACGGTCCCGTCCGGATCCTTCCAGAAAACCAGTGCGCGCTCGACCGGATCGCCGTCACCGAGCGCCGTATCGTGCAGCACCTGCACCCACATCCGTGCACTTTCGTTTTCATCGACCACGCAAACCCTGTCAGGCTCACGGACATCCCCGGGCTTGACGACGTTACGGGCCAGTGACATCCGTTTCTCGGGCGAATGCTCCAACAAATGCGAAGAGATCAGCCGCAGAGAAAACTGGCCATCCAGTCTGTCGTCGTTATCCAGTTGATACTCGACCATTCCCGATGGACCTACCGCAACGGCAGATTCAAGCGGCGGGGTGACTCTGACGCCCAACTGCTCGGGCGTGGTGCCGGTCCAACGCAACGTTGCTTGAGTGTTATGCAGAACGTCAGGAAATATGATCTGCAACTTGTAGATCGTCCCCCGGTTGGGATAGCCCTTCTGCTCCCACGGCCGCTCCTCTTCTGCGACTAGCGTGCGGACCTCCTTCAACGGGTCGGTAGCCAGCACCTTGGCCTCAAAAGCCTGAGTCACGACACCACTGGCGTAATAAGGACTTTCAATCGATGCCAGAATTTGCAGATCGCCAGCGGCAAGCGGTTTGTGGTCAAACCAGGCCCATCCATCAGGATCGGTCGGCGTCGTACTTTTTACGTTTGTGCCTTCAACCGTCCAGGTTACCAACCGGCCTTCCAGCGCCCTGTCGGTGTAGTGAGAGCCAACGCGAACACCAACTTTTGCGGATTGGCCGTACTCCAGCACCACGTAATGCTTCGCCCTCTCCAGCTCCAGGAACTTCAAGCGGTGGTGACCCAGTGAGACCGCAATGTCGTAGGGTGGAGCGTTGAACTCGTTCAGTAGTTGCAGTTTGAAAAGATGCGGAGGCTCACCATCGATATCCGGACACAAGAGACTCGAATAGTCATCCAGCGGCTTGTCCTTGCCCCAGTCCGGGTCGGCGACGATCGCGTTTTGTGGATTAGCCTCAATGTTCAAGGACGCCCGCGTGCCCTGCCACGGATCATCCTGCGCCGGCACACACGTGAATCGGTGAGCAGACGAGCCGAGCGCACCCAGGCACAAAGGCAAGACCCGGTCCAGCGGCAACATCTGGTCATCCAGTCTCAGTGTTTGCAGCCTTGTCGCCGGCAGGTGCAATTGAAGGTTGATGCGGGAAATGCGTAATGACGAAAAGAAATCACCTTGTTCATTGCCCGGACTGATAACCGAGACACGCAACTCGTCCGAATCATGTAGAGGCAAGGTCACCGCCTCGTCATATTCGATCGGAAGGAAAACCAGAGGCTCGCCTTTTGCCTCGTACACTCGATCCGCATTGCGATCGCGGGCGGCTCCCGGTTTCAAGCGGATTTTCTGTGTTTCAGGCAGCCCTGTCACGCTGAGTTCCAGTATGCCCTCCTCAACATGATCCATCTCACAGAGGAACGAGATGCGGTAAGTGGCATCAGCACCGGAACTCTTGGGTACGGCGATCTCCTGGAAGGCGGACGAGCCGTCGAGGGCGGAAAGGATGCGTAAGGGAAGGCCGTTGTATGACTCCGGTTTTGTAGTGACATACGACGGATTGACCGGTCCTTTGCTCCAGCCTTTCAGCCCCTCAGTGAACTCGCCATTGATGACCAGATTACGCTCTGCGTGAATGCCGGGATTAACCATGATGACGGCTCCTTTTGGCGGCATGCTTCGAAGTGGTCGCTTTTGCGTCCATCACCAGATTTTCCACGGCCAGCCTGAACGTCGGCTCACCGGACTTCGCCGTATATCGTATTGTCACGATAAGATCTGTCATTGATGCGAGCACACCAGACTGCGGCTCTTTGTTCGGCCACGGGAAGTCGATCAGCCAGGAGGAAACGGCCCCTGAGCATTCAAAGGCGCGAAGCAGACCCGGATCCTGGTCATCCATCACGCGTCCATCATCCGTGACACCCCGTGAGACGCCGATCTGCTGTCCCGAACGTGTATTGAACAGCACATCCGCCGGTACGGGTGTGCTCCCAGGTTTATGCAGGTATTCCACAGCACGCGGGGACGGTCGGATGACGGTCCGGCTGCCGGTCTGGGTCAAGGTGGCCATGGCATTCTCGTAAGGCCCGAACAAGGCCGGTAAGTCGACCTCGACCGAGCGGATCAGACGACAGTACTCACCGGGATGGTCGGCGTTGAAGTTCAACTCGCTCAGGTTGAACGCCAGCCTCCCTGTGTCCTGCAGCTTTTTAAGCGCTTTGGCCCAGCAAGGTGCATCAGGCTGGGGCTCGCCGGCATTGTCGAAGAGTTTGCGCAAGGACACGGTCTTGACCCGTTCCAGACGCCGTTCGAAGGTTTGCAAGTGGTCGCGTTCCATACGTATCAGAAAGCCGCGCAGTTGTTCACCCGCCAACAACCCATGATGTTTTTCGGACCAGACCTGGGGCAGTAATGGCAGTGAGTCATAATCACCGGTTTGCGCGCTGCGCGATGCTTGAGCACTGACACACAGACTGCGGGCTGCATCGTAAGCCTGGTAGTAGAGTGCCTTGAGCTGTGCCAGCAACCAGTCATACAACCGGCTGTGGGTGGTGCGTTTCTGGAGAAAGTCGTACATCGCCAAGGCCTGGCGGTTAGTCAGCAATGCCAGTTGCAGACTCGCCTCGGCAGCGTCTACCGCAATCACTTGTGCGTTGATCTGCTCATCCATCGCCGACAGTTCGGCCAGCGCCAGGTTACGCTGCAAATCCCATTCGCGACGGCGCAGACGATACCCTTCGGTCACCGCTCTTTTTTCCGCATCCGCCTGCTTGCCCATGGAGGCGATCTGCAAGCCATGGGCGATGGCATGCGCCACACCTTCGGGAAAGGCATTGCCGTTGGCCATCCCAAAGACTTTCGGTATGGCCGAAATAGCCCCTGCTGTGGCCTGGATGGCCACCGACGCCTGGTTGAGTTGTTTGGCGGCGTGAAGGTCATCCATGACCTTGTATTCCTCTACCGTGACGTTTTCGTCGTACCACGCGGAATAACCATCGGCGCGTTGCTGCACCGCTTCGCGGCTTTGACGCAATGCCGTCAATGTCGCCTTCATCTGTGCGATGGATTTTTCCTGGATGGCTTTCGTCCATTCGCCTTGTTCCACCAGATGCCCTTGCTGCATTTCTGCCTGTTGCGCTGTATCGCGTTGCTCCATGAAACGCAGGAGTTGACTGCCATAATCCTGCAACGCCTGCACAGAGCGCAGTGCCAGCTCGAATGTCACTCGCCAGTTATAGGCATTGACGACCACGCGCCCGCCCATCGGCCTTGGCCCGGTGCTGCCTCCGGCAGACAGATCACGCAACAGTTGTGCGGGATCCCCCGGTGCTTCGTACAGCGCCAGGTCGAGTGGCTTGCCATCGATACTCAACCAGTTACGCAAGTTATAAAGACGCTGGCGGGGTAGCTCGAACAGCGCCAGCAAGCGTTCATTGGTCGGCAGTTTGAATGGCTCGGTCGCGAGCAGGCCCATCGCCGGCGCCGTGGGCGCCGATGGCGGAACGTTCGCCAGGGAATACACATGCGTTTTTTCGAAAGCCTCCAATGAGGGGCGGCTACTGCTCTTGGTGATCAGCTCACCAAGCTTTTGTGGCTGCCAGTCAGTCACCGAACGCGCCGAAGGTGGATCGCCCATCAAGGCCTGCGCCTGTTGATAGCACTCCTTGGCCATCACCAGACTGTCTCGCGTCTGCTGACGGTAATACCAGTCCCCTTCCTCCATCAGATTCCTGACGAACTCGATGAAAGTCAGGATCCGAAAGTGTCGTGGCGCCGCGTAACTGATCGCGTATGGGTCATCCCCGGCCTGACTTTCACAGCCCGGATTACCGTCGTTCACCAGAGGACGACAGCGCCAGTAAAGCGGCTTGTCGGAAGGTTTCACAGGGTTTGAGGGTGGGTCCGCGATGGCCTGTGGATCGAATACCCTGCGCAGCCAGGCCTCGGATTCGCGGTAACGGTTTTCATCACGAAGACGTAACGCCACCAAATGAATCAGGTGGAAGAACAACTCCCAGAAATACAGGCCGTTGGCCCCATTGAACGCACCGTTGGGCTCGTTGACCGGTCCCGACTCCGAGACGGGCTCGGCAAGGAACTGCGTCGTCCAGTCGAGCAAGGCATCCATAGAGATGTTGGCCAGGGCGACCAACTGCGGGCCGAACAATGAGTTGAGGCGTACCCGTTCCAGGGTTCCCGGCTTCTTGAATGCCAGAAACTGCGCAGCATCGCCCCGGTTCTTTTCCAGCAACGCTGGATCGAAGCCCACGATGTCCTTCATTGTCAGCGCGAACTGTTTACGACCGTACGCTGGCGTGGCGTTGGTGGCGCCAAATACAAAGTTGAAGGTGCTGGTAAAACCACCGGAACCACGCCTGTAAATCAACCACTCCGTAGCCCATTCACCTCGTCCCGAGAATTTCCCTTTTGTTTCTTTTGGGTCGTCCCCGGAAGGCGTACTTAACGTCAAATCGAAATCGACCTCTGTCGCGGCACCAATATTGTTCGCCTTGCAAACACCCCTGACAGCCAGGATATCGCCCGTTGAGTGAGTGAGAAGGAAGGCATCAAGTTCGTAGAAGCCTGTCAGCGTCCCCGTCACCGGGATCGTGACAACCATCTTCGGTCGGGTTTGCGCACTCAATGAATGCTGGACCGTCAGGACAGAGGTAAACCTTTGCGCCAGAATGTTCAGCCAGCCGCCATTATCCGTGGGAACAGGGCGGAACAGCGTATCGCGTACCACCGGTTGCTCTGCCTGGGTGCCATTGAAAAACAAAACACCCAGACAGCCATCGGGATGGTTTTCGGTCTCCCGAACCGTGGCAATCAAGCGACTGCCTGCTGCCGGTGCGCTGTCACTCCTGATGCTTTGCAAAAGCGATGCGGGCGACCAGTCGCCGTTCCGGGACCGGAACGCCACATAAATTTCCACCTTGAATGGCACGTATCCGGACTCGTCCTTTTTTCCAAGTGCATCGGTCAACTCAGCCCAGACCAGACACGGCCGCCCTCCCCAGAACACCGGGCGTATGTCTACCACCGTTCCGACGACGCCCACATCGACAGGATCCCATTCTTCCCAGGCCGCCGGATTGACGTCGGTGCAGGTCGACGTCAACTCGATCTGCGCCTCACGCCAGAAATATCTGAAAGGTGCCACCCGCTCGCGCCCAATAAAGAAATAGCGCCCATCCACTGCCGTTGCGCCGTGCAAGAAGGCGCTGATGAGTTCCAGGTTGCAGAGTTGTTCAAAGGATTTCAGGTAATTGCGCAAGGCAACCAGCACCGAATCAGTGTTCAACTGCGTCTGGTTCAGATCGGCCATCAGCGTCTGGAACAAACGGGTCGTACGTGGCCGCGCGAAAGGCGTCATGTAATTTTCCGGATAGATGAGCAACAGCATCAGCGCCGACCAGTCCGAATAATTGCGATAGAGTTCCCAACGCTTCAGGTCCTCTTCGGGGAACGCTGTTTTCGAATACCCCGGTTCGAGCTTGCGGTAGGCGGCATTGATGAACTTCTGTGCACAGCTGATCGCTTCGGCGCCAAAAGCAGTAGGCACCTTGTGACTGTCCAGTGAATCCAGTCGCAGCAGTTCATTCAGATGATCAGTGTTTTTGACAATACTGAACCGGTCAGTGCTTTCACCGAAATAGCCCAGGCAGTACTCCGCCAGTGCGGTGCGGCGCTGCTCCAGCAGATCGTTGATGATGCTTTGGCTCATGATCCTTTCTCCAATGCACGGCTGCATGCGCAGGTTTCAATCAGGAACGGCGGGAGGCGCAAACTCGATCGGTTCAAAATCCACACCGGTCTCGTTGGCCTCCGAGAACACGGTGCACATGAACCTGCCACCGGTGGAGCTGGAAACGACTGCCCGGGCGACACCCTCCTGAGTCGTGCGGCCCTGAGAGGGCCGGATAACCGCCTCGACAAGCAAGTGAGGCTCTGGATCGATGGCCTGCGCGGTCCAGCGCACCAGCCGGCTCTTGCCGAGATTGCCGTAGCGATCCATTAGTACGGCGGACAGCTCCACCGCCTGCCCTGCCGGAACAACACTCACCGGCACTCTGGACATGAAAAGCGCCGGAAAATCCAGCCCCTGCCCATCGTCAGTCAACTGGATGAGAGGTGCTTCCCGGGGTGCAATCAGGGCTACCCGGAACAACGGACGCTCAGCCCCCATGACCTTGCCAGGCGTAAACGTTGCTTTGGCGATACCAGAAGGATTGGTTTTCTCGATTTCGAGAGTGCCGAGGCTGGACTGTCCGTGAATGACCACTCCGCTGAGCGCTTCGCCGTTCTGGTCTTTCAGGGTGATGGTGAAAATGATCTTGTCAGGGCCGCCGGCGATCACCTCAGTGTTGTCCGGGCTGATCTGCATGTTGACGAGCGGCGCACGAAGTTCGCCGGATGGACGAACCGACGGCGCGGTTTCCGACAGACTCAGCAAAGCGTGTTCGGCGGCATCCTTGTAAGCCGCCTTGTCGACGGTTTCAGGCAGCGTGCCCAGCAGGAAGATGGTCAGCGCATCCATTTTGGTATGCGTGGCCAGCTCGCGCACCCGGATCAACAGATCCAGCTGCTTGAGGTTCTTCAGGAGCTTGTGCTCCGGGTCGATTCGCCCGATGCATTCGTGCACTTCCTGCTCGCTCCAGTCGAAGAACCGTGCCAGCCATACCTCGGATGCCTGTTGCGCCAGACGCAGGGCGTCCACCGACAAATCCTTGGGTTCACCCAGCTCTTTGATCTGCCGCAAATACTCCAGCAATTCAGTGTGCGGTCTGCTGCTGATGTCGAAGGCGTGTGTGAGCACTGTCAGGTAGTACAGAGCGGTCACATTGAAGGCATGGGGATCGCTCTGCTTCCACCAGTCATGGATGCCGTAATCGAGCAGGTCGCTGAGTGTTTCGATGCTCAGATCCAGTTCGGCCACGACAGCACTGCGCCGGCGTAAGTCCGCGAGTAATGTGAAGAGCGGATCAAGAGGCTCATCGAGCAGACTGCGTGACAGCATCATATCCTCGGCCAGGTGATCGACAATCCGCGCCAGCAACTCATAAGCGGTCGATTTCGCCCAGCGCAGTACCTGTAGCGCGCGCTGCGCATCCAGCCCGGTGTAAACCGCCAGGCATTCACTGACCACCGATAGCTGGGCATCTCGGGCCTGCAGCACGACCGTGAGCATGAGTTCGACTATCGGAGCTCGCACGGCGACGTCGTCCTCACCCAGCCCGTCCCTGACCGCCTCATCCAGCTTTTCCCTTGCAAACAGCAGGTACTCGGACTCCGTGCCAGCGAATGATCGTATCAGGCCAATCGGATCGGTCAGCGTCGATATCAAGTCTCGCCAGTCTCTGCCCGTCAGCGGCGGCACTCCGGCCGTCAAGAAAGCGGTATGGGTCAGCAGGGCGGTGTTCAGCAGGCTGCGAACCTGCTCGAACAAACGCAGCTCAGGCTCGGATGCCACATTGGATACCTGTGGATCCGCGACTTGTTGCAGCATCCGGAGCACCGGCAAGTTGCGGGTATCGCACCAGTAGCGGCAGGCCACAAGCGCAGAAATGAGGTTCAACACGTCAGGTACGGCATCGCCCGGCTCGCGGCTGCCCTTGATCACCGGAATGCCCGCCAGACCATCAGCCCAGGTGTCCCCGCCCAATACCCTGAGCATCAACAAACCTTCAACTGGTGTCATGTTCAACAGGCGAGGCAATTTCACCAGCCGGTAGAAGGCCGACAGTATCTCGGCGCTGCGCAGCAGCGTGTCGGTTCGGCCTTGAGCTCGCGCAATGGCTTGTGCCAGATACCGATAGGTCTGCAGGTCGATATCCAGAACGCTACAAATACGATTGACCGTCAGCTCGATCTCGCCCTGTACGGGAAAAAGCTTGAATTCGCCGTTATCCAGCAGAAAAGGCTCGCGGTAGTCGTCCTTGCGATTGTTGAACACCTGATCGAACTGTGACAATGCCTGCCCGCGCCCGTAGATCCCCAGCTTGTCGATGAACACCGCGAAATCCGGGGCGGTGCATCCATAACCTTCACGCAAAGTCTGGAACAGTCCCAGGGCATGCACCCCATTGGCAGTTATCCAGTAATCGGATCTAGGTCTCTTCCCGGCGCCTTCTGCAGTGGAGGCCGCTACAAGGAGTGCGTCTACCTGTTCGGGCGGCAGTCCGAGCCATAAATCCAGACGCCGTTTGCGGTTCATTCGGTCATAGCGTTCAGGATTGGCGAGGTCTTCGCTCAATCGATGCAAACCCTTGTCGTAGTCGACAGTGATGGCCGGGGATTTGCCGCCATTGATGAAGACAGAGCCTGAACGTTCGCTCTCCTGCGCTGGCGTTTCCGCTGGCGGCGCATAGACCCTCACATTGTCTGATCGGGTCGGCGCATAACGGCGGACAGACAGAAAAGCTTCAACCCCCTCGGCATCAAGTTTGGTTCTCTGACCAAAAAACTGCACTTGATTGAGGTTCTGCCAGGTTAATTCATCGGTGCCGTAGTTTTTTTTGTAAAAGGCCTCTTTCTCAGCTGGCAGCGCGAGAGGCTCGGTCAACAATGTCCGTTGAAACGGCCCCAGCCGCGAAGCATGCGCCAGTGCGCGACCAGCATCGCCATTCCTTGCATCAGGCAGGAGAAAGTTCGGGTAATCAGCATTCACCCAGCGTGCGAAATGCCCCACCGAAAGACCATGATGTGCGACGACCGTATTGATCGTTGCCCAATGCTTGTAGTACGGCAAACCGTTCGGGTAGCGTCTCTGGATCATGGCCTCTTCAAGATCCAGATCCGGCTCGTCACTGTTCTTGGCGATGAACGCTTCCAGCACCTTGACGATGATGTCGACGGCAGAGATCGTCTGGTGCATCGCGTTGGCATCAATCAATAACTCCTTGATGTCGACACGGCGCGTGTGAATCGGAATCTTGCCGGTTGCTGGATCGGAATCGCCTTTTTTTTCGATGTTGTTCCCGACCCAGTTCCACAGCGCTACCAGGTAAGCCACTACCCCCGTGGCATCCTCCAGAGCCCCGACCGGTGCGAATTGTTCAAATGGCGTGGGAAACAATAACTCGTAACTGGGACCGGTGTTAAAACCTCCGGCAAGGCTTGGTGTCTTGATTGGCTGGCCAATTAACGATTGCTCGATGAACTGCCGTCGCAGGTAAACCGCCAGAGCGTTGGCCCGGTGAAGAAACTTCTGCGCGTCCTCAAGGCTGATTCCGAAATCCACGGACAGGCCTTCAGCCCCCTTTTCCACCAAGGGAAAGATCGAGTCGCCACGTTCCAGATACGCTCTCAGGCCGGAGAATTTCTTGAGGTTCTGATACTTGCCGAATACCTGTTCGAACAACTCCAGGCTGGGGCGTTTCAAGGTTTTTTTCTTGGCCATGCTGGCAGTCCTTGAAGAATGAATGCGCGGTGAGAGGGAGCTTTGCCGACGTGGGTGGATACCGAGTATTCAGCGCGCCTGAACGCAACATGCCAACTGTCATAAATGACAGGTTCCATGACCGCTCGTCGGAGACTCCAATCACTGTTTGTCTGACGACTCGATCCGCACGTCGAAACGTCCGCTTTCGGAGCAGTCGGATATTGGCGTACCGGTGCTGAACGATTGCCAGAACCGACACCAATGCCCCCCCTCGGTGAGCGGCTGCGTCGACCCGGTCGTCCATCCGGTCTGAGTGACCGCAACCCGCGCCGCGAACTCCACTTCCGGGTTGTACCAACTCATCAGGGTTCCTGAACCCGGCTTGCCCAATCCGGCGAATGTCATTGCCGGTGAACCCCATTGGCCCGCGACAGGCCTTGTGAACTCCGGCAGATAAAGGCCCAGCTGGCTCACCCACTCGCTCGGCGCCGAGTGAAAGTCACCGCTCGAAGCCACGAGACTCAACGTGACCGCTCCATCAGGTGGCGCCAGCGTTGCCGTGATTGACCAGGTTCGATCGGGAAGTACCGGCGCCTCTCCCAATGCTGCATTCCCCCGCTTGAGCGTGATCCGGTCGCCGGGAAAACCGAATCCGGACACCGTTACGGTTTTGCCAAGACGCTCTTCCGGGGTGGGGGATTCCGCAAGCACGGCATGGGGCACAAACCTGCAAGGCACCTCAAGACTCGGCTTTGACGTTTTGCCTTCGAAAGTCTGGGTAGCCCAGAAAACGTACTCTCCAACCTCCTGCGTAACGCTGCCCTCCCAGACACCCGTCGGGCCGATCAGCACATCACGCAACAGCGGCTCTGCAATTCCCTTGCACCAGACAGTGACCCGGCCGTTCGGTCGCCCTTTGCCCGAGAGAATTGAAGTGCGCGGCAGATTGTTCCCCGGTTGCGGAACCAGGAATTCGGGCGGCATGACCACCACTTTGAACTCGCGAATTTCACTGTGTTCGGACGGCCGATTGTTCAGGGTCTGCCGGGCAGTGATGAACCACGCATCAATCACCAGTCCCTTGAGATTGATCGCCCAGTCCCCGTTTTGATTCAACGTGACAGGATCGCCCAACGGCTTCTTGTCTCGGGCATCCCACAGTTGCATCGAAGCACCCGCCATGCCGTTTTTGCCAAGCACGGTCACATCGCTGTCAACCTCCTCGTTGTGAAGAGGTTTAGTGATGGTCGGTTTTTCCATCGGTTGGCGGACAACAAAATCTCTGGACGCTGGTGGTGAGTTTTGATTGGCGACGGTCTGGATAATGGTGGCGGTATGAGTCTTGTCTGGTTCGAAAGGCAAGTCACGCCGGAAACGCCAAACGCCGTTATTGTTGGTAACAGGATGCCTGGTGGGGCTATCGCTATAGGTGAGTTGCAAAGTTGCGGTCGCCCAGCAAGTACCGCTCAGATCCGGTGAAAGTCCGTTCTCGACTGGTACATTCATGACTGCCGCCTCCGGTGGGATCGTGACCGTGAGGATTTTCCAGTTCGGCGACTCCTGCGAATCCTTGTATTGCTTGATATGGACCTCTCGATTGAGCGTCGGCCCCCACACCTCGGATGCCCGGCTTGACCATTCACCATTGTTCCCCACCAACGCATCCGGTGCAGCCTTGCTGGCGCCGCCCGGGTTGTATAACCGTACTGTCGCGCCGACTGTACCGTTACCGGAAAACGTAGGCTGGTAGTCAACGTCATGCTTCAAATCTGTTGGATCGGGCAATTCCGGCAACTTCAGCTCGACTGTAAATGGGTACGGGGACGACTTGACCCAACCACCGCCATTGTCGGGGACCTGTTGAATTGCCTCCAGATTGTATGTACCAGGGGGCCAGTCAGTTACCGCTCCTGTCCAATTGCCTCCCGTGACAGTTGAAAGTGGTGGAGGTGTTCCTCCCGGACCACTTTTGATGATTATGTCTACCGAGGCGCCGGTGTAGCCTTCACCTGAAAACCTGACCTGATTCACGGCAGGAAAAGTAACTTGCACCGCAGCGATTGAAGGAGGGGGAACTTTTACGAGTCGAGCAACTGTTCGCGGGGACACCTGAAAAAAAATGTTCCATTGCACCGCTACAATGGAATGTCCACCCGGCGCCAGATTCAACGGCACATTCCAGATGCCATTCTCCATCTGCACATATCCCAGCGGCTCGGTTCCCTGATCCAGAAGGAGAACCAGAAGATTGCTCGAATACCCTGTCCCGGAAAAGGTCACGGGCGAGGGTAATGTTTCGCCGGGGTCGGGCTTCGTTATAACCGGTGGTTTCGGTATGGGTGGAGGGGGAACTTTTACGAGTCGAGCAACTGTTCGCGGGGACACCTGAAAAAAAATGTTCCATTGCACCGCTACAATGGAATGTCCACCCGGCGCCAGATTCAACGGCACATTCCAGATGCCATTCCCCTATACATGGCTGACCGATTCCGCTTCGGAGTAGCGCGAACATGACGGATTACCCGCTAAATGAATCAACACCTTCCCTCGAACCGAGCGAGAGTTATCCGGTACCAAGAATTACTGTTCCGGATAACGGAGCGACGTTCTCCAAACACTTTTTCAAGGTGGAGGGTTATCACTCCCTGCAACACTCAGGAACCCTCGAAGTTGGTGTACTGAATGAACATAATCAGATCGAGGCTATTTGGGGGACGGCAAACGGCGGGCCAAATACCTGGAGTTTTCTGGCGTATTACAAGTATGGGAAGCGCAGAATCTTCGCCAGATACCCATCTAGCGGGACCATTATAAGTAACGTGGTAAACATCACGAACAACGTGCCCCCCCCGGCCGCGGCCGGGGGGGGCACGTTGTTCGTGATGTTTACCACGTTACTTATAATGGTCCCGCTAGATGGGTATCTGGCGAAGATTCTGCGCTTCCCATACTTGTAATACGCCAGAAAACTCCAGGTATTTGGCCCGCCGTTTGCCGTCCCCCAAATAGCCTCGATCTGATTATGTTCATTCAGTACACCAACTTCGAGGGTTCCTGAGTGTTGCAGGGAGTGATAACCCTCCACCTTGAAAAAGTGTTTGGAGAACGTCGCTCCGTTATCCGGAACAGTAATTCTTGGTACCGGATAACTCTCGCTCGGTTCGAGGGAAGGTGTTGATTCATTTAGCGGGTAATCCGTCATGTTCGCGCTACTCCGAAGCGGAATCGGTCAGCCATGTATAGGGGAATGGCAATGAACTGAAACCTGTTAGAAATAACAGTCCCGACAAACGGTAACTCTTCCCACAACCCAGTCCGGCAGCGTCCTGCAAGTCGTAACAACGGGCTACGATGCCTTGTGCCATTGCCTACAAATCCCTCAGAATCCGCCGGCTTGTGCGCCCTGGCGTTGCCCCGTAACTTGATCCCCGTCGCTGCCAATCAGCGGCCGGGTTTAGTCGCCCGGGGTTTTAGTACGTTGCGCATAAGCGTCATCCAGTCGGGTATTCCCTATCCCCGCACTCGATGGTGGCTGTTCGCAGGGCGCCCTCGGGCGCACCGGTACGTACTCCCGGTCGACTAACCTGCTTACAGCCGCCACCCTTTTCTCGTTTAGTCGCGAGCCGATGGTGGCCCTAACGACGAGTACGAAATACATGAAGAAGCCAGTTCCAAATCCCCCTTCGGACACCGATCCAAAGGACCCGACCGATCAACCCGATCCGGTCTCCCCCTACGCCTCCATCGATTCAAAAAAACTCCACGACGCGGCCCACAAGGCCCTCGACTTCTACCTCAACCCCAAGGCAGAGAAACCGCGCAACTCCGTGGATCGCGGCATGCAGATGTTCAAGGTCGATCCCGAGATCAATTCCGAGGCGATCGCCATCCAGACCTACGAGACCTTTTCTTCGGTGAGCATTCTGCTGCTCGACCTGGCCGACAGCCTGGACGACAAGCCGCGACATCTGGCGATGGCGATCTATCAGTTGAGCGAGATGGGATTGTTGCTGGCGGAGAGGACGCTGGATAACGAGCGGGCGATTGCAATCGACTAATCGTTGAATGGATGGCGTCTGTACAGACGCCTTCGCGGGCAAGCCCCCTCCCACAGTTATCGGCTTCGTTCACAAAAATGTGTTCGCCGCAGATCCCTGTGGGAGCGGGCTTGCCCGCGAAAGCGATAGTGAGGTCAGTATGGATTTCAGGCCGAGGCAGGAAGTGGCTGAAAACTGAAGTACTGCTTCAACGCCTCGACCAACTGCCCGTATTCCGGCGGCGTGCGGAACAGGCTGAAGCCGGCGTCGTAGTGTTGGGGCGTCGCATCCTCATGGCACCACAGGCAGCACGCGCTGAGGTCGATCACCTGCTGGCAGCCATCGCCCACGGGGATCTTCAGACGCAATTTGAATTCGGCCCCGATCATCATCGGCAACTGGCTGATGAGCATCAGCCCGTCTTCGGAGACGTTGCCCAGAAAGCCGATGGGTTTGTCGGTGACGCTGTTGAACACTCGCAGAAAATACGGCAACTGGTGCCGTTCGATTCGACGGTCGGTAAACATGAGCGTATCGCCATGCATGGCCCGGCAAACGGGCCGCACTGTGCTTCGGAACGGACCTGCCCGACAGGCCCGCTCTCCCCGCTTCCGGTGTGGCGCTCGCCACGTAATTCTTATGCCAGTCGCAGGTGTTGCGCCGGTACAGAATGCATCTGCACCGGTGTCATTCGACTATAGCTCACCTTGTACAGCCGGCCAGCTTTTGTATGACAACCGCCATCAGAAGCGGGCGGGGGGCACCACGGCGGCACTGCGGGTCGGGTAGTGGCCCAGGCTCTGCAGGGTTTCCAGACGCGCACGTGCGCGGTAGGCGTATTCGCTGTTGGGGTACGAGGCGATGATGAACTGGTAGGTCTGAGCCGCGTCGACAAACATTTTTTGCCGTTCCAGGCACTGGCCGCGCATCATCGACACTTCCGGCCACACGTAGGGGCGGGCGCGGCTGGCGCGTTCGACCTTGGACAGTTCGAGCATCACCTGCTCGCAATTGCCGCGGTCGTAGGCGCTGTAGGCGTTGTTCAGATGATGGTTCATCGACCAACGGGTGCAGCCCGAAGCGGCGAGGACGCTGAGGGCAAGGGCGGCAATGGGCAACAATCGCATGGGGGTTCTCCTGTCTTGTGCTCTGTATCGACCCATTGTGAGAAATCTTCAGAGCCGTTTGCGCCGATTGTCGCGTTCAAAAAAGAAAATCGTAAGTAGTGCAAACGAACAATGACTACACCCTTCGAGCATAGTAGCCTTCGCTGGCGCTTGAACCTGAGGAGTCTTTGCATGTCCGTCCGTCGTACCAAAATCGTCGCTACCCTTGGCCCGGCCAGTAACTCGCCGGAAGTTCTCGAACAGCTGATTCTGGCTGGCCTGGACGTCGCCCGTCTGAACTTCTCCCACGGCACCCCCGACGAGCACAAGGCTCGCGCGAAGCTGGTGCGTGACCTGGCTGCCAAGCACGGCCGTTTCGTCGCCCTGCTGGGTGACCTGCAAGGCCCGAAAATCCGTATCGCCAAATTCGCCAACAAGCGCATCGAGCTGAAGATCGGTGACAAGTTCACCTTCTCCACCAGCCATCCGCTGACCGAAGGCAACCAGCAGGTGGTCGGCATCGACTACCCGGACCTGGTCAAGGACTGCGGCGTGGGCGACGAGCTGCTGCTCGACGACGGCCGCGTGGTGATGCGCGTTGAAACCGCCACCGCCACCGAGCTGAACTGCGTGGTGACCATCGGCGGTCCGCTGTCCGACCACAAAGGCATCAACCGTCGCGGTGGCGGCCTGACCGCCCCGGCCCTGACCGAGAAAGACAAGGCGGACATCAAGCTCGCCGCCGAAATGGAAGTCGACTACCTCGCCGTGTCCTTCCCGCGCGACGCCGCCGACATGAACTACGCCCGTCAACTGCGCGACGAAGCCGGCGGCACTGCCTGGCTGGTGGCGAAGATCGAACGCGCCGAAGCCGTGGCCGACGACGAAACCCTCGACGGTCTGATCAAGGCTTCCGACGCCGTCATGGTTGCCCGTGGCGACCTGGGCGTGGAAATCGGCGACGCCGAACTGGTGGGCATCCAGAAGAAAATCATTCTGCACGCACGCCGCCACAACAAGGCAG
The DNA here is from genome assembly GCF_026240005.1 of Pseudomonas sp. COW5. NCBI lineage: Bacteria > Pseudomonadati > Pseudomonadota > Gammaproteobacteria > Pseudomonadales > Pseudomonadaceae > Pseudomonas > Pseudomonas sp. COW5. The sequence continues at coordinate 3,757,591 of NZ_JAPHVP010000001.1, read as the reverse complement.
TGATCGTGGCGACCCAGATGATGGAGTCGATGATCCAGAACCCGATGCCGACCCGTGCCGAAGTGTCCGACGTGGCCAACGCCGTGCTCGACTACACCGACGCCGTAATGCTCTCGGCCGAATCCGCTGCCGGCGCTTACCCGCTGGAAGCCGTGCAGGCGATGGCGCGCATCTGTGTCGGCGCTGAAAAGCACCCGACCAGCAAGACTTCCAGCCACCGTATCGGCAAGGAATTCGAGCGCTGCGACGAGAGCATTGCGCTGGCGACCATGTACACCGCCAACCACTTCCCGGGCGTCAAGGCGATCATCGCGCTGACCGAAAGCGGCTACACCCCGCTGATCATGTCGCGTATCCGTTCGTCGGTGCCGATCTACTGCTTCACCCCGCACCGCGAAGCCCAGGCCCGCGCGGCGATGTTCCGTGGCGTGTACACCGTGCCGTTCGACCCGGCTTCGCTGGCCCCGAACGAAGTCAGCCAGAAAGCCATCGACGAGCTGGTCAAGCGCGGCGTGGTGGAGAAAGGCGACTGGGTCATCCTGACCAAGGGCGACAGCTACCACACCACCGGCGGCACCAACGGCATGAAGATCCTGCACGTGGGCGACCCGCAGGTCTGAGTGACCGGTTGCTGAAAATGAAAAGCCCTGCCATGTGAATGGTGGGGCTTTTTTGGTTTTGAGGGTGTTCGACTTGATATTTGTTGTGCGCTGAAGATCCTACCCCCTCACCCCAGCCCTCTCCCCCAAGGGGGCGAGGGGAAAGGGAGCCGATCTCCTTGGTTTTCGAATTCAGCGTTCGGCTCGATCCAGATTCTGATTTCGGTGCTTAAAGATCCTGAGTTCAACTCGGTTTTTCAGGTCGACATAGAACGCCCAAACAACTCGGTCGGCTCCCTCTCCCTCCGGGAGAGGGCTGGGGTGAGGGGCTTTTAGTGTTTGCGAATGAACCCGGTCAATGCAGCAAGCGCCTCCGGCGAGCGCAACCGCTGGGTAAACAGCGCCCCCTCCTCCTCGATCACCTTGCGAATCAACTCGCGATCCGGCGCCCGCATCAACTGCTTGCTGATCCGCACCGCTTCGGCCGGCAACTCATCAAACCGCAGCGCCATCTCCCGTGCTTTGGCCAACGCGGCTTCGCCGCTGCCCAGCGCCTCGGTGGCGATTCCCCATTGCGCCGCTTGCTCACCGGTAAAACCTTCACCGAGCAGCAACAGTTCCGACGCTTTGGCCTGCCCGAGCAAGCGCGGCAGGATCAGGCTGGAACCGAACTCCGGGCACAGCCCGAGATTGACGAACGGCATGCGCAACCGTGCATCCCGCGCCACGTACACCAGATCGCAATGCAACAGCAGCGTCGTACCGATCCCCACCGCTGCCCCGGCCACAGCGGCGATCACCGGTTTGCGGCATTCGAGCAGTTCGAGCATGAAGTGAAACACCGGGCTGTCGAGGTCGCTCGGTGGTTGCTGGATAAAGTCGGCGATGTCGTTGCCGGCGGTGAAGCACTCGGCGCTGCCGGTGATCAGCACGGCGTTGATTTCCGGATCGCTGCCGGCCTGTTTCAGCGCTTCGGCCAACTGGCTGTACATGGCGCGGGTCAGGGCGTTTTTCTTGTCCGGGCGATTGAGGCGCAGGGTCAGCAAACCGCGTTCACGGTGCAGCAGGATGGCTTCGGGCATGGCAGGTCTCGCGTCTGAGAATTCAGCGCTCAACCACGGCTCAGGAAGACATCGGCCAGCAGTTGATTGCGCGGCAGTCCGGCCAGGAACAGACGCTTGGCAAACGCGTCAACGCTGGCAGTCGAGCCGCAGACTAAGGCCAGGGTTTGTCGGGAGACAAGGCGCAGTTGCGCCAAAGCGTCCGGCAACTCGGCCGCCGTCCACAGTTCGACGCTGAGGTTTTCCCGCTGCGCGACCAGTGCTTCAAGGGGTTTGGCCAGGTAATGCCCGTCGGCATCATGGGCCAGGTGAATGACGCGAATGGCGCCCCGATGATCGTGACGCAGCGCCTCTCGCAACACGCCGAACAACGGGCCGAGGCCGGTGCCGGCGGCGAGCAGCCACAGCGGCCGGTCGTGCCAGTCCGGGTCGTAATGCAGCGCGCCGCCGCGCAGCTCACCGAGGCGGATCGGGTCGCCGATCTGCAAGCGTCGGACAGCATCGCTGAATTCGCCGGGCTGGCGGCAATCCAGGTGGAACTCAAGAAAACGGTCTTCTTCCGGCAGGCTCGCCAGCGAATACGGCCGCGCGATCTGGCCGGCCCACAACACCAGATGCTGGCCGGCGCTGTAGCGCAACGGCCGCTGGGGTGTCAGGCGCAGGCGCAATACGCTGTCGCCGAGCCAGTCCAGCGCTTCGACCGTGGACGGGCGACCATCGGTGACGGGATCGAAGGTGTGCACCTGCAAGTCTTCGATCACCTGACACTGACAGGCCAGCCGCCAGCCCTGATCACGCTGTTCGGCGCTCAGGGCATCGGGGCGACTGTCAGCAGGCAAGCCTTGCACGCATTGCACCAGGCACGCATGGCAACTGCCGGCGCGGCAGCTGTAAGGTACCGCCACGCCGTTCTGATTGAGAGCGTCGAGCAGGTTGCTGCCCGCCGCCACCGACCACTGTCGCTCACCGACTCGCAGTTCAGGCATCGGCGTTCTCCCACGCGGCGGCGCAACGGTTGCGCCCGTCGCGCTTGGCCCGGTACAGCGCCTGATCGGCGCGCTGCAAGGCGTCGTCCAGATCATCGCCCAGTTCCAGCAGGGTCATGCCGGCGGACAGGCTCAGGTTTTTCACATTCAGGCCCACCAGTTCGACGTCGGTGAAAGCGATGCGCAGCCGTTCGCAGCAGGCGGTCAGTCGTTCCGCGTTGCAATCGGGCAGCAGCACCACGAATTCCTCACCACCATAACGCGCCAGCACGTCGCCGTCGCGCAGACAGGCACCGGCCACGCCGGCGAACGCCTGCAACACCTGATCGCCGGCGGCATGGCCGTGCAGGTCGTTGATACGTTTGAAGTGGTCGAGGTCGATCAGCGCCAGACCATGCACGACGTCGGCTTCCATCGCGTTCAATTCGCGGGTGGCCAGGCGCAGGAAATGCCGGCGGTTGAACAGCCCGGTCAGTTCGTCGGTGGCCACCAGGTCTTCGAGCTGGCGCATCATCCCGCGCAGGGTGTCCTGATGCGCCTGCAAGGCAAAGCGGCGCTGACGCATGCGTTGCCGCGAGGTCTGGACGAAGCGTGCGTAGATCACCAGCCAGGCCAGCACAATCAGCAGAATGCACGCCTGCAAGGCAGACAGCGCCGGATCGTGCAACCGGAAGTGGTAACCGTCCCACAGCGTGATGGCGCAGAAACTGAAGAACACCAGCATCGCGCAGCGCACAAAAGCCCGCCGCGACAGATGGAACAGGCCGAACAGCAGGATCAGCACATAGAAGACCAGGAACTCGCCCCGGGCCTCTTGCAGATGGGCGATCAGCCACGTCTGCCAGCCGAGGCCGAGCAGCACTTGCGCTTCGGTCAGGCTCGGATCGGAGAAGCGCAGGTTGGCGCCCGAGAAAAACACCGCGAACAGGGTCGCCTGGCTGATGACCACCAGGGCGCTGCCGACGGCGACGCCTGCCAGCGAATCTTCGTAGTGTCCGGTGAAATACGCCAGCCACAGCAGCAGCAAGGCCAATCCGTAGGTGGCTGCAGCGAGGGCGAAGCGTTTGAGCAAAAGACGTTGAATGGCGTTATGGGTCAATCGTTGACTCACCGTGCGATAAGAGGCTGACCGAGTGTCCTACTCTACAGACCGGCTGCCACTTTAGTGGCCCAGTCGATAAATGACCATTGATTTTCGGGCCGGATAATTGGCGTCAAAGGCATGACCTGCGCGTACCGCCAAAAGCCCCCTCACCCTAGCCCTCTCCCGGAGGGAGAGGAGACTGACCGTGATATTTTGTCGGATTTCGGCATTCTGAAATATCGCGTCGAACACCCATTTCAAGCTCTACACAAACCAGCTCCCTCTCCCCCCGGGAGAGGGTTGGGGTGAGGGCAGCGGTCTGAAAGTGCAAACGATGACTCCAGTTATTCCCTGAACCATGCGACCAACGAATGACTACCGGCGCGTGTCACCACCAAGGAGGCGCGGTATACTGCCGCGCCTTTTTAGCGTCGCGCCAGCAGCCCCGGCGTGCCTTGAAAGGTGTCTGCGACCGACCGATGCACCCAAGCCGCAGGCACCTTATTGAATGTTCCCGTCTTTTAGAGGAGCGCGACTCATGACCGTGATCAAGCAAGACGACCTGATTCAGAGCGTTGCCGACGCCCTGCAATTCATTTCCTACTACCACCCCGTGGACTTCATCCAGGCGATGCACGAAGCCTACCTGCGCGAAGAATCGCCAGCGGCCCGTGACTCGATGGCGCAGATCCTGATCAACTCGCGCATGTGCGCCACCGGCCACCGGCCGATCTGCCAGGACACCGGTATCGTGACCGTGTTCGTGCGTGTGGGCATGGACGTGCGTTGGGATGGCGCGACCATGAGCCTGGACGACATGATCAACGAAGGCGTGCGCCGCGCCTACAACCTGCCGGAAAACGTCCTGCGTGCTTCGATCCTCGCCGACCCGGCGGGCGCTCGCAAGAACACCAAGGACAACACCCCGGCGGTCATCCACTACTCCATCGTCCCGGGCAACACCGTGGAAGTGGACGTGGCGGCCAAGGGCGGCGGTTCCGAGAACAAGTCGAAAATGGCCATGCTCAACCCGTCCGACTCGATCGTCGACTGGGTGCTGAAGACCGTTCCGACCATGGGCGCCGGCTGGTGCCCGCCGGGCATGCTGGGCATCGGCATCGGCGGTACCGCCGAGAAAGCCGCTGTGATGGCGAAAGAAGTGTTGATGGAATCCATCGACATTCACGAGCTCAAGGCCCGTGGCCCGCAGAACCGCATCGAAGAAATGCGTCTGGAGCTGTTCGAGAAGGTCAACCAGCTGGGCATCGGCGCCCAGGGCCTCGGTGGCCTGACCACCGTGCTCGACGTGAAGATCATGGATTACCCGACCCACGCAGCCTCGCTGCCGGTGTGCATGATCCCGAACTGCGCCGCCACCCGTCACGCGCACTTCGTGCTCGACGGTTCCGGCCCGGCCTCGCTGGAAGCACCACCGCTGGACGCCTACCCGGAAATCGTCTGGGAAGCCGGCCCGTCGGCCCGTCGCGTCAACCTCGACACCCTGACCCCGGAAGACGTGCAGAGCTGGAAACCGGGCGAAACCGTCCTGCTCAACGGCAAGATGCTCACCGGTCGCGACGCGGCGCACAAGCGCATGGTCGAGATGCTGAACAAGGGCGAAACCCTGCCGGTAGACCTCAAGGGTCGCTTCATCTACTACGTCGGCCCGGTTGATCCGGTCGGTGACGAAGTGGTTGGCCCGGCTGGCCCGACCACCGCCACGCGGATGGACAAGTTCACCCGTCAGATCCTCGAGCAGACCGGCCTTTTGGGCATGATCGGCAAGTCCGAGCGCGGCCCGACCGCCATCGACGCGATCAAGGACAACAAGGCCGTTTACCTGATGGCCGTCGGCGGTGCCGCTTACCTGGTGGCGCAAGCGATCAAGAAGTCCAAGGTCCTGGCGTTCGCCGAGCTGGGCATGGAAGCGATCTACGAGTTCGAGGTCAAGGACATGCCGGTCACCGTTGCGGTGGACAGCAAAGGTGAATCGGTACACATCACCGGTCCTGCGATCTGGCAACAGAAGATCAGCGAAAGCCTGGCGGTGGAAGTGCAGTAAGCGCTTCACCTGCTTGTGAAAAACCGGGCGGTCAGCGATGACCGCCCGGTTTTTTTTCGCCTGCCGTCAGTCGGCACCTGTCAGATCTGACAGGTGTCACGGCCAACACCCTCTGTTAGCGTGGAAACTCGACGTTCACAGGTTGCGTTGCCATGGCCCTTGATGCAGATGCGCTCGTCACTCCTCCCTCCATTGCCAAGACTGCGTCCATTGCAACGAATGGGCGCAGTTGGGGGGAGATCGGTGCGACCGGGCAGCGCTCTTATACCCTGCCCCTCCCGATCCTGAATGCGCGCTCGCTCAATCCCGAGTTGCAGTTGGTCTACGACGGTAACGCGGGCAACGGCAAGTGCGGGCTCGGTTGGGATCTGCCGCTGCCCGCCATCTCGCGCAAGACCAGCAAAGGAGTGCCAAAGTACGAAGCCGCCGATGTCATGCAGGCCGACGGCACCGACCTGCGCCCCGAGCTGACGGCCCGTGGCAGGATCAAGGCCAAAAAGCGTACACGCGGTAAAGGCAGGAACGCCAAAACCTATTCCGTGGTGCTCTACATTCCGCGCCTGGAAGCGACCTTCACCCGCTACGAGCTTTGGACCCCCACCGGTGGCGGCCATGGGTTCTGGGTGGTCTTTGGTGCCGATGGCTCTCAGTATTGCTACGGCAACACCCTGGATGCCTGCATCCATGACCCGGTGGACCCAACCCTTATCGCAGTGTGGTTGCTGGTGGAAGTCAGGAACCCCGTGGGCGAAAGCATCTTTTACCAATACAAGACCGACGACAAAACCACTGACGCCCGTTTTGACTACAGTGCCCAGCGTTACCTGCGACAGGTCTGTTATTGCAACAAGACCGCCAGTGCCGATCTGTACTGTCTTGATCACGCTCAACCCGAATTACTCGACTGGCTGTTCCGACTGATCATTGACTACGGCGAACGCGTCTCCGGGTATGACGATGTTCCTCCGTATGCCGCCAACGAGGATGCCTGGGCGATCCGTACCGACCCGTTTCGTATGCATCGTTATGGTTTTGAAGTGGGCACCCGGCGCATGTGCCGGCAGTTCCTGTTGTTCAACCACACCGGCCCCACTCCGGTTCTGCTCAATCGCCTGCTGCTGGAGCACGAACCCACACAGCATCGGTACAACCACCTGAAAGCCGCGCACTACATGAGTTATGACGCTACAGGTCGCGTCAAGCACATGCCGCCCCTCGAATATTTTTATGAAACGCTGATACTCGACACTACCCCCAAACCCTTCCTGCCACTCGACCAAATGCCCGGCCTCAACGACGGCCAGCCCTACCATTGCGTCGATCTTTACGGCGAAAGCCTGCCCGGTTTTCTCTGCCAGTACGACGGGGCCTGGTACTACCGCGAGCCCTTGCGCGGCACGCCCGGTACGGACGAAATCGTCTACGGTCCCTGGACACTGCTGCCGCTGATCCCGAATGCCGACAGCAGCAAGCCCGTGGTCGTGATCCTGATCGACCTCACTGGTGACGGGCGCCTGGACTGGGTCGTCGCGCAACCCGGTGGCAGCGGGTATTACACACTCAACCCGGATGGCACCTGGTCGTTGTTCAAGTCGTTCCGCCAGTTTCCCGTGGATTTTTTCCATCAGTTGACCCAGCTGGGAGACTTGAGCGGCGATGGCCTGGATTCCATGGCCCTGATCGGCCCGAACAGCGTCCGGGTGTATGCCAACCTGAGGGAAAAAGGATTTGCTCCCGGCCAGGATGTGCCGCATACCCCGGATCGTTTACCGCTGTTCAGCGACGCCCGCACCGTGCTTGTGATGTTCGGCAACCTGCACGCCAGTGACCTCTCGGGACTGTGCCGGGTTCGTCACGACGGGATCGAAACCTGGGCCAATCTGGGCCACGGCCATTTCGGCAAACGGGTTGCGATCAGCGCGCTACCCTTCGAGTACGCACATTTCAATGCCGATCAGATTCGATTTGCCGATCTCGATGGCTCCGGTGCACCGGCATTGATCCGTCTGTGTTCCGATCACTTCGAGATCTATTGGAACCTCGGTGGCAATACCTTTGAGCAAATCCCGGACATCGTTAAATGGCCCGACGGCATCCGCTACGACAACCGCTGCCAGGTGACCCTCGCCGACCTGCAAGGCATCGGTTGCGCCAGCCTGCTGTTCACCAAACCCCACATGAAACCACAGCACTGGGTGTATCACTTCGTCAGTGAACGGCCGTACCTGCTCACCGGCTGCAACAACAACATGGGCTACGGCGCAACTCTGAAATATCGCAGCAGTGCGCAATTCTGGCTGGACGAGAAACGCATGGAACTGATGGCGCGCCGGCGTCCTGTCTGCCTTCTGCCCTTTCCCCAGATGGTGCTTCACTGGTTGCGCCAGGACGATGAAATCACCGGCAATTACCTGATGCAGTTCCACGAATATTTCGAGGGTTACTACGACGGTTACGAACGTGAGTTTCGCGGCTTCGGCAGAGTCTGCCAGACCGACGGTGAACTGGAGCCGGGCAAGGCTGAAAGTGGCCACACGGCGCCGATGCGCGTGACGCACTGGTTTCATACCGGTAGCAGCATCGATCCTGCCTTGAAAGGCACCTGCAAACTCGACGACGAGATAACGCCGCTGGGGCCTACGGTCATTTCAACGTTCGATGCCAAGGGCCGAAAGGAGCGAATTCGCAAACAGCGCAAGGCCGACGACAATCGCGAAATCGCCTACGCCTTTGTTGGTCGCCTGCTTCGCACCGAGGTCTGCCAGGCGGACGACCCCGCCCCGGCACGCCTGTTCTCCCTGAGCGAATCGCGCTACCTGGTTCGAGTGGTCAAAGAAAATCCGTCCAGTCTGTTGGTGCTGGAGCTGGAAACCCGCAGCCACCAATACGAACGCTTCATGGACGACCCGAACTGTCAGCACGGGGTCAATCTGGCGTGGGACGAATACGGCCATTTGACTCACGGTTTCACGGTCGCCTGTGCTCGCCGCCGCACCGATACGGACAAACCGCCCTTTGATCGAGAGGATCAACTGCGAGCATGGGTGGACAGCCACGATGAACAACAGCGGTCCTTCTATCTGACAGAAACCCTTGCCGGATTCAATCACCTGACCACCGACGGTCACTGGCTGCTCGGCTTGCCCTGGCGCCAGCGCAGCAACGCAATGAAGCTGCCCAAGGGTGCGCCGCCGGGCGGGCTGAGAGCGGCGGACATCAGTTTCGAAAATTTCGACCGGTATAAAGACAGTGCCGAATGGACAGCCGCGCGGGAGCTGACCTCGCTCTCGCAGCACACGTATCTGGAGTCCGCCGGCAAAATTATCTACCCGCCGTTGACCGGGCCGACCGAGCAGGCCGTGTTCGACAAAAAGGCCCTTGAGGCCTACGACGACGTCCCGATAGTCATTCGGGACGAGCTGAGAAAAATCGGCTACAGCCCCATGAAGCTGTTCTTCCCGGAAGATCCAGCACAGGATCTGTTGCTAAATCTGTGGTCAGCTCTGAGCGGCTTTTTCACCTACGCCGATGCCAGCGGTTTTTACCACGTCACCGAAGTGCAGCAGACCGCCAGCCATGGCGTGACGCTCATCACCTGGGACGCAGACCATCTGCTGACCATTGCCATCACCCTGCCGGATGGCTGCGTGACATCGGTGACATACGACATGCACACCCTGCAGCCGCTCAAAGTCACCGATCCCAACGAGAACATTCAGGAAGTTCTTTATGACGCAGGCGGCCAGCCCATGGTGCTCAGTTTTCATGGCACGGAAGAAGGATTGCCAGCCGGATTCGCGCCTTTGTCCGCCTACCCGCCGCAGTCTGATCTGAGCGTCGAATACGCCCTTGCCAATCCGCAGCTCGTTCTCGCCCACGCAGCCAGTGCAGTGCGCACCGAGCTGTTCAGCTGGATGCCGTTGCTCCCGCTCAAGACATTGCCGCTCAAAAGAAAGGAATGGATCGCCAAAGGCCTGATCCTTCCTGATGGTCGCATCCGTGCCTCAGCCTTGGGCTGGTTGAACCAACGCAAAAAACGTACGGCCAGCGAACAGACCCTGCTGAAGATCATCCATACAGCCCTGAGGCAACCAGTGCATAGCCTCAGAATGGTCGCAGACCGCTACCACACCGACTCGCTGCAACAGATTCAGAGAACGATCAGCTACGTCGACGGCTTCGGCCGCGACTTGCAAAACAAACAGCTCGTCCCGCAAGGCAAGGCGTTCCAGGCCACACTTGAAGACAAGCTTGTCATTGACGCAAATGGCGATCCTGTCGAGGCACAAGCAGATCCGCGCTGGCGGGTTCAGAGGCGTGTGGAATACAACCACAAAGGCGAAACCATCCGGGTCTACCGCCCCTATTTCCTCAACACCCATCGCTGCATCAATGACAGCGCCATGCGCGCGCACGCCTACCACGACCGGATGTTCTACGACGCCTTGGGGCGGCCGATCCAGACCATCAATGCCCTTGACCATCTGGCGTTCATGATTCTGCATCCATGGTTCACGCTCAGCTACGACTACAACGACACGGAAGAGCCAACACCGGTCACACCCGCAAAAAAACCGATACCTGCAAAATCCGCAAAACGGATCAAATCATGAACGCCAGCGTGCACCATCTCACACCGACTCTGTCGGTAATCGGCCCGCGCGGCGAAGCCGTCAGACAAGTCGAGTACCTGCGCACGGTGGCCGGGGAAGCCGTGCGAGCGCTGATCAATCGACTGCAATATGACGTTGCCGGTCATCTTGTTGCACAGCGGGATCCGCGTCTGCCCACACCCAATACAACAACGGTATTCCGGTTGGACGGCCTGGCGCTCAAGACTCACAACGTTGACAGTGGCGAAAACACGGTTCTGCCTGGACCCGGCGGCGAGTTTTTGCAGAATTGGGATGCAAACGGCAATCACCGGGAGATGACCTACGACCCGCAACTGCGTTTGCGGGCCGTTGCAGAAAACGGTTCATCGAACTTCGAAACCTTCAGCCATGAAACCGCATCGGCCGACCCGACGCACAACCGGCGCGGGCAAATGACAGCGCTGAGCGATCCTTCAGGCACGGTGCAAATCAACAGCTTCGCCATGAACGGCCAGGCACTGGAAGAAACCCGCACCTTCAAGGACGGCAAGACCTGCACCAGCCGCCAACGTTTCAGCGCCGTGGGTGCCCTGTTGCAAACCATCGATGCCGGCGGGCATGTGCAACAATCGAACTACGACGTCGCCGGGCAACTTGTCCGGATGCAACTGCAACTCAGCGGGCAATCCTTCCAGGACATTTTGAATGGCGCGGATTACAACGCCGCCGGCCAGATCACCGAACAACAGCTCGGCAATGGTGTGACCAGTCACTGGCACTACCGATCCGCCGACGGGCGCCTGCTGCGGCAGTACGCGCAAAAGGCTTCAGGGCCGGCGATTCAGGATTTCGAATATGAATATGACTTGGTGGGTAACACCCTCCGCATTGTCGACCACACCTACACACCGACGTTTTTCCGCAACCAGCGGGTCGACGGTGAACGCACATTTGGATATGACTCGGTGTACCGCCTGACCCGCGCCACCGGTTACAGCGACGCCCCGCCCACGGACAACCCCGGGCGGCCGCAACCCACCGATCCCGATGACCGACGCAACTATGTCGAATCTTTCGAATACGACGACGGCAACAGCCTGAAAAAACTGACCCACGTTCGCGACGGCAACACCTACACCCGCGAGATGTTCATCGATCCTGCCAGCAATCGCGGTGTGCGCTGGAAACCAGGTGACCCGGCGCCTGACTTCAACGCCCTGTTCGACCACGCCGGCAATCTTTTGGCCCTGCAACCCGGCCAGCCAATGGACTGGAACAGCCGCAATCAGCTGGCATCGCTGATTCTCGTGGAACACGCCAGCGGCCCGCCCGATCAGGAGCTGTATCACTATAGCCAGGGTGCAAGGGTCTATAAACGCCACGAAACCCACACTCGCAAAGTCAGCCACGTCGAAGAAGTGCACTACGTGGGCAACCTGGAAATCCGTACCAAAAGCAGCGGTGAAGAAATGCACCGGATCACCGTCGCCACCGGTGTCGGCGAGGTGACGTGTCTGCACTGGGTCGCCGGCAAACCACCCGGTGTCGATGCAGATCGGGTGTGTTATTGCCTCACCGACCATTTGGGATCAAGCGTGACAGAGACTGATCAACTGGCGCTGGTGATCAGCCGCGAAAGCTACTACGCCTTCGGCGCTACCTCGTCGATGGCCGCCCGCTCGCAGATCGAAGCGGACTACAAGTTCACCCGCTATTCGGGCAAGGAAATGGATGTCACCGGGATTTATTACTACGGCACGCGGTATTACGCACCGTGGCTGTGTCGCTGGGTGAGCGCCGACCCGGCCGGCGCTGTGGACGGGCTGAACCTTTACGCCTTTGTATCCAACAACCCGCTTCGTTATGTCGATCCTTCGGGAGGTGCGCAGGAGGAAAGCGTCATCATGCTGTACTCGGGTTTTGTGTCGATACTGGAAGGCGTTGCCGGGCAGACATTGGTGCAGATCGACAACATCATCCACCAGAAAAACATCAAGAGAAGCCTGCTGGCCAATGCTGTAGGCGAAGTGGCCACTGGGGTATTCGGCTACGAAGCCGGGAACATCGGCGGAGAGCAGGTCGGGCAGTTCATCCCGGATGTCCGGCATATCGCCTCTCACAGCAGAGTGCACCGCTTGCCCTTCATCGAGGCGGCGACGGGTGGCAACGTCGGCGGAGACATCGCGGGTGGTGTGGCCGCTCCGGTCACAGGTATGGGGCTGATCGGCGCACTCATACCGCAGACTTCAACCATCTCCGTGTCCGCGATCGATAAAGCAATGGGCATCCCGGAAGTCGCCAATGATGCCCACGGCAACTGGCGGAGCATCAAGGATGAACTGATCCACCCGGTACTCAACTCGGTGCTCAATCCTGAATTTGTGATGGGGCGTCTGGTTGGAGCATGGATATCGATCCTTGGCGGCACGTTCAATTTATTTGCCCGCGCCGTTGAAGCCGAAGACATCAAGAACCGCCTCGATCCCGTCAAGGTCGGCAAGATCGAAACGATGCTCAGTGAATGGAAAGAGGCCGTAGAACAACGCTCCGCCTGGGCCGAGGCGGCTTTTGACGCATTGGGTACGGACGTCATCCATCCGGTTGACCACATTCCCAACATCACCCACATGACGTCCCCTGAAACGCTCGAGCCGATCACCCGCTCAGGCCTGCGACAAAAGACCGGAAAGACGCTGGACTATATCAACCGAATGCAAAAAGGCATGGCCTGGTACAGGGAAATGGGCACCACCGACAATCAGTTCCTGATGCGGCGACGCAGCGCGCGTCCCTGAACAAGGAGCATCCCCATGAGTCAGTCCGTTTACTGGCATACGCCCAGCATGCAGGTTCAGGACCCGCGCACGCTCGGGATACGGCAGGTCGAATACCTGCGCAAGATGGCGGGTGAGGAGGTTCAGTCGCTCACTACCTGCTACTACCATGATGTGGCCGGACGACCAGTGGCTCAACGCGATCCACGTCTGCCCACTCCGAATACCGTCACGCTTTTCGCACTCAATGGTCAGGCGCTCAGGACGGTCAGCGTCGATGCCGGCATGTCCATCATCCTGCCCGGTCTGGCCGGATTACCCGAACAATCCTGGGACGCGAACGGGGATCATCGGGTCATGACCTACGATGACCAATTGCGCCCGTTGACCATTGAAGAAAACGGCATTCCAGACGTCGAAACGATGACATACGCCAACTCCGCACATGACGCTGGCCATAACCTGCGCGGGCAGTTGATCAAACTGGATGACCCGTCCGGCACCATCGAATTTCACAGCGTCGGGTTGACGGGAAACGGATTGCACGAAACCCGCACTTTTCGCGATGACAAATCCTTTGCCAGTCATCGCAGCTTCAGTCCTCTGGGCACGGTACTGAGTCAGACCGATGCCGGGGGCCATCAGCAACTGTCGACATACGACGTGGCCGGTCAACTCAGTCGGGTGCAGCTGCAACTGAACGGAGTAACCACCTGGCAAACGGTGTTGCAGGATGCCCGGTATAACGCCGCCGGACAGATCATCGAGCAACGGGCCGGCAACGGTGTCATCAGCCACTGGCACTATCGGGCCACCGACGGGCGCCTGGATCGTCACAGTGTACAGAAGGATTCGGGACCGGTGCTTCAGGACTTCGAGTACGAATACGACCGGACGGGCAACATCTCCCGCATTCTCGATCACGCCTACACCCCGACGTTTTTTCGCAACCAGCGGGTTGATGGTCACCGCGAGTTTCGTTACGACACGTTGTACAGGTTGATCCACGCCACCGGCTACACCGACGCCCCGCCCTCGGACAACCTCGGAAGGCCGCAGCCGAGCGATCCCGCCGACCGACGCAATTACATCGAGCACTACGAATACGACAACGGCGACAACCTCGTCAAAACCGTCCACATCCGCGATGGTGCCAACCACACCGCCGAGATGTTGATCGATCCGTCGAGCAATCGCGGCGTACGCTGGAAACAGGGTGATCCACCTCCGGACTTCACAAAACTGTTCGACCCCGTCGGCAACCTGCAAGCCCTGCAACCCGGCGTGCCGATGCAATGGAACAATCGTGGCGAGCTGGACAGGGTAATCCTCGTCGACCGCGACGGCAGCAGCGCCAACGATGAAGAGTATTACCACTACAGCCAGGGCGAGCGGGTATACAAACGTCACGACACTCACACTATAAAAGCCAGCCACTTCCATGAAGTGCGCTATTTGCCAGGGCTGGAGATTCGTACCCGAGACAACGGCGAAGAGTTACACCTGATCAACCTGTCGCTAGCCAGTGGCAACGTGGTCTGCTTGCACTGGGTGGCCGGCAAACCGGCGGGCATCGAGGCCGATCAGTTGCGCTATACCCAGAGCGATCATCTGGGGTCGGTCTCGCTGGAACTGGACCAACAGGCACGTATGATCAGCCATGAAGGCTATCTGCCGTTCGGCACCACCGCATGGATGGTGGCGCGCACGGTGATCGAAGTGGATTACCGCTTCATCCGATGTTCGGGCAAGGAAATGGATGTCACCCGCTTGTATTACTACGGCGCGCGTTATTACGCCGACTGGTTGGGGCGCTGGATCAGTACCGATCCGGCGGGCATTGTGGATGGTTTGAACCTGTACGCCTTCGTGGGGAATAACCCGATTACTTTCATCGACGATGACGGACGGGAGCTGTGGGACTTCATGGACAGCTTTCTGGAGACTGGGCAGCAACGTTCCACAAGACAATCCCGAAGCGCAGCTGATCAACAGCAATACAAGGCCGATATGGCGCTATCCAGAGCGGTGGGCCGGCATACAAAAATTCTGGATCTCACGACACGACGTGCGCGAGAAGCCGAGACACAAATCAATAATCACCAGTCTGCTTTGGCACACGGACAGTCCGCTGCATTGAGGATTGGCGCACACGTTGCAGCGCAAGCCATCTCTTATGGAGCGGGTATCGGCATCGGAGCGACAGCGGCGGCGTTGGGTAGTGTCGCGGGCCCCCCCGGTATCGCCGTTGGCGCGACCCTCGGGGTCGTGACGAAAAAGGCAGTGAGCATGGGGCTGGATTTTGCATTGGAGCGTACGAGCCTCAGCGCATCGGTCAAATTCAAGTCCGGGAAGCTGGATCCGAACAGGATCATCAATAAAGGTGACTACAAGGCCATGAACTATGGTTCGTACGCGTACAACAAGTTCAAAGGCATCGGGCTAGGTGTCGTGCAAATGAACAGAAAGGGCTGGCTGAAGGGCGGCAAGGAGGCTCTGAATGTCGGTGCGAGTATTGGCATGAAGGCCGCCAATACACCGTTCTCGAGCGAAATCGGTGCGGCGTTGAGTACAGTGACCGGCACCTTTGAAATACTTCATGAGATCGCAGGAGCAGGTCTGGAACTGACCGACGAAAAGCTGACCCGCGCCGATCAACACATCTCCGGAATGATCGAAATCCTGAATGAAGCCGTGGGCGTGCTGGACAGCCTATTCGAAGCCGCCGGGCGCGACGCTATCCACACCTACAGACCGCTCGGCAAAATTTTCGGCAACGCTGCCGGTGATACACGTGAATCAGTGATCACTGCAACGAATGCAACCATCAGACAATTGAGGCAGACCCAATCTGTGATCAGACGTGCACGCCAGGGTGGCACCTAGCGAGAAGTCCGCCTGTGCATGCTATCGTGCTCGCCCCATTCTGCGCCTGATACGTCCATGCCCGCGACCTCACGCCTTGTGCGCTTGACGCTGTACACCCTGCTGATCCTCGCCGGCGCCGCCCTCGCCGCGACGCTTGCGATCCGCCACGCCGAGCGCCAGGCGCTGGTGGAGGACGCTGCCCGGGCCAACCAGCAACTGGCGCTGTACGCCAATTCGCTGCACACCCTGATCGACCGCTACCGCGCCCTGCCCGCCGTGCTGGCACTGGACCCGCAATTGCGTGCGGCGCTGGCGGGGCCGGTGGATGCCGAACAGCAAGCGGCGCTGAACCTGAAGCTGGAAAAGATCAACGGCGCCGCACAATCCTCGACCCTTGAACTGCTCGACCACACAGGCCTGGCGGTGGCTGCCAGCAACTGGCGTCTGCCCAGCAGTTACGTTGGCCACAACTACGGCTTTCGCCCCTATTTCAGCCAGACCCGTACCCAGGGCACCGGGCGTTTCTACGCGGTCGGCGTGACCAGCGGGATTCCCGGGTATTTCCTGTCCAGCGCTGTATTGGGCGACAACGGCGAGTTCCTCGGGGCGATGGTGGTCAAACTGGAATTCCCGGAGCTTGAGCGCGAATGGAGCCATGGCAACGACACCCTGCTGGTCAGCGATGCCCGGGGCATCGTCTTCATCGCCAACCAGCCCGAATGGCGCTATCGCTTGCTGCACCCGCTGACCCCGGCCGATTACCGGGAGATCAAGGCCACCCGCCAATACGACAAGCAGTCGCTGGTGCCGCTGACTCATCTGTCCCTGCGCCGCTTTGATGACAATAGCGATCTGCGCCGTGTCGAGGCTCCGCAAGGCACGGCGGACTACCTGTGGGAATCCCTGCCGCTGACCGCCGAAGGCTGGACCCTGCACCTGCTGCGTCGCCCACAACTGTCCTTCGAAGACCAGCGCAATGCCGGGCTCGCCGCAGCGGGGGTGTGGCTGGCGCTGGTGTTCCTGCTGTTGTTCCTCAACCAGCGCTGGCGTCTAGCGAAGATGCGCCAACGCAGCCGCGAAGAACTTGAGCAACAGGTCGAGGAACGCACCCGGGATTTACGCACGGCGCAGGATGGTCTGGTGCAGTCGGCGAAACTGGCGGCACTGGGGCAGATGTCCGCCGCGCTGGCCCACGAAATCAATCAGCCGCTGACCGCCCAGCGCATGCAGCTTGCAACGCTGAGGCTGCTGCTCGATCACGGCCGGGTGGATGACGCCTACAAGGCGCTCAAACCGGTGGATGAGATGCTCACGCGCATGGCGGCCCTCACCGGTCATTTGAAAACCTTCGCCCGCAAGAGCCCCAGCGGTTTGCGCGAACGGCTGGATCTGGCGACAGTGGTCGATCAGGCCCTGCAATTGCTCGACGCAAGGATGCGCGACGAACAGGTCAGTCTGGTGCTGCACCTGACCCGCCCGGCCTGGGTGCGCGGCGATGCAATCCGCCTCGAACAGGTGCTGATCAACCTGCTGCGCAATGCCCTCGATGCGATGCAGGGCAAACCTTGCAAGCGTCTGGAAATCCGTCTGGAAGCCGACGAACAACTGTGGCGCCTGAGCGTCATCGACAATGGCGGCGGCATCGCCGAAGAACATCTGGGTCAGGTGTTCGATCCGTTCTTCACCACCAAACCGGTGGGTGACGGCCTCGGCCTGGGGCTGGCGGTGTCGTTTGCCATCGTCCACGAATCCGGCGGGCGCCTGAGCGCCGAGAACGGCGACAACGGCGCGGTGTTCAGCCTGACCCTGCCAATCGATCTGGAGGCGCACCTCTGATGCTCAACCGCGTGATGGTGGTCGATGACGAAAGCAGTATTCGCAGTGCCGTCGAACAATGGCTGAGCCTGTCCGGGTTCGAGGTGCAGCTGTTCAGCCGCGCCGAGGAATGCCTGGCAGCGCTGCCCGCGCATTTTGCCGGAGTGATTGTCAGCGATGTGCGCATGCCCGGTCTCAGTGGTCTTGAACTGCTGGCCGAAGTGCAACGCCGGGATGCCGACCTGCCGGTGATTCTGCTCACCGGCCACGGCGATGTGCCGATGGCGGTCGAAGCGATGCGCGACGGCGCCTATGATTTTCTGGAAAAACCCTTCAGCCCCGAGACCCTGCTCGGCAGCCTGCGCCGGGCGCTGGACAAGCGTCGGCTGGTGCTGGAAAACCGCGCCCTGCACGAGCAGGCCGACAATCGCGCGAAACTCGATGCCACGCTGCTCGGTGTATCCCGTGGCTTGCAGACCCTGCGCCGGCAGGTGCTGGATCTGGCGACGCTGCCGGTCAACGTGCTGATCCGTGGTGAAACCGGCAGTGGCAAGGAACTGGTCGCCCGCTGCCTGCACGACTTCGGCCCGCGCGCCGACAAACCCTTCGTGGCGCTGAACTGCGCGGCGATCCCCGAGCAATTGTTTGAAGCCGAGTTGTTCGGACATGAAAGCGGCGCGTTCACCGGAGCCTCCGGCAAGCGCATCGGCAAACTGGAATACGCCGATGGCGGCACGCTGTTCCTCGATGAAATCGAAAGCATGCCGCTGGCCCAGCAGGTGAAACTGCTGCGGGTGTTGCAGGAACAGAAACTGGAGCGGCTGGGGTCGAACCAGAGCATTCGCGTGGACTTGCGCATCGTCGCGGCGACCAAACCCGATTTGCTGGACGAAGCCCGGGCCGGGCGTTTTCGCGAGGACCTGGCGTATCGCCTGAACGTCGCCGAACTGCGCCTGCCGCCGTTGCGGGATCGTCGGGAAGACATCCCGTTGTTGTTCGAATCCTTCGCCCAAAGCGCCGCCCAGCGATTGGGCCGGACTTTTCCGCCGCTCAGTGGTGCGCAATTGAGCCACCTGCTGAGTCATGACTGGCCGGGTAATGTGCGGGAACTGGCGAACGTTGCCGAGCGGCAGGTTCTGGGGCTGGATGAGCCTGTGCAGGGCATCGATCCCGGCCAGTCGCTGGCGGCGCAGCAGGAGGCATTTGAGGCGCAGTGTCTGCGGGCCGCGCTGACCCGGCACAAGGGCGATGTGAAAGCCGTACTGGAGGAGCTGCAACTGCCGCGGCGCACGTTTAATGAAAAGATGCAGCGGCATGGGTTGAGTCGGGAGATGTTTTTGGCTGAGTGAGTTCGGCTGCAGAATTTTGGTGTGGCTGAAATCCATCCCCCTCACCCCAGCCCTCTCCCCCAAAGGGGGCGAGGGGGAAGGGAGCTGATCTTCATGCTTTTCTAAATCTGCGTTCGACTCAATATTTCAGGTCGATATACCTCCAAAGTACAACTCGGTCAGTCCCCTCTCCCCCGCCCCCACCCCCCCCCCCTGGGGGGGCGGGGGAGCGGGGACTGACCGAGTTGTACTTTGGAGGTATATCGACCTGAAATATTGAGTCGAACGCAGATTTAGAAAAGCATGAAGATCAGCTCCCTTCCCCCTCGCCCCCTTTGGGGGTGCGGGGGATGGATTTCAGCCACACCAAAATTCTGCAGCCGAACTCACTCAGCCAAAAACATCTCCCGACTCAACCCATGCCGCTGCATCTTTTCATTAAACGTGCGCCGCGGCAGTTGCAGCTCCTCCAGTACGGCTTTCACATCGCCCTTGTGCCGGGTCAGCGCGGCCCGCAGACACTGCGCCTCAAATGCCTCCTGCTGCGCCGCCAGCGACTGGCCGGGTAATGTGCGGGAACTGGCGAACGTTGCCGAGCGGCAGGTTCTGGGGCTGGATGAGCCTGTGCAGGGCATCGATCCCGGCCAGTCGCTGGCGGCGCAGCAGGAGGCATTTGAGGCGCAGTGTCTGCGGGCCGCGCTGACCCGGCACAAGGGCGATGTGAAAGCCGTACTGGAGGAGCTGCAACTGCCGCGGCGCACGTTTAATGAAAAGATGCAGCGGCATGGGTTGAGTCGGGAGATGTTTTTGGCTGAGTGAGTTCGGCTGCAGAATTTTGGTGTGGCTGAAATCCATCCCCCTCACCCTAGCCCTCTCCCGGGGGGAGAGGGCTGGGGTGAGGGGGCTCTTGATCTGCGCCCCAATAAGCAACTTTCCGCTCATAAACACTCATCAATAAGCGGATTTCCGCTCAACCCATCTCCCACCCCCCTCTAAACCGGCCCTCCCCCCGTTGGCACAGCTCCTGCTATAGCCCCCGCAGGCTGCGTTTCAACGCGCTCCACAAAAACAATTAAACGAAGGATCCTTCAATGGATAACTCCAACGCCCTGCCTCTTGGGTCGGCTGCCGTGCCGGCCAAAGAACGAACCACCGCCAGTCGCATCAAGTCGATCTTCAGCGGTTCCGTCGGCAACATGGTCGAGTGGTACGACTGGTACGTCTATGCCGCCTTCTCGCTGTACTTCGCCAAAACCTTCTTCCCCGCCGGTTCCACCACCGCCCAGTTGATGAACACCGCCGCGATCTTCGCCGTGGGCTTTCTGATGCGCCCGATCGGTGGCTGGCTGATGGGCCTGTACGCCGACAAGGTCGGACGTAAAAAGGCGCTGATGGCCTCGGTGTACCTGATGTGCTTCGGCTCCCTGCTGATCGCCCTCAGCCCGAACTACGAAACCATCGGCATCGGCGCACCGATCCTGCTGGTGTTTGCCCGTCTGCTGCAGGGCCTGTCGGTCGGCGGCGAGTACGGCACCTCCGCCACTTACCTGTCGGAGATGGCGACCAAGGAACGTCGCGGCTTCTTCTCCAGCTTCCAGTACGTGACCCTGATTTCCGGCCAGCTCATCGCGCTGGGCGTGTTGATCGTGCTGCAGCAGATGCTCACCACTGAGCAACTGTACGCGTGGGGCTGGCGTATTCCGTTCGCCATCGGCGCGCTGTGCGCAATCGTCGCGCTGTACCTGCGTCGCGGCATGGAAGAAACCGAGTCGTTCACCAAGAAAGAGAAGTCCAAGGAAAGCGCCATGCGCACCTTGCTGCGCCATCCGAAGGAACTGCTCACCGTGGTCGGCCTGACCATGGGCGGTACGCTGGCGTTCTACACCTACACCACCTACATGCAGAAATACCTGGTGAACACCGTCGGCATGAGCATCTCCGATTCCACCACCATTTCTGCGGCCACGCTGTTTCTTTTCATGTGCCTGCAACCGATCATCGGCGGCCTGTCCGACAAGATCGGCCGTCGCCCGATCCTGATCGCCTTCGGCGTGCTCGGGACGATCTTCACCGTGCCGATCCTGATGACCCTGCACACCATCCAGACCTGGTGGGGCGCGTTCTTCCTGATCATGGCGGCACTGATCATCGTCAGCGGCTACACCTCGATCAACGCCGTGGTGAAGGCCGAGCTGTTCCCGACCGAAATCCGCGCCCTGGGCGTCGGCCTGCCGTACGCACTGACCGTGTCGATCTTCGGCGGCACCGCCGAATACATCGCGCTGTGGTTCAAGAGCATCGGCATGGAAACCGGTTACTACTGGTACGTGACCGCGTGCATCGCGGTGTCCCTGCTGGTGTACATCACCATGAAAGACACCCAGAAACATTCGCGCATCGTCACTGACTGATCGCAAAAAAAACGCGCGAAGGTGCAAGACCTTCGCGCGTTTCTTTCCTGTCCGATTTCCCGATCAGGACAACTCGGCAACGCCCTGTTTGCCGCCATAGCGCTTCTGCGCATAAGACGCGCCCACGATCATCACCAGCAGAATCCCTGCCAGCACTGCCGACGAACCGATGGTGCCGAAGTCCAGTCCGCCCTTCTCATGGGACTTGGTCATCAGGTCGCCCAAGGTCGCGCCAAACGGCCGGGTCAGCACGAACGCCACCCAGAACAGCGCCACCGACGAAATCTTCGTGAAGTACTTGAGCAGTACCACCACCGCAATCGCCGAGCCGATCAACAGCGCGCCACCGGCAAAGCCCAGGCCCGAGTCGTCCGCCAGGTAATCGCCGAGCGCGGTGCCCAGGGTGTTGGAGAACAGGATCGCCATCCAATAGAACATCTCGCCGCGAAAGCTCTGCACCTTGGTGACGTTAAGCGAGTCGCCGCTCAGGCGCCACGCCGCGAAGATCGCCAGCAGGATCGCGATCAGGATCATGGAACCCGTGGCGTAACCCAGCTCCAGCGTGCGGTCCATGAAGTCGGACATGGTGGTGCCGGCGGTGCTGGTCGACAGAATCACGATCCAGTACAGCAGCGGCTTGTAAGTCTTGGACATCAGTTGCGTGACCAGCGTCAGGACGAACACGCTGATCAGGATCAGCGAGCTCATGGCGTAGCCGACGTTCAGGGTCATCGACAGCAAATCCCCCGCGGTTTCCCCCAGGGTCGTCGCGCAGATTTTCATGACCCAGAAGGCCAGGGTGATTTGAGGCAGTTTGTTCATTGCAGGTAAAGCTCCAGTGTATGACGGCCGGTTCTTGGTTTTCTGGCCGCCGGCAGACTGGCGTTACGCGGGTGAAAAACCGGTCGGGAATGTATGAAAAATCTGTCACACAGCCCAAAAGCGGCGATTAATCACCGGTTAATGCCCCTGCCGCATCCTGCACTTACCTGATCGATTGACTGCGCGTCGCTCGCTCCCACGACGAGACGAATTGAATGCGTCGCCCTTAATATCAAGTTAATCGATTGTTTTTAGCATTATTTTGCGCTTTTTAATCAATTTAGTTGGCGTAGCATGAACCCCATGCAAGACACACCGCCAACGAATATCGAATCTGGAGAACGACCATGAAAACCAAACTGATCCTCGCCCTGACCTTGTCCGTACTGGCCGCCAACACCTTTGCCGCCGATGGCTCGGACAAAACCAAATCCGCCGATTTCATCAACGGCGCCAGCGCTGCCATCGAAACCAGCCACTCGGGCACCTACGCTGCCGATGGTTTCGATAAAACCAACGTCGGCAAAGCCGTTGCTGCCGATGGCTTTGACAAGACCGGTACTGCCGCAGCCATCGCTGCTGACGGTTTCGATAAAACCGGCACCGCCGCTGCCATCGCGGCCGACGGTTTCGACAAGACCGGTACTGCTGCTGCCATCGCT
The DNA here is from genome assembly GCF_026240005.1 of Pseudomonas sp. COW5. Classification (NCBI taxonomy): domain Bacteria; kingdom Pseudomonadati; phylum Pseudomonadota; class Gammaproteobacteria; order Pseudomonadales; family Pseudomonadaceae; genus Pseudomonas; species Pseudomonas sp. COW5. The sequence goes on along the minus strand of NZ_JAPHVP010000001.1, from coordinate 3,734,524 downwards.
GCCGACGGTTTCGATAAAACCGGTACCGCCGCTGCCATCAGCTGATCGGCAGAATGCAGACACCAAAGCCCGGCCATTGCCGGGCTTGTTCATTTCCAAAGGTCGGGATTTGATCTTCGCGGACCGGACTTGCACTATTGGCCGCTTATAAAAGCCTTCAGGAACACCCCGCCATGCCCGATGACATCCATTTCTACGAACCGGCCAACGGCCACGGCCTGCCCCACGATCCGTTCAACGCGATTGTCGGTCCGCGCCCCATCGGCTGGATTTCTTCGCAGGATGCCGAGGGCAAGCTGAACCTGGCGCCTTACAGCTTTTTCAACGCGTTCAACTACATTCCGCCGATCATCGGGTTCTCCAGCGTCGGGCGCAAAGACAGCCTGAACAACATCGAGCAGACCGGTGAGTTCGTCTGGAACCTAGCGACCCGGCCGCTGGCCGAGCAGATGAACCAGAGCTGCGCAGCCGTCGCGCCGGAGGTCAACGAATTCGAACTGGCGGGACTGACACCGGTGGCGTCGAAGGTGATTGCCGTGCCGCGCGTGGCCGAAAGCCCGGTGTCCTTCGAGTGCAAGGTCACGCAGATCATTCAGTTGCAGCGCGCCGACGGCGAGACGGTGCCGAGCTGGCTGGTGCTCGGTGAGGTGGTCGCCGTGCACATTGCCAAATGGCTGTTGAAGGACGGGATCTACGACACCGCCGCCGCAGAACCGATTCTGCGCGGCGGCGGGCCGGCGGACTACTTCCAGCTGGGGCCGGAGGCATTGTTCAAGATGTGGCGCCCGGGCGCCGTCAAGTAAACGGAGTTACCAGATCAGCTCGGCGTCATCAGTGACGCCCTTGAGCTTGTCCAGCTCGTTGATGGCCGCTTCATCGGCGGCAATGGCGCCAGGGAATACCTGGTCATTCAACAGTTTGTGAAAGCGTGGCGCACCGCCGTCAACCAGGGCCTTGACCGCGATTGCCGCGAAATAACCCTTGTTGCTGCCCAATTCGACGGGGACTACAGCGGAAACCGCTTCGAAGTGTTCAAACTCTTTACGTGCCATGTCGCAGGTCCTGGCTCAGTCAGATAGGCCGGCCATTAAACCCTCAACCGGCGAGTTTGTGTATCGGCGCGCAACTCTGACCCAGCGCCTGCGCCGCCGACACGTCTTTAAACGTGTGGAAATCCAGGCTGTTGACCACCAGGTCCTGCACCAGCTCGGCAAAGACTTCCATCGACGGGCTGCTGAAATAGGCGGTCATCGATTGCTGGTTATTCCAGAAACCGGAGACCAGCCACAACTCCGGATCACACTGCGAATGCTGCAAGGAAAAGCTCAGGCAACCGGCGGCGGCACGGGACGGCTCAATCAGCGCGCTCAGGCGCATGCCGAGTTCCGCCGAGCGCCCGGCGCGCGCTCGAACGAAGGCCATATGACTGACGGGAATCTGCTTGGACATGTTCAACCCTCCCAGGGAGTCGCGTGGCAGCCGGGGACGGGCTGCGACAGGATCCAAGGTTAAGGGCCGGGCAATGCTCGCCGTTAGTCGATTCCTGCCGTCGCGTTGCACAATCCTGCGAGACTGTCTTTCAGACCTGTAACAACTCGTGAATTGCTGTCACCGTCCTGTCACACCGGTTTCGAGCAAGTTTTACAGGGCTCGCCCTGTCATGTCTGGGCAGGCACGCAACGCCATGCAGGATCAGGCAAGCATTTCGCAGGATGTGTCTACCGCTTGCGCTTGCACAAACTTATGCTCTGCTCCCATTCCATCCCTTGCCGAGGAGGCTGTGCATGACGTCGTTCGATCGTTTTCAGGCGCCGCCCGATGCCGACATGGCAGCTGACATGGAAAAACAGCGCGAGGAACTGGCGGCGATCATTCGCCGCAACACCTCCGAAGATGGCAGTTATGCCACCGCCGTCGGCTCGCTGTTCATGTCGCGCCACACCAAATCCCACGATTTTGCCCCGGTGCTCGCGCAACCGGCGCTGTGCATCATGGCTCAGGGTCGCAAGGAGGTGCGGCTGGCGGACGAATACTTCAATTACGATCCACTGAATTACCTGGTGGTGTCGGTCTCGATGCCGTTGAGCGGTCGGGTGGTGAATGTCTCGCCTCTGGAACCGATCCTCGCCGTGCGCCTGGACATCGACCCGGCGGAAATCACCGCGCTGATCGCCGATGCCGGCCCGATGGGTGTACCGACCCGACCGACCGGGCGCGGTCTGTATGTGGAAAGGATCGACAGCGCGATGCTCGATGCGGTGCTGCGCCTGGCGCGGCTGCTCGACACGCCGAAAGACATCGCCATGCTCGCGCCGCTGATCCGTAGGGAAATTCTCTATCGCCTGCTGCGCAGTCCGCAGGGTCATCGGCTGTACGAAATCGCCATCGCCAACAGCCAGAGCCACCGCATCAGCCAGGCGATCAAATGGCTCAACGGCAACTTCGAACAGCCGTTGCGCATCGATGATCTGGCGAAGGAAGTGAACCTCAGCGTCTCGACCCTGCATCACCGCTTCAAGGCGATGACGGCGATGAGTCCGTTGCAGTATCAGAAGCAGCTGCGTCTTCAGGAGGCGCGGCGGTTGATGTTGGCTGAGGGATTGGAGGCTTCGGCGGCGGGGTATCGGGTGGGGTATGAAAGCCCTTCGCAGTTCAGTCGTGAGTACAGCCGGTTGTTTGGGGCGCCGCCGTTGAGGGATCTGGCGCGCCTGAGATTGAGTGTCTGACACTCAAAAGCCCCTCACCCTAGCCCTCTCCCGGAGGGAGAGGGGACCGATTGGGGGATATTCACGAAATACACCGACCTGAAATTGCTTTACCGAATCCATAATCGACTCGATCGCTCAGGTCGACGGACAGCGCCAGACACCTCGGTCGGCTCCCTCTCCCTCCGGGAGAGGGCTGGGGTGAGGGAGCGATGCTGAGCAGAACATCAATCACACGCCCAACACCCGACACGCCTCACCCGGCAACGTCACCGAAACCGGGTGCCCGATCCCCAGCCCGATGCCCTGACACGGCGTGCTCAGCGCCGTAAACGTCACCCCTGAACATTCCACCGTAGTCTCGATAGTCGCGCCGATGTCCCGCACAAACGTCACCTTGCCCAGCAGGCGATTGCCCGCCGTGGCCTGGGGTGCCGACAGTTGCAGGTCTTCGGGGCGGATCAGCATTTTCACTTTCTTCCCGACCTCGATGCTGCTGCAGATCGGCACTTGCAGGGCGTCGCCGCCCGGCAGCACGACCTTGCCATCGCCCAGCGCGGTGGCCGGGAAGATATTGCCGGAGCCGATGAAGTCCGCGACGAACTCGTTGGCCGGGTGCCGGTAGATTTCAATCGGCGTGCCCACCTGCTGCACCCGATGCTCACCGAGGACCACCACGATATCGGCCATGGTCATGGCCTCGCGCTGGTCGTGGGTGACCATGATGGTGGTGATGTTCAGGCGTTGTTGCAGTTGGCGGATTTCCACCTGCATCGACTCGCGCAACTTGGCATCCAGCGCCGACAGCGGTTCGTCGAGCAGAAGGATTTTCGGGTGCGAGGCAATGGCCCGGGCAATCGCCACCCGCTGACGCTGACCGCCGGAGAGCTTCGCCACCGGACGGTCAATCATCGCTTGCAGCTGGATCAGTTCCAGCAACTCCACCACCCGCGCCTGTTGATCAGCCTTGCTCACGCCCCGCAGTTTCAGCGGATAGGCGATGTTCTCACCCACGGTCATGTGCGGGAACAGTGCCAGCGACTGGAACACCATGCCGAAGTTGCGCAGGTGCGCCGGGGTGTGGCCGATGTCCTCGCCGTCCAGACGGATTTCGCCGCCGGTGAGGGTTTCCAGCCCGGCGATCATTCGCAGCAAGGTGGTCTTGCCGCAGCCCGACGGGCCGAGGAAGCACACCAGTTTGCCCTCGGGCAAATGCAGGTTGACGTCTTTTACCGCACAGGCCGAGCCGTAATGTTTCTCGACGTTTTCCAGAATCAGTCCAGTCATGTTGCACCTCACAATCAAAAGGAAACGCCGCCCTCGCCCACCAGCTTCTCCAGCGCCCAGATCAGGACGAAGTCGATCAGCACGATCAGCACGGCAAACGAGAACACGGTAGGGTCGAGCGATGACACGGTGCGGCTGTACATCCAGATCGGCACGGTCATGACGTCGATGGTGTAGAGGAAATAGGTCACGGTGAATTCGTTGAACGAGACGATGAACGCCAGCAGCATCCCCGCCAGAATCCCCGATTTCATCAACGGCACCACCACATCGACAATGGCGCGCAACGGCGAGGCACCGAGCATCTGCGCGGCCTCTTCGACTTCGCTGCCGATGGAAAGCATGGCCGCCGTGCAGTTCTTCACCACGAACGGCAGCGCCAGAATCACGTGGGCAATCACCAGTCGCGAGGTGGTCATGTGGAACGGCAGGCTGTCGAACACCAGCAGCAAGGCCAGCCCCAGCACCACCATCGGAAACACCAGCGGCAACGACATCAGTTGCAGCGCCACGCCCTTGCCACGGAACTCGCAACGGGTCAGCGCATAAGCCGCCGGCACCGCGATCAGCGTGGCGAAAATCATCGTCAGGCACGACACCAGCAGACTGGTGCCCATGGCCTGGCCGAGGCTCAGCACATCGCTGGCGTCCGGCGAAACGAAGGTGTGCCAAGCGGCCTTGTACCACTGCAGGCTGTAGCTGCTCGGCGGGAAGTCGAGGTTCGACGCGCCACTGAACGACATCACGATCATCGTCAGGATCGGCAACACCGCCAGGAACAAAATGATCCCGGAAAGAATGCCGGCGAATTTGCCGGTATCGCCCGGCAGCAGCGACTGGCGCTTCTTGATCAGGGCACTCATTGCGAAGCCTCCAGCAGACGGCGACGGCGGCCGGTGATGTATTCGGACAAGGTCATGATCGCCAGGGTGGTGACGATCAGCACCACACCAGCGGCGGACGCAGCGGGCCAGTTCATCAGCGGGGCGATCTGGTCATGCACCATCACCGCCAGCATCGGCACGCGCCGACCGCCGAGCAGCAGCGGCACCACGAAGCTGCTGGCGTTGTAGGCGAACACCAGCGTCGCGCCGGTGATGATCCCCGGCAGACTCATCGGCAACACCACCTGACGGAAAACCTGAAATCGACTGGCGCCAAGGGTCGCGGCAGCTTCTTCGTAGCTGCGGGCGACACCGCGCATGGCGCTGGCAATCGGCAGCACGGCCAACGGAAACGCAGTCTGCACCAGGCCCATCAACACGCCGTTCTGGTTATACAGCAACATGATCGGACGCTTGATCAGACCGAGGCCCATCAGGGTCTGGTTGAGCATGCCGCCGGGGCCGAGGATCACCAGCCAGCCGTAGCTTTGCAGCAGCAGGTTGACCAGCAGCGGCAACAGCACCGCCGCGAGGAAGATCCGCCGCACGAACGGCGAGGTCAGGCGCGACATGGTGTACGCCACCGGGATCGCCAGCACTACGGCGATCACCGCGCTGATCAGCGCCAGACGCAAGGTCAGCAGCAACGATTTGAGGTAGTAGGGTTCGAGCAACTGGGCGTAACTGGCCAGGCTGAAACCGGACCACTCCGCACCTTTGGTGCCAACGCTCATGCGCAGCACCAGCAGGCTGGCGGCAATCAGCACGCCGAGAAACAGCATCGACGGCGTGAGGAAAAACCACGCCCGCGCGGTTGGCGAAACACCGCGCGCCGGGCGCACGTCACCCGCGCCGACCGGTTGGGTCAGGGATTGATGTTCCATAGCAATGATCTCGTCAATGGAAAAACAACGGCTTCAAGCTCACCTTGGCCCTCTGTGGGAGCGAGCCTGCTCGCGATTGCGGACTGACATTCACCAACGATGTCGGCTGACAGATTGCTATCGCGAGCAGGCTCGCTCCCACAGGAACTTTCAGTATTTGAGCGCCTGTGTACGTCACTCGATCAGGAAGAAAAGATTTCCGTGTAGCGACGAATCCACTGGTCATGCACCGTCGCCAGGAAGGCGTTGTCGTGCATGATCGCCTTCTCCGCAATCTGCTCAGGCGTAAGGATGAACGGGCTCTTGCGCGCTTCGGCGGAGATGATCGCCTTGGCGTTGACCGGGCCGTTGAAGATGTCTTCGGCCATCTTGCCCTGCACCAGCGGATCGAGAGAGTGGTCGATGAAGGCGTAGGCCAGATCGGTGTCGCCGGGACGGTTCTTCGGCATTACCGAGAGCATCAGGTCGGTGTAGAAACCTTCTTTCATGCCGAAGGTGGCGCCGAGGCCATAGTTCGGGTCGCGGATCTGCTTGGGGAAAAACGCCGGGGCGTAGAGGCCGCCCATGTCCAGGGAGCCGGTGCGGAACAGCTCGGCAATCTGGTTGGGGTTTTCGCCCAGGGTCACCACGCGTTCCTTGAGTTCGGCGAGTTTCTTGAAGCCCGGTTCGATGTTGTGCTCGTCACCACCGGCCAGTTTGGCGGCGATGATGATCAGGTCCATCGCCTCGGTCCAGTTCGGCGGCGGCAGGAAGATGTTCGGTGCCAGATCGGCGTCCCACAGCGCGGCGTAACTGTCCGGCGCTTCCTTCTGGGTGCGCGTGCTGTAGACCAGACTGTTGCACCACAGCAGATAACCGATGCCGTGACCGTTGGCCCCGGTGCGGTATTTTTCCGGAACGTCGATCAGGTTGGGAATACGGTTGAGGTCGGGTTTTTCCAGCAGTCCGGCAGCGGCCAGGCCTTCGGCGCCGACCCCGGCCAGGGTGATGATGTCGTACTGCGGACGGTCACCGCCGGCCTTGAGTTTGGCGACCATTTCCGAGGTGCTGCCGGTGCGGTCGGCAATCACTTTGGCGCCGGTCTTGGCTTCGAACGTTGCAGCGATGTTGCGCAGTGCGGCCAGGCCTGTGTCATCGGACCAGGTCAGCAGGCGCAGGGTCTTGCCGGCAAATCGGGTGTCGCTGGCGCTGGCCCGGATGAAGGGCATGCTCATGGCCGCCGCAGCCACCGAGGCCACGCCGACGGTTTTGATGAATTGACGCCTGTTCAGATCGTGCTCGCCCATTTGGGACTCCCATTATTCTTGTAAGTATGAGATTGACCGCAACCCTTGCCGTGCGTGATCGGAACCGCTCAAGCCCCCGGTTTAAAAGGGCTTGAACGTGATCAGCGGGTTCATCCTGAGGTCGTGCAAAACACCTGACTATCGATAAAAACTCATTGGAGCCATGACGCCGGCGCATGCCTCGTTGCGAGGCATGCTCTGACCTTTTTCGGGCATTCAGAGCGCGCGGATCACGTGCTTGATTTCCTGGAATGCCGCCAGGCCCCACGGCCCCAGTTCGCGGCCGATGCTGCTCTGTTTGTAGCCACCCCACGCCGTCTGCGGAAAGATCACCTGCGGCGCGTTGAGCCACACCAGCCCCGCCTGCAAGGCGTTGGCGACCCGATCCGCAGTCTCGGCATTGCGCGTGACCACGCTGGCCACCAGACCGAACTGGCTGTCGTTGGCCAGGGCAATCGCCTCGGCTTCCGAAGCAAAACTGCGCACGCAAATCACCGGGCCGAAGATCTCTTCACACCACAGCGCACTGTCGAGGGGCACTTCGGTGAAGATCGTCGGCTGCAAGAAATATCCACGCGGCAGATCCGCCGGGCGATTGCCGCCACAGATCAGCTTGGCCCCGGCACTGAGGCCACGGTCGATGTGACCGAGCACACGCTGGTACTGCGCCTGATTGACCAGTGCGCCCATCTCGACTTCCGGATCGAACGGATCGGCCACACGGATTTTTTCCGCACGGGCCTGCAAACGAATCAGGAATTCATCGGCCAGTTCATCGGCGACCAGCACCCGGCTGGTGGCCGAGCACATCTGCCCGGCGTTGAAGAAACCGCCACCGCAGGCCAGCTCCACCGCCAGATCAAGGTCGGCATCTTCCAGAATCAGCAGCGAAGATTTGCCGCCCAGTTCCAGGCTCACGCCCTTCACGGATTCGGCGGCGCGCTGCATCACTTGCACACCGACGGCGTTGCTGCCGGTGAAGGAAATCTTGGCGATGCGCGGGTCCGCCGACAGCGGCGCACCGACTGCCAGACCGGTGCCGCACACCAGGTTGAACACGCCTTTGGGCAGGCCGGACTCGGCGATGATGGTCGCCAGTTCCAGCTCCGGCAGCGGCGTGACTTCCGACGGTTTGAGCACCACGCAGCAACCGGCGGCCAGGGCTGGCGCGAGTTTCCACGCGGTGGTGACCATCGGGAAATTCCACGGCACGATCAACCCGACCACACCGCACGGTTCGCGGCGCAGGCGTGCGCTGAAGTCGTCGCTCGGCAGCGGCACGTTGCTGTCCTGTTTTGCATCGAGGCCTTCGGCGAGTTCGGCGTAGTACTCGAAGGTGGCGATCACGTCATCGACATCGATGCCCGCTTCGAACTGCGGTTTGCCGTTGTTGCTCGACTGCAACTTCATCAAGTGATCACGACCGTTGCGCACGCCATTGGCGATGTTGCGCAGGATCGCCCCGCGCTCGGCGCCAGTGGTTTTCGACCAGTCCTTGAAAGCTTCGGTCGCTGCCGTCACCGCTTGATTGACGGCGCTTTCGTCGCCGCCATTGACCGTGGTCAGCAGCGCTTCGGTGGCCGGGTTGATCACTCGCAGGTGTTCGCGGCCGGCGGACCATTGGCCGTTGATGTACAGGCCGTCGAGTGTGGTCGGGAAATTCATCATTTGGCCACCGCCTTCATCCATTGGGTCTGGTCGATTTCGATCAGGGTCGGGCCCTGACGATCAGTGGCGGCGCGCAGGGCGCCGCGCAGGTGTTCGGCCGAGCTGATCGCTTCCGCCGCGCAACCCAGGGCCTTGGCCACTCCGATGAAGTCCGGGGTGTAGATGTCCACGCCCACCGGCTCGATTGCACGGTTGACCATGTATTTCTTGATCTCTTCGTAACCCTGGTTATTCCACAGCAGGATGATCACCGGGGTGCGCGCTTCCACAGCGCTGGCCAGTTCCGGCAGGGTGAATTGCAGACCGCCGTCACCGATCAGACACACCACCGGCGGACGGGCGCCGTGTTCGAGGTGGCCGCCGAGCCACGCGCCAATCGCCGCCGGCAAGGCGTAGCCGAGGGTGCCGTAACCGGTGGACGAGTTGAACCAGCGGCGCGGACGCTCCGGGTTGAACGTGAGGTTGCCGGTGTACACCGGTTGCGTGGAGTCACCGACAAACACCGCGTTCGGCAGTTCGTGCAGCACGGTTTCGAGGAACCGGGTCTGAGCCAGGGTCGGCGCGTCCCAGGTCGCGGCCAGGTCTTCACGCAGACGGGCAGCGCGCACCTGACCCCAATCGTTACGGCGTTCGGCCAGCGGCTTGTGCGACAGCGCGCTCAGCAATGCTTGTGCAGCGTTGCGCGAGTCGGCGACCAGCGCCACGTGCGGCGGGTAATTGCGCACGGTCTGGTCGGGATCGATGTCCACGCGCAGCAGCTTGCCGGGGATTTCGAAGCCGCCGGCGAAGGTGACGTCGTAGTCGGTTTCCGCCAGTTCGGTGCCGATCGCCAGTACCACGTCGGCATCCGCCACCAGGGCGCGGGTCGCGACCAGGCTCTGGGTCGAACCGATCAGCAGCGGATGACTGGACGGCAACATGCCTTTGGCGTTGATGGTCAGGGCCACCGGCGCGTCGAGCAGTTCAGCCAGTTCGGTGAGCTCGGCAGCGGCATCGATGGCGCCGCCACCGGCAAGGATCAGCGGGCGCTGGGCGCCGGCCAGCAGTTCGGTCATGCGGCTCACGGCGGCCGGCGCGGCACCGGCGCGGTCGATGTTGACCGGCAGGCTAGTCAGCAGTTCGTCGGCCTCTTCGACCAGCACATCCAGCGGAATTTCGATATGCACCGGACGCGGACGCCCGGCCTGGAACAGCGCAAACGCGCGGGCCAATACGCCCGGCAATTCGGACGCCGACATCAGGGTGTGGGAGAACGCCGCCACGCCGCCGACCAGTGCACTCTGGTTCGGCAGTTCATGCAGCTTGCCGCGACCGCCACCCAGTTGACTGCGCGACTGCACGCTGGAGATCACCAGCATCGGGATCGAATCGGCGTAGGCCTGGCCCATGGCGGTGGTGATGTTGGTCATGCCCGGGCCGGTGATGATGAAGCACACACCCGGTTTGCCGCTGGTGCGGGCGTAGCCGTCGGCCATGAAGCCGGCGCCCTGCTCGTGACGCGGAGTCACATGGTTGATGCTCGAACGGGCCAGCCCGCGATACAGCTCCACGGTATGCACCCCGGGAATGCCGAACACCTGCTCGACCCCGTAACCTTCGAGTAACTTGACCAGTACTTCGCCACACGTCGCCATGTTTTTGCCCTTCTTGTTCGTTGAGGCACCGGGCCTTGAGGGAACCGGTGATTGGCCTCATTGAAACGGGCGACCCGTAGCCGCAACAATCGATAAAAGCTCATACTAGCCATGTCCTCACGTCATACCTTGGATCCACATGAAACGACTGCCACCCCTGCCCGCCCTGCACACGTTTCTGATCACCGCGCAGTGCTGCAACTTCACCCGGGCCGCCGAGCAGTTGCACATCACCCAAGGTGCGGTGAGCCGGCAGATCGCCGGGCTGGAGGAGCATCTGGGTTATGAACTGTTCATTCGCCTGGCCCGGGGCCTGGAACTGACGGCCGAAGGTCGCGAATGGCTGCCACGGGTGCAGCAGGTGTTCAGCCTGATCGGCGACTCGATGGAGCAGATCGGTGCCAAACGCGAGACCCTGCAACTCAAGGCCCCGAGCTGCGTGATGCGCTGGTTGTTGCCACGGCTATTGCAATGGCAGCGCGAGCGCCCGGACGTGCCGGTGAAACTCACGGCGTCGTTGCAACACGGGGTGGATTTTCATCGCGAGCAGTTCGACGCCGCGGTGATCTACGGCACCGCGCCCCACGACTCCCCTGCCACGCTGCATCTGTTCGATGAACAACTGACGCCGGTCTGTTCGCCAACGCTGCTCAACGGTGGCCCGGCGTTGCACACGCCGGCAGACTTGCAACAACACCTGCTGCTGCATCCGACTCACACCGATGACGACTGGACGCTATGGCTTGAAGCCGCCGAACTGCACTTGAGCAACATCGGCAGCGGTCAGCATTTCGAGACGCTGGATCAGGCGATGTCGATGGCGTCCCACGGGACGGGGGTGGCGATTGGCGACTGGTCGTTGATCGGCGATGACTTGAACGCCGGGCGACTGGTGATGCCGTTCGATCTGAAGGTGAAGACGGGATTGGGTTATTACATCGTCGCGCCGGCGTCGGAGCCGTCGGCGAAGTTGCAGGAGTTGATGGGGTGGCTGGTGGAGCAGGCTCATACACGGTGAGCCCCCCTCACCCCAGCCCTCTCCCGGAGGGAGAGGGAGCCGATCGTGGGATGCTCAAAAATTACGCCGACCTGAACGTGCTGTACCGAATCCATAATCGACTCGAACTTTCAGGTCGATGAATCACGTCAGACATCTCGGTCGGCTCCCTCTCCCCCTGGGAGAGGGCTGGGGTGAGGGGTAGTTCTCGGATCAGACACAAATCCCGAGAACCACCCAACCCCTCAATAACCGACAGTAAACCGCTGACGCGAATGCTTCGGCGTTTCCACTTCGTCGATCAGCGCAATCGCGTAATCGGCAAAGCTGATCGAGCTCTGGCCTTCAGCACTCACCAGCAAGTCATCCTTGCCGACGCGGAATTTACCGGTGCGCTCACCTTCGAAGAACAGCGCCGACGGCGACAGGAAGGTCCAGTCCAGTTCCTTTTCCTGACGCAGGGCATCGAGAAACGCTGCACCGGCACTGGCCTCGGCCTTGTACTCGGCCGGGAAACCGGCGCTGTCGATCACGCGGGTGCCGTCCGGCAGCAGCAGCGAACCGGCACCGCCGACCACCAGCAAGCGTTTCACCCCGGCCTGTTTCACCGGGCCGATCAGCGCGCTGGCCGGCACCGTGGCGAAATGCGCGGCGCTGATCACCACATCGTGACCGGCGACTGCCGCTTGCAGCGCGGCGGCATCCAGCACGTCGACGTTCTTGCTGACCACACCGGCGCGGGCGCCGATCTTCGAGGTATCCCGGGCGATGGCGGTGACGCTGTGGCCGCGACGCAGGGCTTCTTCCAGCAATTGGCTGCCGGCACGGCCGGTGGCACCAATGATTGCGATCTTGCTCATGACATTCTCCAGTTGGCTTGAGAGTGCTGCGTTTTTCAGAATCGGGTTACCACTTCATCTCGCCCTTGGCGACCTTGGCGCTCAGCTCCAGGGAGCTTTCTTCGCCCAGTTTCGGGTAGCGTTTTTTCATCGCGGCGATCACCGCGGCAGAGTCTTTGGCCTTGGCGGTTTCTTCATCGAAGGCCTTGATGTAATCGGCGGTGAACTTCACGGCGGCCAGCGAACGGGCGCTGTCACCCAGGTAGTGACCCGGCACCACGGTTTTCGGTTTCAGGGTTTCGATCGAGTGCAGGGTTTCCAGCCAGTCGGCGTGGGATTGTGCAGTCTGGGTATCGGCCATCCAGACATGGATGTTCTCGGCAACGACGACACCACCGACCACGGCTTTCAGCGATGGAATCCACACGAAGCTGCGATCCGGTTGCTTGCCTTCCAGGCCGACCACCTGCAGCTTCTGCCCTTCGAGCATCAGACTGTCGCCCTTGAGCACGCCCGGCACGATGGTTTTGGCCGGTACATCGGCGCCCATTTTCGGCCCCCAGAATGCGAGCTTGCCGTCGACGGTTTGCTTGATGTGATCAACGGTCGGCTGCGAAGCCAGTACCTTGGCATTCGGGAAGGCTTTGGTCAGGGTGTCGAGACCGAAGTAGTAATCCGGGTCACCGTGGCTGATGTAGATGGTGGTCAGTTGCTTGCCGCTGGCGCGGATCTTTTCCACCACTTGCTCGGCCTGGGATTTGCCGAACTGCGCGTCTACCAGAATCGCGTCCTTCTCGCCGCTGACCAGCACCGAGGTCACCGGGAAGATTGCGTTAGCACCTGGGTTGTAGACGTCGAGACTCAGGTTCGCGGCCGCTGCGTGGGCAGCAAAGCCGAGGGTGGCGGTGGCCAGTAAAACGCGCTTGAGAGTGGTGAAGCCGATCATGGGTTGCTCCGCTGTTCGAATGCCGTGCTTGGCGATGGGACAGAGCTTAGTTGCCAGACTCGTTACAAAAAATGCGATGCTTAAACATAGTTTGTTTCTGAAAGCGGGCAAATCATGGATCGTCTCCAAGCAATGCGGGTGTTTGTCACGGTGGTGGATCTGGGCAGCCAGTCGGCGGCGGCCGATCACCTGGACCTGTCGCGGCCAGTGGTGTCGCGGTATCTGGCGGAACTGGAAGACTGGGTCGGCGCGCGCCTGATGCACCGCACCACGCGCAAACTGAGCCTGACTGCGGCCGGCAACGAAACCCTGCCGCGCTGCCGGCAGATGCTCGAACTGTCGAGCGACATGCAGGCCGCTGTCAGCGAGCCCGACGATGCACCACGGGGTTTGTTGCGGATCAGCGTCAGCACCTCGTTCGGCCAGGCGCAACTGGCCGATGCCATGGCCGCGTTCGTCAAGCGCTACCCAGGCGTCAACATCGACCTGCAAATGCTCGATCGCACGGTGAACCTGGTGGACGAACGCATCGACCTGGCGATCCGCACCAGCAACGACCTCGACCCCAACCTGATCGCCCGGCGCCTGACGGTCTGTCGTTCGGTGGTCTGCGCCGCCCCCCCCTATCTCCAGGAACATCCACAACCGCAGCGCGTAGAAGATCTGAGCCGGCACAACTGCCTGACCCACTCCTATTTCGGCAAGAGCCTGTGGCATTTCGAAGAGGACGGCGAGCCGGTCTCGGTGCCGGTGCAGGGCAACATCAGCGCCAACGAGGCCAGCACCCTGCTGCGCGCGACCCTCGCCGGTGCCGGGGTGGCGATGCTGCCGACCTATCAGGCCGGGGTGCACATTCACAGCGGCGAACTGGTGCGCCTGTTGCCCAACGCCGAGCCTCGGCGGATGAACATCTACGCGGTGTACGCCTCACGCAAGCACATGCCGGCGGCATTGCGCAGCATGCTGGACTTCCTGGTGCTGCGTTTTCCTGAAAACCCGCAATGGGATGTCGGGTTGTAAACCGGTTCGCCGCGCGGCTGGCAACTCCCCGGCGCTGACCTATGCTGAAAGTAGTACCCAAGGGTATTCGTTCAGAGGTCAACGCCATGATCATGAGCACCAGAACAAGAAGATACCTCGCGATTTTCATCACCTGCGCGGCCACGCTGGCGCTGTACGGCACCGCGGCATGGCGCGTGGAGCAATTGCGGCAACTGCCCCGTGAGTACGCGAGCTGCAACTTCGAGCGCTGCATCCCTCACAACGCCACCCTCAACGCCCTGCGCTGATACAGGACGTCAGGCGTCGTCGTTCTGCTCGGCCTTCAAGCGGTCGCGGAACGCCTTTGGCGAGATGCCCACCCGACGCCGGAACAGGCGCGTGAAGTTGGTCGGATCGGAAAAACCCAATACCTCGGACATCTCGTAAATCGTCATGCTGGTGTACGTCAGCAGACGCTTGGCTTCCAGCAACTGACGCTCATGCATGATCTGCAACGCCGGTTGCCCCGCCAGCTCGCGGCAGGTGCCGTTGAGGTGCGAGACGGAAATTCCCAGGCGGTGGGCCAGGTCTTCGACCTTGACGTGCTGGCGGTACGTCTCTTCCACCAACTGGATAAAACCGTTGAGGTACTCACGTTGACGCTGCGGGCGTTGGCTCGCGTTATGCCGGCGGATCGCCTGACGGCTGACCCAGACCATGATCACGCTCACCAGCGAATGCATGAGCATTTCCCGCGCCGGTTGATGACCGTTGTACTCGGCCTGCAACGCGGCAAACAGACTGTTGAGGTACTCCGCGTCCTGCCCCGCCGTATAGCTTTCGGCCTGGGCCAGGGCCTGTACCGCGCTGCCCAGTTGCGCCTGCAAATGGTTGATCAACGGTGTGGCGAGGGTGACGACGAATCCTTCGACGTCCTCGGAAAACCGGAATCCATGCACCGATAGCGGTGGCAGGATCTGGATCGCGGCTTCGTTCAGTTGCGTGCGTTGACCTTCGATTTCAAGCTCTGCCTGACCTTTGAATACGAAGAGCAACTGGCACAAATCGGCGTGGCGGTGGGGTTTGATTTCCCATTGATGTTCGCGGCTGCGTTTGGAAATGGTTTCACAGTGCAGCAAGTCAGGGGTCGGCCAGTCCAGGCTTTCACCGTAGAGCTTGAACACCGGAATCGAAGGCAGGTCAGGCTTGTTCATCACTTCAATCCAGGCCTCGAAGGTTGCGGGCGATAATCGCACCGATTGGCAGAATGTACAGGTATCGGCTCAGTTTTCACCTTCAATTGACAGACCCGCAAGGGAAAAATGCAAGCACTCGAATCCTGAAAATCATTCACCGGCCGTTGTCGCGTGAAGCTTGCGAGTCATAAAAACAATGAAAACGCTGAAAACCCAAGTCGCCATCATTGGCGCCGGTCCGTCCGGATTATTGCTCGGCCAACTGCTGCACAACGCCGGCATCGACACCCTGATTATCGAGCGTCAGACACCTGATTATGTGCTCGGCCGAATTCGCGCCGGAGTCCTTGAACAGGGCATGGTAGAGCTGTTGCGCGAGGCTGGCGTGGGTCAGCGGATGGACGCCGAAGGGCTGGTCCACGGTGGTTTCGAACTGGCCCTCGACGGGCGTCGGGTGCACATCGATCTGCAGGCGCTGACCGGTGGAAAAACCGTGATGGTCTATGGCCAGACCGAAGTCACCCGCGACCTGATGGCCGCTCGTCGGGAGACCGGCGGACAGACAATCTATGAAGCACGCGATGTCGTTCCCTGTGGCATGAAAAGCGACGAGGCCTTCGTCACGTTTGAAAAGGACGGCGAAACCTGGCGCGTCGATTGCGATTACATCGCCGGTTGCGACGGTTTCCACGGCGTGGCCCGACAGTCGATCCCGGCGGAATGCCTGAAGGTCTTTGAACGGGTTTATCCGTTCGGCTGGCTGGGGATTCTCGCCGACACGCCACCGATTCACGACGAACTGGTCTACGCCCGCCACGAACGCGGCTTCGCCCTGTGCAGCATGCGATCGGCGACCCGCACCCGCTACTACCTGCAAGTGCCGGCCGAAGAAAACGTCGACGACTGGTCGGATCAGCGCTTCTGGGATGAACTGCGCAATCGTCTGCCGGAGGATCTGGCGCAGAAACTCGTGACCGGTCCGTCGATTGAAAAGAGCATCGCGCCGCTGCGCAGCTTTGTGGTCGAGCCGATGCAGTACGGGCGCATGTTTCTGGTGGGCGACGCGGCGCATATCGTTCCGCCGACCGGGGCCAAGGGTTTGAATCTGGCGGCCAGCGATGTCAGCACGCTGTTCAGGATTCTGCTGAAGGTCTACCGCGAAGGTCGCACTGACTTGCTGGAGCAGTATTCGCAAATCTGCCTGCGCCGGGTGTGGAAAGCCGAGCGGTTTTCCTGGTGGATGACTTCGATGCTGCACCGTTTCGACGAACACGATGACTTCAGTCAGCGCATCAGCGCCTCGGAACTGGACTACTTTGTCAGTTCAGAAGCGGGACAAAAAACCATTGCAGAAAATTACGTCGGACTTCCTTATGAGGCTATCGAATAGCCTGCTACCGACTTACACTGACGAGCATCCACCCGCTCGCCTTGCCCCTGCGGGTCAATCACTGCCCGCAGGTTCGCCCGTGACCAATCTCAACCACCCCGAAACGCCCAAACCGGCCATTCGCAGCGTGCTGGTCGCGCTGATGCTGGCGATCTTCCTTGGCGCGCTGGACCAGACCATCGTCGCGGTTTCCATGCCGGCCATCTCCGCGCAATTCAAGGACGTCAGCCTGCTGGCCTGGGTGATTTCCGGCTACATGGTGGCGATGACCGTGGCGGTGCCGATCTACGGCAAGCTCGGTGACCTGTACGGGCGGCGCAAACTGATGCTGTTCGGCATGGGCCTGTTCACCCTCGCCTCGCTGTTCTGCGGCATGGCCCAGAGCATGGAGCAGCTGGTGCTGGCGCGGATTTTCCAGGGCATCGGCGCTGGCGGGATGATTTCGGTGAGCCAGGCAATCATCGGCGACATCGTGCCGCCCCGTGAGCGCGGGCGCTATCAGGGTTACTTCTCCAGCATGTACGCGGTGGCCAGCGTGGCCGGCCCGGTGCTGGGCGGTTACATGACCGAGTACCTGTCGTGGCGATGGGTGTTCCTGATCAATCTGCCGCTGGGCCTTGGCGCGTACTGGGTGGCGCGACGCAATCTGGTCGGCCTGCCGATTCCCCAGCGCAAACCGGTCATCGATTACCTCGGCACACTGCTGATGATCATCGGCCTGACGGCGCTGTTGCTGGCGATCACTCAGGTCGGCCAGGGTCATGCGTGGCGCAGCAGCGAAGTGCTCGGTCTGTTCGCTTGCGCGGTGGCGGTGCTGGCGGTATTCGTCTGGCATGAACGGCGCGCCCGGGAGCCTCTGCTGCCGATGCACCTGTTCACCAACCGCAACGCCCTGCTGTGCTGGTGCACGATTTTCTTCTGCAGCTTCCAGGCGATTTCGTTGATCGTGCTGATGCCGTTGCGCTTCCAGAGTGTGACCGGCGCCGGCGCCGACAGCGCTGCGTTGCACTTGTTGCCGCTGGCAATGGGTCTGCCGATCGGCGCGTACTTCGCCGGTCGTCGCACCTCGATCACCGGGCGCTATAAGCCGCAAATTCTCACCGGCGCGCTGCTGATGCCGATCTCGATCCTCGGCATGGCCTTCAGCCCGCCCGATGCGACGCTGGTCAGCAGTCTGTTCATGTTGCTTAGCGGTATCGCCGGCGGCATGCAGTTCCCGACCTCGCTGGTCGGTACGCAAAATTCGGTCGAGCAAAAGGACATTGGCGTCGCCACCAGCACCACCAACCTGTTCCGCTCCCTGGGTGGCGCGGTGGGCGTGGCGTTGATGTCGGCGCTGCTGCTGGCGTTGTTGCAGGACTCCAGCTTTGCCCACCTGACCGGCGCATCGCTGATCGGTGAAGGTCACTCCGGCAACGTGCTGCTCGATGGCCTGAACGCGGCGCCCGGCGATGCGCAGAATGCCTTGCGCGCCGAGTTGCTGGTGACATTCCGGCACTTGTTGATGGTCAGTGCCGGCGTGTCGCTGCTCGGGCTGGCGGCGGCGATTGCCATGCCGAACCGCTTGTTGCGCGGGCGTGAGCACGGCGCCCGCTGACCGATTCCGATGGCTCCCACGCGTGACGTGGGAGCACACAGGGATCAAGCGCTGTAATAACCGACCGCCACCAGAAACCCGCCAACCTTTTTCAGGTAGGCATGCTTGTCCTCGACCTTGCCGGTCACCGGATTCTTCCAGCGGTATTCGTACTCGCCTTCATCCTGCTTGCCGATCAACGCCAGAATCGGCTCACCCACGGGTTTGCCTTCCGGGTCCTTGACCTTGGCGAAGTCGGTGTTGATCAACCGCAGGTTGGTGCCATGGGCGACGTAGCGCTGGGTGTTCAGATCCACCACGAACACATACAGGTCATCCTGCAGGTAACCGCCCTTGAGCGAGTTGATTGCCGTCAGCGTGCCCTTTTCGTCCTTGGTCAGATCGGTGGCGGCTTTGTCGAGTAACGATTTCGCCTGCTCCGCCGACGCGCGCGGCAAGTAGTAACCGACCGCCAGAATCCGCTGACCGATGCGCTGATAGAACACATGCTTGCGCTCGACCTTGCCGTCGGCCTGGTTCTGCCAACGGTATTCGGCCTGCTGGATGCCATTGCCTTCCGGCACTTTCAACGCGTCCTTGAACGCCTTCTGCAAATCCGGGCCAAGCACTTCGCTCACATCCCGGCCGATCAACGCTGAGGACGGCCCGCCGCTGGCGAGCATCACGCCCTTGGTATCGACCACGAACACGTAGCGATCCTTGTCGACGAATTCACCCTGGCGGCTGAATGCCGCGAACGCCTTGTCGCCGTTGTCGTGATAGTAGGCCAGAGCCTTTTCCAGCAAGGCGATGGCAGCCTTGCTGTCGTCCTTTTCCGTGGCCGCGTTGGCCTGTCCGAAACTCAACAACAGCACCGCGCCGAGCCAGGCCAGTTTTTGCACAAACCCCATGACGCATCCCTCGTTCTTGTTGGTGTTTCAAGAGCGTAGACGGCCTGAGGGCAGGTATGGATATTCAGAAAGCTTCTGAATCTTGCGAGGGGTTGCGGCGAGGGAGCAAACTCCCTCGCCACACAAAAGGCTTACGGACGGGCGTTGAGCTGCTGTTGCAGGTTCTGGATCTGTGCCTGCAGGGTGTTGATGTTGCGGGTCATCTGCCCACGGAACGCATCGAACTCGGCGGTGCTGGAGCCGCCCTGCGCAGCGGCCGGACGGTTGTCCTGCTCGCTCTTGAGCACGACGATTTCCTGCTCCAGACGCTCGATGGCGGCGTTCGAACTGCCTTGTTTCTTCAGCGCCGTGATGTCGGCACCGAGGCTCTTGAACTGCGCATCGAAGCCTTTGAGTTGCGCGTCGACCTTGCTGGTGTCGGCCGGCGCGTTTTTCAGTGTCGCCAGCTCGGCACTCAGGGCTTTGACCTGAGCCTGCAACTGGGTGTTGGCGTTCTGTTGCTCAGTGGTCTGGGCGGTCATCAGCGCCAGACGCTTGTCCAGATCCGTCGCCTGACCCGCGACACCTTGCTGCTGCTTGCTCTGATCCTGCAGTGCGCTTTGCAGCTGTTTGATCTGCAGTTTCAGGGCTTCACTGTCGGTGTTGACGTTGGTCTGGCTGGCCACGACCTTGCCGGAAATGTCCTGCAGGCGCCCCGCCGCTTCTTCACTGATCCGCGCGAAGCTTTCCTGGGTCGCCACCAGTTGCTGCTCCATCAGCGAAATCTGCTGGAAACTCCACCAGGCCAGGCCGATGAAGGCAAAGAACAATGCGCCGACCAGCGCCCACAACGGCCCGGTGCTCGCAGACTTGACCTTGACCACTGGCGGTGTGCGCGAATGCACGGAAGTGCGGGCGGTGGTGGGGAAATCGTCGTCATCGAGTGTGTCGGCGCGCAGGCTCGGAACATCGTCGAAATCGTCGTGGGCATCGTTACGCATGGACATTGAGGCAACCTTTGTGAAACCCGGTAATGGCTGATTGCGGCGCAGTATAAACCCCGCAGCCGCAGGGATTGACCCCCAACCCGCGGCGGGGTTCAGCACTTCGTATCAACGAATGTCCTGGGCCTTCCACCAGCCACAGAACTCATCGAGGGCCGTCCAGAGACTGACTTTCGGATCGTAGTCCAGATAATGCCGGGCGCGACTGATGTCGAGGGTGAAATTTTTGTTCATCACCTGCATCCCCAGGCGCGACAGGGTCGGTTCGGGCCGTCCCGGCCAGAGTTTGCATGCGCCCTCGTTGAGCGCCGCCACGCTGTAGGCCAGCCCGTAGGATCGATACTTGGTGACCTGTGGGACTTCCATCTTGCGCATCACGTAATTGACCACGTCCCACAATGGCACCGGGGCGCCGTTACTGATGTTGTAG
The DNA here is from genome assembly GCF_026240005.1 of Pseudomonas sp. COW5. Taxonomy (NCBI): domain Bacteria; kingdom Pseudomonadati; phylum Pseudomonadota; class Gammaproteobacteria; order Pseudomonadales; family Pseudomonadaceae; genus Pseudomonas; species Pseudomonas sp. COW5. The sequence goes on along the minus strand of NZ_JAPHVP010000001.1, from coordinate 3,713,927 downwards.
GCCTTGCCCAGCGCCGAACCGGCCGCCAGCAGACTGCTCAGCAAGGCTTCGTTGAGGTTGTGCACGCTGGTGAAGTCGACCTTGTTCAAGCCGTTGCCGATGATTGCCAGACGCCCCTTGCGCTGCATCTTCAGCAGGCGCGGGAAGATGCTCATGTCGCCGGCGCCGGTGACGAAACGCGGGCGCAGGGCCAGGGTTTCGAGACCGAATTCCTGGGCGCCGAAGACCTTTTGCTCCGCCAGATATTTCGTTGCAGCGTAATGATGTTTGAAACGTTTGGGCACCTGCTCTTCGGTCAGGCCAAGGTGATCGCGGCCATCAAAGTAGATCGACGGCGACGACAAATGCACCAGGCGCCGCACCCGTTGCTTGAGGCAGGCTTCGACCACGTTTTCGGTGACCTGCACATTGCCCTGATGAAAGTCCTGATAGCGCCCCCACAGCCCGACCGCACCGGCGCAATGCACCACGGCTTCAACGTCGGTGCAGAGCGCACGAACCAGGTCCGGGTCACTCAGGTCGCCCTGGACGAACTCGGCGCCGCGACGCACCAGATGCTCGACGCCTTCGGCCCGGCGGCCGTTGACCCGCACGTCCAGGCCCTGCTCCAGGGCAAAACGCGCAAAGCGTCCGCCAATGAAGCCGCTTGCGCCGGTGACCAGAATTTTCATGTAGAACTCCGCTGTCTTTCGTTTTGCCTGATTCGTGAGTCTTGACGCTGGTCGTCAGTCCAACGGCACCAGCCATTGCGACGACGAACGTACCAATTGCTCGGTCAACAACCCCAGCAACTGGCCGCCATTGCGCCAATGATGCCAGTACAACGGCACGTCGATCGGTTTATCTGGCAACAGTTCGCGCAACACACCGCGCTCTAGCTGCTCGCGCACCTGTAATTCCGGCACCAGCCCCCAGCCGAGCCCGGCTTCGGTCAGGCGGATAAAACCTTCGGACGACGGGCACAAATGATGTTCGAAACCACCATCGACACCCAGGGACGCGAGATAGCGATGCTGCAGAAAGTCGTCCGGGCCGAACACCAGCGCCGGAGTGCGTGGCAATTGTTCGGCCCGCACGCCGTCGGGAAAATGCCGCTCGATGAATGCCGGGCTGGCCAGCGCCCGATAGCGCATCGCCCCGAGCAACACACTGCGGGCGCCCGCCACCGGCCGTTCACTGGCGCAGACACAGGCCGCCACTTCACCAGCACGCATGCGCTTGAGGCCGACGGTCTGGTCTTCGACGATCAGGTCCAGCAACAGGTGTTGCTCGGCGCAGAAGTCGCCCACGGCCTCGGCCCACCAGGTGGCGAGGCTGTCGGCGTTCAGGGCGATGCGCAGCCGCTCCGGCAGCCCCTCTTCGTCCAGCGCCGGCACCAGCGTCTGCAAATCCCGTTCGAGCAGCCGCACCTGCTGCACATGGTTGAGCAGACGCCGACCGATCTCGGTGGGTGACGGTGGTGTCCCGCGCACCAGCACCGGCTGGCCAACCCGCGCTTCCAGCAGTTTGATCCGCTGGGAAATCGCCGATTGCGAAAGGCCCAGCACCTGCGCCGCCCGTTCGAATCCGGCCTGCTCGACCACGGCGGCCAGAGCGGAAAGCAATTTGTAGTCGAACATCAGTTTTCCTAATGAGCGATCAGCACTATTGGTTTTTCTTATACAGCGTCTGCCCGGAGAATAGCCAGCAAGCACTCTTTATCAAGGATCCTCCCCATGGCTGGCGAAACCTCGTTGTCCACCCTGCTGCGCAGCATGAGCCCGCAGCTCAATGCCGGCGAATACGTGTTCTGCACCCTGCGCGACGGGCAGTTGCCGAGCGGTCTGGAAATTGTCGGAAGTTTCCGTGAACAGGAAGGCCTGACGGTAATTCTCGAACGTTCCCACGCCGAACGCGCCGGTTTCAGCTTCGACTATGTCGCGGCCTGGATCACCTTGAACGTGCATTCTGCGCTGGAAGCCGTCGGCCTGACCGCCGCCTTCGCCACCGCACTGGGCAAGGCCGGCATCAGCTGCAACGTGATTGCCGGCTATTACCACGACCATTTGTTCGTCGGTCAGGCCGACGCCGAACGCGCCATGCAAGTGCTGCGCGATCTCGCAGCCAACGCGGAGTAATAGTCATGTGGCAAAGCTATACCAACGGCCTGCTGGTGGCCTTCGGGCTGATCATGGCGATCGGCACCCAGAACGCCTTTGTCCTGGCCCAGAGCCTGCGGCGTGAGCATCACCTGCCAGTCGCTGCGCTTTGCGTTGCCTGCGATGCATTGCTGGTGGCGGCGGGTGTATTCGGACTGGCCACGGTACTGGCGCAAAATCCGACGCTGTTGGCAGTCGCCCGTTGGGGCGGTGCGGTGTTCCTGATCTGGTACGGCAGCCAGGCGTTGCGCCGGGCGTTCTCGAAACAGAGTCTGCAACAGGGTGAAAACCAGACCGTGCGTTCATTGCGGGCGGTGATGCTCAGCGCGCTGGCAGTGACCCTGCTCAACCCGCACGTCTATCTGGATACCGTGCTGCTGATCGGCTCCCTTGGTGCGCAACAGTCGGTACCGGGCGCTTATGTCGTCGGCGCGGCAAGTGCTTCGCTGCTGTGGTTTTTCACCCTGGCGTTCGGCGCGGCGTGGCTGGCACCGTGGCTGGCGCGGCCGGGCACCTGGCGAATTCTCGATCTGTTGGTGGCAGTGATGATGTTCACGGTAGCCGGGCAATTGATATTGGCTTCGTGATTTATTCCAAAAGGCTCTGGAACCTCTATCCCACACAGTTGTTGCGTGGTTATGCCGCACCCCCGGTGCTATGATCCGAACCCTGCGCCGCAAAGAGTAAAAACTCGCCGGTGCATTTCTGGCCGCCCGTGATCGGCCTTGCGCTCACCGCAACAGACCTGATTAGGAGAATCATCATGGCTTTCGAATTGCCGCCGCTGCCTTACGCACACGATGCCCTGCAGCCGCACATTTCCAAGGAAACCCTGGAATTCCACCACGACAAGCACCACAACACCTACGTCGTGAACCTGAACAACCTGGTGCCAGGCACCGAGTTCGAAGGCAAGACCCTGGAAGAGATCGTCAAGACTTCCTCGGGCGGCATCTTCAACAACGCCGCTCAGGTCTGGAACCACACCTTCTACTGGAACTGCCTGGCGCCAAACGCCGGCGGTCAACCAACCGGCGCACTGGCTGATGCCATCAACGCGGCGTTCGGTTCGTTCGACAAGTTCAAGGAAGAGTTCAGCAAAACCTCGATCGGCACCTTCGGTTCCGGCTGGGGCTGGCTGGTGAAAAAGGCTGACGGTTCCCTGGCCCTGGCCAGCACCATCGGCGCCGGCAACCCGCTGACCAGCGGCGACACCCCGCTGCTGACCTGCGACGTCTGGGAACACGCTTACTACATCGACTACCGTAACCTGCGTCCCAAGTACGTCGAGGCGTTCTGGAACCTGGTCAACTGGAAGTTCGTGGCCGAGCAGTTCGAAGGCAAGACCTTCACCGCTTAAGCTGCGCGCCAGACAAAAACCCGGCTATTGCCGGGTTTTTTTATGCCTGCACAATCAGGTCGGCGGATACCGTCACAAACAAGGCCATTTCCCACACGCGAAGCAGCCCTTGCCCCCTTGCTCCCAAGCCACAGCGGACTAACATCAAACAGAGGAAAAATTGTCTGACGCCCCTCAAGTTGGAGGCCAAAACTACCGACACAGTACAATCAGGGCCAATACTCCAGGCAGCCGCATTTCGGCCAAGGCCACGGACAAACTTTCCGCGGTTCGATTGTCCCTTTGACTGCCAACACGGGATTGCCAATACTCATGGCAACTTGACGCTACCCGCACGGAACAAGGAATAACCCTTTGAAGCTGGAACTCAAGAACAGCTTGTCGGTGAAGTTGCTCCGGGTCGTGCTCCTGTCGGCATTGATCGTCGGCGTGGTCTTGAGCTGCGCGCAGATTGTCTTCGATGCCTATAAAACCCGTCAGGCCGTCGCCGGCGATGCCGAACGCATCCTCGACATGTTCCGCGATCCCTCGACCCAGGCGGTCTACAGCCTGGACCGGGAAATGGGCATGCAGGTGATCGAAGGCCTGTTCCAGGACGACGCCGTGCGCCAGGCCTCCATCGGGCATCCCAACGAAGCGATGCTCGCGCAGAAATCCCGTGAATTGCAGCAATCCAGCAGCCGCTGGCTGACCGACCTGATCCTCGGCCAGGAACGAACCTTCACCACCCAACTGGTGGGGCGCGGTCCCTACAGCGAATATTACGGCGACCTGAGCATCACCCTCGACACCGCCACCTACGGCCAGGGTTTCATCGTCAGTTCGGTGATCATCTTCATTTCCGGCGTGTTGCGCGCTTTGGCCATGGGCCTTGTGTTGTATCTGGTCTATCACTGGCTCCTGACCAAGCCGCTGTCGCGGATCATCGAGCACCTCACCGAAATCAACCCGGACCGCCCCAGCGAACACAAGATTCCGCAGCTCAAGGGTCACGAGAAAAACGAGCTCGGGATCTGGATCAACACCGCCAACCAGTTGCTCGAATCCATCGAACGCAACACCCATCTGCGCCACGAAGCGGAAAACAGCCTGCTGCGCATGGCCCAGTACGATTTTCTCACCGGTCTGCCGAACCGCCAGCAGTTGCAGCAGCAACTGGACAAGATTCTGGTGGATGCCGGCAAGCTGCAACGCCGCGTGGCGGTGTTATGCGTCGGGCTGGATGACTTCAAAGGCATCAACGAACAATTCAGCTACCAGACCGGCGACCAGTTGCTGCTGGCCCTGGCGGATCGCCTGCGTGCCCACAGCGGCCGCCTCGGCGCCCTCGCCCGCCTGGGTGGCGACCAGTTCGCCCTGGTGCAGGCCGACATCGAACAGCCTTACGAAGCAGCGGAACTGGCACAAAGCATCCTTGACGACCTGGAAGCCCCGTTCGCCCTCGATCATCAGGAAATCCGCCTGCGCGCCACCATCGGCATCACCCTGTTTCCGGAGGATGGCGACAGCACCGAGAAGCTGTTGCAGAAAGCCGAGCAGACCATGACCCTGGCCAAAACCCGCTCGCGCAACCGCTATCAGTTCTATATCGCCAGCGTCGACAGCGAGATGCGCCGCCGTCGCGAGCTGGAAAAAGACCTGCGCGATGCCCTGCTGCGGGATCAGTTCTACCTCGTCTATCAACCACAGATCAGCTACCGCGATCACCGTGTGGTCGGCGTCGAGGCGCTGATTCGCTGGCAGCACCCGGAGCACGGACTGGTGCCGCCGGACCTGTTCATCCCGCTGGCCGAACAGAACGGCACGATCATCGCCATCGGCGAATGGGTGCTGGATCAGGCCTGCAAGCAACTGCGTGAATGGCACGATCAGGGTTTCGTCGACCTGCGCATGGCAGTCAACCTGTCCACCGTGCAACTGCACCACGCCGAGCTGCCGAGAGTGGTCAACAATCTGTTGCAGATGTACCGCCTGCCACCGCGCAGCCTGGAACTGGAAGTCACCGAAACCGGCCTGATGGAAGACATCAGCACCGCCGCCCAGCACTTGCTGAGCCTGCGCCGTTCCGGCGCACTGATCGCCATCGACGACTTCGGAACCGGCTACTCCTCGCTGAGTTATCTCAAGAGTCTGCCGCTGGACAAGATCAAGATCGACAAGAGCTTCGTCCAGGACCTGCTGGATGACGACGATGACGCGACCATCGTTCGCGCCATCATTCAACTGGGCAAGAGCCTGGGCATGCAGGTGATCGCCGAAGGCGTGGAAACCGCCGAGCAGGAGACCTACATCATTTCCGAAGGCTGCCATGAAGGTCAGGGCTATCACTACAGCAAGCCGCTGCCGGCACGGGAACTGAGCGTGTATCTCAAGCAGGCGCAACGCAGCAACGCCGCGATTCTCTGAAACCTCCGGCACTGGACTCCCCGCCACCGATACCGGGAAGAACCCACGCCGTTGATCCAGCGCAACCCCTGCGCAAACAGGAAATATTTCCAGCTACAACCCTTTACACATAATGCGAAAGATTTGCATTATGTCGCAGCTTTTGCGCACCCCCGCGCCTGTCCACTCAATTACCGAAGCAGGATGTTCGCCATGATTCGTATGCCTCTGGCTACCGCCAGTCTGCTGGCCATCGCCATTTCCCTCGCCGGTTGCGGCGAAGGTAAAGACAAGGCCGCCGCTCCGGCTGCGCCGACGCCAGCCGCCAGCACCGCCGCACCGGCGACGCCTGCCGCTGCCGGTAAAGTCGACGAAGCCGCTGCCAAGGCTGTGGTCGCGCACTACGCCGACATGGTCTTCGCCGTCTACAGCGATGCCGAATCCACCGCGAAAACCCTGCAGACCACTATCGACGCCTTCCTTGCGAAGCCGAACGCCGACACGCTGAAAGCCGCCCGTGAAGCCTGGATCGCCGCCCGCGTTCCTTACCTGCAGAGCGAAGTGTTCCGCTTCGGCAACACCATCATCGACGATTGGGAAGGTCAGGTTAACTCCTGGCCGCTGGACGAAGGCCTGATCGACTACGTCGACAAATCCTACGAACACGCACTGGGCAACCCGGGCGCCACCGCCAACATCATCGCCAACACCGAAGTACAGGTCGGCGAAGACAAGGTCGACGTCAAGGACATCACGCCGGAAAAACTCGCCAGCCTGAACGAGCTGGGCGGTTCCGAAGCCAACGTTGCCACCGGCTACCACGCCATCGAATTCCTGCTCTGGGGCCAGGACCTGAACGGCACCGGCCCTGGCGCCGGCAACCGTCCGGCGTCGGACTACCTGGAAGGCGCCGGCGCCACCGGCGGTCACAACGATCGTCGCCGTGCCTACCTGAAAGCCGTGACCCAACTGCTGGTCAGCGACCTGGAAGAAATGGTCGGCAACTGGAAGCCGAACGTGGCCGACAACTATCGCGCCACCCTGGAAGCCGAACCGGCTGAAAGCGGCCTGCGCAAAATGCTGTTCGGCATGGGCAGCCTGTCCCTGGGCGAGCTGGCCGGCGAGCGCATGAAGGTATCCCTGGAAGCGAACTCCCCGGAAGACGAACAGGACTGCTTCAGCGACAACACCCACAACTCGCACTTCTACGATGCCAAAGGCATTCGTAACGTTTACCTGGGCGAGTACACCCGCGTCGACGGCACCAAGATGACTGGCGCGAGCCTGTCGTCGCTGGTGGCCAAGGTTGACCCGGCTGCCGACACCGCCCTGAAAAACGATCTGGCCGCTACCGAAGCCAAGATCCAGGTCATGGTCGATCACGCCAACAAGGGTGAGCACTACGACCAGTTGATCGCTGCCGGCAACACCGCCGGTAACCAGATCGTCCGTGACGCCATCGCCTCGCTGGTCAAGCAGACCGGTTCGATCGAAGCGGCTGCCGGCAAACTGGGCATCAGCGACCTGAACCCGGACAACGCCGATCACGAGTTCTGATCATCGCTGTCTGACTGAACAAGGCGACCTTCGGGTCGCCTTGTTCGTTTCAGCCGGCCTGACTTGTATCAAGCAAACGATAATTCCTCTTATTCAAACCCCCTCGCCCTGTTAGACTTTGCGCCTTTATTTTTGCCCGTCCGCAGGAAGTCTGATGCCGTCGTTGCCTCTTCGCTTGTCCGCACTGTTTCTGGCCCTTGGCCTGAGTGCCTGCGATGACGCCCCGCGTTTCACCAAGGCCGAGCCCGGCGAAGCCCGCTCCGGCGGTGCCGCGACCGTGCGCAAGACCGATCAGAATTCATTTTCCCTGCCCTCGGCCAACCTGCCACCTTCGCGTCGGGTGGACTTCAGCGTCGGCAACAGTTTCTTTCGCAGCCCCTGGGTGATCGCGCCGTCGACCACCACCGCCCGCGATGGTCTCGGCCCGTTGTTCAATACCAACGCCTGCCAGGGTTGCCACATCAAGGACGGTCGCGGACATCCGCCGCCCCCGGATGCGCCGAACGCCGTATCGATGCTGGTGCGTCTGTCGATTCCCGATGCGCCGCAGTACGCCAGATTGATCGAGCAGGTCGGTGTGGTGCCGGAGCCGGTCTACGGCGGACAGTTCCAGGACATGGCCGTGCCTGGCGTCGCGCCGGAAGGCAAGGTGCGGGTCGACTACACACCGGTGCCGGTACGCTTCAAGGACGGCACCGAAGTCGAGTTGCGCAAACCGGTGTTGCAGTTCTCTCAGCTCGGCTACGGCCCGATGCACCCGGACACACGCTTCTCCGCCCGGGTTGCGCCACCGATGATCGGCCTGGGTCTGCTCGAAGCAATCCCCGAAGCAGCCATCCTCGCCAACGCCACCGCGCAAGCCAAAGAGAACAACGGCATCAACGGCCGGCCCAACCGGGTCTGGGATGACGCGCAGCAAAAGACCGTGATGGGCCGATTTGGCTGGAAAGCCGGACAACCGAACCTCAATCAACAAAATGTTCACGCGTTTTCTGGTGATATGGGCCTCACCACGAGCCTGAGACCGTTTGATGACTGCACCGACGCGCAAATCGCCTGCAAACAGGCGCCCAATGGCAATGGCCCGGACGGCGAACCTGAAGTCAGCGACAACATCCTGCGCCTGGTGCTGTTCTACACCCGCAACCTCGCCGTTCCCGCTCGCCGGGGCGTCAACGATGCTCAGGTGCTGGCCGGCAAGAATCTGTTTTTCCAGGCGGGGTGCCAGTCCTGTCACACGCCGAAATACACCACCGCCGCCAACGCGGCCGAACCTGAACTGGCCAATCAAGTGATTCGCCCGTACAGCGATCTGCTGCTGCACGACATGGGCGAAGGCCTGGCCGACAACCGCAGCGAATTCCAGGCCAGCGGCCGCGACTGGCGCACGCCGCCGTTGTGGGGCATCGGCCTGACGCAGGCGGTCAGCGGTCACACACAGTTCCTGCACGACGGCCGCGCCCGCAACCTGCTCGAAGCCGTGCTCTGGCATGGCGGCGAAGCCCGGGCGGCGCAGCAACAGGTTTTGTCTTTCAATGCCGAGCAGCGTGCCGCGCTGCTGGCGTTCTTGAATTCACTTTAAACACTTAAAAGAATCGGGAGCCCGACATGTTCCGTCCCAAGCTGTTGTTCACCAGCCTTGCCGCACTGGCCCTCGGCGCCTGCTCACCGCAGGATCCGCAAGCCGTCACCTCGGCGGCCATCGCCAAATCGGTGATCCTGCCGACCTACACCCGCTGGGTCGAAGCTGACCGGCAACTGGCCGTCAGCGCCCTCGCCTACTGCCAGGGCAAGGAAAACCTGGAGACCGCCCGCGCCGACTTTCTGCACGCACAGAAAGCCTGGGCCGAACTGCAACCGCTGCTGATCGGCCCGCTGTCCGAGGGCAACCGTTCGTGGCAGGTGCAGTTCTGGCCGGACAAGAAAAACCTCGTCGGCCGTCAGGTCGAGCAACTGGTCACCGCCCAGCCGCAAATCGATGCCGCTGCCTTGGCCAAGTCCAGCGTTGTGGTGCAAGGCCTGTCGGCCTACGAATACATCCTGTTCGACGCCAAGCCTGACGTGGCCAACGACGAACAGAAAGCCAAATACTGCCCGTTGCTGGTAGCCATCGGCGAACGCCAGAAACAACTGGCCGAAGAGATTCTGAGCAACTGGAACAACACCGACGGCATGCTCGCGCAGATGAGCAAGTTCCCCAACCAGCGCTACGCCGATTCCCACGAAGCGATCGCCGATCTGCTGCGGGTACAGGTCACCGCCCTCGACACCCTGAAGAAAAAGCTCGGCACCCCGATGGGCCGTCAGAGCAAAGGCGTGCCGCAACCGTTCCAGGCCGATGCATGGCGCAGCCAGTCGTCGCTGACGGCGATGGAAGCCAGCCTCGCCGCCGCCAAGACCGTGTGGGAAGGCGTCGACAACAAAGGCCTCCGTGGCTTGCTGCCGGCCGAACAGAAACCGCTGGCGGACAAGATCGACGCGGCATACGCAGCCTCGCTCAAACTGTTCGGCAGCACTCAGCGCTCGCTGACCGAAATGCTCGAAGACGACGCCGGTCGCCAGCAGCTCAACGACATCTACGACAGCCTCAACGTCGTCCATCGCCTGCACGAAGGCGAACTGGCCAAGGCGCTGGGCATCCAACTGGGCTTCAACGCCAACGACGGTGACTGATGAGGGCATCTGCCATGCTGCGACGCCAGGCTCTGACTTTAGGTAGTTTGCTGCTGGGAGCAGTGACACTGGGCGGCTGGACGCTGTTCAAGCGCAAGGATCAGAGCCCGCTGCTGCTGTCGGCGCGGGACGACACCGACGGCAAGCACTACGCCGTCGGTTATCGGCTGGACGGCACCCGGGTGTTCGCCACCGAAGTGGGTCAGCGCTGCCACGACATCATCAATCACCCGACGCTGCCGATCGCGCTGTTCGTCGCCCGGCGTCCGGGCACCGAGAGCTACCTGATCGACCTGCGCGACGGTGCGTTGCTGCAGACCGTGACCTCGCAGCCGAACCGGCACTTCTACGGCCACGCGGTAATCCATCACAGCGGCGACTACCTGTACGCCACCGAGAACGACACCACCGATCCGGGCCGTGGCCTGCTCGGGGTGTACAAGTTCGAGGGTGAACGGCTGGTGCACAGCGGCGAGATTTCCACCCACGGTCTCGGCCCGCATCAAGTGTCATGGATGCCCGACGGCGAAACCCTGGTAGTGGCCAACGGCGGGATCCGCACCGAGGCCGAAAGCCGGGTCGACATGAACCTCGACGCCATGGAGCCAAGCCTGGTGCTGATGCAACGCGACGGCACCCTGCTGAGCAAGGAAACCCTCGCCCAGCAGATGAACAGCGTGCGCCACCTGGGCATCGCCAGCGATGGCACCATCGTCGCCGGCCAGCAATTCATGGGACCTTCCCAGGAGCGTTCCGAGCTGCTGGCGATCAAGCGTCCGGGCCAGCCGTTCGTGGCGTTCCCGGTGCCGGAGCATCAGTTGCAGTCGATGGGGCACTACACCGCCAGCGTCGCCGTGCACAGCGAACTGCGTCTGGTGGCACTGACCGCACCGCGTGGCAACCGCTTCTTCATCTGGGATCTGGACAGCGGCGAAGTGCGCCTCGATGCACCGCTGCCCGACTGCGCCGGCGTCGGTGCGGTGAAGGACGGCTTTGTCGTGACGTCGGGGCAAGGACGTTGCCGCTACTACGATTGCCGCCAGGATGAACTGCTGGCCAAACCGCTGGATCTGCCCGCAGGGCTCTGGGACAACCATCTGCACCTGATGGCCTGAAAACCGCCGCCGACCGTCCGGTCGGCGGTGCTCCCCTCCTCCACCTCATCCCCTCCTACCCTGTAAAAACTGGCAGTTGGAATCCCTGCCGGAGTCGGGGTAATGTTCCCGCCTGTCTCGCCTGATTTTCTCCAAGGAACTGGAATATGCTGCGTCGCCGCATGCTGATCATGTTGGGTGTTGTACTGCTGATCGTTCTGCTTCTCGCCGGTTACAAGGCCTTCTCGATCTACACGATGATCCAGGGCTTTGCCAAACCGAAACCGCCGATCAGTGTCGCCGTGGCCACAGCCGCCGAGCGCCCGTGGCAGATGCGCCTGCCCACCGTCGGTACGCTCAAGGCGCTGCAAGGTGTCGAGCTGAGCCTGGAAGTCGCCGGTACCGTCACCGAGCTGAAGTTCGAATCAGGCCAGAAGGTCAAGGCCGGGCAACCGTTGCTGCAACTCGACAGCGCCGTCGAATCCGCCTTGCTGGAAACCGCCAAGGCCGACCTCGGCCTGGCGCAACTGGACTTCGGCCGCGGCAGCCAGCTGGTGGGCAGCAGCGCGATTTCCAAGGGCGAATTCGACCGGCTCTCGGCGGTGTTGCAAAAGAACCGCGCCACGGTCAATCAGCTCAATGCGTCGCTGGCGAAAAAACGTATCGTCGCACCGTTCAGCGGCACCATCGGCATTCGTCAGGTGGACGTCGGCGACTACCTCGCCAGCGGCACGAAAATCGCCACCCTGCAGGATCTGAGCAGCCTCTACGCCGACTTCTATGTGCCCGAACAATCAGTGCCGAAACTGGCCATCGGCCAACCGGTGCAGATTTCGGTAGCCGCGTATCCCGGCCAGAATTTTCCCGGCGCCATCAGCGCGATCAACCCGATTGTCGAAAGCACCACCCGCAACATTCTGGTTCGCGCGACGCTGGCCAACCCCGATGGCAAGTTGCTGCCGGGCATGTTCGCCAGCCTTGAAGTGCTGCTGCCGGATCCGCAGAAACACATCGTCGTACCAGAAAGCGCGATTACCTACACCCTTTATGGCAACTCGATCTACGTGGTCGGGCAGAAGAAGGCCGAGGACGGCAGCGTCGAAAAAGACGACAAGGGCCAGCCGGTGCTGATCGCCGAGCGCCGGTTCATTGAAACCGGTGAGCGCCGCGAGGGCCTGGTGATGATCAACAAGGGCGTGCAGAGCGGCGAGCAAGTGGTGACGGCCGGCCAGATCAAACTGGACAACGGCGCCCACATCGCCATCAGCGAAGACAAGACCCTCGGCGAGCAGAACAGTCCGCGCCGCGCCGACTGATCAAGGAATCCTCATGGCCTTTACCGATCCGTTCATTCGCCGCCCGGTGCTCGCCACCGTGGTCAGCCTGCTGATTGTGCTGCTGGGCTTCCAGGCCTGGAGCAAGCTGCCGTTGCGCCAGTATCCGCAGATGGAAAACGCCCTGATCACGGTGACTACCGCTTATCCCGGGGCCAACGCCGAAACCATCCAGGGCTACATCACCCAGCCGATGCAACAGAGCCTGGCGAGTGCCGAGGGTATCGACTACATGACCTCGGTCAGTCGCCAGAACTTCTCGGTGATTTCGATCTACGCACGCATCGGTTCCAACAGCGACCGACTGTTCACCGAACTGCTGGCCAAAGCCAACGAGGTGAAGAACAAACTGCCGCAGGATGCCGAAGACCCGGTGCTGAGCAAGGAATCCGCCGATGCCTCGGCGCTGATGTACATCAGCTTCTTCAGCAAGGAATTGAGCAACCCGCAGATCACGGACTACCTGTCGCGGGTGATCCAGCCAAAACTGGCGACGCTGCCAGGCATGGCCGAAGCCGAGATTCTGGGTAACCAGGTGTTCGCCATGCGCCTGTGGATCGACCCGGTGAAGCTCGCCGGTTTCGGCCTCAGCGCCAGCGACGTGAGCAATGCCGTGCGCCAGTACAACTTCCTCTCCGCTGCCGGCGAAGTGAAAGGCGAATACGTGGTCACCAGCATCAACGCCAACACCGAACTGAAGTCCGCCGAGGCCTTCGGCAAGATCCCACTCAAGGTCAGTGGCGACAGCCGCGTGCTGCTGAGCGATGTGGCGCGTGTGGAAATGGGCGCGGAGAACTACAACTCCATCAGTTCCTTCGGTGGCACACCCTCGGTGTACATCGGGATCAAGGCCACCCCCGGCGCCAACCCGCTCGACGTGATCAAGGAAGTGCGCAAGATCATGCCGGAGCTGGAAGCCCAGTTGCCGCCCAACCTCAAGAGCGAAATCGCCTACGACGCCACGCTGTTCATCCAGGCCTCCATCGACGAAGTGGTGAAAACCCTGTTCGAAGCGGTGCTGATCGTGATTGTGGTGGTGTTCCTGTTTCTCGGCGCCCTGCGTTCGGTGGTGATCCCGGTAGTGACCATTCCGCTGTCGATGATCGGCGTGATGTTCTTCATGCAGATGATGGGTTACTCGATCAACCTGCTGACCCTGCTGGCGATGGTACTGGCCATCGGTCTGGTGGTGGACGATGCCATCGTCGTGGTGGAAAACATCCACCGGCATATCGAGGAAGGCAAGACCCCGCTGGAGGCCGCCCTCGAAGGCGCCCGGGAAATCGCGATGCCGGTGGTGTCGATGACCATCACCCTGGCGGCGGTGTATGCGCCGATCGGTTTTCTGACCGGGTTGACCGGGGCGCTCTTCAAGGAGTTCGCGCTGACGCTCGCCGGGGCCGTGGTGATTTCCGGCATCGTCGCCCTGACGCTGTCGCCGATGATGTGCGCCCTGCTGTTGCGTCACGAGGAAAACCCCAGCGGGCTCGCCCATCGCCTCGACCGGATCTTCGAAAACCTCAAGCGACGCTACCAGAGCATGCTCCACGGCACGCTCAACACCCGGCCGGTGGTGCTGGTGTTTGCGGTGATCGTGCTGTGCCTGATTCCGGTGCTGCTCAAGTTCACCAAATCCGAACTGGCGCCGGACGAAGACCAGGGCATCATTTTCATGATGGCCAACGCGCCGCAACCGACCAACCTCGATTACCTGAACACCTACACCGAAGAATTCGTGAAGATCTTCAAGGAATTCCCGGAGTACTACTCCTCGTTCCAGATCAACGGCTACAACGGTGTGCAGAGCGGCATCGGCGGTTTCCTGCTCAAGCCGTGGAACGAACGCAGCCGCACCCAGATGCAGATTCTTCCCGAGGTGCAAGGCAAGCTCGGCAGCATCCCGGGGCTGCAGATCTTCGGCTTCAACCTGCCCTCCCTGCCCGGCACTGGCGAGGGCCTGCCGTTCGAATTCGTGATCAACACGGCCAATGACTACGAGCTGTTGCTGCAGGTGGCCGACCGGATCAAGAAGCGCGCGATGGAGTCGGGCAAGTTCGCCTTCGTCGACCTGGACCTGGCCTTCGACAAACCGGAAGTGGTGGTCGATATCGACCGCGCGAAAGCGGCGCAGATGGGCGTGTCGATGCAGGATCTGGGCGGCACCCTCGCGACCTTGCTGGGCGAAGCGGAGATCAACCGGTTCACCATCGAAGGCCGCAGCTACAAGGTAATCGCCCAGGTTGAACGGGCCTATCGCGACAACCCGGACTGGTTGAACAACTATTACGTAAAAAACACCCAGGGCGAGTTGTTGCCACTCTCGACCCTGATCACCGTGACTGACCGGGCACGCCCGCGACAGCTCAACCAGTTTCAGCAACTCAACGCGGCGAAGCTGTCCGGATTCCCGCTGGTCAGCATGGGCGAAGCCATCGACAGCGTGGTGCAGATCGCCCGGGAAGAAGCACCTGCGGGTTTTGCCTTCGATTACGGCGGTGCCTCACGGCAATTCGTCCAGGAAGGCAGTGCGCTGTGGGTAACTTTCGCTCTGGCACTGGCAATCATTTTCCTGGTGCTGGCGGCGCAGTTCGAGAGCTTCCGCGACCCGCTGGTGATTCTGGTGACCGTACCGTTGTCGATTTGCGGGGCGCTGATTCCGCTATTCCTCGGCTGGTCGAGCATGAACATCTACACCCAGGTCGGACTGGTGACGCTGATTGGTCTGATCAGCAAGCACGGGATCCTGATCGTCGAATTCGCCAACCAGTTGCGCAAGGAAAAAGGCCTGACGGCCCGCGAGGCGGTTGAAGAGGCGGCGGCGATTCGCTTGCGGCCGGTGCTGATGACCACCGCAGCCATGGTATTCGGCATGGTGCCGTTGATCATCGCCAGTGGCGCGGGCGCCGTGAGCCGTTTTGATATCGGCACGGTGATTGCCACCGGGATGTCGATCGGGACCTTGTTTACGCTGTTCGTCCTGCCCTGTGTCTACACCGTGCTGGCCAAACCCGATCCCGCCCCCGCGCCGTAACCGCCGTTTTCACACGCGCACAAAAAAGGCCTCGCATCTGCGAGGCCTTTGGCACTCTTCAATCGATTCAACTCTGCGGCCTCATCCCTTGAGAAAGCCCGAACATGAACAGCAGCAAATCATGGTCGGGTTTGGTTGCCACGGAAGCTTTCGCTACCCGCGGCATCGGACAATGGGCATCGCTGTTCGATGCCCCGATCACTTGCATGCGTGGCTGTTCCCAGGCCGCCACCGCCAAAGATGCAACTGCCAAGGCTCCTACCAGAAACAAACCTCGCGCAATTTCTAGTTTCATCGCTATAAACCCTTGATAGCGCTGCCAAACGCCGTCTCATAAAAATAGACGAGTTTCTTCCAGTCCGTAGGGCTGAACGACGAGTGGCGGCGCAATTGTTTCATGTCATGGGAGGCCGCACGATAAGCGGTCAGGCGCTGACGGCATTTTTCCAGATCGATCAGGGCCACTTCGACCTTGGCCGAGTCGCCTTCGCCGGTAACGCGGACAAAGACGTGCTTGATGTAAATGCAGCTGTGCTGCCAACGGCCCTTGTGCATGCGGGCCAGGTTTTCGGCGAGGTCCTTGAGCACGCGTTCATACACGGCTTCGCCGTACTGCTCGCGGCCACCTGCCGCTTCCCACTGTTCAAGTTCCTGAAAACCGTCCAGCGACTTGGTAACCAGCAAGGCCCGCCACTTGTGCTGCGGATCAGGCTGGGCCCCGCAAAAAACGATTTCCGGCACCCGGACGCCAAGTCTGGCTACGCCGGTCAGCGCATCCAGTTCACGCAATACGGTCGGCCGCCCGAACGGATGCAACCAGCTGCGATAGATATGTCCTGTCTGGCGTTTGGCATACAGCAGTTGACCATCGCGCCCCACCACCCGCTGCACGCCACTTTCGCCACCACGACGCACGTTGGGTTCTTCCACCCACTCACCGCGCTGGTTCCAGTAGTAGTCAAAGCGATCCTGGGGTGCGACTCCCGTTTCTGCTGCAAATTGCACTGCCATCCTCTTACCTCTTGCGTAATACGTAAACTCGCCACATGGCATAGAGCGGAATGAAGTCCAGTTGTTCCTGGATCCTGAATCCTGCCTCTTCGAATTCCTTTTCGACCGTAGCGGCCGGTAACACAAACCGGTTCTGATAACCTTCCTGGCCGCGGCGCTTCTCGGCGCGCTTGCGTTTCCAGGCCTTGAAATTGCCGTCTACCCACAACGAAACGATCACACTGTCCCGGGTAACGCGTTCGAACTCGCGCAAAATCGTCCGCCGATGCTCGGCCTCGCCGATGTGATGCAGCAGACGCATGCAGAAAATGCTGTCCACGGAGTTGTCAGGCAGCGCGATATCGAACGCCGAGGTGTGCAAGGGTTGTACCCGCTTCACCACATCCGCCGGCTGGGCCTGCATCGCCGTCTTGATCATCGACTCGGAATTGTCTGCCCCGATGATTACCCGATTGGGCTTTTCTGCCAGCAACGGCCAGAAACGTCCGGCACCGCACGGCAGATCCAGCACCAGTCCCGGTTCGCCAACCAGTGTCAGCGCCTTGCGGGCCAACTGCTGATCACGCCAGTTGGACAAACGACGCCCCAGACCATCCTGGTGCTTGCGCAGATACTTCTGCGCATGGTTGTCGTCGTACTTCTCGGAAAAATCGAGTTTGATCGGGCCGGCCATCATCGGGACTCCTGAATTGCTGATATCCCCACCTTATGCAGGGGCGTGTCAGCGTCAGGTCATCCCTTTGTGAAAAAAACGTCGCGTAAACCCACGAACTATTTCAAGGTTATACAGGTTTTGTTCAGGTTGGCAGCTTTTTTGTGCCATTTGGGAGGGATTCTTGTTTGCCCAGATCTACCTCGAAACGGCAGCCATTGGGTTCCATCGTACTCAAAGTGACGCTCCAGCCCTGGTTTTCACAGATGCGCTGCACCAATGACAACCCCAGTCCAAGGCCTTCTCCGCGTTTTTCGTTGCCGCGCACGAACGGTTTGAACATTTCCTCGCGCTTTTCCTCGGGAATGCCTACACCCGAGTCCTCGACCACGAAGCCGTTGTCGTTGAGCGTCAGCCGAATGAACCCCTGCTCGGTGTAGTGCAGGGCATTACGCAGCAGGTTACCCATCACGGCATTGAGCAATGTGGCGTTGTAACGGGTGTCCGGCGGGTTGCCCGGCTCGAAAATCAGCTTCAGCCCCTTGGATTCGATCGGCTCGCGCCACACGCCCAGCAGATTGTCCGCCACCTGACCCAGACTGTGCCGAGGCGCTGCCCCCGCATCTTCGCGCTGAGCACGGGCCAGCATCAGGAAGGTCTGCACCAGTTCGCGCATTTCTTCGCTGGCACGGGCAATACGCTCGACCTGGGCGCGGCCGCGCTGATCGATGCCCGGGTTCTCCAGCAGCAGTTCACAGGAGGTGGCCAGTACCATCAGCGGTGTGCGCAATTCGTGGCTGACGTCACTGGTGAACAACCGCTCACGGGTCAACGCCTGACGCAAACGCCCGAGCGTCGCATCGAAGGCCACCGCCAGTTCACCCACTTCGTCAGCGGCGTAGTCCGGCGCCAGTGGCGGTGCCAGACCCAGCAACTGGTCGCGATGACGCACCTGACGCGCCAGCCGGACCACCGGCGCCATCACCTTGCGCGCCAACACCCAGCCGAGGAAAACCGCCAACGCCAGACTGAGCACGAAGCCCACCAGCACCACGGCAAACAGCACGCGCTCGCGCTCTTCGAAATCGCTTTGATCCTGCAGCAGCACATAGCGCCGGCCGTCGACGATTTCGACCATCGCGTGATACGACAGCTGCTCGCGGAAGACTTCGTGGAATCCCGAATCCAGATGCCGCAGATCCTTGGGCAACTCGAAGTCCCCCGGGCCGCCGCTGAAATAGAACAACTGGTCCGGCTCCGGCCGATGGCTCCAGTCCGAAACGTTGTCCATCAGCAACAGGCGCTGCAAGTCGCCGCCCAGTCCGGCAGAAATCAGTTTCTCTTCCACCAAGTGCACGGTCGCAACGATGCCCATGGCGAAGGCCCCTGCCACCAGTGCGCTCATCAGCGCAAAAGCGATGATGATCCGCTGGGCAAGGCTTTGCTTAAACTCCATCGCGGCCCTCGGCCAAGCGATAACCCACGCCGTGCACGGTGTGCAGCAGTGGTTTGGCGAACGGTTTGTCGATCACCTGACGCAATTGGTGGACATGGCTGCGCAGGCTGTCGCTGTCCGGGCAATCGTCGCCCCACAGGGCTTCTTCGAGAATTTCCCGACGCAGGACGTGGGGGCTCTTCTGCATCAGAACCGCGAGCAGTTTCAGGCCCACTGGGTTGAGCTTGAGCAGCTTGCCTTCGCGGGTCACCTCCAGCGTGTCGAGGTCGTAGCTCAGGTCGCCGACCTGCAAGGAACGACGACCGCCGCCCTGGGTGCGGCGCATCACGGCTTCGATTCGCGCAGCCAGTTCCGACAGTGCGAAGGGCTTGACCAGATAATCGTCAGCCCCTGACTTGAAGCCCTGCAAACGGTCATCGAGCTGATCGCGGGCGGTGAGCATGATCACCGGCGTGTCGCGACGGGCGTCTTCGCGCAGGCGTTTGCACAGGGTGTAGCCATCGATGCCCGGCAACATGATGTCGAGCACGATCAGGTCATAGTGCTCGGTGGCGGCCAGATGCAGGCCCGACAGACCGTCCTGGGCGCAATCGACGGTATAGCCTTTCAGGCCCAGGTAATCGGCCAGGTTGGCCAGGATATCGCGGTTGTCTTCGACCAATAGAATTCGCATGGGCACCTCTTCCGTACACAGTAACGGCCGTCATGGCCCGCGCAGCTTAAGGCCTGTTTCGGCTCAGGGCCAGCGCTGGTGCCCCGGCGGATGAAATTGCCCGGAAGAAATAAATCTTTAACAAAGTTTTCACTATCGATTCACAACCTGACTACAGTGGCGCCGCGAAACTCTCGCGCCATTGATAAAAGGAAAAGAAAACAATGGGTTTCTTCAAGACAGCGCCTATGCGCTATCTGTTGTTGGTCACCGGCGCCTGGCTGGTCGTGTTTCTCCTCACCCGCACCGTACTGCTGCTGACTCATCTGGATGAGGCCGGTGGCGGTGCGTTGTCCGTGTTCGGCGTCGGCCTGGTCTACGACCTGGGCTTTCTCGCCTACGCGGCCCTGCCGATGGGCCTGTATCTGCTGTTGTGCCCGCCGGGCCTGTGGCGGCGGCGCGGTCACCGCTGGTTCCTGCAGGGACTGCTGACGGTCAGCCTTTACGCCATGCTGTTCACGGCGGTGGCCGAGTGGTTGTTCTGGGACGAGTTCGGGGTGCGCTTCAATTTCATCGCCGTCGATTATCTGGTGTATTCCGACGAAGTGCTGAACAACGTGCTGGAGTCCTACCCGATCGGCAAGTTGCTGAGCATCCTGGCGGTGCTGGCCATTGCGTTGAGTTTCGCCCTGCGCAAACCGTTCAACGCGGCGCTGGATGCCCCGCTGCCGCCATTGCGCGGACGCCTGCTCAATGCCTTGGCCTTGCTGGTGGTCGCGGGTCTGAGTCTGCAACTGATCAGCCAGGACGCACCGCGCGCCCAGGGCGGCAACGCCTATCAGAACGAACTGGCGAGCAACGGCCCGTATCAGTTCTTCGCCGCATTCCGTAACAACGAGCTGGATTACAGCCAGTTCTACAAGAGCCTGCCAGCGGACAAAGTCGCCGCTCAGATGCGTGCCGAACTGAACGAGCCCAATGCCCGCTTCGTCGGTCAGGATCCGCAGGACATCCGTCGCGATATCGATAACCCGGGTGTCACCCGCAAACCGAACATCGTACTGGTGACCATCGAAAGCCTCAGCGCCAAATACCTGGGCAGCAATGGTGATGGCCGCAACCTGACGCCGAACCTCGACGCGTTGCGCAAGCAGAGCCTGTACTTCAACAATTTCTACGCCACCGGCACCCGCACCGACCGGGGTCTGGAAGCCATCACTTTGGCCATTCCACCGACGCCGGGCCGTTCGATCGTCAAGCGCATCGGTCGCGAAAGCGGTTTTGCCAGCCTCGGTCAGCAACTGAGCGCGGTCGGCTATGACAGCGTGTTCGTCTACGGTGGTCGTGGCTACTTCGACAACATGAACGCGTTCTTCAGTGGCAACGGCTATCGCGTTGTCGACCAGAGCAGCGTCGACGAGTCGGAAATCCACTTCAAGAATGCCTGGGGCATGGCCGACGAGGATCTGTACAAGCAGACCCTGAAACTGGCGGACGCCGACTACGCCAAGCAGCAGCCTTTCCTGTTGCAACTGATGACCACCTCGAACCATCGTCCGTACACCTACCCGGAAAACCGCATCGATATCAAATCCGGCAACGGTCGCGATGGTGCGGTGAAGTACACCGACTACGCCATCGGCCAGTTCCTGGAGCAGGCGCGGCAGAAACCGTGGTTCGACAACACGATCTTCATCTTCGTCGCCGACCACACGGCCGGCAGTGCGGGCAAGGAAGACCTGCCGATCACCAACTACCAGATCCCGCTGTTCATCTATGCACCGAAGATGATCGAAGCACGGGAAAACGCACAACTGGCCAGCCAGATCGACCTCGCGCCGACGCTGCTAGGGCTGCTGAACCTGGACTACCAGTCGACGTTCTTCGGTCGCAACCTGCTGGCGGACAACCCGCTGCCACCTCGGGTCGTGGTGGGCAACTATCAGCATCTGGGGCTGTTCGACGGCAAGGATCTGGCGATCCTCAGCCCGCGCCAGGGTTTGCGCCGGCATGACGATGCACTGACCGAAAGCCGCGAGTCCCGGGTCAACAGCGACGATCCGCTGGTCAGCCGCGCCATCTCGTATTACCAAACCGCCAGTTATGGCTTCAAGCAACAGCTGCTTGGCTGGAAAGCACCCAAGGAGGGTGCCGCGCAAGTCAGCGATCGTTAATCGAAACGCCCCGGACTGATGCTCCGGGGCGTTTTCCCGTTCTGGACCCGTCATGTCATCAAGCGTTGTACGCCCTGCCCCTCGCCCGCTGAACTTCTGGCTGTGCCTGGGGATTCCCGCTGTCGCGGCTGCCCTTCTGATCCTGCTGGAACTCACCGACCTGGACATGAACCTGGCGCGGATGTTCTACGATCCTGCCGCCGGCGATTTCATCGGGCGCCACAGTTACTTCCTGGAGAACATCCTTCATGATCGCGCCAAGCAGGTGGTGATCGCGTTTTCGGTGTTTTCCGTCATCGGCTTCATCGGCGCGTTTTTCATCGACCGGATCAAACCGTACAAACGTGAACTGGGCTGTCTGGTGCTGTCCCTGGGCCTGGCGACGTCATTCGTGACACCGATGAAAGCCGTGACCGCCGTGCAGTGCCCGTGGAGTCTGGAACAGTTCGGCGGCCATGAAACCTACAGCAAACTGCTGGATCACCGCCCGCCGACCGACAAGCCCGGCCGCTGCTGGCCCGGTGGTCATGCGGCAACGGGGTTCACCTTGTTTGCGCTGTTCTTCGTGCTGCGGGATCGTCGTCCGCGACTGGCGCGTCAGGCGTTCATCTTTGCCTTTGCGCTGGGTTCGGTGTTCTCGATCAGCCGGATGATGCAGGGCGCACACTTTTTTTCGCACAACGTGTGGACGGCGATTTTCTGCTGGCTGATCTGCCTGGGGTCGTATTACTGGGTGCTGTATCGCCCGACCGTGAAAGCTGAAGCGGTCATGAAGGCACAACCGGTAAACGCCTGATTACTCAAACTGCGGGCATTAAAAAACCCCGCCTGCTCATCGCAGGCGGGGTTTTTCGTTTCGGGGTAAGGCTGGCTTACATCATGCCGCCCATGCCACCCATGCCGCCCATGTCCGGCATACCGCCGCCTACTGCACCTTCTTTCTTCGGTGCATCAGCAACAGCGGCTTCGGTGGTCAGGATCAGACCGCCGATCGACGATGCAGCTTGCAGAGCGGAACGGGTTACCTTGGTAGGGTCCAGGATGCCCATTTCGATCATGTCGCCGTATTCGCCAGTCGCAGCGTTGTAACCGAAGTTACCTTTGCCGTTCTTGACTTCGTTGACCACAACGCTTGGCTCGTCGCCGCTGTTGGCAGCGATCTGACGCAGCGGTGCTTCAACGGCACGACGCAGAACAGCGATACCTACGTCCTGGTCGGCGTTGTCGCCTTTCAGGTTGATGATCGCGTTCAGAGCACGGATCAGCGCAACGCCACCGCCAGGCACCACGCCTTCTTCAACGGCTGCGCGGGTTGCGTGCAGGGCGTCTTCAACGCGGGCTTTCTTCTCTTTCATTTCTACTTCGGAACCGGCGCCAACCTTGATCACCGCAACGCCGCCGGACAGCTTGGCCAGACGCTCTTGCAGTTTTTCACGGTCGTAGTCCGAGGAAGTCTCGGCAACCTGGGCACGGATCTGAGCGATACGGGCTTCGATGTCGCCTTGAACGCCAGCACCGTCAACGATGATGGTGTTTTCCTTGGACAGGGTCACGCGCTTGGCGCTGCCCAGGTGTTCCAGAGTGGTGCTTTCCAGGCTCAGGCCGATCTCTTCGGAGATAACGGTACCGCCGGTCAGAACGGCGATGTCCTGCAGCATGGCCTTGCGACGGTCGCCGAAGCCTGGAGCCTTGACGGCTGCGACTTTGACGATGCCACGCATGTTGTTCACAACCAGAGTCGCCAGGGCTTCGCCTTCAACGTCTTCGGCAACGATCAGCAGTGGACGGCCGGCTTTGGCAACGGCTTCCAGCACTGGCAGCATTTCACGGATGTTCGAAATCTTCTTGTCGACCAGCAGGATCAGCGCACCTTCCAGCTCGGCAACCATGGTTTCCGGCTTGTTGACGAAGTACGGGGACAGGTAGCCACGGTCGAACTGCATGCCTTCTACGACCGACAGTTCGTTTTCCAGGCCCGAGCCTTCTTCAACGGTGATCACGCCTTCTTTACCGACTTTTTCCATGGCTTCGGCAATGATGTCGCCGATGGAGTTGTCGGAGTTGGCGGAGATGGTGCCAACCTGAGCGATCGCTTTGGTGTCGGTGCATGGTGCGGACAGCTTTTTCAGCTCGGCAACGACAGCGATGGTCGCTTTGTCGATACCGCGCTTCAGGTCCATCGGGTTCATGCCGGCAGCGACGGCTTTCAGGCCTTCGTTGACGATCGACTGAGCCAGAACGGTAGCGGTGGTAGTACCGTCACCAGCGTCATCGTTGGCACGGGAGGCAACGTCTTTGACCAGCTGCGCGCCCATGTTTTCGAAACGGTCTTCCAGCTCGATTTCCTTGGCAACGGAAACGCCGTCCTTGGTGATGGTCGGAGCGCCGAAGCTCTTCTCGAGGATCACGTTACGGCCTTTCGGGCCCAGGGTCGCTTTTACCGCGTCAGCCAGGACGTTTACGCCAACCAGCATTTTCTTGCGGGCGGAATCGCCGAATTTAACTTCTTTAGCAGCCATGATCGATATTCCTTAAATACTTTGTAGTAGCGGGAAAATGAACGGGGGTAATCAGCCTTCGATAACGGCGAGGATTTCGTTCTCGCTCATTACCAGCAGGTCTTCGCCGTCGACTTTCACGGTGTTGCTGCCGGAGTACGGACCGAACACAACCTTGTCGCCCACTTTCACGGACAGTGCACGCACTTCACCGCTTTCCAGTGCCTTGCCCGGGCCTACAGCCAGAATCTCACCGTGGTTGGCTTTTTCAGCAGCCGAACCTGGCAGGACGATACCGCCAGCGGTTTTCTTTTCTTCTTCGCTGCGACGGATGACGACGCGGTCATGCAGAGGACGAAGCTTCATTGTCGATCTCTCCTAATTGTGGTTTTCATCGGCCGGTGTAGTCCCGGCGGGTTTAACAAATCCGGCCTGCGCCGGTTGCGGCTCGTCGAGCGAACCGCGGAAGTCTGTCCGGTTCAAATACCGGAAACCTTTCGGTGACCGATACATAAGGGCGCATAAGCTTATTACAAGGGCAGGCCTAAAATTTTTTCATCGCGGCTCGTCATGGGCACGGCCGTAAACGAACACGGCACCCGAAGGTGCCGTGTGAGTGCAGAAGTTACTTGGTATCGCGGTGTTCGAACTCGCCTTCGATCACATCGCCTTCGCGGCCCAGAGGCTGACGCGGTGCAGGACCGCCGCGAGGTTGCAGGTCGTCGGCGAACGCACGCTGACGCATGGCCTGTTCTTCGGCGCGCTGGCGCATCTTGTTGGCGAACAGACGACGGCTGAACGGCAACAGCAGGATCAGACCGGCCACGTCACTGATGAAACCCGGCAGGATCAGCAGGCCACCGGCCAGGGCCAGCATCAGGCCTTCGAGCATGGTCTGCGCAGGCAGTTCACCGCGGTTCAGGCTTTCACGGGCACGCAGGGCGGTAGCCAGTCCGGCGATACGCAGCACGAATACGCCGAACATCGAGCCGAGAATGATCAGCAGCAGGGCCGGGAAAAATCCGATCGAACCTGCCACTTTGACGAATACGAACAGCTCCAACACCGGGAACAGCAGAAAGAGCAACAAAAAAGGGCGCATCAAAGTTTCCTCAACGCAAGAAATGCCTTGCAGTAAGCCTTAGATGACGTCGCCCTTTCGTGAATTCAAGCGTCGGCCACCGCATTTTTTGGCCAGACCTCGGCGTGAGCCAGAGAAACCAAGGCTTCGCGCACTTGTATCGGCGTATGACAAGGCGCTTGAAACGGCAGCCAGTACAGCGCCTGACCGATGCGCAGGTGCATGCCTTCGGTGTCGATCCCGGCCATTTGTGCCGGTACGGTTTTCGGCAGCCCGGCGAGGTCGACGTAATGCGCGATGGCCTTGGCGTGGTCGCTGTTCATGTGCTCGACCATGCTGATTTCGGCCTTGCCGGCGAACGGGTTGGCCAGGGTCAGGTGATCGACCCAGTGGATCGCACCGAAACCGCCGATGTAGCGATGACGCACCGGTTTGAGCACCCAGAAATCGAAATCGTGGGCCTTGTGATAATTCTGCGAATCGGGGAAATAGCGGTAGTAACGCTCGGCGGCGGCTTCGATGGCGGCAGTGTCTTCGAGTTTTTCCGCTTCGGCCAGATAGGTCAGGCGACCAACGGCTTGCACATCGTCAGCCTCGCGCTCACCCACCAGCAGCGAACATTTCGGGTCTTTCTGCAGGTTGTGAGTGTGCTGGGCGATACGGCTGATCAGGATCAGCGGCCGGCCCTGTTCGTCCAGGCAGTAGGGAACCACGGAGCCAAACGGAAAACCGGGCATTGATTTGGAGTGGGTCGACAGCACGCCACGGTATTCCTTGAGAAGCAATTCTCGGGCATTCTTAGCCGCTTCAACGCTCAATTTATGACTCCTTAATTAGAATCCGTCGAAAAAACGGACGGGCAACCTGGATTACGTCCCGGTCGCCATCGGGGCAGTTCTCATGTGCAGCCGGGCCATGTCAGGCGCAGATCGAGAGGCTCTCTAAAGGACACCACTCTGACCTGCTCTCGGGGACATGCGAATGCAACTCAACGACAAAGTAATCATTATCACTGGCGGTTGCCAAGGTTTGGGCCGCTCGATGGCCGAGTATTTCGCAGGCCTGGGCGCGAAGCTGGCACTGGTCGACCTGAATCAGGAAAAACTCGATGACGCCGTCGCCGCCTGCAAGGCCAAGGGTGTCGAGGCCCGCAGCTATCTGTGCAACGTCGCCAACGAAGAACAGGTGACGCACATGGTTGCCCAGGTCGCCGAGGACTTCGGCGCGATTCACGGCCTGATCAACAACGCCGGGATCCTGCGCGACGGCCTGCTGCTCAAGGTCAAGGACGGCGAAATGACCAAGATGAGCCTGGCCCAGTGGCAGGCGGTGATCGACGTCAACCTGACCGGCGTGTTCCTCTGCACCCGTGAAGTGGCGGCGAAAATGGTCGAGCTGAAGAACAGCGGCGCGATCATCAACATCTCGTCGATCTCCCGCGCGGGCAACGTCGGCCAGACCAACTACTCCGCCGCTAAGGCCGGTGTGGCGGCAGCGACTGTGACCTGGGCCAAGGAACTGGCGCGCTACGGCATCCGCGTGGCGGGCATCGCACCGGGCTTCATCGAAACCGAGATGACCCTGGGCATGAAACCGGAAGCGCTGGAAAAAATGACCTCGGGCATTCCGCTCAAGCGCATGGGCAAGCCGGAAGAAATCGCCCATTCGGCGGCGTACATCTTCGAGAACGATTACTACACCGGCCGGATCCTGGAGATGGATGGCGGGTTGCGCATCTGACCTCTGTCGCAGAATGAAAAACGCCCCGGTGCTTTAGCACCGGGGCGTTTTTGTTTAAACCACAGGCATCAATCGTCGCTGATGGTGATGTTCGGCATCGCCGGCGACGCCGCTTCCTGCAACACGATCCGCGCGCCGACGTGGCGGGCCAGTTCCTGATAGACCATGGCGATCTGGCTGTCCGGCTCGGCAATCACCGTCGGTTTGCCGCCATCGGCCTGTTCGCGGATCAGCATCGACAGCGGCAGCGACGCCAGCAGTTCGACGCCGAACTGGGTCGCCAGTTTCTCGCCACCGCCCTCACCGAACAGATGCTCGGCATGTCCGCAGTTCGAGCAGATGTGCACGGCCATGTTTTCCACCACGCCCAGCACCGGAATGTTGACCTTGCGGAACATCTCCACGCCCTTGCGTGCGTCCAGCAGCGCCAGATCCTGCGGCGTAGTGACGATCACGGCGCCAGCCACCGGGACTTTCTGCGCCAGGGTCAGCTGGATGTCGCCGGTACCTGGCGGCATGTCGATCACCAGATAGTCCAGGTCGCCCCAGGCGGTTTGCGTGACCAGTTGCAGCAGCGCACCGGAGACCATCGGCCCGCGCCAGACCATCGGCGTGTTGTCGTCGGTCAGGAAGGCCATCGACATGACTTCCACGCCATGGGCCTGAAGCGGCACGAACCACTTCTGATCCTTGACCTGTGGGCGGGTGCCTTCGGGAATGCCGAACATGATGCCCTGGCTCGGGCCGTAGATATCGGCGTCGAGAATCCCGACCTTCGCGCCTTCACGGGCCAGTGCCAGTGCAAGGTTGGCGGCGGTGGTGGACTTGCCCACACCGCCTTTGCCGGACGCCACGGCGACCACGTTCTTGACGTTGGCCAGCCCCGGAATCTGCGCCTGGGCCTTGTGCGCGGCGATCACGCTGTTGACCTCGACCTTGGCCGACACCACGCCGTCGAGGTTTTCGATGGCCAGTTGCAGCAATTGCGCCCAGCCGCTCTTGAACAGACCGGCGGCATAACCGATTTCCAGCTGCACGTTGACGCGGTCGCCGGCGATTTCGATGTTGCGCACGCAACCGGCGCTGACCGGGTCCTGGTTCAGGTAAGGGTCGGTGTATTGGCTGAGGACGGCTTCCACCGCTGCGCGAGTGACGGCGCTCATGGGCAACTCCGATAACAAGACTGGGAAAAGATGGCGGGTATCCTACCCCTTCTGTCGTCCGGGCGGCATGTCCGGCAACCATTTGCAGGGGTGAAATATCTTTCCCGGCGCTTTATAGTGGCCGACCTCCGTTTCATCAAGTAGCGAAGCCCCACATGTCCGAACCACGCAAGATTCTCGTCACCAGCGCCCTGCCCTACGCCAACGGTTCGATCCACCTTGGCCATATGCTGGAATACATCCAGACCGATATGTGGGTGCGCTTCCAGAAGCATCGCGGCAATCAGTGCATTTATGTCTGCGCCGACGACGCCCACGGTTCGGCGATCATGCTGCGCGCGGAAAAGGAAGGCATCACCCCGGAACAACTGATCGCCAATGTCCAGGCCGAACACAGCGCCGACTTTGCCGAGTTCCTGGTGGACTTCGACAACTTCCACTCCACTCACGCCGAAGAAAACCGTGAGCTGTCGAGCCAGATCTACCTGAAGCTGCGTGACGCCGGGCACATCGCCCAACGTTCGATCACCCAGTATTTCGACCCGGAAAAGAAAATGTTCCTGGCCGACCGCTTCATCAAGGGCACCTGCCCGAAATGCGGCACCGAAGACCAGTACGGCGACAACTGCGAAAAATGCGGCGCAACCTACGCGCCGACCGACCTGAAGGATCCGAAGTCGGCGATCTCCGGCGCCACCCCGGTGCTCAAGGATTCCCAGCACTTCTTCTTCAAGCTGCCGGACTTCCAGCAGATGCTGCAGACCTGGACCCGCAGCGGCACCCTGCAGGACGCCGTGGCCAACAAGATCGCCGAGTGGCTGGACGCTGGCCTGCAACAGTGGGACATCTCCCGCGATGCGCCGTACTTCGGTTTCGAGATCCCGGGCGAGCCGGGCAAGTATTTCTACGTATGGCTGGATGCGCCGATCGGCTACATGGCCAGCTTCAAGAACCTGTGCAACCGCACACCGGGTCTGGACTTCGACGCGTTCTGGGGCAAGGACTCCACCGCCGAGCTGTACCACTTCATCGGCAAGGACATCGTCAACTTCCACGCCCTGTTCTGGCCGGCGATGCTCGAAGGTGCGGGTTTCCGCAAGCCGACCGGGATCAACGTGCACGGCTACCTGACCGTCAACGGTCAGAAGATGTCCAAGTCCCGTGGCACCTTCATCAAGGCCCGTACCTACCTGGACCATCTGTCGCCGGAATACCTGCGCTACTACTATGCGGCCAAACTGGGCCGTGGCGTGGACGACCTCGACCTGAACCTCGAAGACTTCGTGCAGAAGGTCAACTCCGACCTGGTCGGCAAAGTCGTCAACATCGCCAGCCGTTGCGCCGGTTTCATCCAGAAGGGCAATGCCGGCCTGCTGGTGGACAACAACGCCGCGCCGGAACTGACCGAAGCCTTCCTGGCTGCCGCGCCGAGCATCGCCGACGCCTATGAGGCCCGCGACTTCGCCCGTGCCATGCGCGAAACCATGGCTTTGGCCGACCGCGCCAACGCGTGGATCGCCGACAAGGCGCCGTGGTCGCTGAACAAGCAGGAAGGCAAGCAGGATGAAGTCCAGGCGGTCTGCGCCACGGCGATCAACCTGTTCCGCCAGCTGGTGATCTTCCTCAAGCCGGTGTTGCCGGTGCTGGCCGCCGATGCCGAGGCGTTCCTCAACGTCGCCCCGCTGACCTGGAACGACCACACCACCCTGCTGGCCAACCACCAGTTGAACGAATTCAAACCGTTGATGACCCGCATCGACCCGGTAAAAGTGCAAGCCATGACCGACGCCTCGAAAGAAGACCTGACCGCCAGCCAGACCGACACCGGCGCCGCCGCGCCTGCCGGCAATGGCGAACTGGCCAAGGATCCGCTGTCGCCGGAAATCGACTTCGACACCTTCGCCGCCGTCGACCTGCGCGTGGCGCTGATCGTCAAGGCCGAACACGTGGAAGGCGCGGACAAGCTGTTGCGCCTGACCCTGGACATCGGTGACGAGCAACGCAATGTGTTCTCCGGGATCAAGAGCGCTTACCCGGATCCGTCGAAACTCGACGGTCGTCTGACCATGATGATTGCCAACCTCAAGCCACGGAAAATGAAGTTCGGCATCTCCGAAGGCATGGTGATGGCGGCCGGCCCCGGCGGTGAAGAAATCTACCTGCTGAGCCCGGACAGCGGCGCCAAGCCGGGTCAGCGCATCAAGTAAGGTTCTGCACTGACCGATCCCACAGGCGTACCCCGTGCGCCTGTGGGATTTTTCATATCTGGCCCGCCCGTCATGGCAGCCGGATAATGCCTAATCTTAAGTGACACCCGCCCGCTCTCACCGGCAGAACCATGACCGAACTCGTGCTTACGCTCTTCAGTGCTGCGCTGATCAACAACTTCGTGTTGCACTGGCCGCTGGGCGTCGATCCGCTGCTGGCGGGCGACCGCCGACAGGTGCATGCGCTGGGGCTGGCGACGTTGTGCCTGACGCTGATTGTCGGTGTGGCGGGTTACGCGATCTGGCATTGGCTGCTGGTGCCGTTGCAACTGGAATTCCTGCGGCTGTTTGTGTTTCTGCCGCTGAGCGTCCTGCTGATCGCGCCGCTGCTGAAGTTGCTGGCGCGTTGGCGACCCGCTCTGCCATTCGACGGTTTGTGGCCGCTGCTGCTGGGCAATGCAGGTGTATTGGGGCTGACGCTGATCAACGCGCAAGCGGATAAGGGCCTGTTTCATGCCACAGCATTGAGCCTGGGCGCCGGCCTGGGTTTCTGGCTGGTGTTGAGCCTGTTCAGCGATTTGCGCGAACGCACGGCCGACAACGATATTCCCCTGCCCTTTCGTGGCCTGCCGATCCAGTTGATCGGCGCCGGACTGATGGCGGTGGCTTTTCTCGGATTCAGTGGACTGATCAAAACATGAGTCTGATTCAACGCATCGATGCCCTGCTGCCGCAGACCCAATGCGGCAAGTGCGGCCATCCCGGATGCAAACCCTACGCTGAAGGCATCGCCGATGGCGAGCCGATCAACAAGTGCCCGCCGGGTGGCGACGAAACCATCGCGGCACTGGCCGAACTGCTGAAAATCCCGGTGCTGGAACTGGACATCAGCCGTGGCACCGCACCGCCGCAAGTGGCGTTTATCCGTGAAGCCGAATGCATCGGTTGCACCAAGTGCATTCAGGCCTGCCCGATCGATGCCATCGTCGGCGCGGCGAAACTGATGCACACGGTGATCATCGACGAGTGCACCGGTTGCGATCTGTGCGTGGCGCCCTGCCCGGTCGACTGCATCGAGATGCACCCGCTGCCGATCGGAACGCTGCCAGTGGTGGGTGGCCTGGCCAACAGCCTCGAAGGGCAACAGGCGCGCACCGCCAAGCGCGATCACGCCCGGCAACGTTTCGAACGGCGTAATGCCCGGCTGCAAAAAGAAGAACAGCAGAAGCAGGCCGAACGCGAAGCTCGCGCACAACGTGCGGCGCAGGTTGAAGTTGCGTCCGCCACGCTCGATCCGGTGCAGGCAGCGCTGGAACGGGTGCGCGCACAAAAAGCCGCAACCGCCGACGCCGCGCTGAAAAAGGCCAAGATCGACGTGGCGATGAGCCGCGCCCAATTGCACAAATCGCTGAAAGCCTTCGGCCATCCGCCGACCTTCGAGCAGCAGTCGCAACTGATCGTGCTGCAGCAGCAATTCGAAGCCGCCGAGCAGGCCCTGGTGAAACTGGAAAGTAGCGCCGCACCTGCGCCAGTCGTGACAGCCCCAGTGAAAGACGCCGATCTGAAACGAGCGAAAATCCAGCTGGCGATGCGCCGTGCCGAGCTGAAAAAGGCGCAGACCGCAGAGGCTCCGCCGCAGCAGATTGCAGCACTCGAACAAGCCCTGCGTGACGCCGAACAAGCGTTGCACGACGCCGAAGCGGCCAGCGATCAACCGGCTCCCGATCTGGTGCGTGTGGAGAAACGTCCGATCGACAACCAGCTTCGTCAGCTGAAAACCGAACTGGCCTACGCGCGCGCCGACCTGAACAAACTGCAACGACGTGACGGCACGCCAGCCGAGGTCCTCGACAAGGCCCGCGCCCGCCTGCAAGAGGCGGAGCGGCAGGTGGAAGCCCATGTCATCCATTGAAACCAGGGACGAACGCCTGCAACAGGCGATGAAGCTGGTTTTGCTGGCAACATTGCCGGGGTTGTTGGCGTTGTTCTGGTTTTACGGCTGGGGGGTGTTGATCAACCTGATCCTGTCCGTCGCCACAGCCTTGAGTGTCGAAGCTGCCGTGACCTCTCTGCGCCGACAACCGCTGCAAGCCACCTTGACCGATGGCAGCGCGGTGGTCAGTGCCACGCTGCTGGCCATCGCCCTGCCGCCTTACTGCCCGTGGTGGCTGACGGTCACGGCGATCGGCTCAGGCTTGCTGCTGGGCAAACATTTGTACGGCGGCGTGGGCCGAAACCCTTTCAACCCGGCCATGCTCGGTTTTGCCTTGGCGATGGTGATGTTCCCGCAACCGATGACCCATTGGCCGGCCCATGGCATGGATCTGACGGCGGCTTTTGGCCAGGTATTCAACCTGGGCACGCAGCCGGACGCCTGGGTTCAGGCCACTGCGCTGGACAGTCTGAGCATCAACAAAAGCCTGACCATGGATGAACTGTTTGCCAGCAATCCGGCGTTCGGCCGTTTTGGCGGTCATGGTGTGGAGTGTGTGAGTCTGGCGTTTCTCGCCGGCGGACTGTTCCTGCTGCAGCGCCGGGTAATCGGCTGGCAGGCGCCGGTTGGCATGCTCGCCAGCCTGTTCGTCATCAGCCTGCTGAGCTGGAACGGCTCGGGCTCCGACTCCCATGGCTCACCGCTGTTTCATCTGCTGAGCGGCGCGACCATGCTTGGCGCGTTTTTCATCGTCACCGAACCGGTTTCCGGTGCAAAAAGTCCACTCGCCCGCTTGTTGTTTGGCGTGGGCGTCGGCCTGCTGACCTATCTGATTCGCACCTGGGGCGGCTATCCGGATGGTGTGGCGTTCTCGGTATTGCTGATGAACCTTTGCGTGCCGACACTGGAACGCTTTGCCGCTGCCCGTCAGGCGCAGGTGAAGCCATGAACCGCACAAAAAGCCTGATCACCCTGGTGCTGCTGGCGACGGCAGGCGTCGGGCTGACTTATGTCGTGCAACACAGCAATGCGCCGCACATCACCGCCGAACAGCGTCAGCTCGAAAGTCGCAAACTGCTGGACGTGCTTTCAGTCGATGCGTACGACAATCAGCCTCTGGAACAACCTCTGGCGCTGGCCGACACCCACTTGAGCCACAGCGAGTTGCTGGGTGGTTATCGGGCGACCAAGGCCGGCCAACCGGTGGCGGTGCTGCTGCGCAACCGGACCGAGGGCTATGCGGGCCCTATCGAGTTGCTGATTGCCATCGATGCCAATGGCCGATTGCTCGGCGTGAAAACCCTGGAGCAAACTGAAACGCCGGCGCTGGGCGGGCACATAGGCGACTGGCCGAACACCTGGCTGCAGGCGTTTATCGGCAAATCCGGCAGCCAACCGACCGATGCCGGATGGGCCTTGAAAAAGGATCAGGGGCAATTCGACCAGATCGCTGGTGCAACCATCACGTCCCGCGCGGCCATCAACGCGATCCATGACGCCTTGCGTTATTTCGATGATCACCGGACGACCTTGCTCGGGAGCGCGCCATGAACTCGTCAGCGACACTGTCGAACTCGATGATGCTGGTGCTGTTGATCGGCGCCACTGACTCCGTGGCCGGTGCGCTGGCGATTGTGGTGATGTTCGCTGTTGTGGTGAGCCTGTACGGCGTGTGCATGGCACCGCTGCGGGCACGACTGAGCGGCGAGAGCCTGTTACCGGTCAGCCTGGTGCTGGCCGCGACGTTGACGGGGTGCGCCGATATTCTGCTGCAACGCAGCGCTGTGCAGTGGCATCAACTGGTCAGCCTTTACGCCGGCCTGATCGGTTTGCAGTGCGTCATATTCGAACACAACGGATTCTTTCGACTGCCAGCCCGAGGACGTCTGAAACTGTGCGGCTTGTTCATCGCACTGATGACCGTGCTGGCGGTGTTGCGCGAGCTGCTCGGTCAGGGCAGCATCGGCCATCACCTGTCGGATCACTGGCAAGGTTTGATTCTGTTCGGCGACGGCCTGCATTTCGCGACGCTGGCTCCCGGCGCCTTCATATTGCTGGGGCTATTGCTCGCCGCCCGACAGGCCTGGACTCGCTCCGCCGCCCCACCCGAGGAAACGCATCACCCATGAATGCCGCAAAACGTCTGGAGATCTTCCGCCGGTTTCACGAGGACAATCCCGAACCCAAGACCGAACTCGCCTACTCTTCGCCTTTCGAACTGTTGATTGCGGTGATTCTGTCCGCCCAATCGACTGACGTCGGGGTGAACAAGGCGACGGCGAAGCTTTACCCGGTGGCCAACACACCGGCCGCCATTCATGCCTTGGGCGTCGAAGGTCTGTCCGAGTACATCAAGACTATCGGCCTCTATAACAGCAAGGCCAAAAACGTGATCGAAACCTGTCGCATGCTGGTCGAGCTGCACAATGGCGAAGTCCCGCAGACACGAGAAGAGCTGGAGGCATTGCCCGGCGTAGGCCGCAAGACCGCCAACGTGGTGCTCAATACCGCGTTCCGACAGTTGACGATGGCGGTGGACACCCACATTTTCCGGGTCAGCAACCGCACCGGCATTGCCCCTGGCAAGAACGTGGTCGAGGTGGAAAACAAACTGATGAAGTTTGTGCCAAAACAATACCTTCTCGATTCACACCATTGGCTCATTCTCCACGGGCGCTACGTGTGCCTGGCCCGCAAGCCGCGGTGTGGCAGCTGTCGGATCGAAGACTTGTGTGAATACAAGGCCAAAACTTCGGACGATTGAGCGTCTATTGGAATTATTGATATTGCGATTGAAAAAATCTTTTTTACGATCTGCTGGATTATCGATATAAGGAGCGCCAAAGGCAGTCTTAGCCTGGAGTTAACCTTATGAGCACCAGCAAAGAGCAAGTGGACGTAGAAGACGATTTCGTCGCGGATGCGGACGACGAACCGGTGGTTGAGGTCGCCAAAACCAACCTGAGCAAACGCCGGACCATCGATAACATGCTTGAGGAACGCCGACTGCAAAAGCAATTGGCCGATTACGACTTTGATCTCTGACATTTAAAAGCCTCCGCAACGGAGGCTTTTTCGTTTCTGCTGCAAGCTGATGCCGATCTGCCCATGATCCGTCAGCATCTGAAGCGGTCAGACCAGGCCATTGCGCTGGGCCAGTTCGATCAGATCCACCAGCGAACGCGCGTTTAGCTTCAACAGCAACCGTGTCTTGTAGGTGCTGACGGTCTTGTTGCTGAGAAACATGCCATCGGCGATTTCCTTGTTTGTCTTGCCGCGTGCCAGTTGCTGCAACACCATCATCTCGCGCCCGGAAAGACGATCGACCATATCGGCTTCACTGGCATTTCCCAGGCTGGTGCGTACGGTGTGCAACGCCTGGTTCGGAAAATAACTGTACCCGGACAGCACAGCCTTGATAGCGCTGAGCAGTTCGGTCAGATCCTGCTGCTTACAAACATATCCTGCTGCCCCCGACTGCATGCAACGCATGGAGAAATGCCCCGGGGCCTGGGATGTCAGCACCAGCACTTTCAGGGGCATCGCGCTGCTCGTAAGCCGCGCAATCACTTCCAGACCATCAAGTTTCGGTATACCGATATCGAGAATGACAATATCGGGCATCTGGTCGCGAGCCAGTTGTAATGCATCCACTCCGTTATCCGTTTCTGCAATGACTTCGTAGCCATGACGTTCCATCAGCATACGCACCGCAAGACGAATGACAGGATGATCATCCACGATCAGCACTTTATTCATGGGCAAGTCCAGTTTCGCTGTTCGAATTTTTAGAACCGGCACAATAACGTAGTCATTTCATCCATGGCATAGCGAAGTTCCATTGCATCAGTAGCGAGAGACACTTCCTACAGCCAATAAAGATTTATCCTACAGAAAAGACCCATCAGCAAGCTGCCGGATAGCGAACCATGAAAAACATGCACTCGACACGACAAAAAACCGAAACAACATACTTATATCCTTCCGGCTTTTTTTAATATAAACACCAAACACCAGGGATAAAAACCTCCCGACCACAACAATTCAAACCACCCACATGACGAGAACGATCGCACTCATGAGTAAAGAGCATGTTAAAGATCAACAGAAAAATAACCAACCCTATCAGTGTCATTGCCATATTCGCGTTCATCTCCGAAACGTCCGCGGCAGTGTCCTTGCCCTTCCTTGACCAGGATGAACGGGAAATCTACATCTGGTTTCTGATCAGTTTTCCATTCTATTTGTTATTCCTGTTTTTCATCACATTGAACTTCAACTACCGATCCCTTTATGCGCCGTCCGACTTTGATAACGACAAGAACTTTCTCAAGGCATTCAAAGATGAACCCCCTGACTTTCTCGGCGAACTTACAGTTCAATCGAATACAGGATCGCACACCGTAAGACTGCCAAAACCACTGAGCACGCTTTGCATCATTGATATTCGAGAAATGAACACCGAATCAAAAATAGACACGTTATTGAAAAAAATCCCACACACAGGCAAGCACTCACAAAGAATTTTCCTCGTTTTAACCGATGACATGTCGGATATTTTACCGAAAGAGAATTTCGCCAGAATGCTAAAACAAGGAAGAAAAACCATGGAAACAACATATTGTATTATTTACAACGTTCACTCACTGAACATCACTGTATTGGGAAGAGTTTAAATTGGGGCGCGAATACACAAAGCACATCAATGCGATGCACAAAATACCAATTAATACAGAAACGCTGATCGGCAACGATCAGGTAAACAGAAGGGTTTTCCAGCATAGCGGCCTTGTCACAATGACAAGACCGCTATTTCACATCAGGCCCGAGGGCTTCAGAACAGCTTGCGGCCCTTGTTGGCAGCAATCCGCATGCGCAGCGCGTTGAGCTTGATAAAGCCCGCCGCGTCGGCCTGGTTGTAAGCGCCGCCGTCTTCTTCGAAGGTCGCGATGTTGGCGTCGAACAGCGAGTCGTCGGACTTGCGGCCGGTCACGATCACGTTGCCCTTGTACAGTTTCAGGCGCACGACGCCGTTCACGTTGACCTGGGATGCGTCGATCATCTGTTGCAGCATCAGACGCTCAGGGCTCCACCAGTAACCGGTGTAGATCAGGCTGGCATACTTCGGCATCAACTCGTCTTTCAGGTGAGCGACTTCGCGGTCCAGGGTGATCGATTCAATGGCGCGGTGAGCACGCAGCATGATGGTGCCGCCCGGAGTTTCGTAGCAGCCACGGGACTTCATGCCGACGTAACGGTTCTCAACGATGTCGAGACGGCCGATACCGTGTTGACCACCGATCTTGTTCAGGGTCGCCAGTACGGTGGCCGGGGTCATTTCGACGCCGTCCAGCGCGACGATGTCGCCGTTGCGGTAGGTCAGTTCCAGGTATTGCGGGGTGTCGGGAGCCTTCTCCGGGGAGACGGTCCAGCGCCACATGTCTTCCTCGTGCTCGGTCCAGGTGTCTTCCAGCACGCCGCCTTCATAGGAGATGTGCAGCAGGTTGGCGTCCATCGAGTACGGGGATTTCTTCTTGCCATGACGCTCGATCGGGATCGCGTGCTTCTCGGCGTAGTCCATCAGCTTCTCGCGGGACAGCAGGTCCCACTCACGCCAAGGGGCGATCACTTTCACGCCTGGCTTGAGCGCGTAGGCACCCAGCTCGAAACGCACCTGGTCGTTGCCCTTGCCGGTCGCGCCGTGGGAAATGGCGTCGGCGCCGGTTTCGTTGGCGATTTCGATCAGACGCTTGGCGATCAGCGGACGCGCGATGGAAGTACCCAGCAGGTACTCGCCTTCGTAAACGGTGTTGGCACGGAACATCGGGAACACGAAGTCACGCACGAATTCTTCGCGCAGGTCGTCGATGTAGATTTCTTTGACGCCCATGGCCTGCGCCTTGGCGCGAGCCGGCTCGACCTCTTCGCCCTGACCCAGGTCAGCGGTGAAGGTCACGACTTCACAGTTATAAGTATCCTGCAGCCACTTGAGGATCACCGAAGTGTCCAGGCCGCCGGAATACGCCAGAACGACCTTGTTTACGTCCGCCATGCCATCACTCCACGGGGTTCTACGGAAAGCCGAGGAGTCTACCGCTCAAACGCGATAATTTACAGAGGCGCGACAGCTTAAGACGACAAAGCGACAGAATCTGTCGAGAGCGCGACGATGACCGACAGGTCAGGAAGTCGCCGCAGCGTTGGCAGGCGTACTGGCTTGAGGTGCTGGAGCGGTAACCGGTGCCACCCGGGCCAACTTCACGCTGACCCGGCGGTTTTTCGCCCGGTTGGCGGCGTTGGTGTTCGGTACCAGCGGGTATTGCTCGCCGTGGAAACGCACGGTGATCTGGGATTCGGCGATGCCGTTGGCCTTGAAGAAATCGACCACCGCCAGCGCACGACGGCGCGACAGCTCACGATTGGTCAGGCGATTGCCGCTGTTGTCGGAATAGCCATCAAGCTCAATGTGATTGACCGTCGGATCGGCCTTCATGAACTCGAGCATCACTTGCAGTTTGGCTTTCGCGGCAGCATCCAGATCGGTGCCTTCGCCCGGAAAGCCGACCTGGGAGTTTTTGACCTGATCGAAATTCTGCGGGAGCAGTTTCGCCACGCAGGTCTGGTAGTCGTTGAACGCCTTGCTGAACTTGACCGGCAGCAGGCGCACTTCGGAGACCCGTCCATCACCGGAGGCACGCCGCACCACCGGACTGCGACCTTCCAGCAAACCGCTGATCAACCCGCCAGCCTGCGATTGCGAACTGTTGAACAGCACGTTGCCGGTACCGATCCTGACGCTGCCCAGATTGATATCATTGCGCCCCGGCTGCCAGGGCGCCGCCGCCGCCAGCAAGGTTGCCGAACCACCGCCCAGCATCGCGTTGTAGGCGTTCAGGCGGAAGATCGCCTGCTCGCCGGCCTTGCGCACGAACTGGCCCGAGCCGAAATCGGTGATCGGCTGCGTCAGGCGGCATTCGAACTTGTCGCCTTCGACCGTCCACTCAATGTTCTCCAGACGGGTCTGGTAGGTCAGTGCCATCGCGGGAAGACTGGCAAACACACTGAGCAAGGCTAAATAACGCTGGCGCACGGGAGGCTCCATTGGCTTCTACAACAAAAAAGACCGATACATACATGTTTACGGCATACCTATGGGATATCGGACGCTCGTCGCAAAACTTGATAGCGAGTGCCTGCAAGAGTCTTTTCCGGTAGCATTCGCCTCAGTTTGACCCGCCTGGAATCCCCTCATGTCCGACCGCCTGACCCTGCTGCGTCCCGACGACTGGCACATTCATCTTCGCGATGGTGCCGTGTTGACCAATACCGTTGCAGATGTTGCGCGCACCTTTGGTCGCGCCATCATCATGCCTAACCTGGTACCTCCGGTGCGCAACGCCGCTGAAGCCGACGGCTATCGCCAGCGGATTCTCGCTGCCCGCCCGGCCGGCAGTCGTTTCGAGCCGTTGATGGTGCTGTACCTCACCGACCGTACCCAGCCCGAAGAAATTCGTGAAGCCAAGGCCAGCGGTTTTGTCCACGCGGCCAAGTTGTACCCGGCCGGCGCCACCACCAACTCCGATTCCGGGGTCACCAGCATCGACAAGATCTTCCCGGCGCTGGAAGCCATGGCCGAAGTCGGCATGCCGCTGTTGATCCACGGTGAGGTCACCCGTGGCGACGTCGACGTGTTCGACCGCGAAAAAATCTTCATCGACGAGCACATGCGCCGCGTGGTCGAGCGTTTCCCGACCCTCAAGGTCGTGTTCGAACACATCACCACCGGTGATGCCGTGCAGTTCGTCAACGAGGCCTCGGCCAACGTCGGCGCGACCATCACCGCCCATCACCTGCTGTACAACCGTAACCACATGCTGGTGGGCGGGATCCGGCCGCACTTCTACTGCCTGCCGATCCTCAAGCGTAATACGCATCAGGAAGCTCTGCTCGACGCGGCCACCAGCGGCAGCGCGAAGTTCTTCCTCGGCACCGACTCGGCGCCGCACGCCCAGCACGCCAAGGAAGCCGCCTGCGGCTGTGCCGGCTGCTACACCGCTTACGCTGCCATCGAGCTGTATGCCGAAGCCTTCGAGCAGCGCAATGCGCTGGACAAGCTCGAAGCCTTCGCCAGCCTCAATGGCCCGCGCTTCTACGGTCTGCCGGCCAACACCGATCGTATCACCCTGGTTCGTGAAGAATGGACCGCCCCGACCAGCCTGCCTTTCGGCGAGCTGAACGTTATCCCGCTGCGCGCCGGTGAAAAACTGCGCTGGCGCCTGCTGGAGGAACACGCGTGAGTGAAGACCATTTCGACGACGAACTGGACGGTCAAGGTGGCGGCGGTTCGCGCCATCCGATGGCAGCACGCTTTCGCGGCTACCTGCCGGTTGTCGTCGACGTAGAGACCGGTGGTTTCAACTCGGCCACCGACGCATTGCTGGAGATTGCCGCGACCACCATCGCCATGGATGAAAAGGGTTTCGTTTACCCGGATCACACCTACTTCTTCCGTGTCGAGCCATTCGAAGGCGCCAACATCGAAGCGGCCGCGCTGGAGTTCACCGGGATCAAGCTCGATCACCCGTTGCGCATGGCGGTCAGCGAAGAGACGGCCCTGACCGATATCTTCCGGGGCGTGCGCAAGGCCTTGAAGGCCAACGGTTGCAAGCGGGCGATCCTGGTCGGCCACAACAGCAGCTTCGACCTGGGCTTCCTCAACGCTGCCGTCGCGCGGCTGGACATGAAGCGCAACCCGTTCCACCCGTTCTCCAGCTTCGACACCGCGACACTCGCCGGCCTGGCGTATGGTCAGACCGTA
Organism: Pseudomonas sp. COW5; assembly: GCF_026240005.1. Lineage (NCBI taxonomy): Bacteria > Pseudomonadati > Pseudomonadota > Gammaproteobacteria > Pseudomonadales > Pseudomonadaceae > Pseudomonas > Pseudomonas sp. COW5. The sequence continues at coordinate 3,672,970 of NZ_JAPHVP010000001.1, read as the reverse complement.
CTGGCCAAGGCCTGTCAGGCAGCCGACATCGATTTCGATGGCCGTGAAGCGCACTCCGCGCGTTACGACACCGAAAAGACCGCCGAGCTGTTCTGCGGCATCGTCAACCGCTGGAAACAGATGGGCGGCTGGGAAGACTTCGACGACTGATGGTCGTCGGGTTAAATCCCGCGCATGAAAAAACCGGCTCAAGAGCCGGTTTTTTTGTACCTCGACGTTGCGCCTTACAGGGCAGCAGCGTTCTCGGTCAGGTAAGCCGCAACGCCTTCCGGCGAAGCGTTCATGCCTTTGTCGCCTTTTTTCCAGTTGGCAGGACAGACTTCGCCGTGCTCTTCGTGGAATTGCAGAGCGTCGACCAGACGGATCAGCTCTTCCATGTTACGGCCCAGCGGCAGGTCGTTGATGATCTGCGAGCGGACAACGCCTTTGTCGTCGATCAGGAACGCGCCACGGAAAGCCACGCCGCCTTCGGATTCAACGTCGTAGGCCTTGGCGATTTCGTGCTTCATATCGGCAGCCATGGTGTATTTCACCTGGCCGATGCCGCCATTGTTGACCGGGGTGTTGCGCCAGGCGTTGTGGGTGAAGTGCGAGTCGATCGAAACAGCGACCACTTCTACGTTGCGCGCCTTGAAGTCAGCCATGCGGTTGTCCAGAGCGATCAGCTCGGACGGGCAGACGAAGGTGAAGTCCAGCGGGTAGAAGAACACCAGGCCGTATTTGCCTTTGATGGCCGAGGACAGGGTGAAGCTGTCAACGATCTCGCCATTGCCGAGTACGGCCGGGACGGTGAAGTCAGGGGCTTGTTTGCCTACGAGTACGCTCATTGATATCTCCTGGTGTAGAAACTTGAAGTTCAGGGTCCGCGCCAGCCTGTCACCCTCAGGCGACAGCCCTGTGACACGAACCCCCTTCGCAAGGGCCGACCATCATACACTGCGTTTTTCGACTGTCCTCAAAGGTTTTTCGCGAAATCCCGGCTGGCATTCAGCCATGCACCACCGTTCGTCAGTCACAGTCGTTCGTGATGAAAACCGTTGGGAAAGCACTTTGACAATCATTCTCGTTAACATTAAGATCCATCGCAATTGAGCCACAACCAGCGACGGTTCTCACTTATGTATGTTTGCCTCTGCACTGGCGTCACCGACGGACAGATCCGCGAAGCGATCTATGAAGGTTGCTGCAGCTATAAAGAAGTCCGTCAGGCCACCGGCGTAGCCAGTCAATGCGGCAAATGTGCCTGCCTTGCGAAGGAAGTGGTACGCGAAACCCTGACAAAACTGCAAACCGCCCAGGCCGCGATCCCCTACCCTGTAGAATTTACTGCCGCGTAATTGCACCCAATTCGAAGAACCGGACTAATGTCCGGTTTTTTTATGCCTGCAAATCAATTGCTTAGCGACTAGACGCGGAACACAAACATTCTTATTCCGATTAATTTTCATATATTATTCAATAACTTAGGTTTGACACTTATAAATACCAAGCTCAAACTCTGCCGTATATACCGCTACTTAGGGCAGGACTCCCATCATGAAAGGCGACGTAACAGTCATCCAGCATCTCAACAAGATCCTTGCCAATGAGCTGGTCGCGATCAATCAGTACTTCCTGCATGCGCGCATGTATGAAGATTGGGGCCTGAACAAGCTGGGCAAGCACGAGTACCACGAATCCATCGACGAGATGAAGCACGCGGACAAGCTGATCAAGCGCATCCTGTTCCTCGAAGGCCTGCCGAACGTGCAGGACCTGGGCAAGCTGCACATCGGCGAGCACACCAAGGAAATGCTGGAGTGCGACCTGCGTATCGAGAAGACCGGCCACGCCGATCTGAAGGCCGCCATCGCTCATTGCGAATCCGTTGGCGACTTCGGCAGCCGCGAACTGCTTGAAGACATTCTCGAATCCGAAGAAGAACACATCGACTGGCTGGAAACCCAACTGGGCCTGATCGATAAAGTCGGTCTCGAGAACTATCTGCAATCGCAGATGGGCGAAGACGAGTAATCAGCAAGCGCTGAACGCGAGACATTAAAAAGCCCCGCCCTCTTTCGAGAGGCGGGGCTTTTTATTGCCCGGACTTCAGACTCGCCGAAATCCGGGCTGAAACCGATCAGGCTTCGGACTTGGCCGCAGCAGCCTTGGCGGATGCTTCCTTGACCAGAGTCTGCAGCTCACCGTTGGCGAACATTTCAGCCATGATGTCGCTGCCGCCGACCAGTTCACCGGCTACCCACAGCTGCGGGAAAGTCGGCCAGTTGGCGTACTTCGGCAGGTTGGCACGGATTTCCGGGTTCTGCAGGATGTCGACGTAGGCGAACTTCTCGCCACAGCCCATGACGGCCTGAGCAGCTTTCGCGGAGAAGCCACACTGCGGGGCATTCGGCGAGCCTTTCATGTAAAGCAGAATGGTGTTGTTGGCAATCTGCTCTTTAATCGTTTCGATGATATCCATGGAGCACCTCGGCTGAACTTTCCGACTCATGGGTCGGCACGGTGGCGCATTGTAACGGAATCCCGAGCGCGCTGCTCGGTCTCCCCGACAGACTTCCTCAAGCCGCCGCCACCGTCACCGGCACGCCGTTGAGCGCCGCATTGCCCGACAACTCGTCGAGCTGGCACTCATCGGTCAGATCGTTGGCGCTGGAGCCCGGCTGGCCGCTGGCAATCGCCATCTGCACACCCGGCCGGGCATGGCCCCAGCCGTGGGGCAGGCTGACCACGCCCGGCATCATGTCCGCACTGCCGAGCACCTCGACCTCGATCTGGCCAACCCGCGAGCTGACGCGTACAAGCTGACCATCACTGAGCCCGCGACTGGCGAGATCCTCCGGGTTCATCAACAACTGATGACGCGGCTTGCCCTTCACCAGTCGATGATAGTTGTGCATCCAAGAGTTGTTGCTGCGCACGTGACGACGACCAATCATCAACAGTTCACCATCAGCCGGCGCCTGCAAGGCAGAGAAACGCGCCAGATCGGCGAGAATTTCCGGCGGCGCAGCCTGGACTCGTTGATTGGCGGTCTTCAAGCGCGGTGCAAGATTTGGTTTCAGCGCTCCCAGATCAACGCCGTGGGGATGATCGAACAGCGTCGCCAGCGACAATTTGTGCTCGGACGCATCGCCATACAGACCCATGCGCAACCCCATGTCGATCATCTTCGCCGGCGGCATCGTCGGCTTCAGTTCCCTGTCGGTCTTCGCCGCAAAGGCCTTGGCCAGGCCGACGAAAATCTCCCAGTCATGCAACGCGCCCTCGGGCTTGGCGAGGATCGCCCGGTTGAAACGGGTGACGTTGCGCACCGCGAACAGGTTGAAGGTGGTGTCGTAGTGATCGTTCTCCAGCGCCGAAGTCGACGGCAGGATCAGGTCCGCATAGCGCGTGGTTTCGTTGATGTACAGGTCGACGCTGACCATGAACTCCAGCCCGTCCAGCGCCTGCTCCAGTTGCCGGCCGTTGGGCGTGGACAGCACCGGATTGCCGGCGACGGTGATCAACGCGCGAATCTGCCCTTCACCTTCGGTGAGCATTTCTTCGGCCAGCGCCGAGACCGGTAGCTCGCCGCCGTACTCCGGGCGCCCCGAGACACGGCTTTGCCATTTGTTGAAATGCCCGCCCGAAGTGGACGCCACCAGATCCACCGCCGGCTCGGTGCACAGAGCGCCGCCCACCCGGTCGAGATTGCCGGTCACCAGGTTGATCAACTGCACGACCCAATGGCAGAGCGTGCCGAAGGCCTGGGTGGAAACGCCCATCCGGCCGTAGCAGACGGCGCTTGGTGCAGCGGCGAAGTCCCGGGCCAATTGGCGGATCTGCTCGGCGGGAACGGCGCACAACGGGCTCATGGCCTCGGCCGTGAACGCCGCCACCGCTGCGCGCACGTCGTCCAGACCGTCCACCGGCAGATGGCTGTCCGAGGTCAGGCCCTCGCTGAACAGCGTGTTGAGCACACCAAACAACAACGCCGCATCGCCACCGGGACGCACGAACAGGTGCTGATCAGCCATCGCTGCGGTCTCGCTGCGCCGAGGATCGACCACCACCACTTTGCCGCCCCGGGCCTGAATCGCCTTCAGGCGTTTTTCCACATCCGGCACGGTCATGATGCTGCCGTTGGACGCCAGCGGGTTACCGCCCAGGATCAGCATGAAGTCGGTGTGATCGATGTCCGGGATCGGCAGCAGCAAGCCGTGGCCGTACATCAAGTAACTGGTCAGGTGATGGGGCAATTGGTCGACAGACGTGGCCGAATAGCGATTGCGGGTTTTCAGCAGGCCCAGAAAGTAATTGCTGTGGGTCATCAGCCCGTAGTTGTGCACGCTTGGATTGCCCTGATACACGGCAACCGCGTTCTGCCCATGACGCGCTTGAATCGCCGACAGTTTTTCAGCCACCAGCTCAAAGGCCTCTTCCCACCCGATCGGCAACCATTCACTGCCGACGCGACGCATGGGCTGGCGCAGGCGATCCGGATCGTTCTGGATATCTTGCAGCGCCACAGCCTTGGGGCAGATATGCCCGCGACTGAAGGTATCCAGTGCGTCACCCTTGATAGAGGTGATCTGCACCTGGCCGTCGGTTTCAGTGGTTTCGATGCTCAGGCCGCAGATGGCTTCGCACAGGTGGCACGCACGGTGGTGGAGAGTCTTGGTCATGGCCAGTCTCTGTCTTGTTCTGGGCAGGCAATCACGCCTGCGGGAACAAAACTATGGCGTGTGGCCGCGAGCGGCGCCAGCGACGTTCGTCTTGTGAATCGACGACCATCAGGCGTGCCGATAGACCGTCGAGATCAACTGGAAGGCAACTGGGGTGGCGCCGCCAGCTGGATTTCCTGAATGGTTTCGATCTGCTCGTGGGCAACGTGGACGCCAGTGAGTTCGCCGATCAGGCGCCAGTGCTCGTCGAGCCCGGTGCTGATGGTCGCCATGCGATCGATCATGTGGCGGCCGGCGGTCTTGACCACTTCGTCTTCACTGCGCAGCAGTTCGAAGGACAAGGAGGTGACCGATGCGGTCAGATGGGTCAGTGAGCGTGCCGTGTGGCCCAGCAATTCCATTAACAGTTTTTCTTTCGATTCCATGCGGAGGCTTCCTGCGTCGCTCGTGAGTTATTTATAACCCAGCACTTTGCTTTAGCAAATGTTTCAGGTCTGACATCCGACCAGCGATTCCATGGCCGACCGGTCGCAAACCGACCAGGCCTGCTCCATCCCCGCCCTGCCTGATTGCCAAGCCCGGCGGCGCCAGTGTACAAAGGTCTGGAATCCGGCTCGAAACCGGCGCATCGAGTGACCTCGTCACCCTCGCAAACTCCGCAAAAATCGTAGCCTATTGGAAAAACGCGACATTTAGTGTCAATATCGCGCCTCCCCCTATTTCGTCGCCCCGTGCGGCTTACGCCGCAGGTCTCGCCCGTTGTTCCGAAAAACAAGGCTTTGAGCATCTGCGGTTTGTAGCAAAAAGGTAGTCAATGATGAGCGCAAGGCACTTTCTCTCCCTGATGGATTGCACGCCCGAAGAGCTGGTCAGCGTGATCCGTCGAGGCGTTGAGCTCAAGGACCTGCGTAACCGCGGCGTACTGTTCGAGCCTCTGAAAAACCGCGTCCTGGGGATGATCTTCGAGAAATCCTCGACCCGCACCCGGATCTCTTTCGAGGCCGGCATGATCCAGCTCGGTGGCCAGGCGATCTTCCTTTCGCCGCGCGACACCCAGCTGGGCCGTGGCGAGCCCATCGGCGACTGCGCCATCGTTATGTCGAGCATGCTCGATGCAGTGATGATCCGTACCTTTGCCCACAGCACCCTGACCGAATTTGCCGCCAACTCCCGCGTGCCGGTGATCAACGGTCTGTCCGATGACCTGCACCCGTGCCAGTTGCTGGCCGACATGCAGACCTTCCTCGAACACCGTGGCTCGATCCAGGGCAAGACCGTGGCCTGGATCGGCGACGGCAACAACATGTGCAACAGCTATATAGAAGCGGCGATCCAGTTCGACTTCCAGTTGCGCGTGGCTTGCCCGGAAGGCTACGAGCCGAATCCCGAGTTCGTCGCCAGGGCCGGTGACCGCGTGACCATCGTCCGCGACCCGAAGGACGCCGTGCGCGGCGCGCATCTGGTGAGCACCGACGTCTGGACCTCCATGGGCCAGGAAGAGGAAACCGCCAAGCGTCTGCAGCTGTTCGCGCCGTTCCAGGTCAACCGTGCCCTGCTCGACCTGGCCGCCGAGGACGTGCTATTCATGCACTGCCTGCCCGCCCACCGCGGGGAGGAAATCAGCCTCGACCTGCTCGATGACCCGCGCTCCGTCGCCTGGGATCAGGCAGAAAACCGTCTCCACGCACAGAAGGCCCTGCTCGAGTTCCTTGTAGAACCGGCATATCACCACGCATGAGTCATGAATTACTGCTGAACCTGCGCAACCTCGCTTGCGGCTATCAAGATCAACGTGTGGTGCAGAACCTCAATCTGCACCTCAACGCCGGTGACATCGGTTGCCTGCTCGGCTCCTCGGGCTGCGGCAAGACCACCACCCTGCGTGCCATCGCCGGTTTCGAGCCAGTGCACGAAGGGGAAATCCAGCTGGGTGGTGAAACCATTTCCAGCGCCGGTTTCACTCTCGCTCCGGAAAAACGCCGGATCGGCATGGTGTTCCAGGACTACGCGCTGTTCCCGCACCTGAGCGTCGCGGACAACATCGCCTTCGGCATTCGCAAGCACCCGAACAAGGAGCGCGTCGTCGAAGAGTTGCTGGAACTGGTCAACCTGAAGAACCTCGGCAAGCGCTTTCCGCACGAATTGTCCGGCGGCCAGCAACAACGTGTCGCCCTCGCCCGCGCCCTGGCGCCGGAGCCGCAACTGCTGCTGCTCGACGAGCCGTTCTCCAACCTCGACGGCGAACTGCGACGCAAGCTCAGCCATGAGGTGCGCGACATTCTCAAGGCCCGTGGCACCAGCGCGATTCTGGTGACTCACGATCAGGAAGAAGCCTTCGCCGTCAGCGATCACGTGGGTGTGTTCAAGGAAGGCCGACTCGAGCAGTGGGATACGCCGTACAACCTCTACCACGAACCGGCAACGCCGTTTGTGGCCAGTTTCATCGGTCAGGGTTACTTCATTCGCGGCCAGCTCGGCAGCCCGGAATCGGTGCACACCGAACTCGGCGAACTGCGCGGCAATCGCGCCTACACCTGGCCGACCGGCGGCGCGGTGGATGTGCTGCTGCGTCCGGATGACATTGTTTACGCCCCGGACAGCGGGTTGAAAGCACGGATCGTCGGCAAGACCTTCCTCGGCGCCTCGACCCTGTATCGCCTGCAACTGCCGACCGGCGCGCAACTGGAATCAATCTTCCCGAGCCACGCAGACCACCAGGTTGGTGCGGATGTCGGGATTCGCGTGGCGGCGGAACATCTGGTGCTGTTCCAGGCCAGTGGCAGCACGGCAGCGCAGATTCCAGCGGTGGAAAACGGCGTTCGCCGCTACAGCACCGCGCACTGATTTGTACAAAAACAATGAGGGAGCCCAATGGCTCCCTTATTTTTTGGCTTCAGCCCAGCATCAATGTGCCGCTGGCCACCAGCGTCGCATTCCCGCCAATCTTCACCCGCTCGCCTTCCAGCCGACAGAACAACTCCCCGCCCCGCGCCGAACGCTGGCACGCGGTCAGACTCGATTTGCCCAGACGTTTGGACCAGTACGGAATCAGGCTGCAATGGGTCGAACCGGTCACCGGGTCTTCATTGATGCCAATGGCCGGAGCAAAGTAGCGCGAGACGAAATCATGCTGATTGCCCCGGGCCGTGACGATGGCGCCGAGCCAAGGCAGCTTGGCCAGGGCGACCATGTCCGGCGTGCAATCGAGCACCGCCTGCTCCGATTCCAGCACCACGAACAGCTCGTTGGAACTCAGAACATCCACGGCCTGGACATTCAGCGCACGCTCGATCTCCACGGTGACGCCTTTCTCCACCGCTTCAATGGCCGGGAAATCCAGCCACAGCCGGCCACCTTCGCGGCTGACACTCAACGGCCCGGACTTGCAGGTGAAGTCCAGACGCTCGGCGCTTTCCTTATAGATCTCGAACAACACATAGGCACTGGCCAGTGTCGCGTGACCGCACAACGGCACTTCGGTGGTCGGCGTGAACCAGCGGATATGCCAGGCCTGGCCTTCGCGCACCAGAAACGCGGTTTCCGCCAGGTTGTGCTCGGCGGCGATCTTTTGCATCAAATCGTCCGCGAGCCAGGCGTCGAGCCGATAGACCATCGCCGGGTTGCCACTGAAGGGCCGATCACTGAATGCGTCGACCTGATAAAACTCAAGCTGCATAACCTTCTCCCTGTGTCAGTCGAAAGAGCATGCCGCTACGGCTTGTTCATCGCCAGTGACAGAAACGGTCAATTTTTCTCATACAGAACTCAGGCGCGACCAATGTCGGCGAACTTCGCCTGGGTGTGCTCGGCGAGGACCGCGGGCGCCAGTTCGACTTCCAGGCCACGTCGACCGGCACTGACATAAATGGTCGCAAAACCCTGGGCGGAATTATCGATAAAGGTGCGCAGACGTTTTTTCTGCCCCAGCGGGCTGATGCCGCCCAACAGGTAACCGGTGGAACGTTGCGCAGCGGCCGGGTCGGCCATTTCCACTTTTTTTACACCGGCAGCGTGGGCCAGCCCTTTGAGGTCGAGACTTCCGACGACCGGCACCACCGCTACCAGCAATTCGCCTTTTTCACTGGCCGCCAGCAGCGTCTTGAACACCTGCGCCGGCTCCAGCCCCAGTTTTTCCGCGGCCTCCAGGCCGTAGGACGCGGCCTTTGGGTCATGTTCGTAACTGTGCACGCGATGTTCGGCACGAACTTTTTTCAACAAGTCCAACGCAGGGGTCATGGCAGCTCCAGGCTCGGCAGTGGCAAAAAATCCTGCGCCGGATTCTAGGCCATCGCCACGTAAAAGGCTCTACTGCGCGCCACGTTTCCCGGGGCTTGCAGGCTGACAACCGCATTGCCCAACGGGTGCCCCGCAGGATCATTCACCTGACTGATAGTTTATTTGTGACTGACGGTTCACTTTCGACCTTTGACAGCTTTGTTTCTTGTCTATATTTTTTCGAATCTGAATAATGTAAGAATTATCGTCACCGCAGCACCCAGCAGTAAACCGGGAACAGGATGGGGATCCTGCCCCGGCGAAAATCGCGCCTTGCCCTGTCGGCAACCGCGCCAGACAACAACAAAAACCGAGGTTTTCAATGACAACTGCGTTACAGCAACCATCGCTCTCGAGCCAGTGCCTGGCCGAGTTTCTGGGTACTGCACTTCTGATCTTTTTCGGTACGGGCTGCGTCGCTGCGCTCAAGGTCGCGGGCGCAAGCTTCGGTCTGTGGGAAATCAGCATCATCTGGGGCGTCGGCGTGAGCATGGCGATCTACCTCACCGCCGGAGTTTCCGGTGCGCACCTGAACCCTGCCGTCAGTATCGCCCTGAGCATTTTCGCCGACTTCGAAAAGCGCAAACTGCCGTTCTACATTCTTTCCCAGATCGCCGGCGCCTTCTGCGGCGCGCTGTTGGTTTATACGCTGTACAGCAACCTGTTCTTCGATTTCGAACAAACTCACCACATGGTTCGCGGCTCGGCCGCCAGCCTGGAACTGGCCTCGGTATTCTCCACCTTCCCGAACCCTGCGCTTTCGACCGCTCAGGCGTTCCTGGTCGAGGTGATCATCACGGCGATCCTGATGGGCGTGATCATGTCCCTGACCGATGACAACAACGGCCTGCCGAAAGGCCCGCTGGCGCCGCTGCTGATCGGCCTGCTGATTGCCGTGATCGGCAGTTCGATGGGCCCGCTGACCGGTTTCGCGATGAACCCGGCCCGTGACTTCGGTCCGAAACTGATGACTTTCTTCGCAGGCTGGGGTGAAATTTCCTTCACCGGCGCCCGTGAAATCCCATACTTCCTGATTCCGATTTTTGCACCGATTGTCGGTGCCTGCCTCGGCGCTGCCGGGTATCGCGGGCTGATTGCCCGTCACCTGACCGGCGCCACACCTGCTACAAAGGACGCAGAACCGGCCATTGACGGCAAACCAAGAACTTCTTGAAACAGTCGGCGCGGGCTCCTGCCCGTTTCGAGCCCGCGCCACGGCCCACTCACCCTTATTTCGTCCAAGGCAATCGACATGACCGACATTCAGAATAAGAACTACATCATTGCCCTCGATCAGGGTACGACCAGCTCCCGCGCGATCATTTTCGACCGTGATGCGAACGTGGTCTGCACCGCGCAGCGCGAATTCGCCCAGCATTACCCGCAAGCCGGCTGGGTCGAACACGACCCGATGGAAATCTTCGCCACCCAGAGCGCAGTGATGGTCGAGGCGCTGGCCCAGGCCGGTCTGCATCACGACCAGGTGGCCGCCATCGGCATCACCAACCAGCGTGAAACCACCGTGGTCTGGGACAAGACCACCGGCCGCCCGGTCTACAACGCGATCGTCTGGCAATGCCGCCGCAGCACCGAGATCTGCCAGCAGCTCAAGCGCGACGGTCATGAAGACTACATCCGTGAGAACACCGGTCTGGTCACCGACCCGTACTTCTCCGGCACCAAACTGAAGTGGATCCTCGACAACGTCGAAGGCAGCCGTGAGCGTGCGCGCAACGGCGAACTGCTGTTCGGCACCGTCGACAGCTGGCTGATCTGGAAATTCACCGGCGGCAAGGTGCACGTCACCGACTACACCAACGCCTCGCGGACCATGCTCTTTAACATCCACTCGCTGGAGTGGGATTCGAAGATGCTGGAGATCCTCGACATCCCGCGCGAGATGCTGCCGGAAGTCAAAGCCTCCTCGGAAATCTACGGTCGCACCAAGAGCGGCATCGCCATCGGCGGTATCGCCGGCGACCAGCAGGCTGCACTGTTCGGCCAGATGTGCGTCGAGCCGGGTCAGGCGAAAAACACCTACGGCACCGGCTGCTTCCTGCTGATGAACACCGGCGACAAAGCGGTGAAATCCCAGCACGGCATGCTCACCACCATCGCCTGCGGCCCGCGCGGCGAAGTGGCCTACGCACTGGAAGGCGCTGTGTTCAACGGCGGCTCGACCGTGCAGTGGTTGCGCGATGAACTGAAAATCATCAACGACGCCCACGACACCGAATACTTCGCCAATAAAGTGAAGGACAGCAACGGCGTGTACCTGGTACCGGCATTCACCGGTCTCGGCGCTCCGTACTGGGACCCGTATGCCCGTGGCGCGCTGTTCGGCCTGACTCGCGGCGTGCGTGTGGATCACATCATCCGCGCGGCGCTGGAATCGATCGCCTACCAGACCCGCGACGTGCTCGATGCCATGCAACAGGACTCCGGCGAACGCCTCAAGGCCCTGCGCGTGGACGGCGGTGCGGTGGCGAACAACTTCCTCATGCAGTTCCAGGCCGACATCCTCGGCACTCAGGTCGAGCGCCCGCAAATGCGCGAAACCACTGCACTGGGCGCCGCTTATCTGGCCGGCCTGGCGTGCGGTTTCTGGGGCAGCCTGGAAGAACTGCGCGGCAAGGCAGTGATCGAGCGCGAGTTCGAACCGAGCCTGGACGAAGCGGCAAAAGAGAAGCTGTATAAAGGCTGGAAAAAAGCCGTCAGCCGTACCCGTGACTGGGAACGTGAGGACGCTGAATAAGCCAGTCTGAGGACTGGTAACCTGTTGGCCCAAACAGCGTGAAAGCGTAGCGAGCGAAGGCAAGACAAGGCAAAAACAGGCGAGGACGCGGAGTTTACGGGTTTGTAAATGAGCAGTCCGAGCCTGTTTTTAACGCAGGATTGCCGAGCGCAGTAGCTTTCACGTTGTTTGGAAACTGGTCGGGAGCGGATTCCTGCGTCATCATGGGCAAATTTTGCACGGCAGCCCAAAGGAAGCCCCATGAATCTGCCTCCCCGTCAGCAGCAAATCCTCGAGCTGGTCCGCGAACGCGGCTATGTGAGCATCGAGGAAATGGCCACGCTGTTCGTTGTTACCCCGCAAACCATCCGCCGCGATATCAATCAACTGGCGGAAGCCAATCTGCTGCGTCGCTACCACGGCGGCGCCGCTTATGATTCCAGCGTCGAAAACACCGCCTATGCGATGCGCGCCGACCAGATGCGCGATGAAAAACAACGCATCGGTGAAGCCATCGCCGCACAGATCCCCGATCACGCCTCGCTGTTCATCAACATCGGCACCACCACCGAATCCATTGCCCGCGCCCTGCTCAATCACAGCCACCTGAAAATCATCACCAACAACCTGCACGTCGCCTCGATGCTCAGCGCCAAGGATGATTTCGATGTGCTGCTCACCGGCGGCAATGTCCGTCGCGACGGCGGCGTGGTGGGTCAGGCGAGCGTGGACTTCATCAACCAGTTCAAGGTCGACTTTGCGCTGGTGGGCATCAGTGGTATCGACGAAGACGGCAGCCTGCTCGATTTCGATTACCAGGAAGTGCGGGTATCCCAGGCGATCATCGCCAATGCCCGGCAGGTGATCCTGGCGGCGGACTCCAGCAAGTTCGGCCGTAACGCGATGATTCGCCTCGGTCCGATCAGCCTGATCGATTGCCTGGTCACCGACCAGCAGCCGGTGCCGGCCCTGGCGCAACTGCTGAGCCAGAACAAGATTCGTCTGGAAGTCGTTTAACCCTCCTCCCGCATAAGGCGCCTTCATGGGCGCCTTATGCGCATCTGATGTTCGAATATTTTCTTTTAGCCGCCCTTCGATGAGTTTTTTCAATCGAAGTCGACTGGCTGCGCGCGTCTTTATGGGCTACCATTTTCGCAAATGAACATTCATGTTCGATTTCCAAGACAGAAAATCAAAAGAGCCCGAGGCCAGCCGATGTCCACCTCTACCTTGCGTACGCCCCCTATCTCCGAGATCTACGATATCGCCGTCATCGGCGGCGGGATCAATGGCGTGGGGATCGCAGCGGATGCCGCCGGTCGCGGTCTCTCGGTGTTCCTTTGCGAAAAGGACGACCTGGCCAGCCACACTTCGTCGGCCAGCAGCAAGCTGATCCACGGTGGTCTGCGCTACCTCGAACATTATGAATTCCGTCTGGTGCGCGAAGCCCTGGCCGAACGCGAAGTGCTGCTGGCCAAGGCCCCGCACATCGTCAAGCCGATGCGTTTCGTACTGCCGCACCGTCCGCACCTGCGTCCGGCGTGGATGATCCGTGCCGGCCTGTTCCTGTACGACAACCTCGGCAAGCGCGAAAAACTCGCAGGCTCCAAAAGCCTGAAGTTCGGTGCCGACAGCGCGCTGAAAAGCGAAATTACCAAAGGTTTCGAATACTCCGACTGCTGGGTCGATGACGCCCGCCTCGTCGTATTGAACGCCATGGCCGCCCGTGAAAAAGGCGCGCATGTGCACACCCAGACCCGTTGCGTCAGCGCCCGCCGCGCCAAAGGCCTGTGGCACCTGAACCTGGAACGCGCTGACGGCAGCCTGTTCTCGATCACCGCCAAGGCACTGGTGAACGCCGCCGGCCCGTGGGTCGCCAAGTTCATCCGTGACGACCTGAAGATGGAGTCGCCGTACGGCATCCGCCTGATCCAGGGCAGCCACATCATCGTGCCGAAACTGTACGAAGGTGATCACGCGCACATCCTGCAAAACGAAGATCAGCGCATCGTTTTCACCATTCCGTACCTGAACAACCTGACCCTGATCGGCACCACCGACCGCGAGTACACCGGCGACCCGGCCAAAGTGGCGATCACCGACGGCGAAACCGATTACCTGCTGAAAGTGGTCAACGCCCACTTCAAGAAGCAGATCAGCCGTGACGACATCCTGCACACCTACTCGGGCGTCCGTCCGCTGTGCAACGACGAATCCGACAATCCTTCGGCCGTGACCCGCGACTACACCCTGGCGCTGTCCGGCAGCACCGAAGAAGCCCCGTTGCTGTCGGTGTTCGGCGGCAAGCTGACCACCTACCGCAAACTCGCCGAGTCGGCGATGGCACAACTGATGCCGTTCTTCACCCAGATGCGTCCGAGCTGGACCGCCAGCGCCACTCTGCCGGGCGGCGAAGACATGACCACGCCGCAGGCCTTGAGCGCGCTGATCCGCGACAAGTTCGACTTCGTCCCGAGCGAAATCGCCCGCCGCTGGGCCACCACCTACGGCAGCCGCACCTGGCGCATGCTCGAAGGCGTGGACAGTTTGGCCGACATGGGCGAACACATCGGCGGCGGTCTCTACACCCGTGAAGTCGATTACCTGTGCGCTGAAGAGTGGGCCACCACCGCTCACGACATCCTGTGGCGCCGCAGCAAGCTGGGGCTGTTCACCACCCCGGCCGAGCAGGAAAAACTGGCGGCGTACCTGAACAAGGTCGAGCAGAACCGCAAGATCGAAGCAGCCTGATCGATCGGCCCGTAAAACGAAAAGCCCCTGAATCGCGAGATTCAGGGGCTTTTTGCATTCAGGCTGAAACGAGGTCCGACTTATGGCATTCGGTTTTCCGAACGCGACCTGTCGGTCGGTTCGGATAACCGGATCAGAAACGCTGAAAAACACCATCACAAAACTTTAATCACCAGCAAAATCAACCAGTTAACTTGTTGTAACTGGTCTGGCACGACTCATGCTCTACACTCCTTCGACGAATGCCTGTTGCGCCAGCACAACAGGAGCCGTCAGGCATTCGAAGCACAAAAGGGCCCGCTCAACCGGCTCCATAAAAAAAACAATGTCGAGGAAAATTTGATGCGCATCGTTCCCCATATCCTGGGCGCAGCCATTGCTGCCGCTCTGATCAGCACACCAGTTTTCGCTGCCGAGCTCACCGGCACCCTTAAGAAGATCAACGACTCGGGCACCATCACCCTCGGGCATCGTGACAGCTCCATTCCCTTCTCCTACATCGCCGATGCTTCGGGCAAACCTGTGGGCTACTCCCACGACATTCAGGTCGCTATCGTTGAAGCCCTGAAAAAAGACCTGAACAAGCCTGACCTGAACGCCAAGTACAACCTGGTCACCTCGCAAACCCGTATCCCGCTGGTGCAGAACGGCACCGTGGACATCGAGTGCGGCTCCACCACCAACAACGCCGAACGCGCCCAGCAAGTCGATTTCACCGTCAACATCTTCGAAATCGGCACCCGCCTGCTGGTCAAGAAAGACAAGGAAGGCAAGCCGTCCTACGCCGACTTTGCCGACCTGAAAGGCAAGAACGTCGTGACCACCGCCGGCACCACCTCCGAGCGCATCATCAAGGCGATGAACGCTGACAAGCAGATGGGCATGAACGTCATCTCCGCCAAGGACCACGGTGAATCCTTCCAGATGCTGGAAAGCGGCCGCGCCGTCGCCTTCATGATGGACGACGCCCTGCTGGCCGGCGAAGAAGCCAAGGCCAAGAAGCCGGACGACTGGGTCATCACCGGTACTCCACAGTCCTTTGAAGCCTACGCGTGCATGGTTCGTAAAGACGATCCGGCCTTCAAGAAGGCTGTAGACGACGCCATCGTCGCGCTCTACAAGTCCGGCGAGATCAACAAGATCTACAGCAAGTGGTTCGAGAGCCCGATCCCGCCGAAGGGTCTGAACCTGAACTTCCCGATGAGCGAAAAGGTTAAAGAGCTGATCGCCAACCCGAGCGACAAGCCTGCGCCAGACGTAAAAATCTGACACTGATCTAACCTTGTCACCTGAGGGAGCCAACCCTCCCTCGGGCGACAGTTAATACCTGCTGGTTTCAACTGGAACACTCGACCTGGTGGTTTTCGAGCCGATCGCGTGTGCCTGACGTTCAACGTCAGACGGGAAAGGATCTTCCCCAGGCGGGCACTTGTACATCGATCGAATCGAGGGGAGACCCTAATGAATTACAACTGGGACTGGGGCGTGTTCTTCAAGTCCACCGGCGTGGGCAGCGAGACCTATCTCGACTGGTTCATCTCCGGCCTGGGCTGGACCATCGCCATCGCCGTCGTGGCCTGGATCATCGCCCTGTTGCTGGGCTCGCTGCTGGGCATCATGCGCACCGTGCCGAACCGCATCGTGGCGGGCATCGCGACCTGCTACGTCGAACTGTTCCGCAACGTGCCGCTGCTGGTTCAGCTGTTCATCTGGTACTTCCTGGTACCCGACATGCTGCCGCAGAACCTGCAGGACTGGTACAAACAGGACCTGAACCCGACCACCTCGGCCTACCTGAGCGTTGTCGTGTGCCTGGGCCTGTTCACCGCCGCCCGGGTCTGCGAACAGGTTCGCACCGGTATCCAGGCGCTGCCGCGTGGCCAGGAATCCGCCGCCCGCGCCATGGGCTTCAAGCTGCCGCAGATCTACTGGAACGTGCTGCTGCCCCAGGCCTACCGGATCATCATTCCGCCGCTCACCTCGGAATTTTTGAACGTGTTCAAGAACTCCTCCGTGGCCTCGCTGATCGGTCTGATGGAACTGCTGGCGCAAACCAAACAGACCGCCGAGTTCTCGGCCAACCTGTTTGAAGCCTTCACCCTGGCGACCCTGATCTATTTCACCCTGAACATGAGCCTGATGCTGCTGATGCGCATGGTCGAGAAGAAAGTCTCCGTGCCCGGCCTGATCTCCGTGGGGGGTAAATGATGGAATTCGATTTCAGTGGCATCGTCCCGGCCATTCCCGGCCTGTGGAACGGCATGCTGATGACCCTCAAGCTGATGGCGCTGGGCGTGGTCGGCGGGATCATCCTCGGTACCATTCTTGCGTTGTGCCGTCTGTCCCACAGCAAACTGCTGTCGAACCTCGCCGGCGCCTACGTCAACTATTTCCGCTCGATTCCGCTGCTGCTGGTGATCACCTGGTTCTACCTGGCGGTGCCGTTCGTGCTGCGCTGGATCACCGGCGAAGACACCCCGATCGGCGCGTTCACCTCGTGCATCGTGGCCTTCATGATGTTCGAAGCGGCGTACTTCTGCGAAATCGTCCGGGCCGGCGTGCAGTCGATTCCCAAGGGCCAGATGGGTGCCGCCCAGGCACTGGGCATGACCTACGGCCAGATGATGCGCCTGATCATCCTGCCCCAGGCGTTCCGCAAGATGACCCCGTTGCTGTTGCAACAGAGCATCATCCTGTTCCAGGACACCTCGCTGGTCTACACCGTGGGCCTGGTGGACTTCCTCAACTCCGCCCGCTCCAGCGGCGACATCATCGGACGCTCCAATGAGTTCCTGATCTTTGCCGGTGTCGTCTACTTCATCATCAGCTTTGCCGCCTCGCAGCTGGTCAAGCGTCTGCAAAAAAGGTTCGCCGTATGATCTCTATCAAGAACATCAACAAGTGGTATGGGGACTTCCAGGTGCTGACCGATTGCAGCACCGAGGTCAAGAAAGGTGAAGTGATCGTGGTCTGCGGCCCGTCCGGTTCGGGCAAGTCGACCCTGATCAAGTGCGTCAACGCGCTGGAGCCGTTCCAGAAAGGCGACATCGTGGTCGACGGCACCTCGATTGCCGATCCGAAGACCAACCTGCCGAAACTGCGTTCGCGCGTCGGCATGGTGTTCCAGCATTTCGAACTGTTCCCGCACCTGACCATCACCGAAAACCTGACCATCGCGCAGATCAAGGTATTGGGCCGCAGCAAGGAAGAAGCGACCAAGAAAGGTCTGCAACTGCTTGATCGCGTCGGCCTGTCGGCTCACGCCCACAAGCACCCGGGTCAACTGTCCGGCGGCCAGCAACAGCGTGTGGCGATTGCCCGTGCGCTGGCGATGGACCCGATCGTCATGCTGTTCGACGAACCGACCTCGGCGCTGGACCCGGAAATGGTCAACGAGGTGCTCGACGTGATGGTGCAACTGGCCCACGAAGGCATGACCATGATGTGCGTGACCCACGAAATGGGCTTCGCCCGCAAAGTGGCCGACCGCGTGATCTTCATGGATGCCGGCAAGATCATCGAAGACTGCAAGAAGGAAGAGTTCTTCGGCGACATCAGCCAGCGCTCCGAACGCGCGCAGCATTTCCTCGAGAAAATCCTGCAGCACTAAAACCACACACCGCTCCCACATTGAATCGATGATGATCCTGAGATTTGTGTTGTGGTTGACCCAAGGCATCTGTGATGAAATGCGACCCCAATCTCTATCGCGCAACCACGCCATCACTTGCCGTGAAACCCCGTCTGATCCGCCATTTGTTCCTGCCGCCGCTGATCATCATCCTGATGGTCGGACTGGGTTACGCCGGCTTCTGGATCAGTGAACGCTTCGGCATTCGCAGCCTCAGCGAAAACGGCCAGCGCCAGCTCGAACTGAATGCCCGCGCCGTCGAAAGCGAAATCAGCAAATACACCTACCTGCCCAGCCTGCTGGAACTCGAATCGAGCGTTTCGCTGTTGCTCGGCGACCCGACCCCGGAACACCGGCAAACGGTCAACGATTACCTGGAAGGCCTGAACCGGCGCAGCCGCAGTCGGGCCATCTATGTCATGGACACCACCGGCCGGGTCATGGCCACCAGCAACTGGCGCGACGTCGACAGTTACCTCGGCGAAGACCTGTCCTTCCGCGCCTACTTCCAGAAAGCCGTGCGTGGCGAACCCGGACGCTTCTACGGGATCGGCAGCACCAACGGCGAGCCCGGCTATTACCTGGCCCACGGCCTGGAAGAACACGGCAAGATCATCGGCGTCGCGGTGGTCAAGGTGCGCATGGAAGCCATGGAAGAGCGCTGGCAACGGGCGCGCCTGGAAGCCTTCGTCAGTGACGAGAACGGCATCATCATTCTCTCCAGCGACCCGGCCCGACGTTTGAAATCCGTGGTGCCGCTGAGCGACGAGACCAAGGAAAAACTCGCCCGCAGCCTGCAGTACTACTGGTTCCCGCTCAACGAATTGCAACCGCTGGCCCGGGAAACCCTGGCCGAAGGCGTGGAAAAACTCACGTTCCCGGCCAACAGCGAAGTCCTGCCGCAGCAGGACCGCGACGAAGAGAACATCAGTTACCTGGCACAGACCCGGCCATTGAGCGACACGCCGTGGAATTTCACCCTGCTCACGCCGCTGCAGGACCTGCGCCGCGAGGCGATCAATCAGGGGATTCTGGTGGCCGTTGCCTTTGCGCTGGTGGCGTTCCTGCTGATTGCCTGGAACGAACGGCGCAAGGTCATCGCCACCCGCCTCGCCGCCCGGGAAGCCCTGCAGGAAGCCAACAATCAGCTGGAGCGTCGGATTACCGAACGCACCGCCGACCTGCGGGCCAGCAACGAGCGGCTCAAGAGTCAGATCCGCGAACGCCGTCAGGCCGAAGAAACCCTGCGCCGGGCCCAGGACGAACTGGTGCAGGCCGGCAAACTTGCGGCCATCGGCCAGATGTCCACCAGTATCGCTCACGAACTGAATCAGCCACTGGCGGCGATGCGCACGCTGTCGGGCAATACCGTGCGCTTTCTGGAGCGCGGCCAGCTCGACGTCGCCAGCACCAACCTCAAGACCATCAACGACCTGATCGACCGCATGGGCCGGATCACCGCCAGCCTGCGCTCGTTCGCCCGGCGCGGTGACGACAAGGGCCGCGCCAGCCTCGGCAAAGCGGTGGACGCGGCGCTGCAAGTGCTCGGCGCCCGTGTCGAAAAAGCCGCGCTGCAAGTGCATCGTCAGTTCATTGATGAGCAAGTGCAGATCGACCAGACGCGCCTGGAACAGATTCTGGTCAACCTGATCGGCAACGCCCTCGACGCCATGCAGGCGCAACCGCTGCCGGAGCTGTGGCTGGAAGGTGAAGAGTTCGACGGCAAATATCGCCTGCGGGTGCGCGACAACGGTCACGGTATCGACGCCGAAGCGCGCAAGCATCTGTTCGAACCGTTCTTCACCACCAAACCCGGCGAACAGGGTCTGGGCCTCGGCCTGACCCTTTCCGCCAGCCTGGCCGCCGCCACCGGCGGACATCTGGGTGTCGAGCACCCGGCCAGCGGTGGTACCACCTTCGTCCTCAGTTTACCGTTGGTAAGCCCTACTCCTGCCGAGCCAATATGAACAACGACCTTAGTGTGCTGATCGTCGAAGACGATCCCCATGTGCTGCTCGGCTGCCAGCAGGCACTGACCCTGGAAGACATTCCCTGCATCGGCGTCGGCAGTGCCGAAGAAGCGCTGGAGCGGGTCGGCGACAATTTCGCCGGCATCGTCATCAGCGACATCCGCCTGCCCGGCATCGATGGCCTGGAGCTGCTGACCCGCCTCAAACAGCGTGATCGCAGCCTGCCGGTGGTGCTGATCACCGGTCACGGCGATATCTCCATGGCCGTCGGCGCGATGCAGAAAGGCGCCTACGACTTCATGGAAAAACCGTTCTCCCCCGAGCGGTTGGTGGACGTGGCCCGGCGTGCGCTGGAGCAACGCAGCCTCGCCCGCGAAGTCTCGTCCCTGCGCCGGCAACTGGCCGAGCGCGATTCCCTTGAAGGACGGATCATCGGGCGCTCGCCGGCCATGCAGAACCTGCGCGAACTGATCGCCAACGTCGCCGACACCTCGGCCAACGTGTTGATCGAAGGCGAAACCGGTACCGGCAAGGAACTGGTCGCCCGGTGCCTGCACGACTTCAGCCGCCGCCACACCAAACAATTCGTTGCGCTGAACTGCGGCGGTCTGCCGGAAAACCTGTTCGAAAGCGAAATCTTCGGCCACGAGGCCAACGCCTTCACCGGCGCCGGCAAACGGCGGATCGGCAAGATCGAACACGCCGACGGCGGCACGCTGTTCCTCGATGAAGTGGAAAGCATGCCGCTGCCGTTGCAGATCAAACTGCTGCGGGTGTTGCAGGAGCGCACCCTCGAACGCCTCGGCTCGAACCAGAGCGTAGCGGTGGATTGCCGGGTGATCGCAGCGACCAAGTCCGACCTCGACGAATCGAGCAAGGCCGGCGAATTTCGCAGCGACTTGTACTACCGCCTCAACGTGGTGACGCTTGAGCTGCCGCCCCTGCGCGAGCGCCGCGAAGACATCCTGCAACTGTTCGAACACTTCACCCAGCAATCGGCCCTGCGCTTCGACCGCGCGCTGCCGGAGCTGGACAACCAGACCCTGTCCAGCCTGATGAGCCACGACTGGCCGGGCAACGTGCGCGAATTGCGCAACGTCGCCGAACGCTTCGCCCTCGGTTTGCCGGCGTTCAAGAAGTCCGGCGCCGGCAGCGGCGGCCAGGGCCTGGCGTTCGCCGAAGCGGTGGAAGCCTTCGAGCGCAACCTGCTCAGCGATGCCCTGCAGCGTAGCGGCGGCAACCTGACCCAGGCCAGCCTGGAGCTGGGCATGGCCAAGACCACGCTGTTCGACAAAGTGAAAAAATACGGCCTGAGCCATTAAGCGAGAACGATGTGGATCTGATTTTCAAAGCCTTTCTGGGTGCGGCGGTGGTGGTGATCCTCGCCATGCTGGCCAAGACCAAAAACTATTACATCGCCGGTCTGGTGCCGCTGTTTCCGACCTTCGCCCTGATCGCCCACTACATCGTCGGCAAGGGCCGCTCGGTCGATGACCTGAAGACCACCATCGTGTTTGGCATGTGGTCGATCATTCCCTACTTCGTTTATCTGGCGACGCTGTACGTGATGGTGGACCGGATGCGTCTCGAAGCTTCGCTGGCCGTCGCCGCGGTGGCATGGCTGATGGCGGCAACGGTGCTGGTCAGCGTCTGGGTCCGTCTGCACGCCTGAGCTGCCGTGCGGGAGAGGGGCTGGCCCGTCCCTTGCATTTACCCCCGAAAGCCCGCCCGGCCGGCGCTCATGTTCGATGAGGCCGGTGTCTGGGAGGGTCTGCCAAGGGTGAATTGCGACCTTGAATATTTTAGATCTCGACCACAGCCTGACCGCTCAGGCGTCCATCGCGCGGCTGCTCGACAGCGGCCGTGCCCGGCGCCTGGACCTGCTCGACCTCGGCCCGAAACTGCGGCTCTGGTCCAGCGAACGCACCTTCCGCCGTTTTGCCGAACGCTTGAGTGAGTGGCCCCGGCACAGCGGCCCGACGCCGGAAATTTTTTTCGTCGGCTCCGGCGACTATCACCATCTGACCCCGGCCTTCCTGACTGACTTGCCGGAGCCGGTAAGCCTGATCCATTTCGATAATCATCCTGACTGGGTGCACTTCGCGCCCCGCCGGCATTGCGGTTCGTGGGTCAATCAGGCCCTGAAACTGCCGAACATCGAACGCATCGTCACCCTCGGGCCGTGCAGTGACGATCTGCAAAATCCGCAGATCAAGGGTGGTAATCTCGGCGCCCTGAAACGTGGGGTGTTGCAGTTGTTCCCGTGGCAGCACCCGCCGTCGAAAGTCTGGGGCCGGGTCGGAGACGGCGCCGGCCATCAGCAACAGGAGAACCTGCTGCACTGGAACAACCTGGCCGATCAGGACTGGTCGGCGTTTCTCGAGCGGATGATCGCCAGCCTTCCGACCCAGGCCGTGTGGATCACCATCGACAAGGACGTGCTGGCCAGCGAAGACGCCGCGACCAATTGGGATCAGGGCCAGATGCGCCTGAGCCATTTGCTTCAGGCCATCCGCAGCCTCGCCGCCAGCAAGCGCGTGATCGGCATCGACATCTGCGGCGAGTTCGCCCGCCCGGCCTTCAGCAACGCGTTCAAACGCTGGGAAGCCAAGTCCGACCAGCCGCCGGCCGAGCGCTGGAGCGAGACCGATCTGCTGCGCAACTCGGCGACCAATCAGGCGCTGATCGAGTTGTTCGAGGAGCTGTTCCCATGACCTTGACCGTGATTCTGCTGGTGGCGTTTTCCATCGTGCTCGACGTGATCGGCCAGCTCTGCTTCAAGCTCGGCCTGGACCGTTTGCCGGAACTGGAAGGCGGTTTTCGTCTCGGTGCGTTCTGGGGTCAGGTGTTCAACGCACCGCTGTTGTGGTGCGGGATCGGCGCCTACGTGATCGAGTTTTTTGTCTGGCTCGAAGCCCTGTCCCGGGCACCGCTGAGCCTGTTGTTCCCTGCCGCCGCACTGGCCTATTGCGGCGTGGTGCTGGCCGGCAAGGTGTTTCTCGGTGAAACCGTCAGCCGACGGCGCTGGATGGGCACTCTGGTGATTACGGCGGGCGTGATGCTCGTGTGTGTCGGCCATGCCTGACTCTCAACTGATACTCAAAAGGAATGGCTCGATGGATTGGCTGCACGGCCGCCTCGGCACCGTGGTGCTTTGGGCGTTGCTGATCATTCTGGAAAGTGGCGGGCAGATCGCGACCAAGGTCGGCGGCGATCAACTGGGGCAGATGGACTTCACCCTGCAATGGCTGCTCAGCGTCGCCCAGGCGCCGGGAGTGCTGGTGGCAATTGCCTGCTACATCGGCGCGTTCTTTGTCTGGATGCTGATTCTGCGGCGCAGCAGCCTGTCGCTGGCATTTCCGCTCAGTTCGCTGGTGTTCGTCGGTGTACTGCTGGGGTCGTGGCTGGGCCTTGGTGAAGAGATCAGCCTGCTGCACTGGGTGGGCGTGGCCGTGATCATGGGCGGCATTGCGCTGCTGGCCGAGGGCGAGGAAAACTGAGGTGAACGGTCGTGGGAGCCTGCGGGCTCCCACATTTTTTACGGTTCAATCCTTGCGATGCGCCACCAGAAATCCGAGGCCGTGGGCCACCGGAATATCCTTCACCCCCGCCTCTCGCTGCTGCCCGGCGATTTCCCGGTGAAACGCCTTGACCCGGGTCCAGTGCATTTTCGGCCGGTAGTGATGCTCGGCGTGGTAGCCGTTGTTCATCCACAACAGGTTGTAGAGCGGGCTGTAGGCGCTGACACCCCAGGCGATGGGCGAATCCGGGTTGCCGCCGAGATGCTCGTAGTAACCGTTGAGCGAAGACAGCGCCTGCCCCAGGTACCAGAACGGCAGCAACACCAGCACCGCCCGCCAGTCACAGATCGCCAGCCCCAGATAGAACGCCACTGTCACACCGATCTCCACCTTGACCCAACGCGCATCGGCGGGACGTTTGCGCTGCATCTCGTCGTAGATCGGCTTGGGGTCGTCGCGAAAGAAACTCAGAAAGGTGTAGGCCCACGGATTCTCGGGCTGACCATCCTTGCCGCGCTGGTAGATCGACAACGGATCGATGGTCTTGCCATCCGCCCCCGGCCGGTCCGAGTTGCCCCGGTGATGGCGGTTGTGGATATCGCGGTAGAGAGTCTGGGAGAAACCGATGGTCACCGACAGCAACAGGTCAAAGGCGCGATTGAGCCACGCCGGGGTGAAATAGGCATTGTGGATCTGGTTGTGGGAAATGCTGTTGATGCTCCATGACAGGCTCACCGCATACAAAAACGCCAGCGGCAGCAGTGCCCACCAGGACAACGCATGGAAGGCCAGGACCAGCCATACCACAAAGGCGAAATGGGCCAGGCCGAGGGCCACGGGAATCAGGTCCCACAACGAATGG
Organism: Pseudomonas sp. COW5; assembly: GCF_026240005.1. Lineage (NCBI taxonomy): Bacteria > Pseudomonadati > Pseudomonadota > Gammaproteobacteria > Pseudomonadales > Pseudomonadaceae > Pseudomonas > Pseudomonas sp. COW5. The sequence goes on along the minus strand of NZ_JAPHVP010000001.1, from coordinate 3,648,562 downwards.
GCCAGCAAACGGTAAGCAGGGCGAGCCATGAAGAACATCCTGAAACAATGGGTTCGTCACGGCTGTCTGCAAAGGCCAGACCAGTTCCCGTCGGGCTTACTTGAATTTATAGGCGATCGCCATCTGCACCTCGCCCTGATTGGTGTCGCCGACGCTTTTGACGATGCTGCTGTCGGCGGCCGAACCGGTCAGGTGAATCCAGCTGGCGCTGGTCACCAGCGACCATTGCGGGCCAAGCGGGAACTCGAAGCTCTGGGTCAGCGCGATGTTCTGCAGACCGCCGCCAGCGTTGTAGGCACGGATGCCGGACGCCTGGGCTTCCTTGTCGCTGACACCGAAGAAGGTGTTGTTCTGCCGGGCGTTGGCGAAATGCGCGGTCAGATTGCTGCTGCCGATCACGCCGCCACCCAGCGGATAACCGATCTCGCCGCCGACCCGACCGAGCACGCCGCCCTGCCCGCCATTACCGCCGATGGCCTGGCCAACGGAGGCGAACACCCGCCAGAAGTCGGCCGGCGCGTACTGCACGAAACCACCGGCCTCGGCCATGTCCGGCACATCGCGCAAGCCGCGCAGTTCGCCGTTGGAGGTGCGGCCCGGCAGGTAATTCACATAAGGGCCGGCGCTGAAGCCGTTGGTCTTCAAGGCGCTCCAGGTCAGGCCGTCGTCGGTACTGAGGCTGACGTCGCCCCAGTCCAGATCCAGATACGGTATCGGCCGGGTTTCATAACGGCTGCCACTCGGGTCATGGGGCTGATAACCCAGGCCCACGCCCGCCTCCCCGGTAATCCCGTCCGCAATGGCGCTGGTTGAGAAAGCGCCCAGCGCTGCGAATAAAAACAGTGTCTTCCTCATCATGAGGCCATTCCTTTAATTGAACATGCGCGCATCAATCCCCGGATGCCACCCACCGCGCAAGCACTCATGTTGTTTGTAGCAAGCTACAAAAATTGTAGCTTCGAATTACAAAAGCACCTCATAAGCCCCGCCGGCAAGGGGCTGATGGCACTTGGCACAGTCCCTGCTCTACCCCTCGGCAAGCGCACACAACGCGCTCTGACCAATAGGTAATGCAGATGATTGACTGGCATATCGTGTGTGATTTCGACGGGACCATCACCCGCACCGACGTGATCGACAGCATCCTCGAACGCTTCGCCGACCCGAGTTGGGAAACGATCGAAAACCAGTGGCTGGCCGGTGAAATCGGTTCCCGTGAATGCCTCAGCCGCCAGCTCTCGCTGGTCAAGGCCACGCCCGGCCAATTGCTGGAATTCTTCGACAGCATCGAGATCGATCCGGACTTCCCCGACTTCGTCGACCACGCCATCGGCCTGGGCGCTTCCTTCGAAGTGGTCAGCGACGGCATCGAGCAAGGCATCGCGCGGATCCTTTCGCGCAACTACGTGACCCTGCTGCCGATCCTAGCCAACCGCCTGCGACAGCTCGATCACGAAAGCTGGCGCATCGACTTTCCGCATTCCAGCGACGCCTGCCGCGCAGCGTCCGGCAACTGCAAATGCAAATCCACGCCGGGCAACAAGCGCGTGCTGGTGATCGGCGACGGCCAGTCCGACATGTGCGTGTCGTCCACCGCCGACTTCGTCTTCGCCAAGGGTCGCCTCGCCGAGTACTGCGAACGCAACGCGATCCCTTACGCCCGCTTCGACAGCTTCGCCGAACTCCCGGCGCTGCTGGCCCTGCTGCCAAAGGCCAGCGCCGCCAACGCCACCGCTTTCAACTCCGACACCTTCAATACCGAAACCCAGGAACTCTTCCACCATGTCTGATATTCGAATCGCTACCCAGGAAGACCAGATCCTTCTGGAAAAAGAAGCCAAGTACTGCTCCTACGGCGACACCGTTCACTACATCGAACCGCCGCGCATCTTCAGCCGCTGCGAAGGCTCCTACGTCTGGGACACCGAAGACCAGGCCTACCTCGACCTGCAAATGTGGTACTCGGCGGTCAACTTCGGTTACGCCAACCCGCGCCTGAACAACGCGCTGAAACAACAGATCGACACCCTGCCGCAGATCGCCAGCCAGTACCTGCACAAAGGCAAGATCGAGCTGTCGGAAATGATCGCCGTGGACGCCAAGAAGAAGTTCGGCCTCGACGGTCGCGTGCACTTCAACGTCGGCGGTTCGCAGTCCATCGAGGACTCGCTGAAAGTCGTGCGTAACGCCAGCAACGGCAAGAGCCTGATGTTCGCCTTCGAGGGTGGTTACCACGGTCGTACCCTCGGCGCTTCGTCGATCACTTCCAGCTACCGCTATCGCCGCCGCTACGGCCACTTCGGCGAGCGCGCCAATTTCATTCCATTCCCGTACCACTTCCGTGGCCCGAAAGGCATGACCAAGGAAGAATACGGCAGCCACTGCGTGCAGCAGTTCGCCCGTCTGTTCGAGACCGAATACAACGGTGTCTGGGATCCGAAAGTCGGTGCCAGTGAATACGCCGCGTTCTACGTCGAGCCGATCCAGGGCACCGGCGGCTACGTGATTCCGCCGATGAACTTCTACAGCGAACTCAAGCATGTGCTGGACCAGCACGGCATCCTGATGGTGGTCGACGAAATCCAGATGGGCTTCTATCGCACCGGCAAGCTGTGGTCGATCGAGCACTTCGACGTCAAACCGGACGTGATCGTCTTCGGCAAGGCGCTGACCAACGGCCTCAACCCGCTGGGCGGCATCTGGGCCAAGGAAGAACTGATCAACCCGAAAGTCTTCCCGCCAGGTTCGACCCACTCCACCTTCGCCTCCAACCCGCTGGGCACCGCCGTGGGCCTGGAAATGTTCAAGATGACCAGCGAAGTCGACTACGGCGCGATGGTCATGGCCAAGGGCAAATACTTCCTCGAAGGCCTGCAGGACCTGCAGAAACGCTACCCGATCATCGGCGACGTCGATGGCCTGGGCCTGGCCCTGCGTTGCGAAATCTGCGCCCCGGACGGCTTCACCCCGGACAAGGCCACCCTGGACTTCATGGTCGAGGAAGGCATGAAAGGCGACATCGAGATCGACGGCCGCAAACTGGGCCTGATCCTCGACGTGGGCGGTTACTACAAGAACGTGATCACCCTCGCGCCATCGCTGGAAATCAGCTACCCGGAAATCGACCTGGGCATCGCCCTGCTCGACCGTCTGCTGGCCCGGGCGATGAAACGATGAACGCGGCCGGGATCGATCTGGGCGAAGGCGACGCCGGTTTCGTTCTCGGCACAGGGGAGGTCGCGGTGCTGTTGATCCACGGCCTCACCGGCACCCCGACGGAGTTGCGTCGGGTCGCCGTGGGACTGGCCAAGGCCGGTTGCACGGTGTACGTGCCGACCCTGGCCGGGCACTGCGGCGGCAATGCCGACCTGCAAGCCACCGGCTGGCGCGACTGGTACGAAGGCGTGCGCAAGACCTTCGTCGGCATTCGCCGTCAGCACAGCAAGGTATTCGTCGGCGGTCTGTCGATGGGTGCGGTGATGTCGATGTACGTGGCGTCCGAACACCCGGGTCAGGTCGCCGGATTACTGATGTATTCCACGACTTTGAAGTACGACGGCTGGAGCATCCACAAACTGGCGTTCCTCACGCCGTTGCTGATGAAAATCCCGTTCGGCGTGCACATCTGCAAGTTCGAAGAGAAACCGCCCTACGGCATCAAGAACGAGCGCCTGCGGGCCATCGTCGAACGGCAGATGAAGGAAGGCCACAGCAGTGAGGCCGGCCTGTTGACCATGGAAGGCGTGACCGTGCGCGAACTGCACCGGATGAACGCCGTGGTGCGCAAGCGCATGCCTTCGATCACCGTGCCGGCGCTGGTGCTGCATTCCATCGAGGACGACATCACCAGCCGCTGGAATGCCGACTACGTGGAACGCAAGCTCGGCGGCGAAGTGGTGAAGATTCTGCTGGACGACTGTTATCACATGATCACCGTCGACCTGCAGTACCGACGCGTCGTGGAATTGAGCGTGCAGTTCATCAACAACCACCGCACCGACCTTGCGCCCTCCGCTCATTCCCTGCCAACCGAGGAATACCGGCAGCGAGCGTGAAGCGCCTGCAAAACGACCTGCCATGCCGGTTAAGGAAACGACGTGATCACGGCCCAAGCCTTTTCAACCATCGAAGCGATTGATCGCGACGCGTGGAATGCCTGCTTTCCCGAGGAGCTCGAAGACTGGGCCTACTATCGCGCCGTGGAACAGGCCGGCATCGACGGCTTTCACTGGCGCTATCTGGCGCTGTTTGAAGACGACCGACTGATTGCGGCCGTCGTGGCCTTCACCACGGCTTATTCGCTCGACACCACTCTGCAGGGCACCGGCAAGCGCTTGAGCCAATGGCTGCGCAGTTGCTGGCCGGGGCTGTTCGACATTCGTCTGTATGCCCTCGGCTCGCCGGTGGCCGAGCAGTGCCATGTCGGCACGCACCCGTCGCTCGATCCGGCACGTTTGCCGTCACTGTTCGCACGCCTGCTGCACCTGGCCCGCGAGGACGCGGACCAGGCCGGCGTCGGCCTGCTGGCGGTCAAGGATGCTTCCCACCGCAACCCGCAATGGCTCCAGGCCTGTCGCGAGGCCGGTTTGCAAAGCATGCCGGGGTTGCCCGGTGCCGAGCTGCCGATCAAGTTCGCCTCGGTCGACGCTTACCTCGGCACCCTGGGCAAATCCACCCGCAAGGACCTGCGCCGGACCCTGCGCGGTTCGGGCCCGCGCATCGAATGGCGACGTTCGGTGGACGACCTGCTGCCGACCATGATGCGGCTTTACGAAGCGACCCTGGCGCGCAGCGACCTGACCTTCGAATGCCTGCCGGCTGCGTATTTCCGCCAGGTGCTGGAACACCTCGACGAACGTGCCGCCTGCGTTTTGTACTGGGTGGACGATGAGCTGGTGGCGTTCAATCTGGTGCTGCTGGACGAACAGCGGCTGGTGGACAAGTTCTTCGCCCACGACCTGGCCCGCACCCGCGAGCACAAACTGTACATGCGCAGCTGGCTGGCGAATGTCGGCTACTGTATTGAACACCGGATTCCGATCTACGCGTGCGGCCAGGCCGGTTATGCCAGTAAGCTGCGCCTGGGCTGTTCGTTCATCGGCAATACGGTGTTTTTCCGCCATCGCCACCCTGTACTCAATCACCTGCTGCGGCTGGTGAAAATTTTCATCCGCCCGGACCGTACCGATCCGGCCATGGCGACTGCGATAAGCGAACAACAATAAGCGAGCATGATGAGCAAAGACCGACGCGCCACCGCCCGACCCTTCGCCCTCTCCGGCTGGAGCCTGCAACGCAAACTGGTGCTGGCGTTCTGGCTGGTCAGCGTGATTCCGACCATGATCGCCGCGGAACTGGCGGCCACCACCCTGTCGCAGATTTTCGACAGCAACGTGCGGATCTGGCTGCAGGAATCGACCAAGATCGTCGAGGACGAGATCCGCGAGATCGTGCGCGACAATGCCCGGATCGCGCAGTTGTTCCTGCGCTACACCCGGCCACCCACGGACCGCCAGTCGGCCCGGCGCGACAAACTCACCGCCGACATCGCCGACTCCATGGGCATCGATGTGGTCGCACTGGTGCGCAACAGCGATCACAAAGTGGTGTTCAGCACCGCCGCCGATGACATCGTGCGGCAGATCAGCACCGCGCCCAAAGCCGTACTGCAAACCCTGCAGGTCGGCGGAGTGGCGACCGGCGCCGTGGTGTCGACCTTCGAGAGCGAGCAGGACGGCACTGACTACAAGCTGATCGTGGTGACCTACCTCGATAACAGTTTCCTCACCAGCGTCGCCGACGTGCATTCCCTGGACCTGCGGCTGTATCTGGCCAGGGACGCCGACTTCTCCGAGATTTTTTCCACCCAGCGCTTTGAAGATCACCCGGCGATCGTGCCCGCGAAAATCGAGGACCAGCTACGCAGTACCAAGCTGCCGATCGAGCAGTCGACCAAACGCTACAGCGGCATCTACCGACCGATTCTCAACGAAAACGGCGAACTGCAAGGCGTGGTGTTCAGCGGCCTGCTGCGCCACACCACGCTGGTCGGGCTGGTCAACCAGAGCAACCTGTTCATCCTGATTTTCATCCTCAGCTCGGCGGCTTCGCTGGCGGTGGGCTGGCTGGTGTCGGAGCGCATGACCAAGCCGCTGCGCGGTCTGGCCAAAGGTGTACAAGCGGTAATTGCCGGGGATTACCGCCAGCGCCTGCCGGTCACCGGCGGCGATGAACTGGCGGAACTGAGCAGCATCTTCAACCACATGAGCGAACGCCTCGGCGAGTTGCAGCATCTGGAGTCGCAACTGCGGCGCCGCGACCGCCTGCATGCGCTGGGCGAAGTGGCGATGGGCCTGGCCCATGAAATCCGCAACCCGCTGGGCATCATCAAGACCGCCACGCAGCTGCTGCACCGACGTGCGGACCTGCCGGAGACCGACAAGCGTCATCTGGAATACGTGGTCAGTGAAGTCAGCCGCATCAATGACCTGATCACCGAATTTCTCGATTTCGCCAAGCCCAGCGCACCGCTGCGCTCGACCCAACTGGCACGGCCACTGGTGGATGAACTGGTGGGCTTCTGTGCCCCGGAGCTGGCCAGCCACAACATCGATGTGCAAATCGAAGACCGCGCGCCGGGTGCGACCCTGTACGCCGATGCCCGGCAACTCAAACAGGCGGGCCTGAACCTGATCGTCAATGCCATCGACGCCATGCCCGACGGCGGCCGTCTGACCCTGGGCATCCACAGCGATCAACACAACACGGTCATCAGCATCAGCGACACTGGCCAGGGCATCGAAGCGGACATGCTCGAACGGATTTTCACACCGTTCGTCACCACCAAGGCGTCCGGCACCGGGCTCGGTCTGGCCAAAGTCTTCTCGATCATGGAAAACCATGACGGGCGCATCGAATGCGTCAGCGAAAAAGATGCCGGAGCCACCTTCAGCCTGTACATTCCGGCCAACGGTGAAGATTTCGACGAGGACAGCGATGACGCATAACGTACTGGTGGTGGACGACGAGCCCAAGCTCTGCGACCTGCTGGCATCGGCCCTGAGTCAGAACGACATTGCGGTGTTCACCGCCGGCAACGGCCTGCACGCGCTCAAGGTGCTGGAGTCCGAGGACATCGATCTGGTGATCAGCGACTGGCGCATGCCCGGCATGGACGGCCCGCAACTGCTGGCGGAAATCAAGAACCGCTACCCGCAGTTGCCGGTGATCGTGATGACCGCCTACAGCACGGTGAAGAATGCCGTGCAGTCGATGCGCAACGGCGCCTTCGATTACATCGCCAAACCCTTCGACATCGATGAGCTGGACATCACCGTCAGCAAGGCCCTGCAGTTTCGCGACATCCTCAAAGACAACCTGCGCATGCGCGCCGAACTCGACGAACACCAGCAGATCGACAGCCTGGTGGGCGACAGCCCGAGCTTTCGCCGGGTCCTGAGCGCGATCGATTCGGTGCGCGAAAGCAACGCCACCATCCTGCTGACCGGCGAAAGCGGCACCGGCAAGGAAATGGTCGCCCGGGCCATCCACAAGCACGGCAACCGCGCCGACAAGCCGTTTGTCGCGGTCAACTGCGCGGCGATCCCGGAAGGGCTGCTGGAAAGTGAAATGTTCGGCCACCGCAAAGGCGCGTTCACCGGTGCGGTGGCGGATCGGGTCGGGCGTTTTCAGCAAGCGGACAAGGGCACGCTGTTTCTCGATGAAATCGGCGAAATGCCTTTGGCGCTGCAGGCGAAAATCCTCCGCGCCCTGCAGGAACGCATCATCGAACCGGTGGGCGATCCACGCGAGCGCAAGGTCGATGTGCGGGTCATCGCCGCGACCAACAAGAACCTGCTGGACGCGGTGGCCAACAAGGAATTTCGCGAAGACCTGTATTACCGCCTCAACGTGTTCCCGATTCCGTTGCCGGCCTTGCGTGAGCGGGTCGAAGACATTGCGCCGTTGGCCCGGCATTTCGCCCACACCCTGGGCGCTGCGGCGGGCAAGCGCTTCAGCGGTTTCAGTGCCGAAGCGTTGCAGGCCATGGCCCGTTATTCGTGGCCGGGGAACATTCGTGAACTGCAGAACTGCGTCGAACGCGCGACCATTGTGGCGTCCGGCGCGGAGATTGAAGAACAGGACTTGCCGGCCTATCTGTTTGCCTCACAACCGACCCAGCCGGGAGCGCTGGTCGCCGAAGGCAGCGTGCCGGCCGACCTGGAAGCGGCCCTGGCAGAAGTGGAAAAAGCCTACATCCTCGCCGCGCTGGCCCAGAGCAACGGCGTGCAGGCTGCGGCGGCGCAACTGATCGGGATTTCCGAGCGCAGCTTCTGGTATCGCCTGAAGAAACTGGGGATTCACGTCGACAAGATCGTCCGCTGATCAGGGTTCCCGGGCCTTGCCCGGGAACCGCGCGGCCTCAATTCACCGTGCCGCCCTTCGCCTCGCTCATGATCTGCCGGATCGCCCCGACAAAGGTGTCCACCGGCTGCCCGCCAGTTACCGCGTATTGGCCGTTGAACACCACGGTCGGCACCGAACTCACGCCCCGCGACAGCCACAATTGTTCTTCCTTGCGCACGTCATTGGCGAACTCGTCGGACGCCAGAATCGCCTCGGCACGCTGTCGGTCCAGCCCCACGCTTTCGGCAATCTGTGCCAGTTGTCCATGATCGGACGGGTTGCCGCCATCGGTGAAATACGCCTTGAACAGCGCCTCTTTCAACGGCAACTGCAAGCCCTCCTCGCCCGCCCAATGCAGCAGCCGATGCGCATCGAAGGTGTTGTAGATGCGGCTGTTGGAATCGGTGCGGAAGGCGAAACCGACATCGGCGCCACGGGCGCGGATCACTTCACGGTTCTTCTGTGACTGCTCCGGGGTCGAGCCGTATTTTTCCTGGATATGCTCGCCGATGTTCTGCCCTTCGGCGCCCATCTTCGGGTTCAGCTCGAACGGCTGGAAACGGATCTCGGCCTGCACCTCGTCGCGCAGAATCTCCAGCGCCCGCAACAAACCGTACAGACCGACGACGCACCACGGGCAGGACACGTCGCTGACAAAATCGATTTTCAGGGCAGAACTCATGACACACCTCGCGCGTTCAATCGGGGTCAAAGACCTGCACGATACACCCGCTAGAGCAGGTTGCGCTCGCCCACCGGTTCGATCTGCGCCCAGTGCGAAGTGTCTTCACGGTGCTGCTGCAAATACGGCAACACCGCCGCCAGCAATGGCGCCTTGAACGCCTCCTGAAAACGATGGGCCAGGCCCGGAATCAGCTTCAACTGGCTGCCGCGAATGTGCGCCGCCAGGTGTACGCCGTGCATCACCGGCAGCAACGGATCGGCGGTGCCGTGCACCACCAGCGTCGGTACCCGCAACTGGTTGAGCAACGCCACGCGGCTTGGCTCGGCCAGGATCGCCATGATCTGGCGTTTCACACCTTCGGGGTTGAACGCCCGGTCATAGGCCACCGCCGCCTGATGCAACAGCATCTGACGATCATCGGTAACCATCGGACTGCCCAGCGCTGCCAGCAAATCCGCCTGTTGTTCCAGCGCCACTTCGCGATTGGGCGCGCCGCGCCGGGACAGCAATTGCACCAGTGCCGCGCTCGGTGCCGGCAGGCCTTCGGCGCCGGAGCTGGTCATGATCAGCGTCAGGCTCTCGACCCGCTGCGGCGCCATGGCCGCCAGGTGCTGGGCGATCATCCCGCCCATGCTCGCGCCGAGCACGTGGAATTGCTCGACGTGCAACGCGTCCATCAGGCCCAGCGCATCGTCGGCCATGTCGGTCAGGCTGTAAGGCGCCGCCACCGGCAGGCCGAGTTTGTAGCGCAACACTTCAAACGTCAGGTTGGCCTCGGCCGGTGCCTGGCGCCAGGTCGACAGACCGACATCGCGGTTGTCATAGCGGATCACCCGGAAACCCTGCTGACACAGGGCGACCACCACTTCGTCCGGCCAGTGGATCAACTGCCCGCCCAGCCCCATCACCAATAGTAATGCCGGATCCGACGCACGACCGATGCTCTGGTACGCCAGGCTCACCTGTGCCAGATCGACCCGTTCGGTCGGAACATTGACATCACAACGCGACGCCGCAGAAGACGCCGGCACGAAAAAAACCGCGGCCAACAACGCCGCGATTGCAAAAATTCCCTTGAACATGAAAAACACCGAAACGCAGAACCCCAGTAGAGCGCGAGTCTGATGAAGTTTGTTCAAGCGCGCTGCCACAGTTCGATGACAGTTTGATGAAGAGTGCCGAGCGGTCATGGGCGATCGCGATAACTATGTAACGCCGTCGCCTGTGGTTTTCTCCTTTCAATGATCGGCAGATGGAGCGGATCTCCTGCTCCCCTCGCGAACCTGTTGACCATGTCCGAAAGCATTTTTTCCGAACACATCCCGCCGGCGCCGCAGGTCTGGCCGGCATCTCAGCCCTTGCCGCAGAACATTGACAGCGCCCTGCTGCATGACGCCACGACACGTTCACGCAACGCCAGTCAGGCGTTGCGCGAGTTGTTGGCCGGTGTGCCTTCCATCCGTGCCTCCCTGACTGATCTGCTCGAGCGCGAACTGGATCTGGGAGAGCCGGATGCGGGCCTGCGCTTCTCGGCAACAGATGCCCACCCTGAACAATTTGTCGGTTTTGCATCGATCCTTGCGTTTATCTATCAAAGAAACCGACCTGACATGACACTGGACCGCCATGCAGAAGTGGTCGGTCTGGACGCAAACCATCTGCTGAATGCCCTCCCCCCACAGCAACTGCTGACCCGAATCAAGAGACTCGATCCGTCGAAAGAACTCGACCGGCGCTGGAACTCGTATTGGGCTGCGCGCGCCCCCGGTACGCCACACTCGCGCCGCGAGCACGCCGGCAGGTTGTACCTCGCGCATCTCGAAGCAGCGGCGCAAGTCGCTCTGGCTCAGCGCTCCCTGACCGAGGATCAGTTACAGCCATTGTGGCGGCTGATGGACGACACCTCCCCTGAACCGCGTCTGGAGAATCAACCGATACACGGTGAGCGACTGGAACTGGTGTTCGACAACCAATGCCGGAGCCGTTTGCCCGGCGCGTGGGTGATCAGTGTCGGCGAGCGGCAATCTGCGCGGCAATTACTGTACTTGCCGCATAGGTCGGTGTCCTTGCAGTCTTTCGCCAACCGCAGCGACATGGAGTCATGGCTGCGTGCCCAGCCGCTTGTTCAGCAGGAATTGTCCGCCTCAAGGATTCACTTTGAATACAGCAGCGGCACCCTGCCATTGAGCTGTGGCATGAGTGAGTGGCTAAGCCGGATGCAGGAGGCTCGACTCAGCGCCTTGCGCCAGAGTCCGGACAGCTCGCTGGATCTGGTTGAACAGGGAATCCGGGCACTGGTTCCGGCCGATCGTGTGGATCGCCAGCACAGCATCGCCGGAGCACTGGCGTTACCTCCCCCCTTGCCGACGCCGATGCCTTCGTTGCCTTCGTTGCCTGAGGATGAGTCCCCTCTGTTTGGCGCACTGTTCGCTGACATCCCCTGGGGAGTGCGTCAGACAACACTGCTGCGACAACAGAACGCGCTGCAAAACCGGGCGAACCAGGCCGGCGAAGAAGGGCAACGAACGCTCGACGTTTTACTCCGGCGCATGGAAGAGGCCGAGCGGATGGCGGATGTGGCCGCTCAGGCACTGATCTACCGTGAACGGGTACTGGACACCGTCACGTTCAATCGCGAGTTCACCGTGCTTCATCAGGCACACAAGACCGCTCTGCTCGCTGAAGCCGGGCTGCAGCAGATACTTGGGCAATTGAGTGAGGATCAATGGCGGGCAATCGAATCGGCACTGAATAACATCAGCGACAGCAAAACCGACCAGTGCGCGGCCGAAATCTCGCTCGCGATGCACGAGCAGTCAGGTTCATCGACCCGAGAACAGACGCTCGGCGGTCCTTTGGTCATCACTCATCCGAGGGTTCTGTCGGAGCCGGCCGCGCTGTACGGCCTGTTGCTGTACTGGCCCGGAAGCGGGGGCGGCCTGCGACAGTTCGATAACCGTCGCGAACTGGAGCGTGAGCTGTTCAAGATTCAGGAACAGGACACGGTGCTGACTCTGCACCTGAAGCGAATCTGCGGCGATCCCCTGCAACATGCCCTGAATCAGGTAACCCACGACTTCGAGGAGCGAGTGGGCACGATCCGTCAGCGACTCGCGCAGTCACCCTCGGCGCAGCAGGCCGAACAACTGGAAGCCGTGCGCCTGCAATACCGGTCTGCACTGCAAGTCCCCGTAAACGCAGCTCTGCGTCTGGCCGCCAGCCATTTGCGCGAGCAACGCACCAGCACCTCCATGGCTGCCCGCCTGCCGGGCTGGTTGAGCGATCTGCCCGGTGCTGACCGAAGCAGACTCAGGTGGCAGATCGAGGCGTACATCAAGGCCATGCAACAGAGCCAGACATTGATGTCGACGGCCCTGCCACCCCGTGAGGATTTCACCCGACAGCACTTGCATGCGCGCCTGCGCAGGGACTTTTCGGTCAAAGGTCACTTCGCCGTTCGACTGGACCTGCCTGACTCGGTCGCCATGGAAAGGCATACGATCAGTGCGCCCGGAGCGCCTGGTACACCCCAGAAGCTCGAACTGGTTCCGGGCAAGGCGCGCAGCATGATGTCCCTCGAAGACCTGGCTCAACACAACATCGACAATACGCCGTCGATGAGCCTGGAACCGCTGCTGCTGCGCATGAGCTTCATGACCGTGCAAGTGAGTGCTGGCGACGAGAAAGAACGTCAGATCCTGACCACCGGCATCACAAAGGACTATCTGCGCAAGACCCTGCCGGAACTGGATCTGCCCAAGGCCTACGAAACCCTGATTCGCAAGGTGTTCATGGGCTCGAACGATGACCTGCCGTTCGTCAACGATCATCGCCGCGAATGCTTGCTGGAGCCTTGGCGATTGATGCTCAGGCTGCAGGGCGAATGCGCTCGTCTGCAAAACCGTATCGGCGCGCAGGATCTGCAAATTCTCGAGACCGCCATCGATGCCGACACACCCTTTGCCTGGCGTGCGAACAACCGGCACATCGTCTTGTTGCCCGCTCTGCTCGCCTCTGGCGGCAAGGACACGCCAAACGAAGGTCCGGTCACGCTGTCCGGTGTGAGCTTCATCCAGGAACAAGTCAGTGGAGCGACGTTGCTGTACCTGACCGACAGCCCCGATGGGCAATCCCTGCGTCGTTATGACAGTCTGGAAGCGGCGCGCAAGGCGCTGTTCAGCCTGTGCGTGGAGGAAAAATGGTCGCGCTGGCTGGCCGGTCGGGCTGTGGAGGGCGACGCACAGGCCCACGAGCACCGTATAGGTCAGGCCGTGCTCAAGCACTTCGACACCTTGATCGGAGTGGGCGAACGCTGGCCGGCCACGACCTCCCTGGCCGCGCACTTGCTCGATGCGCAAATGGGGCGACTGATCCAGGCCCATCGCAGCACCTCTCGCTCCAATGCCGACTTGTACATGGAGCGTGCTGCGCGGAGCGGCTCGCATCTGTTTACCTGCATCAAAATGGCCTTGGGACTCGTGCCGTTTGTCGGTACGGCCATAGGCCTGTACGACGCCTGGAACAGCGCCAATCAGGCCGTGGCGGCTTTTTTGCGCGGCGCTGCGGGTGACGGGCTGGCCGAAATCGAAGCGTTGCTGTTGGCGCTGATCGACGCTGCGATGGATATCCTGCCCACGGTAGGCGCAGGGAGCGGCGCCGCTTCGCTGACCAGCACTCGTCAATTGCGCAAACTGGCCAGCAGCCCCGCTGCGTTGCAGGCAACCGACGGGCGAGAGGCAAGACACTTGAGGGCACGATTCGCTGGCTACGAGCACCAGCAGCCGGTTTTCCTGAGCGGCCTGCAACCGGCCAGTGCAGGGCTGTTTCGCAACGTCTACCGACATGCCGACGGCGATTTCGTTGTGCGTCAGGGACAGATCTATCAGGTGGAGCTGAGCAAGGACTCACGAGGCTGGCGCCTGGCAGGCAACTCGCAGAAAACCTACAAGCAACCCATCGCCCTCGATGAGGCTGGAAACTGGGACACTCATTTCGGGGTGTACGGAACGACATTCGACGGCGGCGGAGCCGGAGGTGGCAACGTGGCCGGACACCTCGCCGATGCACTGGATCCGGTCTGGCCCATGAGCATCCGGCAACGCCTGCCACGCTGGTGGGCCGACCGGGTGTTTCGCCGCCAGCAGCAGTTGACCGAGATGACCGATGACCTCGCACGACAAATCGACGCCCGATTCGCCGAGAGTCACGCAGCTATTACTCGCTACAACAATGCTCCCCGCGACCAGCGTCCGGGCTTGCGAGCCGCCGCCGATACAGCCTGCATCGGCGATATCGAGATAGCCAGCCGTCGGTACCGACTGCTGACCGATCTGCTGCCCCTGACCCATGGCAACAAACGACGCAAGGTCATCGAATGCATGAGCCTCGATGCGTGGAAGGTGGCTGATCGTCTCCAATTGCGCGTTCATCACGTCAACCATCAGGTCAGCCCGCTGCTGGACCGGATCGACCCACTGATCGAACGTCTGACCGAGTTGCCGGGAAACTTGCCCGGCGAACACATCTCCCTTCACCGGAAAATTCGCGAATTGCGCCTGGAAACGCTGCAAAGAACCGAAGAGATCGAAGGCTTGATGCGCGATCTCAACCACTGGTACGAGCGCATCAGCCTTCCTCGGGACAAAGCGCAAATGCGAGCAGAAGTCGAGGGTCTGAACAGACGCCTGAGCGACAGTAACCTGCTCTACCTCAAGACCGGCAGTCTTCTGGAAATCGTCCAGTGCTACGACAACCTCGGCGAAGTGTCCTGGCATTTTCTGCAAAACCAGGCACGGGAGCTGCGCGCCAGGATGGATCGGGCCCTCTACACACAGTTCAGCCTGCCGGAGGCCGGCGCCACCCGGGGCCAGCGCAACCAGATCCTGCAGGACTGCCTCGACACTTATGCGCAGTTTCGGCGAGCCATGACCGTATGGACGGCCAGCTACTCCCAACACTTTTACATGGATGACGTCCCGGCCCTGCTGGCCGGTATCGAGAAAATGGCCGAACGCGCCCGCAAGACCCTGGAGCTGCCGACGGTTGTCGCACCCACGGGGCGCAGCAACAAAAAGATCTTCACCACCGAAGACGATCAGTTGCTGATCGGTGTCGAACATTGGGAGTCGACCACCCAGACGCGCCGCTATCATCTGACCGGCAAGGGCGGTGTCGAGGAGATCTGGGAACAGGGCAGCAACGGCAAATATCGCCTGTTGAGCACGCCTGCCCGACCACCGTCGCCGATGGAGCGGGATCTGGGCGCACTGGTGGCAGAGGCACGCACCCGTCTGGATCGATTGCCGGCGTACGAGGTCAAGGTAAATGCCCATGCCCGGCAGGACATGCTCCCGGTCGATCTGGAGCACATGATGGTCAGCGAGGCTGACGAGCTGATACGCCGGGCACAGGGGATCGAGCAGATCGACAGGCAGAACCCGCTCATCGCCACCCTGCGTGGCAAAGCGACCGAACTGCGGATCCGCGGACGACAAATGCGTACCCGTCAGTCACTGAGCAGCAAGCATCCAACCGATGGCATGCTCGACGATCTGATCGGACAGAACGCAGCGGACATCCGCAAGATCGCCCCCTTGAAAAACCTCGGCAAACGCAAGGACGGTCGCATCGATTATCTGCAGGAGTACGAAGTCCGTGACCTGACCCAGGCACCACCAAAACTGCTGTGGTACGCCCACTTCCACTACTCAAGGGCGACACCGGGTTTTCGCGAATTCGAAAAAGCCCATTTGAAGCTGCCCGAACACCGGTCACTGACCCACGCCGACGATCCCTCCCTGCCCCATGCCGACATCGGCAAGCGCTCATCGGTACTGACCCATTTCGAGAATCTGTGAAAACGAACGGGGGAGCGATCAATCCGCTCCCCCGTTTTGTCAGGCCAACTGACTGCGCAACTGCCGTGCTGCCGCGACCATATTGACCAGCGCCGCTTCGGTCTCCGGCCAGGCACGGGTCTTCAATCCGCAATCGGGGTTGACCCACAACCGCGCTGCCGGAATCCGTTTCACGGCCTTGCTCATCAGCTTGACCATTTCCGCCGTGTCCGGCACCCGTGGCGAGTGGATGTCATAGACACCCGGGCCGATGTCGTTCGGGTAGTCGAACGCTTCGAAGGCTTCGAGCAATTCCATGTCCGAACGCGAGGTTTCGATGGTGATGACGTCGGCGTCCATGTCGGCAATCGCCTTGATCACGTCGTTGAATTCGCTGTAGCACATGTGGGTGTGGATCTGGGTTTCGTCCTTGACGCCCGACGCGGTCAGGCGGAACGCTTCCACCGCCCAGTCCAGATACTCCTGCCACTGTGCGCGGCGCAGCGGCAGGCCTTCGCGGAACGCGGCTTCGTCGATCTGCACGATTTTGATCCCGGCGTTTTCCAGATCCACCACTTCATCCCGCAGGGCCAGCGCCAGTTGCTGCGCCTGAACCTTGCGCGACACGTCTTCGCGGGGGAACGACCACATCAGCATCGTCACCGGGCCGGTCAGCATACCTTTCATGACCTTGTCGGTCAGGCTCTGGGCGTAGGTGATCCAGTCGACGGTCATGGCATTCGGACGGGACAGATCGCCATAAATCACCGCCGGTTTCACACAACGGGAACCGTAGCTCTGGACCCAGCCGAAACGGGTGAACAGGTAACCGTCGAGCTGCTCGGCGAAATACTCGACCATGTCGTTGCGTTCGGCTTCACCGTGCACCAGCACATCAAGGCCCAGACGCTCCTGCACCTGTACCGCGTGGCGGATTTCGCTGCGCATGGCGTCGTGGTAATCGTTGGCCGACAGCTTGCCCTGCTTGAACGCCTGACGGGCCAGACGGATCGAACCGGTCTGCGGGAACGAGCCGATGGTGGTGGTCGGGAACGCCGGCAATTTCAAACGCGCCTGCTGCGCGGCGATGCGCTTGGCGAACGGCGAATGACGCTGGCTGTCGCGGGCATTGATCGCTTCGATCCGCGCCTGCACATCGGCCTTGTGAATGCGCGGCGAGCGGGCACGGCTCTCTTGAATGGCGCGGCTTTCGGCCAGTGCGCTTTGCACCTTTGGCGCTTGAGGATCGTTCAGCGCATCACGCAGCACAGAAATTTCGGCGCACTTCTGCACGGCGAATGCCAGCCAGCTTTTCAGTTCCGGATCGAGCTTGTCTTCGCGCTCGACATCCACCGGACTGTGCAGCAACGAGCAGGAACTGCTGACCCACAGGTTGTCGCCAAAGCGTTCCTGCGCCGGTTGCAACTGCGCCAATGCCTGCTCCAGCTCGCAGCGCCAGACGTTGCGGCCGTTGACCAGACCCACCGAAAGAATCTTGTAAGTCGGCAGACGATCCAGCACCTGACCGAGCTGATCCGGCGCACGCACGGCATCGATGTGCAGGCCTTGTACCGGCAGGCCGACGGCGAGGCCGAGGTTGTCTTGCAGACCGCTGAAATAGGTCGCCACCAGCTTCTTCAACGGCGAGTACTGAAGGATGTGATAGGCGCGTTCGAAGGCGTTTTTCCATGCTTGCGGCAGGTCGAGAGTGAGGATCGGTTCGTCGATCTGCACCCACTCCACGCCCTGTGCGGCAAGCCGCCCGAGGATTTCGTTGTACACCGGGAGCAGGCGTTCCAGCAGGTCGAGCTTGTCGAAATCGTTGCCTTTCGCCTTGCCCAACCACAGGTAAGTCAGCGGGCCGATGATCACCGGTTTGACGTTATGACCGAGGGCTTTGGCTTCTTCGACTTCATCGAACAGCTGTTCCCAGCTCAACTTGAACGACTGGTCTGCGGTGAACTCCGGGACCAGGTAGTGGTAGTTGGTGTCGAACCACTTGGTCAGCTCTTGAGCGTATTGAGTCTTGCCGTGCTCACCGCCGCAGCAGGACGCCGTGGCACCACGGGCCATGGCAAACAGAGTGTCGAAGGTCGGCAGACCGCGTTCATTGCGCACACCATCGAAGCGCTCCGGGATCACACCGAAGGTCAGCGAGTGGGTCAGCACCTGGTCGTACCAGGCGAAGTCGCCGACCGGCAGCAGGTCGATGCCGGCGTCTTTCTGAAGTTGCCAATGCTTTGCGCGCAACTCGCGGCCGACCTGATTCAAGGCCGACTGATCAAGATCACCTTTCCAGTAGGCTTCGAGGGCTTTTTTCAGTTCGCGGTCGGCGCCAATGCGCGGGAAACCAAGGGTGTGGGCCACGGCCATGTCGAGTGTTCTCCATTGCGTAAAAGATGGCGCCATTGTCGACAGCCAACCCAACATGAGACAAACTCAACCTTTTCGTGTTGATCACAAATTTTCCTCATGGAGCCTGTGGTGCTTGAAATCCGTCACCTGAAAACCCTGCATGCCCTGCGCGAAGCCGACAGCCTGGTGGATGCGGCCGACCGCCTGCACCTGACCCAGTCGGCGCTGTCCCACCAGTTCAAGGAACTGGAAGAGCGCATGGGCATGCCGTTGTTCGTGCGCAAAACCAAACCGGTGCGTTTCACCAGCGCCGGCCTGCGTCTGCTGCAACTGGCCGACGCGACCCTGCCACTGCTGCGTGCTGCCGAACGTGACATCGGGCGCCTGGCCGGGGGCACCGCCGGGCGTCTGCACATGGCCATCGAATGCCACAGCTGCTTTCAGTGGCTGATGCCGACCATCGACCAGTTCCGCGATGCCTGGCCGGAAGTCGAACTCGACCTCGCTTCCGGTTTCTCCTTCGCCCCGCTGCCGGCGCTGGCCCGGGGCGATCTGGATCTGGTGGTGACCTCCGACCCGCTGGAAATCGCCGGCATCACCTACGTGCCGCTGTTCACCTACGAAGCCATGCTCGCGGTCGCCAACCAGCATGCATTGGCGAGCAAACCGTACATCGTCCCCGAAGACTTGCTGACGGAAACCCTGATCACTTATCCGGTTGAGCGCGACCGCCTCGATATCTTCACCCGCTTTCTCGAACCCGCCGACATCGAGCCGGCGCAGGTACGCACCTCGGAACTGACGGTGATGATGATGCAACTGGTAGCCAGCGGCCGTGGCGTGTGCGGCATGCCGCACTGGGCGCTGCATGAATACAGCTCGCGGGGTTATGTGAAGGCCAAGCGGTTGGGTGAGAAAGGTCTGTTTGCAACGCTGTACGCGGCGATCCGCGCCGACATGCTCGACGCGCCGTACATGCGCGATTTCCTGCTGACGGCCAAGGACACGTCGTTCTCGACCCTGGATGGGGTCAGCGCGGTTCGTTGAGGCTGGCAGTTGGCACGAAAGGCGCGCACCACATGTGGATCTTGTCGAAGTAGTCCTCGCCGACCCGTACCGCCATCGGCTCCAGGCCGAACTGGATGAAGCCGCAGCGCTGGTACAGCTTGAATGCGGCTTCATTGCCGGCGGTGACGGTCAGTTGAATGACCTTCAGCGCCGGATGCTGCTGCGCTTCCCCCAGCACCACCTCCATCAACTTCAGGCCCAGCCCGCGCTGACGAAATTCAGCCGACACATACATGCCGAATACCGTTGCCTTGTGCCGGGCCTTTTCCCGAGGCTCGAACGCCAGGCCAACGATCCCCGCCAGGCGGCCTGCTTCGA
Source organism: Pseudomonas sp. COW5 (assembly GCF_026240005.1). Taxonomy (NCBI): domain Bacteria; kingdom Pseudomonadati; phylum Pseudomonadota; class Gammaproteobacteria; order Pseudomonadales; family Pseudomonadaceae; genus Pseudomonas; species Pseudomonas sp. COW5. The sequence continues at coordinate 3,628,894 of NZ_JAPHVP010000001.1, read as the reverse complement.
ACGCGCCAAACACCGCGTCGAGCTTGCTGGTCAGGCGCGACTCCCACCAGCTCAGCGGCATCGCCGCGCGCTCGCGCACGCTGGAGGTGAAGGCCTGCGGATGCCGGTCGTAAGCCTCCAGCATCAATTCCCGATAGGCCAGCGCATGACTGGCATCCAGCCGTTCGATCCACATGTTCACGCGGTCCTGCGCTGCTCGAGCATCAGGCGCACCGCCAGGCCACCGAGCACGAAGCCCATGAAATAACGCTGCGCCGCCAGCCACGTCGGGTTGCTGGCAAACCACGAGGCGATTCCCGCCGCCGACAGGGCAATCAACAGGTTGACGCTGAAACTGACGCTGATCTGGGTGAGGCCGAGGATGATGCTCTGGCTGAATACCGAGCCGTGTTCCGGCGTGATGAACTGCGGAAACACCGAGAGGTAGAACACCGCGATCTTCGGGTTCAGGGCGCTGGTGAGAAAGCCCATGGTGATGAGTTTGCGCGACGAGTCCGCCGGCAATGCCTGCACTTCGAACGGCGAACGGGCACCGGGTTTCACCGCCTGCCAGGCCAGCCACAGCAGGTACAGCGCGCCAGCCCACTTCAACACTTCATAGGCCATCGGCACCGCGAGAAATACCGCCGTCAGACCGGCCGCCGCCGCAAACATATGCACGAAGAACCCGGCCACCACGCCGAGCAGCGACGTGACCCCGGCCTTGCGCCCCTGACAGATCGACCGCGAGATCAGGTAGATCATGTTCGGCCCCGGCGTCAGTACCATCAACAACGCGGCAGCGGCAAAAATCAGCAGGTCTTGAAGCGGGATCATGACGAAGTCCTTTGCACGAATGATCAGGCGATCGCGGTCAGCGAGGCTCGATAAAACGGCAGGATCAGGTCGCGTGTCAATGGGGCGAGAACCACATCGCCGTCGGTGGCCGGGTCGATCCAGATCACCTCTTCGATCTCGGCCGCCGGGGAGACTTCGGCGTCGATGGTCAGTTGAAAGATCTCGGCCTGCACGACAAACCCCGGCTCGTTGGCAGCCGGTGCCGAGAACTGGCCGAGAAAACTCGCCTGTGCCGGATCGATCACCAGCCCCAGTTCTTCCTCCAGCTCGCGAGCCAGCGCATGCACCGGCAGTTCATGGGCCTCGATCTTGCCGCCCGGTTGCATGAACGCCGTGGTGTCGCGCTTGCGCACCAGCAGGGTTTGGCCTTCGGGGTTGAGCAGCAGCGCGGCGGCAATACGAATGGTGCGGGGGGAAACAGCGGATACAGAGGTCATGGGTCAGCCACCGGCCTGGAGAAAAACCGCAAGGATCCCATGCCGGCGGCGCCAGCGTCACCTCGTGCGGTCTCAAGAACCGGCCAGCAGCACCGCTTCGCCCTCCTCCGGCACTTTCACGAACACCTTGTATTTGGCCCCCTCCATGGCTTCGAAACTGATCAGTTTGTCCACCAGCAGCGCACTCAGCACCTTGCCGGCATTGAGCAGCAGCATGCCGTTGTCGGCATTGAGGTTGCGCGCCAGGATCATCCCCGCCGCCAGCTCCCGAGTGCCCAGCACCTTGACGCTCGGATCGGTCAGGGTGATATCGCTGACCAGCGCGCAGACCTTGATGAAATCCTCGATCAGCTCGGGATCGTAAAGCCTGCCGGCGTACTGGCGCAGGTACAACAATGCCTCGTCGCTGTTCATCTGCCGCTCGAGAATCAACCCGCGCTGCAACTCGACGAAATCCACCGCCAGTTTCAACAGCCGCGAGCCCAGGGGAATGGCCTCGCCCTTGAGCCGGTCGGGAAACCCGCTGCCGTCCCAGTGTTCCTGATGATGCAGGATCAGCCGCGCGGCATCCTTCATCGGGTCCAGGGTCATCAACAGCGACTCGCTCTGTTTCGGATAACCCCGATAGCGGTCGCGGTCGGTGCTGTGCAACAGGTCCGAAGGGGTGGTCATCATGCTGTCGGTCCAGCTCAGCTTGCCGATGTTGTACAGCGCGGCGGCCATGGTCAGGTCGCGGCTGGCGGCTTCGTCCAGCCGATGCACCTTGCAGTAGCCGCGCACCAGTTCGATGATCTGCCGGTTGGTCTGCTTGGCCGGCGGCAGGCGCAGGTTGGCCAGCAGCGAGAACACTTCGGTGCCGGTCACATAGCTGTGCTTGAGCTCCTCGTAGGCCAGATCAAGCATGTCGGCGGTCTGCTGCAGCTCGGCAGTACGGGCGCTGACATGTTTTTCCAGGGTGCTGTTGAGCAGCTTCAACTGATCGTTCTGCACCCGGGTCAGTTGCTCCAGACGCTCGCGCTCACGGGCCAGATGCTGATGTTCCAGGGCCTGGCGCAGGATCAGCAGCATCTCCTCGTCGTTCCAGGGTTTGCTGATGTAGCGGTCGATCTGGCCTTCGTTGATGGCCTTGATGATCGCCGAAGGGTCGGCATAGCCCGTCAACATGATCCGCGTGGTCGCCGGATACAGTTGACGAACGCTGGCCAGCAGCGTGGCGCCGTCCATATTGGGCATCCGCGCGTCACTCATCACCAGATCGACCGGACGTTGCGCCAGCATTTCCAGCGCCTGGGCACCGCTGCTGGCGAGCAACACCTCATAGGGCTGGCCACGCAGCAGGCGGCGCAGGCTGTTGAGGATCGACTCCTCGTCATCGACCAGCAACACGGCAGGCCGATGGGCCGGAGTCGGGGCGGATTGCTCTTCCATGGCGTGGCCTCGCGAAAGACGATGGACGTGGCAGGCGTGTCGACAGACCTCCTCCCTTGCCCTCGCCTGAGTGACAGGCTAGATGATTTTTGCGCCGGGACCGCACAAATCATCGGGTAAGGCGAAGTACCCACAGGGCAACTATGCTCAAGTCGCTGGACGACACCATCCGCCTGCGCGCAGGCCTGTGATGAGGGGAAAAGGATGCTCCCGATGACGATCGTGCGTGAACTTGCGGGTATGGCGCCATGAGTGCGCCACCCGGACCCATCAATCGACGTGTGCTGATCGTCGACGATACGGCGTCGATCCACGACGATTTCGCGAAAATCCTCAAGTCATCCACGGTTGAAGACAACAGTCTGGGTGAAACCGAAAGCCTGCTGTTCGGTACCCCGTCCAGCGCGTCTGCCACACAGAACGAAAATTTCGAACTGGACTCGGCCTTCCAGGGGCGCGAAGCACTGGACAAGGTCGAAGCCGCGCTGGCCGCCGGTCGCCCTTACGCCATGGCCTTCATCGACATGCGCATGCCGCCGGGCTGGGACGGCCTGGAAACCATCGAGCGGCTCTGGCAGGTCGATCCCAAGCTGCAAGTGGCCCTGTGCACCGCTTATTCCGATTACTCCTGGGAAGCTATTGATCAGCGGTTGCCGCTGAACGATCGCTTGCTGATCCTGAAAAAACCCTTCGATGCGATCGAAATCCGCCAGATGGCCAGCGCCCTGACGGTCAAATGGCAAATGACCGAAGACGCCGCGCTGAAGATGAATCAGCTGGAACAAAAAGTGACCCTGCTGGCCCGCACGGACGGCCTCACCGGGCTGGCCAACCGCGCCACGCTGATCGAGCGTCTGCATCAGGCCTTCGCTGCCGCGCGCCGGGGGGCAGCGCCATTCTCGGTGTTTTACCTGGATCTGGATCACTTCAAACGGGTCAATGACACCCTCGGTCATCCGGTCGGCGACCTGCTGTTGCAGCAAGTGGCACAACGGATCAAGACCGTGGTCCGGGAGAACGACGTGGTGGCGCGTCTGGGCGGCGATGAGTTCGCGATCCTGCAACTGGACGTCAGCGAACCGACACAGTCCGCCGCCATGGCCACCAAGATCCTTGAAACATTGCAGGCCCCCTACCAACTGGGCGGCAATGCCGTGCGCATTTCGGCCAGCATCGGCATCAGCGGCTATGCCCCTGCCAGCTTCGATGCCGACAGCCTGCTGGGGCAGGCCGACATGGCGCTGTACCGCGCCAAGGAGTCCGGACGCGATCAGTTTCACTTCCACTCGGAGGACATCACTCGGGAGGTGGCCGAGCGCATGGTCCTTGCCGAGGAGTTGACCACGGCACTCACCCAGGGAGGACTGAAGCTCGAATACATGCCGGAAGTGGACCTGCACAGCGGCAGGATTCTCGGCATGGCCGCTCAGGTCAGTTGGCAACATCCCAGGCTTGGCCTGCTGCCGGCGTCAGCTTTCGTTCCGGCGGCGGAAAAGACCGGCGCAATCATTCCTCTCGGACGCTGGATTCTGGATCAGGCCTGCTGGCAGATGCACCGGTGGCAAAACGACGGGGTGGCGCCTCCGGTGATGGCGATCAAGATTTCCCTGGCGCAGCTCAAGTCCGGCCCCGAACTCATCTACGACGTGCTGCGCACCACGGCTCGCTGGGAGCTGGCGCCATGGGACCTGCGCTTCGATGTCACCGAAGCCACCCTGGCCCAGACCCAATGGACCCACAACGATGCGTTGCCGCGCCTGCGCGAGCTGGGTGTGACCATCGCCATCGATGATTTCGGCACCGAATACTCATCGTTCGATTACCTGAAAACCTACCGGGTCAATCACCTCAAACTCGCCCAGTCCCTGATCGACAATGCGACCCGGGATGAAGACGGCGCCAACCGGCTGCGGGCGATCGTCAATTTCGCCCGGGACCTGGCCATCGACATCAGCGCCGAGGGCGTCCAGCCGGACGCTCAGGGCGCAGCCCTCGTGCCCGGCGCACCGTTGAAAAACGTGCAGGGCTTTTGCCTGAGCGCAGCGGTCAGCCCCGAGCAGGCCGCCCGACTGCTGAAGGACGCGAGCGCGGCCGCCCCGCTGCCCAGGGAGGATGAAGGATGAAAACGCCTTTTCCCCAGACTAACCGGCGCATTCTGATCGTCGACGATACGCCGGCGATCCATGCCGATTTCCGCAAGATCCTCGCCCCCGAGACGGCGGCTGAAGCGGATCTGAGTGGTCTTGAACAGACGCTGTTCGGCACCCGCCAGTCGCCGCACCTGACCTTTCAGCTCGACTCCGCCTATCAAGGCCAGGAAGCGTTGAAGCTGGTGCAACACGCGCTGGACGAAGGTCGCCCCTATGCCCTCGCCTTCACCGACATGCGGATGCCGCCCGGTTGGGACGGTCTGGAGACCATCGAAAAACTGTGGGAGGTCGATCCGAACCTGCAAATCGCCTTGTGCACCGCCTACTCCGACTACAGCTGGGAAGCCATGGCCGAACGGCTGGAATTCGGCGATCAGTTGCTGATCCTGAAAAAGCCGTTCGACACCCTGGAAATCCGTCAGATGGCCAATGCCCTGACCTGGAAATGGCAACTGGCCCAGGACGCGGCGCTGAAGTTGCTCAGCCTCGAGCAAACCATTGAGGCCCGGGTGCATGAGCTGCTCAAGGTCTCGCACCTGCTGCAATACGACAGCCTTACGGGCCTGCCCAACAGCACCTTGCTTGGTGACCGCCTGACTCAGTCGCTGGCCGCTTGCCGGCGCCATGACAAACAGCTGGTGGTGATGTTTCTCGGCCTGGACCGCTTCAAGCGCATCAACAATGCCCTGGGCCATCCGGCGGGCGACGAGATGCTCAAACGGGTCGGCCAGCAACTGCTGGCGAGCGTGCGCGAATCGGACTCGGTGTTTCGCTATGGCTCCGACGAATTCGTGGTGATGCTCAGCGACATCAATCACCCGCAGCAAACCCGCAGCATCGCCGAAAAACTGCTGGCGGCCATCCGTGAGCCCCAGACGATTGTCGGTCACGACGTCAGTGTCACCGCCAGCGTTGGCATCAGCATTTATCCGGACGACGGGCTGGAAGCCATCGACCTGATCAAAAAAGCCGAGACGGCCATGCGCAATGCCAAGGAAAGCGGTCCGAACGAGATCGGTTTCTTCATCGAGGCCATGAACCAGCGCGCCCGGGAACAGCACGGCATCGAGTCGGGCATTCGCCTGGCTCTGCAACGGCACGAATTCGTCCTGCACTACCAACCGAAAATCGATCTGGGCAGCGGCCGGGTGGTAGGCGCCGAGGCACTGGTACGCTGGCAGAAACCGGGGCATGGCTGGGTGTATCCATCGGAGTTCATCCCCGTGGCCGAAGACAGCGGCCTGATCGTGCCGCTGAGCAAGTGGGTGCTGGGTGAGGCGTGCCGTCAGACGCGGGACTGGCAACAAGCCGGGTTGCCGCCGATCCGCATGTCGGTCAACACCTCGGCCATCGACTTTCGTCAGCGCCTGTTTGTCGAGGGCATCGAACAGGTGCTCAAAGAGACCGGGCTGGATCCCGCCCTGCTGGAACTGGAGATCACCGAAGGCGTGCTGATGCAGAACGTCGACGCGACCATGAGCGCGTTGAACCGGCTCAAGGCCCTGGGCGTCAGGCTGGCCATCGATGACTTCGGCACCGGCTATTCCAGCCTGAGTTATCTGCGGCGGTTCCCCATCGATGTGCTGAAGATCGATCAGTCGTTCATTCGCGGCCTGAGCCATGACAGCAGCGATGCCGCGCTGGTCGGTGCGATCATCAGCCTGGGCAAGAGCCTGAACCTGAACGTCATCGCCGAAGGCGTGGAGACCGCACAACAACTGGCCTTTCTCAGGGCCCACGACTGCGAGGAGGGCCAGGGCTTTCACTTCAGCAAAGCCTTGCCGGCAGACGCCTTCGCCCGCCTGCTGGTGACCGGGTTGCCTGGTCCCTGGAGCGTTGCATGAACACGCCGACGACATGCCCGTCGCTCAGTGTTTTGTTCCTGATGCTTTTCGCTCCCTGCGTCGAGATTGTTGCCGCGCCGCTGGACGAGCCGCTGAAACCGCTGCCCGACATTCCGAAACAGGATCCGAAACGCGTCGAGCTGGGCCGCCGGCTTTTTCAGGATCCACGGTTATCGGTCAACAACACCCTGTCCTGCGCCAGTTGCCATCAACTGGACAAGAACGGCGCTGACAGCCGGGCCCTTTCCCTGGGCTTCGATGGACAAGCGGTGGCGGTCAACACCCCGACCGTGCTCAACGCCAGCCTCAATTTCCGCCAGTTCTGGGACGGTCGCGTGGAAACGCTGGAGGAACAGACCAACGTCGTCATCACCAGCCCCCACGAAATGGGCAGCGACTGGAACACTGTCGTGCAACGGATCTCTGACGATTCCGGCTATCGCCAGTCTTTCAGTGCCGCCTACCCGGATGCCGTGACGAAAGCCAATATCCAGAACGCCCTGACGAGCTACGAGCGCACGTTGCTGACACCCGGCTCACGCTTCGATCAGTACCTGCTCGGCAACACCGAGATCCTGACCCTCGATGAGAAATACGGCTATCAGCGCTTCAAGGACTACGGCTGCATTGCCTGCCATCAAGGGGTAAACATCGGCGGCAACATGTACCAGAAGTTCGGAGTGTTCGGTGACTACATCGCCGATCGCGGCAACCCGACGCTGGCGGATCAGGGCCGGTTCAACGTCACCGGTGACGAAAACGATCGGGCCGTGTTCAAGGTGCCGAGCCTGCGCAACGTGGCACTGACCGCGCCGTACTTCCACGACGGCTCGGCGCCCACCCTCGAACGGGCGGTGGACGTGATGTTCCAGTATCAGTTGGGGCGCATGCCGAGCGAGGAAGACAAGGCGCTGATCATCGAGTTTCTCAAGACCCTGACCGGACATTGGGAGGACCAGCCATGATGACAACCGTCTCGGGGCGGCGCAGCCTGCTGTTGCTCAGCCTCCTCGCCGTATTGCTGGCCTCGGTCCTGGTGTTTCTCTACCTCAAGTCCAGTTCCGAACAGACCACCACCTACACCGAATCCCGGGACCTGATCCGTCAGATCAAGCAACAGGATTCGCAGTGGGAAAGTGAAGTCCTCAAGGCCCGGGTGGCGATCACCCACAATTACGACCCGCTGGTCTCGCCGATGAACGAGATGAATCGCCTGTGGGCACGCTTCGAATCCATGGAGTCCGGGCATGGACGCGGCGAATCCACACAATGGGACCATGCCCACGAACGCTACCTGGACGCCATGCAGGAAAAGACCCGTCTGGTTGAACAGTTCAAGTCGCACAACGCGTTACTGCGCAACTCCCTGGCGTTTCTGCCCAGCGCCGAAGATGACATTCAGGCACAACTGGCCAATCTGTCCGACCTCGACAAGATTCAATTGCAGAACATCGTCACCGACACCTATGACCTGTTGCTCAGCGCACTGGAGTTCGCCCAGGTCGCGTCTGACGACAAAGCCTCCGACATCGAGGTGGGCCTGAACAAACTGGCGGTGAACGCGCAACGTTTGCCGGCGGATTTTCAGACTCCGATCAGGATCCTGAGCAATCACATTGCGCTGATCCTGCGCGAGCAACCGATCGTCAACCGCCTGCTCGATCAGATCGAATCGATCCCCGTGGCCGAGCGCCTGGACACCATCACCAACATGCTCGACCTGGATCAGCAACAGGCCGAACGCACCGACCAGAAATACCATTTCTACCTGCTGCTGTTTTCCGTCCTGCTGATGTTGTCGCTGCTGTGGCTGGCCATCCGCCTGATCCGCAGTTTTGCCGAAATCAACCGGGTCAACGCGGCCCTGCAAACCGCCAACGATGTGCTCGAGCAACGGGTCGACGAGCGCACTCGCGAACTGAAGAACGTGCAGAGCGAATTGCTCGACGCCGCACGACAGGCCGGCATGGCGGAAATCGCCACCAACGTGTTGCACAACGTCGGCAACGTGCTCAACAGCGTGAACATTTCCTCCGACCTGATCTCGCGAAAACTGCGCAGCAGCAAAGCCTTGGGGCTGGGCAAGGCGATGCAGTTGATCAACGAACACCCGGACGACCTCGGGTCGTTTCTGACCGAGGACGCCAAAGGCAAATTGCTGCCCGGCTACCTCAACCAACTGGTGGGCGCCATCGCCCAGGAACAGCAGGAAATGGCCGACGAACTGGCGCAGATGAACAAGAGCGTCGATCACATCAAGGACATCGTCGCCACCCAGCAATCCTATGCCGGCGCCAACAGCATGACCGAACCGCTGTACATCAACGAACTGCTCGAAGATGCACTGCGTATGAACGCCGGGGCGCTTACCCGGCATCACGTCACGGTGTTCAAGGAATACGGCGACGTGCCCCAGGTAATGGGCGACAAGCACCGTCTGCTGCTGATCCTGATCAACCTGATCAGCAACGCAAAGTACGCGATGTCCGACCTCAGCAACCGCCCGCGAACCATGACCCTCGGAGTGAAGATCGTTGATGACGGTTTTCTGGAGATCAGCGTCAAGGACGATGGCGAGGGCATTGCACCGGAGAACATGACGCGGATCTTTGCCCACGGTTTCACCACCCGCAAGGATGGCCACGGCTTCGGCCTGCACAGTTGCGCCCTGGCGGCCATCGAGATGAACGGCCATCTGACCGCCCACAGCGACGGGCCTGGCCTGGGCGCCCTGTTCACTTTGCAGATCCCGCTGATCACGGTAACGGAGAACGCATGAGCGAACTGTCGAACCGCCGCATCCTGCTGATCGACGACATGCCGTCGATCCACGAAGACTTTCGCAAGATCCTCACCCCGAACCGGGCGCAGTCGGCGGAACTGGACGAGATGGAGGCGGCCCTGTTCGGCGCCCCCGCCAAACCCCGGCGGGCGATGTTCGAACTGGACTCGGCCTATGGCGGCGAGGAAGGCCTGGCCAAACTCAACCTGGCTTTGCAGGAGCAATGCCCCTACGCCCTGGCCTTTGTCGACATGCGCATGCCTGACGGATGGGACGGAGCGAAAACCATCGAGCAGTTGTGGCTGCAGGATCCGCAATTGCAGGTGGTGGTCTGCACCGCGTATTCCGATTATTCCTGGGATGAACTGCTGGATCGCCTGCACGCCCATGACCGGCTGCTGATTCTGAAAAAGCCGTTCGACAACATCGAAGTCCAGCAGATGGCCAACACCCTGCTGACCAAATGGCAGATGACCGAACGTGCATCATTGCAGATGCATCACCTGGAACATCTGGTGGATCAGCGCACCGCCCAGTTCAAACAGGCCAGCGAAGCCTTGCAGCGGGAAATCGACGAACGCAAGCAACTGGAAGGCCAGTTGGTGCAGTCGGAAAAACTCGCCTCGCTGGGGCAACTGGCCGCCGGGGTCGCCCATGAAATCAACAACCCGATCGGCTTCATTTCCTCCAATCTCGGCACCCTCGACGGTTACTTCCAGCAACTGCTGGCCATGCTCGGCGCCTATCACGCCGCCGGGCAAACCCTGGCTGCCGAGCCGGCTGCGCAGTTGCAACAACTGCGCGAGCACCTCGAAGTGGATTTTCTGCTGGAGGACATTCCGGTGCTGATCCGCGAGTCCAAGGAAGGCATCGGCCGGGTCGGGCAGATCGTCAAGGACCTCAAGGACTTTTCCCGGGTCGACACCCAGCAGCAATGGCAGTGGGCGAACCTGCAGCAGGGCATCGAGTCGACCCTGAACATCGTCGCCAGCGAGCTCAAGTACAAGGCCGATGTGGTCAAGGAATATCAGGACATCCCGGAGATCGAGTGCCTGCCCTCGCAGATCAATCAGGTCATCATGAACCTGGTGATCAACGCGGCGCAGGCCATGGGGGCCGAGCGCGGCACCATCACCCTGCGCACTGCGGTGCAGGGCGAGTCGGCGATCATCGAAGTGGCCGACACCGGCTCGGGCATTGCCCCCGAAACCCTGCAGAAAATCTTCGACCCGTTTTTCACCACCAAACCCGTAGGCCAGGGAACAGGGCTGGGCCTGTCCCTGTCCTATGGCATCGTGAAGAAACACGGCGGGGATATTTCAGTCAGCAGCACGTTGGGCGCCGGCACCACGTTTCGCGTGCAACTGCCATTGCGCCAGTCCCGGCCTGCAGCCTGATCAGGTCGCTTCCTGAAAATCCATTTCCGGTGGCTGGCGACGGAAACCGCCGGTCAGCACCGCCAGATACACCACGCCAATCGCCAGCCAGCTCAGGCCCAGATACACCGCCAGGTGATCGAGGCTGACCATCAGCCACAAGTCCGCCACCAGACCGATAAACGGGAACATCAGAAACAGCAGCAGCTCGCGCGGGCCTTTTTTCTCGCCACCGATCCAGTAGTGAAAAATCACTGACAGGTTGACCAGGCTGAAGGCCAGGAACGCGCCGAAGTTGATGAACGAGGTCGAGGTGGTCACGTCGAGTTTCAGCGCCAGCAACGCCACCACGGCGCACAGCAGGATGCTGTTGACCGGCGTACCGAAGCGCTCGTGCAAGGTGCCGAAGAAAGACTTGGGCAACACACCGTCACGCCCCATCGCGAACAACAGCCGCGAACCGCTGGCCTGCGCCGACAGTCCCGAGGCGAACTGACCGACGATCAAACCGATGAGGAAAATCGACACGAACAGGTCACCACCGATGTTGCGCGCAATCTCGTAGGCTGCCGAGTCGACATTGTCGAACTGAAACGACGGATGAGCGACCTGCACGAAGTACGACACGCCGACGAAAATCAGCCCACCGATCAGGGTGATCAACATGATTGCCCGAGGGATGGTGCGACGTGCATCGCGGGTTTCTTCGGTGAGGGTGCTGACTGCATCGAAACCGAGGAACGAGTAGCAGGCGATGGCCGCGCCGCTCATGATCAACGGCATCTGCATGTCGCCATTGAAGAACGGTTTGATCGACCACAGCGGCGTGCTGGCGTCGCCGCCGATGTAATGCACGCAGAGGGCGACGAACGCGACCAGCACCAGAAACTGCACCAGCATCAGCAAGGCGTTGATGCCGTTGGCCAGTTTCAGGCCGATGATGTTGATCGCGCTGGTGATGCCGATGAACGCCAGCACCCAGATCCACTGCGGGATCGATGGAAAGGCCGAAGCGAGGTACGCGGCGCCGATCAGCCAGATCGCCATCGGCAGAAACAGATAATCGAGCAGCACCGCCCAACCGGCGATGAAGCCGAGTTTCGGGCTGATGGCCTTGCGCACATAGCTGTAGGCCGAGCCGGCCACCGGGAACGCGGCGGCCATGCGGCCATAACTCATGGCGGTGAAGAACATCGCCACCAGCGCCGCCAGATACGCGGCGGGCACCATGCTGGCGGTGGACTGGGCGAGGATGCCGAACGTGCCGAGGACAATGATCGGCGTCATGTAGGCGATGCCGAACAGCACCACCGACCCCAGCGAAAGGGTGCGTTGCAAACGAGCCATGGGCGACTTACTCCGGATTTTATTGGATTTATGGCAGAGGCCGAGTTCGGCGAATGTTTCGGGTGTTTTGTTATTGTTCTGGTGTCATCTGAATAGTGGTATGACTTGAGATCCATCCCCCTCACCCCAGCCCTCTCCCCAGAGGGGAGAGGGGGAAAGGGAGCAGATCGGGGACTTTTCAAATCCTGAGATCGACTCGATCTTTCAGGTCGGCGTACCTCGAGTGAGCGACTCGGTCAGTCCCCTCTCCCCCCGGGAGAGGGTTAGGGTGAGGGCAGCGATTTAACGGGCAGGAATCAAGAGCTCCCGAACACCGCCATCCCGCTCCACCACCTCCCCCGGCAACCTCAACCGCTGATCATCCAGATACCGATAATCCTTGCGCGCCAGGGCCAGCTGACCAAAATCCAGTTCAACGCTGAACCGCCCTTCCTCACGCCCAGCCTCGAACAGCACCGTGCCCAGCGGATCCACCAGCGCACTGCCACCGGCAAACATCAACCCGTCATCCCCGGCTTCCACACGGTTGACCATCAACGCAAACGCCTGGTTTTCCTGCGCCCGGGCCATGATCGCTGTGCGGTGGGTCGGCCCGTACGGGTCCATGTTGCCGTTGGTGACGATCAGCAATTCGGCGCCCAGTTGCGCCAGGGCACGGGCCGATTCCGGGAACTCGATGTCGTAGCAGATCAGCAGACCGACCCGCACACCATTCCACAAACAGGTGGTGTAACGGTCGCCCGCCTCGAACACACCGCGATCCGAGGCCCAGAGGTGGGTCTTGCGGTATTTCAGGGCGATGCCCTCGGGGGTGATCAGCAGCGTGGTGTTGTAGAAGCGGCCGTTGTCGTTTTCGGCCATGCCGATCACCACAGCGATGTTGCGTTCCCGAGCAGCGGCCTGCACCGCGCTGACGGTCGGGCCGTCTACCGGTTCGGCAATCTGCGCCACGGTGTCGGCGGTCGGGAAGCCCATCAGGTGGGTCTCGGGGAACACGATCAGTTGCGTATCGGCCGGGCACTCGGCAATCGCCGCCAGGGCGCGTTCGAGGTTGTACGCCGTGTCTTTGTCACGGCCCGCCAGTTGGGCGAGTTCGACTTTCATGGGGAGTCCTTGTTATGAGCGCCGGGCGCCGAAAGATTGCCCGGCGGCTGTCTGTGGGCCAGTATGCTCGGCATTCGACCGGCCAGGGAATTACGCGGCCGGGGTAACCCGATAGGGGTAGAGGCATGACTGTTTCGTTTGACGACATCACCTGGCACCGCGCCGTCGGGCAGTTGATCGACGCCCTCGACAAGCCGAATTTCTGGGCACAACTGGTGCGCCTGCTCGACCAGTACGTCACGTTCGATAGCTGGGTGGCGCTGCTGTTCAGCGCCGACCGTCACCCCCAGGTGTTCGCCGAATGCCCGGGGGAAGACGGCAGTCCCGACCAGTTGTTCCAGGATTACCTGCGCGGGTTGTACCTGCTCGACCCGTTCTACATCGCTTGCCGCGAACAATCGCGCACCGGGTTGTACCGCCTGTCGGAGGTCGCGCCGGAGCATTTCGAGCTGACCGAGTATTACCAGCGATACTTTCGTCTGAATGTGGTGGCCGACGAAATCCAGTTCAATTGCCAGCTCGAAGGCGACCGCACGCTGTGCCTGTCACTGGGCAGCAAGCAGCGCTTCAGTGGCGAGCAGATTGCCCTGCTGTCGCTGATCCAGCCGTGGGTGCTCGGCCTGTTGCGCCAGCGCCTGCCCTACGAAATCAATGAAATCGTCGCCCTCGCCCCGTCGCCGGCGCCACCGGACTGGCGGGTGCAACTCGAAGCGTCGGTGCAGCAACTCAAGGGCGCGCAACTGACCGCCCGGGAACTGGATGTCGGGCGTTTGATGCTCAGCGGTTGCTCCAGTAAAGAAATCGCCCGTAAGCTGGAAATCTCTGTTGAAACCGTGAAAGTCCATAAGAAACACATGTACAGCAAGCTGGGGATCAAATCCCAGTCGGAGCTGTTTTCGATCTTCCTGCAGGCGCAGAACGCCTGACTGCCGCAAAAAATCTGTCCGAACCAAGGAAACCGTATGAGCCTGTCACTCCTGAGCCGCTACGCCTTCTTTGCCGTCTGCGTGATTTTCACCCTCGCCAGCCTGCCCTTCCTCGAACACGACTGGCTGTGGCCGATCACCGCCGTCACCGGGGTGCTGAGCCTGCTCGGTCTGTTCGACCTGATGCAGAGCCCGCACGCGGTGCGCCGCAACTATCCGATCCTGGGCAACATCCGCTATCTGGTCGAGGGGATTCGCCCGGAAATCCGCCAGTACCTGCTGGAGTCCGACAGCGACGCCCTGCCCTTCTCCCGTGCCCAGCGCTCGCTGGTGTACTCGCGGGCCAAGAATGAAAGCGCCGACAAACCGTTCGGCACCCTGATCGACGTGTATCAGTCCGGTTTCGAGTTCATCGGCCACTCGATGCGCCCGGCGCCGCTGAGCGATCCGAACAGCTTTCGCGTAACGGTTGGCGGGCCACAGTGCACTCAGCCGTACTCGGCGTCGGTGTTCAATATCTCGGCCATGAGTTTTGGCTCCCTCAGCGCCAATGCGATCCGCGCGCTGAATCAGGGCGCCAAACTCGGCAACTTCGCCCACGACACCGGCGAAGGCAGCATCAGCCCCTATCACCGCGAACACGGCGGCGACCTGACCTGGGAACTGGGCAGCGGCTATTTCGGCTGCCGTACCAGCGACGGCCGTTTCGACCCGGAACGTTTCGCCGCCCAGGCACAGACCCCGCAAGTGCGGATGATCGAAATCAAGATGAGCCAGGGCGCCAAACCCGGCCACGGCGGGATTCTGCCCAAGCACAAGGTCACCCAGGAAATCGCCGACACCCGCGGCATCCTGATGGGCGAAGACTGCATCTCGCCGTCCCGCCACAGCGCCTTCTCCACGCCGATCGAAATGATGCATTTCATCCAGCAACTGCGTGAACTGTCCGGCGGCAAACCGGTGGGCTTCAAGTTCTGCCTCGGCCATCCGTGGGAGTTCATGGGCATCGCCAAGGCCATGCTGGAAACCGGCATCCTCCCGGACTTCATTGTGGTCGACGGCAAGGAAGGCGGCACCGGCGCCGCCCCGGTGGAGTTCACCGACCACATCGGCGTGCCGATGCGCGAAGGCCTGCTGTTCGTCCACAACACTCTGGTGGGCCTGAATCTGCGGGACAAGATCAAGCTCGGCGCCAGCGGCAAGATCGTCAGCGCCTTCGACATCGCCAGCGTGCTGGCCATCGGCGCCGACTGGGCCAACTCCGCGCGCGGTTTCATGTTCGCCATCGGCTGCATCCAGTCGCAAAGCTGCCACACCAACAAATGCCCGACCGGCGTCGCCACCCAGGACAACCTGCGCCAGCGTGCGCTGGTGGTGCCGGACAAGGCCCAGCGGGTCTACAACTTCCATCGCAACACGTTGAAGGCGCTGGCGGAAATGCTCGCCGCCGCCGGCCTCGATCATCCGTCGCAGCTCTCGGCCAAGCACCTGGTACGGCGCATGTCGGCCACCGAGATCAAACTGTTCTCGCAGCTGCACGTGTTCCTGAAACCGGGGGAATTGCTCACCGGGGAAGTGAACGGCGAGTTCTATTCGCGGATGTGGCAGATGGCGCGGGCGGACAGTTTTGAGCCGCAGGACATCGCGGCTGCCTAGCGGTAACGCTCACCAACTCAAGAGCCGGCCATGGGGCGGCTCTTTCATGACGATGAAACCGTAATCGCCGATCAGATAGATGCGGTAGTAGAGGCTGTCCACCAGAGCTGGAAAACCCTGATAGCCGACGCGGGTGGCGTTGCGCCGCTCGCGTTCGGCGACCACGTTGGTGATGCCGGCCGAGGGCAGATTTTCCGCGAGCATGAAGTAGTCGATGTTCAGCAGGTAGCGCAATACCGGTAACTGTTTGAACGTGCCCGTCGCACTCGCCAGCCAGCGGTCGGAGTAAGTGACCGACATATAAATCCGCTTGGCGTCGCGCAGTTCGCGATGTGAGGAAATGTCGTGACTGAGGCTGTAGAGAGCACTGCTGGCGAAGGTTTTTTCCATCGTCAGCACCCGCCCGTAAGCGAAGGACAGCGACAACGTTGCCAGAAGAGGAATCGCCAACAACAGGGGCAGCCGCGAGTGCAGCGACGTCAATCCGATACAGGCCAGATAGAACAGCAACATCAGCAGCACGCCGAACCCCATCAGGGTTCGCGCACCTTCGTTGAAGTCGCGAAACAACAGCGTCACGCCCGGCACCAGCAGCACAATCAACGGCAGCGTCAGCAGGCAGATAAAGCCCAGGAGCAAACCTTGTGCGGGTGGCTCATTGCGCAGGCGAATCAGCCTTCCCAAGCCCACGCCGCCGACCAATGCACACACCACCAAAACAGCGAACACCGCCGTGTAGGCACTGTGAAACAGCAGAACAACTTTCTCCATCACCCGACCGATATTGATGCCGATCTGTAACAACGGATCAGCGCTGCCGCTGAGCAACTCCGTGCGCCCGGATTCCGTGAACGGATAGGCCGTGACCGCGTAGATCGACACGCCCAGCGCCAGTTGCGCCAGCTTCCAGCCCGCCAGTTGCCAGAGCTCTGCCCAGGGCAGGCGCCGATGAACAGCCCTGAGCAATTCCACACAACACAGCCCGAGAAACACATTGAGGCTTATCTGATACAGCCCGATCGCCAGCGCCAGCAGCACCGAAGGCACCAGCCATCGCTGTATCCGGGAAGTGCCGCCAAACGTGATCGCGTAAATCACCGCGACCAGACTCAGGGCCATGCCGGCCCCGTCGTATTGATAGGACAGGTTCTGCAACAGGAACGGGTTGTACCAGAGCGGCAACGGCACCAGACAACAGGCCAGCGTCGGTTCGGGGAAATAGTGAAAGGTCAGTCGGGTCAGGGCCAATGACATGGCCAGCGTGGCGAGCAACAGCGGCAACGGAAAGATATTCGGCGCAGCGCCCGTGAACGTCAGCGCTTTATACAACCAGTCCATGAACAAGCGCCCCTGCCCGGCCCAGACATTGCCGGCAGCCAGGGTGCGCCAGTTGTCGTCGATGTAGGGGAAGTCGGCGAGGATCAGCGGCAGGATGTACAGCGTCGTGGCGAGCAGAAAGAACAGCACGACCTGACGGCGGCCGAGTTCTCGTACGAGAAAATCGCTCATCCTCATTTCAGTGCCTCTGTTCACCGTTGTGCTGATTTCGACAGTGATAAAGCTTGGAACATGGCACGAAGTCAGAGGTCGTTTTTTACGCTGGTTTCAGACAAGCGGCCTCACCTCCCGCCCACAAAAAAGCCCCGGCCAATCGACCGGGGCTTCAGGTTTCAGCAATGGCGATTTACGACGCCGAACGCACCGCGCCCTGCGACGCATCGGTCGGTTGCAGCTTGAACACGTAGAACAGAACGGTCAGCAGCACCAGGAACGCCGGGCCGACATACAGCGCCACGCGGGTGTCCGGGAAGTACGCCATCAGGCCCACCACCAGCACCAGAAACGCCAGCGCCAGATAGGAGCTGACCGGGAACAGCCACATCTTGTACTTCAGGCCGGCACGTTCGCTGGCGCTCAGGCCTTTGCGGAATTTCAGCTGGGCCAGCAGGATCATCACCCAGGTCCAGATCGCGCCGAAGGTGGCGATGGACGTTACCCAGACGAAGACTTTTTCCGGCACCAGATAATTCAGCAGTACGCCCAGCAGCAGGGCGAAGATCGACAGCAGCAACGCCCGACGCGGCACGCCGTTGGAAGTCTTGGCGAAGGCGGCAGGTGCCTGTCCGTTCTGCGCCAGGCTGTAGAGCATGCGTCCGGTGCTGAAGATGCCGCCGTTGCACGACGACAGCGCGGCGGTGATCACCACGAAGTTGATGATGCCGGCGGCAGTCTTGATGCCCAGACGCTCGAAGGTCATCACGAACGGGCTGCCCTGCGTGCCGATTTCATTCCACGGGTAGATCGACAAAATCACGAACAGTGCGCCGACGTAGAACAGCAGGATCCGCCAGAACACCGAGCCGATGGCACCGGGAATGGTTTTCTGCGGGTTCTTCGCTTCACCGGCGGTCAGGCCGATCATTTCAACGCCCAGATAAGCGAACATCACCATCTGCAGCGACATCAGTACGCCAGTAACGCCGTTGGGCATGAAGCCGCCATGGGTCCACAGGTTGGAAATCCCCAGCGCCACACCGTCGTTGCCGAAACCGAAGGCGATGATGCCGATGCCGCCGAGCACCATGGCGATGATGGTGACGATCTTGATCAGGGCGAACCAGAACTCGAACTCACCGAAGGCCTTCACCGCGATCAGGTTGATCGACCCCATGCTGACCAGCGCCGCCAGCGCCCAGATCCAGCGCGGCACATCGGGGAACCAGATGCCCATGTACACCGCCACTGCCGTGATTTCCGCGACGCAGGTCACCAGCCACAGGAACCAGTAGTTCCAACCGGTGAGAAAGCCGGCCAACGGGCCGAGATAATCCTGTGCGTAACGGCTGAAGGAACCGGCCACCGGGTTGTGCACGGCCATCTCGCCGAGGGCGCGCATGATCACCAGGATCGCCAGACCACCGATGATGTAGGACAGCATGATCGCCGGGCCGGCCATTTCGATGGCCTTGGCCGACCCCAGGAAAAGACCGACTCCGATACAGGCGCCGAGCGCCATCAGACGGATATGCCGTTCGCCGAGTTCGCGTTTGAGTGGACCGCCGTTCGCGGTCTCGCCATGGGGCGGGTGATTGCCGACTGGCATGGGGGACTTCCTCGTCTTGTTATTGGATAGACCACCGAGTGTCGAAGCGTCGGCCGATAAGCCCCGGCTTCCCGACACCGCATCGGCCTCGTGGGCGGACGCGTCCTTCAGGTCCGGGCCTGAGGATCAGCGGGGCTGGCAGTATAAAAAGCTTCCAGCAGGATATTTCACTCTAAAAACCGACTTATTCAGCGACAAGCATCGTTATAAATCGGCATTTCGAGATAAACACTCCTGAAAAAACCGGATTATTCACTGCCGAAATGGGCGCCGAGTATTGCACAGCAATGGTGCAGCGTCATGCCCCTACCCAAGTCGTATTTACCCGCGAACCGCTCTGATCCGCCATTTTCCGGGACCTGAACAAGCGTTGCTGCCGGCTTGCCCCCTGCGCAGATTTGTTCAGGGTCGAAGCTTCACAATTTTTTCACCCGCGCCAACCACCGACTAAGCTTCAGTCAAGTCCGATCAATCTGCGTGAATGGATCAATCGACTATGGGCGCTTTGTGGCAAACCGATTCGAGTGAAAAAGTGGTTCCGACTGAACGTGTGGATGAAGCGCCTGTCCCTGAGAAACCCCGTCGTAACCGGCATGGGTGGAAGGCTTTCTGGCTGTTGCTGGTGATCATTGCGATTGTGGTGGGCCTGGCCGCAATGAAGGAAATGCGCACCTCGCGTTTTCAATCCCGCGAGGTCAGCCAGTACGCCGCCAAATTGACCTATGAACTGCAACCGGGCCCCAGTGAAGCCATTCGTTATCCGGGCAACGGGCCGTTCGATCTGCGCCTGGGTTACAGCTCGCTGGACGAGTTTCTGCCCAGACTGCTCAAGCGCAATTACGTGATCACCGAACAGACGCGCTTCTCGCCAGCGCTGCTCGGCTATACCGACAAGGGCCTGTTCGTGCCCTACTCCGAGAAAATCCAGGCGGGGCTGTCGATCACCGATTGCCGGGCCGCGCCGCTGTATCAGTACAACTATCCGCAACAGCTGTATTCAAGTTTCGAGTCGATCCCGCCGGTGGTGGTCAACAGCCTGCTATTCATCGAAAACCGTTTCCTGCTGGATCCCAAACAACCGCTGGCCAACCCGGCAGTGGACTGGCCGCGCTTCGGCATGGCGGCGTGGTCGCAGGTTGCCAAGTTGCTGCACTTGCCGGGACAGTCGGCAGGCGGCAGTACCTTGGCCACGCAGCTGGAAAAATATCGTCACTCGCCCGACGGACTGACGGTGAACGGTGCCGAGAAAATCCGCCAGATGATTTCCGCCAGTGTGCGCGCCTATCAGGCCGGCCCGGACACCTTGCCGGCGCGGCGCAACATCATTCGTGATTACCTCAACAGCGTGCCGTTGTCGGCGGTTCCGGGGCATGGCGAAGTCCATGGCATGGCCGAAGGCCTGCGGGTCTGGTACGGCGCCGATTTCAATGAAGCCAACAAAAAACTCGCCAGTACCGCGACCGATCCGCAGACGATGGCCGACAAGGGCCTGGCCCTGCGCGAAATGCTCTCGCTGATGATCGCCCAGCGTCGTCCTTCGCATTACCTGACCAAGGGCCGGGAAGAACTGGCCGACCTCACTGACAGCCACCTGCGTCTGCTCAAGCAGAACGGCGTGATCGACAACGCGCTGGCCGATGCCGCCCTGGCCAGCAAGGTCACGTACCGCGACTGGCAGACCCAGCCGACCATCCAGCCGATCGAGACCAATAAAGGCATCAGCGTCGCCCGCAGCCGGTTGGCCTCGATGCTCAATCGTCCGCTGTACGACCTCGACCGCCTCGACCTCTCGGCCACCAGCACCCTGCAAGGCGAACTGCAAACCCAGGCCACCGCCTACCTGAAGAAACTCGCCGACCCGGCCTACGCCGCCGAAGTCGGCCTGATGGGCGAACGCCTGCTGACGCCCACCAGCACCACCCAGGTGCGCTACAGCTTCACCCTGTTCGAACTGACACCGGACGGTTCGCGGGTGCGGGTGCAGACCGACAGCACCGACCAGCCGTTCGACATCAACGAAGGCAGCAAACTGGAACTGGGCTCCACGGCGAAGATGCGGGTGCTGACCACCTACCTGCAAATCATCTCCGAACTGCATGACAAGTACGGCGCCATGACCGTGCCGGAACTGAAGAAAGTCGAGGTACCGGATCAGGACCGCCTGACCCAGTGGGTAATCGATTACCTGATCCAGAACAAGGATCACGACCTGTCTAAGATGCTCGGCGCCGCCCTCGACCGCAAATACTCCGCCAGCCCCGGCGAGGCGTTTTTCACCGGCGGCGGGCTGCACGTGTTCCACAACTTTCGCAAGGAAGACAACGGCCGCATGCCGACCCTGCGCGATGCCCTGCGCGAGTCGATCAACCTGCCGTTCATTCGCCTGATGCGCGATCTGGTGCGCTACACCACCTACTCCGGCCCCAACAACAGCGCCGAGCTGCTCAAGGATGATCGCGACCCGCGGCGTCAGGAATACCTCGCCTCGTTCGCCGACCGCGAAGGCACTTCGTTCCTGCTCAAGTTCTGGAAAAAGTACAAGAACAAGGACACCCAGGCCCGGCTCGATACGTTCCTCGACAGCATGCGCCCGACACCGATCCGCATGGCCGCCGTGCACCGTTACCTGCTACCCAACGCCAGCCAGGAAGACTTCAACAGCTTCGTGCGCTCGCATCTGAAGGGCGTGAAAATCACCGAAAAACTCACCGACGAACGCCTCGAAAGGCTTTATCTGGCCTATGGCCCCGGCACCTACGACCTGCCCGACCAAGGCTTCATCGCCAAGGTCCACCCACTGGACCTGTGGCTGATCGGCTACCTGCTCAACCACCCGGACGCAAATTGGAGCCAGATCGTCAAGGCCAGTCAGTTCGAGCGTCAGGAAGTCTACAGCTGGCTGTTCAAGAGCAAGCACAAGGGCGCCCGGGACAGCCGCATCCGCACCATGCTGGAGATCGAAGCGTTCCTCGACATCCATCAGCGCTGGCAGAAAGTCGGTTACCCGTTCGATCATCTGGTGCCGTCGCTGGCCACTGCCATCGGCAGCTCCGGCGACCGCCCTGCCGCGCTGGCCGAACTGATCGGCACCATCCTCAACGACGGTGTGCGCATGCCGACGTTACGCATCGACAGCCTGCATTTTGCCGCCGGCACCCCTTACGAAACGCGAGTGGTCAATGACCCGCATGTCGGCAAACGCGTGATGCCTTCCGAGGTCGCTACCGCCATGCGCGAAGCGCTCTCCCAGGTGGTGGATTCGGGGACTGCCAAACGTGTTTCCGGCAGTTTCAAAATGGCCGATGGCCGACCGCTGATCATGGGCGGCAAGACCGGTACCGGTGACAACCGGATCGAAGCCATCGGTTCCGGCGGACGGATCCTCAGTTCCAAATCGATCAACCGTACCGCAACGTTCGTGTTCTACATCGGCGACAGTCATTTCGGCACGCTCACGGCCTATGTGCCCGGCCGTTCGGCGGAGAACTTCAAATTCACCTCGGCGTTGCCGGTCCAGGTGCTCAAAGGCATGGCCCCGATTCTCAACAACTATCTGCAACCGGGTAGCCACACGCAATGCCAGCCGGTCGAGGTTGCGCGCCGCTGAAAAGTGGCGCGTCATTTCCCCGATATCGCTGCCGGGTCATATTTATTTGGTTTTCACATTCAAATTCAAGAACATGAATCACGGGATCCGCTGGTGTTCCGACAGGATATTTTGACTTTTATTTGAGAGACAGAGGAATACGCTAATGATTCTCTGACAAACGAAATGGAATTCAGATGTCCAGCCTTAAAACAAATACCCCACCTCTCTCGACAACTTCTTTCACGATAAAAGGCCGACACTACGAGCTCATCAAAAACACTATCCACGACACATTCAAACAAACTTCACTGCACCGGGCCGTGGCTTTGAATTCAGCCTCACTGAAGAAGCATCCATGGCACGAAAAACAGAGTCAGGCGTCAGTGAAAACGGCAAATCTCGTCGCCTGGCGTGCACAGAACCAGACTGATCAGGCCCTGAGCAAAATCAAAAGTCTGGAATCGTTCGCCGTACATTTGCTGAAAAACGAACTCAAGGAAAAATTTGGCCTGATTATCAATGTCAAGCGAACTTACTTGAGATTGTATTTCCCAAAGGAACTGCCTTGGTACACCATCAATGTATTACCTGGTTTTTCCAGTCGAACCGTGTCCCTTCTGGACGCGGCGCTGCACAATTTCGCAAGTAAGGAAACCTTTACTACCGATTCCGATTTCATCAGTAAACCCGATGAAAACGGACACTTCGATGTACTGGAAATCAAACAGAAAATGTCAATCGAGCAGTTCAAGACATTGTGTCGAGAACTGGATATCGGCAAACGCTACACCCGTTATCTGCGACACCACTTGCTGCCTCGCGATCCCGCGACACGTGCCGCGCTCGAGAAACAGACGACCGACAGCCAAAAAGCTGCGTTGATACTCGCTGCGCATCTGGCTCTGCTGACCAACGACATTGGTAGCAACGCCCATGCTGTGGTTCTGGGCATGGCCGAAGGGCAATCCGGGCTGACGCTGGATGGAAAGGTCATGCAGTGTTGCGAACTGTCGATCATGGATGCCGCATTGACCGGAATCGTGCTGTTCACTTCGGTCGAGCAGCAGAGCGCTGGTGAAGACCGGATGATTGCTTACATTCCCCATGACCCCGAGCACCCGTTGAAGGAGTACGCCTCGTCGCTGGAGTTCATCAGAGAACTGACTCGCCAGCTACATGCCAACGAGACCCTGTCCAAAGGACAGAGTAACTATTGGCAATTTTTCAGCCAGTTCATCGATCAGCAACAGCGCGGTCATTTCTTTGCCGGACTCGACCAGCGACTGAACGAGTTCAAATGGCCGAAAGAGAAGGATCGTCTGGATCCGGGGCCGACCTGGCGCCCCACTCCGGTGGAGAAACCCCGACTGGCCTTTCAGGTTCGACCGTTCACGCAGAATCTGTGGAAGCATCAGTACCAGCGAAAAATCGACAAGATCTTCAACGATGCTCGAGACATCGCCGTTTCAACCGAAATGGCCGACCGAAAGGAACGCTGGGCCTGGTGGGACAATTTCGAAAAAATGCTTTCCGACATTTTCCAGGCCGCCTTGCTGGTTCTTACGCCTTTTGTTCCTGTTGTCGGTCAGCTCATGATGGCCTATACCGCTTATCAACTGATCACGGACACTGTAGAGGGCTGGATCGATCTGGCGGAAGGGCATTGGGCAGCATTTGGCGAACAGGTGCTCGGGGTCCTGACCGACTTCATCCAATTGGGTACATTCGCCATCGGCGGCGAGATCGGAAAGGAGTTCAAACTCAAGGTTTCGTCCTTTGTCGACAACATGCTGCCAGTCATATCCCCCGACGGTAATACCCGTCTGTGGCACCCCGACCTCGGCCCGTATGAGATTAGTGGAGCGCCGCCACCGCCCGGCTCTCGTCGTGACGCCAAAGGTCTTTACCAACATGCCGGCAAAAACGTGCTGACACTCGATGGCAAGCACTATGAAGTCAGACAGGACTCACACAACGGCCAGTATCGTATCCAGCATCCAGCACGTCCCGGCGCCTACGCGCCGAAGCTTCGCTACAACGGTCGTGGCGCCTGGGTTCATGAAGGTGAAAACCCGAGCGACTGGGCAGGCCCGAAACTGATGCGCCGCCTCGGCGCCATGGCGGAGGGCTTCAGTGATCCGCAACTGGAGACCGTCCGCCTGATCAGTGGCACCGAAGAGCATGCATTGCGCCGGATGTATGTCGAGAACGATCCCCCTCCGTTACTGCTGGAGGACACGCTCGAGCGTTTCCGGGCATCGCGGGACACTGCAACCGCCGTCTCGGATATTCGCGCCGGGCGTCCTATGGATCCCTCGTCCTTCTGGTTCGAACAACTGGTGACCGAATTGCCGGGCTGGCCCGAAGACTGCGCATTGAAGGTTGATCATGGTGCCGACGGAAAAAGCGCCGCACACATTTACGGTAACGCCAACGCCCAACCGTCACGGACATTGACCGTCAGTCTGGCGGATGTCATGGCGGGCAGACTGCCGGAACAGGTGACCGGTTTTCTCGATGAAGCGCAGCTGGAGCGATTGCTTGGCGCCCGGGTTCCGAAGGAACGACGCGTGCAGACCCTGCGCGAACTGTTGGGGAACCAGGTCGATGCCCGCCGATACGACATTACGCAATATACCTATCGGTATCGCACGATCAGCCATGACTCGCGTGTTCTTGAGCTTCAACGTCAGTTCCCGGACTTGCCGACAACCATCGCCGAACGGCTGGTCGCTCACGCCCGACTGCGCGAACTGGACGCTCTGGACAACCATGACCGCCTTCCCCTTGACCTCAGGGCGACTGCCCGTGAATGCGCTTTCGAAACCCGCACGACGCGGGCGTTCGAAGGTTTTGGCGAGAATGAACGACCGACACCGGACACCGAGCGACTGACTTTGAATGTGCTTCGTCTGCACAGCGACGTGTATCGCGATTTGCGTATCGAAGTGCGCGATGGCTCGTTTGACGGGTCGCTGCGCTGCAACGCAGGTCCTGCGGATGCGAGCGAAATCCGCGTCCTTTTGCATGACGGGCATGGCCGCTATGAAGTCTTCGACGGCAACCGGCGCCCGTTGTCCGGTCTGGCAGATTTGTACGAGTCGATCCTGCAGGCGATTCCCTCTCAGGCAAGACAACAAACCGGATACAGACCAGGTCAGGGTCGTGCTTTCAAGCAATGGCTGATGGCTATGAGTGAATCGCCAAGGGAACGTCGCACGCTGCTGCTTGAACCTTCGATCCGGCCGGCCGTGCAGACTTCAATGGAGAACCTGGTGCGCGGTCCGGTATTTTCCAAATCGGCCCGGACGATCGAACAACGGGTGAAAGAACTGTATCCACAGTTGAATGATCGGGAAGTGGACATGTTCGTGAGCTCTCTGCCGGCAGGGCGTGATCCTTTCGAGACGGTCCGGGAGCTCAAGGATGAACTGCAAAGGCTGGAGAACCTCCTCGACGAGTGGAAATACTCACAGAGAAGTCAGGATCCCGACGGCTACGGGATCGTACCTGCCGGAGCGTGGACCATCACCGAGCGCCTGCTGGCGTGTTTCAGGCGCGAGGCGCGGACGTTCAACGAGCGCAGTGTTCGCCATGACGGTGGTTACACGCTGGATCTTTCCAGCGAGGGACTGGGAGTTGACCTTGAGAAATGGTGGAAGACACTCCCCGATCTGAAGCTCTGGTTCGATCAGGTCACGACCCTGAATCTTGACCATGCACGCTTCTCACCGGCATCCAACGGTCTCTTGAAGCACTTCCCCAATCTGCGCCATTTCAGTGCCCGCCAATGCAGTCTGAAGCTGCTGCCTGCCAGAGTTGCCGAGATGCCGAAGCTGGAAACCTTACGACTCAATCGCAACCAGATTCGCCTGACGGCCGAATCATGGGCACAGCTCAGAGACCTTACGCACCTGCGTGTCCTGCGACTTTCCCTGAACCAGCTGGGGCGTGCGCCGGACGTCGGTCGAATGCCTCACCTGGCCGTGCTGGATCTGGCTTACGCCGGTATCGACAGCTGGCCGCAAGGGCTGTTCTCACCTCATCAACGTCCTCGCGGTTTCTTTCTCGATCTGTCCAGTCCGGCAATCACCAGCGTACCGAATGTTGAACCGGGATCGGCGGATGCATGGCTCGTTGCTCGAACACGGTTGTCTGCGAGTTTCCTGGAGCCTGAAGATCGCGAGACCTTTTATCAATACCGAGATTCGGTGGGCCTGCCTCGAGAAAACCATTATTCGTTCCTTGCCTCAGAGGCTTGCAGCAAATGGTCAATGAGTGACGACTCTCTATTCTGGAGCGACGATGATCCAGGCCTGGCGACCTATCGCAACGAAGCCTGGGATAACCTGATGCACGAACCAGGCTCCCAGGGCTTTTTCCAGATCATCGACAGCCTCACTCAATCCGCCGATTACCGGGAGGGTGGCGCCTCACGCCAGATTCTGACCCGACGTGTCTGGGACCTGATCGACGCCATGGACATGGATACCGAGCTACGTGAAAACCTGTTTCGCACCGCTGAACAGCCGACCACCTGCGCCGATGCCAGCTCGGAAGTGTTCAACATCATGGGGGTACAAGCCCTCGCGTCACAGGCCTACTCCTACTCCGTCTCAGCCGTGGAGCTCGAAGGCAAACTGGTGAAACTGGCCCGAGGCGCTGCGCGTCTGGAACGGCTGAACGAGATTGCCCGGGCCGATGCGCTGTCCCGGCCCAGTCGCGAAGAAGAAGTCGAGATCTATCTGGCCTATCAGACCCGCCTCGGGGCGCGGCTCGAACTGCCTTGGCAGTCCGAATCCATGCTGTACGAAGGCATTGCAGGCGTGACGCGAGCAAGCATCGATAATGCCTACAGCACCATTATCGAGCTGGAGAACGGAGACGGGCTGGTCAACGGGATGCTCGAGCAACCGTTCTGGGAACGCTATTTGCGTGAGCATCAAGCCGAGGCATACAGGATCAACGACGCGTCCTTTGAACGACAGTTGGCACGGCTCGAACAACGGCATTCACCTGATTCCGTGGCGCCGATCAGTGAAATTGATTACGCGCGCGAACTCGCCGAACTGGCGTACCGACGACAGGGGTTGGGACGCTCGCTGACAACCACGGCAATGCGCCGGCACGGGCTGCTGCCGACGCCTTCCTGAGGATATCGGCCCGATCAGACTTCCGAATCCCAGATCACCGTGACATTGCCGGCATAGTGCTTCACCTGACCAGGTTGCAACATGTGTTCCATGTAGTGACTCGGCACTTCGAAGTGCAGAACGCCAGGGGCACGATCCACGTAAGCCCCTGGTTGAAACAGCGTATCGGTCGGACGTTCGGTGAGGCGCTTGTGCTTCACCGGTTGGCCGGCAGCATCGGTAATGCCATGGGGCAGGCTGACGCTCAGATAGACCTGGGGAAACGTGCTGCCGGATTCAGCATCGCGCAACGCACAGGCACCGATACCGCCGTACTGACATTTGAAGGACATCCGGAATCGCGACGAGGTAGACAGATTGAACGTCTGGTCCCGGAACAACCGGACGGGACGCCGCCCTTCCTGCAACCAGGCCTGCCAGCCGCCCTGCGGTACCAGTTCGATCCTGCTGCCGCCCGGCGGCAGGTCGACCTTGAGTATGTGCTGCACATCCAGTACGAATCTGAAGGTGATGGTTGAATTGTCGGGCAGCAGGTTGTCCCCCGCATCGATATCCTGACCTGGGCCCGCGCCATAGGTGAGTTCGCCGGTATAAACGCCGGCCGACATCGCCAGCGGATTGGGGGTACGCAACTCATAGCCCACGTCCAGATAATCGTAGGACATCCACGGAATGCGAAAAGCCGCCTCCTTGCTGCATACGGCTTCCGCCGGCCCGCGCCAGAATGAGCGATAGAAGTTAGGTCCATGCGCGCTCATCGCCCCGGAATCACAAGGTCTTGAAGGAAACCACCAGCCTCTGCCACCCCACAGTTCGTTGTGTGCCTGTTGATCGTTGGCGGCGCCCGTGAGATTCACTGCCGTATCACTCAAGACGTACTGTGTGCCTACCCCTCCGATTCGCATTTCAACCGTGGCCGCTTCGCCGGTGGCGACGTGCTTCACCGTCAGGCTGCGCCATTGGTTCGGAATCTTGAACATCGCACCGTTGCGTACCGTCGCTCCCGGCTCGATCGAGCGCACTGAGGAGAAGCGCAACGGCAGCCGGACACCCGAAAGGTTATGGGCCTTGCAGTCGGCCACATAGGTACCGCAATAACCGCTTTGTGGCGTCTGATCGACAAATGCGTTGTTTTGCGGCCGGCCCGGGTCAGGAATGAAGCTGGCGCGCATTTCCTGGGTCACCGCGTGCGCTGTGGTGGACAGCATTGCACCCAGCCCCCACACAAACGCGCTGTTACTTGTAAACGTCCTGTTTTTTCCGAAGCTGAACTTCATGCAACATCCTTGCAGTGAAATGCGATGGAGGGTGGCCGAGCAAGTGCTCCTAGCCCCGGGGAGCCGCCGCGTTGAACATGAGACTGACGGTGCCGTAATAGTCGCCGGGCTTGTAGCCGTCGAACTGTTTTACCGGCTGGATCTCCAGCAACACCCGTGCCCCGGCCTTTGCTTCTTCGGCCGATACCACCTGCTGTGGAACGGGCTCGTGGCTTAATTCCTTGCCATTGAAAAACACCCGCAGAATGATGTGCTGCTGCGAGTCCCTCGCATTGGTCAGGTAGGGAAAGCTCTCCAGGCGCGCCTCGATGGCACTGCTGTCATGCCTGACGTCGAAGTGCTTGCGCAGGGTGCTCAACGCGGAGGCATTCACGTCCCAGTGCAGCACCTGTTCGCGATGAATCCAGTCCGGCTCGCTGGGTATGACGTAGAACTGAAGCGTCGGAATATCCACCGACACATGGAACTCCAGCTCCTCCCGCGCCGCGAACGCCCAGGTGCTCATCAATCCCAATCCTGCGGCCGACGTCAGGGCCATCCATTGTCTGATCATTTTTCGTTTTCCCCGAGGGTCAACCGGCGGTTTTCAGGTTCTTTTTGCTGTCGCCTTCGACCAGGATGAAGCGATATTCGCGTCCCGGCTTTTTCTCGAATTCGAACGTCTTGCCGGCCATGACATGGTGTTTGGTGGTCGGATCGCACTCGGCCTCATTGGTTCTGGAGCAACTCTTGAATTCGTCGATCACCACCACGGTGTTGCCGTTGTTGCGCACCTTGTAAGTGTCGGCGCGATCGTCGATCACGCTGTCGAACCGGGCATTCTGCGGGCGGACGAAGAAGATCGTGCCGAAACCGGCCATGACGTTGACGCCCGCCGTCAGGGTCTTCTTGTATTCCTCGCGCTCTTCGCTGGAGACTGCGAACTCGTCTTCCTTCTCCGGCACCACCGGGACGAAGCGCACACGGAAGTAACGCTCCTTGTCGCGCTCGCCCATGAACAGCAATCGAGTGGCCTGCATACCCTGAGCAGGAATGATCAAGCGGGCGGGACTGGCCATCACCCCGTCCCGGGCGCCCGCCTCGCCCTGCACCTTGACCGGCACTTCAGTGGAAGAGCCATCGGCGTTGTATATGATTTCCAGGACGTTGATCTTGACGAACGCGGTGCTGTCGCCGCTGTTGTAGACGCGTTTGAGATAGGTACTTTTATCGCCGGCCAGGTAATCGTAGACCACTCCGATGTTGATGTTCGGACCGGCGTGAGCATTCAGACCAACCATGCACAGGCCCAAAAAAACCATTAATTGTTTCATGCACATACTCTCCATCGAGAATTCAAAGGCCAGGAACGATCAGATTTCCGAATCGAAAACGACGACAATCAAATTGGAATATTTGTAACCCTGATCCAGCGTCAACATCCTCTCGATCACGGTTTTGTCATCGATGTCGAAATGCATCGTTCCTTGCTGACGATCCACATACGCTCCGGGGTAAAAGATGATCGCGTTCCCGCCCAAAGGGGCTAGACGTTGACGATTGACGGGCTTGCCGCTGACATCGGTCAATCCACCGGGCAGACTGACGCTGACATTCAAGGGGGCAGCCATTGTGTTGGCCTCGTTGTACAAGTAACAGTTGCTGGGCGTACCTTGGGCACACTCCAGAAACATCTTGAAGCGCGAGCTGGCCGATATATGGAATGTTTGATCGCGAAACAGCCGCCCGGGCAGTTGCCGGCTGTTGAGCCACCGCTTCCATCCGCCTTCAGGCTCAAGCGCAATGCGATTACCACCAGGCGGTAGATCGACTTTCAACGTGTGCTGTACGTCCAACACAAAATCCAGGGTCAGACTGGTGTCGTCCGGGATCATCATGGCACCCATCTGAAAGTCGCCCCCCGGTCCCAGGGTATAGGTCAATGAACCGGTGTAGATTCCGGACGACATACTCAGAGGATTGGGTGTGCGCAGCTCATAGGCAAAATCGAGCTTGTCGAACGACATCGAAGGAACCCGGTACTGAGCCACTTTCGTGCACCATGTTTCCACGGGAGCCTTCCAGAAGAAGCGGTAAGTATTGGGGCTGTACCATCCCACACCGCTGTACTGGCAAGGCGGCGGTGCATAAACCCAACTGCTGTTGCTCCAGAGTCTTTGGTGCCCCTCGAGAATATCCGTTACCCCCACCAGTTCGGCTGCAGAGGTTGGCAGCACATACTTGGAACCGATGCCGATGATGCGCACCTCGACGATTTCCGACTCGCCGGTCTCGCTGTTGACGACCGTCAGTTGCCGCCAGTTGGACGGCACTTTGATCATCATGGCATCGGCAGGCGCACCGGGAATGATCGGGCGGCTGGAATCAAATCGAACAGGTAACTCGATGCTGAACATATTGTTGTCGGTGCACTGGGCAGGATCGAGTGTGCAATAGCCACTATTGGGCGTTTTGTTGACGAATATGTTCTTGTGCGGCTGGGAAGAATCAGGTTGAAACAACGCCCTGATTTCCTGATTCAACGCATACCCCTCGGACATGCTCAACAATGCAAGCACGCCTAACCACCAGGAAGTTTTCGTCATGGCTCAGCCCGCCTTCTGATCAATAAGAGTCACATCCGCCAGGGTGTCCGGACTGCACCGAAGATCACCGATCATCAACACATTGTTCTCTACTCGCCCCTGCTGCGGATCTAGCCGGAACTGACACAACAACTGATCGGCAAACCGGACTTCCAGCGTCGGCGAGCCGGCATTCATTTCCATCGAAAAGAATCCGTCCACTTCACTCACTCCACGGCTGGCGTGGTTGATGACGTGATGGCCCTTGAGCGGCCGCCCCTGGGGATCGAGCAGACGGCCCAGCACGGTGAATGTTTTCATCACGCGCACCTTGCGATAGTCCACACCGCCCTTGTTGAGGTGATAGCGGGTTCGCGCCGGCTCGATGGATGCTGCCGGCGCATCGGTGCCAACGAAGTCGAAACTCACCGAGCTGTTCTTGTACGCGGTGATCGGGATGAAGTTGCGCCCCGGTCGCAGTGCAGCGCTGCCACCACTCAAGTCATCGGCACGCAGTGCAATGCCGTCGATATCGGATTCGACATCCACGATCATTCCGGCGCCCCGGCCGTGAGGCTGGCTGGTCATGACGATGGCCTGCCCACCGATGGCCACCGTGCTGTCCAGGTTCAAACCGCCGGTGTAGTTGCCGTTGTAGGACGAACGCTGAACGAAGCCATCGCCATTGACCATGTCGGTGCTGAAGTTGGCCTGCCCGTTCAGACCAATCCCGTAGGTATCCGTGAGAACGGTCGCCATCACGCTTTGCAGTACGTGATCGTCGAAGTTCTTGCGGTAACCGAGCGAACCATTGTTGTCACGAGTACCGTCACGGGCGGTGCGTGAGCCAATGCTGCCGGAAATCTGCTGGCCTGGGCCGCCGAGTGCCACGTTGAGGCTGAGGTCGACGCCCCGGTTGCGGGCATCGCCGCTGCTGTAGCTGCCGGGGCGGTCGAACAGCGACAGTCGCCAGTTGGAGTCGCTGCCAAACACCGTGGTGCGCTGGGTCCAGCCCAGATCGACACCGATGCCCTCGACGTTGCCTTCACTGTGGGCCACCCGAGCATTGAACGAGCTGTTGCGGCTGACCCGATGATTGAGCGCCAGCGATGAGTTGCTGGTCTGGCCGATGAAAACGTTGCGCTGACGGATGCGTGTGCCGTCCGGCAGTGTGTCGTAAATGTCGGTGGTGTCGAGCCAGCTGCGATTGTGGCTGACCACCAGACTGCCGGCCCCGTAGTTGTACAGGCCTTGCAGATCCAGTCCGGTGCCGTGGTCTTCGGTCTTGTAGACGTTGGCAAACATGCTCACGCTGTTGGCGAGCGTCCAGTCGATGGAGGTGCCGTACTGCAACTTCTCGCGAACCTGGCGGGCCGACAGCCCGAGGATCACTCGCGGGTGCAACAGATAGTTGAGCGAAGCGCCGGCGGTAGCGTCGCCACTGGCCTGCCGGTCCCAGTTGCTGAGCAGCTTGGTTTCCTGGCCGGCAAATACGTTGTAGCGCCAGCGCTCGTCGGGATTGCGCCAGTTGTTTGGCTTGTAGACCAGTTCCTGAGTGGTCGAGGTGATCTGACCGTCCTCGATCAGACGTACTTCCACTTCATAAATGCCACCGGGCAAAGGACGGGTGTCGAGTGTCTGCAACCCGGCAGGCACCGATTGCGAATTGATCAGCAGCCCATCGCGAAAGATCTCCACCGAAGCCTGACGATTGGCGGTGACGTAGATCGGGTAGACGCTGGGGTTTTGCAAGTCGACCGCCAGACTGTCAGAACTGCCGTACATCAAACCGACCGTTGTGTCGGGGCTGTTGCCAAATGAGCGCGGCTGGCGAGTCAGGCCTTCGGAAGTCGGCGTGAAATAGCCCATGCGCAGGAAACTGCCTTGCAGTTCGCGCTGGGTGTGCAACTCGTAGACCGCGTGATAGAGCTTGTCGTCCGGTCCGCCGAGGCGGGCCAGCTGCATGTTGAAGGTCTGGCTCCAGTTACCCAGGCTGCCATTGGCTTCGAGGCCGTAGCGGCCACCCAGATCCTGGTCCTGACCGCCATTGAGGTTGAGCTGGTTGCGCACGATCAGGCCGGTGCTGCCGTCCTGTGGCTGCTCGTAGTAACGCGGTGTTTCAGTGTCCCGCTCGGCGTTTTCGGTGACGATCGATACCAGCGAGCTTTCCAGGTTGTAGTGCACGGCGAGCATTTGATCGGGACATTGACGGGTGCAGCCGCCGAGTGCCACACCGGGCTTGAGATAGCTGGCCCATTTCTCTCGCTCGGCGGCGCCGAAACGGTTTTCACTGGTATCGGTGAAATCAAGCAAGGTGATGCGGTCATCACGCGTCAGCACGATCATCGCTTCGCCCAAAGGTTGCTGGTCGAGTTCCACCCGTACAGCCAGAGGAACGTCAAAGAAGTGCTCCTCGAAATCTTTCGGCAAGCCTTTGGCCTGCGCCAGCAAACTGCGCGGCGTCGTACCGGCAGGTTCGGAAGCCGCCACTGCACCGGCACAAAACAGCAGCGCAAGCGCAGTCGCGATGGGGGTCATCGGGAACATGAGTCGGACTCTGATTGCGAACGGAAAAAGTCCGGCCGACCGACGAATGCGTCAGCCTGCCGGCTTTTATTACTTCACGGGTTAGAGCGAGCTGACGGCGTCAACCGGAAGAACCGCGTCAAAGATCAACGGGACTGCGCCGGTGTAGTCGCCCGGTGTAAACGTGGTGCCCTTGGCGGTAATGGTTATCGGTGCACGGTAGTTCACGTTGGACTCCGACTCGCCTACGACCAGTTGTGGAGTCTGGTTGAGTACGATGTTGTTGAACTTGATCTCCAGAGGGATGAGGCTCGAACCGCCGATCAGTGTCGGAATTCCCTCCAGATAAGCATGAACCGAACCGTTGGTGTTGCGCACGTCGAAGTGCCCGTTGACGGTTTTCATGGTGCCGGTCAGCGGGTTGTAGCTCATGTCCTGGTCCTTGTTGACCAGATCCGAATCAACCGGCACCACATGAAAACCATTGGTCGGCACGCTGGCCTTCAGGGTGATGGTGTGACGTGCATCACCGGCAGCGAAGGTCACGGAAGAGCTCAGGGCCAGGGCAGCGAGAGAAGCGGTGATTGCGATTTTTTTGAACATCGGTCAGTACCTGTTTTCTTTTTTAAGGAATCGAAACATTGAAGTTCATGTCACACCGGCCGATAGGGCCTTAAACCATGAAAGTTCAACGCCGGGGCATGATCGACTCTTGAATCGAGAATGTAAGCAGGCAACTTCCCACGAGCGCGTAGTTCAACAGCCTCGCAACTTGAAAGAAAAAACTTCAAAAACAGAATATATAAAACAGTGACTGTAAGGAACGCCCTACCTACAGTTAAAAATAAAAAACAATACAGCACTTTCGCCAATATATAACGGCACTTTCTTCTGCTTTTAGAATATAAGCTCGATTATCAGTAGAGTGATAGCTTTAACTTTATGGTCATTGTTGTCTGGATGAACAAGTACCCCCCCTGTTCATCCGGCAGCGTGCCCTGCTCAGCCACAGACCGCTCGTCAGCTCTCAGGCCAAAAGGCCTTGCCTCGTCGCAAAGATATATCTTAAGTTGTATCTAAACACGACGAGAGAAAGCTGAAATGAGAGACCATCATTCCCCTCACCGCGACCACGGCGACAGCCGTGACGGCTTCGAAAAACGCCACGGCCGGGAGCGCGGCGGTCGCGGCCCGCGGGTATTCGCACCCGGAGATCTGAAATTGTTGCTGCTGGCATTGATCGCCGAGCAGCCGTGCCACGGCTATGACCTGATCCGCCAGATCGAAACCATGTTCGACGGCGCCTATAGCCCCAGCCCCGGCGTGATCTACCCGACCCTGACGTTTCTCGAAGAGAGCGAAATGATCACCGGCGACGCCGAGGGCGGCAAAAAGCGCTACGCGGTGACCGATGCCGGTCGCCAATCGCTGAGCGAACAGGCCGTGGCCCTCGACGGCGTGCGCATGCGCATCGACGTCAGCAAGCGCTCATTGCGCGGCCACGACCGACCGCCGGAAATCCATGAAGCAGTGCATAACCTGCGCCACGCCCTGCAGATGCACCACGGGCGCTGGAGCCCGGAAGAAATCCTGCGCGTACGCGACCTGCTCAACGACACCGCCAAAGCCATCGTCGACGGCCCCGCCGTTCAATCTGCTCCGGAGAAAGCCGAATGACTGAAGTCCAGACCCAAGGCATCCACCGTGTGATGCATGAAATCAAACGCCGCCGACTCGAAGTTTTGCGCGTGGTCGACCTGACCCCGCGCATGCGCCGCATCACCCTCGGCGGGCCGGAACTGGCCGGGTTCATCAGCCTGGGCACTGACGACCACGTCAAACTGCTATTTCCGCAGAACGCCGAACAGGCTGCCGCGCTGGAGACCCTGGTGCTCGGTGCCGGCAAGAGCGACATGCCGATGCCCGAAATGCGCGACTACACCCCGCGTCGCTATGACCTCGACAAGCTTGAACTGGACATCGATTTCGTCCTGCACGGCGACGGCCCTGCCTCGAGCTGGGCCGAACAGGCGAAACCGGGGCAGTTCCTGCACATCGGTGGCCCGCGCGGTTCGATGATCGTGCCGGACATCTTCGACAGCTACCTGCTGATCGGCGACGAAACCGCCCTGCCCGCCATTGCCCGTCGCCTCGAAGGCTTGGCGGCCAATCGCAAGGCACTGGTGGTGGTCGAAGTGGAAAACGGCAAGGAACAGCAAGCGCTGGAAAGCGCGGCGCAGGTCAACGTGATCTGGGTGTTGCGCGGTGCGAACAAGGACAGCCTGCTGACCACCGTGAAGCAGTTGCAGGTGCCCAAGGGCAATCTGTATGCGTGGGTGGCGACGGAAACGAAAGTCTCGCGGCAGATTCGCCGGGTACTGCTCGATGAGCACGGGCTGGACGAGCAGTTCGTCAAAGCCGTCGGTTACTGGCGTGCCGAGGGTTCCGAAGAAGAGTGAACAGGAGCGGCGGCGCTGTTAAAGGCGCCGCCCCTTCCAGTGATCAATGCCGATCACCAGCAACGCCATCAGCACAAACCCCGCCAGAATTCCCCCGGCATTGACGAACACCTGTGGATAACCCAGCAGTGCCACGTCAATGAACGGATAGGCGTAAGCCCCCAGCAGATGCCCGCGCAGCAGCGCATAGGCAAAGTACACCAGCGGATAGATCAGCCACAGCGGCAGATGCTTCAGACGCAGGGTGCCCTTCGGCACGCACAACCACCAATAGGCCAGAAACAGCAGCGGCATCACGTCGTGGAGCAATTCGTCAGCGATAAACTGCCAGCCCTGCGGATGCCACAGATGCCGCAGCAGGATGCTGTAGGCCAGGCCCACCACGGCAATACTCACGGCAATCCCGCTGCTGACCCAGGGTTGCAGAAACCAGCGACGCGCAGCGGAATCACGATCGGTCACAGCGCAGGTCAGCACCACCGCCACCAGGGTGTTGGTGATCACGGTGAAGTAACTGAAGAAACTCACCAGCCCGCCCAGCAGGCTGGCGCCGACACTCAGGCGTGCGAAGAAAATCAGGTACAGCTGAATCCCCAGCCCGGCCCACCCCAGCACTGCAGCCGAAGTGATCAGGCGTCGCCGCAGTACGGCGTTCATTTCAGAGCGGACGCTTGGTGCGCATCAGTTTCACGTACAGGCGTTCGACCTTTTCCCGCGCCCAGGGCGTCTTGCGCAAAAAGGTCAGGCTCGACTTGATGGTCGGATCGCTCTTGAAGCACCGGATGTCGATGCGCTCGGCCAGGCCCGACCACTCGTAATGGGTCACCAGTGCATTGAGGATCTGTTCGAGGGTCACGCCGTGCAGCGGATCGGGATTGTGGTCGTTCATGCCGGGCCTTTGGGCGAAGTGAAAATGCAGAAGCCGCGCACCTTAGCCGAGGGGCTGTGCCGGTGGAAGGCCTTCCTTCAAATGTAGGTGAACCGCGCAAGATCGCAGGCTCCATCGACACCGGCAATGTGATCGATTGCCGCACTGTTACCGAATCCGAAAGGGTTCATGTCTGCAAAAGCACTTTGTGTTTTTGTAACGGGACATTATCCTGCCGCCCTTCTGCTGAATCGCTTCACTGCCTGCGTCAAATCGTAGCGGTCAGCCCGTCCCCTAAAAAAGATCAAGAAAGACCATTTCATGCCCGATTTTCCGTTCTTCCGAGACAGCGCTATCTCAACCCTGCGCCTGATCGGCGGCTGCACCGCCCTTGGCCTCGCCACCTGCACCCAGGCCGCTCCGGCCTTCGACAGTGAATCACCGTACATGCTCGGTGACTGGAACGGCACCCGCAGCGAACTCTCGGAAAAGGGCATCGACTTCAAGCTCGACTACACCGGCGAAATGGGCAGCAACCTGCACGGCGGCTACGACCACGACCGCACCGCGCGCTACAGCGATCAATGGGGCCTCGGCACTCATCTGGACCTGCAAAAACTGCTGGGCTGGAACGACGCCGAATTCCAGTTGACCGTGACCAAACGCAGCGGCAACAACATCAGTAACGACCGCATCAACGACCCGCGCGTCGGTGGCTTCACTTCCGCCCAGGAAGTCTGGGGCCGTGGCCAGACCACGCGCCTGACGCAGATGTGGTACCAGCAGAAATTCTTCGACCAGAAACTCGACATCAAGGTCGGCCGCTTCGGTGAAGGCGAAGACTTCAACAGCTTCCCGTGCGACTTCCAGAACCTGGCGTTCTGCGGCTCCCAGGTCGGCAACTGGGTCGGCGGCATCTGGTACAACTGGCCGGTCAGCCAATGGGCGCTGCGCGTCAAATATCACCTGACGCCGGAGCTGTACGCACAGGTCGGCGCCTATGAGCAGAACCCGTCGAACCTCGATCGCGGCAATGGTTTCAAACTCAGCGGCAGCGGCACCCAGGGCGCGATCCTGCCGGTGGAACTGGTGTGGACGCCGAAGCTCAACGGCCTGCCGGGCGAATACCGCGCCGGTTACTACTACAGCAACGCCAAGGCCACCGACGCCTATAAAGACAGCAACGGCCAACCGGCAGCCCTGAGCGGCGAGGCCTATCGCAGCGCTTCGAGCAAACACGGCGTGTGGCTCGGCGTGCAGCAGCAGATCACCAGCGTCGCCAGCGACAACTCCCGCGGCCTGAGCGTGTTCGCCAACGGCACGATGCACGACAAGAAGACCAACGCCATCGACAACTACGTCCAGGCCGGCGTGGTCTACAAAGGCTTGTTCGACGCCCGCGCCAAGGACGACATCGGTTTCGCCCTGGCCCGCGTCCACGTCAACCCGGCCTACCGCAAGAACGCCGAGGCGACCAACCAGGCCCGCGCCGTCTACGACTATGACGATCCGTCGTACCTGCCACCGCAGGACACCGAATACAGCGCCGAACTCTATTACGGCGTGCACGTCACCAATTGGCTGACGGTGCGCCCGAACCTGCAATACATCCGCCATCCGGGCGGTGTGGACAAGGTCGACGACGCACTGATCGGCGGGATCAAGATCCAGTCGTCG
The DNA here is from genome assembly GCF_026240005.1 of Pseudomonas sp. COW5. Lineage (NCBI taxonomy): Bacteria > Pseudomonadati > Pseudomonadota > Gammaproteobacteria > Pseudomonadales > Pseudomonadaceae > Pseudomonas > Pseudomonas sp. COW5. The sequence goes on along the minus strand of NZ_JAPHVP010000001.1, from coordinate 3,589,791 downwards.
TTCTGATTTCAATTTTGCAATGAACCATGCCCGCGCCCAATCGTCATCTACAGTGACTACAGCGCGGGACTACTTGAAACGTCACGGAGAACCACACTATGAGCACCGAAAGTGCTTCGAGTCGAGGCCGTCTGCTTCCGAGCCTGCTCGGCATTCTGCTTCTACTGATGGGCCTGGCCATGCTGGCCGGGGGAATCAAGCTGAGCACGCTCGGCGGCTCGCTGTACTACCTGCTGGCCGGTATCGGCATCACGCTGACCGGCATTCTGTTGCTGATGCGTCGTCGCGCAGCACTGGGCCTGTACGCCATCGTGCTGTTTGCCAGCACCGTCTGGGCGCTGTGGGAAGTCGGTCTGGACTGGTGGCAACTGGTGCCGCGTCTGGCCCTGTGGTTCGTCCTCGGCTTCGTGATGCTGCTGCCGTGGTTCCGTCGTCCGCTGCTGCTCAACGGTCCTGCACCGATGGGCACCGGCGGCCTGACCGTAGCCGTGGTGCTGGCCGGCCTCACCGCTCTGGCCAGCCTGTTCACCCACCCGGGCGAAACCTTCGGCGAGCTGGGTCGCGACACCGCCGACACCACCAGCACCGCGCCGCAAATGCCGGACGGCGACTGGCAGGCCTACGGCCGCACCGAATTCGGTGACCGCTACTCGCCACTGAAGCAGATCACCCCGGCCAACGTCGGCAAGCTGCAGGAAGCCTGGCGCATCCAGACCGGCGACCTGCCGACCGCCGATGACCCGGTGGAGCTGACCAACGAAAACACCCCGCTGAAAGCCAACGGCATGCTCTACGCCTGCACCGCCCACAGCAAAGTGCTGGCGCTGGACCCGGACACCGGCAAGGAACTGTGGCGCTTCGACCCGCAGATCAAGAGCCCGGTCGGCTTCAAGGGCTTCGCCCACATGACCTGCCGTGGCGTGTCGTACTACGACGAAGCCGCTTACGCCAAGTCTGAAAACGCAGCCTCCGCCGTCATCTCCGAGGCCGGCAAAGCCGTCGCCCAGGCCTGCCCGCGTCGTCTGTACCTGCCAACCGCCGATGCACGCCTGATCGCACTGAACGCCGACACCGGCAAGATCTGCGAAGGCTTCGGCAACAAAGGCGTGGTCGACCTGACTCAAGGCATCGGCCCGTTCACCGCCGGCGGCTACTACTCCACCTCGCCAGCCGCGATCACTCGTGATCTGGTGATCATGGGCGGTCACGTCACCGACAACGAATCGACCAACGAGCCATCGGGCGTGATCCGCGCCTTCGACGTGCGCGACGGTCACCTGGTGTGGAACTGGGACAGCGACAAGCCGGACGCCACCGAGCCTTTGGCCCCGGGCCAGATCTACAGCCGCAACTCGGCCAACATGTGGTCGCTGGCCAGCGTCGATGAAAAACTCGGCATGGTCTTCCTGCCACTGGGCAACCAGACTCCGGACCAGTGGGGTGCCGACCGCACTCCAGGCGCCGAGAAATTCAGCGCCGGTATCGTCGCCCTGGACCTGGCCACCGGTAAAGTGCGCTGGAACTACCAGTTCACCCACCACGACCTGTGGGACATGGACGTCGGCAGCCAGCCAACCCTGCTGGACATGAAAACCGCCGACGGCATCAAGCCTGCGCTGATCGCCCCGACCAAACAGGGCAGCCTGTACGTCCTCGACCGTCGTGACGGCACGCCGATCATCCCGATCCGCGAGATCCCGGTTCCGCAAGGCGCCGTGAAAGGCGACCACACCGCCCCGACCCAGGCTCGTTCGGACCTGAACCTGCTGGCCCCGGAACTGACCGAAAAAGCCATGTGGGGCGCCAGCCCGTTCGACCAGATGCTGTGCCGCATCCAGTTCAAGGAACTGCGCTACGAAGGCCAGTACACGCCTCCGTCGGAACAGGGCAGCCTGATCTATCCGGGTAACGTCGGCGTGTTCAACTGGGGCGGTGTTTCTGTCGACCCGGTTCGCCAGATGCTGTTCACCAGCCCGAACTACATGGCCTTCGTCTCCAAGATGATCCCGCGTGCCGAAGTGGCCGCCGACAGCAAGCGTGAAAGCGAAACTGCCGGTATCCAGCCAAACACCGGCGCGCCATATGCCGTGACCATGCACCCGTTCATGTCGCCACTGGGCGTACCGTGCCAGGCCCCGGCCTGGGGCTACGTCGCCGGTATCGACCTGACCACCGGCAAAGTCGTGTGGAAACGCAAGAACGGCACCAGCCGCGACAGCTCGCCAATCCCGATCGGCTTCACCCTGGGCGTGCCAAGCATGGGCGGTTCGATCGTCACTGCGGGCGGCGTCGGCTTCCTCAGCGGCACCCTCGACCAGTACCTGCGTGCATACGACGTAAACACCGGTAAAGAGCTGTGGAAATCCCGTCTGCCTGCTGGCGGCCAGGCGACCCCGATGACCTACACCGGCAAGGACGGCAAGCAATACGTCCTGCTCGTGGTGGGTGGTCACGGTTCGCTGGGCACCAAGATGGGTGACTATGTGATTGCGTACAAACTGCCGGAATAAGCTTTAGCGGCGGTAAAGAGGAAGGCGACGCCCTGTGAGGGGTGTCGCCTTTTTTTGTGGGCGCCAATCGCCAATCGATATAAAAGACTGTCAACTTTGACAGGCGCTGTCCTGCCCGTTTGCTCCGATCATCAACCTCATGCAGCGGTTGAATCACGGAGCCTTCCATGTCAGATACGCGCTTTGGCAACCACTGGATCGAAGCGCTGACCAAAGGGCAGACACGCTTTCACCAGTTGCCCGCCGATCTTGATCACAACGAAGCCGCCCTGATTCGACGTGAAGCCCTGCAACTCATCAGTGGCGCCTCGCTGCGCAGCATTGGCGATTACACACGTGAACCGCAGCCGGCACATTGCGAGAACCGGATCGGTTCCATCCAGATTCCGCTGGGTGTCGCCGGACCATTGCTCGTCAAAGGCCAGGCCATCACTGCCCAGGAACCGGTCTACGTTCCCATGGCGACCACCGAAGGTGCACTGGTCGCCAGTACCTCCCGAGGATGCCGGGCATTGCACGCCGCCGGCGGCGCGGTGGTTCGGGTCGAAGAGGTGGGCATTACCCGTGCGCCGGTATTTCGCTCCAGTGGCATCCTGCAGACCGAGACATTTCTGGCCTGGATCCGCGACAACTTCCAGCGAATCAGACAAGTCTGCGAACAGGGCAGCGTTCATCTGCATCTGCGAGACATCAAGTCTGCGGTGGTCGGAACCACGATCTATCTGCGCTTTCGTTTCCGTACCCACGACGCGATGGGCATGAACATGGCAAGCATTGCCTGCGACCGGGTCATCCGTGAATTGATCACCCCCGCAACCGGCGTCCCGTGCCTCAGCATTTCGGGCAACTACTGCACGGACAAAAAACCGGCGATGGTCAACTTCATCAACGGACGCGGCCAGCGGATCCACGCTGAAGTCCGGCTAAGCAAAGACATACTGCGCGACATTCTCAAAACCGATGCCAAGGCACTTTGCGAGCTGCAGTACCGGAAAAACCTGCTGGGTTCGGCCATGGCCGGCACCATCGGCTGCAATGCCCATCATGCCAACATACTCGCTGCGTTCTTCATCGCTACCGGCCAGGACGTCGCTCAAGTGGCGGAAAGTGCCATCGGCATTACCTGCCTCGAAGCCTGTGAACACGACGCCATCTACGCCTCGGTCACGATGCCGGACGTGCCGCTGGGCACCGTCGGCGGCGGTACGTCCCTTTGTACCCAACGCGAAGCCCTCGCCTTGATGGGGATCATCCCCGGCAGCAAAAAACCGGGCACCGACACCCGACGCCTGGCGGAAATTCTCGGGGCCCTGGTACTCGCCGGCGAGCTGTCGATCATGGCCGCCCAGGCCTCGCATCAACTGGTTTCGGCCCATCAGCGGCTGGGGCGCTGACCGTGATCCATGCCAGAGCCCCCGGCAAGATCATCCTGATGGGTGAACATGCGGTGCTGCACGGTTGCCCGGTGATTGCCTGCTCCGTGGGCCTTTACTGCAACGTGTGGGTCCAGCGGCGTCAGGATCGCGAGATTCAGTTGCAACTGCCCGACCTGCCTTTCCAGCGGACCTACTCACCGTACCAATTGACCGACAACGTCAGCCGCATGCGCCTGGCATCGGAGCACTATCGCGCCGCCCCCAGCGCAAAAAGCTTCGCCCCCCTGGGTACCGGCGATCCCGATCATCTGGTCAAGTGTGCCATCGGTGAAATCCTCCAACGACTGCCTCCACGAACCTGGCGCGGCTTCACCTTGCGAGTGCAATCGCAGATTCCGCCCGGTGCCGGTTTCGGCAGCTCCGGCGCTCTGGCGGTCACGCTCACGGCTGCGCTGATGCAATGGTTCGGGCTGTCAGAAGCCGATTGCCCGCTCGAACCGCTGGCAATGTCGATAGAACGTTATCAGCACGGCGAGCCATCGGGCATCGATCACAACACCAGCCTGCTGGGCTCGGTCATCGAAGGCCGACGCAACGCGAAAGGCGAATTCAACCTGCACACGTTGCCCGCCATCGCCCCGAACCTGCTGCCAGATGCCTTGCGTCTGTTCAACACCGGCACCGCCAACGAAAGCACCGGCCAGGTCATTGCCACCACCCGAAATCGACTGACAGGCACTGACAACCCTCTGCTCGCCAGCATGTGGCACAACACCGAGCGCTTCGGTTCGTTGCTGCGTCAAACACGTCCAATGCCGGAAACATTTTGCGCGGTGATACGCGATTACCAGGCCGACCTGGAATCCCTGGGCGTCGTCCCCGCCGCCGTTGCCCAAGTGATTCGCGCGGTAGAAAAAGCAGGCGGTGCAGCAAAAATCTGCGGCGCCGGCGCACTGTCCGGGGATCAGGCCGGCGCGCTGCTGGTACTGGGTGCAACGAATCTGCCGGAGCTGGCGCACTACCGGCAGATCAACGCCCCTCTCGCGGTGGCAGGGCTCGAGATCACCCGGTCATGAATCGCACCAGCGTCTCCTCCCCCGCCAACATCGCGCTGATCAAGTACTGGGGCATGCGCGATGCGCAGAACACACTGCCTAACAACGCATCGCTTTCGATGACCCTCAGCCGTTGCGTCAGCCTCTGCACACTGGCCCCACTTGCCCATGGCACGACCGACGAAATTCTGTGGAAAACCGCGCGCGGCGCGCTGGTGCCCGCCGATCCCATCCTGCGGGCCGGGATCGAACATCACCTGCAAGCATTGCGCGAACACTTCGATCACTGGCAACCGTTACGCATCGCCACCACCAACAGCTTCCCGACCGGCGCCGGCATCGCCTCATCGGCAGCGGGCTTCAGTGCTCTGGCGGCAGCATTTGCCGTGTATCGCGGATGCTTGCCGACAGATCCCGTCCTCAGCGATCTGGCACGCCTGTCCGGCTCCGGCTCGGCGGCACGCTCGGTCTCCGGTGGTTTTGTGCAGTGGCCCGGCAATGCGCGGCTACTCTCGGGACCGGCCGTACAAATCGCCCCCGCACGCCACTGGCCGCTGCACGACCTGATCGCCGTGGTCGACGCCCGACACAAAACCGTCAGCTCCCGCCAGGGTCACCTGCTCGCCAACAGCAGCGAGTTTTATCCGACCCGTTTGAAGCTGCTGCCGGAACGTCTGGAACAAGTGCGCCGCGCCATTCTCGAACGCGACTTCACCCGACTGGCCGACGCCGTGGAACGCGAAGCCATCGAACTGCACCTGATCGCCATGACGTCGCAGCCACCGGTTTTCTATTGGCGCCCGGCGACCCTGGCCGTGCTGGAACAGGTCCGCCAGTTGCGTCGCGAAGGCCTGGACGTCTGCGCCACCCTCGACGCCGGGCCCAACGTGCACGTCCTGTGCACGCCGCAACACTCCCCAAAGGTGTTTGCCGCGCTGCGCAAATTGCCTGACATCCAGCGCTGGATACTCGATAGAGCGGGCGACGGCCCCCGGCGGCTGGAGCAGCATCTGTTTTGAATCTTGCGTCCTACAGACGAGGTGTTTTTTGGGGACGATTCCGACAAGTCGCGTCGGTTGTCCCTAGGAAACGGGGTGGATAGGCTTTGGGGGTCGCTGCAAATTCAGCGATGGGGCGTCGCGGCCCGAGCAGTTCATTCGATTTGATGCATAATCGCCGGCCCAAACCGGAACACTCAGGTGTTTTTCGTTTGGTTTGATGGTGGCTGTGCGCGGGATACCTTCGGGTATGCCGAGATTGCCGAATGACTCGGTCCGCGACCCCGCGCACAGCTGCCTCCCTCTATCGCGTCGCGGTGATCGAGCAGGTAGCTCCACTTCTCATTCGGAGTTCCACCATGAAAAAACCAACACCCAATCCCCCCGAATCAAACGACGCATCGCCCTACGAATCGCCAGATTCCAAAAAGCTCCACGAAGCCGCCGAGCGCGCGCTCGACCATTACCTGAAACCCAACGCCACCACCCTGCGCTTCCATAAACCCAGCACCATGTTCCAGGTCGCACCCGATCAGGACAGCGAAAGCCTGCTGGTCCACGCCTGCGAATCACTGGCACAGGCCAGCCTCATGACCAGCGACATCGCCGCACACATCGACCTCCCGCAGCGGCGGACGATTCTGGCCATTCAGCAAATCATCATGCTGGCCGAGCTGGCGGTGAATCGGGTGCTGGACAATGTTGAGGTCAGTCGATATCCGGCATAAATGTGGGTGAGGTCTCTGCGGGAGAAAGGCTTGTGGTGTGTCAATCAGGGCCCTGCCCTCACCCTAGCCCTCTCCCGGGGGGAGAGGGGACTGACCGCGCTGTCCATGAAAAATCCGCCGACCTGAACCAGCAAGTCGCACTCAAGTTTTGAAGCCCCCAACCGGCGCCCTCCTCGCACCACCACCACCACCACCACCAATCTGCTTCTAACCACTCAACACGATGAGCGTTAGCTCAAGTACCGCTTTTGACGTGCTGGCCCCGTCGGCAGGCTGAGTGGAGGGATTTATCCGGGGGTGGGAGCGCAGCGACCGTTCGACGCAGTCGAACACATCGAGAGGAGGTGCAGCGAAGCAAACCGGAGGCGATGCCCCCGGATGAATCCCGGAACGAAGGAACACCGAGCCACAGCGAGGTGCCGAACGTTGGGGCCCAGCGTTTTGGTTACTTTGGGGCGTTTGCCAAAGTGACTCGCCGTAAGGGCGAAACCGCCAGCCGCAACACCCGAAGCAACGGATATTCACCCAAAACACCCAGAGCATGGTCGGCCCAAAGGCCGCCAAGCCCACACCCCAAAACCCTGTCAAAACCCTGAACACACAACCAGAAACACCCACCCCCATTGAAACCACCAAAACCCTGCCCCATCTAACACCCATACCCCATTGCGCAGGTGCCCCATGAGCGACCAGCAAGAATTCCCCGAGAACCCCGACGACATCACCGAAACCGACGCCGAACACATCGAACACCATGTCCCCGGCAAAGGCCTCGCCCTGCCCGGCCAGAACCTGCCGGACAAGGTCTACATCATCCCGATCCACAACCGCCCGTTCTTCCCGGCACAAGTGCTGCCGGTCATCGTCAACGAAGAACCCTGGGCCGAAACCCTCGAACTGGTCAGCAAATCCGAACACCACTCCCTGGCCCTGTTCTTCATGGACACGCCCCAGGAAGACCCGCGCCACTTCGACACCAAGGCACTGCCGCAGTACGGCACCCTGGTCAAGGTGCACCACGCCAGCCGCGAAAACGGCAAACTGCAATTCGTCGCCCAGGGCCTGAGCCGTGTGCGCATCAAGACCTGGCTCAAGCACCATCGCCCGCCGTATCTCGTTGAAGTCGAATACCCGCACCAGCCCACCGAGCCGACCGACGAGGTCAAGGCCTACGGCATGGCGCTGATCAACGCGATCAAGGAACTGCTGCCGCTCAACCCGCTGTACAGCGAAGAGCTGAAGAACTACCTCAACCGCTTCAGCCCCAACGATCCGTCGCCGCTGACCGACTTCGCCGCCGCCCTGACCTCCGCCACCGGCCCCGAGCTGCAGGAAGTGCTCGACTGCGTGCCGATGCTCAAGCGCATGGAAAAAGTCCTGCCGATGCTGCGCAAGGAAGTCGAAGTCGCGCGCCTGCAAAAAGAAATCTCCGCCGAAGTGAACCGCAAGATCGGCGAGCATCAGCGCGAGTTCTTCCTTAAAGAGCAGCTCAAGGTCATTCAGCAAGAGTTGGGCCTGACCAAGGACGACCGCAGCGCCGACCTCGAACAGTTCGAGCAGCGTCTGGAAGGCAAGGTCCTGCCGACGCAGGTGCAGAAGCGCCTCGAAGAAGAAATGAACAAACTGTCGATCCTCGAAACCGGATCGCCGGAATACGCGGTCACCCGCAACTACCTCGACTGGGCGACCTCGGTGCCGTGGGGCGTGTACGGCGAGGACAAGCTCGACCTCAAGCACGCGCGCAAGGTGCTGGACAAACACCACGCCGGCCTCGACGACATCAAGGACCGCATCCTCGAGTTCCTCGCGGTCGGTGCCTATAAAGGTGAAATCAGCGGCTCCATCGTGTTGCTGGTCGGCCCGCCGGGCGTGGGTAAAACCAGCGTCGGCAAGTCCATCGCCGAATCCCTCGGCCGGCCGTTCTACCGCTTCAGCCTCGGCGGCATGCGCGACGAAGCCGAGATCAAGGGCCACCGCCGCACCTACATCGGCGCGCAGCCGGGCAAACTCGTGCAGGCGTTGAAAGACGTCGAAGTGATGAACCCGGTGATCATGCTCGACGAGATCGACAAGATGGGCCAGAGCTACCAGGGCGACCCGGCCTCGGCGCTGCTGGAAACCCTCGACCCGGAACAGAACGTCGAATTCCTCGACCACTATCTGGACCTGCGGATGGACCTGTCGAAAGTCCTGTTCGTCTGCACCGCCAACACCCTGGATTCGATCCCCGGCCCGTTGCTGGACCGGATGGAAGTAATTCGCCTGTCGGGTTACATAACCGAAGAAAAGGTCGCCATCGCCAAGCGTCATCTGTGGCCGAAACTGCTGGAAAAGGCCGGCGTGTCCAAGGGCAGCCTGAGCATCAGCGACAGCGCCCTGAAAGCCCTGATCGACGGCTACGCCCGTGAAGCCGGCGTGCGCCAGCTGGAAAAACAGATGGGCAAACTGGTGCGCAAAGCGGTGATGAAGCTGATCGACGACCCGAAAGCGGTGATCAAGCTCGGGCCGAAAGACCTCGAAGCGTCCCTCGGCCATCCGGTGTTCCGCAACGAGCAGGTGCTGTCCGGCACCGGCGTGATCACTGGCCTGGCGTGGACCAGCATGGGCGGCGCGACCTTGCCGATCGAAGCCACGCGGATTCATACCCTGAATCGTGGCTTCAAGCTCACCGGGCAACTGGGCGATGTGATGAAGGAGTCGGCGGAGATCGCCTACAGCTACGTCAGTTCGCACCTCAAATCCTTTGGTGGTGACCCGAAATTCTTCGACGAAGCCTTCGTCCACCTGCATGTGCCGGAAGGCGCGACACCGAAGGACGGCCCGAGTGCCGGCGTGACCATGGCCAGTGCCCTGCTTTCGCTCGCCCGTAATCAGCCGCCGAAAAAAGGCGTGGCGATGACCGGTGAACTGACACTAACCGGGCATGTGCTGCCGATTGGCGGGGTGCGCGAGAAGGTGATTGCGGCGCGGCGACAGAAGATCTTCGAACTGATTTTGCCGGAGCCGAATCGCGGCAACTTTGAGGAACTGCCGGATTACCTGAAGGAAGGCATTACGGTGCATTTCGCCAAGAAGTTTGCGGATGTGGCGAAGGTGCTTTTCTGATTACGACTTAAGTTAACGATCATTCCCACGCAGAGCGTGGGAATGATCACACCTTCCCCCGACTGTCACACTTTGTCTCATCTTCAGTTATGCTCGCCGTTCGTCGCCAACGCCGGAGCCACTGAGCCTATGTCCCCTACTCGCCTGTTTGTCCCCCTGTCCCTCGTCCTGCTGGCCGCCTGCGCCACGCAACCGAAAACCAACGTGACTGTGGAAAAACAGAGCGAATGCCCGGTGCGGCTGACCAACGGCCAGAACCTGACCGTCATACTGCCAAGCAACCCCACCACCGGCTATCGCTGGGCCATTCAGGACTCGGCCGGCGGTGTGCTGCACGCGCTGAGCCCCGAGGTTTACAGCAGCCCGAAAGATTCCGGCATGGTCGGCGCGGGCGGTTTCTCCACCTGGCGTTTCCAGGCCTTTGCCACTGGCACCGGGCGCCTGCGCCTGACATCGCAGCAACCCTGGGAGCCTGAAGTCGAGCCGGTGGAAACCTTCGACTGCGCGATCTCGGTGAACTGATCGTGGGCTGGCTGATCCTCGCGCTGATGGGCGCAGCGACCTTTCTCTATGGCGTCAGCACCCATGCGGCGTTGCTGTGTCTGCTGGTCAAACCGCTGCCGGTACTGGCGTTGCTGGGCTGGCTGCACGATGCGCCGCCGAGTGACTATCGCCGCTGGATCAGCCTGGGTCTGATTTTCTCGTTGCTCGGCGATGTGCTGCTGGCATGGCCGGGAGATTTGTTCGTGTTTGGCCTGGGCGCGTTTCTGGTCGCGCATCTGGCGTATCTCAAGGCTTACCTCAGCGATTGCCGGCGTCTGGCTCTGCTGCCGCTGGTGCTTGCGCTTGGCGTTGGCGCCGTGCTGTTGGGCATATTGATCAGCAGCGGACTCGGACCGTTGACCGTGCCGGTGATCGTCTACGGCACTGCCATCAGCGCCATGCTCTGGCGCGCCCTGGCCCGACTCGGCAGCGGCGTACCGCAACGTTCGGCACTGTTGGCGGCGGGCGGCGCGGTAGCGTTCGTGTTCTCCGACAGCGTGATCGGCATCGACCGGTTTGTCGCACCGTTCAATGCGGCGCCCTACATCATCATCCTCAGTTACTGGCTGGGGCAGTGGGGGATTGCAGCGTCGGCGTTCAAACATTCGAATGACGCTAAAGACGGTTTGCGATAAAAAACATCGCTTTCATTAGAAAATCGCATTAATAACTGTCATTTTCGACAGTTAAATCCGAGCATCCCTCTGCTTAAAGTGCAGTGAGAGACAGCAAACCGCCTGTCACTCCCCCGAGGGATCGACCATGAATAATCCGAAAGAAAACGCCGATACAAACAACACCTTCAAATACCAGATTGATAGCGGCGAGGCCTTCAACTTCCCAATCGTGAATTGCTTTCTCAGCAATTTTTTAAGGATTACGGGAGCGCAGGAGGAGTTTGAGCAGCAAATTGAGAATCTCGAATTCAACTTTGCCCCCGACATCCCAAGTGGCGAATACAAACTCAATGATCCCGGCGTCCACGTTGATGTCAGAACAGGCTGGGTGAACACTCGATATACCGCGACGTCTTTGATTCTCAAACTCACGGTAGATCACACCTCCCGGAGTATCTCCGGCGTATATGCCATCGAGACAGTGCAGGACTATGGAGGGGTGGTTAAACCAGGAATCAATGTGAACGGAAACTTCGCAGCCAAGTACATTATCTCGTAAGCCTCGCAGCCATCTGCATCCGGGAAGGTTTCAGGCTAAGTTGATCGACTTTTAACTTTAGCCTGAATCCGACCAGCACGGTTTATCAGACAACCCGCGCATCTGCGCGCCAGTTTGGCTAAAATGCCGGCCTTTTCATCGACACCGCCGGAACCGCCGTGAGCAAAGAACCCGATCGCATTTTCGCCCAGCCGATGGCCCAGGTGCCTGACTTCGCCTTCAACGAAGACGTGGTGCGGGTGTTCCCGGACATGATCAAGCGTTCGGTGCCGGGCTACCCGACCATCGTCGAGAACCTCGGCGTACTTGCGGCACAGTTCGCCCAGCCGAACAGCGTGCTCTACGACCTCGGCGCCTCGCTGGGTGCCGTGACTCAGGCCCTGCGTCGCCACGTGCGCACTGACGGTTGCCGGGTGATCGCGGTGGATAACTCGGCGGCGATGGTCGAGCGCTGCCGCGAGTACCTCAACGGTCAGGACTCGATGTTCCAGGAGTTGTTGCCGGTCGAAGTGATTGAAGGCGACATCCTCGCCCTCGATTTCAAACCGGCTTCGGTGGTGGCGCTGAACTTCACCCTGCAATTCATCGCCCCGGAGCAGCGCACGGCGTTGCTGTCGCGCATTCGCCAATCGTTGCTGCCGGGCGGCGCGCTGATTCTGTCGGAGAAGCTGCGCTTCAACGACGCCGAAGAACACGCGCTGCTGACCGACCTGCACGTCGCGTTCAAACGCGCCAACGGCTACAGCGAACTGGAAATCGCCCAGAAGCGCAGCGCCATCGAAAACGTCATGAAGCCCGACAGCCTCGAAGAACACCGCGAGCGCCTGCTGGCCGCCGGGTTCTCGAAAGTCGTGCCGTGGTTCCAGTGTCTTAACTTTGCCTCGTTGATTGCCTTGCCATGATTGATCTGTCTCCCCTCGCCCGCCGTCTGGCCGGTACACCGCTGGCCGACTGGGCCAACACCCTGCAAGCGCAACTCGACAAGAAAATGGAGAAAGGCCACGGCGATCTGGAGCGCTGGCAAAGTGCGCTGGACGCCCTGCCGAAGATCCAGCCGACCGAAGTCGACCTGCTCGACGGCCTGAAGCTGGACACCGATTGCGACGACGAAACCCGCGCACAGATGCGTACCGCGCTGATGGGTTTGTCGCCGTGGCGCAAGGGGCCGTTCGATCTGTTCGGCGTGCACGTCGACACCGAATGGCGCTCGGACTGGAAGTGGTCGCGGGTTTCTCCGCATCTGGATCTGAAGGGCAAGCGCATCCTTGATGTCGGTTGCGGCAACGGCTACTACATGTGGCGCATGCTCGGTGCCGGCGCCGACAGCGTGATCGGCGTCGATCCGAACTGGCTGTTCTTCTGCCAGTTCCAGGCGGTACAGCGTTATCTGTCAGAGCCGAATGCCTGGCACTTGCCCTTCCCGTTCGAAGACTTGCCGCCGAATCTGGAAGGCTTCGACACGGTGTTTTCCATGGGCGTGTTCTATCACCGCCGTTCGCCGATCGAACATTTGCTGGCGTTGAAGGATTGCCTGGTCAAGGGCGGCGAACTGGTGCTGGAGACGCTGGTGGTCGAGGGCGACAAGCATCAGGTACTGGTGCCGGAAGACCGTTATGCGCAGATGCGTAACGTGTGGTTCTTGCCGTCGGTGCCGGCGCTGGAATTGTGGTTGCGACGTGCGGGATTCACCGACATTCGTTGCGTGGATGTCAGCCTGACAACGGTCGATGAGCAGCGCGGGACCGAGTGGATGAAGTATCAGTCGCTGAGCGATTTCCTCGATCCGGAAGATCACAGCAAGACGATCGAAGGGCTGCCGGCGCCGATGCGGGCGGTGATTGTCGCGAAGAAGTAACCCCGATCTCCAGAAAAAGGAGATCCCCTGTGGGAGCGGGCTTGCTCGCGAAGGCGGTGTGTCAGGTACATCAATGTCGACTGGCACTCCCTCTTCGCGAGCAAACCCGCTCCCACATTTGTTTTGTTTTTATTCAGTGGGCTTGGCGCGCCGTGCCCTGAAAAACTCGGTCAACACTGCTCCGCACTCCTCCGCCAGCACCCCGCCTTCATACAGCACTCGATGGTTGAGAAAGCCCTGGGTGAAGAACTGCCCCTGACTCTGCACAATCCCGGCCTTGGGCTCCAGTGCGCCGTACACCACGCGAGCAACCCGCGAATGCACGATCAGCCCGGCGCACATGCTGCACGGCTCCAAAGTCACGTACAGCGTGCTGCCCGGCAGACGATAGTTATCCACTGCTTGCGCGGCGGCGCGGATCGCGACCATTTCTGCGTGTGCGCTGGGGTCGCTGGTGCTGATCGGGCAATTGAAGCCGCGACCGATGATCTCGCCGTCCTGCACCAGCACTGCGCCCACCGGCACTTCGCCGAGGGCTGCGCCTTGCGCCGCCAATGTCAGGGCTTCGCGCATGAAATCGCGGTCACAGCTGCGGTCGATGATCGGCGCGGGGCGAATCTGGCGCATCACTTCACCTCGATGGCGGCCATCAGGCCGGTTTCCATGTGGTCGATCACGTGGCAGTGGAACATCCATACCCCCGGGTTATCCGCCACCAGCGCCACTTGCGCACGCTCGTTCTTGCCCAGCAGGTAAGTGTCGGTGAAGTACGGCACGATCTTGTGCCGGTTCGACGCAATCACCTTGAAGCTCATTCCGTGCAGGTGGATCGGGTGCTGGTACTGGGTCATGTTCTTCAGTTCGAAGATATAACTCTGGCCCAGTTTCAGGCTGGCGATCGGCCGGTCGGCGCAGGTCTTGTCGGTGATGTCCCAGGCCTTGCCGTTGATTTGCCACAGGCTCGGCGGCTTGCCGTTGTCGACATTCACCGACACCGAACCGACCCATTCGAAATTGAAGTTGAGTTTCTCGGCATTGGCCAGATCCGGCTCGGCCACCGGGTTGGCCGGCAGTGCCTTCGGCCAGTCGGTCGGTGCGTCGTTGTTGGCCACCGAACGCAAGGTGCCCAGGCGTACCGGGCCATTGCGCAGCGACAGTTCCTCACCGGCCGGCGGTGCCTTGATCGCCAGGCAAATGCGCATGCCCGGGCCGAGCCAGTACTCCTTGCCCAGCGGCCGCGGTTCGACCGGGTTGCCGTCCAACGCGTAGATCTGCGCTTCGACACCGGGAATATTGATGCGATAAGTCAGGGTGTTGTCGAGGTTGAGCAGACGCACCCGAGTGATCTGCCCCGCCGGCAACTCGATCACCGGCGCAGGCACGCCGTTGATGGTCGCCAGCCGCCCCGCCGTACCGCCACGGGCCGCTTCCCGGGGAATGCTGAATTCGACGAAGTTGCCTTCGTCATCGACGTGCCAGCTCTTCAGGCTCAGGGTCTTTTCGTACTTGAACCCGGTCGGCTCGCGCTCCTCGACGATCAACGGCCCGACCAGCCCGCGACCGAGCTCCTCGCTACTGCTGACGTGCGGGTGATACCAGTAGCTGCCGGCATCGGGCACGCGGAATTTGTAATCAAAGTATTCGCCCGGCAGCACCGGCAGTTGCGAGACGTACGGCACGCCGTCCATTTCCAGGGGCAGGCGGATGCCGTGCCAGTGAATGGTGGTCGCTACGGGCAGATGGTTGATGAAGCGCACCCGCAGCCACTCGCCCTGACGTACGCGCAATTCGGTACCTGGTGCCGATGGGCCGAACGCCCAGGCTTCGGTCTTGTGCCCCGGCACCAGCTCGACGTCCAGCGGTGCGGCGATCAGCTCGTAGTCATGCCCGGCGTTGGCATCGGCCACCTTGCCCAGCCAATACCGCGTCGCACCACCGGCTCCCGCGCCAACCACTGCAAGACCGGCCAGGCCACCGAGAATTTGTCGACGGGTAAAGGACATGGACACAACTACCTCACGTATCAGCCGCGGGCCAGGGCGCCCGCAAAAGGCGAATACGATACACCTGCGATTGCGAAACAGTAAGGGCAGCGCGGCGGATGGCCGCAGATCGGGACAGTCTCAGGTGGTATACAAGTACCGCACAGTCCTCGGGTGAACAGACCACTCTCCCTGTTTCTTTCTCAAGGACCAGAGCAAATGACCCCAGCAGCCCCCCGCCCATTGCCCAACGCTGCCGACAAGGCCGCCCTCAGGATCATGGCTACACAACTTGTCAGAGCCTGTCCAAGCCTGAACGATACCGCGCATGCAGTCGCCAGCGAGTTGCTCATCAGGCGCGGCCTCGCCGGCCTGGATCCCGATTACATCTACTTCCATCGATTCAGAACCGCTCAGAGCCTGTCCGCCTCGTTCACCGGTTGGCAGCATTATGGCGAAAGACCCTATGAAAGCCTGACACTGACGCAGCTGGTGATTCAACGCTTCCGGGCCACCGATCAGGACAATGCCGACCTGCTCGATGTGTACGGCGGGTTTTACAGCGCCGGACCGGACGCCGAAACTTTCGATGCAACCAATGAAGTGTGCCTGCACGGTAACGAGGTGATGAGGGATTTCTGGGAGATCAACTTCAGCGAACGTTACCGCAACGAGCTGCAAGCATTCTGGAACCAGTATCCCGGCGAATTCCGCATCCTGGCCAAATGTAACTTCCTCGGCAGGGCCGTCGAAGCCCGGGAGCTTGGTCACCTGAGCGATGAGGATTTTCAGACTGCAGTCAGTGCGGTCATCGGCCCGTTGACCTGGCCAGTGAGCCTGGACACATTGCAGGCTCAATTCCTGCCCGGCCATGGCCCAAGAGTTTGCGCACTCGATATTGCCGGTCATGTCGCCAGCGATATCCTGCGCATTGTCGACTCGCACGGGCGACAAATCATCTATGTACCCGGCGACAGCGAGGCCTTCCACGTACTCGAAACCTCCACAGACTTGCATTGGTGGGCCTTGCAGCAGCTGAACGAAAACGCGCCCCGCGCACTGTTCCTGAAACATTTCCCTCTGGCCGACCGGCACTCGATGACCGAAAACATCAGTGACCTGATGAACCGGTTGGTCAGCACCTGGGGCCACAGTGATCATCACCTGATCAACCAGAATGATCTGGCGATTACAACTGATGCGTTCGACTGGCTGCGTGACACTACCCGCAACGCGATGTTCGCCGAAGCCGACCTTTCCCTGACCTCAAACGGTGACCTGCGCAAGAAACTCTGGATCGGTTACCTGAGTGCCGGCCTGAAAGTCCTCGGCCCGATGGCCGTGGTGGGCTGGCCCGTGGCATTGCCGGTGATCGGTGCCAGCCTCGTCGACATGGGGTTGAACATCGACAAGGCTGTCAACGGCAAGACCTCCGAAGAACGCAAGGAAGGTGTTCTGGGAGCAATCTTCAGTGGTATCGATGCGCTGTTCAATATTCCGTTTCTGATGGGATCCGGTGCACTGCCAGAGCTTGAGGTGCCGTCAGAAGCCTCCGAGGCAAGCGAGCTGGCAGAAACCGACACAGCAGCGGTGAAGGAGCCAGAAGAACCAAACGAGATTCTGCCTGTTCTTCAAGAGCAGCCCTCGGCGACCTCCGAAACCGTGCAAGTCCGGCAAATCCCGCAGCATTTTCAGTCCAACGAAATACTGGATGGTCTGGATCCGGTTGGGGAGCCCGGCCAATACCAGGGGATCTACAGGTTGAACGCCAACCCGCCCTATGCCATCCGGATGAACGACACGACCTATTACGTCCGTTATTTCAGCGACTCGCAGGGCGGCGGATTCTGGGCAATCATCGATCCGGCCAGACCCAACCAACTGATCCACGCAATACCTGTGCGTTTGAACAGCGAAGGTCTCTGGGAGCGCATGACCCAGTTGGGCCTCAAAGGGGGCGGTCAGTGCCTGGGCAGACAATGCACTGTAGATGTGGCGCTTGAGCTTGATACGCGTGCCCCATCGCCCGAAGAGCAGGAACACCCCATAACGCAATCTGCACCTTCAAACCCTCTGCCCGTCGAGCCTCGGCCCTCGACATCGAACGACATTCGCCTGATCAGAACAGCTTACGCCGTAGATCCGCAACGGGAGCTGGAACTGCGACGATGGGCCCTGAACCTGCGTGAAACCCACATTGAACTGCGAGTGGGTCCCGATGGTGGCCTGGTCTCACCAAATCGTTATGCACTCTATTTCGCCGAGAAGTACCGCGCCCTTCAGATCTCCGCCAGGCGCTTCTACAAGAATCTCCCGTGGGCGAACCTGCCGCCGCGTCCGCAGATTCCTGCGCTCAGCTCATCAACAAGTTTCACGGACTTCACAGCTCAGGCTCTCGAGCAAGCGCGCGGGCTGGTCATCGGCGAAACTCCAGGCCGTATCACCAGCATGCGGCTGATCATTGAAAACATGCCCGCACTGGCGCGCCAGGGCGTCAGAACGCTATACGTGCGCCGACTGCTCAGCGACTTTGCCCAGGCAGACCTGAATGCTTATTTCAGATCCGGTGTCATGTCCGATGATCTGCAGCAATATCTGAGTCGGCTCGGCACGGATCCGGCCGAACAGTTTGACGAACTGGCGCTGGTGAAAAGCGCCAGGCAAAACGGTATTCGAGTCCAGGCCACCGATTGTGCGGCAACCTACAAAAAGCCTGTTTCACTCACGCTGTCCGAGGAACAGATCATCGCCAACCACCTGACAGCCGACATCATGTTCCTGGATAAAACCATGAACGATGTCGGCAAATGGGTGGTACTGACAGGGGTGGAAAATACCAATACGTTCAGAGGCATTGCCGGCATCAGCGAACTGGAAGGCGGCATCGGCGTGCGTATTGAAGAGGTCGATCCCGGGCAGGGAGAGCGCTTGGCAACCGACCCGGGTATCGACATCGAACGGGGGCCCCATTCACAGACGCTGACACAGCAAGGGACGCTCGAAACCCACTACGCCGATGTGCTTCTGCAAATGGAAGCAGCGCCAGTCAGTCGCACCGAGCTGCAAATACACCGACTGCTATACCGCGCAGGGATGTATTTTTTCGATCGTTCACAAGGCGCGTATCGCTTATTCCATCGAAGTGTGAACGGCGAGATCGTACAAACCCCTGTCCGGACTTTCGCCGATGGACGCTATTACATTGACCGCCCATCCTGGGGTTCGGTACACCGTGTGCCCTTCGACAGTCTTGAGCAATTATCCAGCGCACTGAAGCAGCTCGGACTGCAGTTGCAAAGCCGACTTCCTGCTTGACCTGCCATCCAGACAGGCGAAAAAAACCCTGGCCGAGGCCAGGGTTTTTCATTGCGTCAGTGCGACCTGTATGGCGGGATCACTCCCACTCAATGGTCGCCGGCGGCTTGCTCGACACGTCGTAAGTAACGCGGGAGATGCCTTCGATTTCATTGATGATGCGGCCGGAAACGGTTTCCAGCAGTTCGTAAGGCAGGTGTGCCCAACGCGCGGTCATGAAGTCGATGGTTTCCACGGCACGCAGGGCCACGACCCAGGCGTAACGACGGCCATCACCGACCACGCCCACCGATTTCACCGGCTGGAACACGACGAAGGCCTGGCTGACCTTGTGGTACCAGTCGGCCTTGCGCAGTTCTTCGATGAAGATGTGGTCGGCGCGACGCAGCAGGTCGGCGTATTCCTTCTTCACTTCGCCGAGGATCCGCACGCCCAGACCCGGGCCCGGGAACGGGTGACGGTAGACCATGTCGTACGGCAGGCCCAGTTCCAGGCCCAGACGACGGACTTCGTCCTTGAACAGTTCGCGCAGTGGCTCGACCAGTTTCAGGTTCATCTCGTCCGGCAGGCCGCCCACGTTGTGGTGCGACTTGATCACGTGAGCCTTGCCGCTTTTCGCGCCAGCCGACTCGATCACGTCCGGGTAGATGGTGCCCTGGGCCAGGTACTTGATGTTGTCCAGCTTGCAGGATTCGGCATCGAACACGTCGATGAAGGTACGGCCGATGATCTTGCGCTTCTTCTCCGGGTCGGCTTCGCCGGCCAGGTTGTTCAGGAACTGGTCTTCAGCGTTGGCGCGGATCACCTTGACGCCCATGTTCTCGGCGAACATGGCCATCACTTGCTCGCCTTCGTGCAGACGCAGCAGGCCGTTGTCGACAAAGACGCAGGTCAGCTGATCGCCGATGGCCTTGTGCAGCAACGCCGCAACCACCGAGGAATCCACACCGCCGGACAGACCCAGCAGCACGTTGTCGGTACCGACCTGTGCGCGGATGTTGGCGATCGCGTCTTCGGCAATCTTCGACGGGGTCCACAGGGCTTCGCAGCCGCAGATGTCGAGAACGAAGCGCGACAGGATGCGACCGCCCTGCTTGGTGTGGGTCACTTCCGGGTGGAACTGCACGCCGTAGTAAGCGCGCTCGTCGTTGAACATACCGGCGATCGGGCAGCTCGGGGTGCTGGCCAGGATGTGGAAATCGCTTGGCATCTTGGTGACCTTGTCACCGTGGCTCATCCACACGTCGAGGCCGAACAGGCCGTCCGCGTCGATGTGGTCTTCGATGCCGTCGAGCAGGCGGCTCTTGCCGACCACATCAACGCGGGCATAACCGAACTCACGCAGTTCGGAACCTTCAACCTTGCCGCCCAGTTGCTCGGCCATGGTCTGCATGCCGTAGCAGATGCCGAAGACCGGTACGCCCAGGTCGAACACCGCTTGCGGGCAGCGCGGGCTGTTGGCTTCGTGTACGGACTCGGGACCGCCGGCGAGGATCACGCCTTTTGGAGCGAATTCGCGGATCGCATCTTCGTCCATGTCGAACGGGTGCAGTTCGCAGTACACACCGATCTCGCGCACGCGGCGGGCGATCAGTTGGGTGTATTGCGAACCGAAGTCGAGGATCAGGATGCGGTGAGCGTGAATGTCGAGGGCCATGATTCAGTCTCGTCTAAGTAATTCAGAAACAGTCTTGATTCAGAAACGACTCGGGGCTGAATAAAACAGCCCCGGTCATTTGACGTTTTGCTTGAAGCCTCAACCTACGCGGTAGTTTGGCGCTTCCTTGGTGATCTGCACGTCGTGAACGTGGGATTCGGCCATGCCTGCACCGGTGATCCGCACGAACTCAGGCTTGGTGCGCATTTCTTCGATGTTGGCGCTGCCGGTGTAACCCATCGAGGAACGCAGACCGCCCATCAACTGGTGAATGATCGCGCTCAGGGTGCCCTTGTAAGGAACACGGCCTTCGATGCCTTCCGGAACCAGTTTCTCGGCGCCTGCCGAGGAGTCCTGGAAGTAACGGTCGGAAGAGCCCTGGGCCTGGGACATGGCGCCCAGCGAACCCATGCCGCGATAAGCCTTGTAGGAACGGCCCTGGAACAGTTCGATCTCGCCTGGCGCCTCTTCAGTACCGGCGAACATCGAGCCCATCATCACGCAGGAAGCACCGGCCACGATGGCCTTGGACAGGTCACCGGAGAAACGGATGCCGCCGTCGGCGATCAACGGAACACCGGTGCCTTCGAGGGCAGCGGCGACGTTGGCGATGGCACTGATTTGCGGGACGCCGACACCGGCGACGATACGGGTGGTGCAGATCGAGCCAGGGCCGATACCGACCTTGACCGCATCGGCGCCGGCTTCGGCCAGGGCCTTGGCGGCTGCGCCGGTGGCGATGTTGCCGCCGATCACCTGCACTTCAGGGAAGTTCTCCTTGACCCAGCGAACGCGGTCGATCACGCCTTTGGAGTGACCGTGAGCGGTGTCGACCACCACCACGTCCACACCGGCATTGACCAGCGCGGCAACGCGGTCACCGGTGTCTTTGCCGGTACCGACTGCAGCGCCGACGCGCAGACGACCTTGGTCATCCTTGCTGGCCAGCGGGTAGGCCTTGGCTTTTTCGATGTCTTTGACGGTCATCATGCCTTTGAGGGCAAACTTGTCGTCGACGATCAGGACTTTTTCCAGGCGGTGCTTGTGCAGCAACTCGCGGACTTCGTTCTTGTTGGCGCCTTCGCGAACAGTGACCAGACGCTCTTTCGGCGTCATCACTTCACGAACGGTGGCTTCCAGACGGGTTTCGAAACGCACGTCACGGGAAGTGACGATGCCGACCAGGTCGCCATCGTGCAGCACCGGAACGCCGGAAATGTTGTGCATGCGGGTCAGTTCGAACAGATCACGAACCGTGGCGTCAGCCTCGATGGTGATTGGATCCTTGACCACACCGGCTTCGAACTTCTTGACCTTGCGGACTTCGGCAGCTTGCTGCTCGATGGTCATGTTCTTGTGGATAATGCCGATGCCACCTTCCTGAGCCATGGCGATTGCCAGACGGGCTTCGGTGACGGTGTCCATGGCGGCAGAAACCAGAGGAATATTCAGTTCGATGCCACGGGTGAGGCGGGTCTTGAGACTGACTTCGTTAGGAAGCACCTCGGAATAACCAGGCACTAAAAGAATGTCGTCGAAGGTCAGAGCTTCTTGGCTGATACGCAGCATCGCGGGGGCTCCCGAGCGGGAAAATGGAAGCGCGCCATTATAGTCAGACACCCCTTCGGGTTCAATGTAAAACTTGTCTTATATCAATGTTGCTGATGTACGGGAAAAGCCGCCCCTACAACTCGACCTTGACCCAGCTCACCGGTTGATCCAGCCAGTCGGCGAATTCATCGATGAAACTCTGCTTGAACCCCGCCTCCAGCCAGTTGTTGAAGATGAAACCGAGGTTGGAAAACCCGCACTCCTGCAAATACAGAAAGCCGTTGATGTCATCTTCATGTCCGCATTCTGGACAGGTGAAGTTGTCGGTGCGCCCCGGCATCCAGTCTTCCAGGCTTTCGAACAGCGCTTCGCCGATTTCCTGGCGACACTCGGCGCAACCGGCCTCTTCGAGAAAGCCCTTGGCCGGGGTGTAGATGCAGCGCTTGGTAATGACTTCCAGACCATTGATCGGCTCACCGAACGGCAGCGCCTCGGGGTGCAGCACCACCGCGCGGGCGCCATCGGCGATGGCATAGGCCATGCGGTTACCGGTGCGTCCGCAGGTGCTCAGTTCTTCCTTGACGATGTTCTTGCGCACCAGCCAGCGCAGGATCGCCCGGGCGCGGGGCTCGTGCACCGGCAGGTTGGAGATTTTCGGGACGATGATGCTTTGGGAGTTCATGGTGCAAGCCTGCTGCGTCAAAGGATGTTCTGCGACGAACGCGGCCGGCAGCTTAATCCCTGAGACAATCCGGTCAAGTGCTTAAATAGCGGCCGATCAACGCCAGACCGCTCGCCAGCACCAGCCAGGTCACCAGCCGCACAAAGGCCTCGCGGGACAAACGCATGGTCAGCCGTCGCCCGATCCACAAGCCCAGCGCCATGGCCGGCAACAGACACAGCGCGAGCATCAACAAGGGTAGCTCGGCATACACCCCGGCGATGGCGAACAGACTCAAACGCACCACCGTGCTGCAACTGATCAGCGCACTTTGCGTGGCCCGGGCCGCGTCCTTGGGCAGTCGGCTGTTGAGGTAGATCGCATAAAGAAAGCCGCCACTGCCGAACAACGCCCCGAACAGCCCACCTACCGTGCCCATCGGCAACGCCCACACGGCAGACAACTGCGCCGGCCGCGCCTTGATCCACAAGCTGTAAACCGCATAGGCACTGATGAACAGCCCCATCAGCAACAACAGCAGATCGGACTTGAGGTTGAGCAGGAAAATCACTCCCAGCGTGCACCCGACCGCCATACACGGCAGCAGCCGCAGCAACTCCGGCTTCGCTACATCTCTGCGCGATGGCAGCAGATTGCCGAACGCAGCGACAAAATCCAGCAACACCAGTAACGGCACGATTTTCGACAGCGGCATGAACAGGATCAGGATCGGCCCCGCCACCAGCGCCGTGCCGAAACCGGCAATGCCGAACACGATGTAGGCCAGCGCGACACCCACTCCGATGACTGCCCAGCCCCCGAAGCCCCACGACCATTCGCTCAACAACCCCGCCACACTCATCCGCTCGCTTCCTTTAATAAGCCTGTGATGACTTTAGCCAGCGCCGAGGGTTGCGACTAATATCATCGAAACCGCCAAGCCATCTCGAAAAGGCATGCCTCGTGCTTTCAACCCGTCAATTGCGTTACTTCGTGGAAATTGCCGAGTGCGGCAGCTTCAGCGCTGCTGCCGAACGCCTGTTCATTGCCCAGTCGGCGCTGAGCCGGCAGATCAAGGACATGGAAACCCGCCTGCAGACGCCGCTGTTCGAACGCACGGCACGCCAGCCCCGGCTTACTGCCGCTGGCGAAGCGTTCTTGCCCCGGGCGAGAAACCTGCTTAACGAATTAAACAAGGCCAGCACCCTTGCCACGGAAATCGGCCAAGGCCAGCGCGGCACGTTGCGTCTCTGCCACTCCAGCACAGTGCCGATTAGCGGCCAACTGTTGCGCGACATGAGCGCTTACCTGGAACAGCAGCCCGGGGTTTCGCTGGACATCGGCACGTTGTCTTCGGAAACGCAGCTCGAAGAACTGGCCGAGGGACGGCTCGACATCGGTTTGCTGCGTCTGCCGGTGCTGCGCCAGCGCGAAGGTGTTCAAGTTGTTCCGCTCTACACCGAACGCTTGCTGCTTGCCGTGCCGGCGGATCATCGACTGGCGTTGACGGAGCCAGTCGATCTGGCGCAATTGAAGGACGAAGCGTTCATTTCCATCCCCCATCCGCAACGCGGCGGACTGAGCTATTTGTGCGCCGACCTGTGCATGCGTCACGGTTTCTTCCCCCAGGCTGCACGGGTGATGTCACGCAAGACCACGCAACTGCAATTGATCCAGGCCGGTTTCGGCATCGCCCTGCTGCCGGAGTCGATGCAGGACATCGCGCCCGCTGGTGTGAGATTTGTGCCACTGACCGGCGATTGCCAGAGCACTGTCGCCCTCGCCTTTCGGCAAAATCCCACACCACTGGTGCAACACTTCCTCCAGACATTCACCGGCGAAAGCCTTTAAACTGCGCCCCATGATTAAAGATCCCTTTGCAAGACTCGGCCTCGACCGCGAAGTCCTGACTGTCAGCCAGCTCAACGGCCGCGCGCGGGTGTTGCTCGAAGACGTGTTCAGCAACATCTGGGTCGAAGGCGAAATCTCCAACCTCGCCCGCCCGGCGTCCGGCCACGTGTATTTCACGCTCAAGGACAGCGGCGCGCAGGTGCGTTGCGCACTGTTTCGCCAGAACGCTGCGCGGGTGCGCCAGGCGCTGAAAGACGGTCTGGCGGTCAAGGTGCGTGGCAAGGTCTCGCTGTTCGAAGGGCGTGGCGACTATCAGTTGATCCTCGACACCGTGGAGCCTGCCGGTGACGGCGCCCTGCGCCTGGCCTTCGATGCCTTGAAGGAAAAGCTCAGCGCCGAAGGGCTGTTCAGTTCCGAGCGCAAAGTGCCGCTGCCGGCCCATCCGCAGCACATCGGCATCATCAGTTCGCCGACCGGCGCGGTGATCCGCGACATCATCAGCGTGTTCCGACGCCGTGCGCCGCAGGTCAAGCTGACCCTGATCCCCACCGCCGTTCAGGGCCGTGAGGCCACGGCGCAGATCGTCCGCGCCCTGAAACTCGCGGATGCCCGGGGCTTCGATGCGCTGATCCTGGCCCGTGGCGGCGGTTCGCTGGAAGACCTCTGGTGCTTCAACGAAGAAGCCGTGGCCCGAGCGGTGGATGCGTGCGTGACACCGATCGTCAGCGCCGTCGGCCATGAAACCGACGTGTCGATCAGCGACTTTGTGGCCGACGTCCGTGCGCCGACGCCTTCTGCGGCAGCCGAATTGCTCGCTCCGGATTCCAGCCACCTGATCCGCCAGGTCGAGAGCCTGCACCGTCGACTGGTGATGCGCATGCGCGACCGCTTGATGCGTGATCGTCTGCGACTGGAAGGAATGGCCCGCCGTCTGCGCCATCCCGGTGAACGACTGCGCCAGCAGGCACAGCGTCTGGATGACCTGGACATGCGCATGCGCCGGGCCTTTGAGCGCCAGCTCAATACCCGCCGCGAACGCCTGATTCGTCTGGAAACCCGTCTGGCCGGGCAACATCCCGGACGACAACTGGCCCTGCTGCGCCAGCGCCTCGACAGCCTCGCCGAACGCCTGCCACGCGCCATGAACGAAGGCCTGAAACGCCGGCGCCTGCAGCTGCAAAGCCAGATGCAGACCCTGCACGTGGTCAGCCCACTGGCGACCCTCGGCCGTGGCTACAGCATTCTGCTCGACGAGCGTGGCAACGCGATCCGCAACGCGGCGCAAACCCACACCGGCCAGCGTCTGAAAGCCAGACTGGGCGAAGGCGAACTGCAAGTGCGCGTCGAGGACAATCACCTGACGCCTGTCACTCTCTCTCTACTGGACTGATCCATGCCCCGTTTTCTTGCTCCGCTGTTGTTGCTGTGCCTGAGCTTCAACGCCCACGCCGACAGTTACATCACCCGCCTGCTGAACAAACCGGTGCCGGGCGGCGTAGCCGTCGTCGATCTGGGCGCCGCCGCGCAAGCGCCGAAGGCCACGTACCAAGGCAAACCGGTGTTGGTGGTCAAGGAACAGAACAACTGGCTGGCGATTGTCGGCGTTCCGCTGACCGTCAAACCCGGCCCCCAGCAGATCAGCAGCGGCGGCCGAAACCTGAACTTCACCGTCGGCAACAAGAAATACCCGGAACAGCACATCACCCTGAAGAACACGCAACAGGTCAATCCGAACCCGGCG
The DNA here is from genome assembly GCF_026240005.1 of Pseudomonas sp. COW5. NCBI lineage: Bacteria > Pseudomonadati > Pseudomonadota > Gammaproteobacteria > Pseudomonadales > Pseudomonadaceae > Pseudomonas > Pseudomonas sp. COW5. Next base: position 3,563,687 of record NZ_JAPHVP010000001.1, on the reverse strand, counting down.
AACCTCAAGCGCATCGAGGGTGAACTGGCCGAGCAGATCAAGGCCTACCGCAGCTTCAGCCCGAACACACCGAGCAACCTGTTGCTGGACAAACCGGTCAACGGGCCGCTGTCGAGCAAGTTCGGCGTGCGCCGTTTCTTCAACGGTGAAGAACGCAATCCGCACGCCGGCCTCGACTTCGCAGTACCGGCCGGCACACCGATCAAGACCCCGGCGGCGGGCAAGGTGATCCTGATCGGCAACTACTTCTTCAATGGCAACACCGTGTTCGTCGACCACGGCCAGGGCTTTATCAGCATGTTCTGCCACATGTCGAAGATCGATGTGCAAAATGGCCAGCAACTGGCTCGCGGCGCGGTGGTGGGCAAGGTGGGTGCCACGGGTCGGGCGACCGGGCCGCACATGCACTGGAACGTCAGTCTGAACGACGCGAGGGTCGATCCAGCGATTTTCATTGGGGCTTTCCAGCCTTGATTTGCGGGTGAGGCGACTGGCCTCATCGCGAGCAGGCTCGCTCCCACAGGGATTGCGCACGACGAATGGTCTGCGCAATCCCCACAAACAATAACCGCCATATCAAGAATAAAATCTCGGAAAAAACTGCTTTCCGGGTATTCCTCTCAATTTTTTTCGACTGCTTGCCATCCTCATCCCCCGCGGTTAGGGTTGAAGGCATGAAAACCTCTCACACCCTTATTCAGCTTCGCCAGCACCGCAGCCTGTGCCTTGTCAGCGCACGACTGCCGGGCTGAATCGTTGCGCCTCGTCCCAAGCTTCTCCGAACATTCGTTCCACCGGCAGGCCGCCTCTTTTCGGCCCAGACAATAAGGAATTTCCCGATGAGCATGCTCAAAGACCCGTCTTCGAAATACCGCGCGTTTCCCGTGATCAATCTGCCGGATCGCACCTGGCCGTCGAAAACCATCGATGCCGCGCCGATCTGGTGCAGCTCCGACCTGCGTGACGGCAACCAGTCGTTGATCGAGCCGATGGACGCGGTGAAAAAGCTGCGCTTCTGGAAAACCCTGGTGCAGGTCGGTGTGAAAGAAATCGAAGCGTCGTTTCCGGCGGCTTCGCAAACCGACTTCGACTTCGTGCGTACCCTGATCGAAGACGGCCACATCCCGGACGACACCACCATCCAGGTGCTGACCCAGGGTCGTGAAGATCTGATCGAGCGCACCTTCGAATCCCTGCGCGGGGCGAAGAAGGCGATCGTTCACCTGTACAACGCCACTTCCCCGTCTTTCCGTCGCATCGTCTTCAACCAGGACAAGGACGGCATCAAGGCCATCGCCGTAAACGCCGCCAAGCTGTTCGTCAAATACGCTGCCATGCAGCCGGACACCGAGTGGACCTTCGAATACTCGCCGGAAACCTTCAGCGCCACTGAGCTGGAATTCGCCAAGGAAGTCTGTGACGCCGTGATCGAGGTCTGGAACCCGACGCCCGAGCACAAGATCATCCTCAACCTGCCGGCCACCGTTGAATGCGCGACCCCGAACGTCTACGCCGACCAGATCGAGTGGTTCCACCGCAACATCAACCGTCGTGACAGCGTGATCATCAGCCTGCACACCCACAACGACCGTGGCACCGGTGTGGCCGCCACCGAGCTGGGCCTGATGGCCGGTGCCGACCGCGTCGAAGGCTGCCTGTTCGGCAACGGCGAGCGTACCGGCAACGTCGACCTCGTGACCGTGGCACTGAACATGTACACCCAGGGCCTCGACCCGCAACTGGACTTCTCCGACATCGACGGCGTGCGCAAGGTCGTCGAAGAATGCAACCAGATTCAGGTTCACCCGCGTCATCCGTACGTCGGCGACCTGGTGCACACCGCGTTCTCCGGTTCCCACCAGGACGCGATCCGCAAGGGCTTCGCCCAGCAGAAACCGGACACCCTGTGGGAAGTGCCGTACCTGCCGATCGACCCGGCCGACATCGGCCGCAGCTACGAGGCGGTGATCCGCGTCAACAGCCAGTCGGGCAAGGGCGGCATCGCCTACCTGCTGGAGCAGGAGTACGGCATCAGCCTGCCGCGTCGCATGCAGATCGAGTTCAGTCAGGTCGTGCAGCGTGAAACCGATCGCCTGGGCCTGGAAATGACTGCCCAGCAGATCCACTCGCTGCTGCACACCGAGTACCTGCAAGCCAACACCCCGTATGCGCTGGTCAGCCATCGCCTGCAGGAAGAAAACGGCCACAGCGCCGTCGAAGTGGAAGTGGCAAGCAAGGGCCAGGGCGAAACCAACCTGCACTGGCGCGGCAAGGGCAACGGTGCGCTGGAAGCACTGGTAGCCGGTCTGCCGATTCCGGTGGAGATCATGGACTACAACGAACACGCCATCGGCGCGGGTACCAACGCCAAGGCAGCGGCTTATATCGAGCTGCGTGTGAATGGCGAACGTGCCGTGCACGGCGTGGGTATCGATGAAAACATCACCACCGCCAGCTTCAAGGCACTGTTCAGCGCGCTCAACCGCTCGCTGAGCCAGCCGGAAGCGAAAGCGGCATAACTCACCGCTGAAATGCAAAAGGCCCCGGAGTGCGAACTCCGGGGCCTTTTTTATGCCTGCTGGCTTTATGTTGCCTGAACTGGCCTCTTCGCGGGCAAGCCCGCTCCCACAGGGTTTTCTGGTGTAAATGACATTGAGCACACACCGGTTACTGTGGGAGCGGGCTCGCCCGCGAAGAGGCCCGCACTGACAACGTAAAAACTCAGGTGAACTCGAACGTGTCCGCATCCAGATTAGCCGGGAATCGCTCGCGGTAAGCCGCCAGCGGTGCAGCTTCCAGTACGGCCTTGAACACCCCGTCCGCCTCCCCCGCCGCCAGCAGGGTCTCGCCCTGGAAGTCCAGCACCTGACTGTCGCCGGTGTAGGCAAAACCCTTGCCGTCAGTGCCGACACGGTTCACGGCCGCGACGTAACACAGGTTTTCAATCGCCCGCGCCGGCAGCAAACGGTTCCAGTGCAGACGTCGTGCCCCTGGCCAATTGGCGGTGTACAGCAGCAGGTCGGTGTCTTGTGCATCGCGGCTCCACACCGGGAAACGCAAGTCGTAGCAAATCAGCGGCCGGATGCGCCAGCCCTTGAGTTCGAACTGCACCTGGCGTTCGCCGGGGGTGTAGTGATTGTGCTCGCCGGCCATGCGGAACAGATGACGCTTGTCGTAATGCCACACTTCGCCGTCCGGGCGCGCCCATAGCAGGCGATTGCGATGGCTGCCGTCGGCGGCCTGGATGATCACGCTGCCGGTGATCACCGCATTGAGCTTCGCCGCCTGTGCCTTCATCCATTTGCTGGTCGGGCCGTTTTCGGCTTCCGCCAGGGTTTCGGATTCCATGGAGAATCCGGTAGTGAACATTTCCGGCAGGATAATCAGATCCGCCCCGCGCGCCTGCTCCAGCAACGCATCGAAATGCTCGAGGTTGGCCTGACGATCATGCCAGGCCAGGCTGGTCTGGATCAGCGCCAGGTTGAGATCGGGTAAAGCACTCAAATCACGCATAGTTTTGCCGCCGCTTCCCGCAGCGTCTCCTCGCGTTTGGCGAAGCACAGACGCACCAGGCGCTGGCCTTCAGGTGGATTCTGGTAGAAAACCGACACCGGGATGCTCGCCACACCATGTTCGCGAGTCATCCACATCGCCATCTCGACATCGTTCAGGTCGGGACGGATCTGTGAGTAATCGACCAGTTGGAAATAAGTGCCGGTGACCCGGGTGAAGCTGAATCGCGACGGTTCCAGCAGATCACAGAACAGATCGCGCTTGGCCTGATAGAAACCCGGCAGTTCTTCGACGTGTTCCGGATGTTCGGCCATGTAATCGGCCAGCGCATATTGCAGCGGCGTCACGCCACAAAAACTGACGTACTGGTGCACCTTGCGCAGTTCGGCGGTCAGGGCCGGCGGCGCCACGACGTAGCCGGTTTTCCAGCCGGTAACGTGATAGGTCTTGCCGAACGAGCTGACCACGAATGCGCGCTGATACAACTCTTCATGGGCCAGCACGCTCACATGCGGAACGCCGTCGTACACCAGGTGTTCGTAGACTTCGTCGCTGATCACATAGATGTCACGATCGCGGATCAGCGCCGCCAACTGGTCCAGCTCCGCGCGACTGATCAGCGCGCCGCTCGGGTTGTGCGGGGTGTTTAGGATGATCATCCGCGTGCGCGGGCTCAGCGCTGCACTGAGCTTGTCGAAGTCGATGGAGAAATCCTCCAGACCGAGTTGCACATGCACGCAGCGCCCGCCGGCCAGCTCCACCGACGGCTCGTAGCTGTCATAGGCCGGGTCGAACACGATGACTTCGTCACCGCTGTGGATAACCGCCTGAATCGCACAGAAGATCGCCTGGGTCGCGCCGGGAGTGACGGTCACCTCGTGATCGGCATCGACATTCACGCCATAGCTGCGGGCGATCTTCGCCGCAATCTGCTGGCGCAGGGCCGGCAGGCCGGTCATGGGCGAATACTGGTTATGGCCGCTGGCGATGTGCCGACCGACCGCATCGCGCAGCGACTGCGGGCCGTCGAAATCGGGAAAACCCTGGGACAGGTTGATGGCTCCGGTCTGTGCCGCGAGCTGAGACATCTGCGTGAAAATAGTGATGCCGACATTCGGCAGCTTGCTGTTGATCATCGGGGTTCCCTGCTCTGCCCCGGCACTGACGACGGCGCGGGAGAGCCCGAGGATAGCCCATCCGGCGCCCATAAAAAAAGGGCGCCAGACGGCGCCCTTCTCTCTTGATGACCGGGATCAGCGCTTGTCGCGGCGCTTCTTGCTGGCCTTCTTGTTGTGCGACATCAAACGACGCTTCTTGTTGACCTGGCGGTCGGTCAGCGTGTTCTTGTTGCCTTCGTACGGGTTCTCGCCGCCCTTGAACTCGATACGGATCGGCGTACCGACCAGTTTGAGCACACGGCGGTAAGTGTTTTCCAGATAGCGCACGTACGAGTTCGGCACTTTCTCGATCTGGTTGCCGTGGATCACGATCAGCGGCGGGTTGGCGCCACCGAGGTGGGCATAACGCAGCTTGATCCGGCGGCCGTTGACCATCGGTGGCTGGTGCTCGCTGACTGCGTCTTCGAGGATCTGGGTCAGACGGCTGGTCGGCCAGCGGGTGACCGCCGACTTGAACGAGTTCTGCACCGAAGCGTAGAGGTTGCCCACGCCGGTACCGTGCAGCGCCGAGATGAAGTGGATGTCGGCGAAGTCGACGAAGAACAACCGGCGTTCCAGTTCGGTCTTCACATAGTCACGCTCGCCCGGAGTCATGCCATCCCACTTGTTCAGCGCGATGACCAGCGCACGGCCGGACTCGAGGGCGAAGCCCAGCAGGTTGAGGTCGTGATCGACCACACCTTCGCGGGCGTCCATCACGAAGATCACCACGTTGGCGTCTTTGATCGCCTGCAGGGTTTTGACCACGGAGAACTTTTCGACTTCTTCGTGGATCTTGCCGCGCTTGCGCACACCGGCAGTGTCGATCAGCGTGTACTTCTCGTCGTTACGCTCGAACGGGATGTAGATACTGTCGCGAGTGGTGCCCGGCTGGTCGTAGACGATCACTCGTTCTTCACCGAGCATGCGGTTGACCAGCGTCGACTTGCCGACGTTCGGCCGGCCGATGATGGCGATCTTGATGCCGTCCTTTTCGCTCGGGCCTGGAATGCGCTTGGCTTCCTCGCCTTCGGCGACTTCTTCCTGCTCTTCGCCTTCCGGCAGCTCGTCCTCATCTTTCGGGAACGAGCTCAGGGCGATTTCCAGCAATTGAGTGATGCCGCGACCATGGGCGCCGGCAATCGGGATCGCATCGCCCATGCCCATCGGCGCGAATTCGGCGCGAGCCATTTCCGGATCGATGTTGTCGACTTTGTTGGCGACCACATAGGAACGCTTGTTACGTTTGCGCAGGTGTTCGCCGATCATCTGGTCGGCGGCGGTGAAACCGGCCTTGGCATCTACCAGGAACAGAACGACATCCGCTTCTTCGATGGCCAGCAGCGACTGCTCGGCCATTTTTTCGTCCATACCATGTTCATCACCGGAGATACCGCCGGTGTCGATCAGAATGTAGGAACGCCCTTGCCACTTGGCCTCACCGTACTGGCGATCACGGGTCAGACCGGACAAGTCGCCGACGATGGCGTCGCGAGTCCTGGTCAGGCGGTTGAACAAGGTGGACTTGCCGACGTTCGGTCGGCCCACCAGGGCGATTACGGGAACCATGCGGCTCTCCACTTCGTTATTTCAGAAAATACAAAAGCCGCTGCGAGGCAGCGGCTGGTGCTCGGGGCAACACCCATGGATGTTGCAAACCCTGCCGGAGCAGGGCCGCTTGGGGATCAACCCCAAGCATAGTCAAACCATTACTTGATGGTCAGGGCTTCCAGTTTGCCGCTGTTGCCATACACGTAAATCGTGTCACCCACCACCAGCGGACGGGCACGCAGGCCGTCGCTGTCGATGCGCTCGCGGCCGACGAAACGACCGTCCACCTGACTCAGCAGATGCAGGTAACCGTCCAGGTCACCGACTGCAACGTAGCTGGAGAACACTTCCGGAGCCGACAGTTGACGGCGGGCCAGCGAATCGTTGGTCCACAGTGCAGTGGTCGAACGCTCGTCGACGCCTTCAACGGTGCCCGAAGACAGGCTCACGTAGACGTTGCCGAAACCCTGGGCGATACCGGCGTAGCTCGACGCATCGCGCTGCCACAGTTGACGGCCGCTTTCCAGGTCCAGCGCCGCAACGCGACCCTGATAACTGGCAACGTACAGTGTGCCGCCGGACAGCAGCAGACCGCCGTCGATGTCGACCACGCGCTCCAGCTCCGAACGACCTTGCGGAATCGCGATCCGTTGTTCCCAGACCGGCACGCCGTTGGAAATGTCCAGAGCGACCACTTTACCGGTCGACAGGCCAGCCACCGCGAGACGGTTGGTCGCGAGCGGCGCACTGGTGCCACGCAGGGTCAGTACGGCCGGGGTGCTGTCATACACCCAGCGCTGGTGACCGGTGGAGGCATCCAGACCGATCAGACGATCGTCCTGGGTCTGCACGACCACGATGTCGCCGTTGCTGGCTGGTGGCGCCAACACTTCACTGGTCACGCGAGCGCGCCACTTCTCTTCGCCATTGATGGTGTCGAGAGCGATGACGTCGCCACGCAGCGTGCCGACCAGAACCAGACCGTAACCCACGCCGACGGCGCCGGAGACTGGCACATCCAGTTCTTTCTTCCACTTCACGTCGCCGTTGCTGCGATCCATGGCCATCACGATGCCGGTCACGTCGGCGGCGTAGATGGTGTCACCATCGATCGCCGGTACCAGCATGTTGTAGGTTTCGCCCTGACCGTCACCGATCGAACGGCTCCACACTTTGTGCAGAACCACTTCTTCCTTGAAGGAAGTCAGTTCGGCTGGTGGCAGTTCTTTTGTGCTGTTGCTGCTGCAACCCGTGGCCAGAATGGCCAGAGCCAGCAATGCTGCATGCTTCCAACCGATCACGTCACGCATCCCCTTTGGCCAGGTCGTCCAGCTTGATTTGAAGGCCGCCGACTGCCGCTTCATCCGACAGTGCCGCCTTGGCTTTTTGATACGCCGCGTTCGCTTCGTCAGTGCGGCCCAGCTGTACCAGCAGGTCGCCCTTGAGTTCTTCGCGAGTGGCCAGGAACGACTTGTCGGCATCGCCTTCAAGCAGTTTCAGGGCTTCATCCGCCTTGTTCTGTGCACCCAGCACCTGCGCCAGACGCTGACGGGCGATTTCACCCAGCGCCGCGTTGGCCGGTTTGGCAACGATTGCCTTCAGTTCGGTCGCCGCGTCGTCCAGCTTGCCGCTGTCGACCGCGACCTTGGCCACGAACAGGCTGCCGTACTGCGCGTAGGCAGTCCCGCCGAATTCACGGTTGAGCTTGCCGGCCAGATCCGCAACGCGCGCAGCGTCAGGCTTGCCGTCCGGGGTCAGCGTGGTTTCCAGCAATTGCTGATAGAGCACCGAGGCGCCTTGCGACTGGTTGCTCTGATACTTGTGAAATGCCTGCCAGCCGAACACGATGACCAGCGCCAACAGGCCGCCAGTGACCAGAGGTTTGCCGTTGCGTGTCCACCAGTCCTTCAAATCCGCCAACTGTTCGTCTTCGGTACTCGACACCCCAATACTCCTTAATCGCTAAATCGGCTGTTTAAACAGCTTCAACCCTGCACGACGCAGGTGGCCAGGTGAGCGGCAAGCGCATCCCAGGCAATGCTTTGTTGTTCGCCCTGGCCACGCAGGGGTTTGAAACCTACCACTTGCTGTGCCATTTCGTCGTCACCGAGGATCAGCGCGTACAGCGCACCGCTCTTGTCGGCTTTCTTGAACTGGCTCTTGAAGCTGCCGGCACCGGCATTGACCTGCAGGCGCAGGTTAGGCAACTGGTCGCGTACACGCTCGGCCAGGGCCAGACCGGCCAGCTCCGCTTCTTCGCCGAAGGCGCAGAGGTAGACGTCGACCTGACGGGCGAGTTCTTGCGGGATCTGCTCCAGGGTTTCCAGCATCAGCACCAGACGCTCGATGCCCATGGCGAAACCGACGCCCGGGGTCGGCTTGCCGCCCATCTGCTCGACCAGACCGTCGTAACGGCCGCCCGCGCACACAGTGCCCTGGGCGCCGAGCTTGTCGGTGACCCATTCGAATACGGTTTTGCTGTAGTAATCGAGACCGCGTACCAGTTTCGGGTTGAGCACGTAAGGAATGCCGACAGCATCCAGACGCGACTTCAGACCTTCGAAGTGGGCACGGGACTCGTCATCCAGGTAATCCGCCATTTTCGGCGCATCGACCAGCACCGCCTGGGTGTCGGCATTTTTGGTGTCGAGCACGCGCAACGGGTTGGTTTTCAGGCGACGCTGGCTGTCTTCGTCCAGTTTGTCGTGGTGCGCCGAGAGGTACTCGACCAGCGCTTCACGATAACGGCCGCGGGACTCGCTGGTACCCAGGCTGTTGAGTTCGAGCTTGACCGCATCACGGATGCCCAGCTCGCCCCACAGGCGCCAGGTCATGATGATCAACTCGGCGTCGATGTCCGGACCGTCGAGGTTGAAGACTTCCAGACCGATCTGGTGGAACTGGCGATAACGACCTTTCTGCGGACGCTCGTGACGGAACATCGGGCCGATGTACCAGAGTTTCTGCACCTGGCCACCGCCAGTGATGCCGTGCTCGAGCACGGCACGCACGCACGCAGCGGTGCCTTCCGGACGCAGGGTCAGGGAGTCGCCGTTGCGGTCGTCGAAGGTGTACATCTCTTTTTCGACGATGTCGGTCACTTCGCCGATCGAGCGCTTGAACAGCTCGGTGAACTCGACGATCGGCATGCGGATCTGCTTGTAACCGTAGTTATCCAGCAAACGCGAAACGGTGCCTTCGAAGTAGCGCCATACCGGGGTCTGTTCCGGCAGGATGTCGTTCATGCCACGAATGGCTTGCAGGGACTTGCTCACAGAAATTCCTTAATTCGTTCGATCAGCCGCGCGCGATGACCGCTGCGTCGGCTTCGACCTTCTCGGCCGCTTTCTCGCGGATCAGCTTTTCCAGCTCGTCCACCAGATTGTCATTCGTCAGTTTCTGCGACGGCTTGCCGTCGATGTAAATCAGGTTCGGCGTACCGCCGGTCAAGCCGATATGGGCTTCCTTGGCTTCGCCGGGGCCATTGACCACGCAACCGATCACCGCAACATCCAGCGGCACCAGCAGGTCTTCAAGGCGCCCTTCCAGCTCGTTCATGGTCTTGACCACATCGAAGTTCTGCCGCGAGCAGCTCGGGCAGGCGATGAAGTTGATGCCACGGGAACGCAGGTGCAAAGACTTGAGGATGTCGTAACCGACTTTCACTTCCTCGACCGGATCGGCCGCCAGCGAGATGCGGATGGTATCGCCAATCCCCTCGGCGAGCAGCATACCTAGGCCCACGGCGGATTTCACTGTACCGGAGCGCAATCCACCGGCTTCGGTGATGCCCAGGTGCAGCGGCTGGACGATTTCCTTCGCCAGCAGGCGGTAGGCTTCGACGGCCATGAACACGTCGGAAGCCTTCACGCTGACCTTGAAGTCCTGGAAATTCAGGCGTTCGAGGTGTTCGACGTGACGCAGCGCCGACTCGACCAGCGCGGCCGGGGTCGGTTCGCCATATTTCTTCTGCAGGTCTTTTTCCAGGGAACCGGCGTTGACACCGATGCGGATCGGAATCCCGCGGTCACGGGCGGCATCGACCACCGCACGCACGCGGTCTTCGCGACCGATGTTGCCCGGGTTGATGCGCAGGCAGTCCACACCCAGTTCGGCCACGCGCAAAGCGATCTTGTAGTCGAAGTGGATGTCGGCAACCAGCGGCACCTTGACCAGTTGCTTGATCTTGCCGAACGCCTCGGCGGCGTCCATGTCCGGCACCGATACGCGAACGATGTCGACGCCAGCGGCTTCCAGACGGTTGATCTGGGCGACAGTGGCCGCGACATCGTTGGTGTCACTGTTGGTCATGCTCTGCACCGCGATAGGTGCATCGCCACCCACAGGCACGTTACCGACCCAGATCTTGCGCGATTCGCGACGTTTGATTGGAGATTCGCCGTGCATGACTTATTGACCCAACTTCAGGCGAGCAGTCTCGCCACTGGTGAACGGAGCGACATCGACCGGCTGGCCGTTGTAGCTGACCTGCGCTGCCCGGGCAACACCCAGACGCACGGCCAGCGGTGGCTTGCCTGCCACGGAGACGCTGTCGCCTTTATGTTTCAGACCGCTGAACAGAACCTTGCCGCGACCATCGGTGACCTGTGCCCAGCAATCAGCGGTGAACTGCAGTTGCACCTGACCTTCGCCTGCTGCCGGAGCAGTGGTTTCTGCGGTGGGTGCCGGGGTGGCCGGGACAACGGGTGCGGTGACGGTCGGTGCCGGAGCCGCCGGAACATTAGGGGCAGGTGCAGCCGGAGTGGCGACAACCGGGGCCGGGGCAGCAGGTACGGCCGGTGCGGTTGCCGGAACGACGGGCTCGGCGCCGGTCGATTCGGCAGCGGTTTCCGATTGGGGCAGTGCCAGCGCCGTCGCGCCCTCGGTCTGACCTTCGGTAACGGCCTGGTCTTCCGGCTCGTCGATCGGATGAATCTGCGTGGTGCCATCGGCGCCTTCGACTTCAACGTGCTCCGGGGCCAGACTGGTCAGATCCTTGGTGCGCAGCGAGGTCTGATCCTGCCACCAGACAAAACCGCCGCCGATGACCGCGATCAACAGCAACAGGCTGACGATCCGCAAAATGGTGTGGGAAACACGAACCGGCTCTTCGATCCGGCCCAAAGCGTGGACATTGCTGCCCTGGGAATCGGTGCCGGTGGACTGGTCGAACTGCTGGACCAGGACCGCCTGATCCATGCCGAGCAATTTGGCATAGGCGCGAATATAGCCGCGAGCGAAAGTATGCCCCGGCAGCTTGTCGAACGCACCGGCTTCGAGGTTGGTCAGGGAAGTCACGGTGAGGTTGAGCTTGAGGGCCACTTCGGCCAGCGACCAGCCATTGCTTTCGCGGGCCTGGCGCAAGGTCTCACCGGGGTTAACGCGATTCGCTGCTACAACTTCGGGATGCGCCGCTTTCATCATTGCTCCGACAGGTATTGCTGATATTCCGGCGTACCGGGATAGAGTCGTTTTAATTGCAGGCCCGCACTGGCGGCCTTGTCGCGATCTTCAAACACTTTTGCCAACCGAACCGCGAGCAACAGACTACGTGCATTTTGCTCGGACAGCTGGCTGAAACGGTCGTAATAGTCACGCGCGGGCACATAATGCCTGTCTTCGAATGACAACTCAGCCATTTCCAGCAACGCCCGTGGTTGCTGACGGTTCAAACGCAATGCTTTTTCCAGTTGCTGCTGGGCCAGATCACGCTGGCCAAGCTTGGACGCCGTCATGCCGAGGTTCTCGAACACACGGGAACGCTCAGGATACAGGGTATCGGCGGCGGCCTGTTCAAAACGCTCGTAGGCTTCCTTGTAACGCTGTTCTTCGTAGAGAAAACTGCCGTAATTGTTGAGGATGCGGGCATCGGCAGGACGGGAGGACAGTGCCTTGCGAAAGTGTTCGTCGGCCAGCTTCGGCTCCATCTCGGACTGAAAGACCAGCCCAAGAGCGGCGTTGGCATCGGGATCGGAACCGTCCAGCTCGAGGGCCTTTTTCAACGGAACCTTGGCCCGCTCGGTCATGCCTTGCTGCAAGTACCCCAGCCCCAGCTGCACGTAGGCAGCCCGCGCTTCGTCGCGGCCCTTGCTGGTCTTCATCGGGTTGTAATCGCCCGACAGGACACAGCCAGCACACAGGCTGGCCAACAGCAACAGCAGCGCAAAGCGCAGGGACATAGAGATCCTCTCTTAGTTAGTGTTCGCGGCGTTCTGTGCCAGATCGCTGTCGGCGCTCAATTCGCGCACGGCGATGTAACGTTCGCTGCGACGGGTGCGATCCAGCACCTGCCCTACCAATTGACCGCAAGCCGCGTCGATGTCTTCACCACGGGTGGTGCGCACGGTCACGTTATAGCCTGCCTGATGCAGCTGATCCTGGAACCGGCGAATCGCGTTGTTGCTCGGCCGCTCGTAACCGGAATGCGGGAACGGGTTGAACGGAATCAGGTTGATCTTGCAGGGAATATCCTTGAGCAACTCGATCATTTCCACGGCGTGCTCAAGCTTGTCGTTGACGTCCTTGAGCAAGGTGTACTCGATGGTCAGCACACGCTTCTCGCCCAGGGCGGACATGTAGCGCACACACGAATCGAGGAGCATCTTAAGCGGATATTTCTTGTTGATCGGCACCAATTGGTTACGCAATGCGTCATTCGGTGCGTGCAGGGACAACGCCAGGGACACGTCGATGTGCTTGGCCAGCTCATCGATCATCGGCACCACACCCGACGTGGACAGGGTCACGCGGCGCTTGGAGATCCCGTAGCCCAGATCATCCATCATCAGATGCATGGCGGCCACGACGTTGTCGAAGTTCAGCAGTGGTTCGCCCATGCCCATCATCACCACGTTGGTGATGGCGCGGTCGATGGTAGCCGGAACACTGCCGAAGGATTTGTTGGCAATCCACACCTGGCCGATGACTTCGGCGGCGGTGAGGTTGCTGTTGAAGCCTTGCTTGCCGGTGGAGCAGAAACTGCAGTCCAGGGCACAGCCTGCCTGGGACGAAACGCACAGAGTGCCGCGTTTGCCCTGGGGAATGTAAACGGTCTCGACGCAACTGCCGGACGCCACGCGCACCACCCACTTGCGGGTGCCGTCGCTGGAAATGTCCTCGCTGACCACTTCGGGACCGCGAACTTCAGCAACAGCCTTGAGCTTTTCGCGCAAGGCCTTGCTGACGTTCGTCATGGCGTCGAAATCATCGACGCCAAAGTGGTGAATCCATTTCATTACCTGACCGGCACGGAAACGCTTCTCCCCGATTGAGTCGAAGAATTTTTCCATTTCCGGCTGGGTCAGCCCCAGCAGGTTGGTTTTAACAGTCGATGTAGTCATGGATTCACCTTCACTCTTAAGCCAATGCTTAGCGAGTGGTTACTTCAGTAGCTGCGAAGAAGTACGAGATTTCGCGAGCGGCAGCGGCTTCGGAGTCCGAACCGTGAACGGCGTTGGCGTCGATCGACTCAGCGAAGTCAGCACGGATGGTGCCGGCAGCAGCTTCTTTAGGGTTGGTAGCGCCCATCAGCTCGCGGTTGCGAGCGATGGCGTTTTCGCCTTCCAGAACCTGAACAACAACCGGACCGGAGATCATGAAAGCAACCAGGTCACCGAAGAAACCGCGCTCTTTGTGCTCAGCGTAGAAGCCTTCAGCTTCGGCTTTGGACAGTTGCTTCATTTTCGAAGCAACCACTTTCAGACCAGCCTTTTCGAAACGGGTAACGATTTCGCCGGCAGCGCCTTTTGCAACGGCGTCAGGCTTGATGATGGAGAAAGTACGTTGAACAGCCATGGTGTAACTCCAGAAACGGTAATTTGCGAAAAATTAAACCCGCGAATTATACGCGGGTTCTTGGGTATTGCCTAACCTGCAAGGATGATCAGTCTATTTCATCATTCCAGAGCTGCTGAACCGCTTCCAACACCTTCTCGCCGACCCGGCCAGAGTTAGCGTCGAAGTCAGGCAGCTCCTTGATCCACTGCTGCAACTCGACGAAATTGACAGAATACGGATCTACACCCGGCTTGGCCTCAGCCAACTCTTCTGCAATACGTTGAACATCATTCCAACCGTAGCTCATGACAGTCTTACCAGTCAGTGCGGCGCTTCGGCCGCATGGTTAAGCGAATATTTCGGAATCTCGACGGTGAGGTCTTCCTCGCCGACGATGGCCTGACAGGCCAGGCGCGACTGCGCCTCCAGACCCCAGGCACGATCGAGGAAATCTTCCTCCAACTCGTCAGCTTCTTCCAGCGAGTCGAAACCCTCGCGGATGATGCAGTGACAAGTGGTGCAGGCGCAGACGCCACCGCAGGCGCTTTCCATCTCGATGTGGTGTTCGTGGGCCAGCTCGAGAATCGAAGTGCCGGGCTCAGCCTCGACCACCATGCCTTCAGGGCAGAACTTCTCGTGGGGCAGAAAAATGACCTGCGGCATCAGATATCCTCGATTTCATTCAGGTTGCGCCCCGACAGAGCGGCTTTCACCGTCTGATCCATACGACGGGCAGCAAAAGCATCGGTCACTTGCGACAGACGCTTGGTCTGCTGCTCGATGGCGTAACCATCGGTACCTTTCATCAGTTCGGTCAGTTCCTGCACCTGCAGATCGATGACCATGCGCTCTTCGGCGTCGAGCAAACGCTCGCCATCCGCCTCCAGAGCGCCCTGCACCGCTTCGATCAGGCGCTGGGCATCGACTTGCTGCTCACGCAGAACGCGAGCGACCTTGTCGTCATTGGCGTGCTGGAACGAATCCTTGAGCATCTTGGCAATTTCGCCGTCGGTCAGACCGTAGGACGGTTTGACCTGAATGCTGGCCTCAACGCCCGAACCCAGTTCACGGGCAGAGACGCTGAGCAGACCGTCGGCATCGACCTGGAACGTCACGCGAATCTTCGCCGCGCCCGCCACCATCGCCGGGATACCGCGCAATTCGAAACGCGCCAGGGAGCGGCAGTCACTGATCAGCTCGCGCTCGCCCTGCAACACATGGATCGCCATGGCCGACTGGCCGTCTTTATATGTAGTGAAGTCCTGGGCGCGAGCGACGGGGATGGTGGTGTTGCGCGGAATCACCTTCTCCATCAGGCCGCCCATGGTTTCCAGCCCCAGGGACAGCGGAATCACATCGAGCAGCAGCAGTTCGCCGCCATCGCGCTTGTTGCCGGCCAGTGTATCGGCCTGGATCGCGGCACCGATAGCCACCACCTGATCCGGGTCGATTTCGGTCAGCGGCTGCCGGCCGAAGGCTTCGGCGACAGCTTCGCGAACACGCGGAACGCGGGTCGAACCACCGACCATGACCACGGCATGCACGTCTTCCAGCTCGATACCGGAGTCGCGAACGGCACGACGGCAGGCTTTCAGACTGCGGGCAACCATCGGCTCGATCAGTGCGTCGAAGGCCTCGCGGGTCAGCTGTGCTTTCCAGTCGCCATAAGCAACTTCAACACTGCCGGCATTCGTCAGGGCTTCTTTGGCCGCGCAGGCGGTTTGCAGCAGATTGCGCTGCGCACCCGGATCGAGATCGGCGGACAGGCCCGCGCTTTCGATGATCCAGCCGGCAATCGCGTGGTCGAAGTCATCGCCACCCAGCGCGCTGTCGCCGCCGGTTGCCAGAACTTCGAAAACGCCGCCAGTCAGGCGCAGAATCGAAATATCGAAAGTACCGCCGCCCAGGTCATAAATGGCGACCAGGCCTTCGGCATGCTGATCCAGCCCATAAGCCACCGCAGCGGCGGTCGGCTCGTTGAGCAGACGCAGTACGTTCAGACCGGCGAGTTTTGCCGCATCCTTCGTAGCCTGGCGCTGAGCGTCGTCGAAATAGGCCGGAACGGTAATCACCGCACCGACCAGCTCGCCCCCGAGGGTGGCTTCAGCACGCTGACGCAGCACTTTGAGGATATCGGCGGAGACTTCGAC
This sequence comes from Pseudomonas sp. COW5, assembly GCF_026240005.1. Lineage (NCBI taxonomy): Bacteria > Pseudomonadati > Pseudomonadota > Gammaproteobacteria > Pseudomonadales > Pseudomonadaceae > Pseudomonas > Pseudomonas sp. COW5. The sequence continues at coordinate 3,547,540 of NZ_JAPHVP010000001.1, read as the reverse complement.
CGGGCTTTTCGGGCCCTGCACGGTGTCGATGAACGGCATGTGCGATTCGCCACCGACAAAACGGTACGGCAGTTGATCGCCCAATTGCTTGACGTCGGACAGGCCACGACCCATCAGGCGCTTGACCGACAGCACGGTATTCAGGGGATCGGAGGACGCGGCCAGTTTGGCCGACTCGCCGACTTCGACACGATCGGCGTGATAACGCACAGCGGAAGGCAGGATGACCCGCCCTTCGGCATCGGCCAGCGGCTCGGAAAGACCACTGCGCAACGCAGCGACCAGCGAATTGGTAGTGCCCAAGTCGATCCCCACAGCCAGACGACGCTGGTGCGGTTGAGGACTTTGGCCGGGTTCGGCGATCTGCAGTAGGGCCATCGTGATCAGGACTTATCTGTATATCAGGCGTGCGACCGGAGCGGCACTGGGTTAATCGTCGAGGCGCTCTTCTAACTGGCGCACTTCGTAGGTGAGCTTGTCGAGGAACTGCATGCGCCGCATCAGGCGTTCGGCCTGTTCACGTTGCGCTGCATCATCCCAACAGGCTGCGAAGCTTTCGTTCAGCTGCTCCTGAGCGGTTTTCAGGCGACGCTTGAAGGTCGCGACACCCGCCAGGTCGGCACTGTCCTGCAGATCTTCGAGCTCTTCGCGCCATTGCATCTGCTGCAGAAGAAACTCGGGATCGTGGACCGTGACTTCCATCGGCACTTCATGACCGCTGATGGTCAGCAGGTAACGTGCACGCTGGGCCGGACTCTTGAGCGTCTGATAGGCATCGTTGAGCCGTGCAGACTGCTCGAGCGCCGAACGCTGCTCACGCTCGGAAGCGTCGGCAAAGCGATCAGGATGAACGCCGCGCGCCAGCTCGCGATAGCGCGTGGCCAGTTGCTCGAGATCCAGACGAAAGCCCGGTTGCAGCTCGAATAAAGCGAAATGACAAGGAGTTCCCACGACCAGCCTCAGATGTTGAAGCTTTCGCCGCAGCCACACTCACCGCGCACGTTGGGATTGTTGAACTTGAAGCCTTCGTTCAACCCTTCCTTGACGAAATCGAGCTCGGTGCCGTCGAGGTAAGCCAGGCTCTTGGGGTCGATAATCACTTTTTCGCCGTGACTCTCGAACACCTGATCTTCTGCAACCACCTCGTCGACAAACTCCAGCACGTAGGCAAGGCCGGAACAGCCCGTGGTGCGAACACCCAGACGAATCCCTTCACCCTTGCCGCGCCCGTCGAGGGAGCGTCGCACGTGTCGAGCAGCCGCTTCTGTCATGCTGATAGCCATCGTTGACTCCTTACTCGTCGCCCAATGCTTAGATCAAGCCTTTCTTCTGCTTGTAGTCGCGAACGGCCGCCTTGATGGCGTCCTCAGCGAGTACCGAGCAGTGGATTTTCACTGGCGGCAGGGCCAGTTCTTCGGCCAGCTGGGTGTTCTTGATGGTTTCCGCTTCGTCCAGGGTCTTGCCCTTCATCCACTCGGTGGCGAGGGAGCTTGAAGCGATAGCCGAACCGCAGCCGTAGGTCTTGAACTTGGCGTCTTCGATAACGCCCTGGTCGTTGACCTTGATCTGCAGACGCATCACGTCGCCGCACGCCGGAGCGCCGACCATGCCGGTGCCGACATCTGGATCTTCCGCGTCCATCTTGCCGACGTTACGCGGGTTTTCGTAGTGGTCGATGACCTTTTCGCTGTAAGCCATGATTCTCAATCCTCACTCATCAGGGCCGCTCTTGAGACCCTGCAACTGCGCTGCGCAAACCGCCGCGTCGCTACAGGATCTGTATCCGGCGGCTTCTATGTTTAGTGTGCCGCCCACTCGATCTTCGAGATATCGACGCCGTCTTTGTACATGTCCCACAGCGGCGACAGAGCGCGCAGCTTGGTAACGGCCTCGCAGACTTTCTGCGCGGCGTAATCGATTTCTTCTTCGGTGGTGAAACGGCCGAAGGTGAAGCGGATCGAGCTGTGTGCCAGTTCGTCGTTGCGGCCCAGGGCGCGCAGTACGTACGAAGGCTCCAGGGACGCCGAGGTGCACGCCGAACCGGATGAAACCGCCAGATCCTTGAGTGCCATGATCAGCGACTCGCCTTCAACGTAGTTGAAGCTCAGGTTCAGGTTGTGCGGAACCCGGGCGGTCAGGCTGCCGTTGACGTACAGCTCTTCCAGATGCTCGACCTGCTTGTAGAAGCGATCGCTCAACGCTTTGATGCGCACGTTTTCGGCAGCCATGTCTTCCTTGGCTACACGGAACGCTTCGCCCATGCCGACGATCTGGTGGGTCGCCAGGGTGCCGGAACGCATGCCACGCTCATGACCGCCACCGTGCATGGTCGCTTCGATGCGCACACGCGGCTTGCGGCTGACGTACAGCGCGCCGATGCCTTTGGGACCGTAGGTCTTGTGGGCAGAGAACGACATCATGTCGACTTTCAGCTTCTGCAGGTCGATTTCGACCTTGCCAGTGGACTGAGCGGCGTCGACGTGGAACAGAATACCTTTCGAACGAGTCAGCTCGCCGATGGCGGCGATGTCATTGACCGTGCCGATTTCGTTGTTCACGTGCATCACCGACACCAGGATGGTGTCTTCGCGCAGCGCGGCTTCGATCATGGCAGGTGTGATCAGGCCATCTTCGGTCGGCTCGAGATAGGTGACTTCGAAACCTTCACGCTCCAGTTGGCGCATGGTGTCGAGGACAGCCTTGTGCTCGATCTTGGAGGTGATCAGGTGCTTGCCCTTGGAGGCGTAGAAATGTGCCGCACCCTTGATTGCCAGGTTGTCGGACTCGGTGGCACCGGAGGTCCAGACGATTTCGCGCGGGTCGGCATTGACCAGATCGGCCACCTGACGACGGGCGTTTTCGACGGACTCTTCGGCCTTCCAGCCGAACACGTGGGAGCGGGACGCCGGGTTACCGAAGTTTCCGTCGACCAGCAGGCATTCACTCATCTTTTGCGCAACGCGCGGATCGACCGGGGTGGTCGCAGAGTAATCAAGGTAAATCGGCAATTTCATGGACTATCTCCTAAATCAGGCTGGCTGGCGTGCCGCTAGCTCTCTGGCTGTCATTCGACGGCGGACGCTTCAATCTTGTCCAGGCGCGGCGCCTTGCCATTGCAACGACGCTGATCCTGACGCTGGGCCACTTCCTGCACCTCACGGCGAGTTACGAGGTCGGCCAAGCTGATACCGCTGAGAAATTCGTGAATCTGCAGGCTCAGGTCGCACCACAGGTGATGGGTCAGGCAGGTGTCGCCGGAATGGCAATCGCCCTGGCCCTGGCATTTTGTTGCATCGACCGATTCGTTCACCGCATCGATCACCTGGGCAACCTGGATGCCCTGCATGTCGCGGGACAACTGGTAGCCACCGCCCGGACCGCGAACACTGGAAACCAGGTTGCTGCGGCGCAGCTTGGCGAAAAGCTGTTCGAGATAGGACAGGGAGATGCCTTGGCGCTCGGAGATATCGGCCAGGGACACGGGCCCGTGCTGCGCGTGCAACGCCAGGTCAAGCATGGCGGTCACGGCGTATCGGCCTTTTGTAGTCAGTCGCATGGACAATTACCACGGAGTTCGGAATGGGCGGGAGTATGCAATTCCCGAGCATTTAAGTCAACTATAAGACCTAGTGCTTTAGTCGGGTTTACCCGCAAAAGAGCGCGCGAATGATAGCAGGGTCTGCGGCTTAATGGCACACCGGCCGGCAGCAGCCCTGCAAGAGCGTCAGTGCGTCGTGGATTCGTCCTTGCCCTTGACGCAGGCGAAGTCTTCTTCGCGCAGCTCAGGCAGATCTTTCGCACAGTAATTGCTGCCCAGATCTTTCAGCGCCCCGCACATCCCTTCCAGACGGCCATCCACCGCCTGCAGGTGATCGAGCAATTGGCCAATGGCACGCGCCACCGGGTCCGGCATGTCACCGCTCACGCCATAGGCATCGAAACCGATCTTTTCGGCCATCGCCTTGCGCTTGGCATCGGCTTCATCATCGGACTTGACAATGATCCGCCCCGGAATGCCCACCACAGTGGCGCCCGGCGGCACTTCCTTGGTCACCACCGCATTGGAACCGACCTTGGCGCCAGCACCAACCGTGAACGGGCCGAGCACCTTCGCCCCAGCCCCCACTACAACGCCATCGCCGAGCGTCGGATGACGCTTGCCCTTGTTCCAGCTTGTGCCGCCAAGGGTCACGCCTTGATAGATGGTGACGTCATCGCCGATTTCTGCGGTTTCGCCAATGACGATGCCCATGCCATGGTCGATAAAAAAGCGCCGCCCGACCTTGGCACCCGGATGAATCTCGATACCGGTCAGCCAGCGACCGAAGTTCGACACCAGCCGCGCCAGCCATTTCAGATCATTGCGCCAGAGCATGCCGGCCAGTCGATGAATCCAGATCGCATGCATGCCGGGGTAGCAGGTCAGGACTTCAAAAGCGTTACGCGCCGCCGGGTCTCGGTGGAATACGCTCTGGATATCTTCACGCAAACGCTCGAACATCATTAATCCTTCCGCTTAAGGAGCTCGCCACGGGCCGCTTTCTGGGTTTCCGTGAGGATGCCACGCAAAATATTCATTTCCGCCCGGCTGACCGAGCTGCGTCCGTACAACCGGCGCAGGCGCGCCATCAAGTGCCGAGGCTTTTCCGGATCGAGGAATTCGATGGCCACCAGGGTCTGTTCCAGGTGCTCATAGAATCGCTCCAGCTCATCCATGGTCGCCAGCTCGGCGCTTTTCACGGAGGCCACTTCTTCTTTCTCGATCTTGGTCGGCTGCCCTTGAGCGGCCAGCCAGGCCATGCGCACTTCATAACTCAACACCTGCACCGCCGCCCCGAGATTCAGCGAGCTGAATTCAGGATCGGAGGGGATGTGCACGTGATAGTGACATCGCTGCAGCTCGTCGTTGGTCAGGCCGGAATCTTCACGGCCGAACACTAGCGCGATTTCTGCGCCCTGCCCGGCCTCCTCGACCACTTTGGTCCCGCATTCGCGCGGATCCAGCAGCGGCCAGGGAATGCGGCGGTCGCGGGCACTGGTGCCGAGCACCAGATTGCAGCCGACCAGGGCGTCTTCCAAGGTGGCGACGACTTGCGCGTTTTCAAGGATGTCACCGGCACCCGAGGCGCGGGCATCGGCTTCGTGATGCGGAAAGACTCGCGGATCGACCAGCACCAGCCGCGACAAACCCATGTTTTTCATGGCGCGCGCGGTCCCGCCGATGTTTCCCGGGTGGCTGGTATTGACCAGGACGACACGAATGTTTTGCAGCACGGCGGGCGCTCTCGGACTGGGGAAAGGGGTGCAAATCTTACAGAACAGCCTACCGTTAAGCTATGAAAGCGAACAGCGACCTTCACCTGAAGAAAAGTTCTGATAGAATGCGCGGCTTTCTTTAACAACCTTAGGTGACACATCCATGCAGCCCATGCTGAATATCGCGCTGCGCGCCGCCCGCAGCGCCAGTGAACTGATCTTCCGCTCCATCGAGCGCCTGGATACCATCAAGGTCGACGAAAAAGACGCCAAGGATTACGTATCCGAGGTCGATCGCGCCGCCGAACAGAAAATCATCGACGCCCTGCGCAAGGCTTACCCGAATCACTCGATCATGGGTGAAGAGACCGGCATGCACGCCGGCAGCGGCATCGAAGGCGAAGAATACCTGTGGATCATCGATCCGCTGGACGGCACCACCAACTTCCTGCGCGGCATTCCTCACTTCGCTGTCAGCATTGCCTGCAAATACCGTGGTCGCCTGGAACACGCCGTTGTTCTGGATCCGGTTCGCCAGGAAGAATTCACCGCCAGCCGTGGTCGCGGCGCCCAACTGAACGGTCGTCGCCTGCGTGTCAGCGGTCGTACCAGCCTGGATGGCGCTCTGCTCGGCACCGGCTTCCCGTTCCGTGACGACCAGATGGACAACCTCGACAACTACCTGGGCATGTTCCGCGCCCTGGTTGGCCAGACTGCCGGCATCCGCCGTGCCGGTTCGGCGAGCCTGGACCTGGCTTACGTGGCCGCCGGTCGTTTCGACGCGTTCTGGGAGTCGGGCCTGTCCGAATGGGACATGGCCGCAGGCGCCCTGCTCATTCAGGAAGCAGGCGGCCTGGTGAGCGACTTCACCGGCGGTCACGACTTCCTTGAAAAAGGCCACGTCGTTGCCGGCAACACCAAATGCTTCAAGGCAGTTCTGACGGCGATCCAGCCGCACCTGCCGGCTTCGCTGAAGCGCTAAGCTTCTCGCGAAACCAGAAAAGCACCCTTCGGGGTGCTTTTTTTATGCCTGCACATTGCTTGACTCCCGAGCACAAAAAAGCACCCCGAAGGGTGCTTCTTTTTACTACAACCGCTTATTGCCCAGGCTGCGCCTGCGACAGGATCAGCTTGCCTTCCTTGTCGACCGGAATCTGGTTGCCCGGATCACGATCCATCCGCACTTTGCCTTCCTTGCCGTCCAGCGAGTAGCGGACGTCATAACCTACGACCTTGTCGCTGATGTCATTCACCGTATTACAGCGAGTCTGGGTGGTGGTGTAGGTATCGCGATTCTGCATGCCTTCCTGCACCTTGTTGCCGGCATAACCGCCACCGACCGCGCCAGCTACCGTGGCAATCTTCTTGCCGGTGCCGCCGCCGATCTGGTTACCCAGCAAACCACCTGCCACGGCACCGATGGCGGTACCGAGAATCTGGTGTTGATCCTTGACCGGCGCCTGCCGGGTCACAGCGACATCCTTGCATACTTCACGTGGCGTCTTGATCTGTGTCTTGACCGGTTCAACGGCCAGAACCTGCGCATACTCAGGGCCGCTTTTAACCAGGCTGTAGGTGGCAACAGCGCCCCCGGCAGTCACACCGACAGCACCCAGTACCGCACCAACCAGCAACGACTTGTTCACATGAACCTCCTGACCATCACATGCGGGACGCGCCCGCGCTTCTCCCAGCCTTGGAGCAATAAAAAAGGCGCGAGTTCAACTCGCGCCTTTTTTTGACTGACAACCGGGGAAGCGATGGCCGTTATGGACGGTCGTCGACTTCCTTCTCGGTATTGGCCGGCGGAATCAGGTCTTCCGAAGACAGGTTCAGCCAGATCAGCACCACGTTGGCGATGTAGATCGACGAGTAGGTACCCGCCAAAACACCGATGAACAGGGCGATGGAGAAGCCGAACAGGTTGTCGCCACCGAAGAACAGCAGTGCCGCGATCGCCAGCAAGGTGGAGATCGAAGTCGCCATGGTGCGCAGCAGGGTCTGCGTGGTCGAGATGTTGATGTTCTCGATCAGCGAAGCCTTGCGCAGCACGCGGAAGTTCTCACGCACCCGGTCGAACACGACGATGGTGTCGTTCAGCGAGTAACCGATGATCGCCAGTACCGCCGCCAGCACCGTCAGGTCGAAGGTGATCTGGAAGAACGACAGGATACCCACGGTCACGATCACGTCGTGAATCAGCGAAACGATGGCACCGACCGCGAATTTCCACTGAAAGCGGAAAGCCAGGTAGATCAGGATGCCGCCGAGCGCCAGCAGCATGCCGAGGCCGCCCTGGTCACGCAGCTCTTCACCGACCTGCGGGCCGACGAACTCGACGCGCTTGACCGTCGCCGGGTTTTCACCGCCGACCTTCTGCAGCGCTTCCGCCACCTGATGGCCCAGCTGCGGGTCTTCACCCGGCATGCGCACCAGCAGGTCGGTGGTCGCACCGAAGTTCTGCACGACCGCTTCGTGATAACCGGCGGTAACCAGTTGTTCACGCACCTTGGTGACGTCGGCCGGACGCTCGTAGGTCAGCTCGATGAGCGTACCGCCGGTGAAGTCCAGGCCCCAGTTCATGCCCTTGTGGAACACGCTGAACAAGGCCAGCACGGTAAGGAACAATGTGACGCCGAACGCGAAGTTGCGAACGCCCATGAAGTTGATTGTACGTAACATGGCAGCCCCTTAAATCCACAACTTCTTGAAGTCACGACCGCCGAAGATCAGGTTGACCATCGCGCGGGTCACCATGATGGCCGTGAACATCGAGGTAAAGATCCCGAGGGACATGGTCACTGCGAAACCCTTCACCGGGCCGGTGCCCATGGCGAAGAGGATGCCGCCGACCAGCAAGGTGGTCAGGTTGGCGTCGAGAATCGCGGTGAATGCCCGGCCGAAGCCTTCGTTGATTGCACGCTGCACGGTCATGCCGGCGGCGATCTCTTCACGAATCCGCGAGAAGATCAGCACGTTGGCGTCGACCGCCATACCCATGGTCAACACGATACCGGCTATACCCGGCAGGGTCAGGGTTGCACCCAGCAGCGACATCAGCGCCAGCAGCAGCACCATGTTCACCGCCAGCGCGACGGTGGCGATCAGGCCGAAGAAGCGGTAGATGGCGATGATGAACAGCGAGACGAACAGCATGCCCCACAGCGATGCATCGATACCCTTGGTGATGTTGTCCGCACCCAGGCTCGGGCCGATGGTACGTTCTTCAGCGAAGTACATCGGAGCCGCCAGACCACCGGCACGCAGCAGCAGCGCCAGCTCGGACGACTCGCCCTGGCCGTTCAGGCCGGTGATACGGAATTGCGCACCCAGCGGCGACTGAATGGTCGCCAGGCTGATGATCTTCTTCTCTTCCTTGAAGGTCTGCACGGCAACGTCTTTCTCGACGCCGTCGACCATCTGCTTGACGTAGGTGGTCACCGGGCGCTGTTCGATGAAGATCACCGCCATGCTGCGACCGACGTTGCTGCGGGTCGCGCGGCTCATCAGTTCGCCACCGTGACCATCCAGACGGATGTTCACTTCAGGTGTGCCGTGCTCGCCGAAACCGGCCTTGGCATCGGTCACCTGGTCACCGGTGATGATCAGGCTACGCTCGATCTGCGCAGGAGGACGCTTGCCTTCGCGGAACTCGAAAGTCTCGGAAGTGGCTTTCGAAGCGCCAGGTTCGGCGGCCAGACGGAATTCCAGGTTGGCAGTCTTGCCGAGGATACGCTTGGCTTCGGCAGTGTCCTGCACGCCCGGCAGCTCAACCACTATGCGGTTGGCGCCCTGACGCTGGACGATCGGTTCGGCAACACCCAGCTCGTTGACGCGGTTGCGTACCGTGGTCAGGTTCTGCTTGATGGAGTATTCACGGATTTCCGCCAGCTTGGCCGGGGTCATCGCCAGACGCAGTACCGGTTGACCGTTGAGGTCGGCCGGAACAATGTCGAAATCGTTGAAGTTCTTGCGGATCAGCGCACGGGCCTGTTCGCGGGAATCAGCATCGCTGAAGCCCAGCTGAATGGCGCCATTGAGCTGCGGCAGGCTGCGATAGCGCAGCTTCTCTTTGCGCAGCAGGCTCTTGACGTCGCCTTCGTAGACTTTCAGGCGTGCGTCGAGGGCTTTGTCCATGTCCACTTCCAGCAGGAAGTGCACACCACCGGACAAGTCCAGACCCAGCTTCATCGGGTGCGCAGCCATGTTGCGCAGCCATTGCGGAGTGGTCTGTGCCAGGTTCAGCGCGACGACGTAGTCATCACCCAATGCCTTGCGCACAACGTCTTTGGCCGGCAACTGGTCTTCAGCCTTGGTCAGACGGATCAGACCGCCCTTGCCGTTGGCTGCCAGGCTCGACGCCTTGACGTTGATCCCGGATTCACGCAGCGCGGTGCTCACGCGGTCCAGGTCGGCCTGGTTGACCTGCAGGGCCGTGCTGGCGCCGCTGATCTGGATGGCCGGGTCATCGGGGTATAGATTCGGAGCGGAATAAATCAGACCGATCGCCAGCACCGCCAGGATCAGAATGTATTTCCACAGAGGATATTTGTTCAGCATCACGCCGCCCGTTATGACGCGGGGCGCCTTGCGCGCCCCGTCGATTGAGTAGAAGTTGTTGCCCTTAGATCGCTTTCAGCGTGCCTTTTGGCAGCGTGGCGGCGATGGCGCCCTTCTGGAACTTCATTTCCACGGTGTCGGAAACTTCCAGAACCACGAAGTCATCGGCCACTTTGGTGATCTTGCCGGCGATGCCGCCGGTGGTGACCACTTCGTCGCCCTTCTGCAGGCTGTTCAGCAGGTTCTTCTGCTCTTTGGCGCGCTTGGCCTGTGGACGCCAGATCATCAGGTAGAAGATGACCAGGAAGCCGACCAGGAAAATCCACTCGAAGCCGCCGCCCATAGGCGCTGCAGCCGGTGCAGCCGCGTCAGCCATGGCGTTAGAGATAAAAAAGCTCATTTAGCACTCCAGTTGCAAATGTTGAATCTTGGGGTCAGAAAACTCAGTCCAAAGGCGGAACGGGGAGCCCGCGTTTGGCGTAGAAGGCATCGACAAAGGCGGCCAATGTACCCTGTTGAATAGCCTCGCGCAAACCAGCCATCAGCACCTGATAATGGCGCAAGTTATGGATGGTATTGAGCATGCTTCCCAGCATTTCGCCGCACTTGTCCAGGTGATGCAGATAAGCGCGGGAGAAGTTCTGGCAGGTATAGCAATCGCAGGTCGGATCCAGCGGCGAATCATCATGGCGATGGAACGCGTTACGGATCTTCAGCACGCCTGTATCAATGAACAGATGCCCGTTGCGGGCATTACGGGTTGGCATCACGCAATCGAACATGTCCACACCGCGGCGCACACCCTCAACCAGATCTTCCGGTTTGCCAACGCCCATAAGGTAACGAGGTTTGTCAGCCGGCATCATGCCCGGCAGGTAATCGAGCACCTTGATCATTTCGTGCTTCGGTTCGCCCACCGACAGACCGCCGATGGCCAGGCCGTCGAAGCCGATCTTGTCCAGGCCTTCCAGCGAACGCATACGCAGGTCCTGGTGCATGCCACCCTGAACGATGCCGAACAGCGCCGCCGTGTTGTCGCCATGGGCATTCTTCGAACGCTGGGCCCAGCGCAGCGACAGCTCCATGGACACGCGGGCGACGTCTTCGTCAGCCGGGTACGGGGTGCATTCGTCGAAAATCATCACGATGTCCGAGCCCAGGTCGCGCTGGACCTGCATTGACTCTTCCGGGCCCATGAACACTTTCGAGCCGTCAACCGGAGAGGCGAAGGTCACGCCCTCTTCCTTGATCTTGCGCATGGCGCCGAGGCTGAACACCTGGAAACCGCCGGAGTCGGTCAGGATCGGGCCTTTCCACTGCATGAAATCGTGCAGGTCGCCGTGGGCCTTGATCACTTCAGTGCCCGGACGCAGCCACAGGTGGAAGGTGTTGCCCAGAATGATTTCCGCGCCAATCGCCTCGATATCACGCGGCAACATGCCCTTGACCGTGCCGTAAGTGCCCACCGGCATGAAGGCCGGGGTCTCGACGGTGCCACGGGGGAAGGTCAGGCGACCACGACGGGCCTTGCCATCGGTGGCCAGGAGTTCAAAGGACATGCGACATTCGCGACTCATTCTGTTTCCTCTGGGCCTTTCTGTTCAGGGGCAGTCGGTGCGGGATTACGGGTGATGAACATCGCATCACCGTAGCTGAAAAAGCGGTAACCGTTGTCCACGGCGGCTTTATAGGCGGCCATGGTTTCCGGGTAACCGGCAAATGCCGAAACCAGCATCAACAGCGTGGATTCGGGCAAATGGAAATTGGTCACCAGGGCATCGACCACATGGAACGGCCGGCCCGGGTAGATAAAGATGTCGGTGTCGCCGCTGAACGGCTTGAGCACGCCGTCGCGGGCGGCGCTTTCCAGCGAACGCACGCTGGTGGTGCCCACGGCGATCACTCGACCACCGCGTGCGCGGCAAGCGGCGACTGCGTCGACCACGTCCTGGCCGACTTCCAGCCACTCGGTGTGCATGTGGTGGTCTTCAATCTTCTCGACCCGCACCGGCTGGAAAGTACCGGCACCAACGTGCAGGGTGACGAATGCAGTCTCGACGCCCTTGGCGGCAATCGCTTCCATCAGCGTCTGGTCGAAGTGCAGCCCGGCGGTCGGTGCAGCCACCGCGCCCAGCTTCTCGGCGTAAACGGTCTGATAACGCTCGCGATCCGAACCTTCGTCCGGGCGATCTATATAAGGAGGCAGCGGCATGTGCCCGACGCGGTCGAGCAACGGCAGCACTTCCTCAGAGAACCCCAGCTCGAACAGCGCGTCGTGACGCGCCAGCATCTCGGCCTCGCCACCACCGTCGATAAGGATCTTCGAACCCGGTTTCGGCGACTTGCTGGAACGCACATGGGCCAGCACGCGGTGCGTATCGAGCACCCGCTCGATGAGGATTTCCAGCTTGCCGCCGGAGGCTTTCTGCCCGAACAGCCGCGCCGGAATCACCCGGGTATTGTTGAACACCATCAGATCGCCCGGGCGCAAATGCTCAAGCAGATCAGTAAATTGACGGTGTGCCAGGGCGCCGCTGACCCCATCCAGGGTCAACAGGCGACTACCGCGACGCTCGGCCAAAGGGTGGCGGGCGATCAGCGAATCAGGAAGCTCGAAGGTAAAGTCAGCAACGCGCATGATGGGGTTCGTCTAGCAGGGCCGGAAAGTCTAGCGGAAATATCGAAAATTGACCATGAAACGTGATTGACCAACGGTAGGCACCTCTCTATACTTCGCCGCCATTGAGCCCTGATGGCGGAATTGGTAGACGCGGCGGATTCAAAATCCGTTTTCGAAAGGAGTGGGAGTTCGAGTCTCCCTCGGGGCACCAAAATTAGAAAAGGTCTTGCTTTGCAAGGCCTTTTTTTTTCGCCTGCCGGAAAGTGCCGACGTTGTATTTTCTTCCCCTTCGCTCTACTCAATTTGCACTTCCCCCCCCTCCTACTCCGCTTTCAATTTTTCCGAGCAATCTCGGAGATTTCGCTGAGCTCCCATTCGACTTTCCATTATTACCAAGCCGGCTCCCCCCCCTCCAAAGTAGCCAAGGTTGAGTTTCTCCGATTCCGTTCAACAAAGACCCACATGCGAGAGTCGAAAAAACAACATGCCTTTTGCGCCCATTAATCCCTAGCGCAAACCTCGCTGCCGAGACCGGCTTATCCCGCCTCGCCCCCACCCAATAACTTCGAGGGCGATGCGATCTTGGCGCGACTCCGCCAAGTCATCGAGCGCTTCGGCGAAAGCCGCTTCACCTGCTGGGAATCGGCGGCGGCCAAAATTGACGAACACGGCCCGCGCACCATCGACCGCCTCGGCTTTCGCAAGACACTGGAGCACGGCATGGGCGACACCATGCACACCACCAACACCTATTACGTGCTGCCCGAAGCATGGCGCTCCGAGATCTTCCGGGGCATGAACATCAACGCCGTGAACAAGGAGCTGTTGCAGCGCGGCGTGTTGGAGCCGGCCAGCGATGGCAAGGCATCGAGTTTGGTCCCGCCTGCCCGGCCTTGGGGCCCAGCGCTGCTACATCGTGAAGAGGATTCTGGGAACGGATGAGAGCGAGGCTCGGGCTGCCTGAAGGCACGTCCGCTGATCGAGGTAGCGCCGGCTTATTCCCGGCCTCGCCAGCCGCTCATTCAACCCAAATCCAACTTTTGAAGGAACAAGACTGATGAACGAATTCCAAGCTTCTACCGAACAACACGAACTGCTGGCCGGCCGCGAGACCGCCGAGCTAGCACAGCCGGTTTCGGACAGCACTGCCGCGACCGGTCATTGCGACAAGAAGCAACGGTTGATCGATGAGATCAACCAACTGACCGCACAACGCGATAAACACCTGAACGACGCTGAACAGCACCACACCAAGATCGCGCCGTTGGAGGCGCTATTGGAAGGCGACGAAGTCATCGAGGAGGAACGGCTAACCGAAATCCGCAAGGAGCACAGCAGCCTGAAAGTTCCTTACGACGCCAGTAAGCACCGTGCCTGGCTGCTCGATGCGAAGATCACTCGCCGCGAGAAACTGCTCATTCATGAAACCCTGATGGCGGGTTACACCGAGTCGATGGCGAACTGGAAAGCCGACGAGCAAGAACTCAACGAAAAGCGCGACAGCCTCAGCACTCGCTTGGCGCAGATCCAGCAGCAAGCGGAAGAGGACATGACCAAGGCCCGGCAAGCCGAAACCGATGCCGCCACCGCCTACGCACAGGCTGTGGCCTGGGGCGATACCGAGGGCGAAAAGAACGCCAATGCCGACGCACAGAAGGCCGCGAAAAACCTCACGACGGCGACCGAACACAATCGTCGTCAACAACTGATCATCACTGCGCTGGAACAGGAGCGGGCCATCGTCGATCAGCACATTGCCGAGGCGCAAAGGGAATATCAAACCATCCAGAGAAAAGCCATGTCGCTGGCCCGGACAGTGTTAGAGGAACGGTGGAACGAACAAGCGCAAGCGCTGATGGATCTGGGCGGCAAGCTGTGGAATGTGCAAGGCATGCTGGGGGGTGAACACCTCAGCCTGATGAAGCTGGTTCTTCCACAAGAAGGTGAAGACTTCCACAGCTGGAACTGGCGCGAGCTGTTGGATCGATCCGGCCAGTACAGTGTGCAAGACATCCTTTCACTGTAAGCCGCTGAGCCACCGAAACAGCCTACGCAGGTAGGCTGTTTAAACCTCCACAGGCTAAAAAATGATCATCCAAATAGACCTCAGAAATTATCCCAACTGGAAAGACCTACTGAAAGCACGAATAGTGTCCTTAAAGGAAATGCTGGAATTCGTGGACAAGCCCCGCATAAAAACGAAAGTGGAGATTCTCACCGTAAAATTGATCAAGGCCGAGATCATTAGCATCCAAGAGTATCTGAAACTGCCAGAATAGCGCTGAACTTGTGAGCCGCACGAACATTCAAACTGTCATCAAACAAACATAGGAAAAAAAATATCCAAACTTTCCGAATACCGTCAGCTAGAAAAACATCTGGCTGAGCAGATGCAGGCGCTGGAAGCGCTGAAGAGCGATGGCGCGTTGAAAAAAGAGATCGAGTTCGAAACCAAGCTGCGCGAGTTGCTCAACCAATACGGCTTCAGCCTCAAGCACATCATCAACATTCTGGACCCACAGAGCACGAAGCGCTCTTCAACGCCCCTGGCAGCTCCTAACAAGCGCAAACCTCGTGAACTGAAGGTCTACAAGAACCCGCATACCGGCGAAGTAATCGAGACGAAAGGAGGCAACTATAAAGCACTGAAAGAGTGGAAAAAACAACACGGTGCCGACGTTGTCGAGAGCTGGCTAAACCAGTAAAAATTAACAAAGGGCCTCATAGAGGCCTTTTGTTTAATGAGTAGAACCTAATGAGTCAGGCAAAACCGATACTGACGACATACAATTATGTTATTCCTTCTAAAAATACAAATTGACAAGCGCGACCATAAGCGTCAAACGATCAACAAGCTTCATGCTCACTCTTAAAATAGCTTTGAATTGCTTTCAACAAAAACTTCGCGGAAACATATGATCCATAATCATGAATATCATCATTCTTATCGTCATCACACAAATCTACAACCGTCTTCGCACACAAGCATACCGGCTTACTTACCGATAATTCAGCCGCTCTTTGCACGGCAAAAACTTCCATATCAAGCCCACTAACTTTTCTGTGAGTTTTCTCAATCTGATCCAAATACGTCTTATCAGCAATCACCGCCGACCCACTTGTAAAGAAACCCAGTTTTGGATTGGATGGTTTCATAGGTCTACTACCTCGATGCCCGTTCTCAAGCTCCACTATCAGATTTTCGTCATCAAGAATTTGCTGTATAAGCGTCACAAAACTCGGTTCAGTTTGCACCTGATATGGCTCATTCTGAAAACCATCAGTAGACCACTTACCACTTTGGTACTCATAAGCCATTCTTGAAACGAGGAGCTGTCCTAATTCAGCATGCTTACTGAACCCTCCACATATACCACTCATGCCGACCAATTTAGGTTTATATCGATCTATACATGTAGCAGCCAGTATTGCAGCATTAACCAATCCCATTTGCGGAAGTAGAATAATAGACCCCTTCTTACCTTCAATTTCAAAATCCCAGCAACTTACACCACCTCTGCTTACCGGTTTTCCGTCAACCAATACTACATACGGCTTTCTCTCATCATGCAGAGCACAGAAAATCAGAAAATCCATTCGAATATTCTTCTTAAGCTGAACAAGCAAATGATTGAGTGTAGACTTCCATCCAGCCACATTTTTATAGTCAGCTAAAATACATCCTCGAGCTTCAAACTCAGCTCGAAGCTCCGAAAAATCATCTGGATAAGAACTAATAGCTAACAGCAAGGCATCATTTTTTCCAGCCTTAACAATAGCCTCAAGAATAGCTTTACCATTTGCAATTGCAGTACCATCATCAAAACTTGGAACTTTAAAATCTATTATAAACAACCCAACTTCTTCAGAACTCAGACTCCCAGCGAAGTCGCTCATATTCTTCGCTCGAACAACATCACTTACAGAAACACCTTTTTCCAGCAAGTGACCTTCAATATTATTGTACTTTGCATCATCATCTTCAATAATCAGAACCTTCATTTCTTCAACCTCAAAATTGACGTAATCTTCTGCAAAGTCGGTTTAGATTTATAGGTATAAAGAATTGCACCTATTACATTTTGACTATACTTGCTCTTTATAACTCCCATTGAATTCTTTAACTTGACCTTCACGCCGGCGATAAAGAAATCAGGATACTGAGTAACAATTAAAATATCAGCCGTCTTCTTATACGCTTTCAAAGCACGCAACACTTCAACACCTCCCTGCGCTTGGTCATGCCCTTTTTTATTATCACCTGAGCTCTCCCCAAATGTTGACAGCGCCATGTCCAATATTATCAAATCATAATCCACGGCCTTTACTTTAAGAACCGCGCTATTCACGCTATCAACTATATCTGGTAAAAAACCGAAAACTTCGTTAACGCACCCATTTATTTCATCACGTTTATGAACCTCATCCTCCACCAGTAATATATTCATTACACCACTCCGACAGCAGAATCATCACTTACGGTTTCAGAATGCAATGTAAAGCCTAACTTCAACTCTCTACGCTGATCATTCTCAACGCATCTCACTGTATGTTTCGACTCGCTTTTTCGCGTTATAAATTTTACTTTTTTAATCCCTGTATAACCTTCGGTGACCATATCAATTCCGTTTTCTTCGGAGCGAATAGCTTTATTTATACGATCTTTTGATATTTGGTATTCACTTGGATCAACCGTCGAGGCGATATCAACTGAAACTATATCTAAAATATCATTACTATCAGCTTTAGTGGCCGACACATTAACTACAACAGGAGCACCATCCTCTCCATGGATCACCGCGTTTTGCAAGAGAACAGCTATACAGTCATACAGCCTGTGCACACTTATCCCCGTATACTTATTCTCTAAACCATCACCTGAATATTCCACAACTTTTTGCCGATTTAGATCAAAAAGAATAACCCCACACAGTTCACGAACAGAAGCGGAGATAAATCCAGTTTGAGGAACCCTGAACCAATCCGCTACTTTTTTGAACACACCACTTACCGCCTCGTGCAGTTCTATTTTAAATTGCTCTTCCATACTGCCAAACGTTCCGGAAAAGTGCTTACCAATGCTGCTTGTAGCCTCCTGCAGCAGTTCTGTTTTTATAAATCTTGCAGCATTTTCAAGCTGAGGCGAAATTTGCTTCCAACAAAAAGAAACTACGAGATCATTCAGTAATTGGCTTCCTGTAGCGCGTAAGCTGCTAGAGAGTATCCTTATATTTTCTCTCGTTGCTGAATCCTCCAGATTCATATTCGCATTAAACAATGACGTAGGAGACTTAAACTGAAGATGCTCTCGCCTTAACTTGTCTACAATTTCTTTATATTGCGCCATCCATGCACTAACAGTCCTCTTCATTCCAGGACTAGTCATCAGCATTCGGTATTCCTGTTTATTTAATACCGCATCCACTGTTTCCGTTGTAACCCCGTCCAGTGTATTATGTCTAATGCGCCGACCAAGATAGGATTCAATACCGAACTCTGTATTCAAACAAAATTGTTCAAACGCATCCTTGGCTATCTGAGAAATAAGATGCTCGCTTTGGTCATTCAGCGTTATGAAATATACATCCTTGCTTTCCCCTTCCTCATACTCAACAGTCCTAACCGTAGCTTGGATGCTCGGATACAATGTACGGAACTGCTCCGTGGATACTGAGGGATTTCCATCAAGCCACTTACTCATAGCCACACTATCAACATACATTCGACTGTTATCAAAATATTTCTGCAATGTTGATAGCTTAGACCTAGTCTCAATAGCATCCGCTTCGATCAGGTATTCAATTCTATTAAGCTTTTTCCCAAGAAGAGTTAAAATGTCACGCCTAATTTCAGCTGCCTGGGAGGCATTTGTTACTACCTCATACATTTTCTCAAGAGTTACCTCATCCAGAGACTCAACAATATAACTTGCTATCTGTGGAGAGTCACCCAGCAAATCATCAATAAAATTTATTATTGATCCGTCATAATAGGATTTTACGTAGGATATAAAATCCGTGCGAAACTCAAAATCGACATCAGGATCAATTGATTTCTTGCGAAACAGTGCCAAGGACAACACTGCAATAATATTTTGGCTTCCCTCTGGAGCAATACCATATATAGAACGCATTTCCGATTCGGTCAAAAGACTTTCCAATCCGGAAGTATTCTCAAAAATGTACTTTATATCATATTCATTTAACGCCAACAAATTAACTCGTTGAGCTATGAAATTCATAAAAAGAAAAGTACGATAAAATGAATCCATCCTGACATTAGGAATTGAACTTATAAAGGCACCATCCGCTTGAAGCAAAATACCTTTATCAAAATCCGAACCATCTAAAGTATCTTCCC
The DNA here is from genome assembly GCF_026240005.1 of Pseudomonas sp. COW5. NCBI lineage: Bacteria > Pseudomonadati > Pseudomonadota > Gammaproteobacteria > Pseudomonadales > Pseudomonadaceae > Pseudomonas > Pseudomonas sp. COW5. The sequence continues at coordinate 3,528,744 of NZ_JAPHVP010000001.1, read as the reverse complement.
TACTGCTTACAATCTCACTTAACAATCTAGCGCTAATAACACGATCCAGCTTATTTCTAAACTTTGTCAAATGAGTACGCTCTAAGAAAGCAGCCGAAACCCTGTATAAATCTAATGTACTTTCAGAACCTCCTTCATGCTTAAGCGCGTAATGCGAAGTGACAAGCAAATCATCATCACCGCTACAAGCATCTGCGATTAATATATTGATACCGCCCAACACGTCTGGTAGCAACCGCCTTCTTAATTCAGCTACTTGCGGCAAGAACTCACTTTCAAGATTCAACAAAATCATAATAGCGAGAAGCGTGTCAATTAATGATGACTCTGTAGCTCGCAGCAAAAAACCCGACAAGTCGCTGCTATTCAACGGCGTGGGAATAAAATTACTTAATGAATAGGACTTTCTGATATCCCCATCAACTTTCCCTACAAGCCCGCTCACTCTTCTCTGGGCAATTAAGAACAAAGATATTCTCGGACTTAAATTCTCGAGCGCGCTAAAATGAAATCCTGGCTTCTCGCGATGACCGATCTCTTCTTCAATTGCACTTATTTTTGCTAATTGAGGAGGAGAGAACTTCCTAGTACTTCTCAGGTACGCCAACTTATAAGATAAATAGTTAGAAGCGCCATGAGCTATACTTAGCTGATGGATAATTTCTAGCGCTTCGTCCGTATCAAGAAGTTCTACCCGCCCTAGTGGAAGCATTAGTTTCAATGCCTCCAATGACTCTAGAACCATCGCATTTACATACCCGGCGGTGTACCTTATTTCGTCTTTCCAGTCCACGGCAGAAAATCTTGTAAATCTAAAGAGATCCGCGCTCGTTTTTTTTCCATTGTCACCTAAAAGACCGTCCCTACCCTTAAGAAGAGCCCCAATAACCATCATATCGTTGGCAGTATTAGCTTTACGTACAGCATCAATCTCAGCTCGACTTTTCAATTCCTGAGAAATATAGCCGCGTACGAGATTTCTTTTTTTCAGAGATCCGACACTTGAAATTAATCGATGGACCTGAGGCGACCGACCCGAATTAGAGAACCTAAGCTTTCGAGACATAAATTTCCGCTCCTGCGTTTATAATTCTACTTACAAACCGTATCACCTGAAGGCTTCGACGTTTAAGTCTTCTCCCCCCCTAAACACTAGATCGGCTGGGTGACCCTCTGCATCACTTCCCAATACCTAATTATATTGTCGAATCCAGTTTCCTAGCGGGACAATAACCGCCCGAGATTTCGTATTTCAACCTATTTTTTGTTAATTCAACGAAGATGGTCACAGGCGACAGCCGGCACGACAGACAATCATTTAAGTTATGTTGTAACAGATATAAATTAGACGTTAGCCGAATTGTATAAGCCTGCCAGGAAATTGATGGGCTCCAAGGAAGCAGCTTGTTACACCAAATGAGCCAGTAACACATGTCCCTAGCGACTTAAAAGATCCGTGTTACCGTAAAAATACTCAATAAATACAGCGGCTTAGCGACACCCGTTACACAGGTAACCTACGTAACACGCTTTTTTATATGAGTCATTCCCCAGCTCCCCGGAAGCATTATCTCCTCCAGCGAAGAAAAGGCGCAGCCTCCAATAGGCGCCGGGGTCCCTAGGGTTTCCACCGCACACGGGGTCGGAAACCCGCAGGACCTTGTTAGCGGGAGAACTCCCAGCTTAGTGAACAGGTAAACTGCCGGTTCACCTGTGCATTTGCCCTATGGAATGGACTATCTGAGGTGACCATTACCGATACGGTAATGGTGGTTGTTTTTCGACGTGTTTCTTTCAATTTCAATGACTGAAATTTCAGTAACTCTTGAGCCCTCCCACTAACGAAACCCCGCGGGTTTCCGACCCCGTAACGAAGAGTTTCTCTCAGGGTCCCCGGGGCACTCCTTCGCACGGCCGCAAACTGATGTGATAAAACGACCATCTGCCTTACTCAGGATGGGCTCAGTCCCTGACGCCATAACGGAATAGGAATAATTGATGACAGACTCCTTAGCTGACTTAGATGCGCTGGCGTTGAAATGTAGAGCAGAACGCTCTAGGGACTACATTTCCGAATCGATCCAATGCTATCGGGCGGGTGCCTATCGCTCCTCCATAGTTAACACCTGGATTGCAGTGGTATTCGACCTCGTAGACAAGATCCGAGAGCTGGCAGTTGCGAATGACCCTATTGGCTTACGCATCAATACCCAGTACGAAACCTACGTTACCCAAATCAACCAAGGTAATGACCAAGGTGTGAAGAATGCCCTTGAGTTCGAGCGCACAATTCTTGCAATTTGCCGGAAAGACCTAGACTTCTTCGATCATCAGCAAATGACTGACCTTGAGCGCCTGAGAGAAGATCGTCATCAATGCGCACATCCATCATTCCAGCGAGCTGGGGTGCCCCACCGTCCCTCGGCGGAACTCGCCAGGCTACATCTTAGAAATGCAGTTGAGCACGTATTGTCACAACCTCCAGTCCAAGGCCGCTCAGCCATCGCAGAAATCATTACCACAATTGCCTCAGAGTATTTTCCGAAGGATCGAGTTCAGGCTGCTACCGTATTACGACAAACACCTCTAGCGAACCCCTCAGATGCACTGATCCGTGGGCTCATTGATGCGCTTGTGTTCGGATATGCTACAGCCGGTGGGCCAGTGCACGAGAAGCTGCAGGTAGGCGCCGCTTTGTCATCTCTTCTTGATACTCATCGCCAAGTGGCCGAACCGAGAATTGCCCAGCAGATGAGCGCTCTCGTTCGAAGAACGGACGACAATGGCTTCCCTGCAGTTGCAAGACTCGTTGCAGCCGCCCCCGAGACGATTGGCCTAATTGATAACGCTGCGCAGCTTCGGTTGATCGAGTTTCTGAGAGTCGGCCCTGAAGCTGATGTGCTCCCAGCGATGGCAGGGTTAGGCCGTCACCCACTTATGAGTGAGGCTGCACGGACGCGAATTATGGGCTTCGGTATTGAGCGGTTGGTCTCGGCAATCCAAGAACACGGCATGGCTGATCTTGCGAAAGATCGCGCATTGGATTTGCTATCGGCATCTGGCAGCTGGAATACAACCAATGATGTATTCGACCGATTGTTGATACCTATTTTTCCAAGCTTAACGAGAGAAGATATCGAGAGGGTGATACGCATGCCTAGGGAAACTGGGGCAGATTTACTAGGCGCAACTATGTACCGCAATTTCATTGAGCAGGTCAGCACCACAGGAACTATTCCGGATGCAGAGCTCGACGTGTTGCTAAATGAAAACCACGCAGACTACCTAGTACGCATCCGTCAGCGTCAGCGTCCCCCTGTTTAACTGCGTGCCGGACAACAAGATTGGATTTGTGAGTGGATCACTAGCGGCTCACAATTCCAATCATCCTGCCAGCATCCAGAAGCATGTATCCCTATGTGTATCCCTTGAAGTAAAATGAGGCTAGAGACCACGATTTATATGGACTGCTCCAGTCTCCCTCGGGCACCAAAATTAGAAAAGGTCTTGCTTTGCAAGGCCTTTTTTTTCGCCTGCCGGAAAGTGCCGCTGGCCATCCGGCGAGATCTCACACAGGTTCACCCCATGGAAACGTCACTGGAAACAGTCGCCCTTTTCTCCCTGAAACTCGCGTACGAGGAAGAAGGCCTGAGCCCGATCCTGCGCGATGATCTGGTCATGGGCGATTACCAGCGGGATGTGTTCGAGCTGCTGGTACGCCGGGATGATGTCGAAACCATTCAGTTCAAGATGAACGAATGCCTGGGCCTGGCGATGGACGCCCTGGGCGGTATCGAAAAACCGTTGGGGCGTGAGTTGAACAGGTTGTCGGTTGACTTCGGCCAGGCACGATCGGTGGCGCAGATGGATGCACCACTCCTAGCCCTTAAAAGCTACCTGAAGGACATCCTGTAATTCGTCATCAGCGCAGCGCTTTCACGACACGGATATCTGTGGGAAAACCATCCGCGCCAACCAGTTTCTTCCATCCCACGTACTGGAACGTCCCGCGTTCATCGATGTAATCGCCCTTCTCCACGGACCGACCTCCCAGTACCGCCACGCGTTTTTCCTCGCCGCACCCGCCATCCGATGGTCTGACGGTGTAGATCACATACGGTTTCACATACTGCGTGGCGCGAAAGTGCCGGCCGCAGACTGCATCGACGGTGATCATCATGGTCTTGAGGCGAGCTTCGCCATCCATGTCTTCATGCAGTTTCAGGAATGAGAGCTCGCCCACATCGCTGAATCCCAGGGAGCGGGCGCGCTGATACTCGGGGGAGTTCTCGTGAGCGATCCGGCCTTCCTGAACGGCACGCTGAGTGCTGGCTGCATAATCGGCCTTGCCTTGGGCAATCATCGATTCGGCTTGCGCGATGGTGCTGTCGCACTGGGCGTATTCGCGGGAATAGAGATATTCGGGCGTCAGGTTCGGGCGGCGCTCATCGAGGACTCGCAGGTTATCCTCCAGGCCAAACATAATCTCGAAGGCCGTCGTGCGACCACGCTGGACGTCAGCCATTTTTTCCTGCATTCGCTGACAGTTGGCGCTGTAGTACTGCCAACTGGCCTGTGGAGCTTCTGTCCAGGCTGCGAACGCCGGGGTTACCGCGAAAACGAGTGTGATCGCGGCGAACAGACGCGAGGCATTGAAGGCGGCAAACATAGGTAATCCATTACAGGAGAGAAGTGGCGCGACGCTACTATTTTGATATCTTCTCGTCCACTGCTGACAAGCGCATCAACAGCGCCTCACTCCAAAAAATCGCATTCAAGGAACGAACCGCATGTATGCCTTGTTTTATTTCTTCGCCTGGGCCGCCATGTGGGTTTGGGTCGTGAAGACGCGTGGCAACTGGAATCTGCTTCTGGCCAATCTGGCAGGCGCCGCCAGCGGTTTCCTGGTGGCGCTGGCCATCTCGATTGTATGTTCCGGCCTTTTCCCCTCAGCCGTCCCCCCGTCCTCCGCAAACTTGCTCCGCGACCTGCTGGAGGTGATGACAACCGCCGGGGCGCTCGCGGGGGTCTGGATGTGGATGCTCCGCCGCCCCCAACCCGAACAACCGCTGGCCCGTCACCTGCTCGCAGGCCTGTGCGGACTGACTGCCGGCGTCACGACGCTAATGTTTTTCGTACTCAACTTTCGCTGAACAACGCTTACGTCACTGGTATCACGCTTCTATTTTGATATCTTGCCGTCCATCTTCAGCGCTCATCGTCGGGGCGACGCTGATTTCCGGTTTTTGCAGGTTTAAGGAAAGGATCGAATGGAGTTTCTGCGTTTTCTGGCATTTGTCGCGGCCTGGGGTTTCATGTGGCGCTGGGTGGTGAAAAACCGCGGCAGCTGGCATCTGTTTTACGGCAATCTGGTCGGTGCGGCGGGCGGCTTTATTGTGGCAATGGTGGTGTTGTCGATCACGCTTTCACTGTTCCCGTCGGCTCATCACTACGAAGCTGCGCAGACTGAAAACGTTGTGACACGGGAAGCCGAGCCAACTTCGTTGCTGCCGGAAGCCGAGTCGGTTGCAAGCCCATCTGCGCTGAAAGCCGCACCGGTGTTTGCCGCTATCGAGCCAGACGACAAACCTTCGCCGCCGGACTCAGCCTTGCTGCCGAACTACGCCAGTCGTGCGCCGAAGACCCTGTCGGTGCAAACCGTGATTGACCAGAGTGACGACCAGGGGCGCAAAGCCCTGACAGCCCTGAGCAAAAAACTGCGCAGCGACGCGCAGGCTGACAAGTCGATGCTCGCCTATGTCATGTGCAGCCCGTTCGTGACCAGTACCTTGCGCTTCCCTGCTTCCGCGCGTTTTGCCGATAGCAAAAGCATCGCACCGCAACGCTTCAAGGATCAGGTCTACACCTTCAGCAACACCGTCACTGCGCGAAACATGAATGGCGACGACGTCACTTACCGTTTCGACTGCTCCGTGCAGGAACAGCCAAGAGTCGACGCGACGCCTGCCGAATGGCGCCTGTTGGCGCTGAAGCTGCAAAAGTCGGACTCTTAAGCCTCGCTTAAGGGTTGAAAGCACGGGCTGAGCTATCATCGCCAGCCTGTGCGACCTGAGTTTTGCCCTCCGATGTCTCGAATGTCTGCTGACCTGTCTCCGTTGCCTCCAGTACTGGCCGGCCCGCTCTTGCGACGGCTGGAACCGACACGCATCGTGCTTTGGCTGGTTGGCAGTCGCGAGCTGTCGCTGGCCTTGCGCCTGCAAGGCATAGGAGACATGCCACTGGATGCCGGGAAATGCACGGTCATTCCTGTAGGCATTCATGCATTCATTCACCTGATAGACGTCACGCTCGACAGCCCCCTGCCTTTTGACACACAGGTCGATTACGACTTGCTGATCGATGGCCAACATCCCGTCGCCGACTGGGCGCCGCATCTGCTGTACGGCAAAGCCACGTGCCCGAACCTTGTCGTGCGCTCACGGATCGATCAACTGCTCCACGGCTCGTGCCGCAAACCGCATCACCCGGCGGCTGACGGATTGCTCTGTGTCGATCAACTGCTCGCGGCTGAAAGCGAGCCACAGCAGCGCCCGGCCCTGCTGATGATGAGCGGCGATCAGATTTACGCCGATGACGTCGCCGGTCCGATGCTGCGGGCAACTCATGCCTTGATCGAGCGACTCGGCCTGCTTGGTGAGCAACTCGAAGGCGCGGTGGTCAGCGACAGTTCCAGGCTGTATGAGCACCCGGCCAGTTATTACCACCGTGCGGATTTGTTACCGGCACTTGAGAGCAACGAGACTTTGCGTGAGCGATTTTTCGGTGGCGCGCGCAAGCCGATTTTCACCAGCAGCAGCGCCGACAATCACTTGGTGACGTTCGCTGAAGTCATGGCCATGTACCTGTTGGTGTGGTCGCCAACACCATGGACGCTGATCGATCCACAAGTCCCGAACCTGACGCCCGAACGCCGCCAGCGCTACGCACTGGAACAGACCCGGATCGATACCTTCAAGGCAGGTCTGGGCAATGTCGCCCGGGCGCTGGCGCACTTGCCGAGCCTGATGATCTTCGACGATCACGACATCACCGATGACTGGAACCTGTCCGCACAGTGGGAAGAAACCGCCTATGGTCATCCGTTCTCCAGACGCATCATCGGCAATGCGCTGATCGCTTATATGTTGTGTCAGGGCTGGGGCAACAACCCGGACGCATTCAGCGGGTTATTGGAGACAATCCGACGACTGAGTGACAGCGGTGATGACTGCTATCTCGACGCGTCGGTGCAGGACGATCTGATTGATGAACTGCTGCGCTTTCAGCACTGGCATTTCGTGCTGCCGACCAGCCCGGCACTGGTGGTGCTCGACACCCGCACCCGGCGCTGGCGCAGCGAGATGGCGCTCAAGCAACCTTCCGGTTTGCTGGATTGGGAAGCCCTTTGCGAACTGCAACAGGAATTGCTCGATCATCCGTCGGCGATCATCGTCTCGCCGGCACCGATCTTCGGCGTGAAGCTGATCGAAACCGTGCAGAAGGTCTTCAGCTGGTGCGGTTATCCCCTGTTGGTGGACGCGGAAAACTGGATGGCCCATCGCGGCGCGGCCCAGGTGATCCTGAATATTTTCCGACACACCCGTACCCCCGGCAGCTACGTGGTGCTGTCGGGGGATGTGCATTACTCCTTCGTTTACGAAGTACTTATCCGACACCGCAAGGCCGGCCCGCGCATCTGGCAGATCACCAGCAGCGGCATCAAAAACGAATTCCCGCCCACACTGCTGGAGTGGTTCGATCGCCTGAACCGATGGCTCTACTCACCCCGCTCGCCACTGAACTGGCTGACCAAACGCCGACGCATGCGTATCGTGCCGTACGTTCCCGAGCATGCTGAAGCAGGTGAACGGCTATGGAATTCGGCGGGGATTGGTCAGGTGTTTTTCAATGAACAAGGGCAACCCCAGGACATCATTCAGCACAATTCGAACGGCGCGCCGAAGACTAGGATGCTGGCGCCGGATTTGTCGGACACCCCTGATTAGAAAAATCTCACGTAGAGGGCGAGGGAGATGGCAGTCTCGTCGGAATCAGATTACAGAAGTCTCAGAAACGTCTCGATGAGAGTTCGGTGATACTCAGTACGCCGCAGACAACCCGTCTGTGACACAACCACTGGTAGGTATCGCCTTGTCACTCTGTACTGATTTCTGTACGTTCTTTGCATCAAGCGAGGACTACAACATGGACACTATCAACTACACCACAGCTCGTGCGCACTTGGCTGAAACCATGGATCGCGTGAATGAAGACTGCGCCCCACTGCTGGTAACCCGCCAAAAAGGCGAGCCTGTAGTGATGATGTCTCTGGCCGAATACAACGCGCTGGAAGAAACGGCTTATCTGCTGCGCTCTCCGGCCAATGCCGAGCGCTTGATCAAATCGATTGGCGAAATGCGCGCTGGAAAAGCACAAGTCAGGCAACTGATCGAAGAATGAAAATCCAGTTCACGCCAACGGGCTGGGAAGACTACTTATGGTTTCAGCAAAACGATAAGGCAGGTCTCAAACGAATCAATCTTTTGATCAAAGCGATCCAGCGCCAACCTTTTGAAGGCTTGGGCAAACCGGAGCCGCTCAAGCACAACATGAGCGGTTTCTGGTCCCGGCGGATAACTGCGGAGCATCGCTTGGTCTATGCAATCGTAGACGGCGAAATCTGCGTCATTACATGCAGACTTCACTACTGACCGAGGGATGAGACATGGCTCAGGGAACGGCTCACCCCTCTGACAATCATCCCCACCTCCCGCTCATCAATCGTCAGCGGCGGCAGCAGCCGTATCGTCTTGCCGCGAGTGACGTTGATCAGCAACCCGTGATCCCGCGCGGCAATCAGGGTCAGGTCGCGGATTGGCTGTTTCAGTTCGATACCGATCATCAACCCCAGCCCACGAATCGCCAGCACATTCGGGTTGTCCGCCAGTTCCGCCCGCAGGCGGTTGAGCAAGCGCTCGCCTTGTACCCGGGCATTCTCCAGCAGGCCCTGTTCCTCGATGATGTCCAGCACGGTGCAACCCACCCGGCAGGCCAGCGGATTACCACCGAAGGTGCTGCCATGGCTGCCCGGCGTAAACAGTTCCGCTGCCCGGCCTCGAGCCAGGCAGGCACCAATCGGTACACCGTTACCCAGGCCCTTGGCGAGGGTCATGACGTCAGGGACGATGCCTTCATGCTGAAACGCAAACCACTGCCCGGTACGGCCGATACCAGTCTGGATCTCGTCGAGCATCAGTAGCCACCCGTGGCGATTGCACTGTTCGCGCAGGGCTTTCAGGTAACCCGGCGGTGCCATTTGCACGCCGCTTTCGCCCTGGATCGGCTCCACCAGAATCGCCACAATCCGCTCGCCGTATTGCTGCTGCACCAGCTCCAGAGCTTCGAGATCGCCAAATGGCACTTTGACGAAATCCCCCGGCAACTCGTTGAATCCCAGGCGCACCGCCGGGCCATCGCTGGCTGACAAGGTGCCCAGGGTGCGGCCATGAAAGGCGTTGGCCATGACCACCACCAGCGGCTGCTCGATCCCCTTGCGCCAGCCATGCAGGCGCGCCAGTTTCAGCGCGGTTTCGTTGGCCTCGGCCCCGGAGTTGTTGAAGAACGCCCGCTCCATCCCCGACAACTGCGTCAGTTTGAGCGCCAGTTGCTGCTGCCAGTCGATGCTGTAGAGGTTGGAGGTGTGCAACAGCAATCCCGCCTGCTCGCTGATCGCCGAAACAATCCGCGGATGCGAATGCCCGACATTGGTCACCGCCACACCCGCGACAGCATCGAGGTACTCGCGACCGGCCTGATCCCACAGACGGGTGCCCAGGCCTTTGGTGAAACTCAGGGCCAACGGTTGGTACGTGTTCATCAGGGCGGCGGTCATGACTTCAAACTCCAGTGAAGGTCGGTGTGTTTGCAGTATGGTTAGCCACCAGAGCTGGATAAACTCGGCAAAACTTCAATCATTTATAAGCAGGGCTTGATAATGGATCTGTTCCAGTCGATGAGCGTCTACGTCAAGGTCGTGGAAACCGGCAGCATGACGGCCGCCGCCCTGCAGTGCGAAATGTCCACGACCATGGTCGGCAATCACCTGAGGGCACTGGAGCAGCGCCTCGGCGTACAACTGCTGCAACGCACCACCCGCCGTCAGCGGCTGACCGAATTCGGCACGGTGTATTACCAACGCTGTCTGGAGGTGCTGGGGCTGGTGCAAGACTCCGAACGGCTCGCCGAGCAGACGCTGGATGAGCCTCGCGGCCTGTTGCGCATCACCGCGCCGCTGACCTTCGGTGTCGAACGCCTGGCTCCGGCGCTCAGCGAGTTTTCCCTGCAATACCCGCAGGTCAGGATGGATGTCGTGCTGACCAACAGTCGCCCGGATCTGCTGGAAAGTGGTCTCGATGTGGCGTTCCGACTCGGCCATTTCGAGCAATCGAACCTGATCGCCCGCCCCCTGATCGACTACACCCTGACCGTGTGCGCGTCTCCGGATTACGTGGCCCGGCGCGGCATGCCCCTGACACCTGAAGACCTGCAACAGCACGATTGTCTGTCGTTCGCCTACCCCGCCGGCGATGACTGGCAATCAGTGGAAAAGCGCTGGCGCCTGAGCGGCCCGGACGGTGAAATCATGGTCGATGTCAGCGGGCCGATGCTGATGAACACCTCGGCAGGCTTGCACCAGGCGGCGCGTACCGGCATGGGCATCGTGATGCTGCCCGATGCCTTGGTGGAACAGGATCTGCGCGACGGCAGACTGATGACGGTGATGCCCGACTACCAGCCACCGAGCCGTCCTTTGCATCTGCTTTATGCACAGGATCGTTATCGGCTGCCGAAGCTGCGGCGTTTCGTCGAGTTTGCGATGCGGACATGGGGGAAAACTTGATCTGCCTGGGGTCAACAAAAAACCGACGCTTACAGCGGCCCCGACTATTATCCAACTTCCTCTTTTCCAGCATGGATGCTGCGCGATGCTCACGATTCTGCAAAACACCCCGATTCGGGCCTACGTGTTTTTTCTGCTTGTGGTTTATTTCGGCATCAAGGCTTTTTCTCCCCGCCGTGAAAGCCGTCTTTCGATGCTCATCACACCGCCGGCGTTTCTTGCGTGGTCGCTGTACTCCGTGAACTTGACGATCGACCCGGTCCTGTTCCTTGGCAGTTGGTTTGGCGCGCTGTTGCTGGGCAGCCTCTCGGCCTGGCTGGTTTTTTCCCGCAAGGGCGTGGCACTCGACGATACCGCGACGGGGTTGATCATGCCGGGCACCGTGAAAATCCTGATCATGTTCCTGATGTTCTTTTTCGCGAACTATTACTTCGGCTATCAGGATGCCGTAAATCCGGAGCTGGCCGCTTCCCCCGACATGCTGCTGCTCAAGTCCACGGTATCGGGGTTCATGTGCGGCCTGATCAGCACCCGCTCGCTGAAGCTCTACTGGGCACTGCGAGCCCTCGCCGCCCGACAGTCGCCAGTGACCGCACAATAACCCTTGCATAACCGGTGATCACGACCCGTTTTTCACCAGCACCGGTTTCTCCTGATAACGCTTGGCGAACAGCTGCTTCAACTGCGCCACTTTCGGCAGATCATTGATCACGATGTACGGATAGGTCGGATGTTCAGTGAGGAAGTCCTGGTGATAGTCCTCCGCCGGATAGAAGCCGTTGTAGCTTTCCAGTTTGGTCACGATGGGTTTGCTGTAGGCATGCGTCGCATCGAGTTGAGCGATATAGGCCTGGGCCACCCGTTGCTGATCGGCATTGACCGGGAACAGCGCCGAGCGATATTGGGTGCCGCTGTCCGGCCCCTGACGGTTGAGTTCTGTCGGGTTGTGGGCCACCGAGAAGTAGATCTGCAACAGGCTGCCGTAGCTGACCTGGGTCGGATCGAAAGTGACTTGTACCGACTCGGCATGGCCTGTGTCGCCCTCGCTGACCCGTTCATATTCCGCCGTGTTGGCCGCGCCACCGGCGTATCCGGAGACGGCTTTCTGCACACCTTTGACATGCTGGAAAACACCCTGCACACCCCAGAAACAGCCGCCGGCGAAGACTGCCGTCTCGCTGTGCGCCTGGGTGCTCTCATCAAGAGCTGGCGGAGGAATCGCCACGCCTTCCTCGGCGCCGAAGGAAAACGCCGAGCACTGTCCGATCACTCCGGCCGCCGCGACGCCCAACAACAGACGACGCCAGATAATTCGAGTTTTCATGTCACGCACTCCTGATCAGCCGAAGGTAAAGGCGTAGGCCGACACGCCCGGATCGAGAAACTCGATGCTGAAGGTTCGGTCCTTAACCCCATCGTTTTGCCGCACCAATTGATACAAGCGCTGCTCGGTGACCCGACCACTGCCGTCCGGCGCCACGTCGACACCGTGGGCATCGCCCGGCGCCTGACCGTCGATGGTCACTCTGAAGCGCACCGGTTTGCCGTCCGTTCCCGGCCCCAGCACCAGATGCAGGTCACGGGCGTGGAAGCGATAGACGATGCGGCTGGCCGGCGCGCTGGCGGTGGCGCGCTCGGCACCGACTGCCCATTGGCCACCGAGACTCCAGTCATTCAGAGCCAGGTTGGTCGGCGCCGTGTAAGCCGCCACCTTGTCAGGCACAAGGCTGGTTTCCGGTACGAAATGTTCCGCACGCTGGTAGCCGACGTAGGTTTCCGGCGACAGCACCTGATTCATGTCCGGCGCCAGCTGCACGCCCTGGGCATCGGCATTGATCAGACCGTTGGCAACAGTTTTCGCACCGGCCTCACGCAGTAGTTGCTGGATGACCCGCTCCGATTCGGCGTAGTCCCCTTCGCCAAAGTGGTGGTAACGAATGCGCCCCTGGGCGTCGGCAAAGTAATGCGCCGGCCAGTATTCATTGTTGAAAGCGCGCCAGATCTTATAGTCGTTATCGATGGCTACCGGGTAGTTGATGCCCAGTTCCTTCATGGCTTTGGTGACGTTGCCTACATCACGTTCGAAGGCAAATTCCGGGGCATGCACACCGATCACCACCAGGCCCTGATCTTTGTACTTCTCGGCCCAGGCTTTGACGTAAGGCAAGGTGCGCAGGCAGTTGATGCAGGAGTAGGTCCAGAAATCCACCAGCACCACTTTGCCCTTCAATGCCTGTGCATCCAGAGGCGCGGAGTTCAGCCATTGCACCGCGCCATCGAGGGGCGGCAGCTGACCTTCGACCGGCAGCGAGCCTGGTGTCTTGGCGGCCATTTTCATCGCACCGCCAGCAGCCATCATGCTGCCGTTCGCCGCGTCATCCGCTGCGGGAATCTGCGCCAACATCGTGCCGTTGCCCTGAGGGGATTTGCCCGAGAGCTTGCCGACCAGTGCCTGCTCCAGACCTCCGGTGGAAGCCGTCGACACCCGCGCCAGAATCCCGGTGTCGAGGCCCAGCGCAATGGCGGCCACACCGGCCAGCATCGCAGCGCCGAGCCCGCGGCGGATCCACTCGCCGCTGCCGATCGAGCGCTTCATCAGCGCGAAAACCTTACCGCCCAGCAGCAGCGCCGCGGCCAGCGACGTAGCCGCGCCCGCCGCGTAAGCGAGCAACAACAGCGTAGTGGCGATGCTTGCCCCTTGCAGCGCGGCACCGGTCAGAATCAAGCCGAGGATTGGCCCGGCGCACGGTGCCCAGAGCAGCCCGGTGGCGACACCGATCAGAAACGACGCGCCGGGACGCGGACGATTGTCCTGGCCGGCGGCCTCCGACAGGCGACTGCCGGCGGACACCAGCGGCCGGGTCAGACGCTCGGCCAGACGCGGCAGCAGCAAGGTCAGCCCGAACAGTGCAACGAACAGCAACGCGAGCCAGCGACCGTACTGATTGACTTGCACCACCCAGCCGCCGCCCACCGCCGCCAGTGTCGCGACGAGGGCGAAGGTCAGTGCCATCCCGGCCAACAGCGGCAAGCCACTCTTGATAAACGGCTGCCCGGTGCGAGCGAAGACAAAAGGCAGAACCGGCAGGATGCACGGGCTGACGATCGTCAGCACACCGCCGAGATAAGCGAGAACCAAGAGCCACATGGTGTCGTCCTGTAGTGAGTGAAGATTGCAGGCGGGCCATGACTCAGACCGCCACGGGTTTGAAGGTCATGGCCAGACCGTTCATGCAGTACCGCAGACCGGTGGGTTTGGGTCCGTCGTCGAACACATGGCCGAGGTGACCGCCGCAACGCCGGCAGTGAACTTCCTCCCGGGTCATGCCGAAGGACCGGTCCTGGCGGGTGGCCACAGCGTGCTCCAGCGGCGCCCAGAAACTCGGCCAGCCGGTGCGGCTGTCGAACTTGGTGTCCGACGAAAACAGCGCCAGATCGCAGCCGGCACAGGCAAAGGTGCCGGCCCGATGCTCGTTGTTCAGGGGACTGCTGTAGGCCCGTTCGGTGCCTTCCTTGCGCAGCACGTCGAATTGCTCGTCTGTCAGCAGTGCATGCCATTCACTGTCGCTGTGGGTCACTTCAAACGCTTCGTCGGCAAACGCCTCGCCGACCAGCGCAGAGCCCGTGGATAACTTTGGCAATACACCCGCCAGTAACGCTGCAAGCCCCAGCCCGCCGCCCGTTGCGAGAATCTGTCGCCGTGAAAACATGGCCGTCTCCCAAAATTCCAGATGCCTGTCGTGGAACACAGCCTAGGCTTGGGTTGATCGCCAAATCCTCACGGGAAGTTAAACAATTCGTGATAACTCGCCCCGAGGAAAACCCGCACAATGCGCACATTGCGCCGAAGGATTGAGCTTCATGGAACAGACCAAACGCGTCCTGGTGGTCGAGGACGACCTGCACATCGCCGACCTCATTTGCCTGCATCTGCGGGACGAACAATTCGAGGTGGTCCACAGCGCTGACGGCGACGAAGGCATGCGCCTGCTGCAGCAAGGTCACTGGGATGCACTGATCCTCGACCTCATGTTGCCCGGCGTCGATGGCCTGGAAATCTGCCGCCGCGCCCGGGCCATGGCCCGCTATACACCGATCATCATCACCAGCGCCCGCTCCAGCGAACTGCACCGCATCCTTGGCCTTGAACTGGGCGCCGACGATTACCTCGCCAAACCGTTTTCGATGCTGGAGCTGGTGGCCCGGGTGAAAGCGCTGCTGCGCCGGGTAGACGCCATGGCCCGCAACCTGAAGATGGACGCCGGCAGCCTGAGCCTCGACGGCCTGACCATCGACCCGATCACCCGTGACGTCGCCCTGAACGGCCAGCGCCTGGACCTCACCCCACGGGAATTCGATTTGCTGTACTTCTTCGCCCGCCAGCCGGGAAAGGTGTTCTCGCGCATGGATCTGCTCAACGCGGTCTGGGGCTACAGCCACGAAGGCTACGAACACACGGTCAACACCCACATCAATCGCCTGCGGGCGAAGATCGAGACCGATCCGGCACAACCGGTGCGCATCCTCACGGTGTGGGGCCGTGGCTACAAATTCGGCACGAGTACAGAACAACCATGAAACTGACCCTGACGCAGCGCCTGTCCCTGGTGTTCGCCGTGTTGCTGCTGGCGTGCTGCGGCACATCGGCGTGGTTGCAGGTGCGCTCCAGCCAGATGCATGAGCTGGAGGTGGTGCAGGGTCTGTCCCGGGATCTGGCGCAGCACATCGCCCACGACACGGTGCTGATGGACAGCAACGGCCTGGTGCCCGGCGCGGTGCGCGAACTGTTCAGCCAGTTGATGCTGGTCAACCCGAGTGTCGAGGTGTACCTGCTCGACACCGAAGGCCGGATCGTTGGCAACGCGGCGCCGGAAGGACGCCTGCGTCGGCAGACTGTCGACCTGCAACCGATTCGACGACTGCTCAATGATCAACCGCTGCCGATCCTTGGCGACGACCCGCGCAGCGTCGACGGGCGCAAAGTGTTCAGCGCCGCGCCGTTGCAGGTCAACGGCAAGCCGGCCGGTTACCTTTACGTGGTCTTGCTCAGCGAAGCGCACGACCGTTTCGCCGAACGCGGCGCCACCAGTGCAGCGTTGAATACGGCGTTGCTGTCCATCGGTCTGGTGGCGTTCCTGTGCCTGATTGCCGGTCTGACGGCATTCAATCTGATCACCCGGCCATTGCGTCGGCTGACCGAAACCGTGAGCCAATTCGACATCGACGGCGCACCGCAATCGCTGCCAATCGCGCCGACGCCTGTGGACAAGTCTGCCGACCCGGACGAAATCGCCGTACTCGACGCAGCGTTCCGGCAAATGCAAAACCGCCTCGGTGAACAGTGGCGCTCTTTGACCCGTCAGGATCAGGAACGCCGGGAACTGGTGGCGAACATTTCCCATGACCTGCGCACACCGCTGGCTTCGCTGCATGGTTACCTGGAAACCCTGTCACTCAAGGACGCCACCCTGTCTCCGGAGGAACGCCGCCGCTATCTGGGGATCGCCCTGGATCAGAGCCGCAAGGTCGGCGGACTCGCGCAATCGCTGCTGGAGCTGGTGCGCCTTGAACATGGCTTCGTGCAGCCTGTGCTGGAGCAATTTTCCCTGACCGATCTGGTCCAGGACATCTTCCAGAAATTCGAACTCGGCGCCGAAGCCCGGAATGTCGAACTCAAGGCCAGTTTCAGTGCCAATCTGCCGACCGTCTGCGCTGACCTCGGGCTGATCGAACGGGTGCTGACCAACCTGTTCGATAACGCCTTGCGCCATACGCCGCCGGGGGGCGAAATCGAACTCGGCCTGAAACCCCGGGGTGCACTGGTTGAAATCACCGTCAGCGACACCGGCCCCGGCATCGCCGCCGAGTTGCGTGAGGGCTTGTTCCTGCGTCCGTTCAATATCGGCGGCGCGCGACGCGACGGCGGACTGGGCCTGCGGATCGTGCACCGGATCCTGCAGTTGCACGGGCGCGAGATCCAGTTGCTCGATGTCGCAGGACGGGGCGCGACCTTTCGCTTCTCGCTGCCGGTGGATCAACAGAACGCCGAACAATGGATCGTCCGTTCGATGAACCTGAATACGCCTGGCAAATAATCAACTCCATCGGGCCGTTGCTCCGTGACAACACTGCCCCGCTCCCCTAAATTAGTCGGCCTGAAAAAGCCCCCCATGCTTTCTCGTCTTATCCCAAGTTAAAAAGTAGTGAAATTTCAATGTCCGATTTCAACACCGCTGAATCCGTAGTCACCCTGTCGTCCAAAGCGGAATACGAAAACTCCATCAATCTTTCACAACACATTCCACAAGCGAAGATCATCAGCGAGATGGTGCTCGACGCGTTCCAGTCGACCCGCGAGAGTGAGCAGATCCGCGAGCTGCGTGCCGCGATCCGTCAGGCCCATGATCGCTTCGATGACGATCAGGCCTACGAGCTGATGGGCCAGCTCAAGCGCCTGAAGGACGCCGAGGCGGCCGACATCGCAGCCCTCGAAGACCTGAGCAGCAAGTTCCCGATCAGCCGCATCCTGTCCAGCTTCAAGGACGATCCGGCGTTCCAGGAAATCGTCTACGGCCTGGCCCTCAAGGTGCTGAACCAGACCCATCAGGCGATCAGCAACCCGAGCGGCGGCAAGAGCAAAGCCGCACGCGCCAAGAAAGACGTCGAAGTATTCAGCATCAGCAAGGACGGCATCAGCGTGACCCTGCCAATGCGCACGCCGCGTTCGCGCCTGAGCGTGGATCGTGAGGCGCTGGAATTCCTCGGTTTCACCTTCGTCGGTGAAGGCGAAGAAGCAGAAATCGAAGGCGAGACCTTCGTCGACAACGCCGGCACCGAACACGCGATCAACCGCAAGAACATCATCACCGCCCTGCAACAGCAAACCGCGTTCGACGGTTACAGCATCGCCGCCCAGTAAGCGCAGCGCTGACGAAAAAGCCCCGCTCTGAATCTCAGGCGGGGCTTTTTGCTGTTCGGCGTTCAGCGATTACGCCGACGGATGTACCGCTGCGATCATGTCGACTTCGATGGCCGCGTTTTTCGGCAACTGATAGACGCCGACGGTGGTGCGGGTATGGCGACCGGCATCCCCCAGCACATAACTGAAAACGTCGGATGCGCCGTTGGCCACTTCACTCAGGTCGACAAAGTCCGGTGTCGACTTCACATAGACCGTGACCCGCAACAACGCCCTGACCTTGTCCAGCGAACCGACCGCATCGACGATGAACGCCAGGCAACGCATGGCGCTGATGCTCGCGGCGGCTTGCGCATCCTTGAGCGTCAGCTCCAGACCGACCCGGCCGGGATACTGGATCTTGCCCTCGGTGCGCGGCACCATGCCACTGATGTACAGCTCATCGTGATGGCGCACCAGCGGCGCGTAATTGCCGCCCACCGTGTTCTCGCCATTGATGTCGTAATTCAGCTCTTTTGCCAGGGCAATGAAGCGTTCGTCGCAGGTCATCCTCTCAGTCATTTCGCCCAGCCTCTTGATCGATGCGTGAAGAATTGCAGGTTACGACAGTCGAGCGCCGAGCAGTGCATGGCGCCATAACTGACAGGGTTGGATCCAAATCTAGGGCTTTTGCCGAAACACCGCAACCTGTGGGTGCTTGTACAAAAAAGCCCCGCACGACATTAAACGTGCAGGGCTTTACGCAGACTTGGAAACGACTTTAAACAGCGCTCAATCGCTCGACCATATCAGGGAATTTTTCCACCAAACGGATCAGCAAGGCAGCCTGAGCGTTGGGCTTTGATTTCTCCTGCTCCCAGTTTCTAAGGGTGCTTGGACTTGTCCTGATTCTTCTGGCAAAAACGGCCTGTGACATGTGCAGTTTTTCCCGTAGCGCTACGATTTCCTGAGCACCGACTTCGGGAGCTGGTTTGTCCTCAAGCGTCGTATTACGTAGCGTGATTTTTCCTTCGCGTTGAGCCGCCATCTCATCAACGCCCTGCATTAATTCTGCAAACAGGTCGCGTTTTTTCATGGGGTACCTCGTGTTTTCAACTCTTTTTCTATGGCTCCCTTGAGCGCCCTCTCTTGATCGGCGGTCAAATTCTCAAGCTCATCTTTGTCATAAATCGCAAACATCCAAAACTGGCCATCATTCATAAGCCAATAATAGATAACTCGCAAGCCGCCTCGTCTGCCTTTGCCACGATGAGCATCCGCCCAACGCAGTTTTCGGAAGCCACCGGTTCGAGGCATGACATCGCCCGCATGCGGATTGCTCTGCATGTAGGTCTGTAGCTCACGATATTCGTCGTCCGTGAGGTAATGACCCAGGTTTGCGGTGAACAGTGTGGTTTCAAAGAATATTGTTCTCATACAAAAAACTATAAGCAAATTGCCTATAGACGAACAATAAACACCTTTCTCTTCGGATAAACAATCCTCAACAAAAAACCCCGCTCATCTCTCGATGAACGGGGTTTTTCGTACAACGTTCGAACCTTACGGCGCGTACGTCAGCAGCAGCTCGGTCGGCACCTTGAAGTCCAGGGACATCATGACGCTCAACGCGGTGATGGTGAAGATCGAGAACACGAACAGCTTGCGTGCCCAGACCGTGTCATCCACCGCCTTGTAGCCGGTCCAGGCCATGTACAGCCAGTACATGCCCATGGCCGCGGCGACGGCGAGGTAGCTCATGCCGGCGTAGCCGCTGAAGGTCAGCATCAGGGTCGCCACGAGGAACGCCAGGATGTAGAACAGGATGTGCTTCTTGGCCACCTGGATTCCGCGCTTCACTGGCAGCACCGGAATCGATGCGGCCAGGTAATCGTTGAAGCGGAAGATCGCGATGGCGTAGGAATGCGGCATCTGCCACAAGCTGAACATCACCAGCAGGGTCAGCGCTGCCATGTCAAAGCTGTTGGTCACGGCCACGTAACCGATCACCGGCGGCATGGCGCCCGACAGACTGCCCACCAGCGTGCCGTGAACCGACTTGCGCTTGAGGTACAGGCTGTAGAAGCCGACGTAGATGATGAAGCCGATCACGGCGAACAGGGCAGCCAACGGGTTGGCCACCTTGTACAGCAACGCAACGCCGGCGACACCCAGGACGGTCGCATAGACCAGGGCCAGTTTCAGGGAGATAAGGCCCTGGACCAGCACCCGGTTTTTGGTGCGTTCCATCTTCAGGTCGATGTCGCGGTCGATGCAGTTGTTGAACACGCAACCGGAGGCCACGACCAGGGAAGTGCCGATCATGGCGGCCAGGAACACCGCCAGATCCACATGCCCTTTCGAGGCCAGGAAGAACCCGCCTGCCACAGAAAGCACGTTACCGAAAATGATCCCCGGTTTGGTGATTTGGATAAAGTGCTTGAGCGACATCGGGTCTACCTCACTTCGCCATCATGAACGTGTGGATGCTGAACATGATCCACAGCGACAGGCCGACCAGCAGCAGGATCACGATGGCCGTAAAGACGAACGCGATCACGTTGTTACGCTGGGCCACGGAGCGGTCCAGGTGCAGGAAGTAATACAGGTGAACGATCACCTGGATTACCGCGAACAGCAGGACGATTGCCAGCGTGGTGGACTTCGGCAGGGTCGGGAACATCACCAGGCCGAACGGGATCACGGTCAGGATCACCGACAGGATGAAGCCGATGGCGTACGACTTTACGCTGCCGTGGCCAGCATCATGGCTGTCATGGGAGTGTGCATTAGCCATTACAGGGTCCCCATCAGGTAAACAACGGTGAATACGCAGATCCACACCACGTCCAGGAAGTGCCAGAACAGGCTCAGGCAGCTCAGACGGGTCTTGTTGGTCGCCGTCAGGCCGTGCTTGTTGACCTGGTACATCATGATGCCCATCCAGATCAGACCCGCGGATACGTGCAGACCGTGGGTACCGACCAGGGTGAAGAACGCCGACAGGAAGCCCGAACGGCTAGGACCGAAGCCCTCGGAGATCAGCAGGTGGAACTCGTTGATCTCCATGGCGATGAAGCCTGCGCCGAGCAGGAAGGTCATGAACAACCAGCCCAGAACCTGCTGCTTTTTACCTTTGTACAACGCCAGCATGGCGAAGCCGTAGGTGATCGAACTGAACAACAGCAGAGCGGTTTCGCCCAGCACGTATGGCAGTTCGAAGATGTCGTGGCCCGACGGGCCACCGGCGACGTTGTTTACCAGTACCGCGTACACCGCGAAGATCGACGCAAACAGAATGCAGTCGGTCATCAGGTAGAGCCAGAAACCGTATACGGTCATCTCGCCCGAGTCGTGGTGATGGTCATCGTGCCCATGGTCGTGGCCATGGGCGTGTCCAGCATTGGTCACTAAGTTCGACATTGTTTAAGCCTGTTCCAACTTGGTTTCAACACGGGTCGCGGAAGCAGGGATCTTCCCGGCCGCTACCAGACGCTTGTGCTGCTCGGCTTCGATGCGCTCGATCGTTTCAACCGGAACCATGTAGCCCTGGTCGTCACGTGCAGCGTGGATCACGAAGTAGATGACAGTGCCGGCCAGGCTGGCGATCGCCAACCACCAGATGTGCCAGATCATCGCGAAACCGAATACGGTCAGCAGTGCGCCCATCACCACGCCAGTGGCGGTGTTGTTCGGCATGTGGATCGGCTCGTACTTGGCCGGAGTCTGGTACGCAGTACCGTTTTCCTTGGCTTCGGTGAACGGGTCGATGCAGTCAGCCTTAGGCAGCACAGCGAAGTTGTAGAACGGAGGTGGCGACGAGGTCGACCATTCCAGGGTATGGGCATTCCACGGGTCACCGTGTTCGCACATGTTTTCCGGCTTGTTGCGGTCACGTACCGAAACGTACAGCTGGATCAGCTGGCAAGCGATACCGACAGCGATCATCACCGCACCGAACATGGCAACGTACAGGTACGGTACCCACTCAGGGTTGGTGGTGGCGTTCAGACGACGGGTCATGCCCATGAAGCCCAGTGCATAGAGCGGCATGAACGCGACGAAGAAGCCCGAGATCCAGAACCAGAACGCTGCTTTACCCCAGCCTTCGTGCAGCTTGAAGCCGAACGCTTTCGGGAAGTAGAAGCCGAAGCCTGCGATGTAGCCGAATACCGCGCCGCCGATGATCACGTTGTGGAAGTGCGCGATCACGAACAGGCTGTTGTGCAGAACGAAGTCAGCACCCGGGATGGCCAGCAGTACGCCGGTCATGCCGCCGATGGCGAAGGTCACCATGAAGCCCAGGGTCCACAGAACCTGGCTGGTGAAGCGCAGACGGCCCTGGTAGATGGTGAACAGCCAGTTGAACAGTTTCACACCCGTCGGGATGGAAATCAGCATCGTCGCCAGACCGAAGAAGGCGTTGACGCTGGCACCCGAACCCATGGTGAAGAAGTGGTGCAGCCAAACCATGAAGCCCAGTACCGAGATCGCGCCCGAAGCGTAGATCATCGAGTGGTGGCCGAACAGTTTCTTGCCGGTGAAGGCCGAGATCACTTCCGAGAAGATGCCGAAGGCCGGCAGGATCAGGATGTAAACCTCAGGGTGGCCCCATGCCCAGAACAGGTTGACGTACATCATTGGATTGCCACCAAGTTCATTGGTGAAAATGTGGAAATCCATGTAACGGTCAAGAGTCAGCAGTGCCAGGGTAGCGGTCAGGATCGGGAACGAAGCCACGATCAGAACGTTTGCCCAGGTGCAGGTCCAGGTGAAGATCGGCATGTCCATCAGTTTCATGCCAGGGGTACGCATTTTCAGCACGGTCGCGAGGAAGTTAACCCCGGTTAACGTTGTACCCAGACCCGATAGCTGTAGCGCCCAGATGTAGTAGTCCATCCCCACGCCAGGGCTGTATTGCAGACCCGACAACGGTGGATACGCTACCCAGCCGGTCTTGGCGAATTCGCCGACGCCCAGGGACAGGTTGATCAGCACGACGCCGGACACCAGCAGCCAGAAGCTCAGGGAGTTCAGGAACGGGAACGCAACGTCACGGGCGCCGATCTGCAGCGGCACTGCAAGGTTCATCAGGCCGGTGAAGAATGGCATCGCCATGAAGATGATCATGATCACACCGTGAGCGGTGAAGATCTGGTCATAGTGTTCAGGTGGCAGGTAGCCAGGCGAACCCTCGGTGGCCATGGCCAGCTGGGTACGCATCATGATGGCGTCGGCAAAGCCACGCAGCAGCATGACCATGGCAACGATGATGTACATCACGCCGATTTTCTTGTGGTCGACCGACGTCAGCCACTCGGTCCACAAGTAAGTCCACTTCTTGAAGTAGGTGATTGCAGCGAACAACGCCAGACCACCGAGCGCGATCATCGAGATGGTGACCATCACGATCGGCTCGTGGAAAGGGATCGCTTCCCAACTTAATTTACCAAACATCGTTTACTCCTCTGCCCCGGCAGCTGAATGCGAATTCGAGTCCATATCCGTTGCCGCCACTTCTTTCTCTTTCTTCTCGTGCTTCAGCGGCTTGCCCGGTTTCATGCCTTCGTACTTGTCGACGATGGTCTGGAACAGGTTCGGCGTGACCGAGGAGTAGAGCTCGACTGGATTGTTCTGGCTTGGCTTGGCAAGGGCTGCGTATTCAGCTTGTTCAAGCTGTTTAGGTGCCTTTTTGACTTCACTTACCCAGGCGTCGAAATCTTCCTGAGAAGTTGCGATCGCTTTGAATTTCATACCGGTGAAACCAGCGCCGCTGTAGTTGGCGGAGATACCGTCCATTTCAGCGTTGCGGTCAGCGATCAGGTGCAGCTTGGTAGTCATGCCCGCCATCGCGTAGATCTGGCCGCCCAGGCCCGGGATGAAGAACGAGTTCATCACCGCGTCCGAAGTGATCCGGAAGTTAACTGGCGTGTGCGCCGGGAACACGATCTTGTTGACCGTGGCGATGCCTTGTTCCGGGTAGATGAACAGCCACTTCCAGTCCAGCGCGACCACTTCGATGGTCACTGGCTTGACGTCGGACTCGATCGGACGATACGGATCCAGCGAGTGGGTCGACTTGTAGGTGATGTAACCCAGGGCAATGATGATCAGGACCGGAATGGTCCAGACTGCCACTTCGATCTTGGTCGAGTGCGACCATTTCGGGGTGTAGACGGCGTTCTTGTTGGAGGCGCGGTACTTCCAGGCGAACAGGAAGGTCATGACGATGACCGGCACAACAACCAACAGCATCAGCAGCGTAGCGGTGATGATCAGGTTGCGCTGTTCCAGGCCGACCTGGCCCGTTGGATTGAGCAAGGTCATGTTGCAGCCTCCCAGCAACAACGTGCCGAGCAGCGGCACTAGGCCTAGTAATCTGGGGTACCTGTTTTTACTCATCTCACGACCTCTAAAGCAGCTTGCGCAATGCAGTTGGGTTTTGATCGCCAACACTTCACCCTGCCAAGGGTTGGCATTTTCTTTGGATTGAATAAGGGCCGCCCGTCGCGCGTCAGACGCTCGACAAATCCTGGGACAGCGGTCAGTTCTTATTCGAATTCGTGGTCAAAGGCCTTGTTAAAGACCAATTCCATTTGGTGCGGAAAGTTGGAAGGCACCGACACCTGGGTGTCTCGCAAGCCTTTCGGCCCCTCGACACCCGACTTCCTGCTCAGTTCCTTATAAAGGCTGAACAGTGCCGGGAATTCAGTGCGGGCGATTGTAGATAGGTAGCGCCCTATACACCATGTCTTATCCCGAAATAATTTTTATCGCTCAGAGCAACAATCCATCACCGTTTTTGCAAAAGTTCCGCATGTTATCGAAATCGATTCTCAACAAAAACACCAAAAAATGTAGGTGTACCTGGCTCGGATCAGACAGTTCCGAAGACTTTTTCCGACACCGTGAAGCGCTTAAACCCCGATAACCCAAGGGCTTTGGCCAATTGCCACAGGTTGTTAAAACTGCCTGTTCCGGCACCAGCGTCCCAAAGCCGAAAAACCCTGAAACAGACCAATCCTTTTTTGTAACAACACTCCAATCCGGGCCTGCGAAAGCCACTGCGACATGGCGTGTGTGACAACATGTCGCACACCTGTCGCACCGTCCCTTGCCGTTCGTCACGACGTTTTCACAAAGACCCTGAAATGCAAAACGCCCCGATTTGCGTCACTGCAAATCGAGGCGTTTGTGTTATCGGCGCAGGGGCCGAAAAGTTGATTCAGCGCAATGCTTTTCGGTTGCGCGAGGTCAGCAGCGGCACCAGGATCACCACCAGCACGAAGGCCACCAGTGCCCATTGCGCCAGCGACAGACCGAGGATCGGCGGGTACGGCGTCGAGCAGAAACCGTCGACCTGGAAGCCCAGCGGGAAGATCTTCGCCAGCGGCAGGTCATCGACGATCGGTTGCAGCACATCGATGCCGCAACTCACCGCCGGGTAGAACTGGGTGTACACGTGATGCCCGGCGACGCCGGCTCCGGCAATCGCGCAAATCACCACCAGCACCTCGAACACGGTGATGCTGCGGCGGGTGCGCATGGCCGCGCCGATGAACGCGAACAGCGCGATCAGCAGCAGTGCGTAACGCTGCAGGATGCACAGCGGGCATGGCGCCTCGCCCAGCACGATCTGCATGTACAGCGCGCCACCGATCAGCGCCAGGCAGATGACGCCCAGCAACACCAGATAGCGCCGTTCACGTCCCAATCGAATCGTTTCCTCGCTCATCGCGTTTCCCTTTCATGTCCATGGTTCAGCTGGCCGGCGGCTGCGCTTGCAGTTGCGCCATCAGGCTGATGTTGTCTTCGATATGCCAATTGGCCGCAATGCGACCGTTGTCGATCTGATAGATATCGGTTGCCCGGAAGTCTACACGCTGGCCCTGCCCTTTGAGAGCCTTGAACGTACCGGTGAATTGCCCGCGAAAGTGCAGATGCACCACCACGCGATCACCGGCGACGATCATTTGCTCGATCTCGCAGCTCAGGTCCGGCACCGCCGTGCGAAAGAACTTCGACGCCAGCAGCGGCCCGGTCGGCCCTTGCACCCGGCCTTCCGGCGGAGTCTTGTCGACAAACTGCGGCGACAGGGCCGCCGTGGCCAGCGCCTCTTCGCCCGTGTTCCAGAAACTGCCGTAACGCCGCGCCGCCAGTTCCATTGCATCACGCTGGGCCTGGGGCAGGCTCTGATCGACGATCAGGGTCTGCGGCTGGATCAACGCGGATTCGGCAAAGGCAAACGGACTGGACAGCAAGGCAACCGACAGGCCCAACGCGGCCAGGCTGAAACGACGGGAAGAGGCGATGTGCGACATGGGGGCGATCCTGATCATGTAAACGAACGAGCGCCTATCATCAGCATCGGGGAATAAACGATAAACCGGTTAAGAAACGATTAACCTTTAAACAGAATTTAAGAATCAGGACCGTGTAACGGCCAATCGCTGGCAAGCCAGCTCCCACAGGGATTGGCGTCGTATACACAATCTGTGAACGACACCAACCCCTGTGGGAGCGGGCTTGCCCGCGATACAGACGACTCGGTCTTAAGGCTTATTCCAGAGCCGCCGCCGGCCCGAAGAACTCATACCGGCTCTGCTTCTCCGGCACACCCAGCGCCTTCAGATGACGCTTGATCGCCCCCATGAAGCCTTTCGGCCCGAGGAAGTAGGCGTCAACATCACGCTGCGCCGGCAGCCACTCGCCCAGTTGTTCCTGGCTCAACAGCCCGACCTTGTCCGCCGCCGGGCTCACGCCGTCATCTTCGGCGTAGCAATAGAAGCGCTTGAGCTGCGGATGGCGCTCGGCCAGACCATCGATCCAGTCACGGAACGCATGCACGCTGCCATTGCGCGCGCAGTGAATGAAATGCACCGGACGCTCGGTTTCCAGCGCCGCTTCCAGCATCGCCAGGGTTGGCGTGATGCCCACACCGCCACTGATCAGCACCAGCGGTTTGTCGCTGGCAGTCAGGGTGAACTCGCCCGATGGCGGAAACAGCTGGATGCTGGCGCCGACGTGCAATTGATCGTGCAAGTGATTGGAGGCGCGGCCACCCGGTTCGCGCTTGACGCTGATGCGGTACTGACCTTTGTTGGCCAGGGCCGAGAGCGAGTAATTGCGGCGGATTTCTTCGCCATCGAGGATCAGCTTCATGCCGATGTACTGACCTGGCTCGGCCGCGAGAATCGGGCCTTTGTCCGCCGGCTCGAAGTAGAACGAAATGATTTCCGCGCTCTCCTCGACCTTGGCCGCGACGATGAACTCCCGCGCCCCGCGCCAGCCGCCGACGGCCTGTTCCTTCTGGTCATAGATCGCGGTTTCGGCACCGATCAGGATCTCGGCCAACTGGCCATAAGCGGCACCCCAGGCACTCATCACTTCCGGCGTGGCAATTTCATCGCCCAGCACTTCGGAAATGGCGCGCAGCAGGCAGGTGCCGACGATCGGGTAGTGCTCCGGCAGAATCTGCAACGCCACGTGTTTGTTGATGATCTTCGCCACCAGATCGCCCAACTGGTCGAGTTGATCGATGTGACGGGCGTACATCAATACACCGTTGGCCAGCGCGCGAGGCTGGTCACCGCTGGCCTGGTGAGCCTGGTTGAACAGCGGGCGGACTTCCGGGTACTCGGAGAGCATCATGCGGTAGAAGTGGGTGATCAGCGCTTCACCGCCGCTTTCCAGCAGAGGCACAGTGGATTTGACGATG
This sequence comes from Pseudomonas sp. COW5, assembly GCF_026240005.1. Taxonomy (NCBI): domain Bacteria; kingdom Pseudomonadati; phylum Pseudomonadota; class Gammaproteobacteria; order Pseudomonadales; family Pseudomonadaceae; genus Pseudomonas; species Pseudomonas sp. COW5. Next base: position 3,501,228 of record NZ_JAPHVP010000001.1, on the reverse strand, counting down.
GCACGATCCTGGACGCTAAGCATAAGGGTGACTCCTGAGCTTTCTCTAAAAGTGCCTTATGTATTCCAGTAATCGTGCCAAGTATTTTTTCTATATAAATCAATAAGTTGAAATTTATGTAGTCAGATCGACACAAGCACCTCTATAGTCGCTTCGACTACAACGCGTCTCTTTGACTACAAGCCTATGTCCGCCAAATCACTGCTTACCGCCCTGCTCCCGCTGGTTTCCGACCTGTCCCGCGAATTGCCTGAAGGCGAACGCTACCGACGACTGCTCGAAGCCATGCGCGCCCTGCTTCCCTGCGACGCCGCCGCCCTGTTGCGCCTCGACGGTGAATGGCTGGTGCCGCTGGCTGTCGACGGTTTGAGCACCGATACCCTCGGTCGCCGCTTCAAGGTCAGCGAACATCCGCGCTTTGAAGTGCTGCTGGCCGGCGAAGGGCCGACCCGTTTCGCCGCCGACAGCGATCTGCCCGATCCTTATGACGGATTGGTCGACGGCCTCGACGATCACCTCGAAGTCCACGACTGCCTCGGTTGCCCGCTGTTCGTCGATGAAAAACTCTGGGGCCTGATTACCCTGGACGCCCTTGATCCCGAGCGTTTCGAACCCATCGAACTCGACGCGCTGCAAGCCTTCGCCAGCCTCGCCTCGGCCACGGTCAACGCCGCCGAACGCATCGAACGTCTGGCGACTCGCGCCGAGGACGAACACCAGCGCGCCGAGGTCTATCGCCAGGCCAGCGGCCAGCAGAACCGCGAAATGATCGGCCAGAGCAAGGCCCACAAACGGCTGGTGGAAGAAATCAATCTGGTGGGCGGAAGCGACCTGACCGTGCTGATCACCGGGGAAACCGGGGTCGGCAAGGAACTGGTGGCCCAGGCGATCCATGCCGCCTCCCAGCGCGCCGACAAACCGATCATCAGCCTCAACTGCGCGGCCCTGCCGGATACGCTGGTGGAAAGCGAACTGTTCGGCCACGTACGCGGTGCTTTCACCGGTGCCACCAGCGACCGGCGCGGCAAGTTCGAACTGGCCAACGGCGGCACGCTGTTTCTCGATGAGGTCGGCGAGTTGTCGCTGACCGTCCAGGCCAAGTTGTTGCGGGTTTTGCAGAGCGGCCAGTTGCAGCGTCTGGGGTCGGACAAGGAGCATCAGGTCGATGTGCGCCTGATCGCCGCAACCAACCGCGATCTGGCCGAAGAAGTGCGCAGCGGCCGCTACCGCGCCGACTTCTACCATCGCCTGAGTGTGTACCCGTTGCAGGTGCCGGCGCTGCGTGAACGGGGTCGCGATGTGTTGCTGCTCAGCGGCTATTTTCTGGAGCAGAATCGCTCGCGCATGGGCCTCAACAGCCTGCGCCTGAGCAGCGATGCCCAGGAAGCGCTGCTGGCCTACACCTGGCCGGGCAACGTGCGGGAACTGGAACACCTGATCGGGCGCAGCGCGCTAAAGGCACTGGGCAACTGCAAGGTGCGGCCCAAGATTCTCAGCTTGAGCGCGATGGATCTCGATCTGCCGCGCGAGGTTGTGGATAACTCGCCGTCACCGGCCAGTGCTGTCGTTGCGATGCCATTGATTTTCGGAGATCTGCGCGCAGCCACCGAGCAATATCAGCGGCAGTTGATCACTTCAGCACTCGAGCACAATCAGGACAACTGGGCCAGCGCCGCCCGCGAACTGGGGCTGGACCGGGCGAACCTGGGGCGGCTGGCCAAGCGGTTGGGGATGAAGGGCTAAAAGCACACCCTCACCCTAGCCCTCTCCCAGTGGGAGAGGGGACTGATTGGGGAATATTGCAGAAGTCCGCCGACGTGAACGATCTTTACTGAATCCATAATCGACTCAGTGGGTCAGGTCGATGTAAGACGCAAGACACCTCGGTCGGCCCCCTCTCCCTCCGGGAGAGGGCTGGGGTGAGGGGCTCTGGATCTCGACGCCACCCGACAACTAACCTAAAGCCCAACCTTTTGACGCCGATAACCCGGCATCAATAGTTTCTGGCGATTTCCACCCTCGCCCACCACCTTTTTCCACAGAAGGTTTTTATGTCTTCCAACAAAGCCCGCGCAGATTCACTTTCGCTTCTGCTGTTTACCTTGCGCAGCGGCAAGCTGATGGCGATCAACCTGCTGAAGGTCAGTGAAATCATCCCCTGCCCGCCGCTGACCAAGCTGCCGGAGTCGCACCCGCACGTCAAAGGCATCGCCACCCTGCGCGGCGCTTCGCTGTCGGTGATCGACCTGAGCCGCGCCATCGGAGAGCGCCCGCTGGAGGACCCGAACGGCGGCTGCCTGATCGTCACCGACGTCAGCCGTTCGAAACAGGGCCTGCATGTGCAGGCGGTGAGCAAAATCGTGCATTGCCTGACCACCGACATCAAACCGCCGCCGTTCGGCTCCGGCGGCTCCCGCGCCTACATCACCGGCGTAACCTCGGTGGACGGTACGCTGGTGCAAGTGCTGGACATCGAAAAAGTCATTCATGGTATCGCCCCGGCGCAGATCGACATGGCCCCGACCGAGCTGAGCATGGAAGACGCCGAAGTGTTGGGCAACGCGCGGATCCTGGTGGTCGACGACAGCCAGGTGGCGTTGCAGCAATCGGTTCACACCCTGCGCAACCTCGGCCTGCAATGCCACACCGCCCGCAGCGCCAAGGAAGCCATCGACTGCCTGCTGGACCTGCAAGGCACCGCGCAGCAGATCAACCTGATCGTCTCCGACATCGAAATGTCCGAGATGGACGGCTACGCCTTCACCCGAACCCTGCGCGAAACCCCGGACTTCGCTCACCTCTACGTGCTGCTGCACACGTCGCTGGACAGCGCGATGAACAGCGAGAAGGCCCGCCTCGCCGGCGCCAACGGCGTGTTGACCAAGTTCTCCTCGCCGGAGCTGACCCACTGCCTGATCGAAGCGGCCAAACACGTCGCCGCCCAGGGTTACTGAGCCTTGAGCGAGACATTCTGCTTTCTGATGCGGCGCGACCTGAGCCAGGACGTGCCGGCCATCGAGTGGCCGAACGGCATCGAACTCACCACCTACAGCGTTGAACGGGCGGCCGCCGTGCATGAACTGATGCAAATCGGTTACCGCGAAGGCGGCGGGCGGGTGCCGGCACTGGACGTCTGGCAGCAACAATATGAAACGGACGCCGAATACGATCCGGCGCTGTGTTTCATCGCCAGCGATGCCGACGGCGTCATCGGTGTGGCGCAATGCTGGACCAGTTCCTATATCAAGAATCTGGTGGTGCATCCCCGGGCGCAAGGTCGCGGACTCGGTCGGGCGTTACTTCTGCATGCGTTCAAGGCTTTTCAGGATCGGCGCGAGGGCTTTGTCGATCTGAAGGTGCTGGAGGACAACTTGCGGGCGCGACGGCTGTACGAAAAGTCTGGAATGTATGCGGTCCGCCGGGAATTGGTGCCGGACTGACAAACTAAAATCCTGCGGCATACTCAAACCCTGGCGATCAACCTCCAAGGATGCCCGAACCATGAAACGCCTCGCCCTCTCCATACTTTGTCTCATCGCCCCGTTTGCCCACGCTTCCAGCCCCGACGCCTGGGCCGCCTACGACAAAACCGTGCTCGCCAGTTGCACCAAGGCCAGCGGCCTGAAAGACGCCAAACCGGTCGGCAACACCGCGCAATTCGATGACCGCGTCGGCTACACCGCGCTGTTGCTGCAAGGCCAGTACCCGCAAAAACACATGAAGGGCCAGCAAGGCACCGAGCTGTGCCTGTACAACAAGAAGTCGAAAACCGCGTACGTCACCGAATGGGACTCGATCCGCCCGACCGCCAAACCCTGAGCGAATGGCGCACAACTTGCTTCACTCCGGGCATGTACGGCGGCTTTATGTCGCCGACTCAAACCCTGATTGAAGATTGCCCGCCCAATGAATACGACCTTTTCCTGCGTAGGTTGCGGCAAATGCTGCACCGATCACCATGTACCCCTGACCCTGGCCGAAGCCCGCATGTGGGCGGCCGACGGCGGTCAGGTGATCGTGCTGGTGGAGGCCTTTCTCGCCAACGGCCTGGGTTTGCCGGCGCAACAGCGTGAGCATGCGCAGCGTCGTTCGGCGGTGGTGCGCAGCGGAACGTCCGACGCTCATGTGGCGATCACCTTCGCCGCCTACAACGTCGGCCCCTGCCGGAATCTTGACGAAGACAAGCTGTGCCGCATCTACGAGCGCCGGCCGCTGGTGTGCCGCATCTATCCTGCCGAAATCAATCCGCATATTGCGCTGAACCCTGCCGCCAAGGACTGCCCGCCGGAATCGTGGGAACAGGGACCGGAGCTGATCGTCGGTGGCGAACTGGTGGATCAGGAACTGGTGACATTGATCCAGCGCTCCCGTCAGGCCGATCGCGACGACATCCGGATCAAGGATGCGATTTGCGGCTTGCTCGGCATCCGCACCACCGCGCTAAAAGGCGACGGTTTTACTGCATACCTGCCGGACATGGGCGCGTTTTCCTCGGTGATCGATCAGGTCACGGCGCAGCCATTGAGCGAAGTTTCCAGCGAATGGCTGTTTCACCTCTCCGGTGATGATGTCGCCGGACAAGTGCTGGCGGCCGGGGCACAGGTGGTGACCGAACCGCCGCAGACTTACGCGTTCATTTCATTAAGAGCGGCTTGATTTGATGGCCCAATCGCTAGCAGGCTAGCTCCCACAGGGAAACGCATTTCAAATGTGGGAGCTAGCCTGCTAGCGATTGGGCCGGAGAAAGCAGCCTCAATCCCGAACCTGCCGCCGCCCCCAGAACTCCCGCGCCAGCGAACGCAAATCCCCCGCCAGCCCCGCCACATCCTGTGAGTTGAGCTGGCTCTGGCGCCCTTCATCCACCGTCAGTTCACACGCCGTGCGAATACTGACGATGTTGCGGTTGATGTCCTCGCTCACCGCGCTCTGCTCCTCGACTGCGGCGGCAATCTGCAGGCTCATCTCGGTGATCTGTTCGACGCGCCCGCTGATCCCGTCCAGCGCCCGGGCCGCGCGTTGCGCCTGTTCGACGCTGTTATCCACATGCTCGCTGCTCTGCTGCATCACCAGCACCGCATCCCGTGCACCATTTTGCAGAGTGCTGATCATCCGCTGAATCTCGTTGGTCGACTGCTGGGTGCGCTGGGCCAGACCCCGCACCTCATCGGCCACCACCGCAAACCCGCGTCCGGCATCCCCGGCCCGCGCCGCTTCGATCGCGGCGTTGAGCGCCAGCAGATTCGTCTGCTCGGCGATGCTGCGGATCACCTCCAGCACCCCGGAAATCTCGCTGCTGTGGCCTTCGAGCTGATGAATCACCTCGGTCGCCCGGCCCAACTCCTCAGCCAGCCGCAACACCGCGCTGCGACTCTCGCCAACCAGCAGATGACCTTCTCGGGTTTCCGTCCCCGCCATATCGGCCGCCACCGACGCCTGCTGCGCATGGCTGGCCACCTCGGCGACACTGGCCGCCATCTGATGAATCGCCGCCGCCACCTGATCAGTTTCCGCCTGCTGCGCCAACGTGCTGGTATGACTGCTGTGCAGATGATCCACCAGTTGCGCCGCATGCCCGGCCAGCCGTTGCGAGGCATCGCCGATCCGCCCGACCACCGCGCCGACCTGGGCCTCGAGCATCTGCAAGGCAAACTCGATCTGCCCGAACTGATCCCGCCGCCCGGTATAAATGCCCTGACTCAACGGGTTGTCGGCAATCTGTTTCGCGCGTTCGGTCAGCCGCTCCAGCGGACGCAACAACCAGCTCACGCCCAGAGCACAGGCGCCGCTGCCAGCCACCAGCGCAGCGGCTTCGATGCCCATGGACTCCGGCCGCAACCAGGCTTCAATCCCCAGCACTACCGCCAGCACCGAACTGGTCAACGCCATGATCCGTGCCCGCAAGCCCGACACCGGCAGCCGCTGCCAACGCGGCACCCGCTCGCCACGCAACTGCGCGTAGGCCCGTTCCGCCGCCGCGATCTGCCGCGCATCCGGCCGCGTGCGTACCGACTGAAACTCCACCGCCGCACCGTTCTGCGTGACCGGCGTGACATAGGCACTGACCCAGTAGTGATCACCGTTCTTGCAACGATTCTTCACCAGCCCCATCCACGATCGCCCGCGCTTGAGCGTCTGCCACATATGGGCAAACGCCTGCGCCGGCATGTCCGGATGACGCAACAGGTTATGCGGCGTACCCAGCAGCTCGTCACGGCTGTAACCGCTGATCTTGATGAAGTCGTCGTTGGCGTAGGTGATCGCGCTGGTCAGATCGGTGGTCGAGAGAATGTTCGCATCCGGCGCAACATCGACATTGCGCTCGGTCACCGGGAGATTGATCTTCATGGAAAGCGCGCTCGTTTTATTGGAAAGAGTCGGCAGGGCTGCTGACTCTAAGCGCACTAATCGGTTAAACGTTGATCTGGCTCAGGAACTGAGCAATTAGCCATCACTGTGACCGAAAATCACAGACGATGGCTGCAGGAGGGAAGTGAATCAGCGCTTGCCCATCGAACGACGAGTGCCCGACGGCGCCACACCCGGGGTCCTGGCGTGACGGTCACCGTCCTTGCCCTTGAATTGCGGCTGCTTGGCGGCTTTGGCGGCGGCCAGTTCACCTGGCTTGAACGGAAACTTGAACGCAGGAATGGTCGGCTTGGTCTCACCGGCCTCGGCCAGCTCTGCCGGGACATCGCTCACAGCGTTGTCGATTGGAGAAGTCATGAAAGCTCCGGAAAGCAAAAAGTCCGGCCCGGTGGATGAGCCGCGAAGGCGCGCAGTATACCTGTGCGCGAGGACTTTAAAGAGTCCCAAAAAGGGTACGACCGGTCCCTTTTTGGGACTGCTCGACTAACGGATCACGCCTGCGGATCAACCCGATCCAGCGCCCTGTTCACCGCCAGCTCCGCCAGCATGATGATCTGCTGGATTCCCAACGCCGTACTGCGCTGCGGGCCCGTGAGTTCATTGGCGAAATTGCTGGCGATGGTACTGGCCGAGGCCAGGGATTCGCAGGCATTGGCCAACAGGCTTTCGGTGTCGATATTGGGAGTGACCATGAACATTGTGCTCGGGCGCGGCTTGGAGGGGTTGGGGCAAAGGTAATAGTCGAGAGCGCGTTTGATGGCTTCGCGGTTGCGGGCGAGGTCTTCGGCGCGCATGGCTTCTTCGAGAAGGGTGGGGGATTCGAGGGGTGGATCGGGTATCAGTTTGTCCATGAAAAACTCCTACTTGGCTATGGAGCCATCCTTTGTCGTTTCCACACGACAAAAGGTGGCAGCTGTACGCAGGGTGGAAAACCGATAAGTAGGCAACCGGCCAGACCGAAGTCTGCCTGCGCACAGCCGCCGCGACGCAGTTTGCAGACGAAAGAAGACATCGGCAACGATTACGGGGAGATGCTTTGCAACTACTTGAAATCAGGTTTCCACACCTGTTCGCTGAATTGGCAGCGACAGCCAAAGACTAGAGAGCGTGCTTCCGACGGACAACCTGAAAACGTTGTGGGAAGGATCCGGAGTTGTTGTTGAAATTTAAACAACTTCAAGAGCTGCCCTCACCCTAGCCCTCTCCCAGAGGGAGAGGGGACTGACCGTGTTGTTTATACGTAATACACCGACCTGAATCACCGAGCTGAACTCCAGTTTTGAGCAGCACCGCACTACGCTCTTCACCACTCAACACGATGAGCGTTAGCTCGAGTACCGCTTTTGACGTGCCGGCCCCATCGGAAGGCTGAGTGGAGGGATTTATCCGGGGTGGGAGCGCAGCGACCGTTTGGCGAAGCCAAACACATCGAGAGGAGGTGCAGCGAAGCAAACCGTAGGCGATGCCCCGGATGAATCCCGGAACGAAGGAACGCCGAGCCACAGCGAGGCGCCGAACGCAGGGGCCAAGCCTTTTGCTTACTTTTCGGCGTTTGGAAAAGTGAGCCGCTGTAAGAGCGGAACCGCCAGCCGCAACACCCGAAGAAACGGATATACACCCAAACCCAAAACAGCATGGTCGGCCCAAAGGCCGCCAAGCCAAAGCCGAAACTGACAGCGCCGTCAGCTAGCCGTCACCCTCCTGACCCCCAAACAAGTTTATAAAGAACCAACCTGCCCAAACCCCGTCCCCCTGGCGCCCCACAAGCATGCAAATCCAGAAGAAAAAGGCCCTGCTCGCCACCCTGCTGATCGCCCTCGCAGCCGCCGGCCTGTGGTATGCGATAAAACCCGCACCGGCCAAACTCGCCGCCCCGACTGCGATCCCGGTCAGGGTCGTCGCCGTCAGCGAAAAAGACGTCCCCCGCTACACCAGCGGCATCGGCTCGGTCCTCTCGCTGCACAGCGTGGTGGTACGTCCGCAGATCGACGGCATCCTCACCAAACTGCTGGTCAAAGAGGGTCAACTGGTCAAACAGGGCGACCTGCTCGCCACCATCGACGACCGCTCGATCCGCGCCAGCCTCGATCAGGCCCGGGCGCAACTGGGCGAAAGCCAGGCGCAACTGCAAGTGGCGCTGGTCAACCTCAAGCGCTACAAACTGCTCAGCGTCGACGACGGTGTCTCCAAGCAGACCTACGATCAGCAACAGGCACTGGTCAACCAGCTCAAGGCCACCGCCCAGGGCAATCAGGCCTCGATTGACGCGGCACAGGTGCAGCTTTCCTACACCCAGATTCGCTCCCCGGTCACCGGTCGCGTCGGCATTCGCACGGTCGACGAAGGCAACTTCCTGCGCATGACCGACACCCAGGGTCTGTTCACCGTGACCCAGATCGACCCGATCGCCGTCGAGTTCTCTCTGCCCCAGCAAATGCTGCCGACCCTTCAGGGCCTGATCAGCGATCCGCAGCGCGCCCAGGTCAAGGCCTACATCGGCGCCGACACCGATGGCGAAACCGGCAACCTGCTCGGCGAAGGTCACCTGACCCTGATCGACAACCAGATCAACGCCAACACCGGCACCATCCGCGCCAAGGCCGAGTTCGACAACCCCAACCAGAAGCTCTGGCCCGGCCTGCTGGTGACGGTAAAGATTCAGACGGCACTGGATAAAGATGCGCTGGTGGTTCCGCCCACCGTCGTACAGCGTGGGCTGGATCAACACTTCGTGTATCGGGTCAACGGCGACAAGGTTGAAGCCGTGCAGGTGCAGATGGTTTATCAGGGCAGCGGCCAGGACATCATCAAGGGTGTGAACCCCGGCGACGTATTGGTCAGTGATGGCCAGTCACGGCTCAAACCCGGTTCGACCGTGCAGGTCATGACCGAGCCGCCGCAGGTGGTGCAAGCGGAGCCCAAGCCATGAAGCAGCACAAAGGCGTTTCGACCTGGTGCATCGATCACCCGGTGGCGACGATTCTGCTGACCATCGCGCTGGTGCTGGTGGGGGTGATTGCCTTCCCGCGCCTGCCGATTGCGCCGTTGCCGGAAGCGGAATTTCCGACCATTCAGGTCTCCGCACAATTGCCCGGCGCCAGCCCGGACACCATGGCCTCGTCCGTGGCCACGCCCCTGGAGGTACAATTCAGCGCCATCCCCGGCATGACCCAGATGACCTCCAGCAGTGCGCTGGGCTCCAGCCTGCTGACCCTGCAATTCACCCTCGACAAGAGCATCGACACCGCCGCCCAGGAAGTGCAGGCCGCGATCAACACCGCCGCCGGCAAACTGCCGAAAGACATGCCGACCCTGCCGACCTGGAAGAAGGTCAACCCGGCCGACAGCCCGGTGCTGATCCTCAGCGTCAGTTCCACGCAGATGCCCGGCACCGAACTCAGTGACCTGGTGGAAACCCTGCTGGCCCGTCAGATCAGTCAGATCGACGGCGTAGGCCAGATCAACATCACCGGTCAGCAACGTCCGGCGATTCGCGTGCAGGCCTCGGCGGACAAACTGGCGGCCATCGGCCTGACCCTCGCCGACATTCGTCTGGCGATCCAGCAGACCAGCCTCAACCTTGCCAAAGGTGCGTTATACGGCGAGTCGAGCATTTCCACGCTGTCGACCAACGACCAACTGTTCCACCCCGAGGAATACAGCCAGCTCATCGTTTCCTACAAGGATGGCGCCCCGGTTCACCTCAAGGATGTCGCCAAAGTCGTCAACGGTTCAGAAGATGCCTACGTGCAAGCCTGGGCCGGCGATCAACCGGGGGTGAACCTGGTGATATCCCGCCAGCCGGGGGCCAACATCGTCGAGACCGTGGACCGCATCCAGGCCGCCCTGCCCGGCCTCGAAGCCATGTTGCCGGCCTCGGTGCAGGTCAAGGTGCTGATCGACCGTACCCAGACCATTCGCGCCTCCCTGCATGAAGTGGAAATCACCCTGCTGATCGCGATCCTGCTGGTGGTGGCGGTGATGGCGCTGTTCCTGCGTCAGTTGTCGGCGACGATGATTGTGTCGGCGGTGCTCGGCGTGTCGCTGACCGCCAGTTTCGCCTTGATGTATCTGCTCGGTTTCAGCCTGAACAACCTGACGCTGGTGGCCATCGTCGTGGCGGTAGGCTTCGTGGTCGACGATGCGATCGTGGTGGTGGAAAACATTCACCGCCATCTGGAGGCCGGCGACAGCATGCGCGAAGCGGCGGTCAAGGGTGCCGGCGAGATCGGTTTCACCGTGGTCTCGATCAGTTTCTCGCTGGTGGCGGCGTTCATTCCGTTGCTGTTCATGGGCGGTGTGGTCGGGCGTTTGTTCAAGGAGTTTGCACTGACGGCCACCTCGACCATCATGATTTCCGTGGTGGTGTCGCTGACCCTGGCGCCGACGCTGGCCGCGCTGTTCATGCGCAAACCGGTGCATCACGCCCATGACAAACCGGGCTTCAGCGAACGCCTGCTCGGCTGGTACGAAAAAGGCCTGCGTCGCGCCCTCGCCCACCAGAAACTGATGATCGGCGTATTCGGTATCTCGGTTGCGCTGGCCATCGGCGGCTACATCTTTATCCCCAAAGGGTTCTTCCCGGTGCAGGACACTGGTTTCGTCCTCGGTACGACGGAAGCCGCGGCGGACATCTCCTACAGCGACATGGTGAAAAAGCACCTGGCGATGGCGGAAATCGTCGCCGCCGATCCCGCCGTGCAGGCGTTTTCCCATTCGGTGGGCGTGTCCGGCAGCAACCAGACCATCGCCAACGGCCGCTTCTGGATCGCCCTGAAAAAACGCGGTGACCGCGATGTCTCGGCCAGCCAGTTCATCGACCGCATCCGTCCGCAGCTGATGAAAGTCCCCGGCATCGTGCTGTATCTGCGCGCCGGTCAGGACATCAACCTCAGCTCCGGCCCGAGCCGTGCGCAGTATCAATATGTGCTCAAGAGCAACGACGGGCCGACCCTCGCCACCTGGACCCAGAAGCTCACGGAAAAACTGCGCAGCATCCCGGCGTTCCGCGACATTTCCAACGACCTGCAACTGGGCGGCAGCATCACTCATATCAGCATCGACCGCAGCGCCGCCGCGCGTTTCGGCCTGACGGCGAGTGATGTCGACGAGGCGCTGTACGACGCGTTCGGGCAACGGCAAATCAATGAGTTCCAGACCCAGGTCAACCAGTACAACGTGATCCTGGAGCTGGACACCGCGCAGCGCGGCAAGGCCGAAAGCCTCAACTACTTCTACCTGCGCTCACCGCTGAGCGGGGAAATGGTGCCGCTGTCGGCGCTGGCCCGATTCGATGCACCGACCATCGGCCCGCTGTCGATCGCCCACGACGGCATGTTCCCGGCCGCCAACCTGTCGTTCAACCTGGCGCCCGGCGTGGCGTTGGGCGATGCGGTGATCCTGCTCAACCAGGCCAAGGCCGAGATCGGCATGCCGACCGCGATCAGCGGCAACTTCCAGGGTGCGGCCCAGGCGTTCCAGAGTTCGCTGAAGAGTCAGCGATGGCTGATTCTCGCGGCGCTGGTGGCGGTGTACATCATTCTCGGTGTGCTCTACGAGAGCTTTGTCCATCCGCTGACGATCATCTCGACCTTGCCGGCGGCAGGTCTGGGTGCGGTGATCATGCTGTGGATCTGCGGCCAGGACTTTTCGATCATGGCGCTGATCGGGCTGGTGTTGTTGATCGGTATCGTCAAGAAGAACGGCATCCTGATGATCGACTTCGCTCTCGAAGCCCAGCGTCATCGTGGACTGGCACCCCAGGATGCGATTTTCGAAGCCTGCCTGACGCGGTTCCGGCCGATCATCATGACCACCCTCGCCGCCCTGCTCGGCGCCCTGCCGCTGATGCTCGGCTACGGCACCGGCGCCGAACTGCGTCAGCCGCTGGGGATCGCCGTGGTGGGTGGCTTGCTGGTGAGCCAGATGCTGACGCTGTTCACCACGCCGGTCATATACTTGTGGCTTGAGCGGCTGTTCCACAAGCCCAAACCGGCGCCCGTTGCGGCGCTGGCAACGACAGACTGAGGCGGGTCATGCGCGTCCTGATTATCGAAGACGAAGAGAAAACCGCGGACTATCTGCACCGCGGCCTGACGGAACAGGGCTACACCGTGGATCTGGCCCGCGACGGCATCGAGGGCCTGCACCTGGCGCTGGAAAGCGACTACGCGGTGATCGTCCTCGACGTCATGCTGCCGGGCCTCGATGGCTTTGGCGTGCTGCGCGCCTTGCGTGCGCGCAAGCAGACGCCGGTGATCATGCTCACCGCCCGCGAACGGGTCGAAGACCGGATCCGGGGCCTGCGCGACGGCGCCGACGATTACCTCGGCAAACCGTTTTCCTTCCTCGAACTGGTGGCGCGCCTGCAAGCGCTGACCCGCCGCAGTGGCGGCCATGAACCGGTGCAAGTGAGCATCGCCGACCTGTGGATCGATCTGATCAGTCGCAAGGCCACCCGCGCCGGCACCCGGCTGGATCTGACGGCGAAAGAGTTTTCGCTGCTCAGCGTACTGGCCCGGCGTCAGGGCGAGATCCTGTCGAAAACCGCGATTGCGGAAATGGTCTGGGACATCAATTTCGACAGCGATGCCAACGTGGTCGAAGTCGCGATCAAGCGCCTGCGGGCCAAGCTCGACGGGCCGTTTGACGAGAAGCTGCTGCACACCATCCGTGGCATGGGTTATGTGCTGGAGAGCCGTGGTGTCCAGTAACTCCATCGCTTTGCGCTTGAGCGGCATGTTCACGCTGGTGGCGCTGCTGGTGTTTCTGTTGATTGGCGGCGCGCTCTATCAGCAAGTGGACAAGGGCTTGGGGCTTTTACCGGAAGCCGAGCTGGATGCGCGCTACAGCGTGCTCGAATCCACCGTCGGCCGTTACGGCACGCCCGAGCATTGGGTCAAGATCAACAGCAAACTCAAGCTGCTCGGCGAAGAAGACAAGCGCATCAGTTTCTGGATCAGCAGCGGCGATCCGCAGTACGAGTACGGCGATTTCACCCCGCAGATTCGCGAATTCGCCAATGGCCCGCTGGGCATGCGTGACCTGCAATTGCCGGGTCAGCCCTACCCGTTGAAAGTGCTGGTCAGCCAGTTCCCGGCCAAGGATCAACGCCCGCCTCTGCGCTTCATGATCGGCATCGACACCGAGACGTTTCACCAGACTCAACACAACTTGCTGATCGCCTTGATCGGCCTGGCGATTGTCGGCGTGCTGCTGGCTTCGGCGCTGGGTTACTGGGTGGCGCGAATCGGCCTCAAGCCGCTGATCAAACTCTCCCACGAGGCCCAACGCCTGGCGCCGCCGCTGCGGGCCGGGCGCTTGCGTCTGTCGCCGCTGCCGCCGGAGCTGGAACAGTTTGTCGACTCGTTCAACTCGACGCTGGAGCGGGTCGAACAGGCGTATTCACGGCTGGAATCGTTCAACGCCGACGTGGCCCATGAACTGCGCTCGCCGCTGACCAATCTGATCGGCCAGACCCAGGTCGCCCTCACTCGCGGGCGCTCCGCCGAGCATTATTTCGAAGTGCTGCAATCCAACCTCGAAGAGCTGGAACGCCTGCGCTCGATCATCAATGACATGCTGTTTCTGGCCAGCGCCGATCAGGGCAGCAAGGCCACCAAACTGACCTCCACGTCGCTGGCCGACGAAGTGGCGACCACCCTCGAATACCTCGATTTCATCCTCGAAGATGCACAGGTCCAGGTCCATGTGAGTGGCGACGCTCAGGTGCAGATCGAGATCGCCCATCTGCGCCGGGCGTTGATCAATCTGCTGAGCAACGCGGTGCAGCACACCGCGCCGGGACAGGTGATCGAAGTGCAGATCACGGTCGAGGAACATCAGGTCAGCATCGGCGTGGCCAACCCCGGTGCGCCGATTGCCAGCGAGCATTTGCCACGGCTGTTCGAGCGCTTCTACCGGGTCGATGCATCGCGCAGTAACAGTGGCAACAACCACGGCCTGGGGCTGGCGATCGTCAAGGCGATTGCGCTGATGCATGGGGGGGATGTGTTTGTGCGCAGTGACCGGGGGATGAACACTTTTGGTATTCACCTTCCGGTCTGAAAGCCCCTCACCCTAACCCTCTCCCGGAGGGAGAGGGGACTGACCGAGTTGTCGTTTCGAGTTACATCGACCTGAACCACCGCGCCGAACTCAGGCTTTGAAAAGTCCCCAATCGGCTCCCTTTCCCCCTCGCCCCCTTGGGGGAGAGGGCCGGGGTGAGGGGGTGACTTTTGCTTTTGCTGTAACAGTCATTTATGAAAATCACGCTGTTTCCCGGTGCCCGGCGACCTTATCTTTGCCCGCACCAAACAGCACTTGCCAAGCAAGAAGGTTTTCAAGATGTCCAACAGTATGGGTATTGCCAGCGCTTTCGTTTTGTCCTCATTGATCCTGTCGCCGATGGCGATGGCTGAAGAATCGCAGTCGTTTGTAGCGCAGAATGCCGCTCGCGCTCACGCATTCGAACAGCATCAGGCAGAAGTGATGGCCAAGGCCCAAGACGCCACACAAGCCCCTCAGGCCGCAACTTCCCAGGCTCAGGCAGCCGAGAAAGACAGCTGAGTCACGCACAGCACAGTTTCCCTCGACGCGGTTGTTTGGCTCTTCCCGTTCAACCGTCGTCCTTCCAGGCCACTGATGTTCAGTGGCCTTTTTTCGTTGTGGTGTGAAAGCGGTCCAGTTCGTCTCTTACAATTAGAAACATCCCGCACCTCAAGACATTGAAGTGTCAGTTGACCCAAGGAGCTTTACCGCAAGTGCGTTACCCAGTCCGCTTTACCCCGCTGTTCATTGCAATCGCCGCAACGATTGCCCCCACCGCCCACGCCGCCGAACCCGAAAAGGAAGGTTTCGTCGAAGGTTCGAGCCTCAATCTCAACGCCCGCAACTACTACATGAATCGCAACCGCTTGCAGAAAGCGGACGACAACATCGAGTGGGGCCAGGGTTTCCTCGGCAAATTCCAGTCGGGTTACACCGAAGGCACGGTCGGCTTCGGCATCGATGCCCACGCCATGCTCGGGCTGAAACTCGACGGCGGTGGCGGCACGGACAACTCCAGCATCCTGCCGGTCAGCGATGGCAACGGTAAAGCGCCGGGCTCGTTCTCCACGGCGGGCGGCACGCTGAAAATGCGCGCGTTCGATACCGAACTGAAGGCCGGTGACCTGTTCCTCACCAACCCGGTGATCGCCGGCGGTGAAAGCCGCATGCTGCCGCAGACCTTCCGTGGCGTCAGCGTGACCAACCACAGCTTCGACGGCTGGATGATCGAAGGTGGCCAGGCCAGCTTCACCAAGCCGTACAACCAGAGCGGCCACAAACGCATCGGCACCTCGTACGGCACCCTCGCCGAGGGCGATAAAAGCCAGCACCTGAACTGGGCCGGTGTGTCCTGGAGCGGCATCGAAGGCCTGACCAGCAACCTGTACGCCGCCGAGCTGAAGGACATCTGGAACCAGTACTACTACGACCTCGACTACACCTGGGCGCTGAACGATCTGGTGACCCTCAACCCGGGCCTGCACTTCTATCACACCCAGGACACCGGCGACGCGCTGCTGGGCAACATCGACAACAACACCTACAGCCTGCATTTCACCGTCGGCATCGGCAGCCACAGCGTCACCGCCGCGTACCAGCGGGTCAACGGCAACACGCCGTTCGACTACATCAGCCAGGGCGACAGCATCTACCTCGACAACTCCCAGCAATACTCGGACTTCAACGGCCCGAACGAGCGCTCGTGGAAACTTAAGTACGCCTACGACTTCGCAGGCGTCGGCCTGCCGGGCCTGACCTCGGCGGTGTCTTACTCGCGCGGTACGCTGGACCTGACCAAAGTCGACCCGGACAGCAAGGGCTACGCCTCGTGGTACAGCGCCGAAGGCCGCAACGCCAAGCACTGGGAACGCGACATCGACCTCAAGTACGTGGTGCAGAGCGGCCAGGCCAAAGACCTGGCGGTACGACTGCAGTGGGCCACCAACCGCGGCGGCAACGGTTACGGCGCGCTGGACACCGACACAGATGAATACCGAGTGATCATCGACTACCCGATCAACGTCTTCTAAGATCGGCGCTACAGTTGAAAGGCCAGCCTTATGCGCTGGCCTTTTTCTTGCGTGTGCGGCAGCGACGTTTGTACAACTACGCTTATAAGACTCTTCAACCGATAACCCAACCATGATCGCGAGCCGTACCCCACCCGCTGCGGGCAAGACCGGACGTCCCGAGCTGCTGCTGATTCTCGGCAGTCTGCTGAGCGTGTTCGCGATTGTGTGCATCGTGACTTTTCTGCTGATTCGCGAGCACGCCAATGCTCAGGAGTCGGCGACTCGCAGCGCCACGACCATCGCCCAACTGATCGACGCCGACGTGCTGCGTACCGTCGAACTGTACGACCTGACGCTGCAAGGGCTGATCGCCGCCGCCCAGCGCGACGACCTGAAAAACGTGTCGCCGCAGATCCGTCACCTGGCGCTGTTCGACCGCTCCACCACCGCGCGCTTCAAGGGCGACATCCTGCTGCTCGACAAACACGGCGAGGTCATCGCCGATTCCTCGCGGGTCGAACCGCTGCCGGGCAATTTTGCCGACCGCGACTACTTCCTCGCCCACGCCTTCAACCGCGACGCCGGCATGTTCATCAGCCGCCCGTTCAAACCCCGTTGCGATTGCGACGACGCCAACCAGTGGCGCATCAGTTTCAGCCGGCGCATTTCCTCGGACACTGGTGAATTCCTGGGCGTAGCGGTGGCGTCAATGAAGCTCGATTACTTCGACCAGTTGTTCAACAGCCTCGACATCGGCGTCGACAGCACCCTGAACATCATCAACAACGACGGCATCCTGCTGGCCCAGAAGCCATATCTGCAGAGCGACTCGATCGGCAAGAGCTTCGCCGCCCGTCCCAATGTGATACGGATTCTGCGCGACCGCAGCGGCAATGGCAGTTTCAACAGCATTTCGAGCATGGATCACCAGCAGCGGCTGTACACCTACTCCCAGGTCGGCAACCTGCCACTGACAGTGATCGTTGCGCTATCAAGTGAGGAAGTGTTCGGCGCATGGAAACGCACGGCAATTCTGATCAGCGGCGCCACTGGCGTGCTCTGCCTCGGCCTCCTATGGCTGACCTGGCTGCTGGCCCGGGAGCTGCGCCTGCGGCAACGGGCCGAACGAGAACTGGCGCAACTGGCCGCCACCGATGCGCTGACCGGCGTCGCCAACCGGCGCATGCTTGATCAGTCGTTGCGGCACGAGTGGTTTCGCGCCCAACGCTCGGGCAAATCCCTTTCGTTGCTGATGATCGACGCCGATCACTTCAAGGCCTTCAACGACCGGCACGGCCATCAGGCCGGGGATCAGGCGCTGCGTGAACTGGCCAGGGTCATTACCGCCAATGTGCGGCGCCCGGCAGATCTCGTGGCGCGTTATGGCGGTGAAGAGTTCTCTGTGGTCCTGGCCGAGACCGACAGCGTCGGCGCGCAACAGATAGCCGAGCATGTGCGGGCCGCCGTCGAGCAATTGCCGCGGATGGCGGGCGATGAAATGCCGATGACGGTGAGCATCGGTATCAGCACCTGGACGGTGGCGAGTGAAATCAGTCTGGAACAACTGTTGTTCGCGGCGGACCGGGCGCTGTATCAGGCCAAGGAAGGTGGCCGGAACCGGGTTGTCATGGCTTGATGCCGGGGCCGGTACAGCCAATGCAAAACCTGCAGACATAAAAAAAGGCCACCCAAAGGTGGCCTTCAAAAAACTAGAGAGGTTTTTTACTTACACTGCCGCAACCGGGCGCATGTAAGAGATCGGTGCAGTGCTGGCGTCTTCGAACGTCACGACTTCCCAGGCATCTTTCTGCTCAATCAGTTTGCGCAGAAGCTGGTTGTTCAGTGCGTGGCCGGACTTGAAGCCCTTGAACTCACCAATCAGGCTGTTGCCCAGCAGGTACAGGTCGCCAATTGCATCGAGGATCTTGTGCTTCACGAATTCGTCTTCATAGCGAAGGCCGTCTTCGTTCAGTACGCCATCGGCATCGACCACGATTGCGTTTTCAACGCTGCCGCCGAGTGCGAGGTTGTGCTTGCGCAGGTACTCGATGTCACTCATGAAACCGAAAGTACGGGCGCGGCTGACTTCTTTTACGAACGAAGTGCTGGAAAAATCCACGCTTGCACTTTGGGTGCGGTCCCGGAAAACCGGGTGATCGAAATCGATCTCGAAGCTCACCTTGAATCCGTCGAAAGGGACGAAAGTGGCGCGCTTGTCGCCGTCTTCCACTGTCACTTCACGCAGGATGCGGATGAATTTCTTGGCGGCGTCCTGTTCTTCCAGGCCTGCCGATTGAATCAGGAATACGAAAGGTCCTGCGCTACCGTCCATGATCGGGACTTCGGACGCGGAGAGCTCGACGTAGGCGTTATCGATGCCCAGGCCAGCCATGGCCGAGAGCAAGTGCTCTACCGTGTCCACTTTGACGTCGCCGTTGATCAGCGTCGTCGACATAGTGGTTTCACCGACGTTTTCCGCGCGGGCAGGAATCTGCACCACAGGGTCGAGGTCAGCGCGACAAAACACAATGCCAGTGTCGACAGGCGCAGGCTTGAGGGTCAGGTAGACCTTCTCCCCGGAGTGCAGGCCTACACCTGTGGCACGGATAATATTTTTCAGTGTGCGTTGTTTAATCATGGCTTGGGCCGCTTCAGCGCAAATTGCGAACTGGTATCAACAAAGGCTGGCGATAATAGCAGACCGAGCCTTTGCTGAACACCAATCACCTTCATAGCCCTGATACATTCCATCAATCAGCCTGACGACGCAGGAAAGCCGGGATGTCCAGGTAGTCCAGGTCATCTTGCGGATTCATCTTCGCGGCAGTCGCAGCACCGGCCTGAGCCTGGTTGCGCATGACGGTCGGACGGTCCAGGTCACGGTAGTTCACAGCAGGTTGTTCCTGACGCGCAGGGGCCTGTTGTTGCACCGGAGCGGAAGCCATGGTGGTGTGAACGGTGTTGTCGATGACCTTCACAGGCTTCTCGATTTTCGCGCCCAGACCAGTGGCAACCACAGTCACGTGCAGCTCGTCGCGCATGTCCGGATCGATAACGGTACCGACCTTGACCATCGCGTGCTCGGAAGCGAAGGCTTCGATGATCGAACCCACGTCGGAGTACTCACCCAGGGACAGGTCAGGACCGGCGGTGATGTTCACCAGGATGCCGCGTGCGCCTTGCAGGTTCACGTCTTCCAGCAGCGGGTTGCGGATGGCCGCTTCGGTGGCTTCACGTGCACGGTTCGGACCGCTGGCGCAGCCAGTGCCCATCATCGCCATGCCCATTTCGCTCATCACGGTGCGTACGTCGGCGAAGTCGACGTTGATCATGCCCGGACGCTTGATGATGTCGGAGATACCGCGAACGGCACCGGCCAGTACATCGTCAGCCTTGGCGAAAGCCGACAGCAGGCTTGCGTCTTTACCGAGGATGGTCAGCAGCTTCTCGTTGGGAATGGTGATCAGCGAGTCGACGCTTTCGGAGAGCATGCGGATGCCTTCGTCGGCGATCTGCATACGCTTGCGGCCTTCGAACGGGAACGGACGGGTCACGACCGCAACGGTCAGGATGCCCATTTCCTTGGCCACTTCGGCGATGATCGGCGCTGCACCGGTACCGGTACCGCCGCCCATGCCGGTGGTGATGAACACCATGTTGGTGCCGGCCAGCACTTCAGCGATGCGCTCGCGATCTTCCAGCGCAGCCTGACGGCCGACTTCCGGGTTGGCGCCGGCGCCCAGGCCTTTGGTCACGCCGGTACCCAGTTGCAGGATGGTACGCGCGCCGATGTTTTTCAGCGCCTGAGCATCGGTGTTGGCGCAGATGAACTCGACGCCTTCGATGTTGCTCTTGACCATGTGGTTGACAGCGTTGCCGCCGCCACCGCCAACACCGATAACTTTGATTACCGGGCTTGCGGGGATGTTGTCTACGAGTTCGAACATTTTCCCTCTCCTTACATTCTCTAGTTTTTTCGCCTACTGCATTTTGTTGCGGTGTTGCGGTAAAGCTTTAGAAGTTGCCTTGAACCCACTTCTTCAAACGGTCCAGCAACGGTGCCTGCGGCTCATCGTTGCTGTAGCTGTCGCGGCTGCCGATGCCCGAGAACGAGATCCCGTCGGACTGCTTCTGCAGGCCGTACATCAACAAGCCCACGCCAGTGGAATAGATCGGGTTGCGCACCACGTCGTCCAGGCCCTTCACGCCATGCGGTACACCGAGGCGTACCGGCATGTGGAAGATTTCCTCGGCCAGTTCGGTGGCGCCTTCCATCTTCGACGTACCGCCGGTCAGCACGATGCCGGCCGGGATCAGGTCTTCGTAGCCGCTGCGACGCAGTTCGGCCTGGATCAGGGTGAACAGCTCGTCGTAACGCGGCTCGACCACTTCGGCCAGGGCCTGACGGGACAGTTCGCGCGGCGGACGGTCGCCGACACTCGGCACCTTGATGGTTTCGCCGGCACCGGCCAGTTTGGCCAGGGCGCAGGCGTAGCGGATCTTGATCTCTTCGGCGTACTGGGTCGGAGTGCGCAACGCCATGGCGATGTCGTTGGTCACCTGATCGCCGGCAATCGGGATCACGGCCGTGTGACGGATCGCGCCTTCGGTGAAGATCGCGATGTCGGTGGTGCCGCCGCCGATGTCGACCAGGCACACGCCCAGTTCTTTTTCGTCGTCGGTCAGGACCGAGTAGGCCGAAGCCAGTTGCTCGAGAATGATGTCGTCGATTTCCAGACCGCAGCGACGCACGCATTTTTCAATGTTCTGTGCGGCGTTGACGGCGCAGGTGACCACGTGGACCTTGGCTTCCAGACGCACGCCGGACATGCCCAGCGGCTCGCGCACGCCTTCCTGGTTATCGATCACGTAGTCCTGCGGCAAGGTGTGCAGCACGCGCTGGTCAGCCGGGATCGCCACGGCCTGGGCGGCGTCGAGTACGCGCTCCAGGTCAGCCGAGCTGACTTCGCGGTCGCGGATCGCCACGATGCCGTGGGAGTTCAGGCTGCGGATGTGATTGCCCGCCACGCCGACGAACGCCGAGTGAATGCGGCAGCCCGCCATCAGCTGGGCTTCTTCGATCGCGCGCTGGATCGATTGCACGGTGGACTCGATGTTCACCACCACGCCTTTCTTCAGGCCGCGGGACGGATGGGTACCGATCCCGACGATATCGAGCGTGCCATCGTCCGCAACCTCGCCGACCAGCGCCACCACCTTGGAGGTGCCGATATCGAGACCGACGATCATTTTGCCGCTTTGCACGTTTGCCATGGGTCCTGCCTCTTCTTAATTCTTTGCGACAGCGGGTTGGGCTGTCGTCGGCGCTACTGGTTCCCGCCAGCCAACAGCGAGGCCGTTGGCGTAGCGCAGATCGATACGCGCAATGTTCGTAATCTGGTCTTTAAGCGTCTTGTCGTAGATGGCAATGAAGCGGCGCATCTTTTCCACCAGGTTGCCGCGTCCCAGCAGCAACTCGATGCCGGGGCCGGAACTGCCGGCACCGGTGGTCAGGAACCAGCTGCCACGTTCACGCAGTTCCAGGCGCGCGATCGAGAAGCCCAACGGCCGGAGCATCTGGCTCAGTACCTGGTATTGCTGCATCACTTGCTGCTGGGCCCGCTGCGGACCGAACAGTTGTGGCAAGTGTTCGTAGTTCGCCAGTTCCTTGGGCGTGAACGCCTGGCCCTGGTTGTTGAGCAGCGACTCGTCGCCCCAACGGGCCACCGGCAATTGCTCTTCGAGGCGGATCACCACCTGGTCCGGCCACACGCGACGGACTTCGGCGTGAGCGATCCACGGCATCTGCTCCAGTTCCGAGCGCATGCTGGCCAGGTCGATGGTGAAGAAGCTCGACGCCACGTACGGGGCGATTCGCTGCTGCACCGCCTGCTGGCTGATGTAGCTCAGGTCGCCCTGCACGGCGATCTTGGTGATCGGCCGGTCGGCGTATGGCAACAGACGCTGCGCACCTTCGTAGGTACCGAACCCGAGCACCACCAGCAGCACCGGCCAGAACAGGCTTTTCAGAAAGCCGAAATTGGCTTTCGGCAGGCGCGCGGACATCGGCTCTTTGGCCACCATTCGGCTGGCACCCCGCGGCACCGGCTTGCGGCCGGGAGCGGGTGGCTGATGTCTGAGCTGTGCGCCTTGCATGGTCTTAACCTCGCGCCTCTTTATGGCCATCGGCATCGACACTGGCGGCCAGG
Source organism: Pseudomonas sp. COW5 (assembly GCF_026240005.1). Lineage (NCBI taxonomy): Bacteria > Pseudomonadati > Pseudomonadota > Gammaproteobacteria > Pseudomonadales > Pseudomonadaceae > Pseudomonas > Pseudomonas sp. COW5. The sequence goes on along the minus strand of NZ_JAPHVP010000001.1, from coordinate 3,478,592 downwards.
ATGGCCAGGACCAGTTGCTGGAAATCCAGACCGGCCGCTTTCGCCGCCATCGGTACCAGGCTGTGGTCGGTCATGCCGGGAGCCGTGTTGACTTCCAGGAACCAGAATTTGCCGTCGGCGTCCTGCATGACGTCCGCCCGGCCCCAACCGGCGATACCCAGCGCCTCGCAGGCTCGCGCCGTGAGGTCCATGAGTTCTTTTTCCTTGGCGGCATCGAGCCCGCACGGAATCCGATACTGGGTATCGTTGGCGATGTACTTGGCGTCGTAGTCGTAGAACGTGTGTGGCGTACCCAGGGCGATAGGAGGCAACACCTGGTCACGCAGAGTGGCGATGGTGAACTCCGGACCGTGGATCCATTGCTCGACCAACACTTGCGAATCGTAGGTACTGGCCGCTTTCCATGCGTCGATCAACTCGGACGCAGAACTCACTTTGGCCATCCCGATACTTGAACCTTCATGCGCCGGTTTGACGATCAAAGGGAAGCCCAGTTCCGTCGCTGCGGAAATACAATCGGCCTCGCTGCGCAGCACGGCGTGGCGCGGCGTCGGAATCCCCAGCGTGTGCCAGACCTGCTTGGTGCGCAGTTTGTCCATCGCCAGCGCCGACGCGAGGATGCCGCTGCCGGTGTAGGGAATCCCGGCCACTTCGAGCAGGCCCTGCATGCTGCCGTCTTCACCACCACGACCGTGGAGGATGATGAACGCGCGGTCGATCTTCTCGCTCAGCAGACGCTGCAGAATATCGGCGCCCACATCGATCCCGAACGCATCCACACCGGCGCTTTGCAGCGCAGAGAGCACGGCGTTGCCGGACTTCAGCGAGACTTCACGTTCGGCACTCAGGCCACCGAACAGCACGGCGACACGGCCGAAGTCTTTCGGGGCGATGGTGGAGAACAGATTGGCGTAGGCAGCAGTCATTTCAACTTCCCCTCGACCGGTGCGGCCACGGCACCGGCGAACAACTCGCTTTTCAACAGTTTCGGTGCGAGACCGCCGATATCACCGGCGCCCTGGCACAGCAGAATGTCGCCGGCACGCAGCAGCGGCTTGACCAGCGGCGCCAGATCGACACCACGCTCGATGTAGATCGGGTCCAGCTGACCGCGCTGACGGATGCTGTTGCACAGCTTGCGGCTGTCGGCGCCCGGGATCGGCTCTTCGCCAGCCGGATAGACTTCCATCAGCAACAGCACGTTGGCGTCGGCCAGTACATTGACGAAATCGTCGTACAGGTCACGAGTACGGCTGTAGCGGTGCGGCTGGTAGACCATCACCAGACGGCGCTCAGGCCAGCCACCGCGCACAGCCTTGATCACGGCCGCGACTTCGGTCGGGTGGTGACCGTAGTCGTCGACCAGCATCACGTTGCCGCCGTCCACCGGCAGTTCGCCGTAGACCTGGAAGCGTCGGCCGACGCCCTGGAATCCGGAAAGACCCTGGACGATGGCTTCGTCACTGACGCCTTCGTCGGTAGCGATACAGATGGTCGCCAGGGAATTGAGCACGTTGTGGTTGCCCGGCATGTTCACGGACACATCCAGGGGCTCGCGATCAGGGCGCAGCACGGTGAAGAAGGTCTGCATGCCCTGCTGGCGCACATTGATGGCGCGCACGTCGGCGTCTTCGCTGAAGCCGTAGGTCACGGTCGGACGCTTCACCAGCGGCAGGATTTCACGCACCACCGGATCGTCCAGGCACATTACCGCCAGACCGTAGAACGGCAGGTTGTGCAGGAACTCGACGAAGGTTTTCTTCAGTTTGTTGAAGTCACCGTCGTAGGTCGCCATGTGGTCGGCGTCGATGTTGGTCACCACAGCCACCAGCGGTTGCAGGTGCAGGAAGCTGGCGTCGCTCTCGTCGGCCTCGGCGATCAGGTAGCGGCTGGTGCCGAGCTGGGCATTGGTGCCCGCAGCATTCAGACGGCCACCGATGACGAACGTCGGGTCCAGGCCACCGGCGGCGAACACCGAAGCAATCAGGCTGGTGGTGGTGGTCTTGCCGTGGGTACCGGCGACGGCGATGCCGTGGCGGTAGCGCATCAGCTCGGCGAGCATCTCGGCACGCGGCACCACCGGAATACGGCGTTCCAGCGCGGTCGCGACTTCCGGGTTGGAAGTGTTCACGGCACTCGACACCACCAGCACGTCGGCGGCAGCGGCGTTCTCGGCTCGGTGGCCGATGAAGATCTGTGCACCGAAGGATTCCAGGCGCTCGGTGACCGGCGAAGCCTTGAGGTCGGAGCCGGACACGGCGTAACCCAGGTTCAGCAGCACTTCAGCGATACCGCACATGCCCACGCCGCCGATCCCGACGAAGTGGATGCGACGGATGCGGCGCATTTCCGGTTGCGGCATGGCTTTCTGATTCTCAACCATGGGCCACCTCCAGACAGGTATCGACCACGCTGCGGGTGGCTTCGGGTTTTGCCAGACGGCGGGCCGCACGGGCCATTTCTTCGAGTCGTTGCGGTTGCATCAAGACCTCTGTCAGGCGCGCGGCAAGGTCCGCGGCACCAGTCGTTCTTTGCGGCATCAGGAAGGCAGCGCCTTCGCGGGCCAGATAATCGGCGTTGCGGGTCTGGTGATCGTCGATCGCGTGGGGCAAAGGCACCAGCATCGACGGCAGACCGGCGGCGGCCAGCTCGCTGACGGTCAGTGCGCCGGCACGGCACACCACGATGTCAGCCCAGCCATAGGCCTGAGCCATGTCCTTGATGAAGGGCTGCACCTGCGCGTCCACGCCGGCGGCGCGGTAGCGCTCTGCAGTCACTTCATCGTGATTTTTGCCAGCCTGATGAAACACTTCCGGACGCAAATCGGCAGCGACTTGCGACAGGGCTTCAGGTAGCAACTTGTTCAACGGTTCTGCGCCCAGGCTTCCGCCCAGGATCAGCAAACGCGCCTTGCGTCCGGCCAGGGCCGCACGCGGTGTTTCGAGGAACAGCTCGCTGCGCACCGGGTTGCCGGTGGTACGGCGGCTGTCCGACAGGGTAAAGGTGTCGGGGAACGCTTCACACACCCGGGCGGCGAACGGCACCAGCAACCGATTGGCGGTGCCGGCCACGGCGTTCTGCTCGTGAACGATCACCGGTACGCCGGCCAGTTTGGCGGCGATGCCACCAGGACCGGTCACATAACCACCAAAACCGACCACGCACACCGGACGCAGACGGCGAATGATCGCCCGCGCCTGCCACACCGATTTAAGCAGCATGAACGGCGCCTTGAGCAGCGACAGCTTGCCCTTGCCGCGCAGGCCGGTGGCGTTGATGCGATGCAATTCAAGGCCGGCGGCCGGCACCAGATCGTTCTCGATCCCCCGTGGCGTGCCGAGCCAGTGCACGGTGTAGCCCCGCGCCTGGAACTCACGGGCACAGGACAGTGCCGGGAACACGTGGCCGCCGGTACCGCCGGCCATGATCAATACGTTAGCGCCCATGGTTCGGCTCCTCGGCGAAGTCGCTCTCATGGAATTCCATCTCTTCACTGCCCAGGTGGGTCCGGCTCTCCCACTCGATCCTCAGCAACAGGCCAAGACAGGCGCAGCAGATCACCAGGGAACTGCCACCATAACTGAGGAACGGCAAGGTCAGGCCCTTGGTCGGCAGCAGGCCGACGTTCACGCCGATGTTGATCAGGAACTGACCGATCCACAGGAACGACAGCCCGTAGGCAACATAAGCGGCAAAAAACTGTTTGGCTTTCTCGGCCCACAGGCCGATGTACATGCCGCGAATACACACGAACACGAACAGCGCCACGGTGCACAGCGAGCCCACAGCGCCCAGCTCTTCGGCCAGTACCGAGAACACGAAGTCGGTGTGGGCTTCCGGCAGGTAGAACTGCTTCTGCACGCTGTTGCCCAGACCGACACCCAGCCACTCGCCGCGACCGAAGGCGATCAAGGCCTGGGACAATTGATAACCGGCGCCGAACTGGTCGGCCCACGGGTCGGCGAAGTTGGTCAGACGCGCCATCCGGTACGGCTGCATCTGGATCAGCAACACCACCGCCGCCACCGCCAGCACCACCATCAGCGAGAACCGGAACAGTCCGACCCCGCCGAGGAACAGCATCGCCGCCGCAGCGCCCATCATTACGACGGTGGCACCGAAGTCCGGCTCCATCAGCAACAGACCGGCCATCGGCAGCAGCACGATGAATGGCTTGAAGAAGCCCATCCAGCTTTCGCGCACTTCCTTCTGGCGACGTACCAGATAACCGGCGAGGTAAATCACCACGAACACCTTGGCGATCTCGGACGGTTGCACGTTGAAGAAGCTGAAGCCGATCCAGCGCATCGAACCGTTCACTTCACGACCGATCCCCGGGACGATCACCATCACCAACAGACCGAACGCGCCGATCAGCATCATCCAGCCCAGGCGTTGCCAGGTGGCGATCGGAATCATCATGGTGACGATGCACGCGCCCAGGCCCAGCACCACGTAGATCAGGTGACGGGTCATGTAGTAGAGCGCGCTGCCCGACTGCACTGCACCGACTTCTGTCGATGCCGAGGCGATCATGATCAGGCCCAGGCCGAGCAGCGCCAGGCAACCGGCGAGCATCGGGAAATCGAGGTCGATCCCGCGCCCGGTAATGATCGGCGACGGATACGGCTTGATGATGTTTCGCAGGCTCATGCCAGATCCTCCACGGCGCGGACGAACTGGTGACCACGGTCTTCGTAATTCTTGAACATGTCGAAACTGGCGCAGGCCGGAGACAGCAGCACTACGTCACCCGGCTGGGCGGCGGCACGGCATTTCTCGACGGCGTCGATCAGTGTGGTGGCGCGAATCAGCGGCACCGCATCGCCGATGGCCTCGCCGATCTTGTCGGAATCGCGGCCCATCAGGATCACGGCACGGCAATGGGCCGCCGCCGGGTCACGCAGGTCCTTGAACTCGGCACCCTTGCCGTCGCCACCGGCGATCAGCACGACCTTGCCGCTGATGTCCGCGCCCAGGCCTTCGATGGCGGCCAGCGCGGCGCCGACGTTGGTGGCTTTGGAATCGTTGTAGTAACCGACGCCATCCAGGTCACGCACCCACTGGCAGCGGTGTTCGAGGCCGGCGAAGTTGCGCAGGGCCGTGAGCATGGCGTCGAACGGCAGACCGACCGCATGCCCGAGCGCCAGTGCCGCCAGGGCGTTGGACTGGTTGTGGGCGCCGCGAATCTTCAGTTCACGCACCGGCATCAGGTTCTGGAATTCGAAGGCCAGGTATTTCTCGCCGTTCTCTTCGCGCAGGCCGAACGCCTTGAAATCGGGCTTGGTCAGGCCGAAGGTCCAGCATGGCTGGCCCTCGCCCATCAGCGGCCGGGTCAACGCATCCTGACGGTTGACCACGAACTGCTTCGCGCCACGGAAGATCCGGTGCTTGGCCAGGTGATAGGCCGGCAGACCGCTGTAGCGATCCATGTGGTCTTCGCTGATGTTGAGCACGGTCGCCACTTCGGCGTTGAGCTGATCGGTGGTCTCCAGCTGGAAGCTCGACAGCTCCATCACGTACAGCTCGACGTCATCGCTGAGCAGATCCAGCGCCGGCGTACCGAGGTTGCCGCCGACCGCCACGCGCTTGCCGGCCGCAGCCGCCATCTCGCCGACCAGGGTGGTGACGGTGCTTTTCGCGTTGGAACCGCTGATGGCCACGATCGGCGCCTTCGCGTTACGCGCGAACAGCTCGATGTCGCCGGACAGCTTCACGCCACGGGCCGCGGCGGCTTGCAGGGCCGGGGTCGCCAGCGCCAGACCGGGGCTCACGTAGAGCTCGTCGGCACGGCACAGGAACTCGACGTCCAGCTCGCCACAACGCACTTCCACGTGCGGATAGTCACGCTGGAGCGTGGCCAGTTCCGGTGGATTTTCCCGCGTATCGGCCACAGCAAACGCCACGCCCCGGTTCGCCAGGAAGCGAACCAGGGACATGCCGCTCTTGCCGAGGCCGACAACGATGCGGAAGTGGTCAGAAGCGATCAGAGACACTCGTTCTACCTCAGCTTCAGGGTGGCAAGGCCGATCAGCACGAGAATCACGGTGATGATCCAGAAACGGACGATCACGCGCGGCTCGGGCCAGCCCTTGAGTTCAAAGTGGTGGTGTATCGGCGCCATGCGGAACACACGGCGACCGGTCAGCTTAAAGGAAGCCACCTGAATGACGACTGACAGGGTTTCCATCACGAACACGCCGCCCATGATGAACAGGACGATTTCCTGACGGACGATCACCGCGATGGTGCCCAGGGCTGCGCCCAGCGCCAGTGCGCCGACGTCACCCATGAAGACTTGTGCCGGGTAGGTGTTGAACCACAGGAAGCCCAGGCCGGCACCGATCAATGCGCCGCAGAACACGATCAGCTCGCCCGCGCCCGGTACATACGGGATCAGCAGGTATTCAGCGAATTTCACGTTACCCGACAGGTAGCAGAAGATGCCCAGGCCACCGCCGACCATCACCGTCGGCATGATCGCCAGACCGTCGAGGCCGTCGGTCAGGTTGACCGCGTTGCTCGAGCCGACGATCACGAAGTAGGTCAGCACGATGAAGCCGGCGCCCAGCGGAATGCTGTAGTCCTTGAGCATCGGCAGGATCAGGGTGGTTTCCACCGGCGTGGCAGCGGTCATATAAAGGAAGATCGCCGCACCGAGGCCGAACACCGACTGCCAGAAATATTTCCAGCGACTTGGCAGACCACGGGAGTTCTTCTCGATCACCTTACGGTAGTCGTCGACCCAGCCGATGGCGCCGAACAGCAGGGTCACCAGCAGCACGACCCACACGTAACGGTTGCTCAGGTCAGCCCACAACAGGGTGCTGACGCCGATGGAAGACAGAATCAGCGCGCCCCCCATAGTCGGCGTACCGGATTTGGACAGGTGCGATTGCGGACCATCGTTACGAACCGATTGGCCGATCTGACGGTTCTGCAGGGTGCGGATCATCCACGGGCCGTAGCACAGCGACAGGACCAGCGCGGTCAGCACACCGAGGATCCCGCGCAGGGTCAGGTACTGGAAGACCGCGAAGCCTTTGTAGAACTGTTGCAGATACTCCGCTAGCAGCAGCAGCATTAATGTTTCTCCAGACTGGACCCGCACAGGGCCGCAACGATGTTTTCCATCGCCGCGCTGCGCGAACCCTTGATCAAAATGGTGGTGTTTTTGTCCTGCTCGGCACCGAGGGCCTGGATCAGTTCGGCCTGCGTGCCGAAGTGATGCGCCTCTTGGCCGAATGCGTTCACGGCGTGGACCATGTTCGGCCCGACGGCGTAAAGCGCGGAAACCTTGCCCCGGGCGTATTCGCCCACGTCGCGGTGCCCCTGCTCCGCCCAGTCGCCCAACTCGCCGATATCCCCGAGCACCAGGACGGTGCGGCCGGAAAAGCCGGCGAGTATATCAACGGCCGCGCACATGGAGGTGGGGTTCGCGTTGTAAGTGTCATCGATCACGCGCATGCCGTTTTTCGCCAGTTGCGCGACGGTGCGACCCTTGACCGGTTGTACCGCGCCAAGCCCGGTGGCGATGCCGAACAGCGACACGCCCAGGGCGTGAGCGGCAGCGGCGGCGGCCAGGGCATTGGCGACGTTATGGGTGCCGAGCAGGTTCAGTTGAACCCGTTCCACACCTTCAAGACTGTGCAGGTTGAACGCCGGGCAGCCACGGGCATCGGTGGCCAGATCGCTGGCGTGGAAATCCGCTTGCGCGTTGCTCAGGGCGAAGGTCAGCACCTTGCGACCGGCAGCGCGGGTCTTCCAGATACCGAACGCCTTGTCATCGAGATTCAGCACGGCGACGCCATCGGCGGCCAGCCCTTCGATGATTTCGCCTTTGGCTTCGACGATTTTATCCGGCCCGCCGAACTCGCCAACGTGAGCAGTACCGGCGTTGTTGAGGATCGCCACGTGCGGCTTGGTCAGCCCGACGGTGTAGGCGATTTCACCCAGACGCGAAGCACCCAGTTCGATTACCGCCGCGCTGTGTTCCGGGGCAAGTTCGAGCAGGGTCAGCGGTACGCCGAGGTCGTTGTTCAGGTTGCCACGGGTCGCGTGCACCGAGCCGCGTGTGCGCAGGATGCTCGCGAGCATTTCCTTGACCGTGGTCTTGCCGCTGGAACCGGTGACGGCCGCGACCGGTTTGGTGAACGCGGCACGGTTCAACGCCCCCAACTGGCCGAGGGCCTGGCGGGTGTCCTTGACCAGCAATTGCGGCAGCGTGCTGTCGGCGACTTCGCGCTCGACCAATGCAGCAACGGCACCTTTGGCGGCGACTTCATTCAGATAGTCATGACCGTCGAAACGCGGACCGGTCAGGGCGATAAACAGCTGGCCGGCCTTGATGGCGCGGCTGTCAATGCTCACGCCGTCGAAGCTTGCGTCCGCGCTGATCAGCCGCGCATCGAGTGCATTGGTCAGTTCGCTGAGTTTCAGGGCCTTAAGCATGGGCCACCTCCCACGCGGTCAGGGCATGATCGGCCTCGACCAGATCAGAGAACGCGTGGCGCTCGCCGTTGATTTCCTGATAGTCCTCGTGACCTTTGCCGGCCAGGACGACTACGTCATCCGCCGAGGCACTGGCGATCAGTTGTGCGATGGCCTGGCCGCGCCCGGCCACGAATGTCACGTTATCCACAGCCGTGAAGCCGGCGCGGATGTCATCGAAAATCACCGCTGGGTCTTCGGTACGCGGATTGTCATCGGTGACCAGCACGCGGTCGGCCAGACGCTCGACCACTTCGGCCATCAGCGGGCGCTTGCCGCGATCGCGATCACCGCCACAACCGAACAGGCACAGCAACTGGCCTTTGACGTGCGGACGCAACGCAGTGAGAACTTTTTCCAGCGCATCCGGGGTGTGGGCGTAATCGACCACCACCAGCGGCTGGGTGCCGCCGCCGAGACGCTGCATGCGTCCGGCCGGGCCTTCGAGCTTCGGCAGCACTTTGAGAATTTCGTCGAGGGCGTAGTCCAGACCGAGCAAGGCACCGACGGCAGCCAGCACGTTGCTCAGGTTGAAACGACCCAGCAATGTGCTGCGCAGATGATGTTCGCCCTGCGGCGTGACCAGCGTGGCGCGCACGCCATGGTCATCGAACTGTGCTTCGCGGACATACAGATAGGCGCTGCTGTCGAGCAGGCTATAGGTGATCAGGCGCGACTCACGTTTTTCGGCGGCCAGTTGCCGGCCGAAATCGTCATCCAGATTGACCACGCGGCACTTCAAGTCATTCCAGGCAAACAGTTTGGCCTTCGCTTCGGCGTAGGCCTCCATGGTGCCGTGGTAATCGAGGTGATCGCGGGACAGGTTGGTCATCACCGCCACATCGAACGCCAGCGCAGTGACCCGGCCCTGATCCAGACCGTGCGACGAAACTTCCATGGCCACGGCTTTGGCGCCGGCCTTTTTCAGGTCGCCCAGGGTCGCTTGCATGGCGATCGGGTTCGGCGTGGTGTGCAGGCCGCTTTGCAGCGAGCCATGGAAACCGGAACCCAGGGTGCCGACGATGCCACAGTGTTGACCAAGCAGGTCCAGCGCCTGGGCAACAAGCTGCGTCACGCTGGTCTTGCCGTTGGTACCGGTCACGCCCACCAGGTTCAGGTGATGACTCGGTTCACCGTAAAAACGACCGGCGATATCCGACAGCTGCGCTGCCAGACCCTTGACCGGAATCAAGGGCACATCAGTGATCGGCAGCACGGTGGCGCCTTCCACTTCATAAGCGACCGCTGCTGCGCCACGAGCCAGTGCGTCGGCAATGTGGGCACGACCATCGAACTTGCCGCCCGGCACCGCGAGGAACAGGTCGCCCGCGCGCACGTTGCGGCTGTCGAGTGCCAGTTCACGGATCAACAGATCGTGGCCGGCGTGGGGGAAAATCTTGTTCAGACTAAGAGACATCAGCCGCGCCCTCCATTGGCTTTCAGCGGAACAGCCGGGGTGGCATTGGCCTGCTGGGTATTCGGCAGGTTGTCCGGGGTGATGTTCATCAGGCGCAGGGTGCCGGACATCACACGGCTGAACACCGGCGCCGAAACCAGACCACCGAAGTAACCGGCCTTGGTCGGTTCATCGATCACCACGACGATGGCATAACGCGGATCGCTCATCGGGCCGAAACCGGCGAACAGCGAGCGATAAGAGTTCTCGGCATAACCCTTGGTGCCCACCGAGGTCTTGCGCGCCGTACCCGACTTGCCAGCCACGTGATAGGCCGGAACCTGTGCACGGAATACCCCGCGCGGAGCTTCAATCACTTGTTGCAACATGCCCTGCATGGTTTTCGCCACGGCTTCCGGCAGTACCTGGGTGGTCTGCGGCGCCTTGTCGGTTTTGATCAGGGTCAGCGGTGCGAGACGACCGTTGTTGGCCAGTGCCGAGAACGCGTGCACCAGCTGGATCGCAGTCACCGAAACACCGTAGCCGTAGGACAGCGTTGCGGTTTCAGCCTTGCGCCACTCGCGGTAGTTCGGCAGGTTGCCGACACGCTCGCCCGGGAAACCGAGGCCGGTGTCCTGGCCGAGGCCGACTTTCTGCGCGAGGCGGAAAATGGTTTCGCCACCGATATCGAACGCAACCTTACTCATGCCGACGTTACTGGAATTGATCAGAATCCCGGTCAGGTCGAGTACCGGGCCTTCGGTCTTCGATACGTCCTTGATGGTGTATTTGCCGATCTGCAGGGAGCCCGGATACACCTCGACGGTGTCGCTCGGTTTCCAGCGGCCGGTTTCGATCGCGGCGCTCATCGAGATCGCTTTCATGGTCGAACCCGGCTCGAACACGTCGATCATCGCGCGGTTACGCATCATCGCCGGTTGCAGGTTGCGACGGTTGTTCGGGTTGTAGGTCGGCTGGTTGACCATGGCGAGGATCTCGCCGGTCTTCACGTCCATGATCACCAGACTGCCGGCCTTGGCGCCGTTCTCGATGATCGCGTTACGCAGCTCGCGGTTGGCCAGGTATTGCAGACGCAGGTCAATGGACAACGCCAAGGGCTTGCCGGCCTTGGCGTTCTTGGTGACCTGGACATCCTTGATCAGCCGACCGCGCCGATCCTTGATGACCTGCCGCTTGCCGGGTACGCCGGCCAGCCACTCGTCGTAGGCCAGTTCGACACCTTCACGGCCATGGTCATCGATGTCGGTAAACCCGACCATGTGCGCGGTCACTTCACCGGCCGGATAGAACCGGCGGAATTCTTCGATGCCGTAGACGCCCGGTACTTTAAGGTCGAGCACGGCCTGGCCCTGCTCGGGGGTCAGCCCGCGCACCAGATAAATGAATTCCTTGTTGGCCTGGGCCTCAAGACGTTCGGCCAGGGCTTTCGGATCCTGACCGAGGGCAGCGGCGAGTGCCGGCCACTTTTCCTTGGCCAGCTGCATTTCCTTGGCGTTGGCCCACAGGGTGGTCACCGGCGTACTCACGGCCAGAGGCTCGCCATTGCGGTCGGTGATCAAGCCACGGTGTGCCGGGATCGGAATGTGACGAACGCTGCGCGCATCACCCTGACCCTTGAGGAAGTCACGGTCGATAACCTGCAGGTCGATGATCCGCCAGCAGATCGCGGCAACCATCACGCCGAGCAAACCGACGACCAGACGGAAGCGCCACGGGAACAGTGCGCCTTCGAGTTTCATCATGGCGCCACCATCTTCACGTCAGCTGCGCCGGGGATGTGCATCTTCAGTTGTTCGGTGGCCAGCACTTCGATCCGGCTGTGGGCGGTCCAGGTACTTTGTTCCAGGATCAGGCGCCCCCACTCGGCCTGCGCCTTGTCGCGCACGCTGAGTTCGTTATAAAGGGTATTGAGCAACTGCCGGTTCCAGTGGGCGCTATAGGACACGCCAATGGCCGACACGAGCACGCCGATGAACAGCAGCAGCATGAAAAAGCTGCCGCCAGGCAGTGGCTTGGCGAAAAGCTTGCTCACCGCAACTTCTCCGCGACGCGCATGACGGCGCTACGGGAACGTGGGTTGGCTTTGAGTTCGGCGTCGGAGGCCGTCTGCGCTTTGCCATGGATCTTGATTTTCGGTTCGAACGCAACGTGGCGAACCGGCAGGTTGCGCGGCAGGTTGTCGGCTTCGCCTTTCACCAGCTTGCGCATGAACAGTTTGACGATGCGGTCTTCCAGCGAGTGGAAGCTGATCACGACCAGACGGCCGCCCACTTCCAGGCATTCGAGCGCGGCTTCAAGGCCCGCTTCCAGATCGCCCAGTTCGTTGTTGACGTGAATGCGCAGCCCCTGGAATGCACGGGTGGCCGGGTTCTTGCCCTTTTCCCACGCCGGATTGGCGACTTTCAGCACTTCAGCCAGATCGGCGGTGCGCTCGAACGGCGTGATGTCACGGCGCTCGGCCACGGCACGGGCCATGCGACCGGAGAAACGTTCTTCGCCATATTCCTTGAACACCCGGGCGATTTCTTCCACCGGCGCGGTGTTGACGAATTCGGCTGCGCTGATGCCACGGGACGGATCCATGCGCATGTCCAGCGGGCCATCGTTGAGGAAACTGAAACCGCGCTCGGCATCATCGAGCTGCGGCGAAGACACGCCGAGGTCGAGCAGAATGCCGCTGACCTTGCCGGCCAGACCACGTTCGGCAACCACCGAGCCGAGCTCGGCAAAGCTGCGCTGCACAACGACAAAGCGGCCGTCTTCGGCCGCTAGCGTTTGCCCGGTGGCAATCGCTTGTGGATCTTTGTCGAATCCGATGAGCCGGCCATCAGGCCCGAGCTTGCTGAGGATTAACCGGCTGTGCCCGCCGCGCCCGAACGTACCGTCCAGATAGCAGCCATCAGGACGTACGGCGAGAGCCTCGACGGCTTCGTCAAGCAGTACGGTGATGTGGTTAAAGCCGCTATCAATAGTCACAGGATCAGATCACGCAGTTCATCAGGCATGGCGCCCGGTTGTTGTATGGCAGCCAGGTCAGCGGCAGAAACCGCGTTCCAGGCATCTTCGTCCCACAGTTGGAACTTGTTCAGTTGACCGACCAGCATCGCGCGCTTGTCCAGCTTTGCGTATTCGCGCAGGCGCGGCGGCACCAGAAAACGACCACTGCCATCGAGTTCGAGGTCGACGGCGTTACCAATCAATAAACGTTGCAGACGACGGTTCTCTTCGCGGAGCGAAGGAAGCGCGCGCAACTTGGTTTCAATAATTTCCCACTCATCGAGCGGGTAGACACACAGGCACGGATCAACGGCATCAATGGTCACGATCAACTGGCCGGAACTACGCGAAACGAGCTCGTCACGGTACCGGCTCGGCATGGCGAGACGGCCCTTTGCGTCGAGACTGATAGCGTTAGCTCCGCGAAACACGTCTGCGTTTCTCCAATTTTTATCGTTTTGAGCTCAAAAAACCCACTTCATGCCACTTTCCGCCACTTGCGCACACTATAGGAATGCGCCCACCACACCGTCAAGGCGCGGATCAAAGGAAAACCCTTACAGAACGGAGATTTAGGAGCATAAAGGGAGGAGCAACGAGAATCTGGCGGATGCTTTTATCCAATAACTTGATGCAGCACTGAAAGCTGCGCTCGAAAGTTAAAGTAATTTGTTAAGAGTAAGATTTTTTCGGTATTACAAAAGCGCTTCTGCTGTTGATTGAAGCAAGGTGGGAAATGGCTATTACTGCGGTTGCCGCTGCCGGATTTCCAGAGCAGGCCTGCTGATAATAAACAGCCCTGTCGCCTTTAATTCAAGCAGGGAAAAGAAAAAGGTGGAGAGTCGATCTGTAAGCCGGGTTCTGTCTTGAACAGTCATTCGTCTACGATGGCCATCACTGGACATCTTTAGCAACCTACCCGGTCCCAGCGCGGGCCACGCCTTGGGACCCTATTTGGTCTTGCTCCAAGTGGGGTTTACCTAGCCACGAACTGTTGCCAGACGTGCGGTGCGCTCTTACCGCACCTTTTCACCCTTACCGGCGCCGAAGCGCTTAGGCGGTTATTTTCTGTGGCACTTTCCGTAGGCTCACGCCTCCCAGGCATTACCTGGCACTTCGCCCTATGGAGCCCGGACTTTCCTCCCCCCTCTAATTTTCATAGAGGGCAGCGACTGTCCGATCGACTCTCCGCCGCGCAGGTTAACGGCAGAGCGCCCGAAGAACAAGCGCTAATAGCCCTCAAACCGGTCTGCGCGACGGGTTACGCGCCTTTTTGCTGATCCAGCGCCACCTGATACAGCACGTTTTTGCGCTCACCGGTGATTTGCGCCGCCAAAGCTGCGGCGCGCTTGAGCGGCATCTCTTCAAGCAACAGATTGAGGATGCGCATCGCCTCGCTGCTGACGGCATCTTCGGATTCCGGCGCAGTCCAGCCAGCCACCACAACAACACATTCGCCACGCTGCTGATTGCTGTCCGCCTCGACGAATGCCCGCAACTCGGCCAGTGGCAGGCCCTTGAGGGTTTCAAAGGTCTTGGTGATTTCACGGGCGAGCAATGCCGGACGATCTGCACCGAACACAGCTTCCATATCCTGCAGACACTCAAGAATACGATGCGGCGCCTCGTAGAAAATCAGCGTGCGCGGCTCTTCCTTGATGGCTTCCAGGCGCGCCTTGCGACCAACAGCCTTGGCCGGCAGAAAGCCTTCAAAGATGAAACGGTCGGATGGCAGACCGGCCGCCGACAGCGCCGCGATCAACGCACAGGCACCCGGCACCGGCACCACGTTGATCCCGACGGCACGCGCCTGGCGCACCAGGTGATAACCCGGATCGGAAATCAACGGCGTACCGGCATCGGAAATCAGCGCGACGTTGTCGCCAGCCATCAGGCGAGTGATGAAACGACTGCCTTCATCACGTTCGTTGTGCTCATGACAGGCCGCCAGCGGCGTGGAGATGCCAAAGTGTTGCATCAGACGCTGGGAATGGCGCGTGTCTTCGGCGGCAATCAGCGCCACTTCGCGCAGGATCTTCAACGCCCGGGCGCTGATGTCATCCAGGTTGCCGATGGGCGTCGCCACCACATAAAGCGAGCCCGCAGCGGAATTCAAAGCACCTGGAGCAGTCAAAGCGCACACCTCATGATCGGTAAAAGCCGCCATTGTAGCGCGTCACGCGCCCGGCGATGCGCTCGCGGCAGACACGGTTTGTCGCACCATTGTGCGGTCGCGCAACATTTACATCAGCTAAATTGACGGTTTCACACCAGTAACATCGCGCCCCGGCCAGCGCTTGGGTACAATTCGACGCTAATTTGATCGAGTATCAGGAACACTTACATGATCGCTTGCCTGCGGCTGTTCACTGCCCTCTGCCTCGCTGCCTTGCTGGCGGCTTGCGCCAGCTCCCCTTCCTCCAGCCTTGGCGAACTTCCACGGACTCCGGATGCCAGCATCGAGCAACTGCTCGAACAGGCCGCCCAGGCCAAATCGCCGGACAAGGCTGCACTGCTGCGCCTGAGCGCGGCGGACATGGCTTACCGCCAGGGCAATGCCGGACAGTCCGCGCAAATCCTGCAACAAGTGCCGATGGAACAACTCCAGCCAGGCCAGCAGGCATTCGCCAGCACTTTGTCTGCCGAGCTGGCGATGACCCGCAACCAGCCGAAAGCCGCGCTGGCAGCCTTGAACCATCCAAGCCTGCAGCGCCTGAGCGAAATGTCGATTCCACTGCAGGTTCGCGCCGGCACCGTTCACGCCCGCGCCCTTGAAGCCGATGGCCAGACACTGGCTGCCGCTCGCGAGCGCATCTTCATCGCACCGATGCTGGAAGGTGAAGCCGCCAGCAAGAACCACGAAGCGATCTGGACCCTGATTGCGTCGCTGCCGACCGATCAACTGCAACCCAACGGGACCGACGACCTCGCAGGCTGGATGAGCCTGGCCCTGGCCGTGAAAACCGCCGGCACCCTGGAACAGCAACAGGCGGCAATCGACGACTGGCGCTCGCAGCACCCGAAACACCCGGCCGCGATCAATCTGCCGCTGCCTCTGACCAAACTCAAGGAACTGGCCAGCCAACCCCTGAGCAAGATTGCCCTGCTGCTGCCACAGGACGGCCAGCTGGCCTCGGTCGGCAAGGCCCTGCGTGACGGTTTCATGGCCGCGCACTACCAGGCCCAGCAAGCCGGCCAGAAACCACCGGCCATCGTGTTCTACGACAGCTCGCACCTGACCAGCATGGACGAGTTCTACCGCAAGGCCCAGACCGACGGTGTACAACTGGTAGTCGGGCCGCTGGAAAAACCACTGGTCAAACAGCTGAGCACCCGCCCGCAACTGCCGATCACCACGCTGGCGCTGAACTACAGCGAAGGCGACCAGGGCCCGGCGCAACTGTTCCAGTTCGGCCTGGCGGCTGAAGACGAAGCCCGCGAAGTGTCCCGTCGCGCCCGCGCCGACGGCCTGCACCGCGCTGCGATCATGGTGCCGAAAGGCGAATGGGGTGACCGCGTCCTGCGCGCATTCAGCCAGGACTGGCAAGCCAACGGCGGCAGCATTGTCGCCACCGAGCGTGTCGATCAACCTGTGCAACTGGCCCAGCAGATCGCCGACATGTTCCAGTTGCGCCAGAGCGAAGCCCGCGCCAAGAGCCTGCAGAATGCTGCCGGCACCAACGTCGCCGCCCAGCCTTCGCGTCGCCAGGACATCGAGTTCATCTTCCTGGCTGCCACTCCGCAGCAGGCGCAGCAGATCAAGCCGACCCTGAACTTCCAGTACGCCGGCGACGTTCCGGTCTACGCGACCTCCCACGTGTTCAGCGCCAGCGGCGACGTGAACCAGTACAACGACATGAACGGCGTGCGCTTCTGCGAAACCCCATGGCTGCTGGATGCCAACGACCCACTGCGCAAACAGGTCACTGCTCAGTGGCCACAAGCCGCCGGCAGCCTCGGCCGTCTGTACGCGATGGGTGTTGACGCCTACCGCCTGGCACCACGCCTGAGCCAGCTCAAGACCCTGCCGGACAGCCGCATCGACGGTCTGTCGGGCAGCCTGGGCATGACCCAGAGCCAACGCGTCGTACGTCAGCTGCCATGGGCCCAGTTTGTCAGCGGCCAGATCCAGCGCCTGCCGGACACCCCGCGCTGATGCCCGACAGGTCACACCTGCAAAGCGGCAAGGATGCCGAGCGCCAGGCGCTCGAGCATCTGCAACACCAGGGTCTGCGCCTGCTGGCGCAGAACTGGTTATGTAAACGCGGCGAGCTTGATCTGGTCATGCTTGATGGCGATACAGTAGTATTCGTCGAAGTACGTTACCGAAAGAACACTCAATGGGGTGGAGCGCTCGACAGTATCGACGAGCGCAAACGGCAGAAACTGATTTTCGCCGCACAGTATTTTCTTCAGCGCGAGTCGCGTTGGGCCAATTCCCCCTGCCGCTTCGACGTGGTGGCCATCGACAGCCACCAGGGTCAGCTGAACTGGTTGCAGAATGCGTTCGACAGTTGAGCGCCTGCGCCGACCTGGACATTTTCACTCAACACTTTTGCTCTTTGCTTTGCGGGCTGCACATTCACGTGCCGGACAGCCGCGCTAATTAAGGTCACACAGATGGACATGCAATCCCGAATTCGCCAGCTTTTTCAGGCCAGTATCGACACCAAGCAACAGGCGATGGACGTACTTGCACCGCACATCGAGCAAGCCAGCCAGGTAATGGTCAACGCCCTGCTCAACGAAGGGAAAATGCTCTCGTGCGGCAACGGCGGCTCGGCCGGCGATGCCCAGCACTTCTCCTCGGAACTGCTCAACCGATTCGAGCGCGAGCGTCCGAGCCTGCCGGCCATCGCCCTGACCACCGACAGCTCGACCATCACCTCGATCGCCAACGACTACAGCTACAACGAAGTGTTCTCCAAGCAGATCCGTGCACTCGGCCAGCCGGGTGATGTGTTGCTGGCAATTTCGACCAGCGGTAACTCGGCGAACATTATTCAGGCGATCCAGGCCGCACATGATCGCGAAATGATTGTCGTAGCTTTGACCGGACGCGATGGCGGCGGCATGGCGTCACTGCTACTGCCCGAGGACGTCGAGATTCGCGTACCGGCCAATGTCACCGCACGTATTCAGGAAGTCCACTTGCTGGCGATCCATTGCCTTTGTGATCTGATCGACAGCCAACTGTTCGGGAGTGAAGAATGACCCCTAATCGCCTTGGCCTTCTGGCCTTGACCCTGTGCCTCGGCATTACTGGCTGCACCTCCGTGGTGAATGCCAGCCGCGAGGCACCGATCGAAGACGATCGCGGCACCCGCACCTTCGGCAGCAAGATCGACGATTCATTGATCGAAACCAAAGTCGGCGTCAACGTAGCCAAGGCCGATCCGGGCCTGGACAATGACTCGCACATCGTCGTTACCAGCTTCAACGGCATTGTGCTGCTGGCCGGCCAGACCCCGCGCGAAGACCTCAAGGCCAAGGCCGAACAGGCTGCCGCCAACGTGCAACGCGTGAAGAAGGTGCACAACGAACTGCAAGTGATTGCGCCTTCGAGCTTCCTCGCCCGCCAGAACGATTCCTGGCTGACGACCAAGATCAAGACCCAGATGCTCACCGACGCCAGCATCCCCGGCTCGCGCATCAAAGTCGTGACCGAGAACGGTATCGTTTATCTGCTCGGCCTGCTGACCAAGCAGGAAGCGGCCCAGGCCACCAATCTGGTACAGGGTGTGTCCGGCGTGCAGAAGATTGTGAAGTTGTTCGAATACATCGACTGAGTACGATCTGCCCTCGGTGGCACTTACGAAAGCGTTATCGCGAGCAGGCTCGCTCCCACGGGCACAAAAAAAGGCGATCCGGTTGGATCGCCTTTTTTATTACTTCACCACTTTCAGGCTTGGCCGGCCGCTTGGGCGCGGTGGTTCGCTGTCTGGTGGCGGAATATCGTCATCCTGCTCGATCTCGTCTTCGTCATCCATCGGCGACTCCAGATCGAACACCATGCCCTGACCGTTCTCCCGGGCATAGATACCCAGAATCGCAGCAATCGGCACGTACAGGCTGTGCGGGACACCACCGAAGCGACCTTCGAAGGTCACGACGTCGTTGTCCATGTGCAAGTGACGCACGGCACTCGGTGAAATATTCAGGACAATCTGCCCGTCACTGGCAAATCCCTGTGGTACCTGCACTGCCGGGTATTCGGAATTGACCAGCATGTGCGGGGTGCAATCGTTATCCACAATCCACTCGTAGAGCGCGCGGACCAGATAAGGTCGACTGGAGTTCATAGCGGCTCCTTAAGCCTTAGCGCATGTCGCGTTCGACACCAGACAGACTCGCCTGGAAAGCCTCACGCGCAAATTGACGCTCCATATAATCAAGCAGCGGCTTGGCCGGCCGCGGCAGTTCTATACCCAGAATCGGCAAACGCCAGAGTATTGGCAATAGGCAGCAATCCACCAGACTTTGTTCCTCACTGAGGAAAAACGGCTTGTCGGCGAACAGCGGCGACACGCCAGTCAGGCTTTCGCGCAATTCCTTTCGCGCCACCACGCGCGCAGCCTCCTTGGTGCGTGGATCCAGAATCAGATCCACCAGACCACACCAGTCACGCTGGATACGGTGTATCAACAGACGGCTGTTGGCACGCGCCACCGGGTACACCGGCATCAATGGCGGATGCGGGTAACGCTCATCCAGGTACTCCATCACCACGGTCGACTCCCACAACGCCAGGTCACGATCGACCAGTGTCGGGAGACTGCCGTAAGGGTTCACCTCAATCAGTTTAGGCGGCTGACGACCAGCCTCCACAAAAATGATTTCGGCGCTGACACCCTTCTCTGCAAGCACGATGCGCACTCGGTGGGAATAGTGGTCGGCGGGGTCGGAGTAACAGGCCAACCGATTGGTCACGCCCATGGCGATCCTCCTCGCTTGTTGAAATAGTCGGAGCCGGAAAAACGCGCGCGCCCAGAGGGCGCCTCCCGCAAAACCTGGCTGACCAGGCCTTGCGTTTTCAGAGGCGCCCTTGGGCGCGCGCGATTAACAGCAATTGCTTGAAGCGTATCAGTGCACGTCTTTCCAGTATTCACGCTTGAGCAGGTAGGCGAACACAAAGAAGAACGCCAGGTACAGCAAGACGTAAGTACCGATGCGCTGATGTTGCAGCTTAACCGGGTTAGCCGAGTAAGCCAGGAAGGTTACCAGATTCTTGACCTTCTCATCGAACTGCTCTTCGTTCAGGGTGCCGGTTTTCGGCACGATGGTCAGCTGATCGCAGGCCTCATGGGTCAAAGGCGTACCAGTCAGAGGATCGTACTGCTTCTTGCCATCCTCGACGATCTGCACCTGTTTGCAACCCACGACCTGACGACCTTGCAGGCCGACCAGCACGTTAGGCATGCCGACGTTCGGGAAGACCTTGTTGTTCACGCCCCATGGACGCGCCGGATCTTCATAGAACGAACGCAGATAACCATACAGCCAGTCGGTACCACGAACACGCGCCACCAGGGTCAGGTCCGGCGGCGCCGCACCGAACCAGGTCTTGGCGTCGGCCGGCTGCATGCCGATGTTCATGTGATCGCCGATCTTGGCACCGGTGAACACCAGTTTCTCCAGCATCATTTCGTGCGGAACGCCGAGGTCATCGGCAACACGCTCGTAACGCTGGAACTTGGCGCTGTGGCAACCCATGCAATAGTTGGCAAAGGTACGCGCGCCATCCTGCAGGGCGGCCTTGTCGGAAACGTCAATGTCGACTTTTTCCAGTTCCGGACCACCGTGTTCCGCAGCAAAGGACAGCACAGGCAGAGCAGCAAAAATCAGAGCAAAAAATAACTTTTTCATCAGCCAGTCACCCTTTCCGGAACCGGTTTGGTCTTCTCGAGCCTGGTGTAGAACGGCATCAGAATGAAGTAGGCGAAGTACAGGAAGGTGCAGATCTGCGACACCAGCGTGCGCTCCGGCGTCGGAGCCAGAACCCCCAGAATGCCGAGGATCACGAAGGAAATGCAGAACACCACTAGCCAGATTTTGCTCATCCAGCCTTTGTAGCGCATCGACTTGACGGGACTGCGGTCGAGCCACGGCAGAACGAACAGCACCGCGATGGCCGCTCCCATGGCGATAACGCCCATGAGTTTGTCAGGAACCGCACGCAAGATTGCGTAGAACGGTGTGAAGTACCAGACCGGTGCAATGTGCTCTGGCGTCTTGAACGGGTTGGCTTGCTCGAAGTTTGGTTTTTCGAGGAAGTAGCCGCCCATTTCCGGGAAGAAGAACACAATGAAGCAGAAGATGAACAGGAACACCACAACACCGACAATGTCCTTCACGGTGTAGTACGGGTGGAAGGCAATGCCATCCAGCGGGATACCGTTTTCATCTTTGTGCTTCTTGATGTCCACGCCATCCGGGTTGTTCGAACCCACTTCGTGCAACGCCAGAATGTGCAGCACCACCAGACCGAGAATCACGATCGGCAAGGCCACCACGTGCAGGGCGAAGAAGCGGTTCAGGGTGATCCCGGAAATCAGGTAGTCACCACGGATCCACTGAGTCAGGTCGTTGCCGATGACCGGAATCGCACCGAACAGCGAGATAATCACCTGGGCGCCCCAGTAGGACATCTGACCCCATGGCAGCAGGTAACCCATGAAGGCTTCAGCCATCAGCGCCAGGTAGATCAGCATGCCGAACACCCACACCAGCTCACGCGGCTTCTGGTACGAACCGTAAAGCAGGCCACGGAACATGTGCAGATAGACCACGATGAAGAACGCCGAAGCGCCGGTGGAGTGGAGCAAACGCAGGATCGAGCCGTACTCGACGTCGCGCATGATGTATTCGACGGAGGCGAACGCCTCTTCCGCCGACGGGGTATAGCTCATGGTCAGCCAGACACCGGTGACGATCTGGTTGACCAGAACGAGCAGTGCCAGCGAGCCGAAGAAGTAGAAGAAGTTGAAGTTTTTTGGCGCGTAATACTTGCTGAGATGGTCTTCCCACATTTTGGTGGCGGGGAAGCGCGCATCAACCCAATCCATGAACTTGCTCATCACGCTTTCTCCGTATCGACGCCAATGACAATCAGGTCATCGGTCTCATAGGAATGCGGGGGTACTGGCAGGTTCAAAGGCGCAGGTTGCGACTTGTAGACGCGGCCAGCCAGATCGTAGTGGGAACCGTGGCAAGGGCAGAAATAGCCGCCTACCCAGTCTTTGCCCAGATCCGCGGGTGCCACTTCGGGACGGAAGGTTGGTGAGCAACCCAGGTGAGTGCAGATCCCGATCAGCAGCAGGATTTCCGGCTTGATCGAACGCACTTCAGGGTCGACATAGGTGGGTTGCGTGGAGTTTTTGGAGGTCGGATCGGAGAGCTGGCCCTCGATCTTCTTGAGATTCCCCAGGATTTCCGCAGTACGGCGAACAATGAATACCGGCTGGCCGCGCCATTCAGCAATCATCTGCTGTCCGGGCTCGATCTTGCTGACATTCACTTTCACCGGTGCGCCGGCAGCCTTCGCCTTGGCACTGGGAAACCATGACCCCACGAACGGGACCGCAGCCCCCACCGCTCCTGCAGCACCCACCACGGATGTGGCCGCTACCAAGAAGCGACGCCGGCCTGCATTCACGCCGTCATTGCTCATTCAGTCCTCTCCCATCAGCTTTGTGGCCTGTTAAATCAGGCATCTACTAAATATGAAACAATGTACTTATAAAAATTTTGCCGAATGGTAATGAAAACCCCCAATTCTGACAAGGTAATTACCCGGAGGGCTGGCCCTCAAGCCTTGTAGTATAGGGGGTCTACGAATGTGGCAAGTTGTCACAGCGCAATTATTCGAGAAATCGCACGCATAAAAAAACGCCCGGTTCCGTGAGGAATCGGGCGTTCTTTTTGAACGTGGAAGCGGAATTAACGCTTCGAGTACTGCGGACGCTTACGCGCTTTACGCAGACCAACTTTCTTACGTTCAACTTCACGGGCGTCGCGGGTAACGAAGCCAGCTTTGCGCAGAGCGCTACGCAGGGTTTCGTCGTAGTCCATCAGAGCGCGAGTGATACCGTGGCGGATTGCGCCAGCCTGACCACTTACACCACCGCCGATCACGGTGACGTAGATGTCGAACTTCTCGACAGTCTCGGTCAGCTCCAGCGGCTGACGAACTACCATGCGGGCAGTTTCGCGGCCGAAGAAGGTTTCCAGCGAACGGTTGTTGATGGAGATGTTACCAGTACCCGGACGCAGGAAAACGCGTGCGGTTGCGGTCTTGCGACGGCCAGTGCCGTAATTTTGAGTCGCCGACATAATGAACTATTCCGTTAAATCTTCAGTTCTTGGGGCTGCTGAGCAGTATGAGGGTGTGCAGCGCCCGCATAGACTTTCAGCTTACGGTACATGTCGCGACCCAGCGGGTTCTTAGGCAGCATGCCTTTAACCGCGGTCTCGATCACGCGCTCAGGGGCCTTGGCGATCAGTTTTTCAAAGTTGATCGACTTGATACCGCCCGGGAAACCGGAGTGGGAGTAGTACATTTTGTCAGTGGTTTTAGCACCGGTTACACGAACTTGCTCGGCGTTGATCACGACGATGTAGTCGCCGGTGTCAACGTGAGGAGTGTACTCAGGCTTGTGCTTGCCACGCAGACGGCTCGCGATTTCGGTGGCCAGACGACCCAGGGTCTGACCAGCAGCGTCGACGACAAACCAGTCGCGCTTTACTGTTTCCGGTTTAGCAGTAAAAGTTTTCATTCTTTATAGCCTCAGGGGCCGCCTGTAAATAAGACGGCGGATCTTACTGAATAGTGCGTACTTTGACAAGTCAAAGGCAGCCGGATACAGACGCTTTCGGGGGCTCGGGTCGGCGCGTCCGTTCAACGGCAAGATTCTTCGGCGGCGGGGCATCACTTCCACTGCAGAAAGAGGTCGGCAATTATGCAGATTGCGAAAAAAATTTCAACCTGCTTTTATGCTTGTTTTGCCCAAGGAGCACCCGATGGACTATCGCCAGCTAGGCCGTACCGACCTGAACGTGAGTGCAATCTGCCTCGGCACCATGACCTGGGGCGAGCAAAACACTGAAGCTGAAGCCTTCGCCCAGATCGAGCGGGCCAAGGGCGCCGGGATCAATTTCATCGACACCGCCGAGATGTACCCGGTGCCGCCGAAAGCCGAAACCTACGCCACCACCGAGCGCTACATCGGCAATTATTTCAAGAGCCGCGGCGACCGCGGCGACTGGATCCTCGCCAGCAAGATCGCCGGCCCCGGCAACACCATCGATTACATCCGCGACAAAAACCTGCGTCACAACCGCCAGCACATCAGCGAAGCCGTGGATGCCAGCCTCAAGCGCCTGCAGACCGATTACATCGACCTGTATCAACTGCACTGGCCGGAGCGCAGCACCAACTTTTTCGGACAACTGGGCTACAAGCACAAGATCGAAGCCAACCTCACCCCGCTCGAAGACACCCTCGAAGCCCTCGATGAGCAAGTGAAGGCCGGCAAGATCCGCCACATCGGTCTGTCCAACGAAACCCCGTGGGGCACCATGCGCTTCCTCGCCCTGGCCGAAGCCCGTGGCTGGCCGCGCGCGGTATCGATCCAGAACCCGTACAACCTGCTCAACCGCAGCTTCGAAGTCGGTCTGGCCGAGATCGCCATTCGCGAACAGTGCGGCCTGCTCGCCTATTCGCCGCTGGCATTCGGTTTCCTGTCGGGCAAGTACGAAGGTGGCGCCCGTCCACCAAAAGGTCGCCTGAGCCTCTACAGCCGCTTCAGCCGCTACTTCAACGCACAATCGGAAGCGGCGTGCAGCCGTTACGTGGCACTCGCCCGGGAGCATGGCCTGGATCCGGCGCAAATGGCGTTGGCCTTCGTCAATCGGCAACCGTTCGTCACCAGCAACATCATCGGGGCGACAACGCTGGAGCAACTGGACAGCAACATTGCCAGTTTCTATCTGAATCTTTCAGACGAAGTGCTTGAAGGGATTGAAGCGATTCACAA
This sequence comes from Pseudomonas sp. COW5, assembly GCF_026240005.1. Taxonomy (NCBI): domain Bacteria; kingdom Pseudomonadati; phylum Pseudomonadota; class Gammaproteobacteria; order Pseudomonadales; family Pseudomonadaceae; genus Pseudomonas; species Pseudomonas sp. COW5. The sequence continues at coordinate 3,453,653 of NZ_JAPHVP010000001.1, read as the reverse complement.
GGACCATCCGAACCCGGCTCCTTGATTGGCAGAAAAAACGCTTTCGCGAGCAAGCTCGCTCCCCACAGGCATGGTGATCACCTGTGGGAGCGAGCTTGCTCGCGAAGGGGCCAGTCAATTCACTGCAAAATTCAAAGCGACCGCGCAATAATCTCTTTCATGATTTCATTGGTACCGGCATAGATCCGCTGCACCCGCGCATCCGCCCACGCCCGGGCCACCGGGTACTCCCACATGAAGCCGTAGCCACCATGCAACTGCACGCACTCGTCGAGCACCTTGCATTGCAGGTCGGTGCCCCAATACTTAGCCATCGCGGCAGTCGGTACGTCGAGCTTGCCTTGCAGGTGCAGCTCCAGGCAGCGATCAACGAACACCCGGCCGATCTGAATCTCGGTGGCCATCTCCGCCAGTTTGAAGCGCGTGTTCTGGAAGTCGGCAATCGCCTTGCCGAACGCCTTGCGGTCACGGGTGTAATCCAGCGTCCATTGCAGTGCTGCCTCGGCTGAAGCCAACCCGCCAATCGCCACCGTCAGCCGCTCCTGCGGCAGTTCCTGCATCAGATAGGCAAAACCGGCACCGGCCTGACCCAACAGGTTTTCCTTCGGCACTCGCACGTCCTGGAAGAACAACTCCGACGTGTCCTGGGCCTTCATTCCGACCTTCTCCAGGCGCTTGCCCTTGTCGAAGCCCGGTGTGTTCGCCTCTACCAGAAACAGACTGGTGCCCTTCGCACCCGCCTTCGGATCGGTCTTGGCCACGACGATCACCAGATCAGCCAGAAAACCGTTGGTGATGAAAGTCTTCGAGCCGTTGATCACATATTCGTCGCCATCCAGCACCGCCGTGGTCTTGACACCTTGCAGGTCGGAACCGGCACCCGGCTCGGTCATGGCGATGGCGCTGACCATCTCGCCAGACACCAGTTTCGGCAGGTATTTCTGCTTCAGCGCCTCGCTGCCGTAATGCAGGATGTACGGCGCAACGATGTCCGAATGCAGCGAGAAACCGATGCCGGTCAGGCCCAGTCGCCCCACTTCCTCGATCACCACGGCGCTGTACAGGAAGTCCGCCCCCAGCCCGCCGTATTCCTCCGGCAGATGCGAACAGAGCATCCCCGCCTCCCCCGCCTTATTCCAGAGTTTACGGTCGATGTAGCCTTGTTTTTCCCATTGCCCGTGGAACGGCACCGCCTCTTTTTCAAGGAAAGTCCGCACGCTGTCGCGGAACAATTCGTGCTCGGAGCTGAACAGGGTTCTGGGAATCATGCGTCACCTTTCGTTCTTGTTGGAGGGAACAGACCTTCAGAGACTAAGCCGCACACCCGTTACAGGACACTGGACACATCCGACAAAAAATAAGACGATCCAGCCGTCTGGTGACCACTTTCCCTTATAAAAACAAAAGTTGAATTATGTCCAAGCAAGTCTCCACGCCCTTGCGGCGCGTCAGCATCCTGGCGATCGACCGGGTTTTCGCTTCCACCCTCATGCAAGCCAAGGATTTCTTCCATCTGGCCAGCCTGCGTTACGGCAAACAACTGGGCCACGGCCTGACTCCGGCGTTCGAAACCCGCCTGGTCAGCCCCGACGGCAAACCGGTGAACAGCTTCAGTGACGTGGTCATGCCGGTGGACGGTGGCCTGGAAAACGCCGATGTCATCATCCTCCCGGCCTTCTGGGATGACTTCGACACGCTGTGCCAACGTTATCCACAGGTGCTGCCGTGGTTGCGTGAACAGCACGCCCGTGGCGCCGTGCTCTGCGGCGAGGCCACCGGGGTGTTCTGGCTGGCCGAGGCCGGTCTGCTCAACGGCAAGGAAGCGACCACCTACTGGCGCTTCTTCAATGCTTTCGCCGAGCGCTTCCCCAAGGTCTATCTCAATCAGGACAAGCACCTGACCGACGCCGACAACCTGTACTGCGCCGGCGGCACCACCTCGGCCTGCGACCTCTATATCTATCTGATCGAACGCTTCTGCGGCGCCAATGTGGCGCAAGCCGTGGCCCGCGACATTCTTTATGAAGTGCAGCGCAGCTACTCACCGGGCCGCATCGGTTTCGGCGGGCAGAAACTGCACCAGGACGTGATCATCCTGCAGATCCAGCACTGGCTCGAAGAACATTTCGCCGACAAGTTCCGCTTCGAAGACGTGGCCCGCGAGCACGGCATGAGCATTCGCAACTTCATGCGCCGCTTCCAGACCGCCACCGGTGACAAGCCGCTGCATTACCTGCAACGGCTGCGCATCGAGACCGCCAAAGGCTTGCTCTCCGGCAGCCGCAAGAGCATCAAGACCATCAGTTACGAAGTCGGCTACGACGATGCGAGCTTCTTCGCACGCCTGTTCCGCCAGCACACCGAACTGTCGCCGAACCAGTATCGACAGCAGTTCCAGCAAGCTGCCTGACAATTCGACCAGACACAAAAAAGGGCCTGCATCTGCAGGCCCTTTTTGTTTGCCGAATCCGCTTAAGGCTTGTGTGCCCGGGACAGGAACTCGTGGGATTGCATTTCCAGCAGGCGGCTGAGGGTCCGCTGGAATTCGAATGTCAGGCGCCCGCCGGTGTACAGGTCCTTCAACTCGACTTCGGCAGAAATGATCAGCTTGACGTTACGGTCGTAGAACTCGTCGACCATGTTGATGAAGCGGCGGGCGATGTCGTCGGTGGTGACGCTCATCTGCTCCACGCCACTGAGCAACACGGCGTGAAAGATCTTGCCCAGTTCGATGTAGTCGTTCTGGCTACGCGGGCCGTCGCACAGTTCGCGGAAGTCGAACCACGCCACGTCATCGCAGGTGCGCAGGGCGCGGATTTCGCGGTTCTCGATGATCAGCACATCGTTTTCTACGGCGGCCGTGCATTCAGGCGTCAGCGCACGGAAGCTCTTGCGCAGGCTTTCATGAGCGGCTTCGTCGAGCGGGAAGTGGAACAGCTCTGCCTGCTCAAGGTGACGCAGACGGTAATCGACACCGCTGTCGACGTTGACGATTTCGGTGTTCTGCTTGATCAGCGCAATGGCCGGCAGGAAGCGCGCGCGTTGCAGGCCATCCTTGTACAGACCGTCCGGCACGATGTTCGAAGTGGCGACCAGAGTCACGCCGTTCTTGAACAGTTCTTCCATCAGCGTGCCGAGGATCATGGCGTCGGTGATGTCGGAAACGAAGAATTCATCGAAGCAGATGACCCGCGATTCAGTCGCAAAACGCTTGGCGATGATGGTCAGCGGGTTTTTCTCGCCGCCGAGGGTCTTCATCTCTTCGTGCACGCGCTTCATGAAGCGGTGGAAGTGGGTACGGGTCTTTTCCTTGAATGGCAGCGCTTCAAAGAAGGTGTCCACCAGGTAAGTCTTGCCGCGACCCACGCCGCCCCAGAAGTACAGGCCCTTGACCGGCGTCTGATCCTTTTTGCCAAACAGCTTGCCCAGCAAACCCGGCTTGTTCTGCTCGGCCGCGATCAGATCGTCGTACAGGCGTTGCAAGTGACGCACGGCAGTTTCCTGCGCCGCATCATGGAAGAAGTCCGGGCGTTTCAGATCAGCTTGATATCGTTCTAGGGGCGTCATAATTCGTTAGCAAGGCAACAAAAACGGGCCGTCACTGTAGCGATGGCCCGTGGGAATGGCAATCGGCCCTTGGTCGGGCCGGCCCGTTGATTATTCCTGAACCGGTGTCAGAGCGATCCGCAAGGCCTCAATGGCCGCATCCCGCACAGCAACGTCGGCGAACGCCGGGCTGTCACCGACACACTCGCCTTCCAGCCAGACGCTGAAGCTCAGGTCTTCGTTGCGTACATCCAGCGCCTGACCCGATTGCAGTTGTTTGGTCACCTGGCCGGCGGTCTTGCCGTCGGCGAAGTTGCGCGACAGCAGCAGTTGCTCGCCATCGGCCGCCAGCAGACGGAAACGGAAGCTGCCGTCGTCTTCGCGGAAGCTGACGAAACGTGCGGCTTTCGCAGCCTTCTTCTTGGTGGTCGCGGCCACCTGAACCTGATTGACGAACGAGCGCAGGCCGACCGCTTCGCGCAGCTCATTAAGGAACGGCGTCGCCACCGCACGGGCCTTCTTGGCGCCGTGTTGCAGGATGTCTTCCAGATCCGCCGGACGCTCGATCAACTGGTGGTAACGCTCGCGGGACTCACCCAGCTCGTTGTCGAGCAACTGGAACAGACGGTTCTTCGCTTCGCCCCAACCCAGACCGCCCAGCAGCTCGCTGCGGAACTCATCGGCCTGCGCCGGGGTGGCGAACGCCTGGAACAGGGTGAACAGGTGCGAGTTGTCCGGATCTTTCGCTTCGCCCGGCGCACGGGAGTCGGTAACGATCCGCGAGATCGCGTCCTTCATATCCTTGGCGCTGGTGAACAGCGGGATGGTGTTGTCGTAGCTCTTGGACATCTTGCGACCGTCCAGGCCCGGCAACGTGGCGACGCTTTCCTCGATCAGCGCTTCGGGCATGGTGAAGAACTCCTTGCCCTGGCCAAACAGGTGGTTGAAGCGCTGGCCGATGTCGCGGGCCATTTCCACGTGCTGGATCTGGTCGCGACCGACCGGCACCTTGTGCGCGTTGAACATCAGGATGTCCGCCGCCATCAGTACCGGATAGCTGTACAGGCCCATGGTGATGCCAGCATCCGGGTCTTCGCCGGTCTCGACGTTCTTGTCCACCGAAGCCTTGTAAGCGTGGGCGCGGTTGAGCAGGCCCTTGGCGGCGACACAGGTCAGCAGCCAGGTCAGCTCGGGGATTTCCGGAATGTCGGACTGGCGGTAGAAGGTCACGCGATCCACATCCAGGCCACCGGCCAGCCAGGTCGCGGCGATTTCCAGACGCGAGCGCTGGATGCGCAGCGGGTCATCGCACTTGATCAGGGCGTGGTAGTCGGCCAGGAAGTAGAACGAATCGGCGTTCGTGTCACGGCTGGCGACGATCGCCGGGCGGATGGCACCGGCGTAGTTGCCCAGGTGCGGGGTGCCGGTGGTGGTGATGCCGGTGAGGATGCGGGTACGGTTCGTCATGGGTAATCGCTTGTCAGACTGCAATCAATTCGAGAGACGCGGCAGGATCAGATCCTTGAGATCGGTCAGCTTGCCATGAAAAAAGTGTCCGCATTCTGCCACTTTCAGCAGCTCATGGGGGCGCTGGAGTTTGTCGGACCATTCGTAGACCAGCTGCGGATCGATCACTTCGTCGGTTTCCGGCTGGATCACGGTCAGCTCACCGTGCTGCGGCAACTGATCCTGATCGCCCAGGCGCATGACCGCAGGCGCGACCATGAACAGATGCTTGAGCGCCACGCCTTGTGCCTCAAGACGACCGCCGAGACTTGCTGCAACAAATCCACCGAAGGAGAAACCAAACAGGGTCAACGGCAGATCCGGGTGCTTTTCCAGCAACCACGCGGCGGCGGCATGGGCGTCATCGACTTCACCGCTGCCCATGTCATGGGAACCTTCGCTGGCACCGACGCCACGATAGTTGAAACGCAGGGTGATCAGGCCCGCGTCACGCGCGGTGCGCTGCAGGGTCGAGACGACCTTGTTGAGCATGGTGCCGCCCTGCACCGGGTTGGGATGGCAGATCAGCGCGATGCCGCGTGGCTGCTCGTTATCCAGATACAGGGATTCAAGTTGACCCACCGGGCCATCAATCACTACAGGGGTTTCACGCATCAGCAAGGAAGGAACTCCGTGACCTCGAATCGGGTCGACTCGTCTAGCAAATTGTCTGTGCCAATCTATTGCGAGTGAATCGCGGTATACAGCGCAGGTTCGAGCCGTTAACGTAAAGCAAAGCCGTTTATAGAGGAAGGACTCGTGGAACACTCGCTCTTAGTTTGGTTGTTACCGACTCTTGCCCTGGTTGTGGGTGTCGCCATTGGTTTCCTGATCGCACGCGTTGCGCCGAATGCCGCGCCCAGCCGCACACAGCGTCAACTGGACGATATCCAGGAACGTTTCGACAGTTATCAGAATGAGGTGGTGACCCACTTCAACAGCACCGCCAATCTGGTCAAGAAACTGACCCAGAGCTACCAGGAAGTGCAGGATCACCTCGCCGAGGGCGCCAATCGTCTGGCCCTGGACGAACAGACCCGTCAGCGTCTGCTGGCCTCTTTGCACTCCGAAGCGGTTCAGGCTCCACGTGAGCGCCTGACGCCACCACGCAGCCAGGAGCCGCCGCGTGACTACGCGCCGAAGACCCCTAACTCACCTGGCATGCTGGATGAGCACTACGGTCTGAAGAAGTAATCAGCCTTCGCACCAACAAAAAGCCCCCGGACAATCACTTGTCCGGGGGCTTTTTTGTACCTGACGGTTACGGATACTGCTGAACCGTACCCGGCTGCTGTTGCTGCTGACCACCGTACTGCTGGCCCGGGATCGCCTTCAGGTTGACTTCAACGCGGCGGTTCTGCGCCCGGCCATTGACGTCACCGTTGCTGGCAACAGGATTATCCGGGCCGGCGCCACGGGCCGACAGGTTGGCACCGCTGACGCCTTGCGAAGTCAGGTAGGTCGCCACGCTCTGCGCACGACGCTGGGACAGGTCCATGTTGTGCTGACGGCTGCCGGTGCTGTCGGTGTAGCCGACGATTTCGATCTGGTTCTGGTTGAACTCCCTGAGCGAGCCCGCCAGGTTGTTCAGCGGTTGATAGAAGCTTGGCGCGATATTCGCCGAATCGGTGGCGAAGGTGATGTTGCCCGGCATGATCAGTTTGATCTGGTCACCCTGACGCTGCACTTCGACACCGGTATTGGCCATGCTGGCGCGCAGTTTCTTCTCCTGCTGGTCGGCGTAGTAACCATAACCGGCAGCGGAAGCACCGACGACGGCAGCGCCGATCAAGGCGCCCTTGCCGCGGTTGTTGTGGTCGATGGCGGCGCCGGCCAGCGCACCGGCCAGTGCACCGAGGCCGCCGTACTTGGCGGTTTTGCTCATGCCCTGGGAGCCACCGTCGGCCTGACCCTGATTGTCATAGGGGTTGGGCGAGGCGCAGCCGGACAGTACGGCTACGGCAGTAGCGACAATAATCAAACGACGCGTGGTGAACATGGAGAGCTCCTACTTTTTTGCATTCTGTGGTGCAACGGCCGTTTGGCATTGGACCTTTGCGGGCGTTGGATCATGACAATGCACAAAAATTCCGCCGGGCACTCGTGACAAAATGTTTAGGCGCGCACGAACGGATTTTCCCGCATTTCATCGCCCAGACGCGTGTCCGGGCCATGTCCGGCCACAACGGTCGCGTCCTCATCCAGTGTGTACAGCCGCTGCTTGATCGATCGCACGATGGTCGCCTGATCGCCGCCCCACAAATCCGTGCGCCCTACTCCGCGCCGGAACAATGTGTCACCGGCAATCAACAGCTTAGCCTCGGAAAACCAAAAGCTCATGGAACCGGGTGTATGCCCCGGCGTGTGCAGCGCTACGCCGCAGCCGCAGGCGAGTTCTTCATCATCGCTCAGCCAGCGATCCGGCGATGGCACCGGGGTGTAGGGCACACCGAACATCTGGCATTGCATCTCCAGGTTGTCCCACAGGAACTGATCCTCTTTATGCAGGTGCAGGGTTGCACCGGTTTTCTCTTTCATCTGACCGGAGGCGAGGAAGTGATCGAGGTGCGCGTGGGTGTGGATGATGCTCACCACCTTCAGCCCCAGGGCATCGAGACGGGCCATGATCAGATCAGGGTTACCGCCCGGGTCGACGACGATGGCTTTCTTCGTGATCGGGTCGCCGATGATCGTGCAGTTGCACTGCAAAGGACCGACGGGGAAGGTTTCACGGATCAGTATGGAACTGGGAACGGTCATGGATATGGATGGCCTGTAATAGACAAAATGCAGTGAAACGGGCTTCAGGATTCTACTCGACTCGCCGATACAGTTCGCCCGGTCAGTTATTTGACGCCATCGATCAGAAAGTAGTGGCCAGATGATGTCAAACGTAACGTTTCTGGTGCAGAATCGCCTTTTTTTGTAGCGGTCGCATTCAGGAAGGACCGCAGCCCATCCAGGAAATCCACATGCCTCGTCCTACTGGTTACACCGATACTTGGTCCGCGTCCCTGACTGGCTCTGCCCCCGTCAACAGCCTCATTGGCGGTACAAAATGGGAGAGCGTCAAGTGGAGCGATCCCACCGCCGTCACTTCGCTGACCTACAGTTTCATGACGCCGGGTGTTTCGTATTTCGCGATCAACTACAGCTCGAAAAACGAGTATCTGGATTCGTACTCGCTGACAGCCGCTCAGCAGACCGCCGTTTCCAATGCACTCGATTCCTGGAGTTCCGTCGCCAACATCCTGTTCAGCAAGACCAGTGACAACATCGTCAACGTCGGTGACCTGCGTTTCGGCGGTTACGCGTCCATGGACGAAAAAACGGCCGCGTGGGCTTACCTGCCTGACGAGACCCCAAAGGGCGGGGACGTGTGGATTGGCCCGGAGACCAACAGCCTGTCGCCGGTCAAGGGGTCGTACGATTACCTAACGTTCATGCACGAGATCGGCCATGCGATCGGCCTCAAACACCCCTTCTCGGCGAGCGCCTTGAACCCGACGGTCATCGACCCGTCCGTGGACGATGTCCGTTACACCATCATGAGCTACAACGACTCCTATTCGTACCAGCCGACCACTCCGATGCTTCTGGACATCCTCGCGATCCAGAACCTTTATGGCGCCAATACTCACTGGCAGGCCGGCAACACAACTTACAGCTGGGCGCCTACCCAGTCGGTGTTCGAGACAATCTGGGATTCGGGCGGTATCGATACCATCGACGGCAGCAACCAATTGGCCGGGGTGAAAATCAACCTGAATGAAGGCCAGTTCAGCAACATCGGCAAGAGCTTCCTCGACCTCAACACGCTGACGGCCATCAACAATGGTCTGACCATCGCCTGGGGTACCAAGATTGAAAACGCCGTCGGTTCTGCGTTTGACGACGTGCTGACCGGTAACGCGCTGGATAACCTGCTGGTTGGCAACGAGGGCGCCGATACCATGATCGGCGGTGCCGGCAACGACACTTACTATGTCGACAATGTCGGCGACGTAGTCGTCGAAACCAGTACCCTGGCCTCGGAAATCGACACGGTCAACTCCTCGATCGACTACACCCTGGGTGCCAACGTAGAAAACCTTAACCTGATCGGCGGCGCCAATCTCAATGCCACCGGCAACGAACTGGGCAACCGCATTACCGGCAACTCGGGCAACAACATCATCGACGGTGGCGCAGGTGCCGATTACATGGCGGGTGGCACCGGCAATGACACCTACATCGTTGATAACGTCGGCGATTACGTCGTTGAAACCAGCACCATTGCCAGCGAAATCGACACAGTCAGGTCTTCGGTTTCATTTACTTTGGGTGCCAACGTCGAAAACCTGACCCTGACCGGCACCGCCAACATCGACGGCATCGGCAACTCGCTGAACAACGTGCTGATCGGCAACGACGGCAACAACCAGCTCAACGGCGGCGCAGGTCTGGACACCATGATCGGCGGCAAGGGCGATGACGCCTACGGCATCGATCAGGCCGGCGAACTGGCCCTGGTTCAGGAAAACGCCAACGAAGGCAACGACACCCTGGCCATCGTTTACACTGCCACCGCGCAGAACAACGTGATCGATCTGAACCTGAGCAACCTGCAGAACGTCGAGAACGTCAGCCTGTATGCCGCCGGTGCCTTCACCGTATTGGGCAACGCGCTGGACAACGTGCTGATCGGCAACGCCGATGCCAACACCCTGCAAGGCGGCGCCGGCAACGACGTACTCAACGGCGGCGCAGGTGCTGACGCCCTGATCGGCGGCACCGGTGACGACACCTACATCGTCGATAACGTCGGCGACACCGTGGTGGAAAACCTCAACGAAGGCCACGACCTGGTCCAGGCCTCCGTCAGCTACACCCTGAGCGCCAACGTCGAAGACGGCGTGCTGACCGGTTCCGCTCACATCAACCTGACCGGTAACAACCTGGACAACGTACTGACCGGCAACAGCGGTTCCAACGTCCTCGACGGCGGTGCGGGTGCCGACATCATGAACGGCGGCGCCGGCAACGACAGCTACTACGTCGACAACATCGGCGACGTGGTCATTGAAACCGGCACCTCGGCCTCGGAAATCGACGCCGTCAACGCTTCGATCGACTACACCCTCGGTGCCAACGTCGAGTGGCTGAACCTGATCGGCAGTGCCAACCTCAACGGCACCGGCAACTCGCTGGACAACCGCATCACCGGCAACTCCGGCAACAACATCCTCGATGGCGGCCTGGGCGCCGACTACATGGCCGGCGGCACCGGCAACGACACCTACATCGTCGACAACGTCGGTGATGTCGTGGTCGAGACCAGCACCCTGGCCAGCGAGATCGATACCGTCAAAGCGTCGATCACCTACACCCTGGGCGCCAACGTCGAAAACCTGACCCTGACCGGCACCGCCAACATCGACGGCATCGGCAACTCGCTGAACAACGTGCTGATCGGCAACGACGGCAACAACCAGCTCAACGGCGGCGCAGGTCTGGACACCATGATCGGCGGCAAGGGCGATGACGCCTACGGCATCGATCAGGCCGGCGAACTGGCCCTGGTTCAGGAAAACGCCAACGAAGGCAACGACACCCTGGCCATCGTTTACACTGCCACCGCGCAGAACAACGTGATCGACCTGAATCTGAGCAACCTGCAGAACGTCGAGAACATCACTGTGTACAGCACTGGCGCATTCACCCTGCTGGGTAACGCGCAGAACAACGTCCTGATCGGCAACGCCTCCAACAACGTGCTGAACGGTGGTGCAGGCTCAGACACGCTGACGGGTGGTGGCGGTGCCGACACCTTCGTCTTCGGTGCTGTCAACGAGATGGGGTTGGGGAACAACCGTGACGTCATCACCGACTTCAACAGTTTGCAGGGCGATAAAATCGACCTGACTCACTTCGATGCCAACCTGTTGTCCGCCGGTTTCAACGGCTTCACCTTCATTGGTGCAAATGACTTCACGGGTGCAGGTCAACTGCGGTTCGTCGACCACGTGTTGTCGGGTAATGTCAGCGGCAACATCGGTGCTGACTTCGAAATCCAGCTGGTCGGTGTCAACAGCTTCAGCGCCAACGATCTGGTGGCCTGACATCTTCACCGAAATACCCGGCCTGTGTTTGCAGGCCGTTTCAACAGAAAACAAAACGCCCCGACTGGTTCGGGGCGTTTTGTTTTTCTTGTTCGACGATTGCCGCTGTCAACTCAGCATGCCCAGTTCCTTTGCCCGCGCCACAGCCTGAGTTCGTCGCTCCACTCCCAGCTTGCTGTTGATATGGCTGGCATGGGTTTTCACGGTATGCAGTGAAATGAACAACTGCTCGCTGATTTCCTGATTTGAACACCCTTGAGCGATAAGCCGCAGTACTGCCAGCTCTCGAGTGCTGAGTTGCTCTGTTGCCGAAACTTCGGTAACCGGACGAGTGGCCGACAGTGCAAAGCAGTCCAGCAAGTGTTGGCATACCGGATTCGCCGCGCCCGTCAATTGGCCGCGCAACCAGTCCGAATGCTCTCGCGCCAGAACATCAAATGGCTGCAACACCCCGCCTGCCGCGGCCTCCAGCGCCTGGGAAAAAGCCTTGCGGGCCTCGGGTTCGCGACCACCGGCCAACAGCAACGCCACCTTCTGAGTCAACGCCATCACGCTCAACAACTGACGCCCGGTCTGCTGACCGTTTTCCAGCAACACGTTCAGCCGCCCCTCGGCGAGCATGGGTTGCCCCTGAATGACGTCCAGCAGCGCCTGCTGTAACTCGACATGCAGCGGCAATTGCGGATGAAACTCCGGAGGTGCAGCGGCGCGCTCACCGGTATAGGTCTGGCCCAATCGCCCGAGCCAGGCTTGCGCCAGGTCAATGCGCCCCTGGGCCAGCCACAACTCACATTTGACCAAGGTAATCATCGCCAGGTAGTAGATCGGCGGAACGTCCCAGATGTGCATCAGGCGCTCGGCTTCAGACAGTTCGGCAAAGGCCCTGGCGTAATCGCCACTGCTGCCGTCAAGCCGGGCAATCACGCAGTGGCCGATCAACACACTGATATCACGACAGGCCCGCGCTTCAGTCAGGCCCGCCTGCAATCGCAAACGTGCCGCCTGCGGCAGCAAGCGCATGGCCAGCAAAAATCCCTCATAGAGCGTCAAACGTGCACGTACGGCGTACAGACGCTGTGCCGATAATCCGCGTAGACGCTCAAGGCCCTGGTGCACCTCTTCGAGCGAGCGCTGGATTTCCCCTCGCGCCTGCAGGACCCGGGCACGGTCATAATGAGCCAGAGCCTCGAACAACGGATTGCCGACCCGCTGAGCCAATTCCAGGGACTCGCGATTCAATCCGCGGGCGCGCCACAGATCACCATCGGCAATCGCCAGGTTGGACAAGGTCGACAGGCACATCAGGCGCTGGCCGTAGCGCTTGGCCGGCAGGCTCTCCAACGCTTCGCTGCAATACTCGATGGTCTGCTCGCGATGGCCCCGGCCTCGGGCGATGATGCCCTTGAGCGCCAGCCACTGGGCGAGCATGGATTTCTGTGCGGTGGCCGATGGTGCCGGCAGAAACCGGCTCAGGTGACTGGCAAGCTCTTCGGCCGCATCGAGCTGGCAGGCCAGCCCCAGCGCCCAGCTGTACAGCACGATCAGGCGCGGCGTGCTGATCAGCAAGCTATCGGGCAAGTCCATTTTCCAGCGCAACAACATGCCGACGTTCTGCTCGGCAAGCAGTTGTTCCTCGGACAGGTTCTGCACCAGGTTCGCCGCCACGTCCAGATGCCCAGCCCGCAACGCCTGCTCCACGGCCTCATCCAGCAGGCCCTGGGCATTGAACCAGCGACAGGCGCGCAGGTGCAGTGTTGCCGCGGGGACGATCGCCCGGGCGATCGGCCTGCTGCGCAACAGATCGGAAAACAGATGGTGATAGCGATACCAGTGCCCGTGTTCATCCAGCGGCACCAGAAACACCTGATGGGCCAGCAGGAAGCGCAGAATCTCGGCACTGTCGTGGGATTCGCGCACCGCGTCGCACAGCTCGCTGCAAAAGCGTTCCTGCGGTGCGGTGTCGTAGAGAAACGCTTGCACCTCGGCCGGCAGGCAGTCGATGACTTCTTCCAGCAGGTAATCACGGATCAGCCCTTCCCCGCTGTTCAAGGCCTGCGGCAATGCGGCATCGCTCCCGGCCTCGGCCACCGCCAGCAACCAGAAGCGCAGCCCCGCCACCCAGCCTTCACTGCGCTGGATCAGGTTCTCCAGGGCCTCGCCGCGTAGCGAGCTGCTGTGCCGATCGAGCAATGCCAGCGCTTCGTCGTGGGTCAGGCGCAGATCCTGTTCATGCAGCTCCAGCAACTGTCGCGAAAGGCGCAGACGGGCGAGATGCCAGTCGGGCCGCTGGCGGCTGGTGACCATGACCAACAGGCCATCGGGCAAATGATTGAGGAAAAATTGCAGGCAGCGGTCGAGCACCGGGCCCTGGGCGAGGTGGTAGTCGTCCAGTACCAATAACAGCGGCGAGGTCGGTTGCAGGTGCAGTGCCAGCTCATCGAGCAGGCCGTCGAGCCATTCTTCGAAGGCGAACGGCTGATGACGCTGGCGCATCTTCAACAGGCCGAGTGCACGGCTGCCCAGTTGCGGGAAATAGTCTTGCAGCCCTTCGAGCAGGCGCTCGAGAAACCGCCCCGGATCGTTGTCTCGCGGGCTCAGGCCCAGCCACAGGCTTTGCCAGTGCGCCGGCAGGCTCTGGCAGAACTCCACCGCCAGTGAACTCTTGCCAAACCCGGCTGGCGCGCAGACCAGCAACAGACGTCCACCGAGCCCGGCCTGCAGTCGCTCGCAAAGTCGTGGCCGCAATACGTATCCGTCAGGCAGCGGGGGACGAAAGAAACGTCCGTCCAGTGCCGCGACGGCAACGCTTGCAGGACCCGGAAGTGGGGACAGATCAGTCATGGCCGGCTCTTGTTCGAATGGCTGTTGGCGGCGTAGCAGATGTCCGCAGACTAGCCTTAAACGGCGTACATATGAAGTTGTTGCTACAAATGGCTACAAAATCACCACGCAAAAAAAACGCCCCGAACCAGTCGGGGCGTTTTTTCGAGGATGCGGCCTCGGGTTACAGCTTAGCGGATACCGTCCTGGCCCAGATTGCCCGGCTGGAATTCGCTCTTGGTGGCAGAGAAGCCGAAGTCATAAGCCTGTTTCTCTTCGTTCTTCATGCCCAGTGCCAGGTAACGACCCGATTGCAGGTCATACAGGGTTTCCAGCGCGTACCACGGCACTTGCTTGTCGTAGTAGTCCTCGGCATGGGCCTCGGCGACGCGCCACAGCTGACCGCGACCGTCGTAGTGGTCGATGACCGCTGCCTGCCAGGTATCTTCATCGATGAAGAAGTCACGTTTGGCGTAGATGTGACGCTGGCCCGGTTTCAGGGTAGCTACCACATGCCAGACGCGACGCAGCTCGTAACGGGTCAGGTCCTGATTGATGTGGCCGGCCTTGATGATGTCGGCGTACTTCAGCGTCGGCGAGTCGATCTTGTAGCTGTTGTTGGCAATGTACATCTCTTTCTTGCCTTCGAGCTTCCAGTCATAACGATCCGGGGCGCCGTTGTACATGTCGAGGTTGTCGGAGGTACGCAGACCGTCCGCCGCAGTACCCGGACCGTCATAGGACACTTGTGGTGCCTGGCGCACACGGCGCTGACCGGTCGCATAGACCCAGGCCTTGCGCGGTTCCTTCACCTGGTCGAGGGTCTCGTGCACCAGCAGCACGGTACCTGCCAGACGAGCCGGCGCGGTCACTTTCTGCTTGAAGTAGAACAGCACGTTGCCCGGGTTGGCCGGATCGTAATCCTTCATCTTGTCGCGGAACACGAACTGGTCCTGGAAATACACCAGGCTGAACGAGCCGTTGGTCTGCGGCGTCGCCTGGGTCACCAGACGGGTCACGCTGCCACCGCGATAGCGGGTGATGTGGTTCCAGATGACTTCCAGACCGTCCTTCGGGATCGGGAACGGGATGGCGGTCTGGAAGTTTTCCAGACCGTTGCCACCGGCCACCAGTGTGGTGGTCGTGGCGTTTTTCTTGATGGCGGCAAACACGTCATCCGGCACGGTGGCACCGCGATGGGACGGGTAGACCGGCATCTTGAAGGTGTCCGGGTAACGCTTGAACATCGCGTACTGGCCCGGCGCAAGCTTGTCCTTGTACTGGTCGACGTTCTGCGCGGTGATGGTGAACAGCGGTTTCTCACTGCCGTACGGATCGGAGAGGAAACCTTTGCTGTCGACGGTGCCGGCGTTCTTCGCCAGCGGCTTCCAGGCCGGGATCGAACCGTCGGCATTGCCCGCCATCTCGGCGCCCATCGGGGTCAGGCTCTTGCCCAGTTTGTCGGCTTCGGCGGCAGGGACCGCCGCCATCACGCTGGTCGCCAGCAGCGAAAGCCCCAGAACACCGGCGTGGAACAGATTCTTTGTTATTTTCATAGGTTTGTTCGTCCTGAAAAAACTGCGCTTAGAAGTTCACGCCAACACTGAGGGCAACGAAGTCGCGATCATCCACCGTGCTGTATTCGCCACCAAAGAAGTTGGTGTAGGCCAGGCTTGCGGTGTAGGTGTTCTGGTATTCGGCATCCAGCCCGAGGCTGATGGCCTTGCGACCTTCCTCGAAGTTGCCGCCAGGGCCAGGGGAGTAACCCTTGACGTCGTGGGACCAGGCCACGTTCGGCTTCAGGTTCACGCCGGCGAACACGTCGCTGTAATCCCAGATGGCACGAGCGCGATAGCCCCAGGAAGTAGCGGTGGTGAAGCCGTTGTTGTCGCAATTGCTGGAGCGGTTGCTGGTCGAAGCACCAGGGCCGGCACCGTTGATGGTCGAGGTGTTGAGGATCTGCGAGCAGGTGTTCAGGCCGCCAGTGGATGGCAGTTCACCCGGACCGAAGACCGGATCGCGGCCGTAACGGGCCTCGGACTTGCTTTCCAGCCCACCGACGTGGGTCACGCCGACTTCACCCACCAGGGTCAGACGGTTGGCGCCCATCACCTGATCGAAGAAGTGCGTCAGGGTGGTTTGCAGCTGGGTGATTTCTTTACGGTTGTAACCGTGCAGGTCCTGGCCAGGAACGCCATTGAGGATCGAGGCGTTGGTCAGAGCGCCACCCAATGGACGCACACCGGCGAACAGGATGTCGGTGGAGTTCAGTTGCACCGGCGCGTTCGGCCGGTAGCTGACCTCACCGCTCCACGCCGTGCCGGTAGGCAGGGTGGTGGAGAAGCTCAGACCGTAGAGGCGAATATCCTCTGGGTACTCGATGAAGTACTCGGAGTTACCCGCTACCACCAGCGGCCCCAGAGCCTGGAACGGACCTGGCAGTGCCTTGACGCCGTTATAGATCGACTGTGGCGCGCCGGTTGCGCTGAAGATCGGCGCACGGCTGTGGTAGTTCATGAAGTAGGCACCGAACTCGGTGGCCAGCGGATCGAACATGTACTTGGCGGACACGCCCCACTGCCCGCTGTCCCGCGCATTGCGGTTCGGCGAACGGCGTACCAGCACGCCTTCTTCGTTGACGTCGACACCGGCGGCAGCCAACGGGCCGAGGGCAACACCTGGAATGGTCGAGCGCTTGTTCAGCACGCGCAGGTTGTCGTCGCAACCGGTGGTGACGATGTCAGGCTGGGAGAAGAAGGTGCCGCAGTTGTCCGTCACGGTCTTCTGCCAGTCGATCTGGTAGAAACCTTCGGCCGACAGGTTTTCGGTGATGCTCTGGGACAGGTAGAACATGTTGACCGGGATCAGGCCTTCCTTGATCTCGGCGCCCGGACGGCGGAAGGCGGAAACGTCGATCGGGTTGATCGAGTTGATGCCGCCACCGATGAAGGTACTTTCACCCCAGTTCACCACCTGCTTGCCCAGACGCACCGAACCCGGCTCATCGGCAATGGCGTAGTTGTGGTAGATGAACGCATCGAGGATCTGGCCGCCCGAAGAGCGGGCTGCCACGTCGCGGTTGTGGTTGCTGACGTCCTTGTATTCCAGGTCCTGGTTCTGCAGCGCGAAGTCGTACCAGTACTTGCCCCGGACGAAGACACCGGTGTCGCCGTATTTCAGTTCGAGGTCATGGATGCCCTTGAAGATCTTCGAGAACGCTTGCCCGCTCTTGAAATTCAAGTGACCGTCGTCGGAGGTCTGGGACAGGCCCCGGCCGCCGTTGTTGACACCAATAAGATCCTTGTTCGGCTGCTGGGTCGACACGCTCATGCCCAGGGAGAGCGAGGAGTCGAACTGGCCTTCGATTTCACCGACGTTGAAGCTGACGCCGAATGCGGGCCCGGCGAGCGTGGAGGCAAGACTGACCGCCAGAGGCAGTTTCGCCCGGCGCCAGAACTGGTTTACTGAGGTCATCGACGCTACTCCATGTGCATTATTGTTATGGCAGTGAGTACTTTTAAAAACGCCTGAAGGACCGGGCGCCAGAGGCCTCCCGAAATCGCTTCAATGTTGCATTGCCCCGTTCTTAAAAATCCTTGAGCGGACTATAGCCAGCAGGTGGTACTGCTTGATCCCTCTAAAGTGTGATTTGCAGCTGCCGGCCACTCTGGAACAGTCCTTTCGCCAGTCCGACACATGTCGGCCCGGCAAGGATGGCTGATTTTTCCGATTTCACAAGCCAAGCGCTTGCTTGGTGGGGCTGGCGCGCCGTTTTCGGCGCGCCAGAGGACACTCAGAGCGTCGAGAGGAAGGTGCTGTTGTTGGCCTGCCATTCGGTGATGTCGAGGCGGATGCGCTTCTTGTCGAGCTTGCCGACACTGGTCTTGGGAATTTCAGTAACAAGCGCGATCTGGCTCGGAATCGCCCACTTGCTCAAGTGCCCCAGTTCCACGAACGGCTTGAGGTGTTCCTTGAGCTCGCGCGCCCCGATGGCGTGCCCTTCGCGGATCACCAGCAGGGCAAACGGGCGCTCGCCCCACTGCGGATCGGCGATCCCCACCACTGCTACTTCACGTACCGCGACGTGACGACTGATCAGGTCTTCGAGGTCCAGCGAGGAAATCCATTCGCCACCGGTCTTGATCACGTCCTTGATGCGGTCGCGGATGTCGATCACGCCCATGCTGTCCAGCGTGGCGACGTCCCCGGTGTGCAGCCAGCCACCGGCCCACAGCTCGGCGCCCTTCTGCGGTTCGTTGAAATAGCCCTCGGTCAGCCACGGTGCGCGCAGCACCAGCTCGCCCTGGGTTTCACCATCGGCGGGCAGGAAGTTGCCCTCGCCATCGACGATCGCTGCTTCGACCAGCGGCCCCGGCACGCCGGCCTTGATCCGGTAGGTGGTGCGTTCGTCTTCGGTGCCCGCCATCAGCTCGTCGTTCAGATGTGCGCAGGAAACCAACGGCCCGGTTTCCGACATGCCATAGGCCGCCGTCAACTGGATGCCCTTGCTCTTGGCCGTTTCATACAGCGTGCGGTTTAGCGCACTACCGCCGATGACGATTTTCCAGCCGCCGAAATCGGTGCCCTGCGCGCCCTTGGCGTTGAGCACCATTTGCAAAATGGTCGGCACGCAATGGGAGAACGTGACCTTCTCCTTGCGCCACAGCTCGACGAGGAACTCCGGGTCGTAACGTCCCGGATAAACCTGCTTGAGCCCGAGCATGGTCGCGACATACGGCAGACCCCACGCATGAACATGGAACATCGGGGTGATCGGCATGTACACGTCGTTGGTGCCCAGCAGCCGTACGCTGTCGATGGCGCCCATGATGGTCGACACGCCCATGGTGTGCAGCACCAGTTGCCGGTGGGTGAAATACACACCTTTCGGATTGCCGGTGGTGCCCGTGGTGTAGAAGGTGGTGGCGACCGAGTTTTCGTCGAAATCCTGGAAGTCGTATTGCGGACTCGCGGCCGCCAGCAATTGCTCGTACTCGCCCACCAGATTCGGCAGCTCCGCGGTTTTTTCCGGGAGATCGGTCAGCAGCAGGGTTTTCTCCACCGTGGTCAGGTGCGGCGCGATGGCCTGGTACAGCCCGACGAACTCGCTGTTGACCAGCACGAAGCGGTCCTCGGCGTGGTTCATGGTGTAGAGGATCTGTTCCGGCGACAGGCGCACGTTGATGGTGTGAATCACCGCGCCGATCATCGGAATGGCAAACATGCATTCGAGGTAGCGATGGCTGTCCCAGTCCATCACCGCCACGGTATCGCCGGCCTTTACGCCGGCTGCCGTCAGTACGTTGGCCAGTCGCGCGACCCGCTCGATCAGCGTCGGATAGCTGTAGCGCAACTGGTCACGGTAGATGATCTCGCGGGTTTTCTCGTAACGGGCGCCCGACATCAGCAGCCGTTTAATCAGCAATGGATACTGGTAGGCCCCTTCGGCGGGCGGAATAACGCGAGTCTGCAACATAAGAATCCCTTTTCTGACTGCACGGTGTTGGCGTTGGAGTTTTGTACTCTAGAACCCTTATACGCCAGCCAAATCAGCCAAAGGAATGATTTGCAGAGCCGTACAAATGCTAGCTTTGCGCCAGCATTTGTCGGATTTCGTCACCGGTCAGGCCGTTTGCCCTACAGCCGCTTCGGAAGGCGTGCGTGGGAAAACCACCGCCGCCAGGAACGTCAAAGCGCCAAATCCGGCCAGAATCAGGTAAAGGCCCACAAAACCATGGCGCGGTTCGACATAGGAAATCAGCGGAATCGCCGTCGCGCTGGCACCGAACGATAAACAGTAACGCAAGGCAAACACCCGGGACTGCCATTGCGGCGCAACGAAGTTGGCGACCATCGAATCGTTCACCGTCACCTGGCCGAACACCACGAACATGAACGCCGCACCGAGCGCGATCACCGCCCAGCCATCGACGTAAGCCATGGCATAAAGCAGCGGTGCCTGAAACAGCGTCAGCACCACAAATGGCCATTTCAGACTGACCCGGTGCAGCAATTGCCCGATGCTCAACTGCGCCACCGCACCGAACGCGTATGCCAGGCTCACCACCACGCCGAGGGTCTGCGGCGAGGCGAACAGGTCATGCAGGCGCTCCTGGAACAGCTTTGGATAAGTCATGGTGGTGGCGTTGAACACCACGCCGCCGGTGGCCGTGGCCAGTGCCAGCACGCCGAACACCATGACCATCGAAATACGCTGGCCGCCGGTGCCCTTGAGCACGTTGTGCGGGCGTTTGGGGATCGGCTCCTCACGCACCTGCAAGGCAAAACCGATCCCCAGCACGATGGCCACGGCCCCCGGAATCAGGAATGCCGAACGCCAGCCGAACTGCGCCACCAGCAACCCCGTAATCAGCGCCGAGAACGCCACGCCGAGATTGCCCCACATGCCGTTGATGCCGATTTCGCGGCCACGATTTTGCGCATAGGCCACCAGCATCGCCGTGCCGACCGGGTGATAGATCGCGGCAAAAATGCCGATCAGGGTCAGGCCGATGACCAGCATCGTCGGGCTGTTACTGAGGCCAGTGAAAATCGCCGAGGCACCGATACCGAAGAAAAACACCAGCATCATCTGCCGCCGGCTCCAGTGATCGCCCAACCAACCGGCCGGTAGCGAACACGCGCCGAACGCGATGAAGCCACCCAGCGACAGGCCGATCAGCGCGGCGTAGTCGAGGGCGAAGGCCTGGGTCATGCCGAGCACGGCGGCGGGAAAAATCAGCATGAACATGTGATCGATCACATGGGCTGCGTTGATGTAGCGGATGACATTTCTGGATTGATTCATCGCGGCACGCTTTCTTGTGGTGAACAGATGAGGGTGAGCGCTTATGCTAAGTTGGCAAAAAAGCGCATTCCTGCCATACAAGTCAGTGAACCGGACATGTTGATCAGTCATTTCGAACACGGCCCGGTGAGTGCCTATCCCCGGGATTATCTGGACGGCGCACACCAGCCATTGCACCTGCATCGCGAGGCGCAGTTGCTGTATGCGGTGAGCGGGGTGATGCGAGTAGTCACGGCGCAAGGTGCGTGGGTGATTCCCCCGACCCGCGCGGTGTGGATTCCGCCGGAGATCGGTCATGAAATCTTCATGTCCGGCGATGTGCAGATGCGTTCATTGTTCATCGCGCCCGAACTGTCGCCGGCCAGCCTGCAACACTGTTGCGTGCTGGCGGTGACGCCATTGCTGCGCGAACTGATCCTGCGTGCGGTGCAGGGCCCGCCCCACGCCGACAATCCACTGATCCAGCAGTTGATGCTGGAGGAACTGGCCGGCCTCGAAAACCTGCCGCTGCACATCCCGATGCCGAGCGACCGACGCCTGCAGAACATTTGCCTGGCGCTGCTGCGCGAACCCGATCACCCCAACACCCTGGAAGACTGGGCGCAGCAGGTCGGTGCCAGCTCACGCACGTTGGCGCGGCAGTTCCAGCAACAATTGCAGATGAACTTCAATGCCTGGCGCCAGCAACTGCGCCTGATGGAAGCCCTGCCCCGCCTGCTCGCCGGGGACAGCGTGCAGAGCGTGGCGCGGGATCTGGGTTACGGCAGCGCGCGGGCGTTCAGCGCGATGTTTCGCCGTTTGCTCGGGGACAATCCCCGGGAGTACCTCAACGCCCTGAATCAGCTCAGTTCGATCAATGCATCTCGGTGAACGCGAGCTTCACGCCGATGGCGATCAGTACAGCGCCCATGGTGCGGTCGAACCAGTGGCCCATGCGGGCGAAACCGGCGCGCACGCGCTGTTGGCTGAACAACATCGCCACCAGACAGAACCAGGTTGCAGTCGCGGCGGCAAGGTAAATCCCGTAACCGGCCTGCACTGCCAGTGGCGTGTGCGGGTTGATCACCACGGTGAACAGCGACAGGAAGAACAGCGTGGCCTTCGGGTTCAAACCATTGGTCACAAAGCCTGAAGTGAACGCGCCACGGGCAGTGCGCTCGCCGGCCTCTTTGTGCAGATCGTCGGTCACAGTCTTGGCCGGTTGCGCGCGCAGGGCCTTGTAGCCGATGTACAGCAGGTAAGCGGCGGCGGCCCATTTCAAAGCGTTGAACAACACGATCGATTGGGAAACGATCAGGCCGATGCCCAGCAGCGAATAACCAACGTGCAGGAAAATCGCCGTGCCCACGCCCAGTGCCGTCCAGGTGCCGGCGCGGCGCCCGTGGGTCACGCTCTCGCGCACCACCACGGCAAAGTCCGGGCCGGGGCTGGCGACGGCCAGCAGGTGGATCAGTGCAACGGTCAAGAACTCGGTCCAGTACATGGGGGCTCCTTTCGGCCAGGCGTAACGTTTTGTTTCATCTGTTAGGCTCGGCAGATTACGCCTTCCCTTCAAAGCACAACAGGTACAGTTGATGACGAACGCCCACCGCGCCGTATTCCTCGATCACCCTTCCCTGGACCTCGGTGACCTTGACCTCGCGCCGTTGCGTGCGTGCTTCAGCGACCTGCAACTGTTCGCCCGGACACTGCCTGCGCAGGTTGCCGAACGTCTGCAAGGCGCGACCGTGGCCATCAGCAACAAGATCCTGATCGATGCCGCCGCCATGGCTGCCAATCCACAACTGAAGCTGATCCTGATCACCGCCACCGGCACCAACAACGTCGATCTGGCCGCCGCCCGCGCCCACGGCATCACCGTGTGCAACTGCCAGGGTTACGGCACGCCGTCGGTGGCGCAACACACGATCATGCTGCTGCTCAATCTCGCGACGCGTCTGACCGATTATCAAAAAGCCGTCGGCGAAGGCCGCTGGCAGCAGGCGAAACAGTTCTGCCTGCTGGATTACCCGATTGTCGAACTGGAAGGCAAAACCCTTGGGCTGCTCGGGCATGGTGAACTCGGCAGCGCGGTTGCTCGCCTGGCGGAAGCCTTTGGCATGCGCGTATTACTGGGGCAGATTCCGGGGCGTCCGGCCCGTCCGGACCGCTTGCCATTGGAGGAACTGCTGCCGCAGATCGACGCCCTCACCCTGCACTGCCCGCTCAACGAACACACCCGCCACTTCATCGGTGCCCGCGAGCTGGCGTCGATGAAACCGGGGGCTTTCGTGGTCAACACCGCCCGTGGCGGGCTGATCGACGAAGAGGCCCTGGCCGATGCCTTGCGCAACGGTCATCTGGGTGGCGCGGCGACCGATGTGTTGAGCGTCGAACCGCCAACCCAGGGCAATCCGCTGCTGGCCGCCGACATCCCGCGCCTGATCGTCACCCCGCACAACGCCTGGGGCAGTCGTGAAGCGCGGCAGCGAATCGTCGGCCAACTGGTGGAAAACACCCAGGCGTTCTACAGCGGTAAGGCGCTGCGGGTCGTCAGTTGATAAACTGCGGCACTTTTTTTCACAGGAGCAGTTATGGATCCGCGCAGTGAAGTACTGCTTCGTCAGGTCGAGTTATTCCAGGGTTCGCTGTTGCTGGCCGGTCTGCCCGCCGACGACTTGCTCGGGCGCCTGCCCAACGCCTTCGGCTGGTGCTGGCATGCCGGCGATCAGGCGGCGCTCGATGCACGCTTCGAAGGCCGCAGCCATTTCGGCGTGAATGTGCCGGAGCGCGAGTTCGACAGCGCCGTGGTGTTCCTGCCCAAGTCCAAGGATCTGACCGACTACATCCTCAATGCCGTGGCCTCGCGTCTGGCCGGGCGCGAAGTGTTTCTGGTCGGGGAAAAGCGCAGCGGCATTGAGGGTGCATCCAAGCAGCTCAACCCGTTTGGCAAGCCGCGCAAGCTCGACAGCGCGCGTCACTGCCAACTGTGGCAAGTGACTGTGGCCAACGCACCTGAAGCCAAATCCCTGGAAAGCCTGGCGCAGACTTACGAACTGCCGCTGGCCGAAGGCCCGCTGAAAGTCATCAGCCTGCCGGGCGTGTTCAGCCATGGCCGACTGGATCGCGGCAGTGCCCTGTTGCTGGAGCATCTGGACAAACTGCCGAGCGGTCACCTGCTGGACTTCGGTTGCGGTGCCGGGGTGCTTGGCGCGGCGGTCAAACGTCGTTACCCGCACAATCAGGTCACTTTGCTGGACGTCGACGCATTCGCTGCCGCCAGCAGTCGCCTGACTTTGGCGGCCAACGGTCTGGAAGCCGAAGTGTTGACCGGTGACGGCATCGACGCTGCACCGATGGGCCTGAACGCAATTCTGAGCAATCCGCCGTTCCATGTCGGCGTTCACACCGATTATTTCGCCACCGAGAATTTGCTGCGAAAAGCTGCCAAACATCTGAAAAACGGCGGCGAACTTCGCTTGGTGGCGAACAGCTTCCTGAAGTACCAGCCGTTGATTGAAGAGCATCTTGGCGTGTGTGCGATCAAGGCCGAAGGCAACGGTTTCCGGATTTACCGGGCCAAGCGCGGCTGAAAATTAGCACTTGCCGAATGGATTGCGCCTAGGCAGAATCCGCTCCGTCCTAGGGGAGTAGTCTCCCACGAGCGCCATGCTCGTCCGGCATACGTCAACATACTTGATCCTCAGATCATGGCGTATGCGACCCAAGCGTCCGCAGCAGACGGATCGCAGGGTTTGACAAGACCTATGACACGCACACCTTACCCGGGGCGGGAAGGCTGTACGTGTCATAGCCGTGTCGACCCGCCCCTTAGGAAATCCTGATGCTGGACTCGTTACTCGTTCCCACCGCAATCGTTGCCTTGGCCGAAATCGGCGACAAGACGCAACTGCTCGCGCTGATTCTCGCCGCTCGCTTTCGCAAACCCTGGCCGATCATTGCCGGTATCGTCGCGGCGACCCTGGCCAACCACGCGGCAGCCGGTGCGGTAGGCGCCTGGTTCGGCAGTTTCTTCTCCGATGCTGTCCTGCACTGGATTCTCGCCGCGAGCTTCACCGCCACCGCCCTGTGGACGCTGGTGCCGGACAAGATGGATGACGATGAAGCCAGCACCGCCCGCAAGTTCGGGCCATTCCTGACCACCCTGATCGCGTTCTTCCTCGCGGAAATCGGCGACAAGACCCAGATCGCCACCGTGATGCTGGCGGCTCAATACCCGGAACTGTGGCTGGTGATCATCGGTACCACGGCGGGCATGCTGATTGCCAACGTGCCGGTGGTTCTGGCGGGTAATTTTGCGGCGGAGAAACTGCCGCTGACCCTGATCCGTCGCCTCGCGGCTTCGGCATTCATGATTCTGGCAATCGTCGCGGTGTACAAGGCGATGCAGAGCAGCGGCTGGGTCTGATCCGGCAGACCGCTCCCACGCTCGGTGCGGGAGCGGTCATTGCTTCAGGACTTGGGCGCTTTTTCGTACAGCGGCATGACCTTCGGAATTGCCGCCTGCAACGAGGCGATCCGGCTGGACGACGCCGGGTGAGTGCTCATGAACTCTGGCGGCGCGCCTTCGGACGCCTTGCTCATCTTGTTCCACAGGGTGATCGCGGCGTTCGGGTTGTAACCGGCGCGAGCCGCCAGCTCCAGGCCGATCAGGTCGGCTTCGTTCTCGTTGGCGCGGCTGTTGGGCAGCGTCATGCCGTAGTTGGCCACGGTATCGGCCAGCGCCAGGCTGTCCTGACCCAGGCCGAGCAACGCGCCGGCGCCCTGCTTGGCCATCTCGATGCCATAGGCCTTGGACATCGCTTCACGACCGTGCTCGCGCAGGGCGTGGGCGATTTCATGGCCCATGACCGCGGCGATTTCATCGTCGGTCAGTTTCAGGCTGTCGATCAGCCCGGTGTAGAAAATGATCTTGCCGCCAGGACCGCAGTTGGCGTTGAGCTCGTCACTCTTGATCAGGTTCACTTCCCACTGCCATTGCGCGGCATCCGGACGGAAGTTCGGCGCCTGGGCGATCAAGCGGTTGGCAATCGCCTGAACCCGTTTGGCTTCGTTGCTGGTCTTGTCCAGCACACCTTTGCTGGAGGCCTCGCCAACGGTCTTCTGATAGGACTGGGCATACATCTGGTCGACCTCTTGCGAGGACAGCATGCTGAACATGTACTGCTTGCGTTCCACGCCCACGGCACCGCCGCTGGTGGTGTTGACCGACTGACAACCGGACAGCAACAGCGCTGCGCTCAGTGCACTTACAACCAATGTCTTGTTCATTCAAAAGCTCCCTGAAAACATGCCGCGTATCCTAGGCGGGTAATTGTATCGACGCCAGATACAACGGACGTGTTGCACCCACTTTCAGAAGGCGCCCGCCGGCCCTGTAGGAAAAAATTCACATCCGCCGACAAGCCCTGCGCATCTGCGTCGCGCACTGCTCCATTTGCGACATCCGCCTTCAATTGCGCGCACTTCGCCTCATGGCGCAATAGTGGCTGCCGATACAGCAGCGCAGACGTCCTCTTGCGTGCGGAGCTTCCATGAAATTCAAGTCGATCCAGTTTTCCGTGGCCGCCCTGGCCGGCGCCATCGTTCTCAGCGTGGTGGCTGCGCTGGTGCTGTATGCGCTGTTCTCCGGCGCCCGCACCCAAGAGATGGTTCAACAGCGGACCCAGGAGCAGTTCGAGCAAGTCATCGAACAGCGCCTGACCTCGCTGGCGCAGACCCAGGTCAGCCAGATCCAGCGCGAGCTCGAAGCGCCGCTGCTGATTGCCGGCGGACTGGTACGGGTCAACGCCCTGCTCGGCACCCCGGGCGCCGATGGCCAGCCGCGACTGACCGTCAGCCGCGAGCAACTGATCAGCCTGATCAAGGAAAACGTCGAGAAGAACCCGAAGATTCTCGGCACCTACATCGGCTGGGAAAAGAACGCACTGGACCACAATGACGCGGCCTACGTCGGCACCAGCGTGGTCGGCATCGACGCCGCCAACGGGCGCTTCCTGCCGTGGTGGTTCCGCAACGACGACGGCACTCTGGGCCTGGACAAACTGGTGGACGTCGACGATCAGAAAGTCCTGTCCACCGGCGTGCGCGCCAGCGAGTACTACCTGTGCTCGAAGGAAACCAAAAAATCCTGCGTAATCGATCCGGCGCCCTACAAGGTCGGCGACAAGATCGTCATGCTCGCCTCCTTCATTGAACCGATCATGCTCAACGGCGCCTTCCAGGGCATCGTCGGCGCCGACCTGTCGGTGAACTTCATCCAGGAAATGCTTCTGGGCGCGAACCAGAAACTGTACGGCGGTGCCGGGCAAATGGCCCTGATCGGCGGCAACGGCCGGATCGTTGCCTACACCAAGGACCCGAGCAAATTCGGCGAGAAAGTCAGCGACATCCTCGACGCCCAGCAGATTGCCAACATGGCCAATCTCAAGCGCGGCGAAGTGACCTATACCGTCAACAAGGAGTCGGGCCGGATTGAGTTGTACCTGCCGTTCGGCATCGGCCAGACCGATGCGCGCTGGACTCTGATGCTGCAACTGCCACTGAATGCGGTGATGGCCGATCTGCAAAAGCTGCAAGGCGACCTCGACGCCCAGCGCAAATCCGACACTTTCGGCATGGCCATGGTCGGCCTGCTCATTGCCGGCCTCGGCCTGCTGGTGATCTGGCTGGTGGGCCACGGCATCGCCCGACCGCTGAAGCAAATGGTGACCATGCTCGATGACATCGCCCAGGGCGAAGGCGACCTGACTCGTCGCTTGAGCAGTGACCGCAAAGACGAACTCGGTTCAATCGCCAAAGGCTTCAATACCTTCCTCGCCAAGCTGCAGGCGATGATCACGCAGGTGGTGTCGTCGGTGCAGAGTGTCAGCGATTCCTCGGAGCACACGGCAGACATCGCGATCCGTACCAATATCGGCATACAGAAGCAGATGGCCGAGATCGATCAGGTCGCCACCGCGGTGCAGGAAATGACCGCCACTGCCCAGGACGTGGCGCGCAACGCGACTCAGGCCGCGCAAGCCGCCAGCCATGCCGATCAGGCTGCCAGCCAGGGCATGCAGATCGTGCGCGACACGTCGAATTCGATCGGCGTGCTGGCCGTGGAAATCGGCAAAGCGGTGGACGTGGTCCAGACGCTGGCCAAGGACAGCGAAAACATCACCGCCATCCTGATTGCCATTCGCGGGATCGCCGAACAGACCAACCTGCTGGCCCTCAACGCCGCCATCGAAGCGGCCCGTGCCGGCGAGCAGGGTCGCGGGTTTGCCGTGGTGGCCGACGAGGTGCGCAACCTGGCGCAGAAGACCCAGAAGGCCACCGAAGAAATCCAGAGCATGATCCAGCAACTGCAACAGGGCACCCGCGATGTGGTGCGGGTCATGGAAGACAGCCAGAACCGCACCGACGAAAGCGTGCAACACGCGGCCAAGGCGGCCGAAGCGTTGGAGACCATTACCCAGGCAGTGTCGGTGATCAACGACATGAACACCCAGATCGCCAGCGCCGCCGAGGAACAGAGCGCGGTGGCCGACGACATCAACCGCAACGTGATCAACATCGGTCAGGTGGCGAATGAAGTGGCGGGTGGTGCGGATGAGTCGAGTTCGGCGAGTGCAGACCTGACCAAACTGGCGGAGCAACAGCGGCGGTTGATCAATCAGTTCAAGGTCTGACGTCGAAGGCTAAAAGTCAAAAGCCCCCTCACCCTAACCCTCTCCCAAAGGGAGAGGGGACTGATTGGGGGATGCTTTAGGAATGCACTGACCTGCACGCTCTGCTTTGAATCCATAATCGACTGTTTTTTTCAGGTCGATGTATACCGCAATACAACTCGGTCAGTCCCCTCTCCCTCCGGGAGAGGGCTAGGGTGAGGGGGCTTTTGATCTTGATGCATCAGGCCGGGGTCAAACACTCCGGCCCATTGAGCTTCGGATCATTGACCAGATTCGCCAGCACCCGCTCGCGCAAGGCGGCGGGTTCGCTGGCGAGCAAGCCTTGCAGGACATGCAGCGGCGTCTCGGGGTCGAGCCACGCCGCCTGCCCCGCCTCGTCGAGAATCAACGGGCGGCGCTGACTGGCCGCCGGCTGGGTAATCACTGCGGTACTGAGCCAGACCTGCTCCTGCACCGGATACGCCTCCCAGATCGCCGCAAAGAACAGCGAAGCCCCCTCTCCCGGGGTCAGCCAGTACGGCTGCTTGCGCACATTGCCGCGCCATTCGTAGAAACCATTGGCCGGCAGCAGGCAACGACGCAGGCGCAGGGCTTCGCGAAACATCGGTTGTTCGGCCACGGTTTCGGCCCTAGCGTGGCCCGGGGTACGCGACAGGTCAGTCAGCCACGGCGGCGTCAGGCCCCAGCGGGCGCGGGCCAAAGTGCGCTGGCCATCAGGCTCGGCGCGTAGCATCAACACCGAATCGTTGGGGGAAATGTTCCACTGCGCCTGCTGATCGGCGGGAAAACCTGGCAGCGCCGCGAAGTCGCGGTTCCAGCGAAACAGGGCATAACGTCCACACATGGGGCAGCACGACTCAAGAATAAAACGAACGCCAGCCTAACAGACCAGCGTACCGGGGAAGCTCTCCGGCTCATCGCCGGGCAGCGGCAGCGCGGCATTGTACGCGCTGATCAGTTCGCGGGCGTATTCGGCCTGATCGTTCTCGACCGAAAGCCCCAGCAGACCGAAGATCGGCAGCTCGCCGGTGCCGCCGAGCAGATCGCGCCCCACCAGATGCGCCTCGATGCCTTCACTGGCGAGCATGCCCTTGAGCATTTCGCCTTCCATCAGGTTTTCCGGCTCGTAGATTCGCTGCATGGGCGCACCTCACTCGTTTTCGCTGAACACTTCCAGAAACCAGTCCTGACCATCGACCTGCAACACAAAGGTGATCGGCCGGCAACACACCTGACAGTCTTCGATATAGGTCTGATCACCCGCCGACAGATCCACTGTCGTCTCGACTTCCTCCCCACAGTACGGACATTCATACAGTGCGCTTTCCAGCATCGCGGTCTCCCGGGTGACTTGTGCGTATAATCGCCGGTCTATTTGCAGGGCTATTTTTGTCTGGCTACTTTTTCAGACCGTGCCCCGTTGGTTTTCGATCAAAACCTTTACTTACCCTAGCCGTTTCCAACAAGAGAGCATGATGGGCGAATTCGATGCCATCCGACCTTACGACGACAGCGAAGTACCTGCGGTACTGGCAAGACTGCTCGGCGACAAGGCGTTTCTAGATATCCTCACCCACTTCCGCTTCCCGCGTTTCGCCGGTGCCTTCGGCTGGATGCTCAAACCACTTATAGCCCATCGGCTGCGTCGTGAGTTCGCCGACGTGACATCGGTGGCGACGTTGCAGGACAAGGTCGAGTTCTACGTCGACCACACCATCGAGCGCGCCACCGACGGCGTGACTTACACCGGTGTCGAGCAATTCAAGTCCGGCAGCGCCTATCTGTTCATCGCCAACCACCGCGACATCGTGATGGACCCGGCCTTCGTCAACTACGCCGTGTATCACGCCGGCCTGCCGACGCCGCGCATCGCGATTGGCGACAACCTGCTGCAAAAGCCTTTCGTCAGCGACCTGATGCGCCTGAACAAGAGCTTCATCGTGCACCGCTCGATCACCGGGCGCCGCGAGAAAATGGCCGCGTACCAGTTGCTGTCGGCCTACATCAACCACTCGATCCGCAATGATTGCGCCTCGATCTGGATCGCCCAGGCCGAAGGCCGGGCCAAGGACGGCGACGACCGCACCGAGTCGGCGATCCTCAAGATGTTCCACATGAGCCGCAAGGACGAGCCGTTCGGCGAGGTCATCCAGTCGCTGAACCTGACGCCGGTATCGATCAGCTACGAATACGACCCGTGCGATCAGGCCAAGGCCCGCGAGCTGTACATCCGCGCCACCACCGGCACCTACAGCAAGGCGCCGGGCGAAGATGATGTGAGCATCGCCAAGGGCATCACCGGCTACAAGGGCCGGGTGCACGTGAATTTCGCCGCGCCGATCACCGAACTGTTCGAAGACACCAAGCAACTGGCGGTCGAGATGGACAAGCAGATTCTCGGCGGCTACCGGTTGTTCCCGGTGCATTACCTGGCGTACGCGCAGTGGGCGGATGCCGATCCGCAACTGAACGTGCCGAAGGCTGCCGAGGTGTTCGGTGCCGAAGAACTGGCCAAGGCCCAGGAAGAATGGCAAAGCCGTCTGGACGCCTGCCCTGAGGAACATCGTCCGTATCTGGTGCTGCAATATGCGACGCCGGTGCGCAATCAGTACCGGGTCAAGGCTGGTCTGCCGCTGTAAGCGGTTTCGAGCGGATACAAAAACGGCGCCTTCGGGCGCCGTTTTTCGTTCAATAGCGGGTACTGATCCAGGAAATCAGCAACGCCAGTCCCAGACAGGCGAAACCGAAACGATAGAAGAACCGGTTCATGCGCAGGGTCGCCCAGTCCAGCACCGGCTCTTGGTCAGGCTGGCTCTGGCGCTGGGCCGCGATACTGGCCATCGCCCGTTGCTCACGCCGACGGGTCGCGTGCAGCAGCCAACTGCCCGGGAAGGCCAACAGCAGGGCCAGCAGGTTGATCAGTTTGGCGGGATGGGCGGTAAACAGCGTCATCAAGTGCATCACAGACCTCAATCTAAACCGGAATGGCGAACGCCAGACCGACGACCGCGGCGCGGATTCTACCGAAACCCTCCCCCACTGCCCTACCCTTTGCGACAAATTACCCATCAATCGACCGATGGCTGTCCTGTGTCACGGCATCGTCATTTGTTTCGGCCACCCTGCGCGCCTCGAAACGTAAACGGAATGCGACATGCTTCACGCTGAAAACCAGGATCGCCTGTACCTCATCTCCCCGTCCGACGAACAACAGACCCTCGTCGGCAGCCTGGCCTTCAATGTTCAGGACCGTCACTGGCTGGTGTATTGCGCCCTCGGCGGGCACCAGCATGCGGACTTGCCCGAGACCGATCTGCTGACCGGTGTCAGCGTTCTCGACTTCTATTCGCAAGCCGCTTGAACGAAAAAGCTTTAAATCAAAAGCACCCTCACCCTAGCCCTCTCCCGGAGGGAGAGGGGACCGACCGAGGTGAATATTTGAGCTACACCGACCTGAACTATCGAGTCGAACTCAAAATTTGAGTAGCCCCAATCTGCTCCCTTTCCCCCTCGCCCCCCTTGGGGGAGAGGGCTGGGGTGAGGGGGAGGCGATAGTTCAAACGACACAAATTCCAACCCTGACACCCACAAAAAAGCCCGAATCCATCACTGCCCCCGGGCTTTTTCACATCGACCGAACAGTTACTCGGCAAGGATCTGGCCGATGCTCGGATCCTTGAACAGACGGGTCAGCGCATCGCTCAATACGTCGCTGACCAGTTTGGTGTTGGTTTCCTGGTTCGGCGCCATGCCGAAACGCTGGTCCAGCGAGGCACCGTAACGGCCGCTGTAGCGACGGTTGCCGCTCTGCACGTCGGAGCGGAAGGTCGCGCCGATGGTGGCTTCGGTCACGTACATGCCTTCTTTCGGCGACTGGTATTTCAGTTCAGTCAGGGTCACGGTCAGTTGCGGAGCATTCATCGCACCGTTGGACGGGGTGAAGCCCAGCAGACGCACGGCCGCTTCGGCCTGAGCCTGCAACTTCGGCACGATCTGCTCGCGCTGGACGGTGATGGCGCTGGTTTCCGGGTACAGGCCACCGCGGGTGCCCAGGGTTGGCGACGGACGACCGTCGACCACGCGAACCACGACAGGCTGGCCATGGCCCACCGGTGCCAGCTGAGTGGTCAGCTTCGGTTCCGGGCTCAGTTGTTGCGGGCTGTGGGCGCAGCCAACCAGGGTCAAACTGGTCACAGTGATCAAACCGAACAACAGGCGTTGCAACATGCTCTTCTCTCCAGAATCAGGCACAGACAGGCCCGCAGTATAGCGGTGGGCCACTGCGGGTCACCAGCACTGAAATCTCAGACAAACCCCACTGCACGCGGTTCCTGTCATAGATTGTTCACCCTCCATACATGTTCGCTTCACGGTCTTTTGACAATCTTCGTCACAGATCTCAAGAAGGAACACACACCATGCGCTATCTGATCTCGTTGTTCGCTCCACGCCCGCTGCACCGCAGCTTCGCCCTGCTCGACCGCAACGGCCATTGCCAGGCTTTCAAGCAGTGCAGCCTGCAGCCAATGGGTGACGGCTGGGTCGAAATCGAGGAAATCCGCCTCAACTGGTTGCACCAGCCTCTGCCGGCCAGTGCCCGGGTCGAACAGCAGCGCCCTCGCGCACGTGCCCAGGCGATGTTGAGCATCTGACCGGATGCCTAATAAAAGTCATTAAACTCGACCAACTCCCCGCATTTCTTCGATACAATCTCCCCCCGATTATAAGGACGTCTCCTGATCGGGCCCCGCAACAGCGTCAATGCGCTTGCATTGGCATCCAAATCGCCCACAGAGAGCCGCCCACACAGATCGAGTGAAGCTGGCGTGCTTGCTGTTTCCCTGGCAAATCCCCGCTTTTCGCGAATCTGCAGAGCTGTCATGACGCTCGGTCACTGAGTTGTTTGCCCGTTTTGCCTGCCCATGTATCGCGTGGCGGCAAACCTTCCGGGCACGGTGCCAGGCCCGGACAGCCCTTTTTGAGGTTCACGTCTTCAAAAGAGCGTGAAAAAAACGGGTTTTCACAACTTCACAAGAGTGTGGCGAGCAAATGAATAGTTTTGCGTCTGAACATGCACCATTAGCGTCTGAAACAGCCCAACGACACAGGAACGGGTACGCCTCGAATACCGGAGCCTGAAGCCTGTCCGCTACGGATTTGGTTGCACAAACGGATGTCTCGACCATAAGTCGAATTGCCAGCCACGTGCTGAAATGAGTTCATGTGACTCTTGAAGCCAGGCCGCACGCATCCGTCGAAGTTGCGAAAAATTGCGAAGATTCGGACATGGCAAACCTGGCCATGGGTACCTGGGGCGTAACTGACCTGCCCCGGACACCTGGCAGCCATGCCGACAATTTGGTGCTGCAGATTTTGGAGACGCGTTAAATGGCGCATAACGAAGCAGTCGACGTAGTTCTGGTTGGGGCCGGCATCATGAGTGCCACCCTTGCAGTGCTGCTCAAGGAACTCGACCCGGCGATCAAGCTGGAAGTCGTCGAACTGATGGATTCCGGTGCCGCGGAAAGTTCCAACCCGTGGAACAACGCCGGTACCGGCCACGCCGGCCTCTGCGAGCTGAACTACACGCCGCAGAATGCCGACGGCACCGTCGACATCAAGAAAGCCGTACACATCAACACCCAGTTCGAGGTGTCGAAGCAGTTCTGGTCGTACCTGACCAAGAAAGGCACCTTCGGCTCGTGCAAGTCCTTCATCAGCCCGGTGCCGCACCTGAGCTACGTCGAGGGTGAAAAAGGCGTTTCGTTCCTCAAGGAACGCTTCAACACGCTGCACAAGCATCACGCCTTCGCCGACATGGAATACACCGAAGACAAGGCGAAGATGGCCGAGTGGATGCCATTGATGATGCCGGGTCGTCCGAAAGACCAGGTGCTCGCCGCCACCCGCGTGATGAACGGTACCGACGTCAACTTCGGCGCGCTGACCAATCAGTTGCTCAAGCACCTGACCAGCGCTCCGGATGCCCAGGTCAAATACTGCAAGCGCGTGACCGGCCTCAAGCGTAACGCCAACGGCTGGACTGTCAGCATCAAGGACGTCAACAGCGGCAGCAGCCGCGAAGTCGACGCCAAATTCGTATTCCTCGGTGCCGGTGGCGCGGCCCTGCCGCTGCTGCAAGCGTCGGGCATCGAAGAAAGCAAAGGCTTCGGCGGCTTCCCGATCAGCGGCCAGTGGCTGCGTTGCGACAACCCGGAAGTGGTCAAGCACCACCAGGCCAAGGTTTACAGCCAGGCCGCCGTGGGTTCGCCACCGATGTCCGTGCCGCACCTGGACACCCGCGTGGTCGATGGCAAGAAGTCCCTGCTGTTCGGGCCATACGCCGGTTTCACCACCAAGTTCCTCAAGCACGGCTCCTTCATGGACCTGCCGCTGTCGGTTCGCGCCGGCAACATCGGCCCGATGCTGGCCGTGGCCAAGAACAACATGGACCTGACCAAATACCTGGTCAGCGAAGTGATGCAGTCGATGGAGCAGCGCCTGGAATCCCTGCGCCGTTTCTACCCGGAGGCGAAAGCCGAAGACTGGCGCCTGGAAGTGGCCGGTCAACGGGTGCAGATCATCAAGAAAGACCCGAAAAAAGGCGGCATTCTGCAGTTCGGTACCGAACTGGTGGCGGCGAAAGACGGCTCTCTCGCCGCCCTGCTCGGTGCTTCGCCAGGTGCTTCGGTGACCGTTTCGATCATGCTGGAACTGATCGAGAAGTGCTTCCCGGCCAAGGCCAAGGGTGAGTGGGCGGCCAAACTGGCGGAAATCTTCCCGGCCCGTGAAAAGGTCCTGGAAACCGACGCTGCGCTGTATCGCAAGATCAACGCGCACAACAACGTCGCGCTGGAACTGGTTGAAGCCAGTAACGAGACCGAAAGCTACGCCTGATTCGGCTCCATGAAAAACGCCCCGCATTCACTGAGTGCGGGGCGTTTTTTTATACCTGTGGAAAACTTCGGCTTTCAGCCGCGCGCTTTCTCGATCAGCTCGATGTATTCCGGGGCGTTGCGTTGATCGCGGATCTGGTCGACGAAGGTCTTGCCGTGCTCGTCCTTGCCGTCCACGTCATAACCGGCTGCAACGAAGAACGTCAGGAAACGCTCGAAATCGTCGATACGCAGGCCACGGTAAGCCTTGACCAGCTTATGCAGCGACGGCGAAGTGGCGTCGACCGGCTCAAAATCGAGGAACAGCTTGATCTGCTCATCGCCGATCTCGTCACCAATCACTTGCTTCTTATCTTTACGCATTGCCGACTCCAGCTCGCAGACATTTCACGGGGCGGGCAGTTTACCCCCGCCCGGGCACAGGGCTCAACGCGCACGCGTGCTGCCGGTGTGCAGATCGGCCCAGATGTGGCCGTTGGCGTAGCTGAGAAATTGCACATACACGGTGTCATTGCGCAGCAGATCGATGATCACCCGGTATTGGGCCAGCGGATAGAACAGGGTCAGGGTCTTGCGCTGATCGTCGTACACCGGTTTTTTCAGGCTTTTGCTTTCGCCATCGAAGCTGACCAGTACCTGATTGATCGTCGCGCCCTTGTTCAGGGACTTGCCCTTGAGGCGGATCATCAATGGCGAGGTGACCGGAATCGGCTGCTGATTGGACTGACGCTGGGCACCCACGACGACCGAATAATCGGTGACCTGCAACAGTTGCTGCTGCTCGGGTTCGGCATCCCGCAGCGTGAGGTCGTCGGGCGGCAGGAATTGGCTGTGCATCGGGGCGGCGGCCAGGGGCAGGCTGAGGGTCAGCAACAGGGCGGCGCAGCTGCGGATCAAGAGGCTCATGACAGGCTCCGGAGGGCGGGCCGAGCACTTTAGCAGCCTTTAAAGCAAAAGATCGCAGCCTGGGGCTGCGATCTTTCAGGGGACTCTTACATGCCTTTGACGGCGAAGATCCCGTTGGCGTTGCGCCAGTAGCCTTTGTAGTCCATGCCGTAACCGAAGATGTAACGGTCAACGCACGGCAGGCCGACGAAATCGGCTTTCAGGTCAGGACGGGCCTTGCGGTCGTGGTCCTTGTCGATCAGCACCGCGGTGTGCACGGCACGGGCACCGGCGTGTTTGCAGAAGTCGATGATCGCGCCCAGGGTGTGACCTTCGTCGAGGATGTCGTCGATGATCAGCACGTCACGGTCGATGAACGAGACTTCCGGCTTGGCTTTCCAGAACAGGTCGCCGCCGCTGGTTTCGTTGCGATAGCGGGTCGCGTGCAGGTAGGACGCTTCCAGCGGGAACTGCAGATGGGTCAGCAGTTTGCCGGAGAAGATCAGCCCGCCGTTCATCACGCAGAACACCACCGGGTTGCTCTCGGCCAGTTGTTCGTTGATTTGTGCACCGACGCGGGCAATGGCAGCCTCGACTTCAGCTTCGGTGTACAGGCAGTCAGCCTCTCGCATGATTTGACGGATATGCTCGAGATCAGCGGACATGGCGCTCTCCAAGGGGGGTCTGTTTCGGAAAAGCGGGCAAAGGTACGCATCCCGCACGGCCGAATCAAGCATTTGTGGACTAACGTACTGTATGTCCTATAGGACATCACCCTCGGATAGATTAATCTAGGCCGGTTTTTTTGCCCGCCGCCGGAGCCTTTCCCCATGTCCATCCAAGAGATCCGCCATCCGCTGATCCGTCACAAACTTGGCCTTATGCGCCGTGCAGACATCAGCACCAAGAATTTCCGCGAGCTCGCTCAGGAAGTCGGTGCCCTGTTGACCTATGAAGCTACCAAAGACTTGCCGCTGGAAACCTACGATATCGAAGGTTGGTGCGGCACGGTGTCGGTCGAGAAAATCGCCGGCAAGAAGATTACCGTCGTGCCGATCCTGCGTGCCGGCATCGGCATGCTCGAAGGCGTGCTGAGCCTGATCCCGGGCGCCAAGGTCAGCGCCGTCGGCGTTGCCCGTAACGAAGAAACCCTGCAGGCCCACACCTATCTGGAAAAACTGGTTCCGGAAATCGACGAACGCCTGGCCATGATCATCGACCCGATGCTCGCCACCGGCAGCTCCATGGTTGCGACCATCGACCTGCTGAAGAAGGCCGGCTGCAAGGACATCCGCGCGATGGTGCTGGTTGCTGCGCCGGAAGGCATTGCCGCCGTCGAGCAGGCTCACCCGGACGTGATCATCTACACCGCGTCCATCGATCAGAAACTCAACGAGCACGGTTACATCATTCCTGGGCTTGGCGATGCCGGTGACAAGATCTTCGGCACCAAGCAGAAGGACGCTTGACCATGCAGGATGAGTTCAACGATCCGCTCTGGCGCACGGTGCTGTCCGGCGCGCAGATGCTGTTCGTGGCTTTCGGCGCCCTGGTGCTGATGCCGCTGATCACGGGCCTTGACCCGAACGTGGCACTGTTCACCGCAGGTCTGGGCACGATTCTGTTCCAGATCGTCACCGGGCGTCAGGTGCCGGTGTTCCTCGCGTCGAGCTTTGCCTTCATCACCCCGATCATTCTCGCCAAGGGCCAGTTCGGCCTCGCTGCGACCATGGGCGGCGTGATGGCGGCCGGTTTCGTCTACACCTTCCTCGGCCTGGCCGTGAAGATCAAAGGCACCGGGTTCATCGACCGTCTGCTGCCACCGGTGGTGATCGGCCCGGTGATCATCTCCATTGGCCTGGCCATGGCGCCGATTGCCGCCAACATGGCGATGGGCAAGGCCGGTGACGGCTCGGAACTGATCCACTATCAGACCGCGATGATGATCTCGATGCCGGCGCTGCTCACCACGCTGATCGTGGCGGTGTTCGGCAAAGGCATCTTCCGCCTGGTGCCGATCATCTCCGGCGTGCTGGTGGGTTTCGCCATGTCGTTCTATTTCGGTGTCGTCGACACCGCGAAGATTGCGGCGGCCCCGTGGTTTGCACTGCCTCATTTCACCGCGCCGGAGTTCAACTGGCAGGCGATCCTGTTCATCGTCCCGGTGGCGCTGGCTCCGGCCATCGAACACATCGGCGGCGTGATTGCGGTCGGCAGCGTGACCGGTCGCGACTACCTGAAGAAGCCGGGCCTGCATCGCACGCTGCTCGGTGACGGTATCGCCACCACGGCAGCCGGCCTGTTCGGCGGCCCGCCCAACACCACCTACGCCGAAGTGACTGGCGCGGTGATGCTGACCAAGAACTACAACCCGAAAATCATGACCTGGGCGGCGATCTTCGCCATCAGCCTGGCGTTCATCGGCAAGTTCGGCGCCCTGCTGCAAAGCATTCCGGTGCCGGTGATGGGCGGGATTCTGTGCCTGTTGTTCGGTTCGATCGCCGCGGTGGGGATGAACACCCTGATCCGTCACAAGATCGATCTGGGCGAGGCGCGCAATCTGGTGATCGTTTCGGTGACCCTGGTGTTCGGGATCGGCGGTGTGCTGGTCGGCACCGGCACAGGTCCCGACGATTTCGGCCTCAAAGGCATCGCGCTGTGCGCGGTGGTGGCGATTGCGCTGAACCTGATCCTGCCGGGCAACGACAGCTGGAAACACAAGAAGGCGGATGAGCCGCTGCTCTGATTCCAGCAGTCAGATCAGCTTGTCTGTCAGATAGCCTTCGCGGGCAAGCCCGCTCCCACATTTGATCTCCTGTGGGAGCGGGCTTGCCCGCGAAGCTTTTGACTTTCAGAGGGCCAACGGCGCCCGCTCACACAACGTCGCCAACGCCTTCGCCCATTGCAGGTCATCGTTCAGACACGGCACCAGCACCAACTCCTCCCCTCCCGCTTCGCGAAACTGTTCCTTGCCGCGATCGCCGATCTCTTCCAGGGTCTCGATGCAATCGGCGACAAACGCCGGGCACATCACCAGAATCTTCTTCACGCCGCTTTTGGCCAACTCATCCAGCCGCGCTTCGGTGTACGGCTCGATCCATTTCGCCTTGCCCAGCCGTGACTGGAACGACACCGACCATTTGCCATCCGGGATGCCCATGCGCTTGGCAAACTCGGCAGCCGTACGCAGGCACTGGCCGCGATAGCAGGTCGCAACCACTTCCGGCGGCGCACCGGCGCAGCAATCGCCATGACCGTCGAAGCGATGGCCCGGATTGAGCTTGGTCAGATGCCGTTCCGGCAAACCATGGAAGCTCAGCAACAGATGATCGTAATCCTGCTGCAAGTGCGGCCGGGCGCTCGCCACCAGGGCGTCGAGGTATTCCGGCTGATCGTAGAACGGCTGCAACACCGACAGTTGCACATCGAGTTTTTTCTCGCGCACCACCCGCTTGGCCTCTTCGATCACGGTGGTCGTGGTGCTGTCGGCGAACTGTGGATAAAGCGGCGCGAGGGTGATGCGTTTGTGCCCTGCCGCCACCAGTTTGAGCAGCGCCGACTCGATCGACGGCTGCCCGTAACGCATGGCCAGCTCAACCGGGCCGTGGGTCCACTGTGATGTCATCTGTTGCTGCAGGCGACGGCTGAGCACCACCAGCGGCGAGCCTTCATCCCACCAGATCGAGGCGTAGGCGTGGGCCGACTGCTCGGGACGCTTGATCAGGATCAGCGACACCAGCAGACGCCGCACCGGCCACGGCAGGTCGATCACGTACGGGTCCATCAGAAATTGATTGAGGTAGCTGCGCACGTCGGCCACCGAAGTGGAGGCCGGCGAACCCAGGTTGACCAGAAGCAAGGCGTGATCGGTCATGCAACGTCCTATTTCAGAGGCGGCTGGAGAGATCGTCCAGGGCCGCGCGTAAATCCGTGAACCGGAACTTGAATCCGGCTTCCAGCAAGCGTGCCGGCGTGGCCCGTTGACCACCCAGCAACAGCAATGACATCTCGCCGAGCCCGACCTTCAGGGCCAGAGCCGGCATCGGCATGAACGCCGGGCGGTGCAACACGCTGCCCAGCGTTTTGGCAAATTCGCGATTGCGCACCGGCTTCGGCGCGCACGCATTATAAGGACCACTCGCCTGATCGCGGTGCAGAAGAAAATCAATCAGGGCGATTTGATCGTCGATATGAATCCACGGCATCCACTGCCGACCATTACCCAAAGGCCCGCCCAGCCCGAGTTTGAACGGCAGCAACAGGCGCGACAAAAAACCGCCCTCGGCCGACAGCACCAGCCCGGTCCGCACCAGCACCACGCGAATGTCCATCGCTTCGGCCCGTTGCGCGGTTTCCTCCCAGGCAATGCACAGCTGGCTGGCGAAATCGTCGACCACCGGTGGCGACTCTTCGGTCAATTCGCGTTCGCCGCCGTCTCCGTACCAACCCACCGCCGAGCCTGAAATCAGCAGTGACGGTTTCTGCCCGCGATGTTCCAGCCACGCCAGCAACGTTTCGGTGAGCGTGATCCGACTGCTCCACAGCAACGCCTTGCGCCGATGGGTCCACGGCCGGTCGGCAATCGGCGCGCCGGCAAGGTTGACGATCACATCGACCGGTTCATCGCCGAGGTCTTCCAGACGCGCGATGCCACGCACTTGAGCGCCGCAGATTTTCGCGACCTTTTCCGCACGACGGCTCCACACGGTCAACCGGTGGCCCTGACCCGACCAGTGCCGGCAGAGCTGACGTCCGATCAATCCAGTACCGCCGGTCAGCAATATGTGCATGACATCTTCCTCGCGTGGCGTTTTACTTCGATCACTAGTCTATTTTTATAAGCAGGGATCTTTTCTATCGGACAGGCTCTATTGTTTAACAATAGGCCAAGCTGTCAGAACGAAAACGCTGGAAGTTATACCAGAAAACAAAATTGTACAGGTTTCATCCACGGCGTAGTCTGTACAGAAAGGTAAACGAGGCCCCTATGACTGTACCTATCGCAATCATTGGCACCGGCATCGCCGGGCTCTCCGCCGCCCAGGCCCTGACCGAGGCCGGGCACACCGTCCAGTTGTTCGATAAAAGCCGCGGCAGCGGCGGGCGCATGTCGAGCAAGCGCAGCGATGCCGGCTCCCTGGACATGGGCGCGCAATATTTCACGGCCCGCGACCGACGCTTCGTCACCGAAGTCCAGCGCTGGCAAAGCAACGGCTGGGTCGCCGAGTGGACACCGCAGCTCTATACCTTTCATGGCGGACAACTGAACCTGTCGCCGGACGAGCAGACCCGCTGGGTCGGCTCACCGCGCATGAGCGCCATCACCCGAGGCTTGCTCGATGGTCTGGAAGTGCATTTCGCCTGCCGGATCACCGAGGTCTATCGCGGCGAAGAACATTGGCACCTGCAAGACGCAGAAGGCTTCACTCACGGCCCGTTCAGCCACGTCGTGATCGCCACGCCTGCACCACAGGCCACCGCGTTGCTGGCCGCCGCGCCGAAACTGGCCGGTGCCGCCGCCGGAGTGAAGATGGACCCGACCTGGGCCGTCGCCCTCGCCTTCGATACACCGCTGGATACCCCCATCGAAGGCTGCTTCGTACAGGACAGTCCGCTCGACTGGCTGGCCCGCAACCGCAGTAAACCCGGACGCGACAACACCCTCGACACCTGGGTCCTGCACGCCACCAGCGCCTGGAGCCGGCAGCACATCGACCTCTCCAAGGAAGCCGTGATCGAGCAGTTGCACGGCGCCTTTGCCGAGTTGCTGCACAGCGCCATGCCCGCACCGACTTTCAGCCTCGCCCACCGCTGGCTCTACGCCCGCCCGGCCACCAGCCATGAGTGGGGCACGCTGGCGGATGCCGATCTGGGTCTGTATGCGTGCGGCGACTGGTGCCTGTCGGGCCGGGTCGAAGGCGCGTGGCTCAGTGGCCAGGAAGCTGCACGCCGCTTGCACGAACACCTGCAGTGAACCGCATCAATCCGCAAAAACTGCTGCTGTCGAAATGGACAGCAGCCCTCCCGCAAAACCGTGAAAAGCATTTTCTGGTGACCGAACTGTTCCGCGACGAGGACGGCACGGTGCTGGAGATCGAAATGCAGGCAGTGCTGACCAGGCGTACCACGCAACTGGACTGGCATGCATTGCAGGACGATGCACACTGGAAAATGGGCTGGCGCTAGCTCCCGCCAAAATCTTGTACAAATAATTTGACTTGTACACCTTTGAATCTATGCTGAAGGAATGTTGTACAGAATAAATATTCTGTACAAATTCAGATTCGAGGTGCCGTCATGTCCGAACCGTCCCCACCCAAGATCGCCATCAGCGCCTGCCTGATGGGAGCCGAAGTGCGCTACAACGGCGGGCACAAGGCATCACGGCTGTGCACCCACACACTCACTGAATATTTCGATTTCGTCCCGGTATGTCCGGAAGTCGCGATTGGCCTGGGCATTCCCCGCGAGCCGATTCGTCTGGTGGGCGACCCGGATCA
The DNA here is from genome assembly GCF_026240005.1 of Pseudomonas sp. COW5. Classification (NCBI taxonomy): domain Bacteria; kingdom Pseudomonadati; phylum Pseudomonadota; class Gammaproteobacteria; order Pseudomonadales; family Pseudomonadaceae; genus Pseudomonas; species Pseudomonas sp. COW5. The sequence goes on along the minus strand of NZ_JAPHVP010000001.1, from coordinate 3,410,915 downwards.
CCCACAGGCTCTCGGGACGGTTCATCGCGAGACCGACGTCACCGATGCGCTGTCCGCTTATGGCCAGAAAATGGCCACCGAACTCGATGACATCTGCGGCTACATCTTCATGCAGCAATCGCCGTCCTGTGGGCTGGAGCGGGTCAAGGTCTATCACCACAACGGCGCGCCGATCGGCAGCGGGCGCGGGATCTACGCCCAGGCCTTCTGTGCCCGGCACCCAGATCTACCGGTGGAGGAAGCCGGACGATTGAACGATCCGGTCCTGCGGGAAAATTTCATCACTCGGGTGTTCGCCTACAGCGACTGGCAACAGGTGCTCGAACAAGGCCTGAGCCGCCGCGCCCTCACCGACTTCCACTCGCGCTACAAATACCTGCTGATGGCCCACAACCCGGTGCAATACAAGGCGCTGGGCAATCTGTTGGGCAACATGGGCCAGACCGATCCCGTAGAACTCGGCCCGCGCTACTTCAGCCAGTTGATGGCGGCGCTGAGCACCTGCGCCACACGCCGCACCCACAGTAACGTGTTGCAGCACATCAGCGGTTACCTGAAACGGGCCATCAGTGCTGAAGACAAACAGGAAATGCAGCACGTCATCGGCCAGTACCGCCACGGCATCGTGCCGTTGGTGGTGCCGCTGACGCTGCTCAAGCATCACTTTCGTCAACACCCCGATCCATACATCGCGCAACAGGTTTACCTGCAACCGCACCCGGAAAACCTCAGCCTGCGAAACGCCATTTGATGAACGACTCACCCGACACCAGCGCCCGTGAAGACCTCGGCGCCGACTTCAAGAAAGCCCTCGACGAAGGCTGGCTGCCGATTCGCGAGGTTGCGCGCCAGACCGGCGTCAATGCGATCACCCTGCGAGCCTGGGAGCGCCGTTACGGGCTGATCGTGCCCCAGCGCACGCCCAAGGGGCATCGCCTGTATTCGGCCGACCATGTACAGCGCATCCAGCACATTCTCACCTGGCTCAACCGTGGTGTGGCGGTCAGTCTGGTCAAACCGCTGCTCGACACACCACAAACCGTCAACGAGCCGCTGGAAAACGAATGGCAGCCCTTGCACCAGGCCGCGCTGCTGGCGGTCACGCAATTGAACGAGCGCAGCCTCGACGACAGCGTCAACCAGGCAATGGCGCTGTACCCGCCGCGAACCCTGTGTGAGCAATTGCTGATGCCGTTGCTCGCGGAACTCGAACAGCGCTGGCAAGGCCAGTTCGGTGCGCAGATGGAACGGGTGTTCTTTCACGCCTGGCTGCGTAGCAAATTCGGCGCACGCATCTACCATAACAATCGTCAGTTGCGCACAGCGCCGCTGCTGCTGGTCAACCAATCGGATTTATTGCTGGAGCCTCACCTGTGGCTCTGCGCCTGGCTGATCAGCAGCGCCGATTGCCCGGTGCAGGTGTTCGACTGGCCGTTGCCGGCCGGGGAGCTGGCACTGGCAGTCGATCACCTGCAAGCCCGTGGCGTACTGCTGTATTCCAGCAAGGCCATGAACCTGGCGCAGTTGCCGAAACTGTTGAATGGCATCAGTTGCCCGAAAATGATTGCCGGACCAACGGTGTGCATCCACCACGCCGAGTTGTCCGTAAGAACCTCCGAGATCGCTGATCTGTACCTGGCCGAAGATCCCTTGTCGGCACATCGGGCACTCCTTCAGCGTGGATTGATTTAATGATTCGTGCAGAGAACACCATGCAATTGATCTGGCTGCGCAGCGACCTGCGCCAACATGACAACACCGCCCTGACGGCCGCCGCCGAGCGTGGCCCGACCGTGGCCGTGTACCTGTTGAGCCCCGAACAATGGCAGGAACATGACGACGCCCCCTGCAAGGTCGATTTCTGGCTGCGCAACCTGCGGGAATTGAGCAAGAGTCTCGGCGAGCTGAACATCCCGTTGCTGATCCGCAGCGCCCCGCACTGGGATAAGGCTCCGGCGGTGTTGCTTGAGCTCTGTCGGCAGTTAAAGGTCGAAGCCGTTCACGTCAACGAAGAATACGGCGTCCACGAAAGCCGCCGCGATGCGGCCGTTGCCCGGGCATTGCAGGCCGAAGGCATCGCGTTTCACAGTTATCTGGATCAGCTGCTGTTTAAACCCGGCGGCGTGCTGACCAAGACCGGTACCTACTTTCAGGTGTTCAGTCAGTTCCGCAAGGTCTGCTATGAGCGTCTGCATCGTTCGATGCCGTCCTTGATAAAGGTGCCGTTCGCACAGGCCCCGCTGAACATCGCCAGCGATTCGGTACCCGATTCCATCGAGGGATTCCCGACACCCGGCCAATCCCTGCGCAACCTGTGGCCCGCCGGCGAAGCCGAAGCCCAACGACGTCTCGACACCTTCGCCGACGTGCAGATCGACTACTACAAAAGCGAGCGCGACTTCCCGGCCAAGCCCGGCACCAGCCAGCTCTCGGCCTATCTCGCGGCCGGGGTGATCTCGCCGCGCCAGTGCCTGCATGCCGCGCTGCAAAGCAATCAGGGTGAATTCGAAAGCGGCAAGGTCGGCGCGGTCACCTGGATCAACGAACTGCTGTGGCGCGAGTTCTACAAACACATTCTGGTCGGCTACCCACGGGTTTCCCGCCATCGCGCGTTCCGCCCGGAAACCGAAGCCCTGGCCTGGCGCGATGCGCCGCAGGAGCTGGCGGCCTGGCAGGAAGCACGCACCGGCCTGCCGATCATCGACGCCGCCATGCGCCAATTGCTCGAAACCGGCTGGATGCACAACCGCCTGCGGATGGTGGTGGCGATGTTCCTGACCAAGAACCTGCTGATCGACTGGCGCGAAGGCGAGCGTTTTTTCATGCGCCACCTGATCGACGGCGATCTGGCGGCCAACAACGGCGGCTGGCAGTGGAGCGCGTCGACCGGCACCGATGCGGCGCCGTATTTCCGGATCTTCAACCCGGTCAGCCAGTCGGAAAAATTCGACAGCGAAGGCCTGTTCATCAAGCACTGGCTGCCAGAACTGGCCGGGCTGAACAAGAAAGACGTGCACAACCCGGCGAGTGCCGGCGGGCTGTTCGGCGTGGCGGACTATCCGCCGCCGATCGTCAACCTGAGCACCTCGCGGGAGCGGGCACTGACCGCGTTCAAGAACCTGCCCTCCCGTGCGTCTATCGGAGAAGGCCATGAGTGAATTCCTGCGCCGTTTCGCCCGCCAGTTCGCGCAGTTGAACAAAGACAACCTGCACAGCCTGGACGCGCTCTACAGCGAGGACATTCATTTCACCGACCCGTTGCACGAGGTGCAGGGGCTGACGCAATTGCGCGACTATTTCAGCGAGCTGTACGCCAACGTCAGTGAGCTGCGGTTCGACTTCCACGGCTTCGACCAGATCGGCGACTGCGAAGGCTACCTGCGCTGGGTCATGAGCTACCGCCACCCGCGCCTGGCCGGCGGACGACTGATACGGGTCACGGGCTGTTCGCACCTGCTCTGGCGTGACAAAGTTTATCGCCACCGGGATTACTTCGATGCCGGGGCGCTGCTTTACGAACATTTACCCATATTGGGCCGGGTAATCGCCTGGCTGAAAAGGAGACTGGGATGAGCCGTTCAACGCCACGCCGTTATTGGCTGACCGGTGCCAGCAGTGGCATCGGTGCAGCATTGGCTGAAGAGATTCTGAAAACCGGTGCGCACCTGGCGGTCAGTTCCCGCGATGTCGCAACGCTCAAAGTATTGTCACAGCGCTATCCGGGGCAAGTGCTGGTCGTGGCCGGGGACCTCACCAATAGCCAGACCGTGCGGGAAATCGGTGAACAGATCGCGCTGGAATGGGGATCGCTGGACAGCGTGATCCTCAACGCCGGCACCTGCGAATACGTCGATGCAAAACAGTTCGACGCTACGATCGTCGAACACGTGGTACGCACCAACCTGCTCGCCAGCAGCTATTGCATCGAAGCCGCCCTGCCCTTGCTGCGCAAAGGAATCGCGCCGCATCTGGTGGGTATGGCCAGCTCCGTCACCTACGTGCCGCTTCCCCGGGCCGAAGCGTACGGTGCGTCGAAGGCCGGTCTGCGTTATCTGTTCGAGTCATTGCGCATCGATCTGGCGGACGAAGGCATTGAAATCACGATCATCAGTCCGGGCTTTGTCGAAACGCCTCTGACGGCCAAAAACGACTTCCCGATGCCGTTGAGCTGGCCTGCGGAAAAAGCGGCGAGTCATATTTTCGGCAGGCTCAAGAACCGGCCACTGGAGATTGCCTTTCCGGCACTGTTCATGGCGGCGCTCTGGCCGCTGTCTAAAATGCCCGCACAAGTACAACTGGCGATCGGCAAGCGCATGGTGCGCAGCAGTCCACCGCTGCGGGATCCGACGTGAACATTGCCATCGTCGGCAGCGGGATCGCAGGCCTGACCTGCGCCTACCTGCTCGGTCGCCGACATGACGTCACGGTGTTCGAGGCCGGCGCCTGGGTCGGCGGCCATACCCACACCGTACAAGTCACGGTGGAGGGGCGCGAATATGCCGTGGACACCGGGTTCATCGTGTTCAACGACTGGACCTACCCGAACTTCATCCGTTTGCTCGACCAATTGGGTGTGAGCAGCAAAGCCACCGAAATGAGCTTCTCGGTGACCGATCCGGACACCGGCCTGGAATACAACGGCAACAACCTCGACAGCCTGTTTGCTCAGAGAAGCAATCTGTTGTCGCCGGGGTTCTGGGGCATGCTGCGCGACATCCTGCGCTTCAACAAGGAAGCCCGGCGGGACCTAGTCGAACAGCGGATCGCCAGCGACACCACACTGGACGACTACCTCAAGGCCGGCGGCTACGGCGAACGTTTCATCCTGCATTACATCGTGCCGATGGGCGCAGCGATCTGGTCGATGCCGATGGCCGAGATGCTGAATTTTCCGCTGCAGTTCTTTGTGCGGTTTTTCGAGAACCACGGCTTGTTGTCGGTCAGCAATCGTCCGCAATGGCGAGTGATCGAGGGTGGCTCCAGTGCCTACCTCGCCCCGTTGACCGCGTCATTCAAAGAGCGGATCCGCGTGAACTGTCCGGTAAACCGGATCGAACGCAACGAACACGGCGTGGTTATCCACAGCCCCGTCGGCATCGAACATTTCGACAAAGTCGTGCTGGCCTGCCACAGCGATCAGGCATTGCGTCTGCTGGCCAATCCGAGCCGTGCCGAACGGGAGATTCTCGGTGCCCTGCCCTACGCCGACAACGAAGTGGTGCTGCATACCGACACCCGTCTGCTGCCGATGCGCAAACGGGCCTGGGCCAGCTGGAACTATCGCCTCGGTGGAGCCGGCCATACCCAGGCGGCCGTGACCTACGACATGAATATCCTGCAAGGCATCCAGAGCGACACCACGTTCTGCGTCAGCCTCAATCAAAGCGCCGGCATCAGCCCGTCCAAAGTGCTTGCCCGCTTCACCTACGGCCATCCGCAATTCAGCCTCGCAGCGGTGGCGGCACAACAGCGCTGGGCCGAACTCGACGGAGCGCAGCACACCCATTATTGCGGCGCCTACTGGGCCAACGGTTTTCATGAAGACGGCGTGGTCAGCGCTTTACGCGTCGCCGCCGCGTTCGGAGAAAGCCTGTGAACAGCGCGCTCTACAGTGGCTGGATCGCCCACCGGCGATTCGCCCCGCGCCGTCATGAGTTCCGTTACCGGATCGGGCTGCTGTATCTCGACCTGGCCGAACAGGACGCCGTGCTGAGCCTGTCGCCACTGGCCGGTGCGAGCCGCTTTGCACCGTTCTCGTTTCGCGAGACCGACTACCTCAAGACCTTCACCAGTCGTGGTGTGCGACTGATCGATGCAGTGCGCCAGCAGGTCGGTGCGGCCCTCGGTCACGAGCCGCAGGGCTCGATCTGCCTGCTGACCCAGCCGCGCAGTTGGGGCCTGGCGTTCAACCCGGTGAGTTTCTTTTATTGCCACGAAGCCGACGGGCAACTGGCGGCGATTCTCTGCGAGGTCAGCAACACGCCGTGGCGCGAGCGCTATCACTATGTGCTGCCGGCGCGAGCCCCGACCAACGTGCGCGACTTCCACCAGCACTTCGCCGTGGCCAAGGCGTTTCACGTGTCACCGTTCCTGCCGCCGGATCTGGAATACCGCATGAGCTTCAGCCCCGCCGCGCAAACCCTGGGCGTGCACATGGCCGACTGGCAGGGCGAACGCAAACTGTTCGACGCCACGCTCAACCTGAAACGCGAACCTCTTGATCGACGCAACCTGCACCGGCATCTATGGCGCTTTCCGTGGATGACCGCGAAGACCGCCCTCGCGATCTATTGGCAGGCCCTGCGCTTGCTGCTCAAGCGTACCCCGCTGTTTCCCCATCGGACGGCTGACGACAGCTTTCGAACCGCCACTGCGACTCCCGAGGAGCACCGCCATGAAATCCTCTAGTGTTTCGGCCAGAGCCGCCATCCCGTTCAGTACCCACGGCATCACCGGTTCGCTGCTGCGTCGCGGTGTCCTGCGTCAACTCGCACAGCTCAAACATGGGCAACTGGTGGTGATCGAGGACGGCGAACGCCAGGTCTTCGGCACGCCGGGCAGTGCGTTGCTGGGCGAGATTCATGTCCTTGATGCGGCGGCGTGGGGCATGGTCGCAGGCAATGGCTCGATCGGCGCCGGTGAAGCCTTCATTCACGGCTACTGGAGTTCACCGGATCTGACCGCCGTGGTGCGCGTCTTCGTCAGCAACCTCGAAGTGCTCGACGGCATGGAGGGTGGACTGGCGAAAATCGGCCGGCCGCTGGTGCGCGGTCTGCACTGGCTCAATCGCAACACGCGCAAGGGCTCGCAGAAAAACATCGCCGCGCACTACGACCTCGGCAACGATCTGTTCGAGCAGTTTCTCGACCCGACCATGATGTATTCGGCGGCGCAGTTCCTCAGCCCGGACGACAGCCTGGAACAGGCACAGCTGAACAAACTGGAGCGGATCTGCCAGAAACTTGCACTAGAGCCCGACGACCACCTTCTGGAAATCGGTACCGGGTGGGGCAGCATGGCGCTGTATGCCGCGCAGCACTATGGCTGCAAAGTCACCACGACCACCCTGTCCAAAGAGCAATACGCGTTCACCGCCCGGCGCATCGAAAGCCTCGGCCTGCAGGACCGGGTGACGCTGTTGCTCAAGGACTACCGCGACCTTACCGGCCAGTACGACAAACTGGTGTCGATCGAGATGATCGAGGCGGTCGGTCATCGCTTCCTGCCGACCTACTTCAAGCAATGCGCGCACCTGCTCAAGAGCAACGGCCTGATGCTGTTGCAAGCGATCACCATCCGGGACCAGCGCTACGAGCAGGCAAAACGCGGCGTGGATTTCATTCAGCGCTATATCTTCCCCGGCGGCGCCCTGCCCTGTGTGCAGAAAATGCTCGAAATCGTCAGCCGCGACACCGACATGAACTTGCTGCACATGGAAGACTTCGGCCTGCACTACGCCCGGACCCTGCGCCTGTGGCACGAGAATTTTCGCCACGCCCACGGCCGCCTGAGCGAATTGGGCTACGACGATTATTTCCTGCGGCTGTGGGAGTTTTACCTGTGTTACTGCGAGGGCGGCTTCCTCGAACGCACCATCGGCACCGCGCAATTGCTGCTGGCCAAACCGGCGGCGATGCCGGCGCCACTGCTCGGACGCTTCGATGCTTGAGCGAATCGCCAACGCGGTACTGTTCCAGGTCGGCTGGCTGGCCTGCGTGCTCGGCGGCAACAGCCTGTGGTTGCTGGTGGCGCTAGCGGTATTGGTGATTCATCTGCGCTGGATCAGCAACTGGGCGGCGGAGGGCCGGCTGATTCTCGGCGTGGTGATTCTGGGCACCGCCGTGGACAGCGGCCTGCGCGGTGTCGGGGTCTTTGAATTCAAGGACCTGTCGCCGCTGATTCCGCTGTGGCTGATGTTGTTGTGGGCACTGTTGGCCACGACATTGCGCCATTGCCTGCAATGGAGTGCCCGGCCATGGTGGCTGGCGAGTGTGCTCGGGGCTGTCGGTGGCGCGTTGTCGTACTGCGCCGGAGGGCGACTGGCCGGGGTGCAGTTTCCCTATGGCGAGTTACCGACTTTGATCGGCATCGGCCTGTTGTGGGCGTTGCTGTTTCCGTTGTTGCACCTCTTGTCGCGGCGGCTGGTGCAGTAATCGTCCGTCAGGGCTTTCACACGCGCGCGGGTCACTGCCGTACACTGCGCCCATGAAAACCATTCCCCTGCAGCCAATCGACGAGCCCGCCGTCACCTGTTCGACTTGCGCGGCCTGCTGCTGTCAGCTCGAAGTCATGCTGATCACCGACACTGGCGTACCCGAGCGTTATATCGATACCGATGAATGGGGTGGGGAAGTCATGCTGCGTCTGGACGACGGCTGGTGTGCGGCGCTGGATCGCGACACGATGATGTGCACGATCTACGAAAAACGCCCGCTGATCTGCCGCGAATTCGAGATGGGCGCGCCGGAATGCATCGACGAACGCCAGGGGATTGCCACGGCGTATCGCTGAATACAAAAAAAGGAGCGCTTGGCGCTCCTTTTTTCATGGGTGTTACAACGGCATTGTGTAGTGCAGCGAGTAGCTTTCTACCCCGTCGTTGTTGCTCGACATGCCGGCGTTGGAATAGTGGGTCGCACGGATCCCCACCTCGTGCCCGCCATGGAAGCGCAGACCGAAACCGATGCGGTCTTCGAACTGGAAGGCCTGGCCGATCTTGTTGCCTTCGTAGTCGGTGTTGGAGAACACCGCAGCGCCAATGCCCGCCTCGACGTAAGGCTTGATCGACTCGCCGGAAAACTCGTAAACGAACACCGGCGAGAACGACAGGCTGTTGTTGCTGGAGCCCTTGTCGCCTTCCCAATAGGTATAGGCGCCGCTCCAGTAACCGGTCAGGCGACCGACGTCGCTTTGCAACCAGCTCTTGTCCCAGTCGAAATTCATTCCCAGGCGATAAGTCATCGTTGAATCGCTGGTGGCTCCAACCCCGAATTCCACGCCAGCGGCCTGTGCAGTAAAACTTTGCCCCATCAGTGCGGCCGCAATCGCGGCCAAGCAGAATAGTCGCTTCACTTGAAACATCCTTTTCCTAACGGTCGTATGGTTTTTAGTGTGCTTGACGCTTATAGAAATCGGCGCTTGAACAGAAGTTCAGCTGATTTTTCAGTTATGACACAACTTTCTTACATCGCGAAGCTTTGCACATCGCCGGGTGTTTGTCCCAACAGCGGCAGGATGTTTTTCAAGGACTGCGGGTCGGCGCTGGTCCAGAATCTGGCGGGGCGATTCGGGCCGGCGGCGAGCAGATCGCGTTCGGCCAGCAGGCGCTGAAGTTGCCGGGCCACGGCGGCGCCGGTGTCGATCAGACTGATGTCGGCGGGGAGCATCGTCTTGAGCAGCGGCTTGAGAAACGGGTAATGGGTACAGCCAAGAATGATCGTGTCGCAACCCGCGCCCAGTAGCGGTTCGACATAGCGGTGAAGCAACTGACGCAGCGCTTCGCTGTGCAGGTCGCCGCTTTCGATCAGCTCCACCAGCCCCGGGCACGGCTGGGTGATGACCCGGATATCGGTGGCAAAACGGTCGAGCAAGGCCGCGAACTTCGCGCTCTGCAAGGTGCCGGTGGTGGCGAGGACGCCGACCACGCCGCTGCGTGTCGCCGCAGCTGCCGGTTTGACCGCCGGCTCCATGCCGACAATCGGCCAGTCGGGAAAATCACGCCGCAGATCGGCAACGCCGGCCACGGTCGCAGTGTTGCAGGCGATCACCAGCGCCTTGGCGCCCTGCTCGCGGAAAAAACCGGCCATCACGCTGCAACGCTGACGGATGAACTCCGGGGTTTTCTCGCCATAAGGAATGTGGCCGCAATCGCCGAGGTACAGCAGCGATTCATGGGGCAATAGATGCTGGATTTCCGCCAGCACCGACAGGCCACCGACGCCGGAATCGAATACGGCGATCGGCGCTTCACGCATGGTGCGAACCACAGACGCTGCATCCCGGATCCCGCTTGACCCGCAGCTCACGGAATCGCGAGCCCAGTGCATCGATCAACAGCAGGCGCCCCACCAGTGGCTCGCCGAACCCCGCCAGCAACTTCAAGGCTTCCAGCGCTTGCAGGCTGCCGACCAGCCCCACCAGCGGACCGACCACGCCGGCTTCACTGCAAGTCAGTTCGGCTTCGCTGCCGTGACCGTACAGGCAGTGATAGCAAGGGCTCTCGGCGCGACGCGGGTCGAACACCGACAGTTGTCCTTCGAGGCGGATCGCCGCGCCGCTGACCAGCGGTTTGCAGACTGCCACACACGCGGCGTTGACCGCTTCGCGGGTGGAGAAATTGTCCGAGCAGTCGAGCACCAGATCCACCGCTGCCACGGCGGCGGCGAGGGAATCCTCGTCGAGTGCCTGACGATGGGGCACCAGTCGGATTTCAGGATTGATTGCGCTCAGGCGCTTGAGCGCCGAGTCGACCTTGGTCATGCCGACACTGTCGGTGTCGTGGATGATCTGGCGCTGCAGGTTGGTCAGGTCGACCGTGTCGAAATCCGCCAGATGCAGTTCGCCGACGCCCGCCGCCGCCAGATACAAGGCAACCGGAGCGCCGAGACCGCCAAGGCCGACGATCAGCACGCGGCTGTCCTTGAGCTTCAACTGGCCATCGATGTCGATGTGTTGCAGGAGGATCTGCCGACTGTAGCGCAACAATTCCTGATCATTCAGCACGGCAGGCGCCCCAGGCTGATCCGTTGATGGCCGCCCAGATCGGTGCGGCTGTGGACTTCTTCGAAACCTTGCGTCAGCAACAGATCGCGCACGGCTTCGGCTTGATCATAGCCGTGTTCGAGCATCAGCCAGCCACCGGCCTCCAGATGCGCCGGCGCCTGGGCGATGATCAGACGCAGATCGTCGAGCCCGTCGATGCCGGCCACCAAGGCGCTTTCCGGCTCGAAACGCACATCGCCTTCGACCAGGTGCGGATCGGCGGACCGGATGTACGGCGGGTTGCTGATGATCAGCTCGAAACGCTTGCCTTCGAGGGCACTGAACCAGTGACTGCTGAGCACCGTGGCGTTGTTCAGGTGCAGACGCTGACGGTTGCGCTCGGCCAGGGCCACGGCTTCCAGTACGCGATCCACAGCGGTGACGCTCCACTCCGGACGCTCGCTGGCCAGGGCCAGGGCAATCGCCCCGCTGCCGGTGCCGAGGTCGAGAACCTTGGACGGGGTCGCCGGCAATAACTCCAGTGCGGCCTCTACCAGCAGTTCGGTGTCCGGGCGCGGAATCAGCGTGTGCGGCGCGACTTCCAGATCGAGTTTCCAGAAACCCTGCTGGCCGAGAATGTAGGCCACCGGCTCGCCGCTGCGGCGGCGTTGCAGGTATTCGGTGAAGACCAGCACGGCTTCGCTGGGCACGATGCGTTCGGGCCAGGTGTGGAGAAAACTGCGGGACTTGCCCAGCGCCGCGGCGAGGAGCAGCTCGGCATCCAGACGTGCGGTGGGCGAGTCCGGCAGTTCGGCGGCGCGCAACAGGCTGGCGATGATGGTCATTTATTCACCTATCGCTGCCAGTTGGTCGGCCTGGTATTCGGCCAGCAACGGTTCGATCACCGCTTCGACGCCACCGGCGAGGATCTCGTCGAGGGAATACAGGGTCAGGTTGACGCGGTGGTCGGTGACCCGGCCCTGGGCAAAGTTGTAAGTACGGATCCGCTCGGAGCGGTCACCGGAACCCACCAGCAATTTACGTTCGCTGGCGATGGCGTTGGCCGCTGCGGTGGTTTGCTGGTCGTTGAGCTTGGCCGACAGCCAGGCCATCGCCCGCGCCCGGTTCTTGTGCTGGGAACGTTCTTCCTGGCACTCGACCACGATGCCGGTCGGCAAGTGGGTGATACGGATCGCCGAGTCGGTCTTGTTGACGTGCTGACCACCGGCCCCGGAGGAACGGTACGTGTCGACGCGCAAGTCCGCCGGGTTGATCTCGATCGCTTCCTGCTCGTCGGGCTCCGGCAACACAGCCACGGTGCAAGCCGAGGTGTGGATGCGGCCTTGGGATTCGGTGGCCGGCACGCGCTGTACGCGGTGGGCGCCGGACTCGAATTTCAGCTTGCCGTAGACATTGTCGCCTTCGACCCGGGCGATGACTTCTTTATAACCGCCGTGCTCGCCCTCGTTCTCCGAAAGGATCTCCACCCGCCAGCCGCGCTTCTCGGCGTAGCGCGAGTACATGCGGAACAGGTCGCCGGAGAAGATCGCCGCCTCGTCGCCACCGGTGCCGGCGCGGATTTCGAGGAACACGTTGCGCCCGTCGTTGGGATCCTTGGGCAGCAGCATGCGCTGCAAGGTGGCTTCCAGCTCGATGAGTTGCTCTTTGGTTTCGCGGACTTCTTCCACGGCCATTTCGCGCATGTCCGGGTCGCCGTCCTTGAGCAGCGCCTGGGCGCCTTCCAGATCGGCCTGGGCCTTGAGCAGCTGTTTATAGGCTTCGACGACCGGTTCGACTTCGGCGTACTCCTTGGAATAGGCGCGGAATTTGGTCTGGTCGGAAATGACCTCGGCGTCGCCGAGCAGCGCCGTCAGTTCCTCGAAACGGTCCTGGAGGATATCCAGCTTATTGAGCAGTGACGCTTTCATTGCGGTTTTTTATCCGAAAAGCTATCCGGTGAGCCCTCGAGGGCAAAGAGTTCCTGGGCCATGGCCAGCGCATCGAGGCGGCCTTCGGCAGAAAGCTTTTTCAACTGAACGCTCGGGGCGTGCAGGAGTTTATTGGTCAGGCCACGGGCCAACTGGCCCAGCACGTCTTCGGCGTTACCGCCATTGGCCAGCAGGCGCAGGGCCTTTTGCAGTTCTTCGTCGCGCAGGCGTTCGCTCTGTTGACGATAGGCTTTGAGCACGTCGACCGCCGCCAGTTCGCGCAGGCGCACCATGAAATCGTCGGCGCCGACCGAAACCATCTCTTCGGCGGCTTGCGCTGCGCCCTGACGGCTCTTGAGGTTTTCGGCGACCACTTCGTGCAGATCGTCGACGCTATAGAGGTAAACGTCGTCGAGTTCGCCGACTTCCGGTTCGATATCCCGGGGAACGGCGATGTCGACCATGAAGATCGGCTTGTGCTTGCGCAGCTTCAAGGCGCTTTCAACGGCGCCCTTGCCGAGGATCGGCAACTGACTGGCGGTCGAACTGATGACGATGTCGCTGCGCACCAGTTCGGCCGGAATGTCCGACAGCAATACCGCGTGGGCGCCGAACTGTTCGGCCAGCAGGCTGGCGCGCTCCAGCGTGCGGTTGGCCACCACGATACGCTTGACCCCCAGATCATGCAGATGGCGGGCGACCAGGGTGATGGTCTCGCCGGCGCCGATCAGCAGGGCCTGGCTGCGTTGCAGGTCGCTGAAAATCTGTTTGGCCAGGCTGACCGCGGCAAACGCCACGGACACCGGGTTCTCGCCAATGGCGGTATCGGTGCGCACTTGCTTGGCGGCGTTGAAAGTCGCCTGAAACAAGCGGCCCAGCAGCGGCCCGATGGTGCCGGCCTCGCGGGCCACGGCGTAGGCCGATTTCATCTGGCCGAGGATCTGCGGTTCGCCCAGCACCAGCGAGTCGAGCCCGGAGGCGACGCGCATCATGTGACGAACTGCCGCATCATCTTCATGCACATAAGCACTCGCGCGCAGCTCATCGAGGCTTAAATGGTGATAGTCGGCCAGCCAGCGCAGCACAATATCGGCCGAAAGCTGATCCTGTTCTATATACAGTTCACTGCGATTGCAGGTGGAAAGGATCGCAGCTTCGCGGCTGTCGGTGAGTCGGCAGAGCTGCTGCAAGGCCTCCACCAGCTGCTCAGGGGTAAAGGCCACGCGCTCGCGGACGTCTACTGAAGCAGTCTTGTGGTTGATACCGAGTGCAAGGAAGGCCATTCAAGGTCGCTGATGGTGACGTGAAGCCGGCAATTGTCCTACTTCGTCAGATTCAGAACAACTACCGCTGACTATTGTCCCAATTGTCGGCCCCTATAATGGCCACAATCGAGACTCGGTTATGTTTGGCCGAAGGCTTGTGTCATGATGATCCGACCGCAGGTTAGTCGTCCTCTTCCTATATGAATAGATCTTCCGCGTTGCTCCTTGCTTTTGTCTTCCTCAGCGGCTGCCAGGCCTTGGCCCCCGTTTCGCACGATGGCGCCTCATCGGTCGAAGACACCACGCCAGCCCCTGAAAAGCCCAAGGTTTACAGCTCGTTCAGCCAGGAAACGGTGTTCAGCCTGCTGAGCGCCGAACTCGCCGGCCAGCGCAATCGTTTCGACATTGCCCTGGACAACTACGTGACCCAGGCCATCAACACCCAGGATCCGGGTGTTTCCGAGCGGGCGTTCCGTATCGCCGAGTACCTGGGCGCGGATCAACCGGCGCTGGATACCGCACTGATCTGGGCGAAAAACGCCCCGGATGACCTCGAAGCGCAACGCGCCGCCGCTGTGCAGCTGGCACGCGCCGGGCGTTATGACGACTCGATGGTCTACATGGAGAAAGTCCTGCAGGGCAAGGGCGACACCCATTTCGATTTCCTCGCGCTGTCGGCCGCCGACACCGATCAGGAAACCCGCAACGGTCTGATGAAGAGTTTCGACCGTCTGCTGCAGCGTCACCCGCACAACAATCAGCTGATTTTCGGCAAGGCCCTGCTGATGCAGCAGGACGGCGACACCAAAGGTGCGCTGACCCTGCTTGAAGACAATCCGCCGGACGATGGCGAAATCGCCCCGATCCTGCTGCGTGCCCGCCTGCTGCAAGGGCTGAACCGTGGCGACGAAGCCCTGCCCCTGCTGCAGAAGAACATCAAGAAGTACCCGGACGACAAGCGCCTGCGCCTGACTTACGCGCGGATGCTGGTGGAACAGGACCGGATGGACGATGCCAAGGTCGAGTTCTCCACGCTGGTCCAGCAATATCCGGAAGACGACGAACTGCGGTATTCGCTGGCGCTGGTGTGCCTGGAAGCCAAGGCCTGGGACGAGGCCAAGGGTTACCTGGAAGACCTGATCGCCCGGGAAAGCCATGTCGATTCCGCGCATCTGAACCTGGGGCGCATCGCCGAAGAACGCAACGACCCGCAAGGCGCGCTGATAGAGTACGCCCAGGTCGGGCCGGGCAACGACTATCTGCCGGCGCAATTGCGTCAGGCCGACATCCTGATGAACAACGGCAAGACCGCCGAAGCCCAGAGCAAACTGGCCGCCGAACGTGACGCGCAGCCGGATTACGCGATCCAGCTGTACCTGATCGAGGCCGAGACCCTGTCCGCCAACAATCAGGGCGACAAGGCCTGGAAAACCCTGCAACAGGCGTTGCTGCAATACCCGGATGACCTGAACCTGCTCTACACCCGGGCCATGCAGGCGGAAAAACGCAATGACCTGGCGCAGATGGAAAAAGACCTGCGCCTGATCATCAAGCGCGACCCGGACAACGCCATGGCGCTCAATGCCCTCGGCTACACCCTGTCCGACCGCACCACGCGCTACGCCGAAGCCAAGGCGCTGATCGAGCAGGCGCACCAGATCAATCCGGAAGACCCGGCGGTTCTCGACAGCCTCGGCTGGGTGAATTTCCGCATGGGCAACCTGGATGACGCCGAGAAGTATCTGCGTCAGGCGCTGGAACGCTTCCCCGATCACGAAGTCGCCGCTCACCTGGGCGAAGTCCTGTGGACCAAGGGTAACCAGCGCGAAGCCAAACAAATCTGGGGCAAGTTCCTCAAGGATCAGCCCGACAGCACCATCCTGCGCAGCACCATCAAGCGCTTGACCGGATCCGAGACTCTTTAACTCATGTTTTTGCGCCACGTCATTGTTTTCAGTTTCATCGCCCTGCTCGCCGGTTGCGCGGGTTTTGGCGCCCGCGAATCCGTCGAGGGCCATGGCAGCCCGGCACAATGGGCCGCGAACAAACAGCAACTGACCGGCCTCGACGGCTGGCAGATCGACGGCAAGATCGGCATCCGCGCCCCGAAAGACTCGGGCAGCGGCACGCTGTTCTGGCTGCAGCGCCAGGATTATTACGACATCCGCCTGTCCGGCCCGCTGGGTCGCGGCGCGGCGCGATTGACCGGTCGCCCGGGCAAGGTTTCGCTGGAAGTCGCCAACCAGGGCCGCTATGACGCGCAATCCCCGGAAGTCCTGCTGGAAGAACAGCTGGGCTGGAAACTGCCGGTGTCGAATCTGTCCTGGTGGGTGCGTGGTCTGCCGGCTCCGGCCAGCAAGAGCCGCCTGACCCTCGATGCCGACAGTCGCCTGGCCAATCTGGAACAGGACGGCTGGCAGGTCGAATACCTCGGTTATGCCGAACAGAATGGTTACTGGCTGCCCGAGCGGATCAAACTGCACGGCACCGATCTGGACGTGACGCTGGTCATCAAGACCTGGCAACCGCGCAAACTGGGGCAATAAGCATGACCGCTCCACGCCTGACGTTGCCTTCTCCGGCCAAACTCAACCTGATGCTGCACATTCTCGGTCGTCGTGAAGACGGCTATCACGAGTTGCAGACGATTTTTCAGTTCCTCGACTACGGCGACGAAATCACCTTCGCCGTCCGTGACGATGGCGTGATTCGCCTGCACACCGAATTCGACGGCGTGCCCCACGACAGCAACCTGATCGTGCGTGCGGCGAAAAAACTTCAGGAACAATCCGGCTGCGCCCTCGGCATCGATATCTGGATCGACAAGATCCTGCCGATGGGCGGCGGCATCGGTGGCGGCAGCTCGAATGCGGCGACCACCCTGCTCGGACTCAATCATCTTTGGCAGTTGGGCTGGGATGAAGATTGGCTGGCAACACTGGGCCTGAGCCTGGGCGCCGACGTGCCGGTGTTCGTCCGTGGCCACGCGGCTTTCGCCGAAGGTGTCGGCGAGAAACTGACCCCGGTCGAGCCCGCCGAACCGTGGTATGTCGTGCTCGTACCGCAAGTCTCTGTTAGTACGGCAGAAATTTTTTCAGATCCATTGTTGACACGTAACACGCCGCCCATTAAAGTGCGCCCCGTTCCCGAGGGAAACAGTCGAAATGACTGCTTGCCGGTGGTAGCAAGGCGTTATTCAGAAGTACGTAACGCATTGAATTTGTTAGGTAATTTTACCGAAGCAAAACTCACCGGAACTGGAAGTTGTGTGTTTGGGGGCTTCCCAAGCAAAGCTGAAGCTGATAAAGTCTCGGCCCTTCTGACAGAGACCCTTACAGGGTTTGTAGCAAAAGGAAGCAACGTTTCGATGTTGCATCGCAAGCTGCAAAGTCTGCTCTAAAGGAACCAAGTGCCCGGCACTTGCAAGCAACAGATACAGGGGCGTCGCCAAGCGGTAAGGCAGCAGGTTTTGATCCTGCCATGCGTTGGTTCGAATCCAGCCGCCCCTGCCATTTTCTATACTCATCCAGGTTACCCTCAGCCTCTAGGTACTGCGCGTGTCCAAGATGATGGTCTTTACGGGGAACGCTAACCCCGATCTGGCTCGGCGTGTCGTACGTCAGCTGCATATCCCTCTCGGTGACATCTCTGTCGGTAAATTCTCCGACGGCGAAATTACAGCCGAGATCAATGAAAACGTTCGCGGTAAAGACGTTTTCATTATTCAGCCGACTTGCGCTCCGACCAACGATAACCTGATGGAACTGGTAGTGATGGCTGACGCCTTCCGCCGCTCCTCGGCTACTCGTATCACTGCTGTTATTCCTTATTTTGGTTATGCCCGTCAGGATCGCCGTCCGCGTTCCGCACGTGTGGCTATCAGCGCGAAAGTCGTTGCTGACATGCTTACCGTAGTCGGCATCGACCGTGTTCTCACGGTTGATCTGCATGCTGACCAGATTCAGGGTTTCTTCGATATTCCGGTAGATAACATCTACGGCTCCCCGGTTCTGGTGGATGACATCGAAGATCAGCGCTTCGAGAACCTGATGATCGTGTCCCCGGACATTGGTGGCGTCGTGCGTGCACGTGCCGTTGCCAAATCCCTGGGCGTGGATCTCGGGATCATCGACAAACGCCGTGAGAAAGCCAATCACTCTGAAGTGATGCATATCATCGGTGATGTCGAAGGGCGTACCTGCATCCTGGTCGATGACATGGTCGATACCGCCGGCACTCTGTGCCACGCGGCCAAGGCCCTGAAAGAGCATGGCGCAGCCAAGGTCTTTGCCTACTGCACACACCCTGTGTTGTCGGGTCGGGCCATCGAGAATATCGAAAATTCCGTGCTGGACGAGCTGGTGGTCACTAACACCATCCCGCTGTCCGCAGCAGCACAAGCCTGTGCACGTATCCGTCAACTGGATATCGCACCGGTTGTTGCCGAAGCGGTTCGCCGCATCAGCAATGAAGAATCGATCAGCGCGATGTTCCGCTAAGGGCCCTGCCCTTCTCGAAATGTCTCGTTGACGAAAAGCGCCCCGCCCCAACACTCATGTTGGGGCGGGGCTTTTTTGCCCATGCCGCTTTGACGTCGGTCGCAGACGTCGCCCGGACATGGCTATTTTGGAGATACAAAATGACTGATTTCATCCTGAACGCCGAAGCGCGTACCGACCTGGGGAAAGGTGCGAGCCGCCGCCTGCGTCGTCTCGCCAGCCAGGTTCCTGCCGTTGTCTACGGTGGTGACAAGGCTCCTGAGTCCATCATGATGCTGGCTAAAGAAGTAGCCAAGCTGTTCGAAGACGAGGCTGCTTTCAGCCACGTCATCCAACTGAACATCGGCGGCGTCAAGCAAGACGTGGTTGTTAAAGCCATGCAGCGTCACCCGGCCAAGCAGTTCATCATGCACGCCGACTTCGTACGCGTTGTTGCCGGCAAGAAACTGACTGCTGTTGTTCCAGTGCACTTCATCAACGAAGAAGCTCCGGTCAAGAAAGGCGGCGAGATCTCGCACGTTGTTGCAGAAATCGAAGTTTCCTGCGAAGCCAAAGACCTGCCTGAGTTCATCGAAGTCGACCTGGCCAAAGCCGAAATCGGCACCATCATTCACCTGTCGGACCTGAAAGCTCCTAAAGGTGTTGAGTTCGTTGCTCTGGCACACGGCGATGACAAGGCTGTTGCCAACGTCCACGCTCCACGTGTTGCTCCAGAAGCTGCCGAAGGCGCTGCAGAGTAATCACTCTGTAAAGCCGGAGTGAACAGGTAACATCGCGGACTGGAACGTAGCGAGAAAGCGGGCGGGAACGCGGAGTTTACATCCATGGTAAATGAGCATTTTTCGTCCACTTTCGCCGCCTTCCCCGATCGCGGCGATGTTATCCACCACTCCAAGGAAGGGCCCCTATCGTGACTGCCATCAAACTGATCGTTGGCCTGGGAAATCCAGGTGCCGAATACGAACAGACCCGGCATAACGCAGGGGCCCTTTTTGTTGAGCGCATCGCCCACGCACAGAATGTGAATCTCGTGGCCGATCGCAAGTATTTCGGCCTGACCGGGCGTTTTTCGCATCAGGGTCAGGACGTTCGTCTGCTGATTCCCACCACCTACATGAACCGCAGCGGCCAGGCCGTGGCGGCACTCGCCGGTTTCTTCCGCATCAAGCCCGAAGAAATCCTGGTGGCGCACGACGAACTCGATCTGCCTCCGGGCGTCGCCAAGCTCAAGGTGGGCGGCGGCCATGGCGGTCACAACGGGTTGCGCGACATCATTGCGCAATTGGGTAATCAGAATACGTTCCACCGCCTGCGGCTTGGCATCGGCCACCCGGGCGTCGCCAGTATGGTTTCAAATTTCGTCCTGGGTCGTGCGCCACGCGCCGAACAGGAAAAACTCGATGCCAGCATCGACTTTGCCCTCGGCGTGCTGCCGGATATCCTCGCCGGTGAATGGAACCGCGCGATGAAAAACCTGCACAGCCAGAAGGCCTGACTCTAATCCGAGGGGAAACACCATGGGATTCAATTGCGGCATCGTCGGCCTGCCTAACGTCGGCAAGTCCACCCTGTTCAACGCCCTGACCAAATCCGGGATCGCGGCCGAGAACTTCCCCTTCTGCACCATCGAGCCGAACAGCGGCATCGTGCCGATGCCTGATCCACGCCTGAATGCTCTGGCGGAAATCGTCAATCCGAAGCGCATCCTGCCGACCACCATGGAATTCGTCGACATCGCAGGCCTCGTTGCCGGCGCATCGAAAGGTGAAGGCCTGGGCAACAAGTTCCTGGCCAACATCCGCGAAACCGACGCCATCGCTCACGTCGTGCGCTGCTTCGAAGACGAGAACGTGATCCACGTTTCCAACAGCGTCGACCCGAAGCGCGACATCGAAATCATCGACCTGGAACTGATCTTCGCCGACCTCGACAGCTGCGAGAAGCAACTGCAGAAAGTCGCGCGCAACGCCAAGGGCGGTGACAAGGACGCAGTGGCCCAGAAGGCCCTGCTGGAGCAATTGATCCCGCACTTCACCGAAGGCAAGCCTGCGCGCAGCCTGATGAAGAACATGAGCGCCGACGAGAAGGCGATCATCAAGGGCTTCCACCTGCTGACCACCAAGCCGGTCATGTACATCGCCAACGTCGCTGAAGACGGTTTCGAGAACAACCCGCACCTGGACGTGGTCAAGGCCATCGCCGAAGAAGAAGGCGCCATGGTCGTTCCGGTCTGCAACAAGATCGAAGCGGAAATCGCCGAGCTGGACGACGGTGAAGAGAAAGACATGTTCCTCGAGGCCCTGGGCCTGGAAGAGCCTGGTCTGAACCGCGTGATCCGCGCCGGCTACGAAATGCTGCACCTGCAGACCTACTTCACCGCCGGTGTCGAAGAAGTCCGCGCCTGGACCGTCCGCGTCGGTGCTACCGCACCACAAGCCGCTGGCGTGATCCACACCGACTTCGAGAAAGGCTTCATCCGCGCCGAAGTGATCGCCTACAACGACTTCATCCAGTACAAGGGCGAAGCCGGTACCAA
Source organism: Pseudomonas sp. COW5 (assembly GCF_026240005.1). NCBI lineage: Bacteria > Pseudomonadati > Pseudomonadota > Gammaproteobacteria > Pseudomonadales > Pseudomonadaceae > Pseudomonas > Pseudomonas sp. COW5. The sequence goes on along the minus strand of NZ_JAPHVP010000001.1, from coordinate 3,389,986 downwards.
GGAAGCCGGTAAATGGCGTCTGGAAGGCAAGGATTACATCGTCAAGGACGGCGACGTGATGCACTTCCGCTTCAACGTGTAAAAGCTGCCCCCAAGAAAAAGCCGCGTTTGATACGCGGCTTTTTTGTGCCTGAAATTCAGCCCGTCAGGCCTTTTTGGTTTTTGGCAGAAAGATCGCCAACACCCCGAACAACGGCAGGAACGAGCACAGGAAGTACACGTATTCGATACCGTGAATGTCCGCCAGATGCCCGAGCAACGCCGCGCCAATCCCGCCAAAGCCGAACATCAGCCCGAAGAACACCCCGGCAATCATCCCGACATTGCCCGGCACCAGTTCCTGCGCGTACACCACGATGGCCGAGAACGCCGAGGCCAGAATGAAGCCGATCACCACACTCAGGACGCTGGTCCAGAACAGGTCGACATGCGGCATCAGCAAGGTGAACGGCGCCACCCCGAGGATCGAGAACCAGATCACTGCCTTACGGCCGATCTTGTCGCCAATCGGCCCGCCGAAGAACGTGCCCGCCGCCACAGCGCCTAGGAACAGGAACAGGTGCAACTGGGAACTGGCCACCGACAGGTCGAATTTCTCGATCAGGTAGAAGGTGAAGTAACTGGTCAGGCTGGCCATGTAGAAATACTTGGAGAACACCAGCAACCCGAGCACCACCAGCGCGCTGACCACCCTGCCCTTCGACAGTCCATGAGTGGCGGCTTGCCCGGCCTTGAGCTTGAACAGGTTCAGGTGATGGGCGTACCAGCGACTAATGCGATACAGCACGAACAGCGCAAACACCGCGAACAGCCCGAACCACGCCACATTGCCCTGCCCGAAGGGAATGATGATCGCTGCCGCCAGTAACGGGCCGAATGCCGAACCGGCGTTACCGCCGACCTGGAAGGTCGATTGCGCCAGACCGAAGCGCCCGCCTGACGCCAGTCGGGCGATACGAGAAGCTTCCGGGTGAAAGGTCGAAGAACCGATACCGATCAGCGCTGCCGCCAGCAGAATCAGCGGAAAACTGCCGACCATCGACATCATCACAATGCCAACCAGCGTGCACACGGACCCGGCCGGCAACAGCCACGGTTTCGGATGCCGGTCAGTGTGATAACCGACCCACGGCTGTAACAGCGAAGCGGTCAATTGAAAGGTCAGGGTAATCAGGCCGACCTGAGTGAAGCTCAAGCCGTAGTTGGCCTTGAGCATCGGATAGATCGACGGCAGCACTGACTGGATCAGGTCGTTGATCAAATGCGCCAGCGCCACCGCGCCGATGATGCGCATCACCAGTGGACTGTTTTGGGGAGGAGCGGACGCCGTCGCAGCGGCGGTCTGAACGTTGCTGATAGCCATGGGAGTTTCCGTACAGCAGATGGGTGCACGCAGGCAGGTGCGTCAATGTGCCATTTTTCGGTGCGCCAGCGCCATCCCCTTAGCCAGCTAACGAACTATTCATTCATCGCAGCAAAAGTGATAGCGCAAAGCCATGGTCTGATTCTTGCCTTGCTTCTTGGCTTGAACGCGGCCCCCTTACAAAGGGGATCGAGAATGGGAAGTTCTGCTACAGAGCCTGCCTACAGAGCGGGCGAGAGTGGACTTTCGAAGCCTTTTAGCAGGGCACGGATCGCGCTCGCAAAGAGCGCGACGCACGCCAATGGTGCGTGGTGTCCAGAGGAGTCATGGGGCATGCAGGCTTTCTTGTTACCGGGGATCAAATTGCTGGGGCGGTTTGGCTTCGCGCGTAAATTCCAGTTGTTGTTTCTGCTGTTCATCCTGCCGCTGGCCGGCAGCCTGTTGATGATCGGCCAGGACTATCGCGTCAAGCTCAACCTGATTTCCGGCGAACGTGCCGGCGTGCGGCAGTTGCTCGCCCTCGATGCGCTCGACAACCTGCTCGCTGCTCAGCGCGACCGTGCGGCTCGCTGGCGTGCCACGGAAACCAACCGCCAGCCGACGCCCGCCACCCTCGCCGCCATGGCTGCATTCGATGGTGTGCAACCTGCCGTCGCACAGGCCACAGTGGATCTGGGCAATGCCTTGCAAGCCGAAGCTGCAGAAGGTGAAACCCTGGCCCGTTATCAAGCCCTGCAAACCGCGCTCGGCGGTCTGGACTCCAAGAGCCTGGCCGGCGTCGGCTGGTGGCCGGACGGTTACGATCGCTTCACCAACGCCCTCAGCGCCCTGCAAGCATTGCGTGAGCAAATTGCGATGGACAATCGGCTGATCCTCGCGCCGTGGCTGGAAACCTATCTGCTGACGCAGATTTCCACCCAGCACGCACCGGACCTGATCGAACGGGTCGGCCGACTCGCGGCGGTCGGGCAAGCATCCGTAGTCTCCGGTCAGTTCACCCTGCAAAGTCGCCTGCAACTGCGGGACCTGCGCAGCCGCATCGGTGATGCCCGCGAGCAGCTTGTTAAAACGGCAAGCCTTCTGGAAGCGCGGCTGCCGAACGACCTGCAAGGCTGGGCCGGGCAGTACCACGACAGCCTCAAACAACTGGATACCGGTTTGAAGGTGCTGGATGACGGCGTGTTCGGCGGCAGCATCAATCTCAAACCGGAAGACTTCGAACGCAGCCTCGATGCCCTGCTCGGCAATCTCGCCACGCTGCGTCAGCAATCACTGGTGGCGCTGGATCAGCGACTGGACGATTACCACGGTTCGGCGATCCGTCAGTTCATCGTGGTCGCGGCGGTGTTCGGTTGCCTGTTGCTCGCGGCGCTATACCTGTTCGTCTGCCTGCAGGCTTCGATCCGTCGCAGCGCCAGCGGCATCACGGTGCTCGCCGAAGCGTTGCGCGACGGTAATCTGAGCCTGCAAGTGCCTGTCGTGGGTCGCGATGAACTGGCCTCGATCAGCACCGCGCTCAACGTGGCCGTGGTGCAATTGCGCACCAGTTTGCTGGGTGTCGACCACGAAACCTCGCAACTGAGCCACGCGGTGCGCAGCCTCAACGATCACTCCAGCGGCGCTCTCAGCGAGGTCGAAGCCCAGCAATTGCAGATCAGCCAGATCGCTGCCGCCGCCACGCAATTGGCGGCCACGTCCCAGGGTGTGGCGCAGAGTTGCGAACAGGCCTCCGGCAGCGCCCAGCAGACCCGGCGCATCGCCACCGACAGCAGCCGCGACAGTCAACGCACCACGGCGAGCATTCAGCAGCTCAATCAGCGCCTGAACGAAACGGCGGCAGCGCTGGGCCGGGTCAGCGAGCAAGGGCAGCAGATTCAACTGGTGGTCGACACCATTCGCGGCGTCGCCGAACAGACCAACCTGCTGGCGCTGAACGCCGCCATCGAAGCCGCTCGCGCCGGTGAACAGGGTCGCGGTTTTGCCGTGGTGGCCGACGAGGTGCGCAGCCTCTCGCAGCGTACGCAATCTTCCACCGCGCAGATTGCCGGGACGGTCGACAGCCTGCGCAACACGGTCAATGAAGCGGTGAGCCTGATGGAGGCGGCCTGCGGTCAGGCGCAATCGGATGCCGAAGCCGTCACCGGGCTCGGCGAACGTCTGGGGGAAATTGCCAGCGCCGTGCAGAGTGTCACCGACACCCTCGCCCAGATCGCTACGGCGGTGGAAGAACAGGCCAGCACCGCCGATGAGGTCAGCGGCAATATCCAGCAGGTCGATCAGGCAGCGGTTCGCCTGCTCGACGGCGCGCGGGCCGTCAACCTGGCGGCAGACACCTTGAGCCAGGGCAGCAAGGCCTTGAGCGACAACACCGCACGCTTCCGGCTCAGTTGATCAGCGCTTCGGGGAAGTCCTTTTCCAGTTCGGACTTGAGCCATTGAATGAACCACGCCGCATCCGCCGACAGCTCGGCGGACGGCGTCAGCACCCGATAGCTTTCCAGCTTCACCTGAGCGTCCACTGCGCGCACCAGTTTGCCGGACCTGAGTTCTTCGCGGACCAGCACCTCGTTGGCCAACGCGATGCCCTGCCCGCTCTCGGCCACCGATAACGCGTGATCGTTGTTGACGTAGAGCATGTCGGAATTGAGGTGAATATCCAGGTCATGGGCGGCGAACCACAGGTTCCACCACTCGCCGTCATCGACGTGGATCAACTCGTGCCGGACCAGATCGGCCGGACCGCCGAGCGGCTCGATGCTTGCCAGGTATTGAGGGGTGCAGATCGGAAACACACGGGGGCAGATCAACGCTTCACGGGAGTCCGCGTACTGCCCGTCGAGGCCGTAGACGATACCGAGATCGGCGCTTTTGCCATCCACTTCGGTGAAGGTCGAGTTCGGTTCGATGGCAAACTTCAACCCCGGACGCAGGTGACGCATGGCCTCGATGCGCGGCATCAGCCAGCGCTTGGCAAAACCCGGCACCACCATGATCCGCAGCCAGCGCTCGGCCTCTTTGGGACGTGCCTCCTTGCCGGCCTCGATGATCAATTGCAGGGCAGTCGCGATCTTGCGGTGGTACTTCTCACCGGCAGGCGTCAGGTTGACGCCGCGCGACGTGCGTTCGAACAGCTGAATGCCCAGCCAGTCCTCCAGCAGCTTCACATGCCGGCCAATCGCCGGCTGAGTCACGTGCAAGGCTTTCGACGCCTCGACATAGCTGCCCAGGCGGGCAGCGGCATCGAACGCACGCACTGCATTGAGTGGCGGCAAACGGTGGTCGGGCATGTTTCTGGCACCTGTCGGTATTAAATTAACTAACACCTGCCATGTTTAAATTGAAGTTTCGCCCCGCGCAACCCCTCGCCGATAATCGAGCCACAGCAGAACAACAAAACAGCTGGTTTCACCCCGTACGCAATCTCGATCCTGCCCAGAAAAATAATATCCATGGCCCGACAGATTCGCTGACCGACAGCGCAATCGCAGGCGATGGGGGAATCGGAGGTAACGCATGAATGCCCTGCATTCGCTGCAAACGCTGGCGGTGTCGATCCGCTCGGTGCGCAAGGTCTACGGCGATCCGTCCACCGGTCCGGTGGTGTTGAAAAACATCGATCTGGATATCCGCGACAACGAATTCTTCACCCTTCTCGGACCCTCCGGCTGCGGCAAGACCACGCTGCTGCGGATGATTGCCGGGTTCGAATTTCCGACCCAGGGCGAGATCCTGCTCTACGGCGAAAACATCGCCGAGCGCCCGCCGTTCCAGCGCCCGGTCAACACGGTGTTCCAGCACTACGCACTGTTCCCGCACATGACCATCGCCGAAAACCTGGCCTTCGGCCTTGAATCGCACCCGATGGGCAAGGTCCTGAACAAGGCGCAGATCGCCGAGCGCGTCCGCGAGATGCTCGCGCTGGTGCAGATGGAACGCTTCGCCCATCGCAAACCGGCGCAGCTCTCCGGTGGCCAGCAGCAGCGCGTCGCCCTCGCCCGCGCTCTGGCGCCGCATCCCAAGGTGCTGTTGCTTGACGAGCCGCTGTCGGCACTTGATCTCAAGCTACGCCAGGCCATGCGCGAAGAGCTGAAAAGCATCCAGGCCAGGACCGGCATCACCTTCATCTTCGTCACCCACGACCAGGAAGAAGCGCTGACCATGTCCGACCGCATCGCCGTGCTGTCCGAAGGCGAAGTGCAGCAAGTCGGTCGCCCGGAGGACATCTACGAACGGCCGCGCAATCGCTTCGTGGCCGACTTCATCGGCGAAACCAACTTCATTCAGGCCAGCGTCACTCGGGTCGAGGACGGCATGGCGTGGTTCGCCGGGCCGGCCGGACATCCGTTGCCGGCGCAACCGTGCAACGACGTGCAACCGGGTGCCAGCGTGACCCTGTCTGTTCGCCCCGAGCGCCTGCACCTGGTGCAGGTCAACACGGAGGCGGCGCTGCCGTGCCGGGTCGAAGCACAAATTTATCTGGGCACCGACCTGCAATACCAGGTCAGCCTCGGCGACGGTTCGCGCCTCACCGTGCGCACGCCCAACTGCGTCGATCAGAGCCTGCGTTTTGCCGTGGGCAGTCAGGCCGGTCTGCTGTTCGACCGGGGAAGCGCCAGCGTCCTGCACGATTGAGTCCGAGGAGTTGCCATGCACGCCTTACCGATAACCAACACGCTTGAACGCCGAAGGGCGTTCCAGAGCTTCCTCGGTGTCAGCCCGGCGCTGATCGCCATCGCCCTGTTTCTGGTGGTGCCGATCCTGATCGTCATCGGTTATTCGCTGATGGAAGCCAACCCCTATGGCGGGGTCAACAAGGTGTTCAGCAGCGACGCCTACACCTCCCTGCTGTTCGAACGGCAAATGGACGACAGCCTGGCCTTCGCCGACTCCTACCTGATCATCGCCCTGCGCTCGGTCGGAATTGCCGGCCTGACCACCGTCATCACGCTGCTGATCGGCTTTCCGGTGGCGGTGTGGCTGGCCATGCAGCCCGCGCATCGGCGTGGGCTGCTGATCTTCCTGATCACCGTGCCGTTCTGGGCCAACCTGCTGATCCGCACCTACGCGTGGATTCTGTTGCTGCGTAACACCGGGGTGATCAATAACAGTCTGATGGGCCTGGGCGTTATCCATGAGCCGCTGCAGTTGCTGTACACCGACGGTGCCGTGCTGCTGGGGCTGGTTTATACCTATGCGCCCTTCGTGGTTCTGCCGATCTACGCCACGCTGGAAAAAATGGATATCCGTCTGCTTGAGGCCGCTCAGGACCTGTATGCCGGACGCCTGCGCACCTTGCGCAAAGTAGTACTGCCGATCGCCAGACCGGGAATTCTCGCCGGCGCCATTCTCACCTTCGTGCCGTGCCTGGGCGCGATGATCGCCCCGGAACTGCTCGGCGGCGGTACGCGGATGATGCTCGGCAACCTGATCTTCCGGCAGTTCAGCGATGCCCGTAACTGGCCGTTCGGCGCAGCGTTGTCGCTGGTGCTGATGGCGGCGGTGATGCTGGTGCTGACGGTCTATGCCCTGCGCGCCGAACGTCAGCGCATCGCCAAAGGAGGTGCGTGATGATCGGTCTGCTCAAACGCAAGGGGCTGGGCGTCCAGGATTTCCCCGGATTCGGCGGTTTCAGTTTCCTGTTCTACCTGTACCTCTACGCGCCGATCGTGGTGCTGGTGGTGTTCTCGTTCAACGCCAACCAGTCGGCCACGGTATGGACCGGCTTCAGCCTCGACTGGTATCGCGCCGCGTTCGCCAATCAGGCGCTGCGCCAGGCGGCCGGCAACAGTCTGCTGATCGCGGTGTGCGCCAGCATGGTCGCCACGGCGATTGCCACCCTCGCGGCCCTCGGCACCTCACGGGGCGCGAAGTTCAAGGGCCTGCAACTGTCGATGGGCGCGATCATGCTGCCGCTGGTGCTGCCGGAAATCGTCGTTGGCGTCGCCACGCTCGCGCTGTTCTCCACCATCGGCCTGTCGCTCGGCTACGGCAATCTGATCATCGCCCATACGGTGTTCTGCATTCCGTTTGCCTATCTGCCGATCCGGGCCCGGCTGAACGACATGGACCTGTCGCTGGAACAAGCCTCGGCCGACCTGTATGCCGGGCCGTGGCGGACCTTCCGCAAAGTAACCCTGCCGTTGCTGATGCCGGGGATTTTCTCCGGACTGATGCTGGCGTTCATCGTCTCGCTGGATAACTTCGTGATCTCGATGATGGTCTCCCAGGCCGGCACCACAACGCTACCGATCTTCATCTTCGGCCTGTTGCGCATGGGCGTGACACCCGACGTCAACGCCGTGTCGACCCTGATCCTGGGCGTCTCGGTGCTGTTTGTCAGCCTCTCTTACCTGCTGGGCAAAAAGAACGCCTGAACCTTCCAAGAACCGTGGGGAAATAGCATGAGCAAGTGGATAAAAAGCGTCGGTACTTCGTTGTTTCTGACTGTGCCGCTGGTCATGGCCGGGAGTGTTCAGGCCGCCGAAAAACTCAACGTGGTGAGCTGGAGCGGTTACTTTTCACCGGAGATTCTCGCCAAATTCCAGAAGCAGACCGGCATCGAAGTCACCGTTGACTCCTACGACTCCAACGAGACGCTGCTGGCCAAACTGAAACAGGGTGGCGCCGGTTACGACGTGGCGATTCCCTCGCACCAGTTCATTCCGATCCTGATCAAGGAAAACCTGCTGGAGCGCTTCGATCCGGTCAAGGAGCCCTACTACGCCAGCGTGGTCGACAACCTGAAGAAACCGAGCTGGGATCCGGAAGGCGCCTATTCGGTGCCGTTCATCTGGGGCACCACCAGCGTGGTGCTCGACAGTGGCCGCTACAAAGGCCCGGCCGACAGCTACAAGGTGCTTTATGAGCCGCCGGCCGAGTTGCAGGGGCGGATCAACATGTTCGATTCGGTCAGCGATATGGTCGACATGGCCAGCCTGTACCTGAACATCCCGCTGTGCAGCGAGGACCCGAAACAGATGCAGCAAATCCTCACGCTGCTCAAGGCGCAGAAGCCATTCGTCAAAACCTACAGCTCCAAGGCCGGCTCGATCCGCGAGAACCTCGCCTCGGGCGAAATCGATATGTCGATGTTCTGGGGCGGTTCGTCAATGCGCGCCCGCGAGATGAAACCGAGCCTGAAATACCTGTACCCGAAAGAAGGGGTGCTGGCCTGGGTCGACAACATGGTCATCCCCGCCGGCAGCAAGAACCCGGCGAATGCCAAGGCGTTCATCGCATTTCTCAGCCAGCCGGAAAACTCGGCGATGACCCAGAACTTCCTCAAGCATCAGAGCCCGATCAAAGGCGTCGAACCGTTCCTCGACGCAAACCTCAAGGATGCACCGGAACTGCATATTCCCGAGGGCACCCACGTGGTGTTCAGCAAGACCTGCGGTGAAGGCGCGATCCGTCTGGCCGATCGTCTTTGGACCAACCTGATGCGTTGATTTCTACCGCCCCGGCACGAGGCCGGGGCGTTTTTCCAGCCGTCTGAAGGGCGCCGTCGTCATGAACTCCAATAACATCAGCGAACTGGTCCTGTTGCCGGCCATCGAGCTCGCCGAACGCATCCGCCTGCGCCAGGTTTCCTGCCGCGAAGTGATGCAGACCTATCTTGCCCACATCGACCGGTTCAACCCGGCAGTCAACGCACTCATCAGCCTGCAAGCGCCGGAAGATCTGCTGGCCCAGGCCGACACACGGGACGCCGAACTGAGCCGGGGCCAATACCGGGGCTGGATGCACGGCCTGCCCCACGCCATCAAGGATCTGTCGCTGACCTGCGGCATCCGCACCACGTTGGGCTCACCGCTGTTCAAGAATTTCATTCCCGAGCGTGACGGCATCATGGTCGAGCGGATCAAGGCTGCCGGCGCGATCATCATCGGCAAGACCAACACCCCGGAATTCGGCCTCGGTTCGCAGAGCTACAACCCGTTGTTCGGGGCCACCGGCTGCGCCTTTGACCCGAGCAAAACCGCGGGCGGCAGCAGTGGCGGCGCGGCGGCGGCGCTGGCGATGCATCTGGTGCCGGTGGCCGATGGCAGCGACATGATGGGCTCGCTGCGCAACCCGGCAGCGTTCAACAACATCTTCGGCTTCCGCCCGTCTCAGGGACGCGTACCGTTCGACGACAGTGCCGATCTGTTCTTCGATCAACTCGGCTATGAAGGGCCCATGGCGCGCAGTGTGCGTGATGCCGCGATGCTGCTGTCGGTGCAGGCCGGCGGCGATGCCCGGGCGCCGTTGTCGATCCGTGAATCCGGAGAGGCCTTTACCGCACCGCTGGAGCGCGACTTCACCGGCACCCGGATCGGCTGGCTCGGCGACTTCAACGGGTATCTGCCCATGGAAAACGGCATCCTCGCGTTGTGTGAAAAGACCTTTGCCGACTTTGAAAGCCTGGGTTGCCATATCGAGCCGGTGCGTCCGGAATTTGCCCCCGAGAAACTGTGGAGCAGCTGGCGTACCTTGCGCCACTGGATGGTCGCCGGCTCCCTGGGCGCAGCTTACGCCGATCCGCAGAAACGGGCGCTGCTGAAACCGGAAGCCTGCTGGGAAGTGGAAAACGGTCTGAAGCTCTCGGCCAGCGAAGTGTTCGCCGCCTCGGTGGTGCGCAGTGACTGGTACCGGGCGATCTCACGCTTGTTCGAACAGTACGACTATCTGCTGCTGCCCAGCGCGCAGGTCTTCCCGTTCGACAAGATGCAACCGTGGCCGACCGCGATCGAGGGCGTGAACATGGACACTTATCATCGCTGGATGGAGGTGGTGATTCCCGGCACGTTATCCGGTTGCCCGGTGGCGAACGTCCAGGCCGGCTTCAATGCACGGGGGTTGCCGATGGGGTTGCAGATCATCGGCCGGCATCAGGCAGACTTCGCCGTTCTGCAACTGGCGCACGCATATGAGCAGGCCAGTCGCTGGTTCCAGCGCTGCCCTTCGCCACTGTTGAACGCCTGATTTTGATAAACGGTTGAAAGCGTAGAAAAAATTTTGAAATTTACGCTTGACGCTTTTCCATTTCAGGGGAATAATGCGCGCCACTTGGCTACATAGCTCAGTTGGTTAGAGCATAGCATTCATAATGCTGGGGTCCGGGGTTCAAGTCCCTGTGTAGCCACCAAGTACTAAAAACGGCTTACCGAAAGGTAGGCCGTTTTTTTATGCCTCGAGAAAATTGCCCTCCCCGCTGGATCGGTATGAATCTGTAGGAACCGGGTGCGAAAGGCGTACGAAGAGGATTTTTCGTTCGCTCAGGCACCTGCATCTGCGCCAGTCGATTTGATCGCCATCCCGATTGACCGACACGCTCCCCTGTCTCGATTGCAGGACAGACAGGGAGTGCTCATGGACCTGAACAAATTCCTATTCGACGATGAGTGGCGTCGAGAACGCCCGAGCGAAAACGCTATATGGAGCGGATGGATTCCGCCCCCGCCACCAGAACCCGTTTATATCCGGACAGACGAATGGCCGACCCCGAAACCCCGCGACGATCTGGTATTTGCCAAATCCTGCACACCGGATAACTGGTGCCGAACGGAGGCCGGCACAGCCCCCGAACCCGTCTCTAGTTTCGGCAAAGTCATGGTCGCGGGCGCCATGCGCTTTCCCGCTGCCAGTACCGCCGTAGCCAAGGCCATCGGCGCCGATCTGGCCCTGGGTCGCATGGCTGGCGGCGGAATCCTGCAGCAACGCCTCAACTGGGCAATACGCGGCGCCGGCGGCCCGGCCAGTGTGTTCATCCTCGGGATGCTGCCGACCCGAATGGGCGACGGCACGCTCTACACCGACGATCAGCTACGCACCTTGTCTCGCGCAACCACTCGCGTGCGCTTTCAGTTCCGACGCGATGCCGAGGGCGTCATGCAGGTCTACGGTATCCACACCGGCGTCTCGGGCGACGACTCGGTACGTACCGTAAAAGTCCGGTGGAACAGCGACAAGACCGCCATGGAGGCCAAACTCAACGGCATCACCATTCTGTGGACGCCACAACGCGGGCCGCTGGGAGCGATGCCGCCGCTGGTTTATCCGGAATACGGCGAACCACTGAGCACGATCCTCGTCCACCCGATCGCCGCGAACACCGACAGCCAGATAGAAATCCTGCCCGGCGAAGACATCACCGCCGAAGACTGCATTCTGGTGTTTCCGGCAGAGACCGGGCTGAAGTCGTTGTATGTGGTGTTTTCGAAACCGGCCAGGTTGATGCCGGGGGTGGTGATGGGGGTTGGAGAGGATTCGTCGGGCATATGGCTCGCCGGAGCAAACTCGGGGGTGGGAGTTCCAATTCCAACAGACGTGGCAGACTCACTCAGGGGACTCGAATTCCAAAGCTTCGATTCGTTCCGAAGAGCTTTTTGGAAAGCCGTTTCGGAGTCTGCCGTGGCGGATCAGTTCATAAAACAAAGTGTTGGCCGTATGCGTAAAGGTAAAGCACCCAGGGTGCGCAAAGCCGATAGTGTCGGCGGCAGAAGATCTTACGAGCTTCATCATCTCGAAAAAGTATCCGAGGGTGGCGACGTCTACGACGTTGATAATCTACGAGTAAATACACCTCGAAACCACATCGATATCCACCGGAACGAATAGGCCAGTCATGAAAGACAATCTACTGAAAAGCAGCATTTCGGAGTACACAGAGACCGAGTTCGTTGCGTTGTTGGAAGAACTCGTTAAAGAAGATGAAGAAGCCGAAGACGATGGTCGGGCTGATTTGTTACTGCTGCACTTCGAGAAAATCAGCGAACACCCGGCCGGATCCGATCTGATCTATTACCCGGAGACAGGCGCGGATAGCTCCCCTCGGGGGGTCACGCAGATTGTGAAAGAATGGCGAGCTGCACAGGGTCTGCCTGGGTTCAAAGGCCAGTAATGACTCAACGCCGTGTCATTGATGAGGTCAGAAAGGAAGAGCAGTGAAGTGAAGATTCATAGTCAATAACCGAAACGACTGTCGATCACCAAGCATTGAAAACGGCATATCGAAAGGCAGCCCTTTTTATGCATCAAGAAAAGTGGCCTCACTCGATGGCCCTACCCGACTCCGTACGAACAGGATGCGAAAGGCATACAAAGAGGGTTTTTCGTCCGAGTAAGCACCTGGATCCCGGTAAGTCGATTTGATCGCCGCGCACCTTGATCGAAAAGCTTCCCTGTCTCGATTTTATGGACGCAGGTGACAACCTCAGAGTCCCCCCCCAAAAAAATCACGTCGAAGCACACCAGGATTGAGGTAACTGCATGAGCGACCCTTTCATCAAAAACAACTTTTCTGATTACACCGAACAAGACTTCGTCGAGTTCATTGACGAGATCAGAAAGGAAGACAAAGCACCGACAGATGACCGTGCAGATATTCTATTGCTGCACTTCAACGAGATCGTCGGGCATCCGAGCAAGATGGACCTTATCTACTACCCTGAGCCAGGTGCTGACACGTCATCCTCTGGCATAGTCCGTACAGTCGCGACATGGCGTGAAGCAAACGGGCTGCCAGGATTCAAGCAATAACCCTCCGGCACCCATAGTCAAAACCGCTGCGCATCACCAGGCAGTCAAAACGGCTTACCGAAAGGTATGCCGTTTGTTTATCCCTCGCCCGCTAAAGCCCTGAGCCCTTTCGCCCAGATCTGCCGCGTACGTAAACCGACCATCGCCCGCCAGTCCGGATCCGCCGGATAGAACTGCTCCAGCAGATTCAACTTGATCGCCCGCCCTGTCGCATCCAGCGGATCGCCGTGCAGATGCAGCCAGTGATCGTCGCGCAGATAACGATGTACGTCCGGCCCTGGGTAAGTCCCGCACTCGATCACGAACGGCATCAATTGCACTTTCGGCAGCGCGTTGAGCAGCGCCTGCGAGGTGTAACCGGTAGCCGTCGCCGCGACACCGGTTTCACTCAGGGTTTCGGCACCCGTGTGCAAGGTGTAGAGCCACGGGCCATAGATCGATTGCGCCTGGGCCAGTGCCGGATACGGTGCCTGAGTAATCGTCAGCAGCATCGGATGGCCGTACTCGCCGGCGCCGGTGTGCAGGTCGAAACACATCACGGTTTCAGCACCGGCCAGATGATTCTCAATGATCTGATGCAGCGTGCGATTCGACCAGCTCGGGGCAAAGCCTCCGAAAAACAGTCCGTCGGGATGGCTGTGCTGACCGCCCTCGACAATCGACATCACCGCCGGCCAGCCGTGCTCGGCGATTTGCGCATCGAGCGAGGCATCGGCACGCTGGCGCTCGGGGCCGTTCAAATCGGCGCAGGCGTAGATTTCGTGCAGCGCGGCGTAGGCCTGGTTGTCCGGGAGAGGCTGGTTGAAATCCAGATGATTGCGGTTGAGGTCAATGTTGTCTTCGTTGACCCGCCGCAGCCATGCCGTGCCCCACGGGTTGATCAGGTGAATCATCACCACCGCGACGTCCTTGGGCAGCGAACCCGCCGTGAAATGCTTCAGCCAGTCGATCTGACATTCCGAACCGTAATAGCCCTCCACCCCGTGGGTGCCGCTGAGCGCCACCAGACGCCGTTTGGCTTGCGGATCTCCCAGCACCGCCACATCGGTGCTCAACGGCTCGCCGAACGGTCCGCAACGCGGATGGGCGTAGGAGGTGAGCGTCGCACCGGCGGCGGTGGCGACGGCAAGAAACTGTTCGCGCTGCTGTCGGTAGCTGGACTGGGTCGGAAACTCGCTGTGCATGGTGGCCTCTTGTTGATTGTTCTGGCTTCACGTTTGCCCATGACCCTACAGAAAATTCGCCAAGTCATGAAGGACAAACATACCGACGGTTTGCGTCCTGCACGGTCGGCCGATACAGTCCGTCAGACTTTTATCCCACGGACGGAGAGCCCCGCGTGTTTCCAGCCCAGCCCCTGAAACGCTTTCGCCTGCCGGCCCTGACGTTGATCGTCAGCGCCATCACCCTCGCCGCCTGCAGCGCCCCGCCCTCCTCGACCCTGCCGCTGGCACCGGAAGCCGCCTCCGGTTACCGCACAGGCCTGCAAGCCAGCCACGCCGATAAACACATGGCTGCTGCCGCAAATCCACTGGCTGCCGAAGCCGGTCGCGAGATGTTGCGTAAAGGTGGATCGGCCATCGATGCAGCCATTGCGATGCAAGCCGTGCTGACCCTGGTCGAACCGCAATCCTCAGGGATCGGCGGCGGCGCGATGATCGTGCTGTGGGACGGCAAGCAGGTGCGTACCTATGACGGTCGTGAAACAGCACCGGCCGGTGCCACCGAGAAGCTGTTCCTCCAGGCTGATGGAAAACCGATGCCGTTCCCGCAGGCGCAGATCGGCGGACGCTCTGTCGGCACACCGGGGGTGATGCGTGCGCTGGAACTGGCGCACAAACAACACGGCCGCTTGCCGTGGGCGACGTTGTTCGAGCCGGCAATCAAACTCGCCGAACAGGGCTTTGCGATCTCGCCTCGACTGCATTCACTGCTGGAGTCCGACCCTGTGGTGCGCCGCTCACCAGACATGGCCAGGTATTTCCTCAACAGCGACGGCAGCGTCAAAGCCATTGGTACGCGCCTGCAAAACCCGGCGTTGGCCGCCGTGCTCAAACGCATCGCCAACGAAGGTGCAGACGCGCTGTACAAAGGCCCGATCGCCGAAGAGATCGTGGCCAAGGTCCAGGGTCACGCCAACCCCGGCAGCCTGTCGCTGAACGACCTTCAGCACTATCAGGCCAGGGAACGCGCGCCACTGTGCACCGACTACAAGCGCTGGCAGGTTTGCGGGATGCCGCCGCCGTCATCGGGCGGGATTGCGGTGGCGCAGATTCTCGGCACCTTGCAGGCGCTGGAAACCCGCGACCCACGCCTGTCCCTGACACCGCTCAAACCCGTGAAGACCGATAAACCGGCGGGCCTCGAACCGGCGCCACAAGCCGTGCACCTGATCGCCGAAGCCGAACGCCTGGCCTACGCCGACCGCGCGCAATACGTGGCCGATACCGACGTCGTACCGGTGCCGGTCAAAGGCCTGGTCGACCCGGGTTATCTGGCCAGCCGCGCCAGCCTGATCGGCGAACGCAGCATGGGCACCGCCAAACCGGGCACACCACCGGGGGTGCAGGTTGCCTACGCGCCGGACCGCTCGCCGCTGCGCATCTCCACTTCACAGGTGGTGGCGGTGGATGACTTCGGTGGCGCGGTGTCGATGACCACCACCATCGAAGCGGCATTCGGCTCGCACCTGATGGTTCAGGGCTTTTTGCTCAACAACCAGATGACCGACTTCTCGTTCATCCCCGAAGAAAACGGACAGAAAGTCGCCAACCGCGTCGAGCCCGGCAAACGCCCGCGCTCGTCAATGGCACCGACCCTGATCTTCGATCGCAACAGCGGTGAGTTCGTCGCCACCGTCGGGTCTCCGGGCGGCTCGCAGATCATCGAATACGTGGCCAAAACCACCGTCGGCCTGCTCGACTGGAACCTCGACCCGCAAAGTGCCATCAGCCTGCCCAACTTCGGCAGCCGCAACGGCCCGACGGAGCTGGAACAGGGTCAGTTCACTCCGGCTCTGATCCAGGCACTCAAGGACAAGGGCCATGCGGTGAGCGAAATCGACATGACCAGCGGCACCCAGGCCATCGTGCGGGTCAAGGATACGCAGGGGAAGGCAACGTTGGCCGGTGGGGCGGATCCTCGGCGTGAAGGAGTAGCGTTGGGGGACTGAAACCCCTTCCGCCAACTGAAAAAGGCTTACCGAGAGGTAAGCCTTTTTTGTATGTCCCTGAATCCGATTCGGCTAAATCACATTGCCTTTTCCTACATCGGAAAAATGCTGTCCGAGATAGAGTGCTTGCGGAGCTCTCACAAACAGTACGACTCAATCGACGCTGATACCGTCGAAATGGAGTAACCCATGAACATACGTCCGATTCATACCGAAGAAGACTACCGTGCGGCACTCAAAGACGTGTCCGCTCTTTTCGAGAATGAGCCAGAACCCGGCACGCCTGAAGGTGATTACTTCGACATCATGATCACCCTTATCGAGGCCTATGAGGCAAGGCACTTCCCGCTCGACCTGCCCAACCCGATTGATGCCATAAGGTTTCGGATGGAGCAGTCCGGGCTGTCGGCAGCCGATCTCGCCCCTGCAATTGGCCGGACAAATCGCGTTTATGAGGTGCTGAATGGCAAACGCGCCCTGACGCTTCCCATGATCTGGAAACTTCACGAGTTGTTCGGTATTCCGGCGGAAAGCCTGATCAAGCCCATGAAATCAGTCTGATGAAAAAACAGCCATGCAGGCACCTCAACATGTATTGCCTACCCTGAATTTCCCAGCCAACTGAAAAAGGCTTACCGAGAGGTAAGCCTTTTTTGTATGTCCATGAATCCATTTCAGCGACAACTGAAACCCTCAGACGTCGCCCTCCTCATCCGCCACCCGAACCAGCAGATCCCCGGGCTGACAGTTGAGGTACTCGCAAATGGCATCCAGCGTCGCCAGTCGCAACCCTTTGACCTTGCCCTGTTTTAGCAGCGACAGGTTGGCCTCGGTAATGCCGATGGCCGCTGCAAGGTCTTTGGATTTGACCTTGCGTAGCGCGAGCATCACATCCAGTTGAATCACGATTGGCATGTCGACCTCATATAAACGTTCGGTTTTCCAGATCCACTTCGCTCGCTTGCGACAGGATCCGCGCAATCACCGCGATACACGCGGCCAGGAACAACGCGACGAACGAAGGAGCGGTGATGCTCAGCGTGAACAAGCGCTCACCGACCGGCGCACTCTGGGTGACCCACAGGCTGAGCATCGGCTCGCAGAGGAAATCCAGCAGCACCCAGACCGCCACGGCTCGCCCGACCTTGCCCAGGTGACCGGCCGTTTCACGGGCGAAGTACTCACCCCGCCCATAGCTCTGAAACAGCAGGCGCAAATGGTTCAGGCCAGACGCCAGCGCCAGCAGGGGAATACTCGACAGCACCATCCCGCCCAGCTTCTGCCACCACGGAAACAGCGTTGCGGTGTCAGCCATTTGCGACAGTTGGCGCTCGGTCAGCGCAAACCCCAGTCCCCAGCCTTCCCTTTCCGCCAAGGGTGGGTAAACCCACAACACAGCATTGAGCAGCAGCATCACGACGATCAGGATTAACGTCATCGTCGCCATGCGCCGACTGAATTGCACGAGCCCGTTGGTGGTCATGGGAAAGCCTCACAAGAATGAATGTGAGCGCCACAGTAGCGATTAAAATTATCGAATAACAATAATTAATTGCTGCAAAACATTAATAATTTCAGATATCCAGACTCTTACCGACCACCGGATCACCAATCTTCAGGAAGTTGCCCCCGGCCACGTGATGCAGCGTACGCAGCTCATCATGCCCTTCAAAATGCCAACGCCCGTCGCTGAACACCCGCGAATCCGCCTGCGCCGCAATCACCTCGGCCAGAAACAGATCGTACTGTTCGTGATTACGCGGCTCCGGCAGCAGCCGGCATTCGAGCCACGCGACGCAACCGTCGAGCATCGGTGCCTCGACCTGCTCGCCAGTGAAGGTCTGCAAGCCATAGGCCTGGAACTTGTCCTGCCCTTGTTCGCGATTGATTTCCAGGCCTGAAGTCGAGCCGACGGTCTGCACGATGTCGGCCTGATTCACGCAAGGGACGTTGAGGACAAAGGTGCCCGAGGCCTCGAGCAGTTGTCGGGTCCAGGTGGATTTATCGAGGACCACCGCGACTTTCGGCGGCTCGAAATCCAGCGGCATGGCCCAGGCCGCAGCCATGATGTTGCGCTGCCCGTCGTGAGCGGCGCTGACCAGCACGGTCGGCCCGTGGTTGAGCAAACGGTAGGCTTTGTTCAGGGGAACCGGGCGACGGAAGGACTCGCTCATGGGATCTGCTCCGGGAAAAAGAGCCGATTGTAGCGGGATAAAAACAGCGAAGGGATTGCCATGGACAATCCCTTCGCCTGACAAGCATCAGTTGGATAGCTGGTTGGCGAACTGGCCGACCGCGTCCACCACTTTCTGCGCGCCATCCTGGATCTCGACGATCACCGTGCCCGCCTCCGCCGCCAGCGCCAGCCCTTGCTCGGCCTGAAGCTTGCCGTCGGTCATCAGCGCCACGGCGTTGCGCGCCATGTCCTGGTTCTGACGCACCACGCCGACGATTTCCTCGGTCGCCTGGCTGGTGCGCGAGGCCAGCTGCCGTACTTCGTCGGCCACCACCGCAAAACCACGGCCCTGCTCGCCTGCACGGGCGGCTTCGATGGCGGCGTTGAGCGCCAGCAGGTTGGTCTGCTCGGCAATGCCGCTGATGGTCTTGACGATGGTGCCGATCACCTGGGATTGCTCGTTCAGCGCCTCGATGCCTTCGCCGGCAGTCTGCATGTGCCGCGACAGGTCGCGCATCACATTGACCGCTTCGGTGACCACACGGGTCCCGCGCTGGGCAGTGCTGTCGGTCTGCAAGGATGTGCTGTAGGCAATGTTCGCAGCCTCGGCGACGGCTTGCTCCTGATTGACCTGATCGGTGATCACGGTGGCGAATTTCACCACTTTGTAGAGCTTTTCGTTGGCGTCGAGCACCGGGTTGTAGGAAGCCTCCAGCCAGACCTCGCGACCATGGGCGTCGATCCGCTTGAAGCGACCGGCGACGAACTCACCATTGTTCAGACGGCGCCAGAAGTTCTGGTACTCGGCGCTGTTGGCCTCGCCCGAGTCACAGAACATACGGTGATGTTTACCCTTGATCTGCGCCAGGCTGTAACCCATGCCCTGAAGGAAGCGGTCGTTGGCGCTCAGCACGTTACCGTTGAGGTCGAACTCGATCACCGCCGTCGAACGCACCAGTGCGCCGATCAGGTTCTCGTGTTCGCGTGAGGCTTCGATGGTACGGGTCAGGTCGCTGGAGAAAATCGAGAAATGCTTGATGCGCCCGTCCGAAGAGCGGACCGGCTGGACGATCGAACGCAACCACGCCTCTTCGCCATTGCCGCGCGACAGGCGCACGGCGCCGGCGAAGTGCTCGCCCCGGCTCAGTGCGGCCCGGAAGCGGTGATGAAATTCGTCGGACTTCACATGAGCCGGCACGATGTCTTCGATGGCGCGGCCGATCAGGTCGTGGCTCTTGTAGAGCATTTCATTGAGGAAGTTCTGGTTGACCGATTGAATCCGTCCGTCGGGCTCAAGGGTCAGCACCAGCATCTCGCTTTCCAGGCTCTCCTTCACTTGCAGAAGGCTGGAGAGTTCTTCACGAAGAGCCGCCAGCTCTTGCTTGAGGCGTTTGTTGAACATGGGAAAGCACCGATGGACTGTATGGAAAGCGGGGTTGCAGCCCTAACCATCGGCCTTGGAAATCTTTTCTGAAGAGCGATCGAGACCGGCCAGTCAAAAATAATCTCAATTGGCCATTGGTCTTATCCGCCCGCGCAGAACGGATACAAAACCCGGCGCTCTGGCCCGGCCATATCAGGTATTCTCGGGGCGAATTGCAACAATATGTTGCAGGTATCCGCCCGATAAGGAGTGCCGTTTTGGATTTATCGACCGCTGCCTGGATGGTTCACGACACCCGCCTGATTCTCTGCTGCCTGCTGGCGATTGCGACAATTATCGTGTTGATCAGCGCCAGCAAGCTACCGCCCTTTCTATCGATCCTGATCGGTACGTTCATTGCCGGCGTCGGCGCGGGTTTACCGCCAGAGGACGTGGCCAAGGCGTTCAGCAAAGGTGCCGGGGCGATTCTCGGTGAAGCGGGGATCATCATCGCGCTGGGCTCGATGCTTGGCGCGCTGATGGCCGAGTCCGGTGCCGCAGACCGCATTGCGTCGACCTTGCTCGGGCTGGGCAAAGGCAAGTCCCTGCCGTGGGTCATGGCGCTGGTGGCGATGGTGATCGGCCTGCCGCTGTTCTTCGAAGTGGGGCTGGTGATGATGGTTCCGATCATCTTCGTCATGGCCCGCCGCTCCGGTCAGCCACTGTTGAAAATCGCGATTCCGGCGCTGGCCGGCATGACCACGCTGCATGCCCTGATGCCGCCGCATCCCGGACCGTTGATCGCGGTCAGCGCATTGCATGCCGACCTTGGGCTGACCATGTTGCTGGGCTTCAGCATCGCCATCCCGGCGGTGATCCTTGCCGGACCGATCTACGGCAACTGGCTGTCGAAACGCATGCACGTCGATGAGCCGGCAGAACTTGGCGCGCTGTTCAGCGCCCCGCCGAAAGCGCCCCGCCAGCCGAGCTTCGGCATGTCGCTGCTGATCATTCTGTTGCCGGTGTTGCTGATGCTCGGCAGCACGCTGGCGAAAGTCGCGATGAGCCCGGAAAGCGGCGTCGCCCTGACCCTGAAGTTTCTCGGAGAACCCTTGGTGGCGCTGGGCATTGCCGTCATGGCGGCGGTGATTTGCCTCGGCTGGGCCAACGGCATGCCGCGTGAACACGTCGGCGGCACCCTGCGCAAAAGCCTCGCGCCGATTGCCGTGCTGCTGCTGACCATCGGGGCCGGTGGCGGCTTGAAGCAGACCTTGCTGGATGCCGGTGTCAGCCAGACCATCAGCAAAGTCGCCGAAGGCGCGCACATGCCGTATCTGCTGCTGGCCTGGCTGATTGCCGTGGCACTGCGTCAGGCCACAGGCTCGGCGACGGTGGCCACCACCACGACGGCGGGGATTCTGGCGCCGATGATGGCGGGCCTCGCCGCGACGCAAAGTTCGCTGGTGGCGCTGGCGATTGGCGCCGGCTCAGTGTTTTTCTGCCACGTGAACGACGCCGGCTTCTGGATGGTTCGCGAGTACTTCGGCCTGCAACTGAAACAGACGATCTGGGTCTGGTCGGTCCTGCAAACCATTGTCTCGGTGGTGGGTCTGGTGGGGACCTTGCTGTGGTGGCACTGGTTGACGTAACGACGACGCGAACTTGCGCAGAGGCTGTCAACCAGCCTTCAGGAACAGGGCGCCACCGAACGGCGCCCGCCACCGGGCATGCGCACACCGAAGTACACCGCGCTGACGATGCCGACCGCGCCCATCACCGCGCAGAACATCACACAGATCCACGGACTCCAAGGCATCAGACCGATCAGCAGCAGCGGTGTGATGCTTGCCCATGCGGCGTAGGCAATGTTGTAGGTGAAGGAGATGCCCGAAACGCGAATCCGTGCGGGAAACAGGCTGACCATCACCGATGGCACCGCGCCGACCACGCCACAGCCAAGTCCCGCGATGGCGTAGGCCAGGCCGACCCAATCGCCGCCCATGATCAAACAGCTGTAAAGCACGCCGATGCCCAATGGCAGCAGCAGACTGTAGAGCATGACTGTGCGCCAGGCGCCGAGGCGATCCACCAGCAACCCGGCAATCACGCAGCCGATGTTCAGGAACACGATGCCCAGCGCACTCAGGGCAAAGGTGTGGCTGGCAGTCATGCCGAAGGTCTTCTGCATCATGGTCGGGGTAATGACCACGAACACCACCACCGCCGAAGTCAGCACGCAGGTCAGCAGCATGGCCGGCAGCATCGCCAGACGATGCTCGCGCAAGACCGTGCGCAACGGCAGTTCGATCCGAGCCTCACGCTGCGCTTCCATGGCCATGAACACCGGGGTTTCACTCAACCAGCGGCGCAGGTACACGCCGATCACGCCGAACACGCCGCCGAGCAGGAACGGATAACGCCAGGCGTAATCAAGGATTTCCGCCGGGGTAAACACCTGTGCGAGAAACGTCGCAGTCAATGCGCCGATCAGGTAACCGAAGGTCAGTCCGGCCTGCAGGAAGCCCAATGCATAACCGCGATGCCCGGCCGGTGCGTGCTCGGCGACGAAGACCCAGGCGCTTGGCACTTCACCGCCGACCGCCGCGCCTTGCAGGATGCGCAGCGCCAGCAGCAACAGCGGTGCGAAATAGCCGATCTGGGCGTAGGTCGGCATGATTCCGATCAGCAGGCACGGCAGCGCCATCATCAGGATGCTCAGGCTGAAGACCTTCTTGCGCCCCAGCCGGTCGGCGAAATGCGCCATCAGGATCCCGCCCAGCGGCCGTGCCAGATAGCCCGTGACAAAGATCCCGAAGCTTTGCAGCAGACGCAGCCACTCGGGCATTTCCGGCGGGAAGAACAACTGGCTGAGGGTCAAGGCGAAGAACACGAAAATGATGAAATCGTAGATCTCCAGCGCCCCACCCAGGGCCGCAAGGCCGAGGGTCTTGTAGTCGGAACGGCTGAACGGCGCCGGTCGGGCAGTGGAATGGGCAGTCATGGCAAAGAACTCTGGCAGGCAAAAAACCAAGGCGCCCATGGTCTACGCAAACGGGCCGATCGACAACCCGTTAGACCATAGTCTGATTCAGCGAAACACGGTCACATAAATCCGCCGGTTGATTTACTGTTGGCACCTGTCCAGACGGGCCGGCCAAGCCCCGAAGACCACAATAAACATAAAAATCCGAGGTACTCCCGTGGCCGTTGATATCGAAGATAGCCGCTCTGCGCGCTTTGCCTTGCGCTGCTCCAGTTTTGCCGAACGCTGGTTTCCCGACTCCTGGGTGTTCGCCGCGCTCGCCGTGATCATTGTGGCGTTGGCCACCCTGGCCATGGGCGCCAAGCCCACCGATGCTGCCATGGCTTTCGGGGACGGGTTCTGGAGCCTGATCCCCTTCACCATGCAGATGGCCTTCGTGGTGATTGGTGGTTATGTAGTCGCCAGCTCGCCGCCCGCCGTGAAACTGATTGATCGCCTGGCACGGATCCCGAAGAACGGCCGCTCCGCCGTGGCCTGGGTCGCGCTGATCTCGATGGTCGCATCGTTGCTGAACTGGGGCCTGTCGCTGGTGTTCGGCGGTCTGCTGGTGCGCGCCCTCGCCCGCCGCACCGACCTGAAAATGGATTACCGCGCCGCCGGAGCCGCGGCCTATCTGGGGCTTGGCGCCGTATGGGCACTGGGCCTGTCGTCGTCCGCTGCGCAGTTGCAGGCCAACCCCGCCAGCCTGCCGCCGTCGATCCTGTCGATCACCGGGGTGATTCCGTTCACTCAGACGATTTTTCTCTGGCAGTCGGGCGTGATGCTGCTGGCGCTAGTGGTGATCTCGATCATCATCGCCTACGCCACCGCACCCGGCCCGAACTCGGCGCGTGACGCCAAGGCCTGCGGCATCGACCCGGCCTTCAACCTGCCGCCGCTGCAACCGCGCACCCGCCCCGGCGAATGGCTGGAGCACAGCCCGCTGCTGATCATCGTGCTGGTGCTGCTGGCGGCCGGATGGCTGTTCCACGAGTTCTCGACCAAACCGGCGATCACCGCGATTTCCGGGCTCAACACCTACAACTTCCTGTTCATCATGCTCGGTGCATTGCTGCACTGGCGGCCGCGCAGCTTCCTCGATGCGGTGGCGCGGGCAGTGCCAACCACCACTGGTGTGCTGATCCAGTTTCCGCTGTACGGCTCGATCGCGGCGCTGATGACCACCGTCAAAGGCACCGATGCCCAGACTCTGGCTCACCACATCTCGACGTTCTTCGTCAGCATCGCTTCCCACGACACCTATGCGCTGCTGATGGGCGTGTACTCGGCGATTCTCGGCTTCTTCATTCCGTCCGGGGGCGGCAAGTGGATCATCGAGGCGCCGTACGTGATGCAAGTGGCCACCGATCTGAAGTACCACCTGGGCTGGGCCGTGCAGATCTACAACGCCGCCGAAGCCCTGCCGAACCTGATCAACCCGTTCTACATGCTGCCGCTGCTTGGCGTGCTGGGGTTGAAGGCGCGGGATCTGATCGGTTTCTCGTTCGTGCAACTGCTGGTGCACACGCCGCTGGTGCTGTTGTTGCTGTGGGCGCTGGGGACGACGTTGGCGTATACGCCGCCGGTGATGCCATGACGCGGAATCCTCTCCAGGCGTGATTCTCATGAGGGAGCTAGCGTACTGGCTCCCTCATTTGTTTCTGCGCCTTGGAAATGTCACCCAACCGTCACATTCCCTTGCTAGCGTCCGCCCGAAACATACTGAAACAATTAAGCATAAACGGACTTCTACATGAACGACGACACCGACGGCAAAGCCCCCTCATCGCCTGAATCCGACAATCCCACCGATACCAGCCGCCGCCGTTTTCTCGGCGGTGTCGCCGTGCTGGGTGTGGGCGCCACGCTGGCCGGGTGCGGGAATGCCGGTGATCAACCGGGCGAACCCGAGGAGCGTCCGCTCTCGCCCGCCGAGCTGGACAAGGCCCTGCACGATCAGGTGAAGACCGTCGTGGTGATCTACGCCGAGAACCGCAGCTTCAATAACCTGTTCGGTGATTTCCCGGGTGTCGAGAAACCGCTGTCTGCACTCAAGCCCGAGGAATACCAACAGCGCGACCGCGACGGCAGCCTGCTGCAGACCCTGCCGCCGGCCTGGGGCGGTGTGTTGCAGATCGGCCCGCAAACCCTCGATGGCGTGACCTATCCCAACGCCGTGCAGTTTCAGGAAAACCTGCCCAACGCGCCTTTCGCTCTGAAAGGCCCGAATGCCGAGGACCTGCCACTTGGCCTGGTCACCCGCGACCTTTGGCACGTGTTCTATCAGAACCAGATGCAGATCAACGGCGGCAAGAACGATGGCTTCGTGGCCTGGGCCGATTCCGGCGGCCTGACCATGGGTCACTACGCCCAGAGTCGCTACTCCCTGCGCCTGTGGGACGTGGCCCAGGAGTTCGTGCTGTGCGACAACTTCTTCCAGGGCGCCTTCGGTGGTTCGTTCCTCAACCACCAATACCTGATCAGCGCCACCGCGCCGTTCTACCCGAATGTCGCCAACTCTGTCGCCAAGAGCCAGATCGCGGCGCTGCAAAGCGATGACCCGGCCGACCCGCGCCTCAAGCCGCTGGATCAGTCCCCGGCCAGCGCCATGACCGGCCCGCCGCAGTTCGGCCCGAGCGCGCTGACCCCGGACGGTTACGGGGTCAACACCCTCGCCCCGCCGTACTGGCCGACCTGGATCCGTGACCCGGAGCGCCCGGCGTATTCCAAAGCCGATCTGCCGAACGTCATGGTGCCGCAGACCCACGAGCACATTGGCGACAAGCTGTCGAAGAAAAACATCGACTGGGCGTGGTACGCCGGTGCCTGGCAGGCGACGCTGGATCAGTTCAAGGATTCCGGCGGCATTCCGAAGATCCCCAACTTCCAGTATCACCACCAGCCGTTCAACTACTTCCAGCAACAAGGCCCGGAGCATCCCGAAGAGCGCAACAAACGCCTGCGCGACGCCGGTCTGGGAGACGAATCGAGCACCAACAAATTCTTCGCCGATGCCGAGGCCGGCAAGCTGCCGGCCGTGAGTTTCTACAAGCCCCAGGGCAACCTGAACATGCACGCCGGTTACGCCGACGTGGCTTCCGGTGATCGGCACATCGTCCGCGCGTTGAAAGTGCTGCGGGAAAGTCCGCAATGGAAAAACATGGTGGTGATCGTGACCGTCGATGAAAACGGCGGCTGGTGGGACCACGTCGCACCGCCCAAGGGCGATCGCTGGGGGCCGGGTTCGCGGGTGCCGGCGCTGGTGGTGTCGCCGTTCGCCCGCAAGGGCACGGTGGATCACACGGTCTATGACACCGCTTCGATCCTGCGCCTGATCACCCGAGTCTTCCAGCTGGAGACCCTGGCGGGGATCAAGCAGCGTGACGATGCGATGACCGGCCGGGGCCAGAAACCCATGGGTGACTTGACCAACGCCCTGCATTTCAAGGCCTGAGGACGAGTCCTGCGATACGGCCCAAAAAACTGTGGCTGACGGCTTCTCGCCATCACCCGGCTGATCCAATATGTGGCGCACCCGAGCAACGGGGAACCCACGCTGAAAAGGATCTGAGCATGTTCAAACTCGCAGGACTCACCCTCGCTGCGCTCACATTGAGCGCAGCCGCCCACGCCGATGTCGACCTGAAACTGGGCAGCACCGAACGCGTCACCCGCCTCTTCGCTTATCCCAACAATTGCAGCGTGATCTGCTTTCGCAACTGGACGCTTGAGCAGACCGTCGCCCATTACCTGAGCCAGAGCGTGCAACGCGATGGTTATACCGGTGCCAAGGTGCTGGTGAAGAATGACAACGGTCAGATCTACGCCGAGATCAGCGGTGTGCCGAAAGGTTACGACAAACCGCTGACCGCGCTGCTGGATGCCGGGGACCTGGCCTACACCGGCGCCAGCAAGCTCAACGCCGATGGCAAGTGGGCGTACAGCTGGTATCTGTTCCTGCCGCTGGGCATGGCCCTGGAAAACCGTAAAAGCGTCGAACTGCTGCACTTCCCGCCGGATTACTCGCTGACCCAGGCCCAGGACTACCTGCGCTCCAACACCACCGACCGCTGGGCTGCGCTGCTGACCGATAACGGTATCCCGGCCGACCAGACGCCGGGTTACCAGACCATCGTCGACATCGCGCCGATTGCCGCCCCCGCCAGCGCCGGCAGCGACCTTGAAGGTGTCTACGACTACTTCAAGGACTACCAGACCACCATGGTCAAACAGGTCAGCGTCAGCGCCAGCGGTGCTGCTCTGCCGATGGTGGCCTTCGGTGCACCGGTGCGTAACTGGATCAAGAAACAATACGGGCAGACGGTGGATGTTCTGGGCCTGGCAACCATCACTCCGAGCGCCGGGGTGAACGTGCCGGTACTGGGCTCCAACCACCCGAGCTACATCTGGTACGCCGCCGATCCAAAGAGCTACACCGGTGACGACGCCCAGGCCAAGGCTGACGCGGCGGGGCTAAAAGTGATGGGCCAGGACTTGAGCGCCGCCTGCTGGCAGGCCGGCATGGGCAGCAAGCCGGGCACCGACCCGAAAACCCTGTTGAACAGCTGCACCCAGACCTGGCAAGTGACGCAGAAGGTCAAGACCTGCGAGTTGTTCTACACCTCGATCCGTAACGAAACTGCGGCGCAGGCAGCTACCACCTGTTCGACCCCGACGATCCAGACCCAGCTACAACAGCTGAAGAGTCCGCTGCCGGCCATGGCCGCACCGACTCCCCACCTCTGAACGAACGCGAGAATTCCCGTGTCAGCCTTGGCTGACTCGGGAAAGCGTCTATCTCGCCTGTCAGATCTGACAGTAGACCGTCAGGGTCATTTGATGGATCTTGGATCCAATCATTGTGTTGCGGGACTGACAGGATGCCAGCCCGGAGAAGTCGCGACACTCGGGCCAACAGGGACTGTTATGAACACTTATGCGCGACAAGGATTACCACCGAACGATACCGAAGGCATCTATCCCTTTGCCGGACTCCCGATCCGTCTGGGGTTTCCGTCAAAGCACGACTTCGAGATCGTTCATGATCCTCAGGGAGTTGCCTGCGCCGTCGTCGCGTGTCGGGACTTCCTGCGTATCACCCGAATGTGCCGCGTTTCAGGGCAGTTACTGCCCTATCGATGCCGACAGACCCGGCAACTGCTGGCCGGCATCCATCTTTACGATCCACGCTTCTGCGGTGCGTTCGAGCACTCTTGCGATCCGAACACTTTTCTCGACATGAGCGAGTTATGGCTGTGGGCATTGCGCGACATTGTCGCGGGAGAACGGCTGACCGTGGATTACACCGCCACCGAAGACAAACTGCTGCGACAGTTCGCCTGCGGGTGCGGCTCCTCACGTTGCCGTGGGTGGATCACCGGTTATGACGAATCCCCCAATCTTGAAGGCCAGCGCTATTTAATGAGCTGGCGGCGGCAGGGTTTACGCTGAACGACGGATCAAGGAGTGCCGACCGGCCGCAAGCGATATTGCGGCGGCAGTTGCTCGAAACCGCTGATGGTGGTGTTCAGACTTTTCCAGCGGCCATCCTTGATGCCGTAGATGCAACCGTGGATCGACAGGCTCTGCCCGCGATGCCAGGCGTTCTGGATGATGCTGGTGTGAGCGACGTTGGCCACTTGCTGGATCACGTTGAGTTCGCACAGACGATCGACCTGTTCCTCTTCGGTCGGCAGTTTGGCGAGCTCTTCGCGCTTTTCGTAATACAGATCGCGGATCGACCGCAGCCAGCCATCGATCAGGCCGAACTGACGGTCCTGCATCGACGCCCGCACACCGCCGCAACCGTAGTGGCCGGTGACCAGAATGTGTTTGACCTTGAGCACGTCCACGGCGTATTGGATCACCGACAGGCAATTGAGGTCGGTGTGCAGAACCACGTTGGCCACGTTGCGATGAACGAACAGATCGCCCGGCAGCATGCCGACGATTTCGTTGGCCGGAACCCGCGCGTCGGAGCAACCGATCCACAGGTATTCAGGCGTCTGCTGGCGGGCCAGTTTGGCGAAGAAATCCGGGTCTTCCTTGGTGATCGCGTCAGCCCAACGCTCGTTGTTATCAATCAGGTCTTGTAAGTCATGCATGCTGTAAGGCCTCAAGAAAGATGCGCTGCTATGACAGACAACCGTCCGTCGGGGTCACGAAAGGATCGCAAGTGATTTCATTGGAATTTCTCGTGTGCCGGGTGAGTCCACCTGAGTAAGGCCCACAGTATGAGGATTTGCCATGACTGATTCACGACGTCCCTTCGACGCGGTGCAGCCGGAGCCCATCGATGATAACGAAGACCGCATGGGATCGGTGCATGAGCTGGATTTCGACGACGAACAGCCCAGTGCAAAGATCGGTGATGAACTGCCGGAACGTGAACGTGAGCAACGGATGCCTCGGGAACGGGTACGGGAGGCGGGCCTGACCGGCGCTTCAGTGGCCGATCATGAGCCGACCGACGATGACCTGAGCCCGGAAACCCTGATCCGCGAAGACGGCGCCCGTGATGCCGATGAGTTGGGGTCAGGCAATCAGGCGGATTGGGATTTGAGCATTGTCGATGAGGACGACATTGGCGGCGGCGACGGGCTGGATGAGGCGGAAATGGCGCGGCGCGACCCGATGGACGGCAAACGCTGAGATGTTCGTTGGAAGCTGCCTCAGTTTGAAGCAGCTTCCAACGGCGATCAGTCAACCAAAGTGCAGGCCATGACCACGGCGTCTTCACGCCCGCCCACTGCCGGGTAGTAGTCGCGACGACGGCCGATCTCATTGAAACCGTAGCGCTCGTACAGGCGGAACGCCGCTGTGTTGCTGTCGCGCACTTCCAGGAAGCACTCCCGGGCATCGGCCGCATAGGCACGGGACATCAGGTATTCGAGCAATGTCAGCCCAAGGCCGCGCCCCTGGTTCTCCGGCTTGACCGTGATGTTGAGCAGGTGCGCCTCATCCAGAATGATCTGCACCACCCCGTGGCCGACCTGTTGCTCGCCTTCGAACATCAGCCAGATCTGGTATTTGCCCAGCCCGTCGAGAAAAATCCCGCGGGTCCAGGGATGGCTGTAGGCCGCGAATTCAATTTTCAGCACGGCGTCCAGATCGGCTTCGACCATCGGACGGAAGGTTACCGCATCACTCATTCGATTCTTTCCAGCGCGCCATCAGCCGACGCATGGCTTGCCACACGGCGGCTTTGCGCTGTGGCTCTTCCATCAACAATTCCAGTCCCGGCACGGCCCAGGCCAGGCCAAGACCCTCGATCTGCAATTCACTGTTGAACGCCTCGGCGTCCTTCTCACCGGCGAAGCGCACCGCCGGCAGACCGATCAGCCACAGGCAGGCGCACGGCGCGGCTTCCATTTGCACCGAAAGGAAACCCTGGACGAAATCCCGGGCCGCATCCGGCCCCTGATCCATGGTTCCGCGCACCAGCAGTGGCCAACGCACCGGATCGCCGACGATCTGCGGCGCATCCGGCAGACCGGCGGCCCGCAGCATGTCCTTGAGCAGCAGATAGGCCGGATCCCGGCTCTGGAACGATTCGCCTGTGGGTAACTCCACCAGCAACAGGCAACGACCGGCGCGCAGCAATTGCAGGGCGAAACGCGGTGGCGGCACCGGCGCGGGCCGTGCGACCACCGGCGCCTCTTCGGCTTCCTCCACCGGTTTGGTGGCAAGGCGGCCGCTGGCGGGCGTTGGTCGCGGGACCTCGATCTTCGGCCGTTCAACCACGCGCGCAGCCGGCTGAGCCGGCGCTTCAGCCGGGGATGCCGGTGCGACGGACAGCAAAACCTCGGGCTCTGGCTCCAGCGGCTCCAGCAGCTCGGGCCGCGACGGTGCGGCGAAGGGCAATTCGGTGCGCGGCAGCCAGTTGACCACCTGCATGGCGTTCAAATAGGCGCGGCGGCGGGACTCGATTAGCAAGGGTCGGCCACTTGTGGATAACTGAAGTGCGCTGATTCTACCGCCCTTCGCTCAAGATCGCCCGCTGTTGATCGATAGTCTTGAGCGATACCTTGACGCAAAGAAAAGCGACAGCCCGTCCCGAGAGTGAATCGCATCCCGCGTGATGCAGTACAATCGCGGCTTTTAATCGCCAACCAGCCGGCCATTCCGATGATCGAACCCAAGCGCGTCTTGCGCGCCCTCGCTGAACACTGGGCACTTCTGGAGCCACTGTGCGAGCACTTCGACCAGGGCACTCTGAGCCTCAACGAACTGCGCACGCAACTGGCCGCCCAACAACTGGAAAGCACGCCGCAGGACATCACCAGCCTGCTCGACGTGTGGATTCGCCTCGACATTCTGGTCCCCGTGGCGAAAAGCCCGAACCGCTTCGAGCTCAACGCGCAAATCCATGACTTCCTCGCCTACCTGCGCCGGGAACACCGTCTGGGCTTGTGCCTGGAGATTGAAGCCTACCTGCGTCACCTCGAGCGTCTGGCCGGTTATATCCAGGATGCGTTCGACATCCGCGACGGCAATGACCTGGCCCGTCAGTTGCGCCTGCTCGACATGCGCGTGCGCGACGTTCTGAAGAAACTCGACAACGACGAACAGGCGCTGGTGGCGGTGGCCGAACGGGCCAAGACCAGCGACCGGCAGATCCCCCTGCGTCAGCGTTACGCCGAAGTACTGGCAACCTGGGACGAATACGTCGAGCCGATGATTGATCTGGTGAACGCCGACGGCGCCTTCGAACAAGGCGTGCGCAAGGTCGAAACCGTGCTGTTGAAGATGCTCAGCGAACAGCAACGCCTCGGCCATCTGGTCGATGACGACATGCTGCTGCGCACCCACGCGCGCATCCTCGAAATGCAGACCAGCGCCCAGTTGACCCTGCGTCACGCCCGGGAACTGCTGCTGCCGCTGCGCGAAGAAGCACGCCGGCACAACGCCGTGACCCGTGGTGCTGCGCTCGCCCTGGCGGCGATCCGCCGCAAAGGCATCGACGCCGTGCCGCAAGCCGCGATGCCGCTGTTCACCCGGCCGCAAAGCACCTTCCTCGGCAGCGCCAGTCAGGTTGAAGCCTACGTCTACGCCCTGGCCCGTTTCGAACCGAAACCGGCGCGCTTCCCCAAGGCGCACAAGTCGCAAAAGACCGGCGATGCCCCGCGTGCACCGCGCACCGTGCGCGAAATGGTCGACCGCTGCGAAGAGTCCCTGCCGATGCCGGATCTGATGACCTGGCTGCTGGAACAGGAGCCGGACGGCGCCACCGACGAATTGCTGTACTGGTTCTCGCGCCTGTCGCGGGAAAAACGCTTCAAGCGCGAGCGTCTGGAACGCCGCGAATACCACACTCACGAGCACCAGGTCAGCCTGCGCTCCTTCGCCCTGCTCTCGGCCCGCGACCCCGCCGCCGAGGATTCTGCGAGCACTCCACATGCATCTTGATCTCTCCGAACTGTCTCAACTGGCGCCGATCTTCCGCGAACTGTTCAAGGGCTACCACGTCAGCCGCCGCGATCCTGAGCTGTACGCGCAGCTGTCGAACTTCCAGGACCAGTACCGCACGCTGTTCAAGGCCCTGGGTTTCGAACTGGTCTGCGATACCCGTGGTTTCTACTACTTCGTGCCGGACATGGCCGCCGCCGCAGTAAACAAGACCGCCCAGCGTCTGGCGCTGTTCACCTTCATCCTTGTCGAGCACTTGGCTGACCAGGGCCGCGACCCGATCGCCGTGCTGGACGGCGGCAGCCTCGGCCGCGACGAACTGCCATCGCTGCTGGAAAAGTACCGCGACCTGTTCATCCAGGCCGAAGTGCAGACCGTTGATGAGCTGGAAGAGAAAATCATGCGCCGCATGACCCAGCTCGGCTTCGCCGGCGAAGAAAACGGCGTGTACCGCTTCCTGCCGCCGATGCACCGCTTCCTCGACGTGTGCCTGTCGGTGCAGCAGGACCGCGATCTGGCGGCCAGCGTCCACAGCGTGCTGCCGCTGCCGGCACCGGTGCTGATCGACGAAGAGGCCGAAGCCCGAATGCTGGAAACCGACGATCCGCTCGATCTTTCCGAATTTGAAGAAGAAAGCGAAGAAGACGCACTGGCCCGCGCCATTGCCGAAGAACAGGAGTCCGACGCATGAGCCAGGAACGCTACGGCATCCGCCGCTTTGCCCTTTTGAACACCGCCGGCTACAGCCTCGGCCTGTTCCCGCTGGAAGAGCCGCTGTCGGTCTACGGCGCGAACAACCTCGGTAAATCCGCGTCGATCAACGCCTTGCAGTTCCCGATCCTTGCACGCATGTCGGACATGAGTTTCGGCAAGTACAGCCTGGAACAATCCCGGCGTTTCTACTTTGCCTCCGACACCAGCTACATCCTCGTCGAAGTGAACCTGCCTCATGGCCCGCACGTGATCGGCGTGGTCGGTCGCGGCCCCGGCGGTGGTTTCGGTCACCAGTTCTTTGCCTATGCCGGCAAGCTCGATCTGGCGCATTACCAGAAGAACGACACCTGCCTGCGGCAGAAAGAGCTGTTCAGCAACCTTGAGAAAGAAGGCCTGAAAGCCTACGAACTCAAGCCTGATGAACTGCGGCGCTTGCTGGTTGGCGGTCATACGTCGATCCCGCTCGACCTGACCCTGATCCCGCTGCGCTCCACCAGCGAGCAGAGCCTGAAGACGTTCCGCGCACTGTTCATCAACCTGCTGCACATGCGCGAAATCACCGCCGCCAAGCTCAAGCAGCTGTTCCTAGATGCCTTCGAACACAGCCTGCGTTCCGGCAGCGTCGACTACATCGCGGCGTGCGAAGAAGCCTTCCGCGACGTGCGTCGCATGGAACAGGACTACAACTCGCTGGTGGCCGCCGGCCCGTTGGTCGAAGCCTTGGCCAATGGCGTGAAACAGCGCGACGTGCTGCGCGGCAAGCTGCATCGCCTGTCGCCGCTGCTCGACTCGCTGCTCGGCACCTGGTCGGACTACGCCACGGCGCGCAAGGAAGAGCTGACCATTCAGGCCGAGCACTACCGCCGCGAACAGGACGACCTGCAGAACGATCAGCGCGGCGGTACTCAGGAGCTGATGCGTCTGGAGCGTGAAATCTCCGGTATCCAGCGCTGGCTGGGTGAGTTGTCGGTGCTTAAGAATCGCTTTGCGCTGATCGATGACGTGAAAGTGCTCGAGCAGCAACTGCTAGCCGCCAAGGACGCTCACGATGAACTGGCCGGTGCGCTGGCGCAGTCCCGTCAGTTCAGCGCCGAGGATCTCGAAGAACGTCTGCGGGATCTGGAAAAACGCTTGAAGTCGGTGAAGCAGCAACTCGATCACGCCGACAACAACAGCTACGCCCGTCTGCGCGAAGAGTTTTCGCAACAGGACGTCGAGCGTCTGATGCGTCTGTTCAACAGCGCGCTGTTCAGCCTGCCGCTGGGCGAGCACGGCATCACCCTCGACGAGGAAGGCGAGTGGGTGAAATCGGTCGAGTTGATCCTCGACGGCTTCAAGGGCGAGCGTTTCGAAGTGCCGGGCCTGTCGATCGACATCTCGCACATCGAGCCGCCGGCCCTGCAAGCGCTGGCTGACCGTGCTGCGCTGCGCGATCAGAAAGAGCGTCTGGAAAAAGAACTCAAGCAACTGAAAACCCAACAAGCCGTGGCCGCCGACCGCGCCGCGAGCAAGACCCAGACCGAAGCGCTGTACCAGCTGGTGCTGGATGCTCAGAAAGCGCTGGAAGACTTCCGCCGCACCCAGACCCTGAGCGCCGAAGAAGGCGACAAGCTGGAGCAACTGGCGCAGATGGAAGCCGCGCAGGACGAACTCAAGCGCTCCAGCGATGCGTTCACCGAGCGCGTCCAGCAACTGTCGGCCAAGCTGCAACTGGTCGGTCGGCAGATCGCCGACATGGAAGCCAAGCAACGCACTCTCGACGATGCCCTGCGCCGTCGTCAGTTGCTGCCGGCAGATCTGCCGTTCGGCACACCGTTCATGGATCCGGTCGACGATTCCATGGACAACCTGCTACCGCTGCTCAATGACTATCAGGACAGCTGGCAAGGCCTGCTGCGTGCCGATGGCCAGATCGAAGCGCTGTACGCGCAGGTGCGCCTCAAAGGCGTGGCCAAGTTCGACAGCGAAGACGACATGGAGCGACGCCTGTCGCTGTTGATCAACGCTTACGCGCATCGCACCGACGAAGCTCTGACCCTGGGCAAGGCCCGTCGCGCGGCGGTCACCGATATCGCGCGGACCCTGCGCAACATCCGCAGCGACTACGACAGCCTCGAGCACCAACTGGCGCTGTTCAACCGCGAGATCAACAAGCGTCAGGTGTCCAACCTGCAGAGCTTCCGTATCGTCCTTGCACCGAACAAGGAAGCGCTCAAGCACATCGACCAGATCATCCACAGCGCCGGTCAGTACGAAGAAGGCGAAACCTTGTCGGTGTTCGACCTGAGCCAGAGCGCCGAGCAGGACAACAAGAACGAAGAGGCCAAGGAATACCTGGCACGGCTGGTGGCGGCGAACCACAACCAGCTCGGCCTCAAGGACTTGTTCGAACTGGCGTTCGAGATCACCAAGGTCAACGGCCAGCCGGTTATCCACACCGACATCGATGGCGCGGCGTCCAACGGCACCACGATGACCATCAAGGCGCTGACCAACATGTACTTGTTGCTGCACTTGATGGATCGCGATCTGGCCGGTCGTGTTCGCCTGCCGTACTACCTCGACGAGGCGGCAGACATCGATGAAAGGAACCAGGCCGCCCTGCTGGAAACCAGCCTGCAACTGGGCTTCGTGCCGATCCTGGCGAGCGTGAAGCCGCAGGTCTGCGCCAGTGTCGCCATCGACCTGGAAGGCGGCAGCGGCCCGGCCGGCATCTACATCGACGAGGCGGACTGGAAGTACATCCGCCGCCACGATGTGGTGAAAGCCACGATCAATGTCGAAGCGGATGAACCGGAGCTGGATGCGGTTTGATGCGTAGCTGACGGGCACAAAAAAGGGCCGCGATCCATTGGATCGCGGCCCTTTTCATTGGGCGGGATTATTTGCCGAGGGGGATTTTCGGCGCCCAGGTCAGCCACTCGTCTTCGAACTTGTCGAACAGCGGGAAAGTCTGCTCGGCGCGGGCCGGGTTGCCCATCCGCTCGCCATCCGGTGTGGCGAAGGCGATACCGCCCTGAATCGCCGTTTCCAGTGACTCGGTGCGTACGGTCAGGCCATTGAACAGGCCAATATCGAAACCGACACCGCTGGTGTTCCAGAAGCGGCTGCCACTGCGAACCAGCGGCGCGTACTTCGGTTCGATCAGGATGTGTACAAGGACGCGATCCGCCGTCTGGCCCAGTTCGTAACCAGTGACTTTACCGACCGTGATTTCGCGATAGGTCACCGGCACGCCGGGTTTCAACGAGCCGCGACGGGCGGCGCTCAATACCAGACTGAGGCCGGCCTCTTGTTTGCTCACTTCCGGCGGATTGGCCAATGCCACGAAGTTCTTCTGCGGGCCAAGGCTCTTCGCAGCCGGCTGAACTTCGATGTACTGCCCCGTGACCAGGGTTTCCAGGTTCGAGGTCTTGATCAGCCCCAGTTCCGGCTTGACCACCCAGAACTGACTGCCGACCCGGGCAATCTTCTCCGGTACTTCGGTGATGCGCGCAGTGAGGATCACCGATTGTAGGTCATCGGTCAGGTCGACGCTTTCGATCTTGCCGACATCCAGTCCCTTGAAGCGAACCGGCGTGCCGCTGCGCAAACCGTCGGCGCGATCGACCTTGATGGTCACCACCTCACCCTTCTGATTCGCGTCATCATGATTGGCGAACAGACGGAAGCGCGGAATCCGCTTCTGCAGCGGCGCCTTGGCTTGCGGCGTTTCGAAGGCGATGCCGCCGGCCATCAGGGTCTGCAACGATTCGCTCTTGACCTGAATTCCGCCAGTCAGACCGCCGGTCAACGTGATGCCGCTGACGTTCCAGAACCGGGTCGAGGCGTTGACCAGGTTTTCGTATTCCTTCTCGATGTGGACGCCGATCACCAGTTGCTTCCGGGTCTTGGAGAACTGATAACTCTGCACCGAGCCGACCTTGACCTGTTTGTAGAGAATCGGACTGCCGACCTCGATCGAACCGAGGCTATCGGTGAACAGCACCAGGTGCAGGCCCGGCGCCTTCAGATCCAGAGGTGGCGCCTTCGGCCGGGCCTCGAACTCACGTTGTGGCGCTCCGCCCTTGTCGCCCGGGCGCACGGCGATGTAGTTACCTTTGACCAGTGCTTCCAGACCGGTGATGCCGGCAAGGGAAATCGACGGTTTGACCACCCAGAACTGGGTACCGGTGACCAGATATTCTTCGGCCAATGGATCGAGGGTCAGTTCGGCGGTGGCGCTGGACAGATCCGGGTCGATCTTCAGGGCTTTGAGATTACCGACCTGAATACCCTTGTACATCACAGGGGTGCGCCCGGCCTGCAGGCCTTCGAAATCGCTGAGTTTGACCTTCACACGGATGCCGGCGGCGGCCGCGTCGAAGTCTTCGTAGAGGCGAAACGGCAGGCTCGGATCGGTGGGCGGGCTGTCCTTGCGGTTCTCTGGCGTGGCGAAGGCAATACCGCCGGCGACGATGCTGGCCAGAGACTCGCTGCGTACTTTCACTCCGGACAAGTTGGCGTCGATGCTGATGCCGCTGGCGTTCCAGAAACGCGTGTGTTTGCGCACCAGTTTGGCGTAGGTCGGCTCGATGAACACCTTGAGTTCGACAGTGCTCTGGTCTTCCGACAGCACGTAACTTTTGATCTGGCCGACTTTGATCTGCTTGTAGAACACCGGGCTGCCGCGGTTCAGCGAACCCAGGCGATCAGCCTTGATCGTCAGGTGCAGGCCGGGTTTGGAGTCCGACAGTGGGGGCTCTTCGGCCAGGGCCTTGAACTTGCGGGTCGGCTCGCCTTCACCCGGGCTTATCGCGACATAGTTGCCCGACACCAGGGTTTCCAGACCGGTAATACCCGCCAGGGTAACGCTCGGTTTGACCAGCCAGAAGCGGGTGCTGGTCTTCAGGTATTGATCGACATCCTTGTTCATCTCGATGGTGGCGATCACCCCTTTGGTAGCACCTTCGTCATCGAGCTTGAGGGCTTTGACCTTACCGACAGACATGCCTTTGTAGACCACTTCGGTCTTGTTGGCCTGGATGCCTTCACCACTTTCGAAACGCACCTGAATCTCGATGCCGGTTTCGTTGTAGGCACGCCATCCCAGCCAGCCGCCGATGATCAGGGCAATCAGGGGCAGTACCCAAATGGCAGACCAGTTTGAAGCCGGTCGGGTTTTCGCTACAGGCAAATCAGTCATGGTCGGCGTCCGACTCCGTGTTATCCCAAATCAGTCGGGGATCGAAAGTGACAGCGGCGAGCATCGTCAGAATCACCACACTGGCGAAGGCGATGGCGCCCAGATTGGCTTCGACGCTGGCAAGCCGGCCGAAGTTGACGACCGCCACCAGAATGGCGATCACGAATATATCGAGCATTGACCAGCGGCCGATGAACTCGATGAAGCGGTACATCCAGATTCGTTGGCGCGCGGACAGTGGCTGACGCCGCTGAACCGAAAACAGCAGCAGCGCGATGCCCACCAGTTTGAAGGTCGGCACCAGGATGCTGGCGATGAACACCACGGCAGCGATCGGAATCATGCCGTGCTGCACCAACTGGATGACGCCGGACATGATCGTGCTCGGATCACCCTGGCCCAGCGAACTGACCGTCATGATCGGCAGGACGTTGGCCGGAATGTAGACAATTGCAGCCGTGATCAGCAGTGCCCAGGTACGCGCGAGGCTGTTGGGCCGTCGGGCGTGAACCAACGCACCGCATCGGGTGCAGGTCTGCACGTCGCTGTCGGCATCCTGCTTGTTCAGTTCGTGGCATTCGGTACAGATCAGAATGCCCGCATCAATCGCCCGCATGGGCATCCTCTCCTGATAACGCCTGCCAGATCTGGTGCGGTGACATCACCACTTCGAGCCAGACCTGAACCAATAACAAACCGATGAAACATGCCAGACCGAGACCGACGGTGATGGCCGCCATGTCCGCCAGTTTGACGATCGCCACCAGGACGCCCATGAGGTAGACCTCAAGCATGCCCCAGTCTTTGAGGTGGTGATAAATGCGGTAGAGCAACAGGCCGTAGCTACGACCGATGTTGAAACGGATGGTCAGTAACACGATCAACTGACACAGCAGTTTCAGCAGGGGGATCGCCATGCTGCACAGGAATACGACGACTGAAACACCGCGCATATCGGTATTGAACAGACCGACAACGCCGCTCCAGACAGTGTCCTGCGACGATTGCCCGAGAACATTGAGCTGCATGATGGGTAAAAAGTTCGCCGGCACATAGAGCAACAGTGCGGCAATGACCAGGGCAAGACTACGCTGCACCACATTATGACGGTGTGCATACAGTTCGTAACCGCAGCGTGGACAGAGCGCTTTCTCACCGTGGGCAAGCTTGGGCTTGCGCATCAGCAGATCGCACTCATGGCAGGCCACCAAGTCATCCAGCGGTAAATCTGACAGCCCGGGGGCGTCAACCGAATCTGACATAAGGGCTCTGGCTCCGAAAAAGATGGGGACTATTCTAGTGTTCTGATTCGAAAATAACTGTGCAAATTTGTTCGCCGTCGCGGGCAAAAAACTTTCCTGCGGGCAAAACAAAACCCCAACTGCTTTCGCAATTGGGGTTTCGGAATTTAATCTTGACGATGACCTACTCTCACATGGGGAAACCCCACACTACCATCGGCGATGCATCGTTTCACTTCTGAGTTCGGGATGGGATCAGGTGGTTCCAACGCTCTATGGTCGTCAAGAAATTCGGGTACTGACTCGTGGCCGGATGGCCTCGCTTCAGCAAATTGGGTATGGATAGTTTTCGGTGTTTTGTGAACTCGAACTTTCGGTTCTTGCGTCTTCACACACCGCAATCTGGCCTTTCGACGCAAATTGCTTGGGTGTTATATGGTCAAGCCTCACGGGCAATTAGTATTGGTTAGCTCAACGCCTCACAGCGCTTACACACCCAACCTATCAACGTCGTAGTCTTCGACGGCCCTTCAGGGAACTCAAGGTTCCAGTGAGATCTCATCTTGAGGCAAGTTTCCCGCTTAGATGCTTTCAGCGGTTATCTTTTCCGAACATAGCTACCCGGCAATGCCACTGGCGTGACAACCGGAACACCAGAGGTTCGTCCACTCCGGTCCTCTCGTACTAGGAGCAGCCCCTCTCAAATCTCAAACGTCCACGGCAGATAGGGACCGAACTGTCTCACGACGTTCTAAACCCAGCTCGCGTACCACTTTAAATGGCGAACAGCCATACCCTTGGGACCGGCTTCAGCCCCAGGATGTGATGAGCCGACATCGAGGTGCCAAACACCGCCGTCGATATGAACTCTTGGGCGGTATCAGCCTGTTATCCCCGGAGTACCTTTTATCCGTTGAGCGATGGCCCTTCCATACAGAACCACCGGATCACTAAGACCTACTTTCGTACCTGCTCGACGTGTCTGTCTCGCAGTCAAGCGCGCTTTTGCCTTTATACTCTACGACCGATTTCCGACCGGTCTGAGCGCACCTTCGTACTCCTCCGTTACTCTTTAGGAGGAGACCGCCCCAGTCAAACTACCCACCATACACTGTCCTCGATCCGGATAACGGACCTGAGTTAGAACCTCAAAGTTGCCAGGGTGGTATTTCAAGGATGGCTCCACGCGAACTGGCGTCCACGCTTCAAAGCCTCCCACCTATCCTACACAAGCAAATTCAAAGTCCAGTGCAAAGCTATAGTAAAGGTTCACGGGGTCTTTCCGTCTAGCCGCGGATACACTGCATCTTCACAGCGATTTCAATTTCACTGAGTCTCGGGTGGAGACAGCGCCGCCATCGTTACGCCATTCGTGCAGGTCGGAACTTACCCGACAAGGAATTTCGCTACCTTAGGACCGTTATAGTTACGGCCGCCGTTTACCGGGGCTTCGATCAAGAGCTTCGCGTTAGCTAACCCCATCAATTAACCTTCCGGCACCGGGCAGGCGTCACACCCTATACGTCCACTTTCGTGTTTGCAGAGTGCTGTGTTTTTAATAAACAGTCGCAGCGGCCTGGTATCTTCGACCGGCATGGGCTTACGGAGCAAGTCCTTCACCCTCACCGGCGCACCTTCTCCCGAAGTTACGGTGCCATTTTGCCTAGTTCCTTCACCCGAGTTCTCTCAAGCGCCTTGGTATTCTCTACCCAACCACCTGTGTCGGTTTGGGGTACGGTTCCTGGTTATCTGAAGCTTAGAAGCTTTTCTTGGAAGCATGGCATCAACCACTTCGTCGCCTAAAGGCAACTCGTCATCAGCTCTCGGCCTTAAGATCCCGGATTTACCTAAGATCTCAGCCTACCACCTTAAACTTGGACAACCAACGCCAAGCTGGCCTAGCCTTCTCCGTCCCTCCATCGCAATAACCAGAAGTACAGGAATATTAACCTGTTTTCCATCGACTACGCTTTTCAGCCTCGCCTTAGGGACCGACTAACCCTGCGTCGATTAACGTTGCGCAGGAAACCTTGGTCTTTCGGCGTGGGTGTTTTTCACACCCATTGTCGTTACTCATGTCAGCATTCGCACTTCTGATACCTCCAGCAAGCTTCTCAACTCACCTTCACAGGCTTACAGAACGCTCCTCTACCGCATCACTTACGTGATACCCGTAGCTTCGGTGTATGGTTTGAGCCCCGTTACATCTTCCGCGCAGGCCGACTCGACTAGTGAGCTATTACGCTTTCTTTAAAGGGTGGCTGCTTCTAAGCCAACCTCCTAGCTGTCTAAGCCTTCCCACATCGTTTCCCACTTAACCATAACTTTGGGACCTTAGCTGACGGTCTGGGTTGTTTCCCTTTTCACGACGGACGTTAGCACCCGCCGTGTGTCTCCCATGCTCGGCACTTGTAGGTATTCGGAGTTTGCATCGGTTTGGTAAGTCGGGATGACCCCCTAGCCGAAACAGTGCTCTACCCCCTACAGTGATACATGAGGCGCTACCTAAATAGCTTTCGAGGAGAACCAGCTATCTCCGAGCTTGATTAGCCTTTCACTCCGATCCACAGGTCATCCGCTAACTTTTCAACGGTAGTCGGTTCGGTCCTCCAGTCAGTGTTACCTAACCTTCAACCTGCCCATGGATAGATCGCCCGGTTTCGGGTCTATTCCCAGCGACTAGACGCCCTATTAAGACTCGCTTTCGCTACGCCTCCCCTATTCGGTTAAGCTCGCCACTGAAAATAAGTCGCTGACCCATTATACAAAAGGTACGCAGTCACAGAACAAAGTCTGCTCCCACTGCTTGTACGCATACGGTTTCAGGATCTATTTCACTCCCCTCTCCGGGGTTCTTTTCGCCTTTCCCTCACGGTACTAGTTCACTATCGGTCAGTCAGTAGTATTTAGCCTTGGAGGATGGTCCCCCCATATTCAGACAAAGTTTCTCGTGCTCCGTCCTACTCGATTTCATGACTAAGAGATTTTCGCGTACAGGGCTATCACCCACTATGGCCGCACTTTCCAGAGCGTTCCGCTAATCTCAAAGCCACTTAAGGGCTAGTCCCCGTTCGCTCGCCACTACTAAGGGAATCTCGGTTGATTTCTTTTCCTCAGGGTACTTAGATGTTTCAGTTCCCCTGGTTCGCCTCTTGCACCTATGTATTCAGTGCAAGATAACCATCTTGTGATGGCTGGGTTCCCCCATTCAGACATCTCCGGATCAAAGTCTGTTTGCCGACTCCCCGAAGCTTTTCGCAGGCTACCACGTCTTTCATCGCCTCTGACTGCCAAGGCATCCACCGTATGCGCTTCTTCACTTGACCATATAACCCCAAGCAATCTGGTTATACTGTGAAGACGACATTCGCCGAAAATTCGAATTTCTCAACTAAGAGAACTCACAAATTTTACCTTAGCCTGATCCGTTACCAGTGAAAGTAACGTTCAGTCTATCTTTCTATCACATACCCAAATTTTTAAAGAACGAACTAGTCAAAGACTAGAAATCAACATTCACCATCAAATCGATGGAATGCTCATTTCTAAGCTCTTACTTCAGAAGCAGTAGTGGTGGAGCCAAGCGGGATCGAACCGCTGACCTCCTGCGTGCAAGGCAGGCGCTCTCCCAGCTGAGCTATGGCCCCGTATTTCTACAGGCGTTTCCCACACAAAATTGGTGGGTCTGGGCAGATTCGAACTGCCGACCTCACCCTTATCAGGGGTGCGCTCTAACCAACTGAGCTACAGACCCAATTTCGGGCTGCTTCTTTCGTCTTCTTCAATGAATCAAGCAATTCGTGTGGGAACTTATGGAGCAGCTGATGTCGTCGATTAAGGAGGTGATCCAGCCGCAGGTTCCCCTACGGCTACCTTGTTACGACTTCACCCCAGTCATGAATCACACCGTGGTAACCGTCCTCCCGAAGGTTAGACTAGCTACTTCTGGTGCAACCCACTCCCATGGTGTGACGGGCGGTGTGTACAAGGCCCGGGAACGTATTCACCGCGACATTCTGATTCGCGATTACTAGCGATTCCGACTTCACGCAGTCGAGTTGCAGACTGCGATCCGGACTACGATCGGTTTTATGGGATTAGCTCCACCTCGCGGCTTGGCAACCCTTTGTACCGACCATTGTAGCACGTGTGTAGCCCAGGCCGTAAGGGCCATGATGACTTGACGTCATCCCCACCTTCCTCCGGTTTGTCACCGGCAGTCTCCTTAGAGTGCCCACCATAACGTGCTGGTAACTAAGGACAAGGGTTGCGCTCGTTACGGGACTTAACCCAACATCTCACGACACGAGCTGACGACAGCCATGCAGCACCTGTCTCAATGTTCCCGAAGGCACCAATCCATCTCTGGAAAGTTCATTGGATGTCAAGGCCTGGTAAGGTTCTTCGCGTTGCTTCGAATTAAACCACATGCTCCACCGCTTGTGCGGGCCCCCGTCAATTCATTTGAGTTTTAACCTTGCGGCCGTACTCCCCAGGCGGTCAACTTAATGCGTTAGCTGCGCCACTAAGAGCTCAAGGCTCCCAACGGCTAGTTGACATCGTTTACGGCGTGGACTACCAGGGTATCTAATCCTGTTTGCTCCCCACGCTTTCGCACCTCAGTGTCAGTATCAGTCCAGGTGGTCGCCTTCGCCACTGGTGTTCCTTCCTATATCTACGCATTTCACCGCTACACAGGAAATTCCACCACCCTCTACCATACTCTAGCTCGCCAGTTTTGGATGCAGTTCCCAGGTTGAGCCCGGGGATTTCACATCCAACTTAACGAACCACCTACGCGCGCTTTACGCCCAGTAATTCCGATTAACGCTTGCACCCTCTGTATTACCGCGGCTGCTGGCACAGAGTTAGCCGGTGCTTATTCTGTCGGTAACGTCAAAATTGCAGAGTATTAATCTACAACCCTTCCTCCCAACTTAAAGTGCTTTACAATCCGAAGACCTTCTTCACACACGCGGCATGGCTGGATCAGGCTTTCGCCCATTGTCCAATATTCCCCACTGCTGCCTCCCGTAGGAGTCTGGACCGTGTCTCAGTTCCAGTGTGACTGATCATCCTCTCAGACCAGTTACGGATCGTCGCCTTGGTGAGCCATTACCTCACCAACTAGCTAATCCGACCTAGGCTCATCTGATAGCGCAAGGCCCGAAGGTCCCCTGCTTTCTCCCGTAGGACGTATGCGGTATTAGCGTTCCTTTCGAAACGTTGTCCCCCACTACCAGGCAGATTCCTAGGCATTACTCACCCGTCCGCCGCTGAATCCAGGAGCAAGCTCCCTTCATCCGCTCGACTTGCATGTGTTAGGCCTGCCGCCAGCGTTCAATCTGAG
This sequence comes from Pseudomonas sp. COW5, assembly GCF_026240005.1. NCBI lineage: Bacteria > Pseudomonadati > Pseudomonadota > Gammaproteobacteria > Pseudomonadales > Pseudomonadaceae > Pseudomonas > Pseudomonas sp. COW5. Next base: position 3,345,473 of record NZ_JAPHVP010000001.1, on the reverse strand, counting down.
CCATGATCAAACTCTTCAGTTCAAACATCTTTGGGTTTTTAAGAAACCCTAAACTTGGCTCAGCAATCGTTGGTTACATCTTTGATTTCTCGCGGAGTAACTTGTGATGCTGATAATCTTGTTGACTATCAGTCTGACTCCACAAGCACCCACACGAATTGCTTGATTCAGTTGTTAAAGAGCGGTTGGTCAAGATCTTTCGTCTCAACCGAGGCGCGCATTCTACAGCAGCCTCATTTGCTGTCAAGTGATTATTTTCAGAAGTTTTCGAAGATTTCTTCAACAACTTCAACCACTTGCGCTTCCGATCTCTCGTTAGCGGGAGGCGAATTCTACAGCGTTACACGCTGCTGTCAACACCTCTTTTTCTCCGCTTTCGATCGAGAAGACCGAACCGTTGAAAGCGCCAGAAGACCGAACCGTTGAAAGCGCCAGAAGACCGGCATTTCCAACTCCTTCCAGGCTTCGATGATCTGAAGCAGCCCGCCATCGAAACCTACATAACTCATTGAATCTCAAGGAATTTTCCGTTTCGACTGCGCCGGAAGTGGGGCGAATTATAGAGACTCAGAATCTGCCGTCAACCCTTAATTTCGCTTTTCTTGCAAAACCTGCCTTTTACCCGGCAAACGCGGGATTCGGCGGGCCACCGGCGGTAGTCGCAGCACAAGAAGCAGCCCGCCGATGGAGGCATAGACCGCCCACTCTTTAAGATCGGCGCGCACAATCCACAACATATGCAGCAGTCCCAACCCGAGAATCACATACGCCAACCGATGCAACTTCTTCCAGCGCGCACCCAATCGACGCTGACTATAACGATTGGACGTCACCGCCAATGCCAGCAACCCCAGAAACCCGAGCGTGCCGACAATAATGTACGGACGCTTGCGCAACTCCACACCCAGTTGCGACCAGTCGAAACCCAGGATGAATGCCATATAGCTGCATAAATGCAGAACCACATACGCAAAACACCAGAGCCCCAACTGCCGGCGTACGGCTATCCAGCCTGCCCACCCGGTAAGCTTCTGCAACGGCGTCATACTCAAAGTAATCAACAGCAACACCAGTGTCCCAAGCCCAAGCCGATCGACCAGCACTTTTCCGGGATCCGGCCCGAGCAGATCCTCGAAGGCCTGATAGAACCACCACAACGGCCAGATAGCCGCCGCAATAAAAACGCTCACACGCCAAAACGGATATCGCATCAGTAGTTCTTCCGCAGATCGAGCCCTGTATATAAAGAAGCGACCTCGTCCGAGTAGCCGTTGAACATCTGCGTATCACGCACATTCGGCTTGAACAGACTGTTAGGCAGTCGCCGCTCCCGGGCCTGAGTCCAGCGAGGATGATCAACCGTCGGGTTCACATTCGCATAGAAACCGTATTCATCCGCCGCAATGCTCTGCCAGGTCGTCTTTGGCTGCTCACTGACAAGACTGATCCGCACGATGGATTTGACACTCTTGAAGCCATACTTCCACGGCACCACCAGACGCAACGGCGCGCCGTTCTGATTCGGCAATTCGCGGCCGTACATGCCCACAGCCAGGATCGCCAACGAATTCATCGCCTCATCCAGACGCAACCCTTCTACATAAGGCCAGTCGATCAGGGCAAATCCTGAACGCTGTCCCGGCATGCTCTTGGGATCCTGCAAGGTTTCAAAACGGATGTATTTGGCGTTGGACGTTGGCTCGACCTGCTTGAGCAGCGCCGAAATGGGAAAGCCGATCCAGGGAATCACCATCGACCACGCCTCGACACAACGCAGGCGATAGATGCGCTCCTCCAACTGGTAAGGTTTCATGAAGTCTTCCAGTGCATAACGCCCCGGCTTACCCACCTCCCCGTCCACCACCACACTCCACGGTTCGGTCTTCAGCGATCCGGCATTCGCCGCCGGGTCACCCTTGTCGGTACCGAACTCATAGAAGTTGTTGTAGTGGGTCGCGTCCTTATAGGGCGTGATCGCCTCATCCTTGACGTTCACGGCCCCCCATTTAATGGAAGGCTGCTTCTCGGCAAACCAGGCGGGCGCATTGCCAGACTCGACATCGGCATAACGGGCAGCCTCTTCGGCACTGGCCCAACGCGGCAGACTGCTCATGGCCAGACCGGCCGCAGTCGCTCCGAGCAATTGTCGGCGAGAGAGATAAATGGATTCAGGCGTGACGTCCGACTCGTGGCAGTCGGACGCTTTGGGGATTTTGATCAGCATGACAACTCCGCAGTTTTGGAGGACAGATGCACCCATAGACTGCGGAGTATGAGGGAAATTACATCACTCGACGTTTTTGTGGCGACGAAGATGCAACAGGTACTGCACCGGGCCCGAAGCCGCATAGGCGAGGAACACCAGCAGCAGGATACGCGGAGGATCACTGAACACCACGGCGAACACCAGCACCACCGCCAGGATCGCAACAAATGGCACGCGCCCTTTCAGATCCAGCTCCTTGAAGCTGTTGTATTTGATGTTGCTGACCATCAGCATGCCGGCAGCCGCTACCATCAACGCAACGAGGAACGACATCTTCGAACCCTGGATTCCGTAGTCGCTGAATGCCCAGACAATCCCCGCCACCACACCGGCAGCTGCCGGGCTGGCCAGGCCGATGAAGTAGCGCTTGTCGGCAGTGCCGACCTGAGTGTTGAAGCGCGCCAGACGCAACGCCGCACCCGCCACATAGATGAAGGCGACCATCCAGCCGACCTTGCCCATGTCACCCAGGGCCCAGCCGAATGCCAGCAATGCCGGCGCGACGCCAAAGGCAACCATGTCCGACAGCGAGTCGTACTCGGCACCGAATGCACTTTGCGTGTTGGTCATACGCGCCACACGACCATCGAGGCCGTCGAGCACCATGGCAACGAAGATCGCGATGGCCGCGAAAGCGAAGTATTTGCTCGCATTCGCCGAGTCCCCGGCGCTCAAGGCGGCCTGGGCACTCATCGAATTGATGATGGAATAGAACCCCGCGAACAGGTTCGCAGTGGTGAACAGGTTCGGCAGCAGATAGATACCACGATGCCGGACTTTACGACCTTCTGCGTCATGCCCTTCTTCGACATGTTCATCGATGGGCAGCAGGCTTTCGGCGTCTGAAGCCTGGTTCGGCTCTTCGGGACGTTCGCTCATGGACATTACCTTGCAACGGATTGGACATTTTCGACAGGTGTCTGGGACGACGGTTCGGCCGCAAACGATGCAGCTTTATACCAGAACCGCCCGCCCATACGAAAAAACGCGGCCGAGGCCGCGTTTTTTCATACAAGGGTCGACGACTTAGTTTTTGGCTTTGTCGACGATCTTGTTGGCACCGATCCACGGCATCATGGAGCGCAGTTGCTCGCCGATGATTTCGATACCGTGAGCGGCGTTGTTACGACGCTTGGCGGTCATCGAAGGGTAGCCGGTTGCGCCTTCGCTGATGAACATTTTGGCGTATTCACCGTCCTGAATACGTTTCAGGGCGTTGCGCATGGCCTGACGGGATTCGGCGTTGATCACTTCCGGACCGGTCACGTACTCGCCGTATTCAGCGTTGTTGGAGATCGAGTAGTTCATGTTGGCGATACCGCCTTCGTACATGAGGTCAACGATCAGTTTCAGTTCGTGCAGGCACTCGAAGTAGGCCATTTCCGGCGCGTAGCCAGCTTCAACCAGGGTTTCGAAACCGGCTTTTACCAGTTCAACGGTACCGCCGCACAGAACGGCTTGTTCGCCGAACAGGTCGGTTTCGGTCTCGTCCTTGAAGGTGGTTTCGATGATGCCGGTACGACCGCCACCCACGCCGGCGGCGTAGGACAGTGCAACGTTCTTGGCGTTGCCCGAGGCGTCCTGGTAGATCGCGATCAGGTCAGGGATACCGCCGCCCTTCACGAACTCGGAACGTACGGTGTGGCCCGGGGCTTTCGGCGCAATCATGATAACGTCGAGGTCAGCACGCGGAACAACCTGGTTGTAGTGGATCGCGAAGCCGTGGGAGAAGGCCAGGGTGGCGCCTTTCTTGATGTTCGGCTCGATTTCGTTCTTGTACAGCTGGGACTGGAACTCGTCCGGGGTCAGGATCATGACCAGGTCGGCGCCGGCAACAGCGGCAGCCACGTCGGTCACTTTCAGGCCGTGGGCTTCTGCCTTGGCAACGGTGGCCGAACCTTTACGCAGACCGACGGTAACGTCGACACCGGAGTCTTTCAGGTTGCACGCTTGAGCGTGGCCCTGGGAGCCGTAACCGATGATGGCAACTTTCTTGCCCTGGATGATCGACAGGTCGCAGTCTTTATCGTAGAAAACTTTCATGAATTTCCCCTTTATATCCAGGCCGTTCAGGCCATTCGCTAATTTGGTTTAGATGCTGAGTACTTTGTCGCCGCGGGCAATACCGGTGACGCCACTGCGGACAGTCTCCAGGATCGATGCGGTGCCGATGGACTGAATGAAGCTGTCGAGCTTGTCGCTGGTACCGGTCAGTTGAACGGTATACACGCTGGCGCTGACGTCGACGATCTGTCCACGGTAGATATCGGTGGTGCGTTTGATCTCGGCGCGCTGGGCGCCAGTGGCCTTGACCTTGACCAGCATCAGCTCGCGCTCGATGTGAGCGCTTTCCGACAGGTCCACCAGCTTGACCACTTCGATCAGCTTGTTCAGGTTTTTGGTGATCTGCTCGATGATTTCATCGTGGCCGACAGTGGTCAGCGTCAGACGCGACAGGGTCGGGTCTTCGGTTGGCGCCACGGTCAGGCTTTCGATGTTGTAGTTGCGCTGCGAGAACAGGCCGACTACGCGAGACAAAGCACCGGGTTCGTTTTCCAGAAGCAAGGAAATAATGTGCCGCATGATTAGGTACGCTCCGTCTTGCTCAGCCACATATCGCGCATCGAGCCGTCTTTGATCTGCATCGGGTAGACGTGCTCGCTGGTGTCGACCGAAATATCGATCACGACCAGGCGATCCTTCAGGGCGAACGCTTCTTCCATCTTCGACTTCAAATCTTTCGATTCGGTGATGCGCACGCCGACGTGACCATAGGCTTCGGCCAGCTTGACGAAATCAGGCAGCGATTCCATGTACGAATGCGAGTGACGGCTGCCGTAACTCATGTCCTGCCACTGACGCACCATGCCCAGAACACCGTTGTTCAAGATCACGATCTTGACCGGCAAACCGTATTGCAGGCAGGTCGACAGCTCCTGGATGTTCATCTGGATGCTGCCTTCACCGGTGACGCACGCAACGTCAGACTCAGGGAAGCTCAAGGCAATGCCCATCGCGGCCGGCAGACCGAAGCCCATCGTGCCCAGGCCACCGGAGTTGATCCAGCGGTTCGGCTTGTTGAACTTGTAGTACTGCGCAGCGAACATCTGGTGCTGGCCCACGTCGGAGGTCACAAAGGCGTCGCCCTTGGTCACTTCGCACAGGGTTTCGATCACGGTCTGTGGCTTGATCTTGCTGCCGTCGCCCTTGTCATAAGGGAACAGACCGCGATCACCGCGCCATTCATCAACCTGTTTCCACCAGCTGGTGACCGCTTCCTTGTTCGGGGTTTCGCCGATTTCCTTGAGGATCGCGACCATTTCGGTCAGGACGCTCTCAACCGGACCCACGATTGGCACGTCGGCCTTGATGGTCTTGGAAATCGAAGCCGGGTCGATGTCGATGTGGATGATCTTGGCGTTCGGGCAGAACTTCGGCGCGCCGTTGATCACGCGATCGTCGAAACGCGCACCGACTGCCAGGATCACGTCGGCATGGTGCATCGCCAGGTTGGCGGTGTAGCTGCCGTGCATGCCGAGCATGCCGATGAACTGACGGTCAGTGCCAGGGTAGCCGCCCAGGCCCATCAAGGTATTGGTAACTGGCAGATTGAGCATTTGCGCCAGTTCGGTCAGCGGCGCGGAGCCGTTGCCCAGAATCACGCCACCGCCGGAGTACAGCACGGGACGCTTGGCCGCCAGGAGCATTTCTGCCGCCTTGCGGATTTGCCCGGAGTGACCGCGAACGGCCGGGCTGTAGGAACGCAGTTTGGCTTTCTTCGGGAAGATGTATTCGAACTTCTCGGCCGGGTTGGTCATGTCTTTCGGGATATCGACCACGACCGGGCCCGGACGACCGGATTGCGCCAGGTAGAAGGCTTTCTTCATGACTTCCGGGATTTCCGAAGCGTGCTTGATCATGAAGCTGTGCTTCACGATCGGCCGGGAAATACCGATCATGTCGGTTTCCTGAAACGCATCGGTGCCGACCATGGTGCTTGGCACCTGACCGGAGATGATCACCATTGGAATCGAGTCCATGTAGGCCGTGGCAATACCGGTGATGGCGTTTGTGGCGCCTGGACCGGAAGTCACCAATACCACGCCGGCTTTACCGGTGGCACGGGCGTAGCCGTCAGCCATATGGGTAGCCGCTTGTTCGTGACGAACCAGGATGTGGGTCACTTCCGGTTCTTTGAACAGGGCATCGTAAACATGAAGGAGAGCACCACCCGGGTACCCGTAGATATATTTGACGCCTTCGTCACGCAAGAAGCGGACGAGCATCTCACCGCCAGATAAAAGCTCCACGTTGTTCACCTCTAAAACGCCAGAATACCGTCCACAAAAAGGCGAACGGGTCTTAATAGGTTTACTTCTCGGCAGAGCATGAGCGACGGTGGTCGCCGACTACGTCAGCACTGACTGAGCAAGTATTGGGATCGTCCCAAGTGTTGCGGGCCTTTCCCACCCAGCGCGAGGTAACGCGTTGCGGGTGTAACAGGTCGACGCGGATATGCGCCTCATGATCTGCCGAGAGGGTCTGCTTCTGGCAGTCCCTGTACAGCGGACTTTGGATTCTTCTGTTTCGCCCTCTCCAAGTCAAGCCGTCAATGTGCTTAATTGTGGGTAAGCACATGAGAACGCAAGAAAAAACCTGAAAAGCGCTACTCTGTTAGCGTCAATTGCGCAATTTTGCCAAGGAATCAGCATGCGAACGCTCCTCGTCATACTGCTGATCGGCCTCAGCCCCTGGTGCATGGCCGGTCAGATCTACAAATGGGTCGATGCCCAAGGTGTCACGCACTTCGATGCGCAGCCGCCGCAGGGGCAATCGGCGACCACCCTGCAAACGCCACCCTCGCCCGCTCCGCGCCCAACTGCGATGCCCGGTAGCGGCGGGCTGGGCGATCAGAAAGCCATCGACGACAAGGTCAGGAAACAGGTCGCCGAGCAACAGGCTCAGCTCAAGTCCTTCTGTGAACAGGCGCGCACGAACCTGGCGCAGTTGCAGAACAATCCGCGCCTGAGGGAAGAAACCGAGGGGGAGTTGCGTCGGCTGAGCGATACGCAACGTCAGGAGCGTATCGCAGAGACACAGAAACAGATCGCCGAAAACTGCCAGTGATCACTGGCAGTTTTCGGCCGTTCAGCGAGAAGCGGTGATCAGCAGGTCGAACTCTTTGAGCAACACCTGCAACTGCCGGTCCTTGCCCTGCAGATTGCGTTGGGCGAAGACCATTTCAGCCATTTCCTGAATGCCCGAGGCGTTGGGCAATGGCAGGTTCTGTTCGAGGATCATCTTCATTCGCGGCAGGAAGATCCATTGCAGCCACTGCTCGAAATCGAGGGTGTCGACCGAAAACGGCTCGACACTGCTCAAGGCTTCGGTCGAAGGCTGGACTTCATCCCACCAGCCCTGGGCACGCAGTTCTCGCTCGATCAACAACAGTTGATCGGCGACTTTCGAGAAGCGAGCGTCCATCACAGCGAAACCTTGGCCTTCTGACGGGCCAGTGCGGCGCCGGCGGAATCACCTTGTTTCTCACGGGCCTGAGCGATCAGTTCCCACAGGCTGGCCTGCAAGTCCGGACGACCATTGGCCATGGTCAGCGCACGGCGGGCGGTTTGCTCGGCTTGCGGGGCATCGCCTTGCGCCATGCGCACTTGTGCCAGGCGGTAAAGCACTTGCGGCTCACGCGGAGCTACGCGTTGGGCGCGCTCAAGGCTGGAGGACGCACCGTTGAGGTCGCCGCCGGCCTGCTGTTGCTGCGCCGTGCTCAGCAAGGCGAGCACCGGCCCATCCAGTTGCTCGTCGGCAGACAGACCGCCGCCGCTGCTGGCCGAAGGAATGCCGCTCGGCGTCGAAGGCATGCTGTAGCTGCCGGAACTGATCGGTGCCGATTCGACCGGCGAAGGGTTGTACGGCCCTGCGGTGATACCGCCGGACGCCGGGCCCGGCACGATCGGCGAGCTGCTGATCGGTGCCGAAGCCGCAGCGCCACCAGGAACCATGACCACTACACCGGTATCGCCTTGCGGGATGGCCTGCGATTGCGCCTGACCCTGCACAGGTCGTTTCACCGTCGTCTTGCGGAAGCCGCCATTGGCCGAAAGACGCTCGCTGTTGGACACGGTAGTGCCGGAATCCACAACCGGAATCGAACCACGCTGTACGGTGGAGCAGCCGCTGAGCAAAGCCACGGCGGTCACCGCTGGAATCAACCACTTGTTCACTTGAAACCCTCTTCGCTTAATTCATCCAGCCCTTGACCCAATCCATCACCGACTCGCTCGAGGCCGGGCTTTCGCCCGCGCAGGAGGCGCCGGGTGGCGGTTCGCTGCCGCGAATATACGGCATCTGCACGGCGCCCGGACAGTTGGCATCGGAGCCCTGGCCAGTGCGCGAATCAACCCACGCCTGCACCACGTTGTCCGGCTGCGGCATGTCGAGTGGCAGCGGATCGGCCTTGCGCATGAAACTGGTCCAGACCTGCAACGCACCGGTGGCACCGGTGAACGGCGTCTTGCCGTTATCGTCGCGGCCGAGCCAGACCACCGCCAGCAGATCCTGGCTGAAACCGGCGAACCAGCTATCGCGCGAATCGTTACTGGTACCGGTCTTGCCGGCCAGTGTCAGGGTCTTGGGCAATACGTTGTAAACCGAGCTGCCGGTACCTTCACGCATCACGCGCTGCATTGCGTTCTGGATCAGGTAGATCGACGCCGGATCGAAACGTTGCTCGATCTGGAAAGGATAACGCTTGAGCGGCTCGCCCTCGGCAGTCAGCACACTGCGAATCCCGCGCATCGGCGTATTGAAGCCGCCGTTGGCGAGGGTCTGGTACATGGTCGCGACTTCGATCGGCGTCATGCCACCGGCACCCAGCAACATCGACGGGAACGCCGGGAACTCACGGGTCACACCCAGGCGCCCGATGGTCTTGAGGACATTCGGAACACCCACCGCCAGCCCGAGACGCGAAGTGGACAGGTTGTAGGAATGCGCCAGCCCTTGATAGAGGAACACCGTACCGTGGGAGCGACGATCATAGTTCTGCGGTTTCCAGACCTGACCGTCCGCGCCCTTGATGGAAAGCGGATCATCCGACAGCCAACTGGTCAGCGTGTACTGGCTCGGTTTTTCCAGTGCGGTCAGATAAACCGCTGGCTTGACCAGAGAACCAATCGGTCGCACCGCATCCAGTGCCCGGTTGAACCCGGCATAACTGGCCTGACGGCTGCCGATCATCGCCTGGACTTCACCGGTTTCCGGATTGGTCACGACCATCGCTGCTTCCACATCGTCGGCCCCCTTGCGCCCGGACAGTCGCTTGAAGGTGTCATTCACCGAGGCTTCGGCTTTCATCTGCAGGATCGGATCGAAACTGGTGAAGATCCGCAGACCTTCCTCGGTCAAGTCTTCGTCGCGGTAGTCTTCACGCAACTGGCGCTTGACCAGATCGATGAAGCCCGGGAACGAGCTGTCGGCCAGCTTGCCGCGCGAGGTCACGCCCAGCGGCATTTTCTTCGCGGCCTCGACCTGCTCGGCGGTGGCGACACCCTGTTGCTCAAGCACGTCGAGCACCAGGTTACGTCGCTCCAGCGCCCGCTCCGGGTTGCGGCGCGGGTTGTAATAGGAAGGCCCCTTGACCATGCCGACCAGCAGCGCGACCTGATGCAGTTTCAGCTCGGACAATGGCTGACCGAAGAAGAACTGGCTGGCCAGGCCGAAACCATGCACCGCACGCTGACCGTCCTGACCGACGAAAACTTCGTTGAGGTAAGCCTCAAGAATTTCCTTCTTGTCGTAATGCAGCTCAAGCAGCATCGCCATCATCGCTTCGGTGAGCTTGCGGGTCAGGCTGCGTTCGTTGGTGAGGTAGAAGTTCTTGACCAGTTGCTGCGTCAGCGTACTGCCGCCCTGGGTCATCTTGCCGCCGGAGGTGTTGACCCAGATGGCCCGGGCAATCGACTTCGGCGACACGCCCCAGTGACTGTAATAATCCCGGTCTTCCACGGCGACCAGGGTTTCCAGCAGGTATGGCGGCACCTGATCGAGCTTGATCAGAATCCGGTCTTCAAGATTTTTCGGGTAGATCCCGCCGATCAGCAGCGGTTCCAGGCGCACCACCGATAGCTTCGAACCGTTCGTCGCCGAGAGTTCGGCCACGTAATCACCGGAGAACCGCACGCGCACCGGCTGCGGTTTCTCGAGGCCTTCATAGAACTGGAAACCACGGGTGTTCAGATCGACGGTATTACCGTTGACCGCCGCCGCGCCGGGGCCGTTGCTCACGGCTTCGCGGCGATAGCCCAGGGCATCGAGCTCGGTGAGGAAATCGTCCTTGCTCAGCTTCTGTCCGACGAACAGCTCGAGCGGCCGCGCGTATACCTTGGCCGGGATGGTCCAGCGCTTGCCGGAGAACTTCTCCTGCACCACGGCATCGAGGTAAACGGCGAAGCCGGCCAGCACCACAAGGCCGACCAGACTGAGTTTAAGGGCCCAGCCCAACCATGGGCGCAGGCCCCGGGAAGGTGGTTTTTTAGGAGTGCGGGGGGATCGAGTACGAGTCATGGCGGCGGATTATACGCACTTTATTCATACTCAACAGGAGCGCTCCGAGGTTTGCGTCGGGCTGGCGAGCAGCCATAATGGCGGCCTCGAATTCCCCCAGTCTCTGAAGGATCGCCTGTGAGCCAGTCCCTGATCGCCGCCCTGCAAAACCCTGCCCTGTTTGCGCACCCTGTCGAAGGGTTTCAGGTCATCGAAACCCATATCTCGTGGGTCCTGCTCACTGGTCCTTACGCTTATAAAGTGAAGAAACCGGTGAACTTCGGCTTTCTCGACTTCACCAGCCTCGAATCCCGCGAGCACTTCTGCGGCGAAGAGCTACGCCTCAACCAGCGCCTGACCGACGATTTGTATCTGGAAGTGATTCCAGTCACCGGCACTGTCGAAGCCCCACAACTGGGTGGCGAAGGCCCGGCCATCGAATACGTGCTGAAAATGCGCCAGTTCCCGCAGATCGGCCTGCTGAGCACCCTGCAGGCCAACGGCGAGCTGACCACTACGCACATCGACGAAATGGCCGAGCAGATTGCCCGTTTCCATCTCAGCGCGCCGAAAGTCCCGGCCGAGCACGATGCCGGCACGCCTGAAAGCGTGATGGCGCCGGTTCGCCAGAACTTCGAACAAATCCTGCCATTCCTCAGCGACAAAGCCGACCTGCTGCAACTGGATGCCCTGCAAGCCTGGGCCGAAAGCAGCTTCGAACGTTTGAAGCCGCTGTTCGCCCAGCGCAAGGCTGAAGGCTTCACCCGCGAATGCCACGGTGACATTCACCTGGGCAACGCCACGCTGATCGACGGCAAAGTGGTGATCTTCGACTGCATCGAATTCAACGAGCCGTTCCGCTTCACCGACGTCTGGGCCGACACCGGTTTCCTGGCGATGGACCTGGAAGACCGCGGCCTGAAATCCCTGGCCCGTCGCTTCATCAGCCAATACCTGGAACTGACCGGCGACTACCAGGGCCTGGAAGTGTTGAACTTCTACAAGGCTTACCGTGCATTGGTGCGTGCGAAAGTTGCGCTGTTCAGCATGCCTGCCGACGCGACGCCGGTGCAGCGCGCCACCACCCTGCGCCAGTACCGCAACTACGCCAACCTGGCGGAAAGCTACAGCACCATTCCTTCGCGCTTCATGGCGATCACCCACGGCGTATCGGCTGTAGGCAAAAGCCACGTGGCCATGCGTCTGGTCGAGGCGCTGGGCGCAATTCGCTTGCGCTCCGATGTAGAGCGCAAGCGTCTGTTCGGTGAGCAAACCGTCGCCAATGATGTTCAGGCCGGGATTTACAGCGCCGACGCCAGCACCGCGACCTACGCTCGCCTGCATGAAATCGCCGAAGTAATCCTGCACGCCGGCTTCCCGGTGGTGATCGATGCCACTTACCTCAAGCGCGAACAACGTGACAGCGCAGCCAAGGTTGCCGAGGCCACCGGCACGCCGTTCCTGATCCTCGACTGCAACGCGCCACAAGCGGTGATCGAGAGCTGGCTGGCGATTCGTCAGGCAGACAAGAAGGATCCGTCCGACGCCACACTGGCAGTGATCGAAGCCCAGCAGGCCAATCGTGAAGCCCTGACCCCGGAAGAAATCCTGCGCAGCAAACGCGTGCAGACTAACGAATCCGGCACCCTGGATACCGTCGTGGCGCAAATCCGCCAGCGCCTGCCAGGTCTGTAAGAAACTATTTCGGCCGTGAAGCCCTCGCTCGCTTCACGGCCGTCAAATAGTGGCACTATACTGGCGTCATAAAACCAACAGGTGATCTGACATGAGCCAGCCGAAACTTCTCGACACCCCGCTTTATGCCTTGCTGCACAAAGACGACATAACCGGTTTCAACAAAGAACGTCCGAAAGACGGCCCGATCGACATGGTCGGCGGTGACTTCCGTGGCCTCGACCTGCGTGAATTGAACGCCGATGGCGTGGATTTCCGGGACGCCTACTTCCGTTCCGCTGACCTGCGCGGCATCGACTTTCGCAACGCATCCCTGGAAGGCGCGAGCCTGGCCCACGCGCAGATTTCCGGTGCTTACTTCCCGCCGGAGCTGAGTGCAGACGAAATCCTGATGTCGATGAATTTCGGCACCCGCCTGCGCTATCGCACCCGTTAAGCCTGCCAAAGGCTAACCCGTCCAGTGCCCCCGCTTTGCACTGGACTGCGTGCTATTTGTGTTTTCCCGCGTCCTCCATATCCTGATCCTTCAGTGAAAACCTGACGTTTCTTAGAAGCTTTTGCGTCGAATCCGACCAAACAACCACGCTTTTCCTACTGATGGCTACACTCCTGAGATGATCGCCCACGCACCATTCGGCCGTCGCAAGGAGGCTTGATGAATGATGAACTGCAACACCTGAAGAATCTTGGCAAGACGTCGGCGCAATGGCTGCATGCCGTGGGCATCCACAGCGCCTCGGATCTGCGTCGCCTGGGCGCCGTGGATGCCTATCGGGCCGTGCGCACGCGCGGGTTCCGGGCGTCGAAGGTGTTGTTGTATGCGATCGAGGGGGCGTTGATGGATGTGCACTGGAACGACATTCCCGCCGAACGCAAGGACGCTCTGAACAAACAGCTCGAAGCCATTTCCTCTCGCCACAAGAACTGACGGGCACCCACCTTCATGTATCTGCTCGGGGAACAATCGGCAACGGCCGAAGCAATGATCGACCGTTTGCAGAACCTGCCCGGTCAATTTCTGCGGGACCTTGCACCGTATGGGCCCGTGCTGGAGCTGGAAGCCACGGATGATCTGATGGCACGGTTGCCGGGCGATCAACTGTTTCTACTGATGGACGGCGTCATCAATGGCCGCTTCGGAGGCCGAGCGCTGTTCTATTGGCAAGAAGGTGATCTGGTTGGCCTTCAGCAGGGTCCTGACTGGGCGGATTGCATTCTTTGCTCCGACGGCCCATTGAGTTTGCTGCCCTTCCGTCGACGTGATTTGTTCCAGCATGTGTATTCAGAACCTGCGCGCTCGGAACAGTTTCTGCACTATCTGTTGGGCCAAATGGCGCTGCTGGCCCATGCGATTGGCGAGCTGAAGCCACGGGAGTTTCGCAGCACCAATGGCTTTAAACGGGTCGAGGCCGGAGAAGTGTTGATCCGCGAAGGCGATCCCGCCGATCACGTGTTCGTGATCATCGAGGGTCATGCACAAGCGTTCGTCGACGGGCACAAGGTCGGCGAAGTGCCCAAGGACGAGATTTTCGGCGCCATGGCGATATTCACCGGTGAACCCCGCAACGCAACCGTCGTTACCTGCGAACCGAGCACCGTGATGCTGATTCCCGGCGATCAGTTTCTGAGCATGACCCGCAGCAATCCGAAAATCGCTCACAGCCTGATCGAAAGCATGGCGCGGCGCATCGACCAGCTCAACAAGCAGCTCACGGCAATTGACCGTCCAAGCTGAAGTCCAGTGTTTTCAGGGCTTTTCAGCCATTCCCCAAACAAAACCGAAGAAATGGAAAAACACTCGTTGACTTGTTAATGAGAATCGCTATGATTATCACAACTGGTCGCGAGATCAGTCGATATTCTGAAAAGCCCTTGGTTCGGACTCTCAGATTATCTCCTCATCAGGCTAATCACGGTTATTTGACCCGGTTTTTCCGGGTCTTTTTTTGCCCGCAAGAAAGTCATTGGCCGAACTGTTTACGCATCTCGGCGCAATAATCCGGTTTCGGCGTGGACGGTGTGAACCAGACATAATCGGCCATGGCAGTCGTGACCTCGCCGCCCTGCTCCGCCAGCATCAACACTGTCGGCGCTTCGGGCGCGCCCAGATCCAGCACATGCAGCGGCACACCCACATCCTTGCGCGCATGGAACGCACCCGCGAACAACAACGCCGGCGCAGGCGCCGCCAACAACCCTGTCGCCATCCGTCGATCCCGTTGCTGCTGCACCGCCAGCATCGCCGGCATCTGCGATTGGGGCAGCAAGCCACAGTGCGAATCGCCGATCTGCTCGGCCAACTCGCTTTTCACCGACTCGGTGTTACTGCGCTCCCCTTGCAGAACCGGAGGCTGGCGATAGAACGCACGAATTTCACTGTTATCGAGATTGGCCGCCAGCAGCGGATACGGTTGCGTGAAAGCAAACCGGACAATCGGCCCATACAGATTCCAGTCCCAACCGTCCTGCCACGCCAACTCGACCGGAAGATCAGTGGGAGCCTTTGGAGCTCGACGCACGACATTGACCCGCGCTTGTTGATCGGGCGTGAGCATCTCCAGCAGAAGACTGCCCTGAGGCCGCTCCTGCCCCAGGTTCTGCAACAGCCACAATTGCACAGCATGGTGATCAGCATTGTCGTGCTGCTCACCGACGATCACCCGCGCCGGCTCGGCCAGACGCGTCAGCAACTCTTGTGGGGTAATCAGTGTTCCGCTACGCAGGTCGCGAATCTCGCCAGTGACCGGTGGCGGAGCGACATGCTGGCAACCGCCAAGCAACAACACCGCAAACAGAAAAATCCTACGCATGCTTTCACCTCGATGATGAAATCAGCGGGCGATGATCAACGGATGCCCGCGCTCCGGGTGTGGCTGCACCAACACCTCCAGTCCGAATACAGCCTTGAGCGACTCCGGACGCAGCACCTGCTGCGGCGTGTCCAGCGCCACCGGACGCCCGCCCTCAAGCAGCAAGATGCGATCACAATAGCGCGCCGCCAGGTTCAGATCATGTAGGATTACCATCACAGCAGCGCCGCGATCGGCAAACTCGCGCACGGCTTGCAGCGTGGTGTGTTGATGCAACGGATCGAGCATCGAAGTCGGCTCATCCAGCAACAAGGTCTGCCCGGCCTGCCCTGGCCACAACTGCGCCAGCACGCGGGCCAAGTGCACCCGCTGGCGCTCGCCACCGGACAAGGCAAGATAACTGCGCCCGCTCAGGTGACCGGCATCCGCAGCCGATAACGCGGCGGCAACAATCTCGTCGTCGCGCACTCTTCCGCTCTGATAAGGCAAGCGCCCCATCCCGACCACTTCTTCGACGCGAAAGGCAAAGTCCAGCGTCGACACCTGGGGCAATACCGCCAGTCGTTGAGCACGCTGAGTGCCGCTCCAGTGGCCAAGGTTTTCACCGTCGAGAAGAACACTGCCTTCGCTGGCACTCAGTTCACCGCACAACGCCCCGAGCAACGTGCTCTTGCCGGCACCGTTGGGACCGAGCACGCCGAGCACCTCACCCGGCTCCAATTGCAGACTGACGTCGGCCAATACCGTCTTGCGGCCACGACGGATGTGCAGATTGTGCGCACGCAACATCAGGCACGTCCTCGCAGCAGCAGATAAAGGAAGAACGGCGCGCCGATGAATGCAGTGACGATACCGATTGGCAACTCCGCCGGTGCCAGCGCCAGCCGCGCAACCAGATCCGCCAGCAACAATAGACTGGCCCCGGCCAGCACCGAGGCCGGCAACAACACCCGATGATCCGGCCCGGCGAGCAAACGCACCAGATGTGGCACCACCAGCCCGACAAAGCCGATCATCCCCGCCGCCGCTACCGCGGCACCGACGCCCAGCGCCGTACAGAACACCAGCTCACGCTTGAGCCGCTCGACATCGATCCCCAGATGCCCGGCTTCCGATTCCCCAAGCAACAACGCATTCAAAGCCTTCGCCCGGCGCGGTAGCCACAACGCGACGCCGGCGCTGATGATCAGCAGTGGCCACAGCCGCGCATAACTCGCACCGTTGAGGCTGCCAAGGTTCCAGAAAGTCAGGGTTCGCAGGGTGGCGTCGTCCGCCAGATAGGTAAAAAGTCCCACTGCCGAACTGGCGAGCGCAGTCAGGGCGATGCCTGCCAGCAACATGGTCGCGACATTGGTCTGCCCGTTGCGACGACCAAGACGATAGACCAGCGCCGTCACCCCAAGACCGCCGAGAAACGCACACACAGACAGCAGATACGGGCCGAACCACTCCGGCAGACCGCCAAAAAACGAACCACCGACAATCGCCACCGCCGCGCCTAAAGCAGCGCCACTGGATACGCCAACCAACCCGGGATCGGCCAACGGGTTGCGAAACAGGCCCTGCATCGCCACGCCGGACAACGCCAGCACACCGCCGACCGCCAACCCGAGCAGTGTCCGAGGCAGCCGAATCTGCCCGAGAATCAGCTCAGCCTGCTCCAGCCCGTCCGGTGCCAGCGGCACGCCGATCATGCGCAATGCCGCGCGCAAGGTATCGAACAGCGGCAGGCTGACCGGCCCCAAAGCCAGCGACAACCAGATCGCCAGCAGACACAGCAGAATCAGGCCGATGAACAAGCCACGGGGTTTGACCAACGTGGTCATTGGCCGCTCTGGGTCGGGTAGAAACCGTCAGACAGGGTTTTCAACGCAGCAGGCAAACGCGGCCCGAGACCGCCGACCAGCAGCGTTGGGTCCAGCTCCAGCACGCGGCCGGATTTGGCTGCGCGGCTGGAATTGAGGATCGGATTTTCCTTGAACAATGCCGCCTTCGCCGCTTCGCCGGTCAGTGCGCGGTCAGCAAACACCAGCACTTCCGGGTCGAGCCCGGCCAGGGACTCCACGGAAAACGGCTTGTAACCGGTGTGAGTGGCCAGGTTGTGTCCGCCCGCCTGTTGCAGCATCCAGTCGGCAGCGGTGTCCTTGCCGGCAATCAATGGTTTGCCGCCGGCATGCCCGAGCAGCAACAGCACACCCGGCGCTTTCTGTTTCGACTGCACCGCCACCACGCGCGCCTTCTGTGCGTCGAGTTGTTGTTGATAACTTTGCAGCAGCTGAGTCGCCTGAGTCTCGGCGCCCAGCAATCGGCCCAGATGAGTGACGTTCTTTTCCAGCGTCGGCAGATCCGGCTGAGCGGAGAACAACTCCACCTGCACCTTGGCACTGCGAACCTGTGAAATCACCGGTGGTGGGCCCATTTCCTCGGTGCCGATCAGGATGTCCGGGCGCAGGCTGAGGATGCCTTCCGCCGACAGACTGCGCTGATAACCGATGCTAGGCAGCGACTTGAGGGCCTCGGGATGTTGGCTGGTGGTGTCGACACCCACCAGTTTCGCCTCACCGCCCAACGCACTCACCCATTCCGACAACGCACCGCCGGCACTGACCCAGCGTTGCGGCAATTGGGCCGCTGCAGCCTGGTGGCTGACAAAAAGTCCGACACACAGCACGGCAACGCGGGTACTCAGGCGCATAGACAGCTTCCTTTATAGGATTTTCCCGGGCATCGGGGCGGCAGGCCAAGTATCCTCGGCAGCGGCCACCGCGCGGCGGACGAAGGCGGTCATTTGATAATTGTTTGCATTTAAACGTCAAGCTCGGACATATCCGGACACGAGCTGACACTTGAGGATAGCCATGAAGTTTCTGTGCACGGGCGTCGATCTGGTCGAAGCCACCAGCCGCGGGTTCGAGATCGACGGCAACAAACTGTTCGCCGTGCGCCGGGCCGGCAAGGCGTACGTCTATCTCAACCGATGCCCGCACCGGGGCGTCGGGCTGGAATGGCAACCCGACCAGTTTCTCGACCCGAGCAACAGCCTGATCCAGTGCGCCACACACGGCGCACTTTTCCTGATCGAGGGCGGTGAATGCGTGGCTGGCCCTTGCGCCGGGCAATCGCTGACAGCCATCGATTGCCGTGAAGATGCTCAAGGGCTGTGGGTCGACGTTTAACCGTCGAGCAATACGTCCAGTCGTCGATCAATCAACATTTCCTCATGGCTCAACCGCACGCCATAAGCCAGCACCTCGACCCCGGACGCCACTGCCTCACGCAAGGCATCGGCGTAGGCCGAATCGATTTCCACGGCCGGGCGTACCGCTTCGATACCGGTCAGATTCACGCAGTACAGCTGCACTGCCCGGATCCCGTCCCGCGCCAGATGCGCCAGCTCACGCAAATGCTTGGCGCCCCGCTCGGTCACCGCATCGGGAAAGGCCGCCACCGCCGTACCGTCGAAACCCAGCGTGACACTTTTCACTTCCACGTACGCCGGCCCGGTCGGGTATTCGAGGCGGAAGTCGATACGGCTTTTTTCCTGTCCATAGGCCACTTCGCGTTTCAGCACGGTAAAACCGTTCAACTCGCTGATGACACCGGCCTGCAAAGCCTCTTCGACCAGCGCATTGGCGCGCCCGGTGTTCACGCAGAAAAACCGCCCCTGCGGGGTTTCGCCGATTTCCCAGGTGCCGGGCAGCTTGCGCTTGGGATCATTGGAACGGCTGAACCAGACCTGCCCGCCTTCGACCTGACAATTGAGCATCGAGCCCGTATTCGGGCAATGAATCGTCAGCAGTTCGCCGCCAACGGTTTCGATGTCAGCGAGAAAGCGCTTGTAACGGCGGATCAACCGGCCTTCTTCAAGAGGAGGAAAAAAGCGCATCAGCCTTGCCAGCTCTTCAAACCGCGACCAATGCGTCCCACTGCTTCCTGTAGGCGAGGGAGGTTTTGCGTGTAGGCGAAGCGCACATGATGACTGGCCTGATAACGACCGAAATCCAGCCCCGGAGTAAACGCTACGTGCTCGGTTTCGAGGAAGTGACGGCAGAACGCGAAGGCATCGCCGCCGAACTTGCTGATATCGGCATACAAGTAGAACGCGCCTTCCGGTTCCACGGCGATATTGAATCCCAACTCCCGCAATGCTGGCAGCAGGAAATCGCGGCGGCGGCCGAATTCGGCACGGCGCTCTTCGAGGATCGCGATGGTATCCGGCTCGAAACAGGCCAGCGCCGCATGCTGGGCCATGCTCGGTGCGCTGATGTAGAGGTTCTGCGCGAGCTTTTCCAGCTCGCTGACCGCCGCATCCGGCGCCACCAGCCAGCCAAGACGCCAACCGGTCATGCCGAAATATTTGGAGAAACTGTTGAGGACAAACGCGCTGTCGTCGACTTCCAGCACGCTGGCGGCATCGGTGCCATAAGTCAGGCCGTGGTAGATCTCGTCCACCACCAGATGCCCGTGCCGCGCCTTGATGGCTGTGGATAAACCCGCCAGCTCATCGCGGGTCAGAATCGTGCCGGTCGGGTTGGCCGGTGACGCGACCAGTGCGCCGACACTGTCGTGATCCCAATGGCGCTCCACCAGATCAGGCGTCAATTGATAGCGTACGTCCGGTCCGACAGGAACGAGCTGCGCCGCGCCCTCGACCAGCCGCAGAAAGTGCCGGTTGCACGGATAACCGGGATCGGCCAGCAGCCAGTGTTTGCCCGGGTCCACCAGCAACGCGCTGGCCAGCAACAGCGCCCCGGAGCCGCCAGGGGTGATCAGAATCCGCCGCGGATCGATATTCAGGCCATACCGGGTCTGATAGAAGCCGGAAATCGCTTCGCGCAACTCAGGAATGCCACGGGCAGCGGTGTAACGGGTTTTCCCCGCCGTCAGCGCAGCCTGGCCGGCACGGATGATCGGTTCAGCGGTCGTGAAGTCCGGCTCGCCGATTTCCAGGTGGATCACGTCATGGCCGGCGGCCTGCAATTCATTGGCCCGCGCCAGCAACGCCATCACATGGAACGGTTCGATCGCACGACTGCGCGCACTGTAGGGCTGAGCCATTGGCCTTCCTTCAACGAGTGAAAAGAAACGATTCTACCCATCTGCCGGAACGAGCGAGAACCCGCAGCGGTCACAGCCTCAAGAACGCTGGACTGTAACAAGGCAAACGTACGCTCCAGGATTGACTAAAATCAGTGATTGTCAGGTCTCCAGCACCACCAGACATGGCTTGGCAAACATTTGCAGGCACCACCGGCCGCGGGCTCGACATCCGGGAGTAGCGCGGGCCGAATTGATCTGGTAAGTTCGCCCGCTTGCAGCCGCAGGGCCGGCAGGTGTCGGTGATGGAGCAATCCTGCGCAATGGATTACAAGAGTAGAGGCGGTCCATTTCATGCCCACCCAAGCAAAGCAACAGCAGCAACAGGCGATCAGCGGTTTCGAACCTTACGTTCCGGCCGAAGGCGAAGAGTACATGGGCAAGCCCATGCGCGCGCACTTCACCAAGATCCTGACCAAGTGGAAACTGGACTTGATGCAGGAAGTCGACCGCACTGTTGATCACATGAAAGACGAAGCAGCCAACTTCCCTGATCCGGCCGACCGTGCCAGCCAGGAAGAAGAATTCGCCCTTGAGCTGCGTGCCCGCGACCGCGAGCGCAAACTGATCAAGAAGATCGACAAGACGCTGCAACTGATCGAAGACGAAGAGTACGGCTGGTGCGACTCCTGCGGCATCGAGATCGGCGTCAAGCGCCTCGAAGCCCGTCCGACCGCCGACATGTGCGTCGACTGCAAGAACCTTGCGGAAATCAAGGAAAAGCAGGTCGGCAAGTAATCCCGACCTGAACGAGAAACGGAGCGTGCGAACGCTCCGTTTTTGTTTCTGCCGTTTTTTACTCTTCAAGTAACATCGCCCTCATGACTGCCAACACTTCCCCCGCCTACATCGGCCGCTTCGCCCCGACTCCCAGTGGACACCTGCACTTCGGCTCGCTGGTAGCGGCGCTGGCCTCTTATCTGGATGCCCGCTCGGTGAACGGCCGCTGGCTGGTGCGCATGGAAGATCTCGATCCGCCCCGGGAAGAACCGGGGGCGCAAGCCGCGATTCTCAAAGCCCTGGAAAGCTACGGCTTCGAATGGGACGGCGAAATGGTCCGCCAGAGCGATCGACACGAAGCCTACGCCCAGGTGCTCGACAGCCTGTTCAATCACGGTCTGGCGTACGCCTGCACCTGCTCGCGCAAACAACTGGAGCCTTATCACGGCATATATCCGGGACTGTGCCGCAATGCCGGCCATGGTCAGGAAGACGCCGCGATCCGCCTGCGCGTGCCGGAGCTGGAATATCACTTCATTGACCGGGTGCAGGGCGAATACCGTCAGCACCTGGGACGCGACGTGGGGGATTTCGTGATCCGCCGCCGCGACGGCCTCTACGCCTATCAACTGGCGGTGGTGCTGGACGATGCGTGGCAGGGCATCACCGACATCGTGCGCGGCGCCGATCTGCTCGACTCGACGCCGCGCCAGCTCTACCTGCAAGAACTGCTGGGCCTGCGCCAGCCGCGCTACCTGCACCTGCCGTTGATTATCCAGCCGGACGGCAACAAGCTCGGCAAGTCCTACCGCTCGCCGCCTCTGGAGGCCGATCAGGCCACGCCATTGTTGCTGAGAGCCTTACGTGCGTTGGGCCAAGAGCCGGGACCTGAGCTGGCCCACGCCTCGCCGCAGGAGCTGCTGAAATGGGGCTGCGCCCACTGGGATGCCTCGAAAATCCCGCGCACACTGACCCTGCCCGAAGCGCAACTGCTGTGACGACACTTGCAGTGGCGCGCCCATCCGTTACCATCGCCGCACGTTTTCGGGCACGCGCATAAAAAAGAGAGGCCGGGATGTACATCTATCGCTTGGTCCTGCTTCTGGTCGTGGGGATCTACCTGTTTTCTCCCGCCATCATGGATTGGTGGATCGACGCCACGGGCGCCTGGTATCGCCCTTATCTGCTCTGGCTGATCCTGATCGTCGTGACCTTCATCCTGCAGAGCCAAAAAGATGCCGATGAGCTTTAGCCTGACCCAGATGCTGCTGATCAGCGCCGCCTACCTGGCCGCGTTGTTCGGCGTGGCGTGGATCAGTGAACGGGGCATGATCCCGCGGGCGATCATTCGCCATCCGCTGACTTACACGCTGTCGCTGGGGGTCTACGCCAGTGCGTGGGCGTTCTATGGCACGGTGGGTCTGGCCTACCAGTACGGCTACGGCTTTCTGTCCAGCTATCTCGGGGTGTCCGGCGCGTTTCTGCTGGCGCCGGTGTTGCTGTATCCGATCCTGAAGATCACCCGCACCTATCAACTGTCGTCGCTGGCGGACCTGTTCGCCTTCCGCTTCCGCAGCACCTGGGCCGGTGCGCTGACCACGATTTTCATGCTGATCGGCGTATTGCCGCTGCTGGCGTTGCAGATCCAGGCCGTGGCCGATTCCATCGGCATCCTCACCGGCGAGCCGGTGCAGAATCGTGTGGCCCTGGCGTTCTGTGCGCTGATCATCCTGTTCACGATCTTCTTTGGCTCGCGCCATATCGCCACCCGTGAAAAGCATGAAGGTCTGGTGTTCGCGATTGCCTTCGAATCGGTCATCAAACTGGCCGCTCTCGGCGGCGTCGGCCTCTATGCCTTGTACGGTGTGTTCGACGGCCCGCAACAACTTGAACTGTGGCTGCTGCAGAACCAGACCGCCCTCGCCGCCCTGCACACGCCGCTGCAGGAAGGCCCGTGGCGCACGTTGCTGCTGGTGTTCTTCGCCTCGGCGATCGTGATGCCGCACATGTATCACATGACCTTCACCGAAAACCTCAACCCGCGCTCGCTGGTCAGCGCGAGCTGGGGCCTGCCGCTGTTCCTGCTGCTGATGAGCCTGGCGGTGCCGCTGATTCTGTGGGCCGGCCTGAAACTCGGCGCGACCACCAATCCGGAATACTTCACCCTCGGCATCGGCATCGCCGCCAACAGCAAGTCGCTGGCGTTGCTTGCCTATGTCGGCGGCCTGTCGGCGGCCAGCGGCCTGATCATTGTCACCACGCTGGCGTTGTCGGGCATGGCCCTGAACCACCTGGTGCTGCCGCTCTACCAGCCACCGGCCGAAGGCAATATCTATCGCTGGCTGAAATGGACCCGCCGGGCGCTGATCGTCGCAATCATCATGGCCGGCTTCTGCTTCTACCTGATGCTCGGCGCCGAGCAGGATCTGGCCAACCTCGGCATCGTCGCCTTCGTCGCGACCCTGCAATTCCTGCCCGGCGTGCTGTCGGTTCTGTACTGGCCGACCGCCAATCGCCGGGGCTTCATCGCCGGGCTGCTGGCGGGGATTCTGGTGTGGGTGGTGACCATGCTGCTGCCGCTGGTCGGCAATCTGCAGGGTTTCTACATTCCGCTGCTGAACATGATCTACGTGCTGGACGACACAAGCTGGCACATGGCGGCCATCGCCTCGCTGGCGGCCAACGTCTTGATGTTCACTTTGATTTCGCTGTTCACCAATGCCAGCCCCGAAGAAGCCAGCGCCGCCGAAGCCTGCGCTGTGGATAACGTGCGTCGTCCGCAACGCCGCGAACTGCACGCCGCCTCGCCCCAGGAATTCGCCACGCAACTGGCCAAGCCATTGGGCGCCAAGGCTGCGCAAAAGGAAGTCGAACAGGCCCTGCGCGACCTCTATCTGCCGTTCGATGAACGCCGCCCTTACGCCTTGCGTCGACTGCGCGACCGGATCGAAGCCAACCTCTCCGGTCTGATGGGCCCGAGCGTGGCCCAGGACATGGTGGAAACCTTCCTGCCGTACAAGGCCGGCGGCGAAAATTACGTCACCGAAGACATCCACTTCATTGAAAGTCGCCTTGAGGATTACCACTCGCGCCTGACCGGCCTGGCCGCCGAGCTTGACGCCCTGCGCCGCTACCACCGCCAAACCTTGCAGGAACTGCCGATGGGCGTCTGCTCGCTGGCCAAGGATCAGGAGATCCTGATGTGGAACAAGGCCATGGAAGAGCTGACCGGGATTGCCGCGCAACGAGTCGTCGGCTCGCGTCTGAGTACCATCGCCAATCCTTGGAAAGAATTGCTGCAAGGCTTCATCAACCTGCCCGACGAGCACCTGCACAAACAGCACCTGGCCCTCGACGGCCAGACCCGCTGGCTGAACCTGCACAAAGCGGCCATCGACGAGCCGCTGGCACCGGGCAACAGCGGCCTTGTGTTGCTGGTGGAAGACCTGACCGAAACCCAGATGCTCGAAGACAAATTGGTGCACTCCGAACGTCTGGCCAGCATCGGTCGTCTCGCGGCGGGCGTGGCCCATGAAATCGGCAACCCGATCACCGGCATCGCCTGCCTTGCGCAAAACCTTCGGGAAGAACGCGAAGAAGATGGCGAACTGACGGAAATCAGCGGCCAGATCCTCGAACAGACCAAACGCGTGTCACGCATCGTGCAGTCGCTGATGAGTTTCGCCCACGCCGGCAGCCATCAGCACAGTGACGAGCCCGTCTGTCTGGCGGAGGTGGCTCAGGATGCCATTGGTCTGCTGGCCCTGAACCGGCGCAATTTCGAAGTCCAGTTCTACAACCTGTGCGACCCCGATCACTGGGTCGAAGGCGACCCGCAGCGGCTCGCTCAGGTGCTGATCAATCTGCTCTCCAACGCCCGTGACGCCTCGCCTGCCGGCAGTGCGGTGCGGGTCAAGAGCGAAGCCGGCGAACACACGGTCGATCTGATCGTCGAGGACGAAGGCAGCGGTATTCCATCGAGCATCA
Source organism: Pseudomonas sp. COW5 (assembly GCF_026240005.1). Lineage (NCBI taxonomy): Bacteria > Pseudomonadati > Pseudomonadota > Gammaproteobacteria > Pseudomonadales > Pseudomonadaceae > Pseudomonas > Pseudomonas sp. COW5. The sequence goes on along the minus strand of NZ_JAPHVP010000001.1, from coordinate 3,320,342 downwards.
TGGACCGATTGTTCGAACCCTTCTTCACCACCAAGGATCCTGGCGAAGGCACCGGTCTGGGCCTTGCACTGGTCTATTCCATCGTTGAAGAGCATTATGGACAAATCACCATCGACAGCCCGGCTGATGTTCAGAGCCAGCGCGGCACCCGTATCCGGGTGACATTGCCGCGTCATGTCGAAGCGACGTCCGCTGTGAACTGAGACCGTCGAGAGTATCGAATCAATGCCGCACATTTTGATCGTCGAAGACGAAACCATTATCCGCTCCGCCTTGCGCCGCCTGCTGGAGCGCAACCAGTACCAGGTCAGCGAAGCCGGTTCAGTGCAGGAAGCACAAGAACGCTTCAGTATTCCCACATTCGATCTGATCGTCAGCGACTTGCGTCTGCCGGGTGCTCCGGGCACCGAGCTGATCAAGCTCGGCCAGGGCACGCCGGTGCTGATCATGACCAGCTACGCCAGCCTGCGTTCGGCGGTCGATTCGATGAAGATGGGCGCGGTGGATTACATCGCCAAGCCTTTCGACCACGATGAAATGCTTCAGGCCGTCGCCCGGATCCTGCGTGATCGCCAGTCGGCGCCGGCTGCCGGTGAAGTCGTTACCGGCAAAACTGCCAACGGCAACGGCAAATCCGCCACAGACAACAGCAACGGCGAGATCGGCATCATCGGCTCCTGCCCACCGATGCAGGATCTTTACGGCAAGATCCGCAAAGTCGCCCCGACCGATTCCAATGTCCTGATCCAGGGCGAGTCCGGCACCGGTAAAGAGCTGGTGGCCCGCGCCCTGCACAATCTGTCGAAACGCGCCAAGGCACCGATGATCTCGGTGAACTGCGCCGCCATTCCGGAAAGCCTGATCGAGTCCGAGCTGTTCGGTCACGAGAAAGGTGCATTCACCGGTGCCAGCGCCGGTCGTGCCGGTCTGGTGGAAGCGGCGGACGGCGGCACGCTGTTCCTCGACGAGATTGGCGAACTGCCTCTGGAAGCCCAGGCCCGCCTGTTGCGCGTATTGCAGGAAGGCGAAATTCGCCGGGTCGGCTCGGTGCAGTCACAGAAAGTCGATGTCCGACTGATCGCAGCGACCCACCGTGATCTCAAGAGCCTGGCGAAAATCGGCCAGTTCCGTGAGGACTTGTATTACCGCCTCCACGTGATCGCGTTGAAACTCCCGGCCCTGCGTGAGCGTGGCGCCGACGTCAACGAAATCGCCAATGCGTTCCTCGCTCGCCAGAGCGCACGCATTAACCGCACCGACCTGAAATTTGCCGCCGATGCCGAACAGGCGATCCGGCACTATTCGTGGCCGGGTAACGTGCGAGAACTGGAAAACGCCGTCGAGCGCGCCGTCATCCTGAGCGAAAGCCCGGAAATTTCCGCCGACCTGCTGGGCATCGACATCGAACTGGGGGATCTGGAGGACGACGAGTTCATCGGCCTGCCGGCGCAACCGGCCGGTAACGCCAGCAACAGCAGCCATGAGCCGACCGAAGACCTGTCGCTGGAAGACTACTTCCAGCATTTCGTGCTCGAGCACCAGGACCACATGACCGAGACCGAACTGGCGCGCAAACTGGGCGTCAGCCGCAAATGCCTGTGGGAACGCCGCCAGCGTCTGGGGATTCCACGGCGCAAGACCGGGGTCGCCAGCGAGAGCTGAACGATACCTGTCGAGTGTGCGGGTAACGGTTGAGGATGTGAAAAAACTGTTACCTCAGTCTTTTCACGTAACAGAAGCCGGGGTTATCGGTAACGAAACCCCGGCTTTTTTTCGCCCCGCGAAAACGGTTATATCGACCTAACCCCTTGTTTTATTGGGGTTCGCAAAAGTTGGCACGGCCCCTGCTATATGTTTGGTACAAGAACAATAACAAGCAATGCACAAGACAATAAAAATAAGACGAATCGACTCACGCACAATAAAAACAAGACGGCGAGAGGCGCAGCTAACTGATTCTTTTGGAGAGGCGTTGTATTTGGGGCTTGCCCCACGACCAGGCTGAGAACAACAAAAACTGTCCTAAGACAGAGCCTGTACTGGTTGGATCGAGAGATCACTGCAATTCAGCGACCAAAGCAATCCGTTTGCTCTTGGCTCCCGATTGGGAGGGTCATGAAGGAAAAGCTTCATGGCGAGGGCGCTCAACAAAAACAAGAAGCCCGAATCAATAATAAAAAGAGCACGCAACTACTTCTTGGGGAGCTTCGGCTCCCCTTGTAGTTTCTCCCTCCCGGGAAAATCTCCCCTCCTGACGCATCTTCACCCCTCTAGCCTGCGGCCTGCAGCGCAAATCGGCAGCGTCCTACACCATCCCTCGACTAAATGCTAGAATCCCCGCCCATCATGCGGTCATTCTCTGGTATGGCCGAACATTCCTTCAAACAGTGCATCCCATGCTGAAGAAGCTGTTCCAGTCATTCCGAACTCCCCTGCGTCGTACGCAACACATCCGTAGCACGCCTGAAGTCCTCAACAGCGGCCAACACTCGCTGCAAAAGGCGCAATTCAGCCGATACGCGGTCAACATCGTCGAACGTCTGCAGGGCGCCGGCTACCAGGCCTACCTGGTTGGCGGCTGCGTGCGAGACATGCTGCTGGGCATCACGCCCAAAGACTTCGACGTCGCCACCAGCGCCACTCCCGAGCAGGTTCGCGCCGAATTCCGCAATGCGCGGATCATCGGCCGCCGCTTCAAGCTGGTGCACATCCATTTCGGTCGCGAAATCATCGAGGTCGCGACCTTCCGCGCCAACCACCCGCAAAACGAAGACGACGAAGACAGCAACCAGTCTTCGCGCAACGAAAGCGGGCGCATTCTGCGCGACAACGTCTACGGCACCCTGGAAGAAGACGCGCAACGTCGCGACTTCACCATCAATGCCCTGTATTACGATCCGGTCAGCGAGCGCATTCTCGATTACGCCAACGGCGTGCACGACATCCGCAATCATCTGATCCGCCTGATCGGCGACCCGAAACAGCGCTACCAGGAAGACCCGGTACGGATGCTGCGGGCCGTGCGTTTCGCCGCCAAACTCAACTTCGGCATCGAAAAACACACCGTCCAGCCGATCCGCGACCTGGCACCGATGCTGCGCGAAATTCCGTCGGCCCGCCTGTTCGAGGAAGTGCTCAAGCTGTTCCTCTCCGGCCATGGCGCCATCACCTTCGAGATGCTGGTCGACCTGCAACTGTTTGCGCCGTTGTTCCCGGCCAGCGCCGATGCGCTGGAATACAACCCGGAATACACTCACACGCTGATCAGCGATGCACTGACCAACACCGACCTGCGGATCAAGCAGAACAAACCGGTGACCCCGGCGTTCCTGTTTGCCGCCCTGTTGTGGCCTGCCCTGCCAGCCCGCGTGTTGCGTCTGCAGGAACGTGGCATGCCGCCGATTCCGGCGATGCAGGAAGCCGCCCACGAGCTGATCGCCGAACAGTGCCAGCGCATTGCGATTCCAAAACGTTTCACCATGCCGATCCGCGAGATCTGGGACATGCAGGAACGCCTGCCACGCCGCAGCGGCAAACGCGCCGACCTGTTGCTGGACAATCCGCGCTTCCGCGCTGGCTACGACTTCCTGCTGCTGCGTGAAAGCGCCGGCGAGCAGACCGATGGCCTGGGCGAATGGTGGACCGACTATCAGGACGCCAACGACAGCGAGCGCCGCGACATGATCCGCGACCTCAGCGGCAAGGAAGACGGCGCCAGCGGTGCTCCGCGCAAGCGTCGCCGCAGCAGCGGTTCCAAGCGCAAACGCGCCGGCGCACCGAGCGCTACGGGCGCTACGGGCGCTACGGGCGAATAAGGCATGGAACGCATCTACATCGGCATGGGCAGCAACCTGGCTGACCCGGCCGAACAACTGCGCAGCGCGGTCGACTCATTGTCACAGCTGCCGAGTACAGCACTGGTCGGTGTCTCTGCCTTTTTCCAGAGCGACTCGCTGCTGCCGGGTCAGCCGCGTTACACCAACGCGGTTGCGGCACTCGACAGCACACTCGCCCCGCTGGAACTGCTCGATGCCCTGCAAGCCATCGAAAACGGCCAGGGTCGCGAGCGCCTGGAACGCTGGGGCCCGCGCACGCTGGACCTGGACATCCTGCTGTTCGGTGACCGTCTGATCAATGAGCCGCGCCTGAAAGTCCCGCATTACCACATGCAGGAGCGCGCGTTCGTTCTTTATCCCCTGGCCGAACTGGCCCCCGAAGATCTGCGCCTGGCCGACGGCCGCACCCTTGCCGATCTGCTCGCAGCCTGCCCGTTCGTCGGCCTCGAACGCCTCTCCCACGCCTGACCCAAACCGCCGATGCGGGAGCAAACCTGCTCCCGTATTTTGCGTTCTTGTAGGACAAAAACTCCGCAAATCAGGCCCGCCGGCCCGCTGAATCGCATCAGTAACGCCGGTAACACTCCCGACGTAACAATGCGGTAACACATGCAATTGACTTCCTGAGGTCTCCTCACGACTATAGGCGTCCCGCTGCCGCCAACCCGGCATACAAGGGCGCAATCCAGGCCTTATAAGCACGACAAAAGAGCGTGCGCCTGAATAGATGACGAATCACGCGCGTTACTCGCAGTAGTTTCCAAAGCGCCTGAACGAGGATTTCTTACATGCCAGCCATCACCCTGACCACGCTCCAGAGCCTCAAGCAGAAAGGTGAAAAGATCACCATGCTGACCTGCTATGACGCGACCTTCGCCCACGCCTGCAACGAGGCCGGTGTCGAAGTGCTGCTGGTGGGCGACTCCCTCGGCATGGTCCTGCAAGGTCACGACAGCACCCTGCCGGTGACCATTGCGGAAATGGCCTACCACACCGCCTGCGTCAAGCGCGGCAACACCGACGCCCTGATCCTGGCCGACCTGCCGTTCATGGCCAACGCCACCCTTGAACAAACCATGACCAACAGCGCCATGCTGATGCAGGCCGGCGCACACATGGTCAAGGTCGAAGGTGCGCTGTGGCTGGCGGAATCGATCCGCCTGCTGGCCGAACGCGGCGTACCGGTCTGCGCCCACATGGGCCTGACCCCGCAAGCCGTGAACATTCTCGGCGGCTATAAAGTGCAGGGTCGCAACGAAAACCAGGCGCGCCAGATGCGCGCCGACGCAATCTCCCTGGAGCAGGCCGGCGCGGCAATGCTGCTGCTGGAATGCGTGCCGAGCGAACTGGCGGCCGAAATCACCCAGGCGGTGAAAATCCCGGTGATCGGCATCGGCGCCGGTACCGACACCGACGGTCAGGTCCTGGTCCTGCACGACATGCTCGGCCTGTCGATCAGCGGCCGCGTCCCGAAATTCGTGAAGAACTTCATGCAGGGCCAGGACAGCATTCAGTCCGCACTGAAGGCTTATGTGAACGAAGTCAAAGCCGCCACCTTCCCTGGGATCGAACACGGATTCTCTGCATGAACACCGTCAAAACCGTACGTGAACTGCGCGCTGCCGTGGCGCGCGCCCGCAGTGAAGGCAAGCGCATCGGCTTCGTGCCGACCATGGGCAACCTGCACAGCGGCCACATCGCGTTGATCACTAAAGCCAAGCAGCGAGTGGACTTCGTGGTCGCGAGCATTTTCGTCAACCCGCTGCAGTTCGGCGCCGGCGAAGACCTCGACAAATATCCGCGCACCCTGGCGGCGGATCAGGAAAAACTGCTGGAAGCCGGTTGCTCCCTGCTGTTCGCCCCGACCGTCGAAGAAATGTACCCCGACGGCATGGCCGGACAGACCCGGGTCAGCGTGCCGCAGCTTTCCGAAGGACTGTGCGGCGCCAGCCGTCCCGGGCATTTCGAAGGCGTGGCGACCGTGGTCAGCAAACTGTTCAACATGGTCCAGCCGGATCTGGCGATCTTCGGTCAGAAGGACTACCAGCAACTGGCCGTGATCCGTGCGCTGGTGCATGACCTGAACATGCCGATCCAGATCATCGGCGAGCCGACCGTCCGTGCCGCCGACGGCCTGGCGCTGTCCTCGCGCAACGGTTTCCTCAGCGAGGAACAACGCGCCGTGGCGCCCGTCGTTTACCGCGCCCTGAGCAGCATTGCCGAGTCGATCAAGCAGGGCGAGCGCGACTTCCCGGCCTTGATCCTGGCCCAGCGGCAACAGCTGGAAGCCGCCGGCCTGCGTCCGGATTACCTGGAAATCCGCCATGCCCTGACCCTGCGTCCGGCCACGGCGGAAGATCGTGATCTGGTGATCCTGGTTGCAGCGTTCCTCGGCACCACCCGGTTGATCGACAACCTGCACCTGAACCTCGATACCCCCGCCTGAACACCGCAACAGCAGAATGAGGGAGCGAGCCTGTTCGCTCCCGCATTCGTGCCACATCCCCTTCCAGATCGTATTGCCGGGCACCTGACCATCGGGCAAACTGCCCGCCGATCCACTGCGCGCGAAAGCAGGGACTTGCTCGCATTACCTGCCGTCTGTCGGCGCCTGCTGTTATCGATGTTAAAAAAGTACAGGTAACAGGTCAGAAGAAGCCAAGACAGATCGCAGCGCTGGGTTTACTGTATTCGCCCTGCGCCCGTGTAATCGTGTCGACGCAGTTGCCCCCTCGCCCAAACATGGCGGGGAGGTCTTTTCAGTGTTCAAAAGGCCGTTCAAGTAAAAAGGAAAACCGCAGCGATGGCGTACTACCGCACTCCTCATGACGTTACCGCTCTGCCTGCCTGGCAAGCGTTGAAAGACCACCGCCAAGCCATGCAGGATTTCAGCATGCGCGAAGCCTTCAACGCCGATCCGCAGCGCTTCACTCAGTTCACCCTCAGCAGCTGCGGACTGTTTCTCGACTATTCGAAGAATCTGATCAACGCCGAGACCCGCAACCTGCTGGTGGGCCTGGCCAACGAAGTCGATCTCAAGGGCGCGATCAAGGCGCTGTTCGACGGCGAAATCGTCAACTCCTCCGAAGGCCGCCCGGCGCTGCACACTGCCCTGCGTCGCCCGGTGGCCGACAAGCTGTCGGTCAATGGCGTCAACGTGATGCCTGAAGTCCACAAGGTGTTGAACCAGATCACCGATCTGGTCGGCAAGATCCATGACGGCCTGTGGCGCGGTTACACCGAGAAGCCGATCACTGACGTGGTCAACATCGGCATCGGTGGTTCGTTCCTCGGCCCGGAGCTGGTCTCCGAAGCCCTGCTGTCCTACGCCCAGAAAGGCGTGCGCTGCCATTACCTGGCGAACATCGACGGCAGCGAATTCCACGAGCTGACGCAAAAACTGCGCGCCGAGACCACGCTGTTCATCGTGTCGTCGAAATCGTTCAATACCCTCGAAACCCTGAAAAACGCCCAGGCCGCCCGTGCCTGGTACCTGGCCCAGGGCGGTTCGGAAGCCGAGCTGTATCGTCACTTCATCGCCGTATCGAGCAACAACGCGGCGGCCGTGGCCTTCGGTATCCGCGAAGAGAACATCTTCCCGATGTGGGACTGGGTCGGCGGTCGTTATTCGCTGTGGTCGGCCATCGGTCTGCCGATTGCCCTGGCCATCGGCATGTCCAACTTCAAGGAACTGCTGTCCGGTGCCTACACCATGGACCAGCATTTCCAGAGCGCGCCGTTCGAACAGAACATGCCGGTGCTGCTGGCCCTGCTCGGCGTGTGGTACGGCAACTTCTGGGGCGCGCAGAGCCACGCGATCCTGCCGTACGACCACTACCTGCGTAACATCACCAAGCACTTGCAACAGCTGGACATGGAATCCAACGGCAAGAGCGTGCGTCAGGACGGCACTCCGGTGTCGACCGATACCGGCCCGGTGATCTGGGGCGGCGTCGGCTGCAACGGCCAGCACGCTTACCACCAGTTGCTGCACCAGGGCACCCAGCTGATTCCGGCCGACTTTATTGTGCCGATCGTCAGCTTCAACCCGGTGTCCGACCACCATCAGTGGCTGTACGCCAACTGCCTGTCCCAGAGCCAGGCGCTGATGCTCGGCAAGACCCTGCCGGAAGCCGAAGCCGAACTTCGCGACAAAGGCATGAGCGAAGAACAGGTGCAGAAACTGGCACCGCACAAGGTGATCCCGGGCAACCGTCCGAGCAACACCCTGGTGGTCGAGCGCATCAGCCCGCGTCGTCTCGGCGCGCTGGTGGCGATGTACGAACACAAAGTCTTCGTGCAAAGCGTGGTCTGGGGCATCAACGCCTTCGACCAGTGGGGCGTCGAACTGGGCAAGGAGCTGGGCAAGGGCGTCTATAACCGCCTGGTCGGCAGCGAGGAAACCGCCGCCGAAGATGCGTCCACTCAAGGTCTGATCAACTATTTCCGCGGCCGTCACCGCGGCTGATCCAGCCCTGAACACACCCCCTCGCCATGAGGGGGTGTTTGTTTACAGGTATTGAACCCTCCCCGCTCTCGGCGCATCTTTATCCTTGTCGCACAACAAGAATAAGGAACCGTCATGTTCGATATCAGCACGTTCCCCAAAGCCGATGCCGTCCGCCGGGCAGCCCAGTTGAGTCAGGACGACTACCATCGCCTGTACCGCGAATCCATTGAACACCCCAGCACCTTCTGGGCCGAACAGGCCACGCGCTTCCTCGACTGGAGCACGCCGTGGCAGACCGTCCAGCGCTATGACCTGAAGACCGGCGAGGCTTCCTGGTTCGCCGGGGCGAAACTGAACGTCAGTTACAACTGCATCGATCGCCACCTGGAGAAACGCGGGGACCAGACCGCCATTGTCTGGGAAGGCGACGATCCCGCCGAATCCACGCAAATCACCTACAACAAACTCCATCATCACGTCTGCCGCCTGGCCAACGTGCTGAAAAGCCGTGGTGTGAAAAAAGGCGACCGGGTGTGCATCTACATGCCGATGATCCCCGAGGCGGCTTACGCCATGCTCGCCTGCGCACGGATCGGCGCGATTCACTCGGTGGTGTTTGGCGGTTTTTCGCCGGACTCGTTGCGCGACCGCATTCTCGATGCCGACTGCCGCACCGTGATCACCGCCGACGAAGGCGTGCGCGGTGGCAAGTTCGTGCCGCTGAAACAGAACGTCGACAAGGCCCTGCAAAGCTGTCCCAAGGTCAGCACTGTCGTGGTGGTCGAACACACCCAGAACAAGGTCGACTGGACCGAAGGCCGCGACCTCTGGTATCACCAGGCCGTGCGCGACGTCAGCGACGACTGCCCGCCGGAACCGATGGACGCCGAAGACCCGCTGTTCATCCTCTACACCTCCGGCAGCACCGGCAAACCCAAAGGCGTGCTGCACACCACCGGCGGTTACCTGCTGCAAGCGGCGATGACCTTCAAGTACGTGCTCGACTACCGCGACGGCGAAGTGTTCTGGTGTACCGCCGACGTCGGCTGGGTCACCGGCCACAGCTACATCGTCTACGGCCCGCTGGCCAACGGCGCAACCACCCTGATCTTCGAAGGCGTACCGAGCTACCCGAGCACTTCGCGGTTCTGGCAGGTGATCGACAAACACAAGGTCAACATCTTCTACACCGCCCCCACTGCCCTGCGCGCATTGATGCGTGAAGGCGCCGGCCCGTTGCAGGAAACTTCGCGACAAAGCCTCAGATTGCTCGGCAGCGTCGGTGAGCCGATCAACCCGGAAGCGTGGGAATGGTATTTCAATGTGGTCGGCGAACAGCGCTGCCCGATTGTCGATACCTGGTGGCAGACCGAGACCGGCGGCATCATGCTCAGCCCGCTGGTCAGCGCCCAGCGGATCAAACCGGGCTGCGCCACCCAGCCGATGTTCGGCGTGCAACCGGTGCTGCTCGACGAGCACGGCAAGGAAATCAAGGGCGCCGGCAGCGGCGTGCTGGCGATCAAGTCGAGCTGGCCGGCGCAGATCCGCAGCGTCTACGGCGATCCGCAGCGCATGGTCGACACCTACTTCAAGCCCTACCCCGGCTACTACTTCACCGGCGACGGCGCCCGTCGCGATGAGGACGGCGATTACTGGATCACCGGGCGCATCGATGACGTGATCAATGTCTCCGGCCACCGCATCGGCACCGCCGAGGTCGAAAGCGCGCTGGTGCTGCATGACAGCATCGCCGAAGCCGCCGTGGTCGGTTACCCCCACGACGTCAAAGGCCAAGGCATCTACGCCTTCGTCACGCCCATGAACGGCGCCGAACCCAACGACGAACTGAAGAAGGAATTGCTGGCCCACGTCAGCAAGGAGATCGGCAGCTTCGCCAAACCGGACCTGATCCAGTGGGCCCCCGCCCTGCCAAAAACCCGCTCGGGCAAGATCATGCGGCGGATCCTGCGCAAGATCGCCTGCAACGAGCTCGACAGCCTTGGCGATACCTCGACCCTGGCCGACCCGAGCGTGGTGCAGGGGCTGATCGACAAGCGCCTTAACCAGTAGAATCACGGGCGCGGTCAACCGGCCGCGCCGCCCTTCACCACTGAGTTGCCATGGAATTCATCCGCAGCCGTATCGAAAACCAGCTCATGAGCCTGACCGGTCTGTCCCTCGGCCAGCTCGATCTGGAAAATCCCAAGGGCGATCCCGGCCTGTTCGGCCCGGACTCGATCAGTTGGCAAGTGCACGGCGACTTCAGCAGCATGTTGATCGGCGGCATCAGCGCCTTGTTGCTGCAAGCCCTGCATCCACTGGCGCTGGCCGGCGTCTGGGATCACTCGAATTTCCGCCAGGACATGCTCGGTCGCCTGCGCCGAACCAGCCAGTTTGTCTCCGGCACTACGTTCGGCTCTAAACGGGACGCCGAATGGCTGATCGAGAAAGTCCGCACCATTCACCTGCAAGTCGTCGGCACCGCGCCGGATGGGCGGCCCTATGCGGCCAGCGATCCGGACCTGCTGACCTGGGTGCACGTGGCCGAAGTCAGCAATTTTCTCGCCGCCCATTTGCGTTACCGCAACCCGCAGTTGTCACCGAAGGATCAGGACCGTTACTACGCGGAAATCGCCGTGGTCGCTGAACGCCTGGGGGCTCGCGATGTACCGAAGTCGCGCCAGGCCGTGGCCGATTACCTGCAACGCATGCGCCCGCAGCTGGTGTGCGACGATCGTAGCCGCGAAGTCCTGCGCCTGCTGCTCGATGCCCCGGCACCCAGCGTGCTGGCACGGCCGTTTGGCGACCTGATGATGAAGGCCGGCATCGACCTGCTGCCGGACTGGGCCAGCGACATGCTCGATGCCCGTCAGAATCCGTTGCAACGTCAGCTGATCCGCGCCAGCGTCAAACGCAGCGCACCGATGCTACGCTGGGCGATGCGCAATGGTTCGGTGCAGCGGGCCCAACGGCGGATGGGGCTGAGATGAAGCTCAGTAGCTGCTAAACTCCCGCGCCCCGATTCCCTCCAGCAAGGCGCAAGCATGTCTTCCCTGAATCAGGCGCTGCGCGCCGCCCTCAATCAACGCCAGGATCTGCTCGCCGAGCTGCACCGCCAGGGCACCGATTGCTATCGCCTGTTCCACGGCAGCCAGGAAGGCGCCGGCGGCCTGACCGTCGACCGCTACGGCCCGCAACTGATGGTGCAGAGCTTCCACCAGACGCTGGAACTCGCCGACCTGCTGCAACTGCACGCCACGGTGAACGAAACGCTGGGCTTGCAAACCTTGCTGGTCTACAACGACCGCTCCCGTGGCAACTCGCGCATCGACCGCGAAGACAGCGTGTACCGCGCCGACGATGCAGCGCTGGTCGATCTGGTCGGCCACGAATGGGGCCTCAACTACCGCGTGCGCGGACGCCACGCCGGCCAGGATCCGCTGCTGTTCCTCGACCTGCGCAACACCCGCGGCTGGGTCAAGGATCACGCCAAGGACAAAAGCGTGCTCAACCTGTTCGCCTACACCTGCGGCGTCGGCCTCAGCGCGGCCGCCGGCGGCGCCCGCGAGGTGTGCAACCTGGATTTCGCCGAGGGCAACCTGGCAGTCGGCCGTGAGAACGGTTTGCTCAATCCGCAGCTGCCGACCATGGAATTCATCCAGTCCGATTACTTCCCGGCGATTCGCCAGTTGGCCGGTCTGCCGATCAGTCAGCGCCGCGGGCAGAAACTGCCGAGCTATCAACGCCTCGAACAACGCCAATACGATCTGGTGCTGCTCGACCCACCGGCGTGGGCCAAAAGTGCATTCGGCACCGTCGACCTGCTGCGCGATTATCAGAGCCTGCTCAAGCCAGCCCTGCTGACCACCGCCGAAAACGGCGTGCTGATCTGCTGCAACAACCTGGCAAAAGTCAGCATGGACGACTGGCGCGAACAGGTGCTGCGCTGCGCCGAAAAAGCCGGGCGGCCGGTGCGCGAATGGAGCGTAATGACCCCGGGCCGGGATTTCCCCTCACTGGACGGGCAGCCGCCGCTCAAGACCCTGATTCTCCAGCTCTGAATTTTCCCCCGGCAGGAGCCGCCTTCGGCAGCTCCTACAGAAATTACAGACAAATCTGAACAATCCTGTCTCGCGCGATGTACTTCGGAACCGGAATCGCGTGCCATACTCCAAGGCACTCCGATTCAGACAGATGAAGCCGCACATGCCCAAAGGATTGATTCGCGCGATTGGCGCCCTGTTGACTGCTCTGGCCCTCTACAGCCTGCTGGGGTTTCTGATTTTGCCGGGCATCGCGCTCCGCGTGGCCAACCAGCAACTGGCCAACTACGCCACGGTGCCTGCGCACATCCAGCGTATCGAACTCAACCCGTTCAGCCTTGAAGTCACGCTGTGGGGCCTGGTCATCGGCGAGCCGGGCAAGGAACAGGTCGGTTTCGAACGCCTGTACGCCAACCTGCAACTCGACAGCCTGTGGACAAAAGCCCTGCACCTGTCCGACATCGAACTGGACAAACCGAAGACCGAAATCCTGTTCGCCAAGGACGGCAAACTCAATCTGCTCGGACTGTTCAAACTGCCGGCCAGCGAACCGACGCCGGCCGATCCGAATGCCAAGCCGTTTCCGCTGCGTATCGACCGGATCAAACTGGCCGGTGGCAACGTGCATTTCGAGGATGCACGCCCGAGCGAGCCGATCGAATTCCTCTACGACAAACTCGATTTCGAACTGAACAACCTCAGCACCCTGCCTGAAGACAACGCCGACATGACCCTGGTCGCCATCGGCCCGGCTGGTGGGCAGATCGACTGGAAAGGCAATTTCAGCCTGATCCCGATTGCCTCCGAAGGCACGCTCAAGGTCACCGATGGCCAGATGAAGGCGTTCTGGCCCTACGTGCGCGACGCCGTGCCGCTGGTGCTGGAAAACGGCGTGGTCAGCCTGAGTACCGACTACAAGCTCAACCTGTCCAAGGAAACCGAACTGTTGTTGAGCAACGTGGCGGTCAGCGTTGCGCCGTTTGCGATCAAGGCACCGGACGGACGTCCGCTGGCAAAACTCGACCGCCTCGACGTCAGCGAAACCACCGTGGACCTGGCCAAGCAGCAAGTGGTGGTCGGCAAGATCCGCAGCCAGAAACTCGAAACCTGGGCCGCCCTCGAAGCGGACGGGCAACTGGACTGGCAGAAACTGTTCGCCAGCCAGCCGTCCAAACCTGCCGCCAAAGCAGCGGCTGAACCGAAAAGCACTCCGGCCGCCGCCGACTCGCCGAAAACGGAACCGGCCGCGCCGGGCAAGCCATGGCAAGTGCTGCTCAAGGACGTGCAACTGCGTGACTACAAAGTGCACCTGGCGGACCGCTCGGCAAAGCCCGAGGTCACGCTGGATGTCACGCCGCTGAACGTCGATCTGCAGAATTTCGACAGCCTCAACGGCTCCCCCTTCAACGTCAAACTCGACGCTGGCCTGGGCAAGCAAGGCAAGATCAACGCCGACGGCGTGGTCAACCTGGCGCCGGTCAACGCCCAGCTCAACGTGAAGACCCAGGACATCGACCTGCGCGTCGCCCAGTCCTACATCAACCCGTTCATTCGTCTGGAACTGCGCAGCGGCATGCTCGGCAGCGACCTGAAAGTGAACCTGAAAAGTACCGAGCCGCTGGCACTCAGCGTCACCGGTCGCGCTCAGGTCGATCAGTTGCACACCCTCGACACCCTGAAGACCCGGGACTTCCTCAAGTGGCAGCAGGTGGTGGTCGAAGGCCTGAATTATCAGCACGGTGACAGCCTGTCGATCGACAGGATCAACCTGTTCCAGCCGTATGCGCGCTTCATGATCAACGATGACCGCACCACCAACATCGATGATTTGCTGATCCCTCAACCTGCCGATTCCGGAACGAAAACCACAGCGGCCAAACCCGCCAGTAACTCGAAACCGCTGGGCATTCACATCGGCGGCATCGTGATCAATGACGGCTCGGCCAACTTCGCCGACTTCAGCCTGACGCCGAACTTCGCCACCGCGATCCAGCAGCTCAACGGCCAGATCGGCACCATCGACAGTCGTCAGGCGAAACCGGCCAGCGTCGACGTCAAGGGCAAGGTCGATCGTTATGCGCCGGTGACCATCAAAGGCGCGGTCAACCCGTTCGACCCGATGGCCAGCCTCGACATCGCCACCAGTTTCAAACGGGTCGAGCTGACCACCCTGACTCCCTACTCCGGCAAGTTTGCCGGTTACCGGATCCGCAAGGGCCGGCTCAATCTCGACCTGCACTACCTGATTACCAAGGGCCAGCTCAAGGCCGAGAACAAAGTGGTGGTCGAGCAACTGCAACTGGGCGAGAAGGTCGACAGCCCGGATGCCGTGAGCCTGCCGCTGAAACTGGCGATTGCTCTGCTCAAGGACGTGGACGGCAAGATTTCCATCGAGCTGCCGGTCACCGGCGACCTCAACAACCCGCAATTCAGCGTGATGCCGATTGTCTGGCAGACCCTGCGCAACCTGATCGTCAAAGCCGCCGCCGCACCGTTCAAGCTGATTGGCGGTCTGGTCAGTGGTGGCGGATCGGAAGATCTGGGCACCGTGTCCTTCGCACCAGGTTCCAGCGAACTGAACAAGGATGCCGAAGCGGCGCTGGTCAAATTGTCCCAGGCCCTGAAGGAGCGTCCGGCCCTGCGTCTGGAAATCGAAGGCACTGCTGCACAAAGCAGCGACGGCCCGTTGCTTGCCGAGCAGCGCCTGGAACGCGAATACCAGTACAACTACTACAAGATGCTCCAGCGCCGTGGCGACAAGGTGCCGGCCCAGGCCTCGCTGATCCAGGTACCGGACAACGAAAAAGGTCCGCTGCTTGAAGGTATCTACCGCACCCGTCTGAAAACCCAGCCACCGGCTGAATGGAAGGATCTGGGCAAGGAAGAACGCACGGCGAAAATGCGCGCCGATGTGATCAAGTTCTGGAGCTCCAGCGATGTGCTGTTGCGCCAGCTCGGTCAGGACCGTGCCAGCAGCATCAAGGATTACCTGGTGGACAAGGGCCAACTGGCCGACGACCGCGTGTACTTCATCGACGCCAATCTTGGTGAAGCGGAAAGCGACGGTCGCGTGGTGACACAAATGCATCTGGACGCCGAGTAATGAACAGTCAATGGCTGGCCGCAATCGCGCTGGCGCTCGTCGCCAGCCAGGCTTCGGCATCCGATACCCTGCGCTGTGGCAGCCAGTTGGTCAGCCTCGGTGACCGCGCCAGCGAGGTGCTGCAGAAATGCGGTGAACCTGTCAGCCGCGACGTGCTGGGCTACAAGCGCAGCGCCAATCGCCGTGAAGAGTTTCAGGTCGAGGAATGGACCTACGGCCCGAGCAACGGCATGTATCAATACCTGCGCTTCGAAGGCAATCGCCTGCGGCAGATCAACAGCAAGCGCGGCGACTGACTTCTCTGCACTTTTCCAGCCCTTGAAATAGAACAGGCCCCGACACGAATGTCGGGGCCTGTAATGGCCACATTCCGTGTGGCCGGTCGCATGAACTCTAAAGGGCGGCAGACGTATTGCTCGGCCCGCCTGTCGCGTCTTCTCCCGGTCCAGGCGAGAAGTCTTGCCTTACTCGGCTTTCAGGCCGTCAGCGGAGACCGCTTTGACGCCTTTGATTTTCTTGGTGATGTCTACGGCCATTTTTTTCTGTGCTTCTGTCACTGCAACAGTGGAGGACAGAGACACGACGCCTTTGTTGGTTTCTACTTTGATGTCAGTGCCTGGAATGCCTTTTTCGGTCACCAGGTCGCTTTTGACTTTGGTGGTGATCCAGGTGTCGGAAGTGGCTTCTTTCGCCTTGGTCATTTCACCGGCAGCCAGAGTCATTGGAGCCTGGGTCGCCTGGGTGGATTGTGCGAATGCGCCGGTGGCCATGGTCAGGGTCAGCGCGGTAGCAGCAGCGGCAGTGATAGCGAACTTCTTCATACGAGTAACTCCTGTTTTTCTGGAAAGTCTGCTGCGTGTCTTGTCAGCAGGGTTACCGGAGATATTGCGAACGCTGTGCCAACTTTTGAAAATACAATAAATCCTTATAAATCAATAAGTTAATAAAATGGAAAATTCTCGGAATCATGCAAATTGCATGACCCCTGAATTATCTACATGCAACTTGCGGCTTTTGGGAAAGTTCCTAACACGCTGAAAAGATTGAAGCTTTTTGTGAAGCACCGCGCAAAAGAAAATGCCCCGCAAAGCGGGGCATTTGATGAGCAGGGATCAAGCAATCAAGTACCGCTGCCAGGGCAACCTTTGGGGGCGTAGTCAGGGTTGACTGTCGAAGCGCAGCTCCAGACACCGGCCACGTTACCGGTGGCGCCGCCGGTACGGGTCAGCGTAATGGTTTTGCCCAGCACAGGCGCCGGTGCATTCGCGATGGTGCAAACGATGGTGCCTGCCCCGGTGTTCGCAGTACCCGATACGCTGACAGTGCCGCAGTTGGTCGTTACATAAGCTGCGGAACCGGTCACCAGCGTACTGTTCGGGTCAGTACCTTGATTGATGGTGTCCTCGAACGGCACTTTCAGCGCGCTGATTTCCGCCAGCCCCGCCGTCACCTTGGACCGTGCCTGATACTTCGTGTATTGCGGCAGTGCAATGGTGGCCAGGATGCCGATGATCGCCACGACGATCAGCAGCTCGATCAGAGTGAAACCTTGTTGTTTCTTCATAGACACGCTCCATGCATGAGTCGGAATCTCATGATCTGAACAGGACTCAGCACAGCCCGTGCCAAAGCGCCCGCACCCGCGCAGGCTGGGCGCGATCACGCTATCGCGGTGTTTCCTACAACCTGTAACCGCACTATCTGACACTTTTTGTCACCTGCACCGAGGCGGTTTGGCGCTGTCACTTGACTAGGCTATAAGTCATGAACTGTCTGCATCCGGGATTCCCATGAATGACATCGCTCTGAGCGGTCTGGCCAAGCAATTGGTACAGGCCGAACTGCTCACGGAAAAAAGCGCCCAACAAGCCTGGCAGCAAGCCCAGCGCAATCGCCTGTCGCTGGTCAGCTATCTGGTACAGAACAAACTGGTGAAGAGTTCGCAGGTCGCCGAAATCGCCTCGGAGCATTTCGGCATGGCGTTCCTCGACCTCAACTGCCTGGACAAGGAAACCCAGCCCAAGGGCCTGGTCAGCGAAAAACTGGTTCGCCAGCACCATGCCCTGCCCCTGTGGCGACGCGGCAACAAACTGTTTGTGGGGATCTCCGACCCGAGCAATCACCAGGCGATCAACGACATCCAGTTCAGCACCGGGCTGACCACCGAAGCCATCCTGGTGGAGGACGACAAGCTCACCGACGCCATCGAGAAATTCTTCGACACCCACGCCTCCGGCCTGGAAGACATGGCCGATGTCGACCTCGACGGGCTGGACGTCGAATCCGTCGATGACAGCAAGCAGGACGCCATCGGCGGACTGGACGCCGACGACGCGCCGGTGGTGCGCTTCGTCCACAAGATGCTGCTGGATGCGATCAAGAGCGGCTCTTCCGACCTGCACTTCGAACCCTACGAAAAAAACTACCGGGTGCGGGTGCGTACCGACGGCATCCTGCGCGAAGTGGCCAAACCGCCGATTCAACTGGCCGGACGCATCGCCGCCCGGCTGAAGGTCATGGCCAGCCTCGACATCTCGGAACGCCGAAAACCCCAGGACGGACGCCTGAAGATGCGCCTGTCGAAAACCAAGTCGATCGACTTCCGGGTCAACACCCTGCCGACGCTGTGGGGCGAGAAAGTGGTGATCCGGATTCTCGACCCGTCCAGCGCGCAGATCGGCATCGACGCCCTCGGCTACGAGCCGGAGCAGAAAGAGCTGTACCTGGCCGCCCTGAAGCAGCCGCAAGGCATGATCCTGGTCACCGGCCCCACCGGGTCGGGCAAGACTGTGTCGCTGTACACCGGGCTGAACATCCTCAATACCGTCGACATCAACATCTCCACCGCCGAGGACCCGGTGGAGATCAACATGGAGGGCATCAACCAGGTCAACGTCAACCCGAAGCAGGGACTGGACTTCGCCCAGGCGCTGCGCTCGTTCCTGCGTCAGGATCCGGATGTGATCATGGTCGGCGAGATCCGCGATCTGGAGACGGCGGAAATCGCCATCAAGGCGGCGCAGACCGGTCACCTGGTACTGTCCACGCTGCACACCAACAGCGCAGCGGAAACGCTGACCCGTTTGCACAACATGGGCATTCCCGGCTTCAACATCGCCACCTCGGTCAGCCTGATCAT
Organism: Pseudomonas sp. COW5; assembly: GCF_026240005.1. Lineage (NCBI taxonomy): Bacteria > Pseudomonadati > Pseudomonadota > Gammaproteobacteria > Pseudomonadales > Pseudomonadaceae > Pseudomonas > Pseudomonas sp. COW5. The sequence continues at coordinate 3,301,771 of NZ_JAPHVP010000001.1, read as the reverse complement.
CGCCCAGCGTCTGGCGCGCAAACTCTGCAGCCACTGCAAGAAGCCCATCGAGATTCCCCGCGAAACCCTGCTCAAGGAAGGCTTTCCCGAGGAACGCATCGGCAGTTTCACGATCTATGAGCCCGTCGGTTGCGATCAATGCAACGGCGGTTACAAGGGCCGCACCGGCATCTATGAAGTGGTCAGGAACACGCCCGAACTGCAGCGGCTGATCATGGCCGAGGGCAACTCACTGGAAATCGACAGCCAGATGCGCCTGGACGGCTTCAACGACCTGCGCACCTCGGGCCTGATCAAAGCCATGCAAGGCATCACCAGCCTTGAAGAAATCAACCGGGTCACCAAGGACTGAACATGGCCGTCAAGGCAGCGAAAATCAGCGTCTACGCCTGGGAAGGCACCGACAAGAAAGGCAGCCGGATCAGCGGCGAACTGAGCGGGCAAAACCCCGCGCTGATCAAGGCCCAGTTGCGCAAGCAGGGCATCAACCCCGGCAAGGTGCGCAAGAAATCCGCGTCGTTGCTGAATTTCGGTAAACGCATCAAGCCGCTGGATATCGCCCTGTTTACCCGGCAGATGGCGACCATGATGAAGGCCGGCGTGCCGTTGCTGCAGTCATTCGACATCATCGGCGAAGGCTTCGAGAACCCGGCGATGCGCAAACTGGTGGACGAGGTGAAGCAGGAAGTCGCCGCCGGTAACAGCTTCGCCGCAGCCCTGCGCAAGAAGCCGCAATACTTCGACGAGTTGTACTGCAACCTGGTGGATGCCGGCGAGCAGTCCGGTGCTCTCGACACCCTGCTCGAACGCGTCGCAACCTACAAGGAGAAGAGCGAAAGCCTCAAGGCCAAGATCAAGAAAGCCATGACCTACCCCACCGCCGTGATTCTGGTGGCGGCGGTCGTCACCGGCATTCTGCTGGTAAAAGTGGTGCCGCAGTTCCAGTCGGTGTTTTCCGGCTTCGGTGCCGAACTGCCGGCGTTCACCCTGATGGTCATCGGCCTGTCGGAGTTCATGCAGCAATGGTGGTGGGCGATTCTGGGTGTGCTGATCGTGGCGTTCTTCGGCACCCGCCATGCGCTGAAGAAATCACAGGCCCTGCGCGACCGACGCGATGCCTGGCTGCTGAAACTGCCACTGGTGGGCACCATGATGTACAAGTCCGCGGTCGCCCGTTTTGCCCGGACCCTGTCGACCACGTTTGCCGCCGGCGTGCCGCTGGTCGAAGCGCTGGACTCGGTCGCCGGAGCCACCGGCAACGTGGTGTTCAAGCGTGCGGTGCTGCGCATTCGTCAGGACGTGGCCACCGGTATGCAGCTTAATTTCTCGATGCGCACCAGCGGGATCTTTCCGAACATGGCCGTGCAGATGACCGCGATCGGCGAAGAATCCGGCGCCCTGGACGACATGCTCGACAAGGTGGCCGGGTTCTACGAGGAAGAAGTGGATAACATGGTCGACAACCTCACCAGCCTGATGGAGCCTTTCGTCATGGTGGTACTCGGGGTGATCGTCGGCGGGCTGGTCGTGGCCATGTACCTGCCGATCTTCCAACTCGGCTCAGCGATCTGACATGCCCATCGACGAACTCTTCGCCCTCTATCCACTGGCCTTTGTCTTTACCGCTCTGATACTCGGGCTGGTGGTCGGCAGCTTCCTCAATGTGGTGATCTGGCGTCTGCCGAAGATGCTCGAGCGCGAATGGCGCCAGCAGGCCCACGACGTGCTCGGGCTGCCCGTCGAAACGCCATTGCCGGTCTACAACCTGATGTTGCCGCACTCGCAATGCCCGCATTGCGCCCACCGCATTCGTGCGTGGGAAAACATCCCGCTGCTCAGCTACCTGTTTTTGCGCGGGCGCTGCTCGTCCTGCTCGGCGCCGATCAGCAAGCGTTATCCACTGACCGAACTGGCCTGCGGCCTGCTCTCGGCATTCATCGCCTGGCACTTGGGCTTCGGCTGGCCGGCATGCCTGTTGATTGTGCTGACCTGGGGCTTGCTGGCGATGAGCCTGATCGACACCGAGCATCAGCTGTTACCCGATGTGCTGGTGCTGCCGCTGCTGTGGCTGGGATTGATTGTCAACAGCTTCGGCCTGTTCGTTTCGCTGCACGATGCGATGTGGGGCGCGGTGGCCGGCTACATGACGCTATGGTCGGTGTTCTGGCTGTTCAAGCTGCTCACCGGCAAGGACGGCATCGGTCACGGCGATTTCAAGCTACTGGCACTGCTGGGGGCCTGGGGAGGCTGGCAGATTCTGCCGCTGACCATCCTCTTGTCCTCGCTGGTGGGCGCCGTGCTCGGGGTGATTCTGCTCAAGCTGCGCGACCGGAAAACCTCGACGCCAATCCCCTTCGGACCCTATCTGGCAATTGCCGGCTGGATTGCCTTGCTCTGGGGTGGTCAAATAACCGGCTTCTATTGGCAGTTTGTCGGTTTGAAATGAATACCCCTGTGGAAAAATCCTGGATTCTCGGCCTGACCGGCGGCATCGGCAGCGGCAAAAGCGCTGCCGCCCAGCACTTCATCGATCTTGGTGTCCATGTGGTGGACGCCGATCATGCAGCGCGCTGGGTGGTTGAGCCGGGGCGTCCGGCGCTGGCAAAAATTGCCGAGCACTTCGGCCCCGATGTCCTGCAGGCCGACGGCACGCTGGATCGCGCGGCGCTCCGCAAGCTGATCTTTGAAGTGCCGGAGCAACGCCGCTGGCTCGAAGCGCTGCTGCATCCGCTGATCGCCGAGGAAATCGCCCATCACCTGGCGCTGGCACAATCGCCTTACGCGATTCTGGTCTCGCCGCTGCTGATCGAATCCGGTCAATACGCGATGACCCAGCGAATCCTGGTGATCGACGCCCCGCAACAATTGCAGATCGAACGCACCTTGCAGCGTGACCAGACCAGCGAACAGCAGGTCCAGGCGATCCTCAAGGCCCAGTCCAGCCGCGAAGACCGCGTCAGCCGTGCCGACGACGTGGTGGTCAACGACCGCGACCTCGCCTGGCTGCACAGCGAAGTCGAGCGCCTGCATCACTTTTACCTGACTTTATCCGGAGGCCAGTCATGAGCCAGACCCCAACCGTTAATTGCCCGACCTGCGGCGCCCCGGTGGAATTCACCCCCGCAAACAAATTCCGGCCGTTCTGCTCGGACCGCTGCAAACTGATCGACCTCGGCGCCTGGGCGTCGGAAGAACACAAGATTCCGGTGGCCCCGGATGCCGAGGACGAACTGTTTTCCGGCGACTTCGACCCGCGCCACTGATCCCGCTCAGGGCCGCATGAAGCCGTAGTCCTGATTGTCGTCGAGGTTTTCTGCCAGAAAGCGCAACTCGTCGGCCAGGTCTTCGGCGTTGCGCACCGCCTTGCTCTGCTGCACCACCGCACTGAGCAAGGCCCGCAGGCTCAGGCCCGGATCGAATCCCACCTCCTGCGCCATCTCCAGACTCTGCCGGGTTTCCTGCCTCGCCCACTCGTAAACGCTCATGCCGCTGCTCCTGAAGGGATTTGGCCGAGCATGAAATGCCGCGCGCGGGGTGGATTTGATGTGGATCAAGACTTGGGATCGTCGTCCTTCCAGGGCGCCGAAAGGTAGCGGGTGCGGTTGAAGGTCTCCAGCCATTCCGGGCAGAACACCACCAGCGCACTGATCACCATGCCGTTGATGAACGCTTCCGGAAAGATCAGCAGCCACAGATAACCGATGAAATCTTCCAGCCATTCGGGCATCGCGAACAGGCCGTCGTACCAGAGCAAGGTCAGGCTCAGAATCAGACATGACAGCGCCGACAAGGCCGCCGCGAAGAAACCCGAGCAGAAGATATACACGAACGGATTACGTGGTTGCGCCCGCTCGACCAGAATCGCCACGCCCTCGGTGATCAGCACCGGCAGCAGGATCAGCAACGCGCCGTTGACCCCGACCGCCACCAGATCCTGGCGCCCCAGCAGAACCAGCCCGATCTGCGCCACCAGCCCGCCGACAATCGCCAGCGGCCAGTCGAGCAGCAAGGTCACGGCCGTCATGCCGATGAAGTGATACGACACGCCCGTGTCGAAATCCCTGCGCACCATCCACAACAGAAACAGCGCGAACACGGTGCCGAACAGCAAGTGCTGACGACGGCTGTCGCTGAACAATTCAACCCACGGTGCCCGGCAGATCGCCCAGAGCAGCACCGGCAGGTAAATCAGCCAGCCGAGGGTCAGACTCGTCGATGACAGCAGTTCTGCACCGATCATGATCCCATCACCTTCATTCGCACCGCAGACTCCCTTGATTGGCGCTCCTGTGTCGAAGTCTACACCGCCACCCGGGTGAATCTGCCGATGCAAAGCTTTCTGCTTGTCGCAATTGAACGCTAAGCTTGGGCCTATGGATGACTCAGATTATTTACGCCTGCTGACCATCGCGGCCGAGCAGGCCAACGCGTTCCTGTCCAATGCCCGCAAATGGGAGCGTGAGCGTTGGGTCTGCCAGCGCCTGCTGCAAGGCTTGAATATTCCGTATCGCGCCGACGAATTCGCCCCGGCCGGTGAGCCGCCGGACGTGTTGTTTCGCGATGCCAACTTCGAGGTGTTTTTCGTCCTCGACGAAGGCCGCCGGCTCAACGATGAATGGCGCGACGAGCTGCAACGTCGGCGCAGTGCGTTTTCCCTGAGCCAACTGGTACGCCGCGAGGCCAAGCCGCGACGAATTCCGGCCAACGAATTCCTGCTGAGGCTGGCGCCGACCCTGCGCAAGAAAGCGCACAACTACAAGGAACGCGGCATGGATCTGGGCGAGCTGGACATCATCGCCTTCGCCAGCCTCAAGCGCGAAGTGCTCGACCTCAACAGCCACTTTCCACCGCCCACCGAATATCTGCGTCAGGGCTGGCGCTCGCTGTCACTGGTCGGGCCGACGTTCGCCCGCGTGCTGTTCGCTCACCCCGATGCACCGGACTTCCTGCGCAGCAACCTGGGTCGCAGCATTCTGTTCGATGTCGGGATCAGCCTGTAAGCCCTAAGCAGGATGGCGCAAACACTGGCCGGATGTTACAAAAGCGCAATCATTCGCCCGGATGACATGCGCCGTTCAACGCTCGCAGACAAACCGCTGTAACGTCTGCGCATTCAGCAACGTCTATCCCTGACGAGGCCTCATATGACCAGCCGCCTGAACCCCGAAGACCAGAAGCATGTCGAAGAGTACCTGCAGTTGTCCCAGCACCGTGTCGAGCGCCGGCCATTCCGGCCGTGGATGCTCCTGGTGGTGGTACTGGCAGCGACCATCGGTCTGGGCCTGTTGAGCCGATTTATCAGTTACCTGACGCTATGAGCTGCATCGCGCTCGCTTGGGTTACGACGACAACGATTTCCTTTAAAAACCTTGCGAGCTATAACCATGTCCCATCGTATTGTCATTGTCGGCGGCGGCGCCGGCGGTCTGGAGCTGGCTACCCGTCTGGGTAAGACTCTGGGCAAGCGCGGCACCGCCAGCATCATGCTGGTCGACGCGAACCTGACGCACATCTGGAAACCGCTGTTGCACGAAGTGGCCGCCGGATCGCTGAACTCTTCCGAAGACGAACTCAACTATGTTGCCCAGGCCAAATGGAACCACTTCGAGTTCCAGCTGGGGCGCATGAGCGGGCTCGATCGTGAGCAGAAGAAGATCCAGCTCGCCGCCACCTACGACGAAAACGGCGTGGAACTGGTCCCCGCGCGGGAAGTGCCCTACGACTCGCTGGTGATCGCGGTCGGCAGCACCACCAACGATTTCGGCACCCAGGGCGCGGCGCAGCACTGCCTGTTCCTCGACACCCGCAAACAGGCCGAGCGTTTCCATCAGCAATTGCTCAATCACTACCTGCGTGCTCACGCCGGGCAGACCGACGTGGTCCAGCAGATCAGCGTGGCCATCGTCGGCGCCGGCGCCACGGGCGTCGAACTGGCGGCCGAGCTGCACAACGCCGCCCATGAACTGGCGGCCTATGGTCTGGACCGGATCAAACCGGAAAACATGCACATCACCCTGATCGAAGCCGGGCCACGGGTGCTGCCGGCGCTGCCGGAACGCATCAGCGGGCCGGTACACAAGACACTGGAGAAACTCGGGGTCAACGTGATGACCAACGCCTCGGTCAGCCAGGTCACCGCCGACAGCCTGATCACTGCCGATGGCAACGAGATCAAGGCCAGCCTGAAAGTCTGGGCCGCCGGGATCCGTGCGCCGGGTTTCCTCAAGGACATCGATGGCCTGGAAACCAACCGCATCAACCAGCTGCAAGTGCTGCCGACGCTGCAGACCACCCGCGACGAAAACATTTTCGCCTTCGGTGATTGCGCCGCCTGTCCGCAACCGGGTTCGGATCGCAACGTGCCGCCACGGGCCCAGGCCGCGCACCAGCAGGCATCGTTGCTGGCCAAGTCGCTGAAACTGCGGATCGAAGGCAAGACCCTGCCGGAGTACAAGTACACCGACTACGGCTCGCTGATTTCGCTGTCGCGTTTTTCGGCTGTGGGTAACTTGATGGGCAACCTGACCGGCACCGTGATGCTCGAAGGCTGGCTGGCGCGGATGTTCTACGTTTCGCTGTACCGCATGCACCAGATGGCGCTGTACGGCCCGTTCCGCACGGCGATGCTGATGCTGGGCAGCAAGATCGGACGCGGCACCGAGCCACGCCTGAAGCTGCACTGATGTAAAAAACCGTGGGGGCGGGCTAGCTCGCCCCCACGGCGTTTTGTCTTCTACTGTATCTACCCCCGCTTTCCCCACCTTCGCTTACAAACGCCCACGCTCCTCGACACAGACGCGATACACCGCCACCGCTTAATGGCCACACCCGAGCGCACCTGCTCCGGCTGATCGCCCTTAACGTGTGGTTGCGCAGCGCAACCGAAGGAGAATGAAATGACCCGCACTTCGAAAACTGGCAAAACCTCCCTTGGCCTGGTCGGTGCCGTACTGGCCGGCGGCCTGATGCTGTCCGGCTCGGTGTTCGCCGCGCAACCGCTGGCCCAGGGCTACATGGTCGCCTCGGCCGAAACCTCGGTGAAGACCCCGGAAGGCAAATGCGGTGAAGGCAAATGCGGCGATGCGTCGATGGCCAAAACCGACACCGATGGTGATGGCAAAGTCTCCCGCGCCGAATTCCTGAAGGTCGCGCCGCACTCCGACTTCGACAAGATCGACACCAACCACGATGGCTTCATCGACGAGCAAGAGGCTTACGACAACGTCAAAGCCAACTACGAAGCCAACGGCAAGAAAATGCCCAAAGGCTTGTTCGAACACTTGAAAGAGCGTGACGGTGCCTGATATTCAGTCCGTCCCGGCAAAACAGCCCCGACAAAAAAGCCGCGCTGTCTCTCACGAGAAGCGCGGCTTTTTTATGTCTGCCGGGATTACAGCTGGAAGCGCCGCACCATGCCCTGCAATGCATTGGCGAGTTTCGACAGCTCATGGCTGGACGCGCTGGTCTGGTCGGCACCGGCCGCCGAACGTACCGACAGGTCGCGGATGTTCACCAGATTGCGATCCACTTCCCGCGCCACTTGCGCCTGCTCTTCGGCGGCGCTGGCGATGACCAGATTGCGTTCATGGATCTCATGCACCGACGCGGTGATGGTTTGCAGGGCCTCGCCGGCCCGCTCGGCCAGTACCAGCGTGGTGGACGCCCGTGAGGCACTGGCCTGCATCGACTCCAACGCCAGGCTCGAACCGTTGCGCATACCCTGCACCATCTGCTCGATTTCCTGGGTCGATTGCTGCGTGCGATAAGCCAGCGCCCGGACTTCGTCGGCGACCACGGCAAACCCGCGTCCACTCTCCCCGGCCCGTGCAGCCTCGATGGCGGCGTTGAGCGCCAGCAGGTTGGTCTGTTCGGCAATCGCGCGGATCACGTCCAGCACCTTGCCGATGTCTTGGGACTGGTTGGCCAGTGATTGCACCAGTTCGCCAGTGTGCTGCACGTCGCTGGCCAGGGCGTTGATGGCGCTGGCGGTTTCACTGACCCGCTCTTGCCCCAGATGCGCCGATTCGCTGGACTGGCGTGTCGCGTCGGAGGTCGACACCGCATTGCGTGCGACTTCCTCGACCGCCGTGGTCATCTCGTTGACGGCGGTGGCGGCCTGTTCGATTTCGTTGTTCTGTTGTTGCAGGCCCTGGGTGCTGTCGAGCGTGACCGCGTTGAGTTCGTCGGCGGCAGTCGCCAGTTGCGTGGCAGAACCGTTGATGCCTTGCAGGGTTTCGCGCAGGTTCTGTTGCATGGTCGCCAGCGCCTTGAGCAATCGGCTGACTTCGTCGTTGCCCTCTGTCTCGATCGGTCGGGTCAAATCCCCTTTCGCAACACTTTCTGCTGCGCTGACGGCGGTGCTCAATGGGCGAACGATGCTGCGGGTAAGCAACATCGCCAGAGCAACAGTCGCCAACGCCGCCAGTACGATGAACAGGCTGACGATGGTGCGCGAGGTTTCGTAGTGGGCGGCGGAGTTACTGCTCTCTGCCGCGACCTGTTTGGCGAACAGATCCGCCAGGTCATTGAGTTGCTTGCCGGAGCCGTCGACCACGGTTTTCATGTCGACCAGCAGCAGTTTGGTCAGCTCGTCGCGTTTGCCTTGCTGGGCAAGGACGAACGATTGCGCGATGCCGGCGCGATAGGCCGCGAAGGTTTTCTTGAACTGATCGTACAACTGCTGGCCTTCCGGAGTAGTCACCAGACGGTCGTACGCGGCAATCTTCTCGCTCAGTTCCTTGTCGCGGGTGTCCATCTGGCTGCGGTAAACAGCAACGTTGTTCGGATCAGGATCCAGCGCCATGCGCAGAGAAATGGTGCGAATGCGCAGCATGATCTCGCGAATCTCGTCGCCGCCACGAATGCTCGGCAGCCATTGGTTCTCCACCGCGACCTCGCTCTCGCGGATGCTCGACATCTGCCCCAGGGCAAACACGCCAAGCAACGCCACCAGCAACGCAATCAGGGCAAAGCCCAGGGCCGCACGGGGAGCAATATTCAACTGACGAAGCAACATGACGAACGCCCTTTTTCTTGTATTGGCCGGATTCAAGGGGCGATCGATGGCAGGCCCCTTTCGTTAGCGGGCTATCGGCAAGTTGTACGATGACTTGAGCGAAGGGCAAAAAAAATCCCCGTATCTTTCGATACGAGGATTTTTAATATGGTCGGGGTAAGGGGATTCGAACTCCTGACATCCTGCTCCCAAAGCAGGCGCGCTACCGGACTGCGCTATACCCCGGCTTGAAATTGGCTCCGTGACCAGGACTCGAACCTGGGACCCAATGATTAACAGTCATTTGCTCTACCGACTGAGCTATCACGGAACTACATATTTCAATTTACTACGGTGAAACTTGCAGCTTCTCGACATCGTTTTCGCATCGCTGCGTTCGTGTGTCTGAGGCGCGCTATTCTACAACCTAGAACACCTCTGTCAACCCCCTAAATTGCTTTCAAGTTAATGATTTGCAACTTATTTCAGATTTCTGCCCAGTGAGCTGAAACCGTGTTGGTGACTGACTGCGGGGCGCACTTTACAAGCCTTTTCCTTTGAGTTCAACAGCCTAACGAAAAAAAAGGCCTCGCATTGCGAGGCCTTCCTTACTTCACCACCCAAAGCTGTCAGTTGAACGTGATCTCGTCGTTCTCCACGACGCCGGTCGCGGTCTCGCCCGGCAGGAAGCGTCCCGACAGGATCAACTGCGCCAGCGGGTTCTCGATCCAGCGCTGGATCGCCCGTTTCAGCGGCCGTGCGCCATAGACCGGGTCGTAACCGACGGCTATCAGCTTGTCCATCGCCTCCGGACTCAGTTCCAGCTTCAGCTCGCGCTCGGCCAGACGACTGCGCAGACGACCCAGCTGGATTTCGGTAATACCCGCGATCTGATCCCGCGCCAGAGGCTCGAAGATCACCACTTCGTCGACCCGGTTGATGAACTCCGGACGGAAGTGGGTGGAAATCGCATCCATCACCGCTGCCCGTTGCGCTTCACGGTCACCCACCAGCTCCTGGATCTGCATCGAACCGAGGTTGGAGGTCATGACGACTACGGTATTGCGGAAATCCACCGTACGTCCGTGGCTGTCGGTCAGGCGACCATCCTCCAGCACTTGCAGCAGGATATTGAACACATCCGGGTGCGCCTTCTCGACTTCGTCCAGCAGGATCACCGAGTAAGGCTTGCGCCGTACCGCTTCGGTCAGGTAACCGCCCTCTTCGTAACCGACATAGCCTGGTGGCGCACCGATCAGCCGTGCCACGGAATGTTTTTCCATGAACTCGGACATGTCGATCCGCACCATCGCCTCTTCCGTATCAAAGAGGAACTCGGCCAGTGCCTTGCACAGCTCGGTTTTACCGACACCGGTCGGGCCGAGGAACATGAACGAGCCACTCGGACGGTTCGGGTCGGACAACCCTGCACGGGAACGCCGCACCGCGTTGGCCACTGCAACCACGGCTTCGTCCTGGCCGATCACACGCTGGTGCAACAGGCTTTCCATCTTCATCAGCTTGTCGCGCTCGCCTTCGAGCATTTTCGACACGGGAATGCCGGTCCACTTCGAAACGACTTCGGCGATTTCCTCTTCGGTCACCTTGCTGCGCAGCAACTGGTTCTCGCTCTTGCCGTGCTGGTCGACCATCTGCAGGCTGCGCTCCAGATCCGGGATCACCCCGTACTGCAACTCGGCCATGCGGTTCAGGTCGCCTTTACGGCGCGCGGCTTCAAGTTCCTGACGGGATTGTTCGATCTTCTGCTGAATCTGCGCAGAACCCTGCACCTCGGCTTTTTCCGAGTTCCAGATTTCTTCCAGATCCGAATACTCACGCTCGTGGCGGTCGATTTCTTCCTGGAGTTTCTCCAGGCGCTTCTTCGCCGCGTCGTCGCTTTCTTTCTTCAGTGCCTGGGATTCCACCTTCAACTGAATCAGGCGCCGCTCCAGACGATCCAGCACTTCCGGCTTGGAGTCGATCTCCATGCGGATGCGGCTGGCGGCTTCGTCGATCAGGTCGATCGCCTTGTCCGGCAACTGCCGGTCAGTGATGTAACGATGGCTGAGTTTGGCCGCCGCGATGATCGCGCCGTCGGTGATCGCCACTTTGTGGTGAACCTCGTAACGCTCCTTGAGCCCACGCAGGATCGCGATGGTGTCTTCTTCGCTCGGCTCGTCCACCAGCACCTTCTGGAAGCGCCGCTCGAGGGCCGCGTCCTTCTCTATATATTGGCGGTACTCATTGAGCGTGGTCGCACCGACGCAATGCAGCTCGCCACGGGCCAGGGCCGGTTTGAGCATGTTGCCGGCGTCCATCGAGCCCTCACCCTTGCCGGCGCCGACCATGGTGTGCAGTTCGTCGATGAACAGAATGATCTGCCCTTCCTGCTTCGACAGCTCGTTGAGCAGCGCTTTCAGGCGTTCTTCGAACTCGCCGCGATATTTGGCGCCGGCAATCAGCGCCCCCATATCGAGGGACAGCAGACGCTTGCCGCGCAGGCCATCCGGCACTTCTCCATTGATAATGCGCTGGGCCAGACCTTCGGCAATCGCGGTTTTACCCACGCCAGGCTCGCCGATCAGCACCGGGTTGTTCTTGGTCCGGCGCTGCAGGACCTGAATGGTGCGACGGATTTCATCGTCACGGCCGATCACCGGGTCGAGCTTGCCGTCTTCGGCACGCTTGGTCAGGTCGACGGTGTATTTATCCAGCGCCTGACGCGACTCTTCGTGGTTGGCGTCGTTGACGGCCTCGCCACCGCGCAGGTTGTTGATGGCATTTTCCAGCGCCTTCTTGCTCACGCCCTGGCCGAGCAGCAACTTGCCGAGCTTGCTGTTCTCGTCCATCGCCGCGAGCAGTACCAGCTCGCTGGAAATGAACTGGTCGCCCTTCTGCTGGGCCAGACGGTCGGCCTGGTTGAGCAGACGCGCCAGATCCTGCGACATGTTCACGTCGCCGGTCGGGTTCTGGATTTTCGGTAATTGGTCGAGCTCTTTGGTCAGCTCTTTACGCAAGCTGTTGACGTCGAAGCCCACCTGCATCAACAGGGGTTTGATCGAACCACCCTGCTGTTCAAGCATGGCTTGCATCAAATGCGCCGGCTCGATGGCCGGATGATCGTGGCCGACAGCCAGGGATTGGGCATCGGACAACGCCAACTGTAATTTGCTGGTTAAACGGTCTATACGCATGGGTCACCTTCCTTTTGAGCAGGCCGGACCTAAAAAACCATCCTGAATAAAGAAACCTGCCAGATACCGCTATAGATGCGGTCGATTCTGGAAGATTCAAGCGTGGGACAGTTGATGCAGATCAGACAGTTTAGCGGGTGAGCCAAACGAGGGAGGCGAAGCGACCGGTGCGCGATGCACGGCGGTAGGAAAAGAAACGAGGGTCGCTGACAGTACAGAAACCGCCGCCATAAACAGCTGTGACTCCACGAACCGCCAGACGCAGTCGCGCCAGCTTATAGATGTCGGCCATGTACTTGCCGACATTGTGGCTCGGGACAAAGGCTGTCGCGGCTTCGGGCAATTGATTGATGAAGACTTCCCGGACTTCCGGGCCGACTTCGAAGGCTTGCGGACCGATGGCCGGGCCGAGCCATACAAGAATGTCTTCGGCAGGTACATCCAGACTGTCGAGGGTGGCTTCCAGCACACCAGCCGCCAGCCCACGCCAACCGGCATGCGCCGCTGCCACGCGAGTACCGGCACGGTCGCAGAACAGCGCCGGCAGGCAATCGGCGGTCATTGCCGCACAAGCGATACCCGGTGTTGCCGTCCAGCTGGCATCCGCCGTGGCCACCACGGACGGATCCGCATGCGCCACGTCAATCCCGTGCACTTGCTGCAACCAGGCAGGCTTTATAGAGAAGTGATCGGTCAGTCGCCGACGGTTTTCGGCGACGGCCTCAGGACGATCCTCGACATGATCGCCCAGATTGAGGCTGTCGAACGGCGCCTCGCTGACGCCGCCCTCGCGGGTGGTGACACAGGCCTTGACGCTGGCCGGCGCGGGCCAGTCCGGCGTCAGCCAGTTCATCCGACGAATGCCTCGCGATCCTGCTTGAGCAGGGTCAGCAGCCAGACCAGATCTTCCGGCAACGGCGATTCCCAGCTCATGCGCTCACCGGTGGTCGGGTGATCCAGTTCGAGGAACCGCGCGTGCAGAGCCTGACGCGGGAAGTGTTTCAGCGACTCGACCATGGTCTGGCTCGCCGCCGGCGGAATGCGGAAACGACCGCCGTACGCCGGATCGCCGACCAACGGGAAGTTGATGTGCGCCATGTGTACGCGGATCTGGTGGGTACGACCGGTTTCCAGCTTCACCCGTACGTGAGTGTGGGAACGGAAACGCTCCAGCACACGATAGTGGCTGACCGCAGGCTTGCCGCCTTCCATCACTGCCATGCGCTGACGCTGCTGGCCGTGACGACCGATCGGGGCGTTGATCTTGCCACCGGCGGTCACCACGCCGATCACGATGCATTCGTAGATCCGGCTGACACTGCGGCTTTGCAGCTGGGCAACCAGTTTGGTCTGCGCCTGGATGGTCTTGGCCACCACCATCAGACCGGTGGTGTCCTTGTCCAGGCGATGCACGATACCGGCACGCGGGACATTGATGATGTCCGGCACGTGGTGCAGCAAGGCGTTGAGCAAGGTGCCATCGGCGTGGCCGGCAGCCGGGTGCACCACCAGGCCAGCAGGCTTGTTGATCACCAGGATGTCGTCGTCTTCATAGACGATATCGAGCTCGATGTCCTGGGCGACCCATTCACCCTGGGCCTCCTGCTCGGCGGTCAGTTCAAGGACGGCACCGCCATGAACGATGTCGCGCGGGCGGATGACCGCCCCGTCCACAGTCAGGCGACCTTCTTTGATCCAGGCGGAAAGGCGCGAGCGGGAGTGCTCTGCGAAGAGTTGGGCGGCGACTTGATCGAGGCGTTGGCCGCCCAATTCGGACGGCACCTCTGCGCGAAGTTCAATTTTATCGGACATGCTCGGACTGGGCGTCGGCTACAGCCTTTGGTTTCGGCTGCGCGCTTGTGGTTAAATACGGCGTCTTTTGCCCCGGGGCTTTTCAACGGGGCGCTCATCATAACAGGACGGCCCCGCCCAAGACAGCGGCCGTCATAGGGACGCAAGCCGCCATGCAAGTGAAACACCTGCTGCTGATCGCCATCCTCGCATTGACCGCTGCTTGCTCATCGAAGGAAGTCGTAGACGAAAACCTGAGCGAAACCGAGCTGTACCAGCAGGCTCAAAAGGACCTGGACAACAACAGTTACACCAGTGCCACCGCCAAGCTGAAGGCTCTGGAGTCGCGCTATCCGTTCGGTCGCTACGCAGATCAGGCACAGCTCGAGCTGATTTATGCGAACTACAAGAACTCTGAGCCGGAAGCTGCAAAGTCCGCCGCCGAGCGCTTCATTCGTCTGCACCCACAGCACCCGAACGTCGATTACGCCTACTACCTCAAGGGCCTGACCTCGTTCGACCAGGACGTTGGCCTGCTGGCGCGCTTCCTGCCGCTGGACATGACCAAGCGTGACCCGGGCGCTGCCCGCGACTCCTACAACGAGTTCGCCCAGCTGACCAGCCGCTACCCGAACAGCCGCTACGCGCCGGACGCCAAGCAGCGCATGATCTACCTGCGCAACCTGCTGGCAGCCTACGAAATCCACGTGGCCGACTACTACCTGACCCGTCAGGCCTATGTCGCCGCCGCCAACCGTGGCCGTTATGTAGTGGAAAACTTCCAGGAAACCCCATCGGTCGGCGACGGCCTGGCGGTGATGACCGAGGCCTACCAGCGTCTGCACCTGGACGAACTGGCGGCTACCAGCCTGGAAACCCTGAAGCTGAACTACCCGAACCACCCGAGCCTGAAGGACGGTCAGTTCGTACCGTCGGTCGCCGAAGCCGACAACCGTTCGTGGCTGAGCAAGGCCACTCTGGGCCTGATCGAATCCCGTCCACCGCTGCCGCCGGGAGAGACCCGCGCCAACCAGGACGTACAGAAGCAGTTCCAGGACGCGAAAGACGCTATCCCGAACGAGCTCAAGCCTAAAGACGAAAACGGCGACGTGATCGAAGCGCCGGAACCGGAGTCCAGCAACAGCGACCGCTCCATTTTCAGCTACTTGACCTTCGGTCTGTTCGACTGATCACTTCGGTGATGCCAAAAAGGGAGATCTTCGGATCTCCCTTTTTATTGCCGCGTTTTATTGAGCTGTGCGCCCGCCAAGACCTTGGCTAAACTGCCGGATCATCAGTCAAAAAGCCGCCCATCATGCTTCGTCTACTCTTCTGGATCGCCCTGATCGCTGCCGCCGTCTGGCTCTGGCGCAAATTCAAGGCGCCTGTCGCACCCATGCAATCCCCCCGCGAACAGGATGCCGCACCGATGGTGCGTTGCGCCCATTGTGGTGTGCACCTGCCACGCGACCGTGCGCTGAGCCTTCGTCAACAGTGGTATTGCAGCCAGGCTCACCTCGAGCAAGGCCCCGGTTCCAGTGATCGCTGAGGCGACCGACGCCACTCGCAAACAGGCCCAGCGACTGCTGCGCCTCTATCACCTCTACCGTCTGAGCGTCGGCATCACCCTGGTGCTGCTGATCTCCAGCAACATGGACAACCGCCTGCTGACGTCGGCCGACGACGAACTGCTGCGCAGTGGCAGCTGGTTGTACCTGGTGCTGAATATCCTGCTGGTGGTGTTCCTGGAGAACATCCGCCGTCCGGCCCAGTTGTTCGGCCTGGCTCTCGTCGACATCCTGCTGCTGTGCGGCTTGTTCTACGCCGCCGGCGGCGTGGCCAGCCCGGTGGGTAATTTGCTGATCGTCTCGGTAGCCATCAGCAATACGCTGCTGAAACGCCGTATCGGCGTGCTGATCGCGGCCATCGGCGCACTCGGCATTGTCGGTCTCAGCTTCCTGCTGAGCTTTAGCCATCCCCTGAGCGCCAACGAATACCTGCAGGCGGGCACCCTCGGCGCCCTGTGTTTTGCCGGAGCGTTGTTGGTGCAAGGCCTGATCCGCCGCCTCGAAGTCAGCGAGACCCTCGCCGAACAACGGGCCAGCGAGGTAGTCAGCCTCGAAGCTCTCAACGCCTTGATCCTGCAACGCATGCGCACCGGCATTCTGGTCCTCGACGAACAACGCCGGGTGCAACTGGCCAACCAAAGCGCCCGGACCCTGCTGGCGCAGTCGCCCCTTGAAGGTCATTTGATCGATGAATATTCGATCGCACTGGTCGAGCGCCTGAACCTGTGGCTGAACAACCCGACCCTGCGCCCGCAGAGCCTGAAGATCGCCACCAACGGCCTGGAACTGCAACCGAGCTTCATCGCCCTGGAGCAGAGCCCGAACCGCCAGACCCTGGTGTTTCTCGAAGACCTCGCGCAAATCGCCCAGCAGGCCCAGCAACTGAAGCTCGCCGCGCTCGGGCGCCTGACCGCCGGCATCGCCCACGAGATCCGCAACCCGCTGGGTGCCATCAGTCATGCCGCACAGTTGCTGCGGGAATCCGAGGAACTCGACGATGCGGATCGGCGTCTGACGCAGATCATCCAGGATCACTCCCAGCGCATGAACCGAGTCATTGAAAACGTCCTGCAACTGTCCCGCCGCCAGCAGAGCGCGCCGCAACGGCTGGATCTCGAGCCATGGCTCGAGCACTTCGTCGAGGAAAGCCGCGAACAGGCCAGCGAGCACCAACGGATTCATCTGAACATCGAACCCGGGGATTTCCGGACCCTGATGGACCCGGGTCAACTGACGCAAATTCTCGACAATCTGTTGCGCAACGGCTGGCGGCACAGCGCCCTGCTGCACGATCCGGCGCAGGTCTGGCTGCGGCTGTTCATCGACCCCGAGAGCCAGCTGGCCGTGCTCGAAGTCCAGGACAACGGCCCCGGCGTGGCGCTGGATCAGCAGGCTCATCTGTTCGAACCCTTCTTCACCACCAGCAGCCAGGGCACCGGCCTTGGGCTTTATCTGTCCCGTGAGCTGTGCGAAAGCAACCAGGCCCGCCTAGACTTCAAACCACGCCAAGGCGGCGGCTGCTTTCGCATCACCTTTGCTCACGGACGGAAACAAAGTTGAACACGAGCCCACGGCAAAAAATCCTCATCGTCGACGACGAACCGGATATCCGCGAACTCCTGGAAATCACCCTGGGACGGATGAAACTCGACACCTTCAGCGCACGCAACCTCGGCGAAGCCCAGTCGCTGCTGAACCGCGACACCTTCGATCTGTGCCTGACCGACATGCGCCTGCCGGACGGCACCGGACTGGATCTGGTGCAGCACATCCAGCAACGCTACCCACAATTGCCGGTGGCGATGATCACCGCCTATGGCAGCCTGGAAACAGCGATCAACGCCCTGAAAGCCGGGGCTTTCGATTTCCTTACCAAACCGGTGGATCTCACCCGACTGCGTGAGCTGGTCGCCACGGCATTGCGCATGCCGGCGACCGGCGGCGTCTGCACCTCGATTGACCGGCGCCTGCTCGGTGACTCGTTACCCATGCGCAACCTGCGCAAACAGATCGACAAACTGGCCCGCAGCCAGGCGCCGGTCTACATCAGCGGCGAGTCCGGCAGCGGCAAGGAACTGGTCGCCCGGCTGATTCACGAGCAAGGCCCGCGCGCCAGCCAACCATTCGTGCCGGTGAATTGCGGGGCGATTCCTTCGGAATTGATGGAGAGCGAGTTCTTCGGTCACCGCAAAGGCAGTTTCACGGGTGCGGTGGACGATAAGCCGGGCCTGTTCCAGGCCGCCCATGGCGGGACGCTGTTTCTCGATGAAGTGGCGGACTTGCCGCTGTCGATGCAGGTCAAGTTGCTGCGGGCGATTCAGGAAAAAGCCGTGCGCAGCGTCGGCGGCCAACAGGAAACCGTGGTCGATGTACGCATTCAGTGTGCCACCCACAAGGACCTGGACGCGGAAGTCGCCGCCGAACGCTTTCGGCAGGATCTGTATTACCGGCTGAACGTGATCGAACTGCGGGTTCCGTCCCTGCGTGAACGTCGTGACGATATCGAGGCATTGGCCAGCCATGTGCTCAAGCGTCTGGCCCACGGCACTGGCCAGCCGGCGGCGCGCCTGCATCCACAAGCGCTGGAGGCGTTGAAGAACTACCGCTTTCCGGGAAATGTACGGGAGCTCGAGAACGTCCTCGAGCGTGCGCACACGCTGTGCGAAAACCGCACGATCGAGGCCGACGACCTGCGCCTGAGCGAAGGCAATTGCGCAGCCGAGGGTGGCATTGCCGATCTCACACAGATCGACAACCTGGAAGACTATCTGGAAAACGTCGAGCGCAAACTGATCCTGCAGGCGCTGGAAGAAACCCGCTGGAACCGTACGGCTGCGGCCCAGCGGTTGAACCTGTCATTCCGTTCGATGCGCTACAGGCTCAAGAAGCTCGGCCTGGATTAAATGCGCCCGGCCGGGGCATACGGCGCCGGATCGATGATCGGCGCCCGCCCCAGCATCACATCGGCAAACAGCTGGCAGGAGGCAGGCGCCAGCACCAGTCCGTTGCGGTAATGCCCGCAGTTGAGCCACAAACCATCAATCCCGGGCACCCGCCCGATATAGGGAATGCCCTCCGGCGAGCCGGGACGCAACCCGGCCCAGTGCCCCACCACTTCGGCATCCGCCAGCGCCGGCAGCAGCTCCACGGCCGAGGCCTTGAGGCTTTCCAGAGCGTTTTCGGTCGGGGTCTTGTCGAAACCCTCATGCTCCAGCGTACTGCCGATCAGGATATGCCCGTCGCGACGCGGAATCGCATAACGCCCCTTGGCCAGCACCATGCTCGGCAGAAAGTCCGCCGCGCACTTGTAGAGAATCATCTGGCCTTTGACCGGTTCCACCGGAAGCGAAAGATTCAGCGTCTTGAGCAGCTCGCCGCTCCACGCCCCCGCCGTCAGCACCACCTGATCGCCGTTGATCACGCCTTTCGACGTTTGCACACCGACAACCTTCTCGTCCTCACGGACAAACCCGCTGACCTCGCACTGCTCGTGAATCGTCACGTTCGGCAATGCCTGCAACGCCGCTTTCAACGACTTCACCAGCCGTGGGTTGCGTACGTTGGCCACATCGGCCATGTAGATCGCCCGGGAAAATCCACCGCCAAGCACCGGCACCGCATCATGGGCCGCCGAGATATCCACAGCCCGCAGCGGACGGTTTTCCCGCTCGGCCCAGGCCAGCGCTTCGGCCTCATCATCCAGATCCAGCCAGTACAGGCCGGTGGTATGGACTTCAGGATCGACGCCGGTGTCGGCAAACAATCGCTCGCCCAGCTGTGGATAAAAGTCCTGCGACCAGTGCGCCAGCGCCGTGACCGCCGGGCTATAGCGCCATGGATACAGCGGAGAAACGATGCCGCCGCCGGCCCAGGACGACTCCTGGCCGACGTTCGATCGATCCAGCAGCACCACGCTGCGCACTTCGGAGGCGAGGTTGTACGCGGTCAGCAGGCCAATCACCCCGCCACCGACAATCACCACTTGCTGTTGCCTGGTCATGTTTGTTCCAACCGTAAAAAAGACAGTGGGCGCAAAAGGCACCCGAATGAAAGCGGCTCAGCGGCCCCAGCAATCCTTGGTGGCAAGCCCGGCAGTCGCGTTGATCATGCTGCGCACACCGGTGTTGGTGAGGGTGAAATCCCCGCACTTGTCGCCGGCCATGGTCGTGCCGGCCTTGCGGGTCGCGGTCAGCAGGTAGGTCTGGTCAGCGATGGTCGGGGTGATGGTGTAGAAATCATTGCCCGTGCTGAGCCCGGTGACACCGGTGTAAACATTGTTGCGGGTGTAGAAGCGTTCGAGGGTCTGCGCCTGCTCGTTCAGCAGCGAGGCCACTTCGGCGCGGCGGCCCTTCTTCAGGTATTCGGTATAGCTCGGTGCGGCAATGGTGATGATGATCCCGATGATCGCAATCACGATCATGATTTCGATCAGGGTGAACCCGCGGATGGATCTGCGCATGCCTCAACTCTCGCTTACTGTATTTGTCGCCACATGATACGACGGCTGCCGCCGCCGGATTTTTCCACCAGGGTGGTGATCCCGCCACTGGAATCGTTCACGATCTTGCGCGATGCGCCGTTGACGATGGCGTTCAGCGTAGGAATGCCGCCACTGAACACCACACCGCTGGAAATCGTGTCATTGGTGTCGACCACGCCGTCGGCGTTGGTGTCGAGCACCGCATAGTTGAGCATCTTACCGCTGAACGCATCGAGTTCGACCAGTTTGCCGGTACCGAAGCTGGAGCACGGGTCAGTGGTATCGACACTGGCCGTAGTAAATACGATACGCCCCAGCACCAGACTCGCCTGATTGATCACCCGCTCGCCGGTCAATACGTTGTTGTACACCAGCGGCAGATACCAGCCCTTTTCCGCCGGATACGTGGTGTCGTTCTGGGTCGTGGTAATGAACTGCCCTGAACTGCCCGAGAACACACCGGTGATGGCCTGGGCCTGCAGGCTGCTGACCGTCAGTTGCCCCGAACCGCCATCGGCATCCCACACCGAATAGAACGCCTGCAGATCCTTGTTGGTCTTGTCGGAGGTTTCATTGAATTTGCCGGTACCGACAAAAATCTGTTTGCCCCCCAATGAATTGTCCGCCAGCAGCGGCTGCGCCGTGATCGGTTGCGTCGTGCCGCCCGCCGTGGTGAACAACGGCTTGCCGGAAAATGCCACGCCCCAGCTGTCGGTGGTGGTCGCGCTCAGGTCGAACTTCCACAGGCGCCCCTTCAGATCACCGCCGTACGCGGCCTGCACCACGTTCTGCGAATTGACCTTGAGCTTCACCGACGACAGTCCATTGGTGGTTTCAGTACTGTCGATGACGATTTTCTTGATCAGTGAACCGTCGCGCACATCCAGCACATACAACGCCGCCACCCCCGAGTTGCTGCCGTAGCCATTGGCGATGAAAGCCGCCCAGCGACCATCGGCCAAGCGTGCCACTTCCGGACGAGCGTAGGCATAACCCAGATCATTGAAAGCGTTCGCAGTGCTGGCAGTGGCCGGTGCACTCACTTCCCACAGCGCATTGAGAATGTTCCCCGCCGAGGCGTCGAACAGCTGCAAGGCATAGAACGTCTTGCCACCGGCCCCGGTGCCGCCAATGGCCAATGTTTTCCAGGCCGTGCCGAACTGCGCGTCATAGACCCCGACCTGCCCGTCCACCAGAAACTTGTGGCTGACGCCGTTGATGTAGTTGGGGTCGGCAATCAATCGCAACGACGGCAGCACGCTCGACGGCATATAGGCGTAACGCCGGGTGCCGTTGGCCGGGTTGATGACGCTGACGAAACCGTCGTTGCCGTTCACCACCAGATTCGCATTCATGTTCGCAGCCTTGGTGGTCAGGTAACTGGTGTAGGTGGTGTCGCCCGACAGGTCGGAGGCGGTCTTGTCCGTGGGTGAGGCCAGCACCAGCGGCGAGTTGATGATGTCGCCCAGCAATACGCTGCGAACCTTGAGCCCGGTCTTGTTGGTGCCCTTGCTCCACTCCACCAGGTCGCTGCCACTGATGCCGGAGGGCAGGCTCTGGCCGAGCGTTGTCTGCTGTGCTGCAGAGAAGTTGCCGTAAGCCAGTGTCACTGCCGCGTTGCTCAAGGTATTCCACGATTGATAGGTAGGTGCCGTGGCGCCGGGGACGATGGCGGTGTCGGTCGTCCACAGCACCGTCGAAGTGTTGACCGTCCCGCTCGAGGTGAAGCCGAAGGACTTGATGGTACCGCGCCAGTCCCGGGGGTCGTAACTGGTCTGGAAATAGCTGCTGCCGCTCACCAGTGTCGTAGCGCTGGTTACCCCGCTGCCGCCGGAGCCGGCCTTGGAGGTGATGTCGCTCAATGCCGAAGACAACGCCGTGTTCAGTCCGGCACTGTCGGTGGCCTGGTAATACTTGCCCTGACCGTAGTTCGCCGCGTCCGACAACATATCGTTGTCGGCGGTAAAGCCAACGGTGTAAGTGTTCATGTTCTGTTTGGGAAAGTCGGCCGAGCCCCAGCTCTTGCCGGCCGCATCGACACCGGTCGAACGCATGTCGATGTCGAAGGCGAACTTGGCGATGTCGTCCAGGTACAGCGTGTCGCCCTCGTTATCGCCGTTGAGGTTGTTGCCGTCATTGTTGATGCCGTCCCAGTTCGGTAATCGGCTGCCGCCCAGCGGGTCATTGGTGGGGAACGTGCGGTCGTAGGTCGGCAGGCCGTCGGTGATCACCACCCCGTAGTTTTTCTGGCAGCGGTACTGGATCGGACTGGTGTAGGTGCTCGGCGTGGTGTTGTAGTACGGCGTCATGCCGCGCATGTAGCGGGTGATTTCGTAATAGGTTTCCGCCAAGGGTGTATTGGCCACGGCACTCAGGCCGCTGATCGCCGAGATCAGTGCGTTGTAGTTACTGTCGGCCTGGGCCTGGGTCACGCTGCCGCTGACCGGTGCCAGGTCGCTGACGGACCGGGCGATGTAACCGCCGTTGCCCGGGTTGTTGCTGGTGGCCGGGTTGAATGTCGACAGGCCGAAACGCAGATTACGGTTGCTGGTCACCAGTGCAGTGGAAACGTTGCGGGCGACGTTGATCCGGTAGTCGTTGGGAATCGCCCCGGTGGTGAAGTCGCGGGTACCGTTGCTGATGGCGAGGCCGACCACGTAAGCGATGTAATCCCCGTAATACCGGGTATTGCCGCCGCCGACCGGGTCCGGCAGTTTAAGGCACAGCGGCGCCAGGCTGTTGTTGTAGAACGCATAAGCACCGCCGGAGCAGCCGGAGGTCGGCAGGCTCGACAGAAACACCGGATCACCGGTGATGGCCGTCGAACTCAGACACAACCCGAGCACCGCGTTGCACTGCCGGGCCGGTGTGCGAGTGACCGTGGGATCAAAACCCGCAGCGTAAATGATGCTGTTCATGCTGCCCGAGTCGTCGATCAGCAAGATGACATTCGGCGGTACGGCGGCGGCACTGAGCAATGGCGAATCCGACGGCGTGAACGCATACGCGGGCGCGGCCAGATACAACCCCACAAGAAACCCCGCCAGCCACGACCGCCAGCCAGAGCGTCGTTCAGTACTTCGCATAGACACTCTCCACCACACTGCGTGAACTGCCGACGATCCCGACAGCCGTGACCCGGTAGAGCGTCGCCGAGGTATTGCTCGGAACGTTCACCGCGGTGAGCGTGGTGCCGATGTTCTGTACCCCGTAGAAGCCGCTGCCGGCAGCGATCCATGTAACTCCGGATGTCGAGTTGAGCCCCGCAGCAGTCACGACCGTGGACTCGGCCGGCGGTGCGCACTGGGTGGTATTGGCACACACCGCCAACGAATACGTGCTCAGTTGCACCGCACTCTCACCGATGCGCAGCGCCGCCTCGGCGGTCTGGAACGACTGATTGCGCAGACTCACACTGCCGGCCATCTTTTCCTGCAGGTTGGCGCTCTGCATCGATGACAGGCCGATCACCGTCAGGAGCAACAGAAACACCAGGCTGACCAGCAGCACCATGCCACGCTGGGTTGGTCGTTGATGGAGAGAAATATTCATCGGCCGGCCCTCACTGCAAGCGGTTGCGCAGAGCGGCAACCACGTTGAAGGTCTGGTTGGCGACCCGGTTGTTCGGGTCGGTGAGGGTCAGGGTCAGACGCACGCTGCGGATGCGCGCCGGATCGCCGGGGTTGCTGCTGTAGGTCGAGGCAGAGACATCCGTTGCCGACGTGGCGAGTCCGAACATCACCGTAAATGCACTGACGTTGTTCACCAGTACCTGCTGGGTCGGCGTTCCGCCACCGGTGCCCATCAGGATCTGGTTGTTGCTGAAGCTGTAGACCAGACGCCGGATCGGGAAGGCGATTTGCCCGGCCGCCGGAGTCTGCAGGTTGCTGTAGGCCGTTGCGCTGTTGCGGCAATCGGAAACCACCGTCCAGGTCGGTGTTCCGCCGCCATTGCCGACATCGGCAGTGACCAGCGTCAGTTTCAGATTGGTGTTGTCCCAGCTGATCGGCGTGATCTGCGCAGCATTGAAATCGCCGCTGGTGCTCGAATCGGTAATGGTCCCGAGGCAGCCGAACATCCCGACCATGCGAATTTCCTGGATCATCTTGCTCAACACGAACCGTGCATCTTCCTGCATGGCCGCCGAGGTGTTCTGGCTGACATAAGTATTCTTGGCCGCGAGAAAGGTCTGCACGACGCCCAGTACGATGATCAGCCCCAGCGCCAGGGCGATGAGCATTTCGATCAGGCCGAAACCCTGGTTATGCCGCTTCATGGCGATGCCACCGGATCGACCGTGGCGCGACTGGTCAGGACAAAACTGCGCGGGGCGCTCGCGGTGTTGGCGGCCCGTGAGTCACTCCAGTTGATGGTGATGGTGTACACCCGCTGGTTGAGGGTGATGCTGCCGGTGGCAGTCGGCCCGCCGAAATTGACGATGTTGGTGGTGAAATCGTAGAGATCCTGATCACGGGTGACGCTCAGGTTGCCCGAGGTCGGCGGCGTGACGGTGTAGTCGGCGCCGGAGTTGGCGCGGATGCGGTCCATCATGTCGTAGGCGATGAAACTCGCCTGACTGGTCATCCGCGAGCTGTCGGTGTATTTCAGCGCATTGAGCTGAACCGCCGCCGCCCCCAGCAACCCGACCGTCAGCACCAGCAACGCCACGAGGATTTCGATCAGCGACATGCCTTCCTGTGCACCTTTGCTCCCTGCCCTCATCCGCAGCTTCCACCCGATTGAATTCGTCCGTTCAGACACACGTTCAGCGTCCTGCTTTGGGTTCCCAGCGTGTAACTGAACACCACCGCCGTGGACGGTGCCGCCAGACCACCCAGATTATTGAAATCCAGCGTGGTCACTCCTGAGGTTAGCGTCAGAGTCGCGCCACTGCTCATCGCTGGAACAACCCGCAATACATTGGCCGAAGTGCCAGTACTGTCGTAGACCGACAATTCGCCCGTCCAGACGCTGCCCCCGGCGGTTGGCCGTAACCGGATGGTGGTCCCGCGATCGATCGCTTCCAGTCGCGCATAGTTGAGCGCCCGCTGCAGGTCGCCGACTTCAGTGTCGGCCTTGCTGCCCTGGATCGATCGGGTAAACGCCGGGACGGCCATCGTGATCAGGATCACAACCAACGCGACCGCCACCAGGACCTCGATCAGCGTGAAACCTTTTGTACGATGATCCATCGATGCCCTCCGTTGCCGTCGGCTATACCTGCCCTGTAAACCTAGAACATTCGACCGGGTTACGTCGGTTGATTTGCCCTGCCCGGCGCACGGATCGCGCCGAACATCCTGCATCAAGGAGGAAATGCTCATGCCGCAACAGGGTTTCAGTCTGGTCGAACTGCTTATGGGACTGGCGATCGGCGCAATTGTTCTGTCGCTGGTCAGTCCGGCGCTCGCCACACTGAAAGAGTCGAACCAGCGGCAACAGGCTGCGGAATCGCTGATCAGCGGAATCCGCAATGCCCGCAGCCAGGCGATCACACGCAATCAGAGCGTAGTGATTCACGGCATCGACGGGGACTGGAGCCAGGGCTGGCGGATCATTCTGGATGTCAGTGGCAAGGGCGCGGAGGACAGCAGCAATCCGCTGCTGGTCGAGCACGCCAGCGATGGGCAAGTGCCCATTGTCGGCAACTGGTTTGTCAGTCGGTACATACGGTTCAGCAGTCTGGGGCAACCGCTAATGCCCGGGCGGGCGTTTCAGGCAGGAAAACTACATATCTGCTCGGCTCGCGAACCGGTCAGCCAGCTTCAGCTAGTGCTGGCGGCGACCGGTCGCGTGCGCCTGGTCAGCGAAAAGGCTGAACAGGCGCTGTGTCGAAAGGATAAAGCGGTCAGATCGAGCGTACGCGCAGCTCTTTAGGCATCGAGAAGGTGATGTTCTCTTCACGACCGGCCAACTCGTCGGCACCGGTGGCGCCCCAGGCCTGCAATTGCTGGATCACGCCACGCACCAGCACTTCCGGCGCGGAAGCACCAGCGGTGATGCCGATACGCTCGACACCATCGAACCAGCTCTTTTGCAGGTCTTCGGCACCGTCGATCAGGTACGCCGGCGTGGCCATGCGTTCAGCCAGTTCGCGCAGGCGGTTGGAGTTGGAGCTGTTCGGGCTGCCGACCACCAGAACCACATCGCACTCATCGGCCAGTTGCTTGACCGCGTCCTGACGGTTTTGCGTGGCGTAGCAGATGTCGTCCTTGCGCGGCCCACCGATAGCAGGGAAACGTTCACGCAAGGCATCGATGACGCGACTGGTGTCGTCCATCGACAAGGTGGTCTGGGTGACGAAGGCCAGTTTTTCAGGGTTGTGCACCTGTAGCTCGGCAACATCCTTCTCGTCTTCGACGAGGTAGATCGCACCGCCGTTGCTGGCGTCGTACTGGCCCATGGTGCCTTCGACTTCCGGGTGACCGGCGTGGCCGATCAGGATGCATTCACGGCCGTCGCGGCTGTATTTGGCGACTTCGATGTGCACCTTGGTCACCAGCGGGCAAGTGGCGTCGAACACTTTCAGGCCACGCCCGGCGGCTTCGGTACGCACGGCTTGCGAGACGCCATGGGCACTGAAGATCACGATGACGTCGTCCGGCACCTGATCCAGTTCTTCGACGAAGATCGCGCCACGACTGCGCAGGTCCTCGACGACGAACTTGTTGTGCACCACTTCATGACGCACGTAGATCGGCGGCCCGAAGACTTCCAGGGCGCGGTTGACGATTTCGATCGCCCGGTCCACGCCGGCGCAGAAGCCACGGGGGTTGGCGAGTTTGATTTGCATGCTGTGCCTCGTGTCTTGCGCGCGAAAAATTCAGATCAATGCAGGGGCCGGTCCGGCCCCTGCAGAACAGCGTTTACAGCGCTTTGACGGAGAAGATTTCCACGTCAAAGGTCAACGTCTTGCCGGCCAGCGGGTGGTTGAAATCGACGGTCACTTGCGCGTCGTCGAACTCTTTCACCACACCCGGCAGCTCAGTATTGGCCGCATCGTTGAAGATCACCAGCAGACCCGGCGACAGTTCCATGTCCGCAAACTGCGAACGTGGAATGACCTGCACGTTCTGCGGGTTCGGCTGGCCGAATGCGTTTTCCGGCTCGATGGTCAGGGTGCGCTTGTCACCCGCCTTGAAGCCGAACAGCGCCGCTTCGAAACCCGGCAGCAGGTTGCCGTCGCCGACCTTGAAGGTCGCCGGAGCCTTGTCGAAGGTGCTGTCGACCGTGTCGCCGTTCTCCAGGCGCAATGCAAAATGCAAGGTGACTTCCGTGTTCTGGCCGATGCGTTGCTCAGCCAATACCTGTTCAGTCATGAACGGCTTCTCCGGTTTTTTTACTTTTGAACATGTCCAGTGCCAGCATCACCGCGCCAACGGTGATGGCGCTGTCGGCGAAGTTGAACGCCGGGAAGTACCAGCGGTTCTGCCAGTGCACCAGAATGAAGTCGATCACATGGCCCAGGGCAATGCGGTCATACAGATTGCCCAGCGCGCCGCCCAGCACCAGTGCCAGCGCAATGGCCAGCCAGGTTTCGTTGCGACCCAGGCGCTTGAGCCAGACCACCAGCACTGCACTGACCACCACCGCGATCAGGGCGAACAGCCAGCGCTGCCAGCCGGAGCTGTCAGCCAGGAAGCTGAAAGCAGCGCCGGTGTTGTAGGCCAGGGTCCAGCTGAAGTAATCGGGAATGATCACGATCTGCTGGTACATCTCGAGCTTGCCTTCGAAGTAAAACTTGCTGGCCTGGTCGATGACCAGAACCAGCAAGCTCAACCAGAGCCAGCTCAGCCGTCCGAAACGGCCAACTGCATTAGGCATAGTGACGAACCTCGCCGGCGCCATCGATGTTGTCCACGCAACGGCCGCAAATTTCCGGATGCTCCGGGTTCACGCCGACGTCTTCACGGCAGTGCCAGCAACGGGCGCATTTCGGGAAGGCGGATTTGACGATCTTCAGCTTCAGGCCGCTGACTTCGGTGGCCACCGCTTCGGCCGGAGCCTGCACGAACGGCGCAACGCTGGCCGTCGAGGTGATCAGTACAAAGCGCAGTTCGTTGCTCAGCTTGGCCAGGTCGGCGCTCAGGGCGTCCTCGGCGTACAGCGTCACTTCGGCTTGCAGGTTGCCACCGACGGCCTTGGCCGCGCGCTGGATTTCCATCTCTTTGTTGACCGCCACCTTCACTTCCATGATGCGATCCCAGTACTCGCGACCCAGTTCGAAGCCTTCCGGCAACTCGGTCAGGCCTTCGTACCAGGTGTTGAGCATCACCGATTCGTTGCGCTCGCCCGGCAGGTACTGCCACAGCTCGTCGGCGGTGAAGGCCAGGATCGGTGCGATCCAGCGCACCAGCGCTTCGGAGATGTGGAACAGCGCGGTCTGGCACGAACGACGGGCCTTGCTGTCGGCGCCGGTGGTGTACTGGCGATCCTTGATGATGTCGAGGTAGAAACCACCCAGCTCCTGCACGCAGAAGTTGTGGATCTTCGAGTAGACGTTCCAGAAACGGTATTCGCCGTAGTGCTCTTGCAGCTCGCGTTGCAGCAGCAGGGTACGGTCAACCGCCCAGCGATCCAGTGCCAGCATGTCTTCGGCCGGCAGCAGGTCGGTGGCCGGGTTGAAACCGGTCAGGTTGGAAAGCAGGAAGCGCGCGGTGTTACGGATACGACGATAGGCATCCGCGCTGCGCTGCAGGATCTGCTCGGACACGGCCATTTCACCGGAGTAGTCGGTCGACGCGACCCACAGACGCATGATATCGGCGCCCAGGGTGTCGTTGACTTTCTGCGGCGCGATCACGTTGCCCAGGGACTTGGACATCTTGCGGCCGGACTCGTCCACGGTGAAGCCGTGGGTCAGCAGCTCGCGGTACGGCGCGTGGTTGTCGATGGCGCAACCGGTCAGCAGGGACGAGTGGAACCAGCCACGGTGCTGGTCCGAACCTTCCAGGTACAGGTCGGCACGCGGGCCGGTCTCGTGGCCCATCGGGTGCGAACCGCGCAGGACGTGCCAGTGCGTAGTGCCCGAGTCGAACCAGACGTCAAGGGTGTCGCTGATTTTGTCGTACTGCGGCGCCTCATCGCCCAGCAGTTCGGCAGCGTCGAGTTTGAACCAGGCTTCGATACCTTCGACTTCGACGCGCTTGGCGACTTCTTCCATCAGCTCGACGGTACGTGGGTGCAGTTCACCGCTTTCCTTGTTCAGGAAGAACGGGATCGGCACGCCCCAGTTACGCTGACGGGAGATGCACCAGTCCGGACGGTTGGCGATCATCGAGTGCAGTCGCGCCTGGCCCCAGGCCGGAACGAACTTGGTGTCTTCGATGGCTTTGAGCGAGCGCTGACGCAGGGTGTCGCCGGATACCGGCTCCTTGTCCATGCCGATGAACCACTGCGCGGTGGCGCGGTAGATCAGCGGGGTCTTGTGACGCCAGCAGTGCATGTAGCTGTGTTCGATGACGGTGGTGTGCATCAGCGCACCGACTTCGGTCAGTTTGTCGACGATGGCCGGGTTGGCCTTCCAGATGAACTGGCCGCCGAAGAACTCCAGCGACGGCACGTAAACGCCGTTGCTCTGAACCGGGTTGAGGATGTCGTCATTGACCATGCCGTACTTCTTGCAGGTCACGAAGTCGTCCACACCGTAGGCCGGGGCGGAGTGAACCACACCGGTGCCGGCGCCCAGTTCCACGTAGTCGGCCAGGTACACCGGCGACAGACGGTCGTAGAACGGGTGACGGAAATTGATCAGCTCCAGCGCCGAACCGGGCGCGGTGGCCAGAACGGTGCCTTCAACGCCGTAACGGGTCAGGCAGGATTCGACCAGCTCTTCAGCCAGAACCAGCAGTTTGTCGCCGATATCGACCAGCGCGTAGTTGAATTCCGGGTGAACGTTCAGCGCCTGGTTGGCCGGGATGGTCCACGGGGTGGTGGTCCAGATCACGATCGAGGCAGGCTTGTTCAGGGACGGCAGACCGAACGCGGCAGCCAGTTTGGCTTCGTCAGCGATCGGGAACGCCACGTCGATGGTCGAGGACTTCTTGTTCTCGTACTCGACTTCCGCTTCGGCCAGGGCCGAACCGCAATCGAAGCACCAGTTCACAGGCTTCAGGCCCTTGAACACGAAACCGCCCTTGACGATTTCGGCGAGGGCACGGATTTCACCGGCCTCGTTCTTGAAGTCCATGGTCTTGTACGGGTTGGCGAAGTCGCCCAGCACGCCGAGACGGATGAATTCGGTCTTCTGCCCTTCGATCTGCTCGGTGGCGTAGGCACGGCACAGTTCGCGGGTCTTGTCCGCGCCCAGGTTCTTGCCGTGGGTCACTTCAACCTTGTGTTCGATCGGCAGGCCGTGGCAGTCCCACCCCGGAACATACGGCGCGTCGAAGCCCGACAGGGTCTTCGAGCGGATGATCATGTCCTTGAGAATCTTGTTCAGTGCGTGACCGATGTGGATCGTACCGTTGGCGTACGGAGGGCCGTCGTGCAGGACGAACTTCGGACGATCCTTGCCAATCTCGCGCAACTTTCCGTACAGGCCAATACTGTCCCAGCGCTGCAGGATCTGCGGTTCGCGCTGTGGCAGGCCGGCCTTCATTGGGAAGGCGGTGTCCGGAAGGTTTAGCGTGGCTTTATAGTCGGTCATTTAAGGCTCTTCATTAGCGATGGGCGCTAGGTGCGGCTAGTGCACGGGCGGCGGCGACATCCGCGCTGATCGCCGTTTTCAATGCCTCCAGGGAGGCGAAACGCTGCTCTTCACGCAGCTTCTGGTGGAAAACCACCGTCAAACGCCGGTCATACAGATCGCCGGCAAAATCCAAAAGATGTACTTCAAGGTGGGCCTTGCCATCACCTTGCACCGTGGGCCGCACGCCGATATTGGCGACGCCGGGCCAGGTCTTGCCGTCGATGTCGACGTCGACCAGGTAAACCCCG
The DNA here is from genome assembly GCF_026240005.1 of Pseudomonas sp. COW5. NCBI lineage: Bacteria > Pseudomonadati > Pseudomonadota > Gammaproteobacteria > Pseudomonadales > Pseudomonadaceae > Pseudomonas > Pseudomonas sp. COW5. Next base: position 3,270,805 of record NZ_JAPHVP010000001.1, on the reverse strand, counting down.
GTGAACGGCACGCGACGGCGCTTGAGTTGAATGTTCGCGGTGGGCGTACCCAACTGGCGGGCCAGTTTCTGGCCATGCAGCACGCGACCGGCAATCCGGTACGGGCGGCCAAGCAAGCGTTCAGCCAGGGCAAAATCGGCGGCGGCCAACGCATTGCGCACCTGGGTGCTGCTGACACGAATGCCGTCCAGCTCGACGGTTTGCGCGGCTTCCACGGTAAAACCGTGAACCTGCCCGGCCTGCAGCAGAAAATCGAAATCGCCGAGGCGGTCGCAACCGAAGCGGAAATCGTCGCCGACTTCCAGATGCTGCACACCCAGGCCATCCACCAGAATCGTATCAACGAATTCACTGGCGCTGAGTTTGCTCAAGCGCTGGTTGAAGGCCAGACACAAGACCCGGTCGACGCCTTCGGCCGCCAGCAGTTGCAGCTTGTCGCGCAACCGGGCCAGACGTGCCGGCGCGGTCTCCGGAGCAAAGAATTCCCGTGGCTGCGGCTCGAAAATCACCACGCAGCTGGGTACGCCCAACTCGAGCGCACGCTCACGCAGTCGGGCCAGGATGGCCTGGTGACCACGGTGAACACCGTCAAAGTTGCCAATAGTGGCGACGCAGCCCCGATGCTGGGGGCGCAAGTTGTGAAGGCCTCGAACCAGCTGCATAACGCGCTTCTTGCTCATAAAGTGGCCGATTATAACCACACCCGACGGCCGACGACAGGCAACACCGTAACCCAAAGTGAACGAGCCGACAAAACTGCCGGCCCGCGCCCGTCTTTCAAGGGTGAAACCTCAGCTCAACGCCTTGCGATTGAAGTCACGCAGGCGGAAACCGAGCAACAGCAACATGCCGAAATAAGCCACCACGCCAGCAATCACCAGCACGCCCAGACGCAGAAAGCGCTCCAGCATGTGGCCCTGATCCCACGAAGGCATGAAATGCATGCCGATCAACAGGACAGCCGACATCACCGCCACCGCGAACAACAGCTTCAAACCGAATTTCAGCCAGCCCGGCTGTGGTTGGTACATCTGCTGCTTGCGCAGTTGATAGAACAACAGCCCGGCGTTCAGGCACGCACCGGCGCTGATCGCCAACGCCAGCCCGGCATGAGCCAGTGGCCCGATCAACATCAGGTTGAACAACTGCGTGACCACCAGAGTGAAGATTGCGATTTTCACCGGCGTACGGATGTTCTGTTGCGCATAGAAGCCTGGCGCCAGCACTTTGATCACGATAATGCCGAGCAGACCGACAGAATAGGCAATCAACGCCCGCTGGGTCATGGCTGCGTCAAACCCGCTGAACTGGCCGTACTGGAACAGCGAAACCGTCAACGGCTCGGCCAGAATCCCCAGCGCCAGCGCACACGGCAACACCAGCACGAAGCACAGGCGCAGGCCCCAATCGAGAATCCGCGAATATTCGTGACGATCCTTGCTGGCGTAGGTCTTGGCCAGTGTCGGCAGCAGGATCGTGCCCAGTGCCACACCCAGCACGCCGGACGGCAACTCCATCAGACGGTCGGCGTAGTACATCCACGACACCGAGCCCGCCACCAGAAACGAGGCGAAGATGGTGTTGATGATCAGGGAAATCTGACTGACCGACACACCGATGATCGCCGGCAGCATCTGCTTCATTACCCGCCAGACGCCGGTGTCGCGCAGATTCAGGCGTGGCAGCACCAGCATGCCGATCTTTTTCAGGTGCGGCAGTTGGTAGAGCAACTGCGCCAGACCGCCGACCAACACCGCCCAGCCGAGGGCCATGACCGGTGGATCGAAGTACGGCGTCAGGAACAGCGCGAACACGATCATGCTGACGTTCAGCAGGGTCGGCACGAACGCCGGCACCGAAAAGCGGTTCCAGGTATTGAGGATCGCCCCCGCCAGGGAAGACAGAGAGATCAGCAATATATAGGGGAAGGTCACTCGCAGCAGGTCGGAGGTCAGCTGGAATTTTTCCGGCGTATCGGTGAAACCGGGAGCCGTGGCCCAGATCACCCAGGGCGCGGCGATCATGCCCAACGCAGTGACCAGCGCCAGAACCAGCGTCAGCAGCCCTGTCACATAGGCAATAAAGGTACGGGTCGCCTCCTCGCCCTTCTGACTTTTATATTCGGCAAGAATCGGCACGAATGCCTGTGAAAACGCGCCCTCGGCAAAGATTCGCCGCAGCAGATTGGGCAGTTTGAAGGCGATGAAGAAGGCGTCGGTCGCCATTCCGGCGCCGAATGTGCGCGCAATGAGCGTGTCGCGGACAAACCCGAGAATCCGGGAAAGCATCGTGATAGAGCTGACGGCGGCCAACGATTTGAGCAGATTCATTGAAGGAATTTGTGCCTGTCGATAAACAGCAGGCGAACAATGCGCCTACTTGTGCGATACTCCGCGCCGCAACAGCACAGAGCCAAAGCTCGCGAGTTTACAGGTCAAGCGCCGGAAATAAATATCCCGCCTCTTTATACCTACCACTTAGCGGAACGTCTCAAGCGCCCTTGACAAGACATCTCTTCATCGGCATGATTCGCGGCCTATTTTGTTTGCTATTTCCTAAAAAGTCTTTCGAGGAGCTCGACGGTGGCCAACTCACCTTCCGCCAAAAAACGTGCAAAACAGGCTGAGAAGCGTCGCAGCCACAACGCCAGCCTGCGTTCCATGGTTCGTACCTACATCAAGAATGTAGTTAAAGCCATCGACGCAAAAGACGCTGAAAAAGCTCAAGCTGCATACGTTCTGGCTGTGCCAGTTATCGACCGCATGGCCGATAAAGGCATCATCCACAAGAACAAGGCTGCTCGCCATAAGAGCCGCCTGAATGGTCACGTCAAGGCACTGAAAGCTGCTGCCTAAGCGACGTAATCATTAAAAAACCGACCTCAGGGTCGGTTTTTTATTGCCTGCGATTTGCTGAAAACAAACGCAAAAAAAGAGGAGCCAACCGGCTCCTCTTTTTATTTACGCCCAAATCAATGGACTGGCGCCCACGGCAGAATCGGTATAGCCGTCACCGCATTCTGCGGACTGCCCTCGATCAGGCGGTCGCTGTAGACCAGATACACCAGGGTATTGCGTTTCTTGTCGAGGAAACGCACAACCTGCATGGTCTTGAACACCAGCGAAGTGCGCTCCTTGAACACTTCTTCGCCATCCTTCAGCTCACCCTTGAAGTTGATCGGCCCCACCTGACGACAAGCAATGGATGCCTCGGCACGATCTTCGGCCAGACCCAAGCCACCCTTCACGCCACCCGTTTTGGCGCGCGACAGATAGCAGGTCACACCTTCAACCTTTGGATCATCGAAGGCCTCGACCACGATCCGGTCATTCGGCCCGACAAACTTGAACACCGTCGATACCTGGCCGATTTCCTCGGCCGAGGCCAGCAATGGCAACGCCATCAACAGACCCAACAATCCTTTTGCCATGCGCATTGCGCTTTTCCTCAGACCAGAATCAGGTTGTCACGGTGAACCAGTTCCGGCTCAGCCATGTAACCCAGCAAACCGACAATCGCATCCGACGACTGACCGATGATTTTTTGCGCTTCCAGCGCGCTGTAGTTGGCCAGGCCACGGGCAATCTCGCGACCATCCGGCGCCACGCAAACCACCATTTCACCGCGACGGAAGCTGCCCTGAACCAGCTTGACGCCGACCGGCAGCAGACTTTTGTGACCTTCCGACAACGCAGCAACCGCACCATCATCCAGCACCAGCGTGCCACGGGTCTGCAAATGCCCGGCCAACCATTGCTTGCGCGCCGCCAGCATGCCGCGCTCAGGCGACAGCAGCGTACCGATACGTTCGCCCGCCTTCAGACGATCGAGCACCCGCTCCAGACGCCCACCGACAATGATGGTATGCGCACCGGAACGCGCCGCCAGACGCGCCGCGCGCAGCTTGGTCTGCATGCCGCCACGACCCAGCGCACCACCGGTACCGCCCGCCACCGCATCGAGGGTCGGATCATCGGCACGCGCTTCGTAAATCAGCTGCGCGTCAGGGTTGTTGCGCGGATCAGCGTCGAACATGCCGTCTCGATCCGTCAGGATCACCAGCAGGTCAGCCTCGACCAGGTTGGCCACCAGCGCCGCCAGCGTGTCGTTGTCGCCGAAACGGATCTCGTCGGTAACCACAGTGTCGTTCTCGTTGATCACCGGGATGACTTTCAGCTCGACCAGCGCACGCAAGGTGCTGCGGGCGTTCAGGTAGCGCTTGCGATCGGACAGGTCGTCGTGAGTCAGAAGAATCTGCGCCGTGTGCCGGCCATGTTCGGCAAAACTCGATTCCCAGGCCTGCACCAAGCCCATCTGACCGATTGCAGCAGCGGCCTGGAGCTCGTGCATCGCACTGGGTCGTGCGGTCCAGCCCAAACGGCTCATGCCGGCCGCCACTGCCCCGGAGGACACCAGCACCAACTCGACGCCAGCCTCATGCAAAGCCACCATCTGCTCGACCCAGACACCCATCGCCTTGCGATCAAGACCCTTGCCATCCGCTGTCAGCAAAGCGCTGCCGATCTTCACGACCCAACGCTGCGCACCTGTCACCTTGCTCCGCATCATCTTCAACCTTAGCTTGAGGACAGCGCGACCCAGCGCTGCCCGTGACGTTATTCGTGGTTACTCGTGACCAACAATCGATTTCCAGATACCAAAACGCCGCTCGATTGAGCGGCGCTTAAGTTTACTTCAACGAATCAGTCACGCACGTAAATGATTTCCGGACCATCTTCGTCATCCACATCTTCTTCGTCCCAGTCATCGTCGCCGATGTCGTGGACCGACTTCACGCCGCTGCGACGCAGGGCACGCTTGTCGTCCAGAGCCTGCAACTGGGCACGGGCTTCGTCTTCGATGCGCTGATCGAGGTCGGCCAGCTCTTCCTTGTAGGCCGGGTCATTGGCCAGGCGATCGGCACGATCTTCGAGGTAACGCATGATGTCGCGGGTCAGGCGCTCAGTGCCTTCTTTGGCAATGGCCGAGATCACGTAGACCGGACCTTCCCACTGCAGACGCTCAACGATTTCCTTGACGCGCTCTTCGTGCTCTTCCTCAAGGATCTGGTCACACTTGTTCAGCACCAGCCAGCGATCACGCTCCGCCAGGGACGGGCTGAACTTGATCAACTCGTTGACGATCACCTCAGCGGCGTCAGGCGCACTGCTTTCGTCCAGCGGCGCCATGTCCACGAGATGCAGCAGCAGACGGGTACGCGCCAGGTGCTTGAGGAAACGGATACCGAGACCGGCGCCGTCGGAAGCACCTTCGATCAGACCCGGAATGTCGGCAATGACGAAGCTTTTCCAGCGGTCGACGCTGACCACACCCAGGTTTGGCACCAGGGTAGTGAACGGGTAATCGGCGACTTTCGGCTTGGCGGCCGAAACCGAACGGATAAAGGTACTTTTGCCGGCGTTCGGCAGACCCAGCAGACCGACGTCAGCCAGAACTTTCATCTCCAGCTTCAGATCGCGCTGCTCACCCGGCTTGCCCGGCGTCGTCTGACGCGGCGCACGGTTGGTACTGGATTTGAAACGGGTGTTGCCCAGACCGTGCCAGCCGCCCTGCACCACCATCAGCTTCTGACCGGACTTGGTCAGGTCGCCGATGACTTCCTGGGTTGCAGAGTCAATGATCGTGGTGCCGACCGGCACGCGCAGGACCAGATCCTCACCCTTCTTGCCGGTGCAGTCGGTGCTGCCACCGTTGGAGCCACGCTCGGCATCGAAGTGCCGGGTGTAGCGGTAGTCCACCAGGGTGTTCAGGTTTTCGTCGGCCATCATGAAGATGGAACCGCCGTCGCCGCCGTCACCACCGTTCGGGCCGCCGTTTTCAATGAATTTTTCCCGACGGAAACTCATGCAGCCATTGCCGCCGTCGCCAGCCTTTACGCGGATCGATACTTCATCAACAAACTTCATAACCAACGCCTCTCGCCGTACGGACGAGCCGAAAAACAATCAAGACATAAGACTCTTGCAAAAATGAGCGCAGCGACCCCAATCCACGACCTGCATCGCACGCCGGCAGCCCATACAAACAGCTTTGCAAGAGACTCACCCCACAAACGAAAAAGCCCCGTCGCAAGACAGGGCTTCTCCAGCACTCTCGCAGTTAGGCTGCGACAACGCTCACGTAACGACGACCGAAGGCGCCTTTTACTTCAAACTTGATCACGCCTTCGATTTTCGCGAAGAGGGTGTGATCTTTACCCATGCCAACGCCGTAGCCAGCGTGGAATTGGGTGCCGCGCTGACGCACGATGATGTTGCCGGCCTTGATGACCTGGCCGCCATACATCTTCACGCCAAGGCGTTTGGCTTCTGAGTCGCGACCGTTACGGGTACTACCACCAGCTTTTTTGTGTGCCATGAGTTCAATTCTCCTAGTGAGGAATTAGGCTGTAATTAAGCCTGAATACCGGTGATTTTGATCTCGGTGAACCACTGGCGGTGGCCCATACGCTTCATGTGGTGCTTACGGCGACGGAACTTGATGATGCGGACTTTATCGTGACGACCTTGGGAGATCACTTCAGCCTTGACGGTTGCGCCAGCAACAACAGGTGCGCCGATGTTCACGTCGTCGCCATTGGCGACCAACAGAACGCGGTCAAAAGTCACGGATTCGCCAGTAGCGACTTCCAGTTTTTCGATCTTCAGGTATTCACCTTCAGCGACCTTGTATTGCTTACCGCCGGTAACGATTACTGCGTACATGGTATTTCTCCGATAATCCTGCTCACCCAGCTCTTTATAAGAAGAGGTATTGGCTGGCATGGCTGCATGGGGCTGGAACGGCCCAAGTGCAATTGCGTAAGGCAGGTGCTGCCCAGGAAGTTCAGGGTGCGCGATTGTACGCAAGCTACAAGACTCATGCAAGGGGCCGTCCATCGCGCCTTGACAGGCCCGGACGTGGGTCCTAGCATGCCGCGCAACCCTTCTGGAGCACCTGTCGCTGATGCAACCCCAAGCTTTCTACCGCGCGGTGGCGGACGATTTTAGCGCCGTCGACGGCATCATCAAGAAGCAGCTGACTTCCCGAGTGCCGCTGGTATCGAAAATCGGCGATTACATCACGTCGGCCGGCGGTAAACGCCTGCGTCCTTTATTAGTGCTGCTGTGCGGCAAGGCCCTCGGTCGCGAAGGCGACGACTTGCGTCTTCTGGCCGCCACCATCGAATTCCTGCACACCGCCACCCTGCTGCATGACGACGTGGTCGACATGTCCGGCATGCGCCGTGGACGTTCGACCGCCAACGCCATGTGGGGCAACGCCCCGAGCGTGCTGGTCGGCGACTTCCTGTACTCGCGCTCGTTCGAAATGATGGTCGAACTGGGTTCGATGCCGGTGATGAAGATCCTGTCCCAGGCCACGCGCATCATCGCCGAAGGCGAAGTGCTGCAGCTGTCCAAGGTCCGTGACGCCAGCACCACCGAAGAAACCTACATGGAAGTCATCCGCGGCAAGACCGCGATGCTTTTCGAGGCCTCGACCCACAGCGCCGCAGCACTGGCCGGCGCCACCGCCGAGCAGAGCGAAGCCCTGCGCACCTTTGGCGATCACCTGGGTGTGGCGTTCCAGCTGGTCGACGACCTGCTCGACTACAAGGGCGACGCCGAAACCCTGGGCAAGAACGTCGGTGACGATCTGGCCGAAGGCAAGCCGACCCTGCCGCTGATCTACACCATGCGCGAAGGCACGCCAGAGCAGGCCGCACTGGTACGCCAGGCGATCCAGAAAGGCGGGATCGAAGACCTGGAAAGCATCCGCATTGCCGTGGAAGCGTCCGGCTCGCTGGAATACACCGCACAACTGGCTCGCGATTATGTGGCCCGTGCGATCAAGTGCCTCGAAGCGCTGCCTGCCAGCGAATACCGCGATGCGCTGGTTGAACTGAGCGAGTTCGCGGTCGCCCGCACGCACTGATCAACATCGCGCAATCAAGAAACCGCAGCCTCCCTCGGAGCCTGCGGTTTTTTGTTGCCTGCCATCTACGGTTAAAACCCTATACAATGTGCGACTTTTAGCGATCCCCTCTCCAAGGAGCCTTAGTGAGCACGTTGCCACCCTGCCCGAAATGCAATTCCGAATACACCTACGAAGACGGCACCCAACTGGTGTGCCCGGAGTGCGCCCACGAGTGGTCTGCCGGCGGCGAAGCCGAAGTGGCGTCCGATGATGCCGTGAAGAAAGATTCGGTCGGCAACGTCCTGCAGGACGGCGACACCATCACCGTGATCAAGGACCTGAAGGTCAAGGGCACCTCGCTGGTGGTCAAGGTCGGCACCAAGGTGAAGAACATCCGCCTGTGCGACGGCGACCACGACATCGACTGCAAGATCGACGGCATCGGCCCGATGAAACTCAAATCCGAGTTCGTCAGAAAAGTCTGAGTCTGCTGTCCTCCATCCCGCGCCCGCCGTGGGATGGAGCCTCTCCCTCCCCCGCTATCCCCAGCAAAACCCCGCAATAGCCAAACGCCAGCCGTTTTGACCTTACGCAATCTTTACCCATAAAAAATCACGAACCGCCAATAGGCGCTTGCTATTTGACGAATAAGAATTATTCTCATTGAAACCCTTTCAATGGAGATGAGAACCATGACTTATTTGATCGACGCCTGGCTGGATCGCCCGCACCCGTACCTCAGGATCCTGCATCGGGAAACCGGTGAAGTCTGCGCGGTACTGGAAGAAGAAGCCCTGCATGAATTACAGGATCAAGGGGATCTGGACGTCAGTGGCCTGAGTTCCAGCGAGCCGATGGTGCTCAAGGAGCTGGTGCGCAATCTGTTCCTGTTCTGCTATGCCCGGGCGTTGCGCCCGACCAGTGAGCTGCATCACAAGATCGAAGTATGAGAACGGCGGAGAAACCCTGCACAAGCCACGCTTGTGCAGGGTAACGGGATTACAGAACGTCGAGCAGCTCGACGTCGAACACCAGAACGCTGTGCGGCGGGATGCTGCCAACGCCTTGAGCGCCGTAAGCCAGTTCGCTCGGCACGTACAGACGCCATTTGCTGCCGGCATTCATCAGTTGCAGGGCTTCGGTCCAGCCGGCGATCACGCCGCCAACCGGGAATTCTGCAGGCTGGCCACGCTCGTAGGAGCTGTCGAACACAGTGCCGTCGATCAGTGTGCCGTGGTAGTGAGTACGCACGTTGTCTTCACGGGATGGCTTGGCGCCTTCGCCCTGAGTCAGCACTTCGAATTGCAGACCGGAAGCCAGGGTGGTGATGCCGTCTTTCTTGGCGTTTTCAGCCAGGAACGCACGACCTTCGCCAGCGGCGGCTTCAGCCTTGGCAGCGGCTTCGGCCTGCATGATTTCGCGGATCACTTTGAAGCTGGCGGACAGCTCTTCCTGACCCACACGGCTTGGCTTGCCGGCGAATGCGTCGGTCAGACCGGCCAGGATGGCGTCCAGGCTGACACCCGGTGGCGGGTTGTCGCGCAGCTGGTCACCCAGCTGACGGCCGATACCGTAGCTGACGCGGGTTTCGTCGGTGGACAGATTTACTTCGGACATGACACTGCTCCGCTGTGCGGACGGCCTCAGGACATGCCGTGCGTGCACAGCGCGTCCCGGCGCGCCCGGAACCAAAAGGGCGAGCAGACTAGCACAGATGTTCCGCCATTGATCAGGCCCTCGGGCCTACAGTGCCGAGCGCCAGGCCAGCGGTACTTTCAGGCTTTCTTCGCTGCTGGCGCCAAGACCGCACATTTCGTCGTGCACCGAGGTGTGGACCAGGTTGAATGGCAGCACCGGAAAGTTGTGCAGGACATCCCGGGCATGCTCCACCGAACGCAGCATCAGCATCTTGCCCTGGGGATCGCTCAACGGGTACGCCGCACCGTGCATCCGCGCCTCGAGCAGGTAGATTCCACCCTCCATGGAGATCAGGTTCAGCTCATCGACCTTCCTGGCGATGGCAAACGCATTCAACTCTTGCAGGTTCATGAACGCACCTCACGCTGTGGCGAGCCGGGACGCCTACAGGGATATGCCTCGGCGCACCAAAGCACAAGCCACAAACGACACCGCCCGTCTGTTTCGCAACAGACGGGCGGTTTTGTTACGGCTTTCGACAACTCGTCAGTGCTTGGTGAGCTTGTCCAGGTAACCCATGGCAAACGCCGAGACCACGAAGGTCATGTGGATGATCACGTACCACATCAGATGCTGGGGATCGACGTTCTTGGCGTCCATGAAGATCCGCAGCAGGTGGATCGAGGAAATCGCCACGATCGACGCCGCCACTTTCATCTTCAGCGACGAGGAGTCCATGGTGCCCAGCCAGCTGAGCTTCTCTTTGCCTTCGTCGATGTTCAGCTCGGACACGAAGTTCTCGTAGCCGGAAATCATCACCATCACCAGCAAGCCGCCGACCAGCGCCATGTCGATCAGCGACAGCAGCACCAGAATCAGCTCGGACTCGGCCATGGAGAACACGTTGGGAATGACATGAAACACTTCCTGGAAGAATTTCAATGCCAGCGCCAGCAGCCCGAGGGACAGCCCGATGTAGATCGGCGCCAGCAGCCAGCGCGTGGCGTACATTGCATTTTCGATAAAGCGTTCCATTGACTCTCACACAAGGGGGGTTGTAATCGGCGGCGAGTATACCAGTCCCCCGTGACAGCCAGAAACCGCCCGAAAATCCGCCACCTGCGTGTGTGTGTCAAAGTTTTTCTGCTAGTGTCCAAACCATTGACAGCCCAGCGACAGTGGACAGGACGACTGGAAATGGATGTGCGATTGCCGTTAATGACTGCCGGAATTTGCCTCGCCTTATCGGTCGGAGGCTGCTCACCCGGTGAAGAAAAAAAACACCCGCTCAGCCTCGAACAGAAGACCGCGCAGTTCGAACAGTCGCTGGACGCCATCACCGATCCGAAACTCAAGGATGCCGTGACCGAACTCGGCGGCTCGCTACTGCTGCTGGAGCGCGCGCAGCAACGTCTCGACAACAAACCGCCCAGAACCGAATACGGCGAAGACGCCCTCGGTGTGCTCAAGCACTACCCGACGCCTCAGGCGCTGGTCGACACCTTCATCAACGGCCTGTTCGTGCTGCACAAGGACGCCAGCTCCGACTACCTCACCGACCTGCAGCCGGTATTCCCTTTCAATCTCAACATTCCGGGCGGGTTCCTGTTTCCCCATGGCGTTGAATGGCAATCGGTAACCCTGAGCAACAAACGGGTCATCGCCTACCAGCCGGAATGGTCGGAAACCGATCCGGGCATCCAGCTGAGCCCGTCCAGTTCCAACGTCACCAACCCCGATGACCTGACCGTGACCTACCCGTTCATCGAGGGCCTGGACGTCGACAAGAAAACCCGGCCGCGTCCCGTAAGCCTGCAAGGGCAGGTAGAAGTCATCGCCCCGAAACGTCTGCACAGTTTCGACCTGGGCAAAAAAGACGTCGGCCAGACCCGGACCGACGCCAACCTCAGTGTGAAACTGCTGAAGCTGGAAAAGAACTACGCCGAAGTCGAATTCAGCAACAGCCTGCCGCTTGCCCCGGAAGTCGCCAACACGCCGCTCAATCCGCTGATCGTCCAGGCCCGCGATACGACCGGGCAATATCTGGTGCGCGCCGGCGCCATCAACGAGAGCCCCGATCAGATCACCTTCTATCAAAAACAACTGGCGCACCTGCAACAGCAAAAGGTCTGGAGCGAGGACCTCGAGAAACAGCTGAACGACGACCAGCGCACCTTCGAACAGCAGCATACGCGCCGCTACAACAAGGTTTACTTCAACGGCCCAATCGACACCCTTGAAGTCAGCGTGCTGGACTTCTCCGAGGCGACCGTCACCCGCAAGCCACTGGACCTGCCGATCCGCGAATTCGATTCGCACACCACAGCGAAAGCCGTGCAGCCGCTGGATCTGGCGATCACCGTCTACGACGACCAGGCCCCCAACTGGCTCAAGGGAGCATCACTGACCGAGGACGACCTGAAAAAAAGCATCCATATCCGCCAGTCAGTGGAAGAGCCCAGCGCCGCGCGCATCGAGTTCGATCACCGCAAGACCTTCAATGACGAACTGCTGGGCGACGACCTGGCTCCCGGCGAAAGCCCGGTGACGTTCTTCACCGAAAAACACAACGGCAAACTCGACGAGCCGATCGAACTGCCGGCCGAGGCCTATCAGGTGGATCCGCTGCAAGCGACCATCACGTATGACTTGAACCTGTTTCCGGAAACCCCGGCAGTGGCCGTCGGTTCGATGCCCCTGTTCCTCGCCACCGTGGCGAAACAGTCCTACGAAGCCAAGGCATTGCCCAAAGGCCTGGAAATCAGGAACAACGAACTGGTGGTCGACCTGAAGCTGTTTCCGGCCAACGAATGGCGATTCTTCGTCAAGGACGACAGCGGCAACTACCTGAAGCAGATCCTTTCGGTCAGCCACGACGCGAGCGCAGAAGGCCCGGCGCTGTTCGGCGTGCACTATTTCTACGGCCGCCCGACGCAGGTGGAAACCTATCAGCGAACCGACCTCGCCACCGTGCAATACGGCTTTGAGGTCAAGCTCGAGAAGGCGCAGACCCAGGGCGCCGCGCCTTGATCGGTGCTAATGATCGAAAACGCCGAGATTGCGTCCGCGCCCACCGTTGATCTGCCGCAGCTGGGCTTGCAGGTGCAAGGACCAGATCTGCGGATCATTGGCCAGTTCGTAGCCGTGCATCGTCAGGCTTTCGACGATGGTATCGAGGATCGATTCGGCGGCGACCGGCCCGTGGAACGGGCCCTGGGCCTTGATGGCGGAAGGTTGTTCACCGGCCATGCCGGCGGCGAAGAGTAACGTCCACATGCCGTTATCGCCGGCCAACGGCTTGATGGCGCATTCGATTCGGGTCACGAGACCCAGGCACTGACGGGTGAGGCAGAGGTTGCGCGACATGGCGGCGACCCTCGGTAAAGCCGGTGTTCAGCCCTTGCTGAAGGACTGTTTCGATCCCGTGATACTGTCGATGTCCTTGAGCTGAGAATAGAAGAAAAGTCCGCCGCGCCAACCGCGCAGAACCAGAAGGCGCCGAATGGTCATTGTGTGAATATTGACGCCAGAGTGATGGCACATTTGCCGACGTTCGCGACAAAACAAAATGGGAGCACAAGGCTCCCATTTTTCTGACTGCAGCCTGGCTTACACCGGTTTGGCCTCGGCCAGCGCCTCCTGCGCCAGTTCCTTCTCGGCTTCTTTCAGGTCTTCTTCGCTGATCATTTCGGCAATCACTCGTAGACGCTCCACCACGCGCGCATTGACGCTGCCTTCCGGGAACTCGCCCTCCTCGTTCGGCTCACCGGCAGGCTCGCCCACCAGCAGGCTCAGCGCTTCATCCGCCTGACGCACCGCGTAAACATGGAACTGCCCGGCGCGCACCGCCGCCAGCACTTTCTCGTCGAGCATCAGCGTGGCGACGTTGGCGTGAGGAATGATTGCGCCCTGCTCGCCGGTCAGCCCGCGCGCTTCACAGAGACGGAAGAAGCCTTCGATCTTCTCGTTGACCCCGCCCACCGCCTGCACTTCGCCAAACTGGTTGATGGAACCGGTGATCGCGAAGCACTGCTTGAGCGGGGTTTTCGACAAGGCCGAAATCAGCGTGCAGGCCTCACCCAGCGACGCACTGTCGCCATCGACATAACCGTAGGATTGCTCCAGGGCGATGCTCGCGGAAATCGCCAGCGGGAATTCCTGGGCGTAACGGCTGCCCAGATACCCGGTGAGAATCATCACGCCCTTGGAGTGAATCGGCTGGCCGAGGTTGACCTCGCGCTCGATGTCGACGATACCGCTGCCGCCCGGGTACACCGTGGCGGAAATCCGCGCCGGCACACCGAACGCCGAGTCGCCGACTTCCAGCACCGTCAGGCCGTTGCACTTGCCGACCGCCGCGCCGTCGGTGTCGATCAGGATGATCCCCGCCAGCATGTCGTCGAGAATCCGCGCCGACACCCGGCCGGTACGGGTAGCCTTGGCTTTCAGGGCGCGCTCGATGTGGCCGGCGTCGGTCATTTCATCGTTGGCCAGGTGACGGATGAAGTCCGCTTCGCTGACCAGTTGGAACAGATCACCGATCCGCGCCGACAAACGCCCCTGATGCTCGGCCAGACGTGCGCTGTAAGTCGCCAGACGCGCCACCGCGTCGGCGGTCAACGGCGCCATGCCTTCTTCCGAAGTGCGGGTTTTCAGCAACTGGGCGAACTGCTCCAGGCTTTCGTCGACCATCGGGATGTCTTCATCGAAGTCCACCAGGACGCGGAACATCTCCTGGAAGTCCGGATCGAGGTCCTGCAGCGTGTAGTACAGCTGACGCGCACCGATGATGATGACTTTGACATTCAACGGAATGAACTGCGGATTGAGCGTCACGGTCGCGAAACGGCCCATCTCGCCCAGTGGCGATTCCATTTTCAGTTTGCGCGATTGCAGGGCGCGTTTGAGCGCATCCCACACAAAGGGCTCGCCGAGCATCTTTTCCGCTTCGAGGATCAGGAAACCACCGTTGGCGCGGTGCAACGCACCCGGACGCAACTGGCGATACGTGGTGTAGAGCGCACCCTGATCGGTGGTGTATTCAATGCGGCCGAACAGGTTTTCATAGGTCGGATGCGGTTCGAAAACCACCGGCGCACCGCCGCTGGCCGGATGGCCGACCACCAGGCTCGGCGCGTATTGTTCTTCCAGCAGCTTGCGCGCAACGGCGTCGGTCTTGCTGTCGTCCACCAGTTGCTCGACCACGGTTTTCAGCAGATAGACCTGCACCGCTTGCAGGTAACCGCAGACCGCGGCGTTTTCCGCGTACTTCTCCGACAGCGGTGCGAGCAAAGGCTGCAACGCCAGAGTAATGGTTTCTTCGTTGAGCTGACGCAGCTGGTTGCTCGATTCGCGCTTCCATTGCGGCAGGCTGGCGAGTTCTTCGTTCAGGCGTTCCTCGAGGCCGGAAATGTCCTCGTGGAAACGTTCGCGCTCGGACTCCGGCAACTGGGCGAATTCGGCTTCGTCCAGCGCCTTGCCTTCGAGCATCGGGGTGAACGCGATGTTGCTGCTGTCGCGGTACAGAGCGACGTCTTTTTCCAGGGCCAGACGCTCGATGACGTCCAGTGCCTTGTCATAGCGCTGGTTGAAGGCGCGGTCGATGGCGCTCTTCTTCTGCTGATAGGACGGGTGTTCGAACACCGCAGGAAATGTCGACAGCAGGTTGTCGATCAAGCCGTTGATGTCGCCGATGAACGCCGCGGCGCTGCCCGATGGCAGTTCCAGGGCACGTGGCTCGCGCGGCTCGTCGAAATTATTGACGTAGACCCAGTCCGCCGGGGTCTGCAGGCGCTTGCCTTCGGCCTTCAGGTAGCGTTTGACGAACGAGAAACGGCCGGTGCCGGGCTCGCCCATGACGAATACGTTGTAACCGGGGCGTGGCATGGCCACACCGAACTGCAAGGCTTCGACCGCACGTTCCTGGCCAAGCACACCGCGAAAGGGCTCCAGATCATTGGTGGTAGTGAAGCTGAACTGTTCAGCGGAAAACGGACGGGTCAGCGCTTCGGGCGCTAGACGCAAGCTGGCAGCAACAGGATCAGGCATCGGGCTTCCTTAACAATCAGGCGGGGCAGATAGCGGCATTCTGGCGCTGCCCGTGCCCCACTGGCAAGGCGCGCCACACGACAAAGCATAGACAACCGGCCAACCCCACGGCCGGCCCCGCAAAACCGGGCTGGATCACGAATATGCTGCA
The DNA here is from genome assembly GCF_026240005.1 of Pseudomonas sp. COW5. Lineage (NCBI taxonomy): Bacteria > Pseudomonadati > Pseudomonadota > Gammaproteobacteria > Pseudomonadales > Pseudomonadaceae > Pseudomonas > Pseudomonas sp. COW5. Next base: position 3,255,051 of record NZ_JAPHVP010000001.1, on the reverse strand, counting down.
AAAAATCACGGAACCACGGGAACCTGCCTAAACTCCAAACTGCGCGGCTGGAACTAATACCGGCCCACTGGCGCCAGAAGGTCTGTACGAAAACTCGCCAAGTGGCGTTTTGATGTAGAGAGCGGGGCCAGAACCCTGTCCATTGGTACGCACATAAAAGAGAACAAAGCTATGAAACGGATTCTTCTCGGTACTCTCTTCACCGCTGTATCCATCAACGCCATGGCTCAGGCGCCAGGCGGTCCGGATTGCGGCTGGGGCAACATGCTGTTCGAAGGTCAGCGTGGCACCCCGGCTCACTTCCTGGCATCCACCACCAACGGCACCTCGGGCAACGCCACGTTCGGCATGACGTCCGGCACCAACGGTTGCTCCACCAACGCCTCGCTGACCTACGGCGGCAAATCCTGGTTTGCCATGAATGGCATGATGAACGAGCTGTCCGAAGACATGGCAAAAGGCAACGGCGAAGCGCTGACGACCTATGCCGTGGTACTGGGCGTGGCGCCGGAAGACCGTGCGCACTTCGCCGCCGTCACTCACGAGCACTTCCAGCAGATCTTCAGCAAGGCTGACGTGACCGCCGAAGACGTGCATACCAACACCCTGGCCGTGCTGAAAGCAGACCCTCGTCTGGCCAAGTACGCGACTCAGGCTTAAGCTCGACCCCACCCGCTTCTTTCGGGAAGCGGGTTTTGTTTTTTCGGCCCGCCCTCCCTGGGTCTTTTGTTTCTTTCGACTTAAGTTGCCACCTATGCTCAAACGCCTTGCCTGGCTGGCGCTGTGTGTCTGCGCCCCGCTGTCCGCCGCGCCCCACATCGACCCTCAACGTTTGCAGCAACTGGCCAACGACCGCTTCTGGATTTCCCTCGGCCATTACGAAACCGCCAAGCTCGGCGGCTGGCGCAGTTACGTCAGCGACAAAAAGTTCTTCCTCGCCCCCGACGGCAACGAACACCCCGACCATGAGCTGGCCGCCACGGTCCAGGCGCTGTACGCCCCGGCCAGTCTCGGGGAGCAACACGCCCAGTGTGTCTACCCGGCGCGAACGCGCTGGCTGAAAGATCAGTTCAACCTGACCGACCTGCCGGCGCCGGACTGCGCCGAATTCAAGAAATGGTTCAAGGACGTCTCGCCCCACAGCGCGGTGATGATATTCCCGGCGGCCTACCTCAACAGCCCTTCATCGATGTTCGGCCACACCCTGCTGCGCATCGACCAGGCTGACGTGCAAAGCGACAAGACTTCGCTGCTCAGCTACGCGATCAACTTCGGCGCCTACATCGAAGGTTCCGACAACAGCATTCTCTACGCCTGGAAAGGCCTGATGGGCGGCTATCCGGGACTGTTCGCGCTGGTGCCGTATCAGGAAAAACTCTCGGAATACCGCAGCCTGGAAAACCGCGATTTGTGGGAATACCGACTCAACCTGACACAAGCCGAAACCGCACGGATGGTCGAGCATGTGTGGGAACTGAAGCAGATTCAGTTCGACTACTTCTTCTTCGATGAAAACTGCTCCTATCGCCTGCTCGAACTGTTGCAGGTCGCTCGTCCGAGCCTGCGCCTGACCGAACAATTCCCGCTGACCGCGATTCCTACCGACACCGTCAAAGCGGTGAAAGAAGCCGGACTGGTCGAGCACATCGAATACCGCCCGTCCCGCGAGCGTGAGTTGCTCAGCCGCGCCGAGCCCCTGACCGGCGAAGAACAAGACTGGGTGCTGAAAGTCAGCGCCGACCAGCAACAATTGCAGGATCCGGCCTTCAAGGCCCTGCCCCGTGATCGGCAAGCACTGATCGTCGACGCGGCGTATCGGCTGGAGCGCTACCGTGCCAACGGCCAGGAACGTGATCCGCAACGGGCACAGCGCAGTTTCGAATTGCTGCGGGCGATCAACAAGAACCCGGCGCCGGAGCTGCAAATTCCACAACCGGGCCTGCCCGAAGACGGCCACGAATCGCGCACCTGGCAGGCCGGTCTCGGCACCCGAGGCGACCGCGCGTTCGGCGAGTACGGTCTGCGCATGGCCTATCACGACCTCAACGACAACGCCGAGAGTTTCCCCCTGGGCGCGCAGATCGAAATTCTGCAAATGAAGCTGCGCCAGTACGAAGGCAATCACTGGCAGTTCCAGCAACTGGATCTGGCGACCATCCGCTCGCTGACGCCGCGCAATGCACTGCTGCAGCCGTTGTCGTGGCAAGTCACCGGAGGTCTGGAGCGGGTGCCGGGCAAGCATGACGACGAGACGCTGGTCAGCCATGTCAACGGTGGCGGCGGTGGAACCTGGGCGCTGGGTGACGATGTGCTTGGTTTTGCACTCGGCACCGTGCGTGTTGAACACAACAATGATTTCGCCGAATTCGTTTCCCCCGCGGGCGGTTTCAATACCGGCGTGCTGTGGAAAAACCCGTTGGGCAATCTCAGTGTGGAGGCCAAGGGCGATTACTTCTTCAACGGCGAAGTGCGCCGCAGCCTGAGCCTGAACCAGCAATGGGAATTGTCCCGCAACCTGGGTTTGCGCCTGAGTGCGCAGCGTGAATTCAGCCATCTGGCAACGCCGGAGACCGAAGTGATGCTGGAAGTGAAGTGGTATCACTACTGAGGTTTTGATCTTCCTTTCACACCCCGTCGACGAATCCGCTTCTAGACTTTCCCTGTCAGCCGGAGAACGGCGCGGGAGAGTCTGATGTGGCGGTGTGCGGGATTTGTGGGTGTGTTGCTGTTGCTGGGTGGCTGTCAGAGCACCCACGAAGATCTGATTGCCAAGGGTTATCCACCGGCGTTCGCCGACGGTTTCGATGACGGTTGCATCAGCGGTCGTCAGGCGGCCGGTTCGATCAGCGGCGAGTTTCGCAAGAACGTGCCGCGCTATCTCAAGGATCCGCAATACGCCGAGGGCTGGAGCGACGGTTTCCGCCAGTGTCAGGCGATGCTGGAAAACAAGGATCGCGAGGAGTATCGCAACGAACACTGGGACGAGCGCGAGCGGGCCTGGCAGCAACAGAAAGATCAGGGCGCCGCGCGGGCTTATCGTTCGCAGTAGGTCGTTTCCAGACATCCGGCGAAACCTTTAGCCTGCGACCATGGCCCAACGGTTGTCACAGGAGGTCACCATGAGCCGTGCTTTCGTCAACGAAGACAACGCCGCTGCGCAAGCCGATCAGCCGGTCGAACGGCAGGTCAGCACGCAGCCCAATTACGTCACACCAAAGGGGCTTGCCCAGTTGCAGGCGAAAGTCGCCGAGCTGCAGACACTGCACGCCGAACAGACGGCCATGGGCGAACAGGCCGACAAACAGCGGCTGGCCGATCTCGAACGGGATTTACGTTATTTCAATCAACGGGTCGGCAGCGCTCAGGTCGCCCCCGCACCGACTTCCAACGAAAAAGTGCAGATCGGCAGTTGGGTGACCTACGCCGACGAACACAACACCGAACGCCGGGTGCAACTGGTCGGCGAAGATCAGGCCGATGCCGCCAACGGCCTGATCAACTGGGCCTCCCCGCTGGGCCGCGCGCTGCTTGGCGCGCGACTCAACGACGAAGTGCTGTGGCAGCGTCCGGCCGGCAATCAGCTGATCGAAGTGATCCGCATCGATCGTTCTTGAAGCACAGTGCTTAAACCACGCCCTGCGCCAGCATCGCGTCGGCGACCTTGACGAAACCGGCGATGTTCGCGCCTTTGACGTAGTTGATCCGGCCGTTTTCCTCACCGTAATGCACACAGGCGTGGTGGATCGACTGCATGATCCCGTGCAGCTTGCTGTCCACCTCGCCCGCCGTCCACAGCAGACGCATGGCGTTCTGCGACATTTCCAGACCGCTGACCGCCACGCCGCCGGCATTCGATGCCTTGCCCGGCGCGAACAGAATGCCCGCCTCGATAAAGATATCCACAGCCTCAAGGGTGGTCGGCATGTTCGCGCCCTCGGCCACACAGATGCAGCCGTTACGCAGCAAGGTGCGGGCAGCTTCGGCGTCTAGCTCGTTCTGGGTGGCACATGGCAACGCGATGTCGCACGGCAACGACCATGGCAGTTGACCGGCGCGGAATTCCAGGCCGAATGCCGCCGCCAACTCGCTGATCCGCCCACGCTTGACGTTTTTCAGCTCCAGCAACGCCAGCCACTGCTCTTCGCTCAGGCCGGCCTCGCAATACAGCGTGCCTTCGGAATCGGACAGGGAAATCACCTTGCCGCCCAGATCCATCACTTTGCGGGCCGCGTATTGGGCAACGTTGCCGGAACCGGAGATCGCCACGCGCTTGCCTTCGACGGTCTGCTCGCGGCGCTTGAGCATTTCCTCGGCGAAGTACACGCAACCGAAACCGGTGGCTTCCGGGCGGATCAGGCTGCCGCCGTAGGTCATGCCCTTGCCGGTCAGTACGCTGGTGAACTGGTTGCTCAGGCGTTTGTACTGACCGAACAGGAAACCGATCTCCCGTGCGCCGACACCGATATCACCTGCCGGTACGTCCACGTCGGCGCCAATGTGGCGGTACAGCTCACTCATGAACGCCTGGCAGAAACGCATGACTTCGGCGTCGCTCTTGCCCTTCGGATCGAAGTCCGAACCGCCCTTGCCGCCGCCCATGGGCAACGAAGTCAGGGAGTTCTTGAAGGTCTGTTCGAAGGCGAGGAATTTCAGCACGCCCATGTTCACCGAAGGATGGAAACGCAAACCGCCCTTGTACGGGCCGATGGCGCTGTTCATCTGGATGCGGAAGCCGCGATTGACCTGCACCCTGCCCTGATCGTCGACCCACGACACCCGGAACACTACCGCCCGCTCCGGTTCGCAGATGCGCTCCAGAATCCCCGAGGTCAGATAGTGCGGATTGGCTTCGAGAAACGGCCACAGGCTGCGCAGGACTTCTTCGACGGCCTGGTGGAATTCGGGTTGATCCGGATCGCGTTTTTTCAGACGGGCGAGGAAGGATTCGACGGATTCGATCATGGGAAAAGTCTCGGCAAATTTGTTGTCGTTGGAAGAGATTGAGCCGGACTGTAACAAACGACCTGTACACAGCAACAGACAAAAATGTCGCATTTATGAAAACAAATAGTACACACGCTATAAATCACGGCGGATTGCAGGCAAAAAAAAGCGGAGCCCGAAGGCTCCGCTTTTTCATGCAACCAACCTGAAATCAGGCCAGTTTCTTGTGGCGTACCCGGTGTGGCTGGGCCGCTGCTTCGCCGAGGCGCTTTTTGCGATCGGCTTCGTACTCGGTGTAGTTGCCTTCGAAGAACACCGCTTGCGAGTCGTCTTCGTACGCCAGGATGTGCGTCGCGACGCGGTCAAGGAACCACCGGTCGTGAGAGATCACAATGGCGGCGCCCGGGAAGTCCAGCAGGGCTTCTTCCAGGGAACGCAGGGTTTCAACGTCGAGGTCGTTGGACGGTTCGTCGAGCAGCAGGACGTTGCCGCCCTCCTTCAGGGTCAGCGCCAGGTGCAGACGACCGCGCTCACCACCGGACAGGTCCTTGACGAACTTCTGCTGATCGCCGCCCTTGAAGTTGAAGCGACCGACGTAGGTACGCGACGGGATCTCGTAGTTGCCGATGCGGATCTGGTCGGAACCGTCGGAGATCTGCTGGAACACGGTCTTGCTGCCGTCCAGGTCTTCGCGGCTCTGGTCCACACAGGCCAGTTGCACGGTTTCGCCGATCTCGATGCTGCCGGAGTCCGGGGTTTCCTTGCCCATCAGCATGCGGAACAGGGTCGACTTACCGGCACCGTTACCGCCGATCACGCCAACGATGGCGCCTTTCGGCATGGAGAACGACAGGTTGTCGATCAACACGCGATCGCCGTAGCCCTTGGTGACGTTCTTGAATTCGATGACCTTGTCGCCCAGGCGCGGACCGGCCGGGATGTAGATCTCGTTGGTTTCCGAACGCTTCTGGAATTCCTGCGATTGCATTTCTTCGAAGCGCTGCAGACGTGCCTTGGATTTCGACTGGCGGGCCTTGGCGCCTTTGCGCACCCACTCCAGTTCTTCCTTCATGGCTTTTTCGTGAGCCGATTGCTGCTTGGATTCCTGGGCCAGACGATCGGACTTGGCTTCCAGCCACCCCGAGTAGTTGCCCTCGTAAGGAATGCCCGCGCCGCGGTCGAGTTCCAGAATCCAGCCAGCGACGTTGTCCAGGAAGTAACGGTCGTGCGTGATCGCTACCACGGTGCCCGGGAAGTCGTGCAGGAAGTGTTCGAGCCACGCAACGGAGTCGGCGTCCAGGTGGTTGGTCGGTTCGTCGAGCAGCAGCATGTCCGGGGCGGACAGCAGCAGACGGCACAGGGCCACACGACGCTTTTCACCACCGGACAGGTGTTCCACTTTTGCGTCCCAGGCCGGCAGACGCAGCGCATCGGCGGCGACTTCCAGTTGACGCTCCAGGTTGTGACCGTCGCTGGCCTGCAGGATCGCTTCGAGCTTGGCCTGTTCGGCGGCCAGCTTGTCGAAGTCGGCGTCCGGGTCGGCGTAGGCGGCGTAGACCTCGTCCAGACGCGCTTGCGCATCCTTGATCACGCTGACCGCTTCCTCGACCACTTCACGCACGGTCTTGGTCGGATCAAGTTGCGGCTCTTGCGGCAGATAACCGATGTTCAGTTCCGGCATCGGGCGCGCTTCGCCTTCGAATTCGGTGTCGACGCCGGCCATGATTTTCAGCAGCGTGGACTTACCCGAACCGTTAAGGCCGAGTACGCCGATCTTGGCGCCCGGGAAGAAGGACAGAGAAATGTTTTTCAGGATTTCCCGCTTCGGCGGAACAACTTTGCCCAGCCGATGCATGGTGAAGACGTATTGAGCCATGGAGAACCTTGGGTCAGTGACTGATGAATGATTGGGACACAGGCAATGCCCGGCCAGACCGTGCGCGTCGTTCACTGGAAGATATCAATGCGTGCGCGCGGAAAGTCTAGGAGCTGGAACGCTCCCGCGTAACCGGCAAAGCTACCTTAATGACAGAAGGCAGTCCAGCCGAGCGGGGCTGGCACTTCGCCACAACTCAAGGCATGCTAGCCGCCCTTTGGGCGTCCGGCTTATAGTGCACGTCGCGCCAGTCCAGCCAAACCGCAGGATTACAGCTTGTCCAATGTCACTCCGCCAGCCTCTGTGAGCAGCACCCAACCGGCGCCCGGCTCGTCCCTGCGCGGAACATTGAAAGGCGCGCTGGCGACGCTGGTGCTGATGCTGCTGGCGTTGCTGTTCTGGCAACTGCTCGATCAACTGCGCGAAACCCAGAAAAACCAGCGTCAGTACACCATCGATTACACCGCCGATCTCGCCTCGCAAGTCAGCCTCAACATGTCGCTGAATGCGCAGATCGCGCTCAATCTGCTACCGATCGTCGAACAGCCGCAGTCTGCCGACGAACAGCAGGCGCTGCTGCGCAAGCTGCAGAAATCCCTGCCTGACCTGCAGAGCATGGCCTTGCTGAGCCCGTCGGGGAAAATTCTCAGTGACAGCGCCACCGACAGCAAGGACGCCGACTACCTCAGCGATCTGGTGCGCCGCAGCCACGCCCAGGCACATTATTTCAGCAACGCCGATGACGGTTCGGTGGTGCATCTGTTGCTGCATCAGGCCAGCGGCAGCACTCGCGGCTACTGGGCACTGCGCCTGACCCCGACCTTCTTTGCCTCGCTGACCAAACAGGGCGAGACCGGCATCCGCCCGCTGTGGCTGGTGGAAAACCGCATCAATCACCAGATCATCAGCCGTGACGAAGGCCTGCCTTCCACCAAGGCCAGCACCCTGACACCCGAAGATCTGGCCAACAGCGTGCTGACCGTGCCCCTGAGCAGCAGCGACTGGCAACTGCGTGGACTGTTCGATCGGCAACATGTGTTCGAAGAGCTGCTGCCGGCGTTCATCGGCAAATGCCTGCTGGGCCTGGCGCTGTCCCTGCTGCCGTTCATTGCCTTGCTGAACATGCGCCGCCGCCAGCGCCAGGTGCATGAAGGACGCCGCCGTTATCAGGACATTTTCGAAGGCACCGGTGTGGCCCTGTGCGTGCTGGATCTTTCGGGACTGAAACAGGTTTTCGAAAAGGCCCAGATCCAGACCAGCGACCAGCTCAAGGCCTGGCTCGACCAGCCACAGCAACGCCAGCAATTGCTGCAGGAACTGCGAGTCACCGAGGTCAATCAGGTGGCGTTGCAACTGCTCAACGTCAATTCCTGCGACCACGCCTGGCAACTGCTGATCGACGGTCACCCGCACAGTCAGTGCGCGATCGGCAATCAAGTGCTCGACGCCGTGCTCCAGCAGCAAAAGCAGCTGGAACTGGAAATCAAACTGCCGGACATCAACGGCCGCGACCAGCACCTGTGGCTGGTGCTGCGTCTGCCTCATGAGCAGCACGACTACAAGGCCGTGATCCTGAGCATCAACGACATCACCAGTCGCAAGCTGATTGAACTGTCGTTGCTGGAGCGCGAGGGCTTCTGGTCGGACGTGGTGCGCACCGTGCCGGATCACCTGTACGTGCAGGATGTGATCAGCCAGCGGATGATTTTCAGCAACCACCACCTGGGCCAGACCCTCGGTTACAACCGCTCCGAGCTGCATCAGATGGGCGAGTATTTCTGGGAAATCCTCCTGCACCCGGAAGACGCCGACTATTACCACCGCTCGCGGCAAATGCAGCGTCACGCCGGTTACAGCCAGTTACTGCAATGCCAGTTGCGCTTCCGTCATCGCGACGGCAAGTGGCGGCGTTTCGATATCCGCGAACAGGCGCTGGCCCGGGACAAACACGATCAGGTGACGCGGATCATCGGCGTGGCCAAGGACATCACCGAGCAGATCGAAGCCAGCGAATCCCTGCGCGACAGCGAACAGCGCTACCGGATGCTCGCCGAAAGCATCAGTGACGTGATCTTCTCCACCGACAGCAAGCTGTCGCTCAATTACGTCAGCCCGTCGGTACAAGCGGTGCTGGGCTACGACGCCGAGTGGATTTTCCAGAACGGCTGGCAATCGACCATCGCCAACCCGCAGCAACTGAACGGCATCTATCACCTGATGGACCGGGTCAGCAAAGCGCTGGACAAACCCGAGCAACTGGCAATCCTGCGCAGTCAGGTGCAGACCCAGATGTTCCTGTTCGACTGCCTGCGCGCCGATGGCCGCAAGATCCCGATCGAATTGCGCCTGGTACTGGTGTGGGACGAACACGGCGCCTTCGAAGGCGTGCTCGGGGTCGGTCGCGACATCAGCCAGCAGCGCCGCGCCGAAAAAGACCTGCGCATGGCGGCCACGGTATTCGAGCACTCGACTTCGGCGATCCTGATCACCGACCCGGCCGGTTACATCGTTCAGGCCAACGAAGCGTTCAGTCGCGTCAGCGGCTACGCGGTGAGCGAAGTGCTCGACCAGTTGCCGAACATGCTCACCGTCGACGAACAGCAGGATGCGCACCTGCGTTACGTGCTCAAGCAATTGCATCAGCACAGCACCTGGGAAGGCGAAGTCTGGCTCAAGCGCCGCAACGGCGAGCATTACCCGGCGTGGGTGGGTATCACGGCAGTGCTCGATGACGAAGGCGACCTGGCGAGTTATGTGTGCTTCTTCAGCGACATCAGCGAGCGCAAGGCCAGCGAACAACGGATTCACCGCCTCGCCTACTACGACGCCCTGACCCATCTGCCGAACCGCACGCTGTTCCAGGATCGCCTGCATACCGCGCTGCAATCGGCGGACCGGCAGAAGTCGTGGGTGGTGCTGATGTTCCTCGACCTCGATCGTTTCAAACCGATCAACGACTCCCTCGGCCACGCCGCCGGCGACCGCATGCTCAAGGACATGGCCACCCGGCTGCTGGCCTGCGTCGACGATGACGACACCGTGGCGCGGATGGGCGGCGATGAATTCACGTTGCTCCTGCAGCACCGCTCCAGCCGCGAGATGGCGCTGAACCGTGCGATCCATGTGGCCGAGCAGATTCTTGGCAGCCTGGTGCGACCGTTCGTGCTGGAGGGTCGCGAATTCTTCGTCACCGCCAGTATCGGCATCGCCCTGAGCCCGCAGGACGGCAACGAACTCAGTCAGCTGATGAAGAACGCCGACACCGCGATGTACCACGCCAAGGAGCGCGGCAAGAACAACTTCCAGTTCTATCAGGCCGACATGAACGCCAGTGCGCTGGAACGCCTGGAGCTGGAAAGCGACCTGCGTCATGCCCTGGAACAGAACGAATTCGTGCTGTATTACCAGCCGCAGTTCAGCGGCGACGGCAAACGTCTGACCGGCGCCGAAGCCCTGCTGCGCTGGCGTCATCCGCGTCGCGGACTTGTGCCGCCGGGGGATTTCATTCCGGTGCTCGAAGAACTCGGACTGGTGGTGGACGTCGGCGACTGGGTGATCAGCGAGGCCTGCCGTCAGCTCAAGACCTGGCACCAGAGCCGCGTGCGCGTACCGAAGGTCTCGGTGAACATTTCCGCCCGGCAGTTCTCCGACGGCCAGCTCGGCACGCGGATCGCCACCATCCTCAAGGAAACCGGCCTGCCGCCGGCGTGCCTGGAGCTGGAACTGACCGAAAGTATCCTGATGCGCGAAGTCAGCGAGGCGATGCAGATTCTCGCCGGCCTGAAGAACCTCGGCCTGAGCATCGCGGTCGACGACTTCGGCACCGGTTACTCATCGCTGAACTACCTCAAGCAATTCCCGATCGACGTACTGAAGATCGACCGCACCTTCGTCGACGGCCTGCCGTCCGGCGAGCAGGACGCACAGATCGCCCGGGCGATCATCGCCATGGCCCACAGCCTCAATCTGGCGGTGATCGCCGAGGGCGTGGAAACCCATGAACAGCTGGACTTCCTGCGCGAGCACGGTTGCGACGAGGTTCAGGGTTATCTGTTCGGACGACCGATGCCGGCCACCCGCTTCGAGGCGCAGTTCAGCAATGACGCGCTGTTCATGTTCGACTGAAGATCTGCGGGGCGGCATTCGCGAGCAGGGATTGATGCCGATCACGTAATCCTGCCGCCAACCCGGCTATTGTGCGAACCGGCTGGCCAGGAAAAGGCCGGCACGGACGCCACATATCTGGTCATGAACGCCACTTGTCTGCGACATGATGTCGTTTCATATGCCATCCAAAACCCGTTGGGTTAGAATGCCCCCCTTTTCTGCCCCCGATCCTTGAGGACCGCCATGTTCAGCCGTGATTTGACTATTGCCAAGTACGACGCCGATCTTTTTGCCGCCATGGAGCAAGAAGCCCAGCGCCAGGAAGAACACATCGAGCTGATCGCTTCGGAGAACTACACCAGCCCAGCGGTGATGGAAGCTCAAGGCTCGGTTCTGACAAACAAGTACGCCGAAGGCTACCCGGGCAAGCGCTACTACGGTGGTTGTGAGTATGTCGACGTTGTCGAGCAACTGGCCATCGACCGCGCCAAGGAACTGTTCGGCGCCGACTATGCCAACGTTCAGCCGCACGCCGGTTCCCAGGCCAACGCCGCTGTCTACCTGGCCCTGCTGTCGGCCGGTGACACCATCCTGGGCATGAGCCTGGCTCACGGTGGTCACCTGACCCACGGCGCCAGCGTTTCCTCCTCCGGCAAGCTGTACAACGCCATCCAGTACGGCATCGACGCCAACGGCCTGATCGACTACGACGAAGTCGAGCGCCTGGCTGTTGAGCACAAGCCGAAAATGATCGTGGCCGGTTTCTCTGCCTACTCGCAGATCCTCGACTTCCCGCGCTTCCGCGCCATCGCCGACAAGGTTGGCGCCTACCTGTTCGTCGACATGGCTCACGTGGCCGGTCTGGTCGCCGCTGGCGTCTACCCGAACCCGGTTCCTTTCGCTGACGTCGTGACCACCACCACCCACAAGACCCTGCGCGGTCCACGTGGTGGCCTGATCCTGGCCAAGGCCAACGCCGACATCGAGAAGAAGCTGAACTCCGCGGTATTCCCGGGCGCCCAGGGTGGCCCGCTGGAGCACGTGATCGCCGCCAAGGCGATCTGCTTCAAGGAAGCCCTGCAGCCTGAGTTCAAGGCTTACCAGCAACAAGTGGTGAAAAACGCCCAGGCCATGGCCGGCGTGTTCATCGAGCGCGGTTTCGACGTGGTTTCCGGCGGTACTGAAAACCACCTGTTCCTGCTGTCGCTGATCAAGCAGGAAATCTCCGGTAAAGACGCCGACGCCGCTCTGGGCAAAGCATTCATCACCGTGAACAAGAACTCCGTGCCAAACGATCCACGCTCCCCGTTCGTCACTTCCGGCCTGCGCTTCGGTACTCCGGCTGTGACCACTCGCGGCTTCAAGGAAGCAGAGTGCAAAGAACTGGCTGGCTGGATCTGCGACATCCTGGCTGACCTGAACAACGAAGCGGTGATCGACGCCGTTCGTGAGAAAGTCAAAGCCATCTGCAAGAAACTGCCGGTATACGGCGCTTAATTGCGACGCTAAAACCGCAGCATGAAAAACCGGCCAGTGATGGCCGGTTTTTTTTCGCCCGCAAAAAAGTTTCGGACTGCGAATGGCTCAAGGTCGGGGCATTGCGCCCAACTGGTCAGACCGGTCATGCCAATTCGTCATTTTTCACTTGCGATCCCTAAAAAACAGCGCCTAGACTGCACCCGCACTGGACATACCGGTAAGACCACAATAATTAAGTCCTGAATCTGATACGCCCCGCGTACGGCAGCCAGGACACCGACCAGGATTCCTCCCATGCTCAGATGGTGCTCGCGTTCAATCTTCCTCCAAGTGGTTCTCGGACTGGTGCTCGGCATCGTCTGCGGGCTGACCCTTCCTGAATACTCGGCCCAGCTCAAACCGCTCGGCGATGGCTTCATCAAACTGATCAAGATGCTCATCGGCCTGATCGTGTTCTGCGTGGTGGTCAGCGGTATCAGCGGCGCCGGCGACCTGAAGAAGGTCGGGCGCATCGGCCTCAAGTCGGTGATCTACTTCGAAGTGCTGACCACCATCGCTCTGGTGATCGGCCTGGTGTTCGCCTTCAGCACCGGGATCGGCAGCGGCGCCAACATCCATCTGGAGCAGTTGTCCGCCGCCGACATGGGCGACATCGCCGAACGCGGCCAGCACATGCACACTACCACTCAGTTCCTGATGGACCTGATTCCGACCTCGGTACTCGGCGCCTTTGCCGACAACAATATCCTGCAAGTGCTGTTGTTCTCGGTGCTGTTCGGCAGCGCGTTGAATCTGGTGGGCGAAGCGGCCTCCGGGATCTCGCGGCTGATCAACGAGCTGAGCCATGTGATCTTCCGCATCATGGGCATGATCGTGCGTCTGGCACCGATCGGCGTGTTCGGCGCCATCGCCTTCACCACCAGCAAATATGGCCTGGACTCCCTGCAACACCTTGGCAGTCTGGTCGGCCTGTTTTATCTGACGTGCATCGCGTTCGTCAGCGTGATTCTGGGTCTGGTGATGCGTGCCTCCGGTCTGCGCATGTGGCCGCTGCTCAAGTACCTGCGCGAAGAGCTGCTGATCGTCATGGGCACCGCCTCCTCCGACGCCGTGCTGCCGCAGATCATGCGCAAGCTGGAACATCTGGGCATCGGCAGCTCGACCGTCGGGCTGGTGATTCCCACCGGTTACTCGTTCAACCTCGACGGATTTTCGATCTACCTGACCCTGGCCATCGTGTTCATCGCCAACGCCACCGGTACGCCGCTGGCCATGACCGATCTGCTGACGATTCTGCTGGTGTCGCTGATTACTTCCAAAGGCGCCCACGGCATTCCGGGCTCGGCGCTGGTGATTCTCGCCGCGACGCTGACGGCGATCCCGGCGATTCCGGTGGTCGGGCTGGTGCTGGTGCTGGCGGTGGACTGGTTCATGGGCATCGGCCGGGCGCTGACCAACCTGATTGGCAACTGCGTCGCCACCGTGGCCATCGCCCGCTGGGAAAAGGACATCGACGTACAACGGGCGAACAAGGTGCTCAACGGCGAGCAGGGCTATAACTTTCAGCCGAGAAAAACGGCCGCTCAAGCGGCGGCCAAAGAATTCTGAATGAGCGCCGTGCCTGCGCACCTGCAGGCACGGCTCATGGAGCGAACACGTGATTACTACATCAACCGTCGTCAACTCAGTGGTAGAAAAACTCCGGGCCGCCCTCGCCCGTGGCCAGTGGCGCTCCGGCGAGATGCTGCCGGGCCAGCGCGAACTGGCCGAACAACTGGGCATCAGCCGCCCGAGCCTGCGCGAAGCGGTGATCGTGCTGGAAACCCTCGGTCTGGTGCGTTCGATGCCGGGCAAAGGCGTGGTGGTACTCGACGCTCTGGCCAGTGACAGTCAAAGCCACGACAGCGCCGTGGCCGGTGCCAGCCTCGAAGACGTGCTGCAACTGCGCTACACACTCGAACCGTTCATCGTCGGTCTGGTGGCGCAGTCGATCAGCAGCAAGGAAGTCGGGCAACTGCGCCTGACTTTGATGGACATGCGCGAGGCCCTCGAAGCCGGCGACAGCGAGGCCGGGGTCAGCGCCTACATCGCCTTCCACGAAGAACTGTTCACCCTGACCTCTAACCCGATTTTCCAGAGCGTGGTGCAACAGACCAGTAACGCCCTCAAACAAAGCGCCGAAGTGCTGCACAACTCGCCTGAACATCTGGCCGAACGTCTTGAGGAAAACGAAGCCGTGGTACGCGCGATCCGCAGCAAGAACAGCGCCCAGGCCAGCGCCGAGATGCGTCGGCACATCCTGCGTGAAGGCCAGCGCATGGGCATCGAGCTGAATATTCCGGATGACAACCTGAACACCTGAAACGCCTCACACTGGAGACCGGCCATGAACAGTCTTGCCACGCCGTCGCACCCTCGCCAGACCTCGGCGGCCCTGCCCTTCTCCCGCCTGCAGGCGCCGGTAGAGGATCTGTATCCGCGACTGTTCGACGCGATCCTCGAACAACGCCTCGATGCCGCCAGCCGTTTTACCGAAGAGAGCCTGAAGCACATGTTCGGTGTCAGCCGCGCCGATGTGCGTCGGGTGCTGACCCAGTTGTCCCACGAACAGATCATCGTGCTGCGGGCCAACCATCGGCCACGGGTTGCTGCGCCGGATGCCGAGCAGACCCGTCAGGCCTTGCACGCCCGGCGTCTGACCGAGAACACGCTGGTGCGACTGGCTTGTCAGCATGCGCAGGCTGAAGATCTGAAGCGCCTGCGAACGCTGATCGAACGCGAGCGCCAGGCTGTGGATAAAGATCGACGGGGGGCGGCGATTCGCCTTTCGGGGGAGTTTCATTTGCAGTTGGCGAAAATGGCGGGGAATGCACCGTTGGCGCATTTTCTCGGCACGCTGGTGCCGTTGACCTCACTGGCGATTGCGCGATGTGGTGAGCAGACGCACAGCTGTTGCGCGTGGCAGGAACACTTGGCGTTGGTTGAAGCGGTAGAGCGTAGAGATGTTTCTAAAGCCGGCATGTTGATGAGTCGGCATCTGGAACATCTTGAGCAGACGTTGCTGGGTTCAGCTCTTGAGCAATCCGTTGTCGGTTAGAACGCCTTCGCGAGCAAGCCCGCTCCCACAATGAACTGCATTCTTCCTGACAGAATGCGATCTATTGTGGGAGCGAGCTTGCTCGCGAAGAGGCCCTTCGAGCCTCCACAAATTCAGTTTTGCTGTGCAGCCACCCGAGCAAACCCCGCCCGGATCTTCTCTTCCGGCAAATCATCGGCGATAAACACGATCACGCTTTCCCGCGCCTCGCCGTCGGCCCATTCGGTGTCCCAGTCGAAGCCATACAACTTCAGCACGCCCTGAAACACCAGCCGACGATCCTCGCCCGCAATGTTCAGCACACCCTTGTAGCGCAGCAATTGCTTGCCATGGTCTTCCAGCAACTCGTTCATGAATTCGCTGAGCTGATCGATATCCAGCGGCTGATCGGTACGCAGCACCAGACTGGAAATCCGGTCGATGGACGGCACCTTGCTCACCGGTCGCAGATTCACCCCGCCACCGAGATCGGCATTCAGGTTGAAACCGCGTACATCGAGCAATTCGGCCAGATCGATATTGCCGTGTTCGACCACACGAATCGGTGCACGGCGGTTGATACGGCTCAGGCGTTCGCTGAGTGCGGTGAATGCGGCCTCGTCCACCAGATCGGTCTTGCTCACCAGCAAGCGGTCGGCGAAACCGATCTGCGCCTGAGCGATGGTCTGGATCAGGTGCAGCTCAGCGTGGGCCGCGTCGACGAGGGTAATGATGCCGTCGAGCAGGTAACGCTCGCGCAGTTCTTCGTCGATGAAAAAGGTCTGCGCCACCGGGGCCGGGTCGGCCAGGCCGGTGCACTCGATGACCAGACGATCGAAGGCAATCTCACCGCTGTCCAGCCGTTCGAGCAACAGGTACAGGGCTTTGGTCAGGTCGGTGTGAATGGTGCAGCAGACGCAGCCGTTGGCCAGGGTCATGACTTGCACCGGCTCGTCGCCCAGCAATTGGGTGTCGATGCCGGCGTCGCTGAATTCGTTTTCGATCACGGCGATTTTCAGGCCATGCTCGGCTTTCAACAGATGACGCAGCAAAGTGGTCTTGCCGGCGCCGAGGAAACCGCTGAGTACCGTGACCGGGATGGGAGAAGACAAACTGGATCTCCTTCAATTGCACAAATAAAAATGGGAGCAGGCCGAAAGACCTGCTCCCACCTCACCTCTGATGAACCGCGATCAGCGGCTCAACAGCACTTCGGCCCACCCTTGCCACCGTAACGGGCTTCCTGACGTTCGCGAAAGAACATCTCGTAGCTCATCACCGGTTTGTCCGGGTGTTTGGTTTGCATATGCTCGACGTACGTGTCGTAGTCGGGCATGCCGACCATCAGGCGCGCGGCCTGACCGAGGTATTTACCGAGGCGACTCAGGTCATTGAACATGGTGCAATCCTCTGGTTACGCGTCCGGCAGGGCCTGGAATGGCGATTCTTTATCCGTACGCTCTTTTTTGCCCCAGGCGGCGATGCCGACCTTGAGCGCATAGAACAGGATGCTGAATACCACGAACAGGAACAGCGCGGTCAGCGTTGCGTTGGTGTAAGCGTTGAAGATCACGTGCTGCATCTGCTCGACGCTCTTGGCCGGTGCGATCACTTGCCCTGCGGCCAGTGCATCGCTGTACTTCTTGGCCAGCGACAGGAAGCCCACCGCCGGGTTGGCGTCGAACAGTTTGATGAAGCCGGCGGTCGTGGTGCAGATCAGCAGCCAGGCGGCTGGCAACAGAGTGACCCAGATGTAGCGCTGGCGCTTCATCTTGATCAGGACTACGGTGCCGAGCATCAGCGCGATACCGGCCAGCATCTGGTTGGAGATACCGAACAGCGGCCACAAGGTATTGATGCCACCCAGCGGATCGATCACGCCCTGATACAGCAACCAGCCCCACATCGCCACACAACCGGCAGTGGCGATCAGGTTGGCGGTCCAGGATTCGGTACGTTTCAGCGCCGGGACGAAGGAGCCGAGCAGATCCTGCAGCATGAAGCGCCCGGCACGGGTGCCGGCGTCCACAGCGGTCAGGATGAACAGCGCTTCGAACAGGATCGCGAAGTGGTACCAGAACGCCATGGTGTTTTCACCCGGCAGGACACTGTGCAGGATCTGCGCGATACCGACCGCCAGGGTCGGAGCACCACCGGCACGGGCCAGAATGGTGGTTTCGCCGATGTCATGGGCCACGGCCTGCAGCGCATCCGGGGTAATTGCAAAACCCCAGTTGCTGACAGCGGTCGCCACGGCCACCACATCACCGCCGACCACGGCAGCCGGGCTGTTCATGGCGAAGTACACGCCCGGCTCGATCACCGAAGCGGCAACCATGGCCATGATCGCCACGAACGATTCCATCAGCATGCCGCCGTAACCGATGTAGCGGGCATTGGTTTCGTTATCCAGCAGTTTCGGCGTGGTGCCGGACGAGATCAGTGCGTGGAAGCCCGATACCGCACCGCAGGCGATGGTGATGAACAGGAACGGGAACAGGCCGCCCTTCCATACCGGGCCGGTGCCGTCGACGAACTGGGTCAGCGCCGGCATTTTCAGCTCGGGCATGGTGACCAGAATGCCGATCGCCAGGGCGATGATGGTACCGATCTTCAGGAACGTGGACAGATAGTCGCGCGGGGCGAGAATCAGCCAGACCGGCAACACAGCGGCAACGAAGCCGTAACCGATCAGCATCCAGGTGATTTGCACGCCGGTGAAGCTGAAGGCCTTGGCCCACACCGGGTCAGCGGCAATCTGCCCGCCCAGCCAGATCGAACCGAGCAGCAGAATCACGCCGATCACCGAGATCTCGCCGATGCGGCCCGGGCGGATGTAGCGCATGTAGATGCCCATGAACATCGCAATCGGGATGGTCGCCATCACGGTGAAGATGCCCCACGGGCTCTCGGCCAGTGCCTTGACGACGATCAGCGCCAGCACCGCAAGGATGATGATCATGATCAGGAAGCAGCCGAACAGCGCGATGGTGCCGGGGATGCGGCCCATTTCTTCACGCACCATGTCGCCCAGGGATCGGCCGTTGCGACGGGTGGACATGAACAGGACCATGAAGTCCTGCACCGCGCCCGCCAGCACCACGCCGGCGATCAGCCACAGCGTGCCGGGCAGGTAACCCATCTGCGCCGCCAGTACCGGGCCGACCAGTGGTCCCGCGCCGGCGATGGCCGCGAAGTGGTGTCCGAAGAGAATGTGTTTGTTGGTCGGAACGTAGTCCAGACCGTCATTGTTGAGCACGGCGGGGGTGGCCCGGCGTGGATCGAGTTGCATCACATTGTTTGCGATGAACAGGCTGTAGTAACGGTACGCAACCAGATAAATGGCCACGGCGGCGACCACGATCCACAAGGCGTTGATCGCCTCGCCTCGGCGCAATGCCACTACGCCCAGGGCGCACGCTCCTACGATTGCCAGCACTAGCCAGGGTAAGTGGCGCAGCGGGCTATTATTATTTTTCATTTTATTATTCCAGCCAGGGTGGACAAGAAAGACAGCCACCTCGAGTTTAGCGCTGTTGGCGGCAAAGACCATACCCGACATTGGTCTGACGCCCTGCCCGACTGGCAGCGTTTGACGTGGCGGGTCTATAGTCAGCGTACCGTCAAGAGGATCGCGCCATGAGCGAGCACCCGTCCGAGCGTCGCCGCTTCAAACGTATCGCGTTCGATGCCAGAACCGAATTGAGCCAGGGCGAGTACATCTGGCCGGTGAAGCTGATCGACCTGTCGCTCAAGGGACTGCTGATCGAGCGGCCGGAGCCGTGGCTGGGGGATGAAACGCAGGACTTCAACGTCGACATTCACCTGAGCGACGACACCGACATCCAGATGGATGTGCAACTGGCACACGACGATCATGGCCAGTTGGGCTTCCAGTGCCGGCATATCAGCCTGGAATCGATCCAGCGCCTGCGACGCCTGATCGAACTCAACCTCGGGGATGAGGCCGAGCTCGAACGGGAGCTTGGCGCGTTGATGGAGCTCTGATCACTCGAAGAGTGAATCCAGCGCCTGCTCCAGACGCGTCACCGCAATGATCTGCAACCCTGCCGGAGCCTCCTTCGGCGCGTTGCCCTTGGGCACGATCGCGCGCTTGAAGCCATGCTTGGCGGCCTCCTTCAAACGCTCCTGACCGCTCGGCACCGGGCGCACTTCGCCGGACAGGCCGACTTCGCCGAACACCAACAAGTCATGAGGCAACGGCCGGTTGCGCAAGCTCGACATAACGGCAGCCATCAGCGCCAGGTCGGACGCGGTTTCCAGCACTTTCACTCCACCGACCACGTTGAGGAACACGTCCTGATCGTGGGTCGGAATGCCGCCATGGCGATGCAGCACCGCCAGCAACATCGCCAGACGGTTCTGATCCAGACCCAGCGTGACCCGACGCGGGTTGGCCAGGTGACTGTCATCCACCAACGCCTGGACTTCCACCAGCATCGGCCGGGTGCCCTCCCACGTTGCCATCACCACACTGCCCGGAACTTCTTCCTGAGCGCGGGTGAGAAAAATCGCCGAAGGGTTGGAGACTTCTTTCAGGCCCTTGTCGGTCATACCGAACACGCCCAGTTCGTTGACCGCGCCAAAGCGGTTTTTCACCGCCCGCAGCAGGCGCAACCGGCCATCGGACTCGCCTTCGAAATACAGCACGGTGTCAACCATGTGTTCCAGAACGCGCGGGCCGGCCAGTGCGCCTTCCTTGGTCACGTGGCCGACCAGGAAAATCGCCGTGCCGCTTTGCTTGGCGTAGCGCACCAGCAACGCCGCACTTTCGCGTACCTGAGACACGCCGCCCGGTGCCGATTGCAGTTGTTCGGTGAAGATCGTCTGGATCGAGTCGATCACCATCACCTTGGGTTTTTCCTGGCGGGCGGTGGCGATGATGGTTTCGATGCAGGTTTCGGTCATGACCCGCAGTTGATCCTGCGGCAGCCCAAGGCGACGTGCGCGCATGGCGACTTGCTGTTGGGATTCCTCACCGGTGACGTACAGCGCCGGCATGTTCTTGGCGAGGTTGCACAGGGTCTGCAGCAGAATCGTCGATTTGCCGATACCCGGATCACCGCCGATCAGCACCACCGAGCCGTCCACCAGACCACCGCCAAGTACTCGGTCCAGTTCGCCGGAGGCTGTGGAAAAACGCGGAATCTCTTCGATGCTGACTTCGGCCAGCGTCTTGATCTGGGCCTGTTGCCCGGCCCAGCCTGTGCGTCCGCTCGGGGCGGCGGCACCGCCGCTCTCGACCATGGTTTCGGTCAGGGTGTTCCAGGCGCCGCATTCGCCGCACTGCCCGGCCCACTTGGGAAAGGTTGCGCCGCACTCGGTGCAGCCGTACATGCGCTTGGCCTTGGCCATCTGAACCCCCGGCAAAAACCGCGATGATAACGCAGCCGTCACCAATCAGCGCGGCGCGCAGGTGCGGATTTCCCCGCTGGCCAGACGCGCGGCGCTGTTGTCGATCAAACCCCGGCGATTGCCGGAGATTGAAAGGATCGCTGTCAATCGACCAGTTTGGCCGCCAACGCCTTGACCCGATCCAGGTCACCTTTGGCCACTTTGGTCACACCGGCGCCGTACTCCGGATCGGCCTTGTAGAGGAAGGACAGCATGATGTGCTTGCTCTCGTCATCGGTGCTCGCCAGCGAACCACCGAAACTCTCGATCAGATCCTGGCGTTCCTTCTTGCTGAACGAGCGATACAGATCACCGGCCTGCTTGAAGTTCTGTTCGCGCTGGATCTTCGCCTGTTGCGTGCTGCCCTGCAGGGCGGTCTGGCTATAACGTGCACTTTGCGTCTCTTCACGCGGTTGCAGACGGCTTGGCTGATAGTTGACACCCGAATGGCTTGCGCCGGCATTCATCGCGCCGTCCTGATTGCCGTTGTTGACCGCCACTTTCGCAGCATTGATCGGCAATTGCAGGGCATTGGCGCCAAGGCGATACATCTGGGTGTCGGCATAGGCAAATATCCGGCCTTGCAACAGACGATCTTCAGATGGCTCGATTCCCGGCACGACATTCGAGGGTGCCATGGCCACTTGTTCGGTTTCCTGGAAGACGTTCGAAGGATTACGGTTCAAGACCATTTGTCCAACTTTTCGCTCCGGAATACCGGGCCAGATCTTGGTTGCATCAAGAGGATCGAAATCAAACTTGGACAAGTCTTGCGGTTTCAGAACCTGAATGTACAAGTCCCACTTCGGAAAGTTACCCTTTTCGATATTCGCCACCAAGTCATTTGTCATATGACTGTAGTCACGCCCCTGAACTTTCACGACTTGTTCAGGATCGAGATTCTTGATCCCCTGCAAACTTTTCCAGTGAAACTTGACGTAATGCACTTCCCCCTTGTCGTTGATCAACTTGTAGGCATGCACACTGTTGCCGTCCATTTCACGATAACTGGCCGGCGTCCCTGAGTTGGAATACAGCTCGGTCAATGTACGAGTGGCTTCAGGTACATGGGAGAAGAAGTCGAAGCGGCGGGAATCATCATCCAGATTGGTGCGCGGGTCTGGTTTGAAGGCATGCACCATGTCCGGAAACTTGATCGCATCGCGGATGAAGAATGTCGGGAAGTTGTTACCGACCAGATCCCAGTTACCGTCAGCGGTGTAGAACTTGGTCGCGAACCCTCGTGGGTCACGCAACGTTTCCGGAGAGTGGTTGCCGTGCACCACCGCCGAAAAACGCACAAACACCGGTGTGACCTGGCCGGCGGTAAACACCTTGGCCTTGCTCAGGTCGCTCAAGTCGTTAGTCGCGGTGAACGTGCCATGAGCACCGGTGCCCCGGGCATGCACCACGCGCTCGGGAATACGCTCGCGGTCGAAGCGCTGCAGCTTCTGGATCAGTTGCACGTCCTGCAACAGCACCGGGCCGTTGGCACCGGCGGTTTGTGAGTTCTGGTTATCGCCGACCACCGCTCCATTATCCCGGGTCAGGGGGGCGGCGTTCACGGAAAGGCTCAACAGGCTGGCGGCCAATACACCAACGGTGCGACGGGGAATAATCCCTGAACCAAGTGTGGAATTCATTTCAGGTTCCTCTGTTTTTTTGAGGCGCATCCAGGTGCGCCAGACAGAGGCTAAGAGCTCAGCCAGACAAACATAAATAGAAAGATCGTAACGCCATGATTGATTAATTTTCCTTCAAGATCAGTGGATTGCAGCGTATTTCGCGCGCGATTAGTGGCACTTTGCAAACTAATTGCGAATTGATGTGTCGATAAAAACGGGCTTTGTAAGAAGGTGTTGCGCGCAGGACGCGTTTTGCTGATTTACACTGCGTACACCAAACTCATCTGTAACAAGGAAATAACTATGGGCGTGCTCAGCGAGTTCAAGGCCTTCGCGGTCAAAGGCAATGTGGTCGACATGGCCGTCGGTATCATCATCGGTGCGGCCTTCGGCAAAATCGTTTCGTCGTTTGTCGGTGATGTGATCATGCCGCCAATCGGTCTGCTGATCGGCGGGGTGGACTTCAGTGACCTGGCGATAACCCTGAAAGCCGCCGAGGGCAGCGCCCCTGCGGTCGTGATGGCTTACGGCAAGTTCATCCAGAGCATTCTGGACTTCATCATCGTCGCCTTCGCGATTTTCATGGGCGTCAAAGCCATCAACCGCCTGAAACGCGAAGAAGCCGTCGCTCCGACCTTGCCGCCGGTGCCGACCAAGGAAGAAGAACTGCTGGGTGAGATCCGCGATCTGCTCAAAGCCCAAAACAACCGGCCTTGAAGACTGAAACGGCGCCTGAGGGCGCCGTTTCCTTACCAGTAGTTTTCCACCGCCACCTGCCCTGGCCGCCGCGTCAGGCTGAGGCTCATGCCCCGCTCTTTGAGCAGCGCCCGGGTGTCATCGATCATCTGCGGATTGCCGCAGAGCATGACCCGCGAATGGGCTGGATCCAGCGCCACACCTGCCGCCTGCTCCAGCTCGCCGTTTTCGATAAGGGTGGTGATGCGCCCATTCAGGGCACCGGCATGCGGCTCGCGCGTCACCACGGGGATGAACTGGAACTTGTGAGCGTACTCGGCCAGGTAGTCACGCTGCATGAGTTCGGCGATCAGCTGTTGATAAGCCAGTTCCCGCGCCTCCCGCACGCTATAGACGAGGATGATCCGTTCGAATTTCTCCCACACTTCAAAGTCCTGCAGGATCGACAGAAACGGCGCCACCCCGGTGCCTGTGGATAACAGCCAGAGATCCCGGCCATCAACGAACCGGTCTAGGGTCAGATAGCCGAAGGCCTGGCGATCCACCAGCAATGAATCGCCCGCCTTGAGCCGGCTTAATTCACTCGTGAACTCCCCGCCGGGCACCACGATGGAAAAGAACTCGAGGAACTCATCGAACGGCGAAGACACCATGGAATAGGCCCGCCATACCGTAGTGCCGTCATCCTTGGTCACTCCGAGCCTGGCAAACTGTCCGGCGCGAAAGCGAAAGCCAGCGTCTCGGCTCGTACGCAACGTGAACAGGCTCGGGGTCAGCGGCTTTACATCAAGCAAGATCTGGCGACTGAATTTTTCTGCGCTGGCGGTCATCGATAACTCCCTCGGCTATGGCCATAGTGTCACGCACAGGCGCTCAATAAAAAACCTACGATTTGTAGTGGAATAAAAGATGTTTCATGTCCTGATGAGAAAGTTATGCAAATAGGTACTAGCGAATTGACACTTCCCAGACATCAAATGACGGAGTCAATCCAATAAACATTTGCGGCTAATCACAAACGACTAACTTCCTCCTATCTAAGAGCAAAAAATTCCAAACACTTGTATAGGAAACGTCCTACACTCGATTTCGTGCATGACTCTTGGATCCAAGATCGCACCCCTGCGGAAAATCTCGGAGAATCTTCAAATGGAAATTTGGAAGGAGTCGCAGATAAAGCAGCTGACATTCGCCACGAGAGTCGACACTGCTTACCCGATTCTGCTGACATTTGCCAAAAACATAGGCTTCCAGTTCTGCGGTATCTCAGTCACGTCGCCTGATCGGAACACACTGCCAAAGCCCTTGCGCATCAACAACTATCCTCAATCCTGGAATAAGCAATATGAAGAAGAAAAACACTACGAATTTGATCCGGTAGTAGCACACTGCAGTCGTTCAATGCTGCCCATTACATGGAGCAAAGAACTATTCTCAAAAACACCAGAGTTGTGGGAGTCGTTAAAAGAACAGGGACTGGAACACGGCTGGTCGCAATCCTTTCATCACGAAGAAAGCGGTCTGTGCAGCATTCTCAGCCTGGCCCGGCCTCACTGTCCGATCACGTCGATCGAGTTGTACGAACATTTTGGCTATATGTTCTACGTCACCAGTCATCTGAGCGAGTTGTTCGCCCGTACGCTTCCTTCCCGACCTGAGAAAGCCAAGCCGCCTCGCCTGTCTACGCGGGAGGTGGAAGTGCTCAAGCTCTGCGCTTCCGGCAAGACCGCCTATGAAACCGCGAGGATCCTGAGCCTGAGTGAGCGCACCGTGAACTATCACGTGCAAAACGTGATCGTGAAAATGAACGTCTGTAACAAGATCTCTGCAGTCATCGCTGCCGCGAAGGCAGGAATCATCTAGTCGACGGCACCGAAAACAAGCAAGTAAAGCAGCCGAAAAAAAAGTACCATTTGCGACCTTCCTGAGTGATGACGCGTCTCTTCGCGCCGCTGTCCACTCGGACGGTTCCGCCGCACGATACCCTGGGCCGCGGGACACCCGTCGATTACCCAGAGTCCCCGCCCCATGCCTTTGCTCGATACGCACTTCGCCCAGCTTGATCTGATCCGCCAGCCCGAACAGCAGAACGAACCGCTGCAAGCCTTCGATGCGGCTGACGAATACCTGCTCAATCATCTGGCTGAACAGAATCTGCCGGTCGAGACACGGGTTCTGGTACTCAACGACAGTTTCGGCGCGCTGGCCATCAGCCTCTCGGGCAAAGTCCAGGTCAGCACCAGCGGCGACTCGTTCCTGGCGTTTCAAGGCCTGGAAAAAAACCTGTTGCGCAATGGGCAGGCGTTCGATGCTCTGCACGGCATTCCCGCCAGTGTGCCGTTGACCGGGCCATTCGATCGGGTGCTGATCCGTGTACCGAAAACCCTCGCGCTGCTGGAAGAGCAATTGATTCGCCTGCAAGGTCAACTGGCACCCGGCGCGCAGGTGGTAGCCGCAGCAATGGTCAAACACTTGCCCCGTGCTGCCGGTGATCTGCTGGAGCGCTACATCGGCCCGGTTCAGGCTTCGCTGGCGGTGAAGAAGGCGCGCTTGCTGATCGCAACGCCCGAGGCCAAGGCATCGGCTGTCTCGCCTTATCCGACCCGTTATCGCCTCGACGAACCGGCCATCGAACTGCTCAATCACGCTAATGTGTTCTGTCGCGAAGGGCTGGATATCGGGACTCGCGCCTTTCTCCCTCACCTGCCGAAAAACCTCGGCTCGGCTCGTGTCGCGGATCTTGGCTGCGGCAACGGCGTACTGGCCATCGCCAGCGCCCTGCAAAACCCTGATGCGCATTACACGCTGGTGGACGAATCGTTCATGGCCGTGCAATCCGCCGCCGAAAACTGGCGCGCGGCGTTGGGTGAACGTGAAGTGATCGTGCGCGCCGGCGACGGTCTGGCCGGGCAGGAAGCGCAATCGCTGGACGTGGTGCTGTGCAACCCGCCGTTCCACCAGCAACAGGTGGTCGGCGATTTTCTCGCCTGGCGCATGTTCCAGCAGGCGCGCGAAGCGCTGGTCGTCGGCGGTGCGCTGTACATCGTCGGCAACCGTCACCTGGGTTATCACAGCAAACTGGCGCGGCTGTTCCGGGGCGTCGAGCAAGTCGCGGCCACGCCGAAGTTCGTGATCCTCAAGGCGCGTAAATAATCCGGGCAAAAAAAACCCTCCGGTCGGAGGGTCAAAAATCCGTGCCTCAAGGCGACGGGATGGGAAGTTTCAGTGTGTAGTCAGGCCTGCGGCGTTCATGAACATGCGCATCAGGCTGGCGACGATGAACAATGCACCGACGCTGCCGACCCAGATCATGGCCAACCAGCCAAGCCGCTGCCACAGCGGCTTTTTTTCGGCTTCTTCAATGTCGTGCAGGGAATGTTTGCCGGTCATGCTTGCATCCTCCGGTTGAGGGAGATGGCGCCGCTGTCGGCGCCATCGTGATCACCCCTAGTGATAGCCGTCTTCATGGGTGACCTTGCCGCGGAACACGTAATAGCTCCAGAAGGTGTAACCCAGGATGAACGGGATGATGAACAGCGTGCCGACCAGCATGAAGCCCTGGCTTTGCGGCGGTGCGGCGGCGTCCCAGATCGAGATCGACGGCGGCACGATGTTCGGCCACAGGCTGATACCCAGACCGCTGTAGCCGAGGAAGATCAGCACCAGGGTCAGCAGGAACGGCATGTAGTTGGCATTGCGCGCCACCGCGCGGATCAGACCGTACATCGTCACCAGCACCAGAATCGGCACCGGCATGAACCAGAACAGGTTCGGCATGCTGAACCAGCGCGTCGCGATTTCCGGGTGGGCCAGCGGCGTCCACAGACTGACGATGCCGATCACCGCCAACAGCACGAAGGCCAGAGGGCGCGCCAGGTCATGCATCTGCTCCTGCAGCTTGCCTTCGGTCTTCATGATCAGCCAGGTGCAGCCGAGCAAGGCATACGCCACCACCAACGCGGCACCGCAGAACAGCGTGAATGGCGTCAGCCAGTCCAGTGAACCGCCGGCGTATTGCCGGTTGACCACGGGCAAGCCGTCGATGAACGCGCCAAGCGCCACGCCCTGGAAGAACGTTGCCGCCACCGAACCACCGATGAAGGCCTTGTCCCACAAGTGACGCTTGGCATCCTTGGCCTTGAAGCGGAACTCGAACGCCACGCCACGGAAGATCAGCCCGATCAGCATGAAAATCAGCGGCAAATATAGCGCCGACAACACCACCGAATAGGCCAGCGGGAACGCACCGAACAACGCTGCACCGCCCAGTACCAGCCAGGTTTCATTGCCGTCCCATACCGGGGCGACGGTGTTCATCATCACATCGCGGTCGGTCTTGCCGGGGATGAACGGGAAGAGAATCCCGATGCCCAGATCGAAGCCGTCCATGACCACGTACATCATGATCCCGAAGATGATGATCACGGCCCAGATCAGCGGAAGATCAATACCCATGATTCAAATCTCCTTGGTCAGGCTGCGGTCGTGTTCAGCGCCATCGTCGTCGGCAGCGGACAACGGACGGGCCGGTGTGCGTTTCTGGCCTGGGCCACCATCGTTGGTTTCCTTGCCTTCGTCGGTCTTCGGCCCTTTGCGCACCAGGCGCATCATGTAGCCCAGACCCGCACCGAACAGCGCGAAATACACCACTACGAACATGATCAGCGTGATGCTCATCTGCATGAAGCTGTGATTTGACGACGCATCCGCCGTGCGCATCAGCCCGTAGACCACCCACGGCTGACGACCGATTTCAGTGGTGAACCAGCCCGCCAGAATCGCGATCAGACCGGATGGCCCCATCCACAACGCCAGGTACAGGAACGGCCGCGACGTGTAGAGCGTGTCGCGCTTGCGCAGCCACAGGCTCCAGAGGCCGGTGAAGATCATCAGGAAGCCGAGGCCGACCATGATCCGGAACGACCAGAACACGATGGTCGAGTTGGGCCGGTCTTCAGGCGGGAATTCCTTGAGTGCCGGGACTTGCTTGTCCAGCGAGTGGGTCAGGATCAGGCTGCCGAGGTACGGGATCTCGACGGCATATTTGGTTTTCTCTTCTTTCATGTCCGGCCAGCCGAACAGGATCAGCGGCGTCGCTTCGTTGCCGACGTTTTCCCAGTGACCTTCGATCGCGGCGATTTTCGCCGGCTGATGCTTGAGGGTGTTGAGGCCGTGGAAGTCGCCGATGACCGCCTGGATCGGCGCAACGATCAACGCCATCCACATCGCCATCGACAGCATGGTGCGGATCGCCGGGTTATCCTTGCCGCGCAGCAGATGCCAGGCCGCCGACGAGCCGACGAAGAATGCGGTCGCTACAAACGCCGCGGTCGCCATATGCATCAGGCGATAGGGGAACGAAGGGTTGAACACGATTGCCAGCCAGTCGGTCGGGATCACCTGACCGTTGACGATCTCGAAGCCCTGCGGCGTTTGCATCCAGCTGTTGGACGCGAGAATCCAGAAGGTCGAAATCAGCGTGCCGATGGCAACCATCACCGTGGCGAAGAAGTGCAGTTTGCGTCCGACCTTGTTCCAGCCGAACAGCATCACTCCGAGGAAGCCGGCTTCGAGGAAGAACGCCGTGAGCACCTCGTAGGTCAGCAAAGGTCCGGTGACGGAACCGGCGAAGTCCGAGAAACGGCTCCAGTTGGTGCCGAACTGGTAGGCCATGACCAGCCCCGAAACCACGCCCATGCCGAAGTTGACGGCAAAGATCTTCGACCAGAAATGGTAGAGATCGCGGTAGGTGTCGTTGCCGGTTTTCAGCCACAGGCCTTCCAGCACCGCGAGATAGCTCGCAAGACCGATGGTGATTGCCGGGAACAGGATGTGGAACGAGATGGTGAACGCGAACTGGATTCGGGCGAGATCTAGTGCCTCTAAACCGAACATAAGCTTTCCTCTATCAGATAACGGTTCCAAGGCTGGCGGCCTTGAACCACTGCCCCCACGGGTATGGAGTGCGGCGAACTCGGATTCGTTCTTCTTTTTACAGGCATCGCGACGCAGGGAGTCTGCCGACGGGTCCGGGATCGGTTCCGCGAAGGGTCTTGATCTGGATCAATCAACGTAGAAAGAGTAGTCCCATTTCCGACGGGGAACCGCGTGGTCTTTTGCCGCGTGACAAGTTGCCTCACAGATCTGGCAACGCTCTGAAATACATCCCTGGCCGTGATCGCTGTACGGACGCGGAAAATCGATGTCTGGCTAACTAAATTTTTCGTCATGGCAACTTCCTGTTACAGACTGGTGATAATCTCGCGATTCCCCTCGATCAAGACCGGCCCGCAGATGCCCAGCCAAGAGCCCTTGCTGTTACGCCACCATCGTCCTTTCCTCGCGTTCTGGTTTGCCCGGATCTTCACCGCCAGCGGCTTCCAGATGCTCACCGTGGCCATCGGCTGGAACCTCTATCAACTGACCGGCAACGTGCTCGATCTTGGCCTGGTCGGTTTGGTGGAATTCGCCCCACGGGTGCTGTTCATGCTGCACACCGGCCACGTTGCCGATCGTTACGACCGGCGCAAGGTCGCAGCCATCTGTCAGTCGTTGCAGGCGTTGATCGCTCTGGCACTGGCCATCGGCAGTGCTACCGACCATGTCACCCGGGAAATGATCTTTATCCTGGCTTTCCTGCTCGGCGCCGCGCGCTCGTTCGAGATGCCAACGACCCAGGCCCTGTTGCCAAGTATCGTGCCCAGCGCATTGTTCCCACGGGCGGTCGCCGCCGCGCAGTCGGCGCAGCAATCGGCAACCATTGTCGCCCCGGCACTTGGCGGTCTGCTTTATGCCTTCGGCAGCGTGTGGGTTTATGGCCCGACGGTCATTCTGTATGTCATCGCCTGCACCTTGATGCTCAATCTGCCGGCCCGGCAAACGCCGCTGAACAAAGGCAAGGCGACGCTGGACTCATTGCTGGCGGGGATTCGATTTATCCGCAGCCGTCCGGACATCCTCGGGGCGATCTCGCTGGACCTGTTCGCCGTGCTGCTCGGCGGCGCCACGGCCTTGTTGCCGGTGTTCGCCAAGGACATCCTGCTGACCGGTCCGTGGGGCCTCGGCTTGCTGCGTTCGGCGCCGGCGGTGGGGGCGTTGATGATGTCGCTGTTCCTGGCGCGCTTCGCCGTCGAACGTAACGTCGGCCGGGTGATGTTCACTGCCGTCGGCGTATTCGGCGTAGCCACCATTGCGTTCGGTCTGTCGACGTCGTTCTGGTTCTCTCTGGCGGTGCTGGTGGTACTCGGCGCGGCGGACATGATCAGCATGGTGATCCGCGCCTCGTTCGTGCAACTGGAAACCCCGGACGAAATGCGCGGCCGGGTCAGCGCAGTGAACGGCCTGTTCATCGGCGCCTCGAACCAGTTGGGCGAATTCGAATCCGGCCTCACCGCCCACTGGTTCGGCACCGTGCCAGCCGTGGTGATGGGCGGGATCGGTACGCTGGTGGTGACCGGAACCTGGATCAAACTGTTCCCGACCCTGGCCAACCGCGACCGGATGCATGTGCCGGTGGAAGAGGTGAAGGCCTGACGCTCTCAGGCCAGCAACTCCCCCGCTACCTTCGATCTGGCGGTCTTGCCCGCCAATTGCTCGACCAGCGTCAGGGCAAATGCCAGCGCGGCGCCGGAACCCTGGGCGGTGATGCAATTGCCGTCGACCACCACCGGTTGATCGACAAACGTGCAACCCGAGAGGTTATGGCTGGTGGTGGGCAAACAGGTCATGCGTCTCTGGCGCAGGACGCCGAAACTTTGCAGCGCGACCGCCGGGGCTTCGCCGATGGCGGCGAACAGGCGTCCGGCGCTGGCCTGGTCCTTGAGCAATTGTTGCAGAGGTTGATGGGCCGCCAGATGTTGTGCGCCGACCGCGCCGCCGGGCAGGACGATCAGGTCGAAGGTCTGGGCCAGCACATCAATGAGCATGCCGTCGGCGGTCAGTCGAGTGCCCCGGGCGCAGGTCAGCATGCGCCGGCCTTCGATGCTGGCCGCCATCACTTCGATACCGGCCCGGCGCAGCACGTCGATCAAGGTCACGCTTTGCAGATCATCGATGCCCTCGGCGAGGGTAATCAGGGCTCTAAAGGTCATGGGCGCCATCCGCTGGGTGATCTTCAAAGCGTAGTCAGCTTTGCCCTGCCCTGTTCACGGCAGCCGTTACTTGATGTAAAGCTGGGTCGACATCGTGTTGCGCGGGGCGTTGATCGAGGTGTTGCTGAACGTGAAAGTACCCTCCTGCCGACCGGCCAGATCGAAGGTATAGAGAGAGCCGACCGTTTTGCTGCCGGGCGTGCACTCGGTCAGATTACCGTTATCAAAGGCGCACACAGGGCTTCGCGTGCCGTTTACTTCAAAGCCGTCCATTGCCGCCTGGGGCTGGCTCTGGCCGTAGCCGATTTCCAGCACATAGACCTTGATGCCCGGGCCGCTGTGATCGCAACGGGTCTGCACCTGACCATCGGTAATGTCTTCGAGCCCGCAGGACGGCGACTGCACCTTGATGACTTTCACTTCGCTCAGTGGCGCCGCCGACGCCGCGAGCGCTGCGGGAGCCCCGGCCAGCATCAGTGCGATCAACCCGCAGGCCTTCATCCAAAGCTTGTTCATGCGATCCATTCCCCAAAAATCAGCGCGCAGTATGGCCGGTTTGGCCGCGACACAAAACTTCGCCGACGATCGATACCAACATCCGCCATATTCCTCACGCTGCTGGTATGATGCGCGGCTTTTTCCGGCCCACCACAATTTTCCAGGCGCTTGCGACGGTCTGTGCTTTGCTGTTGAGGTCGATACATTCACGGCGCCACGCGCGCCACGGGGAGCAGACATGCTGGAAAGGCTGTTTCAACTCAAGGCACACAACACCAACGTGCGGACCGAGATTCTGGCGGGCGTCACGACCTTCCTGGCCATGGCCTACATTCTGTTCGTCAACCCGAGCATCCTCGGCGAGACCGGCATGGACAAGGGCGCGGTGTTCGTCGCCACGTGTCTGGCAGCCGCCATCGGCTCCACGGTCATGGGCCTGATCGCCAACTACCCGATCGCCCTTGCGCCGGGCATGGGTCTGAACGCCTTCTTCACCTACACCGTCGTGCTGCACATGGGCCATACCTGGCAAGTGGCGCTGGGTGCGGTATTCATCTCGGCCGTGTGCTTCTTCCTGCTGTCGATCTTCCGCATCCGTGAATGGATCATCAACAGCATCCCGCTGCCGCTGCGTTCGGCGATTGCCGCCGGCATCGGCTTGTTCCTGGCGCTGATCGCCCTGCATAACGCCGGTATCGTGGTAAGTAATCAGGCGACCATGGTCGGCCTCGGTGACCTGAAACAACCGGCTCCGATCCTCGCCACCCTCGGTTTCGCCCTGATCGTTGCCCTTGAAGCCCTGAAAGTGCGCGGTGCGGTGCTGATCGGCATTCTCGCGGTGACCATCGTCTCGATCGTGATGGGGTTCACCCCGTTCGGCGGCGTGACGTCGATGCCACCTTCGCTGGCCCCGACCTTCCTGCAACTGGACATCAAGGGCGCACTGGACATCGGTCTGGTCAGCGTGATTTTCGCCTTCCTGTTCGTCGACCTGTTCGACAACTCCGGCACCCTGATCGGCGTCGCCAAGCGCGCCGGCCTGATGGGCAAGGACGGCCACATGCCGAAAATGGGCCGTGCGCTGATCGCCGACAGCACGGCGGCAATGGCCGGCTCGCTGCTGGGCACCTCGACCACCACCAGCTACATCGAATCTGCTGCAGGCGTGAGCGCCGGCGGCCGCACCGGCCTGACCGCCATCGTCGTGGCGATCCTGTTCCTGCTGGCGCTGTTCTTCTCGCCATTGGCTGCCAGCGTACCGGCGTTCGCCACCGCGCCAGCGCTGCTGTTCGTCGCCGTGCTGATGACTTCGGGCCTGGCGGAAATAGACTGGGAAGACATCACCGTCGCCGCACCGGTCGTGGTCACCGCCCTGGCGATGCCATTCACCTACTCCATCGCCAACGGCATCGCCTTCGGCTTCATCGCCTGGACTGCGATCAAACTGCTGTCCGGCCGCGCCCGTGAGCTGAACCCGGCGCTGGTGATCCTGTCGATTCTGTTCGTGATCAAGCTGGGTTGGTTCAACGCATGACTTTTGATTCCCAGGCCTACGCCGCACAACTCGAAGACAAGGTCACACGCCTGCGTGACCTGCTGGCCCCGTTCGATGCGCCGGAGCCAACGGTGTTCGACTCGCCGCTGCAGAACTTCCGCCTGCGCGCCGAATTCCGCCTTTGGCGCGAGGGGGGTGAGCGGCACTACGCGATGTTTTCCCAGGACGACAAGCGCACGCCGATCCTGATCGAGGAGTTTCCGATCGCCAGCCTGCGCATCAACCAGTTGATGCCGCAATTGAAGGCGGCCTGGCAGGCCAGCGCGGCGCTGAGCCACAAGTTGTTTCAGGTGGAGTTTCTGACCACCCTGGCCGGCGACGCGATGATCACCCTGTGCTATCACCGTCCTCTGGACGAACACTGGCACGCGGCGGCCACCAAGCTGTCGGCGGACCTGGGCGTCAGCATCATCGGTCGCTCCAAGGGCAAGCGCGAAGTGCTTGGCCTCGATTACGTGGTCGAGAAACTGGAAGTCGGCGGTCGTACCTTCAGCTATCGCCAGCCGGAAGGCGCGTTCACTCAGCCCAACGGCACCGTGAACCAGAAGATGCTCAACTGGGCATACGAAGCACTGGGCGATCGCAGCGACGATCTGCTGGAGCTGTACTGCGGCAACGGCAACTTCACCCTGCCGCTGGCGACTCGTGTGCGCAAAGTGCTAGCCACGGAAATCAGCAAGACCTCGGTCAACGCTGCGTTGAGCAACCTGGCCGAAAACGCTGTGGATAACGTCACCCTGGTGCGCCTGTCCGCCGAAGAGCTGACCGAAGCCCTGAACGAAGTTCGCCCGTTCCGTCGCCTGCACGGCATCGACCTGAAAAGCTACGAGTTCGGCAGCGTGTTCGTCGACCCACCTCGGGCCGGCATGGACCCGGACACCTGCGAACTGACCCGTCGCTTCGACAACATTCTGTACATCTCCTGCAACCCGGAGACCCTGGCGGCCAACATCGCCCAACTGCACGACACGCACCGCATCACCCGCTGCGCGTTGTTCGACCAATTCCCGTGGACCCACCACATGGAATCCGGCGTGCTGTTGACCCGGCGTTGATCGCCGGTGCCAGATACAAGAAAGCCGTCCTGACCGACGGCTTTTTTGTGCCCGTTCATGACACAGGATCGACTTTGCGCGGGCGCCCGCCCTTCCTGCCGTTGGCCCGTGCAGCTTCAGCTTTCGCGGTGCTGCTCTGGCGGCCATTGCGGGAAGCGATCACCGAGGCCGCCATCGCCATCAATGGCTGACTGGCCGAGATCATGCCGGCGATGGAAACCTGCAGATCCTTGCCGTCGTGGCATAGCGCGGTGCCGGCAAATCCGACGTTCAACCCGTTGAAGTCTTCCGGTTCGAAATCATCGAATTCGCGGTAAAGATTCACCGGCAGCAGCACGCCGCTGTCGTCCTCGAAGTGAATCACCAGACACGGTTTCTGAAAGGCCACCGACACGGCTTGCAGGCTGCTGCGACGCCGCACGCCGCCACGGTCGACTGCCTCGTCCAGACGTTTTTCCGTGACGGGGCGATCCGCGTGCAGCGTGGCTTTGACTGTTTTCATAATTCTATTTCCACTCCTTCGTGGGCACCGACCAGGGCCAACAGGGTTTTGTTGACCTCCGGCTCGTAATACGCCGATCCAATCCTGAAGCTTGTGCTGGCGACCTCCCGCAGTACCGCCACCTGGTTCGACTGCCCGTCCCACCATTGATTGTCGAGACAGGCGGTTCGCAACCGGGTCCACCAGATCCAGCGGGCCCGCCGCAGATGATCGGTTTCACGCAACGACTGGCGCACCCCTTCAAGCAGGCTGACCGGCGGTCGATGCGACAGCGGCACCACATCCCACAGTTCAACGCCGTTATGCCAGAAACTGAATTTGAAGCGGGCGCTCCAGGCGCCAGCATCCACATGTGCGTGGGGCGGACAATGTTCGTCACGCAACATGATCACCACAGAAAGCCCTTTGTAACTGCATACCTTCATGCTAAC
This sequence comes from Pseudomonas sp. COW5, assembly GCF_026240005.1. NCBI lineage: Bacteria > Pseudomonadati > Pseudomonadota > Gammaproteobacteria > Pseudomonadales > Pseudomonadaceae > Pseudomonas > Pseudomonas sp. COW5. Next base: position 3,219,702 of record NZ_JAPHVP010000001.1, on the reverse strand, counting down.
CCATCCGTTAGGTTTAAAAGTTTCAACATTTGCCATTCCCTGGCAAATCTGACCATCGGCGCCGACGCCCACTGTGGTCGTTACCTTTCGAGCCTAGTGCGGGAGCCGCAAAAGCCCCGCGCAAAATGGTAAGCAGTTCTTTCGCAGCGGCCGTGCATTTGCTACATACGAAGACTCATTCCCCGGTGTAATCAATCATGCAGCGACACTTCGACGACCTTCAGCTGGGCAGCATCGAGTTGTTTTGTCTGGCGGCCGAGTGCGGCAGTTTCACCGGTGCGGCGCAGGCGGCTTCGGTGACGCCGGCGGCGGTGAGTCGCTCGGTTTCGCGCATGGAGGAACGCCTGGGTGTGCGGTTGTTCGCGCGCACTACCCGCAGTGTGAAACTGACCGACAGCGGCCGGCGCTATTACGAAGAATGTCGTCAGGCGCTGGCGCAACTGATGGAGGCGCAACGGGAAGTCATGGGCCAGCAGCAGGAACCGTCTGGCACCCTGCGCATCAGTATTCCTACAACTTACGCCCATCACCGGATCCTGCCGCTGCTGCCGGCCTTTCGCGCGCGCTTTCCGCAAGTGAAGGTCGAGATGCACATCAGCAATCGCAACATCGACTTCGTCGGCGAAGGTTACGACATGGCGATCCGCGTGCGGGCAATTCCCGATTCCGGCCTGATCGCCCGACACCTGGAAGATGCGGCGCTGGTGATGGTCGCGAGCCCCGATTACCTGAAGCGCGCCGGCACGCCACAGACCATCGAAGACCTCGAACAGCACGAGTGCATTCAGTACGAGTTGCCCAGCAGCGGGCGGCGGATTACCTGGCTGTTTTACGAAGAGGACGCGCCACGGGAAATCCTCGCCGAGGGCAATTTCTGTTGCTCCGATGACGTGCTCGGTGGCGTGACCCTGGCCAGGCACGGCGCCGGGCTGTTCCAGACCTATCGCTTCATCGTCGAAAAAGAACTGGCCGACGGTTCGCTGGTGGAAGTGCTCAAACCCTACAGTGGACGCTCGCGACCGTTCACCTTGCTGTACCCGCAGAATCGCCACATGCCACTGCGCGTCAGGGCTTTCATCGATTTTCTGGTGGAGCAATTGCCGCATTAATGTCCGATTACCGAACACAAAACGGAGCAGCGACCGTTGATCAATTGATTAAAGTAACCAGCTAGTACAATTTAACTCCACAGGTCGAAACCCTCGGCCCAAGCCAAAAACAATAAGTGGAGTTTGCCCCCATGCCCCCGATCGTTCTGGTGCTCAACGGCCCGAACCTGAACCTGCTCGGCACCCGTGAACCGGCGACCTACGGTCACGAAACCCTGGCCGACATCTCTGCCCTGTGCGGGCGCGCCGCCGAAGAATTCGGCCTTGCCGTAGAGTTTCGCCAGACCAACCACGAAGGCGAATTGCTCGACTGGATTCACGGCGCCCGCCAGCGCTGCGCCGGGATCGTGATCAACCCGGCTGCCTGGACACACACCTCGGTAGCGATCCGCGATGCCCTGGTCGCCAGTGAATTACCGGTGATCGAAGTGCACCTGTCCAACGTCCACGCGCGCGAGCCGTTTCGTCATCACTCGTTCGTCTCGGCCATCGCCACGGCCGTGATGTGCGGCTTCGGCAGCCACGGTTATCGCCTGGCCCTGGAACATTTCAGCCAGCGGCTGAAGGGGTGATCCGCATGAATCGCAACAACGTGATACTCGCCGGGCTGATCGGCGCCGGCATCCAGGCCTCCCGCACCCCGGCACTGCATGAACACGAAGGTGACGAACAGGGCCTGCGCTACCTGTACCGTTTGATCGATCTCGATCAACTGCAACTGGACAGCAATGCCCTGCCCGACCTGCTGCTGGCCGCCGAGCGGATGAATTACACCGGACTGAACATCACCTTCCCGTGCAAGCAGGCAATCATTCCGTTGCTCGATGAACTGTCACCGGAGGCCCGAGGCATCGGCGCCGTGAACACGGTGGTGCTGAAGGACGGCAAACGCGTCGGCCACAACACCGACTGCCTGGGTTTCGCCGAAGGTTTTCGTCGCGGCCTGCCAGACGTCGCCCGCGAGCGCGTAGTCCAGATGGGCGCCGGTGGCGCAGGCGCGGCAGTGGCCCACGCCTTGCTGAGCGAAGGCGTACAGCAACTGAGCATTTTTGATGTGGATTTCGAACGGGCCGAAAGCCTGGCCAACAACCTCAACCAGCATTTCGGCACTGGTCGGGCCGTGGCCGGACACGATCTGGCCAGCACACTGAGCCACGCTGACGGGCTGGTAAACACCACGCCGATGGGCATGGCCAAACTGCCGGGCATGCCCGTGCCGGCAGCATTGCTGCGGGCGGAGCTGTGGGTGGCGGAGATCGTGTATTTCCCGCTGGAAACCGAACTGCTGCGCAACGCCCGCGCCCTGGGTTGCCGAACCCTGGATGGCGGCAACATGGCGGTGTTTCAGGCGGTGAAGGCGTTTGAACTGTTCAGCGGCGTGGCGCCGGATGCGCAACGAATGCTGGCGCACTTTCAAAGCATGAAAGGATAAAACCGTGAGGGGGCGACGCCCCCTCGATACCGGTCAGGCCTGCAGGTAGCGCAGCACCGACTCGCAAATCATCTCGCGATGACGCTGTTTGATGGTTTCGTCCGGCAGGTCGATCTGAAAGATCTCACCAAAGGTGTGGCGGTTCGATACGCGATAAAAGCAGAACGAACTGATCAGCAGATGCACATCCAGCGCGTCGAGCCCGGCCCGGAACAGGCCTTCAGCGGCACCCCGCGCCAGGATCTCGCCCAGCGAATCAAGAATCGTATTGTTCATCGCCTTGATCGCATCGGAACGCTTCACGTATTCAGCGTTGTGGATGTTTTCGATGCAGACGATGCGCACGAAATCGACGTTGCGGTCGTGGTGATCGAAGGTGAACTCCACCAGACGGCGGATCGCCTCCACTGGCGGCAGCTCGGCCAGGTGCAGGCGGTTTTCGGTGCTGCGGATATCGCCGTAGAGCTTCTCCAGCACCTCGACGTACAACTGCTCCTTGCTGCCGAAGTAGTAATAGATCATGCGCTTGGAGGTGTGGATACGCTCGGCGATCGCATCGACGCGGGCGCCAGACAGGCCCTGCTGGACGAACTCGACGATCGCTTCCTGCAGGATGTTCTCGCGGGTTTTTTCCGGGTTGTTCTTGCGACTCTTGCGCGGCTCTACCGCTGATGAAACGGGGGCTGCGGAAAGTTCTGAAGTCATTGTCATTGCGGGCTCACGGCCATCACTGCACAGGCTGGCGATTATGGGCCGCGCGGCACAGTGAAGGAAGCCGCGAGGCCCGTGTTTAATCCCGCGTTTACGAATTTCCTACAACTTCGCCTGGCGAACAGCGCCACTGCGTGCTTTGGCCATCGCCGCCAGTCGCACCGCGACGTTGGCCGCGCCGTAACCGGCGTAACCGTTCTTGCGCTGAATGATCTCGAAGAAGAAGCGTCCTTCGAACGGCTCGGTGTAGACATGGAACAACTCACCGCCCTGAGCATCGCGGTCGTAAAGCACGTTGTAGTACGCCAGCTCGCTGAGGAACTCGTCATCGAAATCGAAACGCGCCGCGAGGTCATCGTAATAGTTGAGCGGAATATCCAGCAGCGGCACGCCCGCCTCTTTCGCACAACTGACCTGAGCAAAGATGTCGTCGCAGTCGAACGCGATGTGATGCACCCCGGAGCCGCGATAACTCGACAGCGCGTGTGAGATCGCGGTATTGCGGTTCTCGGAAATGTTCAGCGGCAGACGGATCGAACTGTCGCGACTGCGCAGCGCGCGACTCTTCACCAGACCATACGGATCGGGCAGTACCACTTCGTCGTCGGCCTCGAAATCCAGCAGACTCTTGTAGAACAGCACCCAACTGTCGAGGCTGTCCGCCGGCAGCGCCATGGCCATGTGATCGATGCGCTTGAGCCCGCCACTTGCCACCGCGCCCGGCAGCAGATTGAAGTCGGTGCCGTAGACATCCGCCTCTTCATCCACCAGATAAATCAGGCTGCCATCCGGTGCCCGCACCGCTGCCAGCTCCAGCTCATTGGGGCCGACCAGTCCGCGATACGGCTGACCTTTATAGGCAACGGCGCGGGCCAGCGCACTGGCGCTGTCCTTGACCCGCACGGCTGTGGCGCATAACGACGGGCCGTGTGCCTCGAAAAAGCTGTGACCGAACGAATAGGGTTCGGAGTTGAGGATCAGGTTGATATCGCCCTGCCGCAGCAGGCTGACGCTCTTGGAACGATGCTGTCCAGCCTTGACGAACCCCAGCCGCTCCAGCCAGTTCGACAGCTTGGCGCCGAGGGCTTCGTCGACGGCGAACTCCAGAAACTCGATGCCGTTGTACTCGCTGGCCTTCGGCGTTTCGAAGAGGATTTCGCGGTTATCCACAGGGCGGATTTCCTGCTCCAGACGCTGGCGGGTTTTCTCCTCCAGATACAACAGCGAACGCAAACCGTCGGCGGCATTGGCCCGAGGCGGCGCGGCACGGAAGCCGTCGTTGAAGATTTCCAGCGACAGCGGCCCGGTGTATCCGCTCTGGATGATCGGCGCGAGGAAACCCGGCAAATCGAATTCGCCCTGTCCCGGGAAGCAGCGGAAATGCCGGCTCCACTCCAGCACGTCCATGGCCAGGATCGGCGCATCGGCCATTTGCACGAAGAAAATCTTGTCGCCGGGAATCTCGGCAATCGCCCGTGGATCGCCCTTGAGCGACAAGGTGTGGAAGCTGTCGAGCAACACGCCGAGAGCCGGGTGATCGGCCTGACGCACGATGTCCCAGACCTGTTGATAAGTATTGACGTGACGGCCCCAGGCCAGCGCTTCATAACCGATGCGCAAGCCTCGGGCACCGGCGTGCTCGGCCAGCAGACGCAGGTCGTCGATCAGGATTTGCTGATCGCCAACGCTGTCGGGAGAAGCATTGCTGCAGACCAGCACCAGGTCGGTGCCCAGTTCCTGCATCAGATCGAACTTGCGTTCGGCCCGCTCCAGATTGCGCTCCAGCCGATCGCGGCGGCAGCCTTCGAAATCGCGAAACGGCTGAAACAGAGTGATGGCAATTCCGAGGTCGGCGCACATCTGCCGGATTTCCCGAGGGCTGCCGTCGTAATACAGAAGGTCGTTCTCGAAAATCTCCACCCCGTCGAACCCGGCGGCGGCAATGGCTTCGAGTTTTTCCGGCAGGGTTCCGCTCAAGGAAACGGTGGCAATGGATCGCTGCATGTTTCAACTCCCGGTGGAGACGTCGGCTACGGTGATTGCGCCGCTTTTATAAGGTGAGCGAATTATTGGTCCCGGTTTTTCTTTGAGCAATTTAAACTGTACTACCCGGTTAGTTTTGCGTGCGATTATCGAACACAATGCCGGTTTGGCGAATTGACGATTTTTCGCCCACTGCCCAACATCCCTTTCACCTTGAGTCCGGATCTGAACCACCGGTCGCAGCGTGCACAAGAAAGCACACCAAATAACAAATCCAAAAACGGGTGGAACACATGATTCCTTCACAGACTTCCCGCATGGCCCCGGCCATGAGCACTGCCACGGGTGGCATCGGCGACAAGATCCGCGGCGCCATGGCCGTCGGCAAGACCCGTTGGGGCATGCTGGCGCTGGTGTTTTTCGCCACCACCCTGAACTACATCGACCGCGCCGCCCTCGGCGTCATGCAGCCGATCCTCGCCAAGGAAATGAGCTGGACGGCGATGGACTACGCCAACATCAACTTCTGGTTTCAGGTCGGCTACGCCATCGGCTTCGTGCTGCAAGGACGGCTGATCGACCGGGTGGGCGTGAAACGCGTGTTCTTCTGCGCGGTGCTGCTCTGGAGCCTGGCCACCGGCGCCCACGGCCTGGCGACCTCAGCGGTGGGCTTCATGGTCTGCCGGTTCATCCTTGGTCTGACCGAAGCGGCCAACTACCCGGCCTGCGTGAAGACCACGCGCCTGTGGTTCCCGGCCGGCGAGCGTGCGGTGGCCACCGGCATCTTCAACGCCGGCACCAACGTCGGTGCGATGTTCACCCCGATGCTGCTGCCGTTGATCCTGCATGTGTGGGGCTGGCAGGCCGCGTTCCTGTGCATGTCGGCACTGGGCGGGATCTGGTTGCTGTTCTGGGGCCTGAAGTACTTCAACCCGGAAGATCACCCGAGCGTGAAACAGTCGGAGCTGGACTACATCCAGAAAGAAGTCGAACCGGAACAGGCCCGCGTACCGTTCTCGCGAATCCTGCGCATGCGCGGCACCTGGGCCTTCGCCCTCGCCTACTCGCTGACCGCGCCGGTATTCTGGTTCTACCTGTACTGGCTGCCGCCGTTTCTCAATCAGCAATACAACCTGGGCATCAACGTTACCCAGATGGGCATTCCGCTGATCATCATTTACGTCACCGCCGACTTCGGCAGCGTGGGCGGCGGGATTCTGTCTTCGTTCCTGATCGGTCGCGGCATGAACTCGATCAAGGCACGACTGCTGTCGATGTTCCTGTTCGCCTGCTGCATCATCGGCGTGGTCATGGCCGCCGGTTCCGCCAACCTGTGGATCGCAGTGGCCGCCATCTCCCTGGCCATCGGCGCGCACCAGGCCTGGACCGCCAACATCTGGAGCCTGGTGATGGACTACACGCCCAAGCACATGATGAGCACGGTGTTCGGTTTCGGCGGCATGTGCGCGGCGATCGGCGGGATGTTCATGACCCAGATCGTCGGCCACATCCTCACCGTCACCAACAACAACTACACCGTGTTGTTCACCCTGATCCCGGCGATGTACTTCATCGCGCTGACCTGGATGTACTTCATGGCCCCGCGCAAGATTCCTACCGTCACTGAGTAATCTCTCTGCAAGACCCACCGTGGGAGCCAGCCTGCTGGCGATAGCGCACTGACATCCAACATTGATGTCGACTGAAACACCGCCATCGCGAGCAGGCTCGCTCCCACAGTATTTTTACCTGTCCCTCATCTACGGCTCTGCTGCCACGCCGCCGCCAGCCCGCTGCAACAGATCACCGCGATCCCGATCACCGTCATCAGGGTCGGCGTGTGCGCAAACAGCAGCCACCCCAGCAACCCCGCAAACACGATCTGGCAATAGCCGAACGGCGCCAGCAATGCCGGCGCGGCATGCCGGAATGCCTGGGTCAGAAACAGATGCGCGGTCATCCCGCATGTGCCCAGCGCCAGCATCAAGAAAGCGTGGCCAAGACTCGGCACCTGCCAGAAGAACGGCACCAACGCACTCATCACCAGCGTGTTGCACAACCCGGCGAAAAAGTTGCTGGTGGTCGGGCTGTCCACCTCGCTGAGCTTGCGGGTCAGCAACTGATAGAAGCAGAAAAACAGCGCCGAGCAGAACGGCAACAGAATCGCCGGGGTAAACAATTCGCCACCGGGATGGACGATGATCAGCACGCCGATGAAGCCGCAGATCACCGCGATCCACTGCCCTCCCGTCACCCGCTCCTTGAGCAGCGGCACCGACAGCGCCGTCACCAGCACCGGCGCAAGAAAGTTGACCGACGTGGCCTCCGCCAGCGGGATGTACAAAAGCGCCGTGGTGAAAAACAGGCTGGTGCCCAGCAAGCACAACGCCCGCGCCAACTGCCACAACGGGCGCTTGGTGCGCAGCACGCGCAACCCGGACTGCGGCAGGAAAATCCCCGCCATCAGCAGCGTGTGCACCAGATACCGCGCCCACACCACCATGACGATCGGATAAAAACCCGAGAGGTATTTCGACAGCGCATCGTGGCTGGAGAACAGGAACGTCGCCACGACAATCAGCAAGATCCCCTTGAAGGGTTGGTTGACGCCGGAAAGCGGTGTGCTGACAGTCATTGGCGATCTCTGGAAATCAAAATGAGGAAAGAGCCTCCAGCGATAATTTAGAACCGGGTTCCAAATTCTCACACCCTTGAAGCAGAATACTGTGCGATCAACGCACAGCTTTACAGACAACCCGATCCCGTCTGCCGTTTCGCGGCTAGACGAACAGCTCCGACGCCTGGCTCGCCACCGACAACTCCTCGGTAAACTTCAACAACAGCGGCGCCAGCTCATGCAACCTCGCCCCCGGCAGCCGCGCACTCGGCCCGGCAATGCTCAACACACCGATCACCCGGCCATCCGCCGGATGCCGCACCACGGCAGCAATGGCCGATGTGCCCACCGCCGAGCTTTCTTCGACACAGGCGTAACCCTGTTCCCGCGCCACGCGCAGATGTTCGAGCAGTTCAATGTTGGTTCGCGGTGCATTCGGCCCGATATCCGCCGGCATTTCGGCAGCCTGACGTTCAACCAGCGACAGGGCCTCGGCATCACTCATGCTCGCCAGCCACGCATGGCCAGAGGCCGTATAGAACAGTGGCGCATCGCGGCCCATGTCCGGGTCGTAACGCAAACCGCTGCGCGCGCCCTGTGACTTGGCAATCCAGGTCTGGCGCTCGCCGTCGGTGACGCCCAGCCGCACCAGTTCGCCGGTTTCCTGCGCCAGTCGATCAAGCACCGGCTGCACGATATCGGCACCGCTGCTCGACAGATAACGAAAACCCATCGCCACCAATTTGGTCGACAAGTGATAACGCAGGGTTTCCGGGTTCTGCCGCACATAGCCCAACCGGGACAATTCGGCGAGCAAGCGGTGGGTCGCACTTTTCGGAATGTCGATTTGTTCCGCTAGGGTTTGCAGCGGCAGTCCGCGCGGCTCGTGGGTAAGGCTTTCGAGTACGCTGAAAACCCGTTCGATCTGACTGCCGGCCATGGTGCGATCCCAGTGAAATTTGGCCGATTCTAAAATACATATCACTGATTGCGAAATCTGGAACCGAGCGCTCGATAATCGCCCCCTTTCTCGGCTGACGAGTTGCTGATGCAGGTCGGCGTTGTTTAGTTTTCGGAATCCCATTCTGAAACCCATCAATGCAGGAAGCGCCGACCATGCAGCACATCGTCAACCAACACGGACTGAACCTGCCCAAACTCGGCCTCGGCACCTGGCCAATGCTCGGCGACGAATGCACCCGCACCGTGGAGCAGGCGCTGGAACTTGGTTACCGACATATCGACACGGCAGCGGCCTACAACAACGAAGACGCCGTCGGACAGGCACTGGCGAATACACCGACACCCCGCGAGCAGATCCACGTCACCACCAAGGTCTGGTGGGACCAGTTGCAACCGGATGCCATGCGTCACTCGCTGGAGCGCAGCCTCCAGGCCTTGCGCAGCGAGTACGTCGACCTGTTCATGATCCATTGGCCAACCACCGACTGGGACTTGCCGCGCACCCTCGAGACCCTCGCCTCGTTCAAGGAGCAAGGCCTGGCTCGCAACATCGGCGTGGCGAATTTTCCGCTGCCGTTGCTGCGCAAAGTCGTCGAGGACTATGGCATTCCTCTGTCAGCGATTCAGGTCGAATACCACGTCCTGCTCGGACAAAACGCCTTGCTCGACTACGCCCGCCAACACGACCTGGCGCTGACGGCCTACACGCCGCTGGCACGCAACAAGGTCTCGGAGATTGCGCAGATTCAACAGATCGCCGAAAAATACGGCGTGCTGCCGACTCAGGTCGCGTTGAAGTGGTTGCTGGATCAGGACAATGTCGCAGCGATTCCCAAGGCCAGTAGCAAGACCAATCAACTGGCCAACCTCGCGTCACTGAATGTGGAACTGGACGATGACGACCGCGCACTGATTGCCGCGTTGTCCAAACGCGAGCGTCAGGTCAGCCCGGACTTCGCGCCGGTGTGGGACGCCTTCGACCGCTGACCCGCCGAAAGAAATCCGCCGACGGATTGAATTCCCGGCGCTCATACTCGTCAATAACAGGCCCGATCTCGTCCCCCGAGGTCGGGCCTGTTTGCCTGTGTACGAATGGACGGACGACCGGACTGGCGCCACACTCACACACCAGCAACACTCATCACCACGATCAGACAGAGGATTCCCACATGCTATGGAGAAAAGGTCGACGCAGTGACAACGTCGTCGATGCCCGTGGCGATGACATGGGCGGTGGAGGCGGCATGCGTTTCGGTGGCGGCAAGGGCCTGAGCCTCGGCGCGATTCTGCTGATCGTCGGCATTGGCTGGATCACCGGGCAGGACCCGTTGCAGATCCTCGGCCAGCTCACCGGGCAGATGACCGAGCAATCGGCCCCTACTTCGCAAACCCGTCAGGCACCGCCGGCCAACGATGAACAGGCCGAATTCGTGCGCTCGATCCTCGGCGACACCGAAGACACCTGGGGCGCGATATTCCAGCAGGCCGGCCGTCAATATAAGGACCCGACCCTGGTGCTGTTCAGCAACCGGGTCAACTCGGCCTGCGGCATGGCCACCTCGGCCACCGGCCCGTTCTATTGCCCGGCAGACCAGAAGGTCTATCTGGACATGGCGTTCTTCCAGGAAATGGCCCAACGCTTCAAGGCCGCCGGTGATTTCGCCCAGGCCTACGTGATCGCTCACGAAGTCGGACACCATGTGCAGACGCTTCTCGGTGTCTCGGCGAAAATTCAGGCGGCCCGCCAGCAAGGTCGGCAGATGCAAGGTGATGGCGGTCTGCTGGTGCGTCAGGAACTGCAAGCCGATTGCCTGGCCGGCGTCTGGGCCTACCATGCGCAGAAACGCCTGAACTGGCTGGAGCCGGGCGACATCGAAGAAGCCTTGAACGCGGCGAACGCCATCGGTGATGATCGCCTGCAACAACAGGGTCAGGGCCGTGTGGTGCCGGACTCGTTCACCCACGGTACGTCGGCGCAAAGGGTGCGCTGGTTCAAAACCGGATTCGCCCAGGGCCAGGTCGGCCAGTGCGATACCTTTGCGGCGAAAAACCTGTAAATGCATAAATGGCTGTTGGCTTTACTGTTCATCGTTGGCACCGCACAAGCGGCCGGCGTCGACGCGATCAGTCCCGGACGCCTGCAATTGCAGGCCGGCGAAATGGCGGTGGGCATCGGCCCGGCGCCGGCGAAAATCGAGCGGGTGCTGATCGTCATTCATGGCAAGCTGCGTAACGCCGAGACCTATCGCAAGAGTGGCGAGAGCGCCGCCGAACTGGCCGGGCAAACCGCCAATACCCTGGTGATCGCCCCGCAGTTTCTCAACGAAAGCGATGTCGCCCTCTATTCGTTGCCCGCCAGCGTTTTGCGCTGGAAGGGCAATGAATGGATGGGCGGCGGGTTATCCACAGGGCCGAACGCGCTCAGTTCCTACGCCGCCCTCGACGAAATCATTGGCCGACTGAGTGATCGCAAGCAGTTTCCGGACGTGAAGCAGATCGTGATCTTCGGCCACTCCGGCGGCGGTCAGGTGGTACAGCGCTATGCCCTGCTCGCCCGCGAACAACCGGCGCTCAAGGCTGAAGGCATTCGCTTGCGCTACGTGGTGGCCAACCCGTCGTCCTACGCCTACTTCAATGAACAACGGCCGGTGGCGTTCGATCATGCGCAGTGCCCGGGTTTCAACCGCTGGAAGTACGGTCTGGTGGATCCGCCGATTTACTCCGGTGGGCAAACGCCCGCGCAGCTTGAAGGCAGTTACGTCAAACGCGAGGTGATTTATCTGCTCGGCCAGCAGGACACCGACCCGCAGCACCCGGCCCTGGACAAGAGCTGCGCCGCCGAAGCGCAAGGCGCCTATCGCCTGATGCGCGGAAAAATGTTCTTCAGCTATCTGCTGCGTCGGCACCCGGAAGGGGTTAATCAGCGGCTAGTGGAAGTGCCCGGTGTCGGGCATAACGGCGATGGCATGCTGACCTCGCCGGAAGGCCAGAAAGCAATCTTCGACCAATAAAAAACGGGGGCCAAAGCCCCCGTTTTTTTTCAAGCGAACAACATCCGCCGCAACTCCACACAATCCTTCGCATGCCAGTCGGTCAGCTCCGGCCAGGGATTATCCGGCAGGTTCACCAGCACCGTGTGCGCCCCGGCGGCCCGACCGCAATCGAGGTCGAAGCGGTAATCGCCGACCATCACCATCTCGCTCGCCGGCACATGCCAGGCATCCGCCAGTTTCAGCAGGCCACCAGGATGCGGTTTCGGCGGTGCTTCATCGCGTCCCAACACATCCGCCACCGCAAAGCAGTCCGCCAAGCCGATGGCTTCCAGGGTGACATGGGCCAGCTCCCGCGCATTGCGGGTCAGGATGCCGAGCCGATAACCCCGCGCGTGCAGCTCGCGCACCAGCTCCACCGCACCGACTGCCGGGGTCGAGCCAAGCGCCAGATCGCGCTCATGCTCCAGCAGCCACGCATGTTTCGCCGCCGCCTCTTCGGCGGGCAGCGCCGCGAGGTGCGTGAGGATGTCGTCCTCCGGCGGGATCGCCAGCGCCACGCGAATCGCCGCGAAATCATGCACGGCGACGGTCAGGGTGCCGTCCATGTCGAACACCCAGTGCCGCACCTCCGCCAGACTCATGCCCAGTCCTTGCGATGACGGATCAGGCCTTCCTGAGTCACCGAGGCCACCAGTTGACCGGCGCGGTTGAACACGCTGCCACGGGAAAATCCGCGAGAGTTGCCGGCCCACGGACTGTCCATGGCGTAGAGCAACCAGTCATCGGCGCGCAGGTCGTTGTGGAACCACAAGGCGTGGTCGAGGCTGGCGACCTGCATGTCTTTCTGCCAGACCGATTTGCCGTGGGGCAGCATCGAAGTGGTCAGCAGACCGAAGTCCGAGGCGTAGGCCAGCAGGTATTTGTGCAGCGCCGGAATATCGGCCAACGCACCGTCGGCACGGAACCACACGTACTTGACCGGATCCGCCGGTTGCGGGTTGTAAGGGTCTTTTTCAGTGACCGGGCGCACTTCGATCGGTTTCGGGCACAGCAGCTTTTCGCGCATGTGTTCCGGGATCAGGTGCGCGCGTTGCTGGGTCAGTTCCAGCTCCGACGGCAGGTTTTCCGGGCCGACCACTTGCGGCATCTGGCTCTGGTGTTCGAAGCCTTCTTCGTCGTACTGGAACGAAGCGCTGCAGGTGAAAATCGGGTGGCCCTTCTGGATGGCGGTCACGCGGCGGGTGCTGAAGCTGCCGCCGTCACGTACGCGGTCAACCGAGTAAACCACCGGCAACTTGGCATCGCCCGGGCGCAGGAAATAACCGTGCATCGAATGCACATGACGCGTCTCTTCAACGGTCTGACTGGCCGCCGACAGCGACTGGCCAAGCACCTGGCCGCCGAACAACTGGCGAAAGCCCAGATCCTGACTGCGACCACGGAACAGGTTTTCCTCGATCGGTTCGAGGGTCAGCAGATCCACCAGATCTTCCAACACTTGGCTCATTCAGACTCTCCTCACACAACGCTATGCCGCGCAGTCTTGGCTGCGGCGGCCAATTCAGGTTCTGGCGCGAGCCATGATCGCGCCATTGTAAACGTCCGTGTCGGCTTAGCCATGCAGGGTCTGCAGCCATTGCTCCCTGGTGATTCGGTACAACAGATGTCGACGCAACGGGTGATCGACAGCCAGTTTCGGGTGATCGAAATCATGGGCCGGGTCGTGATGCATGCCGATGGCCTGCATTACTTTTTCCGACGGCAGATTGCTCTGCGCCGTGAAGGACACAATCTCCTTCAGGGCCAACCGGTCAAAGCCGCAACGCAGCGCGGTCCACGCCGCCTCGCTGGCATATCCCAGGCCCCAGTGTTCCTTCGCCAGACGCCAGCCGATTTCCACCGCCGGGGTAAACGGCGCCTCGAAACCGACCACGCCAAGCCCGGTAAAACCGATGAATTCGCCGGTGTCCTTGCGCTCCAGCGCCCACAGGCCGAAGCCGTGTTCGGCGAAATGGCCACGCACACGGCCGATCATTGCGGCACTTTCCAGCCGGCTCAACAGCCCGGGAAAATAGCGCATCACCTGCGGATCGGCGCACATCGCCGCAAATGCCGGCAAATCCGCGTCCTGCCACTGACGCATCAGCAGTCGCGCGCTTTCCAGCTGCAGTATCGGCTCCATCGTGCCCCTCCGTTTCCATGCCGCCAGTCTACATCGCTGGTAGGCTTTGCACTCTTTCCTACAGCCTTTATGAATAGTCCGCCATGCCATTGCCGTTGATCTACCACGAAGACTACAGCCCCGAGTTTCCGGCGGATCACCGCTTTCCCATGGACAAGTTCCGCCTGCTGCGCGATCACCTGGTGGACAGCGGCCTGACCCGCGACGAAGACCTGCTGCGCCCTGAACTGTGCCCTGCCGACATCCTCGCCCTGGCCCATGACCGCGGTTATATCGAACGCTACATGAGCGGCGAACTGTCCCGCGAAGACCAGCGGCGCCTCGGTCTGCCGTGGAACGAAGCGCTGGCACGACGCACGGTGCGGGCCGTCGGCGGTTCGATTCTGGCAGCGGAGAAAGCGCTGGAACATGGTCTGGCCTGTCACCTCGCCGGTGGCACTCATCACGCCCACTACGACTATCCCGCCGGGTTCTGCATCTTCAATGACCTGGCGATCATCAGTCACTACCTGCTGCAAAGCGGCCGGGTGAACCGGGTGCTGATCTTCGATTGCGATGTGCATCAGGGCGACGGGACTGCACGGATTCTGCACAACACCCCGGAAGCGATCACCGTTTCCCTGCACTGCGAAAAGAACTTTCCTGCACGCAAGGCCGAAAGCGATTGGGACATTCCGCTGCCCAACGGCATGGGCGATGCCGATTACCTGAAAGTCGTCGACGATGCGCTCAACTACCTGCTGCCGCTGTATCAGCCGGATCTGGTGCTGTACGACGCCGGCGTCGATGTGCACAAGGACGACGCCCTCGGTTATCTGCAACTGACCGACGAAGGCGTTGCCGCCCGCGACGAAAGCGTGATGCGCCACTGCCTGAGCCGCGATATTCCGGTGGTCGGCGTGATCGGCGGTGGCTACAGCAAGGATCGCCAGGCCCTCGCCCGCCGCCACGGCATCTTGCATCACAGTGCGCAGCGCGTCTGGCAGTCATCCGGTTGTCATTGAGTTGTGCTGCGTTACCCACAATGGCTGTGGAACGGCCTGTGGATAACCTGAGCGAAAGGGACTACAGCCCACGCTGAACATGGCCTGCAGCGCACTGGTTGTTTTTTGATCAGCGATTTGATCCACCGCAAGCCTCTGTGGGAGCGAGCCTGCTCGCGATGAGGCCGTCTCATCCGGAATCGATGGCGACTGATCCGCCGCATCGCGAGCAGGCTCGCTCCCACAAGGGATTTGCGCTGTTAGAATGCGCGCCATATTTCGTCAGACCGCAGCGCACGCCATGACCCAGATTCACGCCACCTCTCCCGCTCACGTCGCCATCATCGGCGGTGGCCCCGCCGGCCTGATGGCCGCCGAAGTGCTGAGCCAGGCCGGAGTTCGCGTCGATCTGTACGACGGCATGCCCTCGGTGGGTCGCAAGTTCCTGCTGGCCGGGGTCGGCGGCATGAACATCACTCACTCCGAAGCCTACCCGGCGTTCCTCTCGCGCTACGCCGAGCGCGCCCCGAACATCGCCCCGCTGCTGCGCGCATTCGACGCCGACGCACTGTGCCGGTGGATTCACGAGCTGGGCATCGAAACCTTCATCGGCAGCTCCGGCCGGGTGTTCCCCACCGACATGAAAGCCGCGCCCCTGCTACGCGCCTGGCTCAAGCGCCTGCGCGACAGCGGCGTGGTTATCCACACCCGCCACCGCTGGCTTGGCTGGGATGAAAACGGCGCGTTGCGCATCGACAGCCCGGAAGGCGAGAAAACCCTGAGTCCCGACGCCACCCTGCTCGCCCTCGGTGGCGGCAGTTGGTCGCGGCTTGGTTCAGACGGCGCGTGGATGCTGCCATTGGAGCAACGCGGCGTAGGACTGGCGCCGTTGCAGCCGAGCAATTGCGGCTTCGAGGTGCAGGCCTGGAGCGAATTGCTGGTCAGCAAATTCGCCGGCGCGCCGCTGAAAAATATCGCCATCGGTTTGAACGACGATGTTCCACGTCTGGGCGAATGCGTGATCACCGCGACCGGGATCGAGGGCAGTCTGATTTATGCGCTTTCAGCGCCGATTCGCGAGGCGATCAATGTGCACGGTGCCGCGACCATTCACATCGACCTGCTGCCCGGCCGACCTGTGGATAAATTGCAGGCGGCGTTGAGCAAACCACGAGGTTCGCGCTCAATGGCCAAGCATCTGCACAGTCAGGTCGGGATTGATGGGGTGAAAGCGGCGTTGCTGCGTGAACTCACTGATGCCGCGACCTTTGCCGATCCCGCGCTGCTGGCCCGTGCGATCAAGGCCTTGCCGCTGACGCTGGTGAAAACCCGACCGCTGGATGAAGCGATCAGCAGTGCTGGGGGCGTGACATTTGAGGCGATGGATGAGCGATTGATGCTCAAGGCGTTGCCGGGGGTGTTCTGTGCGGGGGAAATGCTGGATTGGGAAGCGCCGACCGGGGGGTATCTGCTGACGGCGTGTTTTGCCAGTGGCCGGGCGGCGGGGTTGGGGATGCTGGACTGGTTACGACGCGAGATTTGAGTTGTCCCCTTCACCCTCACCCCCGCCCTCTCCCGGAGGGAGAGGGAGCCGACCGAGGTGTCTGGCGTCATACATCGACCTGAAAGACCGAGTCGATTATGGATTCATCGATCAGGTGCTTTTCATAGCCTGAGTTCGACTCGGTATTGCAGGTCGGCGTAACTCGCCAAAACAACCCCGTCAGTCCCCTCTCCCTCCGGGAGAGGGTTAGGGTGAGGGGGCTTTTGATCTTTAAGGCAATCTTTAAGGCTTACGCTTGCGCGGCCCGGTATTGAACACCGGCACCTTCCGCACAGGCTTGATCGCCACTTCCGGCGCCGGGGTATCCCCGCTGTCCACCCACTTGCCCAGATTGCGCTTGCCACCGCCGCCACCGGAAACTTTCGGCTTCTTCGGTTTCTTCGGCTTCTTGATCACCTGCCCACTGGCATCGGTATCCGGCACGCGGTGCTCCGGTACGAAGTCCGGTTCGATCTCGCGCTTCAACGTGCTGCGGGTCAGCATTTCAATCGCCGACAACATGTTCACTTCATCGGCGCACACCAGCGAAATCGCCTCACCGGTCGAACCGGCGCGGCCCGTCCGGCCGATACGGTGAATGTAATCCTCGGCGACGATCGGCAGATCGAAGTTGACCACCAGCGGCAGGTCTTCGATATCCAGACCACGGGCAGCAACATCGGTCGCCACCAGAATCTGCACTTCGCTCAGCTTGAAACGGTCCAACGCTCGCTGACGAGTCGCTTGCGGCTTGTCGCCGTGAATGCCGTCGGCGTTCACGCCCAGGCCCTGGAGTTTCTCGACCAGCGCGTCCACACCATTACGGGTCTTGGCGAACACCAGCACCTGCTTCCACTTGTTCTTGCGCATCAGGTGCACGAACAATTCCGGCTTGCGCTTTTTGTCCACCGTCACCACCCATTGCTTGACGGTGTTGGCGGCCACGTTGCGCGGGCTGACTTCGATGCTCTGCGGATCGTTGAGCATCTGCCCGGCCAGCAGGCGGATGTCATCGGAGAAGGTTGCGGAGAACAGCAGTGTCTGACGTTTCTTCGGCAGCGCACGGTAAATGTTCGCCAGCTCCTCGGAAAAGCCCAGGTCGAGCATACGGTCGGCTTCGTCCAGCACCAGGGTTTGCAGCTGATTGAACTTCAGCGCGTTCTGGCGGAACAGGTCGAGCAGACGGCCCGGAGTGGCGACCAACAGATCGACGCCGCCGCGCAGCTTCATCATCTGCGGGTTGATGCTGACGCCGCCGTACACCGCGTAAGTGCGCAGCGGCAGGTTTTCAGCGTACTGGCGCACGGCTTCGTGGACTTGTTCGGCCAGCTCGCGGGTCGGCACCAGAATCAGCGCACGCACCGAGTTGGCGGTGACTTTCGGCCCTTCCATCGCCAGCAGTTGCAGCAGCGGCAAGGCAAAACCGGCGGTCTTGCCGGTGCCGGTCTGGGCCGCAGCCATCAGGTCGCGACCGGCCAGCACGGCCGGAATGGCCTGCGCCTGCACCGGCGTCGGGGTCTGGTAGCCGAGCTTCTCGAGGGAGCGCAGCAAGGGTTCGATCAGGCCAAGGGTGGCGAAAGTCATGGGAGTACCGTAGGAAAAAATCAGAGCACGTGTGCGATGGCGCGCAGTTTACCCTAATTCGCACGCTGCTCCGTCGCTATGGCAGCCGGCTCGCTGACCACTGGTGGCTGCGCCGGGCGCCGCCATTGAGGCAGACCGATCAGCACCACCGCGCCGATGATCACCAGCATCGCCAACGCCTCTTCGACCCCGATGGTCTCGCCCACAAACACGATCCCCAGCAACACCGCCACCGCCGGGTTCACATAGGCATAGCTGGTGGCCGCAGCCGGGCGAACGTTTTTCAACAGATACATGTAGGCGTTGAAAGCGATGATCGAGCCGAAGAAGATCAGGTACGCCAGCGCCAACCAGCCTTCCAGCGGCGGCATGGCTTGCAGGTGTTCACCGCTCGCCGCGCTGCCGATCAGCAGCACCACGCCGCCCACCAGCATTTCCACGGCACTGGCCATCGCGCCCTGAGGCAACGGCAGATGTTTGCTCCACACCGAACCAAACGCCCAGCTCGCCGCCGCGAAAATCAGCAACGCCGCGCCCAACGGGCTCGATTGCAGGTTGGAGCCCATGTTGAGCATCGCGATGCCGATAATCCCCATCGCCACCCCGGCCCATTCCAGACGGGTGTTGCGCGCGCCCCAGAAATAACCGCAGAGCAAAGTGAACAGCGGCACCGTCGCCACTGCCAACGCGGCAACACCCGACGCCACGCCGCTGTGCTCGGCCAGCGTCACCGCGCCGTTACCGAAACTGAGCAACAGAATCCCGATGATCCCCGCCGCTTTCCACTGCGCCCAGGTCGGCGCCGGTGCCCCGCGCCAGCGCAGAAACGCATACATCAGGCTGCCGGCAATCACGAAGCGCACACCGCCGAGCATCAGCGGCGGCCAGTATTCGACGCCGATGCGGATCACCAGGTAGGTCGATCCCCAAATCACGTACAACGCAAAAAACGCGGCGATCAGCGGCAAGGAAAAACGGCGCACGGCAGACATGAGACGACTCGACATCAAGGCAGGGAGACTGGTTATTCTAGAAAGGCCAACCGCTAAAAATAAGTTACAAAACCTGTTTATAGCGCCGGTACACTTTCGAAAACACGGAGATCGACGGCCGAAGCCGTGATTTCGAAAGTCTGGCATTTTCAGGAGTCCGACCTTGGACAAATACGACCGCATGCTGCTCGGCGCCCTGCTCGAAAACGGTCGCGCGTCCTACGCCGACCTCGCCCGCAAAGTGAACCTCTCCGCCCCCGCCGTCGCCGAGCGCGTGGCCAAACTTGAGGCGGCCGGAGTCATCACCGGGTATCAGGCGAACATCGACCTGTCGAAAATCGGCTTGCCGATCCAGTGCGTGATCGAATTGCGCCTCCACCAGAACGGCAGCCAAAAGGTCTACGACGAACTGGTGAAAATTCCGCAACTGACCGAGTGCTTTCGAGTGACGGGCGATCCGTGCGTGATCATGAAGGCCGCGGTGGGTTCGATGCCGGAGCTGGAGGATTTGATCAACCAGGTGGCGAAATTCGGGTTCAGCAAGACGTCGATCGTGTTGTCGAGTGCGATAGAGAAGCGGGTGCCGCTTGGTCATATCGAAGGGAACGGAAAGTAACCTTCCCGTACCGCTCGTCCCCACGCTTTGCGTGGGAACGATCATGGCGAGGGTTCATCAGCCGTAGCTGTAGCCTTCTTGGCTCAAGAGGCTTGGCATGTCCCGCAGGCGAATCCACGGCTCATTGCGCCAATGCAACAGCTTCAAGGTCTGCCCCGCACATAGCATCAACTGCAGATGTGGGCGCGGACTGAAAGAAGACAACACATCCTCGTGCAGTAACGGCACTACCTCATGAGTCAGCCAACGGCGTAGATGACGGTTTTCCGGAGAGTAGTGATAAACCAGCATTGCATAGACACCTGACTCGCTGAGCATCAGGGTTTCCTGAGTGTCATCAGGTCCCGAGAGGCAAATCGTACGTCGCTGATCCGTATCAAGCTTGAGCACCTGCCGGTCATTGATTTCCAACCCCATGAGACGACCAATACCTCGGGCGCAGAACCAGGCTTCGCCATGTACCAGAGCGGCTTGCAGCTGGATGTGATGGCGGATGAAGGTTTGGGGTTTTACGAGTGACTCACGGCTGAATGACGAGCCGGCGTTTTTTGGAGCGTTGGGAATTACTTTGATCATGGCAAATCACCTAACGAAAGTTGGAGCCGCCAGCATCACTTGCAGATGATGGGTGGCGGCTGTGCACGGGTCTGCAAGACCGAGTCGTTAGGCAACCTCGGCAGACCCGAGGGTCTCCCGCACACAGCCACCATAAAATCGTTGGTCGCCAAAAGAGCGACGCGATTATAGGTGCACCGGTCAGTGCCTAACAAACTATCGGCGGGCTTGCAGTCCCGGTCGCTGAGTTTTCAGCGACGGACCAAGGTTAGCGAGGGAGGCAGGGGGGGCTCAAGACGGATAATCCTTAACTTTTGGTAGGAGTCTTCGCCAATCTAAAAACGCAATTAAACAAACCTGAAAATCTACGGAGACAACAATGCCTTCGCTTTGTGGGAGCAGGCTTGCTCCAGCGCTCATCGGGTCAGCGATAGCGCTGCAAGTGCTCGCCGACCTTGGCGGCCGGGACTTTCTGCAGTTTGCATAGCAGGTCGTGCGATAGCTCCCGCACCCCATGCTTGTGCCGCAATTCATCCGCGAGATGCGCCAACAGGTTCGCCGCCATCTCCGCATCCGCCATCGCCCTGTGCGCCTGGCCGGTGTGCGGCAATTGGGCAAACGTGGTGAGCGTGCCGAGCTTGTGGTTCGGCGCCGCCGGCATCAGGCGGCGGGCCAGCAGTAGCGAGCAGGCGAAGTTCTGCAGGCGGGTGCGTTTGATCCGGCCCAGTTCGAAGTCCCAGAACTTCTGGTCGAACGCGGCGTTGTGCGCCAGCAGGGGCGTGCAGCCGACGAATTCGTTGACTTCGTTCATCACCTGCTCGGCCGACGGCGCGGTGCGCAGCATGGCGTTGCTGATGCCGGTGAGTTGTTCGATGAAGGCCGGAACGCGTACGCCGGCATTCATCAGGCTCTGGTAACGCTCGACGATGCGGCCGTTTTCCAGCATGACCACGGCGATTTCCGTGGCCCGGCAGCTGCTGCTCGGCGAGATGCCGGTGGTTTCAAAGTCGATGACTGCAATGCGTTCCAAACCGGGTTCAACTCCGTTCAAATCAATTCTTGAGCAACGCTCAGTTTTTCAACAGCAGTGCGCCTTCGATCGGCACATAACGGCTGGCGGCGCGGATCAGCGAATTGGCGGTCAGGCCGGGAACGCCATAGGCCACCGCTTGCACGCCGTGTTTGTTGATGATGCGTTCGAGCAGCATGTCGAAATCGCCGTCACCGGAAGCCAGGACGATTTCGTCGACGTGGTCGGCGGCGTCCATGATGTCGAGGGTGATGCCCACGTCCCAGTCGCCCTTGGCCGAGCCGTCGCTGCGCTGGATGTAGGGTTTGAGTTTCACGGTGAAACCGAGGTTGCGCAGGATCTGCTGGAACTGCTGCTGTTTGCTGTCGCCCCGGTCGATCGCATAGGCGTAGGCCTCGACGATCTGCCCGTGCTGGCTGACATCCGCCCACAGCGCCGCGTAGTTGAAGTGGCAACCGTAGGCCTGGCGGACGGTGTAGTAGAGGTTCTGCACATCGGCGAACACTGCGATTTTTTTCACCGGAGTTCCTGTGAGCGCTGACGCGCATGAGCCGGATCAGGCACCAGGCCCGAAAAAGGCGCCCAGTATGCCAGCCCGAAGGAAGGTTCCGCGAATAATCGGCCCGGGGCGCTCAGGCGCCCCGGACGAATGGTGAATCAGACGAAGGAATCGTCGTCATCGAAGAACGATGAGTTGTCATCGCTGTAGTCGGTGTCGCTGAAGCCACCCTGGTTGTTGCCCCAGGAATCGTTGTTAGCCATGCGCTGGTCATCGCCCCAACCGTTATTACCCTGATCGTTGACCTGGGCCGGCTCTTCCTTGATCACCTCGACGATTTCCTGCGGCTGCTGGTTTTGATGGAACAGGCTGCTGATGCCTTGTGCCAGCATCACGCCACCGGCCACACCGGCGGCGGTTTTCAGGGCGCCGCCGAGGAAGCTGCTGCCGGCCGCCGGGGCCGCTTGCTGCTGGCCATAACCCGGTGGTGGCGCGCCGAAGTTCTGTTGTGGCGCGGGAGCACCGAAGTTCTGCTGCGGAGCCGGTTCACGCCAGCCGCCGGTGGACGCCGGGGCGCTCTGGGTCGGGGCCGGACGCGGGCTGCTGCCACCGAAGATGCTCGACAGGAAACCGCCGCCACTCGACGCCGGGGCTGCGCTTTGCGCCTTGGCCGATTGCAGTTCGGCCTGCAGTTGCTGGACCTGTTGAGTCAGTTGTTTGTTCTGTTCGTCGAGGCTCTTGATCGCGGCCTCCTGCACCAGAATCGCCTGGGTCATGAAATAGCCTGCGGCCGGCTGGCGCGTCAGGTGTTCCTTGATCCGCGCTTCAGCCAGGGCGTCACGCGGGGCTGCCTCCGTTTCGGCCTGTTGCAGCCGGGAAAACAGTCCATCGATCAGGGTTTGCTCTTCGCTGTTCATGGCGACCTCGTAGATTGCCGGGGATAACGTTGCCCTCGTCCACAGTGGAGGAGGCGCACCTACGTAATGGAGGCAGCGACAGAATGTTTCAATGGTCTTTACCGAACGTTTACGTTTGCGCCCCGCAGCACATCATCGGTTAAAGTGAGCCACTGTTTTTGACCTGCGATACCGACTGATGAATGCCTTCGATGTGCTGCGTGACTCGCTGTATTTCTTTAAACGCAATCTGGCGCGGATCGTCCAGCTGTGCCTGCCGCTGGTGATCTTCGAAGCCGCGTTGCAACAGGTGGTGGATCACACAAGCGACCCGGACGGTTATTCGGCCATCAGCGTGATCGTCGGCCTGCTGGTCTATCCGCTGTACACCGCCGCGCTGATCCTGTTTCTCGACGCCCGCACCCGTGGCGAATCCCCGCAAACCCTCGACTTGCTGGCGATGGCGGCGCGCCTGTGGCCACGCTTTGCCGTGCTCACCGCGCTGAACACGTTGTTGATTCTGCTCGGTCTGTCCCTGTATTTCCTGCCAGGCCTGTGGCTGATGGTCACCCTGGCCTTCGGTGAATACCTGCTGGTGTTGCGCGGCTACGGCCCGTTACAGGCGATGAAAGAAAGCCTGCGCCTGAGCCGTGGGCATTTCCTGCGGATTCTGGTGTGCATCCTCTGTGTGATGGGGCCGTTGTGGCTGCTCAAGGGCCTGACCCTGCAGGTCTACCCCGATCCGCAGAATCCGTTGATCGCCATTTTGATCGACAGTGGCCACAGCTTCCTGCAGCTGTTCACCAGCGTGGTGCTGTTCCGCCTGTTTATGCTGATCAGCGAATTGCCCGACAAACGTGACGGAATAGTCTGACCGCTCTGCGCTTGGGTGATGCGGGGGTCTCGTATATGCTCGGGACCACTTCCGTATCGCTATAAGCCGAGCCATGACCCGTCTACTGCGCTACATCCTGCTCTGCGTGCTGCTGGCCGTCGCCCTGATCGGCGTGATGATTTTCAGCCTGACCTGGCGCCCCGACGCCCGGGAGACCCTGCCGGTCAGTTGCAGCGGGCAACCGCCGACGCTGGTGCCCGGCCAGGCGCTGAAGGTCATGACCTGGAACGTGCAATATCTGGCCGGCAAGCGTTACGTGTTCTGGAATGACCTGGCGCAAGGCGACGACGAAGCCCCGACCCCGGAAGACATGGCCTTCAGCCTCGACGAAGTGGCGCGGGTGATCCGCGACGAGCAGCCCGATGTGGTGTTGATCCAGGAACTGGATGATGGCGCCAAGGCCAGCGACTATCAGAACCAGCTCAAGCTGTTGCAGGAACGCCTCACCGACCTCTACCCGTGCAGCGCCCATGCCTTCGACTGGAAGGCCGATTTCGTGCCTGATCCGCATATCTTCGGCAGCGTCGGCCGACAACTCGCGACCCTCAGCCGCTTCCGCATCGAACACGCCGAACGCCTGCAATTGCCGGTGCAACCGCTGAATATCATCAGCCGCCAGTTCCAGCCGAAAAACGCCCTGCTCGCCACCACCCTGCCGTTCAGCGATGGTGGGCAACTGGTGGTGTTCAACACCCATCTGGATCGTGCCGTGCAACCGGACGAAACCTTGCAGGCGCAGGTGACGGCGGTGGCCAAGGTGCTCGACAAACACGAAAGCCACGGCACGCCGTGGCTGATCGGGGGCGACTTCAACCTGTTGCCGCTCGGCCAGTACCGGCGCCTGCCGGTCGAACAGCGCACGCCCTACTCCGTGGACAGTGCGCTGCACCTGTTGTGGGACAAGTACCCGATGATCCCGACCAACAATGAAGCCAGCGGCATCGACCGCGCCAAGTGGCTGACCCACTACCCCAACGACCCCGGCCTCAACGGCCCGGACCGCACGGTCGATTACCTGTTCTACAGCCCGAAAATCAAACGGGTCGAAGCCACGGTGCGGCAGGACGATACGTTGCGCATTTCCGATCATTTGCCGGTGATTGCGAAGTTCCTACTGCCACCCAACTGAACTCAGTGAGCCTCTTCAAGATCGTCGTGCAACAGCCCGAAGATCTGCCGCTTCATGTCGATGAACGAGCGCTCCATCACCATGTCCAGGGTGCGTGGGCGTTCGATCGGCACGTCCAGAATCTGCTTGATCCGCCCCGGCCGAGCGCCCATCACATACACCCGGTCACCGAGCAGGATCGCTTCGTCGATGTCGTGGGTGACGAACAGCACGGTTTTCTTGCTGTTGCCCCACACCCGCAGCAACAGCTGTTGCATTTGCAGGCGGGTCTGGCTGTCGAGGGCACCGAAGGGTTCGTCCATCAGCAGGATCTGCGGGTCGTTGGCCAGGGCCCGGGCAATCGCCACCCGCTGCATCATGCCGCCGGACAACTGCTTGGCGTAGTTGTCGGCAAATCCTGACAACCCGACTTCGTGCACGTAGTGATCGACGATTTCCTTGCGTTTGGCCGCCGGCATGCCCCGGCGCTTGAGGCCGAACTCGACGTTCTGCCGCACGGTCAGCCACGGGAACAGCGTGTAGCTCTGGAACACCATTCCGCGATCCGCGCCAGGGCCCTGCACTTGCTGGCCGCCGACGTAGATCTCGCCGGAGGTCGGCTCGGCCAGGCCGGCGGTGAGGTACAGCAGGCTCGACTTGCCGCAGCCCGACGGCCCGACCAGCACCGCGAATTGCTGATCCGGCACTTCGAACGACACTTCCTCCAGCGCGGTGAACGTACCACCGCCGGGCTTGGTGTAGCGCAGGCTGACCTTGTCCACCTGCAACCTTGGCGCAGCTTGTGCCGGTGCGGCGACCGGCTCGATGAAACGACGGTTGGCAGCGGTTACTGAGCCCATGCGGCAATCCTCAAACGCAAGAAGCGGAACAGTTGATCGGTGACCAGGCCGAGCAGGCCGATGATCGCGATGGCGAGAAAAATCACGTCGACCTGAAAGCCGCGCATGGCCTTGAGGCTCAAGTAGCCGAGGCCACTGGAAGCGGCGACCAGTTCGGCCACCACCAGATAGGTCCAGGCCCAGCCCATGGTCACCCGCAAGGTGTCGAGCACACCGGGCAGCGATGCCGGGGCGATCACGTGCAGCACCGCGTCACGCCGGTTGGAACCGAGGGTGTAGGAAGCGTTGATCAAGTCCTTGGAGATGCCCTTGGACACGTCCGCGACCATCACCAGTTGCTGGAAGAACACGCCGAAAATGATCACCGACACCCGCTGCTCCAGACCGATGCCGATCCAGAGGATGAACAGCGGCACGAACGAGGTCACCGGCAGGTAGCGGATGAAATTGACCATCGGCTCGAGGAACGCCTGGACGATGCGGAAGCTGCCCATCAGCAAACCCAGCGGCACCGCCACCAGCGACGACACGATGAAACCGACCATCACCACTTCGACACTGGCCCAGACATGCTGGCCGAGGGTGCCGTCGCGGCTCAGGCGCACGGCGGCTTCGACCACCGCACCGGGCGTCGGCAGGAACATCCCCGGCACGATGCCGCCATAGGACAACCCGGCCCACAGGCCGACCAGCAACACCCAGGCCAGACCGCTGGCGCTCCACACCACCGGCACCGGCAGCCCGGTCTTCGGCGTGATGCAGCGGCTCAGCCATGAATTGCGCTTGAACATGACCAGTCTCCTAGAGCGGGCTGACGAAACGGTTATCCACCAGATCGTCGTTGCTGACGTTGTAGGGCTTGCCCTGCAGTTCGCTGGCGGTTTCGTTGGCCAGTTTGATCAGCGGCTCGCTGTCACCCGGCGCGCCCGGTTTGCCCAGCAGCTTCTCGCTCATGGCCTGATCGTAGAAACGCACGCCTTGTGCGGCGGCGGCCAGTTCCTTCGGATCGGACAGGTAACCGCCGACGCCCTTGGCCATGATTTCGTAGGCTTTCTGTGGATGGTCCTTGGTGTACTGCACGGCTTTGTAGAGACCGGCGACCAGCGCCTTGACGTCTTCCGGCTGCTTCTCGATCACCGTGCAGTTGAGCGCCACCACATCGACGATCACGCCCGGCGTACTGCTGCTGTCGATCAGCACCTTGCCCTGCTGCTTGTCGCGCACCATCGACAGATGCGGTTCCCAGGTCACGGCGGCCGGCACACGACCGGCGATGAACGCGGTGGCGGCATCGTCGGCGGTCATGTTCTGCACGGTGATGTCGCTCATGCTCATGCCGTTCTTTTTCAGCAGGTACGAGAGCCAGAACTGCGAGGTCGACCCTTCGTTGACGGCCACGGCCTGGCCCTTGAGTTCTTGCAGGCTCTTCACGTTTTTGCCGACCAGCACGCCGTCGCCGCCATGGCTATCATCCAGCGCGGCCACGGCCTTGAAGCAGAACTGCGGGCGGTACTTGAGCACTTCGTCGATGGTCGAGGCCGAGCCGGACAATTGCCCGGATGCCTGGGCGGCCATGTACATCGAGGCTTCCTCGACCACCGGCAATTCGACGGTCAGGCCGTTTTCCTTGAAGTAGCCCAGATCCTGGGCCAGATACAGGGTCCCGTAACCGACCCACGTGGTGTGGCCGATCGACAAGGTGCCGGCCTGGGCGGCGGTGACTGAAAGGGCGGAAATCGCCAGAGGACAAGCAAGACGGGTAAACAAGGACTTGTTCATGGAGCACTCCCAACGCTGTTGATTTAGTTGTCATGGGCAGTACGGCCAGCCGGGGTCTCGCGATTGCACGCTGCGGTCTCTGTCGGACTCTGGCGGGCAATGCCTTGGCTGGCGAAATCGATGTTGACCCAGGCCCGGCGTCAGGAAAACGAGGAAATAGTTAGACGCGAACGATGAAAAAACTGGGTAGTGCGCACCGCGAAAGGGCGCGTCGGGCGGGGGTGCACGGAGGGGGTGCAAGACAGCAAAAACGATGTTGAATCGGCTGACGCAATCGCGAGCAGGCTCGCTCCCACAGGGACCGGTATCGTTCACAAATCTAGTGCACGACCGATAAACCTGTGGGAGCGGGCTTGCCCGCGAAGGGGCCCTTGAGCCTTACAAATACCTCAGAGCCGACCGTATTCCTGCGCCGTACGATCAACCGCTTTCAAGGTCTTGCCCACCAGCTCGTCAATCTCTTCACGGCTGGCAATCAACGCCGGCGCCATGATCATCCGCCCCAGGGTCGAGCGAATGATCACCCCCTCTTCAAAACCGATCGTGCGGCAGCGCCAGGCCATGTCGTTCTCATTGGCGAAGCGCTTGCGTGTGGCCTTGTCTTCCGCCAGTTGAAGCGCCGCGACCATGCCCGTGCCCTGGATATCGCCCACCAGCGGGTGATTGCCGAACACCTCGCGCAGGCACTGTTGCAGGTACGGCCCGATGTCATCCTTGACCCGCGTCACCACGCCTTCATCACGCAGGGCCTTGAGGTTGGCAATCGCCACCGCCGCCGCCACCGGGTGCCCGGAATAGGTCAGGCCGTGAGCGAACACACCGCCCTGCTCCACCAGCACGTCGGCCATTTTCTTCGACAGGATCAGGCCGCCCATCGGGATGTAACCGGAGGTCAGCCCCTTGGCAATGGACAGGGTGTCCGGCTCGAAACCGAAGTATTCATGAGCGAACCATTCGCCGGTGCGACCGAAGCCGCCGATCACTTCATCGGCGCACAACAGCACATCGTATTTGCGGCAGATGCGCTGGATTTCCGGCCAATAGCTTTCCGGCGGGAAGATCATTCCGCCGGCGCCCTGGAACGGTTCGGCGATGAACCCGGCGACCTTGTCGGCACCCAGTTCGAGGATCTTCGCTTCCAGCTGCTGCGCCGCCCGCAAGCCGAATTCCGCAGGGGTCAGATTGCCTTCGTGGGCGAAGAAGTACGGCTCGTCGATGTGCGCGATGTCGGGAATCATCCCGCCCATCTCGTGCATGAACTTCATGCCGCCGAGGGCCGTCGCCGCCAGGGTCGAACCGTGGTAGCCGTTCCAGCGGCCGATCATGATTTTCTTCTCGGGCTTGCCCAGCACCTGCCAGTAACGACGCACGGTCCGGATCAGCACCTCGTTGGCCTCGGAGCCGGAGTTGGTGTAGATCGCGTGGCTGTAGTGCCCCGGCAGCAGGCTGAACAGGAGTTCGGAGAGCTCGATCACCTGCGGGTGGGTGGTGTGGAAAAACATGTTGTAGTACGGCAACTGCTCCAGTTGCCGGCTCGCAGCCGCGTTCAAGTCCTTGCGCCCGTAGCCGAGGTTGGTGCACCACAGCCCGGACATGCCGTCGAGGTAGCGCCGACCGTCGTTGTCCCACAGGTGCAGGCGTTCGCCGCGCACCATCACCCGTGGGCCTTCGTCGTTGAGGGCCTTCTGGTCGACGAACGCATGAATGTGGTGCGCTGCATCGGCGGCCTGGTAGTCGCGGGTTTCACGTGAGGTGGTCATCGCCGGATCTCCTTTTTTGTTGTGAGCGGCTGTCATGAGCGCAGTTGAAACCAGGTGGTTTTCAACTGGGTGTATTTGTCGAACGAGTGCAGCGACAGGTCGCGGCCGAAACCGGACTGCTTGCCGCCGCCGAACGGTACGGTCACGTCCAGCGCATCGACGCTGTTGACCGACACCGTACCGGCTCGCAATTGCCGCGCCATCCGATGGGCGCGGTGCAGATCATCGGTCCACAGCGACGCCGCCAGACCGTAGACGCTGTCGTTGGCCAGTTGCAAGGCGTGGGCCTCGTCATCGAACGGAATCACCGCCAGCACCGGGCCGAACACTTCTTCGCGAAACAGGGTCATGTGCGGCTGCACGTCGGTGAAAATCGTCGGCTGAACGAAGTTGTCTGAACCGTTGAAACTCAGTTGTCGGCCGCCGCAGACGCGGGTCGCACCTTCGCGTTCGGCCTGGTGGATGAAGCGCAGAATGCTTTCGGTCTGACGGGTGTCGACAATCGCCCCAGCGGCACTCGCCGGGTCCAGCGGATCACCTGGCTGCCAGCGTTCGGCCTGAGCCTTCAGTCGCTCGACGAACTCGTCATGAATCGAGCGCTCCACCAACAACCGCGAGTTGGCCGAGCAGACTTCGCCCTGATTGAAGAAGATCCCGAACGCGGCTTTCTGCGCCGCCAGATCCAGATCCTTGCAGTCGGCAAACACCAGATTGGCGCTCTTGCCGCCGCACTCCAGCCACACCTGTTTGAGGTTCGATTGCGCGGAGTACTGCATGAAATATTTGCCGACCTGGGTCGAGCCGGTGAACACCAGACAATCGACATCCGGGTGCAGCCCCAGGGCTTTGCCGGTCTGCTCACCAAGCCCCGGCAGCACATTCAGCACACCGGCCGGCAACCCCGCTTCCAGTGCCAGTTCGGCCAGGCGCAATGCGGAGAATGGTGATTGCTCGGCGGGTTTGAGGATGACCGAGTTGCCCGCCGCCAGCGCCGGCGCGAGTTTCCACGCGGCCATGTCCAGCGGGAAGTTCCACGGCACCACGGCGGCGACCACGCCCAGCGCTTCGCGGGTGATGGTTGCCAGCACGTTCGAGGCGCTCGGCGCGACCTGATCGTAGAGCTTGTCGAGGCTTTCGGCGTACCAGCGGAACACCCCGGCGGCGCCCGGCACGTCGATGTTGTAGGCGTCCATCACCGGTTTGCCCATGTTCAGCGAATCGAGCAGCGCCAGCTCTTCGCGATTGGCCAGAATCAGATCCGCCAGCCGCAGCAGCACTTGCTTGCGCTCGGTGGGCGAACGCCCGGCCCAGGTGCCGGCTTCGAACATCTGCCGCGCATTCTTCACCGCCGCGTCGACATCCTCTTCACCGCACGCGGCGACATTTGCCAGCAACTGGCCGGTGGCCGGGTTGATCGCAGCAAAAGTCTGCCCCGACTGCGCGTCACACAGCTTGCCGTCGATCACGGCCTGGTATGGATAGCTCAATTCAGCGGCCTTGCGCTGCCAGTCTGCAAGTTCGAACACGGTGGATGCTCCTTGGACTTTTATTCTTTTATAAACGGCTGCAGTCGATAGTCGCTCAGGCCGGCGCGAGCCAAAACCAGTAAAAATGTCTTCGCAGACAATAAAAAAGGTAACCAGCCGATGGCCCCCTCGCGCGCGTATGGGGCTATTGTTCAGGGACAAAAAAACCGCCGACAGAACGGAGGCCGGCGGCGTACAAATTGCTTGGATGTGAAATCCGTTCGTTCTGAGGTTCCCGTGGCCGCTTACAACCTGCGTCAGTTGAAATACTTCATCACTACCGTCGAATGCGGCAGCGTCGCCGAAGCGTCGCGCAAGCTGTACATAGCGCAACCGGCGATCTCCACGGCGATCAAGGGGCTGGAAGACAGCTTCGGCGTGCAACTGCTGATCCGCCATCACGCCCAGGGCGTGTCCCTGACACCGAGCGGCGCGCGGTTCTTCCGCAAGGCCCAGGAACTGCTGCGCATGGCCAAGGAGTTCGAACAGAACGCCCTCGCCGACAACGACGTGGTGGCCGGGCAGATCGATATCGGCTGTTTTGAAACCGTCGCGCCGCTGTACCTGCCGCAGCTGATTGCCGGCTTCTCGTCGCTGTATCCGGGGGTGAAGATCCGCATCCGCGATGGCGAACAACAGGAACTGGTGCAAGGCCTGACCTCGGGCACCTTCGACCTCGCGATCCTGTACAAGCACGACCTCGACGCCACCATCGAAACCGAACCGCTGATGCCGGCGCAACGGCCTTACGCCTTGCTGCCGGCAGATCACCGCTTCGCCCAGCTCAAGCAAGTGTCGCTGCGGGACTTGTGCCTGGAGCCGATGATCCTGCTCGACGTGCAACCGAGCCGCACCTACTTCGTCAGCCTGTTCGAAGAACTCGGGCTGTCACCACGCATCGAGTTCAGCTCGCCGTCGATCGAAATGGTGCGCGGCATGGTCGGCCAGGGTTTCGGCTTCTCGATCCTGGTCACCCGCCCGCATTCAGAATGCACCTACGACGGCAAGAAAGTCGTGTGCGTCGACATCGTCGAAGACGTCACCGGCTCAGGCCTGGTGGCGGCGTGGCTCAAACGCGGGCAACTGACCAAACCGGCGCAGTTGTTTGCCGATTATTGTCGGGAGCAGCTGACGGCGAAGGCCAGCCGCTAAACCTCACGTACCGCGCGGTTTGGCTCGTGCGGTAGCTTCTGCCACCAGCGGATCATCCGGCCAGTAATGCTTCGGATACCGCCCTTTCAAATCCTTCCTCACCTCGGCATAGGTGCTGCGCCAGAAGTTGGCCAGATCCTGCGTCACCTGCACCGGACGCCGTGCGGGCGACAGCAGATGCAACTTGACCACTTGCCGGCCGCCAGCGATGCGCGGTGTGTCGGCGAGGCCGAACAACTCCTGCAAGCGCACGGCGAGAATCGGTGGCTGTTCGCTGTAGTCGAGGCGAATCGACGAGCCCGACGGAACGCTCAGCTGATGCGGTGCCTGTTCATCGAGTTGCTGTGGCAGCGGCCACGGCAGCAGATTACGCACGATGCTCGACAGGTCGAGGTTGGCGAAATGGCTGAGGCGCGAGACCTTGCCCAGATAAGGCATCAGCCAGTCTTCGAGGGTTTTCAGCAACGTGGCGTCACTGACATCCGGCCATTGGCTGTCGCCCTTGGCGTCCAGATCGAGCTGACGCAACAAGGCGACTCGCGCCTGCCACTGGCGCAGCTCTGGTGTCCACGGCAGCAGCTCCAGACCTTTGCGTCGCACCAGATTGACCAGTGCCTGGCTGCGGGCGTTTTCGTCGAGACCGGTCAACGGTTCGCGGCTGAGGATCAGTTCGCCGACCTTGCGCTGACGCTCGGCACGCAGCACGCCTTCGCGCTCGTCCCAGTCCAGTTGATCGACGGTGTGCACCTGCTCGGCCAGCACCGAATCGAACAGCGCCGGATCGAAATCCGCCGCCAGATAAATCCGCTCTTCGCGCTGACCTTGGCGGCTGCCGAGGTCGGCGATGACGATCCATGGTTCCTTCATCAGGCTGTCGGCTTCGGCGAACAACGCCGCTCGGCCATTGGCCAGACGATATTCGGCACCACCGGCACGCCGCTGCTGGGCGACGCGATCCGGGTAGGCCAGCGCCAGCAGAGCGCCGAGCCAGCGTGGATGATCCGGATCGGCAACCGGCTCGCTCGCCTTGCCGCGCAGGTAGCCGCGATATTGCCGCGCCAGTTGCCGGGCGCGCTGCACGCCGCCCTGAGCGCCCCGAGCCGCGCGTTCTTCGCCGGACAGCAGCACCAGGCGACTGTGCAGATCCGCCCCCGCGCCGCGCAAGATATCCCGTTCGCCGAGCAATGCGGCGACATCACACGCCATGCTCGCCAGACCCAACGCCTGACCGCGCAGCAACAAATGCGCGATGCGCGGGTGGGCCGGCAATTCAGCCATGGCCTGGCCGTGGCGGTTAAGGCTTTCACCGTCCAGGGCACCGAGGCGCTGCAACAGATCCTGAGCCTGCGCATAGGCAGCAGCTGGCGGCACGTCCAGCCAGATCAGATCACTCGGCGCCACGCCCCAGCGTCCGAGTTGCAAGGCAAGCCCCGCAAGATCCGCCGACAGAATTTCCGCACTGCCATAGGCCGCGAGTTGTTCGTGCTGATCCTGCGACCACAGGCGATAACACACGCCCGGTTCGAGACGCCCGGCCCGGCCTGCACGCTGGGTCGCACTGGCTTTGGAGATGCGTTGAGTGTCGAGGCGAGTCATGCCGCTGCCCGGATCGAAACGCGGCACCCGCGCCAACCCGGCGTCGATCACCACGCGCACGCCGTTGATGGTCAGACTGGTCTCGGCGATGTTGGTGGCCAGCACCACTTTGCGCTGGCCAGCCGGCGCAGGGTCGATAGCGGCACGTTGGGCGTTCAGGTCGAGTTCGCCGTGCAACGGGCAGAGCAACACGTCACTGCGCTCACCGATGGCATCCGCCAGTTGCTGATGAACACGCCGGATTTCCGCCTGCCCCGGCAGGAACACCAACAGGCTGCCGGTTTCATCGTGCAGCGCTTCGAGCACCGTTTGCGTGACGCGCTGATCGATATATTCGCCGGGCTGGAACGGCCGGCCCCAGCGCATCGTCACCGGGAACATCCGGCCCTCGCTGCGCAGGATCGGCGCATCGTCGAGCAAACCGGCCAGACGTTCGCCTTCAAGGGTGGCGGACATCAGCAGAATCTTCAGCGGTTGTTCAGCTCGAAACAGTTCGCGACCGTTCAGACTGAGGGCCAGCGCCAGATCGGCGTCGAGACTGCGTTCGTGGAATTCGTCGAAGATCAGCAGGCCCACGCCCTCCAGCGCCGGGTCGTCCTGCAAGCGCCGGGTGAGAATGCCTTCGGTGAGCACTTCGATGCGTGTATTGGGGCCGACCTTGCTGTCGAGGCGGATGCGATAACCGACGGTTTCACCGACCTTCTCGCCCAGCTCGCTGGCCAGCCGTTCCGCCGCTGCGCGCGCGGCCAACCGACGGGGTTCGAGCATGAGAATGGTCTGCCCGTTCAACCATGTTTCATCGAGCAGGGCCAGGGGCACACGGGTGGTTTTACCGGCGCCGGGCGGTGCTTCGAGCACGGCTTCGTGGCGTGTCGCGAGGGCTTCACGCAGGGCGGGTAAAACGTCATCGATCGGCAACGAATTCATACTGGCTCCCCAGGGCGTGCCCACAGTAAATTGCGAGTCGCGTTAAAGCTGTGAGCGTGCCAGGCAAGGCGCGGGGCGCAGGTAAGGGTCGTTTCCTTACCAAGTCCCGCAACGCAGCATGGCGCGCTCACAGCTTTAGCCCGGAGGGCCGAACCCCGGAAGGATTCGGCAGCCATCACGCGGTATGGATCTGGAGAAAACAACTTCAATCCTCAACGTATTTCGATAGGGGTGAGACGGGGCCGCAATTTACTGTGGGCATGCCCTGCCGGGCCGAGTATAACGGCGAACTGCCAGGCGTTCGTCAGGGTCTTAACTTCACACGATGACGCTTCGTTAACAGATGACTCAGGAGATTCCCATGCGCTTACCTTTTCGCCTGATCGGCGGTGTACTGGTTGCCACCCTGCTCACTCAGATCACCGCGTGCGGTTCGATTTTCTATCCCGACCGGCGCGGTCAGATCGACGGCAAGATCGACCCGGCGATTGCCGTGCTCGATGCCGTGGGCCTGTTGTTCTATATCCTTCCCGGCGTGATCGCGTTTGCCGTGGACTTCACCACCGGCGCGATCTATTTCGAACCGGGCCACACGGCGCAGGTCGATCCGGCCAAGCTCAAGCAAGCCGTCGGCCCGGACGGTCAGGTCGATAACCTCAAGTTGCAGGCTATTCTCGAAACAGAACTGGGCCGCAACCTGCCGCTGGATGACCCGCGCCTGATCCAGCACAAGGGCAGCACCCAGCAACTGGCGATGTTCGGCCTGCAACCTGCCGCATAAGGAATCGACGCACCCATGACCTCCAGCCCCGAACACGCCCGCCTGCTGCGGCTGGCGACCCGCGCCTCGGTGGCGGTGGCCTGTACGCTGATCATCGCCAAAGCCATCGCCTGGTGGCTGAGCGGTTCGGTGAGCATGCTCGCCGGCCTCACCGACTCGGCCCTCGATGGCGTCACCTCGTTGCTCAATCTGCTGGCGGTGCACTACGCACTGCGCCCGGCGGATGACGATCACCGTTATGGCCACGGCAAGGCCGAATCCCTGGCGGGCATGGCGCAGGCGCTGTTCATTGGCGGCAGTGCGGTGCTGATTGCGTTTCAGGCTTATGAGCGCATCCAGCAACCGGAACCGCTCGGCGCGCCCTGGATCAGCATCGGCGTGATCGTGTTTTCCCTGCTGCTGACGGCGGCTCTGCTGATGCTGCAGCATCGGGTGATCAAGCAGACCGGCTCCAACGCCGTGCGAGCGGACTCGCTGCATTACCGTTCGGACATGTTGCTCAACGGCAGCATCCTGATCGCCCTGATCCTGGCGGGTCTGGGCTTTCATCAACTGGATGCCTGGTTCGGCCTGGGGATTGCCGTGTACATCCTCTGGAGCGCGATCCAGATCGCCCGGGAGAGTTTTTCGGTGCTAATGGATGAAGAGCTGCCGGTGGATGTCAGTCAGCACATGCTCGAACTGGCGTGTGGTGTGCCGGGTGTTTTGGGCGCACATGATCTGCGCACGCGGATCTCGGGCAATCACTGGTTCGTGCAGTTGCACCTGGAACTGCCGGGGGAGCTGACGCTGTCAGTCGCCCACGGCATCAGCGATCAGGCCGCCGATGCGATCCACGCTGCCTACCCGCGGGCCGAAGTGCTGGTGCACGCCGACCCGCAGGAAGTGGTGAAAGCCGCCCGGGCTCAGTAGTTGACCTGATAACCGCGACTGCTCAGGCAATTGCCCTGGGCCTGACGGTAGGCCTGCACCACTTCAGGTGCGGGCTGGTAGGTCGCGGTGCGCGGATCGAAACCGCTTTGCTGCACCGCATATTGATAGCACTGGTAGCCGTCCTGCTGGACCTGCTCCGGCGACTGGCCGTTGGCCGGATAGGCTTCCACGTCATAACCGTTGTTTGTCGGTTGCGGCGGTTGCTGCACCGGCGGCTCGACCACTACGTAATCCTGGGTCGCTTCCTGATAGGCGTAATACGAGCCTGCCGCCAGGAACAACAGCGAACCGCCGATCCACACTTCGCGGGCGTAATCCGGCAGGTACTGGATGCGGATCCCCCGTGGCGGCTGAACCACGACATATCTCGGACCTTGCGGGCGATACCAGTAGCCGCCGGAGAAGAAATAATCCTGGCCACGATACGGAACGCGGAAGTCACGATCCGGGAAACGGTCGATCACATGGCCCGGCCGGTATTGCGGACCGGGGCCCCAACCATTGCCATGCCCGTCCGGACGACCCGGCCAGCGACGGTCATCGGGCCGGTTGCCGGTCTGCCAGTTCTGGTGGTAGCCATTCTGCGGGCGCTCGTCGCGGTAATAACCCTGACGCGGCTCCTGAGTCTGGCGCACGGTGTCGGGTCGCGGCTGGATCGGCAAGCTGTTGGCCGGCAGTTGTGGTGGTGGCGGCGGCTGGCGAACCGGATTGGGATTGTAGGCCGGACGGTTCTGGTCGTGGTTCTGCCACTGCCCATTGTTGTGCTGCTGACCGTTGTGCTCGAACTGGCGGCTGTTGTCGCCGCGAATGATCTCGTTGTTCTGCGGCCGCGGCTGATTCTGCTGCGGCTGGTTTTGTGGACGTGGCTGGTTGTTGCCTTCACGGCCTTCGTTGTGGCCCTGATGCTCCCGCTCGCGACCGCCACCCTCGGGGCCGCGATTCTGCGGCTCATCGGCCAGCGCCTGGGCGCAGACACTCACACACAGCAAACCTACACTGGCCAGACGCCAGATACGCGACTTCATGAAATTCCTCACTGCGGGCCGGACCCTGTAATTAAGAGGGTTTGTAGCTAAGACCGGTAAGGGGCACACCGGGTTCTGCAACAGGTTATCAGTCACGCCATTTATTTATTGAGCGAGCGAGGCCAAATCGCGGGCAAGAAAAAAGGGAGACCCGTCGGCCTCCCTTTTAGAGAACTTCGTCCTGGCTCGACGCTTTTGACGTCGGCTCACCTCACGCCGTCTTCTGGACAGTGTGCAGCTCGGGGGCCGGCACAACCCCGGTGGGGGTGGCGGCCACGGCGGGCCTGATTGGGCGGGCCGCAGTGGACTGTGTTACCGAGCAGTGATTCTGGTGATAAGAATAGGCCTGAGGCCGCGACAGATGATTGCGAAGATTGCTCAATTAAACACCACTTGCGCAATTTTTAACCCTGGATAGATAATCCGCCGCAATAGTTAGAACCAAGGACCGATTGATGAGCAAACTCGACCGTTACGACCTGAGCATTTTGGCGGAATTGCAGCGCGACGCCCGCATCTCCAACCAGGAACTGGCAGAGCGCATCGGTCTGTCGCCCTCCCCGTGCTCACGCCGGGTCAAGCAACTGGAGGACGACGGCTACATCTCGCGCCAGGTGGCCCTGCTGGACCGCAAGATGCTCGGCCTGAGCCTGACCGCCTACGTGCTGATCGGCATGGACCGGCACACGCCGGAGCGTTTCGAGAACTTCGAAGCGGCGATCCGCACCTTGCCGCAGGTGCTTGAATGCAGCCTGGTGACCGGGGTCGATGCCGACTATCAACTGAAGGTCGTGGTGCCGGACATGGATCACTATCAGAAGCTGCTGCTGGGGCATCTGACCCGGATTGAAGGCGTGACCAGCGTTCGGTCGAGTTTTGTGCTGAATCAGGTGCTCAACAGCACCGAGCTGCCGCTGACTCATCTGCGTAGCTGAAATCGACGAATGACTGCGGCACACCGACGCAGGTCAATGCTGCGTCGTTCGCCGCTGGCGTATACTCCCGCCCGCCCTTTCAGCCGCACAGCGCCGGAGATGCCCGATGGATCCAGCAGTATTTGAAGAGTGGATGATGACCGGCCTGGTCAGCATCCTGATCATTTTCATGGGTTTCATCGTCTGGGATCTGGCGAAGAAGTCCAAGGCCGGGCGCTTCGGCTCGTTCATTCTGTTCTTCGTGCTGGGCCTGGGCGTGGCCGCGTTCATCATCAAGAGTGTGGTGATCGGCCTGATCGAATCCGGCGCCTTATAAGCGCGCCGGCACTTCTTTCCACTGGCCCTGATCGAGCCCTTCGATCGTCCAGTCACCAATCCTGACCCGCACCAGCCGCAACGTCGGCAACCCTACCGCCGCCGTCATTCGCCGCACCTGACGGTTGCGCCCTTCGCGAATCACCAGCTCCAGCCAGGTTGTCGGAATGGTTGCGCGAAAGCGTACCGGCGGATTGCGTGGCCACAGTTCAGGCTCCTCCAGTTGCCGCGCTTCGGCGGGCAAGGTCATGCCGTCATTCAGTTCGACACCGTCACGCAGGCGCTGCAACTGCTCGGCCGTCGGCACGCCTTCGACCTGCACCCAATACGTCTTCGCCAGCTTGTGCTTGGGGTCGGCGATCCGCGCCTGCAACTGGCCATCGTTGGTCAGCAGCAGCAAACCTTCACTGTCGCGATCCAGCCGTCCGGCCGGGTAGATGCCCGGAACGTCGACGTAATCCTTGAGCGTCGCCCGCCCTTCGCCGTCGCTGAACTGCGTCAGCACATCGAACGGTTTGTTGAACAGGATCAGCTTCGGCTCGGCCGGCGGTGCCTTGGCGACACGGCGCGGGGCTGAAGAAGCTGGCTTCGCGCCGGGGCGGCGGGAAGGTGGACGTTGGGGACGGGACATGGGCAAAACAACATCTAACGGTCGGGGCTGACAATGCTAGTGCCCCGACCGCCAAATAACCACGACTAACCGTTAGCGGAACGGCGGCTCGTCGAAGCTGCGCAGTTTGCGCGAGTGCAGTGAATTGAGTTCGGTGCGCAGCAGATCAACCGCTTCGATGCCGATCTTCAAGTGCTGGCTGACCGCGCGCTCGTAGAACGCGTTGGCCGAACCCGGCAGCTTGATTTCACTGTGCAGGGGTTTGTCCGAGACGCACAGCAACGTGCCGTACGGCACCCGCAGGCGATAACCCTGAGCGGCGATGGTGCCGCTTTCCATGTCCACTGCCACGGCGCGGGACAGGTTGATCAGCGGTCGCTCCTGGGCCCAGCGCAATTCCCAATTGCGGTCGTCGTAGGTCAGCACGGTGCCAGTGCGCAGGCGCTTCTTCAGCTCTTCGCCCTTCTCGCCGGTGATGTTGGCCGCCGCTTGCTGCAGCGCCAGTTGCACCTCGGCCAGAGCCGGGATCGGAATGTTCGGCGGCACCACCCGGTCGAGAATCCCGTCGCGACGCATGTAAGCGTGAGCCAGCACGTAGTCGCCGATGGTCTGCGACTGACGCAGGCCGCCGCAGTGACCGATCATCAGCCAGCAATGCGGACGCAGCACGGCCAGGTGGTCAGTGATGTTCTTGGCGTTGGACGGGCCGACGCCGATGTTCACCAGGGTCACGCCGTGGCCATCGCTGGCGATCAGGTGATAGGCCGGCATCTGGTAGCGGTGCCAGACGACGCCGGCGGCAATCGCCGAGGCTTCGCCGTGATCCATGCCCTTTTCGATGATCACGTTGCCCGGCAACACCATGCGCACGAAACGCGGGTCGCGGCGCAATTGCTCCAGACCGTGGACGATGAACTGGTCGACGTAACGGTGGTAGTTGGTCAGCAAAATCCACGGCTGCACATGACGCCAGTCGCTGCCGGTGTAGTGCACCAGACGACGCAGCGAGAAGTCGACGCGGGCCGCATCGAACAGCGCCAGCGGCAGTGGATCGGTGTTTTCCCAGTCGTAGAGACCGTCGGCGATGCCATCGGTGGCGGCGGACAGGTCGGTACTCGGAAACACTCGCGCCAGCACGGCGGCGGTGACGCCGGAGCCGGCCAGTTCATCGCCCTGCTCGACCACGTACGGGTACGGAATGTTCTGCTCGCTGACCCCGACTTCCACGGTCACCGTGAAGTCATGCATCAGCGGCGTAAGCTGCTCCAGCAGGTATTTGCGAAACGCCGCCGGGTGGGTGACGGTCACGCTGTAGGTGCCCGGCAGCTGCACCTTGGCGTAGGCGCGGGTGGTCTGCGGGACTTCGCCCTGGCAGTGATAGGTCAGACGCAGTTCGGGATAACGGAACAGGGCACGTTGCTCGGCGTCGGGCTCGACGCGATCCTTGAGATAACGCTTGAGCGCCGAGTTCAGCGCCGTGGTGGCCCGCTCATGCAGCTCGGCCAGACGATCCACGGCTTGTTCGGCGGTTTGAACGACAATAAACGCTTCGGTCACGATCAGCTTCCTGTGTTCTGACTTGCAGAGCTTCATCTTGCCTGCATCGTGGCTTCACGGAAACAGTGGCATGTTGGCTGTTCAGCAATCCGTCAGCGGCGGGAGCCCGCCTGCCGGCTCCCACAGTCCACTTGCATGAAGTCAGAAACCTTGCGGTGTCGAGCGGGCAACGATGGCTTCGACATCCAGCCCACGGGGCAACGCGCCGTAGACCCGACCGCCCCCGCTCAGACGACTGGCAATAAAGGCATCGCTGACCGCCGAATTCCCGGCCTCCAGCAACAGCTTCGCTTGCAGCCCCAGAGCGATGTCTTCGGTCAGTTGTCGCGCACGGTATTGAATGTCGCTGGTGTCCTTGAACGACGCCTGCAATTGCTGGATATGCGCCGCAAGACGTTTGTCGCCATGACCGTCGCCCAGTTCGTTGAACAGCACATCCAGCACACCCGGCTCTTTCGACAGTGCGCGCAACACATCGAGGCATTGCACGTTGCCGGAACCTTCCCACGTCGAGTTCACCGGAGCTTCGCGGTACAGGCGCGGCAAAATGCTGTCTTCGACATACCCGGCGCCGCCCATGCATTCGGCCGCTTCGTTGATCATCCCTGGCGCACGTTTGCAGATCCAGTATTTACCCACCGCCGTCACCAGCCGGGCGAATTGCGCTTCATGGCGATCATTCAGATGATCCAGCGCCTTGCCCATGCGCAGGCTCAGGGCCAGCGCGGCTTCGCTTTCCAGCGCCAGATCGGCCAGCACGTTTTGCATCAGCGGTTGTTCGCTGAGCAATTTGCCGCCGACCTTGCGGTGGGCGCAGTGATGGCTGGCCTGGGTCAGCGCCTGACGCATCAGCGAACTGGAACCGACCATGCAATCGAAGCGGGTCATGGCCACCATCTCAATGATGGTCGGCACGCCGCGCCCTTCTTCGCCGACCATCCACGCCAGCGCGCCACGGAACTCGACTTCGCTGGAGGCGTTGGACTGGTTGCCGAGTTTGTTTTTCAGGCGCTGGATGTAGAACTGATTGCGCGTGTCGTCCGGGCGATGGCGCGGCAGCAGGAAACAGGTCAGGCCCTTGTCGGTCTGCGCCAGCGTGAGAAACGCATCGCACATCGGCGCCGAACAGAACCACTTGTGACCCACCAGCTCATAAGCCTGGCCCGGGCCACTGGCGCCGACCGGATAAGCCTTGGTGGTGTTGGCCCGCACGTCAGTGCCGCCCTGTTTCTCGGTCATCGCCATGCCAATGGTGACGCCCGCCTTGTGGGCCATGCCGACATTGCGCGGGTCGTATTCGGTGGCGAGAATTTTCGGCAACCACTGTTCGGCCAGATCCGGCTGCAAGCGCAGCGCGGGGACACTGGCGAAAGTCATGGTCAACGGGCAACCGCTGCCGGCCTCGGCCTGGCTGTGCAGATAGCTCATGGAGGCGCGGGCAACATGGGCGCCGTCCTGTGGATGAGCCCAGGGCAACGACGTGAGGCCATGTTCGATGGCCGTGCGCATCAGCTCGTGATACGCCGGGTGAAACTCCACCAGATCGATGCGATGACCGTAGCAGTCATGGCTGGCAAATACCGGTTTGTTCTGGTTGGCGAGGAATCCGGCCTCCATCAGCGGCCCGCCGGCCAATGCGCCGTAGGCATCGATCCGCGGCTCGGCCCAGCCGGCGCCGAACCGCCGCGACCACTCCTGCAGCGGCAGGTCGATGCGGTACAGGTTGGTGCCGTCCAGCGACGGTGGCTGGTTGGTCACTTCGTGGGTTTCGGCGAACTGATGCAGGTTCATGACGGGGCTCCTTGATCGGCCAGAGCTTCAGTTAAGCACCGCCCCCGAACCGATCAAAGTGTCATATCGGCCTAAATGCCGGCGCTTTCACCCTGTCAGCAACTCAATACCCGCCGCTGCATCGCGACCTGCAAGTCTTCGAATTTCACCGGTTTGCTCAAGTAATCGATCGAGCCGGCGGAAGCGCAATGCTCTCGATCCACCCCCAGCGCGATCACGAACACCGGCAGGTTGGCGCAGCCCGGCAGGTCGTGGATCTGGCTGCACAACGATGCGCCATCGAGCGGTGGCAACTGGCAATCGATCAGCACCGCATCGAACGGTTCGCGCTGCAGGCATTCGATGGCTGCAGCACCGTGGTCGGCGGTGCGCACGCGGAAACCGAGCTTGAGCAACATGCCGCGCATCACCAATTGATTGACGCTGTTGTCGTCCACCAGCAACACGGTGCAGTCCTGCGGTGCGCGTATGGCATCGCGAACAAGCGTCGGCGCGGCTTCGACGGCGGGCAACTCGAACTCGACGTCCAGCTGGAAACGACTGCCGCGCCCCGGCTCGGAACGGTGCGTGAGTTTGCCACCGAGCAATTCCACCAGTTGTCGGCAGATCGCCAGACCGACGCCCAGGCCGCCGTACTCACGGGTCATGGAACCGTCGAGCTGGAAGAAGCGCTGATACAGCGTGGCTTCGCCCAGATCGGTGAAACCGATGCCGGTGTCGATCACCGCAAAGGACAGCGCCAGACGATTGTCTGTCGACGGTTTGCCGGTAACCCGTAATGCGAGACCGCCGACACGGGTAAACTTGATCGCGTTGTCCAGCAGGCATTCCAGGCATTGCGCGAGTTTGGCGCTGTCGCCATGCAGGCGATCCGGCAGGGTCGGCAGCACGTCGACTTTGAAGTCCAGCGATTTGCTCGACGCATTGCCGTCGAACTGCACGCGCAGCGCCTCGACCACCGCGCGCAGGCTGAAACTGCCCGGCGTGGCCTTGAGCTTGCCGGCCTGCAATTCGGTCAGGGTCAGGATCCCGTTGACCATGCGCATCATGTCCCGGGCCGAACCGGCGGCGGTCTGCTGGTATTGCTCCAGTTCCGGGTCCAGCTCGACGGTCTGCATCAGTTCCAGCGAACCGATCACGCCGTTCATCGGCGTGCGCAGTTCGTGGGTCAGGGTCGCAAGGAATTCATCCTTGAGCTTGTTGCTGTGGGCCAGTTGCTGGTTGAGCACTTCGAGTTTCTGGCCGGCGTCGAACAAGGTCTGCGCCTGTTGTTCACGCATTGCATTAATGCGGTCGGCCAGCGCCAGCGACAGCAGCGCCACTTCGATGGCCGAGCCGATCTGGCTGGCGTACATGGTCAGGAACACGTTCGGCAGCAAGCCCAGAACCATCATCGTGTTGACGATCCCGCCGAGCAGAAACGCCGACCAGGCGATGATGAAGTAGCGGGCCACGCGCAGGCCGCGCCACCAGGCGAGGATCCCGGCGGCGAAGATCACCACGGTAAAGGTCAGCGCCAGGGTCGTCGCCAGGCGCAGGGCCAAGGCGTAACTGGTCATCAGCGACAGACCGATCACCAGTGCGCCGAAAGCGATCAAGGCAATCAACAGCCGGTCGAGCCAGCGGCTGTGGTTCTTGGTCTGCAAGAAACTGCGGGCGAACTGGCTGCCGAACAGACCTGCGCAACCAATGAAGAATGGCGTGGCGGCGTTGGCCCACCATGGGTTGTCCGGCCAAAAATACTCGACCGCTGCGCCATTCACCGACAGCTGGTACAGCCCGAACGACGCGATATAGAAGATGTAGTAGAGATAACTGGTGTCGCGCACGCTGAGGTAGATGAACAGGTTGTAGACCAGCATCCCCAGCAGCACGCCATAAATCAGGCCCAGCACATACAGGCGCACTGGCTGGTCTTCGAGGTACGCGGTGCTCGACCACAAAGTCACCGGCGCCTGGATCGAGCCTTCGCTGGACAGCCGCAAGTAAACGGTCTGTTGCTGGTCAGGCTTGAACGTGAGGTTGAACAGGTAGTTGTTCTGCCGGATCTCGCGACTGGCGAACGGCAACGCGTCCCCGGTCTGGCGCACCAGGCGATAGTCGCCGGCGGCGTCGGGCAGATACAGGTCGAGGTGATCGAGCGGCGGATAGGCCAGCTCCAGCAGCCAGGTACGCTGCGCCGCCGGATTGCTCGGACGGTAATGCAGGTCGATCTTCAGCCAGAACGCCGAGCGCGAGTAACCGGCATTGAGCGTGGCTTTATCGTGTTTTTTGAATTGTCCGGCAGCGGCCTGCGCGCGGACGTCGGCAATGCTCGCCTGACCGCTCGGGTCTTCGAACACTTGCAGGGATCGACCCAGGGGGAGGCTCTGGGTGAACTCGTCGAACTCGACGGCGTTTGCCAGGAGGGGCAAACAGAACAGCAACATCAACAAATAGCGCATTGAAGCCCCAGCGTGGCTTGTCCGGTTGTGTCAGGAAGCCCCCCATTCCCTTTGAGATGACGTAAAACCGGTATTACCTGTTATTGGTTTGGATCCACTCTAGCATAGCCGTTGATGGCCATTGAGCACCATGGAAATTTTTCTGACAAAGGCTCTAGAACGGGCATCTCAGAGCAAAACACCGAGCTAGAGCTGTTGGCTTGGTCAGATTGTTACAAGCCTTGCGGATCCGGTTATCGAGGTTATCGGCCAAGCGCTGCGCCACAACAC
Organism: Pseudomonas sp. COW5; assembly: GCF_026240005.1. Lineage (NCBI taxonomy): Bacteria > Pseudomonadati > Pseudomonadota > Gammaproteobacteria > Pseudomonadales > Pseudomonadaceae > Pseudomonas > Pseudomonas sp. COW5. The sequence continues at coordinate 3,174,750 of NZ_JAPHVP010000001.1, read as the reverse complement.
CCGAAAAACAGGTTTGGTGGTAAGCTCGCGCACCATGAATATCTACAGCTCCCGCCCCGTTGTCCTCTGTCTCTCCGGCCACGACCCCAGTGGTGGCGCCGGCTTGCAGGCAGATATCGAAGCCCTGCTCGCTCAGGGTTGCCATGCGGCTCCGGCCGTCACCGCCCTGACCGTGCAAGACACCGTCAACGTCACTGACTTTCGCGTCCTCGACCGTGAGTGGGTACTGGCCCAGGCCAATGCCGTGCTCAACGATTCCGAAGTCGCGGCAGTGAAACTGGGCATGCTCGGTTCCCTGGAAATGGTCGACACCGTTGTCGAACTGCTCCAGGCGCACCCGCACTTGCCAGTGGTCTGCGACCCGGTGCTGCGCGCCGGCGGCGGCGGACGCCTGGGCAAGGACGAAGTCGGCTACGCCATGCGCGAACGCCTGCTGCCGCTGTCGATCATCGCCACCCCCAACCTTCCCGAAGCCCGGATCCTCGCCGAACTGCCAGAAGGCACCGCGGACGAGTGTGCTGAAAAACTGTTGCCGTTCATCAAGAACCTGCTGATCACCGGCGGCCACGGCGACGAAACCGAAATCCACAATCGCCTGTACAGCCGTGACGGCCTGCGCGAAACCTTCAAGTGCCAGCGTCTGCCGGGCAGCTATCACGGCTCCGGCTGCACCCTGGCCAGCACCCTCGCCGGTCGACTGGCACAGGGCGAAAACCTGGCCAGCGCCGTGCGTACCGCGCTGGATTACACCTGGCGCACCCTGCGCGATGCCGAACAACTGGGCAAAGGCCAGTTCGTGCCGCGTCGCCTGCCGCTGGATTTCTGCTCGTAACGTCGTGAGGTCTGCCTGATGAAACTACGTGGCCTGTACGCCATTACCGACGGTCCATTGCTGGCCGGCAAGTTTCTGCCGTACGTGGAGGCGGCGCTGGAAGGCGGCGTCACCCTCCTGCAATACCGCGACAAGAGCAGCGACGAAGCCCGGCGCCTGCGTGAGGCCGAGGCCTTGCGTGATCTGTGCGAGCGCTACAAGACCCAGTTGATCATCAACGATGACGCCGAACTGGCCGCACGCCTGAACGTCGGCGTACATCTGGGCCAGACCGACGGCCCGCTGTCGCCGACCCGCGCCCTGCTCGGTTCGAAAGCGATCATCGGTTCGACCTGCCACGCGCAACTCGAACTGGCCGAACTGGCTGCCAAAGAAGGTGCGAGCTACGTCGCCTTCGGTCGCTTCTTCAATTCCAACACCAAACCCGGCGCGCCGACCTGCAGCCTCGATCTGCTCGACGAGGCCAAACGCACTTTGCACCTGCCGATCTGCGCGATCGGCGGCATCACCCTCGACAACGCCGCGCCGCTGGTAGCCCACGGTGTCGATCTGCTGGCCGTGGTCCATGGCCTGTTCGGCGCCGACAGCACCGCCGAAGTGACCCGCCGCGCCCGCGCCTTCAACGAATTACTAAAAGTCTGAGAGCCCGATCATGTCTCGTTCCGAAACCCTGTTTGCCAACGCCCAGAAACACATTCCCGGTGGCGTGAACTCGCCGGTTCGCGCGTTCAAGAGCGTCGGCGGCACACCGCTGTTCTTCAAGCACGCCGAAGGCGCCTACGTCACCGACGAAGACAACAAGCGTTATGTGGATTACGTCGGCTCCTGGGGCCCGATGATTCTCGGCCACAGTCACCCGGACGTGCTGGAGGCCGTGCGTAACCAGTTGCAACACGGCCTGTCCTACGGCGCGCCGACCGCGATGGAAACCGAGATGGCCGATCTGGTCTGCTCGCTGGTGCCGTCGATGGAAATGGTGCGCATGGTCAGTTCCGGCACCGAAGCGACCATGAGCGCAATCCGTCTGGCCCGTGGTTTCACCGGCCGTGACAGCATCATCAAGTTCGAAGGCTGCTACCACGGTCACTCCGACAGCCTGCTGGTCAAGGCCGGCTCCGGCGCACTGACCCAGGGCGTGCCAAGCTCGGCCGGTGTGCCGGCCGCGTTCGCCAAACACACCCTGACCTTGCCGTTCAACGACATCGACGCGGTTGAGAAAATGCTCGCCGAAGTGGGTCAGGACGTGGCGTGCATCATCGTCGAGCCGGTTGCCGGCAACATGAACTGCGTGCCGCCGGCGCCGGGTTTCCTCGAAGGCCTGCGCAGCCTGTGCGACAAGCATGGCGTGGTGCTGATTTTCGACGAAGTGATGACCGGTTTCCGTGTGGCCCTCGGCGGCGCCCAGGCTTACTACGGCGTGACCCCGGATCTGACCACTTTCGGCAAGATCATCGGCGGCGGCATGCCGGTCGGCTGCTTCGGCGGCAAGCGTTCGATCATGGAGCGCATTGCACCGCTGGGCCCGGTCTACCAAGCAGGCACCCTGTCGGGCAACCCGCTGGCAATGGCCGCCGGCCTGACCACCCTGCGCCTGATCAGCCGTCCGGGTTTCCACGCCGAGCTGACCGACTACACCACTCGCTTGCTCGACGGCTTGCAGCAGCGCGCTGACGCGGCGGGCATTCCGTTCGTGACCACCCAGGCCGGCGGCATGTTCGGTCTGTACTTCAGCGGCGCCGACGATATTGTTACTTTCGAAGACGTAATGGCCAGCGATGCGGCGCTGTTCGGTCGCTTCTTCCACCTGATGCTCGAAGGTGGCGTGTACCTGGCACCAAGCGCATTCGAAGCCGGCTTCACCTCGATCGCCCACGGCGAAGCGGAGCTGAAACTGACCCTCGATGCCGCCGAGCGCGCGTTCGCCAAACTGAAGTAATGGGTTGATCGCTGACGTTGGCCATTGCCAACGTCAGCTTTCACCTACATTCCAGCGTTTTCTCCGACGCTTCTGCCAAAAATCTCCCGCAAACCGGGTGATATATTCCCCACACAGCAGAAAATCGAGTAAAGACTTTGTAAGGTGGCCCCTGCTTATTTCATAATGCGCGCTTATTGGATCCCTCGACGGGTCCGCGCGCCCTTCAGAGGTAAGTCGATTCCCATGAACCGCACCGGCCGCACCCTTGCCTTGGGCTGCCTGTTGCTCCTTCAGCCGCTGCTCGCACATGCACAAGCAGGCGGCAACTCGTTGTTGATCCCGGCGATGGGTCGCTGCACCCTCAATACTCAGCCGCAAGATGTCACGCAGGCCCTCGCCGCCTGCCAAAAGGCAGCGGATGAAGGGGATGCGCAAGCGCAATACGAGTTGGGTGAGTTCTACTACGACGGCAAGAATGCGCCGCGCGACCTCAATCAAGCCCTGAGCTATTTCGAGAAGGCCTCGCTGCAAGGCCACGCCCAGGCGCAATTCAAGCTCGGCACCATGTTCTTCCACGGTGAAGGCGTGCAGGCCAACAACATTCAGGCTTACATCGTGCTGAAGATGGCCGCGGTCAACGGCGCCGAAGATGCGCTCGACACCGCCGACGAAGTGTCTGAAAAGATGTCCCGCGAAGACCTGGAAACCGCAACCCAGGTGCTCGGGCAAATTTTCCGTAAATACCTGATGGAACTGCAGAGCGCCGACGGGCGTACGCCGTTCTCGCCCCTGCCGTAGCTCTTGTCGTAGCTCCTATTCCCGCCCCGCTTACTTCTCGGGCATCGGTACCGGGAACGGCATCACATTGCCAACACCGCCGCGGGCTTCGCTGATTTTCGGCGTGCCAAGGCGTTCCACTTCGTCGATGCGCACGATCGAATGCATCGGCACAAAGCTGCGCACCACGCCTTCGAACTGTGCCTTGAGCTTCTCTTCGCTCGGGTCGACGACCACCTGGGTGCGCTCGCCAAAGACGAACTCTTCCACTTCCAGGAAGCCCCACAGATCACTTTGATAGATCTGCTTGGCGTACATTTCGAACACCTGGCCCTGGTTGAGGAAAATCACCTTGTAGATTGGAGCTTCGCGTTTGGTCATGGCGGGCGGACAACACATCGGGGTAAAAATGAGGGCGCGAACTATAGCATAGCCACCGGACGCGCAACGGTAGGAACCTGGGGACATGTTCCCTATAATGCGCGGTTCTTTGAACCACGTGACGACCCTATTCCATGGCCAAGAAGCTTTACATCGAAACCCACGGTTGCCAGATGAACGAGTACGACAGCTCGCGCATGGTCGATCTGCTGGGCGAACACCAGGCCCTGGAAGTCACGGCGCGGGCAGAAGACGCCGACGTGATTCTGCTCAACACCTGTTCGATCCGCGAACGTGCCCAGGACCGGGTGTATTCCCAGCTCGGCCGCTGGCGCGAACTGAAACTGGCCAACCCGGAGATGGTCATCGCCGTCGGCGGTTGCGTGGCCAGCCAGGAAGGCGCGGCGATCCGTGATCGCGCCCCGTACGTTGACGTGGTGTTCGGTCCGCAGACCCTGCACCGCCTGCCGGAAATGATCGACGCCGCGCGCATCAGCAAGCTGCCGCAAGTGGACGTCTCGTTCCCGGAAATCGAAAAGTTCGATCACCTGCCCGAGCCGCGCATCGATGGCCCGAGCGCTTACGTGTCGGTGATGGAAGGTTGCAGCAAGTACTGCACGTTCTGCGTGGTGCCTTACACCCGCGGCGAAGAGGTCAGCCGGCCATTCGACGATGTGATCACCGAGATCATCCATCTGGCGGAAAACGGCGTGCGTGAAGTGACCCTGCTGGGGCAGAACGTCAACGGCTATCGCGGCCTGACCCACGACGGTCGTCTGGCGGATCTGGCCGAACTGATCCGCGTCGTCGCGGCGGTCGACGGCATCGACCGCATCCGCTACACCACGTCGCATCCGCTGGAGTTCTCCGACAGCCTGATCCAGGCCCACGCCGAAGTGCCGGAACTGGTGAAGCACCTGCACTTGCCGGTGCAGTCCGGTTCGGACCGGATCCTGGCGGCGATGAAACGCAACCACACGGCACTGGAGTACAAATCCAAGCTGCGCAAACTGCGCGCTGCCGTACCGGGCATCTGCATCAGCTCAGACTTCATCGTCGGCTTCCCGGGGGAAACTGAGAAAGACTTCGAACAGACCATGAAGCTGATTTCCGACGTCGGCTTCGACTTTTCCTACTCGTTCGTCTACAGCCAACGCCCGGGCACCCCGGCTGCCGACCTGGCCGACGACACCCCGGAAGAACTGAAGAAAGAACGCCTGAACGCCTTGCAGCACCGATTGAACCAGCAAGGCTTCGAGATCAGCCGACAAATGGTCGGTTCGGTCCAGCGGATTCTGGTGACCGACTATTCGAAGAAAGACCCGGGCGAGCTGCAAGGGCGCACCGAGAATAACCGTATCGTCAACTTCCGCTGCGACAATCCGACCCTGATCGGCCAGTTCGCCGACGTGCACATCGACGCGGCACAACCGCACTCGCTGCGCGGCTCGCTGATCCAGTAACACCGCAAGGAGACCGCGCCAGAGGGCTGAATCGGTGCCAGGCTTTTTAAGAGCTTTCGCACCCACGCCACTGGCGTTATCCTTGATTTCATCCCAATTGCCCCAGGGCGGCTAAATACGACCTTGAACGCACCCATAGAACCTCATCGTTTCATCCTCGAGCCTTTTGAGGCTCGCCGCTTCGCCAATCTGTGCGGGCAGTTCGACGAACACCTGCGCCTGATCGAACAGCGCCTGGCCATCGAGATCCGCAACCGCGGCAATCAGTTCGAGTTGATCGGCGAACCCAAGCACACCACTTCCGCGGAAAACCTGATTCGCCGCCTGTACCGGGAAACCAAGGGTTCAGAGCTGTCGCCGGATACGGTTCACCTGTTCCTCCAGGAATCGGCCGTCGAGCAACTGGACAACCACGCCCCCGCCGAAGCCTCCGTCGCCCTGCGCACCAAGAAAGGCATGATTCGCCCACGTGGCTTGAATCAGCTGCGCTACGTGAAGGAAATCCTCGGCAACGACATCAACTTCGGCATCGGCCCGGCCGGTACCGGCAAGACCTATCTGGCCGTGGCCTGCGCCGTTGATGCCCTGGAGCGCGAGCAGATCCGCCGCATCCTGCTGGTGCGTCCGGCGGTCGAAGCGGGCGAGAAACTCGGCTTCCTGCCCGGCGACCTGTCGCAGAAGATCGACCCGTACCTGCGCCCGCTCTACGACGCCCTCTATGAAATGCTCGGCTTCGAATACGTGGCCAAGCTGATCGAACGTCAGGTGATCGAAGTTGCACCGCTGGCCTACATGCGCGGTCGCACGCTGAACAACAGCTTCATCATTCTCGACGAAAGCCAGAACACCACCGTCGAGCAGATGAAGATGTTCCTGACCCGGATCGGTTTCGGCTCCACGGCCGTGATCACCGGCGACATCACGCAGGTCGATCTGCCGCGTGGCACCAAGTCCGGACTTCATCATGTCATCGAAGTCCTGAAGGATGTGCCGGGCATCAGCTTCACCCACTTCCAGCCCAAAGACGTGGTGCGCCATCCGTTGGTGCAACGCATCGTCGAAGCCTACGAGCGCTTCGAAACGCGTTTGGCCGATGAAGCGCCAAAGGACACTCGCCACGATGCTTGAGCTTGACCTGCAAATCGCGACCGAAGCGTCTGCGCCGACCGAAGCCGAATTCCGCCAGTGGTGCGAACTGGCCCTGCGCCAGCGCACCGCCGACTCGGAAATGACCATTCGTCTGGTCGACGAAGAAGAAGGCCGCGAACTGAATCACACCTGGCGCCACAAGGATTACGCGACCAACGTCCTGTCCTTTCCCGCCGAAGTGCCCGACGAGTTTCTCGACATCCCGCTGCTGGGCGATCTGGTGATCTGCGTGGCCGTGGTTGAGCGCGAAGCCGCCGAACAGGGCAAGGAACTAAAGGCCCACTGGGCACATCTGGTCATTCACGGCTGCTTGCATCTGCTTGGTTACGACCATATAGATGACGAGGAAGCCGAGGAAATGGAAGCACTGGAACGCGAGTTGCTTGCCGAATTGGGTTATCCCGATCCGTACGCGGACGACGAAACCGAAACATCCCCTATCGTTACAACAAAGGATTCAGAGTAATCGCTATGAGCGAAGATCGATCGAGCAACGGGCAGAAGTCCTGGCTGGGTAAACTGACCCAGGCTTTTGCCCACGAGCCGAAGAACCGCCAGGAGCTGCTGGAGCTGCTGCGCGACGCACATCAGAACAAACTGCTGGACAGCGAAGCGCTGGCCATCGTCGAAGGCGCCATCCAGGTGGCTGACCTGCAAGTACGCGACATCATGGTGCCGCGCTCGCAGATGATCAGCATCAAGGCGACCCAGACACCCCGCGAATTTCTCCCTGCCGTGGTCGACTCGGCCCACTCGCGCTACCCGGTCATCGGCGAAAGCCATGACGACGTGATGGGCGTGCTGCTGGCCAAGGATCTGCTGCCGCTGATCCTCAAGGAGAACGGCGACAGCTTCAACATCAAGGACCTGCTGCGCCCGGCCACCTTCGTGCCGGAGTCCAAGCGTCTGAACGTGTTGCTGCGTGAATTCCGCGCCAACCACAATCACATGGCCATCGTGATCGACGAATACGGCGGTGTGGCGGGTCTGGTGACCATCGAAGACGTGCTCGAGCAAATCGTCGGCGACATCGAAGACGAGCACGACGTCGAAGAAGACAGCTACATCAAGCCGCTGCCCAGCGGTGATTTCCTGATCAAGGCCCTGACGCCGATCGAGAACTTCAACGAGTTCTTCGACAGCGAATTCTCCGACGACGAATTCGACACCGTCGGCGGGCTGGTGATGAGCGCGTTCGGGCACTTGCCAAAACGCAACGAAATCACTGAAATCGGCGCTTATCGTTTCCGCATCCTGAACGCCGACAGCCGTCGGATTCATCTGCTGCGACTCACGCCAATCGCCCGGTAACCATTAAGGATAGAAATGCGCTGGACAACCCGCCCCGGCTGGCCCGGTAACCTGCTGGCCGTGGCGGCCGGTGCAATCACCACCTTCGCGCTGGCACCGTTCGATCTCTGGCCGCTGGCCCTGCTGGCGGTCGGCCTGTTCTATGCCGGCCTGCGCGAGCTGAGCCCGCGCCAGGCCCTGGGCCGTGGCTGGTGCTTCGGTTTCGGCCTGTTCGGCGCCGGCACCAGCTGGATCTATTACAGCATCCACCACTTCGGCGGCGCTTCGGTGCTGCTGGCCGGGTTCCTGATGCTGATCTTCACGGCGGCCATTGCCTGGTTCTTCGCCCTGCCCGCCTGGCTGTGGGCGCGCTGGCTGCGTCGCAACGAGGCGCCGCTGGCCGATGCCCTGGCCTTCGCGGCATTGTGGGTTGGCCAGGAAGCCTTTCGTGGCTGGTTCCTCACCGGTTTCCCGTGGCTGTATTCCGGTTACAGCCAGCTCGATGGTCCGCTGGCCGGGCTCGCGCCGGTGGGCGGGATGTGGCTGGTGTCGTTCGTCCTGGCGCTGACCGCTGCTCTGATCTACAACGCACCACGCCTGCTACAGACCGGTCGTAAAGGTTTCATCGCCGCAGGTCTGGTGCTGCTGGTTGGACCGTGGGTAGCGGGTATCGCGCTCAAGGGCCATGCCTGGACCAGTCCGTCAGGCGCACCGCTGACCGTTGCCGCCATTCAGGGCAACGTCGAGCAAAGCATGAAATGGGACCCGGCACAGCTCAACGCGCAACTGGCGCTGTACCGTGACCTGAGTTTCCGTTCGAAACCGGTGGATCTGCTGATCTGGCCGGAAACCGCCGTCCCGGTGCTCAAGGAGTCCGCCGAGGGTTACCTGAACATGATGGGCACCTTCGCCGCCGAGCGTAAATCGGCGCTGATCACGGGCGTGCCGATCCGCCAGACGGTGCGTCACGAAAAACGCTTCTTCAACGGCATTACCGTGGTCGGCGAAGGCGATGGCACGTATCTGAAGCAGAAACTGGTGCCGTTCGGCGAGTACGTACCGTTGCAGGACCTGTTGCGCGGGCTGATCGCGTTCTTCGATCTGCCGATGTCCGACTTTGCCCGTGGCCCTGCCGATCAGCCGCTGTTGCAGGCCAAGGGTTATCAGATTGCGCCGTTCATCTGCTACGAAGTGGTGTACCCGGAGTTCGCTGCCGGCCTGGCCGCACACAGCGACCTGCTGCTGACCATCAGCAATGACACCTGGTTCGGCACCTCCATCGGCCCTCTGCAACACCTGCAGATGGCGCAGATGCGCGCTCTTGAAGCCGGGCGCTGGATGATCCGCGCCACCAACAACGGCGTGACCGGCCTGATCAACCCGTTCGGGCAGATCACCGAACGCATTCCGCAGTTCGAACAAGGCGTGCTGTACGGCGAAGTGGTGCCGATGCACAACCTGACTCCGTATCTGCAGTGGCGCTCGTGGCCGTTGATCATCCTGTGCGTGGTGCTGTTTGGCTGGGCGCTGATGACCAACCGGATGTCCAAGACCCTTTGAAAACCCGATCACTCCCGCGTTCTGCGCGGGAGTGATCAATCGGCGCTGTCTTCCCCTCGGTAGAACAACGAATAGCCGATCTGCCCCACCGCCTCGTTCATCAATTGCCCGCTCTGCCAGATCGACTTGAACTCCGGCAGCCAGCCGCCGAACGGCCGGGCATTGTCGGTGCCGAGGAAACCGACCGGTGCCGGTACCACTTCGAATCCAGCCTGTTGATAACTCCACACCGCACGCGGCATGTGCCAGGCCTGGGTCACCAGCACGATGCGTTTGACGCCTTCCGGCAGCAGCATTTTGGCGCTGAAGGCAGCGTTTTCCCACGTGGTGCGGCTCTCCCCTTCCTGCCAGCGCACCGTCACACCGAAATCATCACGCAGCGAATCGGCCATCAGTTTGGCTTCAGTCGGCGGCGTACCGTAATGCAGGCCACCGCTGGTCAGAATCGGCAACCCCGAGGCCTTGGCCAGCCGCGCCGCGTAGCGCTGCCGCTCAAGCCCGACGCCCGTCGGTTGATCCTCACCCCAGGCCAGGTCGCCACGCTCGCGCCCGGAGCCCAGCACCACAATCGCATCAGCGCGTTGCGCAAGGCTTGTCCATGAATCCCGGGCCAGCGGCGGCTCGCGTTCCAGGGCCTTGGCGCCCCATTGCACGACCACCGGCAGGCTCATCAGCAGGAAGCCGCCAAACCCCAGAACGAAGCACAGCCCGGCCAGTCGCGGCCGCGAACGTCGCAACCACCAGGCGACGAGCAACAGCAGCAAAAGAAGGCCAGGCGGCAACAGAAGTTGTTTAATGAAATAACGAAAAGGCATCGAGCATCTCCAGAGATGCCCGAAGCCTAAGTGGGTTGATACAACGCGACAACCAGTAGGGTCGGATCCCGTTGAAAAAGATCCGTTTTTTGACCTGCCATGCGTTTACTTGGCCTGCAGAGTCCGAACCTTGACGGTCTCTCTGCCCGGTGCCTTGTCCTTGAGCCAGATGACCTTGGCCGAATGGGCTGCATCGAGTTGCTTCACTGCCTGTGACAGGTATCCGTGGGTTTCACGCTCACTGCGATCCAGGTAAGCCTTGACCAGATTGAACTCGGCGGGGCTCAAGCCACGCAATTCCAGCTCCAGGGGGCGCTCGTCGCGCAGCCGTCCAGCGGTTTTTGCAGCGTCCAGGGCCATTCCCAGACGATCGATCAACCGCTCGTACAACTCGGGTTTGGTTATGTTTCTTTGCTGTGACTCCACCATCCCTCACCTCATTGAAGATAAGACTCACTCCCCAGTTAGAGCTTAGCTTCGCTGCACAAACCGGCTGCACGCCGCGACCAACGGCCCTCGCCGCGATTTCAACGGGGCAAACGGCTGCAATCAGGGTTTCCCTAGGCCAAGCGCGGTCATGTATGCTACGGCGCTTCCTGTAACTCCACTTCCAGCCCGTCCGGCCCGCTCCGGATGTCGCATTGAAGAGGATTAGGCCACCCCTATCCAGTACAAAAGTAGCCATGCACGAACAATATCAGCCCCGTGAAATCGAAGCCGCCGCCCAGTCATTCTGGGACGAGCAAAAGTCCTTTGAAGTCAGTGAACAGCCAGGCAAGGAGACTTACTACTGCCTGTCGATGTTCCCTTACCCCAGCGGCAAGCTACACATGGGGCACGTGCGCAACTACACCATCGGCGACGTGATCTCCCGCTACCAGCGCATGCTCGGCAAGAACGTCCTGCAACCGATGGGTTGGGACGCTTTCGGCATGCCGGCGGAAAACGCCGCGATGAAGAACAACGTGGCCCCCGCCAAGTGGACCTACGAAAACATCGCCTACATGAAATCCCAGCTGCGCAGTCTGGGCCTGGCGGTGGACTGGTCCCGCGAAGTCACCACCTGCAAGCCGGATTACTACCGCTGGGAACAGTGGCTGTTCACCCGCCTGTTCGAAAAAGGCGTGATCTACCGCAAGAACGGTACCGTGAACTGGGACCCGATCGACCAGACCGTTCTGGCCAACGAACAGGTGATCGACGGTCGCGGCTGGCGTTCCGGCGCGCTGATCGAAAAGCGCGAAATCCCGATGTACTACTTCAAGATCACCGCTTATGCGGATGAGCTGCTGGAGAGTCTCGACGAACTGACCGGCTGGCCTGAGCAGGTCAAGACCATGCAGCGCAACTGGATCGGCAAGTCCCGCGGGATGGAAGTGCAGTTCCCGTACAACGTCGATTCGATCGGCGAAAGCGGCACCCTGAAAGTCTTCACCACCCGTCCGGACACCCTGATGGGCGCAACCTATGTTGCCGTGGCCGCCGAGCACCACCTGGCCGCTCTCGCCGCGAAGAACAACCCTGAACTGCAAGCGTTCATCGCCGAATGCAAGGGCGGCAGCGTTGCCGAAGCCGACGTCGCCACCCAGGAGAAGAAAGGCCTGCCGACCGGCCTGTTCGTCGAGCACCCGCTGACCGGTGAAAAACTGCCGGTGTGGGTCGCCAACTACGTGTTAATGCACTACGGCGACGGCGCAGTGATGGCTGTGCCGGCTCACGACGAGCGCGATTTCGAGTTCGCCCACAAGTACAACCTGCCGGTCAAATCCGTGGTTCGCACCAGTTCCGGTGAAACCAACCCGGCCCCATGGCAGGACGCCTACGGCGAGCACGGCACGCTGATCAACTCCGGCGAGTTCGACGGCCTGGACTTCGCCGGCGCCTTCGACGCCATGGAAGTCGCCCTGATCAAGAAGAACCTCGGCGCCTCGCGCACCCAGTTCCGCCTGCGCGACTGGGGCATCAGCCGTCAGCGCTACTGGGGCTGCCCGATCCCGATCATCCACTGCGATGCCTGCGGCGACGTGCCGGTGCCGGAAGACCAGTTGCCGGTCGTACTGCCGGAAGACGTGGTGCCGGACGGCGCCGGTTCGCCGCTGGCGCGCATGCCCGAGTTCTACGAGTGCACCTGCCCGAAATGCGGCCAGCCTGCCAAGCGTGAAACCGACACCATGGACACTTTCGTCGAGTCGTCCTGGTACTACGCCCGTTACGCCTCGCCGCACTTCGAAGGCGGCCTGGTGGAAAAATCCGCAGCCGACCACTGGTTGCCGGTGGATCAGTACATCGGCGGTATCGAACACGCCATTCTTCACCTGCTCTACGCGCGCTTCTTCCACAAACTGATGCGCGACGAAGGTCTGGTGAGCTCCAACGAGCCGTTCAAGAACCTGCTGACCCAGGGCATGGTGGTCGCCGAGACCTACTATCGCCGTGAAGCCAACGGCGCCTACACCTGGTTCAACCCGGCGGACGTGGAACTGGAGCGCGACAGCAAGGCCAAGGTCATCAGTGCCAAACTGAAATCCGACGGCCTGCCGGTGGAAATCGGCGGCACCGAGAAGATGGCCAAGTCGAAGAACAACGGCGTCGACCCACAGTCGATGATCGATCAGTTCGGCGCCGACACCTGCCGCCTGTTCATGATGTTCGCTTCGCCACCTGACATGAGCGCTGAGTGGTCCGACTCCGGCGTGGAAGGCTCGCATCGCTTCCTCAAGCGCGTTTGGCGTCTGGCTCAGGCCCACGTCACCCAGGGCCTGCCGGGCAAACTGGACATCGCCGGCCTGAATGACGAGCAGAAAGTCATTCGTCGTGCGATCCACCAGGCGATCAAGCAGGCCAGCCACGACGTCGGCCAGAACCACAAATTCAACACCGCCATCGCCCAGGTGATGACGCTGATGAACGTGCTGGAGAAAGCCGCACAAACCACCGAACAAGACCGCGCACTGATCCACGAAGGCCTGGAAGCCGTGACCCTGCTGCTGGCCCCGATCACGCCGCACATCAGCCATGAGCTGTGGAACCGCCTGGGCCACGCTGACCCGGTGATCGACGCCGGCTGGCCGGTGCTGGACGAAAGCGCGCTGGTACAGGACAGCCTGACCCTGGTCATCCAGGTCAACGGCAAGCTGCGCGGCCAGATCGAAATGCCGGCCGCCGCCACCCGCGAAGAAGTCGAAGCCGCCGCCCGTGCCAACGAAAACGTGCTGCGCTTCGTCGACGGCCTGACTATTCGCAAAGTGATCGTAGTGCCCGGGAAACTGGTCAATATCGTCGCCAGCTAATTGGATCGGACGCCGGGTCTGCCTGGCGTCCAGTAAAACCTTTCGGGCCGCAGGGTCGGCCCACATGGTTTCAAGGGGAGCAACACAATGATCAAACGCAATCTGCTGGTGATGGGCCTCGCTGTCCTGTTGAGCGCCTGCGGTTTCCAGCTGCGCGGCACCGGCACCACCGAACTGGCGATCAAGGAACTCGACCTGAGCGCCCGCAACGCCTACGGCGAAACCGTGACGCAACTGCGCCAGGTGCTGGAGGCCAGCGGCGTCAGGATCGTTTCCGGCGCACCGTACAAGCTGTATCTGGCCGATGAGCAGGAAAACCAGCGCATCCTCAGCTACGCCGGTGCCGGTCGTACTGGCGAATACCAGGTGACCACCGTGCTCAATTACGACATCCGTGGCGAAAAAGACCTGCTGCTCAAAAGCGACAAGCTTGAAGTGCAGAAAGTGTTCATCCACGACGGCAACAACCTGGTGGGTTCCGACCAGGAAGCCAACGATGCCCGCAACGAGACACGCCGCGAGCTGGTACAGCGCATGATGCTGCGCCTGCAGCAACTGACGCCGGCCCAGCTGGAAGCTCTGCAACAAGCCGCCAACGCCCGGGCCAAGGCAGAAGCCGACGCCCTGGAAGCGGCGCAGAAGGCTGAAGCGGAAACCCCGCGTCAGTCGCCGCTCGAACTGCCGCAGCAGTAAGACGTCCGGGGCGCTCAGGCGCCCCGTTCGCCCTTTCTTATGAAGCTCGCTCCCGCCCAACTCGGCAAACACCTGCAAGGCGCCCTTGCGCCGGTCTACATCATCAGCGGTGATGACCCGCTGCTGTGCCAGGAAGCTGCCGACGCCATTCGTTCCGCTGCCCGTCAGCAAGGTTTCGACGAACGCCAGGTGTTCGCTGCCGACGCCAACTTCGATTGGGGTACGCTGCTGCTGGCCGGCGCCAGCATGTCGTTGTTCGCTGAAAAGCGCCTGCTGGAACTGCGCCTGCCTTCCGGCAAGCCGGGTGACAAGGGCGCAGCCGCACTGATCGAATACTGCTCGCGCCCCGCAGAGGACACGGTGCTGTTGATCAGCTTGCCCAAGCTGGACGGCAGCGCGCAGAAGACCAAGTGGGGCAAGGCGCTGGTCGAAGGTCAGCAGACCCAGTTCATCCAGATCTGGCCGGTGGATGCCAACCAGTTGCCGAGCTGGATTCGTCAACGACTGTCTCAGGCCGGGTTGTCGGCCAGTCAGGACGCGGTGGAACTGATTGCCGCGCGGGTCGAAGGCAACCTGCTTGCCGCCGCGCAGGAGATCGAGAAGCTCAAGCTGATGGCCGAAGGCGGACAGATCACCGTCGAAACCGTCCAGGCGGCCGTGGCCGACAGTGCGCGTTTTGACGTATTCGGCCTGACCGACGCAGTCCTCAACGGCGAACCGGCTCACGCGCTGCGCATGCTCGAAGGGCTGCGCGGTGAAGGTGTCGAGCCGCCGGTGATCCTCTGGGCCCTGGCCCGGGAGCTGCGTCTGCTGGCCAATATCTCGCTGCAGTACAGCCAGGGAACGCCGCTGGACAAGTGCTTCAGTCAGGCGAAACCGCCGGTCTGGGACAAGCGCAAACCGCTGATGAGCAAGGCCCTGCAACGCTACTCGGCGCAACGCTGGGCGCAATTGTTGCTCGAGGCCCAGCGCATCGATGCGCAGATCAAGGGCCAGGCGGCCGGATCGCCGTGGATGAGCCTCAGCCGGCTGGCGATGTTGATGGCCGGTCAGCGTCTGACGTTACCTGCCGAATGAAATCCGGGATCGCACCCTGCGATCCCTTTTTTGCACAGACCATTTCCTACAGAAAATCGCGCCTTCAGTCCTATAGACAGACGCTCGACATCGGCAGATCATTTGCCGCGCAAAACCCACTCACTCGCGAGAACCCTAATGAGCAAAAAGCCATCGAAACATGGCCACAACAAGGCCAAATCCATCGTCGCCCAACCCCTGTTCCGCAGCCGCCAGGAACGACCAACCAAGGGTAAAGGCAGCTACCGCCGCGAAGCCTTCCAGTCTGACAGCTGGGAGGCTTCTTACTTTCTGGCCGCTTGAAGCGCAGCACCCCTTCCTCATGTTAAGGTCTGCACCTGATTCGTATCCCCTGGACCTGTGCATGCCCCTCAGTCTTTCCCGTCGTTGGCCCGTTCGCCAACTGATCGCTGCCACAAGTTTCATACTGCTTGTCGCCTGCGCGGAGAAACCCACCGCCGCCGACGCGCAACCGCTTCAGGCTGCTCCCGTTGCCATAGCCCCTGCGGTCATCCCGCCGGTAGTGCCGTCCGGTGACGACCTCGATCTGCAACCAACCCAGACTTTCGCCGAGTGGCAGGCAGGTTTCCGCAAGGACGCCCTGGCCGCCGGTATCCGCGCCGACGTGTTCGATCGCGCTTTTGCCAACGTGAGCTTCGATGCCAGCGTAATCCGCGCCGACCGTAGCCAGCCGGAGTTCGCCCGCCCGGTATGGGAATACCTGGACGGTGCCCTGTCGCCACTGCGGGTGCGCAAAGGCCAGGCGCTGATCAACCAGTATGCCGATATCCTGCAACGCATCGAGCAACGTTATGGCGTCGACCGTCAGGCGCTGGTATCGGTGTGGGGGATGGAAAGCAATTTCGGTCAGTTCCAGGGCACCAAGTCGGTAATCAACTCCCTGGCGACCCTGGCCTATGAAGGCCGCCGCCCGGCATTTGCCCACGCGCAACTGATCGCGGCGCTGCAGATCCTGCAACAGGGCGACATCTCGCCGGAGAAAATGCTCGGTTCCTGGGCCGGCGCCATGGGCCAGACCCAGTTCATCCCGACGACCTACAACACCCACGCAGTGGATTTCGACGGCGACGGTCGCCGCGACATCTGGGGCAGCCCCGCCGACGCTCTGGCCTCGACTGCGCACTACCTGCAAAGCTCCGGCTGGCAACGTGGCCAGCCATGGGGCTTCGAAGTGCAACTGCCGAGCGGTTTCAACTACACCCTGGCCGATGGCGCGATTCGCAAGAGTGTCGCCGAATGGCGTCAACTGGGTGTGATCCTGCCCAACGGTGGCCAGGCACCGGCTGGCTCCGAGCAGTTGTCGGCTGCCCTGCTGCTGCCGGCGGGCTATCGTGGCCCGGCGTTCCTGATCCTCGACAACTTCCGGGCGATCCTCAAGTACAACAACTCGTCGTCCTATGCCCTGGCGGTAAGCCTGTTGTCCGAGCGCTTCAACGGCGCAGGCCTGATCAACGGCACCTGGCCGAAGGATGATCTGCCGCTGAGCCGTACCGAGCGCATCGAGCTGCAAAACCTGCTGACCGCGCGCAACTACGACGCGGGCACCGCTGACGGCATCATCGGTGCCAATACGCGCAAGGCGATCCGCAGTGCGCAACAGTCGTTCGGCTGGCCGGCGGATGGCTATCCGACGCACAAGCTGCTTGAAAGCCTGCGTAACCAATAAAAAAACGCCGCCTGAAGAGGCGGCGTTTTTTTTGCGGTTCGGTCAGCGAATCACTACATCCTGCTCCAGCATCAACTCCTTCTTCCCCGCATCCAGTCGAACCAGCGCGCCCAACGGCAGCGTCAGGTTCGGATCACAGTGTCCGCTGCGCCATCCTGACAACACCGGAATCCGCAGCGGCTCGAAGGTCTGCTTGAGCAGGCGGTTCAGCGCATCGACATCCACCCCCGCGATATCCCCGACCAACACGCCACGCAATCGGGCCAGCTTGCCCGCCAGACGCATCTGGGTCAGCAAGCGGTCGATCCGATACAGCGGCTCGTTGACATCCTCAATGAGCAGGATCACCCCTTCGACGTCGATCTCGTAAGGCGTGCCCAGGGTTGCGGCGATCATCGCCAGATTGCCGCCCAGCAAACGCCCGTGAGCGATGCCAGGCTCAACCGTAGTCAATGGATAAGCCACCGGATGACTCAACACACTGCCGGCCTTCAACTGCCCGCGCAGCATGGCGAAGAACGACGTCACCGTCGGCGGTTCCTTGTCCCCCAGCAGGTCAGCGTTCAACAGTGGCCCGTGAAAAGTCACGAACCCGGCGTAACGACTGATAGCCAGATGCAGCGCAGTAATGTCGCTGTAGCCGACGAAGGGTTTGGCATGGCGGCTCAGCAGATCGTAGTCGATCCGGTCCAGCAACCTCGGCGTGCCGTAACCGCCACGCAGACAGATGATTGCGTCAACCTCGGGATCAGTGAACGCCGCGTGCAGATCGTTCAGTCGTACCTCGTCGCTGCCGGCCAGATAGCCTTCCTTCTCGTAAACCCCCGGGAACACCCGCAAACCGTAACCCCGGGCGCGCATCCACTGGATGGCCTTTTCGGTATCCAGCGCGCCAGGACCGGCGGGCGCAATGACGCCTATCAGCCCTTCCGACGGCAGCGCCGGCACAGGCTTGTGCGGAAAAAGGGTGTGGGTCGGTCGAACGGTCATCCATGGATCTCCCTGTGTGAAGTCATGCACACACAGTAGTCAGGAACGGCGACAAACAGAAGAGGCTCAGATGCGCCGCAGGTTGCAGGAAAAGTCAGTAACGAGCGTAGGCCGGACAAAAAAATGCCCGCCGGGCGATAAAACCCGGCGGGCACCTTCTCATTCAGCGCTGAGTCAGGAACCGAGCAGCTCGGCCTTGACCAGTTTCGCCTGCTCGTCGGCGTGGTACGAAGAGCGCACCAACGGGCCGGAAGCGACGTTCTTGAAGCCCATCTTGTAACCTTCCTCGGCGAACCAGGCGAAGGTGTCCGGGTGCACGAAACGCTGCACCGGCAAGTGACTGCGGGACGGTTGCAGGTACTGGCCCAGGGTCAGCATGTCGATGTCGTGTTCGCGCATGCGCTTCATGACTTCGATGACTTCGTCGTCGGTCTCGCCCAGACCCAGCATCAGGCCGGACTTGGTCGGAATGTGCGGCATCATCTGCTTGAAACGCTGCAGCAGGGTCAGCGACCACTGGTAGTCCGAACCCGGACGCGCAGCCTTGTACAGGCGCGGTACGGTTTCCAGGTTGTGGTTGAACACATCCGGCGGCTCGGCCGCAGTGATTTCCAGAGCGATGTCCATGCGGCCACGGTAGTCCGGGACCAGGGTCTCGAGCTGCACATTCGGCGACAGCTTGCGGATTTCGCGGATGCAGTCGGCAAAGTGCTGGGCACCGCCGTCACGCAGGTCGTCGCGGTCAACCGAGGTGATCACCACGTACTTGAGTTTCAGGTCGGCGATGGCGATGGCCAGGCTTTCCGGCTCGTTGACGTCCAGTGGTTTCGGACGACCGTGACCCACGTCGCAGAACGGGCAGCGACGGGTGCAGATGTCACCCATGATCATGAAGGTCGCGGTGCCGCCGGAGAAGCACTCGCCCAGGTTCGGGCAGGATGCCTCTTCGCAGACGCTGTGCAGCTTGTGCTTGCGCAGCAGGCTCTTGATGCGCTCGACTTCCGGCGAAACCGGGATGCGCACGCGGATCCAGTCGGGTTTCTTCGGCAGTTCGGTGGTCGGAATGATCTTTACCGGGATGCGTGCAACCTTCTCGGCGCCGCGCAGCTTGACGCCGGCTTCAACCTTGGGACGCGGGGCCGGGCGCTCGGTCACGTCGAGCGTCGGGATCATGGTTTGCACTGCATCAGTAGTCATATCAGTCGATTCCGCCCGTCAGGGTCGTCTGCTCAGCATAGTCGAGGTGTTTGACGAGCTGCGCGCGCAGCCGGGCACTTACCTCGGCAAATTCAATCGATCCTGCGTGATCGCTCAGCTGGGTCATCGCCAGCCCGGCATAGCCGCAGGGATTAATCCGTCGAAACGGTTCCAGGTTCATATCCACGTTCAGGGCCAGGCCATGAAAGGAACAACCGTGGCGAATCCGCAAACCCAGAGAAGCGATTTTCGCTCCGTCGACATAGACGCCGGGAGCATCTGGCTTGGCCACAGCGGTGACGCCGTAGCTGGCCAGCAGTTCGATCAGGCACCGCTCCATGCGTGTGACCAGGTCGCGTACGCCAAAACCCAGTTTGCGTACATCCAGCAACAGGTACGCCACCAGTTGGCCGGGGCCATGGTAAGTCACCTGCCCGCCGCGGTCGACCTGAACCACCGGGATATCTCCCGGCAGCAACAGATGTTCGGCCTTGCCGGCCTGCCCCTGAGTGAACACGGGCGGGTGTTCGACGAGCCAGATTTCGTCGGCGGCATCACTGCCGCGTTCGTTGGTAAAGCGTTGCATGGCATGCCAGACCGGCTCGTAAGCCATCTGGCCAAGTTCGCGAAAGCCCAGCGTGCCCGGCATCACAACACCATGTGTACGAAGCCGGTCGCCCGCAGTTCGCTGTTGATGTTGTACAGCTGATCCTGGTCGGTCGCGACGATGTGCAACTGGATGGTGGTGTACTTGCCGTTGCTGCTTTGACGCTCGTCGACACGCTCATCGTTGATCTTTGCGTGTTTCTTGACGATGTCGATGATCTTGTCTTTGTTGCCGACGCCCGTATCGCTGATCACCTTAACCGGATAATCAACCTGCGGAAATTCGATCTTTGGCGCCTTTACTTCGGTATCGGTCATGGCGTAACGGCCTCGTAAGCGTAAGCCCGGTAACGAACAAGGCCCCGCTCCGGAAGGGAACGGGGCCATGCAGGTCAACTCGAATCAGTTGAACAAGCCGTAGAAGAATAGACGGATGCTATCCCACATGCGGCGGAAGATACCACCCTCCTCGACAGCGTCCAGAGCGATCAGGTCGGCGCTGTGCACCACCTTGTCGTCCAGTTTCACTTCGACTTTACCGATCACGTCGCCCTTGGCGATTGGCGCGGTCAGTTGCGGGTTCATGGTCATGCTGGCAGCGAGCTTCTTCAGCTGGCCTTTCGGCAGGGTCATGGTCAGATCTTCAGCCAGGCCGGCCTTGACCTGGCTGGTGGTGCCTTTCCACACCGGGGCCTGAGCCAGTTCGGTACCCTTCTGATAGAAGGTCTGGGTTTCGAAGAAGCGGAAACCGTAGGTCAGCAGTTTCTGGGTCTCGGCAGCACGAGCCACTTCGCTGTTGGTGCCGAACACCACGGCGATCAGGCGCATGCCGTCACGAACGGCCGAGGACACCATGCAGTAGCCGGCTTCGTCGGTGTGACCGGTTTTCAGACCGTCGACGGTCTTGTCGCGCCACAGCAGCAGGTTGCGGTTAGGCTGCTTGATGCCGTTCCAGAAGAACTCTTTCTGCGAGTAGATCGCGTAGTGAGCCGGGTCTTCGTGGATGATCGCACGCGCCAGGATCGCCATATCGTGAGCCGACGAGTAGTGCTCAGGGTTTGGCAGACCGGTCGGGTTCATGAAGTGGGTATTGGTCATGCCCAGATCGGCGACAGTCTTGTTCATCAGGTCGGCGAAGGCGTCTTCGCTACCGGCGATGTGCTCGGCCACCGCGACGCTGGCGTCGTTGCCGGACTGAATGATGATGCCGTGCAGCAGGTCGCTGACAGTCACCTGCGAGCCGACCTTGATGAACATCCGCGAACCGCCGGTGCGCCAGGCGTTTTCGCTGACGGTCACCGGATCGTTTTCACCGATCTGGCCACGACGGATTTCCAGCGTAGCAATGTACGCGGTCATCAGTTTGGTCAGGCTGGCCGGTGGCAGACGCTGGTCACCGTTGTTCTCCACCAGCACGTTGCCGCTGCTGGCGTCCATGAGCACGTAGGCTTTTGCGGCCAGTTGAGGTGGCGACGGCATCATCTCGGCCGCGAAGGCGGCTGGCGAGAGGAGCAGCGGGACTAGCAGACACAGGCGTTTGGCAAAGGTGGTGATGTTCATCCGTCTCTCGAAATCGCTAATGGAAACTGCCCTTGCGGGCAAAATTAATCAGATGACTTTCTAACGAGTCATCGCGTGTTCAGTTGCTCACTCCAGTCACCCTTTGCCGGGCTTTTGTTCTTCGACGAGCCAACAACCTGATTCACCCCCCAATCGCTGGTGAACCGTCAATCAAGTGCTACGTATTACTTACTCGGTGACCACACTTGGCGAACCAAGGTTGGCCAGGCGCACGCTGTTCTGCACCTGGGCAATTTCACCCGGCGAACCGATCGGTCCCAGGCGTACCCGGTGCAGGGTCTGCTGATTGCGCACGATCGAGCTGATGAACACCGGAGCGCTCACCATCCCGCTGAGCTTCGACCTCAGGAGTTCTGCAGCGTCCGGGTTGGCGAACGCGCCCACCTGCAGATACTGGCCAGACACTGGTGCAGAAGCGTTTTTTTTTGCGCCGATCTGTACAGGGACAGTGTCGGAGGCATGCTGTTGCGGCGGTGGAGTCCACTGCTCGATGGTACCGGCCGAAGCCGTGATCACCGGTGCAGTATTCTGCGCGACTTGCGGCTCGTTGAGCATCAGAGGCGCCGGACGGCCCTTGGCGGCCCACCATTGTTGCGGGTCGATCCCCTCGACCTTGACCCGCGCGGTGCCGATTTCGGCATAACCGAGCTTTTTGGCCGCCGCGTAGGACAAGTCAATGATCCGGTCGGAATAGAACGGCCCGCGGTCGTTGACCCGCAGGATCACGCTCTTGTTGTTGTCCAGGTTGGTCACCCGAACGTAACTTGGCAGCGGTAAGGTCTTGTGGGCGGCACTCATGCCGTACAGGTCATAGACCTCGCCGTTGGCGGTGTTCTGACCATGGAACTTGGTGCCATACCAGGAGGCCGTGCCCGAGGCCACGTAGGTCTTGGATTCCTGCAACGGGAAGTAGGTCTTGCCCAGCACGGTGTACGGGTTGGCCTTGTACGGACCGGTGTGCAGGGTCGGCGTGGCGTCCGGAATGCGCGACACATCGACGTCCCACCATGGCGCACCGTCCTTGTGGGCCCGGTTGATGTCCAGACCAGGCTGGGCACGAACGGTATTGGAAGCGTATTTCTGAGTGGGCGCCCGGCTGGTCGAGCAACTGGCGACCAGCACCGCCAACGCAGCGAATGCCACCAGCTTCAGGGGTTTGTTGATAGGCAATGCCTGCATTACTTGACGCCCCGTGCTTTTACCAGCTCTTCAGACAGTTGATGTACAGCCATGGCGTACATCACGCTGCGGTTATAACGCGTGATCGCGTAGAAATTCTTCAGGCCCATCCAGTATTCCGGGCCATTGTCGCCTTCCAGGCGAAATGCAGTAACCGGCATATCATCGCGCAGCGCATCATGACTTGACCAGCCCAGCGCTCGCAACTCCCCGACGGTTTTCGTCGGCTCGATGCCAGTGGTCAGGCCTTCATCCACCTGCTCGCCGCGTACATCGGCACGACTGACCACCGGCTCGCCGGCCACCCAGCCGTGACGCTTGAAGTAGCTGGCGACGCTGCCGATCGCATCATCCGGGTTGTTCCAGATATTGATGTGGCCATCGCCGTCGAAATCCACCGCATAGGCGCGGAAACTGCTCGGCATGAACTGCGGCAGGCCCATCGCCCCGGCGTAGGAGCCCTTGAGGGTCAGCGGGTCGACCTGTTCTTCGCGCGCCAGCAGCAGGAACTCACGCAGTTCCTTGCGGAAAAATTCGGCACGGGGAGGATAGTCGAAACCCAGCGTGGACAAGGCATCGATCACCCGGTAATTACCGGTATTACGTCCGAAAAAGGTCTCGACGCCGATGATCGACACGATCACCTGGGCCGGAACGCCATATTCCTGCTCGGCGCGGGCCAGTACCGCCTCGTGCTGGCGCCAGAAGTCCACACCACGGGCGATGCGCGCATCGGTGATGAACATCGGCCGGTATTCTTTCCACTGCTTGACCCGTTCGGCGGGTTTGGAAATCGCGTCGAGAATCGCCTGCTTGCGCTGGGCCTCACGGAACACCGCCATCAGTTGCTCGCCGGCGAAACCGTAGTCGCGGGTCATTTCACCGACGAATTCGGCCACCTGGGGCGAGCCTTCGTAATCGCCGGCCAGCGCTTCCTGCGCGCTGCCAAGGATGCCTACCAGGCCGAGCCACGGTGCGTATCGTGTCGCCCAGTCACGCATTACTTGCATTGAACTCTTCACCTTATTCAAACCTGTGCGATCCACTTGCGATGCGTATGGATCGACATCAAAACCCCAAACGCTGACAGCAGCGTCACCAGCGAAGTTCCGCCGTAGCTAATGAACGGCAACGGTACCCCCACCACCGGCAACAGGCCACTGACCATACCGATGTTGACGAAAACATAAACAAAAAACGTCATGGTCAAGGCGCCGGCGAGCAATTTGCCGAACAGCGTCTGCGCCTGGGCGGTAATCACCAGGCCGCGACCGATCAACAACAGATAGATCAACAGCAGCGCGCAAATGCCCACCAGGCCGAACTCTTCGCCCAGCACCGCAATAATGAAGTCGGTGTGGCTTTCCGGCAGGAAGTCCAGGTGCGACTGGGTGCCCAGCAGCCAGCCCTTGCCGAACACGCCACCGGAACCGATGGCGGCCTTCGACTGAATGATGTTCCAGCCGGTGCCCAGCGGATCGCTTTCCGGGTCGAGGAAGGTCAGGATCCGCTGCTTCTGGTAGTCGTGCATGATGAAGAACCACATGGCGATCGCCACGGGCACGGCGGCGGCCAGCACGCTGAGGATCCAGCGCCAGCGCAATCCGCCCATGAACAGCACGAACGCACCGCCGGCCAGAATCAGCAGCGACGTGCCCAGATCCGGCTGCCGCACGATCAGAATGAACGGCACGCCGATCAGCATCAGACTGATCCCGACGTGCTTGAGCTGCGGCGGCAGCGTGCGCTTGGACAGGTACCAGGCGATGGTCGCCGGCATCAGGATCTTCATGAATTCCGACGGCTGGAAGCGGATCACCCCGGGAATGTTGATCCAGCGGGTCGCGCCCATGGCGTTGTGGCCCATGATGTCCACCACCATCAGCAGCACCACCCCGACCACATAACCGAGCGGCACCCAGCGGGCCATGAACCGTGGTTCGAACTGAGCGATGACGATCATCGACACCAGGCCGATGCCGAACGATGTGGCCTGTTTGGCCAGCAGGTCCCAGCTCTTGCCGCTGGCCGAATACAGCACGAACAGGCTGCCGGCGGCGAGGATCAGCAGCAGGACCAGCAAGGGTCCGTCGATATGCAGGCGTTGCAACAGCGTCGCGCGGCGACGCATCACATCCTCGCTGGAGAGCATGCGATCGAAATTATTCTTCACGGGCCGTAGCCTCCGCACTGATTGGGCTGGCGTATTCGGCCTTCAAGCGTCCGTCCTGATCCAGCAGCCAGGCATCCATTACCTGACGCACCACGGGCGCAGCGACGCCGGAGCCGGACTCACCGTTCTCGACCATCACCGACACCACGATTTTCGGGTTGTCGGCCGGTGCAAAACCGACGAACAGGGCGTGGTCGCGGTGGCGTTCCTGCACCTTGGAGCGGTCGTATTTCTCGCCTTGCTTGATCGCGACCACCTGGGCCGTACCCGACTTGCCGGCGATCCGGTATTGCGCGCCGACCGACGCCTTGCGCGCCGTACCCCGGGCGCCGTGCATCACCTGCTGCATGCCGTGGTTGACCTTGGTCCAGTCCGACGGATCGCGCAGGACGATGTCCGGCATCGGGTTTTCATCCTTGGGCTTCTCGCCCTCGATGGTTTTGGCCAGATGCGGACGGTTCCACACACCCTTGTTGGCCACCAGCGCGGTGGCCTGGGCCAGCTGCAGCGGGGTCGATTGCATGTAGCCCTGGCCGATCCCGAGAATCAGGGTCTCGCCCGGGAACCACGCCTGTTTGCGGGTGGCACGTTTCCATTCGCGGGACGGCATCAGGCCCGGGGATTCTTCGAACATGTCCAGCGAGACCTTCTGGCCGATGCCGAACTTGTTCATGTAAGCCGACAACCGGTCGATGCCGAGCTTGTGCGCCAGGTCATAGAAGTAGGTGTCGTTGGACCGCATGATCGCCGTGTCGAGGTCGACGAAGCCGTCCCCGGTGCGGTTCCAGTTGCGGTATTTGTGATCGTAGTTGGGCAGCATGTAGTAACCCGGGTCGAACACCCGGCTCGACGCCGTCACCACGCCCGCGTCCAGACCGGCAATGGCTACCGCCGGCTTGATTGTCGAGCCCGGCGGGTACAGGCCGCGCAGTACGCGGTTGAACAGCGGCCGGTCAATGGAATCACGCAGTTCGGCGTAAGCCTTGAAGCTGATACCGGTGACGAACAGGTTCGGGTCGAAGCTCGGCTGGCTGACCATTGCCAGCACTTCGCCGGTGTTCGGGTCCAACGCCACCACTGCGCCGCGGCGCCCGCCGAGTGCGGCTTCGGCAGCTTCCTGCAACTTGATGTCGAGGCTCAGGACGATGTCCTTGCCCGGCACCGGATCGGTACGCTTGAGCACCCGCAGTACGCGGCCCCGGGCGTTGGTCTCGACCTCTTCGTAACCCACCTGCCCGTGCAGCTCGGCTTCATAGAAGCGCTCGATGCCGGTCTTGCCGATGTGGTGGGTGCCGCTGTAGTTGACCGGATCGAGGGTCTTCAGCTCTTTCTCGTTGATCCGCCCCATGTACCCCACCGAGTGCGCAAAATGCGCGCCCTGCGGGTAGTGACGCACCAGCTGCGCGACCACTTCCACGCCCGGCAGGCGGAACTGGTTCACCGCGATCCGGGCGATCTGCTCTTCGGTCAGCTCGAACAGGATCGGCACCGGCTCGAACGGCCGGCGCCCCTGACGCATGCGTTTTTCGAAGATCACCCGGTCTTCCGGCGTCAGCTCCAGCACTTCGACGATCACGTCGAGCACCTGCTGCCAGTCGCCGGAGCGCTCGCGGGTCATGCTCAGGCTGAAGCTCGGCCGGTTATCCGCCACCACCACGCCGTTGCGGTCGTAAATCAGGCCACGGGTCGGCGGGATCGGCTGGACATGGACACGGTTGTTTTCCGAGAGGGTCGAGTGATACTCGTACTGGATCACCTGCAGGAAATACAGCCGGGCAATCAGCACACAGATCAGCAGCACCACCGCAATGGCCCCGAACACGACGCGGCTACGCACCAGGCGGGCGTCTTTTTCGTGGTCCTTGATGCGGATCGGCTGGGACATGAGGGCAGGATTACTTGTGGTAAGGGTGGCCGGACAACACGGTCCAGGCACGATACAACTGCTCGCCGATGAGGATGCGCACCAACGGGTGCGGCAGCGTCAATGGCGACAACGACCAGCGCTGGTCGGCGCGGGCACAGACTTCCGGCGCCAGCCCTTCCGGGCCGCCGACCATGAAATTGACCGTGCGCGAGTCCAGCCGCCAACGGTCGAGTTCGACCGCCAGCTGCTCGGTGCTCCAGGGCTTGCCGTGCACTTCGAGGGTGACGATCCGCTCGTTGTGCCCGACCTTGGCCAGCATGGCTTCGCCTTCCTGACGGATGAAGCGGGCCACGTCGGCATTCTTGCCACGGGTATTGAGCGGAATTTCCACCAGTTCCAGCGCCAGCTCGGACGGAAGACGCTTGGCATATTCATGCCAGCCTTCTTCCACCCACTTGGGCATGCGTGAACCGACGGCGATCAGTCGCAGTCGCACAGCGCTTCCCTTACAGCTGGTCTTTGTTGAGCTTGGTGAAGTGCTCGTGGGTGTTTTCCGGGCTGTGGTGCTTGGCGTCTGCCGCGCGGCTCTGCTCGGCACCGGCCCACAGGCGCTCCAGGTCGTAGAACTGACGGGCCGAGGCGGTCATCATGTGCACGATCACCAGGTCCAGGTCCAGCAGCACCCAGTCGCTGTCGCCCTTGCCTTCTTCGCCCAGCGGCTTGGCGCCCTGCTTTTTCACTTCTTCGCGAACCTTGTCCAGCATCGCGTTGATCTGGCGGTTGGACGTACCGGTAGCGATGATCATGTAGTCAGTGATGCTCTGCTTGTCGCGCACATCGATGATCTGGATGTCCTGGGCCTTGACGTCTTCCAGGGCAGCCACGGCCACCTTGACCAGCTCGTCGCCTTTCAGCGGCTCGTTGGTGTTGGCGACTTCCGGCAGCGGAGCGCTCTTGAACGTGCCTTTGCGCTTTACTTTGGTTTGGTCTTTGTCAGTCATATAAAACTCGTTTTGCTCATGTATTCGGCGCCTCGTTCCACGATGATCGTGTTACTCGAGCACGCCTTGTTCAGTTCGACGCACGGTACAGACCGTGCGCATCGATGTAGGCCAGGACCGCGTCGGGCACCAGGAAACGTACCGACTTACCGCTGGCCAGCAGTTGACGGATCTGGGTGGCGGAGACCGCGAGCGGTGTCTGCCAGACGAATGCAATCTGTCCGCTCGGCCCTTTCAGGGCCAGCGGGTCGCTCACCGAACGCGCTGCCAGCAGGTTGCGCAAGGCATCCGGCGGTTCGCTGTCGGCGTCCGGGCGCTGTAGCACCAGGATGTGGCAATGCTGGAGCAACTCCTCCCAGCGGTGCCAAGTGGGCAGGCCGCAAAATGCGTCCCAGCCCAAAAGCAGAAAAACCTGGGTCTCGGCGGCCAGTTCAGCGCGCAGCGACTCCAGGGTATCGATGGTCCAGGACGGTTTGTCCCGCTGCAACTCGCGGGCGTCCACCACCAGCGGCGGCACACCGGCCACCGCACATTCAACCATTGCCAGCCGATCCTGCGCCGACACCTGCGGGGTATCGCGATGGGGCGGCCGGGCACTGGGCATCATGCGCAGCTCATCGAGCGCCAGCGCATCGGCGACTTCCAGCGCGCCGCGCAAATGGCCGACATGCACCGGATCGAAGGTTCCGCCCAGGACGCCGATGCGTCTGGGGCGAGACTTCCTGCCGGATTTCGGCGCTTTCGGGTCGAGGTCGGACAAGTCAGACCGTCGCCTGGCCGCGCAACTGGCCATCACCGACCACGACGTATTTCTCGCAGGTCAGTCCTTCGAGGCCCACCGGGCCACGGGCGTGCAGCTTATCAGTAGAAATGCCGATCTCGGCACCCAATCCGTATTCGAATCCATCGGCGAAGCAGGTCGGGGTGTTGATCATCACCGAGGCCGAGTCGACTTCGGCCACGAACTGCCGGGTGTCGGCGAGGTTTTCGCTGACGATCGAATCGGTGTGGTGAGAGCCGAAATGGTTGATGTGTTCGATGGCCTGGTCCAGACCGTCGACCACACGGATCGACAGAATCGGCGCCAGATACTCGGTGCCCCAGTCTTCTTCAGTCGCCGCTACCGCCTCGATGATCCCCCGGGTGCGCTCGCAACCACGCAGCTCGACGCCTTTTTCGCGGAACTGTCTGGCCATCGACGGCAGGAAATCCTTCGCAACACTTTGATCGACCAGCAGGGTCTCCATCGCGCCGCAGATGCCATAACGATAGGTCTTGGCATTGAAGGCAATGCGCTGGGCTTTCGGCAGGTCAGCGTGTTCGCTGACATAGACGTGGCAGATGCCGTCCAGATGCTTGATCACCGGCACCCGGGCGTCGCGGCTGATGCGCTCGATCAGGCCACGGCCACCGCGCGGCACGATCACATCGACGTACTCGGGCATGGTGATCAAAGCGCCAACGGCAGCGCGGTCGGTGGTTTCCACCACTTGCACCACGGCGGCCGGCAATTCGGCCTCGGCCAAGCCACGCTGGATGCAGGCGGCAATCGCGCGGTTGGAGTGAATCGCCTCGGAACCGCCACGCAGGATGGTCGCGTTACCGGACTTCAGGCACAGGCTCGCGGCGTCGATGGTCACGTTCGGACGGGATTCGTAGATGATCCCGATCACGCCCAGCGGCACGCGCATCTTGCCGACCTGAATGCCCGACGGACGGAAGCTCATGTCGCGGATCGCACCGACCGGATCCGGCAGCGCCGCCACCTGGCGCAGACCGACGATCATGCCGTCGATACGGGCCGGGGTCAGTTCCAGGCGCTCCAGCAGTGCAGGCTCCAGACCGTTGGCGCGTCCGGCGGCCAGATCCTGTTCATTGGCTGCCGCAAGCTCGGCGCGGGCGGCGTCCAGCGCATTGGCGGCAGCCAGCAGGGCGCGGTCTTTCTGCGCGGTGCTGGCACGGCCGATGACCCGGGAAGCTTCGCGGGCGGCGCGACCCAATCGGGTCATGTAGTCAAGAACGGACTCAGTCATGGTCTGCTGGGGTCTTGGCAAAGAGGAAAGCGGCAGATTATAGCTGTCGCGTCCCGGGACTAACAGCGGTGACGGGCGGATGGTCGAAATGGACGGCGATTTGCCGATGTTCAGCCGTAATTAAGGCTCGGATTGTTATCATCACGACCTCTTTCGCCTGGATAAACACCGTTTGCCATGTCCAACCTGACCGTTCGCGCCCGCGCCGAGCGCCTGCCGCTGGGCCTTCCGGATGCTTTTTTCGACCGTGACGCCCAGGTCCTGGCCCGCGATCTGCTGGGTAAAGTCATCCGTCACCGGGTCGGCGACCTGTGGCTCAGCGCCAGGATCATCGAAACCGAAGCGTATTACTGCGAAGAAAAGGGCAGTCACGCCTCCCTCGGCTACACGGAAAAGCGTAAGGCTTTGTTTCTGGATGGCGGCCACATCTATATGTACTACGCCCGTGGCGGCGATTCGCTGAACTTCAGCGCGCAGGGTCCCGGCAATGCGGTGCTGATCAAATCGGCCTATCCGTGGGTCGACGAGATCAGCGGCCCGGCCAGTCTGGCGCAGATGCTGCTGAACAATCCCGACGCTCAGGGTCGCCCGCGACCGTCGCAAAAGCTCTGCGCCGGGCAGACCCTGCTGTGCAAAGCCTTGGGGTTGAAAGTGCCGGTGTGGGATGCAAAGCGCTTCGACCACGAAATCCTGCTGGTGGAAGACACCGGCCCCGCGCCGGGCCACATCATCCAGACCACCCGCCTGGGCATCCCCCATGGGCGCGACGAGCATTTGATGTATCGCTTCGTCGATGCGGCCTACGCCCAGTGGTGCACCCGGAACCCGCTGCGCCGGGGTCAGGTCGAAGGACGCGATTATTTTCTGCTGTGAATTTCCCCTCTGCGCTACGCCGGCCAGGGACATCAATGAAATGGAGTGTGTTGTATGGGCCCATGGCTCGATAGCGTGACCGGGTGGCTGGCCGCCAACCCGCAGTGGCTGGCCGCTGCGGTATTCGTCGTGGCATTCGTCGAGTGTCTGGCGATTGCCGGGATCATCGTGCCCGGCACGGTGTTGCTGTTCGCCGTGGCGGCACTTGCCGGCAGCGGTGCGCTGTCGTTGAGCGAGACCCTGTTGCTGGGCTTTCTCGGCGGGATTCTCGGCGACCTGGTGTCGTATTTCCTCGGGCGCCACTTCCACCAGAACATCCGGCGCCTGCCGGGCCTGCGTCATCACCCTGAATGGATGGCCGGCGCAGAAACCTACTTCCAGCGCTACGGTATCGCCAGCCTGCTGGTCGGACGTTTCATCGGTCCGCTGAGGCCGATGTTGCCGATGGTCGCCGGGATGTGCGACATGCCCTTCCCGCGCTTCGTTGCCGTCAGTCTGCTGGCTGCGGCGGGCTGGAGCATCGCCTACCTGCTGCCGGGCTGGGCCACCGGGGCGGCGATTCGTCTGCCATTGCCGGAAGGTTTCTGGCTGCAGGCCGGGATCGTCGCCGCCAGCATTGCGGTGATGGTCGGCCTGAGTGCCAACAGCAGCCTGCGCCGTCACCGCCGGGCGACAATCTGGATCAGTAGCATGAGCCTGTTGATCCTGATCGCGTTGTTCATCGGTTATCCGTACCTGACCGCGCTGGACCAGGGCGTCATGACCCTCGTGCAGGAACACCGCAGCGCGGTGCTAGACGAGGTCGCGGTGGTCTTCACCCTGATCGGTGAGTTCCGCAACATGTTGGTGTTCAGCATTTTGCTGACCGGCCTGTTGCTGCTGTGTCGCCAGTGGCGCCAGGCGATCTTCGCCGGCAGTACCTTGCTCGTCACCGCGCTGGCCAACACCGGAACCAAACTGTTTTTCGCCCGGGTACGCCCGGAAGTGCTGACCGACCCGATCACCAGTTACAGCATGCCCAGCGGCCATGCGTCCGGGTCGTTCGCACTGTTCCTGACCCTCGCCGTGCTGGCCGGACGTGGACAACCACCAAGACTGCGCCTGACCTGGCTGTTGATCGGCTGCATTCCGGCGCTGGCGATTGCGCTGTCACGGGTCTATCTGGGGGCACATTGGCCGACGGATGTCCTGGCCGGTGCCATGCTCGCCGCCTGTGTCTGCGCAGCGAGCCTGTGGCTGATTCAGCGCCAGTCCCCCCTTGAAGCGATGCCGCAGAAAGTCTGGTGGCTGGTGCTGCCGGCGCTGGTCGCCCTGTTCGGTTTCTTTGTATTGCGGCATCTGCCACATACCTTGTTGCGATATGCCTACTGAGTCCGCGCTCAACGCTCATCGGTGCACCCAGCGCCGATGAGCGCCATCAAACATTTGGCAAAGCAAATGCTCATGAACAAGTCCGTGCCCCATGCCACATTCCGGCAGCAGCACCACAAACGGACTTGTGAAAAGAGCAATGACTTTGAAGAATCAATCAAACGATCTATCCCGGACTGACCGACCGCCAGCTCCGATCAAAATATCCGACCTGAACATCCACCCGGAACCGCCCCTTCAGCCCTCGGGCCAAAAACCCGGGCTTGCGGATCTCGACACCCTGTTCGGCCCTCTGCGCATCGGAGAATTCAGCGTCAGCCGCCAGACGCTCCAGGCCTTGGGCGGCCGAATCGATGGGGAAAACCTCTCGGCGACCAACACCTACTTTTCCGAACCTGACCAAGCGTTCATCGATGCACTGGAGTTCGATACGGCTCAGATCGAACAGCGCATGAGATCCGTTCCCTCACCGGAAAACGCTCAGATCCCGCCCCTGCTGTACGAAATCGTCACTCAGCGCTCCCCCGACGCCCCACCGCTCATGCGAGAGAAATCCACCGGCGAGTTCGCTGAGGCCATGAACAAGATCAACCACCTGCTGAACGCCACCCAACGCCTGGACATTCGCCGAGACCCGTTGCCCGAACACCTGCCGGACTGGGTCGATAAAACCAAAAGCCGCGGGATGGCCAGCATGGGCGTCGGAATGCAGGCGTACGGACTCTACAGCGCTTACACCGGCGCCATCGACGCGCTGAAGAAAGGTGACACGGCTGAAGCGCTGATCAACGTGGGCGGAGGCCTCTCGGAAATCACTTCACTGGGGGTCGAGTACGCCCTGAGCAAGACCGGCGAACATATGATCCGCCAGGGCTCCATGGCCTTCGAACAATTCGGCAAGACTTCCATGGGCAAGTGGCTGTGTCGCGGAGCCGGGTTGATTGCCAGCGTGCTGACGCTGCCCTTCGATATCTATACCGCCATCAAATCCTTCAACGATGCAGCCAAGGCCCAGGGCAAGGAAGCGCAGGACCTGTATGTCACCGGTGGGCTGAGTGTATTCAGCGGCGTACTCTCACTTGCTCTCGGCTGTGCAGCTTTGGCGGGATTTCACGCAGCAGGCCCGGTGGGTATCGCCGCTGCCGCAATCATGATCGTCGGGGCGAAGATCTATGGCGCCGTCCGGGCGGTCGACGACATTGACGACTACATCGAACTGACCGTGATCGAACGCTGGCGTGCCGGCTGGTTTGCGTTCACCGGTCAGGACCAGGACAAGGCGCTGATGGATCGCTACCTGGTCGCCAAAACCACTGCGGACTACGCCAAAGCCCTGAAGACCCGCAGCCTTGGCTGGCTGGACAATGAATTCAAGGAGAGTATCGACGTAATCGTCAATGGCCGGTTCGAGGTGAAGATGCAGCCCACTCGCCTCTATCGCTTTCAGTGGGATGAATCCCGTGGCGAAACCCCATACGTCACCGAGGACCGGCCAGCCATCAGTGACACCGATGACAGTTATGACGCAAGGGATGGCCTGCCGACCTCGGACGCCATCATTGCCAAAACAAAAACCGATCCGGCCAAAGGCGTTTTCTGGAGCCTCGGTGCAGGCAATGACACCGTGCAAGGCGTACGGAACAAAACCAACTTCTTCAGCTATGGCACGGGAAGGAAAGTCCTCGAAGGCGGCGAGAGGGATGATTCGTTTCTCTTTCAGTCGGCTTGCGAATCGCTCTCGCTCGACCCGATCAAGGTCAGCGAGCTGTCAGGAGGGGACGGTATCGATCTGCTATGGCTGCAAGGCACGCACAGGCATATCGATCACATTCCCGACCCACCGCGCCATCTCGGTTATGACATTGACCTGAAGAAAGGCACGCTGAAGTTACGTCCCGCGAACCCGGCGCTGGGACCTGTGCTGCACTCGACGCTCAAGTCCATCGAAAAGGTCGAGACGCTCGCCGGTGCGGCCAATCGCGTGACGGGTTCCGATCAGGCGGACATCATTTCCGCCAATGGTGACGACCACGTTGACGCCGGTGCGGGAGATGACCGGATTTCCGTTCGCGGCATCCACGGATCCGTCGTCGGGGGGCCGGGTAACGACACCTATATTCTCGACCCGATGTGCCGTACCGTATCCATCAGCGATGACGGTGCAGAGACGAGCACGGTCTATCTGGGCGTGACGCTTGAAGCCATCCAGCGCTGGTACTTGCGTGATGATGCGCTGGTGATCGAATCGCTGCGCGACGATTCGCCCGGAACTCCGCGACGGGAACTGGTGCTTGAAGCGGTCTACCGGACAGTCGGTCGCAAACGCTCACTGCACAATGACAAATGGGTGTTCATTACCCAGGACGGTTTCCACCTGCAACCGATATGGCCTGCCAACATTGTGGGAACTGGCGAGCTGACGCTCAGCGTCACTGTCCTGACAGTCGGCATGAACAGGACTTCCCCCGCCCCGGTCAATGACTATCCCTGCAGAATTTCGAAAAACGCACATTCGTCCTACTTCATTTCCCGTCAGACACGTCATTCGACGCTGATAGCCACGCAAAACGATCAGGCCGCGTCCAGTACGATCTACGTTGAACATGACAGCACCGAAATCGATGAAGTCAGGGCCATCTACACCGTTTCAAAAACCGAGACAGATGCATTCACGTTTCTTGGCTACAAGGATGTCCACTTCACCATCACTTTCAATCACCCGTCAGGCCTGCTTTCCTTACACGGGATCGTGAAAGAAAGACCCGACAAGAAAACCGACAGGGGTGGCGGCATCATGGCTTCGGGCTGGGAGGCAAGTCATCCGGTCATTCTGGTGATGCGCGACGGTGTCTCCTACCACCTCGACTTTCCGCGCAACTCGTATATCGATGATGCAAAAAAGACCGGCTATACCGTTATTCAAAGCCGTGCCTCGCTGCGCGAACGCGCGGGCCGATACACATTCCTCAAGCCCGGCATCACGAAGCGCACCCTGAAGGCGACTCCGCAGCGAGTGGATTTTCAGGCTGACGAGCACAACACCAGCTACTGGCTGGAGGGGCGATCCGCAACCTATGAGCTGTATCCCGCCAGAGCTATTTCCATGCGGCTATCGACTGCTCAAGCGGACGCCATCGTTTCGGGCTCCTCTACCTGGCTCATTCACACCCGTCATCTGCAGGAGCGGATCAGCCCCGGCGATCTCTCCATCAAGGACGATCTACTCAAAATCGGCAGCATCCATGTTCATCTGCCGGACAGCAGCAATCCAGAGCTGCCGCTGGAAACCATCGATGTCGTGGTCTATTCAGGAAACCGTTACCGGATCAACTCCCTGTTTGAAATGATCGGGCTCTGCGTCGTCGATGCACGAGGCTATCCAACGATTCAGGCATTGATTCTGGACATCCGCGATCACCAGCATCGCGCAGAGCTGGAAGTCACTGATGTGCCGGTTCTGAACATTCGTCTTCTCGACGCCATTCCCGGGAGGATTTTCTACAACGTCCTCAGCAACAGCTGGAGACTCGAAAACGCCCCGTCCCGCCCGATCTCGATCGAACATCTGACCATCGTCAAGGAATGACCCCATGCGTCCAAAAAATCCCTCACTGCCAACCCCGTCCCGTACCGGCACGTCCGCCGATCCGTCGCTGCAGTCTTCCCGGTTGCGACCACAGATCCAGGATCCACAGACACATCAATCTCTCCCCGACCCGCCGATATCGAACCCTCGAAACCCGGGCCATGGTCAGACACCCGCAGCGATACCCGGCCCGTCAAGAATCGAAGTCACGGACTTGCCCGGCCTGTCGCGGGAACCGGCAACCACGCTGAGCAGCTATCTGCTGAACCCCGGCTTGCTGCGCAATATGCAAGCGGCCGATGAGGAAGGCTTGCGTTATGTGGTCGGACGCAAGTTCGTCGACGTGAAAGATGTCGGCACGGTTTACGTGGAGTTCGATATGAGCCTGGGTACCTATCGGGCAATGGATCTCTACAAAAAGCTTGCGCCGGGGCCTGCGCTTTTCAGGAATGCCGGTGAGTCGACCTGGAGCCCTGCTCGACAGAGCGGTACAGGCAATCCGCTCAAACGGCCGAATGCAGACAACTCTGGCGGGGCATCGGCGGTGCCCGCAAGACAGCCGCGAATCACATCGATGCCCGCACACCTGAAAATGGCCACGTCGGAATTGCTGAGTACGTATTTCGCACAGCTTTATCCACATTTGACTCACGGTGAGCGAATCATGGAATTGCGCTCCTGCAACCTCTCACCCCTTCAACACATCCGATTGCGCGACGACCTGATCGTCAATCCTTCAGCACTTCCCGAATGGGTAACGCAGCACAGGACACACTCTCTCGATGCCGGCAATCCTTCACGTTTCGACGCTTTGCATGAAGAAATAGAACCTTTGCTCCTGCCGCTGAGGAACGGCAAGTTGCTGATCAGTCGCCTCGGCGACTATGGCGGTTTCAGTGAGAGTGTCAGCCGCGAATTCCTCGACGGGTTCCTGGCCAAACTGGGTTATCTGCGCAACGCCAGCGACTGTTTGTTCCGGACAGACATCCCGGCCCTGTTCAGAGCCGATGAGCGCACGCCGTTCGAGTTCTACAACGATGGCCGGATGTTGCCGCGGTTAAAACATCCTCGCGGAGCAACGACCGAGAAACCGATCAGTGCCACCGTCAGCCTCAAACTGGTTCATCAATATGCCGGCAGAGGCACTGACTCGCCCGATCCCGAATACCTGCGCTACAACAATCAGAAAAACAAATACCCCGGACGCAAGCCTGGAGAATCGGACAACGAATCAGGGGAGTCCGACAACGACTGGTCTGATGCCTCGGACGTGGAACTTGATTCCGAACGTAATTACGAAACCATCCGGCATGATCAGCAGGTCATATTCACCTACGTCATCGACACACGAAAGATGGAAATCGTCCTGGGGGAAGAGAACCATCTCCTCAATACCGCCGCCCGAGACAAGGGAGCGTGGTTTCCCGAAGATGAACTCGAAGCACTGATTTCAACGTCGAAACGGGGCATCGAATCGGAACGCCTCTGGCTGCTCGACTCCACCCGCTCTCGCGCGGCGAAAGTCGACGACATTGCCTACGAGGCAGGTTATCAATCACGAATGGACATCGAGGAACGGACCCACCATGGCGCCGACAACCGATATCAATATGACGCCCTGATCGACAAGGTTGCCCTGGCAGGCAAACCGATCCTGACACTGGACAGGGGCAAGGAGTGGTTCGCCAACGATATCGTCTGGCCCGAATAAACCGCTTCAGGCGAACAGCTCACCCTGCAACTCATCGAGCAGCGCCTGGATCGCATCCAGTCGCTGCTGCGGGTCGTCAAGTTGCAGCAGGTCGATCTTGTCTTCTTCGGCGAACGGCAACAGGTACGCCAACTGATTGGCCAGCGACTGCTGCCCTGCCGCCTCGATGCCCATGTTCAGCGCCTCGACCATCGGGTGTTCGGCCAGGGCCTTGAGCAAGGCCACAAGATCGGCGTCTTCATCCTGCAACGGCTGCTCGGGTTCTTCGTCCAGCCACTCGACCTCGGCCACGATCAGTTGATCGCGCTGCACTTCGGTGCGCTGCACGATGAACCGGCGCCCGCCCTGCACCCGGATGCCCAGCAGCCCGTTGTCCTGCTGCTGGAAATCAGTGATGCGCGCTTCGCAGCCGACCATGGCAAAACCTTCGGGGGCGGCGCCGACTTCATGGCCTTCGAGAATGCACACCACACCGAAACCGCCGCCCTGTTTCATGCAGCGGCCGATCATGTCCAGGTAGCGCGCCTCGAAGATCTGCAAATCCAGGTTGCAGCCGGGAAACAGCACCGTGTTCAGCGGAAAAAGCGGCAGACTCATAGACATTTCCTTACACCACCATCGACACCGCCAACGGCAGGAACACCGCCGTGGCCACGCCCATCAGACTCATCGCCAGTGCCGCGAAGGCGCCGCACTCGTCACTTTCCTGCAACGCCACCGACGTACCAACCGCATGCGCGGTCATGCCCAGCGCCATGCCCCGCGCCTCAGGGCTGTGCACGCCGAGGCGGGTCAACAACGCCGGGCCGAAAATCGCGCCGATCACCCCGGTGATCAGCACGAACACGGCCGCCAGTGCCGCGACGCCACCGATCTGTTCGGCCACCAGCATGGCAATCGGTGATGTCACCGACTTCGGTGCCATGGTCATCAGGATCATGTGATCGGCACCGAACCACCAGCCCAGCGCCACGCCCATGCCCGTGGCGACCACCCCGCCTATCACCAGCGTAGTAAAAATCGGCCAGAACAATTGGCGGATGCGCCGCAGGTTCAGATACAGCGGCACTGCCAGTGCCACAGTCGCCGGGCCCAGCAGAATGCTGAGGATCTCGGTGCTCTTGCGGTACTCGACGTAAGTCAGGCCGCAACCGACCAGCACGCCGATCACCAGCAGCATGGAAACCAGCACCGGTTGCAGGAAGATCCAGCGGGTTTTCTCGAACGCCGCCAGCACCAGTTGATAGGCCCCCAGGGTGATACCGATGCCGAACAGCGGATGGTGAATCACCGAAGCCCAGGCACCTTGCCAGTCGAACAGCATCAGGATTCCTCCGAATGCGGCGCGTGACGCTTGACCAGCCGTTGCATCAGCACGCCGGCGAAGGCCATGGACAGGATCAGCGACACCACCAGCGCACCGACGATAGCCCAGAAATCCGCGGCAATCGCCGTGGCGTAAACCATCACACCTACTGCCGGCGGCACCAGCAGCAACGGCAAATAGCGCAACAGACTGCCGGCAGCGAGGTTCAGCGGCTCGCCGACTTCACCGCGCACGATCAGAAACGCCAGCAACAGCAAAAGGCCGATGATCGGCCCCGGCAGCACCGGCAACAGCAAATGATTGAGGGCCGTGCCGAGCAATTGAAACAGCACCAGCATGGTCAGGCCGCGTAGCAACATCCGTCATCTCCGTCCGACATCCCGCCAAGCACGGGCCCGGCATTATAAGCACGCCTGCGCTATGGATCGGCATTCGCCAAAAGCATGGTCGGTTGACCTGAGCAAATCGCCATGATGATCTACAGTGGTTCGCAGGGCGGTCAAATCCCCCACCTGAAAAACTATAAAACCGATGAACCCAAGGAGAGTCTCAATGCCCTATGTTCCAGTTGCAGAGCTCAAAGATTATGTCGGCAAGGAACTCGGACGTTCCGAATGGCTCACCATCGATCAGGAGCGCATCAACCTGTTCGCCGAAGCCACCGGGGATTATCAGTTCATCCATGTCGACCCGGTCAAAGCCGCGCAAACGCCATTTGGCAGCACCATTGCACACGGTTTCCTGTCGTTGTCGCTGATCCCTAAACTGATGGAAGACATCCTGATCCTGCCGCAAGGCGTGAAGATGGTGGTCAACTACGGTCTGGACAGCGTGCGTTTCATCCAGCCGGTCAAGGTCAACTCCAAGGTCCGGCTCAAGGTCGACCTCGGTGAAGTGACCGAGAAGAAACCCGGCCAGTGGTTGCTCAAGGCCACCGCCACCCTGGAGATCGAAGGCTCGGACAAACCGGCCTACATCGCCGAACCGCTGTCACTCTGCTTCGTCTGAGTGCCGGGATGCGAAACGGCTCACGCGGTTTCGCATCCACTCCTCTCTGCCGGCTGTATAAGGTCACATAGCTACGGCATACTCGGTCGCCTAATTGCCCGGATCCCGCTATGCGCCAACTTGCTGCTCTTGCACCGCTTGCCCTGACCCTGATGCTCACCGCTTGCGGCGACGGCGAATCGCTGTTGCCCCCGGACGCACGCCTGCCCGACGGCGGACGCTATCGCGGCGAACTGGTCAACGGCCTGCTGCAAGGCCAGGGCCGGGTCGACTACCCCAACGGCAGCTGGTACGCGGGCGCTTTCGACAAGGGTCAGTGGCACGGTCAGGGCGAATGGCACGGCAGCAACGGCGAGGTCTATCGCGGCAATTTCCAGCAAGGCCTGTTCGACGGCCAGGGCACGCTGACCACCCACGGCGGCAGCTACACCGGCGGATTCAAACTGGGCCGGCGCGAGGGCGAAGGCACCCTCAAGGAAAACGCGATGACCTATCGCGGCGAATTCAAGGACGACCAGTATTCCGGCCTGGGTCGTCTGGAACTGGACGACGGCAGTTCCTATCAGGGCCAGTTCGCCCACGGCAAACCCAACGGTGAAGGCCAGCGCGGCGACGCCAGCGGCAATCAGTTCAGCGGCCACTTCATCAATGGCCAACTCGAAGGCAACGGCACTTTCAACAGCGCCGACGGCGACATCTATGTCGGCGGTTTCAAGAACAATCAACTCCACGGCAAGGGCCGCTACGAAAATGCTGACGGCGATGTCTGGCTCGGACAGTTCAAGGAAGGCGCACTGACCGGCAAAGGCGAACTGATCGGCGCCGACGGCAGTCATTACATCGGCTACTTCAACGACTGGCGTTTCAGTGGCCAGGGCCGCTTGAACCTGTCCGACGGCAGTTTCTATATCGGCGGGTTCGACAGCGACAGCTACACGGGCCGGGGCACCCTGGTGCTGACCGACGGCACCGTGCTCAGCGGCACCTGGATCAACGGCCAGCGAGTACGCGATGCCGACGGTAAATTGCTGCCAGACACACTCGAGCTCGGCCTGCTGGCCCAGGGCCGCCTGCTCGACGAAGCGCTGGCCAATGTGCCAGCCTCGACCCCGGCGGTGGAGTTGTACACCCTGACCCTCGGCGGCGACGGCAAGCAAAGCGTGTTCCTGCGCGAATCCGATTACGTGGCCAACATGCTCGCCAGCCGTTTCGGTGCCGTTGGCCAGATTCGCCTGGTCAATCACCGCGACCACCTCGGCGACCGGCCGATGGCCACCCGTGAAAATCTGCGTCGCGCCGCCCTGACCCTGGCCGAACGAACTGGCCCGGAAGACCTGGTGTTCATCTACCTGACCAGCCACGGCACCGCCGAACACGAACTGGTGCTGGATCAGCCACGAATGGAACTGGCCGACCTGCCCGCCGACGAACTCGCCGCCGTGCTCGCACCGCTGAAGAACCGCGACAAGATCATTGTCATCTCCTCGTGCTATTCCGGTGGTTTCATTCCGGCGCTGAAGGACGAACGCACACTGATCATGACCGCCTCGCGCGCCGACCGCGTATCGTTCGGCTGCTCCGAGGAGGCCAACTTCACCTATTTCGGCGATGCCTTGTTTGCCCAGGCGCTGAACCAGACCGACGACCTGGAACAAGCCTTCAAACTGGCCAAAGCCACCGTTGCCGAGCGCGAGCTGGCGGACAACTTCGAAGCCTCGGAACCGCAGATCTGGGCACCGAAAACAGTACTCGCGCACTGGCAACTGCTGCGCAAACAACAGGCGAGAAAAGCGTTGCAAAGTGCTGCGTTGAACGACGGAGCGACAAACAGCAACTAAGCTGAACAGTATCAAGGGAGAGACACTATGTACTTGACGCCTCAGCATGTCTTGCTTGCCGGAGCCACCGGGCTGACCGGTGAACATCTGCTCGACCGTTTGCTCAACGAGCCGACGATTACCCGTGTCCTGGCCCCTTCACGCCGGCCGCTGGCCGAACATCCACATCTGGAAAACCCGGTCGGCGATCCACAGACCTTCCTGCCGCAACTGGCCGGCCGGGTCGACATTGCCTACTGCTGCCTCGGCACCACCATCAAACAGGCCGGCTCCGAAGAGGCGTTTCGCGCCGTGGATCTGGACATGGTAGTGGCGTTCGCCAAACGCGCACGGGAAATGGGCGCAAGGCACCTGATCGTGATCAGTGCCCTGGGGGCTGATCGCCGGTCCTCGATTTTCTACAACAAGGTCAAAGGCGAGATGGAACACGCCTTACGCGCGCAGGACTGGCCGCAACTGACCATCTGCCGGCCATCACTGCTGCTTGGCGAACGCAGCGAGCCGCGCCTGGGTGAGCAGCTTGCCGCGCCGTTCTCGAAACTGATTCCCGGCAAGTACCGTGGCATCGAAGCCTGCCAGCTGGCCCGGGCCATGTGGCGCCTGGCGCTGGAGGAGCAGGACGGCGTGCGGATCGTCGAGTCGGATGAACTAAGAAAACTCGGTAAATAAGCTCACTTGTCACAGTGGTTCAACGCAGGTCCGGGCAGTCACCTTCCGATGACGCCCAAGGATCTTGTGTTGAACTGCTCGCCACGTGAAATGGGCCGAATCGACTCAACAACCGTGCCCTAACTATCTACCACACCCCCCTTCCCTTTCATGGATAACGTGTCCTCCGGCACGCCTGCGTCTGCCATCCCGTCATCGAATGGCAATCCCCGACGGCAGGCCATCAATGAAAGGACGCCTTGATGAGACCCAAAAATCCATCACCGAAAAATACCGGTGCACCTCACAGCACCCTTGATACGTCACCGCTTTTATCCACACCGCGCCTTGAACTTCCGGGAATGACTCGACCGGGAGCACCGGTCCCCCATCAGCCCGCGCCACAGCTGTCGACACTGCCGCATTCAAGCGACACATCGCCCACGCTACTGATTCAGGACCTGGTTCCCACGCCCAGGGACGGTGAGCACATTCCATCCAGCAACCCGCGCCCGACCGACTCAATCCGTCACTACGAGCTGTCGCCACAGACGAGAACGCTTTTGCCTGGCGCCAATACCGAAGGATTGCGCGTCCACAGAGGACGCATTTATGCCGAGGTGCAATACACCACGACCACCACGGTCATGGTGGACTGGGACGAAGGCGCAGGCACCTATCGGGCCAAGCTTCCACAGGAAATGCATCCCTCTGGTCCTGCCCTGCGATTCGACCCGCAAAGCAATACCTGGCGAGTCGGCGAGCCTCCATACACCGGAGATATGATCGGGCCCGTGGTACACCGACAAGCAGACAACCCGGACGATATCCCGGCACAGGGACTTGCGCCCCGGACGCAATCGGACATGACAGCGGTTTACATCGACACCCAAAACTACGTCTGGAATAACGACATAACCAATCACCATGGCTATGTGGTCATGCACCGGAAAATGCGACGGGGCGACGCTGTCGGCCCCCCGTCGCATCATGCTTTCATGGACGAAAACGGATCGTATGTCATTGTTGAGGCCCCCACTTACGCCATCGATCGGCCAGCAGAATCGCTGCCCGCATGGACTGACCGCGACATCTGGGATCTCTATGGCCTGCAGGGCGCGGATATCACCCGTTTTCGCACTGAAGCCGAGCGAACCGGCAAGAAACCTCAGTGGGCCAGAGTCCGGGCTCAACGGATGGAAAACACCTACCTGTTTGACGAGCTGCACCGCTGGTCAGGTCTGGAGATGGACCGCGACATGTTCAATCGTCTCCTGGAGCATCAGAAGCGCACTCCCGCCGAGTGGGTGAAACACCTTGATTCGGTTACCTTGCATCGCAGCACGCCAGCCCCGCAATCTCCATTGCCACGCGTGCCGACACCCGAAATGCCTGCCCTGCAAACGCCTTCGCCGCGCCCGCCCACACCCGACACTCCCGAGACAACGGACACCACGCCGGGTTATGGCCATCAGAGTCACTACACCTGGGACATCGACAACCAGAACTTTCATGGCTACGTAGAAATGCAACGCAAGCCAGGCCTGGACGACAGCCATGGCCCTCTTACCCAAGTGGCGTTCCCCGAAGGCAGCGGACTGACCATCGTCAGCCCCATCAGGTATTCCGCCAGTCAACGAGCGTTTCGCCCCTATTGGCGGGACATTGATATCTGGAACCTGTACCGGATCGAAGGCGCAGATATCCTGCGCTTTCGTCAGGACGTCGCTCTGAACCTGAAACAGCCGGCCTGGGTCAAGCAGCGGGAACTCTCGTCCCGGCGTGAAGAGTTGCTCGAATACCTGCGGCTTTGGACCAACCCTGATTCTCCGCTCAAATCACGGGAACAGGTCAATGCCCGGTTCCAGCCCTACAATCTGTCCACGCTGCAACTCGCGCGACTTTGCAAAGAATTATCGCCAACAGGGCAATTCAACAAACTGATCAATGACGAGCTGCCCACTTGGGTCCATACCCATCAGGCTCAAACGCTGGTCGTAACCAACCCGAAACAGTTCGCCCCGTTTTTACCGGAGCTTCAAGCCGAAATCATCAGGTTGAGGAATCAGGGAGAAGGCACCAGCCTCCTGAAAGACAGCCTCACTCCGCCCTTCTTTCGCGAGCTGTTGCTGCAGGGTGGTTTCAAACGCAACAGGCATAATTATCTGTACAGACTCGACATTCCTGCCGCGTTCAAGGTCGATAACCGGACGCCCTTCGAAATCGCCCG
Source organism: Pseudomonas sp. COW5 (assembly GCF_026240005.1). Classification (NCBI taxonomy): domain Bacteria; kingdom Pseudomonadati; phylum Pseudomonadota; class Gammaproteobacteria; order Pseudomonadales; family Pseudomonadaceae; genus Pseudomonas; species Pseudomonas sp. COW5. The sequence goes on along the minus strand of NZ_JAPHVP010000001.1, from coordinate 3,130,599 downwards.
GCCCGGTGCCATGGCCGCACCAACACTTTCGATCGAGGGCTCTACCAGCGAGACAGCCGTCAGTGCGATGTTCAGTCTCAGGGCTGCCATGAAATTCGCAAACGAGTCCAATGACGCAACGGGCTCCCTCGATACCCGGACGGACAGTCCATTGACTGGCAGCGAACCCCGCCAGACTAATGAAGCCGCTTCGCTGTCTCGCTCCCGTCGCATGACGTTTTGTTACCTGCTCGATACCCGCAATGTCGAGGTCGTCTCGGGGCAAGACAATCGCGCCTATAACCCGACACGGATCGACAAAAGACCGGCAGACGACCAGACACGCTTCCCGAGCATGAAAATGGAGGGCCATGTTTCCATGTCCTCCATCGGGTTCACGTCGAGACGTGTGTGGCTGGTCAACTCAGACATGAGCCGCGCGGCCACCGTGGACGATGTACACACGCAGGCGCTTGAACGCGCCACGGGATCGGGTCAGAGCCATGCAGAGCTCATCGAGGCCCGGACACAGGCAGGAGAATTGAACCGGGGCGAATATGACGCGCTGATCGATGAGGTGGCGAAGGCCGGCAAACGAACTATCGAAATGCCGGCGGGACAGGATGTTTTCTCCACCGACATCATTTTCCCGCCCGAGCTGATCAGCCTGCTTTAAGCGGTATCACCGGCTCGATCTTGCCTGATCGAGCCGGTGTTTTTCATAACCCCCCGGTCGCCTGAAACCCGACGCCCAGCACCGTCAGCACCGACAACGGCAACAGCAGCGTATCGAGAAACGCACTGGCCGGCAGATCCACGCCAGGATAGCTCGGCGCCTCGGCGCCGAACCGGTCCATCGCGCAACAGCCGCCATTCATCGCATACAGATCCAGCCGGGTGCCGGAATACACCACCGGCGCGCCGGGTTTGGCGGCATCCAGCGTGCGCGCAGTGGCGCAGCCGGTCAGTTGCAACATCAGCAGGATCGCCAGCAGCTTATTCATCGCTGCTCAGATGGTGCTCGCCCCAGCGCGGCAGCATGTCCTGGGGAATGCCCAGCAGATTGAGAATCCGTGCCACCACGAAATCGATCAGGTCATCGATGGTCTGCGGTTGGTGATAGAAACCCGGCGAGGCTGGCAGGATGGTTACGCCCATGTTCGACAACTTGAGCATGTGCTCCAGATGAATGCTCGAATAAGGCGCTTCGCGCGGCACCAGAATCAACTGGCGACGCTCCTTCAAGGTTACATCTGCCGCACGTTCGATCAGGTTGTTGCAGGCGCCGGTGGCGATGGCCGACAAGGTGCCGGTCGAACATGGCACTACCACCATCGCCGCCGGAGCGCCGGAGCCCGAGGCCACCGGCGACATCCAGTCCTCCTTGCCATACACGCGGATCTGCCCGGCGGCGGCGCCGGTGTATTCGGTGAGGAACGCCTGCATCATTTGCGGCTTGGCCGGCAGTGACACATCCGTCTCGGTAGCCATCACCAGTTGCGCGGCCTTGGAGATCAGGAAGTGCACTTCGCGATCCTCGCGCACCAGGCAATCCAGCAGACGCAAGCCGTACTGGGCGCCGGACGCGCCGGTCATAGCCAGTGTGATGCGTTCCGGGCCGCCGTCCTGAAAGCGAGTGTTCATTTCAGCGCCTCGGCGAGTTTGCCGTGCAGACCGCCGAAACCGCCGTTGCTCATGATCACCACGTGGGTGCCGGGCTGGGCCTGGCTCTTCACGCGTTCGATGATGCCTTCCAGCGAATCGCTGACGATCGACGGCACGGTGCACAGCGCAGCAGTGCCCGCCAGGTCCCAACCGAGATTGGCCGGGGCGTACCAGATCACCTGATCGGCATCGACCACGCTGTCCGGCAGACCGTCACGGTGTGCGCCGAGCTTCATCGAGTTGGAGCGTGGCTCAATGATCGCGATCAACGGCGCATCGCCGATGCGTTTACGCAGGCCGTCGAGGGTGGTGGCAATCGCGGTCGGGTGGTGGGCGAAGTCGTCATAGATGGTGATGCCGCGTACTTCCGCGACTTTTTCCATCCGGCGTTTGACGCTCTTGAACGCGCTCAGCCCGGCAATGCCCATGGACGGCACGACACCGACGTGACGTGCTGCGGCCAGGGTTGCCAAGGCGTTGGCCACGTTGTGCTGGCCGGTCAGTTCCCACTCGACCACGCCTTGGGACACGCCTTCGAACATCACTTCGAACGCCGAGCCGTCATCCTTCAGCAATTTGACCTGCCACTGACCGCCGGCACCGGTGGTTTGCACCGGGGTCCAGCAGCCCATCTCGATCACGCGCTGCAAGGCCGGTTCGGTGGTCGGATGGATCACCAGGCCTTCGCTCGGAATGGTGCGCACCAGGTGGTGGAACTGGCGCTCGATGGCTGGCAGATCAGGGAAGATGTCGGCGTGATCGAACTCAAGGTTGTTGAGGATCGCGGTGCGCGGACGGTAGTGGACGAACTTCGAACGCTTGTCGAAGAACGCACTGTCGTACTCGTCAGCCTCGATCACGAAGAACGGCGTGCCGCCCAGACGCGCCGACACCGAGAAGTTTTGCGGCACACCGCCGATCAGGAAGCCCGGGCTCATGCCGGCATGTTCCAGCACCCAGGCGAGCATGCTGCTGGTGGTGGTCTTGCCGTGCGTGCCGGCAACCGCCAGCACCCAGCGACCTTGCAACACGTGATCCGCCAGCCACTGCGGGCCGGAGACGTACGGCAGGCCTTTGTTCAGCACATACTCGACTGCCGGATTGCCGCGGGACATGGCGTTGCCGATCACCACCAGATCCGGTGCCGGATCAAGCTGCGCCGGGTCGTAACCCTGGGTCAACTGAATGCCCTGGGCTTCGAGCTGGGTGCTCATCGGCGGATAGACGTTGGCATCGGAGCCGGTCACGTGATGGCCCAGCTCTTTGGCCAGAACCGCCATCGAGCCCATGAAAGTCCCGCAGATACCCAGAATATGAATGTGCATAGTCGACCTCGTAAAACATGGCCGCAGGTTAGCGCAGGGAGGGGGAAATCGCACTCTTTAGCTGATTGAAGAGTGGAGGTCTGAATATGTGTCCGATTTGAGATCGCGCCCCTCACCCTAGCCCTCTCCCAAGGGAGAGGGGACCGACCGCGGTGTTCTTTTGAGGTACGCCGACCTGACATATCGCGGTGAACTCAGGCCCGAATCCATAATCGACTCGGTCGCCCAAGTCGATGTATGGCAAAAGACACCACGGTCAGTCCCCTCTCCCCCTGGGAGAGGGTTAGGGTGAGGGGCTTTTAACTGACACGCCGCTCAATCCCGTGCTTGCGCAGCTTTCTATAAAGAGTATTGCGACTGACGCCAAGCTGCTCGGCCGTGTGGGTCATATGCCAGCGCGTGTGCTCCAGTGCATTGAGCAACGCCAGCCGCTCGGCATCCTCCAGCGGCTGTGCGGACAACGCTTCATCGACTTTGACCAACAGCGGCTGCACCTGCCGGAACATCGCAGGCAGATCATCCAGCCCGATCCGCCCCTCATCGCACAGCGCCGCCAGCGTGCGCAGCACATTGCGCATCTGCCGCACATTGCCCGGCCAGTTGAACCCCAGCAACGCCCGGCGCGCCGGCTCTTCGATCAGGATCGCATCCCCGCCCGCCTCTTCGGCCAGGAGGAAATCCAGCAATTGGGATTTGTCACTGCGCTCGCGCAATGGTGGCAGCGCCACTTCCAGTCCGTTGAGCCGGTAGTACAGATCCTCACGGAAACTGCCGTCCGCCACTCGTTCCAGCAGATTGCGGTGCGTGGCACTGATGATCCGCACATTGACCGCTTCCGGCTCTCCACCGATCGGTACCACTTGCCGGTCTTCGAGCACTCGCAACAGACGGGTCTGCAAGGCCAGCGGCATGTCGCCGATTTCATCGAGGAACAACGTGCCGCCGTCGGCCTGCTGCAACTTGCCGCGCATGCCGTCCTTGCGCGCGCCGGTAAAGCTGCCGCCGCGATAGCCGAACAGTTCGCTCTCGATCAGGCTTTCGGGGATCGCCGCGCAGTTGAGGGCGACGAAGGCATTACTCGCGCGTTGACTTGCCTGATGCACAGCCTTGGCGAACGCCTCTTTGCCCGAACCTGTTTCGCCGTTGATCAGCAGCGGCACGTCGCGCTCGAACACCCGCAGGGCCTTGCGGAAATCCGCTTGCAGCCCGGCATCGCCCAGGCAAATGCCGGCCAGGCGCGGCGCCTCGGGAACTGCCGGTTTCGGCAAGACGGGAGTCGGCTTGCGCGCTTCTCCGCGCAACACTGCAAACAGATGCCGCCCGTCACGGGTACGCAACGGCCAGCTCGCGCTGGCGTGGGCACTGGCGCGCCCGAGCAACTCATCCAGCGAGCAATCGAAAAACGCTTCCACCGGTTTGCCGAGCAAGCCGCCACGAATGTGCCCCAGCAGGTTCAAGGCACTCTGATTGACCGCGCTGATCCGCCCTTCCCCGTCAAACGCCAGCAGCCCTTCGCTGAACAGCCCGACGGATTCGGCATGGAGATGGAAACGCAGCAACCATTGATTATCGAAACAGCGCAGGAAATAGCAGCTCTCGATCATCTTCGCCGACAGATTGACCAGCGCCATGGTGTGGAACTGGCTCTGGCGGGAAACGTCCGGTCGCGCCGAGGACACGTCGAGCACCGCCAGCAGTTCGCCGTGAGGGTCGAACACCGGGCTCGCCGAGCAGGTCAGGCCGGTGTGGCGACCACGGAAATGTTCGTCCTGATGGATGGTCAGGGCCTGGCGTTCCACCAGGCAGGTGCCGATGCCGTTGGTGCCTTCGCAGGCTTCGCTCCAGTCGGAACCCAGCCACAGTCCGGCGCGTTCGAAGATCTTGCGTTCGGAAGGCGCGGTTACGCAGTTGAGGATCACCCCGCGCGCATCGGTCAGCAGCACCGCGTGGCCGGCGCCGGAGAGTTGTTGATGCAGGCTGCTCATTTCATTGCCAGCGATCTGCAACACCTGCTGCAGCCGCTCTCGGCTTTCGAGGACACGACCGTGTTCGAGCACGGTCGGCGCCATGGTCAGGGCCGGGTCGAGGTGATAATCCTCAAGACAACGCAGCCACGAGCGGGCGATCGACGGGTCGGCACCGGGGCCATGCAGGTGCGGCTTGCCCTGGGTGACGGTAAGAACCTGTCGGGCATGGCGACTCAAATGGTTGTCGTGCATTTCTTATTATTCTCCCCGAGGCTCATCGGCCCATGCGTGAAGTGGTGCCCAGCATCCTCCAGCCAACCGGTCTTTGCAATGCTGGCAAGACCGCCCGGTCACAGCTTGTGCCAGAAGCGGTACAAACTGTCACCCGAGCTGTACCGATACCGTCACAGACGCTTGCCACTTGTCCGACAGAAATCACGCAAGGCCTTGATTTGCCTGACCTGCACGGCGGTGGCCCGACCTTTGCTCTACGCTTATAGCAAGCGCACATGCGCGTTTCTCTAATAAGTACAAAGCCAAGGAGAACATCATCATGCGTTACGCTCACCCCGGTACTGAAGGCGCCAAAGTCTCGTTCAAGAGCAAGTACGGTAACTACATCGGCGGCGAGTTCGTCGCGCCTGTCAAAGGTCAGTACTTCACCAACACCTCGCCAGTGAATGGCCAGCCGATTGCCGAATTCCCGCGTTCCACCGCCGAAGACATCGAAAAGGCCCTGGACGCCGCCCACGCCGCTGCCGATGCCTGGGGCTCCACTTCCGCCCAGGCCCGCTCGCTGATCCTGCTGAAAATCGCCGACCGCATCGAACAGAACCTCGAAACCCTGGCGATCACCGAAACCTGGGACAACGGCAAAGCCATCCGCGAAACCCTCAACGCCGACATCCCGCTGGCCGCCGACCACTTCCGCTATTTCGCCGGGTGCCTGCGCGCCCAGGAAGGCAGCGCCGCCGAGATTGACGGCAACACCGTCGCTTATCACATTCATGAACCGCTGGGCGTAGTCGGCCAGATCATCCCGTGGAACTTCCCGATCCTGATGGCCGCGTGGAAACTCGCCCCAGCCCTGGCCGCCGGCAACTGCGTGGTGCTCAAACCTGCCGAACAAACCCCGCTGGGCATCAGCGTGCTGCTGGAGCTGATCGGCGACCTGCTGCCACCGGGCGTACTCAACGTGGTGCAAGGGTTCGGCAAAGAAGCCGGCGAAGCCCTGGCCACCAGCAAGCGCATCGCCAAGATCGCCTTTACCGGCTCGACCCCGGTCGGCTCGCACATCATGAAATGCGCCGCCGAAAACATCATCCCGTCCACCGTTGAGCTGGGCGGCAAGTCGCCGAACATCTTCTTCGAAGACATCATGCAGGCCGAGCCAAGCTTCATTGAAAAGGCTGCCGAAGGCCTGGTGCTGGCGTTCTTCAACCAGGGCGAAGTCTGCACCTGCCCTTCCCGCGCTCTGGTACAGGAGTCGATCTATCCGCAGTTCATGGAAGCGGTGATGAAGAAAGTCAGCCAGATCAAACGTGGCGACCCACTCGACACCGACACCATGGTCGGCGCCCAGGCGTCCGAGCAGCAATTCGACAAGATCCTGTCGTACCTGGAAATCGCCAAGGGCGAAGGTGCCGAACTGCTGACCGGCGGCAAGGTGGAAAAACTCGAAGGCAACCTGGCCTCCGGTTATTACATCCAGCCGACCCTGCTCAAGGGCACCAACAAGATGCGTGTGTTCCAGGAAGAAATCTTCGGCCCGGTGGTGAGCATCACCACCTTCAAGGACGAAGCCGAAGCCCTGGCGATTGCCAACGACACCGAGTTCGGCCTCGGCGCCGGCCTCTGGACCCGTGACATCAACCGCGCCTATCGCATGGGCCGCGCCATCAAGGCCGGTCGTGTATGGACCAACTGCTACCACCTGTACCCGGCGCACGCCGCGTTCGGCGGGTACAAGAAGTCCGGCGTCGGCCGTGAAACCCACAAGATGATGCTCGATCACTACCAGCAGACCAAAAACCTGCTGGTGAGCTACGACATCAACCCGCTGGGCTTCTTCTAAAAAACCGGGCGACACCGAACTATCGGTGTCGCCCTTTCCATCCCGATGACAATCCCTGGTCTGGCCGCTCTGGCACGGGCCTTGCGTACCCGTCATTCAGGATTTGCGTGAACACTGCCGCTGCGTGAACAGCATCCACCCACTCAACCGCTGCACCCGAAAGTCCAACAGATCGAACAATAAAAAAGACAGAGAGGACTTATGACTTCCACCACACAGCTCAAACCCACACTCGGCACCCTGCATCTCTGGGGCATTGCCGTCGGCCTGGTGATTTCCGGCGAATACTTCGGCTGGAGTTACGGCTGGGGCACCGCAGGAACCCTGGGTTTCCTGGTCACGGCCCTGATGGTCGCGACCATGTACACCTGCTTCATCTTCAGTTTCACCGAACTGACCACCGCGATTCCCCATGCGGGCGGGCCGTTTGCCTACAGTCGCCGGGCATTCGGTGAAAAAGGCGGATTGATCGCCGGGATCGCCACCCTGATCGAGTTCGTCTTCGCCCCGCCGGCCATCGCCATGGCCATCGGCGCCTATCTCAACGTGCAATATCCGGAGCTTGACCCGAAAGTCGCGGCGGTCGGCGCGTATTTCGTGTTCATGACCCTGAACATCCTCGGCGTCAGCATCGCCGCGACCTTCGAACTGGTGGTTACCGTGCTGGCGGTTGCCGAACTGCTGGTGTTCATGGGCGTGGTTGCGCCGGGCTTCAGTTTCAGCAACTTCGTGCTCAATGGCTGGTCGGGCTCCAGCGAATTCAGCCTCGGCTCGATTCCCGGGATCTTCGCCGCCATTCCTTTCGCGATCTGGTTTTTCCTCGCCATCGAGGGCGCGGCCATGGCGGCCGAGGAAGCCAAGGACCCGAAACGCACGATTCCCAAGGCCTATGTCAGCGGCATCCTGACCCTGGTGTTCCTGGCCATCGGCGTGATGGTGATGGCCGGCGGTGTCGGCGACTGGCGACAACTGGCGAACATCAACGACCCGCTGCCCCAGGCGATGAAAGCAGTGGTCGGCAACAACTCGACGTGGATGCACATGCTGGTGTGGATCGGTCTGTTCGGGCTGGTGGCAAGTTTCCACGGGATCATCCTCGGCTACTCGCGGCAGTTCTTTGCCCTGGCCCGGGCCGGTTATCTGCCGAAAAGCCTGGCCAAACTCTCGCGCTTCCAGACGCCGCATCGGGCGATTCTGGCCGGCGGCGTCATCGGCATTGCCGCGATCTACAGCGACGGCCTGGTCAATCTGCAAGGCATGAGCCTCACCGCCGCGATGATCACCATGTCGGTGTTCGGCGCCATCGTGATGTACATCATCAGCATGCTCAGCCTGTTCAAACTGCGTAAAACCGAGCCAAACCTTGAGCGCACCTTCCGCGCGCCGGGCTATCCGATCGTGCCGGGGATCGCGCTGTTTCTGGCGCTGGTGTGCCTGGTGGCGATGGCCTGGTTCAACACCCTGATCGGTGGCGTGTTCCTCGGGTTCATGGCTGCCGGTTACCTGTATTTCCAGCTGACCGCCAAGCAACGCTCCGAAGCACCGGCAGACGCTATGCTCGAAGGTATCTAGAAGTTGCACCGGCACCGGGCCTCAGGCTCGGTGCCTGCACTAAAAGCATTCATTCAGGAGGAACGCGCCCCATGGCCGCATTTGCCCATACCGTCGGCGCCCAGACCTACCGCTTCGACAGCCTCAAGGACGTGATGGCCAAGGCCAGCCCGGCGCGCTCCGGGGATTTTCTGGCCGGCGTCGCCGCGCTCAACGATGGCGAGCGAGTGGCCGCGCAAATGGCGCTGGCCGACATCCCGCTGACACATTTCCTGCAGGAAGCGCTGATTCCCTACGAAGCCGATGAAGTCACACGGTTGATCATCGACAGCCATGACAAACAGGCCTTTGCCGTTGTCAGCCATCTCACCGTTGGCGGCTTTCGCGACTGGTTGCTGAGCGAGGCGGCCGACGAGTCCAGCCTCCGCGCCCTCGCCCCCGGCCTCACGCCGGAAATGGTCGCCGCCGTGTCGAAGATCATGCGGGTGCAGGATCTGGTGCTGGTGGCGCAGAAGATCCGCGTCGTGACGAAATTCCGTGGCACCCTCGGCCTGCGCGGGCGGTTATCCACAAGGCTGCAACCCAATCATCCGACCGACGAGCCGTCCGGCATCGCCGCGAGCATTCTCGACGGTCTGCTGTACGGCAACGGCGACGCCATGATCGGCATCAACCCGGCCACCGACAGCATCGCCTCGATCTGCGCGATGCTGGAAATGCTCGATGCGATCATCCAGCGTTACGACATTCCGACCCAGGCCTGTGTGCTGACCCACGTCACCACTTCTATAGAAGCGATCAACCGTGGTGTGCCGCTGGATCTGGTCTTCCAGTCGATTGCCGGCACCGAAGCGGCCAACGCCAGTTTCGGTATCAACCTGAACGTGTTGCAGGAAGGTTATGAAGCGGGCCTGAGCCTCAATCGCGGTACGCTCGGGCAGAACCTGATGTATTTCGAAACCGGTCAGGGCAGCGCGCTGTCGGCCAACGCCCACCACGGCGTCGATCAACAGACCTGCGAAACCCGGGCCTACGCCGTGGCGCGACATTTCAAACCGTTTCTGGTGAACACCGTCGTAGGCTTCATTGGTCCGGAATACCTCTACAACGGCAAGCAGATCATCCGCGCCGGCCTCGAAGACCACTTCTGCGGCAAGTTGCTGGGCGTGCCGATGGGCTGCGACATCTGCTACACCAACCACGCCGAAGCCGATCAGGATGACATGGACACCCTGCTGACCCTGCTGGGCGTGGCGGGGATCAACTTCATCATGGGCATCCCCGGCTCCGACGACATCATGCTCAACTACCAGACCACTTCGTTCCACGACGCGCTCTATGCACGCCAGACTCTGGGCCTGAAACCGGCGCCGGAGTTCGAGCAGTGGCTGGCGAACATGGGCATCTTCACCCAGGCGGACGGCAAGGTCCGCTTCGGCAACAATCTGCCGCCGGCGTTTCGCCAGGCGTTGGCGCAACTGAGATGAGTCAGATGGAAAAACCGCCCGTCGATCCACAGAACCCCTGGCTTGAGCTGCGTCGCCTGACCCCGGCGCGGATCGCCCTCGGCCGTACCGGCACCAGCCTGCCGACCCGCGCACAACTGGATTTCCAGTACGCCCACGCGCAGGCCCGGGATGCCGTACATTTGCCCTTCGATCACGCCGGGCTCAGTGCCCAATTGGCCGACCGCCAGCGCGACAGCCTGCTGCTGCACAGCGCGGCGACGGATCGCAACAGCTACCTGCAACGCCCGGATCTGGGGCGCAAGTTGAGCGATCAATCGGCGCAAGCCCTGCGCGAGTACGCGCTGGAACATCCGGGCGGGGTGGATCTAGTCATTGTCGTGGCTGACGGCCTCTCAGCGCTGGCGGTGCATCGTCACACCTTGCCGTTCATCTCCCGACTGGAAGAACAGATGACCGCCGACGAATGGTCAATCGCACCGGTGATGCTGGTTGAGCAAGGTCGGGTGGCGGTTGGCGATGAAATCGGCCAGTTGCTGGGCGCCAAAATGGTCGTGATGCTGATCGGAGAGCGCCCCGGACTCAGTTCGCCGGACAGCCTCGGTTTATATTTCACCTACAATCCTAAGGTCGGCCTCACCGATGCCTACCGCAATTGCATCTCCAATGTGCGGCTTGAAGGCTTGAGCTACGGCATGGCGGCCCATCGCCTGCTGTATCTGATGCGCGAAGCCTGTCGGCGGCAGCTGTCGGGGGTCAATCTGAAGGACGAAGCGCAGGTTCAGACGCTGGAATCGGAAGCCGGTGCAGATATGAAGAGTAATTTCCTACTCGATCCGCCCCCGGCCTGAACCGTTTCCGCATTGCCTAACTGCGCCGGTTTCAGGCAGGATCGACGCACGGCCGCCCGGGTTTCCCATCGCCGTCAGAGCAGTTGAAGACAGCCACTTGAAGACGAGACCTATCATGCGGATTATTCAAGCGACCCTCGAACACCTGGACCTGTTGGCTCCGCTGTTCGTCAAATATCGTGAGTTCTACGGCGCACTGCCTTATCCGGACTCGTCCCGGGCCTTCCTCGAAAAGCGTCTGCGGCGCAAGGAGTCGGTCATTTATCTGGCCCTGGCCGATGATGACGACAAGAAGCTCATGGGCTTCTGCCAGCTCTATCCGAGCTTCTCCTCGTTGTCGCTCAAGCGCGTGTGGATCCTCAACGACATCTATGTCGCCGAAGATGCCCGCCGCCAACTGGTCGCCGACAACCTGATCCGCACCGCCAAGCGCATGGCCAAGGAAACCCAGGCCGTGCGCATGCGTGTATCCACCAGCAGCGACAACGAAGTGGCGCAGAAAACCTACGAATCCATCGGATTCAAGGAAGACACCGAGTTCAAGAACTACATTTTGCCGATCAGCGACGAACTCTGATTTTTTCTAACAGTGCGGATGCAGGCCTTTGTGGCGAAGGTACAAATTCCCTCGCCACAAAGGCCTGCACCTCGCTTCCCCCTCGAAATGCCCCGCTACAAAACCAACGCGCTTTTCACCTATCAGATCGTATAATCCTGTGCTTTCCGGCTTGTAAGAAAAACTACACCCGCTTGTAGGCTTACACCGAATCATCCGCACAGGCCTGCCGAGTCGGGCCATCACCACAGGTGCCCACATGGATTTCAACCCGATCGACATCATTCTGCATCTCGACGTCTACCTCGACATGCTGGTGAACAACTATGGGACCTGGATCTACGCCATCCTGTTTCTGGTCATCTTTTGTGAAACCGGCCTGGTGGTCACACCGTTCCTGCCGGGTGATTCGCTGCTGTTCATCGCCGGCGCCGTCGCGGCAGGCGGCGGTATGGACCCGGTGCTGCTGGCGGGCCTGCTGATGTTGGCGGCGATTCTCGGCGACAGTACCAACTACGTGATCGGACGAACGGCAGGGGAAAAACTGTTCAGCAATCCGAACTCGAAGATTTTCCGTCGCGATTATCTGCAACAGACCCATGACTTCTACGACAAGCACGGCGGCAAAACCGTGACCCTGGCGCGCTTCCTGCCGATTATCCGTACGTTTGCGCCGTTCGTCGCCGGTGTCGCCAAGATGCCTTACCCGCGTTTCTTCGGTTTCAGCGTATTCGGCACCATCCTGTGGGTCGGCGGCCTGGTGACCCTGGGCTACTTCTTCGGCAACGTACCGTTCATCAAGAAGAACCTGTCGCTGCTGGTGGTGGGCATCATCCTGCTGTCGCTGGTGCCGATGATCATCGGCATGCTGCGCAGCCGCCTCGGTGGCGCCGGTTCCAAAGCCGAATCGCGCTGAACCGATGTGGTCACTGAGCGCCTGGCGACGCCGGCGCACTCTGGCGAAGCACCCGATTGCCGATGATATGTGGCAGCGGGTGCGTCACCACTTGAGCTTCCTCGACGGCATCAGCGCCACGGAAGATCAGTGGCTGCGCGAAGCCAGCGTGTTATTCCTCGAAGACAAACACCTGACCGCCCTCCCCGGCGTCGAACTGCATCAGGAACAGCGCCTGCTGCTCGCAGCCCAGGCGCAGTTACCGCTTTTGCACCTTGGCGATCTGAACTGGTATCAGGGCTTCCATGAAATCATCCTGTACCCCGACGACTTCCTCAGCCCGCAGCGCCATCGTGATGCCAGCGGCGTCGAGCATGAGTGGGACGGCGAACACAGCGGTGAGGCCTGGCAGCAGGGGCCGATCATCCTCGCCTGGCCCGGAGTGATGGCCAGTGGTGGCTGGGAAGGCTACAACCTGGTGATCCACGAGCTGGCACACAAACTCGACATGCTCAACGGAAACGCCAACGGCCTGCCACCGCTGCACGCGGACATGCGGGTCAGCGACTGGGCAAAGGTCATGCAAAAGGCTTATGACGACCTCAACCGCCAGCTCGACCGCCATCCGGACGCCGAAACCGCCATCGACCCGTATGCCGCCGAGAACCCGGCCGAGTTCTTTGCCGTCACCAGCGAGTACTTTTTCAGTGCCCCGGATCTGCTGCACGAGGCTTATCCACAGGTGTATGCGCAGCTGCAGCTTTTCTACCGACAGGATCCGCTGGCCCGACTGAAGCAACTTCAGGCCACCGACCCGGTCTATCAGGCACACGAGTAAGGCCTGGACGACCTTCGGTGCATGGCATCGCGGGTGGAATATGCCTATAATCGCCGCCACTTTTTGGTCAATCCGGCCAAGTGTTTTGGTCTACTAACGGGGGCAACGCCCAATGAGCTACAGCAAGATTCCGGCTGGCAAAGACCTGCCGAACGACATCTACGTCGCGATCGAGATCCCGGCCAACCACGCGCCGATCAAATACGAAATCGACAAAGACAGCGATTGCCTGTTCGTTGACCGTTTCATGGCCACCCCGATGTTCTACCCGGCCAACTACGGTTACATCCCGAACACCCTGGCTGACGACGGCGATCCCCTGGACGTGCTGGTCGTAACCCCTTACCCGGTTGCTCCAGGTTCGGTGATCCGTGCTCGTCCGGTCGGCATCCTGAACATGACCGACGACGGCGGCGGCGATGCCAAAGTCATCGCAGTCCCACACGACAAGCTGTCCCAGCTGTACGTGGACGTTAAGGAATACACCGACCTGCCAGCCCTGCTGATCCAGCAGATCGAGCACTTCTTCGCGAACTACAAAGATCTCGAAAAAGGCAAATGGGTGAAAATCGAAGGCTGGGACGGCGCTGACGCTGCCCGTGCCGCGATCACCAAGTCGGTTGCCGCCTACAAAGGCTAAGCCTCGCGACCAGCGACATGCTTGAAGAAAACCCCGGTTGATCCGGGGTTTTTTGTGCCTGGCTGGCGGGGTCCTAAACGACTTGTTTATGGCGCCCTACAGAAAAGTTTTGCTGTGTGTAATTTCCCACAAGTACGTCTTACATCCCGTCGCAAAATTTGCCCTGATTTTGAACGCAAGGTTTATTCAAACCGCTCTGGGCCGGCCTTAGACTCGTGTTTATGAGAAAGAACACTAGCGGTCCAAGATTCAAGGCACTCCTGGAAGCTGCGAACATCACCACCACGGGATTCGCAAAGTTCTGGGGCACGGAAGCCCAAAACGTTCATAACTGGTACACCCGGGGCGTACCCGCGTACCGCATGGAAGAAGTCGCGCGCCTGCTGTCCGTCAACAGCCAGTGGCTGAAGACCGGCGAAGGCCCGAAAGAAGCACCGCATCTGTACACCGCCGGCGACACGCTGGATGCCCAGGCGATTCAGGGTGTCTATACGGTGCTCGAAACCAACGACATCGAATTGCCGCTCTACAAGGAAGCCCCGACCGCCCCAGGCTCCGACAAAACCCATGTCATCAAGGACCCGGAGCAAACCATCCGCCTGCCCCGCAGCCACCTCGAAGCCCTGGAAATCCGCCACACCGACGCCATCTGCACCCACATGATCGGCAACAGCATGGCCGAGAAGATCGAAGACGGCTCCACCCTCGCCATCGACCGCGGCCTCACCCAGGTGGTGGACGGCGAAATCTACGCCATCGAACACGACGGCATGCTGCGCATCAAATACCTGCACCGCATGCCCGGCAACGCCCTGCGCCTGCGCAGTCACAACAGCGCCGAATATCCGGACGAAATCTTCCGCGCCGCACAGATCGAGGAGCAAAGGATTCATGTGCTGGGGTGGGTGTTCTGGTGGTCGACCCTGGGCAAGCGGCGACCGGTGGTGCCGTTTCTCTGAGTCACCCGGTGTGGTGGGAGCCAGCCTGCTGGCGATGAGGCCCTGAAAGTCGGTACAAATCCCGGATTTTCTCCAGTTTGATCGCTCTAAACCGCACTTCAAGCTGGGAATCAGAAGCAAAACTCAGTATCCTGCGCCCCACATTCGCGCATCGACCCGCCCAGCGGCCCAGATGACGCCTGACGCGGCAGACCACTGTCTGACCAAGTCCCACAGCCGGACGCAAGATCCGGGTGTAAGTTTTGAAGGCTGGCGCGGTTTACCAAAAATAAACCAAGCCAGTCCCCGAGAAGCCGGCCACAAGCCGGCTTTTTAATGCCTGCTGAAAAGCTGGCCGGGGTTGGTTTTATCTTGCACAACAGAGCCCGCCTGCCGGAAGCGACGGCAACTCTGATTGTTCAAGTCACCCACAAGGACGTTCATTATTGATGCCCCAATTCATCAGCTCTCACCTGAAATCAACTGGCATGGCAGCCGCGTTGTGCCTTTGTCTTTCAGGATGCGTTGGAGCAATCGTATCGCTCCCGGAAAAGACAACTGTCAAAACGGATGCTTACAAAGCGCAAAGCTATCGTTCAATCACACCGCAAATAAGTAGGACGGTCACGTCGACACCCACGCGAGAGTGGTGCGGGATTACCGTTTGGGCTCTGATCATACCGGTGCCATTGAAACTACCGGTGTGTACATCGTATTTCGAGCAGTCCTTCGGTAAAGACGAATTCGGAAACGAAGCCGTTCTACTCGACTCGCAACAAAAGGTCCCATCCCCGTTCTACGCTTGCGGCCCGTTCATGATGTTGGGTCCGATCGTCCATGGTTACCAAGGCAACGCGCTTTGCGGCGTTTATCCGGACTGATAATGGAATTGACACAGCGACTTACGCTTTCACTTGCCAACGCTTTCGTCGCGAAGCCCTCCATATTCACCGTTGATGCACAATTGCCATCCGATCACCACGAAAACACCATCAGCACAGGGATGCGCCATGTCCGTTCCAACCTACGATCAGTTCATTGAACCGATCCTGCGTTTTCTCGCCACAAAACCCGAGGGTGCAATCGCTCGGGATGCCCATGAAGCAGCAGCAAAAATGCTGAACCTGACTGAAGCTCAGCGCGAAGAACTGATAGCCAGTGGTCAGGCTACCTACAAGAACCGATCAGGCTGGGCGCACGACCGACTCAAGCGTGCCGGTCTTTCCAACAGTGCCAAGCGCGGCTATTGGAAGTTGACTGATGCAGGTGTGCAGTACGCCAAAGAGCATGCATTTCCCCTGTCGGCCAAAGACGTGGAGCATTTGGCAATTGGTTACATGAACGTGAAGCTGAAGGTCGCACCGGACGCCGAGCCGCTGGATGGCCAGCCAAGTGTCGAGCCCGATCTGGCTTCCGCCACCGAAAGTCCCGACGACCGACTGGAGCGAGCGCTGAAGGAATTGCGCGATGCCACAGCGGCAGACCTTTTGGATAACTTGCTCCAGGTCAGCCCCAACCGCTTTGAAGTGATCGTGCTGGATGTACTTCATCGCTTGGGTTACGGCGCCAGTCGCAACGACTTGCAACGTGTCGGCGGTTCCGGTGATGCCGGCATCGACGGCATCATCTCACTCGATAAATTGGGGCTGGAGAAGGTTTACGTTCAGGCCAAGCGCTGGCAGAACACGGTTGGCCGACCTGAATTGCAGGCGTTCTATGGCGCGCTTGCAGGACAAAAAGCCAAGCGCGGGGTGTTTATTACAACCTCTGGATTTACGGCTAACGCTGTCGAGTTCGCCAAATCGGTAGATGGAATTGTG
This sequence comes from Pseudomonas sp. COW5, assembly GCF_026240005.1. NCBI lineage: Bacteria > Pseudomonadati > Pseudomonadota > Gammaproteobacteria > Pseudomonadales > Pseudomonadaceae > Pseudomonas > Pseudomonas sp. COW5. Next base: position 3,114,034 of record NZ_JAPHVP010000001.1, on the reverse strand, counting down.
TTGGTCGACGGTACGCGGCTGGTGCATCTGATGATGGATCATGAGGTGGGGGTGACATCGCGGTTGTTGCGGTTGCCAACGCTGGATCGCGATTATTTTGATGAGGAGTGAGTGCAGGAGTTGTGCTGTTTGACGTTGACTAGCTAATTTCCATATGGGGCTTATGGTTAAAAGTGATGGCACACTAGAATCACGACAACTGTTCTACCAACCCCCACGGATCGAGGGTTACATCAGCGCGGGGCAAGGCCGGGACTGAATTCAGTTTAGGTTGATGTGCAGGTCAAGGAGGCCACTATGTCGGACGTCAAAGAAAAAAAGAAAATAGAGGAACAGTTTCTTCTCTATCACCTCACCTCCGTTGAAAATTTGGAGGGCATTTTCCGCGATGGTTTAAAACCTAGGGCCGACCTCACTGATTTCGCTGACGTAGCAGATGGCGAGATTCTCAAGAAGCGCAAAATTCTGGAGCTTGACAGCTTCGTACCGTTTCACTGGTTTGCCAAAAATCCGTTTGATGGGCGCGTACAGGGAGATAATCCGGACAAGAGTTTTGTGCTGATCTGCGTTCGTAGATTACTTGCTCAAAAAAATGAATGGAAAATCATTCCTCGACATCCATTGGCGGGTGATGAGATAGAGCTGCTTGAGTACGACAAAGGGTTCAAAGCGATCGACTGGGAGCTGATGAATACGCGCGACTACTCGAATTCCGAATGCAAAAATGTTTGCATGGCGGAATGCCTTTCGCCTGAAGTAGTAAAACCAAAAGACTTCATCATGCTATTTGCACCAAACTCTGAAGTCAGTGCTGAGTGCATGAAAATAGTGCTAAAAGCGGGTTTTAATACACCCGTTCATATAAATCGGGGAATGTTTCGCAATGAACTACACCAGCCTGAATCCAGAGAAAGCTCTGATTTGGCGTATCGTCCATCGCGATAACCTGCCCTGGATTCTGGATAACGGTCTGCATTGCGCGAACTCGGAAGTGCAGGCACCTCAGTACGTGAACATCGGCAACGTCGATTTGATCGACAAGCGCCGTTCCCGTCAGGTGCCTATCGCCCCCAAAGGCGCTCTCGCCGACTACGTGCCCTTCTACTTCACGCCCTTCTCGGTGATGATGCAGAACATTCATTCTGGCTGGAGCGTGCAGCAGCGCACCAACGATGAGATCGTCATTCTCGTTTCCAGCCTTTATCGCGTTGCAGAGCTGAACCTACCGTTTGTCTTCACAAACGCACATGCCTATCCGAGTTGGACAAACTATTACAGCGATCTGGCGAATCTCGACCAGATCGATTGGTCTATCCTTCAACGGCGCGACTTCAAGCGCGATCCGGATGACCCTCGTAAAATGGAGCGTTATCAAGCCGAAGCGCTGATCCACAATCACTTACCGATTACCGGACTGCTGGGCATCATGTGCCACACCGATGCAATGAAAGAACGCATAGAACAAGACGTCGCCGCTAGAGGCCTGACGTTGCCAGTCCATGCGCGTCCCAAATGGTATTTCCAATGATCAGATTTACCCAAGGCAACCTGCTGGAAGCCAAGACCGAAGCCCTCGTCAACACGGTGAACACCGTGGGCGTGATGGGCAAAGGCATCGCATTGATGTTCAAAGAGCGCTTTGCGCAGAACTATCGTCTTTATGCAGCGGCGTGCAAGGCCAATGAAGTAGAAACCGGCAAGATGCACGTGACCGCCACCAACGAGCTTGATGGGCCTCGCTGGATCGTCAATTTCCCGACCAAACGTCACTGGCGTTCACCTTCGCAGATGGCTTGGATAACGGAAGGTTTGCATGACCTTCGTCGTTTTCTGATTGAGAACGATGTGAAGTCCGTCGCGGTCCCGCCACTAGGTGCTGGTAATGGTGGATTGAAGTGGCCTGAAGTCCGCGAACAAATCGTTGAGGTTTTGGGTGATCTGGATGCCGACGTACTGGTGTTCGAGCCTACCAATCAATATTTGAATGTCGCCAAGCGCAGCGGTGTAGAGAAACTCACACCGGCTCGTGCCCTTATCGCCGAACTGGTTCGACGCTATTGGGTGTTGGGCATGGAATGCAGCCTGCTGGAAATCCAGAAACTGGCCTGGTTTCTTGAGCGCGCTATCGAGAAGCTTCCGGACACCGAAAACCCGCTCAACCTCAAGTTTGTCGCACATAAATACGGCCCATACGCTAATCGCCTGGAACATCTGCTCGATAACCTTGATGGCAGCTATTTGCACTGTGACAAGCGAATCAGTGACGCTGGAATAAGCGATGTGATCTGGTTTGATCAGGAACGCAAAGCCTTTTTGCAGACTTATCTCAAGACTGAGGCCAAGGAATATTCCAAGGCCTTGGAACGCACTGCCGAGTTGATTGACGGATTTGAGTCGCCATTTGGAATGGAGCTATTAGCGACCGTCGATTGGCTGCTGAACCGGGAAGGCGTCAGCGCGAATGTTCCTGCCGTGCGCGAAGCACTGAAGCACTGGGACGGTGGCTCCGGTGCTGCGGCGCGCAAGAGCAACCTGTTCGATGATCAGTCTCTTGATATTGCACTCAAGCGTCTGACCACCAGCAGCTTCCGACCTGAATTAGCGGCCTGAGGGATTGAATGGAATTGGGCAGCAACCTGCTGCCCAATTACCATCACGGATAACTAAACGACTTCACCAACGTCAACTCCCCCACCGCCCGCATCGGCACAACGAACGTTTCCATCTTCTCGCTCGGCGTCCCTTCTTCGGTAATCACCGTCACCTGCGCGGTGGTCAGCGGCTGCACCGCCTCTTCCCCACCTTCATCATCCCCACGATAGCCACCTCCGAAGTAGTTCACATACACCAGATATTGCCCCTTGATCGGCGCCGGCATGGCGAAGATTTCCGGGCCGTAACCGGTGGTCACGTCGACGTCCAGCGCCGCGCCGTTGGGGGCGACGCGGTCGCCGTACCAGATGTGTGCGCCGTCAGGTGTGATCAGGTGCAGGTCGAGGTCGGTGCCGTCGCTGTCCCAGGACAGCAGCACGCGCAGTTTGGCCGGGGTGGCGCTGCCGTTGGCGTTGAGGAACTGGGTGCGGTGGCGTTGCTGGCCGTCGGGACTGCGGACTTCGACGCTGTTGCTGCCTTTGGGGAAGGAGAACGGGCGGTCGAAGCGGCCGCTGTCGTCGATTTTCAGCGGCATGCTGACGCCGTTGACGATCAGCCGACCGGGCTCTTTGCTTTTCGGTGTGGCCTTGATTTCACCGCTGATACGGGCGGTGTTGGCCTGGCCGACCGGGGTGTTCACCGAGGAGGCCGGGTAGTTGACGGTCTGGCGGAAGCTTTCACCTTCGCCCTCGGGCGCACCAGTGCGCCAGCCGCCGACCGGGGTGTCGAGTTTGACGCTGTCGGCGGCCATCGCCGTCGGCAACGCATTGAGGGCGCAGAGCAACAGCAAGACCTGTGGATAACGGAGTGTCATGGTCTATTCCAGCAAAAGGTGACGGGCGAGCCCTTCGATATAGTTTTCATCCTGGCCGTTGGGGTGTGCTTCAAAGGCCAGGTGCAGGTATTCGTGAGTCAGGTCGAGGCGGTCCTGCAACGACAGCACGCCGCGCACGTAGATGCGCTGACGTTCGCGGTCGACGAAGGGCCGGCCGAAGGCGAGTTTGCAGACGGCGAAGGTGCTGACTTCGTTGTAGCCGGTTTCGCTTTCCAGCTTCGGACGCCAGCCACGCCGCTGCTTCTGCAGCCAGTCCTGCGCGGCGGGCAGCGCTTCGCAGGACACCATCGGGTTGTCCCAACGGCTGAGGCTGGCACGGGGATAGGCGTGGAGCAGAATCGCGTCGTAGCGCTGGCCGGCGTTGGCTTGTTCGACGGCTTGCTGCCAGGCCAGTTTGTCGGGGCCGGGTTGATCGGAGTGATAGGTGACGGTGCTCCCGGCCAACACCAGATCCGACGTCCACGCCGCGATGCTGCGCGATTCGGCGGAAGCAGGACGCGGGGCGACACGCTGGCGGGTGCTGCTGTCGTCGATGCTCAGACATTCGCCATTGCGCGTGGCGTTTTGCAGTAGATACGTGCGTATCGCCACGGCCAATGCCTTAGCCGCTTCGGCAGGTTCCGGTTTGGCTTCACGCTCAAGAACTCGAGCGACGTACTCTTCACGATCCAGCCGCGCCACAAGCTTGTCGTTGAGCAGAAACAGTTCGCCGTCGCTGTGGATATCCAGCGCATTGCCGTTGGCGAATTCGACACGGTAATCGCCCTGCAACGGGCCCGAATCCGCCACCCGATCACCGGCCAGAACCCGGGCAAGCGGATAACGCGAAAACAGACCGACCTCGACACATCGCCCCGCGTCCGCCGGCCAGGAAGCAGGCAGCACTGTCGCCAACGCCGCACCGTAATGCCGCAGCACCATCTGACTGGTGCCACGGCCACCGGCCCAGATCGGCGAGCCGTCCGCCGTCCAGCCAGCGAAACCGCCCTGACGTGATTGCGGATCCTGATCGCCGAGCCAGCTCCAGGTTTTCCCCCGCAAGCGTCCGCCGAGTTCACCGACGACATTGCCGTCCGCCGCGTTCAGCACCACGTCGAGCAGCACACGACGCAGCTGATCCTGAGCCGGCAACCAGGATAAAACCTTCAGCAAGTCAGCCACGGACACCCGGGTAGCCGGTTGCATCGATGGCAGGTCCAGCAACCACGAAGGCGCCTGTCGCGCCTGCCAATAGGATTTCCAGTCGCCAGCGGTTATGCCCAACCGCGCCGGCTCGAAATACAGCCCGCAGGATTTCACCAGCGCCTGATCACGCTCGATCTTGCCGCCCGCCGTGCAGCAATAGACTTCTTCCTTCGACTGCCCGCGGCATTCATACGCCGGCTCTTGCGCGCCGGTATCCACCAGCCACGCGTAAACGAACACTTTCCACAGACTGCCCAGCGGCGTATCCAGCGACGAAGGCAACGGCTCGCGGGCGGTCAGTTGCGTGGCGCTCAACGACAGCAACTCGCCCTTGTAGGCCACGCGCAGTGGTTCATCCTGCGCCGTCGCCAGCGCAGGAATCACACACAGCATCAGCCACAGCAGCGGCCGGTTCATGTCAGTTGACCGTGACCTGACCGAGGGCGGCTTTCGCTTCCTGGGCCTGATGCTGCGGTGCGTAGACCTGAGTGAAACGCACCGGTGGCAGGTTGAACTGGCCCTTCTGCGAGAAGCGCACCAGATGCCGCAGACGCAATTCACCGCTCAGCGCATCCACCGGCACCGCGTAGGCCAGTTGACCCGGTTCGAACCGTGCTTTCTCCAGCGCGGTCGGCTCGGTGCCGTCCTTGCCCTGCAACTTGATGCCCCAGGTGGTGCGCTCGACATCCGCGCCCGGCGGCAGCGGCACTTCGAGCATGCCGTAGCGCAGCGGTTTCGGTGCCTTGCTGGTGAGGATCACTTCGTCCAGGTACAGGCTGTCGCTGGACAGCGGTTTAGTGCCGACCGGCTCCAGTTTGAAGGTGAAGGCTTCGTCACCCGGCACCAGACGCGACAGGCGACGGGTGATGGACACGGCCATCGGATCAACCGCCGGTTGCTGGGTCTGGAAGCTCAGCGCCGCACGCAACGGGCGCTCCTGAGTGCCCGACACCGACAACACGCTCGGTACCGGCGCAGCACCCTGCCACGTCCAATACATCTCGCCGGTCGCGCCGTAGTTTTTCTTCCAGCCTTCGCCCGGTGCCAGCGCGATGGTCGGCGACGCCTGAGCAATACTGCGTTGCAGCCAGGTCAGCGCCAGCGCACGCTCGAGGGTCGATTGCTGCGGCAAAAGGCGTTGCAGCAGTGCTGTCGCACGAGTCTGATCGAACGGTTGCAGCGACAGGTTCAGCGCCTCGACAAACGGTTGAGAGCTGACAGCCAAACGCTGTTGTGCAGCACCGATCTGACGATTGAACGCATCCGGCAAAGCGACTTTCGACTGGGTCGCCAGCGATGCGGTCAAGACCCGCGCCGCCGCCAGACCGAGCGCCGAATCCGGATCGCTCATCACCAGGCTGTCTTCACCGTCGTCCATCAGGTTGGCGGCATTGCCCTCACCGGCCTTGGCCAGATCGTCCATCAAGCCGCTGAGCAGCGTGTTGACCGGCAGATGCATCTGCTTGGCGAACGACAGAATCAGCGCCCGTTGCAGCAATGGCGTATTCGGCGCCTGCTTGGCGTAGACCTCCAGCACCCGCTGCCAGTGCTCCGGCGGCAGGGTCAGTTCCAGCACCTGACTGGCGTTCCAGTCGGCGTAGTAGGCGTAAGCGGTGAGGAACGCATCCGGCTCGCCGTCGAAGCCCCACCAGGTGAAGCTCGCCGACGGCCCGGCCATTTGCACCAGACGCAGACGGCTGTTCTGCATGATCAGGCGCAGGCGGTCGCGGATCTGCGGGCTCGACGCCAGCGACGGATAAGCGATGCTCAGCGGCAGCAAGCGACTGGCGGTCTGCTCGACGCCGCCGTACGGATAGCTGAGCAGATCGTCGAGGGCCGAACGGAACAGCGCTTGCGGGCTGTCATCCAGACGCAGGCGAATGTCGGTGGCGTCCGCCGGCAGGCTCAACGGCGTGTCGCCGCTGGCCACGTCGAGGCTTTGAGTCTGCGTCACTTGCCAGCCTTCGCCGGTCGCGGTCAGGCGCACCGCGAGGGCGTCGGCGGTTTTGCCGTCCTGCACCAGTTCGGCTGTCCATTCGCCGGTTGCCAAGGCGAAGGCCGGCAGCGGCAGGTAGTTGATGCCGTTGTTGAGGGTCACCGGCAGGCGCTGTTCGGCGCCGGCGTAGTGCGTCACCAGTTCAGCCTTCACCGGTTTCTCGGCCTGGCTGAAGGCGAACACGCCGAGTTGCGGCTGATCGCCCTTGCGGAATTTGCTCGGCCCGCTCCACTTCAGGTACAGCGGTTTTTCCGAGCGGACGAACTGCTTCTTCTGCCCGACCTGACCGTCATCGGCAATCGCTCGCGCGGTGATGCGCCAGCGGGTCAGCGAGTCCGGCATCTTGAAGGTGAAACGGGTCTTGCCGTCGGCATCGGTCAACAACTCCGGCTGCCACGCAGCGGTGTCGACGTCTTCGCGACGCGGCCGCTCCAGCACTTTCACCCCGCGCTCGCTGCGATTGGCCTTGCCCGGCGCGCCAGGGCTGCCCGGCAATGCCACGTCGTAGCTGATGAACGACAGGCTGGCGCTGGTGCGCACGTTGTTGCGGCGCGGGTGGTAGAAGAACTGGTCGATGGTCGGCGCGACTTCCGGTTGCAGCGCGTAGACCATTTCATCCACGACACTGACCGTCAGGTGCGCCGGCACAGCCTTGCCGGCGAACTGCGTGGTCAGGTCGACTGTCACGGTATCGCCCGGCTGATAGGTCTCTTTGTCAGTCTTGATCGCCACGTCGATCTGCGGCGCGACGACCTTGATCCCGGCGTTCTGGAAGCTGTACTGACCGCCCTTGGTGTACAGCACCGAGAACGTCAGGTTCGGCGCAAAGTTGTCCTTCACCGGGATGCGAGCGCGGTATTGGGTGTCGCTGAGTTTTTCCAGTTTCAGCCAGTCGCCGCCCTTGGCCAGCAGCGCTGTGGCTTCAACCTTGTCGCGCTCCAGCGACAGCAGTGCATCGCTGACCGGCTCCGGGAAGGTGATCAGCGCCAATGCTTCGTCGCCGGCCTTGTACTCCGGTTTGTCGAGGACGATTTCCACGGTGCCCGGCACGGCCTTGACGCCGTCGCCGGTGACCGAATGACCGGTGCCACCGAGCACCCGGCCGAACTGATCCGTCAGCGACAGGTTGTAGGTCCCCGGACGATCGAACGTCACGCTGAAACCTTTGTCTTTCGCCGCCAGTTTGCCTTCGCCGGTGGTCTGGTCTTCCAGACGCACCCAGCTGTAGCTGCTCGGCACAACGGCCTGAGCCTGCACGCTGCCGCCCTCGTTGGCGTAGCTGAATACAACCTTGTCACCGACCGCGCTGAAACGCTGCGGCGCAGTCAGACGGAAACTGGCGGCGCCCCGGTCGATGAGGATTTCCTTGGTGGTCTTGACCCGATACGCCGCGCCATCGCTGGCGAACACGGTGAGCATGTAGCGGCTCGGTTTGTCGGCGGCCGGCAGGTCGAGGGTCGCGTTGCCTTTGCTGTCGGTGGTCAGTTCGGTGCTGGTCAGTTCCACCGGGAATTGCCCGAGGTATTGCAGCTCGTTGTCGACCATCGACAGTTGCTGGGCCCGCAGGCTCAGGGTCAGCTTGGCGTTGGCCACCGGTTTGCCATCCGGGTACAGCAGCACCAGGCTGCCCTTCACCGCTTCGCCGGTGCGGTAATCCTGTTTGGCCAGATTCAGCGAGATTTCGAAGTGCGGCTTGATGTACTCCGCCACCCGGAACGCGCTGCTGTAGGCCTGATCCTTGTAGTTGAAACGCAGCTCGTAACCACCGGCCACCGCGTTGTCCGGCAACTGGAAGCGGCCCTGGGTGCCGGACTTGGAATCGAGCTTCAGGTCGAGACGCTGCAACTCGGTGCCGGTGGCATCGAGCACGCTGACGTTGACATCCGCCGCGCCCGGCAACACCGAATCCCGGGCGTTCTTGAATTCGCGTCCGACGATTTTCAGCGACACCCAATCGCCCGGGCGATACAGCGGCCGGTCGGTGAAGGCATAGAGTTTGGTGTCGTAGATTTCGCTGTCGTAATAGAAATTTTCCGAGACGAACACGCCGCCCTCTTCGTCCTCGCCGATGACGAACGAACGCTCCGGGCTGACGTGCTTCAGGCGCAACAGACCGTCGGTGTCGGTGGCGCCGCTGCTCATTACGCCGAGGCCGTCGGTCCACAGCACATTGACCTTCGGCACCGAGCTACCTTCGTGTTTGCGCGCGGCCCACACCAGCAATTCATCACCGGCTATCTTGCTCACCGCGACGGTGTTGGAAACGAAGACCATGGTGGTCGCGCGGTACTTGCCGATCAGCGCTTCAACCAGGTACAGGCCCGGTTTCAGGTTGCCCAGCGGGATGTACACGTTACCCGGCGCGACGCTGACGAACTCGCTGGAAGACCCGGCCAGATTGACCCCGGCCGGTGGCTGGATCGGCTTGGCCTGCCACAGTGGATAACGAAACTGGCTGACCACCGGCAGGCCCGGAATCAGGGCGAATTGCGGCTGCGCGTCGTAAGGCGTCGGCGCGGCGATGGCATTGCCCATCTTCAGTTCCGGCACTTCCTCGGTGACTTGCTGACGCGACTCGTAGGAGAACGCACGCTGCATCACCCGACGGGATTTGCGATACCAGTTGTCCCACAGGTACGCGAGGGTGTTCGACAGGCCTTCGCCCTTGAACTGGCCGTCGCTGACCACCCGGTGCAGGTTCTTCTGGCGCTTGAGGAAGTCCAGCGGCTTGTCGATCTTGTACACGCGGATGTCGGCGCCGCCGTACGGTTCCATGCGGAAACGGCGGTAGTCACGGCCCGGTGCTTCGAGACGTACCACCGCCTGCTCGTCGCTGGCGAAACTGCTGTCGGCCAGCAGGAAGAAGCTTTCACCGGACACCGGCGTGTAGCCGCTTGGCTCGACGGAGTCTTCGGCATTCACCGCCGAAAACGGCAGGGCTAACAGCAACAGAAAAGGCAGTAAACGCAGCATGCGGGCACCGGTCATTGGGAGAGAAAGTTCAGTCGATAGACGCCGATGAAGTTGGGGTTGGCTGCGTCGGGTATCCATCGGGTGTCCTTCCATGTCATGAGTTGCTGCAGGCTTGCCGAACGCATGCCGTTGTCGGTTGGGGTAGTCGTGCCGGTGTGATAGGCGATGTAGCGGCCCATCCAGATCATCAGGTGCTGGTCGTCGCCCTGATCGAAAAACATCAGATCGCCGGGCCGTGCCTGGGACACATCGCGGCCGATCAGATGGCTGTTGAACTGAATCAGTTTGATCGCGTTGACGTAAGGCCCGATCTTGCCGCCGCCCTGCTGCCATTGCTGGGCGAACTTGCGTTGCTCGTCGCTCAACGCCAGCTCCGGCGGCAGGTAGCGATTGGACACGCCATTGCTGCGCAGCCATTTGTCATCATGGACTTTCAGCGCTTCGTTGGCGGCAAACCGCACCAGTCCGGCGCAGTCCTGCTGATACCAGCGCGGACTCGGGCCTTTGCTCAACTGCTCCTGAGCAATGCGCACGAACCAGGCACGAAAGACCTGGGACTGCGCAGGATCAAGGGCCGGCGCTTCGACCGCTCGGGCGCCCGCGCTCAGTAGCAGCGCAAGCAAGCCGAGGCTGCGGATCAGTGCCGTCACAGCGCTTTCCACTCCAGCGGCAGCCATTGCCAGTGGCCGTCGGGCTCACTGCCTTCCGGCAAGGTCAGGGCGTATTTGCCCATGCCGCCGAGGGTGCGCAGTTTCGGGATCAGGTAGGTTTGCGCGGCGTTGTAGAACACCGGTTCCATGTCCTGGGGCAGGCTGTCGAGGGTTTCCTGCTGCATCAGTTGCGCCATCGAGTCCGGGCCGAAGTAGATCGGCATCAGCACGTCCTTCGGCAACACATCGGCCATCGGCGGGAAGCGTTTGTCGAGGGTGCCGAGGGCCTTGTCGACCAGTTTGTCGTCGAGGGAAAACAGCAGTGTCGAGCCGTGGCGCGCGAGGCTGACTTTCATGAAGGCACGGCCGGTGATCGCGTCCGGGTTCTCGGCATCCTTGGCCGCGTACGGGCCGAAGTTGGAGCTGACCTGACGCTGCCAGAGGTGGCTCTGGCCTTCCTGTTTCTCGACCACCGGGAACGCATGGTCGTCGACCTTGCTTTCGTAGGCGCCGACCATCGAATCGAACAGCGTGCCGATATCAGCGTCGAGCTTGCCGCTGTCCTCGTCCTTCAGACTGGCCACCAGCAACGGCGTGTACAGCCGCGAATCGGCGTACCAGCACAGGCCCGCCGCGCCGGCCACATGCTCGGTGAGTTTCTGTGCCACCGCTTCCTCGGCGCCGAGTTTCACCAGCAACGGTTTCTGCGGTTCGGCGGCCACCGGCAAAGTCACGCAGGCGCTGGCGCCCAGCGGCATGGCTTGCCAGACCGGTTTGAAATCGAAGTCCGGCTGGTTGTCCAGTTCATCCATGGCCAGGAAGCTGTGCCAGCCTTTGTCGTCCATGTCGAAGCGCAGGCCGGCGAAGTTCGGGATGAAGCGCTGGTAACCCATGGCCAGGACGCTGGAGTTGACCGACAGACGCTGTTTGGTTTCAGGCGTCCTGGCCGGTAACCCGAACGCTTCGGGGAACAGTTTTTCACCGTTGAGCAGCGCAGCCAGCGCTTGCGGCGAAACATGGCCGGACTCTTCGGAAGCACCACTTTCCGGGTCGTAGAACTTGGCCGGATTCGACAGCACTACCAGCTTGTCGCCACGGGAAGCGAACAACAGGGATTTGCTGGCGTTGTAGGTCAGTTGATACAGCGACACTTCATCGCTGCCGACTTTCAGGGTGCTGAAGACGCTCAGTTGCGAATCATCCAGCGCCACTTTCGCCAGCGGTTCCAGCAGCTTGGCCAGCCCGCCGCGATCCATCACCAGCAGAAAATCCTTCAGGCGACCATCGGCGCCGCGCCACAGCGCCACGTCTGCCGGTTGATCGAAGAGTTGCTCGATCAGGCTGTCCTGCAGCTTCAGGTCATGTTCGTAGATGATCCGCCGCAGACTGCCGATCAACCCGAGGCGGTCGGCGTGGGTTTCGTAATAGAAGACGAAATCCTCGGTGAGCGTGGCCTTGAGGAACGGCACCGTCAGCAGATCCTTGGGCAACTGGCTCAGGGAGCGGGTTTCCAGCAGCGCGTCCGGACGACTCAAGCCGAGCTTGTCGCTGGCCAGTGCCGCCGCCGGTAGCTTGGGCTTGTGCATCAGCCAGCCGAGCCCGCCCGCCACGCCGGCCACCAGGCACAGCCCGGCCACCAGCAACGGCCAGCGCCGGGAAGGTTTGGCGGTGGGTGCGGCGGTCGCCGGAGTCTCAGTGTTTTCGCTCATCTTCTCGCTCATGTTCCCAAAGCTCGGCAGTTCATCCGTGGTGCGGGATGCTTAATAGTTGAAAGTCTTGACCAGCAGCAGATCACCGATGGCCCGCAGGGGCACGATGAACGTTTCGCGTTTTTCGTCGACGGTGTTTTCGTTGAGCACCAGCGTGATCTGCGAGGTGATGACCTCGTTCTGGTTGCTGGCCTCCTCGAAGTTATAGCCGCCGTCGCCGAAGTTGCCCCAATAGTTGACGTAAACCAGATAGGTGCCATGCAGCGGTGCGGTCATGGTGAACATTTCCGGGCCGGGGCCGTCGACGCCGTCCGGGTCCAGACCGCCGCCGTTGGTCAACGCCGTGTGGGCGAAAAACGCGTGCTGGCCGTCCGGGGTAATGATGTGCAGGTCGAGTTCGGCCTTGGGATCGTCCCAGCCGAGCACCACGCGAATCCGCGCCGGTGTGCGCAGGTTGTTCGCTTCGTAGAACTGCACGCGCTTGAGCGACTGGCCTTCGGCACTGCGTACTTCGACGCTGTTGGAGCCGGCGCCGAATGCATAGGGCCGGGCGAAACGCCCATCGTCGTCGGTGTACAGGTTCAGCGGATTGCCATTGACCGCCAGGGTGTGCGGCCCGCGCTGATTGCCGATGGCCTTGAGCTGGCCCTGGATCATCGTACGATTGCGCTGGATGCCGCGATCGATCGGCGGCGTGGGATAGGCGACTTGCGGGTTTTCGCTGCGGTCGAGCAAGCCGTTGTAGCGCCAGCCGCCCACCGGTTCCGACATCTCGGCAGTCGGCGCGGCCCACAGCGCCGGCGCGCAGGCCAGGCCGATCAGCAGCAAAAGAAGTGAACGCATGTAATGCCTCCTGCCATGCCTGAACGAAACCTTGCACCCGATCCTCGGTACTTCACAGCGGTGAAAACTGCGTTTCGTCTGAAAGACCCGTGACTGTCGGGTCGTAGAAGGCGCGAAGGTTAGCGATTCGGCAGTTTTTTAACAATCGGATACATCTTGAAATGCGGTGGGAATCACGCCCTCGGGTGGACGATGAGCCGAATAGGCGTCATATTCGGCTCACCAAATGAGCCGAATAGCGTTTCTATTCGGCTCACGCACTCAGGAACGGCATTTCATGGCAACTCACTGGATCTGGCAGCAGCCCGACTGGCCCGACTTCAACTGGCAGGCAGAGCGTCTCACTGCGCTGTTGCGCGAATGCGTTCAGGCGCAGGGACAATTGATGGGCATGGCAGGATCAGTGGGCAATTCACTGAGCGCTCAGACTGAGCTGGACGCGTTGCTGCAAAACATCGTGACCTCCTCGGCCATCGAGGGGGAACAATTGAATGTTGAATCCGTGCGTTCTTCACTGGCACGACGCCTGGGGCTGGAATCACCGGATGGCGACAACGTCAGCAAGCGCAGCGAGGGGCTCGCGCAACTGATGCTCGATGCCACTCAACGCTTTGCCGAACCGCTGACACTGGAACGATTGCTGGAATGGCATTCATGGCTGTTTCCAGAACCGGAGAGTGGCTTCTTATCGCGTGCAATCAATGTCGGCGCATTACGCGGCGATGAGCCGATGCAGGTGGTTTCAGGGCGAATCGACCGTCCGACCGTGCACTTCGAGGCGCCACCGCGACAAGGCCTTGAGCGACAACTCGACAGTTTTCTCAAGTGGTTCGACGCCAGCCGGCATCAGGCAGGCCTCGATCCTTTGCTGCGAGCCGGCATCGCACACTTCTGGTTCGTCACCTTGCATCCATTCGACGACGGCAATGGGCGCCTGACTCGCACCCTTACCGATCTGGCACTGGCACAGGACGAAGCGCAAGCGATTCGTTTTTATGCGATGTCCGCCAGCATCCTCGATGATCGTGCGGGCTATTACCGGATTCTCGAATCGAGCCAGAAAGCCACGCTGGACATTACCGACTGGCTCACATGGTTCCTGCAAACCTTGCTGCGCAGCCTGCAGCAGGCCATCGCGCGGATTGAAAGTGTGTTGGGAAAATCACGCTTCTGGCAGGCGCACCGGGAATCCGGGCTTTCGGTGGAGCAGATTAAAGTGCTCAATCGCTTGCTCGACGGTGGTGAGCGCGGTTTCGAGCACGGTATCAGTGCGGCGCAATACCAGAGTGTGGCCAAGGTCTCCAAAGCCACCGCGACCCGACATCTGGCGGAACTGCTGGAGAAGGGTTGTCTGCAACGTCTTCCGGGCGGGGGGCGGAGCACTCGGTATCAGATTCAATATCCGGGTGACTCGACCGACTGACACCCTTGTCCGTCGGCCCGCTCATTTGCCCATAAACCCCCTATCTGCTAGTGTCGCGCCGGTTTAACGTCAACCGGAATTAGCCGCCATGGCCCGCAAAAAAGCTGCACTGGATTTCGAACAGTCCCTCGCTGACCTGCAAACGCTGGTCGAGCGTCTGGAGAACGGTGAATTGTCCCTGGAAGACTCGCTGACCGCTTTCGAGCAGGGCATCGGTCTGACCCGTGACTGCCAGGCAGCGCTGGCCCAGGCCGAGCAGAAGGTCCAGGTGTTGCTGGAGCGCGATGGCGAGCTGGCCGAGGAACCCTTCGACGCGGACCAGCCAGAATGATCGCGGCGTATTCGGCGACCAGCCAGGCGCGGGTCAATGCGGCACTGGAAACCTTGTTCAACGCACCGCTGCCGGAACTGGCGCGGCTGTACGAAGCGATGCGCTACAGCGTGATGAACGGCGGCAAACGCGTGCGCCCGCTGCTGGCTTACGCCGCGTGCGAAGCCCTCGGCGGCAAGGCCGAGCAGGCCAACGGTGCGGCGAGTGCAGTGGAGTTGATCCACGCCTACTCGCTGGTACACGACGATTTGCCGGCGATGGACGACGACGATCTGCGTCGCGGCCAGCCGACCACCCACAAGAAATTCGATGAAGCCTGCGCGATCCTCGCCGGCGACGGTTTGCAAAGCCTGGCATTCAGCGCCCTGCTCGACCCGCGCCTGAGTGACCTGAGCGCGGATATCCGCCTGCAACAGGTCACGGCGCTGGCGCACGCGGCAGGCCCGGCCGGCATGGTCGGCGGCCAGGCCATTGATCTCGGTTCGGTCGGTTTGAAGCTCGATCAGAAAGCCCTCGAACAGATGCACCGGCACAAGACCGGCGCGCTGATCGAAGTCAGCGTCAAACTCGGCGCCCTGGCCAGCGGCCGCGCCGAGAAGGATGAACTCAAGGCCCTGCAAAGTTATGCACAGGCCATCGGCCTGGCGTTCCAGGTGCAGGACGATATCCTCGACGTCGAAAGCGATACCGAAACCCTCGGCAAACGCCAAGGCGCGGACATTGCCCGCGACAAGCCGACTTACCCGGCCCTGCTCGGCCTCGAAGCTGCCAAGGCTTACGCCCTGGAACTGCGCGATCAGGCCCTGCACGCGCTGCGACCGTTTGACGCGGCGGCCGAGCCGTTGCGTGATCTGGCCCGGTATATCGTCGACCGCCGCAACTAAAGGCTGATCAGCCAAAAAAGACCAACGCGTGGGCAGGGGACGATGCATCAGGTAAACTGCCGCATCTTTTATACCTATAACGATTCGCCTGATGCCCACGACGTTCCATGAGATTCCCCGCAAGCGCCCGACCACGCCCCTGCTCGACCGCGCGAACACGCCGGACGGCCTGCGCCGGTTAGGCGAAGCCGAGCTGGAAACCCTGGCTGATGAGTTGCGCCTGGAATTGCTCTACACGGTCGGCCAGACCGGTGGGCATTTCGGTGCCGGCCTGGGCGTCATCGAGCTGACCATCGCGTTGCATTACGTCTTCGACACCCCGGATGACCGGCTGGTGTGGGACGTTGGTCATCAGGCTTATCCGCACAAGATCCTCACCGGTCGCCGCGAGCGCATGGAAACCCTGCGCCAGAAGGACGGCATCGCCGCCTTCCCGCGTCGCTCCGAGAGCGAGTACGACACCTTTGGCGTCGGCCACTCCAGCACCTCGATCAGTGCCGCGCTGGGCATGGCCATCGCCGCCCGCCTGCAGAACAGCGATCGCAAGGCGATTGCGGTGATCGGCGACGGCGCGCTGACCGCCGGCATGGCCTTCGAGGCGCTGAACCATGCGCCGGAAGTGAACGCCAACATGCTGGTGATCCTCAACGACAACGACATGTCGATCTCGCGCAACGTCGGCGGTCTGTCGAACTATCTGGCGAAGATTCTTTCCAGCCGCACCTACGCGAGCATGCGCGAAGGCAGCAAGAAAGTGCTGTCGCGCCTGCCCGGCGCCTGGGAAATCGCCCGTCGTACCGAAGAATACGCAAAAGGCATGCTGGTTCCCGGCACCCTGTTCGAAGAGCTGGGCTGGAACTACATCGGCCCGATCGACGGCCACGACCTGCCGACCCTGATCGCCACCCTGCGCAACATGCGCGATCTGAAGGGCCCGCAGTTCCTGCACATCGTCACCAAGAAAGGCAAAGGCTTCGCCCCGGCGGAAGTCGATCCGATCGGTTACCACGCCATCACCAAACTCGAGCCGCTGGACGCCCCGGCCGCTGCGCCGAAGAAGGCTGGCGGGCCGAAGTACTCCGGCGTATTCGGTGAATGGCTGTGCGACATGGCCGCTGCCGACCCGCGCCTGGTGGGCATCACCCCGGCGATGAAGGAAGGCTCGGACCTGGTGGCGTTCAGCGAACGTTTCCCGCTGCGTTACTTCGACGTGGCGATTGCCGAGCAGCACGCCGTGACCCTCGCGGCCGGCATGGCCTGCGAAGGCGCGAAACCGGTGGTGGCGATCTACTCGACATTCCTGCAACGCGGTTACGACCAACTGGTGCATGACGTCGCGGTGCAGAACCTCGACGTGCTGTTCGCCATCGACCGCGCCGGTCTGGTGGGCGAAGACGGCCCGACCCACGCCGGCAGCTTCGACCTGTCGTTCCTGCGCTGCATCCCGGGCATGGTCATCATGACCCCGAGCGATGAAAACGAACTGCGCAAGATGCTCACTACCGGTCACCTGTACAACGGCCCGGCGGCGGTGCGTTACCCGCGCGGCACCGGCCCGAACGCGACCATCGAGAAAGACCTCGAACCGATTGAGATCGGCAAGGGTGTGGTTCGTCGTCAGGGCAGCAAGGTTGCCCTGCTGGTGTTCGGCGTGCAGCTGGCCGAAGCGCTGAACGTCGCTGAAACCCTGGACGCCACCGTGGTCGACATGCGTTTCGTCAAACCGATGGACGAAGCGCTGGTGCGCGAAATTGCCAACAGCCATGAGCTGCTGGTGACCATCGAAGAGAACGCGATCATGGGCGGCGCCGGTGGCGCGGTCAGCGAATTCCTCGCCCGCGAGAACATTCTCAAGTCGGTGCTGCACCTTGGCTTGCCGGACATTTACGTCGAGCACGCCAAACCGGCGCAGATGCTGGCCGAGTGCGGGTTGGACGAGGCCGGGATCGAAGCGGCGGTGCGAGAGCGTCTGGAGCTGCTTAACCGCTAATCGCCAGACCTGTGAATAACCCTGTGGGAGCGAGCTTGCTCGCGAAGACGGACAGTCAGTCGACTCATTCTTGACTGACACACCGCATTCGCGAGCAAGCTCGCTCCCACAGTGGTTTGTGCAGCTTTCAAAATTCAATTCGCTTTATGTACCAACGGACTCCGATGAACCTCTCGCGTCTCGCCCTGCCCCTCCTGCTGCTGCCCACCACCAACGCCCTCGCCGACACCTTCGAACGCGATCAGGCCCTGAAGCTGCCGGACGTGCTGATCAGCGCCAACCGTCAGGTGGAAGCGCGCAACGACAGCAGCGCCGCCAACACCGTATTCACCCGCGAAGACATCGAGCGCCTGCAACCGAGCAGCGTCACCGATCTGCTGCAACGGGTGCCCGGCGTGCAAGTGGCACAAACCGGCGGGCGCGGCAGTCTGCCGGGGATCTACATTCGCGGCACGCAATCGGCACAGAGCCTGGTGCTGGTCGACGGCCAGCGCATCGGCAACTCGACGTCCGGCGACAGCAACCTGCAACACCTCAACATCGAGCAGATCGAACGCGTCGAAGTGCTGCGCGGTTCGCGTTCGGTGATCTACGGCAGCGATGCGATTGGCGGGGTGATTCAGATCTTCACCCGGCGCGGCGCTGAGCAAGGCTTGCAGCCGCGAATGCATGTCGGTTTCGGCAGCAACCAGACCTGGGAGCGCAGTGTCGGCCTATCCGGTGGCGATGAGAAAACCCGCTTCAACCTCGGTGCCAGCCTCGATGAAACCGCGGGGATCGACCGCACCCGCGAGTCCTATCCCAGCGACAGCGATCACGATGCGTACCGCAACAAATCCATCAGCCTGAGCCTCAGCCATGCGCTGACCGATGACATCGAAGTCGGCGCCAACCTGCTGGATAACCGTGGCAAAAGCGAGTTCGACAACCCGTTCGGGCGCTTTGACCCGGTCACCTTCGACTCCGTCCAGCAACAGCCCTACAGCGATTTCGCTGTCAGCAGTTTCAGCAGCTACATCGATGCGCGGATCAACGAGCGCTGGAAGTCGCGCCTGGAGCTTGGCCACAGCGAAAACCGCGACAAGTCCCTCGACAAGCTCAGTGACGAACGCTCGGTGTTCAACACCTACCGCGACTCGGTGACCTGGCAGAACGACCTGACCCTCGATGCACGCAACAGCCTGATCCTCGGCGGCGACTGGTACGAAGACCGGGTCAACAGCAGTACCGCGTTCGACGAAGACAGCCGCTGGAACCGCGCCGCGTTCGTCCAGCATCGCTTCCAGGCCGACAGTTTCTCCACTGAGCTGGGCCTGCGCCGTGACGACAACCAGCAGTTCGGTGGCCAGAACAGCTGGAGCGGCACGCTGACGTTGCCGGTCAACCCGGACAACGATCTGTTGCTCAGCTACAGCGAAGGCTTCCGCGCGCCAACCTTCAATGACCTGTATTACCCGGACTTCAGCAACCCGAACCTGAAACCGGAAACTTCGAAAAGCTACGAGCTGCAATGGCGCAGCCAGTTGAGCGACAGCAGCCGCCTCGAAGCGTCGCTGTATCGGACCGATCTGCAAGACGCGATCATCTTCGGCAGCAACTCACGCCCGGAAAACGTCGCCTCGGCGCGGATCAACGGCTTCGAAGCAGCCCTGAAACAAGAACTGCTGGGTTGGCAGAGCAACCTCGGCGTGGCAATCATCGATCCCCGCGACCGTGACACCGGCCACACCCTGGCGCGCCGTGCCCGTCGTACCTTGAGCTGGGATCTGGATCGGCAGTTCGATCGCCTCGGCCTCGGCGCCAGTTGGCAGGCCGTCAGCAGCAGTTATGACGACCTGAACAATCAGCAGCCATTGGGTGGTTATGCGTTGCTCGGACTGCGCAGCAGCTGGGCGCTGAACCGTGAGATCAAGCTGGATTTCAAGGTGGATAACTTGCTGGACAAGGGTTACAGCCGGGCGCTGTACAGCCATGACGGCAGTCAGTATGGCTATCGTGAGGAAGGCCGGGCATTCATGTTCGGCGTGACCTGGACGCCGCAGCTCTAGCGGTCAGCGGTCTGGCGCAATCAGTTGGCAGAGCTTGGCCGTCGCCTCGATCATCTGCCCGCTTGGACGCTCCAGACCTTTATCGGTGACCAACAGCAGTTGCCTGTGCTTCACCGCCGCCACCTGCGGCCAGGCACTCCACGCATCCAGTTGTGGCTGATCGCCGGCCAGAATCACCTCGGGATCACGCTGTAAAACGGCTTCGATGCTCACCTGCGGCGCCGGCAGCGTCAGGTCGGCGAACACATTGCGTGCGCCGCACACTTCAAGCGCATCGCTGATGATCTGCCCGCCGCCGACGGTGTACAGCGGCTTGTCCCAGACTTGATAGAACACCCGTAGCGGCGTTTCCCGTCGATAGCGCTGACGCAGCTCATCGAGTTTCAGTCGCAGCTCGGCCGCCCGCTCAACCCCGCGTTCAGGACGACCGAGCTGCGCAGCGATGGCTTCGATCTGCGTGGTCAACTGCTCGAAACTGTGGGGTTCGGCAACGAAGGTCGGGATGTTCAGGCGCTTGAGCTGATCGCGCTGGGCCGGGCCGACGCTGCCGGGCCACAACAGCAACAAGTCAGGTTTGAGACTGAGCAGCCGCTCCATGTCGAGCTGGCCATAACGGCCCACCGAAGGCACATCCTTGATCGCGGACGGCCGGTCACCGGCATCCAGCACGCCCACCAGCAGATCGGCCGAATTCAGCTCCACAACGATTTCAGACAGGGATGGCGCGAGACTGACCACCCGCAGGGCGGCCAGGGCTTCGCTGCTGACGGCCAGCAGCAGAACCGCCAGCCAGAGACGACGCATCAACCGAGCTGACGCGGGATACGGTAGAGGTAGAACAGCACCGCCGTGGACAGCGCCAGCAGCATCAGCGGCACGGCCTCCAGGCCGACGAACACCGCCAGTGCGCCAATCCACGCCGGTAATCCCGCCGCGAGAAACGCCGTGCGCCGACGAGCCGCGAGGGCAATCCACGCAGCGGGTTCATCCGGGGTATCGAGGGCTTTTTGTGTGGCGATCAGCGCATGTTTGTAGCGGCCGAAGAACTTCAGGCTGACAAACATCGAGGCCACGCCGGCAATGAACAACGGCATCGCCAGCACCGGCATGATCGCTTCGCTCTCGCCGAACACCGCGTTGAGCACGAACAGCGGCACCAGTGCCAGCGCCAGGTATTTCCACCAGGCGACCGACAGGCGGCGGCGCACCTGACCGCGGGTCACGCCCGGTCTACCTCGCCCTGATGTTCATTGCCCATCATGTGGTCGAGCTTGCTGGCCTTGGTCGCCAGGTAGAGTTTGTTGTGCGGGTTGTGGCCGGTGTGCAGCGGTACGCGCTCGGCGACGACGATGTTCATGTCGGTCAGGGCTTTGACCTTGCGCGGGTTGTTGGTCATCAGGCGCAGGGATTTCACACCCAGATGCTCAAGCATCGGCAGGCACATGGCGTAGTCACGCTGGTCGGCGGCAAAGCCCAGACGCTCGTTGGCTTCAACGGTGTCGGCGCCGCCGTCCTGCAATTCGTAGGCGCGGATCTTGTTCAGCAGGCCAATGCCACGACCTTCCTGACGCAGGTACAGCAACACGCCACGGCCTTCACGGGCGATCGCCTTGAGGGCAGCTTCCAGTTGCGAGCCGCAGTCGCAACGCTGGCTGAACAAGGCATCGCCGGTCAGACATTCGGAGTGCAACCGGCCGAGTACCGGGGCACCGTCGGCAATCTCACCCAGGCTCAGCACGACGTGCTCGCGGCCGGTGGCTTCATCGAGAAAACCGTGCATGGTGAATTGCGCAAAAGGCGTTGGCAGCTTGGAAGCGGCGACAAAAACGACAGGCACCGGTGTGCTCCTGATCTAAAAAGTCCGAGATTCGCTGGGCGGCATTGTAACAGCAGGTTCCGGCAGACGCTTAGGCTGAATTATCGGCCATAACGATCAAAAAGTTTGATGACTGGCCAGCCGTCATTGCCCCCGGTCGAACGGATACGGCTGTTTCCAGCGTTCGAAGATGGGCTTCAGTTCGCCGCTTTTCACCAGTTGATCCATGCGCTGGTCGTAGATCGACATCAGCGCACGGGCCTGAGGGGTGTCGGCGAAGCCGAGGTACAGCGGCAACTCAGCCAGATGCGAATAACGGTATTGCGAAGGGTCGGCGGCATTTCTCAGCACCGCTTCGATTTCCGTCAGGGCGTCGATGTAGTAATCCGCCCGCCCCTGTTTGAGCATCGACAGGATCCCGGTGCGGCGTTCGATCTGGTTGTAGCGCTTGATGTTCGGCAGGTAGGTCTCGTATCGATAACCCCGCACCCAGGCCAGCCGGTATTTGCCGAGGGTGGCCTCGGTCGGTGCCGGATTGCTGGCCAGGCCCAGCGCGTAGATGTGATCGGAATCGAAGTTCCATTTGGGATACAGAACCTGCTCGGCCTCACCGCGATAGGAGCCGACCAGTGCGTCGACTTCCTTCAGTTGCACCAGCCCCACCGAGCGGGTGTATGGCACGGTGCGGATATCCAGAGTCACGCCGGCCGGTTCGAACACCTTGCGCAGGACGTCCCAGCCCAGGCCGTGGCCGTCGGCGGCGGTGTAGTCTTCCCAGTCTTCACTGGCCAGGTGAATGACCGACGGCGGCGCCTCCTGTGCCAGGGCCGTCGCACCGAGCAAGGTGAAAACCAGAATCGCCAACCAGCGTCGAGCCATCCCTGTGTCCCTCATCCACGCCTTGAAATCAGGCGAAAATCCACACCAGACCCTGCATCGCCAGCCAGGCGAACACGCCCGCCAGCACGTCGTCGAGCATGATGCCGACGCCGCCGTGCACATGCCGGTCGATCCAGCGGATCGGCCACGGCTTGAGGATGTCGAAGAAGCGGAACATCAGGAACCCGGCGAGCAGCCAGTACCAGCCTTCCGGCACCAGCCACAGGGTAATCCACATCCCGACCATCTCGTCCCAGACGATACCCTCGTGGTCGTGCACCCGCAGATCGTCGGCCACCTTGCCGCACAGCCAGAAGCCGAACAGCATGGTGATCCCGAGCATCAGCCAGTAGCCCCAGTCGGGCAACATCTGCCACAACGGAATAAAGGGTAGCGCAACTAACGAGCCCCACGTGCCCGGCGCTTTCGGCAAGGTGCCGGAACCGAAGCCGAACGCAATGAAATGCCAGGGGTTGCGCCAGACCGACGGCGGAACGAATTCGCCGGGAACCTGTTTCGGGTGATCTGTCACGGTGACTCCTGAAAATGTTGATAACCCCGGATTTGCGGGGTGATGTCATGCCCTTCGCGGTCCAGCAGCACCACGCCCTGCCCCTCGGCCACACGCCCGATCACATGGATCGGCCAGCCATCGGCCAGCAGCGCCGGCAATTCGACGGACGGCAGGGTAAAGGCCAGCACGTAATCATCGCCACCGCTCAACGCTGCACGTTCGGCACCGCGCTGACCAAGAAACGCCACCAGCGCGTCCGACAACGGCACGCGTTCGCGCTCGACTTCGAGGCGAACCTTCGAGGCCAGTGCGATATGACCGCAATCGGCGAGCAGGCCATCGGAGATATCCAGCGCCGAAGTGGCCTTGCCCCGCAAGGCCTGACCGAGGGCCAGTTGCGGTTGCGGCGACCAGTAGTGATCGAGCAGCGGCTGGGCGATGTGCGGCTCGGCGTCACGCTGGCCAAGCACCAGCGGCAAGGCGCCGGCGGCATTGCCCAGCTCACCGCCGACACACAACAGATCGCCTGGCTGCGCGCCACTGCGGGTCAGGGCCTGGCCGGCCGGGACGCGACCGAACACGGTGACTGTGAGGCTCAACGGCCCGCGCGTCGTGTCGCCGCCGACCAACGCCACACTGCAGTTTTGCGCCATGCGGTTCAAACCACGGGCATAGGCTTGCAGCCAATCGGCGGTCACCGTCGGCAAGGTCAGGGCAAGGGTAAAGGCAACGGGCGTGGCGCCCATGGCAGCGAGGTCGCTGACCGCCACGGCCAGCGAACGCTGACCGAGCAGAAACGGATCGCAGGGATCGGCGAAATGCACGCCGGCCACCAGCGTATCGGTGGAGATCGCCAGCTGTTCCCCGGAAGGAACCGCCAGCAAGGCACAGTCGTCGCCGATCCCCAGTGCAACGCCCTCGCCGCCCTGCGCACAAGGCGCGGCGGCGAAGAAATTGCGGATCAGCTCAAACTCGCCCATGAGGTCTCAAGCGCGTTTTAGCGCTTGAACGCCTTCACTTCAGCTTCACGCAGGCGCGGGGCCAGCTTGTCGAGCACGCCGTTGACGAACTTGTGGCCATCGGTGGAACCGAAGACCTTGGCCAGTTCGATACCTTCGTTGATCACAACGCGGTACGGCACGTCGACGCGCTTGAGCAGTTCCCAGGTGGACAGGCGCAGAACCGCCAGTTCAACCGGGTCCAGCTCTTCGATCGCCAGGTCCAGGCAAGGCTTGAGCGCGGTGTCGATTTCGGTGCGGTTGGCCGGAACCCCGTGGAGGATTTCGCGGAAATACGCGCCGTCGACATCGGTGAAATCGTTATCGACCCGGAACTGCGCTTCGATCTCGTTCAGCGAAGCCTTGGCCATGTGCCATTGATACAGGGCCTGAGTCGCGAGCTGACGGGCTTCGCGGCGCTTGGCGCTCTTCGATGGCTTGCCGGCATCCGCAGGTTTCGGATCGCGCGGGTTGAAACGATCGCTATCGTCGCTAATCACTTGGCCTCCAACTGCGCCAGCAGGCTGACCATTTCCAGAGCGGACAGGGCAGCTTCAGCACCTTTGTTGCCGGCCTTGGTGCCGGAACGTTCGATGGCTTGCTCGATGGAGTCAACGGTCAGGACGCCGAAAGCGACCGGAACGCCGAATTCCATGGACACCTGGGCCAGGC
This sequence comes from Pseudomonas sp. COW5, assembly GCF_026240005.1. Lineage (NCBI taxonomy): Bacteria > Pseudomonadati > Pseudomonadota > Gammaproteobacteria > Pseudomonadales > Pseudomonadaceae > Pseudomonas > Pseudomonas sp. COW5. The sequence goes on along the minus strand of NZ_JAPHVP010000001.1, from coordinate 3,089,636 downwards.
CCTTGGTGCATTCGCCAGCCACGTATTCGAAGTGCGGAGTGCCGCCACGAATGACCGCGCCCAGGGCGATGATTGCTGCGAACTCGCCTTTCTGGGCGACTTTTTGCGCAACCAGCGGGATTTCGAAGGCGCCAGGTGCGCGGATGATGGTGATGTCGCTTTCGCTCACGCCGTGGCGAACCAGGGCATCAACTGCACCGCTGACCAGGCTTTCAACCACGAAGCTGTTGAAACGGCCCACTACCAAAGCGTAGCGGCCTTTAGGGGCGATGAAGGTACCTTCGATGGTCTTCAGGGTCATTCGTCAGATCTCTTAAAGAGCCGGGACGCGTCTGTTACGCGTCCCTCAGTGATTTATTTGCCGCGAATTCGGGTCCGGAAACAACCGGTCATTATTCGGAGGGCACGTATTCTACAACTTCCAGATCGAAACCGGATATCGCATTGAACTTCATCGGTGCGCTCATCAAACGCATTTTGCGTACACCGAGGTCACGCAGGATCTGCGAACCAGCACCGACGATGCTGTAGGTGGTCGGTTTTTTCACCGCCGCCTGATCGCCGGTTTCGCGGATGTGCGCCAGCAACACGTCGCCATCGAGCGGGTGACCGAGCAGCAGCACCACACCGCTGCCGGCTTCGGCAACCGCAGCCATGGCGGCGCGCAGGCTCCAACGGCCCGGTTGCTTGACCATCAGCAGGTCGCGCAGCGGGTCCATGTTGTGCACGCGAACCAGGGTCGGCTCTTCGGCGCAAACGGTGCCCAGGGTCAGTGCCATGTGCACGTCGCCTTCCACGGAATCACGATAGGTCACCAGGTTGAATTGGCCCAGTTCGCTGTCCAGCGGCTGCTCGGCAATCCGCTGAACGGTACGTTCGTGGATCATCCGGTAGTGAATCAGGTCGGCGATGGTGCCGATCTTGATGTTGTGCTCGGCCGCAAAAGCTTCAAGTTCGGCGCGACGGGACATGGTGCCGTCGTCGTTCATCACTTCGCAGATCACGCCGCTCGGCTCGAAACCGGCCATGCGCGCCAGGTCGCAGGCGGCTTCGGTGTGGCCGGCGCGCGCCAGGGTGCCGCCGGCCTGGGCCATCAGCGGGAAAATGTGGCCCGGGCTGACGATGTCTTCGGCTTTCGCGTCTTTCGCGGCAGCCGCCTGCACGGTGCGCGCGCGGTCAGCGGCGGAGATGCCGGTGGTCACGCCTTCGGCCGCTTCGATCGACACGGTGAACTTGGTGCCGAAACCGGAACCGTTGCGCGGGGCCATCAGCGGCAGCTTCAGGGTTTCGCAGCGCTCGCGGCTCATCGGCATGCAGATCAGGCCACGGGCGTGCTTGGCCATGAAGTTGATGTGCTCGGCCTTGCAGCATTCGGCGGCCATGATCAGGTCGCCTTCGTTCTCGCGGTCTTCGTCATCCATGAGGATGACCATCTTGCCTTGGCGGATGTCTTCAACCAGTTCTTCGATGCTATTGAGCGCCACAAGGCACCCCCTTCAGTCAGGATTTGAGGTAGCCGTTGGCGGCCAGAAAGCTTTCGGTGATGCCACCGGGCTTTTGTGAAGAGTCAGGCTCAGCGGCCCTGTCGCCCAAAAGCAGACGCTCCAGATAACGCGCCAGCAGGTCGACTTCCAGGTTCACCCGGCGACCTGGCTTGTAGGACGCCATGATGGTTTCGCTCAGGGTGTGCGGAATGATCGTCAGCAGGAACTCGGCGCCATCGACCGCGTTCACGGTCAGGCTGGTGCCGTCGACGGTGATCGAGCCTTTGTGGGCGATGTACTTGGCCAGCTCCTTCGGCGCGCGGATGCGAAATTCCACGGCGCGGGCGTTGTCGCTGCGCGAGACCACTTCGCCGACACCGTCGACGTGACCGCTGACCAGATGCCCGCCGAGACGGGTGGTCGGGGTCAGGGCTTTTTCCAGGTTGACCGGGCTGCCGCTTTTCAGGTCATTCATGGCGGTGCAGTCGAGGGTTTCGCGACTGACGTCGGCGGCAAAGCCGTCGCCCGGCAGTTCCACGGCGGTCAGGCACACGCCGTTGACCGCGATGCTGTCGCCGAGTTTGACGTCGCTCAGGTCGAGCTTGCCGGTTTCGACATGCACCCGCACATCACCGCCCTTTGGGGTCAGTGCGCGGATACTGCCGATGGATTCGATGATGCCGGTAAACATGGGGTTCTCCTTGAGAACGAAGCCAGCGCTAACGCGATGGCCGGGAATTATACGCTCGCCGATGGGACAGGGATTGCAGTGACTCGCCAGTCATCGCCAACCGCGCGAATTTCAGTGATTTTCAGCTCCGGCGCATCCTTCATATAGGCTAGCGGCCAGTCCAGCAGCGGACGCGCCGTGGAGCCGAGGAACTTGCCGGCGATGAAGATCACGAACTCGTCGACCAGACCGAGCCGTGCAAACGCGCCGGCCAGTCGCGGGCCGGCCTCGACCAGCACTTCGTTGACGCCACGACTGGCCAGCTCGATCAGCAATTGATGCAGATCGACCTGACCGTCATCACCCGGCACGATCAGGCATTCCGGGCCATGGGCGTACTGTTCTTCGATGGCCACACACGTGGCAACCAGCGCCGGGCCGGCCTTGAAGAACGGTGCATCCAGCGGCACTCGCAGGCGTCCATCGATCAGCACCCGCAGCGGCGGACGACTCAGGGCCAGCGCGGTTTGTTCAGCATCCAGCCCCAGCTCATCGCCGCGCACGGTCAGGCGAGCGCCATCGGCCAGCACCGTATCGGCGCCGGTCAGCACCACGCTGGCCTGGGCGCGCAAGCGCTGCACCGCTGAACGTGCGGCAGGGCCGGTGATCCACTGGCTCTCGCCGCTTTCCATCGCCGTGCGGCCGTCGAGACTCATGGCCAACTTGACCCGCACGAACGGCAAGCCGTGTTCCATGCGTTTCAGAAAACCTTGATTGAGCTTGCGTGCTTCGCTTTCCAGCACGCCGCTTTCAGTGGCGATGCCGGCATCGGCCAGACGCTGCAGACCGCGTCCGGCGACTTGCGGATTGGGATCGCGCATCGCCGCGACCACCCGACCGACACCGGCATTCACCAGCGCATCGGCGCAGGGCGGTGTGCGGCCGTGGTGGCTGCAAGGTTCGAGGGTGACGTAAGCGGTGGCGCCCCGGGCCAGCTCACCGGCGGCGCGCAGGGCGTGCACTTCAGCGTGGGGTTCGCCGGCACGTTCATGCCAGCCTTCGCCGACAATCTGCCCGTCGCGCACGATCACGCAGCCGACCCGTGGATTGGGATGGGTCGTGTAGTGTCCCTTGCGCGCCAGTTCCAGGGCCCGGGCCATGAAACGGGCGTCGAGGATGGCCTGCTCGGCGGCGGTGGTCATTCTTTCACCGGTTCACGGGCGAGGCGGTCGATCTCTTCGCGGAACTCGTTGAGGTCCTGGAAGCGGCGGTACACGGAAGCGAAACGGATGTAGGCGACTTCATCGAGCTTTTGCAGCTCGGCCATCACCAGTTCGCCGACCACGAGGGATTTGACCTCGCGTTCGCCGGTGGCGCGCAGCTTGTGTTTGATGTGCACCAGCGAGGACTCGAGACGCTCGACGCTCACCGGACGTTTCTCCAGGGCGCGCTGCATGCCGGCGCGGAGTTTTTCTTCGTCGAACGGCTGACGGCTGCCGTCGGTTTTGATCAGGCGCGGCAACACCAGTTCGGCCGTCTCGAACGTCGTGAAACGTTCGCCGCAGGCCAGGCATTCACGCCGGCGGCGCACCTGTTCGCCCTCGGCGACCAGACGCGAGTCGATGACCTTGGTGTCGTTGGCACCGCAGAAGGGACAGTGCATGGTGGCTGGCAACAAAAAAAGGGAGGGCCATGGTAGCGCATCCCGGTGGCAAGACAAGCCATAGGCTTTGCGGTATACAGACTGCCATGATCGTTTGATCCATGGATTTCATTTTGACGGAGCCACCAATGTCGCTACGACCGCTCGTTTTGCTCAGTGTTTTCGCCCTGCTGGTGGCCTGTGGCAGCGATAAGCCCAAGCCGCAGCCGCCAACGCCGGGCCCGGCGCCGCAACAGGCGCAGAAAAAGGCCAAGGAAGCAGCCGACCTCGGCCCGCTGCCCGCGTATCAACGGGAACTGAGCGGCACCCTGCAAGGCGTGCCGGCGGGCGCCGAAGTCGAACTGGCGCTGCTGGTGATCGACGAGAAAGGTCGCCCGCAACAATTGCTCGCCAGCTCCAGCCTGATCGGCAACAACCAGGTTCTGCCGTTTCGCCTGCGCTTCAATCCTGATGCCTTCCCGGTCGGCGCGCGGGTCGAACTGCGTGGCCGCGCCACTCAATCGGGTCAGTTGATCCTGCACCTGCCGTCGCAGACCATCAGCCAGCCGACCACCCAGGCCCTGGGCCAGCTGCAATTTGTCAAAGCACCATGAATGCACCGCTGGACCTGCAACAGGCGCTGGGCGAACTGCTCGGCGACGCCCGGCTGGTGGCCTGCCCGCTGCCGGACACTGACCTGAAACTGTGGCTGATCGACGGCGACAACATGGCCCGGGAGTTCAGCCCGGAGGAAACCCGGCGGATCCTGCACGAACCGCCGTACTGGAGTTTTTGCTGGGCGAGCGGCCTGGCGGTGGCGCGTTATCTGGCGGAATTCCCCGAGTGGGTCCGTGGCAAGCGCGTACTGGATTTCGGCGCCGGTTCCGGGATCGCCGGGATTGCCGCCGTGAAGGCCGGCGCGCTCGAAGTGGTGGCCTGCGACCTTGATCCGCTGGCGATTGCCGCGTGCCGGGCGAATGCCGAACTCAATGACGTGCAAATGAGCTACTCCACGGATTTCTTTGCCGAGGCGGATCGCTTCGATCTGATCCTGGTGGCCGACGTTCTGTACGACCGCGAAAACCTGCCGTTGCTCGATGCCTTTCTCAGTCGCGGTCGCGAAGCCTTGGTGGCGGATTCGCGGGTCAGGGATTTCCGTCATCCGCTGTACCGGCGCATCGAAATGCTCGAAGCCATGACCCTGCCGGATCTGGCCGAGCCTGAGGAGTTCCGCCATGTCAGCCTCTACCACGCGGCCCGTGCCTGACCGTATAGTTGCCCCATTCACGCTTTTACGAGATACCCCATGAGTCAGCAAACGCCGTACATCTTCGACGCCACGACGGCCGACTTCGACCAGTCGGTGATCGAGGCTTCCTTTCAAAAACCGGTGCTGGTGGATTTCTGGGCCGAATGGTGTGCGCCGTGCAAGGCGCTGATGCCGATGCTGCAAGGCATCGCCGAGAGCTATCAGGGCGAGTTGCTGCTGGCCAAGGTCGACTGCGACGTCGAGCAGGACATCGTCGCCCGCTTCGGTATCCGCAGCCTGCCGACCGTGGTGCTGTTCAAGGACGGTCAACCGGTGGACGGTTTTGCCGGCGCCCAGCCGGAATCCGCCGTGCGTGCCCTGCTTGAACCTCACGTAAAAATGCCACCGCCGGCAGCGGCTGATCCGTTCGAGCAAGCCCAGGCGCTGTTCGACGAAGGCCGTTTCGCCGATGCCGAAGCCGCGCTGGTGGTGATGCTCAACGAAGACAACACCAACGCCAAGGCGCTGATCCTGTACGCCCGCTGCCTGACCGAACGCGGCGAACTGGGCGAAGCGCAAGCCGTGCTCGACGCGGTCAAGAGCGACGAACACAAGGCCGCGCTGGCCGGTGCCAAGGCGCAGATCAAGTTCCTCGGCCTGGCCCGTGACCTGCCGGATGCCGCCGACCTGAAAAGCCGTCTGGCGCAAAACCCGCAGGACGATGAAGCGGTGTATCAACTGGCGATCCAGCAACTGGCCCGCCAGCAATACGAAGCGGCGCTGGATGCCTTGCTCAAGCTGTTCATCCGCAACCGCAGCTACGGTGAAGGCCTGCCGCACAAGACCTTGCTGCAAGTGTTCGAACTGCTGGGCAACGATCACCCGCTGGTGACCGCTTACCGGCGCAAGGTGTTTGCCGCGCTTTACTAAGCGCTTACTCGATCCAGCCGTAGAGCGGCGTGTCCCCGCCGCTCACCACTTTCACGTCTGCCGAATGCCGCAGGCGCACCAGCAGGCGCTTGCCCGCCACCGCGCTGCCGGTCAGCCCTTCGAGCTGATCCAGCAGCTCCGGCCCGCTGAGCTGCCCGGCCTTGCGCAATAGATCCCTGGCGACCTGCCACAACGCGTCATCCTGATTGACCGGCTTCGCCACAGGCGCCGTCGCTGCTGCTTGCGGCTGGGCCGTTTGCACCTGCACGCCAAACTTCGCACCGAGCCGCGCCCAGTCGCTTTCATCCAGTTCCAGGGTCAAATCCACCGGCAACTCACCGACGGTTCCGCGTATCCGCAACATAACTTCGCTCCCGCACATTTCTGACCTGCATGCTCCCATGGGACTTGTGTAACGCCAAGTGTCAGGAGCTGGCGACGCTTGCCTTATCGGCTACATTTCTTCTTTTTTTCATGGGAAGGAACCCCATGTCTTCAGGAAGAAAACTGGCGTCGAAGGGAGGCCCCACCTCTACAGGTGGCGTGATTCTCGAAGGAAACGAAAACCTGCGTATCGAAGGCAAAATTATCGCCTCGATCGGGCAATTTGCCAGTTGCCCGGCATGCAGCGCTGGCCAAGGACCGATTGTCGCCGTTGGCGAAAGAACTCTGATCCTGCCCGCCGGCCCGGCTGCACTGGAGGGTGACTATATCGCCTGCGGCTGCCCGACACAGGCTTTCGAATCGCATCGGGTAATGCTGCTCGCAGTGACCACGACTTCACCATCTTCCGACGTTACAAGTACAGCAAACCACAATGAAACGACTCTGGATAATCCTGGCTGCTTCACTCCTGCTCGTTGTGGCATGGCGCTTTTGGTCGCCTGCCGACCTCTCAGCCTGCACCTCCGAAGGCGCAGCACCAGGGCCGTTGACCGCCATCGTTCACAATTACTTTGAAAGTAATAGGCGTATCGGATGGCGGGATATGGATGACCGCTTCGACATACTTTCTACTCCCGAAGGCCAAAAAGTTGCCGGCCAACCAATGCCGTACGCCTGTGAAGCGTTACAGATACTGCAGAATCCCGCGTTCAGTGAAAGTGAAAAAATCTTCACTACGGCGTTGATGTTTCAGTTGCCGATCAGTCAGTACATGGGCTTCATGGATCGCAGCCATCAACTCTACTCAGAGCACAGAATAGATCCGGAGGTCATGAAGGTGGTGGTACTTCCGCGCGGCACGGCGATCAACTACTGGTGGCTTCCAGCCTGGCGCCAGCGCTTCACTCGCGATGCTCCGAATCTGCTCGACGAAAGTCTGATCCGCCATGTGCTGACGGGAGGCTACTGGTTCGACCATCCCGGCGCCGGATTCTGATTCAACAATCGTGACATTCAATCCACGTACCGCTCCGGGGACATCCCGGACGGTGCTCAGTCATGCCTTGCGCAAAGCGTTTCGGGCGGGCAAACTCTGCGCACTTTCGTTATAAGATTACATAACAAAGTCTTCACTTTACTTCCCGGAGTTCGCCATGCGTCGTCTGCTGCTCGCTTTGCCGTTTGCCCTGTTGCCGCTGGCCATCGCCCAGGCCGCCGATGAGCACGATCATGATCACGAACATGGCAGCCTCGGTGCCCACGAGCATGGCGTCGGTCGCCTGAACGCCGCGCTCGACGGCCAGACCCTGGAGCTGGAACTGGATAGCCCGGCGATGAACCTCGTCGGTTTCGAACACGCCGCCACCAGCGATGCCGACAAGGCCAAGGTCGCCGCCGCTCGCGCTCAGCTGGAAAAACCATTGGCGCTGTTCAGCCTGCCGGCCGCCGCCGGTTGCAAAGTCGCCAGCCAGAAACTGGAAAGCCCGCTGTTCGGCGACAAGCCGGATGCCGACGATCATGACGACGATGACCACGACGAAGACGCCAAGGGCGGTGAAGCGCATCACCACGACCACAGCGAAATCCACGCTCACTACCAGTTCACCTGCGCAGCTCCGGGCGCCTTGACTACTCTGGATCTGGCGAACATTTTCAACACCTTCCCGGCGACCCAGAAAATTCAGGTACAACTGATCAGCCCGAACGGCCAGCAAGGCACGGAAGTGACGGCCAAATCCGCCGCCCTGAAATTCTGATCACGAACCGGCACCATGACCCAAGCACTCATCGAACTGTCCGACCTCGGCTTCAACTGGCCCGGTCACCCGCCGCTGCTGGATATCCCGGCGTTTCGTCTGGAACCGGGTGAAACCCTGTTCCTCAAGGGCCCCAGCGGCAGCGGCAAGACTACCCTGCTCGGCCTGCTCGGCGGGGTGCAGAAGCCCGGGCGCGGCAGCATTCGCCTGCTCGGCCAGGAACTGACCGAACTGGGTGCCGGCGCTCGCGACCGTTTTCGCGTCGATCACACCGGCTACATCTTCCAGCAGTTCAACCTGCTGCCGTTTCTCTCGGTGCGCGAGAACGTCGAGCTGCCCTGCCACTTTTCGAAGCTGCGGGCAGACCGTGCGAAGCAACGTCATGGCAGCGTCGATCAGGCCGCCGCCACCCTGCTCGCCCACCTGGGTCTGAAGGACGAAGGCATTCTCGGGCGCCGCGCGGATTCGCTGTCGATCGGTCAGCAGCAACGGGTTGCCGCTGCGCGTGCACTGATCGGTCAGCCGGAACTGGTGATCGCCGACGAGCCGACCTCGGCGCTGGATTACGACGCCCGGGAAAACTTCATTCGCCTGTTGTTCGCCGAATGCCGTGAGGCCGGTTCGAGCCTGTTGTTCGTCAGCCACGATCAGAGCCTGGCGCCGCTGTTCGACCGTCACCTGTCCCTGGCCGAACTCAATCGCGCCGCCACGTCTGCCGAGGTCTGAGATGTATCTGTTCCGTCTGGCCATGGCCAGCCTCGCCAACCGCCGCTTCACCGCCCTGCTCACCGCGTTTGCCATCGCCCTTTCCGTTTGCCTGCTGCTGGCCGTGGAACGGGTGCGCACCGAAGCCAAGGCCAGTTTCGCCAGCACCATCAGCGGCACCGACCTGATCGTCGGCGCCCGTTCCGGGTCGGTGAACCTGCTGCTGTATTCGGTGTTCCGCATCGGCAACGCCACCAACAACATTCGTTGGGACAGCTTCGAACACTTCGCCAGCAACCCGAAAGTGAAGTGGGCGATCCCGATGTCCCTCGGCGACTCCCATCGCGGCTACCGGGTGATGGGCACCACCGAAGCCTATTTCGAGCATTACCAGTACGGTCGCCAGCAGCATCTGGAGTTGGCCGACGGCCGCGCCTTTGCTACCGATCCGTTCGAAGTGGTGCTCGGTGCCGAAGTGGCCGAGGCGCTGCATTACAAGCTCGGCGACAAACTGGTACTGGCCCACGGTGTGGCGGCGATCAGTCTGGTCAAGCACGACGACAAACCGTTCACCGTGGTCGGCATTCTCAAGCGCACCGGCACGCCGGTGGACCGCACGTTGCACATCAGCCTCGGCGGCATGGAGGCGATCCACATCGACTGGCACAACGGTGTGCCGGCCCGTGGCAACGGGCGGATCAGCGCCGATCAGGCGCGTAACATGGACCTGACGCCGCAAGCGATCACCGCGTTCATGCTCGGCCTCAACAGCAAGATTTCCACCTTCGCGCTGCAACGGGAAATCAACGAATTCCGTGGCGAACCGATGCTGGCGATCCTGCCGGGCGTGGCCTTGCAGGAACTGTGGAGCCTGATGAGCACCGCTGAAAAAGCGCTGTTCGTGGTCTCGCTGTTCGTGGTTCTGACCGGGTTGATCGGCATGCTCACGGCGATTCTCACCAGCCTCAACGAACGTCGCCGCGAGATGGCGATCCTGCGTTCGGTGGGCGCGCGGCCGTGGCACATCGCGAGCCTGCTGGTGCTGGAAGCGTTTGCTCTGGCGCTGACCGGGGTGATCGCCGGGCTGGCGTTGCTGTACATCGGCATCGCCGCCGCTCAAGGTTATGTGCAGGCCAATTACGGCTTGTATCTGCCGCTGGCATGGCCAAGCGAGTATGAATGGACGCTGCTCGGTGGCATTCTGGCTGCCGCGCTGCTGATGGGCAGCGTGCCGGCCTGGCGCGCGTATCGCCAATCATTGGCCGATGGCCTGTCGATCCGTTTATGAGGATGTTCACCATGCCCCGCGCTGTCCTTGCGCTGCTGATGCTGGTCGCCCTGCCCGTGTGGGCAGCGGCACCGAAAGACCTGACCTGGTCGGAGATGATCCCGCCGGACGCGGCGCCCGAAGTGCCGAACATGACGCCGCTGCATGACCTGTCGAAGATGAGCGATGCACTGTCCGCCGAGTCGGCACCAGCCGCCAAGCAGGACATGCCCAACGCGCCGGTGGTGCAGAGCCTCGACGGCCAGAACATCCGCCTGCCGGGCTACATCGTGCCGCTGGAAGTCAGCGAGGAAGGCCGCACCACGGACTTCCTGCTGGTGCCGTATTTCGGCGCCTGCATCCACGTGCCGCCACCGCCGTCGAACCAGATCGTGCACGTGAAAAGTGAAGTCGGCGTGAAACTCGACGAGCTGTATCAGCCGTACTGGGTCGAAGGGCCGTTGCAGGTCAAGGCGTCCACCAGCGAACTGGCCGATGCCGGGTATCAGATGGATGCGGACAAGATTTACGTTTATGAGCTGCCGGAGTAATTCCGGCCAGTTCTGTGCTGCTTGATCCATCCCTTTCGCGAGCAGGCTCGCTCCCACATTAAAGCGCGATCACCTGTGGGAGCGAGCCTGCTCGCGATGGGGTCGGCAAAGGTTCCATAAAAAATCACCCCTTCACTGTTTCATTGAGCTGAGTCAAAAGACCGTATCAGACGGATTCGTACCATAGGACATCAAACATTTTTAACGTCCTTTGGGAGCTTCCATGAACAAGTCCTTGCTCAGCGCTTCGCTGTTTGCCCTCGCGCTCGCAGCCCCGCTCGCCCACGCCCACGAAGCCGGCGACATCATCGTTCGTGCCGGTGCCATCACCGTCAACCCGAAGGCCGACAGCTCCAGCGTCAAGGTCGATCAGGGTCCGCTGAGCGGCACCAACCTGGGCGGCAAGGCGACCATGAGCAGCGACACCCAACTGGGTCTGAACTTCGCCTACATGCTGACCAACAACATCGGTATCGAGCTGTTGGCCGCATCGCCGTTCGAGCATGATGTGAAGATCAAGGGCACTGCCCTGCCGGCCGCCAACGGCAAGCTCGGCACCCTGAAACACCTGCCGCCGACCCTGAGCGTCGTCTACTACCCGCTGGACGCGAAGTCGGCCTTCCAGCCGTACATCGGCGGCGGCATCAACTACACCTGGATCTACGACGAGCACGTCGGCAGCGAAGCCCAGTCCAACGGCTTCAGCAACTTCAAGGCGAAAAACTCCTGGGGCCTGGCCTGGCAGGTCGGCGCCGACTACATGTTGACCGACAACATCATGCTCAACGCCCAGGTGCGCTACATCGACATCGACACCCGCGCCACCGTCGAGAACAACGCCGTGGCTCCGGGCACTCGCGCAAAAGTGAATGTCGACGTCGATCCATTTGTGTACATGGTCGGTCTGGGCTACAAGTTCTAAGCGAGCAATCAAAGAACGTTCACGTGGTGGTGAATGAGGCTTGGTGGCGGGCAGACTCAGAACTGACGGCGATGTTACGCAATCGACCGGGGAGCAAGCTCCCTCGCTACAGGAAACAGGTTTGAAACCCGAATTCCGGCCGTGAAAAAGGCGCCTGTCAAAAGGCGCCTTTTTCATGTCCGCAAGAAGCTCAGCGGCCGAGCAGGCGCGCCAGGCCGACGCTCATCGGCGTTGGCGTCGGGCATTTGAAGCGCTCGAGCAAACGGCCGTTGTTCGCCCGCGAATGACGGATGTCGCCGGAGCGCGCCGGGCCGTAGCTGACGGCCGGCAGCTCACCGACCACCGCTTCCAGCGCGGCCAGCATCTGCTTGAGGTTGGTCGCCTGATTCCAGCCGACGTTCACCGCACCGACTTGCACTTCAGGTTTTTCCAGGGCCTGCACCAGCACGTCGACCAGGTCTTCGACGTACATGAAATCCCGGGTCTGCTCGCCATCGCCGAACACGGTGATCGGCAGGCCTTTCTGCGCGCGTTCGCTGAAGATGCTGATCACGCCGGAGTACGGCGAGGACGGATCCTGGCGCGGGCCGAAAATGTTGAAGAAACGGAAGATCGCCGGTTCCAGACCGTGCTGGCGACGATAGAAATCGAAGTAGTGTTCGCCCGCCAGTTTGTCCGATGCATACGGCGTCAATGGCGCTTTCGGCGTGTCTTCGCTGATCGACTCGCCTTCGCCATTGTTGCCGTAGACCGCTGCGCTGGAAGCGAACAGAACGCGCTTCACGCCGGCCTCGCGCATGGCTTCGCAGACGTTGAGCGTACCGATGAAATTGCTCTGGTGAGTCTTCACCGGATCATCCACCGACGCCTGCACCGAGGCCACGGCGGCCAGATGCGCGACTGCGCTGCAGCCTTGCATCGCACGGGCGACCAGAGCGGCATCGGCGACGTCGCCGACGATCAGTTCGACCTTGGGATTGTCCAGCGGCAGGTTGCTGCGTTTGCCGGTCGACAGGTCATCGAGGATCCGTACCGAATGGCCGCTGGCGAGCAACGCGTCCGTCAGGTGCGAACCGATGAAACCGGCGCCGCCAGTGATTAAAACAGGGCCTTCAGCCATGACGATAAAACCTATCCAGTAAGCCCGGGAGCGCGGCACGCCAGGCGCGCGGCTTGATCCCGAAAGTGTGCAGAATTTTCTTGCAGGCCAGCACTGCGTGTTGCGGCTCTTCGGCGGCGTCCTCACGTGCGGCGTGAGCCTGGGCGGTCGGCTCTTCGATCGCCAGCGGATGCAGGCTGCGGGCCTCGGTGAGAATCGCCTGCCCCAGCGCCAGCGGTGTGGTCGCCTCGTGGCCGGCGTAGTGGTAAGTGCCCCACAGCGGCGCGGCGCAATCGAGTTGCTTGAGCACCGAGATGATCACCCGGGCCGCATCGTCGACCGGCGTCGGATTGCCGCGACGGTCGTCGGCCAGCAGCAATTCGTCCGGCTTTTCAGCGCGAGCGAGGAAGCGTCCGAGGGTGCCTTCCGGGCTATCGTCCAGCAGCCAGCCGAAACGCAGCAACACATGCTGAGGGCAAGTGGCGCGTACGCTTTGCTCGATCCGCCACAAAGCCTGACCGCGCAGGCCCAACGGCACCGGCTCGTCCTTTTCGCTGTAGGCGGTGGCGCGGGAGCCGTCGAATACCCGATAGCTGGACGGCTGCACCAGCACAATGTTGTGGTGCTGGCACAGTTCGGCCAGACGCTCGATGGCGCGTTCCTGCCCCGACAGACGGCTTTCGCTGACGGTCTCGGCCTGGAACCAGTCGAAATAGTAGGCAAGGTTGATCAATGCATCGGGACGGGTGTCGTCGAGCAGTTGTGTCAGGCTCGCGGCATCCCAGCCGTCTTCGGGCGGGCGGGGGGCGAGGAAACCGATGTCTTCCTCCGCACCGAGGCGAATCAGCGCCTGCCCAAGGGCATTTCCGCCGCCCAGTAACATAAGGCGCATTCGCATAGAGTCAGCAGGCCCAGTCTGATTGGAACGATGGCTTTAGCGGCGATGCGCGTGGCACCGTCGTCGATAATTGCCGGAATCGTTGCATTTTGCGGGTTTAGTGCGCAACCGTCACCCGTAAAGTGTAGATCCCCAGCGGTACTTGCAACTTCACCCGCCCACCCGCATAACTGCAGACATGAATCTGCCCATCCCCAAGGACGTGGCCCTGGCAGGCTTTCACCCCGCCGTCAGCGCCTGGTTCAGCCGCACATTCGCGACGGTCACCGCCGCCCAGGCCCGCGCTTGGCCGTTGATCCGCCAGCGCCGCTCGACGCTGATCGCCGCGCCCACCGGCTCCGGCAAGACCCTTACCGCATTCCTCGCGGTGCTCGACGATCTGATCCACCGTGGCCTGGAAACCCCGGACGGCCTGCCGGACGAGACGCTGGTGGTCTACGTTTCACCGCTCAAGGCGCTGTCCAACGACATCCGCATCAACCTGCAGAATCCGCTGGCCGGGATAACCGACCAGTTACGGCAAATGGATCTGCCGCCGCTGGAGATAACCACCGCCGTGCGCACCGGTGACACCCCGCAAAAAGACCGAGCCGCCATGCGCAAAAGCGCGCCGCATATTCTGGTGACCACCCCGGAATCGCTCTACGTGCTGCTCGGTTCCGAGTCCGGCCGCAAAATGCTCGGCACCACGCGCACCGTGATCGTCGATGAAATCCACGCCATCGCCGCCGGCAAGCGCGGCAGCCACCTGGCCTTGAGCCTTGAACGCTTGCAGGCGTTGTGCGCCGAGCCGCTGACCCGCATCGGTCTGTCGGCCACGCAGAAACCGATCGATGCCGTCGCACGCTTTCTGGTGGGACATGAGCGCCCCTGCGAAATCATCGACATCGGCCATGCCCGCCCACGGGATCTGGGCATCGAAGTGCCGCCGGTGCCGTTGTCGGCGGTCATGGCCAATGACGTCTGGGAGCTGGTCTACGACCGTCTCGCCACGCTGGCCCGTGAACACCGCACCACGCTGATTTTCGTCAACACCCGGCGCCTGGCCGAACGCCTGAGCCGGCACCTGAGCGAACGCCTCGGCAAACACGCCGTAGCCGCGCACCATGGCAGCCTCGCCAAGGAGTTTCGTCTCGACGCCGAGCAGCGACTCAAGCGCGGCGAACTGCAAGTGCTGATCGCCACCGCGTCGCTGGAACTGGGGATCGACATCGGCGAAGTCGACCTCGTCTGTCAGATCGCCTCGCCACGTTCGATTGCCGGGTTTCTGCAACGGGTCGGCCGCTCCGGTCACCAGGTCGGCGGCACGCCAAAGGGACGCCTGTTCGCGACGACGCGCGACGACCTGATCGAATGCGCCGCCCTGCTCGACTGCGTGCGCCGAGGCGAACTCGACACCCTGCACATCCCCGAGGCGCCGCTGGATGTGCTGGCCCAGCAGATCATTGCCGAGGTCAGTTGCCAGGAGTGGGCCGAAGACGATTTGCTCGCATTGCTCCGTCGGGCCGAGCCCTACGCCCGCCTCGACGAAAAACATTATCAGGCGTTGCTGACGATGCTCGCCGAGGGCTACAACGGTCGCCAGGGCATCCGCAGCGCCTACCTGCATCGCGACGCCGTCAGCCGAACCCTGCGCGGGCGACGCGGTGCACGACTCACTGCCGTGACCAGCGGCGGCACCATCCCGGACAACGCCGACTACAGCGTGCTGCTGGAACCCCAAGGCCTGAACATCGGCAGCGTCAACGAAGACTTCGCCGTGGAAAGCATTGCCGGCGATGTGTTCCAGCTCGGCAACACCTCTTACCGATTCCTGCGGGTGGAAACCGGCAAGGTGCGGGTCGAAGATGCCCAGGGCCAGCCGCCGACCATTCCGTTCTGGCTCGGCGAAGCGCCCGGTCGCAGTGCCGAACTGTCGATGGCCGTGGCACGCCTGCAGGCACAGCTCGATGAATTGCTGAGCGCCAGCCTCGGGAACCTGCAACAGGCCCTCGACTGGCTGACCGCAACCCTGGGACTGGATCAGGCCAGCGCCGAACAGCTTGTGGATTACCTGGCTCGCGCCCGCCTCGCCCTCGGCGCGTTGCCGTCCCAGGACACG
The DNA here is from genome assembly GCF_026240005.1 of Pseudomonas sp. COW5. Taxonomy (NCBI): domain Bacteria; kingdom Pseudomonadati; phylum Pseudomonadota; class Gammaproteobacteria; order Pseudomonadales; family Pseudomonadaceae; genus Pseudomonas; species Pseudomonas sp. COW5. Next base: position 3,073,977 of record NZ_JAPHVP010000001.1, on the reverse strand, counting down.
CTGCTGATGGAGCGGTTTTTCGACGAGTCCGGCGGCACCCAACTGATCATCCATTCGCCGTTCGGCAGCCGAATCAACCGTGCCTGGGGCCTGGCCTTGCGCAAGCGCTTCTGCCGCACCTTCAACTTCGAACTGCAGGCCGCCGCTAGCGAAGACGCCATCGTGCTGTCGTTATCCACCAGCCACAGTTTCGAACTCGACGAAGTCTGGCGTTACCTGCACAGCAACAGCGCCGAGCACATCCTGATTCAAGCGGTGCTGGATGCGCCATTGTTCGGTGTGCGCTGGCGCTGGAACGCCGGGGTGGCGCTGGCCCTGCCGCGCTATACGGGCGGGCGCAAAGTCGCGCCGCAATTGCAGCGGATGAAAAGCGAAGACCTGATCGCCAGCGTGTTTCCCGATCAGATCGCCTGTCTGGAAAACCTCGCCGGTGAACGGGAAATTCCCGAGCACCCGCTAGTGGAGCAAACCCTCGACGATTGCCTGCACGAAGCGATGGACAGCGAAGGCTGGCTGCAATTGCTGCGGCGCATGGAGCGCGGCGAAGTGCGGCTGATCGCCCGTGACCTTCCCGCACCTTCGCCGCTGGCCGCGGAAATTCTCAGCGCCCGCCCTTACACCTTTCTCGACGACGCGCCGCTGGAAGAACGCCGCACCCAGGCCGTGCTCAACCGCCGCTGGAGCGATCCGCAATCCACCGATGACCTCGGTGCGCTGGACGCCGACGCGATCAACGCCGTGCGCGAAGAGGCGTGGCCGACACCAAACAGCGCCGATGAAATGCACGAGGCACTGATGAGTCTGGCCTGTATCAGCGACCACGAAGTCGAGGCCAATCCGCATTGGCGCGATTGGCTGAATGCCCTGGCTGACACCGGTCGAGCCTGCCGATTGCAGATCGATCCCGAGCACTCGCTGTGGCTGGCACGGGAACGCCTGACCTGTCTGCAAGCGATTTATCCACAGGCGCATTCAACACTACCGCCGCTACCCGGTTTCGATGAGGTCTGGACTGCCGACGATGCCTTGGTGGAAGTCATCCGCGCACGGCTGAGTGCATTCGGCCCGCTGCCACTGGAGGCCATTGCCCAGCCGTTGTCATTGCCACCCGCCCACGTCCATCAAGCCCTCGCCCAACTCGAACGTGAAGGCTACGTGCTGCGCGGTCGGTTCACCCCGGGGCTGACGACTGAAGAATGGTGCGAGCGGCATCTGCTGGCGCGGATCCACCGCTACACGGTCAAGCGCTTGCGCCGGGAAATCGAACCGGTGGCGTTGCAGGATTTCATGCGTTTTCTGTTCGACTGGCAGCATCTGTCCCCGTCCACCCGAGGTCAGGGCAGCGCCGTGTTGCCGGCGATTGTCGGTCAGTTCGAAGGTTATCCGGCAGCCGCCTCGGCGTGGGACAGCGACATCCTTCCGGCGCGGCTCAAGGACTACTCACCGAGCTGGCTGGATGATCTGTGCCGCAGCGGAAAACTGGTGTGGACACGCCTCAGCGCCCGGCAGAAAACCAGCGGCACGGCGCTGCGCAGCACGCCGGTCGTGTTGCTGCCGCGCAGTCAGGTCGGGTTGTGGAGTTCGCTGGCCGAACAGACGCCCTTCAGCGAACTGTCGCCCAAGACTCAGAAAGTCTTCGAGGCCCTCAGCCAACACGGTGCGCTGTTTTTCGATGAGCTGATTCATGAAGCGCATCTGCTGCGCACGGAACTGGAAATCGCCTTGCAGGAACTGGTCGGCGCCGGTCTGGTGAATGCCGACAGTTTTGCCGGGTTGCGGGCGCTGATCACCCCGGCGAGCAAGCGCCAGCAACGCAGCAGTCGGCGCGGGCGCGGAGCCTTTGTCGGCGGCATGGACGATGCCGGGCGCTGGGCGCTTCTGCGTCGCGGGCCGGCTGTGGAGAACAGCCAGACAGCGTCGCCCGAAACCCTGGAACACATCGCCATGACCTTGTTGCGCCGTTACGGCGTGGTGTTCTGGCGCCTGCTGGAGCGCGAAGCCGATTGGCTGCCGAGCTGGCGCGAACTGCTGCGCACCTTTCACCGGTTGGAGGCACGGGGCGAGATTCGCGGCGGGCGGTTTGTCAGCGGTCTGGCCGGTGAACAATTTGCCCTGCCCGAGGCAATTCCGCTGTTGCGCGAAGTGCGCCGCCGCCCTCACGACGGCAGCCTGATCGCGGTGTGCGGGGTCGATCCGCTGAACCTCGCCGGCACCTTGCTACCCGGCGCAAAAGTACCGGCGCTGGCGAGCAATCGACTGGTGTATCGCGACGGCTTGCCAGTCGCTGCGGAGGTCGCCGGCAAGCAGCAATTCTGGGTGGAACTGGACCCCACCGCCATGAGCGACATTCGCAACAAGCTGACCCGTCACTGAGTCCGCGCCTGTTCCGGCAGCACCACCGACGAATGCGCCGCCACCTCATCGTCTTGTCGCTTCGGCAACAAAACCTGCTGTGGATAAGTCTGCGCAAAATGCACCCACGGGCTGTTATCCACAAGCTTTTTCAAACGCTGGTTGAACGCGCGGCTCACCGCGTACTGCCCGCCCGACACCGTGCGGAACTGAGCGGTCAGGACCACGCCGTTCAAGTCCATCTTGTCCACGCCGAACACGTCCAACGGCCCTTGCAGGTTGTACTTGAGGAACGGGTCTTCGCGGATCGAATCCCCGGTCTCGCGGATCAACTCGATGGCTTTTTCGACATCGGTGTCGTAGGTGAACTGCACCGAGAAGAACGCGAACGCAAACTGCCGCGATTGATTGGTCACGGCCTTGATCTGACCGAACGGCACCGAGTGCACGAAGCCCTTGCCGTCGCGCAGGCGCAGGGTGCGAATGGTCAGGCCTTCGACCGTGCCGGCATGCCCGGAATCGAGCACCACCCAGTCGCCGATCGACAGCGTGTCTTCGATGATGATGAACAACCCGGTGATCACGTCCTGCACCAGTTGCTGCGAACCGAAACCGATGGCCAGACCGACCACCCCGGCACCGGCCAGCAGCGGCGCGACGTTGATCCCGAGATTGGCCATGGTGGTGATTGCGCAGATCACCACCAGGATGATTTTGATCGCATTGCGCAGCAGCGGCAGGATGGTTTTCACCCGGGTGCTGGGCTGGCGCGCCGAGCGTTTGCTGACCGGTGGTTTCAGCGCTTCCTGAATCGCCGTGTCGAGCACCACCCACAGCAGCCATGTCACGAGGAAGATCAGGCCAATACTGCTCAAGGCATTGCTGATCGCCCGGCCGACCGTGCTGCTTTGCGCAAAATCGATCAGCGATACGCCCCAGATCCGCCCGAGGATATCGATGAACGCAATCGCGATGACGATCCGCAGCAACGCATGCAGCAGGCTGAGAAAACGCTCCTTGTAGGCGCTGCTGCGCTGGATCGCCTCGGCCCGGCGCGACTTGAACAGGTGTTGCAGAACCGTGCTGAGAAACACCGTGCCGATCAGCAGCACCGTGGTGAACAGCGCGCAGCGCAGAGCCTTTTGATTGTCCTCGCCGATGCCGATCAGATTGACCGCCGAGACCAGCACCATCAGCACGATCGGCCAGTACCAGAGCCCTGAAAATATCCGCAGCGACTCTTGCAGCGAGGGTTGTTTCAAACGCTGGGCCAGCGGTCGGTTGCGAATCAGGTGCGCCACCGGCCGGCGCAAGCGAATCACCAACAGACCGAAGATGATCGACGCCAGCAGACCGGTGAACACCGCGATGCTGCTGGTGATATTGCCGCCCAGTTGCCGAGCGATCTGCGGGCTGGTCAGCGCATCACTCAACGCGGCGAGAAAGCCGATCAGGAACAGCGGTTTCGGGCAGTAGTCGCGGATGATCTGCACCGCCCGTCGCTTGTGGCCGGTGTTGAACATCACCACCACACACAACAGCATCGAGGTGGAAAAGATGCCGCTGCTGGTGGCGTAGGCAAAACACAGCGCCAGCGCCCGGCCGACCGACGCTGGCAGGAAGTGGCTGACGTACAGGGTCAACGGCAGGCAGATCAATGCGGGCAATGTGTAGGGCAACAAATAACCGATCAGGTCCTGGCTGCGCTGACGGGCGCGCAGCCAGCGGCCGTCGCGCATCCGCTTGGCCAGCACGCTGCCAAGCACGGTCAACACGGCGAAGGTGCCGAGCCACACGCCGGACAACATCATGAAGTCCCCGGCCACGCTCCACCCCGAGCGATCCGACGGCTGATTGACCAGTCTGTCGACTTCATCCGCCGCCCGGTCGGCGCGCAGACGCCAGGCGTCGACCAGATGCTCGTTGAGATCGAGTTTGTCCTGCACGTCGTCGATGCTCGAACTGATTGCACCGAGCAGTCCGCCCTGCACCAATGGCTCGGGTTCGGCGGCTTTTGCGTTGGCTGCCGGGACGCCCGGCAATGTGGCGGCCTGCAGCATTTGGCCACCGGAAAACAGCAGCGCCCCCAATAGAATTGCGATCCTGAACCTGGTCAAAACGCAGAGCTCCCTTGGTTGAACCTGTAAGGAACTGATCGACATTTGACTGGCAAAGTTCAAGAGCACCCTCATCGGAACGCCGCCCGCCCAGCCCTCTCCCGGAGGGAGAGGGAGCCGACCGAGGTGACAACTCCAGTTACGTCGACCTGCGAGATCTCGGTCGAACTCAGGTGTTGAAAAGCATGAAGATCGGCTCCCTTTCCCCCTCGCCACCCCTAGGGGGAGAGGGCTGGGGTGAGGGGGAGCTTTTGATCTTTGCGCCCAGATCAAATATCAAATGCCCATCCCTGTATTTTTCGCCCCCTGCCAAACCCCGACACTGCGCTCCATTCAATCCCCTTACCGGAGTGCCGTCATGCCCATTGCCTTGCTCGCGCTGACTCTCAGCGCATTTGCCATCGGGACGACCGAGTTCGTCATCGTTGGCCTGCTTCCCACCATCGGCGCCGATCTCGGCGTCAGTCTGCCGTCCGCCGGGCTGCTGGTCAGTCTCTACGCCCTTGGCGTGGCCATCGGTGCGCCGGTGCTGACCGCCCTCACCGGCAAAGTCCCGCGCAAACTGTTGCTGCTGTCGCTGATGGTGCTTTTTACCCTCGGCAACCTGCTGGCCTGGCTGGCGCCGAGTTATGAATCGCTGGTGCTGGCGCGGATCGTCACCGGTCTGGCCCATGGCGTGTTCTTCTCCATCGGTTCGACCATCGCCACCAGCCTGGTGCCCAAGGAAAAAGCCGCGAGTGCGATTGCGATCATGTTCACCGGCCTGACCGTGGCGCTGGTCACCGGCGTACCGCTGGGCACCTTCATCGGTCAGCATTTCGGTTGGCGTGAAACCTTCCTCGCCGTGTCGGCGCTGGGTGTCATCGCGTTCATCGGCAGCTTGCTGTACGTGCCGAAAAACATTGCTCACAGCAAACCAGCCTCGCTGTTGCAACAGTTGCAGGTACTCAAGCAACCGCGCCTGTTGCTGGTCTACGCCATGACCGCCATCGGTTACGGCGGCTCGTTCATCGCCTTCACTTACCTGGCGCCGATTCTTCAGGACATCTCGGGTTTCAGCGCCGGCACGGTCAGCCTGGTGCTGCTGGTGTACGGCGTATCGGTGGCCGTCGGCAACATCTGGGGCGGCAAACTGGCGGACAAGCGCGGGCCGATCAGCGCCCTGAAAATCATCTTCGCCCTGCTCGCCGCCGTGCTGTTCGTGCTCACCTTCACCGCTGCCAACCCGTGGCTGGCACTGGCTACCGTGCTGGTCTGGGGCGCGGTCGCCTTCGGCAACGTGCCGGGCCTGCAGGTGTATGTGGTGCGCCAGGCTGAACATCACACGCCGCAAGCGGTGGATGTGGCGTCGGGACTGAACATTGCTGCGTTCAACCTCGGGATTGCCGGCGGTGCCTGGGGCGGCGGGCTGATCGTCGAACACATCGGCCTGATCCATACCGCATGGATCGGCGGGCTGGTGGTACTGGTGGCATTGGCCCTGACCGCGTTGAGCGGTCGCCTCGACCGGCTGGGCCCGGTGTATGCCGAACCCGCTGAAGGCTCCACCCGCATCGTTGCCGGCCACTGATCCGGCGAATACCGACCGTCCGTAGTTCCGTCGAAACTTTCCCGAACCGCCCGCAGTCACCAACAGACAGAGGCAGTACGAGGACTTTCGACGGGAGAACGGCATGACAGCGATTCACATCGATGGCCCACCTGGGCGCAGCAAGCGCCACACCTCGGCAGGCATGCCGTCATGAGCATTCCCGAGCCGGTCGGCGTCACCGACGAACAGGCCAGCGTCATCACGACGGTGCGCCGCTTCACGGTGCTGACGGTCAACACCCACAAGGGGTTCACCGCGCTGAACCGCCGCTTCATCCTCCCCGAACTGCGCGAAGCGGTGCGCAGTGTGTCCGCCGACGTGGTGTTTCTGCAGGAAGTGCACGGCACCCACGAACACCATCCCAAGCGCTACAACAACTGGCCGACCATGCCGCAGTACGAGTTCCTCGCCGACAGCCTGTGGCCGCAGTTCGCCTACGGGCGCAATGCGGTGTACCCGGAGGGCGATCACGGCAACGCGCTGCTGTCGAAATTCCAGATCGTGCGCCACGACAACCTCGACGTGTCCATCAGCGGCCACGAAAACCGTGGCCTGTTGCACTGCGTCCTGCGCCTGCCGGGAGATGATCGCGAACTGCACGCGATCTGCGTGCACCTGGGCCTGCGTGAAAGTCATCGCAACGCACAGCTGAAACTGCTGCGAAAACGCCTAGCCAACCTGCCCGACGATGCACCGGTCATCGTCGCCGGCGACTTCAATGATTGGCGCCAGCGCGCCGATGCATTGCTTGAACCCTGCGGCCTGCGGGAAGTGTTTGCCGACCATCAGGGCAAGCCGGCGCGCAGTTTTCCGGCGCGCTGGCCGGCGTTGCGGCTGGACCGGATCTACGTGCGTAACCTCAAGGCCAGCGAGCCGAAGGTCCTTGCCAACCGACCCTGGTCGCACCTGTCCGACCACGTGCCACTGTCCGTGGAGATCGAACTATGAGCAGCGCGCCGCTGGAAAAATCCGCCGTGGAACCGATCACCATCACCCCGCCGATCCGCGAACCCGGTCACGTCGATGTCGACTATGGCTGGCAGGGAAGCAACCGTGTCGAGCTGCTGGAAAACGGCGAGGAATACTTCCCGCGAGTCTTCGCCGCCATGCGCGCGGCGAAGAGTGAAATCCTGCTGGAGACCTTCATTGTTTTCGAAGACAAGGTCGGCAACGAATTGCAGCAGATTCTGATCGACGCTGCCCGACGCGGCGTCCGCACCACTGTCAGCCTCGACGGCTTCGGCTGCGGAGAATTGAGCACCGGGTATCTCACCGCGTTGAGCGAGGCCGGTGTTCACCTGCAAATCTTCGACCCTGCACCGAAACGCCTGGGGTTTCGCACCAACTGGTTCCGCCGCCTGCACCGCAAGATCGTGGTGGTCGACGGGCTGATTGCGTTCATTGGCGGGATCAATTTCTCCGGCGATCATCTCGCTGATTTCGGCCCGGAGGCGAAGCAGGATTACGCCGTGGAAGTTCAGGGCCCGGCGGTGGCCGACATCCATCATTTCGCCCTGCTGCAAAGCGGTCGCCCCGGCCGGGCACGCTTCTGGTGGCAACGCCGGCGCCAGCGTCGGGCGGAGATGGCTTTCACCGAGCACGACGGTCAGGTGCGATTGGTATTCCGCGATAACGACCGGCATCACACCGATATCGAAGAGGTTTACCTGCAGGTGTTGCGGCGCGCGAAACGCCGGGTAGTGATCGCCAACGCCTATTTCTTCCCCGGTTATCGCTTGCTGCGCGAGATGCGCAACGCGGCCCGGCGCGGTGTCGATGTGCGGCTGATCCTGCAAGGCCAGCCGGACATGCTGGTGGCCAAGCTCGCGGCGCGCATGACCTACGACTACCTGCTCAAGGCCGGGGTACAGATCCACGAATATTGCCAGCGGCCGCTGCACGGCAAGGTCGCGCTGGTGGATGAGGAATGGAGCACAGTCGGGTCGAGCAATCTCGATCCGCTAAGCCTGTCGCTGAACCTGGAAGCCAACGTGCTGATCCGCGACCGGGCCTTCAATGCTCATCTGTTTGAACGTCTCGAAGATCTGAGCAACAACCACTGCAAAACGATGGACGCCAGCAAGTCCCCGCGCGGGCGCATCTGGCACATGACCGTGGGTTTTCTGGTGTTTCACTTCCTGCGCCACTTTCCAGCGATGGCCGGTTGGCTGCCCGCGCATAAACCCCGTTTGAAACCCTTCATCGGCAAGCGCGGGAGCGAGCCGTCATGAGTCGCTCCGATGCTCAGTCCGCAACGCATTCGCCGCCAGCCGCAACCTCTCGCTGGAGCCGCTGGAAGCGTCCGCTGACGTTGTTGTTTTTCCTCGCGCTGATCGTCCTGCTGACAATGTTCGCCAGCCGCATCGAATGGACTGAAGTGCTGCAAACCCTCGCCGACTTCAAGGTGCGCACACTGATCATCGCTTCGAGCCTGACGCTGTTGAGCTTTCTGGTGTACGCCAGTTTCGACCTGATCGGCCGCACTTACATCCGCCAGGACCTGACGTGGAAACAGATCCTGCCGGTGGGCATCATCAGCTACGCGTTCAACCTCAATCTGAGCGCCTGGGTCGGCGGGATTGCCATGCGCTATCGGCTGTATTCACGACTCGGGGTGAGCAAAGGCAACATCGCCAAGATCCTCGGGCTGAGCCTTGCAACCAACTGGTTCGGCTACATGACTATCGCTGGCGCGGTGTTCAGCAGCGGGCTGGTGCGCATGCCGCCGGGCTGGAAGGTCAGCAGCGATGCGTTGCAGGGGATTGGCGTTTTGCTGCTGTTGATCAGCCTCGGTTACCTGGTTGCGTGCCAATTTTCCCGGCGGCGCGAGTGGTCGATTCGCGGAGTGGAAATCAACCTGCCGTCGCTGCGCATGGCGGTCCTGCAACTGCTGCTCGGCGCGCTGAACTGGTCGTTGATGGCGGCGGTGATTTTCACTTTGCTGCCGGGCAAGCTCGACTATCCGCTGGTGCTCGGCGTGCTGCTGATCAGCGCGATTGCCGGGGTCATCACTCACATCCCCGCCGGGCTCGGCGTGCTCGAAGCGGTGTTCGTGGCGCTGCTGCAACACGAGGCTTCCCGGGGCAGTCTGGTGGCGGGGTTGCTGGCCTATCGGGCGATCTATTTTCTGCTGCCGCTGCTGATCGCCGTGGTGATGTACCTGGTGGTGGAAGCCAAGGCCAAGGCGTTGCGGATCGAGAAGAAACCCAAGCCGTGATCAGCGCGACTGAATGATGCTCAAGCGTTCGCCCACCACCATCTCGGTGATCCAGTCGACCAGGATTGAGGTGTAGGCCTGCTGCGAAGTCGGATCGCTCAGGGCATGGTCGGCACCGTCGATGATGCGGTGGGTCAGCGAGTGAGTCTGTTGGCACGCGGCGCGGTAACTCATGATCGTCGCGTGAGGCACGTAGTCGTCGGTTTCCGATTGCACCAGCAGCACATCGCCGGTGAATTGCGAGCAGGCATGCAACGCCCGGTTGCTGTCGGCCCGCACCAGCGTGCCGCGATAATCGCGCAGGTCGGCCTTGTCCAGATCGCGCTTGGGCGTATGCCATTGCTCGTCGCGATACAGCGCCGGCACCCGCAGCGCCAGCCAGCGCACCGGGCGCAATGAGGTGAGGATCGAGGCCAGATAACCGCCGTAGCTGGTGCCGACCACCGCGATGGCCGAAGTGTCCAGCGCCGGGTGGGCGAGCAAGCGGTCGTAGGCTGCGAGCAGGTCACGCAGGTTGTCTTCACGGGTCACCCGGCTCAACGGAATGCCGGTGCCGCCGGTATGTCCGCGCAAGTCGAACGTCAGACACACACAGCCCAGGCCGGCAATGCCTTTGGCCCGTTCCAGGTCCCGCTCCTGACTGCCGCCCCAGCCGTGCACGAACAACACGCCGGGCACTTTCGATTTGGGACTGAGGAAGGTTCCGCTCATCTGTTCGTCATCAATGTCGATCTGAATGCTTTCGCTTCTAGCCGTCATAGGATTGGACCGTTACGTATTTGAGGAGAAAGTCGCTGTTCTCGGCCGGGCCGCGATAGACCTCGATGGCATCCGCGGGCAGGGCCTGGTCGATGTAGGTTTCCACCGACGAGACGCGGATCGCGCGCATCGACGGGTCGTTGATGAAACTCTGCAACGCCGCCACTTCCGCGCTGCTGGCGCCGCCCATGCGCCAGGATTGTTCGAGCACGCCGCTGCGCGGCTGGCCTTCGCTGTCCAGACCTTGAGCGATGTCATAGTTGCGCCGAGAGGCGTAGAACCGTGGATAGGCTTCATCCGCTGCCCGGTCGAACACCTGCGCCTGTTCGATAGCCAGCCGCACATCGTCCGGCAGTTTCAGTTTCAGCAAGTCGTCATAACCGCCCTGCACCACCAGCAGGTTCGAGCCGCCATAGACCTCTTCGCCGTGGGCGTCTTCGGTCAAGTATTGATCACCGCAGTAACTGAGGACCCGGTCGCCGATGAACGACTGGCCGACGCTGTGGGTAACCACTTGGCTCAGGTCCTGCTCCAGCACCACGCCTTCGCTGAACTGTTTTGCAATGTCCGGGCGAGTGACGATTTCGTCGAAAGCGTCGAGGCTCTTGATCACTTCCTGTCCGCGGCCGGCGCACGCATGAATTGGTTTGAGACGGATCGGGCCGCTGTACAGCAGATGTTCGGCGGCGGGTCGTGCATCTTTCAGATCAAACACGCTGAGCCCGTCGAGCACGACATTACGCGTGCGTTCGGAGAACAGCGGCGACCAGCCTTGCGGTGCTTTGGCCTGATGGCTGCGCAAGCCATGGCTGATGGCTTTGGTGCAGATGAAATCGTGCTCGACGAAACCGCCCCACAGATCCTCCGGGCCTTTGATGCCCAGTTCATGGGCCTTGGCGGCGCCGACGATGGTTTGGGTCGGTAGCAGATACAGGTCACGACCGCGATGCTTTTGAGCGTCGTAGCTGCCGCCGAATTTCAGTCCGAGAATCTGCGCCAGCCAGCGGGCCAGCGCCTTGTTGGTCTGCACTTCGTGTTGCGGCGCGTCGGGGCGTACGGAATGGGCGACCACTATTCTGTTGCGAGGTGTCGGGGTCATGCGTCCCCCTTCCAGCGGATCGGTGAATGTAGGTCAGAGAGTGCAGAGATCAGGCCAAACGACGGCAACGCCAAACCCTTTGCGAATCAGACGATTAGCCTTTTCGTACTGGCGTTGAGCCCGTTTCAATCTGCACGATGGCCGCCACGGCCGCGGTATTTTGCACGACCGCGTGGTGCTATCTCGCCAGCGCGGTCGGCGGGGTCACGCCGAACCGATTGCGGTAGTCACTCGGCGCCAGCCCGGTGATTTTCTTGAAGATGGCGCGAAAGGCTCCCGGATCCTGATACCCCACCGTCCACGCAATGTGATCGATGGTGCCGTTGGTGAACTCGAGCATCTCCCGGGCCTTGCCGACCCGCAGGTGCTGACAGTATTCGGTGGGTTTCAGGCCGGTCGCGGCCCGAAAGCGTCGCAGGAACGTGCGCTCCTCCAGCCCCGAGCGCTCGGCCATCGAGGCCAGCGATACGTCAGTTGCTCCGGTGCTCTGCAGCCAGTGCTGGACCTTGAGAATCGACGCGTCGCCATGGTTGAGGATCGGTGCGAAGTTGCTGCCGCAGGCACTGGCGCTGTCGCTGTGTTCCATCACCAGGAAACGCGCGGTAGCGCTGGCGATGCTCGGCCCCAATAAACGATCGACCAGCCGCAGCCCCAGCTCCGACCAGGCCATCAACCCGGCAGTGGTGATCAGGTCGCCGTCGTCGACAATCGGTGTGTCGGCCTTGAGTCTGATCTGCGGATAACGCTCGGCAAAGGCCTTGGCCGAGGTCCAGTGAGTGGTGGCGCTGCGACCGTTGAGCAGACCGCTTTCGGCCAGCAACCACGAGCCCACGCAAACGCCGCCCAGCGTCGCACCGCGAGCATGTTGGTCGCACAGCCATTGCAGCAATCCCGGCGATGCCTGCTCTGCACTGAACCCGGCGATCGACGGCGGAATCAGCACCGCCAGCAACCCCGTTTCTTCAGCGGGAAGACTGTCGTAAACCCTGACCGGTGCCTGCTCGTTCTCGACCTGCCAGTGACTCACCCGCAGTCGCGGCAATTGCGCGGCCTGATGTTCGACCGCGATCCGGTCGGCCACGCCGAACAGGTCGGTCAAACCATGCACCGCCGCCATTTGCGCGCCGGGATAAATCAGCACACCCAGCTCGGCAACGGCCGTTTCAACACCCATTGTCAGTTTTCCCCTGTCTATTGTCGGTGCGGCCAATCCTCGAAGACGTAGCGGGCGCCGATACTGATTCCACTCCCAACAAACACTTCGAGGAAACACCCATGGCCAGGCAAGCGCTCATCGTAGTCGATATCCAGAACGACTACTTCCCCCAAGGCAAGTGGCCGCTGGCTGGCGTCGACGCCGCTGCCGACAACGCCGCCCGACTGATCGCCGCGTTCCGTGAAGCGGGCGATCCGGTGATCCATATCCGTCACGAATTCACCTCGGCGGATGCCCCGTTCTTTACCCCGGGCTCCGAGGGCGCAAAGCTGCACCCCAAAGTGCTCAACCGCTCCGATGAACCGGTGGTGCTCAAACACTTCGTCAACGCGTTCCGCGAAACCGAATTGCAGTCGATCCTCGATGAGCAAGACATCAAGGCACTGGTGGTGGTCGGCAGCATGAGCCACATGTGCATCGACGGCGTGGTCCGGGCTGCAGCGGATCTGGGCTACACCGTCACGGTGATCCACGATGCCTGCGCCACCCGCGACCTGGAATTCAATGGCCTGACCGTGCCGGCGGCCCAGGTACACGCCGCCTTCATGTCCTCGCTGGGGTTTGCCTACGCCAGTGTGGTCTCGGCAGACGAGTTCCTCGTGCCCACCCGCTGATCCTCATAAGCAACCGCCCGCAAGAAAGACCGGCCCGCCCCGCTGCGGGCCTTTTTTCGTGCGCTGAAAAAATCTCACGCGTGAGCCATTGATGGCACTTTGAATTGGTTGTAGTGTGGCTCACGCGTGAGATGTTCATAACGGAGTCATCGCCATGAAAAGCAGCTCCCCTGCAACAAAATCGGAGAGCCCGAAGGGAGTGCGCTCGACAACGTCCGCGAAAAAACCGTCGAGCTTCTATATGAAGCAGATGCGCGCGGGCCTGGCTGCCGCCGGTTATGTGAAACACGAAACTTGGGTGCTTCCCGAAAACCGAAGCTTGCTCAAGCAAATGGAGCAACAGCTACGCCAACCGATTCTGGCTGGCTCTTTCATGTCGGAGAATTACATGAGCGCAGGCAACAACTGGAACATCGATAGCCTCTACAACGCTTTCAAGGCACTGGACGAGGTGGCGTCGCACGAGATCACGCTGTCCCTGATCCAGAGCGCCGAACCCAGCCTCAAGCTGGAAATGAACGAATTCGGCGGCCTGCCGATTCACATCGCCATCGCCGGTCAGCAGATCATCGTCGACACCGTGCTGGTGGACATCGATTCGATCACCGACGTGCGCACCTTCAACGACGCGGTACTGCGCAGCCGGGAAATGTTCCCGCTGTCGTCGATCGGCATCGAAACCATGCCCAACGGCCAGACCGTCTACAACATGTTCGGCGCGCTGAGTGCGGATTCGAGCCTGACCAACGTGGTCACCGAGGTGAAAACCCTGGTCGATAACGTGCAGCGCGCCAGCGAAGCCTTCGAACACTTCTTCAAGTAATCAACAGGGAAAGTCCAATGACTCAGTCCATCTGGAACAAGTTGTTCACCGCACTGCGCGGCGGCGCCAATGAAGTCGGCGAAGCAATCGTCGACCAACAGGCCCTGCGCATCCTCGATCAGGAAATCCGTGACGCCGACAGCGCCCTGTCCAACGCCCGTCGCGAACTGGTCACCATCATGGCCAAGCACAAACTGTCCGCCGACCGCGTGAGCGAGTACGACGCCAAGATCAAGGACCTGGAAGCCAAGGCTGTCTCCGCACTGAACGCCGGCCGTGAAGATCTGGCGATGGAAGTGGCCGAAGCGATTTCGACCCTGACCAACGACCTGACCACCGAGAAGGCCCAGAGCGACGAGTTCGGCACCTACGCCGACAACATGCGCAAGGACATCAACAAGGCCGAAGCGCGGATCAAAAGCCTGCGTCAGCAAGTGGACATGGCCAAGGCCCGTGAAAGCGTGCAGAAAGCCCAGGTCAGCGCATCCATCGCCAGCGGCGGCGCCAACGGCAAGCTGGAAACCGCAGTCGGCACCCTGAACCGTCTGCAAGAGAAGCAAAAGCAGCGCGCCGCCGAGCTGAACGCTCAGGACGAACTGGCCGATGCCACGACCGGCAACGATCTGGAGCGCAAGCTGCGCGACGCCGGCATCACGCCGAACGAGGGCAGCGCCAACGCGATCCTTGAGCGTCTGAAGCAGAAGTCGACCCAGTAAGGGCAGCCAGCTAAAGGAAGGGCACCGGGTGCCCTTCTTTTTTGCCTGCTCGTTTGTCACGAGGCCGGTACACTAGCGGCGTTTTGCCAACGAACACCTCCACCCGCTTCAAGGAATGTACCCATGGGATGGTTAAAGAACTTGCTCGGCACCGGCTCGGCACCTGCACGCGAGGCGGCCAGCGGCCCGTTGGGCCTGGCGCAGGGCAAGGCGATCCGTTTCGATACGACCCTCGCCCTGTTGCTCGACGGCAGCACCTCGGTCCGGGTCCCCGATGCCCAGGCCATCTGGAGCGCCGGCTGGATCGACCTCGGCCAGTCGAACAAGCTGTATCGCTACTACCTGGACAACGAAGATTTCTGGCTGCAGGTCCACGTCACCGGCGACGATCAGATCGAATCGGTGACGCTGTTCAATTACGTCAGCTATGTCACGGTCAACAGTGACGCCGAACTGCAGCGCCTGGCGGGCCCGAACAGTTTGATCGGCCTGCCGGCCTACACCCATGACGGCGTGTCCTTCACCCGTGAATGGGGCACCGAACGCGGCCAGACCGAACTGGTCCCGCTCACCGAACAAGTGGTCAATCCCGACGAGTCCTACACCATCGAACACCATTCGATGCTGTACGCCCGGGAAACCGGCCTGACCGACCGCCGCGAACTGCTGCTGTTCTCCGTCGAACAGGACGAAGAAGGCACCGTCAGCCTGAGCACATCGCTGGGCATCTCGCTGTACACCACCGATCTGAGCACCATTTAAAAGGAAGTTCCCCATGCTGGAAGTGCTGTCCGTTTCCCTGAACAAGGCCGCGCTCGTCGGTTTCGCCGCCTATCTGATCGGCGCCGTGCTGCTGTTCATGCTGTTTCAGTTCGTCTACACCCGCATCACGCCGCACAAGGAATTCGAACTGATTCGCGGCGGCAACAACGCTGCTGCCATCGCTCTGTCGGGCGCGATCATCGGTTTCGCGATCCCGGCGAGCAACATCATCGCCCACTCGATCAACGTCCTCGATTTCGTCCTCTGGGCGGTGATCGCCGCTGCGGTGCAACTGCTGGCATTCCTGGCCACCGGGCTGGTGCTCAAAGGCACGTCCCAGCGCATCGCCAACGGCGAAGTTGCCGCCGGCATCTACGTCGCTGCGGTGGCGATCAGCGTCGGCATGCTCAACGCCGCGTGCATGACCCCGTCCTACTGATCGGCAGGAAGCCCGAGATGAAACGAAGCAAGTACGTTCAACTGTCCCTCGCCGCTTCGGTGGCCCTGGCGATTTCCGGTGAAGCAGCCGCCCAGGAACAACAGCACACCTTCCAGAGCGTGGAACAGTGCGTCGACGCCGAAGTGGCTGCCGATGCCTGCTCGAATGCCTACGTCGCAGCCCTGGCCGAACACCGGCGCATCGCCCCGGCTTATGACGACAAAGCGAAGTGCGACGCGGACTTTGCCGCTGGCTGGTGTCAGAAAAATTCCGACGGCCGCTTTGTGCCGAAGCTCGGTGGTTTCAAGGTGCCGCAAAACACCGAGCCGGCACAGAACCTCGATGCAATTGCCAATGCGCAGATGCCGGAAGGCAATGCCGAGCCAGTGCAGACCACCCAGAACACGACCCACGTCTCCAGCGGTGGCGGATCGAGCAACGGCTGGCTCACCGGATGGCTGATCGGTAACGCCATGAGCAACAACTCGCGGACGGTTTATCGCGATCGCGATACGCGCCAGACGTACGACACTTCGACGCTGAACCGGCGGATCGAATCTACACGCACCAGCCGCAATGATTCGGACTACACCAGCTCTCGAAGCAAATCGGTCAACGTGGCGTCCTCTACTTCCCGTGGCGGTTTCGGCAGCCAGTCCAGCGCACGCAGCGGTTGGGGCGGCTGGGGCAGTTCGAGCAGCTGATGAAGAAGATCCATTGCGCCGAGCGCCACGACTGGAAACAGACGGCCGAAAGCCTCGGTTTTCTGTTTCACACCATCGACGACGAGCCCTACTGGGACGAGCGCGCGTACTATCAGTTCACGCTTGCACAGATCGAGAACGATCTCGAGGATCCCACCACCGAACTGCACGAGATGTGCATGGACCTGGTGGACCGGGTCGTGCGCAGTGAAGAACTGCTCGATCGCCTGAGCATCCCCGCGCCGTACTACGACATGATCCGAACGTCCTGGCTGGAAGGTCATCCGCATCTGTACGGACGCATGGACTTCTCCTACAGCGGCAACGGCCCGGCGAAATTGCTGGAGCTCAATTACGACACGCCCACCAGTCTTTATGAGGCCTCCGCATTCCAGTGGGGCTGGCTTGAGCAGTGCATCGAGCGCGGGATGCTGCCGCGCCATGCCGACCAGTTCAACAGCATCGACACCCGCCTGCATGAGGCCTTTGCCGCGCTGAAGCTCAAGCGCCCGTTCTACTTTGCCTCGATGAAAGGCTCGGTCGAGGACAAGGGCACCACGGACTACCTGCGATTGATCGCGGAAAAGGTCGGCATCGAATCACGGCACATCGATATCGAAGACATCGGCCTGACAACCGAAGGACGTTTCGTCGATCTCGAAGATCGCTGGATCCCGCATCTGTTCAAGCTGCACGCCTGGGAGTTCATCTTCCACGAGCCGTTCGGCGCAGCCATCGCCGATTGCGATACGCAGTTTTTCGAACCGGCATGGAAGGCCATTCTCTCCAATAAAGGCGCCCTGCCCCTGCTTTGGGAAATGCACAAAGGCCATCCGAATCTGCTGGCCGCTCATCTCGATCCGAATCCGGGCAGCGCAGTGCCGAAAGGCTGGGTACGCAAACCGTACTTCTCCCGGGAAGGTGCCAACATCGAGCTGCAAACTGCCGAGGGTCTGATCGTCAAAGAGGATGGTCCCTACACGGATGCGCCCTTCATCCTGCAGGAATTTGCGCCACTGCCAAGGTTCGATGACAGCTACACGCTGATTGGTTCCTGGGTGATTGGCGACCAGGCCGCAGGAATCGGCGTGCGCGAAGACAACAGTCTGATCACCAAGGACTCGAGCCGTTTTTTACCGCACCTGATTCTTGACTGATTCGAGGCTGGCAATAAAAAACCCGTAGCGTTTGCGCGCTACGGGTTTTTCGTTTCCGGCGTCGGTTACGACAGCTCGGTCGTGCGCGCCGGCACCTCGGACGCAGGCTTTTCCTTGACTGGCTCGGCGGTGATGACCCCGGCCATTCTCCGCCGCGCGATTTCCGCACCGCGACGACGCAATGGGGTTTCGACAAAACGATAGTTCAACTCGCTGCACACCACCATGATCGCGAACGACGTCAGCAACAGCTGAACCGTGAATCCGCTGCCCAGCTCGACGCCACGCTCGCTGGCCACACGCGTCCAGATCTCGGTGCTCAAGTGGTAGGCAAATACGTGCACGACGTACAAGGCATAGGAACGCGAACCCAGCCATTGGCCGAGCCCGCTCAAGATGGCCGGGCAGTAGATGTAGCCCTTCTGGTAACTGGAGAGCCAGACAAGGATCAATGCATTGATAGCCAACAGCCCGACCGCGATCGGTGTTGCGATGAGCTGACCGGCAATGGCGCCCAACATGTACAGCAGGAACAGCGTGATACCCAGCCGCTTGATCAGGCTGCCCCCCAACGCCACAGGTTCGATGTCCTTGTACAAGGATGTGCGCGTGAACAAGCAGAGCAAGATGCCCCACATCATGGCGTCAAGGCGGAACGAAAACAGCATGCTGGCCGGCGCTGCGCCAAAGGCATTGCGATCCAGCGGAAACTGCACGGCGATCAGCGTGATCAAGGCGATCACCCGCCAGCGTGTCGAAGTGATCAACAGCAGGAACAGCGGAAAAATGAAGTAGAACTGCTCCTCCAGCGCCAGGCTCCAATACACCGAGTTTGGACCCAGGATCGCACCGTACTGGTTCGCCAGATTACCGGTGAATGTCGCGACGGCGGTGAAGCTGCGCACATTGTCGAACCACGACTGGAACGCATTGGACTGGTTGAAGAAGATCGAGAATACCAACGGTATCAGCACCCACAGCCAGGCAGTGGGCAGCAGGCGGTAGGCCCGTCGAATCCAGAATGACGTTGCGGCGAGACCGAAGCGGCTCTGCTCGCGGTTGCTGTCGAAATAGTCGAGGTAGGCCTTGCTGACGACAAAACCTGAAATACAGAAGAACAGATCCACCCCTGACCAGGGGGAATACACGTTGAACAGCTTTTCCATGAACGCGCCATGAAATGGCAGTAGCTGCGTGCTGTGGGTAAACACCGTCATCAGGATGGCCACACCGCGCAGGTACTCGATTTCCTTGTTCTTGCTACTGCTCATCGGTTTCTCTTGTTCTTGTGATGAGAACTGACGCCCGATGCCGGGGAGCCCGCTCTTGCAAAAATGGACGGGCTCGAAAGCGCCGGGACCGATCATGGATCGGCTTGCCGCTGCCTTCAAGACTCTTCGCGAAACTTTACCGCCCTGAGCGCCGGGACTGTTCAGTCAGTTCACGAACATCCCAAAGCCGTGTGCAACCGCCAAAACGACGAAGCCCCCGCAATGCGGGGGCTTCGAATCCAGACCGGGCCTGGTTCAGCGACTTCGATCAGAACGGGATATCGTCATCGAAGCTGTCGAAATCCGGAGCTGGCTGCGGCGCGGCCTGCTGTGGAGCCGGGGCCGGACGCTGCTGAGGAGCCGACTGCTGCGGACGCGGAGCCTGCTGGCGTGGCGCCTGTTGCTGATAGTTGTTGCCACCGCCTTGTTGGTCGCCCTGTTGTGGACGGCCACCCAGCAGTTGCATGGTGCCTTGCATGTCGACCACGATTTCGGTGGTGTAACGCTTGATGCCGTCTTTTTCCCACTCGCGGGTCTGCAGCTTGCCTTCGATGTACACCTGCGAACCCTTGCGCAGGTATTCGCCGGCGATTTCGGCAACCTTGCCGAACATCGATACACGGTGCCACTCGGTCTTCTCGACCTTCTGACCGGTCTGCTTGTCGGTCCACTGTTCGCTGGTTGCCAGACTCAGGTTGGTCACGGCGTTACCGTTAGGCAAGTAGCGAACTTCGGGATCCTGGCCGCAAGTGCCGACCAATATGACTTTGTTAACCCCACGGGCCATAACGTTCTCCTAGGCTTCGCAAGCAGCCCCGGCCGGGTTGTTCACCAGGCGTTCGAGGGTGTCGCGATCCACTAATTCTTTATCCAGTTTGATGTAAACAGCCGCTTCATCGGCGACTATCACTGCATCTGTTACCCCTACGAGGGCCCTGAGGCGCTCGACCAGACCCGCTTCGCGGATCGCCTCGGGCGACAACGGCAAGCGCAGGCTCGTCACGTAGGGTGGTTCGCGCATGGTAACAGCAAAGGCCAGCCAGATGGCAGCCAGCCCGGCACATCCGAGGAACACAACCGACAGACCGCCATGCTGGAACATCCAGCCGCCAAGAATCCCGCCGAGTGCCGAACCGAGGAACTGGCTGGTGGAGTACACGCCCATGGCCGTGCCCTTGCCACCTGCCGGTGAAACCTTGCTGATCAGCGACGGCAGCGAAGCTTCCAGCAGATTGAACGCGGTAAAGAACACCACCGTCCCGATCACCAGAGCCCGCAGGCTGTCACCGAACTGCCAGAAGAATAGCTCAGTGAGCATCAGCGTCATGACGGCGCCGAGCAAAACTCGTTTCATTTTGCGTTTCTTCTCGCCGTAGATGATGAACGGGATCATGGCGAAGAAAGAGATCAGCAAGGCAGTAAGGTAGACCCACCAGTGCTGTTCCTTGGGCAGCCCGGCTTTTTCGACCAGGGCCAGGGGCAGCGCGACGAAGCTCGACATCAACATCGCATGTAACACAAAAATGCCCAGATCCAGGCGCAGCAGGTCCGGGTGCTTGAGCGTCGGCATCAACGCCTGACGCGCCACGCCAGACTCACGATGACTCAGCGGCCCGGTGGATTTCGGCACCATGAACAGCACGATCACGATCCCCACCAGCGCCATGCCGCCGGTGGCCAGGAACAGGCCGGAAAGACCGAATGCGCGAGTCAGCAGCGGACCGACCACCATGGCCACCGCGAACGACAGGCCGATGGTCATGCCGATCATCGCCATGGCCTTGGTGCGGTGCTGTTCGCGGGTCAGGTCGGAAAGCAGTGCCATGACCGCTGCGGAAATCGCGCCGGCACCCTGCAGGATCCGGCCGGCAATCACGCCCCAGATCGAGTCGGCCTGAGCCGCCAGCACGCTGCCGAGGGCAAAGACGATCAGCCCCAGGTAAATCACCGGGCGACGACCGATACGGTCGGAAATGATCCCGAACGGAATCTGGAAAATCGCCTGGGTCAGGCCGTAAGCGCCAATCGCCAGCCCGATGAGGGCCGGGGTCGCTCCCGCCAGATCCATGCCATAGGTCGCCAGTACCGGCAGCACCATGAACATGCCAAGCATACGGAAGGCGAACACCAGGGCCAGACCGCTCGCCGCGCGGGTCTCGCTGCCACTCATGCGTTCGCTGTGGGGATCGTGCATGGAAAAACCTCGTGTGAACCGGCGGCGATTCTACCAGTCCCATCGAAAGACGGGGTATATCGCGACGCTTTGCCACGTACAGATGAAACTCTCTTCATGTAAGGCGAAAAACCCTTCATTCGATAGTGTGCATCCATCCAGTATTTGGCCGTATACTCCTGTGTTTTCGATGCCCGCCGAGCGAGGCCACTTTGGACAAGATCCTGATACGTGGGGCCCGTACCCACAACCTGAAGAACATCGACCTGACCCTGCCACGGGACAAACTGATCGTCATCACCGGCCTGTCCGGATCCGGCAAGTCGTCCCTGGCCTTCGACACGCTCTACGCCGAAGGTCAGCGCCGCTATGTCGAATCCCTGTCGGCCTATGCCCGGCAGTTCCTGTCGATGATGGAAAAACCCGACGTCGACACCATCGAAGGTCTGTCGCCGGCCATCTCCATCGAACAGAAGTCGACCTCGCACAACCCGCGCTCCACGGTCGGTACCATCACCGAGATCTACGACTACCTGCGCCTGCTCTATGCGCGCGTCGGTACGCCGCGCTGCCCGGATCACGACATTCCGCTGGAAGCCCAGACCGTCAGCCAGATGGTTGACCTGGTGCTGGCACAGCCGGAAGGCAGCAAGCTGATGCTTCTGGCGCCAGTGATCCGTGAGCGCAAGGGTGAACATCTTTCGGTGTTCGAAGAGCTGCGCGCCCAGGGCTTCGTCCGCGCCCGGGTCAACGGCCGGCTCTGTGAGCTCGACGAGCTGCCAAAGCTGGATAAACAGAAAAAGCACACCATTGAAGTCGTGGTTGATCGCTTCAAGGTTCGCGCAGATTTGCAGCAGCGTCTGGCCGAGTCCTTCGAGACCGCACTGAAACTGGCCGACGGAATCGCTCTCGTAGCACCGATGGATGACGAGCCTGGCGAAGAGATGATCTTCTCCGCGCGCTTCGCCTGCCCGATCTGCGGCCACGCGATCAGCGAGCTGGAACCCAAGCTGTTTTCCTTCAACAACCCGGCCGGCGCCTGCCCGACCTGTGACGGTCTGGGGGTGAAGCAGTTCTTCGACATCAAGCGTCTGGTCAACGGTGAGCTGACCCTGGCCGAAGGCGCAATACGTGGGTGGGACAGGCGCAACGTCTATTACTTCCAGATGCTTGGCTCACTGGCTGCGCATTACGGCTTCAGCCTGGAGCAGCCGTTCAACGAACTGCCGGCGGATCAGCAGAAATACATTCTGCATGGCAGCGGTTCGCAGAACGTCGACTTCAAATACCTCAATGACCGGGGTGACATCGTCAAGCGTTCGCACCCGTTCGAAGGCATCGTGCCGAACCTCGAGCGCCGCTACCGCGAAACCGAGTCGGCCAGTGTGCGTGAAGAACTGGCGAAGTTCCTCAGCACCCAGTCCTGCCCGGATTGCCGCGGTACCCGCCTGCGTCGCGAAGCGCGGCACGTGTGGGTTGGCGAGAAAACCCTGCCGGCGGTGACCAACCTGCCGATCGGTGATGCCTGCGACTACTTCGGCGATTTGAAGATGACCGGCCGCCGTGGCGAAATTGCCGACAAGATTCTCAAGGAAATCCGTGAGCGTCTGCAGTTCCTGGTCAACGTGGGGCTGGATTACCTGTCGCTGGATCGCAGTGCGGACACGTTATCTGGTGGCGAAGCCCAGCGGATTCGTCTGGCCAGCCAGATCGGCGCCGGACTGGTCGGGGTTCTGTACATCCTCGATGAGCCGTCCATCGGCCTGCACCAGCGTGACAACGACCGTCTGCTCGGCACCCTCAAGCACCTGCGCGATATCGGTAACACGGTCATCGTGGTCGAGCACGACGAAGATGCGATCCGCCTGGCTGACTACGTAGTGGATATCGGCCCGGGTGCCGGCGTTCATGGCGGGCAAATCGTCGCCGAAGGCACGCCGGATGAAGTCATGGCGCACCCGGACTCGCTCACCGGCAAATACCTGTCGGGTCGGGTCAAGATCGAAGTGCCGGCCAAACGCACGCCGCGCAACAAGAAACAGGTGCTGTCGCTCAAAGGCGCGCGGGGCAACAACCTGCGCAATGTCGACCTCGAGATCCCGATCGGCCTGCTGACATGCGTGACCGGTGTTTCCGGCTCCGGCAAATCGACGCTGATCAACAACACGCTGTTCCCGTTGAGCGCCACGGCACTCAATGGCGCGACCACACTGGAAGCGGCAGCTCACGACAGCATCAAGGGCCTGGAGCACCTGGACAAGGTCGTCGATATCGACCAGAGCCCGATCGGTCGTACACCGCGCTCCAACCCGGCGACCTACACCGGGTTGTTCACACCGATCCGCGAGCTGTTTGCCGGTGTGCCGGAATCCCGCTCCCGTGGTTATGGCCCGGGGCGTTTCTCGTTCAACGTCAAGGGCGGTCGTTGCGAGGCTTGCCAGGGCGACGGTCTGATCAAGGTGGAAATGCACTTCCTGCCGGATATCTACGTGCCGTGCGATGTGTGCAAGAGCAAGCGCTACAACCGCGAAACCCTGGAAATCAAATACAAGGGCAAGAGCATCCACGAAACCCTCGAGATGACGATCGAGGAAGCGCGGGAGTTCTTCGACGCGGTGCCGGCGCTGGCGCGCAAGCTGCAGACATTGATGGATGTGGGCCTGTCGTACATCAAGCTTGGGCAGTCGGCGACCACGCTGTCCGGTGGTGAGGCGCAACGGGTCAAGTTGTCCCGCGAGCTGTCCAAGCGTGACACCGGCAAGACCCTGTACATCCTCGATGAGCCGACCACCGGTCTGCACTTCGCGGACATCCAGCAACTGCTCGATGTGTTGCATCGCCTGCGCGACCACGGCAACACCGTGGTAGTGATCGAGCACAACCTCGACGTGATCAAGACCGCCGACTGGCTGGTGGATCTCGGACCCGAGGGTGGTTCGAAAGGCGGGCAGATCATCGCGACCGGTACGCCGGAGGAAGTGGCCGAGATGAAGCAATCTCACACCGGTCATTACCTCAAGCCACTGCTGATCCGCGATCGGGCCTGATTGCCGGGCATGAAAAAGCCCCTGTCACTTCATCAGTGACAGGGGCTTTTTTGTATCTGACGCAATCAGGATGTGTGAGGTTGCAGGTAGTTCTGAATGCCGATCAACTTGATCAGGCCCAACTGCTTTTCAAGCCAGTAGGTGTGATCTTCTTCAGTGTCGTGCAACTGAAGTTTGAGGATATCGCGACTGACGTAGTCGCCGTGCTTCTCGCACAGCTCGATGCCTTTGCACAGTGCGGCACGAACCTTGTACTCGAGGCGCAGATCCGCTTCGAGCATGGTCTCCACCGTGGTGCCGACGTCCAGGTCATCCGGACGCATGCGCGGCGTGCCTTCGAGCATCAGAATCCGGCGCATCAGCGCGTCGGCGTGACCGGCTTCCTCTTCCATCTCGTGGTTGATTCGTTCGTAGAGCTTGGTGAATCCCCAGTCCTCATACATCCGCGAGTGAACGAAATATTGGTCACGCGCGGCCAGTTCGCCGGTCAGCAACGTGTTGAGGTAATCGATAACGTCTGGGTGGCCTTGCATCGCCCTACATCTCCCTTCTTGAAAGTCTGTAGTTTGAACCAACATGACCGCAAGGTCACTTACTTCGCGCAATAAAAGCGAAGATATTCTGAGAAAAGCAGGTTAAATAACGCAAAAACCGCCCCAATGAGGGCGGTTCTGCTTCTCGTTTAGACTTCGTTAAGCTGTACGTTGAGCAGCTTTGCGATTGCCTCTCCGTACGCCGGGTCAGCCTTGTAGAAATGCTGCAACTGACGGTCCACCACGTCACTCGAAACACCGGCCATCGCACCGGCGATATTGTTGACCAGCAAGGCTTTCTGCTCGTCGCTCATCAAACGGAACAGCGCACCCGCGTGGCTGTAGTAGTCGGTGTCTTCGCGGTGATCGTAGCGATCAGCTGAACCGCTCAAGGCCAGTGCAGGTTCGGCGTAGTGCGGCGCTTGTTTCGGCGACTCCACGTAACTGTTCGGCTCGTAGTTGGGTGCCGCACCACCGTTGCTGCCGAATGCCATCGAGCCATCCCGCTGGTAGGTGTTGACCGGGCTGCGCGGGGCGTTTACCGGCAGTTGCTGGTGATTGGTGCCTACACGGTAGCGATGCGCATCGGCATAAGCGAACACGCGACCTTGCAGCATGCGATCCGGCGAAAGGCCGACACCTGGCACCATGTTGCTTGGGCCGAACGCGGCTTGTTCGACTTCAGCAAAGTAGTTCAGCGGATTGCGATTCAACTCCAGCTCACCGACTTCGATCAGCGGGAACTCCTTCTGCGACCAGGTTTTGGTCACGTCGAACGGGTTCTCGTAATGCGCCGCGGCCTGGGCCTCGGTCATGATCTGGATGCACACGCTCCATTTCGGGAAGTCACCACGCTCGATAGCCTCGAACAAGTCGCGCTGCGCGTAATCCGGATCAGTGCCCGCCAGGCGTGCCGCATCTGCCGGCGCGAGGTTCTTGATCCCTTGCTTGGTCTTGTAGTGCCACTTCACCCAGTGACGCTCGCCTTGAGCACTGATCAAGCTGTAAGTGTGGCTACCGAAGCCGTGCATATGACGGTAGCCATCCGGGATACCGCGATCAGAGAACAGAATGGTGACCTGATGCAGCGCCTCGGGCGAGTGCGACCAGAAGTCCCACATCATCTGCGCACTTTTCAGGTTGCTCTGCGGCAGGCGTTTTTGGGTGTGGATAAAGTCAGGAAACTTCAGCGGATCACGAATGAAGAACACGGGTGTGTTGTTGCCAACGATGTCCCAGTTGCCTTCTTCGGTGTAGAACTTCAGGGCAAAACCGCGAGGGTCGCGCTCGGTGTCGGCCGAGCCACGCTCACCGCCCACTGTGGAGAATCGCAGGAAAGTCGGCGTCTGCTTACCTACAGCGGAGAACAGCTTGGCGCTCGTGTATTGCGTGATATCGCGAGTGACGGTGAAGGTGCCGTAGGCGCCCGAACCCTTGGCATGCACACGGCGTTCAGGAATGTTTTCGCGGTTGAAGTGAGCAAGCTTCTCGATCAAATGAAAGTCATCGAGCAGCAACGGTCCGCGCGGCCCGGCGGAGCGAGAGTTCTGGTTATCGGCGACTGGCGCACCGCTGGCAGTCGTAAGCGTCTTGTTCTGGCTCATGCGATCTTCTTCCTCTGTCAGTCTTGAACTGCCGGCTAATCGGCTTGTTGGGGAGTATCGATCATCAATATGACAGCCACAAATTCATTAACTCATGGCCATCAATAGAAAATAACTAACGACAAAACCCAGCACATAGTGCAGACCCAAACAGGGTAGAAGCTTGTACGAACGGTGCATTTCTTACGCGCACAAAAAACCGGGCACTAGGCCCGGTTCTTTGTTTCAGACTGACGTCTTACTCAGCGGATACAGCTTCACCGCCGACAGCACGATCAACCAGTTCGACGTACGCCATAGGCGCGTTGTCGCCAGCGCGGAAACCGCACTTGAGGATGCGCAGGTAGCCACCCTCACGGGTAGCGTAACGCTTGCCCAGGTCGTTGAAGAGCTTACCAACGATAGCTTTCGAACGAGTACGGTCGAAAGCCAGACGACGGTTAGCAACGCTGTCTGTCTTGGCCAGAGTGATCAGCGGCTCGGCAACGCGGCGCAGTTCTTTGGCTTTTGGCAGAGTAGTTTTGATCAGCTCGTGCTCGAACAGCGACACTGCCATGTTTTGGAACATGGCCTTGCGGTGCGAGCTGGTGCGGCTCAGGTGGCGACCACTTTTACGATGACGCATGGTTCATTCCTTACCAAACACTACGTTCGGTGATTACGACGATCAGGCAGTCGCCTTGTCGTCCTTCTTAAGACTTGCAGGCGGCCAGTTGTCGAGGCGCATGCCGAGGGACAGACCGCGGGAGGCCAGAACGTCCTTGATTTCAGTCAAGGATTTCTTGCCCAGGTTCGGAGTCTTCAACAGCTCTACTTCGGTGCGCTGGATCAGGTCACCGATGTAATAGATGTTTTCCGCCTTAAGGCAGTTAGCCGAACGTACAGTCAGTTCCAGATCGTCAACCGGGCGAAGCAGGATCGGATCGATCTCGTCTTCCTGCTCGACAACCACTGGCTCACTGTCACCCTTGAGGTCGACGAACGCAGCCAACTGCTGTTGCAGGATGGTTGCAGCACGACGGATAGCCTCTTCAGGATCCAGAGTACCGTTGGTTTCCAGATCAATAACCAGCTTGTCCAGGTTGGTACGCTGCTCGACACGGGCGTTTTCCACCACGTATGCGATACGGCGAACCGGGCTGAACGAAGAGTCAAGCTGCAAGCGACCGATGCTGCGGCTTTCGTCTTCATCGCTCTGACGCGAGTCGGCTGGTTCATAACCACGACCACGAGCTACGGTGAGCTTCATGTTCAGGGCGCCGTTAGACGCCAGGTTAGCGATTACGTGATCGGGATTAACGATCTCGACATCATGATCCAGCTGAATATCGGCAGCGGTAACCACCCCCGAACCCTTCTTCGACAAGGTCAGCGTAACTTCGTCACGGCCGTGCAGCTTGATAGCCAGACCTTTAAGGTTCAACAGGATTTCAATTACGTCTTCCTGTACACCTTCGATGGCGCTGTACTCGTGGAGCACACCGTCAATCTCGGCCTCGACTACTGCGCAGCCGGGCATTGAGGACAACAGGATGCGGCGCAGCGCGTTGCCCAGGGTGTGGCCGAAACCACGCTCGAGAGGCTCGAGAGTGATCTTGGCGCGGGTTGGACTGACAACCTGCACATCAATATGGCGGGGTGTCAGGAACTCATTTACCGAAATCTGCATGGATGCACCTATTTTCTAGCCCTTACTTGGAGTAGAGCTCGACAATCAGGCTTTCGTTGATGTCGGCGGACAGATCACTGCGAGCAGGAACGTTCTTGAAAACGCCCGACTTCTTCTCAGTGTCTACTTCTACCCACTCTACGCGGCCACGTTGAGCACACAGATCGAGAGCTTGGACAATGCGAAGTTGATTTTTTGCTTTCTCGCGAACAGCGACCACGTCACCAGCACGAACCTGGTACGAAGGAACGTTTACGGTCTGACCGTTAACGCTGATCGACTTGTGCGATACCAGCTGACGGGATTCGGCACGAGTCGAACCAAAGCCCATACGGTATACGACGTTGTCCAGACGGCATTCGAGCAGTTGCAGCAGGTTTTCACCGGTTGCACCTTTCTTGCCAGCAGCTTCTTTGTAGTAGCCGCTGAACTGACGCTCGAGAACGCCGTAGATACGACGGACCTTCTGCTTTTCACGCAGTTGGGTGCCGTAGTCGGACTGGCGACCGCGGCGTTGGCCGTGGATACCAGGTGCTGCTTCAATGTTGCACTTCGATTCGATCGCGCGCACGCCGCTCTTCAGGAAGAGATCGGTGCCTTCGCGACGAGCGAGTTTGCATTTTGGACCAATGTAACGAGCCATTCTTTACAATCTCCTGGATTACACGCGGCGCTTCTTCGGCGGACGGCACCCGTTGTGCGGGATTGGCGTCACGTCGGTGATGCTGGCGATCTTGTAGCCACAGCCGTTCAAAGCGCGGACTGCGGATTCACGACCTGGACCTGGGCCCTTGACGTTTACGTCGAGGTTTTTCAGGCCGTATTCCAGCGCAGCTTGACCAGCACGCTCAGCAGCTACTTGAGCAGCGAACGGGGTGGACTTGCGGGAACCGCGGAAACCCGAACCACCGGAGGTAGCCCAGGAAAGAGCGTTACCTTGACGGTCGGTAATGGTCACGATGGTGTTGTTAAAAGAGGCATGGATGTGGGCGATGCCATCAACCACTGTCTTTTTAACTTTTTTACGAGGACGAGCAGCAGGTTTTGCCATGATTAAATTCCTGTCGATTCGCTGGGGCGATTACTTGCGGATCGGCTTACGCGGACCTTTACGGGTACGCGCGTTGGTCTTGGTACGCTGACCGCGTACTGGCAGACCACGACGATGACGCAGACCGCGATAGCAACCGAGGTCCATCAAGCGCTTGATTTTCATGTTGATTTCGCGACGCAGGTCACCTTCAGTGGTGAACTTCGCCACTTCGCCACGCAGCTGTTCAATTTGCTCGTCGCTCAGATCCTTGATCTTTGCTGCTGGGTTTACCCCAGTCACTGCACAGATTTTCTGCGCAGTAGTGCGACCAACACCATAGATGTAGGTCAGCGAGATAACAGTATGCTTGTTATCTGGAATGTTAACGCCTGCAATACGGGCCATTCAGTGGGACTCCAATTGACAGCTACCTACGCCCCGGAAGCCAAGAAATAGGGCGCGAGATAATATCGCTGTAATAACAAATAATCAACCCGGCAGCGCACTAGCTGCCGGGCTTGAAGCACAATCACACTCAGCCTTGGCGCTGTTTGTGACGCGGTTCCGCGCTGCAAATTACTCGAACAACACCTTCGCGGCGAATAATCTTGCAGTTACGGCACAGCTTTTTCACCGATGCACGAACTTTCATCACCAACTCCTCGAACCTTATGGGTACTCAGCGCAACATGCCGCTGCCGTAACCCTTCAGGTTGGCTTTCTTCATCAGGGATTCGTACTGGTGCGAAACGAGGTGCGATTGTACTTGGGACATGAAGTCCATCACAACCACGACCACGATCAGCAACGAGGTCCCGCCAAGGTAGAACGGAACGTTTGCTGCAACCACCAGGAACTGGGGCAACAGGCACACGGCCGTCATGTAAAGAGCACCGAACATGGTCAAGCGAGTCAGAACGCCATCAATGTAGCGCGCAGACTGCTCACCTGGACGGATGCCCGGAATAAAGGCACCGGACTTCTTCAGGTTTTCCGCTACGTCTTTCGGATTGAACATCAACGCCGTATAGAAGAAGCAGAAGAAAATAATCCCTGCACTAAACAGCAGAATATTCAACGGCTGACCAGGAGCGATCGACTGCGAGATGTCCTGCAACCAGCCCATACCTTCAGACTGACCAAACCAGGCACCCAACGAAGCCGGGAACAGCAGAATGCTGCTCGCGAAAATAGCCGGAATAACGCCGGCCATGTTCACCTTCAGCGGCAAGTGGCTAGTCTGCGCAGCGAAAACCTTGCGGCCTTGCTGACGCTTGGCGTAGTGAACAGCGATACGACGCTGACCACGCTCAATGAACACCACGAAACCGATAATCGCTACTGCCAGCAAACCGATGGCAACCAGGGCGAAGATATTGATATCACCCTGACGCGCAGACTCGAAAGACTGCCCGATTGCTCTCGGAAGACCGGCGACGATTCCCGAAAAAATCAACATCGAGATACCGTTGCCTACACCACGCTCAGTAATCTGCTCACCCAGCCACATCATGAACATCGCACCAGCCACAAACGTGGATACCGCGACGAAATGGAAGCCAAAGTCACCAGTGAACGCAACGCCCTGCCCCGCCAGACCAATGGACATGCCAATGGCCTGGACGAGAGCGAGGACGACGGTGCCGTAGCGGGTGTACTGGCTGATCTTGCGACGGCCAGCTTCACCTTCCTTCTTCAACTGCTCCAGCTGCGGGCTGACGGCAGTCATCAGCTGCATGATGATCGATGCCGAAATGTACGGCATGATCCCCAGTGCAAAGATGCTCATCCGCTCCAGCGCGCCGCCGGAAAACATGTTGAACAAGCTAAGAATGGTCCCCTCATTCTGTCGAAACAGGTCCGCGAGTCGGTCCGGGTTGATACCTGGAACCGGGATGTGTGCGCCTATTCGGTAGACGATAATCGCCAGGAACAGAAAACGCAGACGAGCCCAGAGTTCAGACATACCGCCTTTGCCGAGCGCAGAGAGAGCACCTTGCTTAGCCATTTATTCCTCGAACTTGCCGCCAGCTGCTTCGATAGCCGCACGCGCACCTTTGGTGGCGCCGATTCCCTTGCCGATAGTGACAGCGCGAGTCACTTCACCGGACAGCATGATTTTCACACGCTGTACGTTGACGTTGATCACGTTGGCATCTTTCAGGGACTGCACGGTGACGATGTCGCCTTCCACTTTAGCCAGCTCGGACAGACGCACTTCTGCGCGGTCCATGGCTTTCAGGGAAACGAAACCGAACTTCGGCAGGCGACGATGCAGCGGCTGTTGACCGCCTTCAAAGCCTGGAGCAATGGTGCCACCGGAGCGGGAGGTCTGACCTTTGTGACCACGGCCACCAGTCTTACCCAAACCACTACCGATACCACGGCCCGGACGATGCTTTTCGCGACGGGAACCCGGCGCTGGACTCAGATCATTGAGTTTCATCGATTAACCCTCGACACGCAGCATGTAGTAAGCCTTGTTGATCATCCCGCGATTCTCGGGAGTATCCTGGACTTCTACAGTGTGACCGATGCGACGCAGGCCCAGACCCTTAACGCACAGTTTGTGGTTAGGGATGCGGCCGGTCATGCTTTTGATCAGCGTAACTTTAACGGTAGCCATGATTACTTGATCTCCTCAACACGCAGGCCACGCTTGGCTGCGATGGACTCAGGAGACTGCATAGCCTTCAGACCCTTGAAAGTGGCGTGAACCACGTTTACAGGGTTAGTCGAGCCGTAGCACTTGGCCAGAACGTTCTGAACGCCAGCAACTTCGAGGACAGCACGCATAGCGCCGCCAGCGATGATACCGGTACCTTCAGAAGCAGGCTGCATGTACACCTTCGAAGCGCCGTGGGCGGACTTCATTGCGTACTGCAGAGTGGTGCCGTTCAGATCAACCTGGATCATGTTGCGGCGAGCAGCTTCCATTGCCTTCTGGATCGCAGCAGGCACTTCACGCGACTTGCCACGGCCGAAGCCAACACGGCCCTTACCATCACCAACCACGGTCAACGCGGTGAAAGTGAAGATACGGCCGCCTTTAACGGTTTTGGCTACGCGGTTAACTTGAACCAGCTTCTCGATGTAGCCTTCGTCGCGCTTTTGGTCGTTATTTGACATAACTTAGAACTCCAGCCCAGCTTCACGAGCAGCATCAGCCAGCGCTTTTACGCGGCCGTGGTACTTGAAGCCAGAGCGGTCGAAAGCCACCTGCGAGACGCCAGCGGCCTTAGCACGCGTAGCGACCAGCTGGCCAACCTTAGTGGCCGCGTCGATGTTGCCAGTGGCGCCATCACGCAGTTCTTTATCCAAAGTCGAGGCGCTTGCCAGGACTTTGTTGCCGTCGGCCGAAATGACCTGGGCGTAGATGTGCTGCGAAGAGCGGAACACGCAGAGACGCACGACTTCGAGTTCGTGCATTTTCAGGCGTGCTTTGCGAGCGCGACGCAGTCGAGTAACTTTTTTGTCGGTCATTTGCTATGCCCTACTTCTTCTTGGCTTCTTTACGACGGACGACTTCGTCCGCGTAGCGCACACCTTTGCCTTTGTACGGCTCTGGTGGACGGAAGTCGCGGATCTCGGCGGCCACTTGACCTACCAGCTGCTTGTCGATGCCCTTGATCAGGATATCGGTCTGGCTAGGAGTCTCAGCGGTGATGCCTTCCGGCAGTTCGTAATCCACTGGGTGCGAGAAGCCAAGAGCCAGGTTCAGCACCTGACCTTTTGCTTGCGCTTTGTAACCAACACCGACCAGCTGGAGCTTGCGCTCGAAGCCTTGGCTTACGCCCTGGACCATGTTGTTTACCAACGCACGAGTGGTACCGGCCATTGCGCGAGTCTGCTGATCGCCATTGCGAGCAGCAAAACGCAGCTCACCGGCTTCTTCAACGATCTCAACGGACGAATGGACGTTCAGTTCAAGAGTACCCTTGGCACCCTTCACCGAAAGCTGTTGGCCTGCGAATTTTACTTCGACACCGGCTGGCAGCTTAACGGGGTTCTTAGCGACGCGAGACATGCTTATCCCCCCTTAGAACACAGTGCAAAGAACTTCGCCGCCGACACCGGCAGCGCGCGCAGCACGATCAGTCATCACACCTTTGTTGGTGGAGACGATAGACACGCCGAGACCGCCACGTACTTTTGGCAGCTCTTCGACGGACTTGTACTGACGCAGGCCTGGACGGCTAACGCGCTTGACTTCTTCGATAACCGGACGGCCTTCGAAATATTTCAGCTCGATAGACAGCAGTGGTTTGGTTTCGCTGCTGATCTGATAACCCGCGATGTAACCTTCGTCCTTCAGGACTTTAGCTACAGCCACCTTCAACGTGGAAGAAGGCATGCTTACGACGGACTTTTCAGCCATCTGGGCATTACGGATTCGAGTTAGCATGTCCGCTAACGGGTCCTGCATACTCATGGGCTAGACGCTCCTAATACAGAAAAATTAGCCTTGCGGCTACTACTTGTCGCCGAGAAATTCCGGGCAGAAAAACACGGGCTCAGGCGAGCCGGTCATTCTAGACACACCCCAGAAATGAATCAAGCCCCAAAAGGGGCTTGATTCATGTTCAAGGCCACCGATGGTCAGGTTCTTGCGACCCCGACCATCGAGACTTTGACAGCAATTACCAGCTGGCTTTAACCAGACCTGGAACGTCACCACGCATTGCAGCTTCACGCAGCTTGTTACGGCCCAGGCCGAACTTGCGGTAAACGCCGTGCGGACGACCAGTCAGGCGGCAGCGGTTACGCATGCGCGAAGCGCTTGCGTCACGTGGCTGCTTCTGCAGAGCTACGGTAGCTTCCCAACGCGCTTCTGGACTTGCGTTCAGATCGACGATGATAGCTTTCAGCGCTGCACGCTTGGTGGCGTACTTGGCAACGGTGAGCTGACGCTTCAGCTCACGGTTCTTCATGCTCTTCTTGGCCATTTTCCTACTCCAATCAGTTGCGGAACGGGAATTTGAAAGCACGCAGCAGAGCGCGGCCTTCATCATCGTTCTTGGCAGTGGTGGTCAGGGTAATGTCCAGACCGCGGAGAGCATCGATCTTGTCGTAGTCGATTTCCGGGAAAATGATCTGCTCTTTCACGCCCATGCTGTAGTTGCCACGACCATCGAAGGACTTGGCATTCAGGCCGCGGAAGTCGCGAACCCGAGGCAGGGAGATCGACAGCAGACGATCCAGGAACTCGTACATACGCTCACGGCGCAGGGTCACTTTGACGCCGATCGGCCAACCTTCACGGACTTTAAAGCCAGCGATGGATTTGCGAGCGTAGGTCACAACGACTTTCTGGCCGGTGATCTTTTCCAGGTCAGCAACAGCGTGCTCGATGACTTTTTTGTCGCCGATCGCTTCGCCCAGACCCATGTTCAGGGTGATTTTGGTAACGCGCGGAACTTCCATCACGTTCGAAAGCTTAAGTTCTTCCTTAAGTTTCGGTGCGATTTCCTTCCGGTAAATCTCTTTTAGTCGTGCCATGGTCTTCTACCTAGCAGTGTTCAAGCATCAACCGCTTTTTGGGTCGACTTGAAGACACGAATTTTCTTACCGTCTTCTACTTTGAAACCAACGCGGTCAGCCTTGTTGGTTTCGCCGTTGAAGATGGCGACGTTGGAAGCGTGCAGTGGCGCTTCTTTCTCGACGATACCGCCCTGTACGCCCGACATCGGGTTAGGCTTGGTATGACGCTTGACCAGGTTCAGACCACCAACAACCAGACGGTTGTCAGCAAGAACCTTCAGCACCTTACCGCGCTTACCTTTGTCTTTGCCGGCGATCACGATGATCTCGTCGTCACGACGAATCTTTTGCATGTCGGATCTCCTTACAGCACTTCTGGGGCGAGCGAGACGATCTTCATGAACTTCTCAGTACGAAGTTCACGGGTCACTGGCCCAAAGATACGGGTGCCGATCGGCTCTTGCTTGTTGTTCAGAAGAACAGCAGCGTTGCCATCAAAGCGGATAATGGAGCCATCAGCACGACGTACGCCGTGACGAGTGCGGACTACTACAGCAGTCATCACTTGGCCTTTTTTCACTTTACCGCGAGGAATTGCTTCCTTCACGGTAACTTTGATGATGTCACCGATACCAGCGTAACGACGATGGGAGCCACCCAGCACCTTGATGCACATAACGCGGCGAGCGCCGCTGTTATCGGCCACATCGAGCATGGATTGAGTCTGAATCATATAATTTCTCCGACCCCTAGCCCTTAGACTTCCACAGCGCGTTCGAGAACATCAACCAGCGCCCAAGACTTGGTCTTGGCCATCGGACGAGTTTCACGAATAGTGACTTTGTCGCCGATGTGGCACTGATTGGTTTCGTCGTGCGCGTGCAGCTTAGTCGAACGCTTAACGTATTTACCGTAGATCGGGTGCTTAACGCGACGCTCGATCAGAACGGTGATGGTTTTGTCCATCTTGTCGCTGACAACACGGCCAGTCAGCGTACGGACAGTTTTTTCGGCTTCAGCCATGATCACTTACCTGCCTGCTGGTTGAGCACAGTCTTCACGCGAGCGATGTCACGCTTAACTTGCGAGAGCAGATGAGACTGCCCCAACTGGCCAGTTGCTTTCTGCATGCGCAGATTGAACTGGTCGCGCAGCAAGCCGAGCAGTTGCTCGTTCAGCTGCTGTGCGGATTTTTCACGAAGTTCATTCGCTTTCATCACATCACCGTCCGTTTAACAAAGGAGGTGGCGAGCGGCAGCTTTGCAGCAGCCAGGGCGAAAGCCTCACGCGCCAGCTCTTCAGAAACACCCTCGATTTCATACAGGACTTTGCCTGGCTGAATCTGGGCAACCCAGTATTCCACGTTACCCTTACCTTTACCCATACGAACCTCGAGAGGCTTCTTGGAGATCGGCTTGTCCGGGAATACACGGATCCAGATCTTGCCACCACGTTTTACGTGACGGGTCAGAGCACGACGCGCTGACTCGATCTGACGAGCGGTGAGACGACCACGAGCAACAGACTTCAGCGCGAACTCGCCGAAGCTGACTTTGCTACCGCGCAGTGCCAGACCACGGTTGTGGCCGGTCATCTGCTTGCGGAACTTCGTACGCTTTGGTTGCAACATTTGGCGTACCCCTTACTTAGCAGCTTTTTTACGAGGCGCTGGTGCTTGTGGTTTCAGTTCTTCTTGGCGACCACCAATTACTTCGCCTTTGAAGATCCAAACCTTTACACCGATCACACCGTAGGTGGTGTGAGCTTCGTAGGTGGCATAGTCGATATCGGCACGCAGGGTGTGCAGTGGCACACGACCTTCGCGATACCATTCAGTACGTGCGATTTCAGCACCGCCGAGACGACCGCTCACTTGGATTTTGATGCCTTTGGCACCAATGCGCATGGCGTTCTGTACGGCGCGCTTCATGGCGCGACGGAACATCACACGACGCTCCAGCTGCTGAGCTACGCTCTGGGCAACCAGCATACCGTCGAGCTCCGGCTTGCGGATCTCTTCGATATTGATGTGCACAGGCACACCCATTTGCTTGGTCAGGTCCTGACGCAGTTTTTCAACATCTTCACCTTTCTTCCCGATAACGATACCTGGACGAGCGGTGTGGATGGTGATGCGTGCAGTTTGAGCCGGACGATGGATATCGATACGGCTTACGGACGCGCTTTTTAGTTTGTCTTGGAGATACTCACGCACCTTCAGATCTGCGAGCAAATAGTCCGCATAAGTCCGACCGTCTGCGTACCAGACGGAGGTGTGCTCCTTGACGATTCCCAGGCGAATGCCAATGGGATGTACTTTCTGACCCATCTCTTCGACTCCGTTACTTGTCAGCAACCTTGACAGTGATATGGCAAGACCGCTTGACGATGCGATCAGCACGGCCTTTGGCACGTGGCATGATGCGCTTCAGCGAACGCCCTTCGTTGACGAAAACGGTGCTGACCTTCAGGTCATCAACGTCTGCGCCTTCGTTATGCTCGGCGTTGGCTACGGCCGACTCCAGCACTTTTTTCATGATCTCGGCGGCTTTCTTACTGCTGAAAGCCAACAGGTTGAGCGCTTCGCCCACCTTCTTCCCGCGGATCTGGTCGGCGACCAAGCGGGCTTTCTGGGCGGAGATTCGAGCGCCCGACAACTTAGCGGCTACTTCCATTTCCTTACCCCTTAACGCTTGGCTTTCTTGTCTGCCACGTGCCCGCGATAGTTGCGGGTACCGGCGAACTCGCCCAGTTTGTGGCCGACCATGTCTTCGTTAACGAGAACTGGGACGTGCTGACGACCGTTGTGTACTGCGATGGTCAGACCGACCATTTGTGGCAGGATCATCGAACGGCGCGACCAAGTCTTAATTGGTTTGCGATCGTTCTTTTCCGCCGCCACTTCGATCTTCTTCAGTAGGTGAAGATCAATAAAAGGACCTTTTTTCAGAGAACGTGGCACTGTCGTATCCCTCTATTTACTTGCGACGACGGACGATCATTTTGTCGGTACGCTTATTACCACGAGTCTTCGCGCCCTTAGTCGGGAAGCCCCATGGCGATACCGGATGACGACCACCAGAGGTACGACCTTCACCACCACCATGTGGGTGGTCAACCGGGTTCATGGCAACACCACGAACGGTTGGGCGAACGCCACGCCAGCGCTTGGCACCAGCTTTACCCAGCGAACGCAGGCTGTGCTCGGAGTTCGAGACTTCGCCCAGGGTCGCACGGCACTCAGCCAGCACTTTACGCATTTCACCGGAACGCAGACGCAGGGTAACGTACACACCTTCACGAGCGATCAGCTGAGCCGAAGCACCAGCGGAACGAGCGATCTGTGCGCCTTTACCTGGCTTCAGTTCGATGCCGTGTACGGTAGAACCGACTGGAATGTTGCGCAGTTGCAGAGCGTTGCCTGGCTTGATTGGAGCCAGAGCGCCTGCGATCAGCTGGTCGCCAGCACTCACGCCTTTAGGGGCGATGATGTAGCGGCGCTCGCCGTCTGCGTAGCACAGCAGTGCGATGTGAGCAGTACGGTTTGGATCGTATTCGATACGCTCGACAGTGGCGACGATGCCATCTTTGTCGTTGCGACGAAAATCGACCATACGGTAATGCTGCTTATGACCACCACCGATGTGACGAGTGGTAATGCGGCCATTGTTGTTACGACCACCAGACTTCGATTTTTTCTCGAGCAGCGGTGCGTGAGGAGCGCCTTTATGCAGCTCCTGGTTGACCACCTTGACCACAAAACGGCGGCCAGGGGAAGTCGGTTTGCATTTAACGATTGCCATGATGCACCCCTTCCTTACTCAGCACTGCTGCTGAAATCGAGATCTTGGCCTGGCTGAAGGGAGATAACTGCCTTCTTCCAGTCATTACGCTTGCCCAGACCGCGAGCGGTGCGCTTGCTCTTACCCAGAACGTTCAGGGTAGTAACACGCTCAACTTTCACGCTGAACAGGCTTTCGACGGCCTTCTTGATTTCCAGCTTGGTTGCATCGGTAGCAACCTTGAAAACGAACTGGCCTTTCTTGTCTGCCAGAACCGTAGCCTTCTCGGAAACGTGCGGGCCAAGCAGAACTTTAAATACGCGTTCCTGGTTCATCCCAGCAGCTCCTCGAATTTCTTCACGGCCGACACGGTGATCAACACCTTGTCGTATGCGATCAGACTAACTGGATCGGAACCTTGCACGTCACGTACATCTACGTGTGGCAGGTTGCGAGCAGCCAGGTACAGGTTCTGATCAACAGCGTCAGACACGATCAGAACGTCGGTCAGGCTCATGTTGTTCAGTTTGCCCAGCAGGTCTTTGGTTTTCGGAGTTTCAACTGCGAAATCCTGAACCACGACCAGACGATCAGTACGCACCAGCTCAGCAAGGATGGAACGCATTGCTGCGCGGTACATCTTCTTGTTCAGCTTCTGGGAGTGATCCTGTGGACGAGCTGCGAAAGTGGTGCCGCCGCCGCGCCAGATTGGGCTGCGGATAGTACCGGCACGAGCACGGCCAGTACCTTTCTGACGCCATGGGCGCTTACCGCCACCACGAACGTCGGAACGGGTCTTTTGCTGCTTGCTACCTTGACGGCCGCCAGCCATGTAGGCCACGACTGCTTGGTGAACCAGCGTCTCGTTGAACTCGCCGCCAAATGTCAGTTCGGAAACTTCGATCGCTTGAGCGTCATTTACATTTAATTGCATGTCAGCTTCCCCTTAACCGCGAGCCTTGGCTGCTGGACGTACAACCAGGTTGCCGCCAGTAGCGCCAGGAACAGCACCCTTGACCAACAACAGATTGCGTTCAGCGTCCACGCGCACTACTTCCAGGGACTGCACGGTCACGCGCTCAGCGCCCATATGACCGGACATTTTTTTGCCCTTGAATACACGACCAGGAGTCTGGCACTGGCCGATAGAGCCTGGGACGCGGTGGGATACGGAGTTACCGTGGGTGTTATCTTGCCCGCGGAAGTTCCAACGCTTGATCGTACCCTGGAAGCCTTTACCTTTGGACTGACCGGTTACATCAACCAGTTGACCAGCAGCGAAGATTTCAGCGTTGATCAGATCGCCGGCCTGGTACTCGCCTTCTTCAAGGCGGAATTCCATTACGGTACGACCAGCGGCAACGTTCGCCTTGGCGAAGTGGCCAGCCTGAGCAGCTGTAACACGGGAAGCACGACGCTCGCCGACAGTGACTTGCACTGCACGATAGCCATCGGTTTCTTCAGTTTTGAACTGGGTGACGCGATTCGGCTCGATCTCAATGACCGTGACCGGAATGGAGACACCTTCTTCGGTGAAAATACGGGTCATACCCGCTTTACGACCGACTACACCAATAGTCATGTTGTAAACCTCATGAGTGTACGGGGCTTTCACCCGCTATGGCCGCCCATTTCAGAGCGTTACACGACCAAGACCGAGTCTTAGCCGAGGCTGATCTGCACTTCCACACCGGCCGCAAGATCAAGCTTCATAAGAGCATCAACGGTTTTATCCGTTGGCTGGACGATGTCCAGAACGCGCTTATGAGTGCGGATTTCGTACTGGTCACGCGCGTCTTTGTTGACGTGCGGGGAAACCAGAACGGTGAACCGCTCTTTACGGGTAGGCAGTGGAATTGGACCACGCACTTGAGCACCAGTACGTTTCGCGGTTTCCACGATTTCCTGGGTTGATTGGTCGATCAGGCGATGGTCAAAAGCCTTCAACCTGATACGGATTTGCTGATTTTGCATTGGATTTCAGACTCCGGCTGCTATTCCCACCGGGCGCAATACGCCCGTTAAAAGGAGGCGCAATTCTATAGACGCCCCAGATAGGTGTCAACCCAATAAAAAAGCCCCCGCTAAGCGGGGGCTTTTTCAACTCATCGAAGCCATCTCAAAAAAGAGATTACTCGATGATTTTGGCTACGACGCCAGCGCCGACGGTACGACCGCCTTCACGGATAGCGAAACGCAGACCGTCTTCCATCGCGATGGTTTTGATCAGGGTAACAGTCATCTGAATGTTGTCACCTGGCATTACCATTTCAACGCCTTCTGGCAGCTCGCAGTTACCAGTCACGTCAGTAGTACGGAAGTAGAACTGTGGACGGTAGCCTTTGAAGAACGGAGTGTGACGACCGCCTTCTTCCTTGCTCAGAACGTAAACTTCTGCGGTGAACTTGGTGTGCGGCTTAACCGAACCCGGCTTAACCAGAACCTGACCACGCTCAACGTCGTCACGCTTGGTACCACGCAGCAGAACGCCGCAGTTCTCGCCAGCACGACCTTCGTCCAGCAGCTTGCGGAACATCTCAACACCGGTGCAGGTGGTGGTGGTGGTGTCACGCAGACCAACGATTTCCAGGGCGTCCTGAACGCGAACGATACCACGCTCGATACGACCAGTTACCACGGTGCCACGACCCGAGATCGAGAACACGTCTTCGATTGGCATCAGGAACGGCTTGTCGATAGCACGCTCTGGCTCTGGGATGTAGCTGTCCAGAGTTTCCACCAGCTTCTTGACAGCGGTGGTGCCCATTTCGTTGTCGTCTTTGCCTTCCAGAGCCATACGAGCCGAACCGATGATGATCGGAGTGTCGTCGCCTGGGAAGTCGTAGGTGGACAGCAGGTCGCGAACTTCCATCTCAACCAGTTCCAGCAGCTCTGCGTCGTCTACCAGGTCAGCCTTGTTCAGGAAAACCACGATGTACGGAACGCCTACCTGACGGGACAGCAGGATGTGCTCACGAGTTTGTGGCATCGGACCATCGGCAGCCGAGCAAACCAGGATCGCGCCGTCCATCTGGGCAGCACCGGTGATCATGTTCTTCACGTAGTCAGCGTGACCTGGGCAGTCAACGTGAGCGTAGTGACGAATGTTCGAGTTGTACTCAACGTGCGCGGTGTTGATGGTGATACCGCGAGCTTTTTCTTCTGGAGCGCTGTCGATCTTGTCGAATTCAACTACGGCCGAACCGAAAACTTCGGAGCAGACGCGAGTCAGAGCAGCGGTCAGAGTGGTTTTACCATGGTCAACGTGGCCGATGGTGCCAACGTTTACGTGCGGTAGGGAACGATCAAATTTTTCTTTAGCCACGACAATTAACTCCTAGCCTAAAGGGGCTGAATCAGCCTTGTTTTTTGGTAACGGATTCGACGATGTGCGACGGAGCCGTATCGTATTTTTTGAATTCCATAGAGTAGCTTGCGCGACCCTGAGACATGGAACGAACGTCGGTCGCATAACCGAACATCTCACCCAGTGGAACTTCGGCACGGATAACCTTGCCGGACACTGTGTCTTCCATACCCTGGATCATGCCGCGACGACGGTTAAGGTCGCCCATCACGTCACCCATATAGTCTTCAGGCGTAACAACCTCTACCGCCATGATCGGCTCGAGCAACTCACCACCGCCCTTCTGGGCCAGTTGCTTGGTCGCCATGGAAGCAGCCACTTTAAACGCCATCTCGTTGGAGTCGACGTCGTGGTAAGAACCATCGAACACGGTAGCCTTCAGGCCGATCAGCGGATAGCCGGCAACAACGCCGTTCTTCATCTGCTCTTCGATACCCTTCTGGATAGCCGGGATGTATTCCTTA
Organism: Pseudomonas sp. COW5; assembly: GCF_026240005.1. NCBI lineage: Bacteria > Pseudomonadati > Pseudomonadota > Gammaproteobacteria > Pseudomonadales > Pseudomonadaceae > Pseudomonas > Pseudomonas sp. COW5. Next base: position 3,031,987 of record NZ_JAPHVP010000001.1, on the reverse strand, counting down.
GGAACCACACCACCTACTACTTCGTTCAGGAATTGCAGACCTTCCTGACCTTCGTCAGCAGGAGCAAAGCGAATCCAGCAGTGACCGAACTGGCCACGACCGCCGGACTGACGAACGAACTTGCCTTCGATTTCGCAGTTCTTCGTGATGCGCTCACGGTACGAAACTTGAGGCTTGCCGATGTTGGCTTCGACGTTGAACTCACGGCGCATCCGGTCAACCAGGATGTCCAGGTGCAGCTCGCCCATGCCGGAGATGATCGTTTGACCAGTCTCTTCATCAGTTTTAACGCGGAAAGACGGGTCTTCCTGAGCCAGCTTGCCCAGAGCGATGCCCATTTTTTCCTGGTCATCCTTGGTCTTAGGCTCTACGGCAACCGAAATAACCGGCTCCGGGAAGTCCATGCGAACCAGGATGATTGGCTTGTCAGCGTTGCAGAGGGTTTCACCAGTGGTGACGTCCTTCATGCCGATCAGGGCCGCGATGTCGCCAGCGCGCACTTCCTTGATCTCCTCACGGGCGTTTGCGTGCATTTGCACCATACGACCCACGCGCTCTTTCTTGCCTTTGACCGAGTTGATCACGCCGTCGCCGGAGTTCAACACGCCCGAGTAAACGCGGACGAAGGTCAGAGTACCCACGAATGGGTCGGTAGCGATCTTGAACGCCAACGCCGCGAACGGCTCGTCGTCGCTTGCATGACGCTCCATCTCTTCTTCCTCGTTATCAGGGTTGGAGCCCTTGATAGCAGGAATGTCGGTCGGAGCAGGCAGGAAGTCGATAACGGCGTCGAGAACCAGGGGAACACCCTTGTTCTTGAAGGACGAACCGCAAACAGCCAGAACGATTTCGCCAGCGATAGTACGCTGACGCAGAGCAGCCTTGATCTCGGCGATCGACAGCTCTTCACCTTCCAGGTACTTGTTCATCAGCTCTTCACTGGCTTCGGCCGCAGCCTCAACCATGTTGCTGCGCCATTCAGTGGCCAGCTCGAGCATGTCCGCAGGGATTTCCTTGCGAACAGGAACCATACCCTTGTCAGAGTCGTTCCAGTAAACAGCTTGCATGTTGATCAGGTCGATCTGGCCCTGGAAGTTGTCTTCCGAACCGATAGCCAGCTGGATCGGCACCGGAGTGTGACCCAGACGCTGTTTGATCTGACCGATCACGCGCAGGAAGTTGGCACCAGCACGGTCCATCTTGTTTACATAAACAAGACGTGGAACGCCGTATTTGTTGGCTTGACGCCATACGGTTTCCGACTGAGGCTCAACACCCGAAGTACCGCAGAACACAACGACAGCGCCGTCGAGTACGCGCAGGGAACGTTCTACTTCAATAGTGAAGTCTACGTGGCCCGGGGTATCGATTACGTTGAAGCGATGCTCGTGCGGGTACTGCTTCTCGGAACCTTTCCAGAAGGCGGTAATGGCAGCAGAAGTAATGGTAATACCACGCTCCTGCTCCTGAACCATCCAGTCTGTGGTCGCGGCGCCGTCATGCACCTCGCCCATTTTGTGACTTTTGCCAGTGTAAAAAAGGACGCGCTCGGTGGTGGTGGTTTTACCAGCATCCACGTGAGCGACGATACCGATGTTACGGTAGCGACTAATCGGAGTAGTACGAGCCATAAAGCCCTCGCAAAATTAGTGAAGCTAAAATTAGAAGCGGTAGTGCGAGAAAGCTTTGTTAGCTTCGGCCATACGGTGCACGTCTTCACGCTTCTTAACAGCAGCACCTTTACCTTCAGCAGCATCCAGCAGCTCGCCAGCCAAGCGCAGAGCCATAGACTTCTCGCCACGCTTGCGGGCGAAGTCTACCAACCAGCGCATTGCCAGAGCGTTACGACGGGACGGACGAACTTCGACCGGAACCTGGTAAGTAGCACCACCAACGCGGCGCGACTTCACTTCGACCAGCGGAGCGATGGCGTCGAGTGCTTTTTCGAAGAGTTCCAGGGGATCGGTGCCGGTCTTGCGAGCCGCAACGGTTTCCAGGGCACCATAAACGATACGCTCGGCAACGGCTTTCTTGCCGCTTTCCATAACGTGGTTCATGAATTTGGCGAGGATTTGGCTTCCGTATTTCGGATCGTCCAGAATCTCACGCTTTGCTGCTACGCGACGTCTTGGCATTGATAAGCCCTCAAACGGTCTTCAGGTTAGTTCGGGACAGATCCTTGAGGATTCGCGCCCGACCTTACTCTTATCGACTCAATAAAATGAAAATCTGCAAAACGGCCGATTACTTCGGACGCTTGGTACCGTACTTCGAACGACCCTGGTTACGGCCTTTAACGCCGGAAGTATCCAAGGAGCCGCGAACGGTGTGGTAACGAACACCTGGCAAGTCTTTTACACGACCGCCGCGGATCAGTACCACGCTGTGCTCTTGCAGGTTGTGGCCTTCACCACCGATGTACGAGGAAACCTCGAAACCGTTGGTCAGACGCACACGGCATACTTTACGCAGTGCCGAGTTAGGTTTTTTCGGCGTAGTGGTGTACACACGGGTGCACACGCCACGACGTTGCGGGCAGTTCTGCAGCGCAGGTACGTCGGATTTCTCGACGATACGCTTACGCGGCTGACGTACCAGCTGGTTGATAGTTGCCATCTACTAGCTCCACTGTTGTCTTGCGACGCTATTGTCTTGCAAGAAAAGCAAAATGGCAGGAACGGATTCCCGCCAAATTTAGGGGATCAAGAGTCTAAAGAGGATCTTGTCCCCAGTCAAGGCAAGGCCCCGACCTCCCCGCTCGTCGAACCTCGACAAATTGTCTCGATTCGATGAACGGTTAGATCAGGGCCTCAGCTCATTTGTCGCAGAACTCAGTTACCGCTCGAGTTCAGCGCTTCGGTCAGTGCAGCTTCCACTTCACTGGCGCTTACGCGCAACGGCTTGTCTGCATCACGACGACGCTTGCGCTCGCTGTGATAAGCCAGACCGGTACCGGCCGGGATCAGACGACCCACAACCACGTTTTCTTTCAGGCCGCGCAGGTAATCGCGCTTGCCGGTTACGGCCGCTTCGGTCAGTACGCGGGTGGTTTCCTGGAAGGAAGCCGCCGAGATGAACGATTCGGTCGACAACGACGCCTTGGTGATACCCAGCAGAACGCGGGTGAACTTGGAGACAAACTTGTCTTCCGCGTTCAGACGCTCGTTCTCTACCAGAACGTGAGTCAGTTCCATCTGGTCGCCCTTGATGAAGCTGGAGTCGCCGGACTCGGAGATCTCAACTTTACGCAGCATCTGACGCAGGATGGTCTCGATGTGCTTGTCGTTGATCTTCACGCCCTGCAGACGGTAAACGTCCTGGATCTCGTTAACGATGTACTTGGCCAGCGCGCTCACACCCAGCAGACGCAGGATGTCGTGCGGATCGCTCGGACCGTCGGAGATAACTTCGCCGCGGTTTACCTGTTCGCCTTCGAACACGTTCAGGTGACGCCACTTCGGAATCAGCTCTTCGTACGGATCGCTACCGTCGTTCGGGGTGATGACCAGACGGCGCTTGCCCTTGGTCTCTTTACCGAACGCGATGGTGCCGCTGACTTCAGCCAGAATCGATGCTTCTTTCGGACGGCGGGCCTCGAACAGGTCGGCAACACGCGGCAGACCACCGGTGATGTCACGAGTCTTCGAAGTTTCCTGCGGGATACGAGCGATAACATCACCGATCGCAATCTTCGCACCGTCCGCAACGCCGACCAGGGCGTTGGCTGGCAGGAAGTACTGAGCAATAACGTCAGTGCCTGGCAGCAACAGATCCTTGCCGTTGTCATCGACCATCTTCACAGCAGGACGAATGTCCTTGCCGGCAGCCGGACGATCTTTCGGATCAAGTACTTCAATGTTGGTCATACCGGTCAATTCGTCAGTCTGACGCTTGATCGTGATGCCTTCTTCCATGCCCACGTAGGTCACGGTACCTTTCATTTCGGTAACGATCGGGTGAGTGTGCGGATCCCACTTGGCCACGATGGCGCCAGCGTCGACCTTGTCACCTTCTTTAACCGAAATCACGGCACCGTACGGCAGCTTGTAACGTTCGCGCTCACGACCGAAGTCGTCAGCAATCGCCAGCTCACCGGAACGGGACACGGCAACCAGGTTGCCATCCACACGCTCAACGTGCTTCAGGTTATGCAGACGGACGGTACCGCCGTTCTTCACCTGAACACTGTCGGCTGCGGAAGTACGGCTTGCCGCACCACCGATGTGGAACGTACGCATCGTCAGCTGGGTACCCGGCTCACCGATGGACTGGGCAGCGATTACGCCGACCGACTCACCGATGTTCACCTGGTGACCACGAGCCAGGTCACGGCCGTAGCACTTGGCGCAGATGCCGTAGCGGGTTTCGCAGCTGATCGGCGAGCGCACGATCACTTCGTCGATGCTGTTCAGCTCGATGAACTCGACCCACTTCTCGTCTACCAGAGTGCCGGCAGGAACGATGACGTCCTCGGTACCCGGCTTGAATACGTCACGGGCGATGACACGACCCAATACGCGCTCACCCAGCGGCTCTACAACGTCACCGCCTTCAATGTGCGGAGTCATTACCAGGCCATGCTCGGTGCCGCAATCGATCTCGGTCACGACCAGATCCTGCGCCACGTCTACCAGACGACGAGTCAGGTAACCGGAGTTCGCAGTCTTCAACGCGGTATCCGCCAGACCTTTACGAGCACCGTGAGTCGAGATGAAGTACTGGAGTACGCTCAGACCTTCACGGAAGTTCGCGGTAATTGGCGTTTCGATGATGGAACCGTCCGGCTTGGCCATCAGACCACGCATACCGGCCAGCTGACGAATCTGTGCTGCGGAACCCCGCGCACCCGAGTCGGCCATCATGTACATCGAGTTGAACGATTCCTGCTCGACTTCGTCGCCGTGACGGTCGATGACTTTCTCTTTCGAGAGGTTGGCCATCATCGCCTTGGAGACTTCGTCGTTCGCTTTCGACCAAAGGTCGATCACTTTGTTGTACTTCTCGCCCTGGGTTACCAGGCCGGACGCGTACTGGCTCTCGATCTCTTTCACTTCGTCGGTGGCAGCACCGATGATGCGGGCTTTTTCATCCGGGATAACGAAGTCGTTAACACCGATGGAAACGCCGGAAATGGTCGAGTAGGCAAAACCGGTGTACATCAACTGGTCAGCGAAGATCACGGTCTCTTTCAGACCAACCACGCGGTAGCACTGGTTGATCAGTTTGGAGATCGCCTTTTTCTTCATCGGCAGGTTGACGACGTCGAACGACAGACCTTTTGGCACGACCTGGAACAGCAGCGCACGGCCGACAGTGGTGTCGACGATACGGGTGTTGTTCACGCTGTTGCCGTCACGATCGTTCACGGTTTCGTTGATACGAACCTTGATCTTCGCGTGCAGTGCGGCTTCGCCGGCACGGAACACACGGTCAACTTCCTGCAGATCCGCGAACACACGACCTTCGCCCTTGGCGTTGATCGCTTCACGAGTCATGTAGTACAGACCCAATACAACGTCCTGCGACGGAACGATGATTGGCTCACCGTTGGCTGGCGACAGAATGTTGTTGGTCGACATCATCAACGCACGCGCTTCGAGCTGGGCTTCCAGCGTCAGCGGTACGTGCACGGCCATTTGGTCGCCGTCGAAGTCGGCGTTGTACGCAGCACAGACCAGAGGGTGCAGCTGGATAGCCTTACCTTCGATCAGTACCGGTTCAAACGCCTGGATACCCAGACGGTGAAGGGTCGGTGCACGGTTGAGAAGAACCGGGTGTTCGCGAATCACTTCAGCGAGAACGTCCCAAACTTCCGGCAGCTCGCGCTCGACCATTTTCTTGGCCGCTTTGATGGTGGTCGCCAGACCACGCATTTCCAGCTTGCCGAAAATGAACGGCTTGAACAGCTCGAGAGCCATTTTCTTCGGCAGACCGCACTGGTGCAGACGCAGGGTCGGGCCTACGGTAATTACCGAACGACCGGAGTAGTCAACACGCTTACCGAGCAAGTTCTGACGGAAACGACCTTGCTTACCCTTGATCATGTCAGCCAGGGATTTCAGAGGGCGCTTGTTCGAACCGGTGATAGCGCGGCCACGACGACCGTTGTCGAGCAGCGCATCGACAGCTTCCTGCAACATACGCTTTTCGTTGCGCACGATGATGTCCGGAGCGGACAGATCCAGCAGGCGCTTCAAACGGTTGTTACGGTTGATCACTCGACGATACAGATCGTTGAGGTCGGAAGTCGCGAAGCGACCGCCATCCAGCGGGACCAGTGGACGCAGATCCGGCGGCAGAACCGGCAGAACGGTCAGCACCATCCACTCTGGCAGGTTGCCGGAACCCTGGAAGGCTTCCATCAACTTCAGACGCTTGGACAGCTTCTTGATCTTGGTTTCGGAGTTGGTTTGCGGAATTTCTTCACGCAGACGGCCAATCTCGTGCTCCAGGTCGATAGCGTGCAGCAGTTCACGGACAGCTTCAGCACCCATGCGGGCGTCGAAATCGTCACCGAACTCTTCCAGCGCTTCGAAGTACTGCTCGTCGTTCAGCAGCTGACCTTTTTCAAGAGTGGTCATGCCTGGATCGATAACGACATAGCTCTCGAAGTAGAGAACGCGTTCGATATCACGCAGGGTCATGTCCATCAGCAGGCCGATACGGGACGGCAGCGATTTCAGGAACCAGATGTGGGCAACCGGCGAAGCCAGCTCGATGTGCGCCATGCGCTCACGACGAACCTTGGCCAGCGCAACTTCAACGCCGCACTTCTCGCAGATAACACCACGATGCTTCAAGCGCTTGTACTTACCGCACAGGCACTCGTAATCCTTTACCGGGCCAAAGATCTTGGCGCAGAACAGACCGTCACGCTCGGGTTTGAACGTACGGTAGTTGATGGTTTCCGGCTTTTTAACTTCACCGAACGACCACGAGCGGATCATCTCAGGCGAGGCCAATCCGATACGGATGGCGTCGAACTCTTCGACTTGACCCTGGTTTTTCAGCAAATTCAGTAGGTCTTTCAAGGCCTTTCCTCCTGGCGGAGCAGAGAGCGGGCAATCCTGCCCCGCTCTCGATCGCGTCACGTGTTATTCGGTTTCCAGATCGATATCGATGCCGAGGGAACGAATTTCCTTGATCAACACGTTGAAGGACTCGGGCATGCCCGGCTCCATACGGTGATCGCCGTCCACGATGTTTTTGTACATCTTGGTCCGGCCGTTCACATCGTCCGACTTCACTGTGAGCATTTCTTGCAGAGTGTAAGCAGCACCGTATGCTTCCAGTGCCCAGACCTCCATCTCCCCGAAACGCTGACCACCGAACTGCGCCTTACCACCCAGCGGCTGCTGGGTAACTAGGCTGTACGAACCGGTAGAACGCGCGTGCATCTTGTCGTCTACCAAGTGGTTCAGCTTCAGCATGTACATGTAGCCAACGGTAACTGGACGCTCGAACTTGTTGCCGGTACGGCCGTCGGTCAGCTGCATCTGGCCGCTTTCTGGCAGGTCCGCCAGTTTCAGCATGGCCTTGATTTCGCTTTCCTTGGCACCGTCGAACACTGGGGTGGCCATTGGAACGCCGCCACGCAGGTTCTTCGCCAGGTCCAGGATTTCCTGATCGGAGAAGCTGTCCAGATCTTCGTTACGACCGCCGATCTGGTTGTAAATCTCGTCCAGGAAGGTGCGCAGCTCAGCGACTTTGCGCTGCTCTTCGACCATCCGGTTGATCTTCTCGCCCAGACCTTTGGCCGCGAGGCCCAGGTGGGTTTCAAGGATCTGACCAACGTTCATACGCGAAGGTACGCCCAGCGGGTTGAGGACCACGTCGACCGGGGTGCCATTGGCATCGTGCGGCATGTCTTCAACCGGCATGATCACGGAGACCACACCCTTGTTACCGTGACGACCGGCCATCTTGTCGCCCGGCTGGATGCGACGACGGATTGCCAGGTAAACCTTGACGATCTTCAGCACGCCTGGAGCCAGGTCATCGCCCTGCTGCAGTTTGCGCTTCTTGTCTTCGAACTTGTCGTCCAGCAGACGGCGACGATCAACGATGTAGGCCTGAGCCTTCTCGAGCTGCTCGTTCAGAGCATCTTCAGCCATGCGCAGTTTGAACCACTGACCATGCTCAAGACCGTCGAGTACTTCGTCGGTGATGTCCTGACCTTTCTTCAGGCCCGCGCCGCCTTCAGCCTTGTGGCCTACCAGAGCGGAACGCAGACGTTCGAAGGTCGCGCCTTCAACGATGCGGAACTCTTCGTTCAGATCCTTGCGGATCTCGTCCAGCTGGGTCTTCTCGATCGACAGGGCACGAGCATCACGCTCAACGCCGTCACGAGTGAAGACCTGCACGTCGATGACAGTACCTTTGGTACCGGTAGGTACACGCAGGGAAGTGTCTTTAACGTCGCTGGCTTTTTCACCGAAGATCGCGCGCAGCAGTTTTTCTTCCGGAGTCAGTTGGGTCTCGCCTTTCGGAGTGACCTTACCAACCAGGATGTCGCCTGCGCCAACTTCAGCACCTACATAAACGATACCGGCTTCGTCCAGCTTGTTCAGTGCAGCTTCACCCACGTTCGGGATGTCCGCAGTGATTTCCTCTGGGCCAAGCTTGGTGTCACGGGCCACACAGGTCAGTTCCTGAATGTGGATCGTGGTGAAGCGGTCTTCCTGAACCACACGCTCGGACAGGCAGATGGAGTCTTCGAAGTTGAAGCCGTTCCACGCCATGAACGCGATGCGCATGTTCTGACCCAGAGCCAGTTCACCCATATCGGTGGACGGACCGTCGGCCATGATGTCGCTACGCTGAACGCGATCACCCTTGCTCACCAGCGGACGCTGGTTGATGCAGGTGTTCTGGTTCGAGCGGGTGTATTTGGTCAGGTTGTAGATGTCGACACCAGCTTCACCGGTTTCAACTTCGTCATCGGCAACACGAACCACGATACGGCTGGCATCGACGGAATCGATCACGCCGCCACGACGAGCCACGACGCAAACGCCGGAGTCGCGAGCCACGTTACGCTCCATGCCGGTACCTACCAGCGGCTTGTCGGCACGCAGGGTTGGTACAGCCTGACGCTGCATGTTCGAACCCATCAACGCACGGTTGGCGTCGTCGTGCTCGAGGAACGGAATCAGCGACGCTGCAACCGAAACTACTTGCTTCGGCGAAACGTCCATCAGGGTGACTTCTTCAGGCGCCTTGACGGTGAATTCGTTCAGGTGACGTACGGCTACCAGTTCGTCGATCAGGACTTTCTGGTCGTTCATGGTCGCCGAAGCCTGCGCGATCACGTGATCGGCTTCTTCAATAGCGGACAGGAACACGATCTCGTCGGTAACCACACCCTCTTTCACCACACGGTACGGGCTCTCGAGGAAGCCGTACTGGTTGGTGCGAGCGTAAGCAGCCAGGGAGTTGATCAGACCGATGTTCGGACCTTCCGGCGTTTCGATCGGGCAGACACGACCGTAGTGAGTCGGGTGTACGTCACGAACTTCGAAGCCTGCGCGCTCACGAGTCAGACCACCAGGGCCGAGTGCGGAGACACGACGCTTGTGGGTAATCTCGGACAGCGGGTTGTTCTGGTCCATGAACTGCGACAGCTGGCTGGAACCGAAGAACTCTTTCACCGCAGCAGCCACTGGCTTGGCGTTGATCAGGTCTTGCGGCATCAGGCCTTCGCTTTCAGCCATCGACAGACGCTCTTTGACCGCACGTTCAACACGTACCAGGCCAACGCGGAACTGGTTCTCGGCCATTTCGCCTACGCAGCGAACACGACGGTTACCCAGGTGGTCGATGTCGTCGACGATGCCTTTACCGTTACGGATGTCGACCAGAGTCTTCAGTACCGCGACGATGTCTTCCTTGCACAGCACGCCCGAACCTTCGATCTCGGTACGACCGATACGACGGTTGAACTTCATCCGGCCGACCGCAGACAGGTCATAACGCTCAGGGCTGAAGAACAGGTTGTTGAACAGGGTTTCGGCAGCGTCTTTGGTTGGCGGCTCGCCTGGACGCATCATGCGATAGATTTCGACCAGCGCTTCCAATTGGTTGCTGGTGGAGTCGATCTTCAGAGTGTCAGAGACGAACGGACCGCAGTCGATATCGTTGGTGTACAGAGTTTCGATGCGAACGACGCCGGCCTTGGCGACTTTCGCCAGGACTTCAGTGGTCAGCTCGGTGTTGCACTCTGCCAGGATTTCGCCGGTTGCCGGATGCACGATGACCTTGGCGGTGGTGCGACCCAGGACGTAGTCCAGAGGCACGTCCAGCTCTTTGATCCCGGCTTTTTCCAGCTGGTTGATGTGACGGGCAGTGATACGACGACCCTGCTCGACAATTACCTTGCCTTTGTCATCCTGAATATCGAGAACAGCAACTTCACCGCGCAGACGCTGAGGTACCAGTTCCAGGCTCAGGGTCTCGCCCTTAACGTGGAATACGTTGGTGGTGTAGAAAGCGTCCAGCACTTCTTCGGTGGTATAGCCGAGCGCGCGCAGCAGTACCGAGGCCGGCAGCTTGCGACGACGGTCGATACGTACGAATACGCAGTCCTTCGGGTCGAACTCGAAGTCCAGCCAGGAACCGCGGTAAGGAATGATGCGTGCGGAGTACAGCAGTTTGCCGGAGCTGTGCGTCTTGCCACGGTCGTGGTCGAAGAACACGCCCGGGGAGCGGTGCAACTGGGAAACGATCACACGCTCGGTACCGTTGATTACGAAGGTACCGTTCTCAGTCATCAGGGGGATTTCACCCATGTAGACTTCTTGCTCTTTGATGTCCTTGATCGCTTTGTTCGACGATTCTTTGTCGAAAATGATCAGGCGCACTTTTACCCGCAAAGGTACGGCGAAAGTTACACCGCGCAATACGCATTCTTTGACATCAAATGCCGGTTCGCCCAGGCGATAACCGACGTACTCCAGCGCAGCATTGCCGGAGTAGCTGATGATCGGGAAAACGGATTTGAAGGCCGCATGCAGGCCCACGTCGCGGAACTGATCTTTAGTCGCTCCCGCTTGCAAGAATTCACGATACGAATCCAGCTGGATGGCCAGGAGGTAAGGCACATCCATGACGTCCGGCAACTTGCTAAAGTCCTTGCGGATACGTTTTTTCTCAGTATATGAGTAAGCCATCAGCGTTCCCCAGCTTGGTCACCTGCTTGTTTGGCCCCTCCCGACGGGAGCAGCCAGAAAATCGTGCAAACCCCATGGTTTGCGCCATCACATCGGATGGTTACAGCTCGTTATCGACACCGACCGAGTCGGCTGCCAATAACGGAAAAAGGCCGGTGGCAAGAGCCACCAGCCATCAGCCTGTCGCTTGACGCTCGGGCTGGAGGAGCAAAGTCGATGCTTACTTCAGCTCGACTTTAGCGCCTGCTTCTTCCAGCTTCTTCTTAGCGTCTTCAGCAGCTTCTTTCGAAACGCCTTCAGCTACAACCTGAGGAGCGCCGTCGACTTTCTCTTTGGCTTCTTTCAGGCCCAGACCGGTCAGTTCACGAACTGCCTTGATCACGTTTACTTTCTTCTCGCCGGCTTCAACCAGAACAACGTTGAACTCGGTTTGCTCTTCAACAACAGCGGCAGCAGCAGCTGGACCAGCAGCAGCAACAGCAGCGGTCACGCCGAAGGTTTCTTCCATTGCTTTGATCAGCTCAACAACTTCCAGAACGGTTTTCTGGCCGATTGCTTCGATGATTTGTTCGTTAGTCAGAGACATGACTCAATTCCTGATTTGGTGGACAGCCTGTACGGCCGTCGAAATAAACAAAAATACGCGAGATTGGAAACGCTCAGCCTCAGGCTGCAGCAGCTTCTTTCTGATCGCGAATTGCCGCCAGAGTACGAGCCAGCTTGCTGGTAGCGCCTTGAATCACGCTCATCAGTTTCGCAATAGCTTCGTCGCGAGTTGGCAGGCTTGCCAGCACGTCGATCTCATTCGCTGCGAGGAACTTGCCCTCGAACGAAGCTGCCTTGATCTCGAACTTATCCTGACCCTTGGCAAATTCCTTGAACAGACGAGCAGCAGCGCCCGGGTGTTCGTTGGAGAATGCGATCAGGGTCGGGCCGGTGAACGCGTCGTTCAGCACTTCGTACGAAGTGCCAGCAACAGCGCGCTTGAGCAGGGTGTTACGTACAACACGTACGTAAACGCCAGCTTCACGAGCCTCTTTACGGAGTCCGGTCATTGCGCCTACTGTTACGCCACGGGCATCAACCACGACAGCGGACAGAGCGACTTTGGCAGCCTCGTTGACTTCAGCGACGATGGCCTTCTTGTCTTCGAGATTAATTGCCACGGGTTTAACTCCTGCTTGTTACCGTTTCATTCGATCGAAACCGAATGTCGTTTTGGTGTCTGATTCGGTAAGGAACCGGGAGCACCATCTGCGTAGGCTTGAGGTTTAAGACTTGCGTCGCCTACGGTCTTGGATAGCCCCCGCCAGGCAGGGACCCCAATCTTTCAATTGGCGCAGTCAACTGCGCCAATTTTTGTCTTACGCGTCCAGCGAGCTCTGGTCGATGACCAGACCTGGGCCCATGGTGGTGCTCAGGGTAACGCGCTTGACGTAGATACCTTTCGAGGAAGCTGGCTTGATACGCTTCAGGTCAGCGATCAGGGCTTCAACGTTTTCCTTCAGCTTGACGGCGTCGAAGCCGATCTTGCCAACGGAAGTGTGGATGATGCCGTTTTTGTCGGTGCGATAACGAACCTGACCAGCCTTGGCGTTTTTAACCGCGGTGGCTACGTCCGGAGTAACGGTACCAACTTTCGGGTTAGGCATCAGACCACGTGGACCGAGGATCTGACCCAGTTGACCTACAACGCGCATGGCATCCGGGGATGCGATCACTACGTCATAGTTCAGGTCGCCGCCTTTCATTTCGGCAGCCAGTTCGTCCATACCTACGCGGTCAGCGCCGGCAGCCAGAGCGGCCTCGGCAGCCGGACCCTGGGTGAACACAGCAACGCGAACGGTCTTGCCAGTGCCGTGTGGCAGCACAGTAGCGCTACGAACGACCTGGTCGGATTTACGCGGGTCTACGCCCAGGTTAACGGCCACATCGAACGACTCGACGAACTTGGCAGCTGGCAGCGAGGCCAGCAGAGTTGCGGCCTCTTCGAAGTTGTAGGACTTGCCCGCTTCGATCTTTTCAGCGATAGCCTTTTGGCGCTTGGTCAGCTTAGCCATTACACACCCTCCACGTTAAGGCCCATGCTACGAGCAGAACCGGCGATAGTGCGCACGGCTGCATCCATATCAGCTGCAGTCAGATCCGCGTTTTTGGTTTTCGCGATTTCTTCCAGCTGAGCACGGGTAACAGTGCCAACCTTAACGGTGTTCGGACGAGCGGAACCGCTGGTCAGACCGGCCGCCTTCTTCAGCAGAACCGAAGCAGGGGTGGATTTGGTTTCGAAAGTGAAGCTACGGTCGCTGTAGACAGTGATGATCACTGGAGTCGGCAGACCAGCTTCCAGGCCCTGGGTACGGGCGTTGAAAGCTTTGCAGAATTCCATGATGTTCACGCCGTGCTGACCCAGAGCAGGACCAACAGGTGGGCTTGGGTTAGCCTGAGCGGCCTTCACTTGCAGCTTGATGTAAGCGGTAATCTTCTTGGCCATGAGGCACTCCAATTACGGGTTCGAACGCCTCGAAAGGCTCCCCGGTTACTTGCGCGTTTATCCCAGTGACGACAAAACCCCACAGCCTAGGGCTGCGGGGTTGGGATGCTTGTCCAGTTAGACCTTTTCGACCTGACTGAACTCCAACTCTACCGGAGTAGAGCGACCGAAAATGAGCACTGCCACTTGGATCCGGCTCTTTTCGTAGTTAACTTCTTCAACAACACCGTTAAAGTCAGCGAATGGACCGTCATTGACACGAACGGTTTCACCTGGCTCGAACAACGTCTTCGGCTTCGGCTTGTCACTACCGTCAGCAACGCGACGCAGAATCGCCTCGGCTTCTTTATCAGTGATTGGCGCAGGCTTGTCAGCGGTACCGCCGATAAAACCCATCACCCGAGGAGTGTCCTTGACCAAGTGCCAAGTACCCTCGTTCATATCCATCTGCACCAGCACATAACCAGGGAAGAACTTGCGTTCGCTTTTGCGCTTCTGGCCATTACGCATTTCAACCACTTCTTCAGTGGGAACCAGAATTTCGCCGAAGCCATCTTCCATGCCAGCCAGCTTTACACGCTCGATCAGCGAGCGCATGACATGCTTCTCGTAACCCGAGTAAGCATGCACAACGTACCAACGCTTAGCCACGGGACACCCTTAGCCGACAATCAAGGAAACAAGCCAGCCGAGCAGGGAATCAAGCCCCCACAACAGCAACGCCATAACCAGAACAACAGCCACAACAATCAGAGTGGTCTGCGTGGTTTCTTGGCGAGTTGGCCATACGACTTTACGAATCTCGGTACGAGCTTCCTTAACCAGTACAAAGAAAGACTTGCCCTTGGCAGTCTGCAGGCCTACAAAGGCAGCTACAGCAGCAATGACAAGCAAAGCGAGTACACGGTACAGGATCGGCGAAGCAGAGTAATACTGATTGCCTACAACGCCAACCACCACCAAAGCGACCACTACAAGCCACTTGAGCAGATCGAAGCGAGAGCCTTGAGCTTCAGCCTTAGGAGTCATCTATGAAGATCCTGTGAAAAGAAAGCCAGACACACCGAGTGAATCTGGCAGGTCAGGAGGGAATCGAACCCCCAACCTACGGTTTTGGAGACCGTCGCTCTGCCAATTGAGCTACTGACCTAAAACAAAATCAGGCCGACCATTATGCCGGCCCGAAAAATACATTACAACTACTTACTCGATGATTTTGGCTACGACGCCAGCGCCGACGGTACGACCGCCTTCACGGATAGCGAAACGCAGACCATCTTCCATCGCGATGGTTTTGATCAGGGTAACAGTCATCTGAATGTTGTCACCTGGCATTACCATTTCAACGCCCTCTGGCAGCTCGCAGTTACCAGTCACGTCAGTAGTACGGAAGTAGAACTGTGGACGGTAGCCTTTGAAGAACGGAGTGTGACGACCGCCTTCTTCCTTGCTCAGAACGTAAACTTCTGCGGTGAACTTGGTGTGCGGCTTAACCGAACCCGGCTTAACCAGAACCTGACCACGCTCAACGTCGTCACGCTTGGTACCACGCAGCAGAACGCCGCAGTTCTCGCCAGCACGACCTTCGTCCAGCAGCTTGCGGAACATCTCAACACCGGTGCAGGTGGTGGTGGTGGTGTCACGCAGACCAACGATTTCCAGGGCGTCCTGAACGCGAACGATACCACGCTCGATACGACCAGTTACCACGGTGCCACGACCCGAGATCGAGAACACGTCTTCGATTGGCATCAGGAACGGCTTGTCGATAGCACGCTCTGGCTCTGGGATGTAGCTGTCCAGAGTTTCCACCAGCTTCTTGACAGCGGTGGTGCCCATTTCGTTGTCGTCTTTGCCTTCCAGAGCCATACGAGCCGAACCGATGATGATCGGAGTGTCGTCGCCTGGGAAGTCGTAGGTGGACAGCAGGTCGCGAACTTCCATCTCAACCAGTTCCAGCAGCTCTGCGTCGTCTACCAGGTCAGCCTTGTTCAGGAAAACCACGATGTACGGAACGCCTACCTGACGGGACAGCAGGATGTGCTCACGAGTTTGTGGCATCGGACCATCGGCAGCCGAGCAAACCAGGATCGCGCCGTCCATCTGGGCAGCACCGGTGATCATGTTCTTCACGTAGTCAGCGTGACCTGGGCAGTCAACGTGAGCGTAGTGACGAATGTTCGAGTTGTACTCAACGTGCGCGGTGTTGATGGTGATACCGCGAGCTTTTTCTTCTGGAGCGCTGTCGATCTTGTCGAATTCAACTACGGCCGAACCGAAAACTTCGGAGCAGACGCGAGTCAGAGCAGCGGTCAGAGTGGTTTTACCGTGGTCAACGTGACCGATAGTTCCGACGTTGACGTGCGGTAGGGAACGATCAAATTTTTCCTTAGCCATCGATATCACCCCTAACAGAAGAAATAAGCAAACAACCCTAGCCATTAAAACAAAGGCAGATATTTTCATATCTGCCTTGTTATATGGAGCTCTTGAGCGGATTTGAACCGCTGACCTCACCCTTACCAAGGGTGTGCTCTACCAACTGAGCTACAAGAGCGTAACACTTTGCACAACCTGCAAACTTGGAGCGGGTAGCGGGAATCGAACCCGCATCATCAGCTTGGAAGGCTGAGGTTCTACCACTAAACTATACCCGCGGAGCCTGCAGCTCACGCTAAAATCTGGTGGAGGGAGAAGGATTCGAACCTTCGAAGTCGTAGACGTCAGATTTACAGTCTGATCCCTTTGGCCGCTCGGGAACCCCTCCTAATCAGGCCGGCATTCTATACTATGCCAAACCCTTGTCAAGCATTTTCTCATTTAAAAACCTGAGGTTAGCTGCGTTGACATCGCCTCACTGCTTAAACCCTTTCAGGTCTTCGCTGTGGAGCGGGCGCCATTCTATGCAAACTATTCCGCAGGTGCAACCCCCTCACACAGCATTATTTTATGTTTTAACTCATTGAATTCCTTGGAAAGGTTTTGTATCTGAGCATCCCCCAGCAAACGCTGGGCTTCGGGTGTAATTCGGAACCAATATGCATTGCTGGAAAGGTCTTTTGGCACAGCCTGAGCCTTCACTCCCAACTCAGCCAGACCCTGCCCCAGAGCCTGTGCCGCTTCAGGACGACTCAACCCACCTATATATAGACACTGCCCATCAGTCTTCACGCCCCGCGTAGCATCACCAGCCTCGCTCAGCAAACGGATATCCTGCTGCGAACCACTATAAAGACGCAGAGGCGTGACATCCTTTGCACGCAGTGGCGCCTCCTGCTGATGCCAGACGTAATAAAACACATTGAGTACCAGAAGCAGGAGAAACAACCAACGCATACAAACCTCAGGACAAAGGACAAGCCATAGCCAAACCGACGAACACCAAATCGGGAACCACCCTGGCCTCAGGCACAACATCCGACACCAGCTCAGCATCCCCCCCAGTGATGAAGACACTGAAGCTTTCTCCCCAGTAGGAACGCGCCATCTCCAACTGCGTCAGTACGAACCCCCTGAGCATCAACGAACAGCCACGCTCCACCGCCTCGACCGTATTGCGCCCCGGAACGTGACTCGTCAATGCACGCTCCGCCGCCAGATCGCCATAGCGAATCTTTCGAGTATGCGTACGCAATTGATTTCGCATCAATGGCATACCAGGACAAATGAAGCCTCCCAGATGCTCACCTTCCGACGAGATGAAATCAGCAGTCACCGCCGTCCCAAAATCAAGAACCAGGCAAGCCCCACCAGCCAGATGAAAGCCACCAAGCATCGCCAACCAGCGATCAAGGCCCAGACGCTCGTAGTCCTCATAGCCGTTCTTGACGCCAGACATTTCGCGAGCAGGTGTCGCACAGACAACGGATATATCGAACTCACGCTTGAGGAGACCAATCAGCAAATTGGTCTCGTCTTCAGTTCTTACGCTGACAAGGCGGCACTTGCCGAGAGACAACTTATCGAGCGAACGAAGATTGCCAACTAATGCCCCATCAGAGTCGACCACCCCTTCCGCGACCAGGGTACCGGCCTCGCCACTCAGCACCCGCCACTTGATAAAGCTGTTTCCGCAATCAAGCTCAAGAATCATCACGCAACCTCAAGCTGAGCTCACCACCACTAAAGACTCTTTCCACACCATCTACCTTCAATCGCAGCGCACCTTGATTATCGACCCCCAGCACCACACCATCTATCTGAGTGACGCCGGCAGTGAGAGAAACCGGCTGCCCTTGCCATAAATGGCTCGCCTCCCACTCTGCCTGAAGCGCTGAGAAACCGCCTGATTGGTGACGCCGCAAATAAAGCTGCAACTGTCGGCTCAGCTCAACCACCAGACCATTGCGATCACAAGTCTTCCCAGACTCGAGCCGTATCGAGGTCCACTGCTGATCAACCTCGTCGGCTGTTTGCATGTTCACGTTTATGCCGATACCCAGCACTACATGACACACATCTGCCGGATCCCCAACCAGCTCCAGCAAGATTCCCGCGATTTTTTTTCGCCCCACCAAAACATCATTGGGCCACTTCAACCCGGCACCCGCCACCCCAAGCGCTCGCAAGGTTTGCATGACCGCAAGACCGACAACAAGACTCAACCCTTCAAGCTGGCGCATCCCACCGTCAATACGCAACACAAGACTGTAATAGAGGTTCTCGGCAAACGGGCTTACCCATTTGCGACCTCTTCGTCCACGTCCAGATATTTGTCGCTCAGCCAGTATCAGAAAGGGGGCCATTTGGCCTCGCTCAACGGCACGCAGCGATTCGGCGTTAGTAGAGTCGATTGAGTTGAAGACACTCACGGACCAGTCCGCAAGACTCTCCTCGATCTTGAGCGAGTCGAGCAGCATCAGCGGCGAAGCCAACTGGTAGCCTCGCCCTCGAACTTTATGTATGGACAGCCCAAGCTCAGCCTCAAGATGCTGAAGCTGCTTCCACACTGCACTTCGACTAATTCCCAGGGCGACCCCCAGAGCCTGGCCCGAATGGAATCGCCCATCCTTCAGAAGATTCAACAACGTCAGCATGCAGGTCTCGCCTCGGAATGAGGCCCGAATAATAGCCATGCACCGAGCTGTTGCATAGAATTCAAACAGCCAACTTTCCTGCGGGCAAAACAAAACCCCAACTGCTTTCGCAATTGGGGTTTCGGAATTTAATCTTGACGATGACCTACTCTCACATGGGGAAACCCCACACTACCATCGGCGATGCATCGTTTCACTTCTGAGTTCGGGATGGGATCAGGTGGTTCCAACGCTCTATGGTCGTCAAGAAATTCGGGTACTGACTCGTGACCGGATGGCCTCGCTTCAGCAAATTGGGTATGGGATAGTTTTCGGTGTTTTGTGAACTCGAACTTTCGGTTCTTGCGTCTTCACACACCGCAATCTGGTTGCTCTGGTTTAGAGAGCCGACTCAAATTGCTTGGGTGTTATATGGTCAAGCCTCACGGGCAATTAGTATTGGTTAGCTCAACGCCTCACAGCGCTTACACACCCAACCTATCAACGTCGTAGTCTTCGACGGCCCTTCAGGGAACTCAAGGTTCCAGTGAGATCTCATCTTGAGGCAAGTTTCCCGCTTAGATGCTTTCAGCGGTTATCTTTTCCGAACATAGCTACCCGGCAATGCCACTGGCGTGACAACCGGAACACCAGAGGTTCGTCCACTCCGGTCCTCTCGTACTAGGAGCAGCCCCTCTCAAATCTCAAACGTCCACGGCAGATAGGGACCGAACTGTCTCACGACGTTCTAAACCCAGCTCGCGTACCACTTTAAATGGCGAACAGCCATACCCTTGGGACCGGCTTCAGCCCCAGGATGTGATGAGCCGACATCGAGGTGCCAAACACCGCCGTCGATATGAACTCTTGGGCGGTATCAGCCTGTTATCCCCGGAGTACCTTTTATCCGTTGAGCGATGGCCCTTCCATACAGAACCACCGGATCACTAAGACCTACTTTCGTACCTGCTCGACGTGTCTGTCTCGCAGTCAAGCGCGCTTTTGCCTTTATACTCTACGACCGATTTCCGACCGGTCTGAGCGCACCTTCGTACTCCTCCGTTACTCTTTAGGAGGAGACCGCCCCAGTCAAACTACCCACCATACACTGTCCTCGATCCGGATAACGGACCTGAGTTAGAACCTCAAAGTTGCCAGGGTGGTATTTCAAGGATGGCTCCACGCGAACTGGCGTCCACGCTTCAAAGCCTCCCACCTATCCTACACAAGCAAATTCAAAGTCCAGTGCAAAGCTATAGTAAAGGTTCACGGGGTCTTTCCGTCTAGCCGCGGATACACTGCATCTTCACAGCGATTTCAATTTCACTGAGTCTCGGGTGGAGACAGCGCCGCCATCGTTACGCCATTCGTGCAGGTCGGAACTTACCCGACAAGGAATTTCGCTACCTTAGGACCGTTATAGTTACGGCCGCCGTTTACCGGGGCTTCGATCAAGAGCTTCGCGTTAGCTAACCCCATCAATTAACCTTCCGGCACCGGGCAGGCGTCACACCCTATACGTCCACTTTCGTGTTTGCAGAGTGCTGTGTTTTTAATAAACAGTCGCAGCGGCCTGGTATCTTCGACCGGCATGGGCTTACGGAGCAAGTCCTTCACCCTCACCGGCGCACCTTCTCCCGAAGTTACGGTGCCATTTTGCCTAGTTCCTTCACCCGAGTTCTCTCAAGCGCCTTGGTATTCTCTACCCAACCACCTGTGTCGGTTTGGGGTACGGTTCCTGGTTATCTGAAGCTTAGAAGCTTTTCTTGGAAGCATGGCATCAACCACTTCGTCGCCTAAAGGCAACTCGTCATCAGCTCTCGGCCTTAAGATCCCGGATTTACCTAAGATCTCAGCCTACCACCTTAAACTTGGACAACCAACGCCAAGCTGGCCTAGCCTTCTCCGTCCCTCCATCGCAATAACCAGAAGTACAGGAATATTAACCTGTTTTCCATCGACTACGCTTTTCAGCCTCGCCTTAGGGACCGACTAACCCTGCGTCGATTAACGTTGCGCAGGAAACCTTGGTCTTTCGGCGTGGGTGTTTTTCACACCCATTGTCGTTACTCATGTCAGCATTCGCACTTCTGATACCTCCAGCAAGCTTCTCAACTCACCTTCACAGGCTTACAGAACGCTCCTCTACCGCATCACTTACGTGATACCCGTAGCTTCGGTGTATGGTTTGAGCCCCGTTACATCTTCCGCGCAGGCCGACTCGACTAGTGAGCTATTACGCTTTCTTTAAAGGGTGGCTGCTTCTAAGCCAACCTCCTAGCTGTCTAAGCCTTCCCACATCGTTTCCCACTTAACCATAACTTTGGGACCTTAGCTGACGGTCTGGGTTGTTTCCCTTTTCACGACGGACGTTAGCACCCGCCGTGTGTCTCCCATGCTCGGCACTTGTAGGTATTCGGAGTTTGCATCGGTTTGGTAAGTCGGGATGACCCCCTAGCCGAAACAGTGCTCTACCCCCTACAGTGATACATGAGGCGCTACCTAAATAGCTTTCGAGGAGAACCAGCTATCTCCGAGCTTGATTAGCCTTTCACTCCGATCCACAGGTCATCCGCTAACTTTTCAACGGTAGTCGGTTCGGTCCTCCAGTCAGTGTTACCTAACCTTCAACCTGCCCATGGATAGATCGCCCGGTTTCGGGTCTATTCCCAGCGACTAGACGCCCTATTAAGACTCGCTTTCGCTACGCCTCCCCTATTCGGTTAAGCTCGCCACTGAAAATAAGTCGCTGACCCATTATACAAAAGGTACGCAGTCACAGAACAAAGTCTGCTCCCACTGCTTGTACGCATACGGTTTCAGGATCTATTTCACTCCCCTCTCCGGGGTTCTTTTCGCCTTTCCCTCACGGTACTAGTTCACTATCGGTCAGTCAGTAGTATTTAGCCTTGGAGGATGGTCCCCCCATATTCAGACAAAGTTTCTCGTGCTCCGTCCTACTCGATTTCATGACTAAGAGATTTTCGCGTACAGGGCTATCACCCACTATGGCCGCACTTTCCAGAGCGTTCCGCTAATCTCAAAGCCACTTAAGGGCTAGTCCCCGTTCGCTCGCCACTACTAAGGGAATCTCGGTTGATTTCTTTTCCTCAGGGTACTTAGATGTTTCAGTTCCCCTGGTTCGCCTCTTGCACCTATGTATTCAGTGCAAGATAACCATCTTGTGATGGCTGGGTTCCCCCATTCAGACATCTCCGGATCAAAGTCTGTTTGCCGACTCCCCGAAGCTTTTCGCAGGCTACCACGTCTTTCATCGCCTCTGACTGCCAAGGCATCCACCGTATGCGCTTCTTCACTTGACCATATAACCCCAAGCAATCTGGTTATACTGTGAAGACGACATTCGCCGAAAATTCGAATTTCTCAACTAAGAGAACTCACAAATTTTACCTTAGCCTGATCCGTTACCAGTGAAAGTAACGTTCAGTCTATCTTTCTATCACATACCCAAATTTTTAAAGAACGAACTAGTCAAAGACTAGAAATCAACATTCACCATCAAATCGATGGAATGCTCATTTCTAAGCTCTTACTTCAGAAGCAGTAGTGGTGGAGCCAAGCGGGATCGAACCGCTGACCTCCTGCGTGCAAGGCAGGCGCTCTCCCAGCTGAGCTATGGCCCCGTATTTCTACAGGCGTTTCCCACACAAAATTGGTGGGTCTGGGCAGATTCGAACTGCCGACCTCACCCTTATCAGGGGTGCGCTCTAACCAACTGAGCTACAGACCCAATTTCGGGCTGCTTCTTTCGTCTTCTTCAATGAATCAAGCAATTCGTGTGGGAACTTATGGAGCAGCTGATGTCGTCGATTAAGGAGGTGATCCAGCCGCAGGTTCCCCTACGGCTACCTTGTTACGACTTCACCCCAGTCATGAATCACACCGTGGTAACCGTCCTCCCGAAGGTTAGACTAGCTACTTCTGGTGCAACCCACTCCCATGGTGTGACGGGCGGTGTGTACAAGGCCCGGGAACGTATTCACCGCGACATTCTGATTCGCGATTACTAGCGATTCCGACTTCACGCAGTCGAGTTGCAGACTGCGATCCGGACTACGATCGGTTTTATGGGATTAGCTCCACCTCGCGGCTTGGCAACCCTTTGTACCGACCATTGTAGCACGTGTGTAGCCCAGGCCGTAAGGGCCATGATGACTTGACGTCATCCCCACCTTCCTCCGGTTTGTCACCGGCAGTCTCCTTAGAGTGCCCACCATAACGTGCTGGTAACTAAGGACAAGGGTTGCGCTCGTTACGGGACTTAACCCAACATCTCACGACACGAGCTGACGACAGCCATGCAGCACCTGTCTCAATGTTCCCGAAGGCACCAATCCATCTCTGGAAAGTTCATTGGATGTCAAGGCCTGGTAAGGTTCTTCGCGTTGCTTCGAATTAAACCACATGCTCCACCGCTTGTGCGGGCCCCCGTCAATTCATTTGAGTTTTAACCTTGCGGCCGTACTCCCCAGGCGGTCAACTTAATGCGTTAGCTGCGCCACTAAGAGCTCAAGGCTCCCAACGGCTAGTTGACATCGTTTACGGCGTGGACTACCAGGGTATCTAATCCTGTTTGCTCCCCACGCTTTCGCACCTCAGTGTCAGTATCAGTCCAGGTGGTCGCCTTCGCCACTGGTGTTCCTTCCTATATCTACGCATTTCACCGCTACACAGGAAATTCCACCACCCTCTACCATACTCTAGCTCGCCAGTTTTGGATGCAGTTCCCAGGTTGAGCCCGGGGATTTCACATCCAACTTAACGAACCACCTACGCGCGCTTTACGCCCAGTAATTCCGATTAACGCTTGCACCCTCTGTATTACCGCGGCTGCTGGCACAGAGTTAGCCGGTGCTTATTCTGTCGGTAACGTCAAAATTGCAGAGTATTAATCTACAACCCTTCCTCCCAACTTAAAGTGCTTTACAATCCGAAGACCTTCTTCACACACGCGGCATGGCTGGATCAGGCTTTCGCCCATTGTCCAATATTCCCCACTGCTGCCTCCCGTAGGAGTCTGGACCGTGTCTCAGTTCCAGTGTGACTGATCATCCTCTCAGACCAGTTACGGATCGTCGCCTTGGTGAGCCATTACCTCACCAACTAGCTAATCCGACCTAGGCTCATCTGATAGCGCAAGGCCCGAAGGTCCCCTGCTTTCTCCCGTAGGACGTATGCGGTATTAGCGTTCCTTTCGAAACGTTGTCCCCCACTACCAGGCAGATTCCTAGGCATTACTCACCCGTCCGCCGCTGAATCCAGGAGCAAGCTCCCTTCATCCGCTCGACTTGCATGTGTTAGGCCTGCCGCCAGCGTTCAATCTGAGCCATGATCAAACTCTTCAGTTCAAACATCTTTGGGTTTTTAAGAAACCCTAAACTTGGCTCAGCAATCGTTGGTTACATCTTTGATTTCTCGCGGAGTAACTTGTGATGCTGATAATCTTGTTGACTATCAGTCTGACTCCACAAGCACCCACACGAATTGCTTGATTCAGTTGTTAAAGAGCGGTTGGTCAAGATCTTTCGTCTCAACCGAGGCGCGCATTCTACAGCAGCCTCATTTGCTGTCAAGTGATTATTTTCAGAAGTTTTCGAAGATTTCTTCAACAACTTCAACCACTTGCGCTTCCAATCTCTCGTTAGCGGGAGGCGAATTCTACAGCGTTACACGCTGCTGTCAACACCTCTTTTTCTCCGCTTTCGATCGAGAAGACCGAACCGTTGAAAGCGCCAGAAGAACCGGCTTTTCCAACTCCTTCCAGGCTTCGATGAACTGAAGCAACTCGCTATCGAAACCTACATAACTCATTGAATATCAAGGAGTTTTCCGTTTCGACTGCGCCGGAAGTGGGGCGAATTATAGACATCTAAAATTCGCCGTCAACCCCTTATTTCAACTTTACTCAGATTTCAGCGTAATCCGTGCAAAGGCCTTCTTGCCGGCCTGGCAAACGTGAGTCGCGCCCAGCACATATATAAAGGAGCGATCGACAACCTCACCATCTATACGCACACCACCGGAAGCCAGCAGATCACGAGCCGCCGCCGAGTTCTTCACCAGGCCAGCCTTATTAAGGACAGCAGCAATCGGCATATCCTCGGCAGCAGTCAGCTCAACCTCTGGCAAATCATCTGGCAGCTCGCCGTCCTTCATACGATTACCCGCGCCACGATGAGCATTGGCAGCAGCCTCGTCCCCATGGAAGCGCGCAACAATTTCTTCAGCCAGCTTGATCTTGATGTCGCGAGGGTTGGCGCCCGCCTCTACATCGGCACGGAACGCATTGATCTCATCCATCGAACGGAAGCTGAGCAGCTCGAAATAGCGCCACATCAACGCATCCGGAATCGAAACCAGCTTGCTGTACATGACACCCGGCGCTTCCTGGATACCGACGTAGTTACCCAACGACTTGGACATCTTTTTAACGCCATCCAGCCCTTCGAGCAGCGGCATCGTCAGAATGCACTGAGCTTCCTGACCATAACCACGCTGCAGTTCGCGCCCCATCAGCAGGTTGAACTTCTGATCGGTACCGCCCAGCTCAACATCCGCGCGCAATGCAACCGAGTCATACCCCTGAACCAGCGGATAGAGGAACTCATGAATGGCGATTGGCTGATTGGTGGTGTAGCGCTTGTCGAAGTCATCACGCTCAAGCATACGAGCCACGGTGTACTGCGAAGTCAGGCGAATAAAGTCCGCAGGCCCCATCTGATCCATCCAGGTGGAGTTGAACGCGACTTCGGTTTTCGCGGGATCAAGGATCTTGAATACCTGAGTCTTGTAGGTCTCGGCATTTTCCAGAACCTGCTCACGGGTCAGCGGCGGACGAGTTGCACTCTTGCCACTCGGATCACCGATCATCCCGGTGAAGTCACCAATCAGGAAGATCACCTGATGCCCCAGCTCCTGGAACTGACGCAGCTTATTAATAAGCACAGTGTGGCCAAGGTGCAGATCCGGCGCCGTTGGATCGAAGCCGGCCTTGATTCGCAGCGGCTGGCCACGCTTGAGCTTTTCGATCAGCTCGGACTCGACCAACAGTTCTTCCGCACCACGTTTAATCAGCGCTAGCTGCTCTTCAACCGACTTCATAACAGACCCGCAAGGCTCAGATTCAAAGGGAACCAACCATACAAGATCGCGCACCAATTACAAGTTTTGCCCGGCGCACGGATACCAATCCACGGGCGAGATACCTGCGGACTTGCCTCAGAGATGATTTGGTTATATTTTATACAGTTATTTCATCTTCATCATGTCATTCATCTTTTCCAATTCATCTTTTCAAAGTCAAAACTACTTATGACCACTGAACCGTCTAAAGCGCCACCGCTTTACCCGAAGACCCACCTGCTTGCCGCAAGTGGGATCGCCGCCCTTCTCAGCCTGGCGCTCCTGGTATTTCCTTCCAGTGATGTTGAAGCCAAAAAGACGACCCTGAGCCTTGAACTGGAAAGTCCTGCTGAACAACTGACACAAGATCAAGACGCTGCTGACGCGGTTCAAGCCACAAATGAGCCGGTAGCTTCGCCCTTCGCACAAATCGAAAACAGCGCAGAAGACACACCCGAAACAGCCCAGGTCGCACCAGCGCCTGCACCGGTCGCGCCTGAAAAGAAGGCTCCAGGCCACAGGGAAGTGATCGTCTCCAAGGGCGATACCCTTTCGACACTGTTTGAAAAGGTCGGCCTCCCGGCTGCAACCGTGCACGACGTGCTGGCCAGCGACAAACAGGCCAAACAGTTCAGCCAGCTCAAACACGGCCAAAAACTCGAATTCGAACTCAATCCACAAGGTCAACTGACCAATCTGCACAGTAAGGTCAGCGACGTCGAAACCATCACCCTGACCAAGAACGACAAGGGTTATGTCTTCAACCGCGTTACCGCCAAGCCAACCGTTCGTACCGCCTATGTCCACGGCGTGATCAATAGCTCGCTGTCCCAGTCCGCCGCCCGCGCCGGCCTGTCCCACAGACTGACCATGGATATGGCCAGCGTGTTCGGCTACGACGTCGACTTCGCCCAGGATATCCGCCAGGGTGACGAGTTCGACGTGATCTACGAGCAGAAAGTGGTCAATGGCAAAGCCGTCGGCAATGGCCCGATCCTGTCCGCCCGCTTCACCAACCGCGGCAAGACCTACACCGCCGTGCGTTACACCAACAAGCAAGGTAACAGCAGCTACTACACTGCCGACGGCAACAGCATGCGCAAGGCGTTCATCCGCACCCCGGTGGACTTCGCCCGCATCAGCTCCAAGTTTTCCATGGGCCGCAAACATCCGATCCTCAACAAGATCCGCGCCCATAAAGGTGTCGACTACGCCGCCCCACGCGGTACGCCAATCAAGGCTGCCGGCGATGGCAAAGTACTGTTGGCCGGTCGCCGTGGTGGTTACGGCAACACCGTGATCATTCAGCACGGCAATACCTACCGCACGCTGTACGGCCACATGCAAGGCTTCGCCAAAGGCGTGAAAACCGGGGGCACCGTCAAGCAGGGCCAGGTGATCGGTTACATCGGTACTACCGGCCTGTCCACCGGCCCGCACCTGCACTATGAGTTCCAGGTCAATGGCGTTCACGTCGACCCATTGGGCCAGAAACTGCCAATGGCCGATCCGATCGCCAAATCCGAACGCGCGCGTTTCCTGGCGCAGAGCCAGCCGTTGATGGCGCGCATGGACCAAGAGAAGGCCACCATGCTGGCTTCGAGCAAGCGTTAAGCCATGGCTCTTTATATCGGCGTGATGTCCGGAACCAGTCTCGATGGTCTGGACATCGCCCTGATCGAGCAGGCCTCGGCGATCAACCTGATCGCCACGCACTACATTCCGATGCCTGAATCCCTGCGCGCCGAGCTGCTTGGCTTGTGCGCCAGCGGTCCCGACGAGATTGCCCGCTCGGCCATCGCCCAGCAGAACTGGGTGAGGCTTGCCGCCGAAGGCATCCACGCCCTGCTCGAACAGCAACAGCTCAAACCCGAAGCCATTCGCGCGATCGGCAGCCACGGCCAGACCATCCGCCACGAGCCGGCACGCGGCTTCACCGTACAGATCGGCAACCCTGCCTTGCTGACCGAGTTGACCGGCATTACGGTAGTCAGTGACTTCCGCAGCCGCGATGTGGCCGCCGGCGGTCAAGGCGCCCCCTTGGTTCCTGCCTTCCATGAAGCGTTGTTCGAAGAGCGTACCGGCAACCGCGCAGTCCTGAATGTCGGCGGTTTCAGCAATCTCAGTCTGATTGAGCCGAACAAGCCTGTAGCCGGTTTCGACTGCGGCCCTGGGAATGTGCTGATGGATGCGTGGATTCATCGACAGCGTGGCGAAAACTATGATCGCAACGGTCAATGGGCAGCCAGCGGCAAGGTTGAACCGACCCTTCTCAAAGCATTGCTGAGCGATCCCTTTTTCTCGACCCAAGGCCCGAAGAGCACTGGCCGGGAAGTGTTCAACCTGCCCTGGCTGGAACAGCAACTGTCACACCTGCCGGATTTCGCTCCCGAAAACGTACAGGCAACGCTGCTCGAACTGACAGCGCTGACCATCGTCGAATCGTTGCAAAGCGCCCAATCGAATACCGAAGAACTCCTGGTCTGCGGCGGTGGCGCCCACAACGCCACGCTGATGAAGCGCCTGGCCGAGCTGCTGCCCAACGCAAAAGTCGCCAGCACCACGACCCACGGTGTCGATCCTGACTGGGTCGAAGCCATGGCCTTTGCCTGGCTGGCGCATTGCTGCCTTGAAGGTATCACCGCCAATCGCCCCAGCGTCACCGGTGCAAAAGGCCTGCGCGTACTCGGCGCCATCTATCCCAATTAAGACAAAACGCAGATAACAAAACGCCGCAGAACCGTGAGGTACTGCGGCGTTTTATTGTGTACGGTGAAACGAGATCAGATCGAGAACGAAGAACCGCAACCACAAGTGGTGGTGGCATTCGGGTTCTTGATCACGAAGCGCGAACCTTCCAGACCTTCCTGGTAGTCCACCTCGGCACCCGCCAGGTACTGGAAGCTCATCGGATCAACCACCAGACTCACGCCTTCGCGCTCGACGATGGTGTCGTCCTCGGCCACATCCTCATCGAAGGTGAAGCCGTACTGAAACCCTGAACAACCGCCGCCCGTAACGAATACGCGCAGCTTCAAGCGATCATTCCCCTCTTCATCGACCAGGCTCTTCACCTTGTGCGCGGCACCCTGGGTGAATTGCAAAGCCGTGGGGGTGAAGGATTCGACGCTCATGCTGACTATCTCCCGGCGTTACGCCGCCATAATGCGTGATGACGCGCATTATCCGCTTGTCCTAGAAAATCGGTCAACTATTGTTACGGTATATCAATAAAGCCATCAGCGACCCGGAATGCAAAAAGGCCCGTCAGACGGGCCTTTTCTTCATGCAAGATCAGTCTTACGGCAGCATGCCCGCGTGGGACAGACCAAAGCGCTCATCCAGCCCGAACAGAATGTTCATGTTCTGCACCGCCTGGCCCGACGCGCCCTTGACCAGATTGTCGATCACCGACAGCACCACCACCAGATCACCATCCTGTGGACGGTGAACCGCAATTCGGCAGACGTTGGCACCGCGCACGCTGCGGGTTTCCGGATGGCTGCCGGCCGGCATCACGTCGACGAACGGCTCATTGGCATAACGCTTCTCGAACAACGCCTGCAGATCGACGGAGCGATCCACCACGGTCGCATAGAGCGTGGAATGAATGCCACGAATCATCGGCGTCAGGTGTGGCACGAAGGTCAGGCCGACATCCTTGCCCGCTGCACGGCGCAGACCCTGACGAATTTCCGGCAGATGACGGTGACCTTTCACCGCATAAGCCTTCATGCTTTCCGACGTCTCGGAGTACAGCGAGCCTACGGAAGCACCACGACCGGCACCGCTGACACCGGACTTGCAGTCGGCAATCAGCAGCGAAGTATCGGCCAGACCTGCCTCAAGCAATGGCAGGAAACCCAGCTGCGTTGCGGTCGGATAGCAACCCGGCACCGCGATCAGGCGCGCTTTCTTGATTTGCTCACGGTTGACTTCCGGCAAGCCGTAAACC
The DNA here is from genome assembly GCF_026240005.1 of Pseudomonas sp. COW5. Taxonomy (NCBI): domain Bacteria; kingdom Pseudomonadati; phylum Pseudomonadota; class Gammaproteobacteria; order Pseudomonadales; family Pseudomonadaceae; genus Pseudomonas; species Pseudomonas sp. COW5. Next base: position 3,002,215 of record NZ_JAPHVP010000001.1, on the reverse strand, counting down.
GCTTCGTCCAGCAGCTCCGGCGCACCGTGCGGCTGGCCGTACCACTTGGCCCATTCATCGGCGTCCTGCAGGCGGAAGTCGGCCGACAGATCAATGACCTTGGTGCCCGCTGCCAGCAATTCACCGGCCAGTGCATGGGCAACGCCGTGCGGAGTCGCGAAGAACACCACGTCGCAAGCGCCCAGGGTTTTGATGTCCGGCACGCTGAACGCCAGGCCGTCGTAGTGGCCGCGCAGGTTCGGGTACATGTCAGCCACGGCCAGCCCGGCCTCGGATCGGGAAGTGATCACAACCACTTCTGCCTGCGGATGCTGTGCCAACAGACGCAGCAGTTCGACACCGGTGTAACCCGTGCCGCCGACGATACCGACCTTGACCATAAACCTGCCCTCAACGAACCCACTGGAAAGCCGTCGATAATAGGGGCCGCGCGCCCCTGCGACAACCGTCAAGGTGACGTGCGGACGCTCAAGCCTCTACTATCCGGCCTACCGTGAATGAGGGAAAAACCAAAAATGCTCTATCTATGGATCAAAGCGCTGCATATCGTCAGCATCGTGTGCTGGTTTGCCGGACTGTTCTACCTGCCGCGACTGTTCGTTTATCACGCACAAAGTGAAGATACGATCAGCAAGGAACGCTTCAGCATCATGGAGCGCAAGCTGTATCGCGGCATCATGGGGCCGGCGATGATCGCTGCCCTGATCTTCGGCGGCTGGCTGATTTACCTGAACCCGGGCATCTTCAGCAGCGGTAGCTGGATTCACGCCAAACTGACCCTGGTGGTGCTGCTGATCGGTTATCACCACATGTGCGGCGCGCAGGTAAAACGTTTCGCCCGTGGCGAGAACACCCGCAGCCATGTCTTTTATCGCTGGTTCAATGAAGTGCCGGTTCTGATATTGCTGGCTATCGTAATTCTGGTCGTGGTCAAGCCGTTCTAACTTCAACTGGTTCAACTTTCCGGGGTACTTCCGATGTCGCTGCCCGCTCTGCTCGAACAACGTCTGCGCCTGCCCGTCGTGGCTGCGCCGATGTTCCTGATTTCCAATCCAGAACTGGTGCTCGCGTGCTGTCGCAACGGCGTGGTCGGCAGCTTTCCGGCGCTCAACCAACGCGAGAGCAGCGGGTTCAAGGCCTGGCTGGAACAGATCGAAGCAGGACTGGCGACACTGGACAACCCGGCGCCTTATGCCGTGAACCTGATTGTTCACAAGAGCAATCCGCGTCTGGAGGCGGATCTGAACATCTGCGTCGAGCACAAGGTGCCCATCGTCATCACCAGTCTCGGCGCGGTGAAAGAGTTAGTGGACGCCGTGCACAGCTATGGCGGCCTGGTGTTCCACGACGTGACGACTCGCCGACATGCAGAAAAAGCCGCGGAAGCCGGCGTCGATGGCTTGATCGCCGTTGCCGCCGGCGCCGGTGGACACGCCGGTACCTGGAGCCCGTTCTCGCTGATCGCCGAGATTCGCCAGTTCTTCGACAAGACGTTGCTGCTTGCAGGATGTTTGAACCACGGCCATGAGATTCTCGCCGCACAGCTGCTCGGCGCGGATTTGGCCTACTTCGGTACGCGATTCATCGGTACGACTGAAAGTCATGCGCCCGACGCCTACAAGGAGATGCTGCTGACAGCCAAGGCAGCGGACATCATTCATACTCCTGCCGTGTCTGGAGTTCCGGCCAGCTTCATGCGTCAAAGCCTGGAGGCTGCGGGTTTCGACATGGCTGCGCTGCAAGGCAAGGGTGAAGTGAATTTCGGCGACAAACTCAAGCCGATCAACGATGAGGCCAAAGCCTGGAAAACCGTGTGGTCGGCTGGCCAAGGGGTTGGCCAGATCAAAGACCTGCCAAGCGTGGACCAACTGGTGGCGCGCCTTGATGCAGAGTATCGCCAGGCCCTGGAACATGCGGCACAGCTACCGAACCGCTGGCCGCGCTGAGAAAATTCCGGCCAGTTGCAGCCTGACTGGCCTTACACTTGGCGGTTGCGACACATCTCAACTCAATTTCTTCGCGACAAGGATGCCTCGGCCATGAGCGAAACCCGCTACAAGATCGTTTTCGACGGAGCCCTGCAGCCCGGTGTCGATATCACCACAGCCAAACTCAACCTGGCCGATCTGTTCAAGAGCGATGTGGCAGCCATCGAACGCCTGTTCAATGGCCGCGCCGTCGCCCTCAAACGCGACCTGTCGCACAGCGATGCCCAAGCCTATCTGCAAGCGCTGGGCAAGACCGGGATCGACGCCCGGATCGAGCCGGAAACAGCCATCGAACTGAATCTGTCCGATGTGCAGGAGCATTCCTCCACCGTGGCTGAGCCCGATTCGCCTTATGCACCACCCCGGGCCAGTGTCGGTGAACAACTGGCAGAATTCGCCACACTCAAACCCTTCAGTGTCGAAGGCCGGATCGGACGCCTGCGTTACCTGGCATGGTCGATGGTGTTGAGTCTTGTAACCCTGCCGATCGTCGGCGTTTTCGCCCTGATCGGTCTGGGGCTGGTGAGTACCGACTCGACCAGCGGCCTGATCATCGGCGGTATCTTCGCCTTCTTCCTGTTCCTGGCGTTTGCGATCGTCGGCATCCTGTTCAGCATTCAGCGCCTGCACGACATCGGCTGGTCCGGCTGGCTATGGCTGCTGACCCTGGTACCGTTCGTGGGCAGCTTCTTTCCGCTGGTTATCATGGTCATGCCGGGCAATACCGACGCCAACCGCTATGGCCCACCGCCGCCACCGAACAGCACCGCCGTCAAAGTACTGTGCTCCCTGTGGATCGTCTTTATCGGCCTGTTTTTCGTCGGAGGCATGCTAGGCGGGATTTCTGCCATCCAGCAGGAGTACGAAACCAGCCTCGAAAGCAGTTATGAAAGCGGCTCGGTGACCGCCGATGAAGTCGATGTCGAAGTCGAGCCCGTGCCGAATCCGGTGGACGATGCAGCCGAACCTGCACCCGCCCCTGTAGACTCTGCGAAAGAATGAACAGCGCTCCCCGCCGTGACACCTGCGTCCACGGCGCGGAGCTGTTGCGATGGAGAACTGCATGACCCGTTACGCTCTGATCACTGGCGCTTCCAGCGGCATCGGCCTGGCCATGGCCGAAGCCCTGGCCCGCCGTGGCCGCAGCCTGATTCTGGTGGCCCGACAACGTGATCAGCTGGAAAGCATTGCGATTGAACTGACCCAGCGTTTCGGCGTGGAGGTACTGTTCCGCGCCTGCGACCTGGGCGAGCCGTTGCGCCTGTCCGGGTTTCTGCTGGAGCTTGAAGAAGGCGACCGGCAGATCGATCTGCTGGTGAACTGCGCCGGCATCGGTACGTGCGGCCCGTTCCTGGCCCAGGACTGGATGACCGAGCAAGACCTGATCGAGGTGAACATCCTCGCCCTCACCCGCCTCTGCCATGCAATCGGCAACAGCATGGCCCTGCAGGGTGGCGGGCAGATTCTCAACGTGGCATCGGTCGCCGCGTTCAATCCCGGTCCGTGGATGAGCACTTACTACGCCAGCAAGGCCTACGTTCTGCATTTTTCCGAAGCGCTGCGGGTGGAATTGAAAAAGTGCGCCGTGAAAGTCTCGGTGCTCTGCCCTGGCCCGACGCGCACGGCGTTCTTTCGTACGGCGCAACTGAACAACGACAAACTCAACGCCAGCAAACTGCTGATGAGCCCCGAAGAGGTCGCGCTGTATACCGTGCGCGCCCTGGAAAAAAACCGCGCAATCATCATTCCCGGGCGCAGGAACCGCTGGTTCGCCTTTCTGCCACGACTGGGTTCGCGCTGGCTCAACCGCACCATCGTCGGCATGGTCAACAAAGCTTACTGCCCGCGCTGAAGGGCCGGCAGGCAACTGGCTGGGCGTGGTGACCCCTCGTGGGTACACTCAGCCCAGCTCACACAACGGAGAAAACAGCTGTGGATACTCTGTTCACCAAGATCATCAACCGGGAAATCCCGGCGAAGATCATCTACGAGGACGACCAGGTTCTGGCGTTCCACGACATCGCCCCGCAGGCACCGGTGCATTTTCTGGTGATACCGAAGAAACCGGTGCGCACCCTCAACGACCTGACCGAAGACGACAAGGCACTGGCCGGGCATATCCTGTTCACCGCCCAGCGTCTGGCGCTGGAGCTGGGTTGCGAAGAAGGCTTCCGGGTGGTGATGAACTGCAATGAAAAGGGTGGACAGACGGTCTACCACATTCATATGCACGTACTCGGTCAACGCCAGATGAACTGGCCGCCGGGCTGATCGACCTAAAATCTGTGGGAGCGCCCTGCTCCCATATGACCCAGCGCAAACCTTCCCCGGCCGATTCGGTTAAACTGGCCGCCGAGATTCTTCCCGGAGGTCAGCATGACTACCCAACGTCACTATTCGCCAATTGACCGTCTTCTGCTGCAAGCCGATGCCGCAATGCGAACCCTGCTGCCCTTCAGCGGCCAGCCGTACCGTCCGTCGCCGGCCATCGTGCAGCCCGACGTGCAGATGAGCGACGAAGACACCCGCCACGTCGCCGGCCTGATGCGCATCAACCATACCGGTGAAGTCTGTGCCCAGGCGCTATACCAAGGTCAGGCCCTGACCGCCAAGCTGCCGCAGGTTCGCGAAGCCATGGAGCATGCTGCCGAAGAAGAGATCGATCATCTGGTCTGGTGTGAACAGCGCATTCATCAGTTGGGCAGCCACACCAGCGTGCTCAATCCGCTGTTCTATGGGATGTCATTCGGGATCGGCGCAGTCGCCGGGCTGATCAGCGACAAGGTCAGCCTCGGTTTTGTCGCGGCGACCGAGCATCAGGTGTGCAAGCACTTGAACGAGCATCTGGAGCAACTGCCGGCCGAGGATGAAAAATCCCGGGCGATTCTGGAACAGATGCGTATCGATGAAGAACATCACGCAGAAAGTGCGCTGGAGGCTGGTGGTTTCCGCTTCCCGGCACCGGTGAAGTTCGGCATGAGCCTGTTGGCCAAAGTGATGACCAAGAGCACTTACCGGATCTGAAAAACGCCTATAAAAAAGGCGACTGCCGCAAAGCAGTCGCCTTTTTTTGTGCCTGGACTTCTTAGCTCGGCATATTGCGCGCGTAGAAGATTTCCAGCATTTCGTGTTTCACACGCTCGGTCACCTGAGCACGTTGCTCGGACGACAGGTTGCTGGTGGCATCACCGAACAGGTAGTTATCCAGTTCGAAGTTCTTCAGCAGCATTTTGGTGTGGAACAGGTTTTCCTGGTACACGTTCACGTCGGTCATCTGGTACGCGTCGCGGGTGTCTTCGGAAAGGTAGTTCTGGATTGAGTTGATCTCGTGGTCGATGAAGTGCTTGTTGCCTTCAACGTCACGGGTAAAGCCGCGCACACGGTAATCCACGGTCACGATGTCCGAATCGAACTGGTGAATGAGGAAGTTGAGCGCTTTGAGCGGTGAAATGACACCACAGGTCGACACGTCGATGTCCACACGGAACGTCGCAATACCGGCGTCCGGATGGATTTCCGGGTAGGTATGCACCGTGATGTGACTCTTGTCGAGGTGGGCCAGGATGATTTCCGGCAGCGGACCCGGGGACTCTTCGATCTGGCTTTCGGTCGGGGTGACCGGTTCTTCCGAGATCAGAATCGTGACGCTGGCACCCTGAGGCTCATAGTTCTGACTGGCAATGTTCAGAATGTTGGCACCAATGATTTCGACAACTTCCGTGAGGATCTGCGTCAGGCGTTCGGCGTTGTACTCTTGATTGATGTACTCGACGTAAGCCTGCTGGTCTTGCGGGGTTTCCGCGTAGCAGATGTCATAGATGTTGAAGCTCAAGGTCTTTGTCAGGTTATTGAACCCGTGGAGCTTGAGTTTGCTTTTCACCGTTAAAAACTCTCTATGTATGCGGCCCGGCCGCGTGATCAAGCATGCCCGTCAAGTGCGAACGACGCACCTGCGTAGGACGGTTAACACCTCTTCGCGATGGCGATTTTGGTTATCTGTTCAGGCGGATGACCCGTCGGCTGACCGATCACTGCCCTGAAAAAAGTGGCGCATTATGCAGACGTCAGCGGGGGATCGCCAGAGTCTGCACTGCTTTTATGATAGTTGAATGTCGGCTCAGCCGAGTTCGACGATTTCGTAGTCGTGGGTGATTGCCACGCCGGCCGCGCCGAGCATGATCGAGGCCGAGCAGTACTTCTCCGCCGACAGCTCGATGGCGCGTTTGACCTGGGCTTCTTTCAGACCACGGCCCTTGACCACGAAGTGCATGTGGATCTTGGTGAACACCTTCGGATCTTCGGTCGCACGTTCGGCGTCCAGGAAAGCCTCGCAGCTTTCAACGGCCTGGCGGGACTTCTTCAGAATGCTGACCACGTCGAAATTGCTGCAACCGCCAACGCCCAGCAGGAGCATCTCCATCGGGCGAACACCCAGATTGCGACCACCGGCGTCCGGCGGACCGTCCATGACCACGACATGACCGCTGCCGGATTCGCCGAGGAACATGGCTTCGCCAGCCCATTGGATGCGTGCCTTCATCGCCAAGACTCCACTGTAGAAAAAAGGGTCGCCAGCTTAGCACAGGGCCCCGGTTTGACTGCGAGCGGTGATCCTAGGACCGATGCCTTTACTGCGTAGGTAATTTCTCGAATTTTCGACGAAGTGTCTGGTAAGCTGGCGCCAATTCACTGGCGCCCCAAGCCGGTATTTGTAGCGATCGCCTCAGCGCCTCATATAAAAACCAAATATAACCGTGCAGTCTTTTCGGGATACAACCATGGTTGGTATTACCCCCACACCCAAAATCAAGAACCTCGACAAGCTGCTGATGCATTGCCAGCGCCGGCGCCATGCGGCCAAGAGCAACATCATCTGCGCCGGGGATCGCTCGGACACGCTGTACTTCATCATCCGCGGCTCGGTCACGATCCTGATCGAGGACGACGACGGCCGCGAGATGATCATCGCGTACCTGAATGCCGGGGACTTCTTCGGCGAGCTGGGCCTGTTCGAACAGGCCGGCCAGGAACAGGAGCGCAGTGCCTGGGTGCGGGCCAAGGTCGAGTGCGAAGTCGCGGAAATCAGCTACGCCAAATTCCGCGAATTGTCGCAGCAGGATCCAGACATTCTTTACGTGCTCAGCGGACAAATCGCACAACGCCTGCGCAACACCACACGCAAGGTCGGCGACTTGGCGTTCTTCGACGTCACGGGTCGTGTTGCTCGCTGCTTGCTGGAACTGTGCAAGCAACCCGACGCGATGACCCACCCGGACGGCATGCAGATCAAGGTGACCCGTCAGGAAATCGGGCGGATTGTTGGCTGTTCGCGGGAGATGGTCGGTCGCGTGCTCAAGGATCTTGAGGAACGCAACCTGGTGGATGTGAAGGGCAAGACCATGGTGGTCTTCGGCACTCGCTGAATCTGAAAAGTCAGCCGGCGTAGATCTGCGCCAGCATCAAACGAAAGAGTTCATCGAGACGCGCCAAGGCATGGGGCGCCTGGAATTTCTCATGCAACGCGATGTGGCTTGCAGCGCGTACCCGTTGCTCCAGGTCACACGCCTCGTTGAAGCGATTGACCGCCGCCACCATCGATTCGCGTTCGTCATCCAGCAACATCGCACCGTGCACCAGGCCAACCGGGCGCTGCCCACCCTGACTCTGACGCCAGCGCTGAGCGGTGCCGACCATCTTGCGACCGTCGAGGTTGACGTTGAAGCGACCGTCGCAGAACGCGCCGTCAATTTCACCCAGCGAAGACACGCCACCCAACTCATCCAGCAACTGACAGATCGGATCACACAGACGCCGGTATCCGGTTTCGATGCGGTTCAGATCGCCTTCGCTGCGAGGCGGTGCGTAGACCAGTGCAATATTGATGGTGGAAGCCGATTGCGGAACAGGTTCACCGCCGGTTTCACGCAGCAACACCGGCCAACCGGCAGCGGCGGAGACTTCGCAGGCGTGATCGAATCCGGGGAGGCGGTTCAAACGGCGCGGCATGACCAAAGCACGATCACTGGGCTGCCAGAACAGCAAACCGAATTCGGCGTCGCCGGCGCAGACCGATGCCAGCAGATCCTGTTCGGCTTGCAGGCCGGCTTCGATGGTCAGGGAAGTGGGGATCATAAGGTTTCCATAGGACGTTGAGCCTGAGGTGAATCTTATGCTGCCTTCGCGGGCAAGCCCGCTCCCACAGGGATACGGGCGCCAGCGAAGAGTCGATCAGTCGAGGGTCGAACCGCTCACCGGAACGCCGCGCTCAGGGAAGAACAGACGTTGCAGTTCAATGCCCGGGCTTTCCGCGCGCATGAACGCTTCTCCGACCAGGAACGCGTAAACGTCGCTGATTTCCATCAGTTCGACATCGGCACGATTGAGGATCCCGCTCTCGGTGATCACCAAACGGTCGCGCGGAATCCGTGGCAGCAGGTCGAGGGTGGTTTCCAGGCTTACGTCGAAGGTATGCAGGTTGCGGTTGTTGACCCCGACCAGCGGCGTGTCCAGCGTCTTCAATGCGCGTTCAAGCTCATCACCGTCGTGAACTTCCACCAGCACATCGAGACCGACGCCTTTGGCCACCGAAGCCAGCTCGGCCATTTTCACGTCATCCAGCGCGGAGACGATCAACAGCACGCAGTCGGCGCCCAGGGCACGGGCTTCGACGATCTGGTACGGATCGATCATGAAGTCCTTGCGGATCACCGGCAGCGAGCACGCGGCGCGGGCCTGTTGCAGGTAAGCATCGGCGCCCTGGAAGTAGTCGATATCGGTCAGTACCGACAGGCAGGTCGCCCCGCCCTTCTCGTAGCTTTTGGCGATGTCGGCGGGAACGAAGTTCTCGCGGATCACGCCTTTGCTCGGCGACGCCTTCTTGATTTCGGCGATCACGGCCGGTTGTTTCTTCTTGGCCTGCGCCAGCAATGCCTGGGCAAAACCGCGGGGTGCATCGGCCGCCTTGGCCAGACTTTCCAGCTCGCTCAGGCTCACACGGGCGCTACGCTCGGCGACTTCCTGAACCTTGCGGGCCAGAATGTTTTCCAGAACCGTCGGTACACTCATCCCTCATTCTCCACTTTGAATACCGCGGTAAAGGCACCCAACTCCTCGAGTTTTTCCCGAGCGAGGCCGGTGTGCAGAGCGTCGTGGGCCAGTGCCACGCCTTCTTTCAGACTTGTCGCCAGGTCAGCGGCGTACAGCGCTGCACCGGCATTGAGCACGATCATTTCCGCAGCCTTTTGGCCGTTCTCGGTCTTGCGCTTGCCCAGTGCATCGCGGATCAGTGCCAGCGAGGCTTCCGGGCCATCGACCGACAGACCGTGCAAGCTCTGGCTCTTCATGCCCAGATCTTCCGGCTCGACCCAATATTCGGTGATCTCGTTGTTCTTCAGCTCGGCCACATAAGTCGGCGCGGCAAGGCTGAACTCGTCCAAACCGTCCTTCGAATGCACCACCAGCACATGTTTGCTGCCCAGACGCTGCAAGACTTCGGCCAATGGCCGGCACAGGGCCTGGGTGAAGACGCCGACTACCTGATGTTTGACGCCGGCCGGATTCGTAAGCGGGCCGAGCATGTTGAACAGGGTGCGCAGGCCAAGGTCGCGGCGCGGGCCGGCGGCGTACTTCATGGCTTTGTGATGAGTCTGGGCAAACATGAAACCGATGCCGACGTTGTCGATGCAACGTGCCACCTGAACCGGGGTCAGGTTGAGGTAGATCCCGGCCGCTTCGAGCAGGTCGGCGCTGCCGCTCTTCCCCGACACCGCGCGGTTGCCGTGCTTGGCCACAGTGCAGCCGGCAGCGGCAACGACAAAAGCCGAAGCCGTGGAAACGTTGAAAATGTTCGCGCCATCACCGCCGGTGCCGACCACATCGACCACGCCGTCGAGGGTCTTGAGTTCGACCTGATCAGCCAGCTCGCGCATCACCGACACCGCGCCGACGATTTCGTCGATGCTCTCGCTCTTCATGCGCATGGCCATCATGAACGCGCCGATCTGCGCGTCGGTGCATTGGCCGGTCATGATTTCGCGCATCACGTCGCGCATTTCTTCGGTGCTGAGGTCGAGGTGATCGACGATACGGCTCAGGGCTGTCTTGATATTCATGGAGAGTCCTTAGCGCGTGCCGCCGGTTTGTTTGAGGAAGTTGGCGAACAGTTCATGGCCCTGCTCGGTGAGGATCGATTCCGGGTGAAACTGTACGCCTTCGATGTTCAGAGTCTTGTGACGCAGGCCCATGATTTCGTCGACTGAGCCGTCATCGTGCTGAGTCCACGCGGTCAGCTCCAGACAATCGGGCAAGGTCTCGTGCTTGACGATCAGGGAATGATAACGGGTGACGGTCAGCGGACGATTCAGACCGGCAAATACGCCCTTGTCCTCGTGGAATACCGGGCTAGTCTTACCGTGCATCACTTGGCGGGCACGTACCACATCACCGCCAAAGGCCTGGCCGATGGACTGATGGCCGAGGCAGACGCCGAGGATCGGCAGTTTTCCGGCGAAGTGTTTGATGGCTTCGATGGAGATGCCGGCTTCGGTCGGCGTGCACGGACCGGGGGACACCACGATTCGCTCCGGGTTGAGTGCTTCGATTTCGGCAATGGTCAGCTCGTCGTTGCGCACGACCTTGACCTCGGCACCCAGCTCGCCGAGGTATTGCACAACGTTGTAAGTAAAGGAGTCGTAGTTGTCGATCATCAGCAACATGGCGTTTCGAACCTCTTGAATTCTGACTTGGAAACAGCCTTCGGATGACTTGCCAGGACGCTGCACAAAGTCGGACGCGCAAGTGGCGACGGCAAGGCGGCATATCAAACGGGCAAGGAAGGCAAAGCGATACAGATCCGGCGGGGCCGGCAGAAAAGATTCAGGCGCGCCAACGCCAGCGGGCGTGTGCCTTGATGACTTGATCCAGAAGTTTGCTGGTGATCAACACGGGGAAGGTCTCGTTCATACGTTCCCGCACAGTAACTTAGCTGGGCAGAGCGTGCAATATGGCCGGGCCTGACGGGGGGAAAACTATGGGAGGGTTGACGACCGATGGCAAAACGCCGGAAGTTTTTGGTACTGTCGTTTCGTTCCATACAACAATAAATAAACGGACTTGCTCATGATCAAACAGACGTTGTTTGTACCGCTCGCCGGATGCCTGCTCGCGATGGCCTGCGCCCAGGCGAATGCCGCACCCAATCCTTATTCGAATTTCGTTGTCTTCGGTGACAGTCTCAGCGACGCGGGGACGTTTTCCGATCCGGATGGTCCTGCCGGCTCGGTCAAACGGTTTACCAACCGCACCGGCCCCAACTATCAGGACGGCAGCGGAGAGTTCTATTCGCTCAACGCCACCCAACTGATTGGCGGCCGCCTGGGCTTCACGCCGAATCAGACCGCCTCCGCGGATTCGGCGGTACGCGCCGGCCAGGGTCTGCCGGATGGCAATAACTGGGCGGTCGGCGGCTACCGCACCGACCAGATTCTCGATTCGATCACCACTACATCCGCCAGCGGTGAACGCACCCGTGCCGGCTACCTGCCGTCGAACGGCTTCCGCGCCGACCCGAATGCCCTGTATTACCTGACTGGAGGCGGCAACGACTTCCTTCAGGGCCGCGTCACCAGCCTGCCTCAGGCCAACGCCGCCGCCGATCGACTGGTCGACAGCGTGCGCACTCTGCAAGGCGCGGGTGCCCGCTACATCATGGTCTGGCTGCTGCCGGACATCGGCCTGACTCCGGCCATCAACGGCTCACCGTTGCAAGGCTTCACGTCGCAACTCAGCGCCCAGTTCAACACCGAGCTGGTGAGCCAGTTGCAGACGGTCGGCGCCAACGTGATCCCGCTGAACATTCCGGTTCTGCTCAAGGAAGCGTTTGCCAACCCGGCACAGTTCGGCCTGGCTACCGATCAGAACCTGGTCGCCACCTGCTTCAGCGGCGACAGCTGCACCGAAAACGCTCGGTACGGGATCAACAGCGCCACGCCGGACCCGACCAAGCTGATCTACAACGACTCGGTGCACCCGACCGAAGCCGGGCAACGCTTGATCGCCGACTACGCCTACTCGTTGCTGGCCGCCCCATGGGAACTGACCCTGCTGCCGGAAATGGCCCAAGGCACGTTGCGCGCGCATCAGGACGAACTGCGTAACCAATGGCTGGCCGACTGGGAAAACTGGCAAGGCGTCGGTCAATGGCGAGCGATTGTCTCCGCTGGCGGCCAGCATCAGGACTTCGACGACCAGCACGCCGGGGCAAGCGCCGACGGCAACGGTTACAACCTGAATATCGGTGGCAGCTACCGCCTCGACGACGCCTGGCGTGTCGGTGTGGCGGCGGGTTTCTATCACCAGAAACTCGAAGCCGGCGACAACGACTCCGAGTACAAACTCAACTCCTACATGGGCACCGCATTCGCCCAGTACCAGCAAAACCGCTGGTGGGGTGACCTGGCCGTTACCGCCGGACATCTGGACTACGACAGCCTGAAGCGCAAGTTCCAGCTCGGGGTCAACGAACGTGGCGAGAAAGGCGATACCGACGGCTATGTACTGGCCATCGGCGGCCGCGTCGGCTACGACATCGCGCCAGAGGCGAGCAGCCCATGGCATCTGTCGCCATTCGTCAGCGCCGACTTCGGCAAGGTGGAAGTCGACGGTTATTCGGAAAAAGGCGCGGACGCCACTGCGCTGACCTTCGACGACCAGTCGCGCAACTCCCGCCGTCTCGGTCTCGGCATCCAGGGCAAATACCAGATCACCGCACAGACCCAGGTGTTCGGCGAATTCGCCCACGAGCGCGAATACAACGACGACGCCCAGGATCTGACGATGAACCTCAACAGCCTGCCGAACAATCGCTACACCCTGGAAGGCTACACGCCGCAGACCAACCTCAACCGCCTGAACCTGGGCGTCAGCCACAACCTCACCAAGGAAGTCGCTCTTCGCGCCAGCTACAACATTCGCAAGGATGACGACTTTACCCAGCAAGGGGTCAATGTTGGCGTAAGTCTCGACTTCTGATCAGTCGGCAATAAAAAACGCGGCGCCCTCACAGGCGCCGCGTTTTTTTATGGCTGAATCCCCCCCGTCACTCAGTCCGGGGTTTGCTCCGCCAGCGCAACGGCACGGAACATCGCCCGACGCTTGTTGATAGTTTCTTCCCACTCCAGCGCCGGCACCGAGTCGGCAACGATGCCGCCACCGGCCTGCACATGCAGCTCGCCGTTTTTGATCACTGCAGTGCGGATCGCAATGGCGGTGTCCATGTTGCCGTTCCAGGCGAAGTAACCGACCGCGCCGCCATACACGCCACGCTTGACCGGCTCCAGTTCGTCGATGATTTCCATCGCGCGGATCTTCGGCGCCCCGGACAAGGTGCCCGCCGGCAGAATCGCCCGCAATGCATCCATGGCGGTCAGCCCGGATTTCAACTGGCCAGTAACGTTGGACACGATGTGCATCACGTTGGAATAACGCTCGATGACCATTTTCTCGGTGAGTTTCACCGAGCCGATCTCCGAAACACGCCCGGTGTCGTTGCGACCGAGGTCGATCAGCATCAGGTGCTCGGCGATCTCCTTGTCGTCGGACAGCAGGTCTTCTTCCAGCGCCACGTCCGCCTCTTCAGTGGCTCCGCGAGGACGGGTGCCGGCAATCGGGCGCACGGTGATCAGATTGTCTTCGACCCGCACCAGCACTTCCGGCGAGCTGCCGACGACGTGGAAATCGCCGAAGTTGAAGAAGTACATGTATGGCGTCGGGTTGAAACAACGCAGCGCGCGGTACAGATCGATCGGCGCAGCCTTGAAGTCGATCGACATGCGCTGGGACGGCACAACCTGCATGCAGTCACCGGCGAGGATGTATTCCTTGATGGTGTCGACGGCTTTTTCGTAGTCATCCTGGGTGAAACTGGAGCGGAACACCGGCTCGGCCGCCTGCTGCTTGCTGAAATCCAGGCCACGACGCGGGGTGATCGGCTGACGCAGCTTTTCCAGCAGTTCCTGCAACTGCGCCTGACCCTGCTCGTAGGCATCGGCCTGCGCCGGGTCGGCCAGCACGATCGCGTGCATCTTGCCGGCGAGGTTGTCGAATACCACTACCGCATCGGAGACCATCAGCAGAATATCCGGTACGCCCAGCGGATCCGGGTTCGGGCACTTGCCGAGGCGCTTCTCTACATAACGCACGCAGTCGTAGCCGAAGTAACCCACCAGGCCGCCGTTGAAGCGCGGCAGACCGGCGATGGTCGGCACGTTGTAGCGAGCCTTGAAGGTTTCGACGAAGGCCAGCGGGTCTTCGACGTCGTGGCTTTCGGTCTCGACGCCATCGACGGTGATGCTGACGTGATGGTCATGAACCCGCAGCACGGTGCGGCACGGCAGGCCGATGATCGAGTAACGGCCCCATTTCTCGCCGCCCTGCACCGATTCGAGCAGGTAGGAGTTGGGCTGGTCGGCCAGTTTCAGGTAGATCGACAGCGGGGTGTCGAAGTCGGCCAGGGTTTCGCAGGCCAGCGGGATGCGGTTGTAGCCGTCAGCGGCCAGACGCAGGAATTCTTCGCGGATCATAGGGTGCCTCGTGGTGTGAGGTGCAAATCAGTCAGGTGTGCAAACGCGCCGGCAGGCCGGCCAGGAACAAGTCAGGCGCGCCAACGCCAGCGGGCCAGGGCCTTGATGACTTTCATCCAGAGTTTGCGGGTGACCACCACGATGGCGTTTCCAGAAGGGGATTGAGATGCGTCGGGCAACGTTATCTCAGCGGCCGTATCCAGGCAACCGGGAATTAGCTTGCGCAGATCGTCGATCACCAGCGCCGGGGATTCTTCGGCAATCGGCCGGCCATGGTTGTAGCCATAACTGAGCGCGACACATTTGACCCCCGCCGCTTTCGCCGCCAGCACATCGCTGCGCGAGTCGCCGACGAACAGCGATTGCGAGGCCGGAATGCCGGACATCTTCATGACGAAGAACAGCGCCGCCGGATCGGGCTTCTTCTGCGGCAGGGTATCGCCGCCGATGATCCACTTGAAGTAGCGGCCGATCTTCATCTGATCCAGCAGCGGCGCGACGAAGCGCTCCGGCTTGTTGGTGATCAGCGCCATGGCCACGCCCTGCTTGTGCAGCCATTTCAGAGTGTCGCGCACGCCGGGATAGACCACGGTCAGCTCATGGCTGGCGCCGTAGGCTTCCATGAACACCTCCAGCGCATGCTCGGCTTCGACGTCATCCACGGCGCAATGGTCGATGCCACCGGCCAAGGCGCGGCGCACCAGCACCGGCGCACCGTTGCCGACCCACTCGCGCACCGACTCGATACCGGCAGGCTTGCGCCCGAGGGAGAGCAGCATGTTATCCACCGCCGCCGCCAGGTCGGGTACCGAGTCGATCAGCGTGCCATCCAGATCGAACATCACCAACCGCGGCAGTTGCCCCGGGAACAGCTGCTCAAATCCGCTCATGGGCGGGCCAGCGCCAGTTCGGAACGCATCTTGTCGATGACTTCCTGATAGTTCGGCGCATTGAAGATCGCCGAGCCGGCCACGAAGGTGTCGGCACCGGCAGCGGCAATTTCACGGATGTTGTTGACGTTGACGCCGCCGTCGATTTCCAGGCGGATGTCACGGCCCGAGGCATCGATGATCGCGCGCGCTTCGCGCAGCTTGTCAAGGGTGCCGGGGATGAATTTCTGCCCGCCGAAGCCCGGGTTGACGCTCATCAGCAAGACCATGTCGACCTTGTCGATCACGTACTTGAGCACGTCGAGCGGGGTCGCCGGGTTGAACACCAGGCCGGATTTGCAGCCGCCTTCACGGATCAGTTGCAGCGAACGATCGACGTGCAGCGTGGCTTCCGGGTGGAAGGTGATGTAGGTGGCGCCGGCCTCGATGAAGTCGCCGACGATGCGATCCACCGGGCTGACCATCAGGTGTGCGTCGATCGGCGCGGTGATGCCGTACTTGCGCAGCGCGGCGCAGACCATCGGGCCGATGGTCAGGTTCGGCACGTAGTGGTTGTCCATGACATCGAAGTGGACGAAGTCGGCACCGGCGGCCAGAACGTTGTCCACTTCCTCGCCCAGGCGGGCGAAGTCGGCGGAGAGAATCGACGGAGCAATAACGAAGGGCTGCATGACGCACCTTTTCTGAGCTAAATCACGATGGCGCGCATTGTATACCTCAAGTTTCCGCGCGCGCACCGTGACCGCGATGATTGGGTTGTGCCATGACGGATGACCGTCGGGTTCTCAGTACGCCGCCCGGTAGATCTTCTCGATGTCGCCAGCGCTGAGCTTTCGCGGGTTGTTGCGCATCAGGCGCTCGATCCCCGCGGCCTCTACGGCCATGGCCGGGATCGCGTCTTCGGGCACGCCGAAACTGCGCAGCCCCGGCGGGATTTCTACCGCAGCGCACAGTTCGGTCATTGCCGTGACGGCACTGTCGGCCGCTTCATTGAGACTCAGATGAGCGGTCTTCACCCCCATGGCTTCGGCAATATCCTGCATCCGTTCGACGCAGGCCATCTTGTTCCAGGTCATGACATACGGCAGCAACAGCGCATTGCTGACGCCGTGGGCAATGTTGAAACGCCCGCCCAGCGGATACGCCAGCGCATGCACCGCGCCGACCCCGGCATTGCCGAACGCCATGCCGGCCATCAGGCTGGCGGTGGCCATGTCTTCCCGGGCCTGCAGGTTGGATGGATTGGCGTAGGCCTTGGGCAAAGACCGGGCGATCAGCTTGATTGCGCCGATGGCCAGCGAATCGGTGATCGGCGAGGCATTCAACGACAGGTAGGACTCGATGGCATGCACCAGCGCATCGACACCACTGGCGGCGGTCACGCTGCGCGGACAGGTCAGGGTCATCTGCGGGCTGACCAGCGCCACGTCCGGCAACAGGTAGTCACTGACGATGCCCTTCTTCAACTGGGCGACCTTGTCCGAAAGAATCGCCACGTTGGTCACCTCAGAACCGGTGCCGGCCGTGGTCGGGATGGCGATCAGCGGCGGGCCTTTGCGCGGCACCTGATCGACGCCGAACAGATCTTCCAGCGCGCCGTGATAACCGGCGTACGCGGCAACACTCTTGGCGATGTCGATGGCACTGCCACCACCGAGGCCGATCAGACCGTCATGGCCGCCCTCTCGGTAGACGCGCATGCAGTCTTCGACGATGGCGATTTCCGGATCCGGCAGCACTCGGTCGAAGATTTCGTACTCACGCTCGCCGATCTGCGCCAGCGCCAGCTCCACCGTGCCGGACTTGACCAGCGCGGCATCGGTGACGATCAGCGGGTTGTCGATATCCAGCCGCGTGAGCTCGGCCGCCAGTTGCTCGATGGCCCCGGCGCCGGTGATCAGTTTGTGAGCGATCTTGAACGAGGAAAGACTCATCGTGCGCAGCCTCTTATAGATGTGGGAGCTGAGCACAAGCGTAGCTGGGGAATTGGGGTTGTCTGTCATTCACTCCATGAATGATCGATTAAGAGCAAGAGCGCCCTCACCCTAACCCTCTCCCGGGGGGAGAGGGAACTGACCGTGGTGATTAGGAGATGTACACCGACTTGCGATACCGAGTCGAACACAGATTCTGAACAGCACGAATATCTGCTCCCTTCCCCCTCGCCCCCTTGGGGGAGAGGGTTGGGGTGAGGGGGTAACGATCTCAAGCCGAATGCTAAACCTGAGCAGTACGCAGCTTCTCACTCCGCCCACGCAACCACTCCAGCGTCAGCAGCAGGATGACGGAGAAGGCAATCAGCAAAGTGGCAGCCGCCGCAATCGTCGGACTCAGGTTCTCGCGAATCCCGCTGAACATCTGCCGAGGCAACGTCGCCTGCTCGGGTCCGGCGAGGAACAACGTCACCACCACTTCATCGAACGATGTCGCAAAGGCAAACAGCGCCCCGGAAATCACCCCCGGCGCAATCAGCGGCAAGGTTACCCGGCGGAATGTCACCAGAGGCGAGGCCCCAAGGCTGGCCGCCGCCCGCACCAGATTGTGGTTGAAGCCCTGCAAGGTCGCTGACACCGTGATGATCACGAACGGCACACCCAGCACCGCGTGCACCACGATCAGCGAGAAGAAACTGTTGCCCAGCCCCAGCGGCGCGAAGAACAGATAACTCGCTACACCGATGATCACCACCGGCACTACCATCGGCGAAATCACCAGCGCCATCACCAGCGCCTTGCCGGGAAAATCGCCACGGGTCAGGCCGATGGCCGCCAGCGTGCCGAAGACCATGGCCAGCACCGTTGCGGCCGGGGCGACGATGATGCTGTTCTTCAGCGAGCGCATCCATTCCGCCGAGGCGAAGAAGTCCTGATACCAGTGCAGCGAGAAACCTTGCAGCGGGTACACCAGGAAGCTGCCCGAGTTGAACGACAGCGGCACGATCACCAGCACCGGCAGGATCAGGAACAACAGGATCAAGCCGCAGAGGATCCGCAAGCTGTAGAACCACACCCGCTCGACGGGCGACATATAAGGACTCAGCATTTCAAATTCCCCTTAGCTCAGGCGCAGGCGACTGGCGCCCACCAGCCAGCTGTAGATCAGATAAAGCACCACGGTCGCCAGCAGCAACAGCCCGCCGAGTGCAGTGGCCATGCCCCAGTTGATGCTGGTGTTGGTGTAGAACGCGACGAAGTAGCTG
The DNA here is from genome assembly GCF_026240005.1 of Pseudomonas sp. COW5. Taxonomy (NCBI): domain Bacteria; kingdom Pseudomonadati; phylum Pseudomonadota; class Gammaproteobacteria; order Pseudomonadales; family Pseudomonadaceae; genus Pseudomonas; species Pseudomonas sp. COW5. The sequence continues at coordinate 2,983,560 of NZ_JAPHVP010000001.1, read as the reverse complement.
ACCATCTGATCGTTCGGGCTGCCGAGCAGCGCCGGGGTGATGTAGTAGCCGATGGCGAGGATGAACACCAACAGGCAACCGGCGCCGACACCGGCATAGGTCTGCGGGAAGTACACCCGCCAGAAACTGGCGAACGGATGGCAACCCAGGGAAATCGCGGCGCGCATGTAAGTCGGCGAGATGCCTTTCATCACGCTGTAGATCGGCAGGATCATGAACGGCAGCAGGATGTGCACCATCGAGATGTAGACCCCGGTGCGATTGAACACCAGCTCCAGCGGTTTATCGATGATGCCCATCGCCATCAGTGCGCTGTTGATCAAGCCGCCGGATTGCAGCAACACGATCCACGCGGCGACTCGCACCAGGATCGAGGTCCAGAACGGCAGCAGCACCAGAATCATCAACAGGTTGCTTTGACGCGACGGCAGATTGGCCAGCAGGTACGCCAGCGGATAGGCCAGCACCAGGCAGATCACAGTGATGATCAAGCCCATCCAGAAGGTCCGGGCGAAGATGTCGAGGTAGATCGCCTGATCCGGGGTGGCCGGGGCCAGTTCGCCGAGGTCGTCGATGCGATGATCCACTGCCGCCAGCAGGTAGAACGGCGTGATGCTGCTGGTGTTGCGCTTCACGGCCTGCCAGTAGGCCGGATCGCCCCAGCGTTCGTCGAGGCCTTCCAGTGCTTCTTTATAAGAGGCCGGTTCACTGGCGAATGGCAGCGAACGAGCGGTTTTGGTCAGCAGGCTGCGATAGCCGGCCAACTCCATGTTCAAGCGCTTGGACAGATCGCCCAGGGTCTGGTTTTTGCGCGCTTCGGCGAGGTCTTCGCCGGCGGCCTTGTAGACCGGTTCAGCGGGCAGTCCGCGACCGTCCCAACTGGCAATGGCCGCCACGGTGCGTGGCATGCCGCCCACCACTTCCGGGTTGCCGACGCTTTTGTAGAGCAGCGCCACGATCGGCACCAGGAACACCAGCAACAGAAACAGCACCAGCGGCGCGATCAGCGCCTGGGCCTTCCAGCGGTTGACCCGCTCGGCGTGCTTGAGCCGCTGCTTCAAGGTGGGGCTGTTGCCCTCGTTCAGGGGAACGGCGATAGCCATGACGTACTCCGCAAATCTTTGATCGTTACAGAGGTGGCGAACCACCTCGATCGATTGATGCATACAGATCCAAATGTGGGAGCGGGCTTGCTCGCGAAGGCGGCGTGTCAGTCGACATCAATGTTGAATGTACTGACGCTTTCGCGAGCAAGCCCGCTCCCACAGGGGGGGCGAGCCCTCTACTTACTTCGCAGCCCAGGCGTTGAAACGCTGCTCCAGTTGCTCACCGTTGTCAGCCCAGAAGCTGACGTCGATCTGCACCTGGTTGGCGATGTTTTCCGGGGTGGTCGGCATGTCTTTCAGGATCGCCTTGTCCAGCAAAGGCACGGCCTGGGAGTTGGCCGGACCGTAGGCGATGTTTTCCGAGTAGGTCTTCTGCTGCTGCGGCTGCACCGAGAACGCGATGAATTTCTTCGCCGCTTCGGCACGTGCCTTGTCCAGGCCTTTCGGGATGGCCCAGGCGTCGAAGTCGTAGATGCCGCCGTTCCACACCACTTTCAGGTTGGATTCTTTCTGCACGGCAGCGATACGACCGTTGTAGGCCGAGCTCATGACCACGTCACCGGAAGCGAGGTACTGCGGCGGCTGGGCGCCGGCTTCCCACCACTGGATGTTCGGTTTCAGCTCATCCAGTTTCTTGAACGCACGGTCCTGGCCGTTCTTGCTGGCCAGTTCCTTGTAGACGTCTTTTGGCGCAACGCCGTCGGCCATCAGTGCGAATTCGAGGGTGTACTTGGCGCCTTTACGCAGGCCACGCTTGCCCGGGAATTTCTTGGTGTCCCAGAAATCCGCCCAACTGGTCGGTGCGGTTTTCAGCTTGTCGGCGTTGTAGGCCAGCACGGTCGACCACACGAAGAAGCCCACGCCGCACGGCTGGATAGCGCCTTTGACGTAGTCTTCGGTCTTGCCGAACAGCGCAGGATCGAGCTGCTCGAACATGTCTTCGTCGCAGCCACGGGACAGCTCCGGCGATTCCACCTCCACCAGATCCCAGGACACGCTCTTGGTATCGACCATGGCTTTGACCTTGGCCATTTCACCGTTGTACTCGCCGGCAACGATCTTGCCGTTGCCCGCCGCTTCCCACGGTGCGTAGAAGGCTTTGACTTGCGCCGCCTTGTTCGCCCCGCCAAACGACACCACGGTCAGATCCGGGCCGGCGGCCATTGCGCTTGCCGCACCCATCAGGCCCAGGGTCAGGGCTGTGAACTTCAGGGATCTCAACATTTATTGTTCTCTCCACGTGCAGGGTTGGTGTTGGTATTGCCGGGGCGCTTAATGCGCCTCTAGAAGAGGATCAAGCGCGCGAACGTGCTCGACCTGCCAGCCAAGCGGAACCACGTCGCCGACCGCGAGCGCTGGATCGAGCTCGGCAATCGGTTGTTTCACGAAGAAGTCGGTCTTGCCGCAGACTTCCAGGCGCACCCGGACGTGGTCGCCCAGATAGATGAATTCGGCCACCCGCCCGGAGAAGCGGTTGACGCATTGGTCGCTCGAACCGTTGAGACTGACGCGCTCCGGGCGAATCGACAGGGTGACCGGTTCGCCGGTCTGGCCGATGTTGACCGCCAGCGCCTCGACCTTTTCCCCACGACCCAGCTCGACCACACAGCGCTCGCCGTTCTGGCTGAGCAGGCGACCGTTGAGGCGGTTGTTCTCGCCGATGAAGTTGGCGACGAAGGTGTTCTTCGGTTCTTCGTAGAGAGTGCGCGGCGGTGCGATCTGCTGGATCTCGCCCTGATGGAACACGGCAACGCGGTCGGACATGGTCAGGGCTTCGCCCTGGTCGTGGGTCACGTAGACCACGGTCACGCCGAGGCGCTGGTGCAGGTGTTTGATCTCCATCTGCATGTGTTCGCGCAGCTGTTTGTCGAGAGCGCCGAGGGGTTCGTCCATCAGCACCAGTTGCGGCTCGAACACCAGCGCGCGGGCCAGTGCCACACGCTGTTGCTGGCCGCCGGACAGTTGCGCCGGATAACGCGATGCGAAGGCATCGAGCTGGACCATGCTCAGGACTTTCTTGACCTTGTCGCTGACGTCGCTCTTGTTCAGGCCACGCACGGTCAGCGGGAACGCCAGGTTTTCGGCGACAGTCATGTGCGGGAACAGCGCGTAGTTCTGGAACACCATGCCGATGTCACGCTTGTGCGGCGGCACGTTGTTGATCGCGCGCCCGGCCAGGAGGATTTCGCCGGCGGTCGGCGTTTCGAAACCGGCGAGCATCATCAGGCTGGTGGTCTTGCCGGAGCCGGACGGCCCGAGCAGGGTCAGGAACTCGCCCTTGCGGATGTCCAGGTTGAGGTCTTTGACGATCAGGTTCTCGCCGTCGTAGCTCTTCTGCACTCCACGAAAGCTGACCAGCACATCGCTGGCCCCTGCGTTTGATTCGACCTGGCTCATACCCACACCTTTGTTATTGATGACTGCTGTGGGATTAAGCCTAGTGGCTGCCTGCAGTCACGCAAATCGGGGCGCAGGAGAGAATCGCCTCAGCCGGATGGAAGGCCGGGGGTAGGGATTGCCCTACAAGGATGGCGCGTTTTGGCAAACCCGACGCATGGGTCGGGGCTCAAGTCGTCAGAACCGGCAAAAGCAGTTGTCGCTAATGGATATGTGCAGTCTGCAAGGGAGTGAAGACCCGGTGGGAGCCAGCCTGCTGGCGATTGCATTCTGTCAGTCGGTGATGCGGTGACGGTTCGACCGCTATCGCGAGCAGGCTCGCTCCCACATTTGGTTTCCGGTGAACTAGAGAAGTTTGTGTTCCATCGCGTACTTCACCAGTTCGGCGAGTGAGGTGATGTTGAGTTTCTGCATCAGCCGCGCCTTGTGGGTGCTGATGGTCTTGCTGCTCAGGGCCAGTTGCTGGGCGATGTCGTTGACGTTGGCACCCTGGGCCAGACGTTCGAACACCGAGAACTCACGTTCGGACAACAACGAATGCAGCGGCCGCGTATCGGTCAGGCCGACTTCGAAGACCATCCGGTCGGCCAGTTCCGGATCGATGTAGCGTCCACCGGCTGCGACCTTGCGGATTGCCGTCAGCAGCAGCGCCGGATCGCTGTCCTTGGTCGCATAGCCGGCGGCGCCGACCTTCAGCGCCCGGGCAGCCATCTGCGCTTCGTCGTGCATCGACAGCACCAGAATCGCCGGCGGATTGTTCAGTGCGCGGATGCGTGGAATCGCTTCCAGCCCGTTGACCCCGGGCATGGAAATATCCAGCAGCACCACCTCGCACGGCACATTGCGCAAGGTCTCGAGCAATTGCTCGCCATTGCTCGCTTCCCCCACCACTTGCAGATCCTTGGCCAGGCCGATCAATTGCTTGATGCCTTCGCGAACGATGGTGTGGTCTTCGGCTACCAGTACACGGATCACTTACTTCTCCTCATCCAGTGGCACCCGCACGCTCAGTGTGGTGCCCTCGCCCGGCGCGCTGTCGAGTGACAACTGCCCGCCCATGATCAACACCCGCTCACGCATGCCCACCAGTCCAAAGGATGTCGGCCTGCCCGCAGCGGCGACAAATCCTACGCCATCATCGCTGACGGTCAGACACAAATCGGCGCCTTCGAGCGCCAGCGTCAGTTCCACAGTATGCGCCTGGGCGTGGCGCATGACGTTGGTCAGCGCCTCCTGGAGGATGCGGAACAGGCCGATGGCCTTGGCGTCGCTCAGCGGTGGCAGATTGTCCGGCACCTGCACCAGACACGGAATCTGCGTGCGCGCCTCGAAACGTCGGGCCTGCCATTCGATCGCCGAGGCAATCCCGGCATCGAGAATCGGCGGGCGCAGCGCCGTCGCCACGTCGCGCACCAACTGGAACAACTGGGCGATCAGGCGTTTCATGCTGTTCAGACGTTCGTTAAGCCCGGGATCGAGTTGCGCGTAGGCCAGTTCGCACATCGATGTCTCCAGTTTCAGCACCGTCAGCATCTGCCCCAGTTCATCGTGAACTTCACGGGCAATGCGCGCCTTCTCCTCTTCCCGCACGCTTTCGAGGTGCGCGGAAAGTTCGCGCAACTGCTCCCGCGATGCCGCCAGCTCCAGTTCGATACGCTTGCTTTCGGTGATGTCCCAGACGATGCCGTCCCAGACGTAGGCGCCGTCCTCCAGTTGCCGGGTGATGGCCTTGATCTCGGCCCAGCGCTGCTCGCCCTGGCGCGTAAGAATTCGCCCCTGCCACGACCAGTCGCTGTCGGTGTCCAGCGCATGGTCCTGAGTCTGGTGATAACCGGCCTTGTCGTCCGGATGCACCAGGCTGCGCAAACCCATGTCGCGATGGGCGATGGCGGCCGGTGCGTAGCCCACCAGACTTTCGCTGCCCTCGCTGATGTAGGCAAAGTCGATCTGCCCGGTCACCGGCGCCCGCTCCAGGCGGAATACAAGCCCCGGCACGTTGGCCGCGATGCCTTGCAGGCGCGCCTCGCTTTCCTGCAACGCAGCCAGGGCACGACGGCGCTCGGTCACGTCGGTGAGGTAGACCACCAGATACTCGCTGTCGCGAAAGCGCAAAAAACTCAGCGACACATCCGCCGGCAACACACTGCCATCGGCCCGCACGCAGTTCGTCTCGAAGCTGAGGGGCCCTTCTTCGCTGGCCCGGGCGCGTTTCCACAAATTGAGCCAGCGATCCATGTGCAGGCCGGGTTCGAAGTCGATCAGCGGTCGCTCGATCAGCGCGCCCTGTGGATAACCGAGCATGTGTTCCGCCGCGCGGTTGGCGTAACGCACATGGCTGTCCCAGTTGACCCAGAGAATGCCGACGGTGCTCTGGTCGATGGAAAACTGGGTCAGGCGCAGGGCTTCTTCGCTGGCCGCGCGCAGGGCGATGTCTTCCCGGGCGGCCAGCAGGCGTTGTTCGAGACTGCGTTGCTGACGCCGCTGCCAAAAAACAATCGCCGCACAACTGAGCAGCAACACGGCGAACAACAGGCTCAGGTTCTGCCAGAACCCCGGCGACTCCGAGAGCCTCGGGTATTTGGGTTGCAGCCATTGCGTGTGCAGGCGCTCCAGATCTTTCGCCGGGATCGCCCGCAAGGCGCTTTCGACGATCCCGGCCAGTTCCGGCCAGTCGCGACGGGTGGCGACCCGCAGCAGTTGCGGCAAACCGATGTCGCCGACCACTACCAGCCCGGCAAACTCAGGCTCTGTGGACAGCCGCCCCAGTTGCGCTTCATCCACCACCGCGTAAGACGCCTGCTGACTCAACAATAACTGCAACGCCTGACGCTCCAGCGGCACGCCTTGCAGATTCAGATGGGGATAGTTGCCGCGCAGGTAATCGGCGGTGACGCTGGGCATGCGTACGGCCACCCGGGCCTGGCTGTCGAGCTTTTCCAGTTCGACCGAACTGCTGACTTTCTGGTCGCTGACCACCAGTTGCGGCACGCGCATGTAGGGATCGGAGAACTGCCAGAGGCGCAATGAGCCGGGGGTCTGGGTCAGACCCGGGGCGATATCGATTTCGCCGTCCCGTGCGGCGGCTTCGAGTTGTTCCAGATCGGGGAAGTTGCGCCAGCTGAGTTCGATGTGGAGGGCCTTGGCCATCCACTTCATCAACTCGACATTGGCCCCGGACAGCCGCTGCAGGCGCCGGTCGTATTGCGCGTACGGCGCCTGCAGAATCAGGCCCACACGCAATTCATTGTGCCCGGCCAGCCACTGATGCTGGCTCGCCGACAGCTGCGCAGCATGACTCGGCGGGGCAGACGCGGCCCAGCCCATCAAGGGAAACGCCAGACAGCCGATAACCCACAGGCAGCAAAAACGCATCATTGAAATCCCATACACTGACAAATTCTGACCAACCCATTAGGCTGCCGGGATACTTTCTGGCCTGGAATAACCGATGCCCCCTGTCTCTCGCCTGGCAATGCCAGCATTGTGCCTGTCGCTGATCCTGCCTTGTGCCTTTTCCGTCGAAGCCGCCGATCCGGCACCCGCCCCTGCCGCGGAAAAACCCGCCGAAGAAAAACCGGTCGAACGCCAGCCACTGCTTGAGCGTAGTCAGGAAGAGGCTTCGGCACTCGAACGCAAAGTCCCGGCCCAGGAACAACAACAGTTGCAGGCCGGCAGCGACACCTTCCTCGCTCTGTGGAAACCGGCCAACACCGCCGACCCCAAAGGCGTGGTGATCCTCATCCCCGGTGCCGGCGAAACCGCTGACTGGCCCCAGGCGATCGGCCCGCTGCGGCGTAAATTGCCGGACGTCGAGTGGAACAGCCTGAGTATCACCCTGCCCGACCTGCAAAGCGATGCCATCGCACCGCGCGTGGTCGAAGCACCCGCAGCGCCGAAAACCGCCGATGCCGGCAGCAAGGATTCGACCACCGCCCAACCGATCGAGCAAGCCGCCGGCGGTGAAGCGGACGTGGGTGACAAGGTCGTTGCCGAAACCACCGAAGAACAGGCCAAAGCCGACGCCGAGCGAATCTTCGCCCGCATCGACGCGGCAATTGCCTACGCCGAACAGCAAGATGCGCACAGCATCGTGCTGCTGGGTCACGGCACCGGCGCCTATTGGGCCGCACGTTTCCTCAACGAAAAGCAGACCGCGCAAGTGGAAAAGCTGCTGATGGTCGCCGCGCAAGTGCCGCCCAAGGCCAATCCTGAACTGGCAGAACTGACGCCACTGCTGAAGCTGCCGACGGCCGATATCTTCTATATGGACAAGCCGCTGGATCGCAACGCCGCGCTGGAACGTTTGCAGGCCAGCAAGCGCTTGAAGACGTCGTCGTTCAGCCAGGTCGCGCTCAAGGCGCTGCCCGACAACAAGGCCGAGCAGGAGCAATTGTTCCGCCGGGTGCGCGGCTGGTTGAATCCGCAAAAACCGGACTGACCTACCACACAAAAAAAGATCGCAGCCAGGGCTGCGATCTTTTTTTCATCTAGCGGAAATCCCGCCGCTCGCGAATCAATGTGTAGGCATTGTGCAATTCGCGGGTCCTTTCAGTCGCTTCGAGCACCTGGGCCGCCGTCGCACCACTACCGGCCACCTTGTCCGGATGATGGCGACTGAGCAGGCGACGATAGGCGCGCTTGATCTGTGCCGGTTCGCTGGTCGCCGACACCCCGAGCAGACGCATCGCGTCCTGATAACTCACCGCCGCGCTGACGATCGGGCGCTTGTGCGGTTCGTAATCCGCCGCCAGCGCCTGAATCTGGTGAGTCGTCCAGCCCAGCCACTTGCCCCACTGCGCCAGCAGTTCGCGCTCGCTGCTGCCGGCCCGGCCATCGGCCCAGACCATCCGCCAGCAGGCACGCAACACGCCTTCGGCAGCATGGGGTTGAGCACTCAGACGCCGCAGGTAACCGCGCAGACGATCCCCGCCAGACTTGCCGCGATTGAACGCGGCAATGGCCCGGCGCTGCGCCGGCTCGCTCATGTCCAGTGCGCGCATCTCCTGACGCGCTTGCTGGATATGACCGTCGGTGACCCGCCCGTCACTCTTGGCCAGACGCCCGAGCAGGACGAACAACAGCTCGTCGTTGCGCAGCATCGGCTGGCCGCCGAGTTTTTCCCGCAAATGTCCCCAGCTCTGCAGATGAAGACGCCGATCCAGCGCCTGCCCCAACAAAGCCCCAAGCATGGCCCCCGGAATGCTGGCGATAGCAAAACCCGCTCCGGCTCCAATCAGAGTCCCTGGCCACAACATATCAGCGACTCGCTTCTATCAAGGTTTCGGCTTCAGCCAGACGCTCGTGCGTACCGACATCGACCCAGTGGCCTTTCAGTCGCTCACCGCTCACCTGCCCGTCCGCCATGGCTTTGCGCAGCAACGGTGCCAGTTTGAAGGCGCCGTCCGCGCAGCCGTCGAACAGTTGCGGATGCAGCACGGCGATGCCGCTGTAGGTCAGGGTCGGCGAGTCCGGCTGGCCGTCCTGTACCTGATCACCGATCAGACTAAAGTCACCGGCCGGGTGATGGGCCGGGTTGTCTGCCAGCACCAGATGCGCCAGTCCGCTGATCGGCTGGTGCAGCACGCTGAAGTCGTAATCGGTCCAGATATCGCCATTGACCACCAGGAACGCTTCGTCACCGAGCAGCGGCAAGGCGCGGAAGATGCCGCCGCCGGTTTCCAGCGGCTCGCCTTCGGGCGAATAACGGATGCTCAGGCCGAATTGCGAGCCGTCACCCAGGTAATCTTCGATCTGCTGGCCGAGCCAGGCATGGTTGATCACGATGTCGCTGAAACCCGCCGCCGCGAGGGCGCGCAGGTGATACTCGATCAATGGCACGCCAGCGGCACGCACCAGCGGTTTGGGGGTGGTCAGGGTCAGCGGGCGCATGCGCTCGCCTTTGCCGGCCGCCAGAATCATTGCCTTCATGCCGTCACTCCGGCACGCAGGCTGACCAGCAGCGCCTGCAATTGCGCCAACTCCGGACGGCGGGCGATCACCGCTTCTATATAAGCGAAGAAACGCGGTACGTCGGCCAGATATCGAGGCTTGCCATCGCGGTGACAGATGCGGGCGAAGATCCCGATGACCTTCAAGTGGCGCTGCACGCCCATCAGGTCGCTGGCGCGCAGGAAATCTTCGAAATCCGGCTGTACCGGAATATTCAGCGCCGTCGCCTGCTGCCAGTAGCTTTCGAGCCAGCCGCGTACACGCTCTTCAGGCCAGCTGAGGAAGGCATCCTTGAACAGGCAGGTCACGTCATAGGTCACCGGGCCGTACACCGCGTCCTGGAAATCCAGCACGCCGGGGTTCGGTTCGCTGAGCATCAGGTTGCGCGGCATGTAGTCGCGGTGCACCAGCACTTTGGGCTGGGCCAGCGCGCTGTCGATCAGCAGTTCGCTGACTTGCTGCCATTGCTGCTGTTGCGTGGCGTCGAATTCGATGCCCAGCTCGCGCTTCACGTACCACTCGGGGAACAGTTCCAGCTCACGGCGCAGCAGCGCGACGTCATAGCTCGGTAGCGGTGCCACCATCGGCAACTGCTGAAAAGCCAACAGCGCCTGCAAGGCATCGCTGAACAATGCGTCGGCATTTTCGCCATTGATCACGTCGAGATAGGTCTTGTTGCCCAGGTCATTGAGCAAAAGAAATCCGCGATCAAGGTCTTCTGCATAAATTTTCGGCACATTGATACCGGATTTCGCCAGCAAAAAGGCGATATCCACGAACGGTTTGCAGTTTTCCTGGGGGGGCGGTGCGTCCATCACGACGAAACTGCGACCGGCACCTTCCCAGCGGAAATAACGGCGGAAACTCGCGTCGCTGCTGGCCGCAGTCAACGTGGCCGGGGGTACGGCACCCCAGCCCTGTTCGGCAAAAAGGGTCGCCAACTGTTCATCGAGCCAAACTTTCAGGTGTTGCAAGCGTACATCTTGGTCAGGCATTGCAAGGGTCTCCGACGGCGCTAGCCGTCAAGCGGGTCATGCTTTATTATCCAGCATCTTTTTCAGACCATCGAGAGGCGTGCGGCCCACACCGCGGGCAGATGGCACGCAGGAAGCCCGGACTAATAAGATGGCATTGAAATCCCCCGCGTTTCGTAAAAAATTTCCGTTGTTGGTAACCGGCAGTCTGCTGGCTATGCAACCTCTGGCCAGTTCATTCGTTGTCGCCGCCGAGCAGTATGACTGCGCCGTCTCGGCTACGGGCGGCTGGGCCTGTTCGCCGAAGACGCCGACGGCTGCATTGCCGCCGCGCCCGGTGCATGACGGCAGCGCTGTCAGCGCCACCGGCGAAGCCCCGGCCGAGAACGGCAGCGTTTCGGACTCCGGTCCCAAACCCATGCTGGTCACCGAGTCCAAGGGCCGCGGCCTGAAATCCCGTAGCGAAGACTACAGTCACCTCGACTGGGTTCCGCGCGAGAAGCTCACCGCCGCCCAACTGGCCGAGACCGGTCCTTACTGCTCTGGTTCCTATATCGAACCGATTCGTCCTGGCATGAATGACAAGACGAATAAAAGTGACGCCCCGACCTTCATCGGCGCGAAAGCTTCGCGCTACAACACCGAAGATCAGGTCGGCACGCTGGCCGGTGACGTGGTCCTGCGTCAGGGCAGCATGCAGGTCGAATCCCAGGAAGCGAGCCTCTATCAGGCCGAGAGCCGCGCCGAACTCAAGGGCGACGTGCGCATCCGCGACAATGGCGCGCTGATCGTCGGCGACCACGCCGATGTGCAGCTCGACACCGGTGAAGCCAAGGTCGACAACGCCGAATACGTGATGCACAAATCGCGCATCCGCGGTAACGCGCTGTACGCCAAGCGTGCCGAAAACGCGATCATCCGCTTGAAGGACGGCACGTACACCACGTGCGAACCGAACAGCAACGCCTGGCAGCTCAAGGGCAACAACATCACCCTGAACCCTGCCACCGGCTTCGGTACCGCGACCAACGTGACACTGCGGGTCAAGGACATTCCGATCCTGTACACCCCGTACATCTACTTCCCGATCGACGACCGCCGTCAGTCGGGCTTCCTGCCGCCGACCATCGGCACCGGCAGCGACACCGGCTTCATGCTGGTCACACCGTACTACTTCAACCTGGCACCGAACTACGATGCCACGTTGTACCCGCGCTACATGAGCAAGCGCGGTCTGTTGATGGAAGGCGAATTCCGCTACCTGACCAAGTCCAGCGAAGGTCAGTTCGGTGCCGCGTACCTCAACGACGAAGACACCGATCGCAGCAAGCAGAGCGACTACGAGAAAAACCGTTACATGTACAACTGGCAGCACAAGGGCGGTCTCGACTCCCGCGTGCTCACCCAGGTCGACTACACCAAGATCAGCGATCCGTATTACTTCCAGGACCTGACCACCGACCAGATCGGTGTGAAGAGCCAGGACTACGTGAATCAGCAGGGTTCCGTCACCTATCGTGGCGACAGCTACACGGCACGTCTGAACGCTCAGGCGTATCAACTGGCGACCGTTTCGAACCTCACGCCGTACGACCGTCTGCCGCAGATCACCTTCAATGGTCAGCTGCCATATCACCCGGAAGGCCTGGACTTCGATTACGAAACCGAGATCGTACGGTTTGATCGTGATCTGCAGAATGGCAACTTCACGAACGAAGACGGTACTGTCGAACGTCGTCTGGACAACAACATCACTGGTCTGGCCCGTGCAAACGGCGACCGGCTCAACCTGAAACCAGGCGTCAGCCTGCCGATGAACTGGACCTATGGCTTCCTCAAGCCATCGCTCAAGTACCAGTACACCCAGTACCAGCTGGATCTGGACGGTATCGGTAAATCGCAAATTGCGGCAATGACGCCAGAAAACCAGAACCTCAACGGCAAGTTCAGCAGCAACCAGAACCGTGGCGTTCCTATCGCGAGCATCGACGGCGGACTGTACTTCGACCGCGACACGTCCTACTTTGGCAAGAACTACCGTCAGACCCTGGAACCACGCCTGTTCTATCTTTATGTGCCCGAGAAAGACCAGTCTGATATTCCGGTTTTCGACACCAGCGAATACACCTTCAACTACGCCTCGCTCTTCCGTGACAACCGCTTCTCCGGCTCCGACCGTGTCGGCGACGAGAACAAACTGTCGCTGGGCGTGACCAGCCGCTGGATCGAAGACAACGGATTCGAGCGTCAACGTATCAGCGTCGGCCAGGCCCTGTACTTCAAGGATCGCGAAGTCCAACTGCCAGGCATCGATCCGAAAACCCGCGATGACGCGCATTCCAATGTTTCGCCCTATGCGCTGGAATACGAATACCGCTGGAACCGCGACTGGCGCACCACTGCCGATTACAACTGGGACCCTGACAGCCGCAGCCCTCGCTCCGGCAGCGCGATGTTCCACTACCAGCCTGAAGACAACCCGAACAAGGTGGTCAACGTCGGTTATCGCTATCGCAACGACCAGGTTCGTTACGACCAGAACACCGGCAAATGGTCGGTGGGCGGTGGTGACTACGGCACCCCGGGCCAGCCTGGTTACGTGAAGGACTACTACAAGATCCAGCAGCATGACTTCTCGGTCATCTGGCCGATCGTTCCACAATGGAGCGCCATCAGCCGCTGGCAGTACGACTACAACCGCAACCGCACGCTGGAAGCCTTCGGTGGTTTCGAATACGACAACTGCTGCTGGAAACTGCGCCTGATCAACCGTTACTGGGTCAGCTATGACGAATTCAGTCAGAACGCCCCGGAAAACGAAAAAGGCGACCACGGGCTCTTCCTTCAAATTGTCCTGAAAGGACTCGGCGGCCTCACCGGCGCCAAGACAGAGACTTTCCTCGACAAAGGCATCCAAGGTTATCGTCAACGTGAAGACCAAGCTTTCTGATTGTCTGCGCCCGCTGATGCTGGGCGCGCTGTTCCTGGGTACTGCGGCGAACGCCGCAGTACAGTCCATCGATAAGGTTGTGGCCATCGTCGACAACGACGTGGTCATGCAGAGCCAACTGGATCAACGCGTCCACGAAGTTCAGCAAACCATCGCCAAGCGCGGTGGCGGCTTGCCGCCTCCGGGCGTGCTGGATCAGCAGGTGCTCGAGCGCCTGATCGTCGAAAACCTGCAGCTGCAGATCGGCGAACGCTCCGGCATCCGCATCACCGATGAAGAACTGAACCAGGCTGTCGGCACCATTGCCCAGCGCAACAACATGACTGTCGACCAGTTCCGCGCAGCCCTGGCTCGCGACGGCCTGAGCTACGAAGGCGCCCGTGACCAGATCCGCAAGGAAATGATCATCAGCCGTGTGCGTCAGCGCCGTGTTGCAGAACGCATTCAGGTATCGGAACAGGAGGTGAAGAACTTCCTCGCCTCCGACCTGGGCAAGATGCAACTGTCGGAAGAGCTGCACCTGGCCAACATCCTGATTCCGACCCCGGAAAGCGCCAACTCTGAAGCGATTCAGAGCGCCGCACGCCAGGCGATGGAGGTTTACCAGCAACTCAAGCAAGGCGCTGACTTCGGTCAACTGGCTGTTGCCAGATCCGGCAGCGACAACGCCCTGGAAGGCGGCGACATGGGCTGGCGTAAAGCCGCTCAATTGCCACCGCCGTTCGATCGCGAACTGAGCGCCATGTCGCCGGGCGACATCACTCAACCGGCACGCACTCCAGGTGGTTTCATCATCCTGAAGCTGCTGGAAAAACGCGGCGGCGAAAGCCAGATGCGTGACGAAGTGCATGTGCGCCACATCCTGGTCAAGCCAAGTCCGGTCCGCGACGAAGCCAAGACCAAAGAGCTGGTTCAATCGCTGTATAACCGCATCGAAGCTGGCGAAGATTTCGCCGAACTGGCGAAGAAATATTCGGAAGACCCGGGTTCCGCCCTCAACGGCGGCGACCTGAACTGGATCGACCCGAACGCACTGGTACCGGAATTCCGCGCCGTGATGGCCAAGTCCCCGCAGGGTCAGCTGTCCAAGCCGTTCCAGACCCAGTACGGCTGGCACGTTCTGGAAGTCCTTGGCCGTCGCGCCACCGACAGCACCGAACAGGCCCGCGAGCAGCAAGCAATGACCGTACTGCGTAACCGCAAATACGACGAAGAGCTGCAAACCTGGCTGCGTCAGATCCGTGACGAAGCGTACGTAGAGATCAAACTCCCTGGTGCAGACCAGGCAGCGCAGTGAAACCCAAGCGTTTCGCGCTGACACCCGGCGAACCAGCCGGCATCGGTCCCGACCTGTGCCTGCTGCTCGCCTCGCAAGCCCAGCCACATCCCCTGATTGCCATCACCAGCCGCGACCTGCTCCAAGAGCGGGCCGCGCAGCTGGGGCTGGCCGTCAGTCTGCTGCCTGTGTCGCCCGGTCAATGGCCGGACCTTCCGGCGCCGGCCAACAGCCTTTATGTCTGGGACACCCCGCTCAGCGCCCCCGTGGTCGCCGGTCAACTGGACAAGACCAACGCCGCATTCGTCCTTGAAACCCTGACCCGCGCCGGCAATGGCTGCCTGAACGGCGACTTCGCCGGGATGATCACCGCCCCGGTGCACAAGGGCGTGATCAACGAATCCGGCATCGCCTTTTCCGGACACACCGAATTCCTCGCCGACCTGACCCACACCGCCCAGGTGGTGATGATGCTCGCCACCCGCGGTTTGCGCGTGGCGCTGGTCACCACTCACCTGCCCTTGCGCGACATCGCCGATGCGATCACGCCGGAGCGGCTGGAACGGGTCACGCGGATCCTGCACGCCGACCTGCAAGACAAATTCGGCATCGCCCGACCGCGCATCCTGGTCTGCGGGCTCAACCCGCACGCCGGTGAAGGCGGACACCTGGGCCATGAAGAAATCGACATCATCGAACCAACATTAGAGCGCCTGCGCGGCGAGGGCATGGACCTTCGTGGCCCGCTGCCTGCCGACACTCTGTTTACCCCCAAATATCTGGAGCACTGCGACGCAGTGCTGGCGATGTACCACGACCAGGGCCTGCCCGTGCTCAAGTACAAAGGCTTCGGCGCAGCAGTCAACGTGACCCTGGGCCTGCCGATCATCCGCACCTCCGTCGACCACGGCACCGCCCTGGATCTGGCCGGCAGCGGCAAGATCGACACCGGCAGCCTGCAGGTCGCCCTGGAAACCGCCTACCAGATGGCCGAGACCCGTTTATGACCGAGCAATACCAACACAAGGCGCGCAAACGCTTTGGCCAGAACTTCCTGCACGATGCCGGCGTCATCGACCGCATCCTGCGCTCCATCAGTGCCAAATCCGGCGACCGGATGCTGGAAATCGGCCCGGGCCAGGGCGCACTGACCGCCGGCATCCTCAACTCTGGCGCACAGCTGGACGTGGTGGAACTGGACAAGGACCTGATCCCGATCCTCAACCAGCAGTTCGCCGGCAAGAGCAATTTCAACCTGCATCAGGGCGATGCGCTGAAGTTCGACTTCAACACCCTGAATGCTGCGCCAAACAGCCTGCGCGTGGTCGGCAACCTGCCGTACAACATTTCCACGCCGCTGATTTTCCACCTGCTGAACAACGCCGGCATCATTCGCGACATGCACTTCATGCTGCAGAAGGAAGTCGTGGAGCGTCTGGCCGCCGGCCCGGGTGGCGGCGACTGGGGCCGTCTGTCGATCATGGTTCAGTACCACTGCCGGGTCGAACATCTGTTCAACGTCGGGCCGGGGGCTTTCAACCCGCCGCCGAAAGTCGACTCGGCCATCGTGCGTCTTGTGCCGCACGCGGTACTGCCGCACCCGGCCAAGGATCATCGCCTGCTGGAGCGCGTTGTGCGCGAAGCGTTCAACCAGCGCCGCAAGACCCTGCGCAATACCCTCAAGCAATTGCTGAGCAACGCTGAAATCGAAGCCGCCGGCGTAGACGGCAGCCTGCGTCCCGAGCAGCTTGATCTGGCCGCATTCGTGCGTCTGGCCGACAAGCTTGCCGAACAGCCTGCGAAAACACCTGCAGCCGACTGACAGGCAAGCATCGCACTCGGGCAGGACACCGCTCTGGTCTCCTGCCCGATACTTGCCTAGACTCAATCCATCGGCTACCCCCCGCGTCCCGCTTTGTCCTTAAGGCCTTTTGCATGTCTGATCCTCGTTATCAGGTCGATGTCAGTGTCGTTACTCACTACCTGGCAGACCAATCGCAACCCGAGCACGACCGCTTCGCCTTCGCCTACACCATCACTGTGCAGAACAATGGCGAGCAACCGGCCCGACTGATGTCCCGGCATTGGGTGATCACCGATGGTGACGGGCATGTCGAAGAAGTGCGCGGTGCCGGCGTGGTCGGCCAGCAGCCCTTGATCGACGCGGGACAAAGCCACACCTACAGCAGCGGCACGGTCATGACCACCAAGGTCGGCACCATGCAGGGCAGCTATGAAATGGTCGCCAGCGACGGCAAGCATTTCGATGCAATCATCAAACCCTTCCGCCTCGCCGTTCCCGGAGCCCTGCACTAATGGCGACGTATGCCGTCGGCGACCTTCAAGGCTGCCTCGAACCGCTCAAATGCCTGCTCAGGCAAGTCGCGTTCGACCCGGCAGTGGACCGGTTGTGGCTGGTGGGCGATTTGGTCAACCGTGGTCCGCAATCGCTGGAAACCCTGCGTTTCCTCTATGGCATGCGTGAGTCGCTGGTCTGCGTCCTCGGCAATCACGACCTGCACCTGCTGGCAGCGGCGAAAAACATCGAGCGCATGAAAAAGTCCGACACGCTGCGCGAGATTCTCGAAGCACCGGACTGCGCCGAACTGATGGAGTGGCTGCGTCAGCAGAAACTCATGCACTACGACGAGCAACGTGACGTCGCCATGACCCATGCGGGCATCCCCCCGCAATGGTCGCTGCGCAAGGCCCTGAAGTACGCCGAAGAAGTCGAGACCGCCCTGCGCGACGACAACCGGCTCCCGGCCTTCCTCGACGGCATGTACGGTAACGAACCGGCGAAGTGGGACAGCGAGCTCAAAGGCGTGGCCCGCCTGCGGGTCATCACCAACTACTTCACGCGCATGCGCTTCTGCACCGCCGAAGGCAAACTCGACCTCAAGAGCAAGGAAGGTCTCGACACGGCGCCACCGGGCTACAAACCGTGGTTCCAGCACAAGGAACGCAAGACCCGTGGCCTGCGGATCATTTTCGGCCACTGGGCGGCGCTTGAGGGCGATGTCCACGAGCCCGGCATTTCGGCCCTCGACACCGGATGCGTGTGGGGCGGCAGCCTGACCCTGATGAACGTCGACAGCTTTGAACGGCTGTCGTGCAAATGCGACGAACACGGCGGCGTCCTGCCTCCCGTCGCAC
The DNA here is from genome assembly GCF_026240005.1 of Pseudomonas sp. COW5. Taxonomy (NCBI): domain Bacteria; kingdom Pseudomonadati; phylum Pseudomonadota; class Gammaproteobacteria; order Pseudomonadales; family Pseudomonadaceae; genus Pseudomonas; species Pseudomonas sp. COW5. The sequence goes on along the minus strand of NZ_JAPHVP010000001.1, from coordinate 2,965,752 downwards.
CACCGATCACCGAATCCTCGCCAGTCAGCGCCCCGCGTTAGACTGCGTTTTCAGCCGAGCCACAGGAACCCGCCATGAGCGAATTCAAACGAATCCCCCCGGAACAGGCCCAGGCCCTGCGTGAGCAAGGTGCCGTGGTCGTCGACGTCCGTGACCCTGCCACATTCGCGGCGCTGCACATCAGCGGCTCGAAGCATCTGGACAATCATTCCCTGCATGCCTTCATCCAGGGTGCCGACCTCGATGCCCCGACTGTCGTGGTCTGCTACCACGGCAATTCGAGCCAGGGTGCTGCGGCGTATCTTGTCAGCCAGGGCTTTTCCGACGTCTACAGCATGGACGGCGGCTTCGAGCTGTGGCGTACGACTTTTCCTTCGGAAACCGCGCAAGGCACCTCCGAATAATTTTTTTGTAACGTGCAGGCCCCGGCTCCCGTGGGCTCGCGCGGTGGCAGACGAACGGTCTGCCACAACTAATTACGTATCTCGCCTTTACCTCCCGAATTCCCAACTATCCTTAAGCCCAGGCCATCCAAAACAGGGGAGAGCCGGTACACCGGCGCACGGGTCATCGGGAGTGACTTTCGCGGTTGTCGATCGCGGAAGGGTTCTGGGGGGTAAACAACAGCTGCCATCGCGGCTGCTTGCCAGCATCGACTGAGTGATCCGGCGTCGGCTCCACGTATCGAGCGAGGTGACGTCATGAGTATCTTTAGCCACTTCCAACAACGCTTCGAGTCCACACGCCAGGAAGAATTCTCGCTGCAGGAATACCTGGAACTGTGCAAAAAGGATCGCAGCGCCTACGTTTCCGCCGCCGAGCGTCTGTTGATGGCTATCGGCGAACCGGAGCTGCTCGACACTTCGACCAATTCGAGGCTGTCGCGAATCTTTTCCAACAAGGTGATCCGCCGCTATCCGGCCTTTGAAGACTTCCACGGGATGGAAGAATGCATCGACCAGATCGTGTCGTATTTCCGCCATGCCGCCCAGGGACTCGAGGAGAAGAAACAGATCCTCTACCTGCTCGGCCCCGTCGGTGGCGGTAAATCGTCCCTGGCCGAGAAGCTGAAACAGCTCATGGAAAAAGTGCCCTTCTATGCCATCAAGGGCTCACCGGTATTCGAGTCTCCACTGGGTCTGTTCAACGCCACCGAAGATGGCGCGATCCTCGAAGAGGACTTCGGCATTCCCCGGCGCTACCTGAACACCATCATGTCGCCATGGGCCACCAAGCGCCTGGCCGAATTCGGTGGCGACATCAGCCAGTTCCGCGTGGTCAAACTGTACCCGTCGATCCTCAACCAGATCGCCGTGGCCAAGACCGAACCGGGCGACGAGAACAACCAGGACATCTCCGCGCTGGTGGGCAAGGTCGATATCCGCAAGCTGGAAGAATTCCCGCAGAACGACGCCGATGCCTACAGCTATTCCGGTGCGCTGTGCCGGGCCAACCAGGGCCTGATGGAATTCGTCGAAATGTTCAAGGCACCGATCAAGGTGCTCCACCCTCTGCTGACCGCCACCCAGGAGGGCAACTACAACAGTACCGAAGGCCTCGGCGCGATTCCGTTCACCGGGATCCTGCTGGCCCACTCCAACGAATCGGAGTGGCACACCTTCCGCAACAACAAGAACAACGAAGCCTTCATCGACCGGATCTACATCGTCAAAGTGCCGTACTGCCTGCGGGTCAGCGACGAAGTGAAGATCTACGACAAGCTGCTGTTCAACAGCTCCCTGGCCAAGGCCCATTGCGCGCCGGACACCCTGAAGATGCTGGCGCAGTTCACCGTTCTGTCACGCCTGAAGGAGCCGGAAAACTCCAACATCTATTCCAAGATGCGCGTGTATGACGGCGAAAACCTCAAGGACACCGATCCGAAGGCCAAGTCGATCCAGGAATACCGCGACGCGGCAGGTGTCGACGAGGGCATGAACGGTCTGTCGACCCGGTTCGCGTTCAAGATCCTGTCCAAGGTCTTCAACTTCGACCCGCACGAAATCGCTGCCAACCCGGTGCACCTGCTCTATGTACTGGAACAGCAGATCGAGCAGGAGCAGTTCCAGGCCGAGACCCGCGAGCGCTATCTGCGCTACCTGAAAGAATACCTGGCACCGCGTTATATCGAATTCATCGGCAAGGAGATCCAGACCGCCTACCTCGAGTCCTACAGCGAGTACGGCCAGAACATCTTCGACCGCTACGTGCTGTACGCGGACTTCTGGATTCAGGATCAGGAATACCGCGATCCGGAAACCGGCGAGATCCTCAACCGCGTCGCCCTCAACGAGGAACTGGAAAAGATCGAGAAACCGGCCGGCATCAGCAATCCGAAGGATTTCCGCAACGAAATCGTCAACTTCGTGTTGCGCGCCCGGGCCAACAACAACGGCAAGAACCCGACCTGGCTCAGCTACGAAAAACTGCGGGTGGTCATCGAGAAGAAAATGTTCTCGAACACCGAGGACCTGCTGCCGGTCATCAGCTTCAATGCCAAGGCCAGCAAAGAGGATCAACAGAAACACAACGACTTCGTTACACGAATGGTCGAGCGCGGCTACACCGACAAACAGGTACGACTGCTCTCCGAGTGGTATCTGCGGGTCAGAAAATCACAGTAAACCGCGGCCGGTCAGACCGGTTGTCGTCAGCCCGAGGCCTGTGTGCGCATTTTCTGCTACACAGGCCTCTGGAAGGTGTTCGAAAGGCGGTAGCGAGGTTCAGGCAGCACCCAAAGCGCTTGGGGGAGCGTTTGCGTCCCCAGGCATTCGGTTAAACGCTGCATGACCGCTCGCCCTTTGCAGGACAGCTTCTAAGGAGCAGTCATGAGCTATGTGATCGACCGACGTCTCAATGGCAAGAACAAGAGCACGGTGAACCGTCAGCGCTTCCTGCGGCGTTACCGTGACCACATCAAGAAGGCTGTCGAAGAGGCGGTCAGCCGGCGCTCCATCACCGACATGGAGCACGGCGAGCAGATCAGCATTCCCGGTCGCGACATCGACGAACCGGTGCTTCACCATGGTCGCGGCGGCAAGCAGACGGTGGTTCATCCCGGCAACAAGGAATTCACCGCCGGCGAACACATCGCCCGCCCACCGGGAGGTGGCGGAGGCCGTGGGCCGGGCAAGGCCGGCAATTCCGGCGAAGGCATGGACGAATTCGTCTTCCAGATCACCCAGGAAGAGTTCCTCGAGTTCATGTTCGAGGACCTCGAACTGCCGAACCTGGTCAAACGCAACCTGACCGGTACCGATACCTTCAAGACTGTTCGCGCCGGGATCAGTAACGAGGGCAACCCGTCCCGGATCAACATCATCCGCACCCTGCGCTCGGCCCATGCCCGGCGGATCGCGCTGTCCGGCAGCAGCCGCGCCAAGCTGCGCGAGGCCAAGGAAGAGCTGGCACGCCTGAAACGCGAAGAACCGGATAATTTCGGCGACATTCAGAACCTGGAAGCAGAAATCGAGAAACTCAGTGCGCGCATTCATCGCGTGCCCTTCCTCGACACCTTCGACCTCAAGTACAACCTGCTGATCAAGCAGCCGAACCCCAGCTCCAAGGCCGTGATGTTCTGCCTGATGGACGTTTCCGGCTCCATGACCCAGGCGACCAAGGACATCGCCAAACGCTTTTTCATCCTGCTGTACCTGTTCCTGAAGCGGAACTACGACAAGATCGACGTCGTGTTCATCCGCCACCACACCAGCGCCCGGGAAGTTGACGAGGAAGAGTTTTTCTACTCGCGGGAAACCGGCGGCACCATCGTTTCCAGCGCCCTGAAACTGATGCAGGAGATCATGGCCGAGCGCTACCCGAGCAACGAATGGAACATCTACGCCGCCCAGGCCTCCGATGGCGACAACTGGAACGATGACTCGCCGATCTGCCGCGACATCCTTATCAACCAGATCATGCCGTTCGTGCAGTACTACACTTACGTAGAGATCACCCCGCGCGAACATCAGGCCCTGTGGTACGAATACGAACGCATCGCCGAAGCCTTTTCCGACACTTTTGCCCAGCAGCAGCTGGTCTCGGCCGGAGATATCTATCCGGTCTTCCGTGAACTCTTCCAGCGCAGGTTAGTGACATGACCGCCAAAGAGCAGAAGCGCCAACCCATTTCCACCGGCTCCGAATGGACATTCGAGCTGATCCAGACCTACGACCGCGAAATTGCCCGGATCGCGGCCGGGTACGCCCTGGACACTTATCCCAACCAGATCGAAGTGATCACCGCCGAACAGATGATGGACGCCTACGCTTCGGTCGGCATGCCGCTGGGCTATCACCACTGGTCCTACGGCAAACACTTCCTCAGCACCGAGAAATCCTACAGCCGCGGGCAGATGGGACTGGCCTACGAGATCGTGATCAACTCCGATCCGTGCATCGCCTACCTGATGGAAGAAAACACCATCTGCATGCAGGCACTGGTGGTGGCCCATGCCTGCTACGGCCACAACAGCTTCTTCAAGGGCAACTACCTGTTCCGCACCTGGACCGATGCCAGCTCAATCATCGACTACCTGGTGTTCGCCAAGCAGTACATCATGCAGTGCGAGGAGCGCCACGGCATCGACGCGGTCGAGGACTTGCTCGACTCCTGCCATGCGTTGATGAACTACGGCGTCGACCGCTACAAACGCCCGTATCCGATTTCCGCCGAGGAAGAGCGGCGCCGGCAAAAGGATCGCGAAGAACACCTGCAGAAGCAGATCAACGACCTGTGGCGCACCATTCCCAAAGGCGCGGACAAGTTCAGCGACAAGGACAATGCGCGGTTCCCGGCCGAGCCTCAGGAAAACATCCTGTACTTCATCGAGAAACACGCGCCGCTGCTGGAGCCCTGGCAACGGGAAATCGTGCGCATCGTGCGCAAGATCGCCCAGTATTTCTATCCACAGCGCCAGACCCAGGTGATGAACGAGGGCTGGGCGACTTTCTGGCACTACACGCTGATGAACGACCTGTACGACGAGGGTCTGGTCACCGACGGCTTCATGATGGAATTCCTGACGTCTCACACCAGCGTGGTGTTCCAGCCAGGTTTCGACAGCCCCTACTACAACGGCATCAACCCTTACGCACTGGGCTTTGCCATGTACCGCGACATCCGGCGCATGTGCGAAGAACCGACGGAAGAAGACCGTCGCTGGTTCCCGGAAATCGCCGGCACCGACTGGCTGTCGACCATCAAGTTCGCCATGAGCAGCTTCAAGGATGAGAGTTTCATCCTGCAGTACCTGTCGCCGAAGGTGATCCGCGACCTGAAACTGTTCAGCATCCTCGATGACGACCAGAAGGACGATCTGCTAGTGCCCGCCATCCATGACGAGGGCGGCTACCGGATCATCCGTGAGACCCTGGCCGCGCAGTACAACCTGGGCAACCGTGAACCGAACGTGCAGATCTACAGCATCGACCGGCGCGGTGACCGTTCTCTGACCCTGCGTCACCAGCAGCACGACCGCAAACCGCTGGGCGACTCCACCGACGAGGTACTCAAACATCTGCATCGGCTATGGGGTTTCGACATTCATCTGGAGACCCTGCAGGGCGACCAGATCATGAAAACCCACCATGTGCCGCCCCGCAGCGAACACGGCGAGGGGGATTACGGTCGGCTCGATCTCGCCGTCATTCATCTTTGATCCCGTTCTGGCCTCCGAAAGTCCGGCGCAAGGGTTATCCTGTCGGGCCAACGGAGGTTTTTTATGCAGATTTACAAGGTCGGCGGTGCGGTACGTGATCGCCTGCTGGGCAAACCGGTCACCGATATCGATTGGGTGGTGGTCGGCGCCACCGCAGAAGAAATGCTTGCCAAGGGGTTTCGCCCGGTCGGTGCGGATTTCCCTGTGTTTCTTCACCCGAAAAGCGGCGAGGAGTACGCCCTCGCCCGCACCGAACGCAAGAGCGGTCGTGGTTACGGCGGGTTCACCTTTCACGCCAGCCCCGAGGTCACGCTTGAAGAAGATCTGATCCGTCGCGACCTCACGATCAACGCCATGGCCGAGGACGATCAGCAAAACCTGACGGATCCCTATCACGGCCAGCGCGATCTCGAAGGCCGAATCCTGCGTCACGTTTCCCCCGCGTTCGCCGAGGATCCCCTGCGAGTCTTGCGTGTTGCCCGCTTCGCGGCTCGTTACGCAGAACTCGGTTTCAAGGTTGCCCCCGAGACCCTTGAGTTGATGCGCCAGCTCAGCGAATCCGGGGAACTGGAGGCCCTGACCGCTGAACGCAGCTGGAAAGAGATTTCCCGCGCACTGATGGAAAATCAACCGCAGGTGTTCATTCAGGTACTGCGTGACTGTGGCGCACTGAAAGTGCTGATGCCGGAGGTCGACGCCCTGTTCGGCGTACCGCAACCGGAAGTCCATCATCCGGAAATCGACAGCGGCATTCACACACTGAGCGTGCTTGAGCAAGCCGCCCTGCACAAACAGCCACTGACAGTGCGCTGGGCCTGCCTGCTGCATGATCTCGGCAAGGGCCTGACCCCGGAAGAGGAATGGCCGCGGCACATTGCCCACGAGCACAAGGGCCTGAAGCTGATCAAAGCGGTCAACGAACGCTTCAAGGCACCGAAGGACTGTCAGGAACTGGCCCTGCTGGTCGGCCAGTATCACACCCACGGCCATCGCGCCCTGGAGCTGAAGGCTTCGACCTTGCTGGAATTGCTGCAGAGCTTTGATGTTTATCGCCGACCGCAGCGCTTCGAAGAATTTATCGTCGCATGCGAGATGGATGCCCGAGGCCGCAAAGGACTTGAGCAGCGCAGTTATCCACAGGCCGATTACCTGCGTGGTGCAGCCAGCGCTGCTCGGGGCGTCGCGATACAGCCGCTGCTGGAGAAAGGATTCAAGGGCCCGGAACTGGGCGAAGCACTCAAGCGCGAACGGCTCAAGGCGTTGAAGGCTTACAAGGAATCAGCGTCGTCCTGAGAATACCTGACGCCATCGCGAACCGGTCGCGATGGCGTCAGTCAGTTCAACAGATCTGGAGGCGTGAGCTGAATGCCGCGCCACTCAAACCCCACCGGTGCCAGCACCTGATCGATCTGCGCCTCGGACCACAGCGTGGCAAAGCTTTTTCCCACACCTGGATGCACCCGATCCGGCGCAATCAGCGACAACGGCCACAACACGAAGGCATTTTTCAGAATCTCGGCCCGGGGCAGGATCAGCCCGTCGAAATTGCCTGCCAGCTCTCCGTACAGCAGGACGTCGATATCTAGCGGCAATCCCTTGCGATCCGGGGCATAACGACCGTTATCCGCCTCGATGAATTTCAGCCGACGATCCAGCTCCATCAGCGGCAGATCGGTGTAGGCCGACACCACGAAATTGAAGAACGGGCCACTCTTGATCCCTACCGGCTGGCTTTCGAACACCGCCGAGCAGCGGATATCCACCAAGAAACCGGCCAGGGCATCCAGACCGGCTCGCAAATGAGTTTCGCGCTCGATATTGCTACCGAGCCCGAGGTAGACCTGAGTCAGCGACATCCGCGCTCGATCTCCACACCCACGCCACCCTTGGCGGCCGGAACCGCGCCAGGCTTGGTCAGCTTCAGGCGCACCCAGGTGATCTTGAATTCGGCCATCAGCACTTCGACCAGACGCTCGGCGAAGGTCTCGACCAGCTGGAACTGTGCCTGCTCGGCAAAGGCCTGGATCCGCGTGGAAACACTGGCGTAATCGAGTGCCAGGGTCAGGTCGTCACCGGCAGCAGCCGGGCGATTGTCCCAAGCGAAGCTCAGATCAAGACGCAAGCACTGTCGGATGCCGCGCTCCCAGTCGTAGGCACCGATCACGGTGTCGACTTCCAGGCCCTCGATAAACACTCTGTCCAAGCACTTTTCTCCGCTGCACGACAAGGGCGCAATGCGCCGTTAGAATCAGGGCGTCCTCGCCCGGAATAGTTAGCATGTTTTGGTTACTGGCGATCCTCGCCTACCTGCTCGGCTCGCTGTCCTTCGCCATTTTGCTCAGCCGCCTGACCGGAACTCCGGATCCGCGAATGAGTGGCTCGGGTAATGCCGGTGCCACCAACATGCTGCGCCTGGCCGGTCGCAAACTCGCGATCCTGACCCTGCTGGGTGATCTGTGCAAAGGCCTGCTGCCGGTACTGATCGCATCGGCGGCGGGCCTTTCGCTGCAGGATCAGGCCTGGATCGGCGTCTGCGCCGTGATCGGTCACCTGTTCCCGCTGTACTTCCGTTTCCGCGGCGGCAAGGGCGTCGCCACGGCGGCCGGCATGCTGCTGGGCCTTTATCCACCTGCTGCACTACTGGCTGTTTGCGCCTGGCTGCTGACGTTCTACCTGACCCGCACCAGCTCACTGGCAGCGCTGATCGCCACGCCCCTGACCCTGCCATTGCTGGCCTGGCAGGAACCGGAGGCGCTGCTGCCGATGAGCACGCTTACGCTGCTGATCGTCTGGCGCCACCGGGGCAATCTACGCGACCTGTTTGCCGGGCGCGAACGGCATTTTTAAATACCGTACGTGAGCACCGTTCATCACAGCGCCGACAACTGCTCCATCGGCCAGCGTGCCTGCACGCTGATCGCCAGGCTTTCCTGCTGGCCGGCCTGCAGACGCTGGCAACCGGCAAACGCAATCATCGCGCCATTGTCGGTGCAGAACTCGGGACGGGCATAGAACACATCGCCCTTCATGTCGCCGAGCATTTTCTCCAGAGAAGCCCGCAATGCCTTGTTGGCGCTGACGCCACCGGCGATCACCAGACGCTTCATGCCGGCCTGCTTCAACGCACGCTTGCACTTGATGGTCAAAGTCTCCACCACGGCCTGCTGGAACGCCAGCGCGATGTCGCAACGGGCTTGCTCGCTGTCGTCCCCGGCGCTGACGCACTGCTGCCAGGTGTTGAGAGCAAAAGTCTTCAAGCCGCTGAAGCTGAAATCGAGCCCCGGACGATCGCACATCGGACGCGGGAAGGTGAAACGTCCTGCGACACCCTTCTCTGCCAGCTTGGCGATTTCCGGCCCGCCCGGATAATTGAGACCCATCATCTTCGCGGTCTTGTCGAAGGCTTCGCCCGCTGCGTCATCAAGGGTTTCGCCCAGCAGGCTGTATTGGCCGATGCCATCGACCTGAACCAGCTGCGTATGACCTCCGGAGACCAACAAAGCGACGAACGGAAACTCCGGCGGTTTTGGCTCCAGCATCGGTGCCAGCAAGTGGCCTTCCATGTGGTGCACGCCGAGCGCCGGAATGCCCCAGGCAAACGCCAGCGCCTGAGCGCACGAAGCACCCACCAGCAACGCGCCGACCAGGCCAGGACCGGCGGTGTAGGCGATGGCATCGATCTCGGTCGGTACGCAGTCAGCCTCTGCCAACACCTGACGGATCAAGGGCAGCATGCGCTTGACGTGATCGCGCGAGGCCAGCTCCGGCACCACGCCGCCGTAGACGCGGTGCAGGTCGATCTGACTGAACAGTGCGTCGGCCAGCAGGCCCCGCTCGCTGTCGTATAAAGCGACGCCGGTTTCGTCGCAGGAAGTTTCTAATCCCAGTACTAGCATGGGTTTGCGCCTTGTTTAGGCTGAATTCGAAGGCGCGCATAATAGTCGCCACTGGATGCCCCGACCAGCGGTTTTCGATCAGAGGCTTTGCATTCCGAGCGTTGAGGGGTTAACATCCGCAACCCTTAAAAACCGACGTCTTCAAGTGCTCTTTTGCCGCGAGGATGTTGACCCCGGTAATGAATGAAGGTAGCTCTGGATGCCAGCCGTCAAAGTTAAAGAGAACGAACCCTTCGACGTAGCTCTGCGTCGTTTCAAGCGCTCCTGCGAAAAAGCCGGTGTACTGGCTGAAGTTCGTAGCCGCGAATTTTACGAGAAGCCAACTTCCGAGCGTAAGCGCAAGGCAGCAGCCGCTGTTAAGCGTCACGCCAAGAAAGTTCAGCGCGAACAGCGCCGCGCCGTTCGTCTGTACTAATACACAGACGATCGTAGCAAGCTTCTGCCAAGCCCGGCCCTCAGCCGGGCTAATGGCATTTGCGTAAAACGCTTGATGCTTCACCGTCGAAGCCGCACACGCGACCGAGACAAATCCGCTTCACCGCGTCAGGCCTGGCTCTTTTGCCAGCGGTGCACGTCTTTTCTGACGAGCCTTTCAAGGCTACTGACGAGCACACCCACTGATTCCTCTTACGACGATCAGCCCAAGGCACCTGCTTGCGTGCCCGCTTCATGAGCTATCCGAGGCCTTCAACCGGCCGTCAGCGGATTCAGCGCAACACTTTCATAAAGTCGAAGACTGATAGGTACTAACGTCAGTGGATTTTCGGCAGATACACTTCCCGACAGCGATTACGCAGACGATACCGGTCGAGCCGCACTCTTTGTGCGCTTTCAAGCATGACCCGCGTCCGGCCGCCCATCGCATCGGACTCATTACAGCGCAGACGACGAGAACGCCATGGCCGGGCTGATTCCCCAGAGCTTCATTGACGACCTGCTGAACCGCACCGACATCGTCGACGTGGTCAGCTCGCGCGTGCAATTGAAGAAGGCCGGCAAGAACTACACCGCCTGCTGCCCGTTCCACAAAGAGAAAACCCCGTCGTTCAGCGTCAGCCCCGACAAGCAGTTCTATTACTGCTTCGGTTGCGGCGCCGGCGGTAACGCGCTCGGTTTTCTCATGGACCACGACAACCTGGACTTTCCCCAGGCCGTCGAGGACCTGGCCAAAGCTGCCGGCATGGAAGTGCCGCGCGAAGAAGGTGGCCGCTCGCACAAGCCGCGACAGCCGACCGATTCGCCGCTTTATCCACTGCTGACTGCCGCTGCGGACTTTTACCGCCAGGCGCTCAAGAGCCACCCGGCACGCAAGGCTGCCGTGGATTACCTCAAGGGCCGTGGACTGACGGGTGAAATTGCCCGGGACTTCGGCCTCGGCTTCGCCCCGCCAGGCTGGGACAATCTGTTCAAGCACCTGAGCAGCGACACCCTGCAGCAGAAAGCCATGATCGACGCCGGCCTGCTGATCGAGAACGCTGAAACCGGCAAGCGCTATGACCGCTTCCGCGATCGCGTGATGTTTCCGATCCGCGACACCCGCGGGCGCATCATCGCCTTCGGCGGTCGGGTCCTCGGCGACGACAAGCCGAAATACCTGAACTCACCGGAAACCCCGGTATTCCATAAAGGCCAGGAACTCTACGGCCTCTATGAAGCCCGCAAGAACAACCGCAACCTCGATGAAATCATCGTCGTCGAGGGCTACATGGACGTGATCGCCCTGGCCCAGCAAGGCCTGCGAAACGCCGTCGCGACCCTGGGCACAGCCACCAGCGAAGAGCATCTGAAGCGCCTTTTTCGCGTCGTGCCGAACGTATTGTTCTGCTTCGACGGCGACCAGGCCGGCCGCAACGCAGCGTGGCGTGCACTGGAAGCGACATTGAGCAGCCTGCAGGACGGTCGCCGCGCACGCTTCCTGTTCCTGCCCGAAGGCGAAGACCCGGACACCTTGATCCGCGCTGAAGGCACCGACGCCTTTCGTGCACGGATCAATCAGCACGCGCAGCCATTGGCAGACTATTTCTTCCAGCAACTGACCGAAGAGGCCGACCCTCGCTCACTCGAAGGCAAGGCGCACATGGCGACGCTTGCCGCACCGCTGATCGACAAAGTGCCAGGGGCCAACCTGCGAATCCTGATGCGCCAGCGCCTGACCGAGATCACCGGCCTGAGCAGCGAGACCGTCAGTCAGCTGGCCCAGAGCACACCGCAGGAAGCGCCGCCCGCCTACGATCCGGGCATCGATTACGACGCAATGCCGGACTTCAGCGACTACCATCAGCCGCAGGCACAGGACATGTATGTGCCGCAGCAGGAATGGACGCCGAAGAAGCCCGGTGCCGGCGGCAAGAAATGGGACAAAAAGCCCTGGGACAAGAACGGCAAGCGTGGCGGCGATCGTGATCAACCGCGCGCCCCGAGAGTGCCGGCGCCTGTCGAGCCACCGATCATGGCTGCCCTGCGAACGGTGATCCATCACCCGCAACTGGCGCTGAAGGTCGAGACGGCCAGCCACTTTGCGGACGAAGACAATACCAACACTCAGTTGCTGGTGGCCTCACTGGAAGCCGTGCAAAAGAATCCTCAGCTAAACTCTTTTCAGTTGATCTCGCGATGGCATGGCACCGAACAAGGTCGATTGCTGACCCGCCTGGCAGAAAAGGAGTGGTTGATCAACGGAGAAAACCTTGAACAACAGTTTTTCGACACCATAACTAGCTTGTCAGCCCGCCAGCGCGAGCGAAAGCTGGAACAACTTCTCAGGAAATCACGTCAAAGCGATCTGAGCACCGAAGAAAAATCTTTGCTGCTCGAATTGCTCAAACGGGATGTTCCTGCATCAAACCCGACCTCAACTGGCGCGTGAGGTCATAGCTCAGGTATAATCCTCGGCTTGTTTTTTGCCCGCCAAGACCTTCAGTGGATAGGGTGTTATGTCCGGAAAAGCGCAACAGCAGTCTCGTATTATTGAGTTGATCAAACTGGGTCGTGAGCAGAAGTATCTGACTTACGCCGAGGTCAACGACCACCTGCCCGAGGATATTTCAGATCCGGAGCAGGTGGAAGACATCATCCGCATGATTAACGACATGGGGATCCCCGTACACGAGAGTGCTCCGGATGCGGACGCCCTTATGTTGGCCGACGCCGATACTGACGAGGCCGCTGCGGAAGAAGCAGCCGCCGCGTTGGCAGCGGTCGAGACCGATATCGGTCGCACCACTGACCCAGTGCGCATGTACATGCGTGAAATGGGTACGGTCGAGCTTCTGACTCGTGAAGGCGAAATCGAAATCGCCAAGCGTATCGAAGAGGGCATCCGTGAGGTGATGAGCGCAATCGCGCACTTCCCCGGCACGGTTGACCATATTCTCTCCGAGTACACTCGGGTCACCACCGAAGGCGGTCGCCTGTCCGACGTTCTGAGCGGCTACATCGACCCGGACGACGGCATTACGCCGCCGGCTGCCGAAGTACCACCGCCGATCGACGCGAAAGCCGCGAAAGCGGACGACGATTCCGAGGACGATGACGCCGAAGCTTCCGATGACGAAGAAGAAGCCGAAAGCGGTCCGGATCCGGTCATTGCTGCCCAGCGCTTCGGCGCCGTGGCCGACCAGATGGAAATCACCCGCAAGGCCCTGAAAAAGCACGGTCGTCACAACAAGGCAGCGGTTGCCGAGTTGCTGGCCCTGGCTGATCTGTTCATGCCGATCAAACTGGTGCCGAAGCAATTCGAAGCCCTGGTCGAGCGTGTTCGCAGTGCCTTGGATCGTCTGCGTCAGCAAGAGCGCGCGATCATGCAGCTGTGCGTACGTGATGCACGTATGCCGCGTGCCGACTTCCTGCGCCAGTTCCCGGGCAACGAAGTCGACGAAAGCTGGTCCGACGCCCTGGCCAAAGGCAAGAGCAAGTACGCCGAAGCCATCGGCCGCGTGCAACCGGACATCATCCGTTGCCAGCAGAAGCTGACCGCGCTGGAAACCGAGACCGGTCTGACCATCGCCGAGATCAAGGACATCAACCGTCGCATGTCGATCGGTGAGGCGAAAGCCCGCCGTGCGAAGAAAGAGATGGTTGAAGCGAACCTGCGTCTGGTGATCTCCATCGCCAAGAAGTACACCAACCGTGGCCTGCAATTCCTCGACCTGATCCAGGAAGGCAACATCGGTCTGATGAAAGCGGTGGACAAGTTCGAATACCGTCGTGGTTACAAGTTCTCGACCTATGCCACCTGGTGGATCCGTCAGGCGATCACTCGCTCGATCGCCGACCAGGCACGCACCATCCGTATTCCGGTGCACATGATCGAGACGATCAACAAGCTCAACCGCATTTCCCGCCAGATGCTGCAGGAAATGGGTCGCGAACCGACCCCGGAAGAGCTGGGCGAGCGCATGGAGATGCCTGAGGACAAGATCCGCAAGGTATTGAAGATCGCCAAAGAACCGATCTCCATGGAAACCCCGATCGGTGATGACGAAGACTCTCATCTGGGTGATTTCATCGAAGACTCGACCATGCAGTCGCCAATCGATGTCGCCACTGTCGAGAGCCTGAAAGAAGCGACCCGCGAAGTGCTGTCCGGCCTTACTGCCCGTGAAGCCAAGGTACTGCGCATGCGTTTCGGTATCGACATGAACACCGACCATACGCTCGAAGAAGTCGGCAAACAGTTTGACGTGACCCGTGAGCGGATCCGTCAGATCGAAGCCAAGGCGCTGCGCAAGCTGCGCCATCCGACGCGAAGCGAACACCTGCGTTCGTTCCTCGACGAGTAATACCAGAACCCCCGGCCCAGGCCGGGGGTTTTGTTTTATCGGGCAGATTAAATACCTCGCACCACCCTCCCCCGCGCACAGCCCGTCTACACTCGAAACATTCCCCCGTGCCATAACGAGACCGTTATGCCCAGACTGGCGTCCGTGCTTTTTTTGCTGTCACTGATGATCTGGACCGCAACGGCTGACGCGCTGACTCTGACCGACGAAGAACGTAGCTGGCTGGCGGCTCACCCGGACTTGCGCCTGGGTGTCGATGCATCGTGGCCCCCCTTCGAGTTTCGCGATGACCAGAACCGCTATCAGGGCCTGGCGGCGGACTATATCGACGTGATCCGCCAGCGTCTGGCCATCAAACTTACGCCCATCGAACCCTCGAGCTGGACAGCCGTGCTCGAACAGGCCAAAAACGGCACGATCGATCTGCTGCCGGGCATCATGTCCACTCCGGAACGCCAGAATTACCTGGCCTTCACCCGACCTTACCTGGATTTTCCGATCGTCATCCTCGCCCATGTCGGCGGGCCGCAACCGCGCAAGATCGAGGATTTGTACGGGCTGAAGATCGCCGTCGTCGAAAACTATGCTCCCCATGAGCTGTTACGCACCCATCATCCGGACCTGAATCTGGTGGCCATGCCCAATGTCAGCTCGGCGCTGCAGGCCTTGGCCACCGACGAAGTGGACGCGGTGGTCGGCGATCTCGCCTCCAGTGTCTGGAGCCTGCGCCAGCTCAAGCTCGACGGGCTGTATGTCAGCGGCGAAACCCCTTATCGCTATCAACTGGCAATGGGGGTTCCCCGCGACAGCAAAATGCTGGTGGGCATTCTGGACAAGGTCCTGGCCGACATGTCCCCGGAGCAGATCAGCAGCATCCAGGAACACTGGGTGGGCAACGTCCTCGATCATCGGACATTCTGGTCGGATCTGCTGGTCTATGGCCTGCCAGGCCTGCTGTTGCTGGTAATCATCCTGGCAGTGGTGATCCGCATCAACCGCCGCTTGAGCTCGGAAATCGCCCGGCGCATCGACCTCGAACAGGAACTGCGCAGCAGCGAATACCACTATCGCGGGCTGGTGGAAAGCCTGTCGGCCATTGCCTGGGAAGCGCGGATCAGCGATTTCACCTACAGCTACGTATCGCCCCACGCCGAGGATTTGCTGGGTTATCCCCTGTCCCATTGGCTGATTCCGGGCTTCTGGCGCAACATCATCCACCCCGCCGACCTGACCCGCGCACAGAGTTTCTGCGATCACGAAGTCCTCGCCGGGCGCGATCACAGCCTCGATTACCGGGTGATCACCGCTGATGGCCGTTGCCTGTGGGTGCGCGACATCGTCAGCCTGATCGAGCACGGCCACGAACCGGTGATGCGCGGCCTGATGATCGACATCAGCGAAACCAAGCGTACCGAAGAAGCCCTGCGCCTGTCGGAGCAGAAGTTCGCCTCGGTGTTCCAGCAATGCCCGGACATTCTGGTGATCGCGCGGCTGTCCGACGGCTGTCTGCTGGAGGTCAACGAAGCCTTTGAAGAACAGATCGGGCTGAAAGCCGAAGACGTCATTGGCCAGACCGCTACCGAACTCAATATCTGGGGCATTCCCGGCGTTGGCCCTGGCCTGCTGCAACGCCTGCAGGCCGGCAGCATACGCAACCTGGAAATGCCCTTTCGTCGCAGCAACGGGCAAGTATTCACCGGGCTGATTTCCGCCGAACCGTTCGAACTCGACACCACACCGGCGCTGGTCGTGGTAGTGCGCGACATTACCCAGCTCAAGGAAACCCAACAGCAACTGCAAACCTCCGAAGAGAAGTTCGCCAAGGCCTTCCACGCCTCGCCGGACGGCCTGTTGCTGTCGCGTCAGAGCGATGGTCTGCTGCTGGAGGTCAACGAAGGTTTCAGCCGCATCACCGGTTTCAACAGCGCCATGTCGGTGGACCGTTCGGCACTGGATCTGGGGATCTGGGTCAATCTCAACGAACGCAAACAGATGCTCGACCTGCTGCATCGTGACGGTTTCGTTCGTGACTTCACCTGCCACATCCGCCGCAGTGACGGGCAGATCCGTCTGTGCGAAGTGTCCAGTCGCCCACTGCCGATCGGCGAAGACGACTGCATGCTGACCATCGCCCGGGACATCACCGAACGCCACCTGATGCAGGAAAAACTGCAACAGGCCGCCACAGTGTTCGAAAGCACTGCCGAAGGCGTCTTGATCACCGATACGCAACAGCACATCAGTGCCGTAAACCGCGCCTTTACCGAAATCACCGGTTACAGCGAAAGCGAGGCGCTGGGCCATACCCCGCGCCTGCTGGCTTCCGGCCTGCACGACAGCGCATTCTATGCAGCGATGTGGCATCAATTGACTGACGAAGGCCACTGGCAGGGCGAGATTTCCAACCGGCGCAAAAATGGCGAGTTGTACCCGAGCTGGCTGACCATCAGTGCCGTGCGCAACCGCGACCGGTTCATTACCCACTTCGTCGCGGTGTTTGCCGATATCTCCAGCCTCAAGCATGCCCAGGCCAAACTCGATTACCAGGCCCACCATGACCCACTGACCGGCCTGCCGAATCGCACGCTGTTTGAAAGTCGCCTGCTGACGGCACTGAACGGCCAGCAAGAGAATGGCGGTCTGGGCGCGGTACTGTTCCTCGACCTCGATCGCTTCAAACACATCAACGATAGCCTCGGCCATCCGGTTGGCGACCTACTGCTCAAGGGCATCGCCGTTCGCCTCAAGGAACAGTTGCGCGATATAGATACCGTGGCGCGACTGGGTGGCGACGAATTCATCATCCTGCTGCCGGGGCTGCAACAAGCCGGAGATGCCGACAACATCGCCACCAAACTGCTGAATTGCTTCGGCGCTCCGTTTCAGGCCGGCGAGCACGAGTTCTTCATCAGCGCCAGCATCGGCACCAGCCTCTATCCGCGTGACGGCTGCGACGTCGCCACTCTGATCAAGAACGCCGACGCGGCGATGTACCGCTCAAAGGCCAAGGGCCGCAACCGTGTCGAAAGCTACACCCGCGACCTCACCGCCCAGGCCAGCGAACGGGTGGCGCTGGAGCATGAATTGCGCCGGGCCATCGAACGGGAAGAGTTGTATCTCTATTACCAGCCGAAAATCAGCCTCGACGATCACAGCCTGGTCGGGGCCGAAGCCCTGATCCGCTGGCGCCACCCGACCTTCGGCGAAGTGCCTCCGGAACATTTCATTCCGCTGGCAGAAGAGAACGGCATGATTCTGCAAATCGGCGACTGGGTGCTGGAAACCGCCTGCCGGCAGATGTTCGAGTGGAGCCAGATCTACGAATCCCTGGGCCCGCTCTCGGTCAACCTCGCCGGCGCCCAACTACGCCAACCGAACCTGCTGGGGCGCATCGAACAACTGCTCAAGGACAACCGGCTCAGGCCGGATTTACTGCAACTGGAAATTACCGAAAACTTCATCATGAGCCAGGCCGAAGAGGCGCTGGCCGTGTTGCACCAGCTCAAACACCTCGGCGTGCAACTGGCCATCGACGACTTCGGCACCGGCTATTCCTCGCTGAGCTACCTCAAACGCCTGCCGCTGGACATCCTCAAGATCGACCAGTCCTTCGTACGCGGCCTGCCCGACGACCCCCACGACGCGGCGATTGTCCGCGCCATCATCGCCCTGGGCCGCAGCATGCAATTCACCGTGATCGCCGAAGGTGTGGAAACACAGGCCCAACAACAATTCCTCGCTGCCGAAGGCTGCGAACAGATCCAGGGCTACATCGTCAGCCTGCCGCTGCCACCCGAGGAATTCGCCGCGACGTTTCTTCGCATAGCCGTATCAGATTTTTCGGATAGCACAGCCGAGAAACCGTCGCTATAATCCGCGGCCTACTGAGGGCCTATAGCTCAGTTGGTTAGAGCAGAGGACTCATAATCCTTTGGTCCACGGTTCAAGTCCGTGTGGGCCCACCAAACATAAAAAAAAGCCGCGCTTATGTGCGGCTTTTTTTCGCCTGTAGTTTGGCGACGCTGCCTTCAAAAACACAGTTTTAGGAAGACTACCGCAAGGTCTGTAGGCAATTTCCCAAGCTGTATTTTTACTTAGGTTTCAGCCTTTTTGGCCTTTTCTCCGAGCAAGTAATCTCCGGGCGCCGCTGCCCGCCAAGGATTACTTTCATGCTCGTGAGTGCTGCGCCACTGGTCAAAGAAGCAGGTGGCCAACAAACATGGATCGACTTAGCTTTGCCCGATCTGCGGACACTGACCAGAGAGCTTTGCTCTGCCGCAATTGAGGAAGTGAAAAGGGCAGACGATGCGCAAGGAGCCCTCAGAATCCTCTTGGCTCACTTCGGATTCATCGACGAGGCGCTACTGGCAGTGACCATCCTCACGCCGATCGGAAATGTTGCGGTGATGAGAGACAAGCTCGCCCATATTGTCGAAAAGCGTGCTGACTCACGAGAGCGCTATGTTCGACATGCCATTGATACGCTGACGGGACCTTTTGAAATTTGGAGAGTCCTGTACGACAACGGTGGATATCGCCTGGCCTTCATCAACGCTTACGAGGCAAAGAATGACATGCTCGTCGTGGTGGATGTCAGGCACGGACACGTCCTGTGGAACTTCATGCATGCCCCGGCAAGAGCGATGAACAAGCACCGCCAGGGCGAACTTCTCTACAAGAGATACGTTCTTCAGGACAAACAAAAAGGGGAGCCTGTTGGCTCCCCTCGAATATTTGAATCCTGATATTGGCATCCTCAGGAAATGGGATGAAGAGGTCTCACCTTACACCGATGTTGCAGCATCGCTGAGGTACCTACGTCTGCTGAAGCCCTGCAAGGCAGCAGATTTCGCGCTCTTGAGGCCATTTTTTATAAAGGCAGCAGGCAAGTCAAATCATTTGTCTGTTCTTTTGTTTCAGTAAAATCCCGCGGCCCGGCGACTGCCTGGCCCCAACCTCTCAATCAGCACTCACAAGCGCCTAGCTTGACGAGCCTGTAACATGCAACCCCATTGATCCGTACCGCTGGAGCCTGCCCTTGCCCGACATCCGCCCACCCGTGCTCGATGAAATCGACCGCCAGCTGATCGCTGCCCTGCAAATCAACGCCCGCGAGAGCGTGGCGATGCTGGCCCGGCAATTGGGGATCGCCCGCACGACCGTGACTTCGCGGCTGGCGCGGCTGGAAAAAGCCAAAGTCATCACCGGCTATGGCGTGCGCCTGGGTCAGCGCGTGGTGGATGGCGGGTTGCAGGCGTACGTCGGGATCAAGGTGCAGCCGCGCTCCGGTAAAGAGGTGCTGCGCCGGTTGAGTGCAATGGCCCAGGTTCAGCAATTGTGCGCGGTGAGTGGCGAATTTGATTATGTGGCGTGGCTGCGCACCGACTCGCCTGAACAACTGGACCAGCTTCTCGATCAGATCGGCAGCGTAGACGGCGTGGACAAGACCACGACCTCGATCATCCTCAGCAGCAAAATTGATCGCGGCCATCCAGTCTGATCAAAATATTCGTCATATTGCATCATCAACACTCAAATCGACGACACTTTGCGTCTTATTAACGTGTTCTACGCTCCCTAGAATGGCTGGCATCTTTTCCTATACTCAGACGCGCATCCGGCGTCGGGTCGCCAGCAAGGTCAGCCATGAACAAGAACAATCGCCATCCTGCAGACGGTAAAAAACCGATCACCATTTTCGGCCCGGACTTTCCGTTCGCCTTCGACGACTGGATCGAACACCCCGCCGGCCTGGGCAGCATTCCCGAGCACAACCACGGTGCCGAAGTAGCGATTGTCGGTGCCGGCATCGCAGGTCTGGTGGCCGCTTACGAGCTGATGAAACTTGGTTTGAAACCGGTCGTTTACGAGGCCTCGAAACTTGGCGGCCGTCTGCGTTCCCAGGCCTTCAACGGTACCGATGGCATCGTCGCCGAGCTTGGCGGCATGCGTTTCCCGGTGTCCTCCACCGCGTTCTATCACTACGTCGACAAACTCGGCCTCGAGACAAAGCCCTTCCCCAACCCGCTGACGCCTGCCTCTGGCAGCACCGTGATCGACCTGGAAGGCAAAACCCATTACGCACAAAGCCTGAAGGATCTTCCTGCGTTGTTCCAGGAAGTGGCTGACGCCTGGGCTGATGCCCTGGAGGCCGGCTCGCAATTCGCCGATATCCAGCAAGCGATCCGCGACCGCGATGTGCCACGCCTCAAGGAACTGTGGAACACCTTGGTGCCGCTGTGGGACGACCGCACGTTCTATGACTTCGTTGCCACGTCGAAAGCCTTCGCCAAGTTGTCGTTCCATCACCGCGAAGTATTCGGTCAGGTCGGTTTCGGTACCGGCGGCTGGGACTCGGACTTCCCCAACTCGATGCTGGAAATCTTCCGCGTGGTGATGACCAATTGCGACGATCACCAACATCTGGTGGTCGGCGGCGTGGAACAAGTGCCGCAAGGTATCTGGCGTCATGCGCCGGAGCGCTGCGTACACTGGCCGCAAGGCACCAGCCTGAAATCGTTGCACCATGGCGCGCCGCGCTCCGGGGTGAAGAAAATCGCCCACGCGCCTGACGGACGTTTCGCGGTCACCGACAACAACGGCGACACCCGCGAATACGCCGCCGTGCTGACCACCTGCCAGAGCTGGCTGCTGACCACCCAGATAGAATGCGACGAAACCCTGTTCTCGCAAAAGATGTGGATGGCGCTGGACCGCACGCGCTACATGCAATCGTCGAAGACTTTCGTGATGGTCGACCGCCCGTTCTGGAAGGACAAGGACCCGGAAACCGGCCGCGACCTGATGAGCATGACCCTCACCGATCGCCTGACCCGTGGCACCTATCTGTTCGACAACGGCGACGACAAGCCGGGCGTGATCTGCTTGTCGTACTCGTGGATGAGCGATGCGCTGAAGATGCTTCCGCACCCGGTGGAAAAACGCGTGAAACTGGCGCTGGACGCGTTGAAGAAGATCTACCCGAAAGTCGACATCGCGGCGCGGATCATCGGCGATCCGATCACCGTGTCGTGGGAAGCCGACCCGCATTTCCTGGGCGCGTTCAAAGGCGCCCTGCCCGGCCACTATCGCTACAACCAGCGCATGTACGCGCACTTCATGCAGGACGACATGCCGCCGGAGCAGCGCGGGATTTTCATCGCCGGCGACGACGTCTCGTGGACGCCGGCCTGGGTCGAGGGCGCGGTACAGACGTCGCTCAACGCGGTGTGGGGAATCATGAAGCACTTCGGCGGGTCCACACATAAAGAGAACCCCGGCCCGGGTGATGTGTTCAACGACATCGGCCCGATCGCCCTGCCCGAGTAAGAGGAATCCCCGATGCGTGTAGCCCTTTACCAATGCCCACCGCTGCCACTGGAATCGGCCGCCAACCTCCAGCGCCTGCATCAACTGGCGATGGAGGCCAAAGGTGCCGATTTGCTGGTGGTGCCGGAGATGTTCCTGACCGGCTACAACATCGGCAAGGAAGCGGTCGCGACATTGGCCGAGGTCTACAACGGTGAATGGGCGCAACAGGTCGGGCGGATCGCCAAGGCTGCCGGTCTGGCGATTCTCTACGGTTACCCTGAACGCACCGCCGAAGGGCAGATCTACAACGCCGTGCAGTTGATCGATTCGAACGGCGAGCGCCTGTGCAATTACCGCAAAACGCATCTGTTCGGCGATCTGGATCGTTCGATGTTCAGCCCCGGCGATGGCGAGTTTCCCATCGTCGAGCTCAACGGCTGGAAGCTCGGTTTCCTGATCTGCTACGACCTGGAGTTCCCGGAAAACGCGCGGCGCCTGGCCCTTGAAGGTGCCGAGCTGATTCTGGTGCCGACGGCGAATATGATTCCTTTCGATTTCATTGCCGATGTTTCCGTGCGCTCCCGCGCCTTCGAGAACCAGTGCTACGTGGCTTACGCCAACTACTGCGGCCACGAAGGCGACATCCATTACTGCGGACAAAGCAGCATTGCCGCGCCGGATGGCAGCCGTATCGCCCAGGCCGGACTGGACGAAGCCTTGATCGTCGGTGAGCTGGATCGCCAGTTGATGGTCGACTCCCGCAGCGCCAACCGCTACTTCAACGACCGCCGCCCCGAACTTTACGACGCGCTCAACAAGCGCTAATCCGCTAGCATGGGCACTTCACTGTTCTGGAAGTGCCCATGCCTGCGCCGACTCATCCCCGTCCCCACTCCGAAACCCTGGCCAACGGCTTGCGCGTGACCCTGCGTCACGTGCCCGGCCTGAAGCGCAGCGCCGCCGCGTTGCGGGTGGCTGCCGGCAGTCATGATGTGCCGTTGGCGTGGCCGGGACTGGCGCATTTCCTTGAGCACTTACTGTTCCTCGGTACCGAGCGTTTTCCTGCACAGCAAGGGTTGATGGCCTACGTGCAAGGTCACGGCGGTCAGGTGAATGCCAGCACTCGCGAGCGCACCACCGATTTCTTCTTTGAATTGCCGCCGGCGTCCTTCAGCGGTGGGCTGGAGCGTCTGTCAGACATGCTCGCCCGGTCGCGTATGAATCCGGACGATCAGTTGCGGGAACGGGAAGTGCTGCAGGCGGAGTTTGTCGCGTGGTCGAAGGATGCTGCGGCTCAGCAGAAAGAAGCGCTGTTCGAAGGGCTGTCAGCAGCGCATCCGTTGCGCGGCTTCCATGCCGGGAACCGCAACAGCCTGCCGGTAGAACGAGCGGGCTTTCAGCAAGCACTGAAAGATTTCCATCAACAGTTCTACAGAACCGGACAGATGACACTGAGCCTGGTCGGACCGCAGAGTGTTGAAGAACTCCGAGCGTTGGCCGAACAATTTACCGCCGCACTGATGGCTGGGGATAAAACTGCGCAGGCGGGCCCCCTCCGCTTGATGGACAACCCGCAGACAAGTTATCAACAGGTCGGCGAGCGGCACGGCAATCTGCTGTTTGCGCTGGAGGACTTGCCGGCGTCGTCGCCCGAGGCATTGGCATTTCTCTGTCACTGTTTGAACAGCGCCAAACCCGGTGGGTTGCTCGCGCATTTGCAGCAGCAGGGTCTGGCGGAAGGTTTACAGGCCTGTGTGCTGTATCAATTTGCTGAGCAAGCTTTGCTGCATCTTCAGTTCACCGCGACATCCGGAACACTCGACACCATCCGTGCACAGTTTCTCGACTGGCTGAGCTTCTTCGCAGCGCAGCAGGACTGGCCGGCATTGCGTGCGGAATACGCGGAACTGCTTCAGCGTCAGCAGCAAGTCAGCGGTGCACTGCAACTGGCACGGCTCGACAGCGAACAACTCGAAAGCGGCCTGTCCGAATCGGCCGTTACAGCGCTCAAAGAGATTCTCGGCAAAATCGGCACTGTGGATAACTTCAGCCCCCATTGGCATCTGCCAACTGCCAACCCCTTCCTGCGCACAGCCGAACCGCTGGCCAACGCCGGCCTGATCCGTGGCCAGACCAGCGCTCACCGGGGGCTGCGCACGTTTGCTCAGGATCGCTCGCGCACCCGCCGTGAACGCTCGCCGATGCAATTCAGTCAGGCACTGCCGGATAACAGCGACGTAGGCGCGGTGTATGTACGCTGGCAAACGGAAGCAGTGGCCACGGCCGAGCTGCAGGCGAAACTGCAACGCAGTCTGCAGGAAGTATCTGACGATGCCCGTCAGGCCGGGGTCGAGTTGTCGTTCAGCACCATGGGTAATCAGTGGCTGCTGAAAGTGACCGGTCTGCAGGACACGCTCCCCGCTGTGCTGGAGCATGCGCTGAAATCTCTGACGCAAGTGGGCGCCAATTCCGCAAAGGAAGGGCCGCAACCACCGTTGATACCGATTCGCCAATTGCTCAAGGCGTTGCCCGAACACTGCCTGCCAGCAGTAAGCGAGTCCGATGACGCCGCGAACCTGTGGACAACTTCCCGCTGGGACGGTCTGGCGTTGGGCCTCAACTCTCAGACCCAATCCGCCATGGGCCTGTCCCTGAGTCGCATCCCCGGCGCACCGGACAATCAATTGGCCGCCCCCTCGACAACCCACACCCAATACTCGTGGCAACAAATCGAAAGCGACTCCAGCGAACACGCCTTGCTACTGTTCTGTCCTGCCGCCAGTCATGAAATCGCTGACGAAGCCGCGTGGCGTCTGCTCGAGCACCTGTGCCAGACGCCTTTCTACCAACGCCTGCGAGTCGAGCTGCAACTGGGTTATGCCGTGTTCAGCGGGTTGCGCCAGATCCATGGCCGGAGCGGATTGTTGTTCGGTGTGCAATCGCCAACGACCAGCGCCGCTCAATTGCTCGTGCACATTCAACAGTTCCTCGACGGCTTGCCAGCCCTTATCGAACAACTCGATGACGCCAGCCTCGCCCAGCAACGCCAGACGCTTGCCGATCAGTTCGATGAAAGCGTCCTGTCCGGCAAAGAGGCGGCCGAGCTCCTGTGGCAGGCCCGACTCGCCGGCCACTCGTCGGATTATCTGCTGCAATTGCGCCGCGCCATCGCTGAGCTGAATCGCCCGGCACTACAAGCCGCCGCACAACACCTGATCCGCGCCGAAGGCGGCTGGCACGGCCTGTCCAGTGACCCTGCGCCAGGTACGCCATGGCAAGCGGCAAAATGATCATTACCGGGGCTGCAAGGAGCTTTCTCAAAGATTCACGGGCCAACCCCCTGAAATTTTGAGTAACATAGCCACCTAACTATTTGGAACATCTCAGCGCTGCCGTGGACTATACCTATGGATAGCGCTATCTCACCCACCTGAAGAAGGAGTCACCCGATGGCCTGGACCAAACCTGCTTACACCGACCTGCGTATCGGCTTCGAAGTCACCATGTACTTCGCCAGCCGCTGAGTTCTGCCTCGTCAGAATTGCAGTGCAACGCCTCGGCTCGCCGGGGCGTTTTATTTTCAGCGTTGAAATGATGGAGCGTTCATGTTCGTCCAGATTCTGGGTTCGGCCGCCGGTGGCGGTTTTCCGCAGTGGAACTGCAACTGCGTCAATTGCGCCGGTTTTCGCGACGGCAGCCTGAATGCCCAGGCCCGCACCCAATCGTCCATCGCGATTTCCGATGACGGCGTGAACTGGGTGCTGTGCAATGCCTCGCCGGATATCCGCGCGCAGCTCCAGAGCTTCGCCCCGATGCAACCGGGCCGTGCCCTGCGTGACACCGGCATAAGCGCGATCATCCTGATGGACAGCCAGATCGACCACACCACCGGCCTGCTCAGCCTGCGCGAAGGCTGCCCGCATCAGGTCTGGTGCACGGACATGGTCCACGAAGACCTGAGCACCGGTTTCCCGCTGTTCACCATGCTCAAGCACTGGAACGGCGGGCTGGACTGGAACCGCATCGAGCTCGACCAGAGCTTCACCGTCACCGCCTGCCCGAACCTGCGCTTCACCCCGCTGCCATTGCGCAGCGCCGCACCGCCCTACTCGCCGCACCGCTTCGACCCGCATCCGGGCGACAACATCGGCCTGATCGTCGAAGACCTCGGCACCGGCGGCAAACTGTTCTACGCGCCGGGCCTGGGCAAGGTCGACGCGCCGTTGCTGGAAATCATGGCCGGCAGCGACTGCGTACTGGTGGACGGGACAATGTGGGACGACGATGAAATGCGGCGCCGTGGCGTCGGCACCCGCACCGGTCGCGAAATGGGTCACCTGGCGCAGAACGGCCCCGGCGGCATGCTCGAAGTGCTGGAACAGCTTCCCGAGCAGCGCAAGGTACTTATCCACATCAACAACACCAACCCGATTCTCGACGAAGACTCCCCGGAGCGCGCGGAGCTGGCGCGACGCAATGTTGAAGTGGCGTATGACGGCATGAGCATCGTCCTGTAACGAATGGCCCGGAGAACCGCAATGACCGACACCCCGCTGTCCCCCACCGAATTCGAAGCGGCCCTGCGCGCCAAGGGCGCCTATTACCACATCCATCACCCGTATCACGTGGCGATGTATGAAGGCCGGGCTACCCGCGAGCAGATCCAGGGCTGGGTCGCCAACCGCTTCTACTATCAGGTGAACATCCCCCTGAAAGACGCGGCCATCCTCGCCAACTGCCCGGATCGCGAAATCCGCCGCGAGTGGATTCAACGCCTGCTCGACCACGACGGCGCCCCCGGCGAAGACGGCGGCATCGAAGCCTGGCTGCGTCTCGGCCAGGCCGTCGGTCTCGATCCGGATCAATTGCGCTCCCAGGAACTGGTGTTGCCCGGCGTGCGTTTCGCCGTCGATGCTTACGTCAACTTCGCCCGCCGCGCCAGTTGGCAAGAAGCCGCCAGCAGCTCGTTGACCGAACTGTTCGCGCCGCAGATCCACCAGTCGCGCCTCGACAGCTGGCCGCAGCATTACCCGTGGATCGACCCGGCCGGCTACGAGTACTTCCGCACCCGTCTCGGTCAGGCCCGGCGCGATGTCGAGCATGGTCTGGCGATCACGCTGGAGCACTACAAGACCCGCGAGGGCCAGGAGCGCATGCTGGAAATTCTCCAGTTCAAACTGGACATCCTTTGGAGCATGCTCGATGCCATGAGCATGGCCTACGAACTGAACCGCCCGCCGTATCACAGCGTCACCGATCAACGGGTCTGGCATAAAGGAATCGCCTTATGAGTTTCGACCGCAGCAAGACTCCGATCTGGCGTCCCGGCTACCGCTTCCAGTACGAACCGGCGCAGAAAGGCCACGTGCTGCTGTACCCGGAAGGCATGATCAAGCTCAACGAAAGTGCCGCGCTGATCGGCGGCCTGATCGACGGTGAGCGGAATGTCGCGGCGATCATCGCCGAACTCGACAGACAGTTCCCCGGCGTACCCGAGCTCGGTGACGACATCGAGCAATTCATGGAGGTTGCCCGTGCGCAGCACTGGATCGAACTTGCCTGAGTCATCGGTGCAAGTCCCGGCCAAACCGGAAATCGGCCTGCCGCTGTGGCTGCTCGCCGAACTGACTTACCGCTGCCCGCTGCAATGCCCGTACTGCTCCAATCCGCTGGACTTCGCCGAGCAAGGCAAAGAGCTGAGCACCGAGCAGTGGATCAAGGTGTTCCGCGAAGCGCGGGAGATGGGCGCGGCGCAACTGGGCTTTTCCGGGGGCGAACCACTGGTGCGCCAGGACCTCGCCGAGTTGATCCGTGAAGCGCGTCAGTTGGGTTTCTACACCAACCTGATCACTTCCGGCATCGGCCTGACCGAGCAGAAGATCAGCGACTTCAAGAAGGCCGGGCTCGATCACATCCAGATCAGTTTCCAGGCCAGCGACGAGCAAGTGAACAATCTGCTCGCCGGCTCGAAAAAAGCCTTCGCGCAGAAACTGGAAATGGCCCGGGCGGTAAAAGCTCACGGCTATCCGATGGTGCTGAACTTCGTCACCCATCGGCACAATATCGACAAGATCGACCGCATCATCGAGCTGTGCATCGCGCTCGAAGCGGACTTCGTCGAGCTCGCCACTTGCCAGTTCTACGGCTGGGCGCAGCTCAATCGTGTCGGCCTGCTGCCAACCAAGGAACAACTGGTCCGCGCCGAACGCATTACCAACGAATACCGCGCCAGGCTGGAAGCCGAAGGGCATCCGTGCAAGCTGATTTTCGTCACCCCGGACTACTACGAAGAGCGCCCGAAGGCCTGCATGAACGGTTGGGGCAGCCTGTTTCTGACGGTCACGCCGGACGGCACCGCCCTGCCCTGTCATGGCGCCCGACAGCTGCCGGTACAATTTCCCAATGTGCGCGACCACAGCATGCAGCACATCTGGTACGACTCGTTCGGCTTCAACCGTTTTCGCGGTTATGACTGGATGCCCGAGCCGTGCCGCTCCTGTGACGAGAAAGAACAGGACTTCGGCGGCTGCCGCTGCCAGGCGTTCATGCTCACCGGCGATGCCAGCAATGCCGACCCGGTGTGCAGCAAGTCCGAACATCACGGCGTGATCCTCAAGGCCCGCGAAGAAGCCGAGCACGCCACCCAGACCATCGAACAACTGGCCTTTCGCAATGAACGAAACTCGCGCCTCATCGCCAAAGGCTGAGCCTTTCAGCGCCACTGCCGCCGTTGCAGCCGGTGTGGATTTCGCCGAACTGCAGCTCGGCGCACAGGGTTTGTTCTGGAATGAATACCGCCCTGCAGACGCCGCGTGCCGGATCTGGCACTGGCGCGATGGCGCGGCGAAATGTCTGACACCTGCGGGTTTCAGCGTGCGCAGCCGGGTGTACGAATATGGCGGTGGGGCGTTTTGTCTGACGCCTGATGGGGTGGTTTTCGTCAACGAGGCGGATCAGCAGCTTTACCGCCAAACGCTGGATGGCGAGCCCCAGGCACTGACATCTGGCGAGTGTCGGTATGGCGACCTGCATTTTGCCGGCGGTCAGGTGCTGGCCGTGGAAGAGAACGGTGATCGCCATCGTCTGGTGGCCATCGATCTGGCGACTGGCACCCGCCGAAAGCTGATTGAAGGAGCAGACTTTTACGCGTCGCCGATCATCAGCCCGGACGGCCAGCGCCTGGCGTGGATCGAGTGGAGCCGCCCGCATCAGCCGTGGACGTCCACCCGTTTGATGCTCGCCGAACGCACAGGTAATGGATTTTCTGCCCCCCGTTGCGTGGCCGGTGAAATGCTTGAAGAGTCGATCCAGCAACCGCGCTTTGATGCCAATGGCCGACTGGGCTGCCTGACCGACCGTGGCGGGTATTGGCAGCCGTGGATCGAGTCTGCCGACGGCCTGCAACCGTTACCTTGTGCCAAGGCCGATCATGCACCAGCGCCGTGGCAACTCGGCGGCTGCACCTGGCTGCCCATCGGCGAAAGCTATTTGGCAAGTTGGAGCGAAGGCGGTTTCGGTCGTCTGGCACTCAACGGTGAAGACTTCACTGGCGACTACAGTCGTTTCCGTCATCTGGCGGTCGATGATCAGTTCATTTACTGCATCGCCGCTTCACCGATCAGCCCTTCAGCGGTACTTGCCATAGATCGCGAATCCCGTGAAGTAAAGGTGCTGGCCGGCGGCATTGCCCCGCTGCCTGCCGAACGCATCAGCCGACCGCAAACCCTGCGCTATCCCAGCGGTTCAGGTGAAGCGCACGGCTTCTTTTACCCGGCCACCAATGGCGATGACAAACCGCCGCTGGTGGTGTTCATTCACGGCGGCCCGACGTCGGCCTGCTACCCGATGCTCGACCCGCGCATCCAGTACTGGACGCAACGCGGCTTCGCCGTCGCCGACCTCAACTACCGTGGCAGCAGCGGCTATGGCCGGGAATATCGGCAGGCGTTGCATCTGAGCTGGGGCGCGGTGGATGTCGAGGATGCCTGTGCGGTCGTCGCTTACCTGAATGATCGCGGCATGATCGACGGCGAGCGTGCGTTTATCCGCGGCGGCAGCGCCGGTGGTTACACGACGCTGTGCGCATTGGCATTCCATCAAGTGTTCCGCGCCGGCGCCAGCCTGTACGGCGTCAGCGACCCGGTAGCGCTTGGCCGCGCGACACACAAGTTCGAAGGCGATTACCTGGACTGGCTGATCGGCGATCCCGAGAAAGACGCCGAACGCTATGCCGCCCGCACGCCGTTGCTGCACGCCGGCAACATTCGCGTGCCGGTGATTTTCTTCCAGGGAGAACTGGACGCCGTGGTCGTGCCGCAACAGACCCGCGACATGGTCGCGGCCCTGGAGCACAACGGCATCGAGGTCGAGGCGCATTACTACGCCGACGAACGCCACGGCTTCCGCCGGGCCGTCAATCAGGCCCATGCGCTGGAGCAGGAGTGGCGTTTCTATCGGCGAGTGATGGGCCTGGCGGACTGAAACTCAGCGCTTGGCGATGATGTACACCGCGTGCACGATCCCCGGGATGTAACCGCACAGCGTCAGCAGGATATTCAGCCAGAACGCGCCGCCGAACCCGACCTGCAGAAACACACCCAGCGGCGGCAAGATAATGGCGATGATGATGCGGATGAAGTCCATGGGGCAGCTCCTGATTGGGGGCTGGCTCGACTGAGCCATACAAGCTAATCGACCTGTGCCGTTTGTCAGGGTTCAGTGCAACCCGTGATCTCGCCATTTGAATGCCATTACCCGGCCACAAAAAAACGCCCCACGCCAAAAGAATCAGGCGTGGGGCGTGCGTTATACCGCGAGACGGTTCTTGAATTCGGGTGGGAAACTTCAGCTCAGACGGCAATCCCTTTGCGGCATTGCAGTTGCGCCGTGCGTACCCGGGAGAAGGCGCGGGCCAGGCGCAGGAGCATTTCGTCGATGTTGGCCTTGCTGACGGTGAGCGCCGGGGTGAAGCGCAGGCAGTTGGCTTGTGGGGCGTTGAGCAGCAAGCCTTCATGAAGCGCGGCTTTGACGACGGCCTCGGCGGAGTCTTCCGACAGGGTCAGCCCCCAGAACAGACCTTGTCCGCGCAACTCGCCATGATCGTAACGATGGGCCAGACGGGCGAGTCCTTCGCGCAGATGCTGGCCGTTGTCCCGGATCTGTTCGAGGAAGGCGCGATCCTGCACGCTGTCGAGCACCACCAGGCCGGCGGCGGTCATCAGTGCATTGCCGTGATGTGTGCCGCCCAACTCGCCGGAGTCGAAACAGCAGGCTTTGCCTCGCGCCAGCAGCGCAGCCAGCGGTACGCCACCGCCAAGTCCCTTGCCGAGTACGACGATATCAGCGCGCACGCCGTAGGATTGTTCGGCGAGCAAGGTGCCACAGCGGCCGATGCCGGTCTGCACTTCGTCGAGGATCAGCAGAATTCCCAGTTCACGGCACAGGCGTTCGACACCCTTGAGATAATGCTCGGTCGCCGGGATCACACCGGCATCGCTCTGGATCGGTTCGAGCATGATCGCTACGGTCTGCGCATCGACTGCAGCATGCAGCGCCGGCAGATCATTGAACGGCACCAGATCGAAGCCCGGTAGCAGCGGCGCGAAGCGATTGTGCAGGTTGCAACTGTCCGACGCCGAAATCGTTGCCAGACTACGTCCGTGACACCCTTGCCTGGCGACAATGATCCGCGAGGCGCCGCCGCGATGCAGCTGGCCCCATTTGCGCGCCAGTTTGATCGCGGCTTCACAGGCTTCGCTGCCACTGTTGAGCAGATACGCCTGATCGCTGAAAGTGCTGGCACACAAACGCTCGGCGAGACTGAGCATGCCGCGGTTGTGCAGATTGAATCCGGGATTGATCAGGGCCTGTGCCTGGCTGGCGATGGCTTTGACCAGCGCCGAAGGGCTGTGGCCGAGGCTGTTGGCGCCGCCGGCCTGGGAAAAGTCCAGGTAGGCGCGGTCATTGCTGTCCCACAACCAGGAACCCTGGCCACGAACGAAAACCTGCTGCGGGCGCTCGACACTGGGCATCAGGCGCTCGGCATTCAGGCCGTCAGCGGCATCCGATTCATGGGTTTCAAAAGCCAGGTCATCGAGACTCGGCGCCTGGCGCCGCAAGCTGAACAGATTCATTGAAAAAAACCTCGATCGAGGTTTTTTGAACTGCCTATGTAAACACTTTCGAAGCAAACGCTGATCATTGCGCTTTCCGGCCCTGTAAGCCTTGTGAATGCGGTTAGACTAGGCGTCTTCAAGGCGCCGAGCCATTTCGATTTCCCAGCACTTTCGATAAGTATCACTTATGGATTTTAAACAACTGCGTTATTTCGTCGCGGTCTACGAAGAAGGCCATGTCGGGCGCGCCGCCGAGCGCCTGTCGATCTCTCAACCCGCGTTGTCCCAGCAGATCCGCCATCTGGAACAAAACCTCGACGTCATCCTGTTCGAGCGCAGCAGCAAACGCCTGCTGCCGACCCTGGCCGCCCATACGCTGTACAACCACGCGCTGCCACTGCTCGACGGCATGCAGCGCGCCCGCGAGGCGCTGGGCAACTTCAAGGGGCAGGCGCTGCGTACGCTGGCGATCGGTGTGCTGCAAACCGTGCACACCAGCCTTGTGCCGCAAATGCTTGAGCGGGTGCGCAAGGCCCAGCCCCATCTGGTGGTTCAGATTTATGAACTGACGGGACTGGAGATCGAGCGGCGCCTGCTCAATGGTTCGCTGGATATCGGCATCAGCTATCTGCCGCCCCGCCAGCCGGGTCTGCACGGCGTGATGTTGTACGAAGATGAACTGACACTGGTCATCCCGGCGGATCATCCGTTGCACGAATTCAAGAAAGTCTCGATGAGCCAGGCCGCAGAATTGCCCATGTTGCTGCTGGGCGAGGAGTTTCAGATCCGCCAGATCTGGCAGGCGCAACTGGCCAGCCTCGGGCGCCGTCCGCAGGTGCAGGCAGAACTGAACAATATGGTGGGGATTCTCGACAGTCTCCCGCACACACGGCTGGCGACGGTGTTGCCGGGGCGCTCACAGAAGGAGTACGACGATCAGGACTTGCTGTGGAAACCGATCAGTGAACCCCGGGTGCCGCTAAAGGTGGGCCTGGTGTGTCGCGATGTGCAGCGTCAGCAGGCGTCGTTGGCCTTGCTGCGAACGTTGCTGGAGGAAGTGATGCAGCGCGAGGACAAACCGCTCAAAGCTGCGCCAGGTCTGGATTCGCTGAGCTGAAAACTTTTCTGCGGGCATAAGAAAACCCCGCCGAAGCGGGGCTTTGCAGACTGTTTCCCTGACATCCATTTCACTCCGCCACCCTGGCAGAATCCTTACGTGTCCGTGTTGTTGCTTTGCGCTTCCTGCGCGACGTCCATGGAAAGTAGATTAGCTCTGGATCCAATCTACGCCTATGGGAGAACAGCAGCACGTCATGTAAGAGATCGCTTACATGACGTTACATCATCAGAACTGCGCAGCATCCAGCAGGAACAGCGATTCGCTGCCAGCCTTCACCGACGCGCTCAGCGAGTGAATCCGTGGCAGCAGACGGGCGAAATAGAAGCGCGCCGTGCCGAGCTTGCTGGCGTAGAAATCATCCTGCGCTTCTTTGCCCAGCGATGCCTTGGCCATCAACGCCCACATGTAGGCGTAAGCGGTGTAGCCGAAGGCTTGCAGATACTCGACCGACGCCGCACCGATTTCGTTCGGGTTGGTTTTCGCCCGGTCCAGCAGCCACGAGGTCAGTTCGTCGAGGTTGTCGACGGCGTCATTCAGCGGCTTGGTGAACTCGCCCAGATCAGCACTGGCAGTGGCGGTGAAATGGCGGATCTCGTCGGCGAACAACTTGTAGAACGCGCCGCCGCTGCCGACGATCTTGCGACCCACCAGGTCCAGCGCCTGGATGCCGTTGGTGCCTTCGTAGATCTGGGTGATGCGCACGTCACGCACCAATTGCTCCTGGCCCCACTCGCGGATGTAGCCGTGGCCGCCGAAGATCTGCTGGCCGTGGACCGTGGTTTCCAGACCCAGATCGGTCAGAAACGCCTTGGCTACTGGCGTCAGCAAGGCAACCAGATCTTCCGCACGTTTGCGGGTGGCGGCGTCTTCGCTGAACTTGGCGGTATCGAGCTGCATCGCCACGTAGGTGGAGAACGCACGACCGCCTTCGTTCGAGGCTTTCATGGTCAGCAGCATGCGACGCACGTCCGGGTGAACGATGATCGGATCGGCCACCTTGTCCTTGTTCTGCGCGCCGGTCGGCGAACGGCTTTGCAGACGATCACGGGCGTATTCGAGGGCGTTCTGGTACGAGCGCTCGCCGGTGGCCAGCCCCTGGATACCAACACCCAGACGCTCGTAGTTCATCATGGTGAACATCGCGGCCAGACCCTTGTTCGGCTCGCCGACCAAGTAACCCACGGCTTCGTCGAAGTTCATCACGCAGGTAGCGGAGGCCTGGATGCCCATCTTGTGTTCGATCGAACCGCAGTTCGCCGGGTTGCGCGCACCCAGGCTGCCATCGGCATTGACCATGAACTTCGGCACCAGGAACAGCGAAATGCCTTTCGGCCCCGCCGGTGCGTCCGGCAGCTTGGCCAGCACCAGGTGGATGATGTTTTCGGTCAGGTCGTGCTCGCCGCCGGTGATGAAAATCTTGGTGCCGCTGACCTTGTAGGAACCGTCAGCCTGAGGTTCGGCCTTGGTGCGGATGATGCCCAGGTCGGTACCGGCATGCGGCTCGGTCAGGCACATGGAACCGGCCCAGACGCCGGCGTACATGTTCGGCAGGTAAGCGGCTTTCAGCTCTTCGCTGGCGTGGGCGTTGATCGACAGGCAGGCGCCGGCCGTCAGCATCGGGTACAGACCGAAGGACAGGCTTGCGGAGTTGACCATCTCTTCGACCTGAGCCGAGACGGCTTTGGGCATGCCCATGCCGCCGTATTCAGGATCACCACCAACGCCAACCCAGCCGCCTTCGGCATAAGTCTGATAGGCCTGTGGGAAACCGGCCGGCGTGGTGACGGCACCGTCGGCCCAGTGGCAACCCTCTTCGTCGGCCGCGCGGCTCAGGGGCGCGATGCTTTTGCTGGTGACCTTGCCGGCCTCTTCGAGAATGGCTTCAACGGTTTCCGCGTCGACGGTCTCGGCCAGGGCCGGCAGTTCAGCCCAGAGTTTGGCGACTTCGAACACTTCATTGAGGACGAAGCGCATATCGCGCAGCGGCGCTTTGTAGTCAGCCATGGCAAACCTCGCAAAGATCTAAACAGGTGATTCGTGGAAGGGTGATTTCGTTGAGCTGGAGTGTAACCCAACAACTTTTGCGACACATAGGGTCAGGCCATGACTGTTTTGTTATTTTTAGTCACCGCCTTGTACCCAAAAAGAAGCCCGCAATCAGCGGGCTCTTTTGTTTAACAGTGGCGTGTTACAGCGAGAACAATTGCGCCGGCAGTTTCATCAGGCAATCACTGCCTGCCTCAATGGCCGCACGATGCGCAGCGGTACGCGGCAACAGCCGCTTGAAGTAAAACTCGCACGTCGCCAGTTTGCCCTGGTAGAAATCGCCATCACCCTCGCCCGACTCCAACTGTGCCTGGGCGACCAGCGCCATACGCAGCCACAAATAGCCGAGGACGATGTAACCGCTGTACATCAGGTAATCCACCGACGCGGCGCCGACCTCATCCGGGTTCTTCATCGCTGCCATGCCGACTTGCATGGTCAATTCGCCCCACTGCTGATTGAGGCCATCAAGCTGCGTCACAAACCCGCCCAGTTGCGCATGCCCGGCATTCGCCGCACAGAATTTGTGGACGATTTTGGTGAAGTTGCGCAGCAGCTTGCCCTGGCTGCCAAGGACTTTGCGCCCCAGCAGATCCAGCGCCTGAATGCCGTTGGTGCCTTCGTAGATCGGTGCAATCCGGCAGTCGCGAACCAGTTGCTCCATGCCCCACTCACGGATGAAACCGTGGCCACCGAACACCTGCATGCCGTGGTTGGTCACCTCCAGCCCGGTGTCGGTCATGAACGCCTTGCAGATCGGGGTAAGGAACGCCAGCAGATCTTCGGCCTCCTGACGCGCCTCGGCATCCGGACTCAGGTGCGCGACGTCGAGCATCTGCGCAGTGAAATAGGTCAGCGCACGGTTGCCCTCGTTGAAGGCTTTCATGGTCAGCAGCATGCGTCGTACGTCCGGATGGACGATGATCGGGTCGGCCGGTTTATCCGGAGCTTTGGCGCCGGTCAGGGCGCGCATCTGCAAGCGGTCGTTGGCGTATTTGATTGCGCCCTGGAAACTTGCCTCGCCCAGACACAGGCCCTGCATCCCGGTGCCGAGGCGCGCGTGGTTCATCATGGTGAACATGCAGTTGAGGCCTTTGTTCGGTTCGCCGATCAGGAAGCCTTTGGCGTCATCGAAGTTCAGCACACAGGTGGCCGAGGCCTTGATGCCCATCTTGTGTTCGATCGAACCGCAGGAAACACCATTGCGTTCCCCCGCCTCGCCGGCTGCATCCGGGAGGAATTTCGGCACGATAAACAGCGAAATGCCTTTGGTGCCCGCCGGGGCGTCCGGCAGTTTGGCCAGCACCAGATGAATGATGTTGTCGCTCAGGTCGTGCTCGCCGGCGGAGATGAAAATCTTGCTGCCGGTGACCGCATAACTGCCGTCGGCCCGAGGCACGGCGCGGGTCTTGATGATGCCCAGGTCGGTGCCACAATGGGCTTCGGTCAGGCACATGGTGCCGGTCCACTGACCGGCGGTGAGTTTGCGCAGATAGGTGTTTTTCTGTTCTTCGGTGCCATGAGCGTGGATCGCTGACATCGCGCCGTGGGTCAGGCCCGGGTACATGCCCCAGGAGGTGTTGCTGGAAGCGACCATTTCGCTGATCACCAGCCCCAGCGAACTCGGCAGGCCCTGGCCACCATAGGTCGGGTCTGCCGCCAGACCGTGCCAGCCACCTTCCACGTATTGTGCGAAGGCTTGCTTGAAGCCTGCTGGCGTTGTCACTACGCCGTTGTCGAAATGGCAGCCTTCTTCGTCGCCGCTGCGATTGAGCGGTGCCAGAACGTTTTCACAGAACTTCGCACCCTCGTCGAGGATCGCGTTGACCATGTCCGGGCTCGCGTCGTGGGCGCCGAGGGCCGCGTACTGAGTGTGAAAGTCGAAGACGTGGTCGATCAGAAAGCGCATGTCGCGCAGGGGAGCTTTGTACTCGGGCATGGTGGCTTCTCCGTCAGCAGATCGTTTCAACCTACTGCCGGCCACCCTGCCCCACAATCACTGTCCAGACGCTGAATGCGCCGTCATCACTCAACCTGCGGCGCTGTCCATGCGCACCGCACCACGGCGGTTCTGACCGAACGCCATCACGCAGTTGCGACCCGCGCCCTTGGCGGCGTAGAGCGCCTGGTCGGCGGACTTGAGCACGTCTTCCGGGGTGCGCTGCTCGACCCGTTCGGCGACACCGATACTG
Source organism: Pseudomonas sp. COW5 (assembly GCF_026240005.1). Lineage (NCBI taxonomy): Bacteria > Pseudomonadati > Pseudomonadota > Gammaproteobacteria > Pseudomonadales > Pseudomonadaceae > Pseudomonas > Pseudomonas sp. COW5. Next base: position 2,928,632 of record NZ_JAPHVP010000001.1, on the reverse strand, counting down.
ACCGTGACCGATACGCTGGACGCACCGGAGCCGCCTCGTCGCTGACGCCCCTGTTGATCGTCCTGCGGGCGGTTTTCCTGATTGCGCAGCTGGATATTGTAGGACGCAATCGACTCGCGGATGACTTCCAGGTGCGGCATGCACTCTTCAAGGGTCTTGCCTGCAAACACCAGGGCGAATTCCTCGCCGCCGTAACGATAGGCCCTACCCCCACCGCTGATTTTGGACAGTTTGCTGGCCACCAGTCGCAGAACCTGGTCACCCACGTCGTGACCATGGGTGTCGTTGAATTTCTTGAAGTGATCAACGTCGCTCATCGCCAGCACATAGTTGCGACCCAGCCGCTGCATGCGCTCGTTGAGTGCGCGACGGCCCGGCAGACCGGTGAGCTCGTCACGGAAGGCCATTTGATAAGCCTCATGCGCTACGGCCGCCGCAATCATCAGCATCACCTGGCTGCACATGATGTTCAGGGTGAACGGCAGGATGAAAGTTTTCGGCAGCATCCAGAACACCCCGAGCAACCCCACCAGTTGTGCCGCGTGCAGCGGACGCGGGTTGCGCCAGTACTGCCAGGCCAACAGCAAGAATGCTGAAAGGAATACCGGGTAAGACATCTGGATCAGGCTCATCCACGCGCCGTGCAGCGCCGGCCAGCGAATCTCCGAGAGCCACATCAGCAACGCCTGCGGATAACTTTGCTCAAGCCCCAGCGCCACACTGCCAAAGGCCAGCAGTACGGCAAATCGCGCCACCATGTCCTGAAACAGGTGCGTACGCTCCTGCCACGCGGCGAACAGACCAAACAACAAGGGCAGCAGCAGACACACCAGATGGAACACCACGGCCGCGTCTTCGCGCACCTTGCCGTTGTCGCGGTAATAGTCGGTCTGGGTGTCGAGCAGGAAGTAGGCGATGTACACCGTGACCATCAGAAACAGTTCGCGCTGGCGTCGGTAAACCGCGCAATACGACCCGCCGAGCAACAGCACCAGGGTTGGCAACACGTTGAACAGCGAGGTGAAGAACACGTTGAGGTCTTTGACGTACGCAGCCGCCAACCCCGCAAGCAACAACAGCAGTGAAGGTATGAAATGACTGAAACGTACAGCGGAAGAACGCGGCAAGGGTAAAGCTCCGACCGTCTTGGCAAAGAGATGGCATTGTGCCTGCAATGTGGCCAGTTACGCACACACAATGTGATCCAGATCACAGGTTGTCTCTTTAACGGCCGAATCCCTTGGTTTCTGAGCCTTCAATCAAGGTTTTTTCCCTGACAAACATGAAACTTCCGTCATGGCCATCATGTTTGATGGCCATGACGATCATTTCTACTCAAAGATCGTTGTAGAACGGCTGCAATGGGCCCTCCGCCGCCGGCCGGCCTTCAGCGCCATAAGGCTTGAGATTGAGCACCGCATCCGTTGCCTGACGGGTCGTGACTTTCGGACTGGCCGGGCGCTGGGTCACGGCATTTTCATCACCGACGTGGCCCTGCGGAATGACCAGCGACGGATGATCGAAAGGTGCCCGTTCCCAGGCGACGCGCGGATCGGTCAGGCCGACCTCCATGAATTTCACCAGCGCGTCGATTTCATCAGGCGTCAGGTTCAGCGCCGTCATGTCCGGGTCGAGGTTGGAGGTGTTGTGCTGATTCACCGCCGGGTGCTCGAAACCGCTGGTGTTGTTGGCATCCTCGCCGCGCCGGTCGCCGCCACGGTTGTAGAACTCCATGACCTGCTTGAGCGTGGCGCGACTGCCGTTGTGGAAGTACGGGCCGGTCAAGGCAATGTTGCGCAGGGTCGGGGTCTTGAATGCGCCGTCGACTGAATCGCGGAACCCGACATTCGGCTTGAGCGTGGCATCGCACGGAATCGCTGCACTCAGCGGCGCCTCGAAGGTGCACACGTCGACATCCAGCGGATCGACTGATTTTCCACCCTGCAACACCGTGTTGTACTGGCGGGTGAACGACCACGGATTACCCCAGGCATCCGCGCCACCGAGGGCCAGATCTTCGGAAGTTGGCCGCACGCCGGTGTTGTAGAAGCCGTTGTCGTACAGAGTGGTCAGATTGTCGGCCATCACCATCCGTTCGATACGCTCACGCGGGTGCATCAGCAAGCGACTCGCCGCGTTGGTCAACTCCGGCCCGCCGTGGCAATTGACGCATTTGCCCTTGCCGAGGAACAGGTTCATGCCCTCGACCTGCTGCGCGTTCATCGCGGTGTGATCGCCTTGCAGGTAGGCATCGATCGGCGCCTGATCGGAGACCAGCGTGGCTTCATACATCTGGATCGCCAGGCCGAAGAACAGCGGGAAGTTGGCTTCCATCTGGGTGTACGGCGCGCCGCCCACCAACACATTTTGCGTGGCGTTCCACAGCCGGGGCTGGAAGGCATTCTTGATCAGTTCGCGATAAGTCGGACGCCGCGCACCGGACACTGGGCCGAGCACTGAATCGCTGGACGAGATCCGTTGCTGCTTGAGCATCAGCGTGTCGAGCATCCTGCGACCGATGTCGGCAAAGGTACGGCCACCGCAGGACATTTCCACCGGGCTGCCGGGCGGGCCGACAGCTTGCGAGGCGGCGGAAGCATCGTTGAGCGCCAGCCTGACTTTGGTCGCGACCGTGCTGCGTTCGCTGGTCACGTAGATCCCCGCATCCGGATCGCGATTGCCGAACGGCGAAAATCCGTTGAACACGTTGTTGGCCCGACCGTCCCAGAAGTTGCGCACGTTGAACGCAGCGTTTATCACCGAAGGCGCATTGCGTCCGGTGCTGCGGCGAACGTTTATGCCACCGACCTGAAACAGGCCGTCCGGCTGCTGGGTGCATTTGTCGAACCGCGGCTGATTGGGTTTGACGAAGTTGGCATCGAACACACCTTGCGAGCCAACCACATCGTCAGTCGAGAAAACGATCGGCGAGTTGCGCTCCAGCGGATTGTTCAGCACATGAGTCGGAAAGTCGGTTTTTTTCAGCGTGTAGTTCGGCCCGCCCTTGCCGCCGGACAACGTTGAGTAGGTCGCCACATCACCGGGAATGTCAGAGGCCACAAACGGCTTGTTGAAAATCGACGCGACGTTGGCGTTGGTGTTGGCCTGGCCGGGGTTGATCTGGTTGGTGATGCGGTGATCGACGCCGGCATGGTAGTGGCAGGATGCGCACGCCGTTGCGCCGTCGCTGCCGATCTCCATGTCCCAGAACAATGCCTTGCCCAACAGGATCGCGGCAGAGCGGTTGAGCACGTAGTCGGTCATCAAGTCGACCTTGCGCCCGCCTTCGGTTCCGGACGGATCGGGAGGCACCATCCCGCGCAACGACTGCAGCGACGGAACCTCGGGCACGGGAGGATCGACTTCGGCGGGGTCGGCGGCCCATGCGCTGTGGACTGACAGCGCGATGGGTAACCAGAAGGTCAAACGAGCGAGTCGACTGATGTTCATAGGCTTCACCCTGACTGTTGTTGTTAAGTGCCGGGCGTCATGCTTCTTTGAGCAGGCAGTTCTGGTTAGCACCGGTAATTCGGGCAGTGCAATTAATTGGCCACTCTTCTGGAAACATCTTGAATCAATCAGGACAGCGGATCGGCTGAGCAAAGCCGTCGTCGATGCTGGGGAATCAGCCCCGGGATTGGGGAAATCCGGGCACAAAAAAACCGCTGCCCCCGAAGGCGCAGCGGTTTTCAGAACGACCGCGTAAAGGCTTAGTAGCCCAGCGAGAAGTTTTCTTCCTTCATGTCCATCAGGTTGTTGGCGCCCGACAGCATGGTTGCCACGTGCGTACGGGTACGCGGCAGGATGCGCTGGAAGTAGAAGCGCGCGGTTTGCAGCTTGGCGGTGTAGAAGGCCTCGTCGGTGGTACCGGCAGCCAGTTTTTCAGCAGCCAGACGCGCCATGTCAGCCCAGAAGTAGGCCAGGCAGGCGTAACCGGAGTACATCAGGTAGTCCACGGAAGCCGCGCCGACTTCTTCGCGGTCTTTCATGGCGGCCATACCGACCTTCATGGTCAGCTCGCCCCACTCTTTGTTCAGTGCAGCCAACGGGGCGACGAATTCCTTGACGGCTTCGTTGCCTTCGTTGTTCTGGCAGAACTTGTGGACGATCTTGGTGAAGCCTTTCAGAGCCTCGCCTTGAGTCATCAGCACTTTACGGCCCAGCAGGTCGAGTGCCTGGATGCCGGTGGTGCCTTCGTACAGCATCGAGATGCGGCTGTCGCGAACGTTCTGCTCCATGCCCCACTCGGCGATGAAGCCGTGGCCGCCGTAGATCTGCACGCCGTGGTTGGCGGATTCGAAACCGACTTCGGTCATGAACGCCTTGGCGATCGGAGTCATGAAGGCCAGCAGTGCGTCGGCTTTCTTCTTCTCTTCTTCGTCCACGCCGTATTTGACGATGTCGACCTGTTTCGCGGTGAAGTAAACCATTGCACGGTTGCCTTCGGCGAATGCCTTCATGGTCAACAGCATACGGCGTACATCTGGGTGCACGATGATCGGGTCAGCGGCTTTGTCCGGCGCTTTCGGGCCAGTCAGGGAGCGCATTTGCAGACGGTCGCGAGCGTATTTCAGGCCGCCCTGGAAGCCGATTTCGGCGTGGGCCAGACCTTGCAGCGCGGTACCCAGACGTGCGGTGTTCATGAAGGTGAACATGCAGTTCAGGCCTTTGTTCGCCGGGCCGATCAGGAAACCGGTCGCGCCGTCGAAGTTCATCACGCAAGTGGCGTTGCCGTGGATGCCCATCTTGTGTTCCAGCGAACCGCAGCTCACCGCGTTGCGAGCGCCCACAGTGCCGTCTGCGTTCGGCAGGAACTTCGGAACGATGAACAGGGAAATGCCTTTGGTGCCGGCCGGTGCATCCGGCAGGCGGGCCAGTACGATGTGGACGATGTTGTCGGCCATGTCGTGTTCACCGGCCGAGATGAAGATCTTGGTGCCGGAGACTTTGTAGGAACCGTCGGCCTGAGGTTCGGCCTTGGTGCGCAGCATGCCCAGGTCGGTGCCGCAGTGCGGCTCGGTCAGGCACATGGTGCCGGTCCATTCGCCGGAGACCAGCTTGGTCAGATAGGCTTCCTGCTGCTCTGGGGTGCCGTGCTCGGAAATGGTGTTCATCGCACCGTGCGACAGGCCCGGGTACATGCCCCACGACCAGTTGGCTTCACCGACCATTTCGCTTACAGCCAGGCCCAGCGACTCAGGCAGGCCCTGACCGCCGTGCTCGACGTCATGGGCCAGGCTTGGCCAGCCGCCTTCCACGAATTGCTTGTAGGCCTCTTTGAAGCCAGTCGGGGTTTTCACACCGGACTCGCTCCAGGTGCAACCTTCGATGTCGCCCACGCGGTTCAGCGGTGCCAGCACCTGCTCACAAAACTTGGCGCCCTCTTCGAGAATGGCGTCAACCATGTCCGGCGTTGCCTCTGCGCACGCTGGAAGGCTCTGATAGTGCGCTTCGTAGCCGAGCAGTTCGTCACGAACGAAGCGAATATCACGCAAGGGGGCCTTGTAGTCAGGCATAGCGATAAACCTCTGCTGATGTAACCGGGAATGAACGACCGCATTGATTTGTTGTGACGGTCAAACAGTTGTTTGAAACATACGTTTACGCCGAAATCTTGTCAAGCGTCGTTCTTTTGCCATTCGTCATCACATTTTCCGAACGCCGGACACAGCACCACGACATGCGCCCGGACGAGCCATGTGCAATGAAAAAAGATTAGTTGAGGGAGAAGGACTTACAACGAAAAACGCCGCGAACAGTCGCGGCGTCTGGCTCAGCGGATATCAGAAAATCAGGCGAACGTATCGATGATCGTACCGAGCATTTCATCGGATGCCTTGGCGACTTTCGTGCCCAGTTCCACTTGAAACTTGCCCTGGGCCATCTCGGCCATGGCGCTGCCCGGATCCATTTGCTGGCTGCGATCCACACCGCGCAGGCGATCGATCTGGGCCTCGGAAGACTGGCTGGTGACCGAGCGCTCGATGGTGTTGTTGGCGATCTGGCTGGCGGCCTGATCGACGCGGTTCTGCCCGGTCTGAATGGTGCTCAGACCTGCATAAAAAGCTGTGTTTCCGGAGATTTCCATGGGAGCTCTCATCCTTGGGAAGGATCAATGGGTGCCATTGAACCAGAGGCGTCAGAAAAACACCCGTCAAAAACACTAATGGCACAGTGCCTTGTCATAGCCAAAATCAGTCGAGCAGATCCAGTTGCAAATGATCGGCGACCGTCTCGGCGCTGACGGCCTTGAGTTTCGGCACTCGTCCCAGACACGGCGCCGGAATCCGCTCGGCCAGCGTCGCCAGGTTTTCCTCAAGTCGTGATGTCTTCGGATCAATGATGTTCGCCACCCATCCCGCCAGTTGCAGTCCGTCTCGGGCAATCGCCTCGGCCGTCAGCAAAGCATGGCTGATACACCCAAGGCGCACGCCCACCACCAGAATCACTGGCAGCTGCAACGCAATCGCCAGATCCGACAGATTGTCCTGATCCGCCAACGGCACCCGCCAGCCGCCCGCGCCTTCAATCAATGTGAAGTCGGCGTTCATGGCCAGAATCTCGCGCATCGGCCCCAGCAACGATTGCACGGTCAGCGCCACACCGGCCTCTCGCGCCGCCAGATGCGGCGCGATCGCCGGTTCGAACGCTACCGGATTGACCTGCTGATAAGTCAGCGGCAAAGAGCACTCGGCCTGCAATGCCAGGGCATCAGAGTTGCGCAGGCCTTTGGGCGTCACGACACAACCGGACGCCACCGGTTTACCCGCCGCCGTGCTCAACCCTGCTGATCTGGCGGCATGCAGCAACCCGGCAGCAACGGTGGTCTTGCCGACGTCAGTGTCGGTTCCGGTGATGAAATAGGCTGCGCTCATAAGGGTTTCTCCAACACGGCGTAGACCACCTGATAAGTCGCCGGCAAGCCTTGTTGCTGACGGAACTGCTCGTAAGCCTCGACCAGACCCAGAATCCGAGCACGCCCGGTCAATCCACCCGGCCGACCGGGATTCAGGTTATGCGCGCCCAACGCCTTGAGCTCATGCGTCAGACTGCGCACATCCGGGTAATGCAGCACATGCGGCTGATTCTCCAGACTGACCGTGCGCAAACCACTGGCTGCGCACAATTGTTCGTAGCGGGCGAACTCGCGGAAGCGGTTGACGTGCACCAGGCCATCGACCTGACGCCAGCTATCGCGCAGTTCGTACAGCGTCCCTACACAAAGACTAGCAAACGCGAAAATCCCCCCCGGTTTCAGCACCCGAAAGGCTTCGCCGAGCACCGATTCGAAGTCCGCACACCACTGCACGGCAAGGCTGGAGAAGATCAGATCGCAGGTCGAATCCTGCAACGGCAAGCGTTCGGCATCGCCGGCAATAAAGTGTGTGGCACCACCCAACGGCCGGGCGTGATTGAGCATGCCTTCGGCAATGTCCAGCGCCAGCCCTTCGTTTCCTGCAAAACGTTCGGCCAGCGCTCTTGTGAAATAACCGGTGCCACAGCCGAGATCCAGCCAGCGCGGCGGCAGAAAATCCATCGGCAAGCGATTCAACAACTGCGTACCAACATCACGCTGTAACTCGGCGACACTGTCGTAGCTGGCCGCTGCACGGGAAAAGGAAGCCGCTACCTGGCGCTTGTCAGGCAAGCCGCCGGGCAGCGCCGCGAGAGACAAATCAGTCATCACCACACTCACTTAAAAACGCCTGGATCGCACCGGCCACACCGTGGGGGTCTTCCAGAAGAAACCCATGGCTGGCCTGCTCGATCAGCCCGACCTCGACATCTGCCAGCAACGCGAACAACTCGCCCGCAGCTTCCGCCGGCACCAGCCCGTCCAGCCCGGCAAACAGATGCAATTGCGGACCTCGAAACACCTGCAAGGCATTGCGCGTATCGATCTGCGCCAACAACTCCAGACCAGCCATCAAGGCGATCGGTGAAGTATTCGGCGCACCGCCCAGCAACAGTCGCGACAAGCCGCGAGAGTCTTGCGCACCCTGAGCGCACAACAACGAAAAACGCTTGAGGGTCTGACGCGGATCAGCACTGCAACCGGCCAGAAACGCATCGAAGGTTTCCGCCGGCATCGCGCTCGGCCATTGTTCATGGGCAACAAAAGAAGGATTGCTCGCCAGCGTCAGCAAGCCGCAGCAATGTTCACCACGCCGCGCCGCCAGTTCTGAAGCCAGCATCCCGCCCAGCGACCAGCCACCGAGCCAGACATCCTGGGGAATGCGCTCATCGAGTTCATCGAGCCAGTCTGCAGGATCGCTGGACTCCAGCTCCGGCAACGGTTCGATTTCCACCGTCAGGTGTTCGTCGAGCCCACGCAGCGCCGCCGCCAACGGCTCCAACGGAGAAACTCCGAGGCCCCAGCCGGGGAGCAGAATCAGTCGATCACGCATGGCTTGGCTCCGACTTCAATTGGGCAAAGCAATCGGCCAGTCCTTCTAACAATAGTTGCACCTGCGCCTCGCTGTGTGCTGCGGTCAGGGTGACCCGCAGTCGCGCACTGCCGGCAGGCACGGTCGGCGGACGGATCGCAGTGACCATCAGCCCCCGCTCGCGCAGCATCTGCGACAAACGCACGGCGCGACCGGCATCGCCAATCATGATCGGCTGGATAGGCGTAAAGCTGTCCATCAGTTCCAGTCCGATCTGTTCGGCGCCATGGCGGAACTGGCGGATCAACGTCTGCAGATGCTCGCGGCGCCAGTGTTCGCTGCGCAGCAACTCCAGACTTTTCAGCGTCGCGCAGGCCAGCGCCGGCGGCTGGCTGGTGGTGTAGATGTACGGTCGGGCGAACTGAATCAGGCTTTCGATCAACTCTTCACTGCCGGCGACAAACGCGCCCGCCGTGCCGAACGCTTTGCCAAGAGTGCCAACCAGCACCGGCACATCCTCCTGGCTCAGACCGAAATGCTCGACGATCCCGCCACCGTTCGCGCCCAGCGGACCGAAACCGTGGGCGTCATCGACCATCAACCAAGCGCCTTTGGCCTTGGCTTCCCGGGCCAGCGCCGGCAGATCGGCGAGATCGCCGTCCATGCTGAACACGCCGTCGGTGACCACCAGCGTATTGCCGGTGGCTTTCTCCAGACGCTTGGCGAGGCTATCGGCGTCGTTGTGCAGATAGCGATTGAAGCGCGCACCGGACAACAATCCGGCATCCAGCAACGACGCATGATTGAGCCGGTCTTCCAGCACCGTATCGCCCTGCCCGACCAGTGCCGTGACCGCGCCGAGGTTGGCCATGTAGCCGGTGGTGAACAACAGCGCGCGGGGCCGTCCGGTGAGGTCGGCCAAAGCTTCTTCCAGTGCGTGATGCGGGCCGCTGTGGCCGATCACCAGATGCGAAGCACCGCCGCCAACACCCCACTTGGAGGCACCGGCGCGCCAGGCTTCGATCACTTGCGGATGATTGGCCAGGCCCAAGTAATCGTTGTTGCAGAACGCCAGCAACGGCTGACCGTCGACCACCACTTCCGGCCCTTGTGGGCTTTCAAGCAGCGGGCGTTGGCGATAGAGATTTTCGGCACGACGGGCAGCAAGGCGTGCGGCGAGATCGAAAGACATGCAAGCCTCACGGGTGGCAAATGAATCAGCAGGCGCTGCACGAGGCAGCGCCTGAAAGAACGGGCGATCAGACCGCCGCGTTGTAGAACTGCTCGCTGCTCTTCTGCTCCACCAGCGCCTGCTCGATGGCGGCCTGATGCACTTCGTCGGCGTGCTCTTCACGGGCTTCCGGCTGAATGCCCAGACGTGCAAACAGCTGCATGTCCTTGTCGGCCTGCGGGTTGGCGGTGGTCAGCAGTTTGTCGCCGTAGAAAATCGAGTTGGCGCCGGCGAAGAACGCCAGGGCCTGCATCTGCTCGTTCATCGCCTCGCGGCCAGCGGACAGGCGCACGTGGGATTGCGGCATGAGGATGCGCGCCACGGCGAGCATGCGGATGAAGTCGAACGGATCGACGTCGTCAGCGTTTTCCAGCGGCGTGCCGGCCACTTTCACCAGCATGTTGATCGGCACCGATTCCGGGTGCTCCGGCAGGTTGGCCAGCTGGATCAGCAGGTTCGCGCGGTCATCGAGGGACTCACCCATGCCCAGAATGCCGCCGGAGCAGATTTTCATGCCGGCATCGCGCACGTAGGCCAGGGTCTGCAGACGCTCACTGTAGGTGCGAGTGGTGATGATGCTGCCGTAGAACTCCGGCGAGGTGTCGAGGTTGTGGTTGTAGTAGTCGAGGCCGGCCTTGGCCAGCGCTTCGGTCTGATCCTGATCGAGACGACCGAGGGTCATGCAGGTTTCCAGGCCCATGGCTTTCACGCCTTCGACCATTTTCAACACGTACGGCATGTCCTTGGCCGACGGATGTTTCCACGCCGCCCCCATGCAGAAACGGGTCGAACCGATGGCCTTGGCGCGGGCAGCCTCTTCGAGGACTTTCTGCACTTCCATCAGCTTTTCTTTTTCCAGACCGGTGTTGTAGTGACCGGACTGCGGACAGTATTTGCAATCTTCCGGGCAGGCGCCGGTCTTGATCGACAGCAGGGTGGAAACCTGGACCCGGTTGGCGTCGAAATGCGCGCGGTGCACCGTCTGCGCCTGGAACAGCAAGTCGTTGAAAGGCTGAACGAAGAGTGCTTTGACTTCCGCCAAAGTCCAGTCGTGACGCAGGGTGGCAGTGGTGCTGGCGCTCATGGGCGATTCCTTGGTTATGCTTGGCTTGCGCCTGGGGAAACGGGATACCCACAGGCACGACACGGATGTTCGGCATATTTAAGGAAGAGTCATGCACTGTCAACCACATCAAGATAGACCGGTTTACATCTGGTTAAATAACAACCAGCACTGTTTGATTTGCGATGAGCCGGCGGAAACTGAAACACCTCTCTGCGTAGCCTGCGAAACCGACCTGCCCTGGCTTGGCGATCAATGCATGACTTGCGCATTGCCGCTGCCCGCAGCAGGCCTGACATGCGGCGGCTGCCTGAAAGATCCGCCCGCCTTCGAACAAGTGGTAGTGCCGTGGTCCTACGGCTTCCCGGTGGACAGCCTGATCACCCGGTTCAAGCACAACGCAAAATGGCCGCTTGGCCGCCTGTTGGGCGAGGTTCTCGGGCAATTCCTGCAACATCGCTTCGACGAGGGCCTGCCTCGCCCGGACGCCTTGTTGCCAGTGCCATTGGCGAACAAACGCCTGCGGCAGCGCGGATTCAATCAGGCAGCCATGCTGGCGCGGTGGCTCGGCAAGCAACTGGATTTGCCCTGCGAAGAACATGTCCTGCGCCGTATTCAGGACACCAGCGCCCAGCAGGCACTCGATGCCAAGGCGCGTAAACGCAATCTGCGCAATGCCTTCAACCTTGTGCCGGACGCTGATGTAAAAGGCCGGCATCTCGCCTTGGTGGATGATGTGCTGACCACCGGCGCCACCGCCCAGGCATTGGCCCGGCTGCTGGTGGACGCCGGCGCCACGCGGGTCGACGTCTACTGCCTGGCCCGAACACCGAAACCTGGCGACGCGGCTTGACTCGCACGCGCCAAGCGGCCAACTTCCTCCTCCATCAACCCAGCACAAAGCACCTGACATGTCCTTGCCTTCCCTGTTGTCCCAGCACATCGTCCGCCGCCCGCAGCGCATCGCCCTGCTGCAACACATCGCCGAACAGGGCTCAATCACCCGCGCCGCAAAAAGCGCGGGCCTGAGTTACAAAGCGGCGTGGGATGCCATCGATGAGCTGAACAATCTGGCGCAGAAACCCTTGGTCGAGCGCGCTGTCGGCGGCAAGGGTGGTGGTGGCGCCAAATTGTCCAGCGAAGGCGAACGGGTGCTGCGTCTTTATCAGAAGCTGCAAGCCTTGCAGGCGCAGGTGCTCGAAGCCGCCGAAGACGCCAGCGATCTGGATCTGCTCGGTCGTTTGATGCTCCGGACCAGCGCCCGCAACCAATTGCACGGCAAGGTCGTGAGCATCGAGCATCAGGGCCGCAATGACCTGATCCGTCTCGAACTGGCCGAAGGCCTGTGCATCGATGCGCAGATCACCCACGACAGCACCGTGCATCTGGAGCTGCAACCGGGCACCGAAGTGGTGGCATTGATCAAGGCTGGCTGGCTTGAATTGTTGGGCAACGGACAGGCCGCAACATCTGGTCACAATCTTCTCGAAGGCACCCTCGAAGCGATTCTCGACGCCGAGGACGGCCCCAGCGAAGTGCGCATCGCTCTGCCCAATGGCCAGACACTCTGCGCCCTGGCTGAGCCGCTGCACCTGCGCACCCACAAACTGACCGTCGACCAGCCGGTACAAGTGCAGTTCTCGCCGTCCAATGTGCTGATCGGCACACCGCTTTAGCGCGGGTTCCTGCAACAAAAGCTTCATCGCCTCTCATTAAGGTGGCTGCCAAAACCAAGCAGGGAGCCTGATGTGAGCCTATTAGAAGAAAACCAATCCACTGACCTGGAAAAAATGGTCGGCATGAGCCGTCGCGGTTTCATCGGCGCCGGCGCACTGTGCGGCGCAGCGATGTTCCTCGGCGGCAGCCTGTTGAGCCGTAGCGCGCTGGCCACCGGTGTCAGCGCCGGCAACAGCCGCCTGCTGGGCTTCGACAGCATTCCGGCTGCCACTACCGACGTCATCAGCCTGCCCAAGGGCTACAAGTCATCGGTGCTGATCAGCTGGGGCCAGCCCCTGCACAAGAACGGTCCGGCCTTCGACCCGAGCGGTAACGGCACCGCGGCTGCACAGGAAGTGCAGTTCGGTGACAACAACGACGGCATGAGCCTGTTCGCCTTCCCGGACGACAAAAATCGCGCGCTGATGGCGATCAACAATGAATACACCAACTACCGCTACCTCTACCCCCACGGCGGCCTGCCGCAGTCGGCGGAAGACGTGCGCAAGGCCCTAGCCTGCGAAGGTGTGTCGGTGATCGAAGTGGCACGCAAGAACGGTCAGTGGCAGTTCGTCCAGGGCTCGCGCTACAACCGTCGCATCCACGGCAACTCGCCGCTGCGCATCAGCGGCCCGGCGGCCGGCCATGAGCTGATGAAAACCAGCGCCGACAAGCACGGCAAGAAAGTCCTCGGCACCTTCCAGAACTGCGCCAACGGCAAGACGCCGTGGGGCACTTACCTGACCTGCGAAGAGAACTTCACCGACTGCTTCGGCAGCAGCAACGCCCAGCAACAGTTCGACCCGGCGCAGAAGCGCTACGGCGTGACAGCCGCCAGTCGCGAGATCAACTGGCATCCGTTCGATCCGCGCTTCGACATGGCGAAGAACCCGAACGAGCTGAACCGTCACGGCTGGGTGGTGGAAATCGACCCGTTCGACCCGCAATCGACCCCGGTCAAACGTACTGCCCTCGGTCGTTTCAAACATGAAAACGCCGCCCTGGCCGAGACCGACGACGGTCGCGCCGTGGTGTACATGGGCGACGACGAACGCGGCGAGTTCATCTACAAGTTCGTCAGCCGCGACCGCATCAATCACCGCAACGCCAAAGCCAACCGCGACATCCTCGATCACGGCACCCTGTACGTGGCGAAGTTCGACGCCGGCGACGGCAACCCCGACCACCCGAAAGGCCAGGGCCAGTGGATCGAACTGACCCACGGCAAGAACGGCATCGACGCCAGCAGTGGTTTCGCTGATCAGGCCGAAGTGCTGATTCATGCACGCTTGGCGGCCAGTGTGGTCGGCGCCACGCGTATGGATCGCCCGGAGTGGATCGTGGTCAGCCCGAAAGACGGCCAGGTCTATTGCACCCTGACCAACAACGCCAAACGCGGCGAAGACGGGCAACCGGTGGGCGGCCCGAACCCTCGCGAGAAAAACGTTTACGGACAGATTCTGCGCTGGCGCACCGACCGCGACGATCACGGCTCGAAGACTTTCGGCTGGGATCTGTTCGTGGTGGCCGGCAACCCGAGCGTGCACGCCGGGACGCCGAAGGGCGGCTCGTCGAATATCACTCCTCAGAACATGTTCAACAGCCCGGACGGCCTCGGTTTCGACAAGGCTGGCCGACTGTGGATTCTCACCGACGGTGATTCGAGCAACGCCGGGGACTTTGCCGGGATGGGCAACAACCAGATGCTCTGTGCCGATCCCAAGACCGGCGAAATTCGCCGGTTCATGGTCGGGCCGATCGGCTGCGAAGTCACCGGGATCAGCTTCTCGCCAGACCAGAAAACCCTGTTTGTCGGGATCCAGCATCCGGGCGAGAACGGCGGTTCGACCTTCCCCGAGCATTTGCCGAACGGCAAGCCGCGCTCTTCGGTGATGGCGATTACCCGTGAGGATGGCGGGATCGTCGGCGCCTGATGCCGCAACGCTCTGATCGTTCCCGTGCCTTGCACGGGAACGATCCCACTCAAGACAGCCCGTCTGCGCTACCATGCTGGGCCGGACGCGGCAGCCTGCCGCGCGCAGGAGTCAGCATGGCCCACCCGTTTGAAACCCTCACCCCAGACCTCGTGCTCGATGCCGTCGAAAGCATCGGCTTCCTGAGCGATGCGCGCATTCTGGCGCTCAACAGTTACGAAAACCGCGTCTATCAGGTCGGCATCGAAGACTCCGAGCCGCTGATCGCCAAGTTCTATCGCCCGCAGCGCTGGACCAACGAAGCGATTCTCGAAGAACACCAGTTCACCTTCGAACTGGCCGACGTCGAGATCCCGGTGGTGGCGCCACTGATCCACAACGGCCAGACCCTGCACGAACACGCCGGTTTCCGTTTCACCCTGTTTCCCCGTCGCGGTGGCCGGGCGCCGGAGCCGGGCAATCTTGATCAACTGTATCGCCTCGGCCAGTTGCTCGGGCGCATGCACGCGGTCGGCGAAACCAGGCCGTTCGAACACCGTGAAGCTTTGGCTGTGCAGAACTTCGGCCATGCGTCGCTGACCACACTGCTGGAAGGCAACTTCATTCCGAAAAGCCTGCTGCCGGCCTACGAGTCCGTCGCCCGCGATCTGCTCAAGCGTGTGGAAGACGTTTACGCCGCCACGCCGCACCGGAACATCCGCATGCACGGCGACTGCCACCCCGGCAACATGATGTGCCGCGACGAGATGTTCCACATCGTCGACCTCGACGACTGCCGCATGGGCCCGGCGGTGCAGGACATCTGGATGATGCTCGCCGGCGACCGTCAGGATTGTCTCGGACAGTTGTCGGAATTGATGGACGGCTACAACGAATTCCACGATTTCGACCCGCGGGAGCTGGCCCTGATCGAACCGCTGCGCGCCCTGCGCCTGATGCACTACAGCGCCTGGCTGGCGCGACGCTGGGACGATCCGGCGTTTCCTCGCAGTTTTCCGTGGTTCGGCAGCGAACGGTATTGGGGCGATCAGGTGCTGGCGTTGCGTGAGCAACTGGCGGCGTTGAATGAAGAGCCGTTGAAGCTTTTCTGACACGACACGTCTATACAACTGCCCGTACAATCGCTGCTTTGTTAGCTGCCTAAGCAAGGATTCTGCATGCAAGCCGCCAACCCGCGTCGCGGGTACATTCTGGGCCTGAGTGCCTACATCATCTGGGGACTGTTCCCGCTCTACTTCAAAGCCATCGCCGAAGTACCGGCGGTGGAAATCATCATCCACCGGGTGTTGTGGTCGGCGTTGTTCGGCGCGCTACTGTTGATGGTCTGGAAACATCCGGGCTGGTGGCAGGAGCTGCGCGACAACCCGAAACGCCTGGCGATTCTTGCGCTGAGCGGCACCTTGATCGCGGCCAACTGGCTGACTTACGTCTGGTCGGTGAACAACGGGCGGATGCTTGAGGCGAGCCTCGGCTACTACATCAACCCGCTGGTGAACGTGTTGCTGGGCATGCTGATCCTCGGCGAACGCCTGCGCCGCATGCAGTGGCTGGCGGTCGGTCTGGCGGCAGTCGGCGTTGCGCAGCAGGTGTGGCAGGTGGGCAGTCTGCCGTGGGTGTCGCTGGTGCTGGCACTGACCTTCGGCTTCTACGGGCTGATCCGCAAGCAGGCGCCGGTCAAGGCATTGCCGGGGCTGGTGGTGGAAACCTGGATGCTGGTGCCGATCGCCCTTGCATGGCTGCTGTTCAATCCGACCGCCACCAGTGCACAGGCCGCCTTCTGGACTACTTCAGAAGCCTGGTGGTTGGTGGCGGCCGGTCCGGTGACGCTGGTGCCGCTGGTGTGCTTCAACGCCGCCGCCCGGCACCTGCCTTACACCACCCTCGGTTTCCTGCAATACCTGGCGCCGACCCTGGTGCTGCTGCAAGCCGTGCTGCTGTTCGGCGAGCATTTGTCGTCCAGCACGCTGATCGCTTTCATGTTTATCTGGGCCGGTCTGGCGGTGTACAGCGTCGATGCGTGGATAAGTCTGCGCCGGCGCAGCTGATCAAAAAACGCACAAACCTCCACAGGCCACGGTTCTCGTGGCCTGTATCGTTCCTTCCCAAGGTTATCCACAGCGTGATCCCCGCCGTTTGTGCGCAAGTCACTGAATGCTGGCGTTTTTTTGATCAATCATCGCCAAGCCACGGCGGACGTGGCCTGGAAGGCAGTCTCTACAGGTTATCCACAGGCAGGTGCACGTTTAAACTGGATAACCCGATCCGTCCTCACAAGTCGGTGCGCAGCACCAACTCCACCATCAAGTCGTCGGCCAGGGTTTCCAGGCGCGATTGCAGCACGTCCAGTGAAAGAGTCAGCGGTACCGCCAGAATCGCCTCGGCGTGAAACAGTGGCTCGCTGCTCATCGGTGCCGGGCGCACCTCGGTCACCAGCCGTTCGAGGTTGACGCCCTGTTCGCTCAGCAATCGGGTGATATCGCGCACGATTCCCGGACGATCATTGCCCACCAGTTCCATGGCAATCGGTTTCCAGGTGCAGGCCTGTTCAATACCGCTTTCGGCCACCAGCACGCGAATGCCCTGCGCCGACAGCGCTTGTAAGGCATCGACTAATTCGTCGTAAGCCTCCGCCGGCACACCGACCCGCAGAATCCCGGCGAACTGCCCGGCCATGCGCGACATGCGGCTTTCCAGCCAGTTGCCGCCGTGCTCGGCGATGCATTGGGCGATGCGCTCGACCTGCCCGGGCTTGTCCGGCGCGAAGACGGTGAGTACGAGGTGATCCATGGCGCAGCCCTCTTGTCATGACTTTTGTTATAGAAAAGCAAGTATAGGCAAGCCGGCCGGCACTGCCGTGATGACGGCAAACGAGGGGCCATAGCAGACGCATAGTATTTATGTGTACAACTTTTGATATTTAGCTGGAACAATCCATTGGTTTTTTGAGAACATCCCGTTCCGCGCCGTGACCGCAATGCGTCATGGGGTCGCAGAACGACGTAATTAGTCTGATTTTCACAACCGCAAGTCATCATGTAGTATGCCGCAGCGCGCACTACATAACGTTGGATCGATGTCTGCCCAAGGCACGTTCGCAACCCTGAAAGCCCCGTCAGCAAGGCCCCCAAGCCGTTGATTGGTCCCAGCCCAGCCGCCAGCGATGGCATGTACTGGTCGAGGGGTTTGTGGTTTAAATGGCCAGAGGCTTCATTGTCAAATTGAAGAGCTGAAAAGCGAAATAGCTGAGCAGAGTGAGGCAAGCAATGACTGAACACGTTCAAGTCGGTGGCCTGCAGGTCGCCAAAGTCCTGTTCGACTTCGTGAACAACGAAGCCATTCCCGGTACCGGCCTCACCGCCGACAAATTCTGGGAAGGTGCCGACAAGGTCATTCACGACCTGGCGCCGAAGAACAAAGCCCTACTCGCCAAACGCGATGACTTCCAGGCCCGTATCGATGGCTGGCACCAGACCCGTGCCGGTCAGCCGCACGACGCCGTGGCCTACAAAGCCTTCCTGCAAGAGATCGGTTATCTGCTGCCAGAAGCGGCTGATTTCCAGGCAACGACGCAAAACGTCGATGACGAAATCGCCCGTACCGCCGGCCCGCAACTCGTGGTTCCGGTGATGAACGCCCGCTTCGCCCTCAACGCCTCGAACGCCCGCTGGGGTTCGCTGTACGACGCCCTGTATGGCACCGACGCCATCAGCGAAGCCGGCGGCGCGGAAAAAGGCAAAGGCTACAACAAGGTGCGTGGCGACAAAGTCATCGCCTTCGCCCGTGCGTTCCTCGACGAAGCGGCGCCACTGGCGGCCGGCTCCCACGTCGATTCCACCGGCTACAAGATCGCTGACGGCAAACTGGTCGTCACCCTCAAGGGCGGCAGCAACAGCGGCCTGCGCAACGATGCACAGCTGATCGGTTTCCAGGGCGACGCCAATGCGCCGATCGCGATCCTGCTGAAGAACAACGGCCTGCATTTCGAAATCCAGATCGACGCCAGCACCCCGGTCGGCCAGACCGACGCCGCCGGCGTCAAAGACATCCTGATGGAAGCGGCGCTGACCACCATCATGGACTGCGAAGACTCCGTGGCCGCCGTCGATGCCGACGACAAGGTGGTGATCTACCGCAACTGGCTCGGCCTGATGAAAGGCGACCTGGCAGAATCCGTTTCCAAGGGCGGCCAGACTTTCACCCGCACCATGAACCCGGATCGTACCTACACCAAGGTCGACGGCAGCGAACTGACCCTGCACGGCCGCTCGCTGCTGTTCGTGCGTAACGTCGGCCACCTGATGACCATCGACGCGATCCTCGACAAGCACGGCAACGAAGTGCCGGAAGGCATCCTCGACGGTCTGGTCACTTGCCTGGCGGCGATGCACAACCTGAGCGGCAACACCTCGCGCAAGAACACCCGTACCGGTTCCGTCTACATCGTCAAACCGAAGATGCACGGCCCGGAAGAAGCGGCGTTCACCAACGAACTGTTCGGTCGCATCGAAGACGTGCTGGGCCTCAAGCGCAACACCCTGAAAGTCGGGATCATGGACGAGGAACGCCGTACCACGGTCAACCTCAAGGCCTGCATCCAGGCGGCCAGCGAGCGCGTGGTGTTCATCAACACCGGCTTCCTCGACCGTACCGGCGACGAAATCCACACCTCCATGGAAGCCGGCCCGATGGTGCGCAAGGCTGACATGAAGGCTGAAAAGTGGATCGGCGCCTACGAGAACTGGAACGTCGATATCGGTCTGAGCACCGGCCTGCAAGGTCGTGCGCAAATCGGTAAAGGCATGTGGGCGATGCCCGACCTGATGGCAGCGATGCTCGAACAGAAAATCGCTCACCCGCTGGCCGGTGCCAATACTGCCTGGGTTCCATCGCCGACCGCCGCTGCGCTGCACGCGCTGCACTACCACAAGGTCGACGTATTCGCCCGTCAGGCCGAGCTGGCCAAACGTGCCCGTGCTTCGGTCGATGACATCCTGACCATCCCTCTGGCGGTCAACCCGAACTGGACGCCGGAACAGATCAAGAACGAACTGGACAACAACGCCCAGGGCATTCTCGGTTACGTGGTGCGCTGGATCGACCAGGGCGTGGGTTGCTCGAAAGTGCCGGACATCAACGACGTCGGCCTGATGGAAGACCGTGCAACGCTGCGTATCTCCAGCCAGCACATCGCCAACTGGCTGCGCCACGGCATCGTGACCGAAGCGCAAGTGATGGAAAGCCTCAAGCGCATGGCGCCGGTGGTGGACCGTCAGAACGCCAACGATGCGCTGTACCGTCCGCTGGCGCCGAACTTCGACAGCAACATCGCCTTCCAGGCGGCGGTCGAACTGGTGATCGAAGGCACCAAACAGCCGAACGGCTACACCGAGCCGGTCCTGCACCGTCGTCGTCGCGAGTTCAAGGCTGCCAACGGCCTGTAACCTGCGGTTGATGCCGGACATGAAAAAGCCCTGATCTTTCGATCAGGGCTTTTTTTGTTTGTGCCGGAACAACTAAGGCTCTATGCCGAGCTCATGTTTGACCAACCCCAGCAACTTCGCCGTATCAATCGGCTTGAGCAGAAAATCCACCACGCTCAAATGCATCGCCGCAATCGCATCCTTCACGTCGGCATCACCGGACACAATGATGATCGGCATCGCCGCCCGCGCCGACTCTCGCACCTGACGAATCAGGTCCAGCCCGTCGACATGACCCATCCGCAGATCGGTGATCACCAGGCCGATCGAAGGTTTTTCCTCGATCATCTTCAGCGCGGACTCGCCGCTGGCTGCCGTCATGCAACGAATGCCGTCCAGTGCCAGGATCTCCGACAGCAGCTCGCGGGCGTCCTTGTCGTCATCAACGATCAGTACCCGCTGCGGCGGCAGGTCGGGTTCCAGCATGACGGCGCTGAGCGCTTCCCGCTCGGCGTCGCTCAAAATATCGTGGTCGGACATGGCGTTCTCTACGTTTTCAAAATCGATCCCCTGGCACAGTGGTCAGACATCGCTGGGCAGAGCTTCAATGTGCACTTCGTCGGATTTTTTTCCAAGGGGCGAACCCGAGAATTTCCGACTGTTTGTGTAGGGCATATCCGAAAACTACCCAACGGCATGCCAAACCTAGACTTACGTCCAATGGGCACCCTGCGCGCCGGAGTCGACCATGGCTGCAACGATCCAATAACAACAATTCGAAAAAGACTGCGGTAATGGTTATGAGTAAAGCGGACGCCTTCACCCAGGCAGGGAAAACCGCGGTGTTGCAGAACATTCAGGGCACATTGCAGTTTCTCCAGCGCTTCCCCCCTTTCAATCAGATGGAACACGCCCACCTCGCCTATCTGGTGGAGCAATGCCAGCTGCGTTTCTACGGCCAGGGCGAGAGCATCATCAAACCCGCCGACGGGCCGGTCGAACACTTCTACATCGTCAAGCAGGGCCGGGTGGTCGGCGAGCGTCCGCACACGGCCAAGGGCGGCACCGAAACCACGTTTGAAATCACCACCGGCGAGTGTTTTCCCCTCGCCGCGCTGCTCGGCGAACGGGCGACCCGCACCGAACACCTGGCCGGCGAAGACACCTTTTGCCTGCAACTGAACAAACTGGCGTTCATCAAGCTGTTCGCCCTCTCCAACACCTTCCGCGACTTCGCCCTGCGCGGGGTCAGCAGCCTGCTGGATCAGGTCAACCAGCAGGTCCAGCAGAAAGCCGTGGAAACCCTCGGCACCCAGTATTCGCTGAACACCCGCCTCGGCGAATTGGCCATGCGCCATCCAGTCACCTGCAGCCCGACCACGCCGTTGCGCGAAGCGGTGAAGCTGATGCACGAACAACAGGTCGGCAGCATCGTCGCAGTGGATGAACACAAGGCACCGCTGGGGATTTTCACCCTGCGTGACCTTCGGCATGTGGTGGCGGAAGGTGTCGGCGACTTCAATGAACCGATAGAACGCCACATGACGCCCTCGCCGTTCTATCTGTCGCCGGATCACAGCGCCTTCGACGCGGCAATCGCCATGACCGAACGGCATATCGCCCACGTCTGCCTGGTCAAGGATCAGCGATTGTGTGGCGTGGTTTCAGAGCGCGATCTGTTTTCGCTGCAGCGGGTCGATCTGGTACACCTGGCGCGGACCATCCGCAGCGCCCAGCGGGTTGAACAACTGGTGACCCTGCGCGGCGAGATCGGCCAGCTGGTGGAGCGCATGCTCGCTCACGGTGCCTCTTCGACACAAATCACTCACATCATCACCCTGCTCAACGATCACACCGTGTGCCGGGTGATCGAACTGACCCTCGCCGAGAAAGGCGACCCCGGTGTGCCGTTCAGTTGGCTGTGTTTCGGCAGCGAAGGCCGACGCGAGCAGACCCTGCACACCGATCAGGACAACGGCATTCTGTTCGAAGCCCGGGATGCGGCCCATGCGGCGGAGATTCGCGGCAAGTTGCTGCCCATCGCCCAGCAGATCAATAACAGCCTGGCGCAATGCGGCTTCACCCTGTGCAAGGGCAACGTCATGGCCGGCAATCCGCAGCTGTGTTTGTCCCGCGCCGAATGGGCCCGGCGCTTTGCCGCGTTCATCCGCGAGGCAACGCCGGAGAACCTGCTGGGCTCCAGCATCTATTTCGACCTGCGGGTGGTCTGGGGCGATGAACAGGGTTGCGAGCAATTGCGCCGGGGGATTCTCGATCAGGTAGGCGACAATCGATTGTTCCAGCGCATGATGGCCGAGAACGCCCTGCGCAACCGTCCGCCAGTGGGGCGTTTCCGTGAATTCGTGCTGACGAAAAAGAACGGCGAGAAAGCCACGCTGGACCTGAAGATCCAGGGCCTGACGCCGTTTGTCGATGGCGCACGCCTGCTGGCACTGGCCAACGGCATCGATGCGAACAACACCCTCGAACGTTTCCGCCAGTTAGTCGATAAAGAAGTCATCGAGCGGCTGGATGGCGCAGCTTACGAAGAGGCCTATCACTTCATCCAGCAGACGCGCATGCAACAGCATCAACTGCAGACCCGGGAAAACCTGCCGTACTCCAACCGGGTCGATCCGGACAGCCTCAATCATCTGGACCGGCGCATCCTGCGTGAATCCCTGCGCCAGGCCCAACGCCTGCAAAGCAGCCTGACCCTGCGGTATCAGCTATGAGCCTGTTCTCGTGGCTGCGTCCGGCCAGCCCCGTTCTGCCGGACGATTTACGACAACGCCTGGCGCAACTGCCCGCGGTCCTCGAACTGAGCGAGTGCAGCCTGCGTGAACAGCGCTGGGTGGTGCTGGATCTGGAAACCACCGGGCTCAACCTGAACAAGGACCGGGTGCTGTCGATTGGCGCGGTGGTAATCGAAGACGGCGCCATCGATTTCAGCCAGCAGTTCGAACGCACGCTGCAATGTCGTGAACTCAAACTCGGCCCCAGCGTGTTGATCCATGGTTTGGGGCCGAATGCGATTGCTGCCGGCAGCGAGCCGGCCGAGGCATTGCTCGAGCTGCTGGAGTTTATTGGCGACAGTCCGGTGTTGGCGTTTCATGCGCCGTTCGATCAGCACATGCTGGGCCGGGCGGTGAAGGAACATTTGGGCCACAAGTTGCAGCAGGTATTTCTGGATGTCGCAGACATTGCACCGCTGGTTTGCCCGCAGGCTCACATTCGCGAGGCAGGTCTGGATGAGTGGATCAACTGGTTCAAGCTCGAAGTGTTCGAGCGCCACCACGCCAGCGCCGACGCATTGGCCACGGCGGAGCTGGCGTTGATTCTGTTCAGCCGGGCGCGTCAGCAGCAGATTCATAGCCCATTGAATTTGCAGCAACGCCTGAGCCAGTGGAAGCGCCGCCAGCAGACACATTCGTTCTGAGCCCCGGGTTGTCGCCCGACAACCCGACCGGTGGCCAATTGCTAACCATTCCCACCTCTGCCACAATCGCGAACAATTCTCGTTGGTTAACATTTCCCAGTCGGTGCCTTCGTGTCGTCAGCCCAAAGCCCTCACAGTGAGCTCGTCGGTGCGTTGTATCGCGACCATCGCGGCTGGCTGCTGGCCTGGCTGCGGCGCAACGTGGCTTGTCCGCAACGTGCAGAAGATCTGAGCCAGGACACCTTCGTGCGCCTGCTTGGTCGCGAAGAACTGCTGACACCCCGCGAGCCCCGGGCCTTTCTGGTGGCGATCGCCAAAGGGTTGTTGTTCGACTATTTCCGTCGCGCCGCGCTGGAGCAGGCCTATCTCGCCGAATTGATGCTGATCCCCGAAGGCGAACAGCCGTCGGTGGAAGAGCAGCAACTGATACTCGAAGACCTCAAAGCCATCGACCGCCTGCTCGGCCAGTTGTCGACCAAGGCTCGCGCCGCATTCCTCTATAACCGTCTCGATGGCCTGACCCATGCCGAGATCGCCGACAAACTCGGCGTGTCGGTGCCGCGCGTGCGCCAGTATCTGGCCCAGGGCATCCGCCAGTGCTACATCGCCCTGTACGGTGAGCCGACATGAACCCCGCCAGTTCCAGACCGGTGCCGGCCCATGTACTGGATGCGGCGATTGCCTGGCAGTTGACCCTCGATTCCAGCACGCCACTGGAGCGCGAAGAATTCGCCAAATGGCACGCCGCCAACGAAGAACACGCCCGCGCCTGGCGCCAGTTGGGCATGCTCGACCAGCGTTTCAGCATGGCCAGCGGTCCGGCCCGCGCCGCGTTGCTGCAATCGCGCGAAGGCATTCGCCGGCGTGTGCGCAAGCTTGGCAGTGGTCTGGCCAGTGTTGTCGCGGTGATCGGCCTTTCGCTGTTTGCCGCAGAACACTATCTGCCGCTGGATTACTGGCTCGCCGACCAGCGCACCGCCACCGGCGAACAACGCACCGTGCGGCTGGCAGACGGTACCGTGGTCAATCTCAACACCCACAGCGCCATGGATGTGCGGTTCGATGACAAGCAGCGCCTGGTGGTGTTGCAGGAAGGCGAAATCCTCATAGAGACCGGCCATGGCGATGCACGACCGTTCATCGTCGAAACCCGCGAAGGCCGCATGCGTGCGCTGGGCACGCGGTTTCTGGTCAAGCGCGAAGAACAGGGTACGCGCCTGAGCGTGTTGCAATCGGCCGTCGCGGCGCATCCGCAATCCGATCCGCAGGAACAGATCCTGCGTGAAGGCCAGCAAGTGCTGATCCGCAATAACGGTCTGGATTCGGTGGTGGCGCTCAACCCCGGTGCCGATGCCTGGACCCGGGGCATGCTGGTGGTGGACAACGCCCGCCTGGAAGACCTGGTGCATGAGCTTGGCCGCTATCGTCGCGGTCATCTGGGCATTGCGCCGGAAGTCGCTGACCTGCGCATTACCGGCAGCTTCCCGCTGCACGATACCGACAAAGCGTTGAGCGCCCTGCTCCCGACCCTGCCGGTGCAGATCGAGCAGCACACGCCGTGGTGGGTCACCGTGGCCAAGGCTGATCCGAAGCCCTGACACACCGCGTTGCCTGCTCGCCCTCCCCCCATGAAAACGGACTTTCAGCTGACTTCAGCCGCCATGCCGTCCGTTAATCGAAATTATTTTCATCCAGCCCTATCACTTTTCGAATCTCGTCCGGCACACAGGCAATTGAGAAATATTTCCATTCAGGAGCCGCCGTATGTCCCGTTCGCTAGACACCTTGTTGCGCCCCAGTTTGCTGGCGGTCGCCATTGCTCTCTGCACCCCGCTGGCCAGCAGCCAGCTGATCGCCGCTGAACAGGCGTCGAGCGTACGCGCCTACAACCTGCCGGCCGCGCCGCTGTCCACCACCCTGAACCAGATCGCCAGTCAGGGCAGCCTCACGCTGTCGCTGAATCCGTCGCTGGCAGCCGGCAAGACCTCGGCGCCGGTCAACGGCCAATATGACGCGGCAGGTGCATTGAGCGCTGCCCTGCGCGGCACCGGCCTGCAACTGGAGCAGAGCAGCACCGGCACTTACACCTTGGTCGCCGTGCCGGAAGGCGTAATGGCCTTGCCGGAGACTTCGGTGATCGGTGTGGAAAACACTGAAAGCGCCTGGGGCCCGGTCGAAGGCTACACCGCCACCCGTACTGCCGCCGGCACCAAGACCGACACCGCGCTGGTCGAAGCGCCGCGCTCTATCTCCGTCGCCACCCGCCAGCAGATGGACGACCGCAGCGTGCACAGCCTTGATGACGCCGTGCGCTACATGCCGGGCATCACCGCCAGCAGCTATGGCAGCGACACCCGCGCCGACTGGCTGCGCGTGCGTGGCTTCGAACCGACCCAGTTCCTCGATGGCCTGCCGCTGCCAAAAGGCGTGTACGCCAACCCGAAACAGGAAACCTGGAACCTCGACCGCCTCGCCCTGCTGCGCGGCCCGGCCTCGTCGGTTTACGGCCAGACCCCGCCAGGCGGCTTGCTGGACATGGTCAGCCGTCGCCCGAGCGATGTTCAGAGCAGCGAAATCCAGCTGCAATACGGCAGCGACAACCACCGTCAGATCAACTTCGCCAGCACCGGCAAGATCGACGACGCCGGCCAGTTCCTCTACGGCCTCAGCGGCGTGGTTCGTGACAGCGGCACGCAGGTCGATCACGTCGACAACAAGCGCTACAACATCGCGCCGAGCCTGACCTGGAACATCGACGACAACACCAAGTTCACCCTGCTGACCCAGTTCACCCGCGACGATACCGGCATCACCAGCCAGTTCCTGCCGGTGCAGGGCACCAAGATCGACATGCCGTTCGGCAAGGTTTCCCATCACAAGAACCTCGGTGATCCGGACTGGGAATACTACGACCGCACCTACTACGCACTCGGTTACGCCTTTGAACATCGCCTGAACGATGTGTGGCAGTTCAAGCAGAATCTGCGTTACACCAAGTCAGAGCTGTCGTTCCAGAGCCTGACCCCGGGTTCGTATCCGTACACTCAGGTGGACAACGCTGGCAACGTCGGCCGCACCAGCACCAGTGTCAATGAGGACATCAGCCAGTTCGCCGTGGACAACAACTTCCAGGCCGACTTCGCCACCGGCGACATCCGCCACACCCTGTTGCTGGGTCTGGATCACCAGCGCAGCAACAACAACTACACCTCGATCTTCGGTGACGGCCTGACCACCAACGTGCTCAACCCGATCTACGGTCAGCCGATCGTGCGTCCGGCGCGCTCCACCGCCTTCTACGACTATGAGCAAAAGACAAACCAGACCGGCCTGTACGTGCAGGACCAGATGGCCCTCGACCAATGGCGCCTGACCCTCGGCGGTCGTGAAGACTGGGTGCACACCGGTACGAAGTTCATCAACAAGGCCGATGCGACCAACACCGACCGCGACAAGGCCTTCAGCGGCAACGCGGCACTGAGCTACGTGTTCGACTCGGGTTTCGTGCCGTACATTTCCTACGCCGAATCCTTCCAGCCCACCAGTGGCGCCGACGCCTCTTCCACGGAATCGCTCAAGCCGACCGAAGGCAAGCAGTGGGAACTGGGCATCAAGTACCAGCCGCCCGGCAGCAAGACCCTGCTGTCCGCCGCCGTGTATGACCTGACCCAGAAAAACGTCTCGGTGAGCTCCTTCGTCAATGGCGTATCGATCACCAGCCAGACCGGCGAAGTGAAAGTCAAAGGCCTGGAGCTGGAAGCCACCTCCGACGTCACCGAAAACCTGAAAGTCATCGCGGCCTACACCCTGGCCAAGTCCGAAGTGCAGAACGGCGTCGACAAGGGCAACCGCCTGCAACTGATGCCGAACCAGCAAGCCTCGCTGTGGACCGATTACACCTGGCACAGCGGCGTGCTCGACGGCTTCGGCATCGGCGGCGGTGTGCGCTACACCGGCAACACCTACGGCGACAAGGCCAACACCTGGCTGGGCAAGGCCGACGCCTACACCGTGTTCGATGCCAGCGTGCATTACGACCTCGGTCGCCTGGACAACAGCTTGAAGGGCGCATCGCTGGCCCTCAACGCCACCAACCTGTTCGACAAGGACTACATTTCCACCTGCGACAGCTTCTACTGCTACTACGGCGACCAGCGCAGCGTCGTCGCCAGCGCCACCTACAAGTGGTAATTGCTTGAGCTGAAACAGGCCCTGCAACCAGGCCGTCCCTCGTGGACGGCTTTGGTGTTTTTGAAGGTCATGAAATGAAAAGTAAAACAATCCGTCGCTGGTCGCTCGTCCACACCTGGACCAGTCTGATCTGCACCGTGTTTTTGCTGCTGCTGGCCCTGACCGGCCTGCCGCTGATTTTCCATCATGAGATCGAGCACCTGCTCGGTGACGCTCCGGTGGTGCGCGAGATGCCGGCCGACACGCCGCACCTGAATCTGGCGCAACTGGTGCAAGCCGCCGAGGCCCATCGCCCCGGTGAAGTCGTGCAGTACTTCGGCTTCGAAGACGACGAGCCGAACACCGTGCTGACGATCATGGCGAAGACCGCCGGCACCGAGCCGAACTCCTCGCACACCTTCATGCTCGACGCGCGCACCGGCGAAGCCCTGGAAACACCGTCGGCCAACGGTGGCCTGATGCTGTTCATCCTGCGCCTGCACGTCGACATGTTTGCCGGCCTGCCGGGCAAGTTGCTGCTGGCGTTCATGGGTGTTTTGTTCGTGGTCGCCATCGTGTCCGGAACGGTGTTGTACCTGCCGTTCATGCGTCGCCTGGACTTTGGCACCGTGCGCCGGGACAAATCCACCCGCCTGCGCTGGCTCGACCTGCACAACCTGATCGGCGTGGTGACCCTGACCTGGGCGCTGGTGGTGGGAGTCACCGGAGTGATCAGCGCCTGTGCCGATCTGATCATCGCGGCCTGGCGCAACGATTCGCTAAACGCCATGATCGCGCCCTACCGCGATGCCCCGCCGCTGACTTATCTCGCCCCGGCCACCCGCCTGCTGGATATCGCCAGCGAAGTCGCAGCGGGGATGAAACCGGACTTCATCGCCTTTCCCGGTACGCGGTTTTCCAGCGAGCACCATTACTCGGTGTTCATGAAGGGCGGCACCCACCTGACTTCGCACTTGCTGACGCCGGTGCTGATCGACGCCAGCACCCTGCAGGTCACGGCAGTCGCAGAACGGCCGTGGTACATGGACGCCATGGGCATGTCGCAGCCGCTGCACTTTGGCGACTACGGCGGCATGCCGATGAAAATCCTCTGGGCCACGCTGGACGTACTGACCATCATCGTCCTCGGCAGCGGCGTGTACTTGTGGGTGGTGCGACGTAAAGCGGCGAAGCCGGTACTGGAAACAATGGAGGCTTCGACATGAAACCGCGTCAGTCGAACTTCTGGAAAGTCTTCAGCACACCGCTGGTGATCGCGTTGCTCAGTGCGGCGGGGCTGTTCGCCGCACTGCTGGGCGACGGAATCTGGGACGGCTTGAGCTGGATCGGTCTGGGTGTGCCGGCCGCACTCGCCTTGCGCGGTCTGCTGTGGCGAAGCTGAAAAACCTGTGGGAGCGAGCCTGCTCGCGATAGCGTCTGTTCATTCACAATCCAGGCGACTGAGAGTCCGCTATCGCGAGCAAGCTCGCTCCCACAAAAGGCTTGAGCCAAGTCGCTGACAGGCTATGCTGCCCGTTCATTGCCCTTGACCGAGACCCTGCCGATGTCCGCTCCCAGCATGACCCTGTTCCACAACACCCTGTCCCCGTTCGTGCGCAAAGTCATGGTGCTGCTGCACGAGACCGGCCAGCAGGATCGCGTCGCCCTGCAGGACTGCGTCCTGACACCGGTCAGCCCGAACGCTGCGCTGAACGAAGACAACCCGCTGGGCAAGATACCGGCCCTGCGCCTGGCCGACGGCAACGTCATCCATGACAGCCGGGTGATCCTCGATTACCTCGACCACCAGCACGTCGGCAATCCACTGATCCCTCGCGACGGCTCGGCCCGCTGGCGGCGCCTAACACTGGCCTCGATGGCCGACGGGATCATGGACGCCTCGGTGATGGTGCGTTACGAGCAAGTCCTGCGCGCCCCGGAGAAGCACTGGGACGAGTGGCTCGAGGCCCAGCGCGACAAGATCCGCCGCACCCTGGCGCTGCTGGAGCACGACGCCATCGCCGAACTGACCAGCCATTTCGACGTCGCCGCGATCAGCGTGGCCTGCGCACTGGGTTATCTGGATCTGCGCTTCCCGGATCTGGGCTGGCGTGAAGCCAACCCGCAACTGGCCAACTGGTTCTTTGAAGTGAGCCAGCGCCCGTCGATGATTGCGACAATGCCGAAAGTCTAGGCCGACTGTTCCGGCCCCTTCGCGAGCAAGCTCGCTCCCACACTGGAACGCGTGCACCTGTGGGAGCGAGCTTGCTCGCGAATGCACCAGCGCGGTTCAACTGGCAGAAACCCGATAATCCGCGTCATCAACACCTCCGCCTCCCGCTGCTCCTCACGCAACCCCACGAACCGGCTCATTGCACCGCTCCGAGATCAAACTCCAGGGGCTTGGCCGGTTTCTGCCCGACGCCATACCAGTCCAGATTACGGGTCAGCACCATGAACACACCCAGCAGGCCGAACAGCAACAGCGAGCCCATCAGCAGCGCGTAATCCTCGGCGCTCAGCAAGCCGTAGAGCAGGCCATACAACGCCGCCAGCCCCGCCGAAAAACTCAGGCCGTGACGCACACTGCGCAACACATGGCAGACATAGAAGCCAATCAACAACACACAACCACTGGCCGACAGCAGATACGCCAGGGCAAACCCGATGTGTTCCGACAGCGACAGCAACAACAGGTAGAAAAACGCCAGCGCCACCCCCACCAGCGCGTATTGCACCGGGTGTACCGCCAGGCTCTTCAGCACTTCGAACAGGAAGAAACCGGCGAACGTCAGGACAATGAACAGCAGCGCATATTTGATCGCCCGTTCACTCTTCAGGTACTGATCTACCGGATCGATGAAACTCACCCCGAAACTGCGCCCGTTGAACGCCTCGCAATCGTTGCCAGAAACGCAACGATTCATGGCTTCTTGCAGGTTGGTGGAGAAAAACGAGGTCTGCCAATCGGCGGTGAAGCCCTGATCGGTGACTTCTCGTTTGGCCGGCAGGAAGTTGCCGATGAAGCTTGGGTGCGGCCAGTTGGCGGAAAGATTCACGCGACTGGTCTTGCCCACCGGCAGCACCTGCAACGAGCCGGTGCCCTGCAAACGCAGATCGAAACCGAAGGCCAGTTCCGTGGCCTGAGTTGTATCGAGTGCCGGCAACGTCGCCCGAACACCCTCGCCGAGCCAGCCCACTTGCGTGCCGGGCACGAAGTCCAGGCGTTGCGAACCGAGTTCCAGTTTCAGGGCATTTTCGATCCCGCGAATGTCGCTGATGCCGATCGCCAGAAACGGTGCATCGAAGTGGTAATCGGTGAAGTCCTCGGTAATTCCCAACTGCGCCGGCAGCGAGAAATGCCCGCTGATGCGGTTTTCTGCATGGAACAGCCGCGCCTCGTAAATGCCCCGGGCTCGCAGCTCGGTCTGCACCTGGCCGTCGAGTTCGAAGCGCTCCGGCAGGAAGTACAGGCGACCACGTTCTTCGCTGAGCTCCAGATATTGCTCGCCGTTTTTTTCCCGGGTCTTCCAGGTGCGTATCACTTTGCGATACGGCACCACCATCACCGGCCCGCTGATCTGCTGGCTGTAGCTTGAACTGCGGGCGATGTCTTCAAGGACACCATCGCGTCGTTGCTGGCGATCGTCGATGATGCCGTCGATCATCAGCAGTGGCACCAGTAACAGCAGGATCAGCAGGGCAATCGCCCCCAGTTTGAATGTCAGGTTTTTGTTCATGGCCACGCCCCTCGTTTGAATGAGGCGAGTCTGGAAGTGCTGTGTGGTTTTGTTATGGAGGTTGTGTGGGCTTTACGTGGAAATACCTGTAAAAAGCTTTCTTCCAGGAGCAACGAGCAAACTTGCCCGCCACCAGCGGACAAGGCAGGAATAAAGGACTATTGGATTGCGAAACAACTCATTCGATTTGATCAGGCACGTTGCCGCGCTATTGGTGCTGGTCAGCCATCACTTCGCCCTCACAGGGTCGGAAGGTCCGGGAATTGCCGGCTACAACTCGCTGGGCGGGATCGCGGTCATCGCTTTCTTCTCGATTTCCGGCCTGCTGATCACCCTCAGCTTCCTCAATGCCAACAGCTTCACCGACTACCTGAGCAAGCGCATCGCACGGATTTTCCCGGCACTGATCGTCTGCGCCTTCATGATGACTTTTGTGGCCGGCGCGGTGTTCGCCGAGGGCTATGTGACGGACTCCGCCGCCCTGATCGACTTCCTGCGTATTTCACTGTTCGGCCGGGCGAACATCGAAGAAATCACTGAAGCCTTTATCTTCAGCGAATCTTTCAACGGCAGCCTGTGGACGCTGAAAATCGAATTCGCCTTTTATCTGCTGGTAGCGGTCGCGCTGGGCCTGTTCCGCCGGGCCGCGACGGCCGCTGCGTTGCTCGTGGCGTTTTGTATTGCGACCTATGTGCTGGGTAATGCACCGGTCACGGCACTGACGCAGAAACTGGCGTTGTATGGCTGTGCCGGTATCGCTTTCTTTGCCGGGTCGCTGGTGGCTTTCTACAGGCAGCATCTGGGTGCCAGGCACCGATTGGTCATCACCCTGGCGACCTGTCTGGGCCTGATTCCGCTGGCGGCGGGAACGTCGCTGTCCGGGGTGGTCGTCACGCTATGCATTTGCCTGGCCACATTGAGCCTGGGTCTGCTGTACGTCGATCACACTATCCGGGGCCGGTTCGATCTGTCTTACGGCATCTATCTGTATGCGTTTCCGGTACAGCAGTTGGTGATCAACAAGACGTCACTGGCGTTCGTGCCGTCCATGATCGTGTCGACGCTGATCGTGATCGTGTTGGCCGCTGCCTCATGGATCTGGATTGAACGACCAGCGCTGCAGTGGGTGCACCGTCGAAGCAAGGCCCGAATCAATCAGGTGATGACGCCGTCCTGAGCAGAAAGCGGGTCACTCGTGTGTTCACGGCAGGAGCAGTTGGACCTGCACGCCACCTTCCAGGTTGTCGATGCGCAGAGAACCACCGTGTAACTTGACTACTTCTTCGACGAAATTAAGCCCGAGCCCGGTGCTTTTGCGCCCGCTGTCCGGACGCGGTAATGAATAGAATCGCTCGGTCAGACGCGCCAACGCGTAATCGGGAATCGACGCTGCTTCGTTGAACAGCCGGAACTCGATCTGCTCGCCAACCCGCTCGGCGTCAAATCGCAACACTCCCCGTGGCGGCGTGAAATCCAGGGCGTTCTCCAGCAAATTGCCCAAGGCCTGACGCAGCAGAAATGGCTCGCCGATCAACGACAGGTCCGCCGCGATGGTGCACTCGATTCGCAGCTGTTTACCTTCAATACGTGCGGCCTGTGCCTGCAACACTTCATCGACCAGCGCCGCAAGCGGTACGGCGACGCGCTCCTCAAGCGCCTGACGCTGCTCCACCTGGGCCAGATCGAGCAGCCGTTCGATCAACTGCTGCATGCGCGCACTTTCGCTGTCGATGTTGCCGACGAAACGCTGGCGTTGCGCCAATGGCATTTCGCTCTGCAGCAACTCGGCAGCACCGCGAATCGCCGCCAGCGGGCTCTTCAGTTCATGGGTCAAGGTGTGGACGTAACGTTCGACGTAGGCCTTGCCTTCAAGCTGGGTGCGCATCTGTTCCACAGCGCTCGCCAGTTGTTCCAGCTCGCCGCCACGGTAATGCGGAACTTCCACCCGGCGCCCTTCGCTCACGGCCTCGGCATAACGGGTCAACCGGTGCAGTGCCCGGCTCAGCCACCATGACAACAGCGCACCGAACAGCAGACCCAGGATGATCAGCCCGGCGCCATAACCCAGCAGACGGCGCTCGGTCCGGTCGACGTAAGGTTGCAATGAACTGTTGGGCTTGGCCACGGTGACCACGCCGATGATCTGGCCATCATCGCGGATCGGCGCGCCGACGTGCATCACCGAGGAATTCGGGTCATTCGGGTCACTGCGGCTGGAGCGCGCGCCGTATTCACCGCGCAGGGTCAGGTAGACGTCGTTCCAGCGCGAGTAATCCTGACCGACCGCCAGACCGCTGGAATCCAGCACCACGATGCCCTTGGCGTCGGTGACGTAGATGCGGTGGTTGACCTGGTTTTTCGGCAGGCCCCAGATCGTCGCTTTCGGCTGGCGCTCGCCATAGGCGCGGAGCAGTTCCGGCCAGCGATTCTGGCTGAGGGTGCCGGCCTTGAAATCGTCCTTGAGGATTTCCGCCATCAGGTTGGCGGTATCGACCAGGGTTTCCTCAGTGGACTGGCGCACGCCGGGGCGGATTTCTTCCATCACGGTGTTGAGCACAAAATAACCAGTGAGGCCGATAAACAGTACGTACACCAGGAAAATCCGCAGCCCCAGTGACATCAGCTGTGCCCCGGACTGTAGCTGTAGCCGAGGCCGCGATGGGTCTGGATCGGCTCGGCCTCGGCGCGAATCAGGCGCAACTTGGCGCGCACGCTCTTGATGTGGCTGTCGATGCTGCGCTCATAGCCGGCGTCGGCTGCCACACCCAGCGCATCGAGCAGCTGCTCGCGGCTGAACACCCGCTCCGGTTGTTCGAGCAGACATTGCAGCAAACGAAATTCCTGACGGGTCAGGCTCAACGCCTGGCCGCGATAGCTGATCTGCACGCGTTCGGGATCGATGCGAAACACTCCCGACCAGGCTTCGGCCGGCGGGCGCGGCGCCATGCGCTTGAGAATCGCCCGGACCCGCGCCGCCACTTCCCTTGGGCTGAACGGCTTGACCACGTAATCGTCGGCGCCGATTTCCAGGCCCACCACCCGGTCAATCTCGGCATCCCGGGCACTGAGAAACAGCACCGGCACTTCGCTGAACCGGCGCAGTTGCTTGCAGGTTTCGAAGCCGCTGATATCCGGCAGGCCGATGTCGAGGATGATCAGGTCGGCCGGTGTCTGGCGCTGATGCTCCAGCGCTTGCGCGCCGAGGCTCAGCCAGGTCGTGGTGAAGCCCTCGCCCTGCAAGGCAAAAATCAGCGTGTCGGCAATCGCCGCTTCGTCTTCGACAATCAGGATATGAGGCATGGCGTCCGAGCCTGTGGAATGAGTGCGCGAACGGTGCCCCAAGCCTGACGTTACGTCAATGAGACCACCAGCGTCGCGTCTCACAAATACGTTCATCTTTTGACGAGTGGCTGTTGCCGTCAGGCAAGGCGCCGCGACGAGTCATAGCTGGCTATGGCGAGGAGCGGCAACGCAGCATGACGGCGACAGACGCCGTCAAAAGGGAACAGTATTTGCGAGACGCGACGCTCTAGCAGTCCGGCTTGTCGGCGGTGAAACGCCGCGCCGGGTTTACCGCTGCACCGAACTCACGCAAGGCCTTGGCACCGATCAGCAACGGGTAGTTGAAGTGGCTGCGGTCGGTCAGGTTGACCTCGACGGTACGCTTGACGTTGCCCAGGCACAGCTCCAGATCGACCACCGGACGCTTGGCCACTTCGGTGCTTTCACCCTCGTCTTCTTCATCCGAGCGGCTCTTGATCTTGCTGATCCGCGCGATCTTGTGTTCGAACACCTTGTTGCTGGCGTCCTTGGTGGCGAGGCGGAAGCGAACCCAGTCTTCACCGTCGCGGGTGAAGGTCTCGATGTCCTTGGCCGACAGCGAGGCGGTCAGCGCACCGGTGTCCATTTTCGCCTTGAGCACTTGCCCGCCGATTTCCGGCAGCGCGATGTATTCGTAGCGTCCGTACAGGGTCGGCTCGGCGGCCAGCACCGGCAGGGCAACAAGGGAAAGCAATGCAAGGAGGGATTTCACGTAATGGGCTTCCTTGGGAAATGGGGGCGACTGACGCGAGATTTTAGACCGCTGTTCGCTTGATCGTTCCCGCAAGGCTAACGCGCCAAAGGTGAAACATTCGTAACCCATGATTTGGCCTGTCGGCCCGAAGCCACTTATCATGGCGCGCCCATCCGCTTTCAAGAGTTGCTTATGCGCCGCCTGCTCACCGGCTGTCTCGTCACCCTGCTGCTGTTGCTCAACACCCTGGTGCTGTTCGGCCCGCTGATGGTGTTCGCCCTGCTCAAGCTGATCCTGCCGGGACGCTTTCGCGATTACGCCTCGTGGGCGGTGATGTGGATCGCCGAGACCTGGGCGGAGATCGACAAACTGATCTTCCGCCTGTGCATCCCGACACAATGGGACATCCGTGGCGGCGATGATCTGCGCGGCGACACGTCGTATCTGGTGATCAGCAACCATCAGTCCTGGGTTGATATCCCGGCGCTGATCCAGACCCTCAACCGACGCACGCCGTTCTTCAAGTTCTTCCTCAAGAAGGAACTGATCTGGGTACCGTTCCTCGGCCTCGCCTGGTGGGCGCTGGATTACCCTTTCATGAAGCGCTACACCAAAGCGTTCCTGGCGAAACACCCGGAACTGGCGGGCAAGGATCTGGAAATCACCAAAGCCGCGTGCGAGCTGTTCAAGCGCCAGCCGGTGACGGTGGTGAATTATCTGGAAGGCACCCGCTACACTGCGGCCAAGAGCACGCAGCAACAATCACCGTTCAGCCATTTGCTCAAGCCCAAGGCCGGCGGTGTGGCGTTTGTACTGGCGGCGATGGGTGAACAACTGGACGCGATTCTCGATGTGACCGTGGTTTATCCACAACCGAAGATTCCGGGGTTCTGGGACCTGATCAGCGGCAACGTGCCTCGGGTGATCATCGATATCCGGACTCGTGAACTCGACCCGGCGCTGTGGCAAGGCGATTACGAAAACGATCCGGTGTTTCGCGAGAAGGTCCAGAGCTGGGTCAACCAGCTCTGGACCGAGAAAGACCAGCGCATCGCCGAACTGCGCGGCGAGCGCGGCTGAATCAGCTGCCGCTGCCCCAGATGCTGCCCAGACTTTGCAGCAACGAGCCGCCGACACCCTGCTGACCGAGGTATTGCAGCAGGATCGGGGCAAACTGGCCGACCATGCCGCTGTCCATGCCCAACGCACCGAAGGCATTGTTCAGATCATTGGTGTCCTTGACGTTACCCAAGGCATTTTCCAGCCCGGCGGATTTACCCGAGGAGCCGAGCAGACCGCTCAACGCCGCCAGATTGCCGCCACCACCGGAGAGTTTGTCGATCCCCGGCACGTCCTTTGCCAACTGCGAATAGTCCGTGTTGCTGAGTTTGTTCTTCGCCAGCCCCAGCATGGCACTGGTACCGCCGACCGCTTGCTGCGGCGTGACATTCAGCGCGCTCAGTGCACTCAACAGCCCGGCGGTTTCCGAGGTTGGCGCCGCTGCCGCAGCCTTGTCACCGCCCTGCATGCCCGATACCGCACCGGCGACGTCGTTCAGGCTGAAACCGGCAAACACCGGACCAGCCGCCAGGGTCAGGAGCGATGCCAGGGCAAAACCGCGTGAAATCTTCATTCAGACATCCTCTTGTGGCGTGAAAACCCTTCGTCGACGAAGAGTAAAACTGCCGGTTTGACCGAGTATCCACCGACATGTTCCGAGCGTAGCGCATCCATTCTGAACCCGGCCGCGTATATGAAACGTGAAACGCCGGATACCTCATGATGAATGGCACGAGCGCTGTCGCTGAACTAGCCTGTGAACTATCCGAAACCAGCGCCCGTCCTGTCTGGAGACTCGTCATTACCCTCGCCGACACCGATCAGCTCCGGCAATTGCTGGCCCAGTGCTCACTGGGCGACCGCCGTGCCTTTGAAACACTGTACCGCAGCGTGGGGCCGCGCCTGCACGGTGTGGCCTTGCGGTTCATGGGGCGCCCGGATCTGGCCGAAGAAGTGTTGCAGGAAAGCTTCGTGCGGATCTGGAACAACGCCTCGCGCTACGAATCGCACCTGTCGGCGCCGATGACCTGGATGATCAACATCACCCGCAATCAGGCCATCGACCAGCTGCGCAAACACCGGGACAGGCCTTTGACTGATTTCGAGCAGGAAGCCCTGGTGGATGAAAATCCTTCGGCCCATGACCTGTTGAACAGCGCCCGCGAAGCCACAGCCCTGAACCGCTGCCTGGAAACCCTCGAAGGCATGCAGCGCCGGTCGATCACCGTGGCTTACTTTCAGGGTTTGTCCTGCTCGGAACTGGCCGAGCATCTGGCCGCGCCGCTGGGCTCGGTCAAGTCATGGATTCGTCGTGGCATGGAACGCCTGCGCCGGTGCCTTGAATCATGAACTACCAGACCCCTGCCCTGCGCCGCGCCCTCGCCGCCGATTACGCTATCGGCCTGATGGCTGCGCCGGCCCGTCGGCGTTTCGAGCAATTGCTGCTGGAAGACGCGGCCCTGCGTGCCGAACTGGCGCTCTGGCAGGAAAGCCTCGCCAGCCTCACCGAAACACTGCCGGAGGTTCCGGTGCCGGAGCGCGTGTGGCACGGCGTTACCGCGCGGATCGAACCGCAAGAACTGCATGTGCCCGAAAAACGTCCGTTCTGGAACTGGCTGCGGGTGACAGCAGCCCTCGCCTCCATCGTGGTGCTGGTGTTCCTCGGCTCGCTGTACACCCACGACGACGCCCGCTACCGCGCCACGCTGCTGAGCGCCGATGCGCAACCGGCGCTGAAGGTCGAGGCCCATGACGACTACCTGCAAGTCGAGCCGCTGACACTGGCGGCCGTCGATCCACAGCGCAGTCTGGAACTGTGGGCGATTCCGGCCGATGGCAAGCCCATTTCGCTCGGTGTGATTCCGGCGGGCGGCAAAGGCAAGGTTGAACTGAGTGAGGCACAGAAGGCGCTGATCGGCAAGCCGATTGCGCTGGCGGTCAGTCTTGAACCGAAG
This sequence comes from Pseudomonas sp. COW5, assembly GCF_026240005.1. NCBI lineage: Bacteria > Pseudomonadati > Pseudomonadota > Gammaproteobacteria > Pseudomonadales > Pseudomonadaceae > Pseudomonas > Pseudomonas sp. COW5. The sequence continues at coordinate 2,890,503 of NZ_JAPHVP010000001.1, read as the reverse complement.
GGTGGGTCGCCGACCGGACAGCCGACGGGGCCGGTTCTTTATCAAGGGGCGTTGGCCGCGCTGTAACAACCATAAAAAACGGCGACCTCAGGTCGCCGTTTTTTTGTGCTCTGATGCTTACGCCGCACTGAACAACTTGTGCGGATCAATCACAAACTTCTTCGGCACGCCCGCATCGAACTCGCCGTAACCTTCCGGCGCCTGATCGAGGCTGATGACCTGCACGCCCACCACTTCGGCAATGTTGATGCGGTCCCACATGATCGCCTGCATCAACTGGCGGTTGTACTTCATCACCGGGGTTTGCCCTGTGTGGAAGCTGTGGGATTTGGCCCAGCCTAGACCGAAGCGAATGCTCAGGCTGCCCATTTTCGCGGCGGCATCGACAGCGCCCGGATCTTCGGTCACGTACAGGCCCGGGATACCGATCTTGCCGGCGACGCGCACCACGCCCATCAGCGAGTTCAGCACGGTGGCCGGGGCTTCGGATTTGACGCCGTCGTGACCATGGCCGCGAGCTTCGAAGCCCACGCAGTCCACCGCGCAATCCACTTCAGGTTCGCCCAGCAGCGCGGCAATCTGTTCGTGCAGCGGGGTGTCTTTCGACAGGTCGACGATTTCAAAACCCTGAGCCTTGGCGTGGGCCAGGCGGATGGTGTTGACGTCACCAACGATCACCACCGCAGCGCCGAGCAGACGGGCCGAAGCGGCAGCCGCCAGACCAACCGGACCGGCGCCCGCGATGTATACCGTGCTGCCCGGACCGACGCCAGCAGTGACGGCGCCGTGGTAACCGGTCGGCAGGATGTCGGAGAGGCAGGTCAGGTCACGGATTTTCTCCATGGCCTTGTCGCGGTCCGGCAGTTTCAGCAGGTTGAAGTCGGCGTACGGTACCAGCACGTATTCGGCCTGGCCGCCGGTCCAGTCGCCCATGTCGACGTAACCATAGGCACCGCCGGCACGAGCCGGGTTGACGGTCAGGCAGACGCCGGTGTGTTGCTCCTTGCAGGAACGGCAGCGCCCGCAAGCCACGTTGAACGGAACGGACACCAGATCGCCGATTTTCAGGCTTTCGACGTCGCTGCCCTTCTCGATCACTTCACCGGTGATCTCGTGCCCCAGCACCAGACCGACCTGAGCCGTGGTACGGCCGCGCACCATGTGCTGGTCGGAGCCGCAAATGTTGGTTGAAACCACACGCAGGATGACACCGTGCTCGATCTTCCTGCCGCGCGGATCCTGCATTTTCGGATAGTCGATTTTCTGTACTTCGACCTTGCCAGCGCCGAGATACACCACACCACGATTGCCAGACATGCTTTCACCTCGCTGTTGTTTTTATGGAACCGCGCCGCCCAGACAGGCAGCGCGTTAAGTGCTCGGGTTATTGCTTGTTGGTCTTGCGTTGTTATGACTTAAAGAACGACGGTGCGATTGGCGTTCAGGAACACCCGCCGCTCAATGTGATATCCGACTGCCCGGGCCAGTGTCAGGCCTTCGATGTCGCGGCCCTTGGCAATCAGGTCTTCCGGGTAATGACTGTGATCCACCGCCTCGACGCCCTGGGCGATGATCGGCCCCTCGTCGAGGTCGTTGTTGATGTAGTGCGCGGTCGCGCCCACCAGCTTCACGCCCTTGTTGTAGGCCTGGTGATACGGCTTGGCACCCTTGAAGCCCGGCAGCAGCGAGTGATGAATGTTGATCGCCTTGCCATCGAGCTTGCGGCACAGCTCTGGCGACAACACCTGCATGTAGCGGGCAAGGATCACCAGTTCGGCGCCGGACTCTTCGATCACCTGCCACACTTGACGCTCTTGCGACGGCTTGTCGTTGGGGTCGAGGGGGAAATGGTAGTAGGGAATCTGGTGCCAGTCGGCCAGCGGCTTGAGGTCCGGGTGGTTCGACACCACCGCCGCCACGTCCATCGACAACTGGCCGATGCGCTGGCGGTAGAGCAAGTCGTTGAGGCAGTGATCGGCCTTGGAGACCATGATCACCACTTTCGGCCGGTAGTTCGGCGCGGTCAGCTCGAAGATCATGCCGAACGCCTGACCGCGCTCGGCGAGGCCGGCGCGGAAGGATTGCTCGTCAAAACCGTCGGGCTGACGGAATTCCACACGAATGAAAAAACGGCCCGAGAGCCGGTCATCGAACGAGTGGTGCTCGGTGACGTAGCAACCCTGCTCGAACAGAAAACGCGTCACCGCGTCCACGGTGCCGAGAACGCTGGGGCAGTCGGCGGTCAAAATCCATGTGTCTGGGGCGCGGCTCATGGTGCGGTGACTCCTGTTCTTTGTGCGGGGTGTCAGGGAATTTCCCCTCACCCTAGCCCTCTCCCGGAGGGAGAGGGGACTGACCGGGTTGTTCTTTCGAGCTACGCCGACGTGAGAAACCGAGTCGAACTCAGGCTTTGAAATCAACCGAGATCAGCTCCCTTTCCCCCTCTCCCCTTGGGGGAGAGGGTTGGGGTGAGGGGGAAATCTCAGACCCTACACGCAAGCAAGATCGACGCAATTCACCTCAAGCCTGAACGCTCAACCCGTACTCAGCCGAGGCATCCTGCAACCACAACCACCAATAATCCGAGAAGCTGCGACGGATCAGCAGTTCCCAGGTGTCTTCGGCGGTGTGGCGAATCATCAGCTGCGACTTGGCGAACACCGTGCCCACGGCCTTGCCGACCGGGAAGTTGTTCGGATGCACGTCGTAGCTGGTGGATTTCATCAGCACCTGACGCACGTTCGGCCCGCTCAGTTCGAGCACCTGCTGGCCGCCGCTGACGTTGACGATTGCGATGTGCAGATCGCCCAGCGCTTCGCGCAATTTCTGCTCGGCAGCGAACTCTTCGCCGCTCGGCACGATCAGCAGCCACTCGTCCGGGCCCATCCACTGCAGGCTGGTTTCACCTTTGACGATCACGCTCAGGGCTCCCGGCAACTCGATGCCCAGGGCCTTGTGCACACCGGCGGCGAACGCGGCATCGTGGCCGTCGCCACGAATGGTCAGATGGCCAAGAAGTTTCTTCTCGCGCACGGTCACGCCGGCGCTTTTGCGGCCCTTGCCCACCAGGCTGGCGAGGTCGGCGTGATGCAGCGACGACTCGGCCTTGGCCCCGGTGGTCGGGCGTTGTTGGTAAACGTTGGCTGCGGTCATAAAGCACCCTTCCTGAATTCTGTGCCGCTCCCGCGCCAGGCACGGGAGCGCTCAATTAGATGTTCTGACGATCGCCTTTCGGATCGAAGAACACCGAAGAAACGATTTCCGCCTCGATCACGCTGCCATCCGCCAGCGGTGCAAACACCCGCTCGCCCAGACGCTTCAGACCGCCCTTCACCACGCCCATGGCAAACGAATAACCGAGGGAGTTGTGCGCGTAGCTGGAGGTCACGTGGCCGACCATGGTCATCGGGATCGTCTGCTTGGTGTTGAACACCAGTTGTGCACCTTCCGGCAGCCAGACGTTCGGATCGATCGGCTTCAGGCCCACCAGTTGCTTGCGCTGATCACGCACGCAGTCTTCACGATTCATGCCGCGCTGGCCGATCCACGAGAACGGTTTGGTGCGACCGACGCACCAGCCCATATTCAGGTCGTCCGGGGTCATCGAGCCGTCGGTGTCCTGGCCGACGATGATGAAGCCCTTCTCGGCCCGCAGGACGTGCATGGTTTCGGTGCCGTACGGCGTCAGGTTGTACTGCTTGCCGGCCTCGACGATTTTTTCCAGCACGCCCATTGCGTAGTCGGCCTGGACGTTGACTTCGTACGACAGCTCACCGGTGAACGAGATGCGGAACACCCGCGCCGGCACACCGCCGACCAGACCTTCTTTCCAGGTCATGAACGGGAACGCTTCGTTGGCCAGGTCGATGTCGGTCACGGCGCTGAGCAGCTTGCGGCTGTTCGGGCCGGACAGGGTCATGGTCGCCCAGTGGTCGGTGACAGAGGTGAAGTACACCTTCATTTCCGGCCATTCGGTCTGGTGGTACAGCTCCAGCCACTGCAGTACGCGAGCCGCACCGCCGGTGGTGGTGGTCATGACGAAATGGTTGTCGGCCAGACACGCCGTCACACCGTCGTCGAAGACCATGCCGTCTTCCTTGCACATCAGGCCGTAACGGGCCTTGCCCACGTCGAGCTTGGTCCAGGCGTTGGTGTACACGCGGTTGAGGAATTCACGGGCGTCTGGGCCCTGGATGTCGATCTTGCCCAGGGTCGAAGCGTCCAGCAGACCGACGCTGTCGCGCACTGCCTTGCACTCGCGTTTGACCGCGGCATGCATGTCTTCGCCGTTTTTCGGGAAGTACCACGGACGTTTCCACTGGCCGACGTCTTCGAACTCGGCGCCGTTTTTCAGGTGCCATTGATGCAGTGCGGTGTAACGCACAGGTTCGAAGATGTGCCCGCAGTGACGGCCGGCTACCGCGCCGAATGTCACCGGCGTGTAGTTCGGACGGAACATCGTGGTGCCCATCTGCGGGATGGTCACGTTCAGCGAACGGGCGGCGATGGCCAGACCGTTGACGTTGCCGAGCTTGCCCTGATCGGTGCCGAAGCCCAGCGCGGTGTAGCGTTTGACGTGCTCGACCGACTCGAAACCTTCGCGGGTCGCCAGTTCGATGGCGGCGGCAGTGACGTCGTTCTGCAGGTCGACGAATTGCTTCGGTGCCCGGGAAGTGCCCTTTTCGTGCGGCACCTGGAACAGCGCCAGCGTCGGTTCTTCGTGGCGGCTCAGGGCTTTCGGCAACACGCCTTCGACGGTCTGGAAACCGGCTTCGGCCGCGGCGCGCACGCCACCTTCAAAACCGTCGGCCAGGGAATCGCCGAGACCGTAGACGCCGTTGATGCCGCCGACGCACACACGTTTCTGCGGTGCTTCGCCCGGTACGAAACCGAGAATGTCTTCACGCCAGACCGGCTTGCCGCCGAGGTGCGACGCCAGGTGCACCACCGGGCTGTAGCCGCCGGAGCTGGCGATCACGTCGCAGTCCAGCCATTCGCCGGGACTGGTCACGGCATGGCCTTTCACATCGATGGCAGCTACACGGGCAGCAGTCACGCGCTTGCTGCCACGGGCCTCGATCACGGCGCTGCCGGTGAGGATACGAATGCCTTTGGCGCGCGCTTCTTCAACCAATGCGCCACGCGGATTGCTGCGGGCATCAGCGATGGCCACCACTTGCAAGCTGGCGTCGAGCCAGTCCAGCGCCACGCGATAGGCATGATCGTTGTTGGTGGTCAGCACCAGCTTCTTGCCCGGCGCCACGCCGTAACGGCGCACATAAGTCGAGACCGCACCGGCCAGCATGTTGCCCGGCACGTCGTTGTTGCCGTAGACCAGCGGACGCTCGTGAGCGCCGGTCGCCAGTACCACACGCTTGGCGCGGACACGGTGGATGCGCTGACGCACCTGGCCGATCGGCGCGCGGTCGCCGAGGTGATCGGTGAGGCGTTCGTGAATGGTCAGGAAGTTATGGTCGTGGTAACCGTTGACCGTGGCGCGCGGCAACAGCAGCACGTCCGGGGTGTTCTTCAGTTCGGCAACCACACTGGCGACCCATTCCACGGCAGGTTTGCCGTCGAGGCTCTCGCGGGAGTCGAGCAGGCTGCCGCCGAACTCTTCCTGTTCATCGGCGATGATCACCCGGGCACCACTGCGCGCAGCGGCCAGGGCAGCGGCCAGACCGGCAGGGCCGGCGCCGACGATCAGCACGTCGCAGTGCTGGTTCATGTAATCGTAGGTATCCGGATCGACTTCGGTCGGCGAACGGCCAAGACCTGCGGCCTTGCGAATGTACTTCTCGTAAGTCATCCAGAACGATTGCGGGTACATGAAGGTTTTGTAGTAGAAGCCCGGCGGCATCAGCTTGCCGCCGACCTTGCCGAGAATCCCCATCATGTCGTTGTTGACGCTCGGCCAGCCGTTGGTGCTGGTGGCGACCAGCCCCTGGTACAACGCCTGTTGCGTGGCGCGCACGTTAGGGATCTGGGTAGCTTCGGTCGCACCGATCTGCAGCACGGCGTTCGGCTCTTCGGCACCGGCGGCGAAGATGCCGCGAGGGCGCGAATACTTGAAGCTGCGGCCGATGATGTCAACGCCGTTGGCGATCAGCGCCGAGGCCAGCGAGTCGCCCTCGAAGCCTTTGTAGCTCTGACCGTTGAAGGTGAAGCTCAGCACTTTGTTGCGGTCGATCCGTCCACCGTTGGACAGGCGATTGGTCTGGCTCATACCTTCTCTCCCAGCGCCGGCGTAGCTGTTTTCGCAGGGTCAGCCTTGTCGGTGAATTGCGGCTTGGTGCCGATCTTGTAGGTTTCGAGAATCTCGTAGGTCACGGTGTCGCGGGTGACGTTGAAGTACTGGCGGCAACCGGCGACGTGATCCCACAACTCGTGGTGCAGACCACGCGGGTTGTCGCGGAAGAACATGTAGTCGCCCCACTCCTCGTCGGTGCAGCTGTTCGGGTCCAGTGGACGCGGGATGTGCGCCTGGCCGGATGCGTGGAATTCCTCTTCGGAGCGCAGTTCGCCGCAGTGAGGACAGAAGATATGCAACATGGGATTTCTCCTGTTAGTGGGCGACAGCCGCAGCGCCGTGTTCGTCGATCAACGCACCGTTGTGGAAACGGTCGATGGAGAAAGGTGCAGCCAACGGGTGCATTTCACCCTTGGCCAGGCTCGCGGCAAACACGTTGCCCGAACCCGGTGTGGCCTTGAAGCCGCCGGTGCCCCAACCGCAGTTGAAGAACATGTTCGGTACCGGGGTTTTCGAAATGATCGGGCAGGCGTCCGGCGTGGTGTCGACGATGCCGCCCCACTGACGGTTCATGCGTACCCGCGACAGCACGGGGAACATCTCGACGATGGCCTGGATGGTGTGCTCGATCACCGGATACGAACCGCGCTGGCCGTAGCCGTTGTAGCCGTCGATACCGGCGCCGATCACCAGGTCGCCCTTGTCGGACTGGCTGATGTAACCGTGCACGGCGTTGGACATGATCACGCTGTCGATAATCGGTTTGATCGGCTCGGACACCAGCGCCTGCAGCGGGTGGGATTCGATCGGCAGACGGAAACCGGCGAGCTTGGCCATGTGCCCGGAGTTACCGGCGGTGACCACGCCGACGCGCTTGGCACCGATGAAGCCCTTGTTGGTTTCAACGCCGATGCACACGCCGTTTTCCTTGCGGAAACCGATCACTTCGGTCTGCTGGATCAGGTCCACGCCGAGGGCGTCGGCGGCACGGGCAAAGCCCCACGCCACGGCATCGTGACGGGCCACGCCGCCGCGACGCTGGACGGTTGCGCCCATCACCGGGTAGCGGGTGTTTTTCGAGCAGTCGAGGTACGGGATTTCGTCCGCGACTTGCTTGGCGTTGAGCAGCTCGCCGTCGACGCCGTTGAGGCGGTTGGCGCTGACCCGACGCTCGGAATCACGGATGTCCTGCAGGGTGTGGCACAGGTTGTAGACGCCGCGCTGGGAGAACATCACGTTGTAGTTCAAATCCTGGGACAGGCCTTCCCACAGTTTCATCGCGTGTTCGTACAGGTGCGCTGACTCGTCCCACAGGTAGTTGGAGCGAACGATGGTGGTGTTACGCGCGGTGTTACCACCGCCCAGCCAGCCCTTCTCGACCACGGCCACGTTGGTGATGCCGTGCTCTTTCGCCAGATAGTAGGCAGTCGCCAGACCGTGCCCGCCGCCGCCGACGATGACCACGTCGTAGACCTTTTTCGGGGTCGGCGTGCGCCACATGCGCTGCCAGTTTTCGTGGTGGCTGAGGGAGTGCTTGAAGAGGCCGAAGCCCGAATAGCGTTGCATAGTCATTTACTCCAGAACGCTCAGCGATAAACCGGGAAGTCTGCGCACAGGGCCGCAACCTGCTGGGCGACGTTGGCCTCGACATCGGCATCGCCGAGGTTGTCGAGGATGTCGCAGATCCAGCCGGCCAGCGTCACGCACTGCGCCACCTTGAAGCCGCGGGTGGTCACCGCCGGGGTGCCGATGCGCAGGCCGGAGGTGACGAACGGCGACTGCGGGTCGTTCGGTACGGCGTTCTTGTTGACGGTGATGTGGGCGCGGCCGAGGGCGGCGTCCGCGTCTTTACCGGTGAGGCCCTGACGGATCAGGCTGACCAGGAACAGGTGGTTGTCGGTGCCGCCGGACACTACATCGTAGCCACGTTTGATAAATACGCTCGCCATCGCCTGGGCGTTGTCGATCACTTGTTGCTGATAGGCCTTGAAGCCAGGCTCCAATGCTTCCTTGAAGCACACGGCCTTGCCGGCGATGACGTGCATCAGCGGGCCGCCCTGGGCGCCGGGGAATACCGCAGCGTTGAGTTTCTTCTCGATCTCTTCGTTGGCCTTGGCCAGGATCAGGCCGCCACGGGGTCCGCGCAGGGTCTTGTGGGTGGTGGTAGTGACCACGTCGGCGTACGGCAGCGGGTTCGGGTACAGACCGGCAGCCACCAGACCGGCGACGTGGGCCATGTCGACGAACAGCAGCGCACCGACCTTGTCGGCGATCTGACGGAAGCGCGGGAAATTCAGAGTTTTCGAGTAGGCCGAGAAACCGGCGACGATCATTTTCGGTTTGTGCTCGACGGCCAGACGCTCGACTTCGTCGTAATCGATCAGGCCGGTGGTGGTGTCGATGCCGTACTGCACGGCGTTATACAGCTTGCCCGAAGACGAGACCTTGGCGCCGTGAGTCAGGTGACCACCGTGGGCGAGGCTCATGCCGAGAATGGTGTCGCCGGCCTGGATCAGCGCCAGATACACCGCGCTGTTGGCCGAGGAACCGGAGTGCGGCTGGACGTTGGCGTAATCGGCGCCGAACAGTTGTTTGGCGCGTTCGATGGCCAGGGCTTCGACCTTGTCGACGTGCTCGCAGCCACCGTAGTAGCGCTTGCCCGGATAACCTTCGGCGTACTTGTTGGTCAGGCCGCTGCCTTGCGCTTCCATCACGCGTTTGCTGGTGTAGTTCTCCGACGCGATCAGCTCGATGTGATCTTCCTGACGTTGCTCCTCGGCATTCATCGCCGCCAGCAGTGCATCGTCGTAACCCTGGATCCGGTCTTGCTTGCTGAACATCGCGTCTCTCCCAGCGGCATCTGTGCGCCATTCGTCTCGGTAAGGCACTGGCTATGTTGGCAGTGCCCTTTGATGCCGATGGTATGGCCGGCGCAGGGAGGTCAAATGCCTACGGACGCCACGCAAAGGTGCGTTTACGACATGGCGACAGCGACAGGCTCAAACAAGCAGCTGGCGCAAGGCCAGAAGAACGAGGAAATGCGCGGGATAGAGCGCATACGCCCAGCGCCGCAGGGGTGGCGCATGGAGGTAAGTGGCGTGTCGCAACAGGAACATTCCGGACAGTGGCGCAATCAGGCAGGTCGCAATGCCGAGGACCGCCACGCGGTTGCCGAACTGCGCGGATTCGAAGAGCACCTGCCACTGATTCGCCGCCAGACACACCAGCCCCGGCAGCAGGCTGAAATACCAGGGTTTGCGAAACACCAGCAACATCGCCAATGGCAGCAAGACGCCGGACAGACCGAACATCAGTCGCTCCGGGAACAGCGCGGCCACCAGCAAGGCAACTATGCCCAGCAGTCGCGAAATCGCTGTTGGATCCTGCCAGCCCCGCGCCACCAGCAAACCCAGCGCCAGCGTGGGCATCACGTTCAAGGTGTCGGGATCGGGAACGTACAAACGGTAGGGAATCTCGCTGAACAGACTGAACAGCAGCAACCAGCCCAGATAGCGCCATTCGGTCTTGCGCGCGCCGTCCCGCGCCAGGTTCGCCGCCATCGCCAGACAGAACCACGGGAACGCCAGCCGCCCCGGCACATACAGCCAATCGGCGCTGATCCCGACATATCGCAGGTGATCGAACAGCATGCTCAGCAGCGCCAGCCACTTGAGCAGATCGAGTGCGCCGTCGCGCCGGCTCAGGTGCATAATCGGCTCGCATCCTTGTAAAGTTCTGACAGCGACATCCCGTGTGCTCCCCGGATGATCTTCGGTACAGTGCGCACCATCATTGACCCCACGAAGCGCCACAAGCGCCTCGATCACGGAAGCCGGCCATGACCGACAAGAGCCAACAATTCGCCAGCGACAACTACTCCGGTATCTGCCCCGAAGCCTGGGCTGCCATGGAACAGGCCAACCACGGCCACCAGCGCGCCTACGGCGACGATGAGTGGACAGCACGCGCCTCGGATTATTTCCGCAAACTGTTCGAGACCGACTGCGAAGTGTTCTTCGCCTTCAACGGCACCGCCGCCAACTCCCTCGCGCTGTCGTCGCTGTGCCAGAGTTACCACAGCGTGATCTGCTCGGAAACCGCCCACGTCGAAACCGACGAATGCGGCGCACCGGAGTTCTTCTCCAACGGCTCGAAACTGCTGATCGCCGGCACCGAAAACGGCAAGATCACCCCGGCCTCGATCCGCGAAGTCGCGCTCAAGCGCCAGGACATCCACTACCCGAAACCGCGCGTCGTGACCCTGACCCAGGCCACCGAAGTCGGCAGCGTCTACACCCCGGAAGAAGTCCGCGCCATCAGCGACACCTGCAAGGAACTGGGCCTGAACCTGCACATGGACGGCGCGCGTTTCTCCAACGCCTGCGCATTTCTCGGCTGCTCGCCGGCGGATCTGACCTGGAAGGCCGGCGTCGACGTGCTGTGCTTCGGCGGTACGAAAAACGGCATGGCGGTGGGTGAAGCGATCCTGTTCTTCAACCATAAACTGGCCGAAGACTTCGACTACCGCTGCAAACAGGCCGGGCAGCTTGCGTCAAAGATGCGCTTCCTGTCGGCCCCGTGGGTCGGCATCCTGGAAAACGACGCCTGGCTCAAATACGCCCGCCACGCCAACCACTGCGCGCAACTGCTGGCCGAACTGGTCAGCGACATTCCGGGCGTGGAACTGATGTTCCCGGTCCAGGCCAACGGCGTGTTCCTGCAACTCTCGGAACCGGCCATCGCCGCCCTGACCGCTCGCGGCTGGCGCTTCTACACCTTCATCGGCAAGGGTGGTGCGCGCTTCATGTGCTCGTGGGACACCGAAGAAGAACGCGTGCGTGAACTGGCCCGCGACATTCGCGAAGTCATGTCGGCCTGATCCCCTTCCCCGTGGCGCGGGAGCCTGCTCCCCGCCACCGCTCACCTCCTCCCGTTTCAGCTCCATCGTCTACATTGTCTGTCGAGCCATCGCTCACATAACAATAAGCAGGAGCTTGCGCATGTCGCTAAAAGGCAAAACCTTGTTCATCACTGGCGCCAGTCGTGGCATTGGGCGCGAGATTGCGCTGCGGGCTGCGCGGGACGGGGCCAATATCGTGATCGCCGCCAAAAGCGCCGAACCCCACGCCAAGTTGCCCGGCACCATTCATAGCGTCGCGGCGGAAGTCGAAGTGGCCGGCGGCAAGGCTTTGGCCCTGCAACTGGATGTGCGTGATGAGGACGCAGTGCGTCAGGCACTGGCCCAGGCCAACGATCATTTCGGCGGGATCGATGCGCTGGTGAACAACGCCGGGGCGATCAAGTTGACCGGTGTGCAGCACATCGAACTCAAGCGCTTTGACCTGATGCACCAGATCAATACCCGCGCGGTGTTGCTGTGCAGCCAGGCGGCCCTGCCCTATCTGAAAAAGTCAGGCGGACACATTCTCAACCTGTCGCCGCCGCTGAATATGGCCAGCAAATGGTTCGCCCAGTACAGCCCCTACACCGTGACCAAATACGGCATGAGCATGCTGACGGTGGGCATGAGCGAGGAATTCGCCAACTACGGGATCAGTGTGAATTCGCTGTGGCCGCAGACCATGATCGCCACGGCAGCGATCGAGTTTCAGCTGGGCAACCGCGAGTCGTTCAAGCATGCGCGCACGCCCCAGATCATGGCGGATGCGGCGTATGTGATTCTGGGCAGCAGCGGGCGGCGGATTACCGGGCGGTTGTTGATCGATGAAGAGATTTTGCGGGAGAGCGGCGTGACCGATTTCGATCATTACCGTTTTGAACGAGAAAGCGACGTGGCACTAATGCCAGATTTGTTTATCGACTGAGAAAAGCCCCTCACCCTAACCCTCTCCCAAAGGGAGAGGGAACTGATTGGGGGATGCTCAAGAAATACACTGACCTGAATCTGCTTTGCCGAATCCATAATCGCCACGCTTGATCAGGTCGATGTATAGCGCAAGACACCTCGGTCAGCTCCCTCTCCCTGGGGAGAGGGCTGGGGTGAGGGGGTAGGCCTGGCGCAGGAGACCGCCCCACCGCCGATCAGTATTCGATCCGCACATCCCCCTTCGGCACACTACAGCAAGAAAGAATGTACCCCTCCGCCTCGTCGTCCTCGGTAATCCCGCCGTTGTGATCCATCTCCACCTCGCCGCCGAGCTTGAGCACCTTGCACGTCCCGCAGATCCCCATGCCGCAGGCTTTCGGGATCATCAGGCCGACCTTCGCAGCCGCCGCATGCACAGTCTCGCCCGGGGCCACGCGGATGCTCTTGTCCGATGAGGTGAATTCCACCAGATGCAGATCCGCCGCCGGAATTTCCGGTGCTTCGGCGGCCTGTTCGGCCTGTTCCACTGCGTCGGCGCGGGCTTCCGGTGGCGTAGCGCCGAAGGATTCCTCGTGGTAGCGCTTCATGTCGTAACCGGCGTTTTCCAGCAGGCGCTTGACCGCCGTCATGTACGGCGTCGGGCCGCAGCAGAAGACTTCGCGCTCGAGGAAGTCCGGCACCATCAGTTCCAGCATTTTGTGGTTGAGGTAGCCGCGATAACCGGCCCACGGCTCGCCCAGCCCGTGTTTCTCGCAGATCAGGTGCAGGCTGAAGTTGTCGATCCGCGACGCCATGTGTTCCAGCTCGCGGTGGTAAATGATGTCTTTGGGCGAGCGGGCGCTGTGGATGAACGTCATGTCGACGTTGCCGTTGGTGTCGTAGAACCAGCGCGCCATGGACATCACCGGGGTGATGCCGACGCCGCCGCTGAGATACAGCACTTTCGGGCTCGGGAAGTCGATGGCGTTGAACAGCCCGACCGGGCCGTGCACCGCCAGTTCCTGGCCTTCGTGCAACGTGTCGTGCAGCCAGTTGGACACCTTGCCCCCCGGCACCCGCTTGATGGTCACCGAAAAGCTGTAGGGCACCGACGGCGAGCTGGAAATGGTGTACGAACGCATGATCGGCTGGCCTTCGATTTCCAGCTCCAGGGTCACGAACTGCCCGGGCTTGAAGAAGAACAGGATCGGCTGGTCGGCCATGAAACAGAAGGTGCGCACGTCCCAGGTTTCCTGGATGACTTTGACGCAACGGACGATGTGTCGGCCATTGGCCCAGGTCTGGGTGGTGACCGGATTCAGGAAGCTGTTCGACATGCTGTTCTCCACGGCCGACTGTCGGCCTTCATGTGGCGATTCTGCGTATAGCGCGAACGGCCCGTTTACCTATCCGCGACATTCACATACTTATCGCGACCAGCCCCCAACCACCGGGGGTTGCGCGTCGGGAACAGATTGCACCATGTCGCCCATGGATAAGGTTCCGGGCAGCGGCGGCCCCACACTCGCCCCAACACAAACAGATTCTTTACACCTTGCGTTGCACCCTTTAGCCGCACACCCGATCAGCCACTTTCGCGGCCACGCAGATGGCCTTGAGGAATTCATCGATGGACACCGCAAAACTCAGCCTGGGCGACCTGCTGGAACCCGCACGCAAGGCCACCGCACAAATGCTGCAGGAGCGCGAGCGCACCTATTCGCTGCCGCAACCGTTCTACAGTGACGAGCGCCTGTTCGATATCGACATGCAGGAGATCTTCCAGAAAGAGTGGTTGATCGCCGGCATGACCTGCGAGATCCCGGCCAAGGGCAACTACATCACCCTGCAGATCGGCAAGAACCCGATCATCGTCATTCGTGGCGCCGAAGGCGTGGTGCATGCGTTCCACAACGTCTGCCGTCACCGTGGCTCACGCCTGTGCACCAGCGACAAGGGCAAGGTCGCCAAACTGGTCTGCCACTACCACCAGTGGACGTATGAGCTGGACGGTCGTCTGCTGTTCGCCGGCACCGAGATGGGCGCCGACTTCGACATGAAGCAGTACGGCCTCAAACCGGTGAACGTGAAGACCGCCGGCGGCTACATCTTCATCAGCCTGGCGGAGAACCCGCCGGCCATCGATGACTTCCTGTCGACCCTGAACCACTACATGGAACCCTACGACATGGAGAACACCAAGGTGGCGATTACCACCACCTTGATGGAAAAGGCCAACTGGAAACTGGTGCTGGAAAACAACCGCGAGTGCTACCACTGCAACGGTTCACACCCGGAATTGCTGAAAACCCTGCTGGAGTGGGACGACGTCACCGACCCGCGCGCCGACCAGGCGTTCAAGGACCACGTCGCCGCCTCTGCTGCCGCGTGGGAAGCCGAAAAGATCCCTTACGCCCACGCCAGCTTCGGCCTGCGCAACCGCATCGTGCGCATGCCGCTGCTCAAGGGCACCGTGTCGATGACCATGGACGGCAAACAGGGCTGCGCCAAACTGATGGGCCGGATCAAGAACCCGGACCTGGGCTCGATGCGCATCCTGCACCTGCCGCACTCGTGGAACCACTGCATGGGCGACCACATCATCGTGTTCACCGTGTGGCCGATCAGCGCCCAGGAAACCATGGTCACCACCAAGTGGATCGTGCACAAGGATGCCGTGGAAGGCGTGGACTACGACGTCGAGCGCATGCGCAAGGTGTGGGACGCGACCAACGACCAGGACCGTCGCCTGGCCGAAGAAAACCAGCGCGGGATCAACTCCACCGCGTACCAGCCGGGGCCGTACTCCAAGACTTATGAGTTCGGCGTGGTCAACTTCGTCGACTGGTACAGCGAGCGCATGCTGAGCAACCTCGGGGCCGAGCCTGCGCCGTACCTCAAAGGCGTGCCGGTTCAGGGTTGAAAATCGCCAGTGCCGACAATAAAAAACCGCGAGCACGCTCGCGGTTTTTTTATTGCAGCCGTGGCACCGTTACCAGTTCCAGGATCTGATGATGCTCTGCGCCGCCTCGAAGATATTGTTCACATCAGCGGCACTCGGCGGACGTTTATAGTCCGGGTCGATTTTTCTTTGCAGCGCATCGTACAAACCATCGATCTTTTCTTCGGTTCGTTTCTTGTCGCGAAGTCGAAGAGCATCGAGCTTTGCTTTATTTGCATCAAGCGCCCGATTTTCTTCAAGATTGATTGCGCGACACCACTCGCCTTCAATAGGATCGATAAACGGCGGTGGCCCGATGGGTTTAAATGGTTTGATCATTAAACACCTCACAGACCATAAAATGGCTTCAGGAGAACCAGCCTCCAATCCAACTGACGACCGAATTGAAAGTATTGGTAATTTTCTCCCAGACATTCTTCAGCCAACTGAGGATCTTCTGGCCAATTTCGATAAAGAAGTCACCGATCTTGTTGAGTACGCCATTGAAGAGATTGCCAAAGTTTTCCATAAAACCAATAACCGCATCGGCACTGGCCGGAAATTTGTCAACTTCATTGATGGCCGCGTCGTAGATTTTGTCGATTCGCTCTTCGGCAGCCTTCTGGTCACGTTTACGCAGTTCCTCAAGTTTTTCCTTGTAGGACTTGGTATCGGTCGACCCGGAATTCTGGAACGCTTCGGTGGCTTTCACCAGCCCTTTTTCCGATTGATTCGACTGTCCTTCTCCTGCTTCCCTGGCTTCTTTTTCCAGCCTTTTCACACCTGGATCATTGGCGCCATTGCTCAGATAAAGGCTGCGCAGGTGAATCTGTTGCAGGCGTGGCGAAGCCATCAGTACGCCTCGTGCCGCACCCGACGAGCGTTTCTTGGCATGAACGCGCATTTCGTTCAGCAGTTCGACATAAGCCTCTTTCGACGGAGGAACGGCCGCTTCGGCGACCGACTTGACTTTGGACTTGGCTGCTTCAGACATTTTGGAACTCCTTGTAGTGTTGTATTTATCGCACTTGGTGTTGTGCCCCGGCAGACAAATGCTGCTGATAAAACCGGCAGGCAGCACTCGTCAAAAAACTCATACTCCGCCCATGCAACTGCTCGTTGTCTTTTTAAATCCGGCAATTATCAAACAGCACCCCACATGAAATACGCGCGAATTAAACAGCTTTCGCAGCGCCATCCCGAAATGGATTAATCACAAAGTAGGGCTTCTTGATAAAAAGCCAATAAATTGACTAAAAGTACTCCATTACAAAAAAACTCCTGCATTGAACCCGGCGGAATTTATTGCTGAACAATTTTGTTCAATTCCTCACGTGCGGCCAAGTAAAGTCGCAGCCACCATACCTGTCAAACTTGCCAATAGAACTATCGGAAACTGTTTCTATTTTGATTCGGCATATACCGACAACCAAACCCTTTAACTAGCCAGCACAAGCGGCGTTAAGATTTTTAATATTTTCAATGCATGAAAAGGCCTGCGGTACAGATACCGCAGGCGCCCGGTCACGTGGATGACCACCTCACACTGCCATCCTCGCCAATAAACTCTTCGAAAATCTCCTCCCCCACCAACCTGATTTTCGCGTACCCGTTCAATACCCGCAGCGGATAGTCCGGATCCTTCGCATCCTGCGTTTCGGAAAACAGTATCCGTGAATGCCCGTTCAGCTCGCTGGTGGTGCCATAGGGAATCGCTCCGTGCCCGGCGCAGCGTGCATGCAACCCGCCCTGGGTCGCATAGACGATGCCGTTGTGCAGATGCCCCCAATACCAGTAATCCGGCTCACGTCCCAGCGCATCGCACACCGGTTGATACAGCGCAGTCTTGTTGTGCCCGGTGATATCGAAGCCCTGATGATGACTGAGCACCATCAGTTTCTTGCGTTTGGGCAAGCCCTTCATCCAGGCGATTTGCGGTTCGTTCAGCGTGCCGTCCATGTACAGGTTCATCACGTCCGAGGCATAGGCCGTGTCCAGCCCGACAATCAGCCAGTCGTCGTTGATCAGGGCAAAGTAGCTGGTGCCCTGCTGCCTCGGAAAACGCGCGGCCAGTTCCTTGAAGTAACCGTGGGCGCCGCTGTACATCTCGTGGTTGGAATTGAGGGTAAACGAGCCGTGGGTGCCCATCGGCCAGCCGGACATGTCGGTGTCTTCCTGGGAATGGGTGCCCGCGTAATAGACATCCCCCAGGTGAATGGTGAAGTCGGCATTGGCCAGTTGCATCTGGTTGGCCACCGACACCGCCGGCGCATGACTGTTGAACGGCCCGGTGCCCCAGTCGCCGGCAATCGCCAACGTCACTTCGCGCTCCATGGTCACCAGCGCCGGGTCGGTGCCGAAGGTCGCGTGGTGACGCAGGTTTTCGATCCATTTGAGCAGCGCCTCGCTCCACAGCAGGTCCAGCAGTTCCCACTTGCGGCAGCCGAGCAGCGTGCCGTCCTTGAGCACTTTGGTTTGCAGTTGATCAGGGGACTGCGGCAACGGCGTTGCATTGCCGATGCGCAGGATCGACAACCCGTGGGACAACTCCCACGGCACCGCCGGCTCGTCGTCCGGCAGTTCACCATTTTTCAGCACGTACTGCGCCTGATCGTGACCTCGCTGGAGCAGCTTGATGATGGCCTGGAACTCTTCGGGTTCCAGCTCGCTGATGAGCTTCATCCAGGCCATTTCCACTCGCGTGAACAGGCCGTGCAGACGAACCTTGACCTTGTCGATTTCATGTTTCAGATGACCGACCGCTGACATGGCGTAATCCTCTATCCGTAAGGGTTCACAGGGTTTTCATGAATTCGATCAGCGCGCGTTTGTCGTCGTCCGACAGCGTCGTGCCATACAGGTGACCGGTGTTGTGATTGCCCTCCAGGCGCGTGTCGTACTTGAAGTCCGCCGAGGCTTTCGCTTGGGCGCCGCTGGTCACGAAGCCGACGTTGACCGGGTCGTAGACATCGGAGCCGGTGATGAACACCTGCGGACGTTTTTCCGGCGGTTGCAGCAAGTCCCACAGGGTCGGCACCGAGCCGTTGTGCAAGTACGGTGCGCGTAGCCAGATGCCGTCGGTGGGCGTGTTGCTGTAGCTCTGGGTCTTGCGGTAGGCGCCGAAATCGAACGGCGGTTTCTTGAAGGTGTGGAACGCCGCCACAAGGCCGGTGGTGAACGAGTCGAGCCGATGCGGATCGGTGCCGAGCTGGTCGATGTTGGTGGTGACCTGCCCGGTGTCGGCGCGACCGAAGTCGTGGCAACCGGCGCAATTGGCTTCCCAGATCGGTTTGCCCTGGGCGACTTTGGCCTGATCCAGCGCCCACGGCCACGCGGGCGCCTTGTGTCCGAGCAGCCAGTTGGTGACCCGGTTGAAGCTTGGCGGCAGCACCGACTCCGGCGTCGCCCCCACGGCCATCGCGGCGGCGTAGTTGCGCTCGTGGATCTTGTTGTTATTGCCGTCCCAGTGCAGGTACATCGATTCCCGGGGTTTCTGGTTCCACACTTGCGGCAGGTCGACGGTGCCGATGGTCGAGTCATCCGGGAAGCCGAACACCACCATTTTCGTCGGGTTGAAGGTGTCGGTACGCCCCGGCCCCTGCGGCGGCCGCAGCTTTTGCCAGGCGTAGGCCTGCTTCTGTTTGAGCAGCGCGGTCTTGGCCATCGGGATGATCAGGTAACGGTTGTAGAGCCGCTCGAAAAAACCGAGCTGGAACTTGCTGTTGATCGCCGCCATCACCGCGTCGGTGGTGAATTTCGGGTCGCTGGCGCAATCGTAGGCGAACCACTGGAAGGCTTGCAGTTGCAGGGTATTGGCCGGTGCGCTCGGCACATTGACCGCAACGTCGCTGGCATTCGCCCGGTAGGAGCCGGTGTGACACAGCGCGCAGTTCGGCTCCACCGTCGGGTAGCCGATCTGCCGCTTGGCCATGCCGATCGGCAGGTCCTTGCCGTTCTCGAACAGGAAACCGAAGACTTCCCAGCCGCCGGGCTTAGGCATCTTCTCGGGGCACATCTGCGGCAGCACGGAGAACAGGTAATACGGAATCCGCGCTTCAATGCCCAGGCCAATGGCGGCGTATTTGTAGTGATCTTCGTCGGAGGCGTATTCCTGCTCCGGCACCACACGCAGCATCTGATACCAGGTCTCGTAGCCGATGAATCCCAGCAGCGCGACCACCACCAGCGTGCCGACCTTGAATGCGTGGCTCTGCCAATGCCGCGCCCACGCCGCCCGCCATTCGCGCCAGCCGTCACAGAGCAGCGCCAGCGGACGGCTTTCAGGGGTGGTGCCGAGGTACAACAGAATGCCGAGAATCACGAAGAAACTCAGATCGCCCATCAGCATCGGTACGAACACCGAACCCTGGCTACTGGTGTCGATCAGGTAGATCCAGAACGCCACGGCAATCAGCCGTGTCAGCACGCACAGCCAGGAATGCACCACGTAGCGCGGCGCGTTGAAGCCCGACGGCATGTAGAACACGCTGATGCCCACCAGCAGCATCCCGGCGTTTTCCAGCCACGGGTCGGAGAGTTGCGGCGGCAGGCCGACCACCGATGTCAGCAACCCCGGCGCGAACAGCGCCGGGATCGCGAACACCATGTTCATCGCAATGCCGAGCCAGATGAAGCGTTGAAACCAGCGGATGTAGCTGTCCATGTCATCCATTTCCTTGTGCAACCCGAGAGATGTAGTGCCTGACCTACCGCCTTCGCGGGCAAGCCCGCTCCCACATGGACTGGGGTGTCTGCTGATTTTGTGACCGGCACAAAACCCTGTGGGAGCTGGCTTGCCAGCGATGCAGTCGACTCGGTCCGAGATCAACCGAGGGCGGTTTTCTCCAAGTGTTCAAGGATGATCGGATACACATCGACCACCGCGTTCTTGCCGAACATGCAATCGATGTGGCCGTAACCCGGCACAACATGCCGGCTATAACGCTCCGGCCCGTGCTTCTCGCAAACCCGCTGATAGGTCTTGAGCGTGCTCTCCGGCAGATAGCACTGGTTTTCCGCGCCGCTGATGAAGCAGATCGGCATGGTCAGCCGGTCGAAGTGCGGCATGTAGACATCGTTGCCCTTGAAGTCCACCAGATGCCCTTTGCGCACGATCAGCGCCAGGTGTTCGAAGGTCTCGATGTTCGACTCGCCGAACAGTTCGTGCAGGTTATCGTGCAGCGTCTCGTTGAGGGTGTCGTGGCGGTACAGCGACGCGTACATGAAGGTGATGCGGTGGCACACCGGATTGGTGCAATAGCCCTGGGCTTCGATCCGCGCGTAGCCGTTGAGGGCCTTGTCGTAGAGGCGGTTGAACCAGTTCTCCTTGCTGTCGGCGTAGGCGGTCATGGATTTGATGCCGATGGCGTCGAGCATCCCCGGCAAGTGCAGACCGGCCTTCAACCCCGTCGCCGTCGCGACCACCGTGTCGGCGGCGATCTGCGAGCAGACCACTGAACGCACGCTTTGCAGCCCGGCGAGCAACGACATGAAGAACGTGGTTGCACCGTAGCAATGCACCACACACTGCACGTCCTTAGCGCCGGTCTTCTGTTGGATCTGCCCGATGGCAGCCTTGAAGTCGTACTGGGCGATCTGGTCGCCGTTCCATTCCTTCTTGCTGGCCGGCAGCAGGATGCTCACCCGGAAGTCCAGCAGCCACACGTCGTAATCATGCTTGCAGAGAAACTCCAGCAGGTTGGTCTGGATGGTGTCGGTGGAAAAGATGTTCGAGCCCACACCCAACCCGTGCACCAGCATCACCGGACCCTTGCTGCCGGCCTGATAGCGGCTCAGGCGCAGTTCCACGCCATCCTCGGTGGGGAAGAAATGCACATCCGGCGTCGGCGCATCCAGCGGCCGTTTCAAGCGTGGCGGTGCGTCAGGGTTGAAGTATTTGTCACCGGCAAACACGCCGCCGTAACTCTCCCAGAGGATCCCGGCGAAGAACTTGCCGAACCGCGCCAGCCCTTCAATGCGCTCACGCTCGTTGCGCGCATTGAGGACTTTCATGGTGGTCATCTGCTTGGCGAAATCCGCCGGTTTGATGTGCATCACACCCGAGCCGATGACTTCGCCGGATTTGTCCGGCCCGCGATACAGCGTGACGTAGAGGGTGCTGGTGTCATGCCAGATATTCAGCACGCCGTTGTCTTCCGGCACGGTTTTGAAGGCGCTGAAGAAATAGTCGTTGCCGTCCTCGGCGGTCAGTTTCATGTCGTACTTCATGTGGCGTGTGTCGACCTGCTGCTCGAATTGCTCGAACAGGTTGAACACGCCGTTACTGGCGGTCAGCGGCTGCGGCGAAAGGGCCGGGGCGATCACCGTGCCGACGATGGTCGCGGCGTGCTCCGGTTCCTTGATCATCCGGTTGAGGTCGTTGGCGGTGATGGTCAGGGTGAAGTCGATTGGCGAGTTGTCCGCCTCGCCGCGTTTGGCCGCCGCTTCGTAAACCTTCAGATCGGTACTCTGCGCAGCGGTAAAGGCCCGGGAGAAGTAGCCTTTCATGGTCTCGGTGAACTGCACGCCGAGGGTCGGTGGCACCGGTTGTTTGCGCGGCGCCGAAGGCAGTGTGTAATCGATCGTCCAGCCACGGTCGGCGGCCAGCAGGCCCATGTTGCGCTCGCTGACGGCGGAGATGGTCAGCAGCGGGTTGACCGCCAGTGACGTCGGGATCACCGCACCGTCGGTCACGTACAGGTTGGCATAGACATCGCTGCCGCTCGCGCCGCTGAACACCTGCCCCTTGTGGTTGACCACGCCTTGCGCGGCGTCTTCACCCATCACGCAACCGCCCAGTGGATGCACCGAGACGATGCTGTGTTTGAGCAATTTGGTCCAGATCGGATTCTCGACCCAGATCCCGCCCAGTGCCTTGGTGCTCTGGTACAGCCGTTCGTTGCCGATCTTGAAGTTTTCCTGCTCGCCGACGCCCGGCCAATCGATGCGCAGTTGATCCTTGCTGTCGAGGACCATGCGCCCCTGGCCGCTGTCGTGACTCATGATCAGGTAGGTCTGCATGTTGTGCAGCGCGCCGTAGTACGGGCCGCGCAGGAAACTTTCGGCTTCGCGCTCCTTGTACTTCACCTTGCCGCTGAAGCTGTCGTCGGTGGGCACGCCGATCATCTCGGCGAACCCGGCCATCGCCGGCACCATCGGCCGCCCGAGGGCGCCGGGGATCGAGCCTTCCTCGATGACCATGCGACTGCTGCGATCACCCCCGTTGCGCATGTCGATGATCGAGGTGATGCACGGGCCGACCGGTTTCATCTCCTTGGCCGAGTGCGTACCGAAACCGATGCCGTTGATGGTCTGTTCGCAGTTGTGGCCGAAGCCGAGGATGTCGCCGTTGCCGCTCATGTTCTCGCCGAGCTGGCCGGACATCGCCAGGCCCTTGTCCCGCGAGCGCAGCAGAATTTCCGTGGAGCCCAAGGTGCCGGCAGACACCACGACAATGTCGGCCTTCACGAACAGCGTTGGCGCGTCGAACTTCTCGCGGCCGCTGTCCAGATATTGAAAGTGAACGATCCAGCCATCGCCATCGCGCTCCAGATGCCGCACCTGGGCCTGGCAGAAAATCTCCGCGCCGTGATTGGTGGCGTCCGGCAGATAGTTCATCAGCGTGGTGTTCTTGGCCTTGTTGTTACAGCCTGAAACGCAGTCGCCGCAGTGGTTGCACGGCAGTTGCTCGACGCCGACGTGGTTGAGGTTGTTCGGCAGTTTGTCGAAGGTCACGTTGATCGGCGGTTTGTAAAAGTTTGCGCCTTGCTTGAGGAAGTCCGCGGACTTTTTGTTGGCATCGAGCTTGGGCAGGTTCGGTGCGCTGTCCGGATAAGCGTTGGGTTTGAGCATCTCCCGGGCCTTTCTGTAGCCCTCCTTGAGCAAGCCATCCTGGTCTTCGCGCACCGCCAACGGCCAGCGTGGATCCTTGAACACATCGGCTGTCGGTTCCAGCGAAACATTGGCATTGATCAACGACGTGCCACCGAGGCCACAGCCGACCACCACGTTCTGCTGTGCGTTGACGTGCAGATCGAACAACCCGGTGCGCGATCCGATGTGACCGTCGGGGTCGTGCACCTGCAGCTCTTCGGTCGCAGCGATCATGGTGTTGGGGTATTCGCCGGGCTGGATTTCCCGACCGCGCTCCAGCAGGCACACCTTCTTGCCGGCCCGGGACAGACGCGAAGCGGCAATGCCGCCACCGTACCCGGAGCCGATGACGATCACGTCGTAGTGTTCCTTGATGTCGCTGATGGGCGTTGCGATCCGTGTCATGAGGTGGTTCCTCTCTCAGGCAGATGGGGCAACTCTGCGGTTGCCTGCAATCAATGGGCGAACGGGCACCTGGCCCCCGGGCAGGCCCGGCGGCAGTACAGCTATGTGGCAGGATTCAGGCGCTATAGACGGGCATGCTGATTGGCGGCACGACGCAAGGTGCGCGCACGCGGCTTCGGGGCTGACAGCAAGCGGAGATTGAGGGGCGAGCGATGTGGCTGGGTATCCATCACGCGTTCTCCCTGAACCAGATGTGGATAAGTGACGGCGGTCCTTGTGCCATTGGAGTGAAGACAGCGGCCGGTTTGAAGTCAAGGCAGGCTCTTAGAACTGTATGAAATGTGATCAATTGCCATTTGGACTATAGCCGGCGGGGGCCGCAGGGTTTGGCGAACAAGTTATCCACATAGCCACCCACAGCAAATGGGGACAACTGGGGATGACACGGAAAAATAACCGGGGTTTTTTGAAGAAAAACCGTGACTTATTCAGAAGCAGCGATTCCATTAGCGATTGACTGTTTTTTGATCAAATCGCCACAAGCAACGGATTACGTGGCTTTCAGAGGATGGCGAACACCTTATCCACAGAAGCGCCAACAGAGATCGGGGGTAACTTGGCGGGTGCTGTGGAAAAGCGCTGGAGGCGTTGATAAGTCGGGGTTTGCGTGGGGATTGGTGGGTTAAAAGGCTGAATTGAACGTTTTTTGATCAGTTCTTTGAAAGCCACGGTTTATATGGCTCTTAGCGGATAGCGAACATCTTATCCACAGAAGCGCCAACAGAGATTGGGGGCAAGTCGGGGAGCTATCCTGGGGAAAAAGCTCGTAAAAACCGCAAGTTAGGCTGATCGTTTTTTGATCTGAGGGCTGGATGGCTTGATTGGCGTGGGGTTCAGGGATGGGCGAACACGTTATCCACAGATCCGCCAACAGGGATTGTGGGTAAACAGCCCTCCCTCACCCCAGCCCTCTCCCGGAGGGAGAGGGAGCCTACGGTGGTGATCTCGAGAGGTACCCCGACCTGAGCGTTCATCGCGACCTCAGGTTCGATAAAACTACAGTAAGGCAACGTGTTCTCAGGCTTGGCCAAACCAAGGTCACCGCTGAAGTCGCAGGTCGATGTAGATAGCCAGTTCAACTCGGTCAGTTCCCTCTCCCCTTGGGAGAGGGCTAGGGTGAGGGGGCTTCTAGCGGACAACACCTTCTTCGATCAGCAGCTTGAGAATGGCTTCAGCACCAGCTTGCGCCGTCACGCCCTTGAGCACCTGCCCCCCACCCCCACTGGCCTTCGCCGTCGCCGCCTTCATCCGGTCCGCCCCGCTCTTGGCCTTGATCACCTTCAACCGTTTCGGCCGTGGCTTGGCCGGTTGCAGGGTCGCCACCGAGAGCAATTCGTCATCCACCACTTCCACATCTTTTGCCTGAAGAACGCCGCGTCGCGCCGGGCCGTAAGCGCTTTGCCGAGGCTTGGGCGCGGCGTTATCCACAGTCGCGAGAAAAGGCAGGCGCACCTTCAGCCGGCGGCGCTGCCCACGGGGCAACGCTTGCAGCACCAGCGCCGAGCCGTCGTTGATCGACTCGACCTGAGCCAAACCGACGACCAATGGCCATCCCAGCCCTTCGGCCAGCAGGAACGGCAGCATCCCCGAACCTTCACCGGTTTCCGCCTGACTGCCAGTCAACACCACCTGAGCGCCGGCATCCCGCAAATAGTCGGTCAACGCCGGCAACGCATCCGCATCGGCCGGTTGTTCCAGCACATGCATCTGTTCCAGGCCCATGCCCAGATAAGCGCGCAGCGCAGGTTCGCCAATGTCCCCGGCATGCAGCACTTGCAGGTTATCCCCAGCCAGTTGCAAGCCGAGCTCCACCGCCCGTGCATCCTGTTCGGCACGACGCGGGCGGCCCGAGGTCGGATGGGCGCCGATTGAAACCAGACTGATGATCTTTGTGCTCATAACCGTTCCTTAAGCCGCATCGCGCTTGGCTTCGTTGCGGTAAGCCTCTACCGCCGCGATCAAGGCCTGAAGAATTTCCGCGCTTTCGCCGATCACCGACAGGTCGGCACGCTTGATCATGTCGCAGCCCGGATCGAGGTTGATCGCCACCACCTTGTCGCAGGCGCCGATGCCCTGCAGATGCTGGATCGCCCCGGAAATCCCCACGGCCACGTATACCCGTGCGGTGACCCAGGTGCCGGACGCGCCGACCTGGCGGTCGCGGGACATGAAGCCATCGTCCACGGCCACCCGCGAGGCGCCTTCGGTGGCACCGAGGGCGGCGGCGGTCTTGTGGAAAAGCTCCCAGTCCTTGACCCCGTTACCACCGGAGAAGATGAACTCGGCTTCGGCCATCGGGATCGCCGCCGGGTCCACCGCTACGGCACCCAGATCCTCGATCCGCGACAGGCTGCGCGCCACGGGTGTGGATAACTCCACCGGCAGCGCTTCGTGACGGGTTTCGCTGACTGGTTCGGCGCATTCGGCCGACGCCAGAATCAGCCGTGCCACCGGGCGGGCCAGATCCTGCAACCCGGCACCGGCGCGGCCGATGCACTCCTGATCCTTGACCTGCCACACCCGTGTGGCCGGACGCTCGCCCAGTGCAGCGGCAAAGCGCCGACCGAGTTCGCCGCCACCGCTGCGGCTGTCCGGCAGCAGCCAATGACGCGGGTTGAACTGGTTATCCACAGCCCGCAGGCCCTGGATCCGTTGCTCCGGTGCATAACCGCTGAATTCCTCGCCTTCCAGCACCAGCAAGCGGTCAACGCCCGCCGTGGCGAAAGCGTTTTCCTTTTGCTCGCCGAACACCACCGCCAGCACCGCGCCGTCGCTGCCGGCCAGTTGATGAGCCAGGCCAAGCAGGTCGCGGTCGTGGCTGCTCAAACGGCCGCCGACCATGTCCGGCACCACGCTGATGTAGAACGCCGGGGCCGGCACCTGATGCAGCGGCAATTGCACTTCGACCGCTGCCGAACGCTTGACCGCCCCGCCCTGCTGGGCGCCGCTGCGGTCGATGCGCTTGATGCCGTTCGGCCCGATGAAACCGATGCCGTGCAGGTTCTTGCGGATGATCCCGTTGGGGCCCATCCAGCTGTGTTGCGCCGGTTGCATGGCCGCGTGCAGCGGATGCAGGCGGTTGCGTGCGATCCATTCGGCGCGGGGGTCGCGGCGGATAATGTCGCTCATCAGTGGGCCTCCGCAGGTTCACGTTTGGCCGGGGTGGCAGGCTTGTTCGGCGCGGCGTCTTCGAGCAGCGCGTCGGCCACCAGTTCGGCGATGTCCTTGATCAATGGACGCGGTTCGACCACACCTTCGAGCATCGCCGTGCACTGTGGACAACCCACGGCCACCAGCTCGGCGCCGGTCTCGCGGATGTCTTCCATGCGCATGTCGGGAATCCGCTGCTTGCCCGGAATGTCGGTGATCGGCGCCCCGCCACCGCCGCCGCAGCAGCGCGAACGGAAGCCGGAACGCTGCATCTCTTTCACCTCGATACCGAGGGCGCGCAGCACTTCGCGCGGTGCTTCGTACTCGCCGTTGTAGCGGCCGAGGTAGCACGGATCGTGATAGGTCACGCTGTTGCCTTTGTGCTGACCGAGATTCAGCGCACCGGCCTGGATGATTTCCGCCAGATAAGTGCTGTGGTGCTGCACGAGGTAGTTGCCATCGAACGCGCCGTACTCGTTTTTCAGCACATGGAAACTGTGCGGGTCGCAGGTGACGATGCGGTTGAAGCTGTATTTGGCCAGCGTCTGGATATTGCGTTTGGCGAGCAACTGGAAGGTCGCCTCATCACCAAGACGCCGTGCCACGTCGCCGCTGTCGCGTTCTTCCAGCCCGAGTACCGCGAAGTCGACCTTGGCCGCTTTCAGCACTTTGACGAAGGCACGCAGGGTGCGCTGGTTGCGCATGTCGAAGGCACCGTCGCCGACCCAGAACAGCACGTCGGTGGACTTCTTCTCGCTGAGCAGGTTGAGGTTCAGGTCCGCCGCCCAGTTCATCCGCCCACCCGGGGCGAAACCGCCGGGGTTGTCGGTGGCAATCAGGTTTTCCAGGACTTCGGCGCCCTTGTTCGGGGTCGCGCCTTTTTCCAAAGTGAGGTGACGACGCATGTCGACGATGGCATCGACGTGCTCGATCATCATCGGGCACTCCTCGACGCAGGCACGGCAAGTGGTGCACGACCACAGGGTTTCGGCATCCACCAGACCGTTGACGATCGGTTGGTGCGGATTGCCTGAGTGTTCACCCACCGCTTTGCCCGGATAAGGACTGCCGGCGAACTGGGCATCGGTGCCGCCGGCGAGGCCGACGACCATGTCCTGAATCAGCTTTTTCGGGTTCAGCGGCTGGCCGGCGGCGAACGCCGGGCACGCCGCTTCGCACTTGCCGCACTGCACGCAGGCGTCGAAACCGAGCAACTGGTTCCAGGTGAAATCCTTGGGTTTTTCCACGCCCAGCGGCGCGGTTGGATCATTCAGATCCAGCGGTTTCAAACCGGTGGAACGGCCACCACCAAAACGCTCAGCGCGACGGTGCCAGGCCAGGTGCAAGGCACCGGCGAAGGCGTGCTTCATCGGGCCGCCCCAGGTCATGCCGAAGAACAGTTCCGACACGCCCCACAACACACCGATCCCGAGAATCGCTGCCAGCACCCAGCCGCCGAAGTTCTCCGGCAGGATCCCCGCCACCGGCAAGGTCACCAGGAAGAACGACGCCGAGAACGCCAGCAGGCTTTTCGGCAGGCGCATCCACGGGCCCTTCGACAGCCGCGACGGCGGGTTGAGCCGACGCCGATAAACGAAGATCGCCCCGACGAACATCACCGCCGTCATCAGCAGCAACGCGTAGCCGAGGATGCGGTTATGCAGGCCGAAACCGTGCACCAGAATCGCCAGCACAATCGACGCCACCGCGCCGCCCGCCGTGGCCACGTGGGTGTTGGCGATGTATTTGTCCCGCGCCACCACGTGGTGCAGATCGACCATGTAACGCTTGGGCATGGCGAACAGGCCGCCGATCAGATCGACCTTCGAGGCCCGGCCCCGACGCCACATGGCCACCCGCCGCAACGCACCCAGCACCGCGAGGGCCAGGGCTGCGAACAACAGGATTGGAAGAAGGGTGTTCAACATGGTGAAGCTCCCACCAGTACAGCCTGGAGAAACACGTTCGGCGTGTTCCTGTGGGAGCGGGCTTGCTCGCGAAAGCGCCGGGTCAGTCGATGCAGCGGTGACTGACAGAATGCATTCGCGGGCAAGCCCGCTCCCACAGGGTCATGTGCAAACCTTTAGAAGTCTTTGCACAACCGCAGGGCGTCATAGATCGCAGCGTGTGTATTACGCTGTGCCACGCAGTCACCGATGCGGAACAGCAGGTAACCGTCGCCAGTGCTGCTCAACGAAGGTTGCGGCTGGATCGCGAACAGCGCCTCGACATCGATCTGGCCCTTGTTGCGCGAGCCGTCCTTGAGCGCGTAGTAGATTTCTTCGTCCGGGCGCACGCCGTTCTCGACGACCACCTGATCCACCACCCGCTCTTCTTTGGCGCCGGTGTATTCGTTCTCCAGCACGGCGACGAGTTTGTCGCCTTCGCGGTAGACCTTCTCCAGCATCATGTCGCCGGTCATGATCACTTCTTTCGGGTACATGCTGCGGTAGTAGGTCGGGAACGACGTACCGCCGATGGCCACGCCCGGCTTGATGTCGTCGGTGACAATCTCGACCTGGCTGCCCTTGTCGGCGAGGAAGTCCGCCACCGACATCCCGGTGAACTCGCAAATGGTGTCGTAGACCAGCACGTTCTTGCCCGGCGCGACCTTACCGTCGAGCACGTCCCAGCTACTGACCACCAGCCCTTCGGCGGCGCCCCAGTGTTCGTTCTGCTCCAGGTACGGATGACCGCCGACCGCCAGCACCACGATGTCCGGACGCAGGTCCATGATGGTGTCGGCATCTGCGGCAGTGCCCAGACGCAGGTCGACTTTCAGCCGCGCCAGTTCCAGCTGGAACCAGCGGGTGATGCCAGCGATCTGGTCACGCTGCGGCGCTTTCGAAGCCGTGGTGATCTGCCCGCCGATGAATTCCTTCTTCTCGAACAGGGTCACGTCGTGGCCACGTTCGGCTGCCACGCGAGCAGCTTCCATTCCCGCCGGGCCGGCACCGACGATCACCACCTTGCGTTTCGGCCCGGTGGATTTCTCGATGATGTGCGGCACGCCCATGTATTCACGGGAAGTGGCGGCGTTCTGGATGCACAGCACGTCCAGACCTTGATACTGACGGTCGATGCAGTAGTTGGCGCCGACGCACTGTTTGATCTGGTCGATCTGCCCCATCTTGATCTTGGCGATCAGGTGCGGGTCGGCGATGTGGGCGCGGGTCATGCCGACCATATCGACGTAACCGCCTTCCAGAATCCGCGTGGCCTGGTTCGGGTCCTTGATGTTCTGCGCGTGCAACACCGGAACCTTGACCACTTCCTTGATCCCGGCCGCCAGGTGCAGGAACGGCTCCGGCGGGTAACTCATGTTCGGAATCACGTTGGCCAGGGTGTTGTGGGTGTCGCAACCCGAGCCGACGACGCCGATGAAATCGAGCATGCCGGTGTCGTCGTAATACTTGGCGATCTGCTTCATGTCCTCGTGGGACAGACCGTCCGGGTGGAACTCGTCACCGCAGATGCGCATGCCGACGCAGAAATCGTCACCGACTTCAGCACGTACGGCTTTCAACACTTCCAGACCGAACTTCATCCGGCCTTCAAAAGTGCCGCCCCATTCGTCGGTACGTTTGTTGACCCGTGGGCTCCAGAACTGGTCGATCATGTGCTGGTGCACGGCCGACAGTTCGACGCCGTCCAGACCACCGGCCTTGGCGCGACGCGCCGCTTGCGCGTAGTTGCCGATCACCCGCCAGATTTCTTCCGGCTCGATGGTCTTGCAGGTCGCGCGGTGCACCGGTTCGCGGATGCCCGACGGCGACATCAGGGTCGGCCAGTGGAAACCGTCCCAACGGGAGCGACGGCCCATGTGGGTAATCTGGATCATGATCTTGGCGCCATGCTTGTGCATGGCGTCGGCGAGATTCTGGAAGTGCGGGATGATCCGGTCGGTGGACAGGTTCACCGAACTCCACCATTGCTGCGGGCTGTCGATCGCCACCACGGACGAACCGCCACAGATCGCCAGGCCGATGCCGCCCTTGGCTTTCTCTTCGTAGTATTTGACGTACCGTTCGGTGGTCATGCCGCCGTCGGTCGCGTAGACCTCGGCGTGCGCGGTGCTGAGCACGCGGTTGCGGATGGTCAGTTTGCCAATTTGAATTGGCTGAAACATTGCTTCGAAAGCCATGGCGGGTTCCTCGACTTACAACGGCTTGACGGTGAACAGGCCGTCGTCGTGGCCTTCTTCGGAGCCACCGTAGACCTGCTCGGCCACGGTGCGGATCTTGCTGCCGCGCGCGGCGAGGATCTGATCCATGGCACCGGAAAACCAGCCGGTGAACATGTAGTCGACCTTGCGCCCGACCTTGCCGTAGACGTAGACGAACGCCGAGTGTTCGAGCTTGACGCTGGCGGTGCCTTTGTCGAGGTCGATGTCCTGGATCTTGAACAGGCCCCAGCCGCGCTGCGACAGGCGCTTCATGTAATGCTCGAACACCGCGACGCCTTCCAGGCCGTGGCATTCGGCTTCTTTTTCACACCAGTGCCAGGCGGATTTGTAGCCGGCCTTGTAGAGGATTTCGGCATAGGCGTCGGCGCCCAGCACTTCCTCGATGCCCATGTGGTTGTTGACGAAGAAATGCCGCGGCACGTACAGCATCGGCAGGGCGTCGGAGGTCCAGACACCGGTCTCGCTGTCGACTTCGATTGGCAATTGCGGGGCGATCTTGGCCATGGAAACTTAACTCCAGAAAAATTTTGGTGTTGCCCCCGGCACGGACGGCCGGGGGAAAGTATTCGGGAAGCGGCGGCTTATTCGCCCCAGACGTCCTTGAGGACGTTCACCCAGTTTTCGCCCATGATCTTGCGCACGACTCGCTCGGAGTGGCCGCGCTTGAGCAGGGTTTCGGTCAGGTTCGGGAACTCGCCGACGGTGCGGATGCCCAGCGGGTTGATGATCTTGCCGAAGTTGGTCAGACGGCGGGCGTAGCCCTTGTCGTGGGTCAGGTATTCGAAGAAGTCCTGACCGTGACCCTGGGTGAAGTCGGTGCCGATGCCGATGGCGTCTTCGCCGACGATGTTCATGGTGTATTCGATGGCTTCGGCGTAGTCGTCGATGGTCGAATCGATGCCCTTGGCGAGGAACGGCGCGAACATGGTCACGCCGACGAAACCGCCGTGGTCAGCAATGAACTTGAGCTCTTCATCGGACTTGTTGCGCGGGTGCTCTTTCAGCCCCGACGGCAGGCAGTGGGAATAGCAGACCGGTTTTTTCGATTCGAGGATGACTTCCTCGGAAGTCTTGGAGCCGACGTGGGACAGGTCGCACATGACGCCGACGCGGTTCATCTCGGCGACGATTTCGCGACCGAAGCCCGACAGGCCGCCGTCACGTTCGTAGCAACCGGTGCCCACCAGGTTCTGGGTGTTGTAGCACATCTGCACGATGCCGACGCCGAGCTGCTTGAACACCTCGACATAGCCGATCTGGTCTTCGAACGCATGGGCGTTCTGGAAGCCGAAGAGGATGCCGGTCTTGCCTTGCTCCTTGGCCTTGCGGATATCGGCGGTGGTACGGACGGGGATCACCAGGTCGCTGTTTTCGCGGATCAGTTTCTGGCTGGCGGCGATGTTGTTGACCGTGGCCTGAAAGCCCTCCCACACCGACACGGTGCAGTTGGCCGCCGTCAGACCGCCCTTGCGCATGTCTTCGAACAGCTCGCGGTTCCATTTGGCAATGATCAGACCGTCGATAACGATGCTGTCGGCGTGTAATTCGGCTGGGCTCATCAGGCGTCCCCTTATTGGCGATTCATGCGCCGAATCGTCTGCCGGCGCTTTGGGGCCAGCATATGCCTCGGTGCGCGACCAGCCGGGTGCAAAAACGACAGGGGAATTGCCGAAAGCGTCAATCCGCGACAAAGCGTCGCCAACCGGTCCGACCAGCCACCTGTTCAAGCCCGCGAGCTTGAGCCAGAATCTGGCGCATCTCGGAAACACCACTGGATTAGAGCGGCGACATCAATGAAATCGATCTTCCTGGCTTTGGCACTGATTGCGACCGGCGTACACGCCGCCGAAGAGTCCGACAACAACCCGTGCGACGCGGTGGAAAACGACGTCCAGACCCTGGAATGCTCGACCTACAGCCGCACCACCGCCGAAGACCTGCTCAAGGACAACTACAAAAACCTGAACGAGCGCATGCAGGCGACCTACGGCAAGAACCCCGCGCAACTGGCCGACATCACCGCCAAACTCAAGACCGCCCAGCAACAATGGCTGAAAACCCGCGACGCCGACTGCGCCGTCGAAGCCTTCCCGGCGACGGACGGCAGCAAGGCGTTCAAGATTGCGCAGAATGACTGCGTGGCGCGGATGAGTGACGAGCGGTCGGAGTTTTTGGAGTCGATAGGTCAGGAGTAACTGGAAGATGGAAAGCATGATTCCCCACGAAGTCGTTAGCCGCATCGTTGATGGCGCCCTCCCGGTTCGCGCCTGGCGCGAACATCTCAACCTGACTCAGGAAGAAGTGGCGAAACGCATGGGCATTTCGCAGCCAGCCTTCGCACAGCAGGAAACCGTTGCAAAGCCGCGCAAGGCCACTCGCGAGAAGATTGCCGCGGCGTTTGGCATCACCGCCAACCAGCTCGAGCTGTAAGCTGCACCTCTTCAGCCAATCAAGGGATTCACATGAACATCTGCGGTATCGAAATCAAAGGCAGTGAAGCGATCATCGCCGTGGCGTCCCTCGACGGTTCGGTGCTGAGCCATGTCGCTCTGAGCACCAAGAAAATCGCCCTGGACGATGACGACGAGGCGGCCAACGTCAAACTATTCGCCGCGCAGGTAGCTTCATTCGTGCGGGAGAACTCCATCGATCGCATCGCGATCAAGAAGCGCAGCAAGAAAGGCGAGTTTGCCGGTGGACCGACCACGTTCAAGATCGAGGGCGTGTTTCAGTTGCTGGACGGTTGCGAGGTGACGCTGCTGTCGCCGCAGACAATCAATGCCCAGGCCAAGAAGCACAATTTCGAGCTGCCGGGCACGCTGAACAAGTATCAGCATGAGGCTTACAAAGCGGCGTGCTCGGCGCTATTGAAGAAGTAACACGATCAAATGTGGGAGCGGGCTTGCTCGCGAAAGCAGTGTGTCAGTCCATGTATGAATTGATTGATCCACAGCCTTCGCGAGCAAGCCCGCTCCCACATTGGTTTGGCGTCTGGCTCAGGTCTGAGCAGTACGCCGATCCTCCCGTGGACACCGGGCAAATTTCGCCCGGTAGCTGCGGGTGAAATACGACGGTGATTCAAACCCGCAGGCGATGCTGACTTCCAGCACGCTCATGTCGGTCTGGCGCAACAGCTGCCGGGCCTTTTCCAGTCTCAAGCGCAGATAGAAGTTGCTCGGTGTGTCGTTCAGGTGCAGGCGGAACAGGCGCTCCAGTTGCCGCCGCGTCACCTTGATCGATTCCGCCAGTTCCAGGGTGGTCAGCGGCGGTTCGCTGTGCTGCTCCATCTCGCCGATCACATGCACCAGTTTCTTGTTGCTGATGCCGTAACGCGTGGCGACTT
This sequence comes from Pseudomonas sp. COW5, assembly GCF_026240005.1. Classification (NCBI taxonomy): domain Bacteria; kingdom Pseudomonadati; phylum Pseudomonadota; class Gammaproteobacteria; order Pseudomonadales; family Pseudomonadaceae; genus Pseudomonas; species Pseudomonas sp. COW5. Next base: position 2,856,490 of record NZ_JAPHVP010000001.1, on the reverse strand, counting down.
CCATGCGCTGGTGGTCCTTGCGAGGGCGAATCCGCCCCAATACAAACTGCTCGCTGACCTGGATCGCCAGTTGCGGGCCTTGGGCCTGGGCGATCAGGTCGAGCATCAGGTCGATGGACGCGGTGCCGCCAGCAGACGTGATGCGCCGACGGTCGATCTCGAACAGCTCCTGGGTGACGCTGAGCTGTGGATAAGATTCCTTGAAGGCATCGATGGCCTCCCAGTGCAGGGTCAGGCGATGACCATCGAGCAGGCCCGCCTCGGCGAGGACGAAGCTGCCGGTGTCGATGGCGCCGAGGGTCACGCCTTCGTTGTCCAGCCGGCGCAGCCAGTGCTCCAGTGCCGGAGTCGCGAATTTCAGCGGCTCGAACCCGGCGACCACCAGCAGCGTCGCCCCTTTCTTCAGCGGCTCCAGCGCCGCATCGGCGTTGACCGACATCCCGTTGCTCGCCAGCACCGCCCCGCCATCGGCGCTCAAGACGTGCCAGCGATACAGCTCGCCGCGAAAGCGGTTGGCCACCCGCAGCGGTTCGATCGCGGAGATGAAACCGATGGCGGAAAAACCCGGCATCAACAGAAAGTAGAAATCCTGGGACATGGTGCGCACTCGGTCAGCGGGTAGCGTGCAACGTTGATACGCCGTTTGCCGTCGGCGTTCAAGAGCACAGGTCGCTACAGTGCAAGAGCCAGTCGCCGCAGTGCGTTTTCACAGGGGCATTGCTGCGTAACTTGGCATCACCGGCGCATCAGACACCGGAACCCACAATAACGACCTGCCGAGGAACCCGACATGAAACGACTGATCAGCAGCTGTGTTCTCGCACTCAGCGGTACCGCGTTTTTAAGCGCCAGTGTCATGGCGGCCGAACCTGCGTCGTGCCAGAACGTGCGCATGGGCGTGGTCAACTGGACCGACGTGATCGCCACCAGCGCCATGACTCAGGTTCTGCTCGACGGCCTCGGCTACAGCACCAAACAGACCAGCGCCTCCCAGCAAATCATTTTCGCCGGCATTCGCGACCAGCGTCTGGATCTGTTCCTCGGCTACTGGAACCCGTTGATGACCCAGACCATCACCCCGTTCGTCGATGCCAATCAGGTCAAGGTCCTTCCGGCGCCGAGCCTTAAAGACGCCCGCGCCACCCTCGCCGTGCCGACCTATCTGGCGGACAAGGGCCTGAAAACTTTCGCCGACATCGCCAAGTTCGAGAAAGAACTGGGCGGCAAGATCTACGGCATCGAGCCAGGCTCGGGCGCCAACACCCAGATCAAGGCGATGATCGCCAAGAACCAGTTCGGCCTCGGCAAGTTCCAGCTCGTGGAATCCAGCGAAGCGGGCATGCTCGCCGCCGTCGACCGCGCCGTGCGCCGCAAGGAAGCCGTGGTGTTCTTCGGCTGGGCGCCGCACCCGATGAACGTCAACGTGCAAATGACTTATCTGACCGGCAGCGACGACGCGCTGGGCCCGAACGAAGGCATGGCCACCGTGTGGACCGTCACCGCGCCGAAATACGCCGAGCAATGCCCGAACGTCGGCCGCCTGCTGAGCAACCTGACGTTCACCGCCGAAGACGAGAGCCGGATGATGCAGCCGCTGCTCGATCACAAGGACGCTTTCGAATCGGCCAAACAATGGCTCAAGGATCACCCGCAGGACAAACAGCGCTGGCTCGAAGGCGTCACCACTTTCGATGGCAAACCGGCGGCTGAAAACCTCCAGCTCACCAGCAAATAAACCTCGATTGAAAAGCCCCTCACCCTAACCCTCTCCCGGAGGGAGAGGGAACTGACCGACGTTTCGCAGCCCGCGACGGGCTGCGAACAGACCCATCACGCCTGAAGGAAAACGCACCATGAACCACGACGTCATCATCACCTGCGCACTCACCGGTGCTGGCGACACGACCGCCAAGAGCCCTCACGTGCCGGTCACCCCGAAACAGATCGCCGCAGCCGCGGTGGAAGCGGCCAAGGCCGGCGCCACCGTCGTGCACTGCCACGTCCGTGACCCGCAGACCGGCAAGTTCAGCCGTGACGTGGCGCTGTACCGCGAAGTCATGGAGCGCATCCGCGAAGCCGACGTCGACCTCATCGTCAACCTCACCGCCGGCATGGGCGGCGACCTGGAAATCGGCCCGGGCGAGAACCCGATGGAGTTCGGCCCGAACACCGATCTGGTCGGCCCGCTGACCCGTCTGGCCCACGTCGAAGAGCTGCTGCCGGAAATCTGCACGCTGGATTGCGGCACCCTGAACTTCGGCGACGGCGACACCATTTATGTCTCCACCCCGGCACAGCTGCGCGCCGGTGCCAAACGCATCACCGAGCTGGGCGTGAAGGCGGAGCTGGAGATTTTCGACACCGGTCACCTGTGGTTCGCCAAACAGATGATCAAGGAAGGCCTGCTCGACAACCCGCTGTTCCAGCTGTGCCTGGGCATCCCGTGGGGCGCGCCGGCCGACACCACCACCATGAAAGCGATGGTCGACAACCTGCCCGCCGACGCGGTGTGGGCCGGCTTCGGCATCGGCCGGATGCAGATGCCGATGGCCGCGCAAGCGGTGCTGCTTGGCGGCAACGTGCGGGTCGGTCTGGAAGACAACCTGTGGCTGGATAAAGGCGTGCTGGCGACCAACGGCCAACTGGTCGAACGCGCCACCGAGATCCTCAGCCGCCTCGGCGCCCGCGTGCTGACCCCGGCTGAAGGTCGCAAGAAAATGGGCCTGACCCAGCGCGGCTGAAAACACCCTTTCCCCCGGTGGGCGGGCCATTGGCGCCCACCGTTTTTTTGCCTCATTCCAGGAAGTGACCATGAGCTTTATCACCGAAATCAAAACCTTCGCAGCACTGGGCAGCGGCGTCATCGGCAGCGGCTGGGTCGCCCGCGCCCTCGCCCACGGCCTCGACGTGGTGGCCTGGGACCCGGCGCCGGGTGCCGAAGCGGCGCTGCGCAAACGCGTGGCCAATGCCTGGGGTGCGCTGGAGAAAAATGGTTTGGCGCCGGGCGCTTCGCAGGATCGCCTGCGCTTTGTCGCGACCATTGAAGAATGCGTGCGTGACGCGGATTTCATCCAGGAAAGCGCCCCGGAACGCCTCGAACTGAAACTGGAACTGCACAGCAAGATCAGCGCAGCGGCCAAGCCGAATGCGCTGATCGGTTCCAGCACTTCGGGCCTGTTGCCGAGCGAGTTCTACGAGAGCTCGACCCACCCGGAACGTTGCGTGGTCGGCCACCCGTTCAACCCGGTTTACCTGCTGCCGCTGGTGGAAGTGGTCGGCGGCAAGAACACCGCGCCGGAAGCGGTTCAAGCGGCGATGAAAGTCTACGAATCCCTCGGCATGCGCCCGCTGCATGTGCGCAAGGAAGTGCCCGGCTTCATCGCCGACCGCCTGCTCGAAGCGCTGTGGCGCGAGGCTCTGCACCTGGTCAACGACGGGGTGGCGACCACCGGTGAAATCGACGATGCGATCCGCTTTGGCGCCGGTCTGCGCTGGTCGTTCATGGGTACGTTTTTGACTTACACCCTGGCCGGTGGCGATGCCGGCATGCGCCACTTCATGTCGCAGTTCGGCCCGGCGTTGCAGTTGCCGTGGACGTACCTGCCAGCACCGGAACTGACGGACAAATTGATCGACGATGTGGTGGATGGCACCAGCGATCAACTGGGCCGACACAGTATTTCGGCGCTGGAGCGCTATCGTGATGATTGTCTGCTGGCGGTGCTTGAGGCGGTGAAGACCACCAAAGAAAAGCATGGGATGAGTTTCAGCGAGTGATATGTCTGGCTTGAGACCGCCGCCCTCACCCTAGCCCTCTCCCGGGGGGAGAGGGGACTGACCGAGTTGTTCTTTAGAGTTACGCCGACCTGAAATACCGAGCTGAACACAGGCTTTGAAAAGCCCCCGATCTGCTCCCTTTCCCCTCTCCCCCTTGGGGAGAGGGCTGGGGTGAGGGGTGGCTTTTGATCTTGATGACCATTCAACTGCCGGAACCAACATCATGCCCACCCTCACCACCTACCAAACCAGAATCATCCCCGACTGGGTCGACTACAACGGTCACCTGCGCGACGCCTTCTACCTGCTGATCTTCAGCTACGCCACCGACGCCCTGATGGATCGCCTCGGCATGGACAGCAACAACCGCGAAGCCAGCGGAAACTCGCTGTTCACCCTCGAACTGCACCTCAACTACCTGCACGAAGTGAAGCTCGATGCCGAAGTCGAAGTGCGCACGCAGATCATCGGCCACGACCAGAAACGCCTGCACCTCTATCACAGCCTGCACCTGGCCGGCGGTGACAAGGAGCTGGCCGGCAACGAACAAATGCTGCTGCACGTCGACCTCGCAGGGCCGCGCTCCGCGCCGTTCACCCCGGACACCCTGGGCCGTCTGCAAGCCATCGTCGCCGAGCAGGCCGACCTGTCCGCCCCGGCTTACATCGGCCGGGTCATCGCATTGCCGCCAGCCCGGTAAATCCATCCAACGCAAGGAGCCGCCATGCAAACCGCCGCCGCAGTTGCCGATTTCCGTACTTATCCGTTGATCAGCGCGCTGAACGGCGTGCAGAACCTGGCGGATCGCATTCTGATCGAATGGGCCGACGGCCGCGTCAGCCCGTTCCACCACGTGTGGCTGCGGGACAACTGCCCGTGTCCGCAGTGCGTCTACAGCGTTACCCGTGAGCAGGTGTTCGAGATCGTCGATGCGGCGCAGGACCTGTCGCCCTCCGCCGCGCATATCGACACCGATGGCTGCCTGCGTATCGACTGGCAGGACGGCCACCTGAGTCGCTTCGATGCAGGCTGGTTGCGGGCCCACGCCTATGACGATGAATCCCGTGCCGAACGCCTCGCCACCAAGCCGAAACCTTTCCTGTGGCACAGCGATTTGCAGTTGCCGGTGTTCGACTATTCAGCGCTGATGAACGACAACGCCGCACTGCTGCAATGGTTGCTGGCGGTACGCGACATCGGCCTGACTCAGGTCCGCGGCGTGCCCACCGAACCCGGCTCGCTGAAGCTGATCGCCCAGCGCATTTCGTTCATTCGCGAGAGCAATTTCGGTGTGCTGTTCAATGTGCAATCCAAGGCCGACGCCGACAGCAATGCCTACACCGCATTCAACCTGCCATTGCACACGGACCTGCCGACCCGCGAGCTGCAACCGGGCCTGCAATTTCTGCATTGTCTGGTGAACGACGCCGAGGGTGGCGAGAGCATTTTCGTCGACGGTTTTGCGATTGCCGAAGCGTTGCGTCTGGAGGATCCCGCATCGTTTCAGGCGCTGTGCGAGATTCCGGTGGAGTTTCGCAACAAGGACCGCCACAGCGACTATCGCTGCCTCGCGCCGATCATCGCCCTCGATGCCTTGGGCCGGGTTGCAGAAATCCGCATGGCCAACTTTCTGCGCGGCGCATTCGACACGTCCGTGGAGCAAATGCCCGTGCTGTATCGAGCGTATCGACGCTTCATCGCCATGACCCGCGAGCCGCGCTTCCGGGTGATGCAACGACTCAATCCCGGCGAGTTGTGGTGCTTCGACAACCGCCGAACCCTGCATGCGCGCAATGCGTTCGACCCGTCCACCGGCGCCCGGCATTTTCAGGGCTGCTACATCGATCGGGACGAGTTGCTGTCGCGGATTCTGGTGTTGCAGCGCTAGACCGCGCCAGCGTTATTGCAGGCAAAAAAAGCCCCGATACAAGCCGTGACAGGATCGGGGCGAGGGTACTGTTGAGGAGCTGCCATGCCGAGGGTGACCAAACCTTCGTGAAGCGAGCTGAGGCCAGTGTGCCCACTCCCCTGGCCGGCAAGTTAGCCGAAAACGACATGCTCATAGCCAATGTGGACACTGCGACAAATCGCCCTTGCCGTGCCTGTGCGGGCCTACCAGAATCGAGCCACGACCTCCGTTGCCAAAGAAGGATTCGCGTCATGATGTATGCCGATTTGATCGATCAGGAAGACCTGTTGGGCCAACTCAAGTCGTTGGGATTCGAAGTACCGTCCGGCTCCACGGCCCAGCAGGCCTGCGAGTGCGCCGTGCGCGGTCTGGACGATGTGCGGGCCAATACCCTGCGCACCATGGTCAAGCAGATGTACACCAGCAGCGCGAGCATCCAGCCGATCGTGCGTGAAGCCATCGACAAACAGTTGCTGCCGGCCCTGGCGCAGTACCAGCAGACCCGCGCCTGATACCTGTCCGAAAAAAAGATCGCAGCCTGCGACAGTGCCTTTCCTGAAGGCGCTGTCGCAGGCTGCGATCTTTCGTTTTAGAGGCGCACGCTGGCGAAGGTCGACTCGTTGCGCGCCTGGCTCAGCGCCGACATCGGCCCGGACAGCGGCGACATCACGATGGCTTGCGGCAGCGGCAGCATCGCCACCTGCTGGGTGGTGTTGGAGCCGACGCGCTCGTCACGCGGCGGGATGCCGAAGTATTCGCGATAGCACTTGGAGAAGTGCGGCGTCGACACGAACCCGCAGACCGACGCCACTTCGATGATCGACATCGGCGTCTGCTTGAGCAGTTGCCGGGCACGGATCAGGCGCAGCTTGAGGTAGTAGCGCGACGGCGAGCAGTGCAGGTATTTCTGGAACAGGCGCTCGAGCTGGCGACGGGACACGGCGACGTACACCGCCAGTTCGTCGAGGTCGATCGGCTCTTCCAGGTTGGCTTCCATCAGCGCAACGATTTCCTGCAGTTTCGGCTGGTTGGTGCCGAGCATGTGCTTGAGCGGCACGCGCTGGTGATCCTGCTCGTTGCGAATGCGCTCGTAGACGAACATCTCGGAGATCGCGGCGGACAGTTCACGGCCGTGATCGCGGCTGATCAGATGCAGCATCATGTCCAGCGGCGCGGTGCCGCCGGAGCTGGTGAAACGGTTGCGGTCGAGGGTGAACAGACGGGTGCTCATCGCCACGCGCGGGAAAGCTTCCTGCATGGCCGCCAGACATTCCCAGTGCACGCTGCAATCGAAGCCGTCGAGCAGGCCGGCGCAGGCCAGTGCCCAACTGCCGGTGCACACGGCGCCGAGGCGACGGGACTGGCGCGCCTGGCTTTGCAGCCACGAGACGTGTTCACGGGTAACGGTGCGTTGAATGCCGATCCCGCCGCACACGATGATGGTGTCGAGGGCCGGGGCTTTGTGCATGGAGGCGTCGGGGGTGATCTGCAGACCGTCACTGGCCCAGACCTGGCCGCCATCAACGGTGAGGGTGGTCCAGCGATACAGCTCGCGACCGGACAACTGGTTGGCCATGCGCAGCGGTTCGACTGCGGAAGCCAGGGAAATCAGTGTGAAATTGTCCAGCAGCAGAAAGCCGATGGATTGAGGCGCACGGTTCTGGGGTTGAGCCCCGGAGTTGAACGACGTCATCGCGGTATCTCCTCACACAAAGCAGGTGATGGCCTCAGGCGGAGGCTCTTGTTATTGCCATCGTTCTCTTGCGTGAGACGGGGCTTTGTTATGACAGAGCAATTGCCATGCCTAAAATTGAATGGCTGTTCAATAACTCCTGAAAACGACGTCGCGACGCGTCTATACAAGCCGTCCGACGAAAGGTTGTTCGAAGTGCCATCAGCGGCGGTGAAAGCCCTGCCCCGGCGTGCGTGAGCAGATCGGTAGCACTTGTGGGAACAGGGCTGCGGGGGATTGTCCTACAGTGTCACCGCTGGCACGGATGACGGACGGTAGCCGGTGCGAATCCGGCCATGCGGGTGGGAAACACTCTTATCTGATTGCGACGCGCCAAAAGGTGGCGCGTTTTATTGTCGATGCTCACTTGGTGCGCAGTTTTGACTGGTCTGGCGCTGTCGGCGTATCAGCACTCGACCGCACTGACCGCCAATCCACCCCGTGAAGTTTCCTTATATTTGTCATGCATGTCGGCGCCGGTATCGCGCATGGTGCGGATCACCCGGTCCAGCGAAATAAAGTGCTGACCATCGCCGCGCAAGGCCATCTGCGCGGCGTTGATCGCCTTCACCGCCGCAATCGCGTTGCGTTCGATACACGGCACCTGGACGAGACCACCCACCGGATCGCAGGTCAGGCCGAGGTTGTGTTCCAGGCCGATTTCCGCCGCGTTGCACAACTGCTCCGGCGTGGCACCGAGCACTTCCGCCAGCCCCGCCGCCGCCATTGCACAGGCCGAACCGACCTCGCCCTGACAGCCGACTTCGGCACCGGAGATCGAAGCGTTCTTCTTGCACAGAATCCCCACCGCCGCCGCGCCGAGGAAATAATCCACCACGTTGGCGTCGGTCACCGCTTCGCTGAATTTCATGAAGTAGTGGAGCACCGCCGGAATGATCCCGGCCGCGCCGTTGGTCGGTGCCGTGACCATGCGCCCGCCGGCCGCGTTCTCTTCGTTCACCGCCAGGGCGAACAGGTTGACCCACTCCATGGCGCTGAGGGTCGAGCCGATCACGTTGGGCTTGTTCAATTCCTGAAGACTGCGGTGCAACTTGGCCGCACGCCGGCGCACATTAAGGCCGCCGGGCAGGATGCCTTCGTGCTTGAGGCCCTGCTCGACACAATCCTGCATCGCCCGCCAGAGCTTCATCAGCCCGGTGCGGATTTCCTCTTCGCTGCGCCAGACTTTTTCGTTGGCCATCATCAGTTCGGCCACGCGCAGGTTGTTCTGCTTGCATAGCTCCAGCAGTTCGACGGCGCTGGAGAAGTCATAGGGCAATTCGGTGCGATCCAGATCCACCACACCGCTGGACGCCTGCGCCTCATCGACGACAAAACCGCCGCCGACCGAATAGTAGGTGTCGCGATGAATCTCGCCGTGATCGCCTTCGGCAACCAGGGTCATGGCGTTGGGATGGAACGGCAGGTTCTCGTCGATCAGACGCATGTCGCGGGCCCATATAAAAGGCACCGACAATCGACCATCCAGTAAAAGGGTGTGGGTTTCGCGCAGGGCGTGGATCCGCGGGCCGATCTGCGACGGGTCGATCGCGTCCGGCCACTCGCCCATCAGGCCCATGATTACCGCGTTGTCGCTGCCGTGACCGACACCGGTGGCCGACAGCGAACCGAACAGTTGCACTTCGATCCGCCGAACCTGCTCCAGCAGGAATCTGTCGCGCAGCGACTCGACGAACAGCGCCGCGGCGCGCATCGGCCCGACGGTGTGAGAACTGGAGGGACCAATGCCGATTTTGAACAGGTCGAAAACGCTGATAGCCATTGATGCAGAGCTCCTGAGAGTGCCGGTCCGGGGTGTGAAGCGCCCGCTGGCGGAGCTGCTACGCTCAAGCTGCGATCCGCCGGAATGCCCGCATCATCAGGCTTTTCCCGGGTCGCACGGCGTCTGACACCGACGCACTCATGCCCACGAACGCCGTGCCGGTTTTCGCCCGTGTTTTCGCCGTTTTTATGCGGTTCAGATGGCCAAACAGGGCGGAAAAAAGCTGTAAACGACGTCACTGACACTGGATGCGACCATCCCTGTACTGGATACGACGCACCCTGTAGGCGTCAGATTTTCACTGGTACATGATCGTATCGACTCGATTGCAAGGCGCCGTGACAGAGCTGTCTCCAGAACGCCATCCAACCGCAACCTATAAGTGCGGTGGTCCAGTCGGAACACTGCCAAAAAAAACACCAAGGAGTCCATCCATGAAAGGTTCCCCGTCGTTGTTGTTGGCCGCCATGCTGAGTCTGCCGTTACTGGCTCAAGCCGCAGAACCGGCGCAGTGCAGTACCGTTAACTTCTCCGATGTCGGCTGGACCGACATCACCGCAACAACCGCGACCACCAGCGTGGTGCTCGACGCCCTCGGCTACAAGACCAAGACCACCATGATCTCCGTGCCGGTGACCTACAAGTCGCTGGCCGACGGCAAGAACATGGACGTGTTCCTCGGCAACTGGATGCCGACCATGGAAAACGACATCAAGGCCTACCGTGACGCCGGCACCGTGGAAGTGGTGCGCACCAACCTCAAGGGCGCCAAATACACCCTCGCCGTGCCGCAGGCGCTGTACGACAAGGGCCTGCATGACTTCGCCGACATCGCCAAATTCAAGAAAGAGCTCGACGGCAAGATCTACGGCATCGAGCCTGGCAACGACGGCAACCGTCTGATCCAGAGCATGATCGACAAGAACGCCTTCGGCCTGAAAGACGCCGGCTTCAAGGTCGTCGAATCGTCCGAGGCGGGCATGCTCTCGCAAGTCGACCGTGCGCAGAAACGCGACACCGCCGTGGTGTTCCTCGGCTGGGCGCCGCACCCGATGAACAAGCGCTTCAAGATTCAATACCTGACCGGCGGCGACGACTTCTTCGGCCCGGATTTCGGCGCCGCTACTGTCGCGACCAACACCCGCAAGGGCTACGTCGAGGAATGCAGCAACGTCGGTCAGTTGCTGAAAAATCTGGAGTTCACCGTCGACATGGAAAGCACCCTGATGGGCAACATCCTCGACGACAAGATGAAGCCTGACGCGGCCGCCAAGGCCTGGCTGAAAAAGAATCCACAGGTGCTCGATACCTGGCTCGCTGGCGTGACCACCATTGACGGTAAACCTGGCCTGGAGGCCGTGAAAGCCAAACTTGCTCAGTAATCGCTTATGCCGGGCGGGCCAGTCCCGCCCGGGCTGTTATTTCCTTGCATGCGGACGTTCACTACCATGCTGATTGATCAGAAAATCCCTTTAGGCCAGTACATCGCGGGCTTCGTTGAATGGTTGACGCAACACGGCGCCAGCACTTTCGACGCAATCGCCGTGACCCTGGAAACGATGATCCACGGCGTGACGTTTGCGCTGACCTGGTTCAACCCGCTGGTGTTGATCGGCCTCATCGCTCTGCTCGCGCACTTCATTCAACGCAAATGGGGCCTCACCGCCTTCGTGATCGCCTCCTTTCTGCTGATCCTCAACCTGGGGTACTGGCAGGAAACCATGGAAACCCTCGCCCAGGTCATGTTCGCGACCCTGGTCTGCGTGGTCATCGGCGTGCCGCTGGGCATCGTCGCCGCGCACAAACCGATGTTCTACACTTTGATGAGGCCGGTGCTCGATCTGATGCAGACCGTACCGACCTTCGTTTACCTCATTCCTACCCTGACCCTCTTCGGGCTGGGCGTGGTCCCGGGCCTGATCTCCACGGTGGTGTTCGCCATCGCTGCGCCGATCCGCCTGACCTACCTGGGCATCCGCGATGTCCCGGAAGAACTGATGGACGCCGGCAAGGCCTTCGGCTGCTCGCGTCGCCAACTGCTTTCACGGATCGAACTGCCCCACGCCATGCCGAGCATCGCAGCCGGCATCACCCAGTGCATCATGCTGTCGCTGTCGATGGTGGTGATCGCGGCACTGGTGGGCGCCGACGGACTCGGCAAACCGGTGGTCAACGCACTGAACACTGCTGATATCGCCCTGGGCTTCGAAGCGGGCCTGGCGATCGTACTGCTGGCGATCATGCTCGACCGTATCTGCAAACAACCCGACGCCAAAGTAGGGGGTGACGCATGAGCATAATCCGCTTCGACAACGTAGACGTTATCTTCGCCAAGGATCCGCGCGAGGCACTCAAGCTGCTGGATCAGGGCATGACCCGTAACGAGATCCTGAAAAAGACCGGGCAGATTGTCGGCGTTGAAAAGGCCAGCCTGGATATCGAGAAAGGCGAAATCTGTGTACTGATGGGTTTGTCCGGCTCCGGTAAATCCAGCCTGCTGCGCTGCATCAACGGCCTCAACACCGTGAGCCGCGGCAAGCTGTTCGTCGAGCACGAAGGCAAACAGATCGACATCGCCTCCTGCAGCCCGGCCGAACTGAAGATGATGCGCACCAAGCGCATTGCGATGGTGTTCCAGAAGTTCGCCCTGATGCCCTGGCTGACCGTACGCGAGAACATCAGCTTCGGTCTGGAAATGCAGGGCCGCCCCGAGAAAGAACGCCGCAAACTGGTGGATGACAAACTTGAGCTGGTAGGCCTGACCCAGTGGCGCAACAAGAAACCCAACGAACTGTCCGGCGGCATGCAACAGCGTGTGGGCCTGGCCCGCGCACTGGCGATGGACGCCGACATTCTGCTGATGGACGAACCGTTCTCGGCCCTCGACCCGCTGATCCGTCAGGGCCTGCAGGACGAATTGCTGGAACTGCAACGCAAGCTGAGCAAGACCATCGTGTTCGTGAGCCACGACCTCGACGAGGCGCTGAAACTGGGCAGCCGCATCGCGATCATGAAAGACGGCCGGATCATCCAGTACAGCGTGCCGGAAGAGATCGTGCTCAACCCTGCGGACGACTACGTGCGCACCTTCGTCGCCCATACCAATCCGCTGAACGTGCTGTGCGGTCGCAGCCTGATGCGCACGCTGGACAACTGCAAACGCATCAACGGCTCGGTATGCCTCGATCCGGGCGGCGATTCGTGGCTGGATCTGGCCGAAGGCAACACCATCAAGGGTGCACGCAAGAACGGCTCGGTACTCGACCTGCAGAACTGGGTGCCGGGACAAGCGGTGGAAGGCCTCGATCGTCGTCCGACACTGGTGGACTCGAACATCGGCATGCGTGACGCGTTGCAGATCCGTTACCAGACTGGCAACAAGCTGGTGCTGCACGACAACAACCATGTGGTGGGGATTCTCGGGGACAGCGAGCTGTATCACGCGCTGCTCGGCAAGAACCTGGGGTAAGGCGGGATGAAAAAAAGGGATCGCGGTGAGCGATCCCTTTTTTATTGGGCCAGGGAAAAAGCCCTCACCCTAGCCCTCTCCCAGAGGGAGAGGGAACCTACCGAGTTGCACTTCAAAACTACATCGACCTGAACTATCGAGTCGTACTCAGGCTTTGAAAAGCCCCCAATCTGCTCCCTTTCCCCCTCTCCCTAGGGGAGAGGGTTGGGGTGAGGGGGCTTTTGACTTTAGCTATACACCCGGCCAAGGAGCTGCCGATGGCTTTCAAACTGATCGAGCACATCGCGAGTGATCTGGTCCTGCGTGAAGCCCATCAGGTCGTAATCCTGGCTGCCGTTGTGCAGATACACCTCGGCGCGGTAGTAACGCTGGCGCGCTTCATCGGACTGGGCCGATTCGGTCGGGGTCGCCAGGTAGCCGTCCAGGCTCACTTCGTAGACAAAAGGGTTGCCCTCTTCCATCTCGACGCGCACGCCCATGCAGCGCTTGGATTTACCCAGCAGTGTCTGCACTTCCAGACCCTGGGCACGCAGCTGTGCAGCCGCATCGTCCAGCGCCGGCGTGACGTGTTTGTCCATGAAACGCTGCACCACCGACTGGCTCGGTTGCAGATCCAGTTGAGTCAGGCGCTCGCTGAAACCACGACGGCCGCGCTCAGCCAGTTGCGCCTGCTCCTGTTCGATCTGCATGTCCTGGCGCATCGCCTTGTGCAGGCCGAACATGAAGCACACCAGCACCACCGAGAACGGCAGACCGGCCAGCACCACCATGGTCTGCATGGCTTCGAAGTTACCGGCGAACAGCAGGCCGATGGTCACCAGAGTGATCACGACCGACCAGAAGATCCGCAGCCAGTGCGGCGCGTCTTCATCGACAGTGCCGCCCTTGCAGGAAAGGTTGGCCATCATTACCGCGCCGGAGTCGGCCGGGGTCAGGAACAGCACGAAACCTACGAAGATCGACACACCGATGACGACTTTCGACGCCGGGTAGTGTTCCAGCAACTGATAGATCGCCATCGACGGCTGTTCCAGCGCCGTCTTGCCGAGTTCCACCGCACCGTGGTTCATCACCAGGTCCAGCGCCGAGTTACCGAAGATCGACAGCCACGCCAAAGTGAAGCCCAGCGGAATCAGCAGCACGCCGGCCACAAGTTCACGCACGGTACGGCCACGGGAAATACGCGCGATGAACATGCCTACGAATGGCGCCCAGGAAATCCACCACGCCCAGTAGAACAGAGTCCACAGGCCCAGCCAGCGGTCGGACTTGGCACTGTCGCCTTCATAGACGTACAGGTCGAAGGTCTTCATGACCACGCCGTTGAGGTAGTCGCCGATGTTCTGCACGAAGCCGTTGAGCAGGTGCAGGGTCGGGCCGAACAGCAGCACGAAAATCAGCAGGCCGCTGAACAGGATGATGTTGAGGTTGGACAGACGACGGATGCCGTTTTCCACGCCGGACACGGCAGCGATGGTCGCCACGGTGCTCATCACGATGATCACGATCAGCAGGTTGGTGTTGCTGTGCTCCATGCCGAACAGGTTTTCCAGGCCCGAGGACACTTGCAGCGAGCCGATCCCCAGGTTGGTCACCAGACCCAGCAGGGTCACGAACATGCCGAAGCCGTCTACCGCATGACCCGCAGCGCCCTTGACCCAACGCTCGCCCACCAGCGGGTACAGCGCCGAACGCAGTGCCAGCGGCTGGTTGTGACGGTAAGCGAAATAAGCCACGGCCAGACCGACCAGTGCGTAGATCGCCCAGCCGTGCAGGCCCCAGTGCAGGAAGGTCAGCTGGACAGCCTGACGTGCTGCCAGGTTGGTGGCCGACGCGCCTTCCGGCGGGTTGAAGTAGTGATCCAGCGGCTCGGACGCGCCGAAGTACAGCAGCGAAATACCGATACCCGACGAGAACAGCATCCCCGCCCAGGCGCCGTAGCTGAAATCAGGGGTGTCGTCCTTGCTACCCAGTTTGAGTTTGCCGTAGGAGGAAAACGCCAGGCCCACCACGAAAACGAGGTAAGCGGCGATCACCACCATGTAGTACCAGCCGAAGCTGCGGGACAACCAGGCCTGAGCCACTCCCAACATTCTGCCGGCCTCTTGCGGGGCGATGATCAGAATGGCGGTCAACAACAGAATCAGCACGGTAGAGGTGTAGAACACCCAACCGTTGACCGTCACCTTCTCGGGCGGGGTCTTTATAAGCGAGGCAGAACTCATGGCACAAATGCTCCAGGCAGTGCGAGAGAAGAACACAAGGCAACACGGAACCCGACCAATCGGTTAGTTGGCAGCCGACCGGCGGGTGATATAAAGACACCCCGAAAAAAGCCCGAACCTGCAGAGATGGCACCGCGAATCGCCGTCGTGGCCGAGGTCCGGACGTTCATCCGAAACCTGGCCTCGAGCGTCTTGCCCATTCAACACGTCCATCGAACGTCGAACCGCGCCTTGCCCCGCGCAGGTTTCGAGCATTTTCGGATGTCGGTTTATCGCCACTTACTCGTAGGAAAAATCTGTAGGCAGCGACGATTTGTCGCAGATCTTATTCTTTGTTGATTGAACGTTCAATCAAAACAAAATAGACTGGCCCTCAATCCGATCGGCGTTTATCGCTCGTCGGAAGGCCTAAGGAGATGTGCAAGATGCCCAAGGTCGGTATGCAACCCATCCGCCGCCAACAACTGATCGAAGCCACTTTGCAGGCCGTCGATCAGGTCGGAATGGGGGACGCCAGCATTGCGCTGATCGCCCGTCTGGCCGGTGTCTCGAATGGCATCATCAGTCACTATTTTCAGGACAAGAACGGCCTGATTGCCGCCACGATGCGGTATCTGATGAGCGTCCTCAGCGAGAACGTCACCGCGCGCCGTCAGGCGCTGGCAGACAGCAGCCCCCGGGCGCATCTGCAGGTGATCATCGAAGGCAACTTCGACGCCAGCCAGGTCAATGGCCCGGCAATGAAAACCTGGCTGGCCTTCTGGGCCACCAGCATGCACCAGCCGTCTTTGCACAGGTTGCAGCGGATCAACGATCACCGTCTGTATTCCAACCTGTGCTGCGAGTTCCGCCGTGTGTTGCCGCTCGAAGATGCGCGCAGCGCCGCCCGTGGACTGGCAGCTCTGATTGACGGCTTGTGGTTACGCGGCGCGCTGTCGGGAGACGCTTTCGACACTGCGCAGGCGCAACAGATCGCTTACGAATACATGGATTTCCAATTGGCCAAGAAGGTGAGCTAGAGCACACAGAAAACGCTCGGCCCCTGAACGCCACCGCAGCCTGATCGCGGTGGTCAACGCCAACCACTTATGCACTTGCGAGGACACTATGGCCCGTTTCGAACTGCAAAAACTCTACATCGATGGCGCGTACTCCGACGCCGGCAGCGATGCCACCTTCGAAGCCATCAACCCGGCTAACGGTGAAGTCCTCGCACAAGTGCAACGTGCGACCAAGGAAGACGTCGAGCGCGCTGTCGTCAGCGCCGAAAAAGGCCAGAAGATCTGGGCCGCGATGACCGCCATGGAGCGTTCGCGCATCCTGCGTCGCGCCGTCGACATCCTGCGCGAGCGCAACGATGAACTGGCTGCCCTGGAAACCCTGGACACCGGTAAAGCCTTCTCCGAAACCAAATACGTCGACATCGTCACCGGCGCCGACGTGCTGGAATACTACGCAGGCCTGGTACCCGCCATCGAAGGCGAGCAGATCCCGCTGCGTGACACCGCATTCGTCTACACCCGTCGCGAGCCGCTGGGCGTGGTTGCCGGTATCGGCGCGTGGAACTACCCGATCCAGATCGCCCTGTGGAAATCCGCTCCAGCCCTGGCGGCCGGTAACGCGATGATCTTCAAGCCGAGCGAAGTCACCTCGCTGACCACCCTGAAACTGGCCGAAATCTACACCGAAGCCGGCGTTCCAAACGGCGTGTTCAACGTCCTGACCGGCAGCGGCCGTGAAGTCGGCACCTGGCTGACCGAGCACCCGCGCATCGAGAAAATCTCCTTCACCGGCGGCACCGACACTGGCAAAAAAGTAATGGCCAGCGCTTCGGCTTCGTCGCTCAAAGACGTGACCATGGAACTGGGCGGCAAGTCCCCGCTGATCATCTGCGACGACGCCGACCTGGATCGCGCCGCCGACACCGCCATGATGGCCAACTTCTACAGCTCCGGTCAGGTCTGCACCAACGGCACTCGCGTATTCGTGCCGAGCCACCTGAAAGCCGCTTTCGAAGCCAAGATCGTCGAGCGCGTTGCGCGCATCCGCGTTGGCAACCCGGAAGACGAAAACACCAACTTCGGCCCGCTGGTCAGCTTCGCTCACATGGAAAACGTGCTGGGCTACATCGCCAAGGGTAAAGAAGAAGGCGCTCGCGTTCTGTGCGGCGGCGACCGTCTGACCGACGGCGAATTCGCCAAAGGCGCGTTCGTGGCACCGACCGTGTTCACCGACTGCACCGACGACATGACCATCGTCCGTGAAGAAATCTTCGGCCCGGTAATGGCGATCCTGACCTACGAAACCGAAGAAGAAGTGATCCGCCGCGCCAACGACACCGACTTCGGCCTGGCCGCCGGTATCGTCACCCGCGACCTGAACCGCGCCCACCGCGTGATTCATCAACTGGAAGCCGGTATCTGCTGGATCAACGCCTGGGGCGAGTCCGACGCAAAAATGCCGGTCGGCGGTTACAAGCAGTCGGGCGTTGGTCGTGAGAACGGCATCAGCTCGCTGAACAACTTCACTCGCATCAAATCGGTACAGGTCGAGCTGGGCGATTACGTCTCGGTGTTCTAAGACCCGCGTCTTGTATTGCCTGCGAGGGCCTCTTCGCGGGCAAGCCCGCTCCCACAGGTTTGTGTGTCGCCCATCAAATCCGTGGCAACTCCCAATCCTTGTGGGAGCTGGCTTGCCAGCGATTCGAGTGCACAGCACTCGCCGAGGCCCCGACCTGACCACATCTAAAGAGGGTGCATTCAATGTCCCAGGAATTCGATTACATCATTGTGGGTGCCGGTTCTGCCGGTAACACCCTGGCGACCCGTCTGACTGAAGACGAAGGCGTCACCGTCCTGCTGCTCGAAGCGGGCGGCCCGGACTACCGCATGGACTTCCGCACGCAGATGCCGGCCGCACTGGCCTTCCCGCTGCAGGGCCGTCGCTACAACTGGGCGTACGAAACCGATCCGGAACCGTACATGGACGGTCGTCGCATGGAATGCGGTCGCGGCAAGGGCCTCGGCGGTTCCTCGCTGATCAACGGCATGTGCTACATCCGCGGCAACGCGATGGACTACGACGGCTGGGCAAAGCTGCCAGGCCTGGAAGACTGGACCTACCTCGACTGCCTGCCGTACTTCCGTAAAGCGGAAACCCGCGACATCGGCCCGAACGACTACCACGGTGGCGAAGGTCCGGTCAGCGTGACCACGCCGAAGGCTGGCAACAACCCGCTGTTCCACGCCATGGTTGAAGCCGGCGTGCAGGCCGGTTACCCGCGCACCGAAGACTTGAACGGCTACCAGCAGGAAGGCTTCGGCCCGATGGACCGCACCGTGACGCCGAAAGGCCGTCGTGCTTCCACCGCCCGTGGTTATCTGGACGTGGCCAAGAAGCGTTCGACCCTGACCATCGTCACTCACGCCCTGACTGACAAGGTTCTGTTCGAAGGCAAACGCGCCATCGGCGTACGTTACCTGGTCGGCACTGCCGAAGAGCGCGTTGAAGCCCGCGCCCGCAAAGAAGTCATCGTCTGCTCCGGCGCAATCGCCTCGCCGCAACTGCTGCAACGCTCCGGCGTCGGCCCGGCGAAACTGCTGGAAAGCCTCGACATCCCGGTCGTTCACGATCTGCCGGGCGTCGGCGAAAACCTGCAGGATCACCTCGAGCTGTACCTGCAATTCGCCTGCACCCAACCGGTCTCGCTGTACCCGTCGCTGCTCTGGTACAACCAGCCGGCCATCGGTGCCGAGTGGCTGTTCAACGGCACCGGCATCGGCGCCAGCAACCAGTTCGAAGCCGGCGGTTTCATCCGCACCCGTCCGGAATTCGAATGGCCGAACATCCAGTACCACTTCCTGCCGGTAGCGATTAACTACAACGGCAGCAACGGCGTACAAGAGCACGGTTTCCAGGCGCACATGGGTTCCATGCGTTCGCCGAGCCGTGGTCGCATCCAGGTCAAATCCAAGGATCCGCGCCAGCACCCGAGCATCCTGTTCAACTACATGGCCACCGAGCAGGACTGGCAGGAATTCCGCGACGGCATCCGCCTGACCCGTGAAATCATGCAACAGCCTGCACTGGACGCCTTCCGTGGCCGCGAAATCAGCCCGGGCATCGAAGTGCAAACCGATGAGCAGCTGGACAAGTTCATCCGCGAGCACGCCGAAACCGCGTTCCACCCGTCCTGCTCGTGCAAGATGGGCACCGACGAGATGGCGGTCGTGGACGGCCAGGGCCGCGTGCATGGCATGCAGGGTCTGCGTGTGGTCGACGCCTCGATCATGCCGATCATCACCACCGGCAACCTGAACGCCCCGACGATCATGATGGCCGAGAAAATCGCCGACAAGATCCGTGGCCGTCAGCCACTGCCACGCAGCAAGGCGCCGTACTACGTCGCCGGCGATGCGCCGGTGAAAGGCAAGGCACTGCGTGATGTGAGTGCTGTTGCTCAGTAAGTCGTGATACCGGGCGGTGATCGTTCCCATGCAATGTGGGAACGATCAGCCGACTCAAAGCAGTAAATTCTCCTACACCCCCTCTTCACTTGATCCTACCCCCACGCAGGCCTACTCTAGTCCTCGCGCAATCGTTTCACCCCTCCCCGCCGAATCCGCTTCGCCGCTACTCCCATAACAAGGAGGTTCCCTGATGTTCGATTTCCACCCCCAGCTCAAGCAGCGCTTCGCTGCCTTGCGCACGGGCGCCGAGTTTTTTTCCTTGCGATACGTACGCGAGTCCGGCCAGTACCTGTCGGTGCGCAAGAACGTCGCCGAACCGCCGAGCCTGAGCCGCGACGAAGGCGCGATGCTCACCGTTCGCGTCAACGGCGTCGAAGCCTACGCCGCGACCAATGACCTGTCGCAACAAGGCCTGCAAGCCGCCCTCGAGCGCGCCGAACAGCAGGCCCGGCGGATCAAGCCCCACGCCCTGCTCGACCTGAGCCAGCAGCCGGTGTCCAGCGACCGCGCCGACTACTTTTCACCCAATCTGCAACAACCCTTCCCGTCCCTGAGCGAATGCTTCGAGCTGCTCGGCGCGGAATCCGCCTCGGTGCCAAAGGATGAGCGCCTGGTGAATTGGGAAGTGAGCATCGGCATCACCCACGTCGAACAGATCTACCTGAGCAGCGCCGGGGCCGAATTGCGCCAGGCCCAGCGCTTCGTCTACCCGGGCCTGGACGTCACCGCCTACGACGGCAACGACAGCCAGACCCGCAGCCTCGGCCGCGAGAACTTCGGCCAGCAGGGCGGCGCCGACGTGATCAGCCGTTGCGGCCTGATCGGTGCCGGTCCGCAAGTCGCCGATCAGGCGCTGCAACTGCTGCTCGCACCCAATACGCCGCAAGGTCCGCGTGACCTGTTGCTGATGCCCGACCAGATGATGCTGCAGATCCACGAATCCATCGGCCACCCGCTGGAACTGGACCGGATTCTCGGCGACGAGCGCAACTACGCCGGCACCAGCTTCGTCAAAGCCTCGGATTTCGGCAGCCTGCAATACGGCTCGAAGCTGCTCAACGTGACCTTCGATCCGGACATTCCCGAAGAGCTGGCGAGCTATGGCCACGATGACGACGGCACGGCTGCCAGCAAGCAGTTCCTGATTCGCGAAGGTCTGCTGGTGCGGCCATTGGGCGGTGCCCTGTCGCAATTCCGCGCGGGTCTGGACGGCGTCGCCAACAGCCGCGCCTGCGGCTGGAACCGACCGCCGATCGACCGCATGGCCAACCTCAATATCGAGCCGGGCGACCAGTCGCTGGAGCAACTGATCGGCGGCATCGAAAACGGCATCCTGATGAGCACCAACCGTTCGTGGTCGATCGACGACGCGCGGAACAAATTCCAGTTCGGCTGCGAATGGGGCCAGTTGATTGAAAACGGCGAACTCAAAGGCGTGGTGAAAAACCCGAACTACCGGGGCATTTCCGCGCACTTCTGGAAGAGCCTGCGCGCAGTCGGCAACGCCGGCACCACCCGGGTGCTGGGCACACCGAACTGCGGCAAGGGCGAACCGAACCAGGTGATCCGCGTCGGCCACGCTTCGCCGGCCTGCGTGTTCAGCAATGTTGATGTGTTTGGGGGAGACGCCTGATGAGTATTTCCAAGAGCCAGGTCGAGGCCTTCAAGGTGCTGGTCAACTGGCTGCGCGATGCCGTGCGCGAGCCGGAACAATTCACGCTGAGTTACGACGCCGAGTCGTCGGCCTTCGTCCGCTTCAATCACGCCAAGGTGCGTCAGGCCGGGCAAGTGCAACAAGCCGGTATCGGTCTGAAACTGATCGACGACGGGCGCCATGCCGATCTGCACATCACCCTGTCCGGCGAACAGGCAACCGACCTGCAACGCCTGGCCGAAGGCCTGCAACAACTGCGCGAAACCCTGCCGCTGCTGCCGCAGGATCCCTATCTGCTGCTCAACCACAACGGCTGGCAGAGCCAGAACGTGCAGGAACATCCGCTGCCGGACACCGAGCAGGTGGTCGCTGAAATTGCCGAGGCGGCTGAAGGTCTGGATCTGGTCGGTTTCTATGCCGCAGGTCCCATCAGCCGTGGTTTCGCCAGTTCTTCAGGGGCGTTCGGCTGGCATCAGGCCAACAGCTTCAACTTCGACTTCAGCCTGTTCCACGAGAACGGTGAAGCGGTGAAAGCCAGCTATGCCGGGCACGAGTGGAGCAGCGAAGGTTTCGCCAAGCGTTTCCAGCAGGCCCGCGAGCAGCTTGAGTTTCTCGGTCGTCCGCTGCGCACCCTGCCACCGGGACAATACCGCGCCTACCTGGCACCGGCAGCCCTGGAAGAAATCATGGGCATGCTGTGCTGGGGCGGTTTCTCGGCGCAGTCGATTGCCAGCAAGAGCAGCCCGTTGCAGAAGCTGTATGCCGGCGATCAGGTGTTCAGTCCGCTGGTGTCCCTCGACGAAAAAGTCAGCGGCTCGCTGAGCCCGGCGTTTTCCGGTGAAGGTTATCCGCGCAGCGATCTGCGGTTGATCATCGAAGGCAAGGCGGGTGACCAGTTGGTGGGTTCGCGCAGTGCTGCTGAATACGGCCTGACAGCCAACGGTGCCGGCGGTGGCGAATCGCCGAGCGCGCTGAACATGGGCGCCGGTGATCTGCCGCAAGCGGAGATTCTCAAGCAACTGGGCACCGGGCTGTACATCAGCAACCTGTGGTACCTGAACTTCTCGGATCAACCGGCGGCGCGCCTGACCGGCATGACCCGGTTTGCCACGTTCTGGGTCGAGAACGGCGAGATTCAGGCGCCGGTCAGCACCATGCGTTTCGACGACAGTGCCTACAGCCTGCTGGGTTCGCAGCTGGAAGCGTTGACTGCCGAGCGTGAGTTGCTGCTGTCGGCAAGTACCTACAGCCAGCGCAATACCTCGTCGGCGTTGCTGCCGGGGGCGCTGGTGAGCCGATTGACCTTGACCCTGTAAACCCCGGATCAGCGGAACACCGCAGATCTACTGTGGGAGCGGGCTTGCTCCGGGCGGAGATCCGACGAAGAGGCCACTTCATTCAACATTGATGTCGACTGATTTACCGCTTTCGCGAGCAAGCCCGCTCCCACATTGACCGTGCTCGACCATGGATATGCATTAACTCCAACCACAAGAGGTTCCATGCCCAACCGCCCGCCTCTCGACGCCATCACCGCCCGCTGGTTGCCGTGGGTCGTCGCCATCGCTTTCTTCATGCAGTCCCTCGACGGGACCATCCTCAACACCGCCCTGCCGGCCATGGCCAGGGATCTGGCCGAAGACCCGTTGCGCATGCAGGGCGTAGTCATCGCCTACATGCTCACCGTGGCGTTGCTGATTCCGGCCTCGGGCTGGATCGCCGACCGCTTCGGCACCAAGAAGATCTTCTTCGGCGCGATCCTGCTGTTCAGCATCGGCTCGCTGCTCTGTGCCCTGTCGAGCAGCCTGACCATGCTGGTCGGCGCCCGGGTCATTCAGGGTCTGGGCGGCGCGTTGATGCTGCCGGTCGGGCGATTGGTGGTGCTGCGCGCCTACCCGCGTTCTGAACTTGTGCGGATCATGGGCTTCATCACCATTCCCGGCCTGCTCGGCCCGCTGATCGGCCCGACCATGGGCGGCTGGATGGTGCAATACCTGACGTGGCACTGGATCTTCCTGATCAACCTGCCGGTCGGCGTCATCGGCTGCTATGCGGTGTGGAAGTTCATTCCCGACCTGCGCGGCACCGAGCGCACACGCTTCGATAGCCTGGGTTTCCTGCTGTTCGGCGCGGCGATGATTCTGATCACCATCGCCATGGAAGGCCTTGGCGAATTGCATCTGCCGCACCTGCGGGTGATGTTGCTGCTGTTTGGTGGCATGGCCTGTCTGGCCGCGTACTGGCTGCGCGCCGGGCGGGTCGAGAATCCGTTGTTCGCGCCTTCGCTGTTCAAGACCCGGACGTTTGCGGTGGGGATCATCGGCAACCTGTTCGCCCGCCTGGGCAGCGGTGCGTTGCCGTTTCTGGTGCCGTTGCTGCTGCAGGTGGCGCTGGGTTATTCACCGTCGCAGGCCGGGATGAGCATGCTGCCGCTGGCCGCCGCAGCGATGTTTGCCAAGTGGATGGCGCGGCCGCTGATCGAACGTCTCGGCTATCGCATCGTTTTGACCGGCAACACGCTGGCGTTGGGAATCATGCTGGCGAGCATGGGCCTGGTCAGCGAGCAGACACCGTATTGGCTGCTGTTGTGCCTGCTGGCGATTCTCGGCGCGATCAACTCGCTGCAATTCACCGCGATGAACACCGTGACCCTGATCGATCTCGACGACGCCAGCGCCAGCAGCGGCAACAGCCTGCTGTCGGTGGTTGCGCAATTGTCGCTGAGTCTCGGGGTCGCCTGCGCCGGTGCCTTGCTCGGCGGCTTCACGGCGGAAATCGGCAATGATGGCGTTGAAACCGTGCTGGGCGCGTTCCAGCTGACGTTCGTCACCGTGGGTGTCATGGCGATGCTGGCGGCGACCATCTTCTCGCAACTCTCGAAAGAGGACGGGCGGCGCGTCAAACGTCCCGATGAACATCCGGACGAACACATCGAACATTAACCGCTGTTCGTCCAGAACTTTCGAGGAAAGTGGCACGGGGCTGCTACACTGCGCGACATTTTGTTTTGCAGGCCAGTCCCGTGACCACCATCGCCACCGCTTTTAATACTTTGCCGCTGTCCGCCGCCATGCTGGCTAACCTCGAATCTCTCGGTTATGCCCAGATGACGCCGATCCAGGCGCAGAGCTTGCCGGTGATCCTCAAGGGGATGGACCTGATCGCCCAGGCCAAGACCGGCAGCGGCAAGACCGCCGCGTTCGGCATCGGCCTGCTGAACCCGATCAATCCGCGCTACTTCGGTTGCCAGGCGCTGGTCATCTGCCCGACCCGCGAGCTGGCCGACCAGGTCGCCAAGGAAATCCGTCGTCTGGCCCGTGCCGAAGACAACATCAAGGTCCTGACCCTGTGCGGCGGCGTGTCGTTCGGTCCACAGATCGCCTCGCTGGAGCACGGCGCGCACATCATCGTCGGCACCCCGGGGCGCATCCAGCAGCACCTGCGCAAGGGTTCGCTGGTCCTCGACGGCCTGAACACGCTGATCCTCGACGAAGCCGACCGCATGCTCGACATGGGTTTCTACGACGCCATCGAAGACATCATCGAGCAGACCCCGACCCGCCGTCAGACCCTGCTGTTCTCGGCGACCTATCCGGTGGGCATCAAGCAACTGGCGTCGAAGTTCATGCGCGACCCGCAGACGGTCAAGGCCGAAGCGTTCCACGACGACACCCAGATCGAGCAACGCTTCTACGAGATTTCCCCGGAAGAGCGCATGAGCGCGGTGACCAAGGTCCTGCACCACTTCCGCCCTGCCTCCACCGTGGCGTTCTGCTTCACCAAGCAGCAAGTGCAGGAAACCGTCGATCACCTGACCTCCAAGGGCATTTCCGCCGTCGGCCTGCACGGCGATCTGGAACAGCGTGACCGCGACCAGGTACTGGCGATGTTCGCCAACCGCAGCACTTCGGTGCTAGTGGCCACCGACGTCGCCGCCCGTGGCCTGGACATCGATTCGCTGGACATGGTGATCAACGTCGAGCTGGCCCGTGATTCGGAAATCCACATTCACCGCGTCGGCCGTACCGGTCGTGCCGGCGAGAAAGGCATCGCGGTCAGCCTGGTGGCGCCGTCGGAAGCGCACCGCGCCCAAGCCATCGAACAACTGCAGAAAACCCCGCTGAACTGGGATCAGGTGGACAACCTGAAATCCCAGGGTGGTGCCCCGCTACAACCGCCGATGAGCACGCTGTGCATCGCCGGCGGGCGCAAGGACAAGGTGCGTCCGGGCGACATTCTCGGTGCACTGACCGGTGAAGCCGGGATTCCGGGCACGCAGGTCGGCAAGATCGCGATCTTCGACTTCCAGTCCTACGTGGCCGTCGAGCGCACCGTGGTCATGCAGGCGCTGCAGCGCTTGAACAACGGCAAGATCAAGGGTCGTTCGCTGCGCGTTCGCGTTTTGTAAGCGATCTTCCACCCAAGGAAGATCCCCTGTGGGAGCGAGCCTGCTCGCGATGGCGGACTGTCAGCCAACAACTATGTTGCATGTGCCGACCACATCGCGAGCAAGCTCGCTCCCACATTGGTTTCCGGTGAATTTGAATTTTGTGTGAGGACACCGTTTTGCGCTCTACCGAAGTCGTGATCATTGGCGCTGGCGCCGCAGGGTTGATGTGTGCACTGACCGCCGCCGGGCGCGGGCGTCAGGTGTTGCTGCTCGACCACGCGAACAAGGCCGGCAAGAAAATCCTGATGTCCGGCGGTGGGCGCTGCAACTTCACCAACATGTACACCGAACCGGGCAATTTCCTCTCGCAGAATCAGCACTTCTGCAAATCCGCCCTGGCCCGCTATACCCAGTGGGATTTCATCGGCATGGTCGCCAAGCACGGCGTGCCCTATCACGAGAAGAAACTCGGCCAGCTGTTCTGCGATAACAAATCCAGCGACATCCTCGGCATGCTGCTGGACGAGTGCGATCAGGTCGGCGTCAACCTGCACCTCGACACTTCGATCCAGACCATCGAAAAAGTCGAAGGTGGTTACCTGCTCGACACCACCCTCGGCCAGATCCAGTGCCAGTCGCTGGTGATTGCCACCGGAGGCCTGTCGATCCCGACGCTGGGCGCCACCGGTTTCGGTTATCAGGTCGCCAAGCAATTCGGTCATGACCTGCTGCCGACCCGTGCCGGGCTGGTGCCGTTCACCATCACCGATCAGCTCAAGGAACTGTGCACCGAACTGTCCGGCACCTCGGTGGATTGCCTGGTGAGCTGCAACGACCAGAGCTTTCGCGAAAACATCCTGTTCACTCACCGCGGCCTCAGCGGCCCGGCGATTCTGCAGATTTCCTCGTTCTGGGAGCCGGGCGACACGGTCGAGATCAACCTGCTGCCCGATCACGACGCGGCGAGCTGGCTGCAACAGCAAACTGCCGAGCGCCCGAACAGCGAACTGAAAACCCTGCTCGGGGAAATCTTCACCAAGAAGATGGCCAACCTGCTGGCGGACAACTGGTTCGTCTCCAAACCGATGAAGCAGTACACCCATGCCGAACTGGCGGACATCGCCGAGAAACTCGGCAGCTGGAAAGTCGTCCCGGCCGGCACCGAAGGCTACCGCACCGCCGAAGTCACCCTCGGCGGCGTCGATACCCGGGAAGTGTCGTCCAAGACCATGGAATCGCTGAAAAGCCCGGGGCTCTACTTCGTCGGCGAAGTACTGGACGTCACCGGGCACCTGGGCGGTTTCAACTTCCAGTGGGCCTGGGCTTCCGGCTACGCCGCCGCGCAGTACGTCTGAAAATATCAAACTGTGGGAGCGAGCCTGCTCGCGATAGCGGTGTGTCAGTCACAAAAGTATCAACTGACAGACTGCAATCGTCGGATCGCCGCCCGGAGCAAGCTCGCTCCCACATTTGTTATCGCTGAAGCTGTAGGGAACACTTTTTGCTGTCAGATGTGATCGGCGCCATTGCGTCGGCGTCATTACTGGCTCAATTTAGCGGCATCGCCTCGGAAGGCCTTCGCACTTCATGTCCTCGACCTCGTTTCGTCAGTCTTTGCGGCGCCTGTGGGCGCTGGATAAATTCAGCTACAGCGTGCGGGTGTTCATCGCCCTGACCGGCAGCATGGCGCTGTGCTGGTATCAGGATGAAATGGGGCTGCTGATCCCGCTGTTCCTCGGGATCATCGCCAGCGCCCTGGCCGAGACCGACGACAGTTGGCAGGGCCGTCTCAACGCACTGGCGGTGACGCTGGTGTGTTTCAGCGTTGCGGCGCTGTCGGTGGAATTGCTGTTCCCCTACCCCATCGTGTTCGTCATCGCTTTGGCACTGGCCAGTTTCGGCCTGACCATGCTCGGTGCGCTCGGCGAGCGTTACGGGGCGATTGCCTCGGCGACCCTGATTCTTTCCGTCTACACCATGATCGGCGTGGACCAGCGCGGCGGCGCGGTCACGGATTTCTGGCACGAACCGATGCTGCTGGTGGCCGGTGCCGCGTGGTATGGCTTGCTGTCGGTTTTGTGGCAGGCGATGTTTTCCAACCAGCCGGTGCAGCAGAGTCTGGCGCGGCTGTTCCGTGAATTGGGTTATTACCTGAAGCTGAAAGCCTCGTTGTTCGAGCCGATCCGTCAGCTGGACGTCGAAGCGCGGCGCTTGGAACTGGCCCAGCAAAACGGCCGTGTCGTCGCAGCCCTGAACAGCGCCAAGGAAATCATTCTCCATCGGGTCGGCAACGGTCGCCCCGGCTCGAAAGTCAGCCGCTACCTGAAGCTGTACTTCCTCGCCCAGGACATTCACGAACGCGCCAGTTCTTCGCACTACCCTTACAACGCACTGGCCGAGGCGTTTTTCCACAGCGACGTGCTGTTCCGCTGTCAGCGCCTGCTGCGCCAGCAAGGCAAGGCCTGTCGGGCGCTGGCTGAATCGATCCAGATGCGCCAGCCGTTCATCTACGACGCGACATTCGCCGAAGCCCTGAGTGACCTGCACGCTTCCCTCGAACACCTGCGCATCCAGAGCAACCCGGCCTGGCGCGGGCTGCTGCGTTCGCTGCGGGCACTGGCGGCCAACCTCGGCACGCTCGACCGTTTGCTCAGCGATGCCAGCAATCCGGATGCGCTGGCCGATGCCACCGACAGCAGCCTGCTCGACCGTTCGCCGCGCAACTTCAAGGATGTGCTGACGCGTCTGCGCACCCAACTCACGCCGACGTCACTGTTGTTCCGCCATGCCTTGCGCCTGCCGCTGGCGCTGAGCATCGGTTACGGCATGGTGCATCTGATTCACCCGTCGCAGGGTTACTGGATCATCCTCACCACGCTGTTCGTCTGCCAGCCGAACTACGGCGCCACCCGGCGCAAACTCGGCCAGCGGATTCTCGGCACCGCCATCGGCCTGACCATCGCCTGGGCGCTGTTCGATCTGTTCCCGAGCCCGCTGGTGCAGTCGTGCTTCGCCATCGCCGCCGGCGTGGTGTTCTTTACCAACCGCACCACCCGCTACACCGTGGCGACCGCTGCCATCACGATCATGGTGCTGTTCTGCTTCAACCAGGTCGGCGACGGCTACGGGCTGTTCGTGCCGCGCCTGTTCGATACCCTGCTCGGCAGCCTGATCGCAGGCCTGACGGTGATCCTGTTCCTGCCGGACTGGCAGGGTCGGCGCCTGAACAAAGTGCTGGCCAACACCCTGACCTGCAACAGCATCTATCTGCGCCAGATCATGCAGCAATACGCCGCCGGCAAGAGCGACGACCTCGCCTACCGCCTCGCCCGGCGCAACGCGCACAACGCCGACGCAGCACTGTCGACCACGCTGGCGAACATGCTGATGGAGCCGGGGCATTTCCGGAAAGAGGCCGATGTCGGTTTCCGTTTCCTGGTGCTGTCACACACCTTGCTCAGTTATCTGTCAGGCCTCGGCGCACACCGGGAAACCCAGTTGCCGGCCGAGGTGCGTGAGCATCTGATCGATGGCGCGGGCGTGAAACTGGCCAGCAGCATCGACGAGATCGCCCAGGGTCTGGCGAGCAAACAGCCGATTGCGATCCAGAGCGATGAAGAAGAAGCGTTGGCCAATGAACTGGAGCAGATGGCGGACGAGATCGACGAAGGCCAGCGACTGGTGCAGACGCAACTGGCGCTGATCTGCCGTCAGCTAGGCCCGTTGCGGACGCTGGCGGCGCACTTGATCAAGGACACCGCCGAGGATTGAGCCGCTTCACATGCCATGCTGCCTGAGCAACTTGTCATAGCTGCCATCGGCCTTCATCGCCGCAATCGCCTTGTCGAACCCGGCCACGATCTGTTCGTGCTCCGGGTTCTTCAGGCTGACCAGAATGTGCAGGCTGTTCTCGCTCAGGGGCTTGGGCAGAAACTCCACGGCGTTGCGCACTTTCGGTGATTCACGGGCCAGGTAATAACGGGCGACGTATTCGTCTTCCAGGGTCAGCTTGACCCGGTCCGCCGCCAGCATGCGCACGGCCATCGCGAAGTTATGCACAGGAACTTTCTGCAGCGCGGTGTCGGCATCGAACGGCGCCGAATAGGCATAGCCGCGCACTACCGCAATCGGATAGGTGTGCAGTTCCTGCAGGTTGTTGTATTCGATGGGCGTGTCTTTGCGCTTGAGAAAACGCACGCGGTTGAGCAGGTACTCGTCGGAAAACTGCCCCAGCTTCGTGCGCTCGTCGTTGTACCAGGCGTTGACCAGCACGTCGTAACGCCCCTCGCCAACCCCGAGCAGCGCCCGCGCCCATGGCACCTGTTCGTAATCGCTGGCATAACCTGCCCGGGCCAGAGCCGTACTGACAATGTCCGTGGCCAGCCCACCGTTGACCAGCGTGTCATCGGTAAACGGCGGCCAGACGTCGAAGACCAGACGCAATTTCTCCGCTGCAGCGCTTTGACCCAGCAACAGCAATCCGATCAAAGCCAACGCTCGATGCAATCGCGGCATGCTTGAAAATCCTTAGCGGGCGGGCCGCCCGGCGTGTTTTCAGTCAAAACCCCAAGGCCCCGTACCGGCGAATCCCAGGCCCTAACATTAGCTCATTGAAGCCGTTGCACAGCGCTTCTCAGCAGATTACACAAAGAAGTCGGCGGCGCGAGAAAGGAATGATGGCATTTTGGCCTTCGTCACAGATTATTGCGCCATACAGACATATTTCGACGGTGCGCTTAGTATCGGGCGACGTTGTTCAAGGAATCGGAAGATGACAATCGAGTGGGTCTGCAAACATCACAGCGATCTGGGACTGGAGCAGCTGTACGCCATTTTGAAATTGCGCTCGGAAGTGTTCGTGGTCGAACAGCGCTGCGCCTACCTGGATCCGGACGGTCAGGATCTGGATGGCGACACCTGCCACCTGATGGGCTGGGACGGTGATCAACTGGTGGCGTACCTGCGTCTGCTGGACCCGGAATCCCAGGGAGGCGATGTGGTGATCGGCCGCGTGCTGACGGCGCCGGCCGGGCGTGGCAAGGGGTTGGGACATGAAATGATGGAACAGGCGCTGAAGCAGGCCGAAAAGCGTTGGCCTGAGGTGCCGATCTATCTGTCGGCCCAGGCGCATTTGCAGGGGTATTACGGGCGGTACGGGTTTGTCGTGGCGGGTGAGGAATATCTGGAGGATGACATTCCGCATATCGGGATGCGGCGTTCCTGAAAAGCCCCTCACCCTAACCCTCCCGAAACGTCGGACCGCCCGGAGGGAGAGGGGACTGACCGCGTTGTCTTGCGCTATACCCCGACCTGAACGAGCTAGGCGACTATGGATTCAACAGCATTCGTTCAAGTCGGCGAATCTCTCCAATGTCCCCCAATCGGCCCCCTCTCCCTCCGGGCGGTCCGACGTTTCGGGAGGGCTGGGGTGAGGGCAACGATCCAGAGCCGATTCCACAACTCAGGGATATTCCAGAACCGCCTTGATCTGCCGCAAATTGCGCTCGATCCACCCCCGATCAATCGCCCCCCACTCACGAATCCGATAGCGCCCCGCATGGTTGCGCGCGCCCTCTTCCTGTTCGAACTCGCAGACGATATCCAGATCCGCCAGCGCCGCAATAGTGTCCTGCGCCGTGCGCCGGGGCATGCCGGTGACGTCGGTCAGCGCCGGTACGCTGCTGGCCAGGCCGCTGTCGATCAGATACGCCACGTACAAGCGCCGGTAGAAACTGCTCTTGGTCTTGCTCACGTCCATGCATGCACTCCGCTGTTTGATGTCTTATTGCAGGTCCCGCCACGTCAGGTACACCCGCAGATCGAACTCGATCTGGTGATAGCCCGGCAGCATGTGCTCACATAATTGATAGAACGCCTTGTTGTGATCCGACTCCTTGAAGTGCGCCAGTTCATGCACGACGATCATCTTCAAAAATTCAGGCGCGGCCTCCTTGAACAGCGAGGCGATGCGGATCTCTTTCTTGGCCTTGAGCTTGCCGCCCTGCACCCGCGACACCGTAGTGTGCAGGCCGAGTGCGCGGTGGGTCAGGTCGAGGCGGTTGTCGAACAGAACCTTGTCGATGGCCGGGGCGTTGCGCAGGTATTCCTGCTTCAAATCGAGCGCGTAGCCGTACAACGCCTTGTCACTCTGCACATCGTGGCGGCCCGGATAGCGTTGGCTCAGGTAATCACCGAGGCGATCTTCGGCAATCAATTGGCGCACCTGATCCTGCAATTGCGCGGGATAGGCCTGGAGGTATTTCAACGCAGTCATGGGGCGGCACGGGTCATGAAAAGGCCGCCAGTGTAGCGAATTCAACCGGCCAACGCGCTCCAGTCGAACGGCTCGGCGAAGCGCGTCGCGTCCTCGGCGACCAACGGCCGCGCCACCAGGAAGCCTTGCACGTACTCACACCCGTGGGCTTGCAGCCATTGATATTGCTCGACGGTTTCCACGCCTTCGGCAATCACCAGCAAGCCGTATTCCTTGCACAGATCAATGACAGTGCGCACCAGCGAGGCATCCCGGGACGAGTCCGGCAATCGGGCGATCAGGTGGCGATCGAGCTTGAGCGTATCCAGCTCCAGATCCCGCAGATGCGACAGCGAGCAGGACCCGGAGCCGAAATCGTCCAGCGCCACCCGCACCCCGAGATTGCGCAGCAGCTTCAGTTGTTTGCGGGTCTCGTCCGGGTTGATCGTCAGCGCCTCTTCGGTCACTTCCACTTCCATCTGATGCGGTTGCAAACCATGGCGCTCCAGCACCTGGCGTAACTCGGTCACCAGATTCGGCAAACCAAACTGGGTATTGCTCAGGCTCACCCCAAGCACCAGATCCCTGGAAAATTCGGACTCCCAGGCCTTACGCTGCCCGGCGCTGCGGTGATAGATCCAGCTGCCGAGCCGGCTGATCAACGTCGCCTCTTCCAGCAACGGCAGGAACAACCCCGGCGGCACGTCGCCGACACTCGGATGCTGCCAGCGCAGCAACGCCTCGAAACCGCGAATCCGGCCGTCGCCAATCGCCACCTGTGGCTGATACACCAGATTGAAATCGCGGTTCTCGATGGCGTTACGCACGCTCTCTTCCAGCATCAGCCGCGAGCGAGCGCGGCCGTTCATCTCATGATCGTAGAAGCGATATTGCTGACGCCCGGCACGCTTGGCTTCGTACATGGCGATGTCCGAGGCGCGCATCAAACCGTCGAGGTTGTTGCCGCAATCCGGGTACGTGGCGATGCCGATACTGGCGCCAAGGGCGATGTCCATGCCTTCAATCTGCTGACAGATCGACACCCGTTCGATGAGCTTTTCGGCAATCTTCGCCGCTTGTTCGGGGAATTCCAGATCCAGCAGCGCGGTGAACTCGTCACCGCCCATCCGCGCCAGAATGTCGAACGGTCGCAGGCAGGCTTTCAGTTGTTCGGAAACCCAGCGCAGCACCCGGTCGCCGGCGTCGTGGCCGAGAGAATCGTTGACCCGTTTGAAGCCATCGAGATCGAGGTACATCAGCACCCAACTGCTGTCACTGCGCTCACCGCGCAACAGCAGGTTTTCCACAGTCTGGTAAAAGCCACGACGATTGAGCAGCCCGGTCAACGGATCGGTGACAGCCTGAAATTCCAGCTGCTGATGCAGATGACGCACCACCGACATGTCCAGCACCGTTACCACCATCGCATGCTGCTCGCTCGGCAGCGGCGCGCAGGACAGCGCCACCGGCACTTGCTGGCCTGGCGCGGTACGCAGCAACGCGTCGTGTAAGCGCAGCGTCTCGCCCCGTTTGTAACTGGCATAAAACTCGGAATCGGCCCACAGCGGAATGTGCGGTTTCTGCAGGTAATCGAGAAACTCCTGCCCTTCCAGTTCCTTCACCGGCGCATTGAGCAAACGGGAAATCGCCGGGTTGGCAAAGCGGATCAAGCCATCCTCGGCCAGCACCAGAATGCCTTCGGCGGCGTTATCCAGCACCGATGCATTGAAGGCCCGCGCCGATTCCAGATCCTGACTCAGGCGCTGCAACGCCCGGCGATTGCGCTGGTGCTCCAGCAACGCCTGGACCTTGGGCTTGAGAATCTGCGGGTCGAAAGGTTTGAACAGGTAATCCACCGCACCACTGGCATAGCCCTTGATCACGGCGTCCTGGGACTGTTCGTTGGCGGTAAGGAAAATGATTGGAGTGAGCCGCGTTCGCTGGCTGCCACGCATCAGGCGTGCGACTTCGAAACCGTCCATGCCCGGCATCTGCACATCCAGCAGCACCAGGTCGATGTCGTGTTCGAGCAACAGGCTGAGGGCTTCGAAACCGGAAGCCGCGGTCATGACCTGCCAGTCCTGGCGCTGCAGCAACGCGCGCATGCTGATCAGATTTTCAGGGTAATCATCAACGATCAAAAGGACGGAGCTGCCTTCACCTGGCTGGGTTTGCGCGCATTCCATGCTGCTTCTCTTGTCGGGACATCCAATCGGGACGCGGCCGGTTTCTCGTGAAAACCGTACTGTTACTGAGCCTTCACTCTAGTCCTGGATCCGAAAAAGCAGTAGCTGTCATCAGGCCATCATTTAACCAAACCGGTAAGTAGCCGACTAACGGTCATCGCTGCAGCCCCCGAAAACCGGGAAACATGGCATTTCGACAGGATGTTGGCGCCAATCATCCGCCAGACGGCCGTTAACAAAAAATCCCTCTACGCTTATAAAGGCCGCCCCCAAGAGGCGCGGGCTAGAGCTTCTGGCACGCGCGTGCAGCAGAAACAGAGTGGAAGAACCGACATGATCGACCTCGCAACCTGGAACCTCAGCGTTCCCGTTGGCAGCCCGCCCCACACCGTCGAAACCTCCAGACTGGTGAACGGCTTCAAGGATCAGTACTTCCATTCGGACACCGGCACCCTGTTCTTCTGGTCCCCGGTGACCGGCTCGAAAACCGAAAACGCCATCTACCCGCGCACCGAACTGCGCGAAACCTTCAGCAACGGCACCCTGCGCAACTGGTACTACCCGGACGCCGACAACCTGCTGCGCGCGACCCTGTCCGTCAACAAAGTGCCCAGCTCGGGCAAGATCGTCATCGGGCAGATCCACGCCTATGAAAGCCAGAAACCATTGGTGAAACTCGAGTATCAGTACAAGAGCAAACTGGACTCCGGCAACCTGGTGATCAAGGTGCGCATGCACCCGGATGATGACGAAGGCCGGGTGATTACCCTCGCGACCGGGATCAAACTGGATCGCGAATTCAATTACCTGATTCACCTCAGCCCCGGCGGCGCGCTGGGCGTGAGTGCGGCCGGGTATCAGTGGGATTCGCAGATCAGCGCGACCTGGCGCAACAAACCGCTGTATTTCAAGGCGGGCGTGTATGTGCAGGACAACACCGGGTACACCAGCGAAGGTGGGCAGGTGACGTTCAGCAAGCTGGATATCGATCACGATAAATAGTGGCGGCGTGATCGTTTAAGGCTCCTGTTTAAAGACGGTTCGCGTTACTTCCTGAAGCCTACAACGGCTTGCGTCGCTGCCTACCGGTACGCCAGAATCCGCCGGCTTGTGCGCCTGGAGGGCCGTCGGTAACTTGATTCGGGTCACTGATTCGCAGTGATCGGGTTTAGTAGCCCGTGGTTTCAAGCTTGGTTCACAAGCATCTGTCAGTCAGGAATTTCGATTCCTGCACTCGATGGCGACTGTGCGCAGGGCACCTTCGGGTGCGCCGGCTTGCTCGAAACCCCGGTCTACTAACCTGCGTACAGTTGCCTCCACTTTGATTAGTAGCCAGAGCGGGGGCACTCCAATCAGGTTTCGAGCAAATGATTAAATCTACGCCTCATCCGCCAGAAACAGATCTGGCCTCCCCCTACGATTCCCTCGACCCCAAAAAACTCAACGAAGCCGCTGAACGCGCCCTCGACCACTACCTCTGCCCCGGCGCCCGCATCATGGCCACGGTCAACGAACCCGACCGCATGTACTTCGCCAACCCCGCCTACAACACCGAATCCCTGCTGGCCAACGCCAGCGAAACCCTCGGCTCCGCCAGCGAAATGCTCAACAACTTCGCCGCGATACTCCCGACATCCCACCGCAAAACCGCGCTGGGTATTGCACAAGTGGTGATGCTGGCGGAACTGGCGGTGAATCAGGCGCTGGATCACGTCGAGCCGAAGTAACCAGCTCTATATAAGGAACCCGCTTCAGGGCGGGTTTCTCGGGATGACATGTTGTATTTACACAACATGAACCTTC
This sequence comes from Pseudomonas sp. COW5, assembly GCF_026240005.1. Classification (NCBI taxonomy): domain Bacteria; kingdom Pseudomonadati; phylum Pseudomonadota; class Gammaproteobacteria; order Pseudomonadales; family Pseudomonadaceae; genus Pseudomonas; species Pseudomonas sp. COW5. Next base: position 2,820,840 of record NZ_JAPHVP010000001.1, on the reverse strand, counting down.
AAACGTTGCGGTAGCGGAACATGGACTACGTCCTATTGATCAGCCGTCTAGGTAATCAACTACGCGAAAAACGTATAGCTCGTGGCCTGACGCAAGTACAACTTGCCGAGCTCGCAGGGCTGACACGATACAACATCATCGCAGTGGAGAAAGGCGCTCCATCTGTCAGCATGATCGCCTACGCACGCACCCTGGCGGCTCTGGATAGTGAGCTTGTTGTCATTCCAGCTGTAATGCCAACTCTTGAAGAGCTTGCGGAGTTATTCAATGATCTCTGACTTTTAGATAATTCTTACCCCACGCAAAAATCATCTCCTGTAAAAATCCGTAGACGGACTCCGTTGCAGCTTACTCATCGTGCTCAACCAGATCCGCCAAGGATTTGATATCTATCCTGTTATCCACGATATCAAGTGCCATTCCCAGCGCTGTCAAAACCCTGAACACGGTGTATAGGGCCACATTCCCTCCCGCCTCAAGATCCATAATGGTCTTACGGCTGCACGCCGCTCTCTGCGCCAACAGCGCCTGGGTATAACCCTTAGCACGCCTGTACTGACGGATTCGCTCACCGAACAGCGGAGGGTTGTACAAGATCATCAATGTCACCTATATCGGACTTCAGTAAGCCGTTCCGGCTTTTTGTCCGTTATAGGTGACATCTCACGCAACGTATATGAGCTAGACATAAAAAACCCAGGCAAAAAGAAACCCGCCTCACGGCGGGTTTCTTTCAAATCAGCTCAACACCCAGTCTCAATTGACCTTGGCGTTCAACTCACCCTTCAGATAACGCTGATACATGCTTTCCAGCGAGATCGGCTTGATCTTCGAAGCGTTGCCGGCAGTACCGAAAGCTTCATAACGAGCGATACATACATCGCGCATCGCCTTGACGGTTTCACCGAAGAATTTACGCGGGTCGAATTCGCTCGGGTTGGTGGCCATCAGGCGACGCATGGCGCCGGTGGATGCCAGACGCAGGTCGGTGTCGATGTTGACCTTGCGCACGCCGTGCTTGATGCCTTCGACGATTTCTTCAACCGGTACGCCGTAGGTTTCTTTGATGTCGCCGCCGTACTGGTTGATGATCGCCAGCCACTCTTGCGGAACCGACGAGGAACCGTGCATCACCAGGTGGGTGTTCGGGATGCGTTTGTGGATTTCCTTGATGCGGTCGATCGCCAGCACGTCACCGGTAGGCGGCTTGGCGAACTTGTAGGCGCCGTGGCTGGTGCCGATGGCGATGGCCAGGGCGTCGACCTGAGTCTTCTTGACGAAGTCAGCGGCTTCCTCCGGGTCGGTCAGCATCTGGCTGTGATCCAGAACGCCTTCGGCGCCGATGCCGTCTTCTTCACCGGCCATGCCGGTTTCCAGAGAACCCAGGCAGCCCAGCTCGCCTTCGACCGAAACGCCGCAGGCGTGAGCCATGGCTACGGTCTGTTGGGTTACGCGGACGTTGTATTCGTAGTCGGTCGGGGTCTTGCCGTCTTCGCCGAGGGAGCCGTCCATCATCACCGAGCTGAAGCCCAGCTGGATGGAGCGCTGGCAGACGTCAGGGCTGGTGCCGTGGTCCTGGTGCATGCACACCGGGATGTGCGGGAATTCTTCGATCGCGGCCAGGATCAGGTGACGCAGGAACGGCGCGCCGGCGTATTTGCGAGCGCCGGCCGAAGCCTGAACGATCACCGGGGAGTCAGTCTTGTCAGCGGCTTCCATGATGGCGCGCATCTGCTCAAGGTTGTTGACGTTGAAGGCTGGAACGCCGTAGCCGAACTCGGCTGCGTGGTCCAGCATCTGGCGCATGCTGATAAGTGCCATTGTGTGTCTCTCTCCCGGTTTGGGTCGTTAATCGTGCCAGCCTGCCGGAGCGGCGGCGGCTATTCAAGTGATTGCAGATCGGGGGTTGAGGCCCGGCCTGGTGATTCGATAAAGCAAATTCTGTTTTATTCGGCTTTGCAGCCCCGGCCGATCAGATCATTGGTAGCGACCCAGTAGACCAGGCCTTCATTACCTTTGATGTGAAACGCCAGCATGTCGTCGCTGTACAACGCGCCCGACGCGCCCGGCTCTTCTTTCAGGCGATAGACCTGATCGCCGCCGCCCAGCCGCACATCGACTGCCTTCTGGCCGGCGTCGGTATAGCGCCACAACACCTTGGCCTGGCTGTCGCAGGTCCAGGTGGTCCAGTTATCCACAGGGGCGGACGACTGGAACGGGTTCCACTGCGCACAACCACCCAACAATCCCAGTGCCGCAACGGCGATCAAGCCTTTCATCCGTGTTCCTCGACCGGCAGCGCACGCCGCCGGCCCTGAGTTAAAGAGTCAGACCGGTCAAGGGCAACCATGTTCCTTGGCCGGGGTTTGCGTCTCGTACTTGTCCAGGCCTTCCGGTCCCGAGCGCTTGTTCAGCACCGGGTTGGTTTCAGCCTGCCAGTCGGCCTGGTAGCAGCCTTTCTGTGCCTCGCCGGGTGCCGGTGTCGGCTCGGCCTTCGGGTTACTCCCGCAGGCCGCCAGCGTACCGGTCAGCAACAACAGCGCTAACGACTTGACCATCTGAACACTCCTTTGCCTGGCCAAACGGGCGGCCTCAGGCCTTGGCCCGGCTTTCCAGGACTTCAACGGCCGGCAGCACCTTGCCTTCGACGAATTCGAGGAACGCGCCACCGCCGGTGGAAATGTAGGAGATCTTTTCCGCCACGCCATATTTATCGATGGCCGCCAGGGTATCGCCACCACCGGCAATCGAGAACGCCGCGCTTTCGGCGATGGCTTCGGCCAGCACTTTGGTGCCGTTGCCGAACTGGTCGAATTCGAACACACCGACCGGGCCGTTCCACAGGATGGTTTTCGACGACTTCAGCAGCTCGGCGAAGTTGGCGGCGGTTTGCGGGCCGATGTCGAGGATCATGTCGTCAGCAGCGACGTCAGCGATCAACTTCACGGTCGCTTCAGCGCTTTCAGCGAATTCCTTGGCAACCACAACGTCCACCGGCAGCGGCACGCTGACCTTGGCGGCGATGGCGCGAGCGGTGTCCAGCAGGTCCGGCTCGTACAGCGACTTGCCGACCGGGTGACCGGCAGCAGCCAGGAAGGTGTTGGCGATGCCGCCACCGACGATCAGTTGATCGCAGATCTGGCTCAGGCTGTTCAGCACGTCGAGTTTGGTCGAGACCTTGGAGCCGGCCACGATGGCGGCCATCGGCTTGGCCGGTGCGCCCAAGGCTTTGCCCAGTGCGTCCAGCTCAGCGGCCAGCAGCGGGCCGGCAGCGGCGACTTTGGCGAACTTGGCCACACCGTGGGTCGAACCTTCGGCACGGTGAGCAGTACCGAAAGCATCCATCACGAACACGTCGCACAGGGCGGCGTATTGCTGGGCCAGGTCGTCAGCGTTCTTTTTCTCGCCCTTGTTGAAGCGCACGTTTTCAAACAGCACGATGTCGCCGGCCTTGACGTCAACGCCGCCCAGGTAGTCGGCCACCAGCGGCACTTCGCGGCCCAGGGCCTTGCTCAGGTAGTCAGCAACAGGCTTGAGGCTGTTCTCGGCAGAGAACTCGCCTTCGGTCGGACGACCCAGGTGCGAGCAGACCATCACGGCCGCGCCTTTTTCCAGGGCCAGCTTGATGGTCGGCAGCGAAGCCAGGATACGCGCATCGCTGGTGACAACACCGTCCTTGACTGGGACGTTGAGGTCTTCGCGGATCAATACGCGCTTACCTTGCAGATCGAGGTCGGACATCTTCAACACGGTCATGGGTCGCACTTCCTACGGTTTTTTTGAAGTCGCTGTCTGCAGAAAATGTTCTGCAACATCCAGCATTCGGTTGGCAAAACCCCATTCGTTGTCGAACCAGGCCAGGATGTTCACCAGCCGGGGGCCGGAAACGCGGGTCTGACTGGCATCGACGATGGCCGAATGTGGGTCATGGTTGAAATCACAACTTGCGTGGGGCAGCTCGGTGTAGGCCAAAAGGCCTTTGAGCGGGCCGCTGGTAGCAGCCTCGCGCAGGATCCGGTTGACCTCGCCGGCGTCGGTGTCGCTCGCGGTCTGCATCGTGATGTCGAGGCAGGACACGTTGACCGTCGGCACGCGTACGGCTTTGGCCTGGATTCGCCCGGCAAGTTCCGGCAGCAGACGCTCGATACCGCGCGCCAGACCGGTGGACACCGGGATCACCGACTGGAACGCCGAACGGGTGCGGCGCAGGTCTTCGTGGTGATAGGCGTCGATCACCGGCTGATCGTTCATCGCCGAGTGAATCGTGGTGATCGACACGAATTCCAGGCCGATCGCCTTGTCCAGCAGACGCAGCAGCGGCACGCCGCAGTTGGTGGTGCAGGAGGCGTTGGACACCAGCAGTTCATCGCCGGTCAGGCAATCCTGATTGACGCCGTAGACGATGGTGGCGTCGACATCCGCCTCGCTGGCCATCGGCTGCGAGAACAGTACCCGCGGCGCGCCGGCGTCGAGGAAACGCTGGCCGTCTTCACGGGTGTGGTAAGCGCCGGAGCATTCGAGCACCAGATCGACGCCAAGGGACGCCCAATCGATGCCTTCGGGGGTGGCACTGCGCAAGACTTTCACGCAGTTGCCATTGATATGCAGACAATCGCCGTCGACCTTCACTTCACCGGGAAACCGGCCGTGAGTGGAGTCGAAGCGTGTCAGGTATTCGATGCTGGCCATGTCGGCCAGATCGTTGATCGCGACAATTTCAAACCCTGCCGTCGAGCCTCGCTCGAACAACGCACGCAAGACGCAACGACCAATCCGGCCGTAGCCGTTGAGTGCAACTTTGTAGGGACGCGGTTGAGGCATGGGGTTCTCGATTACCGTGGTGTATCCGTTGATGCGATGGCGCCTGAACCATCGCTATCGCGAGCAAGCTCGCTCCCACACGAGTCATACATAACCCTGTGGGAGCGAGCTTGCTCGCGAATGCGTCAGTTCAGGCGACACCTATTCTGGATCAGTCTTCCAGCAGCTCTTCAGCCTGACCCAGGATGTTTTCCAGGGTGAAGCCGAACTCTTCGAACAGTGCCGAAGCCGGAGCCGATTCGCCGTAGGTGGTCATGCCGATCACGCGACCTTCCAGACCCACGTACTTGAACCAGAAGTCGGCGTGGGCCGCTTCGATCGCGATACGCGCGCCGACCTGCAACGGCAGGACCGATTGCTTGTAGCTGGCGTCCTGAGCGTCGAACGCGCTGGTGCATGGCATGGAAACCACGCGCACCTTGCGGCCCTGCTCGGTCAGCTTGTCGTAGGCCTGAACGGCCAGACCGACTTCCGAACCGGTAGCGATCAGGATCAGCTCAGGCTCGCCTGCGCAGTCCTTCAGCACGTAGCCACCACGGCGGATATCGGCGATCTGGCCGGCATCGCGGGTCTGGTGCTGCAGGTTCTGACGGGAGAAGATCAGAGCGGACGGGCCGTCCTTGCGCTCCAGAGCGTTTTTCCAGGCCACAGCCGATTCAACGGCATCGGCTGGACGCCAGGTGTCGAGGTTCGGCGTGCTGCGCAGGCTGGTCAGTTGCTCGATCGGCTGGTGCGTCGGGCCGTCTTCGCCCAGACCGATGGAGTCGTGGGTGTAGACGTGGATTACACGCTGCTTCATCAGCGCGGACATGCGCACCGCGTTGCGGGCGTATTCCATGAACATCAGGAAGGTCGCGCCGTAAGGCACCAGACCGCCGTGCAGGGCAACGCCGTTCATGATCGCGGTCATGCCGAATTCGCGCACGCCGTAGTACATGTAGTTGCCGCTGGCGTCTTCGGCGCTGACGCCTTTACAGCCTTTCCACAGGGTCAGGTTGGAACCGGCCAGGTCAGCCGAACCGCCCAGCACTTCCGGCAGCAGCGGGCCGAACGCGTTCAGGGCGTTCTGGCTGGCTTTACGGCTGGCGATGGTTTCGCCCTTGGCCGCGACTTCGGCGATGTAGGCATCGGCCTTCTCGGAGAAGTCAGCTGGCAGTTCGCCGCTCAGGCGACGGATCAGCTCGTTGGCTTCGGTCGGGAACGCGGCGGAGTAGGCAGCGAAACGCTGGTCCCACTCGGACTCGACGGCGCGGCCCTTTTCCTTGGCATCCCACTCGGCATAGATGTCGGCCGGGATTTCGAACGGACCGTGGTTCCAGTTCAGCGCCTGACGGGTCAGGGCGATTTCCGCGTCACCCAGCGGGGCGCCGTGGCAATCTTCCTTGCCCTGTTTGTTCGGCGAACCGAAACCGATGGTGGTCTTGCAGCAGATCAGAGTCGGTAGCGGGCTCTTGCGAGCGGTCTCGATGGCGGTCTTGATCTCTTCCGGATCGTGACCGTCGACGTTGCGGATCACCTGCCAGTTGTAGGCTTCGAAACGCTTCGGCGTGTCATCGGTGAACCAGCCTTCGACTTCGCCGTCGATGGAGATGCCGTTGTCATCGTAGAAGGCGATCAGCTTGCCCAGGCCCAGGGTCCCGGCCAGGGAAGCGACTTCGTGGGAAATGCCTTCCATCATGCAGCCATCACCCAGGAACACGTAGGTGTGGTGGTCGACAATGTTGTGGCCGGGACGGTTGAACTGCGCGCCCAGTACCTTTTCAGCCAGGGCGAAGCCCACGGCGTTGGCCAGACCCTGACCCAGCGGGCCGGTAGTGGTCTCGACGCCCGGGGTGTAACCGAATTCCGGGTGGCCCGGGGTGCGGCTGTGCAGTTGACGGAACTGTTTCAGGTCGTCGATCGACAGGTCGTAGCCGGTCAGGTGCAGCAGCGAGTAGATCAACATCGAGCCGTGGCCGTTGGACAGCACGAAGCGGTCACGGTCGGCGAAGGATGGATTGCTCGGGTTGTGCTTGAGGTAGTCGCGCCAAAGCACTTCGGCAATATCTGCCATACCCATAGGGGCACCGGGATGGCCGCTGTTGGCTTTTTGCACGGCATCCATGCTGAGGGCACGAATGGCGTTGGCACGCTCACGACGGCTAGGCATCGCTGATCTCCTGGGTGTGAATAGATTGAAACGGAAAAAAGGAGGGCATTTTCCCTCACCCGAGCGCCTCGGGGCAATGACAGATAGTCATCCGGAGGCGTTTTTCCAATGGATAACATCGGTTTCGGCTGGTGAAACCTTTCCGCTGTTCGTCTGTAGAGTTAACCGGTCAGTGAGAAGTGCAATAAAAAGTGCCACCCATCGAGCAATATCAAAACTTTTTGATATTGGCCTTGCGGTGTTTTCCGGCCGTCTCTAGACTGCTGGCCCTATGAACTTACGCGTGCCTTCCATTCGCCATGACGATTGCGACGAGCTGGCGGCCCTGTGCAAGGCCGGCGGTGATCCGCTGCGGCTGAATGTATTGCGCGCCCTGGTCAACGATTCGTTCGGCGTACTGGAACTGGCGCAGATTTTCGATATCGGCCAGTCCGGCATGAGCCATCACCTCAAGGTGTTGGCGCAAGCGGATCTGGTGGCAACTCGCCGCGAAGGCAACGCGATTTTCTATCGCCGCGCCCTGCCCCACACCGAGTTACTGGGCGGCAAGCTGCACGCGGCGTTGTTAGAAGAAGTCGACAATCTGGCACTGCCGGCCGACGTGGAAACGCGGATCGCACAGGTCCATGGGCAACGCGCGGCCAACAGCCAGGACTTTTTCGCACGGGTAGCAGAGAAATTCCGCGCCCAGCAGGATTTGATTGCCGGCCTGCCGCAGTACCGTGAAAGCGTGCTGGCCTTGCTCGACAAACTGAATTTCGGTGGCGCTGCCTCGGCCATCGAAGTCGGCCCCGGCGATGGTGCTTTCCTGCCGGAACTGGCGCGTCGCTTCAGCACCGTAACCGCACTGGACAACAGCGCGGCGATGCTCGAACTGGCACGCCAGGTGTGTGAACGTGAAAAGCTGACTAACGTCAGCCTGCAATTGGCCGATGCATTGGGTGGCGTGAGCCTTCAAGCCGATTGCGTAGTTTTGAACATGGTGTTACACCATTTCGCCGCGCCGGCCGAAGCGCTCAAGCACATGGCCGGCTTGCTGCAACCGGGCGGTAGCCTGCTCGTGACAGAGTTATGTAGCCACAACCAGAGTTGGGCCAGGGAGGCCTGCGGTGATCTGTGGTTGGGGTTTGAACAGGACGATCTGGCCCGTTGGGCCACCGCTGCGGGACTCGTTCCCGGGGAAAGCCTCTATGTAGGCTTACGTAATGGTTTCCAGATCCAGGTCCGCCATTTTCAGCGGCCGGCTGGCGACACTCACCATCGGTAAATTCAGGAAAACATCGAGATGAGCGAATACTCCCTCTTCACCTCCGAGTCCGTGTCCGAAGGACATCCGGACAAAATCGCCGACCAGATTTCCGATGCAGTGCTGGACGCCATCATCGCCCAGGACAAGCACGCACGCGTTGCGGTGGAAACCCTGGTCAAGACTGGCGTGGCCATCGTTGCCGGTGAAGTGACCACCAGCGCCTGGGTCGACCTGGAGCAGATCGTTCGTGACGTGATCTGCGACATCGGCTACACCAGCTCCGACGTCGGCTTCGACGGCGCTACCTGCGGCGTGATGAACATCATCGGCAAGCAGTCTCCTGACATCAACCAGGGCGTTGACCGTGCCAAGCCTGAAGATCAGGGCGCCGGCGACCAGGGCCTGATGTTCGGCTACGCCAGCAACGAAACCGACGTGCTGATGCCGGCACCGATCACCTTCTCGCACCAGCTGGTTCAGCGCCAGGCCGAAGCCCGTAAATCGGGTCTGCTGCCTTGGCTGCGTCCGGACGCCAAGTCGCAAGTGACCTGCCGTTACGAAGGCGGCAAGGTTGTCGGTATCGACGCCGTGGTCCTGTCGACCCAGCACAACCCTGAAGTGTCGTACAACGACCTGCGCGAAGGCGTGATGGAACTGATCGTCAAGCACGTGCTGCCTGCCGAACTGCTGAGCAAGGACACCCAGTTCCACATCAACCCGACCGGCCAGTTCATCATTGGCGGCCCGGTAGGTGACTGCGGTCTGACCGGTCGCAAGATCATCGTCGACAGCTACGGCGGCATGGCCCGTCACGGCGGCGGCGCGTTCTCCGGCAAGGATCCATCGAAGGTTGACCGTTCGGCTGCCTACGCTGGCCGTTACGTTGCCAAGAACATCGTGGCTGCCGGCCTGGCCGAGCGTTGCGAAATCCAGGTTTCCTACGCGATCGGTGTGGCCCAGCCTACCTCGATCTCGCTGAACACCTTCGGCACCGGCAAGATCAGCGATGACAAGATCATCAAACTGGTCCGTGAAGTGTTCGACCTGCGTCCATACGCGATCACCACCATGCTCGACCTGCTGCACCCGATGTACCAGGAAACCGCAGCCTACGGCCACTTCGGCCGTGCTCCGCAGACCAAGACTGTTGGCGAAGACACCTTCTCCACTTTCACCTGGGAAAAAACCGACCGCGCCGACGCTCTGCGTTCTGCTGCCGGCCTGTAATTTTCCTGGCGGTACAAGAAGCCCCGCACGGTTCGCCGTGCGGGGCTTTTTCATTCGTACTCTGTGGGAGCGAGCTTGCTCGCGAAGAGGCCCGAATCAGCGACCTCAAATCGGGATTGGAAACAGCTCGCAAAACACCCACCTCTCTCAACAACAGATCCTCGCCTAGCCTTCAGGTATCTCCCTGAGCAAGGACGCTCACGATGCCTGCTACACTGCGCCTGTTTTGCATTTCCCTGCTGCTCTGCGCCCACCTCAGCACCTTCGCTGGCGATTGCCCCACTTGGCCAGCCGACCGGGCCCGAAGCGAAATCACTACCCTGCAACAGCAGATCGATCAATGGGACGACGCCTATCACCGTGAAGGTCGTTCACTGATCGCCGATGAACTCTACGATCAGTCCCGCAACCGGCTCGGCGAATGGCGCCAGTGCTTCAAACTTCCATCACCGGCCAAGCCGTTACGGACTGCGGCTGGCCCGGTCGCGCATCCAATCGCCCACACTGGCCTCGACAAACTTCACGACGCAACCGACATCGAAGCCTGGCTGCGCGACCGCAAGGACGTCTGGGCACAACCCAAGGTCGATGGCGTGGCCGTCACGCTGATCTATCGCGCCGGGCGGTTGCAGCAGGCGATCAGTCGCGGCGACGGTGTTCGCGGGCAGGACTGGACCGACTCGGCACAGAAGATCAACGCCATTCCCCGACAGCTGACCCAACCGCTGGACCTCTCGGTGCAGGGCGAACTCTATTGGCGACTGAACGACCATATCCAGGCCCGCGCCGGCAGCGCCAACGCCCGCGCGAAAGTCGCCGGCCTGATGGGCCGCAAGGACTTGAGTGCCGAACAGGCCGCGGGTATCGGGCTGTTTGTCTGGGACTGGCCGCTGGGGCCGGACAGCCTGAAGGAGCGAATCACGGGGCTGGCAACACTGGGCTTGGCCACGACAGAACCTTACAGCCAACCCGTCAGTGGTCTTGCCGATGCGCAGCAGTGGCGTGATCACTGGTATCGCTCGCCACTGCCCTTCGCCAGTGACGGCATCGTCTTGCGTCAGAGCCAGCGTCCTGCCGCCGAACGCTGGCAGGCGCGCTCGCCTTACTGGGCCGTGGCCTGGAAATATCCGTTCGCCCAGGCATTGGCCGACGTACGCAAGGTCGATTTCAGGGTCGGCCGAACCGGGCGCATCACCCCCGTACTGGAACTGGCGCCGGTCATGCTCGACGACCGCCAGATCAGACGGGTCAGCGTCAGCTCGCTCAAACGCTGGCAGGAACTGGACATTCGTCCCGGCGATCAAGTGGCGATCAGCCTGGCAGGGCTGACGATTCCGCGACTCGACAGCGTCGTGCTGCGCAGCACGGAACGCGTCGAATTGGACGTTCCTCTCGCCAGCGACTTTCACCCGCTAAGCTGCTGGCAACCGACGCCCGGATGCGAGAGCCAGTTCCTCGCGCGCCTGACCTGGCTTGGCGGCAAGCAAGGGCTGGCACTGCCCCATGTCGGTCGCGGCACGTGGGAGAAACTTCTGGATACAGGCCGACTGAACAGCCTGCTGGATTGGTTGGCCCTCGACGAGCCAGAGCTTGCTAAGATTGCCGGCCTTGGCGAGCGCAGCAGCGCCCGCCTGCTCCACAGTTTTCACAGTGCTCGCCAGCGGCCGTTCACCCAGTGGCTCAAGGCCCTCGGGCTGCCGCCGACCGGTCAGGCCTCTTTGGCTGATTCATGGCAAGCGCTGGCACAACGAAATACCGAACAATGGCAGGCAGAACCCGGAATCGGCCCCGGTCGCGCGGCGCAATTGAGCGCTTTTTTCCGCGACCCGCAGGTGCTGGCCCTGAGTGAAACCTTACGCGCCGCCGGAATCGACGGTTTCTGAACATGCATCCCGGCAAGCCGGGAACCCAACGGTCGCCGAAGCGCTCCAACAGCGCAGTGCTTTCCCGACCCGATTGCCTTTGCACATGGAGCTTTTATGAAATTTCTCGCACCGCTCGCCATGCTGACTCTTTGCGGCGTAATGGCCGCACCCGCGATGGCTGGCGAAGACGCCCCGGGCCTGACCGGCTGTGCCGCCAAGAAGCAAGGCATCATCAATCAGATCGAACAGGCCAAATCCCGTGGCAACGCCGACCAGCAGGCCGGCCTCGAAACCGCCCTGCGCGAAGTCACCGAGCACTGCACCGACGCCGGCCTGAAGAAGGAACGTGAAAACAAGGTGCTCGACGCCAAGCACGAAGTGAGCAAGCGCCAGGCCGATCTCGACAAGGCCATGAAGAAAGGCGACCCGGAGAAGATCGACAAGCGCAAGAACAAGCTCGCCGAGTCGCGCAAGGAATTGCAGGACGCGCTGGACGAACTGGACAAGTAATCCGCCAGGCAATGTGCGGTGAAAGAGTCCTCTCCGTCACCGCACCTCAGGATCAATGATCCCGAAACTCTTTATGACAGGCACTGCAGGCATCTTCGACCTTCTGCACCGCCGGCCCCAGGTTACTGGCCTTGTACGGCTGAACCTTGCTGGCGATCACCAGCTCACCGGTGGCCGCCTCAAGGGTGCGGGCCATCTCCTGGAAACGTGCCTGTCTCTGCCAGACATCGTCCTTGGCGCTGGTGTGATCTTCTTCGCGCACCGACGGGAAATGCTTCCACGGCTCATGGGACAGCGCATCGAGTTTGACCGCGCCTTCCGTGAATTTCGGACCGTCGAAGGGGATGCGCCCGCGCAGCATGCCGCCCAGGTCTTCGCCGGTCTTGAGCATTTGCTTGAAGATCGCCTTGCGCTGACCCAGCGGGGAATTCGGGTCGACACCGCCGCAGGCGGACAAGGTCAGACAGGCCAGCAATACAACAGAAAGTCTTTTAAGAGTCATGGTGGCTTCAGGTCACGGAATTCGGCGGCCAGTATCCTCGCGTCACCGCCAAACACCAATAGCCCTATTAATAATATGGGTTGCTGGCGCGCATGGAGCACGCCTGCAACCGACACAGGAAACTCTCCATGAACAGCCGTTTCAAGGCCTGGCGTCACCCACTCATCGCAACCCTGCCGCTGCTGGCCATTCTTGCCGGCTGCACCGGAGGCGACAGTGCCAAGCCGAAAACCCACGCCCTGGCCACTTACTCCAGCGCCACCTGGGAAGCCCTGCCTGCGGTTTCCGACAACGATCTGGTGGCCGGTTTCGGTTCGTGGCGCAGCGCCTGCACCCGGCTCAAGGCTGACCCGATCTGGGGCGCCACCTGCGCGGCGGCGGCCAATGTGCCGCAAAGCGCTGGCGACATCCGCACGTTCCTCAAGCAGCACCTCGATGTGTTCGGCCTGCGCGCCGAAAATGACAACCCCAACGGTCTGATCACCGGTTACTACGAACCGGTCTATCCCGGCAGCCTGACGCAAACCGCGACCGCCAATGTTCCGGTGTATGGCGTGCCCGAAGACATGATCATCGTCTCTCTGGACAGCATTTACCCGGAGCTTAAAGGCAAGCGCCTGCGCGGTCGCCTCGAAGGTCGCGTGCTCAAGCCTTACGACGACGCCTCGACCATCGAGAGCAAAGGCGTCAAGGCGCCCGTGGTGGCGTGGCTGACCGACCCGATGAACCTGCAATTCCTGCAAATCCAGGGTTCAGGGCGGATTCAGACCGACGACGGCCGGCAACTGCGCATCGCCTACGCCGACCAGAACGGCCACCCGTACCGGCCGATCGGCCGCTGGCTGGTGGAACAGGGAGAACTGAAGAAAGAAGACGTGACCATGGGCGCGATCAGCAACTGGGCCAAGGCCAACCCGTCGCGCATTCCGGAATTGCTGGGCAGCAACCCGAGTTATGTGTTCTTCACCCGCAACCCGGACAGCAACGAAGGCCCGCGCGGCTCGCTGAATGTGCCGCTGACCGCCGGTTACAGCGCGGCGGTGGATCGCAAGGTGATTCCGCTGGGCAGCCTGTTGTGGCTGTCGACCACTCGCCCTGACGGCACGGCACTGGTACGCCCGGTGGCCGCGCAGGACACCGGCGGCGCGATTGCCGGCGAAGTTCGTGCGGATCTGTTCTGGGGCACCGGCGATGCCGCCGGGCAACTGGCCGGCGACATGAAACAGCAAGGGCAGATCTGGATGCTCTGGCCAAAAGGCGCAGCATTGCCGCAAGTACCGCAGGTGGCCGACAAGCAGTAAGCGAAACGCAAAAGATCGCAGGCCTCTTCAGCCTGCGATCCTTTCAGCGTCAGATTGAAACAAAGAAGAAACTGGCAATCAGCCCCATCCCGACAAACCACACCAGCGACCGCAGAATCGCCCAGTCCGCCAGATAGCAGATGATGTACAGCAGGCGACTGGTGATGAACAGCACTGCCAGCACATTGACCGTCACCAGCTGCGCCGTGCCCACCAGGTGCGCGACGATCACCGCCGCCGCAAAGGCCGGCGTCACTTCAAAACTGTTCAGTTGCGCCGCGTGGGCTCGTCGCGCCACACCGTTCAGGCTTTCGAGAAAGTCCCGGGGATCGTGATTGTCGCTGAGCCGGTAACCACCGACAGCCTTGGCCACGCCCGTGCACACATAGGGCAGAAAGATCGCAATGAAAACGCACCACAGAGCCACCGTCATAACGCCGTCCTTCTTCAGTTTTTAGAGTATTGGCGGGTCAGAACTTCATCACCAGCATGCCGATCAGCACCAGCCCACAGGCTAAGAGCCGTGGCCGGCCGAAAGGTTCTTTCAGGTAGCGCATGCCGAACAGCACCACCAGAATCACGCTGATCTCGCGCAACGCGGCGGCTTCGGCAATCGACCCCAGTTGCATCGCCCACAGCACCAGAGCGTAGCTGAACAACACGCAGAACCCGACCGCCAGCCCCAACTTCCATTGTTCGCGCCAGAACTGCAGGAACGCCGGACGTTTGGCCACCCACGCCAGCAGCGGGAACGGCCAGGCGCTGAGCAGCGTGACCCAGACCAGGTAATCCAGCGGATGCGACCAGCGCCGCAAGGCCTGCCCATCGATGTAGGTGTAGCAGCCGATGCACAGCCCGATCAGCGCCACCACCGGCAGCATCGACCACGGCAGGTGTTTCCCGCCGCCGCCCTGCCAGAGCAGGCAGGCCATGCCCAGCGGGATCAACATGATCCCGAAGACCTGCTGGGTGGTCAGCACTTCGCCGGCGAAGATCAGGGTCAGCGCCAGTACCACCAGCGGCGACAAGCCGCGCATCAACGGATAGACCAGCCCCAGGTCGCCGACCCGATAGGCCTGGATCAACAGGTAGCGATAAAGCAGCTCGAACGCCGCCGACGCCAGAATCCACGGCCAGATTTCCGGCGGCGGCAGGCTGATGAAAGGAAACGCCAGCGCGACGAACAACAGCGCCACGGTGTCCATGCAGGCCACCACCAGCAACCGCTCGGCGCTGAATTTGATCAGGGTATTCCACGCGGCGTGCAACAGCGCCGCCACCAACACCAGAGCTGTCGCCAGCACGTGTCACTCCTTCATTCTTGTTTTTGAACCCGAGCCATTTGATCAGGTCTTTGCTTCGCGATGTGTCAGCCGCTGTTTATACGTCAAGCGACCTCGCCACACCCGATTGCGCACAGGCAAATGCCAAAAAAATCCTGTCCGGGACACACAATTGTGCCCCCACCCGGTGTCTACCCATCCAACCCTTGTGCCCATGAACAGGCGCGCTGTCTTTTCACCCCCCATCCAAAGGACCCCGGATGCTTGAACTTGTCGCCGCTTTCATCTGCCTCACCACCCTCCTCACTTTCGTGAATTACCGCTTCATCGGTTTGCCTCCGACCATCGGCGTGATGGTTACCGCACTGATGTTCTCCCTGTTGCTGCAAGGCCTGAGCCTGCTCGGTTATCCCGGCCTCGAAGAACGCGTGCAGCAACTGATCGGTCAGATCGACTTCGGTGATCTGCTGATGAACTGGATGTTGTCGTTCCTGCTGTTCGCCGGCGCCTTGCACGTCAACCTGAACGACCTGCGCAGCTATCGCTGGCCCATCGGCCTGCTGGCGACCTTCGGCGTACTGATCGCCACCGCCGTGATCGGCAGCCTCGCCTACTACATCTTCGCCCTGTTCGGCTGGCACGTGAGCTTCCTTTACTGCCTGTTGTTCGGCGCACTGATTTCCCCGACCGACCCGATCGCGGTACTCGGCGTGTTGCGGACGGCCAACGCCTCGAAACCGTTGAAAACCACCATCGTCGGCGAGTCGCTGTTCAACGACGGCACTGCCGTGGTGGTGTTCACCGTGTTACTGGGCATCGCGCAACTGGGCGAAACCCCGACCATCGGCGCCACCGCCATGCTGTTTGCCCATGAAGCGATCGGCGGCGTGCTGTTCGGCGGGCTGATCGGTTATCTGGTGTACCTGATGATCAAGAGCATCGAGCAGCACCAGATCGAAGTCATGCTGACCCTGGCGCTGGTGATCGGCGGCTCGGCAATGGCCACCGAGCTGCACGTCTCGGCGCCGATTGCGATGGTGGTCGCCGGTCTGATCATCGGTAACCTCGGTCGCAACCTGGCGATGAACGACATGACGCGCAAATACCTGGACGGTTTCTGGGAGTTGCTCGACGACATGCTCAACGCCCTGCTGTTCGCGCTGATCGGCATGGAGCTGTTGCTGCTGCCGTTCAACTGGCTGCACGTGGCGGCGGCAAGCCTGCTGGCGCTGGCGATTCTGCTGTCGCGCCTGCTCACCGTGGCCCCGGCCATTGTCCTGTTGCGGCGCTGGCGCACGGTGCCGCGCGGCACGATCCGCATCCTGACCTGGGGCGGTTTGCGCGGCGGAGTTTCGGTGGCTTTGGCCCTGGCCCTGCCGCTGGGCCCCGAGCGCGATCTGCTGCTGAGCATCACCTACATCGTGGTGCTGTCGTCGATCCTGTTGCAGGGTCTGACGATTGGCAAACTGGTCAAGCACGCCACCCGCGATGAACCGGCAACCACTGCCGAGCCTGCGCACCACTGATCATTTATTGATCTGCTGCGGGTCGGGCTTTTCCGCCTGATCCGCAGACTCCTTCGGTTTTCCGCTTTCGCTGCGGATCTGCGCATGGCTGATCAGGGCGAAGATGAAACTGCCGCCGATGATGTTCCCCGCCAAGGTCGGCCCGGCAAACACCGCCCAGAAATCACTCCACGGCAACTCGCCGGCAAACACCAGGTACGACACTTCCGCCGAACCCACCACGATGTGCGTAAAGTCGCCCAGCGCCATGAGGTAGGTGATGAGGATGATGATCCACATCTTCGCGCTCTCCATGGACGGGATCATCCAGACCATGGTGGCGATCATCCAGCCGGAAACGATGCCCTTGGCGAACATCTGGCTCGCGTGGTTTTCCATGACCTTGCGGCCGATTTCGAGGAAGGCGGCGTCGGTCTTGCTGTCGAAGATCGGCAGTTCGAGCATCACATACGCCACCAGAATCGTGCCGCACAGGTTGCCGAACAGCACGACTGTCCAGAGTCGGATCAAGCGGCCGAAATTGCCAAGCGTCGGTTTGGTCATGACCGGCAGAACAGCGGTCAGGGTGTTTTCGGTGAACAGTTGCTGGCGAGCCAGGATCACCGCGAGGAAACCGGCGCAGTAGCCGAAGCTGGCGATCACCTTGAACTCGTCGCCCTCGGGCAACCGCGAATTGAGCAGGCCCATGCCCATCAGCGACAGGCCCATGGTCAGCCCGGCCGCGAGTGCCGACCACCACAGCGCGGCGATGCTGCGCTCCAGCTCCTGATCGCCCTGTTTGCGGATGATTTCATGCAGGACCGCCGCCCGGGGCGGCTGGTTTTTCTCGACTTCGTGTTGTTCCTTGGCCGAGAGGTCGGGGGTCTTGCCGTCTGTTGGCGTGGTCATGGCGGGAAACCGGTGGCGGGGTCATAAAGCTACGACACGCGCCGCTCGGCTTCCGTTCTGTGGGGTGCGCCGATTACTCGGTAACGGGCGTTTCATCCTTGAACTGGTCTTTGACGTATTTGATCTCGGTCCGCCCGTGCGGCGCTGGCAGGCCGTCTTCGCCGAGGTTGACGAAGACCATCTTCTCGACAGTCAGGATGCTCTTGCGGGTGATCTTGTTGCGCACTTCACAGGTCAGGGTGATCGAGGTGCGGCCGAACTCGGTGGCGGTGATGCCCAGTTCGATGATGTCGCCCTGGCGCGAGGCGCTGACGAAGTTGATCTCGGAAATGTACTTGGTCACCACGCGCTGGTTGCCCAGTTGAACGATGGCGTAGATCGCCGCTTCTTCGTCGATCCAGCGCAGCAGGCTGCCGCCGAACAGGGTGCCGTTGGGGTTGAGGTCTTCGGGTTTTACCCACTTGCGGGTGTGGAAATTCATCTTCACTCCTGAGCGTCTTGCCGAATGATGGGGCCATCTTGGCAGACTGAGCGGTCATGCTCCATGAGGCTTCTACTATGGTCGCTATTAATGATCTTCATCTGGCCGACAGAAACCCTTTGGAAGATCAGTCTAGACGGCTATAATCGCTCCCGTTTCAAAACGGTAACGTTCGCTTGATACCGTTTTCCCGCCACCTGTCCGAGGGGCGCTGCAGCAGGTTCAACCTGTCAGGCTCGGATGGGGCGTTGACTGGCTCAGGCCGGACACTAAACGCACAACGGCGCCCATTCGCATACATTACGAATGGAGGCTCTCATGAGCGCTGTTATCACGCCTGCAGATTTTAACGATTACAAAGTTGCCGACATGTCCCTGGCTGCCTGGGGTCGTCGCGAAACCATCATCGCCGAGTCGGAAATGCCGGCCCTGATGGGTCTGCGTCGCAAGTACGCTTCCGAGCAGCCGCTGAAAGGCGCAAAAATCCTCGGCTGCATCCACATGACCATTCAGACCGCCGTGCTGATCGAAACCCTGGTTGCCCTGGGTGCCGAAGTTCGCTGGTCGTCCTGCAACATCTTCTCGACTCAGGATCAGGCTGCTGCGTCCATCGCCGCTGCCGGCATCCCGGTTTTCGCCTGGAAAGGCGAGACTGAAGAAGAGTACGAGTGGTGCCTGGAGCAGACCATCCTGAAAGATGGCCAGCCATGGGACGCCAACATGATCCTCGACGACGGCGGCGACCTGACCCAGCTGCTGCACGACAAGTACCCACAGGTTCTGGACCGCGTTCACGGCGTGACCGAAGAAACCACCACCGGCGTACACCGCCTGCTGGACATGCTGGCCAAGGGCGAACTGCGCATCCCGGCCATCAACGTCAACGACTCGGTGACCAAGTCCAAGAACGACAACAAGTACGGCTGCCGTCACAGCCTGAACGACGCCATCAAGCGTGGTACTGACCACCTGCTGTCCGGCAAGCAAGCGCTGGTCATCGGTTACGGTGACGTGGGCAAGGGTTCGGCCCAGTCCCTGCGTCAGGAAGGCATGATCGTCAAGGTTTCCGAAGTCGACCCGATCTGCGCCATGCAAGCCTGCATGGACGGTTTCGAACTGGTTTCGCCGTTCATCGACGGTATCAACGACGGCACCGAAGCAAGCATCGACAAAGCGCTGCTGGGCAAGATCGACCTGATCGTGACCACCACCGGTAACGTCAACGTTTGCGACGCAAACATGCTCAAAGCCCTGAAAAAGCGCGCCGTTGTCTGCAACATCGGTCACTTCGACAACGAAATCGACACCGCTTTCATGCGCAAGAACTGGGCATGGGAAGAAGTGAAGCCACAGGTACACAAGATCCACCGTACCGGCCCGGGCGCTTTCGACGCGCAGAACGACGACTACCTGATCCTGCTGGCCGAAGGCCGTCTGGTGAACCTGGGCAACGCCACCGGTCACCCGAGCCGCATCATGGACGGTTCGTTCGCCAACCAGGTTCTGGCGCAGATCTTCCTGTTCGGCCAGAAGTACGCCGACCTGTCGCCAGCCCAGAAAGCCGAGCGCCTGACCGTTGAAGTACTGCCGAAGAAACTCGACGAAGAAGTGGCTCTGGAAATGGTTCGCGGCTTCGGCGGCGTGGTCACTCAACTGACCAAGCAACAGGCTGACTACATCGGCGTGACCGTCGAAGGCCCGTTCAAGCCGCACGCTTACCGCTACTAAGAGCATCTGCGAGCTTCAAGCTTCAAGCGGCAAGCAAGGCCACAAGCCGGGCTTGCCGCGCGAAGCCCGAAAGCTCTGCCCCTATTTGTCAAAACAGTGTCAGGCCGCAAGCTTCAGGCACAAGAGACCGGCGCACCTCCGCTGCTCTTGCAGCTTGAAGCTTGCAGCTTGTAGCTGGAGGTCCCCTCGATGTCCCAAGACCGTCGCTACAGCTTCGAGTTCTTCCCGACCAAGACCGATGCTGGGCATGAAAAACTGCTCGCCACTGCACGTCAGCTGGCCACCTACAACCCTGACTTCTTTTCCTGCACCTACGGCGCGGGCGGCTCGACCCGTGACCGCACGCTGAACACAGTGTTGCAGCTGGAAAGCGAAGTCAAAGTACCCGCCGCCCCGCACCTGTCGTGCGTCGGCGACAGCAAGGACGACCTGCGCGGCCTGCTGAACGAGTACAAGGCTGCCGGCATCAAACGCATCGTTGCCCTGCGTGGCGACCTGCCGTCCGGCATGGGCATGACCAGCGGCGAGCTGCGTCACGCCAATGAACTGGTTGAATTCATTCGTGAAGAAACCGGCAATCATTTCCACATCGAAGTCGCCGCTTACCCGGAGATGCATCCGCAAGCGCGCAACTATGAAGACGATCTCGCCAACTTCGTGCGCAAGGCCCGCGCCGGCGCCGACAGCGCGATCACCCAGTACTTCTTCAACGCCGACAGCTACTTCTACTTCGTCGACCGTTTGCAGGCGCTGGGCGTGGACATTCCGGTCGTTCCGGGGATCATGCCGATCACCAACTACAGCAAACTCGCGCGCTTCTCCGATGCCTGCGGTGCGGAAATCCCGCGCTGGATCCGCAAGCAACTGGAAGCCTACGGCGATGACAGCCAGAGCATTCAGCGCTTCGGCGAGCAAGTCGTCAGCGAAATGTGCGAACGCCTGCTGCAAGGCGGCGCTCCTGGCCTGCACTTCTATTCCATGAACCAGGCCGAACCTAGCCTGGCGATCTGGAACAACCTGAAGTTGCCACGCTGATACCGCTGTAAGCTTCAAGCTGAAAGCTTCATGCAACAACAGAAGATCGCAAGTTTCGACAGCTCCTGTTGGGTTGTCGCAACTGCGATCTTTTGCTTTTAAGGCCCGAAACAGAGCTTCTGCAGCCAGTTTCTGGCTCTTTGGCGTTTCTCGTCGTAATCTCAAGTCATGCCTTTGATCACGCAGTTATTCGCCGTGCTGGTTTTTGCTTGCCTGAGCTTTGCGGCTCGAGGCGAGAAGCTGCGTATCGTCACAGAACCGTGGGCGCCGTACGTTTACGAAGAGAACGGCAAGAACCTCGGGCTGGACTACGAAACCACTGCCATTGTGTTCAAACGTCTGGGCATCGATGTCGAGTGGCAGTTCCTGCCATGGAAACGTTGCCTGTCGATGCTCGAAACCGGCCAGGCCGACGGTGCGCTGGACATCTTTCACAGCGACGAACGCGACGCCACCCTGCTCTACCCGAGCGAACCGCTGTCGGACGTCGAGTTCGTGATGTTCTACGCCAACGACCGACCGCACCCTTTTCGCAGCCTTGAAGACCTCAAAGGCCTGACCATCGGTACTTCGCCGGGTTATCTGTACAGCCCGGACTTCAGTGAATCGACCCTGTTCAACCGGGAACCGGCCCCGACCCATGAAGCCAACTTCGGCAAACTGGTGCGCGGGCGCATCGACCTGCTGATCACCGATCGCCGCGTGGGTCAGCATTTGCTCGATGAACTGAATATCCGCGATCAGATCACCGAAAACCCCACCGTCATTAGCCGCCAGAGCCAGTTTCTGGCCGTGCGGCGCAATGCGGGGATGGATTTGCTGGTGCAGCGCTTCGGCGCCGAGCTCAAGCGTTTCAAGCGTGAGCCGGCCTATGCCGAGCTGAGCGCGCGCTACGGTGCAGCCCCGGTTTCGGAAAAACCCTTGAGCAGCGCCACCGCCAGCGGCAAAACCGTTGAGCAGCAGGAAAGCGGCGCGCAGTGATTGCTCTGTTATACTCCGGCGTTCCCGCCAGGCTCACGCCCGGACGCCCGGAACCGTTACAGGCCTCCCGACCCGCTACAGCGCAGCTTTTCAGCCCGCGCGAGCGCTCCGGACGTGCCTTCGGAACCGCAGCAGGACCGGACGGGATTGCGTCCTCTTAAACGCCATTCGCGCCAGGCAAGACTCCCATTGGGCCAAGCCCTAACTAAAACAGGATTACTCATGTCCTTTGCTTCCCTCGGTCTCTCCGAGGCTTTGGTCCGCGCTATCGAAGACGCGGGCTATACCGAGCCTACTCCGGTGCAACAGCGGGCCATTCCCGCCGTGTTGCAAGGTCGCGACCTGATGGTTGCGGCACAGACAGGTACCGGTAAAACCGGCGGTTTCGCCCTTCCGATCCTGGAGCGGCTGTTCCCCAACGGTCACCCGGACAAATCCCAGCGCCACGGCCCGCGCCAGCCGCGCGTCCTGGTCCTGACCCCGACCCGCGAACTCGCGGCCCAGGTACACGACAGCTTCAAGATCTACGCCCGTGACCTGAAATTCGTCAGCGCCTGTATCTTCGGCGGCGTCGGCATGAACCCGCAGGTTCAGGCCATGTCCCGTGGTGTGGACGTACTGGTTGCCTGCCCGGGCCGTCTGCTCGACCTGTGCGGCCAGGGCAGCATCGATCTGTCCCACGTTGAAATCCTCGTGCTGGACGAAGCCGACCGCATGCTCGACATGGGCTTCGTCCATGACGTGAAGAAAGTCCTCGCCCGCCTGCCGGCCAAGCGCCAGAACCTGCTGTTCTCGGCGACCTTCTCCAAAGACATCACCGACCTCGCCGGCAAGCTCCTGCACAACCCGGAACGCATCGAAGTGACGCCGCCGAACACCACGGTCGAGCGCATCGAACAACGCGTCTTCCGTCTGCCGGCCAGCCACAAGCGTGCGCTGCTGGCCCACCTGATCACCGCCGGCGCGTGGGAACAGGTACTGGTGTTCACCCGCACCAAGCACGGCGCCAACCGTCTGGCCGAATACCTGGACAAACACGGCCTGCCGGCTGTGGCGATCCACGGCAACAAGAGCCAGAACGCCCGCACCAAAGCCCTGGCCGACTTCAAGGCCAACCAGGTGCGCATCCTGGTTGCCACCGACATCGCGGCGCGCGGCCTGGACATCGACCAGTTGCCACACGTGGTCAACTTCGAACTGCCGAACGTCGATGAAGACTACGTGCACCGCATCGGTCGTACCGGCCGTGCCGGTCGTTCGGGCGAAGCGATCTCGCTGGTTGCGCCGGACGAAGAGAAACTGCTGAAAAGCATCGAACGCATGACCAAGCAGAAAATCGCCGACGGCGACCTGATGGGCTTCGACGCCAGCACCATCGAGGCCGAAAAGCCTGAAGTGCGCGAGCGTCCGGACATGCGCAACCCGCGCAACGGTCGTGGCCCGCGCGGCGACGGCCCGAATGGCGGCGGCGGTGGCGGCGGTCGTAAAGACAAAGGCAAAGACAAGGGCAAGGAAAAACCTGCCGGCGAACGCGGTGAGCGTGGCGAGCGTCCAGCCCGTCAGCAGAAACCGCGCGAAGGCACCCCGGCCCGCGAACAGCGTCAGCCAAGCCAGCCGCCACGTGCTGCGGCTGATCGTGCACCGGACGAGTTCCTCGACGACGATATCGATAACTTCGGTAACCGCGTTGATTACGTACCGAAGCAGGCACCTGCCGGCGGTCGCAACCGTCGCCCTGGCGCTCCGGCGCAAGGCGCAGGTTCGGGCGCTCCACGTGGCGGTCAGTCGCAAGGTCGTCAGAACGGCCCGCGCAACAGCAACGGTTCGAGCACCGGCACCCCGCCGGGCAAACGTAACGGCCCGCGCAACGGTGCCCCGCGTGACGGCCAGGGTCGTCGCGACGAAAACTCGCGCAACCGCCGTCCGGCCCGTGACGATCAGCAACGTGCCGAACCGGCCGTGCAGAACCCGCGCAGCAGCGGCCCGAAGATCATGCACAAGGAATCGAAAGCCGACCGCTTCCCGACGCCTGAGCAGCTCGATCAACTGCCAAGCCGCCCACGCGGTGAGAAACCGGCCTTGCTGACGCGCAATCGCTGAGTTTCGACAAGGCAATAAAAAACGCCCCCGGTCGCAAGACCGGGGGCGTTTTTGTATGTCTGGCGAAAATTACTTCGCTTTGACACCTTCGAACGAGATGTACAGGTCGACTTTGTCGGACTGTGGACCCAGGTCCATCATCTTGCCGAAATCAGAACGCTTGATGCTGGTGGTGCCTTCGAAGCCGGCACGGTAGCCGCCCCATGGATCCTTGCCTTCACCCAGGAAGGTGGCCTTGACCACGATCGGCTTGGTCACGCCGTGCAGGGTCAGGTCGCCGGTCACGTCGGCAGTGTCTTTGCCATCGGCGTTCTTGCCGGTGGATTTGACGCTGGTGGAGACGAACTTGGCGTCAGCGAATTTGCCCACGTCCAGGAAGTCTTTGCTGGCGATGTGCTTGTCACGCTCGGCGTGGTTGGTGAACACGCTGGCGGTCTTCACGTCGAACTCGATCTTGCTGTCTTCAGGCTTGGCAGCATCGAAGCTGAACTTGCCGCTGATGTCCTTGAAGGTACCGGTGATGTAGCTGTAGCCCAGGTGGCTGATCTTGAAGTCGACGAAGGCGTGCTGGCCTTCCTTGTCGACGGTGTAGTCAGCGGCCATTACGTTGGCGGACAGCACGGCAGAACCGATTGCCAGAGCGGCCAGAGTCTTTTTCAACATGCTTTCTTTTCCTTTGAGTCGAGGTTGAGCTTCAGGCTTTGCGACCGAGCATTCGAGTGAGGGTCGCATCACGATCGATAAAGTGGTGCTTCAATGCTGCCAACGCATGGAGGCCGGAAAAAATTACCAGCGCCCACGCCAGGTACAAGTGAATCACCCCGGCGGTATCTGCCTGATCCGGTAGTCCGGAAACCAGTGCAGGAACTTCAAACAGGCCAAACACCGGAATCCCGACACCGTCTGCGGTGGAAATCAGGTAACCGGCAATCATCACGGCGAACAGCGCAAGGTACAGAAACCCGTGGCCGAACTTTGCGCCGATGCGGGTCATGCGGCTGTAGCTCTGCAGCGTTGGCGGCGGTGGGCTGACAAAGCGCCACAGCACCCGCAACACCATCACAGCCAGCAGCACCAGACCGATGCTCTTGTGCAGATCCGGCGCGTCTTTGCGCCAGGTGCTGTAGTAATCCAGCCCCACCATCCACAGACCGAGCGCAAACAGCCCGAAGACCGCCAGCGCCACACCCCAGTGCATGAAGATGCTGACCCAACCGTAGCGCGAAGAAGAGTTACGTAGCTGCATTGCCCAAATCCTGTGAGAACTGCGAACCAAGACTAGCGAGTTATCTATCGAATTAAAGCGGAAAATTTCGCTTTGAAATATCGAGAAATACGATCAAGAGTCTTGAACAAGGGAGTTAAGGAAAGATTAAAGGGAAAAGTGTGACGGGAGATTAGCTGACAGGTCTTCAATTTACAGTGCCCACATTGATCCCATTGCGAGCAGGCTCGCTCCCACATTCGCCTGTGTTCCTTCAGCTGGAATGCAATCTCCTGTGGGAGCGAGCCTGCTCGCGATTACGATCTTTCAGGCAATAAAAAAGCGCGGCCTGAAAGCCGCGCTTTTTCATTCACCGCAAAGCCTTACTGCGCTTTGGTATCGGTCGCTGCCGCCGGGGCCGCAGCCGGTTTTGCGGCTGGCTTCTTCGCCGGTTCAGCCTTTTTCGCTGCCGGTTTGGCCGGGGCTTTTTTCGCCTCGGTCTTGGCCGCAGGTTTCTTCGCTGCCGGCTTGGCTGGCGCTTTCTTGGCTGGCTCGGCTTTCACCGGAGCCGCTGGCTTCGGCGCTTCCACCGGGGCTGGCGCAGGTGCCGGAGTCGGTGCAGGCGCCGGAGCGGCTGGAGCAGGTGCCGGCTCTGGGGCTTTTACTGGCTCCGGTTTCTTCTCGTCATCCGAACCACCGAACAGGTTGGTGAAGAAGTTGCCTTTCTTCGCCGCCGTGGCCGCACCCGCTGCGCCTGCCGCCGCTGCTGCGGTGGCGGCTGCCGGGCCGACCTTGATCGGTTCGAAGGATTTGCCTGCCGCCAGGTCTTCAACCTGACTGGCTGCACGCTGACCGGTACGCAACGCGCCTTCCAGGGTGCCCGGATACAGGGTGTCGGTGTGCTCGCCGGCAAACGCTACGCGCTGCAGCGGACGCTCCCACAGGCGCCAGTATTTGCTGATCTGGCCAGGGCCGAAGGCCAGGTACGAACCACCGGTCGACGGGTCGGTGCTGTAGCGACGGATTTCATAACCGGTGAACGCGCCACGGGCCTGTGGATAAAACGCGTGCAGACGAATCAGCACCTGATCGACCATCTGCTTGTCGCCGAAGGCCTGCATGACGCGGGCGTTGTCGCCGGACAGGTTGATCACCACGTTCGCGCCGCCCTTAAGGGCCGGCTCGATCCACAACATACCCAGACCGGTGTTGCTGTAGATCTCGCCGGACATCCGCGCCTTGCTTTCCCAGACCGGCGTCTTGAACTTCAGCATGATCTGGTCGCGCCAGCCGTAGTTGGTGCCTTTGATCGCGGCCAGGTGCTGGGCATCCAGGGCCGGGGTCAGCTGGATCTTGTCGAGGGCGCGCAATGGCACCGCCAGCACGACGTAGTCTGCCTGATAGCCCACGCTGCCGACCTTGACGGTCACGCCGTCCTTGTCCTGGACGATCGCGGAAACCGGCGAACTGGTCTTGATGGTTTTCAGTTGCTTGACGAAGGCCTGGGCCAGCACCGGGCTGCCACCGACCAGACGCGAAGCGCGCATGTCACGGTCGGACACGCCGCGATAAACACGACTCTGCTGTGCGTAGTACAGCAGCGACAGACGCGAAGGCTCGTCGTAATGGGTGCGAATATCCTGGTTGATCAGCTGACGCGCGCTGGCAGGCAGGTTCTGCTTGTCGAGCCAGCTCGACACGTTGATCTGGTCCAGTGCGTGCAGGGTGTTGGTCGCCGCGGGGTTCTGCGGATCGTCGATCGAACGCGCCAGATCGTCACGGGTTTTCTCGAAGGTTTTCAACGCCTGCGCGGTGGCCGGTTGCTTGGTGGCCAGGTCGGCGGCGGAGAAATACTCGCCATCGATCAGGTAACCCGGGGTACGCACGAATTCAGGGGCCGGCGTGGTGCTCAGCTTGAAAGTCGAGACGTACTTGTTCAGCACCGGCTGCGCCTTGTCGTTGCCGATCCACTCGCTGGTGGCCATGCCCGAGCGGCCGCCCAGGCTCGGCTTGGCTTCCAGCAGCGTGACCTGCCAGCCCTTGTTCTGCAGTTCGTAAGCCGCGGTCAGGCCCGACAGGCCGCCGCCGATCACGATCGCGGTTTTTTCCTTGGCCAGCGCCGTAACGCTGAAAAGCCCCAACACCACAAGCGCACAGGCGCGCAGCCAACCGACAGACATTCAGCGAACTCCGGAAAAACACGTAGGAAAAAGCAGTTTTGCGGGTCAGTCGACCCAAAGAACCGCGAAGAATACGTCAGCCATCAAAACGCCGCCAGCGACGTCTATCGGCCCATACAAAGTAGCTCAATCGACGCAATGGGTTGTCCCGGCGCGACGCATTGCATAGGCTTGCGCGATTGTTTGCCCGCGCCTGACGCGAGCCGCCTCGAGGAGACTGAACATGGGCCTGAACAACCAGTGGATGCAACGCGATCTCGCGGTGCTGTGGCATCCCTGCACCCAGATGAAAGAC
This sequence comes from Pseudomonas sp. COW5, assembly GCF_026240005.1. Taxonomy (NCBI): domain Bacteria; kingdom Pseudomonadati; phylum Pseudomonadota; class Gammaproteobacteria; order Pseudomonadales; family Pseudomonadaceae; genus Pseudomonas; species Pseudomonas sp. COW5. The sequence continues at coordinate 2,793,515 of NZ_JAPHVP010000001.1, read as the reverse complement.
CACGAACAGCTGCCGCTGATCCCGATCAAGCGCGGTGAAGGCGTGTGGCTGGAGGACTTCGAAGGCAAGCGCTACCTGGACGCCGTCAGTTCCTGGTGGGTCAACGTGTTCGGCCACGCCAACCCGCGCATCAACCAGCGCATCAAGGATCAGGTCGATCAGCTGGAACACGTGATTCTGGCCGGTTTCAGCCATCAGCCGGTGATCGAGCTGTCCGAACGTCTGGTGAAGATGACGCCGGAAGGCCTGAACCGGGTGTTCTATGCCGATAACGGTTCGTCCTGCATCGAAGTCGCGCTGAAAATGAGCTTTCACTACTGGCTCAACCGCGGCCAGCCGAACAAGAAACGCTTCGTCACCCTGACTAACAGCTACCACGGCGAAACCATGGCGGCGATGGCGGTCGGCGACGTGCCGCTGTTCACCGAAACCTACAAAGCCCTGCTGATGGACACCATCAAGGTGCCGAGCCCGGACTGCTACCTGCGCCCACAGGGCATGAGCTGGGAAGAACACTCGCGCAACATGTTCGCGGCCATGGAGCAGACGCTGGCGGAAAACCATGACAGCGTCGCTGCCGTGATCCTCGAGCCGCTGATCCAGGGCGCCGGCGGCATGCGCATGTATCACCCGGTGTACCTCAAGCTGCTGCGCGAGGCTTGTGATCGTTACGGCGTGCACCTGATCCACGACGAAATCGCCGTCGGCTTCGGCCGTACCGGGACCATGTTCGCCTGCGAACAGGCCGGCATCCGCCCGGACTTCCTGTGCCTGTCCAAAGCCCTGACCGGCGGTTATCTGCCGCTGGCGGCGTGCCTGACCACCGACGAGGTGTACAGCGCGTTCTACGACGATTACCCGACCCTGCGCGCCTTCCTGCATTCGCACAGCTACACCGGCAACCCGCTGGCCTGCGCGGCAGCATTGGCGACCCTGGATATCTTCGAACAGGACAACGTGATCGAGAACAACCGGGCGCTGGCGCAACGCATGGCGTCTGCGACCGCGCATCTGGTGGATCATCCGAATGTTTCGGAAATCCGTCAGACCGGCATGGTGCTGGCCATCGAAATGGTCAAGGATAAGGCCACGAAAGAGGCCTACCCATGGCAGGAACGTCGCGGCCTGAAAGTGTTCCAGCATGCCCTGGAGCGTGGCGCGTTGCTGCGTCCGCTGGGCAGCGTGGTGTATTTCCTGCCGCCGTACGTGATCACCCCGGAGCAGATCGACTTCCTCGCCGAAGTCGCCAGCGAAGGCATCGACATCGCCACCCGTGACAGCGTCAGCGTGGCGGTGCCGAAGGATTTCCATCCCGGGTTCCGTGATCCGGGCTAAGCGTCACTCGCCAGAACAGCGATCCTGATTCAATTTTCTAGAGAACCACCATGAGACTGTCCCGCTTCTTTATCGACGCCCCGCTCAGCACCGGCGAACACGAACTGCCGGAAGCCCAGGCGCATTACATCAGCCGCGTGCTGCGCATGGCCGAGGGCGATGCGGTGCAGTTGTTCGACGGTTCCGGCCACGAGTTTCGCGGATCGCTGGTGGAAGTCGGCAAGAAGCGTGTCGTGGTGCAGATCGACGAGCAGTTCGCCGGTCAGGTTGAATCGCCGTTGCACATCCACCTCGGCCAGGGTCTGTCCCGGGGCGAGCGGATGGACTGGGCGATCCAGAAAGCCACCGAGCTGGGCGTGAATGAAATCACCCCGATCTTCAGCGAACGCTGCGAAGTCCGCCTCAAGGACGAACGCGCCGACAAACGCCTGCTGCACTGGCGCCAGGTGGCGATCAGCGCCTGCGAGCAATGCGGTCGTTCGCGGGTACCGGTGATTCATCCACCGGTGCTGCTGGCGGACTGGCTGAAACAGATCGAGGCCGAACTGAAACTGGTTCTGCACCCGGTGGCCGAGCCGTTGGTCAGCCATGCCAAACCATCGACCCTGGCGTTCCTGATCGGCCCCGAAGGCGGCTTGTCCGACGCTGAAGTCGAGCAGGCCAAGGGCAACGGCTTCCACGCCGCCCGTCTCGGCCCGCGCGTGCTGCGTACCGAGACGGCGCCGGTTGTGGCGCTGGCGGTGGCGCAGCAACTGTGGGGGGATTTCTAACCCGTCACTGCACCGGATCACTGATCGGTTTGGAAATGATCGCCTTGAGTTCGCTGGTCATCGGGAACTCAAGGTTCAAGCCTTTCGGCGGGATCGGCTGTTCGAACCACTTACGGTAGATCCCGTTGATCTCCCCCGAACTGTACAGATCGGCCAGCGCGCCGTTCACCAGCGCGAGGAATTGCGGATCATCCTTGCGCACCATGCAGCTGTAGATTTCCCGCGATTGTTCCTCCCCCACCACGACCCAGTTGTGCGGGTCGCGCGCCTTGGCCCGCTCGCCGTAGAGCAATGCGTCGTCCATGTAGAACGCTGCCGCGCGCCCCGATTGCAGCATCTGGAAAGCCTCGCCGTGATCCTTGGCGCTGATCACGAACATGTTCAATTTGTGGTCGAGGTTGTAGCTCTTCAAATAGCGCTCGTTGGTGGTGCCGGCGGTGGTCACCACGTTCTTGCCGCGCAGGTCATCGAAGCTGTGGATGCCGCTGTCCTTTGCGGTCAGCAACTGCCCTTTGACGTAGATGAAACCGTAGGAGAACGCGACCTGTTTCTGCCGCTCGGCCGTCACCCCGGTGGAGCCACACTCAAGATCAACCGTGCCGTTCTGCACCAGCGGAATCCGCGTCTGCGACGTCACCAGGTTGTACTTCACCTTCAGCTCCGGCAGCGCCAGTTGCTGCTTGATGCGCTCGACAATCTTGCCCGCCAGCTCCACCGAATACCCCATCGGCTGCCCAGTGTGATCGCCCACATACGAGAACGGCACCGACGCATCGCGATACCCCAAGGTGATGCTGTTGGCGCTGGCGATCTTGCCAAGCGCGCCTGTCAGCGGCTCTTCATTGGCCTGTGCCTGGGCGCCGATGAACAGCGCCAGTGTGCAGCCGAGCAACGTGATTTTTTGCATTGTTATTCTCCGTTGTGGGTGAGGTGTTTTAGCAGAGACCGTCACGCCGCACGGGGATTGAACCCGTGCAGATCAATCGATGTGCGCTGCTGGCCGATCAGTTCGCTGAGCAACTGCCCGCTACCACAGGCCAGGGTGAAACCGAGCGCGCCGTGGCCGAGGTTCAGCCACAGATTGCGATACGCCGTGGCGCCCAGCAGCGGAACGCCGGTCGGGGTGGCCGGGCGCATGCCGGCCCATTCGACGGCGGCGTCGTAATTGCCGGCGTCGGGAAAGGTGTCGCGGGCCTGGCGCTTGATCAGGGCCAGCCGCTCGGGATCGACTGCCGGGTTGAAACCGACGATGTCGACCATCGCCGCCACCCGCAACTGTTCGCCAATGCGCGCGTAGACAATCTTGCGGTCGTAGTCAGTGATGCTCACTTCCGGCGCCCGATGCTCGCTGCCGATCGGCACAGTCAGGCTGTAGCCCTTCAGCGGATACAGCGGCAGCCGCAGGCCAGGCAGCGCCAGCGACGGACTGCGATGGCCGGCGGCGATTACCAGTTGTTCGACCGGCAGAACTTCGTCGCCAAGCTCAATGGCGGCGACAGCGCCGTCACTGTGGCGAATGCCGGTGACTGCCTGACCGAGACGAAACTCGCAGCGGCCCGATGCCTTCAATCGCGCCGCCAACTGTTGGCAGAAGCCATGACAATCGCCGACTTCTTCATCCGGCGTGTAGATCGCGCCCACAAACGGCGCATCGGCCAGAGCCGGTTCCAGTTGCGCACATTCGGTGGCGGACAACACCTGCTGTTGCTGCGGATCGGCCAGGCCCTTGCGCGCATGATCGAAGCTGGCGGCATTGCGAAAGGTCACCAGTTTGCCGTTGCGCCGCCAGTTGAAGCCGGCGAGTCCATCGTCCTCGCGCCAGCATTTCAGCGTGCTCTGGCTGAACAGCGCCAGACGCAACAGATGCGCCGCGTTTTCCCGGTTGACCGAGGTGCGGCACGCAGCAAGAAACGACGCCATCCAGCGCCACTGCGCCGGGTCCAGACGCGGGCGAAGTTTCAGCGGTGAATCGCCGCGCAGCATCCAGCCGATCGCCTGCAACGGCACGCCGGCATCGGCCAGCGGCGCCACATAGCGGTAGGACAACTGGCCGCCGTTGGCAAAACTGGTTTCGCTGCCCAGCGACTGCCGCGCCTCGACCACTGTCACCTCGAAGCCGTCGCGCACCAGCGCGTAGGCCGTTGCCAGGCCAATCACACCGCCGCCGATGATGCACACACGCTGAGCCATGTCCGTCCTTATTTCTATTTGAAGACGGGGCTGAGGTTAGGGTGAGGTGACAGGCGTCGAACAATGAATAAAGATGCCAGACCTATAAACAAAGGTTATGGACTCGCCATGCGCCTTCGCCACATCGAGATTTTCCAGGCCATTCGCCAGACCGGTTCGGTCAGCGCCGCTGCGCAGTTGCTGCACGTCTCGCAACCGGCGGTGACCAAGGTGTTGCAGCACGCCGAGCAGCAACTGGGCTTTCCGCTGTTTCTGCGGGTGCGCGGCAAATTGCAGGCAACCCCTGAAGCACTGGAGCTGGAGCGCGAAGTCGACAAGGTCACGGAAAGCCTGCAAGGCGTACGGCGCCTGGCCCAGAGCCTGCGTCGCGAGCCCGGCCACAGCCTGCGGATCGGCGCGACCCCGGCGCTGGCGCTGTCATTACTGCCGCCGGCGATCCGGCAATGGACGGCGCAGTTCCCGGACATCGTCTGCGAACTGTCCAGCGCCCACAGTCGCGAGCTGATGCAGAACCTGCTGATGCGCGAAGTGGACGTGGCCCTGACGTTGCAGTTGCCGGATCATCCGGGGCTGAAGGCGCAGGCATTGGCAGCGGGTGTGTTGGTAGCGCTGGCGCCGAAAGGTTATTGGCCGGAGGAAGACGCCGGCCAGCCGTTGCCACTGATGGCTCTGGCCGGGGCGCCGCTGATCGGGCTGTCCAGCGCCGACCCGCTGGCCGCTCGCCTCGACAGTTATCTGGAAGCAGTCGAACCGCCGCCGCGTGTGCGGATCGCCGTGCAGACGTATTCGCTGGCGCGGGCGATGGTTGAATCCGGAGCTGGCGTGGCGGTGATTGATCCGTTCACCGCGCTCGGTGCCTCATCGGCCACCACCACTATCCGCCCGCTCGCCCCGCCGCTGCCAATCACGCTGTACGCCGTGACCCGCGCCACCGAGCCACCGCCCCACACCTTGAATGATTTGCTGCAGATCTTCAGTCAGCGCGCCCGGGAACAACTCGACCGACTGATGCGCCCTTAAAGGACGTAAAACAGAATCGCCACAAAGTGCAGCAGGCTCCCAGCGATCACGAACAGATGCCAGATCCCGTGGGCATGCCGCAACCGGTGATCAAGGGCAAAAAAGATAATCCCCACGGTGTACAGCACGCCGCCCGACGCCAGCCAGGCAAACCCCGCCGTCCCCAGCGCGTCGATCAGCGGCTTGACCGCCACCAGCACGATCCAGCCCATCACCGCGTAGATCACGATCGACAGGATCCGCGCCTCGGAGCGCGGTTTGATCTCTTGCAGGATGCCGATCAGCGCCAGCCCCCAGACAATCCCGAACAGCGTCCAGCCCCACGGCCCGCGCAGGGTCACCAGACAGAACGGCGTGTAACTGCCGGCGATCAGCAGATAGATCGAAAAGTGATCGACCTTCTTCATGATCGCTTTCTTGCGCCCGCGCACGCTGTGATACACGGTGGATGCGCTGTAGAGCACCAGCAAGGTGAAGGCGTAAATCGCCACGCTGACGATCTTCCAGGGGCTGCCGTCGAGGCTGGCAATCACCAGCATCCAGACGCCCCCGACAAACGCCGCTACCGCCCCGACCAGATGCGTCCAGGCGTTCAGTTTTTCTCCGTGATACATGTGTCGCACACCTCGATTTCATTACCGCAGCGCGCAAGGCTCCGGCCTTGAGCGTAAAAGCGCAATGTTTCCGTTCAACGCGGGCCTGCACCTGTCCTGATATTTGGGCACAATCGACCAATACCAAGAAGAGTCCGCGCCATGCTGATCGACGAAGAATTGACCCTGAAGAAACTTGAGGTGTTCCTCGCCTTCATGCGCACCGGCAACCTCGCCCGCGCCGCCGCCGAGCAACAGACCAGCAACGTCAGCGTGCACCGTGCGATCCATTCGCTGGAAAGCGCCTTGCGCTGCCCGCTGTTCAAGCACGAAGGACGCAACCTGACGCCGCTGGAAAGTGCCTACGTACTCGAAGAGCGGGCGCAGAAGCTGATTCAGGATGTGGTCGAAAGCGTACGCCTGACCCGCGAAGCCGCCGGGTTCTCGGCCGAACGCTTCAAGCTCGGCTCGCTGTATTCGCTGACGGTGAAGACCGTGCCGCAGCTGATCATGGGTTTGAAGATCCGCCGCAGCGAACTCAACATCGACCTGATCCTCGGCTCGAATATCGACCTGCTCTACAAGCTGAAAAACATGGAAGTCGACGCGATCCTCGTGTCGCTGGACGACAGCGTCAACGACCCGGACTGCGAGCAGATTCCGCTGTTTTCCGACGACATCTTCCTCGCCACCCCGGCTGATTCGCGCTTCGCTCAACGCAACGAAGTGGATCTGGCAGAGGTGCGCGACGAAACCTTCATCACCCTGACGCAAGGCTTCGCCACCCACCAGGACGGTATCCGGGTGTTCAGGCAGGCAGGGTTCGAGCCGAAGGTGGCGATGCAGGTCAACGACATCTTCACCCTGCTGAGCATGGTCAGCTCCGGGGTCGGTTATGCGTTGCTGCCGGGGAGGATTGCCGCGGTGTACGAGAACCGGGTGAAGCTGATTCCGTTGCAGGAGAAGTACCGGTTGCAGCAGCACATTGGCGTGGTGTTTCTGAAGGCTAAAGAGCGGGATCCGAATTTGCTGGCGTTGTTGGCTGAGTGTCGGATGTATGCGAATCGCCAGTTGGCGGTGTGATCAAAAGCAGATCAACAGCAAATCAAAAGCCTACCCCCTCACCCCAGCCCTCTCCCCCAAGGGGGCGAGGGGAAAGGGAGCAGACCGGGGGTCTTTCAAGACCTGAGTTCGACTCGGAAGTGTCAGGTCGGCGTAACTCAAATATTCACCTCGGTTAGTCCCCTCTCCCTCCGGGAGAGGGCTAGGGTGAGGGGCTTTTGACGTTCAGCCAACAATCCCGCGGACGATGAAGAACAACAGCGAAGGCCCCAGCAAGCACCCAAGCCCGGTGTGAAACGTCGCCGTCAACGCCCCATAAGGCACCAACCGCCGATCCGTCGCCGCCAGCCCCGCCGTCACGCCACTCACCGTCCCGGCCAACCCGCCAAACACCATCGCCGAACGCGGGTTATCCAGGCCCATCCAGCGCGCCGCCACCGGGGTGCCGACCATCACCAGAATCGCCTTGATCAAGCCGGTGGCAATCGACAACGCCATGACATCCGAAGTTGCGCCAATCGCCGCGCCGGTCACCGGCCCGACAATGTAAGTCACCGCACCCGCGCCGATGGTGGTCATGCTCACGGCATCGCGATAACCGAACATGTAAGCCATGCACGCGCCGACAATGAACGGCAGGATCGTGCCCAGCAGCAGTGCGATCACGCCAATCAACCCGGCCTTCTTCGCCTCGGTCGCCTGCACCTCGAAAGCCGTGGCAACGATGGCGAAATCCCGCAGCATCGCGCCGCCCATCAGGCCGATGCCGGAGAACAGTGACAGATCCGCCAGACCTTTCTGACCACCGGTCATGGTCCCGCCAACCCAGGCCAGCACCAGGCCGATGACAATGGCAATCGCCGAGCCGTGAATCCGCCCGAACGTCAGGCGTTTGGAGAGAATCACCGAGACCCACATGATCACGCCGACGAAGGCGAACGCAGTGATCAGACCGTTGTGTTCCAGACCTTTTTCAATGAGATCCCACATGTCAGCGACCTCCTACGGGTGTGCCGACCGGGGAGACTTCCGCCGGTTCGTCGGGCAAGGGTTCACCCTTGTGGGTGCGGCTGATCAGGGCAATGGTGCAGCCACAGACCACCACCGAACCGATTGCCGCCAGCACCGCCACCGGGCCGCCGTGCAGGGCGGTGACGACGTTTTGTTGCGCGGCCATCGCCACCACCACCGGAATGTACATGGCGCCCCAGAAGCCGACGCCCATTTCGCAATCCTTGGTCATGCCGCCGCGTTTTTGCATCCACAGCCGCGCGCAGATCAACAGGATCATCGCGATGCCGACCCCGCCGACATTGGATTTGACCCCCAGCAACACGCCGAGCAGGTCACCCATGATCACCCCTGCCAACGTACAGATCGCCAGCAGCGCCACACCGTAAATAATCATTGTTGTAGTCCTCAAAGTGCATCGTCGAATGTTGTTTTTGTTGTTCGAAGCCTGAGTCGCGGCGGTCTAGAGTCGGCGGCTACCCTCCTCACGCAACAGCGCCTGCAGGGTGTCGAGCCGGGCACTGTCGGAGGCAGTGACAGTCCCCTGTTCGAACACCCGGCGCGCCAGCCCGGTCAGCACCGCACCGGGCGGCAGTTCGATCTGTAAACGTACGCCGCGTTCGTAAGCGCTTTGCACGGTGCCGCGCCAGTCCACCACGCGGCACATGTTGAAGGCGAGATCGTCGCGCAGCGCTTCTACCTTGGTCACAGGCCTTGCGCGACTGCCGCTCAGGTAAGCGATTTTGGGTGTTTTCAGTTCTACCTTTTTGAACGCTTCTGCGAGTGTTTGCGCAGGCTCATCCAGCAATGGGCAGTGCGACGGCACGCTGACCGCCAGACGTTTTGCCAGCCCGGCGCCACGACTGCGGGCCAGCTCGGCGACCGCGTGCATCGCCTTGTCACTGCCGGAAATCACCACCTGGTTATCGGCGTTGATGTTGGCCAGGTACACCGGTGTTTCTGCGCCGTGCACCTGCGCCAGCAGCGTTTCGACTGTGGATAATTGCAGACCGATGATCGCGGTCATGCCGAAGCTCTGTGGATAAGCCTGCTGCATCAACTCGCCGCGCAGGCTGACCAGATGCAACGCATCGCTGAAGCTCAACGCGCCGGCGACCACCGCTGCCGGGTAGGCTCCGATGGACAGGCCGGCGACGTAATCGGCGGTGAGTCCGTCCTGCAACAACTGCCGCGAGGCCGCGACGCCGGCGATCAGCAAGCAAAGCTGAACCGCCCGGGTGCTGCGCAACGCTTCGCTGGAATCCAGGCGCAAGACATCCTCACCGAGGCTATCGCTGGCCTCGACCAGCGTTTCCCGACGCAGATGCTGGAGCATGCCGGGTTGCTGCGCGCCCTGGCCGGGAAACACCAGCAGGCTGCTCACGCTGCCTGCTCCTGCGGGTTCCACGGATCAGACACCAGACAGGCTTCATGGGCGTTTTTCAGCAGCACCCGCGAAGCGTTCCCGGCCCATTCGCGCAGGGCGACGGCACCGAATGGCGTCTGCAATTGCAGGTCGACCCGGCAGATTGCCTGATCGAAAATCGCAACCAGTTTGCGTGCCTGATTACGGGTGATGAGTTGCGGTGTACGCAGGATCAGATCGAGATCGCTGGCCTCGTGCATTGCTGCAAACCCGCTGGCCAGTTCAAACCCGGCACTGCCGCTGATGCCCCAGACCCAACCACAATCATCGAGCACCGGCCGCAGTTGCCGGAGCGCCTGCATGACAGGCAGATCACGTTCGCTCTCGACCTGACAAAGCGCTTCCGGACTGACCCGACAGGCAATCGAATCGACAGGCATGAACGCCGCCAGCCGCTGCTCGCGCAATCGACCGCGCACGCCCACCGCCACGAACCCGTCTTCACTCAACGCCCGCCGCACCACCACCGGCTGCCCGGCAGCCAGCGAATCAATAGCCCACTGCGGCGCATCCGTCGGCAACTGCGCAGGCGTCATGCCCCACAGCAGGTCGTGGGCGAGAACGCTGTTCACCACTGCGCCCTCAGCAGCTCACGCACGCGGCTGGAGGCTTCACGGTTTTTCGCGCCGAGGCGATTGCTCAAATCCGTCGCGCCAATATCGCCGATGGCCTGCTTCAGGCATTCGCCGACCCGCGCCAGATCCTCCGCTGTCGGCTGTTCGATCTGTTGCACCGACAAGGTTTCCCAGAGCAATCCGAGGCTGGCGTAGCTGTCGATGTCATAAGCCATCGGCGGCACGCTGGACGCCAGCACTTCCAGTTCTTCGACACTGCGCAAGGTCACCCGCGCCGCCGAAGCCTTGCCCATCGCATGCACCATCACCCCCGGATCACGCAGGGCGATCAAGCGGTTGGCCTGATAACCATGGGCCAGAAACGCCCCGGACATGGCCTTGCCCACCAGCAGCGCAATCACCGGATGCCCGGCCAGACGAGCCCGGGCATAAGCGTCCGCCGCACCGGCCAGAGCCTGATGAATGCCGAGGGCTTCTTCGCGGCGGCCATAGGCCTGGCTCGGCACATCGACGATGGCGATCAGTGGGCGCTTTTGTGTTTTGTCACGATCGGCGGTGATCGCGTCATCCACAGCCTTGGCCAGACCCCAGCCTTCGAGCAATCCGACTTCGCCGTTGCGAGCGCGAGGGAAACGGTTTTTCGGATCGGCGACCACGGCGATAAAACGCCCGAGCTCACCGTCGGCGACCTTCAACGATGGCGGCAAACCCTCAACGGCATTCGCACCAGCGCTCAGGGCGTTGAACCAGTTCAAACCGCGCACGGAATAACCGCTCATGAGCGCTCTCCTTGATACAGATCGCGAACCACCGAAGGCTCGATTTGCTTGTCAGTGTCCAGGCTCGCGAGCCGTTGCAGGAACCACTCGGCCCGCTGACTGCGCGGTTGCAGCGGCAAGCCTTGTTGCAGCAACTCGCCGACCTGCTGGCGAATCTGCGCCACGTCATCGGCGACATAGCGGTCCACCAGACCACTGGCGAAACGTTGCTCGCCGCCGGTCAGGCTCCAGATGAACGGCCGGTCGCGGGAGTCGTATTCCTCGATCCCGGCTTCCTGCTCGATCACCTGCGGGCCGTTCAGGCCGAGGCGTGCTTCCTGGGTCACCAGCAAATAGCTGCACAGCGCGGCGGCAATCGACATCCCACCAAAGCAACCGACGCTGCCGGCGACCACGCCGACCACCGGTTGGTACTGTTGCAAGTCGACAATCGCCGCGTGGATGTCGGCAATCGCCGCCAGTCCGAGGTTGGCTTCCTGCAAGCGCACGCCGCCGGTTTCCAGCAGCAGGATGGCGCGGGTCGGGATGCCCTTGCGGTTGTCCTCGGCGGCCAGTTCCAGTGCGCCGGCGATTTTTGCGCCACCGACTTCACCGAGGCTGCCGCCCTGAAACGCGCCTTCGATCGCTGCGATCACCACCGGCAAACCGTCGAGATTGCCCTTGGCGATCACCACACCGTCATCGGCCTGCGGCACCACGCCCTGACGCTCCAGCCATGGCGACATGACGCGTTGGAACGGATCGAGCAGTTCGCGGAAGGTGCCGGCGTCGAGCAAGGCTTTCGCCCGTTGCCGTGCGCCGAGTTCGACGAATGAATGTTTGTGCAAAAGTGCCGAGGTGTCAGTCATGGCCGATCTCCTCGAAGCCTTGTTCCAGTCGCAGGCGCACCACGCCCGGGGTCGCGCCGAAGTCGTGGATATCAATGGCCATCGCCGGCGGTGTGGTGCCATCGAACATCCGCGCAAACAGATGCTGCCAGCGCTGCTGCGCGCCGTTGACCGAGGTCTGCACATTGATTGTCAGCTTGCCGGCCAGGCCCGGTTCGATCAGCACTTCCAGATCGCCCGAGCCGACACAACCGACCAGCGCCCGACCCCGTGGCGGCTGCCCGGCGGGGAATTCAAAGGATAAGGTTTCCATCAAAACGCTCCCTGAAGGATGCCGTCGCGCTCGATCCGGTCGAGCAGCAGCGTGGCGGCGAGCAAGTCGGCGGCGCCACCGGGCGAGGCATTCAATGCGATGAGTTGTTGATCCAGTTCTTGCAAGCGACGGCGACCGGTGAGGCTGGCGCTGCCACCGGCGTCGAGCACCGCCCGCGCGCCGTGCTGCATGGCGTGCAGGCCCGGTTCGCCGGCGCGGTACAGCACGCAGGTGTCGGCAAGGTCGGTCATGATCGCCAGCAAGGCATCGAGCCGGGCGTTCTGTTCGCCATGGCCGGCGGCGCGGCTGCGCTTGAGCTGCGGCAGTCCGCGCTGCACCACGGACGGGAAGCCGAGCTGCGCTTCTTCCCGGGCACCGCGAGCGCCGTAGCGTTGAGCGACTTGCGCACCGTGACTCAGCGGGCGCGGTGCATGACGGTCATCGAGCAACGCCAGACGTGCGGCGCGCAGGGTAACGGCGCCAGCGCTGGTGGTTTTCGTGTCCAGCGCCGCGGCCGTAACCAACAGGCCCAGCGCCCAGATCGCACCGCGATGGGTGTTCACGCCGTGGGTGGTGGCGAGCATCGCTTGCTCGCCTTCCCGGCCGATGCGGCCAATGGCTTCACGCAGCGGCAAGCCGATCTCGCCGAACTCAAGCGCGGCCTCGGCCATTTCCTTGAACGCCGGCCACAACGCCAGCGCCGAGGCGTGCATCAATCCCAGGTGCAGATCGGTGTGCGCACCGTTGCCGCGACGGTCGACCAGCGCCGGTTTCGGCGACAGGTCGGCTTCGTCGATCAGCGCGTCCACGGCCAGATCCGCTAACCGGTCAGCCAAGGAAACAGGTTTCGCTTTCAGGTTGAGTGCGTGCATTACCAGCTCCTGAATTTGGCGGGCGGGTTGTAGAGGCCGCCGGACCACTCGACCAGATCGGCCACGCTTTTCGCCGCGAGCAGTTCGCGGGTGGCGTCGGTGCGGCGGATGCCGAGGTCTTCGGGCAAGGCGATCAGCCCTTCGCGGCGCATGCGTTCGGTATCTTTCGAGTTGTGGCGCAGACCGATGGCGGTGACACCCGCAACGGCGGCGATCATCGCCTGACGCTCTTCCAGCGAGCGCGCCTTGTACAGGTAGGCGATGCCTTCTTCGGTGAGCAGGTGGGTGACGTCGTCGCCGTAGATCATGATCGGTGCCAGCGGCATGCCACTTTTCTTCGCCACATCTACCGCGTCGAGGGTTTCAACGAAGGTCGGTTTGCCGCCCTCCTGGAAGGTCCCGACCATTTGCACCACGAGTTTCTTGCCGCGTTCGAGCATCGGTTGCTGCGAATCGTCATGACGCATGTCGAGCCACGCCGGGGTGCCGTGACGCCGGCCGCGCGGATCGTGGCCCATGTTCGGTGCGCCACCGAAACCGGCAAGGCGCCCACGGGTCACGGTTGAAGAATGGCCATCGCCATCGACTTGCAACGTTGCGCCGATAAACAGATCCACCGCGTATTGCCCGGCCAGTTGGCAGAACATCCGGTTGGAACGCAGCGAGCCATCGCGGCCGGTGAAGAACACGTCGGGACGGGCGGCGATGTAGTTTTCCATGCCCAGCTCGGTGCCGAAGCAATGCACGCTTTCGACCCAGCCGCTTTCAATCGCCGGGATCAAAGTCGGGTGCGGGTTGAGGGTCCAGTTGCGGCAGATCTTGCCCTTGAGGCCGAGGGATTCGCCGTAGGTCGGCAGGATCAGTTCGATGGCGGCGGTGTTGAAACCGATGCCGTGGTTCAGCGACTGCACGTTGTGTTTTTCGTAGATCCCGCGGATCGCCATCATCGCCATCAGCACATGCACAGGCTTGATGTGCCGAGGGTCGCGGGTGAACAGCGGTTCGATGTAGAACGGCTTGTCCGCCACCACCACGAAATCCACCCACGACGCGGGAATGTCCACGCGGGGCAGTTCGCTGACGTCGTCCACCAGTTGGTTGACCTGGACGATGACGATGCCGTCGCTGAACGCCGCTGGTTCGATCAGCGCCGGGGTGTCTTCGGTGCTCGGGCCGGTGTAGATATTGCCGGCCCGATCGGCCATGAACCCGGCCGAAAGCACGACGTTGGGGATCAGATCCACCACCAGCCGGGCGTAGAGTTCGATGTAGGTGTGGATCGCGCCGACTTCCAGCAAGCCGTCTTCGAGCAACTGGCTGATGCGCAGGCTCTGGGTGCCGGCAAAGGAGAAATCGAGCTTGCGGGCGATGCCGCGTTCGAACAGGTCCAGATGCTCGGAGCGACCGACACTGGGCATGATCATGTGCAGGTCGTGGAGCTTTTCAGGATCGGCCTTGGCCAAAGCACGGGAAAGAAAATCCGCCTGCTTCTGGTTGTTGCCCTCCAGCACCACACGGTCGCCGGGCAGGATCAGCGCCTCAAGCGCCGCGACGATCCTGTCGGTGGGCAACACCGCACCGTCGGCCAGCCCGCGCACCTTGTCGAGGCGCCGCTGCTTCTCGTCGCGCCGCCGCGTCCAGCGCGAGTCGGGGGAAATTGTTGTTGTCATGCTCACTCCACGGGGTTCGCTGTCGTGGAGCTACCTTAGGAGTGTCGGGTGGGGGCATCAATCAAGCGCGGTGCGTGATCGTTACGCCTGGAGTAACGATCAAGAGCGCCCTCACCCTAGCCCTCTCCCGGAGGGAGAGGGGACTGATCCGGGAATGTTCGATAGCTGCACCGACCTGAACGTGTTGCAGTGAATCCATAATCGACTGGTTTTTTCAGGTCGATGGATTATGCAAGACACCTCGGTCGGCTCCCTCTCCTGGGGGAGAGGGCTGGGGTGAGGGGGGAAGGACAACGCAAAATTCAAGCGAAAATCAAACCAGCCCCGCATCCACCAACAATCCCTCCAGCGCCAACAGATCCGGCACCTTCGCCACCTGCTCCCCCACCTGCACCGCCGCCTGCTCCAGCGCACACAGCGGCACGTCGACATAACTCAATTGGCTGTCGAGCTTGTACGAGCGCGGAATCCCCTGCACCAGCAAGGCAATGAAGCGCAGCGTCGGCAATCCGCCGAGGGCATTGAGGATGACGATCCGGGCCCGTTCGCCGATGACGATCTTGTTGCCGCACGCCGACTCGAAACTCAGCAGCGGAATCTGCCGCTCGCGCCAGGTCACCCGGCCCAGATACCACGGCGGTGTATCGAGGTCGAAAGCGCTGGACTGGTAGTCGATCAGCTCGGCGACGGCGACGTTGGGCAGGATCAGATTCCGGTCGGCCAGCGGCAGCAACAGCCCGGTGAGCTGGCTGCTGCGCTGGTTATGACGCCGCTCATGCATGTTTTTTGCTCCACAGGGCAATGCTTTCGAGCAGCACCGATTCCTGGTACGGCTTGCCGAGGTAGTCGTTGACGCCGATGGCCATGGCGCGGTCGCGGTGTTTCTGCCCGGTGCGCGAGGTGATCATGATGATCGGCAGGTGTTGCAGGCGTTCATCGTGGCGCACCTGGGTCGCCACTTCGAAGCCGTCCATGCGCGGCATTTCGATGTCGAGCAACATCAGGTCCGGCATGTGTTCCTCCAGCAGCAACATCGCATCGACCCCGTCCTTGGCGGTCAGCACGTTCATGCCGTGGCGTTCGAGCAGACGGCTGGTGACCTTGCGCACGGTGACCGAGTCGTCGACCACCAGCACCAGCAGCGGCTTCTGCGGTTCGCTCTCGATTTCGTGACCGGCCGGACGCTGCGGCAACCGCGCCTGCATCGCGCGGATCGGCGCCAGCAGATCGAGGATCAGCACCACCCGTCCATCGCCGAGGATCGTCGCCCCGGACACGCCCTGCACCGCCGCGAACTGCGGGCCGAGGCTCTTCACTACGATTTCCCGGGTGCCCGCCATGGCGTCGACCTGCACCGCGATGTGCCGGTCGTTGCACTGCACCAGCAGCACCGGCAGCGGCAGGCTCTGGCCGAGCAGTTTCGGCCGTGGCGCGGTTTTCAGCAGCTCGCCCAGATAGCACAGTTCATATCGCTGGCCGCCGTACTCGTAGCGCGGCGGATCGTGACGGAAATGCCCGTCGAGTTCATTCGGCAAGACGCGAACGATGCCGTCGATGGTGTTCAGCGGAATCGCGTACTGATCCTCGCCGCACTGCACCATCAGCGCCCGGTTGACCGACACGGTGAACGGCAGGCGAATACGGAAATGCACGCCCTGCCCCGGCACCGAATCGATGCTCATGGTGCCGCCCAGTTGCCGCACTTCTTCGTGCACCACGTCCATGCCCACGCCACGTCCGGAAATCTGGGTGATTTTCTCGGCGGTGGAGAAACCGGGCTGGAGGATGAACTGCAACACTTCGCGGTCGCTGATTTCCGCATTCGGCGCCAGCAGGCCGCGCTTGATCGCCTTGCGTCGCACCGCGTCCAGCGGCACGCCGGCACCGTCATCGCGGATGTCGAAAACGATGTCACCGCCCTCGCGGGACAGGTCGAGGCTTATCTGTCCTTGGGCCGGTTTGCCCGCCGCCATTCGCACGTCGGCCGGTTCCAGACCATGGTCGACGGCGTTGCGCAGCATGTGCTCCAGCGGCGCCGCCATGCGTTCGAGAACGTTGCGATCCATCTCGCCTTCAGCGTTGCCGACGGTGAACGCCACGTCCTTGTTCAGCTCTTCGGCCACCTGACGGACGATGCGCTTGAGTCGCGGCAACATGCGCTCGAACGGCACCATGCGCGTGCGCATCAGGCCTTCCTGCAATTCGGTGTTGATCCGGCCTTGCTGTTGCAGCAGGTTCTCGGCGTCATGGGTGCGCCGGTCGAGGGTTTCCTTGAGGTCGAGCAGGTCGGAGGCGGATTCGAACAGCGCCCGGGACAACTGCTGCAACTGCGAATGGCGATCCATTTCCAGCGGATCGAATTCTTCATAGCCCAGGCGTTCGGCGTCCACTTGCTGGCGGCTGAGAATCCGCCCCTGGGTTTCGGTGTCGAGCCGGCGCAACTGGTCGCGCATGCGCTCGATGGTGGTTTCCATTTCGTTCAGCGCGGTCTGCGCATCGCTGACCTGCTGTTCGATACGGCCACGGAAAATCGAGGTTTCGCCGGCAAGGTTGACCAGTTCATCGAGCAGCTCGGCGGAAACCTTGACCATGTCCGCGCCGGCCTCGGCAGCGGGCGCGGCGGGTTCGGTCTTCAAGGGCACCGGCAATATCGGCGCAGGCGTTTCCACCGCCACCGGGTGGCTGAAATTCTGGATCGCGCCGATCAGCCGATCCGCCGGCGGGCATGACTGGCCGGCGCGCACCGCATCGAGCATCTGCGCCAACCGGTCATGGCCGCGCTGCAACAGGGCAAACAGTTCGGCGCTACTTTGCAGGGTGCCGGAGGACAGGCTTTCGTAAAGGTATTCGAGCTCATGGGCGAGGTCGCCGATGGGGCCGATTTCCACCATCCGCGCGCCGCCCTTGAGGGTGTGCAGATCGCGCAGCAGGGTTTCCACTTCCTGGCGGTTGCCAGGTTCGGCCTGCCAGCGCAGCAGCGCGGCGCCGGAGTTTTCGATGATGTCGAAACCTTCTTCAAGGAAGATTTCCAGCAGCTCCGGGTCGTGTCCGGCGCCATCATGGCTGGCGGCCTCCGGCGGCGTCTCGGGACTGCCGGCCTGGCCCTGACGGAACTGGCGGATCGCGTCGATCAGGTCCGGCGCCGGTTTCAGCGGTTGATGATCATGCAGTTGATCGAGGTACAACGCCAGGCGCTCATGGCTTTGCAGCAACAGTCGGTCCAGTGCGTCGCTGTGGTTGTAGCGGCGATCCACCAGACCTTCGTAAAGGTTCTCCAGCTCCTGGGCCAGGTCGCCGACCGCCTCGACCTCGGCCATCCGCGCACCGCCCTTGAGGGTGTGCAGGTCCCGTTGCAGCGACGACAGCGGCGCGCCGTTTTCCGGGTCGTTCAACCAGCGCTGCAAGGCTTGTCCGGCGCTGTCGAGAATGTCCACCGCCTCTTCGAGGAAGATCTCGACGATCTCGTCATCCGCGCCGATTCCGGTGCTTTTTTGCAGCTCGGCAGTGGCGCTGCCCAGTTCGGAAATGCTCAGGGTCCGGCTGCCGTCGCTGCGGATCAGGCCCATGGCCGACGGGTCGAGGCCTTCGTCGAGCAGTTCGTGCAGCGCACGGATGCGCTGGGGTTGCGGGGTGATTTCCTGGCCGGCGGCCAGTTCGTCGAGCATGTTGATCAGCGCTTCGTGGGCCTGCTGCGCCTCATGGAAAAACCGCTCACTGACCGCGAGGCTGCTTTCTTCCACCGCGCCATACAGATCCAGCAAGGCTTCGCACAACACATCCACCGGCAGCAGATCCGCCAGGTGCGCGGCCTCGCCAAGGGTCGTCAGTTCATCCAGCAGCGCACTGAGTTCCTGGCGTTCGCCGGGATGCTGTTGCCAGCGCTGCAAGAGGTTTTCGGCGTCGAGCAGGATGTCCATGCCCTGAGCCAGGAAGTTGTTGATCAGTTGCGGATCGCGCTTGACCCGCAGGGCACTGCTCGGTGCGTTGAGGATGGATTCGAGGCGTTCGCTCAGCAGGGTTTCGGTGCGTTTGATCAGCGACTGCGCACCGACAATCGGTGCCAGCGGGTCGTGCTTGAGCTGACGCAGACCGACGCGAAACAGGCCTTCGGCTTCCAGCAGCAACTCCACTTCGTCCAGGTCCAGCGCCAGTTGATGGGCCTTGAACTCCCGGGCCAGTTTGTCCAATGGCGCCGCCAGTTCGGCGATCGGCAATACGCCGGCCATCGACGCACTGCCCTTGAGGGTGTGCAGCGCACGTTGCAGTTCGTCACTGGCCTGCAATGGCACGTGTTCGGCGGCCTGATCGAGGAAGCGGTTGAGGCTGGCGAGGTGGGTTTCGGCTTCGTTGCGGAAAATCTCCAGCAACAACGGATCGAGCGCCGCGACGTCTTCCACGTCTTCGGCCGGCAGTGGCGTGTCGCCCTTGGCCAGGGCGTGGGCCCGGGCCGCGAGGTGATCGACATCCTGACGCTGACGCTGACCATTGATGGCGAACTCGGCGATCAGGTCCGGCAGCAACAGCAGCGTATCGGCCAGCAATTGCTGCACCGCCGGCGACGGTTCGACGCTGTGCTCCAGCACACGATTGAGCAGGTTTTCCACCGCCCAGGCCAGTTCGCCGAGCACCAGCGCACGGACCATGCGTCCGCTGCCTTTCAGGGTGTGAAAGGCGCGACGCAGTTCGCTCAGGGCTGCGCGGTCCTGCGGATCGGCGGTCCAGCGCGGCAGGTAGTCGCGCAGGACATCGAGCACTTCCTCGGTCTCTTCGAGGAACACTTCACGCAACTCGTCGTCCACCGGCTCTTCATCGGCGGGCGGTGGCAGCAGACTGCCGGGCGTGGTCAACGCGGGCGGGTTGACCGCCGACACCGGGCTGGCCAGCACATCGGCCAGCGACTGGGCGATTTGCGGGTCATCGAGTTCCTGCAGGTCCTGCATGACCAGCGCTTCGCCGGGGCTGAGCACATCCTCGAGCACGGGCACATGCTGTTCGCTGGGCGGCTCGTCAGGAAAGTAGCCGAGACGGGCCAGGCTCTTCTGCGCGACATCCAGCAATTGCTCGCTCGGTGCCTGCGGGTCATCGGTCAGGCGTTCGAGGTAATACTCGAGACTGGTGATGACATCGGCGAGGTTGTCCAGCTGCTGCCAGCCCGGCTCGTGGGGATCGAGCAGCAGGTGCTCGCGGATGAAGCCGTTGCAGGCTTCCAGCAGGCTCGCCGCACGGGTCAACGGAATCATCGCCAGCGCGCCACGCACCTGGGTCAGCAGCGCCGGTAAGGGTTGCAGCTGCTGGCGATCCCAGTCGGCGTCGATGTAGTCGACGATCATGTCCTTGGCCTGTTGCAGGCAGATACGTGCTTCCTTGATCACGATCTGGTGGATCTGCGTCAGGTCGGTGGTGGGCAGGCGCGAGTCTTCCGGGCTCTCCGGTTCCACCGTGCCGACCATCCCGGCCAGGGTCGCTTCGACGTAAAGCAAGGCGCCGGCGACATCCATCAGCGTGGCGTCGTTCGGTTCGCGCTGGCCCTGAGCGAGGCTGAGCACCACCGCCAGTTGATCGATGATGACCTTGCGCGGCTGGCCGAAGCCGAGCACCGCGAGGGTGTCGGCGATCTGCCGCAACGGCGCCAGCAGGCTGTCCAGATCCGAGGTGTGCTGGCGGTCGCTGCGCACGAACAGGTCGAGGCGTTCCTTGACCCGCACCAGCTCTTCGCACAACGCCGCGAGCACCGAGCGCATGGCATCGCGGTCGGGGCCGGCCAGGCGTGCGCGTTCTTCGTCGACCATCGCGCTGTCGGGCAACGCGTCGTCCAGAGAGTAGCGATCTTTCATGGTCAGCATCTGCCCGGTGGGATGTTCGGCTTTGGCAATGTAGAACAACAGGCTTTTGAACAGCTCGGGCGGCGGTGGCTGGTTGAGGCCGGCCATGCCTTGTTCGAGCAGGCGCTTGAGTTCCTTGTCGGCGTCCTTGAACAGGCTGCGCAGGGCCGGGCTGTTGGCGATCCGGCCTTCGCGCATGCCTTCGACCAGCGCCGAGGCGACCTGCCACAAGGGACTCAAGGGTGCATCGCCGCTCAAGGCTTCGAGGCGGGTGAAGACTTTGCTCAGGTAGCCAAGATGCGTCTGGTCGTCCTGTTCGCGGAGCAGGCCTACCAACGCCATCTGCAACATCTGCCGCAACTTGCGCAGCACATTGGGTAAATCGGCCGGTTCCAGCATGGTCAGCGCTTGCGGGCTCAGCGGCGGTAGCTCCGGCAATTGCGGGCTGAACAGGCTGGTCTCGGACAACAGGCTTTCGCCCCGGGCGCTGCGCAAATCGTTGATCAACGGCAGCACCACCAGCGGCAAGTCACGGCGTGCACTTTGCACGCGGTCGAGGTAGGTCGGCAGTTGGCCGAAGGCCTGCAACAACAGGTGCAAGGCTTCGTCGCGGTGGCTGACGCGGTCGTTCTGCAGGGCTTCGACCAGATGCTCCATCTCTTCGGCGAGCAAGGCCGCGCCGTAGAACTCGACCATCTGCAGACTGCCGTGGACCTGATGGATGCACGCCAGGCACTCGTCCAGCCCGGGCACCGACTGCGGATCGTCGAGCACGGCTTCGATGGCCTGATGCGCCTGCCTCAGCGTTTCGGCAATTTCGCCCTTGACCCATTCGAGGGCCACGTAGTCGTGCCGGTCGCCCATAACCGCTCCGCTCGACATGATCTCGCCCGCAGGCTTCACGCCTTGCCCGTGGCGGGTGTTGCCGCCGCCGGCAAGGTGAAACCGGACACCGAACGCCGCAACTGGCTGGCCATTTTCGTCAGGTTGCCGATGCTTTCGGCGGTGGCCGTGGAGCCGGACGAGGTCTGCGAGGTGATCTGCTGGATCACGTTCATCGTCAGCGAAATCTGCCCAGCCGACGACGTCTGCTGCTGCGCCGCGTTGGAAATGCTCTGGATCAACGCCGCGAGAGTCTTGGACACGCCTTCGATTTCTTCCAGGGCCACACCGGCATCCTGCGCCAGCCGCGCGCCGCGCACCACTTCGGTGGTGGTCTGTTCCATGGAAATCACGGCTTCGTTGGTGTCGGTCTGGATCGCCCGCACCAGCGTCTCGATCTGCCGGGTCGCGGCGGACGATCGTTCGGCCAGCCGTTGCACTTCGTCGGCCACCACGGCAAAGCCACGGCCGGCGTCACCGGCCATCGACGCCTGAATCGCCGCGTTGAGGGCGAGGATGTTGGTCTGGTCGGCAATGTCGTCGATCAGGCTGACGATGTCGCCGATTTCCTGGGACGACTCGCCCAGGCGCTTGATGCGTTTGGCGGTGTCCTGGATCTGTTCGCGAATGTTGTCCATGCCGTGGATGGTGTTGTGCACCACCTCGTTGCCCTTGTTGGCAATCTCCACCGAACGCTCGGCCACCGCCGAGGATTCGGCAGCGTTGGCCGACACCTGATCGATGGACTGGGCCATCTCGTTGATCGCCGTCGAGGCTTCGGAAATCTGCTGGGCCTGATGCTCCGAGGCCTGGGCCAGGTGCATGGCGGTGGCCTGGGTTTCCTGCACGGCGGCGGCGACCTGGCCGGCGGTGAGGTTGATGGTCGCCACCAGGTCGCGCAACTGGTCGACGGAATAGTTGATCGAGTCGGCGATGGTTCCGGTGAAGTCTTCGGTCACCGAGGCGGTCACCGTCAGGTCGCCGTCGGCGAGGTCTTCGATTTCGTCCAGCAGGCGCATGATCGCGTTCTGGTTGCGTTCGTTCTTCTCGGCGGTTTCCTGCAATTGCCGGTTGGTTTCCCGGACCATGACCATGCCGATCAGGATGATCGACGCCAGCGCCAGCAGGCCCAGCACGTAACCGCCGATGGTGTCGGTGCTGCGCCCGCCGGCGAGGTTTTCGAAACCTGTGGCCAGGTGCGAGGCTTCGTCGAGCAAGGTCTGCGACAGGCTGAAGATGTTGGTGGCGGACTCGCGGACCTTGAACAGCTCCGGCGAGGTTTCGAGGATTTCATCCACCGAACCGGAGACGAACTGGAACAGCTCGGCGATTTCGCTCAGGCGCGCACGGGCATCACGGTCTTCGACCTGGCTGATCTTGAGTGTCGGGTTGCCTTGCAGCATGCCGTTGAGCACCTGACCGAAGCGCGTGGCGTCACGGCCGAAGGCATCGGCGGCCTGTTGCGAGTTTTCATCGCCGGAGAGCACGGTGTTGACCGCGCCGAGAATCCGCTCGGCCAGCAGCGACTGACGCTGGGCCATCGCCACCTGCGCCGCCGGGGCACCGCGTTGCAGGAGAATCTCGACGACCTTTTCGTATTCGATCTGCAACTGCGGCACGGTTTCGGCCAGGGTCGCGGCGACCTGATGCAGGGACAGCACGGTCTGTTCGCTGGACAGGATGGCGTCAGTGTTTTTCAGCAGGCGTTCCCAGTCCAGCTGCACGGCGCGCATTTCCGGGCGCACGGTGGACGGTGCCGGCGGCAGTCCGGTGGCCGGGTCGCCCTTCTTCAGATAACCCCAGCGCTGGGCGAAATCGTTGCGCGCATCGCTCAGCAACTTGAACGCGGCGGCCTTGCCGGCGGCGGCTTCGGTGGCGTTCTTGGCGATCCGCTGCGACAGCACCCGCAGCTCGCCGGCGTGGCCGATGTACTGTTTGTCGTAGTTGGCCTGGGTGTTGAGGTAAGCGAAATTGGCGAACAGCAGCATGATGAACACGATCAGCGCGATGAACAGCACGATGATCTGCGAGCGGCTGCGCGAGCCTTCTGCGGGCTTGCTGGTTTTTGCTTTGATCATCGGTCCTCGCCTGTTAAACCGCGACGTGCATGAAACTCGGTGACTGCGCCAGCGCAAACAGGCTGAACACTCGCCAGTTCTGCTCGCGCCGGAAATAGCCTTTGACGAACTCGCCCTTGGAGCCTTGCCGCTTGCGGATCGAGACGGGTTCGAAGCTGTCCTGTTCGAAGTGCTGCAAGCCGAAAACCTCATCGACCAGCACACCGGCAAACACGTCCTGATGCTCCACGACCAATACCCGCCGCTGCTTGCGCATCGGTGACAGCTCATGGCCGAAGAATCCGCACAGGTCCATGATCGGCAGCAACCGCCCGCGCAGATTGGCGACGCCCTTGACCCAGGGCTTCACCCCCGGCATCTGGGTGAAACGCGGTTCGGGCAGCACTTCGCTGACCTCGCCCATGGGCGCGACGTACCAGTGCTCGCCGAGGCGAAAGCCGATGCCGCTCCAGCGATCCTGGCGCGCCGGTTGCGACGGCAGGTCCGCCGCCAGCAGGCGACAGCGCTGGTCGATCTGCCACAACAGTTCGAACGCGGTCAGCGACTCGCTCATGGCGGCGCGATCAACCGGCCAGCACGTTGTTCAGGGTCTTGATCAGCGTGTCTTCGTCGACCGGTTTGGTCAGGTAATCCCTGGCGCCCTGGCGAGTGCCCCAGACCTTGTCGGTTTCCTGATCCTTGGTGGTGATGATGATGACCGGGATGTGGCTGGTTTCAGCGTCCTTGGTCAGTTGGCGGGTCGCCTGGAAACCGTTGAGGCCGGGCATGACGATGTCCATCAGCACCGCGTCGGGTTTTTCCTGACGGGCGAGGGCCACGCCGTCGGCGCCGTTTTCGGCTTTCAACACTTCGTGGCCGTGCTTTTCCAGCATGCCGGTCAGTTTGTACATTTCGGTCGGCGAATCATCGACGATCAGAATACGTGCCATGGTCTTCCCCATTTTTTCTTGTCGACACCGGGCCCGCTGGCCGAGCGTCACTGTGCGTGTCTTACTGCGGCAAATCAGCGGCAAAGCCCGGAACATGGGCCGCAATCGCGTCGAGCAGTTCTTCCTTGCTGAAAGGCTTGGTCAAAAATTGATCGGAACCGACAATCCGCCCCTTGGCCTTGTCGAACAGCCCGTCGCGGGACGACAGCATGATCACCGGCGTCGCCTTGAAGGCACTGTTGTTCTTGATTAAAGCGCAGGTCTGATAACCATCCAGACGCGGCATCATGATGTCGACAAAAATGATCCCGGGGTGGTTGTCGGCGATCTTCGCCAGGGCGTCGAAACCGTCGATCGCCGTGATGACTTCGCACCCTGCATTTTTCAACAGGGTCTCGGCGGTGCGACGAATCGTTTTCGAGTCGTCGATCACCATGACCTTCAAGGCGCTGGACTGCTGTTCCATAAGGGGGCTCTACCGTCGCCTTTGCGAATCAATTTGTCCGTTTTGCGATGCGTAATGGCCGGAAACCCTTGATGCTTAAGGGCCAGCACGATATGGCAGCCTTTTTAGCACAGTCTCCTGACGCAATCTATCGACGGGTTTTTCCTTGACCGAAAACCCGCCCGGAGCCACTCTGGCGGCACTTTTTTCATACCGATCCGGTAGCCAATTTTCGAGGAAAACCCAATGAGCGTTCGCGTCGGGATAGTCATGGACCCAATCGCCAGCATTTCCTATAAAAAGGATAGCTCGCTGGCCATGCTGCTGGCGGCGCAGAAGCGCGGCTGGGAACTGTTCTACATGGAACAGAAAGACCTTTATCAAGGTGAAGGTCAGGCACGGGCACGGATGAAGCCGCTGAAAGTCTTCGCCAACCCGGAAAAATGGTTCGAACTGGGCGCCGAACAGGATTCCCTGCTGAGCGACCTGAACGTGATCCTGATGCGCAAGGATCCGCCGTTCGACATGGAGTTCGTCTACTCCACCTACCTGCTCGAACAGGCCGAAGCCGCCGGCGTACTGGTGGTCAACAAGCCGCAGAGCCTGCGCGACTGCAACGAAAAGCTGTTCGCCACCCTGTTCCCGCAGTGCACGCCGCCGACCGTGGTCAGCCGCCGCGCCGACGTGCTGCGTGAATTCGCCGCCAAACATGGCGATGTGATCCTCAAGCCGCTGGACGGCATGGGCGGTACTTCGATCTTCCGTCACCGCGTCGGCGATCCGAACCTGTCGGTGATTCTGGAAACCCTGACCGCCCTCGGCACCCAGCAGATCATGGGCCAGGCCTACCTGCCGGCAATCAAGGACGGCGACAAGCGCATCCTGATGATCGACGGCGAGCCAGTGGATTACTGCCTGGCGCGGATTCCGGCCCAGGGCGAAACCCGTGGCAACCTCGCGGCCGGTGGCCGTGGCGAGGCCCGTCCGCTGACCGACAAGGATCGCTGGATCGCCGCTCAGGTCGGCCCGACCTTGCGCGCGAAAGGCCTGCTGTTCGTCGGCCTCGACGTGATCGGTGAACACCTGACCGAAATCAACGTCACCAGCCCGACCTGCATCCGCGAGATCGACAATGCCTTCGGCACCGACATCGGCGGGATGCTGATGGATGCCATCGAGAAAAAGCTGCAAGGTTGATGTGTGTCACATGCAGCCTGTCGCTTGATGCTTGAAGCCCAAGGCGTGAAACCAACATTGCGTTATCATGCGCGGCCTGTGAAAAACGCGATGTTGGTTTTCTTGTCATGACACTTCCGTCCGATCTGCCCGCTGAACTCGCCCATAAAGGCGTGCGCCCGGTCGATCGCCTCGGATTTACCCTGTTTCTCGCGGCGTTGATCCATTTGGCGCTGCTGCTCGGCGTGGGTTTCACCATGGTCGAGCCCAAGCAGATCAGCAAAACCCTGGAAATCACCCTCGCCACCTTCAAGAGCGAAACCAAGCCCAAGAAGGCCGATTTCCTCGCCCAGGAAAACCAGGAAGGCAGCGGCACCCTCGACAAGAAGGCGATCCCCAAAACCACCGAGGTCGCGCCGTTCCAGGACAATCAGGTCAAGAAAGTCACCCCGCCACCGGCCGCCAAACCGGAAGTGCAGGAAGCCGCGCCCAAGGCAGCGGTGACCACCGTTGCGCCAAAACCGAAAAAGGCGCCGACCAAGAAAGAAGAAGCCAAGACCGAGACCAAACCGACGGTCGATGCGCCGACTTTCGACAGCTCGCAGCTCTCCAGCGACATCGCCAGCCTCGAAGCCGAACTGGCCAACGAACAACAGCTGTACGCCAAACGCCCGCGCATTCACCGCCTGAGCGCGGCCTCGACCATGCGCGACAAGGGCGCCTGGTACAAGGACGAATGGCGCAAGAAGGTCGAGCGCATCGGCAACCTCAATTACCCCGAAGAAGCCCGTCGCCAGCAGATTTACGGCAATTTGCGTCTGATGGTGTCGATCAACCGCGACGGCTCACTGTATGAAGTGCTGGTGCTGGAATCCTCCGGCCAGCCGCTGCTGGATCAGGCGGCGCAGCGCATCGTGCGGCTGGCCGCGCCTTTCGCACCGTTTACCGGCGACCTGTCGGACATCGACCGACTGGAAATCATCCGCACCTGGAAATTCGCCCGGGGCGACCGGCTGTCCAGCAACTGAGCCGATCTTTTGACCGCTCCAGCTTGTCAGTTCGCCCCCCGAACGCCACACTACCGCACATGAAAAACGTCAGCCCCAGCTACCTCAAGCATCACTTCCTGATCGCCATGCCACACATGGCCGACCCGAACTTTGCCCACACCTTGACCTACATCGTCGAGCACACGGCCAATGGGGCCATGGGGCTGGTGGTCAACCGACCGCAAGAGCTGAATCTGGCCGACATCCTCGAGCAACTGCGCCCGGACATCGATCCGCCAGCGCTGTGCCAGCATGTGCCGATCTTCATCGGCGGCCCGGTGCAGACCGATCGCGGTTTTGTCCTGCATCCGGCGGGCAAGACCTTCCAGGCCACCGTCGAGCTGGACGGCGACCTCGCATTGTCCACCTCGCAAGACGTACTGTTCGCCATCGCTGACGGCGTGGGCCCAGCGAAAAGCCTGATCACCCTCGGCTACGCCGGCTGGGAAGCCGGGCAACTGGAGGCTGAAATGGCCGACAACGCCTGGCTGACCTGCCCGTACGACGCCGACATCCTGTTCAACACCAGCAGCGAACTGCGCCTGGAAGCGGCGGCCAAACACCTGGGGATCAACCTCAACCTGCTGACCAGCCAGGCAGGGCACGCCTGATGGCCCTGCGCCTGATCCTCGGCTTCGACTACGGCACCAAACAGATCGGCGTGGCGGTCGGCCAGGTGATTACCGGCCAGGCCCGCGAGCTGTGCACCTTGAAGGCACAGAACGGCGTGCCGGACTGGAACCAGGTCGAAGCCCTGATCAAGGAATGGAAACCCGACGCCGTGGTGGTCGGCCTGCCGCTGAACATGGACGGCACGCCCAGCGAGATGTGCGTGCGCGCCGAAAAATTCGCCCGTCGCCTCAACGGCCGCTACAACCTGCCCTTCTATACCCACGACGAGCGCCTGACGACCTTCGAAGCCAAGGGCGAGCGACTGGTGCGCGGCGGGCAGAAAGGCAGTTACCGCGACAACCCGGTGGACGCCATCGCCGCCGCCCTGCTGCTGCAGGGCTGGCTCGACGAAAACACCGCACTGTTTGAATCCTGACAAGCGCTACGGCGCTTTTCTTTTGGCTACAACCCGAGCCCCGGTTCGCGAGAACCGGCTCGACCCCGAGAAGGAGCAACCATGAGCCTGCCCAATCCCGCCGATCTGATCAGCCAGATGGCGACCCGCCTCAAGGCGCACCTTGCCCAGCGTGGTATCAGCGAACCGCGTTACATCGGCATCCGCACCGGCGGCGTCTGGGTCGCCCAGGCCCTGCTCGCAGAGCTGGGCAGCGACGCGCCGTTGGGCACGCTGGATGTTTCCTTCTACCGCGACGACTTCAGCCAGAACGGCCTGCACCCGCAAGTGCGCCCGTCCGCCCTGCCCTTCGAGATCGAAGGCCAGCATCTGGTGCTGATCGACGACGTACTGATGAGCGGCCGGACCATCCGCGCCGCCATGAACGAACTGTTCGACTACGGCCGCCCGGCCAGCGTGACGCTGGTCTGCCTGCTGGACCTGGACGCCGGCGAACTGCCGATCCGCCCAAACGTGGTCGGCGCGACCCTGTCGCTGGCCGCCCACGAGCGGGTCAAGCTGTCCGGCCCGGAGCTGGCCCTCGAACTGCAAGACCTTGCCCTTTAATCCGCCCTATTGAGAGTCCCCTTCGCGATGACGCCTCTAGATACCAAGCGCCCGCTGCAGCTCAATGATCAGGGCCAGCTGCGCCACTTCCTCTCGCTCGACGGCCTGCGCCGCGAGTTGCTGACGGAAATCCTCGACACCGCCGACTCGTTCCTCGAAGTCGGTGCCCGGGCCGTGAAGAAGGTCCCGTTGCTGCGCGGCAAGACCGTGTGCAACGTGTTCTTCGAAAACTCCACCCGCACCCGCACCACCTTCGAACTGGCGGCCCAGCGGCTGTCGGCGGACGTGATCACCCTGAACGTGTCGACCTCGTCGGCCAGCAAGGGCGAAACCCTGCTCGACACTCTGCGCAACCTCGAAGCCATGGCCGCCGACATGTTCGTCGTGCGCCACGGTGATTCGGGCGCCGCACACTTCATCGCCGAGCATGTCTGCCCGCAGGTGGCGATCATCAACGGCGGCGACGGCCGTCACGCGCACCCGACCCAGGGCATGCTCGACATGCTGACCATCCGTCGGCACAAGGGCAGCTTCGAAAACCTCTCGGTGGCCATCGTCGGCGACATCCTGCACTCGCGGGTGGCACGCTCGAACATGCTCGCCCTGAAGACCCTCGGCTGCCAGGACATCCGCGTGATCGCGCCGAAAACCCTGCTGCCGATCGGCATCGAGCAGTACGGCGTGAAGGTCTACACCGACATGACCGAAGGCCTGAAGGACGTCGACGTGGTGATCATGCTGCGCCTGCAGCGTGAGCGCATGACCGGCGGCCTGCTGCCGAGCGAAGGCGAGTTCTACCGCCTGTTCGGCCTGACCACCGCGCGCCTGGCCGGCGCCAAGCCCGATTGCATCGTCATGCACCCGGGGCCGATCAACCGCGGCGTGGAGATCGAGTCGGCGGTGGCCGACGGCCCGCACTCGGTGATCCTCAATCAAGTCACCTACGGCATCGCGATCCGTATGGCCGTGTTGTCGATGGCCATGAGCGGACAAACCGCGCAGCGCCAATTCGAGCAGGAGAACGCCCAGTGAAGCTCAGCATTCTCGGCGCCCGCGTCATCGATCCAAGCAGCGGCCTGGATCAAATCACCGATATTCACGTTGAAGCCTGCAAGATCGTCGCCCTCGGCGCTGCACCGGCCGGTTTCACCGCCGTCGAAACCATCGACGCCACAGGCCTTGTTGCCGCTCCAGGTCTCGTAGACCTGAACGTCGCCCTGCGCGAGCCGGGCTACAGCCGCAAAGGCACCATCGCCAGCGAAACCCGCGCCGCAGCGGCCGGCGGCGTGACCAGCCTGTGCTGCCCGCCGAAAACCAAACCGGTGCTCGACACCTCCGCCGTGGCCGAGCTGATCCTCGACCGTGCGCGCGAGGCCGGCAACACCAAGGTGTTCCCGATCGGCGCCCTGAGCAAAGGCCTGGACGGCGAACAACTGGCTGAACTTGTTGCCTTGCGCGACGCCGGTTGCGTGGCCTTCGGTAACGGCCTGGAGAGCTTCCGCAACACCCGCACCCTGTGCCGGGCGCTGGACTACGCGGCAACGTTCGACCTGACGGTGATTTTCAACTCCCAGGATCACGACCTCGCCGACGGCGGCCTGGCCCACGAAGGCGCGACAGCCAGTTTCCTCGGCCTGCCGGGTATCCCGGAAACCGCTGAAACCGTGGCCCTGGCCCGGGACCTGCTGCTGGTCGAGCAGACCGGCGTGCGTGCGCACTTCAGTCAGCTGACCAGCGCTCGTGGCGTGGCCCTGATCGCTCAGGCCCAGGCCCGTGGCCTGAAAGTCACGGCGGATGTCGCCCTGTATCAGCTGATCCTGACGGACGAAGCGCTGATCGACTTCAGCAGCCTGTATCACGTGCAACCGCCGCTGCGCACCCGCGCCGACCGCGACGGTCTGCGTGAAGCGGTGAAGTCCGGGGTGGTCTCGGCGATCTCCAGCCATCACCAGCCCCATGAGCGCGATGCCAAACTGGCACCGTTCGGCGCGACCGAGCCGGGCATCAGCAGCGTTGAACTGCTGCTGCCGCTGGCGATGACACTGGTCGAGGATGGTCTGCTGGACCTGCCGACCCTGCTGGCACGTCTGAGCGCCGGCCCGGCCGAGGCCCTGCGCCTGCCGGCAGGCAAGCTGGCAGTCGGCGGCGCGGCGGATATCGTGCTGTTCGATCCGAAGGCTTCAACCGTGGCCGGCGAGAGCTGGCTGTCGAAAGGCGAGAACTGCCCGTTCCTCGGTCACAGCCTGCCGGGTGTGGTGCGCTACACGCTGGTGGATGGCCGGATCAGCCATCAGGCATGAAGACTGGAGGTAGCAGGCTGCAATGGCCTGCTACCTCTTGAACTTCATTTGATAACGACAAACATCCTTATTGGAAAAGTTTCGCTCAAAGTCACTGTTCGCAACATCAAATCTCCCTCACCGGTCTTCTGCCGTTAGATCTGCACCAAGTGGCGCAGGAAAGCGGCTACCCGCCATAAAGAAATCTCCGACGTTTTACACCCACCCTGTAAAAACAGCCGCGAAACAATCAGAAACAGCCTACAAAGTTCTCGTAGGTAATATCTACGTAGAGTCACTAACATAAAACCGTCAGAAGGATAACTAATACCCACAAGGATGAGCACATGAAAAATGGACTTACGCTTCCCCCTATTATCACCAGAGGTACAACAGGAAACTCTGGCGGTTTTACAGTCGACTCCGGTTTCAGATGGGGAACCTATGCAACCGCAGATTGGCAGGGCGCAGGAGAGGCGTTCATCACTAAGGGCGGTCGCGATCGACATTATCGGCGACCATAAAATAAGATTGAGCGAGACTGGGCTTAACCCCACCCCGTGAGCATCAATATTTTAAATACACCTGCACACTGGCGGACGAATGAACAGAACCTGCAAACTGTTGAGTTACATGTACCTGACCGTTCTCGCACTCACATCTGGCGCAGGAGCACTTATACTAATAAAAAATCTTAAGTCAGAAATTTATGACATACACCAGGATTCGATTGGCCTGCCCATTGGTACAACGCTGATTATTTTCCTGACACTTTCACTAATGCACTTACTGCAGATTCTCTTATTACGCCGAGCGCGCGCCAATTCGTTTGCAGGTCTGCTACTGAAAATATCGGCCTACCTGATTGCAACAATATCCTTGGTGATTTTGGTGGACAGGATTGTGTATTGGTCGATACCCCATCACGCCGTCATTGCAATACTTTATGGTGTGACTGCCATTACGTTTGCCGTTTTCCAAATACAAACCTTGGTGCGATTGAAATAACGCGCAAGACCACATGTCGAAGGGGAAGCCTGCCAGCGCACGAACTGCGCCGGCGGTTCTCCCCTCGCCATCACTTACTGAAAAGCGCCCCGCCCTTCGGCATTACGCACCGACACCTGATCATTCAGCGTCCAGAAGTCATACAGCACGCCCAGAAAGAACAACCCGCCGGTCAGCAGGTACACCACTCCGCTGATCCACTTGCCCTGATACATCCGGTGCACGCCGAACGCACCGAGGAATGTCAGCAGAATCCACGCCACGTTGTATTCGATCGGCCCCGCCGCAAAGCGCAGGTCCGCTTCCCGGTCCATTGCCGGGATCAGGAACACGTCGATCAGCCAGCCAATCCCCAGCAGGCCGAAGGTGAAAAACCAGATCGTGCCGGTCACCGGCTTGCCGTAATAGAAGCGGTGCGACCCGGTAAAACCGAAGATCCACAACAGGTAACCGATCACCTTGCTATGGGTGTCCTTTTCCTTCACGCGGGGCAGTTGATAGCGGTTCATGAAGACCTCGATACACGCGATAGATAAATTTTCTTTAATTCTTTGTGACTTTTTTACAGGTACCCGACGTACGGCAAATGCTACCTTGTGGTCCGTCAAAGCCTTATAGCACCTGACTTCTGTCCGACAATTGCGTCTATTTGCCGCTTGTTTGGTTCCGTTGCCCGCCTTTTGAATCGACCAACGGCCTCGGAAGGGACAAAAAAGCTGTTATAAAGTTGCGCGCTAACACATAAGAGCCCTGCCTAATGCGTCCATTTTTCAAGACATGGCTAACTATTTGCCTATTAATGCCACTGGCCGCCCACGCCACCAATCGTGAGCAACGTCTTCCCAACGTCAACGGTTTCACTCCCAAATCCCATGCCTCTGCTCCGTCGAACAAAGGCAAGCAAACGAAACACACCACGCTCGCCAGCAAGGGTCACGGCAAGCTGGTTCCACCGATGGCAAACAAGGAAAGCAGCAACGTCCTCAGTCGTG
Organism: Pseudomonas sp. COW5; assembly: GCF_026240005.1. Taxonomy (NCBI): domain Bacteria; kingdom Pseudomonadati; phylum Pseudomonadota; class Gammaproteobacteria; order Pseudomonadales; family Pseudomonadaceae; genus Pseudomonas; species Pseudomonas sp. COW5. The sequence goes on along the minus strand of NZ_JAPHVP010000001.1, from coordinate 2,760,779 downwards.
CGGTGAACGTCCTCGGTACACCTTACCGTTGGGGCGGCAGCAGCCCGAGTAAAGGTTTCGACTGCAGCGGCCTGGTGAAATACGCGTTCAACGACGCGACTTTCGATCTGCCGCGCACCTCGAATGCCATGGCCAGCGGTCACGGCGAGAAAGTCGAGCGCAAGGATCTCAAGCCTGGCGACCTGATTTTCTTCAACATCAAGAGCCGTCGGGTCAATCACGTTGCCATCTACCTGGGCAACGACCGCTTCATCCACGCACCGCGCCGTGGCAAAGCGGTGAGCATCGATACGCTGAACAAGCCGTATTGGGAACAGCATTACGTGGTTGCCAAGCGCGTGCTGCCGAAAGAACCGGGCGGCAAGCAGATGCGCGTGGTTCAGCGCTGATCCTTGCAGATCACAAAAAAACGCAGCCCTCGGGCTGCGTTTTTTTTCGCCACTAGAAATTATCCGGCGTCCGCGCCTTCTCCCGCGCATGTTCGCGACTGATCAGACCCTTGGTCACCAGATCCTTCAGGCACATGTCGAGTGTCTGCATTCCCAGCGACCCGCCGGTCTGAATCGCCGAATACATCTGCGCCACCTTGTCCTCGCGGATCAGGTTCCGGATCGCCGACGTTCCCAGCATGATTTCGTGCGCCGCCACCCGGCCGCCGCCGATCTTCTTGATCAGCGTCTGCGAGACCACGGCCAGCAACGACTCGGACAACATCGAGCGCACCATGGACTTCTCGTCCCCCGGAAACACGTCCACCACCCGGTCGATGGTCTTGGCCGCCGAGGTGGTGTGCAACGTGCCGAACACCAGATGCCCGGTTTCCGCAGCGGTCAGCGCCAGGCGGATGGTTTCCAGGTCGCGCATCTCGCCCACCAGGATCACGTCCGGGTCCTCACGCAGCGCCGACCGCAATGCCGTGGCGAAACTGCGGGTATCGCGGTGGACTTCACGCTGATTGATCAGGCATTTGCGCGATTCGTGGACGAATTCGATCGGGTCCTCAATCGTCAGGATGTGGTGATGACGGTGGGTGTTGAGGTAATCGATCATCGCCGCCAGGGTGGTGGACTTGCCGGAGCCGGTCGGTCCGGTCACCAGCACCAGCCCGCGCGGGGCGTCGGTGATCTTGCGAAAGACGTCGCCCATGGCGAGGTCTTCCATGCTCAGCACTTTCGACGGGATGGTCCGGAACACGGCGCCGGCGCCACGGTTCTGGTTGAAGGCGTTGACCCGAAACCGCGCCACGCCCGGCACTTCGAAGGAAAAGTCGGTTTCCAGGTGTTTCTCGTACTCCACCCGCTGGGTGTCGTTCATGATGTCGTAGATCAGCTCGTGCACCTGTTTGTGATCCAGCGCCGGCAGATTGATCCGCCGCACATCGCCATCCACGCGGATCATCGGCGGCAGTCCGGCCGACAGGTGCAGGTCGGAAGCGCCCTGTTTGGCGCTGAAGGCCAGCAGTTCAGTGATATCCATAGCGTCCCTCAATTCCAGTAGAATGCCGCGAACCTTCAGACCGCTGGCGCCTCTTGATGTCCACGATAGCAGACAACATTCTCCAGGTTAGTTCGCGCATTAAGGCAGCCGTCAAAGCCGCCGGCCGCGATGAAAACAGCGTCCAGCTGCTGGCCGTGAGCAAGACCAAACCCGCCGAAGCCCTGCGCGAAGCGTACGCCGCCGGCCTGCGCGACTTTGGCGAGAACTATCTGCAGGAAGCTTTGGGCAAACAGCTCGAACTGGCCGACCTGCCCTTGATCTGGCACTTCATCGGCCCCATTCAGTCGAACAAGACCCGCTCGATTGCCGAGCACTTCGCCTGGGTGCACTCCGTGGATCGTCTGAAAATCGCCCAACGCCTTTCCGAGCAACGTCCGGCGGATCTGCCGCCACTGAACATCTGCATTCAGGTCAACGTCAGCGGTGAAGCCAGCAAGTCCGGCTGCACCCCGGCCGACCTGCCGGCCCTGGCCGAGGCCATCAGCGCCCTGCCGCGCTTGAAGTTGCGCGGGCTGATGGCGATTCCCGAGCCGACCGAAGATCGCGCCGAGCAGGATGCTGCATTCGCCGCCGTCCGGAAATTTCAGGCCGGCCTCGATCTGCCGCTCGACACACTTTCCATGGGCATGAGCCACGACCTCGAGTCGGCCATTGCCCAGGGCGCCACCTGGGTCCGTATCGGTACGGCCCTGTTTGGCGCTCGCAACTACTCCCAATCTTGATGATTTCCAGATAAGGACCTGACATGAGCAACACGCGTATTGCCTTTATCGGTGCCGGCAACATGGCCGCCAGCCTGATCGGCGGCCTGCGGGCCAAGAGTCTGGAAGCCGCACACATCCGCGCCAGCGATCCGGGCGAAGAGACCCGCAACCGGGTCAGCGCCGAACACGGCATCGAAACCTTCGCCGACAACGCCCAGGCCATCGACGGCGCCGACGTTGTCGTGCTGGCGGTCAAGCCGCAGGCCATGAAGGCCGTGTGCGAAGCGATTCGCCCGAGCCTGAAACCGAATCAACTGGTGGTGTCCATCGCCGCCGGCATCACCTGCGCCAGCATGACTGCATGGCTTGGCGAGCAGCCGATCGTACGCTGCATGCCCAATACCCCGGCGTTGCTGCGTCAGGGCGTGAGCGGCTTGTACGCCACCGGCGAAGTCAGCGCCGAACAACGCCAGCAGGCTGAAGAGCTGCTGTCCGCCGTGGGCATCGCCCTGTGGCTGAACGAAGAGCAGCAACTGGACGCGGTCACCGCCGTCTCCGGTTCCGGCCCTGCGTACTTCTTCCTGCTGATCGAAGCCATGACCGCTGCCGGCGTCAAACTCGGCCTGCCGAAGGAAACCGCCGAGCAACTGACCCTGCAAACCGCGCTGGGCGCCGCGCACATGGCGGTTTCCAGCGACGTCGACGCCGCCGAACTGCGCCGCCGCGTGACCTCGCCAGCGGGCACCACTGAAGCTGCGATCAAATCGTTCCAGGCCGGCGGCTTCGAAGCCCTGGTGGAAAAAGCACTCGGCGCCGCCGCGCACCGCTCGGCCGAGATGGCCGAACAACTGGGCAAATAAGGAGCCTTACATGATTGGATTGAACACCGCAGCGGTCTACGTGCTGCAAACCCTCGGCAGCCTGTACCTGCTGATCGTGCTGCTGCGCTTCGTCCTGCAACTGGTACGGGCGAACTTCTACAACCCGCTCTGCCAGTTCGTGGTCAAGGCCACCCAGCCGCTGCTCAAGCCACTGCGCCGGATCATCCCGAGCCTGTTCGGCCTGGACATGTCGTCGCTGGTGCTGGCAATCCTCGTGCAACTGGCGCTGATGGCGCTGACCCTGCTGCTGACCTACGGCACCACCGGCAACCCGCTGCAACTGTTCATCTGGTCGATCATCGGCGTGACCGCGCTGTTCCTGAAGATCTTCTTCTTCGCCCTGATCATCAGCGTGATCCTGTCGTGGGTCGCCCCGGGCAGCCACAATCCGGGCGCCGAACTTGTGAACCAGATCTGCGAACCGGCCCTGGCGCCGTTCCGTCGCTTCCTGCCAAGCATGGGCGGCCTGGACCTGTCGCCGATCTTCGCCTTCCTCGCGCTGAAGCTGATCGACATGCTGGTGATCAACAACCTCGCGGCGATGACGATGATGCCGGAAATCCTGCGCCTGTTGATGTGAGCTGGTTCCGTTGGGACGGTGACGACCTGATCCTCGAGTGTCACCTGCAACCGGCAGCCCGCAGCGATGTTTTCTGCGGGCTGCACGGTGATCGCCTGAAGATCCGCCTGACCGCGCCGCCGGTCGAAGGCAAGGCCAATGCGTATCTGATGGGGTTTCTGGCCAAGGCTTTCGGGGTTTCCAAGAGTCAGGTCAGCCTGATCAGCGGTGAGTTGAACCGGCAGAAGCGGGTAAAGATTTGCTCACCGAAGAAACTCCCGGATTTACCCGGTTTAGCTCTTCCTTGATCGCTCCCACGCTCCGCTTGGGAACGAGCGCAAATCAGGCCTGATCGTTGCTTGCCGCTGGGGGCAGCGGTCTTTAGACTTACGCCTCATTTCAACGAGAGCAGGGTCGATGCCAGCTGCCTTTCCCCCCGATTCTGTTGGTCTGGTGACGCCGCAAACGGCGCACTTCAGCGAACCGCTGGCCCTGGCCTGCGGCCGTTCGCTGGCCGCTTATGACCTGATCTACGAAACCTACGGCACGCTGAACGCGCAAGCGAGCAACGCCGTGTTGATCTGCCACGCCTTGTCCGGCCACCACCATGCCGCTGGTTATCACAGCGTCGACGACCGCAAGCCCGGTTGGTGGGACAGCTGCATCGGCCCCGGCAAACCGATCGACACCAGCAAGTTCTTCGTGGTCAGCCTGAACAACCTCGGTGGTTGCAACGGCTCCACCGGCCCGAGCAGCCTCAACCCGGACACCCGCAAGCCGTTCGGCGCCGACTTCCCGGTGCTGACCGTGGAAGACTGGGTGCACAGCCAGGCGCGCCTGGCCGACCTGCTCGGCATCGGCCAGTGGGCCGCGGTGATCGGCGGCAGCCTCGGCGGCATGCAGGCGCTGCAATGGACCATCACGTATCCGGATCGCGTGCGCCACTGCCTGGCCATCGCCTCGGCCCCCAAGCTGTCGGCGCAGAACATCGCCTTCAACGAAGTGGCGCGTCAGGCGATTCTCACCGACCCCGAGTTCCACGGCGGCTCGTTCCAGGAACAGGGCGTGATCCCCAAGCGTGGGCTGATGCTGGCGCGGATGGTCGGGCACATCACCTACCTGTCCGACGACTCCATGGGCGAGAAATTCGGCCGTGGCCTGAAGAGCGAAAAACTCAACTACGACTTCCACAGCGTCGAGTTCCAGGTCGAAAGTTACCTGCGCTATCAGGGCGAAGAGTTCTCCGGGCGCTTCGATGCCAACACCTATCTGTTGATGACCAAGGCGCTGGACTACTTCGATCCGGCGGCGAACTTCGACGATAACCTGGCGAAAACCTTCGAAGGTGCAAAAGCCAAGTTCTGCGTGATGTCGTTCACCACCGACTGGCGCTTCTCCCCGGCCCGATCGCGGGAACTGGTGGATGCGCTGATGGCAGCGCGCAAGGACGTCAGCTACCTGGAAATCGACGCCCCCCAGGGCCACGACGCCTTCCTGATTCCGATCCCGCGCTATTTGCAGGCGTTCGGCAATTACATGAACCGAATCACGTTGTGAGAAAGCCATGAGAGCTGATCTGGAAATCATCCAGGAATGGATCCCCGCCGGCAGCCGCGTGCTCGACCTCGGCTGCGGTGACGGCGAGTTGCTGACCTGGCTGCGCGACCACAAGCAAGTCACCGGTTATGGCCTGGAAAACGACCCGGACAACATCGCCGAGTGCGTGGCCAAGGGCATCAACGTCATCGAGCAGGACCTGGACAAGGGCCTGGGCAACTTCGCCAGCAACAGCTTCGACGTAGTCGTGATGACCCAGGCCCTGCAAGCCGTGCACTACCCGGACAAGATCCTCGACGAAATGCTGCGGGTCGGTCGCCAGTGCATCATCACCTTCCCCAACTTCGGCCACTGGCGCTGCCGCTGGTACTTGGCGAGCAAGGGCCGGATGCCGGTGTCCGAGTTCCTGCCGTACACCTGGTACAACACGCCGAACATCCACTTCTGCACCTTCGAAGACTTTGAAGAACTTTGCCGCGAACGTGAGGCGAAGGTCATTGATCGGCTTGCCGTGGATCAACAGCACCGCCACGGGTGGGCCAGTAAGCTATGGCCTAATCTGTTAGGTGAGATCGGTATCTACCGCGTCAGCAGCCCGGGGCTGCAGGATCACAAAATCGCGGTCTGAACCACGACATTGCGAGGAGAACGAACATGGGACGCTTGATTACCGCGCTATTGGCCGCCTGCCTGAGCCTCTCGGCCATGGCTGCCGACGTCATCAAAGGCGAGCGCCAGGAAACTTTCGGCGACGTGACGGTGCACTACAACACCTTCAACTCGACCTACCTGCAACCGGACATCGCCAAGGCTGCCGAGCTGATCCGCAGCAAGAATCAGGGCGTGATCAATGTCTCGGTGATCAAGGACGGCAAGCCGCTGACCGCCAATGTCACCGGCACGGTGAAAGATCTGACTAGCCAGACCGTGACCCTGAATTTCCGCCAGGTCACCGAACAGGGCGCGATCTATTACATCGCCCAGTACCCGGTGGAACAGCAGGAAACCCGCACCTTTGAAATCAAGGTGCAGAACGGCGACAAGATCAACACCATCAATTTCAACCAAGAGCTTTTCCCCGGCGAATGATGAACCTCAAGCAACTCGTACTGGCCAGCCATAACGCCGGCAAACTCAAGGAACTCCAGGCCATGCTCGGCGAATCGGTGCATCTGCGCTCGATCGGCGAGTTCAGCAGCGTGGAACCGGAAGAAACCGGTCTGTCGTTCGTCGAGAACGCGATCCTCAAGGCCCGCAATGCCGCACGCATCTCCGGGCTGCCGGCGCTGGCCGACGATTCGGGTCTGGCGGTGGACTTCCTCGGCGGTGCGCCGGGCATCTACTCGGCGCGCTACGCCGACGGCAAGGGCGACGCGGCGAACAACGCCAAGCTGCTCGACGCCTTGAAGGATGTGCCTGAAGCCGAGCGCGGCGCGCAGTTCGTCTGTGTGCTGGCGCTGGTGCGTCACGCTGACGATCCGCTGCCGATTCTGTGCGAAGGCTTGTGGCACGGGCGTATCCTGACCGCCGCGAGCGGTGAGCACGGTTTCGGCTACGACCCGCTGTTCTGGGTGCCGGAGCGTAACGTGTCCAGCGCCGAGCTGAGCCCGAGCGACAAGAACCAGATCAGCCACCGCGCCCGTGCAATGGATCTGCTGCGCCAGCGTCTGGGCTTGAAATGACCGATAGCTCCTCCGCGTCGTCGCTGATCGTCGGTGGCGCCGCCTCCTCGCCTCGGGCGCCGTTGCCGACGCTGCCGCCCCTGGCGCTGTACATCCACATCCCGTGGTGTGTGCGCAAATGTCCGTATTGCGACTTCAACTCCCACACCGCCAGCCCGGTGCTGCCGGAACAGGAATACGTCGACGCGTTGCTTGCCGACCTCGATCAGGATCTGCACGCGGTGTACGGCCGGGAGTTGAGTTCGATCTTCTTTGGCGGCGGTACGCCGAGCCTGTTCAGTGCCGAAGCACTGGGACGCTTGCTGGAAGGCGTGAAACAACGCATCCCGTTTGCCGAGGACATCGAAATCACCCTGGAAGCCAACCCCGGGACTTTCGAGCAAGAGAAGTTCGTCGCCTACCGCAAACTGGGGATCAATCGCCTGTCGATCGGTATCCAGAGCTTCCAGCAGGAAAAGCTCAAGGCCCTCGGCCGCATCCATAACGGCGACGAAGCGGTACGCGCCGCCAGCATGGCGCGCCAGGCCGGGTTCGATAACTTCAACCTCGACTTGATGCACGGCTTGCCGGACCAGTCGCTGGACGATGCCCTGAGCGATCTGCGCCAGGCCATCGAGCTGAAACCGACGCACATTTCCTGGTATCAGCTGACGCTGGAGCCGAACACCGTGTTCTGGAACCATCCGCCGGTGCTGCCGGAAGACGACACGTTGTGGGACATTCAGGAAGCCGGACAGGCGCTGCTGGCCGAACACGGTTACGCGCAATACGAAGTCTCCGCTTACGCCCAACCGGGTCGCCCGGCGCGACATAACCTCAATTACTGGAGTTTCGGCGACTTCATCGGCATCGGTGCCGGCGCCCACGGCAAGCTCAGCCATCCGGACGGGCGCATCGTGCGCACGTGGAAGACGCGCTTGCCGAAGGACTACCTCAACCCGGCCAAAAGCTTCCAGGCCGGCGAGAAAGCCCTGACCAACGACGAGATGCCGTTCGAATTCCTGATGAACGCCCTGCGCCTGACTGCCGGCGTCGAATCGCGCCTGTACCCCGAGCGCACCGGCCTGCCGCTGGAAAGCCTCGACGAACACCGCCGTGAGGCCGAACAAAGCGGTCTGTTGCAGGTCGAACCGTCACGTCTGGCGGCCACCGAGCGCGGACAACTCTTTCTCAACGATTTGCTGCAGAAATTTCTGAGCTGAATGGCTCCCGGGGAAACCGCATGGATTTGATACTCGACCTGCTCGCCACTGTCTCCCGCTGGAGCCGCAGCAATCTCTCGGAAATCGCGCTGGCCCTGGTGGGCTGCCTGCTGGTGCTGTTCGGCGCCGACTTCAAAGGCTGGGTCGAGCAACGCCTGGGCAGCATCGCCGGCGCCCTGCGCGTCCCGCTGATGGCTCTGCTGTGCATGGTCGGCAGCGGCGCGGCGCTGATCTACGCCACACCTTGGGTAGTGAAAGGGTTGAGCCAGTTCAACAACTACAGTCTGGCGCCGGTGCTGTTGGTGGTGCTCGTTTTGATCGGTGTAGTCGCCGATCGCCGCTGAATACAGACAGGGAAGTTCATGAGCAAGAAACTGCTGGACGAAACAAGCAAATTTCTCAGCTTCGTGCTGCGTCATGAGCCACAGGCGATCGGCCTGACGCTGGATTCAGAAGGCTGGGCGAACATCGACGCCTTGATCGATGGCGCGGCACGGGACGGTAGAACGCTGGATCGCGCGCTGATCGAAAACGTCGTGGCCAGCAGTGACAAAAAGCGCTTTTCGATCTCTCCGGACGGTCAGTCGATTCGCGCCGTACAGGGCCACTCGACGAAAAGCGTGGAGCTGCAGTTCGAAGAAAAGCAGCCTCCGGAAACGCTCTATCACGGCACCGCGACACGTTTCATGGACTCGATCAACGAACAGGGATTGATCCCGGGATCACGTCATCACGTGCATCTTTCCCAGGAAACCGCCACGGCTTCGGCGGTCGGGCAACGTTACGGAACGGTCGTGATTCTGCAAGTCGCCGCGCGACAGATGCAGGAGCAGGGGTTCAAGTTCTATCAGGCCGAGAATGGTGTTTGGCTGACCGAGCGGGTACCGGCAAAATTCCTTTCTACGATGTAATGACCGAGTACTGCTAAAACAACTGTGGGAGCCAATGGCTCCCACAGTTTTTTATTGCATAAGGCTTAAGCGAGCTTTTCGAACTTCAGATCCCACACGCCATGCCCAAGACGTTCGCCGCGGCGTTCGAACTTGGTGATCGGGCGCTCGGCCGGGCGTGGTACGCACTTGCCGTCTTCGGCGAGGTTGCGATAGCCCGGGGCGACGTTCATCACTTCCAGCATGTATTCGGCATACGGTTCCCAGTCGGTGGCCATGTGCAGGATGCCGCCGACTTTCAGCTTGCTACGCACCAGCTCAGCGAAGGACGCCTGAACGATGCGGCGCTTGTGGTGACGGCTCTTGTGCCACGGATCCGGGAAGAACAGCATCAAGCGGTCGAGGCTGTTGTCGGCGATGCAGCGGTTGAGCACTTCGATCGCGTCGCAATCGTAGACCCGCAGGTTGGTCAGGCCCTGGGTCAGTACGCCATTGAGCAGCGCGCCGACACCCGGACGGTGAACCTCGACACCGATGAAATCCTGTTCCGGCGCAGCGGCTGCCATTTCCAGCAGCGAGTGGCCCATGCCGAAACCGATCTCCAGCGAACGCGGCGCGGAACGGCCGAACACCTGATCGTAATCCACCGGTGCATCGGCCAGCGGCAGGACGAACTTCGGCGCGCCCTGATCCAGGCCGCGCTGCTGGCCTTCGGTCATGCGCCCGGCGCGCATCACGAAACTCTTGATGCGGCGGTGTTGGCGCTCGTCGCCTTCTTCCGTCTGGATTGGCGTGTCGTTCGATTCAGTCATCAATAGCTCTTACTTGATCAGACCATCCAGCGGCGAAGAGGCGCTGGCATAGAGTTTTTTCGGCATGCGGCCGGCGAGGTAGGCCAGGCGGCCCGCGACGATCGCGTGTTTCATGGCTTCGGCCATCATGATCGGCTGCTGGGCGTGGGCGATGGCCGAGTTCATCAGCACGGCGTCACAGCCCAGTTCCATGGAGATGGTGGCGTCGGAAGCGGTACCGACACCGGCATCCACCAGCACCGGGATCTTGGCTTCTTCGAGGATGATCTGCAGGTTGTACGGGTTGCAGATCCCCAGGCCCGAACCGATCAGACCGGCCAGCGGCATGACCGCGATGCAGCCGATTTCCGCCAGTTGCCGGGCGATGATCGGGTCATCACTGGTGTAAACCATCACGTCGAAACCTTCCTTGACCAGCACTTCGGCGGCCTTGAGGGTTTCGATCACGTTGGGGAACAGGGTTTTCTGGTCGGCCAGCACTTCCAGCTTCACCAGATTGTGGCCATCGAGCAGCTCACGGGCCAGGCGGCAGGTGCGCACGGCTTCGACCGCGTCGTAGCAGCCGGCGGTGTTCGGCAGGAAGGTGTAGCGATCCGGCGACAGCACTTCGAGCAGGTTCGGCTCGCCTTCGATCTGGCCCAGGTTGGTGCGGCGCACCGCGAAGGTGACGATCTCGGCACCCGAGGCTTCGATGGCCAGGCGGGTTTCTTCCATGTCACGGTACTTGCCGGTACCGACCAGCAAACGCGACTGGTAAGTACGACCGGCCAGAACGAAAGGCTTGTCGCTACGAACGATGCTCATGGGAAATCCTCTGTTGGGGTGAGGGTCTTGCAGAATTCTCGGCCCATGCAGGCCGGACGGCTAGCCGCCGCCGATGGCGTGCACCACTTCGACGTTGTCGCCGTCGTTCAAAGTGGTGTCGGCATGCTGGCTGCGCGGGACGATATCCAGATTGAGTTCGACCGCGACGCGGCGTCCGGTCAGGTCCAGACGGGTCAGCAGGGCCGCAACGGTTTCACCGTCGGGCAGTTCAAAGGATTCACCATTCAACTGAATGCGCATGCGCAACGCCGCCATCACTTTTTAGGGGGTGGCATTCTAGCCCGATCATGACCTAAAGGTCAGCACCAAGCGTCAAGCGGTTGGCTGCAGGCGCCAGGCGGCGAGTCCGAGGCACAGCCAGCCGATCAGGAACGCCAGGCCACCGAACGGAGTGATAATGCCGAGCTTGCCGATGCCGACGGTGGTCAGCAGGTACAGGCTGCCCGAGAACAGCAGGATGCCGATGCTGAACGAGATACCGGCCCAGGCGACCAGGCGCCCCTGAAGCTGGGTGGCCAGCAGCGCCACGCCGAACAGCGCCAGCGCGTGCACCAGCTGATAGGTGACGCCGGTATGGAAGATCGCGAGGTACTCGGGGGTCAGGCGGTTTTTCAGGCCATGGGCGGCGAATGCGCCAAGGCCGACACCGGTGAAACCAAAGAAGGCAGCCAGCATCAGAAAGCTACGCAGCATGTAGAACTCCACTCAGACTCGATCGGCAGGGTCTGTATAATGGCCCGCTCAACCGGTTCGGCCAAGCCATCTCTATGCTGCGTTTATTTCTCCGTCGTTTCACGAAGGCCCTGCTCTGGTTCGCGGGCGGCAGCGTATTGCTGGTATTGGTGTTTCGCTTTGTGCCACCGCCGGGCACGGCGCTGATGGTCGAGCGCAAGATCGAATCCTGGGTCGACGGCGAGCCGATCGATCTGCAACGCACCTGGAAGCCGTGGGACGAGATCTCCGATGACCTGAAGGTGGCGGTGATTGCCGGCGAAGACCAGAAATTCCCCGAGCACTGGGGTTTTGACCTGAGTGCGATCAAGGCCGCACTGGCCCACAACGAACTCGGCGGTTCGATACGCGGTGCCAGCACCTTGAGCCAGCAAGTGTCGAAGAACCTGTTTTTGTGGTCGGGCCGCAGCTATCTGCGTAAAGGTCTTGAGGCTTGGTTTACTGCGCTGATCGAAGTGTTCTGGCCAAAGCAGCGGATTCTTGAGGTGTACCTGAACAGTGTCGAGTGGGATGACGGCGTGTTTGGCGCTGAAGCGGCGGCACGGCATCACTTTGGCGTTTCTGCCAAGTCATTGTCCCGGCAGCAGGCGAGCTATCTGGCAGCCGTGCTGCCGAATCCGCGGGTCTGGAGCGCCAGTCACCCGACTTCCTATGTTTCGCGCCGGGCCGGCTGGATTCGCCAGCAGATGAGCCAGCTGGGTGGCGACAGCTATCTGCTGACACTCGATGATTCACGCCGCGCACCCTGGGCCCAATGAGTTTCTGAAGCGCACACAAAAACGCCCCGATCATCACTGATCGGGGCGTTTTTTATTGCCGGACTACCGGTTACGCGGCAATCGACAACTTGAGCTTGTTCATCGCGCTCTTCTCGAGCTGACGGATCCGCTCGGCCGACACGTTGTATTTCTGCGCCAGGTCGTGCAGCGTGGCTTTCTCTTCTGCCAGCCAGCGCTGGTAGAGGATGTCACGGCTGCGTTCGTCCAGCACTTCCAGCGCTTCGTGCAGGTTGTGATTGGAGTTGTCGCTCCAGTCGGCATCTTCCAGCTGACGCGCCGGGTCGTACCGGTGGTCTTCCAGGTAGTTGGCCGGCGACTGGAAAGCACTGTCGTCGTCGGCTTCGGCGGCCGGGTCGAAGGCCATGTCATGGCCGGTCAGGCGACTTTCCATCTCACGCACTTCACGGGGCTCGACGCCGAGGCTTTCCGCCACACGGTGGACTTCCTCGTTGTTCAGCCAGGCCAGACGTTTCTTCTGGCTGCGCAGGTTGAAGAACAGCTTGCGCTGGGCCTTGGTGGTCGCGACTTTCACGATCCGCCAGTTGCGCAGGATGAACTCATGAATCTCGGCCTTGATCCAGTGCACCGCAAAGGACACCAGACGCACGCCCATTTCCGGGTTGAAACGCTTAACGGCCTTCATCAGGCCGACGTTGCCTTCCTGGATCAGGTCAGCCTGAGCCAGACCGTAGCCGGAATAGCTACGGGCAATGTGTACGACAAATCGCAGGTGGGCGAGCACCATCTGCCGAGCCGCCCCAAGATCCTGCTCATAGTAGAGACTCTCGGCCAGTTCACGCTCCTGCTCCGGCGTCAGCAATGGAATGCTGTTGACGGTGTGCACATAGGCTTCCAGGTTTGCGCCCGGAACCAATGCATACGCAGGTTGCAAAGAATTGGTCATACGAAAAAACCTCCGACTTACATACTCGCGCCTTTCGGCACTGCGAAAAATTGACCGGGAACTCAGGTACAAGTTCCCAAAAAACCGCAAGGTCAATCACGCGCAAAAAAGATTCTACTTCGGCGCCAGCTCCCTGAGATGACGTGCGACTGCAATCCATGCACCGATATAACCCAACAGCACCGCGCCAAGCAAGAGCGACAGACCGTCGGCAACTGGCACTCCGGCCAGTGCGAAATCACTGCCGTACAAGCCGGCCAGCCCAACCACCGCGTCGTTCAGCCAGTTCAGGCCGAACGCCAGCACACCCCAGGACAGCAGCCCCGCACCGAAACCATACAACGCGCCCATATAAAGGAAGGGACGACGCACATAGCTGTCGGTGCCGCCGACGAGTTTAATCACTTCTATCTCTGTGCGGCGGTTTTCAATATGAAGACGAATGGTATTGCCTATCACCAAAAGTAATGCGGAAACCAGCAACACCGTCAGACCGAAGACAAAGCGGTCGCCGAGCTTGAGGATGGCGGCCAGACGCTCGACCCAGACTAGATCAAGTTGCGCCTGTTGTACCTTGGGCAGCTCGGAAAGTTTTTGTCTTAATGCTTCCAGGGTCGGCTTGTCGACCTCGTTCGGCGTCACCAGCACAACGCCCGGCAGCGGGTTTTCCGGCAGCTCGCGCAGGGCTTCGCCCAATCCGGACTGTTGCTGGAACTCTTCCAGCGCCTGGTCGCGGCCGACATATTCAGCATCAGCTACGCCCGGCATGCCTTTGATCTGATCCCGCAATGCTTCACCCTGGGCCGGGCTGGCCTCGAGCTCCAGATACAGCGAGATCTGAGCCGCACGCTGCCAGGAACCGCCCAAGCGCTCGACGTTGTTCAGCAACAACGACAGGCCCATCGGCAGGCTCAGCGCAACCGCCATCACCATGCAGGTGAAGAAGCTGCCAATCGGCTGCTTGCCGAGACGGCGCAGGCTGTCCAGCAGGCTGGCACGGTGGCTTTCGATCCAGGCGTGGAACAGCGTGGCGAAATCCGGACCATCGTCCTCGTCGTGCTTTTTCTTCTTCGGCGGCTGCGGATCGGCGGCCTTCGGGGCCACGCGCTCGGAAACCTTCGGACTACGTGTTGCACTCATTCGCCAGCCTCCCCGTCGCCGATCAATCGGCCGCGTTGCAGGGTCAGCATGCGATGGCGCATGCGCGCAATCAGGGCCAGGTCGTGACTGGCGATCAGCACGCTGGTGCCCAGACGGTTGATGTCTTCGAATACGCCCATGATCTCGGCCGCCAGACGCGGGTCGAGGTTACCGGTCGGTTCGTCCGCCAGCAGCAGGGCCGGGCGGTGCACGATGGCACGGGCGATGCCGACGCGCTGTTGCTGACCGGTAGACAGGTCGCCGGGGTACAGATCGGTCTTGTCCGACAGCGCCACGCGCTCCAGTGCCGAATCGACGCGCTTGGCGATTTCCGCCTTGGACAGCCCGAGGATCTGCAACGGCAGCGCGACGTTGTTGAACACCGTGCGATCAAACAACAGTTGATGGTTCTGGAACACCACACCGATCTGCCGGCGCAGGAACGGAATCTGCGCATTGCTGATGGTGCTCAGGTCTTGTCCGGCCAGCAGCAGTTTGCCGCTGGTCGGACGCTCCATCGCCAGCAACAGGCGCAACAACGTGGATTTACCGGCACCGGAGTGGCCGGTGACAAACAGGAACTCGCCGCGACGGACTCGAAAGCTCAGCTCATGCAAGCCGACGTGACCGTTCGGGTAGCGCTTACCGACCTGTTCGAAACGAATCATGAACGCTCCCGCTCGGCAAACAGTGCCTGGACAAAGGGTTCGGCTTCAAAGGTACGCAGATCGTCGATGCCTTCACCGACGCCGATGTAGCGGATCGGCAGGCCGAATTGCTTGGCCAGGGCGAAAATCACCCCGCCCTTGGCGGTGCCGTCGAGCTTGGTCAGCGCCAGGCCGGTCAGTTCGACGGTCTGGTTGAATTGCTTGGCCTGGTTGATGGCGTTCTGACCGGTGCCGGCGTCGAGCACCAGCAGCACTTCGTGCGGCGCATCGGCGTCGAGCTTGCCGATCACCCGGCGAACCTTCTTCAGTTCTTCCATCAGGTTGTCTTTGGTGTGCAGACGACCGGCGGTGTCGGCGATCAACACATCGATGCCACGGGCCTTGGCGGCCTGCACGGCGTCGAAGATCACCGAAGCCGAGTCCGCGCCCGTGTGCTGGGCGATCACCGGAATCTTGTTGCGCTCGCCCCAGACCTGCAACTGCTCGACCGCCGCAGCGCGGAAGGTGTCACCGGCGGCGAGCATGACTTTCTTGCCTTCCAGTTGCAGCTTCTTGGCCAGCTTGCCGATGGTGGTGGTCTTGCCGGCGCCGTTGACGCCGACCACGAGAATCACGAACGGCTTGTTCTGCGAAGCAATTTTCAGCGGCTGCTCGACCGGTTTGAGCATCGCGGCCAGCTCGGCCTGCAGGGATTTGTACAGGGCGTCGGAATCGGCCAGCTCTTTACGTGCGACCTTCTGGGTCAGGCGCTGAATGATCACCGAAGTCGCTTCGACGCCGACGTCGGCGGTCAGCAGGCGGGTTTCGAGGTCGTCGAGCAGATCGTCATCAATGGCTTTCTTGCCGAGGAACAGGCTGGCCATGCCCTCGCCGATGCTGGCGCTGGTCTTCGACAGGCCTTGCTTGAGGCGGGCGAAGAAGCCGGCCTTGGTTTCTTCGGTGCGCGGAGCCTCAACCGGAGTTTCGACGACAGCGACTGGCGCTGCGACGACCGGTGCAGGTGCAGGTGCAGGTGCAGGTGCAGGCTCGGGCGCAGTGACAATCGGCGCAACCGGCGCAGCGACCACCGGCTCGGGAATGACAGGAGCAGGTTCGACCACCGGCGCTTGAACAGGCTCGGGAGTGAATGCAACCGCTGCCGGAATCGGCGGCGTGATGTGCGGCGCAGCCTCTTCGACCAGCGCCACCGGCTCTTCCGCCACGGGCAAGGTCAGCCATGGCTGGGCAGCCGGAGTCAGCGGCAGTTCAGCGGCAGCCGGCACTTCAGGCTCGGCTTCGGCCACCGTTTGCAACACCGGCTCGGCAATCGGCAGCACAACCGGAGCCGGCACTTCTTCTATTACCGGAGCGGGCGCCGGGGCTGGCTCAGGAATGGCAGTCGGCTGTTCGACGACGGGTTCCTGCGGCTTTTTGCGCAGCCATCCGAACAGGCTTTTCTTCTCGCCAGCCGCAGCTGGGGTCTTCTTGTCGTCGTTGGAACCAAACATGGAGGACGGCTATCTCACGGTAGCGACGCGCCACAGGGGCGCCCCGGCAAATAAATATTCGATGCAGAACAGACTGTGTTTCACCCAGCTTGTTCACGCGCAACATTTTGTCGAGGCGCCAAAAGCACCTCAAAGGTCTGTAAATACGAAGGACTGGAACGGCATCGTCGGCGAAAACGCAGAGCTTAGCTGACAAACTCAACGCTTCTGCCGGTAACCCGTACAACCTATAGACCGATCAGTGGCCTGATAGGCGTGGCCGCCAGTAAAACGGATCAGTATCCTAGCACCTCCTCGCCCGCCTAGGCTAAGACCAAGCGGGCAGCCGAACAGGTTTAAAAACGAATGAATGCTCTAGCCCGCCGCGCCGCAGGCCTGCTGCTCAGCACAGTCTGCCTGCCCCTTTCGGCCCTGGCGGCCGATCCGCAACCGACCCACGAATTCACCCTCGACAACGGTCTGAAAGTCGTCGTGCGCGAAGACCATCGCGCGCCAGTGGTGGTATCGCAGGTCTGGTACAAGGTCGGTTCCAGCTACGAAACTCCGGGCCAGACCGGTCTGTCCCATGCCCTTGAGCACATGATGTTCAAGGGCAGCGAGAAAGTCGGGCCCGGTGAAGCCTCGCTGATCCTGCGCGACCTCGGCGCCGAAGAGAACGCCTTCACCAGCGATGACTTCACCGCCTACTACCAGGTGCTGGCCCGTGACCGACTGGGCGTAGCCTTCGAACTGGAAGCCGACCGCATGGCCAATCTGCGCCTGCCGGCCGACGAGTTCGCCAAGGAAATCGAAGTCATCAAGGAAGAGCGCCGTCTGCGCACTGACGACAAACCGATGTCCAAGGCCTACGAGCGCTACAAGGCCATGGCTTACCCGGCCAGCGGCTACCACACGCCGACCATCGGCTGGATGGCCGACCTCGACCGGATGAAAGTCGAAGAGCTGCGCCACTGGTATCAGTCCTGGTATGTGCCGAACAACGCCACGCTGGTGGTGGTCGGCGACGTGACCCCGGACGAAGTGAAAACCCTCGCCCAGCGCTACTTCGGGCCGATCCCGAAACGCGACGTGCCACCGGCGAAGCAACCGCTGGAACTGGCCGAACCCGGCGAACGCCAGATCACCCTGCATGTGCAGACCCAATTGCCCAGCCTGATGCTCGGTTTCAACGTGCCGAGCCTGGCCACGGCCGAAGACAAACGCTCGATCAACGCCTTGCGCCTGATCTCGGCGCTGCTGGACGGCGGTTACAGCGGACGCATCCCGACCCAGCTGGAGCGCGGCGAAGAGCTGGTGTCCGGCGGCTCGTCGAGCTACGACGCCTACACTCGCGGCGACAGCCTGTTCACCCTGTCGGCCACGCCGAACACCCAGAAGAAAAAGACCATGGCCCAGGCTGAAGCCGGCCTGTGGAAACTCCTGGAACAGCTGAAAACCACCGCACCGTCCGCTGAAGAGCTGGAGCGCGTGCGGGCGCAAGTCATCGCCGGCCTGGTCTTCGAACGCGATTCGATCACCAGCCAGGCCACCGCCATCGGCCAACTGGAGACCGTCGGTCTGTCGTGGAAATTGATGGACACAGAACTGGCCGATCTGGAAAGCGTCACCCCGCAAGACATCCAGAACGCCGCCAAGCTGTATTTCACCCGCGAACGTCTCAGCGTCGCCCACGTCCTGCCCCTGGAGACGACTCATGAGTGAGCGCAAAACCCCACGCCTGTTGCTCGGTCTGATCGCCGTGGCAGTCATTGGCTCCGCCGCGCTGTATCTGGCGCCGAGCGACAACAGCAAGGCCAGCGAAGCGCTGGATAACGCCAAGTCCAGCCAGAAGCTGCAATCGCTGGCCGAACTCGACGGCAAGGCCCCGGCCAGCCGCAAGCTCGACGTGCAGACCTGGAACACCGCCGAAGGCGCCAAGGTGCTGTTCGTCGAGGCTCGCGAACTGCCGATGTTCGACATGCGCCTGATCTTCTCCGCCGGCAGCAGCCAGGACGGCAACGCGCCGGGCCTGGCCCTGCTGACCAATGCCATGCTCAACGAAGGCGTGGCGGGCAAGGATGTCGGCGCCATCGCCCAGGGCTTCGAAGGCCTGGGCGCGGATTTCGGCAACGGCGCCTACAAGGACATGGCCATTGTTTCGTTGCGCAGCCTGAGTGCCACCGACAAACGCGAGCCGGCACTGAAACTGTTCTCGGAAGTGATCGGCAAGCCGACCTTCCCCGCTGACTCCTTCGCACGCATCAAGAACCAGATGCTCGCCGGTTTCGAGTACCAGAAACAGAACCCCGGCAAACTCGCCAGCCTGGAGTTGATGAAGCGCCTGTACGGCGATCACCCGTACGCGCACTCCAGCGATGGCAGCGCGCAAAGCGTGCCGAAGATCACCCTGGCGCAACTGCGTGAGTTCCATGCCAAGGCCTATGCCGCCGGTAACGTGGTGATTGCACTGGTCGGCGACCTGTCCCGCAGCGAAGCCGAGGCGATTGCCAATCAGGTCTCCGCCGCCCTGCCGAAAGGCCCGGCGCTGGTGAAGATCGCCCAGCCGCAGGAGCCGAAGGCCAGCGTCGGCCACATCGAATTCCCGTCGAAGCAGACCAACCTGATGCTCGCACAACTGGGCATCGACCGTGACGACCCGGACTACGCCGCACTGTCGATGGGCAACCAGATCCTCGGCGGCGGTGGTTTCGGCACTCGCTTGATGAGCGAAGTTCGCGAGAAGCGCGGCCTGGCCTACGGCGTGTATTCGGCATTCAGCCCGATGCAGGCGCGCGGCCCGTTCATGATCAATCTGCAAACCCGCGCGGAAATGAGCGAAGGCACCCTGAAACTGGTGCAGGACGTGCTTGCCGATTACTTGAAGACCGGCCCGACCCAGAAAGAACTCGATGACGCCAAGCGTGAACTGGCCGGCAGCTTCCCGCTGTCCACTGCGAGCAACGCCGATATCGTCGGCCAGCTCGGCGCCATGGGTTTCTACAACCTGCCGCTGAGCTATCTGGACGACTTCATGCGTCAGTCCCAGAGCCTGACCGTCGAGCAGGTCCGCGACGCCCTGAACAAACACTTGAGCACGGACAAAATGGTCATCGTCAGCGCTGGCCCGACCGTGCCGCAAAAGCCGTTACCGGCCCCATCTGATAAACCTGCCGAGCAGCCGCTCGGGGTTCCGGAGCATTAATGGCCAGTCCAAAGAAACCTGTACAAAAACTGCACAACGGTGTGAACCAGTTGCGCATCATCGGCGGCGAGTGGCGCAGCCGCAAACTGAGCTTCCCGGATGCACCGGGCCTGCGCCCGACGCCGGACCGTGTGCGTGAAACCCTGTTCAACTGGCTCGCGCCATACGTTGCCGGGGCCAAGGTTCTCGACCCGTTCGCCGGCAGCGGCGCGCTGTTTCTGGAAGCGCTGTCCCGTGGCGCGTCCATGGGCCAGGCGCTGGATGCCAGCCATGTCGCGGTCTCCAGCCTGAAAGAACACCTCGGCACCCTGCGCTGCACCAACGGCCAGGTGCAGACCGCCGATGCCTTGCGCTACCTGGAAACCCAGACCGCGACCGCGTTCGACCTGGTGTTCCTCGACCCGCCCTTTAACCAGAACTTGCTGCCGTCCGTCTGCACGTTGCTGGAAGAGCGCCAATGGCTGGCCGATGATTCGTGGATCTACACTGAAAGCGAAACCGCGCCATCGACCCTCGGCCTGCCAGGCAACTGGCGCCTGCACCGCGAGCAGAAATCCGGGCGGGTGTACTACGCGTTGTGGCAACGTATGGCAGTGATCGCCGGTTAACCGACCGGCCTGAAAAAGCGGCGAGCCTCAGCCGAGGCTCGCTGCGCTGCATCGAGAGCAATCGTGTCCCCTTCGTCAAAACCGTTCATCCCCGCCTTCGGCCTCGGCAATCCGCACCTGCAAACGTTGTGGGGACCGCTGTGGCGCAAGACCGTACACCTTGATCGCCAGCGCGAACGCCTGTGGCTGGAGGATGGCGATTTCCTCGACCTCGACTGGCACGGCCCGCACAGCGCCGAGGCGCCGCTGGTGCTGGTGCTGCACGGGCTGACCGGCTCTTCCAACTCGCCTTACGTCGCCGGGATTCAGGCAGCGCTCGCCGCCCGAGGCTGGGCCAGCGTCGCATTGAACTGGCGTGGTTGCTCGGGCGAGCCGAACCTGTTGCCGCGCAGCTACCATTCCGGCGCCAGCGAAGACCTTGCCGAAACCATCAAGCACCTGAAAGCCAAGCGGCCATTGGCGCCGCTGTATGCGGTCGGCTACTCCCTCGGTGGTAACGTGCTGCTCAAGCATCTGGGGGAAACCGGCAGTGCCAGCGGCGTGCTCGGCGCGGTGGCGGTGTCGGTACCGTTTCGACTGGATCAATGCGCCGACCGTATCGGCCAGGGGTTTTCGAAGGTCTATCAGGCGCACTTCATGCGTGAAATGGTCGCCTACATCAAGAACAAGCAGCGCCAGTTCCAGCACGACGGCCGCGAGGAGGGTCTTGCCGCACTGGCCGCCCTTGGCTCACTGGAAAACATGCGCACTTTCTGGGATTTCGATGGCCGGGTGACCGCGCCACTGCACGGTTTTGCCGATGCCGAGGATTATTATCGTCGGGCATCGAGCCGCTACTTTCTGGGCGAGATCCGTACGCCGACCTTGATCATTCAGGCAGCGGACGATCCCTTCGTGTTTCCCCACAGCCTGCCTTCGGCCAGTGAACTGTCGAGCTCGACCGCATTCGAATTGCAGGCCCGGGGCGGGCATGTCGGCTTCGTCGACGGCTCATTCCGCCAACCGGGTTATTACCTGGAACGGCGCATTCCCCAGTGGCTGGCCGAAACGGGGCACGGGTGAGGTCATGAGCGATCAGGGCGAGTCGATCCGTTTCTGGCAAACCGCGCCGCTGGCCGGCGTCGAGCTGCTCTCGGCGCGCTACATCGAGCATCGCTTCGCCCCGCATGTCCACGACGGCTACGTGATCGGCATGATCATGGCCGGCGCCCAGCGCTACCGTTATCGCGGTGCCGAACACCTCGCTGGCAGCGGCACGCTGGTGCTGATCAACCCGGACGAATTGCACACCGGCCACAAAGGCACAGAGGACGGCTGGCTGTACCGGGCGTTCTATCCGGATACCGACAAGATTGTTTCGCTGCTTGAAGAACTGGAGCTGCCAACCGCGCCAATGCCGGCCTTTGGCGCGACGCTGTATCGCGATCCGGATCTGGTCAACGGCTTCAGCCAGTTGCACCGTTTGCTGGAAAGCCCCGCCACCGCGCTGCAACAGCAGACGGTGTGGCGCGAAATGATGATGTTGCTGCTGCAACGTCACGCGGCGGTGCAGATCAACGGTAAACCCGGAAAAGAGCACCGCGCAGTGGTGATGGCCAAGGAATTGCTACAGGCGCAACTGGCGGCGCCCCCCTCACTGGAAGAGCTGGCGGCGGCGGTAAACCTCTCGCCCTTCCACTTCGCCCGGGTATTCCGCCGCGCCACCGACATGCCGCCGCACACCTGGCTGATGCAGCAACGAATTGCCTGCGCGCGGGGTTTGTTGCAGAGCGGCTGCCTGCCGGTGGAAGTCGCCACGCAACTGGGCTTTGCCGACCAGAGTCATCTGAGCCGGCAGTTCAAACAGGTTTATGGCGTGGGGCCGGCGGCCTATCGCAGTGCGCGGCTGGACCGCTGAACGCGCTTACTCGCCGGTGGCGATACCGCGCGAAGGTTCGTTGATCCACTCGCTCCACGACCCGGCATACAGCGTACCCAACGGATAACCCGCCAAACACAGGGCGAACAGGTTGTGACACGCCGTCACCCCGGAACCGCAATAAGCCACCAGATCGTTCGGCGAACGCTCGCCGAGTTTCGCGGCAAAGCGCTGCTTGAGCTGATCGACCGGCAAGAAACGTCCATCACTGCCCAGATTCTCGGTAAACGCTGCGCATTGCGCACCGGGAATGTGCCCGGCAATCGGGTCGATAGGCTCCACTTCACCCTTGAAGCGCGGCAAGGCGCGGGCATCGAGCAGGGTCAGAGTCGGTTGGCCGAGGCGCTGCTGCAATTGCTCGGCGCTGAGCAGCAGATGCTTGTCCGGGTGCCCGCTGAACGTCCCGCGCGCCACCGAAGGCGCATCCAGGCTCAGCGGCAGACCGGCCGCGTGCCAGGCCTTGAGCCCACCGTCGAGAATGAACACGCCGTCGCGCTTGCCCAGCCATGCCAGCAACCACCAGGCCCGTGCCGCGTAGGCGCCGGGGCCGTCGTCATACAGAACCACGTCGCTGTCGTTGTTGATACCGAAAGCTTGCAGACGCTCGATCAACGCCGCCGGCTCCGGCAGCGGATGACGTCCGGTCACGCCCTTGGTCACCGGCCCGCTCAGGTCGCGTTCAAGATCGGCGAAACTCGCCCCGGCAATGTGCCCTTCGGCATAGCTGCGCTGGCCGTAATCCGGGTCTTCGAGGGCAAAACGGCAATCGAGAATCACCAGCCCCGGTTGCTCCTTGCGGGCATCCAGCGTGGTCGGGCTGATCAGTTGCGCAATCGGCATAGCGAACGACTCCTGTGAGCGGATGGGTCAGGACCTTTCTTCGAGGGCCTGGGCCAACGGTACGTAGAATTCTTCGAACAGTGCATTGACCTCGTCGCGGGCTTGCTCGGTGACAAATCCCGCTTCCAGCACCAGCACCTGATACACGCCGCGTTTAATGGCCTGCTCGCTGAGGTGGTTGGAGTTTTCCCGGGTGGTGCACAGAAAACGTACCCAGGAGGTGAGGATGATCCACGCGTTGAGGGTCAGGGATTCGATCTGCACCCGGTCCATTTTCAGGATGCCGGCGGCGACAAAGCCTTCATAGATCGCCGCCCCCTGGATCACGCAGCGCTGGGAAAAGCGCCGATAACGCCCGGCAAGGTCCGGGTCGCTGTCGAGCAGGTGCTCCAGATCCCGGTGCAGAAAGCGGTAGCGCCACATCGCCGACAGCAGTTCCTTGAGGTAGAAACGCTTGTCTTCGACCGTCGCCGCACGCCCCTGAGGCGGGCGCAGGAAGCTGTCCACCAGGCTTTCGTACTCACTGAACAACACGGCGATGATCGCCTGCTTGTTGGGGAAGTGGTAGTACAGGTTGCCCGGAGAAATCTCCATGTGGGCCGCGATGTGATTGGTGCTGATGCTGCGCTCGCCCTGCTGATTGAACAGCTCGAGGCTGTTCTGCACGATGCGCTCGCTGGTTTTGATCCGTGGGGCCATGGCTTGAGCTTTAATTCAGAGTGCGTTGGGGGGCATCTTACGACCTAACCGGAACGGGATAAAACCATGATGCCCAAGGAAGTCATTTGACTTTCTAGAGCATAGACTCTAGAAAGTTCCTCACGACAACAAATCCGGAGCCGACAATGACCGCCGATATTGCCTACCTGCAATCGTTGCAACAGCCGCTGGAAGAGCTCAACCGGTTGTTCGACGCGCAGCGCGCCGCCTACGCCGCCAACCCGATGCCGCCTGCCGCCCAGCGTCAGCAGTGGCTCAAGGCCTTGCGCGATCTGTTGAGCAACGAACGGCAGGCATTGATCGAGGCGATCAGTTCGGATTTCAGCCATCGCAGCGCGGATGAAACCCTGCTTGCCGAGCTGATGCCGAGCCTGCACGGTATTCATTACGCCAGTCGGCATATCAGCCAATGGATGAAGCCTTCGCGGCGCAAGGTCGGCGTCGCATTTCAGCCAGCGTCGGCAAAAGTCGTGTATCAGCCGCTGGGCGTGGTCGGCGTGATCGTGCCGTGGAACTACCCGTTGTTCCTGGCCATGGGCCCACTGACCGGCGCGCTCGCAGCAGGCAACCGGGTGATGCTCAAGTTGAGCGAATCGACCCCGGCCACCGGTCTGCTGCTCAAGGATTTGCTGGCGCGGATCTTTCCTGAAGATCTGGTCTGCGTGGTGCTCGGCGAAGCCGACGTCGGTGTGGCCTTCTCGAAATTGCGCTTTGATCACCTGCTGTTCACCGGCGCCACCAGCATCGGCAAGCACGTGATGCGCGCAGCGGCGGAAAACCTCACGCCAGTGACCCTGGAGCTGGGCGGCAAGTCGCCGGCCATCGTCTCCCTCGACGTGCCGCTCAATGACGCCGCCGAACGCATCGCCTTCGGCAAGACCCTCAACGCCGGCCAGACCTGCGTGGCGCCGGACTACGTATTGGTGCCGGAAGAACGGGTCGGTGGTTTCGTCGAGGCCTATCGCCAGGCCGTGCGCGGGTTTTATCCGACCCTCGCCAACAACCCGGACTACACCGCGATCATCAACGAACGCCAACTGGCGCGGCTCAACAGTTACCTCAGCGACGCCACCAGCAAGGGCGCGCTGCTGATTCCGCTGTTCGAGCAGGGCCAGGGCCGACGCATGCCGCACAGCCTGCTGCTGAATGTCAGCGACGAGATGACGGTGATGCAGGACGAAATCTTCGGCCCGCTGCTGCCGATCGTGCCGTACCGGGACCTGGATCAGGCATTTGCTTACATCAATCAGCGCCCACGTCCTCTGGCTCTTTACTACTTCGGCTACGACAAACGCGAACAGAACCGCGTGCTCCACGAAACCCACTCCGGCGGCGTCTGCCTCAACGACACGCTGCTGCATGTGGCCCAGGACGACATGCCGTTCGGCGGCATCGGGCCGTCGGGGATGGGCCATTACCACGGGCACGAAGGTTTTCTGACCTTCAGCAAGGCCAAGGGCGTGCTGGTTAAACAGCGCTTCAACGCGGCGAAGCTGATTTATCCGCCGTACGGCAAATCCATTCAGAAACTGATCCAGAAACTGTTCATTCGCTAACGTCACCGCCGGGTAATAACAACAATGCACCCAAGCCTGACCGAAACACCCGCCCTCTCGCGCCGTGGCCTGCTGAAATTCAGCCTCGGCGCCACGGCTTTCCTCGCCACCGCCGGCCTTGGCGCCAGTCTGAGCGGTTGCTCATCGAGTGTATCGGCCAACGGATTCGCCACGTTGCGCAGCGGTGACCTGCTGTTTTTGAGCGCGCTGATTCCGGTAATGCTCGATGGCGCCGTCGCGGTGGAAAAGATGCCCGCCGCTGTCGACGGAACCCTGAAGTCCCTGGACTACAGCCTCGATCGCCTGTCGCCGGAAATGCTCAAGCTCACCCGACAGCTGTTCGATGTGCTGGGCATGGCCGTGACCCGTGGACCGCTGACCGGCATCTGGGGCAGTTGGGAAAACGCTAGCCCCGAGGCGATCCGGCACTTTCTCGAGCGCTGGGAAAACAGCTCGTTGAGCCTGCTGCGCATGGGCCACAGCTCCCTGCAGCAAATGGTGATGATGGCCTGGTACACCCGCGCCGAATCCTGGGCCCACTGCGGATATCCCGGCCCACCTACGGTTTAAGACTCGCGCCTCCCCCGAACAATAATAAGAGAGCCTGATTGATGCCCGTACCCGACCCGTTTCGCGAAGGCCTTGCCCGTGGCTGGAAAACCTACAACGGCGCGCAACTGACCGATGACCTGACCCTGGAAACCGACGTAGCCATCATCGGCAGCGGTGCCGGCGGCGGCACCACGGCGGAAATCCTCAGCGCCGCCGGCTACAAGGTGTTGCTGATCGAAGAAGGCCCGCTCAAGACCAGCAGCGACTTCAAGATGCTGGAAGACAAGGCCTACAGCAGCCTCTATCAGGAAGGCATCGGCCGCATGAGCAAGGACGGCGCGATCACCATCCTTCAGGGTCGCGCGGTCGGCGGCACCACCCTGATCAACTGGACCTCGAGTTTTCGCACACCCGAACCGACCCTCGAACACTGGGCCAAGGAACACAACGTCAAAGGTCACAGCGCTGCCGACATGGCGCCGTGGTTCGAAAAAATGGAGCAACGCCTCGGCGTCGCCCCGTGGATGGTGCCGCCCAACGCCAACAACGACGTAATCCGCAAAGGCTGCGAACAACTCGGCTACAGCTGGCACGTGATCCCGCGCAACGTGCGCGGCTGCTGGAACCTCGGCTACTGCGGCATGGGCTGCCCGACCAACGCCAAACAATCGATGATGGTTACGACCATTCCGGCGACCCTGGAAAAGGGTGGTGAACTGCTTTATCTGGCCCGCGCCGAAAAACTGTTGATCAACGGCGACAAGGTCACCGGCCTGCAATGCGTGGCGATGGACGAACGCTGCGTCGAGCCGACCGGGCGCAAGATCACGGTCAAGGCCCGCCATTACGTGCTGGCCGGCGGCGGCATCAACAGCCCTGCCCTGCTGCTGCGCTCGGACGCGCCGGACCCGCATCAACGCCTCGGCAAGCGAACGTTCCTGCATCCGGTGAACATGTCCGCCGGGCGCTTCGACGAGGTCATCAACCCGTTTTACGGAGCACCGCAGTCGATCTACTCCGACCATTTCCAGTGGAAGGACGGCACCACCGGGCCGATGGCCTTCAAACTCGAAGTGCCGCCGCTGCACCCGGCGCTGGCCGCTACCTTGCTTGGCGGATTCGGCCAGGAAAACGCGCAGCACATGGCGGATCTTCCGCACACCCACGCCATGCTGGCGTTGCTGCGTGACGGCTTTCATCAGGACAGTGAGGGCGGCAGTGTCGAATTGCGCGGGGATGGTTCGCCGGTGCTCGATTATCAGGTGTCGTCCTACGCCTGGGACGGTTTGCGCCGGGCCTTCCACGTTATGGCCGAAATCCAGTTCGCCGGCGGCGCCAAAGCGGTGATGCCGATGCACGCCGATGCGCGTTATGTGAACAGCCTGGCCGAGGCCCGCAAAATGATCGACGGCCTGAGCCTTGAGCTGTATCGCACCCGCCTGGGCAGCGCCCACGTCATGGGCGGTTGTGCGATGGGCGAAGACCCGAAGACCGCTGTTACCGACAGCCTTGGCAGGCATCATCAGTTGCGTAATCTGTCGATTCACGACGGCTCGCTGTTCCCCACCAGCATCGGCGCCAACCCGCAGTTGTCGGTGTATGGTCTGACGGCGCAACTGGCGACATCCCTCGGCGAACGGCTGAAAAACCCGTGAAAAAGCCGAAGATTCGTACCGTCCATAGTGCTTTCTTACCCAAAAGGCGACTTGGCCGACCGGGACGGCTGCGATACCATCCGACTCCCCAACGGATTCCCGCCAGGACGACGCGATGAACCGAGTGTTGTACCCAGGTACCTTCGACCCTATTACCAAGGGCCATGGCGATCTGGTCGAACGCGCCTCGCGCCTGTTCGACCATGTGATCATCGCCGTCGCCGCCAGCCCCAAGAAGAATCCGCTGTTCCCGCTGGAACAACGGGTCGAGCTGGCCCGCGAGGTCACCAAACACCTGCCGAACGTGGAAGTGGTCGGCTTCTCGACGCTGCTGGCGCATTTCGCCAAAGAGCAGAACGCCAATGTGTTTCTGCGCGGTTTGCGCGCGGTGTCGGACTTCGAATACGAATTCCAGCTGGCCAACATGAACCGTCAGTTGGCGCCGGATGTGGAGAGCCTGTTTCTCACTCCGTCCGAGCGTTATTCGTTCATTTCCTCGACACTGGTGCGGGAAATTGCAGCCCTGGGCGGCGATATCAGCAAGTTCGTCCACCCGGCCGTGGCTGATGCCCTGACCCTGCGCTTCAAGAAGTAACGACCGTTCAAACGGCGCCCGCGTGCACTGCGGGCGCCAATGCGGCACAATTGCGCGCATTGATTCATAGCGCCCGGGCTCCCCGCCCCGGCTGGAGTTAGCATGTCCCTGATCATCACCGACGATTGCATCAACTGCGACGTCTGCGAACCTGAGTGCCCGAACGCCGCCATTTCCCAGGGCGAAGAGATCTACGTGATCGACCCGAACCTGTGCACCCAGTGCGTCGGCCACTACGACGAACCGCAGTGCCAGCAGGTCTGCCCGGTGGATTGCATTCCACTGGACGAAGCCCATCCGGAGACTGAAGAACAGTTGATGGAGAAGTACCGCAAGATTACTGGCAAGGCCTGAGTCCTGCAGCGCCTGACTGGCCCCCTTCGCGAGCAGGTCGAGCCGTCGCACCGTCGCTCCCACATTTGAAATGCATTCCCCTGTGGGAGCGAGCCTGCTCGCGAAGGGTATCGGCAACACCGAAAAAAGCCGGATCAGCTCACTCGCGCTGCTCGAATCCTTCCCCGGTACAGCCCAGGCAACGCACGAACGCCGCTTTCGCCGGTGCCACCACCAGCGCCTCCCCCGCATCGCCGACACCGCCACCCAGCGCGGTAAACGGCAACGACACCACAAACACGCCTGCACCGATCACTGTCGCCGCCACCAGCAAGGGGCGGGCAATCAGCAGATCGCCGATCATGGCGTAGGCCGGTGGATTCTGGATGGCGTATCGCGGATCACCACTGCCGCCTTCCGTGGCCTGAATGGTCAGGCTGGAACACAGCAGCAGTGCGAGGAGCAGGGCTTGCGAGGACTTCATGGCACGATCCTTCGGGCTGAACAGTGAGACAACTCACTATAGACCGTAGGACTTTTTCAGCTTTTCGTCAGGTCTGGCAGCGCGGGCAGAAAACGCTGGCCCGCTGGCCCAGCTTCACTTCCCGCAGGCCCGTGCCGCAAACCTTGCAGTGTTCACCACCGCGACCGTAAACAAACAGCTCCTGCTGGAAATATCCCGGCTGCCCGTCGCCGCCGATGAAATCGCGCAACGTGGTGCCGCCGCGCTCGATGGCGGCGGCGAGGATGCGTTTGATCTCGATCGCCAGCTTCAGATAACGCGCCCGGGAAATGCCCTTGGCTTCGCGGCGCGGATCGATGCCGGCGGCGAACAGCGCTTCCGTCGCGTAAATATTGCCGACCCCTACCACCACCGCGTTGTCCATGATGAACGGTTTGACCGCCATCGACCGCCCGCGTGACAGCTGATACAACCGATCGCCGTCGAACAGATCGGTCAACGGTTCCGGCCCCAGGCGAATCAGCAATTCGTGATTGAGCGGATCGTTGCTCCAGAGCATCGCCCCGAACCGTCGCGGATCGGTGTAGCGCAGGGCCAGGCCGGATTCCAGTTCGATATCCACATGCTCATGCTTGGCTGCCGGCATCCCGACCTCGACCAGCCGCAAATTGCCCGACATGCCCAGATGGCTGATCAGCGTGCCGACTTCGGCATTGATCAGCAGGTACTTGGCGCGCCGCTCGACCAGCACGATGCGCTGCCCGGACAGGCGCACATCGAGGTCTTCGGGAATCGGCCAGCGCAGCCGCCGGTCACGCACGATCACCCGGCTGACGCGCTGGCCTTCCAGGTGCGGGGCGATGCCGCGACGGGTGGTTTCGACTTCCGGCAATTCAGGCATGAGCGTCTCGAATCTTGAGTGTCTTGATCAGTGTGCGCCGAGTTCGCGGATCGTCTGCTTCAGGGTTTCGAAGTCGTAATCCGAAAGACCGATGTATTCCAGCACCAGCGGCCCGACAGCCTGCCACTCGAAGTCTTCGCTCTGGTTGCCCAGTACCCGGTACGACGCGCAAATGTGCTCGGCCATTTTCAGGATCGCCAGCAGGTTTTTCATCTGGCTGTTGCGCGAAGTCTCGTCGCTGAAGATCGCCATGGCGTTGTGGTGATTGGCGATGGCCGCACTGACATGCTCTGGCAGGCGCCAGGACTTGGCGGTGTAGTAACCGACCACCGAGTGATTGGTGTTGTAGACATCGTTCTCGGTGTCCACGACCCGGCGTTCGGCACTCGCGTTGGCGTAGGCCTTTTCGAGCGTCGTCATGTAATCCGGGAAACGCTGAAGCATCAGCGGCACGCCGCAGTCATGGAACAGGCCCAACGCGTAGGCTTCGTCGCTCGCCTCGGTGCCGACGCGCTTGGCCAGGGTCAGGCAGGTCATGGCCACGTCCTGGGCGGTGTCCCAGAAACGGTTGAGCGTGACGATAGTGTCGTCGTTCATCTCGCCCTTGATCGACTGCGCGTTGATCAGGTTGATGATCGAGCGGCTGCCCAGCAGGTTCACCGCGCGCTTGATCGAGGTGATCTTGTTGCTCAGGCCGTAATACGGGGAGTTGACGATTTTCAGCAGAGAGCCGGACAGGCCGGGATCCTGGGAGATCAGCTTGGCGATCGTCTCCAGGTCCGGGTCGGGCATGTACTGCTCCATTTGCAGATCCACCATGATCTGCGGTTGCGCCGGCACGCTGATGCCTTGCAGGGACTGTTGAATCTGTTCGGTGGTCAGCTCTTGGGACATAAGTACATACTCTTGGACAGGCGGCGATTCTAACCCCTAAAAACCGACGAACGACACATCAGGGGCAGATCGGCGGAAACTTTCATTCAAGACCATGGACAGAATTCTGCCTTCGTCCCTTTGCGCGCCACGCCTGTGCGCCACATGTCCAGCACCGAACCCGCCTGCGTCGCAACACGGTATACTCCCGCTCTTTTTTCCGGAGCGACGTCATGTCCCTGCCTAGCTTGCGCCTCAAAGCCAACGCCGACCGTCGCCTGCGCGCCGGCCACCTGTGGGTCTACAGCAACGAAATCGACGTGGCCGCCACCCCGTTGCACGGCTTCAAGGCCGGCGACCAGGCGATCCTCGAAGCCGCCGGCGGCAAGCCGCTGGGCATCGTGGCCATGAGCCCGAACAACCTGATCTGCGCCCGCCTGCTGTCGCGCGACATCAAGCTGCCACTGGACAAGTCGCTGCTGGTGCATCGCCTGAACGTCGCGCTGTCCCTGCGTCAGCGCCTGTTCGACAAACCGTTCTATCGCCTGGTCTACGGCGACTCCGACCTGCTGCCGGGTCTGGTGGTCGACCGTTTCGGCGACATCCTCGTGGTGCAGATCGCTTCCGCCACCATGGAAGCCCATAAAGATGATGTGATCGCGGCACTGACCCAGGTGCTCAAGCCGAGCGGCATTCTGTTCAAGAACGACTCCGCCGCCCGTGACGCCGAAGGTCTGGAGCGCTACACCGAAACCGTGTTCGGCCTGGTGCCGGAGTGGGTTGCTCTGGAAGAGAACGGCGTGAAATTCGAAGCCCCGGTGATCCAGGGCCAGAAGACCGGCTGGTTCTACGACCACCGTATGAACCGCGCGCGCCTGGCGCCTTACGCCAAAGGCAAACGCGTGCTGGACCTGTATAGCTACATCGGTGGCTGGGGTGTGCAGGCTGCCGCATTCGGCGCCAGCGAAGTATTCTGCGTCGATGCCTCGGGCTTCGCTCTCGACGGCGTCGAGCGTAATGCCGCGCTGAACGGTTTCGCCGACAAGATGACCTGCATCGAAGGCGACGTCTTCGAAGCCCTGAAGGAACTCAAGGCCAGCGAAGAGCGCTTCGACGTGATCGTGGCCGATCCGCCTGCGTTCATCAAACGCAAGAAGGACATGAAAAACGGTGAAGGCGCCTACCGTCGCCTGAACGAGCAAGCCATGCGCCTGCTCAACAAGGACGGCATCCTGGTCAGCGCTTCGTGCTCGATGCACCTGCCGGAAGACGATCTGCAGAACATCCTGCTGACCAGCGCCCGTCACCTGGATCGCAACATCCAGTTGCTGGAACGCGGCGGTCAGGGCCCGGATCACCCGGTGCACCCGGCCATTGCGGAAACCCGCTACATCAAGAGCATCACCTGCCGTCTGCTGCCCAACAGCTGACAGACGCACGGCATTGATGCTGTCAAAGGGGAGCCCGCGGGCTCCCCTTCTTTTTGTCTTGAGCTTTGCTTTCCTACATTTATTGTCCTGCCGGCGTGCAGGATATTTCCTTAACTATTTTATTTACTGGAATTTAACTTACACATTTACTTCCGACCAAAGATCACTCCGACAAAATTACTGGATTATTCCTACTTAATATTTGCTTGCGATTAATCCATTACAAACTATTATTAAGTCGTCACCACGAAGGTGACATCAACTAACCACGAAGCAACAATGAACAAGGAGTTCAATCATGAAAGCAATTACTCTGGAATCCCGCACCCTCGCAAACCTGGCTTTTCTGGTCGCCCCTAAAGCCCGTTAAGTAAGGTGGGCGCTGGGTATGCCGGCTACCCAGCGCCTCTGGCAAAATACCTACCCAGAGCAGCGTTCCCCAACATGCATATAAATCCTTATTTATTCATACTGCCACGAACGCCCGGCCAGATAGTCTGGAACTACAAAGATCATACTCAGCACGAACTTGATCTCGAATACTCCTTTCGACTGGCACAACTTATTCACGAGCCTGCTTTATATGACAACAACAACACAATAGACACACAACTTCTAAATGCCGGAATACTGACTTCTTCAAAAATCGCAGCGCCTGTCTGGGGCTGGGATGACCTGTCCAGGATCTACCATATCGGCACCCGGAATATTCCCTGCGAACACACGCCCCGAAATATTCAGGAATGGTCCAGGCAATACCTCGAACACTGCAACACTGTGCTTGCCACGTCGCCTCCGGCGGACGTCCCTGTGGACACCGCCCCGAACGCACTCATCGCCCTGCCCGCACCACCGGCACTGAAGGACGACAGCCTGTCGGGTTCACTGATCCGGCGAAAGACCTGCCGATCCTTCACCGGCGCCCCCCTGTCGCTGGACGAAGTCGGCACCTTGCTTTACCTGTCCCTCGGTTACCTGCGAGAACGCGAAGCCGACCGCGACGACAGCATCGCCGAAGGGCTTGGCGCCCGGCGCGGCAGCCCTTCCGGGGGCGGTCTCAATACCTGCGCCGGGTTCGTGCTGGTGCAGAACGTCGACGGACTGCCATCGGGCGTATACGCCTATCACCCCGCGGAACACGCCCTGAGCTTCATCAATCCCTTGCCCGACACAGCACTGGGCAATCTGCTGGGAGGCCAGCACTTCATCAATAACCTGCCACTGGGCCTGTTCATCACCGCCCGCTTCGACAGGCTCTGGTGGAAATACCCGCACTCGCGCGCCTATCGAATGGCATTCGTCGAAGCCGGGCACCTCTCACAGACGTTTCAACTGGTGGCCACGGCCCTGGGCATGAACACCTGGCTGACCGGTGCGTTTTCCGACGACCAGGTCGAGACGTTGCTGAAACTCGAGAACAGTGCGGAACAACCCCTGTTCTTCGTCGGTTGCGGGGAAAGCGATGGTCAGGCGATGTGCCAGGAAATGCGCGATCTGCTGCGTGAGATGCCAGCATGAGCCTTCCCTCCCGGGCCCCGGTCTTCGAGTTTTCGCTGGGCGACTGGAACACTCGCGCATCCGTGCGTGCCAGTGCCCACGATTACCGCTTGCCGGATGACATAGCGCAACAACTGGAAACCCGTCACTGGTTCCCGCCGGCATTTCTGCCCTACCTCGCCCACCCGGCCATCGAAGCCACGGGCCGCTCGGTAGTGCACCGGCTCACGGCCAATCATCTGGTGCACTTTCTCGACTACACCACCCTGCTCGAACACCGCATCGTCAATCGCGCCGTGGAAGTCATCGTCCACGGCGAATTGCCGGTCGATGTTCCGCCCCCTATGAAAACCGCCGCGCTGCAGCTCTACACCGATGAGGGCTACCACGCCCTGTTCTCCCATCAGGTCGCGGAACAGATCGCCGGGTTCTACGGCATCACCGGGCGCCCGGTGATGCCCAGGCGGATCACTCGCATGATCAGGCTGATCGACGAAACCCTTCCGCAGCGGCGGCCGCTGACATGGTTTCTGCTCGGCTTCGTCTCGGAAACCATCATTGCCCGGGAACTGCTCGACGTCTGCCGGGACAGCCTGGTGTCCGGGGTCAACGACATGCTGCGCGATCACCTCACCGACGAGGCGCGACACAGTCGCTACTTCACCGAAGTGTTCCATTACCTCTGGCTGCATCTGGGGTTGCAGCAAAGAACGTTCACCGCCACCACCTTGCTCGAGATCATCGGGATTTTCTTCGAAACCGATGAACAGTGGCTGCGACAAAGTCTGTGCGATGCCGGGATTGCCGACGGTGCCGTGCTGGAAATACTCGAAAGCCTGACAACAGCGCAAGCCTCCCGACGACGTGCCCGGACGGGCAGCATTGCCACATTGAATGCACTGAGGAAGGCCGGATTTTTCGCTGAACCTTACAACCAGATACTTTTCGCCAGGGCGGGATTGATCGATGGGTAAAGGAAAATCCGGGGTGACGACCCGACAGCGTCGCGGGGCCGTCAGCCTGTTGCTGGCGATGGTGTTGCTGGGTGTTTTTCCGCTGGATGTGGTGCTGCCTTCATTTCCGGCGCTGGCCGAGCACTTTCGCAGCACCCAGGCCGACATCGCGCTGTCCATCAGCCTGTTCGCCGTCGGCATCGCTTTCGCCCAGTTGCTGATCGGGCCGCTGTCGGATGTGATCGGGCGCAAGGGTTTGCTGCTCGCCGGCATGAGCGTTTCAATGCTCGGTGCCCTCGGCTGCGTGATAACCACCGACTATTCGCTGTTCCTGATGTTCCGGGTCGTGCAGGCGCTGGGCTGCGGTTGCTTCGTGCTGTCCCAGGCGCTGGTTCAGGACCTGTTCGAAGGTGAGGAACGCGATCGCCTGCGAATCCTGATGGTCACCGCTGGCGGGATTTTCATCTCGGTATCACCTCTTGCCGGTACTTTCCTGCAGGCAACCTTGGGTTGGCGTGGCAGCTTCTGGGTGTTCATCGCACTATCGGCCGTGGTGATGCTCAAGGCGTGGCTGTTTCTGGACAACAGCCGACCGACCACCCGTGGCACGCGCACGAATTTCCTCACGGCTTACCGACGGGTTCTGGGGAATTTCGACTTTGTCGGTTACTGGCTGATTTCGGCATTTGCGTTCGCCTGCCACTTTTCATTCATCGTGATCTCGCCGCTGATCTTCATGGACCGGCTGCAATTGTCCGCCTACGAGTTCTCCTTGATCCTGCTGGTCTACGGTGCGGCTTACGTCACCGGAGGCATTCTCGCCAGCGTGCTGAGCAGGCGTATCAGCAGCGGCCAGCAGATCGTTGTCGGCCTGAGCCTGATACTGTTCGCCGGCGTGGCCATGCTGTACCTGTCGTCGAGTTTTGCACTGGCACCGGCAACCGTGCTGATCCCGATGCTGATCTGCACCGCCGGCACCACCATTGCCCGGCCGGCTGCCACCTCCCGGGCCATGAGCCTGTTTCCGGACAACGCCGGCACTTCGGCTTCGGCCGGCAGCACGATCATCTTCATCTGCGGTGGCTTGATCAGTGCCTTGATCAGCCTCAGCCCGGCCAATCTGCAATCCACCCTGGGTTACGCCTTTGTCTTGCTCAGTGGCGTGGCGCTAGCGCTGAACAACCGGATCAGCCGTCGCGCCAAAGTCCTGCAAGCCGACGCCATCGCACAGCCGGGGGGCGATTAAACCTGCCGGTCGTCATTCCACACGCGGTGTCAGCACTGGAACAACGTTTTGCGCCATTCCCTCCTGACGCCAGCGGTGTAGAATCGCGAGATTCATCGCCATTCATCCCCGGCGGGTTTATGAGCTCAGACTGAGACCAGCGGCGATCCCGCAACGTCATCGGCAACTTCAGGACACACGGCCATTTCTGAGTGTTCCAGACGTCAATAGAAGCTCACTCCCTTTTGATACCTGATTAGCCGCCCGGAGTGCTCCATGCCAGATTACCGCTCGAAAACATCCACCCACGGCCGCAACATGGCCGGCGCCCGCGCACTGTGGCGCGCCACCGGGATGAAGGATGACGACTTCAAGAAGCCGATCATCGCCATTGCCAACTCCTTCACCCAGTTCGTACCGGGCCACGTTCACCTGAAGGATCTGGGCCAGCTGGTTGCCCGTGAAATCGAACGCGCCGGTGGCGTGGCGAAAGAATTCAACACCATCGCCGTGGACGACGGCATCGCCATGGGCCACGACGGCATGCTGTATTCTCTGCCGAGCCGCGAGATCATCGCCGACTCCGTCGAATACATGGTCAACGCTCACTGCGCCGACGCCATCGTCTGCATCTCGAACTGCGACAAGATCACCCCCGGCATGCTGATGGCCGCCCTGCGCCTGAACATCCCGGTGATCTTCGTCTCCGGCGGCCCGATGGAAGCCGGCAAGACCAAACTGGCCAGCCACGGTCTCGACCTCGTCGACGCCATGGTCATCGCCGCCGACTCCAGCGCTTCTGACGAGAAGGTTGCCGAGTACGAGCGCAGCGCCTGCCCGACCTGCGGTTCGTGCTCCGGCATGTTCACCGCCAACTCGATGAACTGCCTGACCGAAGCCCTGGGCCTCGCATTGCCGGGCAACGGTTCGACCCTGGCCACCCACAGCGACCGCGAACAGCTGTTCCTGCAGGCCGGCCGCACCATCGTCGAACTGTGCAAACGCTACTACGGCGAGAACGACGAGTCGGTACTGCCTCGCAACATCGCCAACTTCAAGGCGTTCGAAAACGCGATGATGCTCGACATCGCCATGGGCGGTTCGACCAACACCATCCTGCACTTGCTGGCCGCCGCCCAGGAAGCCGAGATCGACTTCGACCTGCGCGACATCGATCGTCTGTCGCGCAAAGTGCCGCAGCTGTGCAAGGTCGCGCCGAACATCCAGAAGTACCACATGGAAGACGTGCACCGCGCCGGCGGCATCTTCAGCATCCTCGGTTCGCTGGCCCGTGGCGGCCTGCTGCACACCGACCTGCCGACCGTGCACAGCCGCAGCATGGAAGAAGCCATCGCCAAGTGGGACATCACCCAGACCGACGATGAAGCCGTGCACCATTTCTTCAAGGCAGGCCCGGCCGGCATCCCGACGCAAACCGCGTTCAGCCAGTCGACCCGCTGGGAAACCCTGGACGACGACCGTGAAAACGGTTGCATCCGCAGCTTCGAACACGCCTATTCGAAAGAAGGCGGCCTGGCCGTGCTGTACGGCAACATCGCCCTGGACGGCTGCGTGGTGAAAACCGCCGGCGTCGATGAATCGATCCACGTCTTCGAAGGCAACGCGAAGATCTTCGAAAGCCAGGACAGCGCCGTACGCGGCATCCTCGCCGACGAAGTGAAGGAAGGCGACATCGTCATCATTCGCTACGAAGGCCCGAAAGGCGGTCCGGGCATGCAGGAAATGCTCTACCCGACGTCGTACCTGAAATCCAAGGGCCTGGGCAAAGCCTGCGCCCTGCTGACCGATGGCCGTTTCTCCGGCGGCACTTCCGGCCTGTCCATCGGCCACGCTTCGCCAGAGGCTGCGGCCGGTGGCGCGATCGGTCTGGTGCAGGACGGTGACAAGGTGCTGATCGACATTCCGAACCGCTCGATCAACCTTTTGATCAGCGACGAAGAACTGGCGGCACGCCGGGTCGAGCAGGACAAAAAGGGCTGGAAACCGGTCGAGAAGCGTCCACGCAAAGTGACCACCGCCCTCAAGGCCTACGCCCTGCTGGCGACCAGCGCCGACAAGGGTGCGGTGCGTAACAAGGCGATGCTCGACGGCCTGTAAGGGTCAAATCGCAGAAACAAAAATGCCCCGCCAAGTGCGGGGCATTTTTTTTGCCTTGAGGCTTACTGAATCTCTTCCGGCTTCACGATCACCCAGTTCTTGTCCGCCGTCACCGGCAAACCTTCCTTCGCCTGGGCTGCCGCGTGCTTGGCCATCATGCCGTTGAGCTGGGTCATGTACTTGTCCTTTCGGTTGACCCACAGGTGAATGCCGCCCTTGGCCACGTCAACGCTGTGGAACAGCATGTAGCCGTCGCTGCTCGGGGTGTCGCCGCCCACCAGTACCGGTTTTTTCCATTCGTCGATGTAAGTCAGGATCGCCGCGTGCTTGCCGGCCATCCAGGTCGCCGGGGTCCACAGGTACGGGGTCAGTTCGAGGCCGAGGTTGGCCTTCTCGTCATACTTGCCGGCGGTGATCTGCTTGCGTGCGGTGGTCAGTTCGCCGGTCTCGCGGTTCTTCAGCAAGGTGGTCACGCCGATCACGTTCTGCGGTTTGACGTTGTAGCCGTACTTCGGATCGGCCGCGACCATGCGCACCAGTTCTTCGGAGGCGGCGGTCATCACGTAGACCTCGATGCCGTTCTCCATCAGTTTGTTGTACAGCTCGGCCTGGCCGGTGAAGACTTTCGGCGGCTGCACGTCGATGTTCTTGACCACATCGCCTTCGTAATAGGTCGCCGGCACCGGTTTGCCCGACGCCATCAGTTCGTCGACGTAGCCTTTGAGTTCCTTGAGGGTGAAGCCGGAGAACACCTGCGCCACCCATGGGTAGCAGACCATGTCGTCGACTTCGCAGAGGCGATAGTAGTAGCTGAACAGGCTTTCCTTGTGGTCGGCGGTGTCCTTGAACGGGATCAGTTTCAGCGACGGGTCGAGCTTGTCACGGGTGATCAGGCCCTTGTTTTCCATGAACGGCAGCAACGACTCTTCGAGGTCGTAGCGGTAACTGGTGTTGTCCATGTCGAACACCGCGTAGTTACCCTTGTTGGCGTTGGCCGCGATCATCGCGTCGAGCGCCTTGGCCTGATCCGCCGGCCAGTGCTTGAGGTCAGTGGCGAACGCTTGGCCAACAAGGCCGAAGCAGAGTGCGGCAGCCAGCAATTTAGGTGCGAACTTCATTCTGCGTTTCTCCCCGATTGAAAGAGATCGACGCTAACAAATCAGTGTGACAGTTACCGTCTGTCAGCGACCGTCCACGTCCCTTTTGCGCCAACTGCATCCCCGAGAGCGACACCCGCTTATTCCAAAAACGACGGACGACCTTTGATTTCGGTATTAAATCATTGGAAATCAAACTGTTAGGCTTGCCGGTTCGCAACAGCCCCGGAAGGTTGTTGGCACAGTCTTTTCTGGAGTCCTCATGAATCTGCCCCTGATTCTCAACTTGCTGGTGTTCCTCGCCCTGCTCTTCGGCTTGGCGCAAACCCGTCACACCTCGTGGAGCCTGGCGAAAAAAGTCCTGCTCGCCCTGGTGCTGGGCGTGGCGTTCGGCGTCGCGCTGCACACGATTTACGGTGCCGGCAACCCGGTGCTGAAAGCCTCGATCGGCTGGTTCGATCTGGTGGGCAACGGTTACGTGCAGCTGCTGCAGATGATCGTGATCCCGCTGGTGTTCGCCTCGATCCTCAGCGCCGTGGCCCGTCTGCACAACGCATCGTCGCTGGGCAAGATCAGCTTCCTGACCATCGGCACGCTGCTGTTCACCACGGCGATTGCGGCGCTGATCGGCATCGGCCTGACCAACCTGTTCGGCCTGACCGCCGAAGGTCTGGTCGCCGGCACTCAGGAAATGGCCCGTCTGCAAACCATTCAGACCGACTACGCCGGCAAGGTCGCCGACCTGAATGTGCCGCAACTGCTGCTGTCGTTCATCCCGCAGAACCCGTTCGCCGACCTGGCACGGGCCAAGCCGACGTCGATCATCAGTGTGGTGATCTTCGCCGCGTTCATGGGGGTTGCCGCGCTGCAACTGCTCAAGGATGACGTCGAGAAAGGTCAGAAAGTGATCAACGCCATCGACACCCTGCAAGCCTGGGTGATGCGTCTGGTGCGTCTGGTGATGAAGCTGACCCCGTACGGCGTGCTGGCGCTGATGACCAAAGTAGTGGCCGGTTCTAACCTTCAGGACATCATCAAGCTCGGCAGTTTCATGGTGGTGTCGTACCTCGGTCTGGGCCTGATGTTCGTGGTGCATGGCTTGCTGGTGTCGGCGGCCGGGATCAACCCGCTGCGTTTCTTCCGCAAGATCTGGCCGGTATTGACCTTCGCTTTCACCAGCCGCTCCAGCGCCGCGAGCATTCCGCTGAGCATCGAAGCGCAGACCCGTCGTCTGGGCATTCCGCAATCGGTGGCAAGCTTCGCCGCCTCGTTCGGCGCGACCATCGGCCAGAACGGCTGCGCCGGCCTGTACCCGGCGATGCTGGCGGTGATGGTTGCGCCAACGGTCGGCATCAACCCGCTGGATCCGCTGTGGATCGCGACGCTGGTGGCGATTGTGACCCTGAGTTCGGCCGGTGTGGCGGGCGTAGGTGGCGGCGCGACCTTCGCGGCACTGATCGTGCTGCCGGCCATGGGCTTGCCGGTTTCGCTGGTGGCGTTGCTGATTTCGGTCGAGCCGCTGATCGACATGGGTCGTACGGCGCTGAACGTGAGTGGTTCGATCACCGCTGGCGCGATTACCAGCCAAGTGATGCAGCAGACCGACAAGGCCCTGCTGGAGGCCGATGAGCATGCGGAGCTTGCTCAGGCTTGATTGACGCTGTGGCGAGGGAGCGTGCTCCCTCGCCACGGATTCAGGCTTTTTCCCAGACTTCGAAGTGGTAAGCCGGTTTGTCGCCTTCAGCCGGATTCGGCACGTTCGATATCAGTTTCCACTGGTTCAGATCGAACTCCGGAAACCACGCATCGCCTTCCGGGCTCAGCGCAACACGGGTCAGATACAAGCGATCCGCCTGCGCCAGCCCTTGCGCATACAGTTGCGCCCCGCCAATCAGCATCAACTCGTCGACGCCCTGCTCTTTCGCCCATTCTTCGGCGCGAACCACGGCGGCTTCCAGCGACGGGTAGACTTCCGCGCCTTCCAGCACCAGATCCTGCTGGCGGCTGACTACGATATTCAGACGGCCCGGCAACGGACGACCCAGCGAATCCCAGGTCTTGCGACCCATGATGATCGGCTTGCCGAGCGTCGTGGCCTTGAAGTATTTGAAGTCCCCCGGCAGGTGCCAGGGCATGCTGTTGTCGACGCCGATCACGTGGTTTTCACCGAGGGCTGCGATCAGGCTGAGGGGGAGTGATTTAGTCATGCCGGCGAGGATACCAGAGCCGCGCTTACCCCGATAAGCGCCACAGCGGTTATGCTCACGGCTCAATCAAGCATCGGGATGCCGCGTGACTGAACTGACTTCACTGCAAAACCTCTGGCTCACCGAAACCGTGCGCCTGCGCGAAGAACACGCAGGCTCGCTGGACGATCAGGAAGCCAATCGCCTGGCCCGCGCGGCCGGCGGCGATCTGCCGGGACGCATTCAACGCCGCGCCCTGTGGCTGGCCGAGCGTGATGGTCTGACCTCCGCGCTCAGGCACTGGCTGCAAGGCGCACGACTTGCGCTCGTGCTGCTGGCGATCCTCGCGGTATTGAGCGGCGCGGGTCTGGCCTTCGCCGCACTGGGCCAGACGCCGGTCAATGTGTTCTGGGCCCTGGGCAGTCTGCTCGGGCTGAACCTGATTCTGCTGTTGAGCTGGGCGCTGGGGCTGGTCTTCGCCGGCGAACACGGCGCCACTCTCGGCCGCTTGTGGCTGTGGCTCAGTGAAAAACTCGCCCGCGACGCCAAGGCGGCGCAACTGGCGCCGGCCCTGCTGCTGATGCTGCAACGAAAGAAACTCAATCGCTGGGCGCTCGGTACGCTGGTCAATGGCCTGTGGTTGCTGGCGATGGTCAGCGCGCTGGTTTTGCTGCTGACGCTGATGGCGACCCGGCGCTACGGCTTCGTCTGGGAAACCACGATTCTCAGCGCCGACACGTTCATCAACATGACCCAGGCCCTCGGCGCATTGCCGGCGCTGCTGGGCTTCAACGTGCCGACCGTGGACATGATCCGCGCCAGCGGCGACACCG
The DNA here is from genome assembly GCF_026240005.1 of Pseudomonas sp. COW5. Lineage (NCBI taxonomy): Bacteria > Pseudomonadati > Pseudomonadota > Gammaproteobacteria > Pseudomonadales > Pseudomonadaceae > Pseudomonas > Pseudomonas sp. COW5. The sequence goes on along the minus strand of NZ_JAPHVP010000001.1, from coordinate 2,718,926 downwards.
CGCTGAACATCGAAAGCGCCCGTCAGGCCTGGGCGACCTGGCTGGTCGGCGTGCTGGTGGTGTACGGCGTGTTGCCGCGCCTGCTGTTGGCGCTGTTTTGCTTCTGGCGCTGGAACAGTGGTAAAGCGGCGTTGCGTCTGGACCTGAACCTCCCCGGTTACGCTCAGTTACGCGAACGCCTGATGCCGACCAGCGAACGCCTCGGCATCACCGACCCCGAGCCTGCGCAATTGCACCGCGTCGAAAGCACCGTTGGCGAACACGCCAGCGATGGCGCGTTGCTGGTGGCAATCGAGCTCGACGATCAACACTCATGGCCGCCGACGCTGCCGAAAAACGTCAGCAACGCTGGCATCCTCGACAGTCGCGAGTCGCGCAACAAACTGCTCGAACAGCTCAGCCGTTTTCCGCCGGCGCGTCTCGCGATTGCCTGCGACCCTCGGCGCTCACCGGATCGCGGCAGCCTGGCGCTGATTGCCGAGCTGGCGCGCAATGCCGCCGCGACCCGGGTCTGGCTGTTGCAGGCGCCGCAAGGACAGGCGCTGGACGCTGAACGCCTCGGCGACTGGCACGTGGCGCTGCAACAACTGGAGCTGCCGTTCGCCGATTGCGCCCCGTTGAACTGGCTGGAGCACGGACATGACTGATGCCTGGAAAGCGCCGCTGAAACTGGCGGTGGTCGGCCACACCAACGTCGGCAAGACGTCGCTGTTGCGCACCCTGACACGCGACGTCGGCTTCGGCGAAGTCTCCCATCGGCCGAGCACCACGCGGCATGTCGAAGGCGCGCGGTTGTCGGTGGATGGCGAACCGCTGCTTGACCTCTACGACACACCCGGCCTGGAAGACGCCATCGCCCTGCTGGATTTTCTCGAGCGTCTGGAACGCCCCGGCGAACGCCTCGACGGCCCGGCGCGGCTGGCGCGGTTTCTCGACGGCAGCGAAGCGCGTCAGCGTTTCGAACAGGAAGCCAAAGTCTTGCGGCAACTGCTCGACTCCGATGCCGGCCTGTATGTGATCGATGCCCGCGAACCGGTGCTGGCCAAGTACCGCGATGAACTGGAGGTGCTGGCCAGTTGCGGCAAACCGTTGCTGCCGGTGCTGAATTTCGTCAGCAGCGCCAACCACCGCGAGCCGGACTGGCGTGAAGCACTGGCGCGTCTGGGACTGCATGCGCTGGTGCGCTTCGACAGCGTCGCCCCGCCCGAAGATGGCGAGCGGCGGCTGTATGAAAGCCTCGCACTGTTGCTGGAAAACGCCCGCCCGCAGCTCGAACGCCTGATCGCCGATCAACAGGCCCAACGCCTCGCCCGTGAGCAAAGTGCCGCGCGCCTGATTGCCGAATTGCTGATCGACTGTGCCGCGTGTAGACGCAGCGTGGCGAGCAACGCCGAGCAGGAACAACAGGCCATTAGCGATCTGCGCAAAGCCGTGCGCCAGCGCGAGCAGAAATGCGTCGAAGCGCTGCTCAAGCTTTACGCCTTCCGCCCGCAAGACGCCGCGGCCAGTGATTTGCCGCTGCTCGACGGGCGTTGGGGCGATGACCTGTTCAACCCGGAAACCCTCAAGCAACTGGGCGTGCGCGTTGGTGGCGGGATTGCGGCCGGTGCAGCCGCCGGTGCAGGTGTGGATTTGCTGGTCGGCGGGATCACCCTCGGTGCCGCCGCCCTGGCCGGCGCGATTGCCGGCGGCGCCCTGCAAACCGCCCGCAGCTATGGCAACCGCCTGCTCGGCAAGATCAAAGGACAGCGAGAACTGACGGTCGACGACAATGTGTTGCGTCTGCTGGCCCTGCGTCAGCGGCAACTGCTGCAGGCGCTGAATGCCCGGGGTCATGCGGCACTGGACAGCATTCAGGTGGCCACGCCGCAGGACAAGACCTGGCGCGAAGGCAAGCTGCCGGAGGCGCTGAACATGGCCCGGGCCCATCCGCAGTGGTCGTCGCTCAATCCGCACCCGAAACTGAATCAGGCCCAGCGTCAGGAACAGATCGATGAACTGGTCGGCAAGGTCCTCGAACTCTAGAACCAGCCGAGCTTGAGGAACTGTTTGACCAGCGCCGTCACCCGGCTGCGATCGGTGCGATTGGCGCGCCCGTCGTTGTCGACGTCCGAACTCAGGACGACCTCGAAGCGGCCATCGTTATCCAGGTCGTGGACGGCGGCCTTGTAAGCGATGGTTTCGCCCTGATGAAAGTGCAGCCTCACTGATTCCGGCGTTCCATCGCTACCGGGGTTCAGAGCGAAGATCCGCAGATGTCGCGTGTCCTCGTCGGCCGCGTTGAACCAGGCACATTTCAGATAGGTTCGGGTGAAGCTGCGCAGTTGCGCGACTTCACGGGCAGAGGCTTCGCGCCAATCCTGTTCACTGTCATGAAAGCGCAGCTGGGCACTGTCCCCTGCGCCGCTGCCGGATCGATCCCGAGCAATCACTTTCAAAAAACGCATCCGTGCGCTCCTTCGGCAAAAAACCAGTCTGGGCCGAAGGGGCAACACGCGCCATGCACCGTTTCCCGGTTTGGCGTAAGAAGGTTCAGCGCGCTTCGCGTGACAGCACGGTAAAAGCCTTGTGCTTCAGCACCGCAAGATCCATCACCGGCACCGCCATCTCCTTCGCCAGCTCATCCCACTGGCGCATCCGCAGACTGACGGCGCACAGCGGATCCTGCTCGAACGCATCGGCTTCAGCCTCGGTCATCACCCCGCCCTGATACTCCAGGGTGCGGCGGCTGGCTTCGCTCAAGCGTTCGTAATAACCCGACTCCCGGAGCGTCAGATAGCGCTTGGCCTGGACGTGATACTCCACCAGCCGCGCCAGGCGCTCGCTGAATCCGGCTTCACGCAAATAGTCGGCACCGAGGCGTTCGTGGCTGACCACACCGTAACCGCCCATGTTCTCCGCGCCTTCGACACACAAGTGACCGATGTCGTGGAAGAACGCGGCGAGCACCACTTCGTCGTCGAAGCCTTCGGCGATGGCCAGTTGCGCCGCCTGGGACATGTGCTCGATCTGCGACACCGGTTCGCCGATGTAGTCGCTGGCGCCGAAGCGCTCATAGAGGCCGAACACCCGGTCAATGACTTGCTCGTGACTCAACATCAATGCTCTCCAAAAAGCTGTGCAACATTGCGCTCGGCCATGGCCGGGCCGACGCTCATGCCGACGCCGCTGTGCATCAGCGCCACACTCAGCCCCGGCGCCGGACGCAGGAACGAAAACGGCCCCGGCCCCCGGGAACCATAGACACCCTGCCAGCGCTCGACCACTTGCACCTTGCAGCCGAGGGTCTGTTCGGCCAGTTCGAGCATCCAGTTATCGACCTGCTCGGCGTTGAACGGCGACGGATCGCTGCCGTAATGGTGCGAGTCGCCGATGATCAGTTCGCCGTAAGGCGTCGGGCTGATCAGCAGGTGAATGCCGTTTTCCTGCAGGTGCGGTTGCTCGCGCAGGATCTGCGCCTGCACCGCCGCCGCTTCCGGCAAGTCAGCGAAAGCGCCGTAATGCACGCAGCTGAGGCCGGTGAGCAAGGCGTGTTGCAGGTTCAGGTCGATCTGCGGCCGGGCGCGGAGCATTTGCAGGCGACAGATTTGCGGGTCGAGGGCGGCAATCGGCTCGGCCAGCAGTGTCTGATAATCGTGGCCGGAACAGACGATGATCTGCTCGGCGGTGAAGATCCCGGCGGTGCTTTGCAGACGCCCCGGCTCGACATCGCGCACCAGCGTCGAGAAGTGAAACTCGACGCCAAGTTCGCGGCGCAGGTATTCGATCAGCGCCGGAATCGCCTCCCGGGAATACAGCTGTTGATCGTCCACCCCGTGCAGCGCGGCGCGGTGATGGCTGAACTGGCCGCCATACAGATCACGCAATGCGGCACCGCGCAGCAGCTCGACGCGGTAGTCGTGCTCCACGGCGCGCCCGGCACAGAAGGCTTCGAGCAAATGTTCTTCGGCCTTGGTGCGGGCGAACAGGTACGAGCCGTTGCGCTTGAGTTGCAGGCCGGCGAGCTGCGCCCACTGGCCCCAGATTTCGCGGCTGGCCTTGGCCAGTTCGAGCATCGGGCCCGGTGGCTGGCCGGTGACCAGAGCCTGGCCGAAGTTGCGTACCGATGCGCCGATTGGCGTGGCCGTGCGCTCGAAAACCGTGACCTTGAGACCGCGCCGGGCGGCGGCATAGGCGTGGGACAGACCCAGGATGCCGGCGCCGACGATCAGCAAGTCTTTGTGTTGTGTCATTGAGAAGTGCTCTGAATGAGAGACCGCTTTCGCGAGCAGGCTCGCTCCCACAGGGGATTTTTGGTGCACACAGAATTTGCGTTCACTGAAGATCCAATGTGGGAGCGAGCCTGCTCGCGATGGGGCCCTGTCAGTCGATGAAGATCTTACTTGGCAGCAACTTTCTCGGACTTGCCGTCATAGCGCTTGCGCCATTCGGTCAGGATCTCGTCGCGGTTCTTCGAGGCCCAGGCAAAGTCGTTCTTGATCAGGCGCTGTTCGTAGTCGGCCGGCAGTTCGGTCTGCGGCTTGGCGATGCCCGGCTGGGCGAGGACGGCGAAGTTTTCCTTGTACAGGTCCATCGCCGGGACGCTGGCGGAGAAGTCGGCCAGTTTCTTCGCGGCTTCTTCATGCGGAGTGCCTTTGATCACGGCAGTCGCTTCGATCTCCCAGCCAAGGCCTTCCTTCGGCAGGATGATGTCCAGCGGCGCGCCCTGACGCTTCAGCTGAACGGCCGGGTACTCGAAGGAAATCCCGATCGGGAATTCGCCAGCGGCCGCCAGTTTGCAAGGCTTGGAACCGGAGTGAACGTACTGGCCGATGTTCTGGTGCAGACCGTCCATATAGGCCCAGCCCTGCTTCTCGCCGAAGGTTTGCAGCCAGGCGCTGACGTCGAGGAAACCGGTGCCGGACGAGGCCGGGTTCGGCATCACGATCTTGCCTTTGTACTCAGGCTTGGTCAGGTCCTGCCAGCTCACCGGTTTGGTCAGGCCCTGCTTCTCGGCCTCGACGGTGTTGAAGCAGATGGTCGCGGCCCAGACGTCCATGCCGACCCAGGCTGGCGGGTTGGCGGCGTCGCGATAGTTCGCGCCGATCTTGCCCAGATCCTTCGGCGCATAGCTTTGCAGCATGCCTTGCTGGTCGAGGATCGCCAGGCTCGAAGCGGCCAGGCCCCATACCGCGTCAGCCTGCGGGCGATCCTTTTCGGCCAGCAGTTTGGCGGTGATGATCCCGGTGGAATCACGTACCCACTTGATCTCGACGTCCGGGTTGGCCTTTTCGAACGCAGCCTTGTAGGCGGTCAGCTGTTCGGCTTCGAGGGCGGTGTACACCGTCAACTCGGTTTTTGCCGCGAAGGCATTCAGGCTGAAAGTAGCGAGCACAGCAGCGGCCAGGGCCATAGGCTTGAACATGATCGTTTTCCTGTAGGTGAGTTGAGGCTAAAGGGACAAGTCGTGGATCAGTGACCGGGCGCCGTTTGCCGCCAGGCCTGGGAACGGCGCAGCAAGCCGCGCGAAGCCCACGCCAGCAGCAAGGACACGCCCGCCGAGGTGAACAGAATCAGGGTCGACATCGCCGCCGCGCCGCCGACGTTGCCGGCGTCATCCATGTTCAATACCGCCACCGCCGCGAGGATGGTGTCGGGGCTGTAGAGGAAGATCGCGGCGGAAACAGTGGTCATGGCCGAGACGAACAGGTAGCGCACGATATCCAGCAGCGCCGGCAGGCAGATCGGCACGGTGACCCGCAGGTAATGCCGGTACAGCGGCGCCTTGAGCGACAGCGCGGCGGCTTCGAACTCGGCGTCGAGTTGGCGCAACGCGGTGGTGGCGGTCATCTGCGCAGTGGTCAGATAGTGAGCAATGGTGCAGACGATCAGCAGGGTCATGGTCCCGTACAACACGTGCAGCGGGTTGCCGGTGAGGTTGAAGAAGAAGACGTAACCCAGACCCAGCACCAGCCCCGGCACCGCCATCGGTACGAAACTGAGCATGCGCAGTGTCAGATTGAGGCCGCGCTGGCTGCGGGTCTTTTCCATCAGGTAAGCGCCGGTGAAGATCAGCACGCTGCCGATCAACGCCGTGCCCAGCGCCATTTTCAGACTGTTGCCGTAGGCCAGCCAGCCACCGCCGGCGGTTTCGTTGAACTGATAGTGATTGAGCGACAGCGACAGGTTGTACGGCCAGAACTTCACCAGCGACGAGAACACCGCCATGCCGAACACCAGCAGCAACGCCGCGCTGATCAGCAGGACGATGGCCAGATAACAGGCGTCGCGCTTCTTCGACGGCGCCGGTTTGAACACCTGGGCGCGGCCGCTCATGGAGTCACCGTGCCGCCGACGCAACCAGGCATCGACACCGAAGCTGAACAGTGCCGGCAGCAGCAGAACCATGCCGATCAACGCGCCGCGACCGAATTGCTGCTGGCCGACCACCGCTTTGTAGGCTTCCAGCGCCAGCACTTGATAGTCGCCACCGACCACTACCGGCACACCGAAATCGGTGATGGTCAGGGTGAACACCAGACAGAATGCGGCGAACACAGCCTGGCGCGTCGCCGGCCAGGTGATACTGCGAAAGGCCTTCGCCGGACTGGCACCCATGCTCGACGCGGCGTCGAACAGTCGCGCATCCGCCAGCGACAGGGCTGACAGCAAAATCATCAAGGCGTGTGGGAAGGTGTAGATCACCTCACCCAGAACAATTCCCCAGAAACCGTAGATATTGTCCGACAGCAGCCCGCGCAACATGCCCTGATTGCCGAACAGATACACCAGCGCAATCCCCGGCAGCATCGACGGCGCCATCAGCGGCAGCAGCGAAATCCCGCGCCAGATGCCTTTTGCCGGAATCAACGTGCGCTGCAAGGCGTAGGCAAACAGGTAGGCCAGCGGTACGACGATCGCCGCCACGCTGAGGGAAACTTTCAGGCTGTTACCGAGCAGCCAGTGAAAATTGTCGCTGGTCACCAGCTCCTTCGCGGCGAGCCAGCCGCCGCCCTGCCCGGCTTCGCTGCTGAAGCCACGCCAGAAGATCGCCAGCAAAGGCAACAGCACCGCCACACCGAGCAACACCAGCAGCAGAAGTTTGCCGCCGAGGACGAAGATCCGGTCACCGACCTCGGCCCCGGATACCTGCCGCGCCTGCTTTTGCGGTAGCGGCAGTGCGAGGTTGCTGTTCATCAGGCAAACACCTGCAGGCTGCGTGGCGGCAAGGCGACCATGATCTGCTGGGCGCCGAGGCGCGGCATGGCTTCCGGCGCCAGTTCGGCGAGCAAGGCATGACCGGGCAATTGATCGAGTTCGAAGCTCATGCGGCAGCGGTTGCCGAGGAAAGTGATCTCGCGGACCTTGGCCGGGAACAGGTTTTCTTCGTGCACCAGCGGATTGACGTTGATCGCTTCCGGGCGGCAGAACAGCCGGCCCGACGGGCTGTGGACGCTGCCGTCGGCCAGACGCAGGTTCATCCCGCCGACCTTGGCGTGGCTGTCGCTGCTGCGCTGGAACGGCAGCCAGTTGCCCTGGCCGACGAACTCGGCCACGAACGGCGTGGCCGGGCGGTTGTAGATTTCCTGCGGGGTGGCGTATTGCTCGACCTTGCCGTTGTTCATCACGGCGATGCGGTCGGCCATCAGCATGGCTTCGTCCTGATTGTGGGTGACCATCAGCGTGGTGATGCCGAGGTTGCGCTGCAGCTGGCGCAGCTCGGTGCACAGATGCTCGCGGACCCGGGCATCGAGGGCCGACATCGGTTCGTCGAGCAACAGCAGCGACGGCGCCGGCGCCAAGGCACGGGCCAGCGCCACACGTTGTTGCTGGCCGCCGGACAACTGGCCCGGGTACTTTTTCTCACTGCCGCTGAGGCCGACCAGTTCCAGCATCTGACCAACGCGACGGCGTACTTCATCGCGACCACTGCCGGCGAGGCCGTAAGCAATGTTCGCTTCGACGGTCAGATTGGGGAACAGCGCGTAGGACTGGAACAGGATCCCGTAGTCCCGGGCCTGGGGCGCGAGGTGGGAAACATCGCGATCACCGAGGTACAACTCGCCGCTGTCCTGTTTTTCCAGACCGGCAATGCAACGCAGCAGCGTGGTCTTGCCGCAACCCGACGGGCCGAGCAGGCACACCAGCTCACCGGCCGCGACATCGAGGGAGACGTTATCCAGCGCCGTGAAGGCGCCGAAGCGCTTCTGCACGCCGCGCACTTTCATCGGTGCGCCGGGGTTGGTCAGGGCAGTTGCGATTGCAGGGTTCATGGACAGGCCTCATCAAGCAGATGAGACGAATCCTAGAGTTGTAATGCGTCGGTCATATGGCAACGAGGCAAAAACGACCGATAGTGGTATTGGCAGATTTGAGGTTATCCGTTGTCCCGGTTGCCGCCATCGCTAGCAGGCTAGCTCCCACAGGGGAGCCGGGTGCTAACAACATTTGTATTCACTGAAGATCCAGTGTGGGAGCTAGCCTGCTAGCGATGAGGCCTGAACAGGCACTGGAGATCTCAGGCCGGAGACATTTCCTGCGCCAGCCCGAGAAACGCCGCCGGCAACCGGGCGTTCTTGCGTTCCTTGAGGCAGTAGAGGTATTCGGGAATCTGCGGCGCATTCTCCAGGGTCAGCACCCGCAACTGCGGATCGTGCGGCACTTCCTGGCGGGCAATGATGCTGATGCCGATGTTGCGCAGCACCGCCTCGCGGATCGACTCGCGGCTACCGATCTCCAGCAACGGGCCGAAACTGACTCCTGCACCGGCCAGCAACTCTTCGGTCAGGCGACGGGTGGTCGAGCCCGGCTCGCGCATCAACAGGGTATGCCCGGCCAGCGCGCTCAGCGTCACATGGTCGTGCGCCGCCAGCGGATGATTGCGATGCACCGCCAGTACCAGCGGATCGCTGCCGAGCACCCGGCGGATCAGCCGCGCATCGTCGAGCAACTGCGACGACGCCGCGACATCCACCCGGTAGTCCTCCAGCGCTTCGAGCACTTGCTGTGAATTGCCGATTTCCACCGACACTTCCACCTGCGGCAGGCGCTCGCGGAAGGTCTTCACCAGATCGAGGATGTAATACGGTGCGGTGGCAGCAATGCGCAGCGTGCCCTGAACCTGGCCGCTGTTGCGCAGGAAGAACTCGATATCGGCCTCCTGCTGCAACAGCGCCTTGACCATCGGCAACAGCCGCGCGCCTTCATCGCTGACACTCAGGCGGCGGCCACCACGGTAGAACAGCTCCACCGAATACTGGCTTTCCAGATTGCGGATCTGGGTGGTCACGGTCGGTTGGCTGAGGCCGAGCTTTTTCGCCGCCAGCGTAATGCTGCCCAGACGGGCCACCATGTAAAACGCTTTCAGCTCGGCACTCAGCACAACTGTCCCTCTTCCTCTATTTGCGCAACAGGCGCAAACCGTTGAACACCACCAGCAGGCTCACGCCCATGTCGGCAAACACCGCCATCCACATGGTGGCGAGCCCGGCGAAGGTTACCCCAAGAAAGATAGCCTTGATCACCAAAGCCAACGCAATGTTCTGTTTCAGGATGCTGGCCGTGTTGCGGGACAGGCTGATGAACGCCGGAATCTTGCGCAGATCGTCGTCCATCAGGGCGACATCGGCGGTTTCAATCGCTGTATCGGTGCCGGCCGCCGCCATCGCAAAACCGATCTCGGCCCGAGCCAGTGCTGGCGCATCGTTGATGCCGTCGCCAACCATGCCGACCCGTCGGCCCTGCGCATACAGGTCTTCGATGGCTTGCAATTTGTCGGTCGGCAGCAGGTCGCCCTTGGCCTGATCGATGCCGACCTGCGCCGCAATCGCCTGCGCGGTGTGGACGTTGTCGCCGGTCAGCATCAGGGTTTTCACGCCCAGGTCGTGCAACTGGCGGATCGCCTCGCGGCTGGTTTCCTTGACGGTGTCGGCCACGGCGAACAGTGCCAGCGGGCCGGAGCTGTCGAGCAGCAACACCACGGACTTGCCCTGTTTCTCCAGCGCGAACAGTTTTTCTTCCAGTTGCGGCGAGCACAGGCCCAGTTCTTCCACCAGTCGGTGATTGCCCAAATGGTAGGCCTGACCGTTGACCTCACCTTTCACACCGCGCCCGGCCAGCGCTTCGAAGTTATCCACAACCAACGTGGCAAAACCTTTATCCACAGCGGCATTGGCGATGGCCAGCGACACCGGGTGATCGGAGCGCCCGGCCAGCGCGGCGGCAATGGCCGGGGCTGTGGCGTCGGCGGTCGGGTCGAGGGACAGGTAATCGGTCTGCACCGGTTTGCCGTGGGTGATGGTGCCGGTCTTGTCGAGGGCCAGATAGTCGAGCTTGAAACCACCCTCCAGATACACGCCGCCCTTGACCAGAATGCCTTTGCGCGCCGCTGCGGCGAGGCCGCTGACGATGGTCACCGGGGTGGAAATCACCAGTGCGCACGGGCAAGCGACCACCAGCAGCACCAGCGCGCGGTAGATCCAGTCGAACCACGCGGCGCCCATGAACAGCGGCGGAATGATCGCCACGGCCAGCGCCAGGACGAAGACCACCGGGGTGTAGATTTTCGAAAACTGATCGACGAAGCGCTGGGTCGGCGCCCGTGCGCCTTGCGCCTGTTCCACGGCGTGGATGATCCGCGCCAGGGTGGAATTGTTCGCCGCTGCGGTCACTGTGTATTCCAGCGAACCGGCCTGGTTGATGGTGCCCGCGAAGACTTTGTCACCGACGGTTTTTTCCACCGGCAGACTCTCGCCGGTAATTGGCGCCTGATCGATAGTCGAACTGCCGCTGACGACTTCACCGTCCAGCGCGATGCGCTCACCGGGTTTCACCCGCACGCGGGCGCCGAGATCGATGCTTTTCACATCCAGTTCGACCCAGTTGCCGTCCGCCTGCAACACAGTCGCCTGTTCTGGCGTCATCTGCATCAAACCGCTGATGGCGTTGCGTGCGCGATCCAGCGAGCGTGCTTCGATCAGCTCGGCCACGGTGAACAGGAACATCACCATCGCCGCTTCCGGCCACTGGCCGATCAACACCGCACCGGTCACGGCGATGCTCATCAGGGCGTTGATGTTGAGGTTGCGGTTCTTCAGGGCGATCCAGCCCTTCTTGTACGTGGTGAGGCCGCCGCTGAGGATCGAAATCAGCGCGATGATCGCCACCACCCAGGTCGGCGCGGCGCTGGTGAAGTGGATCACTTCGGCAGCGAGCGCACCGACGCCGGACAGCGCCAGTGGCCACCAGTGTTTTTTCACCGGGACGGCGGCCGGGGCATCAACGCCCGCCTCCAGCGGCTCGGCCTGCATGCCGAGGGATTTGATCGCGTCGATGATCGGCGCGGTGTCCGGCAGATTGTGGGTCACGCCGAGCACGCGGTTGATCAGGTTGAATTCCAGCTGCTGGATCCCGGCCAGTTTGCCGAGCTTGTTCTGGATCAGCGTCTGCTCGGTCGGGCAGTCCATTGCTTCGATGCGGAAACTGCTCAACCGGGCGTCGGCGCTCTTCGCCTCGCTCAGTTGAATCAGCGACGGGGCTGCGGCTTTCGATGCACAGCAGGAGTCAGCGCCGTGGTCATGTTTATGCACAGGCTGCAATTTGTGGCTGTGGTCGTGTCCCGCGTGGGATTTGTGGGTGTGCTGGGAATCGCTCATTGGTCGCGTCCATGAAGGTGCCTGTTGCCAAGTAAAGACCCTGTAGCCACTATAGGGTCAAGCACCCTTTTGGAGATTGCCGTCATGAAGATCGGAGAACTGGCGAAACAGACCGATTGCGCCGTGGAAACCATCCGCTACTACGAGCGCGAAAACCTGCTGCCGGAACCGGCCCGCAGCGACGGCAACTATCGCGTCTACACCCAGGCCCACGCCGAGCGCCTGACCTTCATCCGCAACTGCCGCACTCTCGACATGACCCTCGAAGAAATCCGCAGCCTGCTCGCCTTGCGCGACAGCCCGCAGGATCAGTGCGAAAGCGTGAATGCGCTGATCGACGAGCACATCCAGCACGTCAAGGCGCGGATCGACGGGTTACTGGCATTGCAGACGCAACTACTCGACCTGCGCCAGCGCTGTGGCGAGGGGCCGGAGGCGGATCAGTGCGGGATCCTGCAGCGGCTGGAAGTGAGTGGCGGGGTTGTGGCGACGGAGGTCGAGCATTCGCATGTGGGCCGCAGTCACGGCCATTGATACTTACTCAGAACCAAATGTGGGAGCGGGCTTGCTCGCGAAAGCGGTGTATCAGCCAACATCTCTATCGACTCAAACACTGCCTTCGCGAGCAAGCCCGCTCTCACAGGGGTTTTGCGTATTGCTCGTCAGACCGCCATCGGCGCGGTCATCGGCGCATGGTGCTCGTAGCCTTCCAGCGAGAAGTCGCCCGGCTCTACCAGCTCCAGCCATTCCGGCTGGTAAACACCGGTCTTAGCAAACTCCGGCACGCGATCCGAAATCTTCAGCTTCGGCATGGCGAACGGCTCGCGCTTGAGCTGTTCGTTGAGCATGTCGAGGTGGTTTTCGTAGACGTGGGCGTCACCGATGAAATAGGTGAACCAGCGCGGCGTGTAGCCGGTCAGGCGACCGATCAGGCTCAGCAGCGCGGCGCCTTCGGTGAGGTTGAACGGTGTGCCCAGACCCAGGTCGTTGGAGCGGATGTAGAGGGTCAGAGAAATCTCTTTGGTCTCGACATTCGGGTGGAACTGATACAGCAGATGGCACGGCGGCAGGGCCATTTCATCGAGCTGGGCGCAATTCCAGCCGTGGAACAGGATGCGGCGGCTGCCCGGGTCCTTGATGATCGTGTCGACGCACTGGCGCACCTGGTCGATGGCTTTGTACAGCACCACGTAGGCCTGGCCGTCTTCTTCGCCCTGGGCAATCTGCTTGTAGCCGTTGCTCAGGGTTTGTTCGATGGCGGCGGTGTTGCTCAGCGGGATCTGCTTGTACGCCGGCCATTTGCGCCATTGCACACCGTAGATTTCGCCGAGGTCGTCTTCGCCCTGGCGGAACGGGTTGGCCAGCCACTGGGCGTTTTCGTTGGCGTTCTGATCCCAGACCTTGCAGCCCAGCGCACGGAATTCGGCGGCGTTGTTCACGCCACGCAGAAAGCCGCACATCTCGCCGATGGCCGACTTGAAGGCCATCTTGCGGGTGGTGATCGCCGGGAAACCTTCCTGCAGATCGAAGCGCAGCATGGCGCCCGGAAAGCTGATGGTGTTCACGCCGGTACGGTTGGCCTGTTTGGTGCCGTTGTTGATGACGTGCGACACCAGATCGAGATATTGCTTCATGAGTTACCTGTGTCCTTGAACCCCGGCCAACTGCGCCGGGGTTCGAATATTTAAGCTGTCGGTGCAACCGGCGCCGACGGGGCACGGCGGTAGGCCAGCCAGATCAGGAACAGCCCGCCGATGATCATCGGTACGCAGAGGATCTGGCCCATGGTCAGCCAGTTCCAGGCCAGGTAGCCCAGCTGCGCATCCGGCACGCGGACGAATTCGACGATGAAACGGAAGATGCCATAGAACAGCGCGAACATGCCCGAGACCGCCATGGTTGGACGCGGCTTGCGCGAGAACAGCCAGAGAATCAGGAACAGTGCCACGCCTTCGAGCGCGAACTGATACAGCTGCGACGGGTGACGCGGCAGTTGCGCCGGGTCGCTGAACGGCGGGAACACCATGGCCCACGGCACGTCGGTGGCCTTGCCCCACAGCTCGGCGTTGATGAAATTGCCGATACGCCCGGCGCCCAGACCGATCGGCACCATCGGCGCGACGAAGTCCATCAGCTGGAAGAACGACTTGCCGTTACGCTTGCCGAACCACAACGCCGCCAGCATCACGCCGATGAAGCCGCCGTGGAACGACATGCCGCCCTTCCACACTTCGAAAATCAGCGTCGGGTTGGCGATGTAGGCGCTCAGATCGTAGAACAGCACATAGCCCAGTCGCCCGCCGACAATCACCCCCATCGACAGCCAGAACACCAGGTCGGAGAGTTTCTCCTTGGTCCAGGTCGGGTCGAAACGGTTGAGCCGGCGCGACGCCAGCAGCCACGCACCGCCGATGCCGACCAGATACATCAGGCCGTACCAATGGATTTTCAGCGGACCGATGGCCAGGGCCACCGGGTCGATCTGCGGGTAAGGCAGCATTGCGACTCCTCGTTAGAGTTCAAATCTTCAAAATTCCCGGGCGACGCTGCCACCTCAGGATTAAGCCAGGATTGTGGCCTGCTCGGAACAGACGCCTCAGAACAGAAAGCTCAGCCCCACGCAGAACAGCAAAGCGGCGAACAGCCGTTTCAGCAACTTCGGCGACAACTTGTGCGCCAGCCGCGCGCCGATCCGGGCGAACACCATGCTGGTCAGCGCAATGCCCAGCAGCGCCGGCAGATACACAAACCCGAGACTATGGGCCGGCAGCAACGGATCATGCCAGCCCAGAATCATGAAACTTATTGCACTTGCCAAAGCGATCGGCAGGCCACAGGCCGACGAAGTCGCCACGGCCTGCTGCATCGGCACGCTGCGCCAGGTCAGGAACGGCACGGTCAGCGAGCCGCCGCCAATGCCGAAAATCGCCGACGCCCAGCCGATCACACTGCCGGCCACGGTCAAACCGAGTTTGCCCGGCACCGTTCGGCTGGCCTTGGGTTTGACGTCCAGCGCCAACTGCGCCGCGATCACCAGGGCGAACACACCGATGATCTTCTGCAAGTTGGGCCCGGAGATCGCTTCAGCGGTCAGCGCGCCGAAACCGGCACCCAGCAGGATCCCGACGGTCATCCAGGCGAAAATCGGCCAGCGCACCGCCCCGCGCCGATGATGTTCACGCACGGCATTGACCGAGGTGAAGATGATCGTCGCCAGCGACGTGCCGACGGCCAGGTGGGTCAGGATCGACGGATCGAAGCCCTGCAAGGTGAAACTGAACACCAGCACCGGGACGATGATGATCCCGCCGCCAACCCCGAACAGCCCCGCCAGTACGCCTGCACAGGCACCCAGCGCCAGATAGAGCAGAAATTCCATGACTGCCTCCAGAGGCGCATCCCAAAACCGGAGCGGCATGGTAACGGATGCATGGCCTTCGGCTCCACTGGCGATGGATGCACGGACGATGTCTGCGTAGAGTGGGCAAAAAACACACAAGGACCACCTTATGTGCCTGATCGTTTTCGCCTGGCGGCCGGGGCATGCCCAGCCGCTGATCGTCGCGGCCAACCGTGACGAATTCTACGCCCGGCCCAGCCTGCCGCTGGCCCAGTGGCCCGAGTCGCCGCACGTCCATGCCGGACGGGATCTGGAGGCCGGCGGCACCTGGCTCGGCCTCGGCGCCAACGGCCGCTTTGCCGCGCTGACCAACATCCGCGATCCGCATCAGCCTCCGGCCCGGCGCTCCCGGGGTGAACTGGTGGCGGGGTTTCTGACCGGAAACCTGTCGATCGATGACTATCTGTCCGACGTTGTCGCCCGTTCTCCGGAGTATGCCGGGTTCAATCTGCTGCTGGGCAATGCCCACGAGATGTGGCATTTCAACGCCCGTTCTTCGGAACCGGTGATGTTGCAGCCGGGCCTCTACGGGCTTTCAAACGCGGGACTGGATACACCGTGGCCGAAACTGCTCAAGGCCAAGGCGGCATTGAGTGCGGTGCTGGATGATCCACAACCCGAGCAGTTGCTCGCGCTGCTGGGGGATGCGCAAACGGCGCCGTTTGCCGAGCTGCCGGATACCGGCGTGGGGCTGGCGACAGAGTCGTTGCTGTCGAGTGTGTTTATTGCCAGCCAGAGTTACGGAACCCGGGCATGTACGGCGCTGATCGTGCAGGCGGACGGGACGCGGCGGATGGTGGAGCGCAGCTTCGGGCCGTACGGCGGGCATCTGGGGGAAGTGGAGATCAATCTTTGAAAATCGCAGCCCGAAGGCTGCGATCTTCTGTTCAGAGCGGTTTGACCATCCGTGATAACCCGAGACTCTTCAGCGCCAGTTGCAGCGAGCTGTGGATAACTTGCGGGTTGTCGATGGTCATCAGTTCCGCCAGCAGATCCTTCGCCTTGCTCAGGTTGATCTGACGCAGCATCCACTTCACCTTCGGCAAGTTGGTGGCGTTCATCGACAGGCTGTCGAAGCCCATCGCCATCAACAGCACCGCTGCCGCCGGGTCACCGGCCATCTCGCCGCAGATGCTCACCGGCTTGCCTTCGGCATGGGCGTCACGCACGACGATCTGCAAGGCTTGCAGCACCGCCGGGTGCAGATAGTCGTAGAGATCGGCCACGCGCGGGTTGTTGCGGTCCACGGCCAGCAGATACTGGGTGAGGTCGTTGGAACCCACCGACAGGAAATCCACCATCCGCGCCAGTTCTCTGGTCTGGTAGACCGCCGCCGGAATCTCGATCATCACGCCCACCGGCGGCATCGGCACATCGGTGCCTTCGTCGCGCACTTCGCCCCAGGCCCGGTGGATCAGGTGCAACGCCTCTTCGAGCTCATGGATGCCGGAGATCATCGGCAACAGGATCCGCAGGTTGTTCAGGCCTTCGCTGGCCTTGAGCATCGCACGGGTCTGCACCAGGAAGATTTCCGGGTGGTCGAGGGTGACGCGGATCCCGCGCCAGCCAAGGAACGGGTTGTCTTCCTTGATCGGGAAGTACGACAGCGCCTTGTCACCGCCGATGTCCAGCGTACGCATGGTCACCGGTTGCGGGTGAAACGCGGCGAGCTGCTCGCGGTAGATCGCCAGCTGTTCCTTCTCGCTCGGGAAGCGCTGGTTGATCATGAACGGCACTTCGGTGCGGTACAGACCGACACCTTCGGCCCCACGCTTCTGCGCCCGCGCCACGTCCGCCAGCAGGCCGGTGTTGACCCACAGCGGCATGCGGTGACCGTCGAGGGTCACGCACGGCAAGTCGCGCAGGGTATCGAGGCCCAGCGCCAGTTGCTTCTCTTCTTCCACCACGTCGGCGAATTGCTTGATCAGCACTTCGCTCGGGTTGGTGTAGATTTCGCCCTTGATCCCGTCGACGATCATCGGGATGCCATCGACCTTGGCGTACGGCAAATCGACGACACCCATCACCGTCGGAATACCCATGGCCCGGGCCAGGATCGCGACGTGGGAGTTACCCGAACCCAGTACCGAGACCAGCCCCACCAGCTTGCCTTCCGGCACTTCACCGAGCTGGGTGGCGGTCAGCTCTTCACTGACCAGAATGGTGTTGTCGGGGAAAACCATGTTGGTCGTGCGGTCTTCCTGCAGGTAGGCCAGCAGACGGCGACCGAGGTCACGCACATCCGACGCCCGCTCACGCAGGTATTCATCGTCCATCAATTCGAAACGATTGACGTGGTCGGTCACCACCTGACGCAGTGCGCCCTGGGCCCACTGCCCCGTCTTGATCACGGTTTTGACTTCGTTACCAAGGGACGCGTCATCGAGCATCATCTGGTACACGTCGAACAACGCGCGTTCTTCGGGACGCAACTGGGTGGCCAGTTTGGTCGACAGGTTGCGCATGTCGGCGCGCACGCCTTCAAGCGCCTTCTTGAACAGTTTTATTTCGGCATCGATGTCGTCGACAGTCTTGTCCGGCACAACATCGAGGTCCGCCGGCGGCAGCATGACCACCGCCGTACCGACCGCCGCACCTGGCGAGCCCGGCACGCCGACGAACTTGGCTTCCTGGATGCCCTTGCCCTGACGGCCCAGGCCACGGATCGACCCGGTGGCCTCGGCGTGGGCGATTACACCGGCGAGCTGCGCGCTCATGGTCACGAGGAAGGCTTCTTCACCTTCATCGAACTGGCGGCGTTCTTTCTGCTGGATGACCAACACGCCGACGACGCGGCGGTGGTGGATGATCGGCGCCCCGAGGAACGAGGCGTAGCGCTCCTCGCCCGTTTCGGCGAAGTAGCGGTAGCGCGGGTGATCCGCGGCATTTTCGAGGTTCAGGGGTTCTTCACGCGTGCCGACCAGGCCGACCAGACCTTCGTTGGGTGCCATGCTGACCTTGCCGATCGAGCGCTTGTTCAAGCCCTCGGTGGCCATCAGGACGAAGCGGTTGGTCTCGGGATCAAGCAGATAGACCGAGCAGACCTGGCTGCCCATGGCCTCTTTGACGCGCAACACAATAATCCCCAACGCCGCCTTGAGATCCTTGGCGGAGTTAACTTCCTGGACGATCTTGCGCAGCGTATTGAGCATGGCTCGGGGTCGAACTCCGTCGTCAGTCGCGCGCTAAAAGGCGCGGGGCAAGCTCTTTGAGAGCGCGGCGATACACCTCGCGCTTGAATGTCACCACCTGGCCCAGCGGATACCAATAGCTGACCCAGCGCCAGCCATCGAACTCCGGTTTACCGGTCAAATCCATCCGCACCCGCTGCTCGTTGGAGATCAGGCGCAGGAGAAACCACTTCTGTTTCTGGCCGATGCACAGCGGTTGGCTGTGGGTTCGCACCAGACGTTGCGGCAAACGATAGCGCAACCAGCCCCGGGTACAGGCGAGAATTTCAACATCTTCGCGTTCCAGGCCCACTTCTTCGTTCAACTCGCGGTACAAGGCGTCTTCCGGCGTCTCCTCGGGATTGATTCCTCCCTGTGGAAACTGCCAGGCATCTTGATTGATACGGCGAGCCCATAGCACCTGTCCGGCGTCATTCGTCAGAATGATCCCGACATTAGGACGGAAACCATCGGGGTCGATCACGGCAACAACCTCGCAAACGCATGTCGCCGCATTGTTCCACAAAGCTTGTGAAGGCGGCAACGAAGGTTCCGAGCTTATGTGCACTCTTGTGAAAAGACCGTATTCTTGTGGCCTTTTTACTGACTTTTCAGCGGGTAACTGCAATGCGCCTGGCTTTATTCGATTTGGACAACACCCTTCTGGGCGGCGACAGCGATCACGCCTGGGGCGACTATCTGTGTGAACGCGGCTTCCTCGACCCGATCGCCTACAAGGCGCGCAACGACGAGTTCTACCAGGATTACCTGGCGGGCAAACTGGATAACGCCGCGTACCTGAACTTCTGTCTGGAAATCCTCGGCCGCACCGACATGGCCGTGCTCGAGCAATGGCACAGCGACTTCATGCGCGACTGCATCGAGCCACTGATGCTGCCAAAAGCGGTCGAGCTGCTGAAAAAGCACCGCGACGCCGGCGACAAACTGGTGATCATCACCGCCACCAACCGTTTCGTGACCGCGCCGATTGCCGTGCGCCTGGGCGTTGAAACCCTGATCGCCACCGAGTGCGAGATGCAGGACGGCCGCTACACCGGGCGCAGCACCGACGTGCCTTGCTTCCGCGAAGGCAAGGTGACGCGCCTGAACCGCTGGCTGGAAGAGACCGGGCATTCGCTGGAAGACAGCTACTTCTACAGCGACTCGATGAATGACTTGCCGCTGCTGGAGCAGGTGGTGAACCCGGTCGCTGTTGATCCGGATCCGAATCTGCGGGCCGAAGCCGAGAAACGTGGCTGGTCGGTCATCTCGCTGCGCGATTGATGTCGAGGTGGGGTGCCGGGCCTTAAACCGGTTTGGCGCCCATCAACCCGGCAATCGCCACAAAGCAGACAAAACTGAACAACGCCAGGGCAAAGCTGAACCTGCCGACGCCGCCCGGCGTCTTGCGCAAGCGGTTCAAGCGCACCAGCAGCCAGAACCACGCCAGCGCCGCCACGGTATACAGCACGCTGGAGGCCAGTATCCACGTCTGCCCCAGCGGCCAGCCCACCAGATGCACCATCCACCAGCCGGTGAACGGCATGCTCAGCAGCGCCAGGCCCATCAGCAGCCAGACAAACACCCGTGGCCGCTGCAAGGTGCGGCTGCCCGCCGTCGCATCACCCTTGCGCCGGGCCAGTAAAACCCAGACGCCCAGCCCCAGCGCACTCGCCAGCAAAACCACGGTGGCGACCATGTGCGCCGTTTTCAGGGCAGTTAACGTTTCCATTGTCGAATTTCCTTATGGCCTGCCCATCAGCGTAGCCGCTCAGCCAAGAAACAGCTGATAGGCCGGGTTGTCGCTTTCGTCCCAGTACGGGTAGCCGATTTCCGCCAGCGCAGCGGGAACCAGATGTCGCTCGTCGTGAGGCACTTGCAGGCCGGCGACCACACGACCGTCCGCCGCACCGTGGTTGCGGTAGTGGAACATCGAGATGTTCCAGCGCCCGCCGAGCTTGTTGAGGAAGTTGAACAGTGCGCCCGGACGCTCCGGGAACTCGAAGCGCAGCACCACTTCATCGACCACCTGCGCCGCACGCCCGCCGACCATGTGGCGGATGTGCAGCTTGGCCAGTTCGTTGTCGGTGAGGTCGAGCACCGGGAACCCCTGCTCGGTCAGGCTCGCCAGCAGCGCGCTGCGCGGATCGTTTTCCGGGTGAGTCTGCACGCCGACGAAGATGTGCGCTTCGCTGCCGGTGTTGTAGCGATAGTTGAATTCAGTGATCTGGCGCTTGCCGATGGCTTCGCAGAACGCCTTGAAGCTGCCGGCCTTTTCCGGGATGGTCACGGCGATGATCGCTTCGCGGCCTTCACCCAGCTCGGCGCGCTCGGCGACGTGGCGCAAGCGGTCGAAGTTGACGTTGGCGCCGGAATCGATGGCGACGAAAGTCTTGCCGCTGACGCCGCGCTGTTCGACGTACTTCTTGATCCCCGCCACGCCCAGGGCGCCGGCCGGTTCGGTGATCGAACGGGTGTCGTCGTAGATGTCCTTGATCGCTGCGCAGATCTCGTCGGTGCTGACAGTGATCACTTCATCGACGTAATCCTTGCAGATATCGAAGGTGTGCTGACCGATCTGCGCCACCGCCACGCCGTCGGCGAAGATGCCCACGGTCGGCAGTACCACGCGTTCGCCCGCCGCCATCGCTGCCTGCAGGCAGTTGGAGTCGTCGGGCTCGACGCCGATGACCTTGATGTCCGGCCGCAGGTATTTCACGTAAGCCGCAATGCCGGCGATCAGGCCGCCGCCGCCCACCGGCACGAAGATCGCGTCCAGCGGCTGCGGGTGCTGGCGCAGGATTTCCATCGCCACGGTGCCCTGCCCGGCAATGGTGTGCGGATCGTCGTACGGGTGGATGTAGACGTAGCCTTTTTCATCGACCAGTTTCAGCGAGTAGGCCAGGGCTTCCGGGAACGAATCCCCGTGCAGCACCACTTTGCCGCCACGGGAGCGCACGCCTTCGACCTTGATCTCCGGGGTGGTCTTGGGCATCACGATGGTCGCCTTCACACCCAGCACTTTCGCCGCCAGGGCCAGGCCCTGCGCATGGTTGCCCGCCGACGCGGTGACCACGCCACGGGCGCGTTCTTCGTCGCTCAACTGGGTCAGCTTGTTGTAGGCGCCGCGAATCTTGAACGAGAACACCGGCTGCAAGTCTTCGCGCTTGAGCCAGATGTCGTTGCCCAGCCGCTCGGAGAGCTGGCGAGCGTTCTGCAGCGGGGTTTCTACGGCAACGTCATAAACGCGCGAGGTGAGGATCTTCTTGACGTACTGTTCGAGCATCGGAAAGCATCACTGAGCGGGTTGGGCAGGGCCAACGAGTCTAACCCGGCTTTCGGGCGCACGACCACACGAATCCAGAGGTTTTAGCCCGGCTTGAGGCTATAATGCCGGCCTTTCCGTTCTTACCTTGCCCGCTTCCGGAGCCCGCATGACCCAGGATCAACTCAAACAGGCCGTGGCCCAGGCCGCCGTCGACTTCATCCTTCCGAAACTCGACGACAAGAGCATCGTTGGCGTCGGCACCGGCTCCACCGCCAACTGCTTCATCGACGCCCTCGCCCGGCACAAGGGTGCGTTCGATGGCGCGGTCGCCAGCTCCGAAGCCACCGCCGCGCGCCTCAAGGGCCACGGGATTCCGGTGTACGAACTGAACACCGTCAGCGACCTGGAGTTCTACATCGACGGCGCCGACGAAAGCGACGAACACCTGAACCTGATCAAGGGCGGCGGCGCAGCCCTGACCCGCGAGAAGATCGTCGCGGCCGTGGCCAAGACCTTCATCTGCATCGCCGACGGCAGCAAACTGGTGCCGGTGCTCGGCGCGTTCCCGCTGCCGGTGGAAGTGATCCCGATGGCGCGCAGCCACGTCGCCCGCCAACTGGTGAAGCTGGGCGGCGACCCGGTCTACCGCGAAGGCGTGCTGACCGACAACGGCAACATCATCCTCGACGTGCACAACCTGCAGATCACCAACCCGGTGGAGCTGGAAGCGCAGATCAATGCGATCGTCGGCGTGGTCACCAACGGCCTGTTCGCGGCGCGTCCTGCGGATCTGCTGTTGCTGGGCACCAGCGAAGGTGTGAAGACCCTGAAGGCTGAGTAAGCCAGCCTGCCCACAACTTTATGGGCAGATGAAAAAACCTGTGGGAGCTAGCTTGCTAGCGATAGCGGTGTGTCAGTCGACTTGTTTGGCGACTGATCCTCCCTCATCGCGAGCAAGCTCGCTCCCACAGTGTTTTGTGGTGTTGGTTAATTCTGCGCAGGCTTTCTGAAGACATAAAACAGATTCGGCTCGCTCACCAGATACAACGTCCCGTCGTCATCCATCGCGATGCCTTCCGCCTGCGGCACGGTTTTCTTCAGCCCTTGCCGGCCACCGCTCAACGACATCGTGCTCATCGGGCGCCCGTCCACATCCAGTTCCAGAATCAGCCGCGACTCGTCCGACAGCGCCAGCAGATGGCCGCTGCGTTCGTCGTATTGCAGGCTCGACAGGTCACGCACGAACATCCCGGCGTCGCGCTTGGGGTTGTTGATCACATGCACTGCGTAAGACTTTTCCGGGTTGAAGTGCGGAAAGCCGTGCACTTCGTAAATCAGCATCGGGTCGCGCTCCTTGGCCACGAACAGACGCTTGCCCACCGAGTCGTAAGCCAGGCCTTCAAACCCTTTATTACCGCTCATGTGCACGCCGAGCGTCATCTGCTCGGCGTCCGCCGCATCGAGGAACGTGGTGTCGTGCTCCAGATGGATTTTGATCAGACGCTGCTGACGCTCGTCGCTGATGACGTAGGTATCGGCGTTGATGAACTCCACCGCTTCCGCATCGCCGAAGCCGATCAACGCGACACGGCGCAGGATCTGTCCCTCCAGCGATAACTCGATCAGCTCGGCATTCTTGTTGGTGACGGTGAACAGGCTCTTGCGCACCGGATCGTAGGTCAGCGCGGAGACGTCATCGTTCAGCCCCTCGATGACCCGGGCCTCGATGTCCACCCGGTACTGATCCAGATTGATGGCTTCAATACTGTGGGGCTGCCAGTGACTTTGCAGGTTGAACCAGGCGCGCTCGAACAGGCGCAGGTATTGGCCGATCGCAATCAGTGCGATCAGGGCAATCACCGAAAGGATGATCAGAAGTGGCTTGGGACGGGCAAATCGACGCATGCGGACAGGGCTCGGGATCAAAACAGGCGGATGAAATATCACGCCTGTCTGAATCGAAGCTTAAAGGCCACTTGCCCGGAACGACAACCTTGGTGCGGCGGGCTGGTTATTTCTGCTTTTCGAAGCGGTAGAACAGGTTCGGTTCGCTGACCATGTACAGCGTGCCCTGCTCGTCCATGGTCACGCCTTCGGCGCGGGGAATGGTTTTCTTCAGACCGTTGAAACCGCCGAGCAGGGTCATGAAGCTGACTTGCTCGCCCTTCTCGTCCAGCTCCAGCAGCAGGTGCGAGTCGGCGGACAGCACCAGGGTATGCCCGGTACGCGGATCGACTGCCAGCGCCGAGAGGTTGCGGATGTCCAGATCGTCGTTCGGCAGTTTCTGCTTGTCGCCGGTGAGGGTCTGGCTGCCGTCGCTTTTCCAGGTGAACAGCGCCGGTGGCCGCTCTTCGCCCAGCAACAACTGTTGATTGCGCGGGTCCCAGGCAATCGCTTCAAAGGCCTTGTTCTGGTCCTTCGACGGGCCGAGGTCGTATTTCGGGAAATCGTCGCGCTTCAGTTCGCGGGTCGTGGTATCGACCTTGACGATGGACAGCATGTGCTCTCGCTCATCGACAATCGCCACCAGACCATTGCCCAGCACGGTCACACCTTCCGGGTTGCTCCAGCCCACCAGCGGCATCTTGCGCAGCACGTCGCCCTGCAAGGTCAGCTCGACCAGGAACGGGTTCTTGCCCATCACCGAAAACAGGGTCTTGGACTGCGGGTCGTAGGACAGGTCCGAAGCCTCGTCCTTTTCCATACCCGGCAACAGTTTGGCGTCGATCACCACCCGATAGTCCGGCAGCCAGACACTTTCCTTGCGCTCGGTCGGGCTTTCAAAGCGCTCGCGCACCCAGAGCAGGCCGCGGTCATCCCAATGCATGGCATGCGCCAGACCGTAAGCGGCAGCGACCACCAGCAACAGCCAGTAATACCAGCGTAGGGCGAAACGTGAACGACGGGCAGGGTTGAGCTGAGTTTGAGATGACATCAGAGGACGCGTTCCGAAAATTCAGGCTATGGGTAATAGCACAAAGAGGCCGGCTCAGACGCCAGGATGACCGGAATTATCCGGACAAGATGTGAAAAAAACGGCAAATGGCCGGATTGCCCTGCGTCTTTGCAGGCTCGATCACAAAACAAAAAAACGGGAGGTTGCCGGCTTGAACTTTCAACTCAAACCGGCGACCTCCCGCTCGGGAACGCGATGCCCGGATCAGCGCACGCTGCTGGTGAAGCGACTGGCGCCCGGCAGTTCCAGCACGATGTCATCGCCGACGTTCAACGGCCCCACGCCCACCGGCGTGCCGGTGAGGATCACATCACCGGCCTGCAGCGAGAAGCAACCGGCCATATGCTGGATCATCGGCACGATCGGGTTGAGCATCGCGCTGCTGTTGCCGTCCTGGCGCACTTCGCCATTGATGGTCAGGCGGATGCCGATGTCGGTCAGGTCGGCAAAGGTGCTGCCGGCCACGAACGGTGCGATCACCGCCGCGCCGTCGAACGACTTGGCGATTTCCCACGGCAGCCCCTTGGACTTGAGCTCGGCCTGCTTGTCGCGCAGGGTCAGATCCAGTGCCGGGGCGAAACCGGAGATCGCGTCCAGCACTTCTTCACGACTCGGTTTGGTCGACAGCGGTTTGCCGATCAACACGGCGATTTCCGCTTCGTAATGCACGGAGCCGCGTTCGGTCGGAATGCTGAAACCGCCTTCCAGCGGCACCACGCAACTGCCCGGCTTGATGAACAGCAGCGGCTCGGTAGGGACCGGGTTGTCCAGTTCCTTGGCGTGTTCGGCGTAATTACGACCGATGCACACCACTTTCCCCAGCGGAAAATGAATCCGCGTACCGTCGACATACTGGTGCTGATAGCTCATTACCGACTCCTGCCTTCATTGATTCATCAGGGATTGCCAATCAAACCGCGAAGATCTTGCCCGGGTTCATGATGCCGTTCGGGTCGAACACCGCCTTGACCGCTTTCATATATTCGATTTCCACCGGCGAGCGGCTGTAGGTCAAGTAGTCGCGCTTGGTCATGCCCACACCGTGTTCGGCGGAGATCGAACCGTTGTACTTCTCGACGGTTTCGAACACCCACTTGTTGACGGTGGCGCACTTGGCGAAAAACTCGTCCTTGCTCAGGTTGTCCGGCTTGAGAATGTTCAGGTGCAGGTTGCCGTCGCCGATGTGGCCGAACCAGACGATTTCGAAATCCGGATAGTGTTTGCCGACGATCGCGTCGATTTTCCGCAGGAACGCCGGGACTTTCGAGACGGTGACCGAAATGTCGTTCTTGTACGGCGTCCAGTGGGAGATGGTTTCGGAGATGTACTCGCGCAACTTCCACAGGTTCTGCAACTGGGTTTCGCTCTGGCTCATCACGCCGTCCAGCACCCAGCCCTGCTCCACGCAATGCTCGAAGGTTTCCAGGGCGCTGTTGGCCACTTCTTCGGTGGTCGCTTCGAATTCCAGCAAGGCGTAGAACGGGCAGTCGGTCTCGAACGGTGCCGGGACATCGCCACGGCCCATGACCTTGGCCAGCGCCTTGTCGGAGAAGAATTCGAACGCGGTCAGGTCGAGTTTGCCCTGGAAGGCGTGCAGCACCGGCATGATCGAGTCGAAATCGGCGGTGCCGAGAACCATCGCGGTCAGGTTTTTCGGTGCACGATCCAGACGCATGGTGGCTTCGACCACGAAACCGAGGGTACCTTCGGCGCCGATGAACAGCTGCCGCAGGTCATAACCGGTGGCGTTCTTGATCAGGTCCTTGTTCAGTTCCAGCACGTCGCCCTTGCCGGTGACCACTTTCATGCCCGCCACCCAGTTGCGGGTCATGCCGTAGCGAATGACCTTGATCCCGCCGGCATTGGTGCCGATATTGCCGCCAATCTGGCTGGAACCGGCGGAAGCGAAGTCCACCGGGTAGTACAGGTGATGTTCTTCGGCCGCGTTCTGCAGCTGCTCGGTGACCACGCCTGGCTGGCACACGGCGGTGCGGTCGGTGAGGTTGATGTCGAGAATCTGGTTCATGTAGTCGAACGAGACAACCACTTCGCCATTGGCGGCGACGGCAGCGGCGGAAAGACCGGTGCGCCCGCCCGATGGCACCAGCGCCACTTTATGTTCGTTGGCCCAGCGGACGATGGCCTGCACTTGCTCGATGGTCTTGGGGAACACGATGGCGCTCGGCGCCGGGGCGAAGTGCTTGGTCCAATCCTTGCCGTACGCGTTCAGGGAGTCGGCATCGGTCAGGACCTTGCCAGGCTCGACCAGGGTCTTCAGTTCATCAATCAGGGCAGGATTGGTCATCGACAGAACTCTCGAACAATTCATGGTCATCCTGAGAACGCTTCACGTCGCAGGAATGAGTGATTAGCGGGGCGGCTATGCTAGCATACCGACCCCGCAGGCCAGTGCCCAACGGCGGTTCTGCGGTGACGGCTTTCTTGTCGTCAAGGTCAATGTCTGTTGACCATTTCCTGCCATTTTTCTCCGGGATACAGGTTTACGCAGATGAGCAAGACTTCTCTCGATAAGAGCAAGATCAAGTTCCTTCTTCTCGAAGGCGTCCACCAATCGGCTGTCGACGTCCTCAAGGCGGCGGGCTACACCAGCATCGAATACCTGACTGGCTCCCTGCCGGAAGACCAGCTCAAGGAAAAGATCGCTGACGCTCACTTCATCGGCATTCGTTCGCGCACCCAACTGACCGAAGAGATCTTCGATCACGCGAAGAAGCTGGTGGCAGTCGGCTGTTTCTGCATCGGCACCAACCAGGTCGACCTGGAAGCGGCCCGCGAGCGCGGCATCGCCGTGTTCAACGCACCGTACTCCAACACCCGCTCCGTGGCCGAGCTGGTGCTGGCCGAAGCGATCCTGCTGCTGCGCGGCATCCCTGAGAAAAACGCTTCCTGCCACCGTGGCGGCTGGATCAAGTCCGCAGCCAACTCCTTCGAGATCCGTGGCAAGAAACTGGGCATCGTCGGCTACGGCTCGATCGGTACTCAGCTGTCGGTCCTGGCTGAAGGCCTGGGCATGCAGGTGTTCTTCTACGACACCGTGACCAAGCTGCCGCTGGGCAACGCGACCCAGGTCGGCAACCTGCACGAGCTGCTGGGCATGTCCGACATCGTCACCCTGCACGTTCCGGAAACCGCTGCGACCCAGTGGATGATCGGCGAGAAGGAAATCCGCGCCATCAAGAAGGGCGGCATCCTGATCAACGCGGCACGCGGCACCGTGGTCGAGCTGGATCACCTGGCCGCTGCGATCAAGGACAAGCACCTGATCGGCGCCGCCATCGACGTGTTCCCGGTCGAACCGCGCTCCAACGACGAAGAGTTCGAAAGCCCGCTGCGTGGCCTGGACAACGTGATCCTGACTCCGCACATCGGTGGTTCCACCGCTGAAGCGCAGGCCAACATCGGTCTGGAAGTGGCAGAGAAACTGGTCAAGTACAGCGACAACGGTACCTCGGTATCGTCGGTGAACTTCCCGGAAGTGGCCCTGCCGGCTCACCCTGGCAAGCACCGTCTGCTGCACATCCACGAGAACATCCCGGGTGTGATGAGCGAGATCAACAAGGTCTTCGCCGAAAACGGCATCAACATCTCCGGTCAGTTCCTGCAGACCAACGAAAAGGTCGGCTACGTGGTGATCGACGTCGACGCCGAGTACTCGGAGCTGGCGCAAGAGAAGCTGCAACACGTCAACGGCACCATCCGTAGCCGCGTGTTGTTCTGATCCGGCGCTGAGCCACAAAAAAGGGAGCCCCTCGGGGCTCCCTTTTTCATGCCGGTGGAAAAATCATTCCACGGTGATGGTGATTTTCTTCGAGACCACGGGTGGATCGAAAGCCATGTGGTTCTTGTCGCCCAGCTCCAGCTGCAGGGTGTGCTTGCCTGGCGCCAGTTTGATCTCGGCGAAGGTCTGGGCCTTGCCGAAATGCATGTGGTTGGCGTCGGTCGGCACCACTGCGCCGGCCGGAACGATTTCCTTGGCGTCGATCAGCAGATGGTGGTGACCGGTATTCGGCGTGGCATCACCGGCCGGTGCCAGCGCGACATCCTTGGTGCCGAACTTGACGGTGAAGGTCTGCGAAACCTTTGCTCCGTCTTCGGGAGAAACGATGAACACTTCGGCCCCCTTCGGCGCCGGCGTGGCCGCACTGGCCAGCACCGAAACGCCCATCAGCAAACCAGCCAAAGCAGCACGTGACATGAATGTTTTCATTCTCTTCTCCAGTTTTTCCGTAAAATCCGCGCGGTCATGACAACTTCATGACCATTCGTTGTCGAAGGCACTCGACAACCATAGCAAAGCGAGCCTGACCAACAGGCCGCGACAATGATTTCAAAGGAGTGACCATGCGTTTTCTGCCTGGCCTGATCTGCCTGCTTCCCCTTCTGAGCCCTCTGGCTCACGCCGAACTGATTGATGACGTCAACGACCGTGGCGAGTTGCGCATAGCCCTAGAGGCTAATACACCGCCCTTCAATTTCAAGGACGGCGACACACTCACGGGGTTCGAGGTCGAGCTTGGGCAACAGCTGGCCAACGAGCTGGATGTGCGCGCCGACTTCATCGTCACCGACGAAGCCGATCTGCTCCAGGGCGTCGAAAGCGGCAAGTACGACGTCGCGCTCAACCACATAGCACTGACCCCGGAACTCAAGGATCGTTTCGACGTGAGCCAACCTTACACGCAGGTCAATGCGCATCTGCTGGCGAAAAAGGATGAACAGCCCCGCCCGCTGGTATTGGTCCAGGCGCTGACGGAAGAGAAACCGAAGGTCGGGCCGCCGGTGGATCTGGCGATTCCGT
This sequence comes from Pseudomonas sp. COW5, assembly GCF_026240005.1. Taxonomy (NCBI): domain Bacteria; kingdom Pseudomonadati; phylum Pseudomonadota; class Gammaproteobacteria; order Pseudomonadales; family Pseudomonadaceae; genus Pseudomonas; species Pseudomonas sp. COW5. The sequence goes on along the minus strand of NZ_JAPHVP010000001.1, from coordinate 2,689,680 downwards.
TTCAGAAGGGCAATCCGGCGTTTCAGGCGAGTCTGGAGAATGCGTTGCAGCGGATCAGGGCGGACGGGCGGCTGGAGGCGTTGTCGCAGAAGTGGTTGAAACCTTGACCCCCCCCTCACCCTAACCCTCCCGAAACGTCGGACCGCCCGGAGGGAGAGGGGACTGATTGGGGGATGCTCTAGAAATCCGCCGACCTGAAGTTGCTCTGCTGAATCCATAATCGACTGGTTTTTTCAGGTCGATATAACTCACCAGACAATGCGGTCGGCCCCCTCTCCCTCCGGGAGAGGGCTGGGGTGAGGGCAGCGCTCTCGGATCAGCCGAATATTTCCAAAGCCACCGCTGCTTCAACCAGCTCCAGTTCACTGAAGACTTGTACACCATGACGCTTGAGTAGAGCAGCAGTAACCCCCTCACCACTCACCTTCACCCCACTGAACGTCCCGTCATAGGTCAGCAGATTCCCGCACGAAGGGCTGTTGGCCTTGAGCACCACCACGCGAATCCCGTGTTTCTGCACCAGCTCCAGCGCCTGGCGGGCGCCATCGAGAAACTGCGCACTGACGTCCTCGCCTTCGGTGGTGATCACCGCTGCAAGGCCATCGAGCACTTCACTGCCCTGCCCGCCCGGAATCTCCGCCGCCGCCCGAGGCGTCGGCAGACCACCAGCGACTTCCGGGCACAACGGTACGACGCGTCCCTCATTGATCCACTGTTCCAGCAGATCGAACGGCCCGCTGGCCCCACCGTCGTAACGCACGCGATGGCCGAGCAGGCAGCGACTGACGAGGATCTTCTGCATCTCAGAACGGCTCGTTGCCACGGCGGCGAAACCAGCCTGTCAGCGACAAGCGCTCGCGCTGCGCCGGCAACACTTCATGAGGGACTTCACCGGAGAGGAACACCACCAGACAACCGCCGGTGGGTTGCACGTCATGGACCCGGTCACCTTCCAGATACATGCGCAACTGCCCGCCATCCTCCGGCAGCCAGCCATCGTTGAGGTAGATCACCGCCGAAACCATGCGCCGGTCATCGTCGCGAAAACGGTCGACGTGCTTGCGGTAGAACGCACCCGACGGGTACAGGGCGAAATGGCATTCGAAGTCTTCCAGACCGAGGAACAGCCCGCGATTGAGGGCCTCGCGCAGGCTGTCCATCAGGTTCAGATAACGGTCGCTGGCCTCGGCCTGGCCGGGATCGATCCATTGGATATGGTCGCCGCGAATGCCCTCGCGGACCTCCGAAAACGGCCCGCGTCCGACGCCCGCCGGTGCCAGCTCACCTTCGGCCTCACGTTTACGGCACTCGGCGGCCAGCGCGCGGGTCAGATCCGCAGGCAGGAATATGTTCTGCTGCGACCAGCCACGCTCGGCCAGGTCGTCGACGATACGTAACAGCAGCGGGTGTTCAGAGGATATTTGCATGGCGCGCATAGTATGCCTGCGGCAAGAATTCCGACAGAGCCACGCGGCGGCTTGATACGAATTCTCGACAAGTACTGGCACCGCACGGAGAATAGTCCGCTGCCGACAGGAGTCCCTATGCGCCGTTTGCTTTTTTCACTGTTGATGTTCTGCGTTTTGCCCGCCTGGGCAGACGGCCACGACCAGTTGTACAAGGTCGCCGGCTGGCCGGACCAACGTGCGCATTTCAATGACGCCCTGAGTGCCGCGCAACAGCGCTATCAGAGCAGCCTGCCGCCGGCGGTGTTTCAGGCGTTGGTGAACAACAGCAATCAGCGTTTTGCTCCGCAGGCCGTGGATCAACGCGCCGAAGCGCAACTGCGCAAGAACCTCGCCGATCCGAAACCGGCCTTGTCGTTTTTCCAGTCACCGCTGGGCAAAAAGATCGTCGCCGCCGAACTGCTGGCGACCCGTCGCGATCAATTGGCGAAAAACGCCAAGGGCCTGCCGAAGATGCCGGCCAGCGACAGTCGCCTGCTGATCATCGGCCACCTCGCCCAGGCCCTGCCCGCCCGCGAGGCCGGTGCCGAAGTCAGCCTGGCGATTGCCGGTGTGGCGGCGGACAGTTTGAGTTCGATGATTCCCGGCCTGCTCGGTGGCGGTCAGGCGCAAGGCATGTTGAACGGTCAACGCCAGCGTCTGATGGATCAGATCGGTGCCGACTTGAACAACACGCTGCTGTACGTTTATCGCGATCTGTCGGATGAAGAACTGGAAGAGTTCGCGACCTTCGCCGAATCCACCGAAGGCAAGGCCTACTATCAGGCCGCGCTGGCGGCGATTCGTGCCGGGCTGGCCGTGGGGCAAAGCACCTCGAACCTCAGCCAGTAATTTTTATGACCTGACAGACCGCCTTCGCGAGCAAGCCCGCTCCCACATTCGACCGAGTTGATGCTGGATGAGTACGGTTAAATGTGGGAGCGGGCTTGCTCGCGAAAGGGCCATCAGGATCACTGGGAATGACGGCCCTTGATCCGCTTGTTCAAGAACTCGAAATACTCCTCGCGCATCTCTGCCGTTTCATTGGCCAGGTGATGCCGCGCCTCGGCCAGCAGCAGAATCTGCGGCCGGTCGAATTTCCATTTCATCACTTGCAGGTTGTGCTGCCAGTCCACGGTCATGTCCGCCTGCCCCTGGACGATCAGCGGCCGGCGCGGACTTTTCTTCGCGTATTCCACCCGTTTGATCCAGCGTGACAGCGCCCCGACCCACGCCGTCGGCAGACGTTTAGGCTGCAACGGATCGGCCTGCAGGAACGGCAGGAAATCCGGGTCGTTGGAGTTCTCGCTGAAACGCCGGGCGATGCCCCGGACGAAGGGCCGCAGCAGGTAATAACTGAACTGCGACCAACCCCAGGCCCGTGGACGCACCAGCGGCGCCAGCAAAATCAACTGGCCCTGGGCCGGGCTGCTCTCACCGTGATTGAGCACGTGATCGACAATGATCGCCCCGCCGGTGCTTTGCCCGCACAGGTGCCACGGCTGCGGCAACGCAATCGAGCGCGCCTCGGCGAACAGGCCTTGCAGCGCATCCTGATATTCGGAGAAATCGCGGATGCTCGCCCGTGGCCCGCTCGACAGACCATGCCCGGGCAAGTCACAGGCAATCACTGCGAACCCCAGATCCAGCGCCCACTCGATCACATGCCGGTAGAGGCCGGTGTGATCATAAAAACCGTGCACCAGAAACAGCGTGGCCTTGGCCGTTTCCGCCGGCCACCAGCAATGGCTGACGAGTTCGTAACCATCGACATCGAAGCGACCCATGCCACGCCAGACATCGCGCTCCGGGAAGTCGGTCTGGTAGTACCGCTGATACGCCTTCGCCTCCTCGGACAACGGCTGCCACTCGGCCAACGGCTTGAGGCTCGCACGCAGATGATCGGGATCGAAAGCAACAGACATGGGCAATTCCAGAACGGTAAACAGACTTTATCGGCCTGCGATATTCATCTGTAGAAGCAAGCATGGCAAGCTAGCGCGCTCTCGAGGAACCAAATCCATGCGCCCGCCCTACCGCACTGCACTGTTTGCCAGCCTGCTCGCCATCGTGTGTGCCGGCGTGCTGTGGGCTGCGTACGACTGGTTTCAGGGCCGCTACCTGCGGGCGTTCAGCGAACATACCGCGGTGTTTTCCGGCGATCCGCTGCGTCTGCCCGACGACCTCGCCGGCCCCGGCAATATCCGCCTGGTGCACTTCTGGGACCCGGCCTGCCCATGCAACGTCGGCAATCAACAGCACCTGACCGAGATGGTCGAACAGTTCGGCCCCAAGGGCGTGGAGTTCTTCGCCGTGCAGAAGACCGGCAGCCACGGTCAGTTACCCGCCACGCTGAGCCAGTTGAAAACCATCGCGGTGTTGCCCGGTTCAGAACAGATTCCCGCCAGCCCGGCCGTGGCGATTTGGGATCGCAGCGGCAAACTGGCTTACTTCGGCCCGTACAGCGAAGGCCTGACGTGCAACTCCAGCAACAGTTTTATTGAACCGATCCTGCAGGCGTTGAGTGATGATCGTCCGGTGAATGCCACCCACACGCTCGCGGTCGGTTGCTACTGCCCGTGGCCGGTGGAGACGAAGTAAGGCATTCCGGACATTTCAAGGACAGCGATGCACGGCACACGAGGCGTGTGCTAATTGTTTGCAGCCCGACGGGCGGCAATCCCGAATGCACAAGGAGTCACCATGAAACGCGTCTTCACCGTTCTTGCCTTGCTCATCGTTGTCCTGCTCGCCGCCGGCGGCTGGTACGTGTACAGCAAGCAACCGACGCGTCAGGGCCAGGTGGAGTTGCGCAACCTGCAAGGCTCGGTGACCGTGCGTTACGACGAGCGCGGCGTGCCGCACATCCGTGCCGAAAACGAAACCGACCTCTATCGTGCCCTCGGTTATGTGCACGCCCAGGACCGGTTGTTCCAGATGGAAGCCATGCGCCGTCTAGCCCGTGGCGAACTGGCCGAAGTGCTGGGGCCGAAGCTGCTCGACACCGACAAGTTATTCCGCAGCCTGCGCATCCGCGAACGCGCCGCCAGTTACGTGGCCGGCCTCGACAAGCAGTCACCGGCGTGGAAGGCCCTGCAAGCCTATCTGGACGGCATCAACCAGTATCAGGACTCGCACGCCGCCCCGGTCGAGTTCGACGTGCTGGGCATCCCCAAGCGGCCGTTCACTGCCGAAGACACCATCAGCGTCGCCGGCTACATGGCTTACAGCTTCGCCGCCGCGTTTCGCACCGAACCGCTGCTGACCTACGTGCGCGATCAACTGGGCGCCGATTACCTCAACGTCTTCGACCTCGACTGGCAGCCCAAGGGCGTGCTCGCCAAGGGCCGTGCCGGCACTCCACCGGCCCTCGCTGCCGATGACTGGAAAGACCTGAACGCCCTCGCCCGCCTCAGTGAGCAGGCACTGATCGACAACGGCCTGCCGCAGTTCGAAGGCAGCAACGCCTGGGTGATTGCCGGCAGTCGCAGCAAGGGCGGCAAGGCTTTGCTGGCCGGCGACCCGCACATCCGCTTCTCGGTGCCATCGGTGTGGTACGAAGCGCAGCTGTCGGCACCGGGTTTTGAACTTTACGGCCATCATCAGGCGCTGGTGCCGTTTGCGTTCCTGGGACACAACCTGGATTTCGGCTGGAGCCTGACCATGTTCCAGAACGATGACCTGGACCTGATCGCCGAGAAGGTCAATCCGGACAACCCGAATCAGGTCTGGTATCACGGCCAGTGGACGGACATGGTCAGCACCGAGCAGCAGATCGCGGTGAAAGGCCAGGCCCCGGTGACTATCACCCTGCGTCAGTCGCCCCACGGGCCGATCGTCAACGACGCCCTCGGCAGCGCCGCCGGGAAAACCCCGATTGCCATGTGGTGGGCGTTCCTCGAAACGCCGAACCCGATCCTCGAAGGTTTCTACCAGCTCAACCGCGCCGACACCCTGGCCAAGGCCCGCGCCGCAGCAGCCAAGGTGCAGGCACCGGGGCTGAACATCGTCTACGCCAACGCCAAGGGCGATATCGCCTGGTGGGCCTCGGCGCTGCTGCCCAAGCGGCCGGCCGGGGTCAAACCCGAGTTCATCCTCGATGGCAGCAGCAATCAGGCGGACAAGGACGGCTACTTCCCGTTCAGCGCCAACCCGCAGGAAGAGAACCCGGCGCGGGGCTATATCGTCTCGGCCAACTTCCAGCCCGTGTCGCCGACCGGCATGGAGATTCCCGGTTACTACAACCTCGCCGACCGCGGCCAGCAGCTCAACCGCCAGCTCGCCGACAAGAACGTGAAGTGGGACAACGAAGCCAACCAGAAGCTGCAACTGGGCACCACCACCGGTTATGGCCCGCGCGTGCTGGCGCCGCTGTTGCCGGTATTGCGTGAAGTGGTGACCGACCCGGCACAGCTGAAACTGGTCGAGCAACTGGCGCAGTGGCAAGGCGACTACCCGCTGGATTCCGTCAGCGCGACGGTGTTCAACCAGTTCCTCTACGACCTGGCCGACGCGGCGATGCGCGATGAGCTGGGCAACGACATGTTCGAGACCCTGCTGTCGACCCGCGTGCTCGACGCAGCGCTGCCGCGACTGGCGGCGAACGCCGATTCACCGTGGTGGGACAACCGCAACACCCCGGGCAAGGAAACCCGCGCCGACACCGTGCGCACCGCGTGGCAGGCCAGCATCACGCATCTGAAGCAGACCCTCGGCGATGATGCTTCCGGCTGGCAATGGGGCAAGGCGCACACGCTGACCCATGGTCATCCGTTGGGGCAGCAGAAGCCGCTGGACCGGATTTTCAACGTCGGCCCGTTTGCCGCCCCCGGCTCCCATGAAGTGCCTAACAACCTCTCGGCGAAGATCGGCCCGGCACCGTGGCCGGTGACCTACGGCCCGTCGACCCGGCGACTGGTGGACTTCGCCGATCCGGCCCACAGCCTGACCATCAACCCGGTCGGCCAGAGCGGCGTGCCGTTCGACAGCCACTATGACGATCAGGCGGAGGCGTATGTGGACGGGCTGTATGTGCAGGCGCATTTCAGTGATGAAGAGGTGACGGCGAATACGCGGAGTACGTTGAAATTGCTGCCAAAGCGCGCCGAGCCTTAAAAGCTGCCCTCACCCCAGCCCTCTCCCGGGGGGAGAGGGAGCCGACCGAGGTGTCCCACGTCATACATCGACTTGAAAGATCCAGTCGACTATGGATTCGACAAAGCTCTTTCAGGTCGGCGAAATTATCGAACACCCCCCAATCGGCCCCCTCTCCCTCCGGGAGAGGGCTGGGGTGAGGGGGTAGCGATCTCAAGCCAACCTCAGCTCAAACCATCGCCGCAAAATTCAACCGAAACTGCTGCGGCGTCACCCCCAACCGGCGGTTGAACACGCTGCGCATGTGTTGCGCATCGCGAAACCCGCATTGATACGCCACAGTCTTCAGCGGCGCCGTGGTGCTTTCGAGCATCACCCGCGCCGCATCCACCCGCGCCCGTTCGACGAATTCCGCCGGGGTGACTTTCGCCTCCCGGGTAAACACCCGGGAGAAATTCCGCGCACTCATGTTCGCGGCATTCGCCAGGTCGGCGATGGTCAGGTCGCCGGTGAGGTTGGCCAGCACATACAGCTGCACCATCGCCACTGCCGACGTCGGTTCGGCGTGAGGCGTGAGGAACGGGCTGAATTGCGACTGCCCGCCCGAGCGCTGGGTAAACACCACCAGCCGCTTGGCCACGCTCAGCGCCACTTCGGCTCCGTAGTCACGCGCCAACAGGTACAGCGACAGATCGATCCCCGCCGTCACACCTGCCGAGGTGTAGAGCTGACCGTCCTCGACATACAACCGATCGGCCTCGACCCGGCTCGACGGGCACAACTGCGCCAGCGCCTCAGCGTCGTTCCAGTGAGTGGTAACCGTGCGCCCTTCCAGCAACCCGGCACGCGCCAGCATAAACGCACCGTTGCAGATCGAGCCGAATCGCCGCGCCCGCCCGCAGGCCTCGCGCAACCACGCATCGAACGCCTCACCGAAATCCAGGAACGGCAACTGCGGTCCGCCGGCCACCAGCAGCAAGTCATAAGCTTCCCGCACGTCGCTGAAATGCCGATGAGCACTCAGGGTCAGCCCGTTGGAACACGCCATCGGCCCGCGCTCGACGCCGATCACTTCGAGCCGGTAATGATCCTCCGCCGCCAGAAAGCGATTGGCCTCGGCGAACACGTCCATGGGCCCGCTGACGTCCAGTGCCTGCACGCCGGGGAACACCACGATGGCGACGGTTTTGTTCATGGCGATGTCGGCTCCCTGGGAATGGCTAATCAGCGCCAACCCTAGCCAATCCGCGCCGCAGAAGCGAGCTGGCACGATTTGCAGGTGGAATGGCAAGGATCGCAGCCATGGATCGATTGTCCGGGTTTGCCCCCAAGAACAGACTTTCCCCATCAGCGCCGCAACGGCGTTTTCGACGAGGAAGCTCAACATGACCACGACTATCGCCGGTATCAAGATCCCCGACAGTGCCCTGGCCCGGGCCACCACCGAGTACATCCGCGACATCGAATCCGATCTGCTTTACCACCACTCGCGCCGGGTGTTTCTGTTCGGTGCCTTGAGCGGCGAACGCCGGCAACTGGCCTACGATCCGGAACTGCTGTACGTCGGCGCGATGTTCCACGATCTGGGTCTGGTCGAAGGACACCGCAGCGAAGACGAGCGCTTCGAAGTCGATGGCGCCAACGCAGCCGCCGCGTTTCTCAAGCCTTACGGGTTGAGCGACGACGACATCGAACAGGTCTGGCTGTCGATCGCCCTGCACACCACGCCGGGCGTGCCGAAGCATTTGCGTCCGACCGTGGCGCTGGTGACGGCGGGTGTCGAGATGGATGTGCTGGGCATGGACTACGCGGCATTCACCACGGTGCAGCGCGAGGCGGTGGTGCATGCGCACCCACGGGGCGAGGGTTTCAAGGAATGCATCATCTGCGCGTTTGCCGACGGCTTGCGTCATCGCCCGCAGACCACGTTTGGCAATGTGAAGACCGATGTGCTGAAAGATCAGGTGCCGGGGTTCAAGCCGATGAATTTCGTCGAGGTCATTCGCCAGTCTCCGTGGATTTCCTGACGGGCATAAAAAACCTCGCGGCCGTTACCGGTCGCGAGGTTTTTGTGTTTGCAGACTTAAGCCGCTTCCGGCGTCTGCGCCCGGCGCACGTCCGGTTGCTTCCACGAATCGGCAGCGCTTTCTTCGATGGCTTGCTGGATCGCCTTGCGGCGCGCTTCTTCGGCACGACGGCTGAAGAACCAGACCATGAAGGTCACCAGCGAAACAGCCAACAGAATCAGGCTGGCCACGGCGTTGATCTCGGGCTTCACGCCCAGACGCACGGCCGAGAACACTTCCATCGGCAGGGTCGTCGAGCCCGGGCCGGAGACGAAGCTCGCCAGCACCAGGTCGTCCAGCGACAGGGCGAACGACATCATGCCGCCCGCCGCCAGCGACGGCGCGATCATCGGGATGGTGATCAGGAAGAACACCTTCCACGGCCGCGCCCCCAGGTCCATCGCCGCTTCTTCGATCGACAGGTCCAGCTCACGCAGGCGCGCCGACACCACCACCGCCACATACGCCGCACAGAACGTCGTGTGGGCGATCCAGATGGTGACGATGCCACGCTCCTGGGGCCAGCCGATCATCTGCGCCATGGCCACGAACAGCAGCAACAGCGACAGACCGGTAATTACTTCAGGCATCACCAGCGGCGCGGTGACCAGACCGCCGAACAGCGTGCGGCCCTTGAAGCGGGTGATGCGGGTCAGCACGAATGCCGCCAGCGTACCCAGCGCCACGGCCGCAACGGCGGTGTAGCAGGCGATTTCCAGCGAGCGCACCACCGAGCCCATCAACTGGGTGTTGTCGAGCAGGCCGACGTACCACTTGATCGACCAGCCGCCCCAGACCGTCACCAGCTTCGAGGCGTTGAACGAGTAGATCACCAGGATCAGCATCGGCAGGTAGATGAACAACAGGCCGAGCACCAGCATCAGGCTGGAGAAACGGAAGCGCTTCATTCTTTACCCTCCATTTCCTTGGCCTGACTGCGGTTGAACAGGATGATCGGCACGATCAGGATCGCCAGCATCACCACCGCCAGGGCGGACGCCACCGGCCAGTCACGGTTGTTGAAGAACTCTTGCCAGAGCACTTTACCGATCATCAGGGTTTCCGGACCACCGAGCAGCTCCGGGATCACGAACTCGCCCACCACCGGGATGAACACCAGCATGCAGCCGGCGATGATGCCGTTCTTGGACAGCGGAACAGTGATTTTCCAGAAGCTGTTGAAGGTACTCGAACCCAGGTCGGACGCGGCCTCCAGCAGACTGGTGTCGTGTTTCACCAGGTTAGCGTACAGCGGCAGGATCATGAACGGCAGATACGAATAGACGACGCCGATGTACACCGCGAGGTTGGTGTTGAGGATCTGCAGCGGCTCGTCGATCAAGCCCATGCTCATCAGGAAACCGTTGAGCAGGCCGTTGTTGCTGAGGATGCCCATCCACGCGTAAACGCGGATCAGGATCGCGGTCCAGGTCGGCATCATGATCAGCAGCACCAGCACCGTCTGCACTTCCTTGCGGGCACTGGCGATGGCGTAGGCCATCGGGTAGCCGATCAGCAGGCACAGCAGCGTGCTGAAGAACGCCATCTTCAGCGATCCGAGGTACGCCGAGATGTACAGTTCGTCGTCGCCGAGCATCGCGTAGTTGCCCAGGTTCAGCAGCAATTGCAGCTTCTGCTCGGCGTAGGTGTAGATCTCGGTGTACGGCGGGATGGCCACGTCTGCTTCGGCGAAGCTGATCTTCAGAACGATGAAGAACGGCAGCATGAAGAACAGGAACAGCCAGATGAACGGCACCCCGATGACCAGTTGGCGGCCACCGGGAATTATTCGATTGAGCCGGCGTTTGAATTTGCGCATGTTCATGAGCGAAGTACCACGCCGCTGTCATCTTCCCAGTACACGTAGACCTGATCGCCCCAGGTCGGACGTGCGCCACGACGTTCGGCGTTGGCCACGAACGACTGCACCAGCTTGCCGCTCGGCAGTTCGACGTAGAACACCGAGTGCCCGCCGAGGTAGGCGATGTCGTGCACCTTGCCGCTGGACCAGTTGTATTCGCAGTTCGGCATTTCGGCGGTGACCAGCAGTTTTTCCGGACGGATCGCGTAGGTCACGGACTTGTCCTGCACCGAGGTGCTGATGCCGTGGCCGACGTAGATCTGCCGGTCGAGGTCCTTGCAGGTGATGGTCGCGTGGCCTTCGGCGTCGTCGATCACTTCGCCTTCGAAGATGTTCACGTTGCCGATGAATTCGCAGACCAGACGGCTGGTCGGGGTTTCGTAGATGTCGATCGGGCTGCCGATCTGGGCGATCCAGCCCAGGTGCATGATCGCAATGCGCTCGGCCATGGTCATGGCCTCTTCCTGGTCGTGGGTCACCATCACGCAGGTCACGCCGACGCGCTCGATGATCTCAACCAGCTCAAGCTGCATCTGCGAACGCAGTTTCTTGTCCAGTGCGCCCATCGGCTCGTCGAGCAGCAGCAGCTTCGGCCGCTTGGCCAGGGAGCGCGCCAGCGCCACACGCTGACGCTGGCCGCCGGACAACTGGTGCGGTTTGCGCTTGGCGTACTGGCTCATCTGCACCAGCTTGAGCATCTCGGCTACGCGGGCGTCGATCTCGGCTGCAGGGATCTTGTCCTGCTTGAGGCCGAACGCGATGTTCTGCGCCACGGTCATGTGCGGGAACAGAGCGTAGGACTGGAACATCATGTTGATCGGTCGCTCGTACGGCGGCATGTCGGTGATGTCGACGCCGTCGAGGAAAATGCGCCCCTCCGTGGGCCGTTCGAACCCTGCCAGCATCCGCAGCAGAGTGGATTTGCCCGATCCCGAACCGCCGAGCAGGGCGAAGATTTCGCCCTTCTTGATTTCCAGGGACACATCGTCCACGGCAACCGTCTCGTCGAACTTCTTCGTGACCCGGTCGATTTTAACCAGCACCTGTTTCGGTGTCTGGTCGCCCTCGAGGGCTTTCTTATAGGCGCCGGAGGCAACTGCCATTTACGAAACTCCCAGAAAAAAAAGAGTGCAGTTCGCCCACGCAAGACGAACCCAGGATGGTTTGCGCGTTATTTACCCGACTTGACCTTGGTCCAGCTGCGGGTCATCAAACGCTGAATATTCGGTGGCAACTCGATCGACACATAGGTCTTGTCGAGGACGGCCTGCGGTGGATAAACCGCTTCGTCGGTGCGGATGGACTGCTCCATCAGCTTGTCCGAACCCGGGTTGGGGTTGGCGTAACCGACGTAATCACTGACCTGGGCAATCACCTCAGGTTTCAGCAAATAGTTGATGAAGGCGTGGGCCTCTTTGACGTTGGCCGAATCCTTCGGAATCGCCAGCATGTCGAACCAGAGCGCACCGCCCTCTTTCGGGATGGCGTAGGCGATGTTGACGCCCTTCTTGGCTTCTTCGGCACGGTGCTTGGCCTGGAAGATGTCGCCGGAGAAGCCGATGGCCACGCAGATGTCGCCGTTGGCCAGGTCGCCGATGTATTTCGAGGAGTGGAAGTAGGTCACGTAAGGACGCACCGCCAGCAATTTGGCCGTGGCTTTCTCGTAATCCTTGGGATCGGTGCTGTTGGCGTTCAGGCCCATGTAGTTGAGCACGGTCGGCATCATTTCATCGGCCGAATCGAGAAACGCCACGCCGCAGCTGTGCAGCTTCTTGATGTTCTCGGGCTCGAACAGCACGCTCCAGGAGTCGATCTTGTCGACGCCGAGCACGGCCTTCACTTTGTCGACGTTGTAGCCGATGCCGTTGGTGCCCCACAGGTACGGCACGGCGTACTGGTTGCCCGGGTCGTTCTGTTCCAGGCGCTTGAGCAGCACCGGATCGAGATTGGCGTAGTTCGTCAGTTGCGCCTTGTCGAGCTTCTGGAACGCGCCCGCCTTGATCTGCTTGCCGAGGAAGTGGTTCGACGGCACGACCACGTCGTAACCGGTACGCCCGGCGAGCAGTTTGCCTTCCAGGGTTTCGTTGGAATCGAACACGTCGTAGACCGGTTTGATCCCGGTTTCTTTCTGGAAATCGGCCAGGGTGGTCTCGCCGATGTAATCCGACCAGTTATAAATATGCACAGTACCGGCGGCTTGGGCACCGACAGCGAACGTCAGGCCGGCAGCGGCCAGCAGGGCATTGCGCAAAGAAGAAAAAATAGGCAAGTGGAGGTCCTCTAATTTAGTTGGGCCCAAGTTGCCCCGCGCTGCATGACAGTCACGGTTGCCCGGCAACAAAACCGGCGCGCAACTTACCCTCGAAAAACCGTTCCAGCAAAACTTTCTGTCATTTAATTGCACCGCTGGCCGCCCGGGTGAAGGCGACGGCCAGCGGTTGCGGCTTCAAACCGGCTTATTTGCCGGATTTGATCTTGGTCCAGCTGCGCGTCATTTCACGCTGGGTTGCCGCCGGCAGATCGGCGATCGCATACAGCTTGGCCTGCACGTCGGCTGGCGGGTAGATGCCTGGATCGCTGGTGATGTCTTTCTCTACCAGTGGTGTTGCAGCAGCGTTACCGTTCGGGAAGCGTACGGCGTTGGTGATGCCGGCCATGACTTCAGGCTTCTGCAGGAAGGTCATGAACTTGTAGGCGCCTTCAACGTTTTCGGCATCCTTCGGAATGGCGACCATGTCGAAGAAGCTGCCAGCGCCTTCCTTCGGAATGGCGTAGCTGACTTTCACCTTGTCACCGGCCTCGGCGGCACGGGACTTGGCCTGCTGCACGTCACCCGAGTAGCCGACCGCTACGCAGATGTTGCCGTTGGCCAGGTCCGAGATGTACTTGGAGGAGTGGAAGTAGGTGATCGAAGGACGAATCTTGAGGAACAGGTCCTCGGCTTTCTTGATGTCTTCTTTCTTCTGGGAGTCGGTTGGCAGGCCCAGGTAGTGCAGCGCGACCGGCAGCATTTCGGTCGGCGAATCGAGGAAGCTCACGCCGCAGCCCTTGAGCTTGGCGATGTTTTCCGGCTTCAGCAGCACGTCCCAGGAATCGATCTTGTCGACGCCCAGCGCAGCCTTGACCTTCTCCGGGTTGTAGCCGATGCCGATCGAACCCCACATGTACGGGAAGGCGTGCTTGTTGTCCGGGTCGCTGACCGACACGGCCTTGAGCAGGTCCTGGTTCAGGTTCTTCCAGTTAGGCAGCTTGGAGCGATCCAGTTCCTGGTACACACCGGCCTTGATCTGCTTGGCCAGGAAGTTGTTGGACGGCACGACCACGTCGTAGCCGGACTTGCCCGCCAGCAGCTTGGCTTCCAGGGTTTCGTTGGAATCGAATACGTCGTAGACCACCTTGATCCCCGACTCTTTCTCGAAGTTCGCGATGGTGTCCGGAGCGATGTAGTCGGACCAGTTGTAGACGTGCAGCACTTTGTCGTCCGCGTGAACCGCGCCCGCCATCATGCCCGCGACGGACAGGGCCAGAAGTGTCTTGCCAGCAAGCTTTTTACCTAATGCCTTCATGCGTCATGCTCCAAATTTTTCTTTTTTGAACCACTTTGTTCAGCGGCCGAACCCGGACAACTGGAACCGCGGCTAGTCTGGCAAGATACGAGGCGGTCTTTCAAGAAAAGACCAGCCTTTCCAACTGCTCCGAGCGACAGCGCAACAGCTCCATCGCTCGAAGCCTAGCACTTAGCCCTGCAATGCACTGAGGGTCAGGTCCAGGCACTTGCGTGCCTTGGTCACCAGCTCATCGATCTCCGCCTTGCTGATCACCAGCGGCGGCGCAATGATCATGGTGTCGCCCACGGCGCGCATGATCAGTCCGTTGTCGAAGCAGAACTGGCGGCAGATCATGCCCACACCCTTGCCTTCGTAACGCTTGCGAGTGGCCTTGTCCTGCACCAGCTCGATGGCCCCCAGCAGACCGACCCCGCGCACTTCCCCCACCAACGGGTGATCGTTCAGTTCGCGCAGACGTTTCTGCAAATACGGTGCCGTTTCTTCATGGGCGCGCTCGATGATTTTCTCGTCGCGCAGAATCCGGATGTTTTCCAGACCCACCGCCGCCGCCACCGGGTGACCGGAGTAGGTGAAGCCGTGGTTGAAGTCGCCGCCCTCGTTGAGCACCGCCACCACTTCGTCACGCACGATCAGGCCACCCATCGGGATGTAGCCGGACGTCAGGCCTTTGGCGATGGTCATCATGTGCGGTTTGAGGTCGTAGAAATCGCTGCCGAACCATTCGCCGGTACGGCCGAAACCGCAGATCACTTCGTCCGCCACGAACAGGATGTCGTACTTGGCGAGGATTTCCTTGATGCGCGGCCAGTAGGTGTCTGGCGGAATGATCACGCCGCCGGCGCCCTGGATCGGCTCGGCAATGAAGGCACCGACGTTGTCGACGCCGACTTCCAGAATCTTCTCTTCCAGCTGATTGGCCGCCCAGATCCCGAACTCTTCCGGGGTCATGTCGCCGCCTTCGGCGAACCAGTACGGCTGGGCGATGTGTACGATGCCCGGAATCGGCAGGTCGCCCTGTTCGTGCATGTAGGTCATGCCGCCCAGGCTCGCGCCGGCCACGGTGGAGCCGTGGTAGCCGTTCTTGCGGCTGATGATGACTTTCTTGTTCGGCTGGCCGTTGATCGCCCAGTAGTGGCGAACCATGCGCAGCATGGTGTCGTTGCCTTCGGAGCCGGAACCGGTGAAGAACACGTGGTTCATGCCCTCAGGCGCCACGTCGGCGATGGCCTTGGCCAGTTCCAGTGCCGGCGGGTGCGCGGTCTGGAAGAACAGGTTGTAGTAAGGCAGTTCGCGCATCTGTTTGGCGGCAGCATCCGCCAGTTCATCGCGGCCATAACCGATCGCCACGCACCACAGACCCGCCATGCCATCGAGGATCTTGTTGCCCTCGCTGTCCCACAGGTACACGCCCTTGGCGTTGGTGATGATCCGTGGACCCTTTTCCTTCAGTTGCTTGAAGTCGCTGAACGGGGCCAGGTGGTGCTCGCTGCTGAGGGCTTGCCACTCACGGGTTTGCGGGTTGTTGCTGGTCATGCCAATTCTCCTTGTTATCGGTGAAGGCGCGGCGGCTGGCCACCGCGCCTGGCGTATCAGACGGCGAAGAGCAGGTACTCACGCTCCCAGGAACTGATCACGCGCTTGAAGTTTTCATGCTCGGCCCGCTTGACCGCGACGTAGCCGGTGATGAAGGTCTTGCCCAGGTATTTCTCGATGGTTGCGCTGTTTTCCATACGCTCCAGCGCGTCTTCGATGGTCAGCGGCAGGCGCAGGTTGCGGCGCTCGTAACCACGGCCCACCACTGGCGCGCTCGGGTTGATGCCTTCGACCATGCCGATGTAGCCGCAGAGCAGGCTCGCGGCAATCGCCAGGTACGGGTTGGCGTCGGCGCCCGGCAGGCGGTTTTCCACCCGGCGGTTCTGCGGGCCGGCATCCGGGACGCGCAGGCCCACGGTGCGGTTTTCTTCGCCCCACTCCACGTTCACCGGTGCCGAGGTGTCCGGCAGGAAGCGGCGGAACGAGTTGACGTTCGGTGCGAACAGCGGCAGCAGTTCCGGGATCAGTTTCTGCAGGCCACCGATGTGGTGCAGGAACAGCTGGCTCATGGTGCCGTCGTCATTGGAGAACACGTTCTTGCCGGTCTCGATGTCGATGATGCTCTGGTGCAGGTGCATCGCACTGCCCGGCTCGCCGGTCATCGGCTTGGCCATGAAGGTCGCGGCCACGTTGTGCTTGAGGGCGGCCTCACGCATGGTGCGCTTGAACACCAGAATCTGGTCGGCCAGGGACAGGGCGTCGCCGTGACGGAAGTTGATTTCCATCTGCGCGGTGCCGTCCTCGTGGATCAGCGTGTCGAGGTCCAGTTCCTGCAGTTCGCACCAGTCGTAGACGTCTTCGAACAGCGGATCGAACTCGTTCGCCGCTTCGATGGAGAACGACTGACGACCGATTTCCGGACGCCCGGAACGGCCGACCGGCGGCTGCAATGGATAGTCGGGGTCGTCGCTGCGTTTGGTCAGGTAGAACTCCATTTCCGGCGCCACGATTGGCTGCCAGCCCTTGTCGGCATAGAGTTTCAGGACTTTCTTGAGCACGTTGCGCGGCGACAGCTCGATCGGGTTGCCTTGCTTGTCGTAGGTGTCGTGGATCACCTGGGCGGTCGGCTCGATGGCCCACGGCACCAGGTACACGGCGTTCTGGTCGGGGCGGCAGATCATGTCGATGTCGGCCGGGTCGAGCAGTTCGTAATAGATGTCGTCTTCGACGTAGTCGCCGGTCACGGTCTGCAACAGAACGCTCTCTGGCAGGCGCATGCCTTTTTCGGCGATGAACTTGTTGGTCGGCGAGATCTTGCCCCGGGTGATGCCGGTCAAGTCGCCGATCATGCATTCGACTTCTGTGATCTTGTGGTCTTTCAACCAATCGGTGAGCTGGTCGAGGTTGTTGCTCATAAATGCCTCTGGGCTGAGTCTCCTGACACGTGTCAGGCAGGTTTGACGCACGGGGCGTCGCGTTAAAGGGGGCTTGTTTGCGCGCAGTACCGGCTTACGCCTGGCACCGCGCATCGACAATGAAGGAGGAGCTTACCTGCCCTTTACGCTGGCGTTGCATTTCCTGTGCACATCCAGGGTGTGCAGAATCACGGGCACGGCGACGGGCGCGGTGCAGGCCGGGAGCAGGAAAGAGATCTATATTGAAAGGAGAACCGCTGAAGAGGATGCCCTTCCCCGCGTCCAGAATATCGGACGCCGGCGCCTGATCCGCCATGGACAAAGAGATCGCTGGCAGAATGCGAGCCTGGCTGTCGGCTGCGCTGCGGACGGACGTGTCGCCACTGATGTGATAAGCATGCAGACCGTACTGCACGGAGCAGTCGGTGACGCCGATTAACGGCAGGCGAGACATGAAGCACCCCGGTATTATTGCTGTTATGGGTTTGACCCGAGCTTAGCCTTGTTCATTTTTTTACACAACACCCCCGTAAAAAATACAACACGGCCTGCTCAAGCCTGCGGGTGGCGCGTCTTTCACGGATAAAAAAATGCCCAAAAGTGCCCCATAAATGCCCTCGCGGCGCTTTTTCGGGGCAAAAAAGGCCTCGCTTGACTTCGGCATGCCGTTCGGGTTGACTGAAACCAGAAAAGATCAATGATTGATATTTTTAACAACAAAGGTGTTGCATCATGTCGGTACCCCCGCGTGCCGTTCAGCTTAACGAAGCGAACGCGTTCCTTAAGGAACATCCTGAGGTTCTGTACGTTGACCTTCTGATTGCGGATATGAATGGTGTGGTGCGCGGCAAGCGCATCGAACGCACCAGCCTCCACAAGGTTTACGAGAAAGGCATCAACCTGCCGGCCTCTCTATTTGCTCTGGATATCAATGGTTCGACGGTGGAAAGCACCGGCCTGGGCCTGGACATCGGCGACGCCGACCGTATCTGCTATCCAATCCCCGATACCCTGTGCAACGAGCCATGGCAAAAGCGCCCGACCGCGCAACTGCTGATGACCATGCACGAACTCGAAGGTGACCCTTTCTTCGCCGATCCGCGCGAAGTGCTCCGTCAAGTTGTTGCAAAGTTTGACGAGCTTGGCTTGACCATCTGCGCCGCATTCGAACTCGAGTTCTACCTGATCGACCAGGAAAACGTGAACGGCCGCCCTCAGCCGCCACGCTCGCCGATCTCCGGCAAACGTCCGCATTCGACCCAGGTCTACCTGATCGACGACCTCGACGAATACGTCGACTGCCTCCAGGACATTCTGGAAGGTGCGAAAGAGCAAGGCATTCCGGCTGACGCCATCGTCAAGGAAAGTGCCCCGGCGCAGTTCGAAGTGAACCTGCACCACGTCGCCGACCCGATCAAGGCTTGCGACTACGCGGTACTGCTCAAGCGTCTGATCAAGAACATCGCCTACGACCATGAAATGGACACCACCTTCATGGCCAAGCCGTACCCTGGCCAGGCAGGCAACGGTCTGCATGTGCACATTTCGGTTCTCGACAAAGATGGCAAAAACATTTTTGCCAGCGAGGATCCCGAGCAGAACGCCGCGCTGCGTCACGCGATCGGCGGTGTGCTCGAGACCCTGCCCGCGCAGATGGCTTTCCTCTGCCCCAACGTCAACTCCTACCGTCGTTTCGGCGCACAGTTTTACGTGCCGAACTCGCCGAGCTGGGGCCTGGACAACCGCACCGTGGCCCTGCGCGTACCGACCGGCTCCGCCGACGCGGTCCGCCTGGAACACCGCGTTGCCGGCGCCGATGCCAACCCGTACCTGCTGATGGCTTCGGTACTGGCGGGCGTGCATCACGGCCTGACCAACAAGATCGAGCCACCGGCCCCGACCGAAGGCAACAGCTACGAGCAGAACGAGCAGAGCCTGCCGAACAACTTGCGCGATGCCCTGCGCGAGCTGGACGACAGCGAGGTAATGGCCAAGTACATCGATCCGAAATACATCGATATCTTCGTCGCCTGCAAGGAAAGCGAGCTGGAGGAGTTCGAACACTCCATCTCCGACCTCGAGTACAACTGGTACCTGCACACCGTTTAAGCGGACTGCAGCACATGAAAACGCCGTTGGCTTCCCAGCCCGCGGCGTTTTTTTATTGGCCTCTGTGGCAGAGATTCAAGCTCTGCGTACAATGCCCGCTGCCCCGCAGGAGACTTTCATGACGCGTCCCGCCCCCGTCCGCAAACCCCGTGCCCGCAGTCAGGCGCGGATCGATTCGATACTCGACGCCGCGCGCACGCTGCTGGCCGCCGAGGGTGTGGCGAGCCTGTCGGTCTACAGCGTCGCCGAACGCGCGCAGATCCCGCCCTCCTCGGTCTACCATTTCTTCGCCAGCGTTCCGGCCTTGCTCGAAGGTCTGACGGCGGATGTTCACGCCGCCTTCCGTGCCTGCCTGCAAGCACCGATCGATCACGACGCCCTGCGGGACTGGCGCGACCTGTCCCGGCTGGTCGAACAACGGATGCTGGAGATCTACGACGAAGACGCCGCCGCCCGCCAACTGATCCTCGCGCAACACGGCCTTACCGAAGTGACCCAGGCCGACCGCCAGCACGACCTCGAACTGGGCGACCTGATGCACAAGCTGTTCGACCACCACTTCGAACTGCCCAAGCTGCCGGATGACGTGGACGTGTTCGCGCTGGCCATGGAACTGGGCGACCGCGTCTACGCCCGCTCGGTGCAGCAGCACGGGCAGATCACCCCGCGCATGGCCGAGGAAGGGATGCGCGTGTTCGATGCCTACATCGGGCTGTATCTGCCGCCCTACCTGCCCAAGCGGGTTCTCTAGCGCCGCACGACAGGCACAAAAAACCCCAAAGGGCTCACACCCTCCGGGGTTGTTTTTTACTCACAGTCTTACAACTTGGCGATGGACACCTCGGTGGATTTTACGAAGGCGATCACTTCGCTGCCGACCTCCAGTTCCAGCTCCTTGACCGAACGGGTGGTGATCACCGAAGTGACGATGCCGGAAGCGGTCTGCACGTCGATTTCCGACAGTACGTCGCCGAGAACGATCTCCTTGATCGCGCCTTTGAACTGGTTGCGTACGTTGATGGCTTTGATAGTCATGGCATTGATTCCTGTCGTTTGCTTGAGTTATTGAGCCCAACGCAGTTGCGTAGGCAAGGGTGAAACGGGTTCCGGCGCCGGCGGTTCGCCGGGCAGGGACAACACACGGTTGAGCACTTCGGTTTCCAGCGCTGCCAGCCGATGGGAGCCACGCACCCGAGGGCGTGTCAGCTCCACTTGCAGGTCGAGGCCGACCTCGCCGTCCTCGATCAGAATCACCCGGTCGGCAATCGCCACCGCTTCGCTGACGTCGTGGGTCACCAGTAACACGGTGAAACCATGCTGTTGCCAGAGACGTTCGATCAGTTGCTGCATCTCGATCCGGGTCAACGCGTCCAGTGCGCCCAGCGGCTCGTCGAGCAACAGCAGACGCGGTTGATGGATCAGCGCCCGGGCCAGCGCCACTCGCTGCTTCTGCCCGCCGGACAATGCCGCCGGCCACTCATTGGCGCGATCCGCCAGGCCAACCGCATCCAGCGCCTCAAGAGCTTGCGGACGCCAGTCGCCCTTGAGGCCGAGACCGACGTTGTCGATGATCTTTTTCCACGGCAGCAGCCGCGCTTCCTGGAACATCAATCGGGTGTCTTCCCGCGCATCGCTGAGCGGTGCAGCGCCGGCCAGCAGATCGCCGCCGGTGGGCTGATCGAGGCCGGCGAGCAGGCGCAGCAAAGTACTTTTGCCACAGCCACTGCGCCCGACCACGGCGACGAACTGCCCCGCCGGAATATGCAGGTCGATGTCACGCAGCACCTGCCGCGCGCCGAAGGTCTTCTGCAGATTGCGCACTACCAGCGGAATCCCGCGCAGCAGACGTGGAGGTTGTTGAGCCGTCATGCCGCACCTCCTTTCGCCACTTGATAGGCCGGATGCCAGCGCAACCACACACGTTCAAGGCCACGAGCCGCGAGGTCGGCCAGCTTGCCGAGCACCGCGTAGAGCAGAATCGCCAGCACCACCACGTCGGTCTGCAGGAACTCCCGAGCGTTCATCGCCAGATAACCGATGCCGGAGCTGGCAGAAATGGTTTCCGCCACGATCAGCGTCAGCCACATGAAGCCCAGCGCGAAGCGCACGCCGACCAGAATCGAAGGCAGCGCACCCGGCAGAATCACCTGCCAGAACAGGCTGAAACCGGACAGACCATAACTGCGGGCCATCTCCACCAACGCCGGATCGACGTTGCGGATGCCGTGATAAGTGTTGAGGTAGATCGGGAACAGCGTCCCCAGCGCCACCAGAAAAATCTTCGCCGACTCGTCGATGCCGAACCACAGGATCACCAGCGGAATCAGCGCCAGATGCGGCACGTTGCGGATCATCTGCACCGAGCTGTCAAGCAGGCGCTCGCCCCACTTCGACAGGCCGGTGATGAAGCCCAGCGCCAGGCCGATGCTGCCACCGATGGTGAAGCCCAGCGCCGCGCGCCAGCCACTGATCGCCAGGTGCGTCCAGATTTCACCGCTGCGCACCAGGCTCACGCCGGCTTCGATCACCGCTACCGGTGCCGGCAGAATCCGCGTCGACAACCAGCCCGCCGACACCGACAGCTGCCACACCGCCAGCAGCAACACCGGCAACGCCCAGGGCGCGAGGCTGTGGATGAATTTCTTCATGGCGGCGCCTCAGCTCTGGGACGCAGCTTTGGGAAGAATGTCGTTGGCCACCATCTCGCCGAACGGGCTGACGTAACCGGCGCTCTTCGGCAGTTCCGGACGCTCGACGTCGAGGTGCGGGAACAGCAGCTCGGCGACCCGATACGACTCTTCGAGGTGTGGATAACCGGAGAAGATGAAGGTATCGATACCCAGTGCCGCGTATTCCTTCACCCGTGCCGCCACGGTCGGGCCGTCCCCCACCAGTGCCGTACCGGCACCGCCGCGCACCAGACCGACGCCGGCCCACAGGTTCGGGCTGACTTCGAGGTTGTCACGACTGCCCCCGTGCAGCGCGGCCATGCGCTGTTGGCCGACCGAATCGAACCGCGCCAGCGAAGCCTGGGCCCGTTTGATAGTGTCGTCGTCCAGATGCGAGATCAGACGGTCCGCCGCTTGCCAAGCTTCGGCGTTGGTTTCCCGCACGATCACATGCAGGCGGATGCCGAAGCGTACGGTGCGACCGAGCCTGGCCGCTTTGGCGCGAACCTGTTCGATCTTCTCGGCCACAGCTGCGGGTGGCTCGCCCCAGGTCAGGACCATTTCCACTTGTTCGGCGGCCAGATCCTGCGCGGCTTCCGACGAACCACCGAAATACAGCGGCGGACGCGGTTGCTGGATCGGCGGATAGAGTAATTTGGCGCCCTTCACGCTGATGTGTTCGCCGTCGTAATCCACGGTCTCGCCTTCCAGCACCCGACGCCAGATCCGGGTGAATTCCACCGAGGCCTGATAGCGTGCTTCGTGATCGAGGAACAGACCGTCGCCGGCCAACTCTTCCGGATCGCCACCGGTCACCAGATTGAACAGCGCACGACCGCCGGACAGACGATCCAGGGTTGCCGCCTGACGCGCCGCCACCGTCGGGGAAATGATCCCGGGGCGCAGGGCGACCAGAAACTTCAGGCGCTGGGTCACTGGAATCAGCGACGCCGCCACCAGCCACGAGTCCTCGCAGGAGCGGCCAGTGGGAATCAGCACGCCGCCGAAGCCCAGGCGATCCGCCGCTTGCGCGACCTGTTGCAGATAGCCGTGGTCGACGGCGCGGGCGCCTTCGGCGGTGCCAAGGTAATGGCCGTCGCCGTGGGTAGGCAGGAACCAGAAGATGTTGAGGCTCATGGAGTGGTCTCCTTGGGGATTCGATTTACTGGGCTTGGGTAACCGAGCTTTGGGCCACAGCGGCCGGTGGGGTCCAGATCACGTCCTTGATGCTCAACGGCTTGGGAATCAGCTTGAGCTGGTAGAAGGTGTCGGCGATTTTCTGTTGCGCGGCGACCACTTCCGGGGTCAGGAACAGCGCGCCGTAGCCCTGGCGTTTCACCGTGGTCAGGGTGATGTCCGCCGGCAGGCCGAGCAGTGGCGCGACCTGTTGGGTCACGTCTTGCGGGTTGGCTTTCGACCACTCACCGACGGCGCGCACTTCTTCCACGAGGGTCTTGATCACCTCGGGATTTTTCTGTGCGTAGGGTTTGGTCGCCAGGTAGAACTGGTGGTTGTCGACGATGCCTTTACCGTCACGCAGGGTGTGCGCTTGCAGTTGTTGCTCGGCGGCGGCCTGGTACGGGTCCCAGATGACCCAGGCGTCGACGCTGCCACGCTCGAACGCGGCGCGGGCATCGGCCGGCGGCAGGAATACGGTTTGAATGTCGGTGTACTTGAGGCCGGCGTCTTCCAGCGCACGCACCAGCAGGTAGTGGACGTTGGAGCCTTTGTTCAGGGCGACTTTCCTGCCCTTGAGATCCGCCACCGATTTGATCGGCGAGTCTTTCGGCACAAGGATCGCTTCGCTGTTTGGCGCGGGCGGCTCGTAAGCGACGTAGAGCAGATCGGCACCGGCCGCCTGGGCGAAGACCGGCGGGGTTTCGCCGGTGACGCCGAAGTCGATCGAGCCGACGTTCAGGCCTTCCAGCAGTTGCGGGCCGCCGGGGAATTCAGTCCATTGCACGTCGACGCCTTGGGCGGCGAGGCGTTTTTCCAGGGTGCCCTTGGCTTTCAGCAGCACCAGCGTGCCGTACTTCTGATAACCGATTCGTAGCGTCTCGGCCTGAGCTTGAGTGATGGCGCCGAAGGACACAGCCGCAGCAAACAGAGCGACCAGACCACGACGCAAAAATACAGTGCGCATAGCGCTCTCCTTTTTGCTGTTGGGTTTTGGCTGCACCTGCTTGCCCGTTGGCGGGCGAGTAAGGCCAGTACTTCAAGTTTCGGTGTGGCTCAAATGCTCCAGCGAGCACTCAACAAACGTTCGTTCAACAGCCCCGGCTCCAGCGGCTTCGGCCGACGGGCCATGGCGCTGACAAACTGGTCCAGCGCTTCATGCAGCCGCTGTTCCAGAGCCGGCGCCAGCTGCGCCGCAGCACTGCCTTCGCCGTAAGCGATCTGGCTGTCCTCGGCAAAAATCCCTTGCAGCATTTCCTGGGCCTTCAACGCCGACAGCACCGGTTTGAGGGCGTAATCGACCACCAGCATGTGGGCGATGCTGCCGCCGGTGGCCATCGGCAGGACAATCTTGTGGTTCAGGGCGCGTTCCGGCAGCAGATCGAGCACGGTCTTCAGTGCACCGGAGAACGACGCCTTGTAGACCGGCGTCGCGATCAGCAGGCCATCGGCGTTTTCAATCTGTTGCAGCAGGTCGAGCACCTTCGGGCTGTCGAAGCGGGCGTGGAGCAGGTCTTCGGCCGGAAAGTCCCGCACCTGATAACTCACCACTTCCACCCCTTGCTGCTGTAACCAGCGTTGCGAGCGCTCCAGCAACACTCCGGAACGGGAGCGTTGACTGGGACTGCCACCGAGTGAGACGACCAGCATTCAGACGATTCCTTGCGCGTTACAGGCGATTCGCGGGTTGCGATCTCGCTTCGATGTCAGTGACCTTACCAGCTGATTCATATATCCATAAATCATATTTATTCATTTGGTTATTCTTTATGGAGATATACATTTCACTTTCTTCCGGGCAAAAAAACAGGCCGTGAAAACGGCCTGAAACCCTGCATCGTGGTTTTTTCTGATCGCCCCCACGCAGAACTTGGGAACGATCCGAGGAAGGTTATTTGTTCGGCTGTGGCGTCAGGCGCAGGTACGGCTTCACCGCGCGGTAGCCCTTCGGAAAGCGTTGCTTGATTTCGTCTTCATCCTTGAGCGACGGCACGATCACCACCTCTTCACCGTCCTGCCAGTTGGCCGGCGTGGCCACCTTGTAGTTGTCGGTGAGCTGCAGCGAGTCGATCACCCGCAGGATTTCGTGGAAGTTGCGCCCGGTGCTCGCCGGGTAGGTGATGGTCAGGCGGATCTTCTTGTTCGGATCGATCACGAACAGCGAACGCACAGTCAGGGTGTCGCTGGCGTTCGGGTGGATCAGGTCGTAAAGATCGGACACCTTGCGATCGGCATCGGCCAGGATCGGGAAGTTGACGATGGTGTTCTGGGTTTCGTTGATGTCCTCGATCCACTTGTGGTGCGAGTCCACCGGGTCGACCGACAGTGCAATGGCTTTCACGCCGCGTTTGGTGAACTCATCCTTGAGCTTGGCGGTGAAGCCCAGCTCGGTGGTGCACACCGGGGTGAAGTCCGCCGGATGGGAAAACAGCACGCCCCAGCTGTTGCCCAGCCATTCGTGGAAACGAATCTTGCCGGCGCTGGAATCCTGTTCGAAATCGGGGGCGATATCGCCGAGTCTGAGGCTCATGGTGCTGCTCCTGATGAGTGGTTGGAGACCTCAACTGTAGCTCGGGATTTGCCATTCAGAAAAAGAATAAATAACTAGATATCTAGATCATTTACGAATATTAAACTTCTGTTCACTGGACGCTCGCCGGCAACGCGCCGAACATCGGCCCCAAGGTTCGAGAAGGCCTTGAGTTGCTGTAAAGAGGGAAATGTCGGGAAAGGTCTACGGGGGTGGGCCTGACCCGAAAACGCAAAAGCCCCGTCCGGCGCAATGCCGGACGGGGCTTTTTTACGTCGGTTGCTCGAGCGCTATTACAGCAGCGGGATCGAGTAGCTGACGATCAGGCGGTTTTCGTCCTGGGAACGGGTGTTCGCCAGGTCGGTGCGCCACATGGCGTTCTTCCAGGCAACGCCGAGGTTCTTCAGCGGGCCTTCCGGAATCACGTAACCAACGGTCAGGTCACGTTCCCACTCGGTTTTTTCGCCCAGCGGAGTGTCGATGTTATCGCCACGCAGGTAGATCACACCGGCGGTCAGGCCAGGTACGCCGACCTTGGCGAAGTCATAGGCGTAGCGAGCCTGCCAGGTACGCTCGCCGGCACGACCGAACTTCTGGATCTGCATGTCGGTGATGGTGCTGTTGGACGAACCGTCACCCTGGTTCAGCCAAGGGAAGTCGCTGTCGCCCTTGGTGTACTGGTAGCCGGCACCGAAGGTGTGACCTTCAACCGAGTACAGTGCCAGGTAGCTGTACAGATCGTTGTCGACCTTGCCCTTGACGGTCTTGCCGCCGTAGTAGCCGCTGGTGAAGTACGCAGGCGTGTCACCGTTGTTGCCGTTGTCACGGCTGCGGTAGTAGCGCAGGTCGCTTTTCAGTACGCCCGGACCGATGGCCCAGTTGTGTACCAGACCCAGGAAGTTCTGCGAGTAGAACTCTTTCAGCTCGCCGTAGTAGTACGAGGCGGTCAGGTCCTTGGTCAGCTTGTAGTCAGCACCGGCGTAGTAGAACTTGTTGCTGAACACGCCCTTGTCGTAGTTCGAACCGGCGTTCGCACCAGCGATCGACAGGTTTTCGTCGTTGCTGGAGTTACGGCCCTTGGCGGATTCGATCTGACCGGCAGTCAGGGTCAGATCCTTGATTTCGTTGGACTTCAGCTCGCCACCGGTGAAGGTTTGTGGCAGCAGACGACCATCGTTGTACTTGATGACCGGGTTGTTCGGCATCAGGGTACCGACCTTCAGCTCGGTCTGGGAGATCTTGACCTTACCGGTCAGGCCCAGGCTGGCGAAGTCATGCACGGCACGGTTGCCATCGCTCGGGAAAATAGTGCCGCCGGAAGCGGTACCCGACGAGTTGCCGCTCTTGTCCGGGCTGGAATCCAGACGCAGGCCGTACAGGCCGATGGCGTCAACGCCGAACTGGACGGTGCCCTGGGTGTAACCCGAGATGAAACGCAGATCGAAGCCTTGGCCCCACTCTTCGTTCTTGTTCGGGCCAGTGCCATCACGGTTGTCGGTGTTGATGTAGAAGTTACGCAGCCCCAGAGTGGCCTTGCTGTCTTCGATGAAACCGGCTGCGCCTGCCTGCTGCGCAATAACCCCTACCGCCACGGCCAGAGCCAGGGTGGACTTGTTCATGTATCGCTCCTCTCGTTTCTAATTCTTGTGTTCCTGGTCCGGAGTCTGATGCCCCTGGATCCTAAGATGCGCGATTAGCGCCAGACCGTGACTGACAAGTCAATCGCAACCTTGTGCGTCTACGACCAAGGTCTAATCGCAGTTATTTGGTCCTTGCAGGGTAAAGACTTCCAGATAAACCCAAAAAGAATTTATTCATTCTTTTTCATACCATTCAGGAATATGGCTGGATAGTGGCCATCTGTACCGGGATACAGCGTATCGGCGCCTAAGCTCATTCCTAAATGGTATTTGTTAGCCTTTTTTTAGATCGTTTAGCTTTGGCGAAACCCCGATTCGTCAAACCCTATCGAAAAGGCGACGCCATCATGGCCAAACGTGCACTATCTAGTCAATTTGTTACAGTTTGTGTGTCAGCGCTGATTTCTTTTTCTGTCCATGCTTCCAGCCTCACTGTCGGCTACCAGACCGGCATCGATCCAAGCAAAGTCCCCCAGGCCGACGGCGTTTACGAGAAGGCCATAGGCGAGAAAATCGACTGGCGCCGTTTCAACAGTGGCCCGGAAGTAGTGACAGCCATCGCTTCCGGCGACGTACAGATCGGCAACCTCGGCTCCAGCCCGCTGGCGGCCGCCGCTTCACGCAACCTGCCAATCGTTGCCTTTATCGTTTCGGCACAGATCAATGCCGCCGAAGCGCTGGTGGTGCGCAACGGCAGTGGTATCGACAAACCCGAGGATCTGGTGGGCAAGACCATCGCCACACCCTTCGTCTCCACCTCCCACTACAGCCTGCTCGGCGCGCTCAAGCACTGGGGCCTGGACACCTCGAAAGTCAAAGTGGTGAACCTGCAACCCGCAGAAATCGCGGCCGCCTGGAAGCGCGGTGACATTGACGGCGCCTTTGTCTGGTCGCCGGCACTGGGTGAAATCCGCAAGACAGGCAAAACCCTGACCGACGCCGCCCAGGTCGGCCAGTGGGGCGCGCCAACCTTCGAAGTCTGGGTAGCACGCAAGGACTTCGCCGAGAAGCATCCGGAGGTCGTGGCCAAATTCGCCAAGGTGACTCTGGACTCGTTCGCCGACTATGCCGCCCATAAGGACAGCTGGACCGCCGACTCGGTGCCGGTGCAGAAAATCGCCAAACTGACCGGTGCCAACGCCGCCGACGTCCCGGAATTGCTCGCAGGTTCGGCGTTCCCCGATGCCAAGGCGCAACAGACCACGGCGCTGCTGGACGGCGGCACGGCGAAGGCGATTGGCGAGACGGCGAAATTTCTGAAGGAACAAGGCAAGGTCGAAAGCGTACTGCCCGATTACTCGCCGTATGTCAGTGCGAAGTTTGTAACCGAATAAACGCTATCGCGAGCAGGCTCGCTCCCACACAGGCTCAGTGAACCTTGTGGGAGCGAGCCTGCTCGCGATGAGGGCGTCACATCACAGAGATTTTTCGAAGATCTTCGAATTGCGCTGATAGTTATAGAGAGAAGCCCGGGCCGCCGGCAGGCGCTCGACGCTGCTCGGCTCGAACCCACGCTCGCGGAACCAGTGAGCGGTGCGGGTGGTAAGGACGAACAGAGTCTTCAGGCCCTGCGCCCGGGCACGGGTCTCGATGCGCTCAAGCAATTCATCACCGCGACCGCCATGGCGGTACTCAGGATTCACCGCCAGGCACGCCAGTTCACCGGCATCCGAATCGGCAATCTGATACAGCGCCGCACAGGCGATGATCATCCCTTCGCGCTCCACCACGCTGAACTGCTCGATCTCGCGTTCCAGCACTTCGCGGGAGCGACGCACCAGAATCCCCTGCTCTTCCAGCGGACTGATCAGGTCGAGCAGACCGCCGACGTCTTCAATCGCCGCCTCGCGCACCAGCTCGAACTGTTCCTGGGCCACCAGCGTACCGCCACCGTCGCGGGTGAACAGTTCGGTCAGCAGCGCGCCGTCCTCGGCATAACTGACGATATGGCTGCGCGCTACACCGCCACGGCAGGCTTCGGCGGCGGCATCCAGCAATTCCGCCTGATAGTTGCTGCCCAGGCGCTGCAAATGCGCCGGCACCTGTTGCGGGCGCAGCTCGCGCACCAGTTTGCCGTTTTCGTCGATCAGGCCGAGGTCGGCACCGAACAGCAGCAGCTTGTCGGCACCCAGGTCGATGGCGGCGCGGGTGGCGACGTCTTCGCAGGCCAGGTTGAAGATTTCACCGGTCGGCGAGTAACCCAGCGGCGACAGCAGCACGATGGAGCGCTCGTCGAGCAGACGGTTGATACCTTTGCGGTCCACCCGGCGTACTTCACCGGTGTGGTGATAGTCGACACCTTCCAGCACGCCGATCGGCCGCGCGGTCACGAGGTTGCCGCTGGCCACCCGCAGGCGCGAGCCCTGCATCGGCGACGAGGCCATGTCCATCGACAGCCGCGCTTCGATGGCGATGCGCAGCTGACCGACCGCGTCGATCACGCACTCAAGCGTCGCGGCATCGGTGATGCGCATGCCGTGGTGGTAATGCGGGGTCAGGCCACGAGCCGCGAGACGGGTTTCAATCTGTGGGCGGGAACCGTGCACCAGCACCAGTCGCACGCCAAGACTGTGCAGCAGCACGATGTCATGGACGATGTTGCCGAAATTCGGATGCTCCACGCCGTCGCCGGGCAGCATGACGACGAAGGTGCAGTCGCGGTGGGCATTGATATAAGGGGACGCGTGACGAAGCCAATTGACGTATTCGGGCATGAACCTGGGCCTGTAATAAATAGCAGCCGGAAAAAGGGCGAAACGGAAAACGCACAGCGGGCTGATGGTTATCGTCGGAACAGGCTTGGCGACACGCGCGCTCTCCTCATGAATACGGGTTGGCAGGACGGCAATTTATACAGCTTTGAGACAGTAATGTTCGATCAACTGCCGCAATAGATGCACGGTAGGCTGCAAACGTGACATTTCAAGGTACTCGTCCGGCTGATGGGCGCAGGCGATGTCGCCAGGGCCGAGCACGATGGTTTCGCAGCCAAGGCGCTGAAGATAAGGCGCTTCGGTGCCGAACGCTACCGCTTCGGCCGTATGGCCGGTGAGTTTTTCGGCGATTCGCACCAACTCGGCGTCTTCGGCCTGCTCGAACGGCGGCACTTCGGGAAACAGCGGCGCGTAATCGATCTTCACCTGATGCCGCTCGGCGACCGGGTTGAGCTTGCGCAGGATTTCGGCCCGCAGCACCTTTGGGTCCATCCCCGGCAACGGCCGCAGATCGAATTCCAGCGAACACTGGCCACAGATGCGGTTGGGGTTGTCGCCACCATGGATGCAGCCGAAGTTCATGGTCGGCTGCGGCACACTGAACTGCGGGTTGTTGAATTCGCGCTGCCACAGCAGGCGCAGGCCACGCAGTTCGCCGATGGCGTCATGCATGGCTTCCAGGGCGCTATGCCCCAGACGCGGATCCGACGAATGGCCGCTCTGCCCGAGGATATCGATGCGCTCCATCATGATGCCCTTGTGCATGCGGATCGGCTTGAGCCCGGTCGGCTCGCCGATCACTGCCGCCCGGCCCAGCGGCTGCCCCGCTTCGGCCAGCGCCCGGGCACCGGACATCGAGCTTTCTTCATCGCAGGTGGCGAGGATCAGCAATGGCTGCCTGAACGGCTGGTCGAGCAGCGGTTGCACGGCTTCGATGATCAGGGCGAAAAAGCCCTTCATGTCGCAACTGCCGAGGCCGACCCAGCGGCCGTCGACTTCGGTGAGTTTCAGCGGGTCGGTTTTCCACAACGCATCATCGTAGGGCACCGTGTCGCTGTGCCCGGCCAGCACCAGCCCGCCGGGGCCGCTGCCGAAACTGGCGAGCAGGTTGAACTTGCCGGGGCTGACCTGCTGGATGTCGCAACTGAAGCCCAGATCACCCAGCCATCCGGCGAGCAGGTCGATCACCGCCCGGTTGGATTGATCCAGGTTCGGCTGGGTGCAACTGACCGACGGCACGGCGATCAGTGCAGCGAACTGGTCTTGCATGGATGGCAAAGGCATCGCTGACTCCAACTCCCGGATTGAAGTCCATCATAGAACCATCCGGCGCCGAGAATAAACCGCCGCAAAGCGTAGGAAGGTTCAGTCCTGTACACTGCACGACCTTGGCAGCCACACATTCCCCCGGCTGCGCTCCCGATCCTGGATTTTCCGGCCATGCAGAAAGAAACCGAAATCAAACTCCGCGTCAGCCGCGAAACCCTCGCCGCCCTGCGCGAGCACCCTCTCCTGAAAAAACGCAACAAAAGTGGCTGGGAACGCCGTGAGTTGATGAATCAGTATTTCGACACGCCCGAGCGTGATCTGGCCCGGGCCAAGGTTGCCCTGCGCCTGCGCAAGGACGGCGAAGAAGTGATTCAGACCCTCAAGACCCGTGGCCAGAGCGTCGCCGGTCTGTCCGAGCGTAACGAATACGACTGGCACCTGCCCAAAGCCAAGCTCGACGTGAAGAAACTCGACGGCGAATGCTGGCCCGAGTCCCTCGCCGAGCTGGACAAGAAAACCCTGAAACCGATCTTCACCACCGATTTCGTCCGCGAGCGCGCCGAAATCGCCTGGGGCCGTGGCAAGACCAAAGTGGTCATCGAAGCCGCGCTGGACCTGGGCCACGTGGTGGTCGGCAAGCAAAAAGAAGAAATCTGCGAGCTGGAACTGGAACTGCGCGAGGGCGAGCCTGCCGCGCTGCTGGAACTCGCTGCCGAACTGGCCGAAACCCTGGCCCTGATGCCGTGCGACATCAGCAAGGCCGAGCGCGGCTATCGTCTGTACGACGCCAACAGCTACTCGTTGAGCCTGCCAGCGCCGGCCATCACAGCTGAAACCCCGCTGGACGATGCCTTCGCCGCCCTGAGCTGGCACCTGCTCGGCAGCAGTCAGCGTCTGGCCGAACAGTATCGCTTCAACGGCCACTGGCGCCTGCTGCAGGACTGGGTCGAGAGCCTCGCGGAAATGCGCGCCCTGCTGAGCAGCCTCGGCCAGGCCGCGCCGCGTCAGTCGACCCACGATCTGCGTGTGGCACTGGATGCATTGCTGGAAGACTGGCGTCCGCTGGTACAAGTCGGTCTTGAAGACGAAGACGTGCGCAAAGCCGCGCCGGAGCAGTTCCTCGAAGAACTGGAAGACCCGCGCTGGGGCCTGTTCTCGCTGAACACCTCGCGCTGGTTGCTGGCCCGCACCTGGGCTGCCGACCGCAACACCCGTGGCAATCGCCAGGGTGCCGCGCAGTTGCAAAGCTGGCTGCCGCGCCTGCTGGGCGAAGAAGCCACTTCCCTGCAATTGCAGCGTTATCAGCAGCAGCCGGAAGATCTGGCCGAGCAACTGCCGCGCATCGAACGCATCCAGGTCTGGCTGCACCACGCGCGCAACGTGCTGGAGATCCCGGAAATGGATCGTCTGTACGGCGAGCTGAACAAACTGGCGCAACTGGCCAACGAGCCGACCATCAGCGATGAACTGCTCGATGCACGCAAGCATCAGGCGATTGCGGTTTACCAGAATCGCGCCTGGAAAATGCTGCTGCGCATGTAACACCCCTTTCGCGAGCAGGCTCGCTCCCACAAAGAAATGATTCCAACTGTGGGAGCTAGCCTGCTAGCGATGAGGCCAGCATATTCAGCGCAGTACCGGCAGGCTCGTCGTCGACTTGATCTCCGACAGCGCCACAATCGAGTTCACTTCCTGAATCCCCGGCACCAGCGACAGCTTCTCGAAGAAGAACCGCTCATACGCCTCGATGTCCGCCGCGACGATCCGCAGCAGGAAATCCACCGCCCCCATCAACACGTAGCACTCCAGCACTTCCGGAAAGCCGCGAATCGCCTCGGTGAATTCGGTGAAGTTCGAACGGCCATGGGCGTTGAGTTTGATTTCGGCGAAGATCTGCGTGTTCAGGCCGATTTTCTTGCGATCGAGCAAGGTCACCTGACCGCGAATGATGCCCTCCTCTTTCATCCGCTGAATCCGCCGCCAGCACGGCGACTGCGACAGGCCCACCTGTTCGGCGATCTGTGCGCTGGACAGGGAAGCGTCCTCTTGCAGCAGGGCGAGAATGCGCCGGTCGTAGCTGTCCAGCTCACTGTGCATAAATAATCCTCAAAATCCGCCAATACCGAATTGACCAACCCTATCAACCGGCCAATCGGCTCATCTTAGACAAGAAATGCCCGGCATCGAATGTAAAAATTTCTCCACTGATTCCGGAGACCTGCCATGCCACACCTCGAAGCCGTCAACACCCCAGCGCCCCGTGCCGATGTGTGGAACGTCAGCAACGCCCATTGTCTTGCGCAGTACCAGATACTGGCCGAGGCCGAACCGGATCTGCTGGTGCGGGTACTGAACCTGTTCGCCCTGCAGTTCCTCACCCCGGAACAGGTCAATGTCCAGCGTCTGGACGACCTGCTGTCCATCGACATCGTCATGGGTGGCCTGAGCTGGCATCGCGCCCAGGTGATCGCGGAAAAACTTCGTAACCTGATCAGCGTCTGCTCGGTGAATCTGCAGAACCCCGATGCGGCGTGGGATGCGCCGGCTCAGGCGGCTGGCTGACAAAAGCGGAAACGCCTTTGTCGGGTAGTGGCCCAACGGTCGGCGGGGCCACGACTATCCTTTGCGGACTGTCGTTCAAAAGGAGCCCGCATGTCCGTTCAACTCGCCACTCAGGACCGCTGGCTGGATCTCAATGATGTCTTGCGTGAACTGGTCGCCCAGGGCTTCATCAGCCAGGACTCGGCCGAACACGCGCTGAATGCCCGCCGTCGGCAGGCGACCCACGGTCAGATACATCCGCTGGAATTCATCGCCGGCCAGCAACTCGACGACCTCAGCCGTCCGGGCAAGCACCTGGACCTGGAAAGCCTGACCCTGTGGCTGGCACAGCAGACCGGCCAGCCGTACCTGCGCATCGATCCGCTGAAGATCAACGTCGCCGCCGTGACGCCGCTGATGTCCTACGCCTTCGCCCAGCGCCACAAGATCCTCGCGGTGTCGGTTGATCGCGATGCGGTGACCGTAGCCAGCGCCCAGCCTTACGTCAGGGGCTGGGAAGCCGATCTGACCCACGTGCTGAAACTGCCGGTCAAACGGGTGGTGGCCAACCCGGCGGACATCCAGCGCTTCAGCGTCGAGTTCTTTCGCCTCGCCAAGTCGGTCAGCGGCGCCAGCAACGCCGACCAGCCGGGCAGCAACCTCGGCAACTTCGAACAACTGCTCAACCTCGGTGCCAGCGATCAGGAGCCGGACGCCAACGACGCGCACATCGTCAACATCGTCGACTGGCTGTTCCAGTACGCCTTCCAGCAGCGAGCCAGCGATATCCACATCGAGCCACGGCGCGAGCAAGGCACGGTGCGTTTTCGCATCGACGGCGTGCTGCACAACGTCTATCAATTTCCGCCGCAGGTGACGATGGCCATCGTCAGCCGCCTGAAAAGCCTCGGCCGGATGAACGTCGCCGAGAAGCGCAAACCCCAGGACGGCCGGGTCAAGACCAAGACCCCGGACGGCGGCGAGGTCGAGTTGCGCCTGTCGACCCTGCCCACCGCGTTCGGCGAAAAAATGGTGATGCGGATCTTCGACCCGGAAGTGCTGCTCAAGGATTTCGACCAGCTCGGTTTTTCCGCCGATGACCTGCGGCGCTGGCAGGACATGACCCGGCAGCCCAACGGCATCATTCTGGTGACCGGCCCGACCGGTTCGGGCAAGACCACCACGCTCTACACCACCCTGAAAAAACTGGCGACCCCGGAGGTCAACCTCTGCACCATCGAGGACCCGATCGAGATGGTCGAGCCGGCCTTCAACCAGATGCAGGTGCAGCACAACATCGACCTGACCTTCGCCGCCGGCGTGCGGGCACTGATGCGGCAGGACCCGGACATCATCATGATCGGCGAGATCCGCGACCTGGAAACCGCCGAAATGGCGATCCAGGCTGCGTTGACCGGACATCTGGTGCTCTCGACCCTGCACACCAACGACGCACCCAGCGCCATCAGCCGCCTGCTGGAACTCGGCGTGCCGCATTACCTGATCAAGGCCACGGTGCTCGGGGTCATGGCCCAGCGACTGGTGCGCACACTGTGCCCGCACTGCAAGGCGCCGCTGCCTGTCGCCGAAGAGGACTGGCAAACCCTGACCCGGCCGTGGCAGGCGCCGCTGCCGGGCAACGCGCAACGGGCCATCGGCTGCCTGGAATGCCGCGACACCGGCTATCACGGCCGCGCCGGGGTCTACGAAATCATGCAACTGACCGACAGCCTCAAGGGACTGATCAGCCCCGATACCGATCTGACGGCGCTCCGCCGCCAGGCTTTCAAGGAAGGCATGCGCAGCCTGCGGCTGTCCGGCGCGCAGAAAGTCGCGGCGGGGCTGACAACCATCGAGGAGGTGCTGCGGGTGACGCCGCAGAGCGAACAGAAATAGCCCCTCACGGAACCGGATCGACGAAATGACGATCCAAGCCGTTATTCAACACCAGTGGAGTCATCCCTCATGCGTCTCAAACTTGCTGTCGCCACCCTTGCCCTGCTGTCTCTGCCCGTCGGTTCGGCAATGGCTGACAGCTTTTGGCGTAACGTCATTTCGTCCGGCGCCACCACCGGCTCGACGTACCTGACCTTCAAGGATCACAAGCTGATCGTCGCCGCCCAGGACGACGCCGGCAGTTTCGTTGCCAGCGATGGCGGCATCCGTGGCCCGTACCTGGAGGCCGCCATGCAGAAAGTCCGCGCCGACAACCCGGGCCTGCAGGCGACGGACATGGAACTGGCGAACGCGATTCTGGCGAAGAACGCCGTGGCCTCGGAATAAATCTGTCGCCCACAAAAATGCCGCTCATTTGAGCGGCATTTTTTTGCCCGCCGATCAGCGGTAATCGTCCACCGGCACGCAGGCGCAGAACAGATTGCGGTCGCCATAAACGTTGTCCACCCGGTTTACCGCCGGCCAGTACTTGTGCGCCTTGGTGTGCGCATCCGGGGTAATACCCTGCTCGATGCTGTAGGGCCGCTCCCAGACGCCGGTGATATCGGCCAGCGTATGCGGGGCCCGCTTGAGCGGATTGTCCTCGGCCGGCCAGTTACCGTTCTGCACTTCGGTGATTTCCGCGCGGATGCTCAACATGGCGCCGATGAAGCGGTCCAGTTCAGCCTTGGATTCACTCTCGGTCGGCTCGACCATCAAGGTACCTGGCACCGGGAACGACATGGTCGGTGCATGGAAGCCGTAATCCATCAGGCGCTTGGCGATGTCTTCCTCACTGATGCCGGTCTGCGCCTTCAGCGGCCGCAGATCCAGAATGCACTCATGGGCTACCCGATCATTGCGCCCGGTGTAGAGCACCGGAAAGGCGCCGGACAGATGCTGCGCCAGGTAATTCGCCGCAAGGATCGCCACTTCGCTGGCGTCCGCCAGTTGCGGCCCCATCATCGCGATGTACATCCAGCTGATCGGCAAAATGCTCGCACTGCCCCAGGGCGCTGCACTCACTGCGCCGTTCTGCGGCTGCGGACCGTCGATCGGCACCACCGGGTGATTGGCGACGAACGGTGCCAGATGCGCGCGAATGCCGATCGGTCCCATGCCCGGCCCGCCTCCGCCGTGGGGAATGCAGAAAGTCTTGTGCAGGTTCATGTGCGAGACGTCGGCGCCGATGTCCGCCGGCCGCGCCAGCCCGACCTGGGCATTGAGGTTGGCGCCGTCCATGTACACCTGGCCGCCGTGCTTGTGGATAACTTCGCAGATTTCGCTGATGCCCTCCTCGTACACACCGTGGGTCGACGGATACGTCGCCATCAGGCACGACAACTTGTCTCCCGCCTCGGATGCCTTGGATTTCAGGTCATCCAGATCAACGTTGCCCGCCTCGTCGCACTCGACGATCACCACGCGCATCCCGGCCATTTGCGCCGAGGCCGGGTTGGTGCCGTGAGCCGAAGACGGGATCAGGCAGATGTCGCGCCCGCCCTGGTGGCGGCTTTCGTGGTATTTGCGGATCGCCAGCAACCCGGCGTATTCGCCCTGGGCGCCGGAGTTGGGCTGCATGCAGATTGCGTCGAAACCGGTGATCGCGCACAACCAGCGTTCCAGCTCTTCGATCATCAGCGTGTAACCGACGGCCTGCTCCCGGGGCACGAACGGGTGCAGGTTGGCGAACTGTGGCCAGGTGATCGGGATCATCTCGCTGGTGGCGTTGAGTTTCATGGTGCAGGAGCCGAGCGGGATCATCGACTGGTTGAGGGCCAGATCCTTGTTCTCCAGTTGCTTGAGGTAGCGCAGCATCTCGGTTTCGCTGTGATGGGCGTTGAACACCGGGTGGCGCAGGTACGGCGAGCTGCGTTGCAGGTTGTCAGGAATTCCGGATACCAACGCTTCGGCGTCGAGTTCCTCGACGTTGAGCCCATGATCGACACCCAACAGCACATCGAACAGTTTGCCGACGGTGCTCTCGTCACAGGTTTCATCGAGGCTCAGGCCCAAGTGGCCGCGACCGAGAATCCTCAGGTTGATCTGTGCGGCCTGAGCACTTTCGATGATCGCGGTCTGCGCGCCACCGACGTCCAGGGTCAACGTGTCGAAATAATGCTCGTTGATGCGTTTGAGGCCATGCCGCTCGAGGCCGGCAGCGAGGATGCAGGTCAGCCGATGGACTCGCTGGGCAATCCGTTTCAGCCCTTCCGGTCCGTGGTACACGGCATAGAAACTGGCGATGTTGGCCAGCAGCACTTGAGCGGTGCAGATGTTCGAATTGGCCTTCTCCCGGCGAATGTGCTGCTCGCGGGTCTGCAGGGCCATGCGCAGCGCAACGTTGCCCCGTGCGTCTTTCGAGACACCGATGATTCGCCCGGGAATCGCCCGCTTGTATTCCTCGCGACTGGCGAAAAACGCCGCATGCGGCCCACCGTACCCCATCGGCACACCGAAACGCTGGGACGAGCCGAACACCACATCGGCGCCCAGTTCCCCCGGCGGAGTCAGCAACAACAGACTCAGCAGATCGGCCGCGACGCAGGCCAGCGCCTGTTGCGCATGCAGGTGATCGATCAACGGACGCAGGTCGCGGACCTCGCCGTGGGTGTCGGGGTATTGCAGCAGTGCCCCGAATACCTGGTGCTGCTTCAAGTTATCCACAGCGTCGACGATCAGCTCGAAACCGAAGCCTTCGGCGCGGGTCTGCACCACGGAAATGGTTTGCGGATGACAGTTTTCGTCGACGAAAAACAGATTGCTCTTCGACTTCGCCACACGCTTGGCCAGCGCCATGGCCTCGGCGGCCGCAGTCGCCTCATCGAGCAGCGAAGCGTTGGCCAGTTCCAGACCGGTGAGGTCGATGGTCAGTTGCTGAAAATTGAGCAACGCTTCGAGCCGGCCCTGGGCGATTTCCGGTTGATACGGCGTATACGCGGTGTACCAGCCGGGATTTTCCAGCACGTTGCGCAGAATGACCGTCGGCGTGAGGGTGCCGTGGTAACCCATGCCGATCAGGCTGGTCCAGACCTGATTCTGTTCGGCATACCCGCGCAGTTTCGCCAGCGCAGCCTGTTCGTCCAGCGCGGGTGGCAGATCCAGTTCACGGTTGAGGCGAATGGCGGGCGGGACAGTCTGCTCGATCAGTTCGATCCGGCTGCCCAGGCCCAGACTGTCGAGCATGGCCTGCTGCTCGGCGGCATCGGGGCCGAGGTGACGGCGCAGGAAGGCATGGGGGTCGCGTAACTGGCTCAAGGATGGCAACTGGGACATGACGGGCTCTCTCTTGGCTGGCGCTCGGCGTCAATGCAACACGGTCAAACCAGCATAGCAGTCGATACCGTCGCGGACGGCTTGGCGGCGGGTGGTCGAACGGGGCATGCTGTGGCACCTGCAACACGCGCCCAACCCTTGGATGATCGAATCCTCATGAGCCAACTGCCGTTTCTGCCGTTTTCCAAACCTGTCATCGACGAAGCCACCATCGCCGCAGTCGGCGATGTCCTGCGTTCCGGCTGGATCACCAGCGGACCGAAGGTCCAGGCCTTCGAAGCGCAACTGTCGGAGTATTTCGGCGGGCGTCCGGTACGCACCTTCAACTCCGGCACCTGCACCATGGAGATTGCCCTGCGCATCGCCGGCATCGGACCGGGTGACGAAGTGATCACCACGCCGATTTCCTGGGTGGCCACGGCCAACGTGATTCTTGAGGTGGGCGCCACGCCGGTGTTCGCCGACATCGACCCGGTCACCCGCAACATCGACCTGGATAAACTGGAAGCGGCCATCACCCCGCGCACCAAAGCCGTCATTCCGGTCTACCTCGCCGGGCTGCCGGTGGACATGGAGCGCCTGTACGCCATCGCCAAAAAGCACAACCTGCGCATCGTCGAAGACGCCGCCCAGGCCCTGGGTTCGAGCTGGAACGGCCAGCGCATCGGCGCCACCGGCGACTTCGTGTCGTTCAGCTTCCAGGCCAACAAGAACGTGACCTGCTCCGAAGGTGGTTGCCTGGTGCTGAACACGCCAGAGGAAGCGCGTCTGGCGGAGAAATATCGCCTGCAGGGCGTCACCCGTACCGGTTTCGACGGCCTGGATGTCGATGTGCTGGGCGGCAAGTTCAACATGACCGATGTCGCAGCGACCATTGGTCTCGGCCAGTTCGCTCACATTGAAGCGCTGACGGCCCATCGTCAGGAACTGGCTCGCCATTACTTCAAATGCTTTGGCGATGACTTCGAAGCCACGTACGGCGCGCAACTGCCACCTGCCGATTTCACCAACAGCAACTGGCACCTGTTCCAGCTGGTGTTGCCGGAGCGCAAGGACGGCTTGCCGGCGCGGGCCACGTTCATGGAGCAGATTCAGGCGCTGGGCATCGGCATCGGTTATCACTACCCGCCGATCCATTTGCTGAGCCTGTACCGCGAGCGCGGTTTCAAGGAAGGCATGTTGCCGGTGGCCGAGCGGGTCGGACGGCTGATCGTGTCGTTGCCGATGTTCACGGCCATGACCAAAGCCGATGTCGAGCGCTCGGTGGCGGCGGTCAAAGCGGTGCTGGGCAACGCCTGAGTCATCCCGATAAAAAACTGCACCCACAAAAAAGCCCCGACGGATCGGGGCTTTGCGGTGTTGCGTGACGCTTATTCGCCGATGGACTGCTTGTAGGCAGCGGCGTCGAGCAGCTTGTCCAGCTCGGACTTGTCGCTTGGCTTGAGCTTGAAGATCCACGAGCTGTACGGTTCTTCGTTCAGCAGCTCCGGCGAATCCGCCAGCTCTTCGTTGACCGCGATCACTTCACCGCCGACCGGGGAGTAGATGTCGGAAGCGGCTTTCACCGACTCGACAACACCTGCCGCATCACCGGCAGCAAACACCTTGCCGACTTCAGTCAGCTCGACAAACACCACGTCGCCCAGCGCTTGCTGTGCGTGATCGCTGATGCCCACGGTGACGGTGCCGTCGGCTTCCAGGCGCGCCCATTCATGACTTTCGGCAAAACGCAGGTCGGCGGGGATATTGCTCATGCTCGGTGTCCTCAAGAAATTGTCAGCGGTCGTGCCCGCCGGAAAAGGTTAGATCAAGGTTTTGCCGTGACGGACGAAGGTCGGTTTGACCACTCGCACCGGATACCACTTGCCACGGATTTCCACTTCGGCGCGGTCGGCAGTCGCCATCGGTACACGCGCCAGGGCAATCGACTTGCTAAGCGTAGGAGAGAAACTACCACTGGTGATCTCTCCTTCGCCAACATCAGCGATACGAACCACCTGATGCGCACGCAAAACCCCGCGTTCCTCGAGCACCAGACCCACCAGTTTGTGCTGCACGCCGGCGGTTTTTTCCGCTTCCAGCGCATCGCGACCGATAAACCGGCGCGTGGCCGGCTCCCAGGCAATGCTCCAGGCCATGTTCGAGGCCAGCGGCGAAACGTCCTGATGGATGTCCTGACCGTAGAGGTTCATCCCGGCTTCCACCCGCAAGGTGTCGCGAGCACCGAGGCCAATGGGAGAAATGCCGGCGCCCACCAGATCGTTGAAGAAACCGGGGGCCTGATCGGCCGGCAAGGCAATTTCCAGACCGTCCTCGCCGGTGTAGCCGGTGCGCGCAATGAACCAGTCGCCGTCGACCTGACCTTCGAACGGCTTGAGCATCTGGATCAGATTGGCGCGGGACTGGGTCACCAGTTCGGCAATTTTGTGCCGGGCATGGGGGCCTTGAATGGCAAGCATCGCCAGATCCGTGCGCTCTTGCAGCTGCACGTCGAAGCCGGAGAGATGGGCCTGCATCCACGCCAGATCCTGATCGCGGGTCGAGGCGTTGACCACCAGTCGATAACCATCCTCGAGACGGTAGACGATCATGTCGTCGACGATGCCGCCGCGCTCGTTGAGCATGGTGCTGTACAACGCACGGCCGGGGCTGTGCAGGCGTTCGACGTCGTTGGCCAGCAAATGCTGAAGCCAGGCCTTGGCCTGATGGCCGGCAACATCGATCACGGTCATGTGGGATACATCGAACACCCCGCAATCGCGGCGCACCTCGTGGTGCTCCTCGACCTGCGAGCCGTAATGCAGTGGCATGTCCCAACCGCCAAAATCGACCATCTTCGCGCCGAGGGCGAGATGCAGGTCATACAGAGGCGTACGCTGTCCCATGGGTTTCTCCTTCCGGGCGTGGCGAAGGTGCGGAGCGCTGCTGCACGGTTTGAAAGCCCCGAAAGAGAAGGCTCTCAGCCGATTTCAGCGACAGGGTCTGTAAGACGGACCGCACCGAATGCCGCGCATTGTAGCCGCATGATTCAGGACTGACGACTAAGTGTTTCTGTGCGCCGAGCGGCGGATAAGTCCGATGACCGGCAACAACCCGACCAGCACCAGGGTCAACGCCGGCAACGACGCCCTCGCCCATTCGCCTTCGCTGGTCATCTCGAAGATGCGCACCGCCAGCGTGTCCCAGCCAAACGGGCGCATCAGCAGGGTGGCGGGCATTTCCTTGAGCACATCGACGAACACCAGCAACGCGGCGCTGAGCGTGCCGGGCAGCAGCAACGGCAGATACACTTTGAAAAACAGTCGCGGCCCACTGACACCCAGGCTACGTGCCGCTTCAGGCAAAGAAGGCCGTATACGCGCCAGACTGCTTTCCAGCGGCCCGTAGGCCACCGCCACGAAACGCACCAGATAAGCCATCAACAACGCCGCCAGACTGCCCAGCAGCAACGGTGTGCCCGCACCGCCGAGCCAGCCGGACAGCGGAATCACCAGCTCACGATCCAGATAACTGAACGCCAGCATGATCGACACCGCCAGCACCGAGCCCGGCAACGCGTAGCCGAGGTTGGCCAGACTGACGCCGGAACGGATCGCCGAAGTCGGTGCCAGACGCCGGGCGAACGCCAGCAGCATCGCCACGCTGACCGTGATCAGCGCTGCCATGCCGCCCAGATACAGGGTGTGCAGAATCAGCCCGGCGTAACGCTCATCCAGATCGAAACGCCCGCGCTGCCAGAACCACACCAGCAGTTGCAGTACCGGGATGACAAACGCACAGGCAAACACCAGACCGCACCAGCCGGTCGCCGCCCAGGCCTTGGGGCCGCGCAGGTGATACAGCGCCTTGACCCTCGGCCGCTCGTTGCTCGCCCGATTGGCACCCCGGGCGCGACGTTCGCCGTACAGCACCAGCATCACCACCAGCAACAACAGACTGGCCAGTTGCGCAGCGCTCGACAGACTGAAGAAGCCATACCAGGTCTTGTAGATCGCGGTAGTGAAGGTGTCGAAATTGAACACCGACACTGCACCAAAATCCGCCAGGGTTTCCATCAACGCCAGCGCCACGCCGGCACCGATGGCCGGTCGCGCCATCGGCAATGCCACCCGCCAGAACGCTTGCCACGGTGACTGGCCGAGCACCCGCGCCGCTTCCATAAGGCCTTTGCCTTGCGCGAGAAACGCGGTGCGGGCCAGCAGATAAACGTAGGGGTAGAACACCAGCACCAACACCAGAATCACCCCGCCGGTGGAGCGCACCCGTGGCAGACGCAGACCGGTTCCGAACCATTCGCGC
This sequence comes from Pseudomonas sp. COW5, assembly GCF_026240005.1. Classification (NCBI taxonomy): domain Bacteria; kingdom Pseudomonadati; phylum Pseudomonadota; class Gammaproteobacteria; order Pseudomonadales; family Pseudomonadaceae; genus Pseudomonas; species Pseudomonas sp. COW5. Next base: position 2,646,539 of record NZ_JAPHVP010000001.1, on the reverse strand, counting down.
AGCAGGCTTTGCACGGGGCCTGCGAAGTCCAGCAGGCCGACGAACACGAACGCCAGCACATAGGCCGGGATCGCGAACGGCAGCATCAGCGCCCAGTCGAGCCAGCGCCGACCGGGGAATTCGCAGAGGCTGGTGAGCCAGGCCAGGCTGACGCCCAACAGGGTTACGCCGATGCCGACGCCAAGGACCAGCGTCAGGGTGTTACCCAGCAGGCGCGGCATCTGGGTTTCCCACAGGTGCGACCAGATCTGCTGGTCGATGGTCTGCCATGACAGCAGGAGGACGCTGAGAGGGAGCAGCACCAACGCGGCGATGGCGAAGACGATGGGGTACCAGCGGCGTTGGGCAGGGTGGGCCACTTTGGGGTCTCTGAGGGAGTTGTGGTGTTGTTTGGCTGGGTATTTCAAGTGGGGATTGCTGCCCTCACCCTAACCCTCTCCCGGAGGGAGAGGGGACTGACTGTAGTGTTCTTGCGGACTACGCCGACCTGATACATCGAGTCGAACTTCGGTTTTGAATCCAAAAAGATCGGCTCCCTCTCCCCCTGGGAGAGGGCTGGGGTGAGGGCAGCGGTATCATGGCAAACAACGTCTTTAGGAAGAACTCAGTTCCACCCCGCCCGATCCATCATCCGGATCGCTTCAGCCTGTCGCTTGCCCGCCACTTCAACCGGCAGCGTATCGGCCACAAACTGCCCCCACGCCGCCACTTCTTCCGAAGGTTTCACCGCCGGATTCGCCGGGAATTCCTGGTTCACGTCAGCGAAGATCTTCTGCGCCTCAGGCGTGGTCATCCACTCCACCAGTGCCTTGGCCGCTTCCGGATGAGGTGCATGTTTGGTCAAACCGATGCCCGACAGGTTGACGTGCACACCGCGATCCGCCTGGTTCGGCCAGAACAGTTTCACCGGCAGATCCGGCTTCTGCTTGTGCAGGCGGCCGTAGTAGTAGGTGTTGACGATGCCGACGTCGCACTGGCCGGCGTTGATCGCTTCCAGCACCGCAACGTCGTCGGAGAACACGTCGGTGGACAGGTTGTTGACCCAGCCCTTGAGGATCTTCTCGGTTTTCTCGGCGCCGTGGACTTCGATCATGGTGGCGGTCAGCGACTGGTTGTAGACCTTCTTCGCCGTGCGCAGGCACAGGCGACCTTCCCAGTTCTTGTCGGCCAGCGCTTCGTAGGTGGTCAGCTCGCCCGGCTTCACGCGCTCGGTGGAATAGGCGATGGTCCGTGCGCGCAGGCTCAGACCGGTCCAGGCGTGGCTGGACGAGCGGTATTGCAGGGGAATGTTGGCGTCGATGGTTTTCGAGGTGAACGGCTGGAGAATGCCCATCTGTTCGGCCTGCCAGAGGTTGCCGGCATCGACGGTCAGCAGCAGGTCGGCGGTGGCGTTCTCGCCTTCGGCCTTGATCCGCTGCATCAGCGGCGCTTCCTTGTCGGTGATGAACTTGATCTTCACCCCGGTCTTGGCGGTGTAGGCATCGAACACCGGCTTGATCAGCTCATCGATGCGCGACGAGTAGACCACCACCTCATCGGCGGCCTGGGCGGCGGTGCTGCCAATCAGGGTCAGGGCCAGTGCGGTCAGAAGACGCTGGGGTGCCAACATGGGAGTGATCTCTCGGTCGGGAAAAGTGGTCCAAATGATAAGGACTCACATTTACCAGCTCAATCGATCACTTTCCCAAGGAGTTACCAGATGTTGCACAGCCCGAAATTTCTGGCGACTGAACTGACGCCTTCGCGGGCAAGCCCGCTCCCACAGGGTTCCGGGCGTACTCAAAATTGGAGTTTCACACTGAATACTGTGGGAGCGGGCTTGCCCGCGAAGGGGCAGTCAGTCTCAACAGAGAACTAAGGTTTAGCCAAGACTGGAAGGTCCCCGGTCAGCCCCAATGCTTCGCGTACGAACAGCGCTTTGGCCTCAGGCATCTGCTCGACGATTTTCAGTCCGGTGTTGCGCAACCAGCGCAGCGGCAGCGGATCGGCCTGGAACAACCGTTCGAAGCCTTCCATCGCCGCCATCAGCGCCAGGTTGTGCGGCATGCGTCGGCGCTCGTAGCGGCTCAGCACTTTCACGTCCGCCAGGCGTTCGCCGCGCTCGTTGGCTTGCAGCAGCACTTCCGCCAGCACGGCGGCATCGAGGAAGCCAAGGTTCACGCCCTGTCCCGCCAGCGGGTGAATGGTGTGCGCCGCATCGCCGATCAGCGCCAGGCCTTCGGCCACGTAGCGCTTGGCGTGACGCTGACGCAGCGGTACGCACAGACGCGGGTCGGCGCTGATGACGTCGCCGAGGCAACCTTCGAAGGCGCGCTCCAGTTCACGGCAGAAATCCGCTTCATCCAGCGCCATCAGCCGTTCGGCTTCGCTCGGCGTGGTCGACCAGACGATCGAGCACCAGTCCTGCTGACCGTCACGCTCCAGCGGCAGAAACGCCAGCGGCCCGTGATCGGTGAAACGTTGCCACGCCGTCATGCGGTGCGGTTTGCTGCTGCGCACGCTGGTGACGATGGCGTGATGCAGATAATCCCACTCGCGAGTGACGACGCCGGTCAGACGACGCACGGCGGAATTGGCACCGTCCGCCGCAATCACCAGCGGCGCGCGCAGGGTGCGACCGTCAGCCAGGGTCAGCAGCCAGTCGTCACCGGAGCGGCGCATCTGCTCCAGCCGCGCATTGGCCAGCAGGCCCAGATCGCAATCGTGCAAACGGTCGAGCAAGGCATCCTGCACCACACGGTTTTCGACAATGTGGCCGAGCACCTCGGCGTGCACACTGCTGGCCGAGAAATGGATCTGCCCGGTGCCGCTGCCATCCCAGACGTGCATGTCGGTGTAGGGGCTGCTGCGTCGGTTGACGATGCCGTCCCACACGCCGAGGCGATCAAGGATCCGCTGACTGGCTGCCGACAGCGCACTGACTCGCGGCTCGAACGGCGCATCGCCATTGAAGGGTTTGACGCTCAGCGGGCTGCCGTCGAGCAGCAAGACTTCCAGCCCGCTGTCCTGCAACGCCAGCGCCAGGGCGCTGCCGACCATTCCGGCTCCGACAATCAGCACATCTGCGCGCATTTCCATGCTTTAAGCCTGTCTCGCTTGCGGCTTGAGCCGCACGTAAAGGGTTTTACCGACCCGCGCCACCAGGTTGCCGGCGCCGTCATGAATGTCGACCTGCAACTGCGGCAGGTATTTCTCGCCATTGGCGGTCTGCCGACGAATTTCGTCGAGCAGGGTGTCGTCGATGTTGAACCGGGCGAACACCGGGCCTTTGCCCGGCGCAATGAAATCAATGTCGGCAGCCTTGTCCCAGACGATGTACTTCGATCCGAGGTTCTCCATGAGCATCAACATGAAGAACGGATCGACCATCGAATACAGACTGCCGCCGAACTGGGTGCCGACGTAATTGCGGTTGTACCAGCCCAGGCCCATCGCGACCTGGATGTCACGAAAGTCATCGCTGATGTGCTTCACCCGGACACCGGCGCCGAAGTACGGCGGGTAGAACGTCATGATCCAGCGCATCAGCCGCGCCTTGCCAAACTGTTTGATCAGCCACTCACGCATCCGGCCGCGTCCCCAGCCCCATGGCCTGACGGGCGAACCAGCGTTTGGCCGGCGGCAGCAGATCGAGGCCGAGCAGGCCGATGTTGCGGCCCAGCGACACCAGCGGCTGAGTACTGCCGAACAGGCGCGTGACCTGATCGGAGAAGCCTACGGTGAGGTCCTGATCGAGGCGCTGACGCTCGCGATAGGCCTGCAGCGTGGCGAAATCCCCCAGTGGTTTGTCGCTGGCCAGCAGCGCGGCGGCCAAGGCATCGGCATCGCGCAGGGACAGGTTGAAACCCTGTCCGGCAATCGGGTGCAGACTATGGGCGGCGTTGCCGAGCACGGCCAGATGCGAACGCACCTGCTCTTCGGCCTCCACCAGCGACAGCGGATACAGATGCCGCGCGCCGACCTGTTTCAAAGTACCGAGGCGATAGCCGAACACACCTTGCAGCTCGCTGAGGAAATCACGATCACTCAGGTCCGCCAGACGTTGCGCGTCCATCCCCAGACGGGTCCAGACCAGCGCGCAGCGGTTTTCCGGCAGCGGCAGCAGCGCCATCGGGCCTTCGTCGGTGAAGCGCTCGAAAGCCATGCCGTTGTGCGCTTCGCTCGGGGTGATGTTGGCGATCAGCGCGCTCTGGTTGTACGGGCGCTTGCGCACGTTGATGCCCAGTTGCTCGCGCAGACCGGAACGGCCGCCATCGGCGAGCACCGCCAGATCACATTCGACCGTGGTCTCATCGTTGAGGGTCAGGCGATAGCCGTCCGGCAGCGGTTCCATGCGGATGACTTCCGCCGGGCAGCGCCAACTGATCACGTCTTTGTCGAGGTGTTGCCACAGGCTATGACCGAGCCAAGCGTTTTCCACGACATAGCCGAGCGCCGGTACGCCCTCTTCCATCGCCGACAGCCGGGCGGTGGAAAAACGTCCACGGTCGGACACGTGAATCTGCTTGATCGGCTCGGCGCGGCGGGAGATTTCCTGCCACACGCCCAGCCGCTGATAAATCTGCCGCGAGCCGAAGGACAGCGCCGACGAACGTGCGTCGTAGCTCGGCTGCCAGCTGTCGCCGGGGGCGAACGGTTCGATCAGCACGATCTTCCAGCCCCGGGCCTTGGCTCCGGCCTGCAAGGCCAACGCCAGACTGGCGCCGACCAGGCCACCACCGATGATTGCCAGATTGACCCGACTCATGCCGCGCAGGTCCGTGCTTGCGCCATCAGGGCTTCGATCTCGGCGACGGTTTTCGGCACACCGCCGGTCAGGATTTCACAACCGCTCTTGGTCACTACCACGTCGTCCTCGATGCGCACGCCAATGCCGCGCCATTTCTTCGCTACGTTCTGATTGTCCGGGGCGATGTAGATGCCCGGCTCCACGGTCAGCGCCATGCCGACTTCCAGCACCCGCCATTCGCCGCCGACCTTGTACTCGCCAACGTCATGCACATCCATGCCCAGCCAGTGACCGGCGCGGTGCATGTAAAACGCCTTGTAGGCCTCGGAGGCGATCAACTCGTCCACCTCGCCCTGCAACAACCCCAGCTTCACCAGTCCGGTGGTGATGACCCGAACCGTGGCTTCGTGCGCCTGGTTCCAGTGCTTGTTCGGGGCGATTTCGGCGAACGCGGCTTCCTGCGAGGCCAACACCAATTCGTAGATCGCTTTCTGCTCGGCGGAAAACTTGCCGTTGACCGGCCACGTACGAGTGATGTCACTGGCGTAGCAGTCAATTTCGCAACCGGCGTCGATCAGCACCAGGTCACCGTCCTTGAGCAGCGCGTCATTCTGCTGGTAATGCAGGATGCAGCTGTTGCGCCCGGCAGCGACGATCGAGCCGTAGGCCGGCATCTTCGCCCCGCCCTTACGGAACTCGTAATCCAGCTCGGCTTCGAGGCTGTATTCGTAGAGGCCGGCACGGCTGGCCTGCATCGCGCGGATGTGGGCCTGGGCGGAAATCCGCGCCGCTTCGCGCATCACCTTCACTTCTGCCGCCGATTTATACAGGCGCATGTCATGCAGCAGGTGATCCAGGGCAACGAATTCGTTCGGCGGCTGGGCGCCGAGGTGCGCCTTGGAGCGGATCACGTTGATCCAGTCCATCAGGTGACGGTCGAATTCCGGGTTGCTGCCCATGGCCGAATACACCCGGTCGCGGCCTTCGATCAGGCCCGGCAGGATGTCGTCGATGTCGGTGATGGGGAAGGCGTCGTCGGCGCCAAAGTCGCGAATCGCGCCTTCCTGGCCGGCGCGCAGGCCGTCCCAGAGTTCGCGCTCGGCATTGCGTTCACGGCAGAACAGCACGTATTCCCCGTGCTCGCGACCGGGCATCAAAACGATGACCGCCTGCGGCTCGGGGAAACCGCTCAGGTACTGGAAGTCGCTGTCCTGGCGGTAGACGTGCTCGACGTCACGGTTGCGAATGGCAACCGCGGCGGCGGGCAGGATGGCGATGCTGTTGGGTTCCATCTGCGCCATGAGTGCCTTGCGGCGACGGGCGTATTCCGCTTTCGGGATATGGATCATGGGCAGATGGCTTTCCCTGGCACGCGATCAGTGCAGCGACGGCTTGGCGGCTGGCGGCACGTCGGCTTTCTTGGTTTCGGAGAACAGCAGCAGCGGCGCTACACGCAGGTACTCCATGACTTCCATGTAGTCGCTTTCGCCGTCTTCGGATTCTTCCAGTGCATCTTGCACCTGGGAGATCGCTGCCAGATCCTGCAACACCTCGGTGGCTTCGGTGCTCAGCATGCTGCTGTCGCGGCAGTTCAGGCCGAAACCGGTGAGGAAGCCCTGGCACCATTCGCCCAGTGCGGCGGCGCGATCGGCCAGCGGCACGTCGTCGGTCGGCAACAGCAGCACGACGGTCACGTCGTCGCCGGTGAGCTCGCCCTTGACCATTTCCTGCAGGCCGATGAGCGCGTTGCGAACGTTGTCCTGCGGCTCGCTTTCGAGCAGCTCGGCGGCGTCGATCAGCCACTCTTCGGCATTGAAGCCGGCACCGGCGCAGCTGCGGCCGAGCAGCAGGCCATGCAGTTCGGCAGGCGAGACGTTGTGACCGCTGGCAGTCAGCAGGGTGGCGAAGGCTTGGTACGGAGAATTCTGAATGGGCATGGGCAGCTAGGCGCCAGACGGCGCTATGTCTAGAATGAAGGCCTTGTATCCTACATCGACAGACTCGCCAAGACCATTAAAGGCTGTCCCCCAGCCAAACCCATCAGACCGAATCAGTGGACACAATGGAAGACACCGACCTGCAAGCGCTGATGGCCAGACTCGAACTGCTGATTACTCGGGTCGAGCAACTAAAGAGTCAAAACGCACTCTTACTAGCTCAGGAAAAGACCTGGCGCGAGGAACGCGCGCACCTCATTGAAAAAAACGAAATCGCCCGGCGTAAGGTCGAGTCGATGATTTCGCGCCTCAAGGCCCTGGAGCAAGACTCATGAGTTCAAGCAATAGCGTTACCGTGCAGATCCTCGACAAAGAATATTCGATCATCTGTCCCCAGGAAGAACGCAGCAATCTGGTCAGTGCCGCGCGTTACCTGGACGGCAAGATGCGCGAGATCCGCAGCAGCGGCAAAGTCATCGGCGCCGACCGCATCGCCGTGATGGCCGCCCTGAACATCACCCACGATCTCTTGCACAAAGAAGAGCGCCCGGACATCCAGGCCAGCGGCTCGACCCGTGAACAGGTGCGTGACTTGCTCGATCGTGTCGATCTGGTGCTCGCCGACGATCCGGACATCAGCAAGGGCTGATTCGCCAGGCCGCTTGAGGTATACTCGCCGCACTCCCTGGGGTGCTTGCCAGTTGACGATGTCCCTGAGCCGATTTGCACTACCCTGGGGGTTGCACGTTGGGCTGGTGTGCATGTCCGCCAGACGGAAAGCCTTAAAGCCTACTGCATCCTCCACCTTGAACTCTCGGGTTCAAGGGCTAAGTCGACAGCGGCTCATCCGGGGAGCCTGATTCGAATCCGATGCCGGTGCATGCCGGCATCGGATTTTTTATGCGTACGTTTTCGTCCCCACCCTGCCGAAGCCGACCATGACCGAACCCGCGCTGCTGCCCCGTCCCCAACTGCGCCGCCTGCTGCGCAAGGCCCGCCGCTCCCTGACGCCAAGTCAGCAACGCGCGGCCGCCGAAGGTCTGTACAAACAACTCGCGCAGGACCCGCACTTTCGCCGGGCGAAACACATTTCCCTGTACCTGCCCACCGACGGTGAAATCGACCCGCGCCTGTTGCTGCGTGCCGCCCAGCGTCGCGGCAAAAAAACCTATCTGCCGGTGTTGAGTGCCTGGCCGCGGACCAAAATGGTCTTTCAGCAGATCCGCCCCGGCGAAAAGCTGCGGCCCAACCGTTTTCGTATTCTCGAACCTCGGGTCAATGTCGCCCGTCAGCGCAAGATCTGGGCACTGGATCTGGTGTTGTTGCCATTGGTGGGATTTGACGATGTCGGCGGACGCCTGGGGATGGGCGGCGGATTCTACGACCGCAGCCTCGCGTACCTGGCTCGCCGCCAGAACTGGCGCAAGCCGACGCTGCTGGGACTGGCCCATGAATGTCAGAAAGTCGAACGACTGGCGCAGGCCAGCTGGGATGTACCGTTACAGGGAACGGTGACCGACAAGGCGTGGTATTTCGCAGGGTAGACGCCGCGAGGGAATCAGCGGCGTCGGGAAGACGGGATCAGCGTTTGAACGCTGTCGACTGCTGTACTTGTTGCGCCACTTCAATCGGAGCATCAGCCTTGTTGGCCCACAGACTTTGCGCATAACCGGTGGTCACGACGCCAAGGCCGAACAAAATCACCAAAGTCCACAGCAAATCCGGTTTGCGTTTCATCGATTGCCCCCCTCAAGGCACATCATCACGATGACAGCAGCGGTTTCCATTCGTAGGCCGTGCAGCAGCGTCAAGCTTTAAAGGCCGGCATTTTGCGACAACGTGAACCTCTGCGCAAATGCTGGCGTCAACCGACTGTCGGTTTGTCATAAAATTGCCCGACAACCTGCCCAATGACCGTTTCAGGAGCAACCACCATGGCCTACTGGCTGATGAAATCCGAGCCCGACGAACTCTCGATCAAGGGTCTGGAAAAACTCGGCAAGGCGCGCTGGGACGGGGTGCGCAACTACCAGGCGCGCAATTTCCTGCGGGCCATGGCGGTGGGGGACGAGTTCTTTTTCTACCATTCCAGCTGCCCGGAGCCGGGTATCGCCGGAATCGGCAGGATCATCGAAGCCGCGTACCCGGATCCCACCGCACTGGAACCGGAGAGCCATTATTTCGACCCCAAAGCCACGCCGGAGAAAAACGCCTGGAGTGCGATCGATGTCGCCCATGTCGAGACGTTTGCCCGGGTGTTGAAGCTGGATTATCTGAAGCAGCAGACCGCGCTGGCCGAGATGCCACTGGTGCAGAAGGGCTCGCGGCTGTCGGTGATGCCGGTGACGGCCGAGCAGTGGGCGGCGGTTATCGCGTTGCGTTGACCGCGTCTTCGCAGGAGCCGGAAGCCGACTCCTGCGGGTCCAGCCTTACTGAATGATCAGGTTGTTGAACAACAGATCTTCAACCACCGGCTTGCCGGTCTCGTCATTCATCACTTGCTGGGTCTGCTTCAGGGCTTCCTGACGCAGCTTTTCCTTGCCTTCGATGCTGCCCATCGCGTCGGTGGTCTGCTGAGTGAACAGCGCCACCAGCTGATTGCGGATCAGCGGCTCGTTGGCCTTGACCAGTTTGGTCGCCTCGTCGCCGGTCACCCGCAACGCCACGTCGGCCTTGTAAACCTTGAGCTTCGGCGTGCCGTCCAACCCGTAGTTGCCCACGAACGGCGGGCTCAGGGTGATGTAGTTGACCTTCGGCGCCTCGCCTTCTTTGGCTTCTTCGGCCAGCGCTGCCACAGGCAGAGACAGGGCCAGCAACAACATGATCCACGCTTTCACAATTCGCTCCTTATCCGGTTTGCGGCCTAGCATAACGACCCGCCGCGCAAGCACAAGCTTATGGCGGACTATCAGGGCCGGGCATGCTCGTTGACCCGTTGACTGCCACACCTACACTTATCGGCCATCACTCCCAAAGGAATAGCCCTGATGAAAGCCGTGCTGTGCAAAGCCTTCGGCCCTGCCGAATCGCTGGTGCTGGAAGACGTCGCCAGTCCTGTCGCGAAGAAGAATGAAATCCTGCTGGGCGTGCACGCCGCCGGGGTCAACTTTCCGGACACGCTGATCATCGAGGGCAAGTACCAGTTCAAGCCGCCCTTCCCGTTCTCGCCGGGTGGCGAAGCGGCTGGCGTGGTCCGCGAAGTCGGCGAAAAGATCAGTCACTTGAAAGTCGGCGACCGAGTCATGGCCCTGACCGGCTGGGGCAGCTTTGCCGAGCAGGTCGCTGTGCCGGGCTATAACGTGCTGCCGATTCCACCATCGATGGATTTCAACACCGCCGCCGCGTTCAGCATGACCTACGGCACCTCGATGCACGCCCTCAAACAGCGCGGCAACCTGCAACCGGGGGAAACCCTGCTGGTGCTCGGTGCCTCCGGCGGCGTCGGGCTCGCAGCCGTGGAGATCGGCAAAGCCATGGGCGCCCGGGTTATCGCCGCCGCCAGCAGCGCCGAGAAACTCGCCGTGGCCAAAGCTGCCGGTGCAGACGAATTGATCAACTACAGCGAAACCAGCCTCAAGGACGAAATCAAACGCCTGACCGACGGCCAGGGCGCCGACGTGATCTACGACCCGGTCGGCGGCGATCTGTTCGACCAGGCCATTCGCGCCATCGCCTGGAACGGCCGCCTGCTGGTGGTCGGTTTCGCCAGCGGACGCATCCCCGAACTGCCGGTCAACCTCGCCCTGCTCAAGGGCGCAGCGGTGCTCGGTGTGTTCTGGGGCTCTTTCGCCCAGCGCCAGCCACAGGACAACGCAGCGAACTTCCAGCAACTGTTCGGTTGGTTCGCGGAGGGCAAGCTGAAGCCGCTGGTGTCGCAGGTCTATCCGCTGAGTGAGGCGGCACAAGCGATCAATGATCTTGGGCAGCGCAAGGCGGTGGGCAAGGTTGTGGTGCAGGTGCGCTGAAGCACCTCGGAGCCATCATTTGTTGCCGGGAGAATCCACAGCATCGCCCGGCAGCAGGTGCTCCAGAACCTTCCGGCTATCAGACTTGATAATCCGGCCCTTGTCATCGAAGCGCAGCACGAGCATCCAGTCGTAAACCTCGTCCGGCCATTTCTTCTGGCCCATCAGCGCCGTGCTGTCGCCACCGAACGCGCCAATCAGCTTGTTGATGCGCCCGTGATGCCAGGCGATCAGGATGACCGGCGCCTGATTGCTTTTGCGCAACAGCTTGACCAGTTCATGCACGTCGCCGTTGATGTAAGGCTGCTCGATAGACAGGTTCAGACGCTCGGCCAGCGGCGTCAGGGTCAAACGTGAGCGGGAGCTCTCGGGAGTGTCGCCGGCGGCAATCAGCCGTTCCGGGGTCAGCGTCTGGCCGTCGAGCTTCAATGGATTGAAATAGTCGGCATAGGCGCGGGCCCGCTCTTCGCCCCGGGCATTGAGCACCGATCCTTCCGTCGGCTTTTCCGCATGACGGATGATCAGCACCGTGGCATTGCGCAACCCGGACTGGGCAGGGTGATCGGCATAAATCAATCCCAGCGCCGCAACGGCGATAACTGCCGCCGCCAATAATCGGCGCATGAGCATGCGAACCTTCAAAGCCATCATTCATCTCTGCTGATCAGTCGGTCGACGGATCGCGAGTCTATGCCAGCCCATGTTCATAAGTGGTGAAAACGCCCTGTTCTTACAGCAGAGCGACAGGTTCGTAAAAGAACGTGCGACTTCCAACATTTTCCGCTGTTTTGCCGATGGGAACCGGTGCTATTTTCGGTAACGAAACTGTAACATTCGCATCCGCAGTCAAAACAAGAAATCTGGAGCTCTTGAATGTTTGCTTTCTTTCGACCTGCCGCACATCAGGCTCCATTGCCTGAAGAAAAAATAGACAGTACTTACCGACGCCTGCGCTGGCAGATCTTCGCCGGTATCTTCTTTGGCTATGCAGGTTACTACCTGCTGCGCAAAAACTTCTCGCTGGCCATGCCGTACCTGATCGACGAGGGTTACACCCGTGGCGAACTGGGTCTGGCGATGTCGGCCATCGCCATTGCCTACGGTTTGTCCAAGTTCCTCATGGGCCTGGTCTCCGACCGTTCCAACCCGCGCTACTTCCTGCCGTTCGGCCTGCTGGTTTCGGCGGGGGTGATGTTCATTTTCGGTTTCGCACCTTGGGCAACGTCCAGCGTGACCATGATGTTCATCCTGCTGTTCATCAACGGCTGGGCCCAGGGCATGGGCTGGCCGCCGAGCGGACGGACCATGGTGCACTGGTGGTCGCAGAAGGAGCGCGGCGGCGTGGTGTCCGTGTGGAACGTGGCGCACAACGTCGGCGGCGGTCTGATCGGCCCGCTGTTCCTGATCGGCATGGGCCTGTTCAACGACTGGCACGCCGCGTTCTATGTACCGGCGGCGGTAGCCCTGGCGGTGGCGGCGTTTGCCTTCATCACCATGCGCGACACCCCGCAATCGGTCGGCCTGCCGCCGATCGAGAAGTACAAGAACGACTACCCGGAAGGCTACGACGCCAGCCACGAAGACGAATTCAGCGCCAAGGAAATCTTCGTCAAATACGTGCTGCGCAACAAAATGCTCTGGTACATCGCCATGGCCAACGTGTTCGTCTACCTGCTGCGCTACGGCGTACTGGACTGGGCGCCGACCTACCTCAAGGAAGCCAAGCACTTCGACGTCGACAAGACTTCGTGGGCGTACTTCTTCTATGAGTGGGCGGGCATTCCGGGCACGCTGCTGTGTGGCTGGATGTCGGACAAGATCTTCCGTGGCAACCGTGGCCTGACCGGCATGGTGTTCATGGCCCTGGTGACCGTGGCGACCCTGGTTTACTGGCTGAACCCGGCCGGCAACCCGACCATCGACATGATCGCGCTGTTCTCCATCGGCTTCCTGATCTACGGCCCGGTGATGCTGATCGGTCTGCAGGCGCTGGAACTGGCACCGAAGAAAGCCGCCGGCACGGCCGCAGGCTTCACCGGTCTGTTCGGTTATCTGGGTGGTTCGGTCGCGGCCAGTGCAGCGATGGGCTACACCGTGGACCACTTCGGCTGGGATGGCGGTTTCGTGCTGCTGGTGGGCGCTTGCCTGCTGTCGATGGCCTTCCTGGCCCCGACCCTGTGGCACAAGCAAGTCGCCAGTCAGAGCCGCGAAGCAGTCGCCTGATCGGCTTTTGACTTGCAGCGCTTGAGCCGCGCCTCCAGATTCCGGTCTGGCATGGCGTGGCTGCGCAGGGCGTGGGCGGTCTGCTCGACATAATCGCGAGTGGTGCCGTAACGCCCGCAAGCGCTTTCGAACACCTGGCTCAGCACGTGATCCGGCAGATTGCCGGCATAGCTGGGCAGGTGTCGCTCCAACACGAATCCCAAGGCCTGAACCTGGCTGCCATCTTCGAGACGGCAGTTGAGCCAGTGCGGGCGATAGGACGGAAACGGCATCTCGCGCTTCCACAGCGCATACAGCGCACTGTCGAGGTTGTCTTCCGGCAACCGGTAGGCAAAGCCGCTGCACGAACCACCGCGATCCAGACCGAATACCAGCCCCGGCATTTCCGGCGTGCCGCGATGTTCATGGGACCACAGGTACAAGCCGCGATGGTAGCCATGCACCCGCCCGCGGACCCGCTCCACCGCCGAACACTCCGGCCGCCAGATCAGCGAACCATACGCGAACAGCCACACCGGTCCGCCCTTGTGGCGTGCCATGGTCGATTGCATGGAAGCGAGAAGTTGTTCGTGAGTCAGCTGCGGACCCAGATCGAGCCGCGGAGGGTAAGCCAGATTCAGAAAAGCAGATTCTATGGCTGTCATGACGGAAGTGTTCGGCCCCGCAAGTATTACAAGATGTAAGCACAATTCGCTTGATAGAACATATAGCAGTAACTGTAAAACGAAAAGTGCTAAAGGATGTATGACACCTTTGATAGCGCTAATTCGGGGTTTTCCGCGAGGGCTATCTTGTTTGATATAGCCTAATACCATTGCGCAGATATCTTAAATACCCGAATGAAATATCGTTAAGCCCTCTCTTCGTTCAGGATTCGTTCATGAAGTCCCGGGATTTTTCCTACTAAAATTTCGGACTTCCCATATTTACCGTCGCTGATCGCCTGCGTAAAACGGCTTTCCTCTGGCGCAAGCCAACCCGTTCAACCGAGGCTGCACGATGAACACAACCAGGCTTTTGGCCGCACTGTTATTGATTCAGACCGGCCAGGCAGTGGCCGCCGATGACTCGCAAGAAGACAAAGGTTTCTGGTACGCACAAACCAGTGTCTACACCAAACATTACTCACCCGACCCCGAACACAATAATCATCAGGACTTGATCGGCATTGAACGCAATCAGGCTTCCGGCTGGGTATTTGGCGGGGCAACTTTCCGTAACTCGTTCAGTCAGCGCTCCAATTACGCCTATGCCGGCAAACGCTTCGAGAGCGCCGATTATCCGGTGTACGTGAAACTCACGGGCGGGTTGCTTCAGGGCTATCGGGGTGACTACAAGAACAAGATCCCGCTCAATCACTTCGGCGTTGCACCGGTGATCATTCCGTCGGTCGGCACCCACTATGGCCCGCTGGGCGCCGAGCTGGTGTTTCTCGGCGCCAATGCGGCCATGGTGACGACGGGCGTACGCTTCTAAAGCGACTCAGGCAGGCTCAAGAGCGCGGCGCATACGCAAACACGTCGGCGCGCATCTGGTGGGCATCCATCCCGGCTTCCACCAGCGCATCCAGCGTGCCGTATACCATCGCCGGCGAACCACTGGCGTAGACATGCAGCGATTTCAGATCCGGGAAGTCCTCGCACACCGCCTCATGCAACATCCCGCAGCGCCCTTCCCAGCCGCACTGGTCGCTGACGACCTTGTGCAGGAACAGGTTGGGCAGCTTCAGCCATTCGTCCCAATGTTCGATTTCGTAGAAATCTTCCGGACGACGCACGCCCCAGTACAAATGCACCGGATGCTTGAAGCCGTTGGCCCGGCAATGTTCGATCAGACTGTGAATCTGACCCATGCCGGTGCCGGCGGCGATCAACACCAGCGGCCCGTCCGGTAATTCCGCGAGGTGAGTGTCGCCGAACGGCAATTCGACCCGCACCATCGAATTGCGCTGCAACTGCTCGATCAGGCTGAGGGCACTGGCTTCGCGCGCCAGCACATGGATTTCCAGGTCTCGCCCGCCGTGGGGCGCCGAGGCCATGGAAAAGGCTGATTTCTCACCGCTCTCGCGCTCGATCATCAGGTACTGACCGGCGTGATAACGCGGCGGCTTGCCGGCCGGCGCCCGCAGGCGCACGCGCCAGGTATCGCCACCGACGTCCCGGCATTCGATGACCTGACACGACAGGCTGCGCACCGGCAGTTCTCCCAGCGCGAGCACGCCATCCCACAGCAGGATGCAGTCTTCCAGCGGCTGCGCTATGCAAGTGTAGAACTCGCCGTGGTCGTGCACCTTGCCGGCCTGTTCGACCCGGCCTTCCACCAGCAACGCTGCGCATACATGACAATTGCCGTTGCGGCAGCTTTGCGGGCATTCGTAGCCCAGGCGCCGCGCACCATCGAGAATCCGCTCTCCGGGCCGTATCTCGAGCACCGCTCCGGAGGGCTGCAGGGTTACACGCATCAATCTATTCCTAACTGATTCCAGATGGCATCGATCCGTTGGGTGACGGCATCGTCCTTGACGATGACGCGGCCCCATTCGCGAGTGGTTTCGCCCGGCCACTTGTGAGTGGCGTCCAGGCCCATCTTCGAGCCAATACCCGACACCGGTGAAGCGAAGTCGAGGTAGTCGATCGGCGTGTTGTCGATCATCACCGTGTCGCGCTTGGGGTCCATGCGCGTGGTGATGGCCCAGATCACGTCGTTCCAGTCCCGCGCGTTGATATCGTCGTCGGTGACGATAACGAACTTGGTGTACATGAACTGTCGCAAAAACGACCAGACACCCAGCATCACGCGCTTGGCGTGGCCCGGATACGACTTCTTCATCGTCACCACGGCCATGCGGTACGAGCAGCCTTCCGGCGGCAGGTAGAAGTCGGTGATCTCCGGGAACTGCTTCTGCAGGATCGGTACGAACACTTCGTTCAGCGCCACACCGAGAATCGCCGGCTCATCCGGCGGACGGCCGGTGTAGGTGCTGTGGTAGATCGGTTTGATCCGGTGAGTGATGCGCTCGACGGTGAACACCGGAAAGCTGTCGACTTCGTTGTAGTAGCCGGTGTGGTCTCCGTACGGACCTTCGTCGGCCATCTCGCCCGGATGGATCACACCTTCAAGGATGATTTCGGCGGTGGCCGGCACTTGCAGGTCGTTGCCACGGCACTTGACCAGTTCGGTGCGGCTGTCGCGCAGCAGACCGGCAAAGGCGTATTCGGAGAGGCTGTCCGGCACCGGGGTGACGGCGCCGAGAATGGTTGCCGGATCCGCGCCGAGGGCTACGGACACCGGGAATGGCTGGCCCGGATGCTTCTCGCACCACTCACGGAAATCCAGCGCACCGCCACGGTGGCTGAGCCAGCGCATGATGACCTTGTTGCGGCCGATCACTTGCTGACGGTAGATGCCGAGGTTCTGCCGGTCCTTGTTCGGGCCCTTGGTGACGGTCAGACCCCAGGTGATCAGCGGGGCCACGTCGCCCGGCCAGCAGGTCTGCACCGGCAACATCGCCAGGTCGACGTCATCGCCTTCGATGACCACTTCCTGGCACGGGGCGTCTTTGACGACTTTCGGCGCCATCGCAATGATCTTGCGGAAGATCGGCAGCTTCGACCACGCGTCCTTCAAGCCCTTCGGCGGCTCCGGCTCCTTGAGGAACGCCAGCAGCTTGCCGATCTCGCGCAGTTCGCTGACGGACTCGGCGCCCATGCCCATGGCGACCCGTTCGGGGGTGCCGAACAGGTTACCGAGCACCGGAATGTCGTAGCCGGTGGGTTTCTCGAACAGCAGCGCCGGGCCCTTGGCCCGCAGTGTGCGGTCGCACACTTCAGTCATTTCCAGCACCGGCGAGACGGGAATCTGGATGCGTTTCAACTCTCCGCGCTGCTCAAGCTGCTGCACGAAATCCCGAAGATCCTTGAATTTCATTGACGATGGCACCCTCAAAATAGGCGTACATCCTACCTGCTATGCCGGTCGCTGGCAGCCCGTCACTGCTTACTTGGCTGCATTCACCTGGCCGTTACCCGGATTTTTGCCGGCCTGCAGGCTGACAAACAGCGGTTCGAGGATCGGCGCCACGAATCGCGCGCCGACTTCCGACAGGTGATTGTCATCCTTGTACAGCGAATAGCCGTCGAGCTCGGCTCGACACAGACCGTTTTCATCGCACAGCCGTGGCGCCGGATCGATCACCCGCACCATCGGATCCTGCGCCAGTCGGGCGAACAAGCGGCTGATGAATGCCTGGCGCTTGTCATGCTCGCCGATGGCCAGACCGACGCTATCCACCGGATGGCCCAGCATTGCAAGGCGTGTCAGGCGATACGGCGGGCTGAACGGCTGCAATGGCGCCTCTTTCACCAGCCAGACCCGATGCCCGCCCTCGCGCAATTGAGCAAGCTGCGCGCGCAGGCCTTCGGCCAGGCGTTGCTCAGCGACGGCCCGGTCGTATTTGCCGTCCGGTTTTCTGAGCGCATGATCGAGATCGCCTTTGCCGTCGCCATACAGATAGAGGCTCCAACGTGCGACCAGCACCACATCGCTGAGACGTTGCGCGCTCAACCGCTGCTCGACACGCCGATTGAAATGCGTGCAGGCCGCATCGGTTTCCAGCCCTTCGACCGGAATACAACCGGCAGAGCTGGCGAGGATCACGCTGACGCCATGGGCTTGCGCACCGTCCTCCAGCACTGGAATGAATGCTGTAGCGTGGCTGTCGCCCCAAACCATTGCCTGGGCTGGCAGGTTTTCCACGCCGTAATGGCAGAACAACTTGTCGTCCGGTGCCTTGTCATCCGTCAGGCACGCCATCAGCTCCGGCCGCCACTCGTGGCCCTTGGCGTATTGCAGCGCCTGTTCGGACAGACGCGACGGCAAGCCATCGGTCCAGCGCAGGGCTTGCCCGGCCAGTCCGAGCACCAGGATGCCGCAGAAACCGGCGAGCAGAACCTGTCGACGCCCGGCCAGCAGGCGACGCTCGCGGAACGGCGTTTCGACGAACTTCCATGAAAGGTAACCCAGCACCAGCGTCAACAGGATCAACCCTGCGATGTCCAGTGCACCCGGCTCCTCGACGCTGGCATAGCTGGAAAACACAAACACCGGCCAATGCCACAAGTACCAGGAATAGGAAATCAGGCCGAGGCCGACCATCACCCGACTGCTCAGGAATTGACCGATCAGCGTCTCTCGATGACCGTTGGCCAGGATCAGCGCCACCACGCCCAGCACCGGCAGCAGCGCGGCGACACCGGGAAATGGCGTGCGTTTGTCGTACCCGAAGACGGCCAGCAGGATCAGCGTCATACCGAGCAGGCTCAGCCACTGCGCGGCCATCGGTTTGAGGCGCCATGAATGTCGCGGCGCGACGGCAAGCATCGCACCGGCCAGCAACTCCCACGCCCGCATCGGCAACAGGAAGAACGCCTTCTCCGGATAATGCTGGACCGCCCAAACGCTCAGCCCGAAGGACAGCAGCAATACGCCGGACAGCGCCAGTCGCCAGTGTTTCAGTCGGCTCGACAGCAAGGTCAGCAACAGCGGGAAAAGGATGTAGAACTGCTCTTCCACCGCCAGCGACCAGGTGTGCAGCAGCGGCTTGAGATCCGACGCGACGTCGAAATAGCCGTCCTGACGCATGAACAGAATGTTCGAAACGAAGGTCACCTGGTAACGCACCGAGCGCCCGAGTTCCTCGTAGTCCTTGGGTGCCAGCAGGAACCAGCCCACCGCCAGTACCGCGATGATCATTGCAAACAGCGCCGGCAGGATCCGCCGGGCACGCCGGGCCCAGAACTCGACGAAGCTGAAGCGCCCGGCCTGGCGCTGGTTCCAGATGATCGAGGTAATCAGGTAGCCGGAAATCACGAAAAACACGTCCACACCGACAAATCCGCCGGTGAATCCCGGGACGCCAAAGTGGAACAGCACCACGGCAATCACTGCGACTGCGCGCAAGCCGTCGATATCCCTTCGATAAGCGAGAGTGCTCATAAATCCTTGATGCCAATCAGATGGTTATTTTTTGTACAGCCGCGGGGGCTGCCTGTTGTTTTGCCAACACACTGACCTTACCAGATCGCAAACCTCCCAAAGCCCGGACAAAAAACGGGCAAAAAAATGGCGCCCCCTGAGGGACGCCATTTTCAGACTCGACCGACGATGTTACTTGCGCTTCATCGACAGGAAGAATTCGTCGTTGGTCTTGGTCGTTTTCAGCTTGTCGACCAGGAACTCGATGGCCGCCACTTCGTCCATCGGATGCAGCAGCTTGCGCAGGATCCACATGCGCTGCAGTTCGTCGTCGGCGGTCAGCAACTCTTCACGGCGAGTGCCGGACTTGTTGATGTTGATGGCCGGGAACACACGTTTCTCGGCGATGCGACGGTCCAGAGGCAGTTCCATGTTGCCGGTACCCTTGAACTCTTCGTAGATCACTTCGTCCATCTTCGAGCCGGTTTCAACCAGCGCGGTGGCGATAATGGTCAGCGAGCCGCCTTCTTCGATGTTGCGCGCAGCACCGAAGAAACGCTTCGGCTTCTCCAGGGCGTGGGCATCGACACCACCGGTCAGCACCTTGCCGGAGCTCGGGATCACGGTGTTGTAGGCACGGGCCAGACGGGTGATGGAGTCGAGCAGGATCACCACGTCCTTCTTGTGTTCGACCAGGCGCTTGGCCTTCTCGATCACCATTTCAGCAACCTGCACGTGACGGGTCGGCGGCTCGTCGAAGGTCGAGGCAACCACTTCGCCGCGCACGGTGCGCTGCATTTCGGTCACTTCTTCCGGACGTTCGTCGATCAACAGCACGATCAGGTGAACTTCAGGGTTGTTACGGGCAATGTTCGCTGCGATGTTCTGCAGCATGATCGTTTTACCGGCTTTCGGCGGTGCAACGATCAGACCACGCTGGCCTTTGCCGATCGGGGCGCAAAGGTCGATCACACGACCGGTCAGGTCTTCGGTGGAACCGTTGCCGGCTTCCATCTTCATGCGCACGTTCGGGAACAGCGGGGTCAGGTTCTCGAAGAGAATCTTGTTCTTCGCGTTCTCAGGACGATCGAAGTTGATCGTGTCGACCTTGAGCAGGGCGAAATAACGCTCGCCTTCCTTCGGCGGCCGGATCTTGCCAACGATGGTGTCACCGGTGCGCAGGTTGAAACGGCGGATCTGGCTCGGCGAGACGTAGATGTCGTCAGGGCCGGCGAGGTAGGAAGCGTCAGCGGAGCGCAGGAAGCCGAAGCCGTCCTGGAGAATCTCCAGCACGCCATCACCGGAGATTTCCTCACCGCTTTTAGCGTGCTTTTTCAGCAGGGAGAAAATCACGTCCTGCTTGCGCGAACGGGCCATATTTTCTATGCCCATCTGTTCGGCCAATTCGAGCAGTTCGGTAATCGGCTTTTGCTTGAGTTCAGTCAGATTCATATAGGAATGACGTAATCATTTATGGAGGGGGGGAAATTAAGCTTTTGGCTTAATGAGGCCGCGCCGCGGAGAAGGCGACAGGATCGCGTACTTGTTCGAAAAGGAGTGCGTCGGCGACGGCTAGCAGGGGGCAGTGGAGAAACCAGTGCGGGGCCGAATGTATCACCTGAGTTTCGGAGCGTCTAGCCCTGAATACGCAAAAAGCCCCGCAATTTGCGGGGCTTTTTGAGGACAATCTTTACCGCGACGCTTAGATGTTGGCGTCGAGGAAAGCAGCCAGTTGCGACTTCGACAGAGCGCCGACCTTGGTCGCTTCTACGTTGCCGTTCTTGAACAGCATCAGGGTAGGAATACCACGTACGCCGTGCTTGGCCGGGGTTTCCTGGTTTTCGTCGATGTTCAGCTTGGCAACGGTCAGTTTGCCTTTGTAAGTCTCTGCAATCTCGTCCAGAACCGGAGCGATCATTTTGCAAGGGCCGCACCATTCAGCCCAGTAGTCGACCAGGACAGCGCCTTCGGCCTTGAGTACGTCGGCTTCGAAGCTAGCGTCGCTAACGTGTTTGATCAGATCGCTGCTCATGGAATTCTCCAGGTTGTAAGCAAAAAAACGTGGCCCATCATAGCCGCCCTTCCCTTGTTCAGGAAGCCGCAGATGATTGAGTCTTGCTATGGCACTCGATGAGTTTGGGTATAGCTCAAGTCACGCGCCGGCGGGGGCGATGAAGGAAATTCCGGTGCGCAGTGCCGCGTTGCGCACGTGTTCCTGCATGGCTTTCTGCGCGGCTGCAGAGGCCCGGCGGGCCAGGGCGCGGAGGATCTTGCGGTGTTCCTGCCAGGTTTCCATGGCCCGTTCGGCGCGGATGAACGGTAGCTTCTGGCTCTCCAGAAAGATGTCGGCGCTGGCGGTGAGGATGCTCAGCATCGCCTGATTGCCGCTGGCCCGCAGGATCCGCTGGTGGAATTCGAAGTCCAGTTTCGCCGCCGCCTCGAAGTCGCCGGCTCGCAGTTGCTCGCGCATGGCGGCGACATTGTCTTCCAGCTCGTCCAGATCGAACGTGCTCAGCGTCACCGCCGCCAAGCCGGCCGCAAAACCTTCCAGCGCATAGCGCAGCTGAAAGATTTCCAGCGGCGAGGCCTGGGCTGCGAACGGCCAGGCCGGCGCGCCCTCCCCGCGCGGCAACTCCACCGGCGACTGCACGAATACGCCCTTGCCCGGCTGGATGCTGACGACGCCCAGCGCACTCAAAGACGACAACGCTTCGCGCAACGACGCCCGGCTGACCCCCAGCTGCACCGCCAGATCCCGTTGCGAGGGCAGCGCATCGCCGGGGCCGAAACCCTGCTCGGTAATCAGTTTGCGGATCGCTTGCAGCGCCACTTCGGGTACCGCGCGGGAGATCGAGTTCATGGTTTTCCAGACGGACCAGGCCAAGGTGCGGCCAGTTGTAATGCTATTCGAGACATCAGGCAAGTCGTGCCCCAGTGGGGTTCGACAGTGCGCATCGATGCGCTATCGCAGTGCGAAACCCGACCTGACTGTTCAGACCAGTAAGACCGAACAAACCCGCCAAACCCGTGGCTTTGCGGGGCCAGACCGCTGGCTTGGCACGGCCCGTGCTCTGTCCGATCGCAGATTTCACTTCCCGCCGATCCGGAGATTGTCCATGTCGAAGCGTTACAGCGCCCTCCTCGCCGCCCTGTTTGCCGGTCTGATGCTGAGCCAGGCCCCCGCCCATGCCGACGGTCTGGACGACGTGGTCAAACGCGGCACCTTGAAAGTCGCCGTGCCTCAGGACTTCCCGCCCTTTGGCTCGGTCGGCCCGGACATGAAGCCGCGCGGCCTCGATATCGACACCGCGAAGCTGCTGGCCGACCAGCTCAAGGTCAAACTCGAGCTGACCCCGGTCAACAGCACCAACCGCATCCCGTTCCTCACCACCGGCAAGGTCGATCTGGTGATTTCCAGCCTTGGCAAAAATCCTGAACGCGAGAAGGTCATCGACTTCTCCCGCGCCTATGCGCCGTTCTACCTCGCTGTGTTCGGCCCGCCAGACGCAGCCGTCAGCAGCCTGGACGACCTCAAGGGCAAGACCATCAGCGTCACCCGTGGCGCCATCGAAGACATCGAACTGACCAAGGTCGCCCCCGAAGGCGTGACCATCAAGCGCTTCGAAGACAACAATTCGACCATCGCCGCCTACCTCGCAGGCCAGGTCGATCTGATCGCCAGCGGCAACGTGGTGATGGTCGCAATCAGCGAAAAGAGCCCGAAGCGCGTACCGGCGCTGAAAGTGAAGCTCAAGGATTCGCCGGTCTACGTCGGCGTGAACAAGAACGAGCCGGCGTTGCTGGGCAAGGTCAACGAGATCCTGGCCAGCGCCAAGGCTGACGGCGCGCTGGAAAAGAACGCGCAGACCTGGCTCAAAGAGCCGCTGCCGGCCGACCTCTGACCGGCGACGCGGGAGACTTTCATGGCCTATCAGTTCGATTTTTTGCCGGTGGTGGAAAACACCGACCTGCTGTTGCGCGGGGCGCTGTTCACCCTTGAGCTGACGGCCATCGGCGCGCTGTTTGGCGTAGGCGTGGGCATCGTCGGGGCCCTGGTACGGGCGTGGAACATCCGCCCGTTCTCGGCGATTTTCGGCGTGTATGTGGAGTTGATCCGCAACACGCCGTTCCTGGTGCAACTGTTCTTCATCTTCTTCGGCCTGCCGTCCCTCGGCGTCCAGATTTCCGAGTGGCAGGCGGCGGTGCTGGCGATGGTGATCAACCTCGGCGCGTACTCGACCGAGATCATCCGCGCCGGCATCCAGGCGATTCCGCGTGGGCAACTGGAAGCAGCGGCCGCGCTGGCGATGAGCCG
Source organism: Pseudomonas sp. COW5 (assembly GCF_026240005.1). Lineage (NCBI taxonomy): Bacteria > Pseudomonadati > Pseudomonadota > Gammaproteobacteria > Pseudomonadales > Pseudomonadaceae > Pseudomonas > Pseudomonas sp. COW5. Next base: position 2,623,397 of record NZ_JAPHVP010000001.1, on the reverse strand, counting down.
TTTCGAAGCGTTCCGCCACGTGGTGCTGCTGCCGGCGCTGGGCAAGGTCTGGCCGGCCCTGAGCAGCCAGATCATCATCGTCATGCTCGGCTCGGCGGTGTGTTCGCAGATTGCCACCGAGGAGTTGAGCTTCGCCGCCAACTTCATTCAGTCGCGCAACTTCCGCGCTTTTGAAACCTATGCCCTGACCACCCTCATTTATCTGTGCATGGCGCTGCTGATCCGTCAGTTACTGAACTGGCTCGGCCGGCGCTACCTGTCGAAAAGCAGCGCAAGGAGCAGCCAATGAGCGACTTCACGTTCTGGGACATCCTGCGCAACCTGCTCACCGGCCTGCAGTGGACGTTGGCGTTGTCGCTGGTGGCGTTCATCGGCGGCGGGATTGTCGGGTTGCTGATCCTGATCATGCGCATCTCGAAAAACCCGCTGCCGAGCAGCATTGCCCGCACCTGGATCGAACTGTTCCAGGGCACGCCGTTACTGATGCAGCTGTTTCTGGTGTTCTTCGGCGTGGCGCTGGCCGGGGTGGAGATTTCGCCGTGGATGGCGGCGGCAATTGCCCTGACGCTGTTCACCAGCGCCTATCTGGCGGAGATCTGGCGTGGATGCGTCGAGGCGATTCCCGATGGCCAGTGGGAAGCTTCGTCGAGCCTGGCGCTCAATCCGCTGGAGCAACTGCGCTACGTGATCCTGCCGCAGGCGTTACGTATTGCCGTGGCGCCGACCGTGGGCTTTTCGGTGCAGGCGGTCAAGGGCACCGCCGTGACCTCGATCATCGGTTTCACCGAACTGACCAAGACCGGCGGCATGCTCGCCAACGCCACCTTCGAACCGTTCATGGTCTACGGCCTCGTTGCCGCCGGCTACTTCCTGCTCTGCTACCCCCTGTCCCTCAGTGCGCGCTATCTGGAAAGGAGACTGCATGCCTCTGCTTAGAATTTCCGCCCTGCATAAATACTACGGCGATCACCACGTGCTCAAAGGCATCGACCTGAGCGTCGAGGAAGGTCAGGTGGTGGCGATCATCGGCCGCAGCGGCTCGGGCAAATCCACCCTGCTGCGCACCCTCAACGGCCTGGAATCGATCAATGACGGCGTGATCGAAGTCGACGGCGAATACCTCGACGCCGCCCGCGCCGACCTGCGCAGCCTGCGGCAGAAAGTCGGGATGGTGTTTCAGCAGTTCAATCTGTTCCCGCACCTGACCGTTGGCGAAAACGTGATGCTCGCGCCGCAAGTGGTGCAGAAAGTACCCAAGGCCAAGGCTGCGGAACTGGCGCGGCAGATGCTGGGGCGCGTCGGTCTGGGCGAGAAATTCGACGCCTTCCCGGATCGTCTCTCGGGTGGCCAGCAACAACGCGTGGCGATTGCCCGGGCGCTGGCGATGTCGCCCAAGGTGCTGCTGTGCGACGAGATCACCTCGGCGCTGGACCCGGAACTGGTCAACGAAGTGCTCAGCGTGGTCCGCCAGCTCGCGAAGGAAGGCATGACCCTGATCATGGTCACCCACGAAATGCGCTTCGCCCGGGAGGTCGGGGACAAACTGGTGTTCATGCACCAGGGCAAAGTGCACGAGGTGGGCGACCCGAAGGTGCTGTTTGCCGACCCGCAAACGCCGGAGCTGGCGAACTTCATCGGAACTGTGGAAGCGACTGCCTGAAAATACTCTCAGCGCCGGTAAAGGCCTCATCGCTAGCAGGCTAGCTCCCACAGGGCAGCGCATTTCAATGTGGGAGCTAGCCTGCTAGCGAATGGCCGCGCCGCGGTCTTGAGACTTTATGCGCTGAATCAAGGGTTTGAACCATGCGCGTTGGCGGCAGCCTTTGATCGTGGCACGATGTCAGGGTTATCGACCGAGACCCCAGACCATGCCGCAATCCCAAGCCAAGAATCTGTCCCTGATCGCCGCGATCGACCTGGGCTCCAACAGCTTCCACATGGTCGTGGCCAAGGCCCAGAACGGCGAAATCCGTATTCTCGAGCGTCTCGGGGAGAAGGTTCAGCTGGCCGCCGGCATCGACGATGAGCGCCATCTCAACGAAGAATCCATGCAGCGCGGGCTCGATTGCCTGAAGCGTTTTGCCCAACTGATCAACGGTATGCCGCTGGGCGCCGTGCGGATCGTCGGCACCAACGCCCTGCGCGAAGCGCGCAACCGCCTGGAGTTCATCCACCGCGCCGAAGAAATCCTTGGCCACCCGGTGGAAGTCATCTCCGGCCGTGAAGAGGCACGCCTGATCTACCTCGGCGTGTCCCACACCCTCGCCGACACCCCGGGCAAGCGTCTGGTCGCCGACATCGGCGGCGGCAGTACCGAATTCATCATCGGCCAGCGCTTCGAACCGTTGTTGCGCGAAAGCCTGCAAATGGGCTGCGTGAGTTTCACCCAGCGCTATTTCAAGGACGGCAAGATCACCCCGGCCCGCTACGCCCAGGCCTACACGGCGGCGCGGCTGGAAATCATGAGCATCGAACACGCCCTGCACCGTCTGACCTGGGATGAAGCCATCGGCTCCTCAGGGACCATCCGCGCCATCGGCCTGGCGCTGAAGGCCGGCGGTCACGGCACCGGCGAAGTGAACGCCGAAGGTCTGGCGTGGCTCAAGCGTCGCCTGTTCAAGCTCGGCGATGTCGACAAGATCGACTTCGAAGGCATCAAGCCTGACCGTCGGGCGATCTTCCCGGCCGGTCTGGCGATCCTTGAAGCGATCTTCGACGCCCTCGAACTGCAACGCATGGATCACTGCGAAGGCGCGCTGCGTGAAGGCGTGCTCTACGACCTGCTCGGCCGCCATCATCACGAAGACGTGCGCGAACGCACCCTGACCTCGCTGATGGAGCGCTACCACGTCGACCTGGAACAGGCCGCGCGAGTCGAGCGCAAAGCCCTGCACGCCTTCGATCAGGTGGCTGTCGATTGGCAACTGGATGACGGCATCTGGCGCGAACTGCTGGGCTGGGCGGCGAAAGTGCACGAAGTCGGGCTCGACATCGCTCACTACCACTACCACAAACACGGCGCCTACCTGATCGAGCACTCGGACCTTGCCGGGTTCTCCCGCGAAGACCAGCAAATGCTCGCCCTGCTGGTGCGCGGCCACCGCCGCAACATCCCCAAGGACAAGTTTGCCGAATTCGGCGAGGACGGCGACAAGCTGATCCGCCTGTGCGTGCTGCTGCGCTTCGCGATCCTGTTCCACCACATCCGCGGCACCCAGACCATGCCGCAGGTCGCGTTGCACGCCAATGGCGACAACCTCGACGTGGAATTCCCGGAGAACTGGCTGGATGAAAACCAGCTGACCCAGGCGGATTTCGCGCTTGAGGCCGAGTGGCTGACGCGGGTGGGCGTTGTCCTGACCGTGCACTGAGTCAAAGGCAGGCACAAAAAAGGCGATCCGGATGGATCGCCTTTTTTGTTTCAGGCTTGGGATTTTTAGCGCGTTTGAGATCGCTACCCCCTCACCCCAACCCTCTCCCCCAAGGGGGCGAGGGGGAAAGGGAGCCGATTTGTGTGCGTTTCAAATCCTGAGTTCGACTCGATTTTCCAGGTCGATGTATAGCGTGAGACACCTCGGTCAGTCCCTTCTCCCTCCGGGAGAGGGTTAGGGTGAGGGCCTTTTCTGCTTTTCGCCTTTCAGCGCTTAGCTGCTCACCGGCAGAATCGGGCTGCCCAGCCGCTCCAGCAACGTCGCCTGCGCACTGCGCGGGTTCTGGTTGCCGGTCGGCGTGTTGCGGATGTAGCGGCCGTCCGACTGCAGGCTCCAGCTGTGGGTGTTGTCGGTCAGGTACAGCTCCAGCTCTTTCTTGACCCGGGTCAGCAGCTTCTTGCCTTCCACCGGGAAGCAAGTCTCGACGCGCTTGTCGAGGTTGCGTTCCATCCAGTCGGCGCTGGAGAGGAACATCTGCTCCTCGCCACCGTTGAGGAAGTAGAACACCCGGGTGTGTTCAAGGAAGCGGCCGATGATCGAGCGTACGTGAATGTTGTGCGAAACCCCGGCGATGCCCGGACGCAGGCAGCACATGCCGCGCACCACCAGGTCGATGCGCACGCCGGACTGGCTGGCCTTGTACAGCGCACGGATGATCTTCGGATCGGTCAGCGAGTTGAACTTGGCGATGATGTGCGCCGGTTTGCCGTCGAGCGCGAATTGCGTCTCGCGGGTGATCATGTCGAGCATGCCCTTCTTCAGGGTGAACGGCGCATGCAGCAGCTTCTTCATGCGCAGCGTCTTGCCCATGCCGATCAACTGGCTGAACAGTTTGCCGACGTCTTCGCACAGGGCGTCGTCGGAGGTCAGCAGGCTGTAGTCGGTGTACAGACGGGCGTTGCCGGCGTGGTAGTTACCGGTGCCGAGGTGCGCGTAACGCACGATCTCGCCAGCCTCGCGACGCAGGATCAGCATCATCTTGGCGTGGGTCTTGAAGCCGACTACGCCGTAGATCACCACCGCACCGGCCGCCTGCAGACGGCTGGCCAGTTGCAGGTTGGATTCTTCGTCGAAGCGCGCGCGCAGCTCGATGACCGCCGTCACTTCCTTGCCGTTACGCGCGGCATCTACCAGCGCATCGACGATTTCCGAGTTGGCGCCGGAGCGGTACAGGGTCTGGCGCACGGCCAGAACGTGCGGATCCTTGGCGGCCTGGCGCAACAGGTCGACCACCGGGGTGAACGACTCGAACGGGTGCAGCAGCAGGATGTCCTGTTTGCTGACGACGCTGAAAATGTTCTCGCTGTTCTGCAGCAGTTTCGGGATCTGCGGCGTGAACGGCGTGTATTGCAGCTCCGGATGGCTGTCCAGACCGGTGATGCTGAACAGACGCGTCAGGTTCACCGGACCGTTGACCTGATACAGCTCGGTCTCGCTCAGGTTGAATTGCTTGAGCAGGTAGTCCGACAGGTGTTTCGGACAAGTGTCGGCGACTTCCAGGCGCACGGCGTCACCGTAACGACGGGAGAACAACTCGCCACGCAAGGCGCGGGCCAGATCTTCGACGTCTTCGGAATCGAGCGCAAGGTCGGCGTTCCGGGTCAGGCGGAACTGGTAGCAGCCCTTTACCTTCATGCCCTGGAACAGGTCATCGGCGTGAGCGTGGATCATCGACGACAGGAACACATAGTTGTCGCCAGGGCCGCCGACTTCTTCCGGCACCTTGATGATCCGTGGCAGCAGACGCGGCGCCGGGATGATCGCCAGACCGGAGTCGCGACCGAAGGCGTCGATGCCTTCGAGCTCGACGATGAAGTTCAGGCTCTTGTTCACCAGCAACGGGAACGGGTGCGTCGGGTCGAGGCCGATCGGGGTGATGATCGGCGCGATCTCGTCGCGGAAGTAACGTCGCACCCAGGTCTTGAGCTTGGTCGTCCAGTAGCGGCGACGGATGAAGCGGACCTGATGCTTTTCCAGCTCCGGCAGCAGGATGTCGTTGAGGATCGCGTACTGGCGGTCTACATGACCGTGCACCAGCTCGCTGATGCGGGCCAGGGCCTGATGCGGTTGCAGACCGTCGGCGCCGGCCTGTTCACGGGCGAAGGTGATCTGCTTTTTGAGGCCGGCGACACGGATTTCGAAGAATTCGTCGAGGTTGCTGGAGAAGATCAGCAGGAACTTCAGCCGCTCCAGCAACGGGTAGGACTCATCCAGTGCCTGTTCCAGCACGCGGATGTTGAACTGCAGTTGCGACAATTCCCGGTGGATATACAGGCTGCTGTCATCCAGGCCGGGAATCGCGATCACCGGCGCCGCCGCTGCGGGCTCTGACGTCGGCGCGGGTGGCGCAGGCTCCAGTTCCGGCGGGGTTTCGGTAATCTGCTCGACCACGGGTTGAGCTTCTTTTACGGCAACTTCAGTGAGTCCTTCGGTATTCATCGAATGTTCCTGGGAGGGCTATTTCTGCTCTCGTAACAATTGAGCGGCACGGACAGCAAAGTAAGTCAGGATGCCATCAGCGCCGGCACGTTTAAAGGCGGTCAGGGATTCGAGGATCACGCCTTCGCTCAACCAGCCATTCTGGATCGCCGCCATGTGCATGGCGTATTCGCCGCTAACCTGATAGACGAACGTCGGCACTTTGAAGGCATCTTTTACCCGGAACAAAATATCCAGGTAAGGCATGCCGGGTTTGACCATGACCATGTCCGCGCCTTCAGACAAGTCCGCGCCCACTTCGTGCAGCGCTTCGTCGCTGTTGGCCGGGTCCATCTGGTAGGAAGCCTTGTTCGCCTTGCCCAGGTTCGCGGCCGAACCCACGGCATCGCGGAACGGGCCGTAATAGGCACTGGCGTACTTGGCCGAGTAGGCCATGATCCGCACGTTGACGTGACCGGCCAGCTCCAGCGCCTCGCGGATCGCCTGGATGCGACCGTCCATCATGTCCGACGGGGCAACCACCTGGGCGCCAGCGGCGGCGTGGGACAACGCCTGCCTGACCAGTGCATCGACGGTGATGTCGTTCTGCACATAGCCTTCTTCGTCGAGAATGCCGTCCTGACCATGAGTGGTGAACGGATCGAGGGCGACATCGGTGATCACCCCCAGCTCCGGGAAGCGGTCACGCAGGGCGCGGGTGGCGCGCTGGGCGATACCTTCGGGATTCCACGCTTCGGCGGCATCGAGGGATTTGAGTTCAGGTGGCGTGACCGGGAACAGCGCCAGCGCCGGAATCCCCAGTTCGACCCATTTCGCCGCTTCTTCAAGCAGCAGGTCGATGGTCAGACGCTCGACACCCGGCATCGAAGCCACGGCTTCGCGACGGTTCTCACCGTCGAGCACGAACACCGGCAGGATCAGGTCATCGACCGTCAACACGTTCTCACGCACCAGCCGCCGGGAAAAATCATCACGGCGATTGCGACGCAGGCGGGTGGCGGGGAACAGGCGGTTGGCTGGGGTAAAGCTCACGGCAGACTCCTGAGCCCGCGCAGACGGGCGAGTGTGGCAGTTATAAGCGGCCATTATGACGGTCGTATTACAGTTATGTGCACCCCTGTGACATGTAGCCGCAATCCATTGTCGTTGTAGGAAATGTTAACGTCGAGACACATTTCGACACTTTCCTGAATGTGTCCGAAGGGTTAGGCTGCGCGTTCATTTCGCCAGCACCCAGACAATGCTCCAACAATTTCTGCATGACTTCGGCTACTTTGCCCTGTTTCTCGGCACGTTCTTCGAAGGCGAAACCATCCTGGTGCTCGCGGGCTTCCTCGCGTTCCGTGGTTACATGGACATCAACCTGGTGGTGGTCGTGGCGTTCTTCGGCAGCTATGCCGGCGATCAGCTGTGGTACTTCCTGGGCCGCAAGCACGGGCGCAAGTTGCTGGCGCGCAAACCGCGCTGGCAAATGATGGGCGACCGCGCGCTGGAGCATATCCGCAAACACCCGGACATCTGGGTCCTGAGCTTCCGCTTCGTTTACGGCCTGCGCACGGTGATGCCGGTGGCGATCGGCCTGTCGGGCTACCCGCCAGGACGCTATCTGCTGTTGAACGGCATTGGCGCAGCGATCTGGGCCGCCGCCCTGGCCGCGGCCGCGTACCACTTCGGTGCGGTGCTCGAAGGCATGCTGGGCAGCATCAAGAAATATGAACTGTGGGTGCTCGGTGCGCTGCTGGTGCTGGGTGTCGGCCTGTGGCTGCGCCGCCGGTTCAAGAATGCCCGGCTGGCCAAGAAGGTCTACGAAGACGAGCAGGCCGAACAACTGGCCAAGGCTGAACGACATAAAGCCGAACAGGCCAAATCCGCCGAACCTAAGACGCCAGCCGAGTAATCCGCTGGCGACAGTAATACAGCCCGATGCCACTGAGCAGGCTGTAACCGAGCAGGCCGGCCCAGACCTCGGGGCTGGCCGGCCATAGCCCGACCTGCGGCGCCAGCCACACCAGCGGCAGATTCGCCGCCAACCGCAGCAGCTCCAGCCTCAACGCCCACGGGCGATTCTCCAGGGCCACGCCCAAAACGAACAAACCGAACGCCACCGCGCCCCAGCCCAGTACCAGAGCGCCGGTCGACAGGCTGCGCTCCAGATTCATCAGGTAACTGCCCAGCGCCACATACACGCCGAATTGCAGCAGCACGTACCACTGCTGTCGGACGCCCAGCGGCACTTCGAATTTGCGGAAACGGCTCAAGTCCGGCTTGTGCATCGGGTACTTCGCCGCCACGTCCGCCGGGCGCCATCCGGTGCGCATGAACCAGATCCGCAGCTTGTCCCGTTTGCTCCCGGCGCGACGCGCGTCGTCCCACAGCTGCGCGTAAAACTGCACGTTGGCCCACAACGGATTCCAGCTCGCCAGCGGTGTGGTCACGCCGAAGATCACCGGTTCGTTGTCGTCCTCTTCCTGGAACGACCCAAACAGGCGATCCCAAATAATGAACACCCCACCGTAGTTGCGATCCATGTAGAGAGCGTTCTGCGCATGGTGGGCCCGATGATTGGACGGCGTGACGAAGATCCATTCGAACCAGCCGAGCTTGGGAATGTGCTTTGTATGCACCCAGAACTGATACAGCAGGTTCATCGCCGCGACGCTGACAAACACCAGCAGCGGCACACCGAGCACGGCCATCGGCAGGTAAAAGATCCAGCCCAGCAGAAACCCGGTGCTGGTCTGGCGCAAAGCGGTGGAAAGGTTGTAGTCCTCGCTCTGGTGATGCACGGAATGCGCCGCCCAGAGAATGTTCCGCTCGTGGCCCATGCGGTGCAGCCAGTAGTAGCAGAAGTCGTAGAGGACAAAAGCGAAGCCCCACGTCCAGACGCTGTCCGCCGACAGCCTGAGCAGCGCCAGATGCTCCAGGGCAAACCCGTAGGTCACCAGCCCCACGCCTTTGGTCAGCAGGCCGGTGGTGGTCGACAACACCCCGGTGCTGATGCTGTTCACCGCATCGGCCAGGCGATAGTTGCTCACCCCGCGCCAACGGTCGGCGATCAGCTCGGCCGCAATCAATACGAAGAAAAACGGCACCGCATACAGAATGAAGTTCATGACGCGCCCTGATCGAGATCCGTGTGCACAGATCCTAGGTGCAGCCACGGCTTGGCCCTATGGCAACGAACGACAAATTAGTGGACATTTAGCGCCATGAATCTGGAGAGAAACCCATGAGCAAAAAAGTTGCAGTGATCCTGTCCGGTTGCGGCGTGTACGACGGCGCCGAGATCCACGAAAGCGTCATCACCCTGTTGCGCCTCGACCAGCGCGGTGCCCAGGTGCAGTGCTTCGCCCCGGACATCGCGCAATTGCATGTGATCAACCACCTCACCGGCAAGGAAATGCCCGAGTCGCGCAACGTGCTGGTGGAGTCGGCGCGCATCGCCCGGGGCAACGTCAAGGATGTCCGTGAAGCCGATGTCGATGATTTCGATGCGCTGATCGTGCCCGGCGGTTTTGGTGCAGCCAAGAACCTGTCGAACTTCGCCGCCGACGGCGCTGGCTGCTGCGTTCAGCCGGACGTGCTGGCGCTGACCGAGGCGTTTGCCGAAGCGGGCAAACCGGTGGGCCTGATGTGCATCTCGCCGGCACTGGCCGCCAAGATCTACGGCCCGGGCGTGACCTGCACCATCGGCAATGACGCGGAGACGGCCAAGGCCATCGGCAAGATGGGTGCCACCCACGAAGACTGCGCGGTGACCGATATCATCGAAGACAAGGCGCGCAAACTGGTGACCACCCCGGCCTACATGCTGGCGCAGTCGATCAGTGAAGCAGCTTCGGGGATCAACAAGCTGGTGGATCGCGTGCTTGAGCTGACCCACGAAAACGACGCCTGATCTAAATCCAGTGTGGGAGCGAGCCTGCTCGCGATGGCTGCTTTACAGGCAACCGTTATGTTGAATGTACGGGCCTCATCGCGAGCAGGCTCGCTCCCACAGGGTAAAGAGTTTTGCTCAGGATTGGCGGGATAGCCGCGTCAGGATCCGGTCCAGCGCATTGGCGAACGCCTGCTTCTCCCGGTCGCCGAACGGCGCCGGGCCGCCGCTGACCTGGCCCTGCTCTCGCAGGTCGGTGAACAGGTTGCGCGTCGCCAGCCGTTCACCCATGTTCTGCGCGTCGAACTCCTTGCCTCGCGGGTCCAGCGCTGCCACGCCCTTCTTCACCAGCCGGTCGGCCAGCGGAATGTCGCTGCAGATCACCAGTTCGCCCGGCACCGCGTGCTCCACCAGATAATCATCCGCCGCATCCGGGCCGCTCGGCACCACGATCAGCTTGACGATCGCCAGTGCCGGTTTGCTCTGCGGCTGCCCCGCCACCAGCACCACTTCGAAGCGGCGCTTGAGGGCGAACTTGACCACCAGCTCCTTGGCCATCTTCGGGCAGGCGTCGGCATCGATCCATACGCGCATGTTTTCTACCTCCAAAAAATTCGCGAGCAAGCTCGCTCCCACAAGGTTATACACAATCCCTGTGGGAGCGGGCTTGCCCGCGAATGTGAGCGCAGCGAATGCTGTTTAAGCAGCCACTCGGCGCTTTTCCGCCACCCGGCTGCGGCCGTACAGCACGATGATCGCGGCTATCGCCACGGCCTGCGCCGTCAGCGAGTAGGCGTCGGCGTGAATGCCCAGCCATTCGAAATCGAAGAACGCCACCGGCCGCGTGCCGAAGATCCCGGCTTCCTGCAAGGCCTTCACACCATGACCGGCAAACACCACCGACAGTGCGCACAGCAGCCCCGCGTTGATGCTGAAGAACAGCGCCAGCGGCAGTTTCGCCGAGCCGCGCAGGATCACCCACGCCAGACCGAACAGCAGCACCAGCGCCGTCGCACCACCGGCCAGTACCGCGTCATGCCCGGCAGGCCCGGCCTGCAACCACAGGGTTTCGTAGAACAGGATCACTTCGAACAACTCGCGGTACACCGAGAAGAACGCCAGGATCGCGAAGCCGAACCGCCCGCCGCCACCGACCAGGCTCTGCTTGATGTAATCCTGCCAGGCCGCCGCGTGCCGACGGTCGTGCATCCACACCCCGAGCCACAGCACCATGACACTGGCGAACAACGCCGTGGCGCCTTCCAGCAATTCACGTTGGGAACCGCTGACATCGATCACGTACGCCGCCAGCGCCCAGGTACCAAGACCGGCCAGCAGCGCCAGCCCCCAACCGACGTTGACACTGCGCACCGCCGATTGCTGGCCGGTATTGCGCAGGAACGCGAGGATCGCCGCCAGCACCAGAATCGCTTCCAGGCCTTCGCGCAGCAGAATCAACAAACCGGAGATGTAACTCAGCGACCAGCTCAGACCGTCGCTGCCCAGCAAATCGGCGGACTCCTTGAGCTTGGCCTTCGCGGCGTCGAGACGCTGCTCGGCCTGCTCCACCGGCAAGCCGTCCTGCAGTGATTGCCGGTAGGCCATCAGGGATTTTTCGGTGTCCTTGCGCACATTGGCGTCGACGTTATCCAGCGAACTTTCGACCAGTTCGAAGCCTTCCAGATAGGCGGCGACGGACAAGTCATACGCCTGATCACGCTCGCCGGCGCGGTAGGCGGCGAGGCTCTTGTCCAGGGTCGCAGCGGTGTAGTCGAGCAACTGCGCCGGACCACGCTTGACCTGCGGCGGTTGCGCCCGCTGTGCGCGGAAGGTCGCGGCAGCGGTCGGGCCTTCCGCGGCCTGCACTTCGGCCGGCGTCTGACGGGCAAGGTCGGCGATGTTGTAGGTCTTGTCGGTTTTGACCGTAGCCGGGTCGGCACTGAACTGGGCGATGTAGGTCGCCAGGTCCCAGCGCTGACGGTCGTCCAGCTGATCGGCGAAGGCCGGCATGTCGGTGCCTTCGACGCCCTGGCCGAGGGTGTTGTAGATCGCGTAGAGACTCAGATGATCCAGACGCCTGGCATCACGCAGGTTGGCCGGCGCAGGCTCCATGCCGACACCCGCAGGGCCATCGCCGGCACCGTTGGTGCCATGACACACCGAGCAGTGCTGGGTATAGAGCGGCGCACCACGGGTCGGATCCGGGGTGATGATCGGCGCCTGGCTGACTTCATAGGCCACCGCCAGTTTCGCCCCCAGTTGCCGGGCCTGACGGGCGACGTCCGCGCCGTCCTGCTTCGCGGTGATCGCAGCCAGCAGAGCGTCGATGCCCTGCTCCAGGCCGGCCTTCTCCGGTTTGGCCGGCATGCCGGCAATCAAGCCTTGCAGCGCGCGGGTGAACTCCAGCTGCTCGCGGTATTCGGCATCGTCGATGACCTTGCCTGCCTCTACCGTTGGCGGGTAATCGGCGCTGATGTAATCGAGCAGGTGCAGCGCTTGCGGCGCGCCTTCCACGGTATCGGCCAGCAGATTGAAGCTGCTCAGGGCAAACAACGGGAACACCAGCCAGGCCAGGAATCGGGACGAGGCAGTCATGAAGGGGTCTCAATTGGAAATGCGAAGTAACACATTGTTCACGTCGATGGAGGCTGACTCAAGCTTTCTCGTTGGCCGCACCGGAATTACGCGCATTGTGCTGCAGCACATAGCCAACACTCGCCTCTATACTGCGTCGCCTTTCGCCCCTTTCGATTAAGGAAGATCTCGTGGTCATGCGCCATTGCCTGCTGTTTCCCTTGCTGTTGAGTGCGCTCCTGCAACTGAGCGGTTGCGGGGCCTACCGCAATTACGACCTGGAACTGCAACAAACCACCGATCAATTGAAAGCAGGCAACACCGGGGGTGCGCTGGCCCTGATCGAGGCGCATAACCCGGATGAAGAAAAAGACCTGCTGTATTACTTCGAGAAAGGTGCGGTACTCAGCGCCGCCGGCGAGTTGCCGCAGAGCCAGGTGGCCTGGCGCAGTGCCGAACAGATGGTGATCCAGCGCCAGGACACCATTGAAACCACTGGCGACAAGCTGCTTTCCGCCCTGGGCAATCAATGGGGCAGCATCATCAACGACAAGATTCGTCGCTACGATGGCTATGACTATGAAAAGGTCATGCTGACCACGCAAATGGCCCTGAATCAGTTGGCCGTGAATGATTTCGATGGCGCCCGTGCGGACATCAAGAAGACCCACGAGCGCGAAACACTGATCGCCCGGCAGCGAGAGCTGGAATACGAGCGTGTTGAAAACGCCGCCAAGGACCGGGGCGCCCGCGTGCATTACAAGGACCTGCAAGGTTACCCGGTGGTCATGCTGGACTCGCCGGCGGTCATCGCCCTGAAGAACGGCTATCAAAGTGCGTTCAGCCACTATCTGGCCGGCTTCACTTATGAAGCCCTGGGCGAAAAGGATCTGGCGGCCCCGGGTTATCGTCAGGCCATTGAACTGCGTCCTGACATGCCGTTCTTCCAACAGGCCTTGCGCGACCTCGACAGCCCCGGGCTCAAGGCCGGCGAAAGCGACGTGCTGATCATCGTGCAAAGCGGGCTGGCACCGGCTCGCAGCTCGGTGCGCGTGCCGTATCCGGTGAAGCTTGAAGACGGTCAGGTGATCGTCGCCAATGTGTCGTTTCCGGTGATGGTGCCCGACACCTCCACCCAGCCTTTCAATCAGATAAGCCTCGACGGCCGCCAGAAGAAGCTGATCACCGTCAACAACATCACCGACATGTCCCTGCGCACCCTGCGTGACGACATGCCCGGGATCATTCAACGCACCACGTATCGAGCGTTCCTCGCTGCAGACGTCCAGGGCACCGACAATCGGCGCAATCCGGCCAAAGCGTCCTACGTCACCCATTACGATGGATTCGAGCACGCAGACACCCGCACCTGGCGCACCCTGCCCAACCTCACGCAAGTGCTACGCCTGCGTCTGAAGAAAGGCGAACACTCGATCAGCCTGCCAACCGCGCCCGGTGTCGCCCCGCTGAAAATCCGCATTGATCAGGATCGCCAGATCATCGGCCTGCGAGCCCTGGGCGACCGAATTTATGCCAACGGCAGTGCTTTCCAGGCGCCCGTTTCAGCGGAAAGCCGCGTGGTATCCGGCCTGAAATAAGTAATGGCATCTAACTAACCGGTGCAATTAAAAAGCTATTACATAGCCAGCATCGCCCGCTTATAATGCCGCGCCCTCGTTATCGCGACGCGGCATTAAAGCTCCTCTGTTTATGAGGATTTGGCAGGAGGCCAGCGCCACTGCCGATCGGTCCCAGCAGCCCGACCCGCACCCGAGGCTGTCGCTACTCATGGAAGAAGTACCCCATGGCATTCCGCGCTCCCACTCTGATCGCGCTTGGCGCAGTCACTCTGCTGTCCGGCTGTTCGGCGTTTCGCAACTACGATTCCGAACTGGCCCAGACCAACCAGCAACTGGCCACCGGCAACGTCGACGCCGCCCTGACCCTGCTGGAAAAGAACAACACCGGCCCGGACAAGGACCTGCTCTATTACTTCGAGAAAGGTGAACTGCTGCGCGCCAAGGGCGACCTGTCCGGCAGCCAGAACGCCTGGACCAGCGCCGACCAGGTGGTGGGCAAGTGGGAAGATTCGGTCAAGCTCGACACCGACAAATACCTGGCCCAATTCGGCAGTTTCCTGGTCAATGACAAGGTCCGTCGCTACGAAGGCTACGATTACGAAAAAGTCATGCTGACCACGCAGATGGCCCTGAACCTGCTGGCGGTCAACGATTTCGACGGCGCCCGCACCGCGATCAAGAAGACCCACGAACGTGAAGCCGTGATCGCCGACCTGCGTGACAAGGAATACCTCAAGAGCGAAGAGGAAGCCGAGAAAGAAGGCATCAAGACCCAGTACAAGGACTTGCAAGGCTACCCGGTCGCCAGTCTCGACGCCCCGGAAGTGGTCGGCCTGAAGAACAGCTATCAGAGTGCGTTCAGCCACTACCTGGCCGGTTTCGTCTACGAAGCCCTGGATGAAAAAGACCTGGCCGCGCCGGGTTACCGCAAGGCGGCCGAGCTGCGTCCGAACACGCCGTTGCTGGAGCAGGCACTGGTCAACCTCGACAAACCGGTCAAGAGCGATGACAGCGACGTCCTGATCGTGGTGCAAAGCGGTCTGGCACCGGCCCGCGACTCGATCCGCGTACCGCTGCCGCTGCCAATCTCCAACAACGTGGTGATCACCCCGCTGTCGTTCCCGATCATCAAGCCTGACACCTCGACCACGACCTTCGCGCAGATCGGCGTCGACGGCCAGCAACTGAACCTGACCGCCCTCAACAGCACCACCGCCATGTCCCGCCGCGCCTTGCGCGATGACATGCCGGGCATCATCGTGCGCACCATGGTGCGGGCAATCACCAAAGGCGTGGCGCAGAAGAAGATCAACGAAACCAACCCGCTGGCGGGTCTGGCAGTCGGTATCTCTTCAGCAATGCTCGAAGGTGCCGATACCCGTACGTGGCGTACCCTGCCGGACACCACTCAAGTGGTACGTCTGCGCCTGAAAAAGGGTGAGCATCAGGTTACTCTGCCGAGCGCCGTGGGTGGCACGCAGGTCAAGCTCACCGTCGATCAGCGTTATCAGGTCATCACCCTGCGCGCCGTCGGCAATCAGGTGTTCGCCGCGGGCCTCGCCGCCCACGTGACCCCGAGCGCCGGCACCACCGCCGTAGCCAGCCTCAAACAACCTTAAGAACGGAGTCTTTGCATGCGTTTCAAACTCTTCGCTGTCGCCGCCCTCGCCGTGCTGGCCAGCGGCTGCGCCACCCCGCCACCACCGGAGCCGGGCAGCGCCGCGAGCAAGGTCGTGGCCATGGGCCCGCAGAAACACATCGCGGTCGGCGCCATGCGCGTTGCCCGCGAGAACGGCTTCATGACCGTCAATGTGCAGTTGACCAACACCCTCAACAGCAACAAGACGTTCTACTACCGCTTTGCCTGGCTCGGCGCGGAAGGTTTCCCGATCGCCGAAGAAGAAGTCTGGAAGAGCCAGATGATGTACGGCGCCCAGACCAGCTTCATCCAGGGCATCGCCCCGACGCCGAAAGCCGTGGACTTCCGTCTTGAAATGAAGACGCCTTGAGCCCGACACCCTTTCCCGATTCAGAGAGCATTCCCATGTTTGCACGCTTTTCCTTCATCGCTGTCCTCGCCCTGCTGGCTTCCGGTTGCGCCAACACTTCGCCGACCCTGGGCAGCAAGAACATCAGCTACGGTGACACCAAGGCCGTTGAAACCGTGACCAACGAGTTCGGCTCGACCGACCTGCAGATGATCGCCGAATCGATGACCCGCTCCCTGGCCCAGTCCGGCATTCTGCAAGGCCGCCCGGTGGTGCAGGTCTACGACGTGAAGAACAAGACCAGCGAATACATCGACACCCGCGAAATCACCACCAGCATCAAGACCCAGCTGATGAAGTCCGGCACCGCCCGCTTCGCCAGCGACAACACTGCGATGCAGAGCCAGGTCGACCAGCTCAAGCTGCAGAACCAGAGCGGCCTGTACAAGAAGAGCACCGTGGCCAAGACTGGCAACATGATCGCCGCCAAATACCGTCTTGAAGGTTCGATCAGCTCGATCGTCAAGCGCAGCAGCGATTACAAGGACGTCTTCTACAAATTCAGCCTGCAACTGATCGACGTTGAAAGCGGTCTGGCCGAGTGGATGGACGAGAAAGAGATCCGCAAAACCACGGAGCGTTAATCGATGCGCGCATGGATTGGCATGATGGCCCTGGCTTGCGCGTTCAGCGCGCAAGCGGCCCCGAAAGTCGCGGTAACGGATCTGGCGTACCAGGAACGCGTGGAGCAATACATCCACGTCGTTTCGTCGAAGAACAATTACCGCGAGGGCTACTACAGCTCCAGCGGTTCTTCGAGCTACGACGAATTCGAATCCAACACCAGCTACATCGAGCAAGCCGAACTGCGCAAATTCACCGGCGATATCAAGGGTGAAATCCTGCGCACCGGCATGTTCCAGTTGATTCAGGGCACGCCCTACACCGCCTCGTCCAAGGGTGACATCTACGATGTGATCAAGCGGATCAAGGCCGGCAACTTCAAGGGCGCCGACTATGTGCTGTTCGGTACGGTGTCCGACATCGACTTCACCCAGGACATGAACGAGCTGGCCAACACCGACAGCTATTCAGCCGTTCTGGGCCTGACGCTGGTGGCCGACTTCAGCCTGATCAACACCAAAACCTACGAGATCACATCGGCCTTCACGGCCATGGGCGAAGCGCAGGACACCAAACTGGTGAACCACCGCGACATCAAGATCTCGCTGAACCGCCCTCGGGTGGTGCGTGATGTCTCGAAGGCGTTGGGTGAAGACGTGGCCGGCCAGCTGAGCATGCAGCTCGGCGGAGGCGGTTACGAGCAGTCGCGTGAACCGCAGCAGCGCAACAATCTGCCGCGTGATTCGGCGCCGGTGATTCTTCACTGACCGACCGCCGAAAACGAAAAAGGCGACCTGAAAAGGTCGCCTTTTTTATGCCTGCGCGCTTTACGCGGCGGCTTTGCGCAACGTCGCCATGAACGCCGCTGCACCGATGAACAGCCCGGCAAACGTACGGTTCATGCGTTTTTGCTGGGTCGGTGTGCGCAACAGGCGCAGCACCTTGGACGCCAGCCCGGTGTAGCCGGCCATGACGATCAGGTCGACGCAGATCATGGTCACGCCGATCACCACGTACTGGATCAACAGCGGCGCATGCGGATTGATGAACTGCGGCAGCACCGCCAGCATGAACACCAGGGCCTTGGGGTTGCTGATGTTCACCAGGAATCCACGGAATACCAGCGCCATCGGCCGGCCGATCGGGCGTACCGCCGCGTCATCGCTCATGTCCATCGGCAGTGCGCGCCATTGTTTGACCGCCAGATAAATCAGGTAAGCGACACCGAACCATTTGATCGCATGGAACGCGGTGGCCGAAGCGGTGAGGATCGCGCCGACACCGGCGCCGACGATGGCAATCTGCAGGGCCAGACCCAGCTGCAGGCCCAGGGCGTTCCAGTAACCGCGCCAGAAACCGTATTGCAGACCGCTGGACATCGACGCAATCGCGCCGGCGCCCGGAGAAAGGCTGATTACCCAACACGCGGCAAAAAACGCCAGCCATGTTTGAAGCTCCATCGCACACCTCGACTCAGACTCGTGACAAACGTCCAAGCTAATGGGATTCAGGCTGGATGACTACCGATTTTTTTCAGGATGTTGCGGTCGCCGACCAACGTGGCCGGCGCCCGATCACTTTTCGAAACCGCTGGAAGGGAATACATCCGTACCACGCCAGCGTCGCACCGAACGCTGGAAGAACAGGCTGTTGGGCACCTGCACCATGGCGCTGCCGGTGCCGAGCTCTTCGGCTTCGATCAGTGTGGTGTAGAGCAGATTGATCGCCACCACCCGGCCTTTGACGCCGGGCTTGTCGGTGGTGTCGACCAGTTCGACTACGTCGCCTAGACGAAACGGGCCGACGGTGAATATCAGAATCGCGCAGAGCAGGTTCGACAGCACGCTCCACATGGCGAAAAACGCCACCGCTGCAACGGCGACGAAACCCGACAATGCGGTCCACAGCACCGTGGCGGAGACCCCAAGGCGCTCCAGCACGAAGATCAGCGCACTGCCCATGATCAGCCAGCGCAGGCCCCCGCGCAGCGGCATCAGCAGTTGCGGCGGGAACGGATACTTCTCGCCCAGACGCGTCAGGAACCGCGCGACGACGCGCTGAGCGAAGTAACCCGCCAACAGGATCAGCAGAATCTGCACACCCAGCCAGATCGGCTCGATCCACACCGCCGGCAGCGGCAGCTTGAACGCCTCCATCAGGACAGCGCCTCCAGCTCCGCCTGCATGGTTTCCAGGGTTTCCAGCGCCTGCATCCACGCTTCTTCAAGCTCGCCTTCGCGGACTTTCAGCTTGGCCTGTTCGGCCAGCAGGTCGCGCAATTCGTTCTTGCGCGCCGGCTCGTAGAGATCGCTGTCGCCGAGGCTGGCATCGACCTTGGCCAGTTTCTCGTGCAGCTTCCCGAGTTCGGCTTCGAGCTTGTCGGCTTCGCGCTTGTGCGGCGCCAGTTGCTGACGCAACGCAGCGGCGGCCTGGCGCTGGGCCTTCTTGTCGGTCTTGTCCGGGTTGACCGGCGTGTTGCTGACCGGGGCGTTGCGCTGACGGTACTCGACCAGCCAACGGGCGTAGTCTTCGAGGTCGCCATCGAACTCTTCGACCTTGCCGTCCGCGACCAGGAAGAAGTTGTCGGTGGTGCTCTTGAGCAGGTGCCGATCGTGGGAAACCACCAGTACCGCGCCACTGAACTCCTGCAGCGCCATGGTCAGCGCCAGGCGCATTTCCAGGTCCAGGTGGTTGGTCGGTTCGTCGAGCAGCAACAGGTTCGGCCGTTCCCAGGCGATCAACGCCAGGGCCAGACGGGCCTTTTCGCCACCGGAGAAATTCAGTACCGGCTCGTCGATCCGCGCGCCACGGAAGTCGAAACCACCGAGGAAGTCGCGCAGGGTCTGCTCACGTTCGGTCGGCGCCAGACGTTGCAGGTGCAGCAACGGGCTGGCCTTGGCATCCAGCGAATCGAGCTGATGCTGGGCGAAGTAGCCGACCACCGTGTTCTCACCACGGGTCAAGCGCCCGGCCAGCGGCGACAGCTCGCCGGCGAGGTTCTTGATCAGGGTCGATTTACCCGCGCCGTTGGGGCCGAGCAAGCCGATCCGCGCGCCGGGGGTCAGTTGCAGCTTGACCTTCTCCAGCACGGTTTTTTCGCCATAACCGAGGCGCGCATCGGACAGGTCGATCAGCGTGCTGGAGATCTTGGTCGACTCGCGGAACACGAAATCGAACGGCGAATCGACGTGGGCCGCCGACAGCTCTTCCATCCGCTCCAGCGCCTTGATCCGGCTCTGGGCCTGACGGGCCTTGGTGGCCTGGGCCTTGAACCGGGCGATGTAGCTTTCCATGTGCGCACGCTGCGCCTGCTGCTTCTCGTAGGCCTGTTGCTGCTGGGCCAGACGCTCGGCACGGGCGCGCTCGAACGCGGTGTAGCCGCCCCGGTAGAGCACCAGTTTGCGCTGATCGACGTGGGCCACGTGATCGACCACTTCATCGAGGAAGTCCCGGTCGTGGGAAATCAGCAACAAAGTGCCGGGGTAACTTTTCAGCCACTCTTCGAGCCAGATGATGGCGTCGAGGTCGAGGTGGTTGGTCGGTTCGTCGAGCAGCAGCAGGTCTGACGGACACATCAAAGCCTGCGCAAGGTTCAGACGCATCCGCCAGCCACCGGAGAAATCTCCTACCTGACGATCCATCTGCTCGTTGGTGAAACCGAGACCGGCCAGCAACTTGCGCGCCCGCGCATCGGCGGTGTAACCGTCGGCGCTGTCGAGTTCGGCGTGCAGGCGCGCCAGAGCAGCCCCGTCGTGGGCCTCTTCAGCCGCTGCGAGATCACGCTGGACCTCGCGCAGACGCAGGTCGCCATCGAGCACGTAGTCGACCGCCAGACGCTCGAGGGTGTCGACCTCCTGGCGCATGTGGGCGATACGCCAGTCGGCCGGCAGCAGGCAGTCGCCCGAATCCGGGTGCAACTCACCGCGGAGCAAGGCGAACAGGCTGGATTTGCCGGCGCCGTTGGCACCGATGAGGCCGGCTTTGTGGCCGGCGTGCAGGGTCAGCTCGGCGTCTTCTAGCAGACGTTGCGGGCCACGCTGTAAAGTCAGGTTCTGAAGTCGGATCATAATGGCGGCGGAGTCTACCAGCTTCGCTCACAACTGGCGCGAGTAGCACGATGTCCTCTGACCTGTGGAGCTTTGCCCTTGCCGTCTACGCCCGCCCCGGCGTGGAGGATGCCTGCCTGCGCCTGCAATCGGCGGGGGCCAGTGTGTGCCTGATGCTGTGTGGTTTGTGGCTGGAACAGCGCGATGCGACCCGCGACGAGGTACGCACGAGGCAGCTTCAAGAGCTGACCATCCCTTGGGACAAAGAGGTGGTTCAACCGCTGCGCGCGATGCGCATGCAGTGGAAAAATCTGGCCGACACCGATCCCGTGCTCAAGGGTATGCGCGAGCAGATCAAGGGGCTGGAGCTGGAGGCGGAGCGCGCGTTGCTGTCGCGACTTGAAGGCGTAGCGCAGGGATGGAGGCGTAATTCGAAGGAATCGAGTGACTGGCTGGAAGTGCTGGCCGGCCCTGCGGCCAACCTTAACCGCGACGCGCTGCAAGTGCTGCGCGTCGCGGCGACCGGCGCTTAGGAAGCGCTGGACGGGTTGCTGGCGACGCTCGACACCGGCGCCGAGGATGGCGTGGTTGCGGTGGTCGAGGTAGTGGCGGCCGATGCAGGTGCTGTGGTCGCAGCCGGAGTTGCCGGAGCGGCAGGTTTGGCAGCAGGAGCGGTGGCCGGTTTGGCTGCAGCTGGCTTGGCAGCGGCTGGTTTTTTCACTGCTGGTTTTGCAGCAGGTTTTGCGGCTGGCTTGGCGGCCGGTTTAGCGGCGGTCGCTGGCTTGGCGGCGGCAGTTGCAGGCTTGGCAGCGGCAGCCGGTTTGGCGGCTGGTTTCGCAGCAGGCTTGGCAGCAGGTTTGGCCGCTGTTTTTGCCGCAGGCTTGGCCGCTGGTTTCGCTGCAGCTTTGGCAGCGGGTTTGGCTGCAACCGGTTTGGCCGCGGTTTTGGCCGCAGGCTTGGCAGCAGCCGTTCTGGCCGCAGGTTTTGCTGCCGGTTTGGCGGCTGGTTTAGCAGCCGGTTTGGCAGCTGCGATTTTTGCCGGAGCCGCTTTTGCAGCAGCGGTTCGCGCAGCAGGTTTGGCAGCCGCTGGTTTTGCGGCAGCCGGCTTGGCGGCAGCAGGTTTTGCAGCGGTTGTTTTAGCCGCAGGTTTCGCAGCGCTTGCGGCTGCGGGTTTCTTCGCTGCCGGTTTTGCGGCGGCTTTCACTGGCGCTTTGGCCGGTGCTTTTGCAGCAGGTTTGGCGGCCGCTTTTTTCGCAGGCGCCGCTGCCGGTTTGGCCGAACGCAGGGACAACGCCTTGCCGACAGCTTCCTGAACACGACCGACACCTTGGGCCAGTTTCAGGCTTTCCTGGGCATCGCGCTTAAGTTGCAGAATGTAGCTGCGGGTGTCGGACTGACGATCCTTCAGCGCATCGAGCAAGTCTTCGAGTTCCTTCACGGCAGCCTTGGCCTTGGTCTGCGCCTTGGCTTTACCGGCTGTGGCTGCGTCCTGCAATTTGGTGCGGGATTTGTGCAGTTTTTCTTGTGCCTTGCCGCGTTGCTTTTCCAGTTTGGCGAGCAGTTTTTCAGCATCAGCCAAGGCTTGGGAGCAAGCGTTTTCCAGATGTTCGAGCAGGCTGCCCGAGAGCTGTTGGAGTAAGTGCAACGGAGTGTTTACAGGCTTCTTGGTGGCCGACATGGTTTACCTCCTGGCTGACGTGAGTGCGGCTCATACTAGACCTCTGCTGCTACCGCCGCTAGGGCATGTTGACAGTATCGAATGCACTCGGTTGCAGGCTCGCGAAAAACTTCTGCACATTGCTCAAAGCAGTTCACCGTTGCAGAGCTTCGCGCTGGCATAATCCACCGCAATTCAGGACGGAGAGTGCCCATGTCGCGCTACCTTTTTTTATCCCTCTGCATGATCTTTTCGGCGGTCCAGGCCGACGAAAAAAACGCCGCGAACGATGCCCACGATCTGGCCTACAGTCTCGGCGCGAGCCTTGGTGAACGGCTGCGCCAGGAGGTTCCGCAACTGCAGATCCAGGCCTTGATCGAAGGCCTGCAACAGGCCTATCAAGGCAAGCCGCTCGCCTTGAGCGAGGCGCGTATCGAACAGATTCTGGCGGATCACGAATCGCAGACGGCCGAGCATGCGGCCATGCCTTCGACTGAAGCGGCGATGGAAAACGAGCGACGCTTTCTTACCGCCGAAAAAGCCAAGCCTGGAGTGAAAGAGTTGTCCGACGGCATCCTGCTCACCGAGCTGACGCCGGGCAATGGTGCGAAGGCCGGCCCCGACGGAAAGGTGCAGGTGCTGTATATCGGTCGGCTGCCGGATGGCACCGTGTTCGACCAGAACACTCAGCCGCAGTGGTTCAATCTCGACAGCGTGATCGCAGGCTGGCGCACCGCTTTGCAAAACATGCCGGTGGGCGCGAAGTGGCGGTTGGTGATTCCATCGGATCAGGCTTACGGTGCCGACGGTGCCGGCGACTTGATCGCGCCGTTCACACCGCTGGTGTTCGAAGTCGAATTGCGTGGCGCGACCGGTTGATCGCCCAATAAAAAACGGTGCGCTGTTGGCGCACCGTTCTTGTGTCTTGCGGGACCGGTTCAGGCCTGAACCGGATCCTCTTCTTTGTGGGCGGTATGCAGCACTTCGATCAGGCAGTCTTCCAGTTCGAAGCGCTCGTGGAGCAGCCCACCCAGCTCCTTGAATTTTTCGGCAACGCATTTGCCTTCATCGCAAAGATCGTTGAAGGCCAGCAGTTTTTCCGTGATGACATCGATGCGCGGGTAGATCGTCTCGGCCAGTTCCAGGCCGCGCTTGTCGTTGAAGGCCTTGGCCTCGCCCGTCAGTTGTTCGTAGATTTCGAAGTGCCCGGCCGACACGTAATCGACCAGTACGCCGCAGAATTCCTGCAAGGGCTTTCGATCTTCGGACAGTGCCTGAGGTTCTGCGCCCAGCTTGTCGTAGGCAGCGATCAATTCCTCACGCTCCTGGAGCCAGCGGTCGATCAGCAGATGAACTCCACCCCAACGTTCCTGAGCATTCTGACAACTTTCGAGCATGGCGATCTCTCTTCCCTTGTGGGTCATGCTGCCCTACACCCGCGCCCCTTCTTGTAGCTGTTGCTTTGAGAGGCGTTCAGGCAGAGCGTCATCGAGCAACACAAATCCAATGACACGTGCGGGCCAGATTATGCCCGCACGCCTGTGGCTTCAAGGTACGCAGGAGAGAAAGTTCATACAAGTGTTTAATCCCCGACCAGCGCCCGGTGCGACGCTTCGCCGCTGAGCGGTCGCTGCAGAGCGCTCCAGGCCAGTCGCAGCAATTGGTAAACCGCAAGGATCGACATGGCGACGAAGAACAGCAGGCTCCACTCGGGAACGCTCAGATCGAACAACGTCCAGGACATTTGCGAGCAATCCTCGCTGTCAGTGAACATCCGCGCCAGGGCGCAAAGCCAAGGCAGGTGGCTGAATAACTCCTCGGTACTGGGCGCGCACTGTGCCAGATGATGCATCGAATCGCTTTGCAGGAGCACCTGCCGCCATGCAGCCATGGTTGCGCCGAGACTGGCCGCCAGCGCACCGGACCAGTAGAGCGAAAGGCCGAAGCGCCCTGGCCCATGCACCGCTGCCACACCACAGCAGGTGGTGAGCATACTCAGGAAAAACCGTTGCACCAGGCACAGGCTGCACGGCACGAGACCCACCGCGTACTCAAGGTAATAGGAAGCTCCCAGCGCCAGTGTTCCCGCCGTGAAAGCCATAAAAAACAGGGAGCGTGAGCAGGTCAACGACATGGGTTATCCGTAACAATAAAGACAGGCAGTTACGGTAGAGGAAAGGGCCTCGGCCTTTCAAGGCAGGTCACTGGCGACACTTCACCAGAGATGTAGGGAAATCCCGACAGACGCGAGAGGAAAGAATGTAGGCCTCTGTAGGACTTTGCCTCAGAAGTGAAATAGCGGTAACTATTCAGTCAAGGATATGGGTGAGGGAGCGCACTCCCCCATCCACTCAGGCGTGAGCCTGCACCGGTAAAGGCGCGGCCAGCAGGCGCTCGTCCAACAATCCCAGACCTTCCTGGAACAGCTGGTTGCTGCGCTCGGTATCACCCAGCCGGGCCAGCAGTCGCGCCAGCTCCGCGCAGGCTTCCGGGTTGCGCTGCGTACGCAGGCTGCTTTCCAGATAGTCCCTCGCCTTGCCCCACAGACTGGCTTGCAGGCACAGTCGGCCGAGCGTCAGCAGCAGGCTCGGGTCGGCGGGATGATCCTTGAGCCAGCCCTCGGCCACCTGCAATTGACGCGCCGGATCACTGCCGCGCACCAGGCCATAGAGGCGCGCCAGGTGGCTGTCGTACTTGCGTTTGAGGGCGTTGCGCAACACCTCTTCCGCCTCGACCTGAGCACCGAGCTGACGCAGTTGCTCGGCGTAGGCCAGTACCAGCGGCGACTCCTGACGCTGTGACGAGGTCAATTGCTGCCAGGCGCGGTTGAGCGATTGCAGACCGACCGCGCCATCCTCTTCGCGATGTGCCGCCAGCGACAGATTCTCTCCCCAGGCGCGACGTTCCAGCTCGGCCAGTTCGGCAGGCGGCAGGACTTTGTCCTTGCGCAGCTCGGGCAGCATGCGGATCACCGCCGACCAGTCACCGCGCTGCTGATGCAGTCGCTGCAACTGACGCAGGGTCTGGACGTTGTGCGGATGACGTTCGCGCATGGCCTGTAAGGTCACCAGCGCACCTTCGGTATCGCCACGGTCGGTTTGCAGTTGCGCATGACTCAAGGCAATCGCCAGTTCGGCCTGAGGCTGACGTTCGAGCGCGCGCTCCAGCAGACGGTCACTTTCCTCGTAATTGCCTTGCTCGTTGGCAGCACGGGCGGCGCCGAGGTAATACAGCAACGGTTGGCGCTCGGCCTCGGCAGCCCGATAAAGGTGACGCTGGGCGCTGGCCCAGCGACCTTCGGCCAGATCCAGTTGACCGTGCTCGATCGCCACTTGCACACGACGACTGCGGTTGCGGCGCGACCACGGATTGACCACGCCACCGGAGGTCAGCACCAGCTCGACCAGCGCCTTGATGCCCCAGATCAGCAGCCACAGCACCGCCACCAGCGCCAACGTCGCCCACAGGCTCGACTCATAGCGGAAGCTTTTGTAGGCCACCAATACGTAACCGGAATGCTCGGCAATCGCCAGACCAAGGGCCGCCGTCGCAGCGATCACCAGAAACACGATGACATACAGGCGTTTCATGGCGTGGTCTCCTGCGCGGTGGCAGCAGGTTTGGCGAAGGGTTTCACCGAGTCTTCAGCGTTGACGTTACGGCGCTCAAGATAGGCCTGCACGGCGCTGAGGGTGCCCGCCAGATCCGGCGTAACAACCGTGACCGGTTGCTTGCTCAGTTCCGCAACCTGCTCGAGCATGATTTTGCTCTGCGGGTTGTCTGGATTGAAGTTGCCCTTGAGCACATCCCGCGCTTCAGTCAGCGCCTGGGTGTAGACCGCTGCCTGACCGTTGAGAGCCGCCCATTGCGCCTGTTCCAGAGAGAGACTCAGGGCCAGGCGTACCTGGCTCAGGCTCTGCCCTGCGAGCAGCGGCCGTACGTTCTTGTCGGCATTGAAATCGATGCGGATGTAGCGCGAGATCTGATCCCACCACTGCGACCAGCGACTGGCACCGTCACCATCGGAGGTCAGGCCCAGCAGTGAATCGCCGCGATCCTTGTATTCGGGCGCCAGTTCGGTGAGCCCGATGACCTGATCGCGCAGCGCGCCCAGCTTCAGGAACAGACCGGTACGATCGGGCTGCTCGGTACTGCGCAACGCCACCAGGGTTTTCGCCACTTGTTCACGCGCGGCAAACGAACCCGGATCGTTTTGTTCCTTCAGAATATCGTCGGCACCCTGCACCAGTGCCTGAGCGCTGCTGATGTCCTGCAAGGCAGAAAGACGCAGGCTGGCCAGTCGCAGCAGATGCTCGGCCTCGGCCAGACGCCAGTCCTTGCGGCTAGCCCCGAGGACGGTTTCCAGACGCTGATTGAGGCGCTGCTGATCGCCCTGCAGTTGCGTCACCAGACGCTGGCGTTCGGCGAGCTCGTCAGCGCCCGGCAGTTGCCCGAGACGCTCGGTCAGACGCTGCTCGTTGAGTTTCAGGTTCTGGGCCTGATCATTCAACGCCTGCACCTGACTCAATTGCTCCTGCGTGTTGGCTTGCAGGTGTCGCACCTGCCAGACACCCCAGCCACCCACCGCAACACCGGCGGCGCCGAGCAGCAGCGCGACAATGGCCAATCCGTTGCCTCGGCGCGGTTCAGCGGCCGGTGGCGGTGCATCAACCGGTGCATCGATCACAGGTTGAACGTCATCTTTAGGCAAGGCTGTTTCGCTCACGTATCCATCCTTTGCATTAGAGAACGGGCACGGGATTCTCCCGTAACGCCGTCAGCAAGGCCGCGGCACTGGCGCCGCGACAATCCACAACTGTTCGGGCCCCGGCGGCACGTGCCTGCTCGGCGACCCTTGGGCTTGGAACAAACAACGGCATCTGCGCCAGCGCCGGCCATGTATCGCCGGCCAATTGGCGCAGGTGCTCAAAACCCTGTCCACTGCTGACCACCAGCCCGTTCAGGCGTTCCGCCGCAATCCGTCGGGGCAGTTCCCGCGGCGGATAGTCCGGCAGGTCACGGCGGTACAGTTCCAGATACTCGACACTAGCACCAAGCGCGCGCAGGCGCTCGGCCAGCAGCTCGCGACCGCCCTCTCCGCGCAGGATCAACACCTGTGCGCCGGGCCGTTCAACGACCTCGAGCAGACGCGGCAATTGCAGCAAGGCTTCACTGTCATCGCCCTCGTCCGGGCAATGCGCATCGAGACCCCGATCCCGAAGAATCTGCGCCGTCGCTGCGCCAACGCTGAACCAGGGCATGGCCGGCACGGCATCGATCAATTGCACAGCGATGCGTGCCGCCGGTTTGCTGACCACGATCACCGCGCTGTAGCGCGACAATCCGGCAAAGGTCTGGCGCATTGTGTCAGAGACCGGCAGCGGCGCAATTTCCAAAAGCGGCAGGCAGCTGCTGAAAATCCCCTGCCCGGCCAGCACCTCGGCCAGCGCCTCGCAATCGTCAGCGGGGCGCGTCAGCAGCAGGCGCCAGGTCGTCACTCGTGACCTGCCTCGCCGTAGACAGCCTTGAGAATGTCGTCGGCACCCTGGCGAAGCAAATCTTCAGCGACCTGCACACCCAGCGCTTCAGCGTCAGTGCGCGGCGCCCGGGCTTCGGCACTCAACAGCTTGCCGCCGCTCGGCTCGCCGACCAGACCTCGCAGCCACAATTGCTCGCCTTCGAGCACGGCGTAGCAGGCGATCGGCACCTGGCAACCGCCATTCAAGTGTTTGTTGAGGGCACGCTCGGCGCTCACACGGTCAGCCGTATCGGCGTGATGCAGAGGTGCGAGCAAGGCGTGGATTTCAGTGTCGGCGCTGCGGCATTCGATACCGACGGCGCCCTGTCCACCGGCCGGCAGACTGTCGTCGACGCTGATGGCAGAGGTGATGCGATCTTCGAAACCGAGGCGAATCAGACCGGCCGCCGCGAGGATGATCGCGTCGTACTCGCCGGCATCGAGCTTGGCCAGACGGGTGTTGACGTTGCCACGCAGGAAACGGATTTCCAGGTCGGGACGACGGGTCAGCAACTGCGCCTGGCGGCGCAGGCTGGACGTGCCGACGATGCTGCCGGCCGGCAACGCATCAAGGCTGGAAAAAGTATTGGAGACAAACGCGTCGCGCGGGTCTTCGCGCTCGCAGATGCAGAACAGGCCGAGGCCTTCGGGGAAGTCCATCGGCACGTCTTTCATCGAGTGGACGGCGATGTCGGCTTCATTTTCCAGCAGCGCGGTTTCCAGTTCCTTGACGAACAGGCCCTTGCCGCCGATTTTCGACAAAGGCGAATCAAGCAGCTTGTCGCCGCGACTGACCATGGGCACCAGCGTCACCAGCAGTCCCGGGTGGGCTGCTTCCAGACGGGCTTTGACGTATTCGGCCTGCCAGAGGGCCAGTGCACTTTTGCGGGTGGCGATGCGGATTTCGCGAGAGGACATGGATCAATCCGTACTGAATAGATACGGCGGATAATAACAGCTCAGCCAAATCCACTTTGACCTGAATCAGAAACGGCGTGGCCTCCCTGGCCGGCATTGCCTGGTGAAGAGAATGGATAGCCGCCCGACGCCCTCGGGCTAAAGCCCTTGCATCATTTTGCGTACGCCCGCCACATGCCGGCGGCTGACGATCAGCGCGTCACCGTTCAGGCCCTTGAGGAACAACTGGAAGTGGCCCAGCGGGGTGCGTTGCAGACGCTCGATGCGGTCGCGGGCGACCAGCGCATTGCGGTGGATCCGCACGAAGCGCTCGCCGAACTCGTCTTCCAGCGCCTTGAGTGGCTCGTCCAGCAACACTTCACCGGCCTCATGACGCAGGGTCACGTATTTGTGATCGGCAATGAAATACACCACCTGATCCAGCGGGATCAGTTCGATGCCTTTGCGGGTTCGGGCGCTGATATGACTGCGCGGACCATTGCCGCTTTCGGCGGCGGGACGGGTCAGGGCCGATAGCTGAGCCCGATTCGGACGTTCGGCCCTTTTCAGGGCTTCCTGCAGATGTTCGGTTCTCACGGGTTTCACCACATGGCCCACGGCGCTGGCCTGCAGGGCCTCCAAGGGAAATTCATCGATACCGGAGCAGAACACCACGGCGGGCGGGGTTTCGCGTTCGCACAGGCGGGCAGCCACTTGCAGGCCGTCGAGGCCCGGCATGCGGATATCGAGCAGCACGATATCCGGCTTGTGGCTGTCGATCAGTGCCAACGCCTCTTCGCCATTGGTGGCGCTGGGCTCCAGGACTGTGTAGCCCTCGAGCTCGCTCACCATTCGGGCGAGGCGCTCGCGGGCCAGTGGTTCGTCATCAACGATCAGGACATTCATATTGCGCTGGATTCCTGCGTGAGTCTCGCACAAGGATAGCGTAGACAAGTGGAGTGACGTCCGTCACCGCGATCCACGCTAAGACTAGCGCGAGCGCCAAAAAGTGCCGTACGTCGGCCGGCATTATTTGCCGACACCCGGGACGCACCACTCGAAGCTCGCGTCTGTCTGCGTTTTACGCAGGGTATGCCGATGGTCAAAACACCCACCCCTCTCTTCTTATAGTCGGCGGCCAGACCTTTGCACGATCCACAGTCGCGCCGACCCTTAGTCCTACTGTAGACGCTCGCCGGGCCGATATTGCTCAATCGGAAAATATCCTTGCGCAAATCCCCCGGAACCGGCGGCGACTATGAACGCAGAGATGAGAAAAAAACGTATCGACCAGTGTCAACGACAGGATTGGCAACCCTGTTATTATCCGCGCCAGCGTTTCACGCCATCTTTCTTCAAGCCGATACGAGCGAATTCATGAGCACTGACAAGACCAATCAGTCCTGGGGCGGCCGCTTCAGTGAACCCGTCGACGCCTTCGTCGCCCGCTTCACCGCCTCCGTCACTTTCGACCAGCGCCTGTATCGCCACGACATCATGGGCTCGATTGCCCACGCCACCATGCTGGCCAAGGTCGGCGTGCTGACGGATGCCGAGCGCGACAGCATCATCGATGGCCTGAAGACCATCCAGGGCGAAATCGAGGCCGGCCAGTTCGACTGGCGCGTGGACCTCGAAGACGTGCACATGAACATCGAGGCACGCCTGACCGACCGCATCGGCATCACCGGCAAGAAGCTGCACACCGGCCGCAGCCGCAACGACCAGGTCGCCACCGACATACGCCTGTGGCTGCGTGACGAGATCGACCTGATCCTGGCCGAGATCACCCGCCTGCAAAAAGGCCTGCTGGAACAGGCCGAGCGCGAGGCCGCGAGCATCATGCCGGGCTTCACCCACCTGCAGACCGCTCAGCCTGTGACCTTCGGGCACCACATGCTGGCCTGGTTCGAAATGCTCAGCCGCGACTACGAACGCCTGGTCGACTGCCGCAAGCGCACCAACCGCATGCCGCTGGGCAGCGCCGCGCTGGCCGGCACCACCTACCCGATCGACCGCGAATACACCGCACAACTGCTGGGCTTCGACGCTGTCGGCGGCAACTCGCTGGACAACGTGTCGGATCGCGACTTCGCCATCGAATTCTGCTCGGCCGCGAGCATCGCGATGATGCACCTGTCGCGCTTCTCCGAAGAGCTGGTGCTGTGGACCAGCGCGCAGTTCCAGTTCATCGATCTGCCAGACCGCTTCTGCACCGGCAGCTCGATCATGCCGCAAAAGAAGAACCCCGACGTGCCTGAACTGGTACGTGGCAAGACCGGCCGCGTGTTCGGCGCCCTGATGGGCCTGCTGACCCTGATGAAAGGCCAGCCGCTGGCCTACAACAAGGACAACCAGGAAGACAAGGAACCGCTGTTCGACGCCGCCGACACCCTGCGCGACTCGCTGCGTGCCTTTGCCGACATGATCCCGGCGATCAAGCCAAAGCACGCGATCATGCGTGAAGCGGCGCTGCGCGGTTTCTCCACCGCCACCGATCTGGCCGACTACCTGGTACGCCGTGGCCTGCCGTTCCGTGACTGCCACGAGATCGTCGGCCACGCCGTGAAGTACGGCGTCGATACCGGCAAGGATCTGGCGGAAATGAGCCTGGAAGAACTGCGTCAGTTCAGCGACCAGATCGAGCAGGACGTGTTTGCCGTGCTGACCCTGGAAGGTTCGGTGAATGCCCGTGACCACATCGGCGGCACTGCGCCAGCGCAGGTCAAGGCTGCCGTGGCTCGCGGTCAGGCATTGATCGCCAGCCGCTAAAAGCCAAAGCTTCGCGAGCAAGCCCGCTCCCACACCTGATCTCGAGTGGACACCTATTCGGTGTTCGCAGCAGATCGAATGTGGGAGCGGGCTTGCTCGCGAAAGCTATCTCGAAAGCACCAAAAAACTTACTTCTTCGCCGCGATCATCGCCAAAAACGTCGGCATCGCCGCCTCCTTGTCCGCTGCAATTTTCTGCACATGCGGATTCTGCTCAAGCCGCTCCAGCAACGCCTTGGCCTTCGGCATGTCTGCCAGCAGATCCAGACCGAACAGCTTGTGCCCCACCGCAGCCGCCAGTGGCACGCTGTAGAGGAAGTACAGGTCAGCGATGCTCAGGCTGTCGCCCGCCACATACGGGGCGAACTTGCCGTGGCGGCCCAGCGCCGCAAACCCCAGCAGCAATTCAGACTTGGTCTTCTCCTTGATCGCCTCCGGCAGCGCCGCGCCGAAAAACGCTTCGCCGTAACAGGCACGGGCCGGCAGCTCGATGTACAGCTCGATTTCCTTGGCCACCGCCAACACCTGGGCGCGCGCGAACGGCTCGGCCGGCAGCAGCGGAACACCCTTCTGGCTGCTTTCGAGGTATTCGAGCATCACCATCGTTTCATTGATGTAACCGCCTTCGGCCCCCAGCACCGGCACCTTGCCGCGCGGGCTGATGGCCAGAGACTCAGGCGTAGGCGTCGGGTAGAAGGTGACTTCCTCGAACGGCAGGCCCTTTTCCAGCAGCGCCAGTTTGACCATGTTGTAGTAGTTGCTGACTGAGAATCCGTAGAGCTTGAACATCACATAGCCTCCAGGCCGTGCGGGGTGGGCAGTGCCTGTTTATAGATCGCTCCGGGGAATCCCGCCAGCAGCATCACGCCGCTGAATGCGGGTAAACTGACGCCTTTCCTTGAGGAGCCTGCCATGAGCGAGCCGACAGACATCGATAACGACGAAGAAGAGTTCACCGAGAGCACTTTGATCGAAGCCATCGAAAACCAGATCGAAAGCGACAACCCGCCCGCAGCCAAGGCCACGTTCAACAAACTGACCCTGGTCGGTTACGAGCGCGAAGACATCCTGAACCTGATGGCCCACGTGCTGGCCTACGAAATCGACGCCATGCTCGATGACGACCGCGCGTTCAATACCGAATGGTATGAAGCAGCCCTTCGCGCCCTGCCTGAGTTGCCACCGGAAAAGCCGTAACCGGGCAACTCTATGTGGGAGCAGCCTGGCTCCCACACAATTTGTCACCCTTCCATCCGGCCTTCTCCCGACCCCTGACTACACTGGAATCCACCCCCGAGACAAAAACCCTGGCGCACACTGGACACGCCGCGCCGGCAGGTTCACCTTAGGGGCGCTGTCGTCCAATTCCTAGAAAGTCTGGAGTCCTTATGTCGCTTACCCCTGAGTTGGTTGCCGAACTGGAAGTCCTCGCACTCTTCAACCTGGACAGTTCCCAGGAAGGTCTGAAAATTCATCAGACCGCTGCCCCGAAGCACATTGCTGCTGCCCAACGCCTCTTTGAAAAAGAACTGACAGACCAGCCTGATGGCGGTTACCTGACCAGTCTCGGTCGCGATGCCGCACAAAACGTGCAGACCGTACTGACGATTCTGAAAGAGCAACAAACCGCCTGACCCTCCCGACTTTGCCCACGGAAACCTCCGCCACGGGATTTCCGCGGGCCAGCCCGGTCGCTGCCAACGCCACGCGGTGGAAATCTGGCGTCAAAAAACAAATTCAGCTTAATGCTCGCGCTGCACAGGCGCTAAACTCCCTCGCATTCCGTGACCCTCTGCCTCCGAGCCCTGCGAGCCGGTTTGAGTCGACATGACCCGCACCCATGAAATCCGCCCCGACCTGGACGAGGGAATCGACCGCAAGGTACTCAGCCAGCTGCGCGCACGCTTTCTCAAACTCAACGAAGGCCGCCTGAACCGGGCCCTCGAAGGCCTGTCGACGCGCCAGCAAAGCGTGCTGACCCTGTTGCCGCTGTTTTTCCACGTCAATCATCC
Organism: Pseudomonas sp. COW5; assembly: GCF_026240005.1. Taxonomy (NCBI): domain Bacteria; kingdom Pseudomonadati; phylum Pseudomonadota; class Gammaproteobacteria; order Pseudomonadales; family Pseudomonadaceae; genus Pseudomonas; species Pseudomonas sp. COW5. Next base: position 2,589,984 of record NZ_JAPHVP010000001.1, on the reverse strand, counting down.
GCTGCTGCCCGGTTATGTCTCGGGCAGCACACCGGCCGGGTTGTCGAATTACGAACCGGATGCCGATGCTCTCGCCGAAGCCCAGCGCCTGACGCGTTCGTTTTCCTACAAGCCGCGCCACGGCAGCAACCCGCCAAGGCCGATTCACGGCCTGTTCCTGATGGGCAGCCTCGGCACCCTGGCCCAGGCCGACCAGAGCGACATGGATGTGTGGGTCTGCCACGCCCCCGACCTGAGCGACAGCGAACTCGCCGAACTGCGCAAGAAATGCCAGTTGCTCGAAGCCTGGGCCGCTAGCCAAGGCGCGGAGGCGCACTTCTTCCTGATCGACCCGGTGCGTTTCGTCAAAGGCGAGCGCGATACCCAGCTCAGTTCCGAAGATTGCGGCACCACCCAGCACTATCTGCTGCTGGACGAGTTCTACCGCACCGCGATCTGGCTGGCCGGGCGCACGCCGATCTGGTGGCTGGTGCCGGTCTACGAAGAGCGCGCATACGACCAGTACACCCACACCCTGATTTCCAAGCGTTTCATCCGCAACGATGAAACCCTCGATCTCGGCCCACTGGCGCACATTCCGCCGGGCGAGTTCGTGGGTGCCGGGTTGTGGCAGTTGTTCAAGGGCATAGAGTCGCCATACAAGTCGGTGCTCAAGCTGCTGCTGATCGAGGTCTACGCCAGCGAACATCCGCAGGTGCAGTGCCTGAGCCTGCGCTTCAAGCAGGCGGTATTCGCCAACCGGCTCGACCTCGACGAGCTGGATCCGTACATGGTGGTTTACCGCCGGATCGAGGAATACCTCACCGCGCGCAACGAACCGGAACGACTGGAACTGGTACGCCGTGCGCAGTACCTCAAGGTCAACCGCAAGCTCACCGGCAACAGCCGCACCCAGAGCTGGCAACGCTCATTGCTGGAAAGACTGGCCAGCGAATGGCACTGGGACCAGCGGCAACTGGCCTTGCTCGACAGCCGCAGCCAGTGGAAAGTGCGACAGGTCAGTGCCGAGCGCCGGGCTCTGGTCAACGAGCTGAATTACAGCTATCGCTTCCTGACCCAGTTCGCCCGCACCGAGCAGACCGTCAGCCTGATCAACAAACGTGATCTCAACGTTCTCGGCCGGCGCCTGTACGCCGCGTTCGAACGCAAGGCCGACAAGGTCGAGTTCATCAACCCGGGCATCGCCCCGGACCTGGCCGAAGACACCCTGACCCTGGTGCAGTCGCCGAACAAAAAGGAACCCGGGCAAACCCAGTGGGGCCTGTACAACGGCAGCCTGACGGCGCTGGAGTGGGAACACTTCGCGCCGATCAAGCGCAGCCGCCAGTTGCTGGAACTGCTGACCTGGTGTCATCGCAACGGCGTGATCGACAGCAGCACCCGACTGGCCCTGCACCCCGGCACCAGCGACATGAGCGAGTTCGAGCTGTTCAATTTGCTCGGCAGCCTGCAACAAAGCATCGCCCTGCCCTTGCCGACCGTTGCCGAAGAACCGCTGCTGCGCGCCAGCGTGCCGAGCGAAGTGCTGATTCTGGTGAATGTCGGGGTCGATCCGCTCAAGCATCACCGCGACCTGAACATCCTGATGACCACCGAACGCACGGACTCCCTGAGCTATGCCGGCGTGCGCGAGAACCTGGTGCTGACCCTCGATCAGGTCACGCTCAACAGCTGGAACGAAGTGCTGGTCAACCGCTTCGACGGCCCGCATGCGCTGCTCGACTGCCTGCGCGATTACCTCAACAACCTGCCGCGCGGACCGCAACAGCCCTCGCTGCGAGTGCGTTGCTTCTGCCACAACCGCGCGCAATTCATCGCCCGCCGGGTAGAAGAGATCGTCGACACCGCACAGAACCTGCTGCTCAGCGACTTGAATCACCGCTACCTGATTCAGGTGCAGCAGCACTATCACGTGCTGGAACTGGTGCCGGGCCAGGTCAGCCATGTCGCCCTCGCGACCCTGCCGGCACTGCTCGATTACCTCGGCGAGGAGCAACCGCACTACAGCCCGCTGCACCTGGACCCGATGGCGCTGGAAGACCACGACCTCGCGCTGATCCTGCCGATGGGCCAGCCCGAATGCATTCAGGTGTTCTACCGGATCACCGAGCAGACGGCCGAGTTGTACGTGCTCGACGAATTCAACGCACTGTGGCAACAACATTTGCCCTATCACGACGAGCAAAGTCTGTTGGTGCCGTTGCAGCGTTTCCTGCAATCGATCCAGTTCCGGCGCGAAGCACTGCTGCCCATGGACTCGAACCACGCCGCCAGCCTTGAAATCTTGTATTACCAGTTATTGCCATCTGGACCGGGACGCACACGACGGGTCGAAATGCGCCCGGCGCCGCAGACGCCGGTCAACAAGCCGTTCTACGACGTGCAGGCGATCATCGGCAAGGCCGCACCGGGCGAGGTGCAGGTCACGTTGTATTGCAATCAGCGGGAATTCTGCGAGCTGGAACATGGCGACCAGCTGTTCAGCGTGGTCGCCCGGGAAATCGTCGGGCAGCGCCGGGAAGCCGAGCGCTACCGCTGCTACATCACCGACCTGGACCTGTCGGGCGTGATCGGTGACGGGCAGAGTTCGAGCAATCTGTATCTGCGTTACAAGGCCGACCTGGAACGCTCTCTGAACGAGGCGCTCGAGCAGGTCTGAGGCAGGGTTATTCCGGGAAGTCGCCGCCGTTGGCCGGCTGCGATTCGACTTCCAGCAAGGTCAGCTTCAGGGTCTTGCCGCCCGGGGCCGGCCAGTCGATGTGCTGGCCAACCTTCAGGCCCAGCAGCGCGCTGCCGACCGGGGCCAGGATCGAGATTTTGCCTTCATCGGCGTTGGCGTGTTTCGGATAGACCAGGGTCAGGTGGTAGTCCTTGCCACTGCCTTCTTCGCGACAGTGCACACGGGAATTCATCGTCACGACATCGGCGGGCACTTCATCGTGGCCGACCAGGGTATCGGCGCGGTCCAGTTCGGTTTGCAGCGCGATCACGCCCGGCAGCGAGTCATCCAGGCTGTCGATCAGGCGTTCCAGACGTTGCACGTCCAGACGGGTAAGGGTGATGGAAGGTGCGGTCATGATCCGGGCAGACTCCTTTCTTCTGCACACAAAAAAAGCAAAACCCCGCCAAAAAAGACGGGGTTTTCACCAGGCCTCGATGGGTTGAGGCGTTTCCGGACACTATCACAGCTCAAAAAATATACAAGCTACGCTCCGGCGAGCTGCCGGCGTTGCATCGCCTGCGCGCAGATTACCCGGCGGCGCTCGTCATCGGCCGAACGCCATTCACGGATGTCTTCGACATGGCGCATGCAGCCGAGACAGACCTTCTGCTCATCCAGCCGACAGACGCCGGTGCACGGCGAAGGCACGGCCGGGCTGACGTTGCTGTAGAGCGGCTTGGCAGGGCGTGGCGCGGTCGTCATCTCAGATTTCGTCGAAATCGAGTTTTTCGCCGGCGCGCTCCCAGACGATGCGCTCCAGCATTTCGCCCAGCAACTCTTCGGTTTTCTCGCAGACCCACTTGCCGGCCTGCTCGTCATAGTCGAAATGGAAACCACCGGAACGGTCAGCCAGCCACAACTGACGCAGAGGCTCCTGACGGCTGAAGATCAACTGACTGCCGTTGTCGAACTTGATAGTCAGCACACCGGCCGAGTTCTCCATGTCCAGATCCAGGCCACTTTCATCAAAGATGTCCTCCAGCGCTTGCTGGGTGGCATCGACCAGATCATGGAAACGGGCTTCGGACAAACTCATTGCGGCAACCTCAAAAAATGTCTGATCAGGCTCAAGCGCCGCAAGATACGGACGCTGCCAGCCGATTGCAAAGGATAACGACCAAGCGCCCTGCCCGGCGACGAAATATGCACCCGCCATGCAGGAAAGTTTTCCGCGCCGCAGCCCGAGCCCCGCCGGACGGGAGTTCCGTCGCATAGGCAAGCTGCCGGGTGGCCGGTATACTCCGGCGCAATTAACGCATATTCAAGGATTTCGCCATGAAGCGCCTGATCTCTTCCATTGCTGCGCTCGCTTCGCTCGTCGCTTTTGCCTGCTTGATTTCGGCCTGCGGTCAGAAAGGCCCGCTGTACCTGCCCGATGAAGATCAGGATCCGGCTGCACAAGCCCAGTCTTCGCAAAAGCAGCCGTCCAAAGCACACAAGCACGACGTTTACCAATAAGGGATCGCCATGGACGCTTTTAACTACCGTGGCGGGGAGCTGTTCGCGGAAGGTGTGGCGCTGTCCGCCATCGCCGACCGTTTCGGCACACCGACCTACGTCTACTCCCGCGCCCACATCGAGGCCCAGTACCTGGCCTACGCCGATGCGCTGGCCGGCATGCCGCACCTGGTGTGCTTCGCGGTCAAGGCCAACTCCAACCTCGGCGTACTGAATGTCCTGGCCCGCATCGGCGCCGGTTTCGACATCGTTTCCCGTGGCGAGCTGGAACGCGTCCTGGCCGCCGGCGGCAGCCCTGACAAGATCGTGTTCTCCGGGGTCGGCAAGACCCGTGACGACATGCGTCGTGCATTGGAAGTCGGCGTGCACTGCTTCAACGTCGAATCCACCGACGAGCTGGAGCGCCTGCAAGTGGTCGCCGCCGAACTGGGCGTTCGTGCACCGATTTCCCTGCGCGTGAACCCGGACGTCGATGCCGGCACCCACCCCTACATTTCCACCGGTCTCAAAGAGAACAAGTTCGGCATCGCCATCGCCGACGCCGAAGACGTGTACGTGCGTGCCGCGCACCTGCCGAACCTGGAAGTGGTCGGCGTGGATTGCCACATCGGTTCGCAACTGACCACCCTGCCACCGTTCCTCGATGCGCTCGATCGCCTGCTCGATCTGGTGGACCGCCTGGGCGATTGCGGCATCCACCTGCGCCACATCGATCTCGGTGGTGGCCTGGGTGTGCGTTACCGCGATGAAGAGCCGCCGCTGGCTGCCGACTACATCAAGGCCGTGCGCGAGCGTCTGGTCGGTCGTGATCTGGCGCTGGTGTTCGAACCGGGCCGCTTCATCGTCGCCAATGCCGGCGTGCTGCTGACCCAGGTCGAGTACCTCAAGCACACCGAGCACAAAGACTTCGCCATCGTCGATGCAGCGATGAACGACCTGATCCGCCCGGCCCTGTACCAGGCGTGGATGGACGTGACGGCGGTCAAGCCGCGCGACACCGCTGCACGCAAGTACGACGTGGTCGGCCCGATCTGCGAGACCGGCGACTTCCTTGCCAAGGATCGCGAACTGGCGCTGGAAGAAGGCGACCTGCTGGCCGTGCATTCAGCCGGAGCCTACGGTTTTGTGATGAGCTCCAACTACAACACTCGCGGTCGTGCCGCCGAAGTGCTGGTAGATGGCGATCAGGTATTTGAAGTGCGTCGCCGCGAGACCGTGGCCGAGCTGTTTGCCGGCGAAAGCCTGCTGCCGGAGTAACCCCATGCTGCTGCGTTTTACCAAGATGCACGGCCTGGGCAACGACTTCATGGTCCTCGACCTGGTCAGCCAGCACGCGCACATTCAGCCCAAGCACGCAAAAATGTGGGGCGACCGGCACACCGGCATCGGTTTCGACCAGTTGCTGATCGTCGAGGCGCCGAGCAATCCGGACGTGGATTTCCGTTACCGGATCTTCAACTCCGACGGCTCCGAAGTCGAACAGTGCGGTAACGGTGCGCGCTGCTTCGCCCGCTTCGTGCTCGACAAGCGCCTGACCGCCAAGCGGCAGATTCGCGTCGAGACCAAGGGCGGCATCATCGAACTGGACGTGCGTAACGACGGCCAGATCGGCGTGAACATGGGCGCGCCGCGTCAGGTGCCGGCGGACATTCCGTTCCAGGCGACCGAGCAGGCCCTGAGCTATCAGGTCGACGTCGACGGTACATCAGTCGAGCTCGCAGCGGTGTCGATGGGCAACCCCCACGCCGTGCTGCGCGTGCAGGACATCAACACCGCACCGGTGCATGAACTGGGGCCGAAGATCGAACACCATCCGCGCTTTCCGGCGCGGGTCAATGTCGGTTTTCTCCAGGTCATCGACCGTAACCGCGCACAACTGCGCGTCTGGGAACGCGGTGCCGGGGAAACCCAGGCCTGCGGCACCGGCGCCTGCGCTGCTGCTGTAGCTGCGATCAGCCAGGGGTGGATGGATTCGCCGCTATTGATCGACCTGCCGGGCGGGCGCCTGTCCATCGAATGGGCAGGCCCTGGCCAACCGGTGCTGATGACCGGTCCGGCAGTGCGTGTATACGAAGGACAAGTCCGTCTTTGAGTGAGCAGAAGCCATGACCGATAAGCCTCAGGTACCCGCCCGACAGTCCGGTGAAACAGCGTCCGAGAGCCTGGAGGCGGCAGCGGTTGCCGCGTACCTGGAGGCTCATCCGGACTTCTTCGTCGAGCACGAAGAACTGCTGCCATCCCTGCGCATCCCCCATCGTCGCGGCGACACCGTGTCGCTGGTCGAGCGACAGATGTCCATCCTGCGCGACCGCAATATCGAGATGCGCCATCGCCTCTCGCACTTGATGGACGTGGCCCGGGACAACGATCGCCTGTTCGACAAGACCCGCCGCCTGATCCTCGCCCTAATGGACGCCGCCACTCTGGAAGACGTGGTCATCAGCGTCGAAGACAGTCTGCGCCAGGACTTCCAGGTGCCCTTCGTCAGCCTGATCCTGCTCGGTGACAACCCGGCGCCGGTCGGCCGCTGGGTGACCCACGCCGACGCGCAGACCGCCATCGGCGGCCTGCTCACCGAAGGCAAGAGCGTCAGCGGCAGCCTGCGTGAACACGAACTGGACTTCCTGTTCGGCGAAGAACAGCGCAAGCAGATCGGTTCTACCGCCGTGGTCGCCGTCAGCCACCAGGGCATTCACGGGATTCTGGCCATCGCCAGCCGCGATCCGCAGCACTACAAAAGTTCGGTCGGCACGCTGTTCCTCAGCTACATCGCCGAAGTCATGGGCCGCGTGCTGCCACGGGTCAACAGCTCCCTGCGCTCGGTACGCTGAGCATGGAACGACAACTGGACGCTTACTGCGAACACCTGCGCAGTGAGCGGCAGGTGTCGCCGCATACGCTGTCGGCCTACCGTCGCGACCTCGACAAAGTCCTCGGCTGGTGCAACAAACAGAACGTCGGCAGCTGGCAGGCCCTGGACATCCAGCGCCTGCGCAGCCTGATCGCCCGCCTGCATGCCCAGGGCCAGTCCTCGCGCAGCCTGGCGCGCCTGCTCTCGGCAGTGCGCGGGCTCTATCATTATTTGAATCGCGAAGGCCTCTGTGATCACGACCCGGCCACCGGCCTGGCACCGCCCAAAGGCGAGCGCCGCCTGCCGAAAACCCTCGACACCGACCGGGCGCTGCAACTGCTTGAAGGCGCGGTCGAGGACGACTTTCTGGCCCGACGCGATCAGGCGATTCTGGAGTTGTTCTATTCCTCAGGCCTGCGCCTGTCGGAGCTGACCGGGCTCAATCTCGATCAGCTCGACCTCGCCGACGGCATGGTTCAGGTGCTCGGCAAGGGCAGCAAGACGCGTCTGTTGCCCGTCGGCAAAAAGGCCCGGGAAGCGCTGGAGCAATGGTTGCCGTTGCGAGCGCTGACCAACCCGGCGGACGACGCGGTGTTCGTCAGCCAGCAAGGCCGACGCCTCGGCCCGCGTGCAATTCAGGTGCGGGTCAAACTGGCCGGCGAGCGTGAACTGGGGCAGAACCTGCATCCGCACATGCTGCGGCACTCTTTCGCCAGCCACTTGCTGGAGTCCTCCCAGGACCTGCGTGCGGTGCAGGAACTGCTCGGCCACTCGGACATCAAGACCACCCAGATCTATACCCACCTGGACTTCCAGCATCTGGCGGCGGTCTACGACAGCGCCCACCCACGGGCCAAACGCATGAAAGGCGATGATTCATGAGCATCCAGTTGATCACCTTCGACCTCGACGACACCCTGTGGGACACCGTCCCGGTGATCGTCAGCGCCGAAGCGGTTTTGCGCCAGTGGCTGAGCGACCATGCACCGAAGCTTGGCGCGGTGCCGGTGGAACATCTGTGGTCGATCCGCGAGCGCGTGCTGGCCAGCGAACCGGGTCTCAAACACCGCATCAGCGCGTTGCGCCGGCGAGTGTTGTTCCATGCTTTGGAAGAGTCCGGATATATCCACGACGAAGCGTCGGATCTGGCGGACAAGAGTTTTGAAGTGTTTCTGCATGCCCGGCATCAGATCGAGGTATTTCCGGAAGTCGAGCCGATCCTGGAAACCCTGGCCAAACACTACGCCCTCGGCGTGGTCACCAACGGCAACGCCGATGTGCGCCGTCTCGGACTGGCGGACTACTTCAAGTTTGCGCTGTGCGCCGAAGACATCGGCATCGCCAAACCGGATGCGCGACTGTTTCATGAAGCCCTGCAGCGCGGTGGCGTGAGCGCAGAGGTGGCGGTGCATATTGGCGATCATCCGGGGGACGACATCGCCGGGGCGCAGCAGGCCGGTTTGCGTGCGATCTGGTTCAACCCGGCGGGCAAGGTCTGGGAAGCAGAGCGCCTGCCGGATGCGGAGATTCGCAGCCTGAACGATCTGCCCGCCGTGCTCGCTCACTGGAACAGTCTCGGCTAGTTTTCTTTCGCCCATGAAAAAGCCCGCAGCGACGGCGGGCTTTTTCAGCAAGCAAGCGGCACGCCTCAGATAGGGCGGCTGCCGTACTTGTTGTCCGGCTTCTTGGGCGGATCGGCGACCACGTTGGCCTCCACTTCCTGCACTTTGCCGCCACGGGCAAGGAACTCTTCCATGGCCTTGGCCAGGGCGTCGCGCTCCTTGTTCTTGGCTTCGATGCTCGGCAACTCGTCGACCGACACCGCAGCCTTGGCCTTGCCTTTGGCAGCCGGGGCCGGCGTATCGTCACCGCCATCGTCTTCAGCAACGTCTTCCGCTGCCGCTTCCAGACCGTCTTCGGCCTCGTCTTCGTCGCCTACTTCGAGGTCGTCGTTTTCCAGATCATCGTCGCTCATGTTCTACCTCATGACTTGCGAAAAGCAGATTAGTTATAGACCAGCTTTGGCGACTGTCGAAAGTCGCCGTAAAAAAATCGGTAACCATTGGTGACCAACGGTTTATGCCCCTTCACCGTGCAAGGTGGCGAGGACTTTGCGGGCACCGCCATGATCGCGATGCTCGGCCAGGTAAACGCCTTGCCAGGTGCCCAGTGCCAGTCGACCCGCCGTTACCGGCAAACTGATCTGACAGCCCAGCACGCTGGCCTTGAAGTGCGCCGGGAGGTCGTCCAGGCCTTCGTCGTTATGCTCATAGCCGTCTGTTCCTTGTGGGATCAGACGATTGAAAAATCGTTCGAAGTCGCGACGTACCGCCGGATCGGCGTTCTCGTTGATGGTCAACGACGCCGAGGTATGCTGTAGCCACAAATGCAACAGACCGACCCGGCATGCCTTGAGTTCGGGCAGTCCGGCGAGCAACTCTTCCGTTACCAGATGAAAGCCCCGGGGCCGTGCCCGCAGGGTTATCAGAGTCTGTTGCCACATACAGTTCTCCGCACGTTCGGGGCGCATTCTAGCGCGCTCTGAAAAAAAACAAAGGCCCTAATATTCCTTCAATGATGTAAGCCATTGGCCGTAGAAAAACACCCGTCGTAAACACGACCAAAGCAGTACGAAAAATCCATTCAGCCACATCAGAGATGACAAATTCCGGACAAAAAAATGCCCGGCGAACCGGGCAAGTTTTTTTGAGGCGCGTACTTACAGGTTGTAGCCGCGCTCGTTGTGTTGTGCCAGGTCCAGGCCCACCGATTCTTCTTCCTCGGTAGCGCGCAGACCCATTACGGCATCCAGTACCTTGAGGATGATGAAGGTAACGATCGCGGTGTAGATCACCGTGAAGCCGACGCCTTTGCACTGAATCCACACTTGGGAAGCAATGTCGGTAACGGTGCCGAAACCACCCAGCGCCGGAGCAGCGAACACACCGGTGAGGATTGCGCCGAGGATACCGCCGATACCGTGCACGCCGAAGGCATCCAGGGAGTCGTCATAACCGAGTTTGCGTTTCAGGCTGGTGGCGCAGAAGAAGCACACCACGCCAGCGGCCAGACCGATGATCAGCGAGCCCATCGGGCCCACGGTGCCGGCCGCCGGAGTGATCGCCACCAGACCTGCAACCACACCCGAAGCGATACCCAGCGCACTCGGCTTGCCGTGGGTGATCCACTCGGCGAACATCCAGCCCAGTGCAGCGGCGGCGGTTGCGATCTGAGTGACCAGCATCGCCATGCCGGCGGTGCCGTTGGCGGCTGCAGCGGAACCTGCGTTGAAGCCGAACCAGCCGACCCACAGCATCGCCGCGCCCATCAGGGTGTAACCGAGGTTGTGCGGTGCCATCGGGGTGGTCGGGAAGCCTTTGCGCTTGCCCAGTACCAGGCACGCCACCAGACCGGCGATACCGGCGTTGATGTGCACCACGGTGCCACCGGCGAAGTCGAGCACGCCCCAGTCACCCAACAGCGAACCCGGACCGCTCCAGACCATGTGCGCAATCGGCGCGTAAACCAGGGTGAACCAGACGCCCATGAACACCAGCATCGCGGAGAACTTCATGCGCTCGGCGAAGGCACCGACGATCAGCGCCGGGGTGATGATGGCAAAGGTCATCTGATAGGTAACGAATACCGCTTCAGGGAACAGCGCCGTCGGGCCGGTAATGCTGGCCGGGGTGACGCCTGCCAGGAAGGCCTTGCCGAAGCTGCCGACGAAGGAGTTGAAGTTGACGACGTTGGCTTCCATCCCGGTGGTGTCGAACGCCATGCTGTAGCCATAAATGAACCACAGGATGGTGACCAGGCCGGTAATGGCGAAGCACTGCATCATCACGGAAAGAATGTTTTTCGACCGCACCATGCCGCCGTAGAACAGCGCCAGGCCCGGAATGGTCATGAACAGCACGAGGGCCGTCGAGGTCAGCATCCAGGCGGTATCGCCGGAATTGAGGACTGGAGGCGCCACCGGATCTGCCGCCATAGCCAGGCCGGGCATTACGATGGACAACAGGGCGCCTAGCCCTGCGAATTTACGCAGAGTCATATTGTTTTCTCCTGGGGCGTTGGGTTTGTGGCGGCGCTTAGATCGCGTCGGTATCGGTTTCGCCGGTACGGATGCGAATCGCCTGTTCCAGATTGACCACGAAGATCTTGCCGTCACCGATCTTGCCGGTGTTGGCAGCCTTGGTTATCGCCTCGATAACCCGATCCAGATCCTTGTCGTCGATGGCAACGTCGATTTTCACCTTGGGCAGAAAATCGACCACGTACTCCGCGCCGCGATACAGCTCGGTGTGACCCTTCTGCCGGCCGAAGCCTTTGACTTCAGTTACGGTAATGCCCTGCACGCCGATTTCGGACAGCGACTCGCGCACGTCGTCCAGCTTGAACGGCTTGATGATGGCAGTGACTAGCTTCATGAAACTCTCTCCCGAATTGGTGGACTTGCCCCAGGAAAACAAACCCGACTCAAGTCTAAGCGCAGTGCCTGGCTTTGTAACGCATCGTCGGCCCTACCCGCCCGACTGACGCCAGCTAACCGCTCCCGACGAAACTCCCCGTCCCGTCCGGCGCACTGCATTCGTCACAGCGACTGCATCAGTGCATGGGTCACTACCGACTAAGCAGAAAGCTTGCCATCTCGCCAAAATCCTCTGATTTCAATCCCTTGGCCGCGGCCGTCGATGCCATCACCGAAATGGCACACGGGATACGCACAACAACGGTGCGCAGCCGTTCGTCCTTTTGCGCGAAAAGCGTGCATCCCGGCCCGCGCGAATGACTATAGACACTGCGTGATACACTGCCGGCCATAGTTTCCAGGACATATCCCATGCTCGCGCCCAAAGACTTCCTCGACGCCCTGAGCGGCACCGCCTCCCGCCTGTTCAGCGGCGACACGCCATTGCCAAAAGCCGAAATCGAAAGCCAGTTCAAGATGCTGCTGCAAAGCGCGTTCAGCAAACTGGACCTGGTGAGCCGGGAAGAATTCGATAGTCAGATGGTGGTACTCGCACGCACTCGCGCCCGGCTTGAGAGCCTTGAGGCGAAGGTGGCGGAGATGGAAGCGAAGCTGACGCCGCCGGCTGAGTAATACCTCGTTTCTTTGTGAATGCGGCTCCTTGTGGGAGCGGGCTTGCCCGCGAATGAAGGTCGGAACGACCTTCCCGCCATTCAGGATTCGCTGCCGAATCTCGGCAGAATCCTACAGCTTGCAACCCCGTCGTCCGATTGCGTCGTGAAGCCCTGATTCCTAAGCTCACCCAATGCTGAATGTTCAGCACTGGGTTTGGCGACCCGGAAAGCTTAAGGCGCACGACAACCATGATGGCGGCTATGTTTACCGCCACATCGAGTCATGGCGGTTGTGCGTGGGAGACCTTCGGGTCTGCCGGGTTCCTTTTGCTCCGGTTCGCCAACCCGCGTACGACTGCCACCCAATTGTTTGGCGACAATTGAGGGCAGCCCTAAAGCAAAAGGAGCTGTTCAATGAATAACGAAGATACGTATCTCACTCCTCAGGTTTTCACCCGCCACAAACTCCCCCTCCACGCCCTGCTCATCCAGAACCAACCCTGGTTCTCTGCCCGCGATCTGGGCCGCCTGCTACACATTTACCTCAACGAACGCATGCTGCGAAAACTCGACCCTGACCAATACCAAACCCGCAAAACCCTGATCCACAACCAGATCGAAAACACCCTCCTGATCAGCGAATCCGGCATCTATGCCCTCCTTGTCTACCACTACTGCCCCGAATACCGTGCCCTGCGCGAATGGCTCACCCATCAAGTCATCCCCACCCTGCGCGACGCCCAGCACCCCACGACAAGCGAACGCCCACAGCTAAGCCTGCTGAATTGGCCCGAGATGTCGTTGAGTTTGCTGCACTGGAATAACCAGCCGTGGATTCGGTTGCAGGATGTGCCGCAGATGGTGGTAGAGCGGGAAAAACAAAAACACCCAGTGCCGGCCACTTGGTGGAAAAGGGCTTCGCGGATGCTGCAGTCGCTATAAGCCCGCATGCCGGAGCTGGGCTCTTCGTAAATCGTAAGTCGACTGAAGATTCATCCAGAACTCAGGCGTGGTATTGAGGTGAATTGCCAGTCTGATTGCCAGATCGGCGCAGATCCTGAGCTGGCATTTCACAAGCTTCTCGATCTCGGTTTCAGGCCAGTTCGTGGGCATGGCCAAGTCCATGACAGTCATGCCCAACGGGCCCATGAATTCCTTATTCAGAACCTCACCCGGATGAATCGGGCGCATACCATTGCGGTCCATTTTTCGCCTCCAGAGGCTGCATTGAGCGGCAAAACTGGAGCACCCGACTTTGCAATACAAGACCGTCGAGTCGCTTTCGCTGACGTCCTACAACTATTAGGGCATGCCCCTACAAAAATCAGCGTTTGCGCCTGGATATGCAGTCCTTACACCTGTCATTACATTGGCAAACGAAAATGTACCCGTCAGGAGGGAGGTCTCTGTGAGAGATAAAAAGAGGAAGGCGTCCGACAGGACGCCGTTTTCTTTTTTGAGGAGTAGTCGCAGCGAACTTTTAGCTCCCAAGCCGTATCACCCTGAATCCTCCCAAACCAACGTCCTTCACTTACGTAAGTACCGTCCTACAAGGACTGTCCCCCACGCCTGATTACGTGAGTATCCCCGCCTTCGCTACCTTCTGCGGCCTGATCCAAACAGAACTCAGACAATGCGAAGAAAAGGAAAAGGTACCGAGCTCCGTAATCAGACACTCAAATCCGAAGCCCGCAAACTTGCACACCAAGCCGTATCTATGAACCCGGAAGCATTAGCAGCCGGGGTGGAAGCAACATCACTCGGAATTGAGCCAATTACGCCTGTAGCAATCAATGCATACCACCAGTGGAGCGGGCCCGTGAGCTATCCATGGGATGAAGTGCTGAAGTGGAAAACCAAAGACGCAAAGGGTCTGGACCTGGCTTTTTGGTACGAAGGAGAACTGTGCGGCTTGTGTTACGCAACCCCGCGCAAAAGCACGATCTGTATAAAAATCATCCTTTTGCAGGGACGAACTGGCAGAACCCACACCTTGCGAGGCTGGATCGCACCCATGGCGCTACTGACAACTGAATTCTACGCACGGAGACTGGGATGCACTGAAATCGAGGTCCAGGAACCTGACTCTGGCGCCATCCCTTACTATCAAAAACTTGGCTTTCATTTCGACACAACCGACCGCCTTGTCTTTCCACTGGACGACCAATAAGATCGACTCATTCATCCAGACACGAGAGGTGTCTATGAAACAGAAAAAACAGAAAAAACAGCCGTTACTCGCATCCAGGCTTCGTGCAGAAACGCCCAGTTTGGCCGATACGGTTTCTGCCAGTCAGCGGCACTTTTTGAAGGTCGCCGCAGCCTATGGCAAAGAATTGGAGCCTGATGGCTGGCTCGCCGGTGGCGGAACCTGAATCCCGCATTAAAAGACCGTCTGGTAGGCGGTTTTTTTACGCCTGAAGATTAGCCATTTCGATTCCGGCAACATCCAGTGAAGCTTTGCCCAGGCAACTATTCCTTCAACTCCCTCCTCCCCGACTACCCTTAAAAAACCCGCAGGAAGCGGCCCCCCGATCCAACCCAAGGAACGACCATGTCCCTCGCCATCGTCCATAGCCGCGCCCAGGTTGGCGTGGATGCTCCCGCCGTCACCGTCGAAGTCCATCTGGCCAACGGCTTGCCCTCGCTGACCATGGTCGGTCTTCCCGAAGCGGCGGTGAAGGAGAGCAAGGATCGGGTGCGCAGCGCGATCATCAATTCCGGGCTGCAGTTTCCGGCGCGGCGGATCACGTTGAATCTGGCCCCGGCGGATTTGCCCAAGGATGGCGGGCGGTTTGATCTGGCGATTGCGTTGGGGATCCTGTCGGCGAGTGTGCAGGTGCCGACGTTGACGCTGGATGACGTGGAGTGCCTCGGTGAGCTGGCGTTGTCCGGCGCGGTGCGGGCGGTGCGCGGGGTGTTGCCGGCGGCACTGGCGGCACGCAAGGCGGGGCGGACGTTGATGGTGCCTCGGGCAAATGCCGAAGAGGCATGCCTGGCATCAGGGCTGAAGGTGATCGCGGTGGATCATCTGCTGGAGGCAGTGGCGCATTTCAATGGGCATACACCGGTCGAACCCTATGTTTCGGATGGGTTGATCCATGCCACCAGACCTTATCCCGACTTGAATGAAGTTCAGGGTCAACTGGCAGCCAAGCGCGCGCTGCTGATAGCGGCGGCGGGCGCGCATAATCTGCTGCTCAGCGGGCCACCGGGAACGGGCAAGACGTTGCTGGCCAGTCGATTGCCGGGGTTGCTTCCGCCTCTGGCCGAGAGTGAAGCGCTGGAAGTGGCTGCGATTCAGTCGGTCGCCAGTGGCGCCCCGCTCACCCACTGGCCGCAACGGCCCTTTCGCCAACCTCACCATTCGGCCTCCGGGCCGGCACTGGTCGGTGGCAGTTCAAAACCTCAGCCCGGCGAAATCACCCTCGCCCACCACGGCGTGCTGTTTCTCGACGAACTGCCGGAGTTTGATCGCAAGGTGCTGGAGGTACTGCGCGAACCTCTGGAGTCCGGGCATATCGTCATCGCGCGCGCGAAAGATCGCGTGCGCTTCCCTGCACGCTTTCAACTGGTTGCGGCAATGAACCCGTGCCCCTGCGGATATCTGGGCGAGCCAACGGGGCGCTGCTCATGCACCCCGGACATGGTGCAGCGTTATCGCAACAAGCTGTCGGGGCCGTTGCTGGACCGGATCGATCTGCACCTGACCGTTGCACGGGAAGCCACTGCATTGAACCCGACAATGAAGCCCGGCGAGGACAGCGCCAGTGCAGCGATTCAGGTCGCCGAAGCCCGGGAGCGACAGCAAAAGCGTCAAGGCTGCGCCAATGCGTTTCTGGATCTGCCGGGGTTGCGCAGACACTGCAAGTTATCCACAACCGACGAGCACTGGCTGGAGTCAGCGTGTGAGCGGCTGACCCTCTCGCTGCGTTCGGCACATCGACTGCTCAAGGTTGCACGGACACTGGCCGATATAGAGAAGGTTGATGCCATCTCGCGCGCGCATCTGGCCGAAGCGCTTCAGTATCGCCCGGCGACGCAATGACAGGATGGACAGGCTGCTTGCTGGCGATCTTTGCCGGCTGAAAATAAAGTCCGCACGCGCTGATAGCCATTAGCCAAGATGTGATATAACGACGGCGCTCTTAATCAGGCACCAGAGCTTTTAGTTAAAAGCTCAAACTTTAAAGCAATATAAAATGGAGGCGGCACATCATGGAAAAGATCTCTTCAGCCCACCGGGCGCAATATATCTGATCAATTAAAATCGTCATAAAACGGCATGTTCCAAAACAACTGCCGATGACAGACTTTCAATGGCTAATTCGCCCAGACAATATCAATCAGTTAATTGTCAACGCGCGCCAGCCGACCCAACTTGTTTTGCCACGGCAAATTTTATAAGTACCAGTCAATAATGAAAAACGTCTACCTGATCAGCAATGTCACCCGTGGCGGCAAAACATACCTCGAATACCTGATCCCTGCGCTCAATGCCCTGCGCAACACCTACAACTGCATCGTCCTGCAAACAGACAAGACGGGGCTGAGCCGGCAAGAGGCAGAAGAGATCCTCGACTACCCGGTTCAGCAGGTAGGTGTAGAAGAGATTTCGAATCTGGAATCACAAATCGTCATTTCAAACGACGCCTGGGTTGGCCGCCTGCTCGACGATTCGAACTTTGGCATCTTCATGACCCACGGCAATATCGGAATGCCGACCAAGGACAAGTATTACTACGCCGAACTGACGTCCTATTGGGACGTGGTCATTGCTTCATCCCGATCAGGTTTTGACCTGATCAAAACCGGCCTGCAACGCTACAGACCCGACAGAAAAGCCCTGAAATCCCTGATTGCCGATGGCATCGCATTGCGCACCGACATGCGCAAGACAAGTCCGGTCGCGACGTTGCCAATCAAGGTCCCCCGGTTCTTCGAGTCCGCTCCGGTGTCGAACAAGGCGTTGGGAGACTACGTTGTCGGGCTGCTGCCGACCCAATTGGGTATTTGCCCAAGTGGCGCGTCGCTGTACGAAAACCTGCAAACCGTGATCAATGCCGTCAGGTCACAGATTGCACATGCCCGGTTCATCCTGCGTCCGTACATGGCTGACCTCGAGCATCCAACCCTGAAGGACCTGTGCAAACAGCTCTCTGTGTATGACTGGATCACCATAGACAAGCCAGGCACCAGCAGCACGGTTTTCTACCAGCAGTGCGACACCATCATTACCGACGCCTCGACCGGTGGTGTGTCGTTCATGCTCAACTCGTGCAAGCTGCCAATCTATTACGTTCCGACATCCGATGAATGCAATCCGATTGTCGACGCCTGGTTGCAACAGATGAATAACCTGTTGCCCATTGCGAAAAACGGCGACGAACTAAAAGAGCTGGCACTGGGTTTCAGCCTGATGTCCCCGGACGACAATTATTTTATATACAAGAAGTTCTACGAAACGCAGTACCGCAACTTGCCGTTACCGCAGGATGTGTTTCATGACTTGATCGAAAACAAGCATGACTCGATGTTCTGCCAGTTAACCATCGACTCCTTTGGCAATATCAAAGAACGTGACTGAACACAGATAAAGCGCGTTGAACCTGCCGCAAGATTCAACGCCATTTACCCACACGGAACACTGGTCAGAACGCTATGAAATGTGACCCTCACGCGCAAGTGATATGGATTACGGGCCTCTCGGGCGCCGGCAAATCAACGCTGGCCGGTGAGCTCGTTGCCCGTCTGCGCAGCGATGGCCAATCGGTTGTGATGCTCGATGGCGATGAGCTGCGCGAGGTGTTCGGCGCCACCGCCGCCAACTCGCAGAACCATGGCCGTGAAGGTCGACTCGCGCTGGCCATGCAATACGCCCATCTCTGCAGAATGATCGCGGCGCAAGGCCACACCGTGGTGATCGCGACGATCTCGCTGTTTCGTGAAGTTCATGCGTGGAACCGCGCCCATCTGCCCGGTTATTTCGAGGTTTACCTGAAAGTACCGGTAGAGGAACTCAGCCGCCGGGATCCCAAGGGCATCTACCGTCGGTTTCATGCCGGTGAACTGAGCAACGTTGCCGGACTTGACCTGCCCATTGATGAACCGCAAGCGGCGGACTGGCTGGTTGAATTCGACCCCCTGCGCTCCGGGCAAAGCCTGGCAGACGATTTACTCAATAAAATTTATACAAGGAATCTGGTATGAAAACCGAATGGGATTACACCACCCTGGCCGACGCCTATCTGAAGCGTCCTGACTACGCCGATGCCGCCATCGACGCGATGCTCTCGATCGCAGGTGCCGAACAGGGCGACAAGTTCTGCGACGTCGGCGCCGGTGTTGCTCACCTGACGCTGATGCTGGCCGCTCGTGGCCTGGACGTTACCGCCGTGGAACCCAACGATGCGATGCGCGCCAACGGCATCAAGCGCACCGCCGAGCTGGCCAATGTCAAATGGCACGAAGGCACCGGCGAAGTGACCGGCCAGGCGACCCAGGCGTTCGACATGGTCACCTTCGGCAGCTCGTTCAACGTCTGCGACCGCCAACAGGCCCTGAAAGAAACCGCGCGCATTCTCAAGCCTCGTGGCTGGTTCGCCTGCATGTGGAACCACCGCAATCTTGAAGACCCGATCCAGGCCCGGATCGAAGCCATCATCAAGGAGCGCGTACCGGGTTATGGCTACGGCACCCGTCGCGAAGACCAGACGGCCGTGATCGACGCCAGTGAACTGTTCGGCCCGGTCGTACACCTGGACGCCCGAGTCATTCACGAGCAGAGCATCGAAGAATGCCTGGAAGCCTGGCGCTCCCACGCCACGCTGGAGCGTCAGGCCGGTGCGAACTTCCACGAAGTGATCAGCGCCATCGACGACTACCTGAAAGGCCTGAAGACGCCTTCGATCCAGATTCCGTACTCGACGAACATTTGGGTCGCCCAGCTGAGATAACGCCTGATGGCCCTGCATTTCTCTACCAAGGCCGGCACGCTGTCCAGCCTGCAAGGTCGACTCGCGTCGGCCCGCATTGCGCCGCTGCTGGCATTCACCGTGGCGGACTGGCAACGGGATCGGCAAGCCTGTGTCCAGGCTGTCCAGGGACGGCTGCCTGCCGCTCCCTGGATCGTGCGTTCAAGCTGCGGACGCGAAGACAGCGCCCAGGCGTCCTTCGCGGGCGCCTTCCTGTCGATCCCGGATGTCGATGACGCAGGGCTGGCCTCGGCGGTTGAACAGGTGATCGCCAGTTACGGCGAGGTGTATCCGTCGGACGAGATCCTGATCCAGCCCATGCTGCGGAATGTGCTGCGCTCCGGCGTCGCGTTTTCCCACGACCCCAACACCTGCGCCCCCTATCGCGTGGTGAACTGGTCGGAAGGCAGCGACACCGCCTCGGTGACCGGTGGCATGGGCGGTCGGCTCTGGCAGCAGGCCGCCCACAGCAAAGTTGCAGCACCTGCGTCCCTCGCGCCCGTGATTGGCTTGCTCGAAGAGCTGCTGCCGCTATTCGGCGGCGTGCCGCTCGACTGCGAGTTTGCAATCACTGGTGAAAACGACGGCGAAGCGCTCTGGCTGTTACAGGCCCGGCCGCTGATTCTGCCTTCCCGTCCGGAATCCGAGGCGGAGCAGGCCGCCCGCCTGGAAAGCATTCAGCGCAAAGTGGCGCGCGGCATGCGACCGCATCCTTTCCTGATCGGCCAGCGCACGGTCTATGGCGTGATGCCTGACTGGAACCCGGCCGAGATCATCGGTATCCGGCCCAAGCCGTTGGCACTCTCGCTGTACCGGGACCTGGTGACCGACTCCATCTGGGCGTACCAGCGTCACAACTACGGCTACCGCAACTTGCGCAGCTTTCCGCTGATGCCGCACTTTTTCGGCCTGCCTTATATCGATGTGCGCTTGTCGTTCAACTCCTTCATTCCGGCTGACCTTGATGAAGATCTGGCCGGGCGGCTGGTCGACTACTACATCGATCGGTTGCTGGCCGAGCCGACACTCCACGACAAGGTGGAGTTCGAAATCGTGTTCTCCTGCTACACCCTGGATCTGTCGCAACAACTGGAACGCCTCGCCGATGCAGGCTTTCAGCCCCACGAGCTGGACGCGATCAGCACCAGCCTGCGCAAGCTGACCAACCGTATCGTCCACCCCAAGGACGGTCTGTGGCGCAGCGATGCCAACAAACTCGATGTGCTCAATGCCCGCCGCGATGAGTTGCTGGCTTCCGATGCCGATCCGCTGGAGCGCATTTACTGGTTGCTGGAAGATGCGAAACGCTACGGCACCCTGCCCTTCGCCGGTCTGGCCCGCGCCGGCTTCGTCGCCGTGCAGATGCTCAGGTCGCTGGTGACCGTAGGTGTGTTTTCGCAGGCAGACTACGATGCGTTCATGGCCGGTGTTTCCACCGTCAGCGGGCAATTGGCACGTGATCGGGCGACGCTCGACAAGACGACTTTCCTGGCGCGTTACGGGCATCTGCGACCGGGCACCTACGACATCCTTTCACCGCGCTACGATGAAGCGCCGGAGCTCTATTTCGACTGGACTCAACGCCCGGCCGCCCCGGAACCCCTTCAACCGTTTTCGCTGACGCTGCCACAGATGCGCGAGATCGTGAAACTGCTCGAAGCCCATGGCTTGCAGCCCGATCCGGTAGGTTTGCTGGACTTTCTGCAGAACGGTATCGAACTGCGGGAGCTGGCCAAGTTTCACTTCACCCGCAATCTCTCCGACGCGCTGGCATTGATTGCGCAAGTCGGTGCCGAGCACGGCATCGGTCGCGAAGACCTGGCCTATTGCGATATCCGCGCCTTCACCGAACTGCACGTGGCGGCAGCGGATCCGAAAGAGGTACTGCTGCGCAGCATCGAACAGGGCAAGGCGCGCTATACCGAGACGCTCAAGGTCTCCCTGCCACCGGTGATCACCCGACCGGAAGATGTCTGGTGTTTCGAGTGGCCGGAAACGGCGCCCAATTTCATCACCCAGAAACGCGTGACCGCGCCGGTTGTGCTGTGCGACGACCGGGACAAACTCGCCGGGGCGATCGTCTGTATTCCCAACGCGGATCCGGGGTTCGACTGGTTGTTCGCCTACCCGATTGCCGGATTGATCACAGCGTGGGGCGGCGCCAATTCGCACATGGCGATCCGTGCCGGCGAACTGGGCTTGCCGGCCGTCATTGGTGCGGGTGAAGTGCTTTACCGGCGCTGGTCGACGGCGGATTTCCTGCACCTGGATTGCCCGGGCCGCCGGGTGGAGATGATGGCATGAAAGTTGTCGCCGTCAGTCAGCGAGTGGACAGTCACCCGGAACGCGGAGAAACCCGTGATGCGCTGGATCAGCGACTGATCGGTTTCCTTCTGGCAGCCGGTTTCGTCCCGGTGCCAGTGCCCAACGGCTTGCCGCTCGATCACTGGCTGGCGGCCGTCGCGCCCCACGCCATCGTGCTGTCGGGGGGCAATGACATCGGTCAGTGCCCGGCCCGCGACCGTACCGAAAGCGAGTTACTTGATCACGCAAACGCGCGTCAGTTGCCAGTGCTGGGCATTTGTCGCGGCATGCAGATGCTGGCGCACTGGTCCGGTGGCGAGCTGAAACCGGTCACCGGTCATGTGCGAACCCGACATCGGTTGTCCGGCCGGATCGTTGCCGAAGTGAACAGCTATCACGGCCTCGCCCTTGCTGGCTGCCCGCAGGGGTTTGAAGTCATGGCCCGCAGCGAAGACGGGGAAATCGAAGCCATCCGCCACCTTCAACTGCCGTGGGAAGGCTGGATGTGGCACCCGGAACGTGAAGCGGATTTTGCCTCCCACGATCTTCAGCGAATCCGGCAGTTGTTCGGCGAACCCCACTCCTCTCAATAACCCACGGGATAGACGTGTTGTGAAAGCCATTATTCTGGCTGCCGGACGTGGCAGTCGCATGAAAAGCCTCACGGATGAGCGGCCCAAGTGCCTGGTCGAGTTGCGGGGCAAACCCCTGCTCGAATGGCAGTTGGAGTCCCTGCGCGCGGCCGGTATCAGTGAAATCGCCGTGGTCACCGGCTATAAACGTGAGTTGCTGGCCGACCGTGGCCTGATCGAGTTTCACAACCCGCGCTGGGCGGACACCAACATGGTGTCGTCACTGGCCTGCGCCGAATCGTGGCTGCAGGGGCAGCCGTGCATCGTGAGTTATTCCGATATTTTCTACAGCCCGGCTGCGGTTCAGTCGTTGATGACCAACACGGCGTCACTGGCGGTGACCTATGACCCCAACTGGCTGGAACTGTGGACGCAACGTTTCGGCGATCCGCTGCTGGATGCCGAAACCTTCCGCCTGACCGACGCCGGTACGCTGGCGGAAATCGGCAACAAGCCGCAATCGGTGGACGAAGTTCAGGGCCAATACATGGGGCTGCTGCGCTTCACCCCCGAGGGCTGGGCAGAGGCCGTTCGGCTAAGAGCCGAACTGACCGCGGAACAACGCGACAAGATGCACATGACCAACACGCTGCAGCGCGTCATCGATGCAGGCCGGGTTCCCATCGAGGCTGTTGCCTACACGGGAGAGTGGGGAGAGGTCGACTCCAGCGAAGACCTCTGCGCGTACCAGTAAGCGGATACGCCATCTCAACGGAAACGGTCGACCTCTTGGCGCAGGTCGGCCGCCAGGCTTTCCAGTTCCTTCGCGGTAATCGCCAGGTTCGACACCACTTCGCGCTGCTCGCTGTTGGCCATCGCAATGCTCTGCAAATTGCTGCTCAACAACGTCGCGGTGCTGCTCTGCTCCTGAGTCGCAGTGGTGATCGCCGCAAACTGCTGCCCTGCCGAACGGCTCTGCTCATCGATCCGCGCCAGCGCCGAGGCAACGTTGGCGTTGCGCGACAGGCCTTCCTGCATCAGCACGTTACCCTGTTCCATGGTGCTGATGGCGTTGCCGGTTTCCTGCTGGATGCTGTGGATCATCCCGGAGATTTCGTCAGTCGCCTGACGGGTGCGCGACGCCAGATTGCGCACTTCATCGGCCACCACGGCAAAGCCGCGACCCTGTTCACCGGCACGGGCCGCTTCGATGGCTGCGTTGAGCGCCAGCAGGTTGGTCTGTTCGGCAATCGAGGTGATCACGCTGACGATGCCACCGATTTCCTGGGAGCGCTGGCCAAGGGTGTTGATCACGGTCGCCGTGGTGTTCAGCGCGCCGGCAATCTGCTCCAGCGAGGACGATGCCTCTTCCATCGAGCTGCGGCCGATCTGGGTCTGCTGGGCATTTTCCTGGGCCAGACGCTGGGTGTTGCCCATGTTGTCGGCAATGTTCAGCGAAGTAGCGGAAAACTCTTCAACCGCACCGGCCATGCTGGTGATTTCGCCGGACTGTTGCTCCATGCCTTCGTATGCGCCACCGGACAGACCGGACAGTGCCTGCGCACGGCTGTTGACCTCCTCCGAGGCGCGGCGGATGTGCTCGACCATGGTCGACAGCGCCTGGCTCATCTGGTTGAAGGCACGGGCCAACTGGCCGATTTCATCGTTGCTCGACACATTCAGGCGCACGCTCAGATCGCCGGCACCCAGGGCTTCGGCCTGACGCACCAGATCACCCAGCGGCTGCAGTTTGCTGCGCAGCAGCCATACCGCCGAGCCGACCGCGATCAGCATCGCCAGCAGGCTGCCGATGGCCAACTGGAAGCCAACGCTCCAGGTCACCTCGCGGATCTCGGACTTCGGCATGCTCGCCACCACCGACCACGGTCCACCTTCGAACGGTACGGCGATGCTGTAGAAGTCTTCGGACTTGTCGCTCCAGAACCGGCCCTTGCCCGGCGCTTTCGCCAGACCGTTGACCACCGGGACCGCTTGATCCGGCGCCTGCACGCCGGCCGGCGCGACCAGCCATTTGTTCTGTTCATCCAGCAGTGCGAGAGAACCGCTCTGACCGATGCGGAAACGCTTGAGGTTGTCGAACTGGGCGTTCTGCGCGTCGGTGTAGTCGAAGCCGACGAACAGCACCGCAATCACGTTGCCGCTGCTGTCACGCACTGGGGTGTACTGAGTCATGTAGGAGCGATCGAACAGCAGCGCACGGCCGACGTAGCCCTGCCCCGCCATCAACTTCGCGTAGGCCGGGTGGGCGTGATCGAGCAAGGTGCCGATGGCGCGGCTGCCGTCCTGCTTGGTCAGCGAGGTGCTGACCCGCACGAAGTCTTCGCCGCTGCGTACGAACAGCGTGGCAACACCCGCCGTCATCTGCTTGAACTCGTCGACTTCCTTGAAGTTGTTGTTCAACACTTCGCTGCCCAGGTGCAGGCCCGGGGTCTGGGTGCCCGCCACACTGACCGGCTCGCTTGGGTGAATGCTCAGGCCAGCGCTGAAGCGCTTCTCGAACAGCCCGCTCAGGCGCTGGGTGCTTTCACGCAGCGTGCCGTGGAAGGTGCTCAACTGGTCGGCGAGCAGACGTGCCTCGCTGGCCAGGTGTTCTTCACGGGTGGCGAGGTTGGCGGTGTCCAGCGAACGCAGGGCGAACACCGTACTGCCACTGATGACAACCGCCAATATCACGGCGAGCGCAAGGCCCAGCTGCGAGGCGATCCGGGCGCGAGGTTGAGACATGGACAGCTCCTGGCCGAGTCTGCGGATCCTCCCTGATCGCGGCTCGGAAAAATTCTAATAATGGGGGTGATGCGTGGAACCGGCACGACGGTTCCACTTGGACGTATTCGGCGGTGAACGCGAATACTTGAGCGCAAAGCAGGGTTATGGCACGAGGCCGGCATTGTGGCGGCTCGAACGTTTCAGCTCAAGCGCGCGACCACCGGCAGTTCCATCGCCCGCACTTCGCCCTGAAGGAAATCACTGAGCCGGCGCAAACGTTCACCTCCGGGACGGGTCTTTGGCCACACCAGGTAATAATTCAGGCCGCTGGCGACCGCCGTCGGCCACGGCAGACTCAAACGTCCTTGCGCCACATCCTCGGCCACCATCAACAGATCGCCCATGGACACGCCATAACCCCGGGCCGCCGCGATCATCCCCAGTTCCAGGGTATCGAACACCTGCCCGCCCTTGAGTGATACCTGATCCGACAACCCCATGTGCTCCAGCCAGCTGCGCCAGTCGCGGCGATCCGGGGTCGGGTGCAGCAATTCGGTGGAGGCCAGTCGTGCCACATCCCAGGGCTGGTCCTTGAGCAGGTTGGGGGCACCTACCGGAATCAGCTCTTCCGGAAACAACAGGCTGGCCTCCCAGTCCGGCGGAAAATGCCCGTCGCTCAACAGCACCGCGCAATCGAACGGTTCGTTGTTGAAGTCCACCGAGTCCACGTCCATCCAGGCACTGGTCAGTTGCACTTCATTACCCGGCTGCAAATGGCGGAAGCGACTGAGCCGCGCCAGCAGCCATCGCATGGTCAGGGTCGACGGGGCTTTCATGCGCAGGATGTCATCTTCGGCGCGCAAGGTATTGCAGGCTCGCTCCAGTGCGGCGAACCCCTCGCGAATGCCTGGCAACAGCAGGCGCGCCGACTCGGTCAGTTGCAGATTGCGTCCGCTGCGGTGGAACAACCGGCAGGCGAAGTGCTCTTCGAGCGTGCGGATATGCCGGCTCACCGCACTTTGAGTGATCGACAACTCTTCGGCAGCGCGGGTGAACGAACTGTGCCGCGCCGCAGCTTCGAATGCACGCAGGGCATACAAGGGTGGAAGACGACGGGACATGCACAGCGCTCCAATGGCGGGATTGCGCCAACTTAGCAGAATTGCTTATGGATGAGTTTTAATCATGCCACCCATCCTTTTTATCCCTTTGTGCAACCCGCGCCAAACCCTGAGAATCGACGGTCTCTTGCTCTCTCTTTTATAAGGATGTGAAACCATGCAACGTCCTGTGCGTACCGAACTCTGGGCCATCCTGCGGCTGGCGGGGCCGTTGATCGCCTCGCAGTTGGCGCACATGCTGATGGTGCTGACCGACACCCTGATGATGGCCCGCCTCAGTCCCGAAGCACTGGCCGGCGGCGGATTGGGCGCGGCGAGCTATTCGTTCGTGTCGATTTTCTGCATCGGCGTGATCGCGGCGGTCGGCACCCTGGTGGCGATCCGTCAGGGTGCCGGCGACATTATCGGCGCCGCCAGACTGACCCAGGCCGGACTGTGGCTGGCGTGGCTGATGGCGCTGGGCGCCGGGTTGCTGCTGTGGAATCTGAAACCGGTACTGTTACTGTTCGGCCAGACCGAGACCAACGTCAACGCCGCCGGACAATTTCTGATCGCCCTGCCGTTTGCCCTGCCCGGCTACCTGAGCTTCATGGCCCTGCGCGGCTTCACCAGTGCCATCGGCCGGGCGACGCCGGTGATGGTCATCAGCCTTGCCGGCACGGTGGCCAACTTCTTGCTCAATTACGCGTTGATCACCGGTATGTTCGGCCTGCCGAAACTGGGGCTAACCGGTATCGGTCTGGTTACCGCGATTGTGGCCAACTGCATGGCGCTGGGGCTGGCGTGGCATATACGTCGACATCCGGCCTACGACGCTTACCCGTTGCGCGAGGGTCTGTCGCGGCCGAACCGGCAGTACCTGAAAGAGCTCTGGCGCCTGGGCCTGCCGATTGGCGGCACCTATGCAGTGGAAGTCGGACTGTTCGCCTTCGCGGCGCTGTGCATGGGCACCATGGGCAGCACCCAACTGGCGGCGCACCAGATCGCCCTGCAAATCGTCTCGGTGGCGTTCATGGTGCCGGCGGGAATGTCGTATGCGATCACCATGCGCGTCGGCCAGCATTACGGCGCCGGGCAATTGAGCGATGCGCGGATGTCCGGGCGGGTCGGAATCGCATTTGGTGCAGTGGTGATGCTGGGGTT
Organism: Pseudomonas sp. COW5; assembly: GCF_026240005.1. Classification (NCBI taxonomy): domain Bacteria; kingdom Pseudomonadati; phylum Pseudomonadota; class Gammaproteobacteria; order Pseudomonadales; family Pseudomonadaceae; genus Pseudomonas; species Pseudomonas sp. COW5. The sequence goes on along the minus strand of NZ_JAPHVP010000001.1, from coordinate 2,563,024 downwards.
TGCGATGGTGTTCTGGTTGCTGCCGAATCAACTGGTCGGTTTGTTCCTTGACCATAACGACCCGGCGTTTGCCGAGGTGATTCGTCTGGCCGTGAGCCTGCTGGCGGTGGCGGCGTGGTTCGAGCTGTTCGACGGCACACAGACCATTGCCATGGGCTGCATCCGTGGACTAAAGGATGCCAAGACCACCTTCCTGGTCGGGCTCGGTTGCTACTGGCTGATCGGCGCGCCAGCGGCGTGGTTGATGGCGTTCCATCTGCACTGGGGGCCGACCGGCGTCTGGTGGGGTCTGGCGCTGGGCCTGGCCTGCGCGGCGATCAGCCTGACGTTGGCGTTCGAATGGAAGATGAAGCGGATGATTCGGCTGGAGCCGCAATCTCGAGGATTCAAAATCGCTCAGCCGGAATGACGGGCTACGGGAGCAACCCTGCTCCCGCAAGCCTTTTAGTCAGACCACAATTCCCAGCGGAGGCTGGCTGGCGTCAGCAATCAGATAGTCAACCAGCTCCGCCAACGGCAACGGCTTGCTGATCAGGTAACCCTGCACCTGATCGCAGCCGAATCCGCGCAACAGATCCAGTTGCTCCCGGGTTTCCACCCCTTCGGCCACCACTTCCAGGTGCAGGTTGTGCGCGAGGTTGATCATCGCGTGCACCAGTTTGCGGTTCTCTTCGCGCTGTTCCATGCCGCCGACGAAGCTCTTGTCGATCTTCAGCAAGGTGATCGGCAGGCTGTTGAGGTGCACGAACGACGAGAACCCGGTGCCGAAATCATCCAGCGAGAAGCGCACGCCGAGGCGACCGAGGGCGTCCATGGTCTGTTTGACCAAGTCACTGCGGCGCATGACAGCGGTTTCGGTGAGTTCGAATTCCAGCCATTGCGCCTCGACTCCGCGTTCGGCGATCAACCGGCTGAGCGTCGGCAGCAACTGGCTGTCCTGAAACTGGCGGAACGACAGGTTGATCGCCATGTGCAGCGCCGGCAATCCGCGTTCGCGCAACGCCTGCATGTCACGCAGGGCCCGGGAAATCACCCAGTAGCCCAGCGGCACGATCAGACCGCTCTGCTCGGCCAGCGGCACGAATTCGCTTGGCGGCAACAGGCCGCGTTCGCTGTGACGCCAGCGCACCAGGGCTTCGAGGCCGACGATCTGACCGTCCTGCATGTCCAGGCGTGGCTGGTAATGCAGCTCCAGTTCGTCGCGGCGCAGCGCCCGGCGCAGTTCGCTTTCGAGGTCGGCGATGCTGCGGGCATTGCGGTTGATCCGTTCGTTGAAGATGTGAAAGGTGCAGCCTTGGGTGCTCTTGGCCTGCTGCATGGCGATGTGCGCGTGCCACATCAGCGGATCGGCGCCACCCTGGGCGCGGGCGTGTGCAATGCCCAGACTGGAGCCGATCAGCAGGCTTTCACCGTCGATCCAGTAAGGCTCGGCCAAGGCTTCGGTGATGCGCTCGGCCATCCATTCGGCCCGTTGCGGGGCGCGGCGGGTGTCGATCAGCAGGGCGAATTCATCGCTGCCCAGGCGCGCCAGTTGATCGCCGGCCTCCAGCTGGCTTTTCAGCCGGGCGACCACTTGCAGGATCAACCGGTCGCCGGCCTGATGGCCGAGGGCGTCGTTGGCGTAGCGGAAGTTGTCGAGATCGAGGTGCCCGAGGGCCAGGCCGCGACCGTCATTTTCGGCAAGACGCGCGGTCAGCAAGGTCTGAAAGCCCTGACGGTTGGCGATGCCGGTCAGGGGATCCTGTTCGGCCAGGCGTTGCAGGGTGTTTTCCAGCACGCCGCGTTCGCGCACATGGCGCAGGCAACGACGAAGCATGCCGGCATCGAGGGCATCGAACACCAGCCAGTCGCTGACGCCATCGGGCGCGGTCACCGGTTCGTGCTCCAGCAACAACACGGTCGGCAGGCTGCAACGGCCGGGGGCCGGCTGCAAGGCGGGAACGGTCAACAACACCGCATGGCGGTTGTCTTCGAACAGACTGCTGACCGACTCCCAGCTCGGCGCGCTGATCAGCACCGCCGCGCTCCCCAACGGAGCCAGACACTCGCGCAATAACGCTGTCCACGCTGGCTCTTCGGCCAGTAGCAGCAAACGCAAGGGTTCGACAGGCGTAGTCAAGCTGACTCCCTAGACTCTGCAATGATGTGGGCGGCGGGCATTATGCCGTTCTGCCAACCAATGACCAAATGACAACGGTTATCAAAACGTTATTTTGTGTCACGAATGAGAACATTAGCCGCAAAATCACCGCGCATCCTGCGTGAAAGTATCAAAACCGGCAAATTTGAATCGCGTGGTGCGTCACAAGTCGGAGAGAGCAGCACAAATCGCTGAGCCTGTTAAAATGCCGGCCCATTTCGTCAACGACTCCCGAATTTTCGTATGTCCCGACTCAATCCCCGGCAGCAAGAAGCCGTGAACTACGTCGGCGGCCCTCTATTGGTGCTCGCCGGTGCTGGCTCCGGCAAGACCAGCGTGATCACGCGCAAGATTGCGCACCTGATCCAGAACTGCGGCATCCGTGCCCAATACATCGTCGCCATGACCTTCACCAACAAGGCCGCGCGCGAGATGAAGGAACGGGTCGGCACCCTGCTCCGTGCCGGCGAAGGTCGCGGCCTGACGGTCTGCACCTTCCACAACCTGGGCCTGAACATCATCCGCAAGGAACATGAACGGCTGGGCTACAAACCCGGTTTCTCGATCTTCGACGAGACCGACGTCAAGTCGCTGATGACCGACATCATGCAGAAGGAATACGCAGGCGACGACGGCGTCGACGAGATCAAGAACATGATCGGCGCCTGGAAGAACGACCTGATCCTGCCGGCCGTGGCCCTGGAAAACGCCCGCAACCCCAAGGAACAGACCGCCGCCATTGTCTACACCCACTATCAGCGCACGCTCAAGGCGTTCAACGCGGTGGACTTCGACGACCTGATCCTGCTGCCGGTGAAACTCTTCGAAGAACACGCCGACATCCTCGAAAAGTGGCAGAACAAGGTGCGCTACCTGCTGGTGGACGAGTATCAGGACACCAACGCCAGCCAGTACCTGCTGGTGAAAATGCTCATCGGCAAACGCAACCAGTTCACCGTGGTAGGCGACGACGACCAGTCGATCTACGCCTGGCGCGGCGCGCGGCCGGAAAACCTGATGCTGCTCAAGGACGACTATCCGTCCCTGAAAGTGGTGATGCTGGAGCAGAACTACCGCTCCACCAGCCGCATCCTGCGCTGCGCCAACGTCCTGATTTCGAACAACCCCCACGAATTCGAAAAGCAGCTGTGGAGTGAGATGGGCCACGGCGACGAGATCCGCGTGATCCGCTGCCGCAACGAGGACGCCGAAGCCGAGCGCGTGGCCATGGAAATCCTCAGCCTGCACTTGCGCACCGACCGTCCGTACAGCGATTTCGCGATCCTTTATCGCGGCAACTACCAGGCCAAGCTGATCGAGCTGAAACTTCAGCACCACCAGGTGCCGTACCGTCTGAGCGGCGGCAACAGCTTCTTCGGCCGCCAGGAAGTGAAAGACCTGATGGCGTACTTCCGCCTGATCGTGAACCCGGACGACGACAACGCCTTCCTGCGGGTGATCAACGTGCCGCGCCGCGAGATCGGCTCGACGACCCTGGAAAAACTCGGCAACTACGCCACCGAACGCAAGATCTCGATGTACGCCGCCACCGACGAACTCGGCCTGGGCGAGCATCTGGACAGCCGCTTCACCGATCGCCTGTCGCGCTTCAAGCGCTTCATGGACAAGGTGCGCGAGCAGTGCGCCGGCGAAGACCCGATCTCCGCCCTGCGCAGCATGGTCATGGACATCGACTACGAGAACTGGCTGCGCACCAACAGCTCCAGCGACAAGGCCGCGGACTACCGGATGAGCAACGTCTGGTTCCTGATCGAGGCCTTGAAGAACACCCTGGAAAAAGACGAAGACGGCGAAATGACCGTCGAGGACGCCATCGGCAAACTCGTCCTGCGTGACATGCTGGAACGTCAGCAGGAAGAGGAAGACGGCGCCGAAGGCGTGCAGATGATGACCCTGCATGCGTCCAAGGGTCTGGAATTCCCTTATGTGTTCATCATGGGCATGGAAGAGGAAATTCTCCCGCACCGTTCCAGTATCGAAGCCGACACCATCGAAGAAGAACGCCGCCTGGCCTACGTGGGCATTACCCGCGCGCGCCAGACCCTCGCGTTCACCTTCGCGGCCAAGCGCAAACAGTACGGCGAGATCATCGACTGCGCGCCAAGCCGCTTCCTCGATGAGCTGCCGCCGGACGACCTGGCCTGGGAAGGCAACGACGACACACCGACCGAAGTCAAAGCCGTGCGAGGCAATAGCGCACTGGCTGATATACGCGCGATGTTAAAGCGCTAGAATTGACCACTTTTTACTAGACCTTCGGCGCACAAAGCGCCAAATGAGGACAGCTTCATGGAAGCATTGCACCAGAAAATCCGCGAACAAGGCATCGTGCTTTCCGACCAGGTCCTGAAGGTCGACGCCTTCCTGAACCACCAGATCGACCCGGCCCTGATGAAGCTGATCGGCGACGAATTCGCCTCGCTGTTCAAGGATTCCGGCATCACCAAGATCGTCACCATCGAAGCCTCGGGCATCGCCCCGGCGATCATGACCGGTCTGAACCTCGGCGTGCCGGTGATCTTCGCCCGCAAGCAACAGTCCCTGACCCTGACTGAAAACCTGCTGTCGGCGACCGTTTACTCGTTCACCAAGAAAACCGAAAGCACCGTGGCCATCTCCCCGCGTCACCTGACCAGCAGTGACCGCGTGCTGATCATCGACGACTTCCTGGCCAACGGTAAGGCGTCCCAGGCGCTGATTTCGATCATCAAGCAGGCCGGCGCCACCGTCGCTGGCCTGGGCATCGTGATCGAGAAGTCATTCCAGGGCGGCCGTGCGGAGCTGGATTCGCAGGGTTACCGCGTCGAGTCGCTGGCTCGCGTGAAATCGCTGAAAGATGGCGTGGTTACTTTCATCGAGTAACCCGCAACACCGCAGGACTTCTGTGGGAGCCAGTTTGCTGGCTCCCACCGTTGTTTTGGGGGTGGACAGTTATTGCGCGGTGGCCTTCAGGCCAGTGAGCAACAACCGCTGAAACAGGTCTTCCTTCAGACCTTCCGGGTGGGTGAGCTGCATGCGCGCCAGATGCTCCGGATACAGCGAAGCCTCAGGCGCATCCAGCGCTGCCTTGCCCAGTTCCAGAATCTCGGTCAGTTTGAATTTGCTCTTGAGCCAGTTCAGCGCCCGCAACAGATCCTTCTCGACCTCGTTGAAATCGCAGCCCAGCGGATACTCCGGAAACAGGTTCGGATGCCGCGCGGCAATCGCCTGCAGGCGTTGCGGGGTGTTGTCGGTAAAGCGTGGATCGAGGCGGAAATCCTTCGGCAGTTTGCCGACCTTCTGAGCCTGCTCGATCAGACCCTGCTGAAAGCGCGAGTCACTGATATTGAGCAGCGCTTCGATCACCACCGAATCTGACTTGCCGCGCAGATCGGCGATGCCGTACTCGGTCACCACGATGTCGCGCAGGTGCCGTGGAATCGTGCAGTGGCCATATTCCCAGACAATGTTCGAACTGACATCGCCGCCGGATTCGCGCCAGCTGCGCAGCAACAGAATCGAGCGCGCATCGTGTAGCGCATGGCCTTGGGCGACGAAGTTGTACTGCCCGCCGACGCCGCTGAGTACCCGACCATCCTGTAGCTGGTCGGACACCCCGGCACCGAGCAAAGTCATAGTGAACGCGGTGTTGATGAATCGCGCATCAACGCGTTGCAGACGTTTGAGTTCTTCCTGACCGTACAGCTCGTTGATGTAGCTGATGCGGGTCATGTTGAATTCAAGACGTTTGCTGTGGGGCAGCTCGCGCAGGCGCTCATAGAAACTGCGCGGCCCGAGGAAGAAACCGCCGTGCACTGAAATGCCGTCGGTCTGTGCCGCCTCGTCGAGGGTGCCGGCGTTGGCTTGCTCCTGAGTCTGCACGTCCGGGTAGACCTTGCGCCGGATGATCCCGGCGTCCGCCAGCACCAGCAAGCCGTTGACGAACATTTCGCTGCAGCCGTAAAGGCCCTTGGCGAACGGCTCAGTGCCACCCTCGCGTTCGATCAGTTGCGCCCACTGGCTGAGGTTCACATCGGTCAGCAACTCCCGGTAGCCGGCATTGTCAGCCTGGCGCGCCAGCAACGCGGCGGTCAGCGCATCGCCCATCGAGCCGATGCCGATCTGCAAGGTGCCGCCATCGCGCACCAGCGTACTGGCGTGCAGACCGATGAAATGATCCTGAAACCCGACGGGCATGTTCGGCGTGGAGAACAGCGTGCTGCTGTCCTTCTCGTCGATCAGCAGGTCGAAGGTGTCGATGTCGACTTCGGCATCGCCCGGCATGTACGGCAACTCGGTGTGCACCTGGCCGACCAGCAAGATCGTCTCCCCCGCTGCGCGGCGTTTGGCAATCATCGGGAACAGATCAAGGGTGATGTCAGGGTTGCAGCTCAGGCTCAGACGGTCGGGATGTTCGCTGCTGCTGGCGAGCAACTGTGCCACCAGGTTCAGCCCGGCGGCGTTGATGTCGCGGGCGGCGTGGCTGTAGTTGCTGCTGACGTAATCCTGTTGGGCCGGCGCGCTATTGAGCAGGCTGCCGGGCTGCATGAAGAACTGCTCGATGCGGATGTTGGCCGGCAGGCTGTCGCGGCGCAGGTCAGCAAGGAAATCCAATTCCGGATAATCGCCGAACACCCGCTCGACGAAGGGTTCGATGAAGCGCTTCTGCAAACCATCGCCCAACGCCGGACGGCCGAGGCACAGGGCGGTGTAGATCGTCAGTTGCCGTTCGGGCAACCCGGCAACCCGCCGGTACAGCGCGTTGACGAAGGGATTGGGTTTGCCCAGCCCCAGCGGCAGGCCCATGTGGATGTGCGCCGGCAACCGTGCCAGCACGTCGTCCACTGCCTGTTCGATCGAACACAACTGCACCATCTGAAGCCTCCTGCCCGTTCCGTGAATAGGGGTAGACCGAGATTGCCTTGAGTTTGCTGCAATGAACAGCTTGGGGGTGGCTACGTGTTTGTTTTCGAGATGTTTGCTTGGCTTGAGAGTGATGCCCTCACCCTAGCCCTCTCCCGGAGGGAGAGGGGACTGAATGGGGGATATTTGAGAGTTACGCCGACGTGAGCGAATGGTGCTGAATCCATAATCGACTCGATCTTTCAGGTCGATGTATAACGCCAGACAGCTCGGTCGGCCCCCTCTCCCTTCGGGAGAGGGCTGGGGTGAGGGGGCAGATCTAAAATATTCCACCAAAAGTCAGTGCAAACCTCAGGCACAAAAAAACCGTCCGAAGACGGTTTTTTTCGTCAGAAGCGCGGCTTATTTCAGGCCGGACATCTTCTGGATCGCGCCCTTCAGCTCGTCATCCGAGCAATCGGCGCAGGTGCCTTTCGGAGGCATCGAGTTCAAGCCGGTGATGGCTTTGGCCAGCAGGCCGTCGAGGCCGCCCTGGTGATCGGCACGGTCTTTCCAGGCTGCTGCGTCACCGATTTTCGGTGCGCCCAGCAGGCCGGTGCCGTGGCAAGCATTGCAATGTTTGGCAATCACTTCATCCGGCGTCTTGGCGCCGCCACCGCCGCCTGCCGAAGCAGCGACTTCCATCCCCTTGCACTCTTGCCCTTGAACACACACCTGGCCGACAGGCTCGAGGCGTTTGGCAATGTCGTCATTCGTCGCAGCTTGAGCGCTGACAGCCCAGAGGGCCAGTACGGTTGCTGGTGCAGCCAGCATTTTCATAATTAGATTCACGCGTTCACCCTCAATGGTGGCTATTCACGCCTGCGGCCACGGTTCGCAGGCGGGCGCAAGTATAGCGGGTAGCCCGCCACACTGAAACAACCCCAAAGTTAAAGGGGTCTTGTTGCGCATCGGTCAAACAGTCCGGACACCTTTGCCGCAGTGGCCTGGCGTCTCTCGGTTTAAAAGTTCGCCGGTGTGGCTGCGCTGATTAGTCGCGCCGGTGCGTCGAACGGATTACGGAAACGATGCGGCTTGGTACTTTCAAAGTAGTAGCTGTCGCCGGCTTCGAGGATAAAAGTTTCAAGGCCCACCACCAGCTCCAGACGACCTTCCACCAGAATCCCGGTTTCCTCGCCTTCGTGGGTGAGCATTTCCTCGCCAGTGTCGGCGCCCGGCGGGTAGATTTCATTGAGGAATGCGATGGCCCGGCTCGGGTGCGCACGACCGACCAGTTTCATGGTCACGGCGCCGTCGGAAATGTCGATCAGCTCGTTGGCCTTGTAGACGATCTGGGTCGGTTTTTCCTGGAGGATCTCTTCGGAAAAGAACTCGACCATGGACATGGGAATCCCGCCCAGCACCTTCCTCAGCGAACTGATCGAAGGGCTGACGCTGTTCTTTTCGATCATCGAAATGGTGCTGTTGGTGACGCCCGCACGCTTGGCGAGTTCACGCTGGGAAAGCCCTTTGAGCTTGCGGATCGATTGCAGTCGTTCACCGACGTCCAAGGCTTGGGCCTCCTGAGTGTTGTAGAAATATTGAGCGTTATCATGGCGACAGCGTTCAGTATTTACAACACTTGGGCCCGGCCCGGGCTTCAACCCTCGGAATAGAGCCTTGGCACCCGACGCAGGTTGCAGAAGATCTGGTACGGAATGGTGTCCGCCCACTTCGCCACGTCGCTGGCGAGGATGTTCTTGCCCCACAGCTCGACGGTCGAACCCAGGCCGGCTTCCGGTACGTCGGTCAGGTCGATGCAGAGCATGTCCATCGACACGCGGCCGAGAATGCGACTGCGTTTGCCGGCCACCAATACCGGCGTGCCGGTCGGCGCCTGACGCGGATAACCGTCGGCGTAACCCATGGCGACCACGCCGATGCGCATCGGTTTGTCGGTAATGAATTTTGCACCGTACCCCACCGGTTCGCCGGCCGGCAGTTCGCGCACGCTGATGACTTTCGACTCCAGGGTCATCACCGGCAGCAGGCGCTCGGCCACCGCGTTGGCTTCTTCGAACGGGGTGGCGCCGTAGAGCATGATGCCCGGGCGTACCCAGTCGCTGTGAATCTGCGGCCAGCCCAGCACCGCCGGCGAGTTGCGCAGGCTGACTTCGGCGGCCAGGCCCTGACGCGCAGCCTCGAACACGGCGACCTGATCGGCGCTGCTTTGCTCATGCAGCTCATCGGCCCGGGCGAAGTGGCTCATCAGCACGACTTTCGCCACTTTGCCGCTGGCCAGCAGACGCTGGTAAGCCGCCGGGTAATCCTTCGGATGCAGGCCGACGCGGTGCATGCCCGAATCAAGTTTCAGCCACACGGTGATCGGTTTGCTCAAAGCCGCTTGCTCGATGGCTTCGAGCTGCCACAGCGAATGCACCACGCACCAGAAATCGTGCTCGACGATCAGCGCCAGCTCATCGGCCTCGAAAAAGCCTTCGAGCAACAGCACCGGCGCACGAATCCCGGCAGCACGCAGCTCCAGGGCTTCTTCGATACACGCCACCGCAAAGCCGTCCGCTTCGGCCTCCAGCGCCTGAGCGCAACGCACTGCGCCGTGGCCGTAGGCATCGGCCTTGATCACCGCCAGCGCCTTGGCACCGGTGATTTCACGGGCGATACGGTAGTTGTGACGCAGGGCTTCTAGATCGATCAGGGCACGGGCAGGACGCATGGCAGCAGACTTCTTGGCGGTCATGGGAATAAAAACCGGCGCTGGCTGACGACGTGAACCGCCAACAGCACCGGGAGAGGGATCTTTACAACGGTTTACGGCAACGCGGCGACGATGGAGATCTCGACCAGAATGCTCGGCTTGGCCATCTTCGCTTCGACAGTGGCACGGGCCGGCGCGGCGCCTTTGGGCAGCCACTGATCCCACACCGAGTTCATCCCGGCGAAGTGTGCCTCGATGTCGTTCAGGTAGATCGTCGCCGACAGCAGATGCTGTTTGTCAGTCCCGGCCAGGTCCAGCAGACGCTCGATATTGGCGAGCACGTCGCGGGTCTGTTGTTCGACTCCGGCGTTGAAGTCGTCACCGACTTGCCCGGCCAGATACACGATGCCGTTGTGGCTGACGATCTGACTCATGCGCTCATTGGTGAGCTGGCGCTGGATTGCCATGCTTTGCGGACTCCTGGGTCTTGTTGCCATAACGGGAAATATCGAGGCCTTCGGCGCTGATCTGCGGCTTTTTCTTCGCCATCAGGTCAGCCAGCAAGCGACCGGAGCCGCACGCCATGGTCCAGCCGAGGGTGCCGTGACCGGTGTTCAGGAACAGGTTCTTGAACGGGGTGGCGCCGACGATCGGGGTGCCGTCCGGCGTGGTTGGACGCAGGCCGGTCCAGAAACTCGCTTCGGCCAGATTACCGCCCTGAGGATAAAGGTCGTTGACGATCATCTCCAGGGTTTCGCGCCGACGCGGGTTCAGCGACAGGTCAAAACCGGCGATCTCCGCCATGCCGCCGACGCGGATGCGGTTGTCGAAACGGGTGATTGCGACCTTGTAGGTCTCGTCGAGAATGGTCGAAGTCGGCGCCATCGCCGGGTTGGTGATCGGCACGGTCAGCGAGTAACCCTTCAACGGATAGACCGGGGCCTTGATGCCCAGCGGCTTGAGCAGTTGCGGCGAATAGCTGCCGAGAGCCAGCACGTAACGGTCGGCGGTTTCCAGCTTGCCATCGATCCACACGCCGTTGATGCGGTCACCGGCGAAGTCGAGGCGCTGGATGTCCTGGCCAAAACGGAATTCCACACCCAGGTTCACGGCCATTTCGGCGAGGCGGGTGGTGAAGATCTGGCAGTCGCCGGTCTGGTCGTTCGGCAGACGCAGGGCACCGGCGAGGATATCGGTGACGTTGGCCAGTGCCGGCTCGACGCGGGCAATGCCGGCGCGGTCAAGGACTTCGAACGGCACGCCGGACTCTTTGAGGACGGCGATGTCCTTGGCGGCGCCATCCAGCTGGGCCTGAGTCCGGAACAGCTGGGTGGTGCCCAGGCTGCGACCTTCGTAGGCAATGCCGGTTTCGGCGCGCAATTCGTCGAGGCAGTCGCGGCTGTACTCGGACAGACGCACCATGCGCTCCTTGTTCACCGCGTAACGGTTGGCGGTGCAGTTGCGCAGCATCTGCGCCATCCACAGGTACTGGTCGATGTCGGCGGTGGCCTTGATTGCCAGCGGCGCGTGACGTTGCAGCAGCCACTTGATGGCCTTGAGCGGCACGCCCGGCGCGGCCCACGGCGAGGCATAGCCCGGCGAGACCTGGCCGGCGTTGGCGAAACTGGTCTCCATGGCCGCGGCTGGCTGCCGGTCGACCACCACCACTTCAAACCCGGCACGGGCCAGATAGTAAGCACTGGCGGTACCGATGACGCCGCTACCCAAGACCATAACGCGCATTTTTGTATCCCTCTCGCGGCGTGCCGCGTACGTCTGTTGTTAGAGCAATGATGCGCGCAGTGTAAAAAAGATTCGCCAGTGCTTTTCACTGTATAAGCGCCTATATTTGGCGACAATTCTCGGCAAAAACCCTTTTCACGGAGGCGCATCCCCTATGCGTACCAACACTCAGACCAAACGTGAGCTGGACAAGATCGACCGCAACATCTTGCGGATCCTGCAGGCGGACGGGCGGATTTCATTCACTGAACTGGGCGAGAAGGTCGGGCTTTCCACCACGCCGTGCACCGAGCGGGTGCGGCGCCTGGAGCGCGAGGGGATCATCATGGGCTACAACGCCCGCCTGAATCCGCAGCACTTGAAGGGCAGCCTGCTGGTGTTCGTCGAGATCAGCCTCGACTACAAATCCGGCGACACGTTCGAAGAGTTCCGACGCGCCGTGCTGAAACTGCCCCACGTGCTGGAGTGCCATCTGGTGTCAGGAGATTTCGACTATCTGGTGAAGGCGCGGATTTCCGAGATGGCCTCGTACCGCAAGCTGCTGGGCGACATCCTGCTCAAACTGCCGCACGTACGCGAATCCAAGAGCTACATCGTGATGGAAGAAGTGAAAGAGAGCCTGAGCCTGCCGATTCCGGATTAATCGCTCAGACCAGCACCTGCCGGTTTTCGGCCATGTACTCGAACACCTGCTTCTCGACCCGTGGATGAATCAGCTCCACCGGCCGCCGGCCGTTGGGGCACGGCAAGGTCCGGGTGGTGCCGAACAACCGGCAGATCAGCGGTCGCTCGTCGTACACCGTGCAGCCGTTCGGCCCCAGGTGCACGCAGTTGAGTTCTTCCATGGCCGCATCCTGCTCGGCGCGGGTCTTGCGCGGCAGGCGGGACATTTCCTCGGGCGAGGTGGTCACCGGCCCGCAGCAGTCGTGGCAGCCCGGCACGCACTCGAACGTGGGAATCTGCTGACGCAGGGTGCGGATTTTCTGACTGTTGCAGCTCATTGCAGCGGTAACCGGAGCGAAATAGGCGGCAATTGTGCCGCAAAAGCCGTGATCCAGACACCATAAGCCGACCAATGTTGCCCGGCCTCGGGCCTGCGGCTTATGCTCCGTCAAATTTTCTCGACACCCGTTCAGGATGACGCCCATGAATGCCCGCGCCCACGCCTCCGCGAGCCAACCCCATGTTGCCTCTTATTACGCCGCCAGCAGCCTGCCGCAGCCCGACCATCCGGTGCTGCAAGGCGAACTGATTGCCGACGTGTGCGTGGTCGGTGGCGGTTTCTCCGGGCTGAACACCGCGCTGGAACTGGCTGAGCGCGGCTTAAGCGTGGTGCTGCTGGAAGCGCACCGGATCGGCTGGGGCGCCAGCGGTCGCAACGGCGGGCAACTGATTCGCGGCGTAGGCCACGGGCTCGACCAGTTCGCCAACGTGATCGGCGCCGACGGCGTGCGTCAGATGAAGCTCATGGGGCTGGAAGCGGTGGAAATCGTCCGACAGCGTGTTGAAAAATTTCAGATCCCCTGCGACCTGACCTGGGGTTACTGCGACCTCGCCAACAAACCTTCCGACCTGGAAGGCTTTGCCGAAGACGCCGAAGAATTGCGCGGCCTCGGTTACCGCTACGAAACCCGCCTGCTGCAAGCCAACGAGATGCACACCGTGGTCGGTTCCAAACGCTATGTCGGTGGTTTGATCGACATGGGTTCCGGCCATCTGCACCCGCTGAATCTGGCACTCGGCGAAGCTGCTGCAGCGCAGCAACTCGGGGTGAAGCTGTTCGAGCAATCGGCAGTCACCCGTATCGACTACGGCCCCGAAGTCCGGGTACACACGGCGCAAGGTTCGGTGCGGGCGAAAACCCTGGTGCTCGGCTGCAACGCCTATCTCAACAATCTGAATCCGCAACTCAGCGGCAAGGTGCTGCCGGCCGGCAGCTACATCATCGCCACTGAACCACTGAGCGAAGAACAGGCCCACGCCCTGCTGCCCCAGAACATGGCCGTCTGCGATCAGCGGGTGGCGCTGGATTACTACCGGCTCTCGGCGGACCGGCGCCTGTTGTTCGGCGGCGCCTGCCATTATTCGGGGCGTGACCCGAAAGACATCGGCGCCTACATGCGGCCGAAGATGCTGGAAGTATTCCCGCAGCTTGCGTCAGTGAAGATCGAGTATCAGTGGGGCGGGATGATCGGCATCGGTGCCAACCGTCTGCCGCAGATTGGCCGGCTGAGCGATCAGCCGAACGTGTATTACGCCCAGGCCTATTCCGGCCACGGCGTGAATGCCACGCACCTGGCGGGCAAGTTGCTGGCCGAGGCCATCAGCGGCCAGCACAGCGGTGGCTTCGATCTGTTCGCCAAAGTGCCACACATCACCTTCCCCGGCGGCAAGCATCTGCGCTCGCCGTTGCTGGCGTTGGGGATGTTGTGGCATCGACTCAAAGAACTGGTCTGATATTTTTGCAGCGCCATTGATGACGCCTTCGCGAGCAGGCTCGCTCCCACTTTGGAATGCATATCCCTGTGGGAGCGAGCCTGCTCGCGAATGGGTTTCTGAGTTCCGAAGATTCAGATCCTCCAGAACGGCTTCAACCCCTCCTCCAGCGCCTGTTCCCGGGTCAGCCCGACATCCTTGAGCTGCTCCGGTGTCAGGCCCAGCAACGCTTTGCGTGTGTGCAGACGATGCCAGAACAGACCCCAGCGGCTCAGGCCGGACGGCGCGTTGCGCAGCATCTCGTTGCGCGCCCTGTCCTGTTGCCCTGCCTCCAGTTCCTGACTGTGTAACGTCAGCCGCACATCGCTCAAGCCGTTCATTTTTGTCGCTCCTGTTTACTTGGGTAGCCAGAGATTCCATGATGCGCGGGCCGACAAAAGCATTACAGATTCAACACATCTGTATTATTTCCATACAGATTTGCTGTCTCCGGGACTGAATTGTCGATTTACGCCGCATCTGTACTGGTTTTTCGAATCACCTGCATCGAGGCAGTGCCATGACCCTGTATGTGAACCTCGCCGAGTTGCTCGGCACCCGCATCGAACAAGGCTTCTACCGTCCTGGTGATCGCCTGCCGTCGGTGCGCGCCTTGAGCGTAGAACACGGGGTCAGCCTGAGCACGGTGCAGCAGGCCTATCGAATGCTGGAAGACAGCGGCCTGGCCACGCCAAAGCCCAAATCCGGGTACTTCGTGCCGGTCGGCCGCGAGTTGCCGGAACTGCCGGCCATCGGGCGTCCGGCCCAGCGTCCGGTGGAAATTTCCCAGTGGGATCAGGTGCTGGAGCTGATTCGCGCCGTACCGCGCAAGGACGTGGTGCAACTCGGTCGCGGCATGCCGGACATCTCGTCGCCGACGATGAAGCCGCTGCTGCGCGGACTGGCCCGTATCAGCCGCCGCCAGGACATGCCCGGTCTGTATTACGACAACATCCACGGCACCCTTGAACTGCGCGAACAGATCGCCCGGCTGATGCTCGATTCCGGCTGCCAGTTGAGCGCCAGTGATCTGGTGGTCACCACCGGTTGCCACGAAGCGCTGTCCACCAGCATCCACGCGATCTGCGAGCCCGGCGATATTGTTGCGGTGGATTCGCCAAGCTTTCACGGCGCCATGCAGACCCTCAAGGGGCTGGGCATGAAAGCCCTGGAAATCCCCACCGACCCGCTCACCGGCATCAGCCTCGAAGCGCTGGAACTGGCGCTGGAGCAGTGGCCGATCAAGGTCATCCAGCTCACGCCCAACTGCAACAACCCGCTCGGCTACATCATGCCGGAGTCGCGCAAACGCGCGTTGTTGACGCTGGCCCAGCGCTTCGACGTGGCGATCATCGAGGACGACGTGTATGGCGAACTGGCCTACACCTACCCGCGTCCGCGCACGATCAAATCCTTCGACGAAGATGGCCGTGTGTTGCTGTGCAGTTCGTTCTCCAAGACTCTCGCGCCGGGGCTGCGTATCGGCTGGGTCGCGCCGGGTCGATACCTCGAGCGGGTGCTGCACATGAAATACATCAGCACCGGCTCCACCGCGCCACAGCCACAGATCGCCATCGCCGAGTTTCTGAAAGCCGGGCACTTCGAACCGCATTTGCGGCGGATGCGTACGCAATACCAGCGCAATCGCGACGTGATGATCGATTGGGTGACGCGATATTTCCCGGCCGGCACTCGCGCCAGCCGTCCGCAAGGCAGCTTCATGCTCTGGGTCGAACTGCCGGAAGGTTTCGATACCCTGAAACTGAATCGTGCACTGCACGATCAGGGCGTACAGATTGCCGTCGGCAGCATTTTTTCGGCGTCGGGCAAGTACCGCAATTGCCTGCGCATGAACTACGCTGCCAAGCCGACACCGCTCATCGAAGAAGCTGTGCGCAAGGTGGGTGCAGCGGCGATCAAGCTGCTCGCTGAAGCCGACTGACCTTTTTCCAGAGACCCGCGTCCATATGCCGACCCTTGCCGCCAATCGGAACGATCCTACGTGAGCTTCAGACAGCCCCTACTCGCTCTGCTGCTACTCGCCTCGTTCCTGGGCGGTTGCGCGACCCTCGACGTGCCGCGCGAGCCAAGCCAGGCATTGCCGGCCTCTGCATCGAGTTTCGGCCGCTCGATCCAGGCTCAGGCCGCGCCGTATAAAGGCCAGTCCGGATTTCGCCTGTTGTCCAACAGCACCGAAGCCTTCACCGCCCGCGCCGAATTGATCCGCAACGCCCAGAGCAGCCTTGACCTGCAGTACTACATCGTCCACGACGGCATCAGTACGCGAATGCTGGTGGAAGAGGTGCTCAAGGCTGCCGACCGTGGCGTGCGGGTGCGCATCCTGCTGGACGACACCACCAGCGACGGCCTCGACCTGATTATCGCCACGCTGGCGGCGCATCCGAACATCCAGATCCGCCTGTTCAATCCATTGCACCTGGGCCGCAGCACCGGCGTGACCCGCGCCGCAGGCCGGCTGTTCAACCTGTCGCAGCAACACCGGCGGATGCACAACAAGCTGTGGCTGGCGGACAACAGCGCCGCCATCGTCGGCGGCCGCAATCTGGGTGACGAGTATTTCGATGCCGAGCCCAACCTGAACTTCACCGACATCGACATGCTCAGCGTCGGGCCGGTGGCCGAACAGCTCGGGCACGGCTTCGATCAATACTGGAACAGCGCCCTGAGCAAGCCGATCGAGGAATTCCTCTCCAGCAAACCTTCGGCCAAAGACCTGCAGAACACCCGCACGCGCCTGGAAGAATCCCTCGAGGAAACCCGCAAACAGAATCACGCGCTCTATCAGCAGTTGATGACCTTCACCACCCACCCGCGCATGGACATCTGGCGCCGGGAGCTGATCTGGGCCTGGAACCAGGCGCTGTGGGATGCGCCGAGCAAAGTGCTGGCGGACGGCGAGCCGGATCCGCAACTGCTGCTGACCACACAACTGGCACCGGAGCTGCGAGGCGTCAGCAAGGAACTGATGATGATTTCCGCCTACTTCGTGCCGGGTCAGCCGGGGCTGGTCTATCTGACCGGCCGTGCCGATGCGGGCGTATCGGTGAGCCTGTTGACCAACTCACTGGAAGCCACCGATGTGCCAGCGGTGCACGGCGGTTACGCGCCCTATCGCAAGGCGCTGCTGGAACATGGCGTGAAGTTGTATGAGCTGCGGCGCCAGCCCGGGGATAACTTCGGCAGCGGCCCGCACCTGTTTTACAGCAAGTCGTTTCGCGGCTCGGACTCCAGCCTGCACAGCAAGGCGATGATCTTCGACGGGAAAAAAGCGTTCATCGGCTCGTTCAATTTCGACCCGCGCTCGGTGCTGTGGAACACCGAAGTCGGGGTGCTGGTGGACAGCCCCGAGCTGGCTGCCCATGTACGGGAACTGGCGTTGCAGGGCATGGCGCCGGCGTTGAGTTACGAGGCGAAATTGCAGGACGGGAAAGTCGTCTGGGTTACCGAGGACAACGGTCAGATGCACACGCTGACCAAGGAGCCCGGCAGCTGGTGGCGGCGCTTCAATGCGTGGTTCAGCACCACGGTGGGGCTGGAGCGGATGCTGTAGCAGTCCGCCCTGGCCAAGTCGTCAGGCAGGCTCCGGCACCTTGCCGAACGCCCCTTGCCGCGACAGCAGAATCACCAGCCCGAACGCCCCGGCCGCCATGAACCAAGGCAACGCGTGCCCGCTGATCCATTGGCTGCCCGCCCCCGCCGCCAATGGCCCGATCAGGCAACCGACGCCCCACAGCTGCGCGACATGCGCGTTGGCGCGCACCAGCGCGTCATCTCGGTAGCGCTCGCCGATCAGGATCAGCGACAGGGTGAACAAGCCACCGGCACTGGCACCGAACAGCACCCACAACGGCCAGATCAGCAGGGTGTCGATCAGCATCGGGATCGCCAGACTCGACAACATCAACACCACAGCGCAGCCGGCGAACAAGGTCCGCCGCGACAGGTAGTCGGCCAGCGCACCGATGGGCAATTGCAGCAGCGCGTCGCCCACCACCACGGTGCTGACCATCGCCAGCGCGATTTCCGCCGTGAAGCCCTGTTGCAGGCAGTACACCGGCAACAGGGTCAGGATCATCGCCTCGAACGCGGCGAACAACGACACCGCCCAGGCAATTGCCGGCAATTCGCGACTGAAGCCCCACAGGTCACCGAAGGTCACGCTGCTGGCCTCGCTGCTCGGGGCCCCGCTGCGACCCAGCAACAGAAGTGGCGCTGCGATCAAGAGGCCGACACCCACCCAGAAGCCGTAATCATGCTCGGTACCGAGCGCACCCAGCAGTAACGGCCCGGACAGTTGGCTGAGCGCATAACTGCTGCCATACAGCGCCACCAATCGCCCGCGCCACTGCTCGACCACCAGTTGATTGATCCAGCTCTCGCCGAGGATGAACACGATGGTCAGGATCACCCCGATCATCAGCCGCAGCACCAGCCAGATCGGATAACTCGGCAGCAGTGCCAGCAGGCCGATGGACAATGCCCCGCCCCACAGGCACAGGCGCATCAGGTTCGCTGTGCCGAAGCGCGCCGCCAGATGACTCGAAACCTTCGCCCCCAGCAACACGCCAATGGCCGGCATCGCCGCCATCACGCCGATGGCGAACGAACCGTAACCCCAGCCCTCAAGACGCAACGACACCAGAGGCATGCTGACGCCAAGGGCCAGTCCAACACTCAAGACAGACGCCAATACGGCGAAATACGTCGCCCAACGCATGGTCCACGCTCCTGTGGATAATTTTTATGTGCACCACAAAACACTGTGGGAGCGAGCTTGCTCGCGATAACGGTTTCACATTCAGCAGATGTGCTGACGGATACACCGCTTTCGCGAGCAAGCCCGCTCCCACAGGGATCTTTGTATCGTTCGGGAGCCCGCCTGAGCAGGCTCCCTCAACGGGTTACAGCTTGATCCAGGTCGCCTTCAGCTCGGTGTATTTGTCGAACGCATGCAGCGACTTGTCGCGGCCGTTGCCCGACTGCTTGAAGCCGCCGAACGGCGCGGTCATGTCGCCGCCGTCGTACTGGTTGACCCACACGCTGCCGGCACGCAGGGCCTTGGCGGTGAGGTGCGCCTTGGAAATGTCCTGGGTCCAGACCGCCGCCGCCAAGCCGTAAGGCGTGTCGTTGGCGATGTTGATCGCTTCCTCGGCCGTGTCGAAGGCAATGACCGACAACACCGGGCCGAAGATCTCTTCCTGGGCAATCTTCATCGCATTGCTCACGCCGTCGAAAATCGTCGGCTCGACGTAGGTGCCACCGGTTTCCTGAAGGATGCGCTTGCCGCCGGCCACCAGTTTGGCGCCGTCGGTGTGGCCCGACTCGATGTAAGACAGCACGGTGTTCATCTGCTGGGTATCGACCAGCGCACCCACGTTGGTGGCCGGATCCAGCGGGTTGCCCGGTTTCCAGGCCTTCAGGGCCTCGATCACCATCGGCAGGAATTTGTCCTTGATCGAACGCTCGACCAGCAGACGGGAACCGGCGGTGCAGACTTCGCCCTGGTTGAAGGCGATGGCGCTGGCGGCGGATTCGGCGGCAGCCTGCAGGTCCGGTGCATCGGCAAACACGATGTTCGGGCTCTTGCCGCCGGCCTCCAGCCAGACGCGCTTCATGTTCGATTCGCCGGAATAGATCATCAGTTGCTTGGCGATCTTGGTCGAACCGGTGAACACCAGGGTGTCGACGTCATTGTGCAGAGCGAGCGCCTTGCCGACGGTGTGGCCGTAGCCCGGCAGCACGTTCAGCACTCCTTTCGGGATGCCGGCCTCGACCGCCAGTTCGGCGATACGGATGGCGGTCAGCGGGGATTTTTCCGACGGTTTGAGGATCACCGAGTTACCGGTCGACAGGGCCGGGCCGAGCTTCCAGCAGGCCATCATCAGCGGAAAGTTCCACGGCACGATGGCGCCGACTACGCCCACTGGCTCGCGGGTTACCAGACCCAGTTGGTCGTGCGGGGTGGCGGCGACTTCGTCGTAGATCTTGTCGATCGCTTCACCGCTCCAGCTCAGGGCTTGCGCGGCACCCGGTACGTCGATGTACAGCGAATCGCTGATCGGCTTGCCCATGTCGAGGGTTTCGAGCAGGGCCAGTTCTTCGGCATGCTGCTTGAGCAGGCCGGCGAAACGGATCATGGTGGCTTTGCGTTTGGTCGGCGCCAGGCGCGACCAGACGCCGGAATTGAAGGTGGCGCGGGCGTTTTCCACGGCGCGCTGGGCATCGGCGGCGTCACAGCTGGCAATCTTGCCCAGCAGACGGCCATCGACCGGGCTGATGCACTCGAAGGTCTCGCCGGAGACGGCATCGGTGTACTCGCCGTTGAGGTAGGCGCGGCCTTCGATCTTCAGGTCGCGAGCGCGTTGTTCCCAGTCGGCACGAGTCAGGGTGGTCATTCGAGTGTCCTCCTCTTGTTGAATACGAGCGCCGCGCGATCTTCGCCGGCGTCCTCAGGAATTCTGCCCGGCCAGCCTGTTTTCGGCCCAAGGCACCCGCCACCCTAAACCAGCGGCCGGGGTTGTTTCAATATATTTGACACAAGGCGGTTATACAGCCTTGCGGCGTTCAATTTAATCAACATAGACTTTGGCCCTTTCAAGCCACCGCGCCGTCATTACAGGAGAAAACAACAATGAACATCCAGAACGTCGTCGACATCAGCCTGACCATGGACCAGGCCGAGCGCTACCGCCCGGATCCGGCCAAAGTACTGAAGGGCGATCCCGAGCAGGCGGTGTTCAATCAATACGACAGCCCTTGCGGGCAAATGGGCGTTGGCGTGTGGGAAGGTGCAGTGGGTCAGTGGACGGTGAATTACACCGAACACGAATACTGCGAAATCCTCCAGGGCGTTTCGGTGCTGCGTGACGGCGAAGGCAATGCCAAGACTTTGCGTGTCGGCGACCGCTTCGTGATTCCGGCCGGTTTCCGTGGCACCTGGGAAGTGCTGGAAGCCTGCCGCAAGGTCTACGTGATCTTCGAACAGAAGGCCTGAAGCCTTTCGCCAGGCAACAAAAAAGGCCCGTATCGTGAGATACGGGCCTTTTTCGTAAGTCGGGAAAAATCAATTACTTGATTTTGCCTTCCTTGTAGATCACGTGCTTGCGAACAACCGGATCATATTTCTTGATCTCGATTTTGTCCGGGGTAGTACGCTTGTTCTTGTCGGTAGTGTAGAAGTGACCAGTACCGGCGCTCGAAATCAAACGAATCAATTCACGCATGATTAGCTCCCTTAAATCTTGCCGTCGCGACGCAGCTCGGCCAGCACAACGCTGATGCCACGCTTGTCGATGATACGCATGCCTTTGGCGGAAACGCGCAGGCGTACGAAACGTTTCTCTTCTTCAACCCAGAAGCGGTGATGCTGCAGGTTCGGCAGGAAACGACGACGGGTTTTGTTGTTTGCGTGGGAAATGTTATTCCCGGTTACCGGACCCTTACCGGTAACTTGACATACTCTAGACATGCCTCAGCCCTCTAAAACCACATGCCCAACCCGGCATGGGTTGGCCGCTTAATCTCTAGTCATTGTGGCGCCAGGCGCCGCGATTCTTTAGAGGTCTTACCGGCTACACCTACAAGCGAAGGAACCGGGCCCCTAGAAAAGAGCGCTGCTTTATACCAGAAAGACCACGGAGCAACAACTTTCCGTGTGCAATGAATGGCTAAAAAGCCGCTTTTCCTGCCCGCAAGCGGCTTGGGCAAAGGCTGGCGGCAATTTTTACCATTCGTCGAAGAAAACCGATCATACCCGCATTCGGGACTTTTCCTGCCGCCACTTCCGACAAATCCTCAGCCGCACAGCCCCGAAAATGCAAAAAGGGGATAGTCATTTGCAATCGCGACCACTAGGGTAGGCCTTTTCCAGACTGCACTTGCAGATGGGCCTTCGATCTGTAAAGGAAGCCGACCATGCGCCTCGCTGCCCTCCCCCTGCTGCTCGCCCCGTTATTGCTGAGCCCCCTGGCCCATGCCGCCGCCCTGAGCGTGTGCACCGAGGCCAGCCCCGAAGGGTTCGACGTGGTGCAGTACAACTCGCTGACCACCACCAATGCCTCGGCCGATGTGCTGATGAACCGCCTGGTGGACTTCGATACGGCAACCGGCAAAGTGGTCCCGAGCCTGGCCGACAGCTGGGAAGTCAGCACCGACGGCCTGACTTATATATTCAAACTGCACCCGCAGGTGAAGTTCCACAGCACCGAGTACTTCAAGCCGACCCGCGAACTGACCGCCGAAGACGTCAAGTTCAGCTTCGACCGCATGCTCGACCCAGCCAACCCGTGGCACAAGGTTGCCCAGAGCGGCTTCCCGCACGCCCAGTCGATGCAGCTGCCGAGCCTGATCAAGAAGATCGACGCACTGGACCCGCTGACCGTACGCTTCACACTTGATCATCCGGACTCGACATTCCTGGCAACCCTGAGCATGGGTTTCGCCTCGATCTATTCCGCCGAGTACGCCGACAAGCTGCTGAAGGCCAACGCGACCGACAAGCTCAACAGCCAGCCGATCGGCACCGGCCCGTTCGTGTTCACCCGGTTCCAGAAAGACGCCTCGATCCGCTACAAGGCCAACCCGGACTACTTCGGCGGCAAGCCTGCGGTGGATCCGCTGATCTTCGCCATTACCCCGGACGCCAACGTGCGCCTGCAAAAGCTGCGGCGTAACGAGTGCCAGATTGCCCTGTCGCCAAAACCATTGGACGTACAGGCCGCGAAAGAAGAACCGACGCTGAAAATCGAAAAGACTGACGCGTTCATGACCGCATTCGTTGGCATCAACAGCCAGCATCCGCCATTGGACAAGCCGGAAGTGCGCCAGGCGATCAACCTCGCCTTCGACAAGGCCAACTACCTGAAAGCCGTGTTCGAAGACACCGCCGAACCCGCCAACGGCCCGTACCCGCCGAATACCTGGAGCTACGCGAAGAACCTGCCGGGTTACCCGCACGACGTGGCAAAAGCCAAGACTTTACTGGCCAAGGCCGGACTGAAGGACGGTTTCCAGACCACCATCTGGACGCGCCCGTCCGGCAGCCTGCTCAACCCGAACCCGAGCCTGGGTGCACAACTGCTGCAATCGGACCTGGCGGAAATCGGCATTCAGGCAGAAATCCGCGTGATCGAGTGGGGCGAGCTGATCCGTCGCGCCAAGGCTGGCGAACATGACCTGTTGTTCATGGGTTGGGCCGGTGACAACGGCGACCCGGACAACTTCCTCACACCGCAGTTTTCCTGCGCGGCGGTGAAGTCCGGCACCAACTTCGCCCGCTACTGCAACGCCGATCTGGACAAGCTGATCAGCGCCGGCAAGACCACCAGCGAGCAGGGCGTGCGCACCAAGCTCTATGAACAGGCACAGGCGCAGATCCAGCAGCAGGCACTGTGGCTGCCGCTGGCGCATCCGACCGCCTATGCGCTGACGCGTAAGGACGTGCAGGGTTATTCGGTGTCCCCGTTCGGGCGGCAGGATTACTCCAGGGTCACCCTCAAGTAATCCGCCCCGGCTTGCAGCGACTGCAGTCGCTGCAAGCTACATCCAACCGCACTCCGCCATCGACAATGGTTCCCCATCACCGACGACGAAGTGATCGAGTACCCGCACATCGATCAATTCCAAAGCCTTCTGCAAGCGCTTGGTCAATAATCGATCAGCCTGACTGGGATCGGTGTTACCCGACGGATGGTTATGGCACAGGATCACGGCCGCCGCGTTATTGGCCAACGAGCGCTTCACCACTTCCCGGGGATGTACCGCCGTGTTGTCGATCGAGCCGCGAAACAGCGTCTCAAAGGTCAGCACCTGATGTTTGGAGTCTAGAAACAGGCAACCGAACACCTCGTGCGGCTCATGGCGCAACATGGCCTTGAGGTAATCGCGGACTACCTGTGGATTCTCCAGCGCCGTTTTCTGCCGCATGCGCTCGGCCAGATGTCGCCGCCCCATCTCCAGCACGGCTTGCAACTGGGCGAACTTCGCCGGCCCCAGGCCCAATTGCTCGCTGAACGCGCCGAGATCTGCCTCCAGCAACGCCCGCAGGCTGCCGAACTGATTCAACAAGTGTCGCGCCAGATCCACCGCGCTTTTACCGGATACGCCGGTGCGTAGAAAAATCGCCAGCAATTCGGCATCGGAAAGACTTCCCGAGCCTTGTTCCAAAAGCTTCTCCCGCGGCCTTTCCGCCGCCGGCCAATCGCGAATACTCATACACATTCCTTGTCTGTGGGCGCCGCTGTTCCGTAGCGGTCGCTGTGATATCGTAGCCCATCTTTTTTGCGGGCGAATTCACCCTGGGGAGGGGGTTTCGCCACGCATGTCACCAACGAAATGAAAGGCAGACCTATGCAGCGGCTGTATCGGAAACGCATCGTTCTGGGCGTCGGCGGCGGTATCGCTGCCTACAAGAGCGCCGACCTTGTGCGCCGCCTGATCGATCAGGGCGCCGAAGTGCGCGTGGTCATGACCCGTGGCGGCAGCGAATTCATCACCCCGCTGACCATGCAGGCCCTGTCCGGCCACCCGGTTCACCTGGATCTGCTCGACCCGGCCGCCGAAGCGGCGATGGGCCACATCGAACTGGCCAAATGGGCCGATCTGGTGCTGATCGCCCCGGCCACCGCCGACCTGCTGGCCCGTCTGGCCCAGGGCATCGCCAACGACCTGCTGACCACCCTGGTGCTGGCCACCGACGCCATCGTCGCTGTCGCCCCGGCCATGAACCAGGCCATGTGGCGCGACCCGGCGACCCAGGCCAACCTGCAACTCCTTGAAAGCCGTGGCCTGAAGACCTTCGGCCCGGCCTCCGGCAGCCAGGCCTGCGGCGACGTCGGCATGGGCCGCATGATGGAAGCCACCGATCTGGCCCAGCTCGCGGCGGACTGCTTCCAGCGTCAGGCGCTGACCGGCAAGCACGTGGTGATCACCGCCGGTCCGACCCAGGAAAACATCGACCCGGTGCGCTACATCACCAACCACAGCTCCGGCAAAATGGGCTTCGCCCTGGCGGAAGCGGCGGTGGAAGCCGGCGCCCGCGTCACGCTGATCAGCGGCCCGGTGCATTTGCCGACGCCGGATCGCGTCACCCGCATCGACGTGGTCAGCGCCCGCGACATGCTCGCCGCCTGCGAAGCCGCGATCCCATGCGACATTTTCATCGCCTCGGCGGCGGTTGCGGACTACCGTCCGGAAGTCGTCGCCCCGCAAAAATTGAAGAAAGACCCTACGAGCGGTGACGGCTTCGTCCTGCAAATGGTGCGCAACCCGGACATCCTGGCCACCATCGCGACCCGTCCCGACCGTCCGTTCAGTGTCGGCTTCGCCGCCGAGACCGAACACCTGCTCGACTACGCTGCACGCAAGCTGAAGGACAAGAATCTCGATCTGATCGTCGCCAACGACGTCGCCAACCCGAGCATCGGCTTCAACAGCGAAGAAAACGCCTGCAGCGTCATCGACCGTGGGCTGCACGCCACGGTTTTCGCCCAGACCAGCAAGAGCAAGATTGCTCGCCAACTGGTCACTTTTATCGCCGAACGTCTGAACCAGGTTTAATTTACATGCACGCTTTGCAAGCCAAGATCCTCGACCCACGCATCGGTACCGAATTCCCGCTGCCGCAATACGCCACACCGGGCTCCGCCGGCCTCGACCTGCGCGCCATGCTGCAAGAGGACATCGTGATCAAGCCGGGCGAAACCGTGCTGATCCCTACCGGGCTGTCGGTGTACATCGGCGATCCGAACCTCGCCGCGCTGATCCTGCCACGCTCGGGCATGGGCCATAAGCACGGCATCGTGCTGGGCAATCTGGTCGGCCTGATCGACTCCGATTACCAGGGCCCGCTGATGGTGTCCTGCTGGAACCGTGGCCAGACCGAATTCACCATGCCGGTGGGCGAACGTCTGGCGCAGCTGGTGCTGGTGCCGGTAGTGCAGGCGCACTTCGAAATGGTCGAAGAGTTTGTCGAAACCGAGCGTGGCGCGGGTGGTTTCGGCCATTCCGGCACCAAGTAATCGACTGGAAACCTGTCGTGGCGAGTGCGCGTTGCTTGCCACGAAATTCAAAATGTCATCTGCAAGGTTTAGCGCCGAAAATCAAGGCATTGGCAGGCCAAAGCCACGCCGCACAAGGCGTCATGGCCCTTTCACACCACGAACTCTCTGTGAAAACCGCCGTCATACCCTTCAGTTTGAGCCTGCCGCCGAGATGATTCGTCGGTGTGTCCCGCCACTTTCGAGATGGAGCATTTCCGCAGATGAGCACCCCCGCCCAAGTCGCCCCGAAGCTTCCCGACAGCATCTTCCGCGCCTACGACATTCGCGGCACCGTGCCGGAATTCCTCAATGCCGAAACCGCCTACTGGATCGGCCGCGCCATCGGCTCCCAGAGCCTGGCCCAGGGTGAACCGAACGTGTCCGTCGGCCGTGACGGCCGCCTGTCCGGCCCCGAGCTGGTTGCCGAGCTGATCCGCGGTATCGCCGAAAGCGGCTGCCACGTCAGCGACGTCGGCCTGGTGCCGACCCCGGCGCTGTATTACGCCGCCAACGTGCTGGCCGGCAAATCCGGCGTGATGCTCACCGGCAGCCACAACCCGTCGAACTACAACGGCTTCAAGATCGTGATCGCCGGCGACACCCTCGCCAACGAACAGATCCAGGCCCTGCACGAGCGCCTCAAGACCGGCAACCTGAGCAGCGGCAAGGGCAGCGTGACCCAGGTCGAGGTCCTCGACCGCTACACCACCGAAATCGTCCAGGACATCAAACTGGCCCGGCGCCTGAAAGTCGTGGTCGACTGCGGCAACGGCGCGGCCGGCGTGATCGCCCCGCAACTGATCGAAGCGCTGAACTGCGAAGTCATCCCGCTGTTCTGCGAAGTCGACGGCAACTTCCCGAACCACCACCCGGATCCGGGCAAGCCTGAAAATCTCGTCGACCTGATCGCCAAGGTCAAGGAAACCAAGGCTGACATCGGCCTGGCCTTCGACGGCGACGGCGACCGTGTCGGCGTGGTGACCAACACCGGCACCATCGTGTTCCCGGACCGGCTGCTGATGCTGTTCGCCCGCGACGTGCTGTCCCGCAATCCGGGAGCGGAAATCATCTTCGACGTCAAATGCACCCGTCGCCTGATTCCGTTGATCAAGGAATACGGCGGCCAGTCGCTAATGTGGAAGACCGGTCACTCGTTGATCAAAAAGAAAATGAAACAGTCCGGCGCATTGCTGGCCGGAGAAATGAGCGGGCACATCTTCTTCAAGGAACGCTGGTTCGGTTTCGACGACGGCATTTACAGCGCCGCACGGCTGCTGGAGATCCTCAGCAAGGAAAAATCCGACGCGGAAACGCTGTTCGCGACCTTCCCGAACGATATTTCCACGCCGGAAATCAATATCCATGTGACCGAAGAGAGCAAATTCAGCATCATTGATGCACTGCACGATGCGCAGTGGGGTCCAGGCGCCGACCTGACCACCATTGACGGCGTGCGGGTCGATTACGCCAAAGGCTGGGGCCTGGTGCGCGCCTCCAACACCACACCGGTGCTGGTGCTGCGCTTCGAGGCCGATGACGAGGCTGAATTGCAGCGCATCAAGGTTGTGTTCCACGCCCAGCTGAAACGCGTTGCACCTGATCTCCAACTACCGTTCTGATTTCTGATTCACCCGGAGCCCTGAATGACCCTCGAACGCGAAGCCGCCGCCCAAACCGCCAAGGTCCTGTCCGAAGCGTTGCCTTACATCCGACGTTATGTCGGCAAGACCCTGGTGATCAAATACGGCGGCAACGCGATGGAAAGCGAGGAGCTGAAAACCGGCTTCGCCCGCGACATCGTCTTGATGAAAGCCGTCGGCATCAACCCGGTCGTGGTTCACGGTGGCGGCCCGCAGATCGGTGATCTGCTCAAGCGCCTGTCCATCGAAAGCCACTTTGTCGACGGCATGCGCGTCACCGACGCGGCAACCATGGACGTGGTGGAAATGGTCCTCGGCGGCCAGGTCAACAAAAGCATCGTCAACCTGATCAACCGCCACGGCGGCAGCGCCATCGGCCTGACCGGCAAAGACGCGGGTCTGATTCGTGCGAAGAAGCTCACCGTCACCCGCCAGACCCCGGAGATGACCCAGCCGGAAATCATCGACATCGGTCAGGTGGGCGAAGTGGTCGGGATCAACACCGAGCTGCTGAACCTGCTGGTCAAAGGCAACTTCATCCCGGTGATCGCGCCGATCGGCGTGGGTGAGAACGGCGAGTCGTACAACATCAACGCCGACCTGGTGGCCGGCAAGGTTGCCGAAGCGCTGAAAGCCGAGAAGCTGATGCTGCTGACCAATATCGCCGGCCTGATGGACAAGTCGGGCAAGGTCCTCACCGGCCTGAGCACCCAGCAGGTCGACGACCTGATCGCCGACGGCACCATCTACGGCGGCATGCTGCCGAAGATCCGCTGTGCACTGGAAGCAGTTCAGGGTGGCGTGGGCAGCTCGCTGATCATCGACGGTCGCGTACCGAATGCGATCCTGCTGGAAATCTTCACCGACACCGGTGTGGGTACGCTGATCAGCAATCGCAAGCGTCCGTAAGCGATCGCACAAATAAAAGACCCCGCTCAGCCTGACTGAGCGGGGTCTTTTTTTGCCTGAAGAAGCGATCAGACGCCGAACTGGGCGCGATAGGCTTCAACGGCAGGCAGGTGCTGCTTGAGCTGCGGATCGTCAGCCAGGAATTCCAGCACCTGATTCAGCGACACGATGCTGATGACCGGAATGCCGAAATCACGCTCGACTTCCTGGATGGCCGACAGCTCGCCGTTGCCGCGCTCCTGACGGTTCAGGGCGATCAGCACGCCGGCGGCCTTGGCGCCGTCCTGGGAAGCGATGATCTGCATCACTTCACGGATCGCGGTGCCAGCGGTGATCACGTCGTCGATGATCAGCACTTCACCGGTCAGCGGCGCGCCAACGAGGCTACCGCCCTCGCCGTGGGCCTTGGCTTCCTTACGGTTGAAGCACCATGGCAAATCACGGTTGTGGTGCTCAGCCAGCGCCACGGCGGTGGTTGCCGCCAGCGGGATGCCTTTGTAGGCCGGGCCGAACAGCACGTCGAACGGAATACCGCTCTCGGCGATGGCTGCGGCGTAGAAACGACCCAGCTGCGCCAGGGCCGAACCCGAGTTGAACAGGCCGGCGTTGAAGAAGTAAGGACTGGTGCGTCCGGACTTCAGGGTGAACTCACCGAAGCGCAAAACGCCGCGATCGATGGCAAAACGAATGAAATCGCGCTGATACGCTTGCATGAAAAAAACCCCAAATACCACGGATTTAGCTAATTAGCTTGACGCCGTGTATCATACACGCACGCGATTTTTGGGGCCATTTATGCGGATCATCAGTGTGAACGTCAATGGTATTCAGGCTGCAGTCGAGCGCGGTTTGCTCAGTTGGCTGCAAGCACAGAATGCCGACGTCATCTGCCTGCAGGACACCCGTGCCTCCGCCTTTGAACTGGATGACCCAGCCTTCCAACTGGACGGCTACTTCCTTTATGCCTGCGATGCTGAAGTCCCTGCCCAAGGCGGCGTGGCTTTGTATTCGCGGTTGCAACCGAAGGCTGTCATCAGCGGTCTCGGTTTCGAGACGGCCGACCGCTACGGGCGCTACCTGCAAGCAGATTTCGACAAAGTCAGTATTGCCACCTTGCTGCTTCCTTCGGGGATGAACGGCGATGAGGACTTGAACCAGAAGTTCAAGCTCATGGACGACTTCGGCAAGTACCTGGACAAACAGCGGCGCAAACGTCGCGAGTACATTTATTGTGGCTCGCTGTACGTCGCGCAGCAGAAGCTCGACATCAAGAACTGGCGCGACAGCCAGCAATCCCCGGGCTTCCTGGCGCCGGAACGTGCCTGGATGGACGAGATTGTCGGCAACATGGGCTACGTAGACGCCCTGCGCGAAGTCAGCCGTGAAGGCGACCAGTACAGCTGGTGGCCGGACAACGAACAGGCCGAGATGCTGAATCTGGGCTGGCGCTTCGACTACCAGATCCTGACCCCGGGCCTGCGGCGCTTTGTGCGCAGCGCACGCCTGCCGCGTCAGCCTCGGTTCTCGCAACACGCGCCGCTGATCGTGGACTACGACTGGACGCTGACCATCTAAGCGTCGATTCGTGGATGCAAAAAAGCCGACATCGCTGTCGGCTTTTTTGTGGGCGCTGATTTTTGCTTTTATGCAGGGGACTAGAGTTGATCGTTATTTGACCAATCGCCAAGTGAACGGATAGCGGTAAGGGAATCCGTTGTTAGCCTTCACCCCGGCAATAATCGGCAGCACAAACGAGCAAATGACCACCGGGATAATCAGCAGATACCCGATAAGCACTACTGTCAGCCCCACGCTAATGAGCGTAGCAATGGTCATCGTGATCTGAAAATTCAGTGCTTCCCTACCCTGCGCATCAATAAACGAGTCCTTCTCGCGCTTCATCTGCCAGAGGATCAGGGGCCCGATCAAACTGCCAAATGGAAACCAGATCCCCAGCAAGCCGGACAAGTGACAGAACATCGCCCACTGGCGAACCTCCTGGCTCGGCTTGGGCAGCAACTCTTGCTCATCACTCATCGCGTCTTCCTTGCGGGTACGAACCGTCTCAGTCAGCCAGTGCGGCCGTTTGCAGTTCGAAGATCTCGTTCATGCCTTTCTTGGCCAGTTCCAGCATCGCGGTCAGCTCTTCAGGCTGGAACGGCGCACCTTCGGCAGTGCCCTGCACTTCGATGAAACCGCCGGTGCTGGTCATCACCACGTTCAGGTCAGTCTCTGCGGCGGAGTCTTCAAGATAGTCGAGATCCAGCACCGGTTCGCCCTGGTACATGCCCACGGAAACGGCACCGATCATTTGCTTGAGCGGGTCGCCGCCCTTCAGGCCGCCGCGTTTCTTGATCACTTTCAGGGCATCGACCAGTGCAACCATGGCACCGGTGATCGACGCGGTACGGGTGCCGCCGTCGGCCTGGATCACATCGCAGTCGACGTACAGGGTGACGTCGCCCAGCTTGGACATGTCCAGCGCGGCGCGCAGGGAGCGGCCGATCAGGCGCTGGATTTCCAGGGTGCGGCCACCCTGCTTGCCACGGCTCGCTTCACGCTGGTTACGCTCGCCGGTGGCGCGCGGCAGCATGCCGTACTCGGCGGTCAGCCAGCCCTGGCCCTGACCTTTGAGAAAACGCGGCACGCCGTTTTCGACGCTGACGGTGCAGATGACTTTGGTATCACCGAATTCGACCAGTACCGACCCTTCGGCGTGCTTGGTGTAGTTGCGGGTAATGCGGATCGAGCGGAGCTGATCGGCAGCGCGACCACTTGGACGTTTCATAGGAGATACCTGTACTGGGGACGGAAAACTGCGGAGCATTATAGAGCTGCGCACCGTGCCTGGGCACTGCTTAAAAATTCCGGCCGTCGTTCAAGGGCCCTGAAACGCGCTTCGCCGACGGCCTGCAGCCCTTTGTCACACCGTGTGTTTGGGCGCATCTGCCGCACTGCGCTACAATCCTGCGCCTTTGCTGCCAGTCGGCTTAAATTCATTGATATCGAGCTGCGAAGCTTCAATTCGCGCCGATCTGTATCGCGAGGTCACCCCATGGTGCACAGCATGACCGCCTTCGCCCGCGTCGAGAAAGCCGGCGTTCAGGGCACCCTGAGCTGGGAGCTGCGCTCGGTCAACAGCCGCTACCTGGAACCCCACCTGCGCCTGCCGGAATCGTTTCGCGACCTCGAAGGCGCCGTCCGCGAAGCCCTGCGCCAGGGCCTGTCGCGTGGCAAACTGGAATGCACCTTGCGCTTTACCGAGGAAAGCACCGGCAAGCCATTGCAAGTGGATCGCGAGCGCGCTGCACAATTGGTCGCCGCTGCCGAGACCGTCGCCGGCCTGATCAAGAACCCGGCGGCGCTGAATCCGCTGGAGGTGCTGGCCTGGCCGGGCGTGCTGGTCGCCGACGCCACCGACCCGCAAGCGCTGAACGCCGAGGCATTGGCCTTGTTCAATCAGGGCCTGAAAGACCTCAAGGCCGGCCGCGAGCGCGAAGGCGCGGAGCTGGCACGCCTGATCAACGATCGCCTGACCTCCATCGAGGAAGACGTGGTGACCCTGCGCGAACTGGTTCCGCAGATGCTCGCCACCCAGCGCCAGAAAGTCCTCGACCGCTTCGCCGACATGAAGGCCGAGATGGACCCGCAGCGCCTGGAACAGGAAATGGTCATGCTAGCGCAAAAGAGCGACGTGGCTGAAGAACTGGATCGCCTGAGCACCCACATCATCGAAGTTCGCCGGGTGCTGAAATCCGGCGGTGCCGCCGGCCGGCGCCTGGACTTCCTGATGCAGGAGCTCAACCGCGAAGCCAACACACTGGGCTCCAAGGCCTTCGACCCGCGCAGCACCCAGGCGGCGGTCAACCTCAAGGTGTTGATCGAGCAGATGCGCGAACAAGTGCAGAATATTGAGTAAGGCAACAGACATGACCCACAGCACCGGCACCCTGTACATCATTTCCGCCCCTTCGGGCGCGGGCAAGAGCAGCCTGGTCAAGGCCCTGACCGACGCCAACCCGGAAATCCGCGTCTCGATTTCCCACACCACCCGCGCC
This sequence comes from Pseudomonas sp. COW5, assembly GCF_026240005.1. Taxonomy (NCBI): domain Bacteria; kingdom Pseudomonadati; phylum Pseudomonadota; class Gammaproteobacteria; order Pseudomonadales; family Pseudomonadaceae; genus Pseudomonas; species Pseudomonas sp. COW5. The sequence continues at coordinate 2,530,442 of NZ_JAPHVP010000001.1, read as the reverse complement.
ATGCGCCCGGGCGAAGTGGACGGCGTGAACTATCACTTCGTAACCCGCGAAGAGTTCGTGAAGATGGGCGAGCACGGCGACTTCCTCGAACGCGCCGAAGTCTTCGGCAACTTCTACGGCACCTCGCAAAGCCGCCTGCAGCAGACCCTGGACGAAGGTCACGACCTGATTCTGGAAATCGACTGGCAAGGCGCCGAGCAGGTGCGCAAGCTGATGCCCCAGGCCCGTTCGATCTTCATCCTGCCGCCATCGCTGCAGGCCCTGCACCAGCGCCTGACCAACCGTGGCCAGGACAGCGACGAAATCATTGCCGGCCGGATGCGCGAAGCCGTCAGCGAGATGAGCCACTACGTCGAGTACGACTACCTGATCATCAACGACGATTTCGCCCACGCGCTGGACGATCTGAAAGCGATTTTCCGCGCCAATCAGCTGCAACAGAAACGCCAGCAGGTGCGTTTCGGCAAATTGCTGGCTGAATTGCTGGGCTGAAACAGCACTTCCCAAAACCGCTGCAAGGGCTTTACATTGGTGCTTGCAGCGCGTTGAAGAGTCTGGTCAAAAAATCAGCGCTTCCCTAATCGCTGGTGATTTTTTAAACTGTTGAGTCCGCTCGCCCAACCGGGCAGCGCGCATATTGCATTCGCTCCGAGGAATACCATGGCCCGCGTAACCGTTGAAGACTGCCTAGAACACGTGGAAAACCGCTTTGAGCTGGTCATGCTCTCTACCAAGCGTGCCCGTCAACTGGCCACCGGCGGCAAAGAGCCCCTGGTACAGTGGGAAAACGACAAACCGACCGTAGTTGCGCTGCGTGAAATCGCTGAAGGCATGATTACCTACGAGTTCATCGCCGAGCAGGAAATCGTCCACGAAGACCCGGTCTTCGCTGCGTTCGAGGACGAGTCCAACGAGGCCGTCTAAGCCTATGCCTGGTCGACGTAGCACGGCGCGGGATCACAGCCTACGGCAGGAGTTATCATGCCGAGCATAGACGCCCTCGCCGATCGCTTATCGACCTACCTCGGCAACGACCAGGTCAACCTGGTCCGCCGAGCGTATTTCTACGCCGAACAAGCCCACGACGGCCAACGCCGCCGCAGTGGCGAGGCGTATGTCACGCATCCTCTTGCCGTGGCAAACATTCTTGCCGACATGCACATGGACCATCAGAGCCTGATGGCTGCGATGCTGCATGACGTAATCGAAGACACCGGTATTGCCAAGGAAGCGCTGCAAGCGCAGTTCGGTGAGACCGTGGCCGAACTGGTCGACGGGGTCAGCAAACTGACCCAGATGAACTTCGAGACCAAGGCCGAAGCCCAGGCTGAAAACTTCCAGAAAATGGCTATGGCCATGGCGCGCGACATTCGCGTGATCCTGGTCAAACTGGCCGACCGCCTGCACAACATGCGCACGCTGGAAGTGCTGTCCGGCGAAAAACGCCGGCGCATCGCCAAGGAAACCCTCGAGATCTACGCACCCATCGCCAACCGCCTGGGCATGCACGCAATCCGCATCGAGTTCGAAGACCTCGGCTTCAAGGCCATGCACCCGATGCGTTCCGCGCGGATCTACCAGGCGGTCAAACGCGCCCGGGGCAACCGCAAGGAAATCGTCAACAAGATCGAAGAATCCCTTGGCCATTGCCTCGCCATCGACGGCATCCAGGGCGAAGTCAGCGGTCGCCAGAAACACCTCTACGGCATCTACAAGAAAATGCGCGGCAAGCGTCGGGCCTTCAACGAGATCATGGACGTCTACGCGTTCCGGATCATCGTCGACAAGGTCGATACCTGCTACCGCGTGCTGGGTGCTGTACATAATTTGTACAAACCGTTGCCGGGGCGCTTCAAGGATTACATCGCGATCCCCAAGGCCAACGGCTATCAGTCGCTGCACACCACCCTTTTCGGCATGCACGGTGTACCGATCGAGATCCAGATCCGCACCCGCGAAATGGAAGAGATGGCCAACAACGGCATTGCCGCCCACTGGCTGTACAAATCCAGCGGCGACGAGCAACCGAAAGGCACCCATGCCCGGGCCCGTCAGTGGGTCAAAGGCGTGCTGGAAATGCAGCAACGTGCCGGCAACTCGCTGGAATTCATCGAGAGCGTGAAGATCGACCTGTTCCCGGACGAGGTCTACGTGTTCACGCCCAAAGGCCGGATCATGGAGCTGCCGAAAGGCTCCACGGCGGTCGACTTTGCCTACGCGGTGCACACCGACGTCGGCAACAGCTGCATCGCCTGCCGGATCAACCGTCGTCTCGCACCGCTGTCCGAACCCCTGCAAAGCGGCTCCACAGTCGAGATCGTCAGCGCCCCCGGCGCACGGCCGAATCCGGCGTGGCTCAATTTCGTGGTCACCGGCAAGGCGCGGACCCACATCCGCCATGCGCTGAAACTGCAACGCCGCTCCGAATCCATCAGCCTCGGCGAACGCCTGCTGAACAAGGTGCTCAACGGTTTCGACAGCGCGCTGGAACAGATTCCGGCCGAACGCGTGAAGGCGATGCTCACCGAATACCGCCTCGAACTGATCGAAGATTTGCTGGAAGACATCGGCCTGGGCAACCGCATGGCCTATGTCGTGGCGCGCCGCCTGCTCGGCGAAGGCGAACAATTGCCAAGCCCGGAAGGGCCACTGGCGATTCGCGGCACCGAAGGTCTCGTGCTCAGCTACGCCAAGTGCTGTACGCCGATCCCGGGCGACCCGATTGTCGGTCACCTGTCGGCGGGCAAAGGCATGGTCGTGCACCTGGACAACTGCCGCAATATCAGCGAAATCCGCCACAACCCGGAAAAATGCATCCAGCTCTCGTGGGCCAAGGATGTCACCGGCGAATTCAACGTCGAACTGCGCGTCGAGCTGGAACACCAGCGCGGCCTGATCGCCCTGCTGGCCAGCAGCGTCAACGCGGCCGACGGCAATATCGAGAAAATCAGCATGGACGAGCGCGATGGCCGCATCAGCGTCGTCCAGTTGGTGGTCAGCGTCCACGACCGTGTGCACCTGGCCCGCGTGATCAAGAAACTGCGCGCACTGACCGGGGTGATCCGCATCACCCGCATGCGTGCCTGAGCCCACCATTACAAGGAGTCATACATGACCAAGACCGTTATCACCAGCGACAAGGCCCCGGCCGCCATCGGCACTTACTCCCAGGCGATCAAGGCTGGCAACACTGTCTACATGTCGGGCCAGATCCCGCTGGACCCGAAAACCATGGAACTGGTCGAAGGCTTCGAAGCCCAGACCGTCCAGGTCTTCGAGAACCTGAAAGCCGTGGCCGAAGCCGCCGGCGGTTCGTTCAAGGACATCGTCAAGCTGAACATCTTCCTCACCGACCTGAGCCACTTCGCCAAGGTCAACGAGATCATGGGCAAGTACTTCGACCAGCCGTACCCGGCCCGCGCCGCCATCGGCGTTGCTGCCCTGCCAAAGGGTTCGCAGGTTGAAATGGATGCCATTCTGGTCATCGAGTAATGCGCACGGCGCGACCCTTCAAGGTCGCGCCGACTGCTCTGCGGTAAAGAAAAGGTTTTGAAAGGATTCCACCATGCGCAAAGCGCTTGCTCTCTCGCTGCTCGCCATTTTCCTCGGCGGTTGCGCCAGCAACCCTGCCGACCGTGACATCAGCGGCACCTGGATCAATCAGGTCGCCATCGATGCCGCCGCCAAGGGCGGCCCCCTGCGTGAAGCGCTTCAGGCCTATGGCCCGAACCTGGAATGGGACATCAACACCAAGGCCGGACAGGCCCGCTTCACCAACGGTTTCGAGAACGTCGAAGGACGCCTGCAAGGCGAACAGTCCGGCGCCTGGAAAGTCGACTTCTACGGCAGCTCCGGCAGCGAACTGAAACGCGACGGCGGCCAGTTGCATCAGGCTGCCAGCGAAAACGAACCTCAGCAGCTCTTCGATCGCGCGCAGATTCCGGTGCCGGAAGGCGCACCGATCGGCGCCAGCTTCGAACGTGCGCTGTATTCGGCCTACCTGGGCGGCAACTGGACCATCGCCAGCGGCCAGGGCGAAGGCGCCACCGTGCAATTCCAGGCTGACGGACAAGTCTCCGGCCTTCCGGGTGCCGACCGCTATGCCTTGTGCCTGGCGGGCGACTGCGCATCGATGAGCAGCGGCAACGACAGCATGTGGCTGCAACAGAACGGCCAGGGCAATAACTGGATCTTCGTTCGCAAGGGCAAGGAGCTGGAAATTTTGCAGGCCGTGAACACGGCGCTGGCGGATGAACAACCGCAGTTCAGCCCGGGTGAGCGCAAGTGGTTGCTCGAGAAGCAGTAACCCGGCTTTGAAGCTTCAGAGATCCCATGTGGGAGCGAGCCTGCTCGCGATAGCAGTCTGACAATCAACATCAATGTTGAATGTTATGACCTCATCGCGAGCAGGCTCGCTCCCACATTGACTTTCTAATGCCTGAAAGTCAGCAGCGACCTTCAAGAATCGCGGCATACCCCTCGCGATAACTCGGATACTTCGGCACCCAGCCCAACGCCTTTGCCCGGGCGTTGCTGCAACGCTTGCTGCCGGTTCGACGCACGCTCTCGTCTTCCGACCATTCGGTGACACCCAGATACTCGCGCAACCACGCCACCACTTCGGCCAGCGGTGCCGGCGCATCGTCCACGCCGATGTAGATGTCATCCAGCGCCACACCCTTGCGATTCGCCTCCAGCAGGAACGCCATCAAACCCGCCGCATCATCGGCATGGATGCGATTGCCATACAGCGGCGGTTCGACCGCCACGCGATAGCCACGACGCACCTGGGTCAGCAGCCATTCACGGCCCGGGCCGTAAATGCCGGTCAGACGCACGATGCTCGCGGGAATGCCGCTGTTGAGCGCAACCTGCTCGGCCTCCAGCATCACCCGGCCGGAATAACCAGCGGCAACGGTCTCGGATTTTTCATCCACCCACTCCCCGTCCTGCTGCCCGTAGACACTGCTGCTGGAAACGAACAGCAGCCGATCCGGCACCTGTCCGTAATCGCCCAGCCAGCCCAGGACATGTTGCAAACCCTGCACATAAGCCGCGCGATAACCGGCCTCATCGTGCTCGGTCGCCGCCGCGCAATACACCAGGTAATCCACGGCTCCGACCGGCCAGGTCTCGGGGCAGTCTTCATTGAACAAGTCACCGGCCACACCGATAACGCCTTCCGGCAAACGTGAAACATTGCGGCGCAGGCCATACACCTGGAAGCCGGCAGCCAGCAATTGCGTGGCCAGACGGCTGCCGACATCACCGCAACCGGCGATCAAAACAGAGGGCGCGGACATCAAAAATCTCCCATCGGAAAGCGACAGACTAGCCCTGGCAGGGGACGAGCGGCTAGCAATGAAGGAAAAAAAGCAACTCTATTACTTCTGTTAACAAGAATTACTTGCAATAATGCACCTCACTTTTGTTCTCGGCCTCACGAGGCCTGGAAGAGCATCACCGTTTTTCTACCTCAGGTCCGGCCAGCATGACACGCATTCAAACCCCCGCTTCGCCAACCAACCGACCTCGCGCCTGGAGCGCGGTGGCTGCCCTGCTCCTCAGCCTGATGCTGGCGCCAACCGCCGCTTTCGCTGACGCCCAGGCGCCGGCCACTCCAGCCGCCCACGAGCAGACTGCACCGGCTGCCCCTGCCGCCGCGCCGGCCGCGACCGACCCGGTTCAGGCCGTGGACGCCAGCGCCGAAGACGCACCTGAAGTCCTCGAAGCCGACAACACCCTGGGCATGGCCCACGACCTGTCGCCATGGGGCATGTACCAGAACGCCGACATCATCGTGAAGATGGTAATGATCGGCCTGGCCATCGCTTCGATCATCACCTGGACCATCTGGATTGCCAAAGGCTTCGAGCTGATGGGCGCCAAGCGTCGTCTGCGTGGCGAAATCGCTGCCCTGAAAAAAGCCGCCACCCTTAAAGAAGCCAGCGCCACTGCGGCGAAGGAAGGCACCCTCGCCAACCTGCTGGTCCACGACGCCCTCGAAGAGATGCGCCTGTCGGTCAACTCCCGCGAGAAAGAAGGCATCAAGGAACGCGTCAGCTTCCGCCTCGAGCGTCTGGTGGCCGCCTGTGGCCGCAACATGAGCAGCGGCACCGGCGTACTCGCCACCATCGGTTCCACCGCGCCGTTCGTCGGTCTGTTCGGCACCGTGTGGGGCATCATGAACAGCTTCATCGGCATCGCCAAAACCCAGACCACCAACCTCGCCGTCGTGGCCCCGGGCATCGCTGAAGCGCTGCTGGCCACCGCACTGGGTCTGGTTGCTGCAATTCCTGCCGTGGTCATCTACAACGTGTTCGCCCGTTCCATCGCCGGCTACAAGGCTCAGGTGTCCGATGCCTCGGCAGAAGTCCTGTTGCTGGTCAGCCGCGACCTTGACCACCAGCCTGAGCGCAGCAGCTCGCAGCCGCACATGGTCAAAGTGGGGTAATCGGCCATGGGCCTGCATTTGAAAGAAGGCGCAGACGACGATCTGGCCGAGAACCACGAAATCAACGTCACGCCGTTCATCGACGTGATGTTGGTGCTGTTGATCATCTTCATGGTGGCTGCTCCGCTGGCCACCGTGGACATCAAGGTTGACCTGCCTGCCTCGACCGCCAAACCGGCGCCGCGGCCAGAGAAACCGGTGTTCCTCAGCGTCAAGGCTGACCAGCGCCTGTACATCGGTGACGACGAAGTCAAAGCCGAAACCCTCGGCGCCGTGCTCGACGCCAGGACCCATGGCAAGAAAGACACCACCATCTTCTTCCAGGCCGACAAAGGCGTGGATTACGGCGACCTGATGAGCGTAATGGACAAGCTGCGCAGCGCCGGTTACCTGAAGGTTGGTCTGGTCGGCCTCGAGAGCGCAGTCAAGAAATGATCACGACGCGCCATAAGCTGACGCGTTACAGCGGTAGCCTGGCCGTGGTGCTGGGCGTTCACGCGCTGGCCATCGCGCTGGCGCTGAACTGGACCGCCCGCCCGCCCATCGAACTGCCGCCGCAGGCAATGATGGTCGAGCTGGCACCGGTTCCGGCCCCGCCACCGCCTGCACCGCCGAAAGTCGTCACGCCACCGCAGCCTCCGGCTCCGGTCGAAGAACTGCCGATCCCGAAACTGGCCGAAGCCCCCAAGGCAGAGATTGCCGTACCCAAGCCGAAGCCAAAACCCAAGCCAAAGCCGCAACCACCAAAACCGGTTGAGAAGAAACCGGAGCCTGTGAAGGAAAAACCTTCCGAGGAAAAACCGGCGGAGCCTCAGCAGACCCAGGCGCCGACGGAGAAATCCGCGCAGCCGGCACCGGGCCCGTCGCCAGCACAACTGGCGGCCAAGGCCAGCTGGCAAGGCACCCTGCTCGCGCATTTGCAGAAGTACAAGAAGTACCCGGCAAGCGCACAGGCACGGGGCAAGGAAGGCTTGAACCGGCTGCGTTTCGTGGTCGATGCCGAAGGCAATGTGCTGTCGTTCGAACTGGTGGGCCGCTCCGGCAACGCTGATCTGGACCGGGCTACCCTGGACATGATCCGCCGCGCCCAACCGCTGCCCAAGCCACCGGCCGACATGTTGACCAATGGCTCGATCGAAATTGTTGCGCCGTTTGTTTACTCGCTGGAACGCCGCCGCTGATCTGCATTGGCAGAACACGGCTCGATCCCGCCAGAAAGGCACCGAAAGGTGCCTTTCTCATATCTGCCAACGGCAAACCGGCATTGCCCGGTGTCGCATTCATCACTCAGTCTGATAACGTGCGTCTATCGATTGCAGCCGGTATGCTTGGCCCGCATCTTCATGGACGCTTGCTATGACCCTCACAGAATTACGCTACATCGTTACCCTCGCCCAAGAGCAGCATTTCGGCCACGCGGCCGAGCGTTGCCACGTCAGCCAGCCGACCCTGTCGGTGGGCGTGAAAAAGCTTGAAGACGAACTCGGTGTGCTGATTTTCGAGCGCAGCAAAAGCGCCGTGCGCCTGACCCCGGTCGGCGAAGGCATCGTCGCCCAGGCACAGAAAGTGCTGGAGCAGGCCCAGGGTATCCGCGAACTGGCCCAAGCCGGCAAGAACCAGCTGACCGCCCCGCTGAAAGTCGGCGCGATTTACACCGTCGGCCCGTACCTGTTCCCGCACCTGATTCCGCAACTGCACCGGGTCGCGCCGCAGATGCCGTTGTACATCGAAGAAAACTTCACCCACGTATTGCGCGACAAACTGCGCAACGGCGAGCTGGACGCGATCATCATCGCCCTGCCGTTCAACGAAGCCGACGTGCTGACCCTGCCGCTCTACGACGAGCCGTTCTACGTCCTGATGCCGGCCCAGCACCCGTGGACCCAGAAAGAATCCATCGACGCCGCGCTGCTCAACGACAAGAGTCTGCTGCTGCTCGGCGAAGGCCACTGCTTCCGCGATCAGGTGCTGGAAGCCTGCCCGACCCTGACCAAGGGCAACGATGGCGCCAAGCACACCACGGTCGAATCCAGCTCGCTGGAAACCATTCGCCACATGGTCGCGTCCGGCCTCGGCATCTCGATCCTGCCGCTGTCGGCGGTGGACAGTCATCACTACGCCCCGGGCGTGATCGAAGTGCGTCCGCTGTCGGCACCGGTGCCGTTCCGCACCGTGGCCATCGCCTGGCGCGCCAGTTTCCCACGGCCGAAAGCCATCGAGATCCTCGCCGACTCCATTCGCCTGTGCTCGGTCGCCAAACCCGCCGCGCCGGTCACGGCCGGTTAAGCCAGCGTCATGACTGAGCTGTCGCAGGTGTCGGTCACCGCACTCAAGGGTGTCGGTGAAGCCATGGCCGAGAAACTGGCCAAGGTCGGTCTGGAAAACCTCCAGGACGTGCTGTTCCACCTGCCGCTGCGTTATCAGGATCGCACCCGCGTGGTGCCGATCGGCGCGTTGCGGCCGGGGCAAGACGCCGTGGTCGAAGGCACCGTCAGCGGCGCCGACGTGGTGATGGGCCGACGTCGCAGCCTCGTCGTGCGTTTGCAGGACGGCACCGGCGGCTTGAGCCTGCGCTTCTACCACTTCAGCAACGCGCAGAAAGAAGGTCTCAAGCGCGGCACGCGGATTCGCTGCTACGGCGAAGCCCGGCCCGGTGCCTCGGGGCTGGAGATCTACCACCCGGAATACCGCGCCATCAACGGCGACGAACCGCCCCCGGTGGATGAAACCCTGACCCCGGTCTACCCGCTGACCGAAGGCCTGACCCAGGCGCGCCTGCGCCAGTTGTGCATGCAGACGTTGACCCTGCTGAAACCGGCCACCCTGCCCGACTGGCTGCCGACCGAACTGGCCCGCGACTATCAACTGGCGCCGCTGGCCGACGCGATCCGCTACCTGCACAACCCGCCTGCCGATGCCGACGTCGACGAACTCGCCCTCGGTCATCACTGGGCCCAGCATCGCCTGGCTTTCGAAGAACTGCTGACTCACCAGCTATCGCAGCAGCGCCTGCGCGAAAGCATGCGCTCCCTGCGTGCGCCGGCAATGCCGAAAGCCACCAAGCTGCCGGCGAAATACCTGGCCAACCTTGGTTTCAACCCGACCGGCGCGCAACAGCGAGTCGGCAACGAAATCGCCTACGACCTCAGCCAGCACGAGCCAATGCTGCGGCTGATTCAGGGCGACGTCGGCGCGGGCAAAACCGTGGTCGCCGCCCTCGCCGCGCTGCAAGCGCTGGAGGCGGGTTATCAGGTCGCCCTGATGGCGCCGACCGAGATCCTCGCCGAGCAGCACTTCATCACTTTCAAGCGCTGGCTCGAACCGCTGGGCATCGACGTGGCGTGGCTGGCCGGCAAGCTCAAGGGCAAGAACCGCGTGGCCGCGCTGGAACAGATCGCCAGCGGCACGCCGATGGTGGTCGGCACTCACGCGCTGTTCCAGGATGAAGTGCAGTTCAAGAACCTCGCGCTGGTGATCATCGACGAACAACACCGCTTCGGCGTGCAACAGCGTCTGGCGCTGCGGCAGAAAGGCGTCGGCGGGCGCATGTGTCCGCATCAATTGATCATGACCGCCACGCCGATTCCGCGGACGCTGGCGATGAGCGCCTACGCCGACCTCGACACCTCGATCCTCGACGAACTGCCGCCGGGTCGAACCCCGGTCAACACCGTGCTGGTCACCGACACCCGCCGCGTCGAAGTCATCGAACGGGTGCGCAGTGCCTGCGCCGAGGGTCGTCAGGCCTATTGGGTGTGCACGCTGATCGAAGAGTCCGAAGAGCTGACCTGCCAGGCCGCCGAAACCACCTTCGAAGACCTCACCGCCGCCCTCGGCGAGCTAAAGGTCGGGCTGATCCACGGCCGCATGAAACCCGCCGAGAAAGCCGCCGTCATGGCTGAATTCAAGGCCGGCAACCTGCAACTGCTGGTTGCCACCACCGTGATTGAAGTCGGCGTCGACGTACCCAACGCCAGCCTGATGATCATCGAAAACCCCGAGCGCCTCGGCCTCGCGCAACTGCACCAGTTGCGTGGCCGCGTCGGTCGGGGTAGCGCGGTCAGCCACTGCGTGCTGCTCTACCATCCGCCGCTGTCGCAGATCGGCCGCCAGCGCCTGGGCATCATGCGCGAGACCAACGACGGTTTCGTCATCGCCGAAAAAGACCTCGAACTGCGTGGCCCCGGCGAAATGCTCGGCACCCGCCAGACCGGCCTGCTGCAATTCAAGGTCGCCGACCTGATGCGCGACGCCGATTTGTTGCCCGCCGTGCGCGATGCCGCCCAGGCCTTGCTCGAACGCTGGCCTGCGCACGTCAGCCCGTTGCTCGACCGCTGGCTGCGACACGGGCAGCAATACGGCCAAGTGTGAGCACCGTCGCAGTTTCTCAAAGCTCGTTCCAACCAAGCTGGTTATACTCCAGCAATTGTTTCAAAAACGGATACAGACCATGACCGAAGCTGCTCTCGCCCCCGAATCCCCGCACGCTCCGTCTGTTATTCGGCTGCTGCTCAACAAGCTGGGCGTCGCCTACGAAGAAGTGCTCGACCACCACGGCCTCAACGCCTCGCGCAAAGTGCAGGCCGTGTTGCTGGACGACGCCGTCGGTGCGCTGATGGTGCTGTTTCCACAGAGCCAGTTGCTGGATCTCAACCGCCTCGCCGAGCTGACGGGCCGTCGCCTGACCGCCGTGTCCACCGAGCGCCTGGAAAAGATGCTCGGCAAACACAGCCTGAGCCTGCTGCCGGGCCTGCCGGCGCTGACCAGCTCGCCGTGCCTCTACGAAGAAAGCCTGCTGCGTGAACCGAAGTTGCTGATCAACTCCGGCGAGCCGGGCCTGCTGCTGGAAATCGCCAGCGAAGACTTCAAGACCATGCTGACCAAGGCCAGCGCCGCCAACTTCGGCGAAGCCCTGAGCAGCATCCGCCCGAACCTCGACCGCCCGGACGATGACCGCGAGGAAATCACCCAGGCCGTGCAGGCGTTCACCGCGCGGCGCATCCAGCAGCGACTGGAAGCGACCATCGAGATTCCGCCGCTGGCCGAAACCGCACAAAAAATCATCAAGCTGCGCGTCGACCCGAACGCCACCATCGACGACATCACCGGCGTGGTCGAAACCGACCCGGCGCTGGCCGCGCAAGTGGTGAGCTGGGCGGCGTCGCCGTACTACGCCTCGCCGGGCAAGATCCGTTCGGTGGAAGACGCGATCGTGCGTGTGCTGGGCTTCGATCTGGTGATCAACCTGGCGCTGGGCCTGGCCCTCGGCAAGACCCTGAGCCTGCCCAAGGACCACCCGCAACACACCACGCCGTACTGGCAGCAGTCGATCTACACCGCCGCCGTCATCGAAGGCCTGACCCGCGCCATGCCGCGCGCCCAGCGCCCGGAAGCCGGCCTGACCTACCTCGCCGGTCTGCTGCACAACTTCGGCTACCTGCTGCTGGCCCACGTGTTCCCGCCGCACTTCTCGCTGATCTGCCGCCACCTGGAGGTCAACCCGCACCTGTGCCACAGCTACGTCGAGCAACACCTGCTGGGCATCAGCCGCGAACAGATCGGCTCCTGGCTGATGCGCTACTGGGACATGCCGGACGAACTGGCCACCGCCCTGCGCTTCCAGCACGACCCGAACTACGACGGCGCCTACGCCGAATACCCGAACCTCGTCTGCCTGGCCGTGCGCCTGCTGCGCAGTCGCGGCATCGGCTCCGGCCCGGACGAAGACATTCCGGATGCGCTGCTGGAACGCGTTGGCCTGACGCGCGACAAGGCCAATGACGTGGTCAGCAAAGTGCTTGAGGCTGAAGTGCTGTTGCGGGAACTGGCTTCGCAGTTCAGCCAGGCTTAAAGCACTCTTCGGAACGTCAACCAGGGCCTGTTTTGATTGCAAATAGGGCCCTGGTTCCACAGATTTCGGTCACTTTGCCAGCAACGACAGCAAACTAGCGCCCTGCTATGATTTGACGGCAATCAGAGGAATTTCCGATGACCCAAACAGATGCTGTCAGCGTTGCAAGCGAAGTTCGCAAGCTAGCCAAAGACAACAAGGTTACGGCCAGACGTGACGGCATGAGCCGTATGGCCGTGGGCATTACCCGTTTGGCTGGCGATGTCGTCGAGCTGGATGGCATCGAACAGTTGCTCGTCAATCTCAAGAGAAAAGGCGTTCTGAGCAAATCTGAAATCCTGGCGCTCCAAGGGCGCTATCTTCAGGAAAGGCGCGCACAGAAACGTAGCGCATGACTTTCGATCCGTTCGGCGACTTCGAGACGGCTGGGTATCTTCAAAACTCGCTGCAACTGAAAGATCCCGTTGAAGTAAAAGAATCAGAACATCTTTCGTTCGAATTGAGTATCGAAGAGGCGCTTGCCTATCTGGCCAAAAAAAAGCCAATCGATTACCAGACTGTACTCAAGGTTCACGAGATCTTGTTCTCAGGCTTCTATCACTGGGCAGGAAAAGACCGGAACGAGCTCGTCCCCCATCTGGCGGTCTTCAAGGGCTCTTTTGACGACCCTCGCAGCACAGTTTTCGAGCGCCCGGACTCCATCAAAATGTCTGTCGACTATGCACTCAAGCTCGCAGCAGACAAGAAACGCTTCAGAGACCATCCCGGTGGAGTGATGGGCCAGCTGGCTTTCGCACACCCCTTCCTGGACGGCAATGGCCGCGCGATTCTATTGGTCTTCATGGAGCTCTGTTATCGAGCCGGGTTCGCCATCGACTGGTCAAGAACAAACAAAGACGACTACCTGCGGGCCCTTAGCGACGAGATCCGAGAGCCGCGCGAAAGGCATCTCGATCACTACCTCAACCCGTTCGTAATCGATATATGCAGTCGTGACGAATGGCCAGAGACCATCAGTGGCATCCGAGGCCTGGATGGCCTGGACAAGGAAGACATCACTTACGAGAAGCTGGACAACCCGAAAGTCCAGCAGATCTACAAGACATACCGGGCCCAGCCCCTGGACGCCGAGCCTCCCGAGCCTGAAAGCTGAAGAGGCAGGCCTGTCCCGGCAAGCTACCTGAAAGCCCTATGACTTCGGCTTGGCCTTCCGCGGCTTCAAATACTTCATCAACCCCTGAAACCACATCACCAGCGCCGGGTTGCCCTTGAGCTGGATCGACTTGTCCTGAATCCCCTGCATGAACGCCAGCTGCTTGTTCTTCGCCTGCATCGTGGCAAACCCGAACGCCGCGTCTTTGAAGGCAATCGCAAACGCCGGCTCCGCCACCACCCCGGACTTGCTGGTAATGCGCTGGTCCTTCACCACGAAATGCCGCGCCACTTTCCCATCCAGAGTCTGTAGCTGAAACACCAGATCCTTGTCACCCAACTGCTGCTGGAACGCAGGATTTGTCCGACTGGCCTTACCCATCAACAGACCCAGCATCCACAGTAGAAAACGAAATTTCATGCGCACAGCCTCAAAAGGAAAATGAACGGCTGGGGGAGTGTAAGGGATTCGGACGGATTCGCCACTATCTTGGATTGATAGAAGACGATGCATGGCTTTTCTTGCAAGATGACTACCAAGTCACGATTTCCAACCCCTAGCCTTGATCGTTCCCACGCTCTGCGTGGGAATGCATCCCGTGACGCTCCGCGTCACACAATTCCCCCGTCCTACACCTGAAGAAACACATTCCTGTAGGAGCTGCCGATAGCAGTGGTTTCTTGTTCCTCTACCCCGCAAATCCTTGGGAAATGTCCTTCAAACTGCGGTGCTGTCCATGAACTAGGCAGGCTGGACCATCGTCGATAGCCTCTGTGTGTCACCGCAAAATCGGTGACCGGATGTGCAAGTCCGAAAACCGGGGCAAATCTTTCCAACTCCAAAAGGATTTACACCGATGATCGATCCAACCCTCACTGACGAAGAAGTTTCCCCCTACGAATTCCCAGACTCGAAGAAACTCCACGAAGCCGCCGAACGCGCGCTCGACCACCACTTCAAACCCAGAGCCACACGCCCCAAACGCCTGGGCGGCCTGTTCGCCCTCTGCCCCAACGCCGACGCCGAAGCCCTCATGGCCAACGCCTCCGAAGACCTCCTATCCATCAGCGCCTTCGCCGCCAACCTGGCCGACGACCTCGACGGCCCCCGCCGCTCGATGGCACTGGGCCTGAGCAGAATGGCGGACGGCGTTCGATTGATGGTGGAAGGCACGCTCGATCACATTGAGTTTCGGGAGTATCAGGCCAAGCCGTAGCTGAATGACGGGCGGAAAAAAGGGGACGTTGAGTCCCCTTTTCCATTCTTCGGCAACAGCAACTAGCGAAAGTCCTCTGCGCTTTTTGGGGCCGTCTCTAACCCGAAATCCGCCAACCGATGTACGTAAGCATGACCACCGGCATTACAAGACTGTCGGAATACAACTTTGTCCCCCTTGAGCACCTTCAGATAACTCAAAAAGGCCTGGTTAACGAGGTAGGTATACGCACCGCTTTTGAACTTGATGATGTTCAGGTTCACGCTGCCTTCCGACGCATCTACAACAAAGAACTTTCCCTTGGGTGGCATAGCGTTCTTGGGGTAGACCATCTCGATGTTTCCCGGCACACCATAACGGTACTGAACAGAACCGGCCGTGGGCTTGCTGTTTCCCCGCGCACAAACAGAAACCGTCTTGCCGCCCTCCAGCGGGCAACTGAAGTAGATATCTTCGTCATCCGAGCACAACGTTCCTTCCTGCCCGCCCTTCAACGGCGCCGTCTCCTGCGAAACGCGCTCCGGCGTTTTCGCGATATCAGCACAGTTGGACAGGCAAACCAGCTTCGAAAGATCCGGATCATCGCTTTCAGTGAACAGGTAAGTCGCTGAACCATCGCGGTTGCGGGCGTGATAAACGGGAACACTGACGGCCAGCCCGTTGGCCGACACCGGCACCTTGGTATCTCCGCCCGAGACGACCCAGCCTTCGGCCTCCCCGCACAACGCCTCCAAAGCGACTTCACTGAACGAGTCTTTCGTTGGCACGGCGAACGGCTTGGCATCACCTCGGCAGTCATAGCCATGCCAGTAGGGTCCGGTGTTCATATCAATGTCGATCGAGAAAACATAAGCGCCGTCGAGCACCACTTTGCCGCTGTCGTAGGTGAAAACCAGCCAACGGCGCGTCTTCGCCTGGGAGTAGTTTTCTTCCTGAAGGATGTAGCGCTCGTCATCTCGATACAGCCAGAAGTCACTCATCGCCCCTGCCGGCTCCGCCGTCTCGGATAGGCGCTGCCCGGAATGTGCGTCCACCAGAAAATTGTCTTTCAGCGCCAGCGCGCAGTCGCTGTCAGCGTCCCTGCACGATTTGAGAGACGGGAACATTGGCCCCGCCACCGCAGAGAAAGAACACAGCAATAACGCGATCAAACACAATCTTTTCAACTTGCCACCTGTTTCAAAGCGAGTAATCCATCACTTCTTCCAGCCGCCAGCATTGCCCACGAACAAACCGATACTCGAAGACATAATCGATATCCGGTTTCTGCAGGATGGCGACGGCGTGATCACCCTGCTCTTCCTTGACGGTTAACGTCAGGCCCTGGGCCTCTCGCTTCGCCAAATCCGGGATAATCGGGAACTTGAGCTGATCGCCGCTGAGGCTGCTTTTTCGCATCTCGGGCTCGGGATCACCGGCCACGGTCGTGACCATTTTCAGCGGCTGCTGGACGAAGGCTTTTTGCACCTCTGCGCTTTCAGAGAAGGCTGAAAGGAAGGTTGAAAAGTTGGGTGAGGGGCAAGCGGCACTGGCCCTATCACCGTCGTTTTTGAGTGGCTTCTGACGGCTGCCCTGATTCAGTTTCGAATCCGAAATCATCCTTCCATCCAGATCCGCCAAGTACCTCTTGATGCTCGTCGCATCCTTGTAAGCACACTCGACTTCTACGCCATCTTCCTGATCTATACCGTCACGGCAGTTCTGCAACTCGGGGTCTGGCGGGTCAACACGAAAGAACTGCAAAGCCAAGTGGTCACCGTCCTTGAAGAGCGGCAATTCCAACACCGAATAGGAATCTCCTTCGAAATGCTCGTGCAAAACTTTGTGTTTTGTCAGGACAAACATGGACTTCCCCGCTCGCTCAGGGAATTTGCGCTCGAAGAAGAACACCGAGGCAATCTGTTCGCCCTCAACCTTCCACACATAATTCAGCGAAGGTTTCACCGCATTCATGGGCGTGTAGAAAATCTCGGCATCAGGCACGTGCACGTCCCTGACTTGATCCTTGAGGTTGTTCTTCAAAAAGAACACCGTGATCTTTTGATCACCCAACGAAGCAACCACCGGGGGATGCAGTTCTCCGATGGTTTGTAGGTCACTTGCCGATGCCGGCTGAGTCGACAAGCCGACGATGAGCCCGAGCACACCAAAACAACTTAAGAGCCTGTTCAATTCCGATCACGTCCCTGCTGATCAATCTTTTAAATATTTACGCTTTTGGTTTCACGATGACTCAGGTGCGCCACATTTCAGCTCTTTGATCTGCTCGTTCTGAATCGGAATCACACAGGCGAGGCGCTTGGCGCCAGTAGAACGAAGCTCTGTCAGGCTAAGCGTCACATGCAAACCATCTTCCGCGAACACATGATCCTCAAACCCCGCAGAGGCATAACCCGACCAAAACGGTTTGCCGTCAAAGCTGCAAAACCGCGTAGAGGAAAGCACCTTCCAGTTACCATCCGGTGCAACAATTTGAACGTTCAGGCATGGGTTGCCAAACGTAGTGATATAGCGAACCACAACATTGCCGAAACGCTGAGAAGCAGCTTTCGAAACGTTAACGACATCGACCACCTCACTCGGGCCATCAGGTGCGATAGCGTCAAGATAGACGGCACGCTCCAGACTCATTCTGGTGACGCATTTGTTGATAACCATGGTATGCGCCGCCGACCCGAATTGTGCAGCCGTGGTTTCAAGGGGGCACGTGGTGTCGCGCAACTTGATCCAGGCCCGTTGCGAGTCTCTGGCGATGACCATGAAAGCCTTCCCCTCCTCAGGCTCAGACTCCCACCCAGACTCGAACCGAGCCAACAATTTCTTGTAGCTGGAATTGAGTTTCGCGTCGGCATCTTTCCGCTCAGCTTCCACACACTCGTCGTATTGCCAGCTCACCGTGATGACTTTGCAGTTGTCCTCAGCGAGCGCGATTGAAGCGGACAGCAGGCCTAAGGACAACGCGATAAAGCGCACAAACATGTTCAATGTTTCATTCCCTGAATGACGGATCGCTCAACTACGCGTTGAGGTATTTTCTGCGCCTTACCGTCGGCGCTCATCGCGTCGCGGTACTCGCTGTAATAGCGCTGCGCTTCGTCTTTGCGATCAAGGCGCCAGAGTGAGTCGGCGATGTTCAACATCAGCACTGTGCGTTTACCGACGGCCTCGACGGCGCGATAGAACTTCAGTGCTAGTTCATCGTTACCGCCCTCGGCCAGGTAAAAACCCCAGTCGTTGAACGCTTGAACATTACGTGCCGGTGGATGGCACGCCATGTAGGAATCCGGGCTTAGAAAGTTCAGGCTCGATTCGATCGATTGTGCGCGGGACTGCGCTGACTTGATGCCCACGACATACTTCAACAAGTTCTTTGGAGACTCGGTCTCCAGGGCGGGGTTGAACACTTCGCCGTCTTCGGAAACCCACTGATTGCCCACCCAATTACCGAGACAAAAGCGGGGAGAGCGCTCAGCCAGCACGCAACCAGTCTCCATCGAAATCACATCGCAATGCTGTTGCGAATGCAGCGTCTCTTTACCGTCCTCCTCCGTCAACATCCCGAAGACCACCGGGTCGAGCAATAGAGTTTTCTTGTCAGGACTGAGCAACTCCGGGTGTGAATCGGCGCCAATGTCGACGCCGAAGAGTGGGAAGGTTTTCCCATTGGCGGTGAACCACGCAGTCGCCGAATCCACACCGGGCATCGTCCATTCTGTAGCCCGAAATGACACCGTGTTCCCGTTGACGCCGACTATTGGCGGGTTCTCGGCAAACGCGCCCATAGCGCTGCACAGACTGCCGATCATCAATACCCACTTAAGGCTGCCCATAGTCGATCCTTTTCACTGACGGACTTTCCGACTGCAGCTGCCTCTTCGTCACGCCATAAGCCTTGATCAGCTCTTCCCAGGAACCCTTCGAACCAAATGAGCGCTGGTTATTATCGAAGCTGTATTGCTCCAATCGCCCCGCCGTCGAGTAATACCCGTGCCATTCAGGACAGGCACCGCAACCGCCGTAGCCACCTATCGAAACAAGGCTGCCCTTGGTGCCTTTCACACAATCCATCGCCACGACAACGTTACTCAGCATCTTCGCTTTCTTACCGTCAGACGTGAGCTGTGAAACCTTGTCGATGTTGCGGCGCAACACTTTGCCGCCAATGTTGATCGTCTGATCGGAGCAGACAGGGATAAGGTGGGTTTCTGCGTCATCCACCGTCACGGATCGGCAGGACGACACCATCACCACTTCAACACCGCCACATTGCATGACATCGCGCTGGGTGTAGGCATCCTTGGGAGCGGCGAAAGCTGGAAACGAGAGCAACAGCGAAAGGCTGCCCGCGAGAAGATACTGATTCATGGAAAATTCCTTTTTGCCGTTAACCGGCCTGTTGGCCAGCCAGGCACTTTGCGTAGCCATCGGCGAATTTGGCATCGAATGACAGTTCCACCGGCTCTTCCAGTTCAGCCGAGGTGTTGAGCAACACCCGAGTGGCCGGGGTGTATTTGATCCAGCCGATGGTACCGGTGCCGTCCGTATCAAAGAGCAACTGGGCTCGCACCATTGCACCGTCGTCCTCATCAATCAACAGATTGACCTTGTCCTTGCCGACATAGCGAAACGGGAAGTTACTGCTCCTGACCATTTCGGTGAGATAGCCGTAGCAACTCCCGGCTTCGGCACTTGCCGGAATGGCGTAGGTGAGGGGCAACAGTAGAAGTGCACTCAGCATGGGCCGAATGGAAAAGCGGTTCATCCAATCATCCTTAATCAAACAGCGGCGATCACAAATCCTTGAACGTCAGCAGCCGGAACTCGTTGTTCACAAACTCGAAGTAGCGAGTCCTGTAGCGGCTTTCCAGCTCATTACCCTGCGCGTCCTCTTCGGTATCGGCCGCAATGCCGGAAACAATGAGCAGACGGCTATCAGGCCGGCTCGACAGGCTTAACGCATTGCCGTCGTATGCATTCGGCAGTCCGCCGACAACCTCCCCCGTACGCGCATCCAGTACTTCGCCGCACAAGGTGCTGCCGCCACAACCAAATTGGTACAGGATGTAGTGGCCGGCAAAGTTGACCTTGCCTTTAAGTGCCTGCGCACGAGCCTTATCCATCATCGAGTTGCTGTGTTCTTGCGGCACAGGCTCATGATTAGTGCCGGCGAACACTGGGGAAACGGTGTAATCCTTGAAGGCCGGGTTGGCGGCGTAAGCCATGGACGCGGCAATGGCCAAGAGGCCACCGAGTAGAATTGAACATCCTTTCACGCTTTAACTCCGTAACTGAAATCTATTCGGACTGACCTTCATAACGCTGTGTCTGCGGGTTGAATTGCCACAGATGTGGTCGGGTCATGGCTACGTTGTTTTTGTAGCGAATCTGCCCGCGTTTATCCCTGATGTAGGAATAGATTTCGATGTCTTTGACGTCTCCGCCGTTCTTGGGCGGACCGTCCAGTACCTTGATCCCGGCAAAGTAATCACCGCCGGTATGCTTCAAGTAACCACGGCACTGGATCAGGAAGGCGTACGTCATGTCGCCAGCCGAACCGTGACTTGAATAGGAGAGGAAGATGAAATCGTCTCGGCCATCGCCATTGAGATCACCTTGGTACACCACCTTGCCACGCTCTAGAGAAAATTCGCCATCGTAGAAGCCAGAATGTATGTCTTCGACACTTTCTCCGCTGTCTTTCCATTGCGTAAGAAAAGTCTTGGTATCGCTTTCCTCGTTGCAGACATCCGACGCCATCCCTGCCATCGGCAGCCAGCTCATACATAACAACAGCAGTCTTTTCACTTCATTTCCTTTGAACTAACCCGTCTCAATTCAGCGGGAGTGTTTTTCCATTCGCAGCAAAGGGCGCACTCGCCGTAGCGCCATTCGCCAGCAACATTTCACGCGGTAACTCCGTTCGGTCTTCGCAGGCTTACTCAAAAGCCATGCTGCGAACCGCTGTTTTGATTTCTTCAAACCCTTCGGCGCTGATCACCAACGGTGTGGCCGAGCCTGACTCCGCCGAGCCGATCAGCACGCTTTCGCCGCGCAGCAGGCAGAACGTGACGCGGGTGATGTGACGTCGTGACTTGTCATGGAAACCGAAGATGAACCCCGAGGATCTCTCCCCACCTAATGCCTCAAAGGTGTACCTGTTTTTTGGCCCCGCCAGCGACGTCGGCTCCCAACCATGATCGGTCAGGGTCGCCGGGCATTTAAGGTCGTTACTCTCTCGCACTAGTTGCAACTCAATCGTGTCATCAAGCGACGGGTTCTGAGTGGTGAGCGCGGAAAAGTTGTTGACGCTTTCACACATGACACCGAACCAGGGCTGGCTCAGATTTGTGGGCTTTTCGAAATTCCACTCATAACCCGTCGAGGTCTGAGCCTGCGACAAACGCGGGGCGCTAGTGGTTTCAGGCTGTTGTTTGGCCGCAATGAATACCAGATCAGGCGTATTGAACTGCAACCATTGATCTTTCGAGAGCGTCATTGAGAACCGACAAGGTGTCATGTCGACCGCAGCTTCGGCTGGGCCTTGCGCGATCTGCGACTGACCCGACGCATTGCCCACCGAGACAACACCTGCGGCGGCATGACTGGCCTGCGCGAAAGCTGCAATGCCGATCAGCAATACCCGCAGATATCGAGCTCTCACGAAACCCGGAATCGACAAGTCAGGCACAGCTCCACTCACTTGGAATTTAACGGCAAAGAATCGCGACACATCCGCGCTCCGAGTTTCAAATGCAGTGGCTCGCCTTGATCGGCTCTGGCCCTTGCGACTTCAATCGCGCCACGTTGTTGATGCTCAACCGGTGACCTTTATCAGCCGCCATTTCATAACAGGCTAACGCTCGGGACATATCCTTTGTTCCCAACTCGCCACCCTCAAAGGTAGACGCCAGATAACTCATCGCCTCTATGGAGCCCATGTTGATTGCTCGAATGACCTGCTCTTCGGCCTGCTTCGGATGAAGGCAGGGACCGTCATAGTCGGTGGAGTTTCCTGAACAAAGAAACGTGGCATAGCCCAACGCACCACTCGGTATTTTCGAAGCCGCTTTGAACAACGCTTCAACCTTGCTGGTTTCCAACTGAGACGCCATCTGCGAAAGACTCAAGCTCGCCGCTGACAGGCTCGCCTCTGGATCACCCGACTCAGCCGCACAGACATAATTTTCCAGGGACGCTTCTAACAATTCCGCAGTCAGACGGTATTGCTCGAGCGAACCCAGCCCTCCCAAAGCCTCGGCACGTTGATCACAGAAGTTCTCGGCACGGCTCATTGCAGGGTTACGTGTTGCGACAAGATCCTTCTCGCTGATCGACCAGTCTTCAACGCCTTCAAGCACCCAGCACGCCTGACGAGAGAAATTGAAGATTTTTACATTGCTGTTGCCCGCCCGCTTATCGACCACGTTGACGTGACTGTCATCGACCTCTTCAATCTCGACTCCAGGTGTCTTGCCGGGTGTGATGGCGGCCATCAGCGGATAGGTGAAAGAAGATCCGCTGACGCCCGAGGTCGAAGGCTCAAAGGTACTACGGTCCTTACCTGCAACCGGCTTCAACACAAGCGACTTGACCGTCATCGCAGTGAGACGACGCTGTGATTCACTGCTGGCGGAAAACGCTGTCAGGAAAGCAGGGAATTCCTCCGAAGGACAGGCGCCGTTGGCCGGCGCCGTCGAAGTGCTCTTGTCGGATGCAAGAGCAGGGACGATCTTGTCCAGGTACGCCGAGCGCTCGCGGCTCATTCTGGCGATGCACGAGTTGACCGCGAACACATGCGCCGGCATCCCCGTCTCGATCTCGAATGCCTCCAAAGGGCAGTTCGCATCGCGCAATTTCAGCCACGCACGTTGCGACTCTTTAACCTTCGCCGCGTACTCCGCGCCCAACGCAGGGTCTGCTCGATAGTCAGACTGAAGCCGCGCCATCAATTGCTTGTAGCTGAGGTTCAGCTGCGTATCGGCAGCCTTCATTGCCGATTCGGAACAGGGCACCATTTCCAGACTCGAAGTAACCTGAGTGCAGTCATCCTGCGCATACACCGCCGAAGCCGGCAGCAAAAAACCGCCGATAAACGCAAAAACAAAACGCTTCACTGTGTTCAATCCTTGATTCATTCAGATCATCAAGCTTTGCGCTTTGCAAAGCGGATTGCTTGCCGGCGTTCATTTCCCTCGCCATTCAAACCCTAGTTTTTACCCTGTTCATAGTCCCGTGATATCAGCATCCATCCGCATCACCACATAAGATCCATCCGCGAATTTCTTTACCTTTTGGTGTTTTGAACATAACCGAGAGCCAGCCAGCCTCAACAGCTTCCTGCTGGACCTTGTCCCCAGCGATCAGATACATACGAGTGACATCGTCAAAAACCGGCGAACTATAAATTTTGGCTTTTTTGTTTATCGTCAGCTGAACAGGAATACCGTCATTCCATTTAGAAAAAGCCGTGGTAGCAAGTTTATTACTGACAGATAATTGATCTTTATAAGGAAACACGTACAAAAGCCCCTTATAGTCATCAGTCAATATATCCCCACCCTCACCAAAATACTTGGAAATCCGCTCATCCCTTGAGTAACCATCATCGCTCTTTTTGTAAACATGCACACTGTAGTACTCGCCAGAGTACTTAACTCCGGTATCAGAATGTATTCCAACACTGTGAATTACAAACAGCTCATTTTCAGAGCCGCCTTTTACATCAGCAAAAAAAGCCGCACGGACTTTTCCTGTATCTGCCAAATACGGTAACTGCCCGACCAATGTCTTAGCCCTACTCGCACAATCAATATAGTTAACATCTATACCCATTTGACTGTTTGATCCGTCACTACTCGCCTCACCCTCTATGGGAACCAGATCAAAAACAATCGCACCGTCTTTTGTTGAGATCGAATGGTAAGCTTGACTCTCAGGGACATCGCAAGCAAATGAAGCTACCGAATACAGACAAAATGAAATTAGAAATCCCGACTTAAACAAAGCTCTCATAACGAACAGCCTCCAAATCCAGCCTTAAATTTTTCAGCAATCTCTTTAGTGTACTTCTCTCGTTTATCAAGCTCTTTCAGCGCAGAGTTGATAACCTTAGTTACAGACTTAATCTTGGCATCTATATCAGATGAGCTAGCATCCGCAAGCGCACCGATACCTTTCGCCTTCCAAAACCACAGACCAGACTCTATTGCGACTTTCATATTGTCTTGTGCCAGGTTTGGATTAACATCGATATTCACCCCTATCGCCACAGCACATTCACGATAGTTAGCATAGTGAGTCAAATGAAGAAGCCCTCTGCCCCTGTAGTCGTTATGAGGGTACTGATTGCTACCAAAGCTATGTTTACCGTACGCTGGATCATTTTCAATCAAATGCTGATCTATATACTCAAGTTTTTCCTCTCTGGTTAGTGACATTCCCAGCCTTGCAAAACCATCATTAATAGCGGTCGGTGCCATTCTATAGAGTTTTTCGGCAGTATAACTACGGCGAGTATAATTTAGACTCTCTCTGAAAGCAGAAAATTGAAAAGTTTCGTGCTTACCCTGCCCCATTATATGGAAAACCTGAGAACAGGTATTCACACCATACTTGGGGAAAAGCTCGTTCGCCACCGTAACAAATTCACTGATAAATGTATCCGTTACAGAGGATGGACAAACGCTTCGCATCAATGCATTAGTTAACGCGATATTACTGCCACACTTCTTGCACATATTGGTGCCCGACGAAGGCATCATATTTCCGATCATAGCAATTGGATGAAAATGCCATACATTTCCATCGCCCACGCCTTTAGACTGCGTAACCGGATCATCCCAAAATATTAAGCTATCTATCCGTTCTTTCTCGTGCTTTAAAACAGACGGATTCCCCTCGAGCAACGTATCTAGCCGTGCCCACTTGGCAGAATCAGACTTAGATCTCCACTCTGTTGGGTGATATGCAATAAGCTTTGACCAGTGGTTTCTAAACTCTACATTCTTAAGCGCAATTGGAAAATCTTCGGGGGTGACTTTTTGATCCTTATTACCAAACTTATCCAAATCCTTATATAAGGCTTGAAAAAAATCCGGCATATCTCCGGGATCCAGAAAACCATCGGAATTTGAATTCGACTCCTTAACAACACGAAAACCTAGTTTTTCCCAATCGTGTTGACTGAGGAGCTTCGCGCCTTCTTTTTTGAGCAAGCCGGTTTTGCTTTCTGCGTTATCAATTATAGTTATTTCATACCATTCTTCAGTGTCCTTATATAGAACGGCCTTTCCAAGCTCTACAAAGCTTTCATTAGAAATCGTCACCACTCCGGTTTGCGGTGGCTTGCTTCTTAAGTTCGTATTCGCTTGCAAATGCAGGTATTGTTTCCCCTGTTTCACATTTGCTTTATTTTTTAGAAAATCCTCAATTTTAGGATCAGCCGAAAAAATCTCCACGTGAACTTGATAACTTCTCGAAACCCCACCATCTGGACCTGCCAATGTTTCATTTAAACCAAGAAAACCAATTGTGTCGCCTGCCTTAATTGCCGTATCCATCGGCACAATCTTATCAAACTCAGTCGGAACCAAGCCTTGCAATTGAACATAAGGTTTTTCAACACAAGCCCAAAAAGTGGCGGGCACAGGAGTGGAATGGCTTTTCAAACCGGTTGCGGCACCGGAAGTACTCGGTACAAAGGAGCATTCCGCCATTTTGAAAAGCTTAGAGCCAATCTTCAGGCTAAAAACTTTCCCGCTATCAAATTCTATTATGCTATTTGTACAAAGAACTAAGTCTTCGTTCTGTCCTATACTATTTACCTGCCTAATTGCAGCCCCAGCTAAAGCACCGTGACTTTGCGTTGAGGGAGCCGCTCGCAAAGTAAGCCCCGTTCCGGAAACTACAGCTCTAACTTTTCCCTTCCAATAGTCTGGCTTCTTTCGCTCTGGTGCAGTTATTGCGTTCCAGCTCGCGCTTCCATCACCTCTTGGATAGGCGATGCCGTTTTGTTTATAAGCGAACCAAAAATCTTGCCCTGGAGTGCGCCCTCCAACAGTGCCTTTAATCAGCTTACCCTTGGCGTGGACGTGATCAGAATGCTCTTCTAGTATTTCAATTTCAGTTCCAGCAGAAATCGAACCATATTCGACGCAGCCGGTTGCGCCAAGAATATCGCTTCGCGCTTTAAACCCACTTGCAATCATTTTTATTTTTGGAGCACCTGGTTGCTCTGGGTCATCCGCATACCTGTCATATGGTAGCAGATGCATATACAGGCTATAAAATACGAGCTCATTCTTAGTGTTAGGCGTCACTTCCTTATTCGGAGGTGACTTATAGTCATGCCTAACAAGACAAAATGAATTTGAGTATTTCAATGCTTCTGTAGAATTTGATGTCTCAAATGCAGTCGCTAGATAATCTTCATTCAAACGGTAGGCTACGACGACACCGTCTCCAATACAACGAATAGGCTCGTCTCGCATACATTGCGGGGCAATCCTATGTGATATATGAATTCCGCCATGCCAAAAACCATGATTACCTAATAAAAAATTTCCCGAAGTCTCACCCTCAAGGGCCTTAAAAACCTCTTCAGAATCTTTGAACTGTGTTCCATCAGCCTTTCTAAATGGAAATTGAAAATTCATTATAGGAGCAGCGGCTGGCGCAGTCGGCGCTGTGGGAGTCGGCGCAGGGGTAGACGCCGGTTGGGAACCTGTCTTAAAAATCTCCTTAACTCGTAAGAACTTTATCGGCATTCGCCAATAATTTGAACCGTTCCCAAATTTAGCGGAAGCAGGACCAGTCGAATTTTGTGAACCGAAAAAGTTTCCACTTCTGTTTTCGACATCGATATCTTCGACAAATCCCGTATGGGTTGGCCAAAGCGCGATATCCCCTGGCAACACATCTTTCCACTCAATAACATCGTAATTGTCGACGTTCGTTTTGAGCAAAGCAGTATTATTGTACGGAACGTTATAGCCAGCCGCCTTTAGCATTTCCCACACTAAAGTTGAGCAATCAATCTCTTTTTTGCCGTCGCCATCAGTATCTTTTCCCTTGCCGCCACCATAAACATAATCGCCCTTGGTATAGAGCGGTCGCTGCTCAAGAACTCCAGTAGTCATCAGTTAGCTTCCTGCTTCAAGCAATTTGAGGATTCAGTTTTTACATTCTTGGCAATCAATCTCGCTGCATTTTCCTTGGATAACTCAAAACCTTGAGCAGCCGCAGCTTGGAAACACGCCAGTGCACGATTGATGTTTTTAGTACCGAGGGTCCCCCTTTCATATGAGAGTCCCAATTGATTCAACGCTTCCATAGAGCCCAGTTTTGAACCTGCCTCAAGGGCGTTCAAAGACTTTTGGGGATCTGCGCAGGGACGGACTTGGTCATAACGGCCTTCGTCGCAATAGAAGTTCGCTAGCGCCAGATTTGCTGCTCCAGAAGTGCTGGCCGCGCTGAGCAAAAGCTCAAGAATCCTGGCGTCATCCAAGCGCGGCGCTTGGCCTGATAGGCTCAGCAAGACTGCCTGATACCCCGCTTCTATGGAGCCCTTATCTGCGCCGTTCATATAGCTATCAAGTGCAGAAATATAAAGCTGACTTGATGCTGGAAACTCTGCTTCCATCGCCAAATCAGCATAGCTTTTCCCTCTCATCAAGCTGCGCTCCCCAGGAGGGAGACTTGATGCATCAACCTGAGAGTCCAACACGGTTTCTAACGACCAGTTTTCAAGGCTACTCAAAGACCAGCAATCAGCTCTTTGGAATGTAAGGATTTTCAGCAACTCTCCTGCCCGATCACGTACGAAGATCTTATTCGGAGGTTGAACCTTTACCTCCAAACTCGACATTTCGACTACTTCGGGAGAGACCGCGCTCAGCTCGCCCCCCCCAAGTACCTCAATTTCTCGCTCAACCACTTTAGGTTGACTACCCTCGGCAACAACCTCCAAAAAGTGGATAGGAGAAGCGGTAAACGCGCGTTGCACCTCTGGCTTCGCCAAAAACTCTTTCACAAAACCATGAAAATTATCAGAAGGGCACTGAATGGCGAATACGTCTGAACTCAGGCCCAATACCAGCAACACGATCCATCTCAAGCCGAATTTCCCGGCGTTCTTTTTAATTTTCATAACTAACTCATTACTCAGAAAACACAAAAAAAGCCTTCGGCTTAACCTTCTCAGGCGGCGCATTCAACAACGCCTGATCCATCAAACTCCCCGCCTTATCCTTATCCGCCGCCCCCGGCAGCACCGGCGGTTTGATCCCGATGCCAGTGCCCGCTCCCGGCGACCCGCCGGCGTTGATCTTCACCACCGGCCCAACCACGGTCACCCCACCGCCATCAAGTTTGATGAAACTGCCGCCGCCGAGAATCGTCAGCTCAGTTCCCGCCTCAATGACAATCTTGTCCCCTGCCTTGATGTGTATCTCTTTCCCGGCACTGGTCAGTTGCGCAGTCCCGAGCTTCACATGCTGGTTCTCACCAATAGTCAGGTGGTCATCCATCCGCGCTTCGATCTTGCGGTCGGAAATCGTGGTGCGGTGCTCTTCGGCCTTCAGCTCGGTGTAGGTGTTCTTCACCACGGTGTCGTGCCGTTCGTTGCCGACGCGAATCTTCTGGTCGTGTTCGACGTTTTCATCCCAGTCCCGCTGGGCGTGGATGAAGATTTGTTCGGCGCCTTTTTTGTCTTCGATGCGCAGTTCGTTGTAGCCACCGCCGCCCGGGGAGCTGAGGGTTTTGAAGACGGTTCGGGTTTTGTTCGCCGGGAGGGCGTAGGGCACCGGGTTTTCCTTGTGGTACAGGCAACCGGTCACCAGTGGCTGGTCGGGGTCGCCTTCGAGGAAGGTGACGAGGACTTCCATGCCGATGCGCGGGATGGAGATGGCGCCGTAGCGGTCGCCGGCCCAACTGCTGGAGACGCGTAGCCAGCAGCTGGTCTTGTCGTCGGCCAGGCCTTCGCGGTCCCAGTGGAATTGCACCTTGATGCGGCCGTACTGGTCGCAGTGGATTTCTTCGCCTTTGGGGCCCGTGACCATGGCGGTCTGGCTGCCGAGCACGCGAGGTTTCGGGTGTTCGAGGGCCGGGCGGTAGAACACGTCCCATGGGGTGGCGAGGAAGGTGTTGCGGTAGCCCTGGTGGAAGTCGTCCTTGTTGTCGGTGGTGTCGCTGGTCACCGATTCTTCGAGGACTTGCGGCTGTTTGCCTTCGTGGAAGATTTCGGTGAGCAGCCACAGGTCGTTCCACTCGCTGCGCGGGTGGTCGGACATTTCCATGAAGTGGCCGCTGACCAGTCGGGTCTGGTCGCCGCGACCTTCGGCCTGACGGTAGTCGGCGCGATGGCGCTCGAGGGCGCGCTGGCTTAGGAATTTGCCGCGGGCGCGGTCGATGAAGCGGCCGGGGTAGTCGTAGTCTTCCAGGTCCGGCTCGGTGCTCTCACCATCCGGCTTGTACGCGGCTTCCATTTGCAGGCGCGGCTTTTCGAAGTCGTAGTCGCGGCGGGTGGTGCGGCTGGTGCGGGTCTCCAGGCGCAGTTTGAAGCCTTTGATCACCGGCTCTTCGGCGACCATGCCGCTGCCCTGCACATACGCGGTCGGCTGGCCGAGGTTCGGGAACACGGTCTGGTCATCGCCGAACACCAGCAGGTGGCCTTTCTGGCTGTGCTGGAAGTGGTAGTGAATGCCTTCTTCTTCGCACAGGCGCTGAACGAAATGCAGGTCGGTTTCGTCGTACTGCACGCAGTAGTCGCGATCCGGGCACGGCTGGCTCAACTGGAAGCTGTAGGCGTTGCCCTTGATGCCGTGCTCGTCGAGGATCAGCGCGATGATTTTCGGCGCTGACATCTGCTGGTAGATGCGCTGGTTGGTGCGGTGATGCAGGTATTGCAGCTGCGGCACCAACGAGACTTTGTAGCGGGTCAGACGCTTGCCGGCATCGCCCTGGGCGACGCGGTAGATCTGGCCGTGGATGCCCGAGCCCTGCGGATCGAGGGCGAGGAACGCCTGTTTGTGCAGGAGTTTTTCCAGATCCAGATCCGGGTTTTCGCTGACCAGCTCCAGGTCGAAACGGAACGGCTGGCTGATGCCTTCAGTGCCGGTGAACGACAGGACTTGCAGGTCGCCCACGTAGTCTTCGACCGTCAGGCTGAAGTGCGTTTCGTTAGCTGGGTTGAACATAGTGTGCTCCCTGTTCGAATGTCATCCGTTACGCCCTCAGCCGCAAACGCTGCAACCAGGACGAAGTGGCGCCCAAGGCGTCACGCAATTGTTCGGCAGTGATGTTGCGCTCTGCCGCGTCAAAGGCCAGTGCGGTGCGCAGCGCTGGCCAACAGTGTGTCGGCAGATTTGCCGGGGCTTGCAGTTCGCGATCCAGGTGTTCGTCACGGGCCTGGGTCGAGGGCAAGCGGCGGAACGGGTGTTTGCCGCCCGCCAGTTCATAGATCACGCAGGCCACGCCATACACGTCCGCGCTGGCCGACAGCGGTTGCCCCTCAAGCAGTTCGGGGGCGGCGTAGCCCGGGGTCCAGGCGTTGAAGCGCTCGCGGCTCAGGTGCGGCAGGCCGGGCAGGATGCCCTCCTCGGCTTGCCCGAGACCGAAGTCGAACAGGCGCACGCCGTCTTCGCAGAGCATGACGTTGCTCGGTTTCATGTCACCGTGCAGCACGCCGCGACGGTGGGCGTAGGCCAGCGCGTCGAGCAGCGGCAGCGCGATGTCGCGCAGTTCTTTCCACGGCAGGCCCAGCGGCCGCTCGCAGAGCAGTTTGTCCAGCGTCAGGCCACGCATGAGTTCCATGGTGATGAAGGCCCGCTGGCAATCGGTGTCCACTTCGAACGTGTGCGGTCGCAGCACGTTGTCGTGGCGCAGGCGTCGGGTCAGGGCGAACTCGCTGTAGAGCAAGGCACTGGCGTCCGGCGACTCGGCAAATTCTTCGCTGAGGATTTTCAGCGCAATGTAAGGATCGGGATCGCCGAACTGTTCGTGCAGCAGATCCCGGGCCCGGTAAACCGCACCCATGCCGCCGGCCCCGAGCAGACGCTCAAGGTGATAGCGGCCGGCGAGTACGTCCGGCAGTGCACCGATGCTGGCCTTGGTCGGCGCCAGCAAAGGCTCTGCCTTGTTTTCCTTGGCGAAGGCGAAGTAGGTCAGGTTGTTGGCCTGCTCTTCGCTCATCAGCAAGTCATCGACTGAGGATTCGAGTTCAGTCATTGGCGGATCACCACGGCAGTCAGATTGTCCCGGGCGGCGCCACGCAGGGCGCCGTCGAACAGACGTTCCAGCGCCACATGCGGCGCCGCCAGGCTGAGGGCGTTGCCGAGGGCATCGCTGCTCAGGCCTTGATACAAACCATCGCTGCACAGCAGGAACACGTCGCCCGGATAGACTTCGAGTTCCAGCACATCCAGGGTCAGTTGCTCCGCCGCGCCCACTGCCCGGGTCAAGGCCTGGGCGGCCGGGTGCGCCGCAGCCTGCTCGACGCTCATCTGTTGCTCGTCGATCAGTTGCTGCTGCAGCGAATGGTCCTTCGACAGCTGATACAAGCGCTGGCCGCGCCACATGTAACAACGGCTGTCGCCGGCCCAGATGCAGGCCGCACGATTGCCTTCCACCAGCAGCGCCACGACGGTGCTGCCCATGATGCTGTCGTGACGCCCGGCGGTGACGGTCAACTCCTGCCCCAGGCGCCGGTTCAGCCAGTGCAGGCACTGGCGGATGGCTTTGAGGCGTTCGTCGAAGTCTTCGTGCTGCGGCAGTTCAGCCAGGCTGGCGACGATCATCTGGCTGGCGATGTCGCCGCCCTGATGACCGCCCATGCCGTCCGCGACCACCCACAGCCCATGCTGCGGGGTGTCGAGGAAGGCATCTTCGTTGCGCGACCGCACCTTGCCCGGGTCGGTTCGCGCCGCGCTGCGCCAGGGACTGGCCACCAGCATCAGAGCTGCACCGGCATACGGAAGGTGCGCATCACGCCCATGTCGAACGGGTTCGGCGTGCGCTGGCTGGTCAGCAGGTAGTTGGCGCGCAGGCCACCCACATCGGCTTTCAGCACCAGCACATCGCGACCGGTCAGGTACTCGGTCTGCATCAGGTCGAACAGACGGAACAGCGACCACGGGCCGGAGTTCTTCTCGATGCCGATCGGGCGGCCGGCCATCTTGTCCATGACCAGGCTGGTGCGACCGTCTTCAGCATCGGTCGGCCATTTGAAGTTCATCGGCAGGATCGGACCGTGGCGGTATTCCATGGTCTTGTCGCCGAACTTGAACTCGGAGCGGCTGACCGCCGGATCGAGGGTGTACGGCTCGAGCTTGAACTGCACGGTCGGCTCGGCCGGGTTGATCGAGAAGAAGCTCTGGCGAATGTTCAGTGCCGCCGCCATCTGGTCGAGGAAGACCTTGGACACCGGCAGGCTGCGACCGTCGATGCTGCGCATCCGGTAGTTGCCCGGATCACCGCTGACGAACGGACGCATGTAGCTGTCGAAGAAGCGGTCGATGGTGCCTTGAGCCCGGAAGAACTCGCGGAAATCGCTGATCGCTACGTCGCTGGTGCTCGATGCGCTGAACGGGTAACGCTGGTTGATGGTCTTGCCATACACGCTGTACAGCTCGCTCTGATAACGGCCGTTCAGGTATTGGTAGGCGTCGTTGAGCACCAGGCGCCACGAGTCTTCGGCCAGCACGTTGAACCACACGCTCAGCGGACGCGGCAGACGACCGGAGGCATTGCGCAGGTTGGTCAGCGCATCACGCTGGCCGCTCATGCGGGTCTTGGCCAGTTCGAACGCGGCCTGCTCCGGCGTGCTGGAACGGGCAAGGCCCGCCAGTTGCAGTTGCAGGTCGTTGAGCGCGGCGAAGGCCGGGGTCAGGTCAGCGGCCGGGCCGTTGTTGTCGTCGAGCAGCTTGTGCAGCGGTTCGAAGCGACGTTGCAGCGACTTCTTGGCGGTGTCCGGCAGGTTCTTCGCCACGTTCATGGCCGCAGCCTTGTCCGTCAGCGCGGAGGCGAGTTTGCCGACCTTGCCCAGTTTGCCCTTCTGGCCTGCCAGTGCATCGGCAGCGTCACCGGCTTCATCCACCGGCTCAGGAGCCGCCGGGAAGCGGGTGTTTTCGCGCACTTCAGTCAGCAGCGCCAGCACTGGCGAGTTGGCCGAGGTCAGGCCCGCCAGTTGCTCGGCGCCTTCACCGGCATCGCTGATCGGCGGCAGTGCCACCTGGCCAACGGCCTCGCTCCAGTAGTTGGCGTAGTCGCGGAAGTACAGTTGCTCCAGCTCGACCATCAAGCGACGCAAGTCCATGTCGCTGATGCCCGCGCCTTCGCCCAGTACCCAGTTGTCACGCAGGATGTCGGTGACCAGCGCCGAACCCTGTACCGAGAAATACTGCTGATAACCGGTCTGGGTGTAGAAACCCGGAATCACGTATTCGGTGCCGATGAACAACGAACCTTGCGGGCCAAGGTGCTGGCTGAAACGGTAGTCCGGCAGGTTGCGCGCTTGTTCGCGGAGCATGCGGTAAACCACAGCCGCCAGGGACTCACTGCGCAGAACCTGACGGGCCTGAGTCACCAGTTGCTCGTTGAGCGGGTAGATAAACGGCAGCTTCAGCAGACGCTCCAGATGCGCATTCAAACCGTTCTGCACCGCAGTGTTGCCGGTATAGCGCTGGGACCAGTCGGTAGCGACCCAATCCTTGAGCCATGCCGCATCGCGACGGTCCTTCATGTTCAGCATCAGGTACGCGCGCAGGCTGTTGATCAGCTTTTCGCGGTCCTTCATGTTGGCGCGGATCTGGCCTTCGAGCATGGTTGCAACCCGTGGCAGCAGTTGCTTTTCAAGCTCACGCTCGTAGGCCTCCTTGACCACCGGATTGACGTCCTGGCCCTGATACAGACCGACGCGCTCGTGGTACGCAGCGTCGCCCTTCTTCGGGAACACCTGGGTCGCGGCGTAGCTGGTGTCGAGGGTTTTCAGCGTGCCCATGGCGTCATCGCGCGGCGACAGTGCCGTGCGTTGCTGAGTCCAGTTCTGCGCCAGGTTGCGCAGGTTTTCCAGACGTTCCCAGTTGGCCGAGAAACCGCCGGCCCAGAGCATGCCGAACAGCACCAGCGCGCCCAGTGCACCGACGTACAGCGCACGCTGGCCCCAATGGATGCGGCTGCGCTCGCGCTTGTCCAGCCCGGCCAGATCGGCCTCGGGGAAAATCACCCGGCTGAGCAAGTGGTGGATAAAACGCGAACGACCGCTGCGCAGGGTCGGCAGCACGCCGGCGCTCATGCCCAGGCTGGCGCCGATACCGGCGGTAGTCGAGTCCATTTCGTGGGTCAGGTGCGGTGCGCTGGTCAGGTAGAAACCACGCAGTTGGGTCGCACGCTGGTAGCGGTTGCCGGTGAACGCCATGTCGACGAACAGGCACAGACGCTCGCCGATCTGCCCCATCTGGTGCGGGAAGTCGAGGATGCGGCCACGGCGCTGGGTGTCGCGCTCGGAGTGCATGCGCATGATCACCTGGCTGTTGAGGCGACGCAGCAGCTCTTCGAACTCGCCACGCAGCACAGCGACGTCGGTGCCGACCTGATCCTTGCGGAAACTGGTACCCAGCACCTGGTCGCTTTCTTCGCGGGTCAGTTGATCGAAAAACTCGTCGAAGCCCAGCAGCTTGTCAGCCTTGCTCAGCACCAGATACACCGGCACGTCGACGTGCAGCTTCTGATACACGTCTTGCAGACGCGCGCGCACCTGGC
The DNA here is from genome assembly GCF_026240005.1 of Pseudomonas sp. COW5. Classification (NCBI taxonomy): domain Bacteria; kingdom Pseudomonadati; phylum Pseudomonadota; class Gammaproteobacteria; order Pseudomonadales; family Pseudomonadaceae; genus Pseudomonas; species Pseudomonas sp. COW5. The sequence goes on along the minus strand of NZ_JAPHVP010000001.1, from coordinate 2,496,013 downwards.
GGGCCAGAGTGTCGATGTCCTGCTCGCTGCCACCGGTCAGGGTTTCCACCGGAATGGTCACCAGCACGCCGTTCAGCGGACGACCGCGACGACGCTTGCGCAGCAGCTCCAGCAGAGTGGTCCAGGCGCTGCCGTCGACTTCCGAATCCGGTTGGGTCAGGTAGCGGCCGGCGGTGTCGATCAGCACACCGTGGTCGGCGAAGTACCAGTCGCAGTGACGGGTGCCGTGGGTGTCGCGGGTCAGCTTGCGGTCGATCTTGTTGATCGGGAATTCCAGCCCGGAGAAGTCCAGCAGGCTGGTCTTGCCGCTGGCCTGCGGACCGATCAGCAAGTACCACGGCAAGTCACTGCGCCAGCGCTCGCTGCGGCCGCGATACAGGCTCGAAGTCTTGAGGGTTTTCAGGGCGTCCTTGAAACGCTCCTTCAACTCTTTCTGCTCTTCTTCGATCAGGTCGTCGCGACGGATACGGTCCTGGCCGTCTTCGGTTTCCTCGACGGCTTTCTTGCGGATACCGGCGCGCCAGCTTACGAAGACCATGGTCAGGCCCCAGATCAGGAACAGCACGGCGATGGTCAGCAAGCGCGAGGTCGAACTCTCCCAGAACTTGTAGTCATCCACCGCCAACAGCGGGCCGACGAACCACACCAGCAGCGCCACGAACAGCACCAGCAGCAGGGTCCAGACCCAGGTCTGGCGCAGGAAGGCGCCGACTTTCTTGAAAAACTTTTTCATCACACGTCCCTGTTTACGGCTGCGACTGCGGCTGGACCGCGGCCGGATCAAGCGGCTGATAAGGTTGCAGCACGGTGTCGCGCTGCTCGCCCAAGACCCAGGCGAAGCCCGAATACATCATCACCAGGCAGACGAAGGTGAACAGCACCACCATCCACGCCGGCACGATGCGCACCAGGTTGCGGCGCTGATCGTTGAGGCCTTCCCACTGCGGCGACAATTCGCGCGGCACATCGCCACGCAACTGACGGATCTGCCGGTACAGGGCGTCGCGGATGCCTTCGAGCTCCAGCATGCCGCGGGCCTGCACGCGGTACTTGCCCTCGAAACCGAGGGACAGGCACAGGTACATCAGCTCCAGCATCGGCAGGTGCTTGACCGGGTTTTTCGACAGCCGATCGAGCAGCTGGAAGAACTTCTCGCCGCCGAAGGTTTCGTTGTGGAAGCTGCTGAGCAGGCTCATCTGCGACCACTCGCTTTCGTTGCCCCACGGCGTGGTCACGACGGCTTCGTCGACCACGGTGCAGAGCACGTAACGGGCGGCCATCACCTGGCTGCTTTCGGCGCCGTTGTGCAGGGCGCGCACTTCGAACAGCTTGAGCCCGGCGGTCAGGCGCTCGTTGAGCGCATAAAGGTCTTCGCGGGTTTCGCTGTGCTTGAGGCGCACCACTTCCGACAGCAGTTCGGAGGACGCCGCCACCAGCGAATTGAGACTGATGTTGAAGGCTTCCGCCGGGCGCAGGCGCGCGGCGTAGATCATCCGTTCTTCCAGTTGTTCGAAGCGCGGCGGCGCGGCGAAGTCGGTCAGCGGACTCGCCGCCGGGCCATGGCCCTGACGGTCGAGCAGGACGGTTTTGTCGTCCTGGTTGTGTTCCATGTCCTTGATCATGTCGGTCAGTTCCTGATGGCCCAGAATTTCAGTTCAAGCTCGGCGAATTCGCCGGACACGTGGAACGCGAAGCCGCCGGAGCGCTCGAGTTGCGCCAGGTCTTCGGAACTGAGTTCGAGGATGAAATAGGTTTTGTTGGAGTGGAACGCGATCTGCCGCGGGGCCACCGGCAACGGTTTGACCTTGATCCCCGGCAAGTGCAGGTTGACCAGTTGGCGGATGCGCTCCACCGGGCCGACCTTGAGGTGCGCAGGCAAGCGGTTGCGCAGTTCTTCGGAGTCGCAGTTGGCACTGGCTGCCAGCACGAACGACGCCGAGCCCAGCAGTTTGTGATCGTGCAGCGGCGACACGATGATCCCGTACTGACGCGCCTGCAGGATCAGTTCGATGGCGTGCTGTTCCAGCACCATCGACAGCACCTGACGGATCGACTCCATCAGTTTGCGGAAACTCGCACCCTGGTCGGCGTGGGAGTAGCGGCTGTCCAGACGCGGGCGCTTGCTGTCGCTGGAGAAGGTCGCCAGATCGCCGAGCATGGTCAGCAGCGTGCGGTACAACTCTTCCGGGTGAACCTGCTCCAGACCAAGGTAGTGGCGCAGCAGCAGTTCGGTGCGGTTGATCAGTTGCAGCATCATGAAGTCGCCGATTTCCGCGCCGCCGACCTTGCCGTTCGAACGAATCCGCTCGGCAATGGTGTCACCCCGGTGACCGAGCATGCTGATCACCTCTTTCAGGCACGACAGCAGGTAGCTGGAGGCGTGGGCCTGAATGTAGGTCGGCACGAAATCCGGGTCGAGGCTGATCACGCCGTCCGGCGTGGTGTCGAGCACGTCGCAGATCTTCAGCTTCACGTAGGCCTGGTCGCTCTGCTGCTCGCCGAGCAACAGCTTGAAGTCCGGGCGACCGCATTTGACCTGGCTTGCCGAATCGTCGCCGGCGTTGGAGTCGGCCACTTCGGTTTCATAGGCGGTGTAGCGCGCCAGCACGTCGGACTGCTCCGGACGACGGGCCTCGATGTGGTTGCCGGTGACCAGCGGCAGCGCCAGGTAAATCGGCGTATTGCCGGTGTTCGGCGGAATGTCCAGGGCCAGCGGTTCGGTGTTGCCGCCGAGTTCGAACAGGCTACCGTCCGGCAGAATCCCCGAGGCTTCACTGATTACCAGTTTGCCCATGTTGAGGAACTGCAAGTCGATCTCCAGATTCAGGAAACCCCAGGTGTAACCACCCAGCAACTGGGTGCGGGTCTTCATCTGGTGATCGTAGTAGCGGTCGTTGTGCTGGAAGTGCTGCGGACGCAGCAGCATGCCTTCCTGCCAGATGACTTTATGGGTATTCATGATCAGTCATCCGCCTTGGCGAGCACTTCGTTGGTCTTGCGGATACCGGCCTGATCCAGGGTCAGATCGGCTTCGGTGACTTCCAGCGGCGTGATCGGGAACGTGTGGCGCCATTTGGTTTCCGGCAGGTCGCGGTAGGCGGCGAGGATGCCGATGTAGCGGCTGCCCTCCTCCACGCTGAGTTTCAGTTCCACGGTTTCACCCGGGCGCAGTTCGAGTTCTTCGCTGGCCACCAGATCCGGGTTGAGGGATTCCTTGGCGCGCTCGTAGAGGCTGAAGAAATCGGCGTTCTCGAAGGTCACCGGGTGCTTGAGTTCGAACAGGCGCACCACGATCGGCGACGGACGACCGTTGAGGTCCGGGTTCAGCTGATCGCTGCCGGTCAGCTTCAGGTTGATCTTGGTCACTTTCGAATACGGTGACAGCGACGAGCAACCGGCGAGCAGCACCAACAGGGTGAGCGCGGTCAGCGTCTGGAAAAAAGCGGTCGAGCGGCGAGACATGCGCATCATCCTTGGTGGTCGGTGTGGAGGGTGGAGATCAGGCGGATCTGTTCTTCGTAGGCCTGGGCGAAGTCACGGGCCAGCAGACGCTCGCTCCAGTCGTCGTCCTGACGCAGCGCGTGGTGGTAGCGGTTGAACGCTCTCCAGCGGCCACCGGAAGTGGCGAGCAACGGCTTGTTGTCGCGCTCGAAACGCAGGGTCAGCTGCTCCGGCGAGAAGTGCTCCAGGGTGCCGCGCACCGCCGCGCGGCTGGCGGTCAGCAGCGCCACCTGATGCGCCTGCAAGTCGCGGAACGCACGGGAGATCGCCTGCTCGGCCGGCAAGTGGCCCGGCTTGTGCGGCTGCAACAGGATGTCCAGCGCTTCGCTCGGATCGACGGCGAATTTCAGCGGATTTTTGTTGGTGCCTTGCACGGTGGTCTGGGCCAGACGCAGTTCGTTCTTCAGCTCGGAACGGGTGCGCAGGCTCTGTTGCAGACCGCCGATGCTCTGGCGCAGCAGACGTGCGGCATTGACCGCCAGCGCCTCGCGCTCGTCATGGCTCAGGCCTTTCAGATCGACACCCAGTGCCGCACCGAAGTGATCCCAGAAACCCTGTGGCTGACGCTCGACTTCTTTCGGAGCCGGCGCAGGTTCTGGCTTGGGCTCGACGATCAGCTCCGGCACCATCAGGCTTTCCATGTCGATGCGCGCATAGTCGGCGCGCTGACGGGAATCTTCCGGGTCGGTGGTCGGCGCGAGCATTTCCTCGAATTCCGAGTACACGCGCTCTTGCTGCTCCAGCGATTTCAGCGGGTCGAGGTCAAGGAACGCGTCATCCGGAATGATGGTGCCGGCGGCCCGAGGCAGACCTGCTTCACCGTCAAAGGTCGCCGGGTCGCGCACCAGCCGCGCACGAATCTCGAAGTCGCCCAGCACGTAGGTGCTGCCGTGCTCGATGCGCACCGGTTCGCCCTTGTGCAGGCGTGCGCCGCTGTCGCCGTCCTGGACACCGTTGCTGCTGGTGTCGGTCAGGAAGAACGTGCCCTCGCGATAACTCACGATGGCGTGGTGGTTGGACAAGTGACGCTTGCGGTCAGGGATGATCCAGTCGCAGTCCTCGCCCCGCCCGATCACGCCGCCGGCCTGTTTGAAGGTCCGCTGGCACAGCTCGGTGGGCACGAACTGCTTGGTGTTCAGCATTTCGAAAACCAATTCCATGTTTGATGCTCCTTGCGGTCACTTGCCGCGATTGACCGCCTGCGGATCACCCAATGGGCGGTAATCGTTATCGTTGAATTTGTAATTGCCGCTACAGCCGCCGAGGCCGCATAGAACGACGAGGGTCAGCAGGACAGCGTGCCAGTGACGAACAGACATCAGAGGGTCTCCAGGTGTAGACAAAGCACAAAGCGCCGACCCTTTCGGGCGGCGCTGATAGAAGCGGACGAGGTGAAACCGACGGACTTTTGCCTACCCATCGAAGTCACCCAGATTGATGTTCAAACGGCCGAGCCGGTACAGCAGCGTGCGTCGGGGCAGGCCCAGTTCGCGGGCCGCGAGCGTCTGGTTGCCGTCGTTCTTGCGCAGGCAATCGAGCAGCAACGTGCGCTCGACCCTTTCCAGCCGTTCACGCAGGTTCAGGCTGCTGTCGTCCTCGAGCATCGGCTCCATGCGCAGGGAAAAATGCTCGGCCAGCAACTCGCCGCCTTCGCACAACAACACGGCACGCTCGACCAGCGCCTTGAGTTCACGGACGTTGCCGGGAAAGGTGTAACCGGACAGATGCTCGAGCGCAGAATCGGACCAGCGCACCGGGTCCCGCTGCAAATAGGCACAGGCCTTCTCGGCGAAATGCTTCGCCAGATCGAGGATGTCGCCTTCGCGTTGACGCAGGGCCGGCAGGACAATCGGGAATTGCGCGAGGCGGTAATACAGGTCCTCGCGGAATTTGCCTTCGCTGACCAGCACCGACAGATCGCGGTGCGTCGCGGCGATGATGCGCACGTCAATCTTGTGGGTGTCGTTGGAACCCAGCGGGCGGATCTCGCCTTCCTGCAACACGCGCAGCAGTTTCGATTGCAGCGACAGCGGCATGTCGCCGATTTCATCGAGCAACAGCGTGCCGCCGTTGGCTGCGTCAAACAGCCCGGCGCGGTCGCGGTCGGCGCCGGTGAACGCACCTTTGCGATAGCCGAACAGCTCGCTTTCCAGCAGGTTTTCCGGGAACGCCGCGCAGTTCTGCACAATGAACGCCTGGGAACGGCGCGGCCCGCAATCGTGGATCGCCCGCGCGACCACTTCCTTGCCGGTGCCGGTTTCGCCGCGCAACAGCACGGTGTACGGGCTGTGCAGGACCTTGCTGATCAGTGAATAGGTCTGGCGCATAGCCGCGCTTTTGCCAATCAGGCCGTAGCCGCTGATGCTCGGCACGCTGCGAATCGCCGGTGCAACGGTATCCACCGGTTGGCGCAGGCGTTGCAGCAGATGCAACTGCCCGAGCACGAACGAGCCGAGCTGACCGAGGGAATCGGCGAAGCCTTGCAGGTCGGTATGACGACGGCTGGCGCACAGCAACAGACCCTCGACGGCCTTCTGCTGATTGACCAGTGGCACACACAACAGCGACTGCCACGGCGTGGCCGACGCCGGCAGGAAACTGGTTTCGTGCAGGCTGCCGCCCAGGTCGTCGAGGCACACCACGCGGTTCTGGCACAGGGCGAACTGCAGCAACTGCTCGCCGTTGTAGTCCGCCGGCAGGCTCGCCGCGCCGCGTGGTTGCAGCACGCCGTCGAGGCACTCGGCGTTCATCCCCAGGCACGTGTGGGTGGCATCGAGCAGATACAGTTGCGCCAATTCGCAGCCACTCAACCCGGCCACGCCGCGCACGAAGTCACCCAGCAGCGCAGCACCGTCCGCCGAACGCGACAGGCTGGCGAACTGCGCCAGCAACGCTTCGGCATAGAGCAGTGGCTGCGGCACTTGAGTGAACATCACACTCACCTCAGGCGAACTCGCAGGTCACGCTGGCTTCACCATCGAGCGTCGCATGCACGCGCTTGAGGCTTTCACCGGTGGCCATGGCGTCGAGCAAGCGGTCGGCCACCAGCGGCAGCACGTGCTGGTCGAGCAAGTGGTCGATCAGACGCGCACCGCTTTCGCTCTGGGTGCAGCGCTCGGACAGGTGATCGACGAGGTTCTGGCACCAGCTGAAATCCAGCTGACGACGGTTCAGGCGCTCGCCCAGACGACCGAGTTTGATCTCGATCAGCTCGCGCAGCACCGGGCCGCCGACCGGGTAGTAAGGCACCACTTTCATCCGCGCCAGCAGCGCCGGTTTGAAGTGTTTGCTGAGCACCGGGCGAATGGTTTCTTCCAGCACTTCGGCGGTTGGCCGCGCGCCGTCTTCGCAGAGGTCGCTGATCTTGTCGCTGCCCAGGTTCGAGGTCATCAGGATCAACGTGTTGCGGAAATCGATCTCGCGCCCTTCGCCATCGTTGGCCACGCCTTTGTCGAAGATTTGGTAGAACAGGTTGAGCACGTCCGGGTCGGCCTTTTCGACTTCATCGAGCAGCACCACCGAGTACGGCTTCTGGCGCACCGCTTCGGTGAGCATGCCGCCCTCGCCGTAACCGACGTAGCCTGGCGGTGCACCGATCAGGCGGGAAACGGTGTGTTTCTCCTGGAACTCGGACATGTTGATGGTGGTGATGAAGCGGTCACCGCCGTACAGCAGGTCGGCGAGCGCCAGGGCGGTTTCGGTCTTGCCGACGCCGCTCGGGCCCACCAGCAGGAACACGCCGACCGGTGCGTCAGGCTTGTTCAGGCCGGCAGCGGTGGCGCGCATCGAGCGATCCAGCGCGTGCACAGCTTGTTCCTGACCACGGATGCGGGTGCGCAGGTCGGTGGCGAAGCTGGCGACCTTGGCGTTGTGTTCGCGGGCCAGTTGCGCCAGCGGCACGCCGGTCCAGGCGCTGATCACTTCGGCCACCAGACGCGGGCAGACTTCGAAGCTGACCAGACGCTCCTTGACCTGAGCGGCGGTCAGGGCGCTGTGGGTTTCGTTGAGTTGCGCTTCCAGCGCTTCGACGCTGAGGGTTTCGTCGACTTCGGCAGCGTGAGTTTCGATCACGGTGCCTTCGGCGTCTTCCTCAACGGTGACCACCGGCTCGACCGCCGCCGCTTCACGGGCCTTGGCCAGTTGCTGACGCAGTTCCAGCAGACGCTCGGCCAGTTGTTTCTGCTCGGTCCACAGGGTTTCCAGTGCGACCATTTCGGTTTCGGCTTCATCCAGGCGCGCTTCCAGTGCCTCCAGCGCTTCGTGGTCGATCAGCAGACCGGCTTCGGCGTCGCGGCGCAGGGCCTGACGCTGACGGCCACCTTCCGCCAGTTCGCCACGCAGGCGCTCCAGGCTTTCCGGGGCGGCGGCGAGGCTGATGCGTACGCGGGCACAGGCGGTGTCGAGCACATCGACAGCCTTGTCCGGCAGTTGGCGACCGGCCAGGTAACGGGCAGACAGTTCCGCTGCCGACACCACCGCGTCATCGCGCAGGTAGATGCCGTGGCTCTTCTCGTAGACCTGAGCCAGGCCACGAAGGATGGTCACCGCTTCGTTCACCGTCGGTTCGTGCAGTTGAACCGGCTGGAAACGACGGGCCAGCGCCGGGTCTTTCTCGAAGTATTTCTTGTACTCGGCCCAGGTGGTGGCGGCGATGGTGCGCAGTTCGCCACGGGCCAGCGCCGGCTTCAGCAGGTTGGCCGCGTCGGAACCGCCGGCATTGCCGCCCGCGCCGATCAGGGTGTGGGCTTCGTCGATGAACAGGATGATCGGCTTCGGCGAGGCTTTGACCTCGTCGATCACGCCTTTCAGACGACGTTCGAATTCACCTTTGACGCTGGCGCCGGCCTGCAACAGGCCCATGTCCAGAGACAGCAGTTCAACGCCTTTCAAGACCTGCGGCACTTCACCGGCGGCGATGCGCGAGGCCAGGCCTTCGACGATGGCGGTTTTACCGACACCGGCTTCACCGACCACAATCGGGTTGTTCTTGCGGCGACGGGCGAGGATGTCGACCATCTGGCGGATCGCGCCATCGCGGCACAGCACCGGGTCGAGTTTGCCGTCGCGGGCCTGCTGGGTCAGGTTGTGGGTGAAGCGCTCCAGCAGCGATTCGCCCTGGGCGGCCGGTTTGCCGTTGGCCGCTGCCTGAGGCTGTTGCGACAGGGCAAATTCTTTCAGGCGATCAATGTTCAACTTGGCGAGCAACGGCTGGTAGCGGCTGCCGGCGTAACGCATCGGGTTGCGCAGCAGCGCGAGGATCAGCGCCGCGTCTTCCACCGAGGTCTGGCCCAGTTCAAGGTTGGCCACCAGCAGTGCGTCTTGCAGCCACTGCACCAGCTCCGGAGCGAACACCGGGTTGCGCGAAGCGCTGTGCTCGACCCGCGATTGCAGCGCGGCGCTCAGTTCGCCGGCATCAACGTCGGCATCCTGCAGTGCGCGGGAGAGCAGACCGTTCGGGCGTTCCAGCAGGCCCAGCATCAGGTCTTCGACCAGAATCTTGCTACCGCCACGGGCGACGCAGCGCTCGGCGGAACGCTCCAGATCGCGACGGGTTTCGGCGTCCAGCGCCTGGATGAGTTGTTGCAGGTCTACGTTGATCATGGCTCACGTCCTTAATGAATTTTGCTGCCCAGGGTCACCACGCCGTCTGCTTTCTCGCAGCCCAGCCAACTGGTCCAACCCAGGCGACAGTCGTTCTTCTCGCCAATGCGCAGTTCGCGGATTTCTTCCGGGCGCAGCACCAGGCGAATGTCGTAATCGAGCGGGTCACGCAAGGTGAACCGCACCAGCGCGCAGAGCGGCTGGTAACCGAAACCGATGGGCAGGAATTCGTGGAAGCGTTCCCAGTCGAGTTCGGTGATGTGAATGCGGAACTTGCCGCTGCGGTCGCGCACGTGTTCGCCCAGCACCAGGTCTTCACCCAGCACGCTGTTGGCGAAGCCGAGGCGGTTGCGCTGTTCTTCGAGAATCTCCACACGGCGCTCGATGCACTGCTCGATGACCAGGTCTTCGTGCTTGAAGTAGTAACGCAGCACCGCTTCGATCAGCGCCGCCGAGTGGGCCCGCAGGCTCAGCAGGCCGAGGTACGGCAGCAGGCGTTTCCAGTTCAGCTCCTTGGCCCGGCGAATCTCGTCGCCACCGAGGCCGATCAGCGCAAACAGCTGCGACGAAAACGGGTCGACCGCGCCGCTCTGGAAGCTCGCGCGGTAACGGTATTTGCGCCAGATCGGCAGCATCAGCCGTTGCAGGCGATGGTGGAACAGATCGAGGAAATTGCGCGTCGGGTTGCCGTCTTCGCTGTCGCCCAGGGCTTGTTCGCCGTAGAACGCCGGCAACGGCGATCCGGAACCGACCAGACCGATCAGGTTGAAGCGCAGGCGCGCGCGCATCTGCCCGTGCTCTTCGAAAAACTCCACGCGATCGACATCGCTGCGCGGAAATCCAAGGCTCGGATTGGCCTGGAACTCCACCTGGTCGTACAGATCCTCTTCGCTCAGGTACGGGTGCGCCTCGCGCAGCCGGTCGATCACCAGCAGCACGGCCTGAAACAGCGAGTACTCGCGTATTACCTTCGTCAGCCCGCTTAAAGCAGGGGCTGCAGGCCCATACGTGGTGTCCATTGGTACACCTCTCCCTGTGTGCTTTTTACCCGCAGCTCGTGGAATGAATTGAGACTGGCGTAAAGCGCGAAAAACTCGTTGAGAACCGAGGCGAAGACGAACAGGTCGCCCTCACCGATATACCCTTCCGGGTCGATGGTCAGTTCGGTGCGCAGACCGCGCACCGGCAAGCCACGGTGCAGCCGGTCGACGTGGTGATGCTTGATCAGTTTCAGACCGCCGAGCAGGCGCTTGCTGACCTTCTCCGCGTGCTGGTCGTAGTAGCGCGGCAGGTCGTAGGTTTCGAGAATCACCTTCAACGCATTGACGTCGGCCAGCGACAGATAGTTGAGCGACATGTTGCTGATCAGCTTCCACAGGAAGTCACGGTTCAGCGGGGGCGCAAAACTCGAAGTGGCCGGGGTGATGTTGCGGAAACTCAGGAACTCCGGGGTCTCTTCGCAGGCCATGCAGATCTGCCCGAGCTTGAGCTTGCGCGGCAGGTTCTGGTTGGTGCAGACCAGCTCGATCGACAGGGTTTCGTGGGCTTCGGTGTGGCGGATGCCGAAGCTCAGGTAGGTGTCGAGACCGTCGTGCAGCAGCGACGAACGCTGGCGGATGCTGTAATGCGGACGGCTGTTGGGCACGTCGAAACTCGGGTCGTGCTCGAAGGATTCGAACGGCACGTATTCCTGATAACCGAGGCCGCCGGGCTTCCAGCCGGTCACGGTTTCCACCGAGAACACACCGCAGTTTTCCAGATCGAATTCCGCCGGCAGCAGCAGATATTCGTCCTGCTTGCCGTCGAGGCGGATCGGCAGTGCATCGTGCTTGAACAGGTTGACGATCGGCGTGCAGAACAGCTTCACGTTATCCGTCGTCGGGCGCATGCGCATGATGCCGCTCTTGCGGATATCGAAGCGCAATTCCAGACCGCGCATCTGCTTGAGGGTGTCCTCTGGCAGTGCCTTGAGAATGTCCAGGCCATGGACATCGACGAACAGGAACTTGTCCTGGAAGGCGAAGTATTCCTGCAGGTAGCGATAGCCCCGGAAGGTGTTCAGCGGATACGGGATCAACGCTTCTTCTTCGGCAAAGCCCACTGGCTTGACGCGGTCACCCGGAATCTTGAACGCCATCGGCTTGCCGCTCACGCCGTCGATTGGCTTGCCAGCGCCGTCGAGGGGGATCAGTTCGATGCCGTCGAGGTTGCGCAGCAGGCTCAGGTAGAGCATCTGGCTGATGTAACGCTCGCCGGCAAAGTGCAGGCGCAGCTTGCTCAGTTCCAGTTCGCCGAGATGACCGTCGGCACTCATCTCCAGGCGCAGGCTGAGCAACGAGCCGTCGCCCTTCACCGAGTAGTTCAGCGCGGCCAGATCCAGCGCCATGACTTCGGTCGGGTAGCAGGTGCGGAAGCGGCAACGCACGTCTTCGATCGGCACGCTCTCGATCGGCGTATCACGCTCGACCTTCAGCGCCGGCCCCGAACGTTTGAGCGGATCGAACTGCAGAATGCTGAACGCCGGCAGCGGGCGCATGTAGTTCGGCCACAGCAACTGCATCAGGGAATGGCTGAGCTCCGGCAACTCGTCATCGAGCTTCTGGCGCAAGCGCCCGGTCAGAAACGCAAAGCCTTCCAGCAACCGCTCCACATCCGGATCCCGCCCGGCCTGCCCCAGAAACGGCGCCAACGCCGGACTACGCTCGGCGAAACGGCGGCCCAGTTGGCGCAGTGCGGTGAGTTCGCTTTGGTAGTAGTGGTTAAAGGACACGGGTTACCTGCCTGGTAGTGGAACTCATGAAAAAACTGTCCTGTGGATTACGCTCGATGCCCGACCTGATCATGGAATGACGCTCTCAAACTGAGCCGATTGGATGCGTCCAGCGATGTTTCGCGATGCCCAACGCAACTCGATGACTTGAGTGGTCAGGATTGCCAGCAACGTGGCACAACCTTGAGCCACGCCATAAAACAAGGCTCTCAACGGGTTGTCGGGGAGCATCCAGAGCAGGATGAATCCCACCAGAAGGCTCAGGATCACTAGCTTGGCGACGAGGCCTGGAATCAGCGCTGCAATCAGATTGACCCCGAGAAATATGTAAAACATCGCGTAGCTGGCCATACCGATGGCGACTCCACGAGTGGTGAACCCACCGTTCAGATGCTTGTAGGCATGTACGACTGCATCATTCAAAAACACGTAGGCCACGCATCCGAAGGCATGGACAAACAGGCACATGGAGATACGCGAGTAGTTGCTCATGCTGGTCTCAGATTTCCGTACCACGACCCAAGGCCATGGATAGCTACAACATCGGCCAAAACCGAGAGCGTTAGTGCGCGGTGAAGACGTGAATTTCGAGCAGCCCGATGTGAGGCAGTCAGGAGCAATACCAAGCTCAACAGGGCCAGGCAGCCAAACAGATCACTGTCAGCAACACCGGCCAGATACCCCTGCAAACTCATTGCGTCCATCAATACCGCTCTCCAACTTTCTCAGGTAGCGACGCCGGCTTTAAATCAGGCATCAACGACACTCTGAAACTATCCAACTTTCCCAGCCTTCAGAGCCTGGATAAACAATCATCTCTCCGCGAAATTCGGGTGCAACGCCGGGACTCCCCTCATCCCGCCAGAGATACCATTCTGATGTTTTTAGTAGGTCGTTATTTTTTGTATAAACGCGATAAAAATACGGGCTGCTGAAGTACTTAAACGCACGACCAGCCACTACACCCAAAAAAATGTAATTCGGTGAATACGTTGCGATATAGCAGCTTCCTGAGTCATTCCAGTCAATGAAAAGAGGCTCCGCGGCCTTTGAGCTAATCACCTTCAGGCCCAAAAGAACCAAAACCGGCACAAGCACGCACAACGAAAAAGGTAAAAAGCTCTTTCTAAGGGACGCTTTCATGGCATTGCCTTTGACATCGGTAATGACATCGGGGACAGTCCCCATTCTCACCGATGGCTGACATTCCAGACAGTCAGCTCTCTTCAATTAGGTATAACCTCATAAGGCGTATTACTAATAAAAGGATTCAACCAACTTTCCTCCCATTGCGGCATGGAAATCCTGAATGTTTTATTTTTTTTATCAAACTCAATCCAGGTGATACCGACCTGAGAATCGTCTTCAAACGCGCGCATATCCAGCGATTGTGTATCGTACAACGGTGTCCGGTAGATTTCCCTCGGGTTTTGCACATCAGTAATTCTCAAATACGCCATACCGCCAAGCATAAAAATTCTACCGACACGCACATTCTCGATCGTATAGCGCCCCGAAGGGCTTTTTTTAGCCGTACTTGCAGGGAACCCCAGCATTGCGTCAACGGAGTAGATAAGCGATGCAGCAACAACAACCAGGAATAGACTGATCGTCCACAACCATTTTTTCTTAGGCATGATCATTACGTCCCACACCCTTCAAATTGACAACAATAAAAATCAAGAACCGCATCATTTATTCCAGACATTGATAATCGTCGGCGCAACAGTTTTGTATTGGATATCAGACAAAACCTGAAAATCACCGCCCTTACCAAATTCCGAGCGGTACTTAACAAAATGGGAATTGGTAATATAAAAATAGCGCGAGCTTTCTATTTCTTTAAACATCGCTTGAGAGTCTTCCGCACTAATATACGGGTTCGACGAAATATCTGATTTCATCTGCGCCATGCCAGCGTTTGCGGCGGCGGCGTAGGCCGGATTGGCAATCCCATCAAAATTCCAGAACCCTAACGGCTGGCTAAAATTGTCGTCCGGCGAGTCATTGAAGTCATAAGCATCTTCGGCGTAAAAACCAATACGACTTACAAACAACTGGATGCTGTCTGCGGACACCACCAACTGCCCCTCTGGAAATACTCTAATGTTGAAATTTGCCAGTGCGGCCCTGAGCTCATCCGTTTTTTCTATGAGCCCAAATTTGATTGCGCGGTTATTACTGTATCCAAACTCTTCAACCTTTCTGGCGCTATCAAACTTAAAAGGATAAGTACCCGGTTTCGAACCAAGATACTTATCTTTAATTTTTTTGCTTATGTTGGCACGAGCTGGAGGATTATCCCAAACGGACTCCAACTCCTTGATTACGGCTTTGGCAGGTTCGAACTGATTGAGCCATGCCATTTTTACGATGGTACTTTCTACATAAACCAGATCCGGAAGGGCATCATGATCCTTGACCTCCTTACTCATGGCACCGTCGGGAGTAGACCAAGGTTTACCGTTAAACCAATGACGCATGAGTTTTGCGGCAACCGGCCAACTCATCTTGTCCATCGCAGAAGGGATGTCTGTAATTTTAAATTGACGCACAGCAGCGGACTTTCCGGCTTGGTTACTGGCCGGCGTCAGAGTGGAAGCTATTTTCGTATCCGCCATATCTAAGCCCTTCCTACCGTTATCCAATTACAACTTCAGTTTGTTGCTCGATAATCAGCTCGTATGATTCCGCTTCCGAAGATGAGACTTTCTGCGTCTTACCGTCGACACCTGTAACTCCGGTAATTATTTTCCCCGAAGCGGTTTTGAAGCTGTACGCAACACCAGCCAGCGGCTTACCGGAATCTTGGCAATTGATTACGTAGTGCTCGTTAAACGGCCACTGAATCTCCACCGGCAACGGCGGCACAAACGGCGCCGGCGAATGCGAATTGCCGATAATCACCGTCCCTGATCCAGCCGTGACTTTATTGCCGTGAGAACCAACCGAACCAACGGTGGCCGCGGGCTTGCCATTGATCAGAACCGTGGTCGCCAGATCGCCAACCAACGCACCACCGCACGCGGAGGCATCGCCTTCGCGGGCGGCCGCGAGGCCGTCGAAGAACACGTCGCCGGAGCCGGCGGCAATCGGGTTGGTGCCGTGGCCGGGGAGCGGGCAAGCAGTGGGGTCGGATACGCGTGCTGCAGGTTTGCCAGACATCGGGGTTCTCCTTAGGTGACCTTCACTTGACCGCTGCCATCCAGGCGCGCGGCGAAACTGACCTGACGCTTGAAACCCTCGACTTCCAGCAGGCCTTCGATGCTGAAGGCCAGTCGGAGCTGGTCGTGGTCACGCGGCAGGGAAATGACACGCACGTTGCTCAGGCGCGGTTCGTAGGCTTCGATGAAGCTTTCGATGGCCAGGCGGGCCTGACTCAGGGAGTCGTGCAGGCTCAGGCGCATGTCATTGAGATCGGGCAACCCGTAGTCGGACAGCGTTTGCACGCTGCCGGCCCGGGTGCTGAGCATTTTGGCCAGATGGGCAGCCACCGACGCCATGGCAGAAGCCTCGAGGCTCTTGCCCTTGCGTAGTTCCGCGTCGCCGTT
Organism: Pseudomonas sp. COW5; assembly: GCF_026240005.1. Taxonomy (NCBI): domain Bacteria; kingdom Pseudomonadati; phylum Pseudomonadota; class Gammaproteobacteria; order Pseudomonadales; family Pseudomonadaceae; genus Pseudomonas; species Pseudomonas sp. COW5. The sequence continues at coordinate 2,480,590 of NZ_JAPHVP010000001.1, read as the reverse complement.
GAGGCGTTCGAAAAGGCTGCCGTATCCGTCCATGAGTCGCTCTTACTCTTTGTCCAGCTTGCCAACCAGCGACAGGGTGAAATCGGCACCCATGTACTTGAAGTGCGGGCGCACGTTCAGGCTGACGCGGTACCAGCCCGGCTCGCCTTCAACGTCGCTGACGATCACTTGCGCAGCGCGCAGCGGACGACGGCCACGTACTTCGGCGCTCGGGTTTTCCTGGTCGGCCACGTACTGGCGGATCCACTTGTTCAGTTCCAGCTCGAGGTCGGTACGCTCTTTCCACGAACCGAGTTGCTCGCGCTGCAGCACTTTCAGGTAGTGAGCCAGGCGGTTGACGATCATCATGTACGGCAGCTGGGTGCCGAGCTTGTAGTTCAGCTCTGCAGCCTTGCCTTCTGCGCTGATGCCGAAGAACTTCGGCTTCTGCACCGAGCTTGCGGAGAAGAACGCCGCGTTGTCGGAGCCTTTACGCATGGTCAGGGAGATGAAGCCTTCCTCGGCCAGTTCGTATTCACGACGGTCGGAAACCAGAACCTCGGTAGGAATCTTGGTTTCGATTTCGCCCATGCTTTCGAAGTGGTGCAGAGGCAGGTCTTCAACGGCGCCGCCGCTCTGTGGGCCGATGATGTTCGGGCACCAGCGGAACTTGGCGAAGCTGTCGGTCAGCTTGGTGCCGAACGCGTAAGCGGTGTTGCCCCACAGGTAGTGCTCGTGGCTGTTGGCAACGTTTTCCTTGTACACGAACGATTTGACCGGGTTTTCTTCCGGGTCGTACGGGTTACGCAGCAGGAAACGCGGAACGGTCAGGCCAACGTAGCGGGAGTCTTCCGAGGTACGGAAGCTCTGCCATTTGGTGAATTGCGGGCCTTCGAAGTGATCTTTCAGATCCTTCAGGTCCGGCAGGCCGGTGAAGCTTTCCAGGCCGAAGAATTTCGGGCCGGCAGCGGCGATGAACGGCGCGTGGGACATGCAGGATACGCTGGCCACGTACTGCATCAGTTTCACGTCCGGCGAGCTTGGGGACAGGTAGTAGTTGGCGATGATCGCGCCAACCGGCTGACCACCGAACTGGCCGTATTCAGCGGTGTAGATGTGCTTGTACAGGCCCGACTGCATCACTTCCGGCGAATCTTCGAAGTCGTCCAGCAGGTCGTCTTTGGAGACGTTGAGGATTTCGATCTTGATGTTTTCGCGGAAGTTGGTGCGGTCGACCAGCAGTTGCAGGCCACGCCACGACGATTCCAGCGCCTGGAAGTCCGGGTGGTGCAGGATTTCGTCCATCTGACGGCTGAGCTTGGCATCGATCTCGGCGATCATGCGGTCAACCATGGCTTTCTTGACCGGCTCACCGTTGTTCTGCGGCTTGAGCAGCTCTTCGATGAACGCCGACACACCGCGCTTGGCGATGTCGTAGGCTTCGTCGTCCGGTGTCAGGCGGGTTTCGGCGATGATGCTGTCGAGAATGCTGTATTCGCCGTTTTCGGCGGCGTTCTGTTGTGCTGCGCTAGTGCTCATTGTGTTGGCTTCCTTGGCTGCTGTGGGCTCAGGCGTCCGGGGCTGCGGCGTTCAGGCCCAGCTCACCGAGTACGCGACCGCGGGATTCGTCGTCGGCGAGCACGCCTTCGATGGCTTTACGGAACGCAGGTGCGTTACCCAGCGGGCCCTTGAGGGCCACCAGCGCATCGCGCAGTTCCATCAGTTTTTTCAGCTCAGGCACTTGCTCGACCAGGCTGGCCGGGTTGAAGTCCTTCATGGAGTTGACGCGCAGTTGCACGGCCAGCTCGTCGGCCTCGCCATCTTCCTGCAGACGGTTCGGCACGCTCAGCGTCAGACCCAGCTCTTGCTTGGCCAGCACTTCGTCGAAGGTCATCTTGTCGATGCTGATCGGCTTGCGATCCTCGATCTTGCGATCGTCCTTGCGGTGGGTGTAGTCACCGATTGCCAGCAGCTTCAGCGGCAGTTCAATCTCTTCCTGAGCACCGCCGGTGGCGGGTTTGAAGGTGACGTTGATGCGTTCCTTGGGGGCTACCGAGCCTTCTTTGGCCATGGCTTTTCTCCTTGCGGTTGTGGCCCTGGGGCCTATTCGAGTACCACTTCGAGGTCGAGGTGGCACAGCCTGCGATAAATCTCTTCCTTGCGTTCACGTACGGCATGGTTCTGCGGCAGCAACTCGCAGCAACTGTGCAGCAGGTGCAGCACTTCCAATGCAAGATCGGGCTCCCAGGCGTGCAGGCCTGAGTCCTGTAATGTCTGATCGAGGGTTTCGAGCTGGTTCTTGGCGAGTTCGTATTTCTTGGCCAGGAAGCACAGCCGCGCGAGGGCGAACTGCCAGAAGAAGCGTTCGCGGCCGCCGTGCGCCGATTGCAGACCCTGTTTGAGGATCTGTACCGCCGGCTTGAGGCCTTCCTTGCGCAGGATCGGCTGGACTTCTTCCAGGGCCTTTTCCCAGGCCGGCTGGGTTTCGACGTTCTCGGTTTCGACCTTGCGCGGCGCGCTGGCGCTTTGCAGGTGCGGCATGACGTTGCCCGCGATCCACGCCCGGGTGGACGGATCGGCGAACGGCGCGCCGTCATGGAAACGCAGCTCGATGATGCCGGGCAGGCGCTGAATCAAAAGCGCGAAGTGGATTTCCACTTCGCGCATGGCCAGCTCGGCGTTGAGGTTCTGGAGGCATTCCCAGACCATCCTCTGGCCATCGAACCAGAACGGCGCCTTCGCCAGGCTCGCCTCCAGTTCCACCAGCAGGTCGGCGTATTTGCCTTGGTCAAAACGGTCCTGATACTGCTTGAGCTTGTCCACCGGCAAGCCGCGCAGCACGGTGATCTGCTCGGCGTTGCGCTCGGGGACCGCGTCGATGGTCATCCACAGCAAGGTGCGATTGAGGCGCAGGGCGCGCAGGTCGGTAGCCTTCTGCTTGAGCCACCAGGCGCACAGCGGGCGGGCGCTTTCCTGCTGGGCGCGGAGGGCCTTGTGGGCTTCTTTCTCGTTGTCGATCGGCGCGCCCGGCGCCAGCAACTGGCTGGCGGCCTGTTTGACCTGCGCCACCGCCGCACCCACCACGCCGGGGGCCGGCTGGTTGTCGGCGGCGCGCTGGATCATGGTTTTCAGGCGGCGGGAGAGCGGCAGCAACAGCGGCGCGTCATCGCCCAGATGTTCGGTGCAGGCCGCGTCCAGACCGGACAGGTGCTCGAACAACTGCCGGAACATCGGCAGCTGTTCCTTGATCGCAATGTTCTCGGTGATCACCTGCTCCAGACGAGGCACCAGCCAGCCGATGGCGGCGGCCCGGGTACGGGGCTTGAGCGGGTGAACGTCGGCCCAGTTATTTTCCGACAAGTGGTGCAGCAAACCGAGGCCGGCGAGCAGCCCGGGGAAGGATTCACGCTGGTACAGCGACCAGGTCAGCCAGGCGCCGACACGTAGATCCTTGGATTGGGTGCGCAGCAGGTTTTCGCTGTTTTCGCGGATTTTCAGCCAGTCGACCTGCCCGCTTTCGTGCATCGACGAAGCTTTGGCCAGCTCGCTTTCCAGCGCCTCGAATTCGCTCGAGAAACGAACGTCTTCGCCCGCAAAATTCTCTTTGGAAACAGAGACTTTAGCGAGTTCGAGGTAATGGGCGGAAAGTTTGCTTGAGTAGGACATCCATGGCCTTTATTTGGATTACGGTCGTACGCCTATTGGAGTTGCAGCGGCGCGGGGACAGTATCGAAGAGCATTGGGGAAACTCATCCAATTGAGTGTGTGCTCTTTCAAGTGCGCGCATCGTAATCACAATGATGGCCACTAGCAAGCATCCGATTAAACAACAAGACGAACTGTTCATTGGGGTGTGTAGGAGATCGCCCTATATGTCGCAGGGGTTTCCCTGATATCGGTTTATATTTCACATTTTCGGCCTGCTGCCCCGTAAGCATTGATCTAGAGCGCCCAGTGAAAGCCATCAACAGTGATGGCACGACCGTTCCATAAATACGGATGAAAGCATGACAAAAACGGAAAAAATTTGAAGTAGGACGCTTCCGAAAATACACGCTCATCTATTAACAAATGACCGGCGACAACTGCAAACAATAAAAGTGCCATCAAATTGATGGCAATTCATATGTTGAATATTGTTGGAATACCTGCACAGACAGGACTATCGCAGGGTTTCCTTATCGCCTTGAATCACTTTCCCACAGGCATTTCCCACAACCCTGGCGCTGTTTTACAACGCGGAATGTTCCGACTTAAACCAGGGACTCTTCTTACATAAATTTGTTTCACGCCTTGTTAGCGTGCCGGGCAATGTTCGCGTGCGCTGACCAGGGAGGGTTTCGACATCACGCTAAATTTCCCTCTCTGCTTAAGGACAAGCGTATGTCTGGAGCTGTCAGTTCTGCGCGCTTTACGCTGCAGATTCCCGCCGTTCGCAACGACTTCAAGGTGTTGGCTTTCGAGGGTTCCGAGGCCGTCAGCACGCTGTATGCCATCAAGGTAGAACTGGTCTGCGAGGTTCATGATTTCGACGTGGAACCTTTGCTTGGTCAGCCGGCGTTCCTGCGCTTCGGACTGGATGGCGAGGGTATTCACGGGTGCATCGAGGACGTACAGGCCGGCGAGTCGGGAAAGCGCCTGTCGCACTATGGCCTGACACTGGTTCCGGTCCTCCACTATTTGCAGTTCAGTCACGATCAACAGATTTTCCAGAACCAGACTGTCCCGCAAATCATCACCCAAGTGCTCAAACGTCACGGCATCCTTGCCGATGCGTTCAGGTTCCATGTCCAGACCTTGCCACCACGTGCGTACTGCACCCAGTACGGTGAAAGCGATTTCGAGTTCATCCAGCGCCTGTGCGCCGAAGACGGCATCGCATGGCATCACCAGCACTCTGTGGAGAGGCATTTGCTGGTATTCACCGATGACACGGTGTTCCTACAGACATTGCACGCAACAACCTACCGGCACGACAGCGCGATGGTGGCGGAGTACCCGGTGGTCCACCGGTTTTCCTGGCACGCCCGAACACGTACCAGCCGCGTCACCCGTCGGGACTACGACCTGAAGCGCCCGCACCTGTTGCTTGAAAGCCGCTTTGTCGCCGATTTCACACCCGGACTTGAGGACTATCGCTATCCGCTGGCGATGGAGAACGAAAAACGCGGCAAACAACTTGCCCGTCAGGCCCTGGAACGCCATCGCGCCGATTATGAAACGGCCGAGGGTCAGAGCAACCAGCCAACCCTGCGCTGTGGCCACCTGTTCGAATTGACCGAACATCCCCGCAAGCAATGCAACGGACTGTGGCAATTACTTGAGGTCACGCACACCGGGCGACAACCTCAAGTTCTGGAGGAACATGCCACACACGAAACCGCTTCCGCAGACGGTTTTACCCAGGGATACCGCAACAGCTTCCGCGCCATTCCTGCCGAAGTGGTTTTCCGCCCGCCTCTCTCTGCGCGCCGTCCTCCGTTGGTGAGCCAGACGGCTCGGGTAACCGGGCCAAAAGGTGAAGAGATCTACTGCGATGAGTTCGGTCGCGTGAAGATCGAATTCCATTGGGACCGGGCCGAGCTGAACTGCGAACGCAGCAGTTGTTGGGTACGAGTGTCGTCGAACTGGGCCGGAAACGGTTTTGGCGCAATGACCCTTCCCCGCGTCGGAATGGAAGTCGTGGTGACCTTTCTGGAGGGCGACCCCGGTCAACCACTGATTACCGGTTGCGTGATCAACAAACTCACGCCCGCACCTTACAGATTGCCAGAGCACAAGACCCGCACCGTGCTGCGCAGTCGCAGCTCACCCGACACCGGCGGCTACAACGAACTGACGCTAGAAGACCGCGCCGGCCAGGAACTGATTTACCTGCGCGCCCAACGCGACATGGAGCGGCAGATCCTCCATGACAGTCGACTGGAGGTCGGACGCGATCGACGAGAAAGCATCCAGGGCAGCAGCCAGACATCTGTCGGCAAGGTCATTGCCGTCGAGGCGGGACAGCACGTGCAGATCAAGGCCGGTGCCAATGTGGTGCTGGATGCGGGCGCCAGCATCACGCTGAAAGCAGGCGGTCATCACATCGTGATCGACGAGGGCGGGATCTTCAGCAGTACCGAGATTGTGATGGGCGGCGAGGTATCCAGGGATGAATCTGCCAAGCGTTTTGTGTCGCAGGCCACGGGTAATCCGGCAGCAAGACAGACGAACGCCTCGCAACCCTCCCCAGAGGAAAGCGAGCTCGAAGAAGAGGAAGAAGAAGTCGAGCTGGAGGATGAAACGCCTGCCGGGATTACGTTGCGGATTGGCGTGTTTTTCGATGGGACGGGGAACAACAAGGCCAACAGCGAAACGGTCGCGGCTTGCTATGCGCCAGATGCCAATCTGGCGGAGGCAGCCGAAGAGATTCAGAAGCACTGCGCCACTTATGGCTATGACGGAAATGGCAACTCGCCGGATAACAGTTATGGCAATGATGTGAGCAATATCGTGCGGTTGCATGAGCTGTATACGGACCATGCGTTCGAGGTACTGCCGGAAAAAACGAAACAGGCTTCCTTGCGCGTATACATCGAAGGCATTGGTACGACAGCTGATGGAGGCGATTCACTTTACGCCCAGGCAACCGGCCGAGGCGAAACGGGTGTCCTGGCTCGTGTGGAGCAGAGCCCTGAAAAAATCATTAAGCAAATGCGGGCACTGATAAAAAACAATCCCAACGCGCTAATAGAAAGAATCGAGTTCGATATTTTCGGTTTCAGTCGAGGCGCCGCCGCTGCACGGCACTTCGCAAACGAGGTGCTCAAAGGCAAGCGCAGTATTCTTGCAAAGGCGCTGCCAGCGGGCTCTCCGTCTTTAGCAAGTAGCTTTGACTGGGATCCACAATCAAGTATCAGCATCAATTTCATTGGTCTGTTTGATACCGTCGCGGCAATCACCAATCCATGGTTGCTCGACTTCACAGGCGCTAACAGCAGAAATCCCAGGCTGGACTTGAAGCTGCCGGAAGGTTGCGCCAGCAAAGTGGTGCACCTGGTGGCTCGTGATGAATATCGCGAGAACTTTGCCCTTAACAGCCTGGGTGAGATTGATCTGGTATTACCCGGCGCCCACTCGGATCTGGGAGGTGGTTATCTGCCCAGAGCCAGGGAGAAACTTCTGTTGAGCAGTCCGGTCAGCAGCACCATCAGGCGAAGCCACGAAGCGACCCGTAGCGCAGCCTATGTCGCTGCCGAAAAGGAGGCATTTGCCTGGTATACGAAAGGCGTCATCGAAGATGACGCTCCAGGCAATCAACTGCGGGTTGCACTCTGGGAGACCCCTGTAATTCAACGATTGGAAAGGGGCAGATCCACACCGGATCCCCAGAAGCGGGTTTATGCTGCGGCCATGATTGAACGCCCGGTACACGGTGAGTTGTCGCTGGTGTATCTACGCATCATGCGTGAGCTTGGAGTCAGACATGGTGTGCCATTTGAAGCGATTGACGAAAACGATTCAAAACTTTCGCTGCCTGAGGAACTGATCCCGATCTACACCAAGCTTGAGGCTTATGCGCTTGGAAATTCATCCGTTGAGGGACTGACCATCAAAGAACGGGCTTTGTTACGCAGCCGCTATATCCATCTTTCTGCGCACTGGAACGCAGCCAAAGATTTCAACAACAGCGACTGGAGCGTTGTTTTTATCAACCGCCCAACAAAGAACAAACAACGAGTGGTGCACCCCCATGAATAAATTCACTCGGCCCGTCAAAAAACACACGGGGTTCGTCTTCGGATTGCTGTTGGTGCTTTGCACTCAAAGTCATGCACAACCGATCACCAAACGGCCCTGGTATCTCGGCTTCGGAGCACCCGCCTACATGGAGGTCTGGATTGAAACGGCCGACGTGGTGGATATCCGTGAACGTGTGTTCAAACGCGCCGGCGCCGGGATTGCCTCGGTGAACACCCCCGCCGACAACAAGGGCAAGCCCGCAGGCTGGCCTGACAGCCCCGGCAGCGGCGCCGGACGTGACGTCACCGGTGCCGATCTTCCCCGCTTGATCTATGTGCGATGGCAATCACTGGCTGAGCCTCAAACTTATGAGGCCTACATTGTGATTCCCGAGTCTGCGCGGGAAATCATGCGCAAACCGGAAAAGGCGTACTGCAGACTGGATGGCAAATGGATCACGGACTACCGCGATCGCATAGGTATCGGCTTGGCGCCTGGCGGCATTGCCAAGGTGTGGCTAAGCGGGCCGTGCTTGAAGTCAGTCGAAATTACCCGAGTCGAAGGAACTATCAACCCCAAAGGTCCCTATGACGGTAAATCCGGAGGTCAACATCGACCTCTCAAAGACGCATCCAAAACCTACATCGAAAAATACGGCATCCCCTTCGGGAGCTGGTAAGGCATCACAAACACCCTCCAGTCACTTGCCATGTGCAATCGCTTCACAAAGGGATTTGTAAGCAATAAAGGGAGCTTTAAAACCAACATGAGCGGTAGACACAATAAACAATCAATATCGGGGATTGGATGCGCACTGGTTGTCATGCTGACGCTCACAACCAGCACCTCTGTTCGAGCAGAAGGCTGCGTTGGTATTGGATGCCTGGTGAACGGTGGCCCCCTGGAGTTCTCAATGCTGACGGGTATCGGCTTGCTTCTCACAGTGGCGGGACCGTTCATTTCAACTTCGGAAGCCAGTACAAACAAATCCTCGAAACATTACACCCAGGCCCTGATAGACGATGCAGCTACACATCTGGCGACGGAGGGCGAATACGAAAGCCCCATACTCGAGTCCGAGTGGCGTCAATACCTGAAATCCTATGGGCACCAGCCAAGCAAGAACGAGTTTGCCAAGATGGTATTGGCTACCTATGGGTGAACTGCTAAAAGCAGTATCTGCGGTCACCCGATTATCGAGCGCCGTCTACCGGTAGCAACGACAGCTGATCGGTGGTTGCATGTTCTGGATGACGCCGATCAGCTTCGCTGCACCGATTTTCTTTCACATGACCCGGTACTTCTTCTCTACCTGATCAGACAAATGCCTCACCGAGATAGAGACGATGCGTCTTCTCGATCTCTTCGATCAATCGCGGGGCAACGCCTACGGACCCGGCTATTTCGCGCCAGCGTTTAACCGCCGCGCAAACCTCCTTGATGATGGCCGGCGCGTCGATGCCCCGGATCTGTCCGGCCACCGCCTCCAGGTCCGCTAGTTCGAAGTTGTCGCGCTTGCCGTTGATCGTCATCTGGTGGGTAGCCACCCAAAAGCTGCCGGGCTGGTACGACCAGGAAACGTCATAGGCCGGGGAAAGAGACCAGGTGCCTGCCCGATCCATCAGGAAGCTGGTGTTCTTGGTGTGGTCATCCTGATTGCGGCCCACCACATTGAAAACCATGCGGCGGAAGTACTCTACGGCGTCACGGCGCGGCAAACCAAGAACCCGCATGACCCCGAACGCCTCCTCGTAGGAGTAGCCGCCCGGCTGTTTGTAGTCGGCATGATCCATGGCACACAGAGTGGCCATGTGGATCTTTTCTCCATCATCGGTACGATCAAAGCGTTTGGTCAGAAAGTGCGCGCGACCACCCTCTTCCAGCAATTCACACGGGCTCATGGTAATGCCGGCAGCTTTGGCCATGAGCGAATAGGCGTACTCCACGCGGCCGAAGCCTTGCGAATCGGCCAGGACGTCGGTGTTCTTGGCAACGTCGAACTTCAGCAGCCAATAGGAAAACCCTTTTGGCGCCCTGACTTGCCCCGAGCGGATCTCGCCAGCCGCATTCATCGCGATAACCGCTTTGGCCCGGGCACCGCCAGCGCTGGTACCGACCTGGATCAAACGCTTCAGTGCCTCGTCATCGACCTCGGTGTCGTGATGGGCGAGGCGATCGGCCAGGCTTTCCCGTTGCGAGAGCACTTCGCTGGCGAGCTCTACCAGCGCATCAATCTGAATACGTTCGCTGGCATTTACAGAACCGCTGAGAGCGGGCCGGTATTCGAGCCCGCCCATTCCGCGCGAACCCTGATACAGGACCCTTTCAACCGGGGTGAACGTCGCTTTGTCACGGCCCTCCTTGGCGAGCCAGGCATCGATCAGTGCGTTACCGAAATCGTCCGGCAAGGAGTCCGCCAGGATGGCCGGAAGGCCCTTATAGGTTTCCCGGTTCAGGCCGGGAAAGGCGTATGTCTGATTGGCGGCCAATGGCATATGGATAGGTGAGATTTCGATACCGGTCTTGACGAATTCAGGATCGTATTCGAACAAACCCAGCCGGGTTCCCTCATCCCAGAGCAGCCCCCCGACAAACCGCTCGAAGAGATAGACCTTTGCCGTAATCACCAATCAACCTCCTTTTTGACTTCGCTGCCGGACACTGGCTCGCCTGCACTCCCCGCCGAGGCCTTGCCCACCACCCGCGTGCCGGTTGCCCGCATACGCCGGGTTCCGGCCATCTTGATTACCTGCAACGGGCTCGGTCGAACGGGCTCCACGAGCGAGGCCGCTCTTTCCAGCTCGCCGATGACACGCAGCACGGCCAGCAGATTCACCAGAGTGCCTTTGCCATGGAGAAGATTGATCAGGGTCTGGCGGCTGATGCCGGCCTCCCTGGCGACATGCTCCTGGCTGAGATTTTTCTTCAGGCGCAATTCCTGGAGCCGGGCACCAATGGCACTGGCAATCGCATCGTCGGTCATGGCTTGGAGGCGCATAGTGTCTGAATTCCTGGAGCGAATGTGCAATTCACGAAGTGTGTGTATTCAATACTAGACATTGCAGAAGGGTCGACCTGCATGAAAGCCAACGCCAACCCTGCGTACGTATATCTGGTCAATAACGAACGAAACGAACCTTATGTCTCAATTTAAAGACATTGGATTTAAGCAATACCTACGATACATGAAACATCAGCAACGCCTAGATATCTAGACAATAACAAGGATAATGACTTATAACGTATGCATATCAAGACAAAGAAAGCTCGATCGATACATCAATGAAGGCCAGAAGAGAACCTGCGGCCTCGGGATTCTCCAGACACAAAAAATGGGCACCCGACCGCAATCGGTGTGCCCATTTTTTATTACGGTTCTCCCCGCTATTCAGGGATGCGCCGTAATTATGGATTGACGCTGTCTTTCAACGACTTGCCCGGCTTGAACGCAACAGTGTTGCTGGCCTTGATTTTGACGGGTTCACCGGTTTGCGGGTTTTTACCGGTGCGGGCACCGCGATGGCGTTGCAGGAAGGTGCCGAAGCCGACGAGCGTGACGCTGTCCTTGCGGTGCAGGGCGCCGGTGATTTCTTCGAGGACGGCATTGAGAACGCGGTTGGCCTGCTCTTTGGTCAGATCCGCTTTTTCAGCGATTGCAGCGGCGAGTTCTGGTTTACGCATTAGTGAAGCCCCTTTGAGTCGGTTTTTTGTTGTTATGTCCGTGCTGCTCTCGTTGGAACAGCGCCCAAGGCGCCGCAGGCTCTACTCTGCGGCAGACGGGAGTGAGAATGGCACGCGGATAAGGGCGGCGCCAGTCTCCCCGCGACCTTTGTGGGGGCAAAAGCGGGGTGATTCCGACAGAACGACCGGTATTTACGCCAGCAAGGCCGGAAGCTGTTTGTTCAGCGCGAGTTTTTCCATCACCGCCGCGCCGGTCAGGGCGTAACCGAGCAATTGCCCTTGCGCGTCGTGACACAGCGCCTTGACGTCGGCGCCCTGCCCTTCGACGGTCCAGACGCCTTCGCGGCCCCGTGGCGGCGGCGAAACCACCAGCGGGCAGACCGGGGTTTTCACGGTGATCGGCATCGGTCCGTAGTTCACCACGGTCGGGTTGCCGGCCAGGGTCTGTGCCAGCGCTCGCGCACAACTCATGAGGGGCATGACGTACAGAAGATTCAGCCCCTCGACCTCGGCGCAGTCGCCCAGGGCGTAAATATTGGCGTGAGAGGTTTGCAGATGACGGTCGACCACCACACCGCGGTTGGTCTGGATGCCGGCAGCCGCTGCCAGATCGATCCGTGGGCGCAGGCCAATGGCCGACACCACCACATCGCACGGGATGACCTGACCGTCGGACAAGTGGGCTTCCAGTCCATCGGCAACTTTTTGCAGGCGGGTCAACACCGGGCCGAGGTGGAAACGCGCACCCAGGCTTTCCAGCCCGGCCTGCACCGCTGCGGCAGCGGACGGATGCAACAGGGTCGGCATCACCTGCTCGCACGGCGCTACCAGTTGCACCTCGTAGCCGCCGAGAATCAGATCGTTGGCGAACTCGCAGCCGATCAGACCGGCGCCAAGCAGCAACACCCGACGCTTGCCTGCCGCCGCCGCGCGAAAACGTGCGTAGTCTTCGAGATCGTTGATCGGGAATACCAGATCCCCGCCATCGCCTTCTATCGGCACACGCACGGTTTCGGCGCCCCAGGCGAGGATCAGGTCGCGATAGCTCACTGCTTCCTCACCGATCCACAGGCGCTTGTGGCCCGGATCGATGCCGCTGATGCGGGTGTGGGTGCGGATCTCGGCCTTCAACTGCTCGGCCATGGCGCCCGGTTCGGCCATGCTCAGGCCGTCGGCGTCCTTGTTCTTGCCGAAACCGGTGGACAGCATCGGCTTGGAGTAGGAACGACCGTCATCGGCGGTAATCAGCAGCAGCGGGGTTTCGCCATCGAGTTTGCGAAACTCGCGGGCCAGGTTGTAACCCGCAAGCCCGGTGCCAACGATTACGACAGGTGCGCTCATGCCCTACTCCTCAGTGTTTTCTCAGTTGATTTCGATCATTTCGAAGTCCATCTTGCCGACGCCGCAGTCCGGGCACAGCCAGTCTTCCGGCACGTCCTGCCACAGGGTGCCCGGCGCAATGCCGTCATCCGGCCAGCCGTCGGCTTCGTTATAGATCAGGCCGCAGACCACACATTGCCACTTTTTCATTCAGGTACTTCCTCAGGATTCAGGCTTTAGCCGGCGCGGACGGTCGATGGTGCAGCACTGCCATCCGGCTCAGGGCGTTTTGTACTGATGGTACCGGCCAGATGCAAGCCTGTTCGGCGCAATGGCGGCCCGGATCAATCAAATTCGCGGTGCGCCATGGTAAGCTCGCCGCCTCATTTGCTGCCAATAATGACTCATTGTGCAACTCAAAAACGCCCCGTTGTGGCGCCCGCAAAGCCACCTGACACCCCTCCCCGACACGTCCACGCTCGACTGGCTGTTCGACGAAGGCTCCCTGACCCGCCGTCTGACCCGCCTGTCCGATGACGGCTTCAGCGTCACGCCGCTGTTCGAAGGCTGGCAGACCCTGCGCGACGACGAATGCGCGGCGCTGGACCTGGCCGAAGGCAGCGAAGGCTGGGTGCGCGAGGTGTATCTGCGCGGTCATGGTGAGGCCTGGGTGTTCGCCCGCAGCGTGGCGTCGCGCAGTGCCTTGCAGGGCGACGGCTTGCATATGGATGAGTTGGGCAGCCGCTCACTGGGCGAACTGCTGTTCTGCGATCACGCGTTTCAGCGCCGCGCCATAGAAGTCTGCCATTACCCGGAACACTGGCTGCCCGAGCATTCCCGGGCTCCCGGGTTGTGGGGTCGTCGTTCGCGTTTCGACCGTGGTGCCTTGAGCGTACTGGTGGCGGAGATTTTCCTGCCTACGCTGTGGGAAGCCGTCCGCGCCCGTCCGGAGAACTGCTGATGTATCAAAGCCTGCTCAAATCCCTGAATCGCCTGAACCCGCGCGCCTGGGACTTCATCCAGCTGACCCGCATGGACAAGCCGATCGGCATCTATCTGCTGCTGTGGCCAACGCTCTGGGCGCTGTGGATTGCCGGCAAAGGTTCGCCGTCGCTGGCCAACGTCGTGATTTTCGTCCTCGGCGTGGTGCTGACCCGTGCCGGCGGCTGCGTGATCAACGACTGGGCCGACCGCAAGGTCGACGGCCATGTGAAGCGCACCGCCGAACGCCCGCTGGCCGCCGGCCGGATCAGTTCGAAAGAGGCACTGGTGTTCTTCGCCCTGCTGATGGGTGTGAGTTTCCTGCTGGTGCTGTGCACCAACGCCGCGACGATCTGGCTGTCGCTGGGTGGCCTGGCGCTGGCGTTCACTTACCCGTTCATGAAGCGCTACACCTATTACCCGCAAGTGGTGCTGGGTGCGGCGTTTTCCTGGGGCATGCCGATGGCGTTCACCGCCGAGACCGGTGAGCTGCCGGCGACGGCCTGGCTGCTGTGGATCGCCAATCTGCTGTGGACGGTGGGCTACGACACTTATTACGCAATGACCGACCGCGACGATGACCTGAAGATCGGCGTGAAATCCACGGCGATCCTGTTCGGCGAGGCGGACCGGGTGATCATCCTGACCTTGCAGGCCCTGTCACTGGGCTGCCTGTTGCTGGCCGGGACGAAGTTCGAGTTGGGGACGTGGTTCCACCTCGGCCTGCTGGTGGCGGCCGGGTGCTATGCGTGGGAGTTCTGGTACACCCGCGATCGGGACCGGATGCGTTGCTTCAAGGCGTTCCTGCACAACCATTGGGCCGGTCTGGCGATCTTCGTCGGGATCGTGCTGGATTACGCGTTGCGCTGACCTCAACGCATCGCGGCCCGAGGCAATGCCGGCGGGCCGCGATGCTGTTTCACTGGCGATGGCTTACTTGTGCTCGTGAACCACGTGCCACGCGTCCATCTTGCCGTCGCCCATCATGTCACCCGGCTTGGCGTCCATCTTGAAGGTATACAGCGGCTTGCCGTCGTAGGCGTACTGCATCTTGCCGTCGTCGCGCTTGATCACCGTCCACTTGCCTTCCGCCTTCGCACCGGCCGGCGCCATCATCGGAGGCCAGTTGTCGGCGCACTTGTCATTGCACATCGACTTGCCGCCAGCGTCCTTGTCGAACGTGTAAACGGTCATGCCTTTGTGATCGACCATCATGCCGTCTTTCATCATCGCCGGTTCAGCGGCCATCGCAAGGCCGGGCAGCGTCACGGCAGCAGCCATCAGCAGAGCTTTAAAGGAAGCAGTCATTTGAGTCATGGAAACCTTCTTTTGTGGTTGTCAGGATTCGGACTTAGAGCTTAGTTCAGGATTTGCACAATCGCCGCTGGACTAAAATACTGTCACACGACTGCAATAATTCCGTTATCTAATGCGGCGCAAGACAGTTAAATGACAAGAGGATTAAGGCATGGTTGGCAGGAGCATTCTGATCGTCGACGACGAAGCGCCCATTCGCGAAATGATCGCCGTTGCGTTGGAAATGGCCGGCTATGACTGCCTCGAGGCAGAGAACTCGCAGCAGGCGCACGCCATTATCGTCGACCGCAAGCCGGACCTGATCCTGCTCGACTGGATGCTGCCCGGCACCTCCGGCATCGAGCTGGCCCGCCGCCTCAAGCGTGACGAACTGACCGGGGACATCCCGATCATCATGCTCACCGCCAAGGGCGAAGAGGACAACAAGATCCAGGGCCTGGAAGTCGGCGCCGACGACTACATCACCAAACCGTTTTCCCCACGCGAACTGGTGGCACGCCTCAAGGCTGTGCTGCGCCGCGCCGGCCCGACCGATGGCGAAGCGCCGATCGAAGTCGGCGGCCTGCTGCTCGACCCGATCAGCCACCGCGTGACCATCGATGGCCGTCCAGCCGAAATGGGCCCGACCGAATACCGTCTGCTGCAATTCTTCATGACCCACCAGGAACGCGCCTACACCCGTGGCCAGTTGCTGGACCAGGTCTGGGGCGGCAACGTCTATGTTGAAGAGCGCACAGTCGACGTGCACATCCGGCGCCTGCGCAAGGCCCTCGGCGACGCCTACGAAAATCTGGTACAAACCGTGCGCGGCACCGGCTATCGGTTCTCTACCAAGGCCTGAGCCGACCGCCAGACTCGCTGACAAGGACCGTATTTCCCGTGAATCAAAACTGGCATGGCACCCTGATTCGCCACATGCTGTTGCTGGTCACCGGCTGCCTGGTGATCGGCCTGATCACCGGCTACTACGGCTGGAGCCTCGCGGCGGGACTGGGCCTGTACCTGGCCTGGACGCTCAAGCAACTGCTGCGCCTTCACGAATGGCTGCGCCTGCACCAACCCGATGAAGCCCCGCCCGACGGCTACGGCCTGTGGGGTGAGGTGTTCGACAGCATCTACCACCTGCAACGCCGCGACCAGCGGGTACGCGGACGCCTGCAAGCGGTGATCGACCGCGTTCAGGAGTCCACCGCCGCGCTAAAAGACGCGGTGATCATGCTCGACAGCGACGGCAACCTGGAATGGTGGAACCGCGCCGCCGAAACCCTGCTCGGCCTCAAGACCCCGCAAGACAGCGGCCAACCCGTGACCAACCTGGTCCGCCATCCGCGCTTCAAGGAATACTTCGAGCAGGAAAACTACGCCGAGCCGCTGGAAATCCCCTCGCCGACCAACGACCGCGTGCGCATCCAGATGTACCTCACGCGCTACGGCAACAACGAACACTTGATGCTGGTGCGCGACGTCACGCGCATCCATCAGCTGGAACAGATGCGCAAAGACTTCATCGCCAACGTCTCCCATGAGCTGCGCACCCCGCTGACGGTGATCTGTGGCTATCTGGAAACCCTGCTCGACAACGTCGAGGAAGTGAACCCGCGCTGGAGCCGCGCCCTGCAGCAGATGCAGCAACAGGGCGGACGCATGCAGACCCTGCTCAACGACTTGTTGCTGCTGGCCAAACTGGAAGCCACCGATTACCCGTCGGACAACCAGCCGGTGCACATCGACACCCTGTTGCAGTCGATCAAGAGCGATGCACAGCAGCTCTCGGGGTCGAAGAATCAGAAAATCACCCTGGAAGCCGACGCCAGCATCCTGCTCAAGGGCAGCGAGGCGGAACTGCGCAGCGCGTTTTCCAACCTGGTGTTCAACGCCGTCAAATACACCCCGGCCGAAGGCAATATCCGCATCCGCTGGTGGGGCGACGATCAGGGCGCACACCTGAGCGTGCAGGATTCCGGGATCGGCATCGACAGCAAACACCTGCCGCGCCTGACCGAACGCTTCTACCGTGTCGACTCCAGCCGCAACTCCAACACCGGCGGCACGGGCCTGGGCCTGGCCATCGTCAAACACGTGTTGTTGCGCCACCGCGCGCGGATGGAAATCAGCAGCGTGCCCGGTCACGGCAGCACGTTCACCTGCCATTTCGCCCCGGCGCAGGTCGCCCAGGCACGGCTCATCAGCGCCGCTGAGTAATGCCGGACTAGGCAATCGCCAGGTCAGCCGCTACATTGGCTGACTTGCGCCTGCCTTTCAGGCGCGATTTCTTCTCTCTTACGAATCACACGGAACCCGCAAAACTCCATCATGGACCCTTCCCCTGGCTTGTCCCTCGCAACAATATTCGCCGATTTCGGCATGATTCTTTTCGCTCTGATCCTGGTTCTGCTCAACGGCTTCTTCGTTGCGGCGGAATTCGCCATGGTCAAACTGCGCTCGACCCGGGTCGAAGCCATCGCTGAGCAGCACGGCTGGCGCGGGCACATCCTGCGCACGGTGCACAGTCAGCTCGATGCGTACCTCTCGGCGTGCCAGCTCGGTATCACCCTCGCCTCCCTCGGCCTGGGCTGGGTCGGTGAGCCGGCGTTCGCGCACATTCTCGAGCCGCTGCTGAGCGCGGTCGGCGTGCAGTCGGCGGAAGTGGTCAAAGGCATCTCGTTCTTTACCGCGTTCTTCATCATTTCCTACCTGCACATCGTGGTCGGTGAGCTCGCCCCCAAGTCCTGGGCGATCCGCAAACCCGAGCTGCTGTCGCTGTGGACGGCGGTGCCGCTGTACCTGTTCTACTGGGCGATGTACCCGGCGATCTACCTGCTCAACGCCAGCGCCAATACCATCCTGCGCATTGCTGGCCAGGGTGAACCCGGCCCTCATCACGAGCACCATTACAGCCGTGAAGAACTGAAACTGATCCTGCACTCCAGCCGTGGCCAGGACCCGAGCGACCAGGGCATGCGCGTGCTGGCCTCGGCGGTGGAAATGGGCGAACTGGAAGTGGTCGACTGGGCCAACTCCCGTGAAGACCTGATCACCCTCGAGTTCAACGCACCGCTGAAAGAAATCCTGGCGATGTTCCGTCGCCACAAGTTCAGCCGCTATCCGGTGTACGACAGCGAGCGCAAGGAGTTCGTCGGCCTGCTGCACATCAAGGACCTGCTGCTGGAACTGGCGGCGCTGGACCACATTCCCGAGTCGTTCAACCTCGCCGAACTGACCCGCCCGCTGGAGCGCGTGTCGCGGCACATGCCGCTGTCGCAGCTGCTTGAGCAGTTCCGCAAGGGCGGCTCGCACTTCGCCGTGGTCGAAGAGGCCGACGGCAACATCATCGGCTACCTGACCATGGAAGACGTGCTGGAAGTGCTGGTCGGCGACATCCAGGACGAACACCGCAAGGCCGAGCGCGGCATCCTCGCCTACCAGCCGGGCAAACTGCTGGTGCGGGGCGATACGCCGCTGTTCAAGGTCGAGCGCCTGCTGGGTATCGACCTGGACCACATCGAAGCCGAAACCCTCGCCGGGCTGATCTACGAAACCCTGAAACGGGTACCGGAAGAGGAAGAAGTACTGGAAGTCGAAGGCCTGCGCATCATCATCAAGAAGATGAAAGGCCCGAAGATCATTCTGGCCAAGGTGCTGATGCTCGACTGACGGGGATTACCGCTTGCCCAACGCAAAGTTGGGCAACGCCCCCAGCGGCTGGTTGAACTGATACGGAATCGACACCAGCCCCCCTCCGGTATTGCGCTGTACCACGAAGTGCAGGTGCGGGCCGCTGCTGTTGCCGGTGTTGCCGGACAGCGCCAGCGGACTGCCCACCGCCACACGCTGCCCCTCCCGCACACTCACCGACCCTTGCTTGAGGTGCAGGTACACACCCATCGTGCCGTCGTCGTGCAGCACCCGCACGAAATTGCCGGAAGGATCGGTGCCGCGCCCGTTCTGCGAGTTCTCGATCTTCACCACCACCCCGGCCCGCGCCGCGATGATCGGCGTGCCCACCGGCATGGCGATGTCCATCGCGTACTTGTTCTTCGGCCCGTAGTGGCTGTAGTCGCCGTTGGCGCCCTGACTCAGGCGGAAGGGGCCGCCCCGCCACGGAAACGGATAGCGATAGCTCTGGGCGGCGCCAGCGGGGTCGCCGAGGGAATACTGGAACTGCGGCGTATAAACCAACGGTTTGCCGCCGGACACCGCCGTCAGCAACGCCAGCCGCGTGTTGCTGCGCGCCGGCAGCACCCGGCGGATCGTTTCCGTTGGCGCGCCACGCACGTTACTCATCCCGGTGAACGCCAGTGCGACCTCCACCGGTGCATACAGGTCGTTGCGCACGAACACTACGTCGGTGCCCTTCTGCTTCTTGATGTCGAGATAGACCTGACGCTCGAGCCTCTCGACCATCCGGTCCTGAAACACGAACACCTGGGAGCCTTTGCTCGGACGGTCGCTGTACGAAACCACTCCGTTGGCATCGGTGGATTTGTAAATCGTCATGGCCACGGTCGAGGTGGAGGCCATGAACAGACCACAGAAAAACAGCAGGCGCAGGGGCATGGGCAAAAGTTCTGTCGAGTAAGGCCTGGAAATGAGCCTAGCAGCTGAAGCAGACCAGGCTAGTCGACAGATGTTTCAAATTTGGCACAGCATGAAAAAAGACCGCAGCCTGTGTTAGGCGGCGGTCTTCTTTTTCCCGCGACGCTTACGCGCCCGGAACGAAGTGCTTCTGCGCCGTGCCGCGAGCGATCAGGCGGGAGATGTAGTCGAGCTTCTGCGCGTCCTGGTCGACGAAGCGGAAGGTCAGTTGCAACCAGTCGCTGTCGGGTTTCGGCTCATGGGCAACGACGGCGTGCAGGTAACCGTTGAGGCGGGCGATTTCGGCGTTGTCGCCCTGCTCCAGATCAAGCACGGCGCTGTCGAGGATCTGCGGCAGGGTGTCGGTGCGCTTCACTACCAGCAGCGCTTCCTTGATGCTCAGGGCCTTGATCACGCATTGCTGGGTGCCACTTGGCAGGCGCAACTGGCCCTGGCCACGACCACTGGCCGGAGCAGCAGAGGCTGCCGGGGCTTTCACCGGCGGGCTGTTGAGCAGGCCACGCTGTGGCGCGGCGGCAGGTGCCGGGGCGGCAGCGGCAGGCTTGGCAAACGGATTGGCCGCAGGCGCAGACGGCGCGGAGCCGACCACTGCAGCCTTGCCGCCGGTCAGTGCGCTCAGGGAGTCGTTGCCGAACGCCGAGTTCAACTTGGTCGGGGCGCTGTTCATCAGGGTGTCGAGCTTGCCCACCTTGTTCAGGGCCTGCTTGACCTTGGTCAGCAACTGCTCGTTGGTGAACGGTTTGCTGACGTAGCCGGAAACGCCGGCCTGAATCGCCTGCACCACGTTTTCCTTGTCGCCACGGCTGGTGACCATGATGAACGGCATGGTCTTGAGGTTGTCCTGCTCACGGCACCAGGTCAGCAGTTCGAGACCGGACATTTCCGGCATTTCCCAGTCGCACAGCACCAGGTCGAAAGCTTCCTTGGCCAGCATGGCCTGGGCTTTTTTACCGTTGACGGCGTCCTCGGTGCGGATCCCCGGGAAGTAATTTCGCAGGCACTTTTTCACCAGGTCACGAATGAACGATGCATCGTCCACGACCAACACACTGATCTTGCTCATCCAACACCCCTATTAAAATCCCGGCAAGCATAACGCTGGCTGATGGCACATTGCCAAAACTCTTCAGTCACGCCGGGACTTTTCGTTCGCGGGTGCTGCTTTTTAATTCGGTTCTGCCTATGAAAAGCAGAAACAAAAACGCCCGGCCAAAGGGCCGGGCGCTTTTCTCAGGCAATCTTACTTATCGTCAGCATCGCCCGGAACATTAGCGGTTTCGCCGCTTGTTCCTTCAACTTCTTCCTTCATGCGCTTGAGGCCCATGTGACGCACGTCGGTGCCGCGCACCAGGTAGATCACCAGCTCCGAGATGTTGCGCGCGTGGTCTCCGATCCGCTCCAGCGAACGCAGCACCCAGATGATGCTCAAGACCCGCGAGATAGAGCGCGGGTCTTCCATCATGTAGGTCGCCAGCTCGCGCAGGGCGGTCTTGTATTCGCGGTCGATGATCTTGTCGTACTGCGCCACCGACAGCGCCAGATCGGCGTCGAAGCGGGCAAACGCGTCCAGCGCATCGCGGACCATGTTGCGCACCTGGTCGCCGATGTGACGCACTTCGACATAACCGCGCGGTGCTTCACCTTCTTCGCACAGCTGGATCGCACGACGGGCGATCTTGGTCGCTTCGTCACCGATACGCTCCAGGTCGATCACCGACTTGGAGATGCTGATGATCAGACGCAGGTCGGACGCCGCCGGCTGACGACGGGCCAGAATGCGCAGGCATTCTTCGTCGATGTTGCGTTCCATCTGGTTGATCTGGTCGTCGATCTCGCGCACTTGCTGGGCCAGGCCCGAGTCGGCCTCGATCAGCGCGGTGACCGCGTCGTTGACCTGTTTCTCGACCAGCCCGCCCATGGCCAGCAGGTGGCTGCGCACTTCTTCCAGTTCGGCGTTGAACTGCGCGGAAATGTGATGGGTAAGGCCTTCTTTACTAATCATGTTGGCGTCCTTGGAGCGTCCGGTAAGGTGCGAGCGTCAATTCAGTGAGCGACAACCAGCGTCTGCTAGCCGTAACGACCGGTGATGTAGTCTTCGGTCTGCTTCTTGGCCGGATTGGTGAACAGGGTATCGGTGTCGCCGAATTCCACCAGTTTGCCCATGTACATGAACGCCGTGTAGTCGGACACCCGCGCCGCCTGCTGCATGTTGTGGGTCACGATGACGATGGTGAACTTGGATTTGAGCTCGTAGATCAGCTCTTCGACTTTCAGGGTCGAGATCGGGTCGAGGGCCGAGCACGGTTCGTCGAGCAGCAACACTTCCGGTTCCACGGCGATGGTACGGGCGATCACCAGACGCTGCTGCTGACCACCGGACAGGCCGAGTGCCGAGTCATGCAGACGGTCTTTCACTTCGTCCCACAGGGCCGCGCCCTTCAGTGCCCACTCGACGGCTTCATCGAGGATGCGCTTCTTGTTGATGCCCTGGATGCGCAGGCCGTAGACCACGTTTTCATAGATGGTCTTCGGGAACGGGTTAGGCTTCTGGAATACCATGCCGACCCGGCGACGCAGCTCGGCCACGTCTTCGCCCTTGCGGTAGATGTTGTTGCCGTACAGGTTGATCGCGCCTTCGACGCGGCAGCCGTCCACCAGGTCGTTCATGCGGTTGAAGGTACGCAGCAGCGTGGACTTGCCGCAGCCGGACGGGCCGATGAAGGCGGTCACGCGCTGTTTCGGGATGTTCATGCTGACGTCGTACAGCGCTTGTTTCTCGCCGTAGAACAGGCTCAGGCCCGGCACTTCGATGGCCACGGTTTCCTGTTCGAGGTTCAGGCTCTGCTTGTCGCGGCCCAGGGCAGACATGTTGATGCCGTGGGTATGTGTTTCGTGCTGCATGGGAGATCCCCTGTGCTAACAAATTCGGTTCGGTTTGCCGCATGGTGCGGCTGTACGCAATCTAGTGTGGGAGCGGGCTTGCTCGCGAAGAGGTCGGCACATTCAACATCAATGCTGCCTGACCCACCGCTTTCGCGAGCAAGCCCGCTCCCACAGGAAATCAGCTATCCAATGCTTTGTATTTTTCGCGCAGGTGGTTACGAATCCACACTGCCGACAGGTTGAGCACGGCAATCACCAGCACCAGCAGCAACGCGGTGGCGTACACCAGCGGTCGTGCGGCTTCGACGTTCGGGCTCTGGAAACCGACGTCGTAGATGTGGAAGCCCAGGTGCATGATCTTCTGGTCCAGGTGCAGGTACGGGTAGTTGCCATCCACGGGCAGCGACGGCGCCAGTTTCACCACACCCACCAGCATCAGCGGCGCCACTTCACCGGCGGCACGGGCCACGGCGAGGATCATGCCGGTCATCATCGCCGGACTGGCCATCGGCAGAACGATCTTCCACAGGGTTTCAGCCTTGGTCGCGCCGAGGGCCAGCGAGCCTTCACGCACGGTACGCGGGATGCGCGCCAGACCTTCTTCGGTGGCCACGATCACCACCGGCACCGCCAGCAGCGCCAGGGTCAACGAAGCCCAGAGCAGACCCGGTGTACCGAAGGTCGGTGCCGGCAGCGCTTCCGGGAAGAACAGACGGTCGAGCGAGCCACCCAGCACATAGACGAAGAAGCCCAGACCGAACACGCCGTAAACAATGGCCGGAACACCCGCCAGGTTGTTCACCGCGATCCGGATCACCCGGGTCAGGGTGTTCTGCTTGGCGTATTCACGCAGGTACACCGCCGCCAGCACGCCGAACGGGGTCACGATCATCGCCATGATCAGGGTCATCATCACGGTGCCGAAGATCGCCGGGAAAATCCCGCCTTCGGTGTTCGCTTCACGCGGGTCGTCGGACAGGAATTCCCAGACCTTGCTGAAGTAGAATCCGACCTTGGTGAAGGTGCCCATGGCGTTCGGCTGGTAAGCGTGAACCACTTTGCCCAGGCCGATTTCGATTTCCTTGCCGTTGGCATCGCGAGCAGTCAGGGCGTCGCGGTTGAACTGCGCGTGCAGATCGGCCAGGCGGGCTTCGACGTCCTGATAGCGGGCGTTCAGCTCGGCACGTTCGGCGTCCATGTCCGCTTGCGCAGTGGCGTCGAGCTTGCCTTCCAGTTCCAGCTTGCGACCGTGCAGACGGATGCGCTCGAGACCGGCGTTGATCGCGCCGATGTCGGTTTTTTCCAGGGTCTTGAGCTGCGCGGCGAGGCCGTTCACACGGTTGATTCGCGCCTGCAGCTCGGGCCAGGCCGCTTCGCCTTCGGCGATGACCTTGCCGTCCTGTTTGACGTTGACCAGGTAGCCGTAGAAGTTGCCCCACTCACGACGCTCCAGCGCCATCAGCTCCGGCGGGTTCTTCTGGTCGGTCAGCCACTCGCCGACGATCCAGGTGAAGTCGTTGCCGTTCAGGTCCCGGTTGCCGACCTTGATCAGCTCGCGGGTCATGAATTCCGGGCCCTGGTCAGGCACCGGCAAGCCGGCGCTCTTCAGGCGTGCGCGGGGCACTTCTTCCTTCTGCACCACTTCGCCGATGACCAGGTGATTGCCCTGGCCCGGGACGTTGTAGCTGGCGTGGATCAGGTCCGCCGGCCAGAAGTGACCCAGACCGCGCACGGCAATCACCGCCAGCAGGCCAATGGTCATGATGACCGCGATGGACACCGCGCCACCGCTGATCCAGACGCCCGGGGCGCCGCTCTTGAACCATCCATTCAGGGAGTTCTGTTTCACAGACTTCTACCTTTCTTAAAGCGACGAGTATTTCTTGCGCAGACGCTGACGAATCAGTTCCGCGAGGGTGTTCATGACGAAGGTGAACAACAGCAGCACCAGCGCCGAGAGGAACAGCACGCGGTAGTGGCTGCCGCCGACTTCCGACTCCGGCATTTCCACCGCGACGTTGGCCGCCAGGGTGCGCAGGCCTTCGAACAGGTTCATTTCCATGACCGGGGTGTTGCCGGTGGCCATCAGCACGATCATGGTCTCGCCGACTGCACGGCCCATGCCGATCATCAGGGCCGAGAAGATGCCCGGGCTGGCGGTCAGGATCACTACACGAGTCATGGTCTGCCACGGCGTGGCACCGAGGGCCAGCGAGCCCAGGGTCAGGCCCCGCGGCACGCTGAACACGGCGTCTTCGGCGATCGAGTAGATGTTCGGGATCACCGCGAAGCCCATGGCCAGACCGACCACCAGTGCGTTGCGCTGGTCGTAGGTGATGCCCAGGTCGTGGGAAATCCACATGCGCATGTCACCGCCGAAGAACCAGTTCTCCATGAACGGGCTCATGTACAGCGACAGCCAGCCCACGAACAGGATCACCGGGATCAACAGTGCACTTTCCCAGCCGTCCGGGACTTTCAGGCGGATCGATTCAGGCAGGCGGCTGAAGGTGAAACCGGCCACCAGGATGCCGATCGGCAGCAGCATCAGCAGGCTGAAGATGCCCGGCAGATGCCCTTCCACATACGGCGCGAGGAACAGGCCGGCAAAGAAGCCGAGGATCACCGTCGGCATCGCTTCCATCAATTCGATCACCGGCTTGACCTTGCGGCGCATGCCCGGGGCCATGAAGTACGCGGTGTAGATCGCCGCGGCAACCGCCAGCGGTGCAGCCAGCAGCATCGCGTAGAACGCGGCTTTCAGAGTGCCGAAGGTCAGTGGCGACAGACTCAGTTTCGGTTCGAAATCGGTGTTGGCGGCGGTCGATTGCCAGACGTATTTAGGTTCGTCGTAGTTCTCGTACCAGACCTTGCTCCACAGCGCGCTCCACGACACTTCCGGGTGCGGGTTGTCGAGCAGCAGCGGTTGCAGCTTGCCGCCGGCTTCGACGATCACACGGTTGGCCCGTGGCGACAGACCGAACAGGCCCTGGCCTTCGACCACCTGATCGACCAGCAAGGTGCGGTGCGCGGTGCTGTGAAACACGCCGAGCTTGCCGGAAGCATCCAGGGCAACGAAGCCCTTGCGGCGCTCTTCGGCGGTGATTTCAACGATCGGCGTCTTGCCCATCTGGAAGGTGCGGATCTGCTTCAGGCGCAGTTCGCCATCGGTGTCACGGGCCATGAACCACTGGGCCAGGCCGCCGGTGGAGTCACCGACGATCAGCGAGATGCCACCCACCAGTTGAGTGGCGGCAGTGACTTGCGCGTCAGCGTTTTCCAGCAGTTTGTAGCGACCGTTGAGGCTCTTGTCGCGCAGGCTGAACACGTCGGCCTGGGCGCGACCGTTGACCACGTACAGCCATTGCTGGCGCGGGTCGACGAAGATGTTTTTCACAGGCTCGGTCATCTGCGGCAGATCGATACGCTTCTGCTCGTTGGTGACTTCGCCGGTCATCATGTTTTCTTCGCTGGTCAGCGACAGCACATTGAGTTGCGAACCGGTGGAGCCGACCAGCATCAGGGTCGAGTCGGTGGCGTTGAGGCTGACGTGCTCCAGCGCACCGCCGCTCTCGTTCAACGCAATCGGCGCTTCGCCGTACGGGAACTCGATCGCCGGGGTGATGGTTTTCTTGCCTTCCGGGTAGCTGACTTTATAAGTGTGACGGAACACCAGCGCCTGACCGTTGGACAGGCCCACGACCACCAGCGGATGGCCCGGCTGGTCTTCACCGATGGAGGTCACACTGGCGCCTGCCGGCAACGGCAGATCGACGCGCTTCAATTCAGCGCCACTGTCGATATCGAAGAACAGCGCCTGGCCCTTGTCGGAAACGCGCATGGCCACCTGATTCTGCTCTTCGAGCGAAATCATCAGTGGCTTGCCGGCGTCCTGCATCCAGGCCGGGGTGATGGCGTCTTTCGCGGTCAGTTCGGCACCCTTGAACAGGGGCGCGACGACGTAGGCGAGGAAGAAGAAGATCAGGGTGATGGCTGCCAGCACCGCCAGACCGCCGACGAGGACGTACCAACGGGTGAAGCGATCCTTGAGCGCGCGAATGCGGCGCTTGCGTTGCAACTCAGGCGTATTGAAATCAATGCGCTTGGGAGGGTTCGTAGTCATTTTGGAATTGGCCAGATCATTCATGCGCACACCCTAGCGATCCTGTATGACAGAAAGATGACAATGCAGTGACGCACCAAATCCGCCGCCAGCAGGGCACTGGCAGTGGATAAAAGAATTCGGGGAGTGTGGGGGCCGGGCCGCTTGCGGGCCGGGCCCCACACGGGAGTCAGGCGGGGTTCACCCCTGACTCAGTTTGTTACTTTTTTGCGACTTCAGCGCCGCCTTCCTGCAGACCCAGGTCAGCCAGTGCTTTTGCAGCAACCTTGGCCGGCAGTGGGATGTAGCCGTCTTTCACTACCACTTCCTGGCCTTGTTTCGACAGAACCAGTTTCACGAACTCGGCTTCCAGCGGGGCCAGAGGCTTGTTCGGGGCCTTGTTCACGTAAACGTACAGGAAGCGGGACAGTGGGTACTTGCCGTTCAGGGCGTTTTCTTCGCTGTCTTCGATGAACTCGGTGCTGCCTTTCTTCGACAGAGCAACGGTTTTCACGCTGGCGGTCTTGTAGCCGATGCCCGAGTAACCGATGCCGTTCAGCGAGGAGCTGATCGACTGCACGACCGAAGCCGAACCTGGTTGTTCGTTGACGTTAGGCTTGTAGTCGCCTTTGCACAGGGCTTCTTCCTTGAAGTAGCCGTAGGTGCCGGATACCGAGTTACGGCCGAACAGTTGAACCGGCTTGTTGGCCAGGTCGCCGGTCACGCCCAGGTCGCCCCAGGTTTTGACTTCGGCTTTGGCGCCGCACAGACGGGTGGACGAGAAGATTGCGTCAACCTGTTCCATGGTCAGGTGCTGGATCGGGTTGTCCTTGTGTACGAAGACAGCCAGGGCGTCCACGGCAACCGGGATAGCGGTTGGCTTGTAGCCGTATTTCTGTTCGAAGGCCGCCAGTTCGGTGTCCTTCATTTTGCGGCTCATCGGGCCCAGGTTGGAGGTGCCTTCGGTCAGCGCAGGTGGCGCGGTGGCGGAGCCAGCGGCCTGAATCTGGATGTTTACGTTCGGGTATTCTTTTTTGTAGTTCTCGGCCCACAAGGTCATGAGGTTGGCCAGGGTATCGGAGCCGACGCTGGACAGGTTGCCCGACACACCAGTGGTCTTGGTGTAGCTCGGGATCGACGGGTCAACAGCGGCGAACGCGTTGGCGGTCGCAACGCCAGCAGCGACAAAAGTCATTGCCGCCATCAAACGCTTCAGTTTCATGCCTTACTCCTAGCAGATAGGGGGTGTTAAGTCGGGGCCAAGTATCAGCAGGCCGTGTGAACACTCTATGGCTGAAATATGACAATTGGATGAAAGGCCAGCATCCCTGTCGGAAGGCTGGCCTTTCAGATGTAACCGGACGTGTGGGATGAATTACCGACCCTTGCTCCACAGCCAGGCGCCGACCAGGATCCCCATCCCGCACAGCACCGCCACGTAATAGGCAGGCCCCATCGCACTTTCTTTCAGCAGCAGGCTGACCACCATCGGGGTCAGGCCGCCGAAAATCGCGTAGGCGACGTTATAAGAGAAGGACAGACCGCTGAAGCGCACCACCGGCGGGAACGCCTTGACCATCACGTACGGCACCGCGCCGATGGTGCCGACCAGGAAGCCGGTCAGCGCATACAGCGGGAACAGCCAGTCCGGGTGATCGGCGAGGCTGTGATAGAAAGTCCATGAGCTGGCTAGCAAACCCAGGCAGCCGAACACGAACACGCGACCAGCACCGAAGCGATCTGCCAGCGCGCCGGAAATGATGCAGCCCAGGCTCAGGAAGACGATGGCCAGGCTGTTGGATTGCAGCGCCATCGTCGGCGAGAAGTGATAGACCGTCTGCAGCACGGTCGGGGTCATCAGGATCACCACGACGATGCCGGCGGACAGCAACCAGGTCAGCAGCATCGAGACTGCGATGGCGCCACGATGGTCACGCAGCACTGCGCGCAGCGGCACTTCTTCGGCCAGGGCCTTGCGCTGTTGCAGTTCGGCGAATACCGGGGTTTCGTGCAGCCAGCGGCGCAGGTAGACCGAGAACAGGCCAAACACGCCGCCGAGCAGGAACGGAATCCGCCAGGCGTAATCCGAAACTTCCACCGGCGTATAAATGCTGTTGATCGCGGTGGCGACCAGCGAACCCAGCAGGATGCCCGCCGTCAGGCCGCTGGTCAGGGTGCCGCAGGCATAGCCGACATGCTTTCCGGGCACGTGTTCGGAAACGAAGACCCATGCCCCCGGCACTTCACCGCCAATCGCCGCGCCCTGGATCACGCGCATCAACAGCAGCAGGATCGGCGCCCACATGCCGATCTGCGCATAGGTCGGCAGCAGGCCCATGATCAGGGTCGGCACGGCCATCATGAAGATGCTCAGGGTGAACATCTTCTTGCGCCCCAGCAGGTCGCCGAAGTGCGCCATCACGATCCCGCCCAGCGGCCGCGCGAGGTAGCCGGCGGCAAAGATGCCGAAGGTCTGCATCAGGCGCAGCCACTCGGGCATGTCGGCGGGGAAGAACAATTTGCCGACCACGGTGGCAAAGAACACGAAAATGATGAAATCGTAGAACTCCAGCGCACCGCCCAGGGCCGATAGCGACAGAGTCTTGTAGTCATTGCGGGTCAAGGGTCGTGCGGGTTGGTCCGGCTGCGCGATGCTCGAGGGCGCTGTGGTCATGGCAAGGTCTTCTCTTATAGTCGGATCTGCCGCCACAACAACGCTGGCTGTGGCTCGGGCAGGTTCGGCACCATAGCAAATTGTTCGAAAAAGCACATAGAGGCGCGTATTTGACGGTCGAAATGAGAACCGGATGGTCGTCGCGGAGTCTACCGACCGATATACTCGCAATCCTGCTCCGGCTTGTAAGGGGTTGCTGTGCGAAAACGTTGCTGGCCGCCTTATCGCGTTGAACCAGTCGGTTTCGCAGAGTTTCCCCTTTAGTTGCCTTATGGAAAACGTGACGAACGTAGTATGTTCGGTGCTGAATCGTTTTTCCTGAAGACGGCTACCACCAGCAATACCCAACGAAGAGTCACGGGTCAGAGGCACCCCCGGCATGATAGAGCTCGAACAAGAAGATCCGATCCCGCAAGGCGACCTGGCCCTGCAAATCACCGCGCTTCCCCGCGAAACCAACGGCTTCGGCGATATTTTCGGCGGCTGGCTGGTGGCGCAGATGGACCTGGCCGGCACCGCAATGGCCAGCCGCGTCGCCGGTGGCCGTGTCGCGACCGTTGCCATCGACCGCATGGCGTTCCTGGTGCCGGTAGCTGTCGGCGCGCAATTGTCCTTCTATACCCAGACCCTGGAAATCGGCCGCAGCTCGATCCAGATGATGGTCGAGGTGTGGAGCGACGACCCGCTGTCCAGCGAGTGGCGTAAAGTGACCGAAGCGGTGTTCGTGTTCGTGGCCATCGACGGCAGCGGTCGCACCCGTTCGGTTCCGCCACGCGCACGTTAAACCTCGCGGCCGTTTGAAGGTCGATAGTCGTCCCAAGTTGCTGATTCGAGAGTTGTCCCATGAACACGCCCAACGTTGAAGCCGTGAAACTGGATGAACTGAACTGCTGGCGCATCCGCCACGGTCAGGCCGAAGTGCTGGTGGCCCAGCAAGGCGCGCACATCCTCAGTTATCAGGTTGACGGCCAGCCGCCGCTGATCTGGCTGAACGACAAGGCCGTGTTCAAGACCGGCAAGAGCATCCGCGCCGGCGTGCCGGTGTGCTGGCCGTGGTTCGGCGTCTTCGCCCGCAACCCGCAGAGCGTGCAGGCCATGCGCGTCAGCGAAGAGCCGGCGGCCGCTCACGGGTTTGTCCGGGCGATGGACTGGGAGCTGGGCGGTATCGAAACCGAGGGTGAAAGCCTGAAGGTCGAGTTCACTCTGCCCTATCCTGAAGGCGGCTTTCCAGGCTGGCCGCATCAGGTTGACCTGACCCTGACCCTGCGCCTCGACGATCAGCTGCACATCAGCCTGACCAGCCACAACCGTGGCACCGACACCGTCAGCATCAGCCAGGCGCTGCACAGCTATTTCGCCGTCAGCGATGTGCGCAACGTACGCGTCGAAGGCGTGGACGGCCTGAACTACATCGAGACCCTGGATGACTGGAAGACGCACACCCAGCAAGGCGACCTGCGTTTTGCCGGGGAAACCGACCGCATCTACCTCGACGCTCCGCCGCAACTGAGCATCGTCGATCCGGCCTGGGAGCGGCGTATCGTGCTGACCGCTACCGGCTCACGCACGGCGGTCATCTGGAACCCTTGGATCGACCGCGCCGCCGCGTTCAGCGACATGGACAACGACGGCTGGCAGCGGATGCTGTGCATCGAAACGGCGAATGTGATGGATGACGTCGTGACCCTCGCGCCGGATGCCCGCCACACCATGGGCGTCAGCGTCGGCAGCAAGCCACTCTGAAAACAAAAACGCAGCCCTTGGGCTGCGTTTTTTTGCTGCTAGGGATTACAGATCCTTTTCCTGCACCACCCGCACCTTGTCCGCTTCCAGCGCATAGGCCGCATCGGCCAGGTCATTGCTGACCTTTTCAATCTTCAGCGTGCCAGTCACCCAAAGCGGCGTGTAGATATCGTCCAGCTTCAAACCCTTGGGGTAGCGCACCAGCACCAGTTGATTCGGTGGCGGTGGCGGCACGTGGATGCAGGCGCCCGGGTACGGCACGAGGAAAAACAGCGTGCTGCGGCCCTTGGCGTCCGACTCCAGCGGCACCGGATAACCACCGATGCGGATGTGCTTGTCGTTCATCGACGCCACGGTCTTGGTCGAATACATCACCGCCGGCAAACCCTTGGCCTGCTTCATCCCGCCTTTCTGGGTGAAGGTGCCGGTGGCTTCCGGAGAGTTGTGGTCGATTTCAGGCATGGCCTCGAGGGCTTTCTGATCCGACTTGGGCATCAGTTCCAGCCAGTCGGTTTCCGGCAGTTCGCCGGCGTGGGCCAGACCGCTGCCCAGCAAAAGGAGAGTCAACAGAAGACGGCGCATGAAGATGCTCGTAGGAAAAAGGAAACAGTAAATCGCCGAGCATTCTAGCCCTCTCCACCGGTTTGGCAGAGAGGGCTTTGTCGCTTTGGATCAGTTCTTTTTGATCAGGCCGTAGATCACCAGCAGGATGATCGCGCCCACCAGCGCACCGAAGAAGCCGGCGCCCTGACCCGCGTGATAAATGCCCAGAGCCTGGCCGCCGTAGGTGGCTGCCAGTGAACCGCCGATACCCAGCAGGATGGTCATGATCCAGCCCATGCTGTCATCGCCCGGCTTGAGGAACCGTGCCAGCAGGCCGACGATCAGGCCGATAAAGATGGTTCCGATAATTCCCATGGCATTTCCCTCTGAAATTGGTCGATATGCGAAAGCCTAGTCAGACTTTGGCATCCTGCCATCAGAGAACGGCGGCCCTTAATGGTTCCGCCGCTGCCAGATGAAACTCTCGTTACTCGGCGATCAGCGCCTCGACCTTGAGGATCTGCTGTTCGAGGGTCGCCTTGTCCTTGCAACGCAGGTTGGCGTGACCGACCTTGCGCCCGGCCTTGAAGGCCTTGCCGTAGTGATGCAGATGGCAATCCTTGATGGCGATGACCTTCTCGACCGGCGGCACAACGCCAATGAAGTTGAGCATCGCGCTCTCGCCGACCTTGGCCGTCGAGCCCAGCGGCAGACCGGCAACGGCCCGCAGGTGGTTTTCGAACTGGCTGCACTCGGCGCCTTCTGTGGTCCAGTGCCCGGAGTTGTGCACCCGCGGGGCGATTTCGTTGGCCTTGAGGCCACCGTCGACTTCAAAGAACTCGAACGCCATCACGCCGACATAGTCCAGCTGCTTGAGGACGCGGCTGGAATAGTCTTCAGCAAGGGCCTGCAGCGGGTGATCGGAACTGGCGACCGACAGCTTGAGGATGCCGCTATCGTGGGTGTTGTGCACCAGTGGATAGAACTTCGTCTCGCCATCGCGGGCACGCACGGCGATCAGTGACACTTCGCCGGTGAACGGCACGAAGCCTTCCAGCAGGCACGGCACGCTGCCCAGTTCAGCAAAGGTATCGACCACGTCTTCCGGCTTGCGCAGGACTTTCTGACCCTTGCCGTCGTAACCCAGGGTGCGGGTTTTCAAAACGGCAGGCAGGCCGATCGAAGCGACAGCGGCGTCCAGATCGGCTTGCGACTGAATGTCGGCGAACGCCGGGGTCGGAATCCCCAGGTCCTTGAACATGCTCTTTTCGAACCAGCGGTCGCGAGCGATGCGCAGGGCTTCGGCGCTCGGGTAGACCGGCACGAACTGCGAAAGGAAGGCCACGGTTTCAGCCGGGACGCTTTCGAACTCGAAAGTCACCAGATCGACTTCATCGGCCAACTGACGCAGATGATCCTGATCGCCGTAATCGGCCCGCAGGTGTTCGCCCAGCGCAGCGGCGCAAGCGTCCGGCGCAGGGTCGAGGAAAGCGAAGTTCATGCCCAGCGGAGTGCCCGCCAGGGCCAACATGCGACCCAACTGGCCGCCACCGATTACACCGATCTTCATCTCAACAACCTCAGGCAATACGTGGGTCTGGATTGTCCAGGACGCTGTCCGTCTGCTCGGCACGGAAGGTCTTCAGTACCGCGTGGAATTGTGGATGCTTGGCGCCCAGGATGCTCGCCGACAGCAGCGCGGCGTTGATCGCACCGGCCTTGCCGATGGCCAGGGTGGCTACCGGAATGCCGGCCGGCATCTGCACGATCGACAGCAGCGAGTCGACGCCAGAAAGCATGGCCGACTGCACCGGAACGCCCAGCACCGGCAGGTGGGTCTTGGCCGCACACATGCCTGGCAGGTGAGCCGCACCACCGGCACCGGCGATGATCACCTCGATGCCGCGGCCTTCGGCCTCTTCAGCGTACTGGAACAGCAGATCCGGGGTGCGGTGGGCAGAAACCACCTTGACCTCGTACGGGATGCCGAGCTTTTCCAGCATATCGGCGGTGTGGCTAAGGGTGGACCAATCGGACTTGGAGCCCATGATCACGCCAACCAGTGCACTCATCGTCGCGCCTCTTCTCTCTGGGCGCCCGCAGGCGCGTCAAAAACAACAAGCCACGCAGATTGCGTGGCTTGTTGTAGGAAAAATGGCCGGACGAACCGGCCGAAGGCCGCGCAGTATACCGCAAAGAAAGCAATAAACAGCCCCCGTTGCGACCATCTGTCAAATGAGCAAAAGCCCCGGTTTTATTGACTCAAAGGTCAGCGCCAGCGCATTCAGGAAGATTGTGCAGCCCCGCCTTCAAGCTTGCGCCACAACAACCGCACATTGGCCTTGCGCACCAGCGCACAGCGGTACAGGCGAATTTCCAGCGGCACATGCCATTGCGGGCCGCCGCAGACCACCAGTTCGCCCCGGGCCAGCTCGGCCCGCACGCTCAATTGCGGAACCCAGGCAATGCCGAGGCCTTCCAGGGCCATGCTTTTAAGGCTGTCTGCCATGGCGGTTTCGTAGATGGTGGTGAAGCGCAACTGTCGCTGGCGCAGCAAGCCGTTCACCGAGCGCCCGAGAAATGCCCCGGCGCTGTAGGCCAGCAGCGGCACGCTGGCCTCGCCTTCCAGGTCAAACAGCGGTTTGCCATTGGCATCCGCTGCACACACCGGGAGCATTTCGGTCTGGCCCAGGTGCAGCGACGGGAAAATTTCAGGGTCCATCTGCATGGCCGCGTCGGGGTCATAGAACGCCAGCATCAGATCGCAGCCACCTTCGCGCAGCGCGTGCACAGCATCGCCAACGTTGGTCGCCACCAGCCGCGTGGCGATGTTCAGGCCTTCGTTGCGCAGTTGTGCGATCCAACGCGGGAAGAAACCGAGCGCCAGCGAGTGCGCCGCCGCCACCTGGATCACTTCACCCTGCCCGCCTTCCAGGTGATGCAGATGGCGCAGCACCTCGCCGAGCTGTTCGACCACGGTGCGCGCGGTCACCAGAAACAGTTGCCCCGCTGCCGTCAGCTCGACCGGCGTGCGCGAGCGATTGACCAGCGTCAGCCCGAGCGCCGCTTCCAGGCTGCGGATCCGCCGACTGAAGGCCGGCTGGGTCACGAAGCGCCGTTCGGCTGCCTGCGAGAAGCTGCGGGTGGCGGCCAGGGCACTGAAGTCCTCGAGCCATTTGCTTTCCAGATTCATCACGTCCTCCCGGACACGCACCAAAACAGGTCACACGTCTGCCGCGCACGCGGCGTCACACGGGCATTATGCCGAATGTGCATAGGGCAGTGTTTAACAGCATTGGCCCAAAAATTCCCACAAGCCTAGCATTCGCAGCGTTCCGGCACAGACCGGGTCCATATCGAGATGATTTCTATCATGTCCTCCGCTGCATCATTCCGCACAGAAAACGACCTGCTTGGCTCCCTGGAAGTCCCTGCTCAAGCGTATTACGGCATCCAGACCCTGCGAGCGGTGAACAACTTCCGCCTCTCGGGCGTTCCGATTTCGCACTACCCGAAGCTGGTTGTCGGTCTGGCGATGGTCAAACAGGCCGCCGCTGACGCCAACCGTGAGCTGGGTCACCTGAGCGAAGCCAAGCACGCTGCCATCAGCGAAGCCTGTGCCCGTCTGATCCGCGGTGATTTCCACGAAGAGTTCGTGGTCGACATGATTCAAGGTGGCGCCGGTACCTCCACCAACATGAACGCCAACGAAGTGATCGCCAACATCGCGCTGGAAGCGATGGGTCACCAGAAAGGCGAGTACCAGTACCTGCACCCGAACGACGACGTGAACATGGCGCAGTCGACCAACGACGCCTACCCGACCGCGATCCGCCTGGGTCTGCTGCTGGGTCACGACGCGCTGCTGGCCAGCCTCGACAGCCTGATTCAGGCATTCGCGGCCAAGGGTGAAGAATTCAACCACGTCCTGAAGATGGGTCGTACCCAGCTGCAAGACGCCGTGCCGATGACCCTGGGTCAAGAGTTCCGCGCATTCGCCACCACCATGGGCGAAGACCTGGCCCGTCTGAAGACGCTGGCCCCGGAAGTCCTGACCGAAGTGAACCTGGGCGGCACCGCGATCGGTACCGGCATCAACGCCGACCCGCGTTATCAGGCCCTGGCCGTACAGCGTCTGGCCCTGATCAGCGGTCAACCGCTGGTTCCAGCCGCCGACCTGATCGAAGCCACCTCCGACATGGGCGCCTTCGTGCTGTTCTCCGGCATGCTCAAGCGCACCGCGGTCAAGCTGTCGAAGATCTGCAACGACCTGCGCCTGCTGTCCAGCGGCCCACGCACCGGCATCAACGAAATCAACCTGCCGGCGCGTCAGCCAGGCAGCTCGATCATGCCAGGCAAGGTCAACCCGGTGATCCCGGAAGCCGTGAACCAGGTTGCATTCCAGGTCATCGGTAACGATCTGGCGCTGACCATGGCGGCCGAAGGCGGCCAACTGCAACTGAACGTGATGGAGCCGCTGATCGCTTTCAAGATCCTCGACTCGATCCGTCTGCTGCAACGCGCCATGGACATGCTGCGTGAGCACTGCATCGTCGGCATCACCGCCAACGAAGCGCGCTGCCGCGAACTGGTCGAACACTCGATCGGTCTGGTCACCGCACTGAACCCGTACATCGGCTACAAAAACGCCACCCGCATCGCCCGTATCGCCCTTGAAAGCGGCCGCGGCGTGCTGGAACTGGTGCGCGAAGAAGGTCTGCTCGACGACGCCATGCTCGCCGACATCCTGCGCCCGGAAAACATGATTGCTCCGCGTCTGGTGCCTCTGAAGGCCTGATCCGACGCGTTACTTGTAGCACCGCTCACCAGGTCGAGGGACTAGACACCTCTCACCTTTTGAGGGCTTGGGGATCATTCCCCAAGCCCTTTTTTTTAACTATTGAGTAGCAAAATCGTCTTCTGTGGGAGCGAGCCTGCTCGCGATAAACGATCACGCGGTTTGCCTGTTGAACCGCAGCGTCTGCATCGCGAGCAGGCTCGCTCCCACAAGAGCCCGACGCCGGTAACGTCGGGTGTTTCAAAGCTTCGTTTCGTCGCTTGCACCACAACCGTGCAGACGGGCGCCGCACTGATCGGTATAGTGCCGCCCCTCTTCGCGTGAGCGGTCGTCGGTAACGAGGCCATAACCCATGCGAAACCCGAACTAATAACAAACCCGCGATATGGATCCGGGACGAAACCCTCGCCTCGCCCGTTGTGCCGCGCGCACACCGGTGTAACGCGATGTTTCCGACCATCCAGCATTTGCTTACACAATAAACAGCGAGGAAAAATCCATGCTCGAAGTCATCAACGACTTCCTCTCAGGGAAAGTACTGATCGTGCTCATTGTCGGGCTCGGTAGCTACTTCACGATTCGCTCGCGTTTCGTTCAATTGCGCCACTTCTTCCACATGTTCGCGGTGTTCCGCGACAGCCTCAAAGGCAGCGCCGGTCAACTCAGCTCGTTCCAGGCCCTGATGCTCAGCCTTGCCGGCCGCGTCGGTGCAGGCAACATCGCCGGTGTCGGTATCGCCGTGACCCTGGGTGGTCCGGGTGCAGTGTTCTGGATGTGGGTGACCGCACTGGTCGGCATGTCCAGCAGCTTCTTCGAATGTACTTTGGCCCAGGTCTACAAACGTGCCGATGGCGATGGTCTGTACCGTGGTGGTCCGGCTTACTACATCCAGCACGGCCTGAAGCTCAAGGGCATGGCGGTGGTGTTCTCGATCCTGCTGCTGGTCACCTACGGCTTCGCCTTCATCGGCCTGCAGTCCTACACCGTGACCCACTCGCTGCAAAACGCCTTTGCCTTTGACCCGCAACACACCGGCATCGTCCTGGCGGTGCTGCTGGCCATCACCTTCATCGGTGGCATCAAGCGCATCGCCTCGGTGTCCGACCTGCTGGTTCCGGTCAAGACACTGGCCTATATCGCGGTGACCCTGTACGTGATCGGCACCCAGATCGAACACGTACCGGCCATGCTGGTCACCATCTTCAAGAGCGCCTTCGGTCTCGACCCGGCCTTCGGTGGCCTGCTCGGCAGCGCCATTGTCATGGGCGTGAAGCGTGGCGTGTTCGCCAACGAAGCGGGCCTGGGCAGTGCGCCGAACGTCGCCGCCGTGGCGGCCGTGAAGCACCCTGGCGCCCAAGGCGTGGTTCAGGCGTTCAGCGTGTTCCTCGACACCTTCGTAATCTGCACCTGCACCGCGCTGCTGATCCTGCTGTCGGGCTTCTACACCCCGGGCTTCGAAGGTGACGGCATCGTCCTGACCCAGAACTCGCTGGCCGCCGTGGTCGGTGACTGGGGCCGCATGTTCGTCAGCGTCGCGCTGTCGCTGTTCGTCTTCACTTGCATCCTCTACAACTACTACCTGGGCGAAAACAGCCTGCAGTTCCTCACCCGCAACCGCGTTGCGCTGATGACGTTCCGCGGTCTGGTGCTGGCGCTGGTGGTCTGGGGTTCGATGCAGGATCTGTCGACCGTGTTCGCCTTCGCCGACATCACCATGACCTGCCTGGCCTTCGTCAACCTGGTGGCCCTGGCCCTGCTGTTCAAGGTCGGCATGCGTGTGATGCGCGACTACGACGAACAGCGCCGCGCCGGTGTCGATCAACCAGTGTTCGACTCCAGCAAATTTGCCGATCTGGACCTGGACCTGAAGGCCTGGCCAACCAGCCCGTCGGCTGCTGCCAAGGCTGACGCTCAGGCGCAAGGCATCCCTGCAGCGCAACGCTGATGGGTGAATGACGGGCGCATCCCCTGCGCCCGTCAGTTAAAGTGCAATGCATTACCTGTGGGAGCGGGCTTGCTCGCGAAGACGGTGAATCAGTCGAAACATCTTTAGCTGACACACCGCATTCGCGAGCAAGCCCGCTCCCACATGTCATCTCTTGTGGAGACCTTCAGATGATTGCCAATTCCTACCCTGCCGCCCAGCACGTCATGGTGCTGTACACCGGTGGCACCATCGGCATGCAGGCCAGCGCCAACGGTCTGGCCCCGGCCTCCGGTTTCGAAGCGCGGATGCGCGACTACCTTCACAGCCAGCCTGAACTGGTCGTACCGCAGTGGCGCTTTCGCGAGATGTCGCCGCTGATCGACAGCGCCAACATGACCCCGACCTACTGGCAGCAACTGCGCGAAGCCGTCGTCGATGCCGTCGATGTGCAAGGCTGCGACAGCGTGCTGATCCTCCACGGCACCGATACCCTTGCCTACAGCGCCGCCGCCATGAGCTTTCAGTTGCTCGGCCTGCATTCCCGCGTGTGCTTCACCGGTTCGATGCTGCCGGCCGGCGTCACCGACAGCGACGCCTGGGAAAACCTCAGCGGCGCGCTGGTTGCCCTCGGCCATGGCCTGGCGCCGGGCGTGCATCTGTATTTCCACGGCGAGCTGCTGGCCCCGACCCGTTGCGCGAAAGTGCGCAGCTTCGGCCGTCACCCGTTCAAGCGCCTGGAACGTCAGGGCGGCGGTGTGAAAGCCACTTCCCTGCCAGCAGCGCTGAGCTACAACCAGCCGAAGCAGCTGGCCAGGGTTGCCGTGCTGCCGCTGTTCCCGGGTATCGGCGCCGAGATCATCGACGGCCTGCTCGACAGCGGCATTCAGGGTCTGGTGCTGGAGTGCTACGGCAGCGGCACCGGGCCGAGCGACAACCCGGAGTTCCTCGCCAGCCTCGGCCGGGCGCGGGATAAGGGCGTGGTGGTGGTTGCGGTTACGCAGTGCCATGAAGGCGGTGTGGAACTGGATATCTACGAAGCGGGCAGCCGCTTGCGTGGCGTCGGTGTGTTGTCCGGTGGCGGCATGACTCGTGAGGCGGCGTTCGGCAAGTTGAATGCTTTGCTGGGGGCAGGCCTTGAGACGGCTGAAGTACGGCGTCTGGTCGAACTCGACCTGTGCGGCGAGTTGGTCTGAGACCACGTCATCCCCCTGTGGGAGCGGGCTTGCTCGCGAAAGCGGTATATCAGATACGTTGATGTCGTCTGACACAACGCATTCGCGAGCAAGCCCGCTCCCACAATTGACTCTTCGTCCGGCATGCAACTTGCTGCCGTTTCCAGCACCTCAAGGCTGGAAGATCCTATGCTCCACTCCCACCTCACCACGCTCAATGCGGTCTCGCTGATCCTCAACACGTTCAAGACCGAAGGCCTGTCCAGCGAAGCACTGCTGGCCGGCAGCGGCATCAGCGCGGCGGATCTGAGCCGGGCCGATACCCGCATCACCACCAATCAGGAGATGCAGGTCTGCGCCAACGCGGTCGCGCTCAAGCATGACATCGGCCTGGAACTGGGGCGGCGCATGCATGTTTCCTGCTACGGCATCCTCGGTTACGCGCTGCTGACCTGTGCCACCTTCGGTGACGCTTTGCGGCTGGCGATCCGTTATCCGGCGCTGCTGGGAACACTTTTCGAGCTGAGCCTGGAAGACGACGGCGAGCGTGTCTGGTTCGTCGCCGCCGATTACCGCGAGAGTCCGTCGATGGCGGTGTTCAATGCCGAGTTCTGTCTGGTGTCGCTGAAAGTCATCTGCGACGACCTGCTCGGTCATCCGCTGCCCTTGCTGGCCGCCCGCTTCGAACACGCCGCACCGGACTATCGCGACAGTTACTCCGAACACTTCAAGGCGCCCCTGCACTTCGGCACCAAGGACAACGCCTTCGCCTTCGACCGACGCTGGCTCGACCAGCCGCTGCCGCTGGCCGACATCATCACCCATCAGGCGATGGCCGAACGCTGCCGCAAGCAGAACACCGAGTTCACCGGCCGTCAGGCGTGGCTCGGGCG
The DNA here is from genome assembly GCF_026240005.1 of Pseudomonas sp. COW5. NCBI lineage: Bacteria > Pseudomonadati > Pseudomonadota > Gammaproteobacteria > Pseudomonadales > Pseudomonadaceae > Pseudomonas > Pseudomonas sp. COW5. The sequence continues at coordinate 2,440,256 of NZ_JAPHVP010000001.1, read as the reverse complement.
GATCCGCCAGTTGCTCACTGCGCAACTCAATGCCGCACCGGGGCTGGAAGGTCTGGCGCAGCAGATGAACTGCTCGCCGCGCACCTTGCGCCGGCATCTGAAGGACATGGGTTGCAGCTATCAGGAACTGCTCGACGAACTGCGCTTCGAGCGGGCCAAGCAGATGCTTTGCGAAGACCAGTTGCCGATCTACCGCATCGCCGAAACCCTCGGCTTCAGCGAGACCGCGAGCTTCCGCCATGCCTTTGTGCGCTGGAGCGGTGTGGCGCCGAGTCAGTTCCGTCCACACGGTTAAACCATCGAGGGGCGATATCAGGTCAGCATTTTTGGCCACATCGATCCCCTTTTGGCCTCTCTGGCCGTTCTCCGATTCGCCCCGCGCCGCAACACTGGAGCCAACCGAATCAGCCCTGCGGAGAACAACAAATGCTGACGATCTACTCTGACGATCACCACCTGCACCATGGCCGCTGCGAATTGATCGACGGGCAACTCAAGCCTTGCTTCGAGATGCCGTCCCGCGCCGACCACGTGCTGCAACGGGTAAAAAACCAAAACCTCGGCCCGGTCGAGGCGCCGAAGGATTTCGGCCTCGGGCCGATCGAGCGCATCCATAGCCGCGACTACCTCGACTTCTTCAAAGGCGCCTGGGCGCGCTGGACCGAATTCAACACCGACGGCGACTTGTTGCCTTACACCTGGCCGGCGCGCACCCTGCGTCAGGTCAAACCCTCCAGCCTGCACGGCCAGCTCGGTTATTACAGCTTCGACGGCGGCGCGCCGATCACCGCCGGCACCTGGCAAGCGGCGTACAGCGCAGCGCAAGTGGCACTGACCGCCCAAGCGGAAATCCAGCGCGGCGCCCGTGGTGCCTTCGCCCTGTGCCGTCCGCCGGGACACCACGCTGCCGGCGATTTGATGGGCGGTTATTGCTACCTCAATAACGCCGCCATCGCCGCTCAGGCATTTCTCGATCAGGGCCACAAGAAGGTCGCGATCCTCGACGTCGACTACCACCACGGCAACGGCACCCAGTCGATTTTCTACGAGCGCAGCGACGTGCTGTTCACCTCGATCCACGGTCACCCGGAAGCGGAATTCCCGTTCTTCCTCGGCTACGAAGACGAGCGCGGCGAAGGGGCCGGCGAAGGCTTCAACTTCAACTATCCGCTGCCGGCCGGTTCCGGCTGGGATGTCTGGAGCGCGGCGCTGGATCAGGCCTGCGCGGAGATCGAAAACTACGGCGCCGACATCATCGTCGTGTCGCTGGGCGTCGACACCTTCAAGGACGATCCGATCTCGCAGTTCAAACTCGACAGCCCGGACTACCTGGCGATGGGCAAGCGCATCGCCGCCCTCGGCAAACCGACCCTGTTCGTCATGGAAGGTGGTTACGCGGTGGAGGAAATCGGCATCAACGCGGTGAACGTGCTGGAAGGTTTCGAGTCATGAAAAGTCTCAAGCACTTCATCGCCCCCGCGCTGTGCGCAGCGCTGCTGAGCGGCACCGCCCACGCCGAAGAACGCACCCTGCGCGTCTACAACTGGTTCGACTACATCACCCCCAAGGCACTGGAGGATTTCAAGGCGCAGAACAGCCAGACCAAACTGGTCTATGACATCTTCGACACCAACGAAGCGCTGGAAGCCAAGTTGCTGACCGGCAACTCCGGCTACGACGTGGTGGTGCCGTCCAACGTGTTCCTCGCCAAGCAGATCGAGGCCGGGGTATTCCAGCCGCTGGATCGCAGCCAGTTGCCAAACTGGAACCACCTCGACCCGAAACTGATGAAGCTGATCGAGGCCAACGACCCTGGCAACAAGTTCGCCGTGCCGTACATGTACGGCACTATCCTGATCGGCTTCAACCCGGCCAAGGTCAAGGCGGCGTTGGGTGACAACGCTCCGGTGGACAGCTGGGACCTGATCTTCAAGGAAGAGAACATCAGCAAGCTCAAGCAGTGCGGCGTCGCCCTGCTCGACTCGCCGTCGGAGATCCTGCCGCTGGCCCTGCAACACCTCGGCCTGGATCCGAACAGCAAGAACCCGGCGGACTACGCCAGGGCCGAAGCGCTGCTGATGAAAATTCGCCCGTACGTGACCTACTTCCACTCGTCCAAGTACATGGCCGATATCGCCAACGGTGACATCTGCGTCGCAGTCGGTTATTCGGGCAGCTTCTCCCAGGCCGCCAACCGCGCCAAGGAAGCGAAGAACGGCGTGGTGGTCGACATGCGCCTGCCGAAGGAGGGGGCGCCGATCTGGTTCGACATGCTCGCCATCCCGAAAGGCGCGAAGAACCCGCAGGACGCCTACACCTTCATCAACTACCTGTTGCAACCGCAGGTGATCGCGCCGGTCAGTGACTTTGTCGGTTACCCGAACCCGAACAAGGACGCCACCGCACAGGTCGACCCGGCGATTCGCAACAACCCGAATCTGTACCCGACCGATGCGGCGATGAACACGCTCTATACCCTGCAACCGTTGCCGCGCGATGCGGAGCGGGCACGGACCCGGGCGTGGACCAAGATCAAGTCCGGTACCTGACTGCCGACCGGCAATGCCTGACAACATTGATGACCCGCGCCTGCGCGGGTCTTTCTTTGACGGCCATATTTATCTACCGCACAACCGCTGTCGCTGCCCGCTAACGTCTCCCCCCGACTCATCGCTGTGTCCTCCACGGCGTTCCTTACAGTCAGGAGACTACGATGCCCGAAATCCCTCACCAGAAAGAACTGGATCTACTGACCGAACTGGTCACCGGCCCTTCGGTCAATGAAGTCGCCGCTCATTTTCTCAGGCCCGAACTCGATGCACTGTATCCGCAGCTGAAGATCGATCCGATGCTGGCCATGGTGGTTACGCCGACCTGGCTCATCACCGAAGATCGCGTCGTTCCTGGAAACAACCTGTATGAGTCTCTCACCCGCGTACTGGTGAAACTCGCCTATGCAGAATCCGTCGTGAACTACATCGACGGTGAACACTTTCTGACGCTGCATCCGGGCGACGAATCCAGGCCTCATCTGGCAGTAAAAATCGATGCGATCGGTCGACTGCTCAATTCGCTCGCCCCGCTGCTTTTCAATGCCTGGCAGCAGCAACAGCTGGATTACTGGAACCAGGAAACAACCCCTTCAACGCCACGCTGGCATCAGCTCTCGCGGTCTTTGCAGGCGATCTGGAACCTTGATCCGGCGCTCGACTGGAGCGAAGACGAAAAAGCCATCGCACGGGCGGTGTTCGACCAACCCGAACGGGTAACACGGCGCGCCAAGGACAAGTACCTGAGCAGAGCCTGCCTGATCGATTGCGACAGTGTCATTGACGGAACGAGCAGGCACGCGTGGATTCTGGACGTCGCCGTCCTTGTTGGAACTCTGGGCGACCGTACCTTTGTAATCACCCATTCCATTGTCGAGGGATTCAGACGTTACGACTCCATCGAGGCATTAAGTGGACGTCTACCAGCCCGACACGACCTGCAGTGGCGACTGTATGAGCCTGATGGCAACTTTTTCCACCATCAGGCCTGCGCGCTGATCGGGTTGGAAACCGAAGCTATCGGTGAGTTGAATATGACCGATGACGCTGCCGCTGTTTTGCCTCCTGGTCGTGCTTCCCCCGGGAACCCGACCAGAAGGGAACGGCCTTCGCCTCTATTCGACAACCTTCAGAATCAGATCCCGGACTGGCTGGAAAATGCATCGAGCGCGGACCTTACCCGCTATAGCAGGCATTTGATGGACCTCGCCAATTTACGCGAGCAGGACGCCGGCAAATCCTTCCTCGACGATATTCCGACGCTGCAGGCGTTTACCCTGCAAAAACTGCGCGAGCAGATGATCAAGGATCAGCCGGGGGCATCGGCTCTGAAACTCGAGAATGTCGAAATCCGTGTCACCAGCCTGATCGTGCTCGGAACGTTCATCGTGCCCGGCCAGACACAGACCCTCAACCTGTCGCTGGTGGAGCTTGCACTGCAAAATCTGATAGCCCTTCCCTTGGGTAACAAGACGGTGCAATACAAAAACGGTGACGCCACGCCAGAATGGATGACACCTGCCTATCTGGAAACGCTCGTTGCCCGGATCGATGTGGGCGCAACTTATCCCGCACTGATCAGGCAAAAACTGCTTTCCGATCCGCAGGAAACCTTGCGTCGGCAGAATCTATTTGGTCGCCATCTGCAGATTCAGCTGCCGTTGCAGGCTCTGCAATTCAAGATCCGGGACCAGGCCGGCATTGATGAGCGCGGCTACCAGTACGTGCTTGCGGTGATGCAGGAAAGCCCGGCGGACCGCTGCGTGGACGGGCAGGAAATCATCATCCGCCCGCTGGCATTCACTCATGGAAACACTCCTGTAAACACCGCAGACAGCGTCGCCAACATGTTTGTGATCGGTCCGCGACTCGCAACCAAAGGACCTTGTCTGCTTTACCGGCCACTGCTCGACCCTCCGCTATTGCAGTACCCGGGTGAGGCGAATCTGCTGTATGCGATCAAACGCCATAAGCTGCTTCGCCAATCGGTCCTGGCCTGGTTACCGGATGATGTTCGTTTCAATTACTCGCAATACGTGTTCCCCGGTGAACTGCCTTCAGTCTGGACAATCGGACAATGGCTGGTCGAGCCCGGCTCGCTGCTGGGGAAAATGGCCAGCGTGACGTTCAGTACAAAGATGCTTGAAGGCGAAATCTTCGCGTCTCTGTTTAAAGCGAATGCCGATGCGATGATCACTCTGGCCGACCGCCAGTCGGTCTCCAACGCCGAAGCCCGCTGGGAAACACTGAAGCAAGGCGCCTGGAAGCTGTTCAATGGCGCGCTGCCCTTTCTGGGTCGCACTGTCGGCACGGCTGCCTGGATCTGGCAAATCATGGACGACCTGCAGCAGGCCGTCGATGCGAAGGAAAACGATGACAGTCAGGTAGCCTGGGCAGCCTTGACGGATTTGTTGCTGACCCTGGGCATGGTGCTCGCCCATCAGGCCGCTCGCCCCCGTTCACCCACGCCGCAAACCGAAAAAACCGAAGTCACGCGCCCCCTCCCCCAAGCCTCACCATCCCCCAAGGCGACAGTGACTCGCCTGCCTGATTGGCAATCCAGCCAGCCACCGGCGTCCCATGAGTCCTCGCTGCACTCACTCGGCGCATTGACACCCAAAAGCCTGGGGGCGCTACTCGATGCACTGAGTACTGAAAAACCGGCTGGCCTGAACGCACCTTCGCACGACAGCGGCCCTCATCGGCATCTTCATGAACTCAATCGAAAATGGTACGCGCAGGTCGGTGAGCGATGGTTCGAAGTGATGCTGAACGATAACGAAGACGTACAGATCGTCGACTCACGCAAAATGCCGTTGGCAAAAGGTCCGCTGCTCACTCATTCCGCGAAAGGCGAATGGTTCATAGACACTCGACTTCGGTTGCGAGGCGGTGGCCGTCGCGCAGCCCTTCAGCGTGCCAACGAGCAACGCAGGGAGGCGTTGAAGCAACAACTCAAGACCTTTGATGCCCGCAAGCTGGTCATGCAGACAGAACTGGAAGCGGCGGAAAAGTCGGCCACCGACACCGATCAGAAAACCCTGATCGACCTCCTGGATTCACAAGTGAACGCTTATGGAACCTACATCGAGCAACTCAAGACCTACAACGCCCTCGAAGCCATTTCCAACTATCGCCCAGTCATCGTCAGCTGCCTGGATCGCCAGCTGTCACTGACTCAGAAGTGGTTCGTTCGCAGCAATCGCGAATACGGTGAACGTATGCGCCAGTCCCTTGCATTGCTGGACAAGGAACACCTGGAAGACGAACTGACACCCCGCCAGATCCACCAGCGCACCAGCGATCTGACACAGGGTTTCATCGACAGGATCGAATTTGCCAGGGCCCGAATCGACGAATTAACACGACTCGGCAAGGAAGCCAGCGAAGTGGCTCGCGAATACAGCACACAGCTACCGAGATACAAACTGCAAGACCTGAAAATGTTCCAGGTCAGCATGGCTCAGGAGCTGTGTCTGAGCGACGATCACGCCATCGACACGACATCGGCGCGCAGGGTAATGCAATGGGTTGTCGAAGATGCGGCACTCACCATCCAGTCTTTTCTGGATCTGGCCGAAGAGAGCGAATCGCGCGCGTTGCCCGAGCGGATCGATGCCTTGAGCGATCTGGTCGAGCAATTTGCAAACCTTGACCAACGCATCGCAGATCTTGCGGATGAATATCCTGTTGAATTGCTCAAGCCACCGCTGGAGCTCATGCGCGCGCGAGTCGAGGCATTCAACGAGCCTGCCGTGAAGCAACTCGCCGGCCTGTTGCATGAGCGCAGGGCATTCGAGCCGACACCTGGTCCATACAGAGTCATTCCAACGCCCAAACGCATCATCAAGACACGCTTTAAAGGCACAGTCGTCGGCACTCGACGCCCTTCCACTGGCGGCAAACAGAATGATCTGTACGACGTGACCTCTCCTCTGACCGGCAAAGTGATCGCGACTTTTCACGAAAAGACACCCGGAAACTGGGTTGAGCACCTTACCCGACCGGTCCAGGCGCCGGGCCCCGAACGCCCCGGTCTCGACATCAGTGTCCAGAAGGGTCGATCGTTGATCGATCAACTCGAGCCGTTTCTTCGACGAACCGAAACACACGCCCTGCAGGATGGACGCATTCCGGTGGAAATCGAGGAGATGTTCAATCAGCAGGCTACCCGGATGCGCGAGGCAGCCGAGGCAATCGAAAACGCACTGACCGATCTGAACGCCACCGAGGGGGGACCTGATTCAGCCGTCACCCTGACAAGGCAGCTCAGCGAAGGAGCAGCACAACTGATCAAAAAGGGACGCCTGACCCGCATCAGCATGATCAAGCGCCAACCACCGACGGCTGCCAGGATTGAATGGCTGCAGGGTGAGGGGCTGGTGAAAATCGTCAAGATACCGGGCCGCAAACCACTCAAGGGGAACAGGAAAGATTTTTTGGAAGAGTATGAAATTCGCGAGCGGGTCGAAAAGGCGGACAAGAAAGCCGAAAGTTCAGGCGCGGTGCTTTGGTACGCGCATTTTCATTACCCCAGACCCGACGCACCGGCCAGCGGTTACACTGCCGCCCACCTGAAAACGGCTTCACAGCGCAGACTGGGGGGTGGATTCGATCTACGGAGCGCGACATCCAACAGTGAGCTGATTGCAATCTATCGCAGCGAAATCAGCCCACGTCTGGCCATGGCGTTGTTCTTGTCAGGGCCAGGCCCCTCTGCTTCCGCAAACTGATCAGATTAAATGGAGAGAGCCCGTTATGTAGCGATTCTCTGCATTAGCGCCAGACCTTTTCCAGACGCTCCAAAGCGGCTGTGATGCCGGCCTCGGGCACCGCTGCAAATCCCAGAACCAGTCCGGCTCGCTGGTCCAGGGGTTTGTCTGAGTCCGGCAGCCAGTAACGACTCAGCGCATTGATCTCGACATCAACCCGGGCAGCACTTTCGACCAGCGCCTGCTCCCGAGCCAAAGAGTCCACAGCGACAGTCAAATGAAGTCCTGCAGCGACGCTCGGCAAGCTGGCGATACCGGGTACATCTCGAGGCCACCCCGCCAACAGGGTGTCACGCCGGCTCAGCGCCGCCCGGCGCATCCGCCGGATGTGTCGCTGGAAGTGTCCGGCCGCCATGAACTCGGCCATCACCGCCTGAGTGCTCACTTCGGAATGTCGGACATCCACCGCTCGCCGCTGCGCAAAAGCTTCAACCAGCCCCGGCGGCAAGACCAGATAGCCCAGACGCAGCGCCGGAAAGGCGACTTTGCCAAAAGTGCCGACGTAGAGCACACGGCCCTGCCGATCGAGCGCAGCCAACGGAGCCAGCGGCGCGCCCGTGTAGCGATACTCGCCGTCGTAGTCGTCCTCGACGATCCAGCCGCCGGTGCGCTCGGCCCAGGCCAGCAATTCCAGGCGCCGGGCCAAGCTCATCACTACCCCGGTCGGATACTGATGAGACGGTGTGACGTACGCCACCCGACAATCTTCGGCGGCCGCCAGTGCAGCGCAGTCGATACCCTCTTCGTCCACCGCAATGCCGTGCAATCGACCGCCGGCCAGCGCGAACGCGTGACCCGCTGCGCGATAGCCGGGATTCTCGATGCCCACCCCCGCGCCCGGCTCCACCAGCAACTGTGCACAAAGGCTGATTCCCTGTTGCGCGCCACTGGTGATCACAATTTGCTCAGCCGAGCACTGCATGCCGCGCGAACTGCGCAAATAAGCGGCGATCAGACCACGCAGGCGCGCATCGCCCGCCGGATCGCCGTAACACAGTTGCTGCAAATCGGGTTTACGCCAGAACGCCGCATTCAACTTGGCCCAGACGTCGAACGGGAACAGATCGAACGCCGGAACCCCCACCCTGAAAGCCCGTGGCGGACCACTCGGCGGCGTCGGCAAATGGTTCTGTTCAAGCCGCTGCATCGCACCGCTGTGGATAACTTTGCTGGATAAATCACCAGTGAAATCGACCGATTTTGTGGATAAGGCTGTGGGTAAGCCTGTTGACAACCCTGTGGATACTTTTGTGGATAGTTTTTTCGTCGGTCTCGTCGATTGTGGCAACTGCGCCACATAAGTACCGTCCCCGACCCGCCCTTCGATGAAGCCTTCGGCATACAGCTGATCGTAGGCGCGCACTACGCTGTTGCGGGATATCGCCAGCGCTGCCGCCAGATCCCGGCTGGCCGGCAGCCGCGTGCCGCTGGCCAGGCGCCCGTCGAGCACCCGCAGGCGCAAGGCCTGATAGAGCTGGCGGCTCAGGCCTTTGCGGCGGTCGAGTTCGATACCGGCAGGGTTGAACGGCAGCGACAGCGTAGTCGAATCGTGCATGGCAATGGACCTATGAAATTGGTCATCAATGGCTCTTACAACAGACCAATAGCCTGCCTAGGATGCAGGCATTCGCCAAGGAAAATCTCTCCATGTACACGCCACGCGCCTTTGCCATCGACGACTTGTCCCAACTGCACGAACTGATCCTCGCCACCCGCCTCGCCATCTTGGTGACCCACGGTGAACAAGGCTTGCAGGCCAGCCACGTGCCGGTGCTACTGCATCGTGAGCAAGGTGCGAACGGCACGCTGTACGGGCATCTGGCCAAGGCCAATCCGCAATGGAAGGACCTGCGTGACGGTGCCGAGGCCATGCTGATTTTCCCGGGGCCCGACGCCTACGTCAGCCCGGGCTTTTACCCGAGCAAAGCCGAGCACGGCAAAGTCGTGCCGACCTGGAACTACGTCGCCGTGCACGCCTACGGTCACGCCGAAACCTTCAGCGATGGCGGTCGGCTGCTGGACATCGTCAGCACCCTTACCGATCGCCATGAAGCGGGCCGCGCCCAGCCCTGGTCGGTCGACGATGCCCCGGCCGACTACATCGACGGCATGCTCAAGGCCATCGTCGGGTTCGCCATTCCGATCGACCGCCTCGAAGGCAAACGCAAGCTCAGCCAGAACCGCAGCCCCGAAGATATCGCCGGCGTGCGCGAAGGCCTGGCCGCCAGCCCCGACATCAACGATCAAACCCTCGCTCACTTGATGCGTTAAGGAAATCACCATGAGTCAGATCGACATCCGTCCGGTCAGCGCCGCCGATCACGCGGCCTGGCTGCCGCTGTGGCAGGCCTACCTGCGCTTCTACAACACCGAATTGCCGGAGGCCGTCAGCCAAAGCACCTGGCAGCGTTTTCTCGACCCGAACGAACCGACCCACGCCGCCCTCGCCTGGGCCGATGGCAAAGCGGTGGGCATGGTGCATTTCATCTACCATCGTTCGAACTGGAGCATCGAGAACTCCTGCTACCTGCAAGACCTGCTGGTGGAGCCGCAAACCCGCGGTACCGGCGTCGGCCGTTTGCTGATCGAACATGTCTACGCCACCGCCAAGGCCGACGGTTGCTGCAAGGTGCACTGGCTGACCCACGAAACCAATGCCACGGCGATCCAGCTTTACGAGCGCATCGCCGAACGCCCGGGTTTCATCCAGTTTCGCAAAGCCATTTAAGGAGCCACGTGCATGACGATTTCTCTCGCCGACTGGAAAGGCGTGCCACCGCCCTCCACCACCCTGATCGAAGGCCGCTTCATCCGCCTGGAAAAGCTCGACCCGGCGCGCCATGGCGACGACCTGTTCAGCGCCCTGCAAGGCCCCGGCGCCGACCCGAAACTCTGGGATTACTTGCCCTACGGCCCGTTTCCGGAGCGCAGCGCCTTCAATGACTGGCTGAACAACCACGCCGCCCACAGCGATCCGTATTTCTTCAGCGTCATCGACCGCGCCAGCGGCCAGGTGCAAGGCATCCTCAGCCTGATGTCGATCGTCCCGGCCCAGGGCCGCATCGAAATCGGCCACGTTACCTTCGGCGCGCCAATGCAGCGCTCGCCGAAAAGTACCGAAGCGGTCTACCTGCTGGCCAAGGAATCCTTCGCCCTCGGCTACCGCCGCCTGGAATGGAAATGCAACAACGGCAACGCCCGCTCCAAATACGCGGCCGAGCGCTTGGGCTTCAGCTTCGAAGGCGTGTTCCGCCAGCACATGGTTGTGAAAGGCCAGAACCGCGATACCGCGTGGTACTCGATCCTGGACTCGGAATGGCCGGCGATTGCGGCGGGGTTCGAGCGCTGGCTGAGCGATGAGAATCAGACGGCCGAGGGGCAGGTGAAAGGGTTGGTTGAGTGCCGCGGCTAAGTACATAAACGCCCCGGGCAGCTCCTACGGCAGTTGAAGGGGCTTCCTGTCTGATATTGCTTCATCTGCAACGAATTGCAGATGAAGCACTCAACTCGCAGACATATCTGCAAAAGAATGCACATAACCCAGACATCATTCTGTAAACCCCCTCCGCTATACAGAACGCCCTCACTTATAACTAAAAGGACGTTCTCCCCATGCCGCTCCCGCCCCAGCGCCTGTCGCTCGCCACCGCCCTGTTGATCGCCACCAGTGCCGCCCACGGCAAAAATGTCGTGATCGACACCGCCACCACCGCGTCGCAGACATTGGGCGGGAGCGACACCCTGACGATTTCGGCGCCGGGCAGTATTACCAACAGCGGCAAGGCTGTAAGCCTCAAGGACAGCACCAGCGGTGCGGGCGTGATTATCGACAACGCCGGCAAGATCATCTCCACCGGCGGCCGGGCCATTGACAGCAGCGGCGACCTGACCCAGGCGCGCAATTACGCGATCTACAACCGAAGCGGCGGGCAGATTCTCGGTTCCAACGACGCGATTCGCATCGACAGCAACTTCGTCAGCGGCAGCCTGTTGATCGACAACAGCGGCACCATTCGCTCGACCACAGGCCAAGGGCTGGATCTGGATGCGCTGCGCAGCGACGGGGTCAAAACCACCATCATCAACCGCGCGGGCGGGCTGATTCGCGGTGACGCCAGCGACGGCATGAAGACCGGCGCCAATGCGACCATCAGCAACTACGGCGAAATTTCCACCGGTGATTCGCACAACGCCGACGAGAAGTTCGACGGCATCGATATCGACACCGCGACCGGCGTCAGCGTGACCAACTACGGCGTGATTTCCGGCGGCCGCCACGGCATCACCACCGACCTCGGCGCGACGCTGGTCAACTACGGGCAGATCACCGGGCGCAACGGCTCCGGTTTCGGTTCCGACGGCGACGGCACGGTGATCAACCACGGCACCATCACCGGCGCGTATTCAGGTTTGCAGCCCAACGGCGACGGTGACGGCGTGGACATCGACAAAATCGCCCACATCGAAAACTACGGCACCATCCAGGGCGTCGGCGCCGGCGGCGTGGACAAAGGTGGTTTTGCCAACGGCAGTGAAGGCATCGCCCTGGGTGGCGGTTACATCCTCAACGCCAAAAGCGCGCTGATCAGCGGCGCCAACAGCGCGATTCTGGTGGACGATGGCAGTGGCGGTTCAGGGTTGGCAGCCACCACACTGGAGAACTACGGCACCATTCAAGGGCTCGACGGTTTCGGCGTGAAGTTCGTCGGCGAGTTCGCCGACAACGTGATCAACGGCGGCACCATCAGCGGCAGTAACGGCCTGGCGCTGGACCTGGGCGGCGGCAACGACAGCCTGACCCTGCGCAACGGCAGCCGGTTTATCGGCATGGTCGATGGCGGCACTGGTTATGACCGCGTGGTGATGGATGACGCGGCGGGCGGCAGCTTCGGTGCCAGCCGCAATTTCGAATGGCTGGAAGTCAGGCAAGGCGCCTGGACGCTCACCGGCAGCGGCGATTTCAGCGACGGCGGTGCCGTGCGCAACGGCGCGACCCTGATCAACCAGGGCGGTATCGCCGGCAACCTGACCGTAGACGCTGGCGGCGTGTATGCCGGCGGTGGTTCGGTGGGCAACCTCAACGTGAATGGTACGTTGCGCACTGACACCCGACTCGGCACGGCTACCATCGTGCACGACTTGAACATGGGCAGCGCAGCCACCCTCGCCTACGGTGTCAACGCCGATGGCAGCAGCGCACCGGTCCAGGTCGGTGGCACGGCCAACCTCAACGGCGCAACGCTGGCGGTCAATCCCGGCAGCGGCACCTATCCGTGGCAGAGCCAATACACGGTGTTGCAGGCTGCACGGGTCAACGGCACGTTCGGCGCGGTCACCAGCGACTACGCGTTCCTCACCCCGACCCTGACTTACACGCCGACTCAGGTCGACCTGACCTACACCCGCAATGACGTGGCGTTCAATGAGTTCGCCGTCACCGGCAACGGCAGCAACGCCGCCAACAGCCTGGCCTCGATGGGCAAGAACAACGCGCTGTACAACGCGCTGTACAACGCGCTGCTCAACACCACTCAAAGCAGCGCAGGCGCGGCCATCGAACAACTGGCCGGCGCCAGCAACGCCAACCTGACCAGCGCCACCCTCGGTGCCAGCAGCCAGGTGGGCAACAGCATGCTCTCGGCGATGCAGCAGATGGGCGGCAGTCCCGGCTTGATGGTCGGCCTTGATCAGCGTGATACACCGATCCTCGCCGCCAACGGCATACCGTCCGAAGCGCGAAACCTGAATGATCCGAACGCTCGGGGCCGACTCTGGCTGCAAGCCATCGGCGGCTACGGCAAGCTCGATGGCGAACACGGCAACAGCAGTCTGGAACAGCGCACCAAGGGCAGCGTGCTCGGTGCCGATTGGGCGCTGAATCCACAATGGCGACTGGGTGTACTTGGCGGTTATTCGAAGACCGATCTGGACGCCACCGGTGTCGATGGCAATGTCGAGAGCTGGCATGCCGGGGTCTACGCCCAACACCAAAACGGCCCGATCGCCCTGCGCCTGGGCGCGGCTTACAGCGGTCATCAAGGCGAGAGCAAACGCACGGTCGCGTTCAACGGTTTCAGCGATCGGCCCAAAGGCGATTACGACGCCCACAGCCAGCAGGCCTTCGCCGAACTCGGCTACGCCATGGGCAGCGGCCGTTTAAGCGCCGAACCTTACGCCAGCCTCGGTTACCAGCGTTATCACCGCGACCGCTATCAGGAAAAGGGCGGCGCGGCAGCCTTGCAGGTCGACAGCCAGACTCAGGACAACTTCAGCAGCACCGTCGGTCTGCGCCTGGCGCACCTGAACGCGCTGGAAAACGGCATGAGCCTGACCCCGCGCATGGCGGCAGGCTGGAAGCACACCTACGGCGATGTCAGTAGTTCGACCCGTCAGGCATTCGTCGTTGGCGGTACAGCGTTCAATGTTGATGGCAGCTCGCTGGATCGTGACAGCCTGGTGCTGGAAGCGGGGCTGGATCTGGGTGTTTCGGCGCGGCATACGCTGGGGCTTGGTTACAGTGGCGAGATTGGCAGCAACAGTCGCAATCACGGGTTGATCGGGCAGTGGCAGATGAGTTTCTGAGGCCTCGCCAATCGATACTTCAGCGGGTGTTGTAGGCAAAGGCGTCTGGTCGATCGGGTAAACGAGCGCGGACTCATCACTCGCTACCGACCGGGCTACAAAAGCAGACGTCATCGCCTGCATCCTGATCGGAATCACCCGGCATCGGCACACCCACCTCGACTTTTACAGTTCGGCCTCATCCTTCGAGAGGTCGAACTGCATGCCCATTCAATGCAAATACAAGCTCAAGCATCTTGTTCTCGCGGTTGCACTGGCTATCGGTTGCGTAGAGTTTTCGCTGGCGGAGCAGTCGGAGCCTGACGCGCCCGTCGTAAAAGAAGTGAAACCCAGGAGCCCGCGCAAACCTCCTAAGGAGAAACCTGCTCCGCTGAATCTCGCTGAAGAAACAGTGCGTGAGGAGAGGATCTCTCCGCCACCAGGAACAATCCCCGTCAGTACTGAGATTCCGGCAGTACCCGCTCCCACATCCAACAAAGTCGCCACGACCGAGAGCGGCAGCGCGCTCGAAGAAAGTCTCGAAAAACCAGCGCCCTCACCGGAACCGGTTCTGACCGAAACGCCCGCAGCCCAACAAGCCCAGGTGGTTGACCAGCTACCGTCAACGGATTCCCCTCCATCCGCCGGCAATGCAGCCATCGAAGCCGTGCTCGCAGCCGACGAATCCACGGCCGCCCTCGCCTACGATCAACTGGCAGGCGGCAGCAATGCCAATCTCGCCAAGGCAACCTTGAGCAGTGTCACGCCGGTCAGCGCCAGCCTGCTGTCGGCCATGCATCAACTCGATGGCATCCATGATGCTCAGGGAAACACTCCACTTCATGCGGCCGGAAACGCAGACAGCGGCAGGGTCTGGCTGCAAGCCCTCGGCCATGGCGGCAAACTGGATCGCGATGTGGAACCCATGCAGCATTCCACCAAAGGGTTACTGCTCGGTGCGGACTGGCGTCTCGACGAAGCATGGCGACTGGGCTTAATGGGCGGCACCTCCGACACACGCATGGACAGCAAGGAGCTGGACGGCGATCTCGACAGTTGGCACATCGGCGCCTACGCCTTGCGCCAGACCGGCCCGCTGTCACTTCGGTTAGGCGCAGCCTGGAGCAACCATGAAGGCAGTACCCGCCGCGAAGTCGCGTCCGGCCGCTTCCATGACCGGCTCAAAGGCAACTACCACGCCAGCACCCGGCAAGTGTTCATCGAGTCGGGGTACAACCTTGGTAGGGCCAGCGTCAGCATCGAGCCATTTGCCGGAATCGGCTACGAGCGCTACCAGCGTGACGGCTACACCGAGAAAGGCGGGGATGCAGCGCTCAAGGTTCATGCTCAATCCCAGGGCAACTTCAACACCACTGTCGGCTTGCGCATGGCGAAAGTCAGTACGCTGGATAACGGCATGCGCCTCACCCCACGATTCAGTGTTGCCTTGAAACATGTCTCGGGCGAAACCTACACCAGCACCCGCCAACGTCTGGCCAAGGGCGGCCACGACTACACCGTTTACGGCGCCGAACTGGATCGAAACAGCCTTAAACTCGACACCGGGCTGGATCTGGCAATCTCGAACAACCACACATTGGGTGTCGGACTGTCCGGAGAAATCGGCACCGACAGCCGAAACCACGGCGTATCAGGCCAGTGGCGAACGGCGTTCTGAGTCCGGACGGGTTGCTGCCGCACATTGCGGCAGCACTTTGAAAGCAAAAAAAAGGGGAGCACATGCCCCCCCGAGGTTTAAAGCGTTGTATCGAGGCCGTTATCTCAGCCTTCGATCTCGATCAGGATTTCACCCGGGTTCACCCGGTCGCCCTTGGCAACATGAATGGCAGTGACCTTGCCGGCAATCGCGGCCTGGACTTCGGTTTCCATCTTCATCGCTTCGGTGATCAGCACAGCCTGGCCGGCCTTGACGGTGTCGCCTTCCTTGACCAGCACATCGACGATGTTGCCCGGCATGGTGGTGCTGACGTGACCTGGTGCCGAAGCTTGCTTGCGCTTGCTGCTGCCGCCACCGACGAATTCGTTGAGCGGCTCGAACACCACTTCTTCCGGCATGCCGTCGATGGACAGGTAGAAGTGGCGCTTGCCTTCAGCCTTGACGCCGACACCGGTGATGTCCACGCGGTAGGTTTCGCCGTGGACGTCGATGACGAACTCGGTCGGTACGCCTTCGCCGCCGGCCGAAGCCACCTTGCCCGCTTCCGGGATCGGCAGCAGCACTTCCGGGGTGAGAGTGCCGGCAGCACGCTCTTCGAGGAACTTGCGGCCGATATCCGGGAACATGGCGAAGGTCAGCACGTCTTCTTCGGACTTGGCCAAGGCGCCGATGTCGGCACGCAGCTTGGTCATTTCCGGCTTGAGCAGATCGGCCGGGCGTACATCGATCACTTCCTCGCTACCGATGGCCTGGCGACGCAGCTTCTCGTTCACGGTGCCCGGCGCCTTGCCGTAGCCGCCTTGCAGGTAGAGCTTCACCTCGTTGGTGATGGTCTTGTAACGCTCGCCGGCCAGCACGTTGAAGAACGCCTGAGTACCGACGATCTGCGAAGTCGGGGTCACCAGCGGCGGGAAGCCGAGGTCTTCACGTACGCGTGGGATCTCCGCCAGCACTTCATTCATGCGGTTGAGCGCGCCCTGCTCTTTCAACTGGTTGGCCAGGTTGGAAATCATCCCGCCCGGTACCTGGTTGACTTGAACGCGGGTGTCGACAGCGGTGAATTCGCTTTCGAACTGGTGGTACTTCTTGCGCACGGCGTAGAAGTACAGACCGATTTCCTGCAACAGCTCCAGGTTCAGACCGGTGTCGAACTCGCTGCCCTTGAGAGCTGCAACCATCGACTCGGTGCCCGGGTGGCTGGTGCCCCAGGCGAAGCTGGAGATGGCGGTATCGATGTGGTCGGCACCGTTTTCGATGGCCTTCAACTGGCACATCGCGGCCAGACCGGCGGTGTCGTGGGAGTGGATGAACACCGGCAGCGATTGCTCGGCTTTCAATGCCTTGACCAGCTCGCCCGTCGCATACGGGGTCAACAGGCCGGCCATGTCCTTGATCGCCACCGAGTCGCAACCCATGGCTTCCATCTGCTTGGCCTGGGCGACGAAAGCGTCAATGGTATGCACCGGGCTGGTGGTGTAGGCGATGGTGCCCTGGGCATGTTTGCCGGCAGCCTTCACCGCTTCGATGGCCACGCGCAGGTTACGCACGTCGTTCATGGCGTCGAAGATGCGGAACACGTCGATGCCGTTGACCGCAGCCTTGGCGACGAACGCCTTGACCACGTCATCGCTGTAATGGCGATAGCCCAGCAGGTTCTGACCGCGCAGGAGCATTTGCAGACGGGTGTTGGGCAGCGCAGCGCGCAGTTGGCGCAGGCGCTCCCACGGGTCTTCTTTCAGGAAGCGTACGCAGGCGTCGAACGTCGCGCCGCCCCAGACTTCCAGCGACCAGTAGCCGACCTTGTCCAGCTTGTCGCAGATCGGCAGCATGTCTTCGGTGCGCATGCGGGTGGCGAGCAGCGATTGGTGGGCGTCGCGCAGGATGGTGTCGGTTACGAAAATCTTTTTAGTCATTGTTCTATTCCTCACAGGCCTGCGTGGGCGGCAATGGCGGCGGCGATGGCCAGGGCCAGCTCTTCGGGTTTGCGCTTGATCGAGTAGTTGGTCAGTTCAGGGTGGCTTTCAACGAAGCTGGTATTGAACTGGCCGCTACGGAATTCCGGGTTGCGCAGGATTTCCTGGTAATACGCGGCGGTGGTCTTCACACCTTGCAGACGCATGTCGTCGAGGGCGCGCAGACCACGGTCCATCGCCTCTTCCCAGGTCAGTGCCCACACAACCAGTTTCAGGCACATCGAGTCGTAGAACGGCGGAATGGTGTAGCCGGTGTAGATCGCCGTGTCGGTCCGCACGCCCGGGCCGCCGGGGGCGTAGTAACGGGTGATCTTGCCGAAGCTCGGCAGGAAGTTGTTTTTCGGGTCTTCGGCGTTGATCCGGAACTGCAACGCAAAACCGCGATGCTGGATGTCTTCCTGTTTCACCGACAACGGCAGGCCGGAGGCGATGCGGATCTGTTCACGGACGATGTCGATCCCGGTGATTTCTTCGGTGATGGTGTGTTCCACCTGCACCCGGGTGTTCATCTCCATGAAGTACACCTCGCCCTCGGCGAGCAGGAACTCCACGGTGCCGGCATTCTCGTAACCCACAGCCTTGGCCGCGCGCACCGACAGGTCGCCGATGTAGGCGCGCTGTTCCGGGGTCAGCTGCGGGCTCGGGGCGATTTCGATCAGCTTCTGGTTGCGGCGCTGGATCGAACAGTCACGCTCGAACAGATGCACCACATTGCCAAAGCTG
The DNA here is from genome assembly GCF_026240005.1 of Pseudomonas sp. COW5. NCBI lineage: Bacteria > Pseudomonadati > Pseudomonadota > Gammaproteobacteria > Pseudomonadales > Pseudomonadaceae > Pseudomonas > Pseudomonas sp. COW5. The sequence continues at coordinate 2,422,000 of NZ_JAPHVP010000001.1, read as the reverse complement.
TCGCCGAGGATCTGCGCTTCGATGTGCTTCGGATTGACGATGCATTTTTCCAGGAACACTTCTGCCGAACCGAAGGCCTTGGTGGCTTCGGAAATGACCCGGGGGAAATTCTGTTCGAGTTCTTCGCGGCTGTTGCAGCGACGGATACCGCGACCGCCACCACCGGAGGTGGCCTTGAGCATCACCGGGTAACCGATGCGGTCGCCCTCGCTCAACGCTTCTTCAATGCCCGAGACGTTGCCTTCAGTGCCCGGCGTGACCGGCACACCGGCCTTGATCATGCTGCGGCGCGCTTCGGTCTTGTCGCCCATGCGGCGGATGACTTCCGCCGACGGGCCGATGAATTTGATCCCGCGTTCGGCGCAGATCTCTGCCAGCTCGGCGTTTTCCGAAAGGAAACCGTAGCCGGGGTGCAGTGCATCGCAACCGGTTTCCACCGCCAAGTTCACCAGCTTGCGCGGGTTGAGGTAACCGGCCAGCGGCTCGGCACCAATGCTGTGGGCCTCGTCCGCACGCTTCACATGCAAGGCATGGCGGTCGGCGTCGGAAAAAATCGCAACCGAGCGAATGCCCATTTCGGCGCACGCACGCACGATTCGTACGGCAATCTCACCACGGTTGGCGATCAGGATCTTTGTTATCACTTGGAGGTTCCCTTGAGCCGGTGGTACCCACGACCTGCTAGACCCAGGTCGACGCGTGACCAAATGTTTCAATCTGGTCGCGGCTTCACACTAGCGCTCACAAGGGATTAACAAAAATGAATAAAAATTGGGTCAGGCATAAGTAAAGACTTATAGTCATTGCACCAGCCAGCGGCCAGAGTCGGTAGAAAATGCGTAAGTCCTTGATGCGTATGACATTGCGTCAATTGCAGATCTTCAACGAAGTGTGTGATTTACGCTCCTACAGCCGCGCAGCCGAGGAAATGTCTCTCACACAACCGGCCGTCAGCCTACAGATTCGTCAGCTTGAAGAGCTGATCGGGCAGCCGCTGTTCGATTACGTCGGCAAAAAACTCTACATGACCGAGGCTGCCGAAGCACTCCAGCGTGCCAGTCGCGACATCTTTGGCCGTCTGGAAAACCTCGACATGCAGCTGTCGGACATGCAGGGATCCTTGCAGGGCCAATTGAAACTGGCGGTGGAATCCAGCGCCAAATACTTCGTGCCGCACTTGTTTGCAGCCTTCAAGCGCCAGCATCCGGAGGTGAACCTGCAATTGACGGTGGTCAATCGCGGCCAGGTGATTCGCCGTCTCTCGGACAACCGCGACGACCTGGTAATCATGTCGATGGTGCCGCAGGACATGGGCCTGGAGTTCCTCCCCTTCCTCAACAATCCGATCGTGGCAACCGCCCGACCGGACCATCCGCTGGCACACATGGGACCGCTGCGCCTGCAAGACCTTGAGCCTTACACCTTGCTGATTCGCGAACCCGGTTCGGGAACACGGCTAGCCTGCGAGGAATACTTCAAGGAAAAACGCGTGCACTTCACCCAGACCCAGGAAGTGGCGTCGGCTGAAGCTCAGCGCGAGTGCGTTTTGGCGGGTCTGGGCGTAGCACTGTTGACGCGCCACGCCCTGAACCTGGAGCTGGCGACCGGCGGCCTGGTGGAGCTTCCGGTCGAAGAGTTGCCGCTGTTTCGCAGTTGGTGCCTGGTGCAAGCCAAAGCCAAGCGCCTGTCACCGGTGGCGCACGCCTTCCTGGCGTTTATCCGCAGCGAACGGGTGCAGATCAGCGCGCTGGTTGAGCGCTTCGACGGGAAGCTGCGGGAGCTGCCTGCCAGTAGTTGAGTTCGATGTCCTCGGGAAAATCGCTGATTTCGGTCTGAAGCTGACGAAGTTCGAAGCGATCTTCGATGGCGCGGCGGAACTCCATGCGGCGCTGGTCTTCCTGCTGACGACGGGTTTTCGCGGCGCTGTTGCGTTCTTCGTAAGGCTGAGCCATTTCGAGTCTCCCAAGGCGAGTACGGGAGTTTCACGATAGGCGCGGGCGATGACGGTTTGGCTTCGCCGGGGTTACAGGCAGATGAAGATTGCCTTCACCCCATGACTTTCAGTCATCCAGCGCTTTCACCGACTTGGGCGACAGCCGCAAGCTGCGCAGACTGCGTTTGACGCTCTTGAGGTGGTTGACCAGGCTCGGCCCGCGCGCCATGGCCACGCCCATGGCCAGCACGTCGATCACCACCAGGTGAGCGATGCGCGAGGTCAGCGGTGTATAGATTTCGGTGTCTTCGTGCACGTCGATCGCCAGGTTGACGGTCGACAGCTCGGCCAAAGGCGTCTGGCTCGGACACAAGGTGATCAGCGACGCACCGCTTTCGCGAACGAGGTTGGCGGTGATCAGCAGGTCCTTGGAACGGCCGGACTGGGAAATACAGATCGCCACGTCGGTGGGCTTCAGCGTTACCGCCGACATCGCCTGCATGTGCGGGTCGGAATAGGCCGCCGCCGTCAGCAGCAGACGGAAGAACTTGTGCTGCGCATCCGCCGCCACCGCGCCCGACGCACCAAAACCGTAGAACTCGACACGCTGGGCCTGGGACATCAACGTCACCGCACGCTGCAACTCCAGCGGATCGAGCTTCTCGCGAACCTCCATCAGCGTGTGCAACGTGGTGTCGAAAATCTTCAGACTGTAGTCAGCGACGGAATCGTCTTCATGGATCGCGAACTGACCGAAACTGGCGCCGGCCGCGAGGCTTTGTGCGAGTTTGAGTTTCAGGTCCTGAAAACCGGAACAGCCGATGGCACGGCAGAAGCGCACGATGGTCGGCTCGCTGATGCCGACGCTGTGGGCCAGATCGGCCATGGAACTGTGCATCACTGCCGCAGGGTCAAGCAGCACGTGGTCGGCGACCTTGAGCTCCGACTTGCGTAACAGGTGACGTGACTGGGCGATGTGTTGCAGCAGATTCAAGGGGCTGGACTCTTGTTATGGAAAGATGTGCTTTGGCCAGATGCCGGGGATGTAGCAAGCTTGTAGTTATACTACATGAATTGGCTTTTTGCCTGCTCAATGCGTAACTGGATCGCCCCGGATCAGGCGACATGCACTGCATGTAGCCCTTTAACGGGGATTTGCCTGCCGGCCCAACAAGCCAGCCAGACCGGCTGCCTCCACTGGGCGGCTGATCAGATACCCCTGCACTTCGTCGCAACCCTCGGCCTTCAAGAACTCAAGCTGCTCCGGCCGTTCGACGCCCTCTGCCACTACTTTCAGCGACAACCCATGAGCCATCGCAATGATCGCGCGGGTGATCGCCGCGTCCTCGCTGCCCTCCCCCAACCCGCGGATAAAGGCTTGATCGATCTTCACGTAATCCACCGGGATCCGTTTCAGATAACTCAGCGACGAATAGCCGGTGCCGAAATCATCGATCGCCAGCTTCACCCCCAGATCCCGCAGTTGCTGGAAGGTGGCGATGATGTGTTCGACGCTGTCGAGCAACTGGCTTTCGGTCAGTTCCAGTTCGAGGTAGTGCGGCGCCAGCCCGGTTTCCTCCAGCACCTGCCGTACCAGACTGACCAGTTTGCCCTGACGCAATTGATGCACCGACAGGTTCACCGAAACCCGGATCGGCTCCAGCCCCTGACGCTGCCATTCGCAGGCCTGCCAGCAGGCCTGGCGCAACACGAACTCGCCGATCGGCCCGATCAGTCCCGTCTCCTCTGCAAGACCGATGAAGTCCCCCGGCGGCACCCGGCCCATGGTCGGATGATCCCAGCGCACCAGCGCTTCGGCCGCGTTGAGACGGCCGGTTGCCAGGCACAGTTTCGGTTGATAGAAGACGTTGAGCTGCTTGTCCTCAATGGCTTTGCGCAGCTGGTTTTCCAGTTGCAGACGCTCCAGCGTGCTGGCTTGCAGGCTGTCGGTGTAAAACTGGAAGTTGTTGCCGCCCAGGTGTTTGGCATGCTGCATCGCCATGTTCGACTGACTGACCAGCGCGGCAACCTCCCGGGCGTTGTCCGGCAACATGCTGATGCCCATCGAGGCGCTGACCACCAGCTCATGCCCTTCCACCGTCAGCGGCAGGCGCAGCTTGGCCGACAGCCGCGTGGCGACCCGCGCCAGACTCGACAGATTGCCATAGGCATCGAACAACACCGCGAACTCGTCGCCGGATAACCGGGCGATGGTGTCGGCCTCCGGCAAGGCACTGACCAGACGCCGCGACATTTTCTGCAGCAACTGGTCGGCTATCTCATGACCGAGGCTGTCGTTGAGCAATTTGAAGCGATCGAGATTGATGTGCAGCAGTGCCAGACTCCGGCGCCCGCCCTGCCGTACACGCTGATGGGCTTCGTGCAGGCGTTCGCGGAACAGCGAACGGTTGGCCAGACCGGTAAGTTCGTCGTAGTGCGTCAAATAACGCATGCGTTCTTCGGATTCGCGTCTTGCCGACAGATCGGCGAAGAAGCCGACGATATGACTTACATTTCCCCGACTGTCGCGTACCGCATTCAATTGCAGCCACTGTGGATACAGCTCGCCGTTCTTGCGGGTCTCCACCAGTTCGCCCTGCCAGCTGCCGTGCTGCTCCAGCGCGTGGCGAATGGCGACGTAATGCCGCCGGGCGTCACGACTGCACGGCAGTTCAACGACATTGCGCCCGAGCATGTCATCGATGTCATACCCGGTAACCCGGCTGAAGGCCTGATTGATGGCGATCAGCGAATAGTTCGGGTCGAGGATAACGATGCCTTCGCTGGCCGCTTCGAACACCGTAGCCGCCAGTTGCTGCTGGGCCTCCAGGCTTTTGCTGACACTGATGTCGCGCCGGGTGCCCACCATGCGGATAACCCGCCCGCTGTCATCGCGCTCCACCGCGCGCCCTCGGTCTTCGATCCAGACCCAGTGGCCGTCGCCATGGCGCACGCGGTACTCGATCTGATAATCCTCGGTGCGCCCCTTCAGATGCTCGATCAACGCCCGTTTAAGCGGTGGCACATCTTCCGGGTGCAGCCGGGGCCGCAGATGCCTGAGCAACCCAGTGACGTATTCCGGATCAAGGCCGAACAGTTCCTGAATCTGCGTGTGGTGAACTTCGTCGGTCTGCAGGTTCCAGTCCCACAGCCCCAGTTCACTGGCCTTCAACGCCAGGGCCAGACGCGCTTCGCTTTTGCTCAGGGCCTGGTTGGCGGCATCCAGTTCGCGGCTGCGCTGGGCCACCCGGTCCTCCAGTTCGACCTGGGCTTCGCGTAACTTTGCTTCGGCACAGCGCCGCTGTTCGATTTCCTTCGCCAACGCCTGGTTGAGCAGTTCGCTGCGAGATTGGGCCTGTTGCAAGTGTTCGATCAGATGTTGATTCTGGAAGCGTCGCAGCAAACCACGGTCGATCAACCGGTTAACCTGCCACGCCACCACACTCAGGGAACCGAGCAGGATCAGCCCGAGCCAGCCCCAGCCCCGCGCCAGTTCGTCACCACCCCAGAACAAATAGCCGATGGCCGGCAGCAGGCACGGCAAGGTAAAGGAAAGAAACGCCGGAATACTCACGGCGTAGGCCACGCTGGCCGACAGGGTTGCGGCGCCGATCAGGCCGAACACCCACGCCTGCTGCATGAAATTGTCGGCCGGGACCAGGGCGATGCCGGCGCCGGCCAGGGTCAGGCCGGTCATGGTCGAACCGAGCAGGAACATCCGGCCCCAGATCGGCTGGGCCTGGCGGTCGGGGATCGCTGAATCGAACGCAGCGACCTGAATCACCCGCAATGCCACCAGCGACAACAGCCACACCAGCCAGACGCTGACCACGAAATAACGCTGCGGGCTCCAGAGCAGACCGGCGCAGACCAGACCATTGATCAACATGAACAGGGTGGGTAACAGCGAACCCTGATATAGAAGGCGCGTGCGCTCGACCGCCATCTGGGTGGCGTAATGCTTGCGGATTACCCGGGGTTCCACAGAGGGGCCCGACAGGTCGAAGCTGAGGGTCATAGGCAACGTTCTTGTTCTTATAAGTGTGAGCATGCGCCCGGAAACGTGGACGGAGCATACACAAGCCCAACCACTTGCCAAACTGCTCCAGATCATAATTTCGCCGAAACTTTTCGACCTCCCGTCACCCGCAAAAGCCCCGACGCCAGGCGGGCCAACGCCTGTAGCCAGTGACCGACCGGTCGTCATCGGCAGCACTTTCATCGGCTAATGCAAAGCTCGGTTTGCCCGGGCCTGCGGCGCACCCTAGAATGCCCCGATGCGCGATGATCTCTCCCTTCTGCTGAACTCCCTCAACGATGCCCAACGCCAGGCCGTAGCGGCTCCCGTTGGTCGTCAATTGGTCCTGGCCGGTGCCGGCTCAGGCAAGACCCGAGTGCTGGTGCACCGTATCGCCTGGTTGATCCAGGTCGAAAACGCCTCGCCCCATTCGATCCTGTCGGTGACCTTCACCAACAAGGCCGCTGCCGAGATGCGTCACCGCATCGAGCAATTGCTGGGGATCAACCCGGCCGGCATGTGGGTCGGCACCTTCCACGGCCTGGCACACCGCCTGTTGCGGGCGCACTGGCAGGAAGCAGGCTTGAGCCAGACCTTCCAGATTCTCGACAGCGATGACCAGCAACGTCTGGTCAAGCGGGTGATCCGCGAGCTGGGGCTGGACGAACAGCGCTGGCCGGCCCGTCAGGCCCAATGGTTCATCAACGGGCAGAAAGACGAAGGTCTGCGTCCGCAGCACATTCAGGCCAGCGGCGATCTGTACCTGGCCACCATGCGCGGCATCTATGAGGCCTACGAGGCGGCCTGCCAGCGTGCCGGCGTCATCGACTTCTCCGAACTGCTGCTGCGCGCCCTCGACCTGTGGCGCGACCATCCGGGCCTGCTGGCCCACTACCAGAAGCGTTTCCGCCACATTCTGGTGGACGAGTTCCAGGACACCAACGCCGTGCAGTACGCCTGGCTGCGTCTGCTGGGCAAGGGTGGCGACAGCCTGATGGTGGTCGGCGACGACGACCAGTCGATCTACGGCTGGCGCGGCGCGAAAATCGAGAACATCCACCAGTATTCTTCCGACTTCCCGGATTCCGAGACCATCCGTCTGGAGCAGAACTACCGCTCTACCGCCGGCATCCTGAAAGCCGCCAACGCCCTGATCGCCAACAACACCGGGCGGCTGGGCAAAGAGCTGTGGACCGACGGCGGCGACGGCGAAGCGATCAATCTGTACGCCGCGTTCAACGAACACGATGAAGCACGCTACGTTGTCGAAACCATCGAAAGCGCGCTGAAAACCGGCCTGGCTCGCAGCGATATCGCGATTCTCTACCGCTCCAACGCCCAATCCCGCGTTCTGGAAGAAGCCTTGCTGCGCGAGCGCATTCCGTACCGCATCTATGGTGGCCAACGATTCTTCGAGCGGGCTGAAATCAAAAACGCCATGGCCTACCTGCGTTTGCTGGAAGGTCGCGGCAACGATGCGGCGCTGGAACGGGTCATCAACGTCCCGGCTCGCGGCATCGGCGAGAAGACCGTCGAAGCCATCCGTGAACATGCGCGCCACAGCGATGTGTCGATGTGGGAAGCCATGCGCCAACTGGTGGCCAATAAAGGTCTGACCGGTCGTGCGGCCGGCGCCCTCGGTGCGTTTATCGAGCTGATCGAGAACCTCGCCGCCAAGTGCGCCGAGATGCCGTTGCACCTGATGACCCAGACCGTCATCGAGCAATCCGGCCTGATCGCCTACCACGAAGCGGAAAAAGGCGAGAAAGGCCAGGCCCGGGTGGAAAACCTTGAGGAACTGGTCAGCGCCGCGCGCAACTTCGAGAACACCGAAGAAGACGAAGACCTGACGCCACTGGCGGCGTTCCTCGGCCACGCGTCGCTGGAGGCCGGCGACACTCAGGCCGACGAGCACGAAGACAGCATTCAGTTGATGACCCTGCACAGTGCCAAGGGCCTGGAATTCCCTTACGTGTTCCTGGTGGGCATGGAAGAAGGCCTGTTCCCGCACAAGATGAGCCTGGAAGAACCGGGACGTCTTGAAGAGGAGCGTCGCCTGGCTTACGTCGGCATCACCCGGGCCATGCAGAACCTGGTGATGACCTACGCTGAAACCCGACGCCTGTACGGCAGCGAAACCTACAACAAGGTGTCGCGATTCGTACGGGAAGTGCCGAAAGGTTTGATTCAGGAGGTACGCCTGTCGAACAGCGTCAGCCGACCGTTCGGCGGCAACCAGTCGATGAGCGGCAGCAACCTGTTCAGCGGCAGCGAGATCCCGGATACCGGCCTGAGCCTCGGCCAGGCTGTGCGGCACTCGATCTTTGGCGACGGCGTGATCCTCAATTTCGAGGGCGCCGGAGCTCAGGCACGGGTGCAGGTGAACTTCAGCGAAGGCAGCAAGTGGCTGATGCTGGGTTACGCGAAGCTGGAAGCCATCTAAACGCCGGCTCTGCTGTTCTGTGGGAGCGAGCCTGCTCGCGAATTGGAGCGCCGCGTTTATCTGATAAACCACGGTGCAGCCATCGCGAGCAGGCTCGCTCCCACATGGATTCATGCAACCCTTACCGACAGGACAACATCCATGGGCTCTGGCTTCTTTTCCTCCTGGACATTCTGGGCCCTGCTCTCGGCCACCTTCGCCGCGCTGACGGCGATCTTCGCCAAGGTCGGCATCGAAAACGTCAACTCCGACTTCGCCACCCTGCTGCGCACCATCGTGGTACTCGTCAGCCTGGCCTTGATTTTGTACGCCACGGGCCAATATCAGTCCCTGGGGTCGATCTCTGCCAAAAGCTATCTGTTCCTGCTGTTGTCGGGGTTGGGTACCGGGGCTTCGTGGCTGTGCTATTTCCGCGCCTTGAAAGCCGGGCCAGCCTCGCTGGTCGCTCCGGTGGACAAGCTCAGTGTGGTGCTGGTGGCGGTGCTCGGCGTGATCCTGCTGGGCGAGAAACTCGACCTGCGCCAATGGGGCGGCATCGGTCTGATCACCGCGGGCGTGGTGATGTTGGCGTTTCGACGCTGATCCATTTCCCACTGAACCTACATCCTTTTCCTACAGACAAAAGTACATAGCCTTATTGCCTCGACCGAGCTGAACGTAACCTGTCAGGCAAAAGCCCGAAACACTCTCTCGCTAGCCAGTGACACTTCAGCTGTGCAACATGGCGCGCGTGTCTCCACAAACGGGAATTCCCTTTATGAAACGTTTTCTTAGCATCGCCATGGCGTTGTGCATCGGCCTGACGATGAGCCTCGACGCCAACGCCAAGCGCTTCGGTGGTGGCAAAAGCGCCGGCGCTGCGCCGACGCACCAGACCAGCCAGATGGCTCCTTCTTCCCCAGGCATGGGCGGCGCGGCTGCGACCGCTGGTGCTGCCGGTGCCGCGGGCGCTGCTGCCAAGGCTGGCGGCGCTTCGAAATGGCTCGGCCCTCTGGCCGGCATCGCTGCCGGCGGCCTGCTCGCTTCCATGCTAATGGGCGGCGGCTTCCAGGGCATGCAGATCTTCGACATCCTGATCATGGCCGTGATCGCCTTCGTGATCTTCCGCTTCATCGCCGCTCGTCGCCGCAAGCAGCAAGAGCAGTTCGCGCCGGCCGGTGCGCCGATGCAGCGTGAAGTGTTCGAGCAGAAACCTGCCGCCATGGGTTCGATCTTCGGTGGTTCGGCCGCTCCGGCTGCCGCCCGTCCGGTGATCAACGCACCGGCCTGGTTCAACGAGCAGCGCTTCCTCGAAGCCGCCCGCAGCCACTTCCAGGCGCTGCAGCAGCACTGGGACGCCAACGAAATGGACAAGATCGCCGAGTTCGTGACTCCGCAAATGTTCGAGTTCCTCAAGCGCGAGCGCGCGGAACTGGGCGATGCGTTCCAGTCCACCTTCATCGAAAACCTCCAGGTACAACTGGACGGCGTGGATGACCGTGCGGACAAGACCATCGCCACCCTGACCTTCAACGGTGTGTCGAAAACCTCGCGTTTCGACCAGCAGGGCGAAGTGTTCAGCGAAAGCTGGAACATGGAACGTCCACAGGGCGACAACCAGCCTTGGCTGGTTGCCGGTATCCGCCAGAACGGCTGATCACCTCCGACGTTTTATCCGCTGCAATAAAAACCCCGGCCTCGGCCGGGGTTTTCTATTTCGCGGTTGCATCTATAGCGAGCTACTGTATAAACCGGCCCATATAAACCGCGCCATTCAAGCAAGAGGATCCCGGACGTGGAAGAAATCATCGAACAACTGCGCGAAGCCAACGAACCCGTGCCGGTTCCCCTGGAGTTGCCCGACGAAGACCAGTTGGTGGAAGTCGAAGAAGAACTCTTCATCAACATCCCGTTCGTCTTCAAGGAATTTCTGCTGACCGTCAGCGACGTGGTTTACGGCAGCCTGGAGCCGGTGACCGTCACCGACCCGCAGTCCCACACCTATCTGCCGGATGTAGCCGCCAATGCCTGGGATGCCGGTGTGCCGCGTGACCTGATCCCGATCTGCCAGGACGGCGACAACTACTACTGCGTCGAAGAAGACGGCACCGTGGTGCTGTGGTCCGGCGAAGAAGAGCTGATCACCGAAGAGTCCTGGGAATCGGTCTGGCACTGGGCCCGGGACGTCTGGCTGGAGAGCTGATTCCCCAGCCGCCCCGCCGGGTCAGTGCCCCGACGATTCCTTGTGGTTGTCGAGGGTTTCCAGCAGGGCCACCTGCATCCGCGTGTGCACCCGGATGAACCAGCGCCAGAGCAGCGCCGCCACGGCGGCCGCGACCACGGCAACCAGCACCAGCAACTTGTTGGTCGGCAGGATACTGGCCGACAAGGCTGCCAGCAGCAGGAAAATCACCAGCAGCGAGAGAATCGGGATCACTTCGGCGATCACCCGGCGCACTCGCTGTGTGTGACGCCCCGCCATCTCCGGCTTCACGCCCATCTCCGCCAGCAGCATCGACAGCGCCTTGAGCTTGCGATAGGCCGCAATCAGGAACGGCAGCGACAACAGCAACGCCCCACCCCAGATCAACGCCTTCTGCCAGCTCGGATCGCTGATCCAGTCCTGCAGCCAGGTCGAGAGACGCCCGGCAAAGAAAGCGCCGGCAAAGAAGATCGCAATCACCAGCGCCAGATTGACCCCGACCTGCAGCAGAATCCGCCGGATCATCGACGCCAGCATCGCGCCTTCGCCCTGCGGCTGAATGCTGCGCAGCCATTCGCCGTACATCCCGAACACCCGCCCGAGACGCTGCGGCATGGCGGCGGACAACTTGATCGACAGTGGATCGGCGGCGCGGATCAGGTACGGCGTCAGTAACGTGGTAATCACCGAAACCGCCACGGCCACCGGATACAGGAAGTTGCTGGTTACCTGCAGCGTCATGCCCAGCGCGGCGATGATGAAGGAGAATTCGCCAATCTGCGAAAGACCCATCCCGACCCGCAGCGAGGTGCGTCCGTCATTGCCGGCGATAAACGCACCGAGGCCGCAGGACAACATCTTGCCCAGCACCACGGCGACGGTAATCACCGCAATCGGCCACGCGTATTGCAGAAGGATCATCGGATCGAGCATCAAGCCGATGGCAACGAAGAAGATCGCACTGAACAGGTCGCGAACCGGCTCGATCAGGCGCTCGATCTTCAGCAATTGCCGCGACTCGGCCATGATCGCGCCGATCAGGAACGCGCCGAGCACCATGCTGTACTCAAGCTTGACCACCAACAGGCAGAAACCGAAACACAGGCCCAGCACGGTGATCAGCAGCATCTCGTTGCTTTCGAACTTCGCCACATAGGCCAGCAATCGCGGTACCAGCAGAATGCCGATGACCAGCGCGACGATCATGAACAGCGAAAGCTTGCCGACCGTGGAAAACACTTCGCCGGAACTCACTGTGCCGCTGACCGCGATGCTCGACAGCAAGGCGATGATTCCAATGCCGAGAATGTCCTCGACGATCAACACACCGAAGATCAGCTGGGCGAAGCGCTCGTTTTTCATCTTCAGGTCGTTGAGCGCCTTGACGATGATGGTGGTCGAGGAAATCGCCAGGATTGCGCCGAGGAACAGCGAATCCATGGTGTTCCAGTCGAACCAGCGGCCGATTTCGTAGCCGATCCAGATCATCAGGATGATTTCCAGGAACGCCGCGATGAACGCCGTGGCCCCGACCTTGAACAGTTTGCGCAGGCTGAACTCCAGACCCAGGCAGAACATCAGGAAAATCACCCCCAGCTCGGCGAGGGTCTTGATGGTTTCTTCGTCGTGGATCAGACCGAACGGAGGCGTGTGCGGGCCGATGATGAAACCGGCGACGATATAGCCGAGCACCACCGGCTGCTTGAAACGGTGGAACAGCACGGTCACCACACCTGCGACCAACATGATCACTGCCAGATCCTGAATGAAACTGATGGCATGCATGGCGTGGGCTCCTTGAATGACGATGCTCGCGGCAGGCGTCTGAAAACGTCTGGGCGAGCTGAGTAAAAATCCGCTTTAGGTGTAGGAATCGCCCTTGGGGTGGGCTTTTGCAGGGTAACACCGCGACTTCCGGCTGAAAGGCGGTGCAATATATGGAAACAGATCGATCCGGGCGTGACGGCGGCCAGTTGCCCGGCGTCCCGATAACGGTGGTTTTGAAAAGCGACCAGGCACCCGCAGAGGTGCTTCTTCCAGCAACCCTGCCTTGACCCGTGAGAACGTTATGGAACCCGGAAACGCCCAGCTGTCGATGACGGTACTGATGACCCCTGACATGGCCAACTTCTCTGGCAATGTCCACGGCGGCACCCTGCTCAAATACCTCGACGAAGTGGCCTACGCTTGCGCGAGCCGCTACGCCGGCCGCTACGTGGTGACCCTGTCGGTGGATCAGGTGATTTTCCGCGAGCCGATCCATGTCGGCGAACTGGTGACCTTCCTGGCGTCGGTCAACTACACCGGCAACACCTCGATGGAAGTCGGCATCAAAGTGGTGACCGAGAACATCCGCGAGCGCTCGGTACGCCACACCAACAGCTGCTTCTTCACCATGGTTGCCGTGGACGATCAGCGCAAACCGGCCGCCGTGCCGCCACTACAGCCGCAGAACAGCGAAGATAAACGCCGCTACATGCAGGCCCAGCAGCGCCGGCAGATTCGCCAGGAACTGGAAAAGCGCTATCAGGAAATCAAGGGCGACGCCTGATCAGCCCTTCGATCAATGGCGCTCTGTAGATAGCTTTCGCGGGCAAGCCCGCTCCCACAGGAGGAAAGCACTCCAAATGTGGGAGCGGGCTTGCTCGCGAATGAGGGCAACGCGGTTTACAGGCTGATCGGCGTGGCCTCGAACTTCACCCGCGGATGCGCAATCCGGTCCTGCGCCCGCACCAGTTGCAGCTCGTAACTGGCACAGGCCTGGGTTTCCAGCAGCACCTCATGCACCGCCGCTGCAGTGAATTCAAACGCCGCCACCAGACTGTCGCCGAGCAGCACCCGCGCGAGGAACAGGCCGGACGTCAGATCGCCCACACCGACCGGCTGACGCGGGAACGCCAGCAGCGGACGACGCAGGTGCCAACTGCCCTCGGCCGTCACCAGCAGCATCTCGAAGCCATCCGCTGGTTTCCCCGGGTAATCCAGATGCTTGACCAGCACCGCTTTCGGCCCGCGTGCCAGCAGCGCCCGCGCCATCGCCAGGCAATCGAACAACGACTGCGGCTTGCGCCCGGAGAAGCTGTCGAGCTCAAGCTGGTTCGGGCACATGAAATCCGCCACCGCCGCCGCTTCGTCGAGCAGGAAATCGCTGACTTCGGCCGGCACGCTGCAACCCTTCTCCGGATGCCCCATCACCGGGTCGCACAGATACAGGGCTTTCGGATTGACCGCCTTGATCCGCTCGATGCCACTGAGAATCGCCCGGCCCTGCGCCGCACTGCCGAGATAGCCGGACAGCACCGCGTCGCAATTGCCCAGCTCACCGATGGCGGCAATACCTTCAACCAGTTCCGGGATTCGCTGCGGTGCCAGCACTTCGCCCGCCCACTGGCCGTACTGAGTGTGGTTGGAGAACTGCACGGTGTTGAGCGGCCAGACATTGACCCCGACCCGCTGCATCGGAAAAACCGCAGCGCTGTTGCCGGCGTGGCCGAACACCACATGGGACTGGATGGCGAGCAGATGAGGCGTACGTTTCATTCGGGTTTTTCCGTAAAACGATTGAAATTCAAGCCGCGCAGTATGCGACGAAACGCAGTCTGTACGACAGACCGGCGACGCAGTTAAGCTGATGCCAACTTTTGGAGTTTCTTGTTGATGCTGACCCTGGAAAACATTTTCGTGCTGATGCTGTTCGCCGTTGCCGGCGCGTGGCTGTGGCACAACCATGGCCTGCGCGAGCGGGCGCTGGAACGGGTCAAGCAGCATTGCGTGAATGTCGGCGTCGAATTGCTCGACGGCAACGTGGCGCTGAAGAAGATCGGTCTCATCAAGGATGCCAGCGGGCGTCGGCGTCTGGCCCGGGTCTACAACTTCGAATTCACCGTGACCGGCGAAACTCGCCACAACGGCACCATCACCCAGTTCGGCCCCCACAGTGCGCAGATCGAACTGGCGCCCTACCCCGCACCGTTCGACGACACCCCGCCCGTGGTGGAGGTGGCCAGGCCGAGCGCGCAAGTCATCGAACTGAGCCAATGGCGCCAGGAACACACCAAGTGGAAGCCTTGAGTCAGGCCGCTTGAATCCGACAGCCGGCCAGTCCCGCCTGCAACTCATCGACCGCCTGCGACTGGTCGAAAATCAGTTCGATCCGAGAGTCCTTGCGCCATTCGCTGGGCTGCCAGTCCAGTTTGGCGTTATCCAGGGCATTGACTGATTCCCAGCCAGTCTGGCTGTGGATAACCAGCTTCGCCCGGCGCCAGTGCAGGGACTCCAGCCACTGAGTGATGCGAATCACGTCAAACGTCTGGCTTGGGTGCCAGCGCCAGCCGATGCTCCAGCCGCCCTCCTGCGCCTGACTCAGGCAAATCGGAGAAGCTTGATCGCTCCAGACGGCCGGCATCTGCGCCAGCCCTTTGGGCACGATCAACTTATCCACACCCGCTTGCGCTTGAGCTGTTACACCCGGCAGTTCGCTCAAGGGCAACGACGCCTGTTGCGTCCAGATCAGCCTGACGGACGGCAACTGACGGGCGATCCGCTCACGCTCGGATTCATCGAGGTTTTCCGCCTTGTTCAACACCAGCAGGCCGGCATTCGGGAGCGCCTCCTGTTGGGCCGGCGGCAGTGACTTGCCCGCCGCCAGTGCCTGGGCGTCCAGCACCAGCACGCAGGGTTGAACCGCGAGAACCCCCTGCCACGGCGCCTCGCTCAGTTGTCGTAGTAGCTGCGCCGGATGCCCCAATCCGGAAGGCTCGATAAACAGGCGATCCGGCTGAGCCTTGCGCAGCAATCGTCCCAACCCGATCTGAAACGGCGCACCGTTCACGCAACACAAACAGCCTCCGGCCACTTCGCCCAGTGCGATACCATCGGCGTCCCGGGTCAACAGCGCAGCGTCGAGGCCGATCTGGCCGAACTCGTTGATCAGCACCGCCCAGCGCTCACTGGCCGGTCGCTGCGCCATGAGCTGGCGGATCAGGCTGGTCTTGCCGGCGCCCAAGGGGCCTGCGATGACGTGGGTAGGAATGTTCTGCAACATGATCAAGGTTTTCTGGAGGTCGGGAATGCGGTGGATGGGGTGGATGATGCTGTTGGCGCTGGTGTCGGGCGAGGCGCTGGCCCAGGCCTGCGTGGTGCACAGCCAGGCAGAACGCCTCGACGTGAAGGTCTGCCAGCAGAACCGAAACATCCCGGAGAAACTGTTCAACGACGGCTTCTGCCAACCCACCCTTGCAGGGCAAAAAGTCGACGTGCAATACGTCGATCAGTGCCCTGCCGGGGCTTTTGGCGTGTGCAGCAACGCGCAAGTCGCCAATATGCCTTATCGCCAGGATATCCACTATTACGGCGTAGCCACCGACGCGGCGTATTTGAAGCCGTACTGCGAAAGCCAGAGCCAGGGCAACTGGCTCAAGCCTTGAGGCGTCAGCCGAGCCAGTCCAGGGTCAGCATCAGACGCCGTTCGCCCGGCGCCGGTTGTGGAGAGCGATGGATCAACCCGAAGCCTTCGTTGCCGTGCCACTTCTCCCCTTTGAGCAACGCCACTTCACCGCTGACCAGTTGCTGAATCCGCGATTTTTCCTGCGGCTCGGCCAGTGGTTTTCCCAGTTGCTGGCGATCCATTTCCCCTTCTTTGAGCCACTCGCTGCCAATACCGGCGTAGGTGGTAATCAGTCGTACGGGCACGTGATCGACGTGAAAACGCGGGCACATCGCCTTGTTCAGCACCCGCAAACGCAGGCCGATCCGCCGTGCGCCGAGCAGGCAGGCGAAGGCGCTGACCAGCCATTTCAGGTCGGCGATAAAACCTTCGTAGCCTTCCAGGTCACGGAATCCGCTGGCCAGTCCCGTCAGGTCTGGTTCTGCGTCTTCGTCGTGCAATTCGAGACTCAGCGCTTCGGCATAAGGCTCGTTGAGTGACACCAACAACTTCGCAAAATCGGCGACATGCAGCGGTAGTTGCCGCTGCCAGACAGCGAGGTTTATTTCATCTTCAAGAATGCTCGCCAGCGCTTGCGGGGTCGGGCCGAGCACTTGATGACGTGTTTTGCTTTGCAGCGGTTTGAGGGCAAGCATCACGCGGCCTCGTCATGCCAGGGGCCGAACGGATCGGCCAGCAATCGCCAGCCTTCTACACCAAGCGCCATCTCCGCATCGGTCAGCAGGCAGTCGTCCAGGCCTGACTCGAGTTGTGCGAAATCGATGTTCTGACCAATAAACACCAGCTCCTGGCGGCAGTCTCCTACGCTCGCGGTCCAGTTTTCCATAATCGCAGCAGTGCTTTCCCGATCCTGTGGCCACTGATTCTTCGGCACGAAACGCCACCAGCGCCCGGCGAAACCATGGCGCATCAAACCGCCCGCCTGGGACCAGCTACCGGCATCCGTGGGTTTGCTCGCAAGCCAGAAGAAACCTTTGGAGCGCAGCAGTTTTCCGTTTAGCCAAGGTCGATTGATGAAGTCAAAAAAGCGCTGAGGGTGAAAGGGTCGGCGCGCGCGGTAAGCCGTGGACGCGATGCCATATTCCTCCGTTTCCGGCACATGTTCGCCACGCAACTCCTGAAGCCAGCCCGGAGCCAATGCGGCCCGGTCGAAATCGAAGCGGTGGGTGTTGAGGATCTTCTCCAGCGGCACTTCGCCCATCACCATCGGGATGATCTCGGCGTTCGCGTTGAGCCGCTTGAGGATCGCCATCAGCTCTTCCCGCTCGCTGCTGCTGATCAGATCGATTTTGCTGATCAACAGAACGTCGGCGAACTCGATCTGTTCGATCAACAGATCGGTGATCGAGCGCTCATCTTCTTCACCGAGGATTTCGCCACGGGAGGCCAGACTTTCGGCAGCCTGGAAATCAGGCAGGAAATTCAGGCCGTCGACTACAGTGACCATGGTGTCGAGGCGAGCGATGTCCGCGAGGCTTTGACCCTGCTCGTCGCGGAAGGTGAAGGTCTCGGCAATCGGCAGTGGCTCGGAAATGCCGGTGGATTCGATGAGCAGATAATCGAATCGGCCTTCCCGGGCCAGTTTGGCGACTTCTTCCAGAAGGTCTTCGCGTAACGTACAGCAGATACAGCCGTTGCTCATTTCCACGAGTTTTTCTTCTGCGCGGTTCAGGTCGACATCACGCTGGACTTCGCTGCCATCAATATTGATTTCGCTCATATCATTGACGATCACCGCCACGCGCAGATCGTCTCTGTTACGTAGTACGTAATTCAAAAGTGTACTTTTTCCGGCGCCGAGAAAGCCGGATAAAACGGTCACGGGAAGCGGGGAAGACATGGGGTAAACCTCATCAAACGGTAGCTAAACGCAAGAAACGCTCTCGGCGGCAGGCGTTCTTGGGCTTCTACGAGACAGTCAGAGAAGCAGACGCTTGAAAACAGGAGCCACGGAAAGCCCGATTCAATTTATGTTATAGTATAACAATATTAAAGATCCACTTTCTTCTTGCCGGAAATGACAAAGGGCCGGAAGCTGAAAACACTTCACCGTCGAGTGATCTCATGAAAACTGCGCTGAAATGCTCGCTCTTTGGCCTGGCCTTGCTGACCATCGATGCATGGGCACAAGTCCCGGGGCTCGCCAACTGCACGCGCAGCGCCAACCTGCTGGCCTGCGTGGATACCAATGGCAACGCCTATAGCGTCAACACCGCCGGCAAGACGATTTATTTGCGGGGTTTCGAGAAGATCGGCCAACGTTATTGGGCGCAAACCAACAGCATTTATGGGCAACTGACGTTCTTCACCGGGATCGCCTCCGACGGCGAAGCCTGGGTCGGCTACAACCGCCGGGTGGGCTGGACGACGATCAACCGCTTCTCCAGCTCCGGCGGAAGCACCGGGAAGTTCACCTGCAGCCGACTCACGGGCTGCTAGACACGCGCTTGTTGCTGCTCCTGCTGCCAGGCGATGTAACTGTCGGCCGGTGGGTTTTTCTGGAAATAACGCTGCAACCCTTCGAACAATCCGTCAGCAACCGCCTGCTGGTGGCGTGCAGTGACCAATCGCTGACTGTCCCGCGCGTTGGAAATAAACCCGGTTTCCACCAGAATCGACGGCACATCGGGTGACTTCAGCACCGCAAATCCCGCTTGTTCCACACGCTTTTGATGCAGCGTGGTGATGCCCGCCAGACTCCCCAGCACCGTGCTGCCCAGCTGCAAACTGGCGGCGATGGTGGCGTTCATCGACATATCGAGGATGACTCCGGCGAGCATCGGGTCCTTGTCCTTGAGATTCAGCAGGCTGGTTGCACCGAGCAGATCCGCACCGTTTTCCCGCTGAGCCATGAAACGCGCAGTAGCTGAAGTCGCACCACCTTCAGAAAGGCAATACACCGAAGCGCCTGAAGCGGTCAGACGAGGCGCGGCATCTGCGTGCACCGAAATGAACATATCGGCTTTGTGCTGACGGGCAATATCGACCCGCTTGCGGAGCGGCACGAAAAAATCGTCATTGCGCACAAGCTTCACATCGAAGCCTTTTTCCCGCTTCAACCGGCGGGCAAGCAGCTGTGAAATCGAGAGCACAACGTCTTTCTCACGCTCGCCTTTTGCCCCGACTGCGCCCGGATCTTTGCCCCCATGACCAGGGTCCACCACGACGATAATGTCTCGTTTTGGATGATTGGTTTTCCCCGGTGTTTCACGTGGAACGCTTGGCGTTGCCACTTTTGAGTCGCTCAAAAGGTCCAGAACCAGGCGGTGCCCTTGTCCATCCTGAGGCGCCAACAGGAAGGTATTGAGCTGAACCGGGCGATTCAAATCCAGGACGATTCGGGTATCGCCTTTCCCAAAATGCCCGGAGCGGATGCTGCGAATAACTGTTTCGCTGAGCGCCAACTGACTGAAATCGCCACTCAAGCTGGCACCACTCAGGTCGACAATCAGACGATCCGGCGCACTCAACGTAAACGTCTTATAGCTCACTGGCCCGCTCAAATCGAAGACGAGCCGAAGCTTGTCATCCGACCGCCAGAGGCGTGCATTGCGGATTTGTGTGGCGCTGACACTGAAAGGAAAAGCCAACGCAGCGCTGGCCAACATCAGGTTAAGCAAATGGCGTCTGTGCATATGAAAGCCCGTTCATGAAAAAGGCATCGTGATTTGAATTGTTATAATGTAACATCAAATTCAATCAACACGATGGTACTGAACATGAATGCGCTGACGCTGCCGGATATCGCCGCGCAAGCTGCCCGCCAAGCCTTGCCGCTTGATTGGGTGGGAATGCGTGGTATCGCTCTACCTGTCTTTATCGAGGGCCAACGCCTGGCAGCAAAAGCCGATGCGGGTGTCAGCCTGGATGACGGCGAGGCCCGTGGGATTCACATGTCACGGCTGTACCTCGCGCTGGAAATGCTCGAACAGCAAAACCTCACTCCCGCACTTTTGCAGCAGGTTTTACAGCGTTTTCTCGACAGCCACGAAGGCCTGGCTAACTCGGCCTATCTGAATATCCATACCGATTTGCTGCTCAGAAGGCCCGCATTGGTCAGCCCATTGGCAGGATGGAAAACCTATCCGGTGACCATAGCAGCCACTCTGAAAAACACAGTGTTCCACGTGGAACTGAAAATCGAGGTGGCTTACTCCTCGACTTGCCCCTGCTCTGCCGCTCTGGCGAGGCAATTGATCCAGCAGCAATTCGTCGACGATTTCGCCAACAAGCCGTTGCAACATGCCGAGGTTTTGGCATGGCTGGGCTCGACTCAAGGGATTATCGCAACGCCCCACAGCCAGCGCAGCACCGCACAACTGCATCTGCACCTGGATGAATTCGTCGATGGTTTACCGATGACCTCGACCATCAACGACGCCGAAGCTGCCCTCGGCACCGCCGTACAAACCGCCGTGAAACGCGCCGACGAACAAGCCTTCGCCCTCGCCAATGGCCAGAACCTGATGTTCTGCGAAGACGCCGCTCGCCGTCTGAACCTGGCTCTGCGTCGCTCACCCGGCATTCGCGAATTCCACCTGCGCGTGATCCATGCCGAAAGCCTCCACGCCCACGATGCAGTCGCTGAAAGTCACTGGCGCCGGGAGACCGCATGATCCGCCTGCAGTCTTTGAGTTGGGGCGCCCCCGGCCAACCGCTCACGCCACCGTTGAGTCTTCAACTGGAACGCGGCAGCCTGACCGCCATCATCGGCGTGAACGGCAGCGGTAAAAGCAGCCTGCTGAAAGTCATCGCCGGACTACAGAGGCCTTTGGCCGGTGCCGTCGCATTGGGTGTTCCGCGCCAAAGCGGTTTGTCATTCCTTCCCCAGCAACAGCACCTGGACCGACAATTCCCGATCAGCCTCCAGGAACTAGTCGCTGCCGGATTCTGGGGGCGCCGACTATCCACTCAACTGCGCGCACAGCGCCTCACCCAGGCACTTGAAGATTGGCACTTGAGTGGCCTCGAACAGCGTCCATTAATGGCCCTCTCCGGCGGTGAACTGCAACGCGCCCTGCTCGCTCGATTGAGTCTGGCCGACACACCTTTGCTGCTGCTCGATGAACCCCATGCTGCTCTCGATGAACTGGGTCAGGCATTGCTCTGGCAACACCTGCACACCTGGCATGCGCAAGGACGGACACTGGTCATGGTGGGCCACGACCTCACCGCCGTCCGCCAACATATTCCACAAACGCTGCTGATCAAAAACAGCGGCTGCGTGTTCGGCCCCAGCGTCGAACTGATCCAGCAAACACCCAACGTGCAGGTGGCCTGATGCTCAGCGCCGCGCACTTCTGGCAACCGTTCCTGGAGTTCGTGTTCATGCGCCGAGCACTGCTCGGCGGTCTGCTGCTGGCGTGCAGTACCGCACCATTGGGCGTGTTTCTGATCCTGCGACGCATGAGCCTCATCGGCGACGCCGTCGCTCACGGCATCCTTCCCGGTGCGGCGCTGGGCTTCTGGTTTGCCGGCCTGAGTCTTCCCGCGCTGACCCTCGGCGGCCTTGGCGCCGGCCTGAGCATGGCCGGACTCGCCGCATGGATCACCCGCCGAACCGGCCTGCGCGAGGACGCCAGTCTCGCCGCGATTTACCCGATCTCTCTGGCCAGTGGCGTGCTGATTCTTGGTATCGCCGGCAAACGTCTCGACCTGCTCCACTTGCTGTTCGGGTCAGCACTGGCAGTCGACGGTCCCACCCTGAACGGAATGTTGGGCGTATCGCTGCTAAGCCTGATGGCCATGGCACTGATCTACCGCCCGCTTCTGCTCGATACCCTCGATCCACTCTTCCTGCGAACCGTCAGCCGACTCGGCCCGATCGCCCACGGTGTGTTCCTGACGCTGGTGGTGCTGAATCTGGTCATCGGATTCCAGGCCATCGGCGCACTGATGGTGGTCGGTCTGATGATGCTGCCCGCCGCCGCTTCTCGTTTCTGGAGCCGACGCCTGCCGATCCTGATCGCCATCGCCGCCGTGATCGGTTGCCTGTCGGTGTGGCTCGGTCTGTTGCTGTCGTTCTACTACTCGCTGCCCAGCGGTCCGGCCATCGTGCTGGTCGCGGGCATCGGTTACCTGTTGTCCGTGGTGCTCGGGCCGGTTCATGGCCTGCTGCGCCGGCCGCCCCTGCTCACATCCCAATGAGGTGTTTCCCGATGCGCGCTCTACTTGTGTTGTTCAGCCTGATGCTGTCGATGTCATTGTCGGCAGCGGAGAAACTGCCGGTGGTCACCAGTTTCAGCATCCTTGCCGACATGGTGCATCAGGTCGGCGGCGAGCATATCCAGATCACCAACATGGTCGGCCCGGACGCCGACGCCCACACCTACGAACCGACGCCGGACGATGCCAAGGCACTTCTGAAAGCCAAACTGATCGTCAAGAACGGGCTGGGTTTCGAGCCTTGGCTGGACCGACTGGTGACCAGCACCGACACCAAAGCTACGGTGATCAGTGCCAGCCACGGCGTGATCCCCCGTTCTCTGGATGAAGACGGCGAGACCGTTCCCGACCCTCACGCCTGGCACAACCTGGCCAACACCGAGTTGTACGTCGCCAACATCACCAAGGCACTGATCGCCGCCGACCCGGCGAACCAAGCCGACTACGAACTTAACAGCAAGGCTTACCTGAAACAGATCTACGCCCTCCTCGCTGAAGCCAAGGCCAAGCTCGGTTCCCTGCCGCCGGGCAATCGCAAGATCGTCACCAGCCACGATGCCTTCGGTTATCTCGGCCAAGCCTACGGGATCGACTTCATGGCGCCGCAAGGTCTTTCCACCGAACGTGAACCTTCCGCCGCCGAAGTCGCCGCGCTGATCACCCAGATCCGTCAGGCCAAGGTCAAAGCGGTGTTCATGGAAAACATCAAGGACGCACGCCTGCTCAAACAGATCGCCGACGAAAGCGGCGCGCACATTGGCGGCACGCTGTACTCCGATGCCCTCGCCGCGTCGGGTCCGGCCAGCACGTTCACCGGCCTGTTCGAATACAACCTCAACACCCTTTACGACGCCCTGAGCCAACCATGATCCGCAAAAATCCTTCCGGCGATCTGCCGCAAATTGCCGAGTCTGCCTACGTCGATAAAACCGCGATCATCTGCGGCAAAGTGGTGATCGGCGAAAATGTGTTCGTCGGCCCCTACGCGGTCATCCGCGCCGATGAAGTGGACGCTTCGGGCGAGATGGAGCCGATCACTATTGGCGCCAACTCGAACATCCAGGATGGAGTGGTGATCCACTCCAAGTCCGGCGCGGCGGTGACCATCGGCGAGTTCAGCTCCATCGCCCACCGCTCGATCGTGCATGGGCCATGCAAGGTCGGAGACCGAGTGTTTATCGGCTTCAACAGCGTGCTGTTCAACTGCGTGGTCGGCAACGGTTGCGTGGTGCGGCACAACTCGGTGGTCGATGGCCGGGATCTGCCGGATTCATTCTATGTGCCCTCCACCACCCGCATCGGCCCGAACACCGACCTTTCGCAATTCCCGCCGGTGAGCGTCAGCGCTTCGGAGTTTTCCGAAGACGTGGCGCGCACCAACGTCGATCTGGTGCGCGGCTACAAAGCCCTGCAGAACGAGTTCTGAACCATGAACAGTGTGCTGATTCGCAATGCGCGGCTGGTGAATGAAGGGCGCGAGTTCGACGCCGATGTGCTGGTCAGCCACGGTCGCATCGTCAAGATCGCTAGCTCCATTGAAGGTGAAAACGCCACACTGGAAATCGACGCCAACGGCCAATGGTTGCTGCCGGGGATGATCGACGATCAGGTGCATTTCCGTGAGCCGGGCTCGCCAACCAAGGGCAGCATCTACACTGAATCCCGCGCGGCCGTGGCCGGTGGCATTACCAGTTTCATGGACATGCCCAACACCAACCCGGCCACCCTCACCCTCGAAGCGCTGGCTGACAAAAAGCGTCGGGCGGCGATCAATTCGGTGGCCAACTACGGCTTTCACTTCGGCGTCAGTCACGACAACCTGGACACCGTCGCAGCACTCAACCCGAGTGAGGTGGCCGGGGTCAAAGTGTTCATGGGCGCGTCGACCGGCAACATGCTGGTGGATGATCCCCGGACGCTGGAGCGATTGTTCGCCGAGGTGCCGACGATCCTCCTGGCCCATTGCGAACACACACCGAGCATCGAAGCCAACACCGCTAGGTTGCGCGAGCAGTTTGGCGAGCATCTTCCACCCGATGCCCATGCGCTGATCCGCAATGCCGAGGCCTGCTATCGCTCCTCTTCGCTGGCGGTAGATCTCGCCAAACGCCATGGCACTCGTCTGCACGTGCTACACCTGACCACGGCTCGAGAGCTGGACCTGTTCGAAGACAAACCGCTGGCGCACAAACGCATCACGGCGGAAGTCTGCCTGCATCACCTGCTGTTCGATGATCGCGACTATCCGGACTTCGGCAACCAGATCAAATGCAACCCGGCGATCAAAAGCCAGGCTGATCGCGATGCCCTGCGTCTGGCCTTGTTGAGCAACCGTCTGGATGTGATCGGCAGCGATCACGCCCCGCATACCTGGGCGGAGAAACAGCTGTCGTATGCCCAGGCGCCGTCCGGGCTGCCGCTGGTGCAACATGCGCTTCCGGCATTATTGGAACTGGTGGCGGATGGCGTGCTGCCGATCACCACGCTGGTGGCGAAGACCAGTCACCGGGTGGCGGATCTGTTTGCCATTCCGGATCGCGGTTATCTGAGGGAAGGTTATTGGGCGGATCTGGTATTGATTCAGCCAGAGCCCGAGGGTGTCGCGGTATCACGACAACCGGTCCTGTCGCAGTGCGGATGGACGCCATTTGCCCGTCGCAGCTTTCGCCATCGGGTGAGTACGACGCTGGTGTCGGGACAGGTTGCGTGGCACGGCAATCGCCTGCATGACGGGTGTCAGGGATTGCCGTTGCGCTTCATGCGCTAGAAAAAAACCGCCCCACAATGTTGTGGGGCGGTTTCGATTTTCAGGCTCTTGGTTTGACAGTGCCGCAATCCTGACCCAGCCACACCGCGCGGGTTTCCAGACTGCCCTTCTGGTTGATCCCGATGGCATTGAACGTGCCGTTGGCGATGGTGGTGAACTCACGATCGCTGACGAACGTGGCCACACCGGTGCCCGAGGCTCGCGGGCAGCTGAAACGGAATTTCCACTGGTTGCCATTGCGCTCGGTGATCTGCTGTTTGCAGCCTGACTGCGGGTCTGCCAGCGGAATGTCGTTGGTCGCCACTTGCTGCGGTGTCAGGCAGGCACGAATGCCCTTGCCGCCAATGTTGATCCCCTGCTTCTCCAACTGCGCCCGCTGTTGCGGGGTGATCTGGCCCTGAATCTGGCCGAGGATCGATTGCACGTCCATGGCCTGATCATCGACTTTCACATTGCTCGATGTCATTTCCCACAACCCCGGCTGCAGCATTTGCGCCTGAGCCACCAACGGTAAGGCCAACCCCAGACCCAGCGCCAAACCCAGCAGACGAACGTTCATTGCAAAACTCCTGATCAGTAATGGCCGTTAGACGCCGGCCGCTTGTTTCGGTTCATGGCCTGCTTTCATGGCTAAAAAGAAAATAGCGACAACCGCAAAGGAACATGCTCTGTTAAGCATTGAATCTTCAGGAGCAAGGTTGCCCCATGGATTATTTTGGACCGCACATCTTCGGTTATCTGATCGCGCTGATACATAGCCTGGGCACAATTGCCGCCATCCATGCGGTGCTGACCGTCCGCACGGCGCAAGGCGCGATCGCCTGGGCGCTGTCGCTGATCTTCATTCCCTATCTCACCCTCATCCCCTATCTGGTGTTCGGTCGCAGCACCTTCGACGGTTATATCAAGGCCCGACGTCAGGCCAACGAACAGATGCGCCAGGCCGTTTCTGAACTGAACTGGCGCCCCTGGGTAGAAGAAGCCCTGACCGCTCGCGCCTCGAATGCCTACGATTCACTACGGGCAATGCCGAAGCTGGGACGCATGCCGTGCCTGGCCAACAATGAAGTGAAATTGCTGATCAACGGAACCGCCACCTTCGAAGCGATTTTCCACGCAATCGACCAGGCACGGGAAGCCGTGCTGATTCAGTTTTTCATCATTCACGACGACCGCCTCGGCCAGCGCCTGCTCGAACTGCTGCTGAAGAAAGCCGCGGAAGGTATCGCGATTCATCTGCTGTACGACCGCATCGGCAGCCACGCCCTGCCCCACAGCTACGTGCAGGCGTTGCGCGATGGCGGGATCGAGGTCAAAGCGTTCGCCACCCGCAGCGGCTGGCTCAATCGCTTCCAGGTGAATTTCCGCAACCACCGCAAGATCGTCGTGGTCGACGGGTTGATCGGCTTTGTTGGCGGGCACAACGTCGGCGACGAATACATGGGCGAAAAACCACCCTTGGCGCCATGGCGCGACACCCACGTGCAGGTGCGCGGCCCGGTGGTTGCGTGCATGCAGGAGTCATTTGCCGAAGACTGGTTCTGGGCCGCACGCACGCTGCCCCCACTGATCCTGCCGGAGGTTTACCCGGAAGACGGCGTGCTCTGCCAACTGCTGGCGAGCGGCCCGGCGGATGCCTACGAGACCTGCTCGCTGTTCTTCGTCGAAGCCATCCATGCCGCGACCGAACGCGTATGGATTACCAGCCCCTACTTCATTCCTGATGAGGCGGTGTTCGCCGCATTGCGTCTCGCGGTCCTGCGCGGTGTCGACGTGCGACTGCTGCTGCCATCACGTCCCGATCACCGCATCGTTTACGCCGCATCGAGCCTTTACGCGTTCGAAGCGGTGCGCGCCGGGGTGCGGGTGTTCCGCTACGAACCGGGTTTCCTGCATCAGAAAGTGGTGTTGGTCGACAGCGAAATCAGCGCCATCGGCAGCGCCAATCTGGACAACCGTTCGTTCCGGCTGAATTTCGAAGTGATGTTGCTGACGGTCGACAGCGAATTCGCCGGCCACGTGGAACAGATGCTCAACGACGACTTTGCCCAGGCCTACGAAATCGCCAAGGAAGAAGGCCGGGAGATCCACCGCCTGCAACAACTCGGCATGCGGATCGCCCGGCTGATTTCACCGATTCTCTAGCTCAAGGGTTGTAGATGTCGTCACGGGTCCACGGCAGTTCATGGCTGCCGTCGGCGTGGGCCTTCACCGCGAGAATCTGGTGCAGGTTGATCCAGCCCCGGGCAAACGCGTAGGCGCAACCGGCCAGGTACAGACGCCAGATACGCAGGGCCTGATCCGGCACCAGTTTGCCGGCCGCTTCAAGGTTGTCCTCCAGCCGTTCGCTCCAGTGGTCCAGCGTGCGCGCGTAGTGCAGGCGCAGGCTCTCGACATCGACGATCTCCAGACCGGCCTCGCTGATCTCGGCCGAGATCATCGCCAGGTGCGGCAGCTCGCCGTTGGGGAACACGTATTTTTCGATGAAATCGCCGGCACCGCGTCCTACCGGACGGCCATCGGTGTGCTTGGCGGTGATGCCGTGGTTCATCACCAGACCGCCCTCTTTCACCGCGCCGAACAGGGTCTTGCAGTACTCGGCCAGGTTGGCGTGGCCCACGTGCTCGAACATGCCGACGCTGACCACTTTGTCGAAACGACCGTCCTGCGGCAGGTCACGGTAATCGAGCAGTTGCAGTTCGACCTGGTCTTCCAGGCCTTCAGCCTTGACCCGCTCACGAGCCAGCGCCAGTTGTTCCTTGCTCAGGGTGATACCGAACACCTTGGCACCAAACTCACGGGCGGCATAACGCGCCAGACCGCCCCAGCCGCAGCCGACATCCAGCAGGTAATCGCCCGGCTGCAGACGCAGCTTGCGACACAGGTGCCGGAACTTGGCCTGTTGCGCCTGCTCCAGGGTTTCGCTGCCGGTTTCGAAATAGGCGCAGGAATACGCCATGTCGCTGTCCAGCCAGAGCTGATAGAACGCGTTGGACAGGTCGTAGTGATAGGAAATGGCTTTGGCGTCGGTTTCCTTGTCGTGCACGGTTCGCACCGGCTGACTGTCTTCATCTTCATCGAGCAACGCCGTACTCAATTCGTCGCAAACCCGGATGACCTCGCTGATCGAGCCCTCGAGTTCGAGTTTGCCCTCGACGAACGCCGCCCCCAGCGCGTCGAGACTTGGATGGGTCAACTGGGACACCATCAA
This sequence comes from Pseudomonas sp. COW5, assembly GCF_026240005.1. Taxonomy (NCBI): domain Bacteria; kingdom Pseudomonadati; phylum Pseudomonadota; class Gammaproteobacteria; order Pseudomonadales; family Pseudomonadaceae; genus Pseudomonas; species Pseudomonas sp. COW5. The sequence continues at coordinate 2,393,835 of NZ_JAPHVP010000001.1, read as the reverse complement.
CGGGTCCTTGACCACGATGGTGACGCTGGGCGTCGGGCCCAGGTTGAATTCATGGCCGTCCCAGAGTCGCAGGCGAAGCGGAAGCTGCAGATTCTGTAAGGCCGGTGGAAGTTGCGCGAGCATGGAATATCCCCCTGGTTTCAGACGTCTGATCTGAGGGTAGACCATCCTTGAAAATTAGCAGGCTATCGATTCGATAGTCGCCACCTATCAGCCAAAACGGCCGTAACGGCACCGATCTCCATGCTGCAGTGCGCCTTCTCAGAAGACTTCAAGACCGGCGCACAGTTCGAAAAATGATCAGTTCTGCTCGTTCAGCTTCAGCAGCGGCTCTTGGAATCGCAACAAGCGACCGGCATTGCCCAACACCAGCAATGTGCTGAGGTTGTGCAGGAGCGCAGCGATCATCGCGCCGGCGGCACCCAGCCAACCGAACGCGGCGAACACGACGATGGCCAGCGTCCAGCCGAGACCGATGATCACGTTCACTTGCAGCGTGCGCCGGCATTGGCGACTCAGGCGCACACAGGTGCCGAGACGGCGCAAGTCGCTGCCGATCAGCACGATGTCGGCGGACGCCAATGCGATGTCTGCACCGCCCGCACCCATCGCAACACCTACTACCCCGGCCTTGAGTGCCAGCGAATCATTGATGCCGTCACCGACCACCATCGGCCGGAAACCGTTGTCGATTTCCTTCAACACGCGATTGAGTTTGTCTTCGGGCAACGCCTGGGCTTCGACTTCATGCAGACCGACATCCCGGGCCAAGGTCTGCGCCACGCTTTGACGGTCGCCGGTCAGCAACAGTTGCCGACCGAGGCCCAGCTCTCGCAGTTCGCTCAAGGCGAAGCGTGCTTCCGGTTTGACGCTGTCGGCCAGCAACAGCCAGGCGAGGAATTCACCGTTCAACGCCAGGCCGGCAATCGGGCCGTCGTGATCGGGAATCGTTGTGGTCGGGATCCCCAACTGCGCAAACAGCTCCGGACGCCCGAGTGCAGCTTCACCCTGCTCGGTTTTGGCCACCACACCCAGACCTTGGCGTTCGTGAATGTCGGTCAGCACCAGCACGTTGTCCGCGTGAACCAGTCCGGCCAATGCACGACTGACCGGGTGACTGCTGGCAGCACCGAGACTGGCGGCCAGTGCCATCACCGAATCGTGATCCGCCTGCGCGCTGTTGATCGACTGCAAACGCAACGTGCCGTAAGTGAGCGTGCCGGTCTTGTCGACCACCAACGATGTGAGGTCGGCCAGTTCTTCAAGGAACGCCGAACTACGGATCAGAATCCCGTGCCGCGCCGCGACCGCCACGCCGGCAATCGCCGTGGCCGGTGCGGACAACACCAGCGCACAAGGACAGGCTGCAACCAGCACCGCCAACATTGCCTGTGCATCGTTGGTCACAAACCAGGTTACCGCCGCGAGCAGCAACACCAGCACCATGTAGCTGCCGGCATAACGTTCCAGCAGCCGGGTGATCGGCGGCTTGGAGCGCTCGGCGTTCTGCATCAGGGCGATGACTTTGCCCAAGGTCGATTCATCGCCGGTGCGGGTCACCTCGATACGCAGCAGGCCATCGAGGTTGATCGCCCCGCCGAACACGGTCATTCCGACGCCCGCCTCAACCGGCACCGACTCACCGGTGATCGAGGCGGTGTCGAGGCTGGCCTGGCCAGACAACACGCGGCCATCCGCCGGCACCCGATCGCCAGCCCGGACTTCAACGGTGTCGCCAGCCTTGAGCGTGCCGTTATCGACTTCGATGACTGTGCCGTCCGCCTGGATTTTCCGAGCATGACTGCGAGTGAGCTGGCCCAACGCGTGAATCGCCTCCTGCGAGCCAATCACGCTGCGCTCCTCCAACACATGGCCGAAGATCATGATGATCGGCAAGAGCGCGGCGGTCAGCAGATCACCAGTAGCCCAGGCACCGAGCATCGCCAATGCGATCAACTGGTCGGTGATGCCGTGCAGACTCGGATAACGCAGGCTGAACCAAGCCGAACGCATCACCGGTACCGCCACCAATAAGGAAGCAAAACCGAGCAGCAACTGACTGACCCCGGTTTGTTCCGGCATCAACCAGCGCCAGATCAAACCGAGCCCGAGCAGGCCGAGGGCGAGCATCGCCAGGGTCAACTGGCGTGCAGCGCGACGTTGCTCAGCCGAGGACAACAGGCTCGGTGCGGCGGTAGTGGCGGTCATTTACTGGCTCCCTGAATGATCAGGCGGGAATCGTCTTTCGGATCGACCGTGGTGACCGAACCGGCCTGGCCGAGAATCTTCGGTATCCGCTCGCGGTACAGGCGCAACAGCATTTGCGGGTCGGTGCCCTGTTGTCGGGCCTGGGCCAGACTCATGACGGTCGCGGTATCGGCGGAGGCTTTTGCCAACCGCTCACCGGCCTGGGCATGGGCGACCTGCAAGGTGCGGTCGGCCAGTTCGTTGGCGGTCTGGGTGATTTTTTCAGCGTCGGTGCGGGCATTGGCCACCGCTTTGTCAGCCTGTTGGCTGGCGGTCAGCACGGCATTGAACGCACCGACCGCAGGCTCTGGCAGACTCGATTGCACATCGACCCGCGCCACTTCAATACCGATGCCCTGCCCGCTTGCCTTCAATTCAGCCAAGCGGCGATTGATGCCTTGCACCAGATCACCGCGCAAGCGTTCGCGTCGTTCAGCGGCTTGATTGTCGGCGCCGATCAGTTCCGGTCGCGCCACCAGAATGGTGTCCAGATCCCGCGCCGCTGTCAGGGCCACCGCGCTGCGGGTCACCAGCCGATCCAGTGCCGGCAACACATGATCGCCTTGCAGCACAAAGTCATAAGGATCGGTGACCTTGTAGAACACCCGCACATCCAGCTGCACCACACCGGCATCACCGGTGAGCAAATAGCCGGAACCGGCCAGTGCATCGCTGATTGGCGTGGCGAATGTCGCGACGCGATCTGCCTGTATTGCAGCGGGACTGCGCAGCAGGTTTTCCACGCGACGCTCGATGACACGATCTGCCGCCGGCAGCAAAACAACCTGTTCGAACGGCTGCGGCCAGGCCAATAACAACCCGGCATTCTGGATGCGATCCAGTGCGCCGAAATGCATGACTACTGCGCGATTCTGCGGATCGATCTGCCGCACATTGGAAAACGCCCAGGCCAACGCCGCCAGCACCGTTACCGCGTACAGTGCAAAAAACGCCAGACGTCCCGCCTGAATCCACGGACTGTTCAACGAATTTGTTCCACGTGGAACTTCACTCATGGCTGCGTTCCGGTCTTGCTTTCCAGAGTCGGCGGGCCGTCCACCAACACACGGAATGGCGCGGCGTCGGTGCGCAAGATCAACTTGGTGTCGGGCGTAACGATGGTGCCGAGGGTGTCTAGCGAGCGCAGCAGGTTGTACAGCTGTGGCGATCCGGCATAAGCGCGACCATAAATCTGCGCGGCTTCGACTCGCGATTGCGCTTCGATTTCGGCTGCTTTTACCGTGGCGTCGGCCTGCACAATTCGGGCATCACGCTCGGCGCCAGAACGAATTTGCGCCGCTTCACGCTTGCCGATGGCAGTGCGTTCGGTGGCGATGGTTTCACGCTCGGCGCGCATCCGGTCAACCGTTGCGGTGAGCGTCACCGACGGCAAGGTCAATCGCTCGATGCCCACTTGCACCACGCGCACGCCGTAAGTGGCGAGCAATTGCTGATCGATCTGCTGACGCAACTGCGCTTCGAAATCGGCGATGTGCACCTGACTGGCATCGGTGTTCACCAGATTGGCCAGATCGAAACTGCTGGCGGTGGTCTCCAGTGCCGAGCCGACGAAGGTGCGAATCTGCCGCGCCGCTTCGTCCGGCTGGTTCTGCACCGCACGCATGAAACGCTGGACGTTGTCCGCATCACCCTGCACCTGCCACGCGACATACGCTTGCACGATGATGCGCAAACCGTCGCGGGTGCCGACGTCCTGCAAACCGCTCGATGTGGTGCGCAGGCGCAGATCCACCGGGATTGCCGCTTCGAACGGCGCCGGCCAGCGCCAGCTCAGACCTGGATCCAGCAACACCCGGGACGGGTTGCCGAAGCGGGTAATGACCGTGGCTTCACCGGAGCGCACCTGCACCAGACTGGCCGCTGCAATGGCAAACGCCACCAGCAACACGGCCCAGCCCATGCGTCGCCACGGGAATGGCCCCGCCTCTTCCGGCGCGCCGTGATGGTGGTGGTGATGCCCGTGATGGTGGTGACCGCCATGAGCATGGTCGTGACCGCTGTGGTCATGGTGATCGTGAGTATGCGACTGGCTCAATGAGTGGCTCCTGGTTGAGCGGTGGTGCGCGCCGGCGACGGGTCAGCCGGCAGCGTGAACGTACGCAGGTCGATGGTCGGCGAGTTGCTGCTGCCGCCCAGACGATGGTCGAGCACCAACAGTTTGGCTTTGCCCAGTCCCTGACTGAGCTGACTGAGATATTGCTCCAGCACGAAGGCCTGGCCGGCGCTGGCATAGGCTTTTTGCTCGGCGCTGAATTTCAGATCCGCCGCGCGGGCGGTCGAGCTGGTTTCGTGGGCATTGGCGGTGGCTTGGTCGCGCGCGAGGCTGGCCTGCAACTGCGCCTGATTGCTCGCTTCGGCCGCCGCGCCGCGCTCGCGAGAGATCAGCGCCTGAGCTCCAATCTGCGCCGCTTGCACGCTGTGATACGCGTTGGCCGCGCCAGCCGGTGGATGAATCGCCTCAACGACCGTGGCAAGAATCTCTACGCCGCTGTCGAGTTTCTGCAAATCGCTTTGCACGGCTCGGCCGATCTCGTCAGCCAGCCCAACCCTGTCCTGCCCCAACAAACCGTCGAGGGTGCGCGAGGCAAAATCGTGGACCAGTATCCGGCTCGCGGTACTGCGGATCAGCGTCGGCACATCCGCGCTGTTGTAAGTCGCGGCCAATGCCGCTTGATCGCTGAGGCCGATGCGATAGACGAAACGCACATCCATGTTGACGATCTGGAAGCTCTGTTGCTCGCCACGGCTGCTGGCGATGACCTGGGATTTGTCGTTGACGTGGCTGGCATCCCACAAGCGGTTGGCGGTAATCGGGGCCGGACCTTCCGCCGGATCCGGCTGAACCGGCGCCGGGTTCTCGCCGACGCTGGTCGCCAATTCGTGCACCACGCCGTTCTCCACACTCAACACCCGGCCCAACGGCCACGGCAGACCGGCATGCAAACCCGGGCCGAAGACCTGCACCGGTTTGCCGAAGCGCTCGTAGATGCCACGACTTTGCAGCGGGATTTCATGAATGCCGGTGAGCAACCAGCCCACCGCCGCCACCAGCACCAACACTGGCAGGAACGCGCGGCGCATGTAGCTGAAGGCCCAGATCTGCCGCAGGTCGATACCGAAGCGGTTGTGCAATTCGTACTGCAACGCGAGCAGCGGTTGCGGTGGCCAACGCAGCAGATCAGCAACGAAACTGCGGGCCAGCAAGACCGGTTCGAGCTGTTCACGGCGCGGACTGAACAGCGACAGCACCGCACGCAGCAGCAACTCCAGCGCGACCAGCCCCGGCAGGATGCCGGTCAGCACCGCCAGTCGCACAGGCCAGACCGAACTCTCGCTGGCGAACAACAAGCACAACGCGCCCAGTACCAGGCTGATGATGGTCACGCGCGTCAGTTGCGCCAGCGCACCGGCCTCGGGCCATTGCGCCGGGTTTTCCTGAGCCAGTTGCCGCTCCAGCACCAGCAGACCGAACGCCAGCAGCAGCGCGATCGCCGCACTGACAGAAGCGGACAAACCCACGGCAGTCGGTTGCAGAGTGAGATTCCACACCTGCTCGATGCCAAGCAACGCCAGCAGCGCCAGACCGCCCAGCCATAATGTCGCTGCACCGATCTGCCCCAGTACATGCAGGCTGCGGCGGCTCAGCCGATCCAGCAGTCGCTCGTACCAGCCGTCCGGCCCGGGCGTCTCTTCCTCGACGGTAACCGGCACCACCGGGTTGATCACCCGGGCTCGCCAATCGGTCACCCACCACGCCGATTGCAACCCGGCGACCAACACCAGCAACGCCGCACTCAGATTGACCAACAGCGCCGGCCACAACGATTGCGAGGCGAACAGGCCAACAAAAAACGCCAGTACCACTCCGGCCACGGCCAACCCGCCGAGCCCCATGGCCAACCGACGCAATCGGCGACCCTGGGCTGCCGCCTGCTGAAAGCGCGGCAAACCGGTCACTTGCGTGCCATCAACGTCCAGATCGACTTGCATATCCCCCCAAAACCCTTGGCTCACTGCTTAACTCGTTACGATATAACGAAAGCAGTGAAATATTTGTACTCATTTGCGCCATTCAAAGTCGCTCAACCTGTCGCGTTCCTGAAGCCTTGACCGAAATGTCCGGAAACGCACATATTACGTACGTAATTTTTAGCGATCCGCATTCTTCAGCCAGGAGTAAGCGCATGAGCAACTATGACGTAGTGATTCTGGGCGGTGGGCCCGGCGGTTATAACGCAGCGATCCGCGCCGGCCAGTTGGGCCTCAAGGCCGCTTGCGTGGAAGGCCGCGCCACACTGGGCGGCACCTGCCTCAACGTCGGTTGCATGCCGTCCAAGGCGTTGTTGCACGCGTCCGAACTGTACGACGCGGCAATGGGCGCGGAATTCGCCAACCTCGGCATCGAGGTCAAACCGACGCTCAACCTCGCGCAAATGATGAAGCAGAAGGATGAAAGCGTCGCCGGCCTGACCAAAGGCATCGAATTTCTGTTTCGCAAGAACAAGGTCGACTGGATCAAGGGCTGGGGCCATATCGACGGCCCCGGAAAAGTCAGCGTGACCGGCGATCAGGGCAGCCGGATCGAACTGACCGCCACCGACATCATCATTGCCACCGGTTCCGAGCCCACTCCCCTGCCCGGCGTGGCGATCGACAACCAACGCATTCTCGACTCCACCGGCGCGTTGTCCTTGAGCGAAGTGCCCAGACATCTGGTGGTGATCGGAGCCGGCGTGATCGGCCTCGAACTCGGCTCGGTCTGGCGGCGGCTCGGGGCGCAGGTGACGGTGGTGGAATACCTCGACCGCATCTGCCCCGGCGTCGATGGTGAGGCCGGCAAGACCCTGCAACGTTCGCTGAGCAAACAAGGCATCAGCTTTAAGCTGAGTTCGAAAGTCACCAGTGCTACGTCCTCCGCCAACGGCGTGCAACTGAGCATCGAACCGGCCGCAGGTGGCACCGCCGAACTGCTGGAAGCCGATTACGTGCTGGTCGCCATCGGCCGCCGCCCCTATACACAAGGCCTGGGGCTGGAGAACGTCGGCCTCAGCACCGACAAACGCGGCATGCTTGCCAACAAACACCATCGCACCGAGGCTTCTGGCGTCTGGGTGATCGGCGATGTCACGTCAGGGCCGATGCTGGCGCACAAGGCCGAAGACGAAGCCATGGCCTGCATCGAGCAGATCGTCGGCAAGGCGGGCGAGGTCAATTACGACCTGATCCCGAACGTGATCTACACCAAACCGGAGCTGGCCAGCGTCGGCAAGACCGAGGAGCAGCTCAAGGCTGAAGGCCGGGCGTACAAGGTCGGCAAATTCCCGTTCACCGCCAACAGCCGGGCGAAGATCAATCACGAAACCGAAGGCTTTGCCAAAGTCCTCGCCGACGCGCACACCGACGAAGTCCTCGGCGTGCATCTGGTCGGCCCGAGTGTCAGTGAAATGATCGGCGAGTACTGCGTGGCCATGGAATTCAGCGCGTCGGCCGAAGACATCGCCCTGACCTGCCACCCTCACCCGACCCGCTCCGAGGCGCTGCGTCAGGCGGCCATGAATGTCGAGGGCATGGCGACGCAGATGTAAGCACGTTGAAGATACTTCCCGCGCAATGCGGGAAGTATCAGGACGGCAGATGCCCCAGGGGCAGCGCTCCTGGGGTCTTCACCGTGTGAATCGCGAAATTGCTGCGAATGTCGCTTACCCCCGGCAACTTCAGCAGACAGCCGGTTAAAAAACGGTCATAGGCGCGCAGATCCGACACCACCACTTGCAGCAGAAAGTCCGATTCCCCGGACACCAGAAACGCCGAAATCACCTCCGGCAACGCCGTCACCGCCCGGTGAAACGCCTCGGCCTGTTCATCGTTGTGCCGCTCGACTTTGACTCCGACAAACACCGTCAGCCCCAGCCCCACCTCATCGCGATCCAGGTTCGCCTGATAGCCGCGAATCACCCCGGCCTCCTCCAGCATCCGTACCCGGCGCAAACACGGCGACGCGGACAAACCGATTTCGTCCGCCAGTTGCACGTTGCTCAGGCGCCCGTCCCGTTGCAGCGCGGCGAGAATCTTGCGATCAAAGGCGTCGAGTTTCATGGTTGGCAGATCCTGATGGTTTAAGCGCGAAAAGAAAGCAGGTTATGCCAATCCTGACGGTTATAGAAGCCAACTACGCAAGCACCTGCCCTGCCCCTCGGTCATAGACTGATTGCACCGAATCGACAACGAAAGGGGTGCGACATGGCGAGTCTCTGGCTGTTTTTCCTGGCTTTGGCGGTGGTCTATCTGCTGCCCGGTCCGGACATGATCCTGCTGTTGCAGACCGGCGCCCGTCAGGGTCGCGGCGCAGCGCTCGCCACAGCAGTGGGTCTGGCAGTTGCCCGAGGCTGTCATGTAGCACTGGCGGCGTTGGGGCTGGCGGCGCTGTTCAAGGCTGCGCCGTGGACGTTCGATGCGGTGCGGATGGCCGGGGCGGCGTACTTGCTGTGGATCGGCATTCAATGCCTGCGCACCACACTGCTGCCGGATCTGAACGCCGGCACCGTAGCGGACAGCCCTGGTCAGTGGCGCGCAGCGATCCGCCGTGGCCTGCTGACCAACCTGCTCAACCCGAAAGCCTTGTTGTTCTGCTCGGTGCTGCTGCCGCAATTCATCGTGGAGGATGGCGCACCGGTGCTGACGCAATTTGCGGCGCTCGGCGCGATGCTGGTGGCCGCAGGATTGCTGTTCGACAGCGCCTATGCCTTGCTCGGCACGGCGTTGGGCCGCTGGCTGAAACACAGCCCGACGGCCCAACGGGTGCAGCAGTGGTTATTCGGCGGCCTGTTGATCGGCTTTGCCGTGCGCCTGACCTTCGTGCAGCAGGCTTAGGCTTTGCGGGCCTTGCGCTGACGGCGGGTAATCAGCAACAACGCAACGGCCGTGAACGCGACAATCACACCGATCACCGGCCACTTGTAAGGACGCAGTGTCGAGCGCACCGAATCGGTCACCTGGGTGACATAGCGCTTGTCGGCATTTTCGAAGTCCGGATACGGGCACTGATGACCGAAGTCCACAGCCCATGGAACGTAAGGCCCTTCATCGACATAGCGCTTGTACAACGCACTTTGCTCTTCCAGGCTGCTGTTCCAGCCGGCGGCCGAACACAGCACGGCGGCGAATGCCTGGCTGGTGTGCGGCAGGTTGTCCGCCGCACGACTGGCCAGCGCCGTGGCAACGAACCGGTAGTGATAGCGCTCATCCGGCTGTGCTTCGCTGGCCTTCTGCCGTTGCACCTCGGCTTCGCTCACCAGCGGCCCGACCTTCAGCTCGGTGGTTTCCAGGCTGTAGTTGCCGCCGAAGGTCGCGTAATCCGGGGCCATTTCATAACCCAGGATGTCCATGCCCCACTCGCGGGCCGTCCATGCGGCATTGAACAGCGCACTGGCGCGCTTGGTCGGCCACCACGCCGAATCGGCTTTCATCCGTTGCTGGCCGTAGAGCCGGGCCTTGTGCTGCAGATCGGGGTTGTCGAAATAGCCGACCGCTTCTTCGTAGTGACCCTCACGCAACAAGCGTCTCCCCAGCAGATTGCGCAGGCTCGCGGCCACCGGCAGCGGCACGTAATTGTCGCGATCCTGCTGGCTCAGCGCGGGCGGCGCCGGGACCTTGGCATCGACATACTGCTTGAGCTCATCAAGCGTCAGCACCCGCTCGGCCACGGTCGCGGCGTCGAACCAGTAAATGCTCTGGCTGCGATACAACTGATCGAACGCCTGCAGATACTCGCCACGTTGCAGCGCCAGAATCGCGCTTTCACCTTCGACCCGACATTTAGGCTGAAGGGATTCAAGATTCCAGTCGGCGGTACGCCGTTCACCCCAGGACTCGTCCTGCGGGAAGGCTTGCGCGGCTTTGGCATAAGCCGCTGCAGCGGCGTTTTTATCACCGTCGCGCACCGCCAGTTTCGCCCGCAGCCACCACGCCAGGCCGCTGTCGCCGGCGTGTTCGAGGAACGCCTTGGCGCTGGCGTAATCGCCCTGTTGATAATTCATGGCCGCCAGGCGATCCGCGTTATCGAGGCTGCCGCGGGTGCTCTCCTGCAACGCCTTGATCAGTTTTTTCTCGTTCGGCGGCTCATCGCCGAACGACCAGCCGATCCGGCTGATCAGCGATGCGGTGACCAATTGCTGTACGGCTTTGCCACGCAGCAACTTTTCCAGTCGATCCTCGGGTTCTTCAGCCAGATCGTTCATCAACAACTTCAACGAGGTGTAGCCGACGTTCGAACCGTGCAGATTTTGCGTGGCGTAGAGTTCGATCGCCTTGTCCCAACTGCCCGCCGTGCGCAGCGCTCGCGCTTCTTCGCCGAGGCTGGCCACGCCCAGCTCCAGCGGATCGCTGAAACCGTCGATGCTCAATTGCCGCGTCTGGCGGAAGGCTTCGATAGCGTTTTCCAACGCCTCGAGCGCATCGCCCGCTTCACTGCTCATGGCATAGAACGCCCGGCCCAGCGAATAAGCGGCCCAAGTGCTGCGCAACGGACGCTGATCGGCCGGCAGCGCCAGCAACTGGCGGAAATACTCGACCGCCAGTTGATGATCGCCAGCGCCGAATGCCACGGCGCCCGCCACATACAGACGCAGCTCCGCCGGCAGGCTCGCGCCCTGCTCCTCGACCTGACGCGCATCGGTGAGGCTGCGCAGTTGTTTGACCAGCGCTTGCTGCTCCGCGCTCAGGCCCTGCTGCTCGGCCTTCTCGCGCAGTTCAGCAGGCTCCTTCGGTTCGCCATAAATGTCGTCCGGGTTGTAGGTGACCGCCGTGACGTTCTTCAGCCCCGCAATGGTTTTGCCGAGACGACTGATCTCGAACCTGAAGTTGCCCTCCGGCAGTTCCGCCAGCGATTGCCCGCGATCGTCGAGCAGACGCATCGGAAAATCCGGGCCGCAGGCCAGCGCCGATTCCAGCGGCAGGCTGAGGCTCAGGCAAAGCAGATGGCGGGGCCAGTTACGGGTCAACATGCGAACCTCCTTGATCAATATTTGCGCAACGTGCCCAACCGATCGCACGCTGCCCGCCCGCCGGCAATCGGCCGTCGCGCAGGCGGGTGAAGGTAAGCAGATCCGCAGTCTGTTGCAACGAATAACCGGCCAGCGCATCGGCACCTTCGCAGCCACTGGCTTTTACCCGCAAACGCGCAGGCCAGGGGCTATCAAGGTTGCCGGCGTTGCCGAGTGTGATGTCGTAGAGGCCGTCCTGCGCCTTGAAGCTCATGCCGAGTCTGCTGGACAGCGCATCGCCTCGGGCCACCGCACGCAACGTGGTCAGGCTCCAGGCACGGCGGTCGTTGGCCAGCGGCAGGCGGAACCAGATCAGCCCGGCCAGGTGCGCCGGCCTATCCTCGCGCAGCTCTGTGGCGAGTCGGCTCAATTGCTGTGGATCGGCCAGCAATTCACGCCGTTCTCCGCTTCGCTCCAGCGTCACCTCGCTTTCCACCACTGGCGCGCCACCGTCGTCCGGCAACAGCGCCACACCGTAGGCCGGCAGGGCCAGGTAGAAGGGTTTATCGCTGACCCGCCCCCAGCGCTTCGCCCAGTTGCGCGCCTGCTCAGGGTCGAACAGTCCACGTCGCGGATCGCTGACCGCATGCACCTGCAACACGCTGCTGTCGACCGTCGCCAGCAGCGCCGGCAGTTGCGGGCTGTCGAGCCAGGCCGGCAACGCAGTGATGCTCAAGGGAAGTGATGACGGCAAAGCAGCACGCAGCTGAGTCAGGAAGTCAGCGTAAGCCGGCAGCCGCGAGATGCCGGCATCGTGGTCGATCTCGACTCCGGCCAGCTTGAGTCCCTGGCTCTGCCAGATAGCGATGACCTGGAGGATCTGCGCCGTAACCTGCTCCTGATCCAGCGCCTTGAGCTGGCCATCAAGGCGAATCACCGCGATCAGCGGCCGCCCGTCGCGCTTGAGCAACTGCGGATCGATTCGCGCCCGGCTCCAGCCCACCTGAGGAAAGGCCTGCAACGCCAGCACCCGCAGGGTCGAGAAGTCGGCGCGACTGTCGTTGAGCGCAGCCTCATGGGCCTGCGTCCACTGGCGTTGCCAGACATAGAGTTGCTGGTCGAGCGCCGGCGCGTCGGATTGATTGCACGCGCCCAGCAACAACAAGGAAACCAGCAGTGCCGGCAGACCCACGATAACCCGCATACCTTTGCGAACCTTCGAATACACAAGGCTGCAAGGTTACACAAAAGCCCGTGGATCAGGGCTTGCGAGCGATGATCACCTGACTTTTCGCCACGACACCGTCCAGCGCGTCCTTGATCTGCGCACCCCGCGGCGAGTTGAGTACCGCCTGCCACGTCTCGGCCCAATGGTTGAGCAGCGGGTGATCCGGATTGCTCAGATCGACCTTGGCGTCCCAGAACAGCAGCATCCACAGCGACCAGTAAAAACCGTACTGGCTGTGGCTGATGATCTCCAGACCCGACTCGCTGACCATCTCCTTGAACTGCTCTTCGCTGATGATGCGAATGTGGTTGGGGTGCTCGAAATACGCCGGCGCGGCGATGTCCTTCTGCAGGTTTTCCGAGCTCGGGTGCGGCACGCTCAACAGGTACAGCGCACCCGGTTGGCCAACGCGCACCAGCTCGGCGAGAAACTGCGCCGGGTCATCGACGTGTTCAAGTACTTCGGTGGATACCACGCGGGTCGCGGTGCTGTCGGCAATCGGCAGCGGATTGCCGTCGGTGACATGGCACTCGACGCTTTGCGCCGTGGTTTCGCCCAGGCGCTGGCGCGCAGCGTCGATCTTGCCCGCGTCGATGTCGGCAACGATCAGCTTCGCCCCACGCATGCCGCAGAACTGCATGTTGCCGCCGTCACCACAGCCGACATCCAGCACCGTGTCGTCGGCGGACACCGGGAAGCCTTTGTACAGCTCGCCGGTTTCGTGGTTGAACCAGCCGCTGAGCATGGCGTCGCGCAAGCCGAGGTCGAACGAGTTGATCGTCTCGGCCGCAGGCAGCGATGGCTGCGCAGGCGTCGTCGCCGTGAGTTTCTTCAAAAGGCTCAGCATGGGGTGGCTCCAGAAAGAGGTTCGGCGGTGGACGAAGCGGTTTGCAGCGGTTTGCGGGCGATGATCACCTGACTCTTGGGCATCAGTTGATCGAGCAATTGCTTGATCGCCGGCCCGTCGGGCAGCGCCAGCAGGTCTTGCCAGGTGCGCGCCCAGCTTTCCATCAGCGGCGGATACGGCGCCTGGATCCGGTCACGCACCGCGCCTTCCAGATCGCGACCGGCCGCCCGTTCGCTGGCCCAGAAGAAGATCATGCCCATCACCCAGAAGAAGCCGTTGACCTGACGATGCTCGATCACCAGCCCGGCATCCTCCACCAGCGCGGCAAACCGCTCGGGGGTGAAAATCTGCACATGATTGGGCGACTGGTAGTAACTGGCGGGGGCGATACCTTTTTGCAGATGCTCGCCCACCGGGGCCGGGACACTCAGCAGGTACTGGGCGCCGGGGCAACCCATGCGCACCAGTTCGGCCATGAAGGGTTCGGGCTCGTCGATATGCTCGAGCACTTCCATGCACACCACTTTGCTGGCGCAGCCATCGGCCAGCGGCAATGGCAGGCTGTTGCTGACCAGGCCCAGATTCGTCCGGGTCGATTGCGCCTCGACCTGCCGGGCGAGTTCACGCACCTTGTCGAGCTCGCTGTCGGTGAAGATCACCGAGGCACCCTGACGCACCGCGAACAGGGTCGCCACGCCCTCACCGCAACCGACATCAAGCAAGGTATCGTCCGCACCGATGGCGAACCCTTTGAGCAACTCGCCGCTGTCAGCGCGAAACCAGCCGTCGAGGATCGCGTCGAGCAAGCCGATATCCCGCGGTGAACCGCGCTCGCTGACAGGTTCAGGGAGCGGCACTGGCGCGGGTTGCGCCGCCGGGCGCAGGCGTCTGATCAATGCGCGGATCATGAACCGGAAGCCTCGACCGCCGCCATTGCACGATGCTCGAACAGCTGCGCGAGAAAGTCCCGCAAACGCTGCTCGGCCACAGCCTGACTGCAAAACCCTTGCAGGCTCAGGACGGCTTGCGCCGACATCTGCGCGTAACGTTGTGGCTGGTGTTTCGCCACCTCGTAGCTGTTGCGATAGGCGACGCAGACCGACGCCCAGTTGGTCATGTAACGCAGCGTGCGAAACGCTTTGCGCGGGTCGTGAGGCCAAGCGGTGAGTTCATCGGTGTACTCGACCAGAAACGCATTGTCTTCGCTCAGGTAATCGATCATCGCCGTGGTGCGCGGCGCCACTGCCGGCTTGCCGCAGGACATGAATTCCATCAGCGGCAGGCACTGGCCTTCGCCGTAGGACGTGTTCACCACGTAGCGGGTGGCCTGCACCAGGCGCTCATAGTCCGCGTCCGCGAGGTAGCCGTAAATCAGCACGATGCGGCAGCGGTAGGAGCGGTTCTTGTACAGATGGTGAAGGATGTCGCTGAGGGCTTCTTCGGCATCGTGGTGGGTGAGTTTGAGCACCAGCGTGGCGTCTTCGACCTCACGGAACGTCACACAGAACGCACTGAGCATGTCTTCCCAGTTTTTGCGCCCGTCGCCGGGGTTGAACACCGAGGTGTACACCACGCCGTCCAGCAACAACTCTTGCTCGCGGACCGGCGCCTCGAAGTCGATGCCTTTGCCTCGGCGCAGATGCTTCGGGCCAAAGGCATCGAGATCCAGCTGGCGACTGTCGGCCACCAGCCCCTTGATCTTCAGGCGCACCGGCCCCGTCGAGGGCTGGTCTTGCAACTGGGCGCCCCGGGCGGCAAAGCGGTCCCACACCGGCGCCGGTACCGCGACAATCGGGTAGTCGGCGCCCATGGCCTCGCGGACCGCATTGACCGTGTAGCTGGAGTGCGTGATTGCCGCACCGCAGGCGCGCAGCACCGTGCGCCAGTCGTTGCGTGGCTCGCCGTCGAAAGGCTCGTTGGGGATTGTGCTGAATTCCCAGGCAAATACCGGCAATGTCGGGCAAGCCAGGTGGATCGGCGTGCGATGGGGCGGCGAGAACGACAGGAACACGCACGGCTCGCCACGGGCCAGGCATTCCAGGTACAGCGCATCGACTTCGCGGGCCGGGTCCGTCACTTCCACCACCTGCCCGAGGCGCTCGAGCACCGGGCGGTATTCCTTGAGCACGAAGTAATAGCTGTACTCGGAACGGCCAAGGTTCTGCGCGATGGTGTGCTGGTTGGTTTCCGAATGAATGATGATCAGCATGGGGCGTTGTCCGTCACGGGGGCGTCATCGGCAGCCGCCGGCAACAGGCCGAAGAAGTCCGCCAGACGCTGCTGTACCGGGGCGAAAGCGCAGTAGTCGTGCATGCGCTCGACAGCGGAGACCGACATTCGGCGATAGTCCTGCGGCTGTGCCTTGGCCATTCGGTAACTGTTCTCGTAGGCACTTTTGAGCGAGCCCCAGTCCGGCCGGTGACGCAGGGTGCGGTAGATGATGCGGGTGTCCTGGGGCCAGATCGTCAGCTCTTCGCTGGACTGGACGACGAAGGCCACCGCCTCGTCGATGTAGTCCTCCATCGCCGTGTGATCCGGAGCGATCACCGGTTTGCCGCTGGACATGAACTCCATCAACGGCAGGCACAGGCCTTCGCAGCGTGACGCGTTGACGTAAAAACTGGCGGCCTGGTAAAGCCGCGCATATTGCGGATCATCCAGATAGCCATGCATCACCAGCACCCGGCAGGCGAACGGCGTCAGTTGCGCCAGCAAGGTCATCAGTTCGCTGTAGTAGGACGCCAGATCGTTCTGGGTGATCTTCAACACCAGCGTCGCGTCAGGTGTTTCGCGAAAGGCCCAGCAGAATGCAGTGATCAGTTGATGCCAGTTCTTGCGGCCATCCTTGGGGTTGAACACGGTGACGTAGACCACGCCATCGACGGTGGTTTCCACCACGGCTGAAGTGTCCGGCAGGTCCAGCGGCGGTTCGTCCACCGCCACTTCATGGGGACCTGCAATGTTCGGCAGGCGCCGTTCGAGCCAGGCATGGGCCTTGTCCGAAAACAGATCGCGAAAGCCTTCCCAGTAGCCGTGATGCAGGTATTTCACGCGGGCCATGGGCTCGGGTTGATCACTCGGGTTCAACGCCCACAGACGCAGGTAATGACGGGCAATGACCAGTCGACGCTTGAGTGTCAGGGGTGGCGGGCGGCGCGCCTCGATATCGGCCAGTTGCTCGGCGGTCAGCGGTTTGGGCAGCAGGTCATCGGCAGAGAGTCCCAGCGTGCGGCTGTCAAAAATGCAGCCCTTGATCGCCAGGGTGGTTCCGGAGTTGATCGGTGCGCTGACATGTTGCTCACGAATGTCCGCGAAGTTTTCCCACAGCGGCGTCGGCAATACCAGCACCGGAAAGTCTTCGCCCATGGCCCGGCGGATCGCCCGGGCGGTGTGGCTCGACAGCGTGATGACCCGTCCTTGCCGTGCGAGCATCTGTGTCCAGTCCTGACGCTGATCGCCGTCCCACGACTCATCGGGGATGGAGTCGAACTCCCAGGCAATCACGCAGATCGTCGGGCACTCGAGATCGGTCGGGGTATTCTGCGGCGGGGTGAAGGACAGGAACACACTGCTTTCGCCGGCAGCGAGCAGCTGTCGATACAGTGGATCGACCTCGGCGCGGGTGGACACCACATGCACCCGGCCCAGGCTTTCGAGCACCGGACGATAGGCCTTGAGCACGAAGTAATAGCTGTATTCGGGACGCCCGAGACTCTGGCTGATGGAGCGGTCGTTGACGTCCGAGTAGAGAATGAAATTCATGGCATCCCACGGTGCGGCCACCATCCCGGCAGCCTCACGCTATGACGGCCAGGCATCGGATGGGGTCGGCATGGCCGACAATCGTCCTGTGTCCCGAAGCACGTCGTCGTTCTTGTTTTAGTGGTCAGTTTCACCGTGCCGCGCTACCACTCCGGCAACGCTCGGCAAACCGCGACGAGGGGCATTCTAAACACATCCGTTCGGGATTCGTGAACCGCCCGGCGAGAAAAACCGGGCTACGCTGACGAGAACTGACCGGTCACGGTTTGGTCGGTTGAAATTGCTGCGCAATTGGCACAGATTGGCAGCCAAACAAATACAACAACGACTTCACCCGTCTTCCGACCGAAACTTACACACGGTCTGACAGACATTCCCCATTCAAGCCTGTGGGAAAAGGTGAGAGTTAAAGACCAAGGGGTCGCTGTTTGAAAAGAAGTCTGTTCATCACGGGTCTCAGCGGATTCGTGGGACAACATATCCAGTCGCGTCTGATGCTCGATGATTCGGCGTGGGAACTGCTGCCTGCCGCTTCACCTTATGACCTGACGGATCCGCAAAGCCTCGTCGACCTGTGGCCGCAATTGCCTGACGCCATCATTCACCTGGCCGGCCAGACCTTTGTGCCCGAAGCGTTTCGCGACCCGGCCCGCACCTTCGACATCAACCTGCTCGGCACCCTGAACCTGTTGCAGGCGCTCAAGGCCAGAGGTTTCAAGGGCCCGTTCCTGTACGTCAGTTCCGGCGACGTGTACGGTCAGGTCGAAGAGTCCGCACTGCCGATCACCGAGCAACAGCCGCCCTGCCCGCGCAATCCCTACGCCGTGAGCAAACTGTCCGCCGAATTCCTCAGCCTGCAATGGGGCCTGAGCGAATGTTGGCCGGTGCTGGTGGCGCGCCCGTTCAACCACATCGGTACCGGGCAGAAAGACAGCTTCGTGATCGCCAGCGCCGCACGGCAGATCAACCGCATCAAACAAGGGCTGCAAGCGCCGCAACTGGAAGTCGGCGACATCGATGTCACCCGCGACTTCCTCGACGTCGACGACGTGGTTTCGGCCTATTTCGCGTTGCTGGAAAAAGGCACGCCGGGACAGGTGTACAACATTTGCTCGGGTCATGAGCAAAGCATTCGCAGCCTCATCGAGCAGATGGGCGACCTGGCCGAGGTCGAGCTGCAACTGGTTCAGGATCCGGCGCGCATGCGTCGCGCCGATCAGCGTCGCGTCTGCGGCAGCCATCAACGGCTCGCCCGGACCACAGGATGGACGCCGCAAATCTCTATACAACAATCCCTGCGGGCGATCCTGTCCGACTGGGAGAAGCGAGTACGACAAGAATGACAAAAAGTGCATTGATCACAGGGATCACCGGTCAGGATGGCGCCTATCTGGCCAGACTGTTGCTCGACAAGGGCTACAAGGTTCACGGCCTGGTGGCGCGACGCAGCAGCGACTCGCGCTGGCGTCTGCGGGAAATGGGCGTTGAAGGCGACATCGTGTACCTGGACGGCGACATGGCCGACGCCTGCTCGGTACAGCGCGCGGTCATCAAGTCGGCGCCGGACGAGGTGTATAACCTCGCCGCACAAAGCTTCGTCGCCGCGTCCTGGGATCAACCGGTGACCACCGGCATTGTCGATGGCCTGGGCGTGACTCACCTGCTCGAAGCGATCCGCCAGTTCAGCCCGCACACCCGTTTCTATCAGGCATCGACCAGCGAGATGTTCGGTCTGATCCAGGCCGAGCAACAGGACGAGAACACCCCGTTCTACCCGCGCAGCCCTTACGGCGTGGCCAAACTCTATGGCCACTGGATCACCGTCAACTACCGCGAAAGCTTCAACCTGCACGCCAGCAGCGGCATCCTGTTCAACCATGAATCGCCACTGCGCGGCATCGAGTTCGTGACCCGCAAGGTCACCGACGCCGCCGCCCGGATCAAGCAGGGCAAACAGCAGGAACTGGCCCTGGGCAACATCGACGCCAAGCGCGACTGGGGCTTTGCCGGCGATTACGTCGAAGCCATGTGGCTGATGCTGCAACAGGACAAGCCTGACGACTTCGTGGTCGCCACCGGCGTGACCACCACCGTGCGCGAGATGTGCCGCATCGCCTTCGATCACGTGGGTCTCAACTACCGCGACTACGTGAAAATCGACCCGGCGTTCTTCCGCCCGGCCGAAGTCGAAGTGCTGCTCGGCAACCCGGCCAAGGCCCAGCGCGTGCTGGGCTGGAAACCGAAGACCGACCTGGACACTCTGATCCGCATGATGATGGATGCGGACATGAAGCGCGTCGCCAAGGAGTAGGCCATGCTGATCCCCGTGATTCTGTCCGGCGGTGCCGGCACCCGTTTGTGGCCGGTGTCCCGCGAGGGCCATCCGAAGCCGTTCATGACCCTGCCCGACGGCCAGTCACTGCTGGGCAAGACCTATCGGCGCGCCGCCGGCCTGCTGGACGGCTGGGGCGACATCGTCACGGTGACCAACCGCGAGTACTACTTCCAGAGCAAGGATCACTATCAGGCCGCGCGCCTGTCCCGGCATCGCGGGCACTTCCTGCTCGAACCCACCGGACGCAACACCGCCCCGGCCATCGCGGCCGCGGCCCTGTCGCTGCAAGCCCTGCATGGCGATGCGGCCATCATGGTGGTGATGCCCGCCGACCATTTGATCGTCGACGAAGATGCACTCAAGGGCGCGGTCGAACACGCGGTCAACCTGGCGAAGGACGGTTATCTGGTGACCTTCGGCGTAGTGCCGACCGCCCCGGAAACCGGCTTCGGCTACATCGAGACCGGCGCGCCACTGGATGCCAGGGGCGCAGCCAAGGTGCAGCGCTTCGTGGAAAAACCCGACCTGCAAACCGCCACCCACTATCTGGAAAGCGGCAACTTCCTTTGGAACTCGGGGATGTTCTGCTTCACCACGGCAACTCTGATCGCCGAACTGCAACTGCACGCCCCCGAGCTGCTGGAGCAGACCCGCGCTTGCATGGCCGCCAGCGAACCGGTGGAAACCGTCGGCTGCCTGCAACAGGAACTGTCGCCACAGCTGTTCGCCGAAATCACCGATATTTCCATCGACTACGCGTTGATGGAGCGCTCGGAAAAAGTCGCGGTCGTGCCCGCCGGTTTCGACTGGAGCGACATCGGTTCATGGGGTGCGGTCGCCGCACTGGTGCCGGCGGACGCCGACAACAACCGCGCCAGCGGTGAGGCGATCTTCATCGACAGCCGCAACAACTTCGTCCAGAGCGAAGGCCGGCTGGTGGCCGCCGTGGGTGTGGAAGACCTGATCGTGATCGACACCGCCGACGCGATTCTCGTCGCGCACGCCGACCGCGCACAGGATGTGCGGCGCGTGGCCAAGCAGCTCAAGGACAAATCCCACGAAGCCTATCGCCTGCACCGCACGGTCAGCCGTCCGTGGGGCACCTACACCGTGCTCGAGGAAGGCCCGCGCTTCAAGATCAAGCGCATCGTGGTCAAGCCTGGCGGCAAGCTGTCGTTGCAGATGCACCATCACCGCAACGAACACTGGGTGGTGGTCGAAGGCATGGCCAAGGTCACCAACAACGGCAGCGGCACGACCCTGGTGGCGAAGAACGAATCAACGTTCATCGCCGCCGGCCACAAGCATCGTCTGGAAAACCCCGGTGTGATCGACCTGGTAATCATCGAAGTGCAAAGCGGCGAATACCTGGGAGAGGACGACATCGTCCGCTTCGAAGACCAATACGGCAGGACGGTGTGAATGCTGCTTTCCCTGTACCGCTCGCTGCACGACTACCGGGGTTTCATCCTCGGTAGCGTCAAGCGGGAGTTTCAAGCGCGGTACCGCAATTCGCTGTTCGGCGCGCTGTGGACGGTACTCAACCCGCTGTCGATGATCATCGTCTACACCGTGATCTTTTCCCACATCATGCGTGCCCGCCTGCCCGGCGTTGACGACGGCATGGCCTACAGCGTCTACCTGTGCGCCGGGCTGCTGACCTGGGGCCTGTTCTCGGAAATCACCCTGCGCAGCCAGAACATGTTTCTGGAGAACGCCAACCTGCTGAAGAAGATCAGCTTCCCGCGCCTCTGCCTGCCGGTGATCGTGCTGCTCAATGCCGGGATCAATTTCGCGATCATCATCGGCCTGTTTCTCGGCTTCCTGCTGATCACCGGGCGCTGGCCGGGCATGGCGCTATTGGCACTGGCGCCGCTGCTGGCGCTGCAAGTGCTGTTCTGCGCCGGGCTGGGCATGATCCTCGGCGTGCTCAACGTGTTCTTTCGTGATGTCGGGCAGTTGTTCGCCATCTGCCTGCAATTCTGGTTCTGGCTGACGCCGATAGTGTATCCGCTGAGCATCCTGCCCGAGTGGGTGCAGCGCCTGCTGCAACTCAACCCGTTGACCAACCTGATCGGCAGTTACCAGAACCTGTTTCTCTACGGTCAGTGGCCGGTGTGGAGTTCGTTGCTGCCGATCTTCGTGATCGGCCTGCTGTTGTGCGCGGCCGGCCTGCGCCTGTTCCGCCGGCGGGTCGGCGAAATGGTGGATGAACTCTGATGGGGCAAATACGCGTCACAGGCCTGGGCAAGGCCTACAAGCAGTACCCCACTCGCTGGAGCCGTCTGGCCGAATGGCTGATTCCGTTTTCGCCGGTGCGTCACCGCCAGCACTGGGTGCTTCAGGATGTGAATTTCGAAATCGCTCCCGGTGAAGCGGTGGGCATTGTCGGGGTCAACGGCGCCGGTAAAAGCACCCTGCTGAAAATGATCACCGGCACCACCCAGCCGACCTGCGGCCAGATTCAGCTGCAAGGCCGGGTCGCGGCACTGCTGGAACTGGGCATGGGCTTTCACCCGGACTTCACCGGCCGGCAGAACGCCGTGATGGCCGGACAGTTGCTGGGCATGCAGGTCGAAGAGATCGAAACCCTGATGCCGGACATCGAACGCTTCGCGGAAATCGGCGAGGCCATCGATCACCCGGTGCGCACCTATTCCAGCGGCATGCAGATGCGCCTGGCCTTCAGTGTCGCCACCGCACGCCGCCCGGACATCCTGATCGTCGACGAAGCGCTGTCGGTTGGCGACTCGTATTTCCAGCACAAGAGCTTCGACCGCATCCGCAGCTTCCGCAAGGCCGGCACCACGCTGCTGATCGTGTCCCACGACCGCTCGGCGATCCAGTCGATCTGCGACTCGGCGATCCTGCTCGAAGGTGGCCACATGGCCATGCACGACAAGCCCGAAGCGGTCATGGATTACTACAACGCCCTGCTCGCCGAGCGCGAAGGCCAGACAGTGCGCCAGGAAACACTGCCCGGCGGCCAGGTACAGACCGTGTCCGGCACCGGCGAGGCCGCTATTCTCAGCGTGCGCCTGCTCGATGAGCACGAGCGCGCCCTCGATGCCGCCGAAGTCGGCCAGGCGGTGGTGCTGGAGGTACAGGTCGAAGTCCGTCAGGACATCGAACGGCTGGTGCTGGGCTTCATGATCAAGGATCGCCTCGGGCAGGCCATGTACGGGATCAACACCCATCGCCAGAACCAGGCTCTGGAAGACCTGCACGCAGGCGAGCGCATCACCTACCGTTTTGCTTTCGTGATGGGGTTGGGCAAGGGCAACTACTCTATAGCCCTGAGCCTCTCACGGCTGGACTCGCATCTGGACCGCAATTTCGAATGGCGCGACTACGGGCTGGTGTTCCACGTGATCAACAACCGTCAGGAAGATTTCGTCGGCTGCTCGTGGCTCGGAGCCAGAACATTGATCACCCGGCGCACTGAAGCCCTCGCGGAGCGTGCGCCATGACTCGCCTGCTGGTCGAATGCACCCATGTATTCCGGCACCCGAAAGTCAATTCGGGGATTCAGCGGGTGGTGCGCAACGTCATCAAACAATTGCCGCCGAGCGCAGAAGGTGTCGACTGTGTGCCGGTGGTCTTGCTCAAGGGCAAGCTGTACCGCGTGACGCGCCTGGCGCCACTGAACTCGCCACTGTTCAACGCCATCGTCACGTTCGGCGAGCGCCTGGAACGCCTGGCCCATCGCTTCTGGCAATGGCATCAGCGCCTCGACAGCCGTTGCCGGAGCAAACTGACACGACGTGCTCTATACGTCGGCTATCGTCTGGCTTCGTTCGGTCTGTTCGGCATACCGCTGCGGCTGGTCGAGCAGGTCAACCGTTATCAGTTGCCCCAGCGCTGCGAGCCTTTGCAACACCGGCCGGGCGATCAACTGGTGCTGCTGGATTCGTCCTGGCACTCGGACTTTTTCCTGCATGCCGAACGGCTCAAACGCGAAGGCGTGGGCATCGTTGCGGTGATCTACGACCTGATTCCCCTGACCCACCCGCAGTTTTACGACACGCGGCTGGTGCAGGTTTTCAGCGAATGGTTCGACTGGATCACCCGTACCGCCGACGGCTACCTGGCGATTTCCGCCACGGTGCGCGATCAGGTCCGTGAGGAGGTGCAGCGCCGCCTCGGTTCGGCACAGGTCGAGAAACGCTGGTTCGACTACTTCCACCTCGGCTCGGAACTCGATCTGCAGAGCGTCGAGGCCGCTGTCGAGCCGCGCCTGGAACGCCTGTTCGCCACACCGGAGCCGGTGTTCCTGATGGTCAGCACCATCGAACCGCGCAAGAACCACGACTACCTGCTGGATGCTTTCGAACGTGCCTGGGCGGCCGGTTCGAACGCACGCCTGTGCATCGCCGGACGCATCGGCTGGAAGTGCGACGCCCTGCTCGCCCGGGTGCGCAACCACGCCGAACTGAACCGGCGCCTGTTCATGTTCAACGACCTGAGCGACACCAGCCTGGAATACGCCTATGCCCATTCCAGTGCATTGGTGTTCCCGTCGTTCGTCGAAGGCTTCGGTCTGCCGCTGGTGGAGGCCATGCAGCGTGGATTGCCGGCAATGGGCAGCGACATCGCGGTGTTCCGCGAGATCGGCGGTGAGTTCATGGCCTATTTCGATCTGCACGATCCACAACAGCTCGCCGAACTGGTCTTGGCCTTCGAGCGCAGTGGCCAATTCCCCGCCGCCCGCGATGTGACCGACTGGCAATGGATCGGCTGGCGCGAAGCCAGTCAGCAACTGGCCGAACGCACCGCACACCATGTGCTGCAGACGCCTGCGGCGCAAGCGAGGTCCCATGCGCATAGCCCTTAACGCGCGGATTCTCCAGGCGCCGCGCACCGGGATCGGTCACTACGTCGCCGAACTGGTGAACGCCTTGCACGCCGAGACCGATATCGACGTGGCGCTGTTTCACGGCTGGGGCTGGAGCTCGCAGCTGCCGGAAGCGGCGATGCCCGGTTACTCGCGCCTGACCCCGATGCTGCGCAAGATCCCCGGTGCCTATCAGGCACGCCGCTGGCTGGAGCAGAAACGCTTCGATCAGGGGCGCACAAACGACATCGACCTCTATCACGAACCGAGCCTGTGGCCGCTGGCCTTCGACGGCCCGACCGTGATCACCTTGCACGATCTGACGCACCTGCATTTCCCGGACACCCAGCCGCAGGCTCGGCTCAGGGAAATCGAGCGGCGACTGGCCGACGGCGTCCAGCAGGCGCAGGTGATTCTGACCGACTCGCAAGCCATCGCTGACGAAGCCCAAGACTATTTCGGACTGCCTGCCGAGCGCTTCGTGGTGGCGCCTCTGGGTGTCGCCGAGCGCTTTCATCCACGCGAGCCGCAAGCTATCGACACAGTGCTCAAAGCCCATGCCGTGGAGGCGCGGGAGTATTTCCTGTGCGTCGGCACCCTGGAGCCGCGCAAGAACCTGAGCCTGGCCCTGCGCGCCCACGGGCTATTGCCCGAAGCCGTGCGCCAGCGCTTTCCGCTGCTGATCGTCGGCATGGCTGGCTGGCAGCGCGAACAGTTCAGTGATGAATTGCGTGAAGCCCTGGCCAGCGGTCATGTGTGCCTGCTCGGCTACTTGCCGGATGAGCAGGTCGCACAATTGCTGGCCGGCGCCCGGGCGCTGGTTTTCCCCTCGTTATATGAAGGTTTTGGCCTGCCGGTGCTGGAGGCGATGGCCAGTGGCACGCCCGTGGTGATCACCCGCTCCTCGGCAATGCCGGAAGTCGCGGGTGCCGCCGGAAATTATATCGAAGCTGACGATGCAGACGGCCTGCGTGATGCGCTGAGCCGGTTGATCGACGATCAAGCACATTGGCAGGCATGCCGGGAAGCCGGATTGCAGCAGGCACGGCTTTTTTCCTGGAAGCGTTGCGCGCAGGCCACGGCCGGCGCCTACCGCCAGGCTTTGGGAGGTTGAATGCGAGTTCTTCATTTTTTCAAGACGTACCTGCCTGACTCGGTCGGTGGCATCGAGCAAGTGATCTTCCAGCTCTGCGAGAGCGGCGCCCAGCATGGCATCGAAGGTCAGGTGCTGACCCTCAGCGCCAATCCCGAGCCGGCGGTGCTGCAACTGGGCCAACACGAAGTGCATCGCGCCAGGCTCGACATCCAGTTCGCCTCTACCGGTTTTTCCTGGAGCGTGTTCAAACAGTTTCGCGAACTGGCCGCGGAGGCCGACGTGATCAACTATCACTTCCCGTGGCCGTTCATGGACCTGGTGCACTTCGCCAGCGGCGTGAACAAACCGACGGTGGTGACGTACCACTCGGACATCATTCGCCAGAAAAACCTGCTCAAACTCTACCGCCCGCTGATGAACCGCTTCCTCGCCAGCGCAGACCGGATTGTCGCGGCCTCGCCGAACTATCTGCACACCAGCGATGTGTTGCAGCAGTTCCAGGACAAGACCCGCGTCATCCCCTACGGCTTGAACAAGGCCGGTTATCCACAGCCCGACGTTGAGCGCATGAATCGCTGGCGCCAGCAGCTTGGGGATAAGTTTTTCCTGTTCGTCGGGGTGATGCGCTACTACAAGGGCCTGCACATTCTGCTCGATGCCTTGAAAGACGTGGACTACCCGGTGGTGATCGTCGGTGCCGGCCCGCTGGAGCAGGAACTGCACGCCCAGGCCGCTGCGCTGGGGCTGCGCAATATCCACTTCCTCGGGCGGGTGAGCGATGAAGACAAGGTTGCCCTGCTGCAATTGAGCTATGCCATCGTCTTCCCGTCGCACCTGCGTTCGGAAGCGTTCGGCATTTCCCTGCTGGAAGGCGCGATGTACGGCAAGCCGATGATCTCCAGCGAGATCGGCACCGGCACCAGCTACATCAATATCCACAACGAAACCGGGCTGGTGGTGCCGCCAAGTCATCCACAGGCGTTTCGCGAAGCGATGCGCACCCTGTGGGAAAACCCGACCCGCGCCGCCGAAATGGGCGTCAAGGCTGAAGCCCGTTACCGGCAATTATTCACAGCCGACGAAATGGGTCGCAAGTGGACGGCGCTGTATCAGGAACTACTGGAGGAAAAGGCGCTGTCCTACGCCTGATCCTCTACAGATCCAGCACCAGCGGCCTGGTACTTTGCGCCGGCACCGCACAGCAAATCAGCACCTGCCCTTCCTCCGGCACTTCGGCCGGGGGCTGTGGATAATTCACTGCACCGCTGATCAACCGCGTCTTGCAGGTGCCGCACGAACCACCGCGACAGCTGAACTCCGGGCGCAATCCACGGCTTTCCGCCAGTTCCAGCAGACTGCCGCCCTCGGGCTGCCACCGCGCTTCCTTGGCCGAACGCTCGAAGACCACCGGCACCGAGGTGGTGGCGGCCGGTAATTGCTCGATCACAATGGCGTCCGGATCGCCCTGGCGCTTGAGGGTCGAAGGACCAAAAGTCTCGGCGTGGATCTGGTCGTCACGCACGTCCAGTTCACGCAGGCTGTCGTAAAGGCCCTGGGTAAAACCGCCGGGGCCGCAGAGCACAAAGTCGATCTGATCAAATTCGTCGATAAGGTTCCTCAACAAGGCACCGTCGATGCGCCCGTGCAGATCGTAATCCTCGCCTTCCACCAGGTCGGGCTCGGGCTGACTGAGCAGGCGCACCACCCGCACCGCATCGCCGGCGTCTTCCAGCAAGCGGTCCAGCTCCGCGCGAAACGGCTGGTCGGCAAGGCTGCGGGAACTCTGGATCAGCCAGGTCGGACGAATCCGCCGGGTGCGCAGGCCCTGATACACCACCTCCCGCAGCATCGACAGCAACGGCGTGATACCGACCCCGGCTGCGAGCAGCACCAAGGGCCGGCGCTCCAGCGGCGCCACGGTGAAGTGCCCTTGGGGCGAACGCGCTTCCAGCACATCGCCGACGCGTACCTGATCATGCAGGTGGGTCGATATCCGCCCTTCACGCTTCACGCTGATCCGGAAGAAGTCGTCAGACGGCGCACCCGACAAGCTGTAGGTGCGGATGAACACTTCACCATCGAGAGTGAAACGCAGTGGCAGATGCTGCCCGGCCTGGAACACCGGCAAACCGGCGCCGTCCACCGGTTCGAGGTAGAACGAACGAATGTGCCGGCTCTGCGCTTCAATCCGCGCAACCCGCAGCGGCCGCCAGCTATCGCCCAGAGCCTGCGCCTGCAAACGCGCGTCGGCCTGGGCCCAGGTACCGGTCAGCAGACTGGTCGGCGACATGCCGTCGAAGCGCCAGCGCAGGGCCAACGCCCCCGGACGCCGCACCGCTTTTTCCACCTCGAACGTCCACAACCGTTCGGCGCCCTGGAAGGCTGCGATCTGCGGTCCGTCGAGAATGACTTCCGTGCGGCCGCTGAGCTGCAACAGGTCGCCTGTGGAAAAGTCGATGAACAGCAAGCCGGCCCGGGGATTGAGCAGCAAGTTACCGAGAGTGTTGAAATGCAGGTTGCCGGCAAAATCCGGGATGGTCAGGCGATTGCCTTCCACCCGCACGAAACCGGCCTGGCCGCCTCGGTGGGAAACATCCACCGAGCGCTCGCCATCGACATCGACGTAACTGGCGACGAAGAAGGTGTCGGCGGTTTCGATCAGCGCGACTGCCGCGTCATCGAGCCCGTCGAAGTGTTCGGCGCGCCGGGTTTGCGGATCCGTCAGCGGGACCCGCTGGAACTGGCGCAACTGAATGTACTGCGGGCAGTTGCCGAAGGACTGATCCACCGTCAAATCGAAACCGCTCGCGCCAAGATTGCCGATGTGGCCATTGAGGCGATTGCGCCGACGGGTGTGCAACTCGATGCCGAGCAGACCGATCGCCGCGCCGTCCCGCAACTGCGCAGGGTCATCGCCGGCGGGCAGACTTTCGAAGTGCAACTGCGTCGGCTCGGGAGAGTGAGCGAAACCCGGTTCGCCCTCCAGTACGCTGGCCCACGGACGACCATCGGCATCCACCGCGCCGAACAGCATGAACGGCAATTGCTGATAGAACTGACGGTGCTGATCCGGCATCCAGGTGCGAATCACCTTGCGACCGAACTCCTCCATGCGCTCGGCAACACCGACCTGCGCTTGCAGTTGCCGCTCGCCGGCGTGCCAGGGTGAACGTTCCATGACGACCTCTCCCCCACGCCAGCGGCGCAGTCTGGATGGTGAACCTCAGGCGCTGGTTTGCAGACCGGCGACGGTACGTGGCATGCCGATAAAACCGGGCAATGCTTCAATCCGTGCCAGCCAGGCGCGCACGTTGCCATAGTCGTCCAGTGACACATTGCCTTCCGGGGCGTGAGCGATGTAGCTGTAGGCCGAAACGTCGGCGATGGTCGGTTCGCTGCCGACCAGGAACGGAGTCTTGCCCAGTTCCAGGTCCATCACCTTCAGCAGGTTGTGCGCACGGGTGATCGCTTCATCGGCATTCAGCTTCGCCCCGAACACCGTGACCAGCCGCGCTGCTGCCGGGCCAAAGGCAATCGGGCCGGCCGCTGCCGACAGCCAGCGCTGGACGCGCGCCGCGCCGACCGGATCGCCCGGCAGCCAGCGACCGTTGCCGTACTTCTGCGCCAGATACACCAGAATCGCATTGGAATCGGCCAACACCACGCCGTTGTCATCGATGGCCGGCACTTGTCCGAAGCTGTTGATCGCCAGGTAGTCGGGTTGTTTGTGCTCGCCCTTGGCCAGATCGACAAAGATCAGTTCAGTCGGCAATTGCAGCAGTGACAGCATCAGCTCGACCCGGTGGGCATGGCCGGAACGCGGGAAGTTGTAGAGTTTGATCGCTTGCATGGTCGACTCCGCTGGACGTTTGCGTCGCCCGGAATGGGCAACAACCGTGGCAGCCATCTTCCACCTATCTTGAAAACAACAGAATCACCAGCAAACGCAATCCATTATTTCTCTGGATGAAATAACGCCGCGTTTTTCAGGGCCGGATGCCCGCGCAAGGCGTTCACGGTGTAGTCGACAAAACTGCGCACCCGGGTCGGCGCCTTGCGCCCGCCCTGATACACCACGTGAATCGGCAATGGCGGCAACTCGTACTCGGCGAGGACGATTTCCAGCTCACCCGAGGCGATCTTGCTCGCGACCTGATAAGACAGCACCCGTGTCAGTCCGAGCCCCAGACAAGCGGCGGTGATTGCCGCCTGATTGCCGGTGACTACCAGTCGCGGCTCGGGGCGGACGACCAAGGGCTCACCGTCCTCCAGGAACGGCCAGTTGCGCAGCTGACCGATGGACGAGGTCGCCACCACGGGCGCGCCGGCCAGTGCCTGTGGATGGGTTGGCCACCCATGCGCGGCGAAATAATCCGGCGAGCCGCAGATCACCCGGCGCACCTCACCGACCCGGATCGCATGCTGATTGCTGTCCGGCAACTCACCGATGCGGATCGCCACATCCACGCCCTCCTCGACCATGCTCACCACGCGATCCAGCAGCAAGGCGTTGATGGAAACGTCCGGGTATTGCGTCAGATAACCCGCCATCACCGGTGTGACAAACAGCTCGCCGAACAACACCGGCGCCGTCACCGTCAATTGCCCACGGGGCTGGGTGTGGCTGCCGGCGGCGGAGTCTTCCGCTTCCTGCACCTCGGCAAGAATCCTCCGACAGTCTTCCAGGTAACGCTGACCCGCCTCACTCAGATGCACGCTGCGGGTGGTGCGAATCAGCAATTGCGTACCGATCCGCTGCTCCAGCGCCGCCACCGCCCGGGTGACGCTGGCCGCCGACAGACCCAAGCGTCGCGCCGCCGCCGAAAAGCCCTGTTCCTGAGCAACGGCCGCGAAGACCTGCATTTCCTGGAAGCGATCCATGGTGTCCCCGAAGTGGATGAAAAACCGCCTCGCATTATAGGCAGTACCCGATCCTCAACGGGCGAGGCGAACGACCGCCGATCCAGAACTGATGTTTTTATTTTCAGTTGTATTGATGAATGATTTATTTCATGTCATTTATAGCCTCGCCGATCACAGGAATGATCCAGCGCGCCATCCCGGATGGCGGGCACCTGTTTCCCTAACGCCCTCCCAGGAGTCGACAAAATGAACAAGACAGAACTTCTAGGTGCGCTGGCGCTGTGCGCATTCAGCTTCATGGCCCATGCCGATGAAGACAGCTTGCGTATCGGTATCGAAGCCGCCTACCCACCCTTTTCCTACAAAACGCCGGAAGGCAATGTCAGCGGCTTCGACTACGACATCGGCAACGCCTTGTGCGAAGAGATGAAGGTCAAGTGCGAGTGGGTGATTCAGGAGTTCGACGGCATGATTCCGTCGCTCAAGGTGCGCAAGATCGACGCCGTGCTGTCGTCGATGTCGATCACCGAAGACCGGATGAAGTCGGTCGACTTCAGCAAAAAGTACTACCACACGCCGGGCAAGTTCGCGATGAAGGCCGGCAGCGTGATCAACGACCCGCTGGTAGACCTCAAGGGCAAGAAACTCGGCGTACAACGCTCTTCGACCTATGACCGGTTTGCCACCGAGCAACTGGAAAAGGCCGGGGTCGTCGTGGTGCGTTACGGCTCCCAGAATGAAGCCTTCCTTGACCTCGCCTCGGGTCGTCTGGACGCCACCCTCGCCGACATCGTCAATACCGATGAAAGCTTCATCAAGACACCGGCCGGACAAGGTTTCGCCCTGACCGGGCCGGACATCAACGACCCGAAATACTTCGGCCGTGGCGCCGGGATCGCGCTGCGCAAGGGTGACACCGCCAACGCTGCGCGCCTGAACGCGGCCATCGACGCCATCCGCGCCAACGGTAAATACCAGCAAGTGATGGGCAAGTATTTCGCCTTCGATATCTACGGCGAATAAGCCGTCGCCTCCGTCCGGCGCCGGCCCGCTGCGGGCGCCCTTCGGCTATGTCTTGCGCGCCTTCGGGCGCACGCTTGAGGAACTTCATCATGCTCCACGGCTACGGATCGAGCATTCTCGATGGTGCCTGGCTGACCATCAACCTGGCCCTGACCTCCATGTCGCTGGCCATTGCCCTGGGCCTGATCGGCGCGGCGTTTCGCCTGTCGCCGCTGAAATGGCTGGCCATGCTCGGAGAGGGCTACACCACCCTGATTCGCGGCATTCCCGATCTGGTGCTGATCCTGCTGATCTTCTATGGCGGCCAGGATCTGGTGAACCGCATTGCACTGGCGTGCGGCTACACCCGCTACATCGACATCAATCCGTTCATCGCCGGCGTGTGCACCATGGGCTTCATTTTTGGCGCGTATCTGTCGGAAACCTTTCGCGGCGCGTTCATGGCCATCCCCAAGGGTCAGGCAGAGGCCGGTGCGGCCTATGGCATGCGCGGCACGCAAGTGTTCTGGCGGATTCTGGTGCCGCAGATGATCCGCTTCGCCATTCCGGGGTTCACCAACAACTGGCTGGTGCTGACCAAATCCACCGCGCTGATTTCGGTCATCGGCCTGCAGGACATGATGTTCAAGGCCAAGAACGCCGCCGACGCCACCCACGAGCCGTTCACGTTTTTCATCGCGGTGGCGGCGCTGTACCTGATGCTCACCAGCCTGTCGCTGCTGGTGCTGCGCGCTCTGGAAAAACACTATTCGGTCGGCATCAAAGCCGCCGAGTTGTGAGGAGAACCTGCCGATGATTCTCGACTACAACCTGATCCGGGAAAACCTGCCGCTGTATCTCGACGGCGCCTTGTTGACCCTAAAAGTCCTGCTGATTTCCCTGAGCCTGGGGCTGGTGCTGGCGGTTCCGCTGGCGCTGATGCGGGTGTCGCGCTCGCCGTTGCTCAGTTTCCCGGCGTGGCTCTACACCTACGTGATTCGCGGCACGCCGATGCTGGTGCAGCTGTTCCTGATCTATTACGGCCTGGCGCAGTTCGAATCGGTGCGCCAAAGCGCGCTCTGGCCTTACCTCTCCAGCGCCACGTTCTGTGCCTGCCTGGCGTTCGCCATCAATACCAGCGCCTACAGCGCCGAGTTGCTGGCGGGCAGCCTGAAGTCCACGTCCCACGGCGAAATCGAAGCCGCCCGGGCGATGGGCATGTCCCGCCTGACCCTGTACCGCCGCATCCTGCTGCCGTCGGCCTTGCGCCGGGCACTGCCGCAGTACAGCAACGAAGTGTTGATGATGCTGCAGACCACCAGCCTGGCCTCGATCGTCACGCTGGTGGATATCACCGGCGCGGCGCGCACGGTGAGCTCGCGGTTCTATATGCCGTTCGAAGCGTTCATCACCGCCGGCCTCGTCTACCTCGCCCTGACTTTCATTCTCGTGCGCCTGTTCAAGCTGGCCGAACGCCGCTGGCTGGCCTACCTGGCACCGCGCAAGCACTAAGGAGCTGACATGGAAAAGATTCAATACCTGTTGCCGTGGAGCGCTTCGGGCACCGAACGGACACTGTCGGTGTTCCGGTTTGGCACCGGCTCGCGCAAGGCGTACATCCAGGCCTCCCTGCATGCCGACGAGCTGCCGGGGATGCGCGTGGCCGTCGAGCTCAAGCGCCGCCTCCAGGAACTGGAAGCACAGGGTCGCCTGAACGGGGTGATCGAACTGGTGCCGATGGCCAATCCGATCGGCATCGCCCAGATGTTCCAGGCTACCCATCAAGGTCGCTTCGAGTTCGCCAGCGGCAAGAACTTCAATCGCGACTTCCCGGAGCTGGCCGAAGCCGTGGCGCCATTGCTCAAAGGACGGTTGGGCGATGACGCCGAGGCCAACGTCGCGCTGATCCGCCGCGCCTTGATCGACACCCTCGCCGACATGCCGCCACCGACCTCGGAACTCGATGGCCTGCGTCGCCTGTTGCTGCAACATGCCTGCGACGCCGATGTGGTGCTCGACCTGCACTGCGATTTCGAATCGGTGATGTTACTCTACACCATGCCGCAACACTGGGGACGCCTGCATTCACTGGCTGCACGCCTGGGTGCCGAGGTCACGCTGCTGGCCGAAGACGCTGGCGGCAGTGCTTTCGACGAGGCTTGCGCGGTGCCGTGGCTGCGCCTGACCGAGCTGTTCCCGGAAGCCAGTATTCCGCTGGCGTGCGCAGCCACCACCATCGAATTGCGCGGCATGGCCGACACCGAACGCGAGCAATGTGCCGACAGCGCCCAGGCGATTCTCGGCTATCTGGCCGAGCAGGGATTGATCAGCGGTGAATGGCCGCCAGCACCGTCGAGTCGTTGCGAAGCGATGCCGTTCGCCGGCGCGCAGTACGCCTGTGCGCCGCATCCGGGCGTGGTCAGTTTCCTGCAACCGCTGGGGGCGCGGGTGAAGGTCGGCGATCCGCTGTTCGAAATCCATGACCCGCTCAACGACCGCCACAGCATCGTCCGCGCCTGCACCGACGGCGTGCTTTATGCCCGCGAACGCCTGCGTTTTGCCCAGCCCGGTCTGTGGCTGGCCAAGGTCGCCGGTTTCACCCCTATTCGCCAGGGCCGCTTGCTCAGCGACTGATGCCAGAGAGTTCAAATCATGTACAAACTTGAAATTCAGGACCTGCACAAAAGCTACGGCGCCCACCAGGTGCTCAAGGGCGTTTCCCTGCAGGCCCAGGCCGGCGACGTGATCAGCATCATCGGCTCCAGCGGGT
Source organism: Pseudomonas sp. COW5 (assembly GCF_026240005.1). Classification (NCBI taxonomy): domain Bacteria; kingdom Pseudomonadati; phylum Pseudomonadota; class Gammaproteobacteria; order Pseudomonadales; family Pseudomonadaceae; genus Pseudomonas; species Pseudomonas sp. COW5. The sequence goes on along the minus strand of NZ_JAPHVP010000001.1, from coordinate 2,359,849 downwards.
CGGGCAAAAGCACCTTCCTGCGTTGCATCAACCTGCTGGAACAACCCAACGCCGGCAGCATCGTGCTCAATGGCGAACCACTGAAACTGGTGGCCAACAAACTCGGCGGGCTCAAGGCAGCCGAACCCCGGCAGTTGCAACGCATGCGCTCACGGCTGTCGATGGTGTTTCAGCATTTCAATCTGTGGTCGCACATGAGTGCTCTGGAAAACGTCATGGAAGCCCCGGTGCACGTGCTCGGCGTAGGCAAGAAAGAGGCCCGGGAAAAGGCCGAGCACTATTTGAACAAGGTCGGCGTGGCGCATCGCAAGGATGCCTGGCCCGCCCACATGTCGGGTGGCGAACAACAGCGTGTGGCGATTGCCCGCGCGCTGGCGATGGAACCGGAAGTGATGCTGTTCGACGAACCCACTTCGGCGCTCGATCCCGAGCTGGTGGGCGAAGTGCTCAAGGTCATGCAGGACCTTGCCCAGGAAGGCCGCACCATGGTGGTCGTGACCCACGAAATGGGCTTCGCCCGCGAGGTCTCAAACCAACTGGTGTTCCTGCACAAAGGGCGGGTCGAGGAGCGCGGAGATCCGCGAGAGGTGCTGGTCAATCCGCAGTCCGAACGCCTGCAGCAGTTCCTCGCCGGCAGCCTGAAGTAAGCCGGCGCGCGCGGCGTTGTCCTGCAACGGTTGGCTTCGGATACACTCCAGCCAACCTTGTCAGGCGCAGCCCTTCTCTCACTTTCAGGAACTGTTGATCCGGATATGCCCAGCTCATCGAAAGACACCACGGTCTACGCCGCACCGGTCATGCGCAAACTGGCGGAAATCGTTGCCGATCTGCCGCCGTCGCTGCGCAAGGTGGCTGACTTCATCCTGCGTCATCCACTGAAAGCCGCGACGCTGACGATCGAGGAAATGGCCCACGAAACATCGACCTCGCCGGCCGCCGTCAACCGACTGGCCAAGGCGATGGACCTCGGTGGCTACATGGGCATGAGGGCTGAACTGGTAGCGACGTTGCAGCAGATGGTGTCGCCGGTCGACAAGCTGCGCAATGAACTGGCCCATCGTCCGGGCGGAGCCTTTGGCCTGCATGAGCAGATCGAAAGCGCCAGCAGCAACCTGGCCACGGCGGCGACCAACAACCATGCCGAAGCCTTCGAAGCCTTCGTCACCCGGCTGACCACCGCGCGCAAGATCTACATCCTCGGGTTCGGCAACAGCGTCTACTTCGCCGGCCTCGCCGCCTCGACCCTGATGCCGTTCTGCGCCGACGCCACCGCCATCAGCATGGAGGGCGGCAACGAAAACGCTGCGTACCGACTGGCCGCGATCACCGATCAGGATGTGTTGCTGGCGATTTCCTTGCCGCGTTATTCCCTCGACACCCTGCAACTCGCCCGATTCGCCAACGAACGCGGCGCGTCGGTACTGGCCATCACCGACTCACCGGCCTCGCCGCTCACCGGCATTGCCGAGCATGTGTTGTTTGCGCCTTGCGATCACCCGGTGCTGACCAGCTCCAACGTGGCCATGCTGGCATTGATCGAGGGACTGGTAGCGGGCGTGATGGCGCGCAACAAGGAAGCGGTCAAACTGGCGACCGAGCTGACTGAAAGCGTGATGTCTTACCTGCACATCCCCAACGGCAGCAAATCGCCGAAGAAGTGATGCGTGAAAGGGACGCCGGCCGATCCCGGGCGCCCCTTCGATCAGATCAGGACTGAGAAACCGGCTGATCGCTGGTCACTCGCGCAGCCTGCCCGGCCGCCGGCTTGACCCACGTCAGATACGCCAGCACCAGCAACCCGATCCAGACCACGCCGACGATCAATGCCGCCTGGGTGTCCGGGAAGTAACCCAGCACGCCGAACACGAACAGCATGAAGGCAATCGCCGCCATGGGTGCGTACGGCCAGAACGGTACCGGGAATTTCAGTTGCGCCACCTGCTCGGCCGTCATGGAACGACGCATGGCCACCTGGGTGAACAGAATCATCAGCCAGACCCACACCGTGGCGAAGGTCGCGATGGAAGCGATCAGCAGGAACACGTTTTCCGGGATCAGGTAGTTCAGCAACACACCCAGCAACAGCGCGCAGCTCATCACGATCACGGTCAGCCACGGCACGCCATTGCGCGACAGACGCGCGAAGCCTTTCGGCGCATGCCCTTGCTGGGCCAGGCCGTACATCATCCGGCCTGCACCGAAGATGTCGCTGTTGATGGCCGACACCGCCGCCGAGATCACCACGATGTTCAGAATGGTGGCCGCCGAGCTGATGCCCAGATGGTCGAAGATCTGCACGAACGGGCTGCCCTGGCTGCCGATCTGCTGCCACGGGAAGATCGACATCAGCACCAGCATCGTCAGCACATAGAACAGCAGGATGCGCATCGGCACGGCGTTGATCGCCTTGGGCAATACACGGTGCGGGTCCTTGGCTTCACCGGCGGTCACACCGATGATTTCGATACCGCCAAAGGCAAACATCACCACCGCAAACGAGGCGATCAGGCCGCCCATGCCATTGGGCATGAAACCGCCCTGAGTCCACAGGTTGCTGATATCGGTGGCCTGACCGGGAGCGGTACTGATGCCGAACAGCATGATGCCGAAGCCGCCGAGGATCATCGCGACGATGGCCGCCACCTTGAGCAACGACAGCCAGAACTCCATTTCACCGAAGACTTTGACGTTGCACAGGTTCAGCCCGCCGACCACCGAAACGATGCCCAGAACCCAGATCCAGCGCGAGACTTCCGGAAACCAGAAGCCCATATAGATGCCGAACGCCGTCACGTCGGCCATGCCGACGATGACCATTTCGAACGCGTAGGTCCAACCGAGAATGAAGCCCGCCATGGGGCCGAGATAGGTGCTTGCGTACTGCCCGAACGAGCCGGCGACCGGGTTGTGCACCGCCATCTCGCCGAGGGCGCGCATGACCATGAACACCGCCGCACCACCGATCAGGTAAGCGAGCAGAACGGCGGGACCAGCCATCTGGATGGCTGAGGCAGAACCGTAGAACAGCCCGGTTCCGATCGCCGATCCCAGGGCCATGAAGCGAATGTGTCGGGCCGAGAGCCCGCGTTTCAAACCTTTTGCTGACTGCTGCATTTTTCGTCCTTATTTATTTTTATTCGACGCAAAAATCGAAACGCCAACAGGCCGGCCTCCACGCAGAGTGGAAGACAGCCTGTTGGCGATGAGGCACTTACAGACTCGGCAGCAGGTTCGCCGGCACCAGATCATTCAGCGTGCGCGACGCCAGCAGTTCGGTCGCCGCATTGATGTCCGGCGCAAAGAAGCGGTCCTTCTCGTAGAACGGCACTTCGCGACGCAGGATTCCCCGGGCCTTTTCCAGTTTGGTCGAGGTCTTCAGGCCGTTGCGCAGGTCCAGGCCCTGCACCGCCGCCAGCCATTCCACCGCCAGAATCCCGCGAGTGTTCTCGGCCATTTCCCACAGGCGCTTGCCGGCGGCCGGGGCCATCGATACGTGGTCTTCCTGGTTGGCGGAGGTCGGCAGACTGTCCACCGAATGCGGATGGGCCAGCGCCTTGTTCTCGCTGGCCAGTGCCGCAGCCGTCACTTGGGCAATCATGAAGCCGGAGTTCACGCCGCCATTGGCCACCAGGAACGGCGGCAGTTGCGACATGTGTTTGTCCATCATCAGCGAGATGCGGCGCTCGCTCAGGGAGCCGATTTCAGCGATGGCCAAGGCCATGTTGTCAGCAGCCATGGCCACTGGCTCGGCGTGGAAGTTGCCGCCGGAAATCACGTCGCCTTCGGCGGCGAATACCAATGGGTTGTCGGAAACGGCGTTGGCTTCGATCACCAGCACCTCGGCGGCCTGACGGAACTGGGTCAGGCACGCGCCCATGACCTGTGGCTGGCAGCGCAGCGAGTACGGATCCTGCACCTTTTCGCAGTTCTGGTGCGAGTCGGAGACTTCGCTGCGCTCGCCCAGCAGATCGCGGTAAGCGGCAGCGGTGTCGATCTGGCCTTTCTGGCCACGGGCGGCGTGGATGCGCGCGTCGAACGGCGAACGCGAACCCAATACCGCTTCAACTGTAAGACCACCCAGCGCCAGTGCACCGGCAAACAGGTCTTCACCTTCGAACAGACCACGCAGCGCAAATGCGGTGGAAACCTGAGTGCCGTTGAGCAGCGCCAGCCCCTCTTTCGCAGCCAGTGTCAGCGGGGTCAGACCGGCGACTTTCAACGCCTCGGTCGCTTCCATCCACTCGCCCTTGTAGCGCGCCTTGCCCTCGCCCAGCAGCACTAGCGACATATGCGCCAGCGGTGCCAGATCGCCGGATGCACCGACCGAACCTTTCAACGGAATGTGCGGATAAACCTCGGCATTGATCAGGGCGATCAGCGCATCGATCACCACACGGCGGATACCGGAGAAACCACGGCTCAGGCTGTTGACCTTGAGCACCATGATCAGACGCACCAGCTCATCGCTGATCGGCTGGCCGACGCCGGCGGCGTGGGACAGCACCAGCGAGCGCTGGAGGTTTTCCAGGTCTTCGCTGGCGATACGGGTCGAGGCCAGCAGGCCGAAACCGGTGTTGATGCCGTAGGCGGTGCGGTTCTCGGCGAGGATCTGCTCGACGCAGGCGACGCTGGCTTCGATCTGTGCAGCAGCGCTGTAGTCGAGGGTCAGTTTGACCGGGTTCTGGTAGACGTCACGCAGTTGGGCCAGGCTCAGTTGGCCAGGGATCAGGTTCAGTGCAGTCATGTTCAGGCTCCTTTAACCGAAGTAATCATTGGCAGGTTCAAGCCCTGCTCCTTGGCGCAGTCGATGGCGATCTGGTAACCGGCATCGGCGTGACGCATCACACCGGTGCCCGGGTCGTTGTGCAGCACGCGAGCGATACGCTCGGCTGCTTCGTCCGTACCGTCGCAGACGATCACCATGCCCGAGTGCTGCGAGAAGCCCATGCCGACGCCACCGCCATGGTGCAGGGAAACCCAGGTCGCGCCGCTCGCGGTGTTGAGCAAAGCGTTGAGCAGTGGCCAGTCGGAAACGGCATCCGAGCCATCCTGCATCGATTCGGTTTCACGGTTCGGGCTCGATACCGAGCCGGAGTCGAGGTGGTCGCGACCGATCACGATCGGCGCCGACAGCTCGCCGCGACGGACCATTTCGTTGAACGCCAGACCGAGCTTGGCGCGCTGGCCCAGACCGACCCAGCAGATACGCGCCGGCAGACCCTGGAAGCTGATGCGCTCGCGGGCCATGTCCAGCCAGTTGTGCAGGTGCGCGTCGTCCGGGATCAGTTCTTTGACCTTGGCGTCGGTCTTGTAGATGTCTTCAGCGTTGCCCGACAGCGCCGCCCAACGGAACGGGCCGATGCCACGGCAGAACAGCGGACGGATGTAGGCCGGGACGAAACCCGGGAAGTCGAAAGCGTTTTCCACGCCTTCTTCCTGAGCCATCTGACGGATGTTGTTGCCGTAGTCGAAGGTCGGGATGCCTTGCTTCTGGAAGGCGAGCATGGCTTTGACGTGCACCGCCATCGATTGCTTGGCAGCCTTGATCACAGCGGCCGGTTCGGTCTTGGCGCGGGCGCGGTATTCGTCCCAGGTCCAGCCGGCCGGCAGGTAGCCGTTGAGCGGATCGTGGGCGCTGGTCTGGTCGGTGACCATGTCCGGGCGCACGCCGCGACGGACCAGTTCCGGGAGGATTTCGGCGGCGTTGCCCAGCAGCGCGATGGAGATGGCCTTGCCTTCCTTGGTGTACTTCTCGATGCGCGCCAGGGCGTCGTCGAGGTCTTTGGCCTGCTCGTCGACGTAACGGCTTTTCAGGCGGAAATCGATGCTCACCTGCTGGCATTCAATGTTCAGCGAGCAGGCACCGGCCAAAGTTGCCGCCAGAGGTTGGGCGCCGCCCATGCCACCGAGGCCGGCGGTCAGGACCCAGCGGCCCTTGAGGTTGGAGTTGTAATGCTGGCGACCGGCCTCGACGAAGGTTTCGTAAGTGCCCTGGACGATGCCCTGGCTGCCGATGTAGATCCAGCTGCCGGCGGTCATCTGGCCGTACATGGCCAGGCCCTTGGCGTCGAGTTCGTTGAAGTGTTCCCAGGTCGCCCAGTGCGGCACCAGGTTGGAGTTGGCGATCAGTACGCGCGGCGCGTTGCTGTGGGTCTTGAACACGCCGACCGGCTTGCCGGACTGCACCAGCAGGGTTTCGTCGTCATTCAGGTTGGTCAGGCTTTCGACGATCTTGTCGTAGCACTCCCAGTTGCGCGCGGCGCGGCCGATACCGCCGTAGACCACCAGCTCTTTCGGGTTTTCGGCCACTTCCGGGTCGAGGTTGTTCATCAGCATGCGCAGCGGCGCTTCGGTCAGCCAGCTCTTGGCGGTCAGCTTGTTGCCGCGCGCGGCGCGGATTTCGACGTCACGGAATTTAGTAGTTTTTGCGTCAGTCACGAAAAAGACTCCTCAGCGATCAATTCAAACCAACCCTGGCGATGGGCAAGCGGCTTGTGCGCTTCAATGCGCGACAAGCGAATCAGTGGACGTGATGCTTGGTTTCTTTCAACTCGTATGCATACGTCTTTACTTGTACATACAAGCATATGCAATTGAACGGCCAACTTATGAAGAAGCTGTCCGACAAAACCAGCGAACATCGCTGAGGACACCGAAATCATGGGGCATCGAGTGATTGAATTTTTTTCGAAGGGGCGCTTTTTGAAAGCAGAGAGGCTGTTACAGGAGCGTGGCATTGCACCGCGCTGGGGTGTTCGGTAACAAAAAGTGGGAAACATCCCACAGCCTGGAGACTCAGTGAGTCTCCAGGCTGTGGTCGTCTATTGCGGCGTGTGGATAACTTATTCCACCGTCACCGACTTGGCCAGGTTGCGCGGCTGGTCCACGTCAGTGCCCTTGAGCACAGCAACGTAGTACGACAGCAATTGCAGCGGTATGGTGTAGAGGATCGGCGACAGGATGTCGTGGATGTGCGGCATCTGTACCACGTGGGTGCCTTCACCGTTGGTCATCCCGGCCTTCTCATCAGCGAACACGATCAGTTCGCCGCCACGGGCACGGACTTCCTGCAGGTTGGACTTGAGCTTCTCCAGCAGTTCGTTGTTCGGCGCAACGGTGACCACCGGCATGTCGTTATCCACAAGCGCCAGCGGGCCATGCTTCAGTTCGCCGGCAGGATAGGCTTCGGCGTGGATATACGAGATTTCCTTGAGTTTCAGGGCCCCTTCCATCGCGACCGGGTATTGCGCGCCACGCCCGAGGAACAGGGTGTGGTTCTTGTCGGCGAACAGTTCGGCGATCTTTTCCACGGTGCTGTCCATGGCCAGCGCTTCGCCCAGACGGGTCGGCAGGCGACGCAGTTCTTCGACCAGCGTGGCTTCAACGTCTTTGCCCAGCGTGCCGCGCACTTGGCCCAGAGACAGAGTCAGCAACAGCAGGCCAACCAGTTGCGTGGTGAACGCCTTGGTCGAGGCCACGCCAATTTCGCGACCGGCCTGGGTCAGCAGGGTCAGGTCGGATTCGCGCACCAGCGAACTGATGCCGACGTTGCAGATCGCCAGGCTGCCGAGGAAACCCAGCTCCTTGGCGTTGCGCAGCGCGGCCAGGGTGTCGGCGGTTTCGCCGGACTGGGAAATGGTGACGAACAGCGTGTCCGGCTGTACCACAACCTTGCGGTAGCGGAACTCACTGGCGACTTCGACCTGGCACGGAATCCCGGCCAGCTCTTCGAGCCAGTAACGGGCAACCATGCCGGCGTGATAACTGGTGCCGCAGGCGACGATCTGTACGTTGCGCACTTTGGCGAACAGTTCGGCAGCTTGCGGGCCGAATGCCTGCACCAGCACCTGGTTCGGGCTGAGGCGACCTTCCAGAGTGCGTTGCACCACGGACGGCTGCTCGTGGATTTCCTTGAGCATGTAGTGGCGGAACTCGCCCTTGTCGGCGGCTTCGGCACCGTCGGTGTACTGCACGGTCTGGCGCTCGACGGCTTTGCCGGTCACGTCCCAGATCTGCACCTTGTCACGCTGGATTTCGGCGATATCGCCCTCTTCCAGGTACATGAAACGGTCAGTGACCTGACGCAGGGCCAACTGGTCGGAAGCCAGGAAGTTCTCGCCCAGACCCAGGCCGATCACCAGCGGACTGCCGCTGCGGGCAGCGACCAGACGATCCGGTTGCAGCGCGTGGATGACCGCCAGACCGTAGGCGCCATGCAGATCCTTGACCGTTGCCTTCAGGGCGTCGGTCAAGTCCGGCAGTGCCTTGAGTTTTTCGGTCAGCAGGTGGGCGATGACTTCGGTGTCGGTGTCGGAAGAGAACACGTAACCCTGGGCCTTGAGCTGTTCGCGTAGCGCTTCATGGTTTTCGATGATGCCGTTGTGCACCACTGCGACATTGCCGGAGAAATGCGGGTGAGCATTACGTTCGCTCGGCGCACCGTGGGTTGCCCAACGGGTGTGGGCAATACCGAGACGGCCAACCAGCGGGTGTTCCGCCAGGGCCGCGTCCAGTTCGCTGACCTTGCCCACACGACGGGTGCGCTCCAGCGTGCCGTCATTGGTGTACACCGCGACACCGGCACTGTCATAACCCCGGTATTCGAGGCGCTTGAGACCTTCGACCAGGATGGCGGTGATATTACGTTCAGCTACCGCGCCGACAATTCCACACATGCTTATTTCTCCTGACTGACCGTCGCGCAAATCAAATTGATACCGCGAGCCTGAATCTGATCCCGTGCCTCCTGCGGCAGGCGATCATCGGTGATTAGGGTATGGACGCTGCTCCATGGCAGCTCCAGGTTTGGAATCTTGCGGCCGATCTTGTCGGCCTCGACCATCACGATCACTTCCCGCGCCACTTCCGCCATTACCCGGCTCAAACCGAGCAGCTCATTGAAGGTGGTGGTTCCACGCACCAGATCGATGCCGTCGGCACCGATAAACAACTGATCGAAGTCGTAAGAGCGTAGTACCTGCTCGGCGACCTGGCCCTGAAAGGATTCCGAATGGGGATCCCAGGTGCCGCCGGTCATGAGCAGGACAGGTTCATGTTCGAGTTCGCTCAGGGCATTGGCGACGTGCAGCGAGTTGGTCATCACCACCAGCCCCGGTTGCTGGCCGAGTTCGGGGATCATCGCGGCGGTGGTGCTGCCGCTGTCGATGATGATGCGGGCGTGCTCGCGAATACGTGTCACCGCCGCGCGAGCAACGGCCTGCTTGTACTTGGAAACGTTCTGACTGACATCGGCCACCAGTTCCTGGGGCATGGTGATCGCTCCGCCATAACGGCGCAGCAGCAGACCATGGCTTTCCAGCGCGGCCAGATCCTTGCGAATCGTAACTTCCGAGGTTTCGAAACGCTTGGCGAGCTCGTCAACACTGACTTCGCCCTGCTCGTTGAGCAAGGCCAGTATGTTGTGGCGACGTTGGGGTGTATTGCGTTTCGACATGGCTTGATAAGTTTCGATTCGAAAGATAACGGAAGCAATCAAAACCTATCGACGCAAAGTCGTCAAGCCGGGGATGAAAAAAAATCGCTGCCCAAGGGCAGCGATCCTTTTGATTGAAGCGCTGTGGATAACTCAGCTCTTCTTGATCTTCTCCGGCCGCTTCCAGCCATCGATGTTCTTCTGCCGCGCGCGACCGACGGCCAGTTGGGCGTTATCCACATTCTGAGTGATGGTCGAACCGGCTGCGGTAGTTGCACCGGCGGAGATATCCACAGGCGCCACCAGCGAGTTGTTGGAGCCGATGAACACGTCTTCGCCCAACACGGTTTTCCACTTGTTGGCGCCATCGTAGTTGCAGGTGATGGTGCCGGCGCCGATGTTGGTGCGGGCACCGATCTCGGCATCGCCCAGATAAGTCAGGTGTCCGGCCTTGGCGCCTTCGCCCATACGGGCATTTTTCAGTTCGACGAAGTTACCCACATGGGCGCGAGCTTCCAGCACGGTGCCTGGACGCAGGCGTGCAAACGGGCCGGCATCGCTGCCTTCACCGAGCACTGCACCTTCAATATGACTGTTGGCCTTGATCACCACACCCTTGCGCAGGGTGCTGTCCTTGATCACGCAGTTCGGGCCGATCACCACGTCGTCTTCGATGACGACCTTGCCTTCGAGAATGACGTTGATGTCGATCAGCACATCGCGACCAACGGTCACTTCACCACGCACATCAAAGCGGGCCGGATCACGCAGAGTCACGCCCTGCGCCATCAAGCGACGGCCTGCGCGCAACTGATAGTGGCGCTCCAGCTCGGACAGTTGCTTGCGATCGTTGGCGCCCTGCACTTCCATCGGATCGTGGGGCTGCTCGGTCGCAACCACCAGGCCATCACCGACCGCCATTTCGATCACGTCGGTCAGGTAATACTCACCTTGGGCGTTGTTGTTCGACAGGCGGCTCATCCAGTCAGCCAGATGACTGGCAGGCACGGCGAGAATGCCGGTATTGCCTTCGGTGATCGCGCGTTGTGCTTCGCTGGCGTCCTTGTGCTCGACAATGGCCGCGACCTTGCCGCTTGCATCACGCACGATGCGGCCGTAGCCGGTCGGGTCGTCCAGCTCGACAGTGAGCAGTCCCATCTGGCCGGGCACGACGTGCTTGAGCAGGCGCTGCAGGGTTTCAACTTCGATCAGCGGCACGTCACCGTAGAGAATCAGCACGGTGTCGGCGGTAATGAACGGAACAGCCTGGGCGGTGGCGTGACCGGTACCCAATTGCTTGTCCTGCAACACGAAATTGAGATCATCGGCGGCCAGGCGCTCGCGCACGACATCGGCGCCATGACCGATGACCACGTGAATGCGCTGTGGATCGAGTTGACGGGCACTGTGGATAACATGGCCGAGCATGGAGTTGCCGGCTACCGGGTGCAGCACTTTCGGCAATGCCGAACGCATGCGGGTGCCTTGGCCGGCCGCGAGGATAACGATTTCAAGAGACATGACTGGCTACCAATCCTGGGTGGTCAGCAACTGCGACCGGGTTTGTAGAATTCTGAAAAGAAAAAAGGGTAGCCGAGGCTACCCTTTTTTATCAATCGCACAACAAGTGGCTGACGGATTAACCGCCAAACTTCTTGCGGATCTGCTGGACGGTGCGCAGCTGAGCTGCAGCCTCGGCCAGACGTGCGGACGCAGCTCCGTAGTCGAAATCTGCGCTCTTCTCATGCAGAGCAGCTTCGGCAGCCTTGAGAGCTGCCTGAGCCTGAGCTTCATCCAGGTCGGCGGCACGTTGCACGGTATCGGCAAGCACCTTGACCATGTTCGGCTGAACCTCGAGGAAACCACCGGAGATGTAGAACACCTCGGCTTCCCCGCCTTGCTTGATCAGGCGGATCGGACCCGGCTTGAGATTCGTGATCAGCGGCGCGTGACCCAGAGCGATACCAAGATCACCCAGAGCACCGTGCGCAATCACCATCTCGACCAGGCCGGAAAAGATTTCTCCTTCCGCGCTGACGATATCGCAATGGACTGTCATAGCCATCTGATTGCCTCAACCTAAATGAGCGCCCGTTGCCGGGCGCCGGGATTACAGTTTCTTGGCTTTCTCGATCGCTTCTTCGATGCCGCCGACCATGTAGAACGCTTGTTCTGGCAGGTGGTCGTAGTCACCGTTGAGGATGCCTTTGAAGCCAGCAATGGTGTCTTTCAGGGAAACGTATTTACCCGAAGCACCGGTGAAGACTTCAGCCACGAAGAACGGCTGCGACAAGAAGCGCTGGATCTTACGAGCACGGTTTACCAACTGCTTGTCGGCTTCCGACAGCTCGTCCATACCCAGGATCGCGATGATGTCCTTCAGCTCTTTGTAACGCTGCAACACGTACTGAACGCCGCGAGCGGTCTCGTAGTGATCGTTGCCGATCACGTTCGGGTCCAGCTGACGCGAAGTCGAGTCCAGTGGGTCTACCGCCGGGTAGATACCCAGGGAAGCGATGTCACGGGACAGAACGACGGTGGCGTCCAGGTGAGCAAACGTGGTCGCTGGCGACGGGTCAGTCAAGTCGTCCGCTGGTACGTATACGGCCTGGATCGAAGTAATCGAACCTTGCTTGGTCGAAGTGATGCGCTCTTGCAGCACGCCCATCTCTTCAGCCAGGGTCGGCTGGTAACCTACTGCCGAAGGCATACGGCCCAGCAGTGCGGATACTTCGGTACCGGCCAGGGTGTAACGATAGATGTTGTCGACGAACAGCAGAACGTCGTTACCTTCGTCACGGAACTTCTCGGCCATGGTCAGACCGGTCAGCGCTACGCGCAGACGGTTTCCTGGTGGCTCGTTCATCTGACCGTAGACCAGCGCTACCTTGTCGAGAACGTTGGAGTCCTTCATCTCGTGGTAGAAGTCGTTACCCTCACGAGTACGCTCACCCACACCGGCGAACACGGAATAACCGCTGTGCTCGATGGCGATGTTACGGATCAGCTCCATCATGTTTACGGTCTTGCCTACACCGGCACCACCGAACAGACCGACTTTACCGCCCTTGGCGAACGGGCAAACCAGGTCGATAACCTTGATGCCGGTTTCCAGCAGCTCGTTGCCGCCAGCTTGTTCCGCGAAGGAAGGAGCGGCGCGGTGGATACCCCAGCGCTCTTCTTCGCCGATCGGGCCAGCTTCGTCGATCGGGTTGCCCAGTACGTCCATGATCCGGCCCAGAGTCGCTTTACCGACCGGTACGGAGATGGCTGCGCCAGTGTTGTTGACGTCCAGACCGCGCTTCAAGCCTTCGGTGGAGCCCATCGCAATGGTACGAACCACGCCGTCGCCCAGCTGCTGCTGAACTTCCAGAGTGGTTTCGGCGCCTTGAACCTTCAAGGCGTCGTAGATGCTCGGTACGCTGTCGCGTGGAAATTCCACGTCGATAACGGCGCCGATGATTTGAACGATACGTCCGCTACTCATAGCTGGATCCTCTGAATATTTGAACCGTTAAACCGCGGCAGCGCCGCCGACGATTTCCGAGATCTCTTGGGTGATCGCAGCCTGACGCGCCTTGTTGTAGATCAGCTGCAAATCGCTGATCAAATCACCGGCGTTGTCGGTAGCGTTCTTCATCGCGATCATCCGCGCAGCTTGTTCGGCCGCGTTGTTCTCGACCACCGCCTGGTACACCTGCGACTCCACGTAACGCACCATCAAGCCGTCAAGCAGCTCTTTGGCGTCTGGTTCGTAGAGGTAGTCCCAGTGGTGCTTGAGATCCTGATCCGGGGTCGCTACCAGTGGAATCAACTGCTCCACGGTAGGCTGTTGCGTCATGGTGTTGATGAACTTGTTGGATACCACGGAAAGGCGGTCAATACGGCCGTCCAGATAGGCATCCAGCATCACCTTGACGCTGCCGATCAGATCATTGATCGACGGCTCTTCACCCAGGTGGCTGATAGCTGCAACGACGTTACCGCCGAAGTTGCGGAAAAAGGCCGCACCCTTGCTACCAACGACACACAGATCAATCTCGACGCCGTTTTCGCGGTTTACCGCCATGTCCTTGACCAGGGCCTTGAACAGGTTGGTGTTCAAGCCGCCGCACAGACCACGGTCACTGCTCACCACGACATAACCAACGCGCTTGATGGCGCGGTCGATCATGAACGGATGGCGGTATTCCGGGTTGGCGTTGGCCAGATGCCCAATTACCTGGCGGATACGCTCCGCATAAGGACGGCTAGCAGCCATGCGCATTTGTGCCTTGCGCATTTTGCTGACCGCCACTTTTTCCATGGCGCTGGTAATTTTTTGCGTGCTTTTGATGCTCGCAATCTTACTGCGAATCTCTTTTGCGCCTGCCATGTAACACCTATCAGGTTAGCAAGCGGGAGCCTTGCGGCTCCCGCTGCGGCTTACCAGGTTTGGGTGGCCTTGAACTTCTCGATACCAGCCTTCAGGCCAGCGTCGATTTCGTCATTGAAGTCACCTTTAACGTTGATCTTCGCCATCAAGTCGGCGTGATCGCGGTTGAAGAAAGCAATCAGCGCTTGTTCGAAGCTGCCGATCTTGGCGATTTCAATGTCAGTCAGGAACCCACGCTCAGCGGCATACAGCGACAGCGCCATGTCAGCGATCGACATAGGTGCGTATTGCTTCTGCTTCATCAGCTCGGTAACGCGCTGACCATGCTCAAGTTGCTTGCGGGTCGCTTCGTCCAGGTCAGAAGCGAACTGGGCGAATGCCGCCAGTTCACGGTACTGAGCCAGAGCGGTACGGATACCACCGGACAGCTTCTTGATGATCTTGGTCTGAGCGGCACCACCCACACGGGATACCGAAACACCGGCGTTCACTGCAGGGCGGATGCCCGAGTTGAACATGGCCGATTCCAGGAAGATCTGACCGTCGGTGATGGAAATCACGTTGGTCGGAACGAACGCGGAAACGTCGCCAGCCTGGGTTTCGATGATCGGCAGTGCGGTCAGGGAACCGGTTTTGCCGGTCACTGCGCCGTTGGTGAACTTCTCTACGTACTCTTCCGAAACGCGGGATGCGCGCTCCAGCAGACGGGAGTGGAGATAGAACACGTCGCCTGGGTAAGCTTCACGGCCTGGTGGACGGCGCAGCAGCAGGGAAATCTGGCGGTAAGCCACTGCTTGCTTGGACAGATCGTCATAAACGATCAGCGCGTCTTCACCGCGGTCGCGGAAGAATTCACCCATGGTGCAACCGGAGTACGGAGCCAGGAACTGCAGTGCTGCAGATTCCGAGGCGCTCGCTGCAACGATGATGGTGTTAGCCAGTGCACCGTTTTCTTCCAGCTTGCGAACCACGTTGGCGATGGTCGATTGCTTCTGACCGATTGCCACGTAGACGCAGAAAATGCCGCTGTCTTTCTGATTGATGATCGCGTCGATCGCCAGAGCGGTCTTACCGATCTGACGGTCACCGATGATCAGCTCACGCTGGCCACGGCCGACAGGGATCATGGCATCGACAGCCTTGTAGCCAGTCTGTACAGGCTGGTCTACCGACTTACGCCAGATCACGCCCGGAGCAACTTTCTCGACCGCGTCGGTCTCGGTGTTGCCCAGTGGACCTTTGCCGTCAACAGGGTTACCCAGTGCGTCGACAACGCGACCCAGCAGTTCCTTACCAACCGGAACTTCGAGGATGCGGCCGGTGCACTTGGCGCTCATGCCTTCAGCCAGAGTCGTGTATGCGCCCAGTACAACGGCACCTACGGAGTCTTGCTCCAGGTTGAGGGCCATACCGTAGACGCCGCCCGGAAACTCGATCATCTCGCCGTACATGACGTCGGCCAGACCGTGAATCCGCACGATACCGTCAGATACGCTGACGACAGTGCCTTCGTTACGGGCTTGGGAGGTCACATCGAGTTTTTCGATGCGGCCCTTGATAATTTCACTTATTTCGGAAGGATTGAGTTGCTGCATTGCTCTGCTGCCCCTTCAAACTCAAGATTTCAATGCTTCGGCAAGTTTCGCGATTTTGCCGCGAATCGAGCCATCGATAACCAGGTCGCCGGCGCGGATAACGACACCACCTATAAGGGCAGCATCCTCCGCAACTTGCAGGCGCACTTCCCGGTTGAGTCGTGCACTGAGAACCTTGGCGAGTTTGTCTTGCTGTTCTTGGTTCAATGCGAAAGCACTGGTCACTTCAACATCTACCGATTTCTCTTGTTCGGCCTTGTACAGGTCGAAAAGAGCAGCGATCTCCGGCAGAAGCGGGAGACGGTCGTTTTCGGCAACGACATTGATGAAGTTCTGTGCCTTGGCATCAAACTTGTCGCCGCACACGTCAATGAACGTGGCGGCCTTTTCTGCGCTCGTCAGTCGCGGGGCCTTGAGCACGCGCTGCATGGTGTCGTCTTGCGACACCGCTGCAGCCAGGCCGAGCATGGCTGACCAATTGGCCAGTTGCTGGTGGGCCTGAGCGTGCTCGAAGGCCGCCTTAGCGTAAGGTCGGGCCAACGTGGTCAGTTCTGCCATGATCGCCCTCGCTTAGATTTCAGCAGCCAGTTGGTTAACCAGCTCTGCGTGCGCGTTTTGATCGATTGTGGCACCCAGGATCTTCTCGGCGCCGCCGACAGCCAGCAAGCCCACTTGGGCGCGCAGCTTGTCTTTGACACTGTTCAGTTCCTGTTCGATCTCGGCTTGAGCCTGAACCTTCACACGGTCAGCGTCGACACGGGCCTTTTCAACGGCCTCTTCGACAATCTGGTTACCGCGTTTCTTGGCTTGCTCGATGATTTCAGCTGCCTGAGCTTTCGCTTCGCGCAGTTGCTGACCCGCTTTCTCTTGGGCCAACTCCAGGTCGCGAGCTGCACGGCTGGCAGCGTCCAGACCATCAGCGATCTTCTTTTGACGTTCGTGCAGAGCTGCGATGACCGGAGGCCATACGAACTTCATGCAGAACAGTACAAAAATCAGGAACGCAACGGACTGGCCAATCAGGGTCGCATTAATGTTCACGCCAACACCTCGCAGTTACGTTGTCCATCACACCAAATCACTCGGAAAATCCGAATGATTAGCCAGCGATTTGACCAACGAACGGGTTCGCAAAGGTGAAGAACAGAGCGATACCAACACCGATCATGGTTACGGCGTCGAGCAGACCGGCAACGATGAACATTTTAACTTGCAGCATTGGAACCATTTCTGGCTGACGCGCTGCGCCTTCCAGGAACTTGCCGCCCAGCAGGCCGAAACCAATTGCGGTACCCAGTGCGCCCAGGCCGATCAACAGTGCAACAGCGATAGCGGTTAGACCAACTACAGTTTCCATCTTTCCTCCCGACTTTTACGTCGTATGGTTTAGGTTTTTTAGATTAAAGCGGTAAAACAAATCGTTTCATGGTGCCCCGTGAGGAGCCCCTCCCCGTTTTACCGGGAAGGACATCAGACTGGTCGAGACCGGTCTTAATGGTTTTCTTCGTGCGCCATCGACAGGTAGACGATGGTCAGCATCATGAAGATGAACGCCTGCAGGGTGATGATCAGGATGTGGAACACAGCCCACGCCCACTGCAGGACAACGCCCAGGCCGCTCAGCCAGAGCAGGCCGCTGCCGAACATCACAGCGATCAGGATGAACACCAGCTCGCCGGCATACATGTTGCCGAACAGACGCAGAGCCAGAGAGATCGGTTTGGCGATCAGGGTCACGAATTCCAGCAGGAAGTTCACCGGGATCAGCAGGGCCTGAACGAAGATGTTCTTGCTGCCGAACGGGTGCAGGGTCAGCTCGCCGATGAAGCCGCCGAGGCCCTTGACCTTGATGCTATAGAAAATGATCAGTGCGAAAACCGAGAACGCCATGCCCAGGGTCGCGTTCGGGTCGGTAGTCGACACGGCACGGAACGGGATGTGGTGGTCACCGGAGATCAGGATGGCCAGCTGAGGAATCCAGTCGACCGGTACCAGGTCGACGGCGTTCATCAGGAACACCCAGACGAAGATGGTCAGTGCCAGCGGTGCGATCACCGGGCTACGGCCATGGAAGCTGTCTTTCACGCTGCCATCGACGAATTCGACCAGGACTTCAACGAAGTTCTGCAGTGCACCTGGCTGAGCGGAAGTCGCCTTCTTGGCCGCCATGCGGAAAAGAATGACGAAAATCAGACCCAGTGCGACCGACCAGCCGAGGGTATCGACGTGGAAAGCCCAGAAGCCCATTTCCTTGGCTTCTGCTGCGGTGTGGGCAAAGCCCCAGCCGCCGTTGGGTAGCTGACCGAAGGTCAGGTTCTGCAAGTGGTGCTGGATATAGCCCGAAGCGGTTGTTTCTGCCATGGTTGCCTCAAACGCCCTAAGGTCTCGAAAGTCTTGTTCTCATCAGCAGGGGAGCGAACCAGCTGACCGACTGAGTCAGCACGAAGGCGCCGAATACAGCGATCGGCGCCAGTGGCTTCACACCTGCAAACACCAGTGCAAACAGCACTGCCGTCAAAATCAGTTTGCCTGCCTCGCCGGCATAGAAAGACCGGACGATGGACTGGGCTGCTCGGGCGCCGGAAAACCGAAATGCCTTGTGAGCGAAATAAACATTGGGCAGCAAGGCTATCAGGCCTCCGCAAAGTCCCGAGTATCCGGCAACGACTCCATGCCATTGCCAGAGCGCCAAAGCGGCAATGAGCAAAATGACAAATTGAGCCATCAACACCGGAAAAACCGCCAGGCGATGGAACGGCAGGCGGTTTGGCTTGCGGGTTTCCATCACTATTGCTCTCCAATGGTCGGCTGCCGAAATTCAATAACTTGGCATAATTTGTGCCGACAAAATGCGCGCAGAGTATAGGGGCGGTTCTGCCCCTATTCAACTGTCAGGTAGTGATTTCCGACTGCGCGCTACAAGAGGAATTGTTTCAGCGGATGTGTGCAAGCACACCCTGAAGCTCATCGAGGGAGTTGTAACCGATCACCAACTGACCCTTTCCCTTCTTGCCGTGGCGGATCTGCACCGCAGAGCCTAGGCGCTCGGCCAGACGCTGCTCGAGTCGGGCGATATCCGGGTCCGGTTTTGCAGGTTCGACAGGCTCGGGTTTGCCACTCAGCCACTGGCGAACCAGTGCCTCAGTCTGGCGCACGGTGAGGCCGCGTGCGACAACATGTCGCGCCCCTTCCACCTGCTGATTGTCCGGCAGACCGAGCAATGCACGGGCATGGCCCATTTCCAGGTCGCCGTGGGACAGCATGGTCTTGATGACTTCCGGCAATGCAATCAGGCGCAACAGGTTGGCCACCGTAACGCGGGACTTACCCACAGCCTCGGCGACCTGTTGCTGGGTGAGCTGGAATTCCTGCTGCAAGCGCTGCAGGGCCACCGCTTCCTCGATCGGGTTCAGGTCTTCGCGCTGGATGTTCTCGATCAGCGCAATGGCGATCGCCGTTTCATCCGGCACATCACGGACCATGGCCGGAATGGTTTCCTGCCCGGCCTGCTGGCTTGCGCGCCAACGGCGCTCACCGGCGATGATTTCAAAGCGACCGCCACCAATCGGGCGAACCACGATCGGCTGCATCACGCCTTGAGTCTTGATCGACTGCGCCAGTTCTTCCAGCGCCTGCGGATCCATGTCCCGGCGCGGCTGATACTTGCCGCGCTGCAGCAAGTCCAGCGGCAGGTGCTGCAACTCACGGCTGTCAGCCTGCGCCGCCTGTTCTTCCAGCGAGCTGACAGTCGGACCGCTCAGCAGTGCATCCAGTCCTCGTCCGAGACCTCGTTTCTTGACGGCCATGGGGATTCCTTAAGTTGGCTGGGCAGCGGCGATGCGTGAATTTTTGCGCTGACGGCGAACCATCTCGCCCGCCAGGGCCAGATAGGCCAGCGCGCCACGCGATTGCTTGTCGTAGGCCAGCGCCGGCATGCCGTAGCTCGGGGCTTCGGCCAGACGGATGTTGCGCGGGATGACGGTGTCGTACAGCTGATCGCCGAAGTGTTCCTTGAGCTGGGCCGATACGTCGTTCATCAGGCTCAGGCGCGGGTCATACATGGTCCGTAGCAGGCCTTCGACTTTCAGGTTCGGGTTCAGCAGTTCGGCGATACGCTTGATGTTATCCACAAGGTCGCTCAAACCTTCGAGCGCAAAGTACTCGCACTGCATGGGGATAATGACCCCGTCAGCCGCGACCAGTGCGTTCAATGTGAGCATCGACAGCGACGGCGGGCAGTCGATCAGAATGTAATCGTAGTTTTCCCGGATCGGCGCCAGCGCGCTGCGCAGACGGCTTTCCTTCATCTGCATTTCCAGCAGCACCACTTCGGCCGCCGTCAGATCCCGGTTGGCCGGCAGCAGTTGATAACCGCCGTGTTCCGAAAAGTGCATGGCCTGGGCCAGATCGCATTCACCGATCAGCAGGTCGTAGACCGAGTTTTCCAGGCCATGTTTATCCACACCGCTACCCATGGTGGCGTTGCCCTGTGGATCGAGATCGATCAACAGCACCCGGCGCTTGGTCGCGACCAGGGATGCTGCGAGGTTGATGCAGGTGGTGGTCTTGCCCACACCACCCTTCTGGTTCGCTATCGCGAATACCTTAGCCATTCTTGCTTGTGTTCCCAATCATGCCGTGCGGCGCAGTATCAGCAGATGGCGTTGGCCTTGGCAACCGGGTACGGCCAGGGCGTGTTCGCTATCGAGTTTGAAGTCTGCCGGCAATGCTACCAGCTCATCGGCCGGATGGACGCCCTTCATTGCCAGCCAGCGCGTATCGGCGTCGCCGAGGTGGCGAGTCCAGTTGGTGAAGTTCTCCATGCTGCTGAATGCCCGGGAAATGATCCCGTTGAATGGCTGTGCAGGCTGGAACGCTTCGACGCGACTGTGGATAACTTGCAGGTTGTCCAGCTTGAGTTCGAGTTTGACCTGGGTCAGGAAGCGGGTTTTCTTGCCGTTGCTGTCCAGGCAGGTCACTTGCGAGTCCGGATACAGGATCGCCAAAGGGATCCCCGGCATGCCACCGCCGCTGCCGACGTCCAGCCAGCGGCCGTTTTCGATGAACGACATCACGCTGAGGCTATCGAGCAAGTGACGGGAAACCATTTCGTCCGGATCGCGAACGGCAGTCAGGTTGTAGGCCTGGTTCCATTTGATCAACAGGGCCAGATAACCCAGCAACAATTCGTGCTGGGTTTCAGTGAGGTTGACACCGAGCTCGCGGGCTCCTGTGGATAACTCTTCGGCGTGTTGCGAAGTGACCTTAGAACTCAAGCGCTTTGCTCCAACTGACGGCCCGCGCCGCGTTTTTTCAAATGAATCATCAACAGCGAAATCGCTGCCGGGGTCACACCCGGGATCCGCGAAGCCTGGCCCAGCGTCTCGGGACGAGTCGCGCCAAGTTTGCTCTGGATCTCCTTGGAGAGACCGGAAATGTTGGTGTAATCGATATCCACAGGCAGTTTCGTGTCTTCGCTTGCACGCAGACGGGCGATTTCGTCCTGTTGACGGTCGATGTAACCGGCGTATTTGGTCTTGATCTCGACCTGCTCGGCGACCTGTGGATCTTCGGCGCCCTGCCCGGTCACTTCGACCAGACCAGCGTAGTCGATTTCCGGACGGCTCAAGAGATTGAGCAGGTTGTATTCGTGAGTCAGCGGCGTACCGAATTTTTCAGCAATCGCATCACCCTGCTGGGTGCCCGGGCGAACCCAGGTACTTTTCAGACGCTGCTCTTCCAGCTCGATGTTTTCGCGCTTCTTGCAGAACGCCGCCCAACGCGCGTCATCGACCAGACCCAGTTCGCGACCTTTTTCGGTCAGACGCAGGTCGGCGTTGTCCTCACGCAGGATCAGGCGGTACTCGGCACGGGACGTGAACATGCGGTACGGCTCTTGGGTGCCGAGTGTGATCAGGTCGTCGACCAATACCCCGATGTACGCTTCATCGCGACGCGGACACCAGGCTTCTTTGCCTTTTGCGCGCAATGCGGCGTTCGCGCCGGCCAGCAAACCCTGGGCGCCGGCTTCTTCGTAACCGGTGGTGCCGTTGATCTGGCCGGCGAAGAACAGACCGCCGATCACTTTGGTTTCCAGGCTGTACTTCAGGTCACGCGGGTCGAAGTAGTCATACTCGATGGCATAACCCGGACGCACGATGTGCGCGTTTTCCATGCCGCGAATCGATTGCACGATCTGCAATTGCACGTCGAACGGCAGGCTTGTGGATATCCCGTTCGGATACAGCTCATGGGTGGTCAGGCCTTCCGGCTCGATGAACACCTGATGGCTTTCCTTGTCGGCAAAGCGGTGGATCTTGTCTTCGATCGACGGGCAATAACGCGGGCCGATGCCTTCGATCTCGCCGGCTGCGGAATACATCGGCGAACGATCAAGGTTCGCGGCGATGATTTCGTGGGTACGGGCGTTTGTGTGGGTAATCCAGCAACTGACTTGCCGCGGATGTTGTTCCTTGTTGCCCATGAACGACATCACCGGGATCGGCGTATCGCCTGGCTGCTCGGTCATCACCGAGAAATCCACAGACTTGCCGTCGATACGCGGTGGCGTACCGGTTTTCAGGCGACCGACACGCAGCGGCAGTTCACGCAGACGGTGCGCCAGGGCGATCGACGGCGGATCACCGGCGCGCCCGCCGGAAAAATTCTGCAAACCGATGTGGATAAGTCCGCCCAGGAAGGTACCAGTGGTCAACACCACGGAATCAGCGAAGAAACGCAGACCCATTTGCGTGACAACACCGCGTACTTGTTCCTGCTCGACGATCAGATCGTCGGCGGCTTGTTGAAATATCCACAGGTTCGGCTGGTTTTCCAGGATTTCGCGGACAGCGGCCTTGTAAAGAATCCGGTCGGCTTGTGCACGGGTTGCACGTACGGCCGGGCCTTTACGGCTGTTCAACACGCGAAACTGGATGCCACCCAGGTCGGTAGCGATGGCCATCGCGCCGCCGAGGGCGTCGATTTCCTTGACCAGATGGCTTTTGCCGATGCCGCCGATGGCCGGGTTGCAACTCATGGCACCGAGGGTTTCCACGTTATGCGTCAGCAGAAGGGTTTTTGCACCCATGCGTGCTGAGGCCAGTGCTGCCTCGGTACCGGCATGACCGCCGCCGATGACGATCACTTCAAAACGGGAAGGGAAATCCACCACGCACCTCGTGCCTGCTTAAGTAGGTAATTCAGGAATAGTTTGAGATCAGGTTTCTGAACCTGGTCGACAAGTATAGGGACTTCGCCCTTCCTAAAGAACCCTTTGCACAAAATTTAACCAGCTGTGGAGAACTAGCGGTTAAAAGAATAAAAAAGAGAGAAATTTATAAAACCTTTGTTTTAAAGCTTATTCTTACTGCCTATGATTTCTGTGGATAGATTGCTACAGGCCTTTATTTTCAATATGTACAGAGATTCAAAACCCTGTGGCCATGTAGCAATGAGGCCCTTGGATAACCGGTGTAAGCCTGTGGATGAATGGGGCCGTTATCCACAGAGGCAGTTATGTTCAGTTTTCATGCCCTGTTATCAACTGCCCTCAGCGGCAGTTATTCACAGGGCTTAATCCACAGAAATCGGATGAATGAGCATGCAGCGGACAGGGGAAATCCGCTCAGGGAGAAGGAATCAGCCCGGCACTGGTAGGAAAGGAATGCGGAGAGGAGAAACAGACAGGTCGCGAATGGACCTGCCTGTGGACAGCGGAAGGGTTATTTGCCGATGCAGAAGCTGGAAAAGATCCGCCCGAGGAGATCATCGGAGCTGAACGCCCCGGTAATTTCCCCGAGAGACTGCTGAGCCTGGCGCAGATCTTCGGCCAACAGTTCGCCAGCCCCTGCCAGAGTCAGCTGTGCACGGCCGTGTTCCAGAGCCGCGCTGGCATGACGCAACGCTTCCAGGTGGCGACGGCGTGCGCTGAAGCTGCTTTCCGAGGTCTGCTCGTAACCCATGCAGGCCTTCAGGTGATCGCGAAGCAGGTCCAGACCTTCGCCGGCAGCCTTGGCACTCAGGCTGATGGTGACGTGGCCATCGTCGCTGACTTCCAGGGCAATTGCTTCACCGGTGAGATCCGCTTTATTGCGAATCAGGGTGACCTTTGCCGGATCTGGTCGGGTTTCAAGGAATTCAGGCCATAACGCGAACGGATCTGCAGCTTCCGGCGCCGTGGCATCGACCACCAACAGCACCCGATCGGCTTCGCCAATGGCTTTCAACGCACGTTCGACGCCGATTTTTTCCACATGGTCGTCGGTATCACGCAAACCGGCGGTGTCTACGACATGCAGCGGCATGCCATCGATGTGGATATGTTCGCGCAGGATATCCCGGGTCGTGCCGGCGATTTCCGTCACGATGGCGGCTTCTCGCCCGGCCAGTGCATTCAACAGGCTGGATTTGCCGGCATTCGGACGACCGGCAATCACCACCGTCATGCCATCACGCAGCAGCGCACCCTGCCCGGCTTCACGTAGTACGGTGGATAACTCGTCGCGTACCTTGTCGAGCATGCTCAATACATGGCCATCGGCGAGGAAGTCGATCTCTTCTTCCGGGAAATCGATGGCTGCCTCAACGTAAATCCTCAGACCGATCAGTTGTTCGGTGAGGTTATGCACACGTTGGGAAAACGCGCCCTGCAAGGAACGCAAGGCATTGCGTGCAGCCTGTGCAGAACTGGCTTCGATCAAGTCGGCAATGGCCTCGGCCTGCGCCAGGTCGAGTTTGTCATTGAGGAAGGCGCGTTCGCTGAACTCACCCGGCCGGGCCAGTCGACAACCCAGTTCCAGACAACGCTTGAGCAACATGTCGAGGACGATCGGGCCGCCGTGGCCCTGCAGTTCCAGCACATCTTCACCGGTGAACGAGTTCGGCCCGGGGAAATACAGCGCCAGACCTTCATCGAGCACCTGTTGATCGTCACTGAAGAAGGGCCCGTAGTGGGCAAAACGCGGTTTCAGTTCGCGGCCGCTGATGGCCTTGGCCGCCACGCTGGCCAGCGGCCCGGAAATTCGAACGATGCCCACGCCGCCACGACCCTGAGCTGTGGCGACGGCTGCGATGGTTTCACGAGGTGCGCTCATAAACCGGTATCCAGACAAAAATGACAGATAGCAAAACGCCCCACTAGGGGGCGTTTTGAGTGGTGTTATCCACAGAGTAAGTTACGCCTCGGCTTTTTTCGTCGCCGCTTCGATCTTACGCGTGATGTACCACTGTTGGGCAATCGACAGGCAGTTGTTCACAACCCAGTACAGCACCAGACCAGCCGGGAACCACAGGAAGAAGAACGTGAAAATGATTGGCATCATTTTCATGACCTTGGCCTGCATCGGATCCGGAGGAGTCGGGTTCAGACGCTGCTGGATGAACATGGTCGCGCCCATGATGATCGGCAGGATGAAGAACGGATCCTTGATCGACAGGTCGGTAATCCACAGCATGAACGGCGCCTGGCGCATTTCCACGCTTTCCAGCAGAACCCAGTACAGGGAAAGGAAAACCGGCATCTGCACGAGGATCGGCAAGCAGCCACCCAGCGGATTGATCTTCTCTTTCTTGTACAGCTCCATCATGGCTTGCGACATTTTCTGCCGGTCATCGCCATGTTGTTCTTTCAGTGCAGCCAGTTTCGGAGCCACGGCACGCATGCGGGCCATCGACTTGTAGCTGGCGGCCGACAGCGGGAAGAAAATCCCTTTGATCAGCATGGTCAGGAAGATGATCGACCAGCCCCAGTTGCCGACAATGGCGTGGATATGTTGCAGCAGCCAGAAGATCGGCTGGGCAATGAACCACAGAATGCCGTAGTCGACGGTCAGTTCCAGACCTGGGGACAACTCTTTCAGTACAGCCTGGCTTTTCGGGCCGGCGTACAGAACAGCACTGGTCTCGACTTTTGCACCCGGTGCAGCGGTCAGCGAAGGACCGGTGTAACCGATGATGTAGTTGCCTTTGCTGTCTTTACGGGTCTGGACGATGTTGTTTTCGCCCTTCGGAGCAACCCATGCAGTCACGAAGTAGTGTTGCAGCCAGGCTACCCAGCCACCGGTCACGGTTTCCTTGAGCTGACCTTTGTCCATGTCTTTCATGGACACTTTCTTGTACGGCTCGGAACTTGTCCACAGGGCAGCGCCCAGGTAAGTCGCGGTGCCGGTAGCCGTGGTCGACGAAGGATCGGCGCTTGCATCGCGTTTCAGCTGGGCAAACATCGAACCGGACCAAGGCTGAGCGCTCTGGTTGTCGATCAGATAAGTGACGGTCACGTCATACAGGCCACGTTTCAGGGTGAAACGCTTGATGTAATTGACGCCGTCCTTGCTGAACTTCAGGTCGACGACCAATTGGTCCTGACCGTCAGCCAGTTGATAAGTCTTCTTCTCCGAGGAGTAGATCGGACGACCGGCCGGGCTGGCGTCCGGGCCGTTGGTGCCGATCAGACCGCTTTGCGCCAGGTAAGTACGCTCGCCGCCGTTGTCGAACAGCTGGAACGGAACGTCCGGACGATCCTGACGACGCGGATACAGTGGCAAGGTCAGTTGGGCAACATCGCCACCCTGTGGATCGATCGACAGATCGAGCACGTCGGTTTTGATCTGGATCAGATCCTTGCTGGCGGCGACCGGCGTTTCGGCAGGTGCGCTGGTATCGCTTGCGGCGCGCGGAATATCGTCACTGGCTGCAGCGTTATTGCCAGTGGCGGTGTCCGGCAAACCGGATGTAGTCGTACTGGAAGCAACATTCTGAGTCGGCAGGGCAGCCTGACCATAGTCCTGGTTCCATTTAAGAACCATGACGTAGGACACGATTGCCAGGGCGACGATCAGGATCGTGCGTTTGATATCCATGATTACTCGGCCATCGAAGAAGAACGGGAGGTAGGGATAGGTGGAACCGGGTCATAACCACCGGGATTCCACGGATGACAGCGACCTAAACGACGAAAGGTCAGCCAGCCACCGCGCAGAAGGCCATGATTTTCGATGGCTTCATACGCGTAGCAAGAACAACTGGGGTAGAAACGACAGTGACTGGCCATCAGGGGACTAATGGCGTAGCGGTAAAACTGGATCGGAACGAGTGCCAGTTTACGCATCTGGACTGTCTACCCCTACAGTTTCGGTTTTGACTGCTGGTACCGGCTTGTTGCGTGCCAGACGCTTCCAGAGTTTGCCGAAATGCTGAATCAATTCGGGGTTCTCTACATCACCCAAACCTTTGCGCGCGACGATAACGATGTCCCAGCCGACCAATGAATCCTGGTGCAGGCGAAACGATTCGCGCATCAGACGTTTGAGGCGATTGCGCTCAACGGAAAGCTTTACGCTCTTTTTCCCGATAACCAGTCCAAGACGGGGGTGATCGAGATCGTTGTTGCGTGCAAGGAGCAGGAGATTTTTCCCCGGAACCTTGCCGGTAGGGGAGTCAAAGACTGCCTTGAAATGCCGGGGAGTAAGCAGACGCTTTTCCCGACTGAAGTCCTGACTCACCTCCAGTGCCGGATTATCAAACTGCCAGACGTGCGCGGCCTTTGGCGCGACGACGCGACAGTACGGCACGACCGTTCTTGGTAGCCATGCGAGCACGGAAACCGTGGGTACGAGCGCGTTTGATAGTGCTTGGTTGGAAAGTACGTTTCATGTCGTGTTACCTGGTTCGTCCACAACGGGCCGGAATGGCCCCCGTTTTAAGAGACCGGGGATTCTAGAGAAAGCAAGTCCATAGGTCAATTTCCAACCAACGTTTCCTTATAAATAGATCTCTGGTGCCCGCAGGCTCGAAACCTTGTTCGCCAGACATAAAAATAAAGAAGGGAATTATTTAAAGCTTTTTTGTAAAGCTTGTAAAAGCTAGGATCACCACCTTCTGTGGATAACTGATCTGAGGCCTTGTGGGGCTTGATGTACAGAGAATGACAACTACGCTGGAAAACAGTGTTCAGCCTGTGCTGCGCTGTCGGATAACCTGTGTGTGGAAAGCGAGGTTATCCACAGGCGACTTGTCCACCGGGTTTCGCCCCCAGTTGTCCAGTGCTCTCAGCTACGGTTATCCACAGAGCTTATTCACACACCGTCGGTCGCTTTTTCACCGGATAAGGCATTGATAAATCATGTCCACCGGGCAACCTGCATGTGGATAAGTGAACGCCCCGCCGCTACAATGGCCGCTTGTTTTTGCCTCACCGGCTTTCAACTTAGGGGATTTCCGTGTCAGTGGAACTTTGGCAGCAGTGCGTGGAGCTTTTGCGCGAAGAGCTGCCAGCCCAACAATTCAACACCTGGATCCGTCCATTACAGGTCGAAGCCGAAGGCGACGAGTTGCGTGTCTACGCACCGAACCGTTTTGTTCTGGACTGGGTCAACGAAAAGTACCTGGGGCGCGTCCTTGAACTGCTGGATGAGCATGGCAACGGCTTGGCGCCGTCGCTCTCCTTATTAATAGGCAGCAAGCGCAGTTCTGCACCGCGTGCCGCGCCGAATGCACCGTTGGCCGCCGCTGCTGCATCCCTGGCTCAGGCCAATGCCGCACCCGTCAGCGCTCCGGCACCAGCACCGGCTCCGACCCCGGCCAAGCGTGTGACGCAGAAAACCGAGGAAGTCAGCGAAGAGCCGTCCCGTGACAGTTTCGATCCGATGGCCGGTGCGGCTTCGCAGCAAGCGCCAGTGCGTGCCGAACAGCGCACCGTGCAGGTCGAAGGTGCGCTCAAGCACACCAGCTACCTGAACCGCACCTTTACCTTTGAGAACTTTGTAGAAGGTAAATCCAACCAGCTCGCCCGTGCGGCGGCCTGGCAAGTGGCAGACAACCCCAAGCACGGCTACAACCCGCTCTTCCTTTATGGCGGCGTCGGTCTGGGTAAAACGCACTTGATGCACGCGGTGGGTAACCATCTATTAAAGAAGAATCCGAATGCCAAGGTCGTGTACCTGCATTCCGAGCGTTTCGTGGCCGACATGGTCAAGGCGCTGCAACTGAACGCGATCAACGAGTTCAAGCGGTTCTACCGTTCGGTGGACGCCCTGCTGATCGACGACATTCAGTTCTTCGCCCGCAAGGAGCGTTCCCAGGAAGAGTTTTTCCACACCTTCAACGCCCTGCTTGAAGGTGGCCAGCAGGTCATTCTCACCAGTGACCGCTACCCGAAAGAAATCGAAGGCCTTGAAGAGCGCCTCAAATCCCGCTTCGGCTGGGGCCTGACGGTTGCCGTCGAGCCGCCGGAGCTGGAAACCCGCGTGGCCATCTTGATGAAGAAGGCCGACCAGGCCAAAGTCGAGTTGCCACACGATGCCGCGTTCTTCATTGCCCAGCGCATTCGCTCCAACGTCCGTGAGCTGGAAGGCGCGCTGAAACGCGTGATCGCCCACTCGCACTTCATGGGCCGCGACATCACCATCGAGCTGATTCGCGAATCCCTGAAAGACCTGTTGGCATTGCAGGACAAACTGGTCTCTGTGGATAACATTCAGCGCACCGTCGCCGAGTACTACAAGATCAAGATCTCCGACTTGCTGTCCAAGCGCCGTTCGCGCTCGGTCGCTCGCCCGCGTCAGGTCGCCATGGCACTGTCCAAGGAACTGACCAACCACAGCCTGCCGGAAATCGGCGATGTGTTTGGCGGTCGCGACCATACGACGGTGTTGCACGCCTGCCGCAAGATCAACGAACTTAAGGAATCCGACGCGGACATCCGCGAGGACTACAAGAACCTGCTGCGTACTCTGACCACTTGATGAACACCAGCGCAGCTTATTAAGGCAAGGGACTAGACCATGCATTTCACCATTCAACGCGAAGCCCTGTTGAAACCCCTGCAACTGGTCGCAGGCGTCGTCGAGCGCCGACAGACCTTGCCGGTACTCTCCAACGTGCTGCTGGTCGTCGATGGCCAGCAACTGTCGCTGACCGGTACCGACCTGGAAGTCGAGCTGGTCGGTCGCGTGCAACTCGAAGAGCCGGCTGAAACAGGTTCCATCACCGTGCCCGCGCGCAAGCTGATGGATATCTGCAAGAGCTTGCCGAACGATGCGCTGATCGACATCAAGGTCGACGAGCAGAAGCTGGTAGTGAAGGCCGGCCGTAGCCGCTTCACCCTGTCGACCCTGCCGGCCAATGACTTCCCGACGGTGGAAGAAGGCCCTGGCTCGCTGACTACCAGCCTGGATCAGAGCAAGCTGCGTCGCCTGATCGAGCGCACCAGTTTCGCCATGGCCCAGCAGGACGTGCGTTACTACCTCAATGGCATGTTGTTGGAAGTGTCCACAGGTGTGATTCGTGCCGTGGCTACCGACGGTCACCGTCTGGCGATGTGCTCGATGCAGGCCGACATCGGTCAGCAGGATCGTCACCAGGTGATCGTGCCGCGCAAAGGTATTCTTGAGTTGGCTCGTCTGCTCACCGAGCCGGACGGCAACGTCAGCATCGTCCTGGGTCAACACCACATCCGTGCGACCACCGGCGAATTCACCTTCACTTCGAAGCTGGTCGACGGCAAGTTCCCTGACTACGAGCGCGTTCTGCCGAAGGGCGGCGACAAGCTGGTATTGGGCGACCGCCAGGCGCTGCGCGAAGCGTTCAGCCGTACTGCGATTCTGTCCAACGAGAAGTACCGCGGCATTCGTCTGCAACTGGCCAGCGGTCAGCTGAAAATCCAGGCGAACAACCCGGAGCAGGAAGAAGCGGAAGAAGAAGTAGGCGTGGAATACAACGGCGGCTCCCTGGAAATCGGCTTCAACGTCAGCTATCTGCTCGACGTACTGGGCGTGATGACCACCGAGCAGGTTCGTCTGATCCTGTCCGACTCCAACAGCAGTGCGCTGGTGCAAGAGTCCGACAACGACGATTCGGCTTACGTTGTCATGCCGATGCGTCTGTAATCAGCTGACTCTGGATGTCGCTAAGTCGCGTCTCGGTCACCGCGGTGCGCAATCTGCACCCGGTGACCTTCTCCCCCTCCCCCCGAATCAACATTCTTTACGGCGCCAACGGCAGCGGCAAAACCAGTGTTCTGGAAGCCATTCATCTGCTGGGGCTTGCCCGTTCGTTTCGTAGCACCCGGCTGTTGCCGGTCATCCAGTATGAGCAACTTGCCTGTACCGTTTTCGGTCAGGTCGAGCTCGCCGAGGGCGGTCACAGTGCATTGGGGATATCTCGCGACCGTCAGGGCGAATTCCAGATTCGCATCGACGGTCAGAATGCCCGCAGCGCCGCGCAACTGGCGGAGATTCTGCCGCTGCAGTTGATCAACCCCGACAGCTTCCGTCTGCTGGAAGGTGCGCCGAAGATCCGCCGACAGTTCCTGGACTGGGGCGTGTTCCACGTCGAACCGCGGTTCATGGTCACCTGGCAGCGTTTGCAGAAGGCCTTGCGCCAGAGAAACTCCTGGCTGCGGCATGGTACACTTGACGCCGTTTCGCAAGCGGTTTGGGACAGGGAACTGTGCCAGGCCAGCGCTGAAATCGATGAATACCGCCGCGCTTACATCAAAGCCTTGAAACCAGTCTTTGAGCAAACCTTGAGCGAACTGGTTGAGCTCGAAGGTTTGACGCTCAGCTATTACCGAGGCTGGGACAAGGATCGGGAATTGAGTGCTGTGCTTGCCGGATCCCTGCAACGGGACCAGCAGATGGGGCATACCCAGGCCGGACCGCAGCGCGCTGACTTGCGTCTTAGATTGGGCGCTCATAATGCCGCGGACATCTTGTCCCGGGGTCAGCAGAAACTGGTGGTCTGTGCGTTGCGGATTGCTCAGGGGCATCTGGTGAGCCAGGCCCGGCGCGGTCAGTGTATTTATCTGGTGGACGATTTGCCGTCCGAGCTGGACGAGAGCCACCGTCGCGCGCTGTGCCGCTTGCTGGAAGACTTACGCTGCCAGGTCTTTATCACCTGTGTAGATCACGAATTATTGAGGGAAGGCTGGCAGACGGAAACGCCAGTCGCTCTGTTCCACGTGGAACAGGGCCGTATCACCCAGACCCACGACCATCGGGAGTGAAGGCATTGAGCGAAGAAAATACGTACGACTCATCGAGCATTAAAGTGCTGAAAGGCCTGGATGCCGTGCGCAAACGTCCCGGTATGTACATTGGTGACACCGACGATGGCAGCGGTCTGCACCACATGGTGTTCGAGGTGGTCGACAACTCGATCGACGAAGCCCTCGCCGGCCATTGCGACGACATCAGCATCATCATCCACCCGGATGAGTCCATCACTGTCAAAGACAACGGCCGTGGCATCCCGGTAGACGTGCACAAAGAGGAAGGCGTTTCCGCCGCTGAGGTCATCATGACCGTCCTCCACGCCGGCGGTAAGTTCGACGACAACTCCTACAAGGTATCCGGCGGTCTGCACGGTGTAGGTGTTTCGGTTGTGAACGCTCTGTCCGAAGAGCTGGTCCTGACTGTTCGCCGCAGCGGCAAGATCTGGGAACAGACCTACGTCCACGGCGTACCTCAGGCACCGATGGCGATCGTTGGCGACAGCGAAACCACCGGCACCCAGATTCACTTCAAGGCTTCCAAGGAAACCTTCAAGAACATTCACTTCAGCTGGGACATCCTGGCCAAGCGTATTCGTGAGCTGTCCTTCCTCAACTCCGGTGTCGGCATCGTCCTCAAGGATGAGCGCAGCGGCAAGGAAGAACTGTTCAAATACGAAGGCGGCCTGCGTGCGTTCGTTGAATACCTGAACACCAACAAGACTGCGGTCAACCAGGTGTTCCACTTCAACATCCAGCGTGAAGACGGCATCGGCGTGGAAATCGCCCTGCAGTGGAACGACAGCTTCAACGAGAACCTGTTGTGCTTCACCAACAACATTCCGCAGCGCGATGGCGGTACCCACCTGGTGGGCTTCCGTTCCGCACTGACGCGTAACCTGAACAACTACATCGAGCAGGAAGGTCTGGCGAAGAAGCACAAAGTCGCCACCACCGGTGACGATGCACGTGAAGGCCTGACTGCGATCATTTCGGTGAAGGTGCCGGATCCGAAGTTCAGCTCCCAGACCAAAGACAAGCTGGTGTCTTCCGAAGTGAAGACCGCGGTCGAACAGGAAATGGGCAAGTACTTCTCTGACTTCCTGCTGGAAAACCCGAACGAAGCCAAGCTGGTCGTCGGCAAGATGATCGACGCCGCCCGTGCCCGTGAAGCGGCGCGCAAGGCCCGTGAGATGACTCGCCGCAAAGGCGCGCTGGACATCGCCGGCCTGCCGGGCAAGCTCGCTGACTGCCAGGAAAAAGACCCGGCGCTGTCCGAACTGTACCTCGTGGAAGGTGACTCCGCGGGCGGCTCTGCGAAGCAGGGACGTAACCGCAAGACCCAGGCCATCCTGCCGCTGAAGGGCAAGATCCTCAACGTCGAGAAAGCCCGTTTCGACAAGATGATCTCGTCCCAGGAAGTGGGCACCCTGATCACCGCGCTGGGCTGCGGTATCGGTCGCGAAGAGTACAACATCGACAAGTTGCGCTATCACAACATCATCATCATGACCGATGCTGACGTCGACGGTTCGCACATCCGTACCCTGCTGCTGACCTTCTTCTTCCGTCAGTTGCCGGAGCTGATCGAGCGCGGCTACATCTACATCGCCCAGCCGCCGCTGTACAAGGTCAAGAAAGGCAAGCAAGAGCAATACATCAAAGACGACGACGCCATGGAAGAGTACATGACGCAGTCGGCCCTGGAAGATGCGAGCCTGCACCTGAACGAAGACGCCCCGGGCATTTCCGGTGAAGCGCTGGAGCGTCTGGTGAATGACTTCCGCATGGTGATGAAGACCCTCAAGCGTCTGTCGCGCCTGTACCCGCAGGAGCTGACCGAGCACTTCATCTACCTGCCGGCCGTCAGCCTGGAAATGCTCGGCGACCACGCGAAGATGCAAGACTGGCTGGCCCAGTACGAAGTCCGTCTGCGCACCGTCGAGAAGTCGGGCCTGGTCTACAAGGCCAGCCTGCGTGAAGACCGCGAACGTGGCGTGTGGCTGCCAGAGGTCGAACTGATCTCCCACGGCCTGTCGAACTACGTCACCTTCAACCGCGACTTCTTCGGCAGCAACGACTACAAGACCGTCGTCACCCTCGGCGCTCAACTGAGCACCCTGCTCGACGAAGGCGCGTACATCCAGCGTGGCGAGCGCAAGAAAGCGGTCACCGAGTTCAAGGAAGCCCTGGACTGGCTGATGGCCGAAAGCACCAAGCGCCACACCATCCAGCGATACAAAGGTCTGGGCGAAATGAACCCGGATCAGCTGTGGGAAACCACGATGGACCCAAGCGTACGCCGCATGCTGAAAGTCACCATCGAAGACGCCATCGGCGCAGACCAGATCTTCAACACCCTGATGGGTGATGCGGTCGAACCTCGCCGTGACTTCATCGAGAGCAACGCTCTGGCGGTTTCCAACCTGGATTTCTGATCCCGGTCGGCGCCAACAAAAAGGCCAACGCACAAGCGTTGGCCTTTTTTATTGCCTGCGCTTCACTCGCCCGCCGCCACCCTCTCCAACCGATACCCATACCCATAAATCGTCAGCAACTGCCAACCCCGATCCGCTGTCAGCCCGAGCTTGTTGCGCAGGCGATAGATATGGGTATCCAGTGGCCGTGACGAGGCCATCTCTTCATGGGGCCAGAACCTTTCGTATAGATAGTCCCGCGACAACGGCCGGCCCAGGTTGCTGAACAGGCAATGCGCGAGGCGATACTCGCGCTCGGTCATCATGATTGGCTTTCCTTCGCGAGTGACGGTCAACTCGGCGTCATCAAAAACCAGATCATTGAAACGCAGGACATTGGCCACCGTCGGGCGCTGATGGCTGTGCCGGCGCAATACGGCGGTGACACGAGCCTTTAACTCGTTGGGACGGAACGGTTTGCTGACATAGTCGTCGGCACCTGCATTCAATGCCTGGACGATATCGCTCTCGCCGTCGCGACTGGTGAGCATGATGGCGGCAGGCGGGGCTTCCATGTGCTCGCGAGTCCAGCGCAGCAGCGCCAGGCCGGTGAGATCGGGAAGCTGCCAGTCGAGGATCAGCAGGTCGAAGGTTT
The DNA here is from genome assembly GCF_026240005.1 of Pseudomonas sp. COW5. NCBI lineage: Bacteria > Pseudomonadati > Pseudomonadota > Gammaproteobacteria > Pseudomonadales > Pseudomonadaceae > Pseudomonas > Pseudomonas sp. COW5. The sequence goes on along the minus strand of NZ_JAPHVP010000001.1, from coordinate 2,325,386 downwards.
CCCGGCGCAATTGCCGCAGCAGGTCTTCTCCGCGTTCGAAGCTGTGCAGCGACCAGGGCTGTTCGCCGGCCTCGGCCATTTGTTGCAGGGTCTGCTCGACCCGGCGCAGTTCGGCGGGTTCATCGTCCAGTATCGCAACGCGCATACGCGGTATTCCTTGTCGCTTGGGTAATGGGTGGTCGACACCGGCGGTTCGACCAAAGCAGTGAAAGTAAGCGGCACGCCGTGGGGTGAGCCGCTATGATTCTTCGGGTCTACGTCCTCAGACCTGTCGCCCATGAAACCATTCAACCCGCTCTGCCCTGTTTTCCATGATTAACCGACGCCGCCACGAAAGCCGTGTGCAAAGTCAGGTTCAACGCCTTTTTCGGCAACTGGTGCGCGAGTGGGTGTGGATAAGTCTAGTGCTGTTGCCGCTGACTGCATTGTTGTCCTGGCGTGCACAGATCAATCTGCATGATCCGGCGCCGGTCAGCGGCGCAGTGCTGTCTACCGTGCTGGTGGCCATCGTGCTGGGGTTATTGCTGTGGCGCCCTCGTCTGGCGCTCTGGCTCACGCTGATCGGCATGGTCGGCGTGCTGCTGACCAGCGCCGGTCTGGCGGAAATTCAGCGTTGGTGGTCCCCGACGCCGGCAGTGCTGGGCATGCTGTTCGGTTATCTGATCTGGAACTGGCGACGTCTGAGTGTCGTGCTGACCTACTTCGGCTGGGAGTTGTCCCGGCTGGACGATGAACCGAAGGTGTTCCCCGAACGTCGCCGCACACAATTTGCCAGTGGCGACCGGTTGCAAGGCCAGATCATGGCGCTTGAACAGGCCATGAGCCGCACGCGGGACACCCGTCGCTTCATCGCCGATGGCCTGGAGTATCTGCCGGTTGCGACCCTGATCAGTGACCCCAAAGGTCAGATCCTGTTGGGCAATCGCAAGGCGCGTGACTTGTTCGGCAGTGATCTGGTCGGTGATGACGTCCTCGATCGATTGGCGAGTCTTGGCTATCCGGATTTATCCACAGCGTCGCGTCCATTGTTGTCCGACCTGCCTCTCTTGGAGTTCCGTGACCACAAGGAGCGCAGCTTGCGGCTGGAACGTGCAGCCTTGTTGCCGGTGGACGGCGACACACCGATTGGCTGGCTGCTGAGCCTTACCGATCTGAGCGCCGAACGTGCCGCCGAAGAGCAGCGCGGCGTGCTGTTGCGTTTTCTGTCCCATGACTTGCGTGCCCCGCATTCGGCAATCCTTGCCCTGCTCGATGTCCACCGGCATCAGGCCGGGACGGATTCACCACTGTTCGAGCAGATCGAACGCCAGGTGCGTCGGGCGCTGGAGCTGACCGATGGTTTCGTTTTACTGGCCCGGGCCGAATCCAAGGCCTATCAGTTCCAGCCGAGTCTGTTTGCGATGCTGGTAATGGACGTCCTGGATCAGGCTCTGCCCATTGCCCAACAGAAGCGTATCGAACTGCTGAACGATATGGACGAACAATCCCAGGAACGTCTGGTGCTGGCAGATCAGGGCCTGCTGACCCGGGCGCTGTTCAATCTGCTGGAAAACGCGATCAAGTACAGTCCTGTCGGCTCCACGGTCCGATTGCGCGTTCGCTGCCACGATGACTGGCTGCACTGCGAACTGACCGATCAGGGCAAAGGCATTGCGGCTGAAGAGCTACCCGATCTGTTCACTCAATATCGGCGTTTTTCTTCGGCCAAGGGCATCGATGGCGTCGGGCTGGGGCTGTCGATGGTCAAAGCCGTGGTGGATCACCATGGTGGGCGGATCGAATGCATCAGCGTAATCGATCAGGGCACCACATTCCGCCTTGAACTGCCGTTGATCACCGAAGAGCAGGCATAAAAAAACCGGCTATATCAGCCGGTTTTCTTACTTCCGAAAAAAACTTATGCACCTTTTACGGTGTTTTATCAGCTTCAGAAATATATATAAAAATCAGTAAGTTAATTGATGTTTTCGGAATATTGCCAACAAACCGTACACAGGTTATCCACAAAAATCAGACAGTCACTTGATCGCTGGCTGCCGGGGCTTGTGGTGCCGGTGGCAACGAACCCATTTCCCTTTGGGCCTGCTCATTCCATGCCTGTACCCGGTCGTTCAGATCGGCGATGGCGCGAGGGCCTGATCCTTCGGCATACATCGGTTCACCGATGACCACGGTGATCACACCCTGTTTTTTGCCCCAGCCGATTTTCGGCCAGAACTTGCCGGCATTGTGCGCAATCGGCAGTACCGGAAGCGCGGCATTCACCGCCAATGCGCTGCCACTGCGGGAGAACTTGCCGATGGTGCCGTGGGGAACGCGAGTACCTTCAGGGAAGATCAGCACCCAGACATTGTCCTTGAGCAGCTCGTCACCTTTCGCCGCGACCTGCTTGAGGGCGGCTTTCGGGTTGTCGCGATCAATCGCGATCGGCCGCAGCATGGCCATGGCCCAGCCGAAGAACGGCACGTACAGCAATTCGCGCTTGAGCACCTGGCTCAAGGGCGAGAAATAAGCGGAGAGAAAGAACGTCTCCCAGGTGCTCTGGTGGTTCGATTGAATCACGCAGGGCCGGTCAGGCACGTTTTCCGCGCCTTTGACTTCGTAACGGATACCGAGGAACACCTTGGTCAACCACAAGGCGCAGCGGCACCAGTACACATTGATGAAGCGATAGCGCGCCTTGAACGGCAGAAAGGGCGCGATAAAAAAGCTCAGGCTGCACCACAGCAGAGCGGTGGTGCCCAGCAGCAGGTAAAAGAGGAAGATTCTGATGGCCTGCAGTATCGACATGGCGACGTTTACCGTTACGGGCGATGCCCGACTGTTCAAGCGCACTCCCGATCAATCCCTGGTCAGGAACTTCAGAAGTACTCTAGTTGTGGATAAGTTCTGCGGCAATCGCCGCCAGATCGTCAAAAATCAGGGTGCCGACCGGAAGGGTCTTGCCCAGAGTCTTTTCGCCTTTCCCGGTCTTTACCAAAACGGGCTGTGAATCGACGGCTTTGGCGGCCTCCAGGTCACCAAGGCTGTCGCCGACGAACCAGACATTCGTCAGCGCCACGTTGTAATGCTGCGCGATGGTTTTCAGCATGCCGGGTTTCGGCTTGCGGCAGTCGCAACCCTCGTCCGGCCCATGCGGGCAATACACGATCAGCCCGACTTCACCGCCCTGCTCCGCCACCAGTTCGCGCAGGCGCGCGTGCATGGCATCGAGGGTGGCGAGGTCGTAGTAGCCGCGAGCAATGCCCGACTGGTTGGTGGCGACCGCCACCGTCCAGCCGGCCTTGCTCAACTGCGCAATCGCTTCGATCGAGCCGGGCAGCGGAATCCACTCCTCCACCGACTTGATGTAAGCGTCGGAGTCGTAATTGATCACCCCGTCCCGATCGAGAATCAGCAGTTTCAACAGCAATCCCTCAACCCAGCAGCGAAATGTCGGCAACGCCCAGGAACAGGCCACGCAGACGCGCCAGCAGCGCGTAACGGTTGGCCCGCACATTGGCATCTTCGGCATTGACCATCACCGCGTCGAAGAACGCATCCACCGGCTCGCGCAGGGCGGCCAGGCGTGCCAGCGATTCGTTGTACTGACGTGCCGCGGCCATTGGCTGTACAGCCTGGTCCGCCTGCTGGATCGCCGAGTACAGCGAGAACTCGTTGGCGTTGTCGAAGTACTTGGCCTGAACGTCGGTCGGCACGGAGCCTTCGACTTTGCTCAGCAGGTTCGACACACGCTTGTTCACCGCCGCCAGCGCTGCCGCTTCCGGCAGTTTGCGGAAGGCTTGAACCGCCTGCACACGCTGGTCGAAGTCCAGCGCCGAACCCGGCTTCAGGGCACGAACCGATAGGTAGGTGGCCACATCCACGCCTTCGTCTTCATAACGCGCACGCAGACGGTCGAAGATGAATTCCAGCACCGCGTCGTTCAGGCCGGCAGCCTTGACCTTGGCGCCGAAGGAATTCACGGCGAAAGCAACGGCGTCGTTGAGGTCCAGATCCAGTTGTTTCTCGATCAGGATCCGCAGCACGCCCAATGCCGCACGGCGCAGGGCATACGGGTCTTTGCTGCCGGTCGGCAGCATGCCGATGCCGAAGATGCCGACCAGGGTGTCGAGCTTGTCGGCGATGGCCACGGCCGCACCGGTCAGGGTGGCCGGCAGTTCAGCGCCGGCACCGCGCGGCATGTATTGCTCGTTCAGGGCCAGAGCGACGTCTTCCGGCTCGCCGTCATTGAGGGCGTAGTAGTAGCCGGCGACACCTTGCATCTCCGGGAACTCGCCGACCATTTCGGTGGCCAGGTCGCACTTGGACAGCAGGCCTGCGCGGGCAGCCCACGAAGCGTTGCCGCCAATGCGTGCGGCGATGTAAGCCGCCAGTTTCGACACGCGTTCGGCCTTGTCGTAGACGCTGCCGAGTTTTTCCTGGAACACCACGTTCTGCAGACGATCGTTGAAGGCTTCGAGCTTCTGCTTCTTGTCCTGCTTGAAGAAGAACTCGGCGTCGGTCAGACGTGGGCGAACCACCTTCTCGTTACCGGCGATGATCTGCTGCGGGTCTTTGGATTCGATGTTGGCCACGGTAATGAAACGCGGCAGCAACTTGCCGTCGGCATCCAGCAGGCAGAAGTACTTCTGGTTGTCCTGCATGGTGGTGATCAGCGCTTCCTGCGGCACATCGAGGAAACGTTCCTCGAACGAGCACACCAGCGGCACCGGCCACTCGACCAGCGCGGTCACTTCGTCGAGCAGCGCCGGCGGCACGATCGCGGTGCCTTCCTGGCGGGTCGCCAGCTCTTCGGTGCGCTTGCTGATGATCTCGCGACGCTCGTTGGCGTCGGCCAGTACGTAAGCGGCACGCAGGTCGGCCAGGTAGCTCGACGGCGAACCGATGCGCACGCTTTCCGGGTGGTGGAAACGGTGACCACGGGATTCACGGCCAGCCTTCTGCGCGAGGATCGTGCAGTCGATGACCTGGTCGCCGAGCAGCATCACCAGCCACTGGGTCGGACGCACGAACTCTTCCTTGCGCGCACCCCAACGCATGCGTTTCGGGATCGGCAGGTCATTCAGCGAGTCTTCGACGATGGTCGGCAGCAGGCTGGCGGTCGGCTTGCCGGCGATGTTCTGGCTGTAGCGCAGTTTCGGACCGCTCTGGTCGATTTCGCTCAGCTCGACGCCGCACTTCTTGGCAAAACCCAGTGCCGCTTGAGTCGGATTGCCTTCGGCATCGAACGCAGCCTGACGTGGCGGGCCGTCGAGGTTGATGCTGCGGTCCGGCTGCTGGGTGGCCAGCGCAGTGATCAGCACGGCCAGACGACGCGGTGCGGCGTAGACGGTTTTGGTTTCGTAGTTCAGACCGGCAGCCTGCAGGCCCTTGTCGATACCGGCGAGGAACGCTTCGGCCAGGGTGTTCAGGGCTTTGGGTGGCAGTTCTTCGGTGCCCAGTTCAACCAGAAAATCTTGAGCACTCATTGTGCAGCCTCCAGCTTGGCCAGTACTTCGTCACGCAGGTCCGGGGTTGCCATCGGGAAGCCCAGCTTGGCGCGGGCCAGCAGGTAGGCTTGGGCGACGGAACGCGCCAGGGTGCGAACGCGCAGAATGTATTGCTGACGCGCAGTCACGGAGATCGCCCGGCGCGCATCCAGCAGGTTGAAGGTGTGCGAGGCCTTCAGGACCATTTCATAGCTTGGCAACGGCAGCGGCTGGTCGAGTTCGATCAGGCGCTTGGCTTCGCTTTCATAGAAGTCGAACAGTTCGAACAGCTTGTCGACGTTGGCGTGTTCGAAGTTGTAGGTGGACTGCTCCACTTCGTTCTGGTGGAACACGTCGCCGTAGGTCACCTTGCCGAACGGACCGTCAGCCCAGACCAGGTCGTAGACCGAGTCCACGCCCTGCAGGTACATGGCCAGACGCTCGAGACCATAGGTGATCTCGCCGGTCACCGGGTAGCACTCGATGCCGCCCGCCTGCTGGAAGTAAGTGAACTGGGTCACTTCCATGCCGTTCAGCCAGACTTCCCAGCCCAGACCCCAGGCGCCGAGGGTCGGCGATTCCCAGTTGTCTTCGACGAAGCGGATGTCGTGGACCAGCGGGTCCAGGCCGACATGCTTGAGGGAGCCCAGGTACAGTTCCTGGAAGTTGTCCGGGTTCGGCTTCAGGACTACCTGGAACTGGTAGTAGTGCTGCAGACGGTTCGGGTTTTCGCCGTAACGGCCGTCAGTCGGACGGCGGCTTGGCTGTACGTAAGCGGCGTTCCAGGTTTCCGGGCCGATGGCACGCAGGAATGTCGCGGTGTGGAAAGTGCCGGCGCCTACTTCCATATCGTAGGGCTGAAGTACCACACAACCTTGCTCGGCCCAGTATTGCTGGAGCGCGAGGATCAAGTCTTGGAAGGTACGCACGGCTGGCGTAGGCTGGCTCACGAAATTCACCTGTTTCTTGGGCTGCGATTTAAAGAGCGGGAGTATACCCGATTCAGTCGCACCTCCACCCCCTGGAGCCTTATGCCACGCTGCTTTTGGTGCAACGAAGATCCGCTGTACATGGCTTACCATGATCAAGAGTGGGGCACGCCGCTACGCGATGCGCAGGGATTGTTCGAGTTGCTTTTGCTCGAAGGGTTCCAGGCCGGGCTTTCGTGGATCACCGTGCTGCGCAAGCGCGAGCGATATCGCGAGGTGTTGTACGGCTTCGACGTACAACGCGTGGCGCAGATGAGCGACGCGGAAATCGATGAATTGATGCTCGATCCGGGGATCATCCGCAACCGCCTCAAGCTCAATGCCGCCCGTCGCAACGCTCAGGCGTGGCTGGCGCTGGAAGATCCGGTGGCCTTCCTCTGGTCGTTTGTGGATAACCAGCCGGTGATCAATCATTTCAAGGATCGCAGCGAAGTCCCGGCCATCACCCCGCAGGCCGTGGCCATGAGCAAAGGCCTGAAAAAGGCCGGTTTCACCTTTGTCGGCCCAACCATCTGCTACGCGCTGATGCAGGCCTCGGGCATGGTCATGGACCACACTCAGGACTGTGACCGCTACGCGCAGCTGGTCAACGCCGGTTAGAATGGCCGCCTCGCGCACAGCACAAGATCAGGAGTGACCTGTGGAAAAGTTTAAAGGCGCCATGCTGGTTGGCGCTCTGCGGCTGTTTGCCCTGCTTCCGTGGCGGGCCGTGCAGGCCGTGGGTTCGGCGATCGGCTGGATCATGTGGAAAACCCCCAACCGTTCCCGCGACGTGGTGCGGATCAACCTCGCCAAATGTTTTCCACAGATGGACCCGGCCGAACGTGAGCGTCTGGTGGGCCAGAGCCTGAAAGACATCGGCAAGTCCCTGACCGAAAGCGCCTGCGCCTGGATCTGGCCAGCCCAGCGTTCTATCGATCTGGTGCGCGAAGTCGAAGGCCTCGACATCCTCAAGGATGCATTGGCGTCGGGCAAAGGCGTGGTCGGCATCACCAGCCACCTGGGCAACTGGGAAGTGCTCAACCACTTCTATTGCAGCCAGTGCAAACCGATCATTTTCTATCGTCCGCCGAAGCTCAAGGCTGTGGATGAACTGCTGCGCAAGCAGCGGGTGCAATTGGGCAACCGCGTGGCGGCGTCGACCAAGGAAGGCATCCTCAGTGTCATCAAGGAAGTGCGCAAGGGCGGTCAGGTGGGGATTCCCGCAGACCCGGAGCCAGCTGAATCCGCCGGGATCTTCGTGCCGTTCTTCGCGACTCAGGCCCTGACCAGCAAGTTCGTGCCGAACATGCTCGCCGGTGGCAAGGCTGTCGGGGTGTTCCTGCATGCCCTGCGTCTGCCGGACGGTTCCGGCTACAAGGTGATTCTGGAGGCCGCGCCGGAAGCGATGTACAGCACAGACACCGAAACGTCCTGCGCAGCGATGAGTCAGGTGGTCGAGCGGTATGTGGCGGCTTATCCGAGCCAGTACATGTGGAGCATGAAACGCTTCAAGAAGCGTCCGCCGGGTGAGGCGCGCTGGTACTGATCGGCGATGTGCAATTGTGGATAACCTGACAAAACGGGTTATCCACAGCCGTTACGGCTTCTGCCGGTCCAGCTTCTTCAGAAACACCGTCATTTCCTTCTCCGCCTGCTTGTCGCCATGGGTCCGGGCCGCTTCCAGCCCCTGCTCCCACGCCTGCCGCGCAGCCGCCAGATCACCCAGCGCCAGGTGCGCCTTGCCCAACAGTTTCCACGCTGCCGAGTACTTCGAATCGAAGCCGACGCAACGCTGGAAATGCTCGGCCGCCTTCGCGTTCTCCCCCAGATCCAGATAACCCTTGCCCAGGCCGAAGCGCAGCAATGAGTTATCCACACCCTTGGCGAGCATTTTTTCCAGGGATTCGATCATTGGTCTCGCCTCTTGGTCGGTCAGAAGAAACTCAGGCCCACGTGGAACAGCTTCTCCACATCGCGAATATGCTTTTTATCCACAAGGAACAGGATCACGTGGTCGCCGGCGGCGATCACCGTGTCGTCGTGGGCGATGATCACTTCTTCATCGCGGATGATCGCGCCGATGGTGGTACCCGGCGGCAAAGCGATGTTTTCGATGGCCTTGCCGATGACCTTGCTCGACTTCGAATCGCCATGGGCCACGGCTTCGATGGCTTCCGCCGCACCCCGGCGCAACGAGTGAACGCTGACGATATCGCCACGGCGCACGTGGGCCAGCAAGGTGCCGATGGTCGCCAGTTGCGGGCTGATGGCGATGTCGATGTCGCCGCCCTGGATCAGGTCGACGTAGGCCGGGTTGTTGATGATCGTCATCACCTTCTTCGCGCCCAGGCGCTTGGCCAGCAGCGACGACATGATGTTGGCTTCGTCATCGTTGGTCAGCGCCAGGAAGATGTCCGCGTCGGCAATGTTCTCTTCCAGCAGCAGGTCGCGATCCGACGCGCTGCCCTGCAGCACCACGGTGCTGTCGAGCGTATCGGAGAGGTATCGGCAGCGCGCCGGGTTCATCTCGATGATCTTTACCTGGTAACGGCTTTCGATGGCCTCGGCCAGGCGTTCGCCGATCTGCCCGCCGCCGGCGATGACGATGCGTTTGTAGGTTTCGTCGAGACGGCGCATTTCGCTCATCACGGCGCGAATGTTCTCACGGGCAGCGATGAAGAAGACTTCGTCATCGGCCTCGATCACCGTGTCGCCCTGGGGAAGAATCGGACGGTCACGGCGGAAAATGGCGGCGACGCGGGTTTCCACATTCGGCATGTGTTCGCGCAACTGGCGCAGTTGCTGCCCCACCAGCGGCCCGCCGTAATAGGCGCGCACCGCCACCAGTTGCGCCTGGCCTTCGGCGAAGTCGATCACCTGCAAGGCGCCGGGATGCTGGATCAGGCGCTTGATGTAGTTGGTGACCACTTGCTCGGGGCTGATCAGCACGTCGACCGGAATCGCTTCGTTCTGGAACAGTTGCTCCTCGCGGGTCAGGTACGACGCTTCGCGTACCCGGGCGATCTTGGTCGGGGTGTGGAACAGGGTGTGAGCGACCTGGCAGGCGACCATGTTGGTTTCGTCACTGTTGGTCACCGCCACCAGCATGTCGGCGTCGTCGGCACCGGCCTGACGCAGCACGGTCGGCAGCGAGCCACGGCCCTGCACGGTGCGGATATCGAGACGGTCGCCAAGGTCGCGCAGACGGTCGCCATCGGTGTCGACCACGGTGATGTCGTTGGCTTCGCTGGCCAGATGTTCAGCCAGCGAACCGCCGACCTGCCCTGCACCGAGGATGATGATTTTCAACCCGTCACTCCATTGAATCCGTTTAGCCGCGCGCGGCAGCGATCTTGATCAACTTGGCGTAGTAGAACCCGTCATGGCCGCCTTGCTGGGCCAGCAACTGGCGACCGTGGGGCTGTTTGATCCCGGCCTGCGTGGCCAGATCCAGCTCCCGGGCGCCCGGCGTGCGCTCAAGGAACGCGGCGATGACTTCGGTGTTCTCGGTCGGCAAGGTCGAACAGGTGGCGTAGAGCAGGATGCCGCCCACTTCGAGGGTTTTCCACATCGCGTCGAGCAACTCGCCTTGCAGTTGCGCGAGGGCGGCGATGTCGTCGGCCTGACGGGTCAGCTTGATGTCCGGATGACGGCGGATCACTCCGGTGGCCGAGCACGGCGCGTCGAGCAGGATGCGCTGGAACGGTTTGCCGTCCCACCACGCGGCCGTGTCGCGACCGTCGGCGGCGATCAGCTCAGCGCTCAGACCGAGGCGTTCGAGGTTTTCCTTCACCCGCACCAGACGCTTGGCTTCCAGATCCACCGCCACCACACCGGCCAGCGCCGGTTCGGCTTCGAGGATGTGGCACGTCTTGCCGCCCGGTGCGCAACAGGCGTCCAGCACTCGCTGGCCCGGCGCGAGATCGAGCAGGTCGGCGGCCAGTTGCGCGGCTTCGTCCTGCACGCTGATCCAGCCTTCGGTGAAGCCGGGCAGGCTGCGCACGTCGGCGGCAGCGTCGAGGACGATGCCGTCGCGGCTGAAAGTGCATGGCTGCGCGGCGATACCCGCGTCAGTCAGCAGACTGAGGTAGGCGTCGCGGCTGTGATGACGGCGGTTGACCCGCAGAATCATCGGCGGATGCGCGTTGTTCGCCTCGCAGATGGCTTCCCATTGCTCAGGCCAGAAGGCCTTGAGGGATTTTTGCAGCCAGCGCGGGTGGGCGGTGCGCACTACCGGGTCACGTTCCAGTTCGGCGAAGATCGCCTCATGTTCACGTTGGGCGTTGCGCAGTACGGCATTCAGCAGGCCCTTGGCCCACGGCTTTTTCAGCTTGTCGGCGCAACCGACGGTTTCGCCGATGGCGGCATGAGCCGGGACGCGGGTGTAGAGCAATTGATAGAGACCGACCAGCAGCAACGCCTCGACATCGGCGTCGGCAGCCTTGAACGGCTTCTGCAGCAGTTTTTCCGCCAGTGCCGACAAGCGTGGCTGCCAGCGGGCGGTGCCAAAGGCCAGATCCTGGGTGAAACCGCGATCGCGATCCTCGACCTTGTCCAGTTGCGTCGGCAGGGAGCTGTTGAGCGAAGCCTTGCCGCTCAGGACGGCGGCGAGTGCCTTGGCGGCGGCCAGACGCGGGTTCATTGCGCGTCCACCGCTGCGCCCAGTACCGTGCCGGTGGCGAATTTATCACGACGGCTGTTGAACAGATCGCTGAAATTCAGCGCTTTGCCGCCGGGCAATTGCAGGCGGGTCAGGCACAGTGCTTGATCGCCACAGGCGACGAGCAGGCCGTCCTTGCTGGCGCCGAGAATGGTGCCCGGTGCGCCTTTGCCTTCGGCCAGTGTCGCCGCCAGCACTTTCAGCGCTTCGCCGTTGAGCGTGCTGTGGGTGATCGGCCATGGGTTGAAGGCGCGGACCAGACGTTCCAGCTCGACGGCCGGACGGCTCCAGTCGATGCGCGCTTCATCCTTGTTCAGTTTGTGCGCATAGGTGGCGAGGTCGTCGTTCTGCACTTCGCCTTCCAGGGTGCCGGCGGCCAGACCGGCAATCGCTTGCACGACGGCTGGCGGGCCCATTTCGGCGAGGCGGTCGTGGAGGCTGCCGCCAGTGTCTTCGGCGCTGATCGGGGTCACGACCTTGAGCAGCATCGGCCCGGTGTCCAGGCCCGCTTCCATGCGCATCACGGTCACGCCGCTTTCGGCGTCGCCTGCTTCGACGGCGCGCTGGATCGGCGCCGCCCCGCGCCAGCGTGGCAGCAACGAGGCGTGGCTGTTGATGCAACCCAGGCGCGGAATATCCAGCACCGCTTGCGGCAGGATCAGGCCGTAGGCGACCACCACCATCAAGTCAGGCTTCAAGGCTGCGAGCTCGGCTTGAGCGTCAGCGTTGCGCAGAGTCGGCGGCTGCAACACCTGGATATTATTTTCCAGGGCGAGCTGTTTGACCGGGGTTGGCATCAGTTTTTGCCCACGACCGGCCGGACGATCCGGTTGGGTGTAGACCGCGACGATCTCGTAAGGGCTGTCCAGCAGGGCCTTGAGGTGTTCGGCGGCGAATTCCGGGGTACCGGCAAAAACGATGCGCAGTGGCTCAGTCATGGGGGGAATCTCATAAAAAGAAAAAGGCTTGCCGCAGCAAGCCTTTGGAGAGGGGCATCAAGCGTTCTGGCGGTGCTGCTTTTCCAGTTTCTTCTTGATCCGGTCGCGTTTGAGCGTGGACAGGTAGTCGACGAACAACTTGCCGTTGAGGTGGTCGCATTCGTGCTGGATGCACACCGCGAGCAGGCCTTCGGCGATCAGTTCGTAAGGCTGGCCGTCACGGTCCAGAGCCTTGATCCTGACCTTCTGCGGGCGGTCGACGTTTTCGTAGAAACCCGGCACCGAGAGGCAGCCTTCCTGGTATTGCTCCATTTCGTCGGTCAGCGGTTCGAACTCGGGGTTGATGAACACCCGGGGTTCGGTGCGGTCTTCGGAAAGGTCCATCACGACGATACGTTTGTGCACGTTGACCTGGGTCGCGGCAAGGCCGATGCCCGGCGCTTCATACATTGTTTCAAACATGTCATCGACCAGCTGACGCACTTCGTCGTCCACTACAGCCACAGGTTTGGCGATAGTGCGCAGACGCGGGTCCGGAAATTCGAGGATGTTCAAAATGGCCATAAGCTTGATTGCTGCACGTGTGAGGTAAAGTCGGGCGATGGCCTGGCGGGTCCGAAGATGCAGGCTACCGTTGTGAAACGTAGCTCCTTGCTTTTCAGCATAGAGCAGGGAGCGAGCCACGGGGGCTCTGGCGTTTCACGCGAACGCACATGATAAAGGGATTCACCGCATGAGGAAATCACTACTCGCCCTGCTGTTTCTGGCCTCGGCCGGCACCGCGTATGGGCAAGTGCAACTCAAGGAAGGTTTTCCACAGCAATACACGGTGGTTTCGGGGGACACACTCTGGGACATCTCCGGAAAGTACCTGCGCGAACCCTGGCAGTGGCCACAGTTGTGGCGGGCCAATCCGCAGATCGAAAACCCCAACCTGATCTATCCGGGCGACACCCTGACGCTCAGTTACGTCAACGGCCAGCCGCGCCTGACCCTCAATCGCGGGGCGTCGCGCGGCACCATCAAGCTCTCGCCACGGATCCGCAGCAGCCCGGTGGCCGAGGCGATTCCGAGCATTCCGCTGAAATCCATCAACAGCTTTCTGCTGAGCAACCGCATCGTCGACAAGGTCGAGGACTTCGACAAGGCGCCGTACATCGTTGCCGGTGATGCCGAGCGGGTGCTCAGCGGCACCGGCGACCGGATCTTCGCCCGCGGGCATTTCGATCCGAACCAGCCGGTCTACGGCATCTTCCGTCAGGGCAAGGTCTACACCGATCCACAGAGCAAGGAGTTCCTGGGGATCAACGCCGATGACATCGGCGGCGGTGAAATCGTCGCCACCGAGGGCGACGTCGCCACCCTCGCCCTGCAACGGACCACCCAGGAAGTGCGCCTCGGCGACCGTCTGTTCAGCGGCGAGGAGCGTTCCATCAACTCGACCTTCATGCCCAGCGCTCCCACCACCGACATCAACGGCCTGATCATCGACGTGCCACGTGGCGTCACGCAGATCGGCGCAATGGACGTGGTGACCCTGAACAAGGGCAAGCGCGACGGTCTGGCCGAAGGCAACGTACTGGTGGTGATGAAAACCGGGGAAACCGTGCGTGACCGGATCACCGGCAAACCACTGAAGATCCCTGATGAACGCGCCGGATTACTGATGGTGTTCCGCACCTACGACAAACTCAGCTACGGCCTGGTGTTGAACGCATCGCGCTCGTTGGCGGTGCTGGACAAGGTACGAAATCCTTAGCTGGCTTCACAAGTTACCAACAGAGTTATCCACAGCTTGTTCCGAAAGGTTCAGGGCTTATAACGATCAAGGATGATCCATGATGATGCCTGTCTGTACGCCGGTTTCCCCAGCGGAACTGGAAGCGCGTTTGCGCTTGCACCGCTTGCCGGAAATCGGCCCGAAACGTTTTGCCCGATTGCTCGAAGCGTTCGGCTCCGCCTCCAAAGCCATCAGTGCGCCGGCCAGTGCCTGGCGTTCGCTGGGTTTGCCGGTGGCAAGTGCCGAAGCCCGTCGTTGTCCTGAAGTACGCGACGGCGCGAGCCGCGCATTGGCCTGGCTAGAGCGCCCGGGCCAGCATTTGCTGATGTGGGACCAGCCGGACTACCCGGCCTTGCTGGCGCAGATTACCGACCCGCCACCGCTGCTGTTTGTCGCCGGAGACCCGCTGATCCTGGAAAAACCGCAACTGGCGATGGTCGGCAGTCGCCGCGCTTCGCGCCCGGGCATGGACACCGCCACAGCGTTTGCCCGCAGCCTGGCCGGGGCCGGTTTTGTCATTACCAGTGGCCTGGCGCTGGGCATCGATGCCGCCGTGCATCAAGCCGCGCTCGACGTCGGCGGGCAAACCGTGGGTGTACTGGGGACTGGTCTGGAAAAATTTTATCCACAGCGCAACCGGCGGCTGGCGGACACGATGATTGCCTCGGGCAGTGCGGTGATTTCGGAGTTTCCACTGGACGCCGGACCGACCGCGAGCAACTTCCCCAGACGTAACCGGATCATCAGCGGTTTGTCCCTCGGCGTACTGGTGGTCGAGGCCAGCGTGGCCAGCGGTTCGTTGATCACCGCTCGATTGGCGGCGGAGCAGGGGCGCGAGGTGTACGCGATTCCGGGCTCGATCCACCACCCCGGCGCGCGCGGTTGTCATCAACTGATCCGCGATGGCGCGGTGCTGGTGGAAACCATCGAACATATTCTGGAAGCCTTGCGCGGCTGGCAGCACGTGTCGGTGTCCGCAATCGCACCGAGTACCGAAAACCCGTTGTTGCGGCTGTTGCACGCCGCACCCCATACCAGCGAAGGTTTGGCCGACAGCAGTGGCTGGGCGTTGCCCAAAGTACTGGCGACATTGACCGAACTGGAGATGGAGGGCCGCGCCGTATGCGAAAACGGTCGCTGGTTTGCGCGGGTAAGCTAGGTTTTACATTGAAGATCGGTAAACTGCGCGAAACCTGTTTGCGGAGAGTTTTTCATGGTTAACAGTTGGCGTGTGCAACAAGCCGCACGAGAGATTCGCGCCGGGGCGGTGATTGCCTATCCAACCGAAGCCGTCTGGGGGCTGGGGTGCGATCCATGGAATGAAGAAGCGGTCGATCGCCTGTTGGCGATCAAGAACCGTTCGGTGGACAAGGGGTTGATCCTGGTCGCCGACAACATTCGTCAGTTCGATTTCCTGTTCGAGGATTTCCCTCAGGACTGGATCGACCGCATGGCCAGTACCTGGCCGGGGCCGAACACCTGGCTGGTGCCGCACCAGAACCTGTTGCCGGAGTGGGTGACCGGGGTGCATGACACCGTGGCGCTGCGGGTCAGCGATCATCCGCAGGTGCGGGACTTGTGCTCGCTGGTGGGGCCGTTGATCTCGACCTCGGCCAACCCGCAAGGCCGGCCGGCGGCGAAGACTCGCTTGCGGGTCGAGCAGTATTTCCGTGGTCAGGTCGATCTGGTGTTGGGCGGAATGCTCGGCGGACGCAAGAACCCGAGCCTGATCCGCGATCTGGCGACCGGCAAGATTGTGCGCCCGGCCTGATATTACCCTTGGTTAATTCTATGAGTACTCCTCGGCTTTTATAGCGAGGAGTACTACGCATGCCTGCGATTTTTCCTTCATGTAACTAAACATACTGACCGGTTTTTCGGTTTGATTTTTTCCTTTCTATGTCAGATGAATCGGTAAGTATTCATTTGTTGTAATTTTTCCGACGTTATTCTCAGAAGCCGCACAGTGGCGGTTTTTCTAAAAACATTCATTATTTCAATGCGCTCAGAAAACTTCGAAAAGTTAACGGCTGCGGAGAAGAAATGGATATCAGGTATTTGCAATTAACGGACTGTCTGCAGGCATTACAGGCGACCTTGAAAAGTCGTTATGAAAGTTATCGTATCGTTATTCTTGAGGCAGGCTCGGATACGCGAGAGTTTGAACAGTTTGTTGTTCGTCATTTTCGACTGCGATTGCAGCACTACATGTTGACGCCCAAAGCCAGACTGTTTGAAACACGCCTGGCAATTGCCTCGCGCAGTACCCACTTTTTGCTGTATCTGCACGACAGACCCATGGCTGTATTGAGAGTCACGCCTGCGCCGTTCGAATGGGCATCACTGACGCAGCAGCATGTTTCTCCCACGGCGGCGCTATCGCGCCATGTCGAGTTCAGCCGCTTGATCAGCCACTCGCAAAATCAGTTCCCGATGTTGGTCAACGGCCTGCTGGCGGCTGCCACGGAATGGGCGATCAGGCACGGTCATGAAGGCGTCACCGCCCTCTGCCGATCACCGCAACGGCGATTCTTCCAGCGTTTTGGCCTCACACCGATCACGACCGACGCTCTACACATCGAACACCGCAAACGCGGTGATTACTGGCTGCTTTCAGCTCAATGGCAGCAGATTTTCGCCGCGCTTCAACAACCCACGCACCTGCTCGCCAACCCATCGGAGAAACATGTTGATGAATGCGCCCCTCAGTTTTAACCAACAGTTGAGCCTGCTCGATGAGCGAATAGAAAAGTCATGGGCCGATATTCTGGAGAATTCGCGGCTGGTTAAAGCCATTCGCGAAGGTGAAGTTTCCAGAGCGTTATATGCGATCTACATGATCGAAACCTTTCACTACACGGCACACAATGCGCGAAATCAAGGATTGGTGGGTGTGCGACATGCAGATAATCCGGTGTATGCAAAGTTCTGTTTTGAACATGCGGCACAGGAAGTCGGTCATGAAAAGATGGCATTGCACGATGTCATGAGCCTTGGTCTGAAGCATGAAGTGTTCGATATTCCATCTGCACTTCCAGAGACTGAAGTGTTGATTGCCTATTTATACTGGATTTCCTTTACCGGTAATCCGCTGCAGCGGCTTGGTTATAGTTATTGGGCAGAAAATGCCTACCAGTTCATTACGCCACTTATAAACCGTCTGAGTGAAACGCTGGAGCTGAAACCGGCTCAGCTGACGTTCTTCGTTGCACATTCCGACATCGATATCGAGCACTTCAACGAAATCAAACTCATGCTGCAGCGTACCTGCAAGCGTCAGGACGATTGGGATGCCGTTGCCACCGTCATGGAAACCAGCCTGCGCCTGACCGGCAACATGCTTGAGGCCGTTTATGAGCAATACGAGGCCTGGCAAAACGGGCTGGCGCCCCGCTATGACTTTCTCCACGCCCTGGACAACCAATGAAGACTTCACGCCCATGTTCATATCAGGAGGCTGGAGGCGGATATGGCTGACTATTTCGACCAGCTGAACTACACGCTGGGGGATGAAGACACCGCGCTTGAGTACGCGATCCTGCCCAGGCATGCCCGACACGTGTTGGGAATTGCCGGATGCGGCGGGCGCCTGTTGCCGCTGCTGGCCGCAAACCCGTTACGCATGACCTGTAGCGACATCAGTGCGCCGCAACTGGCGTTCACCCGGTTGCGTCTGGCGTTGCTGGAACAGACCGATCACGAGTCGTTCATGGAGTTCATGGGCTATCGGATGGAAAGTCTCAGAGCACGGCGCCGATCCATTTTTCAGCAATTGATTTTGCCGCCCGCGGATCGTCGCTGGTTGTTCGGGTTATTCCAGTCCAGGCAATGGGACGCGCCGATTTATATGGGCGCATTCGAGCAGACTCTGAAGCGGCTGGCGAAGATCACCGGACTGTTTACCGGCAAGGCGGGCCGGGGCATTTTTCAGTACGGCTGCCTTGAAGAACAAACGGAATATTACCGAAAGCGCTTTCCACTCAAGCGCTGGAAGGCCGTGATCGCTTTGCTGGGCAACGCAGCAGTGCTCAATTCGCTGTTGTACAAAGGCTCGTTTCCACCCAACAACCTTGGTATCAGTTCTCGCGCGGCCTACCTGGAAATTTTCCACACGCTGTTCACCTCTCACGTGGTCCGCGAGAGCTTTTTCCTGCAAATGCTGTTTTTCGGTGAGCTGCGCTATCCGCAAGGCTTTCCGCTGGAGTGCGATCCGGCAATTTTCCAGCGTGCCCGTGAGGGGCTTCAGCAGTGCGATTTACGCGTTGTGCAGGCTGACATCTTCGATTGTGTTGGCGGGGAAACAGGCATCGATTTCGTATCTCTGTCGGACGTGCCTTCCTTCATGCCCGAAACGGCTGGTGCCCATGTTCTCCAGAGCCTGGCCCCGGCGCTGGCAGAAAACGCGCGGGTGGTCATGCGTGGTCATTTGCATGTGGTTCAACCCGATTGTGCAGGTTTCTGCGATATCACCCATCAGTACCAGGCAGAGATCGCACAAGAAAAAACCCAGCTCTGGCGTGTGCAGGTCTATCGCCGGACAGCCGCTATGCAGGTATCCCGATGAACACCATTCAACCGAGCGTCAATTGGGTCAAAAACCGTGTCCGGCAATCTCGTGATGATCAGCAGCAATTATTCGATGCCGGGCTGAACGGTCTGAAACTGGTCAAGCGTGAAGGTAAGGAGATCGAACTCGACAGCGGCGAACGGCTGACGGAGTTTCTCTCATGTTCTTACCTGGGGCTGGAGTGTGATCCACGCTTGATTCACGGAGCCGTGAGCGCCGCCGAAGCCTTCGGTGTGCAGTTTGCTGCCGCGCGAACCCGAGTCCTGTTGCCTCCCATGCGTGAGCTGGATGAACAACTGAGCCGGATATTTCAGGGACATGCGGTTACCTTCAACTCTGTAGGCAGTGCGCATCTTGGCTGCCTGCCGCTGCTCGGTTCCGGCGAGATGCCCTCGTATCCCATGCGCCGTGGCCCCTGCTGGATTGTTGACCGTGCGGCGCATGCTTCGATGCAGGTGCTGCAAGGCATTCTCTGGCAGTTCGGTCCGGTACAGCGCTGCGATTGCAGTGATGTGGAGCAAGTGGAGAAGGCGTGTCTGGCGGCGGTTGCAGCGGGTAACACGCCCATCATCCTGACCGACAGCATTGGCTCGATGCGCGGTGTGTATCCGGTCAACCGCCTGCTGCAACTGGCGGAGCGTTTTGACGGTTATCTCTATGCGGATGATGCCCACGGCACTTCGATCCACGGAGTGGCAGGGGGTGGGTATGCATTGGCCGCTGCGGAAGAACGGCTGCGCGGTCGGCTGATCCTTCTGTCGTCGCTGTCCAAGGCATTCGGTGCAACCGGTGGCGCGATCACCGTGCGTACGGCGGCGGATGCCGAGCTGATACGCAGCCACGCCTCGACCTATACGTTTGGCGGCCCCCTTTCCATGGCTGGAGTGGGCGCGGCGGTCGTCTCCGGGAATATCCACCTGTCGCCGGAGCTGGGTCGATTGCAGTCTGACCTGTGGCGAAATATCGCCGTGATCGACGGTTTGCTTGGGCCGGTGCTGGGCAATCATCAGGTCGAGTCCCCCATTCGTTTTGTCCGCGTCGGAGCCGAGAGAGATGCGATCTGTCTGGCGCAGCATTTGCGTCGGCGGGGCATGGCGGTCACTACCGCACTGTTTCCGGTAGTGGCCAAGGGCGAGGCGATTTTGCGTCTGGCCATCAGCGCGAGCCACAGTCAGCGCCAGTTGGAATCTCTGGCGAGTGCCGTCCGTAGCGGATTCGACGAGTTGGGCATTCGTCAGGGAGGATGGGGCAATGAGCAATGATCCACTGATGGATTTATCAGCCGAGGCGCTTGCACAAAAATTGGCTCACGCGCGCGCTTTGCCGTGGTTCCGCGCGCTGTATCCCCGGATCCTGGAGGTGCAGACATTGGCTGATCTGCATCGACTGCCGGTTCTGGCAGTGGAAGACGAGTCAGGCGGTGGGCTGTTTTCCGCGCTCGGCGATGCGTCACACCGAGCACCCGGTGGCGGACTGACCCTGACCTCGGGAGGGAGCACCGGCCATCGCAAACAGATCACCCATTCCTGGGCGTTCAACGCCGCGATCGTGCCTCTGGGGGCACGGATGTTTGATGTGACGGACGAGCATCCGGAGGTGGTCATCAACTGCCTGACGGCCGGTGAAATGCAGGGTGCGTTTCATTACGCGACAGCCATCGTCCAGCACATTGGCGCACGCTTGTTGCCCGCCGGCTCACAGATGGGTGTTCAGCGCATTGCCGAGCTGATTCAGTCGCACGCGGCCGATGCGCTGATGTGCACCCCTTCTTTCGCCGCTGCGTTGTTCAATCATGAAAACGTTGGTTCAGAACAGTTGGGCAGTCTGAGGTGGCTTTACTACATTGGAGAACCCTGCAGTAAAACGCTGCGCAACCAATTGGCCCGAGACTGGCCGAAGCTGAAAATTCGCTCGTTGGGCTACAGCTCGACGGAAACGGGTCCCATCGGCTTTCAGTGTGCACACCTTGAACACGGTTTTTATCATTTGCATGCCGACGCGATGCTGGTCGAAGTGGTTGATCCCCTGACCCTTCTGGCCGTGGCAGAAGAGAAGACAGGCGAGTTTCTGCTGACGCCCCTGCTGCCCGATCATGCGCCGCTGTTTCGCTACAGGATCGGGGATCGCGGGCGAATCCTGCGCACGGTGACGAATTGTGCCTGTGGCAGCTCCATGCCGGTTCTGGCCCTTGAGGGACGGGTCGAAACATCGATCAAACTGGGTGGGGCGATCATCACTCGGTCACAGGTGTTGCACGTACTTCGGCAGCTCTTGCCTGAATTGGACACTGCAGATGTCCAGGTGCAGATCGATCGACAGCCCGGTGGAGCGCACATGCGTCTGGCTATCGCCGAGGACAAGCTGACTGCTGTCGCGCATACCTTCATCGAAGGTGCGTTGCAGGTTGAAGGGCAAACGAGCGCATTGCTCAGTCTGCCCGGCGTATTGGGGCTGGAGGTGAGGCGTCTTGCCCGTCAGGGATTTGAAACGACCTTGACCGGCAAGACACCGTTTTTTGCCGAGTTGCCACAGACTCCGACCAAGTCATGACGATTGGCCGGAGAGATCTGCCGTCAGGGCAGCAGAACGGTGGAGCCGGTGGTGCGTCGCGCCGACAATTCAGTCTGCGCCTTCGCCGCATCAGCCAGTGCGTAACGCTGGCTGATATCCACTTTCAGCTTGCCGCTGGTGATCATCCCGAACAGCTCATCCGCCATGCGTTGCAGGTTTTCGGCATTGTTGGCGTAGGTCGCCAAAGTTGGCCGGGTCACGTACAGCGAACCTTTCGCCGCCAGAATCCCCAGGTTCACCCCGTCCACCGCGCCCGAGGCATTGCCGAAGCTCACCAGCAGACCGCGAGGCGCCACGCTGTCCAGCGAGGCCGGCCAGGTGTCTTTGCCGACGCCGTCGTACACCACCGGGACCTTTTTCCCGTCGGTCAATTCCAGCACCCGCTGGGCGACGTTTTCGTGGCTGTAATCGATGGTTTCCCAGGCGCCGTGGGCCTTGGCCAGTTCGGCTTTCGCTGGCGAGCTGACGGTGCCGATCAGCTTCACTCCCAGCGCTCTCGCCCATTGGCAGGCCAGCAAACCGACGCCGCCGGCCGCCGCGTGGAACAGAATGGTTTCGCCGCCCTTGAGTTCATAGGTCTGGCGCAGCAGGTACTGCACGGTCAGGCCCTTGAGCATCACGCCGGCGGCGGTTTCGAAGCTGATGGCATCCGGCAGGTGCACCAGATTCGCCTCCGGCAGAACATGCACGTCGCTGTACGCGCCCAGCGGGCCGCTGCCATAGGCCACGCGGTCGCCGACCTTGAACCGGGTGACGGCGCTGCCCACCGCCTCGACGATGCCCGCGCCTTCCGCCCCCACACCCGACGGCAATGCCGGTGGCGCGTAGAGACCGCTGCGGTAGTAGGTGTCGATGAAGTTCAGGCCGATGGCCTTGTTGCTCACGCGAACCTGCTGCGGGCCGGGCTCGGCGGGCTGGTAGTCAACGTATTCGAGCACTTCGGGGCCGCCATGGGCGCGGAACTGGATTCGCTTGGCCATCTGCCTACTCCTTGGGACGATTCGGAAGGCCCCTATCGAACTCTCCTGCTTGATCTTCGTCAACTGCGGCGTGCCGGCTTGCGATGGTATGCTACGCGCCCATTTGCGCCGCCCCCTCGCTCACGGGGCGATGCCCGATCCAAGGTGATGCCATGACGACCCGCACCGACGCCGTAAAGGCCTATCTGCTCGACCTGCAAGACCGCATCTGCGCGGCGCTGGAATCCGAAGACGGCGGCACGCGCTTCGTCGAAGACGCCTGGACCCGCGCGGCCGGCGGTGGCGGTCGCACCCGGGTGATCGAGAACGGCGCGGTGATCGAAAAGGGCGGCGTGAACTTTTCCCACGTCTTCGGCAGTGGCCTGCCACCGTCCGCCAGCGCTCATCGGCCGGAGCTGGCCGGGCGTGGTTTCGAAGCCCTCGGCGTGTCGCTGGTGATTCACCCGCACAACCCGCATGTGCCGACGTCCCACGCCAACGTGCGCTTTTTCATCGCCGAAAAGGAAGGTGAAGAGCCGGTCTGGTGGTTCGGTGGTGGCTTCGACCTGACGCCGTACTACGGCAACGAAGAAGACTGCATCCACTGGCACCGCATCGCCGAGCAGGCCTGCGCGCCGTTCGGCCCGGACGTCTATCCGCGCTACAAGGCCTGGTGCGACACCTATTTCCACATCAAGCATCGCCACGAACCACGGGGCATCGGCGGTCTGTTCTTCGATGACCTGAACGAGTGGGACTTCGACACCAGCTTCGCCTTCATGCGCGCCATCGGCGATGCGTACATCGACGCCTACCTGCCGATCGTGCAACGCCGCAAGAACGACGCGTTTACCGCCAGGCAGCGCGAGTTCCAGGAGTTCCGTCGCGGCCGCTATGTCGAGTTCAACCTGGTCTACGACCGTGGCACCCTGTTCGGCCTGCAGTCGGGCGGTCGCACTGAGTCGATCCTGATGTCGCTGCCGCCGCAAGTGCGCTGGGCCTACGACTGGAAAGCCGAACCGGGCAGCGAAGAGGCGCGCCTGACCGACTACTTCCTGCAAGATCGCGACTGGCTGGCCCAGGCCTGAGGATTTCTGATGGATCGTTACGTCGTTTTCGGTAACCCGATCGGCCACAGCAAATCGCCGATGATTCACAAGCTGTTCGCCGAACAGACCGGGCAGAGCCTCGACTACAGCACCCTGCTGGCGCCGCTCGACGATTTTTCCGGCTGCGCCACGGCGTTTTTCCAGGAAGGTCGCGGTGCCAACGTGACTGTACCGTTCAAGGAAGACGCCTACCGCCTGGCCAACAGCCTGACCGACCGTGCCCAACGCGCGGGCGCGGTGAACACCCTGAGCAAGCTCGCCGACGGCAGCCTGCTCGGTGATAACACCGACGGCGCCGGGCTGGTGCGCGATCTGACGGTCAACGCCGGGTTCAGCCTGACCGGCAAACGCATTCTGCTGCTCGGCGCCGGTGGCGCGGTGCGCGGTGCGCTGGAACCCTTGCTGGCAGAGAAACCGGCGTCGGTGATCATCGCCAACCGCACGGTGGACAAGGCTGAGTTGCTGGCCGAACTGTTCTGCGACCTCGGGCCGGTGTCGGCCAGCGGTTACGACTGGCTGCGCGAGCCGGTGGACGTGATCATCAACGCCACCTCCGCCAGCCTCACCGGCGACGTGCCGCCGATTGCAGAAAGCCTGATCGAACCGGGCAAGACCCTGTGCTACGACATGATGTATGGCAAGGAGCCGACCGCGTTCTGCCGCTGGGCCAGTGAGCATGGCGCGGGCGTGGTGATGGATGGCTTGGGCATGCTGGCAGAACAGGCGGCGGAAGCCTTCTTCCTGTGGCGCGGCGTACGTCCTGACACCGCGCCCGTTCTGGCGGAATTGCGTCGGCAGTTGGCGGAATAATACCTGTGTGAGCGAGCTTGCTCGCGATGACGTCGCCAGATCCAGAATCAATCTGACAGACAGACCGCCATCGCGAGCAAGCTCGCTCCCACAATGGGTTCTTCTTCAATCTTCAAAGCGGATCGGGCATTTTTCCGGCCCTTCGAGTTTGCGCAACTCCTCCACCACCTGTGGTCGCGCCTGACGCAAGGTCAGGCTGCGATCCTGGCGCAGCAGGCGCCGGGCTTCCTGATGCAGCATTTCCACGCCGGAATAGTCGATGAAGTTGATCTGCTGCGCCTCGATCACCACCCGCGCGCCGTGCATCCGTTGCAGGCGCACTTGCAGGTAGTGGCTGGCGCCGAAGAAGATCGACCCGCCGACCCGCAGCACATCGTCCTCGCCGTCGCGCCAATGCTGTACTCGTGGCTGCGAAGTGCGCTTGAGGTAGAAAAACAGCGACGCCAGCACCCCGGCGTAAATCGCTGTCTGCAATTCCAGTAGCAACGTGGCAACGCAGGTCAGGCCCATCACCACAAATTCTGCCCGGCTGACCCGCAGCAACGCACGAATGCCGCGATGATCCACCAGTCCCCAGGCGATCAACAGAATGCTGCCGGCCATGGCCGGAATCGGAATGTGGGAAATCAACCCGGCGCCGAAAATCGCGAACAGCGCCACCCACAACGCCGAAAACACCCCGGCCAGCGGCGAACAGGCCCCGGCCTCATAGCTCAACCCGGAGCGGGTGAACGAACCGGCGGACAACGATCCCGAAAAGAACGCCCCGACAATGTTCGAAAGACCCTGCGCGCGGACCTCCTGATTGGCATCGAGCAGCTGTTGCGAGCGCGCGGCAATCGAGCGGGCAATTGACAGGCTGGTGACCAGCCCGAGCATACCCACCGCCACGGCACTGGGTAGCAGGCGCAGGACCAGATCCATGTCCAGCGGCAACCCGCTGAACGGCGGCAAGCGCCCGACAAAAGCACTGACCAGGTGAACATGGCCAAACATCGCCGGCCACAGCCACACCACCAGGCTGCCGAGCACCAGAGTCATCAACAACGTCGGCCAGCGTGGCAGCAGTTGTTTGAGCAATACGCCAACCAGCACCGTAGCGACGCCAAGGACGAGCGAGGGTTTATCCACAGCCCCGAGATGGCGCAGCAAGTCCATCAGGCTGGCCAGTGCCGTGGCCTTGGCCGGCAGATCCAGCCCCAGCAGGTTCGGCAATTGACCGATGGCAATGACCACCGCTGCACCGAGGGTGAACCCCAGCACCACCGAGTGCGAGACGAAATTCACCAGCGCGCCGAAGCGCAACAGGCCAAGCAGCCACTGGAAAATCCCCGCCAGGAACGTCAGCAGCAGAATCAGGGTGATGTAGTCCTGTGATGCAGGCACGGCCAGTGGGCTGACACTGGCGTAAAGGACAATCGAAATGGCAGCGGTCGGGCCGCAGATCAGGTGCCAGGATGATCCCCACAGGCAGGCGATCAGCACCGGGATGATCGCTGCATAGAGACCGTATTCGGGTGGGAGCCCGGCGATCAGGGCGTAGGCAATCGACTGCGGCAACGCGAGAATCGCGCCGCTGAGGCCGACGACCAGGTCCCGCCCGACGCTGGCGCGGGTCTGCCGGGGCAGCCAGGTCAGGAAGGGGAACAGTGAGCGGCGGCTGGGGAAGGCCATGGGTCCTCTCGGTTTGGGATTGGTGGTGCGTGAAGGGTATCAGGGTGTCAGTCAGAAAAAGCCCCTCACCCTAACCCTCTCCCAGAGGGAGAGGGGACTGACCGAGGTGGATGTACGGGATACACCGACCTGAAAGTCTTCAGTCGAACTCAGGTTTTGAAACCAAAGACGGTCTGCTCCCTTTCCCCCTCGCCCCCCTTGGGGGGAGAGGGTTGGGGTGAGGGGGGAAAAGATCTAAAGCGAACTCAGACCTTCAGCACACCGCGATCAAAGCTTGGCTTTTACGGCCGGCAATGCATCCTTCCCATCCACCGTCTTCACCCCATCAAGCCACTTATCCAGCACCGCCGGGTTGGCCTTGATCCACGCCTTCACCGCATCCGCATTGCTGACCTTCTTGTTCACCACCTCGGCCATGATGCTGTTCTCCATCTCCTGAGTGAACGAAAGATTGGTCAGCAATTTACCCACATTCGGACAAGCCTCGGCGTAGCCCTTGCGGGTCAGGGTGTAGACGCTGCCCGTGTCGCCAAAGTACTTCTCGCCACCCTTGAGGTAATGCATTTTCAGTTGCACGTTCATCGGGTGCGGGGTCCAGCCGAGGAAGGTGACGAATTTCTGTTTCTTCACCGCCCGCGAGACCTCGGCAAGCATCGCCTGTTCGCTGGACTCGATCAGCTTCCACTGGCCCATGTCGAAGTCGTTCTTCTTGATGATCTCTTGCAGCGAGATGTTCGCCGGCGCGCCGGAGCCGATGCCGTAGATCTTGCGGTCGAACTTGTCGGCGAATTTGTTCAGGTCGGAAAAGTTATGCACACCCGCGTCCCACACGTAGTCCGGCACGGCCAGGGTGAATTCGGTGCCGTCGAGGTTCTTCGCCAGTTGCGTGACGTCGCCGGTGGCCACGAACTTGTCGTAGAAGCCCTGCTGCGCCGGCATCCAGTTGCCGAGGAACACGTCGACCTGGCCATCCTTCAAGCCGCCGAAGGTAATCGGCACCGCGAGGGTGTCGACCTTGGCCTTGTAGCCCATGCCGTCCAGCAGAAACCCGGTGATGGCGTTGGTCGCGGCGATGTCGCTCCAGCCGGGATCGGCCATTTTCACCGTGTCGCAGCTCTCGGCGAACGCGGACGCGCTGCCCAGTGCCAGCAGGCTGACCGTCACGACTGTGGATAACTTGACCATGGACTTCCCCTTAACGTTATTGGTTTTGGCAGGGTTGTGGATAACGGGCTTTGCGCTCCAGGTCATCGAGGTCGATGTGGTTGCGCATGTACTGCTGACTGGCGTCCACCAGCGGCTGGTGATCCCAGCTCTTCAGCTTGCCGATGGTCAGCGCCTCGGCAACGAAGCGCCGGCGCCGCTGGCTTTCGAGCACCTCGCGGTGAATCGCCGGAATGTCCCATTTGGCCCGTGCTTCGGCGAGAAAATCGTCGAACAGTTGGCGATGTTGCGGTGACTGGCTGAGTTCTTCCTGCTCCCGTGGATCGTTATCCACATCGAAGAGTAGGCAAGGGTCGGTTTCGCTGTAGATAAATTTGTAGGCGCCACGCCGGATCATCATCAACGGGCTGACGGTGCCTTCGGCCATGTATTCGCCGAACACTTCGTCGTGACCGCCCTGCCCTTGCAGGTGCGATACCAGCGAGCGGCCGTCCAGCGGCAGGTCCGGTTCCAGGCTGCCGCCGGCCAGTTCGACGAAGGTCGGCAGCAAGTCGGCGGTGGACACAGCAGCGCTGACGCGGCCGGATTTGAACTGCCCCGGCGCACTTATCAACAGGGGCACCCGCGAGGCCATCTCGAACCAGTGCATTTTGTACCAGAGGCCTTTTTCCCCAAGCATGTCGCCGTGGTCACCGGAGAACACGATGATGGTGTCATCGATGAGCCCGGTATCTTCGAGGGTTTGCAGGAGTTTACCGACGTTGGCGTCGATATAGCTGCACGCACCGAAATAGGCCCGGCGAGCATCGCGGATTTTATCCACAGGCAATGGCTTGTCCCACAGGTCGTAGACCTTGAGCAAACGCTGGGAATGCGGATCGAGTGAATGCTGATCCGGCGTTGTGGGAAGCGGGATATCCGCATCGTCGTACAAACCCCAGAAGGCCTTGGGAATTGTGTACGGATCGTGTGGGTGAGTCATCGACACCGTCAGGCAAAACGGCTGGTCGCCGTCCTCGCGAATGTGATCGAACAGGTATTGCTGCGCCTTGAACACCACCTCTTCGTCGAAGTCGAGCTGGTTGGTGCGCACGCACGGCCCGGCCTGCAACACCGAAGACATGTTGTGATACCAGCTCGGCCGAACATCCGGCTCGTCCCAGTTCACCGCCCAGCCGTAGTCGGCCGGGTAGATGTCGCTGGTCAGGCGTTCTTCGTAACCGTGCAGTTGATCCGGCCCGCAGAAGTGCATCTTGCCCGACAGCGCGGTGCGGTAACCGAGGCGGCGCAAGTAATGGGCGTAGGTCGGAATGTCGGCGGGGAAATCGGCGGCGTTGTCGTAGGCGCCGATCTTGCTCGGCAATTGGCCACTGACCAGGGTAAATCGCGACGGCGCGCACAGCGGGCTGTTGCAATACGCGGCGTCAAACACCACGCCCTGTTCGGCGAGGCGGCTGAGATTCGGCAGTTTGATCGGCGACGGGCCGTAGAACGGCAACATTGGCGCGGCCATTTGATCGGCCATGATGAAGAGAATGTTCTTGCGCTTCATGTGATCGCGGCATTCCATAGTAAATATTTATGCGACATTGCTGCGATCGAGCATGGATTCCACGCAATCTCCGGTAAAGCCCGCACCGGACAATGACTAGGATAAGCACAGCTTATGTATGAAGCCCTCGGTGATTTATCGCTGGACCTGCTGCGCGCCTTCGAGGCGGCAGCCCGTCATCGCAGTTTTACTGCTGCTGCGGTGGAACTCGGCACCACTCAACCGGCCATCAGTCAGCAAATCAAAAGGCTGGAGGAGCAGCTCGGAACACGGCTGTTCGACCGGATCTACCGAGGCATCGAAATGACCGAGGTCGGCTCGATCCTTTTCGAGCAAGTCACCCTCGGTTTGCAGAATATCGACGCAGGATTGAGCGCGATCAGCGCACAACAGCAGCATGAGGTGCTGCAGGTTGCTACCGATTTCGCCTTCGCCGCGTACTGGCTGATGCCGCGACTGCATCGTTTTCACGAAGCCAATCCGCAGGTCGATGTCAGCCTGGTCACCAGCGAGCGCAATCACAACATGCTGCGGCCGGATATCGACGTTGCCGTGCTGTTCGGCGACGGTCGCTTCAAACAGGGCGAAAGTCACTGGCTGTTCAGCGAAGAAGTGTTTCCGGTGTGCAGCCCGCAATTGCTCAAGGATCGCGCCCGGCCCTTGCCGCCCCAGGCGCTGCTGGAGTTTCCGCTGCTGCACTTGCGCGGCGAGAACAGCAGCAACTGGTTCGACTGGAGCGGTCTGTTCCGCGAACTCGGTATCAACACACCGCCGGCGCCGGGCCAACTGCGTTTCGACAACTACACCTTGCTGATTCAAGCGGCGATTGGCGGTCAGGGTGTGGCCATCGGCTGGCGGCACCTTGTGGATAACTTGCTGGCCCAGGGTTTGTTGTGTCGGCCGATTGCCGAAACCACCCTTTCCCGCCTCGGCTATTACGTGGTGCTGCCGCAGCGCAAACGGCGTGGGGCGTTGATCCAGCAATTCGTCGATTGGTTGATGGCCGAACAGGCCAGCAGCGCGCAGTCGCTGACGGGAATGGAATTGCCTTCGATCGCGGTGTGATCAGCCTTCCGACGCCGCGACAAAACTCACGTGTTCGCCCACATGCAGATTCAACTGCAGCTCATCGGCCATGCCGATGGCCACCCGGTTCAGGCGCTCCAGCGGTTCGGCCAGGCCCGGCTCAAGGCTGCTGCTGACCTGGCTGAAATGCTCGATGGTCAGTCCCGCTACTCCACGGGGCGCGTCGACCAGCGTCCAGTGCAACGGGCTGCCTTGCAGGGCTTCGCGGATTTCCTCGGCGGCGTGGCGTTGCAGGCGATCATCCAGATCCGGCTCGTCGAGCAGCGCGAAATCCCCCACGACAAACAGTCGCGACACATTGGCCGCTTGCAGGCCTTCGATCAGCGCATCGACCGCCAGCACCTGTTCCACCGGCCCGAGCACCACGGAATTTTCCACATGCTCGCTGCTGAACGGCAGGCCCGGCGCATCGAGCAGGCAGATCACCGCCGAACTGCCGGCCACACTCTGGTTGACTCGTTCGGCATCAAACAGATCGCCGCTCTTGGTACGCAGGCCCGGGCGCGGCGCCAGTGCGGTCAGGTCGTCGAGGATGGCGATGACTTCGTGCTGGCGCCGCAGCAGTTCAGCCATCAACGCACTGCCCAGGCTACTCATGGCACCATAGAGCACCACTTTCACCACCGGGGTTTCGGCATTTTTCATGGCTGAGGTCCCTTTTGTTTTCCCTTGTATGGCGTGTGACATACGGCCAGCGCCGAGGGTTCGAACCGATTCAGAGGGTTTGCGATGCAGACGATCAAGGGTTATCACGCCCACGTTTATTACGACGCCAGCACCATCGAACAGGCGCGGGCGCTGTGTGAGCAGGCCGCGCAATTATTCCCGTTGAAGATGGGCCGCGTGCACGAACGCCCGGTCGGCCCGCATCCGGACTGGAGCTGCCAACTGGCCTTCGGCCCCGAACTGATCGGCGACGTGCTGCCGTGGCTGGCGCTCAATCGCAAGGGACTGGTGGTGTTCCTGCACCCGGACACCGGTGATGACTTGCTTGACCACACCGAGCACGCTATCTGGATGGGCGCGATGCGGCCGCTGGATCTGTCTGTTTTTTAACCTAAAGAGTCTCTTCAGGTTCACCCGGCAGATGTTCATCCAGATGCAGCCACGGCAACTGGCTGTCAGTCCAGATGTGCCGCTCGGCGGCGGCTTGTTCCGGGTGATCCAGCGTGGCGATGGTCAGATCGATGCTCTTGGGGCTGAGCAACGTCACCAGCGCCAATTGTGCGCCGCAGTTCGGACAGAAGAACCGTGCGCAACTGGCCGACGAGTCATAGCGCGAAGGTGTTCCGGCCAACCATTGGAAATTCGCCGCCGGCAGCGTGATCCAGGTGGTGACGATGCCACCGCTGACCTTTCGACAGATCGAACAATGACAGTGGGCAATGTCGCGCAACGCTCCGCTGAACTGATAGCGGATATGTCCGCAATGGCAGCCGCCGCTGTGCAATTCACTCATCGTCCCGCCCTCCCGTTCCCGTGTTTATTGACTCTAGCCGCATCCGACGGTCGGTTGGCCGTTCGCATCGAAGCTTTCACCTGCGAAAGCTGGCTGAAAGGTTGCCCCATTAGGATCGCCGCCACTACCGGCAACAGACCGGTTGGCCAGCGCGTGTGATTGCTCCCGCGTCAGGCCCAATTAACAACAACAATGGTGATTCTGATGTCCTCTGTAGCCCGCCTCCTCGCTCCAACTCCGCCCGTACGTCTCGTGCTTCCCGTTCTGCGCTGATCCCGCCCGATCCGCTCACTTACCTAGCCGCGCTACGCCTGGAGTATTCCCATGCTGACTTTCCTTGGCTTCGCCATGGTCATCACGTTCATGTTCCTGATCATGACCAAGCGCCTGTCTGCGCTGATCGCTCTGATCATCATCCCGATCCTGTTCGCCCTGTTCGGTGGCTTCGCGCCGAAGATCGGCCCGATGATGCTCGAAGGTATTACCAAGCTTGCGCCGACCGGCGTGATGCTGATGTTCGCCATTCTGTACTTCGCCCTGATGATCGACTCCGGCCTGTTCGACCCGGCCGTGCGCAAGATCCTCAAACTGGTCAAGGGCGACCCGTTGAAAGTTTCGGTCGGCACCGCCGTACTGGCGCTCGTCGTTTCCCTCGATGGTGACGGCGCGACCACTTACATGATCTGCGTGGCCGCCATGCTGCCGCTGTACAGCCGCATCGGCATGAGCCCGCGGATCATGGCCGGCCTGATCATCCTCGCCGGCGGCGTGATGAACATGACCCCGTGGGGCGGCCCGACCGCCCGTGCCGCCAGTGCGCTGCACGTGGACCCGTCGGACATTTTCGTGCCGATGATCCCGGCCATGGGCGCCGGTGTAATCGCGATCCTGATCATTGCCTACTTCTACGGCAAACGTGAACGTGCGCGTCTGGGCGAGCTGCACCTGATCGGCGACGAAATCGATCACAGCGAAATCAGCGTCTCGCAATTCCCGGATGCCCGTCGTCCGAAGCTGATCTGGTTCAACGGCCTGCTGACCCTGGCGCTGATGTGCACCCTGATTGCCGGCCTGCTGCCGCTGCCGGTGCTGTTCATGGTGGCGTTCAGTATTGCAATGATCGTCAACTACCCTTGCCTGCAACAGCAGAAGGATCGCGTCGCGGCTCACGCCGGCAGCGTGCTGTCGGTGGTCAGTCTGATCTTCGCGGCGGGCATCTTCACCGGTATCCTGTCGGGCACCGGCATGGTCGATGCCATGTCGAAAAGCCTGCTGGCGGTGATCCCTGATTTCCTCGGCCCGTACCTGGCGGTGATTACCGCGCTGGTGAGCATGCCGTTCACGTTCTTCATGTCGAACGACGCGTTCTACTACGGTGTGCTGCCGGTGCTGTCGGAAGCGGCCAGCCATTACGGCATCACCGCCGTGGAAATGGCCCGTGCCTCGATTGTCGGTCAGCCGGTTCACCTGCTGAGCCCGCTGGTGCCGTCGACCTACCTGCTGGTCGCACTGGCCGGGATCGAGTTCGGCGATCACCAGCGTTTCACCCTGAAGTGGGCAGTGCTGGTCTGCCTGTGCATACTGGCCGCAGCCTTGCTGTTGGGGACTTTCCCGCTGTTCAGCACTTTGTAACGGCATCAACTCACCAGAACGCCAGCTGCTTGCTGGCGTCCTGGTTTAACACACGCTCAAAGGAATACACATGGAATGGCTGACCAACCCTGAGATCTGGGTTGCCTTCTTCACCCTGACCGCCCTGGAAATCGTCCTGGGCATCGATAACATCATCATGATTTCGATCCTGGTCAGCCGCATGCCCAAACACATGCAGCAGCGCACCCGGATCTTCGGTCTTGGCCTGGCCATGATCACGCGGATCCTGTTGCTGCTGTCGATCACCTGGGTCATGCGCCTCACCGCCGACCTGTTCGTGGTGTTCGGCCAGGGTATTTCCGGGCGTGACCTGATCCTGTTCTTCGGTGGCCTGTTCCTGCTGTGGAAAAGCTCCCAGGAGATGTACCACGCGCTGGAAGGTGAAGACGAAAGCGACGAGACGCCCGGCGGCAAGGGCGGCAACTTCCTCTACACCATCATCCAGATCGCGATCATCGACATCGTGTTCTCGCTGGACTCGGTCATCACCGCCGTCGGCATGGTCTCCCATGTGCCAGTGATGGTGGCGGCGATCATCGTCGCGGTACTGGTGATGATGGCGGCCTCGGGCAAGATCAGCGAGTTCATCGACAAGCACCCGTCGCTGAAAATGCTCGCGCTGTCGTTCCTGCTGGTGGTCGGCACCGTGCTGATCGCCGAAGCGTTCGACGTACACGTACCGAAAGGCTACGTCTACTTCGCCATGGGCTTCTCGCTGGCGGTTGAGGCCATCAACATCAAGCTGCGCACCGCGATGGCGAAAAAGAAGAAACAGCAGGATCCGGTGAAACTGCGCAAGGATGTTCCGGGTCAGTAACCGGAACGCTGCGCTGATGATCAAAGGGCCTTCGGGCCCTTTTTTCATGGCTGCATGAACCTGTTTTCATGACGCTTTTGTTTCAATCCCCGCTTTAGCTGTGCAATGCTGGCGCCCGGACCGTTAGCCAACTACAGCTTAAGAACAACACGTAGAAACCGCGCGGTATCGTCAACTTGCCCCTTTGGGGCGCTGCAACTACAGGGGGTCTGCATGCTCACCCTGCTCAATCTGCTTTCCGCCGTGGCCTTGCTGATCTGGGGCACGCACATCGTTCGGACCGGCATCCTGCGGGTGTACGGCACCAACCTGCGGCATGTGATCGGCCAGAACATGTCCAGGCGCTGGCTCGCCTTCATCGCCGGCATCCTCGTGACCGCCATGGTGCAGAGCAGCAACGCCACCGCCATGCTCGTCACCTCCTTCGTCGGCCAGGGCCTGATGGCGCTGACTCCGGCCCTGACCACCATGCTCGGCGCCGACGTCGGTACGGCGTTGATGGCGCGGGTGCTGACGTTCGATCTGTCGTGGCTGTCGCCGCTGCTGATTTTCCTCGGGGTGATTTTCTTTCTCTCGCGCAAACAGACGCGGCTCGGGCAGATGGGCCGTGTGGCCATCGGGCTGGGGCTGATCATTCTGGCGCTGCAACTGATCGTCGAGGCTGCCGGGCCGATTACCCACGCAAAAGGCGTGAAGGTGATTTTTGCCTCGCTGACCGGCGACATCCTGCTCGACGCCCTGGTCGGTGCATTGTTCGCGATGATTTCCTACTCCAGCCTCGCCGCCGTGCTGCTGACCGCGACCCTGGCCGGCGCCAATGTGATCAGCCTGCCGGTGGCGATCGGTCTGGTGATCGGCGCCAACATCGGCAGCGGCGTGCTGGCCTTCATGAGCACCAGCATGCAGAACGCCGCCGGACGGCAAGTGGCGTTGGGCAGCCTGTTGTACAAACTGATCGGGCTGTTGCTGATCATTCCGGTGCTCGATCCGCTGGCGCACTGGATCGACAACCTCGATTACAGCCCGCAGGAAATGGTCATCGGCTTCCACCTGCTCTACAACACGGCGCGCTGCCTGATTCTGCTGCCGACGGTCGCACCCATGGCTCGGCTGTGCGCCTGGCTGTTGCCGGAGCGTCCGGAGGTCAACGGCACTGCCAAACCGCGTCATCTCGACGCGACGGCACTGGTCACGCCAAGCCTGGCGCTGGCCAACGCCGCCCGGGAAACCCTGCGCATGGGCGACCTGATCGACAACATGCTCGATGCCGCCCTCGATGTGCTGCGCGGCAAGCAGACCGCCGTCACCCAGGAAATGCGCAAACTGACCGATGACGTCGAGGCCCTGTACAGCGCGATCAAGCTGTATCTGGCGCAGATGCCCCGGGAAGATCTCGGCGAGCAGGACAGTCGGCGTTGGGCGGAAATCATCGAACTGGCGATCAACCTCAAGCTCGCCAGCGACCTGATCGAACGCATGCTGCGCAAAATCCAGCAGCAGAAGACTTCGCAACGCCGCTCGTTTTCCGAGGACGGGCTGGAAGAGCTTGCCGGACTGCACCAGCAATTGATCGCCAACCTGCGGCTCGGGCTGTCGGTGTTTCTCAGTGGCGACAAGGAAAGTGCTCGCCAGTTGTTGCGCGAGAAACGTCGTTTCCGCGCCCAGGAGCGCCGTCTGGCACACGCCCATGTCAGCCGTTTGCAACGCAAGATCGTGCAAAGTATCGAGACCAGTTCGCTGCACCTGGAGTTGATTGCCGACATGAAACGTTTGAATTCGCTGTTCTGCAGCAGCGCGTACGTGGTGCTTGAAACCTCCGACACCGGGGCGCTGGCGGCGGACGAAATGGCGGACATCACGCATTCGCCTTGAACGTCTGGAGTTGCGGTCAGTCAGTAACTCAAGGTTCAGCCTCACGGCCGGACTGATGACACGGATCTCCAATTCAGCTGTATGGAAGCTCGTTATGCGTTGCCTGTTGTTCGCTTGTCTGTTGCTCGGTTCCTTGCCCGCCTTCGCCCTGGATCGTTTCCAGGTCGAAGGCTATGCCTTGCCCAACGGCCTGCAATTGCTGCTCAAGCCCGGCACCGAGCGCGGGCATGTGGCAATCCGGCTGGTGGTGGGCGTCGGCCTCGACGACTTCGACTGCAATGAAAAGGAGCTGCCGCACCTGCTCGAACACTTGCTGTTCAGCGGCATCGACGCCACCGGTGAAGGTGGCCTCGAAGAGCGTATGCAGGCCCTGGGCGGCGACTGGAACGCCTTCACCAGCAACGCCGACACCACTTTCGTCATCGAAGCCCCGGCAAAAAACCAGCGCAAGGTGCTCGATCTGCTGCTGGATCTGCTGACCCAGACCCGTTTCGACGACAACGCGATCAACGCCGCCAAACGGGTGGTCGAGCGCGAGGATGGCGGCCATTACACCCGTCTGCGGCGTTTTCTCGACCGTCAGGACCTTGGCCACAGTGCGAGCAATCAACTGGCGGTCGAGCTGGGTCTGAAATGCCCGCAACGGGCCGAAGTCGAGGGCCTGACCCGCGAGCAGCTAGATAAGGTGCGCAAGGCCTGGTACGCCCCGAACAACATGACCCTGATCGTCGTCGGTGACCTCGACAAGCTGCTGCCGGCTTATCTGGAACGGGCGTGGGGCGCGCTCGAGGCGGTCGATCCGAGCGAGCACCGATCGCTGCCGGACATCCGCACCAGCGCTGCTCACGAACGCACGATCACTCGCGGTTTCATCGGTAACAGCGCAAAGCTGCACTGGCTGGTGCCGGAGCCGATGCTCGACGATCAGTACGACGAGACTTTCGACCTGCTCAAGGAGTATCTGGAGTGGGCGCTGTACCGCGAGTTGCGCCTGAACCATGGTCTGTCCTACGGGCCCTGGGCCGAGCGTGAGGTGTTCGGCGGTGTCGGCTTCATGAGTCTCAACGCCGATCTGGATCGTGGCGACATCACCGAAGCCGAACAGGTGCTGGAAGACCTCAAGGCCAGCCTGCTGAAAAACGGCCTCGATGCCGATACCTTCAATCGCATCAAACAGGCAGCCATCGCCCACCAGGCCTGGGCCGTGCAGGGCAACAGTGGCATGGCCGACTATTACTGGAGCGCGCTGGGCGACTACGAGGATGGCCGCTTCGCCGATCCCGCCCGGGAACTGCAAGGGGTCACGCTGGAGGCGGCGAACAAGGCCATGCGCGAATTGCTGTTGCAGCCGGGCTATCTGCGGATCGAGAAGCCGCTGTTCAGTGACGATCAGGTGCTGTGGCTGATTGGCGGCGCGGTCGGTGTCCTGGGGCTTGTCCTGCTCGGCTGGCATCTGCGCCGGCGTAAATCCGTGCCTTCAGACTGATCGACAGCCTCGCCACAGCCCCCGGCGGGCGGTACTCTGTCGAGGTTTTTTTCTTCGACTGTCGTGAACCGCCCAAATGCCCAAATTGACCCTCCTGATCCAGCGCATCCTCGAACTGATGAAGCGCTACCCCGGGGTCATTGCGCTCGGCGGTTTCATCTCCGGCGTCGGCAGTTTCATTCTGGTCGACCGGCAACAGGGGCTGGCGAGCTGGATCACCACGATCATGCTGCTGAGCTGGATCTGGCTGATGCTGGAAAACAGCCTGACCGAGCTGTTCACCCGAGTCTTCAAACGGGAAATCCCCCAGCCGCTGCTGCGTTACGCGACGCAGATGATTCACCAGGAAAGCCTGTTTTTCGTCCTGCCGTTTTTCTTTATCACCACCACCTGGAACAGCGGCCAACTGGTGTTCACCGGGTTGCTGTGCATCGCCGCGCTGATCTCGATTGTCGACCCGCTCTACTACAAATGGCTGGCGCCGCGGCGCTGGGCGTTCCTTGCGTTGCACACCCTGACGCTGTTCGCTGCCTTGCTCACCGCGCTGCCGGTGATCATGCACCTGACCACCTCTCAGAGCTTCAAATGGGCGCTGGGGACTGCCGTGGTGCTGTCGTTCCCGAGCCTGGCGTCGATCTTCCCGATCCGCACCGTGCGTAACGCGCTGGCGATCCTCAGCATCACCATTGGTATCGGCGGCGTCGGTTGGGTCCTGCGTTCGTGGGTACCGCCGGCGACGCTGTGGATGACTGACGTGGCGATCAGCACCCAGTTGCAGGATCGCACTCCCGGCGCCAGCCTTGAACAAGTCAGCGCCGAGCAGATCCGCAACGGCGGGCTCTACGCCTACACCGCGATCAACGCACCGCGCGGGCTCGATGAGCGGATCTATCACGTGTGGCAGTTCAACGGCAAAGAGGTCGACCGCATTGCCCTCGACATCCATGGCGGGCGCAAGGAAGGCTACCGGGCGTGGACCCACAAGCAGGTTTTCCCCGGCAACCCGGTGGGCGACTGGCAGGTTCGGGTGCTGACCGAAGACGACCAGGTGATCGGCGTGCTGCGCTTCGAAGTCACGGACAGCACACCGACCAAAGAAAAGTAATCCGGTTCGTGCTATTACGTAGGTTCGCGAATTCAGCCGAACAAGCACGGAGCTTATGACCAGCAGCTCGATGACCGGTAATGCCCGACTGGACACCACGATCAGCCCTGCCCGTCTGCGGGTCACCGGGGACTGGACGCTCGCCCATTACGCCGAACTCAAGCACCTGAGCGAAACGCTCCGCGGTCAGTACGACGCCAGCACCCCCATCGATCTCAACGGCCTCGGCGCCCTCGACACCGCCGGCGCCTCGCTGCTGGTCGAACTGCTTGGCTCCGAGCGACTGGGCAAATCCGCCGAACACCCCGACTGCACGATTTCCACGGCTGACCGCGCGTTGCTGCAAACCGTGTATCGCTCGCTGACCGACTTCTGCGTGCCGATCAAGGAACCGGAAATCAGCGTCAGCGTGCAATTGCTGACCCGCATCGGCCGCGCCGTCGACACGGTCTGGCAGGACACCCTGCAACTGCTCGGCTTCGTCGGCCTGATCCTCGAAACCATTGCTCGCAGTCTGTTCCGGCCCAAACGCTGGCGGATCACGCCGATGATCGCGCACATCGAACAAACCGGCCTCGACGCCGCGCCCATCGTGGCGCTGCTGACCTTTCTGGTGGGCGCGGTGGTGGCGTTTCTCGGGGCGACGGTGCTCGCCAGTTTCGGCGCCAGCGTGTTCACCGTGGATCTGGTGGGCTTCGCCTTCCTGCGCGAGTTCGGCGTGTTGCTCACGGCGATCCTGATGGCCGGCCGCACCGCCAGTGCCTTTACCGCACAGATCGGCTCGATGAAGGCCAACGAGGAAATCGACGCGATCCGCACCCTCGGCCTCGACCCCATGGAACTGCTGGTAGTGCCGCGGGTGCTGGCCTTGCTGGTGGCGCTGCCGATGCTGACCTTCCTCGCGATGATCTGCGGGATCATCGGTGGCGCTGTGGTGTGTGCGGTGTCGCTGGATATTTCGCCGGCGATGTTCCTGTCGCTGCTGCAAAGCGACATAGGGATTCAACATTTCCTGGTTGGCCTGGTCAAAGCCCCGATCTTCGCGTTCCTGATTGCCGCCATCGGCTGTCTGGAAGGCTTCAAGGTCAGCGGCAGCGCCGAATCGGTCGGCGCCCACACCACCTCGAGCGTGGTGCAATCGATCTTCGTGGTGATCGTGCTCGATGCGGTTGCCGCGCTGTTCTTCATGGAGATGGGCTGGTGAGTCGTCTACCCCGCATGCCGTCCGAGGCGGTGATCGAAGTCCGTGGCCTGTGCAATCGCTTCGGCAGCCAGAGCGTGCACGAGAACCTCGACCTGGACTTGTACAAAGGCGAAATTCTCGCCGTGGTTGGGGGTTCCGGCAGCGGTAAGTCGGTGTTGCTGCGCAGCATCGTCGGCTTGCGCCGGCCCAGCGAAGGTATGGTCAAGGTGTTCGGCCAGAATCTGCCGAGCCTGCCAGAGCATGAGCGTTCGCTGATCGAGCGGCGCTTTGGCGTGCTGTTCCAGAAAGGCGCGCTGTTCTCCTCGCTGACCGTCACCGAGAACGTCGCCCTGCCCCTGATCGAACACGCCGGCCTGAGCCGTGACGACGCCGAGCACCTGGCGGCGGTGAAGCTGGCGCTGGCCGGGCTGCCGCTGTCGGCGGCGGACAAATACCCCGCCTCGCTCTCCGGCGGCATGATCAAGCGCGCGGCACTGGCCCGGGCGCTGGCGCTGGATCCGGACATCCTGTTTCTCGACGAACCTACCGCCGGCCTCGATCCGATTGGTGCGGCGCAGTTCGACCAGTTGATCCTGACCCTGCGCGACGCGCTGGGCCTGAGCGTGTTTCTGGTGACTCACGACCTCGACACGCTCTACACCATCACCGACCGGGTGGCGGTGCTGGCGCAGAAAAAAGTGCTGGTGGCCGGGCCCATCGACGTGGTCTCGGAAACCGACGACGCGTGGATTCACGAATATTTCCACGGCCCTCGCGGCCGCTCGGCGCTGGACGCCGCCAAACTGCTCAACGAGGTCTGACATGGAAACCCGAGCCCATCATGTGTTGATCGGCCTGTTCACGGTGATTGTGGTGGCCGGCGCCCTGCTCTTCGGTCTGTGGCTGGCCAAGTCCAGCGTCGACACCGAGTTCAAGGATTACGAAATCGTCTTCAACGAGGCGGTCAGCGGCCTGTCCCGGGGCAGCCCGGTGCAGTACAGCGGGATCAAGGTTGGCGACGTGGTCAGCCTGCGGCTCGATCCGCAGGACCCGCGCCGGGTGCTGGCGCGGATTCGCCTCGGTGGCGACACGCCGGTCAAGGAAGACACCCTGGCAAAACTGGCCCTGGCCGGGATCACCGGCACCTCGATCATCCAGCTCAGCGGCGGCACGCCAGAGAGCCCGAAGCTGCGTGGCAAGGACGGCGAACTGCCGACCATCGTCGCCTCGCCCTCGCCTATCTCGCGGCTGCTCAATGACAGCAACGACCTGATGAGCGGGGTCAGCACGCTGCTGAGCAATGCCAATCAGATGTTCTCCGCCGACAACATCGAGCGCGTGAGCAAAACCCTCGAGCACCTTGAACAGACCACCGGTTCGATCAACGATCAGCGCGGCGATCTGCGCCAGGCCATGCAACAACTGGCAACCGTCGGCAAACAGGCTGGCAGCATGCTCGAGCAGACTTCGGCGCTGATGCGCAACGCCAACGGCCTGCTCAACGATCAGGGCAAGCAGGCGCTGGGCAGTGCCGAGCAGGCGATGAAGTCGCTGGAGCAGAGCAGCGCCACCATCAACGGCTTGCTGAGCAAGAATCAGAATTCCCTCGACAGCGGCATGCAGGGCCTCAACGGCCTTGCGCCGGCAGTGCGCGAACTGCGTGAAACCCTGACCTCGCTGCGGGCCATTTCCCAACGTCTGGAGGCCAACCCCAGCGGTTACCTGCTGGGCAGTGAAAAGAACAAGGAGTTCACGCCATGAAGCTGACTCGCCTCGCCCTCCTCGCCGGCTTCACGCTGATCGGTGCCTGCTCGATCCTGCCCAAGTCCGAGCCGCTGGACGTTTACCGCCTGCCTTCTGCACAGGCGCCGGCCTCGGCCAGCTCGGCGACCCAGCACTGGTCGCTGCGCTTGAACAAACTACAGGCCAGCGAAGCGCTGAACCGTCCGGGCATCGCCGTGATTCCCCAGGGCGATGTGATCAGCACCTACAAGGCTTCGCGCTGGAGCGATCCGGCGCCGGTGCTGGTGCGTAACCGGCTGCTCGATGGCTTTGCGCGTGATGGCCGGGTGACGTTACTCAGTACCGATGACAGCAATTTTGCTGCGGATCTGGAGCTGGGCGGCAGCTTGCAGGCGTTCCAGACGGAATATCAGGGCAATCAGGCCAGCGTCGTGGTGCGCGTGGATGCGTTGCTGGTGCGCGGCTATGACCAGAAGATTCTCGCCAGCCACCGCTTTGAAGAGCGCCAGCCGCTAAGCGATCTGCAGGTGCCGGCGGTGGTGGCCGGATTCGGTCAGGCCAGTGATCGCCTCACCGCGAAGGTGGTAGCGTGGGCTGTCGAACAGGGCCAGAAATTCGCCCCCGCAAAGCCCTGATTCACCGTAGCCCCTGTGGGAGCGGGCTTGCCCGCGATGGCGGTGTGTCAGTCACCAGAAATTCTGGATGTGCGGCCCTCTTCGCGGGCAAGCCCGCTCCCACAGGGTTTTCAATCAGCCGAAGAACCAGTAGCAGACGCCGATAGCGCCGAGCACACCCGCCAGCTCGGCCAGCAGCGCGCAACCGACGGCATGCCGGGCGCGCTGGATGCCCACCGCGCCGAAGTACACCGCCAGCACGTAGAACGTGGTCTCGGTGCTGCCCTGGATCGTCGCCGCCACCAGCGCGGGGAAGCTGTCGACCCCGGAGGTCTTCATCGTTTCGATGAGCATCGCCCGGGCGGCGCTGCCGGAGAACGGTTTGACCATCGCAGTCGGCAGCGCATCGACGAAGCGCGTGTCCCACCCTGCCCACTGCACCAGATGACGAATGCCGTCGAGGCCGAAATCCAGTGCGCCTGACGCGCGCAATACGCCGATAGCGCAGAGCATCGCCACCAGATACGGCAGCAGGTTCTTCGCGACGTCGAAACCTTCCTTCGCACCTTCGACGAACGCTTCGTAGACCTTCACCTTGCGCAAGGCACCGATCACCAGGAACAACATGATCAGGCCGAACAGCGTCAGGTTGCCGAGGATCGACGACAGCCCCGCCAGTGCCGTGGCCGACATCGTCGCCAGCAGCGCCATGAAGCCGCCGAGGATCAGCGCGCCGGGAATCAGGTAGGCCAGCACCACCGGGTCCCAGACCCGCAGCCGCTGCATGAACGCCACCGACAGGAAGCCGACGATGGTCGAGCAACTGGTGGCCAGCAGGATCGGCAGGAACACCAGCGTCGGGTCCGGCGCGCCTTGCTGGGCGCGGTACATGAAGATCGTCACCGGCAGCAGGGTCAGGGACGAGGCGTTGAGCACCAGGAACAGGATCTGCGCGTTGCTGGCGATGGTCGAGCTGGGGTTGAGCTCTTGCAGCGCCTTCATGGCCTTGAGGCCGATCGGTGTGGCGGCGTTGTCCAGGCCCAGGCCGTTGGCGGCGAAGTTCAGGGTGATCAGGCCGATGGCCGGGTGGCCGGCCGGCACTTCGGGCATCAGCCGCAGGAACAGCGGGCCCAGGGCTTTGGCCAGCCACTCGACGATCCCGGCCTTCTCGGCGATGCGCAGGAAGCCCAGCCACAGGGTCAGCGTGCCGAACAGCAGCACCATGACTTCGACCGACAGCTTGGCCATGGCAAAAATGCTTTCCACCATCGCCGCGAAGATCCCGGCGTTGCCGCCGATCAGCCATTGCCCCAGCGCCGACACGGCTGCCACGATGAAGAAGCCAAGCCACAGGCCATTAAGCATCAGTCAAATCCCCCGGAAGATGCGGCGAATGATAGCGGGGTCGCCAGAAACGACAAACCCCGGATTTCTCCGGGGTTTGTCAGGGTGCCTTGCGGGCGGGGATCAGTTTTTCGAAACGTCACCGGCCGGCAGTTTTTCCTTGCTGCGCCAGTGCGGCAGCGAGTTCCAGTAGCGCTGGCCCTTGGCGTCGTCGTACATGCCTTCCCAACGGGCGATAACCAGTACGGCGAGGGCGTTGCCGATCACGTTCAGGGCGGTACGCGCCATGTCCATCACACGGTCGACACCAGCGATGAACGCCAGGCCTTCCAGCGGAATGCCGACGCTGCCCAGAGTGGCCAGCAGTACCACGAAGGACACGCCCGGCACGCCGGCGATACCTTTGGAGGTCACCATCAGAGTCAGAACCAGCAGCAGTTGCTGGCTGATTGACAGGTCGATGCCGTACAGCTGAGCGATGAAGATGGCGGCGATGGACTGGTACAGGGTCGAACCGTCGAGGTTGAACGAGTAACCGGTCGGCACCACGAAGCTGCAGATGGCTTTCGGTGCGCCGTAGGCTTCCATCTTCTCGATCACGCGTGGCAGCACGGTTTCCGAGGACGCGGTGGAGTAAGCCAGCACCAGCTCATCCTTGAAGATGCGCATCAGCTTGATCACCGAGAAACCGAACATCTTGGCGATCAGGCCCAGAATCACGAAGGCGAAGAAGGCGATGGCGACGTAAACCAGGATCACCAGCTTGGCCAGCGGCAGCAGCGAAGCGAAACCGAAGTTGGCCACGGTCACCGCGATCAGCGCGAACACGCCGATCGGGGCGTA
Source organism: Pseudomonas sp. COW5 (assembly GCF_026240005.1). Classification (NCBI taxonomy): domain Bacteria; kingdom Pseudomonadati; phylum Pseudomonadota; class Gammaproteobacteria; order Pseudomonadales; family Pseudomonadaceae; genus Pseudomonas; species Pseudomonas sp. COW5. The sequence goes on along the minus strand of NZ_JAPHVP010000001.1, from coordinate 2,281,955 downwards.
GTTCATGATCATGTGGGTGACTTTGAACATGCTTTCCGAAACGCCCTGGAACATCTTCACCAGCGGCTCGCGCAGGTCCGACTGCAGGCTCGACAGACCGAGACCGAACAGCACGGAGAAGAAGATGATCGGCAGCATCTCGCCGCGGGCCATGGCCGCGAAGATGTTCGACGGGATCAGGTTGAGGATGGTCTCGATGAACGCGTGTTCATGCTGTACTTCGGCGGCGGTCGCCTGGTACTTGGAGATGTCCACGGTGCCCAGGGTGCTCATGTCGATGCCCGCACCCGGATGGAACAGGTTGGCCAGCAGCAGGCCGACGACAATGGCGATGGTGGTGACGATTTCGAAGTAGATGATGGTCTTCAGGCCGATACGCCCGAGCTTCTTGGCGTCGCCCACGCCGGCGATGCCGACGATAAGGGAAGAAATGACGATCGGGATCACGATCATCTTGATCAGACGGATAAAGATATCGCCTGCCGGTTGCAGGACGTTGCTGATCCACCAGGCCTTCTCGGCACTGAAATGGTTGAGCAACGCACCGATTGCAATCCCCAATACCAGACCGATGAGGATCTGCCAGGCGAGGCTAAGCTTTGCCTTCTTCATATTCTTTACCCTTACTTGCGTTTGACTCAAGGCACATGCAGGAACTGGAACGCTCTTGGCGGAAAAGTCTGTGCATCTGCCTCCGTATAAGGTGCCCCGAAGCGCGTGTTTACGGCTCTCCGGCAGGCGAAAAAAGGCGCAACTATTCCGATGCGGGGTTGCGCCGTCTAATGCCGTAAACGCCTACCCTATGCCGAATCGGCATGAGCTTTTTTAAATGAAACTGGCGTCCCAACCGGTTCGAATACGACATTTCGGCAGGCATAAGTGCCGTGAACCGGCCATTACAGCGTAGATTGGTTATTTTTTGAACGAGTGATTTCGGCGAAAATTTTCCGAAAAAGCCTACGTTTGGAAACTAAAAGTCTCACTGGCTTGATCGACTCTTTCTCGATATACGGTCGCGACGAAACACCGCGAAATGCTTTTCGCGCGCAGTGTGAGTCATAAAAAGACGAGCAGAACGCTCTGGATCAATGTTTTGTCACTTTGAGAGCTCAGCGCAAGTCCGTCGAACCGCTCCGGGTTGGCGAACTTGCGTCGCAGCTTTTACCCTGACCCGGCCCTCATCGCAGGCACTCCCTGTACCCGTAGGTCACTCCGACCCTGCAACAGTCAGAACGTCCCGGCCCCCTGGTCATGCACCGGCCTTCCTCGGGCGGGCGCAATGGAAGGCAGCTGTCGGCTGCCTTCATGTTCAATACCAGTTCGGATCTTTCTTCAGCGTTTCCATCAACAGATCCTGCATGCCCTGATCGGGTTTGCCGAGGAAGCGGTAGGTGGCATGTCGCGTCGGCGACTTGTCGGCCGGCAATCCTTCGGGCACATCGACCAGCATGGCGTAAGCATGTTTCTTGTCGAAGCTGAACGCGACGATCAAGCGGTGGTTGAGGCATTTGTCCTGCGATTCGCAGAGCGGCCCGACCAGGTACTTGTCGCCATCTTCAGTGACGGCATTCATCTGTTGGTCCGGCGTGCCGGAGAGGTTCATCACCCATTCCGGCAGGCGTTCTTCCTTCTTCACCACGCCTTCCCAGGTTTCCCTGTAGTGCGGGTCCGAACTCAACAGCTCGTTGACCCGCGTCTGGCCATCATTGGCCGCCATCGCCATGGCACTACCGCCCAGAAGCAGGGCGGCTGCCAGTGTCTTTAAAGCACTCATGGTCAACCTCGGCCGCGACGGCCAAAGAAGAACGAGGCGATGAACATCACCAGGAACACGACAAAGAGAATCTTGGCGATACCCGTGGCGGTGCCCGCGATACCACCGAAGCCCAGTACTGCAGCGATGATGGCAATGATCAGGAATGTGATTGCCCAGCTCAACATGGTGATTCTCCTTGTTTCTATTTAGGGGTGTTGCCGGTCTCGGCGCAGCGGCGCCCAGATTCGTGGATCAGAAAACCCAGCGTTCTTCGCGTGGCACGTCGCCCAGCGGCTGTGGCTGGTCGACATCCATCATGCGCATCGCACCGTTGTCGGCCTGGCTGCTGCTGACGGCGCTGAAGTGCGTTTGGGTTGCGTGCTGCATCGAAATCAGGGGCTCGGGTTGCTGACTCTGTTCCCAGCGCAGGTATTGCTGGCAGACGATCAGGGTAATCAGCAGCGCAAGTGCGCCAAACAGGGCCTGCTGCAGGTGCAGTGGCGAGATACGCATTTGGGCGGCACGTTGGCGAGTCATCCTGGGTTCCTCACTCTTATTCGGTTAGGGCAGTGCATATCTGCCCGGGCTGAGAGAGGTATTGCAGCCTGCATGCCAGCTTTTTTGTTTTAAAAAAACCAATAAAATCAGATGGTTACAAACGTAATGAAAAATCAGGACGACGCATCCTGCACGATGGCTCATCCACGGTCGTGCGAAATGCACGAATGCTTCGTAGGAGAAATCATTCTTTTTGAATTGAGAGCAGGGTGCGGATGTCAGAAAAGGAAGCAGGCAAATGCCTGAAAAACGCCGTTTGTTTAAAAAATCAACAAAATCAGTGAATTAGCCGTGAGGGCAGGAGAGAGCTACCCTGCTATGACTGGAATCGATCAGAATCAACCATGCAACTTGCCCGATTTTTCCGGGACTAACCCAAGACATTCACTTATGGAGCGTAGGAAAAATGGAATCAGCCACTGAGCATCAAGGCCGCATTCTGCTGGTGGACGATGAATCCGCCATCCTGCGAACCTTCCGTTATTGCCTCGAAGACGAAGGCTATACGGTCGCCACCGCCAACAGCGCGGCCCAGGCTGACGCGCTGTTGCAGCGTCAGGTGTTCGATCTGTGCTTCCTCGATCTGCGCCTCGGCGAAGACAACGGCCTTGATGTATTGGCGCAGATGCGCATTCAGGCGCCGTGGATGCGGGTGGTGATCGTCACCGCCCATTCAGCTGTCGATACGGCGGTGGACGCGATTCAGGCGGGCGCCGCCGATTATCTGGTCAAACCGTGCAGCCCTGACCAGCTGCGTCTGGCCACCGCCAAGCAACTCGAAGTCCGCCAGCTCTCGGCGCGTCTGGAAGCCCTCGAAGGCGAGATCCGCAAACCCAAGGACGGTCTCGATTCCCACAGCCCGGCGATGAAAGTCGTACTGGAAACCGCGCGGCAAGTGGCGAGCACCGACGCCAATATCCTGATCCTCGGCGAGTCCGGCACCGGTAAAGGTGAGCTGGCCCGGGCGATTCACGGCTGGAGCAAGCGCGAGAAGAAATCCTGCGTCACCATCAATTGCCCGTCGCTGACCGCCGAGCTGATGGAAAGCGAGCTGTTCGGTCACAGCCGCGGCGCGTTCACCGGGGCCAGCGAAAGCACCTTGGGCCGGGTCAATCAGGCGGATGGCGGCACACTGTTTCTCGACGAGATCGGCGACTTTCCCCTTACGTTGCAACCCAAGTTGCTGCGTTTTATCCAGGACAAGGAGTACGAACGAGTAGGGGACCCAGTCACCCGCCGCGCCGACGTGCGCATCCTTGCGGCCACCAACCTCAATCTTGAGGACATGGTGCGTGACGGTCGTTTCCGTGAAGACCTGCTTTATCGCCTGAACGTCATCACCCTGCATTTGCCTCCGTTGCGCGAGCGAGCCGAAGACATCCTGACCCTGGCTGACCGCTTCCTCGCCCGTTTCGTGAAGGAATATGCCCGTCCGGCCCGTGGCTTCAGCGACGAGGCCCGGGAAGCACTGTTGGGCTACCGCTGGCCCGGCAACATCCGCGAGCTGCGCAACGTGGTCGAGCGGGCGAGCATCATTTGCCCGCAGGAGCGGGTGGAAATCAGCCACCTCGGTATGGCCGAGCAACCCGCCAACAATGCGCCGCGCGTCGGTGCGGCCTTGAGCCTCGACGAACTGGAGAAGGCCCACATCGGCGCGGTGCTGGCGACTGCCGGCACCCTCGATCAGGCCGCCAAGACCTTGGGGATCGACGCCTCGACCCTGTATCGCAAGCGCAAGCAGTACAACCTGTGAGCGCCCGCCGATGAAACTGGCGATGAAGTTGCGGACCCGCTTGTTCCTGAGCATTTCCGCGCTGATCACCGTGGCCTTGCTCGGGCTGATGCTCGGGCTGGTCAGCGTGATGCAAATGGCCGGTACTCAGGAGGCGTTGATCCGCAACAACTTCGTCACCCTCGATCTGGGCCTCAAGCTGCGCCAGACCTTGGGCGATCAACTGATCATGATGCTTGCCGAGAAGCCCGATCCGGTGGCCTTCGAAGCGTCCAAACAGCATTACTTCGAACTGCTCGACGAGGGCATCGCCCAGGAACAGAAGGACGACGGACGCCAGTACGGGTTCAGTCAGGCCAAAGCGGATTATCTGAACTTCCTCCAGGCATTTGATGTGTCCCGCGACCCGGCTGCGGCCCTGAGCGGTAGCGGCGATCTGCGTGAACGCTTCAACACTCTGCGCAACGGCTTGATCGCCGAGCACAAGCACGCACTGGATAACATCAACTCCGTACAACACGCCGCCCGCGACCGGGCCTTGCTGATTGCCGGCCTGCTCGGGCTGGTGGGGCTGGCGGTGCTGATCATCGGTTTCATCACCGCCCAGGGGATTGCCCGCCGGTTCGGTTCGCCGATCGAGGCGCTGGCGAAAGCCGCGGACAACATCGGCCAAGGTAATTTCGAAGTGACCTTGCCAGTGTCTTCGGCCATGGAAATCAACCTGCTGACCCGGCGTTTCGGGCTGATGGCCGAAGCCCTTCGCGAGCATCAGGCGACCAATGTCGATGAATTGCTGGCCGGCCAGCAGCGTTTGCAGGCCGTGCTCGACAGCATCGATGACGGCCTGCTGATGATCGACCGTCAGGGGCATCTGGAGCACTTGAACCCGGTGGCCCAGCGGCAATTGGGTTGGGACAGTGACCGTTTTGGCGAAGGCCTGGGCAGCGCGCTCCAGCGTCCGGAGCTGGATGCGCAGCTGCAACTGGTGCTGCGCGGCGGCACCCTTGAGCGCGCGCCGGAAGATTTGAGCATTGAGGTCGATGGCGAGTCGCGACTGCTGACCTACAGCCTGACCCCGGTCAGCCATACCCAAGGGCATATCCTCGGCGCGGTGATGGTGCTGCATGACGTCACCGAGCAGCGGGCCTTCGAGCGGGTGCGCAGCGAATTCGTATTGCGTGCCTCCCACGAACTGCGCACGCCAGTGACCGGCATGCACATGGCGTTCGGGCTGTTCCGCGAGCGGGCGAAGTTTCCGGCGGAATCCCGTGAGTCGGATCTGCTCGACACGGTCAATGAAGAAATGCAGCGCCTGATGCAGTTGATCAACGACCTGCTGAATTTCTCACGCTATCAAAGCGGGTTGCAGAAACTCACGCTGGCGCCGTGCTCCATCGAGGATTTGCTGGCTCAGGCGCAATCGCGTTTTGCCGACACGGCGGCGCAGAAGGGCGTGGCATTGAATGTCGAGGTACAGAGTCCGTTACCGCGCTTGCAGGCCGATCAGGCCCAGCTGGATCGGGTGCTGGACAACCTGATCGACAACGCCTTGCGCCATACGGCCCGTGACGGCCTGATCCGTTTGCAGGCACGCCGGCATGGCGAGCGGGTGATCATCAGCGTCGAAGACAATGGCGAAGGCATCGCCTACGGTCAGCAAGGGCGAATTTTCGAGCCGTTCGTCCAGGTCGGACGCAAGAAGGGTGGGGCCGGACTCGGGCTGGCGCTGTGCAAGGAAATTGTCCAGTTGCATGGCGGCCGGATGGGCGTCTATTCGCGGCCGGGGCAGGGCACGCAGTTCTACATGGCGCTGGCGGTCTAGGCTTCGTCGTCCATCCGGCGGCCGGCGAGCCGCCGTCCCCGGGTAATCAGCTCGATGAATTGCACGGCGCTCAAGGCATGGGCGAACAGCCAGCCCTGACCGAACTTCACGCCTTCGCTGCTGAGCAGCGCTGCTTGGGATTCATGTTCGATACCTTCGGCAATCACCTTCAGGTCCAGTGCCTGGGCCATGTGAATGATGTGTGGCGCCACACCGCTACTGGCCGCGTCATGGCCGAGGGCGTCGATAAAGGCCTTGTCGATTTTCAGGCAGTCCACCGGCAGGGTCTGCAGGTAGGCGAGGCTGCAATAGCCGGTGCCGAAATCGTCGATCAGCACTTGATGACCGACATCGCGCAGCGCTTGCAGGTTTTCCCGTGCGACCACCACATCGATCAGGCCGCGCTCGGTCACTTCGAACGCAATCTGCCGCGCTGCCACCCGGTGCAGGCTCAGCAGCCGCGCCATGACCTGACCAATGCGCGGCACCATCACGTCACAGGCCGCCAGGTTCACCGAAATATACAGCTGCGGATTGGCTCGCAGTAATTGACCCAGTTGCTCCAGCAGGCGCTGGAGGACGAAATCGGTCATCTGGCGGATCTGCCCGGTGTTTTCCGCCATCGGAATAAACAGGTCGGGGCTGGTCAGCGTGCCGTCCGGCCGGCGCCAGCGCAGCAGGGCTTCGGCGCCGACGCAGTTGCGGCTGTCGAGATCGAAGATCGGTTGATACAGCACCTGCAACTCGCCACGGCGGATTGCACCGTGAAGCTCGGCATCCAGCGACTGACGCTGGCGCACTATCCAGAACACCAGAACGCCCACCAGCGCCCCGAGTACCAGACAGAACGGCACCATCCACCACCACAATTCCGGGATATGCATGCCGGTACGTGGTGTGATCAATACCAATTGATATTCCGGATTGTCGGTGGGCATGCGATAGATGAGATGCGTCTGGGTAACCTGCAACGCGTCGGTGGACTTCGGTGGCCACGGTTCAGTGGGTGGCCAGGCCTGTGGAACGCCGAGTACCGGAATCGCCCGGGTCCCGTGATCCAGCACCACCAGCAGGCTGCTGTCTGGAGACAGGTCGACCATGTCGGTCAGGTGCCCGCGTGAGGTGGCCACGCGAAAGTTGCCGCGGCCGAGCATCAGCGCTGCGCGGTTTTCGTCGGGTTCGGTGGTGGTGTTCAGCCAATAGCTGTAGGTCGGGCCCTTGATGTCCGGCGGGCGGACGACTGACAGGCCTTCCTGGCGCGGGCGGTTGGAGCAGATGCGCGATGCATCCATGTAGGCGGCTTCATAGACGAAGCGGTAGTTGAAGGTCACTTGCTGCAGCGTGGCGATCATTTCGTCATCGCAGCTGCGCAATGGCTGGGCTTCCAGATCGTCCAGACTTTCGCGCAACTGGCCGAACAATTGCTCCAGGCGAGCCAGGAAGCGCTCGCCCTGAGCATTCATTTCCTGGCTTTCGCTCTGTTCGACCTGATGCATGGCCACGAACAGCCCGCCGGTGATCAATAGGCCTGCACTGAGGACAGCCGCCAGCATCGCCAGAAACCACGGACGATAAAACCAGCTACGCAGCGCCTCTCGGGTAGCAACCATATGGATATCCGAAGAATTACCAATGAGTTATAGCTGCTGATTGCAGTTTCGCCCTGACCGTCGGGCGGGCGTCATTATTTTGTCTGATTCAACACCAGCAGCAACGCTGCCGTTTGCGCATCCGGAGTACCGTCGAAGCGGGAAGGACGGAAGTGCATCTGGAAGGCTGCGAGGACATGGCGGGTCGCCACGTCCAGCTCGCCGTTCTGCGGCGTTGCGTAGCCCAGGCGTGCCAGTTGGGTCTGGAACCAGCTGATGCTCGGTAACTCCACCTCGAACCGCACTTGCTGGCGGGCGACAGCTTGTTCGTCCGGCCACAAGCCAAGGCCTTCGGCAGCCAGGCGCTTCCACGGGAACAATGGGCCCGGATCAAGCTTGCGCAGCGGTGCGATATCGCTGTGGCCGATGATGTGGTCCGGGCTGATGCCGTTGCGTTTGCTGATGTCCTTGAGCAGGACGATCAACGACTGAACCTGGGCTTCACTGTACGGATACCACACGCGCCCGGTCGGAGTGTCCTTGAAGCCAGGGTTGACGATTTCGATGCCGATGGAGCTTGAGTTTAGCCAGGTACGACCCTGCCATTCGCTTTCGCCGGCATGCCAGGCCCGCAGGTTTTCATCCATCAGCTTGTAGATCGTGCCGTTTTTGTCATCGCCGATCAGGTAGTGGCTGCTGACTTCACCGTGGGTCAGCAGTTGCAGCGAACGCTCGAGAGAGGCGGAGGTGTAATGCACGATCACGAATTGCGCGCGGCTGTCGTGATTGGCAGAAGGATGGCTGGTGTCGTAGCGCGGTCCGCTGGCACAACCGGCCAGAATGAGCAGCGACGTGATGATGGCAAGGAATTTCATGGCAGTACACGCAAGTCAGTAATGCAACAGTGTAACGTACTGACTTGCGTGCGAACGGCAAAAGGGCTGATTTAAATGAAATGGAACAATTGTCTTCAGCCCAGCTCCACCCGGTTGCGACCTGCGTTTTTGGCCCGGTACAACGCCTGATCGGCTCTTTTGAGCACCAGATCGCTGTGTTCTCCCGGTCTGAACGCCGCCAGCCCCATGGAAATGGTGATCGTGACGCGCTCACCCTTGAAGTGGAACGGGCAGGCCTCGATGGACGCGCGCAGGGTTTCCAGCAGTTTGGCGCCGACGGCCGGCGGAGTTGCCGGCAACAGCAGGACGAATTCCTCGCCGCCGAACCGGGCAATGAAATCGCTGCCGCGCAGGCGCTTGCGCAGCACCGTGGCGATGATCTTCAGCACTTTGTCGCCGGCCAGATGGCCGTAGTTGTCGTTGATCCGTTTGAAGTGATCAAGGTCGAGCATCGCCAGGCTCAGGGTGTTGCCGTGCTGCTGCCACTGCGCGATCTCGTGGTCGAGCCGCTCGCTCCAGGCGGCGCGGTTGGGCAGGCCGGTGAGCGGATCGATCAGGGCTTTCTGGCGCTGCTCTTCAAGGTGCTCGCGGTACCCAAGGGCTTCCTGCTCCATGTGCGCCACCCGTTCGGCCAGGCTCCTCAGGCGTCCGGCCACTTCCTGCTCACGGGCGTCGCGCTGTTTCTGGTGCTGGTCCATCGTGCCAAGCAGGCCTTCCAGGTGGTTTTCCAGTACCTGCTTGAGGTCGTCCAGGTCCGCCGCTTCCTGCACGCTGGTCTGCAGGCCATCGACTTGTTCGCGGATCTGCGTGTCCATCGCTCGCGCCGCCGAGCTGTTGTCGGCGTGACCTTCGCTGGCAGCCTGCAGGTTGCTCTGGAACGCTTCGAGGCGTTCGTTGAGCTGTTGCAGATAGGCCTCGAACTCGTGCTGACCGCTGTCGGTGATGGCCAGCATCAAGGTCGCCAGATCGTCGAGGATCGGTAGCAGTTCGTACCAGTTCAGGCCATTTTTCAGCCGGTCGCGCATGGCTTCGGCTTGCGGGCGGTGGCGCTCAGGCAGGGTCAGGTCGTCCAGCAGGCCGATCAGCGTGTCTTCGATGTGCTTGGCCACCGAGCTGTAGGACGGTTCGGGCGAATCCGGCAGGGCATAGAGAATGTCTTGCTCGGGTTGCTCCGGGTCGATGGCCGCCAGCGCCTGCGCGATGGGCTCGGGCAGAGGCAGGCTGTCGAGGAAGACCGGGGGCGGGCTGTCGCCGGGGTGGATCAGCTCGTCAGGGTTAATGGCGATCGGCGTCGATGGCGCAAAGACCGGAGGCGGCGTGAAGGCTTGCGGTTCGGGTTCTGGCTCGGAGGGGGCCGGTTCGCTGGGAGACGGAACGACTTCTGTGAGGATCCGGGCAGGCTCGAAGGCAACCACTTCCGGCTCTGCAACAGGCTCAGGTGTTGATATTGGTGTTGGTGCTGAAGCTTGCGGTGGCGCGACCAGAGGTGCGGCGACTGGTGCTTCACTGACGGTGGCAATGGCTGCCGGTTCGGCGATTGCGGCAGGCGCTTCTGGCATTGGCGCGCTTTCAGGCGCGGCGGGCGGTTTCTCTGGTTGAGCGGCCGGAGTGATCACGGCAGGCTGAGCTACAGGTGCAGGCGTTTCCTCACTGTCGCGGCTGCCGAACAGGCGTTGCAGCAACCCCGGACGCCCCGGTTCCGCCGGCGTCTCCAGTTGGCTCAACGCCTTGCCCTGCAAACCACTGAGCTCACTGAGCAGCAGCGGCATTTCCCGCGCCTGACTGACTCGCCCGTCGAGCTGCTTGGCGAACTTCTTCAGTGGCTGCGCGACATCTCGGGGCAGGGGCAGCGCTTGCAGCTGAGCCACCAGTGAATTCAGCGCGGTGCTGACCTGCTCGATCCGGGTTTCGCGGCGTTGCTCGGAGTCGAGCACGGCTTTTTCAAGGCGCGGCAGCAGGGCGGCGAGGCCGGCGTCCATGTCGTCCGTGCGCACCACATCGCGCATTTCCTTCATGCATTGATCGACCACGCGATCGGTGCCTTCCGCCGCGAGGGTGCTACGCACCAGGCCGCGACGCAGCAGGTCGAGCCGGGCATCCCATCGACGTTCAAGCTTTTCTTGTTGTTCGATGCTTTTGAGGTATTTTTCTTTCCAGCGCTGGGCTTCGTCGCTCATTCAGGCGTTCCGCGAGGGGCAGGACTCAACGCGGGCAATGCATCGGCCGTGAGCGAACCCGGCAGACGAATCTCTACCGCGACGGGCAGGTGATCGGAAATCGGTTGGGCCAGCACTTCGACCTTTTCCAGAGTCAGGGTCGGGCTGAGCAGAATATGGTCAAGGCAGCGCTGCGGGCGCCAGCTGGGGAATGTCGCTTCGAGTTGCGGGGCCAGCAGGCCGAGGCCGCGCAGGGGCGAGTGTTGCAGCAGGTCGCTGGCGTGAGTGTTCATGTCGCCCATCAGCACCTGATGCTTGTAGCCGCCGATCAGCTCGCGGATATAAGCCAGTTGCATGGTGCGTACCCGGGCGCCGAGCGCCAGGTGCATCATCACCACCACCAGTGCCTCGGGACCTTCACCAAAGCGCACCAGGATCGCCCCGCGACCTTTCGGTCCCGGCAGCGGATGGTCCTCGATCGCCCACGGGCGCAGGCGACTGAGCACGCCGTTGCTGTGCTGGGCCAGTCGGCCAAGGTTGCGATTGAGTTGTTGATACCAGTAGGGGAAGGCGCCGAGGTGGGCCAGGTGCTCGACCTGATTGACGTAGCCTGAGCGCAGGCTGCCGCCATCGGCTTCCTGCAGGGCGACCAGATCGAAGTCGCCGAGCAGATTGCCGATCTTCTGCAGATTGCCGGAGCGGCCGGGGTGCGGCAGCAGATGCTGCCAGCTACGGGTCAGGTAGTGCCGATAACGCTCGGTGCTGATGCCGACCTGGATATTGAAGCTGAGCAAGCGCAAACGGCTGTCTGCGGGCAAGCCCGTGGATTCCAGGTGATGCTCGTTGACCTGCGGATCATGCAGGCCGACGAGACGTTCGGTTCCCCAGCGGCGCATGGCGATTGCCGCGCTTAGTTGGCGGCTGCCTTGTTGGCCGCTCGCTCTTTGGCGACCAGTTGGTCAGCCAGTTTCAGAGCCTCTTCGGCACCCCCGGCAGAGCCGATGTCAAAGCGGTATTTGCCGTTGACGATCATGGTTGGTACGCCGGAGATTTCATATTTCTTGGCCAGTTCACGAGCCTTGACGATCTGGCCCTTGATGGCGAAGGAGTCGAAGGTGGCGAGGAACTTGTCCTTGTCCACGCCCTGGGTGGCTAGGAAGTCGGCCATGTCGTTCTTGTCGGTCAGCTTCTTGTGTTCTTTCTGGATCGCGTTGAACACGGCAGCGTGAACGCTGTGCTCGACGCCCATGGCTTCCAGGGTCAGGAACATCTGGCCGTGTGCGTCCCAAGGGCCGCCGAACATGGCCGGGATGCGGACGAAGTTGACGTCGGAAGGCAGTTTTTCAACCCAAGGATTGATCACCGGCTCGAAGGCGTAGCAGTGCGGGCAGCCGTACCAGAACAGTTCCACCACTTCGATCTTGCCAGGCACGGCAACCGGAACCGGATTGCTCAGCTCGACGTAAGGGGCAGCAGGTGCTTCGGCAGCCTGGGCGGTTACGCCGAACAGGCTGGCAGCGACGAGAGCGGCGCTGATGATCAGATTACGCATGCTTTACTCCTGGACAATTTTGTTCGCCTCGCGCGGGCTGTTTTCAGACAGATCCTGGCGGGCATGAGTTCTGTAGTGTAACGGCAGCGGCCACAAAAAAGGGCGGCCAAAGCCACCCTTTTTATACTTCATGCAACGGATTAATCGAGCGTTAACGTGGCGGGAGTTGTCCTGCGCGCGCAACGCTCTAATCACCCTCGCAGGCCTGGCCTTAGTGCAGGCCTTGAATGTAGCTGGAGACCGCCGCGATGTCCTCGTCGCTCAGCTTGCGAGCGATGGTGCGCATGGTCATGGCATCGCCGTCGTTGCTGCGACCGGCTTCTTCCTTGCGGAAATCGGTCAGCTGTTTGGCGATGTATTGAGCGTGTTGGCCACCCAGGTGCGGGAAGCCGGCGGCGGCATTGCCCGCGCCGTTCGGCGAGTGGCAACCGGTGCAGGCTGGCAGGCCTTTTTCCAGGTTGCCGCCACGGAACAGGGCTTCGCCGCGAGCGACGATCTTCGGATCGGCGGCGCCGACGCTGCCTTTCTGGCTGGCGAAATAGGCGGCGATGTCAGAGAGGTCCTGATCGCTCAGGTTGGTCAGCAGGCCGGTCATTTCCAGAACGGTGCGCTTGCCCGACTTGATGTCGTGCAGTTGCTTGGTCAGGTAGCGTTCACCCTGGCCGGCCAGTTTTGGAAAGTTTGGCGCCATGCTGTTGCCATCCGGGCCATGGCAGGCCCCGCATACGGCAGCCTTCGCCTGGCCTGCGGCGGCATCGCCTGCAGCATGGGCGAAACCTGAGATTCCCACGGTCAACAGCAGACTCACGATCAGTTTGTTCATCAGCTAATCCAACTACGGCTAAGGGTTAAGAGTTATGGACCGGGTTTACTTCCGCTCATCCAGAGGATGATGGCCTGGTAATCCTCGGCACTGCAGTCCATGCACAAACCACGCGGCGGCATCGCCTTGAAACCCTGGGTCACGTGTTGCACCAGCGTCTCCATACCTTTCGCCAACCTCGGCGTCCAAGCTTCCTGATCGCCTCTTCTGGGCGCCATGGGGAGTTGGCCGGAATGACAGGCACCACAAACACGGTTGTACACGGCTTCCGGATCCTGTGTAGCCTGTGCGCTGTAAAGCGGCATCAGAACTCCGGCAGCCAGCAGCCATTTCGTCATAAAACGACCTTTTCAGGGTTGAGAGCGATCTGCGTTCTGTTGCGCAATCAAAGTCTGTCGCTCTCGTGAACTTCATCCTTCGCTGGGACAAAGCACACACAAAATCTGCGGCATTATATACTGGCGTCACTGAAACGGAAGCGACACCGCGTTCCGCGCCCAATCCCGGCGCCGCCCACATCGGAAATCCCATGCAACTCAAGAATCCCATCCTCGGCCTGTGCCAACAGTCCACGTTCATGCTCAGTGCCGCCAAAGTCGATCAGTGCCCCGACGACGAAGGCTTCGAAGTGGCGTTCGCCGGTCGTTCCAACGCCGGTAAATCCAGCGCGCTGAACACCCTGACTCACGCCAGCCTGGCGCGCACCTCGAAAACCCCGGGTCGCACACAGCTGTTGAACTTCTTCAAGCTAGACGATGAACGGCGTCTGGTCGACCTGCCGGGCTACGGTTATGCAAAAGTACCGATCCCGCTCAAGCAACACTGGCAGCGTCACCTCGAGGCTTACCTCGGTGGCCGCGAGAGTTTGAAAGGGCTGATTCTGATGATGGATATCCGTCATCCAATGACCGACTTCGACCTGCTGATGCTCGACTGGGCCGTTGCGGCCGGCATGCCGATGCACATTCTGCTGACCAAAGCGGACAAGCTGACCTACGGCGCAGCCAAGAACACGCTGCTCAAGGTGCAGTCGGAAATCCGCAAGGGGTGGGGCGATCTGGTGACGATCCAGCTGTTCTCCGCACCAAAACGCATGGGCCTGGAAGAGGCCTACACCAAGCTGGCGGGCTGGATGGAACTGGCAGACAAAGGCGCAGAAGCGGCAACCGAATAATCGGAATATGGAAAATTGGCTGTAGTGCGGTCAGGCAAGGCAAAAGCTTTACTAAAAAGCGGAGTTTAGGGGACCTAAATGAGCATTTTTAGTAACGCTTTTAACGCAGCATGACCGCGCTACAGCCAATTTTTGGGCAAAAAAAGCCCCGGACTTCATATGGGGAGGGAGAAGTTCCGGGGGTCAAGTTCCGAACCGCTAGGGCGGGGTTCAGATATCTGCCAACACTTAACACAACATAGGAGCATCGAAGGGCTTCACCAGCCATTCAGTAACTCTGAGTGGCCTGTCGCAAGATTAGTTCAGATTCTTTTCAAAAAACTTTGGAATAAGCTCAAGAACGATCAGAACTAAGCCCCCTCCGATGCCTTTGCCGCGACGTCATGTCGCGGCAAAACCCCGTCCCAGAGGCATCAGTGCGCCTCGTCCCAATTGTTGCCAACCCCGACTTCCACCAGTAACGGCACGTCCAGTTTCGCCGCTTCGCTCATGTGGACGCGAATTTCGTCGCGAACCTGATCGACCAGATCCTCGCGAACCTCCAGCACCAGTTCGTCGTGCACCTGCAGGATGACTTTGGCGTCCAGCCCCGAAGCGCTCAGCCAGTTGTCCACCGCCACCATGGCTTTCTTGATGATGTCCGCTGCGGTGCCCTGCATCGGGGCGTTGATCGCTGTGCGTTCGGCAGCGGCGCGCTCCTGCGGCTTGTTGGAGTTGATGTCCGGCAGGTACAGGCGACGACCGAAGATCGTTTCTACGTAGCCCTGATCCGCTGCCTGCGCGCGCGTGCGATCCATGTATTCGCGAACGCCCGGGTAGCGCGCGAAGTAGGTGTCGATGTAGGCCTTGGCGGTCTTGGTGTCGACGCCGATGTCCTTGCCCAGCTTCTGCGCGCCCATGCCGTAGATCAGACCGAAGTTGATCGCCTTGGCGCCACGGCGCTGGTCGGAGGTCACTTCGTTCAGCTCGACCTTGAACACTTCGGCGGCAGTTGCGGTGTGCACGTCCAGATTGTTGCGGAAGGCGTTCATCAGGCCTTCGTCGCGGGACAGGTGGGCCATGATCCGCAGTTCGATCTGCGAGTAGTCCGCCGCCAGCAGTTTGTAGCCTTTCGGCGCAACGAAGGCCTGACGGATGCGTCGACCTTCGGCGGTGCGCACCGGGATGTTCTGCAGGTTTGGATCGCTGGACGACAGGCGCCCGGTCGATGCGACGGCCTGATGGTACGAGGTGTGGATACGCCCGGTGCGCGGGTTGATCTGCTCCGGCAGGCGATCGGTGTAGGTGCTTTTCAGCTTGCTCATGGAACGGTGTTCCATCAGCACTTTCGGCAGGCGGTGATCGTCTTCCGCCAGTTTTGCCAGGACTTCTTCGGCAGTGGACGGCTGGCCCTTGGCGGTTTTCTTCAGCACCGGCAGGCCGAGTTTTTCGTAGAGGATCACGCCCAGTTGCTTTGGCGAGCCGAGGTTGAATTCTTCACCGGCGATCTCGAAGGCTTCACGTTCCAGCGCGACCATCTTGTCGCCCAGCTCGATGCTCTGAACGCCCAGCAGCGCCGCATCGACGAACGCCCCCTGACGCTCGATGCGAGCGAGCACCGGCACCAGCGGGATCTCGATGTCGGTCAGCACGCTGGCCAGGCTCGGGATGGCGCTGAGTTTTTCGAACAGTGTCTGGTGCAGGCGCAGGGTCACGTCGGCATCTTCGGCGGCGTACGGCCCGGCCTGTTCCAGCGCGATCTGGTCGAAGGTCAGCTGCTTGGCGCCTTTGCCGGCGATGTCCTGGAAGCTGACGGTAGTATGATCCAGATACTTCTGCGCCAGGCTGTCCATGTCGTGACGGGTGGCGGTGGAGTTGAGCACGTAGGACTCAAGCATCGTGTCGAAGGCGATGCCGCGCACGGTGATGCCTTCGTTCTGGTCGCCACCGATGGCGCAGTTGGCCAGGATGTTCATGTCGAACTTGGCGTGCTGGCCGACCTTGAGCTTGTTCGGGTCTTCCAGGATTGGTTTCAGCGCGCGCAACACGGTGTCGCGATCCAGCTGCTCCGGCACGCCGATGTAGGAGTGGGTCAGCGGAATGTAGGCTGCTTCATTGGCCTGCACCGCGAAGGACAGACCGACCAGTTGCGCCTGTTGCGCGTCGACGCCGGTGGTTTCGGTGTCGAAGGCGAACAGCTTGGCGTTCTTGAGTTTTTCCAGCCAGACGTCGAAACGGGCCTGATCGAGGATGGTCTCGTACGCGGCCTCGGCCGGAGCGACCGGTGCTTCTTCCGCAGGTGCGCTGAACAGGTCGACGGCCGGCTCAGGCGCGGCGGCGCTGCTCAGTTCCAGGCGTTTGGCATCGCGTTCCAGATCGTTGATCCAGCTCTTGAACTCCAGCAGGGTGTAAAGCTCAAGCAGCTTGGCCGGATCTTCCGGGCCCATTTGCAGGTCGTCGAGGCCGATGTCCAGCGGCACGTCGACCTTGATGGTCGCCAGTTGATAGGAGAGGAACGCCATCTCCTTGTGCTCTTCGAGCTTGGCCGGCAGGGTCTTGGCGCCACGGATCGGCAGGGTCGGCACGATGTCGAGTTGCGCGTAGAGCTCGGTCAGGCCTCCGTTGACGCCGACCAGCAGGCCGGACGCGGTTTTCGGCCCGATGCCGGGAACGCCGGGGATGTTGTCGGAAGAATCGCCCATCAGGGCCAGATAATCGATGATCTGCTCCGGAGCGACGCCGAATTTCTCCTTCACGCCCTCCACGTCCATCGAGCTACCGGACATGGTGTTGACCAAGGTAATGTGGCCGTCGACCAGTTGCGCCATGTCCTTGTCGCCGGTGGAGATGATCACCGGGCGGTTGGCGGCAGCGCTGCTGCGGGCCAGGGTGCCGATCACGTCATCGGCCTCCACGCCTTCGACGCACAGCAGCGGGAAACCGAGGGCTTTTACGCTCTGGTGCAGCGGTTCGATCTGCAGGCGCATGTCGTCGGGCATGCTCGGGCGGTTGGCTTTGTATTCGGCGTACATCTCATCGCGAAATGTCCCGCCCTTGGCGTCGAACACCACGGCGAACGGGCTGTCCGGATACTGCTTGCGCAGGCTCTTGAGCATGTTCAGCACGCCCTTGACCGCACCGGTCGGCAGGCCTTTGGACGTGGTCAGCGGTGGCAGCGCGTGAAAGGCGCGGTACAGGTAAGACGAACCGTCCACCAGGACGAGGGGGGCTTGGCTCATGAGCAGGATCAACCTTTTCGGCGGGTCCGGCGCTAGAATAGCGGGACCGTTGACGACAAAGGGACAAGGTTATCATGCGTACGTTAAATCGCTTGCTGCTGGTCAGTTTGATTGCTGTCTCACCCTTGCCTGCGATCGCGGCGGATGATGCGCCGTCAGCGGAGCCGGAAGTCACCATCCGCACCGAGGGTGACAAGACCATTCAGGAGTACCGGCAGAACGGTTTCCTGTACGCGATCAAGGTGACCAAGAAGGGTTTCCCGCCCTATTTCCTGGTGCGTGCGGACGGTACTGATGCAAACTTCATCCGCTCGGACCAGCCGGATATGCTGATCCCGGCGTGGAAGATTTTCGAGTGGAAGTAGTTTCTTAATTTCAACCGGCGCCGCTCGATGGCGGCGCCAGAACTGAGCAGTTTTTAACCATGTCTGTGTTCACCCCCCTGGCTCGGCCCGAGCTGGAAACCTTTCTCGCCCCTTACGGGCTCGGCCGTCTGCTCGATTTCCAGGGGATCGCCGCCGGCAGCGAAAACACCAACTTCTTCATCAGCATGGAAAAGGGCGAGTTCGTCCTGACCCTGGTCGAGCGCGGCCCGGTGCAGGAAATGCCGTTCTTCATCGACCTTCTCGACGTCCTTCACGAAGCCGACCTGCCGGTGCCCTACGCGCTGCGCACCACCGATGGCGTGGCCCTGCGCGAGCTGAAAGGCAAACCGGCACTGCTGCAACCGCGCCTGGCCGGCAAGCACATCAAACAGGCCAATGCCCAGCATTGCGCGCAGGTCGGTGACTTGCAGGCGCACCTGCACCTGGCAACCCAGGGCGACAGCATGATCAAGCGCAAGACCGATCGTGGCCTGGACTGGATGCTGGAGGAGGGGACCGAGTTTCTCTCGCACCTGAGCGACGAGCCGCGTGCGCTGCTGCAAAAGGCGCTGGACGAAATCACTCAACAGAAAGAGAAAATTCTCGCGCTGCCTCGGGCGAACATCCACGCTGACCTGTTCCGTGACAACGCGATGTTCGAAGGCACGCACCTGACCGGGCTGATCGACTTCTACAACGCCTGTTCCGGGCCGATGCTCTACGACGTGGCGATTGCCTTGAACGACTGGTGTTCGGACGATGATGGCCTGATTGACGGCCCTCGGGCGCGGGCCTTCCTGGGTGCCTACGCGGCACTGCGTCCGTTCACGGCAGCTGAGGCCGAACTGTGGCCGACCATGTTGCGCGTGGCGTGCGTGCGGTTCTGGCTGTCGCGGTTGATCGCGGCGGAATCGTTCGCCGGGCAGGACGTGCTGATTCACGATCCGAAAGAGTTCGAGCAGCGGCTGGCGCAGCGTCAGCAGGTCAACACACCGCTGCCGTTTGCCCTGTAAAAGAAAAAAACCGCAGCCTGTGCAGGCTGCGGTTTTTTTGTATCAGAGCGATTCCAGGCAACCCGCCAGATCATTCCCCAGCTTCTCCAGCACTTGCTCATAACCCTGAGCCGTCGCTGGCGTATACCCGCCCAGTGCATCCAGTTCCGCCAGCTTCACCGGCAGGCCCGCCACCAGGGTTTCCGCCAGACGTGGACGCAGCGGTGGCTCGCTGAACACGCACGTCTTGCCGACTTCCTGCAACCGCGCGCGCATCGCCGCCACATGCTGGGCGCCCGGCTGTACTTCCGCCGCCACGCTGAATACACCGGTGTGTTTCAGGCCGTAAGCATCTTCGAAATAATCGAAGGCTTCGTGAAAGACGAAGTAGGGTTTGCCTTCAACGCTGGCCAGACGCTTCTTCAAACGCTGATCCAGTGCATCCAGACGCTCGTCGAACGCCTTGGCGTTGCTCTGGTAGCGCTCGGCATTGGCCGGGTCGGCAGCGCTCAGGTCAGCGGCCATCTTGTCGGCAATCACCCGCGCGTTCACCGGCGATAGCCACAAATGCGCATCGAGGGTGCCTGGACGGTGATCGTGATCATGCTCGTCGGCATCTTCGGCATGGGAGTGGCTGTCTTCGGCGAAGCGGCGCAGCTTCATGCCCGGCAGATCCTGCACGGCGACGCTCGGCAGCGTACGACCGTTCAGCACGCGGGGCAGGAAACCTTCCATGTCCGGGCCGATCCAGTACAGCAGGTCCACCGATTGCACCTTGCGCACGTCGGACGGGCGCAACGCATAGTTATGCGGCGAAGCTCCCGGCGGCAGCAACACTTCCGGAATCGCCACGCCGTCCTGCACCGCAGCGGCAATCAGTTGCAGCGGCTTGATGCTGGTGAGGACTCTGACTTCGGCCTGAGCCGAACCGATCAGCAGAAAACTGGCGACAAAGGCCACAAAAACAGAAAAAAGTCGGGACACGATGACCACTCAAGGAGGCGAGAACGGGTAACATAATAACGTCTCTAACCAAACTCGTCGCCGCTCATGCCTATTACACCGATTGCCAGCCGTCCCCACGACCACTCGCACTGCGTTCACAGCGCCCTGTCCGAGGCCGATGCCTTGTGTGCACAGAAAGGCCTGCGCCTGACCGCATTGCGTCGGCGGGTGCTGGAACTGGTCTGGCAGAGCCACAAGCCGCTGGGTGCCTACGACATCCTCGCTGTGCTCAGCGAGCAGGACGGCCGCCGCGCTGCGCCGCCGACCGTGTACCGCGCGCTGGATTTCCTCCTGGAAAACGGTCTGGTACACCGCATCTCCTCGCTGAACGCCTTTGTCGGCTGCGTTCACCCGAAGCATTCGCATCAGGGCCAGTTCCTGATCTGCCGCGAGTGCCACGCGGCCATTGAGCTTGAGCAAAAAACCATCAGCGACGCGATCGTCCACAGCGCCAAGGACGTCGGCTTCATCGTCGAGGCCCAGACCGTCGAAGTGGTCGGCCTCTGCTCCGGTTGCCGGGGGGCTTGATGAGCGATGCGTTGATCCGTCTGGAGCAGGTGGCTGTCCGGTTTGCCGGGCAGAACGTGCTGGACAACATTCACCTGAGCGTCGAGCCGGGGCAGATCGTCACCCTGATCGGCCCCAACGGCGCCGGCAAGACCACGCTGGTACGCGCCGTGCTCGGGCTGCTGAAACCCGATAGCGGCAGCGTCTGGCGCAAACCGAAACTGCGCGTCGGCTACATGCCGCAAAAGCTCCACGTCGATCCGACCCTGCCGCTGTCCGTCCTGCGCTTCCTGCGGCTGGTGCCGGGCGTTGACCGCCCGCGTGCGCTGGCGGCACTCAAGGAAGTCGGCGCCGAGCATGTCATCGACAGCCCGGTGCAAAGCGTTTCCGGCGGTGAAATGCAGCGCGTTTTGCTGGCCCGGGCGCTGTTGCGCGAGCCGGAGCTGCTGGTGCTCGACGAGCCGGTGCAGGGTGTCGACGTCGCCGGGCAGGCCGAGTTGTACAGCCTGATCACCCGGCTGCGCGACCGCCACGGTTGCGGCGTGTTGATGGTCTCTCACGATCTGCATCTGGTGATGAGCACCACGGATCAGGTGGTGTGCCTCAACCGTCACGTCTGCTGCTCCGGGCATCCCGAGCAGGTCAGTGGCGATCCGGCCTTTGTCGAGCTGTTCGGCAATCACGCGCCAAGCCTGGCGGTCTATCACCACCATCACGACCACGCCCACGACCTGCACGGCTCGGTGGTCAAGGGGCCTGTAAAAGGCCAACCTCACGTTCACGGAGATAGCTGCAAGCATGGCTGATTTTCTGTTCTACGCCCTGCTTGCAGGTCTGGCGCTGGCGGTGGTCGCGGGGCCGCTGGGCTCGTTCGTGGTCTGGCGGCGCATGGCCTATTTCGGCGACACCCTGTCCCACGCCGCACTGCTCGGCGTGGCGCTGGGCTTTCTGCTGGATGTCAGCCCGACCGTCGCGGTCACCGTGGGCTGCCTGCTGCTGGCGGTGCTGCTGGTGACTCTGCAACAGCGTCAGCCGCTGGCGTCCGACACGTTGCTGGGCATTCTTGCGCCGAGCACACTCTCTCTCGGGCTGGTGGTACTAAGCTTCATGCATGAAGTGCGGATCGACCTGATGGCCTATCTGTTCGGCGACTTGCTGGCGATCAGCCCGACCGATCTGGCGTGGATCCTCGGAGGCAGCGCGGCGGTGCTGGTGTTGCTGGTGACGCTGTGGCGGCCGCTGCTGGCGATCACCGTGCACGAAGAACTGGCCCGGGTCGAAGGCCTTCCGGTAGCCGGATTGCGCATGGCGCTGATGCTGTTGATTGCGGTGGTGATCGCTGTGGCGATGAAAATCGTCGGTGTATTGCTGATTACGTCGCTGTTGATCATCCCGGCAGCTGCGGCACAACGTCACGCCCGTTCGCCGGAGCAGATGGCACTGGGCGCGAGCCTGCTGGGCATGCTCGCCGTGTGTGGCGGGCTGGCGCTGTCCTGGTTCAAGGACACCCCGGCCGGCCCGTCAATCGTTGTGACGGCGGCCGCACTGTTTCTGCTGAGTTTTGTTCTGCCCCGTCGAGGGGTGTAGACTTGCTCGTTTTTTGCGCAAATAGAGAGTCGCAGGAATGAAGCCGTTCGCCTCCCGTTATCTGCTCCTTGTCGCATTTTCAGTGCTGCTGGGCGCCTGCCAAAGCACGCCGCCGGTGGCCGAAGCCCCCGATGCGCGGGCCACGGCCATCGCACAGCTGGAGCAAAGCCTGGCCAGCAGCGAACTGGCCACTGCCGAAGACCAGTTGGCAGCCTTGCAGGCCGAAACGCCCAACGATCAGTCCCTTGAGCAATACCAGCGCCAGTTGGCCGAAGCCTATCTGCGCCGCAGCCAGATCGTCCTGCAAAAGGGCGATGTGAATGCTGCCGCAACCGCTTTGGCCCGTGCCCGCGCGCTGATGCCCAAGGCCCCGGCGCTGACCGGTGGCGTCAACGGCGCCATCACCGAGGCGCGCAAGGCTGAGCTGGAAAAAGCCGAAGCGGCGCTCCTGGCCGCCGAGGCCAAGCCGAAAGCCAAGGTGATCGATCCGACTGCCGAGAGCACCACGGTTGCGTTGAACATCACCGATAGCCGCAAACTTCGCCGTCAACTCGATGCGATCGCCGCCGATGTGGTGAATTACGACTGTGCCGTGAGCATTCAGGCACCGCGTACCAATGATTATCCGTGGCTGGCGACGTTGATCACCAAGCGCGTGAAGAAGCTCGATCCGGATTTCGATCTGCAGATCGAGAAGCAGATTCTGCGCACAGTCCCGGCACAGATGGTTCTAAGCCCGCGCAAACCTTAAAAAGCATCGCGGGCAAGCCCGCTCCCACAGGTACAGCGTGAACCCTGTGGGAGCGAGCTTGCTCGCGAAGGCGTCCTTTCAGTCAACCAACATCCTTAAGCTGGAATTGCCTTGGCCTTCGCCTCCCGATCCCAGACCCGATGCTGCCCGATCGCCGCAAAGAACGGCTTGGTCAGCGCTTTCACATCCTTGCCCTCGATCAACCCGGCATCCGCCTCCAGCTTCAACGCATCCAGCAACTGCTTGGCCTCGCCATGTAGCGCAATCGCCTTCAAGTGTTTGTATGCCTCCAGCAGGTAATGCAACGCCACGCCGTCACCGCTCATGGCCTTGATCGACGCCGCGCCACCCGGCACGAACACCGCGTCGAACGCCACCGAAGGCAAACCTTCCATCGACGCATCCACCGCGAGGCTTTTGCCATCGGCCGTCTTCAACGGCGCCGAGGTCGGCCCGAGCAATTTGGCATGCGCACCTTCTGCCGCCAGAGCCTTCTTCATCGCATCGATCGCTGCACCATCGACGCCATTGGCCGCAAGAATCGCCACTTTTCGCGTCTTGATGTTCTCCGGCAACAGGTTGGCCTGACTCAGTGCCGGCGAATGGTCCAGTGATGTCTTGCGCACCTCGACCGTCCCTTTGGCTGGCGCCGGCAACCCAAGGTTGTGTGCCACGCGCTTGGCCAGTTCCAGATCGATGTTGGCCAGAATCTCGTTCACTTCCCGGGCCCGGATGTGCTCGCGCTCGACCTTGCCCAGTTCGAAGCTGTAAGCCGAAATGATGTGTTCCTGCTCGTGCTTGCTCATGCTCTTGAAGAACAGTCGCGCTTGGGAGAAGTGATCGCTGAACGACTCACTGCGCTGGCGGATCTTGTTGGCGTCGATGCGCTCCGCATAGCTCTCGAACCCGCCGTCCTGGGCGGCCGGTGGTGTTTCTTTCGGCCAACCGCCATCAATCGAGTTCGGCTCGTAGGACGCACGACCCTTGTCGATCACCGTGCGGTGCTGGGCATCGCGCTGGCCGTTGTGGAAGGGCGCCACCGGACGATTGATCGGCAGCTCATGAAAGTTCGGCCCGCCGAGTCGGCTGATCTGCGTGTCGGTGTAGGAAAACAGCCGACCTTGCAGCAGCGGGTCATTGGAGAAGTCGATACCCGGCACGATATGGCCGGGGCAGAACGCGACTTGCTCGGTTTCGGCGAAGAAATTGTCAGGGTTGCGGTTGAGGGTCATCTTGCCCAGCGGTGTGATCGGGACGATTTCCTCGGGAATCAGTTTGGTCGGGTCGAGGATGTCGAAATCGAAGTGGTGCTCGTTTTCCTCCTCGATGACCTGTACGCCAAGTTCCCATTCCGGATAGTCCCCGGTCTCGATGGCCTCCCAGAGATCGCGCCGATGGTAGTCGGTGTCTTTACCGGCCAGCTTCTGCGCTTCGTCCCACACCAGCGAACAGGTGCCGGCGGTGGGGCGCCAATGGAACTTGACGAAGCGCGATTTGCCCTCGGCGTTGATCAGCCGGAAGGTGTGCACGCCGAAACCCTGCATGCTGCGCAGGCTTTTCGGGATGGCCCGGTCGGACATGGCCCAGATGACCATGTGCGCCGATTCCGGCACCAGCGACACGAAGTCCCAGAAGGTGTCGTGAGCCGAGCCGCCGGTAGGCATTTCGTTGTGCGGTTCGGGTTTCACGGCGTGGACGAAGTCGGGAAACTTGATCGCGTCCTGAATGAAGAACACCGGCATGTTGTTGCCGACCAGGTCGAAATTGCCTTCGTCGGTGAAGAATTTCACGGCAAAACCGCGCACGTCGCGCACGGTATCGCCGGAGCCCCGTGGCCCTTGCACCGTGGAAAAACGCACGAACACCGGTGTTTTCTTTCCCGGATCCCGCAGGAAACCGGCCTTGGTCAACGCCGAATGATTCTCGTAGGTCTGAAAGAAACCATGGGCCCCGGTACCGCGGGCATGGACGATGCGCTCGGGAATCCGCTCATGGTCAAAGTGCGTGATTTTCTCACGCATGATGAAGTCTTCCAGCAGCGACGGCCCTCGTGGCCCGGCCTTGAGGGTGTTCTGGTTGTCCGCGACCTTCACGCCCTGATTGGTGCGCAGGGCCTGGCCGGTGGCGTCGGAACGGAATTTTTCCAGGCTGTCGAGTTTGGCGTTGGTATTGGCGCGATCCGGGGTGTCGGTGCCGGCCATCTGGCTTTTGTCTGTGGCAGGTTTTTTCGTACTCATCAGTCGTGAACTCCTGTCTGCCCCGGCGTTGCTCCGGGACGCTTGAGTGGTTCCCGGGCACGGCACCCAGGGTTTTCAAGTCGCTTACCTAGTGACTGACGAGGGTTTTGGGCGTTCCTTTTTTATGACCTTTGATCCTGTTATTGCCAAATCGAAGGTTAATTGCGAAATAAATGCTAAGAACCTCTATACGGACAGGCTAAAATGCGCGCCCGGCTAACCGCTGATCCTTTTCCAACGCGCCCCACAAGGTTCGCTACGTGATCGAGTTTCAAAACGTCCATAAGACTTACCGCGTCGCCGGTAAGGACATCACCGCGCTGCATCCGACCAGTCTCTCCATCGAGAACGGTCAGGTGTTTGGCCTGATTGGCCATTCCGGCGCGGGAAAAAGTACCCTGCTGCGTCTGATCAATCGCCTGGAAGATTCCAGTGGCGGCAAGATCATCGTCGACGGCGAAGAAGTCACCGCGCTGGACGCCAACGGCCTGCGCCGTTTCCGTCAGCAGGTCGGGATGATCTTCCAGCACTTCAACCTGCTGGCATCCAAGACCGTGGCCGACAACGTCGCGCTGCCGCTGACCCTGGCCGGTGAACTGTCCCGCGCCGAGATCGACCAGCGTGTGGCCGAATTGCTGGCGCGGGTCGGCCTGTCCGACCACGCGAAGAAGTACCCGGCTCAGTTGTCCGGTGGCCAGAAGCAGCGCGTCGGCATCGCCCGCGCCCTGGCGACCAAGCCGAAAATCCTGCTGTGCGACGAAGCCACCAGCGCCCTCGACCCGCAGACCACTGCATCGGTCCTGCAACTGCTGGCCGAGATCAACCGTGAGCTGAAGCTGACCATCGTGCTGATCACCCACGAGATGGACGTGATCCGCCGTGTCTGTGATCAGGTGGCGGTGATGGACGCCGGCGTGATCGTCGAACAAGGTTCGGTGGCCGAGGTGTTCCTGCATCCGAAACACCCGACCACCAAGCGTTTCGTGCAGGAAGACGAGCAGATCGACGAAAGCGAACAGCGCGATGACTTCGCTCACGTGCCGGGCCGCATCGTGCGTCTGACCTTCCAGGGCGAAGCGACCTACGCGCCGTTGCTCGGAACCGTCGCCCGGGAAACCGGTGTGGACTACAGCATCCTGGCCGGTCGTATCGACCGCATCAAAGATATTCCTTACGGGCAATTGACCCTCGCCGTCACCGGTGGCGACATGGAAGCGGCCTTTGCCCGCTTCACCGCCGCTGATGTTCACATGGAGGTGTTGCGCTAATGGCAGACCTGATGAGTTTCTTCACCAATATCGACTGGTACGAAATCTGGCTGGCCACCGGCGACACCATGATGATGCTCGGCGGTTCGCTGCTGTTCACCGTCCTGCTCGGCCTGCCGTTGGGCGTGTTGCTGTTCCTGTGCAGCCCGCGTCAGTTGCTCGAAGCCAAGGGCGTATACGCACTGCTGTCGCTGGTGGTGAACATCCTGCGTTCGCTGCCGTTCATTATTCTGTTGATCGTGATGATCCCGTTCACCGTGCTGATCACCGGCACCTCGCTGGGTGTGGCCGGTGCGATTCCACCGCTGGTCGTGGGTGCAACGCCGTTCTTCGCGCGTCTGGTGGAAACCGCCCTGCGTGAAGTCGATCGCGGCATCATCGAAGCGACCCAGTCCATGGGCGCGACCACTCGCCAGATCATCATGAATGCCTTGCTGCCGGAGGCCCGTCCGGGCATCTTCGCAGCGATTACGGTGACGGCGATTACACTGGTTTCCTACACGGCGATGGCCGGTGTGGTTGGCGCCGGTGGTTTGGGTGACCTGGCAATCCGTTTCGGTTACCAGCGTTTCCAGACCGACGTGATGATCGTCACCGTGGTGTTGCTGCTGATTCTGGTGCAAGTGCTGCAAATGGTCGGCGATCGGCTGGTCGTGCATTTCTCGCGCAAATAACCCGGTTTGGTAATCAAAAAATGAGCCGGCCATTCGCTGGCAGGTGCCACACGGGCACCTCAAAAGGAGTTAGCTGAATGAAAAAACTGATCGCTGCTTTCGCTGCCGTAGCCGCTTTTTCGGCTCAGGCTGAAACCCTGACCGTTGCTGCCACTCCAGTGCCGCACGCAGAAATCCTCGAATTCGTGAAGCCGGCACTGGCCAAAGAAGGCGTGGATCTGAAGGTCAAGGTCTTCACCGACTACATCCAGCCGAACGTGCAGGTGGCCGAGAAGCGTCTGGACGCCAACTTCTTCCAGCACCAGCCGTACCTCGATGAGTTCAACAAGGCCAAGGGCACCAGCCTGGTGGCCGTGACCGGCGTGCACCTGGAGCCGCTGGGCGCCTACTCGAGCAAGATCAAGAAAATCGAAGACCTGCCAGGCGGCGCCAACGTGGTGATCCCGAACGACGCCACCAACGGCGGCCGTGCGCTGTTGCTGCTGGACAAGGCGGGCGTGATCAAGCTGAAGGATTCGAAAAACATCCTGTCCACTGTCAAGGACATCGCCGAAAACCCGAAAGACCTGAAGATCCGTGAACTGGAAGCCGCGACCATCCCGCGCGTGCTGACCCAGGTCGACCTAGCGCTGATCAACACCAACTACGCGCTGGAAGCCAAGCTGGATCCGTCCAAGGACGCGCTGGTCATCGAAGGTAACGACTCGCCGTACGTGAACATCCTGGTGTCCCGCGCGGACAACAAGGACAGCGACGCCATGAAGAAACTGGCTGAAGCCCTGCACAGCCCGGAAGTGAAGAAATTCATTACCGAGAAGTACAAAGGTGCGGTGTTGCCGGCGTTCTGATTCAGATAGCTGCAATGAAAAGGGGACGCCATTGGCGTCCCCTTTTTTGTGGCCGAGAGTTCGGCTTTGGACCCGCGGTGAGCTCTCCCCTCATCGGAACGCCGCCCGCCCAGCCCTCTCCCCCAGGAGAGGGAGCCGACCGAGGTGTCTTGAGCCTTACATCGACCTGAAAGATTGAGTCGATTATGGATTCCAAGCAGCAATTTCACGTCGGCGTAATTCTTTAATATCACTCGGTCAGTCCCCTCTCCCTCCGGGAGAGGGTTAGGGTGAGGGCGCTTTTGATCTTCTTACTTGCGGTTCAGCATCACCGGCAACTGCGCAACCAGTTTGGCGTTGTTCAACGGCGCCCGAATAAACCCGCGCTGCGTCCCATCAGGCCCGATCACCGCCAGATTCCCACTGTGATCCACCGTGTAGTTCGGCTTGCTGGTATCCGCCGGAATGAACGGAATGCTCACCGCGTTCGCCACCTTCTGCAGCTCCTCGATCGACTTCGGCGTGAGGCCGATGAACTGTGGATCGAAGTAGCCCAGGTACTGCTTCAACTGCGCGGGGTTGTCGCGGTTCGGGTCGACGCTGACCAGCACGATCTGCAATTTATCCACAGCGTCCTTCGGCAGTTCGCTCTTGATCTGGCGCAGTTGGGCGAGGGTGGTCGGGCAGATGTCCGGGCAGAAGGTGTAGCCGAAGAACAGCAGGCTCCACTTGCCCTTGAGCTCGTTGACCGTGACCGGTTGGCCGTCCTGATTGGTCATCGTCACGTCCGGCAGGTTGCGGCTCTGTGGCAGCAGGATGATGCCGGCGTCGATCAGCGCGGTCGGGTCGCCCTGGCCCTTGCCGCTCAGCACTTTGTTGACGGTCAGGCCGAGGATCAGCGCGATCACGGCCACGAGGATGAAGACGGTTTTCTGGGTTCGAGTCATAGGTTCAACAGTAAGTAGTGGTCTACGAGCAGGGCGATGAACAGCAGAAACAAGTACCAGATAGAGTACTTGAAGGTGTTGATCGCCGCGTGCGGCCGAGTGCCACGGTACAGCACCACGGCCCATTGCAGAAACCTCGCACCCAGCCCGAGGGCGCAGATCAGGTACAGCGCGCCGCTCATGTGGATTACATACGGCAGCAGGCTGACCGCCAGCAGGGCGAAGGTATACAGCAGAATGTGCACCTTGGTGTAGTGCTCGCCGTGGGTGACCGGCAGCATCGGGATGTCGGCCTTGGCGTATTCCTCCTTGCGGTGAATCGCCAGCGCCCAGAAGTGCGGTGGGGTCCAGGCGAAGATGATCAGCACCAGCAGCAGTGGTTCGGCACCGATGTGGCCGGTGGCGGCGGTCCAGCCGAGCAGCGGCGGCGCGGCGCCGGCGAGGCCGCCGATGACGATGTTCTGTGGCGTCGCGCGTTTGAGGAAACCGGTGTAGATCACCGCGTAGCCGAGCAGCGAGGCCAGGGTCAGCCACGCGGTCAGCGGGTTGGTGAAGGTCAGCAGCAAGGCCTGACCAAGCAGCGCCAGCACCAGCGCAAAGGTCAGTGCCGCCGTGGGCGAAACCCGGCCCTCGGCCAGCGGCCGTTTGTGGGTGCGTGCCATGACCGCATCGATGCGCCGGTCCACCACATGATTGACCGCCGCCGCACCACCGGCACACAGCGCGATCCCCAGATTGCCGAACACCAGCACCGTCCATGGCACCCCGGCGCGGGTCGCGAGGAACATGCCGACCAGCGAGGTGATGAGCATCAGCACCACGACTTTCGGTTTGGTCAGCTCCAGATAATCTCGCCACAACGCCTGTGCGGGACGTTCGCCGATCAGAATCGCCATGGCGTCTCTCCTTTTAGGGTGATGGGCGCCGCCGAGGGTTTACGCGGGCTCAGGCGCCAGCGTGCGAGCATCGGTTGCTTGACCCGGACCAGACTGGTTCGCGCGTGATAGTTGACCAGCACCATGGTCAGCAGCAGCGCTGCGCCGCCGGCGTTGTGCGCCACGGCCACCGGCAGCGGCAGATGAAACAGCACGTTGCTGATACCGAGGGTGATCTGCGCGCCGAGCGCAACCAGCACCAGCCCGGCCAGTCGCGTCATGCCCACGACTTTCAGTTGCCACGCCAGACCGAGCAGGACAATCGTCACCAGCAGGGCACCGATGCGGTGGGTCAGATGAATCGCCGTGCGTGCGTCGCTGTCGAGTTGCCCGCCGAGGTAGTTGGGGCCGATGTGCTGGGTCAGGTGAAAGCCGTTGGCGAAATCCGCCGGCGGCAGCCATTGGCCGTGGCAGGTCGGGAAGTCGATGCAGGCCACCGCCGCATAGTTGGAACTGACCCAGCCGCCGAGGGCGATCTGGCTGATCACCAGCAGCAGCCCGGCGGTGGCCCAATATTGCAGACGCTTGGGCACGGTCAGCGCCGGCAGCACGCCGGACAGCCTCAGCGTCAGCAGAAACAGCAGGCTCAGGGTCGCGAAGCCACCGAGCAAATGCCCGGTCACCACTTGCGGCCAGAGCTTGAGCGTCACCGTCCACATGCCGAACGCCGCTTGGGCAAACACCACCGCCAGCAGAAACAGCGGCAGTTTCAGCGGCTGCCCCGGATGCCGCCGATTGACCCACGCGCGACCGGCCAGAATCGAGATCAGCATGCCGAGGGTGCCGGCGAAGTAGCGGTGGATCATCTCGTTCCAGCCTTTGTGCGCCTCCACCGGCGAGTCCGGGTAATGCAGTTCGGCATGGGCCAGTTGGGCTTCGCTTTTCGGCACGCTGATGAAGCCGTAGCAGCCCGGCCAGTCAGGGCAGCCGAGGCCGGCGTGGGTCAGGCGGGTGTAGGCGCCGAGCAGCACCACGATCAGCGCCAGCAGGGTGGCAAACAGCGCGAGGCGAAATCCAGGTTTGGCCATGACGATGCCCTTATCCGATGTTCGACAGTTTCAGCAGGTGGCGCAGGTCGTTGAGCAGATCCTTGCCCTTAACACTCGGGTCGTAGCGCAGCACGAGATTGCCGTGGGGGTCGATGATCCATAGCTGCGGCGTGGCCTTGTCGCCGGTGGCCTTGCTGAATGCGGCGGCGTCCAGCGGATAGCGTTGCAGTTGCGGATATTCGCGGGTCAGCTTGGCTTCGTAATCGGCCGTCAGCGGTTGTGCGGCGGCGAGGGCGTGGCTGGCGCGGCCGGCATCGCGGCCGAGGCCGATCTGGATCTGCCGCGCCAGGTACACCAGCTGCTGGCAGTCCACCGCGCAGTCCTTCGGTGCAGTCACCAGCATCTGCCAGCGTTCTTCGTCAGCTGTCACGCCGAGGTCGGCGCGGCTCTGGCCGTTGCCGATCAGTTCGCCGTGATAGCTGCGTCCTTCCGGGACCCAGAACTGCAACTTGTACATGCCGGTGGCGAGGATCATCGGGCCGATCACGCCGAGCAGGATCAACAGCAGTTGAATGCGCCCGCGACGGCGACCGGCCGGGGCTTTGGCTTCAGACATGCTGGGTGGATTCATGGCCGCTCCCATGGTGTTTCTCCTTCGCGTTGTGCAATCCGAGATAGATGTAGAGACCGAACAGGGCGGTGGCCATGGCGAACCACTGCACGGCGTAGCCGAGGTGTTTTTCCGGGCCCATGGCGACTACCGGCCAGTCGGCCTGATAGCTGGCGGGACCGGGTTCTGCGCGCAGCTCGTAAGCGAAGCCGTCGCGCTCGAGGGTTTTCCACAATTTGGCCGGTTCGACGGCGGTGACGGTTTGCGGCCAGGTGCTGCTGACCGGGTCGGCGTGCAACTGGAAGGTCGCGCCGGGGGCGACGTACACCCAGGCGTCGACATTCACGGCATCGGCCGGTGTCTTGAATTGCGGGGTAACGCGCCGGTCCGGCCACGGCAGCCAGCCGCGATTGACCAGCATCCAAAGGCCGGTGCGCTGATCCTGAAACGGTTGCAGCAATTCGACGCCGACCTTGCCGTCCCGCTGCCGGTTGTCCAGCAGCAGACTGTGCGCCGCATCGAACTGGCCGTGCAGATGCACCCGGCGAAAGGCCGGATCGGCACTGTGCAGCAGCTCGGTGCTGGCCATCGGTTCGGCGGCCCGGCGCTCGGCGTAACTGGCGAGCAGGGCGGTTTTCTCCGCGCCCCGGCCCAGTTGCCAGAAGCCCAGCGAAATCAGCAGCGGCAGCAGCAAGGCGACCACCAGCGTCGGCACGACGCCCGGCCGGAAGCGCTTCATGGCCGCGCCAGAAAAGCAGTGAATGCGACCGCTATACTTGATTGCATCGCCTGTACCCCCGGAGTCTTCCCATGCTCAAAGCAGCTATCGTCCTGATGCTGATTGCCACGGTGATCAGCCTGTTCAGCGGCCTGTTTTTCCTGGTCAAGGACGACAGCAGTTCAAATCGCCTGGTCATCGCCTTGAGTGTTCGGGTGGCATTGGCCGCTTGCACCGTCGGCTTGATTGCCTGGGGTTTCTACAGCGGCCAACTGGTGTCGCACGCGCCCTGGTAGCTCTGTCCTTCAGAGCACGTAAACGAAGATGAACAAGCCGATCCACACCACATCGACGAAGTGCCAATACCAGCTCGCGGCTTCGAAGCCGAACTGGTGTTCGTTGTCGAAGTGGCCCTTCATGATGCGCATCAGCATCACGAACAGGATGATCGTGCCGATGGTCACGTGGGCGCCGTGGAACCCGGTGAGCATGAAGAATGTCGCGCCATAGATCCCCGAACCGAGGGTCAGGCCCAGTTCGTGATAGGCGTGCATGTACTCCTCGGCCTGCAAGGCGAGGAAGCCGCAACCCAGCAGCACGGTAATCGCCAGCCAGACTTTCAGCGCCCCGCGATGGCCTTTCTTCAGGGCATGGTGGGCGATGGTGATGGTCACGCTGGAACTCACCAGCAGGATCGTGTTGACCAGCGGCAGGCCCCACGGGCTGATGACTTCCTTGGGCGGCGGGAACAGTTTCGGGTCGGGCGTGTGCAGCAGCGGCCAGGTGAACTGGAAGTTCGGCCAGAGCATGTGCGCAATGCCCTTGGTGCCTTCGCCGCCCAGCGCCGGGCCGGAAATGTGCCGCACGTAGAACAGCGCGCCGAAGAAGGCGATGAAGAACATCACCTCGGAGAAGATGAACCAGCTCATGCCCCAGCGGAACGAGCGATCCAGCTGCGGGCTGTACAACCCCGCGCGGCTTTCCTTGATCACCGCGCCGAACCAGCCGAACAGCATGTACGCCAGCAACAGCCCGCCGACGAAAAAGATGTACGGCCCGTGGGATTCCGGGCGTGCAGCCTTCAGATCGTTGAACCAGGTGGCCAGGCCGTAAACGGTGATGACCATGCCGAAGGTGGCGATGATCGGCCACTTGCTCTGGGCCGGGACGTAATAGTGCTCATGAGTTGCCATTTATTGTTCTCCTTATCGGGCACGCTTAACCGCCAGTGTTTGCAGCCACCGGAGGATGTCGGGCGGTGATATCGAACAGCGTGTAGGACAGCGTCAGGTGCTTCACGTCCTTGGGCATGTCGCGGTCAACGATGAAGCGCACCGGCATCTCGATCTGCTGACCGGGCTGCAGCACCTGCTGGGTAAAACAAAAGCATTCGGTCTTGTGGAAATACGCCGCCGCTTCGCTCGGGGCGATGCTCGGTACGGCCTGGGCGCTCATCGGCTTGTCGGTGGGATTGCGGGCGATGAAGATCATCTCGTTCACCCCGCCCGGATGGGCGACCAGTTCCTCACCCTTGGGATAGAACTCCCAAGGCATGTCGGCGTTGTTCATCGACAGGAACTGCACCCGCACCTGTCGCGAGTTATCCACAACCTGCTCGCCCTCGTACTGCCCGGCAGTCTTGCCGTTGATGCCGAACGCCTTGCACATCACGTCGTAGATCGGCACCAAAGCAAAACCGAAAACAAACATCGCCACCACCACGCCCAACAGTCGGGTCACCAGTTTCTTCAGCGAAATCGAGTCAGCCATGGCGGTGGCCCTCAAGGGCTACAGGGTTCATTTCACTTCCGGCGGCGTGGTGAAGGTGTGATACGGCGCCGGCGACGGCACGCTCCACTCCAGGCCTTCGGCGCCATCCCACGGTTTGGCCGGTGCCGGCTCGCCGCCACGGATGGTCTTGATCACGATGAACAGGAAGAAGATCTGCGTGGCGCCGAACATGAACGCGCCGATCGACGAGACCATGTTGAAGTCGGCGAACTGCAGGTTGTAGTCCGGAATCCGCCGTGGCATCCCCGCCAGTCCCACGAAGTGCATCGGGAAGAACGTCAGGTTCATGCCGACGAAGGACAGCCAGAAATGCAGCTTGCCCAGGGTTTC
Source organism: Pseudomonas sp. COW5 (assembly GCF_026240005.1). Taxonomy (NCBI): domain Bacteria; kingdom Pseudomonadati; phylum Pseudomonadota; class Gammaproteobacteria; order Pseudomonadales; family Pseudomonadaceae; genus Pseudomonas; species Pseudomonas sp. COW5. The sequence goes on along the minus strand of NZ_JAPHVP010000001.1, from coordinate 2,248,146 downwards.
GTCGTACATGTGGCCGGTCCATTTCGGCAGCCAGTAGTAGGCTGACGCGAAGATCCCGAAGATCGCCCCCGGCACCAGCACGTAGTGGAAGTGCGCGACCACGAAGTAGGTGTCCTGGTACTGGAAGTCTGCCGGGGCGATGGCCAGCATCAGCCCGGAGAAACCGCCGATGGAGAACAGGATCACGAACGCCACGGCAAACAGCATCGGCGTCTCGAAGGTCAGTGAGCCTTGCCACATGGTGCTGGCCCAGTTGAACACTTTCACCCCCGTCGGCACCGCGATGAGCATCGTCGCGTACATGAAGAACAACTCGCCCACCAGCGGAATGCCCACCACGAACATGTGGTGCGCCCAGACGATGAACGACAGGAACGCGATGCTCGCGGTGGCGTAGACCATCGAGGTGTAGCCGAACAGCGGCTTGCGCGAGAAGGTCGGAATGATCTGGCTGACGGCACCGAAGGCCGGCAGGATCATGATGTACACCTCGGGGTGGCCGAAAAACCAGAACACATGCTGGAACAGCACCGGGTCACCGCCACCGGCGGCACTGAAGAAACTGGTGCCGAAGTGGATGTCCATCAGCATCATCGTCACGCACCCGGCCAGCACCGGCATCACCGCGATCAGCAGGAACGCGGTGATCAGCCAGGTCCAGACGAACAGCGGCATTTTCATCAACGTCATGCCGGGGGCGCGCAGGTTGAGGATGGTGGCGATCACGTTGATCGCGCCCATGATCGAACTGATCCCCATCAAGTGAATGGCGAAGATGAAGTAGGTCACGCTTTCCGGCGCGTAGGTGGTGGATAGCGGCGCATAGAACGTCCAGCCGAAGTTCGGCCCGCCACCGGGAGTGAACAGGGTCGACACCAGCAACAGGAACGCCGCCGGCAGCAGCCAGAAGCTGAAGTTGTTCATCCGTGGCAGGGCCATGTCCGGCGCGCCGATCATCAACGGGATCATCCAGTTGGCGAGGCCGACGAACGCCGGCATCACCGCACCGAAGACCATCACCAGACCGTGCATGGTGGTCATCTGGTTGAAGAACGCCGGTTCGACGATCTGCAGGCCGGGCTGGAACAGCTCGGCGCGGATCACCATGGCGAACGAGCCGCCGAGCAGGAACATGCAGAACGCGAACCACAGGTACAGCGTGCCGATGTCCTTGTGGTTGGTGGTCAGCACCCAGCGCATCAGGCCTTTGGCGGGGCCGTGGGCGTGGTCGGCATGACCGTGGTCATCGATGACAGCGCTCATGGCCGGTCTCCTTCAAGTGAGTGGACTTGGCAGGCCGGGGCAAGGCGCCCCGGCCGGTTCACGAAGTACGCAATAGACCGGCTCATTTGCTTTCCGCCTGTTTCAGCTCCAGCACTTCTTTTGGCGTGACCATGTCGCCCTTGTTGTTGCCCCAAGCGTTACGTTCGTAGGTCACGACCGCTGCGATATCGACTTCCGAGAGTTGCTTGCCGAACGCCGCCATGGCGGTGCCCGGTTTGCCGAAGTACACGCGGTGCAGGTGATCGGCTTTCGGCCCGGTGGCAATCGGCGAGCCCTTGAGCGCCGGGAACATCGGCGGCAGGCCCTGGCCTTCGGCCTGGTGACAGGCGACGCAGGTGGTGTGATAGATCTTGTCGCCGCGCTCCTTGAGCTCGTCGAGGGTCCATTCCTTGCTGGTCAGCTCCTTGAGCTGCGCCGCCTCGGCCTTGCGGTCGGCCAGCCATTTTTCGTAGTCGGCCTTCTCTTTGACGTCGACCACGATCGGCATGAAGCCGTGATCCTTGCCGCACAGCTCGGCGCACTGGCCACGGTAGATGCCGGGCTTGTCGATGCGCGTCCAGGCTTCGTTGACGAATCCGGGGATCGCATCGCGCTTGACCGCGAAGGCCGGCACCCACCAGGAGTGGATCACGTCGGCGGAAGTAACGAGGAAGCGCACCTTGGCGCCGATCGGCAGCACCAATGGCTTGTCGACCTCGAGCAGGTAATGCTCGCCCTTGGCTTCCTTGTTGTGGATCTGTTCGGCGGGGGTGGCCAGGTTGCTGAAGAACTCGACGTCCTGGCCCAGGTATTTGTAGTGCCATTTCCACTGGTAGCCGGTGATCTGGATATCGATATCCGGCTCACTGGTGTCGTACATGCGGATCAGCGTGGCGGTCGCCGGAACGGCCATCGCCACCAGGATCAGCAGCGGGACGACGGTCCAGAGAATCTCGACGGTGGTGCTTTCGTGGAATTTTGCGGCGACCTGCCCGGTAGAACGGCGGTGCACCATCATCGACCAGAACATGGCGCCGAAGACGATGATCCCGATCACCACACAGATCCAGAAAATGGTCATGTGCAGGTCGAATACTGCGTGACTGATTTCAGTCGCTCCAGGCGCCATATTCACAGTCCAGGCGGCGTTGGCCTGGCTGAAAATCGACCACAACAGGAGGCCCATCCAGACGTGTGGATGTCGCATCATTGCGGGTTCCCCTTATCGTTCTTGTTATCCCGCCGGCTTTCGCCTGCGGCAAGGGAGCGGCTGCATCAGACTACGAACTTGAATCGCCGGGCCTTGCTGCGGGTGCAGTCGGGCGTCATCAGCTAACTCCATTCAATGGCGAGTATAGACAGCGGCGGAAAAATGCAATGTGCGCACGTAAATCGAATGAAACAGCTGGCACTTGCGTTCCAGGGCACGAATGGAGAAGGATGCAGACGAGTGGTGGCAAACCGATATAACGCAGGTGTATCAAGGATGAAATAATTATGACAAATGCGTCTTAGCATTTTTCGTAAGCCAGCTAAGTTATGTCTTCCCTATTTCATTGCCTTGTTTCCTGGAGTTTTCATGAACACCGCCGCATTGCGCGAGCAGATCCACATAGCCCGACAACACGAGATCGAAACCGGAAAGCTGACCCGTCAGCTCGAAAATCAACTGCAACACCTGCACCCGGCCATCCAGTTGCCGGAAACCGACGCCAACGGCGTGCTGACGCGTTTTGTCGCCGCCTACATCGATGAAGTGCCAGACCTGCTGGATGCAGCCAATGAAGTCGCCAGGGAAGCGGGAATCGAGTCACAGATCAAACCGGTGCTGAAAATCGCCGAACAGTACTTTCTCCAGCCGCCGGTCGGCCTGGACAGTCTGCTGGACGAGGCCTATCTGGCCCACCGCTTTGTCGAAGAGGTCAACGACCTGTACATCAAGCATTTCGGCCAGCCACTGATCCCCCTGGACATGACGGTCGCCAATCTGATTGCTCACCAGTTGCTCGGTGAGGAATTTGCCAATCAACTCGATGAAGTGGTGCACCACGCGGTAGACAGCATGCTCGACGACGACAGCTTTGCGCTGGAGTCGGTGGAAGCCTACCGCGAAAAACTCAGCAGCCCTGACACCGGTGCGGCGTGGAAGCGCTGGCCGTGCATGAGCCGCCGTCTGGGCGTGGGCCTGGAACTGGATCAGCCTGCGGCTTGATCTCGGCGCAAACGTTTGGGGGAACAGATTGCTCTGTTCCCCCAGGTTTTTTTCAGCCTGCCGCACCGATGCCGGTAGTGGTGCGGATTCTCCCCTCAAGCCTGCGTTTCAGTCCGCGCGACTCGATCAACAGCTTCGAACCCTTGGCCGCATTGGCCCGGCCCCACTCTTCCAGCAATTCCAGACACGAATGGTCGATGTAGCTCAGGTTGTTGAGCGGCACATGCACCGTCGTGCCCGGTGGAATGCTGCCCAGCACCTGAGTCAGTGCCGGCACCTTGAGGAATGTCGCCGCGCCCACCAGGCGCAATTCCATTTCCCCGTCCTGCGGCAGATCGATCAGGCTGATCTTCAGTCGCGAAGCCTTGAACGCCAGTTTCACCAGGGTCAGACCGAAACCGATCAGCACGCCGGTCAGCAGGTCGGTGAAGATGATCGCCAGCGCTGTCGCCGCGTAGGTGAACATCGGCATCCGGCCATAACGCCCCAGGCCACGAAACGCCTTGAGGTCCACCAGTTTGAAACCGGTGTAGACCAACACCCCGGCCAGACTCGCCACCGGAATGCTTTGCAGCAGACTCGACAGCAACAGCACGAAGGCCAGCAGCCACAGACCATGGAAAATCGTCGAGTAGCGCGTGGTCGCACCGGCCTGGACGTTGGCAGAACTGCGCACGATCACCCCGGTCATCGGCAACGCGCCCACCAGCCCGCAGAGCATGTTGCCGACTCCTTGCGCCGACAGTTCACGGTCGAAGTCCGAACGCGGGCCGCTGTGCATGCGATCCACCGCCGCGGCGGACAGCAGGGTTTCGGCGCTGGCGATGAAGGCCACGGCGAACGCGGCGATCAGCAGCGTCGGGTCGGCCAGGCTCAGCAGGTCCGCCGGCTTCAGCCAGTCGATGGCTTCGGCCAGATTCGCCGGTACTTCAACCCGTTTGACCTGCAATGCCAGCAGCAGACTGGCGCCGGTCGCCAGACCGACACCGAGCAGCGCGCCGGGAATGAAACGCAGCGAGTGCGGGCGGAATTTCTCCCACAGCCACATCACGGCGATGGTCGACAGCCCGAGCAACCCGGCCTGCCAGCCAAAGGACGGCAAGGCCTGCGCCACTGCGCCAGGGAACGCCGTCAGGTTGTCCAGCCCGGAGGGTTTCGGCGCGGCATCCAGCATCACGTGCACTTGCGAGAGCACGATCAGCACGCCGATCCCCGCGAGCATCCCGTAGACCACCGCCGGCGCCGTGACCCGAAACCAGCAACCGAGCTTCAGACGCCCGGCCAGCAGTTGCAGAAAACCCGCCAGCAGCAAAATCGGCCCGAGCATCTCGATCCCGTGCTGGCGCACCAGCTCGAACACCAGCACCGCCAGCCCCGCCGCCGGCCCGCTGACCTGCAATGGCGAGCCCGCCAGCCAACCCACCACCAGTCCGCCGATAATCCCGGTAATCAGACCTTTGGCCGGCGGTAACCCTGAAGCAATTGCAATGCCCATGCACAATGGCAGGGCGACCAGAAACACAACCACTGAAGCGAGCAGCTCCCGTGGCAACACCGCTTTCAATTGAGCCGCACGCATGATGACTCTCCCGAAGTTTTCTTCAGGCGTGGCGAAGCCGGGTCGCTTGAACAGCGACCGGCATCAGACCACACGGATTTTTAGGAGGATTCAGAAGCGCGCTTTGGGCGTCGCCACCGGAATCGGATGGCTGCCGTCGAGCGGCAGGAAGCGTCCCTGATCCGCGTCGTAAGCTTTGATTTCGCTGGTTTCGATGTTGTAGACCCAGCCATGGATGAACAGATGACCGTTCGCCATGCGCGAGGCTACCGAAGGATGGGTACGCAAGTGCTGCAGTTGGGCGATGACGTTTTCCTCGGTGAGGATCGGCATGCTTTCTTTTTCGTCAGTGCAGTTGCAGTTGTCATGCACCATGGTTTTCGCGACTTCGGCGTGGCGCAGCCAGGCTTTGACCGTCGGCATTTTTTCCAGGCTGCCCGGATTGAGTACCGCGCGCATGGCGCCGCAATCGGAGTGGCCGCAAATGATGATGTGTTGCACGCCAAGGGCCAGTACCGCGTATTCGATGGCGGTGGAAACGCCGCCGTTCATCTGGCCGTAGGGGGGAACCACGTTGCCGACGTTACGGGTCACGAACAGATCGCCGGGAGAGCTCTGGGTGATCAGTTCGGGAACGATGCGCGAGTCGGCGCAAGTGATGAACATCGCCCGTGGCGACTGGGCCGTGGCGAGTTTCTTGAAGAGTTCTTCCTGCTGTGGGAAGACCTCATGATGAAAATGCAAAAAGCCGTCAACGATATGTCGCAGTGCTGCATCGGCGGATTCCGCCCCGGGGACGGCTTGCGCCGACGCAGCCAACGGCTGTTTATCCTTGTCACTCATGATTCATCCTCTTTGGCGGATTCGGGGAGTCATTCCCGTGTATTCCGGTATGAAGCCAGTGGCTGTTTAAAACATCCGGGCCGTCCTGACCCGTCAGTCACTCGATGAACACGGTAACCGCCGAAACTTAACTCAAACTGAATGAAACGCTCTAGAACGTGTGTTCCAGGTCACAAAAAACGTGACTGGGGTGAATCTGGCCAGTCATTCCCTCCTTAAATCAGCGCCATCTGGCGACCCGGCGGACAAAAAGCTGTGCAGTCGAGATTGAAACCTTCGCGGTGATTGAGTCCCAGGCGTTTCAACGCCTTGGCGAATCGCTGGGCGAGCAGGTCGGCAAACGGCCCTTCACCGCGCATGCGTGCGCCAAAACGGCTGTCGTACAGTTCGCCGCCACGGCTCTGGCGGATCAGGCTCAACACATGGGCGGCGCGCTGCGGGTAATGCGCCTCGAGCCATTCCTCGAACAGCGGCGCTACTTCCAGCGGCAGGCGCAGCATCATGTACGCGGCGCTCTGGGCGCCGGCGGCGTGGGCTTCGGTCAGCAGGCTTTCGATTTCGCTGTCATTGATCATCGGAATCATCGGTGAGCACAGCACACCGACCGGAATTCCCGCCTCGCGCATCACCCGGATCGCCCGCAACCGGGCCTTGGGCGCTGCGGCACGGGGTTCGAGGATGCGTTTGAGTTCATCGTCCAGGGTGGTCAGGCTGATCATCACCGCCACCAGCCGTTGCTGCGCCAGTTCGGTAAGCAGGTCGAGGTCGCGCAGGATCAGCGAGCCCTTGGTGACGATGGTCACCGGATGTCGATAACGCAGCAGCACTTCGAGGGTCTGGCGGGTGATTCTGTGTTCGCGTTCGATCGGTTGATACGGGTCGGTGTTGGAGCCGAGATTGATCGGCGCGCATTGATAGCCTTTCTTGCCAAGCTGTTCCTCCAGCACCTGGGCGGCGTTGGTCTTGGCGATCAGCTTCGTTTCGAAATCCAGCCCCGGCGACATGTCCCAATAGGCGTGGCTCGGTCGTGCGTAGCAATAGATGCAGCCATGCTCGCAGCCGCGATAGGGGTTGATCGAGCGGTCGAAGGGCAGGTCCGGCGAGGTGTTGCGGGTGATGATGGTTTTCGCCGTCTCGAAACTGACTTCGGTGCCCTGGGTCAGTGGCACTTCCTGAAACCAGCCGTCGTCCTCGGCCACCGAACGACTCGGCGCGAAGCGGTTGTGCGGATTGGTGGCGGTGCCGCGGCCGCGTGGGGGCAAGAGGCTGGTCATCACGGGTTTCCTTGATCTGTATATGCATACAGTATCTGCAAGGTTGCGGATGATCCACTACCGTTCGGCCGTCCATCAATAAAACGCACGGTTAGTTGTAAGTTTGTTTAGATGTAAAGTTGTAATGGTGCAAATTGAAGAAACATAAGTCGGCTGTTCGTTTGCTATTAAAGTTCGTAGTATTCACCCCGCTTCACAGCACTTGAATATATAAAAGACAAAAGGAATTGATGATGTCGTTTTTTAATTCGCGCGGTATTTTCCTGCAACTGATGCAGCCCGGCCCATCGGAACCCAATACACTGGTTTCCATGCAACTTGCACGTAAGGAACTGGGCTGGGATGCCGAGGCTGGCGTGCAGACCGAGATGCTGGTTGACCCGATTTTTGTTACCGCGACCTCCGGGGATGGCGGCCATACCTTCAGCATTGGCCGTCTGGAGCACGATGTGGATCGTGACGGTGAAATCGGTGAGCAGGATCGGGCAAAACTTGTTGCCCTGGCCAAAGCCTATGCCAGTATTACAAATCCGTAACAGCGATTGAATGAATAACCCCTGCATGATTAGTCATGCAGGGGTTATTGCGTTCAGTTGTGACTTGTTACTTGTCCAAGGTCACCGGCTGATGTTGTAGTCATATCGTCAGTACGTAACTTGGCAACATCTTTCGCAGTGACGGCGGAGCCCTTGTTACCCCAACTTTCACGAATAAAACTCACCACATCTGCGACTTCCTGATCCGACAGACGCCAGGCGAAACCCGGCATGGTGAAAGTGGACGGTGCCGTATGCGTCGCGGGCAGGGTGCCGCCCTTGAGCACGATGTGGATCAGCGACGTCGGGTCGTCCGATTGCAGCACCGGATTGCCCGCCAGCGCCGGGAACACCCGGGTGTAGCCGTGGCCGTCGGTACGGTGGCAGGCCGCGCAGTTATCGATGTACACCGAGGCGCCACGCTGACTGTCATCACCGTTCCACAAGGCCTTGGCGGCTTTCTCGTCGTACTGGTGCGGCTGGTCGGAAGGGTCATTGGCCGGCAGCGATTTCAGGTAACGGGCAATCGCGGTCAAGTCGGCGTCAGTCATGTACTGCATGCTGTGGGTAACCACGTCGCTCATGCCGCCGAACACCGCACTGCGGTCGCTGCGGCCGGTCTTGAGGAATTGCACCAGTTGCTCTTCGCTCCAGCTGCCTAGGCCATCCTTGTGGTCACCGCGCAGGCTTTTGGCGATCCAGCCTTCCAGCGGTGCACTGCCTGACAGAAAACTGCTGCCTTCGGCCGCGCTCAGGGATTTTTCCTGCATGGTCAGGGCCCGTGGCGTATGGCAGGCGCCGCAATGTCCGAGGCCTTCCACCAGATACGCCCCACGGCTTACGACGCCATCCTCCGACGCGGGTTTGTAGTCCTCGACCTTCGGCGCGAACAGCCAGCGCCAACCCATCAGCGGCCAGCGCATGCTCAACGGCCACGGGATGTCGCTGGCCTTGTTTTCCTGTGCCACCGGTTCAACGCCGTGCATGAAGTAGGCGTACAGCGCCTGCATGTCATCCTGACTGACGCGGGCGTAGGACGGGTACGGCATCGCCGGGTACAACGTACTACCGTTTTTGGCGACGCCATGACGTACGGCCTGGTCGAACTCCTCGAAGCTGTAGCCTCCCAGCCCGGTGTTGTCCGGGGTGATGTTGGTCGAATAGATCGTGCCGATCGGGGTCTCCATCGGCAGGCCGCCGGCGAACGGCTTGCCGTCCTTGGCCGTGTGGCAAGCCACGCAGTCCCCGGCGCGGGCGAGGTATTCGCCTTTCTTGATCAAGGATTGATCAACTTCGGCACTGTGAGCGGCAACGCTGCCAAGCAGCGCCAGGGTCGCGATAACGAAAGTCTTCATGGTCATCGCTCCTTAAGCCTGAACCAGCGGGCCGGGGTTTTTCAGGTATTGCTCGCGGATCGCCTTCGCCGACCAGTAGGTCAGTGCGGCAACCAGCCCGGTCGGGTTGTAACCCAGGCCCTGCGGGAATGCCGAGGCACCCGGGACGAATACGTTGTGCACGTCCCAGCTCTGCAAGTAGCGATTCAGCGCGCTGGTCTTCGGATCGGTGCCCATGATCGCGCCACCATTGAGGTGGGTGGTCTGGTAGGACGCGGTGTTGAAGTGCTCGCCGACTTTCTTGCCAAGCACGGCAATGGCTTTCGGGCCCATGGCTTGCGCGACCTTGCCCATTTTCTCGACCATGAAGCGGTTCATCTTGATGTCGTTTTCCTGCCAGTCGAATGTCATCCGCAGCAGCGGCAGGCCGTAGGCATCGCGGTACACCGGGTCCAGATCGAGGTAATTGCCACGGTAGGACTGATGCGCACCGTGAGCGTCCATCGACACCTGGTGGGTGTAGTAATCGGCGGTCGCGCGTTTCCACGCACTGCCCCAGGCCGGAGTGCCCGGCGGGTTGGAGGTGCCGGCAATCGGTCGGCTGCCGGCCTGGTTGACCCACATCGGCGAGCCGCCGACGAAGCCGTGTGGCCCGTGGTCGAAGTTATCGGCGTTGAAATCGTCCAGCGCCACGCCGTTGCCGCCGGCGCCGATGAAGTTGTTGGTGTGGGTGTCCTTGTCGAAGAACGCCTTGATGGTCGCCATGTTCTGGTAGGCGAAGTTACGCCCGACCACGCCTTCACCGCTGACCGGGTCATACGGCTTGCCGATACCGGAGAGCAGCATCAGCCGCACGTTGTGTAACTGGAACGCACCGAGAATCACCAGATCCGCCGGTTGCTCGATCTCGCGGCCCTGGCCATCGATGTAGGTGACGCCGGTGGCTTTGGTTTTCGTGCTGTCGAGGTTGACCCGCAGCACGTGGGCGTTGGGCCGCAGTTCGAAATTCGGCAGCGGTTTCAGCGCCGGCAGAATGTTCACGTTCGGCGAGGCCTTGGAATACATGTAGCAAACGTAGCCGCTGCAGAACCCGCAGAAGTTGCACGGGCCCATCTGCGCGCCGTAGGGATTGGTGTACGGCCCTGACGTATTCGCGGAAGGCAGGTTGTAGGGTTTATAACCGACTTCTGTGGCCGCTTTGCCGAACAGCTGTGCGGAAACCGTGTTCTTCTGCGCTTCCAGCGGGAACGGGTTCGAGCGATCCGGCGCGTACGGGTTGCCGCCCTTGCCCTGGCCGACCAGTTGGCCCTTCACGGTCCAGGCCTGGCCGGAGGTGCCGAAGACTTTTTCGGCGAAATCGAAGAACGGTTCCAGCTCTTCATAGCTGACGCCGAAGTCCTGGATGGTCATGTCCTTGGGAATGAAGCTTTTGCCGTAGCGTTCTTCGTAGTGGCTGCGCATCCGCAACTCGATCGGATCGACGCGAAAGTGCACGCCCGACCAGTGCAGGCCGGCGCCGCCGACGCCATTGCCCGGCAGGAACGCGCCCAACTGGCGGTTCGGCAGGGCGATGTCGTTGACGCTGTGGCGGATGGTGACGGTCTCTTTGGAGATGTCCTGGAAGAGTTTTTTCCGCACGCTGTAGGTGAGTTCGTCGATCACCTGGGGATAGTTGCCGTCAGGGTAGGTGTCCTGCATCGGCCCGCGCTCCAGCGCCAGCACATTGAGGCCCGCCTCGGTCAGCTCCTTGGCCATGATTGCGCCTGTCCAGCCGAAACCGACGATCACCGCGTCGACCTTCTTCATTACCGTTGCCATGCTCACGCCCTCTCGCCGCGAATCGAAACTGCCGGGAAGGGGTATTGCTCGTTGCGTTCCACCCAATCCATGAAATCGGCGCGGGCGCCGGGGAAGCCGATCAGGGTCCAGCCGACCATGCCCTTATTGCCACCGTGGATCGGGTCGCAGAAGAACCCTTCCTTGGTGTTTTGCAGCAGCAGGCTGAAGAAAATCTTCGCCGGAACGCTGTCGAATTGCGGTTTTCCGGCTTCGAGCTGCTTGAGCAGATCGTCTCGGGTAGCGCTGTCTTGCTCGGCAAATGTTTTACCGTTGAGGGATTTTGTCCACTGATCCGTGGCGGCGATGCCGAGGCGATAGATTTCTTTTGGCACCAGTTTGCTCTGCCAGCCCATCTCGGGCGCAGCGTCGGCGTTGAACGGGCCTTGCATGTACCACAGGGCACCAGCGGCGTACGGGGTGTTCATCTGACGGTCGATGTATTCCGGCACACCGGCCTCCAGAGCGCCGGGGCCCTGGGCATCGTTGGGGATCAACTGCGCGACGGCGGCATTGATGAACGCCCACTCTTCTGCGGTGAAGTAGCTCGGCTGGTAGGCGCTGGTATCTGCGGCAACCGATTTGGCAGGGGCCGGGGCTGGCGAGCTTTCGGGAGCCGCTTGCAGCACGCTGCTACCCAGGCCGGTGCCGGCGAGGGTGACCACCGGGATCAGGGTCAGGGATTTGCGCAAGAACTCACGCCGCGGGTTGTCTCGATCTTGATCAGACATGGGGGTGCACCTCATCAGGCATTGATGGTTATCAGCCGTTTCTGGGGACGGCTTTTTGAGTGGTCGGTTGCGACGTGGCCGGAAATGACCCGGAAAAGGGGGACGCGTCTGCAACATGATGTGACAAATGGTAGCAGCCTAACCAACCGGATGAACCGATTCAGCCGAAAAAAAGCCCAGGATTGCGACGAAGGAACTCTCCGGCTTCACGTTTCTTTGACAATCGCCTCACAGGGATTTGACTGGACAACCCGCAAGCTGCCGCCCTCACTGACGAATCTCATACGGTCACCGCACAGCATGTCCTTGAAGCGTTTTTCCTCCGCGATCTGTTTCTCGCTGTTTGCCCTGCTCGGCTCGATTTCGGCCCATGCCGCAGATGCGCCGGTTTCTCGCCCTCCGGAATGGGCACAACCGGTCGAAATGAAATACAACTTCTTCCAGATGTCGCCCACGCTTTACCGCAGTGCGCTGCCTGACGCCGGTGCCGTGCCGTTGCTGCAAAACCTGAAAGTGGCCACGGTCATCAACTTCCTGCCGGAAGCGGACTCGAGCTGGTTGAAAACCCCGGGCATCAACCAGGTGCAATTGCCGTATCGCACCAATCATGTCGATGACGCCGATGTCCTCAAGACCCTGCGTGCGATCCAGACCGCCGAAGCCAACGGCCCGGTGCTGATGCATTGCAAACACGGCTCCGACCGCACCGGCCTGATGGCCGCGATGTACCGCATCGTGGTGCAGGGCTGGAGCAAGGAAGACGCCCTGAACGAAATGACCCAGGGCGGTTTCGGTGAAAGCGGCCACTTCAAGGACGGCGTGCGTTACGTGATGCAGGCCGACGTCGACAAGCTGCGTACCGCGCTGGCCAATGGCGATTGCAGTACCAGTGCGTTCGCTACCTGCTCGATGAAGAGCTGGTTCCAGACCGTTAATCTGAAGTAATCCGCCGGTTGATCGGCCGGCCGACACACAGTTCTTCACTGATCGGCTGGCCAACGAATCCCTCCACCGCTTCCAGCAACGGGCGCCCGGCACCGGGCGCAAAGAACGTTTCCCGGAACGCCCGGCCGGTCTGCGCGTTGAACACCCAGTCACGACTGAAGCGCTTGAACGCTTCCTGAGCCAGCACCCCCGACCAGACATAGGCGTAAACCGAAGCGTCGTACTGGGTCACCATGTAATCGAAACCATTGGCGAAGCGGTGACTGTCGGGCAGTTGCAGGTGAGTCATTGTGCGCTGCACGTCGGCGCAAACCTCTTCGACAGAACGCCCGTCGCCGTGGGTGGCGTGCAGTTCGAAATCGATGATCGCTCCCATCAGTATCAAGGCCTGTTGCCGACTGGAGTGGGCCTCGGTGGCCGAGAGTGCCGCATCGACCCGTGCAGCGCTCAAGCGCTCACCAGTCTGGAAATGCGCGCCGAGCCACAGCACGAACTCTCGCGACAGACACCACTGCTCGAACAATTGCCCGGAAAACTCCGCCGCCTCATGGCCCAACTGCTGGATGCCGGAAAGGGTGTGATGGGGCGAGCGCGTCAATACGTGCTGAAGGCAGTGGCCGAATTCATGAAAAAGTACCCGCAACTCACTGAGTTCGAGGCGGCAAGGATGGCCGTCGGTGGCCGGTGTGAAATTGCTGTACAGCACGGCAATGGGGAGAGCCGGTCGGCCTTCGGCGTTGATACGGCGGTTGCGTAGAGTGGAGGTGCCAGCGAAGTCCGCAGCGTTGTTGCGGTGAAACGGGTCGAGGTAGATGTAACCGATGACCTGTTCATGCTCGCTGATTTCCAGCAGCCGCACATCGTCATGCCAGTGTTTCCCACCGACCTGTTCGACGATACGGATTCCGAACATGCGCTCGCAAAAAAGACAGAGGCGGCGCAGGGTCCCATCGAACGCGAAGTAGTCGCGCAGGTTATCCAGCGCTCCGGGAAACTGTTGCTGCCGCCATTGCTCGGCGAGAAATTCTTCATCCCATGGCTGGACCCGGTCGATTCCCTGTTGCCGGGCGAAGGCGGCCAGTTGTTTTGCGTCCTGCTCCAGGATGGGTGTCAATTGCGCCACCTGGCACTGGAGAAAATCCCTGACCCAGGCCGTCGTTCCGGCCATGCTTTTTGACAGACTCAGTTGCGCGGCGTTTTCGTGGCCAAGCAAGCGGGCTTTCTGTTGGCGCAAGGCAAGCAGCTTCGTCAGCACCGGGCCGTTGTCGAAGCGCCCGGCCAGTGGCCCCTGATCGGAGGCGCGGGTCGCGTAGGCCACACAGCATTCCTCGCGCAAGGCACGATTCTCGGCGTATTTGAGGATGTGCTGGCAGGTGTTCTGGTCCAGGCGAATCAGCCAGCCATCATGTCCGGCCTCACGGGCGGCGCGTGCCAGACGATCCTTCATCGACGGGGTCAGGCCCGCAAGCTGTGCAATATCGTTGACCCGTTTGCTCCAGGTCTCGGTCCAGCGTTCGAGGTGGGTCAAAAACACGGATTCCAGGCCATCGATCTCAAGGTTCAGCCGGGCCAGTTCCTGTTGTTGCGCGGTGGGATGGTCGATACCTGACTGCCTGAATTTGCGCAGTATCCGCTCCAGCACGATCTTGCGTGACTCATCGAAACTGGCCGCGATCGAGCTCTGCGTCAGACGCTGGTAGGCATCGTACAGCGGGCGATTGCGGTTTTTTTCGGAGCGATACTGGTTGATCGCGAGTTGAGCCTTGGCGCTTTCCACGAGCCAGTCGGCATCGTCGGATCTGACCATGGACAGTGTTTCGAGAATCGACCGGAATTCACCGATGCGGGCATCGGCTTCGTCGATGCTCAGTACCAGATCGTCCCAGCCAGGATGCTCCAGCTGAGTGGCGAGCACTTGCGCAATGATTCGTCGGTGGTCTTCGATGATGCTGTTGATCGCCGGCAGCAAATGCTCGGCGCGAATCGCCGGCCAGGGCGGCAGGGTCCAGTGTTGCAGGAGGGGATTGGTGTCGGGCATGGCAACTTCCTTCGAGGCGTGGCGGAAACGGCCAGCCTACGAAGCAAGTGCAGGGGACAGGTGTTAAGCCAATACCACCTTCCGCCGGAAATCGGTGGAAGGTGGTGCCGGATCAGTGTTGCTCGTCAGGCTTTTTCTTCAGCTTCGGGTTCGGGAAGAACTGCACTGCCTGAACCGTCTTGTCCGGTGCAGGCTTGAGCACGCTGGTGTTGACCCGCGTGCCCAGTTCCTTCGGAACCGACAACCCTTGGGCATTGAGCGTATCGCTGTAGCCGCACGCCACGCATTCGCGGTGCGGAACATCGTCCTCGCTCCACATCATCAGCTTGTCCGGCTCGCTGCACGCCGGGCAGACCGCCCCGGCGATAAAGCGTTTTTTCGTTTTCACAGGTGCCTCACTCATGCTGCCGCGTCCTCACTCAGGCCGCTGTGGCGCAAGAGTGCGTCAATCGATGGCTCGCGGCCACGGAAGTCGACGAACAGCACCATCGGCTCCTGCGAGCCACCGCGGGCCAGGATTGCTTCACGGAAGGCGCGACCGGTGTCGGCATTGAGCACGCCGTCTTCTTCGAATTTGGAGAAGGCATCTGCCGACAGCACTTCCGCCCATTTGTAGCTGTAGTAACCCGCCGCGTAACCGCCGGCGAAGATGTGCGCGAAGCTGTTCGGGAAACGGTTGTAGGCCGGAGGACGCATCACCGAGACTTCATCTCGCACACCTTCCAGAACCTGCGCGACACTGCGGCCGTCACCGTGGGTGGCGTGCAGTTCGAAGTCGAACAGCGAGAACTCCAGCTGACGCACCATCATCAGGCCGGACTGGAAGTTCTTCGCTGCGAGCATTTTCTCCAGCAGATCCTGCGGCAATGGTTCGCCGGTTTCGTAGTGACCGGAAATCAGCGCCAGGCCTTCCGGCTCCCAGCACCAGTTTTCCATGAACTGGCTCGGCAGCTCGACCGCGTCCCATGCCACGCCGTTGATGCCGGATACGCCAGCATGCTCGACACGGGTCAGCAGGTGATGCAGGCCGTGGCCGAATTCGTGGAACAGGGTGGTCACTTCATCGTGGGTCAGCAGCGCAGGCTTGCCGCTGTCGGCCGGGGTGAAGTTGCACACCAGGTTGGCCACCGGGCTTTGCAGCACGCCGTCGAGGGTGCGGCGACGGTCGCGTGCGCCGTCCATCCAGGCACCGCCGCGCTTGTTGGCGCGGGCGTATAGGTCGAAGAAGAAGCGGCCGACGTGCTGGCCGTTTTCCTTGATCTCGAACAGGCGCACGTCCGGATGCCAGGTGTCGAAGTCTTTCAGTTCGGCGATTTCGATGCCGTACAGGCGCTGGACTATGGCGAACAGGCCGCCCAGCACTTTGTCGATCGGGAAGTAGGCGCGCAGGGTTTCCTGGGCGACGCTGTAGCGTTGTTCACGGAGTTTCTCGCCGTAGAAACCGCTGTCCCAGCTTTGCAGATCGGCGCAGCCCTGTTCGGCGGCGTACGCTTTGAGCTGTTGCAGATCCTGGGCGGCGAACGGTTTGCTGCGCTTGGCCAGGTCGCGCAGGAAGCTCAGCACCTGATCGCTGGATTCGGCCATTTTGGTCGCCAGGCTCAGCTCGGAGAAGCTGGAGAAACCCAGCAGCTTGGCCAGCTCCTGACGCAGGTCGAGGATCTCACCCATCACCGGGCCGTTGTCGTTCTGGCCGGCGTTCGGGCCTTGATCCGACGCACGGGTGCAGTAGGCGGCGTAGACTTCTTCGCGCAGCGCACGGTCCTGGGCGTAGGTCATCACCGCGTAGTAGCTCGGGAACTCCAGGGTGATCAGCCAGCCGTCGAGGCCTTTGGCCTGTGCGGCGGCAGCCATTTGCGCCTTGGCCGAATCGGTCAGGCCGGCGAGGGCGGCTTCGTCGGTCAGGTGCTTGGTCCAGGCCTGAGTGGCGTCGAGCAACTGGTTGGAGAAGCGGCTGCCCAGCTCGGACAGCTTGCTCTGCACTTCGGCGTAGCGCTTCTGCTCGGCTTCCGGCAGGTCGATACCCGACAGGCGGAAGTCACGCAGGGCGTGTTCCAGGATAGTTTTCTGCGCCACGTCAAAACCGGCGGCTTCCGGGCTGTTGGCCAGGGCTTCATAGGCCTGGAACAGTTCGCGGTTCTGGCCCATCTCGGTGGAGTAGGCACTCAGGGCCGGCAGGCACGACTCGTAGGCTTCGCGCAGTTCGGCGCTGTTGCACACGGCATTGAGGTGGCTGACCGGGCTCCAGGCGGCGCCCAGGCGATCGTTGAGTTCGTCCATCGCCAGCACCAGCCCGGCCCACGTCGGGTTCTGGCCCTGGGTCTTGAGGATCTCGGCGATGGCGGCGCGGTTGTCGGCCAGGATGGTGTCGATGGCCGGCTGCACGTGTTCGGCACGGATCGCGGAGAACGGCGGCAGGTCGTAGGACTGCAGAAGAGGGTTGTTCACGCTCACGGTTGCACCTTGGCTGGAAGAAACATGCGCCCATCTTAATTACAATCGACACCCACCGCAGCTATCGGCGACAGAGAGAGAACTAATCGTGTCCCTTCGCAAGTACCAGAATCACACCCCACGCTTGAGCCAAGGCGCTTTTGTCGACGGCTCCGCGGTGGTGATCGGCGACGTCGAAATCGGCGAAGACAGCTCCGTGTGGCCACTGACGGTGATCCGTGGCGACATGCACCGCATCCGCATCGGCGCGCGCACCAGCGTGCAGGACGGCTGCGTGTTGCACATCACCCACGCCGGCCCGTTCAACCCGGACGGCTTCCCGCTGCTGATCGGCGATGACGTGACCATCGCCCACAAGGTCATGCTGCATGGCTGCACCGTCGGCAGCCGCGTGCTGATCGGTATGGGCAGCATCGTCATGGACGGCGCGGTGGTCGAGGACGACGTGATCATCGGCGCCGGCAGCCTGGTACCGCCGGGCAAGCGCCTGGAAAGCGGGTTCCTGTACGTGGGCAGCCCGGTGAAACAGATTCGCCCGCTGACTGACAAGGAAAACGCCTTTTTCACCTACAGCGCGGCGAATTACGTGAAGCTCAAGGACCTGCATCTGGCCGAAGGCTACGACCAGCTCTGACTTTTCTCTCTACTGCCCGGGATTTTTCATGCATTACCAGACCGTACTGTTCGACCTTGATGGCACCCTGACCGATCCGCGTGAGGGCATTACCCGCTCCATCCAGTTCGCCTTGGCCAAACTCGGCATCGATGAGCCGGACCTGACCAAACTGGAACACTTCATCGGCCCGCCGCTGTTGCAGGCGTTCATGCAGTTTTATGGTTTCGATGAAGCCAAGGCCTGGGAGGCGGTGAATTTCTATCGCGAGCGCTTCAAGGTCACCGGCCTGTACGAGAACCGGGTGTTCGAAGGCGTCACGCCGTTGCTGGAAACCCTGAAAGGCCAGGGCCGGCAGCTGTACATCGCGACGTCGAAGCCCTGGGTGTTCGCCCGGGAAATCGCCCGGCACTTCGATTTCGCCAAACACTTCAAGGTGATCTACGGCAGCGAACTGGACGGTACCCGCACCAACAAGGTCGAGCTGATTGCCCACCTGATCGCGGAGGAAGGGCTGGATCCGGCCAGCACGCTGATGATCGGTGACCGCAAGCACGATCTGATCGGCGCTCGCAGCAACGGTCTGGATGCGGCAGCCGTGGGTTATGGCTTCGGTAGTCATGAAGAGCTGAGCGCCGAGGCGCCGGCTTATCATTTTGAAACCCTGGCTGAGTTGCATCAGGCGTTTTTGCAGCGCTGATCAGATAGCCTTCGCGAGCAAGCCCGCTCCCACATTGGGTCTGTGTTCAACACAAAACCAATGTGGGAGCGGGCTTGCTCGCGAAGAGGTCCTTTCAGCCACTCAGACTTTCGAATCTACCAACGCTTTCAGCGCGGCTTTGCGCTCAGCCACCGGCAACTCACCCAGTTTCTCCACCTGCGCATAGAACCTCGGCCAATCCCCACCGACCTGCCTGAACAGGGCAGCAAACGCCGGCACCCACTGGTCATACAGGCCGAACGGCAACAATCGCGCATTGTTCAGCGGCGCATTGACCCAGGCGTCATAACGCTTGTCCCCCGCCCACTGGCCGTCGCGCATCTCCCGATAGTCCCGGCGAAACCGTTCGAACTCGGCAGCTTTGCGTTCACGCATCTGTTCGACGGGCATCGACTGGGTGTACAGCTTTTCCAGCCGGGTACGGGTATCGAGGATCAGTTGAATGAACTGATCGCGGCGTTTGAGCTGGGCATCGTTCTCTGGCGGCAAGCCACGAAACGCCCGCCACTGGCGGGTGCCTTCCTGCTCGACAAACGTGGCATAGGACTCGTTGAACTCGGTGTCGTCCTTCACATAGAAACGTTGGTGACCCAGCTCATGGAAGATCAGCGTGGCCAAGCGTTCGTCGCCCCAGCCCATCATTGAATTGAGGATCGGGTCGTTGAACCAGCCCAGGGTCGAATAGGCCTCGACGCCGCCAATCGACACGTCCATGCCTTGCAGACGCTGAATCGCCGCCTCACCCCGCGCCGCACTCTGGCTGTAGTAACCGCGATAGGCCACGCACCCGGCAATCGGGAAGCAATGATTCTGCGGGCTCAGGGAAAACTCCGGGGTGGCGAACACGTTCCACACCACGTACGGCCGGTGGATGTCGGCGTACAGGCGATAACTCTGGTTATCCGGCAGGTGCAGGTGTTGGCTGGCGAAATCCCGGGCCTTTTGCGATTGGGCCAGGTGGGCGCGCAGCGTTGCGTCGCGGTTCGGGTCGGCAATCACCTTGGCCACCGGCTCCCGCGCCCGCAGCAATTGCAGCTGACCGCTGGCCAGCTGGCTGTAATAGCTGACGCTGGAACAACCGTTGAGCAACAAAAACAACACACCCGGAAACAAAACCCGCAAAACGCGATCAAGTAACCCAAGGCTTGGAAACGGCCTGATCACAATAAGAACATCCCTGGAAAGTCTGATCGCAAGACTATCCCGCCCATTGGAGCTTCGCCATGCGCATCTTGATACTGACGGGAGGCCTGCTGACGCTGGCCGGTTGTGCCGGATTCGGAATGCCTTCGCCTGACCCCACGCAAGCCTGGATCGATCTGGACGCCCGGCAACAGGACACGGCGCTGCAAGCGCTGGAAGTCGACAGAAAGGCCGCTGTCGACAAGCGTTACTTCGAGGTACAACCCGGCAGCCATGAACTGAAGGTGCGCTACCAGTTTCCGGTGGAAGCGACCAACATCGGCCCGGACGCCGAGCCCCTGTGGCGCGATTGCCAGTTGAGCCTGAAATTCACGGACTTCAACGCCGGCCAGCGCTATCAGCTCCAGGCTGGCTACATCGGTTTTCGGCCGTGGGCCAAGCTCTATGACCAGCAGAAAAATGTAGTCGGCCAGGGCAAACCGGCAGGCTGTCAGCGCACCTGATCGGCGTTATGCTGGATGTCCGAATCCACGGACATTCATCATGCGCAAGTCAATGCTGTTGCTGGTTGCCGGTGTGCTCGCCGGTTGTCAGACGCCGATGCCCCCGGTCGACCCCAACATGGCCTGGGTCGAGTTCTCGACGCCGACCCCGGGCGGAAAACTGCTGATGGCCGAACGTCTCGACAAGCAGCGCCTGACTGACGGACGTTTTTTCCAGGTAACGCCCGGCAGCCATGAGTTGCTGGTGCGTTTCGATTTCGAGGCACCTGGTGGAGGAGCTGGCATGTTGAACGACCCTGTGGAGCGCCTGTGCTACCTGACCATCCGCTTCGACCATTTCGAAGCGGGTCAGCGCTACGTGCTGGAGGGTCGCTCCCTGATGTTTACGCCCAGTGCCCGGCTGTATAACGCCAAGCGGGAAATCGTCGCCGAGGATCGCGACACCTACTGCGCCATCTAGCGTGAATCAGCTGTCGTTCTTCTGGTAGATGATGGCCTTGGTGCCGTTCTCGCAAGTGCCGACGATCATGGCGACGTCGTGCTTTTCGGCTTCCTCTTTGGAGACTATCTCCAGCGTGTAGGAGGGCACGGCATTCGCCTGAATCTTGATTTCGATCTCTTTCCTGAGTTCTTCGCAATCTTTGGGTGCCGCAAAGGCCGAAGTTGCCAGCACGCCACAGATAACCGCCAAAGCAAAACGTTTCATGGTTGAAGCTCCTGGGAGCAGTGCGCACGACGATGCGCGAAAGCTGCTGTCATTTATTCGACCACATTTTTGCCTGGCGGGTTCTGATTCTGCTCAAGTCGATCAGCTGACCAGCGACGCATCCAGACTGATCTTCGCATTCAATACCTTCGACACCGGGCATCCTTCCTTGGCCTTGTTGCTCAGTTCTTCGAACTGCGCCTGGGTGGCGCCAGGAATCTTCGCCTTGAGAATCAGCTTCACTGCAGTGATCGCGAAACCGCCGTCAACCTGATCGAGGGTGACTTCGGCCTGGGTGTCGATACTTTCGGCCTTCAGCCCGGCATCGCCGAGGATCATCGAGAACGCCATGGAGAAACAGCCGGCATGGGCCGCGCCGATCAGTTCTTCCGGGTTGGTGCCCTTGCCGCCCTCGAAGCGGGCCTTGAAGCCGTACGGCGCTTCCCGCAGGACGCCGGTTTCGGTGGAGATCGAGCCGATGCCGGTTTTCAGGTCACCTTCCCAGTGTGCGGATGCCTTCTTCACGATAGCCATGTGTGCCTCCTTCAATTCGGGCGCGAAACGCCGCGCCGTCGTGGTTTTTGCCTGCAAGGCTTCTGAGGATAGACGCCGGAACAAAGTTCAGCCCGGCTGAATCGTTGACTTTTTTAGTAGGAAATTTCAGATCGGCTATTGAAACTCGGGTATATGCCCTTATTGCAGAGAACACGCTTATGAATTGGGCAGGTTTGCGTTCGTCAGGAACAAACCCGGCGCCCTCAATCGGAGATGCAGGTTCATGAAGCAACTGTCCGACGTAAAGTTTTCCACCCTCGATCTGGTGCCGGTGCGCGAGAACGGCAGCCCGGCCCAGTCGCTGCGTAATTCGCTGGATCTGGCGCAGCATGTCGAGAAGTTCGGCTACACCCGGTTCTGGGTTGCCGAGCACCACAACATGGATGGCATCGCCAGTTCCGCGACTTCGGTGTTGCTGGGTTATCTGGCCGGCGGCACCTCGACCATTCGTGTCGGTTCTGGTGGCGTGATGCTGCCCAACCACGCGCCGCTGGTGATTGCCGAGCAGTTCGGCACCCTTGAAAGCCTGTATCCGGGGCGGATCGACCTCGGCCTGGGCCGTGCGCCAGGTTCCGATCAGATGACCGCCCGCGCCCTGCGCCGCGAGCGCTCCGGCAGCGCCGACGATTTCCCGGAAGACGTGGCCGAGCTGGTGCGCTTCCTCGGCCCGCGAACGCCGGATCAGCGGGTGATCGCGATGCCAGGCACTGGCACCAATGTGCCGATCTGGCTGCTCGGCTCCAGTCTGTTCAGTGCGCAATTGGCCGGCGAGCGCGGCTTGCCCTACGCCTTTGCCTCGCATTTCGCACCGCGCTTCATGCACGAGGCGATCCGCGTCTACCGCAATCACTTCAAGCCATCGGCGGTGCTCGACAAGCCGTACGTGATGCTCGGCGTACCGCTTGTGGCGGCCGACACCGACGAACAGGCCGACTACCTGGCGACCTCGGTGTACCAGCGAATTCTCGCGCTGATGCGTGGGCAAAGTCTGGTGCAGCGTCCGCCGGTGAAAACCATGGACGGCCTGTGGCTGCCACACGAACGTGAGGCGGTGGGCGATTTCCTCGGTCTGGCGATGGTCGGCAGCCCGCAGAAAATTCGCGCGAAACTGGAAGTGCTGGTCGAACAGACCCAGGCTGATGAGCTGATTTTTACCTGCGATCTGTACGAACACGCCGATCGCCTGCATTCCTATGAATTGCTGGCACAGGTGATGAAGGGCTGAGGTCTTATAGTTCTGCACAAAGATAGCCGGGTACAAAAAAGCCGACGCATTGCGTCGGCTTTTGCATTTCAGGCGCGATCAACCGCGTTTGTAGACGATTTCCTTGGTGCCGCCCTCGCACTTGCCGACGACCTTGCCGCCCGCTGCTGCACCTTTATCGACGATTTCCAGCGAATAACCGGAGACGTGTTTCGCGTCCAGTTTTGCCGCGATCTCGGCTTTCACTTCTTCGCAAGGCTTGCCGGCAGCAAACGCACCACCCGCAAGGCTCAACAAACCTACTGCCAATATGAACTTCTTCATCGGTCGCACTCCCTGGTCGGATTAAAAGAGGCGGGCATCGAGTTCACTCGATGCGTCCACCCTGTAGCGCTTTGCCATTCCTATGGCATTCGGCCAGCGCGCAAGTTCAGAAGCGTAGCCCAAACTCAGCTGCTGGCAATCCGGAACCCGACTTTCAGGGTCACTTGAAAGTGGGCAGCCTTGCCGTCCTTGATGTGGCCGCGAGTATCGACCACTTCAAACCATTCCAGATGCTTGATGCTCTTGTTGGCCTCGGCCAGCGCGTTGTTGATGGCGTCCTCGATGCTGCTGGTGGACGAACCGACCAGCTCGACTTTCTTGTAGGTGTGATGGTCACTCATGGCGATCTCCTTGACGTGTGGAATTGAGCCTAGCAGCGATTTGCGCTGTTGATTTCGGTCGCCGGGAGAAACCGGAGTTCAGATTTTCTGCACTTTCCAGAACCGGTGAAGTCCCAAACAACACACGCCACTCATCACCAATGCAGGAGAGCCACCATGGCCAACACCTCGTTACGCAAAGCCTCGTTGCAAAGCATGGAAGCGGAGATCGAGAGTCTGCTCAAGTCGTTGGAAAGCCTGAAAGACGACGCTTCGGACGAGTCGCGCAAGACCCTCAAGGCGCTCAAGGGCAACGCCGAAAGCGCGCTGAAACATTCGCGCAGCCTGCTCAGCGATGCCTACGAAGAAGTCAAAGTCAAAACCCGCGAGACCGGGATCGCCACCCGCGATTACGCACAGGAACATCCGTGGACGACCGCCGGTGTGGCGGTCGGTGCGCTGGGTCTGCTGGCCGCTTACTTGCTGTTCAAGCGCGGCGAGTGATCCGCCTGGCGCAGCTCGTTCCTGAGCCACTGCGCCAATTGCCGGGCGCGCCCGTCGGCGGCGCGTTTGGGTAGCCACAACGCCAGTTGCGCCGGGGTTTCGCAAAAACCCCATGGCGCGACCAGGCGCCCGGCCTTCAAGTCTTCGGTCACCAGCGGTTCCGGCGCGATTGCCACGCCCAACCCGGCGACGGCCGCTTCCAGCAAGTAATACAAATGTTCGAAACCTTGCCCCAGCTTCAACGCCTTGGCGTCAAGGCCGTTTTGCTGTGCCCAGCTCGGCCAAGCTTGCGGGCGAGAGGTCGTGTGCAACAAGGGCTCGCCGAGCAAGGCAGCGGGCGGTGCGGATTGCAGTTGTTGATAGCCGCCGAACAATGGGCTCATGACCGGCCCGATGCGTTCGCTGGCCAACTCATAGACTTGCATGTCCGCCGGCCATGGCGGCTCGGCGAACAGCAGCAGCGCATCCAGTCCCGGTCGGCGCGGATCGAGATCACCTTCACCGGCGGACAAGTGCAGACGCAAGTCCGGCAGATCGGCATTCAGCCTTCCCAGTCGTGGAATGAACCAGCGCGCCAGCAGGCTGCCGGAGCAGCCGAGCACGAAGGGAGCGTCGGCGGTTCTTTGGGTCAGCTCGGCGCAGACGCTGCGCAAGCGGTCGAACGCCTCGCCGCTGGCATCGCGCAGACGGATACCGGCATCTGTGAGTTTCAAGCCGCGACCGTCCTTGACGAACAGGCTGACGCCAAGGTGCTCTTCAAGCACCTTGAGCTGACGGCTGACCGCGCCGTGGGTGACGTGCAACTGCTCGGCGGCCTGGCTGACGCTGTTCAGGCGGGCGGTGGCTTCGAAGGCGCGCAGGGCGTTCAGCGGCGGAAGGTCATGGCTCATGATATCTGTGAGTTTTCCTGACAGGTTGTGGCGATCTTATCGGTTTTCAGCCTGGAAGGTGAGGGGTAGAGTGAACGCCATTGTCTTCTCGTGAAATCCGCTGGAGCGAACCATGACCCAGACTTCGAACACCTCCGATCTGCGTAACGGCCCTGACGCCAACGGCCTGTTTGGCTCGTTCGGCGGCCGTTACGTTGCCGAAACCCTGATGCCGTTGATCCTCGATCTGGCCCGCGAATACGAAGCGGCCAAGGAAGATCCGGCGTTCAAAGAAGAACTGGCCTACTTCCAGCGCGACTACGTCGGACGTCCAAGCCCACTGTACTTCGCCGAGCGCCTGACCGAGTTCTGCGGTGGCGCCAAGATCTACCTCAAGCGCGAAGAGCTGAACCACACCGGCGCGCACAAGATCAACAACTGCATCGGCCAGATCCTGCTGGCGCGGCGCATGGGCAAGAAACGCATCATCGCCGAGACCGGCGCCGGCATGCACGGCGTGGCCACCGCCACCGTAGCCGCGCGTTTCGGCCTGGATTGCGTGATCTACATGGGCACCACTGACATCGAGCGTCAGCAGGCCAACGTGTTCCGCATGAAACTGCTGGGCGCCGAAGTGATCCCGGTGGTCGCCGGCACCGGCACCCTGAAGGACGCGATGAACGAAGCGCTGCGTGACTGGGTGACCAACGTCGACAGCACTTTCTATCTGATCGGCACCGTGGCCGGTCCGCACCCTTACCCTGCAATGGTTCGCGACTTCCAGGCCGTGATCGGCAAGGAAACCCGCGATCAGTTGCAAGCCCAGGAAGGTCGTCTGCCGGACAGCCTAGTGGCATGCATCGGTGGCGGTTCCAATGCCATGGGCCTGTTTCACCCGTTCCTTGACGACAAGGGCGTGGAAATCATCGGCGTCGAAGCCGCCGGTTATGGCATCGAAACCGGCAAGCACGCGGCCAGCCTCAACGGCGGCGTACCGGGCGTGTTGCACGGCAACCGTACCTTCCTGCTGCAGGACGACGATGGCCAGATCATCGACGCCCACTCGATTTCCGCCGGCCTCGACTACCCGGGCATCGGTCCTGAACACGCCTGGTTACATGACATCGGCCGTGTCCAGTACACCTCGGTGACCGACGACGAAGCCCTCGCTGCATTCCACCAGTGCTGCCGCCTCGAAGGCATCATCCCGGCACTGGAAAGCGCCCATGCCTTGGCCGAAGTATTCAAACGTGCACCGAAGTTGCCGAAGGATCACCTGATGGTGGTCAACCTGTCCGGCCGCGGTGACAAAGACATGCAGACCGTCATGCACCACATGGAACAATCGCAGCAGGAGAAACACTGATGAGCCGCCTGCAAACCCGCTTTGCCGAACTCAAGGAACAGAACCGCGCCGCCCTGGTGACCTTCGTCACTGCCGGCGATCCGGATTACGACACCTCGCTGGCGATCCTCAAAGGTCTGCCGAAAGCCGGTGCCGACGTGATTGAACTGGGCATGCCGTTCACCGACCCGATGGCCGACGGCCCGGCGATTCAGCTGGCGAACATCCGTGCCTTGGGCGCCAAGCAGAATCTGATCAAAACCCTGCAAATGGTTCGCGAGTTCCGCAAGGACAACAGCGACACGCCGCTGGTGCTGATGGGTTACTTCAACCCGATCCACAAGTTCGGCGTCGAGCGTTTCATCGCCGAAGCCAAAGAGGCCGGCGTTGATGGTCTGATCGTGGTCGACATGCCACCGGAGCACAACTCGGAGCTGTGCGACCCGGCCCAGGCTGCCGGCATCGACTTCATCCGCCTGACCACGCCAACCACCGATGACGCACGTTTGCCGAAAGTACTGAACGGCAGCTCCGGCTTCGTTTACTACGTGTCGGTCGCCGGTGTGACCGGTGCCGGTGCGGCGACTCTGGAACACGTCGAGGAAGCCGTGGCGCGCCTGCGTCGTCATACCGACCTGCCGATCAGCATCGGTTTCGGTATCCGCACGCCGGAGCAAGCTGCGTCCATCGCGCGTCTGGCCGATGGCGTGGTGGTGGGCTCGGCACTGATCGATCACATCGCCAATGCGGCCACGCCGGCTCAGGCCATCGATGGCGTGCTGAGCCTGTGCTCGGCGCTGTCCGAAGGCGTGCGTAAGGCTCGCGTCAGCTGAAGGTAAAGTTCCTGATACAGAGGAATTAGCACCTCGCGGCACAGACTAATCAAGCAAGACCAAGGGATTCAGAACCCGTTCTGAATCCCTTTTTGCTGTCAGTGCAGTGAGGAAAACCCATGAAAATGCCGAAACGTCTGATTGCCAGTCTGGGCGTGCTGATGATCAGCGCGACGCCGCTGCTGGCCAGCGCCGACCCACGCGACGATCACGACCACGGCGGCCCGCAGCAGGGCCATTACGACGATCGCGGTGGCGATCACCATGATTGGCAAAGCAGCCATCGTGGCGGCCCGCCACCACGTGACTTCGGGCCTGTGCGCCAGGTGATCCGTGACAACCATGGCTATTTCGTTCGCGGTGCACCGCCACCTCCGGGTATTCGCCTGGAACGCGGCCGGCCATTGCCTCACGGTTATTACGGCGAGCGCCTGGATGCTCGGGCCTTGGGGCGTTTGCCGGTGTATCCGGGCTATGAGTGGCGTCGGGCCGGTGGCGATATCGTGTTGATCGCAGTCGGTACCGGGATCGTCTACGAAATTCTGGATGGCGTTCTGTACTGATTTGCAGGCAATAAAAAAGACCGCAGCCTTGCTTAGGCTGCGGTCTTTTGTTTTTCAGGGCCGTTATTTTCAGGGCAATTCCAGGCCGCCCGAGGCTTTGTGCAGTTTGCGCAAATGTTCGCCGATCTGCTTCACGTTGGCCTCGTTGGCGGCAATTTCCGCTGCGCGCTTCGGTTCCAGCAGCGCGCGTACTTCCTTGTCCAGATCACCGCTCAGCACCAACAGCTGTTTCTGGCGCTGGCTGCTTTCGGCTTCCAGTCGGCTGAATTCGCTGGGTTGCGGCAGGCCGTAACCGCGAGAGTCGAGCAGTTCTGCAGGGCGACTGAGGAAACCGCTGTTGGCGAGGATTTGCTGCAACGTCGCGTTGGCTTTATCCATGCCGCCGTTTTCCAGCTCCCGGGCACCGAGGTAGCGTTGCTTGACCTCATCCTGGGCCAGCAGCAACTGGCGACGGAAACTCGCCTGTTCCAACAGCAGCAATGCAGCGCTGGTGCGCAGGTC
Organism: Pseudomonas sp. COW5; assembly: GCF_026240005.1. Classification (NCBI taxonomy): domain Bacteria; kingdom Pseudomonadati; phylum Pseudomonadota; class Gammaproteobacteria; order Pseudomonadales; family Pseudomonadaceae; genus Pseudomonas; species Pseudomonas sp. COW5. The sequence continues at coordinate 2,220,421 of NZ_JAPHVP010000001.1, read as the reverse complement.
GGCGCGTTCGAACCATGGCCGCCGTTCTTCGGCAGACAGCGACAGCCATTCCTCGACGCTGGTCTGCTTGATCGGCAATTGCTTCTTCAGCACCTCGAACATTGCCTGATAGCGATCGCGGAACGAGTCGAAACGGTAACCCAGACGCAACGCCTCTTTGGGATTATCGAGGACGCTGGTATCCGCCAGGCCCCGGCCCTTGAGCACTTCCAGCAGGCCGTTGGGCATGATGCTGTCGAGGCCGACAAGCTGCGAATTGTTGCTGCCGCTGCGCAGCAGCTTCAGGCTTTCCACCGCGCAGTTGTTGGACAGGAAGAAGTAATTGCCGTCGTAGCTCCAGTGCATTTCGGCGGCGTGTTCGACCACGTCTTCGATCTCGCTGCGCGACAGGTTCAGCGGCACCGAGGCGAGGCTGCGCAGTTCGGTCTTGGTGTACTCGTCGATCACCTGGGCCAACGGCAGGACGAACAGACGCGACGGGTATTTGCCGACCAGTCCGTCCCAGCTCGACAACTGCACATCGCCGACGAATGCGCGGTAGGACAGCACCAGATGCTGGTCCAGATCCAGTCGGCAGTCCGGCCCGCGCGGCCGGTCCGGGGCGCAGATCACCAGGCGCAACATGCTGTGTCCCCAGCGGCTGACCCAGTTCTGGTTCGCTTCGGCCAGCAGGTAGTCGATGGCGTAGACTCGTTCCGGATCGACCTGGCCCAGGGGCTGTTTGGCAAAGTCGTTGCCGGCATTCAGGAAAGCGAAGGATTTGGCGCAGGTGTCTTTTTCCGGCGGTGCCCAGCCGAAGTGTTCCTTGTAATAGCGGTACAGCGCCGGGCGGCGGCAGGCGTAGCTCGGGTCGAGGAGGAAGTACTCCATGTTGACCGCGACGAACTCCTTCGGACTGGAGATCTCGTACAGGTCCGGGCTGCGGGCGATCTGCCGGTTGTGCTGTTCACGTTCGCCACGGCGGCCGACATATTGCTGCCAACCGGCGAGGTCGAGCAGGCGCGGGTCATCGCTGAGGGTGAAGCGCCGGTCGTTCTGGCCCCGGCACTCATCCGGCAGGCCAACCAGCCCGGCGCTGTTGTTGCGGCGGGTGCAGCGCTGGATCAGCGTGCGTTCGGCGGCTGGCCACAGGCGTGCGCGGTCGTAAATGTGGGTGATTTCGTGCAGCACCGTAGCGAGCAATTCTTGCCGCACAGTGCCGTGGGGGCGACTTGTCTTCTGTTTGGCTGCGCTGCCGTCGGTGAGACTGGCGAGCAGTTTGCGGTTCAGGTCCAGCTCGGAAACAAGAGCCGCCTCACCGTAGGCATTGTCGGGCATCTCGTCGGTCCAGCCGACATCGATGCGTCGATCCAGGCGTTCGATGAAGCTGGGCGGCAGTTTCTGCATTGCTTCATCAAGCAGCGCCTGACTGGCCTGTTGTTGGGCGGGGCTCAGACCCTCGGTCTTGAGCCGCAGTTGCAGGCTGGCGTGGGCGTTGCTGCCGATCAGCAGCAGCGCCCCGGCCAGCAGCCAGGCGCTGAGAGACTTCACAATGCGAGGATGGCTTCGGCGAGTACCTGATCACTGGCGTCGCGGGCTTCCGGCACGCGGGTGCGCAAGGTATTGAGGGCGGCTTCCAGGTGCGCGCCACGGATATCACCGTTGCTGGCAACGAAGCTGGCGGCGTCGTCGTGGGCTTCGCGGATGATTTTCGAATCGCGGATCGACGTGGTGGTGTCGGAAGTGAAATCGATGGTGCGCTGGGAGGCACGAACGATGATGTTACTGGTGGCTACCAGGGTGTGCGCCTGGGCCATATCGGCCAACAACAGCAGGCCAAGGGCGGCAGCAATCAGCGGGCTACGCATGGAACGACTCCGGAGGGGGCAAGAATAACTATTGGACGAGAATTGCCTGTGCCAGTTCAAGGTCGCTTACATGAAGTTTTGGCCGGGATTTACGCAGGTAATGCAGTGCGGATTCCAGCTGGGCGCCTCGCAATTGGCCGTCACTGGCAACGAATGCCGCAGCATCGTCGTGGGCGGCGAACACTAGTTTACGGTCGAAAGGCGCGGAAGACACCATGCTGGTGGCGTAACCGCTGACGACGGTGTTTTGCGTCGAGACATCAAAGGCATCGACCGAGGTCGCCCAGCAGGCAGTGAGCAGAACAGAAGGGATAAGCAGATTTTGATAAAAACGCATGGGTCTCAGGAGCGGTTAGCGAGTCCCAAGGCTAGCGCAATGCCCGGTCCAGAGCCAGCGGCGAAACATCGGGACACGGCTGGCGTGTCCCTTCCAGCAACGTCGGATCAGATCGCCAGGATGGCTTGTGCCAGTTGTGCGTCGGTCGCATTCAGTTGCGGTGCCTGATGGCGGATGAGATCCAGGGCACTTTCAAGTTTCACGCCGCGAATCTGGCCTTCGCTGGCAACGAAGCTGGCAGCATCGTCACGGGCAGCGATAACGACTTTGTTGTCACGCAGCGAAGAGCTGACGTCGGAAGTCGCGTCCGAAGAGGACTTCAGTGCGCCAACAACGGCGTCGGTGGTCACAATGAAGCTGGTGGCGCTGGCATTGGCAGCCACGGCCAGCAGGGCGGCAGCGCTGAGCAGGCGAAGACGGGACATGGTGTAACTCCTCTGGAAATTTCGTATTGAGAGGTGGCTTGGTGTCTGGGGAGTCAGACGCCAGTCGCACGGCATTCGCCACGTTCTGCCCGGATATTAGGCTTGTGCGGGAGGTTTCGCACAGAGGGCAAAATGCTAGCGCCAGAAGGGTTTTTCCAGTTCGTTCAGTCGATCCGCGTGGCTGAGACCCAGATCGGCGAGATCCCGCCCATCGAGTTGAGCCAGCAGGCGCCTTGTCCTGGCGCGCTCCAGGCCTTGCCAGAAGCCTTTGAATAGCCGCCGTAGGAGACCGCAGCGGGGAGTGCGATCAGCCGTAACTGCTGAAACATCCTGTAAGTGATTCATGACGTCTTCCTTTTGCCAGTGGAGGCGGAAGGTCATGTTGATCTCATTACAATGAGCGCGGCAGATACACGGGTGCAAAATTGTACTGGTTCAGTTTTGCGTTAAGTGAAACTGTACCTGTCTGCGATACAAGCACCTGTATCGTCTGTTTTCCGCCCCCAAAACGACAAGACCCGTCGCGGTTTCCCGCGACGGGTCTTGTTTGTTCAATTCGGGTTGCTGGCGGTGGGTCTGGTGACCAGAGCCAGCGACGCTACTTAGCGCCAGAACGGCTTGCTGAGCTCTTCGTAGCGTTGTGCTTCGCTGATACCGGCGTCAGCCAGCAGACGCGAATCCAGACGAGCCAGTTGGTGGCGGCTGGAGATGCGGCGCTGCCACAACATCAGGTTGGCGATAACGCGCAGAGGCAAGGAAGCCTGGGTTTTTGCAGCTTTGTCTTCGAAGAACAGTTCGGAACTGAGTGTACGTTCCATGGTTGACATCCTTCCGCTTGTGGCGGGATCAGGTAGTGGTTTAACTGGTGCCCATGATCCTCTCGTTTGGCCAGACTCTCTAGATACAGTTCACTTGTATTGTGAGTGACCAGTTAACTGTTTATAGGGGGTGTACGGGTCAAAATCGCGCAAACTGTACCTGTCTGCGCTTATTTGGTGCATTCTTGCTCGATCCTATGATTCCAGTAGGTAAAATCTGTAGGAAAAGACCGGTACAGCAGTACAGTTTTTGAAGGGATTGGAGATTTTCAAATTTCCGCTGACGAAACTGTGTTTGCGCCAGCGGAATATCTGTGCGGTTCAAGCCTTCAGCATGTGCCCGGTTTCTTCCAGATTGATATGCCAGCTCAGGGCGTCGCGCAGAATGTGCGGGGTGTGGCCGCCAATGGCACAGGCTTTGTCGAAGTAATCATTCAGCGCCTGGCGGTAATCCGGGTGCACACAGTTGTCGATGATGACCCGGGCGCGCTCCCGTGGCGCCAAGCCACGCAGGTCGGCCAGGCCTACCTCGGTCACCAGGATGTCGACGTCATGCTCGGTGTGGTCGACGTGGCTGACCATCGGCACCACGCTGGAAATCGCACCGCCCTTGGCAATCGACTTGGTCACGAACACCGCCAGATGCGCGTTGCGTGCGAAGTCGCCCGAACCACCGATGCCGTTCATCATCCGCGTGCCGCAGACGTGGGTGGAGTTGACGTTGCCATAGATGTCGAATTCGAGCGCCGTGTTGATGCCGATGATGCCCAGGCGACGAACCACTTCCGGATGGTTCGAGATCTCCTGCGGGCGCAGCACCAGTTTGTCCTTGTACTTTTCCAGGTTACCGAACACGTCGCTGTTGCGCCGTTCCGACAGGGTGATCGAACTGCCTGAGGCGAAGCTCAGCTTGCCCGCATCGATCAGGTCGAAGGTCGAGTCCTGCAGCACTTCGGAGTACATGGTCAGGTCTTCGAACGGCGAATCGATCAGCCCGCACATCACCGCGTTGGCAATGTTGCCGATCCCGGCCTGTAGCGGGCCGAGCTTGTTGGTCATGCGCCCGGCGTCGACTTCCTGCTTGAGGAAGGTGATCAGGTGATCGGCGATGGCTTTGGTGTCGACATCCGGCGACGAGACGGTGGACGGCGAATCCGACTGCTGGGTGATGACGATGGCGACGATCTTCTCCGGCGGAATCGGGATCGCGGTGCTGCCGATGCGGTCGTCAACTTTTACCAGCGGAATTGGTGTGCGGGTCGGGCGGTAGGTCGGGATATAGATGTCGTGCAGACCTTCGAGGTTGGCGTTGTGCGCCAGGTTGATCTCGACGATCACGTGTTTGGCGAAGATCGCGAAGCTCGCCGAGTTGCCCACCGAGGTGGTCGGCACAATGTGACCTTGTTCGGTGATGGCCACAGCTTCGATCACAGCGATGTCCGGCAGCTTCAGTTGCTGGTTGCGCAGTTGCTCGACGGTTTCCGACAGGTGCTGGTCGATGAACATCACTTCGCCGGCGTTGATCGCCTTGCGCAGGGTGCTGTCGACCTGGAACGGCATGCGTCGCGACAGGACGCCGGCCTCGGTCAGTTGCTTGTCGAGGTCGTTGCCCAAACTGGCACCGGTCATCAGGCTGATCTTCAGCGGCGTGACCTTGGCTCGCTCGGCCAGTGCATGGGGAACGGCCTTGGCTTCGCCGGCGCGGGTGAAGCCGCTCATGCCGACGGTCATGCCGTCCTCAATCAGCGCAGCGGCGTCGGCGGCGCTCATCACTTTATCCAACAACGAAGGCAGGCGAATACGGTCACGGTACATGGATTATTTTCTCGGGCAGCGAGTAGCAGGATGCGCAGTCTAGTGAATTTCGCGGGCGCCTGTCCCGCTACCAAGGTCGCAAACGAGGCGTCTATTTAGCGGGTTTCAAGTAAAACACCGTTACCGGATCTGCAACAACGCGGCAAATTGTCCGACGGTTTTTGCAAACAAAAACGCCCCGACAAGTCGGGGCGTTTGGTACAGCAGCGTGCGATTTACTCGACCGCTTTGACCATGTCTTCGATGACTTTCTTCGCGTCGCCAAACACCATCATAGTCTTGTCCAGGTAGAACAGTTCGTTGTCCAGACCGGCATAGCCGCTGGCCATCGAGCGCTTGTTGACGATGATGGTCTTGGCCTTGAACGCTTCGAGGATCGGCATGCCGGCAATCGGCGACTTCGGATCGTTCTTGGCGGCCGGGTTGACCACGTCGTTGGCGCCGAGCACCAGCACCACGTCGGCCTGGCCGAACTCGGAGTTGATGTCTTCCATCTCGAACACCTGGTCGTACGGCACTTCGGCTTCGGCCAGCAATACGTTCATGTGGCCAGGCATCCGACCGGCCACCGGGTGGATCGCGTACTTCACGGTCACGCCGTGGTGGGTCAGCTTCTCGGTCAGCTCTTTCAATGCGTGCTGCGCACGGGCCACTGCCAGACCGTAGCCCGGCACGATGATCACGGTGTCGGCGTTGGTCAGCAGGAAGGTTGCGTCGTCAGCCGAACCGGATTTCACCGGACGGGCTTCCTTCTCACCGGCAGGACCGGCGTCCGCGGTATTGCCGAAACCGCCGAGCAGTACATTAAAGAAGGAACGGTTCATCGCCTTGCACATGATGTACGAGAGGATCGCACCGCTCGAACCCACCAGGGAACCTGCAATGATCAGCATCGAGTTGTTCAGGGAGAAGCCGATACCCGCCGCCGCCCAGCCGGAATAGCTGTTGAGCATCGATACCACCACCGGCATGTCGGCGCCGCCGATCGGGATGATGATCAGCACGCCCATGACGAACGCCAGGGCCAGCATCAGTGCGAATGCAGCAAGGTTGCCGGTGAGCATGAAGGTCACACCCAGCACCAGAGTTGCCAGGCCCAGCACGGCGTTCAGCTTGTGCTGACCGCTGAACTGTACCGGTGCGCCCTGGAACAGGCGGAACTTGTACTTGCCCGAGAGCTTGCCGAACGCGATTACCGAACCGGAGAAGGTGATGGCACCGATGGCTGCACCGAGGAACAGCTCCAGACGGTTACCCGCCGGGATCGAGTCGCCCAATTGCTTGACGATGCCCAGCGACTGCGGCTCAACCACTGCTGCGATAGCGATGAACACCGCTGCCAGGCCGATCATGCTGTGCATGAACGCAACCAGTTCCGGCATCTTGGTCATTTCAACGCGCTTGGCCATGATCGAGCCGGCGGTGCCGCCGATCAGCAGGCCGATGATCACGTAGCCAATACCGGCGGTAGCCAGCTCAGCCCCGAGCTTATAGATGAGGCCGATGGTGGTCAGGATCGCCAACGCCATGCCGAGCATGCCGAACAGGTTGCCGCGGCGCGACGTGGTCGGGTGCGACAGACCTTTGAGGGCCTGGATGAAGCAGATCGACGCGATCAGGTAGAGCGTCGTGACGAGGTTCATGCTCATTACTTAGGCGCCTCTTCTTTTGCTTTCGGGGCTTTCTTCTTGAACATCTCAAGCATGCGGCGGGTGACCAGGAAGCCACCGAACACGTTGACCGCGGCCAGCGCTACGGCGAGGGTGCCCATGGTCTTGCCCAGGGGGGTGACGGTCAGGGCAGCAGCGAGCATCGCGCCGACGATCACGATCGCCGAAATGGCGTTGGTCACCGCCATCAGTGGCGTGTGCAATGCGGGTGTAACGTTCCAGACCACGTGGTAACCGACATAAATCGCCAGCACGAAGATGATCAGGTTGTAGATACCGGGGGAGATAAGCTCTTCCATCGTCTGAATCCCTGCTTAGGCGTTTTTGCGGATGACTTGGCCGTCGCGGCACATCAGGCACGCGGCGACGATGTCGTCTTCGAGGTTCACTTCGAACTGGCCTTCTTTGGTGAAGACCAGCTTCAGGAAGTCCAGCAGGTTGCGTGCGTAAAGCGCCGAGGCGTCTGCGGCGACTTCACCGGCGAGGTTGGTCGGGCCGACGATGGTTACGCCGTTCTCGACCACGACCTGATCGGCCACGGTCAGCGGGCAGTTACCACCCTGAGCAGCTGCGAGATCGATGACTACCGAGCCGGGTTTCATCTGCGCCACAGTGTCCGCGCTCAACAGCACCGGTGCCTTGCGGCCCGGGATCAGTGCGGTGGTGATGACGATGTCAGCCTGCTTGGCGCGCTCGTGCACGGCCTGGGCCTGACGCTGCATCCAGCTCGCCGGCATCGGGCGTGCGTAACCACCGACGCCGACCGCGCATTCGCGTTCTTCATCGGTCTCGTAAGGCACGTCGACGAACTTGGCGCCGAGAGACTCGATCTGTTCCTTCACGGCCGGACGTACGTCGGACGCTTCGATGACGGCACCCAGACGTTTCGCCGTGGCAATCGCCTGCAACCCGGCCACGCCTGCCCCCAGAATCAGCACGCGCGCCGCTTTCACGGTGCCCGCAGCGGTCATCAGCATCGGCATGAAGCGCGGATAGTAGTGAGCGGCCAGCAACACGGCCTTGTAGCCGGCAATGTTCGCCTGGGACGACAGCACGTCGAGGCTCTGGGCCCGGGAGGTACGTGGCGCCGCTTCCAGGGCGAACGCGGTAATCCCGCACTCGGCCATCTTCGCGATGGTGTCGTTGTTGAACGGGTTGAGCATGCCCACCAGCACCGTGCCGCGCTTGATCAGCGTCAGTTCGGTATCGCTTGGCGCGACCACTTTGAGAATCAGCTCGGCGCCAAACGCGTCATTGGCACTGCCAATGGTTGCGCCTGCCGCTTCATAGGCACTGTCGACAACGCTGGCTTTAACGCCCGCGCCGGTTTGCACAGTGACCTTATGACCTTGGCTGATCAGCTTTTTAATGGTTTCCGGGGTTGCAGCAACCCGTGTTTCACCGGTCTGGGTTTCGAGAGGAACACCAATGTGCACGTCAAATCTCCTGCGTGATCTTATTGAGTAAACCCATGCACTACGGATGGTGCGACTGGGGCGGCCGATCAGCACGATCCCGCCGAATCAGGGCGGGGCGCGGCATTTTGCAGGCGAAGTTTATGCCCTTCAAGGGATTATGACGGGTGACGGAAAATTAACTACAAGTCATCCCGTGACCGAATGTCGCAGATGGCCAGTTGAATCCCTTGCAGGCCGTGCCTTTCAAGGAGTCTGGATGAATTTGAAGATTTTTCTCATCGGTGACGTGAATAGGCCGCAATGAGTCGCGAATGAGGGCTCAAAGCCACGTCGGCAGGCGCTTGTGGGACGTCTGTACGACTTTCGGATACAGTCTGTCGATTTGCGACAAATAGTTATATCTGTAGGGCTTTGAATATCCTGACTACGGGGTTAGCAATTGCTGTAGGCCTTTATCCTTCTAGGTTGTAGCTGTGTGCCTGATTTACCAGCCAGTCGCGAAAAGCCTTGAGTGACGCAGATTCGACTTTTCGCTCGGGAATCATCAGGTAATACGCCTTGATGCTGGAGAGTGCATTGGGGTTGGCAACCACCAGGCGTTTCTCGGCCAATTCGCGCTGGATCAGGAACGGTGGGATCAGCGCGATCCCCATGTCGTGCATGGCTGCCTGGGCCAGCATGGAGAATAGCTCGTAGCGCGGACCTGTCATGTCGCGGGGGATGTTCAGGTGCTGCGAGTTGAACCACTGTCGCCAGGCGTAGGGGCGGGTGGTTTGCTGGAGGAGAGGGAGATCGGCAATTTCATCGGGTGTCAGGTGAGTTTTGTTGCCGAGCAGGGCGGGGCTGCACACCGGCATCGGGTTCTCACCCATCAGTCTGTGGGATTCGGTACCCGACCAATCGGCATCGCCGAAGTAGATGGCGGCATCGAATTCAGTGTCGGCAAACAGGAAGGGGCGGGTGCGGTTGGTCAGGTTGACCGTGACCTCCGGATGTTTGAGCTGGAAGTCCTTGAGTCTTGGCAGCAGCCATTGCGTGCCGAAGGTGGGCACCACCGCGAGTTCGATCACGTTGGTGCCTTGCTGGCCCATCACTGACAGGGTGTCGCGCTCTACGGCATCGAGTTGGGTGGCAACCCGTCGACTGTAGGAAAGGCCCGCTTCCGTCAGCTTCACTCCGCGTCGCGAGCGTCGGAAGAGTTCAACGCTGAGGAAATCCTCAAGGCTGGCGATCTGTCGGCAAATGGCTCCCTGAGTGAGGGAAAGTTCTTCGGCGGCCTTGGTAAAGCTCTCGTGGCGGGCGGCGGCTTCGAAGCTGATCAGAGCGGTGGTGCTGGGTATCTTGCGGCGCATGTACGTCAACCTCACTAATACGCCGCATATAAGGCACTTGGCGACGTTTCGGAGTGAGAAATTAGCACAACAGGATGCGAAATCCTCGTTTGCCGGGATGGCGAAGCGGGCCTAGGATCAATGCCACGTTAATTCACCCGATTTGCGAGGACTCACTCATGGGCGGTAAAGCTAGCTTCAACTGGATCGATCCACTGCTGCTGGATCAACAGCTGACTGAAGAAGAACGCATGATCCGCGACACTGCCGAGCAATTCGCTCAGCAGAGCCTCGCGCCACGCGTTCTTGAAGCCTTCCGCCATGAGAAGACCGATCCGGCGATCTTCCGTGAGATGGGCGAAGTCGGCCTTTTGGGCGCGACCATCCCCGAGCAGTACGGTGGCAGCGGCCTCAACTACGTCAGCTATGGCCTGATTGCCCGTGAAGTCGAGCGCGTGGATTCCGGCTACCGTTCGATGATGAGCGTGCAGTCTTCGCTGGTGATGGTGCCGATCAATGAATTCGGTACCGAAGCACAGAAGCAGAAGTACCTGCCGAAACTGGCTTCCGGCGAATGGATCGGCTGCTTCGGTCTGACCGAGCCGAACCATGGTTCCGACCCGGGCGCGATGATTACTCGTGCACGCAAAGTCGAAGGCGGCTACAGCCTGACCGGCGCCAAGATGTGGATCACCAATAGCCCGATCGCCGATGTGTTCGTGGTCTGGGCCAAGGACGACGCCGGCGACATCCGCGGCTTCGTATTGGAGAAGGGCTGGAAAGGCCTGAGCGCTCCGGCGATTCACGGCAAGGTCGGCCTGCGGGCATCTATCACCGGTGAAATCGTCATGGACAACGTGTTCGTGCCGGAAGAGAACATCTTCCCGAATGTGCGTGGCCTGAAAGGTCCGTTCACCTGCCTCAACTCTGCACGTTATGGCATCTCCTGGGGTGCGCTGGGCGCGGCTGAGTTCTGCTGGCACACCGCTCGCCAGTACACCCTGGATCGTCAACAGTTCGGTCGTCCGTTGGCTGCTACTCAGTTGATCCAGAAAAAACTGGCCGACATGCAGACCGAAATCACTCTGGCACTGCAAGGCTGCCTGCGTCTGGGTCGCATGAAGGATGAAGGCACTGCTGCGGTTGAAATCACTTCGATCATGAAGCGTAACTCTTGCGGCAAGTCTCTCGAGATCGCTCGCATGGCGCGCGACATGCTGGGCGGCAACGGCATTTCCGATGAATTCGGTGTGGCCCGTCATCTGGTCAACCTGGAAGTGGTGAATACCTATGAAGGTACTCACGACGTCCACGCGCTGATCCTCGGTCGTGCGCAGACCGGCCTGCAGGCGTTCTATTAACAGGAGAGCGACCATGGGCGCGCTGTCGCATCTGCGGGTACTGGATTTATCGCGAGTGCTGGCTGGCCCATGGGCTGGTCAGATCCTGGCCGACCTTGGGGCGGAAGTGATCAAGGTCGAGCGCCCGGGTAATGGTGACGACACTCGTGCCTGGGGGCCGCCTTTCCTGAAAGACGCTTATGGCGAGAACACCAGCGAGGCGGCTTATTACCTGTCGGCCAACCGCAACAAGCAATCGGTGACGATTGATTTCACGCGTCCCGAGGGTCAGAAACTGGTGCGGGAGCTGGCAGCCAAGTCGGACATCCTGATCGAGAACTTCAAGGTCGGTGGGTTGGCGGCTTATGGACTGGACTATGAGTCGTTGAAGGCGATCAATCCGGATCTGATTTATTGCTCCATCACTGGTTTCGGTCAGACCGGGCCTTATGCCAAGCGCGCGGGTTATGACTTCATGATCCAGGGGCTCGGCGGGCTGATGAGTTTGACCGGACGGCCTGAGGGTGATGAGGGTGCCGGGCCCGTGAAAGTGGGTGTAGCGCTCACGGATATCCTCACGGGGCTGTATTCGACCGTGGCGATCCTGGCAGCGCTGGCTCATCGTGATCACGATGGTGGCGGTCAGCACATTGATATGGCGCTGCTGGATGTGCAGGTGGCGTGCCTGGCTAATCAGGCAATGAACTACCTGACGACGGGCAATGCGCCAAAGCGGCTGGGGAATGCGCATCCGAATATCGTGCCGTACCAGGATTTTCCTACGGCTGATGGTGACTTCATTCTCACGGTGGGTAATGACGGGCAATTTCGCAAATTTGCGGAAGTAGCCGGGCAGCCGCAGTGGGCGGATGATCCGCGTTTCGCGACCAATAAGCTGCGTGTGGCGAATCGGGCGGTGCTGATTCCGTTGATCCGTCAGGCGACAGTCTTCAAGACGACCGCCGAGTGGGTGGCTCAGCTGGAGCAGGCGGGGGTGCCGTGTGGGCCAATCAATGATCTGTCGCAGGTGTTCGAGGACCCACAGGTGAAGTCTCGCGGGTTGGCGATTGAACTGCCTCACGCGCTGGCGGGGATGGTGCCGCAGGTGGCCAGTCCGATTCGGTTGTCTCGGACTCCTGTGGAGTATCGTCGTGCGCCTCCTTTGTTGGGCGAGCATACCTTGGACGTTTTGCAGAGGGTGCTGGGTCTCGGGGCGGGTGCAGTGGCTGCGATGAAAGAGGATGGAGTGCTCTGAAGGTTCTCTCTATATAGAAGGGGTATTGAGTCCTTCTTCTATATAGAGGGTCTTGAGCGTTTTTTGGCCTGTCTGCAAGTTATTGAAAGAAAAGCTAAATTAAGGGTTGACGGCAGATTCTGAGTCTCTATAATTCGCCCCACTTCCGGCGCAGTCGAAACGGAAAACTCCTTGATATTCAATGAGTTATGTAGGTTTCGATAGCGAGTTGCTTCAGATCATCGAAGCCTGGAAGGAGTTGGAAATGCCGGTTCTTCTGGTGCTTTCAACGGTTCGGTCTTCTCGATCGAAAGTGGAGAAAAAGAGGTGTTGACAGCAGCGTGTAACGCTGTAGAATTCGCCTCCCGCTAACGAGAGATCGGAAGCGCAAGTGGTTGAAGTTGTTGAAGAAATCTTCGAAAACTTCTGAAAATAATCACTTGACAGCAAATGAGGCTGCTGTAGAATGCGCGCCTCGGTTGAGACGAAAGATCTTGACCAACCGCTCTTTAACAACTGAATCAAGCAATTCGTGTGGGTGCTTGTGGAGTCAGACTGATAGTCAACAAGATTATCAGCATCACAAGTTACTCCGCGAGAAATCAAAGATGTAACCAACGATTGCTGAGCCAAGTTTAGGGTTTCTTAAAAACCCAAAGATGTTTGAACTGAAGAGTTTGATCATGGCTCAGATTGAACGCTGGCGGCAGGCCTAACACATGCAAGTCGAGCGGATGAAGGGAGCTTGCTCCTGGATTCAGCGGCGGACGGGTGAGTAATGCCTAGGAATCTGCCTGGTAGTGGGGGACAACGTTTCGAAAGGAACGCTAATACCGCATACGTCCTACGGGAGAAAGCAGGGGACCTTCGGGCCTTGCGCTATCAGATGAGCCTAGGTCGGATTAGCTAGTTGGTGAGGTAATGGCTCACCAAGGCGACGATCCGTAACTGGTCTGAGAGGATGATCAGTCACACTGGAACTGAGACACGGTCCAGACTCCTACGGGAGGCAGCAGTGGGGAATATTGGACAATGGGCGAAAGCCTGATCCAGCCATGCCGCGTGTGTGAAGAAGGTCTTCGGATTGTAAAGCACTTTAAGTTGGGAGGAAGGGTTGTAGATTAATACTCTGCAATTTTGACGTTACCGACAGAATAAGCACCGGCTAACTCTGTGCCAGCAGCCGCGGTAATACAGAGGGTGCAAGCGTTAATCGGAATTACTGGGCGTAAAGCGCGCGTAGGTGGTTCGTTAAGTTGGATGTGAAATCCCCGGGCTCAACCTGGGAACTGCATCCAAAACTGGCGAGCTAGAGTATGGTAGAGGGTGGTGGAATTTCCTGTGTAGCGGTGAAATGCGTAGATATAGGAAGGAACACCAGTGGCGAAGGCGACCACCTGGACTGATACTGACACTGAGGTGCGAAAGCGTGGGGAGCAAACAGGATTAGATACCCTGGTAGTCCACGCCGTAAACGATGTCAACTAGCCGTTGGGAGCCTTGAGCTCTTAGTGGCGCAGCTAACGCATTAAGTTGACCGCCTGGGGAGTACGGCCGCAAGGTTAAAACTCAAATGAATTGACGGGGGCCCGCACAAGCGGTGGAGCATGTGGTTTAATTCGAAGCAACGCGAAGAACCTTACCAGGCCTTGACATCCAATGAACTTTCCAGAGATGGATTGGTGCCTTCGGGAACATTGAGACAGGTGCTGCATGGCTGTCGTCAGCTCGTGTCGTGAGATGTTGGGTTAAGTCCCGTAACGAGCGCAACCCTTGTCCTTAGTTACCAGCACGTTATGGTGGGCACTCTAAGGAGACTGCCGGTGACAAACCGGAGGAAGGTGGGGATGACGTCAAGTCATCATGGCCCTTACGGCCTGGGCTACACACGTGCTACAATGGTCGGTACAAAGGGTTGCCAAGCCGCGAGGTGGAGCTAATCCCATAAAACCGATCGTAGTCCGGATCGCAGTCTGCAACTCGACTGCGTGAAGTCGGAATCGCTAGTAATCGCGAATCAGAATGTCGCGGTGAATACGTTCCCGGGCCTTGTACACACCGCCCGTCACACCATGGGAGTGGGTTGCACCAGAAGTAGCTAGTCTAACCTTCGGGAGGACGGTTACCACGGTGTGATTCATGACTGGGGTGAAGTCGTAACAAGGTAGCCGTAGGGGAACCTGCGGCTGGATCACCTCCTTAATCGACGACATCAGCTGCTCCATAAGTTCCCACACGAATTGCTTGATTCATTGAAGAAGACGAAAGAAGCAGCCCGAAATTGGGTCTGTAGCTCAGTTGGTTAGAGCGCACCCCTGATAAGGGTGAGGTCGGCAGTTCGAATCTGCCCAGACCCACCAATTTTGTGTGGGAAACGCCTGTAGAAATACGGGGCCATAGCTCAGCTGGGAGAGCGCCTGCCTTGCACGCAGGAGGTCAGCGGTTCGATCCCGCTTGGCTCCACCACTACTGCTTCTGAAGTAAGAGCTTAGAAATGAGCATTCCATCGATTTGATGGTGAATGTTGATTTCTAGTCTTTGACTAGTTCGTTCTTTAAAAATTTGGGTATGTGATAGAAAGATAGACTGAACGTTACTTTCACTGGTAACGGATCAGGCTAAGGTAAAATTTGTGAGTTCTCTTAGTTGAGAAATTCGAATTTTCGGCGAATGTCGTCTTCACAGTATAACCAGATTGCTTGGGGTTATATGGTCAAGTGAAGAAGCGCATACGGTGGATGCCTTGGCAGTCAGAGGCGATGAAAGACGTGGTAGCCTGCGAAAAGCTTCGGGGAGTCGGCAAACAGACTTTGATCCGGAGATGTCTGAATGGGGGAACCCAGCCATCACAAGATGGTTATCTTGCACTGAATACATAGGTGCAAGAGGCGAACCAGGGGAACTGAAACATCTAAGTACCCTGAGGAAAAGAAATCAACCGAGATTCCCTTAGTAGTGGCGAGCGAACGGGGACTAGCCCTTAAGTGGCTTTGAGATTAGCGGAACGCTCTGGAAAGTGCGGCCATAGTGGGTGATAGCCCTGTACGCGAAAATCTCTTAGTCATGAAATCGAGTAGGACGGAGCACGAGAAACTTTGTCTGAATATGGGGGGACCATCCTCCAAGGCTAAATACTACTGACTGACCGATAGTGAACTAGTACCGTGAGGGAAAGGCGAAAAGAACCCCGGAGAGGGGAGTGAAATAGATCCTGAAACCGTATGCGTACAAGCAGTGGGAGCAGACTTTGTTCTGTGACTGCGTACCTTTTGTATAATGGGTCAGCGACTTATTTTCAGTGGCGAGCTTAACCGAATAGGGGAGGCGTAGCGAAAGCGAGTCTTAATAGGGCGTCTAGTCGCTGGGAATAGACCCGAAACCGGGCGATCTATCCATGGGCAGGTTGAAGGTTAGGTAACACTGACTGGAGGACCGAACCGACTACCGTTGAAAAGTTAGCGGATGACCTGTGGATCGGAGTGAAAGGCTAATCAAGCTCGGAGATAGCTGGTTCTCCTCGAAAGCTATTTAGGTAGCGCCTCATGTATCACTGTAGGGGGTAGAGCACTGTTTCGGCTAGGGGGTCATCCCGACTTACCAAACCGATGCAAACTCCGAATACCTACAAGTGCCGAGCATGGGAGACACACGGCGGGTGCTAACGTCCGTCGTGAAAAGGGAAACAACCCAGACCGTCAGCTAAGGTCCCAAAGTTATGGTTAAGTGGGAAACGATGTGGGAAGGCTTAGACAGCTAGGAGGTTGGCTTAGAAGCAGCCACCCTTTAAAGAAAGCGTAATAGCTCACTAGTCGAGTCGGCCTGCGCGGAAGATGTAACGGGGCTCAAACCATACACCGAAGCTACGGGTATCACGTAAGTGATGCGGTAGAGGAGCGTTCTGTAAGCCTGTGAAGGTGAGTTGAGAAGCTTGCTGGAGGTATCAGAAGTGCGAATGCTGACATGAGTAACGACAATGGGTGTGAAAAACACCCACGCCGAAAGACCAAGGTTTCCTGCGCAACGTTAATCGACGCAGGGTTAGTCGGTCCCTAAGGCGAGGCTGAAAAGCGTAGTCGATGGAAAACAGGTTAATATTCCTGTACTTCTGGTTATTGCGATGGAGGGACGGAGAAGGCTAGGCCAGCTTGGCGTTGGTTGTCCAAGTTTAAGGTGGTAGGCTGAGATCTTAGGTAAATCCGGGATCTTAAGGCCGAGAGCTGATGACGAGTTGCCTTTAGGCGACGAAGTGGTTGATGCCATGCTTCCAAGAAAAGCTTCTAAGCTTCAGATAACCAGGAACCGTACCCCAAACCGACACAGGTGGTTGGGTAGAGAATACCAAGGCGCTTGAGAGAACTCGGGTGAAGGAACTAGGCAAAATGGCACCGTAACTTCGGGAGAAGGTGCGCCGGTGAGGGTGAAGGACTTGCTCCGTAAGCCCATGCCGGTCGAAGATACCAGGCCGCTGCGACTGTTTATTAAAAACACAGCACTCTGCAAACACGAAAGTGGACGTATAGGGTGTGACGCCTGCCCGGTGCCGGAAGGTTAATTGATGGGGTTAGCTAACGCGAAGCTCTTGATCGAAGCCCCGGTAAACGGCGGCCGTAACTATAACGGTCCTAAGGTAGCGAAATTCCTTGTCGGGTAAGTTCCGACCTGCACGAATGGCGTAACGATGGCGGCGCTGTCTCCACCCGAGACTCAGTGAAATTGAAATCGCTGTGAAGATGCAGTGTATCCGCGGCTAGACGGAAAGACCCCGTGAACCTTTACTATAGCTTTGCACTGGACTTTGAATTTGCTTGTGTAGGATAGGTGGGAGGCTTTGAAGCGTGGACGCCAGTTCGCGTGGAGCCATCCTTGAAATACCACCCTGGCAACTTTGAGGTTCTAACTCAGGTCCGTTATCCGGATCGAGGACAGTGTATGGTGGGTAGTTTGACTGGGGCGGTCTCCTCCTAAAGAGTAACGGAGGAGTACGAAGGTGCGCTCAGACCGGTCGGAAATCGGTCGTAGAGTATAAAGGCAAAAGCGCGCTTGACTGCGAGACAGACACGTCGAGCAGGTACGAAAGTAGGTCTTAGTGATCCGGTGGTTCTGTATGGAAGGGCCATCGCTCAACGGATAAAAGGTACTCCGGGGATAACAGGCTGATACCGCCCAAGAGTTCATATCGACGGCGGTGTTTGGCACCTCGATGTCGGCTCATCACATCCTGGGGCTGAAGCCGGTCCCAAGGGTATGGCTGTTCGCCATTTAAAGTGGTACGCGAGCTGGGTTTAGAACGTCGTGAGACAGTTCGGTCCCTATCTGCCGTGGACGTTTGAGATTTGAGAGGGGCTGCTCCTAGTACGAGAGGACCGGAGTGGACGAACCTCTGGTGTTCCGGTTGTCACGCCAGTGGCATTGCCGGGTAGCTATGTTCGGAAAAGATAACCGCTGAAAGCATCTAAGCGGGAAACTTGCCTCAAGATGAGATCTCACTGGAACCTTGAGTTCCCTGAAGGGCCGTCGAAGACTACGACGTTGATAGGTTGGGTGTGTAAGCGCTGTGAGGCGTTGAGCTAACCAATACTAATTGCCCGTGAGGCTTGACCATATAACACCCAAGCAATTTGAGTCGAAAGGCCAGATTGCGGTGTGTGAAGACGCAATGAACCGAAAGTTCGAGTTCACAAAACACCGAAAACTATCCCATACCCAATTTGCTGAAGCGAGGCCATCCGGTCACGAGTCAGTACCCGAATTTCTTGACGACCATAGAGCGTTGGAACCACCTGATCCCATCCCGAACTCAGAAGTGAAACGATGCATCGCCGATGGTAGTGTGGGGTTTCCCCATGTGAGAGTAGGTCATCGTCAAGATTAAATTCCGAAACCCCTGTCTGCGAATGCAGACAGGGGTTTTGTCGTTTCAGAGCCTGCAAAAGCCTCATCTTCAAACCGCTCTGCGTGCCTTGCTGCTTCGACGAGCCTGCCATTTGCGCCACCAGATGTAGACGCCAGTCCCGGACAACCCCGCAATCAGAATACCCAATACCGCGATCATCACTTGCCCGGTAAAGCCTATGATCCGTCCCCCGTGTATCGGCAGCTGCAACCGATAAAACCGCTCTCCCAACGTCCCTTCTCCTGCGATCTCCTGCCCAAGTAATCGCCCATCCGTACCGTGAAAGAACAACCAGGATTTGCCATGGACCTCGGTGTCATGCTCTCCAAACCCCGCGCCGTAGAAGTTGTACTCAAAGCTGTAATACAACTCCCCGATCGCCGCTGTAAGCCCCAATCTTTCTCCCTCCTGCTGTGCCCTTTCGTAGGCCTGTTGATAACTCAATCGAGTGATCCCCAACTCATCGGCAGGCATTCGACCTCGGGCCTCATATACGCTCGGTTCAATCGGAGAAAACAGCGACACCATCGGTTTGAAGACCTGGCTCGGCAAGTTCATGGCGACGCTGCTGACGGCTATCGGCAGCAATAACAACCATAGCCACAAGCCCCCCGCCCGATGCAGATCGAAGTTGAGCCGATAGGCATGCCCACCCTTGATCTTCCAGGCGCTCGACCACTTCCTCCAAAAGGGTTTGCCTCGCGGTAACGTCAGCCAGAGAGCGATGAAGCAATCGATCACCCAGGCGATGGCCACCAATCCCATCAACAGCAAACCCCAGTTCCCGGGCAGCGTCAGGTTGTAGTGGAACTCAAGAATGAAAGGAATGAAGTTCTCTCGCTGAAAACAGCACTCGCCCCAATAGCGCTGGCCCTTTTGTTCGCCACTGACCGGATCGAGGTAGAACACCTGATTACGCTCATCGAACGGTTTTCCCGTCGCCGGATCATTACGTGGAACTGCCGCCAGCAACGCTGTGTGGCCTGCCTCATTCGGGTACTCCATGTACCAGACCTGCAGCTTCGGATGTGCAGATTGCACGGCATCGACCAGATCACCCGGTGGTAGGCGTTGCCCCTTGGCCGAAGTCGCATAAAACTCCGGGTTCAGCCACTCATCCAACTCATGGTTAAACGCGAGAATGCTCCCCGTGATTCCCGCCAGCAGCAGAAACACAGCCGTGGCCAACCCGATATACCGGTGCAGTAAAACCAGAAACGAACGCATGAAAATTTCCCCACGAATACGACAAAGCCAGTCCCTGAACCTCAGGGACTGGCTTTTTTATGCACAAGACAAAGGCTTAGAACTGGTAGCTGACCGTGGCGGCGACGTTGCGCTCTTCGCCCATGTAGCAGAAGTTCAGACTGGCGCAGGAAGCTACGTAGGATTCATTGGTCAGGTTGTTCGCATTCAGGCGTACATCGACGCCCTTCAAACCAACCTTGCCCAGGTCATAACCGATCGACGCGTCGAACAACGTGTAGGACGGCACCTTCATGGTGTTCTCTGCATCCGCCCAGCTATAGCCGACGTAACGCACACCACCGCCCACTCGCAGGCCATCAAGCGCCGCGCTGTTGAACTTGTAGTCCGCCCACAGCGAAGCCATGTGTCGTGGTGCCTGTGTTGGCGAGTTGCCTTTGTTCTCGATGACATTGCTCGGGGTGCTCAGGGTGCTGACCATCGACTTCGAGTACTCGATGTCAGTGAAGGTGTAGCTACCGAGCACTTTCAGGTTATCGGTGAGCTGCATGTGCGCCTCTAGCTCCAGACCTTGAGAGCGGACAGCGCCTACAGCACGATAGAAGTTTTCCTGCGGCAATTTAGTCGCCAGGTTTTCCTGGTCGATCCGGAACAGCGAGGCCGTGAACAGATTGTCGGTGCCGGGAGGCTGATACTTCAGACCCGCTTCCCACTGCGTGCCATCCGTTGGAGCCAGCGGATTGCCGGCGCTGTCGGCATAGGAGTTCGGGTTGAACGACTCCGAGTAGCTGATGTACGGCGCCAGGCCGTTATCGAACAGATAGAGCGCCCCGACACGGCCAGTCAGTTTGGTGCGCTTGTCACTGATCTCGGTGCCGACCGGGCGGCTCGCTTCGGCAATCCGGTTCTCCTCGGACGTCTCTACCCAGTCCTGACGCAAACCGAGGGAGAAACGCCATTTGTCCATTTCAATCAGGTCTTGCAGGTAAACCCCGGTCTGCTCCAGACGACGCAGATAACTGGTCTCACCATACATATCGATGGCGGCATTGCCGTACACCGGATTGAACGCATTGATCGGCGCCAGACCACCGCTGGTCCAGTCAACCACGGTTTTGCGCCGCTGATAGTCCGCCCCCATCAGTACCGTGTGCTTGGTCGCGCCGGTGAAGAATTCGGCCTGGAGCATGTTGTCGACGATGAACGCATGCAGGCGTTCGTCACCGCCGGTGTAGTAGCGATTCAGTTCGTTACTGGTCGGCGACGTCCAGCCATAGGCGTACACCTGATCCATGTTCACTTTGGAGTCGAGGTAACGGAAGTTTTGCCGCGCGGTGAAGACGTCGTTGAAGCGATGTTCGAATTGATAGCCGAACGACTGCTGATCGCGGGAATAGCCATCGACTCCCGGTTCGCCCTCGAAGAAGTGCGGTGAGATCCGGTTGCCGTTGCGCTGATGAATCGTGCCGTCGGCCGGTACGCCACCGTGATAGCCGCCATTCGGGTCATGCTGCAGATACGCCTGCAGGGTCAGCGAAGTGTCTTCGTTGAAGTCGATGCTGACTGTCGGCGCGAGGGCGAAGCGTTTTTCCTTGTTGTGGTCGAATTGTGTGTCGGACTGATCCGTCAAACCGATCAGACGATAGGCGATGCGCTTGTCGTCATCGACCGGACCGCTGAAGTCAAAACCGACACCGCGCTGGCCCTGAGTGCCAACCGTGGCTTGAACCTGGTGATAGGCCTCGTACAGCGGTTTCTTGCTGGTCAGCGCCACCAGTCCGCCCGGCGAACTGCGGCCGTACAACACCGACGACGGGCCTTTGAGGATGTCCACGCGCTCGAGGAAATACGGATCGACCTGCATCGTGCTGTAGGTGCCGCTGTCGCCCATGGACTTGAGGCCGTCGAGGTAGATGTTGTCCACCGAGCCGTCGTTGAAACCGCGCATCGCCACGTAGTCGTAACGGTGCGTCGCGCCATAGGGGTTGGTCAGCACGCCGGGGGTGTAGCGCATGGCCTGGGACACGGTTTGCGAGCCCTGGTCGTCCATTTGCTCGCGAGTGACCACCGACACGGTTTGCGAGGTTTCCAGCAGCGCGGTACTGGTTTTGGTGGCGATCTGACTATGTGTCGCGTTGTAGCCGTCCATGCTGCCCAGTGCGTTGCCGAGTGCGAAGCCTTTGATGTCGGTGGTTGGCAGGGCCAACGCTTCGGTTTCCGCGATGGAGCGCAAGACGTAGCTGCTGCCGTCCTGGCTGACCGCCTCCAGACCCGAGCCGCCCAGTAGATGACTCAACGCCTGATCGGTCGAATACTCGCCCTGCACGCCGGGTGATTGTCGGCCTTCAGTTTGCTGCGGGATCATCGACAAGGTGATGCCGGCCTGGCGCGCAAACTGATTCAGCGCCTCGCCCAATGGCCCGGCGGCGATGTTGTAGCGGTGGCTGCTGACCTCACTGGCGCTTGCCGCGACGCCCAGGTTCGGCAGCAGGCCGACGCCCAGTGCCGTGGAGAACAACGCGGCCTGAATGGCGCGGCGCAGAAGGCCCGATTCGGCAGTGAAATTCAGAGGGTTCTTACAGGTAACGCGCGCAGTCATTGTAGGTTTCCGTTGCTAGTCGCGAAGGCTGAGTTGAAGTGCTTACTGACTAAGCCGGACTTGCCATGAAAACCCGCCAAAAAAATTTCAGACCGCTCGTTCCAGCGTTACCCACCAGCGGGTGCGATAGCGCAACTGCACCGGCAGGGTCTGCGGCAGGATCGCCAGCAGCTTGTCGGTATCATCGAGGCGGAACACGCCGGATAAACGCAGATCCGCGACTTGTGCAGCACAACTCAAGAAGCCTGGACGATAGCGACCAACCTCTTTGAGGAAGTCACCCAGGCGCATGTTACGCGTCACAATCAGCCCGTCGACCCAGGCCCCGGCATCCATGTCCAGCGGCGGAGCGGGGCGCGCCTGATGGTGATCAATCAAATAACTCTGACCGGCAAGCACCTCGGTGGAGGCGCCATCGCTCGCCCGTGGCGAAAGAATCGCGACCCGGCCACTGGTGACGCTCAGGCGCGTGCAATCGGCTTCCTGACGCAGGATGAACCGCGCGTTGAACGGCTCATAAATGCCATGGCGGCTTTGTACCCGCAGCGGTCGATCATTTGACGAACCTTCATCGACCCCGCCGCAGGTCACGATGATCTCGCCCCGAGTCAGTTTGATCAGCCGCTGTTGCGCCGTGTAATCGAGGTCCGCGGCGCTGGCCGTGTTCAGTTCGATCCGCGTGCCGTCAGGCAACTGGAATCCACGGCGTTCGCCGGTGGCGGTGGCGTAATCGGCGCTCCATTGCTGCCAGGCCGACGTATCTCTGGCCAGCCATGCGGCGGAGCCCATCACCAACGCACCGGACAGCAGCTTCAACGCCTGGCGGCGACCGAGGCCCTGCGCACTGTTTTCCAATGTATTGAATGCCACTTGTGCGCCTGGCACGGCACGCAGGTTGTGGGTCAATTCGTTTTGCAGCGACTGCACCCGTTGCCAGGCCAGTTCGTGATCGTGGTGCTCGGCGCGCCATTGTTCACATTGGTGGTTCAGGCGCGGATTGCCGTGGTTATTGCGCAGGCGCAGCAGCCAGTGAATCGCCTGTTTGACCACTTTCTGCTGTGGCTCGGGGTTTCGGGCGACTGACAGGTTATCCACCGGCATCAGCTTTCGTACCGCAACACGTAGCAGTGATACAGCGCATCGGCGACGTAGCGCTCCACCGAGCGCAAGGACAGGCCCATTTGTTCGGCAATCTGCTTGTGGGTCAAACCTTCGCATTGCGCCAGCAGAAACGCCTGACGCACTTTGGGCTTCAGTCCTTCAAGCATGCGGGCGATGCTTTCCAGCAGTTCGATCACCAGCGCGCGGGCTTCAGCGCCGGGTGTCTCGGCTTCGGGCAAATGGGCGATGGTTTCCAGATACGCGCGTTCGATTTCTTCGCGACGCCAATGGTCGATGACCAGACCGCGAGCGATGGTGCGCAGAAACGCGCGGGGCGCCTTGAGTTCGAGACGTTCGGTGCGTTGCAGCAGGCGAACGAAGGTGTCCTGGGCCAGATCCGCCGCATCGGCCGCATTGCCCAGTCGTGTGCGCAACCAGCCGTTGAGCCAACCGTGATGACGACTGTAAAGCGCCTGTACCGCAAACTCAGATGAGGACATGAACGCGACAGCCCGAACGTCACAAATGATAATTAGTCGCATTGTCATCAAGGGTTACAGAATTTGCAACCGGCGCTGCAAAACAGTCATCAAAAAATGACAGGCGAACGCTCTGGCACGCCGTTCGGCGGGAAGCTGGCAGAAATGCCGTCCATTTCCTACAAAACGCTAAGTTTTCTCCGAATCGTGCCGACAGACTGGTGAGACATGCGTGCACCAAAGTAGAGCAGCCATCAGAACGCTGCCTGCGCTGTACATGGAATGTTGCATCCGGAACGCATCCCCACTTTTGGCATAAGAAGTCCCATGAAATGAATCTCAAGTTCAGCCATAAAATCCTGTTGGCCGCCTCGGGCGTCGTGGTCCTGGCGTTCGCGCTGTTCACGTTGTACAACGACTATCTGCAGCGAAACACCATTCGCCAGAACCTGCAGTCCTCCGTCCAGCAGGCCGGCGACCTGACCGCCAGCAGTGTGCAGAACTGGATGAGCGGGCGGATTCTGGTGCTGGAAAACCTCGCGCAGAACGTCGCTCATCAGGGCAAGAACGCCGACTTCCCGGGGCTGGTCGATCAACCGGCCTTCACCTCGAACTTCCAGTTCACCTACGTCGGCCAGGCCAACGGCGTGTTCACCCAGCGTCCTGACGCGAAGATGCCGGACGGCTACGACCCGCGTCAGCGTCCCTGGTACAAGCAGGCCGTGGCCGCTGACCAGACCATGCTGACCCCGCCATACATGGCTGCCGTTGGCGGTCTGGTGGTGACCATCGCCATGCCGGTGAAAAAGAACGGCGAGCTGCTCGGTGTGGTGGGCGGTGACCTGAGTCTGGAAACCCTGGTGAAGATCATCAACTCGGTGGACTTCGGTGGCCTGGGCCACGCGTTCCTGGTCAGCGGTGACGGTCAGGTGATCGTCAGCCCGGACAAAGATCAGGTGATGAAGAACCTCAAGGACATCTACCCGAATGCCGATGTGCGCATCCAGAAGGGCAACCAGAACGTGGTGCTCAACGGCCAGGAGCGCATCCTGTCGTTCACCCCGGTCACCGGTCTGCCGAATGCCGAGTGGTACATCGGTCTGTCGATCGATCGCGACAAGGCCTACGCCGCACTCAGTCAGTTCCGCACCTCGGCACTGATCGCGATGTTCGTCGCAGTGGGTGCGATTGCGGTATTCCTGAGCCTGCTGATTACCGTGCTGATGCGTCCGCTGATCACCATGGGCCGCGCGATGCAGGACATCGCCCAGGGCGAAGGTGACCTGACCCGTCGTCTGGTAGTGGAAAGCAAGGACGAGTTCGGCGAGCTGGGCAGTTCGTTCAACCAGTTCGTGGAACGGATTCACGCGTCCATTTCCGAAGTGTCTTCTGCGACTCGTCATGTACACGACCTGTCGCAACGGGTGATGGCATCGTCCAACGCCTCGATCATTGGTTCCGACGAGCAAAGTGCGCGCACCAACAGCGTGGCTGCCGCGATCAATCAACTGGGTGCCGCCACCCAGGAAATCGCCCGCAACGCCGCCGATGCTTCGCAACACGCCAGCGGCGCGAGCGAGCAGGCCGATGACGGTCGTCAGGTGGTCGAGCAGACGATTCAGGCGATGACCGAGCTGTCGCAGAAGATCAGCCTGTCGTGCACCCAGATCGAAACCCTGAATGCGAGCACCGACAACATCGGCCACATTCTCGATGTGATCAAAGGCATCTCCCAACAGACCAACCTGCTGGCGCTCAACGCGGCCATCGAAGCGGCCCGTGCCGGTGAAGCCGGACGCGGTTTTGCGGTGGTGGCGGACGAGGTGCGCAACCTCGCTCATCGCACTCAGGAATCGGCGGAAGAGATCCACAAGATGATCACCTCGCTGCAGGTCGGCTCCCGCGAAGCGGTGACCACCATGAACGCCAGTCAGGCGTCCAGCGAAGAGAGCGTTGAAGTGGCAAACCAGGCCGGTCTGCGTCTGGTCAGCGTGACCCAGCGCATCGGCGAAATCGACGGCATGAACCAGTCGGTGGCAGCGGCGACCGAAGAGCAGACCGCGGTGGTGGAAACCCTCAACGTCGACGTCAACCAGATCAACCTGCTGAACCAGCAGAGCGTGGCCAACCTCAATGAAACGTTGAAGGATTGCGATGCGTTGTCGCAGCAGGCCAACCGTTTGAAACAACTGGTCGACAGCTTCAAGATCTGATCGCTTGCGATAAAAAACAGCCCGCTGCGGAGTGATCCGCAGCGGGCTTTTTCATGCCTTACACAAACAGCTTCAGCACATTGCCCATCGCATCATCGGCAAACCCCTGGACGAAATTCTGGAACCCCGGCAGCGCTTCCGGCCCACCGCTGGCCGGCTCGGCGATGATCGTCCAGGTCGCTCGCGACTTGCCCGCGCCCAGCGATTCCACATTCATCGCCGCCCACAGATTGGCCACACCCAGGGTGTTGTAGATCGTGGTCCAGGTCATGCTCAGCGCCTGGTCGTCCCGGGAGTTGAGTTGCTCGACCACCACGTTGCCATCCTTGAAGAATTTCTTGCGCAGCGAAGACACGCCTTCGCCGGTCATTTCGATGTGCGACAGCGCTGGAATGAAACGGTCGAAGCCGTCGAATTGGCCGACCACCGTCCACACCTGCTTGGCGTCCGCCGGCACTTCCACCGAAGACACAACGTGGCAGCCGTGAGGGTTCTTGATCAGGGTGTCGGGTTGTAGATTGCTCATGGTGTTGCTCCTTGGTTGATGAGTCAGATGAAGTTGATTTCTTTCAGGTAGTCGCAGCCGCGACGCAGCAGCGCCGGGGATTTTTCCGGGTAGTGCGCGCCCATCTGCAGCACGCCGGCCTGGGCGTTGGCGTGACCAATCAGGGAGATGTCGCCGATGTCTTCCTCGAAGCCGTTGAGGTAGAAACCGAGCACGCCGAACAGCGCGTTGTCGGCATCGACCCGGCCCAGTTGCTGTTGCCAGTCGGCGACGCTGACCAGCGCAAACTCGCTGCCGGTTTCGCGGAACGACGCGACGTAGGCATCCCAGCTCAGGGGCTCCGGGTTATGCAGGTTGAACACCGCCCGTTCCGCCGAATAACGGCTGGCGTGGAAGGCGATGAAGCGGGCGAGAAAGTCCACCGGCATCAGGTCGAAGTTCAGCGCGAAGGCCGGCACCTGGCCGAGCTGGATCGAGCCCTTGAGCATCAGCATCAAACGGTTCTTGTGCGGCTGGCAGACGCCGCTGAGGCTGTTGAAACTGATGTTGCCGGGTCGATACAGATTGACCCGCACCCCACGTTCCCGCGCCCGTTCGAGGATGCGTTCGCCGACCCACTTCGAGAGGTTGTAGCCGTTGCGGATGTAGATCGGCGGTGTCGGTGCGGCGGGCAGTTCCAGCACCCGCCCTGCGTCATCCACAGTGCTGGAGGCCGACAGTGTCGAGACGAAATTGAACACCTTCTTGCTGCGGCCTTCGCACAACCGCAGCAGTTCGAAAATCGGTTCGACGTTGTCCGCCGCCAGCGACTCGTAATCGAGGACGTGATTGACGTTGGCCGCGTTGTGCACCAGCGCGCCGAACTCGCGATCCAGTCGCTCGAAGTCTTCATCAGCCAGGCCCAGTTGCGGCCGGGTGATGTCGGCCGAATAGACCCGCACCCGACTCAGGTCCAGATGCTCCAGCCGGTTCTCTCGCAACGATTGGGCAAAACGCTGCGCCGCCGTTTGTCCGCCACCGTCGCGTACCAGGCACGCCACTTCGCTGGCGCCCCATCCCAGCAACGCCTCGACGATGTGCACGCCGACAAAACTGTTGGCGCCGGTGACGATCACCTTGTGCACATCGCCCATGCGGCTGATCGGCAATGGCTCGATGTCCAGTGGGCGCTCGGCGTCGGCCATGGCCTGGGCGCTGAGCACTGCGCTGTCATCGGTGCCGCGCACCAGCGTGGCAAGCTTGGCGATGGTCGGCAGTTCGATGAAGCGGTTGATCGAGATGCTGCGGCCGAATTCCTCCCGCAGACGCAGGAGCATGCGCGACAGCAGAATCGAGTGACCGCCGAGATTGAAGAAGCTTTCATCGGTGGAAATGTCGCTGGTCGGCAACTCCAGCAGTTCGCCCCAGATCTCCAGCAGCAGCGCTTCGTCGGCGTTGGCCGGCAGGCATTTCGGGCCGCTGTCCTGCACGCTCACCGGCAGTTCCAGCAAGGCTTTGCGGTCGACTTTGCCGTTGGCGGCGAACGGCATGTTCGGCAATTCCGTCCACGCCACCGGTTGCATGTAGTCGGGCAAGAACTGCTGGGCATGTGCCTTCAGCGCATCGCGGGCGGCGTCCGATTGTGGCTGGGCGAGGAACGCCAGAATCCGTCGCTGACTGTCGATCACCACGGCGATTTGCCGATACAGCTGACTCTCGCGCAGGCAGCGCTCGATCTCTTCCGGCTCGACCCGGAAGCCGCGAATCTTCACCTGATTGTCGCGGCGTCCGCACAGCTCGATGCCGTCCTCGCCCCACTTGGCCATGTCGCCGCTGCGGTAGGCGCGCAGACGCTGGCCGTCCGGCAACGCCAGGTCCAGATAGCGCTCGGCGGTCTGCTGCGGATTGTTCAGGTAACCCAGGCACACACCGGGGCCGACGATGAACAGCTCGCCCACCGTTTGTTCCGGCACCGGTTGCAGATCGTCATCGAGGATCAGTACCTGACTGTTGGCAATCGGCCCGCCGAGGGTGCGATTGCTGTCGCCCGGTTGCAGTTGCCGTGCGGTGATCAGCACCGTGGCTTCGGTGGGGCCGTAGAGGTTGTGCAGCTTGCCCTGGCGCGTCAGTTGCTCGATCACGAACGGCTCGCAGACATCGCCGCCGGTCATGATCTGCCCGACGATTTGCAGTTGCTCCAGCGGCAGGATGCTCAGCAGCGCCGGCGGCAGGAACGCGTGAGTCAACTGTCGGCGGCGGATCAACGCCACCAGTTGCAGCGGATCGCGGCGCTGGTTGTCGTCGGGCACCACCAGTTCCGCGCCTTCGAGCAGGGTCGGGAAGATGTCGATCAGCGACGAGTCAAAACTCAGCGACGAGAACTGCAGCACCCGGCTCTCGGCGTGCAACTGCACGTAGTCGGCGTACCACGCCGTGAAGTGCGCGAGGTTTGCCTGACTGAGCAGCACACCCTTCGGATGGCCGGTGGTGCCGGAGGTGTAGAGCGCCATGCACGGTGCATTGAGCTCGGGCCGATGAAGCATCAGCGGTAGCGCCATATCGACTTCAGTGCGGTCGATGCGGCAGACATCCAGCCCCGGCATCGAACCGCTCAGCGGGTGTTCGCCGTCGTGCAGCAACAACACAGCACCGGCGTTTTCGAGGATGTACTGCTGGCGCTGAAGCGGATGGCTTGGCTCCAGCGGCAGATACACCGCGCCGCTGCCGAGTACCGCCAGAATCGAAGCGAACAGCGCATCGCATTTCGGCAGGCAAATCCCTACCACCCACGGTTGCGGATGCGCCTCCAGCATTGCCAGCAACTGCTGCTGGATCGCCCGGCTGTGATCATGCAGCTGGCGATAGCTGATCG
Organism: Pseudomonas sp. COW5; assembly: GCF_026240005.1. Classification (NCBI taxonomy): domain Bacteria; kingdom Pseudomonadati; phylum Pseudomonadota; class Gammaproteobacteria; order Pseudomonadales; family Pseudomonadaceae; genus Pseudomonas; species Pseudomonas sp. COW5. The sequence goes on along the minus strand of NZ_JAPHVP010000001.1, from coordinate 2,191,339 downwards.
ACTGCTCGGCGAGGTGCAGCGCCGGGCGTTCGGCATGCTCGATCAGGCTTTCTTGCAGGCGCTCGATGACCGGAATCCGCGCCTGTTGCAGCAATGCCGGATTGGCCGTTGCATTGAGGCGATGGACATAGGCCAGGCTGTCGAGAAACAGCAGGTTTTCCACCTGCTCGAAGTCTGGTGCACGGGCCGTCGTCGCGTGCTGAAAATATTCGGCATCGCGGGAAAAGCGGCTGACCAGCAGTGCCACTTCGTCCACCACGAGTGCGAGTGTTCGCTGGCGCAGGGCCTGACCGTTGCCGGAGGGGGCGTCGGCGATGGGCACGCGGCTCAGCAGTGTCGAGTTGCAGAGGCACAGCAGATCGAGCACCGGCAAACCGCCGGCGCCTGGTGCACCGATGCCCAGACGCAAAGTCAGGTGCGGTGTCGTGCCGTAGTTCTGCCGCGCAAGACTGCCGTCGTCGATCACCAGATCCATCGACGGAGCCGCTTCCGACAGCAATGAATGACCGTGTTGTTCGAGCTCCAGCGCCAGGTCGGTCAAGGCCTGGCTGCGGCCCTTCAGCAAAATGTCGAGACGTCTCATGTCAGCCTCCGTGTCAAACCAGGTAGTCGCGCAGGGCGTGCTGTACGCACGGTGTGTCGAGCAGCGAGCTGTTGTGGAAAAAGCGCACGATGTTGCCCACCAGCGGATGGTGACGATTGATCGGGAAGGCCAGCCCGGCCATCTCGTCTTTCAGTGCGCGGCGGGTCGCATCGTTGACCGGCAAGGCATCGATCAGGCGCAGGTCGAAGGCTTTCTGGATGTCATTGGTGAGGTAGTGGCCGATGAACACCGGCAGGATCTGCGCGATGCATTCGCGATCCGCATCGCTCGCGGTGTGCCAATAGATGCGCACCATCCGCGCCCAGAAGCTCGAGTGCCGGCCCTCGTCGAGCAAGTGGTCGGCCATCAGGCCCTTGATCGATGGCTTGACCGTGTCGTCCCGGGCGAACGCCGCGACATCACCGGTCACGGTGTTCTCGGCGATGGCGACGCAAATCAGCTCCACGGCGCTGCGCAGGTGTTCCGGGGCCAGTTCGACGGCGGCCGGAATCGCCCGGCTCAGTTCGATTTCATTCGGCAACTCGATGGGCTCGATGCCGGTCATGGCCACGGTCTGCTGCATGAAATCCATCGCCACCAGCGCGTGGTAATCCTCGTCCACGACCACGGTCATGGCGTCGTAGCGACAGGCGAACGGGAAGGCCACGGCGAAGCGGTTCTTGGCGATGCTGCGGGCGGTCTTGTCGACGATCTCGGTCTCGAAAATCACCACGTCGTTGATGAACTTGTACAGCGTCTGCACCAGGGCAAAATCACGCTGATCCGGACATTCGCGCAGGAAGGTTTCGCTGAGCACCAACGGCTGGCGGCTGAGCGGATAGATCAGCCGCGCGTCGTCCTCCAGTATGCGGCGTGGCCGGGTGCGGATGGTGGCGCGGCTTTCCCAGGCGTCGGCGAAGGATTGGTAGTCGGCGGCGTTCATTCGGCCACCTCCGCCAGCGGCTCGCGCATGCTCAGGAGCAAGCCGTCCCACAACGCGATACGGCTTTCCACGGCGGCGATGGCGCTGGCATAGACTTCGGCCTCACGCTGCGGATCGCCATCGACCAGGCGCTCCAGCAGTTGCTCGGCGGCCGGGCCGTGGTCTTCGGAGTCGACTTCGATGTGTCGCTCCAGGTAGTAACGGAAGGTCGGCGCCTGTTCGACACCGATGCCCCAGGCGTCGAGCATGCGCTGGAACATGGTCGGGATCACGCTCTCGCGGCCATGCAGGAAGGCGGCGGCGACGCTGTGCCCCGGTGCATGCAGCGCGGTGTGCAAGGTGTCACGAACGAACTGCGCGGCGGCCGGGTCGACCTCGACACTTTGCAGCGCGACGTCATAGCTCACGCCCTCCTGTTGCAGCGCGACAAAGCGCTCCACCGCCGAGGTGCTCGCACCGACTTCGCGCATCGCATCCAGGTACAACTCGAAATGACTGTAATGCCCGTGTGACAGCCGATCGTCCGACTCTTCGCCCAGCACGATTTCATTGATCAATCGTGCGGCATGGGGATCGCGCGGCGGCAGCCACGGCAGGCGGGTGCAGGTCAGTTCCTGTTGCAGGCGTTTGGTCAGCGACATGAAATCCCATACGGCAAAGACATGGGATTCCATGAAGCGTCGCAACACCGACAGCGAATCGATTTCGGAGAAGATCGGATGAACGCTGAGTTCGGCTTTCTTTTGGGCGAGTTGTTCTTTAGTTGGCATTATTGCGAGCCTCTGGCTTATAGGGATATAGGGACTGCTCAATCAATGGCTAACAACGTTGGATATGGTTTCCAGGCGAGCGATAGCCTCATTCGTTTCGATGAAAGTTGAAGTTGTATGGAGAGGCCTGGTACATCGGAACGCCAGTAAAGACTGACGTGCAACGGGCCATTTTGTTGGAGCTTGCCGGATTTGCGGTTGGGCGCAAAACCCGGCGAAGAAAAACTAATACATCGCAAAACAACTTAACAAGTATATTTTTAATTAATTTAAGTTTGCTGTTTTTCAAGTATGAGCGGGGCTGATAAAACTTTTAATTTAAGTTTTATTTGGGCGTAGTTGCTCCTTCCGGCTTTTAAAGGCCAAAATTGAATAACAAGAGTGAATGCCTCACTCAAAGCAACTTTTGAAGTAAGTAATTGAAATGATCTGAGGGGATGAAGTTGGCCTGATACGGCGGCGAATCTTCCTTTTCCCGTGACAAGGCTCCTTCCGTAGGTTCCTGTTGCGGGGACTGCTGCCGGGGCGGCGCGTCCCCGTTCTATTTGGGTTGGCGATTCAAGGGTGCGCGTAAATCGGCGCCGCGGCTATCGTCGAAAATGACTTCCTTGCGGTGCAATTTCCGGGCTGCCCAAAGCAGGGGGGAGGTTAGAGCGAAGGCGCCGAAGTGCCACGGCAATTGAGCGTGACCGGCGTGGGGATTTGTAAGCGGGTTATTCGCCGGGTGAGCGGGAGCTCACCCGGAAGGGGACATCAGCGGGCTGTCTTGCGGTTTTGTGCGGCGGGGCTGGCGAGGTAACGGGTGATGACCTCGACACCGCGGTTGAGGTGCTGCTCCAGCAATGCCACTGCGAGCGGGGTGTCCCGTTGCTGCACGGCTTGCAGCAGAGCGCGGTGATCGTCCTGGGAGATCTTGCCCAGGCCCATGGCCTCGAGGTTGAAGCGCAGGAAGCGTTCTTCTTCATTCAAACCGTCCTCGACCAGCCGCAGCAGACGGCCGTTCGGGGATTTGCTGTAAAGCGTCATGTGGAACAGGCGGTTGAGCCGGCCGATTTCGGTGTAGTCGTGCTCGGTTTCCAGCTCTTCGATGTAGCCGGCGGCGCGCTCGTGATCGGCGCTGGTCAGCAGCGGGATCGACTGGCGCAGGGCTTCGGACTCCAGCAGGATGCGCAGCTCGTAGGTTTCGGTCGCGTCGCCCTGGATCAGCGGCGCTACCACGGCGCCTTTGTGGGCAACCACGCTCAACAGGCCCTGGGCTTCCAGTTGACGCAACGCTTCGCGTACCGGCATGCGGCTGACGCCGAACAGGTCCGCCAGGTCTTGCTGGCGCACGGCGGTACCGCAGGGCAGGCGCCCGTCGAGGATTGCCGAGCGCAGGGTTTCTTCGATGACCGAGCGCGCCAGATGCGCGGGAATCGGCCCTTCGACTTTGATGCTGTGGAGTGGCTTGGGCTTCTGGGTCACAACTGCACACCCTGTTGACTGCTGAATTTGGATCCAAAGGACACTAGTGATTGCTCTACAGGTTGTCAAACCGTGTAGAAGAACCCTGTCACATCTGAAGTTTAGCGCGCACGCGATGATCTCAGGGTGCCATTGTTTTTTGCTCGGCTAACCTTCACCATCAAACGCCTTTCCTCCTGCCCTGGATGCCTTGCATTGGCGGTACGTTTCGCGATTCCCCGGATTGCGCGCTGGCTGGCCTGCGCGCTGCTGCTGGCCGGCATCATGCTGGGCGGCCTGCATGCCGATTGGGATTTTTCCGCGATCAGCCGCAAGGCCACGGCATTGTACGGACCGCTGGGCGCCGGGCAACAACGGATCGATGCCTGGCAGAATCTGCTGGCCACCCAAAAACAGGTCAGCGAGATGGAAAAGCTCAAAGTGGTGAACCTGTTTTTCAACAAACAGATGCGCTACGTCGAGGACATCGACCTATGGGGCCAGGTCGATTATTGGGAGACCCCCATCGAAGCCTTGTGGAAAGGCGCCGGCGACTGTGAAGACTACGCGATCGCCAAGTATTTCAGCCTGCGCCATCTCGGCGTGGCCAGTGACAAGTTGCGCATCACCTACGTCAAGGCCCTGCGCCAGAACCGCGCGCATATGGTGTTGACCTACTATTCCAGTCCCGATGCCATGCCGCTGGTGCTCGACAGCCTGATCGACCCGATCAGGCCGGCGTCCGAGCGAACCGATTTGCTGCCGGTCTACTCTTTCAATGCCGAAGGTCTGTACCTGCCGGGGGCCAAGGGCAACAAAAAGGTCGGCGACACCAAACGCCTGTCACGCTGGCAGGATGTGTTGAAGAAAATGCAGGCCGAAGGATTCCCGGTCGAGACGACTAACTAGGAGCACGCGCTCAGATGTCCTTGTTCAAACAGCTGTTGATCGCTATCTGTCTGTTCCTCGTGGTCGCCTTCACCGGCAGCTTCATGGTCAGCCTGGAGAGCTCGCGCACCCAGTACGTCAACCAGTTGCGCTCCCACGCCCAGGACGCCGCCACGGCGCTGGCGTTGTCGCTGACCCCGAACATCGACGACCCGGCGATGGTCGAGCTGCTGGTCAGTTCGATCTTCGACAGCGGTTATTACTCGAGCATCCGCGTGGTCGATCTGAAGACCGACCAGACCATCGTCGAGCGCAGCGGCATTCCCGCCGTCACCAACGTGCCGGACTGGTTCGTCAAACTGATCGGCCTGGAACCGGCCGGCGGCGATGCACTGGTCAGCCGTGGCTGGGAACAGGCGGCGCGGGTCGAGGTGGTCAGTCACCCGATGTTCGCGTTGGCCAAGCTCTGGCAGAGCGCGCTCGGCAGCCTGGGCTGGTTGCTGGTTTGCGGTGCCGTCAGTGCCGTGCTGGGTGCGCTGTTGCTGCGCCGGCAATTGCGGCCGCTGGATTACATGGTCAAGCAATCCCACGCCATCGCCCGTCGCGAATTCCTCAGCCTGCCGGACCTGCCGCGCACGCCTGAGCTGCGTCGCGTGGTGCTGGCGATGAACCAGATGGTCGAAAAGCTCAAGGCGCTGTTCCAGGAGCAGGCCGAGCGCAGCGAAAAACTGCGCACCGAGTCCTATCAGGACAACCTCACCGGGCTGGCCAACCGGCGCTACTTCGAGATGCAACTGAACGCCCGGGTGAGCAACCCGGAACAGGCCAGCTCAGGTTACTTGCTGTTGCTTCGGGTCAAGGATCTGGCGGGTTTGAACCAGCGCCTTGGCGGTCAGCGCACCGATGAACTGTTGAAAGCGGTCGGCCAGCAACTCTCTCGCGAGTGCGCCAAATACCCGGAAACCCAGAACCTCGTGACCCGTATCCGTGGCGGTGAATTCGCCGTGCTGGCGCCGGGGCTGACTCGCGAAGAAGCGCTGCAACTGGCGCAGAACCTCGACAGCGCCCTGGGCAGCCTGCACGCGACGGGCGCCACCGACGTGGCCGCCGTGGCCTCCATCGGCGTGGCACCGTTCGCCCACGGCGATTCCCCACAAGCGGTGCTCAGCCTCGGCGATCAGGCCCTGGCTCAGGCCGAAGGTCAGGGCGAACAGAATTGGGCGTGCCTTGACCAGAGCCTGGTGGCGGACGTCGGCGACGATCACCACGCCTGGCACCGCTTGCTCGATCAGGCGCTGAATCAACGGCGCTTCGAGCTGTTCTTCCAGCCGGTAGTCGCAGCGCAGGACACGCAATTGGTGCTGCATTACAAAGTGCTGTCGCGCCTGCTCGACGAACAGGGCCAGACCATTCCCGCCGGGCGTTTCCTGCCATGGCTGGAGCGCTTTGGCTGGACCGCACGGCTGGACCGGCTGATGCTCGAGTGGGTGCTGGAGCAAATGGCCGGCCATGAAGAGTCCCTGGCGCTGAACCTGTCCTCGGCGACCCTGGCCGATCCGCAGGCGCTGAACAAAGTCTTCGAGATTCTGCGCTCGCATTCCAATCTGGGGCCACGCCTGACCCTGGAAATCGGCGAGGAACAATTGCCGGAACAAGCGGTGCTGGAACAGTTGACCCGGCGCCTGCGCGAACTCGGTTTCTCCCTGAGCCTGCAACGCTTCGGCGGGCGCTTCAGCATGATCGGCAACCTGGCGCGGCTGGGGCTGGCGTACCTGAAGATCGATGGCAGCTACATTCGTGCGATCGATCAGGAGAGCGACAAGCGCCTGTTCATCGAGGCGATCCAGCGGGCGGCGCACAGCATCGATCTGCCGCTGATTGCCGAGCGGGTCGAGACGGAAGGGGAGTTGTCGGTGATTCGCGAGATGGGCTTGTACGGGGTTCAGGGGCAGCTCTTCGGTGAGCCTCGGCCTTGGCGGTGAGTCATTAAAAGCCACGCCCTCACCCTAACCCTCTCCCGGGGGGAGAGGGGACCGATTGGGGGATATTGGAGGGTCCGCCGACCTGAACGATTCGCCGTGAATCCATAATCGACTCGATTTTTCAGGTCGGCGTATCGCGTAAGACACCTCGGTCAGTCCCCTCTCCCTCCGGGAGAGGGTTAGGGTGAGGGCCGGCTTTTGATCTGCTTCTACAGGTGGATCAGATCAACCCAGTCTCTTCATCATCAATCAACTGGCTCAACCCACCCAACGCTTCCCGGGCCTGGGTCCGGTCCATCAACTTGGCCTGGGCCGCCGGCGGCAGGTCGGTGACGCGGATCACGCCTTTCTGGGTCAGGACCTGAATCAGGTCGTCGAGTACCCGAATCATCTCCAGGTCGCTCTGCTTGAGTTGCTTGAGGCTGTTTTCCACGGCCGCGTTGGCAAACCAGGCCTGGATTTCATGGTGGTCGGCGGGCAGCGTTTCCGTGGCCTCGGCCCAGGCCGCAGCTTCCACGCGAACCAACTGACCCTGTGCATCGCGTTGCACGTAAAACATTGAGCATCCCTCGGAAATGGACCGGCGTCATGCTGTCAGCAGCATAGCCAACTGCACGGGAGTATGCGGTGCGGCGACGCAATCGTCACCGGGAAGAAAGATGCAAACGTGACGGCCGCCCCATTGGGGCGGCCGTTTTGTTCACGCATCAGCTGTTGTTGTGGTCGACCTTGATGGTCGGATCGCTGCCGGCAATCAGGTTGTGAATGTTGGCAGTGGACCAGTTGTTGCCTTCCAGCTTGATCGTCACGTCCGGTGTGGCGGCAGCCGCATCGGCGGAGTTGAACTTGCCCGCCGAACTGACTTGCAGCGACGACACGCCGTCGACCGTGGTGATCTTCAGGAAGTTGTCGATGGTGCTGCCGGACTCGCCCTGCAGCAGGTCGCGCAGGTCGATGCGGTCACCTTCGCTGGCGTTGAAGTCCTTGATCACATCGTTGCCGGTATCGCCTGCTTTCCAGACGAAGGTGTCGGCACCGGAACCGCCGATCAGGATGTCGTTGCCCTGGCCGCCGATCAGCGTGTCGTTGCCGGAGCCGCCGAGCAGGATGTCATTGCCCTTGCCGCCATCGAGCACGTCATTGCCGCCGCCGCCGAACAGGATGTCATTGCCCGCGCCACCCAGCAGCGTGTCGTTGCCGTCATGGGCACCGGACACATCGAACGCCTGATAGTGCTCGGTGATGTACTGGTGCACGTTGCTGGTGGTGACTTTGCTGACATCGACGCCGGTCTGCTGCGCAACGAACGCCTGCATCGCCTGGTAACCCTCGCCGGCAATGCCGTTGAAGCTCACCAGATCGCCGAACAGGATGTCGTTGCCATCGCCACCGTTGACGGTGTCGTTGCCCGGCATCGTCGCTTCGGTGTGGCCGATGATCGAGTTGGCCAGGTCCTTCGGATCGATGTTGGTCTGCGGGTTGTGATCGGTGTCGTACGGTTTCAGGTCGTTGAGGCTGACACCGCTATTGATCCCGATGGCTTCCACATTGGACAGATTGCCCAGCAGTGCGAAGGCGCTGTTGGCGTTGTCGGTGGTGGCCTGGCTGGTGCTGCTGCCGGAGCCTGCCAGGCTCGACAGCTCGTAGGTGCCGTCGCCCTGGGCGTGGATGGTGCCCACGTTGCTCCAGTTCCAGCTGCCGTTCTTGTACGTCTGCAGGACCACGGCACCCGCTGTGCTGATGGTCAGGTAGTGAGTGCTGTCGATGTAGGTGCTGAAGCTGTCGCCCAGTTTGTAGTTGCTGGTCTTCACCACGTCGTCGAGCTTCACGTTGCCGTACAGCGTCGGGTTGGTCTGCTCGCCGCTCTGGTAGTAGGTCGGCTGGCCGTCGGTGATGAAGTACGTGAGGTTCTTCGCCCCGGTGTTGGCCACGGCTTCGGCGCTCTGGAAGAAGTTGGCCGTAGCCTTGAACACGTCTTCGTAGTTGGTGCCGCCGCCGGAGGTCATCGAGTCCAGCACTGCCTTGAGCTTGGTCAGCGCGTTCGGGTCGTTGAGGTTCACCGACACCGACTTGTTGACCTGGGTATCGAAGTCCACCAGGAAGATGTTCACCGTACCCGAGTTGTTGCCCATGCTCTGCTTGAGGGTGTTGAACACCGAGGTCAGCGAGTCTTTGGCAGCGTTGATCGACGAGGTGCTCATGCTGCCCGAGCTGTCGACCATGAACGCGATGTTGTAGTTGGTGCCCGGCACCACGGTCAGGCCGCCGATGTCGGCGACGATGATGTCGTTGCCATCGGTGCCGGTGACGGTGTCATCGGCCGAGGTGGCGACAATCGAGTTGTAGACCGCCGGCACCACGGAGACCGGAATGGTCGCGGTGGTGCTGGCCGAGCCGCCCAGCGCCTCGGTGGAGGTCGAGGTCACGGTCAGGTTGAACTGGCCGTTGTAGTAGGCCGGCGGGGTCACGGTCAGGCTGCCGAGGTTCCAGCCGGTGACGTTGGCGTCGCCGCTGGTGGCGGTCACGGTGAAGCTGTGGCCCGCGCCGTCGCTGAGCACCGAACCGACCGGTGCGCCGCTGATCTTGATGCTCAGGGTTTCCGAACCGTCGGTGTCGGTCAGCGCGGTGCTGATCGACGACAGTTTCACGGTGGTGCCTTCGGCGCCGGTGTTGAGCTTGTAGCCGTCGTAATAGCCTTCGCCGTTGGTGCCGTGCAGGTCGGAGACGGTCACGCCGGAGTTCACCAGGTCCTGTACGCCGGTGTAGATCGGCACGCCGGCACTGCTCAGGTCGATCGCCGTACCGCCGTTGACCGACAGGTTGACGTCGTAGCTGCCCGGGCCGCTCTGGTTATGGTGGTAGATCTCCAGGGTGTAGTAACCGCTGGTGGTCGGGGTGAACGAACCGTTGAGGTTGCCGCCCGCGCCCCAGGTCGTGGAGGCCACATTCTTGCCACCGATGTTCACCAGCAGGCTGTCATCGCCGGTGCCGGTGAAGGTGTAGGTCTTGCCGGCTTCGAGGTAGATCAGGCCGGAGGTCTTCGACGCCGTGCCCGCGGCTACGCTGCCGTCGGACTGCACGTTGGTCACGGTGCCGCTGGTGTTCGGTTTGCCGGCGCCGTCGATCACGTTTTTCAGGGTGGTCGAGTTGGCGCCGCTGCCATCGGTGCCCAGGCCCGACAGGCCGGTCCAGACTTCCTTGATCAGCCCGGTGGACTTCACGCTGTTGTCGGCCACCGACAGGGTCGGCGCATCCGCCACCGGCGTGATGTCGATCTTGATCGTGCCGGTGTTGCCCAGCAGTTGGCCGTCGGTTGGCTGGAACTTGATCTGCGCGTAGTCCGCCTGGTTGTTGCCCAGACCGGTGCCGCCATAACCGTTCGCACCCGATTCGTTGGCATCCGGCAGGAAGCGCAGCTTGCCGGCGTCGATGTCGGCCTTGCTGAAGGTCTGGTTGGTGGCGACGTCTTTCCAGGTCGAACCGTCCAGGTACTGCAGTTTGCCTTCGCCCGGCAGCTGGGTGATTTTCACGCCCAGGCTCGAGGCCGGGCTGTCCACGTCGGTGACACCGAAGGTCGACCAGCCGAGGATCAGCGGGGTGTCTTCGGTGCCGGTGACATTGACCGGTGCTGCGACCGGCGCGTCATTGACGGCCACCACGTTGACCGTGGTGGTGGCGACGTTGGAGTAGTTGCCGCCATCGGTCACCGTCACGGTGATGATGCGCGGCACGGTGCTCGGATCTTCACTGTTGTTGGTGAAGGTGATGTTCTTGATCTGCTGCATGTAGTCGGCCAGCGTCGCGTTGCCCGACAGGGTCAGCGTGATCGAACCATCCTTGCTGTTGGCATTGATGGTGATGCCGTTGACGCTGTTGCCCAGGTTCAGCGAGTCGCCCGGCTGACGGTTGGTCAGCACGATGGTGGCGCCGGTCAGCATGGTGCTGTCCGGGTCGGTGATGCTGATGTCGGTATCGGCGATCGACACACCCGCGCCCGGGGTGTTTTCGGTGAAGGTCACCTTGTAGTCGGCCCCGGTGGCGCCGCTGGAGTTGTTGGCGTCGAGGTCGAGAACCGGAGGCGCATCGTTGTCGATGATCGAGGTGCTGACGCTGCCGTTGGTGCTGCTGACCGCCAGGTTTTCGAAGTTGCCGCCGGTGGCCGAGTCGATCTTGACCACGAAGTTCTCGGTGCCTTCGGTGATCTTGTCGTCGATGGTCGCAACATTGAACTGCGCGCTGCTGGCGCCCGCCGGGATCTTCACGGTGTACACGCCGGTGAAGTCCGAACCGTCGGCGGCGGTGCCGCTGTAGACGATTTTCAGGGTCACTTCGGTTTGCGCCGGGTGGGTCAGGCTCACGGTATAGGTCGCGGTCTGGCCTTCGGTCACCGAGGTGCTGCCGGTGATGCTGACGGTGGTGGTGTCGATGGTGTCGGTGACGTTGGTCACCGCTGGCGTGTTGCTGGTCACCAGATTTTCGAAGTTGCCGCCCGTGGCGTTGGTGATCGTTGCCTGAACTGTGCCGGCGTCCTTGTAGACGTCATCGGCCGGCGCAGGAACGGTCACGGTGCCGGTGGTTTTACCGGCCTCGATGGTGATCACGGCGCCGTTGCTCAGGGTCACGGTCACCGGGGTGCCCGCAGCGTTGGTCAGGGTGGCGGTGTAGATGATCGAACCGCCCTCGGCGACCGAATTGGTGGCGCTCAAGGACAGGTTGGTGGTGTCGATGGTATCGGTGACGGTGGTGCTGACCGGAGTCTTGTCGGCCACCAGATTCTCGTAGTTGCCACCGCTTACGCCGGTGATCGCGTTGGTCAGTGGCGCATGACCATTCAGCACGTCGTTCGGCGCGGTGGTGGTGACGGTGCCGGTGGTCTTGCCGACTTCGATGGTGATGGTCTGGCCGTTCGACAGAGTCACGGTCACTGGCGAGCCGGTCACTGGCGCGCCGACAGTCGCGGTGTAGACAACGTTGCCGCCCTCGGCCGCTGTTGCGGTCGCGGTCAGCTTCACGGTGGTGGTGTCGATGGTGTCGGTGACGCTGGTCACGGCTGGTGTGGTGCTGGTCACCAGGTTTTCGAAGTTGCCACCGGTGGCGTTGGTGATGGTTGCCTGCACGGTGCCGGCGTCTTTGTAGACGTCGTCGGCCGGTGCCGGAACGGTCACGGTGCCAGTGGTTTTGCCGGCCTCGATGGTAATCACCGAGCCGTTGCTCAGGGTCACGGTCACCGGGGTGCCTGCCGCGTTGGTCAGGGTCGCGGTGTAGGTGATCGAGCCACCTTCGGCCACGGTGCCGGTCGCGGTCAGAGACAGGTTGGTGGTGTCGATGGTGTCGGTGACGGTGGTGCTGACCGGCGTCTTGTCGGCCACGAGGTTTTCGTAGTTGCCGCCGCTGACGTTGGTGATCGAGTTGGTCAACGGTGCGTGACCATTCAACACGTCGTTCGGCGCGGTCGTGGTGACGGTGCCGGTGGTCTTGCCGATGTCGATGGTGATGGTCTGGCCGTTGGACAGGGTCACGGTCACTGGCGAACCGGTCACTGGCGCGCCGACGGTCGCGGTGTAAGTAACGGTGCCGCCTTCAGCCGCCGACTCGGTCGCGGTGAGTTTCACCGTGGTGGTGTCGATGGTATCGGTGACCTGGGTCACCGCAGGAGCCGTGCTGGTCACCAGATTTTCGAAGTTGCCACCAGTGGCGGACTTGATCGTCGCTTCTACGGTGCCGGCGTCCTTGTAGACGTCATCGGCCGGTGCCGGAACCGTCACGGTGCCCGTAGTTTTACCGGCCTCGATGGTGATCACGGCGCCGTTGCTCAAGGTCACGGTCACCGGGGTGCCCGCAGCGTTGGTCAGTGTGGCGGTGTAGATGATCGAACCGCCCTCGGCGACCGTATTGGTGGCGCTCAGGGACAGGTTGGTGGTGTCGATGGTATCGGTGACGGTGGTGCTGACCGGCGTCTTGTCCGCTACGAGGTTCTCGTAGTTGCCGCCGCTGACGTCGGTAATCGCGTTGGTCAGTGGTGCATGGCCGTTCAACGCATCGTTAGGAGCGGTGGTGGTGACGGTGCCGGTGGTCTTGCCGACTTCGATGGTGATTTGCTGACCGTTGGACAGGGTCACAGTGACTGGCGAACCGGTCACAGGTGCGCCCACAGTCGCGGTGTAGGTGACTGTCCCGCCTTCAGCCGCCGACTCGGTCGCGGTCAGTTTGACCGTGGTGGTGTCGATGGTGTCGGTAACCTGAGTCACGGCCGGAACGGTGCTTGGCACCAGGTTCTCGAAGTTGCCGCCAGTGGCCGTCGAAATGGTCGCTTCGACTTTGCCAGCATCCTTGTAAACGTCATCGGCCGGAGCCGGAACGCTTACGGTGCCAGTGGTTTTACCGGCTTCGATGGTGATCACCGCGCCGTTCGACAGGGTCACGGTCACCGGGGTGCCGGCCGGATTGGTCAGGGTCGCGGTGTAGACAATCGAACCACCCTCGGCTACCGAGTCGGTGGCGGTCAGGTTCAGGTTGGTGGTGTCGACCGTGTCCGAAACCGAAGTGTTGGCCGGTTTGCTGTCGACCGCCAGGTTTTCGTAGTTGCCACCGGTGGCCTTGTCGATGGTCACGCTCAGCGAGCTGCCGCCCGCCAATGGGCTGTTCGGCGCGACGAAGTTCACGGTGCCGGTGGTCTCGCCCACGGCGATGGTGATGGTCTGACCGTTGGACAGGGTCACCACGACCGGCGAACCGGTCACTGGCGCGTTCACGGTCGCGGTGTAGACCACGGTTTCGCCTTCGGCGACGTTGGCGGTAGCGGTCAGCGACACGGTGGACGTGTCGATGGTGTCGTGAACGGTGGTGACCGCCGGGGCAGTGCTGGTGACCAGGTTTTCAAAGTTGCCGCCGGTGGCGCCCTTGATGGTCGTTTCAACGGTGCCGGCGTCCTTGTAGACGTCGTCCTTCGGCGCGTCGACGGTCACGGTGCCGGTGGTTTTGCCGGCTTCGATGGTGATCACCGCGCCATTGGACAGGGTCACGGTGACTGGCGAGCCGGCGGCATTGGTCAGGGTCGCGGTGTAGACGATCGAACCGCCCTCGGCCACGGAGCCAGTGGCGCTCAGGGTCAGGTTGGTGGTGTCGACGGTGTCGGTGACCGTGGTCGAAACCGGGGTCTTGTCGGCCACGAGGTTTTCGTAGTTGCCGCCGCTCACGCCAGTGATCGAGTTGGTCAGGGGCGGATTGCCGGTCAACGCATCGTTCGGCGCGGTGGTGGTCACGGTACCGGTGGTCTTGCCGACTTCGATGGTGATTTGTTGACCATTGGCCAGGGTCACGGTCACAGGCGAGCCGGTCACCGGCGCACCAACAGTGGCGGTGTAGGTAACGGTGCCGCCTTCAGCTGCGGTTTCGGTCGCGGTGAGTTTCACCGTGGTGGTGTCGATGGTGTCGGTGACTTCGGTGACGGCCGGAACAGTGCTTGGCACCAGGTTCTCGAAATTGCCGCCGGTTGTACCGGTAATGCTGACTTCGACTTTGCCCGCATCCTTGTAGACGTCATCAGCCGGAGCCGGAACAGTCACGGTACCGGTGGTTTTACCGGCCTCGATGGTGATGACCGAGCCATTGCTCAAGGTTACGGTCACCGGCGTACCGGCCGGGTTGGTCAGGGTGGCGGTGTAGACGATCGAACCGCCCTCGGCCACGGAGCCAGTGGCGCTCAGGGTCAGGTTGGTGGTGTCGACGGTGTCGGTCACGGTGGTGCTGACCGGTGTCTTGTCGGCTACGAGGTTCTCGTAGTTGCCACCGGTCACGCCGGTGATCGAGTTGACCAGAGGCTCGTGACCGTTCAACGCGTCATTCGGCGCGGTGGTGGTCACCGTGCCGGTGGTTTTGCCGACTTCGATGGTGATCTGCTGACCATTGGCCAGGGTCACGGTCACTGGCGAACCAGTCACCGGTGCGCCAACAGTGGCGGTGTAAGTAACGGTGCCGCCTTCAGCCGCCGACTCGGTCGCAGTCAGTTTGACTGTGGTGGTGTCGATGGTGTCGGTGACTTCGGTAACCGCTGGAACAGTGCTTGGTACCAAGTTCTCGAAGTTGCCACCGGTTGCATCCTTGATGGTCACTTCGACTTTGCCAGCGTCTTTGTAGACGTCATCGGCCGGAGCCGGAACGGTCACGGTGCCAGTGGTTTTGCCCGCTTCGATGGTGATGACGGAGCCGTTGCTCAACGTCACGGTCACCGGGGTGCCGGCAGGGTTGGTCAGGGTAGCGGTGTAAACAATCGAACCGCCCTCGGCCACGGTACCGGTTGCAGTCAGCGACAGATTGGTGGTGTCGACGGTGTCGGTCACTGTGGTGCTGACCGGAGTTTTGTCAGCTACGAGGTTTTCGTAGTTACCGCCGCTCACGCCGGTGATCGAGTTGCTCAACGGTTCATGACCGTTCAACGCATCGTTCGGTGCGGCGGTGGTCACGGTGCCGGTGGTCTTGCCGACTTCGATGGTAATGGTCTGACCGTTGGCCAGGGTCACGGTGACCGGGGAGCCCGTCACCGGTGCGCCAACAGTGGCGGTGTAAGTAACGGTGCCGCCTTCAGCTACCGAAGTGTCAGCGGTCAGTTTCACGGTTGAAGTGTCGATGGTATCGGTCACTTCGGTAACCGCCGGGACAGTGCTCGGAACGAGGTTCTCGAAATTGCCGCCGGACGCATCCTTGATGGTGACTTCGACTTTGCCGGCGTCCTTGTAGACGTCATCGGCAGGGGCCGGAACAGTCACGGTGCCGGTGGTTTTGCCGGCTTCGATGGTGATCACCGCGCCGTTGGACAGGGTCACGGTGACCGGCGTGCCGGCCGGGTTGGTCAGGGTCGCGGTGTAGGTGATCTGGCCACCTTCGGTGACGCTGCTGCCCGCCGTCAGGGTGACGGTGGTGGTGTCGATGGTGTCGGTGACCTGGGTCACGGCCGGCGTGGTCGGCACGGTGACAGTAATGCCATTGCCACCGGTGGTGCCGGTGACGGTCACGTTGATCTGGGTCGGGTCGTTGTAGACCGTGTCATTCGGGGCCAGCGGCACGTTGACGGTACCGGTGGTGGAACCTGCCGGAATCACGATCACCGCGCCATTGGACAGGGTGACGGTCAGGTCGGTCAGCGGCGCCTGGGTCAGGGTCGCGGTGTACACCAGCACGCCGCCGGCTTCGGTGATGGTCGGCGTGGCGCTGAGGCTCAGGGTCGAGTCGCGCAGGGCGTTGGTGGTGGTGTCGGTGGTCTGGCCACCGGTGATGTTCTGGGCGGCCTGGCCAGCGGAGTTAATGCCCGCGGTCGGGAAGCCGATGGTCGGATCGACACGCCCAGCGGTCGCATCGAGCATCACGAAGCTGTGGCCGCCACCGGCGGCACCGCCAGTGCCCGCTGCGGTCGGGCCGGCTGCTGCGGCCTCAAGGGCGGTAGTCGGGTCGACACCGGCGGCAATGGCTTGCTGCAGTTCTTCAACGGACGGTGCGGCTTGTGCAGTGGCCTCGGCCAGGTCGGTGGTGGAGTCCGGCGTGTCGGCGCTCCATTGAGTGTCACGACCCAGATCGAGGGTGCGGCCATCAGCCAGTTCCAGGGACACCGCGCCGGAAACGCCGGTATCGACCTGATCGCCGGCGAACAGACGGTCGCCTTCAACGAGTACGCGACGGACGCCCTCTGGGGACACCACGAAAACCTGACCGACAATGCTTTTGACGATGGCCACAACACTGCTCATTGAAGACTCTCCGGGTGTCACGTTCAGTTGACTTCCATAGACCTGATGGCTTTTCTGCGCCGATTCAGTCTGGACGTACTTTTTAAAAAATGTGAATCAAGTTTGACGCTGATCTTCGTCAATATTTTGGCTAGAATCTTTCGCTATTAACTTTATGCCAAACTATTGACCTTATGGATGCCATCCTAAACAATCGCCCCACTAATGTCACATTGATATTTACGCGGCGACTTGCCCTTGAGCATGTGATCCAGTTCCGGTTTTAAACTTTCCGACATACGGTCATTCCGGTTGCCATCATCCGACGCAGCACCCTTATTTGCTGTGATTCACGACAAGAAGTTTTGGGAATTCCTTACCATGCGTTCGCCCCTGTTCAAGGCTCTACCTTTCGCTCTCGCCGCGTCTTTTGCTCAAGCACAATCCTTACCGGAAGCCATGCAACAGGCACTGGATGTCCATCCGGAAATCCAGGCAGGGGTCAACAGTCGATTGGCTGCGGATTATCAGTTAAAGGCTGCCAAAGGTGGATACCTGCCCAAGGTCGATCTGCTCGGCGGCTATGGCCGTGAAGGCACCGACAGCGTCACCACCCGTGCCAACGGCGGCGGCAATCACTGGGAAACCCTGAACCGTGGCGAGTCGAGTGTGCGACTGTCGCAAATGGTTTTTGACGGTTTTGCGACGTCCAGCGAAGTCGGGCGTCAACAAGCCACCGTCAACTCCCGCGCCTATGCCTTGCTCGGCACCTCCGAGCGCACCGCGCTGACCGTGGCCCAGGTTTATCTGGATGTGCTGACCCGTCGCGAATTCGTGCGCCTGGCCGAGGAAAACCTCAAAAGCCACCAGCGCATCTACGATCAGATCCAGTTGCGCACCCAGCGTGGCGTCGGCAGCGGTGCCGACCTCGACCAGGCTGAAGCGCGGATGGCCCAGGCCCGCAACAACCTGATCACCGAGCAGACCAACCTCGCCGACTCGGAAACCAACTTCCTCAGCGCCGTCGGCCAGATGCCCGATCAACTGGAGCGTCCGGCGCCGTTCATGGCGATGATGCCGGCCAACCTCAATGAGGCCCGCGCGCAGATGCTGGAGAACAGCCCGATCCTGCGTTCGGCCGAGTCCGACATCGCCGCTGCCGAAAAGCAGTATGAAACCGCCAAGTCGACCTTCTACCCGCGTTTCGACGCCGAGCTGGGCCGCACCGCCGACAACGACCTCGACGGCCAGAACGGTCACAGCAATGAATGGCAGGCGATGCTGCGCATGCGCTTCAACCTGTATTCCGGCGGCAGTAACAAGGCTGACCTGGAGTCCAAGTCCTACCTTTCGAACCAGGCGCTGGACATCCGCAACAACGCCCTGCGCCAGTTGAACGAAGAGCTGGGCCTGGCCTGGAACGCCTTGAACAACGCCAACGCCCAGGTGCCGATCGCTCAGCAGTACGTTGACCACAGCACCGCAGTGCGCACCGCGTACCAGCGCCAGTTCAGCCTCGGCGAACGAACCCTGCTGGATTTGCTCGACAGTGAAAACGAACTGTTCACCGCTTCGCGCCGTCTGGCCGAGATCAAGAACATTCAGTTATTTACTCAATACCGAATCAAGGCGACCATGGGCGAGTTGCTCAAGAGCCAGGGAGTGGTCGCACCGATGGCATCCGTTGTGCAGAACGACGTGAAGCCCAAGGTTCAACTGCCCGGGATGAATTGAGTTGTCCCTTTTCAACTGTTAAAGAGTGTCGAGCGTGGAATCAGAAGTCAGTCGAGTTCATCTCAGTCATGATCCACGCGCGTTGCACGACGATCCGTTACTGGATGGTCTGCTCGCCCTTTGCATGCTGCACCAGAAACCCGCCAGCGCAGCGATGCTGACCACCGGTCTGCCGCTGCCCAAGCAACGCCTGAGTGTCGAGCTGCTGCCCCGTGCCGCCGCGCGCGCCGGGCTGCAGGGGCGGGTGCTGCAGCGCAAGCTGGAAGAAATTCCGGCCATCGCCATGCCGGCGCTGTTGCTGCTCAGGGACGGCCGCAGTGCCGTCCTGCTCGGCTGGCAGGGTGAGAACGAAGCCCGGGTGCTGCTTAGCGAAAGCGATGGCGGCGAATCTCTCGTCAACCGTGAGCTGCTGGCCGACGACTACCTCGGCAAAGTGTTCTTCGCCCAGCCCCAGCACAAATTCGACGTCAACCACGGCACGCTGATCCCGCGCGCGCGCTCGTGGTTCCGCGACACCCTCAAGCGTTCGCGCTGGCTGTATGCCGACGCCATCGCCGCCAGTTTCCTGATCAACATCATCGCCATGGCAGCCCCGCTGTTCGTGATGAACGTCTACGATCGCGTGGTGCCGAACCAGGCCGAGGCGACCCTGTGGGTGCTGGCACTGGGCATCACCGGCGCCTACCTGTTCGACCTGATCCTCAAGAGCCTGCGCAGCCTGTGCCTGGATCTGGCCGGCAAGAAAACCGACCTGATCATCTCCGCCACGCTGTTCGAGCGGATCGTCGGCATGGCCATGAAGTACCGCCCGGCGCGGGTCGGCAGCTTTGCCCAGAACATCCACGAGTTCCAGAGCCTGCGCGACTTCCTCGCCTCGCTGACCCTGACCAGCCTGATCGACCTGCCGTTCACCATTCTGATCTTCATCGTCATCGCCATTCTTGGTGGGCATCTGGTGTGGATTCCGGTGCTGGCCTTCCCGATTGCGCTGCTGATCGGCTATGCGTTGCAGAAGCCGCTGGTGGCCACCATGGAGCGCACCATGGCGCTGGGCGCCGAGCGGCAGTCGAGCCTGATCGAAACCCTCGCCGGCCTCGACGCGGTGAAGGTCAACAACGCCGAAAGTGAACGCCAGTACCAGTGGGAGCAGACCATCGGCACCCTCAGCCGCCTCGAACTGCGGGTGAAAATGCTTTCCGGCCTGGCGATGAACATCACCCTGCTGATCCAGCAACTGGCCGGGGTGATCATGATCGTCTTCGGCGTGTACCAGATCATCGCCGGCAACCTGAGCATGGGCGGTCTGATCGCCTGCTACATGCTCAGCGGCCGCGCACTGAGCCCGCTGGCGTCGCTGTCCGGTCTGCTGACCCGTTACCAGCAGGCGCGGGTGACCATGACTTCGGTCGACCAGATGATGGAGCTGCCACAGGAGCGCAATTTCGAAGAACGCCCGCTGAGCCGCAAGGTGCTGCAAGGTGCGATCGAATGCCGTCAGCTCAACTTCACCTACCCGGATCAGCAGAACCCGGCGCTGAAGAACATAAACCTGGTGATCCGTCCCGGCGAGAAGATCGGCATCATCGGCCGCAGCGGCTCGGGCAAGAGTTCGCTGGCCAAATTGCTGGTGGGCCTGTATCAGCCGGACGACGGCGCGTTGCTGGTGGACGGCGTCGACATCCGTCAGATCGACGTCAGCGAGCTGCGCTACAACATCGGCTACGTGCCGCAGGACATCCAGCTGCTGGCCGGCACCCTGCGCGACAACCTGATTTCCGGTGCCCGGTACGTCGAGGACGAGCTGGTGCTGCAAGCCGCCGAACTGGCTGGCGTGCATGAATTCGCCCGCCTGCACCCGCAGGGTTATGAACTGCAAGTCGGCGAGCGCGGGCAGAACCTGTCCGGCGGCCAGCGCCAGAACGTCGCCCTGGCCCGGGCGCTGCTGCTCAATCCGCCGATCCTGCTGCTCGACGAACCGACCAGCGCCATGGACAACACCGGCGAAGAACGCCTCAAGCAACGCCTGGCTGCTGTCGTTGAAAACAAGACCGTGGTGCTGGTGACGCACCGGGCATCACTGCTGTCGCTGGTGGATCGCCTGCTGGTGGTCGACCGTGGACAGATTCTCGCCGATGGCCCGAAAGCCGCCGTGATGGAAGCGTTGAAGAAGGGGCAGATCAGTGTTGCTTAAGTCGGGTTTCAAGGATTCGATCCGTCGCTACTTCAAGGGCTCTGCATCGTTGCAGGGCCAGCCGCTGCCGGAGGTCAACAAGGCCTTGATCGAGGACGCGCCGCGTGTGGTGCGGCTGACGATCTGGGCGATCATCGGTTTCTTCGTGTTCCTGATGCTGTGGGCCAATTTCGCCGTGATCGACGAAGTGACCAAGGGCGACGGCAAGGCGATTCCGTCGTCGAAGATCCAGAAAATCCAGAACCTCGAGGGCGGTATCGTCTCCGAGCTGTTCGTCAAGGAAGGCCAGATCGTCGAGGCCGGCGCACCGCTGGTTCGCCTGGACGACACGCGCTTCGCCTCCAACGTCGGCGAGACCGAAGCCGATCGACTGTCGATGCTATTGCGGGTCGAGCGCCTGAGCGCCGAGGTCGATGACCGGCCGCTGAATTTCCCCGAGGACGTGCTCAAGGCCGTGCCGGGTCAGGCCAAGAGCGAAGAGTCGCTGTACGTCAGCCGTCGCCAGCAACTGCACGATGAAGTCGGTGGCTTGCAGGAGCAGTTGATCCAGCGCCAGCAAGAACTGCGCGAGTTCACCTCGAAGCAGGCGCAGTACCGCCAGCAACTCGGCCTGCAACGCCAGGAAATCAACATGTCCGAGCCGCTGGTGGCCCAGGGCGCGGTGTCGCCGGTGGAAGTGCTGCGACTCAAGCGTGCGGAGGTGGAAACCCGTGGCCAGCTCGACGCCACCACCCTGGCGATCCCGCGTGCCGAATCGGCGATCAAGGAAGTACAGCGCAAGATCGACGAGACTCGTGGCAAGTTCCGCAGCGACGCCCTGACCCAGCTCAACGAGGCGCGCACCGACCTGAACAAGGCCCAGGCCACTGGCAAGGCGCTGGAAGACCGGGTCAGCCGTACGCTCGTTACCTCGCCGGTACGGGGCATCGTCAACAAGATGCTGGTCAACACCATTGGCGGCGTGATCCAGCCGGGCAGCGACCTGCTGGAGATCGTGCCGCTGGACGACACCTTGCTGGTCGAAGCGAAGATCCGCCCGCAGGACATCGCGTTCCTGCACCCGGGCCAGGACGCCACGGTGAAATTCACCGCCTATGACTACACCATTTACGGTGGTCTCAAGGCCAAACTCGAACAGATCGGTGCCGACACCATCACCGACGAAGACAAGAAAACCACCTACTACATCATCAAGCTGCGCACCGAGCGCAGCCATCTCGGCACTGACGAGAAGCCGTTGCTGATCATCCCTGGGATGGTGGCGTCGGTGGACATCATCACCGGCAAGAAGACCGTGCTGAGCTACCTGCTCAAGCCGATCATCCGGGCGCGGGCCGAGGCGCTGCACGAACGGTAAGTCTTCACGGACGCCTTCGCGGAACTCGCGATGGCGTCCGTCGCAACACCATATCCCGTCCAGAAGTGACACAAATGGTCACTCACCATCCAGTCCATTCCGAAGCAATCGCCATATCGTTATTCGCTAACGGTATTTAAATATCGCTTCTTATAGCTATAAAGTCAGCCTCCTGCGTACCTGCCGACCAATCGGCGCGCCGCACGACACGAACCCACACGCAATCCAGCGTGAGTTTCTGATCGACGCGCGCGCCCTTGAGCGCGCCGTGCGTGGGAGATTGATTGATGTCCGCAGCTACTGCTACCCCAAGCGCCGCGACTGCCGCGCCGCAAACCTTCGAAATCCGCCCGTTCAGCGGTGCCGTCGGTGCCGAAATCATCGGCCTCGACCTGACCCGTCCGGTCAACGACGAGGACTTCGCCCGCATCCACCGCGCGCACCTCGATCACCACGTCGTGGTGTTCCGCGACCAGCGCATCACCCCGCAACAACAGATCGACTTCAGCCGCCGCTTCGGCGTGTTGCAGATCCATGTGCTCAAGCAGTTCCTGCTGGCCAACCACCCGGAAATCCTCATCGTTTCCAACATCGTCGAGAACGGCCAGAACATCGGCCTCGGTGATGCCGGCAAGTTCTGGCACTCGGACCTTTCCTATAAAGAGCTGCCGAGCCTCGGCTCGATGCTGCACGCCCAGGAGCTGCCGTCCGAGGGTGGCGACACCCTGTTCGCCGACATGCACAAAGCCTGGGACAGCCTACCCGACGCGCTGCGCAAAGCGGTCGAAGGTCGCTCGGCTGCGCATTCCTACACCGCGCGCTACAGCGAAACCAAATTCGAAGGCAACTGGCGCCCGACCCTGACCCCGGAGCAATTGGCTCAAGTCGCCGAGGTCGTGCACCCGGTGGTCCGTACCCACCCGGAAAACGGCCGCAAGGCGTTGTTCGTCAGCGAAGGCTTCACCACCCGCATCGTCGGTCTGCCGGAGGACGAGAGCAAGCAACTGCTCGACGAGCTTTACGCCCACAGCGTGCTGCCGCAGAACATCTATCGCCATCAATGGCAGCCCCACGACCTGGTGTTCTGGGACAACCGCTCGCTGATCCACCTTGCCGCCGGTTGCCCTGCGCACCTGCGCCGCAAGCTGTATCGCACCACCATCCAGGGCGACGCGCCTTTCTGATTTGCCGGAGATCCGATCATGTCCAAACGTCTTCCATTCGCACCGCTGGCGGCGGCCATCGGCCTCGGTTTCAGCCTGATTGCCGGCAGCCTGGTGGCGCCGACCGTGGCCCACGCCGAAGGTGAAATCCGCATCGCCGAACAGTTCGGCATTGTCTATCTGTTGCTCAACGTGGTGCGCGATCAGGGACTGATCGAGAAGTACGGCAAACAGGAAGGCCTCGACATCAAGGTCGACTGGACCCAGTTGTCCGGCGGCGCGGCGGTCAACGATGCGCTGCTTTCCGGTTCCATCGATATTGCCGGCGCCGGTGTCGGGCCGTTGCTGACTATCTGGGATCGCACCCACGGCAAGCAGAACGTCAAAGCCGTAGCGTCGCTGGGCAACTTCCCGTACTACCTTGTCAGCAACAATCCCAAGGTCAAAACCATCGCCGACTTCACCGAGAAGGACCGCATCGCGGTGCCGGCGGTTGGCGTTTCGGTGCAGTCGCGCTTCCTGCAATACGCAGCGGCCAAGCAGTGGGGCGACAAGGAATTCAATCGCCTCGACAAGTACACCATCGCCGTACCGCACCCGGACGCCACCGCTGCGTTGATCGCCGGCGGCACCGAGCTGACCGGGCATTTCTCCAACCCGCCGTTCCAGGATCAGGCGCTGGAAAATCCGAACGTGCACGTCGTACTCAATTCCTATGACGTGCTCGGCCCGAACTCGCCGACCGTGCTGTTCGCCACCGAGAAATTCCGCAACGAGAACCCCAAGACCTACAAGGCATTCGTCGAAGCCCTGACCGAAGCCGCGCAGTTTGCACAGAACGACAAAGGCGCAGCGGCGGACACCTATATCCGCGTGACCAAGGCCAAGATCGACCGCGCCGAGCTGCTGAAAATCATCGACAACCCGCAGTTCGAATTCAGCGTCACGCCGAAAAACACCTACCCGCTCGCCGAGTTCCTCTACCGCGTCGGGGCGATCAAGAACAAACCTGAATCGTGGAAGGACTACTTCTTCCAGGACGCCAAACCGCTGCAAGGGAGCTGATCGACATGAACGCCCCTTTGCAAGGCCACGCGGCCAGCAACCCGATCGTCACGGCGCAGGCGCTGCTGGCGGTCGATCAGGTCAGCCTCGAATACCGCACGCCGCAACGTGTCGTGCGCGCCACCCATCAGGTCAGTTTCGAAGTCGATCAACAGGATCGTTTCGTGCTGCTCGGCCCGTCCGGTTGCGGCAAGTCGACCTTGCTCAAAGCCGTCGCCGGGTTCATTGCGCCGTGCGAGGGCGAGATCCGTCTGCAAGGCCAGCGCGTCGATGCACCGGGGCCGGACCGGATCGTGGTGTTTCAGGAGTTCGATCAACTGCCACCGTGGAAAACCGTCAAACAGAACGTGATGTTTCCGCTGCTGGCCTCGCGCACCTTGAAGAAAAAGGAAGCCGAAGAGCGTGCGCTGCACTATCTGGAAAAGGTCGGTCTGGCGGCATTCGCCGATGTCTATCCGCACACTTTGTCCGGCGGCATGAAGGCGCGGGTGGCGATCGCCCGGGCGCTGGCGATGCAGCCGAAAATCCTCTTGATGGACGAGCCGTTCGCCGCGCTGGACGCCCTGACCCGGCGCAAGATGCAGGAGGAATTGCTGCTGCTCTGGGAGGAGGTGCGCTTCACCCTGCTATTCGTCACCCACTCGATTGAAGAAGCGCTGGTGGTGGGCAATCGCATCCTGCTGCTGTCGCCGCATCCGGGCCGGGTGAGGGCGGAAGTGCACAGTCATCAATACGATCTGCACAGCCTTGGCGGCGTGGCGTTCCAGGAATCGGCGCGACGCATTCACCGTTTGCTGTTCGATGAAGGGCAGTCGCCGGAAACCGAGCGCGAACTGGATTTCACTGATATCCGCATCGCTTATTGAGCCACCCGGAGGATCGCCCGATGAGCCATTCATCATCCGTACGTCAAGAATTCGAGAACGATCTGCAACCGCTGACCAGCGTCCCGGTGGAGCGCGAATTGCCGCTGGGCCAGCGCCTGTGGCAACAAGGCTGGCTGCGTAAAAGCGTGATCCTGATTTTGCTCGCCGTGCTCTGGGAAGTGGTCGCCCGGGTGCAGAACAACGATCTTCTGTTGCCGAGCTTTTTGCAGACCAGTCATGCGCTGTACGACGGCCTGCTCAGCGGCGAACTGCTGGGCAAGGTGTGGATTTCGCTGGTGGTGCTGCTCAAGGGTTACCTGATCGGCATCGTCCTGGCCTTCGCCCTGACCACGCTGGCGGTCTCGACCCAATTCGGCCGGGACTTGCTGAGTACGCTGACCTCGATGTTCAACCCGCTGCCGGCGATTGCGTTGTTGCCGCTGGCGTTGCTGTGGTTCGGCCTGGGTCAGAACAGCCTGATTTTCGTGCTGGTGCATTCGGTGCTGTGGGCGCTGGCGCTGAACACCTATGCCGGGTTTCTAGGCGTCTCGGAAACCCTGCGCATGGCCGGGCGGAACTACGGTCTGAAGGGTATGCGCTTCGTGCTGTTCATCCTGATCCCGGCGGCGCTGCCGTCGATCCTCGCCGGGCTGAAAATCGGCTGGGCTTTCGCCTGGCGCACCCTGATCGCCGCCGAACTGGTATTCGGCGCCACCAGCGGCAAGGGTGGTCTGGGCTGGTACATCTTCCAGAACCGCAACGAGCTGTACACCGACAAGGTGTTTGCCGGTCTGGCCGTGGTGATCCTCATCGGTCTGCTGGTGGAGAATCTGGTGTTCGACACGCTTGAGCGGGTGACGGTGAAACGCTGGGGCATGCAGCGCTGATTATTTGATCTGCTAGCATTGCGTGCGAATCAATCCTGATCAGTCATGAGTGCTCAGCATGCAACTCCCGGACATGAACCTGTTGGTCGCCCTCGACGCTTTGCTCGACGAGGGAAGCGTGGTCGGCGCCGCGCGGCGGATGAACCTCAGCCCGGCGGCCATGAGCCGCACGCTGACGCGGATCCGCGAAGCCATTGGCGATCCGATTCTGGTGCGTGCCGGGCGGGGATTGGTGCCGACGCCCAAGGCGCTGGAATTGCGCGAGCAGGTGCGCGATGTGGTCGAGCAGGCGGCGTTGCTGTTTCGCTCGGCGGATGCCGTGGAACTGGGCACGTTGCGCCGGCGTTTCAGCATTCGCGCCAACGACTTTTTCGTCGGCGTGTACGGCGGCAAGCTGTTCGACACCCTTGATCAACTGGCACCGCACTGTGAGTTGCGCTTCGTCCCCGAGGGTGATGGCGACGATGAAGCCTTGCGCGAAGGGCGGATCGACCTGAGTGTCAGCAACACCCGCCCGGTGACGCCGGAAGTCAAAATACAGAACCTGTTTTCCACCCACTTCGTCGGTCTGGTGCGCGAGGATCATCCGCTGCTGGATGGCGAGATCACCGCAGAGCGCTACGCCGGTTTTTCCCACATCAGCATGTCCCGCCGGGGCATCGCCCGTGGGCCTATCGACACCGCTTTGAATGCTCTGGGCCTGGAGCGGCGAGTCGCGGTGATCGCACCCAGTTTCCACGCGGCAATGTTCGCCCTGCCGGACTCCGACCTGATCCTGCCGGTGCCCAAGGAAGCGCTGCTCAGTGTGCGACGGCTGGGTTTGAAACTGCGCTCGTTCGATCTGCCGATCCCGCTGCCGACGCTGATGCTGACCCAGGCCTGGCACCCGCGTTTCGACAAGGATCCGGCCCACCGCTGGCTGCGGGAAACCCTCAAGACCTGCTGCGATGAAACCTGGCTGGCGGCGCAGCCCTGACGATTGCGTCTGATGCACTTATAAACTGCCAAGAAGTCAATTTTCGTCAGCACTAAGCCCTACTACCATGCTCCGGTATTTTTCCCTCCGGAGTTTGCCTGCATGACATCCCTGACGGTCACGGCGCCGATTGCCGCTGCCGCTCCGATGGCCGCCGCGCCCCCGGTGTTCGGGGCGCGGATCATCATCGGTCTGGTCGGCGTGCTGCTGGCGGTGCTGGTATCGGGCCTCAACGAGATGGTGACCAAGGTTGCCCTGGCCGACATTCGCGGCGCCCTGAGCATCGGCTACGACGAAGGCACCTGGCTGGTCGCGAGTTACACCGCGACCTCGGTGGCGGCCATGGCGTTTGCGCCGTGGTGCTCGGTGACCTTTTCCCTGCGCCGCTTCACCTTGTGTGCCATCGGCCTGTTCACCCTGCTCGGGGTGCTCTGCCCGTTCGCCCCGAATTACGAAAGCCTGCTGCTGATGCGCATCCTGCAAGGCCTGGCCGGCGGTGCGCTGCCGCCGATGCTGATGACCGTTGCGCTGCGGTTTTTGCCGGCCAATTTCAAACTGTACGGCCTCGCCGGTTACGCCCTGACCGCCACGTTCGGCCCTGGCCTCGGTACACCGCTGGCCGGGTTGTGGACCGAATACGTCGGCTGGCAATGGACGTTCTGGCAAATCATCGTGCCGTGCCTGATCGCCATGGCAATGGTGGCGTACGGCATCCCTCAGGACCCGCTGCGGCTGGAGCGTCTCAAGACCTTCAACTGGAAAGGCCTGCTGCTGGGCTTTCCGGCGATCTGCATGCTGGTGATCGGTCTGTTGCAGGGCAATCGTCTGGATTGGTTCGAGTCGAATCTGATTTGCGCGCTGCTGGGGGCCGGTTCGCTGCTGCTGGTGGCGTTTCTGATCCATGAATGGTCGCAGCCCATTCCGTTTTTCAAGTTGCAGATGCTCGGCATCCGCAACCTGTCGTTCGCCCTGATGACCCTGGCCGGTGTGCTGGTGGTGTTGCTGGCGGTGGTGCTGATTCCATCGAGTTATCTGGCTCAGGTGCAGGGTTACCGGCCGGTGCAGACCGCGCCGATCATGCTGCTGGCGGCGTTGCCGCAACTGATCGCGCTGCCGCTGGTGGCGGCGCTATGCAATCTGCGCTGGGTCGATTGCCGCTGGGTGCTCGGGATCGGGTTGAGCATGCTGGTGCTGTCCTGCCTGGGCGGATCGCAGCTGACCTCGGTGTGGATTCGCGACAATTTCTACGTCCTGCAATGGCTGCAGATTTTCGGTCAGCCGATGGCGGTGCTGCCGTTGCTGATGCTGTCGACCGGCAGCATCCAGCCGCAGGACGGGCCGTTCGCCTCGGCGTGGTTCAACACCGTGAAAGGCCTGGCGGCGGTGGTCGCCACCGGGGCCATCGAGGCGCTGACCACGGCGCGCCTGCATTTTCACTCGACGATGCTGGTCGATCGCCTCGGCAACTCGCCGCTGGCCGCGAGCAACGACCCGGGCCTCGCCCATCGCCTGCACGAACAGGCCGTGGTGCTGACTTCTTCGGATCTTTATCTGTGCATGGCTGGCGTCGCAGTGACGCTGATCCTGCTGATTTTCTGGCTGCCGACGCGGATCTTTCCGCCGCGCGCGCCGACTTGACTGGAACAGAAGGTTTTTATGACGACTCAAGCAAAGCAAAAACTCGCGGTGGCCGTGGCGGCCGCGCTGGCAGTCGGCGTGCTGGTGTATCTGGCGATGCCCGGCCTGTTCGGCAAGCGCACTCAGCAGAACACCAACGACGCGTTCGTCTCCGCCGACTTTACCTTGGTAGTACCGCGTGTGGCAGGGTTCATCAAGGAAGTGCTGGTGGAAGACAACCAGCAGGTCAAGGCCGGGCAATTGCTGGCGCTGATCGATGATCGGGACCTGCGCGCCGCCGCCGAAGCCGCCGATGCGCACACCGTGGTTGCCCGGGCGCAATTGCAAAACGCCAAAGCCACCCTGGAGCGGCAGGCATCAGTGATAGCTCAGGCGCAGGCGTCGGTGGTCTCGGCCAAGGCTGAAATGGCCTTCGCCCAGCAGGAATTGAACCGCTACAACCATCTGGCCGGCGTCGGTGCCGGCACCGTGCAGAACGCGCAACAGGCACGTACTCGCATCGATCAGGCGACTGCGCGGCTGGACACCGCCACGGCCAAACTGGCTGCGGAGCGCAAACAGGTCGAGATTCTGACGGCGCAGCGCGATGCCGCCGAGGGCAGCCTGAAACAGGCGCAGGCGGCGCTGGAAATCGCCAGTTTCGAGCTGTCCTACACGCGCATCACTGCGCCTCAGGACGGCATGATCGGCGAGCGTGCCGTGCGGGTCGGCGCCTACGTGACACCGGGCAGCAAACTGCTGGCGGTGGTGCCGTTGAAGCAGGCCTATGTAGTCGCCAACTTTCAGGAAACCCAGCTCACCGATGTGCAGCCCGGACAGGATGTTGTGGTTCGAGTCGACAGCCTCGGCGGCGAAGCCCTGAGCGGTCGCGTCGAAAGCATCGCTCCGGCCACCGGCGTGACCTTTGCCGCCGTCAAACCGGACAACGCCACCGGCAACTTCACCAAGGTCGTGCAGCGGATTCCGGTGAAAATCCTGCTGGAGCCTGGCCAGCCACTGGCCGAGCGCCTGCGAGTGGGCATGTCGGTGGAGGCGAGCATTGATACCAAAAGCTCGGCGACGTCGGTGCGTGAGGTGACGCAGCGATGAAGCGCATTCAATCTCTGACGGTTGTCCTGAGCCTTTCGGCGCTGGCGGCCTGCACCGTCGGCCCGGACTTCCAGAAGCCCGAAGCCACGCAGATTGCCGAGTGGGCCAAACCCGGCAAATCCGCACCCAGCCAGGCCGTCAGCGAACCCCTGAACGAGCGCTGGTGGGAAGTCTTCCACGACGCGCAACTTTCCGCCCTGACCCAGCGCGCCGTGAGCAGCAACCTCGACCTGAAACTGGCCAGCAGCCGTCTGCAACAAAGTCGCGCCGCACGTCAGGTGATTACCGCCGACCGTTATCCGGCAACTGCTGCAACCGGCAGTTACGCCCGCAAACGCAACAGCGGCGAAGGCTTGAACGACCCGTCCGGGCACAACGGCGCTTCTGCCTTCAACCTGTGGGATGCCGGTTTCTCTGCTTCCTGGGAACTTGATTTCTGGGGCCGGGTGCGCCGGGAAACCGAAGCCGCCGATGCCAATCTCGAGGTGGCGGAAAACGACCGTCGCGGTGTCTTGCTGGCGGTACTCGCGGACACCGCGCAGAACTACATCCAGTTGCGCGGCGTGCAGAACACCCGCGCGGTCACCGAGCAGAACCTCGATGTCGCGCGGCACAGCCTGAAACTCTCGCAACTGCGGCTCAACGACGGCGTGGCCACCGATCTCGACGTGGCCGAAGCCGCCGCGCAAGTGGCGGCCATCGAATCGCGGCTGCCGGCGCTGGAGCAACGTCAGGCGCAACTGATCAACGCCATCAGCTTGTTGATGGGCGAGCCGCCGCAGGCGTTGGCCAAAGCGTTATCCACAGACGCGCCAGTGCCGCAGTCGCCGCCGCAAGTCGCCATCGGCCTGCCGTCGCAACTGGCCGAGCGCCGCCCGGACATTCGCCAGGCCGAAGCCCGGCTGCATGCCGCCACCGCCAACATCGGTGTGGCCAAGGGCGATTTCTATCCGCGCATCACCCTGTCCGGCAACCTCGGCTCGCAGGCCATGCAGCTCAGCGATTTTGGCTCTTGGGGCTCGCGGGCCTTCGGCATCGGCCCGCAATTCAGCCTGCCGCTGTTCGACGGCGGCCGCTTGCGCGGCGTGCTGCAACTGCGCGAAGCCCAACAGCAGGAAGCCGCCATCGGTTATCAACAGACCGTGCTGCGCGCCTGGCACGAGATCGACGACCAACTGACCGCCTACAACGCCAGCCAGCGTCGCCGCGACAGCCTCGCCGAAGCCGTGCGCCAGAACCAGATCGCCCTGCGCACCGCGCAACAGCAATACGTCGAAGGCGTGGCCGACTTCGTCAACGTTCTGACCGTACAAGGCGCACTGCTCGCCACCCAGGAACAATGGGTGGAAAGTTCCACCGGCGTTTCACTGGCGATGGTCGGGTTGTACCGGGCGTTGGGCGGGGGATGGGAGTCGGTGTATCCGGTGGGGGAGATGGTGCAGCGCTGATTCTCGCACCCGAATGATGGCCTTTCGCTTGACGCTAAACCCCGCTGTCGTAGACTCCGCTCATCCGTCAGGGAGTAACGGTTATGCGGCGTTTTCGTGGTTGGGTTGTCGGATTGACCTTTGTAACGTGTGCAGTTCAGGCGCAAACGCCTGTGCCAGACGATCCGCTGCAGGATAACGCTGGGGCCGCCAATGCCTCGGCCAGCAGCGAAGCACGGGGTGTGTTGCGGGCGCGGGATCAGGCGACGCTGGCCAGCGAGTTGTCCGGGCGGATTGTCGAGTTGCCGTTCAGCGAGGGCGAGTCGTTCAAGAAGGGCGATACCCTGGCGAAGTTCGACTGTTCGGCCTATCAGGCCCAGTTGAACGCCGCGCAAGCCGCCAGCCGTGGCGCCGGCGAAGAGTTGGCGCACAACCGGCAACTGGCGGCGCTCAATTCTGTCGGGCGTTTCGAAGTGGCCCGGGCCGAGGCCAAGGTCAGCGAGACCCAGGCGCAATCTCAGGTTTATCAAGTCCAGGTCAAACGCTGCAGCGTGGTCGCGCCGTTCGACGGGCAAGTGGTCGAGCGCAAGGTGCAACGCTACGAAAGCGTGTCGGCCGGGGCGCCGCTGCTCGATGTGGTCGACAACCGTACCCTGGAAATCCATTTGCTGGTGCCGTCGCGCTGGATGGCCAGGCTCAAGCCCGGCCAGACCTTCAGTTTCGTTCCCGATGAAACCGGCCAGCCCATCGACGCCACAGTCAAACGTCTTGGCGCGCGGATCGATGAGGGCAGCCAGACGCTGTTGCTGGTCGCCACACTCCCTGAAGCCAAAGGCCTGCTCGCCGGCATGAGCGGCACCGCGCGTTTTCCGGAGCTCAAGTGAACGCCCCGGTGAGCGGCGGCGCCGAGCAGGTGTTCGCGCGGTTTCTCGATCTCGAACGGCAGACCCGCGCCGCCCGCGATGCGTCGCAACTGGCCTACAGCCTGGTCAATGACGGGCAGCCGCTGTTCGGTTATCGGCATGCGGCGCTGCTGATCGCCGGCAAGGTACAGGCGGTGACCGGCGTCAGCGCGGTGGAGCCGAATGCGCCGTTCGTGGCGTTCGTCGAGCAGGCCGTGGCGCAGTTGTTCAAGCAGGATGTGTTGAAGGTGGCGCGGGTGATCGCGCCCGAAATGGTCAGCGAACCGATCCAGAGCGACTGGCGCAGTCTGTCGGCGCTGCAGGTGTTCTGGCTGCCGCTGATCGACCGCGAGGGTCAGGTGTTCGGCGGATTGTGGCTGGCCCGTGATGTGCCGTGGAACCCTTCCGAACAAGTGCTGCTGTCGCAACTGGGCGATACCTACAGCCACGCCTGGCTGGCGTTGCAACCGCGCAAGCCGTGGCGGCTGCGCTGGACCCGCAAACGCCAGGTGGCGCTGGTCGCTGTGCTGCTGCTCGGTTTGTTGATTCCGGTGCGCCAGTCAGTGCTGGCCCCTGCCGAAGTGGTGCCCTTGGGTGGTCGTGTGGTGGCGGCGCCGCTGGACGGGGTGATCGCCGAGTTTCTGGTCAAACCCAATCAGAACGTGAAAACCGGCGATCTGCTGCTGCGTTTCGAAAGCACCACCCTCAAGGCCCAGGCCGATGTCGCCGAGCGTGCGCTCGGTGTGGCCGAAGCCGAACTCAAAGCCAATTCCCAACGTGCATTCGCCGACGCCGAATCCAGTTCACGTGTGGATCTGCTGGCCGCCCGGGTCGAGCAGAAACGCGCCGAACGGGATTACGCCCGAGAACTGCTCAACCGCAGCGAAGTGCGCGCCGAGCGTGACGGCATTGCGGTGTTCGCCGACGCCGAGCGCTGGACCGGCAAACCGGTGCAGACCGGCGAACGGCTGATGGAAATCGCCGACCCGAACCAGGCCGAATTGCGCATCGAGCTGGCGGTGGGCGACGCGATTTCGCTGGAGCCGGGCGCCGACATTGCGTTGTTCCTCGACAGCGATCCGCTGCAACGCCACGTCGCCCGACTTGAGCGTTCGGCCTATGAAGCGCAACCCACCGCTGGCGGCCAACTGGCCTATCGGCTGGATGCGAATTTTACCGACGCACCGCCGCGTATCGGCCTGCGCGGCACGGCAAAAATTTTCGGCGACCGCGCGCCGCTGGCGCTGTATCTGCTGCGCCGCCCTTTGGCCGGTCTGCGTCAGAGCGTGGGCCTGTAAATGAACCTGCCGAGCCTGCGTGCCGACCTGCAACTGTCGCCCGCGGCGCCGGCGCTGGACGGCTCGCCGCGCTGGACCCTGGCCGACCCGGTGCGCGGGCGCTACTTCAAACTCGGCACGGCGGCGATGCGCCTGTTGCGCCACTGGTCGCTGGGCGATCCGGAGCAAGTGCTGCGCGCCGCCAACCGCGAACCGGGCTTGCCACTGGACGGCGTCGAGCTGGAGCAACTGCTGACGTTTCTGCGCGGGCATGACCTGATCAGCGCCCTCGACGATCAGCAACGCGCCAGCTATCAGCTCAAGGCCCTCGCGCAACGCCAGAGCCTGTGGAAAATCCTGCTCCATCAATACCTGTTTTTCCGCATTCCATTGTGGCGCCCGGATGCTTTTCTCAATCGAGCGTGGCCGTGGCTGCAACGCTTCGGACCAAGGATTTTGCGCTACGGTTTTCCGGCGACCCTGGGACTCGGGATGTTTCTGGTGTCGCGGGACTGGCAGCGCTTCGTTGGCACCTTCCCGCACCTGTTCAGCCTCGGCGGGGCGATTTCGTTCGGTGTGGCGCTGTTCTTCGCCAAGCTCTGCCACGAATTCGGCCACGCGTTCATGGCCAAGCGCGCCGGGTGTCGGGTGCAGAGCATGGGCGTGGCGTTCATGGTCTTGCTGCCGATGTTCTACACCGACGTCAGCGATGCCTGGCGGGTCAATGAGCGACGTGCGCGGCTGTTGATCGGTGCCGGCGGGGTGCTGGCGGAATTGCTGTTGGCCTGCATCGCGTTGCTGGTCTGGTCGTTGCTGCCGGACGGCCCGGCACGCACGGCGGCGTTCATGCTCGCGAGTGCGACCTGGATCACTACGCTGGTGGTCAATCTCAACCCGTTCATGCGTTTCGATGGCTACTTTCTGCTCAGCGATCTGTGGGAGGTCGACAACCTTCAGGGCCGGGCCTTTGCCTTTTGCCGCTGGCGCCTGCGGGAATTCTTGTTCGGCTATGGCGCACCGGCGCCGGAGCCTTGGTCGCCGGCGATGCAGCGGCGTTTGCTGATCTGGGGGTATGGCTCGTGGTTATGGCGTGCGGCGTTGTTTTTCGGGATCGCGCTGGCGGTCTATCACCTGTTCTTCAAGGTGTTGGGGATTTTCCTGATGCTAGTGGAACTGGTGTGGTTCATCTTTCTGCCGATCATGAGTGAGTGGCGCCAGTGGTGGAGCCGCCGTGACCAGGCTCACGGCCCGCGCGTGCTGCTCAGCAGCCTGGCGGTGCTTGGCCTGTTGCTGGTGCTGGTCGTGCCGTGGCGTAGCGCGGTCGAACTGCCGACGATGCTTGAGGGCGGTCGGGCCAGTGCGTTGCATGCGCCGGTGGCGGCGCGGGTCAAAACGGTGAAGGTTGCGGACGGCCAGAAGGTTGCGCAGGGCGACGTGTTGATCGAACTGGAATCGCCGGACCTCGATTCGCGGCAGGCCATCGTCCGCCGGGAAATCCAGATTCAACAATTGCTGATGCGCCGTCAGGCCGGTCGCAGCGAAACCGCCGCCGACGCCGGCATCGTCGAACAACGCCTCGCCGAAGCCGTGGCGGAATACCGGGGCCTGTCCGCCCGCCGCGAACGCCTGCTGCTGCGGGCACCCCACGCCGGCACGGTGCGCGACTTGTTGCCGAACCTGACGCCGGGCCGCTGGCTGTCGAGCAAGGACGCGCTGGCCCGGGTGGTCGAGGACGGCTCGCGCCTGCGTGGTTATGTGGCCGAAGCTGAACTGTGGCGGGTCAAACCGGGGGCCACCGGGCGGTTTATCGCCGACGATCCGATGCATCCGGCGATCACCGTGAAACTCGATGAAATCGATACCAATGGCGTGGCCTATGTCGATCAGGAAGCCCTGACGTCCGACCATCACGGGCCGATTGCCGTGCGCCGCGATCAACAGCAACGGGCGGAACCGGTGCAGGCGCAATACGGCGCGCGATTGACTACGCTGGATCAGCCACCGACGCCGGTACAGCCGTTACGCGGCGTGGTGGTGTTGCAGGGCAGCGGCGAATCGGTGCTCGGCGTGGCCTGGCGTCGGCTGGCGGCGCTGGGGGTCAGGGAAAGCGGTTTTTAGGGAGCGTGAAGATGACGGAAAACCTGGCAGCGGACGGATTGGTGGTGCGGCCTTCGCGGGCGACTGACGGCCCCTTTCTGCAAAGCCTGTATCAATCGGCGCGGCCGGATCTGCAATGGATCGACGGCGATCAGGAACAGGTGCAGCAAATCGTTGCCCAGCAGTTTCAGGTGCAGGAGCAGGGCATGGGTGAAAGCCATCCCAATGCCATGCACTACGTCGTGGAAAAACTCGGCACGGCCATTGGCGCGCTGAGCACTGACTTTGGTCCTAATGAAATCCGCGTGTTGTACATCGCCTTCATCCCTCAGGCTCGGGGCAAGGGGTACGGTCGTGTGGTGCTGCAAGGTGTGCAGAAGGCAGCGCAGCAAGTCCGCTGCCCGGTGGCGACGGTGGTCTGGGCCAACAATCCCCATGCGCGCCAGCATTACCTGGCGCTGGGATTCGCGGTGGAAGACCGCAATCCGGCGGCGGAGCGGCTGGTGTGGTATCCACAGGGTTGAGTCAAATCATCGAGTTGATATCGAAGGTGTGCGGCGCGCCGATCTTGTGGCCGTAGAGCGTCGCCAGCAGCGGGTCATCTTCGGCGGCGTCCGGCGCCATGGCGAGCTGTTCGGCTGCAGTGTTTTCCGGGTGCAGCTGCCAGCGCGGCAGGCTTTCGGCCAGCCGTTCCGGTTGTTCTGCCAGTTGCCCGTAAACGTCTTGGGTCGTGATGCGTCGATGGCGAAGGATTGCCAGGCGCTCACGTGTCACGCGGATTTTCTCGACTTCACGATTAAGCGCCTCAAGGGTGCGGGACTGAGTGCGCACGTAACTGTCCGGGCGCCCCGGCAGGTTGTTGCGCCGGGTGCGCAATTGGTGGGTGATGCGTTCCAGGGCCGACTCCACCACGGCAAACTCCCGTTCGGTGACCAGCGAACGGCTTGATTCCTGGG
This sequence comes from Pseudomonas sp. COW5, assembly GCF_026240005.1. Taxonomy (NCBI): domain Bacteria; kingdom Pseudomonadati; phylum Pseudomonadota; class Gammaproteobacteria; order Pseudomonadales; family Pseudomonadaceae; genus Pseudomonas; species Pseudomonas sp. COW5. The sequence continues at coordinate 2,155,386 of NZ_JAPHVP010000001.1, read as the reverse complement.
CCTCCTGCCAACGCCGCAACACCGCCCAGCACGCCGGAATGTACGCCCCGGTCATCGAGTGATGCCCGGCGTCGAAAATCTGTTTGAGCAACGTCGGTCGATCCGGCAAACCGCGCCGCTGCCGGATCGCTACATCGCATGCGGCGTGCTGGGTAATGGTGTCGCAACCCGGCTTCCACAGGATCGAAGACACCTGCTGACGCCTGAACTCCACCGGCATGGCGTGCCGCAGGCTGCCGTGGTGGTCATAGGCTTCCCCGGTCCAGTTGGTGATGCCGGCGACGAACACCGACAGACCCACCGGCACATTGACGAACGTCAACGCCGCCCCGGTACCGTAGATGTCGGCCTTGGTGTTCATCCAGCTGCCGGGCACGCTGGGCACCGGGTCGTTGTGATTGACCATGCGGTGATGCACGAGATCGGCTGCGCCCTTCACGAAATCCGCGTCGCCGGCGCGGGGGGCGCCGTAGGTGTAGAGCTGGATGTTGTAGTTGAACCCGGCTCTTCGGCGCAGCATTTCCGAGAGCAGTAATGTGATCGCACCTCCGAGGCTGTGGCCGCAGATCAGGAGGTTTTGGCCGGTGTAGAACTTTTCGAGGTATTTGACGGCGAAGTCGTAGGCTTTCTGCACAGCTTCATAAAATCCTCGATGTACCTGGCCGTCGCCTTCCTCAAACGGCACTTGAAGGGCGTCGGCATCACGTAGGCCGTCGGCGATTATCTCGGCAGTGCCGCGCACAGCGATCAGGATCAGTTCGTCGTTGTGGGTGATGAAGGCTTGGGTGTCGGTGCTGTCTCTATTACCGATGTCATCGAGGAAGTGGACGCTGGCCGGGTGTTCCGGATCCCGTTCAGTCGTGTACCTGTTGACTGCATAGAGGTTCGGGTCAAACGGGATGATCTCTAGCCTTCTTGAGTACGGAACATCCTCGTATATCGGGTAATAGGCTTTGGTCTGAGCGTTGTCGACTTTCCACAGTTCCTCTCCCTTGGCCAGTGCATCGCCGAACCAGTTGCCCACGCTGGGTTGCAGCGGAAATTCAACGGATCTGGTTTCGGCGGAAGGGACTTTGGGTTCCTGGCCGAAAGGGCAGTAACTCAGGGTCGCCATCAATGCGAGCTGGTACAGGTTGAGTGCACAGAATGCCGGAGTTGTGGATAACATCGGCCGCAACGCGCGTAGCGGGCGCACTTCAAGAACGGTGTGACGTTGCGGCATCAGCGCTACGCCAAGTTTTCCATGTTCGCGCATGATTGCAGCGCACCCGGAATCGAGGGGGTAATCGCGATAAACCTCGGGCGGCAGGTGCGAGGCATGCCTGACAAGATGACGGACTTCGACTTGAAAGTAGTCCGCACCGTCTGCGATCTCAGGTCGCTCACGCGTACGAATGGCACCCAGATTCAAGTAGCGGGTTTTCTCGGCTCGGACTTGGAGCTCGGTGATTTTGAGAGGGTAATACTGCCTTTCCATCATGCGCAGATAAACTTTTTCGTTCCCTTTGTAAGCTTGCTCGAAGAGTAGAGAAATCGGTCCGCCAAAATGGTTATCTACTTTTCCAATTCCTTTGTTATCCAGGCAGCCGGCGTATTTGTATCCCTCCGAGTCGGTTACAACGTAGGCTAAACCGGCATAGGGTTCGCCTGAGCAGTGCTCATCGACCAGCTGAAAACTTGTCCATTTTCCGCCTGTGGGGCAAGTCAACATCCGGCTGCCCAAGGGTGATTCCAAATCCTTTTCCAATAACGTCATGGCGCGATCTCCTTATTCTGTGCAGCCCGGATAGATGGTGCAGATACGGCCATTCGGCATGGTGAAAGTGCTGAAGTCGGTGTAGTTACCGCGGCAGAAAGCATCTTGGTCTTCAAACCTTTCGCCCATGCACCGTTTCCAGCCGTTTGGAAACTGAACCCATGTGTCTCTGAAGTAGGGTTTTTCCTCCCTTGCTAATTCAATTTTCATCCTCACCGTTTTACCCGGTAGTTGATCAAGGCCATAAGCGGAATAAGTCTTACCTGTCCCACGTACTCCTTGGGCATCAGTTGTTTTGCAATCAAGAATCTTGACGATGCGGCGTTGTGCGCCAGCTGTCCGGAACCACCATTCACATTGACCGTAAAAAGTACTTTCACCTGCCTCATTGAAAGTGCCTTTGTACTGCTCCTCTATATCGCTCCCCAAAAAGACCATGCCTTCGTCCCCCCCAAAATCTCCCCGTGCTTTGTAGTAACTCGCGTTGATCTCCAGCGCGATCCTGCTGATGACCAACGGACACCCCTTAACCGTCTTGCGAATCGTGATTTCGGCATCCGGCTTGTAGTCCGTTCGCCACTTGCTGTTGAACACCGGGGCAAGGTTGTCGCGTCTGTCGAGGGTGCAGGTCTGGCCTTTCTCGGGTACGTAATAAACCGCCGCGACATAGGCAAATTCCGGCGGCAGGTCGGCAGTGAATTTGAAGGTGTTGGGCGGTTCGGTTCTGCACCCTCCCAGTGCCGCGAAACAGCCGATCAGACCGAGGCTTTTGAGCGGAATTTTCATGTGGGCATCTCCCCGTTCCAGTGCTTCGAAAGCTGGTAAACCCGATTAAAGTGTTCATCCGGCGTTTCGTCCGGTCGGGCTTGCCAATGGGGTGCGGGATTCGGCGTTTGCAGGCTGTGGATCAGCAGAAACTCCAGCCGCTCCGGTGCCAGCCAGCCCCAGGCTTCGGCCTGGGTCAGTCGTTCACGGAGCCAGATTTGCGGATCCTGAACGCACGCCAGCGCGGAATAAGCCTGCACATGCCTGGTGGCCAGCAGAAAGCGGTGGGCATTGGCCAGGCGAATCTCCATGGCTTGCTCGTCAGGCATCGGCAGTTGCAGCCACGGCGGCGTGTCCGGCACGGGGTAGCTGCCCGGCGCGGGGTTGTCGGTCATCTGCCAGTGCGAGCCCTGCCAATGGCAAACGCTGATCGCCGGCCCGAGATACGCCGGCAAAGCATCCACCGGCAGATGCTCCAGCGCCCGGGCCAGCACCCGGTTGTCGTGAAAGCGGTACAGCGCCTGATGCGGACGGACGCCGACGATCAGCCGCTCCTGCCAGTGCCGGACCCAGGTCTTCAGCTCATCTTTGCCCAGGCTGGCCAACCATCCCCAATGGCTGTCCGGTCTGTCGAGCAGGGCGTCGAGACGGCGGTCGTCGGGCTGGTCGAAGGTGAAGAGGAACGGGCCGGTGTCGGCCAGTTCGGCGACTGCGGTTTCGCCGTAGACGCTGGCGTATTGCTCGTAACGGCTGCTCTTCAGCCAGCGCTGGCGCATGTCACGCTCGTTCTGCGAGTCGAGAACCAGGCACAGGAGGCAACCGGCGCGGTGTTGTTCGATCAGCCAGCGTCGTACAAGGGCGTCGCTCATGCGGCAGCCTCCGGGATCGGGCACGCGCCTGTGCGGCAGGCTTCGCAGATCGGGCAGAAATCCGCGCCCAGGTTTTTGCTGGCGGTCATCAGTGCCTGTTGCGAAGGGGCTACCAATGGCGGCAAAGGCGCAGGCGCCGACAGGTCTTCAATACCGTCGGGCTGCAGCAGCGGGGCGCGCAGGAAGGGCGCGGGCACGCCGCCGATCAGCAAGTCGCTGCTGCCGAAAAGACCGCTGTGATCGAGGACAAAATGCTCGCCACCGACTTTCAGGCTGATGCTTTTTCCTGCCTCCAGCACCAGATGTTCGCCCGCGCTGAGGCACAGCTGTCCGGCGGCTTCGGTCGTCAGTGATCGACCGACCCGGGTGTGGCTGTTTTCGCCGACGTGCAGGTAATCGCTGGCCTTGAGATGGGTCTTGCGATGACCGGTGACGAGGCGGTGTTCTTCCGCGTGCAGCGCGCTGAAACTGTTGCCCCTGATGGATTCCCGGCGTTGGTTGCCGATGTCCAGATGACTGTCGTGCTCGACCTTCTGTCGCAGGTCGCGCTGGGCGCGCAGGTAAATCTGCTCCTGGCCCGCGCGGTCTTCGATCATCAGCTCGTTGAAGCCTGAGCTGTCCGGCGAACTGCGGGAGCGAAACACGCTGCGGGTCTTGTGCGTCGGCAACTCGTAGGGCACCGGGTTGGCGCTGTTGTTCAGGCAACCGCTGATCACCGGACGGTCGGGGTCGCCGTGGAGAAAAGTCACCAGTACTTCCATGCCCACCCGCGGGACGATCACGCTGCCGTGGGCATTGCCGGCCCAGCTCGAGGCCACCCGCAGCCAGCAACTGCTCTTGTCGTTGTGGCGGCCTTCGCGATCCCAGAAGAACTGCACCTTGACCCGGCCATACGGGTCGCAATGGATGTCTTCGCCTTCCGGGCCGGTGACCACCGCTGTCTGGGTCGAACCGATGTGGGGTTTGCGAAAGCGCAACGGCGGTCGATGGATCGCCTCCCAGGGCGTTGCCGTGAAGTGGTTGCGATAGCCCTGGATGAAGTCCTTCTCGGGATCGGCTGACGCGTGGCCAGCGGTTTCCTCCAGCACTTGCGGTTGCTTGCCTTCATGGCGGATTTCGGTCAGCAGCCACAGGTCGTTGAATGCCGGATCGGGATGTTCGGCCATTGACAGAAAATGCCCCGACACCAGCGTCGGTTCATTGCTGTCGCCTTCTCCCAGGCAACCATCGGCGCGGTGACCTTCCAGGGCTCGCCGGGCCAGTTGCTTGCCGTGCTCGCGATCGAGGTAGCGTCCCGGGTATTCGTAAACCCCGGGATCGGGCTGGAGATACCGATCGGGGTTGCGGGCATCCGCTTCCAGCAACATTCGCGCCTTTTTAAAGTCGTAGGCGCGGCTGGAGGCGTGGTTGGGCCGGGTTTCGAGCCGATAGTCGAATCGCTGAATCACCGCTCTGTCGGCCACCATGGCGTTGTGCGGTTTAAAGCGTGTTGGCCGAGCGAGGCGGGGGAACACGGTCTGGTCGTCGCCAAAGACCAGCAGGTGTCGGTCGCGGCTGTGCCGGAAGTGGTAATGCAAGCCGTCTTCCTGGCACAGGCGCTGGATGAAGTGCAGGTCGGACTCGTTGTACTGCACGCAATATTCACGATCCGGCAACGGGTGGCCGAGCTGGAACCGGTAGCGATCGGCGTGGATGCCATGCTCTTCGAGAATCTGCGCGATGATTCGCGCAACGCTCAGGTTCTGGAAAATCCGCTGATTGACGCGATGGCGCAGATTGGCCAGGCAAGGGGCGAGGGTCAGGCTGTATCGCGTCAACCGTTCGCCGATATTGCCTCGGCCGATGTGCTGGATCTGTCCGTGTATGCCGTGGCCGTGGTCATCGAAGGCAAGAAAGGCCTGTTGGTGCATCAGGCCCGCAAGATCGGCATCCGGTCTGGTGCCGACCAGCTCGACTTTAAAGGCAAACGGCTCGCTGATGGCTTCGCTGCCGCTGAAGGACAGCACTTGAAAATCGTGTTTAAAGTCGTCGGTCGTAAGGCGAAAGCGTGCGTTGGCATTGAACATCCGTTGTTCCTCGTCCTGTGACGGATTCGGAACAACGCTAACAAGGTGATCCGGGAAATGATGTCGGACGTTTCCCAATAAAATCGGTTGAAGAGCCCGCCCTACAAGGCCTTGGCTTCAGTCCTACATCTTTTTCCTACAAGGTTTCGTGAAGATTCTGCAGGGGGTATCAGTTGAAGGAAATACAGAAGTAGCCCAACTGCGGATCCCGCCCCATCGCCGGCACTCGTGACACGAAAATGTCCTCCACCCGGCCGAACACCGGCAACTCCAGTGCGCACAGGCCGTCGACAAATTCCGTCGGCTCCAGGCTGTTGAATTCGAGGCAGAAGGGCATGCGTTCGCTGTAGCGCATTTTCGCCGACGGGACTTCTTCAAGGTGAGCGAGTTGAATCGGCAGTGCTGTGCCATCCGGCAGGTGCAGTGTGCGTTGTTGCCCCAGCAACGGCTGGAGGTGTTCGATCTGAACCGATTGCAGCATGGTCTGACTCCAGAGAAAAAACGAAACGTCCGGGGGCTCGGGGCCCCCGGACGATTGCTCAGTTGCGCGACGGAAAGAGACCGTTCAGGGCAACGCTGAAGTTGAGGACCAGGAAGGGGTTCATGATGCCCAGCGGCTGGCTGCCGCCGGTGGAGGAAATGTCGCCGGTGACGGTGGTGGTCACACCTTTGAGTGGCACCGGCGTGGCGCCCTGGGCGTCGGAATAGATGTTCGCCGAGCCGGGGCCGCCGCCGGAGGCACCGATGTAGGAATTGGTGGCAGTCGGTACGGTCGCCGGATTGCTGGCGGGTACCGCCAGCGACAAGGCCGTATTGGCGGTGAGACCGGTCATCGCGTGGGTGTGGTTGGGCATGTTGGCAATGGTGGCGGTGACGCTTTCCGTACCGGCCACCTGACCGATGACGCGCGGCGTCAGGCCCAGACCGTTGCCCTGGGCCATTGGCACTCGGCCCTGCAGGTTGGGCAACTGAAAGTTGGTCGTGCCGTTGCCGCCGTAGTAAGTGCCCAGCAACGCAAACAACGCGTTGTATTGCGCAATGGAAAGGATCTGTCCATTACACAGGGCCCAGCCACTGGGAGCGAAGTTGAAGGCGAACGGTTGAATCGTACCCATAAAGACTTCCATGGTTCCTCATCCTTCTGTTATGTGGTTGGCGCGCCGCGCGTTAGCCTGTGTTGCCGGGCAGGTCGAAACGCTTTACTGACTCCTTCCATTTGCGCGGGCAGGTCACGCCAAGCCGTAGCGTAGACCCGGATCGGCGGACTTGCCGGACGTCGTCGCGGCCGCGCGTCGGCTTCGGCTCTGGCCTACAGTGTGCGCAATGAATGGCGCTGTTTTTTACTCGGAATACCGTAAGGGAAGGTTGATGGAAGCGCGTCGAGAGACTCCGCTGGGGGATACCCAGGACCCGTTTGCCGCACCGAATGCCGGTGTCCGGCGTCTGCTGCGCTGGGTTCGTCAGCAGTGGCTGATACCGATTTTGCTGTTGGCGACCGTCGTGCGGTTTTATGACCTGACCGCTGCCGCGATCTGGGGTGACGAAGGCTCCAGCCTGCTGCTGGCGCGCTATACGCTGGGCGGTATCTGGGAGCACGCCGCGTTCGATGTGCATCCGCCGTTGTATTTCATGCTGCTGCACGGCTGGATCGGACTGTTTGGCGAAGGGATCCTGTCGATCCGCAGCCTCAGTGCCCTGGCCGGCATCGCTACGGTCGGGCTGGGCATGTGCCTGGTCGATCGTCTGGCGACCCGTCGCGCCGCGATCATCGCCGGGGTGTTGCTGGCGCTGTTGCCGACGGCGGTGCGCTACAGCCAGGAAGTGCGCATGTACTCGCTGCTCGGCCTGTTGCTGGTCGGCACCACTCTGGCGTTGATCTGCTGGGTCAGACGCCCGCAGCGCCGACGGTATCTGGTGATCTATGCGCTGCTGATGAGCGCCGCTTTGTATACCCACTATTTCGCGGTGCTGGCGGCGCTGAGCCATTGGCTGTACCTGGGGCTGATCCGCCTGTTGCCGGGCTATCGCTTGCGGCATATCCAGCGCAAGGACTGGTGGCTGGCCAATCTGGCGATTGTCGCGCTCTACCTGCCGTGGCTGCCGAACCTGCTCGATCTGACGCAACACATGGAAGAGCTCAAGGTCGGTGGCGATGTGGGCTGGGAAGATCCGGTGACCCTGTCCTCGCTGCCGTCGATGATCTGGCTGTGGCTGATCCAGAACGAGGGCGATCATCTTCCACTGCTGCTGTTCTGCGGCATGCCGCTGGCCATGCTGGCGCTGGCGGGCGTGGCCGTCGCCCGTGACCGCAGCGTGAACCATGGCAGTGTGTTGCTGGCGCTCTATACCGGTGTGCCGTTGTTTCTGGTGTTCGCGGTGTCGTTCATCAGCCCGGTGTTCATCGAACGCTATCTGACGGCCTATGCGTTGGGCCTGCCGATGCTGGCGGCGCTGGCCATCGACCGCCTGTACAGCCGCGTTCGCGTATTGGCACTGGCGGTGCTGGTGGCGTTTGTCGGAATCGAAATGGTCGGGGTGAACACCAACGCCACGGTCGATCCGAATGACCAGTTCAACGTGATGGTCGATCACGTCAACCAGCACTTCGTCAGCGGCGACCGGATTGTCACCAGCGACATGCTCTGGTACCTGAGCTACGTCTACTACAACCGCACGGATGCGCAAATCCGGTTGTATACGCCGCCTGCCGCCGACGGGCGCTCGACGCGTCCGAACCACTACGGTTTCGGCACACTGGTGTCCGATGAGGTTTATCTGGATCGTCTCGCGGATCTGCCAAAGGACAGTTCCCGGGTCTGGCTGATCGGTGACCTGGACCCCGAAGTCGCGGACCCGTTCCTGCCTCTGCCCAAGACCTGGCAGTTGCGTGAACAGTCCAATGCTGGCGGGGCGAAAGCGCGACTTTTCGTTGTGGAAAAGGACGATCGTACCAACGGGGAATGACTTAAACGCTTCACCTTACTGTTCGCGATAAGAAATGGTCGAACAAGTCCGTTTTGCTCTATGTTGATGTCAAAACACTACTAGTCGAAAGGGTATTGTTGGACTACGCTCGTCGGACAAAAGGACTTACAAAGTAAGGTGAAGGGATTGCAGCAGTTCCACTTTATCTCCGGCTTGCCGCGCTCGGGCTCGACCCTCCTTTCTGCGATCCTTTTGCAGAATCCGCGCTTCCATGCCGGCATGACCAGCCCTGTCGGCGCACTGTTTTCCGGTGTCCTTGAACAATGCAGCGCCGGCAGCGAATTCGGCGCGGTGATCGACACCGACATGCGCCGTCGCCTGCTGCGCGGCCTGTTCGATTCCTACTACGCCGACAAGGCTGACAAACCGGTGGTGTTCGACACCAACCGGCAGTGGAGCTCGCGCCTGCCGGCCATCAATGATCTGTTTCCCAAAGCCAAGATCATCGCCTGTGTGCGCAACGTCGCCTGGGTGATGGACAGCCTGGAGCGGCTCTACCGCGCCAACCCTTACGAAAACACCAAGCTGTTCGGCGATGCCGTCGAGCGCAACACCGTCTACAGCCGCTGCGAAACCCTGGCCCAGCGCAACCGCCTGGTGGGTTTTGCCTGGGCGGCGCTCAAGGAAGCCTATTACGGCGAGCACGCCGATTCGCTGCTGATCGTCGATTACGATTTGCTGACCCAGGCTCCGGAGCGCGTGCTGCGGCTGGTCTACGATTTCATCGGCGAGCCGTGGTTCGAGCACGATTTCGAACACCTGGCCTATGACGCGCCGGAGTTCGACCAGGCCCTGGGTGTGGCCGGCCTGCACAAGGTCAAACCCAAGGTCGCCCTGCAGTCCCGGCGCACGATTCTGCCGCCGGACCTGTTCAAGCAATACGCCGATCTGTCCTTTTGGCTCGATGGCTCAGCCAGCGCTGCCAATGTGATTCGTATGAAGTCCGACGCCGCGATCAGTTGATCGCGGCGTTTTTCATTGATGCGTTTACAACTGTTCGAGTCCGGGTGAGCAACATGTGGTGGAGCAAGCAAAAGTCGCGGGTAACCGAGGGCCAACGGACGCCGGCTGCGCCGCTGATCATGTCGCTGGAGCCGCGCATGCTGTTCGACGGTGCTGTCGCGGCCACCGTGGCCGATACCGCCGCGGCCCAGCCCGACAGCCATCCCACCGCCGATGCGGCCAAGGCGCCGACCGCCGATCATCCGGTGGCGAGCAAGGATACCCACGGTCAGGCAGATGCCACGCCGGCTGCCAGCCCTGTGGCGGTGCCGGGCCAGGCTGTGGTGTTCGTCGATGCCCGGGTCAAAGATGCCGACAGCCTGCTTAAAGGCGTCGCCCCTGGCACGCAAGTGGTCAAGCTCGATGCGAGTAAGGACGGCTTGCAGCAGATCGCCGATTACCTCGATCAGCATCAGGGCATCAGTACCGTGGAAATCATCGCCCACGGCAACGCCGGTGACCTGTGGCTCGGCAACAGCTATCTGTCGGCGGACAACGTTGCACAACGCAGCGCCGTGCTGGCGGAAATCGGCAAGGACATGAACGTCGGTGGCGACATCCTCATTTACGGCTGCTACACCGCGGAGGGTGACCGTGGCCTGAGCTTCGTCGACTCGCTGGCGCAACTGACCGGCCGCGACGTGGCGGCTTCGAACAACCGCACCGGCGTGGGCGGCGACTGGGATCTGGAGATCGCCACCGGCAAGATCGAGAGCGCCAACGTGCTGTCGGCCCTGTCGATGAGCGAATATCAGTGGGGCCTCGCCACCTGGACCGCCACCAACAATGCGAACACCGGGGTCGGCTCGCTGCGCGCGGCGCTGGCGTCGGCGCAAAACGGCGACATCGTGACCTTCAGCAGCGGCATGACGGTTCAGCTCACCTCGGAACTGTTGATCAACAAGAACATCACCGTCGATGGCGACCTGAACAATGACGGCGTCGCCGATGTCACCCTCGACGGCCAGTACAAGACCCGGGTGGTGGAAATCACTTCCGGCAGCACCGTGACCCTCGACGGTCTGGTGATTACCCGGGGCCTGGTTTCGGGCAACGGCGGCAATGGCGGCTACGGCGCGACCGGGGCCATGGGCGGCGGGATTTTCAACGCCGGCATCCTCACGCTGAACAACGTCTCGGTCACCGGCAACGCGGCAGCGGGCGGTGGTGGCGGCGGGGGAGTCACGGGCGCCAACTACGGCGGCGGTGGTGGCGGTGGCGGTGGCCTCGGCGGTCAGGGTGGCGGTCATGGCGGTACGGCCGGGCCGGGCACCGGTACGCTGGGCGGCCAGGCCGGCAGCGGCGGTGTCGGCGGTTACGGCGGTGGCTACGATGCGACGCACATGGGCGGGCGCGGCGGTTCCACCATCGGCGGCGCCGGCGGTGTCGGCGTGTCCTATTACAGTAACGGCGGCAATGGCGGCACGGCCAACAACGGCACCATTGCCATTGGCGGTGGTGGCGGTGGCTCGGGCTGGGACAAGGTCGGCGGTGTCGGCGGCAACGCGGCCGGCGGCATTTACAACGCCTCTACCGGCACCCTGAAAATCGTCGGCACCTCTGTCATCAGCAACAACATCGGCGCGGGCGGCGGCGGTGGCGGCGGCAGTGGCCAGGGCAGCAACAACCTCAACGGCGGCGACGGCGGGCGGGGTGTCGGCGCGATCTGGAACCAGGGCGGCACGGTACTGATCACGGCCTCCAACTTCAGTGCCATCAGCGGTAACGCGGCGGGCAGCGGTTCCGGCGGCTCAGAGCTGGGCGGCGGTGTGACGGGTTCCGTGCCGTTGGCTTTTGCAGCGATCTACAACAACGGCGGCACCCTCAACACCGCCTATGTGGAACCACCGACCGCCACCATCGTGATGTCCGACACCGCGCTGAAAATCGGCGAAACCTCGCTGGTGACCATCACCTTCAGCCGCGCAGTCACCGGCTTCACCAATGCCGATCTGACCATTGCCAACGGCACGCTGACATCGGTCAGCAGCAGCGACGGCGGCCTGACCTGGACCGCGACCTTCACCCCGACCAACAACATCACCGACGCCACCAACCTGATCACCCTCGACAACACCGGGGTGACCGCGATCAGCGACGGCGTGGCGGGCGTCGGCACGACCAGCTCCGTCAACTACGCAATCGACACCGCGCGGCCGACCGTGACCATCGTGATGTCCGACACGGCGTTGAAGATCGGCGATACCTCGCTGGTGACCTTCACGTTCAGCGAAGCGGTGACCGGTTTCACCAACGCCGACCTGACCATCGCCAATGGCACGCTGAGCGCAGTCAGCAGCAGCGACGGCGGCATTACCTGGACCGGGACGTTCACCCCGACTGCGAGCATCACCGACACCACCAACCTGATCTCCCTGGACAACACCGGAATTGCTGACCTGGCCGGCAACGCCGGCAGCGGCACCACGGATTCGCCCAACTACGTGATCGATACCGTGCGACCGACCGCGACCATTGTCGTGGCCGACAGCAATCTGGCGGCGGGCGAAACCTCGCTGGTGACGATTACCTTCAGCGAAGCGGTCAGCGGTTTCACCACCGCCGACCTGACAGTGGCCAACGGCACCCTGACCGGCCTGAGCAGCAGCGACGGCGGCATCACCTGGACCGCCACGCTCACGCCGACCAACAACATTACCGACACCACCAACCTGGTCACCCTGGACAACACCGGGGTCGTCGATCTGGCCGGTAACGCCGGCAGTGGCACCACCAACTCCAACAACTACGCCATCGACACTGCGCGTCCGACCGCGACCATCGTGGTGGCCGACAACAACCTGAAAATCGGCGAAACCTCGCTGGTGACCATCACCTTCAGCGAAGCGGTGACCGGTTTCACCAATGCCGACCTGACCATCGCCAATGGCACGCTGACAGCGGTCAGCAGCAGCGACGGCGGCATCACCTGGACGGCCACGTTCACGCCGACCGCCAGCATCACTGACGCGACCAACCTGATCACCCTGAACAATACCGGCATCGCTGACCTGAACGGCAACGCCGGTGTCGGCACCACTGATTCGAACAATTATGCGATCGACACCCAGCGTCCGACCGCGACCATTGTCTTGTCCGATAACGCGCTGAAAATCGGCGAAACCTCGGTTGTGACCATCACCTTCAGCGAAGCAGTGACCGGTTTCACCAACGCCGACCTGACCATTGCCAACGGCACGCTGAGCGCGGTGAGCAGCAGCGACGGCGGTATCACCTGGACGGCGACGTTCACGCCGACCAGCAACATCACCGATGCCACCAACGTCATCACCCTGGACCAGACCGGCGTCTCGGATCTGGCCGGCAACGCCGGCAGCGGCACCGTCGATTCCGGCAACTACGCCATCGATACCCAGCGTCCGACCGCCACCATCGTGGTTGCCGACAGCACCCTCACGGCCGGCGAAACGACCCTCGTGACTTTCACCTTCAGTGAAGCGGTGACCGGCTTCAGCAACGTCGACATTGTGGTTGCCAACGGCACCCTGACGGCGGTCAGCAGCAGCGACGGCGGCATCACCTGGACCGCAACCTTCACACCGAACGTGGGCGTCAACGACGCGACCAACCTGATCACGCTGGCCAACACCGGCATCACCGACCTGGCCGGCAACGCCGGCAGCGGCACGACCAACTCCAACAACTACACCATCGACACTGTGGTGCCGACCGCGACCATCATCATCTCCGACCCAAGCCTGAAAATCGGTGAAACCTCGCTGGTGACCATCACCTTCAGCGAAGCGGTCACAGGCTTCACCAACGCTGACCTGACCATCGCCAACGGCACGTTGAGCGCGGTCAGCAGCAGCGACGGCGGTATCACCTGGACGGCAACGTTCACGCCGACCACCAACATTACCGACGCGACCAACCTGATCACCCTGGACAACAGCGGGGTTCAAAACCTGTCGGGCAATGCCGGCATCGGCACTACCGATTCGAACAATTATTCGATCGACACTCAGCGCCCGACCGCCACCATCGTGGTTGCCGACACGGCACTGGGCGTCGGCCAGACCTCACTGGTGACCATCACCTTCAGCGAAGCGGTGACCGGTTTCACCAACGCCGACCTGATCATCGCCAACGGTACGCTGAGCGCGGTGAGCAGCAGCGATGGTGGCATCACCTGGACCGCCACGTTTACGCCGGCGGCAGGGATCACCGACACCACCAACGTCATCACCCTGGACAACACAGGCATCTCCGATCTGGCGGGTAACCTCGGCAGCGGCACCACCGATTCCAACAACTACGCCGTCGACAGTCAGCGGCCGACGGCGACCATTGTCATGACCGACAGTGACCTGCGCCCAGGCGAAACTTCGCTGGTGACCATCACCTTCAGCGAAGCCGTGACCGGATTCGACAATTCCGACCTGAGCGTCGCCAACGGCACCCTGAGCAACGTTTCGTCGAGCGACGGCGGCATCACCTGGACGGCCACGTTCACACCGAACATCGGCATCACCGACCTCACCAACCTGATTGTCCTGAACAACACCGGCATCACCGACCTGGCCGGCAACACCGGCACCGGCACCACCAGTTCGGCCAACTATCAGATCCAGACCCAGGTGCCGACCGCGACCATTGTGGTTGCGGATACTTCACTCAGGGCCGGGGAAACTTCGCTGGTGACCATCACCTTCAGCGAAGCGGTGAGCGGTTTCGACAACAGTGACCTGACCATCGCCAACGGCACGTTGACCAACGTCAGCAGCAGCGACGGCGGTATCACCTGGACCGCGACGTTCATCCCGACCGCCAATGTCACCGACGCCACCAACCTGATCACCCTGAACAACGCCGGGGTGGCCAACCTGTCGGGCAACAGCGGCGTCGGCACCACCGACTCCAACAACTTCGCTATCGACACCGCGCTGCCGACCGCCACTATCGTGGTCGCCGACAATCGCCTGGGCATCGGTGAAACCACCACCGTGACCATTACTTTCAGCGAGGCGGTGAGCGGGTTCGATCTGTCGGACATCAGCGTCGCCAACGGTGCGCTGTCGAACCTGACCAGCAGCGACGGCGGCGTGACCTGGACCGCGACCCTGACACCGACTGCCGGCGTCAACGACGCTACCAACCTGATCGTCCTCGACACCGCCGGCGTTCAGGATCTGGCCGGCAACGCCGGGGCGAGCATTGCCATCTCCAACAACTACATTCTCGATGCGACCCGGCCGACGGTGAACATCGTGGTCGCCAACCCGCACCTGGGCATCGGCCAGACCACCACGGTGACCTTCACCTTCAGCGAGGCGGTGAGCAATTTCGACCTGTCGGACCTGAGCGTGACCAACGGTGACCTGAGCAACCTGAGCAGCAGTGATGGCGGCAAGACCTGGACCGCGACCTTCACCCCGACCGCGAACGTGACTGACCCGAGCAACTTCATTGCTCTGGACACCAGCAACGTAACCGACCTGGCGGGCAACGCCGGCAGCACGGTGGCGGTGTCGAACAACTACGCCCTCGACAGTGAGCGGCCGACCGCCACGGTGGTGGTCGCCAATCCGAACCTGGGCGTCGGCCAGACCTCGCAGGTGATCATCACCTTCAACGAAGCGGTGACCGGTTTTGACCTGTCGGACCTCAGCGTGGCCAACGGCACCCTGTCCAACCTGAGCAGCAGCGACGGCGGCAAGACCTGGACCGCGACCCTGACGCCGAACGCCAACGTCAACAGCGCCAGTAATGCGATCAGCGTCAACAGTGCCGGGGTCAACGACCTGTCCGGCAATAGCGGCAGCGGGATCAGTCAGTCCGGCAACTATGTGATCAACACGGTGCCGGCCGTGCCTCCGACATCACCGCCGGTGGTGGTATCACCGGATCCGGAGTTCCGCATCGACGTTCCAGTCGTTGCGCCGCCGCTGCCCGATGTGCCGCTGCAACCGACCATCTTTGCGCCACCCACCGGTGGCCTCGGTTCACCGCTGACCTTCCCGCCGCTGTTCGAGCAACGGGTGATCGGCAATGGCATCCGTCCGCTGGGCGACATCTTCATCAACCACGGCGCGTTGAGCCCGAGCTTCATTGCCCAGGTGTTCACCAGCAGCGACAGCGGCGGTGATGGTTCAGGCCATGGCTTCCTCGGTTTCGGTGGGGGTGATGGCGGGGTGTTCGGCATCAGCACACTGTCGAGCCTGTTCAACCAGGACAGTGCCGCCGAGCGGGACTCACTGAACGCCTTCAACAGCCATTCGATCCGGGGCGGCGACGTGTCCCAAGGCCTGCGCGGTGTGTTCGGCGCGCCGACCCTGGGCCAGCAACTGCAAGAGATCAAGGACAGCGAGCAGCATCGGGTCGACAACCTGGCGGCGGCTCTGCAACAGGTCGGCATCAGCGAAATGCCGGCCTGACAACACACAACAACTCAATATGTGCGGGACCTAGGGGCGATCCAGGGATGAAGAAAAGTCAGAAACTGTTCGGCGCCAGCCTGCTGGCGCTGGCGATCAGCGGATGTGCAGTCACCAGTGAACCGATCGAACGCAGTGTCAGCGAACAACGGGCCAAATCTGACCTGCAAACCATGTACAAGGGCCAGGAACCGCTGCGCGGTCCGCTGACCCTGCACCAGGCCATGGCCCGCGCGGTGAAATACAACCTCGAAGGTCGCTTGAAGATCATGGAGGAAGCGCTGGCCAAGCGGCAGCTCGACCTCGCCAGTTTCGACATGCTGCCGCGCATGGCGCTGGACGCCGGCTACGTCGGGCGCAACAACGTCAGCGCTTCCAGCAGCCAGAGCGTGCGCACCGGCACCCAGTCCCTGGAACCGTCGACCTCCCAGGACCGCGACCGCAACGTCGCCGACCTGACCATGGTCTGGAACGTCCTCGATTTCGGTGTCAGCTACATCAACGCCAAGCAGCAGGGCGACCAGCGTCTGATCGTTCAGGAACGCCGGCGCAAGGTGATCAACACCATCGTTCAGGACGTGCGCTCCGCCTATTGGCGGGCGATGGCGGCCGAACGTCTGCTCAAGCAGATCGACAGCCTGATGGCGCGGGTCGATGCGGCCCGGCGCAATAGCGAAAGCATGAGCGAGCAGCGCATCGGCGATCCGGTGCAGTCCCTCGGTTATCAACGTTCGCTGATCGAAGCCACCCGCCAACTGGAAGAGCAGCGTCGTGCGCTGTCGCTGGCGAAAACCGAGCTGGCGACCCTGATCAACCTGCCGATGGGCACCAATCTGACGCTAGCTGCTGACGACGGTTATCAGATCCCGGAACTCAAGGTCGATATCGCCAAACTGGAACAGGAAGCCCTGACCAGCCGCCCGGAACTGCGCGAGCAGGATTACCAGACCCGGATCAGCGCCGCCGAAACCCGCAAGGCGATGTTGCGCATGCTGCCGGGCCTGGAGTTTTCCGCCGGCGGGCACTACGACAGCAACTCGTTCCTGGTGAACGACCGCTGGGCCGACTACGGCGTGAAAGTGACCTGGAACCTGTTCAACGTGATCTCCGCCCCGGCCGCCATCGATGTGGCCAAGGCCGGCGAAGAAGTCGCCACCGCACGCCGTCAGGCGATGTCGATTGCGGTGCTGGCGCAGCTGTACGTGGCCAACGCCAACTATCAGGAGGCGCTGCGTCAGTTCAAGACCAACCAGCAGCTGTCGGACATCGACGGGCAAATCGTCGGTCAGTTGCGCAACCGCCATCAGGCGGCGGGCATCGGCGAACTGGATCTGATCCAGGGCGAACTGAACAACCTGCAAGCCGACTTGCGTCGCGACCTGTCCTACGCCGATCTGCGCAATGCCTATGGCCAGATCTTCGCCAGTGCGGGGCTCGATCCGCTGCCGGATCAGGTGCAGTCGACCGAGGTGCAGTCGATCGCCACGGCGCTGGCCAACCGCGAAGCGGCGTGGGCGTCGGGGGATATTTCGGTGCCGGTGGCCCATGCCCCCGCGAAGTGATGTGCTGGCGCCGACCGCCAGTATCAGCCGTGCGCAACGCGAGGCCCGCAACGGTCATCGCGGCACGGCGATGTTGCTGACCGGGTTGCCTGCAGCAGGTAAATCGACCCTTGCTCAGGCGTTGCATGCCGAGTTGTTCAGATGTGGTCAGCAAAGTGTGGTGCTCGACGGCGATGGCTTGCGCGTCGGGCTCAACCGCGACCTGGGATTCACCGATGCCGACCGGCTGGAAAACATCCGCCGCGCCAGTGAACTGGCGGCGCTGCTGGTGGAAAACGGGCAGATCGTGATTCTGGCGATGATCGCGCCGCTGGTGGAGTTGCGTCAGGTGTTCGCCCAACGTCTGGGCGATGACTATCGCGAAGTATGGTGCAGCGCCGCGCTGGCGGTGTGCGAACAGCGCGACCCGAAAGGGCATTACGCCCGGGCACGACGGGGCGAGCTGGCGGGGTTCACCGGCGTATCGGCGCCTTACGAGCCGCCGGCTCAGGCTTCATTGGTGCTCGATACCGGCACGCTGACGGTCGAGGCCTGCCTTGACCGGTTGCTGACCTGGCTCGGCGAGTCCGCTGTGTTGCCAAGGGCATGAGCCGTCCGGCGTTTTCACGGCTGCCGGTAACGGTGGATCTGCCACTGCTGTTGCAGGCACTGGCAGCGATTGAAAACGATGCCTGGCGCGAGCATTTCAACACGACCTATTTCGCCGGCGACTGGAGTGGCGTGGCGCTGATTTCCGCGGCCGATGCGTTGACCGAACTATCTCCCGGAACCGCCGAGCCCGTGCAGCGAGCCCCTTGGCTGAATGACCTCCGCTGGCAGCAGGCGCTGCAGGATCTGCCGCTGGAGATCGTCAGTGCGCGGCTGCTGCGACTCGGGCCCGGCGGGCAGATTCATGAGCATCGTGATTACGACCTCGACGGACCGGCCGCCGATCTGCGGTTGCACATTCCATTGCTCAGCCCGCCCGCCGTGGATTTCTGGCTCGATGGATTGCGCATGCCGATGACGGCAGGCGAGTGTTGGTTTCTCGATCTTGCGCGTCCGCACCGGGTCGACAATCGCGACAGCGCGGCACGCATTCATCTGGTCCTCGACTGTCGCCCCGGCGCCTGGCTGGAGCAGATGATTGCCGACGGTTTGCCGAGTACGCCGCAGCCTGATGCCGAAGATTCGGCATTGCAGCGTTTTCAGCGTCTGCTGGTCGCGGATCCCGCGTTGTCGGCGACCCTGCAGGCGTTGCGCGATCCCGAAGCGTTCATCAGCCAGACACTGGCGTTGGCCGTCGAGCGCGGCTTGTCATTCTCCCGGGAAGAACTGCACGCAGCGATGCGCAACGGGCGCCGGTCGTGGAATGAACAATGGCGAGTCTGAATCTGCACGGCTGGTTGCCGATCCGCATCTGGAAAAGTGCCGGTCAATGGCAGGTGGACTGGTGCTGGTTTGGCGAAACGCCGCTGCACCAGCCGTTTTTTCGCGAGGCGGTGGAGCAGGCGCTGCAACTGCCGTTCAATCAGGCGTTCCGAAGACAAACCCCTTTGTCGGCGCTCACGAATTGGCAGACGCTCAGCCCCGGCCTCGCGCCGAGCGCCTTCATCCTGCATGCCTCGCGTTGCGGATCGACGCTGATCAGCCAGATGCTCGCCCGCCTCGACGATCACATCGTGATCTCGGAACCGCCGCCCCTCGATACCTTGCTGCGCAGCGATCTGCCGGCCGCCGAACGCCGTGCCGCCATCAACGGGTTGCTCTCGGCCTACGGCCAGTGCCGGCGCGGGATGGAGCAGCGGCTGGTGATCAAGCTCGACGCCTGGAACATCGGTGAATGGCCGTTGCTCCACGAATGCTTCCCCGATACGTCTTGGTTGTTTGTCTATCGCGATCCGCTGGAAATCGCCGTTTCGCATCTGCGTCGCCCGGGTATGCACATGGTGCCCGGCCTGCTTGGCGAGTGCGTGCTGGACGACGACCTGCCATTCGAGGGGCGTGAAGATTTCATCGCCCGCAGGCTCGGACGTCTGCTGGAGGCGGCGCGCTTGCACTGCGCTGATTTCGGCGGGCTGCCGGTCAATTACAGTGAGTTGCCCGAGGCGATGGCAGGACGGCTGGCGAGGTTTTTTCAGCTGAATGCCGAACAGTGTGAACAGGCGCTGACCGCTTCGGCACAGCATGCGAAGCAGCCGTCACAGGCGTTTGTCGCCGATGGCGAAAGCAAACGCCGCGAAGCCTCTCCACTGTTGCAGGCGCGGGTAGAACGGTGCGCGGGAGCACCTTACGAAGCGCTGGAGCGTTTGCGCGCGATCACGACTTGGCCGACAGATCCGCCATCCCCTTGAGCAATTCGATCGGCAACGGGAAGACGATGGTCGAGCTCTTGTCGCCGGCAATCGAACTCAGGGTCTGCATGTAGCGCAATTGCATGGCGCCAGGCTGGCGACCGAGCATTTCGGCGGCCTGCATGAGTTTTTCCGAAGCCTGCAATTCGCCTTCGGCGTGGATCACCTTGGCTCGCCGTTCCCGCTCGGCTTCGGCCTGTCTGGCGATGGCGCGGACCATCGATTCGTTGAGGTCGACGTGCTTTATCTCGACATTGGCCACCTTGATGCCCCAGGCATCGGTCTGGGCGTCGAGCACTTGCTGGATGTCGATGTTCAACTGTTCGCGCTCGGCCAGCAGTTCGTCCAGTTCATGCTTGCCGAGTACCGCGCGCAGGGTGGTCTGGGCCAGTTGGCTGGTGGCCACCAGGAAGTCTTCGACCTGGATGATCGCTTTCTGCGGATCGAGCACCCGGAAATACAGCACCGCGTTGACCTTGACCGAGACGTTGTCGCGGGTGATCACATCCTGCGGCGGCACGTCGAGGACGATGGTGCGCAGATCGACCCGGACCATTTGCTGCACCACCGGAATCAACAGGATCAGCCCCGGCCCCTTGACTTGCCAGAAGCGCCCGAGCTGGAACACCACGCCGCGTTCGTATTCACGCAGGATGCGGAACGTCGAGCCCGCGAGGGCGATGAGCAACAGCAGCAGCGCGACAAAACCGATTTGCAGACCCATGATCACTCTCCGAGCGGTGCCGCGTCAGCCGCGGCCACTTGCAGCAACAAGCCCTTGCGCCCGACCACCCGCACCGGTTGCCCGGCGTGCAGCGGCGTGGCACTCGACACTTGCCAGCGTTCTCCTTGCAATTGCACCCAGCCATTGCGGGTGTCCGGCGACTCCACGACGGTCACGGCCGTCACGCTACCAACCAGGCCGGCGTCGCCGCTGACCGGGTGTCGCGGCCGGGTTTTCAGGGCACGAACCAGCAACGCGATCAGCAGCAGCGCGCTGACCAGCCCGAGGCCGATCATCATCGGCACCGGCAGCTCGGCGTTACTCAGGATCAGCGCGCCGATCACGAACATGACGATGCCGCCCAAGCCAATCACGCCGTAATTGGGCAGCGCGGCTTCGGCGATCAGGAACACGATGCCCAGGGTGATCAGCCACAGGCCGATGGGATCGATGGCGTGCAACGGGATGTCCGCAGCCAGGGACGATCCGCTCAGCAGCATCAACAGGACAAACGCACAGCGACGGATGTTCACGTGACCCTCCGGGAGAGTCATGGGGGTTCTCTTATCAGTCTAGTTGAGCCTGCGGTCGGAGGAATTCTGATCAGTTCCAGCGTCGCCAGTGGGCGGATTTACCTTCATTCACGGCTTGCCCGGCTAGACTTTCCAGAACAGGAACAACGTTCATCACTGTCCGCCGCGCAGCGTCCGGCGGGCACCGAGGTGCATCATGCGTATGGCAAGAAAAGTGCAAAGCAGCCTGACCCGGGCGCAATGCCAATACGACGTAGTCTCCCATCCGCACTCGAGCAGCAGCCTGGAAACGGCTCGGGTTTCGGGGATTCCGGCGGAGCGGGTGGCCAAATCGGTGATTCTCGACGACCACCACGGGCATTACCTGATGGCCGTGCTGCCCGCCAGCCGCCATCTGGACCTGAGCAAAGTGCGCACTAGCGGCGAGTGGCAGATCACTCGCGAAAGCACCCTGGCGCACCTGTTCGATGACTGCGAACGCGGCGCGGTGCCGCCGTTGGGCGATTCCTATGGACTGGACATGGTCATCGACCCGCTGGTGACCCGGCAGAAAGATATTTACCTGGAGGCCGGCAACCACAACAACCTGCTGCACATGAGCATGCCCGAGTTCCTGAAAATGGTGCCCCATGCCCAGGTGCGGGAGTTGAGTCAGTAGGTTTTTTCAGCGTCTGTGCCGACGCCAATCACGAGCAGGCTCGCTCCCACAGGTTCTGCAATGAATCTGTGGGAATGTGGCTTGCTCGCGAAATGTTTTTATCCACTGAGTCTTCGAAGGAGTAGAACAATGGAAAATCCAACACACAGCCTCCCATCCCTGTTCAAACAACTCGGCCTGCCCAACGACCCGGTCAGCATCGACCAGTTCATCGCCGCCCATTCCCCGCTCAAGCCCGAACTGCACCTGTGCGACGCGTTTTTCTGGACCAAGAGCCAGGCGGATTTTTTGCGGGACGAGATTCTTGACGATGCGGATTGGGCGGAGGTGGTGGATCAACTGGATGTGATGTTGAGGAAGGGGCGGGCGGGGTAACTGTCAGTCTGCCGTTCGTAAGTCGGGTTAACTCATCCGGTTGCCTGTGATGATTATTTAGACCAGAATCACGACCTCAATTGAGGTCTTTTATTATGCAGAGTGTTCTGGCCGATATGGCTGTCAGTGTTTCTGAACTGAAAAAAAATCCTTCTGCGGTGCTCAACGGCGCGCATGGAGGAGCGGTAGCTGTCCTGAATCACAACCGGGTCATGGGGTACATGGTGCCGGCTGACGTTTACGAAGCGCTGATGGAGCGGCTTGACGATCTCGAGTTGGCAGAAATCGTTCGTTCGCGCAGTCATGAGACTCCCATACCGGTGAGTCTGGATGACCTATAAGCTCGAATTCCTGCCTTCTGCTCACAAAGAGTGGAACAAACTGGGTCATACGCTGCGCGATCAATTCAAGAAGAAACTGGCTGAGCGCCTGGAGTGTCCTCGCATTCCAGCTGATTCCCTGCATGGGATGCCTGACTGTTACAAGATCAAACTCAAGGCATCCGGTTATCGCCTGGTTTACCAGGTGATCGAAGAGCGGGTGGTTGTCTCGGTCGTCGCGGTCGGTAAGCGTGAGCGTGGAGATGTTTACGAGAGCGCCAAGCGACGTTGAGTTAAGGCGTGCCTGCCAATTTGTTTCAAAACTTGACTGAATTTCCCCTCCAATGCCATATTGATAGTTAGCAAACTAACAGTGTGTGCATTCCTTCGTGCCGAACAACCTCGAATCCCTCCAGATGAACATCAGCAGTGCCATGGTGGTGGCCGCCAGGCATTGGCGGAAGATCTGCCAGACCACGCTGGTCAACTATGGAATTTCCGAAGCCTGCGCGGTCCCGCTCTTGATGATCGGGCGGCTGGGGGAGCGCGTGCATCAGGTGCAGGTGGCGCAGGCGGCGGGGATCGAGAGTCCTTCGCTGGTGCGGTTGCTCGATCAGTTGTGCCACGCAGGCTACGTCTGCCGCACTGAAGATCCGCAGGATCGCCGGGCCAAATGCCTGAGCCTGACCGACACCGGCCGCGAACTGGTGCAGGCGGTGGAAGGCGAGCTGGTGCGTCTGCGTCATGAAGTGCTCGAAGGCATCGACCGGAGTGATCTGGAAGCTACGCTTCGAGTATTGAGAGCTTTCGAAGCGGCCAGTCCGCCAGCGGTGACCCATCCGTGAACGGCTTTTTTTCCGGCATTCCTCCGGCCCGGGACTGGTTCTACGGGATACGCACTTTCGCGGCCTCGATGATCGCGTTGTATATCGCTTTGCTGATGCAGATGCCGCGTCCGTACTGGGCGATGGCCACGGTGTACATCGTTTCCAGCCCGTTCCTCGGGCCGACCAGTTCCAAGGCGCTGTATCGGGCGATCGGTACGTTCCTCGGCGCCGCTGCGGCGGTGCTGTTCGTGCCGATGTTTGTCCAGAGCCCCTATGTGCTGGTGGTGGTCATCGCGTTGTGGACCGGGATTCTGCTGTTCCTGTCCCTGCATCTGCGCACCGCCAACAACTACGCGTTGATGCTCGCCGGCTACACCTTGCCGCTGATCGCCCTGCCGGTAGTGGATAACCCGCTGGCGGTGTGGGACGTGGCGGAAGCGCGGACTGAAGAGATCTTCCTCGGCATCGCGGTCGCTGCCGTGGTCGGTGCGATGTTCTGGCCACGGCGCCTGGCGCCGGTGTTCAACGATGCCGTGGGCAAGTGGTTCGCCGACGCGACCACCTACAGCCTGAAATTCCTCAGCCGTGACGTGAATCCCGAAGAAGTCACCGCCCTGCGCATGGCCATGGTCGGCAGTTTCAACAGCCTGGAATTGATGATCGGCCAGTTGCCCCACGAAGGCGCGCGGCCGCAGACGGTGCGCAACACCAAGGAACTGCGCGGGCGGATGATCCATCTGCTGCCGGTGATCGATGCGCTGGAGGATTCGCTCTACGCCCTCGAACGGCGCACGCCGGAACTGGTGGAAAAATTCGCGCCGCTGCTCACGGCCACCCGTGAATGGCTTGGCTACAAAGACGCCGATCTCGACCGCTGGCAAGCCCTGCGGGATCAGCTCGAAGCCCTGCAACCAGGCGCCGAAGCCCTGGAAGATCGCAAGCAGTTGCTGTTTTCTAACGCGCTGTACCGCCTCGGCGAATTCATCGATCTGTGGCAGGACTGCCGCAGTCTGCAGGACGCGATTCTGTGCGAACGCCAGGACAGCTGGCGCGCGGTTTACCGCCACTGGCGCCTCGGTCGTCTGACGCCGTTCCTCGACCGTGGGCTGATGCTTTACTCGGTGGCGTCGACCATTCTGGCGATCATCGTCGCCTCGACATTGTGGATTCTGCTGGGCTGGACCGACGGCGGCAGCGCGGTGATTCTGGCGGCGGTGTCGTGCAGTTTCTTTGCCTCGATGGACGACCCGGCGCCGCAGATTTACCGGTTCTTTTTCTGGACCGGGATGTCGGTGCTGTTCGCCAGTCTGTACCTGTTTCTGGTGCTGCCGAACCTGCACGATTTCCCGATGCTGGTGCTGGCGTTTGCCATTCCGTTCATCTGCGTCGGTACCCTGACGGTACAGCCACGGTTTTACCTCGGCATGCTGCTGACGCTGGTCAACACCTCGTCGTTCATCAGCATCCAGGGCGCCTACGACGCCGACTTCTTTGCGTTCGCCAACTCCAACCTGGCGGGGCCGCTGGGGCTGTTGTTCGCTTTCATCTGGACCCTGATCGCCAGGCCGTTCGGTGCCGAACTGGCGGCCAAGCGCCTGACCCGTTTCAGCTGGAAAGACATCGTCAGCATGACCGAGCCGGCGAACCTCGCCGAGCACCGTCAATTGGGCGTGCAGTTGCTCGACCGCCTGATGCAGCACCTGCCGCGTCTGGCGCTGACCGGTCAGGACACCGGCATCGCCATGCGCGAAGTGCGGGTGGGGCTGAACCTGCTCGATCTGCTGGCCTACACCCCGCGCGTGACCGGTGCGCCGAACGCGTTGCTGCAGCAAGTGGTGGCCGAGGTCGGCGAGTATTTCCGCGCCTGCCTCAAGGCCGGCGAACGCCTGCCGGCGCCCAGCGCCTTGCTGATGACCATGGACCGCACCCGTCGTGCGCTCAATGGTCACGGTGATGAAGAAACCCGACTACACCTGTTGCACGCCTTGAGCGGTTTGCGTCTGGCGCTGTTGCCCGGCGTCGAATTCGTCTCCAGTGCCGAGCCCGAAGAACCGCTGCCCGAAGGAGCGCCCCTATGATCGGTGACCTGGACATCAGCGGCATCTTCCTGCCGACCCTGCTGGTGCTGATGGGCATCACCTACGTGTTGTTCGTGCTGGTACACGGCGTGCTCACACGCCTGCATTTCTACCGTCTGGTCTGGCACCGGGCATTGTTCAACGTGGCCCTCTACGCCGTGATGCTGTTCGGCGTGGACTCACTCAGTCGATACCTGATGACATGAAAAAACCGTTTTTGACTATCGGTCGCGTGATGCTGACCTTGCTGATCGTGGCTTTCGCCGTCGTCGTGGTCTGGCGCATGGTGATGTATTACATGTTCGCGCCCTGGACCCGTGACGGCCACATTCGCGCCGACATTGTGCAGATCGCCCCGGACGTGTCCGGGCTGATCCAGCAGGTCGAGGTCAAGGACAACCAGTTGGTGAAACGTGGCCAGGTGCTCTTCAGCATCGATCAGGACCGTTTCAAACTGGCGTTGCGTCAGGCCAAGGCAGCCGTTGCCGACCGCGAAGAAACCCTGGCTCAGGCCCAGCGTGAAGCCAAGCGTAACCGTGGCTTGGGCAATCTGGTGCCGGCCGAACAGCTGGAAGAGAGCCAGTCGAAAGTCGCCCGCGCGCAATCGGCACTGGCTGAAGCGCTGGTGACGGTGGACAGCGCCCAGCTCAACCTCGACCGCT
The DNA here is from genome assembly GCF_026240005.1 of Pseudomonas sp. COW5. NCBI lineage: Bacteria > Pseudomonadati > Pseudomonadota > Gammaproteobacteria > Pseudomonadales > Pseudomonadaceae > Pseudomonas > Pseudomonas sp. COW5. The sequence goes on along the minus strand of NZ_JAPHVP010000001.1, from coordinate 2,129,473 downwards.
CGGTGATCCGCAGCCCGGTGGACGGCTACGTCAACGACCGTGCGCCGCGCGCACAAGAGTTCGTCACCGCCGGGCGTCCGGTGTTGTCGGTGGTGGACAGCAATTCGTTCCACATCGACGGCTATTTCGAAGAGACCAAACTCGACGGCATCCATATCGGTCAGTCGGTGGATATCCGCGTGATCGGCGACCGCGCCCGTTTGCGCGGGCATGTCGAAAGCATCGTCGCCGGCATCGAAGACCGTGACCGCTCGAGCGGCAGCAACCTGCTGCCCAACGTCAACCCGGCCTTCAGCTGGGTGCGTCTGGCCCAGCGGATTCCAGTGCGCATTGCCTTCGACGACGTGCCGGATGACTTCCGCATGATCGCCGGGCGTACCGCCACGGTCTCGATCATCGATGATCAGCAGGAGCCCGCGAAATGAGCAGGGCCCTGATGGTCGCCGGTTTGGGGGTGATGTTGTCGGCCTGCTCCATGGTCGGGCCGGACTATCACCTGCCGGGCGATGCGGCGATTCAGCGCAAGGATTTTCAGGGCGATCTGGCGGTGGCCGGCAAGCCTGTGGTTTCTACGCCGGTGCCGGCGGACTGGTGGCGGCTGTATCGCGATCCGCGTCTGGACCAACTGGTGCAGCAGGCCATGGCGTCCAACACCGATCTGCGGGTGGCGGCGGCGAACCTGTCGCGGGCTCGCGCGCAGGTCGATGAGGCCGAGGCGGCCGGGGGCTGGAGCGGTGGCGTGAAAATGGGCGCCCAGCGCTTGCAGGAGTCCGGTCAGGCGTTCCTGCTGCCGGAGAAAGTCCCGGTGGCCAATGTCGCCGACATCGGCATCAGCGCCTCGTATCAGTTCGACCTGTGGGGCGTCCTGCAGCGCGGGATCGAAGCGGCGAAAGCCAACGCCGACGCGACCCAGGCCGCCGCCGACACCGCGCGCATCACCCTGGTCGCCGATGTGGTCCGGGCTTACACCCAGGTTTGCGCGGCCAACGAAGAGCGGGAAATCGCCCAGCATTCCCTCGACCTGCAATCCCAGAGCACCACGCTGATTCAGCGCCTGCGCGATGCCGGGCGCGGCGACGAAACCCAGGTCACCCGTTCGCAGACTCAATTCAAGTCCCTGCGCGCTGATCTGCCGCGCTATGAAGCGGCGCGTCAGGCCGGGCTGTTCCGTCTGTCGATGCTGCTGGCCAAACCGGTCGATCAATTGCCGGCCGGCACCGCGACCTGCGCCGAACTACCGAAAATCGCTCAATTGGTGCCGGTCGGCGATGGTGCGGCGCTGCTCAAGCGTCGGCCTGACATCCGCCAGGCCGAGCGTCGCCTGGCCGCCGCGACCGCCGGCATCGGCATCGCCACCGGCGAGCTGTACCCGGACATCAGCATCGGCGCGACCATCGGCACCGTCGGCATTGTCTCCGACCTTGGCGACCCGTCGACCAACCGCTGGGGCTTTGGCCCGTCGCTGAGCTGGAAAGTGCCGACCAACGGCGCCCGGGCACGTATCCGCGAAGCCGAAGCCTCAACCCAGGGCGCACTGGCGCATTTCGACGGCGTGGTGCTCAACGCCATCCGCGAAACCCAGACCGGTCTGGCTCAGTACACCGCGCTGTTGCAACGCCGCGATGCCCTGGCCGATGCCGAGCAGTCGGCGAAGCTGGCGGCTGACCAGACGCACCGCTTCTTCCAGGCGGGCCGCGAGTCGTTCCTTGCCGACCTGCAAGCCACCCGCACCTACACCGATGTCACTGCGCAACTGGCCGCCGCCAACACCCAGGTTGCCATGAGCCAGATCGATTTGTTCCTCGCCCTCGGCGGCGGTTGGGAAAGCGGACGAACGCAAGCCTCGAGCGCCAGCAAACCCTGAGGCCGTTGCTATGCTTTGAAGTGTTGGAGGGGCGCCCTGAGCAAGGCGCCTTTCCAGTGCACATTGCTAGCGCAGGTCTAGGGGAAACCAATAATGAAAAACCCTTACGCTCTCGGCTTCTGGTGCGCCCTGGTCGCACTGGTGCTGCTGTCTGCCACCTATTTCTACGGCATCATGCTGGCCCATCAGATCGACAAGGCTATGGTCTTCCTCGACAGCGCGACCGCGTTGATCGCAGTGATGGCGATTGTGGTGGTGGCCTGGTCGTTGGTGCAGGTGCAAAAGCTCAAGAAAAGACAGCTTGAGCAGAGCAAGACCTTGCTGCTGATCTGGGACACCAAAGTCGCGTTGCGCAAAGTCGAAACCGTGTTCGACCGCTACTTCTGGGGCAGCTACTGGCAACCCGGACGCACCTTCGCCGAGGTCATGGGCGAACTCACCGGCACCCCGCTGGAAAAAAGCCTCGAAGCCCTGAAAAAACAATGCCTGGAACTCGACAGGCAAGTCGCCGATGACGGCTGGCACTGGTTGAACAATGCCCGTGAGCTGTCCGACGTGGCCACGGCCATGGCCCGCGAGCGCTATCAACTGGATTTCTGTGACCCGCGCAACGACGGGCCGGGCGGGGCGGTGATCGACCGGGATTTCGAGGTGCTCGTGTACACCTGGACCGCGCGGCTGAAAAGCTTCGATCATCAGCTCGACGAGATCGAGGTCCAATATTCCTGATCCCGAAAAGATCGCCGAACCCGGCGATCTTTTTGTTTGTCCATGTCCCGTGGACACTCTTTAACCTTTAAACATTGGGCCGCCCTGCGCGGCCAGTGCTAATCTCCACCGCTAAATTCAGCGGAGTCGAGCCACGACCCGGTCACGGGTTCACGGAAGACGACCACACCTTCAGCCACGGAAATCGATCAGGTCATTCATGAATAAATCAGCAGGCGTGCTTCTCGGAATCGTTGTTGCCATCGGCGCCATCAGCGTCGGCGGGGCCTGGTATACGGGCACCAAAATTGAAGGCGTGCTCAACAACGCCGTCGTCGACGCCAACAAAGAGCTGCAGACCGCCATGGCCGGTTCCAACGGCAGCGCGTCGCTGGAGCTGGTATCGCTGGAGCGTCACACCTTCAGCAGCACCGCGCACTATCGCCTCAAGGGTGAAGGCGAGATGTTCGGCGAAGCGCCGGTCGAGCTGCTGTTCGTCGACCACATCGAACACGGCCCGCTGCCGTTCTCGCGTCTGGTCTCGCTGAAATGGCTGCCGGTCATGGCCACCAGTCACTACGAGCTGGAAAAGACGCCGGTCACCGAAAAATGGTTCGCCGCCACCAAGGGCGCTGCGCCACTCAAGGGTGTGGTCAACATCGGCTACGATCAGTCCACCACTGGCAACATTGAACTGCTGCCGCTGGAAACCGCGCTGGACGACAAGTCGAGCCTGAAGTTTTCCGGCCTGAACATGGACATCTCCGCCAGCGCCCAGGCGCAGAAGGTCAAGGCCAACGGCTACATGGACAGCCTGCACCTGACCACAGTGGCTGAAGATCAGGCGCCGGTGCAGATCGAACTCAACGGCCTGACTCTGGCCAGCAACCTGAACAAGAGCAGCTACGGCTATTACACCGGCGAGAACACTCTTGAGCTGACCAGCAGCAAAACCACTTTCGGCGCCAAGCAGTTGGTGCTGGGCGTGAAGAACTTCGAGATGAAGAACCTCACCGAAGAGAACGGCAGCAACGCCTCCGGTCGTGCCGACTACAAAATCGGCGAAGTGACCCTCAACGACAAGAAAATCGGCTCGGCCAACCTGGCGATGAGCCTGAAGAACCTCGACATCCCGTCGGCCCTGTCGCTGATGCAGATCTACCAGACCAAGCTGCAGCCGTACGAAAAAGCCGCCGCCGAAGCGACTGCCGCCGGCCTGCCGGCGCCCGAGCTGAACCTGACCGAAGCCGAGTCCGCCCAGGTCAAGGCTGACATGCAGAAACTGCTGGCCGCCGGCCCGCAACTGGCGCTGGAAGACCTGTCGCTGAAAACCGCCAACGGTGAAAGCCGTGCCAATCTGGTGCTCGACCTGACCAAACCGGCCTCGATGGACCTGCCGCCGGATCAACTGGGCAAACAGCTGATCGCGCTGCTTGACCTCAATGTGCAGGTGTCCAAGCCAATGCTTGTGGATCTGCTCAGCGTACAGGCCCAGATCGACGGTCAGACCGATGCCAAAGCCATTGTTGATCAGGCCAGCGCCGCCGCTGACATGTTCTCCGGCATGGCCGTGGGTTCGCAGCTGGCAGCGCTGGATGGCACCAATGTGACGACCAAGTTGCATTACGCCGCCAATCAGGTGGAGTTCAACGGCCAGAAGATGACCGTCGAGCAATTCGTCGGTTTCCTGATGAGCAAATTTGCCGGCGTCAGCGTCAGCCAGGAACAGTAAAACCCCGCGCAACACCTCAACGCCCGGCCTTTGCCTCTCGCAAACGCCGGGCGTTTTGCTGTCTGGAATCTGCGTTTGCGGCGAGCCCCCGCGTTTCCGGTCACGAATCTGAACAAATATTGTGTTCTGAATATTGGTCTACGCTTGCGTGCAAGACTGCTTGGATTAGCTTGGCCGAGTGATTGCGACTTGGCCTCCGTTACGAATCAGGCAAGGGGGGGCATTGCAACCCGGCTGGCCATGTAAGGATGCTGACGAATGCCGCGTACTGATGTTCCCGTATTACATCGTGGTTTACGCCCTTTGTTTCGAGTCGCGCTGTGCAGCCAGTTGCTCTGGCCCGCATTGGCGCTGGCCGATACGCCCTATGATCAAATGGTGCGTGATGCGCGTGCCGGGCAGACCACGCCTGCACTGAACGTGCTGCGTCAGGTTCCGCCGGGCCAGTCGACCACGGGGCAGGTCAGCGATCACCTGCAAATCGCCAGTTGGGCCGGGCTCGATGCCGAAGTGGTCAAGGTTTATGAAACCGAGGGCCGCAACCGTGTTTTGCCTGTTCAGGCCCTGACCGCCACTGCCCGCGCCTATCGCAATCTCAAGCGTTGGGATCAGGCCACCGAGGTCTACAACAAGGCCCTGGCGCTGGAGCCGAACAATGCCGACCTGCAACTGGGTCTGGCGCTCACTCAGGCTGATTCCGGCAAACCCGATGAAGCCGTGGCCCGCGCCAAAGCGTTGGTTGCCGCCAAGCCTGACGATCCCTCTCGCCGTCTCGCACTGGGCTATGCCCTGACCCGCGTCGGCAAACAATACGACGCACTGTTCGAATACGATCAGGCCTTCGTTCGCGCCGGCAGCAAACCGGAAGTCGCCCGTGAATACGTGGTCGCCCTGCAAAAGGCCCGCCTGCCCGAGCCTGCACTGCGCCTGGCCAACCAGCGTCCGGGATTGATCGACCCGGTGACCCTGCGCCGTCTCGAAGGCGACCTGGCCGCCGAACGGGTGCGCCTTGCCGAATTCGCCACCCGCAGCGAAAAAGAACGCTACGTGATCGCCGACCGCGCACTGGCCGACTACGACAAACTGCTCGCCACCTGGACCCCCGACGCCAGCGCCCACGATGACGTGACCCGCTGGCGCATCGACCGCATGGGCGCCCTCAAGGCCCGGGCGCGCACAGCCGACGTGATTACCGAATACCAGAAGCTGCAAGCCGAAGGCGTGAAGATTCCGACCTACGCCCTGCGCTGGGTGGCCGCGTCCTATCTGGATCAGCGGCAACCGGAAGTCTCCACCGACCTGTATCGCCAGGTGCTCTCGGCACCGGACGCCGATGCCGGTGATCGCCTCGAAGACACTACCGCGCTGTACTACTCGCTACTGGAAAGCGACCGTGCCGAGGACGCACGCAAGGTTGCCGAAGACCTGGCCAAAAACGAGAAACCGCGCGTCGAACTCAAGGGCCTGCCCATCGGCAACCCCAGCGACGACTGGATGGACGCTCAACTGTTGTCGGCCCAGGCCGCCGGCACCTACGGCGCGGACCTGCCCCATGGCGAGGATCGCTTGCAGACCCTGGTCGACCAGGCGCCGGGTAACGTCGGCTTGCGCCTGTCCCAGGCCGATCTGTACCTGGCCCGCCAATGGCCGCGTCGCGCCGAAAGCCAGCTCAAGGAAGTCGAGAGCATGGTGCCCCGGGACATGGGCCTGGAAGTCGCTCAGGCCCGCACCGCCATGACCCTTCAGGAGTGGCGGCAGATGGATGCGCTGACCGACGACGTCGTCGAGCGTTTCCCGGACAACCGTCAGGTGCAGCGTGCCGCCCGCGAGCGCGAAGTGCATGACATGTCCGAGCTGCGCGTCGAAGCCTACGGTGGCAAGGCCAATGGCGGCAGCGGTGGCAATGCCGGCGCGGTCAGCGGCAGCCGGGACTTTGGTATTCAGAGCACGTTGTACAGCCCGCCGATCGATGAAGACTGGCGCGTGTTCGCGGGGATCGGTTATGCCACTGGCGATTTCGCTGAAGGCACCGGCAATCACCGCTTCCAGCGTGTCGGTCTGGAGCGCCGTACCCGCGACATGACCCTCGAAGCGGAAGTCTCCAACCATTCCTACGGTTATGGCGACAAGCAGGGCGCGCGTCTGGCGATTGCCCGGGACATCAACGACAACTGGCAGTACGGCGGCAGCCTTGAATACCTGTCGGCGGATACCCCGCTGCGCGCATTGAACAGCAACATCAAGGCCAACGGCGGCAGCGGTTTCATCCGCTGGCGCGCCAATGAAAGCCGCGAGTGGAAACTGTCGGTCAGCCCGTCGCACTTCAGCGACGGCAACAACCGCGTCGAAGCCTTGCTGACCGGGCGCGAAGGCGTCTACAGCACCACTCATGTGCAGGTCGATGCCGGTCTGGAAGTCAGCACCAGCCACAACTCGAATTCCGAAGACGTGCCTTACTACAACCCGAAGGCGGACTTCAGCGTGATGCCGACGGTCAACGTCAACCACGTGCTCTACCACCGCTACGAAACCTCCTGGAGCCAGCAGTTCCAGGCCGGTGCGGGTACGTACAGCCAACGTGACCACGGCACCGGTGGCATGGCGATGCTCGGCTACGGCCAGCGTTATGCCTGGAACGACGTGTTCGAGGTGGGCGGTTTGTTCAGTGTGATCAACCGGCCCTACGACGGTGATCGGGAAACCGATCTGCGTCTGCTCGTCGACCTCACTTTCCGCTTCTAGAAGAGTTTGAAGATGCCTTTGATTTCGCGTTTCATCCTTCTGCTGGGAGTGCTGCTGATCAGCGCCTGCGCCCAGCAAGCCCCGGCCTTCGCGCCGCCGTCCGAGCGCCCGGTGGCGGCCAATGAAAAGCCATGGCCGAAAAACCACGTGCTGGGCATCGCCTATCACGACGTCGAGGATCGTGATCCCGATCAGGCCGTGGTGGCGGTGCGCACCGAGCGCATGATCGAGCAACTGGCGTGGCTGCGGGAAAACAACTACAAGCCGGTGACGGTCGATCAGATCATGGCCGCGCGCAAGGGCGGGCCGGAACTGCCGCCAAAGGCGATCCTGCTCAGCTTCGACGATGGTTATGCCAGCTTCTACACCCGCGTGCTGCCAGTGCTGCGCGCCTATAACTGGCATGCGCTGCTGGCACCGGTGGGCGTCTGGATCGACACACCGCTGAATCAGCCGGTGGATTTTGCCGGTACCCCGCGTCAGCGCTCCGACTTTCTGACCTGGGATCAGATACGGGAAATCTCGCAATCCGGCCTGGTGGAAATCGCTGCCCACACCGACGCCAGCCACAAAGGCATCCTCGCCAACCCGCAAGGCAACCTGCAGCCGGCGGCCGCGACCCGGCGTTATGATCCTGTGACCAAACGCTATGAGTCCGAAGCGGATTTCCAGGCACGTATCCGCACTGACGTGGCCACCATCTCGGAAAAGATCCGTAAGGCCACTGGCAAGAAACCACGGGTCTGGGTCTGGCCCTACGGTACCGCGGACGGTACTTCACTGACTGTGGTCAGCGAGCAGGGCTACGAAATGGCCCTGACCCTCGATGACGGTCTCGATGCCCTCGACAACCTGATGAGCAGCCCTCGGTTCCTGGTTGCGTCTGACCCGGATGGCGAGCACTTTGCCAACAGCATCGTAGCGGTGCAGTCCGACTCTCCCATGCGTGTGGTGCACGTAGACCTGGACAATGTTTATGACCCGGACCCGGCGCAACAGGAAGTCAACCTCGGCAAGCTGATCCAGCGCATGGCCGACATGGGCGCCAACACCGTATTCCTGCAAGCTTTCGCCGACCCGAAGGGCGATGGCCTGGTGCATTCGCTGTACTTCCCCAACCGCCACTTGCCGGTGCGTGCCGATATTTTTGACCGTGTCGCCTGGCAACTGCGTACCCGGGCTCACGTGAAAGTGTTCGCCTGGATGCCGGTGCTGAGTTTTGCGTTGGATTCGAAATTGCCACGGGTCACGCGCTGGGACCCGAAGACCGGCACCACGTCGGTCGACCCGGATCAGTACAAGCGGCTGTCGCCGTTCGATCCAGAGGTGCGGCGGATCATCGGTGAGATCTACGAAGACGTGGCGCGCCTGACCTCGGTGGACGGCATCCTTTACCACGATGACGCCGTGCTGTCGGATTTCGAAGACGCCAGCCCCGAAGCGTTGAAGGCCTATGTTGCCCATGGTCTGCCAGGCTCGATTGCCGCCCTGCGCGATGATCCGGCGGCCATGCAGCGCTGGACCCGGTTCAAGAGCCGTTACCTGATCGACTTCACCAACGAACTGACCGCCAAGGTCCGGGCGATCCGGGGCCCGCAGGTGCTGACCGCACGCAACATCTTCGCCGAGCCGGTTCTCAACCCCGAGAGCGAAGCGTGGTTCGCACAGAACCTCGACGACTTCCTCGTGAGCTACGACTGGACGGCGCCGATGGCCATGCCGCTCATGGAAAAACAGACCCATGCGCAATCCGGCCCGTGGCTGGAAGAACTGGTGGCGAAGATCAAACAGCGCCCCGGTGCACTGGATCGCACGGTGTTCGAATTGCAGGCCCGGGACTGGACGAAAAAGGACCAGGCCGACATCGACGGTGCACAACTGGCCGACTGGATGGGCCGCCTCAAGCGTCAGGGCGCGACGAGTTTCGGCTACTACCCGGATAACTTCCTCGAGAACCTGCCGGACCTGAAAACCGTGCGGCCTGCGCTCTCCAACAAATGGAACCCATGACATGCTGGATAGACTGCTGGCCCTGCTTGTTCTGGCGATCGTCCTCGGCGTCCCGCTGGGGCTGATCTTCCTGGTCACCGGGCAATTCCTGATGGACTTCGTGTTCTTCTACCCGCTGTTCATGTCCGGGTTGTGGATTTCCGGCGGCCTGTATTTCTGGCTGCACTGGGAGCGGCACTGGCCGTGGAAAGACGACACGCTGCCGCCGCCGCTGGAAGGCGAACCGCTGATTTCAATCCTGATCCCTTGCTACAACGAGGGCGATAACGCCGCCGACACCATTCACGCGGCGTTGGCCCAGCATTACCCGAACATCGAAGTCATCGCGATCAACGACGGCTCCAAGGACAACACCGCGCAAGTGCTGGACGCGCTGGCCAAGGAAGACCCTCGGCTGCGGGTGCTGCACCTGGCGGAAAACCAGGGCAAGGCCGTGGCCCTGCGCATGGGCGCCATTGCGGCGCGCAGCGAATATCTGGTGTGCATCGACGGTGACGCGCTGCTGGCGCCGAACACCGCTGCTTATCTCGTGGCACCGATGCTCGACAACGCGCGGCTTGGCGCGGTGACAGGCAACCCGCGGATTCGCACGCGTTCGACGCTGGTCGGGCGGGTTCAGGTCGGCGAGTTCTCGTCGATTATCGGGCTGATCAAACGCACCCAGCGGGTGTTCGGGCGGATCTTCACCGTGTCCGGTGTGATCGTTGCGTTCCGTCGCACGGCGTTGAACCGGGTCGGCTACTGGAGCCCGGACATGATCACCGAAGACATCGATATCAGCTGGAAACTGCAACTGGACCACTGGAGCATCTTCTACGAGCCCCGCGCCCTGTGCTGGATCCTGATGCCGGAAACCCTGCGTGGCCTGTGGAAGCAGCGCCTGCGCTGGGCCCAGGGCGGCGCCGAGGTGCTGTTCAAGAACATTCGCGGGATCTGGCAGTACCGTCACCGTTATCTGTGGCCACTGCTGTTCGAATACTGCCTGTCGACCGGTTGGGCGTTTACATTCCTGCTGTCGGTGATTTTCTGGGGGATGGGCAAGTTCATGGTCATGCCCGAGGCCATTGCCGTGCATCACCTGATGCCGCCGGCCTTTACCGGGCTGCTGCTGGCGTTTGTCTGCCTGGTGCAGTTCGCGGTCAGCATCGTCATCGACCGACGCTACGAGCCGGGTCTGGGCAGAACCATGTTCTGGGTGGTCTGGTATCCGTTGGTGTTCTGGTTCATCAGTCTGCTGACCACGCTGGTCAGCTTTCCGAAGGTGCTGTTCGGCCAGCATCAGAAGCGTGCGCGCTGGGTCAGTCCTGACCGGGGCATCAAACCGGCGGGCGACGACGAAGAGGAGGTCATCAAATGAAAATCATCCGGACCCGCCAGCGGCCATTCCTGGTGGTGATCGACGTGATCCTCACGGTGCTGGCCTGGGTTGGCCTGTTGTATCTGCTGGTGCGCGGGCTGTGGCCGCTGATTGAAACCCATGCCGGCGGGCCGCGCATCGACAATTCGGCGTTCGAAGCCCTTGGCACCTTGCAGATCTATATGTGGGTGGCGCTGGTCAACGCCGTGATCCTGATTTCCTGGGCCCGTTATCAACAGCGCAAGAGCCGCAGTTTCGCCCAGCGTCGCCTGGCCGCCCCGGTGGTCGACGATGACGGCCTGAGCAAAAGCTTCAAACTGTGCGATGACCGCCTGCAGAAGCTTCGCAGCCCCGGTGTCATCACCATCCACAACAATCAGGACGGTGACGTCAGCCACGTGGTGCCGCACCTGTGGCCGGTAGAGCCGGCGGAACTGCCGCCACCCCTGGCGCCGCTGGAGCATCCGCGGGTGATTTTTCTGCATGCCGAGGACGACGATAACCGTGAGCCGACGAACCGTCTGTAAGCGCGGTGATACCAATGGGCGTCATTTGCCACTGCCACGGCACGAACGGTACAGCTATAGTCTGCAGGCCGAAGACGGCCCAACTGCACAAGGTGCTCCCGGAATGACCCGATTGACCTCTCTCAACCCTTGGCTGGCGGCCGTTGCCGTCGCCCTTTGCGTGCAGTTTCCGGCGCAGGCCCAAGAGCGTTTCACCCTCAGCATTCCCGGTGTTTCGGACAACCGTCTGTTCACCGCGGCGGCGGCCAGTGACGCCGCGGGTTGTGGCGGCAAGAACCTGTCCCCGGCGCTGAGCTGGAACGCCGGCCCGGCCGCGACCCAGAGCTATGCCATCGTGATGCACGATCCGGACGGCCAGAAAGGCCTGGGCGTCGATCACTGGGTTCATTACGGCATCAAGGCCACGACCCGGCAGATCCCGGCCGGCAGCGGCACCAAGCCGACTTTCGAAGGCCTGGGCGGCACCAACAGCAAAGGCACGACCACCTATGTCGGCCCGTGCCCGCCGACCGGCGACAGCGCACATCACTACATCATTCAGATCTATGCCCTGGACCTGGCCCCCGACGCCTTGCCGGCCGGCCTGACTCGCGCCCAACTGCTGGAAAAAATCAAAGGTCATGTGCTGCGCAACAGCAGTGCAGTGCGGCGTTATCACCGCTGAAAATAATGTCGGCGGCGTTTAACCCGAACTGATAGGGCTGTCCGTCTCAGAGGTTGAATGGATCAATTCTTCCTCGAGGTCAGCCCCCATGTCTCTTCCATCGACGCTTCTGCGACCCCTGGCTGCCGGTGTGCTGTTGGTCGTCGCCGGTTGCGGTGTTTCCTCCAACCCGGAATCCGCCGCCGTGCGGCCACCGGCACAGCTCCCCTCGAAACCCGTGGTGCAGCAAGAAGCGGTCATGGCCGATCACTCTTTGGCCAAGCGCAGTGCATTGGCGGCGCCGACGGCCAGTTTTGCACCGATGCCCGCCGGGGAAAGTTATCCACAGGACTATCGCGCCGAGCCGCGCGAGCAATACGAAACCCTGGCCGATAACCCGATCCACAGCGTTGCCGAAACGCCCGTCTCGACCTTCAGTGCCGATGTGGATACCGGCGCCTACGCCAACGTCCGCCGTCTGCTGAATCAGGGACGCCTGCCGCCGGAAGGCGCGGTACGGCTGGAGGAGATGGTCAATTATTTTCCCTACGACTATGCGTTGCCCACTGACGGCTCACCTTTTGGTGTAACCACGGAGCTGGCGGCCACTCCGTGGAATCCGCACACCCGTTTGCTACGCATCGGCATCAAGGCGTCCGACCGCGCCGTGGCGGAGCTGGCTCCGGCCAATCTGGTGTTTCTGGTGGATGTGTCCGGCTCGATGGACCGTCGCGAAGGGCTGCCGCTGGTCAAAAGCACCCTGAAGCTGCTGGTCGATCAACTGCGCGAGCAGGATCGCGTTTCGCTGGTGGTGTATGCCGGCGAATCCAGAGTGGTGCTGGAGCCGACGTCCGGACGGGAAAAAGCGAAAATTCGCACAGCCATCGAGCAGTTGACGGCGGGAGGCTCGACCGCAGGTGCTTCCGGCATCGAACTGGCCTACCAAATGGCTCAACAAGCGTTCATCCCCAACGGCATCAACCGCATCCTGCTGGCCACCGACGGAGACTTCAACGTCGGCGTCAGCGACTTCGACAGCCTCAAGCAAATGGCTGTGGATAAACGCAAGACAGGGATTTCCCTGACCACCCTGGGATTCGGTGTGGATAACTACAATGAACACCTGATGGAGCAACTGGCGGATGCCGGCGACGGTAACTACGCCTACATCGACAACCTGCGTGAGGCGCGGAAGGTGTTGGTGGATCAGCTCGGTTCGACCCTCGCCGTGGTGGCGAAGAACGTCAAGTTGCAGGTGGAATTCAACCCGGCGCAAGTCAGTGAATACCGGCTGCTCGGCTACGAAAACCGCGCACTCAAGCGTGAGGATTTCAGCAATGACAAGGCCGATGCCGGTGAAATCGGTGCAGGCCATACGGTGACCGCGCTGTATGAAATTGTCCCGGCCGGCGAGAAGGGCTGGCTGGAACCGCTGCGCTACGGTAAGTCGGAGCCGGCTATTTCCGGGAAGAACGGAGAATTGGCGATGCTGCGTGTGCGATATCAAAAGCCCGAAGGTGGGAAAAGTCTGCTGATCGAGCGGCCGATTGCCAATCAAGTCGCGCCGGCCAGCGAGGATCTGCGATTTGCCGCCGCCGTCGCCGCGTTTTCCCAGCAACTCAAGGACGGCCGCTACACCGGTGATTTCAGCCTCAAGGACACCGAAGTACTGGCCCGAGGTGCCCGTGGCGATGATCGCTTCGGTCTGCGCAACGAGTTCGTGCAACTGGTGGAACTGGCGCAGAGCCTGCGGACTTCGACTGCGTCCAACACGATGGCGACTGAGCGACGGATTGAATAGTGAGCCGCCTGAAGGGGTTTATCAGTCAGCTGTTTGCCAACGCCGACAGCCTTGAAGCCAGCAGCGACGAATCGCTGCTGGCCCGTTATCGCGAGGGCGACGGCAAGGCGTTCGAGATCTTGTACGCCCGCCACCGCCAGAGCCTGTACCGGTTTCTGCTCGGGTTGAGTGGCAAACCGGAACTGGCCGAAGAGGTGTATCAGGAAACGTGGCTGAGCCTGATCCGCAGCGCCAGTCAGCCACAAGGCCGGGCGACTTTTCGTACCTGGTTGTTTCAGATTGCCCGCAATCGTCTGATCGATCACTGGCGCAAGAACGGCGCCCATCAGTCGTTGCATGACAGCTACGACGAACAGACCCATGCGGTCAGTGACGACGCGAGCGACCCCGAACAACTGCTGAGTCTCAGCCGCGACAGCCTGCGCCTGGACAGCGCGCTGCAAACCCTGCCTGCCGACCAGCGCGAAGTGTTCCTGCTGCGCGCCCACGGCGACCTCGACCTGGCGCAAATCGCCAGCCTCACCGAAACACCGCTGGAAACCGTCAAGAGCCGCTTGCGCTACGCCCAGCAAAAACTGCGTCGGCTGCTGGCCGAGGAGGTACTGACATGACGGACACCCGCCAGACACCCGAAGAGCAACTGCTCAAGCATTACCGCGAGCAACAGAACGGCGAGCCCCCGGCGAAGCTCGACGCACTGATTATCAGCGGCGCGCATCGCCAGATCCCGGTACCGAAACCGAGCCTGTGGAAGCGCTGGCTCAAGACTTGTCAGATCCCGCGTTATCAGGTGGCTTTCGCCAGTCTGGTCGGCATCGCGCTGATGCTGTCTCTGGTGCAGCGCACCCCGGAACCTGTGGCTCATTACGATTTCGCCCCCGCTGCCAAACCTGCTGCGCCACTGGCCCGCAAGGAGTCCATCGAGTCCCGGACCTTGTCAGCCCCTGCTGGCGCGCTGTCCGCGCCTGCGCCTGCACCGATGGCGGAAATGGCCGCGCCGATGCAAAGCGAATCGATCAGCGCCGACGGGGCTGACGAAGCCAAAGTCAGCAAGCGCGCCGCCGCCCCGGCCAATGGCCTCGACGAGCAACTGCGCGAAGTCCTGCGCCTGCGCGAGTCCGGTCAATCACAAGCTGCCGACACCCTGTACAACAATCTGCACAAGCGTTACCCGAGCGTGAATCTGGACCTGCGCCTCGAACAAATCCACCAGAACTGACCGGGTGATCTCTCAGCCATTTGGCATTGCCCCACAAAAACGCGCACTATCGGGGCATTGCCGATGCGCTGGAGGATGCCGTGGCCCAAAAAATCGACCGCATCGCCCAAATGCTCAACTGCCCGGTGAAGGGCGAAGAACTGCGGCGAGCAGTGACCGAGAGTCGCAAGGAGTTTCTTCTGGCCAGGCAGGCAGAAGAGGATATGCAGGAAGACGTTCTTGATGACGAGTGGATCGAGGACGACGAAGACGATGATGAATACGACGAGTTTGACTGGACGACGGAGTGATTCGCCAACCAGCAGGCACAAAAAAGCCTCAGACCTTTCGGCATGAGGCTTTTTCGTTTCTGTTCATGGCGCACCAGGCGGGATTCGAACCCACGACCCCTGCCTTCGGAGGGCAGTACTCTATCCAGCTGAGCTACTGGTGCAGCGGGCGACATCATACCTAGGTCGGCTCGGGGCGTCCATGCCGGGTTTTGGCGCTTATTGTCAGTGCGCGTGTCGGTCGAAAGCACTGCATTCCATAAAGCTGTAACGTCCTGCAAAAGGCTCGCTTGGCGCTTTGGCGGGACTGAACTAAGGTTTCGTTGCGGCGCAGGCTTGTTGCTCGTTGATCTGAAAAGTCCGGCAAAAGCTGCGTTTTTGTTCTTTTTTTCGAACGACCTATTGTCCTTTACCCCCTTTGATCCTAGGATCCGTTTGAGATTTCAAACGCTCTTTGATCGGGTGCCGAGCCGCACGTGTTTGCAACCGTGCACTATTCAGGTGCTTGAGCCCGGTGAATGATTTCCCTGACGGCAGCCTTGCGAGGCGCCTTTCTACAATCATAATTTTGCTCCGCGCTGGCCGCGGTGCTGTTAAGGAAAGCCGACATGCAGCTTAAAGACACCCAGTTGTTCCGCCAGCAAGCCTTCATCGATGGCGCTTGGGTCGACGCGGACAACGGTCAGACGATCAAGGTCAACAACCCGGCCACCGGCGAAATCCTTGGCACCGTGCCGAAGATGGGCGCTGCCGAAACCCGCCGCGCGATTGAAGCCGCTGACAAAGCGCTGCCGGCCTGGCGTGCACTGACTGCCAAGGAGCGTGCAGGCAAACTGCGTCGCTGGTTCGAGCTGATCATCGAAAACCAGGAAGACCTGGCTCGCCTGATGACCCTGGAGCAGGGCAAGCCACTGGCCGAAGCCAAGGGCGAAATCGTCTACGCCGCTTCGTTCATCGAGTGGTTCGCCGAAGAAGCCAAGCGCATCTACGGTGACGTGATTCCGGGCCACCAGCCTGACAAGCGCCTGATCGTGATCAAGCAGCCGATCGGCGTGACCGCCGCCATCACCCCGTGGAACTTCCCGGCGGCGATGATCACCCGCAAGGCAGGTCCTGCGCTGGCCGCCGGTTGCACCATGGTGCTCAAGCCAGCTTCGCAAACTCCTTTCTCCGCTTTCGCCCTGGCCGAACTGGCCCAGCGCGCCGGCATCCCTAAAGGTGTGTTCAGCGTGGTGTCCGGCAGCGCCGGCGACATCGGCAGCGAGCTGACCAGCAACCCGATCGTGCGCAAGCTGTCCTTCACTGGCTCGACCGAAATCGGTCGTCAGCTGATGTCGGAATGCGCCAAGGACATCAAGAAAGTTTCCCTGGAACTGGGCGGCAACGCGCCGTTCATCGTGTTCGACGACGCGGACCTGGATAAGGCCGTCGAAGGCGCGATCATTTCCAAGTACCGCAACAACGGCCAGACCTGCGTCTGCGCCAACCGTCTGTACATTCAGGATTCGGTCTACGACGCTTTCGCCGAGAAGCTGAAAGCGGCTGTTGCCAAACTGAAGATCGGCAACGGTCTGGAAGACGGCACCACCACCGGTCCGCTGATCGACGAGAAAGCTGTAGCCAAGGTCCAAGAGCACATCGCCGACGCCGTTGCCAAAGGCGCCACCGTGCTGGCCGGCGGCAAGCAGATGGAAGGCAACTTCTTCGAGCCGACCATCCTGACCAACGTGCCGAAAAATGCTGCAGTGGCCAAGGAAGAAACCTTCGGTCCGCTGGCGCCGCTGTTCCGCTTCAAAGACGAAGCCGAAGTGATCGCGATGTCGAACGACACCGAGTTCGGTCTGGCTTCGTACTTCTACGCTCGTGACCTGGGCCGTGTGTTCCGTGTGGCTGAAGCCCTGGAATACGGCATGGTCGGCGTCAACACCGGGTTGATCTCCAACGAAGTCGCGCCGTTCGGCGGCATCAAGGCTTCGGGTCTGGGCCGTGAAGGCTCCAAGTACGGCATCGAAGATTACCTGGAAATTAAATACCTCTGCCTGGGCATCTAAGCCTCGGTAGTAGATCGCTGTAAACGCAAAGGGCACGAGAGCGCTGTCCCTTTGCGTCGTTTCAAACCGGAATTTTCTCTGCGGCCGGGAACGCCGTGGCAGTCGATCATCGCATGCTGCCACCGCCGATTCCTCCCGCTTAATCCTTGAACCACGCCGCCCGATGAGCGGTGAATGAGGACTGTAATGAGCAAGACTAACGCTGACTTGATGGCCCGCCGTACCGCTGCTGTTCCACGTGGTGTTGGCCAGATTCACCCGATCTTCGCCGAGTCCGCGAAGAACGCCACCGTGACCGACGTTGAAGGTCGCGAGTTCATCGACTTCGCCGGCGGTATCGCCGTGCTGAACACCGGCCACGTGCACCCGAAAATCATCGCTGCCGTGACCGAACAGCTGAACAAGCTGACTCACACTTGCTTCCAGGTTCTGGCCTACGAGCCGTACGTTGAGCTGTGCGAAAAAATCAACGCTCGCGTGCCGGGCGACTTCGCCAAGAAAACCCTGCTGGTGACCACCGGTTCCGAGGCTGTTGAAAACGCCGTGAAGATCGCCCGTGCTGCCACTGGCCGTGCCGGCGTGATCGCTTTCACCGGCGCTTACCACGGCCGTACCATGATGACCCTGGGCCTGACCGGTAAAGTCGTGCCTTACTCGGCCGGCATGGGCCTGATGCCAGGCGGCATCTTCCGTGCGCTGTACCCGAACGAGCTGCACGGCGTGAGCATCGACGACTCGATCGCTTCCATCGAACGCATTTTCAAGAACGACGCCGAGCCGAAAGACATCGCCGCGATCATCATCGAGCCTGTACAGGGTGAAGGTGGTTTCTACGTCGCGCCGAAAGAATTCATGAAGCGTCTGCGTGCCCTGTGCGACCAGCACGGCATCCTGCTGATCGCTGACGAAGTGCAGACCGGCGCTGGCCGTACCGGCACTTTCTTCGCCATGGAACAGATGGGCGTTGCTGCCGACCTGACCACCTTCGCCAAATCCATCGCTGGCGGCTTCCCGCTGGCCGGTGTGTGCGGCAAGGCCGAATACATGGACGCCATCGCTCCAGGCGGCCTGGGCGGCACCTACGCCGGTAGCCCGATCGCTTGCGCCGCTGCTCTGGCCGTGATGGAAGTGTTCGAAGAAGAAAAACTGCTGGATCGCTGCAAGGCTGTCGGCGAGCGTCTGGTCACCGGTCTGAAGGCCATCCAGGCCAAGTACCCGGTGATCGGCGAAGTCCGTGCCCTGGGCGCCATGATCGCAGTCGAGCTGTTCGAAAACGGCGACAGCCACAAGCCAAACCCGACTGCCGTAGCAGCGGTGGTGGCCAAGGCACGCGACAAGGGCCTGATCCTGCTGTCCTGCGGCACCTACGGCAACGTTCTGCGCGTACTGGTTCCGCTGACCTCGCCGGACGAGCAACTGGACAAAGGTCTGGCGATCATCGAAGAGTGCTTCTCGGAGCTGTAATGCCGGGCACTGTGTGATCGGATCGACAAAAAACCCGCTTCGGCGGGTTTTTTTACGCTTGCTGAAACACATACCCCGCATTCGAGCTGTATCGAAGCGCCAGCATTGGCTAAGGTTCAAGCATTGCTAGGGAGGGCGAGCATGACTGCCGTCGAATTACCCGCTGTACCCCGAGTCCTGATTGCCGAGGCCGACCCCTGGTCTCGTGACCTGCTCAAACAGGTGTTGCTCAACGTGCGCTGCGATGCGCGGCTGGATCTGTGCGCTGATGGTCAGGAGGCGATGTCTCTGCTCGGCGAAGTCCCCTATGACCTGGCCATCGTCGACTGGGAGTTGCCCGGCGTCGACGGTTTGAACGTGTTGCGCAGTGTCCGCCAGCGCAAACGCAATCCGCCGTTGCCGTTCATTCTGATGAGCAGCCGCAACGACAGCGCCAGCGTGCGCGAAGCCCTGCCGCTGGCCCCCACGGCCTATCTGGCCAAACCCCTGAACATGGAAAGCCTGACCGAGCGTTTGCAGGGGCTGCTGCTCAATGCCGGTCAGGAAGT
Source organism: Pseudomonas sp. COW5 (assembly GCF_026240005.1). NCBI lineage: Bacteria > Pseudomonadati > Pseudomonadota > Gammaproteobacteria > Pseudomonadales > Pseudomonadaceae > Pseudomonas > Pseudomonas sp. COW5. The sequence continues at coordinate 2,110,538 of NZ_JAPHVP010000001.1, read as the reverse complement.
CTTCTGCGAAGTGCCCGCACTGGCGCCGGGCATGACCCTGTCGGTGTTCCTCGAGCGTCGTCGCGAGCAGGCCGACGGCGCGCCGTTGATGACCGACGTGCAAGTGGCGGTCAAACGCAGCCTCCACCCCAACGGGCTGGATCTGAAGCTGCTGGAAGAGGAAATCCGCACCGACCCGCAGATCACTGCGGTGTTGATCGCAGCGGCCAACAGCGCCGCTCAGCACCACGGCGCGGCGGTACAGACCCTGGCCCAGGCGCTGCATCGCCTGGGCACCGGGCAAAGCATGAATCTGATCCTCGGCCTGGCGCTCAAGCGCAGTGCACGACTCAGCGATCCGTGTCTGGCGGACTACGCGGAGCGCTATTGGGGCCTGTCGCTGCACACCGCTGAATACGCGCGCACCCTGGCGCGTCTGCTCGACCTGGATCAGGAGCGCTGTTACTGCGCCGGAATGCTCCATCGTCTCGGCGATCTGGCATTGCTGCGTTGTTTGCAGGAGTGGAAGCAGGCTGGCGGCGAGCTGGATGAACTGGAAGAAGTCGGCGATGCGCTGGCGGAATTCGGTGCGGCGTACGGCTCGGCGTTGCGCACCCGCTGGCGTTTGCCGCTGGAGCTGCGCGAGCTGATTGCATCCGTATACCAGCTCGGTGGCGGGGTGTACTCCCGCGAAGCGCTGGTGATGAACATGGCGGCGCAGATGGCGCGCCTGACCGAGCACGAGGGCGTCGAGGAGTTGGCGAAGAGCCGCACGGCGCGCCTGCTCAAGATCGGCTTGCCGGAACTGATGCGGATGCGCAAATAGCGCTTGTCCCGCATCAGCACGCTGTTCAGGCCGAGATGATCCGGTTCTTGCCCTGACGCTTGGCCTCGTACATCGCTGCATCGGCCCGGGCGAACAGGGCGTCGAGGCTTTCGTCTTCCGGGGTGAGGCTGGTCAGGCCCTGGCTGACGGTGATGCCGAACGTCTGTTCGCCGTGGCTGAAGCTCAAGCGCTGGATTTCCTGTTGCAGCCGCTCGGCCACCTGCATCGCCATGTCCGGCGCGCAGCCCGGAAAAACCGCAGCAAACTCTTCACCGCCAATCCGTCCGAACAGGTCTCCCCGGCGCAGCGAGGCACGCCCGCATTCGGCGATCCGTTGCAGTACGATGTCGCCTTCCGGGTGACCGTAGGTGTCGTTGATCACCTTGAAGTCATCGATGTCCAGCAGCAGAAATGCCAGTGGCGCCCCCTGCAGGCGGGCCTCTTCAAACTCGCGATTGGCGCATTCGAAGAAGTGTCGACGGTTGCTGCTCTGGGTCAGCACATCGGTGGTGGCCAGGCGTTGCAGCTCGGTTTCCATCTGTTTCTTTTCGGTGATGTCCTCGGCGATGCCGACGATGATCACCGGTTGCCCCGGTTCTTCCTGACGGTTGATGAAACATTTGTCGCTGATCCAGCGCACCTGGCCGTCAGCGTCGATGATCCGGTATTCGCGGTCTTCCACGGCGCCCTTGTGCAGCACTTCGGCGAGGCTGCGTTCGGCGTACTCGAGGTCGTCGGGGTAGATGCTGTCACGCCACTGGTTGTAGTCGGCCAGCAGCAGGGCGGCCGAACGGCCGAAAATCCGTTCATAGGCGGGGCTGACGTACAGCACCTGACGGGTTTCCCAGTTGAAGGCCCAAAGCACGGCGTTGACGCTGACCAGCAGCGAGCTGAACAACTGTTCGCGTTCGCTCAGGCGCGCGACTTCGCCCTGGGCGTGCATCAATGCCATCAGGGTCTGTGCGGCCTCGGGCCACTGGGGAAGGGATGAGTCTTTTTGATTGTTGTTGACCATCGACACGGATCTCAAAGGGCGTGCCGGGAAGTCGACAACGGCCACGGGACAGCCCGCCAGGGTGGCGAAGTGTCTTTGAGATAGGGGATCGGGGGTGAAGTTCCGAAGGGTGCGCCCGGGAGCCGGGCGCACCGATCAACGGCATCAGACGGCGGCAGGGCGCAGCGAGTAGGTTTTCAACTGGTCGGCGAATTCGCGCAGGGACTGGATGCCACTGGCCTCGGCCTCGTGAACCCATTCCTTGATGGCGGCGAGCATGTCGTGGCCATTTGCGCTGGTCTTGACCCAGATCTGCTGCAGGGCCAGGCGTTTCTCGTAGATTACCTTCAGCGCCTGGCTGTGCTCGAGCATGCTCTGGATGCGCGCGTGGTGGCGATCCTCCAGCAGGCTGGTTTCACGGGAAAGCAGACGCTTGGCGCGGTGGAACTGGTGGCGTACCGAATGATCGACCTTGGCCAGTTCCTGCTTGACCAGCGGGCCGATCACCAGCTTGCGGTATTGGGCCATGATCTGGAAGCGGTTGTTGAGGATCGCCATGGCGGTGTCCATGTCCAGGCTGCCCTTGCCTTCGACGCGGTGGGCGATCGGCGCAACGCGCTGCACCTTGGCCAGACGCAGGAAGCTGAAGACCTGGATCCAGGCCCAGCCGAGGTCGAACTCCCACTTCTTGACCGACAGCTTGGCCGAGTTGGGGTAGGTGTGATGGTTGTTGTGCAGCTCTTCGCCGCCGATCAGGATGCCCCATGGCACCAGATTGGTCGCGGCATCGCGGCATTCGAAGTTGCGGTAGCCGATGGCATGGCCGAGACCGTTGACCACGCCTGCGGCCCAGACCGGGATCCACATCATCTGGATCGCCCAGATGGTGATGCCGATGGTGCCGAACAGCAGCAGGTCGATGACCGCCATGATTGCGATGCCCAGCAGGCGATAGCGGCTGTAGAGGTTGCGCTCGATCCAGTCTTCCGGGCAGTTTTTGCCGTAGATGCGCAGGGTCTCGGGGTTCTGCGCTTCTTCGCGGTACAGCTCGGCACCCTTGCGCAGGACGGTGGACAGGCCCTTGACGACCGGGCTGTGCGGGTCATCCTCGGTTTCGCATTTGGCGTGGTGCTTGCGGTGGATGGCGGTCCACTCGCGGGTGTTCTGCGCCGTGGTCAGCCACAGCCAGAAACGGAAGAAATGCTTAAGCCCGGCATTCAGCTCCAGGGAGCGATGGGCCGAGTAGCGGTGCAAGTAGACCGTGACGGCAACAATCGTCACGTGGGTCATCAGCAGGGTCACGGCGACCAGCGACCAGGCCGACAAGCCAAGAAAACCTTCGTACCACATAGGCTATAGGGCCCTCGATAGAGAAAAAACAGCCGTTGCATTATCACCAAGCACACAGATAAAACCAGTCGCCCTTTCAGATAAGAGATGGCTGGATGTTTCTTGACCTATAATCCCGACATTTTTGTAGGGACATGGACGGCCGAATGTCTGCCACATACCGCGATGCCTTGCGTGCAGCGCTGCTTTACCTGGTTCTTGCCGTTGTCTGGCTGCAAGGCATTGGCTATTTATTGAACAGTTTCTTCGATAGCTCTGATCAGTTGCTGCGTTGGCAACTGATCAACGGCTATGCCTTTGTGGTGTTCAGCGCCGGTTTGATCTTTCTCGCCAGGGCGCGCCTGTTCGAATGCCTGGGTATCGGTGCCCGGTTGCGTGAGCGCCAGGCCGATCGCGAACGCCTGCGTCAGGCCGCTGCGGTGTTTGATTGCACCCGCGAAGGCGTGCTGGTCACGGACCGGCAGGGGCTGATCGTGCACGTCAATCGCGCGTTCATGGAAATCACTGGCTACCAGCGTGAAGAAGTCATTGGCCAGCAGCCCAGCCTGTTCAAGTCCGGGCACCATCCTCCGGGTTTCTATCAGGCGATGTTCGCCACCTTGCAGGCGCAGGATGAATGGAGCGGCGAGATCTGGAACCGCCGAAAAAGCGGCGAGATTTATCCACAGTGGCAAACCATCCGGGTGATTCGCGACGAGGACGGCCGGCTCAGTCATTACGTCGCGGTGTTTTCAGACATCAGCGCGATCAAGGACTCTGAGCACGAGCTCAAGCACCTGGCCCACCACGACCCGCTGACCGACCTGCCCAACCGCCTGCTGTTCAGCGACCGCGCCGAACAGGCACTGGCTTCGGCACAGACCCACAAGCGCGGCTGCGCGCTGCTGATGGTCGATCTGGACCACTTTAAATTGATCAACGACAGCCTCGGCCACAACATCGGTGACCGTTTGCTCAAGTCGGTCGCCGTGCGTTTGCAGGCGCTGTTCGGATCGGGAATCACTCTGGCGCGGCTGGGTGGCGATGAATTCGCGGTACTGATGGAAAGTTGTCCACAGCCGGCGCAGGCCGCAGCTCTGGCCCAACGGATTCTCGATGCACTCAAGGAGCCGTTCTGCCTCGACGGCCATGAACTCTTCATCAACGCCAGCCTCGGCATCAGCCTGTTTCCCAGTGATGCCCTGAGCGCCGAACAACTGCTGCGCAACGCCGATGCGGCTTTGTTCAAGGCCAAGAGCAGCGGCCGCAACGGCTACGCGCTGTACACCGAAGAACTCACGGCGCACGCCCAGCAACGGGTCGAGATCGCCTTCGAACTGCGTCGCGCACTGGAGCAACAAGAGCTGCGGGTCTACTACCAGCCCGTCCACGACCTGCAGACCAGCCGCCTGATCGGCGTCGAGGCGCTGGTGCGCTGGGAGCACCCACAGCGTGGCCTGGTGTCACCTGCGGAGTTCATCCCGATTGCCGAGCGCACCGGGATGATCTCGGAAATCGACGCCTGGGTGATGCAGCAGGCCTGCCGCCAGATGTGCCAATGGCAGCAGGCCGGGGTAGTGCTGTCGTTTGTCGCGGTGAACGTTTCGTCGCGACTGTTCGCCCGCCGCGAGTTGTATCAACAGGTGGCGCAGGTGCTGCACGACACCGGCCTCGATCCGGCGTATCTGGAGCTGGAAGTCACCGAAAGTGCAGTCATGGATGACCCGGAAGTGGCGCTGGAGCAGATGCATCGTCTGCGCGAACTGGGGATTCGTCTGGCCATCGATGACTTTGGCACCGGTTATTCGTCGCTGCTGCGGCTCAAACGCCTGCCGGTACAGAAGCTGAAGATCGATCAGGGTTTCGTCGCCGGCCTGCCCTGGGACGAGGACGATGCCGCCATTGTCCGGGTGATCATCGCTCTGGCTCGCAGCATGGGCATGCAGGTGCATGCCGAGGGCATCGAGCAGGCCGAGCAGGCGGCGTTCCTGCTGGAGCAGGCGTGCGATCTGGGACAGGGCTACTGGTTCGGGCGGCCGGTGCCTGAAGCACAGATCGACTGGGCCAGAGCGCCGGCAATCGGCTGAAGGATATGCGCAGCGGGTTTGCGGACGGGCAAATCCGCCGCAAACCCTTGCTGCATCACATAATGTTTTCCAGTTATATAAACATTCTTAAATAGTCTTTTTAAGAATATCTGCGCCTCTCTTATATTGCTCCCACGCCGAACGCAGTGCCGCCCACTGCCAGGCATATCCCATACAAAGGAGCAGCACCATGAGCGCATCCCTGCGTAGCGTTGACGGTCAGGACGAAACCACCATCTTGCGTGAAATCCAGAGCGCCTTGCGCGACCTGCGTTTCGGCGCGGTGGAAATCACTGTGCACAACGCCCAAGTCGTCCAGATCGAACGCAAAGAGAAATTCCGTCTGCAGCAGCCGGGCAACAAGCAGGCCTGAAGATCGCATCTGCGACAGCTCCTGCAGGGGGCAATGCGCAGGAGTTGCCGCAGGCGCGATCACTGAATGAGCAATCCGATTCCAGCAATACATAAGAAAAAGCCACCACCAAGAATTCCAGGAGCTTTCACCATGTCGTCGATTCGCCGTTACGCTCTGGCCGTCCTGGCCAGCGCTGTGTTTGCCGGTTCCGCGGTTGCCAAGGATTACGAACTGCTCAACGTTTCGTATGACCCGACCCGCGAGCTGTATCAGGATTACAACGCCGAATTCGTGAAGTACTGGCAGGCAGAGCATGCCGGCGACACCGTGAAAATCCAGCAATCCCACGGCGGCTCGGGCAAGCAGGGCCGTGCGGTGATCGACGGTCTGCGCGCCGACGTCGTGACCCTGGCGCTGGCCGGCGACATCGACGAAATCGCCAAACTCGGCAAGACCCTGCCGGCCGACTGGCAGAAGCGTCTGCCGGACGCCAGCACCCCGTATACCTCGACCATCGTGTTCCTGGTGCGCAAGGGCAACCCAAAAGGCATCAAGGACTGGGGTGACCTGGTCAAGAACGACGTCTCGGTGATCACCCCGAACCCGAAAACCTCCGGCGGTGCACGCTGGAACTTCCTCGCGGCGTGGGCCTACGGCCTGAAAGCCAACGGCGGCAACGAAGCGAAAGCCAAGGAATACGTACAGACCCTGTTCAAGCACGTTCCGGTTCTGGACACCGGCGCCCGTGGCTCGACCATCACCTTCGTCAACAACGGTCAGGGTGACGTGTTGCTGGCCTGGGAAAACGAAGCCTTCCTGGCGCTGAAAGAAGACGGCGGCAAGGACAAGTTCGACATCGTCGTGCCTTCGCTGTCGATCCTCGCTGAACCACCGGTGGCGGTGGTCGACAAGAACGCCGAGAAGAAGGGCAACGAGCAGATCGCCGAAGCCTACCTCAAGCACCTGTACAGCCCGGCCGGCCAGGAAATCGCGGCGAAGAACTTCTACCGTCCGCGTGACAAGGACGTGGCAGCCAAGTACGCCCAGCAGTTCCCGAAACTGGAGCTGGTGACCATCGACAAGGACTTCGGCGGCTGGAAAACCGCACAGCCGAAATTCTTCAACGACGGTGGCGTGTTCGACCAGATCTATCAGGCGCAGTAAGTTTCAATAGCCTAAAACGAGCCCCGGATTTATGTTCGGGGCTTTGCGCGTTCTCAAACCAAGGACTTTTATGTCGCGTCGTATCTCCCCCGTCATACCCGGCTTCGGGCTGACGCTGGGCTACACCTTGGTGTACCTCAGCCTGATTGTGCTAATCCCGCTGGCGGCGATGTTCGTCCACGCCGCCCAACTCACCTGGGATCAGTTCTGGACGATCATCTCCGCACCCCGCGTTCTCGCTGCATTGAAGCTGAGCTTCGGCACCGCGCTGTGTGCCGCGATCATCAACGGCATCATCGGCACGTTGCTGGCCTGGGTGCTGGTGCGCTACACGTTCCCGGGACGCAAGGTGATCGACGCGATGATCGATCTGCCGTTCGCCCTGCCGACCGCGGTGGCCGGTATCGCCCTGACGGCGCTGTACACGCCGACCGGGCTGGTCGGGCAGTTCGCCGCCGACCTCGGTTTCAAGATTGCCTACACCCCGCTCGGGATCACCCTGGCGCTGACCTTCGTGACCCTGCCGTTCGTGGTGCGCACGGTGCAGCCGGTGCTTGCCGACATCCCGCGTGAAGTCGAAGAAGCGGCGGCGTGCCTCGGTGCCAAGCCGTTGCAGGTGTTCCGCCACATCCTGCTGCCGGCGCTATTGCCGGCGTGGCTGACCGGTTTCGCCCTGGCGTTCGCCCGTGGCGTCGGCGAGTACGGCTCGGTGATTTTCATCGCCGGCAACATGCCGATGAAAACCGAAATCCTGCCGCTGCTGATCATGGTCAAGCTCGACCAGTACGATTACACCGGCGCCACTTCCATCGGCGTGCTGATGCTGGTGGTTTCCTTCGTCCTGTTGCTGCTGATCAACCTGCTGCAGCGGCGCATCGAAACCCCATAAGGAGGCGCGAACCATGTCCCAATCGTCTATTGCGGCCGCTTCCTCGGCCAACGCCGCCCGCCGTGGCAGCGCCACTTCGCGCAGAGTTCTGATTGGCCTCGGCTGGCTGATTTTTTTCCTGTTTCTGCTGTTGCCGCTGTTCATCGTGGTGTCGCAGGGGTTGAAGAACGGCCTCGGCGCATTCTTCACCGCAATCTTTGAACCGGATGCCTTGTCGGCCCTGAAACTCACCGTGATCGCCGTGCTGATTTCGGTGCCGCTGAACCTGGTGTTCGGTGTCAGCGCCGCGTGGTGCGTGAGCAAATACTCGTTCCGTGGCAAGAGCATGCTGGTGACGTTGATCGACCTGCCGTTCTCGGTCTCGCCGGTGATCGCCGGTCTGGTCTACGTGTTGATGTTCGGCGCCCAGGGCCTGTTCGGGCCGTGGCTGCAGGATCACGACATCCAGATCGTCTTCGCCCTGCCGGGCATCGTGCTGGCGACGATCTTCGTCACCGTGCCGTTCGTGGCCCGTGAGCTGATCCCGCTGATGCAGGAACAAGGCACTCAGGAAGAGGAAGCCGCGCGCCTGCTCGGCGCCAACGGCTGGCAGATGTTCTGGCACGTGACCGTCCCCAACATCAAATGGGGCCTGATCTATGGCGTGGTGCTGTGTACCGCGCGGGCCATGGGTGAGTTCGGTGCGGTGTCGGTGGTTTCCGGGCACATTCGCGGGGTGACCAACACCTTGCCGCTGCACGTCGAGATCCTCTACAACGAATACAACCACGTGGCCGCGTTCGCCGTGGCGAGCCTGTTGCTGATCCTGGCGCTCTTCATCCTGCTGCTCAAGCAGTGGAGCGAAAACCGTATCAACCGCCTGCGCGCCAGCGCCGCGGAGGAATAATTCATGTCGATCGAAGTGCGTAACGTCAGCAAGAATTTCAATGCGTTCAAGGCGCTGGACAACATCAGCCTGGACATCCACAGCGGTGAGCTGGTGGCGCTGCTCGGCCCGTCCGGCTGCGGCAAGACCACCTTGCTGCGGATTATTGCCGGTCTGGAAACCCCGGATAACGGCAACATCGTGTTCCACGGCGAAGACGTGTCCGGCCATGACGTGCGGGATCGCAACGTCGGGTTCGTGTTTCAGCACTACGCCCTGTTCCGCCACATGACCGTGTTCGACAACGTCGCGTTCGGCCTGCGCATGAAGCCGAAAAACCAGCGCCCGAGCGAAAGCCAGATTGCGACCAAAGTTCACGAGCTGCTGAACATGGTGCAACTGGACTGGCTGTCGGATCGTTATCCGGAGCAATTGTCCGGCGGTCAGCGTCAGCGTATCGCCCTGGCTCGCGCCCTTGCGGTAGAGCCGAAAGTGCTGCTGCTCGACGAACCGTTCGGCGCCCTTGATGCCAAGGTGCGAAAAGAGCTGCGCCGCTGGCTGGCGCGCCTGCACGAAGACATCAACCTGACCTCGGTGTTCGTGACCCACGACCAGGAAGAGGCGATGGAAGTGGCCGACCGCATCGTGGTGATGAATAAGGGCGTGATCGAGCAGATCGGCTCACCGGGCGATGTTTACGAGAACCCGGCCAGCGATTTCGTCTATCACTTCCTCGGCGACTCGAACCGTCTGCATCTGGGGGATGACAACCACGTACTGTTCCGCCCGCACGAAGTGTCGCTGTCGCGACATGAGCTGGAGGATCACCACGCCGCTGAAGTGCGCGACATCCGTCCGCTGGGCGCGACCACGCGGGTGACGTTGAAGGTTGAAGGCCAGACTGACCTGATCGAGGCGGAAGTGGTGAAAGATCACGACAGCCTGACCGGGTTGGCCAAGGGTGAGACGTTGTTCTTCAAGCCGAAGGTCTGGCAGAAAGTCGCCAGCCTCTGAAAGCATCGCCCATTCCCACGCCGAGCGTGGGAACGGGCGAATCATCCTGTGGTTCAGGCAGCCGCACGATTCGGATTGACCCGCACCACACCCGCCCGCGCCTCGATCTGCTCTTTCAGTTCATGGCGCATCCCGAGCATGAACGCCAGTTCCGCCACCACAAACAACGGCCCGACAATCAGCCCGCTCAAGTCATCCACAAACGCCGGTTTGCGCCCCTCATAGTGGTGTCCGACAAACTGGATCGCCCAGCCAATCACAAACATCGTCAGGCCTGCGCTCAGCCAGACCAGAGTGCTCTGCTGCGCCAAAACATGTCCGGCCCAGACCGACAACCCCATCAACACGGTCATCAGAACCCCGAGCTTCAGTTCCAGACGCAGGTAAAACCACGCCGAAGCGAGGGCCGCAATAACCGCCGGGGAAATCCACAATCCGCCTACCGACCATTCCGGCCGCGACAACAGCACGGCCACTGCCACCACAATCAGCGGAATCCCGATAAAGTGGCTGGCGATGTTGCGCGGGTCACGGTGGTAAGCGGCGTATTGACTCAAATGATCGACGAGGCTTTTCATTGTTGTTCCTCCTGTAGGGTGATCGAATCATGCCCCGGGCAAACGGTTCGCTCTGTCAGGCAGGCGACAATCTTTAGGAGAACGCATGGATAAGGTCTGGCGCGAGCGCCTGCTGACCGGGCAATGGTTCAGTCATCTGCCTTCGTCCTTTCAGGATAGTCTGCTGGCGGCGGCGAAGGAGCGGCGGATGGCGGTGGGGCAGCGGCTGTTCCAGCGCGGTGATGCGCCGTGCGGGCTGTACGCGGTGCTCGACGGCGCGGTACGTATCGGCGCGGTCAGCGAGCAGGGCAAGGAGGCGTTGCTGAGCCTGGTGGAAGCGCCACACTGGTTCGGCGAAATCTGCCTGTTCGATGGCCAGCCCCGCACCCATGATGCCTACGCGGTCGGGCCTTGTACCCTGCTGAACATTCCTCAGGCCACTCTGCTGAAGCTGCTCGACGAACACCCTGTGTACTGGCGGCATCTGGCGTTGTTGATGAGCCACAAACTGCGCCTGACCTTCATCAATCTTGAACAGCTGAGCCTGCTGCCGGCCCCGGCGCGTCTGGCTCATCGCCTGCTGATGATCGCCGAAGGCTACGGCGAACTTGATCCGCCACGCCGGGTGCTGCAACTGCCCCAGGAACAGTTGGCGTCGATGCTGGCGCTGTCGCGGCAGACCACCAACCAGATCCTCAAGGAGCTGCAGGGGCAGGGGATTATCGGGTTGAGTTATGGCGAGATCGAAATCCTTGATGCCGTCCGATTGCGGGCTTTGGCAACGATCCGAAGCTCATAGTATGAAATAGGCTAGACTTGCTGGAATTGTATTAAATACGATGCATATATTAATAAGTGTGCCTTATGCACTGTAAACAATGCAGGTTCGTGCAATGGAACAAATCGGTGAATTGATCAGAAGCCTTCGAAAGGCGCAAAAACTTTCACAGCAGGCTTTGGCTCAACAATATGGCATGAGCCGCGCGACGATCTCGGGGATAGAAAACAATACGGTTTCTGAGATAGGTCTGCGTAAGGTCGAAGCGATCCTCAATGGTTTTGGTTACGAACTCACCGCAGTGCCCCGACAATCGCGACGCCCAACGCTGGAGACTTTGCAGCAGGTGAACTTCCATGACTGAGTCTCCAGACAGATTGCACATCTGTGTCGGTGGTCACGCGGTCGGAACACTCGGTCGCGGGCAGGCTCGATTGGATAGCGTCTTCAGTTACAGAGAAGATGCCAAAGCTGAAAACGCAGTATCTCTGACGATGCCGACCCGCCTGGAAAGCTATGGCTGGGAGCGTGGTATTCATCCGGTCTTCGAGATGAACCTGCCCGAAGGTGCACTGCGTGATGAGTTGGTCCGTCGCTTCAGCAAAGCGGTCCGCGGCTTTGACGATTTTGCCTTGTTGGCAATCGTCGGTCCGCACCAACTGGGTCGGTTGGCAATTGCCAGTGCACCGGAGATGGATCGCCCACCAGAAACATCACTGGCCGATTTACTGGTCCATGACGGTGCCCAAGGTCTGTTCGATGATCTGTTGCAAGCCTACGGTCAGTATTCCGGAGTGTCAGGCGTGCAACCCAAAGTATTGGTGCGCGATAGTGCCGCTGCCGTCGATCGCTTGACTCATCGGAGTTCTACACACTTGGTGAAAGCCTTCCGTGCTGATGAGTATCCGGAACTCGCGACCAACGAATTTTTCTGTATGTGTGCTGCGCAATACTGTGGTCTCGAGGTGCCGAAGTTTGAGCTCAGTGCTCATGGCAAATTTTTGGTAGTTGAGCGATTTGATTTGAGCGATACGGGCTATCTAGGTTTCGAGGATTTCTGTGTGCTCAACGGCTGGCCATCAAGAGCCAAGTACGACGGTTCGTACGAAGGTGCAGCTCGACAGATCAAGGCATTTGTATCACCAAAGCTGCTCGGTCAGGCGCTGGAAGCTTTTTTCAAGATTGTGGCGTTGTCAGCAGGATTGAAAAACGGCGACGCCCATCTGAAAAATTTCGGCGTGCTTTATGAAAATTGCGGCGAACAGTCCTCAATCAGGCTGGCACCGGCCTACGACATCATCACCACTTCGGTTTATATCAAGAACGACAGCATGGCGTTGCTGCTGGGCGGCTCGAAGGCTTGGCCAAAGTACAAAGTGCTGATGCGTTTCGGTCGTACAGCATGCAATTTGACGGAGGCCCGTTGTAATGAATTGCTGCAACAAGTTGCTCAAGGCATGCAGGCGGCGATGGTCGACATGTCAGAGTACATCCAACACCATCCCGAGTTTGGAGAGGTAGGTGTTGCAATGATCGAACAGTGGTCGTCAGGAATAGAGCGCAGCTTGCTAAAAGGTTGAAACTCAACGCAACTGATCACGAAACTGCCCCGGCGTCATCCCCGTCCAGCGCTTGAACGCGCGGCTGAAGCTGCTCGTATCAGCAAATCCCAGCAGATAACTCACCTCGCTCAGCGAGCATTGCGGATCACGCAGGTGCAGCAGCGCGAGGTTCTCGCGGCTTTCATTCAGCAGGGTGTCGAAGCGACAACCCTCGTCCGCCAGGTGACGTTGCAGGCTGCGCAGGCTCAGGTGCAGGGCCTGGGCGATGCGTTCGGCGCTGGGCTCGCCTTCGGGCAGTTGTTCTTCGATGGCGTCGCGCACCTTGCGCTCCCAGGTCAGGGGCTTGAGCTGGGCGAGGGTGCGTTTGAGCACGGCTTCGTTGTGCTCGGCCAGCTCCGGGTTGGCGTCGTCGAGGTGGCTGTCGAAGTCGGTGAGGGCGAATTCGATGCGGTCTTCTTCGGCTGAAAAATGCACCGGCGAGCGGAACACTTTGTGCCACTGGTGCTCATCGGCCGGTGCAGGCCGACGCAGATACACCGCCAGTGGCGCGTAGTCGCGGCCCAGGCGATTGCGGCAGGTGCGCACGTAGATTGCGGCGAAGGCGTCGATGGCTTCGAACGCCGGGGCCGGGTTGTCGGCCGGGATTTTCAGGCGAAACCGGTAGCGGTCTTCGGTGCGGGTCAGCTCCAACTCCAGTGCGTCGCTGACCACCTGGTGATAACGCACGATCCGTTCGAACACTTCCCGCAGGCTGCCGCTGGCCACCAACGCATAGCCCAACGCGTGAAACGTCGTGGGGCTGACGAACCGCGACACCCGCAAACCGATCGCCGGATCACCGCTGACCTGCACCGCGATTTCCCACAGGCGTGTCGTCGCGGACAACGGATAGCGCGCATTCGGGTCGTCCATCAATTGCGGATCGAGCCCGGCCTGCTGGCACAGGGCAGTGCTGTCCAGCCCCAGCGCGTCGAGTTGCTTGCGCAGGGCACGGGTCCAGCTGGCGAGAGAAGTCGGTTCCTTCATGCTGATTGGCGCTTCCGGTCAACAGGTTGGCGTTCTCGGCTACCGCGTCCGGACCCCGCGCGGGGCAGGATGCGAACATCAATAACCAGAGGATGGAAGCATGGACCGTACTTCTGCAAGTCCCCAGCGACACAATGCTGCCCAGCGATCAGCGCATATTCGCGAAGTGGTGCTGGCCAAAGGCGTCGAGCTGCGCGAGCGCTACCCGATTCTCAACCATCAGGATGCCCTCGGCGCGGCGATTCTGGCCTTTGCTCTGGCCGGGATGATCGGTTCGGCGGCGCTCTACATCACCGGGCACATGGCGTGGTGGGCGTGTCTGCTGCTCAATGCTTTCTTCGCTTCGCTGACCCACGAACTCGAGCACGACCTGATCCACAGCATGTATTTCCGCAAACAGCGCGTGCCGCACAACCTGATGATGGGGCTGGTGTGGCTGGCGCGGCCGAGCACCATCAACCCGTGGATCCGCCGCCATCTGCACCTCAATCATCACAAGGTTTCCGGTACTGAAACCGACATGGAAGAACGGGCGATCACCAACGGCGAGCCCTGGGGGGTTGCGCGGTTGCTGATGGTCGGTGACAACGTAATGTCGGCGTTCATCCGCATGCTCCGGGCCACGACCTGGGCGCACAAGTTCAGCATCATCAAGCGTTCGCTGAAGGTCTACGCGCCGCTGGCGCTGGTGCATTGGGGCGCGTGGTATGTGTTTCTTGGCTTCCACGCGGCCAACGGTATCGCTTACCTGATTGGCTCGCCGATTGAATGGTCAGCGACCATGTTGTCGGTGATGCAAGTGATCGATATTGCCGCCGTGGTGATCATCGGGCCGAATGTGTTGCGTACGTTTTGCCTGCACTTCATCAGCTCGAACATGCATTACTACGGCGATGTGGAGCCGGGCAATGTGTTGCAGCAGTGCCAGGTGCTGAATCCGTGGTGGCTGTGGCCGTTGCAGGCGTTCTGCTTCAACTTTGGCAGTAGCCACGGGATTCATCATTTTGTGGTGAAGGAGCCTTTCTACATTCGCCAGTTGACGGTGCCGGTGGCGCATAAGGTGATGCGGGAGATGGGGGTTCGGTTCAACGATTTCGGGACGTTTGGGCGGGCGAACAGGTTTGTTCGTAAGGAGAATGAAGGGTTGGCGGGTAAGGCAATTGAGGTGAACTGACTTTGCATGTTCGGCTGAAGAACCAGCCCTCACCCTAACCCTCTCCCGGAGGGAGAGGGGACTGATTGGGGGATATTTTAGAAGTACGTCGACCTGATCCTGATGTACCGAATCCATAATCGACTCGGTTTTCCAGGTCGACGTATAACGCAATACACCTCGGTCTGCTCCCTCTCCTGGGGGAGAGGGCTGGGCGGGCGGCGTTCCGATGAGGGGGCTCTTGATCTTGCCCCCTTAATCCGGCTGAAACGGCGACTCGCTGAGAATCACCCCGGTCTCCTCCACATACCGCTGCCAATGCTCGATCAGCGCATCTAGCTTTTGCGGCTGACTCGACGCCAGGTCATGAATCTCCCCCGGATCACTCCCCAGATCATAAAGCTGCCAGGTCGCCGGCCCCACCGGCCCGGGGATCCACACCGCCTTCCATTGCCCCTGCCGAATCGCCCGGCGCCCGAACAGCTCCCAGCCGGTGACGGTGTGCTCGTCATGCACCTGCGCCGTCTCGCCGGACAAGAAACCCAGCCACGATTTACCGCGCAACGCGGCCACCGGTTTACCGTGCCACTGCTTGCCGGGATGCCGCACCCCGGCCAGATCGAGAATGGTCGGCGTGATGTCCATCACTGTGCCGAAACCATGGCTGATCTGCCCTTTCAGCGGCAGCTGCGGATAGTGCAGCAGCGCCGGAACGCGAATCCCGCCTTCTGTAGTGAACGCCTTGAACAGGCGTGACGGCGCGGTCGCCACCTGCGCCCAGTTCGGCCCGTACCAGACGTAGGAATTGGCGCGGCCGATGTTGTCGAGGCTGTTGTCGTAATGCTGGCTCAGGTAGGTCACCAGCTCCGGGCCGAATTTCGGGAAGGCTTCCAGCAGCGCGCCTTCGGCACCGTTGTCGGACATGAACAGGATGAAGGTGTTGTCGAGCTGACCTTGCTGACGCAGGTAGTCGACGACGCGGCCGATGTTCCAGTCCATGCGCTCGACCATCGCGGCGTAGACCTCCATCGCACGGGCGGAAATCTGCTTCTGCTCATCGCTTAGTGCAGCCCATTGCGCGGTCAGCTGGATCAGTGGATGCGGTTCGACATCCGGCTCGATCAGCCCCAGCGATTTAAGTTTTTCCAGACGCTCAAGGCGCAGTACTTCCGGCCCCGCGTCGTAGCGGCCACGGTATTTTTCGACGATGTCGGCGGGCGCCTGCAGCGGCCAGTGCGGTGCGGAAAACGGCAGGTAGGCGAAGAACGGCCGGCTCTGGTCGCGCTCCTTGAGGTACTGCAGCAGCTTGTCGCCGAAAGCGTCGGAGGAATAGAAATCCTTGGGCAGTTCATCGATGAACGTGTCGTCCTCGATGTACAGCGCCGGGGTGGATTTCAGCAGACCGGGCGTGTGCTCATCGTAGGTCGGTTCGAATCCGTAGTGGTTCGCCGCGCCGGGCAGCAGCGAGAACGAACGCTCGAAGCCACGGGCGTGGGGCGCCAGTTCGGCGGTCAGGCCCAGGTGCCATTTGCCGCTCATCAAGGTCTGATAACCGGCCTCGCGCAGCAGCTCTGGCAACGCGACGACACGGTCGTTCAGATAGCCTTCGTAACCCGGTTTACCGATCAGCTCCGGGGTCAGGGTTTCGGCCATGGTGCCGATGCCGGCGATGTGGTGATCGGTGCCGGTGAGCAGCATCGAGCGGGTCGGCGAGCAGGTTGGTGCAGTGTGAAAGTCGGTCAGGCGCAGACCGTTGTTGGCCAGGGCATCGAGGTTCGGCGTGGTGATTTCGCCGCCGAAGGCACCGATGTCGGAGAAGCCGAGATCATCGGCCAGAATCACCAGAAAGTTGGGACGTTGCGGCATCAACAGGCTCCTGTTCAGCAGGCAATGAACGACAACGGCAGATCACGGATCTGTACCGGCACGCTCGGTTGGTAATGGTCGTCACTGGTCAATTCGTGCAGCAGCTCTTCGCGCAACTGGTGGAAGTCGAAACTGCTGCGCTGGCGTGGATGGGGCAGGGCGATGTCCACCACCTGTTTGATCCGGCCGGGACGCGGTTCCATCACCACCACGCGGTCGGCGAGGAAAATCGCTTCCTCGACATCGTGGGTGACCAGAATCGTGGTGATCTTTGCCCGCTCGCGAATCGCCAGCAGTTCGTCCTGCATCTGCTGGCGGGTCAGCGCGTCGAGGGCGCCGAAGGGTTCGTCGAGCAGCAGGATGCGTGGGCTCGCCACCAGTCCGCGAGCAATCGCCACACGCTGGGCCATGCCGCCGGAGAGTTGATGCGGGTAGGCGCGGGTGAAGTCGCGCAAGCCCACCAGTTCGATGAAATCGTTGATGCGTTGCTGCTTTTCAGCGGCGCTAAGCGGCTCGTTCACCAGGCCCAGGCCGATGTTGTCGGCCACCGTCAGCCACGGGAACAAACGGTGTTCCTGAAACACGATGCCGCGTTCGCCGCCGATGCCGCTGACGGCTTTGCCATCGACGCTGATCTGCCCGCGAAACTGGGTGTCGAGGCCCACCAGCAAGCGCAGCAAGGTGGACTTGCCGCAGCCGCTGGAGCCGACGATGGCGACGAATTCGCCCTCGGAGATGTCGAGGTTGAATTCGCGGATCGCCTCCAGTTCGAAGCCGTCGACGTCGAAGGATTTGCCTACGTGGTTGAAGCTGACAATCGGTGCGTTCATGCGTGTCTCCAGCGGGTGGCGCGGATTTCCAGGCGTTGGCCAATGAGGTTGAGCAGGGCGCCGGTGAGGCCGACCAGCAGCATCCCGGCCATGATCAGGTCCATGCGCAGCAGTTGTTGGGCGCCGATCATCTGGCTGCCGATGCCGCCGTTGGACGGCATGAAATATTCGGCGCCGATGGTGCCGAGCCAGGCATAGATCAGGCTCAATCTGAGGCCGGCGAAAATCCCCGGCGCAGCGCCCGGCAACACCAGTCGACGCAGGCGTTGAGCGAGGCTCAGGCGCAATACCTGCGCGGCTTCGTTGAGTTGCGGCGAAAGGTTGGCGACGCTGCGTTGGGTGGCGATGAACAGAGGGAAAAACGCGGCGAGGGCGACGAACACCCACTTCGCCAGTTCGCCCAGGCCGAACCACGCGGTGAGCAGCGGCACCCAGGCGAAAATCGCGATCTGCCGCAGGGCGGCGAGGGTCGGGCCGAACGCGCGTTCGCTGGTGCGCGAAAGACCCAGCAGCAAGCCCAGAACAAGACCGAGGCCGCCGCCAATCAACAGGCCGCCGAGTGTGCGGCCCAGGCTCAGGGCCATGCCGGAGATCAACGTGCCGTCGAGCAATCCGTTTTTCGTCGCCTCAAGCACCGCCAACGGGTTGACCAGAATATTGGCGTCGACCCACTGCTGATCGACCGCCAGTTGCCACAGCGCAAACAACCCCAACGGCAACAGCCACGGCTGCACGCGCTGCCAGCCTTCATAGCGCGGGCCGCGACGAATCTCCGCCGTGGCCGGGTGCGGCCAGTGCACCAGTTTTTTGTCCAGCAGGCCGATGCCGCGATCCATCGCCACGCCGATCAGGCCGATCACCACGATGCACACGAACACGATATCGAGCATGAACAGCTGTCGCGCCCAGACCATCAGGTAACCGATGCCCTCGCTGGAGGCCAGCAGCTCGACGGCGAGCAGCGAAGTCCAGCCAGCGGCCAGCGCCAGACGCACGCCGGCCATGAACGCGGGGAGGGCGGCGGGCAACACCAGTCGGCGAATCAACAGGCGTGGCGGCAAACGTAAAACAGCGGCGGCTTCGCGCAGTTTCGGTTGCGCATCGCGCACGCCGACCAGCGTGTGCAGGGTCACCGGCACCACGATGGCCTTGACCAGCACCACCAGTTTCAGCGTCTCGCCGATGCCGAAAAACACCATGAACAGCGGAATCCACGCCAGCGTCGGCACCTGGGCCAGGCCGGCGAAAGTCGGGAAGATCAGGCGTTCGAGACGACGGCTGAAGCCCAGCGCCGCACCGAGTACCGCGCCAGCGGCAACGCCCGCCAACAAGCCCCAGAACAAACGTTGCAGGCTGATCCACAGATGACTCCACAACTCGCCCTGGGACAGCTCGATTGCGCTGTTCCACACCAGCGATGGCGCCGGCAGGATCTGTTCGCTCATCCATTGATTGCGCGCCGCCAGCCACCACAGGGCGAACAGTCCGAGCGGCAATATCCAGGGTAAAACGCGATGACTCAGGCTTGGCCAGGTGCGCCGGTTTTTCAACGGCGGTGCGGCCAGTGGCAGGCTGAGCAGGGATTCACGGGCCATGGGTGACCTCCGTTGTCGGGTTGGATCGTGTCAGCGGAATTAGCGGTGAACTAATTGTTATAAGTAAATTAAAAAATAATCATTTTGGAGATAAGCAGCGCCATTTAAGGCCTCCAGCCCTGCACGCATCCAATGCATTCGAAGAATATTTTCGATGCTCTCCATGCATACCGGCCTGCATGTCCCGACTTTGCTGGCTTAGCTTGAAAAGCTATAAAAATGTGCTTTTTAAGTATTTAAGTGCTGATGCGGATTGCGCCTACTTTCGGCTCCTCAATGCCCGCCGTGATCAGGAGCCGCACCCATGAACCTTCCCTTCAAACGTGTCATCAGTCTGTTTGCCGCGCCGGCACTGGCGGGCCTGCTGGCGTTCTCTGCCCAGGCCGACGAGCTCAAGGAAATCAGGATTGCCGTGCCTGATCTGAGCGCGGGTACTCAACACAGCGGCGGGGGCATCGTGGACGTGCTGCGCGATCAGCAGATCTTCGAAAAGGCCTTCGCCGATCAGGGCATCAAGATTCAGTGGAGCTTCTTCAAGGGCGCCGGCCCGGTGATCAACGAGGCGTTCGCCAACGGCCAGGTGGATCTGGCTTATCTGGGGGATCTGGCGGCCATCATCGGCAAGTCAAACGGGCTGGATACACGGCTGCTGAGTGCCAGCGCCCGGGGTGTGAAGCAATATCTGGGCGTGGTGCCGGGTTCGGGGATCAAGACGTTACAGGACCTCAAAGGCAAGCGCGTGGCGATCTTCCGGGGCACCGCGACCCAGTTGTCATTCGATGCCGCGTTGGCCAGCGTGGGCCTGAGCGAGAAGGACGTGAAGGTGATCAACCTTGATTTCAACGCAGCGGTAGCGGCGCTGGCGGCGAAGCAGATCGATGCATCGTGGGGCAGCTCCGGGCTGACCGCCTTGCAGGCCAAAGGTCTGGCCGAGTTGCCTCTGAACACCAAGGATCTCGGTGGCGCCGGCAGTGTGCAGTCGGTTCTGGTGGGCACCGGCAAGTTTGTCGATGAACATCCGGAGGCCGTGGCGAAGCTGCTCAAGGCGCAGCAACAGGCGGTGGAGTGGCTGACCCAGGACGGCAACAAGGACGCTTACGTGCAGTTGGTTTCTGGGCTGGCGAGCTATCCGCCGGTGATCCTGACTCAGGATCTGAAGGATCAGAATCTGAGCGAAGTATTCCCGTCGACACTGGATCCGCTGTTCCTCGAAAATCTGCAGGGCAAGGTGGATCTGGCGGCGCAGCAGAAGCTGATCCGCAAACCGTTCAAGGTGAACGAGTGGGTGGCGCCTGAGCTGGCGGCTGCGAAGCTCTGAATTTTTAGCGTCAGAACAAATCTCATCGCCAGCAGGCTGGCTCCCACAATTGGAATGCATTTTCCTGTGGGAGCCAGCCTGCTGGCGATGACGACTTCAAACCGCGACGCTGATTTCCTGTTTATCCACCGCCACCAGCGTCTCGATCATCGCCCGCGCCGCCGGTGACAGCCGGAATCCCGTGCGGCTCACAATCCCGCACTGCGCATTCATGCTTTCCAGATTCTGCGGCAGGTTGCGCCAGTGCAGCAGCGCCAGTGAGCCCTGGGCGATGTCCTCGACAAACGCCTCTTCAGTGCCCACACCGATCGCGTTGGATTGCAGCACCACTTTCACCAGCGCGGGGAAATGCTCGGTCTCGATGGTCGGGGAAAAATCGATCCGCCCGCTGAGGTTCGCCAGCAGTTTGCGAATGCCCGGCGGGATCAGCGTGGTCGCCAGCGGGTAGTCGAACATATCGTTGGTCGACAAGCTTTCCTTGGCCAGCAGCGGATGCCCCGGCCGGCAGAAAAACACCCCGCGCTTGGGCGTCAGCGGCTGGGTCTGGAAGTTCGGGTCGGATTCGAAATGGCGGATGTCGGCGATGAAGAACTCGATCTCCTCGCGGCTCAAGGCGCGGCTGAGTTTTTCCCAGTTATCCACCTGAAAACAGGTGCGCACTTTCGGGTGCGCATTGATGAATTGCGCCACCGCATCCGGCACCAGTTTCACCGCCGGCGCCGGTCCGCAACCGAAGTGCAGTTCGCCGGCGTCGAGCTTGGTCATCTGCGTCACCTCGGCGCTGAGCAATGCCGCGCCCTGCACCAGCGTCAGGGCGTGTTGCAACACCACCTGGCCTTCGGGCGTCGGGCGCAGATCCTTGTTGCCGCGATCCACCAGCACACAGCCGAACTCCTGCTCCAGCCCTTGAATGCTGCGGCTGAACGCCGGTTGAGTGATGCCCATGGCGTCGGCCGCGCGGACAAAACTGCGGTGTTCGTTGAGGGCGATGAAGTAGCGCAACTGGCGAAGATCCATATGCTTTTCCGGCATCCTAAAAATAGCTCGAAGGCATTTGCGACGAGGTTGCTTGAGGTTTTAAATGCAAGCTCTTATTCCGTCAACGAAGCATGTGAATATCTATTAGATGTAAATGGAATATAGATAGAGCGTTGTTTCGCTGCCGTCCAACCGCAAGCAGTCGATGAGGGTCTACCCATGAGCAATGCCGCACTCGCTGTAAAACCCGCTGTCCACGCGCTGGACATTCATCCGGTGGCCGGCCGTATCGGTGCCGAAATCCGTGGCGTGCACCTGTCCGGTGAACTGGATGCCGCAACGGTTGAAGCCATTCAACAGGCGCTGGTCCAGTACAAGGTCGTGTTCTTTCGCGAGCAGACCCAGCTTGACGATCAACGTCAGGAAGCCTTCGCCCATCTGCTCGGCGAACCGGTGGCGCACCCGACCGTTCCGTCCCGCGAGGGCACCCGTTACCTGCTGGAACTGGACGGCGCCGAAGGGCAGCGCGCCAATTCCTGGCACACCGACGTGACCTTCGTCGATGCCTACCCAAAGGCCTCGATCCTGCGCTCGGTGGTGGCCCCGGCATTCGGCGGCGACACCCTCTGGGCGAACACCGCGACGGCGTACAACGAACTGCCGACCGAATTGCGTGAGCTGGCGGACAAACTGGTGGCCGTGCACAGCAACGAATACGACTACGCCGGGGCGAAGCCGGATGTGTCGGCGGAGAAGCTTGAGCGCTATCGCAAGATCTTTACCTCGACCGTCTACGAGACTGAACATCCGGTGGTCCGCGTACACCCGATCAGCGGCGAAAAAAGCTTGCTGCTGGGGCATTTCGTCAAACGCATCAAGGGTTACTCCCAGGCTGATTCGGCGCACCTGTTCGGCTTGTTGCAGAGTCATGTGATTCGTCAGGAAAACACCGTGCGCTGGCGCTGGAAGACCGGTGATGTGGCGATCTGGGATAACCGCTCGACGCAGCATTATGCGATTGATGATTACGGCACTCAGGATCGCGTGGTGCGT
This sequence comes from Pseudomonas sp. COW5, assembly GCF_026240005.1. NCBI lineage: Bacteria > Pseudomonadati > Pseudomonadota > Gammaproteobacteria > Pseudomonadales > Pseudomonadaceae > Pseudomonas > Pseudomonas sp. COW5. Next base: position 2,088,320 of record NZ_JAPHVP010000001.1, on the reverse strand, counting down.
CGGGTGACGCTGAAAGGGGAGGTGCCGGTCGGGGCGAATGGGCAGCGTAGCCAGACCATCAAAGGGCGCGATTAAGATCAAAAGATCAAAAGCCCCTCACCCCCGCCCTCTCCCAGAGGGAGAGGGAGCTGAGAGGTGTGTTACGTCATACATCGACCTGTAAAAGCTGTGTCGATTGTGGATTCGGTAAAGCTCAAACAGGTCAGCGTAAATCACCAATATCCCGCGATCAGTCCCCTCTCCCCCCGGGAGAGGGTTAGGGTGAGGGAGCTCTTGCTCTTGCCTTCGCTCTACCAAACGCCAATCTGAACCATCTTCTCAGTCTCCGGCTCGCCATAACGAAACCGCTGCCCACGCAAATCAATCTCTTGATGACTGATGGTCGTGCGCCGTTTCAACCCGCGCACCCACTCGAACAGATAGCCCGCATGCTCCTCGCGCACCGCCGCATATGCCGGGTCCGCGCCCAGATCCTGCAGCTCCTGCGGATCATTTAACAGATCGAAAAGCTGCGGCCGAAAGCCGTCGTACGCCAGGTATTTCCAACGCTCGCTGCGCACCATGGTCATGCGGCAACGGTCGATCGGCTGGCCCAGTCGCTCCCGTGCCGGGGCCTGGAAGGCGTAGTCGTATTCGCTGATCGCATAGCGGCGCCATTCGGGATTCTCGCCGTGCAGCAGCGGAATCAGCGAGCGACCTTCAAGTCGATGTTCGGCGCCCGTCACACCCAGCGCTTCGAGAAAGGTCGGCACGCCGTCGATGGTTTCCGCCAGGCGCTCGTCCACCGTTCCCCTAGTGACATCCGCCGCCGCACGCGGGTCGCGCACGATCAACGGGACGCCCACCGCTTGCTCCAGCAAGAACTCCTTCTCTCCCAGCCAGTGATCGCCCAGAAAGTCGCCGTGATCGCTGGTGAGCACGATCAGCGTGTCATCCCAGCGTCCGTTGCTTTGCAGGAAATCGAACAGCCGCCCCAACTGATCATCGACCTGTTTGACCAGGCCCATGTACGTCGGGATCACGTTCAGTCGTACCGGGTCTTTGGAGAAGTTCAGGCTTTCCTCATGCTGGCGAAAGGCCTGATAGACCGGATGGTCGCTTGGAGAGGCATTACGTACCGGTTCGAGAATCGATTTCGTACTGTACAAAGTGTGGTACGGCGCCGGTACGATGTAGGGCCAGTGGGGTTTGATATAGGACAGGTGTAAAAACCACGGTTTTTCACCTTGCTCACCGATGAAGTCGATGGCTCGATTTGTAGTGTAGACAGTCTCTGAATGTTGCTCGGGAATTCGCGCCGGCAGATGGGCATGGCGCATTTTCCAGCCGCTGAGGATTTCGCCGTTGTCGCCTTCGGCGGCGTTGGCCCAGTCGTGCCAGGGGTTGCGCCCTTCGAAACCCTGCTCGCGCAGGTAATGGGTGTACGGCGCGGATTCGCGTTTTTCATCGAACAGCGGGTCGTCAGGGAAGATGCCGTCGTGGCGGAAGTACGGCTCGAAGCCGACTTCGTTCAGCACTTCGGCCTGGGCGCTTTCAGGGTTGATCGCCAACCGCTGCAACGCATCCACGTTGGCCGTGGCGTGGGTCTTGCCGACCAACGCAGTACGAATGCCGTGGGGCCGCAGGTAATCGCCGATGGTCAGTTCTTCCAGCGGCAGCGGTACGGCGTTCCACGCCACCTGATGGCTGCTGACATAACGCCCGGTGTAGGCCGACATCCGCGACGGCCCGCAGATCGTGCCCTGGGTGTAGGCGCGGTTGAAGCGCACGCCGGCGGCGGCCAGGCGATCAATGTTCGGGGTGTGCAAATGCGGGTGGCCGTAGCAGGACAGGTAATCGCGGCGCAGCTGATCGCACATGATGTACAGCACGTTGCGCACGGGGTTTTGCGGGTTGGGCATGGGGGTTCACCAGTCAGAAAGACAGGCGAGGTTTTTCGCTTTCGGCGAGGGTGTTCGGCAAGTGCATTCGGGGAATGTGTTTCATGCAAGAAATGCATCGGCGCCTGTACTGGCCTCTTCGCGAGCAAGCCCGCTCCCACAGGAGTACGCGTTCCAAATGTGGGAGCGGGCTTGCTCGCGAAGGCGGTGCGTCAGACAGCAAGATTGTCCAGTGAACACACTTCCTCATCCACTGCGTCAATCGCCTTGATCTGCTCGATCATCGCCTCGGCCAGCGGCGATAGCCGATACCCCGCGCGACTGACAATTCCGTAACGGGTGTAAAGCTCCTCGAGATCATCCGCCATCCCTTCGATCTTCAAGCACACCAGCTCACCACGGGCCTGGTGCAGCGCATCCGAATAGGCACCGACGATGCCGATCGCATCGGAGCGCAGCACCACGCCCAGCAGGCTGGCGCTATTTTCACACTCCACGTTCGGGACAAAATCCGGGCGGCCGCTGAGGTCGACGATGACCTTGCGCAGGTTCGGCGGACGAATGCTCACGGCCAGTGGATAACTCATCAATTGCTCGGCTGTGACCCGATCCGATGCGGCCAGCGGATGCCCGGCGCGACAGCAGAAATGCCATTTGCGCGGCCGCAACCGATGGGTCAGATAATCCGGATCTGCCTCGAAGTGCCGAGTGTCGGCGACGAAGAATTCGAATTCCTCGCTCAGCAATCTTTTGCTCAGGCTCTGCCAATCATCGACCTGGTAATGCACCCGTGCTTTCGGGTAGCGGCCGATGAAGCTGCCGATCGCTCGCGGGATCAATCCTGCCGCCGGTGCCGGGCCGCAACCGAAGCGCAGTTCTCCTGCCTCCAGCCCGTTGAACTGGGTGATCTCGTTGGCCATTTGTTGCGCACCGCTGACCAGCCGCCGCGCGTGCTCAAGCAGCACCTGACCCTGTTTGGTCGGCGGCAATTCCTTGCGGCCGCGATCCACCAACTGGCAACCGACGCTGTGTTCCAGCGCCTGAATGCTGCGGCTGAACGCCGACTGCGACAGGTTCACCGCCTGCGCGCCCGCGACGAAGCTGCGTTGTTCGGCGAGGGCGATGAAGTGTCTGAGCTGGCGCAAGTCGATATGCATTTTTCACATAAAAAATATCCGGGAAATGCATTGGATATGCATTAGGTCGACTCCTTATAAAGGCAATCTCTTATGCAGTAAATCTTTGTAAAAACATAAATAAATAACTCAAAAGAATATGCGGCACAGAAGATGTCTGCGTGTTTTTTGACCAGGAGCAGCCCCATGAGTCCGTTGAACCTCGCTTCACCGCCGCCGCCACGACGGCTCAAACGTCTGCCCCTGGCCCTGTTGCTGGCGGGGAGTGCCAGTTGTAATCAGGGTTACGCCGATGAGGCCCAGCCCCCTGTCTCGGCAACCTCAGGCAAAACAGCGACCGCCACTTCACAACTGGAAACCGTGACGGTCACCACCCGCCGTCGCGAGGAAAGTTCGCAGGATGTACCGACGCCGATGAGCGTGGTCAGCGGCCAGACCCTGGAGACGCAGCGGGTCTATCGCATCCAGGATCTGCAGCAACTGGTGCCCAGCGTCAATGTCGCCTATATGCATGCGCGCCAGTCGAGCGTGTCGATCCGCGGCCTGGGCAACAACCCGGCCAGTGACGGCCTGGAAGGCAGCGTCGGCCTGTACATCGACAACGTTTATCTGGGCCGCCCGGGGATGGCGGTGTTCGACTTGATGGACATCGAACAGCTCGAAGTCCTGCGCGGGCCGCAGGGGACGTTGTTCGGCAAGAACACCACCGCCGGGGTGATCAACATCAGCACCCGCGCGCCGAGTTTTACCCCGGAGCGCAGCATCGAAACCTCGGTCGGCGAGGACGGTTACTTCCAGACCAAGGGCACGCTTTCCGGACCGCTCAACGATCAACTGGCCGGCCGAATTTCCGCCTATCGCACCCGCAGCGATGGCGACATCAAAAACGAATTCAACGGTCATGACTTGAACGGCGGTTCCCGCGACGGCTTCCGGGCACAGCTGTTGTTCAAGCCCAACGAGAATTTCAATCTGCGCTGGATCGGTGATTACAACGAAGAGGATTCCAGTGCCGGCACCCGCGTGCTGTATAACACCGGGCCGACCATCAACGGCGTCAACCTCTATCAGTCCCGGGCCAACGCCGCCGGCGCGACGCTGGTCAACGGCTCGCACCGCAAGGTCAATCTGGACAACGACCAGCACGTCACGGTGCATCAGGGCGGCACGTCGGTGGAGGCCAATTGGACACTGCCGAGCGACTTCACCCTGACCTCGATCAGCTCCTATCGCTACTGGAATTTCACCCCGGCCAACGACGATGGCCTCAACGTTGCGGCGACCTATAACGCCGGGGTTTCTGTCGAGGACAAACAGTATTCGCAGGAATTTCGTCTGGCATCGCCCAAGGGCGAGTCCTTCGATTACGTGCTCGGCGCGTACTACTTCGGCTCGGACCTGGACAACAAGTCCTTCGCCTATTACGGCCCCCAGGCCGACATCTGGAACGGCACGCCACGGGGCGCATTGGCCAACGTCGGCAGTGTCGGTCGCGGCCACATCCAGACCGACAGTTTTGCGCTGTTCGCCCAAGGCACCTGGCACCTGACACCGCGTCTGGATTTCACCGCCGGGGTGCGTGGCACCTATGAAGAGAAGAACGCCTGGGTCAATCGTGATGCACCGGTCGGTGGCGCCGCTGTCACGGGTGCCGCAGCCACCGCGCGACGCGGCCGGACTGGCGCCTACGATTCCGGCGATCTGAACCAGTACAGCTCCAGCCCATCCGGATTGCTCAACCTCAGCTATCGCATCACCGATGATCTGCTCGGCTACGCGACGCTGTCCCACGGCGAGAAATCCGGCGGGGTCAACCTTGTGGTGGGTTCGGCACCAACTGCCGGCGCCGACTCGCTGCTGATCGGCACGGAGCGCGCCAACAACGCCGAACTTGGCTTCAAGAGCACCCTGTGGGACCGCCGCCTGCAGCTCAACGCCAACCTGTTCTGGACTCAGGTCAACGCCTACCAGACCAACGCCTACGACGACGTCAATCGTGTGCAATACCTGACAAACGCCGGCTCGGTGCGTTCGCGAGGTGTGGAATTCGAAAGCACCGTGATCCCGCTGCGCGGCCTGACTTTGAACTTCAACGGCTCGTTCAACGACGTCAGCTATCTCTCGTACAAGGACGCGCCGTGCCCGCCGGAAGTCAGCCTGGCACCGGGTGCTCCAGCCTCTTGCGATCTCAGCGGTCATCAGGTGGTCGGCGCCTCGAAATGGATCGGCAACGCCAACGGCAAGTACGAATGGAATCTGGCCAACGGGCTGCAACCTTACGTCACCGGCAGCTACGCATTCCGCTCCAAAGCGGTGGGCACGGTCGAAGATTCCGACTACGGCCAGATCCCGAGTTACGCGGTGGTCAATCTCTCCACCGGCCTGCGCGGCGATTTCAATCAGGGCCAGTGGGACGTCTCGCTGTGGCTGAAAAACGCCTTCGACAAAACCTACTACACGACCCTGTGGACCGGCGGCAACGGCGGTTATGAAGGCCTGCTCGGCACGCCACGCACCCTCGGCGTCACCGGTCGCTACGACTTCTGATCGATCCCTCAAGGAGCTGCATCATGTTGCGCATCAAAACCGCTTTACCGGTGTTGTTGTCCGGCGCAGTGCTCAGCGCCGGGGCGCTCGCCGCGCCCAGCGTCTATCCCACCGGTGTCACCCGATACGACCCGGCCAAGGCCTTCAATCAATATGTGATCTTCAGCGGTGCCGACAAGCAGACGCACCTGATCGACATGAACGGCAACGAAGTGAAGAACTGGCCTCAGGCCGGATTCCCGTCGGCAATCATCGACCCGAAACTGGTCGGTGGCGAGCGCGGCCATGTGTTGCTGCAACTGAGCGAAAAGGATCCGGGCAAGCTCGGTTCCGCCGGCAACGGCCTCGGCAATCAGAGCATCGGCGAGCTGGACTGGAACGGCAAAGTCGTCTGGCAGTGGGGCGACAAGGCGCCCGGTGGCGCCGCGCAACAGCATCACGACCAGCGTCGCCTGAGCAACGGCAACACCGTGGTGTTGGCGAACAAGGTGCACAAGGTCAAAGGCTTCAAAGTGCCCGAGGTGATCGACGATGCGATCTACGAAGTCAGCCCTACGGGCGAGGTGAAATGGCAGTGGCTGGCGTCGGATCACTTGAACGAGTTCGGCTTCACCGCCGAACAATTGAAGCTGGTGCGGGCCAGTGAAAATCCGGATTACCTGCACATCAACAACCTCAGCCTGGTCGGGCCGAACAAGTGGTTCGATGCCGGCGACAAACGCTTCAACCCGGACAATCTGCTGCTCGATTCACGCAACGCCAACTTCATCGCGATCATCGACAAACACAGTGGCAAAGTGGTCTGGCGCCTGGGGCCGAACCTGCCGCTGGCCAACCCGAAAACCGCGCAGCAGACTCCGCGTCCGGTGGACCAGTTTGTAGGTCAGCATGACGCGCACATCATCCCGGCCGGACTGCCCGGCGCCGGCAATCTGCTGGTGTTCGACAATCAGGGTTCGGCGGGTTATCCGAACGTTACGCTGGGGCTGATTTCCGGCTCGCGGGTGCTGGAAATCGACCCGGTGAAAAACGAAATCGTCTGGCAGTACAGCGCGGCCAATTCGAAGCAGCCGGGATGGGCGTTCTACAGCTCGTTCATCAGCAGCGCGCGGCGTTTGCCCAACGGCAACACGCTGATCGACGAGGGCATGAACGGACGGTTTTTCCAGGTGACGGCCAGCGGCGAAAACGTCTGGGAATACGTCAGCCCCTATCTGGGCAAGGCACCGGGTAGCGACGCGATCAGCAACTGGGTCTATCGGGCTCTGCCCGTGAGTTATGACTGGGTGCCGGCCGGAACACCGCGTTCAGAGACGGCCGTGATTGCGCCGGCCATTGGTGTGCAACAGACCCATGCCATTCGTTAGTTCTTAAGGCTCTTCCGAATCGAAATAAGTTATGAGCGACATGAATAGTGCATATAGCAATATCGTTGAAAAGTCCCGTGGACAATAAGTGAATGGCGAACCATTCTGAGTGTCGTGAGTTTCCAGGAGGAAACTTGCTCTCATCGGAAGACACTTATCCAACGATAAAGGAAATCTCGTTATGTCGAGCATTAATGGCAACTATGTAAACGCTAACGCTGGCGCCAAACTGACGATTACCGATGGCAACGACTCCAACGGCACCTTCAGCGGAAAATTCAGCCAGAACGGCGTGAACTACGACATCGCGTACGGTCACTACCACTTCCAGAACAGCACCGGGCAGCCTACGATCATTACTTTCGCGGCTCTGAATGACGGCACTGGCTATCAGTCCTGGACCCTGTTCTCGCCGGATCACAACTACTCGAAAGTTCGTGCAGTGGGTTCGCGCACCAACTTTGACGGTGATGTAGTCGGTCTGGCCGGGGAGTTTGTGAAGCAATAAGAAATTCTGCAAGTCGAAGGCCGATGCATTAAACATGCATCGGCCTTTTTATTTGTCTCTTGAAAAGTTCGTCAACTATCACCTTGGAATTAGTTGTCACCGGATCCCGGGTCATTAATAACCCGATGCCTTGGATGAATACTTTTTATGCCCCAAAAGCATGTCGATTCGGGCGAATCGCTGAAAGCCTTGCGGGCCGTGGCTTTGGCGGAAATGACCGTTTCTTATATTCCATAAACATCTATTCATAACATGAAAGATTACTTTCGGAGATAAGCCTACAGCCCCAATGATTGACCCATCGATCACGCCGTGGGGGATTCAACAAGCGGCGGATCTGCTACGCGAAAAAACGCAAAGAGACCGCAGGGAGTAAATCAATGGGCAATGTCCAGACCGCCGCCAGTGCACAGGAGGTGCTGTGGCGCCAGGCGCCGAGCGGCGAGTTGGTCGATCTCGGCCGGCCCCATCGCGTGCCATTGGGGCAACTGCGTTTGCAGCGTGCGCCGAAGGGCATTCTGAGCCGCCGCGAAACGATTCTGCTCGGCGTTCTGGCGCTGGTGGTGCATGGCGCGGTGATCTACTGGATCAACCAGCATCCGACACCGGCGCTGCCGATCGTGCCGCCGGAAATTCCACCGATGACCATCGAATTTTCGCGCCCGGCACCCCCGGCGCCGCCTGTGGTTGTACCGCCGCCACCGGCACCTGTGGTCGAGCCTCCACCGCCGGTAGAGGACGAACTGGCAACCAAGCCGCCACCGAAACCGAAGCCGATTCCCAAACCAAAACCGGTCGCCAAACCGGTACCGAAGCCGGCGCCCAAAGCTGTCGAGCAACCGCCGGCTCCGCCACAACCGGCCGCTCCGGTCGCCGCGCCTGCGCCACCCGCACCACCGGCACCTGCTCCGGTGACCCCGGCCTCGGCCAACGCCGCATACCTGAAGAACCCGGCGCCGGAATATCCGTCGCTGGCCCAGCGTCGCGGTTGGGAGGGCACGGTGTTACTGCGGGTGCACGTACTGGCCAGCGGCAAACCGGGCGAGATCCAGATTCAGAAAGGCAGTGGCCGGCAACAGCTCGACGACGCGGCGCTGGACGCCGTGAAGCGCTGGAGCTTCGTACCGGCCAAGCAGGGTGATGTCGCCCAGGACGGCTGGGTCAGCGTGCCCATCGATTTCAAGATTCACTAAACCGAAACCAAATTCGCGCGAAATGTTTACACGAGGGAACACATCATGACGTTACTGGCATCTCCACTGGAATCCATCGAAAGCGCGGTGATCTGGCTGCTGGTGGTCTTCTCTGTCGCCACCTGGGGCCTGGCATTGCTCAAGGCGCTGCAGTTCGGCCGGTTGAAGGCGCAGGACCGCAAATTTCACAAGCGCTTCTGGGCGGCGTCGAGTCTGGACTCCGCCGCCGAGTTGAGCGAAACCCAGCCCGGCGCGGCAGCGCGGGTGGCACAGGCCGGTTACGCGGCGATTCAAGTGGGCGAGGCGCCGCAGGCCAATGACCTGAGCCAGGCGATCAACCATCAGGACCGCCTCGAACGTGCCTTGCGCCAGCAGATCGTCCGCGAGCGTCGTTCGCTGGAAACCGGTCTGGCGGTGGTCGCGAGTATTGGCAGCACCTCGCCGTTCATTGGCCTGTTCGGCACGGTGTGGGGAATCATGGAGGCGTTGAAAGGCATCAGCGCGGCGGGCTCGGCGAGCCTGGAAACGGTCGCAGGGCCCATCGGTGCGGCGCTGGTCGCCACCGGTGTGGGGATCGCGGTCGCGGTGCCGGCGGTGCTGGTTTACAACTACTTTTTGCGTCGTCTGAAACTGACGGCGGCGGACCTGGACGACTTTGCCCACGACTTCTACAGCCTGGCGCAAAAGAGTTCGTTCCGCGTGCTGATCCATCCGACCGCGCACAAGGCTGCGGCCCAGGGCAACGCAACAAAAGTGAAGGAGGCGTCCTGATATGGCCTTCTCCACGCAAGACAGCGACGAGGTGCTGAGCGAGATCAACGTGACGCCGCTGGTGGACGTGATGCTGGTGCTGCTGGTGGTGTTCATCGTCACCGCGCCGCTGCTGACCAACGCGATACCGATCAACCTGCCGAAGACCGAAGCGGTGGCGCCGGTCGAGCAGAAAGACCCGTTGGTGGTGAGCATCGACGGTGCTGGAAAACTGTTTATCAACAAGGACGAAATCCAGCCGGACCTGCTGGAGTTCAACCTCAAGTCGGCCAAGGCCAAGGACCCGGAAGTGCGTGTGCAATTGCAGGCGGACGACGGGGTGAATTACGGCGAAGTGGCGCGAGCCATGGCTTCGATTGAGCGGGCGGGCATCACCAAACTGTCGGTGATCACTGCACGATAAGGGTTTCACGTTTTTCCGGGGCCGTCTCCTTGGCAGGGTGCGGCCCCTTTTTTTGCTTGATACTTAATATTCTTTTCAGGTCTTAATAAATAGCTTCTTATTCCTTAACGAATATAAATCCCGTCCCTATACTCGATCAGGAACAGACACGACGCAGGAGAGCTCCCCCATGCGCAACGAATCAATCCGTTATCTGATTGTGCCGGGCTGGCAAGGATCGCCAGAAGATCATTGGCAAAGCCATTGGCAGAACAGTCTGCCGAACAGCGCGCGGGTGGAGCAGGCCGACTGGCTGACGCCGCGTCGTGAAGACTGGGTCGCCGCGCTGGCCGAGGCGATTGCCGCCGACAGCACGCCGGTGATTCTCATCGCTCACAGCCTGGGTTGCATCACTGTGGCGCACTGGGCGGCTACCGCGCCGCTGCAGCATTTGCGTCAGGTACGCGGTGCGCTACTGGTCGCGCCGGCGGATGTGGAGCGTCCGGCCTGCGTGCCGGCACTGCGCAACTTTGCACCGATTCCGACCGAACTGCTGCCGTTCCCGAGTCAGGTCGTCAGCTCCGACAACGACGCCGCCGTCAGTGCGCCGCGTGCGCTGGAACTGGCGCGCAACTGGGGCGCCGAGGCGGGGATTCTCGCGGGCGCCGGCCATATCAATGTGAAGTCCGGGCATCAACGCTGGGAGCAGGGATTCGCGTATCTGTATCGCCTGCAGAACCGCATGGAACACCACGCCCGGCGTCGTGCCTGACCACTTTTATTTTTTCAGCGCCCCCGTCTCCCGGCGATTTGGGGCGGGAGTCTGCCATGAGTTTCGAAACCTTCGGCCAGCCGTTGCTGACCTTTCCCGATGCGGAAAAAAGTCCCCTGAGCATTCGCGCCAAGGCGCTGGTGTTCGTCGATCCACGCTCGCGTCAGTTGCGCGAGGAAATGGCCCGACTCGCACCGCGCTCGATCTCGGTGCTGATTCGCGGCGAGACCGGCACCGGCAAGGAATTGCTCGCCCGCCACATCCATCGCGCCAGTGATCGCAGCGGCTTGTTTGTCTCGGTCAACTGCGGCGCGATCAGCCCGACGTATGCCGATGCCGAACTGTTCGGCTACGCCGCCGGCAGTTACAGCGGTTCAGCCAGCAGTCGCGCCGGCTGGTTCGGCTCGGCCAACGGCGGCACCTTGTACCTGGATGAAATCGGCGACCTGCCGCTGCCGATCCAGATCAAATTGCTTTCCGCGCTGGAAAACCACGAAGTCACCCGGGTCGGTGCGCATCAGCCGAGCCCGGTGGACGTGCGCCTGGTGGCGGCGACCAGCATCGATCTGGCGCAAGCAGTGGCGGCGGGGAAATTCCACGAGCGGCTTTATCACTATCTCAGCGAAGGGCATCTGGAACTGCCGGCGTTGCGCGCGCGGGTCGGTGACATTCTGTCGCTGGCCGAGTACTTCCTCGGCATCTACAGCCAGCGTCTGGATCTGCCGGTGCCGCTGATCAGCGAAGCGGCGCAGGAGGTGCTGGAGCAGCACAGCTGGCCGGGCAACACCCGGGAGCTGGAAAACGTCATTCACTTTGCGCTGCTGGTGAGCACTGGCGATGAAATCCTGCCGGAGCACCTGAACCTGCCCGAGGTGTCTGGGTCGCTGGTTCAGATCGAACGTCAGGTGGCGAGCATCAGCGCCAAAGGGACAGCCGGGGAACGTAAGGCATTGAAAGAATTACTGTTGAACCTGAGCGAGGCTTTGTAACCATTCTGTTCAACATGAACAAAATGGAATATGAAGCTGAATAAACGTTATTGTCCGGGAATAAAAAATCCCGGTATTGTCCGACTCACGCCAGCAGTAGCACATCGCTGGCACACGTATTGATGCCGTCGTCGATGACGACCGTGATTTTCGACTAAGGACACTGCATGAAAAAGGTTCTGTTGTTTACCGCATTGGCGGCTGCTCTGACTGCTTCCCTGGCCCAGGCCGGCGAAAAACTGGTGGTCGCCGCGACCCCGGTTCCACACGCCGAGATCCTCGAGCTGATCAAACCGACCCTCGCCAAAGAAGGCGTGGATCTGGAAATCAAGGTCTTCACCGACTACGTACAGCCGAACGTGCAGGTGGGCGAGAAGCGTCTGGACGCCAACTACTTCCAGACCCTGCCGTACCTGAACAGCTTCAACCAGGGCAAATACAAGGACGACAAGGCCAAGTACCTGGTGACCGTACAAGGCGTTCACGTTGAACCGTTCGGTGGCTACTCGAGCAAGTACAAGACCCTGGCTGAACTGCCGGACGGCGCCACCATCGCCATTCCGAACGAAGGCAGCAACAGTGGTCGTGCGCTGATCCTGCTGCAGAAGGCTGGCCTGATCGAACTGAAAGATCCTAAAAACGCTTTGGCCACGCCGAAAGACATCGCCAAGAACCCGCACAACTTCAAGTTCAAGGAACTGGAGTCGGCTCTGCTGCCGCGCGTTCTGAAAGAAGTCGACCTGGACATGATCAACACCAACTACGCGCTGGAAGCCAAGCTGAACCCGACCAAGGACGCTCTGGTGATCGAAGGCGCGGATTCGCCTTACGTGAACTTCCTGGTCGCCCGTGAAGACAACAAGAACAGCGACGCCATCAAGAAACTGGCCGCTGCCCTGACCAGCCCGGAAGTCAAAGCGTTCATCGAGAAGAAGTACAACGGCGCGGTATTGCCGGCGTTCTGATCTGACGCAGCGACACAACCCCTTCAGGTATGAAAACGCCGATGGCCAGTGATGGTCATCGGCGTTTTTGTGTGTGCAGGTGAGGGTGTCTTTAAGCTCAGGCTATTCCGGTCTTCAGCGCCCGGCGCAACGCCACCAACAATTTCACGATTTCCTGCGGATCCAGTCGCTGCGGCACTTTTACGTCCATGTTCTCTTCCTTGTTATGGGTTCGGCCGGGGGAGTCTGGCCAAAAGCTGTTCGTCCTTGGAGGGCTTTTATGCAAAAAAGATCCGTCCTACAGCGCTGGGGACAATAGCCTTCCTCCTTCTTCCCGGCAAACCCGCCGATTAGTTTTTTGCGTGATATCAATATGCTTTAACGGTATTTAAATTCTTCTTTTTATACCTTTAAAGTCGGTGCCTGCAGGACAGCTACCCGCTGTCCATGGACTGCACCACCGTCGCTTACCGAGCGGCGTCAGGATGTTTCATGACCTTCGATTACGCATTTATCCTCAGCACGTTGCCGGCGTTTCTCAAAGCCGTGGGCGTGACGCTGCAGGTCGGTTTGATCGCCATTGGCACCTCGTTGCTGGTAGCGCTGCTCAACGCGACGATTCTGGTGTTCCGCACGCCTTACCTGCAAAAACTGGTCGGGCTGTATGTGGAGCTGGCGCGCAACACGCCGCTGCTGATCCAGCTGTTCTTCGTCTACTTCGCCTTGCCGGCCCTGGGGATCAAGGTCTCCGGTTTCACGGCGGCGATCATCACCATGACGTTTCTCGGCGGCGCCTACCTCACCGAAGTGCTGCGCGCCGGCGTCGATGCGGTACCCCAGGCGCAGCTTGAATCGGGCCGCTCCATCGGTCTGTCCCACGGTCAGTTGCTTCGTTACGTGATCCTGCCGCAAGCGGGGATCCTCAGCCTGCCGTCGCTGTTCGCCAATTTCATTTTCCTGCTCAAGGAGACCACCGTGGTCTCGGCCGTTGCGGTGCCGGAGATTCTCTACACCACCAAGAGCTACATCGCGCTCTACTACAAAACCTACGAAATGCTCGCCGTGCTCACGCTGATCTGCGTGCTGTTGTTCCTGCCACTGTCGCTGCTGTTGAGCCATCTGGAAAGGAGGCTCCAGCATGGCCAGTTCGGGTCTTGAACTGCTCTGGGTGTCCTTACCGCAATTGGCCAAGGGCGCCGGGCAAACCCTGTCGATCTCGTTCCTCAGCATCGCCATCAGCACCGTCGGCGGCGTGCTCTACGGTGTGCTGCGCACGCTCAACGTGACGTGGCTGAACGCGGTGCTGCGGATCTATCTGGAACTGTTCCGGGCAATCCCGGTGCTGGTCTGGTTGTACCTGCTGTTTTTCGGTCTGCCGATTTTCTTTGGCCTGAGCCTGCCGAGCTTCTGGTGCACGGTGCTGGTGCTGTCGCTGTGGGGTGCCAGCGAGGTCGGCGAAGTGGCGCGTGGTGCGCTGCATTCGTTGCCGCGCGGGCAGCGTGAGGCGGGGTTGTCGATCGGCCTGAGCGCGGCGCAGCTCTACGGCTACGTGCTGCTGCCCCAGGCGCTGAAACGCATGACGCCACCGACCATCAACGTCTACACGCGGATCATCAAGACCAGTTCGCTGGCGGTGCTGATCGGCGTGGTAGATGTGATCAAGGTCGGCCAGCAGATCATCGAGCGCACCTACGAATCGGTGCTGATCTACGGCGCGCTGTTTCTGTTTTTCTTTTTCATCTGCTACCCGCTGTCGGCCGCCTCGCGCGTGCTGGAGCGGCGCTGGACGCAAGCATGAGTGCATTGATCGAGTTTCAGGGTTTCAACAAATTCTTCGGCGAACAGCAGGTGCTCAAGGGCATCGACCTGCAAGTGAAGTCCGGCGAAGTCATCGTCATCCTCGGCCCCAGCGGCTGCGGAAAAAGTACCCTGCTGCGTTGCCTGAATGGCCTGGAAGTCGCCCACGGCGGCAGTCTGAAATTCGCCGGCCGCGAGCTGCTGGACAAGGCCACCGACTGGCGCGAAGTGCGTCAGCAGATCGGCATGGTGTTTCAGAGCTATCACCTGTTCCCGCACATGAGCGTGCTCGATAACTTGCTGCTCGGCCCGCTCAAAGTGCAGAAACGCCAACGCCGCGAAGCGCAGCAACAAGCCGAAGCGTTGCTCGAGCGCGTCGGCCTGTCGGACAAACGCGATGCCTTCCCGCGCCAGCTCTCCGGCGGCCAGCAGCAACGCATCGCCATCGTTCGCTCGTTGTGCATGAACCCGCGAGTGATGCTTTTCGACGAAGTCACCGCCGCCCTTGATCCGGAGATGGTCAAGGAGGTGCTGCAAGTGATTCAGGGCCTGGCCCGCGAAGGCATGACCCTGTTGATCGTCACCCACGAAATGGCCTTCGCCCGCGCGGTGGCCGACCGCATCGTGTTCATGGATGCCGGGCGCATCCTCGAACAGAACCCGCCCGAGCTTTTCTTTACGAACCCGCAAACCGCACGCGCGCAGCAGTTCCTGGAGAAGTTCTCCTACGTCGAAGCCCTGCCTTCGACGACTTCGCCAACAACGATTCAAACCAAGGAACCGGAACTGCCATGAAAACTGCCAAAGCCTTATTCGCATTACCGCTGATCAGCCTCGCGTTGCTGGCCGGCTGCAACAAGTCCGAAGAACCGGCCAAGCCGAAAGTCGCCAGCGAAAGCACTGCGCCGGCGGGTTACCTGGACAAGATCAAGGCCCGCGACAAACTGATTGTCGGCGTGTTCACCGATAAACCGCCGTTCGGTTTCGTTAATGAAGCAGGGCACTACGTCGGCTTCGATACCGACATCGGCCGCCAATTCGCCAAGGATCTGCTGGGCGACGAAAACAAGGTCGAGTTTGTGGCCGTGGAGCCGGCGAGCCGCATTCCGTTCCTGCAAAGCGACAAGGTCGATCTGATCCTCGCCAACATGACCGTGACTCCGGAGCGCAAGGAAGCGGTGGAGTTCACCAACCCTAACCTCAAGGTCGCGGTGCAGGCGCTGGTGCCGCAGAGCAGCGACGTGAAGAAACTCGATGACCTGGCGACCCGCACCACCATCGTCACCACTGGCACCACCGCCGATATCTGGCTGACCAAGAACCATCCGGACTGGAAACTGCTGAAGTTCGAGAAGAACTCCGAGTCCTTGCAAGCCTTGGCCAACGGCCGTGGCGATGCCTACGCCCAGGACAATCTGGTGTTGTTCAGCTGGGCCAAGCAGAACCCGGGCTACCGCGTGCTGGATGAAAAACTCGGCGCCGAAGCCCCGATTGCACCGGCGGTGAAGAAGGGCAATATCGAATTGCGCGACTGGGTGAATGCGGAGTTGGCCAAGCTTGGCGAAGAGAAATATCTGCTCAAGCTGTATGACCAGTATGTGCGTAAAGAACTGAGTGATGACACCAAGCCTGAGAGTGTGATTGTTGAAGGTGGGAAGTGGCAGGGGTGATTGTCTGACAGGTCGGCAGTGAGGCTTCCCCCTCACCCCAACCCTCTCCCCAGGGAGAGGGAGCTGATCTTCATGCTTTTCAAATCCTGAGTTCGGCTCAAATCTTTCAGGTCGGTGTTACTCGAAAGAACAATTCGGTCAGTCCCCTCTCCCTCTGGGAGAGGGCTAGGGAGAGGGCTAGGGTGAGGGGCTCTTCAACTGGCACACCTAATCCGGCCAATTCCACGCCGGCTCATCCAGCACCCTCTGCCCGACCACTCCCGTCTGGCCGAGGGTCTTCTCCAGCACGATGCAATTGCATTCCTCATCTTCCTGCAACGCCGAAATCAATCGCCGCGCATGTGAAACCACCCACACCTGACACTCCTGCGAAGCACGGATGATCAACCGCGCCAGCGCCGGCAACAGGTCCGGATGCAGGCTGGTTTCCGGTTCGTTCAGCACCATCAGCGAAGGCGGGCGTGGCGTCAGCAGCGCGGCGACCAGCAGCAGATAACGCAACGTGCCATCCGACAATTCCGCTGCCGACAACGGTCGCAACAACCCTTCCTGAAAGAACTCGATGGCAAAGCGTCCGCCGGCCAGCGGTGCGATGTTCAATCGTGCGCCGGGAAATGCGTCGCTGATCGCTGCCTGCAATGCCTCGGGATCGCCGATTTCGATGATGGTGCGCAACGCCGCCGCCAGATCGCGGCCGTCGTGATGCAGCACCGGTGTGCGCGTGCCCAGTTGTGGCTGGCGCACCGGGGCGTCGGCGTCGCTGCGAAAGTGATCGTAGAAGCGCCAGCGGCGGATGAACTCGCGCATCTGGAACACTTCCGGCGAAGTGCGCAGGCTGCCGACCTGATCGAACAGGCTGTCGAAATTTGGCGTGTGCTGCGCCAGCACGTCCCAGCTGCGACCCTCGCGGGTACGGATCATCGGCCCGTCGCGATCCACCAGTAGACTGGCCGGGCGATACAGCGGCCCGGCCCAGATGCATTCCTTTTTGATTTCCGGGTCGAGGGAAAAGAAAGAAAGGCTCGGCTCGGGCAAGCCCAGCGCAATCGAATAACTGAAATCCTCCCCGGCAAAACCCAGCCTCAGACGCTTCACGCCCTGGCGCACGGTGGACTGGATCGGCACCTCACCATTGCGCATGCGCCGGCTGATGGTTTCCGGCCCGGCCCAGAACGTCGACTCCAGCCCGCCTTCGCGAGCCAGTGCATTGACCACGCCGCCCTGAGCGGTTTCCGCCAGCAGCCTCAGCGCCCGGTAGAGGTTGGATTTGCCGCTGCCGTTGGGGCCGGTGATCAGGTTCAGCCGACCCAACGGAATCACCAATTTATTGATCGAGCGGTAATTGGCCACCGCGAGGGTTTTGAGCATGAAAATCCTTCCTGGGTGCTCCGGAATCCGGGTCAGGATACCTGCTGCACATAAATGCATATATCGCCCGGACGAAGGTTGAACCCTGTTCTAAGCTCACAGTCGTATCGTCACTTGCACGTTCGTACACAGGAAGGAGTCTGCATGGCGAGTCCCGGATTGAAAACAGCCGCCCTGTTGGGCCTGCTCGCTTTGCTCGCCGCCTGCGGCGAAAAAAAGGCGCCCCAGGAGTATCTGCCGCGCGTCTTCGTGCAAGAGGTCAAGCCCGCGGACTTCGCGGCGTCGGTGACCCTCACCGGCGATGTTCAGGCCAGGGTGCAGACCGAGTTGTCGTTCCGGGTCGGCGGCAAGATCATCCAGCGCATGGTCGATGTCGGTGACCGCGTCTCGGCCAAACAGGTACTGGCCAAACTCGATCCCAAGGACTTGCAGACCAACGTCGATTCCGCCCAGGCCCAGGTGCTGGCCGAGCAGGCGCGGGTCAAACAGAGCGCTGCCGCGTTCGTCCGCCAGCAAAAACTGTTGCCCAAGGGCTACACCAGCCAGAGCGAATACGATTCCGCGCAAGCGGCATTGCGCAGCAGCCAGAGTGCGTTGAGCGCGGCTCAGGCGCAGTTGGCCAACGCCAAGGATCAACTGAGCTACACCGCGCTGATCGCTGATGCGCCGGGCATCATCACCCAGCGTCAGGCCGAGGTCGGCCAAGTGGTGCAGGCCACGGCGCCGATCTTCAGCCTGGCCCGGGACGGCGATCGCGACGCGGTGTTCAACGTTTACGAATCTCTGCTGGCCGAACGCCCGGCAGAGCGTTCGATTGTGGTCAGCCTGCTCGACAACCCGGCCATCAAGACCACCGGCACCGTGCGTGAAATCACCCCGGCGGTGTCGGCGCAGTCCGGCACAGTGCAGGTCAAGGTCACCCTGGACAGCCTGCCCCAGGGCATGCAGCTCGGTTCGGTAGTCAGTGCCACCGCCAAGGGCAGCGGCAAGTCAGCAGTGGAGTTACCCTGGTCGGCCCTGACCAAGAACATCAGTGAACCCGCCGTATGGATGGTCGACGACAAGGGTGAGGCGCAACTGCACAACGTCACTGTCGGCCGTTACCTGACCGGGCACGTGATCATCAGCGAAGGGCTCAAGGGCGGCGAAAAAGTCATCGTTGCTGGTGGGCAGTTGCTGCATCCGGGGATGAAAGTCGAGATCGCCGAGAACACCTACAAGGAACTGCAACCGGGAGCACAGCCATGAAGCCTTTGTGGGTGATGTCTGTCGGGCTGCTGCTGGCTGCCTGTTCCAAGAGCGAGCCACCGCCCGAACCGGTGCGGCCGGTGCTGTCGATCAAGGTCCAAGCGCTGAACGAGGAAACCCTCGGTCGTTTCGCCGGCAGCATTCAGGCGCGTTACGAGAGCAACACCGGATTCCGCGTCGGCGGCCGGATTGCCAGCCGTAACGTCGACGTGGGTGCCGAGGTGGAGAAGGGCACCTTGCTCGCCACCCTCGACCCGTCCGACCAGCAGAACCAGTTGCGTTCGGCCCAGGGCGATCTGGCGAAAGTCGAAGCACAACTGATCAACGCCCAGGCCAATGCCCGGCGTCAGCAGGCGCTGTTTGATCGCGGGGTCGGCGCCCAGGCGCAACTGGACATCGCCACCACCGATCTGAAAACCACCCAGGCATCCCTCGACCAGGCACGGGCGGCGGTCAATCAGAGCAAGGATCAGCTCGGCTATACCGAACTGCGCTCCGACCACAAAGCCGTGGTCACCGCGTGGAATGCCGAGGCCGGTCAGGTGGTCACCGCCGGGCAGCAAGTGGTGACGCTGGCGCAACCGGACATCAAGGAAGCAGTGATCGATCTGCCGGACACGCTGGTCGATCAGATCCCCAGCGACGTGGTGTTTCTGGTGGCCGCGCAACTCGATCCGAGCATCAACACCACCGCCGTCATCCGTGAGATCGAACCACAGGCGCAAAGCGCCACGCGCACCCGCCGCGCACGCTTGACCCTGGCCAGCACGCCACCGGGCTTCCGTCTCGGTACGGCGATCAGCGTGACCCTCAGTTCGGCGATCAAGCCGCGAATCGAATTGCCTGCGACAGCCTTGCAGGAGGCCGACGGCAAAACCCGGATCTGGGTGATCGACCCGCAAAGCAAAACCGTTGCTCCGCGCGACGTCAGCGTGACCAGCCGTACCGACAGCACTGTGGTGCTGGCCGGCGGGGTCAAGTCCGGCGAGCGTGTGGTCAGCGCCGGCGTCAACAGCCTCAAACCCGGACAAGCCGTGAAACTCGACGAGGACAGTCAATGAAAGGGTCTTTCAATCTCTCCGAATGGGCCCTCAAGCATCAGTCGTTCGTCTGGTACCTGATGTTCGTCGGGCTGCTGATGGGGGTGTTCTCGTACTTCAATCTGGGGCGCGAGGAAGACCCGTCGTTCACCATCAAGACCATGGTGATCCAGACCAAATGGCCGGGCGCGACCCAGGAAGAAACGCTCAAGCAGGTCACCGATCGCATCGAGAAAAAACTCGAAGAGCTCGATTCCCTCGACTACGTGAAAAGCTACACCCGCCCCGGTGAATCAACGGTCTACGTGTACCTGCGCGACACCACCAGCGCCAAGGACATTCCGGAGATCTGGTACCAGGTGCGCAAGAAAATCGACGACATTCGCGGCCAGTTTCCCCAGGGGATTCAGGGGCCGGGATTCAACGATGAGTTTGGTGACGTGTTCGGCTCGGTCTATGCGTTCACCGCCGACGGCCTGACGATGCGGCAACTGCGCGATTATGTGGAACAGGCGCGTGCCGAGATTCGTAATGTGCCGGGGCTGGGCAAGATCGAGATGGTCGGCCAGCAGGATGAAGTGATCTATCTGAACTTCTCCACCCGCAAACTGGCGGCGCTGGGCATCGATCAGCGGCAAGTGGTGCAAAGCCTGCAATCGCAGAACGCCGTGACCCCGGCGGGTGTGATCGAGGCCGGCCCCGAGCGGATCTCGGTGAGAACCTCCGGGCAGTTCGCCTCGGAAAAGGATCTGGCCGAGGTCAATCTCAAGCTCAATGACCGCTTCTATCGACTGGCCGATATCGCTGAAATCAGCCGGGGTTACGTCGACCCGGCGACCCCGGAATTCCGCTTCGACGGCAAACCGGCCATCGGTCTGGCAATCGCCATGCAGAAGGGCGGCAACGTCCAGGCCTTCGGTAAGGCGCTGCACGCACGCATCGATCAACTCACTGCTGACTTGCCGGTAGGCGTCGGCGTACACACCGTTTCCGATCAGGCGGTGGTGGTGGAAGAAGCCGTCGGCGGCTTCACAAGTGCGCTGTTCGAAGCGGTGGTCATCGTGCTGGTGGTCAGCTTTATCAGCCTCGGCGTGCGCGCCGGTCTGGTGGTGGCGTGCTCGATCCCGTTGGTGCTGGCCATGGTGTTCGTGTACATGGAGTACAGCGGCATCACCATGCAGCGGATTTCCCTCGGAGCACTGATCATCGCCCTCGGGCTGCTGGTGGACGACGCGATGATCACCGTGGAAATGATGGTCACGCGCCTGGAAATGGGCGAAACCAAGGAGCAGGCGGCGACGTTCGCCTACACCTCGACGGCGTTCCCGATGCTCACCGGCACGCTGGTGACCGTGGCCGGTTTCGTGCCCATCGGACTCAACGCCAGCTCCGCCGGTGAGTACACCTACACACTGTTTGCGGTGATCGCGGTGGCGATGATCGTGTCATGGATTGTGGCGGTGTTCTTCGCGCCGGTCATCGGCGTGCACATTCTCAGCACCAACGTGAAGCCCCACGAGGCTGAACCTGGACGCATCGGACGGGCGTTCAACGGCGGTCTGCTGTGGTGCATGCGCAATCGCTGGTGGGCCATCGGCATCACGGTGCTGTGCTTTGTCCTGGCGGTGTTCTGCATGCGATTCGTGCAGAACCAGTTCTTCCCGTCTTCCGACCGCCCGGAAATTCTGGTCGACCTGAACCTGCCGCAAAACGCCTCGATCGATGAAACCCGCAAGGCCGTCGACAAGCTCGAAGCCACGCTCAAGGGCGACCCGGACATCGTGCGCTGGAGCACTTACATCGGTCAGGGTGCGATCCGTTTCTACCTGCCGCTGGATCAACAACTGCAGAACCCTTACTACGCGCAACTGGTGATCGTCAGCAAAGACTTCAAGGCCCGCGAAGCCTTGAGTCAGCGCCTGCGAGATCGCCTGCGCCAGGACTTCGTCGGCATCGGCAGTTACGTGCAGGCCCTGGAAATGGGCCCGCCGGTGGGTCGTCCGATCCAGTACCGGGTCAGCGGCAAGGACATCGATCAGGTGCGCAAACACGCCATCGACCTGGCCACCGAACTGGACAAGAGCCCGCACATCGGCGAGATCATTTACGACTGGAACGAGCCCGGCAAAGTCCTGCGCATCGACATCGCCCAGGACAAGGCGCGGCAGCTCGGTCTGTCCTCGGAGGATGTGGCCAACCTGATGAACAGCATTGTCAGTGGCTCGCCGTTGACCCAGGTCGATGACGATATCTACCTGGTCAATGTGGTCGGGCGGGCGGTGGATTCCGAGCGCGGTACGCCGGAAACCCTGCAGAACCTGCAGATCGTCACGCCCAACGGCACGTCGATTCCGCTGCTGGCCTTCGCCACCGTGCGTTATGAACTGGAGCAGCCGCTGGTGTGGCGTCGCGATCGTTTGCCGACCATCACCATCAAGGCTTCGGTGCGCGATGAAATTCAGCCGACCGATCTGGTGAAAGTCCTCAAGCCGACCATCGATGACTTCGCCGCCAAACTGCCGGTGGGTTACAAGGTCGCTACCGGCGGTACGGTCGAAGAGAGCGGCAAGGCCCAGGGGCCGATTGCCAAGGTCTTGCCGCTGATGCTGTTCCTGATGGCGACCTTCCTGATGATCCAGTTGCACAGTGTGCAGAAGCTGTTCCTGGTGGCCAGCGTCGCACCGCTGGGGCTGATCGGCGTGGTGCTGGCGCTGGTGCCGACCGGTACGCCGATGGGCTTTGTGGCGATCCTGGGGATTCTGGCGCTGATCGGCATCATCATCCGCAACTCGGTGATCCTCGTGACGCAGATCGAGGAGTTCGAGCACAAGGGCTACTCGCCCTGGGATGCGGTGGTGGAAGCCACCGAGCACCGACGCCGGCCGATTCTGCTGACTGCTGCGGCGGCGAGCATGGGCATGATCCCGATCGCCCGGGAAGTGTTCTGGGGGCCGATGGCCTACGCGATGATCGGCGGGATTGTGGTGGCGACATTGCTGACGCTGCTGTTCCTGCCGGCGCTGTATGTGGCCTGGTACAAGATTCGCGAGCCGAAGAAAAACTAGATCAAAAGCTTCCCTCACCCTTGGGTGAGGGGAGTCAGATCTTGCGCCAGACACTCGCCAGCCACGGCTGCTGCTCCCGCGGCAGCCCCGCCGGCCGGTAGTAATGCTCAAGTTCCAAGAATCCAGCGGCCGTCAGCAACCCGCGCCACGCCTCCAGATCGTGATACGAGCCATAACGCGGCCCGTTCCAGCCTTCACGGTTGTCCCCACGTGGATTGGAGCTGAACAGCACGCCGCCCGGTTTCAGTGTCCCGTGCAACTGCTTCAACACCCGTGGCAATTCCTGCAACGGCACATGGAACAGCACCGCGTTGGCGAAGATGCCGTCGAAGCGCGCTGCCGGCAGATCCAGCTTCAGGAAATCCTGGCACCACACTTCACAGCCACTGTCTTCCCGAGCCATCTGCGCGAATTTTTCCGCACCATCGAGGCCGACAGCGATGTGCCCCATCCAGGTAAAGGTCTGCAAATCCCGCCCCGGTCCACAGCCGAAATCGAGAATGGAAAACGGCGCTTCGCCCTGAATATGCCGCAGCAGGGCGTCGATGTTCTGGCTGACATCGTGGTCGCGGGTGCCTTCACGAAAATCTTCGGCCACCGCGTTGTAGTGGCCGAGGGTGGTGGCGGTGATTTGCTCAAGGTCGGTGGGGGTCTGTTTCATGGTCGGGGCGCGGTGGGATGTGGGTCTGGCCAATATACGCCATACCGGATCAGTCCCGTGCGCGGGCGGTAACCATTTACCGCACCGAGCGGTCCGGTAACAGTTGAAATAGCGCCTTTGCGACAGGCGACTGTCGCCATACCGACCCATTCAGCACGGCTTCTTCAAAGCAGGATTTCCTATGGTCAACGGTCGTAAGTCACCTCTCACTTCATCACCCAATCGTCTTGCGACAGACCCGATGCCGAGCCTCAAACGGCCCGGTGACATAGCCATGACTCAAGCTCCAGAGATCAAGGTCGTGCGGCATGTTCTGGGGTTGGAACAGGCAATGCCGTTAACTTCCGATGTGGGCATCACTGTCACCGGAATGCCCACGATAGAAAGTGCTTCCATCCGGTCCGTGGTGAGGTCGCTTGAAAACTATCGCCTGAGGCTGCCTCTCCATCTGCCGGTCGCGGATGGCCAAGGCATCAGGCGATTCAAGGGACGCGAATTCGTTGACGTCGCCCCGGGCGAGATCGTGCAGGTCCGGCAGGATGCGATTACGGGTGAGTACCGGGCGACGCTTTCAGTCGAGTCGACTGCGTCGGGGCCGACGCTGGCCCTGGATCCCCGGACGATGCTGTGGGGAGCCGAACAGATGTCGATTCCGGGAGAGATCGATAACGTCATGAGTGCTCGACCCCATCCGGATCTGACTGATCACAAGCCCTCAATGGCCACGGAGGCTGCAATTGAGCCCGGTAGGCTTTACGAAGGCCGGGACGATGTGTTCGAACGTCGAGCTTCACGCACCGTGGAGATCGTTGCACGTGGAATAAGTCAATTTGGTCCACAGCACTCGGCCATATTGCGTGCGGAACTGAGCGCCACGCACCGGATCTTCTCCGATGCAGGCAATGGACTCGCTGCGAACTACGTTGAGGCCGGAAGCATTTTCCAGGGATATTTCGGCAAGCATCATGCGCTCGTCAGAGCGCAGCTCGCCGATTGCCTGTCGCGAGGCGAGGCGCTCTCAACGGAGTATCAGGGACCGTGGGGACAGGACAAATTCGTGGGAGTGAAATTTGACCAGGATCGCAGGGCGTGGATGTACTCGATCGATTTTCATGGTCGGTTCTTTATCAGTTTGAATCACCTTGAGGAGGGTAATTTTGCGGCCGTTCTGGGTCATGAAATGCTCCATACGAATAGAATCAACCGATTCAAGAGCGTTGGGCCCGGCGCACTGGATTTCTTCTACCTGGATGCGCGTATGGGAAATGCACTGGATCGTCCTGTGCCTGTTTACGACATCGCTGAGCGAGGTGTTTCCGAAGCCATCATGCAAGGAGGCATGACGGTGGCCTATCTGGAGGGATTCACGAGCGACCACAGCAGTTTCACGAACGGAGTCAGAGACGGTCTGGGGCTCTCCGGAAAACTGGATGTCCAGGCGGCCGTCGACCTGTTCAACGTCATCCCGTCTCTTCGGACATGGATGGCCTCGAGAAATGCCGACAGCATCATTTATGCCGCTAAAAGCATGCAGGCGCTGCACCAGACCAGAACAGCCGATAGCCAATTGCTGATCGGTCTGTTGGAGAGCTGATACAGGGCCCGGTTATCGCTTGTTCAACCCTCGTGCCAGACGGTCGCCGCCCAGTTGAATCACCGCCACCAGCGCCACCAGCAGCACGATCACGGTCAGCATGATCTGGCTGTCGAAGCGCTGATAACCATAGCGATAGGCGATGTCTCCCAGACCGCCGGCACCAATCGCTCCGGCCATGGCCGATGAGTTGATCATCGTCACCAGCGTAATAGTGAACCCGCCAACGATGCCCGGCAGCGCTTCGGGCAACAACACGTGCCAGATGATGTGCCAGCGCCGACAGCCCATGGCTTGGGCGGCTTCGATCAAACCGTGGTCGACTTCGCGCAGGCTCACTTCGGCAATCCGCGCAAAAAACGGCGTGGCCGCGATGGTCAACGGCACGACCGCCGCCCACACACCGTAAGTGGTGCCGACGATCAGACGGGTGAACGGGATCAGCGCGACCATCAGGATCAGAAACGGAATCGAGCGAAACAGGTTCACGAACGCCCCCAATGCACGATTCAGCACCGGCGCTTCGTAGATACCACCCTTGTCGCTGGTGACCAGAATCACCGCCATGGGAATCCCGGCGAGCAACGCGATCAGCGACGACACGCCAACCATCAGAAACGTGTCGATAAAACCCTGCAGCAAGCGATCAAACCACATAACCCAGCACCTCCGTGCGTTGTGCCCATTGGCTGGCACGCTGACGCAATTCCTCGGCGTTCAGCTTCGAGCCTGCCACCGCCAGCAACAGTTGCCCGAGCGCGTGGCCCTGAATCCGTTCCACACCACCCTGGAGCAATTTCACCCGGCCTCCGAGGGCGGTGAACAGTGCGGCCAGATCCGGTTCGTCCTGCTGGCTGCCGGTGAACTGCAAACGCAGCACCACGGCTGCATTGGACGACGACGGTTGCGCCTGCAAACGGCTTTGCAACTCTTCGGGCAAGGCGTGTTGCAGCGGTGCGAGCAAGGTCTGGCTGACCTCATGCTGCGGATTGCCGAACACTTCCCAGACCGGGCCCTGTTCGACGATGCGGCCATGTTCCAGCACGACGACGCGGTCGCAGATTTCCCGGATCACTGCCATCTCGTGGGTGATCAGCACGATGGTCAGGCCCAGGCGTTTGTTGATCTCGCGCAGCAGGCCGAGGATCGACTGGGTGGTTTCCGGATCGAGAGCAGAAGTGGCTTCGTCGCAGAGCAGAATGTCCGGGTCGTGCACCAGCGCGCGGGCAATGCCGACGCGCTGTTTCTGCCCGCCGGACAACTGCGCCGGATAAGCCTTGTGCTTGGCTTGCAGGCCCACCAGTTCCAGCAGTTCGCGAACCTTTTTCTCCCGTTGCTCTTTCGGGACGCCGGCGACTTTCAGCGGCAGTTCGACGTTCTGCCACACCGTTTTTGCCGACATCAGATTGAAGTGCTGAAAGATCATGCCGATCCGCCGGCGCAGGGCGACGAGGCGATCCTCGTCGTACTCGCCGATGTCCACCTGATCGATCAGCACCCTGCCCGAGGTCGGTTGTTCGAGGCGGTTGATGGTGCGGATCAGCGACGATTTGCCGGCGCCGCTGCGACCGATGATGCCGAACACTTCACCGTGCTGGATCGCCAGGTCGATGCCTTGCAGGGCGGCGACCGGGCCTTGTTTGCCGTCGTAGGTCTTGCCGAGCCCGACGAAACGCACATGGGCGCGGTTCAGCTCGGGATGCAGTTCGGTGCGTTGCGCAAGCGCGGGTGGCTCTGGAAGATCCAGTCGCCGTTGGATGGCAGCGGTCATCCTCAGCTTTCCCAACCGGCCTGGTACAGCTTGCCGTGGGCCTTATCCAGCGCGGCGCGAACGGCCGGCGAATGCTGGTAGATGTCGACGAACTTGATCAGGCGCGGATCGGTCTTGCTCTTCGGCTGGATCACGAACTGGATCACGTATTCCTTGTGGTCGAGGCCGTCGAACAGCAGCGCAGAGCCGGCGTCGAACGTTTTCGCCAGACGAATGTAGGCCGGGTAGCCCTGGACCAGGTCGGCGTCATCGTAGGCGCGTACCAGTTGCACCGCTTCGACCTGCAGGATCTTGATCTTCTTCGGATTGGCGACGATGTCGTCTTCGGTGGCCTTGTAGCCGACGCCCGGTTTCAGGGTGATCAGACCGGCCTTGGCCAGCAGTTGCAGGCCGCGTCCGCTGTTGATCGGGTCGTTGGCGATGGCGACGCTGGCGCCTTCCGGCAACTCGTCGAAGCTTTTGTATTTCTTCGAGTACAGGCCGACGTTGTTGATGATCCCCGGGGCGAACGGCACCAGGTCGAAACCGGAGGCGGCCTTGGCGTTTTCCAGGAACGGGATGTGCTGGAAGTAGTTCACGTCAATGTCGCCGGCGGCGAGGCTGACGTTCGGCGCGATCCAGTCGGTGAATTCCACCAGCTCGACTTTCAGGCCTTGTTTGGAAGCCTCTTCGACGGCCGCTTCCAGCGGGATCGCGAAGGCGGCGGTGGTGCCGATTTTCAACGGCGCGTCGGCGGCGAACGCCGCCGAGCTGAACAGGCCGAAGGCCAGGGCCAGTGCTTTGACTGGGTGGGACAGGAGCTTCTTGGTCATGGTGGTTTTCCAGTCAGTGCAAGGGTTAGTGTCGGTAGTGGGCGCCGGTGTGTTGCTGCGGCAGATGCGCTTCGCCGTGAAACAGTTTTTCCCGCAGGCTGCCGGTGTCGTACGCGGTCTTGTACGAGCCGCGTCGTTGCAGCTCCGGAATCACCAGATCGATGAAATCCACATAGCTTTCCGGGGTCACGATGCGGGTCAGGTTGAAGCCGTCGAGGCCGGTTTCGGCGATCCACGATTCCAGTTCATCCGCCACTTGCTGCGGCGAGCCGACCACGGTGATGTAGCGTCCGCCGAGGGCGTGCTGGTCGAGCAGCTTGCGCCGGGTCCAGTCATTGTTCTGCAGGTTTTTGGTGGCGGACTGGATCGCGTTGCTCTTCACGTACTGGATCGGTTCGTCGATTTCATATTGGGAAAAATCGATCCCGGTGGACGCCGAGAAATGCGCCACGCCCGCTTCGGCGCTGGCGTAGCTCAGGTATTCGGCATGTTTGGCCCAGGCCGCTTCCTCGGTCTCGCCGACGATCACGTTCAGGCCCATGAACACCTTGATGTCTTCGGGATTGCGCCCCGCCTCGACGGCGCTGGCGCGGACCTTGTCCACCTGCACCTTGGTCGACGGCTTGTTCTGACCGCTGATGAACACGCACTCGGCATGACGCCCGGCGAACAGCAGACCGCGCTCCGAACTGCCGGCCTGGAACAGTACCGGCGTGCGCTGCGGTGACGGTTCGCACAGGTGATAACCCTCGACCTGATAGAACTCGCCCTTGTGCTCGACCTTGTGCACCTTGTCCGGCTGCGCGTAGATCCGCTGTTGCGGATCGTTGAGCACCGCACCGTTTTCCCAGCTGCCTTCCCAGAGTTTGTAGAGCACTTCGAGGTACTCGTCGGCCTGGTCGTAACGCCGGTCATGCTCGACCTGTTCGCTCAGGCCCATGGCCTTGGCGGCACTGTCCAGATAACCGGTGACGATGTTCCAGCCCACCCGTCCACGGCTCAGATGATCGAGGGTCGACATGCGCCGGGCGAACAGATACGGCGGCTCGTAGGTGAGGTTGGCGGTCAGGCCGAAACCCAGATTTTTGGTCACCGCTGACATGGCCGACACCAGCAGCAGCGGATCGTTGACCGGCAGCTGGATCGACTCTTTCAGGGTGACGTCCACCGAGTTTTGGTAGACGTCGTACACGCCGACGATGTCGGCGATGAACAACCCGTCGAACAGCCCGCGCTCCAGCAATCGCGCCAGCTCGGTCCAGTATTCAATGGTCTTGTATTGGGTCGAGGTGTCCCGTGGATGGGTCCACAACCCGTGGTTGATGTGGCCGATGCAGTTCATGTTGAACGCATTGAGCAGGATCTTTTTCTTGCTCATCAGATGGTCCCTCGCAGCGGAGGGTTTTCATCGTTGAGGTAGTAATTGCCCACCGCGTGATATTTCCAGCGCACCGGGTCGTGCAGGGTGTGCACCCGGGCGTTGCGCCAGTGACGGTCGAGGCCGTGTTCGATCAGGGTGGCCTGGCTGCCGGCCAGTTCAAACAGCGTGCTGCCGGCGGACAGAGAGATTTCGGTGCTGATGGCCCGTGCTTCGGCGACGGCAATCGAGGCTGCCGCCACCGTTTCGGCGGTGGTCTCGGCCTGGGCCGCATCGAGGAATTCGCCGGCGCGTTCGAGCAAGGCTTCGGTGGCGTGCAGGCGGATACTCAGGTGGCCGAAGCTCTTGAGGGTCAGCGGATCTTCGGTGGCCTTGTCGTTACCCGAATCGATCCAGGGGCGGGTCTTGCTGCGCACGAAGTGCAATGCATCTTCGTAGGCGGCGCGAGCGATGCCGGTGTCGATGGCGGCGTGAAGGATCTGCGCCAGCGGGCCGACGGTGGTCGGACGCTCGAAAGCGCTCTGGAACGGAATGACATCTTCGGCGGCGACATACACGTCTTCGAACACCACTGAACCGCTGCCGGTGGTGCGCTGGCCGAAGCCGCTCCAGTCGTCGATCACGGTCAGGCCTTTGCTGTCGCGCGGGACGAAGGCCAGTTGCTGTACGCCGTTTTCATCGACCACCGAGGTCGGGATGCGCTGCGCGTAAATCGCACCGGTCGCATAGAACTTGCGACCGTTGATGCGATAGCCGCTGCCGTCGCGTTTCAGACTGGTGACGCGGTCATGGGCGGTCTTGGTGCCCAGTTCTGCCAGGGCATTGCCGAAGCGCTGACCAGCGAGGACTTCGGCGTACAGACGTTGTTTCTGCTCGTGGCTGCCGTTCACCCGCAGCACTTCCAGGGCATAGAAATGGTTCTGCGGAATCTGCCCCAGCGAGCCATCGGCCCGGGCGATCAGGGCGATGACCTTGGCCAGGGTCACGTTGGACACACCGGCGCCGCCGCACTCCTTGGGCACGCTGATGCCCCACAGGCCGGAGCGGGAAAACACGTCGAGCTCCGGCAGCGGCAGGCGGCGTTCGCGGTCGCGCAGGTTGCTGTCACGCTGGAAGTCTTCGGCCAGGTCGCTGGCGACGATCAGGGCTTGCTCGTCGCTGGTGATGACCGCGACGGGATGGGAAAGAGTCATGTGTTTCTCCAGAGATCTGGTCAAAAGTGTTCTGGTCGTCAGATCCAGGAATGGCGAGCCGGAAGTTTTCCGTTCAGGCGGTAAGCGCCGACCGCGTGATACTTCCAGCGCACCGGATCGTGAAGGGTGTGGACCCGGGCGTTGCGCCAGTGGCGGTCGAGGTTGAATTCGGCGAGGGTGGCGCGGCTGCCGGCCAGTTCGAAGAGCTTTTCGCTGGCCAGCAGCGAGATCTCGGTGGTCAGCACCTTGGCTTCGGCCACGGCAATCGAGGCGCGGGCGGCGGACTCGGCGGTCAGTGGTGCGCCGTGCACCTGATCCAGCACTTGCCCGGCCTTGCGCAGCAATGCTTCGGCGGCGTGCAGTTCGATTTTCAGTTTGCCGATGTCGGCGATCACGTAGAGGTCATCGCTGGCGCGTTCGACCTTGGCATCGATCCACGGCCGGGCGCGGATCTTGACGAATTCGATGGCGTCATCGATGGCACCACGGGCGATGCCGGCGTCGATCGCCGCTTGAATCAGCTGCGACACCGCGCCCTGGGTGTTGGGCTTTTCGTTGATCTTCCAGTTATCCACCACGAGGCCTGCATCGACCCGCACGTTGTGCAAAAGAATCGTGCCGCTGGCGGTGGTGCGCTGGCCGAAACCCGACCAGTCATCGACGATGCGCAGGCCCGGTGTACCACGACGGACGAAGGCCAGCACTTGCCTGCCGTCATCGTTCAGCGCTTTGACCGCGACCCAGTGGGCGAAGAGGGCGCCAGTGGAATAGAACTTCTGGCCGTTGATCACGTAGTCATCGCCGTCAGCGGTGATGCGCGCCTTCAGCTCCAGGGTGTCTTTGGTGCCGCGTTCAGGCCCGGCATTCCCGATGCGCCAGCCTTCGAGCACGCTCTGCAGCAGTTGCTGTTTCTGCTCTTCAGTGGCGCTGCCGAGGATCAGGTTGATGATGCCGAACTGGTTCTGCGGGATCTGCCCCAGTGCCGGGTCGGCCGCGGAAATGATCGCGAACACCTCGGCCAGGGTCACGAAGGAAACCTGCGGGCCGCCGTACTCGCGCGGAATCGCGATACTGCCCAGGCCGCTGCGGGTGAACTGTTCGATCTCCGACCACGGCAGCTTGCGCTGACGATCACGTTTGGCGGCCTGCACGCGGGCGACTTGCGCCAGCTCATGGGCAGCCTTGATGGCT
Organism: Pseudomonas sp. COW5; assembly: GCF_026240005.1. Classification (NCBI taxonomy): domain Bacteria; kingdom Pseudomonadati; phylum Pseudomonadota; class Gammaproteobacteria; order Pseudomonadales; family Pseudomonadaceae; genus Pseudomonas; species Pseudomonas sp. COW5. The sequence goes on along the minus strand of NZ_JAPHVP010000001.1, from coordinate 2,057,043 downwards.
TGAGCGTCATTGCGCAGCACTTGTGCGGGCAACAACAGCGGGGCGATGTCCAGGTCACTCTGGACGTTTGCGTCTGCCAGACTGGACATCAGTGCCACTCCTTGGCTGCACGCAATGCCCTGGCGATCTGCACTGGGGTGATTGGGTTCCGGACCATGTTACCTACCTCACATCTCATGAAAAACGCCGCAAAAGTGCGGCGAACGAAAGAATGTCCGGTGGTCCGGTTCATATACCCTAAGCGCGTATAAAGTTTAAATAAACTAACTTTTAGGAATATATATAGAAGATCGAAAGCTCACCTGGCTTTGCGCTCCGCAGCCATGGGAATTTGCCTCAAGGGCACTTTCAGATAAGGATTCACGCAGCCAATCTTCAGGGTGCGTGGCGGTGCCCAGCGAGAGTTGTTGCCGACCCGGTCGATGATGCAATAGGTCACGTCAAGCCGCAGGTCTTCACCCGCTTCGACGATGACTGCCGGTGGCACCCAGACCTGGATTCCCTGGCCGACATCGGCTTGCGTGACAGGGGGCAGATCCATTCGTGCATCACCCCAGCGCAGGGTGATTTCGTCACCCTCGGCCATGTTCAGGTAAGGCTCGATGGTCAGCGGGACGCCACGCTTGATCTGACTCGGGTTGACCCCGCGCCGGCGGATGACGTCTGGAAGGCTGACCGGCAGCAAATACTGGTTTTCCTCTGCGCTGCCTGTTGCGAATTGCCCGCCCGGGCAGTCGAGCTTCACCTGGAACCGGGCGCCGGCTGACAGCGCCGGGTTTCTCCCGACCTGCATGACCCGATAGTGCACGCAGGGTGCGCCGTTGACGATGAAGCTTTCCGGCACCCTGAGGCTGACCGTGCTTCCGATATCGCCGGCAGTCAGCACACGGGAAGCGACATAGCAGTCATCCCAGAACAGCTCAATCAGATCGCCGCTGTCCATATCGTCATAAGGTCCGATTTCGACCGACAGGTTGGCGGCCGCCATGAGGTTGATTCCATCCCCGTGGGTTTGCTCCAGGGTCGGTGGTGGCAATAGCGGGATGTTTGAAATGCAGGTCATCGGTTTCTCTCCTTGAAGCCTTGCAGCGAAGTCCGTATCTGAAAGAACGAATGGCGTGAATTAACCGGAAATAAAACATCGGAGTTGCGTACAAGTTTTAAATGTCTTGTTGAACTAGCGTGCGCCGGTTGGCGACTAGATAAGAGTTCGCCGAAAGAGGTGTCAAGCGAGTGGTTTAGTTAATCCGTGAATTACGGATTAATCAGAAGGTTCCTACATTGTTGTAGCAGTCGGCCTAGGCAGGGAACGGAAAGAAGCTACAGGTTTTCGCGGTTTTCAGCGTGTTTGACCGTGCGTTCTGGTGAAGGATGGAATCAAGTCGCGGCGCAATTTTATGCGCAGGGAGTTGTTGCAGGACATATATATGTACTGCCTTTGCAAGGGGCGGGTAGTTTATGTTTTGAGAGTGTTTTTTATGTCGGGGAAAACACTACTTCCTTCCTTGGAAGTGAGTGAGGGTGCAGGAGAAGTTTTCAGCCGTTGTTGCGAAACTTGCTGAGAAACTGTCGTGTGCGTTCTTCTTTCGGATTGGCAAACAACGCCTTGGCTTCGCCTTGTTCGACGATCACGCCCTTGTCGAAAAACACCACGCGGTTGGCCACGTCACGGGCGAACGCCATTTCGTGGGTCACGATCACCATGGTGCGTTTTTCTTCGGCCAGACCGCGAATGGTCGCCAATACTTCGCCCACCAGTTCCGGGTCGAGGGCCGACGTCGGCTCGTCGAACAGGATCACTTCCGGCTCCATCGCCAGCGCCCGGGCAATCGCCACGCGCTGTTGCTGGCCGCCGGACAGGCGCCGTGGGTAGGCGTCTTCCTTGCCCGCCAGGCCGACCTTGGCCAGCAGCTTCTTGCCCAGGGCAATGGCTGCGTCACGGGGCGTCTTCTTGACCACGATCGGGCCTTCGATGACGTTCTCCAGAGCAGTGCGGTGGGGGAACAGGTTGAAGTTCTGGAACACGAAGCCCACGTGCTGGCGCAAGGTGCGCACCAGATTCTGCTGCTGATTCAAGGGGCGGCCGGTATCGATCTCGATATCGCCGACCTTGATCCGGCCGCTGGTGGGTTGTTCGAGGAAGTTCAGGCAGCGCAGGAACGTGGTCTTGCCCGAGCCGCTGGGGCCGATGATGGCCACGACCTCGCCTTCCTTCACTTCAAGATCGATGCCGTTGAGCACGACTTGACCCTTGAACTGCTTTGTCAGTTTTTCCACGACAATCATGGGGTCAGGACTCCTGGTCGTGCCGATTGACCCGCTCTTCCAGCTTGTTCTGGAAGTGCGACAGCACTGTGGCCAGAATCCAGTAGATCAGCGCGGCGGCAAGATACATGGTGAAGACTTCGAAAGTCCGGGCGGTAATCAGTTGTGCCTGACGGAACAGCTCCGGCACCTGAATGGTGGCGGCCAGTGCGGTGTCCTTGACCAGTGAAATGAAGCTGTTGCCCAGCGGCGGCAACGCCGTGCGCATGGCTTGCGGCAGAATGGCCCGGCGCAGGGTCTGCGCGCGGGTCATGCCGATGCTCGCAGCCGCTTCCCACTGACCGCGTTCGATCGAACCGATCGCGGCACGCAGGATTTCACAGGCATAGGCGGCCATGTTCAGCGAAAAGCCGATCAGGGCTGCCGGCAGCGGGTCGAGTTCCAGCCCCAGTTGCGGCAGGCCGTAATAGATCACGAACAGCTGCACCAGCAACGGCGTGCCGCGAAAGAACGACACGTAGATGCGGGCCAGCCAGCTGACCGATTTGAAACGCGACAGGCGCATCAGCGCCAGGCCAAAGCCCAGCAGCAGGCCGAAAAACATGCCGCCGAGGCTGAGGACTACCGTGTAGTACGCGCCCTTGAGCAGAAAGGGCGCGGAGTCCAGTGCGAGTTGGAAAGCTGCTTCCATTATTTAGTGACGTCAGCTTGGAAGTACTTTTCCGAGATCTTGGCCAGGGTCCCGTCGGCACGCAGCTCGTCGAGGGCCTTGTTCACGGCCGCCAGCAGCTCAGGTTCGCCTTTGCGCAGGGCGATACCGGATTCCTGACGGGAGAACGCCTGACCGGCCGCTACGGTTTTCGGTGCTTTCTTGGCGTACTCGAGGGCGGCCAGACGGTCGATCAGAATCGCATCGGTACGACCGTTGTTCAGGTCGGCGAACTTGGTCGGATCATCGTCGTAGGTACGCACGTCGGCACCCGGTACGTTGGCGCGAACCCACTGCTCGTAGTTGGTGCCCAGGCCTACGCCAACTTTCTTGCCGGACAGGTCAGCGGCAGTCTTGATGTTCAGCGCAGCTTCCTTGTCCTTCAGCACCAGCGCCTGAATCCCGGAGATGGTGTACGGCTCGGAGAAGTCATACTTCTTCTTGCGCTCGTCGGAGATGGTCACCTGGTTGACCACGACGTCCAGACGCTTGGATTCCAGCGCGGCGAGGATGCCGTCCCACTTGGTTGGCTGGATCTTGGCCTTGACGCCCAGCTTCTTGGCCAGGGCTTCGGACAGTTCGACTTCGAAGCCCGACAGTTTGCCGTCGGCATCGACGAAGCTGAACGGTGGGTAAGTGCCTTCCAGGCCGACGTTGATAACGCCTTTGTCCTTGATCTGTTGCAGTTGCTCACCGGCAACGGCGCTGCTGATCAGACCGGCGCTCAGTGCCAGGCCCAGCGAACCTACCAGCAGATTTCGACGTAGTGCGGAAAGAATCATGACAAGCCCCTGTGTTTTCTTATGGAAGACGCTTAAGGAAAGTTGGCGAATCCGGGAATTGGACGACAGCGCTATCCTGCCTTAAAGCAGCTTATGCGTCTCTCGCGATATTCGCCTGCGGCGAGACTATAAGACTGTTCTTTTAGAATGGAAAATAATGAATTTTCCGTTTGTTATTCATATCTGGAATATATGTTTTTTGTGTTCCTAGCGTTCCCTGGCACCGCGTTCCAGCTCTCAAATGGGACGCGGAGCGTCCCGGGCTGCATTCCCACGCAGAGCGTGGGAACGAGCGCTGCAGTATGCGCATCGGCCTACAGAAAATCCTTGTAGGCAAACAACGCCGGGGCGCCGCCGGTGTGCAGGAAGATGATCGGGCCGTCGTCGAAACGCCCGCGACCGATGCCGTCGAGCAACCCGGCCATGGCCTTGCCGGTGTAGACCGGATCGAGCAGCACGGCGTCCTGGCTGGCCAGCAGTTTCACCGCCGCCAGGGTTCTGGCATTCGGCTCGCCGTAGCGCGGGCCGAAATATTCGTCCCACAACTCGACCTTGAAACTCTCCGGCAGCGCCACGCCCAGCAGATCGGCAGTGCGTTCGGCCAGACCCTGAACTTTCGGGCGCTGATCTTCTTCGCTGCGCGATACCGTCACGCCGATCACCGGCAGTTGCGGCAGCACTTCGCTCAAGGCCAGTGCCAGGCCGCTGTGAGTACCGGCGCTGCCCGAAGCCAGGACCACGGCGGAAAATTGCAGGCCGGTGTCCTCGATCTGCTGCGCCAGTTCCAGACCGGCCCGTACGTAACCCAGCGCGCCGATGGCGTTGGAGCCACCGATCGGCACCAGATACGGCTTCTTGCCGTTGCTGCGCAGGCGTACGGCGAGGGCGGCCAGTTGTTCGTCGGCGTTGTCGAGGTTGTCGACCAGTTCGACCTTGGTGTCGAACAGATCCAGCAGCAGGCGGTTGCCGTTGCCGGTGTAGTTGCCATCATCGGTGCCCAGCGGATTTTCCAGCAGCGCCACGCAGCCCAGGCCGAGTTTGGCGGCCAGCGCAGCGGTCTGGCGGACGTGGTTCGATTGCAGTGCACCGGCGGTGATCAGGGTGTCCGCGCCTTGGGCGAGGGCATCGGCGGCGAGGTATTCGAGCTTGCGCAGCTTGTTGCCGCCCATGGCCAGTGGCGTCAGGTCATCGCGCTTGATGTAGACATCGCGGCCGAGCCATGTGGACAGGCGCTCGAGTTTTTCCAGTGGGGTCGGTTGTCCAAGCAGGTCGAGACGGTTAAAGCGTTGCAGCTGTTGTTTGATCGGTTGTGTGGACATGGTTCCGTACTGGCGGAGGAAGATCACAGGACTATAGGCACGCCGATTTACCGGGGCAACCGTCAATCGCTTATAGCCAAATGTGCTTAGACCAGCACTATCGGTTCTTAATTCGCCTCCGGGGCGTTGCCGTAAAGTAGTGGCCGTTGACGCGGCCAGACAGTCCGGCCGCCCGTGAGGAGTCTTTACCGTGAGCGAGCGTTCCAGCCATTGGCAATTGCAGACCATCGTCAGCCAGCTGCGTACCGCGCGGGATCAGTGGCGTGCGCAAAATGGCCGCGCCAGCGGCGAGCAGGGCGGGCGCGAGTTGCCGTCCCGTGACGCGATGGCGCAGATTCTCGAAGCCCTGTGCGGCGCGTTGTTCCCGATGCGTCTGGGGCCGGTGGATCTGCGTGAAGAGAGCGAGGATTTTTACGTCGGTCACACCCTCGATGTTGCATTGAATGCATTGCTGGCCCAGGCGCGACTCGAACTGCGTTACGTCGCCCGCCACAGCGCTCAGGTTGACACTGAAGTCGAGGCGCAGGCGATCAGGATCATCCAGGATTTCGCCCTCGCACTGCCGGGCCTGCGCAGCCTGCTCGACACCGATGTGCTGGCCGCCTACCACGGCGACCCGGCGGCGCGCAGCGTCGATGAAGTGCTGCTGTGCTATCCGGGGATTCTGGCGGTGATCCACCATCGTCTGGCCCACCATTTGTATCGCGCAGGCCTGCCGCTGCTGGCGCGGATCAGTTCGGAAATCGCCCACTCGGCGACCGGCATCGATATCCATCCCGGCGCGCAGATCGGCCGCAGTTTCTTCATCGACCACGGGACCGGCGTGGTGATCGGCGAGACCGCGATCATCGGCGAGCGCGTCAGGATCTACCAGGCAGTGACCTTGGGCGCCAAACGCTTTCCGGCGGACGAGGACGGCCAGTTGCAGAAGGGCCATCCACGCCACCCGATCGTCGAGGACGACGTGGTGATTTATGCCGGCGCGACGATTCTCGGGCGGATCACCATCGGCAAGGGCTCGACCATCGGCGGCAACGTGTGGCTGACCCGCAGCGTGCCGGCGGGGTGCAACCTGACCCAGGCCAATCTGCAGCATGATGACGGGACGCAGAAGTAAGGCAAGAAAAGGCTACCCTCACCCCAGCCCTCTCCCGGAGGGAGAGGGGGCCGAACGAGGTGTCTGGCGCTATACATCGACCTGAAAAAAACAGTCGATTATGGATTCGGTACAGAAAGAGCAGGTCGGCGTAACTCTCCAATATTCCCCAATCAGTCCCCTCTCCCCCCGGGAGAGGGTTAGGGTGAGGGTGCTTTTGCTTTTTCTGTGAACGAACTGCCCCAACCCACGTCATACCCCTCCCTGAGCCAGCGTACGAAAGGTACCGCTGAGCCCTGCGATTAGTCCTGAGCGTACTATCCATGTTTAACTTGAACGTTCATTCAAGTTAAACCGGTAGCTCGCTGCCCGCTCACAACAGGAGGCTTGCCTTTGCTGAGTCCGATCATTTCAGCCATTTTCCAACCCCTTGAGGTGCACCGTTCATGAGTGCATCGTCCACCCCCGCCAGCGGTCTGGTACGCATGAATCCGCCGGTGTTCTGGTTCGCCGCGACGGTGATCCTGCTGTTTGGCCTGACGGTCATCGCCATGCCGGAACAGGCCGGTGCCTGGCTCCTTGAAGCGCAAAACTGGGCGGCCAATACGGTCGGCTGGTACTACATGCTCGCGATGACCCTGTATCTGGTCTTCGTGGTGGTCACCGCGTTATCGGGCTACGGCAAGATCAAACTCGGTGCCGACCACGACGAACCCGAATTCAGTTACCTGTCCTGGGCCGGCATGCTGTTCGCCGCCGGGATCAGCATCACGCTGTTTTTCTTCTGTGTCTCCGAACCGCTGACCCACATGCTCCAGCCGCCACAAGGCGAGGCCGGCACGGCGGATGCGGCGCGTCAGGCGATGCAGATCCTGTTTCTGCACTGGGGCCTGCACGGCTGGGGCGTGTTCGCCTTCGTCGGCATGGCGCTGGCGTATTTCGCCTATCGACACAACCTGCCGCTGGCCCTGCGCTCGGCGCTGTATCCGCTGATCGGCAAACGCATCAACGGGCCCATCGGCTATGCCGTGGATGGCTTCGGCATCATCGCCACGGTGTTCGGCCTCGGTGCGGACATGGGCTTCGGCGTGCTCCATCTCAACTCCGGTCTGGACTACCTGTTCGGCATCGCCCACACGCAGTGGATTCAGGTCGGCCTGATCACGCTGATGATGGGCGCAGCGATCCTCGTCGCCGTCTCCGGTGTGGATAAGGGCGTGCGGGTCATGTCCGACATCAACATGCTGCTGGCCTGTGCGCTGCTGCTGTTCGTGTTGTTCGCCGGCCCCACCCAGCATTTGCTCAACACCCTGATCCAGAACCTCGGTGACTACCTCGGCGCATTGCCGACGAAGAGTTTCGACCTCTACGCCTACGACAAACCGAGCGACTGGCTCGGCGGCTGGACGGTGTTCTACTGGGCCTGGTGGATTGCATGGTCGCCGTTCGTGGGCCTGTTCATCGCACGGATTTCCCGTGGCCGGACCATCCGCGAATTCGTCTTCGGCGTATTGCTGATCCCGCTCGGTTTCACCCTGGCGTGGATGTCGATCTTCGGCAACAGCGCCATCGATCAGGTGCTCAACCACGGGATGTCGGCACTGGGCATGTCGGCCCTCGACAACCCGTCGATGACCCTTTACCTGCTGCTGGAAACCTACCCGTGGAGCAAAACCGTCATCGCGGTGACGGTGTTCATCAGCTTCGTGTTCTTCGTCACCTCCGCCGACTCCGGCACCGTAGTGCTCTCGACCCTGTCGGCCAAGGGTGGCAATCCGGATGAAGACGGGCCGAAATGGTTGCGGGTGTTCTGGGGCGCGATGACCGCGCTGATCACCAGTGCGCTGCTGTTCTCCGGCAGCATCGATGCGCTGAAGTCTGCGGTGGTGCTGACCTCGCTGCCATTCTCGCTGATTCTGCTGCTGATGATGTGGGGCCTGCACAAGGCGTTCTATCTGGAGTCGCAGAAGCAGATCGCGCAGTTGCATTCGCTGGCGCCGGTGTCTGGCTCGCGGCGTGGCAAGGGCGGCTGGCGCCAGCGTCTGAGCCAGGCTGTGCACTTCCCGTCGCGGGACGAGGTGTACCGCTTCATGGATACCACGGTGAAACCGGCCATCGAAGAAGTGACAGCGGTGTTCGTCGAGAAGGGGCTGAATGTCGTTACACAACCCGATCCGGCTCACGACAGCGTCAGCCTGGAAATCGGTCACGGCGAGCTGCACCCGTTCATCTATCAGGTGCAGATGCGTGGTTACTTCACGCCATCGTTCGCTCGTGGCGGGATGGGCTCCAAGCAGCTCAACAACCGTCGCTACTACCGCGCCGAAGTGCATCTGAGCGAGGGCAGTCAGGACTACGATCTGGTCGGTTACACCAAGGAGCAGATCATCAACGACATCCTCGACCAGTACGAACGGCACATGCAGTTCCTGCATCTGGTGCGTTGATCGGGGCAGGGCGCCGGGACGGTTTCAGGTCTCGGCGCTCAGCACCATGAACAACACCAATGCCGCGATCGGCACGCCAAACACGGCGCTGCCAATCGCAATCTCCGACCCCAGCGGCTGCCCGGCGTGCACCACGCCGACCGCGCCGTTGATCACCGTCAACGCCAGCCACAACGCCGCGAAACCGTAGGCCATGGTCTGACGACTGAAGCCGATGCGCTCGCCGATGTAGAGCATCAGCGCCAGCAGGATCAGGCCGAAGAAGATGATGATTGCGGTGTGCATGGTTTGGGATCTGCCTGTTGATAGGAGTCAGCCTGGCTTTGCTCATGTTGAGCATAGGTCAGCTGTCGGGCTCATGCTGATCGACACATTTCGCCACGTATACATCTGTTTATGAGAGCTGTGTGCCAGGGCGCGTCCACCGCCCATCTGGCGATTAAACACGCGCCTGTCCACTAGGCTAATATTTCTCCAAGTGTGTATGGTGTGTATTGATGGAGAAGGACAGCTCTTAAAGTACGCAGCTCTTGCTGTCGAACAGGGCGAAGGAAATGCGTAGTCGGGAAATGATCAGGATGATCGAGGAGGATGGATGGTATCTGGTCGCCGTGAAAGGCAGTCACCACCAATACAAACATCCGGGCAAACCAGGGAGGGTGACGATCAAGCATCCGGATTCGGATCTTCCCAAGGGAACGATCAACAGCATCTTGAAACAGGCGGGTTTGAAATGAAGCCCGTCATTGGAAACGAAAGTCCCTTAATGGACATGTCAGAGGAAGGATTCACTTACATGAAATTCCCGGTCGTTCTGCACAAGGATGCCGACTCAGACTACGGAGTGATCGTCCCGGATGTACCGGGCTGCTTCTCCGCAGGCACTACGGTAGCCGAAGCTTTTGACAATACTCAGGAGGCACTGGCCTTGCACTATGAGGGACTGGTCGCTGATGGCGCACCGTTGCCTCGGGTTCAGGACATTGATGCCCATCTCGAGAATCCGGATTACGCCGGCGGTATTTGGGGTGTGGTCGAGTTTGATATCACTCCCTATTTCGGCAAGTCGGTGCGCTTCAACGCGACGCTGCCGGAGCAGTTGCTGGAGCGTATTGATCAGACGGTTCGGCGTGACCAACGCTACAGTTCTCGCTCCGGATTCCTGGCGGCTGCGGCCTTGCGCGAATTGTCGGCTTAGGGCCGACTTACAGAATTCTGGGTCAGGTACTTTCTCGCTCGATGACTTGGCATTGCAGCAGATTAAGTCGCTGCACTTCATCGCTCGGCAACACGCCAAGGCTTTCCAGCACCCGCGTTGCCGCCAGTACGCCGATCTCCAGCGCCGGCGGTTTGATGGTGCTCAGGCTCGGCAGCAGCATCTCGGCGAACGGGTAGTCGCCGAAGCCGAGGACGGCGCAGTCTTCGGGGATCTTGAGGCCGGCCCGTTGCCCGGCGAGCAGGCCGCCGGCGGCGAGGTTGTCGTTGGCGAAGATGATGGCGTCCGGGCGAGGTGAGGCGTTCATCAGTGCTTCCATTGCTTGCTTGCCGGCCTCGAACGGGGCGCGATCGGCGTCCGGTGCGAACACCCACGGTTCCAGACCCAACTCGCGAACGGTCGTGGTGTAACCGTCGCGACGCTCCAGCGCACTGAAGTCGCCGGGCGCGCTGTTCTGCACAAACGCAATCCGCCGATAGCCCTTGCCGTGCAGATAACGTGCGGCGCTGACCCCCACTTCAAAGTGCGAAAAGCCGATCTGCATCGGCTCGCGATCCGGCTGGTAATCCCAGGTTTCGATCACCGGGATATCCGCCTCTGCGAGCATCTTTTCCGTGCCCGGGCTGTGAAAGTGACTGGTCACTACCAGCGCTGCCGGCGACCAGCCAAGAAAGGCCCGCACGGCGTTCTCTTCCTGCTCGGTGCTGAAGTAACTCGAGGCCAGCAACAGCTGATAACCGTGACGGCTGAGGGTGTCGCTGAAGCCCTGAATGGTATTGGCGAAGATTGGCCCGGAGATGTTCGGGATCACCATGCCGACGATCTTCCCCCGCGCCGAGGCGAGCCCGCCGGCCACCAGATTCGGCACGTAACCCAGCTCGGCGACCACCGCCGCGATCCGTTCGCGGCGTTCGGGCGAGACCTGTTCCGGCTGGTTGAAATAGCGCGACACGGTAATCGCCGAAACACCGGCCTGGCGCGCCACCGCGTTGAGGGTCACGCGACCGGCGCCACGGCGTTTGCGGGGCTTTTCTTCGCTCAAGGCTCGATCCTTCTTAAAAACCAAAACGCATATAAAAGTAATTTTTCAGTATTTGACGGTCTATGTCCGGCTTGCCAATACTGGCGATGTTAGCGCTAACAAAGCGTGTTGTCTGCTACTCGCTCGAGCGAATGCCCAAGACACCGAGACAGGCGCTGTCGTCGCAGAACGGCAGCGGTTCAGGGCAACTTTTCGAGCGGGCAAACATGCACAACATTCCTGGGGCGACACACAAACTGGCGCAATCGATCCGCGCTGCGGGCTGGCTACTCACCGGGCTGGCCGCGCTGCCGCTGCCCGCCGCGTTCGCCGCCGACAGCACCGATCAGGAGCCGACACTCAAGTCCGTCACGGTCACCGCCACCCGCCGCGAAGAGTCGCTGCAAAAGGTCCCGGTGGCGGTGTCGGTGATCGACGGCGAGCAACTGGAGCGCGACAACCGCAACAGCGTGGCGAGCATCGTCCAGCAAGTGCCGTCGCTGAATTTCCGCACCGGCGCATCGAACAAGGACACCTCGCTGTTCGTGCGTGGCGTGGGAACGATTTCCACTTCACCGGGCGTCGAGCCGACCGTGGCCACGGTGATCGATGGCGTGGTCTATGCCCGTCCCGGCCAGTCGACCCTCGATCTGCTGGATCTGGAGCGCGTCGAAGTTCTGCGCGGCCCGCAAGGCACGCTGTTCGGCAAAAACGCCTCGGCCGGCGTGTTGAACATCACCAGCAAGGCGCCGACCGCCGAGACCCACGGTTACATCGATCAGTCGTACTACAGCGGCAACGAAAGCCGCACCCGTTTCGGCATCGGTGGAAGTCTGATTCCGGATACGCTCAAGGGCTCGATCAGCACCTTGTTCGGCAGCTATGACGGCAACGTGGATAACAAGCACAACGGCCAGGAGGTCAACGGTTACAACCACCGTGGCGTGCGCGGCAAACTGGAATTCACCCCTAACGACGACGTTACCTTCACCCTGATCGCCGACTACATGCAGTCCCATGATGACGGCCCCAATGGCGTCGTCACCAAGTCGCTGACCTCGGCGTTCGCCAACGCGCTGAGTCCGGTCAGCGCCACCAGCCACAACCGCGATATCAACACCGACACCCGCACCCACGTCGAAGACACCAACAAGGGCCTGTCCGGCCAGCTCGACTGGCAACTCGGCGATTACACCCTGACCTCGATCACCGCTTGGCGCGGCTGGGACAACACCCAGTATCAGGACGGCGACCGCCTCGGCACGGTAACGGCGGCGTTCCCCGGCACGGCGGACAAGGGCGACCTGGCATTCGACCAGTACTCGCAGGAGCTGCGTCTGGCCTCGCCGAAAGGCGGGTTCCTCGAATACGTCGGCGGCCTGTTCTACATGCACGGCAAGGATGACGAGACCTATCAGCGCACGCTGACCACCACCACGCGGACTGACCGTGGCGTCGCCGACTACAGCACCACCAGCGACAGCTACGCGGTGTTCGGCGAAAGCACGCTGAATTTCACCTCGGACTTCCGAGGCATCGCCGGCCTGCGCTACACCCACGACGATCTGGAATACGATCACCGTCGCGTCTCCACTTCCGCCACCACCGTCAGCGGCGTTCAACCGGCCACCAGCAGCTCCGGTTCGGTGGACGAGGACGGCTGGTCCGGCCGGCTCGGTTTGCAATACGACCTGAGCGATACCGTCACCACCTACCTGACCTACTCGCGCGGCTACAAAGGCCCGGCCTACAACGTGTTCTTCAACATGCAGCCGCGCGATACCGAAGCACTGAAACCGGAAACCTCCAACACCTGGGAGGCGGGGATCAAAGCTTCGTCGTGGAACAATCGCCTGACCACCAACCTCGCGGTTTTCCACAGCGACTACGACAACTACCAGGCGAACTTTTTCGACACCGTCGCCGGGCAAGTGGTGACGCGCCTGATCAACGCCGGCAGCGTCAGCACCGAAGGCGTGGAACTCGACTACGCCCTGCAGGCGACCCGACAACTGAAGTTCTCCGGTGCACTGGCCTACACCCGCGCCCGCATCGACCAGTTCGCCTGCCCGGCGGGCGCGGCGGCGTCGTGCAACGTCAACGGCAAGCCGCTGCCGTTCAGCCCGGACTGGAAAAGCTACGTGCGCGCCGACTACACCATCCCGCTGGAAAACGGCCTGGATGTCGAGCTCGGCACTGACTACAGCTGGCAGAGCGAAGTGCAGTACGACATCAGCCAGAACGCCGATACCAAGCAGGGCGCCTACGGACTCTGGAATGCCAGCGTCGCCCTGGCCGATTACACCAACGGCTGGCGCGTGGCGTTGCTCGGCAAGAACCTTACCGACAAGTCCTATTCGCCATTGCTCGCCAGCGGTGGCAACTACATCTACCGCGCCGTGCCTCGCGACGACGAGCGCTACTTCGGCGTGCAACTGCGCAAGGATTTCTGAGATGAGCAGACAGCTGAAACTCGGCGCGTTCCTCATGGCCACCGGGCATCACGTCGCCGCGTGGCGTCATCCGGACGTGCCGGCCAACGCCGGACTGGATTTCGCCCATTACAAATACCTGGCGCAGATTGCCGAGGCGGCGAAGTTCGACACCTTGTTCGTCGCTGACAGCGTCGCCGCGCCAACTCACGACATCGCCAGCCGCATGGCCCGTTCGGATCACTTCGAACCGCTGACGTTGCTCTCGGCCTTGAGCGCGGTGACCGAGCACATCGGCCTGATCGCCACCGCCACCACCAGCTACAACGAGCCGTACCACGTGGCGCGTAAATTCGCGTCCCTCGATCACCTGTCCGGCGGGCGAGCGGGGTGGAATCTGGTGACCTCGGACAACGCCGCCGAAGCGCAGAACTTCGGCCGCGACGAACACATCGGCCACGCCGAACGCTACAGCCGCGCCCGGGAATTTCATCAGGTGGTCACCGGACTTTGGGACAGTTGGCAGGACGACGCCTTCCTCCGCGACAAGGCCAGCGGAGCGTATTACGACCCGGAAAAATTGCATGTGCTGGATCACGTCGGTGAGCACTTCCGGGTCAAGGGCCCGTTGAACGTCGCACGTTCGCCACAGGGTCAGCCGGTGATCGTGCAGGCCGGCTCGTCGGAAACCGGGCGGGAGCTGGCGGCGCAAACGGCCGAAGTGGTGTTCACCGCGCAGACCTCGCTGGCCAGCGCCCAGGCGTTCTACGCCGACCTCAAGGGGCGCTTGCCGAAGTACGGACGGAGTGCCGATTCGCTGAAAATCATGCCCGGCGTGTTCGTCGTGATCGGGCAGACGGAAGCCGAAGCGCAGGAAAAATATGAAACGTTTCAGCAATTGGTCGAACCCGAGGTTGGCGTCGCCTTGCTTGGGCGTATGCTGGGCAACTTCGACCTGTCGAAGTACCCGCTGGACGGGCCGCTGCCGGACTTGCCGCTGACTGAAAGCGGCCAGCAGAGCCGACAGAAACTGCTGACCGAACTGGCCGGCCGCGAGCATCTGACCCTGGCCGAATTGGGTCGCAGAATCGCTGGCGGTCGCGGGCATTACAGTGTTGTCGGTACGCCGGCGCAGATTGCCGATCGTTTGCAGGAATGGTTCGAGCAGGGCGCGGCGGACGGCTTCAACGTGCTGGTGCCGCACCTGCCCGGCGGGCTCGAAGACTTCGCCAATGGCGTGGTCCCGGAACTGCAACGGCGCGGTCTGTTCAGAACCGAATACGAGGGCCGGACCTTGCGCCAGAACCTTGGCCTTGCCCGGCCCGGCAATCGCTTTGCGTAGCAATCGACACCCATTTCAAGACCGACAAGAGAGGATTCGATGACTTACACCGCTGCCGAAAACCGCTATGACTCCATCCCTTACCGCCGCGTCGGACGCAGCGGTCTGGTATTGCCGGCGCTGTCCCTGGGCCTGTGGCACAACTTCGGCGACAGCACGCCGATCGACACCCAACGCGCGTTGCTGCGCACCGCGTTCGACCTGGGCATCAACCACTTCGACCTGGCCAACAACTACGGCCCGCCCTACGGCAGCGCCGAGACCAATTTCGGCCGCCTGCTGCGCGAAGACTTCAAGCAGTACCGCGATGAACTGATCATCTCCAGCAAAGCCGGCTGGGACATGTGGCCCGGCCCCTACGGCCAGGGCGGCGGCTCGCGCAAATACGTGCTGGCCAGCCTCGACCAGAGCCTGCAACGCCTGGGCCTGGATTATGTGGATATCTTCTATTCGCACCGCTTCGACCCGGACACACCGCTGGAAGAAACCGCCAGCGCCCTCGCCACGGCGGTGCAGCAGGGCAAGGCGTTGTACATCGGCATCTCGTCGTACTCCGGGGTGAAAACCCGCGAGATCGCCGCGCTGCTCAAAGAGTGGAAAGTGCCGCTGCTGATCCACCAACCGGCCTACAACCTGCTCAACCGCTGGGTGGAAAAGGACCTGCTCGACACCACCGACCAACTCGGCACCGGCGTGATTGCGTTCACCCCGCTGGCGCAAGGTCTGCTGACCGACAAATACCTCAACGGCGTGCCGGCGGATGCACGGGTCAATCGTCCGGGCGGTGGTTCGTTGCAGGCTTCGCACTTGTCCGAGGCAAACATTGCTCACGTGCGGGCGCTGAACGAGATTGCCAAACGTCGTGGGCAGAGCTTGGCGCAACTGGCATTGGCGTGGACGCTGCGCGATCCTCGGGTGACCTCGGCCCTGATCGGTGCGAGCCGGCCGGAGCAGATTGTCGAGAACGTCGGCGCGTTGAAGAATCTGAGTTTCAGTGCGGAAGAGTTGGCGGAGATCGACCGGTTTGCCCAGGAGGGCGGGATCAATCTTTGGGAGAAGCCTTCGACGGCGGTGTAGGTGGTTTCGAAGACTTGAAGCGTCATTACGGAGAAGCCTCACTGGACGAGGTTTCTCCGTAATTTTTGTAGTTTTACTTTTTGCTCGGGAACCCGAGTACTTCTGCGGTCTCGCTGAAAAATGAATCTCTTGCGGTTCGTTTTCTCAGTTGCATGTCGATCACCTGTGACTGATCTGGCAGGGTGAAGTAACCCTTGTCCAAACTGCATAGGCTTTCCAGTGTGGGTAGCGGTAATCCGAGCAACTGTCTGAGTTGAGATCGAGAAAGGACTTTATTTTCCACGAGCATTTTTACGCCTCGTGCAATCAACTGAGGCCTTTCAAAGTCGAAGTCAGCGTCCATCGGCTCACCTTTGACCCATCCTCTTGCTGACCTAGCCTTCCACAGTCTTGTTGTAGTGGTTTCGTTGATTATTTCCAGATCCTGGCATCTACGAACCATTGCTGCTACAGAGACTTTCCAGCGTGGTTTCAACGCTAGCAAAGTATCCAAGGTAGGCCATCGAATTTCTCTCAGGAAGCTCTCCGCTGGCATCAGGAATGCGCTGGCGAATCGATGAGCCTGAGACTCAAGCAGATCGTAATTCGATTCGTACTGCTCCTTCGATACATGACGATGTAGAACGATATGCCCCAATTCATGTGCAGCATCGAATCGGTTTCGTATGCCGTTCGCCTTGTCTGCTACAAGGAGGACATAAGGCCGCTGATCCAACTCGTACCAATTTGAAACGCCATCCATTTTCAAATGGCCCAATGTGGTCCGAGTACAGACGATGCCTGCGTTTTCGAGAACCTGAATGACATTGGGGATGGGAGCAGTCCCAAGCCCCCAGGCTTGGCGGCATTCGCTGGCCATTCGTTCGATTTCTTCGTCCGAAATCAGCAAGCAGTTACTTTCTTCCAGATGAGGAACATTTACTGCGACGAATTCCAGGCTTTCCTGAAGCTTATACGAGACGTCCTGAAGCCATTCCAGGCGTACTTCCGCTATTTCCCTGGCGTTTGCCGTGGCACTTACCTGAGATCGAAAAAAGAACGGCGTACGCTCACTCGTTACGATTTGTTCTTCAAGTAGCCAATTCTCACTGACGCCGAAGACCTCACATAGTCGTTGGAAAGCATCGGCCTCAGGAACCTGCACCCCGTTTTCCCATTTGGAGATGTTTCCAGAGGCGCGCCCCACCATTTCGGCTAACGCGGTTTGGGTGATGCCAAACGTGAGCCGTAACTGCTTGAGACGCTCGGACTGGAAGCCCGCGACTCCAGTTCTCATGCTTCACCTCTTGGAATTTTTCTCATCATCAATTTGATCTTCAACGTCTTCGGCGCGGCGCATCTTATCTCGCAATTTCACCAATTCAATCGGTTTCTGATCAGTAGCCTGATTATCAGAATAGCTCTGAAGCAGCTCCTCAAATGTGCAATCCATGTGGAAACCTTTCCCGTTGAAATAGGGCACCGCCATCATGATTGCAACGGGTTCTGATTGATCTGCTGAACGAGGTGGTGGTGCATGGACTACGACAAGCGCATGAATCAGTTGTTCGGTAACCGTGTGCGCGAGCCCGTCAATCCAATCCATTTGAATTGAGGCTAGTGACTCATTCAACGTTTTGAGTTCATTGCGGTGTTTGGCAGCTCGGATTTCTTTCTGCCAAGGCAATACAACGGCTGTGATGCGCAGCTTTCCCAATTCCAAAAGCACGTAGTTATGCCCTTTTGGATCCGTGCTCTTGACGATAGGATTCCAGCGCTTCATCCCAGCCAAGGCTTCCTGAACAAGTGAATGGCGCAGATGACCTCGCAAGTCTTCCGGGGGCGTGTGAATCAGGAGGTCTTCAACCTCCTTGGCCGCCTTTTGAAATGTTTGTGGGATCAAGACCTCAAGTTCATCAAAGAACTCCCTGTCGACCTGCGCACGAATGAAACCCTGGATTTCTTCTTTTGTGACCATGCGATTCACCACTTACTATTCGGTAAGCGGATTTTTACGTCATTTTTATTCGTTATGAAAGCGGTGGCTGTTCTTTTGTACAGTGCTCCGACAAGCGGAACATTTTAGAATGGCGAGTTTTCTTGCCGAGGCTTTCACCTGAAATATGGCACATCCCCCAACACCGTAGCCCGCTGCATCACCCGCCGCGCCGGACGGTAATCATCCACCGCGTAATGCTGCGTCACGCGGTTGTCCCAGAACGCGATGTCATCCTTCTGCCAGCGCCAGCGAATGGTGAATTCCGGCCGCGTCGCGTGGGCGAACAAGAATTTCAGCACCGCTTCACTCTCGGTTTCCGACAACTCATTGATCTTCGACGTGAAGCCTTCGTTGACGAACAGCGAACGGCGCCCGCTCACCGGGTGTGTACGAATTACCGGATGCGACAGCGGTGGATTCTTGCGCCGTGCCTCTTCCCACTGCGCCAGTGCCTCCGGCGTATTGCCGTAACGCTCCAGCGGAAACGAGCGGGTGAAGTCGTGAGTCGCGGTCAGCCCTTCGAGCATCGCTTTCATCGGTGCCGACAGCGCTTCGTACGCAGCAATCCCGCTGGCCCACAGCGTGTCGCCACCAAACTCCGGCAACAGCTTGGCGCTGAGCACCGCGCCCATGGCCGGGGTCGGCAGGAATGTGACGTCGGTGTGCCAGATCGCGTTGTCGCGCACGTCGGTGACGGCGGTGTCGAGGATCAGCACTTCCGGTTGTTCCGGTACGTTCGGGTAGATCGGATGAATGTGCAGGTCGCCGAAATAGAGGGCGAAGCGCGCCTGTTGCGACGGCTCGATCGGCTGATTGCGGAAAAACAGCACCTGATATTTGAGCAGTGCCTGCTCGATGGCGTCGCGCTGTTCCAGGCTCAGCGGCTGGCTGATATCGACGCCGCTGATCTGTGCGCCGAGGGCTGAGCTTAACGGGGTGATGTTCAGGCTGCTCATGGTGGTTCTCTTCAATTCCGGGGCCCCGAAACTGTCGGGGTAGTCAGTGCTGAAAAATCAGTGGGCCTGGCCGTGCCACGGCACCAGTTTGCGTTGCATGGCGCGCAGGCCCATCTCCATCGCGAAGGCGATCAGGGCGATGACCAGAATCCCCAGCACCA
This sequence comes from Pseudomonas sp. COW5, assembly GCF_026240005.1. Taxonomy (NCBI): domain Bacteria; kingdom Pseudomonadati; phylum Pseudomonadota; class Gammaproteobacteria; order Pseudomonadales; family Pseudomonadaceae; genus Pseudomonas; species Pseudomonas sp. COW5. The sequence continues at coordinate 2,038,242 of NZ_JAPHVP010000001.1, read as the reverse complement.
CCACATCGGTGACCAGAAATTGCGCGGCCGACTGCACCATGAAGCCCAGGCCGCTGGTGGCCGCGATCAGTTCGGCGGCGACCAGAGTCGACCAGCCGACACCCAGACCAATGCGTACCCCGGTCAGAATGTCCGGCAGAGCGCTGGGCAAAATCACGTGGCGAATCAGTTGCGCGCGAGTCGCGCCCAGCGATTGCGCGGCGCGCAGTTTGGCCGGGTCGACGGTGCGCACGCCGGTCGCGGTGGCAATCGCGATCGGGGCAAAAATCGCCAGGTAGATCAGCAGCACTTTCGACAACTCGCCGATGCCGCACCAGATCACGATCAGCGGCAGATAAGCCAGTGGCGGAATCGGCCGGTAGAACTCGATCAGCGGATCGAGCACGCCACGGGCGATGCGGTTGGCGCCGATGGCGATGCCCACCGGCACCGCAGTCAGAATCGCAAAACCGAGGCCCAGACCGATGCGGCTGAGGCTCGCGCCCAGATGCTGCCACAGTGTCGAATCCATGTAGCCGCTGGTGGCCAGCAACCAGCCTTTCTGCAACACGGCCGAGGGCGGCGGCAGAAACAACGGTTCGATCAGACCGGTGGCGGTCACCGCCCACCAGATCACCAGCAACGCGAACAAGGTCAGCAGGCTGATCCAGCGGGTGCTGAGGCTGCGCCGCACGGGAATCACCACCGACGTGGCGGCGGGTTTTACTGCGGTGGCGGAAACGTCGTAACTGCTCATGCGCGCTCCTGCCGCTGAACGGCGCTGCGTTGCGAGAACACTTTGGCCAGCACGTGTTCACGGGTTTCGATGAAGCGCGGATCGGACTTGATCGAGCGTGCCGATTCGCCGGCGGCGTAGCGCTGGCCGAAGTCGAGATGCAGGCGCTCGACGATCTGCCCCGGATTCGGCGCGAGCAGAATCAGGTCAGTGGCGAGGAACACCGCTTCTTCAATGTCGTGGGTAATCAGGAACACCGGTTTGGCGGTGCGTTGCCAGACTTGCAGCAACAACTCCTGCATCTGTTCGCGGGTGAAGGCGTCGAGGGCACCGAAGGGTTCGTCCATCAGCAAAACGCGCGGGTCGGCGGCTAGGGCGCGGGCGAGGCCGACACGTTGCTTCTGGCCGCCAGAGAGCTGCCAGATGCGACGCTTTTCAAAACCCGAAAGATCGACCAGCGCGAGCATTTCCCGGGCGATCTGTTCGCGTTTGTCCTTGGCCACACCGGCCAGTTCGAGACCGAAGGCAACGTTGGCCAGCACATCCTGCCAGGGCAGCAGGGCGTCGTCCTGGAACACCACGCCGCGCTCGGCGCCCGGGCCTTTGACCGGCACGTTGTCGAGGGTGATGCGCCCGGCGCTCGGTTCGACGAAACCGGCAATCAGGTTCAACAGCGAAGTCTTGCCACTGCCGGACGGGCCGAGGGCCACCAGCAATTGCTGAGGGCCGAGGGTCAGGGAAATGTCGGACAGTACCGGTTCCGGGCTGCCGGGATACTGTGCGCTGATGCGCTCCAGCTGTAGCAAGGCCATCGCAGTTAACTCCCGATCAGTTGGTGATGTACTTGGGGGTGACGTACGGCGCGTAGTCCGGCAGTACCGCTTCGACCTTGCCTTGCTCCTTGAGGAACGCAGCGGTGTCGGTGATGGCTTTGGTGGTCGGCGCGCCGAGGTCACTGACCTGATCCGCCGCCAGCGGGTAGACGTTGCCTTGCAGCAGCAATGGAATGTCGCTGGCCTTGGCGCCGGAGAGCTTCACCAGTTTGTCGACGTTGCTCTGATTGGCGATCCAGGCCTTCGGATCCTTGCGGTAGTCGGCGTAGGCGTCGAGGGTGACCTTGGCGAAAGCGGTAACGATTTCCGGGTGCTTCTCGGCGAAGTCCTTGCGCACGATCCAGGCGTCGAAGGTCGGCGCACCGAACTTGGCCAGCTCGCCGGAGGTGATCAGCACTTTGCCGTTTTCCTTGGCCACGCCCAGCGCCGGATCCCAGACGTAGGTGGCGTCGATGTCACCGCGTTTCCACGCGGCAATGATTGCCGGCGGGGCGAGGTTGAGAACGGTGACTTTCGAAGGATCGATGTTCCAGTGCTTCAGCGCGGCCAGCAGGCTGTAGTGACCGGTGGACACGAACGGCACGGCGATTTTCTTGCCGACCAGATCCTGCGGCGTCTTGATGCCGGAGCCGTCGCGGGCGACCAGTGCTTCGGCGGCGCCGATCTGGGTGGCGATGAGGAAGGTTTCCACCGGGACTTTGCGGGTGACGGCTGCGGTCAGTGGGCTGGAACCGAGGTAGCCGATCTGCACGTCGCCCGAAGCGATGGCCGAGATAACGTCCGCACCGTTGTCGAACTTGCGCCAGCTGATGTCGGCCTTGGTGGCTTTTTCATAGGCGCCGTCGGCCTGGGCGACTTTCGCCGGGTCAACGGTGGTCTGGTAGGCAACGGTAAGGTCGGCGGCCTGGGCCAGGAAACTCGCAGCGGCCAGAGAGGCCACGGCCAGCAGGCGAAGCGGGACATTCAGTTTCATTGAAGAGCTCCATATCAGGCGACCGAGCGTCGGCGTGAAAGGAGACTAAATGATCTAAGAAACTAAAAATAAATAACTTTTTAGACTTAGCTTATGAGCGGAAAAATCTAAGGCTCGCTGGTATTGGGGGGCGTTTGAGTTTTGGGTATGACTTGAGATCTTTTCCCCCTCACCCCAACCCTCTCCCCCAGGGGGCGAGGGGAAAGGGAGCCGATCGGGGGCTTTTCAAATTCGGAGTTCGACTCGGTATTTCAAGTCGGCGTACTTCGCACCAACAACTCGGTCAGTCCCCTCTCCCTCCGGGAGAGGGTTAGGGTGAGGGGCTTTTCAGTTACTGATCGCCAGAATACTCGCCTGATACGACCCGACAAACACGTCGAAATCGCCAACCTCGTTCTGCTCCAGCTCGGCCTGTTGCGCCAGCGACGAGCGCGCCAGTTCTTCAAACTTCGCCTGTTCGTCAGCTGCCAACGGCTCGCTGCGGAAGAACTCGGCGTGGGCCTGGCTCTGGCGCAGGGAGAATTGCGCGAAGCTTTCCTTGTGCTCGGCCATGGCTGCCAGCACCTGGGCCGAAGGCGTCAGGGACGAATCCTTGACCTTGGCCAGTTGCGCATCGAGGGCCTTGCTGTGGGCATCGCCGCCATGGCTTTGATCCAGCAACGCGGCCAGCGGAGCGATTTTTTCCAGCAGATCCGCCGCCCATTCCTTCATGTCGACCGGTTGGCCGTCACGCTGCAATTGCAGGCCCGGACGGCGACCTTCCTTGACCACGCTGAGGAAGTTCGACGTGGCGTTGCCGCAGCTGATGTTGGTCAGCAGCGGGCTGTCGTTCAGCGCGCAGTACAGCAGGAATGCGTCGAGGAAGCGCGACTCGGTGAGGTCGATGCCCATCGGCAGGAACGGGTTGATGTCCAGGCAGCGCACTTCTACATACTGGATGCCACGGGCCATCAAGGCCTGGATCGGCCGCTCGCCGGTGTAGGTCACGCGTTTCGGGCGGATGTTGGAGTAGTACTCGTTTTCGATCTGCAGGATGTTGGTGTTCAGTTGCACCCACTCGCCATCCTGGTGCGTGCCGACTTCAACGTACGGCGCGTATGGCGTGGCCACCGCCTTGCGCAGGCTGTCGGTGTAGCTGGCCAGGTCGTTGTAGCACGGCGTCAGGCCGGCCTGGGCGTTGCTCTGGTAACCGAGGTCGCTCATGCGCAGGCTGGTGGCGTAGGGCAGGTACAGCGTGTCCGGATCCAGTTGTTCCAGCTGATGCGAACGGCCGCGCAGGAACCCCGCGTCCAGCGCCGGCGAAGCACCGAACAGGTACATCAGCAGCCAGCTGTAGCGGCGGAAGTTGCGGATCAGCGCGATATAGGACGACGACTGGAAATCCCGGTCGGTGCCAACGAAGCCTTCGGCTGCTTTCAGCAGCGGCCAGAGCTTTTCCGGCAGGGAGAAGTTGTAGTGAATCCCGGCGATGCACTGCATGGTCTTGCCGTAACGCAGGGCCAGGCCTTTGCGGTAGACGTACTTGAGCTGACCGATGTTGGAGGTGCCGTAATAGGCGATCGGGATGTCTTCCTCGGCCGGCAACGGGCACGGCATCGATGGACTCCACAGGTACTCGTTGCCGAGCTTGCTGTAGGCGAAGCGATGAATCTTGTCCAGGCTCGCCAGCGTATCGGCCGGATCGGGCAGGGCAGGCGTGATGAATTCCAGCAGCGACTCGGAATAGTCGGTGGTGATCTGTTCGTTGGTCAGCGCGGAACCCAGGCTTTCGGGGTGCGGCGTTTGCGCCAGTCGACCCTCGCCGGTCACGCGCAGGCATTCACGTTCGATGCCGTGCAGGCACTGTTCGAGCAGAGAGAGGTTGGCGCGCTCACCGAGCAGAGCCAGGCGGCGGTTGAGAAGTTCGCTCAATTTGGATTCCTTCACGCGTCAGTCGCCCCAATATGGGGGTGGGCAGGACGGTCTACAAGGGTGAAGTTGAAACTGGCGTTTTCGCCTGGTTTATCGGGCTCTGAAGCCCCCGTTGAAACGCCAACTTCACTCCCTGAATCTGGCCGATGCACGCGAAGATTACGCAGTCCCTGTGGGAGCGGGCTTGCCCGCGAAAGCGGTGTGTCAGACAAGTTGATACTGGCTGATACGCCCCATTCGCGGGCAAGCCCGCTCCCACAGAAAAGCTCGACGCTGCGATCACAGCGCCGAAATTAACTCAAATCGATGACGAGTAGCTACAGGACAGCGAACGTGCCTTGCGCTTTTGCGACCAGTTTGTCGCCCTGCATCACGTCTGCTTCGACCACCAGCGTGCGCCGGCCCGGGTGGATCACCCGCGCCGTGCACATCACCTCGCCTTCGGAGACGGCGCGGATGTAGTTGATCTTGCACTCGATGGTCGCGCTCTGCTGGTCAAAGCCGTGGGTGCTGGAACAGGCCAGCCCCATGGCGATATCGACCAGACTGAACAGCGCGCCACCGTGCAGCTTGCCGCCGCGGTTGCGCAGTTCCGGTTCCAGCACCAGGGCGACTTGCGCCACCCCGGTTTCCAGGCTGTGCAGGCGGCAGCCCAACAGCTTGAAAAACGCGCTCTCGACGAGCCCGGCCGGAATCTCCATCAGCGTTTCTTCAATTGCTTGGCGTTGGCGAACAGCGACGCCATGGCGTTGTTCGCCGGAGCCGCCGGGGTGCTTTCCTTGCGCGGAGCCGAACCCTGCGACTGGCGTGGCGCCGAGCCCGGACGCGAACCACGGGCACCGTCGATCTTCTCGCCCGGCGTGTCGCTCATGCGCATCGACAGGCCGACGCGTTTGCGCGGGATGTCGACTTCCATGACCTTCACTTTCACCACGTCACCGGCCTTCACCGCTTCGCGCGGATCCTTGATGAACTTCTCCGACAGTGCCGAGATGTGTACCAGACCGTCCTGGTGCACGCCGATGTCGACGAACGCGCCGAACGCGGTCACGTTGGTCACCACGCCTTCGAGGATCATCCCCAGTTGCAGGTCCTTCAGGTCCTCGACGCCTTCCTGGAACTCGGCGGTCTTGAACTCCGGACGCGGGTCGCGGCCCGGTTTTTCCAGTTCCTGCAGGATGTCGGTGACGGTGGGCAGACCAAAGGTCTCGTCGGTGAATTTCTTCGGATCCAGACGCTTGAGGAACGAGGCGTCGCCGATCAGCGAGCGGATGTCGCGGTCGGTTTCAGCGGCGATGCGCTGCACCAGCGGATAGGCTTCCGGGTGAACGGCCGAGGAGTCCAGCGGGTTGTCGCCGTTCATCACGCGCAGGAAGCCGGCGGCCTGTTCGAAGGTTTTCTCGCCCAGACGCGCGACTTTCTTCAGCGCGGCGCGGGTCTTGAACGCGCCGTGCTCGTCACGGTGAGTCACGATGTTCTGCGCCAGGGTCGCGTTGAGGCCGGAGATCCGTGCCAGCAGCGCCACGGAGGCGGTGTTCACGTCCACGCCCACGGCGTTCACGCAGTCCTCGACCACGGCGTCCAGACCGCGCGCCAGTTTCAGCTGCGACACGTCGTGCTGATACTGGCCGACACCGATGGATTTCGGATCGATCTTCACCAGCTCGGCCAGTGGATCCTGCAGACGGCGGGCGATGGACACGGCGCCACGGATCGATACGTCCAGATCCGGGAATTCCTTGGCTGCCAGTTCCGATGCCGAATACACCGATGCACCGGCTTCGGAAACCATGACCTTGGTCATTTTCATCGCCGGATATTTTTTGATCAGCTCGATGGCCAGTTTGTCGGTCTCACGGCTGGCGGTGCCGTTGCCGATGGCGATCAGGTCGACCGAGTGCTTGGCGCACAGGGCGGCCAGAATGGCGATGGTCTGATCCCACTTGTTGTGCGGCACGTGCGGGTAAACCGTGGCGTGATCCAGCAGCTTGCCGGTGGAGTCGACCACCGCGACCTTGCAGCCGGTACGCAGGCCCGGGTCGAGGCCCAGGGTGGCGCGCGGTCCGGCCGGGGCGGCCAGCAGCAGGTCGTGCAGGTTGTGGGCGAACACGTTGATCGCCTCGGTTTCGGCGCCGTCGCGCAGCTCACCGAGCAGATCGGTTTCCAGGTGGGTGTAGAGCTTGACTTTCCAGGTCCAGCGCACCACTTCACCCAGCCATTTGTCGGCCGGACGGTTCTGGTTCTGGATGCCGACGTGCTGGCCGATCATGCCTTCGCACGGGTGCAGGGTGCCCGGCAGTTCTTCGCCGACTTTCAGCGCGGAGCTGAGAATGCCTTCGTTGCGGCCACGGAAAATCGCCAGCGCGCGGTGCGACGGCATGCTTTTCAGTGGTTCGTCGTGTTCGAAGTAGTCGCGGAACTTGGCGCCTTCCTCTTCCTTGCCGGCGATCACGCGGGCGCTGAGGGTGGCTTCCTGCTTCAAATAGTTGCGCAGTTTGTCCAGCAGGTTGGCGTCTTCGGCGAAGCGCTCCATGAGGATGTATTTGGCGCCTTCCAGTGCTGCCTTGGCGTCGGCCACGCCTTTTTCGGCGTCGACGAAGCGTGCGGCTTCGGCTTCCGGGGCCAGCGACGGGTCGTTGAACAGGCCGTCGGCCAACTCGCCGAGGCCGGCTTCCAGGGCAATCTGGCCCTTGGTGCGGCGCTTCTGCTTGTACGGCAGGTACAAGTCTTCGAGGCGGGTCTTGGTGTCGGCGAGTTTGATTTCGCGCTCCAGCTCAGGGGTGAGTTTGCCCTGCTCCTGGATGCTGGAAAGGATGCTGATGCGCCGTTCGTCGAGTTCTCGCAGGTAGCGCAGACGTTCTTCCAGATGACGCAGCTGAGTGTCATCGAGACTGCCGGTCACTTCTTTCCGGTAACGGGCGATGAAGGGAACGGTAGAGCCTTCATCGAGTAGCGCGACGGCCGCTTCGACCTGTTGCGGGCGTACGCCGAGTTCCTCGGCGATGCGGCTGTTGATGCTGTCCATAAAACCACCTGACAAATTGTGAAAGCAGGCTCGCAGGCGCATAAATAAGGGCCCGGAGTCTGGTGGGGCGGCCTGACGCTTGCCGCTGCCTGGGTCAAAAGGCATCCCATTGACCCGTGAAATCGAACAATTACTGCGGCCACCCGGAAAATAAAGGACGGCCACCTGCGGTAACGATTCAGACGTTGCCTGGCACAAAAGGCCGCGCATTATAACCGGCGTTCTGTCATTCGGGGGCGACACGGTCTGTAGGCTCAAGCCCCGGTTTTCTGGCAGTGAAGGAAAAATCTGCTAACAATGCACACGGTGCGTATAACGGCAGCTACGCCATAATGCGCGCCGAGCTAAAAGGAGCATCCAATGAGCAGCACTGCACAAACTGCTGAAGGCGAAAAAATTCTTATTGTTGACGACGATCCGGGGCTGAGCAGCCTGCTGGAACGCTTCTTCGTCAGCAAGGGCTACCGTGCCCGCGCCGTACCGAACACCGAGCAGATGGATCGTCTGCTGTCCCGTGAAGTGTTCAACCTGGTCGTTCTCGACCTGATGCTGCCGGGCGAAGACGGCCTGACCGCTTGCCGTCGCCTGCGTGGCGCGAACAACCAGATCCCGATCATCATGCTCACCGCCAAGGGCGACGAGCTGAGCCGGATCAAGGGCCTGGAACTGGGCGCCGACGATTACCTGGCCAAGCCGTTCAACCCGGACGAGCTGATGGCCCGCGTCAAAGCCGTACTGCGCCGTCAGGCCGCACCGGTGCCGGGCGCGCCGGGCAGTGAAGAAGAGAACGTCACGTTCGGCGACTACGTGCTGTCCCTGGCCACCCGCGAACTCAAGCGCGGCGACGAAGTGCACATGCTCACCACCGGTGAGTTTGCGGTACTCAAGGCCCTGGTGATGAACGCCCGTCAGCCGCTGACCCGCGACAAGCTGATGAACCTGGCCCGTGGCCGGGAGTGGGATGCTCTGGAGCGTTCCATCGACGTGCAGATTTCCCGTCTGCGCCGGATGATCGAACCCGATCCGTCCAAGCCGCGCTACATCCAGACTGTCTGGGGCGTGGGTTATGTGTTCGTGCCGGATGGCAACTCCACCAAGTGACGGGTGATTTGTAGGAGCGGGTCTGCGGGAAACGGTCGAAAGCGCCGGCTCCGCAGACTCGTTATCCGCAATATGCGAGCATTGCTCGCTCCTGCAAGTGCGTAGCGGTTATCCATGAAAACCCCTGTCTGGTTCCCCCAAAGTTTCTTCTCCCGCACCCTCTGGCTGGTGCTCATCGTCGTATTGTTTTCCAAGGCACTGACCCTGGTTTATCTGCTGATGAACGAGGACGTGCTGGTGGATCGCCAATACAGCCACGGTGTTGCCCTGACGCTGCGTGCCTATTGGGCCGCCGATGAAGAAAACCGCGCGAAGATCGCCGATGCCGCGACCCTGATCCGGGTGGTCGGTGCCGGTGTGCCGGAAGGCGAACAACACTGGCCGTACAGTGAAATCTACCAGCGGCAGATGCAGGCGGAACTGGGGGCGGACACCGAGGTTCGACTGCGCATGCATTCGCCGCCGGCGTTATGGGTGCGCGCGCCGAGCCTGGGTGACGGCTGGCTGAAAGTACCGTTGTATCCCCATCCGTTGCGCGGCCAGAAAATCTGGAACGTGCTCGGCTGGTTCCTCGCCATCGGTCTGCTCTCGACCGCGTCGGCCTGGATCTTTGTCAGTCAGCTCAACCAGCCATTGAAGCGTCTGGTGTATGCCGCCCGGCAACTCGGTCAGGGCCGCAGCGTGCGCCTGCCGATCAGCGATACACCCAGCGAAATGACCGAGGTTTATCGTGCCTTCAACCAGATGGCTGAAGACGTCGAACAGGCCGGGCGTGAGCGCGAGCTAATGCTCGCCGGGGTTTCCCATGACTTGCGTACGCCGTTGACCCGCCTGCGACTGTCGCTGGAATTGATGGGCGACCGCACCGACCTGACCGACGACATGGTGCGCGACATTGAAGACATGGATGCGATTCTCGACCAGTTCCTCGCGTTCATTCGCGATGGTCGGGACGAATCCGTGGAAGAAGTGGACCTGAGCGATCTGGTGCGCGAAGTCGCGGCACCATACAACCAGAGCGAAGAGAAAGTGCGCTTGCGTCTGGAGCCGATCCAGCCGTTCCCGCTGCGTCGGGTGTCGATGAAGCGTCTGCTGAACAACCTGATCGGCAACGCACTGAACCATGCCGGCGGTAGCGTGGATGTCGCAGCCTATGTGTCCGGCGACACCAGCGCGCCGTACGTGGTGCTGAGCGTGATGGACCGTGGGGCGGGGATTGACCCGTCGGAGCTTGAAGCGATCTTCAACCCGTTCACCCGAGGCGATCGGGCGCGGGGCGGGAAGGGCACCGGACTGGGCCTGGCGATCGTGAAGCGGATTGCTTCGATGCACGGCGGCAATGTCGAGTTGCGCAACCGCTCCGGCGGCGGGTTGGAAGCACGGGTTCGGTTGCCGCTGGGATTGATGCTGCCGCGGGATGCGGTGTAGATCAAAAGCTCGCCCTCATCGGAACGCCGCCCGCCCAGCCCTCTCCCGGAGGGAGAGGGGGCCGACCGAGGAGTCTTCCGTCATGTATCGACCTGCAAAATCAGGTCGATTATGGATTCAACTGTGCTCGTTCAAGTCGGCGTACTTCTTCAATATCCCCCAATCAGTCCCCTCTCCCTTTGGGCGGTCCGACGCTTCGGGAGGGTTAGGGTGAGGGGCTCTTGCTCTTCGCTCTAGCCCTTGCCTTTTGTGCGAGTCATGTTCGGCCCGCCATTCTTCTCAAGGTGCTCGATGATGATCCCCGCCACATTCTTGCCGGTGGTGGTCTCGATCCCTTCCAGCCCCGGCGAGGAGTTCACTTCCATCACCAGCGGCCCGTGATTCGAACGCAGGATATCTACACCCGCCACCGCCAGGCCCATGACCTTGGCGGCGCGCAATGCGGTCATGCGTTCTTCCGGAGTGATCTTGATCAGGCTGGCGCTGCCGCCCCGGTGCAGGTTGGAGCGGAATTCACCCGGCTTGGCCTGGCGTTTCATCGCCGCGATCACCTTGTCACCGACCACGAAGCAGCGAATGTCGGCGCCGCCGGCCTCCTTGATGTATTCCTGCACCATGATGTTCTGCTTCAGGCCCATGAAGGCCTCGATCACCGACTCCGCCGCCGTTGCGGTTTCGCACAGCACCACGCCGATGCCCTGGGTGCCTTCCAGTACCTTGATCACCAATGGCGCGCCGTTGACCATGTCGATCAGGTCGGGAATGTCGTCCGGCGAGTGGGCGAACCCGGTCACCGGCAGGCCGATGCCCCGGCGTGACAGCAGTTGCAGCGAACGCAGCTTGTCCCGGGAACGGGCGATGGCCACCGATTCGTTGAGCGGAAACACCCCCATCATTTCGAACTGACGCAGCACCGCGCAGCCATAAAACGTCACCGAAGCGCCGATCCGCGGGATCACCGCATCGAAGCCTTCCAGCGGCTTGCCGCGATAGTGGATCTGCGGCTTGTGGCTGGCGATGTTCATGTAGGCGCGCAAGGTGTCGATCACTACCATTTCATGCCCGCGTTCGGTTCCGGCTTCGACCAGACGGCGGGTGGAATACAGACGCGGATTCCGCGACAGCACAGCGATCTTCATGCAACACCTGTGGAGGAGGTAGATACCGGGAACACCGGCTTGTCTTGTACATATTTGATGCCCGGATTGACCACCAACTGGCCGTCGATCAGGGCTTTGGAACCGAGCAACAGGCGATAGCGCATGGACTTGCGGCAGGCGAGGGTGAACTCGACCGGCCAGACCCGATCACCGAGGGCCAGGGTGGTGCTGATCACATAGCGCACCTGGGCCTGGCCGTTGGAACTCTTGATGGTCTTGCGGGTGACCAGCGGCGCTTCGCAACGCCGGTGGCGCAACTGCACCACCGTGCCCAGATGCGCGGTGAAGCGCACCCACTTCTCGCCGTCCCGTTCGAACGGCTCGATGTCGGTGGCGTGCAGGCTGGAGGTGCTGGCGCCGGTGTCGATTTTCGCCCGAAGGCCCGCGACTCCCAGATCCGGGAGCGCCACCCACTCGCGCAGACCGACAACGGTCAAATGGTCAAATGTCTTCAAAAAAATGCTCAACCGGTGAAAACCGATCAGCCCGCAGGGGGCCGGATTTGCGGTATTCACGCAGAATAGTGGTTAAAAGGCGACAGATATCTACGGCCCGGATTGGCGCCATCTCAAGCACGCCCCGGAATGTGCGCATTGTAATCCGGGACGGTGCAATTCATGGCACGACAGAAACGGTAGTACAGTTCATCAATATTTCAGAATGAGGAAATTCCATGGCACAAAAAAGCGAAGAGGACGACAAGGTCCGTCTCGATAAATGGTTGTGGGCCGCGCGTTTTTATAAAACACGGGCCTTGGCCAAAGCCGCCATTGAAAGCGGCAAAGTGCATTGTCGGGGAGAGCGCTGCAAGCCTGGCAAAGAGCCACGCATCGGCGATGAATTCGAGATTCGCACCGGCTTCGATGAAAAGACTGTTGTGGTGCAAGCCCTGTCGATCGTGCGTCGTGGCGCGCCGGAAGCGCAGACGCTGTATGCCGAGACCGAGGCCAGTATCGCCAAGCGAGAGGCGGCTGCGGCGATGCGCAAGGCGGGCGCCTTGGGCGTGACTACCGATGGCAAACCGAGCAAGAAACAGCGCCGGGATCTGTTTAAATTTCGTGGGAACAGTGGTGGAGAATAGAAAATCGCAGCCTGCCGGTCCTGACTCAAGACTCGTCAAAGGCTGCGATTTTTTTTCAGCGGTCGTCGATTATCGTGCGGACACGACGGTCATCCGTGAAATCACCGGCAACTTGCCCAGCAGCCTGAAGATCGGCGCCGTGACCTTCAGCCAGAAGTTCGCCGCGTGATAGGCAAACGGCGTGTAATAGCCCCAGCCCAACGCCCACACCGCCAGCAGCAGGCCACCGATGTAGTCGTCCTGGCCCCAGTGCGCGCCGGCCACCAGCCGCGGCAGCATGAACAGCAGCGCCAGGCCCCAGACCGTCAGCAACTGGCCGGCTGAGCGACTGAACACGCCCATGAACAACGCCCAGATCAGCAGCACCGAAGCGTGGTCACCGGGAAAGCTCTGGCTGGAGCGATCCTTCAGCTCAAAGGTTTTCTCCAGATGCGGGAAGTAGTCGCTCATATGGATGGCGCCTTCGAGCACCATGGAAGGGCTGTTGTGCTGCCAGCCCATGTGGTCGGCGAATTTGGAAAACAGCGCGCGGATCACCACCATCAGCAGCAGGATCGAGAAAAATCCGAAGAACGCGCGACGTACGTCAATCGCCTTGAACACCCAGTCGCCCTTGATCAACAGCGTCAGCAGAATCAGTCCGACGACAACGTCGAACGGGCGCAGACTTGCAATTGCCCAGATGTGGAGCCATATGGGGTTGCTGGCCAGCGGAGTATTGAGTGAGCGGAACAGCCACTCGTCGAAAACCACACACAGCATCTGCCCTGTAGGCCATAACCAGAAAGCCAGTAGTGCCAATGGCACCGCATTGCACAGAACCAGCCGGCCGAGGTTCCACCTTGATTGGAACAAACCCGGATTGTTCATAAAATGCCTCCCGTGGCTGAACATAGGCATCAAAATGGATGCCAGAAGCGCGGGATTTTCATTCTTTGTAACCTTTTTGTCATTAAAATCAGATACCTAGACCTATGACCGATTTCCTCGATACCGATTACACCCAACGCTTCATCTTCGATGACAGCGACACGCGCGGCGAACTGGTGTCGCTGGAACGCAGCTACGCCGAAGTGCTCGCGAAGCACCCGTACCCGGAGCCGGTCGCGCAATTGCTGGGCGAATTCATGGCTGCCGCGTCGTTGCTGGTGGGCACTCTGAAATTCGATGGCTTGCTGATTCTTCAGGCGCGTTCCGAAGGCCCGATTCCGCTGCTGATGATCGAGTGCTCCAGTGAGCGTGAAATCCGTGGGCTGGCCCGTTACGAGGCAGACCTGATCGCCCCCGACGCGACCCTCGCCGACCTGATGCCCAACGGCGTTCTGGCCCTGACGATCGACCCGACCGTAGGCCAGCGTTATCAGGGCATCGTCGATCTCGACGGCGAAACCCTGTCCGACTGCTTCACCAACTACTTCGTCATGTCCCAGCAGGTCGGCACTCGCTTCAAGCTCTGCGCCGACGGCCGTCGTGCCCGTGGCCTGCTGCTGCAGCAACTGCCGGCCGATCGCCTGAAAGACGAAGAAGAACGCGCCGCCAGCTGGCAGCACATCACCGCCCTGGGCAACACCCTGACCGCTGATGAACTGTTGAGCCTGGACAACGAAACGGTTCTGCATCGCCTCTACCATGAAGAGCAGGTTCGTCTGTTCGATGTGCAGAAACTGCGTTTCCACTGCAGTTGCTCCCGCGAGCGTTCGGGCAATGCGCTGGTCAGCCTGGGTCTGGAAGATGCGCAGCAATTGGTGGCCGAACAGGGTGGCAGCGTCGAGATCGATTGCCAGTTCTGCAACCAGCGCTACCTGTTCGATGCGGCAGATATCGCTCAATTGTTCGCTGGCGCGGGCGTCGAGACGCCGTCAGATACCCGGCACTAAAACGGTTCAGCGCAGGTAAATTCACTGCTCAACGACGGAATAACGCCGTTACGACGGGAGGGCCCTACTCTTTTTGGGCTTTTCTGGCATAATCCGGCCCACTTTTTTCGCGGTAGTAGTGCACGACTTTCTACTACAAAACGTTTGGAGCACACTCGGCCACTGGCCGACGGGGAACCTCATGACGCAAGCCAATAACGCCGTGTACACCGATCTGAGTGTTGATGATCTGGTAAAAGAAGCCCTGAAACGCGGTGAAGGCGAGCTTGCCGATACCGGCGCTCTGGTTGTTCGCACCGGTCACCGCACCGGCCGTTCGCCAGTCGACCGTTTCATCGTTGAAGAGCCTTCCACCCAGGACGCGATTGCCTGGGGCCCGATCAACCGCAAGTTCCCGGCCGACAAGTTCGACGCGCTGTGGGCTCGTGTCGAGGCGTTCAACAACGCGCAAGAGCATTTCGTTTCCCACGTGCATGTAGGCGCGGCCGAAGATCACTACCTGGCCGTGAAGATGACCACTCAGACTGCCTGGCAGAACCTGTTCGGTCGTTGCCTGTTCATCAACCCGGCCCAGTACAACCCGGCCGGTCGTGAAGAGTGGCAAGTGCTGAACGTCGCCAACTTCGAGTGCGTGCCTGAGCGTGACGGCACCAACTCCGACGGTTGCGTGATCCTCAACTTCGCCCAGAAGAAAGTGCTGATCGCCGGCATGCGTTACGCCGGTGAAATGAAGAAAGCCATGTTCTCGGTGCAGAACTTCCTGCTGCCGGCTTCCGACGTGCTGCCAATGCACTGCGCTGCCAACATCGGCGAAGCAGGCGACGTGACCCTGTTCTTCGGTCTGTCCGGCACCGGCAAGACCACCCTGTCGGCCGACGAAAGCCGTTACCTGATCGGTGACGACGAACACGGCTGGGGCGAAGGTGTTGTCTTCAACATCGAAGGCGGTTGCTACGCCAAGTGCATCGACTTGTCCGAGAAGAACGAGCCGGTCATCTGGAAAGCCATCAAGCACGGCGCCGTGCTGGAAAACGTCGTGATCGACGATGCCAAGCACGCCGACTACGCCGATGTCAGCCTGACCCAGAACAGCCGCGCAGCCTACCCGCTGGAGCACGTTGCCAAGCGTTCCGAGAAGAACCTGGGCGGCGAGCCGAACGCTGTGATCTTCCTGACTTGCGACCTGACTGGCGTACTGCCGCCAGTGTCGATCCTGAACAACGAGCAGGCGGCCTACCACTTCCTGTCCGGCTACACCGCACTGGTGGGCTCGACTGAAATGGGTTCGGGCAGCGGCATCAAGTCGACCTTCTCCACTTGCTTCGGCGCACCGTTCTTCCCGCGTCCGGCTGGCGAATACGCCGAACTGCTGATCAAGCGCATCAAGGGCTTCGGCTCCAAGGTCTACCTGGTCAACACCGGCTGGACCGGCGGTGGCTACGGCGTCGGCAAACGCTTCAACATCCCGACCACCCGTGCGGTGATCGCAGCGATCCAGAGCGGCGCGCTGATCGGTGCTGAAACCGAACACCTGGACACCATCAACCTGGACGTGCCACTGGCCGTACCGGGCGTCGAAACCAACCTGCTCAACCCACGCAACACCTGGGCTGACAAGGCTGCGTACGACGAAGCTGCCAAAGCACTGGCCGGTCTGTTCATCGAGAACTTCAAGAAGTTCGACGTGAGCGACTCGATCAAGGCTGCCGGGCCTAAGTTGTAATACTTAGTTCTGGTGAATGAAAAAGCCGCCTCTTGAGGGCGGCTTTTTTGTGGGTGTTCAGTTATCGAGTAAGTACCAGTATTCCCGCACGAAACGGTGTGAACTGCCAGAATTTTGCTACTTAAGATGCAAGCTTTTCGCCAATGCAGCGATCAAAAATTGCCTCAAGGCCCCGGTAATCGCATGCCACAGCATCGATGTTTGCCGGAATCCAGGCTTCATCCTTGATTAACCACCAATCTACTGCAAAACCAGCATTGATGATGATGTGCTCAAAAAGAATGCGTTGGGCACGACCATTGCCTTCACGAAAAGGATGAATGACGTTCAGATCGCCGTAGGCTTCGGCAACTTTTACTACGAGATCTGATCTTTCCAGCCCCTCGAACCATGCGGAGCGTTCCATAGAGAGAAAAATTTTGTGAGCTTCCGGGAGGATCCTCTCCGCCGTGCAAAAAAATGTTTCACCTTTTTGGATGTTAACGGTACGCAGCAGTCCAGCCCAATCATAGACGTCGCAAAAAAGCACTTCATGGACGTGCTGCAAGCGGCTGAGGTCATAAGGAGGGGGGAGAAGATGAAATCGGCTGATTGCGATTTCAGAGAGCTCTCGCTCTGCTTTTTGAAGCTGTTCTTCACAATGGATGTTGAGCAAATTACGCAAAACATCGGTGCCAGGGTAACAATAAGGGTCTTGCCCAACCCCGTACTTGTCCACCATTAACGGCCGTTTTGACGATATTTTTCGATAACCGATTCCCGCGAAGGAAGCGGTTTTTCAGCGTCGGCACGGGTGGTGTCAAAGCCTTCAAGCCGCAGACTCGCCAGATAGTTGGACCGGCGGACCTTGTCGTAATAAGCCTGTTTTTGCTGGAACGTCAACTCGCTCATGTCATATGCCTCTTTGTGCTGGGTTCCAGTGTAGCGCAATCGTGTTCCCGGATCGGTCGGGATTTTCGATGCTTACATATGTGTTGCCTATCATTGGGTTGATGGGGTTCTTTGGGAAATCCATCGATACTCGATTGGCAGTCGGTTCGGTGCTCGCGGCGAAAGATTTCATCTGCCTGTTTGACGCTTTCCATCAGCTCATAAAAAAATTGCTCACGAGAATCTCCATTGTTTGATTGCTGTTTTTAGATCGCTCTCAGGTAATGCCTGAGAGCGATTCGATCACTCAGCTTCAGGCCGGGGCTTTCCAGTTGAGCATTTTCTGCTGGGCGACTTGCAGCAGGTCACAGCCGTCTTTGGTCAGCAGGTAGAGGGCGTGGGTGATGTGCGGGATGTCTTCGACGTCGGCGTGTTTGAAGCAGAGGCAGTAGAGGGTTTGCAGCAGGTCGCTGGAGGCACGCAGACGCTGGACGGCGCATTCGAGGATGTCTTGCGGGTTGGCATCGGTGTCGATGACCAGGGGCTTGGTGTCAGTGAGGTTGGAGTCGAGTGGACGGTAGCGATCGGAGTGGAGCTCGTTCCATGATTTCATTTTTTAGATCCTCAATTGCTTCGAATGAAGCCACCAAATCGTGACCAAGCGACTGGAGGCGACTGTGTTCGGGTTGGTCAACCGGTGAGGATCATGCACATACCCGGCACGCTCGAAAGCGTCCCAAACACAGCCACCATAACGCTGCTGGCAATTGAGTGCCGGCAGCATACAGCGGACGCGAATGCATGATCCAATCGGGTGACCAAGCCCGAGCCGCTGAATTGGCAGCGACAGTCACAACTATAGGTTTCGACCTAACGGCGCCGATAGAAGACAAGGCGCCGCTACGTGTAGGAACGGGATGCAGATTCGAGCAGGCCGTTCCTACAGATCAATTACGGTTTTCAACGAATCGCTCTATACGCCTCAACATCCAGCACACTCGTCGTAAGCCCGGTCGCCGGGGTGTAGATCGTGCCTTTCACCGTCGAGAACGGGACGCCTTTGCTGCCCAGCGACACGTAGCGTTCACCTTGATCCAGTTCGGTGAACCAGGTGTAGGAGCACTTCTCCATGGCCTTGTATTTCGCCGCCGCGTTGACGATGGCGGCGGTGTGCTTTTGCAGGTCGGCGTCGGTGAGGTTGAGGTTCTTGTCGAGCACGGTGCCCCAGCGTTTCAGGCACACCTCGGCAAAGTGACGGACGATCAGGCCAGGTTCGGCTACAACCTTCGGACCACTGACGCCATCGGCAGAAGCATTGCCGACCAAGGTGGCATGACGCCCGGGCATGGGGAAAATGCTGGTTTTGGTGCCGGTCGCGGTTTGCGGAATGACGCAGCTGAAACCCTTGGAGCGTTCGTCTCGTGCATAAAAGCCCACGTACTCTTTCACGTTGTAGTTGAGCTTTACCCGGTGTTCCTGAAAGTTACCGATACCGGGCACGGGATCAATGGCGAAGATATTCACCGGAATGTTTTTCAGCGCACTGTCGTTGAACATGGCATTGGCCAGCATATGGCAACTAATGCCGCCACGGCTCCAGCCCACCAGATTGACCTTCGTTGGAATTACACCATCCTTGCGGAACGTTTTAATGATTTGTTCCTGTAACTTCTGTTGTGTGATGCTGCGTTCGCCATAGTTGTATTTGCGCCACAGCCAGGAACCCTCGACCTTTACATCTTCAATCGGAATGCCCGCAGCCTTGAGGCGGTTGTATTCCGCTTCGGTCAGTTGCTCGCGCTGCCAGTCGCATTGGCCTTTGATGATGTTCATCGCGTGCTGGACGTTTTCCTCCCAGCCCTTGCCGAACAGGGTTCCGCTGAGGCCATAGTCCTTGGATTTGGTGAACAGGTCATCGGCCTGCAGGTTGCTGGTGCCGGGGCCATCGACCACGATCCATTCGGCAAACTCGCGACCGGCGTGATGGGAAGCGAGTGTGGAAACCAGTTCGCCATCCCAATAATTTTCGTGGGCGTTATCAAACTTTGTGGAACCTGTACCGCAAAAGAAAATAGTCAGCGTAGTCATGTTGTTGCTCTTGGTTGATGAAAGAGTAAACAGGCTAGTTCTGAACTTTGCAGTATTGGAAGCGATGGGTTGTTGCGAACTTTGTAAGTTTGTCTGGTGGTGTTAATTATTTATCCGTTGTCTGGCAACTTCCAGCAAATCACAACCGTCCTGCGTCAATAAATAAAGCGCATTGACGATGTTGGGGATGTCTTTCACATCAGCCTGTTTGAAACACAGGCAGTAAAGAGTTTCCAGCAGGTTGTTGGCTGCACGCAGTCGCTGTTCGGCGGCATTGAGGAGGTCGCGATGGCTCGCTTCGGTATCAATGACCAGCACGGGCGTGTCGCTATAGCTGCTAGAGAGTGCGCGGTATCGGGTGTTGAGCGGTTTGAACATGTTCATGATCGGGTGTGTCCTTTACGAAGTCGCTGTGGCGGGCCAACACAGTGTTTTCAGTTGCGCCGGCCACTATAGAAGGACGCCCTCGAGCGGAACAAGACAGCCACGATGGACAGAATTCGTAGGGGTTTTTCCGGGGTTCGGGCATTTGCCCTACGCATTTTTCAAGCTTTTTCACAGCCAAACCCTGATCTACGAAATTTCCCACGTGTTTGTCGGGCGATTCCCGTTAAACCTCTGTATGGTGCGCGCCAGAATCCGTAGGGCGTTTCCAGATGTCCGACACACGCTTAAAGGGAATTAGGTATGCAGTGGCTACGAATGGCCTCGATCATTTTGCTGTGGGCCAGTGGTTGTCGCGTGGCAGTGGCCTCCGATACGGCCAACGGGTTGGCGCTTGCCAATCTGGAACGCAGCGGCTGGCCGGACGCGCTCACCACTCGGGACGACATCGATACGGCTTCCCGCGCGGAAGTGCTGATCTTCGGCAAGGCCCTGTTGGCAAGCGAAGCGCTGGACGAAACGGGACTCAAGCAACGACTGGGCGTGCAGCAAATGCAGCTCAAGTCGATCCGGCAAGTGCGCGACGGTCTGTGGGATCGCTTGCTCACTAACTATCGCAACGCCAGTCAGAATTGCGACGAACAGGCGTTTTGCCCGCGGGTGCGCAGCGTCGCCGATCTGCGCCAACTGGCGGCAGCATTCACCGGTGATATCAGCCCGGCCCATGCACAATGGGCAAGCAAGAGCCTGGACGTGCATGAGCGGGTACTGGATGAGCAACTGCGGGTGGCCGTCCTGCGGCCCTGACGTTGCTTTTGCGGGTGTCAGGCCGAAGAGGTTTCACCCGTTGTCACGGCGGACGCCCACGGCGGTGGGAAGTTGTCGGGAGAGGGCGTACATCCACTCAGTAACAGGGATGCAAAGATCAGGGCGAAGGGCAGTTTCAAACGGTTCGACATGTTCACTCCTTGATAAAAATCCATGGGCATCGGCCGTCCTGGCTCGAGGCGTGACGGACATTACCCTTGGTTCGATTCATGCGGCGATGAACAAAGTGTTTCATTTGTTTGATCCCGTGGCGTGGCCGCCGACGCTGTATCATCCCGTATCGATTTGCCCCCCGACCTTTTCTCGATTCGCTGCGATCGCCCGCTAGGCTGTTGGCATCACAGCGGTCAACGGAGTGACAGCGAATGCACAACACCCTGGAACAGGTTTTCGGTTATCCACAATTTCGACCCGGACAGGAAGCGGCGATCAGCGCTGTGTTGGCCGGGCGTTCGGCGGCGGCGATCTTTCCCACCGGCTCCGGCAAATCCCTTTGTTACCAGGTGCCGGCGCTCCTGCTGCCACACCTGACGCTGGTGGTCTCGCCGTTGCTGGCGCTGATGCAGGACCAGCTCGAATTCTTGCGTCGTCACGGCATTTCGGCGGGGAGCATCGACTCGGCACAGAGCCGTGAAGACGCCAATGATGTGATGGCCCGTGCCCGTTCGGGTGAGCTGAAGATCCTGATGATTTCCGTCGAGCGCCTGAAAAACGAGCGCTTCCGCAACTTTTTGCAGCAGGTGCCGATCTCGTTGCTGGTGGTGGATGAGGCGCACTGCATCTCCGAATGGGGCCACAACTTCCGGCCCGACTACCTCAAGCTGCCGGACTACCAGCGCCAGTTCAACATCCCGCAGACCTTGCTGCTGACTGCCACGGCAACGCCGAAAGTCATCGCCGACATGCAGGCGAAATTCGCTATCGCCGCCGAGGATGTGGTGACCACCGGTTTCTATCGGCCCAACCTCAATCTGCTGGTGGAGCCGGTGCGCGGTGAGGACAAGCGTCGACGGCTGGTGCAGTGGATGGCCGAGCGGGAGGGCCAGCCGAGCATCGTCTACGTCACCCTGCAAA
The DNA here is from genome assembly GCF_026240005.1 of Pseudomonas sp. COW5. Lineage (NCBI taxonomy): Bacteria > Pseudomonadati > Pseudomonadota > Gammaproteobacteria > Pseudomonadales > Pseudomonadaceae > Pseudomonas > Pseudomonas sp. COW5. The sequence goes on along the minus strand of NZ_JAPHVP010000001.1, from coordinate 2,017,171 downwards.
AAACCGCCGAACACATTGCCGAGCATCTGGGGCGCCATGGCATTCAGGCCGAGGCTTACCATGCCGGGTTGCCCCACGAACAACGGGAAGCGATCCAGAAGCGCTTCATGGGTGGGCAGTCCAATTGCATCGTTGCGACCATCGCGTTCGGCATGGGCATCGACAAGAGCGACATCCGCAACGTGGTGCATTTCGACCTGCCCAAATCCATCGAAAACTACAGCCAGGAAATCGGCCGCGCCGGGCGTGACGGGCAACCTTCCGACTGCCTGGTGCTGGCCAACCGTGACAGCCTCAATGTGCTGGAAAACTTCGTCTACGGCGACACGCCGGAGCGCGATGGCATTCGCCATGTGCTGGACGAGTTGCAGGCCGCTGCACCTGAAGGTCAGTGGGAGTTTTTGCTCGGGCCGCTGGCGGATCAGAGCAACATCCGTGCGCTGCCATTGAAGACGTTGCTGGTGCAGCTGGAGCTGCGAGGGCTGATTGCCCCGCGCTACGCGTACTACGCCGAATACCGCTTCAAATACCTGCTGGAACCCGAGGCGTTGCTTGAGCGTTTCGAGGGCGAGCGCAGGGATTTCGTCGCAGCGATCATCCAGACTTCGAGCCGCGCACGGACCTGGGCCACGGTGAATTTCGAGGCGATGTACACGCAATATTCCGCTGAGCGCAACCGCGTGGTGAAGGCGCTGGATTACTTCCAGGAAAAGGGCTGGGTCGAGCTGGAAAGCAAACAGATGACCGAGGTCTACAACGTGCTGCACAGCAGCTTCGACAGCCAGGTCTTGAGTGGCGAACTGCATGATTACTTCTCCCGCCACGAACAGACCGAAGTGGCGCGGATTCACGCGATGCTCGAATTGTTCGCCACCGAGCGATGCCTGGGCTATCGACTGGCGGAGTACTTCGGTGATCACAACGCCCCCGAGCAGTGCGGGCATTGCTCGGTGTGTCACGGGCAGATTGCCCGGTTGCCGGCGCCTCCGGAATTGCCGGCGCTTGTGGATAAAAGTTTCCCGGCGTTATGCGGCGATTTTATCCACAGGCACGAGCAACAGACCGGAAGTGCGCCTTCGGCGGAGCGGCTGACGCGGTTTCTGTGCGGGATCAGTGTGCCGCTGTTCACCAGGCTCAAGGCGCGGACGATTGCCGGGTATGCGGCGCTTGAGGAGTATCCCTACGCGAGTGTTCGGACGTGGGCTCAGGCGCATCTCTGAAGCGGCGAATCCATCCGCTGAATGTCGATCATCACGGCAATAAACTTCAAAAATGCCCGGTGGCTGACTATGGTGAAGGCTGTCTTTGGATCTCCAACAAGAGAACAACATGAGCCAGACATCCTTCGAAATCCGCCAGGCTGCCGTGATCGGTGCAGGCACCATGGGCCGCGGCATTGTCATGTGCCTGGCCAACGCCGGCGTGTCAGTGCAATGGGTCGACAACAATCCGCAGATGCTCGAACAGGCGCTGAAGGCGGTCGCCGATACCTATGCGCATAACGTGCGTCAGGGGCGGATCGATCAGGTCGAGGCCGATGCGCGAATCGCCAGGGTCAGCACGGCGGCGGATTATGTGGCGATCCGCAATGTCGATCTGGTGATCGAAGCGGTGTACGAGAATCTCGAGCTCAAGCAGAAGATCTTCCGTGAGCTCGATGGCTTGCTGAAGCCGGAGGCGCTGCTGGCAAGCAATACCTCGGCGCTGGACATCGATGCAATTGCCGCCGCGACACGACGGCCGACTCAAGTGCTGGGCCTGCATTTCTTCAGCCCGGCGCACATCATGAAACTGCTGGAAATAGTCCGTGGTGCGCGAACCTCGCCAGCCGTGCTGGAAGCGGCTCTCGAGCTGGGCAAGCGTATGGGCAAGGTCAGTGTGGTGTCGGGTAACTGCCACGGGTTCATCGGCAACCGCATGCTTCATCCTTACGTGCTCGAGGCGCGCAAGATGCTGCTCGAGGGGGCCTGGCCACAGCAGATCGACGTGACGTTGCAGGGCTTCGGTTTTGCCATGGGGCCGTTTCGCATGTACGACGTGGTTGGCATCGACCTGGAGTGGCGTGCCCGGGAGCTGGCCGGCAAGGGCCAGGACGCGCCAGAGGTTCAAGTGGATAACCGTTTGTGCGAGCTGGGGCGGTTCGGACAGAAGTCCGGTAACGGCTACTACCACTACGAGCCGGGCAGTCGTCAGGCCGAGCATGACCCCGAGGTGGACGCGCTGGTGTTGAGCGTCAGCGAAGGTCTGGGGTTTCATCGCCGTGACATCGGGTCCGAGGAGATCCTTGAGCGTTGCCTTCTGGCGTTGGTCAACGAGGGCGCGAAAATCCTGCAGGAAGGGATTGCCGAGTCGGCCCATGACATCGATCAGGTTTACCTGAACGGCTATGGCTTCCCGGCAGAGAGGGGCGGGCCGATGGCCTGGGCGGACGATCAGGGGCTGGCAGACATTCACAAGCGGTTGCTGGCACTGGAAACGCGGCAGGGCGATCAATGGCGGCCGGCACAATTGATTGGGGAGCTGGCGGCGCGAGGAAAGGGTTTTTACCTTTAGACTGGCCCGATCACTCAAGGAATCGACACTGATGTCCAACCCGATGCCGCAACGCACCGACTACCCGCATTTCCAGCCGATCACCACGCGCTGGCACGACAACGATGCCTACGGTCACGTCAATAACGTCACCTACTACAGCTTTTTCGATACGGCCGTGAACACCTACCTGATTCAGGTCGGTGGGCTGGATATCCACGATGGCGAGGTGGTGGGGTTTGTGGTGAGTTCGTCCTGCGATTACTTCGCCTCGATTGCATTTCCGGACTTGATCGAAGTCGGCTTGCGGGTCGGCAAACTGGGCAATAGTTCAGTGCAGTACGAGTTGGCGGTGTTCAAGGCTGGCGAGCATGAAGCCTGTGCGGCCGGGCGTTTCGTGCATGTATTCGTTGATCGTGCGTCGAACCAGCCGGTGGCGATTCCGGCGGGCTTGCGTGGAGCGCTGGAACGGCTGGCGGTCTGACAGGCAAAAAAAATCGCAGCTCGGGGGAGCTGCGATCTGGCTGTACCGGCAACGAGGTCAGACCTCAGTCGCGGTAGTAGCGGTGATGCTTGCGATGGCCGTAGGCATGACCACGACCACGGTGGTCGTCGCGGTAGTAGCGGCCACGGTCACGACCGCGATCGTAATGACGGTCTTCGCGATTGCTCTCGTTGCCCATGTAGTTACCCAGCGCGCCACCGGCGCCGCCACCTGCTGCGGCGCCGATCAGGCTGCCGGTGGTGCCGCCCATGCTGCGGCCGACCACGTTACCGCCGGCTGCGCCCAGCGCACCGCCAATGGCGGCTTCGCCACGGCTGTGTTTGTTGGCGCCAACCGCGCTACCACCCGCGCCGCCCAGGGCCGCGCCAATGGTTGAACCTGTGCTGCCGCCCAAAGACTGACCGACGACCGAGCCAAGAACCCCGCCCAATGCGCCGCCCACACCTGCTTCGGTGGTGCCTCCGGCAGAAGCGAAGCCACTGACCAGGCCAAGGGACAACAAGAGAATCTGGGAGAACTTCATAGAGGAGCCTCAAAGGGATGACGGCGCGATCCTGAGGCTGTGTAACAAGGCTGACAATCGAAATCCGACGAATAACACGACTTGTATACAATTATGCAAGTTACTGATTTTTGGGTGGAACTTAACCGATTTTGGCCGGTCTTTAGCTACTTCACAAAGGCCGCTTTTATGCAAAAGCGGCCTTTTTTGTGGGCGTAGAAAAGTTTTGTATCAGGCCGACTTGGCCATGATCAGCCCCGTCTCGCTCGCCGCTTCCAAACGAATGGCGATGAACTTCGACGTCGGCGTATGGCTGCCGTCACCGGTACTTTCCAGCGGCACCAGCGGATTCACCTCTGGATAGTAGGCAGCTGCCTGACCCGCCGGAATATCGAACGCGAGCAGCGTGAAGCCTTTTACCCGACGCTCGCGGCCATCGTCCCACAGTGACACGATGTCTGCCTTCTGCCCCGGTTTGAAGCCCAGGCGAATGATGTCCGCCTCGTTGGCGAACAGCACATCACGCTGTCCCTTCACCCCGCGATAACGGTCGTCGAGACCATAAATCGTGGTGTTGTACTGATCGTGAGAACGCATCGATTGCAGGATCAGATCCGGCAGTTTGCCGGTGGCGCGGGTGCGCTCGTGAATCAGGTCTTTTGGCAGCATATTCGGTTTGAAGTTGGCCCGGCCCGACGTGGTGTTCCATTTGCGCGCGCCGGCGCTGTTGCCGAGGTAGAAGCCGCCCGGGTTCTTGACCTTCTCGTTGAAGTCCTTGAAGCCCGGGATGGTGTCGGCGATCAGTTCGCGGATGCGCCGGTAGTCGGCCACCAGCCAGTTCCAGTCCACCGGTTTGCTGCCCAGGGTCGCGGCGGCGATGCCGGCGATGATCGACGGCTCCGAGCGCATCTGGTTCGACAGCGGCTGCAACTGACCGTTGGAGGCGTGCACCATGCTGAACGAGTCTTCCACGGTGACGGCTTGCGGGCCTTCGGTCTGGATGTCGATGTCGGTACGGCCCAGGCACGGCAGGATCAATGCGTCCTTGCCGTGGGCCAGGTGGCTGCGGTTGAGCTTGGTGCTGATCTGCACGGTCAGGTCGCAGTTGCGCAGGGCCTGGAAGGTGCGCGGGCTGTCCGGCGTGGCCTGGGCGAAGTTGCCGCCCAGACCGATGAACACCTTGGCGCGACCTTCGGCCATCGCGTGGATCGCTTCGACCACGTTGTGCCCGTTGTGGCGCGGCACCTTGAACTGGAAGCGCCGTTCCAGGGAATCGAGGAACGCCACCGGCGGACGCTCGTTGATGCCCATGGTGCGGTCGCCCTGCACGTTGCTGTGGCCACGCACCGGACACAGACCGGCGCCGGGCTTGCCGATGTTGCCGCGCAGCAGCATCAGGTTGGCGATTTCCTGGATGGTCGGCACCGAATGGCGGTGCTGGGTGATGCCCATCGCCCAGCACATGATCACGTTCTTGCCTTTGGCGTACATGCGCGCCGCTTGCTCGATCTCGACCAGGGTCAGGCCGGACTGCGCGACGATCTGCTCCCACGGCGTGTCATCGACGACGCCGAGATATTCCAGGACGTTGACGCTGTGTTCATTGAGGAAGTCGTGATCGAACACTGCCGGCGCACCGGCCTTCTGCGCATCCCGCTCCCATTGCAGCAGGAACTTGGCCATGCCGCGCAGCACAGCCATGTCGCCACCGAGTGCCGGGCGGAAATAGGCAGTGTTGGTCGGCTTGTCACCATTGGTGAGCATTTCGATCGGGTGCTGCGGGTGCTGGAAACGTTCCAGACCGCGCTCTTTCAGCGGGTTGATGCAGACCACCTGAGCACCGCGTTTCACCGCTTCGCGCAGCGGTTCAAGCATGCGCGGATGGTTTGTCCCCGGGTTCTGGCCCCAGACGAAAATCGCATCGGCGTGTTCGAAATCGTCGAAGGTCACGGTGCCTTTGCCGACACCGACGCTTTGCGCGAGCGCCACGCCGCTGGCCTCGTGGCACATGTTCGAGCAGTCGGGGAAGTTGTTGGTGCCGAAAGCGCGGACGAACAGCTGATACAGATACGCCGCTTCGTTACTGGCGCGACCCGAGGTGTAGAACTCGGCCTGGTCCGGGCTCGACAACGCTTGCAGGTGTTTGCCGATCAGCGCGTAGGCATCGTCCCAGCTGATCGGTTTGTAGCGATCGGTTTCGGCGTCATACACCACCGGCTCGGTCAGGCGACCTTGATACTCGAGCCAGTAGTCGCTCTGTTCCAGCAAAGCGGTGACGCTGTGCTTGGCGAAGAACTTTGCGTCCACTCGACGCTTGGTCGCTTCCCAGTTCACCGCTTTGGCGCCGTTCTCGCAGAACTTGACCATGCCGCTTTCCGGCGAATCGCCCCAGGCGCAGCCCGGGCAGTCGAAGCCGCCGTTCTGGTTGGTCTTGAGCATCATGCGCAGGTTTTTCAGCGCGTTATCGCTGGTCAACCAGGCCTGGGCCACGCTGATCAGTGCGCCCCAGCCGCCGGCTGCGCCCTTGTAAGGCTTGTAGCGCGGGACGGGTTTCTGGTCGGCTTGATGGTGTTGGCTCACGGGTGTTTCTCCATTTCTGGGCTATACACCCGCGGCGCATTCTTCTGCGGCAGGTGGATGAGATTGAGGTTGTGGCGACGGGCCCATTGCACGGCGAGGCCGGTGGGTGCGGACAGACTGACGAGGGTCTGGATCCCGGCGCGCAGGACTTTCTGGATCAATTCGAGGCTGCAGCGGCTGGTGACAATCGCCAGGCCGCCGGTTGTGGATATCTTTTGCCGGATCAGGCCACCGATCAGTTTGTCGAGAGCGTTGTGCCGGCCGATGTCTTCACGGCCCAGCAGCAATTCACCGCTGGCGTTCATGAACACCGCCGCGTGTACAGCGCCGCAATGCTGGCCGAGCGGCTGGAAGGCGCTGATGCGCTGGCGCAGACCGTCGAGCCATTCGACCGGCGGCAAAGGCGCGCCGGGCAAGACCTTGAGATCGGGCAACGCCTGTTCCACCGCCTCCACGCCGCACAAACCGCAGCCGCTGGTGCCGGCCAGTTGCCGACGTTGTTGCTTGAGGTTCCAGAAGGCTCGGTTGGCGATGGTCACCTGGGCGTACTGCGCCGAGCCTGAGCCGGTCAGTTGCAGGTCATAGATGTCGGTGGCGTCTTCGATGATGCCGCTGCCGAGGCTGAAGCCGACGATGAAGTCTTCGAGGTCGGTCGGTGTCACCAGCATCACGGCCTGGCTGATGCCGTTATAGGCAATCGCCAGTGCGACTTCCTCGGCCAGCGCGGTGCTGGCCGACTCCGCCAGGGGCAGGTCGCTGTAGCTGTAGGTCTGACTGGCGGCGGGCGCGGGCGTTTCGAGTGCAGGCGCCGCGCAGGCCGGGCGCTTGGCGTTCATGGCATCACCGACGGATTGATCAACGTTAAGACTAGGCGCGGCAACTTGTCGCGTCTAATCGCTAGTGTCGATCTATCGATAGATGCCGTCGATCAAGCGGCCGCTGGCGATTTCTGATACAGCGCGAAACAGGCCTCGGCCAGCGCCGAGCGCGGGGCGCCACGGCGCATGATCAGGCCCAGACGGGCGAGGGTCTGGGCGTTTTCAATCGGTTGCAGGCGCAGGTGATCGGTGAGGCTTTCGAGGCCGCCGTCCAGCGGCATGATCGCGCAGCAGAATCCGCCGTGCACAGCTTGTAACAATTGATGCACGGCGTCGGTCTGTAACAGTGGCTGCGGTGTCAGGCCGCGGCTGTGGAAGTTGTGGTCGATGGACTGGCGAAAGTGCATGCCGCTGGTGAGCATGCCCAGCGGCAGTTCGATCAGCGCCTGCCAGCTCAGCGGTGCTTCGCCGAAACTGAAGGAACGCTGATCGTAAAGCAGGCCCATGCGGGTTTCGTCAAAGGCCAGGGATTCGAAACGTTCGTTGTCGAGACGATCCAGATAGGACACGCCGATGTCGATCCGGTTGTCCGCCAGTTGTTCGAGGATCTGCTCGGAGCTCAGTGCCGACAGTTCGAAACGCAGCTCCGGGTGTGCAGCGTGCAGGCGTTGCATCAGCGGCAGCGGATCGAAACTCGAGAGCGGCACCACCCCCAGGCGCAAGGTGCCGATCAGGTTGCCGCGACAGGCTGCCGCTTCCGCCTGCAAGCCGTCATAAGCCGCCAGTACGGTACGGGCCCAGGCCAGCACGCGCTCGCCTGGCGCGGTAAAACCTTCGAAGCGCTGACCGCGATTGACCAGCGGCAGATCGAGTTCTTCTTCGAGGCTGCGCAGGCGCATCGACAAGGTCGGCTGGGTAATGTGGCAGCGGGCGGCGGCCTGGCCGAAGTGGCGGGTTTCGTCGAGGGCGATGAGGAATTTCAGCTGCTTGATGTCCATCTTCGCTCCGGGGCGCTGGCAAGGGTGGGCGATTCTACCGCTTGCACGGGGGCAGGGTCATTGGTCGGGCCGGAACCGGCGGGGTTCGGGGTGGTCTAGGCTTGGGCGTCTGGAACTTAAATCAAGGAGTGTGCGCTATGAGTCTTTTGAGCTTTGTAAAAGAGGCGGGGGAGAAGCTGATCGACCTGCTGACCCCCGGCAACGCCAATGCCAGCGAGCAGTTGAAGGAACACATCAGCAAGGTCGGGCTGGGTAACCCGAATGTCCAGGCCACTGTGGACGGCGACAAGGTGACGGTCACCGGCGAGGTGGCGAGCCAGGAAGAGAAAGAGAAGATTCTGCTGGCCGTCGGCAACATTGAAGGCGTGGGCAGTGTCGATGACCAGATCACCGTGACCGGGCCAGTGGTGGCCGCCGCACGTTTTGTGGTGGTGAAAAAGGGCGACACCCTCAGCGCGATTTCCCTGGCGGTGTATGGCAATGCCAACCAGTACAACAAGATTTTCGAAGCCAACAAACCAATGCTCAAGGATGTGAACAAGATCTATCCGGGGCAGACGCTGCGTATTCCTGACTAAACTTCGAAACCGCAATCGCGAGCAGGCTCGCTCCCACACAGGAATGCATTTCCATTGTGGGAGCGAGCCTGCTCGCGATGGGGACGATGCGGTCTATAGGCCCGCAATCAAATCCCGATAATCCTCGACCGCCGCAAATTCCGCCGTGTCCTTCGGCCCCTTGCGACTGTCCGGTTCCTTCACCGCCAACAGATGCGCCACCCCGAAATCCCGCGCACTGCGCAGGATCGGCAAGGTGTCGTCGATGAACAGGCTGCGCGCAGGGTCAAAACCGATATCGGCCTGCAGGGCATCCCAGAACTGCGGGTTCTCTTTTGGGAATCCGTAATCGTGAGAGCTGATCAGTCGCTCGAAGTACGGTGCCAGTTCAATCCGTTCCAGTTTCAGCGACAGTGAATCGCGGTGCGCATTGGTGATCATCACCACACGTTTTCCGGCCCGTTTGATCGCGGCCAGAAAGGTGTCGGCGTCGGGGCGCAACGCGATCAGGTGGGCGGTTTCCAGTTTCAGTTCACGCACCGAAAGCTTCAATTCCGCGCTCCAGAAATCCAGGCAATACCACTGCAATTGACCGGCATGGCGCTCGAACAACGGCTGCAATTCCATTTCCGCCATGGCCCGGCTCACGCCATGCAGTTCGGAATAGCGCTGCGGCAAGTGTTCCAGCCAGAAGTGGTTGTCGAAGTGCAGATCCAGCAACGTGCCGTCCATGTCCAGCAGAACGGTATCGATGTCGGACCACGGTAATGAAGGCATGGCAACGTCTCGAACGGTAGAAAGATATCCGACACAAACAATCGGAAAAGCCGCGTTATAGTAGCGCGTTCACGCCAAGGAGCTTTGCATGCGCCAGAAACCAACCGTACTCGCCCGGGAAATCGTCGCCACCAGCCGTCTGTTCTGTGTCGAAGAGCTGAAGCTGCGCTTTTCCAACGGCGTGGAGCGCACCTACGAGCGGCTGGTGGGCAAGGGCGCCGGTTACGGCGCGGTGATGATCGTGGCCATGCTCGATGCCGAGCACGCAGTACTGGTCGAGGAATACTGCGGCGGTACCGACGAATATGAACTGTCCCTGCCCAAAGGGTTGATCGAACCGGGCGAAGATGTGCTGGCGGCGGCCGAGCGTGAGCTCAAGGAAGAGGCGGGCTTCGGTGCCCGGCAACTGGAGCACCTGACCGAGTTGTCGTTGTCCCCTGGCTACATGAGCCAGAAAATCCAGGTGGTGCTTGCCAGCGATCTCTATGAAGAGCGACTGGAAGGCGATGAGCCGGAGCCGATGCGGGTGGACAAGGTCAATCTGCGGGACCTTTCGGCGCTGGCGCAAAATCCGCAATTTTCCGAAGGTCGTGCCCTGGCGGCGTTGTACCTGGCCCGCGATCTGCTGACCCAGCGCGGCGTTTTCCAGTCATGAGTGAGATGTCGATGAGTTTTCCCCATCCGATGATGGCGCCAGTGGTTGAGCTGGCACTGCGAGCCGGCGAGGCGATCCTGCCGTTCTGGCGCGCCAATGTGGCGGTCACCGCCAAGTCTGATGATTCGCCGGTAACCGCGGCGGACCTCGCCGCGCACCATGTGATCGTTGCCGGTCTGACCGCCCTGGATCCGAGCATCCCGGTGTTGTCCGAAGAGGACGCCAACATCCCGCAAAGCGTGCGCGCTGGCTGGCAGCGCTGGTGGCTGGTGGATCCGCTGGATGGCACCAAAGAGTTCATCAGCGGCAGCGAAGAGTTCACGGTCAACATCGCCCTGATCGAAAATGGCCGCGTGGTGTTCGGGGTGGTTTCGATGCCCACCAACGGACGTTTCTACGTCGGCGGTGCCGGGCTTGGTGCCTGGCGTGGCGAAACGGGCGGCACGCCGGTGGCGATTCGGGTGCGTGACGTGCCTGGCCCTGGCGAAGCATTCACAGTGGTCGCCAGCCGCCGTCATTCGAGCCCGGAACAGGAACGTTTGCTGGCCGGCTTGAGTGCAAGCCTTGGTGAGTTGCAACTGGCCAACATCGGCAGTTCGCTGAAGTTCTGTCTGTTGGCCGAAGGTGCGGCGGATTGTTATCCGCGACTGGCGCCGACATCCCAGTGGGACACGGCGGCGGCGCAGGGTGTGCTGGAAGGTGCCGGCGGCGAGGTCCTGGATTTGAACGGCGATGCGTTCTGTTATCCGCCGCGGGAATCGTTGCGCAACGCGTTCTTTCTGGCACTGCCGGCGAAAGCGGCGTGGCGCTCGAAGTTGCTGGAACTGGCCCGTTCGTAAGCGCGTTCCCGTACTCGGGAACGCTCAACCTTCAGCGGTGCAGCACGTACTGCCCGCTGAAGGTCACCGCCTCCTCATCACTGCCCGAATTGACGATCCGTGTCTGCAGGGTCAGTCGAGCCCGCCCGTAACGCTGATACATCGCCAGGAATTTCTTCCACACGGCCGCACTCGGCGCCGGGCAGATCGCGATGGCATCGCCGGTCACCGGCAGCGGATAACTGATCTGTCCTTCCTGAATGACGATGTGTCCGTCGTCGATGCCTTCTTCCTTCAAACGCAAATGCAGCCAGCCCCAGCCGGCCAGCACCGCGCCGCAATACAGACTGCCGCCGAACATGGTGCTCTTGTGATTGACGTTGGCCTCCAGCGGCAAGTGCAGGCGCAGTTGCTGTTCGTGCCAGTCGAGCACCTTGAGACCCATGTCCCGGGTCAACGGAATGTCGTGATGGAGGACGGATTCCAGATATTGGCTGTCGTGCTTCATTCGGATTCGTCTCCATGGTTGCTGCTGTCGGCGAAGTTCAGACCGTGCTTGCGCAGTTTGTCGTGCAGGGTCTTGCGCGGAATGCCCAGGGCTTCGGCGAGACTGCGCACCGAGCTGTGCGAGCGGGCCAGCTCGGCGGCGATCAAGGACTTCTCGAAATGTTCCACTTGTTCACTGAGGCCACCGCTGGTGACCTCGATGGTCGCGCTGCTGCCGTCGGGCTGAGAGTTGTCCAGCGCCAGTTCCAGGCCGAGGGCGAAACGCTCCGCCGCGTTCTGTAATTCCCGCACATTGCCCGGCCAGGAGTGACGCAGCAGCAGCGCCCGCTGCGCCGGTTGCAGCTCGTGGGGTGGCAGGCCGTGGCGAGCGCTGGCTTCATCGGCATAGTGCTGGAACAGCACCAGCGCGTCTTCGCCCCGTTCACGCAATGGCGGGATGCGCAGCGGCGCGACGTTGAGGCGGTAATACAAGTCCGCCCGGAACCGTCCTTGATCGGCAGCCTGGCGCAGGTCTTCCTTGGTCGCGGCGATGACGCGGATGTCCAGCGGGATCAACTGATTGCCACCGAGGCGTTCGACGACTCGTTCCTGCAGCATGCGCAGCAGTTTTACCTGCACGTCCATGCTCATGCTTTCGATTTCATCGAGGAACAACGTGCCGCCATTGGCGAATTCGAACTTGCCGATCCGGCGCTTCTGCGCGCCAGTGAAGGCGCCGGGCTCATGACCGAACAACTCGCTCTCCACTACCGACTCGGCCAGTGCCCCGGCGTTGATCGCCACGAACGGGCCGTTACGCCGGCTCGACAGATCGTGCAGGGCGCGGGCGACGACTTCCTTGCCGGCACCGGTTTCGCCGAGGATCAGGACGTCAGCCTTGGTCGCGGCCAGTGCGCCGATCTGCTCGCGCAGGCGTGCCATCGGGGCCGAGTGGCCGACCAGTCGGGCGCTCAGTTCGTTGCGGTCACTCAGGGCCATGCGCAGGCTGCGGTTGTCCAGCACCAGACGCCGCAGGGCCAGTGCGCGGCGCACGCTGTCGAGCAGGGCGTCGCTGGCGAAAGGTTTTTCCAGAAAATCGTAGGCGCCGGCGCGCATGGCCTGCACGGCCAACGGCACGTCGCCGTGGCCGGTGATCAGCAGCACGGGCAGCTCGGGATCCTGAGCGTGAAGTTCATGGAGCAACTCAAGACCATCCATGCCAGGCATACGAATGTCGCTGACCACCACCCCCGGCCAGTCACGCTCCAGTTGGGCGGCCAGCCCCTTGGCTTCGGACAGGGGAAGGATTTTCAGGCCGGCCAGATCCAGCGTCTGGCCGAGGGCCTGACGCAGGTGCGGATCGTCGTCGATCAGCACCACCTGAATGCGGTTGTCGATGGTCATGCACTTCGATCCTCGGACGGTTGCAGGCTGACCCCGGGCGCGCCGGCGCGCAGCCGCAGGGTGATCAAGGCGCCGCCTTGCTTGTGGTTGGCGAACGACAGTTCACCGCCGAAGGCGCGCATCAGGGTTTCGCAGATGGCCAACCCCAGACCAAGCCCCTGGGTGCGAGTCTTGGTGGTGTAAAACGGTTCGCTGGCGCGGCCCAGGGCTTCCATGCAGAAGCCCGGTCCGTTGTCGCGAATGTACAGGTTGACGCCCTCGCCGGTGGATTCGGCACTCAGCCACAATTTGCGCGGCGGGCCTTTTTCGGTCAGGGCATCGAGGGCGTTGGCCAGCAGGTTGCCGAGGACCTGGCGCAGACGGGTTTCCCCGGCCTCGACCCACAAAGTTGCGGCGGGCAGGTCGCGGATCAGCTCGACATCCATGCTCCGACGACGTTTGGCCAGCAACGCCAATGCGTCGTCTAGCGCCGGTTGCAGGGCAACGCTCTCCGGGGCGTGTCGATCGCGGCGGGCGAAAGCGCGCAGGTGGGCGATGATCGACGCCATGCGTCCGGTCAGTTCGCTGATCAATTTGAGGTTGCCGCGAGCGTCGTCGGTGCGCTGATGGTCCAGCAGCACTTCGGCGTTTTCCGCATAACTGCGGATCGCCGCCAGTGGCTGGTTGAGTTCGTGGCTGATGCTCGCCGACATGGTGCCCAGTGCCGACAGCTTGCCGGCCTGCACCAGATCGTCCTGGGCGCGCACCAGTTCCTGCTGGGCCTGTTCGCGTTCCAGCACTTCCTGTTTCAGGCGTCGGTTGAGTCCTTCCAGATCGCTGGTGCGTTCGGCGACCCGGCCTTCGAGTTCCCGTCGCGCCTTGGCTTCGAAAGCGATCCGTTCCAGGTAATGGCGGCGGCGCTGCATCATCAGACCGAGCAACAGCATGACCACCAGCAACGTGGCGCCGCCGACGGCCACCACGGTGCGCACCGGACGGTCGATCAGCGTGCGCGGCGCAAGAATGCTGACGCTCCAGCCGGTTTCTTCGATGTCCCGGGTCTGGGTCAGCCAGGCGCTCGGGCTGAGATTCAAGGGGCGCGGCTCGCGGGTCGGGTATGGCTGGATCGCGGTAATTGCCGAGCGTTCGTCGCCACTCAATGGGCGGGTCGAGCGGAAGCGCCATTCCGGACGCGACGTAAGGATGACCACGCCGTTGTGATCGGTCACCAACAGTTGCTCCGGGGTTTTGCCCCACAGACTTTCGGTGTGATCGAGGTCGACCTTGATCACCAGCACACCAATGATTTTTTCGCCGTTACGCACCGCAGCGGCGAAGAAGTAGCCGCGCTTGGCAGAGGTGGTGCCCAGGCCGAAGAAGCGTCCCAGGCGCCCGGCCATGGCTTCGCTGAAATAAGGCCGGAACGAGAAATTGCGCCCGACGAAACTGTCGTGCTTGTCCCAGTTCGATGCGGCCAGCGTCCGGCCGGTGGTGTCCATCAGGTACATGACTTCGGCGCCGGTCTGGGAAGCAATGTTCTTCAGCAGGCGGTTGGCATTGCCCTGGGTGACGCCGTCGTCCGGCGCACCGATGATCGCCCGCAGGGCCGGCAGGTCGCCGAGGATCTGTGGCAGCACTTCGTAACGATGCAGGGTGCCCAGCAGGTTGGCAACGTAGAGGTCGAGCGTCTGGCGGTTCTGCCCGATCAGTTCGCTGCGGTAGTAGCGCTCGGCCAGATGCTCCAGTGGCCACAGCAGCGGGGCCAGGCACAGGGCCAGCAGGGCGAGGCTGCGCCAGCGGGGGCGGCGGGGAAGAGTCGGAGTCATGAGCATCGGGCGCCTGTGGATACAGGCGCATTATGCCTAGGCTTGCAGTCGCAGTCTGCGCACCCGTTGTCGGGTGCGCAGTCCCGCTGAAGTTTCACACAGGCATTCAGGAAAAGACGTCGGCGTCCTTGAGCAGTGCACCCGCCTGATCCTTGGCCGACAGTTTCGGCTCTTCGTCCAACTGCCAGTCGATACCCAGATCCGGGTCGTTCCAGCGAATGCTGCGCTCCGCGGACGGGGTGTAATAGTTGGTGGTCTTGTAGAGGAATTCGGCGAACTCGCTCAACACCACGAAACCATGGGCGAAGCCTTCCGGCACCCACAGCTGACGGTGATTGTCGGCGGACAGACGTACGGCAACCCATTTGCCGAAGTGCGGCGAGCTGCGACGGATATCGACGGCCACGTCGAGCACTTCACCGGCCGTGACGCGGACCAGTTTGCCCTGGGTGTTTTCCAGTTGGTAATGCAAACCGCGCAGGACGCCTTTTTGCGAGCGGGAATGGTTGTCCTGGACAAATTGTGTATCCAGGCCGGTCGCGTCCTGAAAAGCCTTGGCGTTGAAGCTTTCGTAGAAGAAGCCGCGCTCGTCACCAAATACCTTGGGTTCGATGATCAGAACACCGGGCAGGTCGGTGGTGATTACATTCATGAAAATTTTCCAGTGGCGGGTGTGGATGGCCGACATTCTTGCGCAAAGTGCCGGTGGGCGCGAGTGCAGACTTGCAAATATGCCCGCCACACAACGCACGGGGGACGGATGGTCGGGGGGTTGCTTATCGCCCGAAGCAGTGGCGATATAGGCGCCTAATAAAATTTCAGGGGTCGTTCCATGTCGTTCGCCACGTTGATTCACCGCGCCAGTCTTCCAGGCCCACAGGTCACTGCAGAGCAGGCCTTGCAGGTACTGTCGCAGCATTACGGGCTGGGCGGCACGTTGCAGGCGCTGGGCAGTCAGCAGGACCTCAACTATCGCGTGGACAGTGAGCGTGGGCGGTTCGTGCTGAAGATCTGCCGGGGCGACTATTCACTGGTGGAGTTGCAGGCCCAGCACGCCGGCCTGAAGTATCTGGCCGAACATTGCGATGTCCACGTTCCCCGGGTCATCCCGGCCAATGACGGCCAGGACCTGTTGTCTCTGGAGATCGGCGGTGAAGCGGTGCACGTGCGGCTGCTCGATTACATCGAAGGTCAACCGCTGACTGCGCTCGATCATCTTGGCCACGAAGTCGTCGCCGGATTCGGTCGGCTCTGCGGCGAAATGGACCTGGCACTGGCCGGGTTCGACCACCCGGGGCTAGAACGCACCTTGCAGTGGGACGCGCGCCACGCCAGCGCACTGATCGAGCATCTGCTGCCGGTGATCGAGGATCAGCAGCGCGCACTGATCGCCGAGGCCGCCGAACAGGCCCGTCGCCGACTGCAACCGTTGCTGGAAAAGCTCCCGGTGCAGGCGATCCACATGGACATCACCGACGACAATGTGGTCTGGCAACGTGATGCCCGGCGGCACTGGCAGTTGCAGGGCGTCATCGATTTCGGCGATCTGGTTCGTACCTGGCGCATCACTGATCTGTCGGTCACCTGTGCCGCGTTGCTGCATCACGCCGGGGGCGATCCGTTCGTGATCCTGCCGGCGGTGCAGGCCTATCACGCGGTCAATCCGCTGCAACACGAAGAATTGCAGGCGCTGTGGCCGCTGATCGTGGCGCGGGCGGCGGTGCTGGTGCTCAGTGGCGAGCAACAGGTCAGCATCGACCCGGGCAATACCTACAGCCGCGACAATCTCACCCATGAGTGGGAAATCTTCCGGGTCGCGACGTCGGTGCCGCTGGCGCTGATGGAGGCGGCGATTCTCTCGGCGGTCGGGCAGGCATTGCCGGCCATCGACAGTGAAGGCTTCGCACCATTGTTGCCGGGTCTGGTCGGGCGCGAATTCGCGTTGATTGATCTGGGTGTATTGAGCGCGCATTTCGAGGCCGGTAACTGGGAACAGCCAGGCATCGATCAACGCCTGTTGAATGAAGCCGCTGCTGTCCACGGTCTCGCCGCCAGTCGATACGGGCAGTACCGTTTGTCCCGCACCCAGCCTGACAGCGCCGAGGAGCCAGAAACATTTCCGCTGCACGTCGAGTTGCGCGTACCTCAGGGTACGGCGGTGGAAGCGCCGTTTGCGGGTGTGCTGCGCCAGTCGGCCGACGGCGCGCTGCGACTTGACGGCCCGCAACTGAGCCTGCGCCTGTGGGGCGTGACGCCGTCGTTGCAGGGTGGTGCGGCGTTGGTCAAAGGACAGGTGCTCGGTTCGGTGGACGGGCCGCTGATTGTGCAACTGATCCGCGATGAGCATCTGGAGGTGCCGCTGTTCTGTACGCCGACCCGCGCGCCGGCGTGGCAGGCGCTGTCGCCATCGCCGGCAGCACTGCTGGGCCTGGCCTGCGACGCCGAGCCGGAGCTGGACGCGAAAACCCTGCTGGCGCGCCGCGACGCCAGTTTCGCCCGCACTCAAAAACACTATTACGTCGACCCGCCACGTATCGAGCGCGGCTGGCGCAATCACCTGATCGACATGCAGGGCCGCTCCTACCTCGACATGCTCAATAACGTCGCGGTACTCGGGCATGGTCATCCGCGCATGGCGGCGGTCGCGAGCCGACAGTGGTCGCTGCTCAACACCAACTCGCGGTTCAACTATGCGGCCGTCGCGGAGTTTTCCGAACGCTTGCTGAAACTGGCGCCGGAAGGCATGGACCGGGTGTTCCTGGTCAACAGCGGCAGCGAGGCCAACGATCTGGCAATCCGTCTGGCCTGGGCCTACAGCGGCGGGCGCGACATGCTCAGTGTGCTGGAGGCTTATCACGGCTGGACGGTCGGCGCGGATGCGGTATCGACGTCGATTGCCGATAACCCGCAAGCCCTGAGCAGCCGTCCGGACTGGGTGCACCCGGTGACTGCGCCGAACATCTATCGCGGTGAATTCAGGGGGCTCGATTCGGCGCCGGATTACGTGCGCAGTGTCGAACACAACCTTGCGAAAATCGACGAGCAGAAACGGCAACTGGCCGGATTCATCTGCGAGCCGGTCTACGGCAATGCGGGCGGGATTTCGCTGCCGCCGGGCTACCTGAAAAAGGTTTATGAACTGGTGCGCGCCCGGGGCGGGGTGTGCATCGCCGACGAGGTGCAAGTCGGATACGGGCGCATGGGCCACTTCTTCTGGGGCTTCGAAGAGCAAGGCGTGGTGCCGGACATCATCACCATGGCCAAAGGTATGGGCAACGGCCAGCCGTTGGGCGCGGTGATCACCCGCCGGGAAATCGCCGAAGCGCTGGAGGCCGAGGGCTACTTCTTCTCGTCCGCCGGCGGCAGTCCGGTGAGCTGCCAGATCGGCATGGCGGTGCTCGATGTCATGGAAGAAGAAAAGCTCTGGGAAAATGCCCAGGTGGTCGGCGGGCACTTCAAGCAGCGGCTGGAGGCGTTGATCGATAAACATCCGCTGGTCGGCGCGGTGCATGGCTCGGGGTTCTATCTGGGGGTCGAACTGATCCGCAATCGACAGACCCTCGAGCCGGCGACCGAAGAAACCACGTTGCTGTGCGATCGTCTGCGAGAGCTGGGGATCTTCATGCAGCCGACCGGCGATGACCTGAACATCCTCAAAATCAAACCGCCGATGGTCACTTCGCGTCAGAGTGTGGATTTCTTTGTCGACATGCTGTCGAAGGTGCTGGAAGAAGGCCTCTGAGCCTGTGGTAGTCCGATTAATGCCGATTTCTATCGGTATTAATCGGCAAAATCAAAAATCGTAATTTGTTTTTCGCTTTTAAAGTCGATATTTATCGTTTATAAAGTCGCCATCGTCCGTCGTCCAAACCTGTTCGGCGCGTTGAACAACCTCGACCGTTCCCTGGAGTCCTGATCGACATGACCACCTTGAAAAGTACCCCACGCGCCGATGGCTTCTACATGCCGGCCGAATGGGCGCCGCAAACCCAGACCTGGATGATCTGGCCCGAGCGTCCGGACAACTGGCGTCTGGGCGGCAAGCCGGCGCAGGCCGCTCATGCCGCCGTGGCCAAGGCCATTGCGCGTTTCGAACCAGTGACCGTGGCGGTCTCCGCTGGCCAGTACGAAAACGCTCGCGCGCGCCTCGATGTACCGAATATCCGCGTGGTCGAGATGTCCAGCGATGACGCCTGGGTCCGCGACAGCGGTCCGACGTTCGTGATCAACAACAGCGGCGAAGTGCGCGGTGTGAACTGGGATTTCAACGCCTGGGGCGGTTTTGATGGCGGTCTGTATTCGCCGTGGAACCGCGATTCCCAGGTTGGCGGCAAGATCCTCGAAATCGAGCGCAGCCCGCGCTACCGCACCGAAGGCTTCGTGCTTGAGGGCGGTTCGATTCACGTCGACGGCGAAGGCACCCTGATCACCACCGAAGAATGCTTGCTCAACCGCAATCGCAACCCGCACCTGAACCGCGAAGAAATCGAAGCGGTGCTGCGCGACAACCTGTCGGTGGACAAGATCATCTGGCTGCCGGACGGCCTGTTCAACGACGAAACCGACGGCCATGTGGATAACTTCTGCTGCTACGTGCGTCCGGGTGAAGTGCTGCTGGCGTGGACCGACGATCCGCAGGACCCGAACTACCCGCGCTGCCAGGCTGCGATGAAAGTGCTGGAAAGCAGCACCGACGCCAAGGGCCGCCCGTTCACGGTGCACAAGATGCCGATCCCGGGGCCGCTGTTTGCCACCGAAGAGGAATGCGCGGGCGTGGATCCGGTGGACGGCACTCAGGAGCGCAACCCGAGCGTGCGTCTGGCCGGTTCATACGTGAACTTCCTGATCGTCAACGGCGGCATCATCGCGCCAAGCTTCGACGATCCGATGGACGCGCCAGCCCGGGAGATCCTGCAGAAACTGTTCCCGCAGCACGAAGTGGTGATGGTGCCGGGCCGCGAACTGTTACTGGGTGGGGGCAACATTCACTGCCTTACCCAACAGCAACCCGCGCCGCACAAAGAGTGAGTGCGGATGTAACAGCTTGAGTTGATTGGAAAATCGACCGGGCAGTCATTTGTTGCCCTCGCTTGAAGAGAAACCCGCAGCCCGTCAGGACTGCGGGTTTCTTTATGTCCGCCGGTCGACAATTTCATTACGTTGGCATAGCTCTTGTATCGCTCAGGACGCACTAGGGAGGGGGGAGAACTTCAACAGTTCTGTCATAAACCTTGGATAACGTAGCCGCTCACGAACGGGGAGAGAGCGCTGAAATGAACGCCGAAGTGAACGTAATCAGCGAGCGGACGTTGCATCCCATGGCTGTAAATAGTGAGTCGCTCCAGATTGTCGCGCACTGGTTGAAGTCCAATGGAACGCGTCAGATCAGGGAACCTGATCCGCGCCGGATGATGATCGAGCGTTACCCCGCTGGCCTGTTCAGCGAGGCCGAACTGGATGCACTTTGGGATGTGATGGAAGGATAAGAAGAACAAACAAGGATTGTAAAAAGCGCTGCCGGGATGGCAGCGCTTTTTTTATGGGCGCGAATCAGAAGCTGTAGGTGCCGGTCATGACCAGGCTGCGCGGTGCGCCCGGCTGGATCTGGAAGGCGCTGGTGGCCGACGAGTAATACTCGCGGTCGGTGATGTTGTTCAGCGCTGCGCGCAAGTCCCAGTCCTTGTGGCGGTAGCCGACCAGGGCGTCCCAGCGACCGTAGCCCGGCAACACGGTGGTGTTGGCGTTGTCGGCGTAACGCTGACCGACCATGGTCAGGCCGGTTTCGCCGTACCAGCCCATCTCCGGTTTCCAGGTCAGGAACAGGCTGCCGTTGTGCTTGGCGACGTTGTTGACGCGTTTGCCTTCCAGGCCGTTGTTGTCCTTCTCGATGGTCGCGTCCTGCACACCAACGCCACCGCGCACGTACCAGTTGCCGACGATCTTGCCGGTGCCGGTCAGTTCGATCCCGCGTGAACGTTGCAGGCCGCTGAGTACGGTCAGAGTCGGGTCGTTTGGATCAGTGGTGCGGCGGTTGTAGAGCTCCAGCTCGTAGATCGCCAGGGTGGTGCTCAGGCGATCGTCGAGCCAGTCACTCTTGACCCCGATTTCCTTCTGCTTGGTCAGCTCCGGGCTCAGGTCGTTGGTGTTGCCGGCCGCACCCGGGGTGATACCGATCAGACCGCCGCCGACCGGCGAGAACGTTTTGGTCCACGAAGCGTAGAACGAGTGATTCTGCAACGGCGTCCAGACCACGCCGAAACGCGGACTGGTGCTGTGGCTGTCACGGTCTTCGGAAATGTTGCGCAGCTTGTTGGTCGACTCGATGTCGAAAGTGTCGTAGCGCAGGCCGGCCAGCAGTTGCCATTGATCGTTCAGGCGCAGTTGATCCTGAACGTAGATCGCGCGGCTTTCGACTTCAGTGTGGCTGCTGCTCGACACCTGCATGCGCCCGGTGTGGCGCTGGCTGCGATCCGGGTTGTATAGATCCAGCGACGGCACCGGCTGAGTGCCCCGGCCAGTGGCCGCGTTGTACAACGTCGGGTCGCGGCGCTGGCTGCCGGTTTCGATCCCGGTCAGCAGACGATGTTCGAGGCCGAAGGTATCGAATCCGCCTTCCAGCTCGACGTTGTTGTAGACGTTGCGGGTGGTCAGGTCCTGTTGCCAGTGCTGGCGGGTGACCTTGCTGGTTTTCGCGTCGAGGCCGGTGAGGTAGGTGTTGTCGAAATCGCTGTCGAGCTTGAACACACCGAGGGTGTGGCGCAGTTGCCAGTTGTCGTTGAGTTCATAGCTGAGTCGCGAGCGCAAGGATTGCGTCTTGTCGTCGATGAAGTCGTGATCGTTGCCGTAGGTCGTGTCCCGGCCGACATCCGCCGGACGTCCACCGACGCCGGGAATACCGCGATCCGGCGTGCGGTTGTAGCGGCTGTATTCGTATTGCACCAGCCAGTTCAGGTCAGGCGTGAGCTGCCAGCTCATCGACGGCGCGAACAATTTACGGTTGCCACTGACGCCGTCGCGGAAGCTGTTCTCGTCCATGTTGCCCATGTTCAGGCGCAGGCTGATGTTCTCGCTCGGGTCGGCGCTGAGGTCGGCGTACAGGCTGCGCAGATCTTCGCTGCCGCCTTGGGCCTCGATGGTCGAGCGGCGGCCGGCCTCGGGTGCTTTGCTGACGCGATTGACGATCCCGCCCTGGCTGCCACGGCCGTACAGCACGGCGGCCGGGCCCTTGAGCACTTCGACGCGCTCGATGTTGTGCAGATCGCGCTTGTATTGGCTGTCGTCGCGGATGCCGTCCAGATAGAAGTCGTTGCTGGCATCGAAACCCCGGATGCGCAGGCTGTCGAAGCGCGTGTCGCCTCCGCCACTGACGTTGGGAATCCCGCTCAGGGCGTCTTCGATGTCATTGATGCCGTAGTCCGCGACGTTGGCGGTCTTGATCGAGTCGATCGCCTGCGGCACGTAGCGCACCGGGGTGGACGTGCGGGTCGCGGTGTTGCTGACTTTTACGCGTGGGTCGTCAGCCTGCGCTTCGGCGCTGATCGACGTGGCGGGAAGCTCGGTCGCGGAGTAAGCGAAACCGGAGGACAAAAAGGCAGAAAGCCCAAGCGTGACGGGCGTGAGACGGAACGGGGCAGGCATTGAAAAGCGCATCCGAAAGGGTGGAAGAATTCGAGCGCGCGAATGGTAATGCTTTGCATTTGCTTCCGTTAATTATTCCGGGAAAGTTCCGTTGTTTGATTGTGTCAATTTGTTTCTGGTTTGTATCTGCGCGGATAACGACTGCATTCGACCGATTGCCGAAACAGACTGAAAGCCATTCCGGCGTTTTTCCGCAACCGCCGAGGGACTAACGTGGCTGCCATCGATTTCCCGGAGTTTTCAGATGATCCTTCACTACATTTACGACCCTCTGTGCGGCTGGTGCTACGGCGCCAAACCTTTGGTCCAGGCCGCACAACAAGTGTTGCCGGTGATCGCCCACGCGGGCGGCATGATGACGGGTGCCAACCGTCAGAGCGTTTCACCGCAACTGCGCAATTACGTGATGCCCCACGACCGGCGCATTGCCGAATACACCGGACAGCCGTTCGGCGAAGCCTATTTCGAAGGCCTGTTGCGTGATCACACGGCGGTATTTGATTCCGCTCCGCCGATTGCCGCAGTCATGGCAGCGCAAAGCATCGATGGGCGTGGCCTGGAACTACTGGGTCGTTTGCAAACCGCACACTATGTAGAAGGCCGGCGAATTGCCGATGAGTCTGTCCTCGTGGAGTGCGCCGTAGCGCTGGGCTACGAGGCGGACACTTTCCTCAACACTCTGCAGGCAACCGATACCGATCAACACATAAAGAGCAGCCGCGCATTGTTGGCGAAACTCGGCGGCCAGGGCTTCCCGACCTTCGCGCTGGAACAGGACGGCCACTTCACCCTGATCGATATCGGCCCGTGGCTCGGCAAACCGCAGGCGTTTGCACAATGGTTGAGCGAGTCGATTCCGTCGGCATCCGACGCGCAATCCTTGCCGGTCTGTGGCCTTGACGGTTGTGCGTGACCGGGCATCAAATCCCTGACTACAGGCATTTCCCCGCACGAAGCTTTCGAAAAATTTACTTTTATTAGACGATTTTTGCCTATTTAAAGACGATTCTTGAAATTGACACATTGTTCAGGGCGCGGCTACGATTCGGCCCAACGCCTGTGGCTAACCGCCATGACTCAAAATCAGGAGCAGGCCCGCCATGACATTGTCTTGAGCGGGCCTTTTTGTTTCGGGGTGAATAAAAGAGTGCATCAAGCGCCGTTTCAGCCGTTCGACACAGCGCGTTTCAACCCGTAATAAGGAAAACAAAATGTTGAACAAGCGGATCAGTCTGATCGCATTGGGGATGTTGAGCGCCACTCAGGCCATGGCTAACGACCAGGCCGAGTCCAAGGGTTTTGTTGAAGACAGCAGCCTGAAAGTGCTGCTGCGCAATGCCTACATCAATCGTGACTACAAAGACGGCAACAAGGACAAATCCGAGTGGGGCCAGGCGGCCATCGGTACGTTCTCGTCCGGTTTCACCCAGGGTACTGTCGGTGTCGGCGTTGACGCATTCGGCCTGTACGCCCTGAACCTGGAGCGCAGCGAAGATCGCAGCGGTGCCGGCGGCATCGACTTCTTCAAGAAGGGCGACAGCGGCAAACCGGCCAACGACCTGTCCAAGGGCGGCGCAGCGGTGAAATTCCGCCTGTCCAACACCACCCTGACTTACGGCGACCAGATGCCGGCCCTGCCGGTGCTGAACTACGACAACTCGCGTCTGCTGCCGGAAAGCTACACCGGTACCTTGATCACTTCCAAAGAGATCAAAGGTCTGCAACTGGATGCCGGTCGTTTCACTGCCGAATCGCGCAAGAGCGCTGAAGGCCGTGACAGCGGTGGTCTGAAGTCGATCAACGTATTGGGCGGTAGTTACCAGTTCACCGAACAGTTCAAGGCTGCGCTGTACGCTTCCGACGTCGAAGACGTGCTGAAGAAGCAATACGTGAACGCCAACTACGTGTTCCCGATCGACAAGGATCAGTCCCTGACCCTGGACTTCAACGGTTACCGCACCAAGCTGGACAACTCCTATGTCCGCGAAAACGGTGTGACCGGCGACGACAACAAGATCTGGAGCCTGGCAGCGACCTTCGCCACCGGCCCGCACTCGTTCACCGTGGCGCACCAGCGTTCCACCGGCGACAGCAACCTGGGTTACGCCTACGGCGGCTACCAGAAAGGTCAGGGTCGCGTGGGTGACGGTGGCAACACCATCTACCTGGCCAACTCCTACTGGTCGGACTTCAACGCTGAAGACGAGCGCAGCTGGCAGCTGGGCTACGGCCTGGACTTCGGCGCATTCGGCGTACCGGGTCTGAGCTACAACTTCGCGTACGTGCGTGGCGACAACATCACCACGTCCACCAGCGAAGGCGGCACCGAGCGCGAAATCTTCAACCAGTTCAAGTACGTCGTGCAAAGTGGCCCGGCCAAAGACCTGAGCGTGAAAGTACGTAGCTCGATCCTGCGTGTTTCGCAGAAATCCAGCGAATACAACGTCAGCGGCAACGAGCTGCGTGTGTTCGTGGATTACCCGATCAACATCTTCTGATGATCGGTTGAACCCGCAAAAAGCGATAAAAAACCCCGACTGGTTCGGGGTTTTTTTTTGACGGTTTTTCTGAAAAAAACATGAAAACCCGTGTTTTTGTCATTTGAAATGCACTTTCAGGCCGTTTCAAATCGCGTTTCAAGCAGGGCTTTAAATGCCTGAAATTCTTTCTCATGGACGCAAATTCTCCACCTAATAGATTAGGCCGCTCAATGCAGCGGAGAATTTGGTAATGATCGTTTTAACCAGAGAAGTGGGCGAATCGCTACGGCGCGACAAGTACGCCAATGTGCAGGGTGCTGACTTCAATCTCTACGGTCATTTCGCCGACTTCGTCAGACTGACCAAAAGTTGGGAAAACATGGAGCCTGACAGTTACTACGGTCAGGCCGAAGCCGGCATGCGTTACCGTCGTTACAGCGACTTTGAATACAACCCCAAGACTCGCGAGCTGAAGCAGCTGGAACATCGCGCGTACGTGCAGTCCAAGGAGAACAACGCCTATGTGGGCGGTGTGGTGCGGCACTTCCAGGACTTCTCGGACGAAGTCATCGAATCGCCGGTGATGCGCAGCCTGATCGACACCGATTTCGAAGTGTACAAAAGCGTGCTGCCGGAAGAGCTGCATGATGAAATCTGGCAATGCCAGATCCATCAGATCCGCATCGAGATCAAACCCGGCAAACAACTGGAAATCACGCCGGAAGGCATTCACTGCGACGGTTATCCGTTCAGCGGTGTGCACTTCTGGGGCCGTAACAATGTCGAGGGTGCCGAAAGCCGCCTGTACGACATTCACGAGCAGCAACTGGCGTCGACCACCTACCAGGAAATCCTCGACACCACTTACTTCCTCGACCGCGACATGCGCCACTACGTGACACCGGCGCGCAACACCCACTCCCATGCCATGGCGTACCGGCAGATTCTGGCGATTTCCTTCTCGCGGCCCGGGACCGCTTTCGACATTGTTCGCTAATCAGATCACCCAAATAGACGGCGTCGAATGCTCGACGCCGGTGGTGCTGCGGCGCGCGACGGCCAAGGACGCGCAGCGCATGGAGCGCTTCTTCCGCCAGTTCGACGAAGTGTCGTTCTGTGAATGGCAGGACGCCAAGTGCCTGCGCGGCGTGCTGATCCAGAAAACCACCACGGCGTATCTGGCCTTCGACGTCGATGGCGAGATCGTCGGTGCGGTGCTGGGCGGCATGCTCGGCAGTCGCGGCACCATCAACCATCTGGCGGTCAGCCTGCGCTATCGCAGCCAGGGCGTCGGCCAGCGACTGGTGGAAGCGGCGTCGGCCGACATGAAACGGGTCGGTGTGCTGCGGATGTTCCTGTTCGTCGATGATGCTAACCTCGCGGGCAAGCGTTTCTGGACTGCCCAGGGTTTCTGCGAACCTCACGGCGAACGGACATTTGAGAGGGATCTATGAATGAAACATCCGGCAGTGCGCCGCTGATGGTCGACCGTCAGCCGTCGCGCACGTTTGCCGAAGCCAGCCCGGTGGTGGCCGGTTATTTCACCGTGTCGTTCGTGTTCGGGCTGATGGCGGTCAACGCCGGGCTGCCGCTGTGGCTGCCGGTGGCAATGTGTCTGTTCGTGTATGCCGGGGCTTCGCAGTTCGCGGCGCTGGCGCTGATCAGCAGCGGTGCGTCGCTGACCACCATCGTGCTGACCACGTTCCTGATCAATGCGCGGCACATGCTGATGTCGGTCTACATGGCGAAGGCCCTGCGGGCGCTGGGCCTGAGCCGCATGGAGCGCTGGTGCTACGCTGGCGGCCTGACCGACGAATCGTTCGCCTTCCACAGCGTCAAGCTCGGCACCGGTGCGCCGGTGAACATCCGTTATCTGATCGGCTTCAACCTGTTCTGCCACACCTCCTGGGTGATCGGCGGATTGCTCGGGGCCCTGTGCGCGCAGTACGCGTCGCACCTGATCAAATACCAGCTCGACTACGCGCTGACCGCGATGATGCTTTATGTGCTGGTCTCGCTGTGCAACACCCGCAACAAACTCATCGCCGCCCTGGCCGCGGTGATCTGCATGGGCGCTCTGAGTCTGGTTGGCAGCTCGCCGTTCAACGTTTTCATCGCCACGTTTGTGGGCTGCGGAGTCGGTGTATGCCTGACCAAACGTTCCTGATTCTGGTGGTCGCGCTGATGATGGCCGTGACCTTTCTGCCTCGGGCGCTACCGTTGCAGGTCAACACCGAGCACTGGCCGCCCTTCGTCGCCCGGGCGCTGGAATACCTGCCGGTGGCGATCGTCGCTGCGATCAGCCTGACACCCTTGTTGATCAAGGATCAGCACATACAGCTCGATCGCCCGGAATTCTATGCAGCGATTCCGACGCTGTTATGTGCGTATTTCAGCAAAAACCTCTTTCTCAGTGTGGCGGTTGGGACGGCTGCGTACATTGCGCTCGGCTCGTTCATGTAGCGGCAGATCGACCACGTCGTTCAACGCCTGGCCGGACAGATCCGGATTGTTCACCGCCAGGCGCACTTCGAGGAAATCCTCGAACCCGGGGAAAATCGTCAGGCCGTTCTTCTGCGCGGCCTCGCGAGAGACCATGCCGACGGCGTCCATCTGCGTGATGAGCGACAGGGTCAGCGTTTCGCTGCAGGAATAAATCGTCCGCTGACTGTTCTCGTGATTGCCCAGCCCGGCGTCGAGAAAACGCAAAAAACTGTGGGAATACGGGCAATCTTCTGCAGGACGTACCTGGAACTTGTTGCCAAGCAATGTCAGCGGATCGTTCTCCTGACCGCAGTGCGCGCCGACCACCTGCACCTGCACTTCCGGCAGGACAATGCTCGGCAATCCCGGACGCTGAGGACCGATCAGCACTGCGAGGTCGAAGTCTTCGTTTTTCAGCTTGCTGAGATTTTCCATCGACTCGGCGTAGCTGAATTCCATTTGGTAATCGGGAAACACGTCGATCAGGCGTCCGATCAGTCGCCGGTTGAAATCCGGGTCCAGCGTGGTGTTCAACGCCACTTTCAACGTGCGCTGTCCCGGCACCTTCAATGCTTCGACTTTCTCTTCCATCTGCCGCGTGGCTATCAGCACTCTGTCCATATAGGGCGTCAGCTCGGTGCCTTGCGGCGTCAGCGTCAAACCTTTGTTGGAACGGCGAAACAAGCGGAAACCGAACTGTTCTTCGACCTTGTTCAACTGCGCGGCCAGGGCCTGCACGGTCAGGCACGAATGCTCAGCTGCGGCCGACAACGAGCCGGTCTGCACGATGCGCATGAGGTTGCGTAAGGTTCTGCTATCCATGGGTAATGCCCTCTGAAGTGGGCTGGGTATTGTTGTGTACGTGACGGCCTGAACGGCTCCATTTGCCGGCTATATTCCTGTACCTGAGCATAGTTGTCGCGCAATTAGTAGCGAATTGATGTCCCTGCCGATGGCTGGAGGCTGACACAGGATCGGGGTTTTTGGTGACGCGGGGGTGATTGGGGTCAAAAAAAGTGCACGGTTTGGGTGCGTTTGGGGGGATTTTCCGAGGGAAACGACTGACGTGAAGGATGCCTTTTGCCCGCAATTTTTACGGACAGGTCTCAGAGATCTCTGCGAATGAGCTGATATCGGCTGCCAGAGTAAGCGCATCTAATAGGTCGCATTGTCTGGAAATAGGTAATTTCGATGGTGGTTCAACGAAAACCCGAACATGTGCGGATACCCTCGCAGAAGACCGTCCGTGCCATGAGGGAAGCACTCTTGCTTCGCCAGTATTTTGGTTCGATTGATGAGCTGCTGAAGGCTCAAGAAGATGCAGAAAAAGGCGTTAAATCACGCTGAACTGGCGCGTTCGTTTGCTTGAGCTCTGATGTTGTTGTTACAGGCTATTTATTACACCACCTCACAAATGAAGTACTCCACCCCTACTTTTTCCCCTCCCGGCACATGTCTAAATTGAGCTCCAACACCTGACCATCATCCCGAGGGCAGGTCACTGGAGTCGTCGTCATGCCATTTGTCAGCGTACGCATCACCCGCGACGGTGTTACCCGTGAGCAGAAAGCTCAGGTGATCGCCGAAATCACTGAAACCCTGGAACGCGTCCTCAACAAACGCCCGGACCTGACCCACATCGTGATCGAAGAAGTCGGCACCGATAACTGGGGCTACGCCGGCATCACCACCACCGAATACCGCCGGCAACTGGCGGAGCGGAATCAGTCCTGACCGCGCCCGTTGTCTTGTCGATCACCATCAATCTGTTGAGGATTTCATCATGAGCAAGTCGAAAAAAACCGTCGTTATTACCGGTGCTTCCCAAGGTCTGGGCGAAGGCATGGTCAAGGCCTTCCGTGAACTGGGCTACAACATCGTCGCCACCTCGCGCTCGATCAAACCGTCGAACGACCCGCAGATCCTGACCATCGCCGGCGACATCTGCGATCCGGCTACTGCTCAACGCGTGATCAGCGAAGGCGTGGCTCGCTTCGGTCGTATCGACACCCTGGTCAACAACGCCGGCATCTTCGTCGCCAAGCCGTTCACCGCCTACACCCCGGAAGACTACGCGGCGGTGCTGTCGGTCAACCTCAACGGCTTCTTCTACATCACCCAACTGGCCATCGCCGAAATGGAAAAACAGGGCAAGGGCCACGTGGTCAACATCACCACCAGCCTGGTCGACCACGCCATCGACGGCGTGCCCTCGGTCCTCGCGTCACTGACCAAGGGTGGCCTCAACGCCGCCACCAAATCCCTGGCCATCGAATACGCCAAACGCGGAATCCGGGTGAACGCGGTATCGCCGGGCATCATCAAAACGCCGATGCATGGCGAAGAAACCCACGCGGCACTGGGTGCGCTGCATCCGGTTGGGCATATGGGCGAGATCGACGATATTGCGCAGGCAGTGGTGTATCTCGATAACGCGAACTTTGTGACAGGCGAGATTCTGCATGTGGACGGTGGGCAGAGCGCTGGGCACTGATTGATGCGGGAACACAAAGCCCTTGCAGAGATGCGAGGGCTTTTTTGTGGGCGACGGTTTATGGATCCGGACTCAGGACTTTGACTGCGTCATCGACCAGCGCCTTGCTCAACTCCTGCAAGTATTGCGAGGCGCAGGCGTGGAGTTCTGGATCGTTGGCGGCAGAAGTATCTGAGGTGAGCAATTTGGAAATGTGTAGCAGATGCGAGGCGTGGGAGAGGGCGGTGACGACCGGGACGCCGGGGTTGGTGCGGAAGAGGGCGTGGTTGGACTGGAAGGAAAAGTGGGTGAGGCCGAGGGTTTTCAGATCGTGGGGATGGGTCATGGCTTCACCTACCGTTTGTTGGAAGGTGGAAAGGGCAGACTTTGGACGGATCAATGCTAATCATTTGTGAAACTCCCTGTATCAAATGAGCGCTGCCAATTCGTTATCAGGCGAATGGGTGGCAGCTATGCGCAGGCTGATAAACCGGAGATACAGGAACCCGGCAGACCCGAAGGTCTCCCACGCACAGCCGCCATTACACGGAATTGCAGGCATAAAAAAGCGCCGGCAATCGTGGGTTGGGGCGCTGGTGCGCCTGTATCTTACGCGGGTTATCAGGCCCGGTCGCTGAATTGGCAGCGACGGGTTTGACGGTAGCGTGGGGGGAGAGTTGAGCGCAATCGTGGCCAGGTGGTGGCGGAGGCTAGCGATGTTCCAGATGTGCGCATGCAACAGTTATGTTGCATGCGCAGCAAATATGTTGCACATTCGCTCGACCGAAACAGCGAGTGATGCACATGAAGTACAGCGAGTTTCGGCGATGGTTGAAAGCCCAAGGCGTCGAGTTCCAAACCGGCAGGGGTAGTCATTTCAAGGTTTCCTTGAATGGCAAATCAACTGTCTTTCCCGACCACGGAGCCAAGGAAATCGGCGAAGGGTTGAGAAAATCGATAATCAAACAGCTGGGCCTCAAGGATTGAGGCCCAGTTGTACCCTATGAGAGGAAGCGTAATGTTCGAATATGCGTTGGAAGTCCACGAAGAGCCGGGCAGTGTCTGGTTGTCCTGCGCAGAAATTCCAGAGATGCACGCCGCTGGCGACACCCTCGAGGAAGCACTCGACGGCGCCATTGATGCAATGGAAACGGCATTGTCGATCTACGTTGATGATCGCCGGTTGATTCCGACAGGTGATGCGGGAGAACAGGAAAGTGACGCGGTATTGCGTCTGCCTGCACTGACTGCGGCAAAGGTTGGGCTCTGGAATACGCTTCTGGAGTCTGGGGTGAGCAAGGCTGAACTGGCACGACGCTTAGGTGTGCAACGACCCCAGGTAGATCGGTTAGTCGATTTCCTGCATCACTCCAAGATTGAGAATGTTGAGCGTGCGTTGCAGCAACTTGGGCGCCGGATTTTGCTTTCGGTTGAGGCTGCGTAGGTTCACCAACTGAGCGTTGGAGAAAAGTAATTGGATGATGAAATAGCGGTGGTCAATGAACTGGAGCAATTCCAGCAGGACTTGCTGGACTCTGGCCGCCAAATGAAGGCGGGAAAAGCTGCTCGTGTGACAGAGGTGCCACTCTCGGCGGCGGCTGAAGCGCGGGCCAAGGTGGGCGTTTCGCAGAGCGCATTTGCCAAGTTGATCGGTGTGAGTCTGCGGACGTTGCAGGATTGGGGGCAGGGTCGCAGGCAGCCGACAGGCGCGGCACAGACATTGTTACGTGTTGCTAGCCAGCATCCGGAAGCATTGCAGGATTTGCAGCCAGCCTGAGTTGAAATCGTCTACGGATTGTTCCGACTAGAACCGGCTATGCAATTGTCGGCGATCGGAGATGTGGACGAAATGTAGACGTTCCATAAACAACGAAGCCCTTGCATTTCTGCAGAGGCTATGGTGCGGCACCAGACGAACGGTAGCTTGCGGCGAGGCTAGGTTTTCTGCGGGTCTGGAATTCGCTGGAAGATTCGGCTACCTCAATTAGTAGCTATAAATAAATCAGCTAGTTATGGCTTTCTGTGGAATCGAACCCGGAATGCGGGATGCTGAATAAATTTCGCGCCGGTGTTCTGGGCCGCCGCTGGCGATCCGTTCCACTGCCGGAGGCTTGTCTCTGGTCCACTTCTTACCATTTATGCACAGGCCCAGCTAACGAGGAGTTGAACTATCGCCGCGCCATAAATCCTGCTGATCAGATTTGATCCGAAGCCTGTCGTGACGGCATATTGGTCCAAACCGATGGAGGCCTTGGTCATGAGCGCAGCAAAAAAGTTTCACGCCCAAATCGATGGCAAACAGATTCAGGGCTGGGTGGTGAAAGACGGGCGCTCATACCTAGCTTATGCGGATTTTCGCGGAAAACAGATCGTTGTCCGTGGAAGTTCCGAACCAAATGCCATTAGCAAATGGCGCGAGGAAGCCAACTACGCAGCTAACGAATAGGACATTCAATTCCAGGCGAGCACCCCATGACCCCTACGACCAGAAAAAACAAGCCGATGATTGCGAAATATGAGGGCTTGAGTCAGTCGTAAAGCGCGCCTATGACGTCTTTTGAAAAAAAACTCAGAAAAATCAGTTTTTTTTTCACGATAGGGGAGGCTTTTATGACCCCCACTGAAGGCGTGGATGTCTTCCTCCTTAGAGGCGTAGCTTTCTCCCTCCAGGAGACATTATCGACTCCCAAAACATACTCATCGCTAAACACATCCAACTTTGAAACACATTTAGCAAATCGAGACACAGTAAACTTAACTTATGGGGCTGACACAGGCGCCTCCCCCCCCACCGTTGCCAGCCCTGTTTAGAGCCACCATACTCCAGCCAACGGCAAATTAAGGGGGATCAGGGGATGACTAAGTTAACGACAACGGTGAAGGCGAAAAAGCCGGCGCCGGTAGAAAGCAAGGAAATCGAGAAACGATGGGGAAAGGATTTGGTAGCGGCGGGATGGACAGCCATTCCCAATGTGCTTTTCGACTGTTCACAACAACTGGGGCTGAAACACCTGCATATCGTGATTATTCTGCATCTGGCCGGCTACTGGTGGCAGGCGGGCAATGATCCTTATCCGACCAAAGAGACCCTTGCTAAGAAAATTGGGGTAACGGCCCGGACAATCCAGCGGTCAATCGCCGAGCTTGAGGAAATGAAATTCATCACTCGACACGCCCGAAAGTCGAAGTTGGGCGGCAACCTCGCGAATCGCTATTCCTTCGATGGGATCATCGAGGCCGCTACCCCCTACGCTAAAGCCATCGTGGACGCGCGCGAGAAGCAAAAAGCTACTGGTGACGGCCGTGCTACACGTAAAAAGCCAGCCACTTTGGAATTGGTCAAATAAGAGGACAGCGGTGGACGATTCAGTCGTCGAACCCCAAGGAAGTACGACGATGAACAAAACCGCTACACAACTGGGTGATGAAAGCCTGGCAGATGCCTTCCGTGAGTTGATGAGTGTCGTCATCAGCATGCACGAGGCAGGTGTCGAATTAAGCCAGGTGCAGCATGCGCCTGAATTCACCTACTTGCTGACTCCCAAGCAGTTTGACCGGATAAAGCGTATATGCCGTGAAAAGGGCTGGCCGGAGCCAAACCGGAGGGGCATTTTGATTGATCTTCAAGCCATCGCTCATCCATTGGATTCTCGCGAGAGCAAAGACCACTGCACCCCAGAAGAAGCTTTGCAGATCCTGGTGAACGCGTACTGCGCTTACAGCCAGATAGGCTTGAACAAGCCCAAGCATGCTCAGGGTATTCTCTTTAACACCGGCAGAAAGGTCAGCGTAGGCAATGGAAGCTATTACGCCTTGGCGGTCGTAAAAGTATGCGAGGACGGGGCTATAAGGTACTTGGCCCCGGTTACTGCGTATCACGCAACCGAGGCCAAGATCCGAAACATTAAGTGACTACGAGGAAGGACGGCCTCGAAGGCAAGTCTCCTGCACTGAAGCAGAACAACCCATATGCCTGCGATTTCCCTTCATATGACCCTGGCTAGCCAGGCCTTCGCAGCTCCGCCGACAAATTTTCTGCTGTCTGCGTAGTCGAGGTCAATGTTAAGCAAGCGCTAAGCAAATTGCAAACATTTCTCCCCCCCTCCAGTCCCCTACGCCTCCCCCCCTAGATTCCCAGAGGAGAAACGGTGACGGAGAAAAGGTGACAGATTTATTTTTCAGACGCGGCAGGATTGGGAGCAAGGTCGCAGGCAGCCGACAGGCGCGGCACAGACATTGTTACGTGTTGCTAGCCAGCATCCGGAAGCATTGCGGGATTTGCAGCCAGCCTGAGTTGAAATCGTCTACGGATTGTTCCGATTAGAACTGGCAATGCGGTTGCCGGCGATCGGAGATGTGGACGAAATGTGGACACTCCAGAAACAACAAAGCCCCTGCATTTCTGCAGGGGCTTTGTTTTGTATGGTGCCGGCACCAGGAATCGAACCCGGGACCTACTGATTACAAGTCAGTTGCTCTACCATCTGAGCTATACCGGCGTGTGGGCGACGATTATAGCGACTGGGTTGGTTCTGTAAACCCCTGAATTCTGACTATTTTTGCGCGGGCTTTGATCAGGCTCGGCGCAGGACGTTGCGCAGTTTCTGGATGGCTCGCCAGGCGCGGTTGTTCTGGAGGGCGCGCAGTTGGGCTTCGGCGTGTTCGGCGCGTTGCGTGGCGGCGCTGATTTGCGCCAGGGCTTCGGCTTCGCCGGGGCTGACGGGGTGGGCGAAGGGGTGGCCGAGGCACAGCTGGAAGTTGTCGAGCTGGCAGGGCGGCATGTCGAAGGCGGGTTTGAGGTTCAGGTGTTCGTCGGCCAGGAAGTAGC
The DNA here is from genome assembly GCF_026240005.1 of Pseudomonas sp. COW5. Classification (NCBI taxonomy): domain Bacteria; kingdom Pseudomonadati; phylum Pseudomonadota; class Gammaproteobacteria; order Pseudomonadales; family Pseudomonadaceae; genus Pseudomonas; species Pseudomonas sp. COW5. Next base: position 1,982,831 of record NZ_JAPHVP010000001.1, on the reverse strand, counting down.
TGTTGAGGCCGTCGAAGCAGACGTTGGTGTAGCCGGCGTCGGTGATCAGGTGTTCCCAGGTGTGGTCGCGTTCGAACGGTGTTTCGATGAGGATGATCCACGGGCGGAAGCGGGCGAAGTCCATGCCGCGTAGCACGGTTTCCTCGTGGCCTTCGACGTCGATTTTCAGGAAGTGGATTTCGCGGCCGGCGACGTGTTCTTCGCAGATCGAGGTCAGGGTGCGGGCCTTGACGGTGAGGCTGCGCACATCGAGGCCGAGGTCGCGACGCTCCTGGGCGGTGACCGGGTCGGCGGTGGACAGGCCGGTGCCGGGAATGCCGTAGAAGGTCACTTCGCCGGGTTCATCGCTGGCGATGCATTGCAGCGTGGTGTCGCGGGGGCGTTGCTGGCGCAGGGCGTCGTGGAAGTTCTGCATCGGCTCGACGTTGATGCCGCTCCAGCCGCGATCATAGAACGCCTTGGTCACCGAGTCGTGGGTCGGGTCGTTGGCGCCGACATCTATATAGAAGCCGTTCTCGAAGAATTTAAGGGCGCGCCACAGGCGGATGTCTTCGAAATTCTGTGCGTAAGAGATGAACGTCACGGTCGCTCCCTGTCGGTCAGGTTCTTCTTGTTCGTGCGTGTGCTGCCGGCACGGTGTGAGCCTGTATAGCAAGGGTGGTTGGCCGGTGCAATTTTCCGCTCCTCCCGTCCGCGATTCGGCGGTTATGTCCTTTTGCTTGGGGGCTTATGCACAACGGGCTTTGAAGAGAGCGCGCTTAGAGGGGATTTTGTGGACGGGTTCTCATTTGATGCGCAAATCCCTGTTTTACCGGTTTTTTATTTGTTTGAACAAAAAATGACCAAGGCTGTTAATGGCTTGAAACAGGCGTGGATATTGGATCCACGAGAATTCCATCAACAGAGTTATCCACAGGCTGTAAAGATTTAAGCGCGTTCCGCCAGTAACAGGAAATTGCGCGGTGTGAGCGGCGCTTCGCAGAAGGTGCCGAGGCGTACGACGTATCCCTGCTCGGTGAGGAAAAGTGCCCGATCAAGGTTCAGCCAAAGCTCCAGCGGGCGTCGGAACAGTCCTCGCAGCAATTCCAGGTTGCGAACTTCGGCCAACCGCTGCCAACCGGCGGCTTCCAGTGCCGGCCAATTCTGCTCGCCGACTGTGGATAACTCTTTCAGCGCTGCCAGGTCGCGGCAGAAATCGGCGAACGGTTTTTCCAGCCATGCGCTTGGCAGGGAAGGTGTCGGCAGGTATTCCTCGACGCCGCGCACTTGCCGTTGCAGCAGATCGAAAGCCAGTCGGCGGGCCATGGAAGTATCGCGTTGACGTCGGACGCGGGCACCGGCGGTGACGGTTTCGCTCATGGGCAGCGACAGATCTTCCAGTGAGAGCTGTAGGGCAGAGCGCGAGCCGGCGCAGGACAACGTCTGATATTCCGTGCGACTGATCCGGTTATAGCAACACGGTGCGATCGCCAATTGTCGACATCCAGTCACCGAAGCCAGTTGCATCAGTCGCACATGCAAGTCACCGCAAGCGTGCAGGGCGACAGGTGTGTGTTCGCTGTTCAGCAATAAAGCCGTGTCCGCCGCGAGCACATCCTGCTCGACATGCAGCGCATGCAGGTGGTGACGCTCGCTCAGCACCTGACCGCTGGCAACCAGCGCCGGGTCATATTCCAGGCAGGTGAGTTGCTGGTCGACACCGAGCAGGCGCCGCCCCAAATGGCCTTTGCCCGAACACCAGTCCAGCCAGTGCTTCGGTTGCGAGGTGAACGACAAGCGGCTGGCGAACGCCTCGATCTGCTTCCATTTGCGCCCCGGCACATCGACATTCAGGCGATGGCCAGCAGCTTCCAGTGAATGTGCGGGCAACTCACCCACCGCACTCAGTTCAAGCGACAGTGCCGCCAATGAAGCAAACGGCTCCGGCGCACTCAAGAGTTCGGCAGGGTTGTTGTGAGCGTTTTCCGCATCTTCCAGTGAGCGTCCACGTAGCCACGAGGCCAGCTCCGGGCAGGGCGCTTCCCAAGGAAGTTGCAGATGAGTAAACGGGCGGGGTTTCCACAGCGGCTGATGTGCTGTGAGAAATGTATCCAGTGCCGTGAAACGGGCGAGTAAGTCCTCGCCCGTCAGCACGCTGGAAACATCAGCGTCCTTGGCAGGCATCGACGCGCAACCATCGCTCCAGCTGCTTGAACGCCTGAACGAGTACAAACGACATCAGCAGGTAAATGACGCCTGCGGTGAAGAACATATCCACTGTCAGGTAGTTGCGGGCAATGATGGTGCGGGTGATGCCAGTAAGTTCGAGCAAGGTCACCGTGCTCGCCAGAGAACTGGCCTTCAGCATCAGAATGACTTCGTTGCTGTAGGCCGGCAGAGCGATGCGCGCGGCGCGGGGCAGGACGATATAGAACAATGCCTTGGCCTTGGACATGCCCAGTGCGCGTGCGGCTTCGATTTCCCCCGGCGGGATGGCTTGAATGGCGCCACGCAGGATCTCGGCGATGTAAGCGGCTGTATGCAAAGTCATCGTGGCAGTGGCACACCAGAATGGATCTCGCAGGTACTGCCACATGAAGCTGCCGCGTACGGCGTCGAACTGAGCCAGGCCGTAGTAGACCAGGAACAGTTGCACGAGCAACGGAGTGCCCCGGAAGAAAAAGATGTAAGCGTAAGGAAAAGCGCGGACAAACCAGAGTTTGGAGGAGCGAGCGATGCCCAGAGGAATCGCCAGCAGCAACCCGAGAATAACGGCAATGCCCACCAGTTCAAGTGTCAGCAGGGCGCCCTGAAAGAACTTCGGCAGCCACTTGTAGATGACTTCCCATTCCATTACGTCGTCCTCACGAAGCCACGAGCGGCGCGTTTTTCCAAGAAGTGCATAGAGATCATCGCCAGTATGGTCAGGACCAGATACATGAAGGCAGCAACCAGATAGAAGGTGAATGGATGCTTGGCGAAGGTCACGGCGTTCTGCGCATTGCGCATGATTTCTTCCAGACCGATGACCGACACCAGCGCGGTGTCTTTCATCAGAATCATGAACAGGTTGCCAAGGCCTGGCAGGGCGATACGCCACATCTGCGGCATGATCAGCCGGGTGAAAATCCGCCATTTCGACAGGCCCAAGGCTTGGCCGGCCTCACGATGGCCTTTGGGAATGGCCAGGATCGCACCACGAAAGACTTCCGTGGCATAGGCGCCGAAGCACAGTCCGAGGGCGGTTACGCCTGCCACGAAAGGGCTCAGTGCCAGGTCGGGATTACCAAAGTATTCGCCAATGGCATTCATCGTCTTGATGGTGCCGAGGTAGATCAGCAGAACCCATAGCAGTTCCGGCACACCACGTACGAGGGTCGAGTAGGTTTCGCCAAGCCACTGCAGCGGCTTGAACGGGGAGGTCTTGGCCAGGGCGCCGAGCAGACCGAGCACCAGCCCGACGCACAGGGCCGAGAGTGCCAGTTTGACGGTCATCAGCGCGCCGGCGAGTAGCACCGGGCCGAATCCGTAGAGGTCGATAATCATGGATTTCTTTTCAAATCGCGGCAGGCAAGGCCGGGAGCCTGCACCGTCGGATCACGGCGCAGGTCCCGCACGTCAGGATCAGTAGATGCTGAACGGGAAGTACTTGTCGTTGATCTTCTTGTAGGTACCGTCAGCGACGATTTCCTTCAGTGCGGCGTTCAGCTTCTCACGCAGCGGGTCACCTTTGCGCACGGCGATGCCGATCTTGTCGCTTTCCACGACCGGGTCGCCCTTGAACTCGTAGTTCTTGCCGGCGTCGGTTTTCAGCCAGTCATAGTTGGCGTACTTGTCGGCGAGAATCGCGTCGACACGACCGGAAGTCAGGTCGAGGTAGGCGTTTTCCTGAGTGTCATAGAGTTTGACCTGGATATCGCTACCGTAGGTGTCTTCAAGCCAGGTGCCGGCCAGGGTCGCGCGTTGCGTACCGATGATCTTGCCTTTGAGCGCGTCCTTGTCGGTTTTGAAGTCGACGTTTTTCGGCGCGATGAACTGCAGCTTGTTCGAGTAGTACGGGTCGGTGAAGTCCACCGCGCCCTTGCGCTCGTCGGTGATCGACAGCGAGGAAATCAGGAAGTCGAACTTCTTGGCGTTCAGAGCCGGGATGATGCCGTCCCAGTCGGAAGTCACGACGCTGCATTCGACTTTCATCTTGGCGCACAGGGCATCGCCGATGTCTTTGTCGAAGCCAACAACCTGGCCGCTGGCGTCTTTATTGTTGAACGGCGGGTAAGCGGCTTCGATGCCCATCTTCAGGGTCTCGGCCATGGCGCCGGCGCTGAACGCCAGGGAGACGGCGGCGGCCAGGAAGACCTTTTTGTAGTTCTGCATGCGGGTAGCTCCGTTAGCGGTTGCTGGACATGAATTGTTTGCAGCGCGCCGAAAGCGGGTTTTCGAACACCTGCTGTGGCGATCCTTGCTCTTCGACCAGGCCCTGGTGGAGGAATACCACTTCACTGGACACCTGACGGGCGAACCCCATTTCGTGGGTCACGAGCAGCATGGTGCGGCCTTCTTCGGCCAATGCGCGGATGACATTAAGTACTTCCTGGACCATTTCCGGGTCAAGGGCGGAGGTGGGCTCGTCGAACAGGATCACCTTGGGTTGCATCGCCAGCGTGCGGGCAATCGCCGCGCGCTGTTGCTGGCCGCCGGACAGTTGCGCCGGGTAGGCGTGGCGCTTGTCGGCGATGCCGACCTTGGCCAGCAGGGCTTCGGCGACTTCGATGGCTTCGGCCTTGCTCTGGCCGAGCACGCGGCGCGGGGCTTCGATGATGTTGTCGAGCACGCTCATGTGCGGCCACAGATTAAAGTTTTGAAACACAAAACCAATCTCGGAGCGCAGGCGATTGATCTGCTTGCCATCGGCGGCAACCAGTTCGCCATTCTTGGCGGCCTTGAGCTTGAGTTCTTCCCCGGCGACCAGGATCTGGCCCTGGTGCGGGTTTTCCAACAGGTTGATGCAACGCAGGAACGTGGACTTGCCGGAACCGGAGGAACCGAGGATCGAGATCACATCGCCGTCGCGGGCGGTCAGCGAGATGCCTTTGAGCACCTCAAGCTGTCCGTAGCGTTTGTGCAGGTTGCGGATTTCAAGCGCGGGCGTGGCCTCAGCCATGTGCGTTCCTCATATATGTTGCGCTCCAGCTGTTGGTGGCCTTCCTGGCGAGGCGGCCAAGCTAGCATAGCGTTTCAATGGCAGCCAACAGCGCTACGAGCGGTAAACGGATGGCGTGTGGCAGGTTGTCGCATCAGCGCAGCAGACTGTCGCCCCGTCAACAACCGAACGGGCGTTTGAACGTTGATTCCCGTGGGTGTCGCGTAAAAAAAGGCGCGATGTTGCCACCTTTGGCGGGGTGTTGGAAGCGCTATCCGGCCGAACGTTCCTCATTCGCCCTTTTATTGTGCATCCCGCACTTTTTCAGTGTGTTTCTGGTGCGCTCGTTCGTTTGAAAAGTGAGTCGCAGGGTAACGCTTTGGCGAAAGGCCAGTATTCTCAAGGGCTTGCGATGACTGTCCGGTCGCGCTAAAAACCGCGGGCCAGAAGAGTTTGAAACATTTTGGCGCAATTATTGCGTGCAGAATCTGGAACGCCCCGTTGGATTCTTTTTACGAGAAGGAACGCCAGACGGGCCGGACGCAATCGCTTTCCTCGCAAAGGTAGTTTCAATGAGCAGTACCCCAAGCTCCAATGGCCTCGAACAGGGGCTCAAACCGCGTCATGTGACCATGCTGTCGATCGCCGGTGTGATCGGTGCAGGTCTGTTCGTCGGCTCCGGCCACGCCATCGCTGCCGCCGGCCCGGCCGTGCTGCTGGCCTACGCCGCTGCCGGCATGCTGGTTGTGCTGGTCATGCGCATGCTCGGCGAAATGGCCGTTGCCTCGCCGGATACCGGCTCCTTCTCGACTTATGCCGACCGCGCCATCGGCCATTGGGCCGGTTTCACCATCGGCTGGCTCTACTGGTGGTTCTGGGTATTGGTGATCCCGCTGGAGGCCAACGCCGCCGCGACCATCCTGCACGCCTGGTTCCCGGGTGTGGAGATCTGGGCCTTCGCGCTGATCATCACCATGCTGCTGACCGTGACCAACCTGTTCAGCGTGAAAAACTACGGTGAGTTCGAATTCTGGTTCGCCCTGCTCAAAGTCGTGGCGATCATCGGTTTCATCATCCTGGGTGTGGCGGCTATTTTCGGTTTCCTGCCGAACAGCCAGGTGAGCGGCGTTTCGCACATCTTCGACACCCAGGGCTTCCTGCCAAACGGCCTGGGCGCTGTATTGGGCGCGATCCTGACCACCATGTTCTCCTTCATGGGTACCGAAATCGTAACCATCGCGGCCGCGGAATCGAAGAACCCGGGCAAGCAGATTTCCAAGGCCACCAACTCGGTGATCTGGCGGATCGGTCTGTTCTACCTCGTATCGATCTTCATCGTAGTGGCCCTGGTGCCATGGAACGATCCAGCGCTGGCCAGCCTCGGTTCCTACCAGACCGTGCTGGAACGCATGGGCATCCCTAACGCCAAGATGATCGTCGACATCGTGGTTCTGGTCGCTGTGACCAGCTGCCTGAACTCGGCGCTGTACACCTCTTCGCGCATGCTGTTCTCCCTCGGCAAGCGTGGCGATGCGCCTGCCATGGCAACCCGCACCAACAAGAGCGGCACCCCTTACTGGGCGGTGATGCTGTCCACTGGCGCGGCGTTCCTGTGCACCTTCGCCAACTACGTGGCTCCGGCTGCGGTGTTCGAGTTCCTGCTGGCCAGCTCCGGCGCCATCGCGCTGCTGGTGTACCTGGTGATCGCGGTTTCGCAGCTGCGCATGCGTAAACAACGCATGGCTCGCGGCGAGAAAATCGTCTTCAGCATGTGGCTGTTCCCGGGCCTGACCTACGCGGTGATCGTGTTCATCGTGGCCGCCCTGACCATCATGCTGTTCCAGGAAGCCCACCGCGTGGAAATCCTCGCGACCGGCCTGCTGAGTCTGGTGGTTGTCGCGACCGGCATGCTCGTGGCGCGTCGTCGCAAGGCAGAAAACCGTGGTGCGGTGGTGTTGAACTGATCCGTATCGCGTAATGCAAAACGGCCGCTGTCAGTGATGACAAGCGGCCGTTTTTGTTTGCGGGCTAGGTTTATTCGCTCTTTTCTTCCTGCGCTTCGAGCGACTGGCCGTAGGTGTCCAGTGCCTTCCCGAAGTCGGTGATGAACTGCGGCTCGCTCAGCCAGGCCTGGGCCGTCTCGCGATCCATGCCATCGGCCCACATGCGATAGTCGATCAGCATGTCGGCGGCCAGGTGAGTGGCAGCCATGCCTTCGTCGTCGGCGTTTTCCATGTCCAGCAGTTCAGGATGGTCGACGATGATGAACGCCAGTTCCCGCAGCAGGGTCAGCAGCATGTCGTCGCGGCTGACGGCTTCGGCGTCGCGCATCTTGCTGAACATCGCCAGGGTGTATTCCGGGATCGGTTCGGCCAGGTGACCGTGGTCATCGTCCAGGGCCAGAGGTTTGCGGCCGACCATGCGGATCTGCTTGGCTTTGGCCTTGGCGCGTTTGGCGCGTTTCTGCTGTTTGTTCAGGGATGCCATGGGAACTCAGTCTTTCTGTTGGGTTTGTGCGGCGATCGCGTCGGACGCGGCCACATAGTCTTTCTGGAATTCAGGCGACTCGATCCAGGCCAGGGCACCGGCTTCGTCGGTCTCGGTGGACCACTGGCGGTACTCGATCAGGGCGGCGAGGATGAAATCCATCGCGCCTTCTTCGCCTTCCTGCTCGTACACCAGCTCCAGCAGCGGGTCCTCGAGGAACGCGGTGCACATGGCCTGCTGGCTGATCTTCTCGGCGTCGATCATTTTCTTGAACAGTTCGGTCAGGTCTACCGACTCGAAATCGATGCGGTCGTCGTTCGGGTCCAGTTCGACCGGTGCCTCGGCGCGTTTGGTGCGGTTCTGCTTGGCCTTGGTCTTGGCCCGTGCGGCGCGTTTTTGCTGCTTGTTGGCGGAAGCCATGGTGTGTGTTCCGTGATGCGTTGGAGGGGACTCAACTGCGCGGCACTTTCCGCCCCGGTGTATCGGGGGCCAGTGCGCCGGTTTGCAGCCAGGTCAGCGCGATGGGCCATAGTGTGGCTTGGTATGCGCTGCGAAAAAAGGCGAAATGTCCGACTTCTTTTTCGCCGATGTCCTGCGGTTCGATTCGCAGGTGGGTCTTTTGCGCATTGCGGAAGTAATCGAGCAAGCGTTCGGTTGCCGGGATGGTTCCGTAAGGATCGTCGCTGATGCTGATCGCCAGAGTGTCTGCGTGGACGTTGCTGAAGGGCAGGTGACCAGTTTTTGCCAACATCGCCCGACCGCTCGGACGCCGTTCATACCGCGCGGCAGGCGTGCTCCAGTCGCGCACCACACCAGCGGGTGTGTCTTCCAGCCAACCAAGACGCTTGCCGGGGAAGTAACCGCAGAACAGCGTCAGCAGCGGCATCAGCAGATGCCATTTGCCGAACATGCGCCAGCGATGTTCCGGGGCGTAATCGCGCCAGTAGGCGAACTGAGCGCCGACGGTTACCAGTCGTCGGATCGCTGATCCGGAAGCGCCGAGCCCCGCCGCACAACCGCCAAAACTGTGCCCGACCACATCGATCGGCTGGCCGGTAAACTCCCGCTGAGCGCGATTGAGCATCGCCTCGAAATCCAGTGCTCCCCAATCCGTCCACGAAGCTTGTAAGCGCTTCATCGACGCTGGTCGCGACTCACCAATGCCCCGGTAGTCGAAGATGATCACATCGAAATTGTGCGCGAACAGGTAAGCGGCAAAACGCGAATAGTGGCGGCAACGCACCGAGGTGGCGGCGTTAATGATGACCACCGGGCGCTGTGGGTCAGGTGAAGCGCGGCGCCAGGTGAAGCCGCCAAGGGGATAACCATCGGCGGCGGGCTCGCGGAAGGGTTCGTCCTGAACGTCGCTTGTGAGGGCGACTCTGTCCTGAGCATTTTCCAGTGCGTGCGTCTCTTGAAAACCCATGGCTCTCGACCTTCGCGAAGTAGCTGCCAACGATAGTCTCGGCAGCTCTCGTGAACAATCCGTCAGTGTTTATTCACTCGACTGATTGCGCAGGCGCTCTTCGAGTTGAAGCTGTTCACGGTTCAATTCCGCTCGCAATTCATCTTCGCTCGGCAGCACCAGCTTATAGCTGCTGGCGAACAGTTGTTCATTGCCCTTGAGCATCGAGTAGTGCGCAACCGACTCGTTCTGTTGCGCACAGAGAATGATCCCGACTGTGGGCCCATCGGCCTCGCTGCGTTTGAGGTCGTCGTACATGCGGATGTACATGTCCATCTGCCCGACGTCCCGAGCACTGAGTTTGCCGCGCTTGAGGTCAATGATGACGAAACATTTGAGCAGATAGTTGTAGAACACCAGGTCGATGTAAAAATCATCGTCGCCCGCGCTGATCCGTTGCTGGCGACCGACAAAGGCGAAGCCCTTGCCCAGCTCGAGGAGAAACCCCTGGAGCTGATCGATCAAGGCCTGTTCCAGTTCGGACTCCTGAAGCTTGCCCGGTGATGGCAGGCCGAGAAACTCCAGAAGGACGGGATCGCGGATGAACTCCCGGGGATTGCTTTTCATCGCGGCGATGTTGGTCGCTGCCTCTGCATAGAGGTCGGTCCTGTCTCGGCTCATCAACAGACGTTCGTAGTAGAGCGTGTTGATCTGCCGATCCAGAGCGCGGCTGGACCAGTTTTGCGAGGCGGATTCGTTCATGTACCACTCGCGGGCCGTTTCGCTTTCGACCTGTATCAAGCGGCGGTAGTGGGTCCAGCTCAATTCGTGACGCAGTGCGTCACGAATTGGAAATGCTTGATAAAACAAGCGCATATAACGGAGGTTTGATGCATCGAAGCCCTTCCCGAAATCCTCGGTCAGTCGCTTGGCCAGCGTAGCCAGCAAATGCTTTCCATAACCCGCGCGCCGGGCCCCCTGTTGTTCAAACTCGACAATATGCCGCCCGATCTGCCAGCAGGTCTGGACCTGAATCGTATCGACCGTTCGCAGTACTTTTTGGCGTGCCTGACGTATCAGGTCACCAAGGTCGCCCAGCAACGAATCGAGTTTCGGATCTTGCGTATCAGCAGGTTCAAGTTGGCTCATCAGGTCTTCCGGCTCAGGAGAAACAGAAGCGAGAGCATGCCAATGACCCACGGCTTGGCGATGCCGGCCATGTCCGGTTCAACTGAAGGAAGGGTGAGCGGGTTCTGCGGGATCTGACCGAAGACGGCGATGATTGGGGAATACAACGCGTAGTCCTTTTCGCACCCAGGACAACTCCCAATCAATCTAAAACCAGCCCCGCATCGCAAAATCTAAACAGGAGTAACGATTGGGTTCTGCGAGAACCCGGGAGTACTCATCATGAAACGCGTCACTTCACTCATGTTGCCCGTCGCCGCGGTGGCGATTCTGATGTTCCCGCTCCTGGCGCAAGCCACGAGTGCCGAGCCTGTCGAAAGCGCCGGCGTGCAAGTCCAGCAGCAACAGCAGAACGGGATCAATTATCTGTCCGGCGGGATCGGCCTGGACGAGTCGCGGGCCATTCAACAGTCCGCTGGTTACAACTTGCACATGACCTTTGCGGTCGGTGCGCAAAATCTGTACACCTCGGACGTCGACCTGGTTGTGCAGAAAGCGACAGGACAGCCTGTTCTGAACCTGAACCAGATCGGGCCTCTGGTTTATGCACAGTTGCCTCCGGGCAAATACACCGTGGTCGCTACCCGCAATGGCGAGGTGCGCCGGGACGTTGCCAATGTCGGCAGCGGCGCAGCCAGTAATCTGGTGTTTCATTGGGACTGGCATCAATAGCGTCGGTAAGGACGGGATTTGCCCCGAATCCCGTCCTTCACGATCACTTGCGCAGTTTCAGGTAGATCCGTAATCCGAACAGCGAAACCGCCAGCAGCAACAGCGTGCCAAGGCTTTGCCATATCACTTCGAACCAGTATTTGTGCGGTTGCAGGTCGCGCAGCCAGGTGTTTCGTGGGCCTCTATTGTTCGTCGTGATCGAACCTGTGATCAGGCTGTCGATGATCATGTAGATCGACGCGCCAATGGCGAACGCGATCAGCAGTCCGACAAGCAGGGTCAGCCAGAATGAAGTCCGGCTCGGCCGATAAGGGGGTGGATGGGGCAGGGGGACACGGGTTCGTTTCTGGTTCATCGACGTGATGACCCTCTTCCGTAAGGGGGGAGCAAAGTATCGCGAATGGCGGCCTGCAAGAAGCGCGTAATCCAGCCGTCATCAAATCGCAGGCATAAAAAAACCCTGAATCTTGCGATTCAGGGTTTTCGGTATTTGGTGCCCAGAGACGGAATCGAACCGCCGACACGGGGATTTTCAATCCCCTGCTCTACCGACTGAGCTATCTGGGCAACGGGGCGCATTAAAAGGGTTTTTCGGATTTACGTCAACGACTTTTTTAAAATTTCTTAAATTAATTCCGTCGCTTACGATCCGACCCCCGATTTCCGCTGATTATTCCGCTGGCGGAACGTAGCCTTCGGCCTGGGCGTATTCCTCGCCGGAGAAGTACTTGTCCATTTCGCCCTGCAGATATTTGCGGTCTTCGGCGTTCATCATGTTCAGGCGTTTTTCGTTGATCAGCAGGGTCTGGTGTTTCTGCCAGTCGGCCCAGGCCTTGGCCGAGACGTGTTCGAAGATGTCCTGGCCCTTGGCGCCCGGGTACGGTGGGCGCTCCAGACCTTCGAGTTGTTCTTTGTACTTGCGGCACATTACGGTGCGGGTCATGTCGACTCTCCTGCATTCAAGACGGCGGCCGCGCGTTCGAGCAAGGTCTTGACCGGGGCGGCGAGGCCCAGGCGCGGCGGGGTGGCGAGGTTATACCAGAGCCAGTCGGCCTCGGCCACGTGACCGCCGGCTTCCTGTACCTGGACCAGCCAGGGTTCGATGGACAACTGGAAATGGCTGAACGTGTGGACGAGGCTCGGTAGCGCCTGCTGCTCGCCCAGTTCCAGCGAGTGCTGCGCGGCGAGGTGTTGCAGGTCGTCGAGGTCGTCGAGTTCCGGCAGGCTCCACAGACCGCCCCACAATCCGCTGGACGGGCGGCGGTAAAGCAGAATTGCGCCGTCCTCGTTGGCCAGCAATGGCATCAGCGTGCGTTTCTGCGGGTTGGCCTTGCGCGGCTTGGGGATCGGGTAACGCGTCTCCAGGCCAAGCATGTGCGCTTCGCAGCCCTTTTCCAGCGGGCATAACAGGCAGCTCGGTTTGCTGCGGGTGCAGAGCGTGGCGCCCAGATCCATCATCGCCTGGGTGTAGGCGTTGACCCGATCCTGCGGCGTGAAGCGCTCTGCGTTGGCCCACAGCTGTTTGGCGACCTTGGGCTCGCCCGGATAGCCTTCTTGTGCGGTAAAGCGCGCCAGCACCCGTTTGACGTTGCCGTCGAGGATCGGCGCGCGCAGGCCCATGCTGATGCTGGCAATCGCGCCGGCGGTGGACAGGCCGATGCCCGGCAAGTCCGTGAGCTTCTCGACATCGCGGGGAAACTCGCCGCCGTACTGGCTGACGACGATCTTTGCGGTTTTCTGCAGATTGCGTGCGCGGGTGTAGTAACCCAGGCCCGTCCACAGGTGCAGCACTTCGTCCTCCGGTGCTTCGGCCAAAGCCTCGACCGTCGGCAACGCGGCCATGAACCGGTCGAAGTAATTGAGCACGGTGCTGACCTGAGTCTGCTGCAACATGATCTCGGACACCCACACCCGATACGGGTTGATGTTCTGTTGCCAGGGCAAATCATGGCGGCCGTGGCGGTCGAACCATTCCAGCACCGCCGTGGAAAACTGCTCCGCTCTCATCGCTTGAACAGCCCCTTCAATGCGTTTTTCAGTTCCGGGCTGACTTTGTCGCCCAGTTTTTCGTCGATTTTTTCGCTGAGTTTGTCGCCGGCCATTTTGGTCGCGACCTGGCCCAGGCGCTCGTTATCCACGCGGCAGGCCTTGGCGCCCAGTTCCAGCGGGCCACGGCAGCGCAGCGGCCATTCAATGCCGACGAACTTCTCGCCGACCTGGCAGGCCGGATCCGGCATGGCGCTGGTGTCGCCTTCGACGATGATGCCGACGCGATAGTCCATGCCCAGCACTTTCAGGTCGATGTCGCCGTCACCGTTGACGGTCATGCCCGGGATCCGCACTTTCAGGTCCGGGTTGCTGGCCACGCCGTTGCGGAAGGTCAGGTTGCCCTTGAGCTCCTGGAACGGCGTGTCCTTGCCCCGCGGCTCGCCGCTCAGGGATTTGCGGTTGAGGGTGGCGATGCCTTTGCACAGTTGCTGTTCAAGGTTGGCGTTGAGCAACACGCCGTTGTTGATCACGAAACTGGCGTTGCCGTTGAGGGTGTCGATCAGCGCCTGTTGGCTGTTGCCGCTACCGGTGACGGTGCTGGTGAGGTTCACCAGGCCTTTGACCGGCGGGTTCTTGCCCTGGCTTTCGAGGATTTTTTCCACCGGCACGCGGTTGATCCGGGTTTGCAGATTCAGAAGCGGTGCATTCGGGCGTACGTCGAGGGTGCCCTTGGCTTCGAAGTCGCCGTTGTACAACTCGCCGCGCAGATTCTCCAGGGTCAGCAGGCCGCCCTGGCCGGTGGCTTTCAGTGCAGCGTTCTGGATCGGCAATTTGTCGAGGGTCAACTGGCCGAAGGTCAGGTCGGCGTTCACGTCCAGCTTGCTCAAGCGCTCCACAGGGAACAGGCGCTCGGTGCTCCAGGCGCTTTTGCTCGGCTTGTCCGGCAGAGGGGTGCTGCCGGCGCCGGCCATGGCATCGGCTTCGGTGCTGGCGACTTCGGTCTGACGCGCCTGGGTGGCGCTGGCGGCTTTTTCCGATTTCGGCGGCAGGTAGCGGTCGACGTTGAAGGTGTCGGCCTTGAGGATCGCCCGCAGCGATTGCTTGGCGAAATCTTCGACGGCGATGCGGCCGCTGAAGCTGCTGTCGTCGAGTTTCAGGTTGATGTTGTCCAGCGCCAGACTGGTCGGTGTGGCGGCGACACGGCTGACCAGCTCGACCTTGCTCAGGCTGCCTTCGGCCATGGCCGGCAGGGTCTGGCCGATGCTGTCGACGAACTTCGCCAGATCGAACTGGGCGATGGAAATCGCGCCGGTGATTTGCGGGGTCTTGTCCAGATCGTTGGCCTTCAGTTCACCCAGTGCGCGCAACTGGTTGGCGGAGATCTTGATCCCGGTCCATTCGGCGACGTTTGCAGCCTTGTCCAGCAACATCTGGCCCTGGGCAGAGAACGTCATGGCCTTGCCTTGCAGCGGATCGCCGGTCAGTTCGCCGGACAGCTTCAGGTCTTCGAACTTGTAGCGTTGCAGGGCGCGCTCGATGCGCAGCTCGCCATTCAGCTCGGTGCGCACCCGCAGCACGGGCTGATTGGTGCTGAGGAACGCGGTGGCTTTCAGCGGAATGTTGGTCGAATCGTGTACCGCACCGGTGCTCAACTGGATGCTTTCGGCGCTGAACTGCTTGCCGGTCTGCTCGTCGTTGTATTCAACCCGGGCGTTGTTGACGGTCAGGCTGTCGATGTCGAGGCGAATCGGCTGCGGCGGCTTTTCCGGCTGGGCAGGCATTTCGGCGACCGGTTCGCCGGCGGCCGCTGGCGGGGTGCTGCCCGGCGCAGGGGCGGCAGCCGGCAGCTTGCCAATGTCTTCCCAGTTGCCGTGGCCGTTCTTGTCGCGGTTCAGGCGCAGGTTCAGGCCTTCGACACGCACGTCGCTCATCTGCACTTCGCGGCGCAGCAGCGGCAGCACGCGTACCGACAGACCGAGCATCTGCAGATCGGCATACGGCTCGTCAGGCTTGATCAGGGTGGCGACGCTGGCCTCGTGCAGTTCCAGGCCAAGCCACGGAAACAGGCTCCAGCCGATATCGCCATTGAGCGTCAGCTCGATGTGGGCCTTGTCGCGGGCTATCTGGCGGATCTCGTTTTTGTAGTCGTTGGGATCGAAGAAGTGGGTCAGGGCGAAGCCCGCCGCCACAATGATCAGCAACAGCCCGAGAAGTACCAGACCCAGGATTTTGCCGAACGCTTTCATGGGCGAGTCCTTGTAGTTAGTCGAATTCGTAATTTAGCCGGGGAGTATAGCGCTGCCTGACCCCGTGCTGGTGCGGTGTCCTGAGGAGCCTCTTGAACCGCGGCGTGCAGCGCTTCGACAACGGTCGGCGGGAGGGTTCCCCGGTGATATGAGATCAGATGACTCGAAAAAGGTGATATCAGTTTGGTATTTCTGTCACGTGCAGATGGTAACCTTCGCCCGTTCGTCCGTCCCTCTGCGACTTTTGGTCGCGCTTCAAGGAGCTCCACCCACTAACACGGTCATGCCTGCGTGCATAAAGGCCGGGGGTGAGCAGTGGCTGACGAACACATACTAATAATTGGGGGATACACAATGAGCACGAGCATCACGGCGGACGGCCTCAGCGCCGCCCAGCCTGCGTTCCTGTCCAAGGAACGCATCATCGCCAAGCCCGGTTTCAACCGCTGGCTGGTCCCACCGGCCGCTCTGGCCATCCACTTGTGCATCGGCATGGCCTACGGTTTCTCGGTGTTCTGGCTGCCGCTGTCCAAGGCACTGGGCATCACCGCGCCGGTGGCTTGCGCGCCGGACATGGGCTTCATCGCACAGGTTTTCTCGTCGCAATGCGACTGGCCGATCTCCATGCTCGGCTGGATCTACACCCTGTTCTTCATCTTCCTCGGCTGCTCGGCAGCGATCTGGGGCGGCTGGCTCGAACACGCCGGGCCACGCAAGGCCGGCGTTGTATCGGCACTGTGCTGGTGCGGCGGTCTGCTGATTTCCGCGCTGGGTATCTATACCCACCAGATCTGGCTGATGTGGATCGGCTCCGGCGTGATCGGCGGTATCGGTCTGGGCCTGGGCTATATCTCGCCGGTCTCGACCCTGATCAAGTGGTTCCCGGACAAGCGCGGCATGGCCACCGGCATGGCGATCATGGGTTTTGGTGGCGGCGCGATGGTTGGCGCTCCACTGGCAACCGCACTGATGAGCCATTTCGCTTCGCCAACCGGCGTCGGCGTATGGCAGAGCTTCGTGGCCATGGCCGCGATCTACTTCGTGTTCATGATCGGTGGTGCACTGGCTTACCGCGTGCCGCCAACCGGCTGGAAGCCTGAAGGCTGGACCGCGCCGGCGAAGAAAGCCTCGAATGCGATGATCACCCACCGTCACGTTCACGTGAATGTGGCGTGGAAAACCCCGCAATTCCGTCTGGTGTGGCTGGTGCTGTGCCTGAACGTGTCCGCCGGTATCGGCATCCTCGGCATGGCTTCGCCACTGTTGCAGGAAGTGTTCGGCGGCAAGCTACTGGGCAATGATCTGCCGTTCGGTCAGCTCGACGCTGGTCAACTGGCCTCGATCGCGGCGATTGCGGCCGGTTTCACCGGTCTGCTGAGCCTGTTCAACATCGGCGGTCGGTTCTTCTGGGCATCGTTCTCGGACTACCTGGGCCGCAAGAACACTTACTTCGTGTTCTTCGCGCTGGGTTTTGCGCTGTATGCGCTGATCCCGAACCTCGGTCATCTGGGCAACGTGGCGCTGTTCGTGGCGGCGTTCTGCATCATCCTGTCGATGTACGGCGGTGGTTTTGCGACCGTTCCGGCGTATCTGGCCGACCTGTTCGGCACGCAAATGGTTGGCGCGATCCACGGTCGTCTGCTGACCGCCTGGGCCGCTGCTGGCGTGCTGGGTCCGGTGCTGGTGAACTACCTGCGTGAATATCAGTTGAGTATCGGTGTTGAACGCGCCGCTGCTTACGACATCACGCTGTACATCCTCGCCGGCCTGCTGGTGCTGGGTTTCCTGTGTAATCTGCTGGTGCGCCCGGTGGCGGACAAGTACTTCATGACCGACGCCGAACTGGCCGCCGAACAGGCGCTGGGCCACGACAAGGGTGCTGACAGCAGCACTGTGCTGGAGTGGAAAGCCGCGCCGGGCAGCAAGCCGCTGGCAATCGCTGCGTGGCTGGTGGTCGGGATTCCGTTGGCGTGGGGTGTGTGGGTGACCCTGCAGAAGACGGCGGTTCTGTTTCACTAAGTAAAACGCAGTAACCCTGTGGGAGCGGGCTTGCCCGCGAAAGCGTCTGGTCAGTCGACATCACTGTTGGCTGACCCACCGCTTTCGCGAGCAAGCCCGCTCCCACATTTGTTTCGGGCTGTCCGAAATGGCTTGTATGGACATGTCTATCCCCGACAGCACGGGCTTCTATCCGTCTGCCATATCACGACTCGTGTTTCTGTTTCGGCCCCGCGCCCCTATAATGGCTGCCTTTTTCGCCCAATGATTTTGCGGAGCTGGTGATGGCCGAACGTAAGGCGTCTGTCGAGCGCGACACTCTGGAAACCCAGATCAAAGCCTCGATCAACCTTGATGGCACCGGAAAGGCCCGATTCGATATCGGTGTTCCTTTTCTTGAGCACATGCTGGATCAGATCGCCCGTCACGGGTTGATCGACCTGGATATCCAATGCAAGGGCGATCTGCATATCGACGACCACCATACCGTGGAAGACGTCGGTATCACCCTCGGCCAGGCCTTCGCACAAGCCATCGGCGACAAGAAAGGCATCCGTCGCTACGGCCACGCCTACGTGCCGCTCGATGAAGCGCTGTCGCGCGTAGTGATCGACTTCTCCGGCCGTCCGGGCCTGCAGATGCACGTGCCGTACACCCGCGCCACCGTTGGTGGTTTCGATGTCGACCTGTTCCAGGAATTCTTCCAGGGCTTCGTCAACCACGCGCTGGTCAGCCTGCACATCGACAACCTGCGTGGCACCAACACCCACCACCAGATCGAAACCGTATTCAAGGCTTTCGGCCGCGCGCTGCGCATGGCCGTCGAGCTGGATGACCGCATGGCCGGCCAGATGCCTTCGACCAAGGGCGTGCTGTAATGCAGACGGTTGCAGTCATCGATTACGGCATGGGCAACCTGCACTCGGTGGCCAAGGCCCTCGAGCACGTCGGCGCCGGCAAGGTGCTGATCACCAGCGATGCGGACGTGATCCGCGAAGCCGACCGCGTGGTTTTCCCCGGCGTCGGCGCGATTCGCGATTGCATGGCGGAGATCCGTCGCCTCGGTTTCGACTCGCTGGTACGTGAAGTCAGCCAGGATCGCCCGTTCCTCGGCATCTGCGTCGGCATGCAAGCCTTGCTCGACACCAGCGAAGAGAACGACGGCGTCGATTGCATCGGCCTGTTCCCGGGCGCGGTGAAGTTCTTCGGCAAAGACCTGCATGAAGACGGCGAGCACCTGAAAGTCCCGCACATGGGCTGGAACGAAGTGAAGCAGTCGGTGGATCACCCGCTGTGGCACAACATTCCGGACCTGGCGCGTTTCTACTTCGTGCACAGCTACTACATCGCCGCCGGTAATCCGCGGCAGGTGGTCGGCAGCGGTCATTACGGTGTCGATTTCGCCGCAGCGCTGGCCGAAGGTTCGCGTTTCGCCGTGCAGTTCCACCCGGAGAAGAGCCATACCCATGGCCTGCAATTGCTGCAGAACTTCGCAGCGTGGGACGGTCGCTGGTAAATGGCCGCCAAGAAGAAACCGCCGATCCTGACCCTCACACCCGAGCAGGAAAGCGACGCCAACCGCAAGATCCAGCGGTTCATGGAGGATCGTTTCGAACTGGACCTGGGTTCGTTCGAGGCGGCGGAAATTCTTGAGCTGTTTACCCGCGAAATTGCTCCGCACTATTACAACAGGGCGATTTTCGATGTGCAGACCCAGCTCAAGGAGCGGTTTGAAAGCATCGAAAGCGACCTGTGGGCGCTCGAGAAAAACTGATTTCCGAGCCAAGCTGAACATTCAAATTTGAAGGTTTGCCAGATGCTGATTATTCCCGCTATCGATCTCAAAGACGGTGCCTGTGTACGTCTGCGCCAGGGCCGCATGGAAGATTCCACAGTGTTCTCCGATGACCCGGTGAGCATGGCTGCCAAGTGGGTGGAGGGCGGTTGCCGTCGTCTGCATCTGGTCGATCTGAACGGTGCTTTCGAAGGCCAGCCGGTCAACGGCGAAGTGGTGACTGCGATTGCCAAGCGCTACCCGACCCTGCCGATTCAGATCGGCGGCGGCATCCGTTCGCTGGAAACCATCGAGCACTACGTCAAGGCTGGCGTGAGCTACGTGATCATCGGCACCAAGGCTGTTAAAGAGCCGGCATTCGTCGCCGAAGCCTGTCGCGCATTCCCGGGCAAGATCATCGTCGGCCTCGACGCCAAGGACGGTTTTGTCGCCACCGACGGCTGGGCTGAAATCAGCAAAGTGCAGGTCATCGACCTGGCCAAGCAGTTCGAAGCCGACGGCGTGTCCTCGATCGTTTATACCGACATCGCCAAAGACGGCATGATGCAGGGCTGCAACGTACCGTTCACCGCTGCGCTCGCTGCTGCCACCAAAATCCCGGTAATCGCTTCCGGCGGCATTCACAACCTGGGTGACATCAAGGCGCTGCTCGACGCCAAGGCACCGGGCATCATCGGCGCAATCACTGGCCGGGCGATCTACGAAGGCACCCTCGACGTCGCCGAAGCGCAAGCTTTCTGCGATTCGTACCAAGGCTGAGGACTGACCATGGCGCTGGCCAAACGCATCATCCCTTGCCTGGACGTGGACAACGGCCGGGTCGTCAAAGGTGTGAAGTTCGAGAACATCCGTGACGCCGGCGACCCGGTTGAAATCGCCCGTCGCTACGACGAGCAGGGTGCCGACGAGATTACCTTTCTCGACATCACCGCCAGCGTCGATGGCCGTGACACCACGCTCCATACTGTCGAGCGCATGGCCAGCCAGGTGTTCATCCCGCTGACCGTCGGCGGTGGCGTGCGGACCGTGCAGGACATCCGCAACCTGCTCAATGCCGGTGCGGACAAGGTGTCGATCAACACCGCTGCCGTGTTCAACCCGGAGTTCGTCGGCGAAGCGGCGCAGCATTTCGGCTCGCAATGCATCGTCGTCGCCATCGACGCGAAGAAGGTGTCCGGCCCGGGCGAAACCCCGCGCTGGGAAATCTTCACCCACGGCGGTCGCAAGCCGACTGGCCTCGACGCGGTCGAGTGGGCAAAGAAAATGGAAGGCCTGGGTGCCGGTGAAATCCTCCTGACCAGCATGGATCAGGACGGCATGAAAAACGGCTTCGATCTCGGCGTGACCCGCGCCATCAGCGATGCGCTGGGCATTCCGGTGATCGCTTCCGGTGGCGTCGGCAACCTGCAGCATCTGGCCGATGGCATCCTCGAAGGTCACGCCAGTGCAGTACTGGCGGCAAGTATTTTCCACTTCGGCGAATACACCGTTCAGGAAGCCAAGGCCTACATGGCTAAACGCGGGATCGTAATGCGTTAAACCATACAGGCCAGTGGACAGCATGGCGTACCCGAGGCACTCTTGGGTACGCCATGGATTTCGGTAGCCCGACATGATCAAACGCCTGCTTCTCGCCCTCGCCAGTGCCTCCGTGTTGTTGATCAACACTGGCCACGCCGCAGAAAATCCCGACACCGATCTGGTGCTCCTCACCGAAAACTTCCCGCCGTACAACATGGCGAAGAACGGCAAGAATTTCGCCCAGGACGAAAACATCAACGGCATCGCCACGGACATCGTGCGCGAGATGTTCAAACGTGCCGGCATCACCTACAGCCTGACCCTGCGCTTCCCTTGGGAGCGGGTCTACAAGCTGGCCCTGGAGAACCCCGGTTACGGCGCGTTCGTCATGGCGCGCCTGCCGGATCGTGAGACGCTGTTCAAGTGGGTCGGCCCGATCGGCCCGGATGACTGGGTCATGCTGGCCAAGGCCGACAGCAAGATCACCCTCGAAACCCTGAACGATGCGCGCAAATACAAGATCGGCGCCTACAAGGGCGATGCCATTGCCGAGACCTTGGCCAAGCAGGGCCTGAAACCGATGGTGGTATTGCGCGATCAGGACAACGCCAAAAAGCTTGTCAGCGGCCAGATCGACCTGTGGGCCACCGGCGATCCTGCCGGGCGTTATCTGGCGCGGCAGGATGGCGTGACCGGACTGAAAACCGTGCTGCGCTTCAACAGCGCCGAGCTATATCTGGCACTGAACAAGGAAGTGCCGGACGAAGCCGTCGCCAAACTTCAGGCAGCGCTCGATCAGATGCGCAAGGACGGTGTGGTCGACGAGATCATGGGACGATATTTGTAACAATGGCCTCCTCACCCATCGGCTGCGAGACGGTATCGACATTGTTGCTTTCGCTGTCTGAACGGCTTTCGCTTGCTTGCGGTTCTTGCGCCAGTTGTGGAGTGAAAATCAGCGCGCTGTCGGTTTCCGGCGGATATTCGGTCAGGTAAAGACTTTCGTCATCGGTGTAACCGATGCTGACCGCCACTGGCGTACCATCCGCACGTTTCAGCGTGTAAAAGCTCTGTATTTGATAGATCGCCACGGCCTTGTTTTTGGCTGCCATGGCGACGATGTCCAATGGGCGAGAATCGTTCCAGCCGCTGGAGGATTTCTCGGAGTAAGTGAAGTCCTTGTACAAATGGGCCGAGAACCTAATGGGCCGGACGCCGCTCGACCCCTTCTCCGACCACGCCGTCGCAATTTCGATAGAGCTGAGGCGGCTGAAAATGTGCAGCATCTGTGCATTTTGAGCCCGGAGTGCTCGCCACTTGAAAGGTCGCGGTTGGTCACTGGTGTTGTGTCCATATCCCACCAGCACATATTGATCCGTCCGCTCCAGACGGTAGAAAGGGGATGTACGCAACTGCTCGCCTAGAGGCAAGTGATCGGTCACGGCGAACCAGGGGATTCGAACAGTTTGAGTGAGCTTGGAGGGTTCCAGTTCTGGAGGAACTTCATACCCCGATAGCTTCGGAGCCTCAGGGGCTGATGCTGAATGGCGAGGGATCTGCATCCGTAATGCGTAGGCGGTGGATGTCGCGGGTCTGGAGTGGCTCTGGGCACCGAAAAATGTCCCCGCAGCAAAGTAGATTTCACCTGCGGCAGCCTGCGGAGGATCAATGTTCCAGGCGCTGAAGTTCTGCCTGGCGCCACTGCCTTTGTCGTTCCAGATCAAATCGCCGATTTTTGTAGCGATGACCAGATCTTCCCGGACACAGCGAACCGCATTGAGTAATGGCTTGTCGAGACCGTTGGAGCAGACAAACCCCATGGCAACGTAGCCGCGGGGAGGGATCGGACGCCATACCGTGCAGTCGGCAGCGGCTCCGGAGTTGGAGTCTCTCCAGACTCTTTCATAGTCCGTGGGCGGACTGAGCGCCTTGCCTTGAGATGCATCATCAACAGGCGGCTCACCTTCGCATACGACGGCTACGACCCTGTTTCCGTTGACGTTGTCGTATCCGGTCACGGCCAGATCTCCCAGCGGGAAATACCCCGGCAGCAGATCGGGAGCGGGGGTTGGCCGCCAAAAACTTCCAACCGAGGAGCCGGAACCCCGGCTGTCCCAGATCCGGTGAAACTCGCTGGTGAAATTGATCAGCAGATTGCCGAACTTTATCGATTCCACTTGCCCGGCAGGCAAGGTGCGGCTGTTATCGGTAGTCATAGTCAGTCCTGAAGTTGAAAGGCGACTCGTGGAGTCGCTGACATTTGCAAGACTGACTATCCCGATTGGGCCAGGTCTTCTGGCGGTAACTATGTGTGGCGGTTGTTTCAGGGCATTTATCGGTAGACACCGTCTTTGCCATGAGCGGCCGTGGCGCGATTGCTGCGCACGCTGATCATCTGCTTGATGTCGATCCACTCGATGCCTTGAGCTTTCAGCTTCGGCAACTCCCGCTCCAGCACCGCCAGCGTCTGTGGATAAGGATGGCCAATCATCACCGCCGAACCCTGTTTGCGCGCCAGACTGATTGCTGTCTGCAACTGGGTGTAGATTGCCGCTTCGGTGCGCTCGTCATCGAGAAACACGTCCCGCGAAACACTCGCCAGATCGATCTTCTGCGCCTGTTGCGCGGCGACGGTCTGGGCGCTGGTGCGGCTGTCGACGAAGAACTTGTGACGGCGTTGCAGCTCCCCCATCAACCACGCCATCGCCACCGGTTGCGCCGTCATGCGGCTGCCCATGTGGTTGTTGATGCCGGCGGTGTAGGGGACCATTTTGAACGCGGCGTCGAGACGCTTCTCAAGCTCTTCGATAGGCAGTTCAGGGTGCCAGGCAAACGGGCCGGTGGCCGGGTCCATCGGCATGTGCAGGATCACGATCTTGCCGGCGCGATGGGCTTCGCGGGCGAATTCGGTGGCGTGCGGGGTGTCGGGCATGATTGCCGTGGTCACGGGCCCGGGCAGGGCCAGCACGCGGCGATCCCGGGGCAGGTTCTGCCCCAGGTCGTCGATGATCAGTGTCAGGTAGGCTTTTTGCGGTGTCGGTCTGGCAGGCTCCGCATGAGCAGCACCCGCCAGACAGCACAACAGGACAAAGATGAAACGCAAAGACATCCTCAACGGCCGGAAGTGATGCTCAGGCCTTTGAGCAGGCTCAGGGCCTGGGCCAACTGGTAATCGTCATCCTGCGGCATGGCTTTCGGCTTGCCGCCGGAGCCGGTCGGTTTGTCCGCGCCGCCGTTGCCGTTGCCCAGGTGACCCTGCAGGTCGGCTTCCTTGAAGTAATCGCCGTCCGCCTCGTTGGTGATCTTGGCCTTGCGCACTTCGATGTCCGGGACGATGCCCTGGGCCTGGATCGAGCGGCCGTTCGGCGTGAAGTACAGCGCGGTGGTGATCTTCAGCGCACGGTCGTTGTTCAGCGGCAGCACGGTCTGCACCGAGCCCTTGCCGAAACTGGTGGTGCCCATGACGACGGCGCGCTTCTGGTCTTGCAGAGCGCCGGCGACGATTTCCGAAGCCGAGGCACTGCCACCGTTGATCAGCACGACCATCGGCACGGCTTCGCTTTCGTCCTTGCCGGTGGCGGAGAAGCGCAACTCGGAGTTGGCGATCCGGCCCTTGGTGTAGACGATCAGGCCTTTGGTGATGAAGTGGTCCACCACTTCCACCGCTGCCTGCAGCACCCCGCCCGGGTTGTTGCGCAAATCGAGGATGATGCCGTTGAGCTTCTTGCCGTTGTCCTTGCGCAGCTTGGCCAGGGCCTTGGAGACTTCCTCGCCGGTCTTGACCTGGAACTGGGTGATGCGGATCAGGCCGTAACCCGACTCCAGCAGTTGCGCCTTGACGCTCTTCACCTGGATCACTGCGCGGGCCAGGGTCACGTCGAACGGCGTGCCACCGTCGCGGACCAGGGTCAGGGTGATTTTCTGGCCGATCTTGCCGCGCATCTTGTCCACGGCTTCGGTCATGGTCTGGCCGCGGGTCGGTGCACCGTTGATCTTGACGATGAAGTCACCGGCCTGGATGCCGGCCTTCGAGGCTGGCGTATCGTCGATTGGCGACACGACCTTGATGAAACCGTCTTCCGAGCCGACTTCAATACCCAGGCCGCCGAACTCACCGCTGGTGCTTTCCTGCAATTCGGTGAAATCTTCCGGGCCGAGGTACGCCGAGTGCGGGTCGAGGTTGCTGAGCATGCCCTTGATGGCGTTTTCCAGCAGGGTCTTGTCGTCCACCGGTTCGACATAGGCGGCTTTGATCCGGTCCATGACCTCGGCAAAGGTGCGCAGCTCTTCCAGCGGCAACGGGGCCTTGGAAGTCGCGGCAGTGCCTGCCGGAGCGACGGCCGGGGCCGGTTGAGCGGCGAACGCCAGAGGCGCGCCGATCACCAGGGCGATCGTCAGGGCCAGCGAGGTAAGGCGGGACAAATGCAGCATGTCGAACGAACTCCTGAATTAGGCGACGCGCTTATCCTTGCGCGTGACACCATTGCGCCGGATCACTCGGGTGACCCTGCTGACGAATTGCGAAATACAGCGCTGGTGTGTCCTGCCCGCCACTGTTACCGACAGTGGAGATGGACTCACCGGCTTTTACCACGTCACCAGCCGACTTCAGCAGCGTCTGGTTATGACCGTAGAGACTCAGAAAACCGTTGCCGTGGTCGAGGATCACCAGCAGCCCGGCACCGCGCAACCAGTCGGCAAACACCACGCGCCCGCCGTGTACGGCATGCACCTGGCTGCCGGCGGCGGCGCTGATCATCACGCCGTCCCACTTGGTGCGGGCATCGTCGCCACGGGTTTCACCGAAGCGTGCCAGCAGTCGACCATCAACCGGCCATGGAAGTTTTCCCCGGGTGGCGGCAAAAGGGCCGCCGAACGTCTCGCCGCTGCTGGAAACCAGCGCGCCAGGTGTCGGTCTGGCTTTTGGGCGTGGGGCGTCGCTGGTATCCGAGTCCGCATCGGCGCGGGCCTGGGCCTCACGTAAACGCTTTTTTTCGGCTTCCTGCTGGGCGATCAGCGCTTTCTGCCGCGCTTCTTCTGCCTCACGGGCCTGGCGGGCCAGGGTTTCTTCAATGGTTTTAAGGACTTTAGACAGGTCTGCCTGATCCTGCTCGCGGGCGGCCAGTTTCTGGTCGCGGGCTTTCACGTCGTCATTGAGCTTGGCCAGAACTTGCTGGCGCTCCTTGCGAACCTTGTCGAGGGCGTCACGCTGGGTGTCGAGGTCGCTTTTCTGCACCAGCAACTGGGCTTGCTGCGAGGAAATGTCCTTTTCGACATTGGCCAGCTGGCGCAGGGTTTCGTTGAAATTCTTCAGCTGCTCCAGGCGGGCCTGGCTCAGATAGTCGTAATAGGTGAGGGTGCGGGCGAATTTCTCGGGATTCTGCTGGTTGAGCAGCAGCTTGAGGTATTCCTGCCGGCCGTTCTGGTAGGCCGCGCGGGCCTGGATGGCGATCAGTCGCTGCTGTTCAGTGCGCGCGCTCTGGAGTTTTTTTTTCTCCGCATCGAGCCGCTGCAGCTCGGATTCGCTCTTCTTCAGCTCTTTTTGCAGGGCATCGACCTGCTTTTCGAGCTTGCCCATCTCGGTTTCGGTGCCCTTGAGCTCCTTTTGCACCCCGGATTTTTCTTCCTGGAGCTTGCCCAGCAGCTTTTTCAGCTCGGCGATGTCCTGACGCGTGGCGTCCAACTGCTGTTGGGTTTGCGCACGCTCGTCAGCGAAGGCCGGTTGGAGCAGGCATGTCAGAGCGAGGGCGATCAGGACGCGAAGCATAGGGGCGGGCGGCACCAGGGTAAGGGACGGCCTAGTATGCCCGCCCCACGCGGCAAAAAAAACGCCCAATTGGGACTGTGTGATAACTGGGGCAAGCGACAGAGCGAATTCCATTTCGAAAACCCTATAAACCACTGTGGGAGCGAGCTTGCTCGCGATGGCGTCTGAGCATTCAACATAGTTGTTGGCTGTCAGATTGCTATCGCGAGCAAGCTCGCTCCCACAGGGTTTTGCAGTGTTTTAGGCGGGCGATTACACCAGAATCGAAGTGCCAGTCATTTCTGCCGGTTTTTCCAGGCCCAGCAGTTTGAGCATGGTCGGCGCCACGTCTGCCAGTACGCCGCCTTCGCGGACCTTGAGGTCGCGTTTGCCGACATAGATGAACGGCACCGGCTCGGTAGTGTGCGCGGTATGCGCCTGGCCGGTGGCTTCGTCGGCCATTTGCTCGACGTTGCCGTGGTCGGCGGTGATCAGGGCTTCGCCGCCGACCTTTTCCAGGGCCTCGACGATGCGGCCGACGCAGGTGTCCAGGCATTCCACGGCTTTAACCGCTGCTTCGAACACGCCGCTGTGGCCGACCATGTCGCCGTTGGCGTAGTTGACCACAATCACGTCGTAGCGCTGATTCTCGATGGCATCGACGATGCGGTCGGTGACTTCCGGCGCGCTCATTTCCGGCTGCAGGTCATAGGTGGCGACTTTTGGCGACGGGATCAGGATGCGCTCTTCGCCCGGGAACGGTTCTTCGCGGCCGCCGGAGAAGAAGAAGGTCACGTGGGCATATTTCTCGGTTTCGGCGATACGCAACTGAGTCTTGCCGTTTTTCGCCAGGTAGTCGCCGAGCACGTTTTCCAGGCTGCCCGGTGCGAAGGCTGCGGGGGCCGGGATGCTGGCGGCGTACTGGGTCAGGCCCACATACTGCACTTTTGGCTGGCGTGCGCGCTCGAATTCCTTGAAACCGTCTTCGACAAACACACGGCTCAGTTCGCGGGCACGGTCGGCGCGGAAGTTCATGAACACCACGGCGTCGCCGTCTTCGACCTTCACCGGTTCGCCGATGCTGGTGGCCTTGACGAATTCGTCGCTCTCGCCACGGGCGTAAGCGGCTTCCAGACCTTCCTGGGCGGTGGCGGCGTTGAATTCGCCTTTGCCATCAACGATCAGGTTGTAGGCCTGGGATACGCGGTCCCAGCGGTTGTCGCGGTCCATGGCGTAGTAGCGGCCGATGAGGCTGGCGATGCGACCCTTGCCGAGGGCCTGAAAGGTCGCGTCGAGCAGTTCGATCGACGAAGCGGCGCTTTTCGGCGGCGTGTCGCGGCCGTCGAGGAAGGCATGCAGGTAGATTTTTTCGGCGCCACGCTTGAAGGCCAGTTCGGCCATGGCGATCAGGTGATCCTGGTGGCTGTGGACGCCGCCGTCCGACAGCAGGCCCATGAAATGCACGGCCTTGCCGGCGGCCACGGCTTTGTCCACGGCGGCGCAGATGGTCGGGTTCTCGAAGAACTCGCCGTCGCGGATTGCCTTGGTCACGCGGGTGAAGTCCTGATACACCACGCGGCCGGCGCCGAGGTTCATGTGGCCGACTTCGGAGTTGCCCATCTGGCCGTCCGGCAGACCGACGTCCATGCCGCTGCCCGAGATCAGGCCGTTCGGCACGGTGGCCCACAGGCGATCCAGCACAGGCTTTTTGGCCGCGAAGACGGCGTTGGATTCGGGGCTGTCACTGTGACCGAAGCCGTCGAGAATCATCAGGACCAAAGGTTTAGGCGTGGTAGTCATGGAATCCACTCGTGGCTAATAAAGAAGAGGGCGATGGAAAAGGGAGTTGGAGTTTAAAGCGAAGTTCCTGCGGCGTCACCGCCGGACGGGGTTTGGCCGACCATAGTGGCTGTGTATACTGGCCGACATTTTAACGCCCTGGAACCTCCTTCGATGGTTGCTCACCTGATTGAATTTGCCACTAACCACTACATTCTTGTCGGTATCTTCGTCGTACTGCTGGCTTTGCTGCTGGCGCATACGGTGCAGGGCGGCGGTAAAAGCCTGAGCACTGGCGAGCTGACCGCACTGGTCAACAAGGAAGCCGGCGTGGTGGTGGACATCCGTCCGAGCAAGGAATACGCCGCCGGTCATATCGTTGGCGCGGTGAACATTCCCCAGGACAAACTGGCCGCCCGCATCGGCGAGCTGGAAAAGCACAAGGCCAAGACCATCATTCTGGTCGACGCCCTGGGCCAGACCGCCGGCACCCACGCCCGCGAGCTGATGAAATCCGGCTTCACCGCCGCCAAGCTGTCCGGCGGGATCTCCAGCTGGAAAGGCGACAACCTGCCGCTGGTGAAGTGATATGAGCGAAGTCATCGTCTACTCCAGCGATTACTGCCCTTACTGCTCGCGCGCCAAGTACCTGCTCGCGAACAAAGGCGTGGCCTTCGAAGAGATC
This sequence comes from Pseudomonas sp. COW5, assembly GCF_026240005.1. NCBI lineage: Bacteria > Pseudomonadati > Pseudomonadota > Gammaproteobacteria > Pseudomonadales > Pseudomonadaceae > Pseudomonas > Pseudomonas sp. COW5. The sequence goes on along the minus strand of NZ_JAPHVP010000001.1, from coordinate 1,954,201 downwards.
AAGGTCGATGGCAAGCCGCAAGTGCGCGCCGCCATGGCCCAGAAGGCCGGACGCACGTCCGTGCCGCAGATCTGGATCGGCGACACCCACGTCGGCGGATGTGACGATTTGTACGCCCTGGAGCGCGCCGGCAAGCTCGACGCGCTGCTCAAGGCCTGAACTGCTGCACCTCACCAAGAACCCAAAAGACCCAAGATCAGAAAGGATCTGAGATGACTGACCAACAGAACACTGCAGCCAGCGAAGAAGAAACCGCACCGCAATTCTCCTTGCAGCGCATCTATGTACGCGACCTGTCCTTCGAAGCTCCGAAAAGCCCGGCGATCTTTCGCCAGCAGTGGGACCCGACCGTCGGTCTGGATCTGAACACCCGTCAGAAAGCGCTGGAAGGCGATTTCTACGAAGTCGTGCTGACCCTGTCCGTGACCGTGAAAAACGGTGAAGAAGTCGCCTTCATCGCTGAAGTGCAACAAGCCGGTATCTTCCTGATCAAGAACCTGGACGCGGCTTCGATGAGCCACACTCTGGGTGCGTTCTGCCCGAACATCCTGTTCCCGTACGCTCGCGAAACCCTGGACAGCCTGGTGACCCGCGGCTCGTTCCCGGCCCTGATGCTGGCCCCGGTGAACTTCGACGCCCTGTACGCGCAAGAGCTGCAGCGCATGCAGGAAGCCGGCGAGACTCCGACCGTTCAGTAAGCGGTCGATGCAACAACGAAAAAAGCGCCGTTACAGGCGCTTTTTTCATGGGCGGTGATCGTTACTTGAAGCCGTTCTGCCGCCACGCTTCGTACACGGCCACTGCCACGGTGTTGGACAGGTTCAGGCTGCGGCAGCCTTCGCGCATCGGCAGACGCAGGCGCTGTTCGGCGGGCAGGGCGTCCAGCACTTCCGGCGGCAAACCACGGCTTTCCGGGCCGAAGATGAAGGCATCGCCCGGGACGAACGCGGCATCGTGAAACGGTCGCGAACCCTTGGTGGTGAAGGCGAACAGCCGTGGGTTGCCGAGACTTTCCAGGCAACTGGCGAGGTCGGCGTGGCGCTGCAGCGTGGCGTACTCGTGGTAGTCGAGACCGGCGCGACGCAGGCGCTTGTCGTCCATCTCGAAGCCCAGCGGTTCGATCAAATGCAGGTGGCAGCCGCTGTTGGCGCACAGCCTGATAACGTTACCGGTGTTCGGTGGAATTTCCGGTTGAAAAAGGATGACGTGAAACATGCACGGCTCCGAAGGTAAAGATGAGGCGCATTCTACGCCGCCAGCCGACCCGCGTTCGAAACTATTCCCGCGAGTCATGGGATCGCTGGCGATTTTCGGCCTGATGGTCGGGATGATGATCGGCCGTTTGACCACGCCTGACCCGAGCGTCCTGCAGCAGGTCGAGGTGATCGATGGCGGTCTGGCGGTCTGGTTCAACAATGAGCCGAAGCTGCATGGCGAAATCGTCGATGGCACGCTCGCCCTGTTGTTTCAGGCCGAGGGCAAGGCACAAAAGGGCCAGCTGAAGCTCAACGGCAAGGACGTGAACTGGCGGACGCGATTGAGTGACGGTGGGTTGCTGCTGACGGTGCTGGCGGCGCGGCCGCTGCAGGGGGAGTGGGCCGGCCAGGCGGTCGATGACCGCTGGCGGCTGGAGATCCGTCTCCGGGAGCAATAAAAGAGGGAATCCCCGGCCTGCCTGTACCAAGGTTCCCGAAACGGGCGGGCTCATCGCATGGCGTGCTGAGCCGGTGTAAAGAAGGAACCCCTGACCTGCCTGTATCAAGGGCCCCAAAAGGGTGGACTCGTCGAGTCCGGTGTAAAGAGGGGAATCCCCGGCCTGCCTGTACCAAGGCCCCCGAAAGGGTGGGTGAATCGAATCACCTGAAAGGGTTATTGCAGGGGGCGTGCCAGTTTTTATCGTTTTGAAACAAAAAAGCCCGACACCATGACGAAGGCCCCGTAAAACGGGGCTTTTGTGCATTTTGCGTTTGGTTTTTTAAGCGGGTTTCGACGGGGTAGGTCAGTGGGCGCTGTGCGCGATTACGGGTCTTGGTGCCTTGTCGTGGTGCACCCGTGGCGAGTAGGCGGTGTGGCGGGGTCAGTGGGCGGATCTGGAATTGCCCCCTCACCCTAACCCTCCCGAAACGTCGGACCGCCCGGAGGGAGAGGGGACTGACTGGGGGATGCTTAAGAGTTACACCGACCTGATCTTGCTGTGTTGAATCCATAATCGACTCGGTCATTCAGGTCGATGCAGAGCGCGAGACACCTCGGTCGGCCCCCTCTCCCTCCGGGAGAGGGCTGGGGTGAGGGGGGATCGTGAGTCCAGCAAGAGAATCAAGCAAACGAGGCTTTAGCCCTCATCCCCCTCATCGTCATCCCCGCCATCGACCTTCATGCCGAGCTCCTTGATCTTGCGGGTCAGGGTATTGCGGCCCCAGCCCAGCAGCACCGCAGCGTCACGGCGACGCCCGGCTGTGTGTTTCAACGCCGTCTCGATCATGATCCGCTCGAACGCCGGCACCGCGCTGTCGAGCAGGCTCGACTGGCCACGGGCCAAGGCCTGGTCGGCCCACTGGCGCAGCGCCTGCTCCCAGTTGGTCACCGGTGCAGAATCCTGCGGCAGGCTCAGCAGTTCCGGTGGCAGGTCGCCGATGTGCACTTCACGCCCGGACGCCATCACCGTGATCCAGCGGCAGGTGTTTTCCAGCTGCCGCACGTTGCCCGGCCATGGCAGGTTCTTCAGGTATTCCTCGGTCTCGCTTTTCAGCAACTTCGGCTCCACCGCCAGTTCCTGTGCGGCGCGGCTGAGGAAGTGCTTGGCCAGGGTCGGGATGTCTTCGCGGCGGTCCGACAGGCGCGGGATATGGATGCGGATCACGTTGAGGCGGTGGAACAAGTCCTCACGGAATTTCCCGGCGTGAACCAGGGTTTCCAGATTCTGGTGAGTCGCCGCGATGATCCGTACATCAACCTTGACCGGCACATGCCCGCCGACGCGATAGAACTCGCCGTCGGCCAATACCCGCAACAGTCGGGTCTGGGTGTCCGCCGGCATGTCGCCGATTTCATCGAGGAACAGCGTGCCGCCGTCGGCCTGTTCGAAACGTCCGCGACGCAGGTTGGCTGCGCCGGTGAATGCGCCTTTCTCGTGGCCGAACAGCTCGGACTCCATCAGGTCCTTCGGGATCGCCGCCATGTTCAGCGCAATGAACGGCGAGGCCGCACGCGGGCTGTGGCGGTGCAGGGCATGGGCCACCAGCTCTTTACCGGTGCCGGATTCGCCGTTGATCAAGACCGTGATGTTGGAGTGGCTCAGGCGCCCGATGGCGCGAAACACTTCCTGCATCGCCGGCGCTTCGCCGATGATTTCCGGGGTGCGGGTCAGGGCGGGCACCACTTCCAGGCCTTGCTGCTCCTGGGCGTGCTGGTTGGCGCGCTTGACCAGCGACACCGCTTCGTCGACGTCGAACGGCTTGGGCAGGTATTCGAAGGCGCCGCCCTGATAGGAGGCGACAGCGCTGTCCAGATCGGAGTGAGCGGTCATGATGATGACCGGCAGTCGTGGGTGCTGCTCGCGAATCCGCGCCAGAAGATCCAGACCGCTGGCACCCGGCATGCGGATGTCGGAGATGATCACGTCCGGCTGCTGGCGGGCCAGGCGGCTCATCACGCCATCGGCACTGTCGAAGCTCTGGGTGGTCATGCCTTCCTGTTGCAGGGCTTTTTCCAGGACCCAGCGGATAGAACGGTCGTCATCGACGATCCACACGGTTTCACTACGGCTCATGTCGATGTGGCTCCTTGTTCCAGTGGCAGAAAGATCGAGAAGGTGGTGTGGCCTGGATGGCTGTCACACTCGATCAGGCCCTGGTGCTGGCTGATGATGTTCTGGGTGATGGCCAGGCCGAGTCCGGTACCGTCCGGACGTCCGCTGACCATGGGAAAGAAAATGGTTTCCTGGAGTTCCGCCGGGATCCCCGGGCCGTTGTCGATGATCTCGATCTTGGTCACCAGACGATGGCGGATATGGCCGATGGTGAACTGGCGCATGGCGCGGGTGCGCAGGCTGATGCGGCCCAGGCGCAGCTCGTTCTGGCTGCTGATCGCCTGCATTGCGTTGCGCACGATGTTCAGCACGGCCTGAATCATTTGCTCGCGGTCGATCAGCACGTCCGGAATGCTCGGGTCGTAATCGCGCACCAGGGTGATGCAGCCCTGGCTTTCGGCCTCGACCAGCTGGCAGACACGCTCCAGCACTTCGTGGACGTTGCACAGCGCCAGCGACGGCAGTTTGTTCGAGCCGAGCATGCGGTCGACCAGATTGCGCAGGCGGTCAGCCTCTTCGATGATCACGTTGGTGTAGTCGCGCAGGCTGTCTTCCGGCAGCTCCCGGGCCAGCAATTGCGCGGCACCACGGATGCCGCCCAGCGGATTCTTGATCTCGTGGGCGAGGCCGCGCACCAGCATCTTGCTGGTTTCCTGCTTGGACAGTTGCGCCTCTTCCTTGGTGATCCGCAGCAGGCGATCGCGAGGGTGAACCTCCAGCAACAGCAGGGTCGCGCCGCTGCTGAGAATTGGTGTCACCGCGTAGTCCACGGTCAGGGTCTGGCCGGTGAGGGCGGTGAGCATCGCTTCGCGCTTGGTGAACGGGTGCGCCTGCTCCACCGCCTGGCGCAACGAATTGAGCGCTTCGGTGGATTCGGTGAACAGCTCGCTGATGAACTGGCCATGGCTGCGCTGACCGCTGATGGCCAGCAGCATCTCCGCCGCCGGGTTCATGTACTCGAGGCGCAATTCGGCGTCGAGCAGGATGGTGGCGGTGGTCAGGTTGTCGAGCAGCAATCGGTGGAGTGCGTCGCTTATGGTCATCAGGACCTCTTTTGGAGCAAGGCGTGCGCGAGAAACGAAGCGCCGGTGCGAGGAAAATGCAAAAACCAAACCAAGGCTCCGAAAAGAAGCGTTCATCCCCTGAAACGGGCGTTTGACGCTCGTTTGCGTGGCGATCAGCCGGCCCTGGCGGGTACTTTCGAACCAAAATGGGTTGGATTGTGAGTACGGTGCAGACTGTTGCACCAATATAGTGCGCAAAGCTGAACGGCGTTAGAAGAAACGCAGGAAGGGGTTTTTCGGTTCGACGGGTTTGTCTTTCAGCGGGCATTCCGGGCGAACGCCGTAGTCGTCGGTGGTGCAGGGTTTGACCTGGCGCTTCTGGGCCAGGGAAATGCGCTGCATATGGAACGGCTGATTGGCGGTGCGCTCGACGATGCGATCCTGCGCATCAAGGATCTCCACCGACAGGTTATGGCTGCCGCGATCGATATTGCTCAGCGGGAACACCGGGCTCAGGCCGGGTTCGCCGGTGGGCTGGCCGTCCAGCAGCAGGCGATAGCGATGACCTTTTTGCAGGCCGGGTTCGCTGGTGATGCTGACGATCAATTCGCCGGCGCTGCTGCGAATGGTCGCGTCCGGTTCGGGAACCAGCACCCGCAGCATGTCGTAGCGGAACAGCGGTTGCTCCGGTGATTTTTTGGCCGTGGTGATGGGCGCCGCCCCGGTCGGGTTCGAGGCCATGCGATTGCTGGTGGCCAGCGGCACCCGCTTGGCATTGCCGCGCGGCTGGTCGGTGTAGACCCGATTGCCCTGCGAATCGACATACGTGAAGACCTCGGCGGATGCGCCAAGCGCAAACAGGGCCAGACACACAGCGATCAATCCGCGAGTCATGGCTTGTGCACCCGTTGCACGGTGAAGACTACTGCCGGACTCTGCTGAATGATCGCCTCGCCATCGATCACCTGAACCGCCAGCCGATGCTCACCCCGGTCGACGTTCACCAGTTGCAGGATCGGCACGTTGCTCGGCTGGCCGTAAGGCGCGTCGTCCAGCAACAGACGCAATTGATGCGGCGGTTGCAGGCGCGGCTTGATCAGTACGCTGACAGTGAACGTGCCGTTGTTGGCGCGCAGGGCTTCTTCGGTGGGCAGGCCGGTCAGTTCCAGCACTTCATAGGCATTTCGTGCAGGCGCCCGACTGGCCGTGTCCGACGACGGCGCACTCGGTGCCTGAGGCTGGACACTGTTGAGCGGCGGCAACTCCACCGGCTGCGCCTTCACGCCGTCCGGCGAGTGATCGCTGTACACCGTGTTGCCGTTGGCGTCGGTGTACTTGTAGATCTGCGCGGCGGCGGGCAGGGCGATCAGCAGCAGGATGTAGAGAAAGGTGCGACCCATGAAATCGACCGGAAACGAAAACGATGGGTTGCAGCATAGGCCAGGGACGGCGGTTAGCCCAACCGGGACAACGTCCGCTCACACAAGCGCCCCGGATTTACTGTGAGGTGCTCGGCGAAATCGCACTTTCACGGGGGCCGGACAGGACATCGGCCTTGTAGTGCTCGATGAAGAGCAGCACACCATTGGCGTCGACTTCGCGCAACTCGCCTTCCTTTTTGTCGTCAGCGAAGTGGACGCTCCGGGTGTGGCCATTGTCCGTCTTGGTCACCCAGAGGCCTTCGCGTTTGCCATCGCGATATTCGCCCCGCTCTGTAGTACCGCGAACAGTCAATTCACTGGGGCCGTTGAGTTGGCCGTGGGCATAGGTCTGGAATCCGGTGGCGACCCATTCCATGTCGTCGTGGTTGAGAAGCTGCCAACGACCCTCGCGCAAATCATTGTGGAATTCGCCCTCCAGTGTTTGCCCATCCTGGTACAGCGTCCATTGGCCCTCTCGTTTGCCCTCTACGAAATTACCGGACTCCGAGTATTTTTCGTCTTTGGAAGACGACCACGGACCGATCCGCACGCCTTGCTTGTAGGCTCCTTGGGCCGAGATCGATTCGGAATCAAAAGACACGGATTGGCCGTCTTCGCTGCCGGTGAATTTAGTCGGTTCGGTTTCCCAGGCAATACGCCTCACCCGATAGTTGTAGAGCGTGCGCTTGCCCTCTACGAGCGTCTCGTCGAGCCATCGCCAGAAAGTAACAGTGAGAAACCGGCCTTCTTTTTCCTGGTAGGTCTTTTTGAAAAAGTACGGCTCGTCATCCGGCGTCGGGTTGCTCAGTGGGTCGTAGTACTGGCCGTAAAAGCTCACCAGTTTGCCTTGGCTGAAATCGAGCTGGTCGAATTCCGGTACACCGGACTCTTCAAGGAGGAGGCTGTAGTTGAGCGGGGTGATCTGGCTCAGCGCTTTCTTGACGGTCAGGGCGTCGAGCTGCTTGCGGCCTTCAGTGATACGGTCCAGCGCTGGCTGCAGTCGCATTACCCGGGTATAGAGTTGATCGTTGGCGTTGTACTTGTAGCCGTAGATCCTGTAGCCGTCGCTTTGCCTGAAAAGCACGAAGCGAGTGGGATCCTCACTGTCGAGCGACATGAGAAATACCGACTCGATGCTCGCCTGACCGAAGTCATCAAGCAATTGCGGTCGTTCGCCCGGTGTCTCGCAACGGCAGTAATAGCCTTTGACGCCGTTCGCTTCCTTGATGAACGCCAGGGTCATCAAGCTTTCTTGCAAGCCCTGGATCAGCGGGTGAGCCAGCGGCTTGTCTTCATAGAACTCGGCAGCGCCGGCTGTCGAGCAGGCGAGGCCCGCCATCAGGGCGATAGCCCGTAACCACTTCATGCGAATCCCTTCGTCAAGGCGCCGGTCATGGCGCGAAAGCGGCGGATTATCCATGGATGAGCGGGCACAAAAAAGGCCTCCCGAAGGAGGCCTCTCTTTTGTCACGCCGCGTAGCGCAGCGCTACCGGATCAGCAGCTGTAGTACAGCTCATATTCCAGTGGGTGTACGAAGGTGCGGACCTTGATTTCTTCTTCGGATTTCAGCGCGATGTAAGCATCGATGAAGTCGTCGGAGAACACGCCGCCCTTGGTCAGGAACGCGCGGCCCTTGTCCAGCTCTTCCAGGGCTTCTTTCAGGCTGCCGCAAACTTGCGGGATCTCTTTCGCCTCTTCAGGCGGCAGGTCGTACAGGTTTTTGTCAGCGGCATCGCCTGGGTGGATCTTGTTCTGGATACCGTCCAGACCGGCCATCAGCAGTGCTGCGAAAGCCAGGTACGGGTTGGCAGCCGGATCCGGGAAACGTGCTTCGATACGACGGCCACGTGGGCTGTTGACGTAAGGAATACGGATCGAGGCGGAACGGTTGCGAGCCGAGTAGGCCAGCATTACCGGAGCTTCGAAACCTGGCACCAGACGCTTGTAGGAGTTGGTGGCCGGGTTGGTGAAGCCGTTCAGGGCCTTACCGTGCTTGATGATGCCGCCGATGAAGTACAGGGCGGTTTCGGACAGGCCGGCATAGCCTTCGCCAGCGAAGGTGTTCTTGCCATCTTTGGCGATGGACATGTGAACGTGCATGCCCGAACCGTTATCGCCGTACAGAGGCTTCGGCATGAAGGTCGCGGTGCGGCCATAGGCATCGGCCACGTTGTGGACAACGTATTTCAGAGTCTGAACTTCGTCAGCTTTCTTCACCAGGGTGTTGAACTTGACACCAATTTCGTTTTGACCGGCAGTCGCCACTTCGTGGTGGTGAACTTCAACGGTCTGACCCATTTCTTCCAGTGCGTTGCACATGGCGGTACGGATTTCGTGGTCGTGGTCGAACGGCGGAACCGGGAAGTAGCCGCCTTTCACGCCTGGACGGTGGCCCTTGTTGCCGCCTTCCACGTCCTGGTCGGACATCCACGAGCCTTGCTCGGAGTAGATCTTGAACATCGAACCGGAGATGTCGGACTTGAACTTCACTTCGTCGAAGATGAAGAACTCAGGCTCTGGACCTGCGAATACGGTGTCACCGATACCGGTGGTCTTCAGGTATTCCTCGGCGCGGTGGGCGATGGCGCGCGGGTCGCGATCGTAACCCTGCATGGTCGACGGTTCGATGATGTCGCAGACCAGGATCAGGGTCGGCTCTTCGGTGAACGGGTCCAGAACGGCAGTTTCGTCGTCCGGCAGCAGGATCATGTCGGAGGCTTCGATGCCTTTCCAGCCAGCGATGGAGGAACCGTCGAACATCTTGCCAACTTCGAAGAAGTCGTCTTCCAGCGCATCGCGAGCCGGCATGGTCACGTGGTGCTGAGTGCCTTTGGTGTCCGTGAAGCGCAGATCAATCCACTTGACGTCATGATCTTTGATGAGTTGAACCGACTTCGACATAGTGTCCTCCGGGTGGCTTAGGGCTGGTAGTGGATGCCCTTAAATGTTGGTGATGCCGGCGCGAATACTCTGCCAAGGCAACCTGCCTCACAAGGGAGCAAATTGCATGCCAGTGCCCCAGCATGGGTTTTTTGCCCCAAATTCACGCTTATTAAGGTGCGAAACGCATAAAGGCTGAAAATATCGCCCTTTAATGTAGCGCCATAAGTCGAAAATGACCCGTTTTGGTGCATGCAAAACCTTCTGCACATTAACTGGTTAAACCTTGAGCAATTTCCGCTATAATCCGCGCCCCCCTTTTTCGGCTGGCCCAGCGCGCGCTGTTTTCATGAAACTAATCGTAAAAGTCTTCCCCGAGATCACCATCAAAAGCCGACCTGTCCGGACGAAATTCATCCGCCAGCTGGCCAAGAACATCCGCACCGTGCTCCGCGACCTGGACCCGGCCGTGGTGGTGAACGGCGTGTGGGACAATCTCGAGCTGGAAACCCGCGTGACCGACCCCAAGGCCCTGAAAGAGATGGGCGAGCGCCTGACCTGCATGCCAGGCATCGCGCACTTCCTGCAGATCGACGAGTACCCGCTGGGCGACTTCGACGACATCACCGAGAAGTGCAAACAGCACTACGGCGATGCACTGGCCGGGAAGATTTTCTCGGTGCGCTGCAAACGTGCGGGCAAGCATGCGTTCAGCTCGATGGACGTCGAAAAATACGTCGGCAGCAAGCTGCGCCGTGAGTGCGGTGCCGCCGGAATCGACCTGAAAGCGCCGGAAATCGAAGTCCGCATCGAAGTTCGCGACAAACGGTTGTTTGTCATCCACAGCCAGCACAATGGCATCGGCGGCTACCCGCTCGGTGCGCTGGAGCAGACGCTGGTATTGATGTCCGGCGGCTTTGACTCGACGGTTGCGGCCTACCAGATCATGCGTCGCGGCCTGATGGCGCACTTCTGCTTCTTCAATCTGGGCGGTCGTGCCCACGAACTGGGCGTGATGGAAGTCGCGCATTTCATCTGGAAGAAGTACGGCAGCTCGCAACGCGTGCTATTTGTCAGTGTTCCATTTGAAGAAGTCCTGGGCGAAATTCTCGGCAAGGTCGATAACAGTCATATGGGCGTCGTATTGAAGCGTATGATGTTGCGCGCGTCCTCGGCCATCGCCGAGCGCCTGCACATTGATGCGCTGGTCACCGGCGAGGCGATCTCTCAGGTGTCGAGCCAGACGCTGCCGAACCTGTCGGTGATCGACTGCGTGACCGACAAACTGGTCCTGCGTCCGCTGATCGTCGCCCACAAGCAGGACATCATCGACACGGCCAACGAGATCGGCACTGCCGATTTCGCCCGGCACATGCCGGAGTACTGCGGGGTCATTTCGGTCAATCCGAAGACCGCCGCCAAGCGTGGCCGGGTCGAGCACGAAGAGCAGGAATTCGACATGGCGGTGTTCGAGCGTGCGCTCGCAAACGCCAGACTGGTGCCGATCGATCGGGTGATCGACGAATTGGGCCAGGATTTGCAAATCGAAGAAGTCAGCGAGGCACTGGCCGGCCAGATCGTCATCGACATCCGTCACCCGGATGCCGCCGAGGATGAGCCGCTGGAACTCGAGGGCATAGAAGTACAGACGATGCCGTTCTATGCAGTGAACGCACGTTTCAAGGAACTGGACCCTACTCGCCAGTACCTGCTGTATTGCGACAAAGGCGTGATGAGTCGCCTGCATGCTCACCATTTGCTCAGTGAGGGGCATGCCAATGTGCGCGTTTATCGACCGAGCTAAGTGCCCGGGGCTGTTTGCCTGTGGCCTGCGTCACCGGCCCCCCGACACCGCCGTCAAGCTGTAACGGCCATGCCGGACACTACTGCTAATCGCTGCCAAGACTTGTCAGCAAACCGAATCCTCTGATCGAGATACACAAGTGATCGAAAATCTACGCAACATCGCCATCATTGCCCACGTTGACCATGGTAAGACCACCCTGGTAGACAAACTCCTGCGTCAATCCGGCACCCTGGAGCGCAACGAGCTCAACGACGAGCGCGTGATGGACTCCAACGACCAGGAAAAAGAGCGCGGCATTACCATTCTGGCGAAAAACACCGCCATCAACTGGAACGGCTACCACATCAACATCGTGGACACCCCGGGCCACGCCGACTTCGGCGGCGAAGTTGAGCGCGTAATGTCCATGGTTGACTCCGTGCTGCTGCTGGTCGACGCTCAAGACGGCCCTATGCCGCAAACCCGTTTCGTGACCAAGAAGGCTTTCGAAGCCGGCCTGCGTCCGATCGTGGTGATCAACAAGGTTGACCGTCCGGGCGCGCGTCCTGACTGGGTTCTGGACCAGATCTTCGATCTGTTCGACAACCTGGGCGCCACCGAAGAACAACTGGACTTCCAGGTTGTTTACGCTTCGGCCCTGAACGGCATCGCCGGTCTGGACCACACCGCCATGGGCGAAGACATGACCGCGCTGTACCAGGCGGTTATCGACCACGTTCCAGCTCCGGCTGTTGACCGTGACGGTCCGTTCCAGATGCAGATCTCCGCTCTGGACTACAACAGCTTCCTGGGTGTTATCGGTGTTGGCCGTATCGCTCGTGGTCGCGTCAAGCCGAACACTCCGGTTGTGGCTATCGACGCCAACGGCAAGCGCCGCAACGGCCGTATCCTGAAGCTGATGGGTCACCACGGTCTGCACCGCGTTGACGTTGAAGAAGCAGCGGCCGGCGACATCGTCTGCATCAGCGGTTTCGACGAGCTGTTCATCTCCGACACCCTGTGCGACATCAACACCGTCGAGGCGATGAAGCCTCTGACCGTTGACGAGCCAACCGTTTCCATGACCTTCCAGGTAAACGACTCGCCATTCTGCGGTAAAGAAGGCAAGTTCGTGACCTCCCGTAACATCAAGGATCGTCTGGACAAAGAGCTGCTGTACAACGTTGCACTGCGCGTTGAAGAAGGCGACTCGGCTGACAAGTTCAAGGTATCCGGCCGTGGTGAGCTGCACCTGTCGGTACTGATCGAAACCATGCGTCGCGAAGGCTTCGAGCTGGCCCTGGGCCGTCCTGAAGTGATCATCCGTGAAGTTGACGGCGTGAAGCAGGAACCGTTCGAAAACGTGACCATCGACATCCCTGAAGAATCCCAGGGCAAGGTCATGGAAGAAATGGGTCTGCGTAAAGGCGACCTGAGCAACATGGTGCCGGATGGCAAGGGCCGTGTTCGTCTGGAATACAACATCCCTGCTCGCGGTCTGATCGGTTTCCGTAACCAGTTCCTGACCCTGACCAACGGTGCTGGCATCCTGACCTCGATCTTCGACCGTTACGCTCCAGTGAAGTCGGGCCACATGTCCGGCCGTCAGAACGGCGTTCTGGTTTCGGTTGAAACCGGCAAGGCGCTGACCTACTCCCTGGAAACCCTGCAGGCTCGTGGCAAGCTGTTCGTAGAACACGGCCAGGAGATCTACAACGGTCAGATCGTTGGTCAGAACTCCCGCGACAACGACCTGGGTGTGAACCCAACCAAAGGCAAGAAGCTCGACAACATGCGTGCTTCGGGTAAAGACGAAACCATCGCTCTGGTACCACCTGTTCGCTTCACCCTGGAACAGGCTCTGGAATACATCCAGGAAGACGAGCTGTGCGAAGTTACTCCTAAGTCCATCCGTCTTCGCAAGAAGATCCTGGACGAAAGCGAGCGTACCCGCGCTGCCAAGAAAGCCAAGGCGTAATTTAGCCCAGGCTTAAAAAAAAACGCCCCCGGTCGAGAGACCGGGGGCGTTTTTGTTTGTCTGGGGGAAATGTGGGATCTCTTGAAGATCAAGAGCCCCCTCACCCTAACCCTCTCCCGGAGGGAGAGGGGACTGATACGGGGATGCTCAAGAATTACGCCGACTTGATAGGCCCTTACCGAATCCATAATCGACTCGGTTTTTCAGGTCGATGTATGGCGCGAGACACTTCAGTCGGCCCCCTCTCCCTCCGGGAGAGGGCTGGGGTGAGGGTCGGCTTTTAGAACCGTTCGATCGACCGCGAATTCTGCACCCGCTCCACTTCCTTCGGCTTGTACGCGCAATACCCCGGCCGAGGGCCGATCTTCGGGTGGTTGCGACAGGTGTCCGGGCGCTTGTCATAAATGGTGCACAGCCGGCTCTTGCGATCCAGGTAGTAGCAATCGTTGTTGCTCATGCGCTGCAGGGTAAAGATCCCCGACTTCTGGTTGAAGCGCTCCACCAGACCTTCCTTTTGCAGGCGCTTGGCGATGTTCTTCGGCGGGTCGCCCAGTTCGAACTCGTCGACCACACCGATGCGCACCAGATCCTTGATTTTGACTTCGACCGGCAGCGTGCAGCAGCTGGAAACGCACGAGCCGCACATCGGGGCCGAATATTTGGCCCAGGTATCGAGACGGTCGATCTCGGCTGCGGCGATCAGGTTGGGCTTCATCATCGGGGTTTACCAGGCATGTGCATCAGGGCGCGCGATCATACCGGGACTGGTGGATTTTTGAACAACCTTTCGCCAGATTTTTTCTTTCTGTCATCACCGGGGCCGACAATTCGGCACGGCCCCTGCATTCATTCAGGCATTCGCCAAGGTATTGCCGAACGATCCCGCACTCTCAGGAAAAACTGCCGAACCAGAGCCACCACCGTCGGTCAGACCGTCTAGGCTCTGACAATTCCCCGCTCGCTCGAGGTCCTATCGATGACTCAAGAACCACTAGTTCGCGAAGCAGAGGTGGCCGCATTCCGCGACGCCGTCCTGACCAAACTCACCTACGCGGTGGGCAAAGACCCGGATCACGCCTTCGACCATGACTGGTTCGAAGCCATTGCCCTGGCGGCCCGGGACCACATGGTCGAGCACTGGATGGACCACACTCGGCAGATCTACCGCAAAGGTCAGAAGCGGGTGTATTACCTCTCGCTGGAATTTCTCATCGGCCGTTTGCTGTACGACAGCCTGAGCAACCTCGGTCTGCTCGACGTTGCCCGTGAGGCATTGACCGAGCTGGGTGTGGATCTGGAGCGCATCCGCCTGCTGGAGCCCGACGCCGCGCTGGGCAACGGTGGCCTCGGACGGCTGGCGGCGTGCTTCATGGAAAGCATGTCGACCCTCGGCATCGCCGGTCACGGCTACGGCATTCGTTACGAGCACGGGTTGTTCCGTCAGGCCATCGTCGATGGCTGGCAGCAGGAGCAGACCGAGCACTGGCTGGATTTCGGCAACCCGTGGGAGTTCGAGCGGCCGGAGGTCGTCTACACCATCGGCTTCGGCGGCAGCGTCGAGACCGTCACCGATGTCAGCGGCAAGAGCAAACAGGTCTGGCATCCGGCGGAAACCGTTCGGGCGATTGCCTACGACACTCCGGTGGTCGGCTGGCGCGGGGCGAGCGTCAACACCTTGCGTCTTTGGCGCGCCCGGGCGATGGAGGACTTGCACCTGGAGCGCTTCAACGCCGGTGACCACCTCGGAGCGGTCGCCGAAGTGGCCCGGGCCGAGAGTATCTCCCGCGTTCTGTATCCGGCGGACAGCACCGAGGCCGGGCAGGAACTGCGCCTGCGTCAGGAATACTTCTTCGTCGCCGCGTCGCTTCAGGATCTGCTGCGTCGTCATCGCAACATGCACACCTCGGTACTGACCCTGGGCGATCACGCGTCAATCCAGCTCAACGACACGCACCCCTCGATCGCCGTCGCCGAACTGATGCGTCTCCTGGTGGATGTCTACGACGTGGCGTGGGATGCGGCGTGGCAAGTCACCGTCGATACGCTCTCGTACACCAACCACACGCTGCTGCCCGAAGCACTGGAAACCTGGCCGGTGGGCCTGATGGAACGCATGCTGCCGCGGCACATGCAGATCATTTACCTGATCAACGCCCAGCATATCGATTCGCTGCGGGCCAAGGGCATTCACGATTTCGACGTGCTGCGCGCGGTGTCGCTGATCGAGGAGGACAACGGTCGCCGGGTGCGCATGGGCAATCTCGCGTTCCTCGGTTCCCACAGCGTCAATGGCGTATCGGGCCTGCACACGCAGCTGATGCGCAAGACCGTGTTTGCCGAACTGCACAAGCTCTACCCCGAGCGGATCAACAACAAGACCAACGGCATCACCTTCCGCCGCTGGTTGTACCAGGCCAACTCCGAACTGACCTCGATGCTGGTCGATGCCCTCGGCCCGGATGTGCTGGACAACCCCGAAGAGCGTTTGCTGGATCTTGAACCGTTCGCCGAAAAAGCGGCCTTCCGCAAGGCCTTCGCCGAGCAGCGGCTGCACAGCAAAAAGGCGCTGGCCTACCTGATTCATGAACGGCTGGGGATCGCGGTGAACCCGGCGGCGATGTTCGACGTGCAGGTCAAAAGGATCCACGAGTACAAACGTCAACTGCTCAACCTGATGCACACCGTGGCGCTGTATCAGGCGATTCGTGCCCAGCCGGAAACCGACTGGGTGCCGCGAGTGAAGATCTTCGCCGGCAAGGCGGCGGCCAGTTATCACCAGGCCAAGCTGATCATCAAACTGACCAACGACATCGCCCGGGTGGTGAACAACGACCCGACCGTACGCGGGTTGTTGAAGGTGGTGTTCCTGCCCAACTACAACGTCAGTCTGGCGGAGAGCATCATCCCGGCGGCGGATTTGTCGGAGCAGATATCCACCGCCGGTTTCGAGGCGTCGGGCACCAGCAACATGAAGTTCGGCCTCAATGGCGCGCTGACCATCGGCACCCTCGACGGCGCCAACGTGGAAATGTGCGAGCGCATCGGCGCCGAGCACATGTTTATCTTCGGCCTGAGCGCCCAGCAGGTCGAAGCGCGCAAGCAGAACCACGAGTTCAGTGCAGCGCCGGACATTGCGGCGTCCCATCGTCTGAACGACGTGTTGCAGGCGATCCGCAGCGGCGTGTTCTCGCCGGACGACACCTCGCGCTACACCGGGTTGATCGATTCGCTGGTGGACTACGACCGCTTCCTGGTCTGCGCCGACTTCGATTCTTACTGGGAAGCGCAGATGCGCGTCGATGCGCTGTGGCACGATTCCAACAACTGGTGGCGCTCGGCGGTGTTGAATACCGCGCGGATGGGCTGGTTCTCGTCGGACCGGACGATTCGCGAGTACGCCACGGATATCTGGAAGGCGCTGGAGTAACTTTTAGCGACAAATGTGCGCCCGGCCCCACGCTTGTTGGGCCGGGCCGATATACTGAGCCCTGATTTCGCCCCGTTCCGGGGCTGTTCAGGGATATCGACCATGCAATGGATGTTCATGTTGATCGGGCTGCTGCTCGGTTGGCTGCTCGACGAGTCGTTCAGTACCGCACTGTTGGGCGCGCTACTGGGCCTGGTGATTGGCCAGACGATCCGGATCGCCCGGCTCGGCTCGCAGAGTGCCGAGCACAAGACTCAACTTGAACAGGCGAAAGTCGCCTTGCAGGCTGTCGAACAGCGGCTGTTTCTGCTCGAAGGCGCCGGTGTGCGTGTCACGCCGCCCAGTGTCGAGCCGGCCCCAGAGGCCGCTGTCGAGCCGGTCCTGGTCGCCGAAGAAGCCCCTGCCAACGCCCCCGAGCTGGTCTGGGAACTGCCGCCCGAACTTGAACCGATCTCCGCTGTGGCCAGCGAAACCAGTCAACCTTTGCCGGCGGATGTCTGGCAGCTCGACGCCGTAACCCCTGACACTCCCGAACCGCAGCAACCTGCCGAACCCCGTGGCCCGAACCTCATCGAGCGCGGCATTAGTGCGGCGCGCAACTGGCTGTTCGGTGGCAACACCGTGCTGCGGGTCGGCGTGGTGCTGCTGTTCTTCGGCCTGGCCTTCCTGCTGCGCTACGCCACCGAAGGCATGGTGGTGCCGATCGAAATGCGTTATGCCGGGGTCGCGGCGGCGGCGCTGGGATTGCTGGCGCTGGGCTGGTGGTTACGCCATCGCAACACGAGCTACGCCTTGATGCTGCAAGGCACCGGGATCGCGGTGTTGTACCTCACGGTGTTCGCGGCGATGCGCCTGCATCCGCTGCTCGATCCGTCCGCCGCGCTGGGTTTGCTGGTCGCAGTGACGGTGTTCTCGGCCATTCTGGCCATCACCCAGGATTCCCTGGCCCTGGCCTGCGTCGCGGCATTGGGCGGTTTCGCCGCGCCGATCCTGACGTCCACCGGCGCCGGCAACCATGTCGCGCTGTTCAGCTATTTCGCGTTGCTCAACGCAGGCATCCTGGCCATTGCGTGGTTCAAGGCGTGGCGCCTGCTCAACCTGATCGGTTTCGCCGGCACTTTCGGCATCGGTTTCGCCTGGGGCGTGCGTTCGTATGCGCCGGAACTGTTGTGGAGCACCGAGCCGTTCCTGATTCTGTTCTTCCTGATGTACCTGGCTATCGGCCTGCTGTTCGCCCGACGCAAGCTGCTGGACATGCCGGACGCCCCGGCAGAAAGCGATCGCGAGGCGCTGCTGCAGTGGTCGGCGCGCAAGGGTGATTACGTCGACGGCACGATGCTGTTCGGGCCGCCGCTGGTGGGTTTCGGTCTGCAATTCGCGTTGGTGCAGCATCTGGAATTTGCCGCTGCGTTCAGCGCATTGGCACTGGGCATGATTTACATGGCGCTCGCCCGGGTGCTGATGGGCGGTCGCGCTTTGTTGCTGGGCGAAACGTGCCTTGCGCTCGGAGTGATTTTCGCCAGCCTGGCGATTCCATTGGGGCTGGATGCACGCTGGACGTCCGCGGCCTGGGCGGTGGAGGGCGCGGGGATTTTCTGGCTCGGCCTGCGTCAGCACCGGCCGTTGGCCAGGGCCTTCGCGTTGCTGCTGCAACTGGGCTCGGCGCTGGCGTTTCTCAGCCAGTTGCGTGTCGGTGAAAGCAGCCTGCTCGACGGTGCGCCGCTGGGGGCGTTGATGCTCGGGTTGGCGCTGCTGTTCAGTTTCTATCAACTGCGCAAAGCCCCGGCGGAGCACACCTCGGCATGGGAACGCCAAGGCCTGCCGGTATTGGCGAGTCTTGGTCTGACTTTTCTCTATCTGCTGGCGCCGTTGTTTTTCTTCGTCCAGTTCACGGCAATCAGTTGGGCCCTGGCCGGACTGGTGACTTTGTTCGTCGGCTTGCGCCTGCAATCGCGGACGTTCCTGTTCTGCGCATTTGCGGTGCAACTGCTGGGCGGTGCGTTGTTCCTGTTGCGCCTGCAAGGGGCGAGCGAAGATTCGGCAGCCGTGTTCAGCGCTGGCTGGAGCGGTTTGCTCAGCGCCTCGCTGATCGGTCTGGCACTGATCGCCGGCATGCTGCTGGCGGCACGCGACGAGATGGTGCGCAGCGATGTTCGCCTGTTGCGCGGTTTGTCGGTGGTGCTGCTGGCGGGGTTGGTGCTGATCAATCTGGCGGTGTTGTTCGTGCTGCCGTGGCAGACCGCAAGCGCGGTGTGGGCGGCCAGTGGCTTGCTGATCATCTGGCTCAGTCTGTACCTCAAGCAGCGCGTGAGTTTTGTCTTCGGTCTGTTGTTGCAACTGATCGGCGGCGCGGCGTTTTTGCTTGCCGGTCCCGAGTTGCTCGGGCCGCTGTCCAGCGAAGGTCTGCGGCCGCTGGCCCATGGCGGATTCTGGACGCCTCTGGTGCTGGGTCTGGCGGCGATGATCGGTGCGTGGCGCCTGCAACTGGGCAATCACGCTTCGGCGTTCGATGTGCTGAGCTTGAAGCGGTTGTCCGAAGTGCTGCTGGTGTGGGGCGCCGGTTGGTGGGCATTGGCGTGGATCAGTGAAGTGCTGCGTTTTGCGCCGCTGAATCTGCAGGCGACGTTGTTGCTGCTGGTCGCCACGTTGAGTGTCGCGTTGTGGACCGTGTTGGCATTGCGCCTGAAATGGCCGTCGCTCGGGTTGCTCTGCACCTTGCTGATACCGGCAGCCGGACTGGTGTTGCTCGCCGCGTGGCACTCGCGTTATCACCCGGCGGCCAACTTCGGCTGGCTGGCGTGGGCGGCCGTGTTCGCGGTGCATTTCTTCAGCCTGCGGCGTCTGGCGCCGATGCTGCCGGCGCGAGCCTTGAGCACCGCGCATGTGCTCGGTTGCTGGCTGCTGATCGGCGTGCTGGCGCTGGAGCTGCGCTACGGCCTGATGCTGTTGTCCGAGCAATACAATGCCTGGCGCTGGCTGGGCTGGGCGATTCTGCCAAGCGTGTATCTGTTGCTGATGGCCGCGCCGCGCACCTGGCCTTGGCCGGTGGCGGCGTTCTCTCGCGAGTACCGTTTGTACGCGGCGGCGCCGCTGGCGGTGTTGATGCTGATCTGGTTCTGGCTGGCGAACGGAGTAAGCGACGGCAACGCCGAACCGCTGCCTTACGTGCCGCTGATCAACCCGCTGGAGCTGGGCCTGCTGATCGCGTTGTTCAGCGTTTATGTCTGGTCGCGCAGTGCGGTAACCGAGCTGTCGATCCGCAAGGATTACGCCGTTTACGCTTCGCAACTGATCGCCGGTGTTTCGCTGTTCGCCTTCTGCACCGCGCTGGTGACCCGCGCCGCGCACCACTGGGCGGGGATCCCGTTCGAGCTGGACCTGTTGCTTGAATCGATGCTGGTGCAGGCCGGGTTGTCCATCGTCTGGACGCTGATGGCGCTCGGGCTGATGATCGGCGGGCACCTGCGCCATCGCCGCGAAGTGTGGCTGATCGGCGCGGCGCTGATTGCGCTGGTGGTGGCCAAACTGATTTTTGTCGAATTGAGCAACCGTGGCGGGCTGGCCCGGATCGTCTCGTTTATCGGCGTCGGCGTGTTGCTGCTGGTGGTGGGTTACTTCGCGCCACTGCCGCCCAAACGCGTCGAAGCTGCACCGGCGGCGGACAAACCGGCCCCGGAAACCGAAGGAGTGTCGTCTTGAGTCGCAAGCTTAATCTCGGGTGGCTGTTGCTGGGCGTGGCCATGACGGCCGGCGCCCAGGAAAAACCGGCGGACTTCGCCGCTCAGGTGCCATTGTCGGTCAGCGGCTCCGGCCCGTGGTATCGCCTCGAACTGCCGCTGAGCGTGCAGTTGCAGGCGCGCCAGACCGATCTCAGCGATCTGCGGGTATTCAACGCCGCCGGTGAACCGCAGGCCTACGCGCTGGCCCGGGAATCGGCACAGACCCGCGATGACGGTCGCGTGAACGCAGTGAAATGGTTTCCGCTGTACAACTCGGCGGATGCCACCGAACGCGCGCCGAGCGTGCGCGTGCAGTCCACGACTACCGGCACGCTGGTGGAAGTGCAACCCTCCAGCCAACTGGAAGCGGGCGAGGAAGTGCTGCGCGGCTGGCTGCTGGATGCCAGCGCGATCAAGGCACCGTTGCAGCAACTGATCCTCGACTGGACCAGCGAGCGCGACGGCTTCCAGCGTTTCAGCATCGAGGCCAGCGACGACCTGCAGCACTGGCAACCGTGGGGTGAAGGCCAGGTCGCGCGCCTGACTTTTTCCGATGAGCGCATCGAACAACATGAAGTCGCGCTGCCGGGGCAATCAGCGCGTTATCTGCGCCTGCTGTGGGATTCACCCAATGCGGCACCGACCTTGACCTCGGCGCAACTGAAAAGCAGCGACCCGCAAAACCTGCCGTTGCCGCTGGTCTGGTCGCCGGCGCTGGCCGGCAGCAGCACCAAGGCCGGGGAATACACCTGGCAGTTGCCGATGGGGCTGAATGTCGAGCGGGTCCAGGTCGAGTTGAAACAACCCAACAGCCTGGCGCCGGTGACGCTGGCGGGGCGCCGCGAAACCAGTCTGCCGTGGCAACCGTTGAGCAGCGGTCTGCTCTATCGCCTGACCCAGAATGGCCAGGACGTGGTGCAGAACGAATTGCAGCTTTACGGGCAGACCGTCCAGCAGTTGAAACTGACAGTCGACGAACGCGGCGGCGGCCTCGGCGAGCAGGCGCCGAGCCTCAAGTACGCGGTACGTGCGACCCAGGTGATCTTCCTCGCCCGGGGTGACGGGCCTTACAGCCTGGCGCTGGGCAATCCGACGGTGAGAACGGCAAACCTGCCGCTGACCACGCTGATCCCCGATTTCAAGCCGGAGAAACTGGCCACGCTGGGCAAGGCCACGGTGCAGGGAGAGGCAGTCGCGACGCAGATATCGACGGCGACGACAGCAGCTGTCGCCGAGACCAACTGGAAGAAAATCGGATTGTGGGCGGTATTACTGTTAAGTGTGCTGTTTCTGGCCGCGATGGCCTTCAGTCTGCTGCGCAAGCCGCCGGCCAAGTCCTGAATATGACGGGTGTGGCCTGCACACCCGTCGGGTTTCCAACTACGCTGAATCCCGTGCCTGAACTCTCCCGGTTCGATCACGTCTGATAGCAGGAATTGCACCCGACGCACGTTAGCGGGCGTCATTGCTCGCTACGGTTTCAGACTCCCTGTAAACTGCGCGGGTTTTCAGCCCCCCATTCCACCGGAGCCGTCCATGTCCCGCGTTACCCTGAGTCGCTATTTGATTGAGCAGACCCGCAGCAACAACACTCCTGCCGATCTGCGCTTCCTGATCGAAGTGGTGGCGCGTGCCTGCAAAGAGATCAGCCACGCCGTGTCCAAAGGCGCCCTCGGCGGTGTTCTGGGCAGCATGGGCACGGAAAACGTGCAAGGCGAAGTGCAGAAGAAACTCGACGTGCTGTCGAACGAAATCCTGCTCGAAGCCAACGAGTGGGGCGGTCACCTGGCCGGCATGGCGTCCGAAGAAATGGACAACGCCTACCAGATCCCGGGCAAATACCCGAAAGGCGCCTACCTGCTGGTATTCGACCCGCTGGACGGTTCGTCGAACATCGACATCAACGCCCCGGTCGGCACCATCTTCTCGGTACTGCGCTGCCCGAACGAATACCTGAGCCAGAACGAAGCCCTGAACGAAAAGGCCTTCCTGCAGCCAGGTACCCAGCAGGTTGCAGCCGGTTACGCGATCTACGGTCCGCAGACCATGCTGATCCTGACCCTGGGCAACGGCGTGAAGGGCTTCACCCTGGACCGCGAAATGGGCAGCTTCGTACTGACCCACGAAGACATCACCATTCCTGAAAGCACCCAGGAATTTGCGATCAACATGTCCAACCAGCGTCACTGGGAAGCCCCGGTACAGCGCTATGTTTCGGAACTGCTGGCCGGTGAAGAAGGCCCGCTGAAGAAGAACTACAACATGCGCTGGGTCGCGGCGATGGTTGCCGACGTGCACCGCATCCTGACCCGTGGCGGTCTGTTCATGTACCCGCGCGACAGCCGCGAGCCGTCCAAGCCAGGCAAACTGCGCCTGATGTACGAAGCCAACCCGATGTCGTTCCTGGTGGAACAGGCAGGCGGCGCTTCCACCGACGGTCACCAGCGCATCCTCGACATCCAGCCTGAAGGCCTGCACCAGCGCGTAGCGGTGTTCCTCGGCTCGAAAGAAGAAGTCGCCCGTGCCACGGCTTACCACAAGGAATAAACCATGACCGCACCCTGGCAGCCGTTGCTCGATTGGTGGTTCGGTCATGCCGGGTCAGCGACTGAAGTGACGGCGCAACAGGGCAAGTTGTGGTTCGGCAAGAAAGACAGTCAGGACCTCGAAGCGCGTGAGCGTTTCGGGGTCTTTGTCGATCAGGCCCTCGCCGGCGAATTGACCGAGTGGACGCAACGTCCCGAAGGTTGGCTGGCGGTAGTGCTGCTGCTCGATCAACTCCCGCGAATGATCTTTCGCGATACACCCAAGGCTTTTTCCGGCGATCTGCGGGCGCAGAAACTGGTTGCCCAAGGCATCGCGGCGGATTTCGACCGGCAGTTGAAACCGATTCAGCGACTCTTCATCTACCTCGTCTTCGAACACTGCGAAAACCTCGCGGTGCAGAATGAAGCGGTCTCGCGATTCATCGAATTGGTGGCCGAACAGCCTGAGGCGGAGCGCGGGGTGTTTGCCGACAACCTGGATTATGCCGAGCGGCATCAGCGGGTGATTGCGCGGTTTGGACGGTTTCCGCATCGCAATGCGGTGTTGGGGCGGGAGTCTACGGCGGAGGAGTTGGAGTTTTTGAAAGAGCCGGGTTCGCAGTTTTAGGGCGATTTTCGGCAACCTCAAAAAACGGCCCTCACCCTAACCCTCTCCCGGAGGGAGAGGGGACTGACCGCGTTGTTTATGCGCTATACATCGACCTGAGAGTCCTGAGTCGAACTCAGGTTTGAAAAGCCTCCGATAGGCTCCCTTTCCCCCTCGCCCCCATCGGGGGAGAGGGCTGGGGTGAGGGGGTAGCTCTTGATCTTAGATTCGGAAGCTGCCCACCAACTGCTTGAGTCGCGCCGCCTGCTGCTCCAGATCCGCACAAGCGCGCAGCGTCGCCTGCAAGTTCTCCACACCTTCCTGGTTCAGCGTGTTGATCTCGTTGATGTCGACGTTGATCGACTCGACCACCGCTGTCTGCTCTTCGGTCGCGGTCGCCACCGACTGGTTCATGCCGTCGATCTCGCCGATGCGCTGGGTCACGCTTTCCAGGCGTTCGCCGGCCTGGTTGGCGATGCCGACGCTGCTTTCGCTCTCGCGTTGGCTCTCGGTCATGATGCCGACGGCCTGACGTGCGCCGACCTGCAGTTCTTCGATCATGCTTTGCACTTGCTGCGCCGAATCCTGGGTGCGGTGCGCCAGGTTGCGCACTTCGTCGGCGACCACGGCGAAACCGCGACCGGCCTCACCGGCACGGGCGGCTTCGATGGCGGCGTTGAGCGCCAGCAGGTTGGTCTGCTGGGAGATGCTGGTGATCACTTCCAGAATCTGCCCGATGTTCACGGTGTTGCTGTTCAGGGTTTCGATGTTGCCGCAAGAGTCGCTGATCTTCGCCGACAGTTGCTGCATCGCGTGGATGGTTTTATCCACAACCTGCTGGCCGTCGACCGCCAGGCTGCGCGCGTCGCTGGAATGCTGCGAGGCGAGGGCGGCGTTCTGGGCGATTTCCTGGGCGGCGGCGCCGAGCTGGTTGATCGCGGCGGCCACGCTGTTGGTGCGCGAGGCCTGCTGGTCGGAATTGAACATCGACGAGTTGGACGCCGCGACCACGCGCAGGGCGACTTCGTTGACTTGCCCGGTGGCCGAGGACACTTCGCGGATCGAGGTGTGGATACGCTCGACGAAACGGTTGAACGACAAACCCAGCGCCCCGAACTCGTCGTGGCCATGGATCACCAGACGCTTGGTCAGGTCGCCTTCGCCTTCGGCGATGTCATGCATGGCGCGGCCCATGGTCAGCAGCGGTTGCATCAGTACGCGGATCAGCATGCCGAGCAGGGCGATGATGATCACCACGGCGATGACCATGGCGATCAGTGCCGAGGTGCGGAACTCGCTGAGCATCGAGAACGCGGTGTCCTTGTCCAGCACCAGGCCCACGTACCAGTCGGCCGACGGCACGCCGTTGACGCGGGTGAAGGAGATCAACTGGGTCTTGCCGTCGAACTCGACTTCTTTCAGGCCCGGACTGACTTTCGGCGCACCGCTTGGGTAGGCCTCGGCCAGGGTCTTGAGCACCAGTTTGCTGTCCGGGTGGATCAGGATTTTGCCGTCGGCACTGACGATGAACGCGTGGCCGTGGCCGCCGAAGTTCAGCGAGTTGATGATCGCGCTGACGCTGGTCAGGTCGATGTCGGCGCCGGCCACACCGATCATCTGGCCCTGACGCTGCACCGGGGTGGCGACGGTGATCACCAGTTTGCCCGACGACGCGGCGATGTACGGTTCGGTGACGATGGTCTGCTGCGCGCTGTTCGCGGCCTTGTACCAGCCACGGGCGCGCGGGTCGTAGTCCGGCGCGCGATTGCCGGCCGGGACCGAGAACATCACGCCGTCGGCGCCGCCGAAATAGCTGAGCTGGAAATTGCCGGTGTAGGCGGGCAGATCGATGATGCGTTTCAGGCTGGCCGGGGCGCTGCCGTCGGCGACAACCTGCTGCGACATCGATTGCAGCAGCTGGATGCGGCTTTCCAGCCAGGTCTGGATGTTGCTGGTGGTCAGGCTGCCCAGTTCCTGCATGGACGCTTCGGTGCTGCTTTGCAGGGCTTCGCGTTGTCGATAGTCGTTGAACAAAATGAAACAGGCGAACGCTACGGCCACCACGAGGGCGGCAGCCAACAAGATCTTGTGGCTGAATTTCATGTTTCTGGTCATTAAGTGAGCTACCGCGAAGGGGCTGGTCAAGAAAGGGCGGCAATTTGCCACACTCTCGGGCTTTGCGCTGCTCTTATTTCGACCGCCGCGCGACAAAGATGAGGACGCTTTTGTTAAAGGCGACGAAATGCTCAATAGCCCTACAAAGTGTCTGATTTACCGATGAATGCCGGACGAGCGGGCCAATAAATAGCCACCTGCCGAGGGAACCAGACAGGGGTTTTCTCTTCTAAGCTTCTGGTTGGCGCCAGGCCATCCCCCTTCCGTTCCAGGAGTTACACCATGTCGCTGCGATCTATCGCCCTTCTGTCGTTTTGCGTGCTGCTGGCCGCATGCAGCAAGGTCAATCAGGAAAACTACTCGAAGCTCTCGGCCGGCATGGCCAAGGCCGAAGTGGAGACGCTGCTCGGCAAGCCCACTGATTGCTCGGGTGCGCTCGGCATGTCCAGTTGCACCTGGGGCGACAAGAACAGCTTTATCAGCGTGCAGTACGCCGGTGACAAAGTGTTGATGTTTTCCGGCCAAGGCCTGAAGTAAACCGGGGCTACGCGCCCACGGGAGAAAAACAATGAAGCGGTTATTGCTTGTCCTTTTTGCCGGCCTGGTACTGGCCGGCTGCGCCACCACCGGCGAAGATCCGCTGGCGCCCAAGACAGTCCACAGCGTCAATCTCAAGCGTTATCAGGGTACCTGGTACGAGCTGGCGCGACTGCCGATGTATTTCCAGCGCAACTGCGCACAATCCGAAGCCCGTTACACGCTCGAATCGGACGGCAACCTGGGCGTGTTCAACCGTTGCCTGACCAAGGACTGGCAATGGGAAGAGGTCAAGGGCACGGCTTATCCACAGGTGCCGGGCAAGACCGACAAGTTGTGGGTCGAGTTCGATACCTGGTTCTCGCGGCTGATTCCGGGCTCGGCGAAGGGCCAATACTGGGTGCTGTACGTCAGTGACGACTACAAGACCGCCATCGTTGGCGACCCGAGCCGACGCTACCTGTGGCTGTTGTCGCGCACGCCGACCGTAAATGGTGTGGTGCGCGAAGAACTGCTGAGCAAGGCGCGCCAGCAGGGTTATGACACCACGCGCTTGATCTGGCGGGCGTCGGATCAGCAGATGGCCAAGACGTCCAACTGACGCGCAACAAAAAACCTGTGGAGGTTGCCCTCCACAGGTTTTTTTGTGTCAGCCCAAAAGCTCTCGCAGGACCTGGGTGAAGGCGCGATTGCTATCCTCTTCCCCGGCATGTCGCCCGTCGCGAACGACCCACTGGCCGTTGACCAGCACGTCGCGCACCTGGCGGTCGCCACCAGCAAACAGCCAGCGGTTGAGGATCCCGTCACCGCTGGCCGTGGCCAGGTACGGATCCGTGCCATCGAGCACAATCCAGTCGGCGCGTTTGCCGACCTCCAGCGCGCCGATCGGCTGGCCCAGCGCCTGAGCGCCACCGTCCAGTGCGGCGTCATACAACGTGCGGCCAACCATCGGCTGATCCGCGCCATACAAGCGGTTGCGCCGTTGATCGCGCAGACGCTGGCCGTATTCCAGCCAACGCAATTCTTCCACCACGCTCAACGACACATGGCTGTCGGAACCGATGCCCATGCGTCCGCCCTGAGCGAGGAAATCCACCGCCGGGAAAATCCCGTCGCCGAGGTTGGCTTCGGTGGTCAGGCACAGGCCGGCGATGGCGCGACTCTTGGCCATCAGCGTGACTTCTTCCGGATTGGCGTGGGTGGCGTGGACCAGGCACCAGCGCTGATCGACTTCGGTGTTTTCATACAGCCATTGCAACGGGCGGCGACCGCTCCAGCTCAGGCAGTCGTCGACTTCCTTCTGCTGTTCGGCGATGTGGATGTGCACCGGGCATTGCTTGTCGCTAGACGCCAGCACTTCGCTGATCTGCTGCGGGGTGACCGCGCGCAACGAGTGGAAACACAATCCCAGCGACTGAGCCTTCTGCTGCGCCAGCAACGGTTGCAGGCGCGATTGCAGTTTCAGGTAGTTTTCGGTGCTGTTGATGAATCGGCGCTGGCCTTCGTTCGGCGTCTGGCCGCCGAAACCGCTGTGGCTGTAAAGCACCGGCAACAGTGTCAGGCCGATGCCGGCGGAGCTGGCGGCCTGGCTGATACGCAACGCCAGCTCGGCCGGATCGGCGTACGGCTGACCGTTGTGATCGTGGTGAACGTAATGGAATTCGGCGACCGAGGTGTAACCGGCCTTGAGCATTTCGATGTACAGCTGACGGGCAATCACGCCGAGCTGGTCCGGGCTGATTTTTCCGACGAGCCGGTACATCAGATCGCGCCAGGTCCAGAAACTGTCATTGGGATTGCCGGCCACTTCCGCCAGCCCGGCCATTGCTCGCTGGAACGCGTGGGAGTGCAGATTCGGCATGCCCGGCAGCAGCGGACCGCTCAGCCGTTCGGCGCCTTCTGCGGTGGAATCGGCCTGAATTCGGGTCAATACGCCGTCGGCGCTGACCTCGAGACGTACATTGTTGGCCCATCCGTTAGGCAGCAGCGCGCGTTCGGCAAAGAAGGCGGACATGGTTCAGCACCCCATCGTGTGTTATTTGTATATACATATACAGACGTTTGCCTGCCCGGTAAACTCCGGCAAGCTAGCAACCTTATCCAATGAACAGGGATCCATCGTGCCGACTCCGCCTCCAGTTTCTCCGTTGGCCGCGAACATGGGCGACAGTCCGGCGCCCTTGTACGCCCGCGTCAAACAGATGATCACCCAGCAGATCGACAGTGGTAACTGGCCGCCGCATTACCGCGTGCCGTCGGAAAGCGAGCTGGTCAGCCAGCTGGGCTTCAGCCGCATGACCATCAACCGCGCGCTGCGGGAAATGACCGCCGACGGTCTGCTGGTACGCATGCAGGGCGTCGGCACCTTCGTCGCCGAGCCGAAGAGTCAGTCCGCGCTGTTCGAAGTGCACAACATCGCCGACGAAATCGCCTCCCGTGGCCATCGCCACACCTGCCAGGTGATCACTCTGGAGGAAGAGGCCGCCGGTTCCGAACGCGCCCTGGCGCTGGATATGCGCGAAGGGCAGAAGGTGTTCCACTCGCTGATCGTGCATTACGAAAACGACATTCCGGTGCAGATCGAAGACCGTTTCGTTAACGCGCTGGTCGCCCCGGAATACCTCAAGCAGGACTTCACCCTGCAAACGCCATACGCCTATCTGAACCAGGTCGCGCCGCTGACCGAAGGCGAGCATGTGGTCGAAGCGATCCTCGCCGAGCCGTCCGAATGCAAACTGCTGCAGATCGAAAAAGGCGAGCCGTGCCTGCTGATCCGCCGTCGCACCTGGTCGGGCCGTCAGCCGGTGACCGCAGCTCGCCTGATCCACCCCGGTTCCCGTCATCGTCTGGAAGGTCGGTTCCATAAATGAAAGAGTTGAAGGTTTTACGCGCCGAAGGCTACCCGCGCATGCCGTGGAAAAACGGCGGCGGCAGCACCGAAGAAATCACCCGTGACGCCGGTGCCGGCCTCGACGGTTTCGGCTGGCGCCTGTCGATTGCCGACATCGCCGAATCCGGCGGCTTCTCGACGTTCACCGGTTATCAACGGGTGATCACGGTGTTGCAGGGCGACGGCATGACCTTGTGCGTCGACGGTGACGACACCCGGCCGCTGTTACCCCTCGACCCGTTTGCCTTCAGCGGCGAAAGCCAGGTCTCATGCACCCTGCTCGGCGGGGCGATCCGCGATTTCAACCTGATCTACGCGCCGCAGCGTTACAGCGCACGCTTGCAGTGGCTGGATGGCGAGCAGCGATTTTTCAGCTCCGCCGGCACCGTTCTCGTTTTCAGTGTCAGCGAGTTGCTGCAAGTGCAGGTCGGTGACAGTGCTGCGCAACTTGGCCGGCATGATTGCCTGCAACTGGACGGCAACACCGGTCTGGTGGAAATCGCCGTCAACGCGGGCTGCTGTGTGATCGAACTGACTGCACGCTGATCCGACTCGTGAAAAACCGCCGCTTTGAACAGTGCCTGTAGGGGCTGTTGAGAGCGGCGGTTTTTTTCATCCCGACGTTCCCGAACGCGCACCAACTTGTTACCGAACGCCCCAGCGTGGCGCAAAACCACGCACATGAACTCGCCTTCCGCTTGTTCAAACCCATCTCGCGAAAAAATTCATACACGCCACAACCCTTGATTCAGGCGTCCTCCAGCCGTCTCCGCATTTTTATTGATCAACCCTCCAACAAGTTGGCCGCTTGATTGCATATGCTTGTATGTACAAGTAAAGACGTATGCGTATGAGTCGTCAGAGGTTCTCCGCAGCGTCCCTGATTCGCTTGTCGCGCATTGAAGCGCACAAGCCGCTTGCCCATCGCCAGGGTTGGTTTGAATTGATCGCTGAGGAGTCTTTTTCGTGACTGACGCAAAAACTACTAAATTCCGTGACGTTGAAATTCGTGCAGCGCGCGGCAACAAGCTGACCGCCAAGAGCTGGCTGACCGAAGCGCCGCTGCGCATGCTGATGAACAACCTCGACCCGGAAGTGGCCGAGAACCCGAAAGAGCTGGTGGTCTACGGTGGCATCGGCCGCGCCGCGCGTAACTGGGAGTGCTACGACAAGATCGTTGAAAGCCTGACCAACCTGAACGACGACGAAACCCTGCTGGTGCAGTCCGGCAAACCGGTCGGCGTGTTCAAGACCCACAGCAACGCGCCGCGCGTACTGATCGCCAACTCCAACCTGGTGCCGCACTGGGCGACCTGGGAACACTTCAACGAACTCGACGCCAAGGGCCTGGCCATGTACGGCCAGATGACCGCCGGCAGCTGGATCTACATCGGCAGCCAGGGCATCGTCCAGGGCACTTACGAAACCTTCGTCGAGGCCGGTCGCCAGCATTACAACTCCAACCTCAAGGGCCGCTGGGTCCTGACCGCCGGCCTCGGTGGCATGGGCGGCGCCCAACCTCTGGCGGCAACTTTGGCCGGTGCCTGCTCGCTGAACATTGAATGCCAGCAGGTGAGCATCGATTTCCGCCTGAAAAGCCGTTACGTCGACGAGCAGGCCAAAGACCTCGACGACGCCCTGGCGCGCATCGAGAAGTACACCAAGGAAGGCAAGGCCATCTCCATCGCGCTGCTGGGCAACGCCGCCGAAATCCTCCCGGAACTGGTCCGTCGCGGCGTGCGCCCGGACATGGTCACCGACCAGACCAGCGCCCACGATCCGCTCAACGGCTACCTGCCGGCCGGCTGGACCTGGGACGAATACCGCGCCCGCGCCAAGACCGAACCGGCCGCTGTGATCAAGGCTGCCAAGCAATCGATGGCGGTGCACGTCAAAGCCATGCTCGCCTTCCAGAAGCAAGGCATCCCGACCTTCGACTACGGCAACAACATCCGTCAGATGGCTCAGGAAGAAGGCGTGGAAAACGCTTTCGACTTCCCGGGTTTCGTCCCGGCCTACATCCGTCCGCTGTTCTGCCGTGGCATCGGCCCGTTCCGTTGGGCGGCGCTGTCGGGCAACGCTGAAGACATCTACAAGACCGACGCCAAGGTCAAAGAACTGATCCCGGACGACGCGCACCTGCACAACTGGCTGGACATGGCCCGCGAGCGCATCAGCTTCCAGGGTCTGCCGGCGCGTATCTGCTGGGTCGGTCTGGGCCAGCGCGCCAAGCTCGGTCTGGCGTTCAACGAAATGGTCCGTCGCGGCGAGCTGTCGGCGCCGATCGTGATCGGTCGCGACCACCTCGACTCCGGCTCGGTATCGAGCCCGAACCGTGAAACCGAATCGATGCAGGATGGCTCGGATGCCGTTTCCGACTGGCCACTGCTCAACGCTTTGCTCAACACCGCGAGCGGCGCGACCTGGGTTTCCCTGCACCATGGCGGTGGTGTCGGCATGGGCTTCTCGCAGCACTCGGGCATGGTGATCGTCTGCGACGGTACGGACGAAGCAGCCGAGCGTATCGCTCGCGTGCTGCACAACGACCCGGGCACCGGTGTGATGCGTCACGCCGATGCCGGTTACCAGATCGCCATCGACTGCGCCAAGGAGCAAGGGCTGAACCTGCCGATGATCACCGGCAAATAAAAACGGCGGGAGCGAGCGTGCTCGCTCCCGCGCAAGCCAATACAACAACAAAACCCAGAACAATCCACAGAGGTTGAATCATGGCTGGCAACACCGATCGTGCAAGCAACAAACCGTTGATCGAAAGGCGTTCGATCGACTACATCCCGGAAGCGGAAAGACACGGTCGTCTATTCAGTCAGTTCACCCTGTGGATGGGTGCCAACCTGCAAATCACTGCGATTGTCACCGGGGCCCTGGCCGTGGTGCTGGGCGGCGACGTGTTCTGGTCGCTGATCGGTCTGTTGATCGGTCAACTGCTGGGCGGCGGCGTCATGGCGCTGCACGCGGCGCAAGGGCCGAAGCTGGGCCTGCCGCAGATGATCTCCAGCCGTGTGCAGTTCGGGGTGTATGGCGCGGCAATTCCGATCGTGCTGGTGTGCCTGATGTACCTCGGCTTCACCGCCACCGGCACCGTGCTGTCGGGTCAGGCGCTGGGCCAGTTGTTCGGGGTCAGCGACACCGTCGGCATCCTGCTTTTCGCCAGTGTCATCGTGGTGGTCACGGTGCTCGGCTATCGGGTGATCCACTGGATCGGCCGTATTGCCAGTGTCATTGGCGTGATTGCTTTCGTGTACCTGTTCAGCCGTCTGATGAGTCAGGTGGACGTCGGTGCACTTCTGGAAATCCGTCACTTCAGCTGGAGCAGCTTCCTGCTGGCGGTGTCGCTGGCGGCGTCCTGGCAGATCGCCTTCGGCCCTTACGTGGCGGACTATTCGCGTTACCTGCCGAGCAAGGTTTCCTCGGTGAAAACCTTCTTTGCTGCCGGTGCCGGTTCGGTGATCGGCGCGCAAGTGGCGATGATCCTCGGTGTGTTCGCGGCGGCTTCGGCCAACGGCCAGTTCGCCGGCCATGAAGTGGCCTACATCGTCGGTCTGGGCGGCACAGGTGCCACCGCTGCGCTGCTGTACTTCAGCATCGCGTTCGGCAAGGTGACCATCTCCACCCTGAACTCCTACGGCAGCTTCATGTGCATCGCCACCATCATCAGCGGCTTCCGTGGCCACCTGACGGTCAGCCGGATGCAGCGTCTGGTGTTCGTGCTGGTGATCGTCGGTGCCGCGACCCTGATCGCCTTGCTCGGCCAGCACTCGTTCCTCGGGGCGTTCAAGTCTTTCATCCTGTTCCTGCTGGCGTTCTTCACGCCGTGGAGCGCGATCAACCTCGTGGACTACTACTGCATTACCCGTGAGCACTACGACGTCCCGGCGCTGGCTGATCCGAACGGTCGCTACGGCCGCTGGAACATCCTCGGTATCAGCGTCTATGTGTTCGGTGTGCTGGTGCAGCTGCCGTTCATTTCCACCAAGTTCTATACCGGTCCGCTGGTAGCCGCACTGGGTGATGTGGACATCTCGTGGATCATCGGTCTGGTGCTGCCCGCTGCGCTTTACTACGTGTGCGCAAAGAAATGGCACGGCAGCGTGCCCGATCACCTGATTCTGCCGGTCGAGCAGAACAGCGTTGTACAACCTGAAGCAAACGGGACCGGCCGCGCTGCGGCGCAGGCCTGATCTGGACGTGGACAGGGCTGGATGCCTCTTGAACTGCCGTAAGCCAATTCATGATTAGGAGCGTCACAACAATGAAATCGAACAAGACCCTGCTGACCACATTGCTGTCCATGGGCCTGCTGGCCAGTGCCGGCGCCACCCAGGCTGCCGGCTGGTGCGAATCCGGCAAACCGGTGAAGTTCGCCGGCCTGAACTGGGAAAGCGCGATGTTGCTGACCGACGTGCTGCAGGTCGTGCTGGAGAAAGGTTACGACTGCAAGACCGACAGCCTGCCGGGCAACTCCATCACCATGGAAAACGCCCTGAGCAGCAACGATATTCAAGTGTTCGCCGAAGAGTGGGTCGGCCGCAGCGAGGTCTGGAACAAGGCCGAGAAGGCCGGCAAGGTCGTCGGAGTCGGCGCGCCTGTCGTCGGTGCGGTGGAAGGCTGGTACGTGCCGCGCTACGTGATCGAAGGCGATGCCAAGCGCAAGATCGAAGCCAAGGCGCCGGACCTGAAAAACATCGCTGACCTGGGCAAATACTCGGCAATCTTCAAGGACGCCGAAGAGCCGTCCAAGGGCCGTTTCTACAACTGCCCGGCCGGCTGGACCTGCGAGCTGGACAACAGCGAAATGCTGAAAAGCTACGGCCTGGAAAACAGCTACACCAACTTCCGCCCGGGCACCGGTCCGGCGCTGGATGCGGCGGTGCTGTCGAGCTACAAGCGCGGCGAGCCGATCCTGTTCTACTACTGGTCGCCAACCCCGCTGATGGGCCAGATCGACGCGGTCAAACTGGAAGAGAAACCGGGCGTCGACAAGCGCGTGACCATCAAGGTCGGCCTGTCCAAGACCTTCCACGAGGAAGCGCCGGAGCTGGTGGCCGTGCTGGAAAAGGTCAACCTGCCGATCGACCTGCTGAACCAGAACCTGGGTCGCATGACCAAAGAGCGGATCGAGTCGCCGAAGCTGGCGAAAATCTTCCTCAAGGAACATCCTGAGGTCTGGCATGCGTGGGTCAGCGACGACGCTGCCAAGAAAATCGACGCGGCGCTGTAGGTCGATACCTCCCGGCTAACCGTGAGGCTGGCCGGGAGAATTGCCGTCATCGCTTGATTGAGATTTCTGATTGAGAGCCGCTTATGTTTCCCGAACGCTTTACGTTTTCCATCGCCGACTGGGTCAACGGTTGGGTCGATGCACTGGTCACCAACTACGGTGACGTGTTCCGCCATATCTCCGACACCCTGCTGTGGGCCATCGTCAACCTTGAAGGCCTGCTGCGCGCCGCACCGTGGTGGTTGATGCTGGCCATCGTCGCGGGCGTTGCCTGGCATGCCACGCGCAAGGTCGTGACTACCGCCGTGATCGTTGGTCTGTTGTTCCTGGTCGGCGCCGTCGGCCTCTGGGACAAACTCATGCAAACGCTGGCGCTGATGATGGTCGCCACGGTCATTTCGGTGCTGATCGGCGTGCCGCTGGGGATCCTCTCGGCACGCAGCAATCGCCTGCGTTCGTTCCTGATGCCGCTGCTCGACATCATGCAGACCATGCCCAGCTTCGTGTACCTGATCCCGGTGCTGATGTTGTTCGGCCTGGGCAAGGTGCCGGCGATTTTCGCCACCGTGATCTACGCCGCACCGCCGCTGATCCGCCTGACCGATCTGGGCATCCGCCAGGTCGACGGTGAAGTGATGGAGGCCATCAACGCTTTCGGCGCCAACCGCTGGCAGCAACTGTTCGGCGTGCAACTGCCGCTGGCCCTGCCGAGCATCATGGCCGGGATCAACCAGACCACCATGATGGCCCTGTCGATGGTGGTGATCGCCTCGATGATCGGTGCCCGTGGCCTGGGTGAAGATGTGCTGGTAGGCATCCAGACCCTCAACGTCGGACGCGGCCTTGAAGCCGGTCTGGCGATCGTGATTCTCGCAGTGGTCATCGACCGCATTACCCAGGCGTATGGTCGGCCACGGCATGAGGTGAGCAAATGAACAACGCAACCGTGAGCAAGATCGAAGTCAAAAACGTCTTCAAGATTTTCGGCAACCGTTCCAGGGATGCGCTGGCGATGGTCGGCCAGGGCAAGACCAAGGAGCAGGTGCTGAACGAGACCGGTTGCGTGGTCGGAGTCAACGACCTGTCCCTGAGCATCGGCACCGGCGAGATCTTCGTGATCATGGGCCTGTCCGGTTCCGGCAAGTCCACGCTGGTGCGCCACTTCAACCGCCTGATCGACCCGACCAGCGGCGCGATCCTGGTGGACGGTGTGGACATCCTGCAATACGACATGGACGCCCTGCGCGAATTTCGCCGGCACAAGATCAGCATGGTGTTCCAGAGCTTCGGCCTGCTGCCCCACAAGACCGTGCTCGACAACGTCGCCTACGGCCTGAAAGTGCGCGGCGAGAGCAAGCAACTGTGTGCCGAGCGCGCGCTGCACTGGATCAACACCGTGGGCCTCAAAGGCTACGAAAACAAATACCCGCACCAGCTCTCCGGCGGCATGCGTCAGCGTGTCGGCCTGGCCCGCGCGCTGGCGGCGGACACCGACATCATCCTGATGGACGAGGCGTTCAGCGCCCTCGACCCGCTGATCCGCGCCGAGATGCAGGACCAGTTGCTGGAGCTGCAAAAGACCCTGCACAAGACCATCGTCTTCATCACCCACGACCTCGACGAAGCCGTGCGCATCGGCAACCGCATCGCGATCCTCAAGGACGGCCGCCTGATCCAGGTCGGCACGCCGAAAGAGATCCTGCACTCGCCGGCGGACGAGTATGTCGACCGCTTCGTGCAGCGGCGGGCGGCGGTGGTTTAAGCAGATTTGTGTTGACTGGGCCGGCCTCATCGCGAGCAGGCACGCTCCCACAGTTGGAATGTGTACCCCTGTGGGAGCGAGCCTGCTCGCGATAGCGTCGGTAAAGCTGCATCAAGGTTCGGATGAGGTTGAAGATGTCCCAGGCTGAAAAAATCGTTATCGCCGACGTTCCGATGCGTTGGCGGGATGTGGTCGCGGTAGCCCGTCATGGCGCGCAGCTCGAGCTGTCGGCCCAGACCTGGGCGCGCATCGAAAATGCTCAGGGCATCGTCCAGCGCATCGTCGCCAGCGGCGAGCGCGCCTATGGCGTCAACACCGGGCTGGGCGGTCTGTCCAACGTCTCGCTGCAGGGCGAACAACTCAGCCAGTTGTCGCGCAACACTTTGCTCAGCCACGCCTGCGGCGTCGGCCCGGTGCTGGCCGACGAGCAGACCCGCGCCATCATGTGCGCCGCGATCCGCAATTACAGCCACGGCAAGTCCGGGATTCATCGGCAAGTGGTCGAAGCGCTGCTGGCGCTGCTCAATCGCGGCATCACCCCGCAAGTGCCGTCCCAGGGTTCGGTGGGTTACCTGACCCACATGGCTCACATCGGTATCGCGCTGTTGGGCGTGGGCAACGTCAGCTATCGCGGGCAGATTGTTTCTGCGCAACAGGCGCTGGCCGAAGAAGGCCTGCAACCGGTGCAGCTCGGGGCGAAGGATGGTTTGTGCCTGGTCAACGGCACGCCGTGCATGACCGGTCTCGGCTGCCTTGCCATCGCCGATGCCACGCGACTGGTGCAATGGGCCGACGTGGTCGGCGCCATGAGTTTTGAAGCGCAGCGCGGCCAGATCGCCGCATTCGATGCCGAGATCATCGCGCTGAAGCCGCACCCGGGTATGCAGCAGGTTGGCGTCAATCTGCGGGCGCTGCTCGATGGCAGTGAAGTGATCGCGAAGAGCAAAGGCATTCGCACTCAGGATGCGCTGAGCATCCGCTCGATCCCGCAGGTACACGGCGCCGCCCGCGATCAACTGCAACACGCGATCAAACAGATCGAAACCGAACTCAACGGCTGCACCGACAACCCGTTGCTGCTGGGTACGCCAGACAACTTCCGGGTGATGTCCCAGGCCAACCCGCACGGGCAATCGGTAGCGCTGGCGGCGGACTTGCTGGCGATCGCGATGGCCGAAATCGGCTCGATTGCCGAGCGGCGTCTGGACCGTCTGATCAACCCGCATGTCAGCGGTCTGCCGGCGTTTCTGGTGGCCAATCCGGGGGTGAACTCCGGGATGATGATCGTGCAATACGTCGCCGCGTCGCTGTGCGCGGAAAACCGCCAGTTGGCGCAACCGGCGGTGCTCGACAACTACGTCACTTCGGGCCTGCAGGAAGACCACCTGAGCATGGGCACCAACGCCGCGCTGAAGCTGCATCGCGCACTGGAAAACTGCACGCAGATCCTCGCCATCGAGTACCTGCTGGCGGCTCAGGCCTTTGAATTTCTCAAGGAACAGCGCTTCGGCGCCGGCACCGATGTGGCGTGGCGACTGCTGCGCGAGAAGGTCCCGGCCTACGATCAGGACCGCTGGCTGGCGCCGGATATCGCCGCTGCCGCGAGCGTGTTGAAAGACCCGGATCTGCTGCACCACGTACTGCCGAATTTGCACTGAAAACTATCCACGCCAGCGTGCCAAGGCGCGGCTCCCCAAAAGGGCAGACGCGACGGACAACGGACATCTCCGGAGCGTCTGGCGAGTTAACAATAAACTCTCAAAAGGAGCACAAAATGACTGCGCTGAACCTGATCCCCGGCCAACTGAGCCTGGCCCAACTGCGTGATGTCTATCAGCAACCGGTCAAGCTGACTCTCGACAACAGCGCCTCGGCCCAGATCGAAGCCAGCGTCGCCTGCGTCGAGCAGATCCTCGCCGAGAACCGCACCGCCTACGGCATCAACACCGGTTTCGGCCTGCTGGCCTCGACCCGCATCGCCAGCGAAGACCTGGAAAACCTCCAGCGTTCGCTGGTGCTGTCCCACGCCGCCGGCGTCGGCCAGCCGATCAGCGATGAGCTGGTGCGCCTGATCATGGTGCTCAAGGTCAACAGCCTGAGCCGTGGTTTCTCCGGCATTCGCCGCGTGGTGATCGATGCGCTGATCGCGCTGATCAACGCCGAGGTTTATCCGCACATTCCGTTGAAAGGTTCGGTCGGTGCATCCGGCGATCTGGCACCGCTGGCGCATATGTCGCTAGTGCTGCTGGGCGAGGGCAAGGCGCGCTACAAGGGCGAGTGGATGGAAGCGACCGAGGCGTTGAAAGTCGCCGGTCTGACCCCGCTGACACTGGCTGCGAAAGAGGGGCTGGCGCTGCTCAACGGCACTCAGGTTTCCACCGCATTTGCGCTGCGTGGTCTGTTCGAAGGTGAAGACCTGTTTGCCGGTGCACTGGCGCTGGGTGGTCTTACAGTTGAAGCGGTATTGGGTTCGCGTTCGCCGTTCGACGCGCGCATCCACGCCGCCCGTGGCCAGAAAGGCCAGATCGACACCGCTGCCGCTTACCGCGATCTGCTGGGCGAGCGCAGCGAAGTCTCCGACTCGCACCAGAACTGCGAAAAGGTGCAGGATCCGTACTCGCTGCGCTGCCAGCCACAGGTCATGGGCGCGTGCCTGACCCAGTTCCGTCAGGCCGCCGAGGTGCTGGTGATCGAAGCCAACGCCGTTTCCGACAACCCATTGGTATTCGCCGCCGAAGGCGACGTGATTTCCGGCGGCAACTTCCACGCCGAGCCAGTGGCCATGGCTGCTGACAACATGGCCTTGGCCATCGCTGAAATCGGCTCCCTGAGCGAGCGCCGCATCTCGCTGATGATGGACAAACACATGTCGCAACTGCCGCCGTTCCTGGTGGCCAATGGCGGCGTGAACTCCGGCTTCATGATTGCCCAGGTGACTGCGGCGGCCCTCGCCAGCGAGAACAAGGCACTGGCCCATCCGCATTCGGTGGACAGTCTGCCGACCTCCGCCAACCAGGAAGACCACGTGTCGATGGCCCCGGCCGCCGGCAAGCGCCTGTGGGAAATGGCCGAGAACACGCGCGGGATTCTCGCGGTGGAATGGCTGGCGGCGGTGCAGGGTCTGGACTTGCGCAACGGCCTGAAGACCTCGACCAAACTGGAAAAGGCCCGGGGAATCCTGCGTCGCGAAGTGCCGTTCTACGAGAAGGACCGCTTCTTTGCGCCGGACATCAATGCGGCGACCGAGCTGTTGGCTTCGCGGGTTCTGACTGAATTGGTTCCGGCGAAGTTGCTGCCGACCCTGTAAGAACCACCCCTCACCCCAACCCTCTCCCCAGAGGGGAGAGGGGAAAGGGAGCCGATCTTCATCGTTTTCAGAACCTGAGTTCGACTCAGGAATTTCAGGTCGATGTACCTCGAAAGAACAACGCGGTCAGTCCCCTCTCCCTCCGGGAGAGGGCTAGGGTGAGGGGGCTTTTGAGGCTGCCCACCAAACAGAATTTCAACGGAGGCCAACAGTGAAAACCCTCTGGCAACACTGCCACGTCGCAACCATGGCGCAAGGCGTCTACTCGATCATCGAGGATGCGGCGATCGTGACGTCCGGTGCACACATCGAGTGGATCGGCCCGCGCACTCAATTGCCGTCCGGCGAATACCCGGCGGTCAATGACCTGCAAGGCGCGTGGGTCACCCCCGGCCTGATCGACTGCCACACTCACACCGTGTTCGGCGGTAACCGCAGCGGCGAGTTCGAGAAACGCCTGCAAGGCGTCAGCTACGCCGAGATCGCCGCAGCCGGTGGCGGCATCGCCAGCACCGTGCGCGCCACCCGCGAAGCCTCGGAAGACGAACTGTTCGCCAGCGCCGCCAAACGCCTGAAAAGCCTGATGCGCGATGGCGTGACCACAGTCGAAATGAAGTCCGGCTACGGCCTCGATCTGGCCAGCGAGCGCAAGATCCTGCGAGTCATCCGTCGCCTCGCCGACGAGCTGCCGATCAGCGTGCGCAGCACCTGTCTGGCCGCCCATGCGTTGCCGCCGGAATACAAGGATCGTGCTGACGATTACATCGATCACATTTGCGCCGATATGCTGCCCGCGCTGGCGGCCGAGGGGCTGGTGGACGCGGTGGATGCCTTCTGTGAATACCTGGCGTTCTCCCCGGAGCAGGTCGAGCGGGTGTTCGTCACCGCACAAAAACTCGGTCTGCCGGTGAAGCTGCACGCCGAGCAATTGTCGTCGTTGCACGGCTCCAGCCTCGCCGCGCGCTATCACGCGTTGTCCGCCGATCACCTGGAGTTCATGGATGAAGACGACGCCATTGCCATGGCCAAGTCCGACACCGTCGCAGTGCTGTTGCCGGGGGCGTTCTACTTCCTGCGTGAAACCCAGTTGCCGCCAATGGAAGCCTTGCGCAAGCACAAGGTGAAAATCGCCATCGCCAGCGACCTCAACCCCGGCACGTCGCCGGCGCTGTCGTTGCGCCTGATGCTGAACATGGCCTGCACCTGTTTCCGCATGACCCCGGAAGAAGCTCTGGCCGGCGCCACCATTCATGCGGCGCAAGCCTTGGGCATGGCCGATACCCACGGTTCGCTGGAAGTCGGCAAGGTCGCGGATTTTGTCGCCTGGCAGATCGACCGGCCGGCGGACCTGGCGTACTGGCTGGGCGGTGAACTGGACAAACGCGTCGTGCGTCACGGCGTTGAATCAAGTCTGTAGGAGAGCGGTTGTGGATAAGGTTCTGAATTTCAAACAAGGTCGCGTGCCGCTGCTGATCAGCATGCCTCACGCGGGCGTGCGCCTGACCCCGGCGGTCGAGGCCGGATTGATCCCGGACGCGAAAAGCCTGCCGGACACCGACTGGCATATTCCGCAGCTCTACGACTTCGCCGCCGAACTGGGTGCCAGCACCCTGGCGGCCGAGTATTCGCGGTTCGTCATCGACCTGAACCGACCATCCGACGACAAACCGTTGTATGCCGGCGCCACCACCGGGCTGTACCCGGCAACGCTGTTCGATGGCATTCCGTTGTTCAAGGAAGGCAAGGAACCGTCGAAAGAAGAACGCGCGACGTACCTGGAGCAGATCTGGACGCCGTACCACCGCACCCTGCAGGAAGAGCTGGCGCGGCTGAAGGCCGAGTTCGGTTACGCGTTGCTGTTTGATGCGCACTCGATCCGTTCGATCATCCCGCACCTGTTCGACGGCAAGCTGCCGGACTTCAACCTCGGCACCTTCAACGGTGCCAGTTGCGATCCACAACTGGCCACGCAACTGGAAGCGATCTGCGCACGCCACGGCGATTACAGCCATGTGCTGAACGGACGCTTCAAGGGCGGCCACATCACCCGTCACTACGGCAACCCGGCCGAGAACATCCATGCCGTGCAACTGGAACTGGGCCAGTGCACCTACATGGAAGAGTTCGAGCCGTTCCGCTACCGCGCCGATCTGGCGGAGCCGACGCGGGTGGTGCTCAAGGAGTTGCTGCAAGGGCTGCTCGCGTGGGGCAAATCCCGCTATACCGCATAACTGAT
Source organism: Pseudomonas sp. COW5 (assembly GCF_026240005.1). Lineage (NCBI taxonomy): Bacteria > Pseudomonadati > Pseudomonadota > Gammaproteobacteria > Pseudomonadales > Pseudomonadaceae > Pseudomonas > Pseudomonas sp. COW5. The sequence continues at coordinate 1,912,956 of NZ_JAPHVP010000001.1, read as the reverse complement.
TGTGGGAGCGGGCTTGCTCCGGGCGGCGATCCGACGAATGCGGCGTGTCAGCCGCCTCAGAGGGTGACTGACACGGCCCCTTCGCGAGCAAGCTCGCTCCCACAAGGGTTGTGGTTTTTTCACAGGTTCTACGTTCCAACAGTGTCGCCACCGTGCAAATCCCGGTCGCCACAGGTCGCTTTTCCGTCTCGCCTGCTGCGTAATGTTTCGGCCACGGTGCAAGAAGACACCGATCCGAACAATAAACCGCTGCCGCACGAGACGATCCCACATGAAAAAACTGTTCACTCGTTGTGCGTTAATCCTCACCGGCAGTGCGCTGCTCAGCGCCGGCGCCATGGCTTCCGACGATGCTTCCTGCAAAACCGTGCGCATGGGCGTGGTCAACTGGACCGACGTGATCGCCACCAGCGGCATGGCCGACGTGCTGCTCAACGGCCTAGGCTACGAAAGCAAACAGACCAGCGCCGTGCAGCAAATCATCTTTGCCGGCATCCGCGATAAACGCCTGGATATCTTCCTCGGCTACTGGAAGCCGGCGATGGACAAGAACATCGCGCCGTTCCTCGCCGCCAATCAGGTCAAAGTGATGGACAAGCCAAGTCTGGCCGACGCCCAAGCGACGCTGGCAGTACCGGACTACGTCGCAGCGGCAGGGCTGAAAACCTTTGGCGATATCGCAAAATTCAAGGATCAGCTTGGCGGCAAGATCTACGGCATCGAGCCCGGCAGCGGTGCCAACACCACGATCAAGACCATGATCGAAACCAACCATTTCGGCCTGAAGGATTTCAAGATCATCGAGTCCGGTGAAGCCGGCATGCTCGCCGCCGTGCAGCGGGCGGTGAACCGCAAGGAATTCGTGGTGTTCGTCGGCTGGACGCCGCATCCGATGAACATCAACATGAAAATCACCTACCTGACCGGCAGCGAAGACGTCTATGGCCCGAACGAAGGCGCCGCCACCGTTTCCACGGTCACCGCGCCGGACTACGCCGAGCGCTGCCCGAACGTCAATCGACTGCTGAAAAACCTGACCTTCACCGCCGCTCAGGAGAGTCAGCTGATGGTACCGATCATGGAGCGCAAGACGCCCCAGGAAGTGGCGAAGACCTGGCTGCGTGAGCATCCCGAAGATCTGCAGCGCTGGCTGGCGGGTGTCAGCAGTTTCGACGGCAAGGACGGCGTGGCCACGGTCCAGGCCAGCCTGAAAAACTGATGGGCACTTATCCACTTTCTCCGGCGATGGCGGCGTTTATCGCCAGAACCGAAAGCTTCGCCAGCGATGACAGCAGCTTCGCCGGTTTGCGCCGTGGCTATGACGAGATGTGCCGGGCGTTCACCCCGCCGCGGCCGGCAGGGCTTGAGGTAGAGGGCTTTCGGTTGGGCGCGGTGCCGGTTCGCGCCTATCGCCCACCTGCTGCGTCACCACCCTGCGTGGTGTACCTGCACGGTGGCGGCTGGGTGGTCGGCGGGCTGGATTCCCACGACTTCATCTGCTGCGAACTGGCCTTGGCGCTGGGAGCGATGGTGGTGGCGGTGGATTACCGGCTGGCGCCCGAGCATCCGTTTCCCGCCGGGTTCGACGATTGCCTGAGTGTCTGGTGTGCCCTGCGCAGCGGATCGTTCGGCTTCGACCCCGAGCGGATGCTGGTGGCCGGTGACAGCGCAGGTGGCAATCTCGCCGCTGCGTTGTGTCTGGCTCTGCGCGATGCCGGCGAGCGGTTGCCCAGTGCCCAAGTGCTGATCTATCCCGGACTGGGCGGCGGCGAGCATCTGCCGTCACGCAGCGAATGCGCCGATGCGCCGTTACTCTCCAGCAGCGACGTGGATTGTTATTACGCGTTGTACCTGCGCGGCACGCCACAACCGAATGCCCGGGCCATGCCGTTGCTCGCCGATGACTTCAGCGGATTGCCCCCGGCCTGGATCGCCGTGGCGCAGTTCGATCCGCTGCGCGACGACGGTGTGTGCTACGCCGAACGGCTGTCCGCCGCCGGGGGCGAGGCCACGCTGTATTACGGCGAAGGGCTGGTGCACGGCTGCCTGCGGGCGCGGCATCAGGTCGCCGAAGTCGATCGCCTCTACGAAAACCTGCTGGGGTTCATGGCTGACAAAATGTGACAGCGTGCGGGCATGCTCATTGACGTAAATCGGGTTTATGATGCCGGACGGCAGAATAATAGAAGTCCCCCCAGGGATGACCTCGACCCCTTACGGAGCGCGCAATGCAGACTTTGTTTCCGCAGATCAAACCTCACGCACGGCACGATCTGGCCGTCGACGACACCCATACGCTGTACGTCGACGAAAGCGGTTCACCGGAAGGTTTGCCGGTGGTGTTCATCCATGGTGGCCCGGGCGCCGGGTGCGATGCCCAGAGCCGTCGCTACTTCGATCCGAACCTGTATCGCATCGTCACCTTCGACCAGCGCGGCTGCGGACGCTCCACCCCCCACGCCAGTCTGGAAAACAACACCACCTGGGATCTGGTCGAAGACCTCGAGCGCATTCGCAAACACCTGGGCATCGATAAATGGGTGCTGTTCGGCGGCTCCTGGGGTTCGACCCTGGCGCTGGCGTATGCGCAGACCCACCCGGAACGTGTGCATGGTCTGATCCTGCGTGGGATCTTTCTCTGCCGTCCGCAGGAAATCGAATGGTTCTACCAGGCCGGGGCCAGCCGTCTGTTCCCTGATTACTGGCAGGACTACATTGCGCCGATCCCGTTGGACGAGCGCGACGACCTGCTCAGCGCCTTCCACAAACGCCTGACCGGCAATGACCAGATCGCCCAGATGCATGCCGCCAAGGCCTGGTCGACCTGGGAAGGGCGCACCGCGACCCTGCGCCCGAATCCGCTGGTGGTCGACCGTTTCTCCGAGCCGCAGCGCGCCTTGTCGATTGCGCGGATCGAATGCCACTACTTCACCAATAACGCCTTCCTCGAACCGAACCAGCTGATTCGTGACATGGGCAAGATCGCTCATTTGCCGGGCGTGATCATCCATGGCCGTTACGACGTGATCTGCCCGCTCGACAATGCCTGGGAACTGCATCAGGCCTGGCCGAACAGCGAACTGCAGGTGATCCGCGATGCCGGTCACGCTGCGTCCGAACCGGGTATCACCGATGCGCTGGTACGTGCCGCCAGCAAAATGGCCCGGCGCCTGCTCGACCTGCCACCCGAAGAAGCATGAAGGGGCTTTTGCAGCGCGTGAAAGGCGCGCGGGTCGAAGTGGCGGGGGAGGTGGTCGGCAGCGTCGATCAGGGTTTGCTGGTGCTGGTGGCGGTCGAACCCGACGACACGCAGGCCAGCGCCGACAAACTTCTGCATAAGCTGCTTAACTATCGAGTATTCAGTGACGCCGAGGGCAAGATGAATCTGTCTTTGGCGGATGTGGGCGGCGGGCTGCTGCTGGTCTCTCAGTTCACCCTGGCTGCCGACACCAAAAGCGGGCTGCGTCCGAGTTTCTCGACCGCCGCCCCTCCGGCGCTGGGCGAGGAATTGTTCGACTATCTATTAAGCAAAGCGAAACAGATGCATGGCACTGTGGCATCAGGTAGATTCGGCGCGGATATGCAGGTGCACCTGGTCAACGATGGCCCGGTAACCTTCCTGTTACAGACATGAAAGCGCTTGAAACAAGTTTTTAAGGGCTTTTCGACTGAAAACAGGGAATTTTCGCGATAAATACTTTGTTACCCCTGATGCGTTGTCACGCGGGCTACTAGATAATCGCGCGCTACGGGGATCAGCGTTCGTTGGTCCATTTTGACTTAGGTAGAGACTTGTCCGGATCCGATTGGGGAATCATTTTGCCCCAGCGGAGTCGGAACAATGCTCGCCAACTTGGCAAGGGTGCCCTGCAAGGCCGGTATTTTTGTACCGAAAACCTCACAGGCACTTCATCTGGCCGTTGGTTTATTGATCTGTTTTCGGCGAGGGTTGCTCGTGATTGTTAGTCCCTGTAATGCAGCAAAATTGTCTGCCAAACGCTTGCGCAGCGCTCTGGTAGCGGGCTCGGCAGTGCTCTGCCTGCTCAGCGCCGGCCAGCTTTGGGCATTCAATCTTGACGATGTGTCGGCCAAGGCCAAAGAGCTGGCCGGGCAAAAATTCGAAGCCCCGCGCAGCAACCTGCCGAACGAATTCCGTGACATGAAGTTCGCGGACTATCAGAAGATTCGTTTCCGCACCGAAAAAGCCGAATGGGCCGACCAGAAGAACCCGTTCAAGCTGTCCTTCTATCATCAGGGCATGCACTTCGATACGCCGGTGAAAATCAACGAAATCACCGCGAACACCGTCGAAGAAATCAAATACGATCCGAGCCGTTTCGATTTCGGCGATCTGCAGTTCGATCCTAAGGCCACCGAGCAACTGGGCTATGCCGGTTTCCGTGTCCTGTACCCGATCAACAAGGCTGACAAGCAAGACGAAATCATGACCATGCTGGGCGCGAGCTACTTCCGCGTCGTCGGCAAGGGTCACACCTACGGTCTGTCGGCCCGTGGCCTGGCGATCGATACCGCTCTGCCGTCCGGCGAAGAATTCCCGCGTTTTCGCGAGTTCTGGATTCAGCAGCCGAAGCCGGGCGACAAGCACCTGGTGATCTTCGCCCTGCTGGACTCGCCGCGCGCGACCGGCGCCTACCGCCTGATCCTGCGCCCGGGCAGCGACACCATTGTCGACGTCAAAGGCCAGATGTTCCTGCGTGACAAGGTCGGCAAACTCGGCATCGCGCCACTGACCAGCATGTTCCTGTTCGGCGCCAACCAGCCGTCGAAAGTGCTCAATTACCGTCGCGAACTGCACGACTCCAGCGGTCTGTCGATCCATGCCGGCAACGGCGAGTGGATCTGGCGTCCTCTGAACAACCCTAAACATCTGGCCGTGAGCCAGTTCAGCGTCGACAACCCGCGTGGTTTCGGTCTGCTGCAACGTGGCCGTGACTTCAGCCACTACGAAGACCTCGACGACCGCTACGACAAGCGTCCAAGCGCCTGGATCGAGCCGAAGGGCGACTGGGGCAAAGGCACCGTCGATCTGGTCGAGATCCCGACCGCCGACGAAACCAACGACAACATCGTTGCGTTCTGGAACCCGGAAAAACTGCCGGAGCCAGGCCAGCCGCTGGACTTCGCCTACCGCATGCACTGGACCATGGACGAAGCGGCGATTCACGCGCCGGACAGCGCCTGGGTCAAGCAGACCCTGCGTTCGACCGGTGACGTCAAGCAATCGAACCTGATCCGTCAGCCGGATGGCAGCGTTGCCTATCTGGTCGACTTCGAAGGCCCGTCCCTGGCGGCTCTGGCTCCGGATGCGGACGTTCGCAGCCAGGTCAGCGTCGGCGACAACGCCGAGCTGGTCGAGAACAGCGTGCGCTACAACCCGGAAACCAAGGGCTGGCGCCTGACCCTGCGGATGAAGATCAAGGACGCGAGCAAGTCGACCGAGATGCGTGCCGCACTGGTGCAGAACATCGTTCCGGCCGATCTGGCCAAGACCTCGCTGCCGGCTTCCAACTCCTCGGTTGCCAAGGCCGACAAGATCGCCGCCAAGCAACAGGAAAAAGCCGACAAGGAAGCCAAGGCCGCCGAAGCCAAACAGGCCGACGCCAAGCCAGCGGCAGATGCCAAGGACAAGGCCAACAAAGACGCCAAGCAGCCAGCGGCTGCGGACGCGGCCCCAGCCACACCGGAACCGGCCTCGACTGAAGAAGTCCTGACCGAGACCTGGAGCTATCAGTTGCCTGCCGATGAGTAACTCTCAAGTACAGCCAGAGACTCTGTCCGAGTATCTGGCGCATCTGCCGATGACCGACGAGCAGCGCGCGGAACTCGCGGGCTGCCAGTCCTTCAGCGAATTGCATCAACGCCTGTCGTCCTCGACGTTCGACGCGCCGAACGAAGCCGCCCAGGCTTCGGTGGGCAAGCGCCTGACCCTGAGCACTGCCGAAGAGCTGGAAGACGCGGAAATGCTGGTGCTCGACGCCAGCGGCCGGGTCAGCCTCAAGGCCACGCCGCCGATCCGTCGGACCAAGGTCGTGCCGGAGCCGTGGCGCACCAACATTCTGGTGCGTGGCTGGCGGCGCCTGACCGGCCGGACCAATCCGCCGCAGCCGCCGAAAGACCAGAACGTGCTGCCGGCTGCCCGCTGGCGCACCGTCGGTTCGATCCGTCGCTACATCCTGCTGATCCTGATGCTCGGCCAGACCATCGTCGCCGGCTGGTACATGAAAGGCATCATGCCGTACCAGGGCTGGTCGTTCGTCGATCTGGAAGAAGTCCTGCATCAACCGCTGCTGCAAACCGCCACGCAAGTGCTGCCGTATGCGCTGCAGACCAGCATCCTGATCATGTTCGGGATTCTGTTCTGCTGGGTATCGGCCGGTTTCTGGACCGCGCTGATGGGCTTCCTCGAGTTGCTCACCGGCCACGATAAATACCGGATCTCCGGTAAAAGTGCCGGCAACGAGCCAATTCCGAAAGACGCGCGCACCGCACTGGTGATGCCGATCTGCAACGAAGACGTGCCTCGGGTGTTCGCCGGTCTGCGTGCGACGTTCGAGTCGGTAGCGGCCACGGGTGACCTGGATCGCTTCGACTTCTTCGTGCTCAGTGACAGTAACGACACCGATATCTGCGTCGCCGAACAGCAGGCCTGGCTGGACGTCTGCCGTGAAGCCAAGGGCTTCGGCAAGATCTTCTATCGCCGCCGTCGCCGTCGCGTCAAACGCAAGAGCGGTAACCTCGACGACTTCTGCCGTCGCTGGGGCGGTGACTACAAGTACATGGTCGTGCTCGACGCCGACTCGGTGATGAGCGGCGAGTGCCTGACCAGTCTGGTGCGCCTGATGGAGGCGACTCCGGACGCGGGCATCATCCAGACCGCGCCGCGTGCTTCGGGCATGGACACGCTGTATGCACGCATGCAGCAGTTCGCCACCCGGGTTTACGGTCCGCTGTTCACTGCCGGCCTGCACTTCTGGCAGTTGGGTGAATCCCACTACTGGGGTCACAACGCGATCATCCGCATGAAGCCGTTCATCGACCACTGCGCCCTGGCGCCGTTGCCGGGCAAAGGTGCGTTCTCCGGTGCGATCCTCTCCCACGACTTCGTTGAAGCCGCGCTGATGCGCCGTGCCGGCTGGGGCGTGTGGATTGCCTACGATCTGCCGGGCAGCTACGAAGAACTGCCGCCGAACCTGCTCGACGAGCTCAAGCGTGACCGTCGCTGGTGCCACGGCAACCTGATGAACTTCCGCCTGTTCCTGGTAAAAGGCATGCACCCGGTGCACCGCGCGGTGTTTCTGACCGGCGTGATGTCTTACCTGTCGGCGCCGCTGTGGTTCTTCTTCCTGGTGTTGTCGACGGCGCTGCTGGCGGTGAACACGCTGATGGAACCGCAGTATTTCATGGAGCCACGCCAGCTCTATCCGCTGTGGCCGCAATGGCATCCGGATAAAGCGGTCGCGCTGTTCTCGACAACCATCGTGCTGCTGTTCCTGCCGAAGCTGTTGAGCATCATCCTGATCTGGGCCAAGGGCGCGAAAGAGTTCGGCGGCAAGTTCAAGGTGACCCTGTCGATGCTGCTGGAGATGCTGTTCTCCATGCTGCTGGCGCCGGTGCGGATGATTTTCCACACCCGTTTCGTCCTGGCCGCGTTCCTCGGCTGGGCCGCGACCTGGAACTCGCCGCAGCGTGACGACGACTCCACGCCATGGAGCGAAGCGGTCAAGCGCCACGGTCCGCAGACCCTGCTGGGCTTCCTCTGGGCGCTGCTGGTGATCTGGCTGAACCCGAGCTTTCTGTGGTGGCTGGTGCCGATCGTCGGCTCGCTGATGCTGTCGATTCCGGTTTCGGTGATTTCCAGCCGTGTGGGCCTGGGCCTGAAGTCCCGTGACGAGAGCCTGTTCCTCATCCCCGAGGAATACAATCCGCCACAGGCGCTGCTGGCCACTGATCAGTACACCCACGAAAACCGCTGGCATGCCCTGAACGACGGCTTTGTCCGCGCCGTGGTCGATCCGCAGCAGAACGCCCTGGCGTGCTCGCTGGCGACCTCGCGTCACGGTCAGGCCGAGCCGATCGAGTGGCTGCGTCAGGAGCGTGTGCGTCACGCGATCAAGGTCGGCCCGGCCGGGCTGAACAACCATGATCGTCTGCAACTGCTGAGCGACCCGGTGGCCTTGGCGCGCCTGCATGAGCAGGTGTGGGCCGAAGGTCACGCCGAGTGGCTGGACGCGTGGCGAGCGTCGGTGAAAGCTGATCCGCATGCGCCGCTGTTGCCGCTCAAGCCTTTGAGCTTGCAGGCGCAGCCGGCCTGATGAATAAACCCCGCGAAAGCGGGGTTTTTTTTGCCGTATTTGTGGCGCGACTGAGATCCTACCCCCTCACCCTAGCCCTCTCCCCCAAGGGGGCGAGGGGGAAAGGGAGCAGATCTTCATGCAATCCGAACCTAAGTTCGACTGAGGAATTTCCGGTCGATGGATCTCGAAAGTTCAACTCGGTCGGCTCCCTCTCCCTCTGGGAGAGGGCTGGGGTGAGGGGTGGCCCTCGAATGTTAAACAAATCCCCCATTAAACCTTGTGCAAAAAATCGAGTGCGTTAGCATCCGTCCCCGAATTGGCGCACCCGGACACTTTTGTCCATCTCTGTCGGTTTTCGCGCCGCAAACGCAATGGTTTTGGGGACTTGAAGATGAAGAAGTATCTGTCGATGCTGCTGGTCGGCGTCACGGCACTGGTTGCAGTCAATGCGGCGCAGGCCGGCGCAATCGATGACGCGGTCAAGCGCGGCACGTTGAAAGTCGGCATGGACCCGACCTACATGCCGTTCGAAATGACCAACAAGCGCGGCGAGATCATCGGTTTCGAAGTCGACATCCTCAAAGCCATGTCCAAGGCCATGGGCGTCAAGCTGGAGCTGGTTTCGACCGGTTACGACGGCATCATCCCGGCGCTGATGACCGACAAGTTCGACATGATCGGCAGCGGCATGACCCTGACCCAGGAACGCAACCTGCGCCTGAACTTCAGCGAACCGTTCATCGTGGTCGGCCAGACCCTGCTGATACGCAAGGAGCTGGAAGGCACCATCAAGTCCTACAAAGACCTGAACACCGCCGACTACCGCATCACCTCCAAACTCGGCACCACCGGCGAAATGGTCGCCAAGAAGCTGATCGCCAAAGCCAAGTACCACGGCTACGACAACGAACAGGAAGCAGTGCTCGACGTGGTCAACGGCAAGGCTGACGCCTTCATCTACGACGCGCCGTACAACGTGGTCGCGGTGAACAAGGTCGGCGCCGGCAAACTGGTGTTCCTCGACAAGCCGTTCACCTACGAGCCGCTGGCCTTCGGTCTGAAGAAAGGTGACTACGACAGCATCAACTTCATCAACAACTTCCTGCACCAGATCCACGAAGACGGCACCTACGATCGCATCCATGACAAGTGGTTCAAGAGCACCGAGTGGCTCAAGGACATGGAATAACTCGGTCCTATAGACCGAGTCGCCCCATTCGCGAGCAAGCTCGCTCCCACAGTGATCGGTGTTTCTGACCCGGTCCCTTGTGGGAGCGAGCTTGCTCGCGAAGAGGCCTCCCAGGCGACACAACTTTTGGATTTCGCTAAACCCATGAAACAGAAAAAAGCCCAATGGCCCTGGCACGTCCTGACCGTGCTGGTGCTGGTCGGCCTGGCTGGCGCGCTGTATTACGCCACGTCGCTGATGTCCTACGAATGGCGCTGGAACCGCGTGCCGCAGTACTTCGCCTATCAGGCCGAGGAAACCCAGCGCGCCACCGACATCTCCACCGTCAGCGAACTGGTGCGCAAGGGCGGCAGCGCGCAGGTCACCCTGCGCAACGATGCCGGTGACGAGCAGCACCTGACCGTCGACGAAAACAGCCTGCAATTCGCCCAGGGCGACGATGTGGCCGAAGGTGACGTCGTGGGTGTGACCCGGCATTGGGCGGCGGGGCCGCTGCTGTGGGGCCTGTGGACGACGCTTTGGCTGTCGGTGGTGTCCGGCGTGCTGGGCCTGCTGATCGGTCTGGCGACCGGGCTGTGCCGCTTGTCGAGCAACCCGACCCTGCGCGACCTGTCGACGATCTATGTCGAACTGGTGCGCGGCACGCCGCTGCTGGTGCAGATTTTCATTTTCTACTTCTTCATCGGCACGGTGATGAACCTGTCCCGGGAGTTCGCCGGGATCGCCGCGCTGTCGCTGTTCACCGGCGCCTATGTGGCGGAAATCATCCGTTCCGGCGTGCAGTCGATTGCCCGTGGCCAGAACGAAGCAGCCCGCTCGCTGGGTTTGAGCGCCGGCCAGTCGATGCGTCATGTAGTGCTGCCGCAAGCGTTCAAACGCGTGTTGCCACCACTGGCCGGGCAGTTCATCAGTCTGGTGAAAGACACCTCGCTGGTGTCGGTGATTGCCATCACCGAACTGCTGAAAAGCGGTCGTGAAGTGATCACCACCTCGTTTTCGCCGTTCGAAATCCTGTTCTGCGTGGCCGGCCTGTACCTGTTGATCAACCTGCCGCTGTCGAAAATCGCCAGCCGGCTTGAGCGGAGGCTCGCGCAAAGTGATTGAAGTCCGCGATCTGGTAAAAGTCTTCGACACCCGTGGCCAGGTAGTCCGCGCCGTGGATCACGTCAGCACCCACGTGGCCAAGGGCGAGGTGCTGGTGGTGCTCGGTCCGTCCGGTTCCGGCAAGTCGACCTTCCTGCGCTGCCTCAATGGCCTGGAGGAATTCGATTCCGGTTCGGTGAGCATCGACGGCCTGCAACTGGCCGACCCGAAAACCGACGTCAATGCCTACCGCCGCGAAGTCGGCATGGTGTTCCAGCATTTCAATCTGTTCCCGCACATGACCGTGCTGGAAAACCTGTGCCTGGCGCAGAAAGTCGTGCGCAAGCGCGGCCAGAAGGAAAGCGAGGCCAAGGCTTTGGCGTTGCTGGAGAAGGTCGGGATCGCGCAGAAGGCCCGTGAATACCCTTCGCGTCTGTCCGGCGGTCAGCAGCAGCGCGTGGCGATTGCCCGGGCGCTGGCGATGGACCCGAAGGTCATGCTGTTCGACGAGCCGACCTCGGCCCTCGACCCGGAAATGGTCGGTGAAGTGCTGGACGTGATGAAGAACCTGGCTGTGGAAGGCATGACCATGGTCTGCGTGACCCACGAAATGGGCTTTGCCCGGGAAGTGGCGGACCGGGTGCTGTTCTTCGATCACGGCAAATTGCTGGAAGATGCATCGCCGACGGAATTCTTCGACGCGCCGAAGGATCCGCGAGCCCAGGCGTTCCTGCGGCAAGTCCTCTAAACGCAAGGCAAAAAAAATCGCAGCCAATGGTTGCGATTTTTTTGTGTGCGCGGTTTAAACCTTGAACCGGCCCACCAGCGTTTGCAGGTGAGTGCCCAGGCGCGCCAGCTCTACGCTGGACGCCGCCGTCTCTTCACTCGCTGCCGACGTCTGATCCGACACATCCCGCACATTCAGCACACTGCGGTTGATCTCTTCGGCCACGGCGCTCTGCTGTTCGGCCGCCGCTGCGATCTGCTGGTTCATCGCCTGAATCGCCGAAACGGTGCGGGTGATGCTTTCCAGCGAACCACCGGCACGGCGGGTCAGCTCGACGCTGCTGTCGGTCAGGGTGCGGCTGTTGTCCATGATCGTCGCCACTTGCTGGGTGCCGTTCTGCAGGCCGACGATCAGCTCTTCGATCTCTTCGGTGGACTTCTGGGTGCGCTGGGCGAGGCTGCGCACTTCATCGGCGACCACCGCAAAACCGCGACCGGCTTCACCGGCACGGGCCGCTTCGATGGCGGCGTTGAGGGCCAGCAGGTTGGTTTGCTGGGCTACGGATTTGATCACGTCGAGCACGCTGCCGATCTTGTCGCTTTCGCGCTTGAGCTCGCCCATGGCTTCCGTGGAGTGGCCGACTTCAGTGGCCAGACGTTCGATCTGGGCAATGGCTTCACCGACGACCTTGTCGCCTTCACGGGCCTGCTGGTCAGCGGCGACAGCGGCTTCCGACGCCTCCTCGGCGTTGCGCGCGACTTCCTGCACGGTGGCGGCCATTTCGTTCATGGCGGTGGCGACCTGATCGGTCTCGACTTTCTGATTGTTCACGCCGGCGCTGGTCTGTTCGGTCACGGCGGACAGTTCTTCGGCGGCGCTGGCGATCTGGGTGACGCCGTCGCTGATGCCACCGATCAGTTCGCGCAGGCCTTGGGTCATGCTCTGCATCGAACGCTGCAATTGACCGAGTTCGTCGCGGCGCTGGGAAATCAGGTTGTGGGTCAGGTCGCCGGAAGCTACGCGCTCGGCGACTTTCAGGGTCTGGTTCAGCGGAATGATGATCTGCCGGGTGATCGCCCAGGCGGCCAGCAGGCCAAAGGCAACGGCCAGCAGGGTGGCGATCAGCAGCTGGTTCTTGGCGCTGGCGGCATCGGTGTCGCGAACGACTGTCTGGGATTCGGTGAGCTGCTTGCTGACATCGAGCAGGATGTCGCCCTGCACCGACATACGGGCCAGGGCCTTGGCGCTGGCCACCTGGGAGTCGCGGAACTGGCTGACGGCGGCGCGATAGGCCTTGAGCGAGTCAGTGGCCTGTTGCAGGTTGGCGATGTGCTGCTCAGGCAGCTTGGCCGGCAGGGTCTCGAGGTTTTTCAGGGCGTTGTCGATGGCGTCGAGGGCCGGTTGCTCGGCTTCGGTCTTGCCGCTGTAGGTGTAGCCACGGACCTGGAAGCGTGCCTGCTGGATGAGTTTGCTCAGGTCGATCACCGCGTTGAACTGGGCAACGCTGTCACCCTGCAGCATGGATTTTTCGACTTCGGCGACCTTGGCCACGGCGTTGTCGGCGGTGGCGCCCAGCTTGCTGCGGGCATCTTCGCGGTTGGCGCCGGCCTGCACCATGTCGGCGAAGGCGCGTTTGTACTCGGCGACGGCCGCCAGTTGCTGATCGACTTTCGCCGCGTCCGACGGTTGCTCGATCAGGCCGCGAGCGGTCTGCAGACCGCTGTCGAGTTTGCCGAGCAGGTCATTGACTGTGCCCGGGCCTTGTTCGCCACGGCGCATTTCGTAGTCCAGGCGCGCCAGGCGCAGGTCCTTGGTCAGCTCGTTGAGGCTGGAGATGAAGCCGAGTTTGTCACCGCGGCTGATGATGCCGCTCATGCCGGTCCAGCCGGTGAAGGTGATCAACAGTGTCAGCAGCAGCACCAGGCCGAAACCGATGCCCAGCTTGCGTTTGACGCTGACGTTTCCAAGATTCTCGGCTAACCAACGGTACATGCGACGACTCCCCTCGGACCACTAATTGGACTTATGGAGACTGTATCGGCTGGATGATGGCAATCTGTAACGCGATTTGTCCGGCGCCGAATGGCGCCGGCAGGTTCAGAACAGGCGGGCTAGCAGGGCGGTGACGGCGGTTTCGACCCGCAGGATGCGATCGCCCAACTGCACCGGTTGCAGGCCGGATTTGCCCAGCAGGTCGATCTCGTAGGGAATCCAGCCACCCTCGGGGCCGATGGCCAGGGTCACCGGTTCGCTCAGGGCGCGGGGGCAGGGCGGGAAGTTGCCCGGATGGCCGACGAGACCGAGGGTGCCGTCGGTGATGGCCGGCAGGCGATCTTCAACGAACGGCTTGAAGCGTTTCTCGATGATGATTTCCGGCAGCACGGTATCCCGGGCCTGTTCGAGGCCGAGGATCAGATTCTCGCGAATCGACTCCGGCTCCAGAAACGGTGTCTGCCAGAAGCTTTTCTCGACGCGATAGCTGTTGACCAGAATCACCTTCGACACACCCATGGTCGCCACGGTCTGGAACACCCGGCGCAGCATCTTCGGGCGTGGCAGGGCGAGTACCAGGGTCAGCGGCAGTTTGGCCGGCGGTGGCTGATCGAGGGTGACCCGCAGTTCGGCTTCGCTCGCTTCCAGACGCAGCAGCTCGGCCGAGCCCATCAAGCCGTTGATGCGCCCGACCCGCAGGCTGTCGCCGACTTCCGAGCGATGGACTTCCTGCATGTGGGTCAGGCGCCGGTCGCGCAGCACGACGCGGTCGGCCGCAACGAAGTCGGCCTCTTCGAGCAACAGCAGGTTCATGGCTGGGTCGCTGGCGGCTGGTCGTTGTGGTCGTCGACGGTTTCGTCCGGGCGCTCGCGCTTGCTGACCAGGCTGCCGAACAGAATGCCGACTTCAAACAGCATCCACATCGGTACGGCCAGCAGGGTCTGGGAGAAGATGTCCGGCGGGGTCAGGATCATGCCGACCACAAAGCAGCCGATGATCACGTACGGGCGGATCTTCTTCAGGTATTTGACGTCGACCACGCCGATCCACACCAGCAGCACCACGGCCACCGGGATTTCGAACGCCACGCCGAAGGCGAAGAACAGCGTCATGACGAAATCGAGGTAGCTGGTGATGTCGGTCATCATTTCCACGCCGGCCGGGGTGGCCGAGGCGAAGAACTTGAAGATCAGCGGGAACACGAAGAAGTAGGCGAACGCCATGCCGGTGTAGAACAGCAGGATGCTGGAAATCAGCAACGGCACCGCCACACGCTTCTCGTGCTTGTACAGGCCCGGCGCGATGAAGCCCCAGATCTGGTGCAGGATCACCGGGATCGCGAGGAACAGCGAGACCATCATCGTCAGTTTCAGCGGCGTCAGGAACGGCGACGACACGTCGGTGGCGATCATCGTCGCGCCGGCCGGCAGGTACTGGCGCAGCGGCGTCGAGACGAAGGTGTAGATCTGCTGGGTGAAGGCGAACAGCCCGGCGAAGATGATGAAGATCGCCGCGACGCAACGCAGCAGGCGGGTGCGCAACTCGGTGAGGTGCGAAACCAGCGGCATGTGCTGGTCGTTTTCGGGGAGATCGCTCATGGGGCTCGCGGCGGCAAAGTGGTGTCTTGGGGCGCAGGTGTGGCTGGCGCGGCGGCTGGAGCAACGGGTTCGATCGGCTTCATGACCGGGGCCGTTTCAGCGGCTGCGGCAGAGACGTGTTCGACGCTCGCCGGTGCATGAATCGTTTGCTCTGCGACAGGCGGCGTTGGCGTCTGGTCTGCCGCCGGCTGCACGGGCGTCGGCTCCTGCTGAACCGGTGGCGTGAAGATCTTCCGCGCCTCCTGCTCCAGCGACAGGATGTGTTCGTTGTGCAGTTGCCGACGGATTTCGTCGGCACCGATTTCACGTTCAACTTCCTGTTTGATCGCGTTGAAGCTGCGCTTCAGCCGCCCGACCCACAGGCCGGCGGTGCGCGCGGCACCCGGCAAACGCTCGGGGCCCAGCACCAGCAGGGCAACGAGGCCGACGAGCAGCAGTTCAGAGAAGCTGATACCAAACATTAGTCAGTGCTCACACGTCTTTGCGGATCGGCTCTTCGACTTTCTGCGCCTGCACGTCGATGGTGTGCGGCGGGTTGGCCTGAGCGGTGGCTTGCGGCTGGACCGGTGGCACCGGCTGCGCAGGCGTGACGGTCGGATCGGCCGGTTTTTCATCGTCGTTCATGGCTTTACGGAAGCCCTTGATCGATTCGCCGACGTCGGTGCCGAGGTTTTTCAGTTTCTTGGTGCCGAACACCAGCACCACGACAACCAGAATGACGATCCAGTGTTTCCAGTCAAAAATGCCCATGTTGCTGTTCCTCTCTAAAAGTTGTTCAGGCGGACGGACGCGAGGCTTTCTCGACGTGTCCGGACAGGCCGAAGCGACGATCCAGTTCGTCGAGTACAGCCTGCGGATGCTGCCCCAGCTGGGCGAGCATGACCATGCTGTGGAACCACAGGTCGGCGGTCTCGTAGATCACGTCACTGCAGTCACCGCTGACGGCGGCGTCCTTGGCGGCGATGATCGTTTCGACCGACTCTTCGCCGACCTTCTCCAGAATCTTGTTCAGGCCCTTGTGATACAGACTAGCTACATATGAGCTGTCGGCAGCAGCGCCCTTGCGCTCTTCAAGCACCTGAGCGAGGCGGGTCAGGGTGTCACTCATGTTTGTGTCCTGCGGAATAGATGGCGTGCGGGTCTTTCAGGACCGGGTCGACCGTTTTCCAGTCGCCGTTTTCGAAGACGCGGTAGAAGCAGCTCTGACGGCCGGTATGGCAAGCGATGTCGCCAATCTGTTCAACCATCAGGATGATCACGTCGGCGTCGCAGTCCAGACGCATTTCATGCAGGGTCTGCACATGGCCGGACTCTTCGCCCTTGCGCCACAGCTTGCCACGGGAACGTGACCAGTAGATGGCACGGTTTTCGGATGCGGTCAGCTCCAGGGCTTCGCGGTTCATCCAGGCCATCATCAGCACGCGTCCGGTCTTGTGATCCTGGGCAATCGCCGGCACCAGGCCATCGGCGTCCCATTTGATCTCGTCCAGCCAGTTTTTCATCTTCGACTCCGACAGCGAACCCACACTTCAATAGTCGGGTTCAGGCGTTGAAACAGTGTGCCAGCCGATCACGCAACTGGCTATCGGCGAACGACCAGATACAAGCCGACTGCCACCATGATCCCGGCGGGCCAATGCCCCAGTTCATTCAGCGGGCCACCGGCGGCGAGGATCGTGCCGCCCGCCAGATGGGCGCTGCCGAGCAGGCGCAGGAACCAGTCGTCCTTGCGCTTTTTCCACGGTGGTGGCGGGTCGTTGGCGTGGGGTTGGGACATGCGTTCGAGCAGGTCGCGGGCCATGTTGGCCAGGTGCGGCAGCTGTTCGAACTGGCTCTGCACGTTGCCGATCAAGGCTTTCGGGCTCACGCGCTCGCGCATCCAGCGTTCGAGGAACGGCTGCGCGGTGTTCCACAGATCCAGATCCGGGTACAGCTGACGGCCCAGGCCTTCGATGTTCAGCAGGGTCTTTTGCAGCAACACGAGTTGCGGCTGCACTTCCATGTTGAAGCGGCGCGCGGTCTGGAACAGACGCATCAGCACCTGACCAAATGAAATATCTTTTAACGGTTTTTCGAAGATCGGTTCGCACACGGTACGGATCGCCGCTTCGAATTCGTTGAGTTTGGTTTCCGCCGGCACCCAGCCCGAATCGATGTGCAACTGCGCCACGCGCCGGTAGTCGCGCTTGAAGAAGGCGAACAGGTTGCGTGCCAGATAATCCTGGTCTTCCGGGGTCAGGCTGCCGACGATGCCGCAGTCGATCGCGATGTACTGCGGGCTCCACGGATTGACGGTGCTGACGAATATGTTGCCCGGGTGCATGTCGGCGTGGAAGAAACTGTCGCGGAACACCTGAGTGAAGAAGATCTCCACGCCGCGTTCGGCAAGCATTTTCATGTCGGTGCGCTGGTCGGCGAGGGTCGCCAGATCCGTCACCTGAATCCCGTAGATGCGCTCCATCACCAGCACTTTCGGCCGGCACCAGTCCCAATAGACCTGCGGCACGTAGAGCAGCGGCGAGCCTTCGAAGTTGCGCTTCAACTGGCTGGCGTTGGCCGCCTCGCGCAGCAAATCGAGTTCGTCGTAGATGGTTTTTTCGTAATCGCTGACCACGTCCACCGGGTGCAGCAGGCGGGCGTCGGCGGAGACCTTTTCGGCGGCGCGGGCGAGGATGAACAGCCACGCCAGATCCTGGGCGATCACCGGTTTCAGGCCCGGGCGGATCACCTTGACTACCACTTCTTCGCCGGTCTTCAGCTGTGCAGCGTGTACCTGCGCCACCGAGGCCGAGGCCAGTGGTTCGACGTCGAAGCGGCTGAACACTTCGCTGATCTTCTTGCCCAGCTGCTCTTCGATCAACTTGACCGACAGCTGCGAATCGAACGGCGGCACGCGGTCCTGCAACAGCATCAGCTCATCGGCGATGTCTTCCGGCAGCAGGTCGCGGCGGGTCGAGAGGATCTGCCCGAACTTGATGAAGATCGGCCCCAGGTCCTGCAAGGCCAGGCGCAGGCGTGCGCCACGGCTCAGGTCCAGCGGCTTGCGCGGGAACCAGCGCCACGGCAGGACATAGCGCAGCGCCAGCAGGAACCACGGCAAAGGCAGATCGAACAGCAGGTCATCGAGGCGGTAGCGGATCACGACGCGCTGGATGCGCAACAGACGGCGGACGGCGAGCAGCTTCATGCGTTATCGCTTGGGTCGAGGGATCGGGAAAGGCGCTCGAAGCGCGCCTCGAGACGTTCCAGATCGAGTTTGATCCGGTCCAGTTCGCTGAAGCGGGCTTCGGCTTCGCGCTGCCCGACGAGGGTGCGCGATTCTTCGGCCAGGTATTCGGCGAGGTTCTGGTTGAGGCTGGCAAATCCTTGTTGATACCAGCGGGCGCGGCTGCGCAGGTGACCGCCGACCAGTTGCGTGGCGACCGGGCCGAGCCAGCGCGAGAGTTCGTACTCCCAGTCCAGCTCGAGGTCCTGCAGCACGCCCGCCAGTTCCAGCAGCACGCCGCTGTCGCCGTCGAGTTCGACTTCCGGTGCGTGCAGCACCGCCGTCTTGTCCTTGCTCAGGGCGAGTTTCACCAGGCTCGAAGCCGGGGCGCGCAGGGTGCAGTCGACGCCGGTTTCCCAACGGGACGCCAGCATCAAACCTTCGTCGCTCGGCAGGATGAACAGTTGCAGCGCCGGGCTGCGGCAATCCACGGCAATCACTTTGCCGGTCAGATGCGCCAGCCTCGGCAGCGCGGTGCTGTCGAGACGCAGCACGCGGTTCAGGCCGAGTTCGACGCTGGCCAGCAGCCCGGTCAGCAGCATCAGGGCTTGATGCCGCGGTGCAGAGCGACGATGCCTGCGGTCATGTTGTGATAAGTCACGCGGTCGAAACCGGCGTCGACCATCATCGACTTCAGGGTTTCCTGATTCGGGTGCATCCGGATCGATTCGGCCAGGTAGCGATAGCTTTCCGAGTCGTTGGTGATCAGCTTGCCCATCAAGGGCATGAAGGCGAACGAGTAGGCGTCGTAGGCCTTGGACATCAGCGCGTTGGTCGGCTTGGAGAATTCCAGCACCAGCAAGCGGCCGCCGGGCTTGAGCACGCGCAGCATCGAACGCAGGGCGTCTTCTTTGTGCGTCACGTTGCGCAGGCCGAAGGCGATGGTCACGCAGTCGAAATGGTTGTCCGGGAACGGCAGTTTTTCTGCGTCGGCCTGGACGAACTCGACGTTGCCCGACACGCCGACATCCAGCAGGCGGTCACGGCCGACCTTGAGCATGGATTCGTTGATGTCCGCGAGAACGACCTGACCGGTCGGGCCGACCAGGTGCGAGAATTTCTTGGTCAGGTCGCCGGTGCCGCCGGCGATGTCCAGCACGCGGTTGCCGGCGCGCACGCCCGACAGTTCGATCGCGAAGCGCTTCCACAGACGGTGCATGCCGCCCGACAGAAGGTCGTTCATCAGGTCGTACTTGGCGGCCACGGAGTGGAACACCTCAGCGACTTTTTCCGCTTTCTGGCTTTCCGGAACGTTTTTGAAGCCGAAGTGAGTGGTGGGTTCGGCATCGCTGCCTTTGCGCTGATCAGTCATATCGCTGTCACCAAAAGAGAATGCGCGACATTCTAATCCCCAAGCCATGCTTTGTCTTGGAATGGCTAAAGGTAAGATGGGCAACCTTCGGGACGATTTGCCGCAGTGGCGGTCAAGATTCGTTGCAGGCATTCATAGCCCCATTCAAAAAGCAGGAGTCATTCAATGGCCCATATCAGTGTTGAGCGTGCCCACAGCCTGGGCAAGGAAGTTGCCCGCGAGAAAGCCGACAAACTGGCGCAGAAACTCTCCGATCAATATGGCCTCGAGCCGCAGTGGGCGGGTGACACCCTGAACCTCAAGCGTTCGGGCGTGAAGGGCGCGGTGCATGTGGCCGAGGATTCGATCCGGGTCGACGTGGAACTGGGCCTGATGATGTCGGCCATGAGCGGCATGATCAAAGCCGAGATCGAGAAGGCGCTGGATAAAGCGCTGGTCTGATCAGGACAAACGGGGAGCTTCGGGCTCCCCTTTCTTTTCTCGTGCACCTGCCTTTTATGTCAGTTGTTAGGGTGCCGTTTCTAATTTTTCTCCCTACTTTGTGCCTGAGCCCGACACTCGTCAGGGCAGTTCCTCAAACCTTCTGCGCGTGAGGTGCACCATGGCCAAAGCTATTTTGAAGAAAAAAATCGACGCCTCGACTTCTGCCCTGAGCGACGTCAAATCCTATGCCCGCAAGATCTGGCTGGCAGGCCTGGGTGCCTACACCAAGGTCGGTCAGGAGGGCAGCGAGTACTTTCAGGAGTTGATCAAGGCTGGTCAAACTGTTGAAAAGAAAGGCAAAAAAGCCGTCACCGAAAAACTCGAAGCGGCCAACGCCGAGATCGACGAAGCCAGGAGCGAAGTCAGCTCATTCAAAGGCCGCGTCGAAGTTCAGCTCGACAAGGTCGAGAAGGCGTTCGACACGCGTGTCGCCAGTGCCTTGAATCGTATCGGCATTCCGTCTAAACATGACGTTGAGGCACTCTCTGCTAAGCTCGATGAGCTGACGGCATTGCTCGAACGCGTCGCGCGTAAATCTTAAGGAGAACGGGATGGCTGGTAAAAAGAACACCGATAAAGAAGGCAGCTCGTGGATCGGAAAAGTCGAAGACTATTCCCGCAAGATCTGGCTGGCTGGTTTAGGCGTGTACTCGAAGATCGACACTGACGGCAGCAAGCTCTTCGATACATTGGTCAAAGACGGCGAGAAAGCCGAGAAGCTCACCAAGGCTGCAGTCGGCAAGAAAGTCGATGCTGCCAAGGACACCGCGAGCTCGGCCAAATCGCGCATCAGCGGCGTGAAAGATCGCGCGCTGGGCACCTGGGATCAACTGGAAGGGGCTTTCGACAAGCGCCTGAACAGTGCGATTTCGCGCCTGGGCGTACCGAGCCGCAACGAGGTGAAGGATCTGCACAAGAAGGTCGATACCCTGACCAAGCAGATCGAGAAACTCACCGGCCTGAAAACCCAACCTGTCGCGGCCAAAACCGCAGCAGCCAAACCGGCGGCAAAACCTGCTGCCAAACCATTGGCTAAAGCTGCCGCCAAACCGGCAGCAAAACCAGCAGCCAAAACCGCTGCGGCCAAGCCAGCAGTAAAAGCCGCAGCCAAACCGGTTGCCGCCAAGGCCGCCGCCAAACCTGCTGCAAAACCAGCGGCCAAGCCAGCAGCGAAAACCGCTGCAGCCAAACCCGCTGCCAAGCCTGCCGCCAAACCGGCTGCAGCGAAAAAACCTGCAGTGAAAAAACCGGCCGCGCCGAAAGCCGCTGCGCCGAAAGCTGCCGCACCAAAACCGGTGACCACACCGCAAGCACTGGCCAGCACGTCGAACTCCGCCTCGGCTCCAACCCCGGCGCCAGTATCGACTGTTGTATCGACTCCGTCGACGCCGACCAGTCAGTCCTGATATTCAGGGCACAAGAAAACGCCCGGCCTGTGAAGGTCGGGCGTTTTTGTATGTCAGATCCAAGAGCCCCCTCACCCTAGCCCTCTCCCTGAGGGAGAGGGAACTGACCGTGGGATGTTTGAGAATTACGCCGACCTGAAAGTGTTGTACCGAATCCATAATCGCCAAGCTCGTTCAGGTCGGCGTATAGCTAGAGACACCTCGGTAGGTTCCCTCTCCCTCCGGGCGGTCCGACGTTTCGGGAGGGCTAGGGTGAGGGCAGCGATCTGCCTGACTCACTCGTGATCTTCGAGATACTGCAGCGCCATCCGCTCCGTCGCCACCTTCACCGGCGGCAACAAATGCGGCGCAACCAGCATCATGATCTGGTACACCACCAGCCTCACTTCCCCCTCGCGATCGAGAATCCGCTGATAGTCCAGCGAGAACAGCAACGTCATGGTGATCTGTTCCACCAGTTGCCCCAGCGCCTGGGTGTCACTGACCAACTGTCCAGACGCCTTCAACCGCGCCAGCAGTGACGCCAGCGTGCGCTTCAGGACGTTGAGAAAGTTGCGAATGCCCTTGGCCAGTTTCGGCAGGCGCCCGGCCAGGTTCGACAGGTCCTGGAACAGGAACCGGTACTGCGCCAGGCGCTCGACGATCAGGTGCAGGAACAGCCAGTAATCCTCCGGTGCCAGTTCTACATCCGCAGGCGGGTCGAGCAGCGGTGCCAGCTCGCTCTGAAAGCGCTCGAACAGCCCGAGGATCAGCGGCTCCTTGCCGTGGAAATGGTAGTAGAGGTTGCCGGGGCTGATCCCCATTTCATTGGCAACCTCCATGGTCGAGACGTTCGGCTCGCCCTTTTCGTTGAACAACTGCAGGGCACATTCGAGGATCCGTTCGCTTGTTTTCATCCAGTCTTCTTAAAGGGTGGTTGGGGCCGGTCAGCGCACGCGCACGTAAGTGCCGGGCGCCGCCTCCATCGGTGGATAGTTCGCGTTGCCAAGGGCCATCTGGGTTTCGCGCAGGGTGCCGGAGCGCTGCTGGACCCATTCCAGCCACTGCGGCCACCAGCTGCCGTCGACTTTTTTCGCGTCGTAGTACCAGGCGCGCGGGTCGCTGCTCATCTTGCCGTTCTCGACGTAGGTGGCCTTTGGGTTACTCGGCGGGTTGAGAATGCTCTGGACGTGGCCGCTGTTGGACAGCACGAAGCGCCGCTCGCCGCCCAGCAGCAGGGTCGAGCGATACACCGCGTCCCATGGCGTGATGTGGTCGTTCATGCCGGCCACGCTGAAACTGTCGACCGTGACTTTCTGCAGATCGATCGGCGTGCCGCAGACTTCCAGGCCGCCCGAATGAATCAGCGGGTTGTGCTTGAAGAAGTCCAGCAGGTCGCCATGAAACGCGGCGGGCAGGCGGGTGCTGTCGTTGTTCCAGTAGAGGATGTCGAACGCCGGCGGCTCCTTGCCCAGCAGGTAGTTGTTGACGAAGTAGCTCCAGATCAGATCGTTGGGCCGCATCCAGGCGAACACCCTGGCCATGTCGCGGCCGTCCAGCACGCCTTTCTGATAGGAACGGCGCTTGGCCGCTTCGAGGGTCTGCTCATCGGCGAACAGCGTGGCCGGGGAGTCGATCTGACTGTCGAGCAGGCTCACCAGATAGGTCGCGCTGGAGACCCGCCGCAACTGCCGCTTGGCCTGCAAGTGCCCCTGCAGCGCAGCGATGGTCAGCCCGCCGGCGCAGGCACCCATCAGGTTGACCTCGCGGGCACCGGTGATCGCCCGGCAGATGTTCATCGCTTCTTCCACGGCCTCGACGTAGGTCGACAGGCCCCATTCGCGATGGCGCACGTCCGGATTGCGCCAACTGATCATGAAGGTCTGCAAGCCGTTCTTCAGGGCGTACTGGACGAAGCTGTTGCTCGGGCTCAGGTCGAAAATGTAGTACTTGTTGATTTGCGGTGGCACCACCAGCAGCGGTTTCGAATACTGCTTTTCGCTCATCGGCTTGTACTGGATCAGCTCGAGCAGTTCGTTGCGAAACACCACCGAGCCGGTGGTGGTGGCGACCGTCTTGCCGACTTCGAAAGCCTGTTTGGTCACCTGGCGCGGCAGGCCGTCGTTGTGCAGCAGGTCATCGAACAGATGACTCAAGCCGCGCACCAGGCTGTGGCCGCCGGAGTTGAACAGCTCCTTGATCGCCAGTGGATTGAGCAGCGTGTTGGAGGGCGCCACGGCGTCGTTGATCAGGGAAAAAGCGAAGTGCGCACGGGCGCGATCGTCATCGCTCATGCTGCTTTCGTCGATCCAGCTCTTCACCTGTTTCTGCCAGCTCAGATAGGCCTGCAGGCTTCGGCGATAGAACGGATTGAGGCTCCAGGCCGGATCGGCGAATCGGCTGTCATTGGGGTTGGTCGGATGCAGGGTCTCACCGAGCAGCACGCGTCCGAGCGCACCACCGAGTTTCAACGCGTGCTTCGCGCTGTGAATGGGGTTGCGCAGACCATGGGCGGCTACGCTGCGCAACGTCGAAATCAGGTCGCGGCCTCGCAGGCCGGTCATTGCACTTTGTGCATTGATGAAAACGGCGGGACTGGGCACTACGCCCGTCGCTGGTTTGTCGCGCATGACTCAACACTCCTTCGTCTTCAGGTCAAAA
The DNA here is from genome assembly GCF_026240005.1 of Pseudomonas sp. COW5. NCBI lineage: Bacteria > Pseudomonadati > Pseudomonadota > Gammaproteobacteria > Pseudomonadales > Pseudomonadaceae > Pseudomonas > Pseudomonas sp. COW5. The sequence continues at coordinate 1,888,946 of NZ_JAPHVP010000001.1, read as the reverse complement.
ACAAACACACCGAACCAGAACACCATAGACGCTGTTGCGGCTTGTTGCCTGCGCGGCGTCCTGCCATGCGTGTTGGAAAAGCTCTGCAAGGAGCTGTCCAGAAAACCGGGCCGGGCCGGTTATCCGCCCAGCGGTGTCGGGTGGGGGTGCATCACTGCGCGAAGACGTTCCTCCTGGAGAAATTTCATGATGATCGGCGCCACGGCTTCGGCCCGGGTGATGAGGAACAGATGCCCGTCATCGATGATGTGCAATTGCGCGTTGGGGATGCGCCAGGCGAGCAGACGCATGTTGATCAGCGGAATCAGCGGATCGTCGTCACCGGCCAGCACCAGGGTCGGCTGATGGATCTTGTGCAGCCAGTGAATGCTGGTCCAGCCAAGGCCCGCGAACAGTTGCCAGTAGTAGCCGAGCTTGCCCGCCGAACGCACCTTGGCCGCGTGACTGGCGGCGAGCGTCGGGTCGCGACGGAACGAGCCGCCGTAGATCATCGGGGCGATGCGGATCACATGGGACGGCTGGATGTAGCGGCGTGGACTGGCCATCATCCACAGCACCTTCGGCTTGCCCGGCACCATCACCGCGCCTGCCGCCGTGGCGGCCAGTACCAGCTTCTTGCAGCGCTCGGGATAGTCATGGGCGAATTGCTGCGCCAGCGCGCCACCCCAGGACACGCCGATCACGTTGACCTGGCCGTAATCGAGGTAATCGAGCATCCGTGCTGTGAGTTTGGCCAGCCCCGGAAAGCGATACGGCCGGCTCGGCGTCGAAGAACCACCGACACCGGGCACGTCGAAGGCGATCACTTCCAGATCCGGATCCAGCGCCGCGACAAAAGGAAACACCAGCTCCAGGTTGGCGCCGATGCCGTTGAAAATCAGCAAGGGCGTCAAGTGAGGCTTGCCGGGGCGTACGGCGGTCCGGAGGGTCTGGCCATCCAGCTCGACGGTACGGAAGATGAACGGTTGCGGCATGCTTCAGGGCCCTGTGGATCAATCTCAATGTCAGCCTCGATCCCCTGTGGGAGCGAGCCTGCTCGCGATAGCGGTGTATCAGTCAGCACATTGTTCCGGCTGCCGACGCCATCGCGAGCAGGCTCGCTCCCACATTGTGGGGCGAGGTGTGTCAGTTACCGCTCGTGTACGTAAGTGCCCGGCGAGGCTTCGCCTGCCGGATATGCCTTGTTGCCCAGCTTCGTCGGTGCCTTTTTCAGTTCGCCCGAACGCGCCGCCTGCCAGGCCTGCCAGTGCAGCCACCAGGAGTCGGCGTGCTTGGTCGAGTTTTCCTGCCAGTCATCGGCATTGGCGGTCATTTCGTCGCTGGTCATGTAGCGCGATTTCGGGTTGCCCGGCGGGTTCAGAATGCTCTGGATATGCCCGCTGCTGGACAGCACGAATTCCACCTTGCCGCCAAACAGCTGCGCCGACTTGTAGCAGGACTTCCACGGGGTGATGTGGTCGTTGGTGCCGGCCAGCGAGAAGATGTCGGCCGTGACCTTCTTGAGGTCGATCGGCGTGCCGCACACTTCCAGTGCATCGGGGCGGGTCAGTGGGTTGTTTTTGAACATCTCGATCAGGTCGCCGTGGAACGCAGCCGGCAAGCGGGTGGTGTCGTTGTTCCAGAACAGGATGTCGAACACCGGCGGCTCGTTGCCCAGCAGGTAGTTGTTGACCCAGTAGTTCCAGATCAGGTCATTCGGGCGCATCCAGGCGAAGACCTTGGCCATGTCTTTGCCTTCCAGCACGCCGGCCTGATACGAATGACGCTTGGCCATCTCCAGGGTCTGCTCGTCGACGAACAGGGCGACGTCACTGTCCAGGGTGGTGTCGAGCACGCTGACCAGCAGGGTCAGGGCATTGACCTTGTTTTCGCCGGTGGCGGCGTAGTGGCCGAGCAGGGCGGTGCAGGTGATGCCGCCGGAGCACGCGCCCAGCATGTTGACGTCCTTGCTGCCGGTGATCGCGGTGACCACGTCGACCGCTTCCTTCAGGGCTTCGATGTAGGTCGAGAGGCCCCACTCGCGCTGTTCCTTGGTCGGGTTGCGCCAGCTGACGATGAAAGTCTGCACGTTGTTGCGCAGGCAGAAGCGCGCCAGGCTCTTGTCCGGGCTCAGGTCGAATACGTAGAACTTGTTGATCTGCGGCGGCACTACCAGCAGCGGGCGCTCGTGGACTTGCTCGGTGATCGGTTTGTACTGGATCAGCTCCAGTACGTCGTTGCGAAACACCACCGAGCCTTCGCTCACGCCCAGGGTCTTGCCGACCTCGAATGCGCCCATGTTGACCTGGCTCGGCATGCCGCCGTTGTGCACCAGATCCTTGGCCAGATGCGAGAGGCCGTCGAGCAGGCTCTTGCCGCCGGTTTCGAAGAAGCGTTTGACCGCCGCCGGGTTGGCCGCAGTGTTGGTCGGCGCCATGGCTTCGGTCATCAGGTTGATCACGAAGTGGCCGCGCGCGATGTCCTTGGGCGAGAGGCTGCTGTCGTCGATCCAGGCATGGAGTTCCTTGCGCCACGCCAGATAGGTTTGCAGGTAACGTTTGTACAGCGGGTTCTGACTCCACGCCGGGTCGACAAAGCGACGGTCATCGCCTGCCGGTTGCAGTTCTGATTTGCCGAACAGCACGTTCTTCAGTTCGATGCCGAAATGAGTGACGTGTTTGACGCTATGGATCGGTTGTTTGATGGCCTGGGTCAGCACCATTCGAGCAGAGGCCAGCAGATCCTTTCCGCGAAGCCCAACGACAGGATTCAGCCCCAGGGTGTTTTCCGAGGCTTGGTACTTCAAATCATCGTTATTCTTGTTACTCATCTACGACGCTCCATTGTCCTGAGACGAGTACCCGGTTTCTGCTGTGCAGTTCCACAGCCAATGCCAGGTACTACTGCTCGGGTGACCGTTGATTCTGCATAGCTGCTTTACAGTCGTAGAGCACTGCAGGGAACTTGCCAGCTCCATTGGTTACCCGAGTTTAATTTTTTTCGCAAGCAGCCGATCCCGGGCCGCTTTAGCGGAGCATTCAAACAGATGAATTTAGAAAATGCCCTCTAAACAGTCCGAGGCGCGGACTAGAGCATCAGCTTGACGACGGACTCGTCCGGGTCGCGGGTTTTGCCGGCGGCTTTGAGCTCGGCCAGATAATCCGCCCAGAGTGCGTCATAACGTCGCCCCAGTTCGTAGAGGTAATCCCAGGTGAACAGGCCGCTGTCGTGACCGTCGTCGAAGGTCAGTTTCAGTGCGTACTGACCGGCCGGTTCTACCTTGGTCAGGCCGACGTGGAGCTTGCCGAATTGCAGGATCGGTTTGCCGTGGCCCTGGACCTCGGCGGAGGGAGAGTGCACGCGCAGGAATTCGGCGGGCAGGGTGTATTCCTCGCCGGACGCGTATTTGAGCGACAGGGTTTTCGAGGCTTTGTGCAGTTTGATGTCGGTGGGGAGTTGGGTCATCGCCGGTGTTCCGTCAGGTGGAAAAAATTGTGGGAGCCGATGGCTCCCACAGTTTCACGACCACTGTAAGTATGGCTTACAGGATATAACGGGACAGATCTTCGTTCTGCGCCAATTCACCCAGGTGGCTGTTGACGTACTCGGCGTCGATCAGGATCGCCTTGTCGTCGTGGGCGCTGGCCAGGTCGCCGGCACTGAACGACACCTCTTCCAGCAGACGCTCGAGCAGCGTGTGCAGGCGACGGGCACCGATGTTCTCGGTCTTCTCGTTGACCTGCCAGGCGATCTCCGCCAGACGCTTGATGCCTTCAGGCTGGAACTGGATGTTCAGGCCTTCGGTCTTCAGCAGCGCGCAGTACTGCTCGGTGAGCGAGGCGTGCGGTTCGCTGAGGATGCGCTCGAAGTCTTCCGGGCTCAGGGCCTTGAGTTCGACGCGGATCGGCAGACGGCCTTGCAGTTCCGGCACCAGATCGCTCGGCTTGCTCAGGTGGAACGCACCGGAGGCGATGAACAGGATGTGGTCGGTCTTGACCATGCCCAGCTTGGTGTTGACGGTGCAGCCTTCGATCAGCGGCAGCAGGTCGCGCTGTACGCCTTCACGGGACACATCGGCGCCGCCGACGTTACCGCGCTTGGCGACCTTGTCGATTTCGTCGATGAACACGATGCCGTGCTGCTCGACCGCTTCCAGGGCCTTGGCCTTCAACTCTTCTTCGTTGACCAGGCGACCGGCTTCTTCATCGCGCACCAGTTTCAGCGCTTCCTTGACCTTGAGCTTGCGGGCCTTCTTCTTGCCTTTGCCCATGTTGGCGAACAGGGACTGCAGCTGGTTGGTCATCTCTTCCATGCCCGGCGGCGTGGCGATCTCGATGCCGGCCATTTCGGCGACTTCGATCTCGATTTCCTTGTCGTCCAGCTGACCTTCGCGCAGGCGTTTGCGGAACAGCTGGCGAGTGTTGGAGTCCTGGGTCGGCGCGTCTTCGTTGCCGAAGCCCATGCGTGCCGGCGGCAGCAGCGCGTCGAGGATACGGTCCTCGGCGGCGTCTTCGGCGCGGTGGCGCACGCGGGTCATTTCCTGCTCGCGCAGCATCTTGATCGCGGCATCGGCCAGATCACGGATGATCGATTCGACGTCACGGCCGACGTAGCCGACTTCGGTGAACTTGGTCGCTTCGACCTTGATGAACGGCGCGTTGGCCAGTTTGGCCAGACGGCGGGCGATTTCGGTTTTACCGACACCGGTCGGGCCGATCATCAGGATGTTCTTCGGGGTTACTTCAATACGCAGCTCTTCAGGCAGCTGCATGCGGCGCCAGCGGTTGCGCAGGGCAATTGCGACGGCGCGCTTGGCATCGTCCTGGCCGATGATATGGCGGTTGAGTTCGTGGACGATTTCGCGGGGAGTCATGGACATAATAATTGACGGTCCTCAAGCAGAAACAAGCCGTGGCACAGGGCCGCGTCAGGCTTATTCAGCGAGATCCTGCTCCTCAATGGTCTGGGTGTGGTTGGTGAATACACAGATGTCGCCGGCGATGCCGAGAGCGGTCTCGACGATTTCGCGGGCCGACAGGTCGGTCTTCTTCAGCAGGGCGCTGGCGGCGGCTTGCGCATAGGCGCCACCGGAACCCATGGCGATCAGGCCGTCTTCGGGTTCGACTACGTCACCGTTGCCGGTAATGATCAGGGAGGCGTCCTTGTTGGCGACCGCGAGCATCGCTTCGAGGCGGCTCAGGGAGCGGTCGGTGCGCCATTCTTTGGCGAGTTCGACGGCGGCACGGATCAGGTGGCCCTGATGTTTCTCGAGCTGGCCTTCGAAACGTTCGAACAGGGTAAAGGCGTCGGCGGTGGCACCGGCAAAACCGGCGATGACCTGGCCGTGGTACAGGCGACGAACTTTCTTCGCGTTGCCTTTCATCACGGTGTTGCCGAGAGAAACCTGGCCGTCGCCGCCCATGACGACTTTGCCGTGGCGGCGGACTGAAACGATGGTGGTCAAGGGAAGAGTCTCCACACTGCGGGGCGAAAATGCCTTATGCCCATTCATATGGGGGTGGTGGAGAGGATTTCAACTGCAGGAAGGGAGAGGGGACGAGCGGTGTTGTTGCGCTGATCCTCCCCACACAGAGCGCGGGAAGGATCATTCGAGGGGAATCAGCGGCTCTGGCGTTGTTGTAACAACAGGTTGCTGAACCCTGCGCCCGCCAGTTGTTTCTGGGCGGTGGTCAGTTGTTCGCGGTTGCTGAACGGGCCGACCAGTACGCGGTACCAGGTTTCATCCTTCACCGTCCCGGATTCAACCGCGACCGCCTGGCCGAGCAGAATGATCTGTGCGCGCACCTTGTCGGCATCTGTCTGCTTGCGGAACGAGCCGGCCTGCAGGAAGAACTTGGTCACCGGCGCAGCCTTGGTCACCGGTGGCGCTGGCGGCGGGGTAATCCCGGCCAGCGCAGCCTGGGCGCGTGCGGTGTCGATCTTCGCCGCTTCCGCCGGGGTCACCGGCGTGGTCGGGATCGCCGGCACCTGTGGCGTCGGCAGGGTTTTCTCCGGCACGGCGTCAGGCGGCACGATCACTTCCGATTCCGGCAGCAGGGTGTAGAAGTCGTACTTCGGCTTCACCGGTTGCGTCGGGCTCGGCGGGGTCTTGTTGGCCTCGGCGATCTTGGTGGCTTTCTGTTGTTGCTGTTGCTCGACCTTCTCGCGCTTGACTGTGTCGCTGCCCTTGCCCGGCTCCAGTTTCATCAGGAACACGATGAACGCGCCGACCGTCAGGCCGATGGCCATCCACAGCCAGCCCGGGATCGGTTGCTTCGCAGGAGCTTGGTAACGGCTGGCGCCACGCTTGGGTGCAGGTTTTTTCTTGGCAGCCAACTTACATGCGCTCCAGGGTTTCCAGGCCGAGCAGTTCCAGGCCTTGCTTGAGGGTACGGCCGGTCAGCGCGGCAAGGCGCAGACGGCTTTGCATTTGTGCCGGGGTCTCGGCGGCGAGGATCGGGCAGTGCTCGTAGAAACTGGAGAACAGGCCGGCCACGTCGTACAGGTAGGTGCACAGAGTGTGTGGCGTGCCCTTTTCCGCAACGTTGTTCAGCACTTCACCGAACTGCGCCAGTTTGGCTGCCAGATCGTGCTCCTGCGGCGCTTCGAGGACGATCTGGCCGTCGACTTCGCTGTAATCCTTGTCAAGCTTGCGGAACACGCCGGCCACCCGGGTGTAGGCGTACAGCAGGTACGGCGCGGTATTGCCTTCGAGGTTGAGCATCTGGTCGAAGTTGAAACTGTAGTCGCTGGTGCGGTGCTTCGACAGGTCGGCGTATTTCACCGCGCCGATGCCCACAACCTTGGCGATGCTGCGCAGTTCGTCGTCGGCCAGTGTCGGGTTTTTCTCTTTTACCAATGCGTAGGCACGTTCCTGCGCTTCGGTCAGCAGATCGATCAGCTTCACGGTGCCGCCGTCACGGGTCTTGAACGGACGGCCGTCGGCGCCGTTCATGGTGCCGAAGCCCATGTGCTCCATTTCCATCGGATGGGTCACGAAACCGGCCTTGCGCGCCACGGCGAACACTTGCTGGAAGTGCAGGGCCTGACGCTGGTCGACGAAGTACAGCGCGCGATCCGCCTTCAGTTTGCCGCTGCGGTAGCGCACGGCGGCCAGGTCGGTGGTGGCGTACAGGTAGCCGCCGTCAGCCTTGACGATGATCACCGGGAGCGGCTCACCTTCGGCGTTCTTGAATTCGTCGAGGAACACGCACTGGGCGCCGTTGCTTTCGACCAGCATGCCGGCGGCCTTCAGATCGTTGACCACGTTGATCAGGTCGTCGTTGTAGGCGCTTTCGCCCATCACGTCGGCCATGGTCAGTTTGACGTTGAGCAGTTCGTAGATCTTCTGGCAGTGCGACAGCGAGATGTCCTTGAACTTGGTCCACAGCGCCAGGCACTCGGCATCGCCGGCCTGCAGCTTGACCACCAGGCCACGGGCCCGGTCGGCGAACTCCGGGGACTCGTCGAAGCGCTGCTTGGCGGCGCGGTAGAAGTTTTCCAGGTCCGACAGTTCGTCGCTGGTGATCGGGTTTTCCTGCAGGTATGCCATCAGCATGCCGAACTGGGTGCCCCAGTCGCCGACGTGGTTCTGACGGATCACGGTATCGCCGAGGAATTCGAGCACACGGGCCACGCCGTCGCCGATGATGGTCGAGCGCAAGTGGCCGACGTGCATCTCTTTGGCCAGGTTCGGCGCCGACAGGTCGACCACGGTGCGTTGCGCCGGGCCGGCCTTGCGCACGCCAACGTGAGCGTCGGCCAGTGCGGCGTCGAGGCGCGAGGCCAGTGCCTGGGTGTTCTGGAAGAAATTGATGAAGCCGGGGCCGGCGATTTCGGCCTTGGTGACGTTCTCGTCAGCCGGCAGGGCTGCGATGATTTTTTCCGCCAGGTCACGCGGCTTCATGCCCGCAGGCTTGGCCAGCATCATGGCGATGTTGCTGGCGAAATCACCGTGGGTCTTGTCCCGGGCGTTTTCCACCTGGATCGCCGGCGTCAGGCCTTCAGGCAACACACCTTCGTTGACGAGTTGGGTGAGGGCTTGTTGGATCAGCTGGCGAATGGTGTCTTTCATGGTCTTCTCTTTCGACCGCAAGCGCGGCGGCGCATCAATGCGCGGGTGGAAAAACTGGGCATTATCCGTTGCGAAGACGGGCTTGCCAACCTTAGCAGGCAGGATGTGGATGTGTGGTGACAATTCGTCAGCCATCGCTGGCAAGCCAGCTCCCACAAGAACGACGCAATTCCCCTGTGGGAGCTGGCTTGCCAGCGATAGCAATCGTTCAATCAATACAAATCGACAGGATCGACATCCAGCGACCAGCGCACCGCCCGGCCGCTCGGCATCTGCTCCAGCGCCAGCAGCCAGCTCGCCAGCAACCGGTGCAGCGGCGCCCGGGCCGTGGCCTGCAAGAGCAGCTGCGCGCGGAAGCGTCCGGCCCGGCGTTCCATCGGTGCCGGTACCGGTCCCAGCAGTTCGATGCCGCTCAGGTTCTGTTCGGCCAGCAAACGCTCGGCCTCGCTGCAGGCTTCATCGAGAAAACCTTCGGCCTGCCCCGGCTTGTGCGCTTCGGCGCGCAGCAGGGCGAGGTGGGCGAACGGCGGCAGGCCGGCGGCGCGACGCTCGCTCAGGGCCTGTTCGGCGAAGGCGAAGTAACCCTGCTCGGTCAGTTGCACCAATAAAGGATGGTCGGCCAGGTGGGTCTGGATGATCACCTTGCCCGGTTCTTCTGCCCGCCCGGCGCGCCCGGCAACCTGCACGATCAGCTGCGCCATGCGCTCGCTGGCGCGGAAGTCACCGGAGAACAGCCCGCCGTCGGCGTCGAGGATCGACACCAGAGTGACCCGGGGAAAGTGGTGACCCTTGGCCAACATCTGGGTGCCGACCAGAATGCACGGCTGGCCTTTCTGAATGGTGGCGAACAACTGGTTCATCGCATCTTTGCGCGAGGTGCTGTCGCGGTCGACGCGCAGTACCGGGTAATCCGGGAACAGAATGGCCAGTCGTTCCTCGGCCCGCTCGGTGCCGGCGCCCACCGGCCGCAGATCGACCTTGTTGCACTTCGGGCACTGGCGCGGCGTGCGTTCGACGTAACCGCAGTGGTGGCAGCGCAATTCGCCATAGCGCTGGTGCACGGTCATCCGCGCATCGCAGCGCTGGCATTCGGACATCCAGCCGCAATCGTGGCACAGCAGGGTCGGGGCAAAACCCCGACGGTTGAGGAACACCAGCACCTGCTGGCCGGCGGCGAGGGTCTGGCCGATGGCTTGCTGCATCGGCCCGGAAATACCGCTGTCCAGCGGACGGCTTTTCACATCCAGGCGCAGGAAACGTGGCTGTTTGGCGCCGCCGGCCCGTTCGTTCAGGCGCAGGAGCCCGTACCGGCCGGTGTAGGCGTTGTGCAGGCTTTCGAGTGATGGCGTCGCGGAGCCGAGCACGATCGGAATGTTTTCCTGCCGTGCGCGCACCAGTGCCAGATCCCGCGCGTGGTAGCGCAGGCCTTCCTGCTGCTTATAGGAGCCGTCGTGTTCTTCGTCGATGATGATCAGCCCCGGATTTTTCATCGGGGTGAACAGCGCCGAGCGGGTGCCGATAATAATGTCGGCCTCGCCATCCCGGGCGGCGAGCCAGGCGTCGAGGCGATCGCGGTCGTTGACCGCCGAGTGCAGCAGGGCGATGCGCGCGTTGAAGCGTTGTTCGAAGCGGGCGAGGGTCTGCGGGCCGAGGTTGATTTCCGGGATCAGCACCAGTGCCTGCTTGCCGGCCTCGAGGGTTTCGCGGATCAGCTGCAAATAGACTTCGGTCTTGCCGCTGCCGGTGACACCGGCCAGCAGGAACGCGTGATAACTGTCGAAACCCGCGCGAATCGCTTCATAGGCGGCGCGCTGCTCGCTGTTGAGCGGCAGCTCGGGCTGGGCCAGCCAGTGTTCGTGACGAACGCCGGGGGCATGGCGGCGCACTTCGACCTGCACCAGATCCTTGGCCAGCAGCAGATCGAGGCTGTCCTTGCTCAGCATCAGTTTGCTCAGCAACTGATGGGCGACGCCGTGAGGATGCTGGGCCAGTGTCGCCAGGGCTTCTCGCTGGCGCGGGGCACGGGCGATGCGCGGGTCATCGAGGCTGGCGCCGGGGGCGGCGGACCAGAAGCGTTCCTGGCGGGCTTCGGCCAGTTCGCCTTGGCGCAGCAGCACCGGCAGTGCCCAGCTCAGGGTATCGCCGAGGCTGTGCTGATAATACTGGGCGGTCCACAGGCACAGCTTGAACAGCGCGGGCGGCAGCGGTGCGGTGGCGTCGAGCAGGGCCAGCGCCGGTTTGAGCTTCTCCACCGGTACTTCGCTGGTGTCAGTGACTTCCACCAGAATCCCGATCATCTCCCGCCGACCGAACGGCACCCGCAGGCGCATGCCCGGCTGCAATTGCGAACGCAGCACGCCGGCCGGGGCCCGATAGTCGAACAGGCGGCGCAGGGGCGAAGGCAGGGCGAGGCGCAGAATGGCGTCGGGCACGCGGAGGATTCTCATAGGCGGGGCGGTGAAGAAGGGCGGGAGCCTAGCAGACGGTCGGTCTAAGGGACAGCTTGCGCGATTGACATTGTCTGGTAGAATCCGCGGCCTAATTACGTGCGGTATTCAACAATCGTGTTGGATGGCGGCACGCCAGCTGAGGAAAACACCATGAAAGCCGATATCCACCCGAATTACCCAGAAGTTGCAGTAACTTGCAGCTGCGGCAACAAGTTCGAAACCCGTTCGACCTTCGGCAAAGCCCTGGCGATCGACGTTTGCAACGAGTGCCACCCGTTCTACACCGGTAAGCAGAAGACTCTGGACACCGGTGGTCGCGTTCAGAAGTTCGCCGACCGTTTCGGTGCTTTCGGCGCGAAAAAGGCCTAAGGCCCCTCATTCTGGAAAACCTCAGCGGCTTTTCCGGTCTGATGAAAAAGGCGTCCCTTGTGGGCGCCTTTTTTGTGTCCGCGATTTGGCTGTCCGGCGCCCATGCCTTCTGCCCGACCCCGTCGGGGCTGTCGAGCGTGGTGGTGCAGCGGGTTGTCGATGGCGACACGGTGCGCCTGAGTGACGGCCGCAGCGTACGCCTGATCGGCCTCAACACGCCTGAGCTGGGCAAGCAGGGTCGCAGCGACGAACCCTTTGCCGTGGCCGCGCGCAAACGCCTGGAAACCTTGGTGGCCGACAGTGGCGGTCGGGTCGGTTTGCGCCTCGGTGCGCAAGAAAAAGACCATTACGGGCGTACGCTCGCCCATCTCTACAGCGTCAGCGGCGCCAGTCTCGAAGCGCAAATGCTCGCCGATGGCCTTGGATTCCAGGTCGCGGTGGCACCGAATGTCGATCTTGTCGATTGTCAGCAAGCTGCCGAACGCAGCGCGCGGCAGGCCGGGCTTGGCTTGTGGAAGCGCTCGCCTGTACTGAAAGCGGAGCAGATCGAACGCTCGGGTTTCGCCATCGTCAGTGGTCGTGTGAGCAAGGTTCAGCGCAATCGTGGCGGAATCTGGATCGAGTTGCAGGACAAGCTTGTACTGCGCGTTGCACCCAATCTGCTGGAGCGCTTCGCTGGCAGTTCCCTGCAAACGCTGAAGGGCAGGCAGATCGAGGCCCGGGGCTGGGTGGTCGACCGTTCACGACGGGGCGGATTGAAACCCGGTCAGGCTCGCTGGTTGTTGCCGCTGACCGACCCTTCGATGTTGCAATCGTCCCGCTGAACAAAAAGTTGTAGACATTTTTTCTGTTGATTGTGAACAGTCTAGCCCTTGTGCGCCGTGGCTCTTGGCCCAAAGTCGTAGGGCAGGGCGCTTGACAGGGGTGACCGGGCAGTCTTGTGGGGACTTTGCGAGGCGCGTATCCTCGCTGACCAGTCTGTCCAACAGTAAAAAGCGGAATGCCAAAATGTCTGATCTGAAAACTGCCGCTCTCGAATATCACGCCAATCCTCGTCCAGGAAAGCTGAGTGTCGAGCTCACCAAGGCCACTGCTACCGCCCGCGACCTGTCGCTGGCCTACAGCCCCGGCGTAGCTGAACCAGTGCGCGAGATCGCCCGCGATCCTGAACTGGCCTACAAGTACACCGGCAAGGGCAACCTGGTTGCAGTCATTTCCGATGGCACCGCGATTCTGGGCCTGGGTAACCTCGGCCCACTGGCTTCCAAGCCAGTGATGGAAGGTAAAGGCGTGCTGTTCAAGCGCTTCGCCGGCATCGACGTCTTCGACATCGAAGTCGACTCCGAAAGCCCGCAAGCCTTCATCGACACCGTAAAACGCATTTCCATCACCTTCGGTGGCATCAACCTGGAAGACATCAAGGCGCCTGAGTGCTTTGAGATCGAACGCGCTCTGATCGAGCAGTGCGACATTCCGGTATTCCACGATGACCAGCACGGCACCGCGATCGTGACCGCTGCGGGCATGATCAACGCCCTGGAAATCGCTGGCAAAACCCTCGGCGAAGCCAAGATCGTCTGCCTGGGCGCCGGCGCTGCCGCCATCTCCTGCATGAAACTGCTGGTGAGCATGGGCGCCAAGGTCGAGAACATCTACATGATCGACCGTACCGGCGTGATCCACGCTGGCCGCGACGACCTGAACCAGTACAAGGCTGTGTTCGCCCACGCGACCGAAAAGCGCACTCTGGACGACGCCATCGAAGGCGCTGACGTATTCGTCGGCCTGTCAGGCCCGAACCTGCTGAGCGCCGAGCAACTGAAGCGCATGGCGGCCAACCCGATCGTCTTCGCCTGCTCCAACCCGGATCCGGAAATCTCCCCGGAACTGACTCACGCCACCCGCAACGACGTGATCATGGCCACCGGCCGTTCGGACTACCCGAACCAGGTCAACAACGTACTGGGCTTCCCGTTCATCTTCCGCGGTGCCCTGGACGTTCGCGCCAAGCGCATCAACGAAGAAATGAAGATCGCTGCCGCCAACGCCCTGCGTGAACTGGCCAAGCTGCCGGTTCCTCAGGAAGTCTGCGACGCCTACGGCGGTATCTCCCTGGAATTCGGTCGTGAGTACATCATTCCGAAGCCAATGGACAAGCGCCTGATCACCGTGATCTCCGACGCCGTGGCCAAGGCTGCGATCGAGACCGGCGTAGCGACCCTGCCGTATCCGAAGAACTACCCGCTGAAAAGCGTGGATGACGTGTTCAACGGCTAAGTCGTTGTAGCGCTTCAACCGAAAGCCCCGGCTCGTGAGAGTCGGGGCTTTTTTGTGCCTGAGGGTTTTGTATCGGGTCTGGCCGGTTCATCCACCACAATCCTGAAGGCAATAAAAAGCCCCGCACTTCTCACGAAGGCGGGGCTTTTTAGCGGTTCAGGATCAGAACAGATCGATCGGCGCCTGTTCATCCGCCGGCAGCGGGCTGCCCGGTGCCGTGCCGTTGCCGATCTCGTTGACCGACGGCGGCGTGTCTTCGGCCTTGAACAGCTCGAAGTAGGCGCCTGGCGTGCTCGGCGAGGCTGCGCGGCCGCTGACCGGATCTACCCGCAGGCTGAGGATGCCTTCCGGCTCCGGCTGGACATGCGGGGGCTTGTCCTTGAGCGCGGCGCTCATGTAGTTCATCCAGATCGGCAGCGCCACAGTGCCGCCGAACTCCCGGCGACCGAGGCTTTCCGGCTGGTCGAAACCGGTCCAGACCGTGGTCACGTAATCGGCGTTGTAACCGGAGAACCACGCATCCTTGGATTCGTTGGTAGTACCGGTTTTGCCCGCGATGTCGCTGCGGCCCATGGCCAGTGCGCGACGACCGGTGCCGAGCTTGATCACGTCCTGCAACATGCTGTTGAGGATGTAGGTGGTGCGGCCATCGACGATGCGCTCGGCGACTGCCGGAGCTTGTGGCACCGCTGCAGCGCCCGGTACTTCACCCGGAACCGGTGCCGCGTCGACGGTGATCGGTTGGGTCGCCGGTGCCGCGATGCCGTCGGTGGCTGCGCCACCCTGTGGTACGGTCGGCGGGTTGGCGACGAACAGCGTGTCGCCATTGCGGCTTTCGATCTTGTCGATGATGTACGGGGTGATCTTGTAACCGCCGTTGGCGAAAGTGCTCCAGCCGGTGGCGATTTCCATCGGGGTCAGGGTCGCGGTGCCCAGCGCCAGGGACAGGTTTGGCGGCAGGTCCTGCTTGTTGAAACCGAAGCGGGTGATGTAGTCGATGGTTTTGCCTACGCCCATCGCCTGCAGCAGGCGGATCGAAACCAGGTTGCGCGACTTGTACAGCGCTTCACGCAGGCGGATCGGGCCGAGGAAGGTGTTGGTGTCGTTCTTCGGACGCCAGACCTTGTCCAGATACTCGTCGACGAACACGATCGGCGCGTCGTTGACCAGCGTGGCGGCGGTGTAGCCGTTATCCAGCGCGGCACTGTAGACGAATGGCTTGAAGCTCGAACCCGGCTGACGCTTGGCCTGCATGGCGCGGTTGTAGTTGCTCTGCTCGAAGGCGAAACCGCCGACCAGCGAGCGGATTGCACCGTTCTGCGGATCCAGCGACACCAGCGCGCCCTGGGCCTGCGGAATCTGGCTGAACTTCAGCGAATTGTTCGGCTGGCGCTGTACGCGCACCAGGTCGCCGACCTGCGCGACATCCGATGGCTGGCGCGGTGCGGCGCCCATGCTGTTGGTATTGAGGAATGGACGGGCCCATTTCATGGTGTCCCACGCCACATGCTCTTCACCGGTACGGGTCAGCACTTGCAGGCCATTCTTGTCGACCTGGGTGACGATGGCCGGTTCGAGGCTGCTGATGGTGCGTTGCTTGGTCAGCTCGACGGCCCAGGCTTCGCGGGTCTTGCCCGGCAGGCGTGATTCAGGACCACGGTAGCCGTGACGCTGGTCGTAGGTCATCAGGCCTTCGTGCAGCGCGGTGTTGGCCATTTCCTGCAGGTTGCTCGGCACCGTGGTGGTGACGCGGAAACCTTCGGTATAGGCGTCGCTGCCATAGCGGCCGACCATTTCGGCGCGGGCCATCTCGGCGATGTACGGCGCGTTCACTTCCGGTGTCGGCACGTGATAGCTGGCGTTCAGCGGCTCGTTGATGGCAGCGGTGTAGTCGGCTTCGGTGATCTTGCCGAGTTTGTACATGCGCCCGAGGATCCAGTCGCGACGCTCCTTGCTGCGCGCCGGGTTGGCCAGCGGGTTGAAACGCGACGGGGCTTTCGGCAGGCCGGCGATCATCGCCATCTGCGCCAGGCTGACCTCGCGGATCGACTTGCCGTAATACACCTGCGCCGCCGCCTCGATGCCGTAGGCGCGGTTGCCCAGATAAATCTTGTTCACGTACAGCTCGAGGATCTCGTCCTTGGTCAGCTGACGCTCGATCTGCAGGGCCAGGAGGATTTCCGTGGTCTTGCGCGAGAAGCTGCGTTCGCTGGTCAGGAAGAAGTTCTTCGCCACCTGCATGGTGATGGTACTGCCGCCGGACTGGATGTGCCCGCTCTTGACCAGCTGGGTCGCGGCACGCATCAGGCTGCTCGGATCGACGCCATAGTGATTGGCGAAGTTGTCGTCTTCAGCACTTAGTAACGCATTGATGAAATTGGGGGGAATGTCGGCGAAACGTATCGGAGTACGGCGCATTTCGCCAAATTCTGCGATCAACTTGTTGTCGCTGCTGTACACCCGGAGCGGAATCTGCAACTGAATGCTTCTCAGCGCCTCCACAGATGGCAAACCCGGACTAAGGTAAAGAAACGCGCCGCTGAGAACTAAAAGCAGTCCGCAGAAAACGGCGACGATGGACCAACCGAAGAATTTCAGCAGACGAATCAAGGCTTTTGGACATCCAGGGCAAAGAATGAATTGGGCGACAGGGTTCCGGGAACACACAGAACGGCCCGCGCCGGCAGTAAAAAGCGGAAAAAATCGCTGGGCATTATAAGCACTTTTCCGCTGGGGGCGTCATTTGCGCTTCTGTCAAGACGGGGCGAGGGAACGCAATGCGCATTACAGAGTCCGTAACTCACGGAAAGTCATAGGGAATTGGTAGTGCTAGGACTCTTCAATAAAAAGACCAATACGTTGCTGGGGATCGATATCAGCTCCACTTCGGTGAAGTTGCTGGAGCTGAGCCGTCAGGGCGAGCGCTACCGGGTCGAGGCGTACGCGGTGGAGCCGTTGCCGGCCAACGCCGTGGTCGAGAAGAACATCGCCGAACTCGAAGGCGTCGGGCATGCCCTGTCCCGGGTGCTGGTCAAGGCGCGCACCGGGCTCAAGAGCGTGGCGGTGGCGGTGGCCGGCTCGGCGGTGATCACCAAGGTCATCGAAATGGACGCCGGGCTGTCCGACGACGAGCTGGAAAACCAGCTCAAGATCGAAGCCGACCAATACATCCCTTACCCGCTGGACGAAGTCGCCATCGATTTCGAGGTCCAGGGCGTTTCGCCGCGCAACCCCGAGCGGGTCAACGTGCTGCTGGCCGCCTGTCGCAAGGAAAACGTCGAAGTCCGTGAGGCGGCGCTGGCCCTTGCCGGCCTGACGGCGCGAGTGGTGGATGTCGAGGCGTATGCGCTGGAGCGCTCGTTCGGCCTGCTGGCCACGCAACTGGCGGCCTCGCAGGAGCGCCTGACCGTTGCGGTGGTCGATATCGGCGCGACCATGACCACCCTCAGCGTCCTGCACAACGGGCGGATCATCTACACCCGCGAGCAACTGTTCGGCGGACGCCAGCTGACCGAGGAAATCCAGCGCCGCTATGGCCTGACCCTCGAACAGGCCGGGCTGGCCAAGAAGCAGGGCGGTCTGCCGGACGATTATGTCGGCGAGGTCCTGCAGCCGTTTCGCGAGGCGCTGGTGCAACAGGTTTCGCGTTCCCTGCAATTCTTTTTCGCTTCCGGTCAGTACAACGCGGTCGATCACATTTTGCTCGCTGGTGGCACGGCGTCGGTGCCGGGGCTGGACCGCTTGATCGAGGAGCGTCTGGGCACCCCGACCCAGGTCGCCAATCCGTTTTCCGACATGGCCTTGAGCAGCAAGGTCAACGCCGGGGCCCTGGCCAGTGATGCGCCGGCCCTGATGATTGCCTGCGGGCTCGCGCTCAGGAGTTTCGACTGATGGCGCGGATCAACCTTTTACCCTGGCGCGAGGAGCGCCGCGAAGAACGGCGCAAACGCTTTCTGCTGACCCTGACCGGTGTGGTGGTCGGTTCGGTCGGCGCAGTATTCATTGCCGCTCAGATATTCAGCACGGCCATCGAACATCAGCAGGCGCGTAACGATTACATCGGCAGGCAGATTGCCGTGGTCGATGAGCGGATCAAGCAGATCAGCGAACTCAAGGCGCGCCGCCAGCAACTGGTGGAGCGCATGCGCATCATCCAGGACCTGCAAGGCAACCGGCAGGTCAGCGGGCGGATCTTCGATCAACTGGCGCGGACCCTGCCCGACGGCGTCTATTTCACCAGCGTGAAGATGGTCGGCAAGACCCTGTCGATCAGCGGTGCGGCGGAATCGAACAACCGGGTCTCCGACCTGATGCGCAATCTTGAGGCGTCCGACTGGTTTGATGCGCCGACGTTGAACGAGGTCAAGGCAACCACGGCGGGGCAGCTGGATCAGGCCAATGTGTTCCAGTTGACCGTCCATCAGACCCGGCCGAAAAACCTGGAGGACGATCAATGAAACCGTCCGAATGGCTGGCCAGCCTGCGCAATATCGACTTCAACGACCTGGATACCAGCAACATCGGCTCGTGGCCGCCGGCCGTGAAAGGCCTGGCCGGGGGGCTATTGATGATTCTGGTGCTGGCCCTGGGCTACAACTTTTTCGTCAGTGACATGGAAAGCGAGCTCGAAACCAAACGCACGGAAGAAGCCACGCTCAAGGAGCAGTTCTCCAGCAAGGCGCACATGGCGGCCAATCTGGAGCTGTACACCCAGCAGATGAAGGAGATGGAGAACTCGTTCGGCGTGCTGTTGCGGCAATTGCCCAGCGACACGGAGGTGCCGGGATTGCTGGAAGACATCACGCGCACCGGGCTGGGCAGTGGTCTTGAGTTCGAGGAGATCAAGCTGTTGCCGGAGGTGACGCAGCAGTTCTACATCGAATTGCCGATCCAGATCACTGTCACGGGCGCCTATCACGACCTTGCCACCTTCGTCAGTGGCGTGGCCGGGTTGCCGCGGATCGTCACGCTGCACGACTTCGAGCTGGCGCCGGCCAACCCGGAAGGCGGGACCAAGTTGCGCATGAGCATCCTCGCCAAGACGTACCGCTACAACGACAAGGGGCTGCAAAAATGAGCCCGATCCGTTTTCTTCTGTTGTCGGCATTGATGCTGGGGCTGAGCGGTTGCGGCGGCAACGACTTCGGCGATCTCGACGCCTACATGAATGAAGTGCGTCTGCGGCCGCCGGGCAAGATCGAGCCGACGCCGACCTTTCGTTCCTACCCCACGTTCACCTACAGCGCCGCGAACCTGCGCAGTCCGTTCTCGCGTCAGGTACGGGTCGATCTGGCCGGGCAGCAGCACGGCTCGCGCAACGTCAAGCCGGACCCGAACCGGGTCAAGCAATACCTCGAAGGTTTCAACATCGAGCAGTTCGAGATGGTCGGCACGATTTCCAATGCCTCCGGTTCCTTTGCGCTGCTGCGCGGGGCGGGCGGGGTGCACCGGCTGAAAGTCGGCGATTACCTGGGGCGCAACGACGGGCGCATTGTCGCGATCAGCGCCTCCCAGGTCGATGTGGTCGAAATCGTTCCCGATGGCGAAGGCGCCTGGCTGGAGCGACCGCGCACCATTCCTTTGAAAGAGCACTCATAGTGGAAGTCGAACAATGAACAGGATTTTCTCCACCCTCGGTTTTTCGCTATGGATAGCGCTGCTTTCACCGATGGTTCACGCGGCCAACCTGAAGACGCTGGACGTGGCGGCGCTGCCGGGTGATCGCGTCGAGCTGAAACTGTCGTTCGACGGCCCGCCGCCGCAGCCCAAGGGTTACACCACCGATTCGCCGGCACGGATCGCCCTCGACCTGCCGGGAGTGGCCAGCCAGCTCGCGACCAAGACCCGCGACCTCGGTAGCGGCAATGCGCGCTCTGCCACGGTGGTCGAGGCCAATGACCGTACCCGGTTGATCATCAACCTGACGCAACTGGCGCCGTATGACGCCCGGGTCGAGGGCAACACGCTGTTCGTGGTGGTCGGTCAGGGCACCAAGGCCAGCGCGCCGCGACCTGCCGCGAAGACACCGCGTGCCACGCCGGTGGCAGCCCCGTCGCGGACTTACGCACCCGTCGCCAGAGCCATTCGTGGCGTGGATTTCCAGCGCGGCACGGCGGGTGAGGGCAATGTCGTGATCGACCTGTCCGACCCGACCATCGCGCCGGACATCCAGGAGCACGACGGCAAGATCATCCTCAATTTCGCCCGCACCCAGTTGCCCGAGCCGTTGCGGGTGCGTCTCGACGTCAAGGATTTCGCCACCCCGGTGCAGTTCGTCAATGCCGGCGTGAGCGGCGATCGGGCGACCATCACCGTCGAGCCCGGCGGCACGTTCGACTATTCCACCTACCAGACCGACAACAAGCTGACGGTGAGTATCCGTCCGCTGACCATCGACGACCTGCAAAAGCGCAACGCCGACCGCAACAGCTACAGCGGTGAAAAGCTGTCGTTGAATTTCCAGGACATCGACGTGCGTTCGGTGCTGCAACTGATCGCCGATTTCACCAACCTCAACCTGGTGGCCAGCGACACGGTGCAGGGCGGGATCACCTTGCGCCTGCAAAACGTACCGTGGGATCAGGCGCTGGATCTGGTGCTCAAGACCAAAGGCCTGGACAAACGCAAGGTCGGTAACGTGTTGCTGGTGGCGCCGGCGGATGAGATCGCCGCCCGCGAACGGCAGGAGCTGGAGTCGCAGAAACAGATCGCCGAGCTGGCGCCGCTGCGTCGTGAACTGCTGCAAGTGAACTACGCCAAGGCTGCGGACATCGCCAAGCTGTTCCAGTCGGTCACCAGCGCTGAGGCCAAGGTCGACGAACGGGGTTCGATCACTGTCGACGAGCGTACCAACAACATCATTGCCTACCAGACCCAGGATCGCCTCGACGAGCTGCGGCGGATCGTGGCGCAGCTGGATATCCCGGTGCGTCAGGTGATGATCGAGGCGCGGATCGTCGAGGCCAACGTCGATTACGACAAGAGCCTGGGTGTGCGCTGGGGCGGGTCGATCCAGAACAAGGGCAACTGGAACACTTCCGGGGTCAGCAATGGCTCGTCGACCACCATCGGCACGCCGGGCAGCACCAGTACCAACTCGCCGTTCGTCGACATGGGCACGGTCAACAATACGTCCGGGATCGGCATTGCGTTCATCACCGACAACGTCTTGCTCGACCTAGAGCTGACGGCGATGGAGAAGACCGGCAACGGGGAAATCGTCTCGCAGCCCAAGGTCGTAACCTCTGACAAAGAGACTGCGAAGATCCTCAAAGGCACCGAGATTCCGTATCAGGAAGCCAGCTCCAGCGGCGCTACGTCGGTGTCGTTCAAGGAGGCCTCGCTGTCGCTGGAGGTCACGCCGCAGATCACTCCGGACAACCGCATCATCATGGAGGTGAAGGTCACCAAGGACGAACCGGACTACCTGAACAAAGTGCAGGATGTACCGCCGATCAAGAAAAACGAGGTCAACGCCAAGGTGCTGGTGAACGACGGCGAGACCATCGTGATTGGTGGGGTTTTCTCAAATACTCAAAGCAAGGTCGTAGATAAGGTGCCATTTCTTGGCGATGTGCCGTATCTTGGCCGCCTTTTCCGGCGTGATGTGGTTTCGGAGAAAAAATCCGAGCTGTTGGTATTCCTCACTCCGCGTATCATGAATAACCAGGCGATTGCTGTGAGTCGTTGATTCTGTGCGAAATTTGATTCTTGTAGGACCGATGGGGGCTGGAAAAAGCACCATCGGCCGATTACTGGCCAAAGAGCTGCGCCTGCCGTTCAAGGATTCCGACAAGGAAATTGAACTGCGTACGGGCGCCAATATCCCGTGGATCTTCGACAAGGAAGGCGAGCCCGGTTTTCGTGATCGTGAGCAGGCGATGATCGCCGAGCTGTGCGCGTTCGACGGCGTAGTGCTGGCGACGGGCGGCGGCGCGGTGATGCGCGATGCCAACCGCAAGGCCCTGCACGAGGGCGGGCGGGTGGTGTATCTGCACGCCTCCGTCGAACAGCAGGTCGGCCGCACCTCCCGCGACCGCAATCGCCCGCTGCTGCGCACGGCCAATCCCGAGAAAACCCTGCGCGACCTGCTGGCGATCCGCGATCCGCTTTATCGGGAAATCGCCGATCTGGTGGTGGAAACCGACGAGCGGCCGCCACGCATGGTGGTACTCGACATTCTTGACCGTCTGGCGCAACTTCCACCCCGTTAAAGCGCCGCCCGAAATGCGCTATCCTCGGCGTCCTGTCGAGGGTTGTGGCGGATCGCACGCAAGCGGCGTCACACCTCTCAAGACCGGGGACATCCGATAATTCAAGGCAGGACGCCTGCTTCCATCTTCACTGTGGGGACACATGCAGACACTCAAGGTCGATCTAGGCGAGCGCAGCTACCCGATTCATATTGGCGAAGGACTGTTGGATCAGCCTGAATTGCTGGCTCCGCACATCCATGGGCGGCAAGTGGCAATCATCTCCAACGAGACCGTTGCGCCGCTCTATCTCGAGCGTCTGACCCGCAGTCTGTCGCAGTTTTCGGTGGTTTCCGTGGTGTTGCCGGACGGCGAAGCCTTCAAGAACTGGGAAACCCTGCAACTGATCTTCGACGGCCTGCTGACCGCCCGTCATGACCGTCGCACCACGGTGATCGCCCTCGGTGGCGGTGTGATCGGCGACATGGCCGGTTTTGCAGCCGCCTGCTACCAGCGCGGTGTCGATTTCATCCAGATTCCTACCACGCTGCTGTCCCAGGTCGATTCGTCGGTGGGCGGCAAGACCGGGATCAACCATCCGCTGGGCAAGAACATGGTCGGCGCCTTCTATCAGCCGAACGTGGTGCTGATCGATACGGCGTCCCTGAAAACCCTGCCAGCGCGCGAGCTGTCGGCAGGCCTGGCGGAAGTCATCAAGTACGGCCTGATCTGCGACGAGCCGTTCCTGACCTGGCTCGAAGACAACGTCGATGCCCTGCGTGCGCTGGACCAGAAAGCCCTGACCTATGCCATCGAACGCTCCTGCGCCGCCAAGGCGGCGGTGGTCGGCGCCGATGAGAAGGAAACCGGTGTACGCGCCACGCTCAATCTCGGCCACACCTTCGGCCACGCCATCGAAACCCACATGGGCTATGGTGTCTGGTTGCACGGTGAAGCGGTCGCTGCTGGCACGGTAATGGCGATGGAAATGTCCGCGCGCCTCGGCTGGATCAGCGAGCAGGAACGCGATCGCGGCATTCGTTTGTTCCAGCGTGCCGGCTTGCCGGTGGTTCCGCCGGAAGAGATGACCGAAGCCGATTTTCTCGAACATATGGCAATTGACAAAAAAGTGATCGACGGTCGTCTGCGCCTGGTGCTGCTGCGCCGGATGGGCGAAGCGGTAGTGACCGACGATTATCCGAAAGAGGTTCTACAGGCCACGCTGGGAGCGGATTACCGCGCTCTGGCTCAGCTTAAAGGTTAATAAGATTCCGATGACTAGTTTGCATGCCGACGAGGCGTTCCTCGGCCATTTCCAGTTAAGTCATGACCCTTTCGCTCCACGGGTCCCGGGCTTCAAATTCTTCCCGGCCCAGCGCAAACCGGTGCTGGGTCAACTGCATCACCTGGCGCGTTACAGCCAGTTGCTGCTGGTGGTCACCGGCCCTCAGGGCAGCGGCAAGACGTTGCTGCGCCAGGCGCTGGTGGCGAGCACTAACAAGCAGTCGGTTCAGAGTGTTGTCGTCTCGGCCCGTGGTGCGGGCGATGCAGCCGGTGTGCTGCGTCAGGTCGCCCAGGCGCTGAATGTGGCCCAGGCCGAAGTCGGGGCGATCCTCGATCAAGTGGTGCAACTGGCGCTGACCGGCCAGGAAGTCTATCTGCTGGTGGATGATGCCGAGCAGCTCGACGAGTCCGCCCTCGAAGCCCTGATGGCTTTGGGTGCCGGTGCGCCGGAAGGCCGTCCGCATGTGTTCCTGTTCGGTGAGTCGTCGCTGATCGCCCAGCTCGAGGCCCTGCACCTCGAAGAAGAGCGCTTCCACGTCATCGAATTGCAGCCGTACACCGAAGAAGAAACCCGCGAGTATCTCGACCAGCGGCTCGAAGGCGCAGGCCGCGGTGTCGAACTTTTCACCGCGGATCAGATCTCTGATATTCACGAAAGCTCCGAGGGTTGGCCCGGCAACATCAACCAGGTCGCTCGCGATGCACTGATCGAAGTCATGATTGCCAGCCGCTCTGCGGTGAAGCGTCCAAGTATGGGGTTCAACATGCCGAAGAAACACGTATTGGCGATTTCCGCCGTTGTCGTGGTGGCGGTCGCTGCCGCCTGGCTGATGCCCGGTCGCAACAAGGCGCCGACCACCGGCGCGCCGGCCAATGAACAGGCTCAGCTGCCATTGGGCCAGGGTGGTGCGCCGAACGTGGAGTTCGCCGGTAACACCCAGCCGATGCCGTTGCCGCTGGTCGGCAATTCGCAACCGGTCATGCGCAAGCCATTGGCCGAAGCGGCCGGCGGGATCACCGAAGGTGACGACGGCGTACCGCTGGAAGGCTCGAGCAATACACCGCCGACCGTGACCACCACCGCGCCACCGGCCGGCGTGCCTGCCGGTCCTGCGCCGACTCCGGTTCCGGTCCCTGCGGCCAAACCGACGCCGGCACCGACCCAGGTTGCCACGGCCAAGCCAGCGCCTGCTCCGGCTGCGCCAGCCGCCAAGCCAGCCCCGGCGCCTGCCAAGCCTGCCGCTGCGGCCAAACCGGCCGAGAAAGCCGCCGAGAAGCCGGTCACCGTCGCCAAGGCCGCCGGTGGCAGCTGGTACGCAGGTCAAGCCCCGGGCAACTACGTGGTGCAGATCCTCGGCACCAGCTCCGAAGCCGCTGCGCAAAGCTTCGTCAAGGAGCAGGGCGGCGAGTACCGCTATTTCAAGAAAGTCCTCAACGGCAAGCCTCTCTACGTGATCACCTATGGCAGCTTTGCCAATCGTGATGCGGCCGTTTCTGCCATCAAGGCCTTGCCAGCGAAGGTTCAGGCTGGTAAACCTTGGCCTCGCACTGTCGCCAGCGTCCAACAGGAACTGGCAACAACTCGCTGAAGATTCGGCGGCCTTACCCAGGCCGCCTCTCCAAGCACCTCAAAATTTCTACAAGTGCGCGCCGCCCCTACGGGCCGCGTGCCTTGTGGTGTCTGCGTCACAGTAGTCTTTGAGTCGTTGCGGTCAGAATTAAAAAAGTTTTGACTAGCACAGCAGATCGCTTTAAACCTTTCACAAATGCGACATGGATTTGCGACATTTCGTCGTCAAATTTGTGAGCGTCTGTGTCGCTGTGTACAATGACCACCCTTTTGCCCCCGCAAAGCCGGCGTACGTTCGGCGCGAGATGCAAGTGGTTGAATTGAAAAGAAATTTGCCTCGAAAAGAGGCAGCCTGGTGAGAAAGTGTCTATGAAAGCAGGTCTGTACCAACCAGATGAATTCAAGGATAACTGCGGTTTCGGCCTGATAGCCCATATGCAGGGCGAACCCAGTCATACCCTATTGCAAACGGCCATCGAGGCCCTGACCTGCATGACCCACCGCGGTGGGATTAATGCCGACGGCAAGACCGGTGACGGTTGCGGTCTGCTGATTCAAAAACCCGACGTCTTCCTGCGCGCCATTGCCCAGGAAACCTTCAGCGTCGAGCTGCCCAAGCAATATGCCGTGGGCATGGTCTTCTTCAATCAGGATCCGGCCAAGGCCGAAGCCGCTCGCGAGAACATGAACCGCGAGATCCTGGCCGAAGGCCTGCAACTGATCGGCTGGCGCAAAGTGCCGATCGACACCAGCGTCCTCGGCCGCCTGGCTCTTGAGCGCCTGCCGCAGATCGAACAGGTGTACATCGGCGGCGAAGGCCTGAGCGATCAGGACATGGCGGTCAAGTTGTTCAGCGCCCGTCGTCGTTCGTCGGTGGCCAACGCCGCCGACACCGATCACTACATCTGCAGCTTTTCCCACAAGACCATCATCTATAAAGGCCTGATGATGCCGGCCGATCTGGCCGCGTTTTATCCGGACCTGGGTGACCAGCGTCTGCAAACCGCGATCTGCGTGTTCCACCAGCGTTTCTCCACCAACACCCTGCCGAAATGGCCGCTGGCTCAGCCATTCCGCTTCCTCGCCCACAACGGCGAGATCAACACCATCACCGGCAACCGCAACTGGGCCCAGGCCCGTCGCACCAAGTTCACCAACGATCTGATGGATCTGGAAGAACTCGGCCCGCTGGTGAACCGTGTCGGTTCCGACTCTTCGAGCATGGACAACATGCTCGAACTGATGGTCACCGGTGGCATCGACTTGTTCCGTGGCGTGCGGATGATCATTCCGCCAGCGTGGCAGAACGTCGAAACCATGGACCCGGATCTGCGTGCGTTCTACGAGTACAACTCGATGCACATGGAACCGTGGGACGGCCCGGCCGGCGTGGTAATGACCGACGGTCGCTACGCGGTGTGCCTGCTCGACCGTAACGGTCTGCGTCCGGCGCGCTGGGTCACCACCACCAACGGTTTCATCACCGTCGCCTCGGAAATCGGCGTCTGGAACTACCAGCCGCAGGACGTGATCGCCAAGGGCCGTGTCGGCCCTGGCCAGATCCTCGCCGTGGACACCGAAACCGGGCAGATCCTCGACACCGACGCCATCGACAACCGTCTGAAATCCCGTCATCCGTACAAGCAATGGCTGCGCAAGAATGCCCTGCGCATCCAGGCGACCATGGAAGACAACGATCACGGTTCGGCTTTCTACGACGTCGATCAGCTCAAGCAATACATGAAGATGTATCAGGTCACGTTCGAAGAGCGTGATCAGGTACTGCGTCCGCTCGGCGAACAAGGCTACGAAGCCGTTGGCTCGATGGGCGACGACACGCCGATGGCCGTGCTGTCCCAGCGCGTGCGCACGCCGTACGACTATTTCCGCCAGCAGTTCGCGCAGGTAACCAACCCGCCGATCGACCCGCTGCGTGAAGCGATCGTGATGTCGCTGGAAATCTGCCTCGGTGCCGAGCGCAACATCTTCCAGGAATCGCCGGAGCACGCCTCGCGCGTGATCCTCAGCTCGCCAGTGATCTCGCCGGCCAAGTGGCGTTCGCTGATGAACCTCGACCGCCCGGGTTTCGAGCGGCAGATCATCGACCTCAATTACGACGAAAGCGTCGGCCTCGAAGCGGCGATCCGCAACGTCGCCGATCAGGCTGAAGAAGCCGTGCGTGCCGGTCGTACCCAGATCGTCCTGAGCGACCGCCATATCGCGCCGGGCAAGCTGCCGATCCACGCCTCGATGGCCACCGGTGCGGTGCACCATCGCCTGACCGAAAAAGGCCTGCGCTGCGACTCCAACATTCTGGTGGAAACCGCCACCGCACGCGATCCGCACCACTTCGCGGTGCTGATCGGTTTCGGTGCGTCGGCGGTCTATCCGTTCCTCGCGTACGAAGTGCTGGGCGACCTGATCCGTACCGGTGAAGTGCTGGGCGACCTCTACGAGGTGTTCAAGAACTACCGCAAAGGCATCACCAAAGGCCTGCTGAAGATCCTGTCGAAGATGGGCATCTCGACCATCGCGTCCTATCGCGGTGCTCAGTTGTTCGAAGCCATCGGTCTGTCCGAAGAAGTCTGCAATCTGAGCTTCCGTGGCGTGCCGAGCCGCATCAAGGGTGCGCGTTTCGTCGACATCGAAGCCGAGCAGAAAGCACTGGCCACCGAAGCCTGGAGTCCGCGCAAGCCGATCCAGCAGGGCGGTCTGTTGAAGTTCGTCCACGGTGGCGAATACCACGCTTACAACCCGGATGTGGTCAACACCCTGCAAGCCGCCGTGCAGCAGGGCGACTACGCCAAGTTCAAGGAATACACCTCGCTGGTGGACAACCGTCCGGTGTCGATGATCCGCGACCTGTTCAAGGTCAAGACCCTCGACAAGCCGCTGGACATCAGCGAAGTCGAGCCGCTGGAGTCGGTGCTCAAGCGCTTCGACTCCGCCGGCATCTCGCTGGGCGCCCTGTCGCCGGAAGCTCACGAAGCCCTGGCCGAAGCCATGAACCGCCTCGGTGCGCGTTCCAACTCCGGCGAAGGCGGCGAAGACCCGGCACGCTACGGCACCATCAAGAGCTCGAAAATCAAGCAGGTTGCGACTGGCCGTTTCGGCGTGACCCCGGAATACCTGGTCAACGCCGAAGTGCTGCAGATCAAGGTCGCTCAAGGTGCGAAGCCGGGTGAGGGTGGTCAACTGCCGGGCGGTAAAGTGAACGGGCTGATCGCCAAGCTGCGTTACGCAGTGCCGGGCGTGACCCTGATTTCGCCACCGCCGCACCACGACATCTATTCCATCGAAGACTTGTCGCAGCTGATCTTCGACCTGAAACAGGTCAACCCGAAGGCGCTGGTTTCGGTGAAACTCGTGGCTGAAGCGGGCGTCGGCACCATCGCCGCCGGTGTGGCCAAGGCCTATGCGGACCTGATCACCATCTCCGGCTACGACGGCGGCACCGGTGCTTCGCCGCTGACCTCGATCAAATACGCTGGCGCTCCATGGGAACTTGGCCTGGCCGAAACCCACCAGACCCTGCGCGGCAACGACCTGCGCGGCAAGGTCCGGGTGCAGACCGACGGCGGCCTGAAAACCGGCCTCGACGTGATCAAGGCAGCGATCCTCGGCGCCGAAAGCTTCGGCTTCGGTACTGCGCCGATGATCGCGCTGGGCTGCAAATACCTGCGTATCTGCCACCTGAACAACTGCGCCACCGGTGTTGCGACCCAGAACGAGAAGCTGCGCAAGGATCACTACATCGGCACCGTCGACATGGTGGTGAACTTCTTCACCTACGTCGCCGAAGAAACCCGTGAGTGGCTGGCCAAGCTCGGCGTGCGTTCCCTCGAAGAGCTGATCGGCCGTACCGATCTGCTGGAAGTCCTCGAAGGCCAGACCGCCAAGCAACATCACCTCGATCTGACCCCGCTGCTGGGCAGCGATCACATCCCGGCGGACAAACCTCAGTTCTGCGGCGTCGAGCGCAACCCGCCATTCGACCAGGGCCTGCTGGCCGAGAAAATGGTCGAGATGGCGACGTCGGCGATCAACGACCTCAGCGGCGCCGAGTTCGATCTGGACATCTGCAACTGCGACCGTTCGATCGGCGCGCGGATCTCCGGCGAAATCGCTCGCAAGCACGGCAACCAAGGCATGGCCAAGGCGCCGATCACCTTCCGCTTCAAGGGCACTGCGGGGCAGAGCTTCGGCGTGTGGAACGCCGGCGGCCTGAATCTGTATCTGGAAGGCGATGCCAACGACTACGTCGGCAAAGGCATGACCGGCGGCAAACTGGTCATCGTGCCGCCGAAGGGCAGCGTTTATCAGACTCAAAACAGCGCAATCATCGGCAACACCTGCCTGTACGGCGCCACCGGCGGCAAGCTGTTCGCCGCCGGCACCGCAGGCGAGCGTTTCGCCGTGCGCAACTCCGGTGCCCACACGGTCGTGGAAGGCACCGGCGATCACTGCTGCGAGTACATGACCGGTGGTTTCGTCTGCGTCCTGGGCAAGACCGGTTACAACTTCGGCTCTGGCATGACCGGCGGTTTCGCCTACGTGCTCGACCAGGACAACACCTTCGTTGACCGGGTCAACCACGAACTGGTGGAAATCCAGCGGATCAGCGGCGAGGCGATGGAAGCCTATCGCAGCCACCTGCAGAACGTGCTGAACGAGTACGTCGCGGAAACCGACAGCGAGTGGGGTCGTGAACTCGCCGAGAACCTCGATGACTACCTGCGTCGTTTCTGGCTGGTCAAGCCGAAGGCTGCCAACCTGAAGTCGTTGCTTTCCAGCACCCGTGCCAACCCGCAGTGATATGCGCCTGAAGAGTTTGATGAGGTTTTAACAATGGCTGAACGTCTGAATAACGACTTCCAGTTCATCGACGTCGGGCGCAAAGATCCGAAGAAGAAACTGTTGCGTCAACGCAAGAAAGAGTTCGTTGAGATCTACGAACCGTTCAAACCCCAGCAGTCGGCCGACCAGGCCCACCGCTGCCTGGGCTGCGGCAACCCGTATTGCGAATGGAAGTGCCCGGTGCACAACTTCATTCCGAACTGGCTGAAACTGGTGGCCGAGGGCAACATCCTCCAGGCCGCCGAGCTGTCGCACCAGACCAACACCCTGCCGGAAGTCTGCGGCAGGGTTTGTCCCCAGGATCGTCTGTGCGAGGGTGCCTGCACCCTCAACGACGGCTTCGGCGCGGTGACCATCGGTTCGGTCGAGAAGTACATCACCGACACCGCGTTCGCCATGGGCTGGCGCCCGGACATGTCCAAGGTCAAACCGACCGGCAAGCGTGTCGCGATCATCGGTGCAGGCCCGGCGGGCCTCGGTTGTGCCGACGTGCTGGTGCGCGGCGGCGTGACCCCGGTAGTGTTCGACAAGAATCCGGAAATCGGCGGTCTGCTGACCTTCGGCATCCCCGAGTTCAAGCTGGAGAAGACCGTGCTGAGCAATCGCCGCGAAGTCTTCACCGGCATGGGCATCGAATTCCGCCTCAACACCGAGGTCGGCAAGGACGTGACCATGGAGCAACTGCTCGCCGAATACGATGCCGTGTTCATGGGCATGGGCACCTACACCTACATGAAGGGCGGTTTTGCCGGTGAGGATCTGCCGGGTGTGTATGACGCACTGGACTTCCTGATCGCCAACGTCAATCGCAACCTGGGCTTTGAAAAGTCGCCGGAAGATTTCGTCGACATGAAAGGCAAGAAGGTCGTGGTGCTGGGCGGCGGCGACACGGCGATGGACTGCAACCGCACGTCGATCCGCCAGGGCGCCAAGTCGGTGACCTGCGCCTATCGTCGTGACGAAGCGAACATGCCAGGCTCGCGCAAAGAGGTGAAGAACGCCAAGGAAGAAGGCGTGAAATTTCTCTACAACCGCCAGCCGATCGCCATCGTTGGCGAGGACAAGGTCGAAGGCGTGAAAGTGGTCGAGACCCGTCTCGGCGAACCGGACGCCCGTGGCCGTCGCAGCCCCGAGCCGATCCCGGGTTCCGAAGAGATCATCCCGGCCGACGCCGTGGTCATCGCTTTCGGTTTCCGTCCGAGTCCGGCGCCGTGGTTCGAACAGTTCGAGATCCAGACCGACAGCCAGGGCCGCGTTGTTGCGCCTGAGCAAGGTCAGTACAAGCACCAGACCAGCAACCCGAAAATCTTTGCCGGTGGCGACATGGTGCGCGGTTCCGACCTGGTGGTGACGGCGATCTTCGAAGGCCGCAATGCGGCGGAAGGGATCCTGGATTACCTGGGCGTCTAAACCCGGTTCGAAACTGCACCGCAATACCTGTGGGAGCTGGCTTGCCAGCTCCCACATTGTTTTCAGGGTGTTGCTGGAATCCGCGAAATCATTGCGACAAATTGACCCGATAGACAAAAGGCTGACCTGCATCCGTGCCTTTTGCGTCGCGCTCTGAGAAAATGCCCGCACTTTTTTTCCGGATGCCGACATGACTGCCCTGAAGAACGACCGTTTCCTCCGCGCCCTGCTCAAGCAACCCGTAGACGTCACCCCTGTGTGGATGATGCGCCAGGCCGGCCGCTACCTGCCGGAATACCGCGCCAGCCGCGCCCAGGCCGGTGATTTCATGAGCCTGTGCATGAATCCGGAATTCGCCTGCGAAGTCACGCTGCAACCCCTCGACCGCTATCCGCAACTGGACGCGGCGATCCTGTTCTCCGACATCCTTACCATTCCCGATGCCATGGGCCAGGGCCTGTACTTCGAGACCGGTGAAGGTCCGCGCTTCAAGAAAGTCGTCAGCACCCTGGCCGACATCGAAGCCCTGCCGATCCCGGATCCGCACAAAGACCTCGGCTACGTGATGGACGCGGTCAGCACCATCCGCCGCGAGCTCAACGGCCGCGTGCCGCTGATCGGTTTCTCCGGCAGCCCGTGGACTCTCGCTACGTACATGGTCGAAGGCGGCTCGTCGAAAGACTTCCGCAAGACCAAGGCGATGCTCTACGACAACCCGCAAGCCATGCACCTGCTGCTGGACAAGCTGGCGCAGTCGGTGACCTCCTACCTCAACGGCCAGATCCAGGCTGGCGCGCAAGCGGTGCAGATCTTCGATACCTGGGGCGGCAACCTGTCGGCGGCGGCGTATCAGGAATTCTCCCTGGCCTACATGAAGAAAATCGTCAGCGGCCTGATCCGCGAGCACGACGGTCGCAAGGTGCCGGTGATCCTCTTCACCAAAAACGGCGGCCTGTGGCTGGAAAGCATCGCCGACGCTGGCGCCGATGCGCTGGGCCTGGACTGGACCTGCGACATCGGCAACGCCCGTGCCCGCGTCGGCGACAAAGTTGCGCTGCAAGGCAACATGGACCCGACCGTGCTCTACGCCAAGCCTGAAGCGATCCGCACCGAAGTCGGGCGCATCCTCGCCAGCTACGGAAAGGGCAGCGGCCACGTGTTCAACCTCGGCCACGGCATCACGCCGGAAGTCGACCCGGAACACGCCGGCGCGTTCCTGCGTGCGGTGCATGAGTTGTCGGCGCAGTATCACGAGTGATCTTTGCCCAGCTCCAATGTTGGAAAACAAAAACGCCCGGCTTATGCCGGGCGTTTTTTTGTGGGCGTGAATCAGGCTTTGACGCCACCCAGCGGCGGCAACTTCGCCAGCTTCAACGCCACCAACAGCGCCACCAGCAGCAACGCGCCGATGAACAGGCCAATCCCGTTCCATCCCGCCATGTGCCAGAACACCCCGCCCGCCGTTCCGGCGATGCTCGACCCGGCGTAATAACTGAACAGGTACAACGACGAGGCTTGGCCCTTGGCCTTGAGCGCCCGGCGGCCGATCCAGCTGCTGGCCACCGAGTGGGCGGCGAAGAAGCCGAAGGTGAAGATCAGCATGCCGATGATTACCAGCGGCAGCGGTGTGAACATCGTCAGGGCGAGACCGGCGAACATCAGGGCGATGGTGGCCCACAATACTTTGCGACGGCCCAGTTTGTCGGCCAGCGAGCCGATCTTCGCCGAGCTGTAGATGCCCGACAGATACACCACCGAAAGCAGCCCCACAAACACCTGGTCCAGGTGATACGGCTCGGCCAGCAGGCGATAGCCGATGTAGTTGAACAACGTGACGAACGCGCCCATCAGCACGAACGCCTCAAGGAACAGCAGCGGCAGGCCGGCGTCGCGAAAGTGCATGGTGAAACCGTCGAGCAGGCTGCGCGGATGCAGCGAGCGGGAACGGAAGTTGCGCGACTCCGGCAGGATCTTCCAGAACACCGCCGCCGCAATCAGCGCCAGGCCACCAATCACCATCATCGCCGTGTGCCAGCTGACGAAGTCGATCAGTACACCGGTGATCAACCGCCCGCTCATCCCGCCAATCGCGTTGCCGCCGATGTACAGGCCCATCGCCAGACCGATGTGCTGCGGATGGATTTCCTCGCTCAGGTATGTCATCGCGACCGCCGCCAGCCCGCTCAATGACAATCCGATCAGCGCACGCATGATCAGTACGCCATGCCAGCTCGGCATCATCGAACTGGCAATGGTGCACAGCGCCGCAGCAAACAGTGCGGCGACCATCACCGGTTTGCGTCCGACCCGATCGGAAATCGGGCCGGTGATCAGCAGACCGAAGGCCAACATGCCGGTGGCCACCGACAGGATCAGGCTGCTCTGCGCCGCGTTGATCGAATATTCGTGGGACAGCAACGGCATCATCGGCTGCACGCAGTACAACAGGGCGAAGGTCGCGAAGCCGCCGCTGAACAGTGCCAGCACCGTGCGCATGAACGCGGGCGTGCCTTTCTCGATGTAGATCTCTTGCAGTTCGGTCATTACATCGTCCGCCGCAGCGGGCGGGACTTCATGGGCCAGTGGAGCGACGGCGATTTTCACATCAGACCTCGGAGGGCGCGGGCAGGCAGGCAATGAAAAAATCATATAGCTGGCTAATGTTTCTATCCAATATATTGTTCGACCTGTTTGATAGCTTTCACGACCTAATGGGGTGCCCATGGAATTACGTCATCTGCGCTACTTCATCGCCGTTGCCGAAGAACTGCACTTCGGCCGCGCCGCGCAGGTGCTGGGTATCTCCCAGCCACCGCTGAGCCAGCAGATTCAGGCGCTGGAGCAGGAAGTCGGTGCACGGCTGTTCGAGCGTACCAATCGTCGGGTCGAACTCAGCGAGGCCGGGCGACTGTTTCTGGAAGAGGCGCGGCTGGTGCTGGCCCAGGTCGACAAAGCGGCGGACGTGGCGCGTCGTGCGCAGCTTGGAGAACTCGGTGAGTTGAAGATCGGCTTTACCTCCTCGGCGCCGTTCAACTCGACCATTCCCCAGGCGATTTTTTCCTTCCGTCAGCGTTTCCCTGCCGTGCACCTGAACCTGCGGGAGATGAGCAGCACCATGGTGGCTGACGCGTTGGTGGACGAGTCGATCGAGGTCGGCATCATGCGCCCGCTGGGTTTGCCGGATTCGTTGAGCGTGGTCGAACTGATGCGCGAGCCATTGGTGGCGGTGCTCAGTTCCAAACATCCGCTGGCGCAGGGCAGTGAGGAAGGCCTGTTTCTTTCAGCTCTGGCCCTCGAACCGTTCGTGTTCTTCCCGCGCAGCTACGGCAGTGGTCTGTATTCGCAGTTGATCAGTCTGGCCCGTGACGCCGGTTTCAGCCCGCACTTCGCCCAGGAGGCC
The DNA here is from genome assembly GCF_026240005.1 of Pseudomonas sp. COW5. Lineage (NCBI taxonomy): Bacteria > Pseudomonadati > Pseudomonadota > Gammaproteobacteria > Pseudomonadales > Pseudomonadaceae > Pseudomonas > Pseudomonas sp. COW5. The sequence continues at coordinate 1,855,084 of NZ_JAPHVP010000001.1, read as the reverse complement.
GGCGAAGCCATGACCATCATCGGTCTGGTGGCGGCGGGCCTGGGTGTGTCGGTGATGCCAGCCTCGTATCAGCGGATGCGCATCGACGGCGTGGTCTATCGACCGCTGCTGGATCCCGAGGCGGTGACAGCCGTGTGGCTGGTGCAGCGCAAGGACCAGAAATCACCGATGGCCAAGGCGTTTGTCGAATTGCTCACGCGCAAGGTCGAAGCCGGTTGATCAGGGCAACCGCACCAGATCACCCTTCAATGCCACCCGCGTCACAAACACCCCGGCCCGGCATTCGTATGTGTTCAGATCCTCGCGCACATGCTGGTCGTAATAGCTGACGATATTGGTCACCGCATTGGCCCCGACGCGCTTGGCCTGGGCCTGCAGGGCAATCAGGTTCGACTGCAGCACCCACTCGCAGGAGTCGTGATCGCTCTTGTTGAAGCCGTTGGTCTTCAGATCGCTGACCACGCCGCGCTGCAACATCCGCTGAGTCCCCTGAGGCCCATTGCCGATCAGGTAGAACTTCACACTGCCATCCAGCCGCCCGGCCCGAATCGCATCCGACAGCACGGTTTCGAACGGCATGTACATCAGGTTGGTGGCGTGGCTGGCGCTGGGGAGCAGGCTGAAGAGGGCGGCGGCGATCAGGGCTTTCGCTTGCATGGTCATCTCCTTGACGTAACGCGCAGCAAATCATGGGTATGACGAGTGTAGACGCCGTATATCGGACAGAGAGAAGTCCATGTAGAGTGCGTGTAGCTCAACGGCTACACTTGCGAGCATGACTGAGATACTTCGAAGCTCCACATTCTCGAGCTGGCTTGTGAAGCTGGCTGATAGTCGCGCCAGGATGCGTATTCAGGTGCGAATTGATCGTATGGCTGAGGGAAACTTCGGTGATGTCAAAGCTATTGGCGAAGGGATCAGCGAAGCCCGAATTGACTATGGCCCGGGATATCGGGTCTATTTCATGCAGCAAGGTCGTCAGCTGGTTATCCTCCTTTGTGGTGGAGACAAGAGCAGTCAATCTCGAGACATCAAGCAAGCCAGGCTCATCGCGGAATCCTGGCAGGAGCAATACCCATGACCGAACAATTCACTCGTTGGGACTCAGCCGAGTACCTCAAGACAGAAGAGGACATGGCCAACTATCTGGACGCCTGTATGGAGGAGGCGGGTGACGACCCGGCTTTTATTGCCAAGGCACTTGGCACTATCGCTCGGGCGCGTGGCATGACCCAGGTCGCGCGCGATGCAGGGCTGTCACGGGAAAGTCTTTATCGCGCACTGTCAGGCGAGGTAAATCCCGAGTTTGGAACGATCCTCAAAGTCATGAAAGCACTGGGACTGAAGCTGCATGCCAGCACCTGATCTGAACTGAAAAGGGCGCCGAAAGGCGCCCTTTGTCGTTTCTGGCGGTTACTGAACCGTCGCCAGGTCACCCTTCAACGCAACGCCGGCCATGATCGCACCCGCGTGGCATTCGTAGTTCTTCGCATCCTTGCGCTCGTTGCTCTTGTAGAAGCTGACGATGTTGGTCACGGCATTGGCGCCGGCGTTTTTCGCGGCCTGGTGCAGGCTGATGATCGCCGATTGCACGACCCACTCGCAGGCTTCCTGGTCGGACTTGTTGAAGGCGTTGGTCTTCTTGTTGGTCACCGCGCCAGGGCTGACGACGCTGACTTTGCCGGCCGGGGTGTTGCCCGCCAGATAGAACTTCACGCTGCCGTCGATCTTGCCGGTGCGGGTTGCCTCTGCGACCGCTTTGTCGAATGGCAGGTACACCGCCGTGTCACGGGCTTGGCTGACGGCCGGCAAGGCACAGATGAGCAGGGCGGCAGCGAGTTGGTTGAAGCGCATGGAGGTCTCCTTGACCTGGATTAATTCGGTTGCGTCCAGCGGCGGAAAATCAGCGAGGTGTTGACCCCGCCAAACGCGAAGTTGTTGTTCATCACGTAGTCGTGGTGCATCTGGCGGAACTCGCCACGCAGATAGTCGAGCTGGCCGCAGTGCGGATCGACTTCGTCGAGGTTGAGCGTGTGCACGTACAGGTCGCGGTTGAGCATTTCGATGCTGAACCATGACTCCAGTGCACCGCAGGCACCCAGAGTGTGGCCGAGGAAACTCTTCTGCGAGCTGATCGGCATGTGTTCGCCGAACAGGCTGCTGGTGGCCAGGGTCTCGGCGATATCGCCCTGCTCGGTGGCCGTGCCGTGACCGTTCACGTAACCGATGGCGTCAGGCGTGAGGCCAGCGTCTTCCAGTGCCAATTCCATGGCCCGGCGCATGGTGACCTGTTCCGGACGGGTGGTGTGCTGGCCGTCGGCGTTGCTGCCGAAGCCGACGATTTCGGCGTGGATGCGCGCACCGCGAGCGAGGGCGTGTTCCAGCTCTTCGAGCACCAGCATGCCGCCGCCTTCGCCGATCACCAGGCCGTCGCGGCCCTTGTCATACGGACGTGGCGAGGTTTGCGGCGCATCGTTTTTCAGGCTGGTGGCGTACAGCGCGTCGAACACCATGGCCTCGGTCGGGCACAGCTCTTCGGCGCCGCCGGCGAGCATCAGTGGCAGGCGGCCGAACTTGATCGCCTCGTAGGCGTAGCCGATGCCCTGGCTGCCACTGGTGCAGGCGCTGGAGGTCGGGATCAGGCGACCGGTGAGGCCAAAGAAGATGCTGATGTTCGCCGCCGTGGTGTGCGGCATCATCCGCACATAGGAGTTGGCGTTCAGGCCTTCGGCCACCGAATTCAGCAGCATGTTGCCGAACGCCTTGATCTCGTCGGTGCTGCCGGTGGACGAACCGCAGGCGACACCCATGCGCCCGTCCTTGATCGATTCGTCGCCCAGCAGCCCTGCATCGGCCAGCGCTTTTTCCGCCGCGCCGACGGCCAGCCGCGAGACCCGGCCCATGCTGCGCAGTTGCTTGCGGGTCCAGTGCGCCGGCACCAGAAAATCATCGATAGGCCCGGCCAGTCGGGTGTTCAGCTCGCTGAAGCGATCCCACTCGTCCATCCGGCGGATGCCGCTGCGGTTGGCCGCAAAGTTGCCGGCGATGGTGTCCCAGTCGCTGCCCAGCGAGGTGATGCCGGCCATGCCGGTGACGACAACGCGCTTCATCAGCACAAGCCTCCGTTGACCGCCAGGACCTGGCGGGTGATGTACGACGCTTCCGCCGACATCAGGAAATTCACCGCACCGGCCACCTCTTCAGGGGTGCCCATGCGCTGTGCCGGGATCATTTTCATCAGCTCTTCCAGCGGCACGTTTTCGTCGAGCATGGCCGTGTCGATCAGGCCCGGCGCGACACAGTTGACTGTAATTTTGCGCTTGGCCAGTTCGATCGCCAACGCCTTTGCGGCACCGATCACGCCGGCCTTCGAAGCGCTGTAGTTGACCTGTCCCCGGTTGCCGATCAGCCCCGAGACCGAGGTGATGCAAACAATGCGACCGGCGGCGCGACGGCGGATCATCGGCATCATCACCGGGTGCAGGACGTTGTAGAAACCGTCGAGGTTGGTGCGCAACACCACGTCCCAATCGTCATCGCTCAGCGCCGGAAACGCGCCGTCGCGGGTCAGGCCGGCGTTCAGCACCACGCCGTAGTAGGCGCCGTGGGCTTCGACGTCGGCTTCGAGGATGGCTTTGCAGGTTTCGCGGTCAGCCACGTCGAATTGCAGGATGCGTGCATTGCGCCCCAGTGCTTCGACTTCGGCTTTTACTGCTTGCGCCTCGGCCACGCCGCTGCGGCAATGCAGGACGATATCGTGGCCTGCCTTGGCCAGGCGCAGTGCGATGGCGCGGCCGATGCCACGGCTGGAGCCGGTGACCAGTACGAATTCAGTCATCGTTCGACTCCTTCAGTTGTTCAAGATATTGCGCCGCGTGCGGCGGGCGGAACACGTTCAGCCGGGCGCTGGCTTCGATGCCGGGCGCATTGATGTGGCATTCGAACACGCCCATGCCGTTGTCGTCTTCCAGCGAGCGGATGCCATGGATGGTCAGTTCGCAGCCGACCGGAAACGCCTCGACATTGCATTCGAATTTGCGGGTGCCGAGCAGAAAACCCAGCTCCACCGCATTGCCCTTCTGCCGTGCATGGCAGCCGGCGAACGCGGCAACGCTCTGCGCCATCAACTCGACGCCGACCCACGCCGGCAGACTGCCGTCGGGCAGACTGAACAGGCCGTCGGGTTTGACCGTCAGGGTGGTGTGGATCTGCTCGTCGTCGAAGCTGAGGATCCGGTCGATCAGAATCATGTCGCCAGCGTGGGGCAGCAATTCGGCGAGCGGCCAGTCATTCATGGGGCGTCTCCGATAATCAGGCTGACGTTATTGCCACCGAAGGCAAACGAGTTGCTCATCAGGTAGCGGGGTGCAATGGACGCCAGGCGCTCGCTCGCGGTCACCCACTTCAGCGCTGGCAGGCCGGGATCGGCCTGGCCGTCCCAGACATGCGGCGGCAAGGCGTGGTCGGGGTTGTCGGCACTCAGACTCAACCAGCAGAACGCGGCTTCCAGTGCGCCGGCAGCACCGAGGGTATGGCCGGTCATCGGTTTGGTCGAGGAGCACGCCACGCCTTGTGGAAACAGGGTGGAAACGGCGAGGCTTTCCATGGCGTCGTTGTGTTGGGTGGCGGTGCCGTGCAGGTTCAGGTAACTGATTTGCGCGGCTTGCAGTCGGGCGCGATCCAGCGCCTGTTGCATGGCTTGCAACGCGCCACGGCCGGATGGCTCCGGTGCGGAAATGTGGTGAGCGTCGGAACTGGCGCCAGCGCCCAGCAGGACGATGGCCGGGCCGTCGCCGCGCTGTTTGCTCATCACGAACAGCACCGCTGCCTCGCCGATGTTGATGCCGTTGCGGTTGGCCGAGAACGGATTGCAGCGCTCCCCGGAAACAGCTTCCAGCGACGAGAAGCCGTTGAGGGTCAGTTTGCACAGACTGTCGACACCGCCGCACAGCACCGCGTCGCACAGCCCCAGATCGAGCAGGCGTTTGGCGCTCATCAGGGCCCGGGCGCTGGAGGTGCACGCCGTGGAAATCACGTAGGTCGGGCCGCTCAGTTGCAGCCAGTCGGCGAGGAAGGTCGCCGGGGCGCCGAGCTCCTGTTGCCGGTAGTCGTAATCGGCCGGGAACTGCTGGTTGCGAATGTAATGCGCCAGACCCTGGCTGGCCTCGTCGATACCCGAGGTGCTGGTGCCGAGCACCACACCGATACGCTCAGGGCCGTAGGCCTGAAGGGCAGCGTCGATGTCTTCGCGAATCTGCAACGCGGCTTCCAGCAGCAACTGATTGTTGCGGCTCTTGTGCGCCGCCATCTGCGGCGGAACGGGTGCCAGATCACCGCGTACGGCGGCCACCGGCAACTCGCGTTCCGGCACCCAGCCAGCCTCGTGGCGCATGCCCGAGCAATCACCGGCGAACAGGTGGCGGGCGACTTCTTGCTTGTCACGGCCCAGGGCGCAGATTACGCCGAGGGCGTTGAGGTAGGCGGTCATGGCGTCGATTCACCTAAGGGAGACACGCGATAGTGCGGGCCTTGGGGCAGATTCAATTCGAAGCTCGACTGCTGTGAATAGTGGACGTCCCAGCGTGCCGGCAAGGAACGTTGGCCACCGTGTTGCAACGCGGTGGGGTAATTGCGCGCCAGTTCGTCGGCAGGCGTCAGGGCGAACAGCAGCGCGGCGAACAACTCCCGGGCTTCCGGATTCGGCGGCAGCAGGCCGTCGGCCTGCCAGCGTCCGTCGATCAGTTGCTGACGGGCCTGGGGAATGCCCAGCGGATCCATCATCGACCAGCGGATGCCCGGGCCCTCGCGCTGTATTACCAGCAACCAGTCTTGCTGTTGCCTGGCCAGGTGACGCTCGATATGCAGTTGCATCGGCAGCGGCAGGCTCGGGTTGCCGGCCGGCAACGGCGGCTGACTGGCGCAGGCGCCGAGCAGGCTGATGCAAGCCAGCAGAATAAGTCGTATCACCGCGGACAATGTGGGAGCGAGCCTGCTCGCGATGGCGTCGGAACATCCAGCACTGATGCAAGCTGATCCACCGCTATCGCGAGCAGGCTCGCTCCCACAAATAAAGTGCGACATCAGCAAATCCCTTCCAGCGGTTTGCGCGCCACGACGTTGACCAGGGTTTCTTCACGCTGGCCAAACGGCTTCGGCTGGCGCAGGCCAAAACGTTCAAGCAGGCCGAAATCCTTCGCCCGGCTCCACCACAGGTACGGGTAGGAAACATTCCGTTCGCTGAACTCGAATCCCTGCTGGCGGATCATCTCCAGATACTGCGCCGCACTCTTCTGCACATGCATCGGATGACGAAACAGCCAACGGATGACCCACGTATCAATGTAAGCCTCGGTGGACTCGGCGAACAGCAGATAACCGCCCGGTTTGAGTACCCGGTAGAACTCGGCCAGGGCCTTTTCCTGCTCCACGAGGTGATGGAAGGTCTGGTGACAGAACAGCAGGTCGACGCTCGCATCTGGCACATTCAGTGTCGCGCAGTCGCTGCCGATCAGCTCGACAGCGAAACCCTGGCGCGCCGCTTCAGCGGCACTCAGCTCCAGGCTGTGCGGGTCGGCATCGACGCCGATCAAACGCTGTGGGGCGAAGGTCTGGCGCAGGTGGCCGAAGGATTTGCCCTGGCCGCAGCCGGCATCCAGCAGCACCGGATTGGCCGGCAGCGCTTCGCTGAACAAGCCGCGCAAATCGTTGATCGCCACGCGCAGCACATGGTGCTGCCAGGTGTGGCTGCGCAGGAACCAGAAGCCGAAACGGGTTTCCTCGACATAGCTGTCGCTCAAGTAATTCATGTGTCGTCCTTTGCACAGAGTTCGGAAATCGTCTTCAGCCGGCGGCGTGCTTCGCTGACGAACGGGTTGCGTTCGTCCCAGGCGTAACCGGCGAGAATCGAACAGATCATGCGACGGATGTCCGGGGAGGCCGGCTCATGGAAAATCACGTCCTGGAAGGTACCGGCGTACCAGCCCTCGACGTAGGCGCGGAAGGTATCGACGCCGCGTTTCAAGGGTTCGGCGAACTCGCTTTGCCAGTCCACGGTTTCGCCCTGCAACTGCCGGTGCAATACGCCGGCGGCCATGCTCGCCGAGCGCATGGCGATGGTCACGCCGGAAGAGAACACCGGATCGAGAAACTCGGCGGCGTTGCCTAGCAGAGCAAAACCCGGACCGTGCAGGGTTTTCACGTTGGCCGCATAGCCGCCGAGGGTGCGCGCCGGGGTATCCCAAACGGCGTTGTTCAGCACTTTGGCCAGGCTTGGCGTTTCAGCAATGAAACTGCGCAGACAGGCGTCGAGATCGGCGTCGCGACCGTTGAAATGATCAGCAGCAGCGACAACGCCCACCGAGCAGCGACCATTGCTGAACGGAATCGTCCAGAACCAGATGTCGCGATGCTGCGGATGGGTGGTGACGAGGATTTTTTCGCGGTCGAAGGCCGGGTGGTCGATGTGATCTTCGACGTGGGTGAACACGGCCTGACGCACCGGGAAATTCGACGGTGCTTCCAGATCGAGCAAGCGAGACAGTACGCGGCCGTAGCCGCTGGCATCGAGGACAAAGTCGGCCTCGATACGGTACTCGCTGCCGTCTTCGCGACGCACATCGAGTTGCGGACGCCGGCAGTCGAAATCGACGCTGACGATGGCATCGCCATAACGGATTTCCACACCTTGCAGCGCGGCTTGATCGGCCAGCAGTTTGTCGAAGTCGGCACGTTGCACCTGGAAGGTGGTCGGTTTGCCGCCGGTGAACGTATCGCCGAAATCGAACGCGCTGTAGCGCTCGCCCCACGCAAATGCGGCGCCGGTCTTGCGCTGGAATCCGGCGGCGTTCACGGCGTCGAGCATGCCCGCTTCTTCGACGAAATCCAGGCAATGGCTGAGCAGGCTTTCGCCGATGGAAAACCGCGGAAAATGCTGGCGCTCGATGACCAGCACGTCGTGCCCCTTGCGCTTGAGCAACGCGGCGGCAATGGCGCCGGAGGGGCCGGCGCCGATGATCACGACCTGACGGGATTCCATTTCAACGATTGGCACGCGAGCTCCTGGGGACGGCAGTAGGGTTCAGTGACGCACGGTGCAGGCCGATGAAGGCCGGCAGCAGCGTCGCGATCAGGCCCATCAGCATCAGCGCAAAGTACAGCGCCGGGCTGATGAGTTGTTGTTGCAACAGCAGGTTGAGAAAGACGATTTCACTCAGGCCGCGAATATTCAGCAGCACGCTTTCGCGCCAGCGGCTGGCGCCTTCGAACGAGGCACCGGCCCAGCCGAGGCCGAGCCAGTTGCCCACGATTTTGCTGGCGACCGGCAACAGCAGCAGCGCTGCCCATTGCACAGCGCCGAGGCTGGCGAGGGCGCTGTGCACATCGATCTGCACGATGCCGAAGGTGAGGATCAGCGGAATCGCGATCCACGTCTGCAAACGGTTCATCCAGCGTGCCGGCAACGGCAGAACCAGCGGCACTTTCAGTGCAGCCATGCACAGCAGGTAGCCGATGCCGAAAATCAGTGCATTGAGCTTGTAGTGTTCGGCCAGCACCAGCAGCGCAAAGAAGCCGAGGCTGTAAGTTAGCGGCCGGCGGATGCCGAACACCCGCAGCAGCAACGGCACGCAGGCCAGCCCCAGCGGCAGCAACAGGCTGCTCAGGTGCAGGCTGCCCTGGGCCAGGCCGAACAGGGTCCAGCAGGTCAGGTCGATCAGGATCGCGGTCTGCACCAGACGCCGGGTGGCGGCGGGCGGATAGTCGATATGGCGCAAGTACAGATACAGCACCGGGATCGCGGTGATGGCGAACACCAGACCGATGGCCAGCGAGTTGATCCACGGTTGCGCCGGCAGCAGCCAGTACGCCGTCGCCAGCCCGCAGGCGAACGGCACGGCGAAACTCGGCACGGCGATTTTCACGCTCTGGTGATCCAGACGCAGGTCGATCACATCGCTGAGGATGTGCCCGAGCAGCAGCGCAAAGCTCAGGCTGTAGAGGTTTTTCAGCCACTCCGGCGCAATCAGATCGGCGCCACTGAGCTGCCAGCCCGGTTCGATCCAGAAATACATCAGCAGCGGCAGGATGAAGCTGGCCAGCAGCAACTGGCTGACAATCGGAATCAACCCGAAATGCCGGCCGACGCGGGTGGCCACGGCAAACAGCGCCAGGGCCATGACCCAGAAGACTGCGACCATCATGCTGCCGGCTCCGCGACTGTCGTCGCATGGGCATGACGCCCCGCCCACGGCGCCAGCATGAAGCTGAAGGCCAGCCCGAGGCTTACCGACAGACCGAAATTGCTCACCGCCGGCGTACTCGACACCGCCAGCAGACCGAACGACAGCCAGGTCGTCAGCGCCGCCAGCAAGGTGCCGAGCAGGCTCACGGCCGCGCCGCCAACCTGCTCGCGCATCAGGATTGCGTAATCGACGCTGATTGCCGTCACCAGCAGCAGGCCGAACAGGCTGAACAGGGTCAGCGGCTGACCGAGCCAGCCGAGGCTGGCCAGGCTGCACAGCGCCGCGAGCAGCGGCAGGGAAACGATGCGCAACGCGCCACCGAGGCCGAACGGCAGGATCAGCACCAGTACGATCAGCACGCAGGAGGCGAGTTTCAGCTCGGCGGCGCTGATCTGGGTTTCAGCAAACACCCGGTTCAAGTCACCAAGGCGATCCACCAGCTCCACGCCGGGCAGGTCCAGTGCCTGCACCCGCAGCAGTGACGGATTGTTCAGGCCTTGCAGGCTGACCATCGCCGCCACACCGCCCTCGACCGGGCCGAGCCACAAGGTGCGGTAGGGCTCACCGAGCGGGCCGCTGAGCGCGGTGTCGATGTCTTCGGCGGGCAGGGCTTGCAGTTGCGCGAGTTCGGTTTGCAGCGCTGTCAGGGGTACGCCGACTTCAAGCAGTGGCTGCCAGAACTGCGGCAATTTGTTCAGCGCTTCGCGCACCTGTTGCTGCTGGTTGGGCGGGCTGACCAATTGGTTGAGCGCCAGAAAACCCTGCAACTTGTCGAGGTTGACCAGTTGCTCCAGGCGTTCACTCAACGCGGCCTGACGTTCCAGCAGTTGCTCCTGGTTTTCCGCGCGCACCAGGAAGAACTGGCTGGTCGGCTGATAACCGGTGATGCGGGCGATGGCCTGCGCCTCATCGGTCAGATGCTGCGGTGCGCCGACCCACTGGCGGATGTCGTTCTTGCTTTGCAGTTGCACCAGACCGCCGGCGCAGAAGGCAATCAGCAGGGCAAACAGAATCGGCGTGCGCACGTGTTCCAGCAGGGTTTTCCGAAGGCTGACCATGCGTTCGGCCAGACGCAGCGGCCACTGCGCCGGGCGCAATTCGACGCTGCTCAACAGCGCTGGCAGCAGGCACACCGCCGACAGGTAAGCGCCGAGCAACCCGGCGGCGGAGAACACGGCGATCTGGGTCAAGGCCGGGAACGGCGTCCAGGCCAGCGCCAGATAGCCGATGGCGCTGGTGATCAGGCTCAGGGTCAGGCCCGAGACGGTCAGGCGCAGCGCCGGCCAACTGCGCCACGGCTTGAGGCTCCAGCTCTTGGAGAGATAGTGCAGCGGGTAGTCCACCGCGACACCGATCAGGCTCGAACCGAGCACCAGCGTCATCACATGCAGGTGCCCGAACAGTGCCACGCAGGCCACCGCGCCGAACAGCATGCCCACCAGCACCGGAATGAACGCCAGCAACACCCGCCAGCGGCGGAAGGCGAGCAACAGCAGCAACAGAATACCGAGGGTCGCGCCGCCGCCGACCCAGGAAATTTCCCGGGTCGCTTGCTGTTGGCCGTTGGCTGCGTAGAGCAAACCGCTGGCGGCCAGCAGTTGCACATCGGATTTCGCCGCTTGCTCGCGGCTGTGTTGCAGCAGCGCGGCGACCTGCAGCGGCAGGTTCATGTCGAAGGCATTGCCAGTGGTGCGCGCGCGCAACAGCACCCAGCTCTTGCCGTCGGCATCGGCGATCAATGCGCCACTGCCGATATCCAGTTGCACGGCGCCGTGTTGCGGCTGGCTGTTCTGGATGCGTCCGGTCAGGCCCAGCCAGTCGTCCTGGCTCGGCACCAGACTGAAACCGGTGAACGGATCGAACAGCGTCTGCACCCGCTGCTGGATAAAGGCATCCGGGTGTTCGATCAGCAGTTGCCGATCATCCGCCGAGAGCATCGCCAGTCGCCCTTGCAGCAATTGCGTGCGCAGGGCGGGCAGGTCGGCTTGCAGGTTCCACTGCACTTTTTCGAACAGCCCGCTGGCCTGCCATTGCTCGCCCAGAGCCTGGGCCATGGCGACGGCTTGCTGGCGATCGGTGTGGCCGACCAATACCAGCATTTCCCGGTTGAGCGGTTCCTGCATGCGTTGTTCGGCACGCTGCTCGACGGCGTCCGGATGGGTACCGGGCACCAGTTCCATCAAGTTCGCTGACAGCGGTGCGCCGTCGCGCCACTGCCAGGCGCCCAGTGCGACGACGACCAGCAGCAGGATCAGGAACAGCCAGGGCAGCCTGCGCTCACTCGGCAAAGTCATGTTGCTCCGCGTCGCTCAACGGTTGGCCGGCGGTGCTGTCCTGCATGCGCAGCACAGTGCTGTCGCCCTGGGTTTCCAGCAGTTCGATGGTGCTCACCAGCGTGCCGCCGGTGATGTTGATCTGGTTGAAAACCTGCTTGAGCAGTACCGAGCGCGGGGTCAGTGTCAGATGCCATTGCTGCGCATCGCCGCTCAGGGCCAGTTCGAAATCCCGTTGCAGGCCACTGCTGTCACCTTGCAGCACGGCGAGGAACAAACGGTTCTGTTCGGCGCCGGCGCTCTTGCCGGGCAACAGTTGCCAACCGCTGACGTCACGACGGGCGATGCCTTTGGCATTGATGCGGTAGTCCTGCTGCAGCGGGGTTTTCAGCAGCCAGAGCAGACCGTAATGCTTGGCAAGGACAAAGTTGCCCTTGCTGATCAGCGGCTGGGGCAGGGCACGCAGGTGCTTTTCCTGGATGAACTGGCCGTGGATCACGTCCGGTTTCGCCAGTTGATCGCTCAGCTGTTGCAGGTCGAAGGCGTTGGCCAGCGATGACAGCGTCAACAGCGCCAGGGCCCCAAGGGATTTCACAAACACATTCATCGCAGCATCCTTTCCACGGCATCGGTGAAGACTTTCGGCGACGCCAGTTGCATCTCGCGGCTGCTCACCTCGACAGCGACCTGAACCGAGCTGGCTCGGGTCAGGCGCTCGCCGGTCTCGGCGTCGGTGATCAGGTAGTGAATCTTCAGGCGGTTTTCCCACTCCACCAGACTGGCGCGCACGTTCAACCGCTGACCGAACACCGCGCCGCGCACATAACGCAATTGCAGGTCGATCACCGGCCAGGCATAGCCCGAGTCGACCATCTGGTTGTAGTTGTGGCCGATCTTGTCGAGCAACGCGCAGCGCGCCACTTCCAGGTATTTCACGTAATGGCCGTGCCAGACGACGTGCATGGTGTCGACGTCAAAGAACGGCACGAGGATTTCCGTATCGACGTGAAGCACTCCGGCGCTACGCATGCAGCCTCCAGTGTTGCTCGGCGATGCGTTTCAGGCACAGGCGCAGTTCGCCTTCCAGGGCGCGGTCTTCGATCACCGGCGGGAAGTCTTTGGCCAGCGCTTCGTGCATCGCGGCCAGGGATGGGGGCAGTGGTCGTGCGTCTTCATCACGGCCACGCAGCCACACACCCTGATTGGCCGCGAGCAGCGTGGCGGCGGCCACCTGTTCGGTCAGCTCCAGCACGCGAATGGCGTCGCGGGCGGCGATAGTGCCCATGCTCACCTTGTCCTGGTTGTGGCATTCGGTGGAGCGCGAGAACACGCTGGCCGGCATGGTGTTTTTCAACGCTTCTGCAGTCCAGGCGCTGGCGCCGATCTGCACTGCCTTGAAACCGTGGTTGAGCATCGCGCGGTCAGCGCTGGCACCGGACAGGTTGCTCGGCAAACCGTGGTTGTAACGCTCGTCCACCAGCAGCGCGAGTTGCCGGTCAAGCAGGTCGGCGACGTTGGCCACGAGGTTTTTCAGGCTGTCCATGGCGAACGCGATATGCCCGCCGTAGAAGTGCCCGCCGTGCAGCACGCGCTCGGCTTCGGCGTCGATGATCGGGTTGTCGTTGGCGCTGTTGAGTTCGGTCTCGATGAACGAACGCAGCCAGTTCAGGCTGTCGGCCAATACGCCGAGCACGTGCGGTGCGCAACGCAGCGAGTAGCGATCCTGCAGGCGATGCAGCGGCGCGGTCGGCGCGTCGATCGCCAGATCCTTGCGCAGCCACGCCGCGACCTGCATCTGCCCCGGGTGCGGCTTGGCGGCGAACAGGCGCTCGTCGAAGTGCTCCGGATTGCCTTGCAGCGCCACCACGTTCAACGCGGTGATGCGCGTGGCCAGTTGCAGCAGGTAATCGGCGCGGGCGTAGGCCAGGCAGGCGAGGCCGGTCATCACGGCGGTGCCGTTCATCAGTGCCAGCGCTTCTTTCGGGCGCAGCACCAACGGGGTCCAGCCCAGTTCACGGTGTACGTCGGCGGACTGGCGGCGCTCGCCACGGAACATCACTTCACGCTCGCCGGACAGGGTCGCGGCGACGTAGGACAGCGGCGTCAGATCGCCGCTGGCGCCCACCGAACCCTCTTCGGGGATCAGCGGCAGGATGTCGTGTTCGAGGAAGGCATGCAGGCGTTCCAGCAGCTCGATGCGCACCCCGGACACGCCGTGGCACAGCGACTGCAGACGCGCCGCCAGCACCGCACGGGTGGCCTGGGCGTCAAGCAGTTTGCCCAGCCCGCAACCGTGGAAGGTGTAGAGATGCTGCGGCAGTGCCTCGACGTGATGCAGCGGCACCGCGACCACGCAGGAGTCGCCGTAACCGGTGGTCACGCCGTAGATCACGCCTTCCTTGTCCAGCAGCGAATCGAGGAACCGCGCGCCTTTGGCGATGCGTTCGCGGTAGTCGGCGTCGCTCTGCAACTGCACGGGCGCCTGACGGTTGGCCAGGGCCAGCACGTCTTCGATGCGCAAAGGGCGTTCGCCGAAGGTTACCGGCTCATGGGTTGGCGTCGTCATCGGTCTTCCAGAAAGGGTAAAAGTTGAACCATTGCTTGGGGGCTTCGAGGCAATAGTGACTCAGGCGTTCGGCGTAGCGGGTCGCCCACTGATGAATGACCTGTTCGCGGTCGCGGCGGGTCCAGGTCACGGCCTCGGTGAACGGCTCCAGGGTCAGGCGATAGTGGCCGTCAGGTTGCTTGAGGCACATCAGCAGATTGACCGGGCATTTCAGCAGGCCGGCCAGCAGCCACGGGCCTTGCGGGAACCGCGCCGGGTGACCGAGGAAGTCCACGGTCACGCTGCGGCCGCCATGCAGCGGTACGCGGTCGCCGGCAATCGCCAGCCATTCGCCGCGCTCCAGGCGTTCGTTCAGCTGCAGCATGACCCCTGGGTCCAGCTCGCTGACCTGGATCAGCCGCAGATTGGTCGCCCCGGCTTCGCCCAGCAGGCGGTTGAATTGTTCGGCGTGCTTGGTGTGCACCAGCACGTTCATGGTGACCTTTTCGCCGATCTCCGCCAGTGCCCGGCACACTTCGAGGTTGCCCAGATGCGCGCCCACCAGCATTTGCCCGCGACTGCCGCGCAACTGATTTCGCAGCAGCGCCGGGTCGATGATTTCGATCTGCTCGATGCTCAACTTGCGGTTCCACACGTCGAGCTTGTCCAGCAGCGAATCGGCGAACGCCATGAACTGCCCGAACACGCGCCACAGGCTCGGGCGCAATTCGTGGCGACCGCTCCAGTCGGCGAGGCGCTGCTGATACTGCCAGGCGCTGCGCCGGGCCGTGCGGCCGAACAGGAAGAAGTACAGGACGATGCCGTACAGCAACGGGCTCAGCAGGCGCCGGCCAAGGACCTTGGCGGCGAACGCGGTGAATTTCATCAGCAGGAAACTGCCGCGCTCTTCGCGGTCGGCCCAGTGCTTCTTGTCGGTTTCGACGGTCATGCGCGCCACCGTCGCCAGAGGATCGCGGGCGAGCGCAGCAACATGCCGAAGAACAGGCGCGTGTGCATGCTCGAAATCAGCACGTTGTCGTGGAGCATCCGAAAATGCGACACACCGTCCAGCGGGTAGTGCACGCTGGTTTGCAGCCAGCGCATCGGCTGGTTGCGCCAGGACAGGCGCACGAGGATGTCCGAGTCGAAATCCATGCGTTTGCCGATCCGCGCCGAGTCGATCACCGCCAGTGTCGGCTCCAGCGGATAGACGCGGAAACCGCACATCGAATCGCGGATCTGCAGCGACAGGGTGTTGATCCACACCATCACGTGAGTCAGGTAACGGGCGTACAGGCGACCTTTGGGCACGCTGGCGTCGTACAGCGGATAACCGCAGATCAGCGCACGCGGATGGGCGCGGGATTCTTCGACAAAGCGGCTGACGTCCTGCAAGTCGTGCTGACCGTCGGCGTCGACCTGCAAGGCATGGCTGAAACCCAGTCGCGCCGCTTCACGCAGGCCGGTCATCACTGCGCCGCCCTTACCCTGATTGGTGGTGAGGCGCACCAGGTACACCCGCTCGCGTTCGGCCAGCACATCCAGCACGGCTGCACAGGATTTGCTGCTGGCGTCGTCCACCAGAATGCACGGCAAGCCTTGGGCGAGCAGGGCATCGACCACCGTGGCGATCGCGGTTTCGTGGTTGTAGACCGGGATGACCGCGCAAGGATTATGCATTGCCAGTCCCCAGCAGAATCCGCCCGCTGGAGCAGGTCGCGGTGTCGTTGCGGTAGGCGAAATACAGCTTGCCGCGTTCAGGGTCGAAGCGCAGATGCAGCTGGATTTCATCGCCGGGGCGCACCAGTTGCTGGAACTTCAGTACTTCCATGCCGGCGAACGCGCCGGACAGGTTCAACAGTTGCCGACCAAGGTTCAGCGCCCACTCGACCTGCACCACGCCGGGCAACACCGGGGCCTTGGGGAAGTGACCGCTGAAGTAAGCGAGGTCTGGCGGCACGCTCAGTTGCAGGCTCCACTCGCCATCGGTTTCGGTCTGTTCCAGAACCTCCGGTGCCTTCGGACGCGGCGCCAGCAGCAAGGCTTCGACATCTGTCTGGGGCAGCTTGCCCTGAGGGTTCAGCGGCAGTTGTCGCAGCAAGCGCCAGCGCCGGGGCAGGGCGAGGGCTTCGCAATGCTCGCCGAGGTGACGGCGCAGGGTTTCGGTGAGGCTGCGGCGGCCGTGCTCACGCAGGGCAAACAGGCCGGATTCGCTGAGCACCAGCAGGGCGCCGAGGGACGCGCGGTTTTCCTGCACCACACCGAGCCGCGCTTCGGCGACCCAATCGTGGGCGACCAGAGCTTGTTCCAGCATCGGCAGGGAAATGCGTTTTTCTTCCAGCTTGACGATCCGGTCCAGCCGCCCGAGCAGTTCGAAGCGACCATCGGCTTCGATGCGTGCGGCATCGGCGGTGTGTTCGACATGCCCGGCGGGAAGGTACGGCGAGGCGATCAACAGGGCGCCGTCGCCGTCCTGGCTCAGCTCGACACCAGCGAATGGCTGCCACAGCTGTTGGCCCTGACGCCAGGCGATACCGCCGGTCTCCGAGCTGCCGAGGATTTCCGTTGGCCACTGCTGCAAGCGCTGGTGCAGGCTTTTTGCAGCATCTGCCGGCAACGCGCCGCCGGAGGAAAACACCCGGCGCACGGCGCTCAGGGCCGGCCAGTCGAGGTTGTCGCCCATGCGTTTGAGCAGCGCCGGGCTGGCCACCCAGGCGAAGGCCGGGTGTTCGCGGCTGGCGCGTTGCATGTCTTCAGGAAAGGCCAGTTGTTTGCGCAGAAATACGCGCCCGGCACACAGCGGCCACAACACACGGAACAACAGACCGTAAATGTGTTGGGTGGCAACGCTGCCGATAATGCAGGCCTCGCCAAGATCCGCGCCCCACAGTTGCTCGAGGGCTTCGACTTCGTTGGCCAGTTGCCGCAGGGATTTGTCGATGCGCTTGGGCTCGCCGCTGGAGCCGGAGGTGCACAGGCTCAGGCGGCACCGGTCGAGATCCAGTTCGGCACCCGTCAGTGCGGTGCCCTGCAAATCCCTCAGGTGCGCGTCGTCCGCGTGATCGGTCAGCCACAGGTCGACTTCTTGCGACCAGCGCTGGCGGGTCTGCGCTTGCAGATCCGAAGGCAGCAAGACGCTGACGCCGGCACGCCAGGCACCGAGCAGGGCGATCGCCAGTTCCGCGGCATCTTCCAGGTGCACGGCCAGACGTCGCACGCCCCTGGCTTGCAGGCCGGCGGCCAGGCTCAGGGCTTGCTCGCGCAAGTGTGCGTGATCGAGTGCCGGCGCGACGGTGACGGCGCGCTGCGGCAGATCCTTGAGCAACAGCTGCTCAAGTTTTATCCAGTTCATGGGCGACCTCTTACCCGTTGTCGTATCAGCCATTCAATGGCAAACATCAGGCCGATCAATCCGTAGGAGATCAGGCCGGTGTACAACATCCACCAGTGCAGCGGCGCCCAAAGGGTCAGCAGGGCCGCGCACAAGCCGTTACAGAAAAAAAACACGCTCCAGGCCACGGTGACCTGGCGGGTGTAGCGGATCGCCTCGGGCGGCAATTGCGGCTCGCGAATTCGCGCCAGACGCTCGACCATCGGCGGGCCGTATTTCAGGCTCAGGCTGAACAGCACCAGCATGAAGCCGCTGATCAGCACCGGATACCAGCGCAGCAACAGCGGGCTGTCGAACAGCGCCAGCAGCAGGCAGAACACGATGGCCACGCAGGCCATCCACAGACTGCCGGGCTTGCGCTCGCCGGTCAGGGCGCGGGCCAGCCACAGGCTGCCCAGCAGCAGGCCGAACTGCCACGGCGCAAAGTGCTCCATGCCGAAATACACCGCAAAGGGATACAACAGGCCCGCCAGCAGCAGGCCGAGGCCGATCAATCGGCTCATGCGGCCGGTTGAACCAGACGGTAGACCGCCTCGACCACGTCGCCGACGGTACGCACCGACTTGAATTCCTC
The DNA here is from genome assembly GCF_026240005.1 of Pseudomonas sp. COW5. Lineage (NCBI taxonomy): Bacteria > Pseudomonadati > Pseudomonadota > Gammaproteobacteria > Pseudomonadales > Pseudomonadaceae > Pseudomonas > Pseudomonas sp. COW5. Next base: position 1,837,062 of record NZ_JAPHVP010000001.1, on the reverse strand, counting down.
GGCGGCGATTTTCTTGCCGGTCTGGCGTTTGATGTGGTCGATCAGGTCGACCGCGTCGATGCTGTCGATTTCCAGGTCTTGATACAGGTTCGATTCCAGGCTCACACGGGCCGGGTCCAGTTCGAACAGCTCGACCAGGGCATCGCGCAGGGTGTTGAAAATGTCGTCACGAGTTTGCATGGTCCGGTCTCAAGCTGCCTGTTTTGCCGTGACGAACGCCGCGAGGCTCGCCACGTTGGTGAAATGGTTGCGGGTGTCCTTGGCGTCGGCGTCGATCTTGATGCCGTACTTTTTCTGGATCGCCAGGCCGAGTTCCAGAGCGTCGACGGAATCCAGGCCCAGGCCCTCGCCGAACAGTGTCTGGTCGTCGCCGATGTCGTCGACGCTGATGTCTTCGAGGCCCAGGGCATCGATGATCAGCAGTTTTATCTCACGGTGCAGATCGCTCATCTTCGGCGAGCTCCTTGATAAAAAAATGGTGCAGAAAGTCGTTGAGCTTGCGCGAGGCCTGCGGTGCAGGGCCTTGTGCGGCAAAGGTCTGTGGGTCTATATCGGCCCCGACGCGAAAACTGAAGTGAACACGGCGGCTCGGGATGCGATACCACGGCTCGGCCTTGGTCAAAGTGGTCGGGCTGACCTTGATGATGACCGGCGTCAGGATTTTCGCACCGCGCAGCGCGATGGCCGCAGCCCCCCGATGAAAGGCCGGGGCCTGACCGGGTTGGGTGCGCGTGCCTTCGGGGAAAATGATCAGGGTCTGGCCATCCTGCAATGCGCCGGCGGCGGCATCGAGCATGTCCATGCTGCCGTCGTTGCTGATGTACTCGGTGCTGCGCAGCGGGCCACGGGTGAAAGGGTTTTCCCACAGCGTTTTCTTCACCACGCAATTGGCGTGGCGCACCAGACCGATCAGGAACACCACATCGATCAGCGACGGGTGGTTGGCGATGATCATCTGCCCCGGCCGACCGAGGCGTTCGGCACCCTGGATGTCGTAGGTCAACACGCCGGTACGGGCCATGAACCGGACGAAAAACCAGAACAGCCGACTGACGGTCTGCCGCGCCCGCTCGCGATGGGTTTTCGCGTCGCCCGGCAGGCAGCCCAGCAGCGGAAACACCAGCAAACGCAGGCACAGCCCGCCCAGCCCGAACAGGGCGAAGCTGATGGCAGTGGCCAGCAGACGCCAGTAGTAGGCGTCGCGGTGCTTTTCGGTCACGGGCTGCGTTGCCAGGTCCATACACGATTTTTCCAGGCATGTTGGCAAAGGGTTTGCTGGCCGAGCAGGGTTTGCAGCAGATTCAGTGCATGGGGCCATTGCGCTTTGGACAGTGCTTCTGGGGCGCTGTTCAGGGTCAGCCGCCAGTCGGTACCGGGGGTCAACAACAAGCCCACCGCGTACGGAAACGGCACGTCATCGATCCATGCCGAATAGGCATCGGGCGGCTGTTCTTCGGTGATCACCAACAGTACGGCGGGCGCGCCTTCGTCCAGCAGGGCGGCGGCTTCCAGCACACCGTGTTCGAGCCCGTCGCCAGCGGCGGCGAGGGCCGTCATCTCGCTGGTTTCGCCGCGCATGATCGACCACAGGCCGATGATCGCGTTGTGCACGGAGAGGCTGAACTGGGTCGGTGACAACGGCTGCTCATTGGCCAGGTCACTGAGGATGTCGAAGGTGCGCGGCGTTTCGCCGTGACGCGAGACGAAGACCAGCGGCAGGTTTTCGCGCCCGTCGGCCAGTGGCCAGCCAACACTGAAGGCCATCCGCGCCAGGCGGCTGAGACGGCGGCGCTGCATGGCGGGAAGGAACGACACATCGGGCGCGGCATCGCTGCTCGGGAGCACGACCGGCTGTCGGCTCCAGGCTTGCCAGGCGTCCACGCTGTCGAGCCCGGGAGCCCAGGCGCGCCATTGGGCGATGTTGAAGTTGATCACGGACATTCATCCCGCCCCTGCGGGCTGTTTTTGACGCGGTTCTGCCAAAGCCACAGAGGAGCTGACCTTGCCGAAAGTGGCGTGGCGCTTGGCGCCGGGTGGCGCGCATTATCCCGGTGCGACGAGTGTGTAGCAAATGCTGGTTACATTTTGCGCTCTGAAATGGACCGAAGGGTACATGGCAAAAAATATCACTTGGCCATTATCCGGATTGTGAAGGGATTGTCTGTCGGGCATATCGGCGGTCGAAGGCAGCATTTGCGCCGTGACTATTGAGATATTTGCGCCTGACCCTGTAGTCCGTGTCCGCGAAGGTAGCGAAGCGGGGCCGGGCACCACTACACTCGGTCATTCTTTGATACACGGAGGTTTTGTCATGCGGCGCGTGGTGTTCAATCAGAAAGGTGGCGTGGGCAAATCCAGCATCGCCTGCAATCTGGCGGCGGTCAGCGCCAGCGAAGGTTATCGCACGCTGTTGGTCGACCTCGATGCCCAGGCCAACTCCACTCAGTACCTGACCGGGCTCACCGGTAATGACATTCCGATGGGCATCGCCGACTTCTTCAAGCAGACCCTGTCCTCGGGCCCGTTCTCCAAGAAGAACAAGGCCGATATCTACGAAACACCGTTCGACAACCTGCACATCATCACCGCCACGGCGGAGCTGGCCGACCTGCAGCCCAAGCTCGAGGCCAAGCACAAGATCAATAAGCTGCGTAAGTTGCTGGAAGAGCTGGACGGCGAATACGACCGCATCTACCTCGATACCCCGCCCGCCTTGAATTTTTATGCGGTATCTGCACTGATTGCCGCTGATCGTGTGCTGATTCCCTTCGATTGCGACAGTTTTTCCCGCCAGGCGCTGTACGGGCTGATGTCGGAGATCGAAGAGTTGAAGGACGACCACAACGAAGGCCTGGAAGTCGAAGGCATCGTGGTCAACCAGTTCCAGGCCCGGGCCAGCCTGCCGCAGCAGATGCTCGACGAATTGATCGCCGAAGGGTTGCCGGTGTTGCCGGTTTACCTCGCCAGCTCAGTGCGCATGCGCGAATCGCACCAGGCCAGCACACCACTGATCCATCTCGACCCGCGGCACAAGCTGACGCAACAGTTCGTCGAGCTGCACAACCTGCTCGAAGACGCCTGAAAAAACCAGCGTGGGAGCAAGCTCCCACGCTGGTTTTGTGTCAGATGCCCTGACTGCGCAACCATGCCATCAATTGCGGTAGCGGAAACGCGCCGCTCTGCCGCGCCACTTCACGGCCATTTTTGAACAGGATCAGGCTCGGAATCGAACGAATCCCCAACTGCGCCGACAACTGCTGATTGGCTTCGCTATCCAGCTTGGCCAACCGGCATTTACCCGCCAGCTGCGCCGCCGCCTGCTCGAACACTGGCGCAAACGACTTGCACGGCCCGCACCAGTCCGCCCACACGTCCACCAGTAACGGCAGATCGCCCTTGATCTGGCTGGCGTAATCGCCTTGCTTGAGGTCGATCGGCTTGTTCAACAGCACCTCGGACTTGCAGCGCCCGCATTTCGGATGATCGTTGAGGCGTTCGGCGGGAATGCGGTTGAGGCCGTTGCAGGAGGGGCAGGGGATGAGGAGTGGGTCGGTCATGATAGGTCTCGATTGAGCAGTTGATGTCACTGATCTGGTGTCGAGGGAGTCATTTATCAATGTCTTGAATCGTCACAGTTTTTCGCCGGCCACCTTTCGATTGATGTCTAGGCTGAAAGCAAATTCCTGTTTTTGACGCTCGTCGTGAGGAGATCGCTTTGACTGTATCTGCGTGCTACTTTTGTTGCACAAATCGAGAGATCGATGATTTCCATTTACCGGATCGGAGTGACTTCATGTCCGTAACGTCCAGAATTCGCCGTCAGGGAGGCGCTGCAGTCATAACGATTCCACCAACGCTGTTGAAGCTGTTGCATTTGGATGTGGGAGCTCAACTGGAACTGAATGTGGTTGAAGGGGAGTTGATAGCTCGCCCCGTGGCGCCTCTTGCTCGCAAGCGTTATAGCTTGGTCGAGCTGCTAGAAGGCGCTGAGCAGTTCCAAGAACTGAATGCTCAAACTGCCGAAGCTCGCGAAGGTGAGCCTGTTGGCAGGGAGCTGGGTTGATGGTGCGTCGACAGCCCCCGCAGCGTGGAGATGTTTACTGGATTGATCCCAATCCCGTGGCCGGGCGGGAGATGATGAACAGGCATCGTTTTGTAGTCATCACTCCTCGGGAGATAAATGCTTTGGGCGTCAGCATGACCGTACCGATCACCAGCGGCGGCAATTTCAGTCGAACCTCGGGATTGGCCGTGACCATTTCTGGTCACGAAACCAATGGTGTCGCGGTGTGTAATCAGGTTCGTAGCTTTGATATCGAACAGCGTGTACGAGAGGGAAGCGCGAAGTTTATCGAGCGACTGGACGACGTGACGATGGTGGACATCGTCGCTCGGGTAGTCAGCGCAATCGATCCGTTGGATTGAGCCTCCTCACGACGAACAACTGATCTCCAGATGCTTGCCCCACTCCGGCGGCCGTTCCGCATAGCTCTCCATTCCTGGCTGTTCCTCGAATGGATTGCTCAACACCGCATGCAGACGACGCACCTCCGAGTAGTCGCCTTGCTCGGCAGCATCAATCGCCTTCTGCGCCAGGTAATTGCGCAGGATGTACAACGGATTCACCGCATGCATCCGCGCACGGCGCTGTTCCTGATCGGTGGCGCCATCCCGTGCGACGCGGTCGACATACCGCTCGCCCCAGGCGTCGAAGCCTCGGATATCCACAAAGTCATCGCGCAGCCGGGCAACCGCCTGGTCTGCTGATTCTTCGCCCAGACGACGGAAGAACAAGGTGTAATCGACGCCGCTGTTCTGCATCAATTGCAGCAGTTGCTCCAGCAGTTGCTGGTCCTCGTCCTCGGCCGTGGTGAAGCCGAAACGGCGGCGCATCAGGTCGAGGTAATGGGCCTGGAACAGCGGCAGGTACAGACCGAGGGTTTCGCGCAGGGCTTCAACGCTGATGAACGGCGTCAGGGCCTGGGCCAGGGCGCTGAGGTTCCACTGGCCGACGGGGACCTGATTGCTGAACGAGTAGCGTCCCTGATCATCGGAATGGTTGCAGATGAAGTTCGCATCGAAGTCGTCGAGGAAGGCGAACGGACCGAAGTCGAAGGTGATGCCGAGGATCGACATGTTGTCGGTGTTCATCACCCCGTGGCAGAAACCGTAGGCCTGCCACTTGGCGATCAGTTCGGCGTTGCGTTCGACGATTTCGCGGAACATCGCCAGATAGGGTTCCGGCTGCTCCAGGCACTCGGGGAAGTGCATCGCCAGCACGTGCTCGCCGAGCAGTTTCTGCTGCTCGGGACGCTTGGTGTAATAGAAATATTCGAAATGGCCGAAGCGAATGTGGCTCGGCGCCAGGCGCAGCACCATCGCGGCTCGCTCCTGTTTCTCACGCCACACCGGGGTGTCGGAACCGATCACGCAGGCGGCGCGTGAAGACGGGATGTTCAGCGCATACAGCGCTTCGGACGCGAGAAACTCACGAATCGACGAACGCAGCACGGCACGACCATCGCCCATGCGCGAGAACGGCGTCTGCCCGGCGCCCTTGAGGTGCAGGTCCCAGTGCTCGCCGGCGGCGTTGTAGACCTCGCCCAGCAACAGCCCGCGACCATCGCCCAGTTGCGGGGTGTAGCCGCCGAACTGATGCCCGGAATAGACCATTGCCCGTGGCTCGGCATCGGCCCACAACTTGTGGCCGCCGAACAGTTCAGCGAATTCCTGGGTGTCAGCCGCCGCCGGTTCCAGATCCAGCAGCGCGAGGGCCGCAGGGCTGGCGACCACCAGTCGCGGGTTGTCGATCGGTTCGGGCAGCACATGGGCCGAGAACGCATCGCCCAGGCGGGCGAAGCGGTTGTCGAAGGTCAGTTCGTCGAGGGCTTTCAAGGGCCGGCTCCAGCAGAATGTCCGAGCATTCTGCTGGGATTAGTCCGGTTAGTCGAGTTTGGCGGGCGGCGGCTCTTGCAGCGGTTTTTGCTCGCCGCTGACAGGCACGATGGTTTTGCTGTCGTCTTCGACCGGCACCAGTTTGTACTCCTGACCGTGAAGGTTCTTCAGGTACACCTCCATCTGCCGGAACGAGATATTGATGTGCTGTTTCTTGAACTCGCGGTTGATGAAGCGGTTGACCTCGTCGATCACCGGGTTGCGGTCGCCGAGGTCGCGCACGTGCATGCGCAGCTCGTGGTCGAGGGTGCTTTCGCCGAAGTTGAGGAAGTACACGTGCGGCTCGGGTTCTTTGAGCACGCGCGGGTTTTCCCGGGCGGCCTTGAGCAGCAGCTCCTTGACCAGATCCAGATCCGAACCGTAATCAACGCCGAGTTTCAGCGTGACCCGGGTGATGGTGTCGGTCAGCGACCAGTTGATCAGTTGCCCGGTGATGAACGTCTTGTTCGGGACGATGATGTCCTTGCGGTCGAAGTCGGTGATGGTCGTGGCGCGGATGCGGATCTTGCTCACGGTGCCCGACAGGTTGCCGATGGTGATGGTGTCGCCGATCCGCACCGGGCGTTCGAACAGGATCATGATGCCGGAGATGAAGTTCGCGAAGATCTCCTGCATACCGAAACCGAGGCCGACCGACAGCGCCGCCACCAGCCATTGCAACTTGTCCCAGCTCACGCCGAGGGTCGACAGGGTGGAGACGAAGCCGACCCCGGCGATCACGTAGGACAGCAGCGTGGTGGTCGCGTAGGCACTGCCCTGGGCCAGATTGAGTTTCGACAGCACAAACACTTCAAGCAGGCCCGGCAAGTTGCGTGCGAGCGCAAAGGTAATGCCGATGATGATCAGCGCGCCGAGCATGTCGCCGATGCTGATCGGCACCATGCTCATGTTGGCGCCGGTGCCGCTGGTGTATTCGTAGAGGGTGATGTTGTCGAGGTACGAGAACACGGTGATCAGGTCGGCCCAGACCCAGTACAGCGCGGCGATGAAACCGCCGAGCAGGGCCAGACGGATCAGACGCAGGGACTGTTCGTTGACCTTCTCGATGTCGAGGGTCGGTTCTTCGATCACCGCTTCGCCGTCGCCGGCTTCCTTCGCTGCCTGACGTTTGGCCAGGGCGCGCTGGTAGGCAAGACGGCGTGCCGCGACCGCCAGACCACGGACGAACGTGGCTTCGATCACCAGCCAGAACATCAGCAGGTACAGGGTATTGATCAAACGGTCGCTGAGTTTCAGCGCGGTGTAGTAGTAGCCGAAGCACACCGCGACGAACAGCGCGATAGGCAGCAGGGTGAACATGATCCCCACGGCCTTGCGGAACAGCGAGGCGTTTTCGTGGGTCGGGCTGCTGATCAGCAGGCGACTGAGCAGCCACGCCATCAGCGCGTAGCAAGTCAGCACTACCGGCATGCCGATGACGTCATCGGCCAGCGCCGCCGGCTGCAGTTCGGCGACTGCCACCACCGCCACGAGAGCCATGACGACCAGGCCGAGGCGACGTACCCAGCCCTGAAGGAATTCGACCTGCGGTTTCTCCCAACGGAAGTGCAGTTCAGCCACACCACCCGGCGCAAGGATCCGGTAAGCGGTGTAGAACACCAGCCACGCCTGACCCATTTGCAGCAGGGCGGCGCCCATGTTGGCGTTCTGGCCACGGGCGTCGATCTGCAGTGCCAGCCCGCACAACGCCAGGCCCAGCGCCACCGGCATCGCCAGCAGGATGTTGATCAGGATCGCCTGAGGCGTGTGCCACTGGCTGTCGCGCTTGAAGTGGCCGATGTCCTGGTGAACCTTGTTCAGGCGTGCATACAGCTGCTTGCGCCGCCACAGCAAGGCGCCGATCAGCAGTGCCAGCGGCAGGAACAGCAGCGGGCGCTGGGTCAGGCCGTCGGTCAGTTCGCTAAGGCTGGAGGCCAGGGGCAAGGTGTCGATCTGGCGTTTCAGGCGCTCCGGCACACCGCGCAGCCACTCGGAGTCCAGCGGCTTGTTGCTGGGAATCCAGAACATCTGCTCGTCGAGGGTCGCGCGCAGGCTTTGCGCGGTGCTCAGCAGTTGCTTCTGGTTCAGTTGCAGGGTGATCGATTCATTGAGCATCGCGCTCAGTTCGCGACTCAGCCGCTCCAGCAGATCGACGCGGGTATTGGCCAGATCCAGCAGGTTTTTGCGAAGTTGCGGTGTGACTTGCTCTGGCGGCTGGGTGGACAGCAGGGTGTCGACATAAGTCGCCGGATTGCTCAGTTGTTCGCGCTGTTGGTTGATTTCGAACTGGTACAGGCGAATGTCGGCGATCTGGTCCGCCAGGTCGCGGTCGACCTTGAGGCGTGGCAGCGCCTGCTTCTGTTTATAGAGAATCTTCGACAGCAACAGGCTGCCCTTGAGCACGTTGATCTGCTCGTCGAGGGCCGAGTCGCTCTGGGTCACGCTGTCCAGTTGCTGCTTGGTCTGCAGGTTCTGCTGGGTCAGCTCGTTGAGGCGGTCGGTGCTCTTGAGCAGGTAGTCGGAGAGTTTGAGGTTGGCCGCGCTTTCAGTGGCGAGCAGGGTGCTGCTGCCGGACTTCTGAGCCTCGATCGACTGCTGTGTCACGGTTTCCTGAGACAGGGTCAGACGCTTCTGGTTGATCAGGGTCTGCAGTTCCTGGATCTCGTGGTCCAGACGGTCGGACTTTTCCGTGAGCAGGTCATGCTGGCTGTTGCCCAGATCCTGCAACTGGTTGTTACCGGCCAGTTCCTGGCGACGCAACGGGATCAGTGCATTGAGCGCTGCCAGCTCGGAGTTGAGCAGGTCGCGTTGCTCGGCACTCAGGGTCTTGCCACTGTCCTTGCCGGTCTTGAGGATGCTGTTGATCTGCTGGATGCGGGTCTGGCTGCTGGCGATTTCTGCCTGGGCGCGCTCCGGACGAGTCTGGGCGGTGATGATCAGGCTGTTGGCGTCTGCCAGGGCTTTTTGCAGGTCGCTTTGCTGGGTCGAGCGCTCGGTGAGGATCTGTTCCAGCTGCTGGATGTTCTCTTTGGTGAAACGCTGCGCTACCGGTACCACGGCGGTGGCCTTGAGACGTGCCAGTTCGCGGGTGTTCTCGATGGTCTGCTTCGGCGCCGTGGCCAGTTGCTGCTTGAGGTCGATCAGCTTCTGATCGTAGTCACGCCGGTTGTTGAGCTGGTTCAGCGTGTTTTGCAGGAGCGTTTGCAGGGCCTTTTTGTCGGCCTCGGGCAGTTTGCTGTCGGTGAGCTTGTCCAGGTTCGCCTGCACGGCTTCGCTGGACGGCGGTTCTGCGGCCTGCAGCGGGCCGACAGTAAGACTCAGGCCCAGCAGGGCCGCGAGGAAAAAGGAGCGCAGGGTAGGCATAGAGACCGGTCAAGCAAGTGAGAGTGGAGGCAGTTTAGAGGAAGAGCCCGGGGCCCGGGCGACTTCCTTCGGGGAATCTGACGCCCACTTTGGCGATCTTGTTCCCCTCCATGACCGCCACCGTCCAGTGGGTATTGTTCCATTCCACCTGGTCGCCAACGATCGGTGCACCGCCGACTTTCTGGGCGATGAAGTGGCCCAGGGTCATGTCCGGATCGATGCCGTCGGCCGACAGGCCATAAAGGGCCGCAACCGCTTTGAGCTGGGCGTCTCCTTCGAGTACGAAGTCGCCGAAGAAACGCAGATCGAGGCCCCGCTGTGGTGCCTGGCTGAACAGTTTACCGAGGGCCGGCAGGTTGTGTTCATGGCCGATAACACACAGCAAATCATCGACTTCCAGCACTGTACTACCCGACGGATGGAGCAGTTGCTGACCACGAAACAGGGCTGCGATACGGGTACCTTCGGGCATTTTCAGCTCCCGCAGGGGTGAACCGATGCACCATTTCTCCGCGCCGAGCTTGTAGACGAACAGCTCCCACTCGCTGGTGATGTGCACTTCCAGGGCCGAGCGTGAAATCGGCGCAGGTTCCGGCGGCACCGTCACCTTGAGCAGTCTGGCCACCCACGGCAGGCTCGTGCCCTGCACCAGCAAGGACACCAGCACGATGAAGAACGCGAGGTTGAAGTACAGCTGCGCATTCGGCAGCCCGGCCATCAACGGGAACACCGCCAGAATGATCGGTACCGCGCCACGCAGGCCGACCCAGGAAATGAAGGCCTTTTCGCGACCGTGGAAGGCCTTGAACGGCAGCAAGCCGACCACCACCGACAGCGGCCGCGCAAACAGAATCATCCACAGCGCCAGGCCCAGGGCCGGCAGGGCGATCGGCAGCAAGTCATGCGGAGTGACCAGTAGCCCCAGCACCAGGAACATGCCGATCTGTGCCAGCCACGCCATGCCGTCGAGCATGTGCAGGATGCCGTGGCGGCTGCGCACCGGACGGTTGCCGATCACCAGGCCGCACAGGTAAACGGCAAGGAAGCCGCTGCCGTGCAGGGCGTTGGTCAGGGCGAACACCACCAGACCGCCGGCGATCACCAGGATCGGATAGAGGCCGGTGGCAAGGTTGATCCGGTTGACCAGTTGCAGCATCAGCCAGCCGCCACCGAGTCCGATCACGCCACCGATGCCGAACTCGCGGATCAGGTGGGTCAGCAGGCTCCAGTGCAGGCCGGTCTGGCCGCTGGCGAGCATGTCGATCAGGGTCACGGTGAGGAACACCGCCATCGGGTCGTTGCTGCCGGATTCGATTTCCAGGCTGGCGGTCACCCGCTCGTTCAAGCCTTTGCCGCCGAGCAGCGAGAACACCGCTGCGGCGTCCGTCGAGCCGACGATGGCGCCGATCAGCAGGCCCTGGATCAGATTAAGGTCGAACAGCCAGGCGGCGGCCATGCCGGTGAGGCCGGTGGTTATCAGTACGCCGACCGTGGCCAGCGACAGGGCCGGCCACAAGGCCACGCGGAAACTGGATACTCGGGTTCGCAAGCCGCCGTCGAGCAGAATCACCGCCAGTGCGAGGTTGCCGACCAGATAGGCCGTCGGGTAGTTATCGAAAATGATGCCGCCGCCATCGACCCCGGCGGTCATGCCGACCGCGAGGATGATCACCAGAATCGGGATGCCGAGACGTGACGAAAGGGAACTGACAAGAATGCTCGCACCTACCAGCAACGCGCCGATCAAGAACAGGCTGTTGATGGTCGTCGCATTCAAAGGCAGTACTCCAGAAGCGGAAAGACGGGCACAAACTGACCATGCAGTCTGCGTGCCAGCGATTCTAACCTGTTGAAATGTGATGCTGTCAAAAAGCTTTTTCAGTGGGGTATGCGGATTCGCGTTCGGCGCACGATTGCTGCCCTCACCCTAGCCCTCTCCCGGAGGGAGAGGGGACTGATCGTGGTGTTTTTGTGAGCTACGGCGACCTGAAATTCCGAGTCGAACTCAGGATCTGAAAAGCCCCCGATCTGCTCCCTTTCCCCCTCGCCCCCTTTAGGGGGAGAGGGCTGGGGTGAGGGGGTAGCTTTTGATCTTGATCTTGATCTTGATCTTGATCTCAAAATTACAGGCTGAACCGCCCAACCATATTGTTCAGATCCAGCGCCAGACGCGACAGCTCGTTGCTCGCCGCACTGGTCTGATTCGCGCCGGTCGCCGATTGCACCGACAGATCGCGGATGTTCACCAGATTGCGATCCACTTCCCGCGCTACCTGCGCCTGTTCTTCGGCGGCGCTGGCGATCACCAGGTTGCGCTCGTTGATTTCGACGATGGCGGTGTTGATGGTGTCCAGCGACAGGCCGGCGCCACGGGCGATGTTCAGGGTCGACTCGGCGCGCTCGGTGCTGTTGCGCATCGAATCCACGGCGTGCTCGGTGCCGCTCTGGATGCTGCCGATCATGCGCTCGATTTCGCTGGTCGACTGCTGGGTGCGGTGCGCCAGGGCGCGAACTTCGTCCGCCACCACGGCAAAACCACGACCGGCTTCACCGGCACGGGCCGCTTCGATGGCGGCGTTGAGTGCCAGCAGGTTGGTCTGGTCAGCCAGGCCACGGATCACGTCCAGCACCTTGCCGATGTCGCGGGATTCGTTGGCCAGATCGCCGATCAGGGTCGCGGTGCTCTGTACGTCGGCGCTCATGCGTTCGATGGCACTGACGGTTTCCTGCACCAGATCACGACCGTCGCCGGCGGAGGTGGTGGCGTTCTTCGAGGCTTCCGAGGTGCTGACCGCGTTGCGTGCGACTTCTTCAACAGCACTGGTCATCTCGTTGACCGCCGTGGCGGCCTGCTCGATTTCATTGTTCTGCTGGGTCAGGCCACGGGCGCTTTCGTCGGTGACGCTGTTCAATTCTTCAGCGGCGGACGCCAGTTGAGTCGCTGAGCCGGAAATCCGCAGCAGGGTGTCGCGCAGCTTCGACTGCATCTTGGCCATTGCTGCCAGCAGGCGCCCGGCTTCGTCGGTGCCGTCAACGTGGATCGGCTGGGTCAGGTTGCCTTCAGCGATGGTTTCCGCTGCATCCAGCGCTTTGGAAATCGGCTTGGTGATACTCAGGGTCAGCAGCCAGGCGAACAGGAAAGTCAGGCCGGTGGCGATCACCAACAGCGTCACCACCAGACTGAAGGCCGAAGAAAACTGCTCGGCGGCTTGCTGGTTGGTCTGGCTGATCTGCTCGCCGTTGATCTGCATCAGGCGGTTGAGCACGGTGTTCATTGCTTCGGAGTTGTTCAGCAATTCGGTGTTCAGCAGGTTGCGCAGCTCATCCACCTGATTGTTGCGCGACAGGGTTTTCATCCGGTCTTCGATCTGGCGGTACTGGCCCAGCAACTGCACGTATTGATCGTAGGCCGCACGTTCCTGCGGGCTGCCGATCAACGGCTCGTAATCGGTCTGGGCCTTGCGGATCTGCTGGTTGCGCATTTCCAGCAGCTCGACGGTTTTCTGCTGGATATCCGGCTCGCGGTTCACCAGCAAGCGGTACGACAGCACCCGCAGACGCAAGGTCAGTTGGGTGAACTCGTCGAGGTTCTTGATGCTCGGCACGCTGGTGGTGGTGATGTTTTCGGCGGCGCCGCGGATCTTGCTCATCTGGTTCAGGGCGAACACGCCGAGAATCAGCATCAGGCCGCCGATCAGGGCGAAGCCGGTGAACGCCCGGGGGGCGATATTCATATTGCGAAGGGACATGGTGCGATTACCAGGGAAGGGCCGCATCCATGCGGGCTGAGACTGCTGTTGGATGACTTATCGGTCATACGACTAAAGTCTTGAGGCGGTGCGCGTATTTGTCGCATAAGGGGTCGGGCGACGAAGTGCAGGAACCAGATCGGCAGATCACAGTCTCTAACACTCGCAGGAATGGTCGACTGCCAGGAAAATCAAGGCCTTGCGCCGGTTTAATCCTGGCATCCACGACGACTTTTCTTTATCGTACGCGCCCTTTGAAAAAGCCCTGGAATATCAAAATGTTGGAAGCATCCCTCAGCCAATTGGAACAGCTCGTCAGCGACCTGGTGCAACAGAACCAGACACTGTCGGAAACCAACCAGACCCTGTCCACGGAACTGGCCCAGGCCAAGGATGAAAACGAGAGCCTGCAACTGAGCCTGATGGAACAGGAAGAAAAGCACGGCGCCACCGCCGCACGCATCCAGGCCCTGGTTGATCGCGTCAACGCAGGTCCTGTCAGCGCATGAACCACGGCACAGCAGGGGTAAAAGTCATCTCCATCATGGGGGAGGACTATTCGATCAAGGCACCGGCCGGGGAAGAACAGACCCTGCTGGACGCTGCATTGATGCTCAAGGCCGCACTGGCCGACACCAAGCGCAAATACCCGACCCTGATCGGCGACCGCCTGCTGGTGCTGGCGGCGATGAATCTGTGCTCGCAGCAGATTGAAATGAAGAAGCAGCATCAGGAAGAACTCGAGCGTTACCAAGAGCAAGTCAGCGCCACGGTCGAGACGATTGCCAAGACGATTGGTCGGGAATGATGTTTTTATCTGTGGGCTAGGATTTTGGACGCTCCACTAGTTCGCAAATTTGATTGTGAGTGGAGTTCCGGTCAGGAACTCCGGACTCAGTTTTACTCAGTTAAGGTGTGATTAGTTTCGGTGCAGTACCAAGTCCAACAACGAATTCCTCCACTCCAGCAACCACCCTGTAAGAGTAGATTTTTTGGTACACAACTTCGGTTCCACTTCCTTCGTGAAGCGTTACTAGATCTCCGACGGATATGCTACGAGCCATTTTTTGGAAAGCTTCAAAGTACGATTTAGATCCGCTGGTTCCATCGTGGATCTTCGTTTCATGATTCATGATTTTTACCTCGAATAAATAAGTTATTCTGGTCGTATTGAATGCTTGAAAGTAACTTGGACTGTTCCAGGTTTTTTATTGTGGAATTCATTTCTTTATTTGTAACCTGTCATATATGACAGGTGTTGATTCATACAGTAACTCGCTGCCAGAAGACTCTTCGATAGGAAGGTTAACTTCAGTTTTTAGGATTGCGCACAGTAGGTCTTCTGGATTGTCAATTATGATGTATACAATCGGCACGACTGTTGCAGCATTTTCTCCTTCTTATTCCTGGAGGGGTGCTCCATGCAGTTCTGGCGTCGCAGTATTCAATGGCAGCTGATCCTCGGTATGGGCACCGCCCTGCTGGTCAGCATCCTGATCGTGGTTGGCATTTATACCCTGGTGGTCAACCGCCTCGCCCAGAGCTATCTGGTCGAACAGGCGTTGCCATCGAGCATCGAAGCGACGCGCAACGATATCGAACGAATCCTCGTTCAGCCCCTCACCGCCGCCAAGGACATCGCCAGCAACACCATGGTCCGCGACTGGCTGGCCACTGGTGAAGACTCCGCCAAAACAGCAGGCTTCGCGCAGTATCTGGAAGGCATCCGCGCCGAACACAAGGCTTTCACGGCGCTGATCATCGGCACCGAATCCAATCACTACATCACCGAAAAAGGTCTGGATCGCACCCTCAGCCGATCCAAACCGGCCGATGCCTGGTTTTACTCTTTCCTCGACAGCAATCAGCCACGCACCCTGAACATCGACAACGATGGGGCCACCGGAGAGCTGGCGCTGTTCATCGATTTGAAGGTCGAGCAGGCCGGCAAAGTGGTGGGTGTCGCGGGGCTCGGGCTGAGCATGAAAGAGCTGTCGGAGTTGATCCACAATTTCAGCTTTGGCGAGCGCGGCAAGGTCTATCTCGTGCGTTCCGACGGTTTGATCCAGGTCCATCCCGAGGCGCAATTCAGCGGCAAGCGCACCCTCACGGAGCAGATCGGCGCCAACGCGGCGCAAGCGGTCATGGGCCACAAAGTGGCGACCAACAGCAGCTTCCAGCGCGACGGCGAAGACTTCCTCGCCTTCAGCCTGCCTTTGCGTGATCTCGGCTGGACCCTGGTGGCCGAAGTGCCACAGTCGCAGATCTACGCCGAAGCCCGACGGGCGATGTGGATGAGCAGCGGCATCGGTCTGGCGGTGGCGCTGGTTTGCCTGGCGCTGGTGATCTGGCTGGCTCAGGGATTGGTGCGACCGATTCGTCAGGTAACAGCCGCACTGGTAGCAATCGGTAGCGGTGGTGGAGATTTGACCCATCGGTTAGATTCCAGCCGCGCCGATGAGCTGGGCGACCTGGCTCGCGGCTTCAACCGTTTCCTCGACAGCCAGCGCGGGATGATCGGCGAAGTGCTGACCACCAGCGAGCGTCTGCGTGTCGCCGTCGGCCAAGTGGCCAGGGTTGTGGATAACACCGCCGAGCGCTCCGGCCGCCAGCAGGAAATGACCGACATGGTCGCCACTGCCGTTCACGAAATGGGCCTGACCGTGCAGGAAATCGCCCAGAACGCCGGCAATGCCGCGCTCGCCTCGCAAACGGCGCGTGATGAAGCGATGCAGGCGCGGGAAGTGGTTGGCGGCTCGATTCGCCATATAGAAAGCATGTCCGATGAAATCGGCGTTGCGGCGGGAGCGGTGGGTGAACTGGCGCATCAGGTGGCGTCGATTGATCAAGTATTGGCGGTGATTCGCGGTGTTTCCGAGCAGACCAATCTGTTGGCGCTGAACGCGGCGATTGAAGCGGCGCGGGCCGGGGACATGGGACGTGGTTTTGCGGTGGTGGCGGATGAAGTCCGCACCTTGGCGCGCCGGACTCAGGCTTCTACCGACGAGATTCAGCAGATGATCGGCAGCCTCAAGCAGGGGGCGGAGAATGCGGTGTCATCCATGCGCACCGGTCAGGCCGCGACGGGGACCGGGGTTGAATCGAGCCAGCGCACCGGAGCGTCGCTGACCGCGATTACCGGGCAAGTCGAGCGCATCAGCGACATGAACCATCAGGTGGCGACGGCGACGGAGGAGCAGTCGGCGGTAACGGAAGAGATCAACCGCAACGTGCAGGGGATTTCCGATCTGGCCCGGGCGACGGCGGGGGAGGTTCGGGCTTGTCGTGAGGATTGTCAGATGTTGCAGCGATTGGCGGATGATCTGGCGCGGCAGATGGGTGGGTTCAAACTCACTTGATGTATTGAACGCCAAGGGCCCTCTCACCCTAGCCCTCTCCCAGAGGGAGAGGGAACTGACCGAGGTATCTTGCGCTATACGTCGACCTGAGAAATCCAGTCGATTATGGATTCGGTGACGCTCCTTCAGGTCGATGTGCTTCTGAAGCATCCCCCGGTCGGCTCCCTCTCCCTCCGGGAGAGGGCTGGGGTGAGGGCCGGCTTTAGAACCACTCATTTTGCATTGCCAGACACGTATCATCCCGCGCCTCCAGCAACGCCAGCTCATGCTGGCAACCCGGCACTTCCCACGTCAGAAAATACCGCGCCGCCTGCAACTTGCCCTTATAGAAGTCGACATCCGCCGCATTACCCTTGGCCAAACCTTCCTCAGCCCGAATCGCCTGCTCCAGCCAGCGCCAGCCAACCACCGCGTGCCCGAACACCTTCAGGTACAGTGCCGAATTCGCCAGGCTGCTGTTGACCTTGCCCTGGGCCAGATCCGTCAGCAGGCCGATGGTCACGCTCTGCAGGCGTGCGACCAGTTTCTCCAGCGGCTCACGCAATGCGGTCAACGATTCGTACGCCACCGCGCGTTCGGCGGTGTCGGCAATCAGGCGGATCAGTTGCTTGAGCCCGGCGCCACCGTTCTGCGCCAGTTTGCGTCCCAGCAAGTCCAGCGACTGAATGCCGTGGGTGCCTTCGTGGATCGGGTTCAGTCGGTTGTCGCGGTAATACTGCTCCACCGGGTATTCGCGGGTGTAACCGTGGCCGCCGAGAATCTGGATCGCCAGTGCGTTGGCCTTGAGGCAGAACTCCGATGGCCAGGATTTGACGATCGGGGTCAGCAAGTCCAGCAGCTCATGCGCCTGTTTGCGCTCGGCTTCGGTTTCCAGCGTAGTGGTGTCATCAAACAGCCGCGCCGCATACAGGCCGAGATCGAACGCACCTTCGACGTAGGATTTCTGCGTCAGCAGCATGCGTCTGACATCCGCGTGCTGAATGATCGCCACCGGCGCCGTCGTCGGATCCTTGCTGTCCGGTACCCGGCCTTGCGGTCGTTCGCGGGCGTATTCCAGTGAATACAGGTAACCGGCGTAACCGAGCATCACCGCGCCCATGCCGACGCCGATTCGCGCCTCGTTCATCATCTGGAACATGTAGCTCAAGCCGTGATGCGGCTTGCCCACCAGATAGCCGACGCACTCACCGTTATCGCCGAAGTTCAGCGCCGTGGACGTGGTGCCGCGCCAGCCCATCTTGTGAAACAGCCCGGCCAGCAACACGTCGTTGCGCTTGCCGAGACTGCCGTCATCGTTGACCAGAAACTTCGGCACGATGAACAGCGAAATCCCCTTCACCCCGGCCGGTGCGTCCGGCAGCTTGGCCAGCACCATGTGCACAATGTTTTCCGAAAGCGGGTGATCACCACCGGAGATGAAGATCTTGTTGCCCTTGAGGCGATAGGTGCCGTCGGATGCAGGTTCGGCGCGTGTGCGAATATCCGACAGCGACGAACCGGCATGGGGTTCGGTCAGGGCCATGGTGCCGAAGAAGCGACCGTCGATCATCGGTTGCAGGAAGCGCTGCTTCTGCTCTTCGGTGCCGAAGCTTTCGATCAGGTTGGCCGCGCCCATGGTCAGGAACGGGTACGAGGTCGAAGCCGCGTTCGCCGACTGGAAGTGTGCGAAGCAGGCCTGAGACAGCAATGTAGGAAGTTGCATGCCGCCGGCGTCGAAACTGCGCGCGGCGTTGAGGAATCCGGCTTCGAGGAAGGCATCCACCGCCGGTTTCACTTCGGGAATCAGAATCGCCTGACCGTTCTCGTAGCGCGGCTCGTTTTCGTCGCCCTTGCGGTTGTGCGGTGCGAAGTACTTCTCGGCGATGTTGCGCGCCGTGCCGATGGCGGCATCGAAGGTTTCGCGGTTGTGTTCGGCAAACCGCTCGCGCCGGGTCAGGCCCTCGGCATCGAGGACTTCGTACAGCTCGAAAGCCAGATTGCGGGAACTGAGCAGCGTCTCGGACATGGCGGCCTACCTTTTTTTGGAATGGACCGAGTCTAGGCGTGCGAATAAAGGCTGAACAGGAAGATTGATAACGGTGATGGAGAGGCCAAAAAAATGGGCGCCGGTGAGGGCGCCCATTTTTTATGCTGCTGACAGAGTCGGCGATTAACCGATGGTCATCAGGCTGGCGTTACCACCCGCTGCCGCAGTGTTGACGCTCAATGCGCGCTCGATCACCAGACGCTCCAGCGCAATGTTGGTCTCGCCCTGGGACAGGCCCTGAACCCCGACGATGGCGCCGGTACGCTTGGCGATCTGCTGGCAGACCGCGCGCAACTGGTCGGAATGGCCGTGATGCAGAACTGCATCGAACACCACGTCGTCCTTGTTCCAGTCGGAAACCAGTTTGATCCGCGCCTGAATCTCCTTCGGCAGGCGTGCGAACAATGCCTTGCTGGTGTCGGATTCCGGCCAGACCGCCGAACCGCCCACCGCCAGCACCGCAGCGAGCTGGGTCAGCAGATCACCTTCGATGTCCGCCAGGCACAGCACGTGCTCGCGTGGCAGGATCGCGTAGCTGTTCTTCTCGCCGGTCGGGCCGGCCAGTACACGGGTGATACCGCTTTGCGACTGGGCGGCGTACTGCACGCACAGGGTGCTCAGGTCGGCGAACTTGTTGCTGTCGGCCCAGGCTTTCAGGGCAACCAGCGGTTTGCTCAGGGCATCGCGCAGACGAACGTCCGGTGCCACGGCAGCATCACCGCGAGCGAAGGATTGTTCGATGGCGTCCGCAGGACGCGTCGACAGCAGACGGTACAGGTAGAGTGGGCCACCCGCCTTCGGACCGGTACCCGACAGGCCTTCGCCACCGAACGGCTGGACGCCGACCACGGCACCCACGATGTTGCGGTTGACGTAGACGTTACCGGCGTTGACGTTGTCGATCACCTTGGCGATGGTCTCGTCGATGCGGGTGTGCACGCCGAGGGTCAGGCCGTAGCCGGAGGCGTTGATCTGGGCGATCAACTGGTCGATCTCTTTGCGCTTGTAGCGCACCACGTGCAGCACCGGGCCGAAGATCTCGCGTTGCAGTTCGTCGAAGCTTTCCAGTTCGATCAGGGTCGGCATGACGAAGGTGCCGCGTTTGACTTCCTCGGCATCGGCGATGGCCACCTGGTACACGTTGCGACCTTTGTCGCGCATGCCCTGGATGTGTTTCTCGATGCCGGCCTTGGCTTCGGCGTCGATCACCGGGCCGATGTCCACGGACAGACGCTCCGGGTTGCCGAGACGGCTTTCAGCCATCGCGCCCTTGAGCATTTCGATGACGCGATCAGCGGAATCTTCCTGCAAGCACAGGACGCGCAGGGCCGAGCAACGCTGACCGGCGCTGTCGAAGGCCGACGACACCACATCGATCACTACCTGTTCGGTCAGTGCCGAAGAGTCGACGATCATCGCGTTCTGGCCACCGGTTTCGGCGATCAGCGGAATCGGACGGCCCTGGTTGTCGAGACGACCGGCGATGTTGCGTTGCAGCAGACGCGCAACTTCGGTGGAACCGGTGAACATTACGCCTTTGACGCGCTCGTCACCCACCAGACCGGCACCGACGGTTTCACCGCGACCCGGCAGCAGTTGCAGCACGCCTTCCGGAATCCCGGCTTCGAGCAGCAGGCGTACGGCTTGTGCGGCGACCAGCGGAGTCTGTTCGGCCGGTTTGGCCAGCACCGGGTTACCGGCGGCCAGTGCGGCGGCAACCTGGCCGCTGAAGATCGCCAGCGGGAAGTTCCACGGGCTGATGCAGACCACCGGGCCCAATGGGCGGTGGGCGTCGTTGCTGAAATCGTTGCGAGCCTGCACCGCGTAGTAACGCAGGAAATCGACGGCTTCGCGGACTTCGGCGATGGCGTTGGCGAAGGTCTTGCCGGCTTCGCGGGCCAGCAGGCCCATAAGCGGCTGGATTTCGCCTTCCATCAAGTCCGCGGCGCGTTCCAGAATCGCGGCGCGTTCGGCCGGCGGGGTGGCCTGCCAGATCGGTGCGGCGTTCAGGGCGCATTGAATGGCGTTATCGACGTCTTCGACGGTGGCTTCCTGCACGTGGCCGACCACGTCACGCAGATCGGACGGGTTCAGCACCGGGGACGGCGCTTCGTTGCTGGAGGCGCAACCGAGCATCGGCGCGGCTTTCCAGTTGTTGTGCGCGGTCGCCAACAGGGCGCAGGACAGCGATGCCAGACGATGTTCGTTGGCCATGTCGATGCCGCTGGAGTTGGCGCGCTCGGAACCATAAAGGTCACGCGGCAGTGGAATGCGCGGGTGCGGCAAGCCGAAACCACCTTCCACGGTTGCCATCTGCTCGATCTGCGCAACGGGATCGGCCACCAGTTCCTGAATCGAAATCGACTGGTCGGCGATACGGTTGACGAACGAGGTGTTGGCGCCGTTTTCCAGCAGGCGACGTACGAGGTACGCCAGCAGGGTTTCGTGGGTGCCGACCGGAGCGTACACGCGGCACGGACGGTTCAGCTTGCCTTCGGAAACTTTGCCTACAACCTGCTCGTACAACGGTTCGCCCATGCCGTGCAGGCACTGGAATTCGTACTGGCCCGGGTAATAGTTCTGACCGGCAATGTGATAAATCGCCGACAGGGTATGGGCGTTATGCGTGGCGAATTGCGGGTAGATGACTTCCGGCACCGACAGCAGTTTGCGGGCGCAGGCGATGTAGGAAACGTCGGTGTACACCTTGCGGGTGTAGACCGGATAGCCTTCCAGGCCTTCGACCTGGGCGCGCTTGATTTCGCTGTCCCAGTACGCGCCTTTCACCAGGCGGATCATCAGACGATGACGGCTGCGGCGAGCCAGGTCGATCACGTAGTCGATCACGTACGGGCAACGCTTCTGGTAGGCCTGGATCACGAAACCGATGCCGTTCCAGCCAGTCAGTTGCGGCTCGAAGCACAGGCGCTCGAGCAGATCCAGCGACAGCTCCAGGCGGTCGGCTTCTTCGGCGTCGATGTTCAGGCCGATGTCGTATTGCTTGGCCAGCAGGGTCAGCGACAGCAGGCGCGGGTACAACTCATCCATTACGCGCTCGTACTGGGCGCGGCTGTAACGCGGGTGCAGGGCCGACAGCTTGATCGAAATGCCCGGGCCTTCATAAATCCCACGGCCGTGGGACGCTTTGCCGATCGAGTGAATGGCTTGTTCGTACGAGGCCAGGTATTTCTGGGCGTCGTGTTCGGTCAGCGCCGCTTCACCGAGCATGTCGTAGGAATAACGGAAACCCTTGGCTTCGAACTTGCTCGCGTTGGCCAGGGCTTCGGCGATGGTTTCGCCGGTCACGAACTGCTCGCCCATCAGGCGCATGGCCATGTCGACGCCCTTGCGGATCATCGGCTCGCCGCTCTTGCCGATGATGCGGCTCAGGGACGAAGTCAGGCCGGCTTCGTTGTGAGTCGAGACCAGTTTGCCGGTCAGCAGCAGACCCCAGGTCGCTGCGTTGACGAACAGCGACGGGCTGTTGCCCAGGTGCGGCTGCCAGTTGCCGGTGCTGATCTTGTCGCGGATCAGCGCATCACGAGTGCCTTTGTCCGGAATACGCAGCAGCGCTTCGGCCAGGCACATCAGCGCTACGCCTTCCTGGGACGACAGGGAAAATTCCTGCAGCAGGCCCTGAACAATGCCTGCACGACCGCCGGCACTCTTCTGGTTACGCAGTTTTTCCGCGATGGTGGCGGCGAGTTTGTTGGTGGCTTCGGCCATCGGCGCCGGCAGGCGAGCCTGCTCGATCAGCATCGGTACCACTTCCGGCTCAGGGCGACGGTAAGCGGCGGTGATCGAGGCGCGCAGCACCGATTGCGGCAGGATGCTTTCGGCGAATTCGAGGAAGCATTGGTGAGCGTGATCGGTGTGGACTTCACCTGCGTCGTCGGCGTCCTTGGCGGTCAAACCGTTCAGCTCGGTCAGGGTTGCACCACCCTCGAGTTTTTCCAGGTAATTGAAAATTGCCTGCTTGATCAGCCAGTGCGGCGTGCGATCAATCGAGGTTGCGGCGGCCTTCAGGCGCTCGCGGGTCGGGTCGTCAAGTTTGACCCCAAGGGTGGTGGTAGCCATATTTTTATCCTCATAGGTGCCGCAGTTGCGCGACAACAGCTGGCGGCAAGATTAGCCGCGAGCCGAAAGAGGTGCAACCGGGTGCAACCCTTTTTTTGTCGGAATATTCGGCAACTTGTCAGGAATAAATTTCAGCTTCGCGATGATCGCTCTAGATAGGTGCTTTCAAGGCACATGGCGGGGTGTCACTGCGCCGCAACGGTGCAAAATCGGCGGTTTGCGGCCGAAAAAACGACGTAGGTGCAACTAATTCTCAAGAAACTGGTTGCACCTGTTTTGCTTTGTTGCATAGGATTCGCGCCCAAGGTGCAACCGGGACAACCCGGTTTACCGGCCAATGGCTTTCCTGGGGAAACATTGGTCATAAATGCGCGGCCGTGCGAATCGTCTGTCGGACGTCAGTCTGCAAACGGTGCAACCGCCGCCGCTACATAAAAACAAAGCCAGGGCACGTACGTAATGAGCGCAAGCAATCCAACCCTGATCACGTTCGTGATCTACATCGCAGCAATGGTGCTGATCGGCTTCATGGCCTATCGCTCCACCAACAACCTTTCCGACTACATTCTGGGCGGCCGCAGCCTGGGCAGCGTGGTGACCGCATTGTCCGCCGGCGCTTCCGACATGAGCGGGTGGTTGCTGATGGGCCTGCCGGGCGCCATCTACATGTCCGGCCTGTCCGAAAGCTGGATCGCCATCGGCCTGATCGTCGGTGCCTACCTGAACTGGCTGTTCGTCGCCGGCCGTCTGCGTGTTCAAACCGAGCACAACGGCGATGCGCTGACCCTGCCGGACTACTTCGCCAGCCGTTTCGAAGATAAAAGCGGCCTGCTGCGGATCATTTCGGCAGTCGTGATTCTGGTGTTCTTCACCATCTACTGCGCTTCCGGCATTGTTGCCGGTGCCCGTCTGTTCGAAAGCACCTTCGGCATGTCCTACGAGACCGCGCTGTGGGCCGGTGCTGCTGCGACAATTGCCTACACCTTCGTCGGCGGTTTCCTCGCGGTCAGCTGGACCGACACCGTACAAGCCACCCTGATGATCTTCGCCCTGCTGCTGACGCCGATCATCGTGCTGCTGGCCACCGGCGGCGTCGATACCACGTTCCTGGCCATCGAAGCGCAAGACCCAAGCAACTTCGACATGCTGAAAAACACCACCTTCATCGGCATCATCTCGCTGATGGGCTGGGGCCTGGGCTACTTCGGCCAGCCGCACATCCTGGCGCGCTTCATGGCCGCTGACTCGGTGAAATCCATCGCCAACGCCCGTCGCATCTCCATGACCTGGATGATCCTGTGCCTGGGCGGCACCGTGGCTGTGGGCTTCTTCGGTATCGCTTACTTCTCGGCCAACCCGGACGTGGCAATGCCGGTGAGCGAAAACCACGAACGTGTGTTCATCGAACTCGCCAAACTGCTGTTCAACCCGTGGATTGCCGGCGTCCTGCTGTCGGCCATTCTGGCTGCCGTGATGAGCACCCTGAGCTGCCAGTTGCTGGTGTGCTCGAGCGCCCTGACCGAAGACTTCTACAAGACTTTCCTGCGTAAATCCGCTTCGCAGGTCGAGCTGGTATGGGTCGGTCGCGCCATGGTGCTGCTGGTTGCGTTGATCGCTATCGCGATGGCCGCCAACCCGGATAACCGCGTGCTGGGGCTGGTGTCCTACGCCTGGGCCGGTTTCGGTGCAGCCTTCGGTCCCGTCGTGCTGATCTCGGTGATCTGGAAGAAAATGACCCGTGACGGCGCACTGGCCGGCATCCTGGTCGGCGCGATCACCGTGATCGTGTGGAAGCACTTCGAGCTGCTGGGTCTGTACGAAATCATCCCGGGCTTCATCTTCGCCAGCCTGGCGATCTACTTCGTCAGCCTGATGGGCCAGCCGAGCGCCGGCATGGTTCAGCGCTTCGAAGCGGCCGAGAAGGACTTCCATCTGAACAAGTGATGGAAATGAGCTGAGGCTCACAAGAAAACGGCCCGTTTCCTGCCAGGAAGCGGGCCGTTTTTTATTGCCTGCGATTTCTGATGAACGCTGGAACCCCTGTGGGAGCTGGCTTGCCAGCGATGGCGATGCGTCAGTCGCCCTGAATGCTGGATGTGCCGACCTCATCGCTGGAAAGCCAGCTCCCACAGGGTTCTGCGATATTTCTGACGGATGTGTCTGTAGTTGAAAGCGTTGATTATTGAAGGCCAAATCGAAGTTTTGAGTAGGGAAAATCTGATTTTTCAGTCACCCATCCTGCACCCCTTGCCCCTCATGCAGAATCGCCCGCCCTCAATCTGCAGAGAGACATCGGATGTTCGCGCCTGCCAATCAACCGCGTTTCACGTTGACCGTCGAAGGCGCCCAGTTTGACCTCAAAGTCCTTGAGTTCACGGGCAAGGAAGCCATCAGCCAACCCTTTCGCTTTGACCTGGAACTTGTCAGTGAACGGCCGGATCTGGATCTGGAAAGCCTGCTGCACTGTCAGGCGTTTCTGAGTCTTGATGAAGATGGATCCGGTATCCACGGTCAGATCTATCGGGTCGGGCAGGGGGATTCCGGCAAGCGTCTGACTCGCTATCACGTCAGTCTTGTTCCGCGTCTGGCTTATCTGGGGCATCGGATCAACCAGCGAATTTTCCAGCACCAAAGCGTGCCGCAGATCGTGACGCAGATCCTCAAGGATCACGCGATCCTGCGCGACGCCTTCGAGTTTCGCCTCGGCAGCGATTACCCGGCGCGTGAATATTGCGTGCAGTACGCCGAGAGCGATCTGGCGTTCATCCAGCGCCTGTGTTCCGAAGTCGGTATTCACTTCCACTTTCAGCACAGCCCGGACGGGCATTGGTTGGTGTTCGGCGACGATCAAACGGTATTTCCGCGTCTGGCCGAACCGACGCTGTACCTCCCGGGCAGCGGCATGGCTGCGGCGGCCCCGGCGATCAAGCGCTTCACCGTCCGTGTGGAAACCCGCACCAGCGTGGTCACCCGGCGTGATTACGACTTCACCAAACCGCGCCTGTCGCTGCAGAGTCGGGTGGAAAGCGAACAGCGCCCGGTGCTGGAGGATTACCACTTTCCCGGCCAGTTCACCGAGCGCGAAACCGGCAAGCAGCTGGCCCGGCGCACCCTTGAGCGCCATGTCGCCGATTACCGTCAGGTCGAGGGGCGCAGCGATCAGTCTGCCTTGGTCAGCGGACATTTCCTGCAACTGAGCGAGCATCCGCGCCAGGATTTGAATGACCTCTGGCTGCTGACCGCTATCGAGCACCATGGCCGGCAGCCGCAAGTGCTGGAGGAATCGGTCACCAGCGACGGTGATGAATTCCAGGGTTACCGTAATACCTTTCTCGCCGCCCCGTGGGATGTGTTCTTCCGTCCTCCGATGGGCCCGGAAAAACCTCGGATGCTCGGCTATCAACCGGCCGTGGTCACCGGCCCGAAAGACAGTGAAATCCATTGCGACGAGTACGGCCGGGTCAAGGTGCAACTGGCCTGGGATCGCGACGGCGATCTCAACGAGCATTCCAGTTGTTGGTTGCGGGTCGCAAGCGGTTGGGCCCATGACCGTTATGGCAGCGTGCTGATACCACGGGTCGGCATGGAAGTGCTGGTGGGCTTCATCGATTCCGACGCCGACAAACCGCTGGTCATGGGTTGCCTGCCGAACGCCGCCACGCCGGTGCCGCTGGATCTGCCGGCCGACAAGACCCGCTGTATTTTCCGTAGCCAGAGCAGTCCCGGCGGTGGGGGCTACAACGAACTGCGCATCGAGGATCGCAAAGGCGCGGAGGAAGTCTACCTGCGAGCCCAGCGAAACTGGACGCAGCATGTGCTGAATGATCAGCAGCTTCAGGTCGACAACCAGCGCAGCGTCGTAGTGACCGGTCTCGCCAAACATGAACTCAAAGCTGATGAACAACGCATCACCCACGGCCAGCGCCAGACCGAAGTGAAGCAGGACGATCACCTTACGGTGACCGGCGACCGGCACATCCGCGTGAGCAATCAGGCTATCAACGCCAGTGCGCAATTCCACGTCAGCGCCGGCCAGCAAGTGGTGATCGACGGTGGGGCGAGTGCGACGATCCAGGCGGGCGGGCAATGGATCAACATCGGCCCCGGCGGGATCTTCAGCAGCGTGCCGATTGTGGTGGGTGGTGCGCCGATGGCGGCGATGAGCGCGGCGCCGACCGTGCCGGGGTTGCCGGAGAAACTGGCGGCGGCACCGGCTGCGATTCTGACTGCTGCGCAAATCATGAGTCTTAAAGGAGATGCGCCGTTCTGCGAAGAATGCGAGCGCTGCAAGGAGGGTGTCTGTGCGGCCTGATCAATGGTTGAAGGGAGAGCCGCTGAAACCATCGGAGCAGTTGTTCGCGATTTTCAGCAGCGCCAGTGCGGTCGGTCCGCTGAAAGCCTGGCCTTCGAATGCGCAGATGCCGAAACCGGTTTGGGCGGAAACGATTTATGCCGAGTGGGATGCGGTGATGCCCTACGTGGGAATCGTCGACGCGGGCAGTGAGTTTCTGGATTGGGTCGCGACCACGGAGTCTCGCGACTGGGGCTGGCTGGCGGTATCTTCGGCCAGTCTTGAGGCAGTGGTCGAGCACTTTCGCAGTTTGACTCAGGTGTTGATGCCGGACGGGAAAGCGGTGTTCTTCCGCTTCTGGGATGGGCGGTTTTTGTTGCCGATCCTTGAGTCGCCCGAAGTGGATGCCGGGCAATTGCTGCCGGTTCTCACGCGAGGCTTGATCAACGGTCAGGCCGTCGAGATCGGGGGCAGGGCGCAGGCCTCGGATCGGGAATTCCCTTGGTGGTCGGTGCCGGAAAAGCTGCTGGCGCAATTCGGCGATGATGCCCGGATCAGCAACGCCTTGCAGTGGTTGAGCGAGGAGCAACCAGCGTTGTTCGAGGCGTTTCCCGCCGATGTCTTGCGCTGCAAGGTTGTCAGGTTTTTTGCGGTTTCGGCGTCGGACGAATCGTCGGCTTCGGCGTTGCTGGACCACTTGCGGGACGAGTCAGAGTGAAATTTCCGGGCAAAGGCTTCGGACGTTTCCTGCGAGTTGCGGCGGTTTTCGTGAACTGGTGGGCGCGGTGGTGCGGGGATAGTCTTTTGGCTGTCACTGCGAGAGTGGTGACAGGGCGTAGGAACCCTTGGAAAACTCACCGTGCATCAGCTCTGTCCTTTGATTGCGGCACCTGAACGTGCCCATGACATTGTTCGCGGCGGCTGTGCGCGGGAACGCTTCGGCGTGGCTGAGTTTGGTGGGTTCCTCAGCTTTCCTACTCTCGCGTACAGCTGCCACCCAAACCTGTAGGAAGGTCGTTGGCAGCCTCACTTGACCTGCCGAGGTGCAAAAAATGTCGACGTTAAAACCTGATCCACCCTACGAACCCTTCATCCCCCACCCCGACAACCGCCTCATGGCGCTGACCAGCAACTGCAACGACATGCCCACCCTGTTCATCGACACCCACGCCCCGCTCGATATCCTGATGGACGCCGCCAACTACCGGATTCGCGCCGTGATCCAGGTCCTGGAAAACATGTGCATGCGCGGCTCGGTCGAATGCGACTCGATCATCCTGAGCGACTTCGCCCAACTCTGCGTGATTCCGTTGCGTGACGGCTGTGATGTCTTGGATGTGATTGGCTGCAGGTTGCGTGACCGGCCTTAGATCCCATCCCCTCACCCTAGCCCTCTCCCGGTGGGAGAGGGGACCGACCGAGGTGAATGGGTAACGTACGCCGACCTGCGACTTTGGTGGTGAACTTGGTTTGGCCAAGCTGAGGTCGCGGTGATCTCTCAGGTCGATGCAAGCCGAAAGATCACCTCGATCAGTCCCCTCTCCCTCGGGGAGAGGGCTAGGGTGAGGGGCTTCTCAAGGATGTACCCGACAGCAAGACCACCCACTCAGCCCCCAACCCCTGACTTGCCGCCCGGTAAAAGGTAAACTTCACGGCCCTCGCAGGAGCAGCCATGAATTATCGTCACGCCTTCCATGCCGGCAATCACGCCGATGTGTTCAAACACCTGACCTTGACCCGCCTCATCGCCCTGATGTCGCGCAAGGAGCAGCCGTTTGCCTATCTCGACAGCCACGCCGGCATCGGTCTGTATGACCTGCAGGGCGATCAGGCCAACCGTACCGGCGAGTACCTGGAAGGCATCGCGCGGTTGTGGGGTCAGCCGGATCTGCCGGCGCTGACCGGCGATTACATGAATGTGCTGCACGAGATGAACCCGGATGGCCAGTTGCGCTATTACCCGGGTTCACCGGAGCTGGCGCGGCGTCTGACCCGTTCTCAGGACCGGGTGTTGCTCAACGAGAAGCACCCGGAAGACGGCGTGCTGCTCAAGGACAACATGAAGGGCGACCGTCGTGTGGCGGTGCATCTGGGTGAGGGCTGGCACGTGGCGCGGGCGTTGCTGCCGGTGGCCGAAAAACGCGCGGTGATGCTGATCGATCCGCCGTTCGAGAAGCTCGACGAGATGCAGCGTTGCGCGGCGTCCTTGAAAGAGGCGATCTCGCGCATGCGCCAGACTGTGGCGGCCATCTGGTACCCGGTGAAGGACCAGCGCGCGCTACGTCGTTTCTATCAGGATCTGGCTGGCACCGGTGCGCCGAAGTTGCTGCGGGTCGAGTTGCTGGTGCATCCGCTGGACACGCCGAACAGCCTGAACGGCTCTGGCCTGGCGATTGCCAATCCGCCGTGGGGGCTGGAGGAAGAATTGCGTGAGCTGCTGCCGTGGTTGTCCAAGAAGCTTGGGCAGACCCAGGGTGGATGGCAGATGGATTGGTTGATCGCCGAGAGCTGATCAACCGTCAATCGCTCCCACGCTAGGCGCGGGAGCGATCAAGGCGGGCTCAGTTACCCGCCAGGCTCGGTGGCATGCAAACGCCAGTGCCGCCAATTCCGCAGTAGCCTTCCGGATTTTTCGCCAGATACTGCTGGTGATAGGTCTCGGCGAAGTAAACGGTCGGGGCCTGTTCAATCTCGGTGCTGATTTCACCCAGACCCGCCTTCGACAGCTCGGCCTGATAAACAGCCTTGCTCTTCAGCGCCGCATCCAGTTGCTCCGGGTGGGTCGCATAGATCACCGAACGGTACTGGGTGCCGATGTCGTTGCCCTGGCGCATGCCCTGCGTCGGGTTATGCAATTCCCAGAACATCGCCAGCAGCTCTTCGTAGCTGACCTTGGCCTTGTCATACACCACCAAAACGACTTCAGCGTGGCCGGTCAGGCCCGAGCAGACTTCTTCGTAGGTCGGGTTCGGCGTGTGACCGCCGGCGTAACCGACCACGGTGCTGACCACACCTTCGCGCTGCCAGAAGCGGCGTTCCGCGCCCCAGAAGCAACCCAGACCGAAAATCGCGAAGTCGACGTCCTGAAAGAACGGGCCCAGCAACGGCGTCTCGGTGAAAACAAAGTGTTTTTCAGGCAGGGCCATCGGGGTTTCACGGCCGGGCAGAGCTTGTTCTTTAGTCGGTAGCACGTTTTTGTTCACCAGAATTTCCGAGCGCAGAACCATGATCGTTCCTCTCAGTCAGGATGGGATGTAATTAAGCAGACCACCAGTGTGCCCAATGATGCCAAGTTAATCACCAGGCAAAGTGTGCGGATAGTGTCCGGTGGGTTACAGGCAGAGCGGGCCACGCGGGTAGCGCTTGAGCGCCTGGATCAGTTCGCCGCCCGGAATCGGCCGGTCGAACAGGTAGCCCTGGCCGACGTCGCAGCGGTGGCGGCGCAGGAATGCCAGCTGCTCGGCGGTCTCGATGCCTTCGGCCACGACCTTGAGTTTCAGGTTGTGGGCCATGGCGATCACGGCGGAGGTGATTTCCATGTCGTCCTGGTTGTCCGGGATTTCGTGGATGAAGCTGCGATCGATCTTGATGATGTCGATCGGGAATTTCTTCAGGTAGCTGAGCGACGAGTAACCGGTGCCGAAGTCGTCCATGGCCAGGGTCAGGCCCAGGCGCTTGAGCTGGTCGAGCTGCAAGTGGGTGTCTTCGGTGGCTTCCAGCAGCAGGCCTTCGGTCAGCTCCAGCTCCAGCAGATTGGCCGGCAGCGCTTCTTCCTTGAGGATGTTGGCGATCGAGGCCACCAGATCCGGGTCGGAGAACTGCTTGGGCGACAGGTTGATCGCCACCTGCAGGTTGCCCATGCCGGCGGCGGTCAGCGCTTTACTCATGCGGCAGGCCTGGCGGGCGATCCACTTGCCTATCGGAATGATCAGGCCGGTTTCCTCGGCGACGCTGATGAACTGGTCCGGG
This sequence comes from Pseudomonas sp. COW5, assembly GCF_026240005.1. Taxonomy (NCBI): domain Bacteria; kingdom Pseudomonadati; phylum Pseudomonadota; class Gammaproteobacteria; order Pseudomonadales; family Pseudomonadaceae; genus Pseudomonas; species Pseudomonas sp. COW5. The sequence continues at coordinate 1,806,294 of NZ_JAPHVP010000001.1, read as the reverse complement.
CGGATCATGCCGCGTTCCGGGTGATTCCAGCGCAGCAGCGCTTCCATGCCCAGCAGGCGACCGCTGCGCAGGCACAGCTTCGGCTGGTAGAACACGTCCAGCTCGTTCTGGGTCAGGGCGCGGCGCAGGTTGTTCTCGACGAACAGTTTGTAGCTGGCCTCGGCGTTCAGCGCTTCGGTGAACACCTGCACCTGATGTTTGCCGTTGGCCTTGGCCTTGTGCAGGGCGAGGCCGGCGTTACGCATCAGGGTCTGCGGGTCGCGGCCGTGCAGCGGCGCGCAGGCCAGGCCCACGGAGCCGGTGACGCTGATCAATTGGTTGTCGACGAACATTGGCTTGTCGAGCGTCATCAGCAACTGGCTTGCGATCTGTTGGCCGGCTTCGAGGTCGGTGTTGTCGAGCAGCACCGCGAATTCGTTACTGGCGAACCGCGCCAGGCTACCGCTCGGGCTCAGGCTGTTGCGCAGGCGCCGGGCCAGGCTGATCAGCAACTTGTCGCCGGTCTGGTGACCGAGGCTGTCGTTGATCCGCTTGAAGTTGTCGATGTCCACCAGCAGCAGGCTGATCGGGGTATCGCTGTCTCGGGCGAAGCGCTCGTCCAGATTGCGGATAAATGCAGGCCGGTTACCGAGGTTGGTCAGGTTGTCGGTGTAGGCCAGGCGCTCGATGCGCTGCTGCGCCAGTTTGGTCTGGGTGATGTCTTCGTAGATGCCGATGTAATGCGTCAGCTCACGGTTGTCGCCGTAGACCTTGGAGATCGACAACTGGCCCCAGTAGGGTTCGAGGTTCTTGCGGCGGCTCTTGAATTCGCCCTGCCAGCTGTTGCTTTTGGCCAGCGCGGAGGGCGCGTCGAACAGCAGCTCGCTGAGGTTTTCCAGGGCCGGTAGCTCCGACAGGCGCTGGCCGTGGACTTCCTCGGTGGTGTACTGGGTGATCGCGGTGAAGCTCGGGTTGACGTACTCGACCACGCCGTCGCAGTTGACCAGCAAAAAGGCGTTAGCACTTTGCTCGACCGCACGCTGGAACAGGTGCAGGGCGCTGGTGGCGGTACGGCGGTTGTGATTGTTGATGACCTGGGCGAACTGATCGGCCAGCTCGCCGGCAAAGGCGATTTCATCAGACTGCCAGGCGCGTGTCACGCCGGTCTGTTCCAGACACAGCACGCCGACCACCTGGCCGTCGACGCGAATACTGGCGTCGAGCATGGCGTTGACGTCACGGGGGCGCAGGGCTTCGGCCATTTCCCGGGTACGCGGGTCGCGCATCGCGTTGTGCGCGTCGATGGCGCGACTGCCGTGCAGCGCCTCCATGTAATCGGGGAAACCGCTGACGTCGATCACGTCCGGCAGGATGTATTCCTGGGTGGCGCGGTGGTAGGCCGAGATCGGCACCAGCTTCTGGCCTTCGAGGTTCCACAGGCTGGCGCAGTCGATTTCGTAGATATCGCAGGCGCAGCGGGTGATCAGCTCGGCGGCTTCCTGCAGGGAGTTCTGGCTGCTATAGCGCTGGCGGGCCAGCAACAGAATCAGATCCTGCTGGGCGCGCACCCGCTCCAGATGTTGCAGCTGTTCCTGTTGGGCGCGCTGATTGAGCTCAAGGGCGATTTGCAGGCGCGAGTTCTGGGTTTCCAGGTCGACGGACGGCAGCGTTGGTGCTTCGTCGAATACATCGTCGACCGCCAGCAGGTAACCGCGCAGCAAATGACGGTTGTGCTGTTTGTAGGCTTCACCGAGTTCGAGAATGCTCAGGGCGCCGGCGGCGGTGTGCAGGGTATAGCGCACCAGATAATGCGGGCTCTGGCCGAGTTGCTGCTGGATTGCGTCGTGCAATTGATAACGCGCTTCGGGCTCCATCAGGCTGGCGTAGGGCGAACCGACCAGAGCGCAGAGTTCAACGGCCGGCTGGCCGAACTGGCGCTCGCAGTTGGGATCGAGAAACAGCATCGCCCAACTGGCTTCATTCAGGCGCTCGAAACGCAGCATGCCGAGCCGCGAGGGCACAGGCAACTGCGTCACTACCTCGGCCGCCATACGGCTGGCGGCATCGGGTTGGCTCTTCATGAAGGGAACTCGCTTGGAAATTTGCTGAACGCGCCGGGCTCTCGCCCTCTTTACTGTTGCCTGCGGCAAGGTTGCATCATTGCGGCACCGACTGACAAGAGACATGAAGGCCAAGTGCTATAAGAATATGTCGGCTGCGGCGGGCATTTCTCCAGCGGGTGGCGGAAAGTAATGCGCGATCGCCGGGAAAGTACCGTTCCAGAGCCATCGGGCACCGGAACGGTAAAGCCGCCGGGTTTAGCGAAGTGGAATGTTGATCGTTTGCAGGCGCTTGCCATCGCGGTCGTGGTAGTTGACCAGGATGTGCCCGGTCTCGACCACCATGTGGGCAAAATTGTCCTGACTGACGACCTCGCTGGTCAGCTTGTGCCGGTATTCTCCTGCGTCGGTACGGGCCAGCGGCTGATCGAGAATGAACGTCGAGGCCGTGGCATAGGGAAGCAGTTTGCTGTTGCTCAACGGCGAGGACACGATGGTGTGCACTTCGAAATCAGGATCGTCGCTGTGGGTCAGGCGGGAGGTCAGCGAACCGTGAACATCGCCGGAAATAAACACCACGTTTCTGATCCGATGCCGGCGGATGGTTTCCAGCAGGCGCAGGCGCTGTTCGGGGAAGCCCATCCAGGCGTCCTCGCCGTTCATTTTGCGATCCGGGTAGAACATGACGCTGGTAACCACGAATTTGATCCGCGCGGGCCTTTCGATCAACCACTTGCACAGGGCCTGTTCCTGTTCTTCATCCAGGATGCGGCGGTTCTCTCTGGACAAGTTGCGACGGGTTCGGCTATCGGTCACAAACCATTCGATATCGCCATCGCTGAATTGATACCAATAGTGCTTCGGCGAAGTATTCACCTGGCCGTTAGTTGTCAGCGAACAGGCGGGGCTATGACTGGCTTGATAGATTTCGTAAGCCGCCATTGCATTGTGGAACAGTGCTTCATCGGAGGTGTCGGCATTTGCTGGCCAGTTATCTTCTATTTCATGGTCATCGAGAATCATATAAGTAGAAGTGCCCGACATTAGTCTTCTGATGTTGGGCTGAGAGAAAGCTGCACGATATTTGGCAATGATCTCGTTATATTCGCGGTCCGGTGCAATTCGGTTCAAATCATCGGCGTAGATCTGGTCACCGCTCATCATGATCGCGCTGACCGGGGGTTGTGCGCCTTCTATCAATTGGCTGATCGAGGCGAAGATCCGGTCGCCCAACTGCGGGAGCACAGGCAGGCCGGCGGTCAGGCGCAAGTAACGGCAGGAACCGAGGATGTAGGCCCGTGGTTGCAGCGGCTGCCCGCTGCGAGTGCGAAAGCGCCAGGTTTCCCGTGGCCATTGCAGCGGGAGTTCCGCCACGCTTTCAACCGTGTGGGCCGGGCTCATCGGGGTGAACCAGCCGGTCTGGTATTCGTAATCGGTGTCGGGTTTCAAGTTGTCGAGAACCAGGACACCAGATTGATCACGGCGGGCATCAAGTTTGATAAACAGTCCCTTCGACCACTGTTTTGAATCAGTGACCCGGTAACGGATGCCTGCAAATGCCGTCGCGCCATTTTGAAAGTCGCCGCGAATGAATATTCTTGTCTGATGGGTTGTAGTGTGGCCAATAATTGGGCCGACAACAGGCTTTAGCATGCTCGAATCCATTCGAATGAAAGTTAATGAGTAATAAAGTTTTCCAGGGTTTATTGGCTAACTTTTGTGCGCCAAGGTTAGTTGCCTGCTGCTGAAAAATATCGACAGGAAGTGGACTCGGGTCGTGGCTGATGTCAGCGCAAGTTGTGGGAAAAGTACAGGCGTGCGTTATTTCAGGCAAAAAAAAGCCCCGCCAAACTGACGGGGTTGAGGTACGAGCGTGTGGCGCTCGAAAACGTGGAACGCAGTCGGCCCTCCGTTGCCGGAGGGCCGAGCGCTTTACAGCAGGATGGTGCGGATGTCCGCCAGCAGATCGCTCAGACGCTTGGTGAAGCGTGCAGCAGCGGCGCCGTTGATCACACGGTGATCGTAGGACAGCGACAGTGGCAGCATCAGTTTCGGCTGGAAGGCTTTGCCGTCCCAGACTGGCTGGATGGTTGCCTTGGAAACACCGAGGATCGCCACTTCCGGCGCGTTGACGATCGGCGTGAAGCCGGTGCCGCCAATGTGGCCGAGGCTGGAAATGGTGAAGCAGGCGCCTTGCATCTCGTCCGACGAGAGCTTCTTGGTCCGGGCCTTTTCAGCCAGGGAAGCGGCCTCGGCGGCCAGTTGCAGCAGGCTCTTCTGGTCGACGTTCTTGATGACCGGTACCAGCAGGCCATCCGGGGTGTCGACGGCGAAGCCGATGTTCACGTATTTCTTGCGGATGATCGCCTTGCCGCTTGGAGCCAGCGAGCTGTTGAAGTCCGGCAGTTCCTTGAGCAGGTGTGCGCAGGACTTGAGCAGCAGCGGCAGAATGGTCAGCTTGACGCCGGCCTTCTCTGCGACAGCCTTCTGTGCGTTGCGGAACGCTTCCAGCTCGGTGATATCCGCCGAGTCGAATTGCGTCACGTGCGGCACGTTCAGCCAGCTGCGGTGCAGGTTGGCAGCGCCGACCTGCATCAGGCGGGTCATCGGCACTTCTTCGATTTCGCCGAAGCGGCTGAAGTCGACGACCGGGATCGGCGGGATGCCCGCGCCACCGGTTGCGCCAGCAGCAGCGGCCGGTGCTTCCTTGGCCTTCTGCATCATGGCTTTGACGTAAGTCTGCACGTCTTCTTTCAGGATGCGGCCGTGCGGACCGCTGGCGCCGACAGCGCTCAGCTCGACGCCGAACTCGCGAGCCAGTTGACGCACGGCAGGGCCGGCGTGAACTTTCGCGCCAGGCTTGGCTGGAGCGGCAACCGGAGCGGCAGCAGCAGGTGCAGCGGCGGCCGGAGCAGCGGCTGGCGCCGGAGCACTCGGAGCAGCAGCGGCAGCTGGAGCCGGGGCAGCAGCCGGAGCAGCGCCTTTGACTTTCAGCTTGAGGATCAGGTCGCCGGTGCCTACTTCGTCGTCCAGCTTGATGGAAATGCTTTCCACCACGCCAGCGGCAGGCGACGGGATTTCCATGCTCGCCTTGTCGGATTCCAGGGTGATCAGCGACTGGTCGGCTTCAACGCTGTCGCCAGCCTTGACCAACACTTCGATGATCTTGGCCTTGCCGGCCGAACCGATGTCCGGAACGTGGATGTCCTGAACGCTGTCGGCAACCGGTGCAGCAGGCGCGGCGGCCGGAGCCGGCGCAGCGGCAGCGGCTGGAGCAGCAGCCTGGGCCGGAGCGGCAGCAGCAGGCGCCGCAGCACCCGCCACTTCCAGATCCAGGATCAGATCGCCGGTGCCGACTTCGTCGTTCAACTTGACGCTGATGGCCTTGACCACGCCAGCGGCAGGCGACGGGATTTCCATGCTTGCCTTGTCGGATTCCAGGGTGATCAGCGACTGATCAGCCTCGACCTTGTCGCCGACCTTGACCTGGATCTCGATGATCTGGGCCTTGCCCGACGAACCGATGTCCGGCACGTGCACTTGCTGAACCGAAGCGGCAGCAGGGGCAGCAGCTGGAGCAGCCGGTGCAGGAGCGGCAGCCGGTGCAGCTTCAGCCTTGGCGGCAGGCGCAGCAGCCGGAGCAGGGGCCGCTTGCGCGGCGCCCTCGACTTCCAGTTCCAGCAGTTCGTCGCCTTCTTTCAGACGGTCGCCCAGCTTCACTTTCAGGCTCTTGATGACGCCGGCCTTCGGGGCCGGCACTTCCATGCTGGCCTTGTCCGATTCCAGAGTCAGGATGCTCTGGTCGGCTTCGATACGGTCGCCGACCTTCACAAACAGTTCGATTACTTCACCTTCACCGCTGCCGATGTCAGGTACGCGAATGAGTTCGCTCACAGAGTTTCTCCTCAGCAGTCCAGTGGGTTGCGTTTTTCCGGGTCGATGCCGAACTTGGTAATGGCCTCGGCCACGACTTTAGGTTCGATATCGCCACGGTCAGCCAGTGCTTCCAGGGCTGCCAACACCACGAAATGACGGTCGACTTCGAAGAAATGACGCAGTTTCTTGCGGCTGTCGCTGCGGCCGAAACCGTCGGTGCCCAGGACTTTGAATTCCTTGGACGGTACCCACTGGCGGATCTGCTCGGCGAACAGTTTCATGTAGTCGGTAGAGGCGATGACCGGACCTTTACGGCCGCTCAGGCACTCTTCAACGTAGCTCTGCTTAGGCTTCTGGCCAGGTTTCAGACGGTTGCTGCGCTCTACGGCCAGGCCGTCGCGACGCAGTTCGTTGAAGCTGGTGACGCTCCACACATCGGCGCCGATGTTGAACTCTTCACGCAGGATCTTCGCCGCTTCACGGACTTCACGCAGGATGGTGCCGGAGCCCATCAGCTGTACGTGGTGCGCCGCATCGCGGGTGTCTTCTTCGAGCAGGTACATGCCTTTCTTGATGCCTTCTTCGGCACCGGCCGGCATGGCTGGCTGCTGGTACGACTCGTTCATCACGGTGATGTAATAGAAGATGTCCTGTTGCTCTTCGGTCATCTTCTTCATGCCGTCCTGAATGATCACCGCCAGCTCGTAGCCGTAGGTCGGATCATAGGTGCGGCAGTTCGGGATGGTGGCAGCCAGCAGGTGGCTGTGACCGTCTTCGTGCTGCAGGCCTTCACCGTTCAGGGTGGTGCGGCCGGCGGTGCCGCCGATCAGGAAGCCACGGGTGCGGCTGTCGCCGGCAGCCCAGGCCAGGTCGCCGATACGCTGGAAGCCGAACATCGAGTAGAAGATGTAGAACGGCAGCATTGGCTGGTTGTGGCTGGAGTACGAAGTACCGGCGGCGATGAAGGAGCTCATGGCGCCTGCTTCGTTGATGCCTTCTTCAAGGATCTGACCTTTCTGGTCTTCCTTGTAGAACATCACCTGGTCTTTATCGACTGGCTCATAGAGCTGGCCGACGGACGAGTAGATGCCCAGCTGACGGAACATGCCTTCCATACCGAAGGTACGGGCTTCGTCCGGGATGATCGGAACGATGCGCGGGCCGATTTCCTTGTCCTTGACCAGTTGCGCGAGGATCCGCACGAAGGCCATGGTGGTGGAAATTTCACGGTCGCCGGAACCGTCGAGGATCGCCTTGAGGGTGTCCAGATCCGGAGTCGGTACGCTGAAGCTCTGTGCGCGACGCTGAGGCACGAAACCGCCCAGTGCGGCGCGGCGCTCGGCCAGGTAACGGGCTTCGGCGCTGTTTGGCTCAGGCTTGAAGAACGGCAGGTTTTCCAGCTCTTCGTCTTTCACCGGGATGTCGAAGCGGTCGCGGAACAGCTTCAGGCTGTCGACGTCGACTTTCTTGGTGTTGTGCGCGGTGTTCTTCGCTTCGCCCGCACCGGTACCGTAACCCTTGATGGTCTTGGCCAGGATGACGGTCGGCTGTTCTTTGTGGTTGACCGCTTCGTGGTACGCCGCGTAGACCTTGTACGGGTCGTGGCCGCCACGGTTGAGCTTCCAGATCTCGTCGTCGGACAGGTCTGCAACCATCGCCTTGAGTTCTGGCGTGTTGAAGAAGTGTTCACGAACGAACGCGCCGTCTTTGGCCTTGTAGTTCTGGTACTCGCCGTCGATGACTTCGTCCATGCGACGTTGCAGGATGCCGTCGACGTCCTTGGCCAGCAGTGGGTCCCAGAAACGGCCCCAGATGACTTTGGTCACGTTCCACTGAGCACCGCGGAATACGCCTTCGAGTTCCTGGATGATCTTGCCGTTGCCGCGAACCGGGCCGTCGAGGCGCTGCAGGTTGCAGTTGATGACGAAGATCAGGTTGTCCAGCTTCTCGCGGCCGGCCAGGGAGATCGCGCCCAGGGATTCCGGCTCGTCGCACTCGCCGTCGCCCAGGAAGCACCAGACTTTCTGTTTGCCCGGCTGGATGAAGCCGCGGTGTTCCAGGTACTTCATGAAGCGCGCCTGGTAGATCGCCTGGATCGGACCCAGACCCATGGATACGGTCGGGAACTGCCAGAAGTCAGGCATCAGCCAAGGGTGCGGGTAGGACGACAGGCCCTGACCGTCGACTTCCTGGCGGAAGTTGTTCATCTGGTCTTCGGAAATGCGGCCTTCCATGAACGCACGGGCGTAGACGCCTGGCGAGGTGTGACCCTGGAAGTAGATCAGGTCGCCGCCGTGTTCGTCGGTCGGGGCCTGGAAGAAGTAGTTGAAACCGATGTCGTACAGGGTCGCGCTGGAGGCGAAGCTGGAGATGTGACCGCCCAGGTCAGAATCTTTCAGGTTCGTACGCATTACCATGGCCATCGCGTTCCAGCGTACCAGCGAGCGAATGCGGCGTTCCATGAACAGGTCGCCAGGCATGCGTGCTTCGTGGGTAACCGGGATGGTGTTGCGGTAAGGCGTGGTGATGGCGTAAGGCAGTTGCGAGCCGCTGCGGGTCGCGAGTTCGCCCATACGGGTCATCAGATAGTGAGCACGGTCTTCGCCTTCTTTGTCGAGAACCGATTCCAGGGCGTCCAGCCATTCCTGGGTTTCGACGGGATCGAGGTCTTGCATGGCTTGCTCCAGGGCGGAAAGGCTTCCAGAATCGGTTGCCTGAGTTTGCGACTGGCCTTGTGGGCAGACGATTTAAAATTCTTGGATTGCCGACAGGTTGTTCCGGCGGCGTGTAGTTTTACTACAAATCATCCGGCATTTCAGCCTTTCGAATGTATAGACGAGTAGTAAAACTACAGATGAAAGGCTTGTGGCCTCCGACTGCGTTGTGAGAATAATCGTTAAGGTTGGTCTTTAGCCATCCGAAAAAGGTGAAAGTTTGATGTTGGCTGCCAAAGAAAAAGAAATTTCAGCTATTTCTCACTTTTGTTCGACAGTCCTTCGCGTAGCGGTTTTTCAATCATCACTACAAGCGGCCATTTACACGCCGATCAAGGATAGACCATGACCCTGCCCGCGCTTGCCGAACTGCCCGCCATTCTCCTGCCGTTGGTCAGCCGATCCGAGCAGTCGTTCCGTACGGCCGTCGCCGGATTGACCGAGGGCGATCACGGCTTCTCCACCTGGACTCCGGAGCGCTGGGCGCAGTTCGCCCGCGTCACTGGCGCCAGCGATTTCGTGATTGAACAGAGTGTTCGTGACCCTTTGATGTTGCTGTCGCTGGTGCAGTCCGGCGAACTCGACCGGCCGTTCGCCCCCGGCGAGTTGTGCGGGCAGATCGCCGCTGCGGTGAACGCTGCACAAACAGAAGACGAGCTGGGTCGTGTCCTGCGTCGTCAACGCGCCCGGCATCAGGTGCGGATCATATGGCGCGACCTGACCCGTCAGGCCGACCTGGTGCAGACCTGCCGCGACCTGTCCGACATGGCCGACGCCAGCATCGACCAGGCCTATCAATGGCTGTACAGCCGCCATTGCCAGCAATTCGGCACGCCCACCGGCCGGCGCAGCGGCGAACCGCAGCAAATGGTCATCCTCGGTATGGGCAAACTCGGCGCAGTCGAGCTGAACCTGTCTTCGGACATCGACCTGATCTTCGCCTATCCCGAGGGCGGCGAAACCGTCGGCGTGAAGCGCGCGCTGGATAACCAGGAATTTTTCATTCGGCTCGGCCAACGCCTGATCAAGGCCCTCGACCCGATGACCGTCGACGGCTTCGTGTTCCGCGTCGACATGCGCCTGCGCCCGTATGGTTCGTCCGGTGCGCTGGTGCTGAGCTTCAATGCGCTGGAGCAGTATTACCAGGATCAGGGCCGCGACTGGGAACGCTACGCGATGATCAAGGCACGGGTCGTCGCGGGCGATCAGGTGGCGGGCGCGCAGTTGCTCGACATGCTGCGGCCGTTCGTCTACCGGCGCTACCTGGACTTCTCGGCGATCGAAGCGCTGCGCACCATGAAGCAGCTGATTCAGCAGGAAGTCCGGCGCAAGGGCATGGCCGACAATATCAAGCTGGGCTCCGGCGGCATCCGCGAGGTCGAGTTCATCGCCCAGGCCTTTCAGTTGATCCACGGTGGTCGCGACCTGAGCCTGCAACAGCGTCCTCTATTAAAGGTGCTGGGCACGCTGGAAGGGCAGGGTTACCTGCCGCCGGCGGTGATCAGCGAGTTGCGTGAAGGTTACGAATTCCTGCGCTACACCGAGCACGCGATCCAGGCGATTGCCGACCGCCAGACCCAGATGCTCCCGGACACTGCACAGGATCAGGCGCGCATCGCCTTCATGCTCGGTTTCGCCGACTGGGACGCCTTCCATGAAAAGCTGATGTTCTGGCGTGGCCGGGTGGCCTGGCACTTTGCACAAGTGATCGCTGACCCCGATGAAGAAGAGGGCGCCGATTGCGAAGTGGTGGTCGGTGGCGAATGGCTGCCGCTGTGGGAAGAGGCGCAGGACGAAGAAGCCGCCTGCCGCCAACTGGAAGAGGGCGGTTTTGCCGACGCCACCAAAGCCTTGAAGGCGCTGGCCGGTCTGCGCAGCAGTCCGCAACTGCGGGCGATGCAGCGTCTGGGGCGCGAACGCCTCGACGCCTTTATTCCACGCCTGCTCGCTCAGGCGGTGGAGCACGACAATCCGGATCTGGTGCTTGAACGGGTGCTGCCGCTGGTCGAAGCGGTGGCCCGGCGTTCGGCTTATTTAGTGTTGCTGACGGAAAACCCCGGCGCGTTGCGGCGCTTGCTGACCCTGTGCGCCGCCAGCCCGTGGATCGCCGAGCAGATCACCCGTTTCCCGTTGCTGCTCGATGAATTGCTCAACGAAGGCCGCCTGTTCAAGCCGCCGCTGGCGCCGGAACTGGCCGCCGAATTGCGCGAGCGCCTGACCCGGATCCCGGAAGACGACCTCGAACAACAGATGGAAGCCCTGCGCCATTTCAAACTGGCGCATCGCTTGCGCGTCGCTGCCTCGGAAATCGCCGGCAGTCTGCCGCTGATGAAAGTCAGCGATTACCTGACCTGGCTCGCCGAAGCGATTCTCGAGCAAGTGCTGGCCCTGGCCTGGCGTCAGACCGTGGCCAAGTACGGCACGCCGCTGCGCACCGACGGCACATTGTGCGATCCCGGCTTCATCATTGTCGGTTATGGGAAAGTCGGCGGGATCGAGTTGGGGCATGGTTCGGACCTGGATCTGGTGTTTATCCACGACGGCGACCCCCAGGCGGAAACCGACGGGGCGAAACCGATTGATGGCGCGCAGTTTTTTACCCGGCTTGGCCAGCGGATCATTCACTTGCTGACGGCGCAGACCAACTCCGGCCAGCTGTATGAAGTGGACATGCGTCTGCGACCGTCCGGTGCGTCGGGGCTGTTGGTCAGTTCGCTGGGGGCATTTGCCCGCTATCAAGAAAATGAAGCCTGGACATGGGAGCATCAGGCTCTGGTGCGGGCGCGGGTGCTGGTGGGTAGTCAGGATGTCGGCCAGGCATTCGAGAAAGTACGGGCCCAGGTATTGGGCAAGGCGCGGGATCTGGCGAAGCTGCAACAGGAAGTGAGCGAGATGCGCGCCAAGATGCGCGACAACCTCGGCAGCAAGAGCACGGCCGCCGGTACCGGAGCAAATGCCTTCGACGCCGCGGCGCCGTTCGACCTCAAGCAGGACGCCGGAGGTATCGTCGATATTGAATTTATGGTGCAATACGCGGCCCTGGCGTGGTCGCAAAGCCACCCGCCGCTGCTGCGCTGGACGGACAATATCCGCATTCTGGAAGAGCTGGAACACGAAGGGCTTATGCCCGTCGAAGACGCCAGCCTGTTGCGCGAGGCCTACAAGGCCTATCGTTCCGCCGCCCACCGGCAGGCCTTGCAGAAGGACGCCGGCGTGATACCGGGCGACCAGTTCGCGGACGAACGGCGGCAGGTGATGCGGATCTGGCGAGAGCTGGGGCTAAGCTGATTCTCGAGACGGGGAGGCGTAAGGCCTCCCCGGTTCGTTTATGGAAACCACATGAATATTCTGATCGTTGGGCCCAGTTGGGTCGGTGACATGGTGATGGCGCAGACACTGTTTCAGTGTCTCAAGCAACGCCACCCGCAGTGCGAAATCGACGTGCTGGCCCCCGAGTGGAGCCGGCCGATCCTCGAGCGCATGCCCGAAGTGCGCAAGGCCTTGAGCTTCCCGCTCGGCCACGGCGCGTTGGAGCTGGCGACCCGCCGGCGGATCGGCAAATCCCTGGCCGGCCAGTACGACCAGGCGATCCTGCTGCCGAATTCGCTGAAGTCGGCGCTGGTGCCGTTCTTCGCCGGCATCCCGAAACGCACCGGCTGGCGCGGCGAGTTCCGCTACGGCCTGCTCAATGACGTGCGCACGCTGGATAAAGAACGTTATCCGCTGATGATCGAGCGTTTCATGGCGCTGGCCTATGAGCCGAACGCCGAGCTGCCGAAACCCTATCCGCGCCCGAGCCTGCAGATCGACCCGGTGACCCGCGAGGCGGCGCTGGCCAAGTTCGGCCTGACCCTTGATCGCCCGGTGTTGGTGTTGTGCCCCGGTGCCGAGTTCGGTGAAGCCAAACGCTGGCCGTCCGAGCATTACGCCAAGGTCGCCGAGGCGCGCATCCGCGAAGGCTGGCAGGTCTGGCTGTTCGGCTCGAAGAACGATCACGCAGTTGGCGAAGACATTCGAGCGCGGCTGATTCCGGGCCTGCGTGAAGAGTCCGTGAACCTCAGCGGCGGCACTTCGCTGGCCGAGGCCATCGACCTGATGTCCTGCGCAGACTCTGTAGTCTCCAACGATTCCGGTCTGATGCACGTGGCTGCAGCGCTGAATCGCCCGTTGGTGGCGGTCTACGGTTCGACTTCGCCGGGTTTCACCCCGCCGTTGGCCGAGCATGTGGAAATCGTTCGCCTGGGCCTCGATTGCAGCCCGTGCTTCGACCGCACCTGCCGTTTCGGCCATTACAACTGCCTGCGCCAGCTGATGCCGGACGCGGTCAACGATGCCTTGCAGCGTTTGCAGGGCTCCGTGGTCGAGGTCCATTAACTTGCGGGTATTGCTGATCAAGACTTCATCGCTGGGCGACGTGATTCACGCGTTGCCGGCGCTGACCGACGCTGCCCGGGCGATTCCCGGGATCAAGTTCGACTGGGTGGTGGAAGAAGGCTTTGCCGAAATCCCGACCTGGCACCCGGCCGTGGGCAAGGTGATTCCGGTGGCGATCCGCCGCTGGCGCAAGAACCTCTGGAAAACCATCACCAGCGGCGAGTGGAAGCGCTTCAAACAATCCGTTCGGGCGAACAAATATGACCTGGTGATCGACGCTCAGGGCCTGCTGAAAAGCGCCTGGCTGACTCGCTACGTCAAAGCGCCGGTGGCCGGCCTCGACAAGGGCTCGGCCCGGGAGCCGATCGCCGCGCGTTTTTATGACCGCAAACTGGCGGTGGCCCGTGGTCAGCACGCTGTCGAGCGTGTGCGTCAGTTGTTCGCTATCGCCTTGGGCTACGACTTGCCAAAAGGCCTGGGCGATTACGGCCTCAACGTCGAGCGTCTGGTCGAACTACCGCGCAAGAATGCCTACGTGGTGTTCCTGCATGGCACCACCTGGGACACCAAGCACTGGCCGGAAAGCTATTGGCGTGAGCTGACCGAGCGGGTCGGCTACCTCGGCGTCGGGATCAGGCTACCGTGGGGCAACCCGCTGGAAAAGGCCCGGGCCGAGCGCATCGCCGCCGGTTTCAAACACGCCGAAGTCCTGCCGAAGCTGAACCTGGCCGGGGTCGGCAAGGTGCTGGCCGGCGCCCAGGCCTGCGTCGCGGTGGACACCGGTCTCGGCCATCTCGCTGCGGCACTGGACGTGCCGACGATTTCGCTGTTCGGCCCGACCAATCCGGGCCTGACCGGCGCCTACGGCAAGCTGCAGATTCACCTCGGCAGCGATTTCCCGTGCGCGCCGTGCCTGCAAAAGAAATGTACGTATCAACCGACCGCGCAGGATGCCCGTCAGTTTGACCTGAAACGCGAGTTGCCCTTGTGCTTCACGCGTCTGAATCCCGAGCGTGTCGCCAGCCGACTGAGCACGTTGTTGATGGCTGAGGAGCTGCGTTGATGCAATTGGCATTTGTCCTTTACAAGTATTTCCCGTTCGGTGGTTTGCAGCGCGACTTCATGCGCATCGCCCTCGAATGCCAGAAGCGTGGCCACCAGATCCGCGTCTACACCCTGATCTGGGAAGGCGACGTGCCGCCCGGTTTCGAAGTGCTGGTGGCGCCGGTCAAGGCGTTCTTCAATCATCGCCGTAACGAAAAGCTCAGTGCGTGGATGGAGGCTGACCTGGCCAAGCGCCCGGTGGACCGCCTGATCGGCTTCAACAAGATGCCGGGGCTGGACGTCTACTATGCCGCCGACGGCTGCTTCGAAGACAAGGCGCAGAACCTGCGCCATTCGCTGTATCGCCGCTGGGGCCGCTACCGCCACTTCGCCGAGTACGAGCGCGCAGTGTTCGCCAAAGACGCGAAGACCGAAGTGCTGATGATTTCCGAAGTGCAGCAACCGCTGTTCATCAAGCATTACGGCACGCCGCTCGAACGCTTCCACCTGCTGCCGCCGGGCATCGCCCAGGATCGTCGCCGCCCGAAGGATGCCGACGAGATTCGCGCCGGTTTTCGCGCTGAATTCAACCTCAAGGACGACGAGCTGCTGCTGGTGCAGATCGGCTCCGGGTTCAAGACCAAGGGCGTCGATCGCAGCCTGAAAGCCCTGGCCGCATTGCCCGCCGAACTGAAGAAACGTACCCGGCTGTTTGTAATCGGCCAGGATGACCCCAAATTGTTCCAGATGCAGAGTGCAACTTTGGGTCTGGGCGACAACGTGACGTTCCTCAAGGGGCGCAGCGATATTCCGCGCTTCCTGCTCGGCGCCGATCTGTTGATCCACCCGGCGTACAACGAAAACACCGGTACGGTGCTGCTTGAAGCGCTGGTCGCCGGTTTGCCGGTGCTGGTCAGCGCGGTCTGCGGCTACGCCCATTACATTGCCGAGGCCGATGCCGGGCGAGTGCTGGACGAACCGTTCGATCAGGCGCAGCTGACGCAATACCTGACCGACATGTTGAACGACGACGCTGCACGGGCGGCCTGGAGCCGCAACGGTCTGGCCTTCGCCGAAACGGCCGACCTCTACAGCATGCCGCAGCACGCGGCCGATGTGATTCTGGCGGAGCACGCATAAATGAAGTTGATGCTGGCTGAACCGTTCAAGAGCCTCTGGGCCGGCCGCGATGCGTTCGCGGAAGTCGAGGGCTTGCAGGGCGAGGTGTACCGCGAGCTGGAAGCCCGCAGGACTTTGCGCACGGAAGTCGACGGCAACGGATTTTTCGTCAAGATCCACCGTGGCATCGGCTGGGGCGAGATTTTCAAGAACCTGCTGACCGCCAAGCTGCCGGTGCTCGGCGCGGGTCAGGAGTGGAAGGCTATCCAGCGTCTGCAGGAGGTCGGCGTGCCGACCATGACCGCCGTCGCGTACGGCGAGAAGGGCAGCAACCCGGCGGATCAGCATTCGTTCATCGTCACCGAAGAGCTGGCGCCGACCATCAGTCTTGAAGACTTCAGTATCGACTGGGTCAAGCAGCCGCCGCAGCCGAAGCTCAAGCGTGCATTGATCGCCGAAGTCGCACGCATGACCGGCATGATGCACCGCGCGGGGGTCAATCACCGCGACTGCTACATCTGCCATTTTCTGCTGCACACCGACAAGCCGGTGACCCCGGAAGATTTCAAACTCTCGGTGATCGACCTGCACCGTGCCCAGACCCGCCCCGTGATCACCCGGCGCTGGCGCGACAAGGACTTGGCGGCGCTGTATTTTTCCGCGCTGGACATCGGTCTGACCCGTCGCGACAAGCTGCGCTTCCTCAAGGGTTACTTCCAGCAACCGCTGCGCCAGATCCTGGCTGAAGAGGCGTCGTTGCTGAGCTGGCTCGAAGGCAAGGCCAACAAGCTCTACGCGCGCAAACAGCGATACGGGGATGCGCTCTGATGGCGGGTTGGAATCTTGAACCCGGCTACAGTGACCTCGCAGCGGATTTTGGCAGTCTTGAAGCGGTATTCGCGCTGGAAGGCGAGCGCCTGACCCGCGATCCGCTGTCCGAAGTCATCCGTGTGCAGCGCAACGGCGTCAACTATTACGTCAAACGCTATTCCGGCGCCGGCAAGGGTTTGCGCCGCTACCTCGGCAAGCCGCGGGTGAAGATGGAGTGGCAGAACCTCAAGCGTTTCGCCAAATGGGGCATTCCCACTGCTGAAGTGGTGGCCTGGGGCCTGGAGCGCAACGGCATGGCCTACGATCGCGGGGCGATGATTACCCGTGAGCTGCCGCGCACCGAGGACCTCTCGGCACTGGCCGAACGCAACGATCCCAAGCTGCGCAATCACAGCTGGGTGGACGGTATCAGCCGGCAACTGGCCGTCTATACCCGGACGATGCACGATCATCGCTTTACCCATAACGATCTGAAATGGCGCAACCTGCTGATCGACGATCAGGCGCAGCTGTTTCTCATCGATTGCCCGAACGGCGATTTCTGGCGTGGTTTCTGGCTCAAATACCGGATCACCAAGGACCTGGCCTGTCTCGACAAGGTTGCCAAATATCACCTGTCGAACACCCAGCGCCTGCGCTTTTACCTGCAATACCGCCAGCGTGACCGGCTCAATGCCGCCGACAAGCAACGGATTCGTCATGTGGTGAGATTTTTCGAGGGACGCGAATGACTGATTTTCTCGCCGCTGAAGACTGTGCGCTGCTGGAGCGCCACGGTCTCGGCACGTTCGACGCGCTGTGGGCCAAGCAGCTCGAAGCGGTGGATGAGCCGAACACCGACGGTGGCGGCTGGAGCAGTGTGTTCCGCCTTGAGCTCGAAGGTCATGGTTACTACCTCAAGCGCCAGAGCAATTACCTGACCCGTACCTTGCATGCGCCGTTTGGCGAGCCGACGTTTGCCCGGGAATTTCGCAATATCAGCCGTTATAACCAGCTCGGTATTCCGGCGCTGCAAGCGGCGTTTTTCGGTCAGCGCAAGGTCAACGGCGAAGTGCGCGCGATCCTGCTGACCCGCGCCCTCGACGGTTGGGATGATCTGGATTCGCTGTTGCAGCGCTGGTCGGACCTTGATGCATCGCAGCAATCGGCGATTCTCAAGGCTTGCGGCCAACTGGCGCGGCTCCTGCACGGTGTGCGTCAGGTGCATGGCTGCTTCTACCCGAAGCATATTTTCCTGCGGGCCGAAGGCGCCGGTTATCAGGCGCAACTGATCGATCTGGAAAAGACTCGCCCTCTGCTGTTCGGTCAGCGGGATCGGGTCAAGGACCTGGAGCCGTTGCTGCGCCGGGCGCCGGAGTGGACTGATGCCCAGTTGCGCGAGTTACTGGCGGCGTATCTCGATCAGTCGGTCGACAGTTCGCTGGTGGATAGCTGGGTCACGCGGCTGACCGCGCGGCGCAGTCGCAAGGAGACCCGCTGATGCAGTTGTCCGACCTGAAAAACGCCGGACGCACGCCAAGTCTTCCGCTGACGGTTTCGCTGGCCGATGCGGCGGGGCCGGCCGATCTGCAATTGCTCAGCCTGTTGCGGGTGTTGCCGGGGCAGCGTTATGTCGGTGCTGGCGTATGGCGCGGGCGTCCGGTGCTGGCCAAGTTGCTGGTCGGCAGCAAGGCTGCACGGCATTTTCAACGGGAACTGGAGGGCGTGAAACTGCTCGCCGCCCAGGGCATGACCACGCCGTTGCTGTTGGCCGATGGCCTGAAGGACGGCGAGGGTGGCTGGCTGCTGTTCGAATTCCTCGAAGGCGCCGAAAGTCTGGGCGATGCCTGGAGCAAGGTCGAATCCTTGCCGGTGCTGGCCGACGAGCAATCGGCAGTGCTGGCCGAAGCGCTCGGTGCCATTGGCCAGCTGCACGGCAAAGGCCTGTGGCAGGAAGACCTGCACCTGGACAACTTGCTGCGCCACGGCGGTCATTTGCACCTGATCGATGGCGCCGGCATCTGCGCGGAAACCGCCGGCCAGCCGTTGTCGCGACAGAAAGTGCTGGAAAACCTCGGGGTGTTTTTCGCCCAGTTGCCCAAGTCGCTGGAGCCGTTCACCGAAGAATTGCTGGTGTATTACCTGCTGAGCAACAGCGAGCATGCACTGCCGCTGGAAGCCTTGCAGAAGCAGATCGACAAGGTGCGCGCCTGGCGGCTGAAGGACTTTCTGATCAAGGTCGGTCGTGAATGCACGTTGTTCAGCGTGCGGCGCGGGGCCTTTGGCCTGCGTTCGATCCGTCGCGAAGAAGAACCCGCGATGTTGCCGGTGCTGGAGCAGGCCGATGCCTTGCTCGATCAGGGCCATTTGTACAAGACCGGGGGCGCGGCCAGCGTCGGCAAGGTTGAAGTCGCCGGGCGTCCGCTGGTGATCAAGCGTTACAACATCAAGAATTTTGCCCATTGGCTCAAGCGTTTCTGGCGTCCGAGCCGTGCCTGGCATTCCTGGCGCGAAGGCAATCGCCTGGCGTTCCTCGGTATCGCCACGCCCAAACCGCTGGCGGTGCTGGAAACGCGGTTTTTCTGGCTGCGCAGCAAGGCGTACCTGATCACCGAATACCTGGCCGGGCCGGATATCATCGAGCGCTTTGCGCCGTATGTTGAAAACGGTGAAGCGCCGGAAGCCGAGTTGCAGGCGCTGGATCAGCTGTTTGCACGGTTGATTGCCGAGCGCATCAGCCATGGCGACTTCAAGGGCCACAACCTGTTCTGGCATGAGGATCGCTGGGCGTTGATCGACCTGGATTCGATGTGTCAGCACGGCTCGGCGGGCAGTTTTGCTCCGGCCTATGCCCGGGATCGCGCGCGCTTCATGCGTAACTGGCCCGAGAGCAGTGCGTTGTATCAGGTCATTGATCAGCGTTTGCCCAAGGATGCATCGGGCGCTGCGTGATTTCTTTCGCAAGCCGGTAAGACGTTTCCGCAATAAAAATCCGGTAAGGCATGTGGCGACAAATCCTTGTGACATGTCCTACAGCCTTCCCGGAACCCATGAACTGCCCCCCGCAAAGTCCCGATGCTAGTTTGCCCCGACGTTCCCGGAGGGCAAATCTTGACCATCAAAACGGCTATCACCATCGGAGTATTTTCACTGGCGCTAACCGGCTGCGGCACTGCCGTCACCGTGTTGCAGGACGACGAAGACGCCACGCGCGGCCTGCGCAAACAGAAGACCTACTGCCAGTTCATTCCGCGCATTTACAGTGGCCTGGCCCACGATTTCTGCCTGCTGCACGCGCCGCCCGATCCCACCGGGATTCTGGTGCCAGTCGTCCTGCTCGACCTGACCCTGTCCGGCGTCTTCGACACGGCTTTTCTGCCATATACGATCTATCGCCAGGCGGTGGACGGGAATATCAGTGTTTATTGGCGGCCGAGTCGTGGGTAATTACTTTGCCGCCAATCAGTGAATACAGCGATGTCATCGTTTATGTCGATGAGAGCGGTGATCATGGAATGCAGACACTGGATCCCAACTATCCAGTCTTCGTGCTCGCGTTTTGTGCCTTTCATAAGCTGCATTACTGCGAGAAAGTCATTCCTGCTTTACAGAAATTCAAGTTTGCCCATATGGGGCACGATCTGATCGGTCTGCATGAACTCGAAATTCGTAAAGAAAAAGGAGCTTTTTCTGGCCTTTTCATGTCGAGAGAGCACAAGAATGCCTTTCTTGAGGAGCTGACTTGCATCATTGAAGCCAGCAACTTCGTTCTGATCAGTTGCGTCGTAGACAAGGCTTCCCTTCGCGAAAAACAAGGCACGGGGCACAATCCTTATCACCTCGCTCTCGGCTTTTGTCTGGAAACGCTCTATGAGTTTATGCAGGAGAAGAATCAGCAGGGGGCACTGACGCATGTGATTTTCGAGCGCCGAGGAAAGCGAGAGGATAACGAGCTTGAATTGGAGTTTCGCAGGATGTGTGGCGGGGCGAATCGATGGGGCATTCAACTGCCGTTTGACATCGTTTTTGCAACCAAGCAGGTGAACTCCACCGGCCTGCAGTTAGCCGATCTTGTTGCGAGGCCCATTGGCATGAGCTTTTTGAGGGCGGGTCAGGGGAACCGTGCTTTTGACGTGCTCAAGCGCAAGTTCTATTGCAGTGGAGGGCGGAGCAAGGTTGGAGAGGGTTTCGAGAATTGTGGTTTGAAGCTTTTCCCATCTCCAGAAAGCGAAAAGCCCCGATGATCTCACCGAGGCATTAGCGCCGACCGGGATCTCCCAGTCCATTTGCGCTGGAGTCTATGGCGATGCTCCCAAGGTGTCAACGCACCGGCCGGCCAGTTCCGCTAGAGGTTTGTCGGCGCTTTTAAGCTATAATCCCGCCCTTTAGCTGTCTCTCGCCCGGTGCGAGGGCACATCATTTTTCAAGGCGCATCGCGCCTGAATGCAGACTAAAGAGGCTAGACCCCTGTGGCATTGACGATTCTTGGCCTGTCCGGCGCCCTTAGCCATGATCCTTCAGCAGCCCTGTACATCGACGGCAAGCTGGTCGCGGCGGCTGAGGAAGAGCGCTTCGTACGCGATAAACATGCAAAGAACCGCATGCCCTACGAATCGGCGAAGTTCTGCCTGGAGCAGGCCGGCATCAAGCCGTCCGACGTTGACGTTGTAGCGATTCCGTTCGCCCCGATCAGCATTTTCGGCAAGGCTCGCTGGCAGTACGCCAAGCGTTACTGGTACGCCCCGGATCGTGCACTCGACGCGATCCTGATGGGCAACCGTCGCTACAAGCGCTATCGCAACAAAATCGTCTGGTGCCTGGAGCAACTGGGCTTCGATCCGAAGAAAATCAAGATCGAGCCGGTTGAGCACCACCTGGCCCACGCTTCCAGTGCTTACCACTGCTCGGGTTTCAAAGAGAAAACCGCGATCCTCGGTATCGACGGCAAGGGTGAGTACGCCACGACCTTCTTCGGTTATGGCGAAAACGGCAAGATCCACAAGATCAAGGAATTCTTCGATCCGGACTCCCTCGGCGGCCTGTACGGCGCGATCACCGAGTTCCTCGGTTTCGACATGCTGGACGGTGAGTTCAAGGTCATGGGCATGGCGCCGTACGGCGACGCCAGCAAATACGATTTCTCGCGCCTGGCCTCGTTCGAAAACGGCGAGCTGGTGATCAACACCGACTACGCCAACGTGATCGGCCTGCGTCGCTACAAAGAGAAAGGCAAGGGTTACTACTTCTCGCCGAAGCTGATCGAGTGGCTGGGTCCGAAGCGCGAAGGCGACATCGCCGATGAGCCTTACATCCACTACGCCGCCAGCATTCAGGCGCTGTTCGAAAAAATCGCGCTGCAGATGATCGACTACTACCTGGGCGACGTGCTCAAGGAAACCGGCAAACTGGCCTACGCCGGTGGCTGTGCGTTGAACGTCAAGCTCAACCAGAAAATCATCGCCCGCGACGACGTCAAGGAGCTGTTCGTACAGCCTGCCTCCGGCGACGCCGGCACCGCAGTCGGTGCAGCGGCCTATGTGTCCAACGCCCGTGGCGTGCCGGTCGAGAAGATGGAACACGTCTACCTCGGCCCGTCGTACAGCAACGAAGACGTGATCGCCGCGTGCGCCCGTCACGAGAACAAGCCGACCTGGCGCAAGCTCGACAACATGCCGGAGCAGATCGCCAAGATCATGGTCGATGGCAACCCGGTGGCCTGGTTCCAGGGCCGCATGGAGTTCGGTCCGCGTGCACTGGGTGGTCGTTCGATCATCGGTTGCCCGAGCGTGGCTGGCGTGGCCGACCGCATCAACCACCAGATCAAGTTCCGCGAGCGCTGGAGGCCTTTCTGCCCGTCGATGCTCGACACCGTTGCGCCACAGATGATCAAGATCGATCACCCGGCGCCGTTCATGACCTTCACCTTCGAAGTGGCGGAAGAATGGAAGACCCGCGTGCCGGAAGTCGTCCATGAAGACGGCACGTCCCGGGCCCAGGTGCTCAAGCGCGAATACAACCCGCGCTACTACGACATGATGAAGGCGCTGGAAGTGCTGACCGGCAACGGCGTGTCCCTGAACACCTCGCTCAACCGCCGTGGTGAACCGATGATCTGCTCGCCGACCGACGCCCTGAACATGTTCTTCGGCTCCGATCTGCAGTACCTGATCATGGAAGACATCCTGGTGGTCAAAGAAGGCGCAAACGCTTATGACACGCTCGGCTGAACGCCATGTGCTGCAGTTCTGTCACGGCTATGACGGGCCGTTCCTCGACTGCGCGCGGCAGTACGCCAGCCTGTTCGCGGGCACCGGTTATCGGGTCACCACGGTCTTTCTGACCGGGGCGGCCGATAGCGAGGTGGCCGCGGCCTGCGCCTCCGACGAAGTGTTGTTCATGGAATACAGCTCCAAGGCCATTCGTGGCCTGAAGCTGGGTGCCATCGGCGATCTGCGCAAGATCGCCGCTTCACGCAATTTCAGTTTCTGCATTGCCCATCGCTTCAAGCCGATCTACATCGCCTTGCTCGGCACTTCGCTGCCGGTGATTGGCGTGCACCACGCGTTTGGTGATTACAAACGTGGCTCGCGCAAACTCTTTGCGCACATTTTCCGCAAGCGCCTGAGCCTGCTCGGTGTGTCCGACGCGGTACGCGACGACATGCGACGCTGCCTGCCGAAATGGCCGGCGACGCGCATCCAGACCCTCTACAACCGCATCGATGTTTCGGCGTTGCAGATGAGTCAGGTGTCCGCCCGTGAAGCCCGCGAGACCCTGGGTCTTTCTGCGGATGCATTCATTGTCGGCAATGTCGGTCGACTGCACCCGGACAAGGATCAGGCCACGCTGCTGCACGGTTTTGCCGCCGCACTGCCCGGTCTGCCGGCCAACAGCCAACTGGTGATCCTCGGCAAGGGGCGTCTTGAGGACGAACTCAAGGCGCTGGCTCGCGAACTGGGTGTCGGTGATCGCGTGCTGTTTCTCGGTCAGGTGCCGGACGCACGCAATTACTTCCGAGCATTCGATGTGTTTGCCTTGAGCTCCGACCACGAACCGTTCGGCATGGTGCTGCTGGAGGCCATGGCCGCCGGTGTGCCGTTGCTGGCGACCGCGTGCGGCGGGGCGAAGGAAGTGGTCGAAGGCGTGGGCATTCTGTTCCCGCTGGGTGATGCCGAACATCTGGCCCAGGGCCTGAAGCATCTGGCCGGCATGGACGAGCAGCAACGCCGTCAGTGCGCCGAGATGATGTTCGATCGCCTGCGCGAGCGCTTCTCCGACCGCGCCGTGCGCGACACCTTCTGGCATTTGCCGCAAGTTACCGATCTGGCACCGAGGGGCTGATGCTCAACCGATTTCAAGGCTGGCGCGAACGTGGCTGGTCGCCCGTTGACGCCTCAACTTATGCACAGGCCTGGCAGCGTTTTGGCGGCAGCGTCGCGACCCATCCGATGGTCGTCGAGCGTCTTGCGGATCTGGCCGGCATCCCGGTGCGTTATCTGGCCTGGGAGCAGCAGGGCGAAATCAAAGCGGCGATCCCGACCTGGGGCCGTGATCTGGCCTTGTCCAAGGACGTGCTCAAGCGCAACGGCAAGAAAGGCCTGTTCGATCTCGGCAACGCCGAACTGATCCTGCCGGCCGCCGTCGATGCCCAGGCGCCGCTGCGTCATCGCGGGCGCTACCTGTCGGCACTCAACGAAAACCGCTTCAGCGACCTCAAGTTGCAGACCGAACAACTGGCCATGGCCCGTACCCCGGAAGAACTGTCGAAAAAGTTTCGCTACAACCAGCGCCGCGAGCTGCGTTTGCTGGAAGAGGCGGGCGGGGTGGTGCGGCCGGTCGCTGAGTTCTCCAGTGCCGAACTGGCCGCGATCTACTGCGACCTGTTCCAGCGTCGCTGGGGTTTTCCAGCCACTGGTGCGGCACGCATGGCCGAGGTCATAGAGCTGCTGCGCGAGCTGTTGATCGGCTCGGTGATCTTCCTCAACGATGCGCCGATCGCGATTCAGCTGGTATATCGCGTCGAAGCGCCGGAGTGGATCAGCGTCGAGTACATCAACGGCGGCGTCGACCCCGAAACCCGTGAATTCAGCCCCGGCAGTGTCCTGAGTTTCCTCAATACGCAAAGTGCCTGGGAGCATGCGCGGGCACTGAACAAGCCGCTGCGCTTTTCCTTCGGTCGTGCCGACCGTGAATACAAGGATCGCTGGTGCAATCCTGTGCCGGTCTTCACCGTATGAGTCAGCCCATGAGCCGCAAACAGCAACTGCTCAAGCGCCACCGGCGCAATAAACGGATCAGCCTGTTGGTTGCACTGATCGTGTTGATCGCCCTCGGCGTGCTGGTGACCTGGTGGTTGCCGCTGGTGCTGGCGGTGATTGGCTGGATCGCTCACGAGGCGTGGTTCGCCGACCACCTGTTCTATTCGCCGAAAGACGATTACCAATACAGCTTTCCGCCGTTCACACCGCAGCCAAAAGTGCATTTGCACGGTGAGCAATTGCGCCTCGACGAGGGCGTAATGCTGGTGGACGACGCTACGCTGATCCTCGCCGTGAAGATCAAAAGCAGCTTTCTGGGACGATTCTTCGATCCTCGGGTCGAGTTGGCGGGTGGGGCAAGTCCCGATGCCCAGACCTTCGAACGAGGCGTCAGCGGCCTGCGTTATCTGAACCTCAGCGGTCAGGCGCAGGCCCTCTCGCAAGGTCTGTTGCGCTTGCGCGGGCGCTTTTGCCGGGTGTCCGGCGAGCCAGTGTTGTGGGCGCTGGAACAACCGGACTACCGCCAGCAGCGGGTAATGGTCATCGCCCCTCACGCCGACGATGCCGAACTGGCCGCCTACGGTCTGTACAGTCAGGCCAACGAAGCCTGGATCGTGACCCTGACTGCCGGCGAGATCGAAGCCGAACACTACCAGCAGATGGGCCTGAACAAGGTCGAGGCGTCGCGACTCAAGGGCCGCTTGCGTGCCTGGGACAGCCTTGCCGTGCCGCGCTGGGCCGGCATTCCACAGGAAAACTGCGTGCAACTCGGTTACTTCTGCCTGCAACTGGCGGCGATGCAGGCTGCGCCGAGTCAACCAGTGGGCTCTCGGGAAGCCGATCTGAACGACACGCGAATCTTTCGTCAGTTGAATCCGTTTGCCTTGCCGGGCGATGCCGACGGCGCGCCGACCTGGAACAATCTGCTGGCCGATCTGCGTGACGTCCTGTCCCGTGCCCGTCCGGATGTGATCGTGTTGCCACACCCGACACTTGATCCGCATCCCGACCATATCTGCGCCCAGGAAGCCGTGCTGGAAGCCCTGCACGGTCTCGATTACCAACCGATCCTGCTCGGCTACGCCAACCACTTGCACGACAACGATCGCTGGCCGATGGGGGACAGCGGGCAGGGTATCGCCTTGCCGCCGACGTTCGATGCGACTCTGGCGATGCAGCCGCTGTGCCTGCCGCTGTCGGTCGAGTTGCAACGGGACAAGGCCATGGCACTGGGCATGATGCATGACCTGCAGCCGCCGGCGCCGTTCAAGCGGCGCCTGCGCCGGTTGTTTCAGCGACTGCTGGCCGGTCGGGCGCCGTCGGACTATGGCGAGAACGAATTTTTCCGCAAAGCGGTCAGACGCCAGGAGTTGTTCTGGGTACTGAAGCAGAGCGAAACAGGCGCGACGGGATCGCACCGGGGAGAGTCATGAGTCAACGCGCAAAGGTGCTGCAGCTGCAGCCCGACTACAACGTCAAATCCCATGATTTCGCCGACCTCGCCGAACAGATCGTCAAGGCGTTGCCGACCGATCGCTATGAGGTGACGGCGGCATTCCTGCGCGGCAAACCCGGACCGGGTGAAGCTGTCAGCCGGGCCGACCGTTCGGTGTATTTCGAGTTTTCCGACAAGTCCCTCAAAGGCATGCGCCTGCGGGCGATGTGGCAGCTGTACAAGTTCTGCCGCCGGGAAAAATTCGACGTGGTGATCTGCAACCGCTTCAAACCGGTGAACATGATGCTGACCCTCAACCGCTGGTTGAAAGTGCCGTTGTGCATCGGTATTTCCCACGGTTTCGGCGAGTACGACCGCTTCTATCGCCGTCGTCAGACTCAACGCCTGATCGACCGGCACTGGCGCTTCGTCGGCGTGTCGCCGGCGGTCAAACAGTACCTGCTGGACTGCGATTGCGGTTTCACTGACCAGAATACTTACGCGATCACCAACGCCATCGACATCGAACAGGCCGAAGGCTTGCAGCACAGCCGCGAGCGTGCCCGCGAACTGCTGGGCATCGACCCGAATGTGCGCCTGATCGGTGCGCTGGGGCGGCTGGTGTCGGTCAAGGGCCACACTTATCTGTTGCAGGCTTTCGCCCAACTGAAAGACAAATACCCGAACACCCAACTGGCAATCATCGGTGCCGGACGCCTGCAAGCGCCGCTGGCGGCCGAGATCGAACAGCTCGGTCTGAGCGGTCGCGCCCACCTGTTGGGCTTCAAGGAAAACGCCCTGCAATACGTGCGTGCGTTCGATATCTGGACCATGCCGTCGCTGGCCGAAGGCCTGGGCCTGGCTTTGCTGGAAGGCATGAGCGGGCACCTGCCGGTGATCGCCTCGAACGTGCCGGCCATGTTGCCGCTGATCGAAGGTGCCGGGGGCCTGGCGATCACGCCCAAGGATGTGTCGAGCCTGGTCACGGCGCTGGACACCTACCTCGGGCTGCCGGATGACGAGCTCAAGGCCAAAGGTGAACAGGCCTATCGCTATTTGCAGGAACAGCACGACATCGAGGTCTTCCGCCAGGAATACCTGAACCTGATCGACTCCGGTCTGGCGCAGGCCCGCAAGGAGCAGCCATGAGTGAGGTCACCGCCCTGAGCGATGCGCAACCCCTCGTCACCGTGATCATCGCTTCGTATAACCACGGACCGTACATCGAGGAAAGCATCCTCAGCGTCATCAACCAGAGCTACAAGAACATTGAGCTGCTGGTGGTCGACGACGGATCGAAGGATGACAGCGTCGAGCGCATCAAGGCCTTGCAGGAACAGCACGGCTTCGATTTCCGGGTGCAGCAGAACCAGGGCCTGACCAACACGCTGAACGGCGCAATTGCGCGGGCCCAAGGCAGCCTGATCGTGCCGTTCGGCTCCGACGACATCATGTACCCGGATCGCATCGCCACCCAGGTCGCGTACATGGACGGCAAACCGGAAGTGGGTATCTGCGCCGGCAACATCGAATTGATGGACGCCGACGGCAACCTCTATCCGGAAAAGCGTCAGCGCCGGGACGTGCCGTTCCGTCGTCTGGATTTCGATGACATGTTCCTGGAACGCAAGCCGTATCCGCCGGCGCCGACCCTGATGATCCGCCGTGAGGCGCTGGACAAGGTGGGCGGGTTCGATCCGACGATTCGTCTCGAGGATCTGTACATCGAACTGAAAGTGACCCGCGCCGGTTACTTCATCGATGGCCTGAACGTGGTGATGGCGCGCTATCGCAAGCACGCCACCAACTCTTACAAGAATCACCGTTTCATGATCGAGAACATTCTGCGTACCTACGCGCTGTTCAGCGATCACCCGCTGTACGACGAGGTGCGCTACAAGTCGCTCAATTCGATGTTCCTGAAAACCGCCAACCGTGACCGCAAACTGGCGCGGGAGCTGCTGGCGCAGATTCCGTTCAAGGCGTGGAACAAGAAAACCTGGCGCGGTCTGGGCCGGTTGCTGTTTTCGCCGCTGGAAAAGGATTGAACCATGGGCTGGCTTCAGCGCTGGCGTGAGCGACGCGCCAAACGGGCGATTCGCAAGTTGCCGAAGATCGAACGCGGTGCTGCACGGTTCGCGCAGGCCTACCCTGACTATGCCTTTGGCCGGGGCAGTTATGGTCTGCCGATCGTCCATGACTGGAAGGAAGGCTCGACGCTGAAGATCGGCGCCTACTGTTCGATTGCCGAAGGCGTGCAGATTTTTCTCGGCGGGCATCACCGGGCGGACTGGGTGACCACGTTTCCGTTTCCGGCGATGCTGCCGCAGGCTGCGCACATTCGCGAATACAGCGGCACTCATGGGGACGTGACGATTGGCAACGATGTCTGGCTGTGCTCCGACTGCACGATCCTTTCGGGCGTGACGATCGGGAGCGGCGCGATCATCGCGGCCGGCGCGCTGGTCACGCGGGATGTCGAACCCTACGCGGTGATGGGAGGCAATCCGGCGAAATTCCTGCGCTGGCGCTTTCCCGAGGAGCAGCGCCAGCAATTGTTGCAGAGTGCCTGGTGGGATTGGCCGGAAACCGAACTGCACAGCCTGGCGCAAACGCTGTGCAGTGACGACATCGAGGGATTCCTCACCTACGCCCGCCAGCGCCAGCCCTCATAGCTGCTCAACGCTCCCGGGCGGCTTCCTCGGCCAGTTTTTTCGGGCGCTGCTTCTGGCGTAACCATTGCAGAAATGTCTTTCCGGCTTCGATTCCAGGCTTCTCGATGTACAGGAAAGTGAGGCTGGCAATGACGATCAGCAGACAACTGCAGACGACCATCAACAGCAGGTAGAGAACCGGGCTCTGTGGATTGAAGGACATCAGGTGTGGCAGCTGCTGCACCATGATCCAGAGCACATAGCCGTGCAGCAGGTAGGTGCTGTAGCTGATCTCTCCCAGCCAGCGGACGCAGCGCAGACGCAGCGCCCCCCAAAGCGTATTGCCCGACGCGACGATAGCGAAGAATACGCTCAGCAGCAGAAGCGGCATCAGGCTGAAGGCGCGCTTGAACAGTGTCATCGTCAGAATCAGGGCCAGCAGGGCAACCGCCGTGGCTACGTGGGTCTGGCCCCATGCGACCAGCTGCGGGCGTCGTACCCAATAAGCTGCCGCGATGCCGCCAAGAAAGCTCGCCAGAAAATGCTTTTTCAGCGAATGTTCCCAGCCGACGACCTGATACAGGGCGTAGATTCCGATCAGGCACAGCACGACTTGCAGCCAGTGCCCGCGGTAAATGAACACCAGTCCCAGAAGGGGCAGAGCCAGATAGAAAAACACCTCGTAGGCGAGTGTCCAGGTCACGTTGGAGATCAACATGCCGCTCTGGTGGTACTGATTGATGTCCGGCCGGTCGAACGTCAACCAGCTCAGTACCTGTCCGGCCAGTTGTGCGGGAGAGTCCTTCAGTTCCCAATCCTGCAGATTGAACACGGTGACAAACACAATCAGCATCAGTGGCAGGTAGAGGGGATAAAGCCGAAACACCCGTGACACCGCAAATGCCAGCCAGTCGTGCCGACGTCCCTGCTTGAGCAGGCGGCTCCAGAACAGAAAACCGGTGATCATGAAAAACAGCGCAACGCTGGCCTGGCCCAGCTGCGAATAAAAGTTGCTCGGCGGAAACTCGATGACGCCGGTGCGCAGGTAGAACCAGGTAATGAGAGCGTGATGTATGAATACGCCAAAGGCCAGATAACCGCGCAAGCCGTCGATGCTGGCGTAGCGGCTTTCGCCGTTATGCTGCAGATGCATGACGGCTTTGGGGACCACGCGCAGGAATATCACTGAAGTCGCGATGGCGAGCAGATACGCTGCCAGGGCGAAGACTGGATTGGTATCCGTCATGATCAATGGGCCCGGGCCGGGCGACCTCCCTGTTGCACTTGCCTGTGCAGATTATCGACCGCCGCTCGGGAGGCCGTCGTCGAATAACCCTGGAGCAGGGCGTCGAAGTGGTCCTCGAACAGCCAGCGCTTGTCTTCCGTGTAACGCTGCATATGGCGCAGGTTGCGTTGACGTAATGAAAGGCTCAATGGGGACGGATAGATGCGCAGGTCGGCCAGGTCGATCAATCCGAATTCACCGTCTTCCAGCACCAGAACGTTGCCCAGGTGCAGCGAGCGGAAATACACGCCCTGTTCATGCAGGCGCGCCATGAACTTGCCGAAACGCTCGACCAGGGCCTGTCGC
This sequence comes from Pseudomonas sp. COW5, assembly GCF_026240005.1. NCBI lineage: Bacteria > Pseudomonadati > Pseudomonadota > Gammaproteobacteria > Pseudomonadales > Pseudomonadaceae > Pseudomonas > Pseudomonas sp. COW5. The sequence continues at coordinate 1,776,380 of NZ_JAPHVP010000001.1, read as the reverse complement.
ACGGCCGGTGCGGTGATGCCCTGAAGTACCTGGCGCAAGGTGTGGCCCGGCAGTGGAGCGTAATGCACTGCACTGCTGCCATCTTCGAGGCGGTACAGGTTCAACACCTGTGGGGTCGGGATGCCCATCCGGCGCAATTGTTCGCTATTGATGGCGAAGCGTTCGGAGTAAGGGTTGAAGTTGCCCGAGGTGTACCAGCGACGGCGGCGGAACAGTTTGAGAAAACTGCCGTCGGTCAGGCGCAGGACCTTTGGACCCAGGCCATCTTCTTCAACTACCTGAGCGTTGGCACCCAGCTGTTGCAGACCGGTGGCAGACATTCTCTGTACGGGCAGGGTCAGCAGGCGGCGAGCTCGCTGGTTGATGCTCAGTGCGGCAATCAGTGCCAGAGGAATCCACAGCAGGAACCAGTGCTCCTTTGGCCGCGAGATGATCCCGCCGCCCTCTGTCAGTCCGGCACCGATACCGAACACCAGCCAGGTCGACGCGATGATCAGCAGTGGTTGAACGCGCTGACGCCAACTGCTGAACAGTCCCCAGGCCTGGAAAAACAGCCATGGCAGCAAACCCAGAATGCCGACGTAATAAAGCACGCCCAGCACAAAACTGTGAGGTTCCTGAAAGTTGTAGCCAACGCCCGGATCGATCGCCAGATCGGCGTTATAGCCATGGCCGATCCACGGGTGCTCGGAAATCTTTTGCAGGGCGATCTGCCAGATTTCGAAACGGTAAGAGTCGCCACGCTCGGTGATCATCTTCGAAAACACGCAGACCACACTGATGCCCACGGTAGCCAGGGCCCCCAGCATCGCCAGTGAGCGACGGTTCCAGCAGATGAAGCTCAGCCACAGCGCAGCCATGGTCAGTGCGACCAGTGGCGTTCTTGAACCGGTGGCGATGACTGCTGCAAACATGACCAGCATCGCCGGCAGGCTGAGCCAGAGCAGGCGGCCATGTCTGCACGACATGCTGACGCTCATCCAGTAGGCACAGAAGAAGCCGAACAGGTGTGAGCTGAGCAGCGGGTTGTCGAACGCCCCACCGCCAACCAGGCGGGCGCCGGGTTCGTAATGATGGATGAATGGAATCAGGAAGCACGTCGTGGCGACGAGGGCGACCAGCGCTGCGACGAACAGCATCGGCGCAAGAATGTCACTGCGATACCGCACAAGCAGGTAACAGCCGACGAACAGCAGCAAGGTGTGCAACGGTGGTTTGAACATCCCACTGAACGATTCGCCGTCGGCTGGCCCCCAGCTCAGGCTGAGCATCGCCCAGGCGACGAACACCAGCAAGGCAACAATCATCGGTTCGCGCACCAGCTCCCTGAAGCCCTGAGGGCGCAGGCACAGGGCAATCAGCGCCGGAATGCTGAACAGGCCATAAAACAGCTTGTGGTGCAGGCTGCGACCAGGCAGGAAGAACAGCGCGCACAGGAGCAGGAAGTAGCCGACGGGAAGCATCCACAGGCTGATGAAATCGAAGATTCGACTGGACGTACTGTTGAAGCCGCGAAGTTGCATGCTGTGAGATTCAATCCTGAAGTTGATCGGCCATTTCGTTGATGGCTATTTGATGCTGAAAAAGACGCATAACAATAACAGCCTTTGGCCGATTGCCAGAACCCTTAAGAAGCTGTGCTAAAGTCAGCGTCCTTTTTATCGACTTTCGCGTGATATGACCGACTCCAGTCCCGCCGCAAGCCCTTCGAGCTTGAAAATCTACTTCCGCCTGCTCGGCTACGTCCGGCCGTATATCAGTCTGTTCCTGATCAGCATCGTCGGTTTTCTGATTTTCGCATCGACCCAGCCGATGCTCGGTTACATTCTCAAGTATTTCGTCGACGGTCTGTCCAACCCCGAGGCAGTGCTGTTTCCCACCGTGCCTTACCTGCGCGACCTGCAACTTTTGCAGGCCGTACCGCTACTGATCATCCTGATCGCTGCGTGGCAGGGCCTGGGCTCCTATCTGGGCAACTACTTCCTGGCCAAGGTTTCCCTGGGCCTGGTCCACGATCTGCGGGTGCAGCTGTTCAACAACCTGCTGGTGCTGCCGAACCGGTATTTCGACAAGCATAACTCCGGCCACCTGATTTCGCGCATCACCTTCAACGTGACCATGGTCACGGGGGCGGCAACAGATGCGATCAAGGTCGTAATCCGTGAAGGCATGACAGTCATCTTCCTGTTCGCCTCCCTGCTGTTCATGAACTGGAAACTGACACTGGTGATGGTTGCGATCCTGCCGTTGATCGCCGTGATGGTGCGCACCGCCAGCAAGAAATTCCGCAAGCAGAGCAAGAAAATCCAGCTGGCCATGGGCGACGTGACCCATGTGGCGTCGGAAACCATCCAGGGCTATCGCGTCGTGCGCAGCTTCGGCGGCGAAGCCTACGAAGAGAAACGCTTCCTCAATGCCAGCCAGAGCAATACCGACAAACAACTGCGCATGACCCGCACCGGCGCCATCTACACGCCGATGCTGCAACTGGTGATCTACACCGCCATGGCCGTGCTGATGTTTCTGGTGCTGTTCCTGCGCGGTGACGCTTCGGCAGGTGACATGGTGGCTTACATCACCCTGGCGGGTCTGCTGCCCAAGCCGATTCGTCAGTTGTCCGAAGTCAGTTCGACCATCCAGAAGGGCGTGGCCGGCGCCGAAAGCATTTTCGAGCAACTGGACGTCGAGCCGGAAGTCGATACCGGCACGATCGAGCGTGATGCGGTCAGCGGTCGTCTGGATGTGCGCAACCTGAGCTTCACCTACCCTGGCACCGAGCGTCAGGTGCTCGACAACATCAGCTTCTCGGCCGAGCCCGGGCAAATGGTGGCGCTGGTCGGCCGTTCCGGCAGCGGCAAGTCGACCCTGGCCAACCTGATCCCGCGCTTCTATCACCACGACAAGGGCGAGATCCTGATCGACGGTGTGGAAGTCGAGCAATACAAGCTGCTCAACCTGCGCCGCCACATTGCCCAGGTCACCCAGCACGTCACGCTGTTCAGCGACACCGTGGCCAACAACATTGCCTACGGCGATCTGGCCGGGGCACCGCGTGAAGACATCGAGAAAGCCGCGCGTGACGCTTATGCGATGGACTTCATCGCGCAGTTGCCCGAAGGCCTGGACACCCAGGTCGGCGAGAACGGCGTGTTGCTTTCCGGTGGCCAGCGCCAGCGCCTGGCGATCGCCCGTGCCTTGCTCAAGAACGCGCCATTGTTGATTCTCGACGAGGCCACCTCGGCCCTCGACACCGAATCCGAGCGGCACATTCAGGCAGCACTGGACCAGGTGATGAAGGGCCGTACCACGCTGGTCATTGCCCACCGTCTGTCGACCATCGAGAAGGCCGACCTGATTCTGGTGATGGATCAGGGCCGGATCGTCGAGCGTGGCACTCACAGCGAACTGCTGGCGCAGAATGGCTACTACGCGCGTCTGAACGCCATGGGCCTCGACGCTCCGGCCGAAGATATTGCCTGATCCCGCCTCGCGGACGCCGGGCGCGCAATGCGCCCGGCCATTTGTATCCGGATCTTTACCCTTCTTGACCAAACCTGCATAAAACCCGACACCGCGCTTGTTAAGGTTCCCGGACGAACTCTGACTTCCATCGAAGGGGCCATCCCCGTCGCGCGGGTACTTTCATGTTGCAACGCTATCTGTGGAAACTGCTGCCAAAGCCGCAGCGGGCTTTTCTGCTGGGGCGCCTGTCGGTCGTCGATCGACAGGCGGTGAACAAGTCCATGTCGTCCAACCTGCGCTTTCCCGAAGTCTTCGAGCAACGTTCCTGTCTGTTCATTCACGTCCCCAAATGCGCCGGCAGCAGTGTCTGCGAGTCAATGTTCGACGGCTGGCGTCCCGGTCACTTGCCGTTGTACTGGTATGAAGAACAGTTTCCCGCGCAGTTTGCCGCCGCATTCAAATTCACTTTCGTGCGTGATCCGCTGGAGCGTGCCTATTCGGCCTATGCCTTCCTGCATGGCAACCAACTGGGCGGGCGTGATCAGGCCGCGCAGCATCTGGTCAGGCACTACCGCGACTTCGACGACTTCGTTGCGCGCTGGCTACATGCCGACACCATCGGGCGACAATTGCACTTTGCCGCGCAAACCGATTTTCTCACCGATTCACTGGGGCGCCTCGCCCTGGACTTCGTCGGCTATCAGGAACATCTGGAACGGGATTTTCGCCTCGTGTGCGAGCGCCTGGGTCTGACCAGCCAGCTGCAACACATCAACAGCTCCCGGCAGCGACGCCCGCAACCGGCCCGTGACTTTTGTACGCAACGTACCCGACGTCTGGTGCGACGAGTCTATGCACGTGACTACGAGATGCTCGGTTATGAGTGAGGCACTGTCAGTATCGCCGCCACCGGTGATCCGTCCCTATGCGCTGTCTCTTCCCGCCCAGGCGCGCGCCGCGCAGAAGGCGCAGCACCCCCGTTGCCTGTGGCTGACCGGACTGTCCGGCGCCGGAAAATCGACCCTGGCCAATGCGCTGGAACTGTATCTGCATCAGTTCGGGCTGCACACGTTCCTGCTCGATGGCGACAACTTGCGCAGCGGTCTTTGCTGCGATCTGGGGATGACCGATACCTGTCGACGCGAGAACATCCGGCGTACCGCCGAAGTGGCGCGATTGATGGTGGACGCCGGGTTGATCGTGATCGTGGCTGCCATTTCACCGTTTCGTGCCGAGCGGAATTCGGCACGCCGGCTGTTTGCCGAAGGTGATTTCATTGAAGTGCATGTCAGCACTTCGCTGGAAGTCTGCGCCCGGCGTGATCCGAAGGGGTTGTACCGGGCGGCGCGAGAAGGGCGGATCAAGGACTTCACCGGGATCGACAGTCCGTACGAGGTGCCGCTGGCGGCCGAGTGCCGGATCGATACGGACGAGGTCGAGCTGGCCGATGCCTGCCATCGACTGGCGGCGTTCCTGTGCAAAAAATGAGCAAAAAAGTCTGTTGTTTCATCCTGTTGCAGCCGCCGCACAAGCCTTCGCCAACCCTGTGTTAATATCGCGCCCCTGTTCATTTTGTATGTGGGTTGCTCCATGAAGTTGTCCATGCCGCGATTCGATCAAGCCCCTGTCTTGGTGGTCGGCGATGTCATGCTCGACCGTTACTGGCATGGTGGTACCTCACGGATTTCCCCTGAGGCGCCGGTTCCGGTTGTAAAGGTCGAGCAAATCGAAGACCGCCCGGGCGGTGCCGCCAACGTTGCCTTGAACATTGCCGCGCTGGGTGCGCCGGCGTCGCTGGTCGGTGTGACCGGTGACGACGAAGCCGCCGACAGCCTGAGCAACAGCCTCAAGGGTGCGGGCGTGCGCGCCTTGTTCCAGCGCATCGCGCACCAGCCGACCATCGTCAAGCTGCGGGTCATGAGTCGGCACCAGCAATTGCTGCGTATCGACTTCGAAGAACCGTTCGCCACCGACGCCCTGGCCCTTGCTTCCCAGGTCGACGACCTGCTGGAAGGCATCAAGGTGCTGGTGCTGTCCGACTACGGCAAAGGCGCCCTGAAAAACCATCAGGCGCTGATCCAGGCCGCCCGGGCCAAAGGCATTCCGGTGCTGGCCGACCCGAAGGGCAAGGATTTCTCGATCTACCGTGGCGCGAGCCTGATCACCCCGAACCTCAGCGAGTTCGAAGCCATCGTCGGCGGTTGCGCCGACGAGCACGAACTGGTGAGCAAGGGCGCGAAACTGATGCACGACCTCGAGCTCGGCGCACTGCTGGTGACTCGCGGCGAGCACGGCATGACCCTGCTGCGCCCGGATCATCCGGCGCTGCACCTGCCGGCCCGGGCCCGTGAAGTGTTCGACGTGACCGGTGCCGGCGACACGGTGATTTCCACCCTGGCGGCCGCGATTGCCGCAGGCGAAGAACTGCCGCACGCGGTGGCGCTGGCCAACCTGGCGGCCGGCATCGTGGTCGGCAAACTGGGTACGGCGGCGATCAGCGCCCCGGAACTGCGTCGCGCCATTCAGCGCGAGGAAGGTTCGGAACGTGGTGTGTTGGGACTGGAGCAACTGATTCTGGCGGTGGCCGATGCCCGTGCGCACAACGAGAAGATCGTGTTCACCAATGGCTGCTTCGACATTCTCCACGCCGGCCACGTGACCTACCTCGAGCAGGCACGGGCCCAGGGTGATCGTCTGATCGTCGCGATCAACGACGACGCCTCGGTCAGCCGCCTGAAAGGTCCGGGCCGGCCGATCAACAGCGTCGACCGGCGCATGGCGGTTCTCGCCGGCCTGGGCGCGGTGGACTGGGTGATCAGCTTCCCTGAAGGCACTCCCGAAAACCTGCTGCGCGAGGTCAAGCCGGACGTGCTGGTGAAGGGCGGCGACTATGGCATCGACCAGGTTGTCGGCGCCGATATCGTCAAGGCCTACGGCGGCACCGTGAAGGTGCTGGGGCTGGTGGAAAACAGCTCGACCACGGCGATTGTGGAAAAAATCCGCAAGTCCGAGTGATGCAATCATAAAGACCGCGCCTGCGATGACTCTCTGGAGTCGCTCGCAGGCGCGGTCTTTTGCCGTTCAGGAGTTCACTTTCTTGCGCGGCACGATCTTCTTCAGCAGTTGCTTGGCCTTGCCGCGCAACCGCGCCAGCCCCGTGTCCTTGGGCGGCGGCGTCAGGCCCTGTTGGCGCAGCCAGTCCTTCCAGCGAATGCGCTCATCGCGCACCAGCCAGCCGTCCTGCCGGGCGAAGCTTTCCGCCAGATACAGGCCTCGGGTGCCTGCCGGGGACAACTGACCTTTCTTCAGCGTATACAGCTCGGGCAACGGTTCGCCGTCCTGCAACGGCATCAAGTACAGATCGGGGCGCTTGCGGTCGAGCCGGGCGACCAGTTGATCGCCTTCCAGTCGTTCATCGACATGAAACAGGCTCAGGTTCTTGGCTTCCTTCGGCACATCCAGCCGCAGGTCATAGATCAATTGCAGTGAAGCGGTGGGCAAATGCACGTAGGCCCGTGGCCGTTCGAGCAATTGCAGATTGGCGCAACGTACCGGCCGGGCTGAGCCGGACAGTGGCATCAGGCGAAAGGGCAGGGCCTCGCGATAATGCAGCGCCGAGGCGTACGGCGCCGGCAGCCAGGTGTCGTTGAAACGCCCGCCGAGCCAGCCTTCCGGGGTTTCCAGCAGGCATTCTTCAGCGATCTCCTGAATGGCCGTGTGCAACGGGATATTCAGTTCATGGGCCGGCACGTAGCCGGAAATCAGCTTGAGCACGACATCGCCGCGATCCTGCCGCCGCTGGCGTACCAGCACCCAGTAATCGCGATTCTGCCAGTGCAGGGTCAGGCGCACCGAGACGCCGAGGTTGGCCAGCTCCAGCGCAAAGCGTTCGGCATCCGCCACGCTGACCGGTTTGCGCCGCTGCAGGGTCTGGGCGAAATTCAGCGGCATGCCGACGCTCTGATACGTCAGGCCTTCGGGCGTCGCTTCGACGAACAGCGGCAGCGTCTTGAAGTTGCTCGGGTTCTTTCTGATGAGCGTACGCGGCATGTCGGCTCCTGCTTAAGGCCGCGGGGCGGCGTCAGTGTCCACGAAGGACCTGGGCAACGGTCGCAACGTTATGGGCGAGGTGCAGCGGATTGATTGTCCCGACGATGGCACTGGCCACGCCGGGCTGGGCGAACAGCAACTCGAAGCTGGCGCGTACCGGATCCACGCCGGGACTCAGGCACACGTGCCCGCTGGCCAGGGCCTTCTTCACCAGAATGGCTTTGCCGTGGGCAGCAGCATAGTCAATGACAGCCTTCTCGTTTTGTTCGTTCAGATTGTAGGTGACCATCGCGCAGTCGCCTTGCTCCAGCGCTTTGAGGCCACCGTCGACGGTTTTGCCGGAAAAGCCGAAGCCGCGAATCTTGCCCTCGGCCTTCAGCGCCGCGAGGGTTGCGTAGACTTCGCTGTTGTTGAGGATCGCCAGATCGTTACCGTCGGAGTGCACCAGCACCAGATCGATAAAATCGGTTTCAAGACGTTGCAGGCTGCGCTCCACCGACATCCGGGTGTGGGCGGCGCTGAAATCGTGGGTCGACTGGCCGTCGACAAATTCTTCGCCGACCTTGCTGACGATCACCCAATCCTTGCGCTCACCCCGCAGCAACGGGCCGAGGCGTTCTTCGCTGCGGCCATAGGCCGGCGCGGTGTCGATCAGGTTGATGCCCAGCTCCCGCGCCTGCTTGAGCAGCATACGTGCGGCGTCGTCATCGGGGATCTGGAAGCCGTTGGGGTATTTCACGCCCTGATCGCGGCCGAGTTTGACGGTGCCCAGGCCCAGCGGTGAAACCAGCAGGCCGGTGCTGCCCAGCGGGCGATGCAGATCGTGCAGGGTCGGCAGGCTCATGGCAGCAGTTGCTCCCAGGCGGGAACGCCCATTGGTGGTTTTGGCAGTTCTGGCAGCGGGGCGGGGTGGCTCGGCTGGATGCCGTCGCGTTCCAGAGACGCGATCACCCGATCAGCGAAGTCCGGGGCCAGGGCGAGTTTGGTTGGCCAGCCGACCAGCAGGCGACCTTCTTCGGCGAGGAACGCGTTGTCCGGGCGAGTCAGGCCGGTTTGCAGCGGTTCGGCGCGGTCGACCCGCAGGGTGGCCCATTGCACGTTGCTCAGGTCGATCCACGGCAGCAACTGTGCGATTTCCTTTTGTGCAGTGGCAATCTGCTCGGCCGGCTCGCGAGCCACGCCTTCGGACTCGGCAATATCGCCGCCCATGTACCAGACCCACTGGCCGTCGGCGGCCGGGTGGGTGGTCACGGTGATGCGCGGTTTGGTGCCGCCACCCAGGCAATGGGCGTACAGCGGCTTCAGGCCCGGGCCCTTGGCGATGATCATGTGCAGCGGCCGGCGTTGCATGGCCGGTCGGGTCAGGCCGAGGGATTCCAGCAGCGCCGCAGTACCGGCACCGGCGCTGAGCACGATGCGCTGGGCACGAATCTCGCGGCCGTCGACTTTCAGGCCGACCAGCACGCCGCTTTCCAGCAATGGCTCGATGTTCTGGCCGGCCAGCAGGCCGTCACCGGCGAGGTCGGCCAGGCGCTGGATCACGCTTGGTACGTCGACCACCAGTTCGGCGAGACGGTAGACCTTGCCCTTGAAACGCTTGTCTTGCAGCGCTGGCGGCAACTGATCGCCCTTGACCTGATCGACCCGGCCGCGCACCGCTTTGCTGGCGAAGAAACTGGTGAGGTTGCCGGCCAGGGTGCCCGGCGACCACAGGTAATGGGCTTCGGACAGCAGGCGCACGCCGCTCAGGTCCAGCTCACCGTTGCCGGCCAGGGCTTCGCGCCAGCGGCGCGGCATGTCGGCGATGGCTTCCGAGGCGCCGGTCAGTGCACCGTGCAGCGCATACTTGGCGCCGCCGTGGATGATGCCCTGGGACTTCACGCTCTGTCCGCCACCGAGGCTGGCGCTTTCCACCAGCACGGTCGAGAAACCCTGGCGGCGCAGGCGCGCGTTCAACCAGAGACCGGCGACACCAGCGCCGACAATCAGCACGTCGGTGGAAATGGGAGATGGCATGCAACGACCTCAGTGTTCAAGACGAGGGCGCAGTATACAGACTCGGGGAAAAGGGGATTTGTCGATGATCAACAGAGGGCAGGCATGAGCCCTGCAGGCGCGAGTGCCTGCAAGGGCTCATGTCAGAATCAGTGGCCTGCAGTTTTCGAGAACAGCTGAATCACCACCACACCGAGCACGATCAGCGCCATCCCGAGCATCGCCGGCACGTCGAGCTTCTGCCCGTAAATGAACAGCGCCGCAACGCTGACCATCACAATGCCCATACCGGCCCACACCGCGTAGGCCACGCCCACCGGCACGCTGCGCACCACCAGGGTCAGCATCCAGAACGCGATGGCGTAGCCGACGATGACCAGCACCAGCGGCAAAGGCGTGCTGAGACCTTTGACGGCTTTCATCGAAACGGTGGCGATCACTTCGGCGCAAATGGCGATAGCCAGATAGACGTAAGCGTTCATGTTCAATTCCTCGTGTGAAGCGTTGCTTTCTGAGGCGGCATTCTAGTGAGTACCCGGATGGGGTAAAGTCATTACCTATCTGTTTACAAGATGGGTTGGTCGATGAGCATGCAGTGGAATCTGGATCAGTTACGTGTGTTCGTCGCGGTCGCCGAACAGCGTTCGTTCTCCGCCGTGGCGCGCCAGCAACGCAAGGCACAGTCGGCGATCAGCAGCGCGATTGCCATGCTGGAAGACGACCTCGGTGTCAGTCTGTTCGAGCGTAGCAGTGGTCGCCAGCCGAGTCTTACCGAAGCGGGCGAAGCCTTGCTCGAAGAGGCGCGGGAAGTGTTGCGCCAATGTGAGCGCCTGAACGGTCGGGCCATGGCCATGGTACGTGGCCAGGAAGCGCAGCTGCGCGTGGCTCAGGATGAGGCGATGCCCTATCAGGCACTGGTGGAAAGCTTCGGTGCGTTGGCCGAGCAGTTTCCGAGCCTGGAGGTGCAACTGACCAGCGCCGCCCAGGGTGAGGTTTCGCGCAAACTGGTGGAGCGCCGGGCCGATCTCGGGTTGTTGTTCTACCACGATGAAATCCCCGAAGCGCTGGAGCGGCGGGTGCTGGGCAGCGTGGAAATGGTCACGGTTTGCGGCGTCAATCATCCGCTGGCGGCGCAATCCCGGGTCAATTGCCAGCAACTGGCGCAACATCGGCAACTGCTGATGTCGACCCAGACCAGCGTCTACCCCGGCAGCGAGCCGGCCAGCCCGCAGGTCTGGCGTGCCGACAGTTTCTACGTCATGGCCGAATGGCTGGTGCGCGACCTCGGCTGGGCCTGGCTGCCGCGTCATGTGGTGCAGTACTCGGCCTACCAGGGCCTGATGGTAGAACTCGACAGCGAATGGACGCCGCCGGCACTGGTGGTGGAGCTGGTCTGGCGTCGTGACGAACCGCTCGGGCCGGCGGCCCGCTGGCTGGCGGAGCGATTTGCCATACACCTGCGGGCGATCGGCGGCAAAAGCCGATAAACTCCGCCGCCATGAATAGAACTCTCTACACCGCGCTGTTTTACCTGGGGCTGCCATTGGTGGCGATTCGGCTATGGCTGCGTTCGCGCAAGGCGCCGGCGTATGCCAAACGGATTGGCGAACGTTTCTCCTACGGCATGCCGACGCTGCAGCCTGGAGGCATCTGGGTTCACGCCGTGTCGGTGGGCGAAAGCATCGCGGCCGCGCCGATGATCCGCGCGCTGCTGCAACGTTATCCGACGCTTCCGATCACCGTGACCTGCATGACGCCGACCGGGTCGGAGCGCATTCACGCATTGTTTGCCAACGAGCCGCGCATCCAGCATTGCTACCTGCCTTACGATTTGCCCTGCGCGGCGGCGCGTTTTCTCGATCGCGTGCAGCCGAAACTGGCGGTGATCATGGAAACCGAGCTCTGGCCGAACCACATTCATCAATGCGCCAAACGCGGGATTCCGGTGGCGCTGGCCAACGGTCGACTGTCCGAGCGCTCGGCCAAAGGCTACGGCCGGTTCAGCAAACTGACCGCACCGATGCTGGCCGAAATGAGCCTGTTCGCCGTGCAGACCGAAGCCGAAGCCCAGCGTTTCCGTGATCTCGGTGCGCGCCCGGAAACAGTCGAAGTCACCGGCTCGATCAAGTTCGACCTGACCATCGACCCGCAATTGCTGCAACGCGCCGCTGAACTGCGCGGTGAATGGCAGGCGCAGGAGCGCCCGGTGTGGATCGCCGCCAGCACCCATGAAGGCGAAGACGAGGTGGTGCTCAATGCCCATCGCCGTTTGCTGGCCAACCATCCCGATGCGTTGCTGGTTCTGGTGCCGCGCCATCCGGAGCGCTTCAACTCGGTGTTCGAACTGTGCCAGCGCGAAGGGTTTGCCACGGTGCGTCGTTCGACCGGCGCCAACGTCGATGCCTCAACCTCGGTGCTGCTCGGCGACACCATGGGCGAGTTGCTGTTTCTCTATGCCCTGGCCGACAGCGCGTTTGTCGGTGGCAGCCTGGTGCCCAACGGTGGCCACAACCTGCTGGAGCCGGGAGCTTTGGCGAAACCGGTGATCAGCGGCCCGCACCTGTTCAACTTCCTCGACATCGCCGCACAACTGCGCAGCGCCGGGGCGTTGGCCGAGGTGGATGACGCCGAAGGTCTGGCGACGGAAGTGCAGCGGCTGTTCGAGTTGCCGCGCGATGCACAGCGCATGGCCGAAGCCGGATTGAGCGTGATGCGCCGCAATCAGGGTGCGTTGCAGCGATTGCTTGATGGGCTGGGAAGGTTGATCGACCGCCCCTAAAAAAACGCAGCCTCAGGGCTGCGTTTTTTGTTTAAGGCCGGGCCTTGAGCTGCTCTTCGGCGGCCTTGGCCAGATCCGGCGGCAGGAAATCCTTGTCCGGGTTGTAGTCGGCTTTCAGATAACGGGTCAGGTCCTGCAGGTCACCCGGGTTCAACGTCCCCGCCGCCTGCTTCAGGCGCAGGTTGTCGAGAATGTAGTCGTAACGGGTGTTGTTGTAGTTGCGCACCGAGGTGTAGAGCTGACGCTGGGCGTCGAGCACGTCGACGATGTTGCGCGTACCCACCTGATAACCGATTTCCGTGGCTTCCACCGCGCTCTGGTTGGAGATGATCGACTGGCGGCGCGCCTGCACCTGTTCGACGTCGGTGTTCACCGCGCGGTGCAGGTTGCGGGTGTTTTCCACTATCTGCCGGCGCAGGCTTTCGCGCTGTTGCTCGCTCTGATCCAGTTGCGCGTAAGACTGGCGCACCTGGGAGCTGGTCAGCCCGCCGCTGTAGATCGGGATGTTCAGTTGCAGGCCCACGGTGCTCTGTTCGACGTTGCCGTGATACGGCGTGCCGAAGGCGCTCGGGTTGGAGAAGCCGAGGGCGTCGTTGTCGCCTTTTTCGTATTTGGCCACGGCGTCGAGGGTCGGCAGGTGACCGGCCTTGCGCTGCTTCAAGGTCTGTTCGGCGGAGCTCACCGCATAGTTGCTGGCCAGCAGATTGAGGTTCTGTTTCGCGGCGGTATCGACCCAGGCCTTGGCGTCGTTCGGCGCCGGCGGCAGGATCGGCAGCGTGTGGACAATGCCCTGAATCGAGTTGTACTGACGGTTGGTCAGGGTGATCAGCGCTTCGAACGCATCATCCACCTGACGCTGGGCGACGATCCGGTTGGCCCGGGCGGTGTCGTAACTGGCTTGCGACTGCAGCACGTCGGTCTTGTCCGACAGGCCCACGTCGAAGCGCTCGTTGGACTGGTCGAGCTGGCGCTTGAACGCGGCTTCTTCAGCCTTGGTCGAGGCCAGGTTGTCCTGGCTGCGCAGCACGTTGAAATAGCTTTCGGCCGATTGCAGGATCAGGTTCTGCTCGGTGGCCGACAGTTGCAGCGCGGCCTGCTCGTTGACGTCCTTGGCGGCCTGGTACTGGAACCAGCGATCGGCGCGGAACAGCGGCTGCGCCAGGGTCGCCTGATAGGAGTGCGCGCTGCGGTTGGCGATGGCCGAAGGCTGGTCGATCGAGGTGCGCACGCTGGCGGTTTCGGCGCCACCGGAGAGGTTCGGCAGCAGCCCGGCGCGGGCCTGGGGCACCACTTCTTTCTGGGCGCCGTACTGGGCGCGGGCGGCGGCCAGATCGGCGTTGTTGTCGACCGCTTCCTGATAGACGCTGACCAGATCGGTCCTGGTCGACAAGGGCGCTTCTGCTGCCCAGACCATTGCGTTGGACGCACAAGACACGGCAACAGCCAGTGAGAGTTTGCGCAGCATGAGGCGATCCCTAGCATGAATATTATGGAAATAATCCGGGCGCCAAAGGTAAGGCGCGGGCCGCAGAGCGTCAAGGCGCAGCAGGGCAAGGCGAGTGTAGTAGCGCATTGAGGCGCTCACAATCCTGTCGGCCGCCGCAATTGCGCCATTCATCATGGTGTTTGCTGCGGTGTTGGCGTTCTTTGCCGGTTGTGTCTAGACTGGCCGGGTTCTTGTCGGGGTGCCTTGCTATGAGGCTGAGATCGAATAATTTCGGATCCCGTTGAACCTGATCAGGTTAGCGCCTGCGTAGGGAACAAGATTTCTCGTCACCCGGCGAGTCCTCTTGTGCTTCGTCCGGGAAATTGTTCGACAATCGAACGCTCGACGACGATGCACAGCACCAGTTCTGGTGCGTCCGTGCCTTTCAGGTTCTGCTCCGACAATCCACTGCCTGGATGCTGTCTGGAGAGCCCGTGATGACTACAAAATCTAAAAACGCGATCAACCTGAGTGACTCGGCCAAGGTCGACGAGCAGTCGGTTCAACCGTTCACCCGTTCGCAAAAAGTCTACGTTCAGGGCTCCCGCCCGGACATCCGCGTGCCGATGCGCGAAATCACCCTCGATGTGACCCCGACCGACTTCGGTGGCGAAATCAACGCGCCGGTTACCGTCTACGACACCTCCGGCCCGTACACCGATCCGAACGTGGTGATCGACGTGCGCAAAGGCCTGGGCGATGTGCGTTCGGCGTGGATCGACGACCGTGGCGACACCGAGCGCCTGCCAGGCCTGAGCTCGAATTTCGGTCAGGAGCGCCTGGCCGATCCGGAGTTGACCAAACTGCGTTTCGCCCACGTCAACAACCCGCGCCGCGCCAAGGCCGGGGCCAACGTCAGCCAGATGCACTACGCGCGCAAAGGCATCATCACCGCCGAGATGGAATACGTCGCCATCCGCGAAAACATGAAGCTGCAAGAAGCCCGCGCCGCCGGCCTGCTGAACCAGCAACACGCCGGCCACAGCTTCGGCGCGAGCATTCCGAAAGAAATCACCCCTGAGTTCGTACGCGAAGAAATCGCCCGTGGCCGCGCGATCATCCCGGCCAACATCAACCACGTCGAACTGGAACCGATGATCATCGGCCGCAACTTCCTGGTGAAGATCAACGGCAACATCGGCAACAGTGCGCTGGGTTCGTCCATCGAAGAAGAAGTGGCGAAACTGACCTGGGGCATTCGCTGGGGTTCGGACACCGTCATGGACTTGTCCACCGGCAAACACATTCACGAAACCCGCGAGTGGATCATCCGTAACTCGCCGGTTCCGATCGGCACCGTGCCGATCTATCAGGCGCTGGAAAAAGTGAATGGCGTGGCCGAAGACCTGACCTGGGAGCTGTTCCGCGACACGCTGATCGAGCAGGCGGAGCAGGGCGTCGACTACTTCACCATCCACGCTGGCGTGTTGCTGCGCTACGTGCCGCTGACCGCCAAGCGTGTAACCGGCATCGTTTCCCGCGGCGGTTCGATCATGGCCAAGTGGTGTCTGGCGCACCACAAAGAGAACTTCCTCTACACCCACTTCGACGAAATCTGCGAAATCATGAAGGCCTACGACGTCAGCTTCTCGCTGGGCGACGGCCTGCGTCCGGGCTCGATTGCCGACGCCAACGACGAAGCGCAATTCGGCGAACTGGAAACCCTGGGCGAACTGACCAAGATCGCCTGGAAGCATGACGTGCAATGCATGATCGAAGGCCCGGGCCACGTGCCGATGCAGTTGATCAAAGAGAACATGGACAAGCAGCTGGAGTGCTGCGACGAGGCGCCGTTCTACACCCTCGGCCCGCTGACCACCGACATCGCACCGGGCTACGACCACATCACCTCGGGTATCGGTGCGGCGATGATCGGCTGGTTCGGTTGCGCGATGCTCTGCTACGTGACGCCGAAGGAACACCTCGGCCTGCCGAACAAGGATGACGTGAAAACCGGGATCATCACCTACAAGATCGCCGCCCACGCAGCGGACTTGGCCAAAGGACATCCGGGCGCGCAGATCCGCGACAACGCCCTGAGCAAGGCGCGGTTCGAATTCCGTTGGGAAGACCAGTTCAACCTCGGTCTGGACCCGGACACCGCCCGTTCGTATCACGATGAAACCCTGCCGAAGGACTCGGCGAAGGTCGCGCATTTCTGTTCGATGTGCGGGCCGAAATTCTGCTCGATGAAGATCACTCAGGAAGTCCGCGAATACGCGGCCAACCAGCGGATCGACGCGGTCGACGTGGACGTCGCCCAGGGCCTGGCGGAGCAGGCCGAGCGGTTCAAGAAGGAAGGCAGTCAGCTGTACAAGAAGGTTTGATCGGACCTGAAAGAGTGGGGCCTGTAATGGCCCCTTCGCGAGCAAGCTCGCTCCCACATTTGAATGCATTCCAGAGTGGGAGCGAGCTTGCTCGCGAATACGGTCGACACAACAACAAATGTCCCTCTGAGATAACACCCTTGAGCATTCAACCCGGTACTTATTCCCCCGACCTCGCCGTGCCCGCCGACAAGCGTGTATTCGGCGGTCGCGATTTGTTTTCCCTGTGGTTTTCCCTGGGCATCGGCCTGATGGTCTTGCAGACCGGTGCACTGTTGGCGCCGGGGCTGGGCCTGTCGGGATCGCTGCTGGCGATCTTCCTTGGCACCCTGGTCGGCGTCCTGTTGCTGGCCGCCGTCGGCGTGATCGGCAGCGACACCGGTCTGTCGTCGATGGCCGCGCTGAAACTCAGCCTCGGCAGCAAAGGCGCGAGCCTGCCGGCGCTGCTCAACCTGCTGCAACTGATCGGTTGGGGCTCGTTCGAAATCATCGTCATGCGTGATGCGGCCAGCCTGCTGGGTACCCGTGCGTTCAGCGAAGGTTCGTTGTGGGCCAGCCCGATGCTGTGGACGTTGTGCTTCGGTGCACTGGCGACGTTGCTCGCGGTCAGCGGGCCGCTGACGTTCGTGCGCAAGATCCTGCGCAAATGGGGCATCTGGCTGATTCTGGCCGCGTGCATCTGGCTGACCTGGAACCTGTTCGCCAAGGCCGATCTGGGTGCCTTGTGGGCACAGGCCGGGGATGGTTCGATGCCGCTCGCCGTGGGCTTCGACATTGCCATCGCGATGCCGCTGTCGTGGCTGCCGCTGATTGCCGACTACTCGCGTTTCGGCAAAAAGGCGAAGAATGTGTTCGGTGGCACGGCCATCGGTTTCTTCATCGGCAACTTCTGGCTGATGAGTCTCGGCGTGGCCTACACCCTGGCCTTTGCGCCGAGCGGTGAAGTCAACGCGCTGCTGCTGGCACTGGCTGGTGCCGGTCTGGGGATTCCGCTGTTGCTGATTCTGCTGGACGAGTCGGAAAACGCCTTTGCCGACATTCACTCGGCGGCGGTGTCCAGCGGGATTCTGCTACGTCTGAAAGTCGAGCATCTGGCCTTGGCCATCGGTGTGATCTGCACCCTGATCGCGCTGCTCGCGCCCTTGGCGCAGTACCAGAATTTCTTGCTGCTGATCGGTTCGGTATTTGCGCCACTGTTCGGCGTGGTGCTGGTGGATCACTTCATCCTGCGCAAACGCAGTGGTCAGGTCGCTTCGGCCGCATTGCGCTGGCCGGCGCTGTTGGCCTGGCTGGGTGGCATCAGTACTTACCACCTGCTGGCCAACCTGTATCCGGATGTCGGCGCAACCCTGCCGGCGCTGGTCCTGGCAGGGCTGCTGCAACTCGTGCTGGGCCGGGCCTTCAGTTACGGCCGGGAAACAGCTCGGGCTTGATGATGCCGTTCAGACGCGGGTAAGGGATCTTCAGTTCGACGTGGCCCAGCGCGTAAGGCGCGATGGTGCTCACGTCGTACTTGAGGATCACGCCGCCGTAGGTCAGGGCCACGTGCGGGGTTTTGACGAACGGCCAGTTCTTCACGTACTCCGCTTCCTGATCGAGCTTGGTGCTGATCAGCCAGCTGTTATGCGCCACTTGCGCAGCTTTCCAGAACGCTTCTTCCTGACCCGGCACCAACATGTCCGACAGGCTCAGCACCTTGTGCTGCTGGCGCGAATAGTTGATGAAGCCGCGGCCCGGCGTGCCATGGGCGCCGCCGGTGTCCAGGTAGCTCGACACTTCGACAATCACCAGACCGTCATGCTGCTCGCGTACTTTCGCCTGCAAATAGCTGCTGTTGCGCGGGCCGGCCGTGCGCAGGAACTGCTCGCGATAGGCCGCCAGGGTTGGCGCCACCGGTGCGTTGGGTTCGGTGCGGGTGAATTGCAGCAGGCGTTTTTCGATGATGCCGTCCAGCGCAGGCTCGGCCGGGAAGTGCAGGGTGTCGATGTTCACCAGCGGGCAGTCCGGGTTGGAACAGCCGGGTTTCAGGGTTTCCGAAGCGTCGCGGGTGGTTTCCAGCGGCGTGCGGTAGTTGGGCTGGAACAGGCTGGCACAGGCGCCCAGGGTCAGGGCGATGGCCGCCACGGAGGCGATTTTGAAAAGCGACATGGGCGTCCTTTCTGAAACAGGGGAAGGCAAAAAGTTACCGCTTCGACTCTCTGTGAAGCGGTCAGTTCGCCACTAAGCTAATTAGAGTGGGTTTCGCCTCCACCGTCCATCCCGCTGACGGTAAAGGGGCTGCATCAAACATCGCGGGCGCGTTAGGATGGCGCGAAGTCGAGGTTGCCCGTCACAAAAAACGCAGCCTCGTATTGGAATTGCAGTAAACGAGGATGCCCATGACCGATCTTGCCAAAGCCACTCCCGCCGCCATCGATATCGTGCGGCGCGAACAATGCTACAAGGGCTTCTACAAGCTCGACCGTGTGCATTTGCGCCACGAACTGTTCGCCGGCGGCATGAGCCGCGAGATCAATCGTGAAGTGTTCGTGCGACACGACGCCGTATGCCTGCTGCCCTATGATCCGCAGCGCGATGAAGTGGTACTGATCGAACAGTTTCGCGTCGGTGCGATGGGCAAGACTGCCAACCCGTGGCTGGTGGAACTGGTCGCCGGTCTGATCGACAAGGAAGAAGTGCCGGAAGAAGTTGCTCGCCGCGAAGCGCAGGAGGAAGCTGGACTCGACATCAAGGCGTTGTGGCCGATGATGCAATATTTCCCGTCGCCGGGGGGCAGCAACGAATTCGTGCATCTGTTTCTGGGGCGCTGCAGCACCGAAGGCGTTGGCGGCCTGCATGGGCTGGAGGAAGAAGCAGAAGATATCCGCGTCACGGTCTGGGCATTCGAGGATGCGCTGCAGGCCGTACGCGACGGCCGGATTGCCAATGCGGCGAGCATCATCGCCTTGCAGTGGCTGGCGCTCAATCGCGCCGAAGTGAGGGGGTTATGGTCGTAAACAAACTGCGCGATCGCTATCGTGTCGACCTCGTGGGCCTGCAAGCCGCCTGCGAGGCCAACTACGCGCGTCTGATGCGACTGTTGCCGGACATGCGCCGCGAACCTGAAGCACGGCGCATCGCCGTGACCCAGGGCGACCAGATGCTCGGTGTGCTGGCCATCGAAGTGTTGCAGACCTGTCCGTACACCACGACCCTGCAAGTGCGTCAGGAACACAGCCTGCCGTGGCTGCCGGTGCCGCAGCTGGAAGTGCAGGTCTATCACGACGCGCGCATGGCCGAAGTCATCAGCGCCGAACATGCGCGGCGCTTTCGCGGCGTCTATCCTTACCCCAATGCGGCCATGCATCAGCCGGACGAAAAGGCCCAGCTCAATCTGTTCCTCGGAGAGTGGCTGAGTCATTGCCTGGCCTGCGGTCACGAGTACGCCGCCGTTCGATAGTTTCTATTACAGCGGCAAGTTGTGAACTGTGTCCGGTTCGGCGGTTTCTTCCCGGGGCCTTCCCCCAGCATAATTGCGAACCTTTCCGACCCGGCGTCCAGCCCTGGGAGAACGCCTTGCCGAGCGTATCGACTCTGACCACTGCCGATGCGGCGTTGCTGGTGCAACTGTCCGACAGTCATCTGTTCGCCGAGGCGGACGGCGCGCTGCTGGGCATGAAGACTCGTGAGAGCCTGCAAAAGGTCATCGAGCTGGTGCTCGAACAACAGCCGCAAATCGACCTGATGATTGCCACGGGCGACCTGTCCCAGGACGGCACGCTGGAGTCCTACCAGCAGTTTCGTCAGCTGACCGCGCAGATCGATGCACCCGCCCGCTGGATCCCCGGCAACCACGACGAACCGCAGATCATGCAAATGGCCGCGGTGCAAAGTGCGCTGCTGGAGCCGGTAGTGGATGTCGGCAACTGGCGCGTGACCCTGCTCGATTCGGCGGTGCCGGGCTCGGTGCCGGGGTACTTGCAGGATGACCAGTTGCAACTGCTCGCCCGTGCCTTGAGCGAAGCGCCGGAGCGGCATCATCTGGTGTGCTTCCACCATCACCCGGTATCGATCGATTGCGCCTGGATGGAGCCCATCGGCTTGCGCAATCCCGAAGCGTTTTTCGAGGTGCTCGACCGTTTCCCGCAGGCCCGGGCCGTGTTGTGGGGGCATGTGCATCAGGAGATCGACCGTGAGCGCAACGGCGTGCGGCTGATCGCCTCACCGTCGACCTGCATTCAGTTCGAGCCGCGCAGTGTCGACTTCAAGGTCGGCGAGCAGGCGCCGGGCTATCGTTGGTTGCGCTTGCTGCCCAACGGGCGGATCGAGACGGGCGTGGAGCGTGTCACCGATTTCCGGTTCACGGTGGATTACGGCTCCAACGGTTACTGATTCAGGGGCGCAGCGCTGATTTCCTCGGGTGCTGGCCCAACGACCCTCGACTCCCTGTAAACTCCGCTTTCTTTAGCCGACACCCAGGGAGCTCAAATGTCCGGTTCGATCCTCTATATCCACGGTTTCAACAGCGCGCCGGCCTCGAAGAAGGCCTGTCAGCTGGTCGCGGTGATGGAGCGGCTGGGTTTGGGCGATCAACTGCGTGTCCCGGCGTTGCATCATCACCCCCGTGAAGCCATCGGTCAGCTGGAACAGGCAATTGCCGAGCTGGGCCGGCCGTTGCTGGTGGGAAGCTCGCTCGGCGGCTACTATGCGACTCATCTGGCCGAACGCCATGGCCTCAAAGCCCTGCTGGTCAACCCGGCCGTCAGTCCGCACCGGATGTTCGACGGATACCTGGGGACGCAAAAAAACCTGTACACCGACGAAACCTGGGAATTGACTCACGACCACGTGACGGCCCTGGCCGAACTGGAAGTGCCGGCGCCGCAGGATTCGCAGCGTTATCAGGTGTGGTTGCAGACCGGGGACGAAACCCTGGACTATCGCCACGCCCAGCAGTATTACCGGGCCTGCGCCTTGCGTATCCAGGCCGGCGGCGACCACAGTTTCCAGGGATTTGCCGGGCAGTTGCCGGCGTTGCTGAGTTTTGCCGGCATTGGCGCCGATTTGTTTCAGGCAATCGATTTCACCGCGCTGTGAGCGGTTGCCCCCATAATTTTCTTATTCACCGAACACTGACGACGAGACCTTATGGCCACTCCCAGCGCTAGCTCCTATAACGCCGACGCCATCGAAGTCCTCTCGGGCCTCGACCCGGTGCGCAAACGCCCCGGCATGTACACCGACACCAGTCGGCCGAACCACCTCGCCCAGGAAGTCATCGACAACAGCGTCGACGAAGCCCTGGCCGGCCACGCCAAATCGATCCAGGTCATCCTCCACGCCGACCACTCGCTGGAAGTCTGCGACGACGGCCGCGGCATGCCGGTCGACATCCACCCGGAAGAGGGTGTGTCGGGCGTTGAGCTGATCCTCACCAAGCTCCATGCGGGCGGCAAGTTTTCCAACAAGAACTACCAGTTCTCCGGCGGTCTGCACGGGGTGGGTATTTCCGTGGTCAACGCCTTGTCGACCCAGGTGCGGGTGCGGGTCAAGCGTGACGGCAACGAATACGAAATGACTTTCGCCGACGGCTTCAAGGCCACCGATCTGCAAGTGATCGGCACCGTCGGCAAGCGCAACACCGGGACCAGCGTGTTCTTTGCGCCGGACCCGAAATACTTCGATTCGCCGAAATTCTCCATCAGCCGCCTCAAGCACGTGCTCAAGGCCAAGGCCGTTTTGTGCCCGGGGCTGCTGATCAGCTTCGAAGACAAAGGCACCGGCGAAAAGGTCGAGTGGCATTACGAAGATGGCCTGCGTTCCTACCTGGTAGACGCGGTCAGCGAATTCGAGCGTCTGCCGGACGCGCCGTTCTGCGGCAATCTGGCCGGGACCAAAGAAGCGGTCGAGTGGGCGCTGCTGTGGCTGCCTGAGGGCGGCACTTCGGTCACCGAAAGCTACGTCAACCTGATCCCGACGGAGCAGGGCGGCACCCATGTCAACGGTCTGCGTCAGGGCCTGCTCGATGCGATGCGCGAGTTCTGCGAATTCCGCAGCCTGTTGCCGCGCGGCGTGAAGCTGGCGCCGGAAGACGTCTGGGAACGCATCGCCTTCGTGCTGTCGATGAAGATGCAGGAACCGCAATTCTCCGGCCAGACCAAGGAGCGCCTGTCGTCCCGTGAAGCGGCGGCGTTTGTCTCCGGTGTGGTCAAGGACGCGTTCAGCCTGTGGCTCAACGCCAACCCGGAAACCGGTCTGGCGCTGGCGGAGCTGGCGATCAGCAACGCCGGCCGTCGCCTGAAAGCGAGCAAGAAAGTCGAGCGCAAGCGCATCACCCAGGGGCCGGCGCTGCCGGGCAAACTGGCGGACTGTGCCGGGCAGGACCCGATGCGTTCCGAGCTGTTCCTGGTGGAAGGTGATTCCGCCGGCGGTTCTGCCAAGCAGGCGCGGGATAAAGAGTTCCAGGCGATCCTGCCGTTGCGCGGCAAGATCCTCAACACCTGGGAAGTCGACGGCAGCGAAGTGCTGGCCAGCCAGGAAGTGCACAACATTGCGGTAGCCATCGGTGTCGATCCGGGCGCCGAGGACATGAGCCAGCTGCGCTACGGCAAGATCTGCATCCTCGCCGACGCCGACTCCGACGGTCTGCACATCGCCACCTTGCTCTGCGCCCTGTTCGTCCAGCATTTCCGCCCGCTGGTGGATGCCGGTCACGTCTACGTAGCGATGCCGCCGCTGTACCGCATCGACCTGGGCAAGGAGATCTACTACGCCCTCGACGAAGCCGAGCGCGACGGGATTCTCGACCGCTTGGTGGCCGAGAAGAAACGCGGCAAACCGCAGGTCACCCGATTCAAGGGCCTGGGTGAAATGAACCCGCCGCAACTGCGTGAAACCACCATGGACCCGAATACCCGGCGTCTGGTGCAGTTGACCCTTGGCGAAGACTTCGCCCAGACCTCGGAAATGATGGACATGCTGCTGGCGAAGAAACGCGCCGGCGACCGCAAGTCCTGGCTCGAATCCAAGGGCAACCTGGCCGAGGTTCTGGCCTGATGCGCTTCGGCCGGGCCCTGGCGGGTGCGTTGCTGCTGGGCTCGATGACAGTGTCGGCCGAGCCGGTGCAGGAACTGCGCGTGCTCTCCGAACATCCGGTCGAAGGCATGCGCGGCGGCAACCTCTCGGGGCTGGCAATGTGCGGCAACGAGCTGTGGACGGTCTCGGATCGCGACGA
Organism: Pseudomonas sp. COW5; assembly: GCF_026240005.1. Lineage (NCBI taxonomy): Bacteria > Pseudomonadati > Pseudomonadota > Gammaproteobacteria > Pseudomonadales > Pseudomonadaceae > Pseudomonas > Pseudomonas sp. COW5. Next base: position 1,753,068 of record NZ_JAPHVP010000001.1, on the reverse strand, counting down.
TGATCAGATCTATCGTCTCGATACCCGCGATCCGGTCTGGCAGGCCACGGCCGTGCGCATCGACCCGCCGCCAGTGCCCGACAGCGGCTTGCCGTGGGGCATCAAATCGCGGACCTGGGCGGCGTCGTTCGTCCGTGGCGGCGATCTGGATTTCGAAGGGATCACCTGCGACAGCGCCGGCAATCGCTACATTGTCAGCGAAGGCCACGCCGCCGTTTTGCAAGTCCCGCCGCAGGGGCCGTCCTCGTGGCTGAAGATTTCGCCGATGATGGTCCGCGAGGCGCGGGCCAGCGGCATGCTGCTGCAGTTCAACGCAATCTTCGAAGGCCTGGCGATCAACCCGGCGGGCGATCAGATGTGGCTGGCTGCCGAACGGCAAAACCGTGGTCTGTTGATGATCAAGCGTCAGCAGACGGTGTGGGACTGTGACGGTCGCTGCGTATTGCTCAGCGAGGGCGGCATGGAAATGCAGCCGCCGCAGTTTCCAAAAGCCAGACCGGTCAACCGGGACTTTTCCGACCTGTCACTGTTCAACGGCAAGCTGTTCACTCTTGAGCGCAACGCCTACCAGATCTGCCGCCGCGATCCGCAGACGGCCAAGGTCGAACGCTGCTGGTCGTATGCCGACGAACTGTTGCAAGGCAACCGTCGCTACGCCCAGAACTTCGGACTCGAAGAGGCGTTGGTGATTGATGCGGACGGTGCCTGGATCGGCGTCGACAACAACTTCGGCCCTCGCGCCGATGGCGAAGTCCGCCCGATCGTCTGGCGCTTTGCCGCGCCTGAAGGTGGCTGGAGTGCCAAGCCTTGAGCCAGCAGCCACCGGGCAAGCGCGCCGGTCGGGTGTTGATGATTCTGGCCTGGTGCGCGGCGCTGTTTCTGGCCACGCGGTTTTTCGGCCAGTGGGAAGACCGCCAGCGCAATCCCAATGTGGTGGTCAGCTCGGAGCAGGTGGGTGGCGTGATCGAAGTGAAACTGGCGGGTAACGCCCAGGGACATTTCGTCGCCAGCGGACTGATCAACGGCCGGCCGGTGGAGTTCATGCTCGACACCGGCGCGACCGACGTGGCAATCCCGGCCGAGGTCGCGAAAGACCTGCGGCTGGAAGAAGGTTTCGGTGTGACCCTGAGCACGGCCAATGGCCTGAGCCAGGGCTATCGCACCCGTATCGACCGCCTGCAACTGGGCGACATCGTGCTGCGGGACGTCCGCGCACTGGTGGCGCCCGGCCTGCATGGCGATCAGGTGCTGCTCGGTATGAGCGCCCTGAACAAACTTGAATTTACCCAGCGCGGTGGCACCATGCTGCTGCGCCAGACAACGAACCGATGAGGCCCGCATGAGCGACTCCCTTGATCTCAGCCTGGACGGTGTAGAACGCCGGTCGCTGGCTGACTTCACCGAAAATGCCTACCTCAACTACTCCATGTACGTGATCATGGACCGTGCCCTGCCGCATATCGGCGACGGTCTGAAACCGGTACAGCGGCGTATCGTCTACGCCATGAGCGAGCTGGGGCTGGACGCCGATTCCAAGCACAAGAAGTCGGCGCGTACCGTCGGCGACGTGCTCGGCAAGTTCCACCCCCACGGCGACTCGGCGTGCTACGAAGCGATGGTGCTGATGGCCCAACCGTTCAGCTATCGCTACACGCTGGTGGACGGCCAGGGTAACTGGGGTGCGCCGGACGATCCGAAATCCTTCGCCGCCATGCGTTACACCGAGGCGCGCCTGTCGCGTTATTCCGAAGTGCTGCTCAGCGAGCTGGGTCAGGGCACTGCAGACTGGGGCCCGAACTTCGACGGCACCCTGCAGGAACCGCTGGTGTTGCCGGCACGTTTGCCGAACATCCTGCTCAACGGCACCACCGGTATCGCCGTGGGCATGGCCACCGACGTGCCGCCGCACAACCTGCGCGAAGTCGCCACCGCCTGCGTGCGCCTGCTCGATGAGCCGAAAGCCACGGTCGAACAGCTCTGCGAACACATTCAGGGTCCGGACTATCCGACCGAAGCGGAAATCATCACCCCGCGCGCCGACCTGCTGAAAATGTACGAAACCGGCAAGGGCTCGGTGCGCATGCGCGCCGTGTACCACGTCGAGGACGGCGACATCATCGTCACCGCGCTGCCGCACCAGGTCTCCGGGGCCAAGGTGCTGGAGCAGATCGCCGCGCTGATGCAGGCCAAACCGTCGAAAGCGCCGCAGATCGCCGATCTGCGCGACGAATCCGACCACGAGAACCCATGCCGCATCGTGATCATCCCGGTCAACAGCCGCGTCGATCACGAAGCGCTGATGCAGCACCTGTTCGCCAGCACCGAGCTGGAGTCGACCTACCGGGTCAACGTCAACATCATCGGTCTGGACGGCAAGCCGCAGCTGAAAAACCTCCGGGCGTTGCTGGTGGAGTGGCTGGAATTCCGCGTGCTGACCGTGCGTCGCCGCCTGCAATTCCGCCTCGACAAGGTCGAACGTCGCCTGCACCTGTTGGACGGTTTGCTGATTGCCTACCTCAACCTGGATGAAGTGATCCACATCATCCGCACCGAGGATCAACCGAAAGCCAAACTGATCGAGCGCTTCGCCCTCAGCGAGATCCAGGCCGACTACATCCTCGACACCCGTCTGCGTCAGTTGGCGCGACTGGAAGAGATGAAGCTGCGTGATGAACAGGACGAACTGCTCAAGGAACAAGCCAAGCTGCAAGCGCTGCTGAGCAGCGAAGCCAAGCTGAAGAAGCTGGTTCGCAGCGAGCTGTTGAAAGACGCCGAAACCTACGGCGATGACCGTCGGTCGCCAATCGTCGAACGCGCTGAAGCCAAGGCACTGACCGAGCACGATCTGCTGCCGAACGAGAAAGTGACCGTTGTGCTGTCGGAAAAAGGCTGGATTCGTTCGGCCAAGGGCCACGAGATCGACGCCACCGGCCTGTCGTACAAGGCTGGCGACGGCTTCAAGACGTCGGCGGCGGGGCGTTCCAACCAGTCAGCCGTGGTCATCGACTCCACCGGTCGCAGTTACTCGGTGGCCGCCCACACCTTGCCTTCTGCACGGGGCCAGGGCGAGCCGCTGACCGGCCGTCTGACGCCGCCGCCCGGCGCTACGTTCGAATGCGTGCTGATGCCGGAGGACGATGCGCTGTACGTGATCGCCTCTGACGCCGGCTACGGTTTTGTGGTGAAAGGTGAAGACCTGCAAGCCAAGAACAAGGCCGGCAAGGCCCTGTTGAGCCTGCCGAACAACGCCAAGGTGATCGCGCCGCGTCCGGTGGCCGACCGCGAGCAGAACTGGCTGGCCTCGGTCACGACCGAGGGTCGCCTGCTGATCTTCAAAATCAGTGATCTGCCACAATTAGGGAAGGGCAAAGGCAACAAGATCATCGGTATTTCCGGTGAACGTGTGGCCAGTCGCGAAGAATATGTCACGGACATCGCCGTTCTGCCGGAAGGCGCCACCTTGGTGCTGCAGGCCGGAAAACGTACCCTGTCGCTGAAAGCCGATGACCTCGAACACTACAAGGGTGAGCGTGGTCGTCGTGGCAATAAACTGCCACGGGGCTTCCAGCGAGTGGACGCGCTGCTCGTCGAAAACCTCAATTAAGCGGTCAGGAGGCATTCGCACTGATTTCTCCGGTGGAGAAAATGAGTGAGAACGCCTCTCTAGAGCGCCCGATCTTCGATTTAACCCGTAGATCGGCGCTTTGGCGCTGGAGTCGGAACGCATATTCACGGATGATATGGCCTTTCCAAGCGCCGGCGTGGCCGAGCGTTCTTCATATTTTTTGAGTATTTTCACTGTGGTCAGCCTTGTGGCGGCCACCTGGACGGGATGATGACTTCTCTGCGCCCCCTTATTTTCCTGCTCGCCGGCGTTCTTGGCCTGGCGGGTTGCAGCGTTCACCAGCCGGTGTCGCTATATCAGTTGGACAGCGGAAGTCCGGCTCAGCCTGCGCAAAGCGCGGGCATGGCAGTTTTGCTGGGCCCTGTGACCGTTGCCGATTACCTGCAACGTGAAACCCTGTTGCAGCGTCAGCCGGACGGCAGCCTGCAGGCTGCCGTCGATGGCCGCTGGGCCGGCAGCCTTTCGTCGGATATCGATCAGTTGCTGCTGCGTCAGGTTGCCGGTCATCTGGACAGTCAACGTGTGGTGCTGGCACCGGCCACCACCGGGTTCACCCCGGACGTGCAGGTGCTGTTGACCATCACGCGTCTGGACTCCGGTGCCAAGCAACCGGCGATCCTCGACGCGCAGTGGCGTCTGATTGACCGTCGTGGCCAGGTGCGTGACAACCGCATCGTTCACCTGCAAGAACTGCACAGTGGCGGCACGGCTTCGCAGGTTCAGGCTCAGGGCATCCTGTTGCAGCGCCTGGCCGAGCAACTGTCGGTCGCGCTCAAGCCACTGGCCAACCAGCCACCGGTTGCCGAAGCACCGCGCAAACCGGCACCAAAACCGGCCGCGCCGGCGGCGGAAGCCGAGAAACAGCCGAAGATCCCGATGGCTTCGCCGATTCGTACGGATATGGAAGTGTTCCGCTTCTAAGGCTGGAACGAGTCAGGACAGAGCCCGCCTAGTGCGGGCTTTGTTGTGTTTGGAACTGCGAAAAGTCAAAAGCCCCTCACCCTCACCCTCACCCTAACCCTCTCCCGGAGGGAGAGGGGACTGATAGGGGGATGCTCTAGGATTTCATCGACCTGAATGTGCTTAGCCGAATCCATAATCGCCAAGATCTTTCAGGTCGATGTATGACGCAAGACATCTCGGTCAGTCCCCTCTCCCTCCGGGAGAGGGCTAGGGTGAGGGGGCTCCAAAGCCGGGCGAGATCACGAAACCACCACGCACAAAAAAGCCCGCAGACAATCACCCATCTGCGGGCTTCTTCACATCAAGGCCTCAGGCCCGACGCTCATGCATCCGCGCCAGTTGCCGCTCGAGCATCGACGGATATGGTTCCATCAACCGCTCCACACAGCAGGCGCCTTCAGGGCTGGCAATCGGCCGGATCCGCGCACGCTGGCGGATCAGCGCGTCGTCACCGATCTTGCGCTCCACCAGCAGCAGGTTGCGGCTGTGTTGCGACAGGGCCAGGGCGTCCTGGGCGGAATCGGTCAGCAGAAGGTCGATCTGGCTCAGGCCGAACAGCTCATCACCGAGAGTCAGACCCAGCTGCAATTGCAGGGTGATGCCGCTGTCGGCGACTTCGATCTGCAACTGGTGGCCCAGCGCTCGCAGCAGTTCGCCGCAGCAGATGGCGTTGGTCAGGTAATCGTCGCCGCTGTCTTCGGTGTGGAACAGCATCAGCGTGCTGCCGTCGTTCAGGGTTTCGATTTCACCCTGATACAGCGAAGCCGCCTGCTCCAGACAGTCGCGATAGCGCTCCTGCAATTCTTCCAGGCGTGCCCGTGGCAAACGGCGCAATTGCTCTTGAGAGCCCAGTTGCACGGCCAGCACTGCGGTGTGTTGCGGCACGCTCGGGGTTGGCTGGCGAACGGCAGGTTGCGCGGGTTCGTTCAGCGATTCGTCACGCAAATCGGCAAACGGATCTTCGTCATCGTCGTCTTCAACGGTGCTGACCACATGGCGGGGCGCAGGCTTCTGCGCGGCCATCGGGCGGGTTTCGTCAAAACTCGGATCGCGCAGGTTGCGCACTTCGAATTCCGGCTCGACGTCATCGTCCTCGAACTCGGGTTCCGGCTCAGGCTTGGGGGCTGGCTCCGGGGCAAAGTTGGCATGCAGCTGGCGAGCCAGATCACCGATCTCGTCCTGACGCTCGGTTCCCGGTGTGTATTCGTCGATCCGGCGCAGCCATACCCGCAGTTGCAGCAGCGGCGTGGAGATGTGTCGGCCAAGACGCAAGCTCAGGGCCAGCGACAGGGCCAGCAGGATCGCACTCAGAATGCCCATGCTCTGCAGGCTGATGGTCATCGGCTGCTGGAACTGGTCCATGTCCAGGCTGATGCGCAGTTGCCCGGCAGTCACGTCCTGGAAGGTGATCTTGCTCTCGTACATGCCTTCGGCTTCGCCCAGCAGGCTGTGCTTGGGCCGCTGACCGGACTCGGCGAGGATGCGGTTGTCCACGCTGTAGATGGCAGCGTGGGCCACCAGCTTGTTCTTGGTCAGGTTGTTGAGCAGCACGTTGAGGCTGAGGATGTCGTTGGACACCAGCAGCTCGGTCGCGGAAGTGGCGGTCTGCGTGGTCAGGCTTTCGCCCAGCGCATCGGCCTGCTCGTGCATGGCCTGCTTGAACTGCAGGCCCATCACGCAGGCATAGATCACCAGGGCCAGGGCGACCAGGATCACGTTATGGCTGGCGATGCGCAATGCAATCGGTACACGGCGGTGGCGCAGTGCACGGAAAATCAGCAGGAAGAAGTTATCGGTTTTAACTGGCGTGGGCCGGTTCACTGAGCTCGGCTCTTTTGTCCGTGAAGTTGACGCGCAGTATAGCGACAGGCCCTAGACCGGCAAAGCGCTGGCGGTGCCCGATGGTCACTGAAAGTGGGTAGAATGCGGTTTTTTTCCAGTTGCGGGGGTGCGCGTTGCGCGAAATCGTCCTGATTAACATCACGGGAGTCGACCGTCCGGGTCTGACTGCGGCCATTACCGGCGTTCTGGCCCAGGGTGGTGTGAATATCCTCGACATCGGTCAGGCGGTGATTCACGACATGCTGTCGTTCGGCATCCTCGTGGAAATCCCCGACTCCGAGCAAGGCAAGTCGGTGCTCAAGGACATCCTGTTCAAGGGCTACGAGCTCGACCAGCAGGTGCGTTTCACCCCGGTGTCCGAAGAGGATTACCAGCAATGGGTGGGCAATCAGGGCAAGAAGCGCCACATCGTCACTTTGCTGACCCGCAAGGTCACCGCCGGTCAGTTGCAGGCCGTGAGTTCGATCACCGCCAAATACGGCCTGAACATCGACCATATCGACCGTCTGTCGGGTCGCATGCCGCTGGACACGCCGGCCGACAAGGGCAAGGGCTGCATCGAGTTCTCCGTGCGTGGCGAAGCGGCCGATCCACAGGCCCTGCGCGCCGAGTTCCTCAGCGTGGCCCAGGAACTGAACGTCGACATCGCCTTTCAGGAAGATTCGCTGTTCCGTCGCAACCGTCGCCTGGCGGTGTTCGACATGGACTCGACCCTGATCGAAGCCGAAGTCATCGACGAACTGGCCAAGGCCGCCGGTGTGGGCGACCAGGTGTCGGAAATCACCGAGCGGGCGATGGCCGGCGAGCTGGATTTCCGCGCCAGCTTCAAGGAGCGCCTGGCGCTGCTCAAAGGCCTGGATGTCAGCGTGCTGGATTCGATCGGCGCCTCCCTGCGCCTGACCGAAGGCGCCGAAACCCTGTTCGCCGAGCTCAAGCGTCTGGGCTACAAGACTGCCATCCTGTCCGGCGGCTTCACTTACTTCGCCAAGCAATTGCAGGCCAAGCTCGGCATTGACTATGTGTTCGCCAACGAGCTGGAAGTGGTCGACGGCAAGTGCACTGGCGTTGCGATCGAGCCGATCGTCGATGCCCAGCGCAAGGCCGATCTGCTGAAGCAATTGGCTGAGAAAGAAGGTTTGCGTCTGGAGCAAACCATTGCTGTGGGCGACGGCGCCAACGATCTGCCGATGCTGGCGATTGCCGGTCTGGGCGTGGCGTTTCGCGCCAAGCCGCTGGTCAAACAGTCGGCGAAGCAGGCGATCTCGACTCTCGGTCTGGATGGCGTGCTTTATCTGCTGGGCTTCCGGGATCGCGACGGGCAGCTCTGAGAGCTCTGTCGCCTGAGCTGGCCCCTTCGCGAGCAAGCCCGCTCCCACATTGGAATGCATTTCAAATGTGGGAGCGGGCTTGCTCGCGAAGGAGGGCACGCCGGGTTATCTGACTTCACTTAAAGGGATTTCCACAATGAGTCGAAATCCTCCTCGCTCCCGCCATTCTGTGCGGCTTCCAGCGAACGATAGGCAAACTGATTGAAACTGTGTGTGCTTGCCACCCGTCGATCCAGTCCGGCGCGGTGTTCTTCGCCCTGGGTGTTGATCAGCACTTTGTTGCCTTCCTGAAACGGCAGTCGCGGCGCCAATAGCGTCGCAGGCAAGTCGATGGCACTGATTTCCGGCAACAGCAGACCTCGCAGGTAATGGCTGTGATCGTCCCGGGTGCGCACCAGTTGCAGGCCGCAGGGCTGGGCGTGTGGCGCTACCAGCTCGATACCCATTTGTGTCCCGGCGCCGCGCACCTGACGAATCCAGCGCACCACGGCAATGCTCCAGCCCTGATTCGTGGTGTCCTGGATGCCGACCATTTCCCCGGTCTGCAATTCGGCAGGCACTTCTTTTGGCCACGCCAGGCAGTAACCTCCGGGGCTGTGGTTGATGACCGGCAAGGCATAGGTCGGGTAGTGCGGCGGGCTGTCGGCGTCGCCTTCGTCGTCCGCCAAGGGTTCGTAGCGGATTTCTTCGTAAGGCAGAAACTCGTCGGACTTGCTCTGTGGGGCCGCATCGAATGCCTGACTCCAGCTGTCCTTTTCTCCTTGGGCCACAGCGCGGCTGAAGTTTGCGGCGCGCGAGCCGGGATGCCTGAGCAGTTCGCTGAAGGTGCGTTCGCCACCCAGATAGAAGTGCAGGGCGCTCATGCCGACGCACACGGTCAGGTTGCCCTGGCCAACGGTGCGCTGGAAGCTGCGTTCGGCAGCCTCGCCCCAGGTGGCGTGCAGATGTTGCAGGGTGTCGAGGGTCAGGCCGGACGGCACCGGCAGCGGCGTCGATGTGTCCTGATGCAACAGGTGAGCCTCGATGGCATTCACCAGCGGTTGCGGATCGAAGCCGAGCAGCCCCGACTGTTGTTCGCTGCGAAATTTGCTGCGATAGCGCGGACCGGCGTCGATCTCCGCAGAAATCGCGAACAACCCTTCGCCCGAGGCACCGGGATGCAGTTTCAGCCAGGCGCCCCAGGGTTCAAGCACCTGCGCGAGTTGGGCGATCGGATTCTGCCGCAACTGATTGCAGCGGGCGCTGCCCAGCAGCAGAGCGGCGATATAGGTCTGTTCGACGCTCAATTCACCGGCCAGGCTGGCCAGATCGTCACGGACCCGACGGTGTTGCAACTGCAAGTCGCAGGCACAGCGAAACAACTGGTGCAGCTCAAACCACAGCTGCTCCGGCGCCGGGCTGTACAACTGCGTGGCGCGCACCAGTTGCCCTTTCAGTGCATGAACGGCGCGTTGCAGTGCCTCGCTCAGCAGGGCGGCCCGGTCTTTTGAGTATTTGGGGGCGATGCGCAGAACGATCTGTTTGTAGCCGATGGCCAGCTGGCTTTGCAGGGCCTGACAGAGGTTGCTGATCTTGCGCGAGCGCTCGTCGAGCATGATCGCCTGATGCAGAAAGTGTCGCTCAAGGTGCTGGCAGACGAAGTACACCTCGGGCCGCAGCAGCTCCAGCAGGTGCAGGCGGTTGTCGCTGGGCGTCAGCAGTTGATTGAGTTCGCCGAGGCCCTGATAGAGCTGACGTGCGGTTTCACCGATGTTGGCTTTCGGCAGGCCGGCGATCCAGCGCTTGAGATCGCGTGGGGTCGCTTCACAGAAAGACAGGCGCAACTGCGTTGGCGTCGGTGCGCTCAGTTGCGGTTGGAATCGAGGCTCACTCATGCCGTGACCAGCTCCGGCGGCGAATAGGGCAATGCCAGAACTCTAGCAGTTGTGGTCTGTTTCGCAGGCGCTTGTCGGGCTTTTTTACCGTTGGTCTGCTGGCCTGATGCCATTTCGGCAGGCGCTACTAGGCTCTCTGGCGTGCGATCGGAAACGCACGGTTGCACGGCTTGCCGCCAACGTCGGGCAGGTCTCTGAAAAACTTCAAGGAGATGAGGTTCATGTCTAAATACGCAGTGGCAAACCAATGGGGCGGTAGTTCGGCACCTTGGCATCCGGGTGGAACCTGGGTTCTTGGGGCGCGGGACAACCAGAAAGTCGTTGCCATCGACATCAAGTCCGGCGACGGCGGCAAAACCTTCAATGGCACCATGACTTACGCCGGCGAAGGCCCTATTGGCTTCAAGGCTCAGCGCACTGGTCAGAACCAGTACAACGTCGAGAACCAGTGGGGTGGCAACGATGCCCCATGGCATCCGGGTGGCAAATGGGTGATCGGCGGTCGGGATAACCAGAACGTTATCGCGTTGAATGTCACCTCGAGTGACGGCGGGAAAAACCTCAGCGGCACCAATACCTACGCCAACGAAGGGCCGATCGGCTTCCGTGGGCAGATAGAGTAACGGCGCCGTTCAGGTCGTGTCCGCCCCTTCGCAGACGTGCGCAGGGGCGGATCAGCAGGTTCAGGCGTTCGACAGTGCCAGGGCCTGACCCATCTGTACCGGCGAGCCGGCTTTCAATTCTTCAACCCATTTCACCTGATCCGGCCCGAACAGCACGATTGCGGTCGAACCCAGCTTGAAGCGTCCCAGTTCGGCGCCTTTTTCCAGATGAATCGGCGCGCGGGCGGCTTCGTCGTAGCGGAAGGTTTTCAGCTCACGCTTCGGCGGCGTGACCAGGCCGGCCCACACGGTTTCGATGGAGGCCACGATCATCGCGCCCACCAGCACCACGGCCATCGGCCCGCGCTCGGTGTCGAAGATGCACGCCACACGCTCGTTGCGGGCGAACAGCTCAGGGACATTTTCAGCGGTGGTCTGATTGACCGAGAAGATCCGGCCCGGGATGTAGACCATCTCGCGCAGGGTGCCGGCCAGTGGCATGTGCACGCGGTGGTAGTCCTTCGGCGACAGGTAAACGGTGGCGAATTCGCCGCCCATGAACGGCGCGGCATTGGCTGCGTCGCCACCGAGCAATTCCAGCACGCTGAAGCTGTGGCCCTTGGCCTGGAAGATGCGGCCGTGCTCGATCGGGCCGAGCTGGCTGATCGCGCCGTCGGCCGGGCTGAGGATCGCGCCCGGGGTCTGATCCAGAGGGCGTGCGCCGTCTTTCAGTGCGCGGGTGAAGAAGGCGTTGAAGTGCTCGTAAGCGGTGACGTCTTCAACCAGCGCCTGGGACATGTCCACCTGATAACGCTTGGCGAACCAGGTGGTGAAGGCATTCTTGAACCAGCGCACACGGCACTCGGCGATACAGCCGGCCAGGCGCGACAGCAAGTGGTGAGGCAGCAGGTACTGGCTGACGATAAACAAACGCTCTTTCATGACTGTCCTTAAAAATCCTTAAAGCTCGACGGGGGTGTCGGGGTGGTTGCCCCATTCGCCCCAGGAACCGGCGTAGCCCTTGACCCGCGGATAACCGAGAGCCTTGGCCACCAGATAAGTGAAACCGGACCGGTGATGGGTCTGGCAGTGAGTGATGATTTCTTTGTCCCTGGTGATCCCGAGGTTTTCGAGGATCTGCGGCATGTCGGTACGGATGCGCAACTGACGCGCCTGATCCATGCCTGCCGTCCATTCGAAATTGACTGCGCCGGGGATGTGTCCACCCTTGGCCGCCAGTACTTTCTCGCCGGAATATTCCAGTGGCCCGCGAGCGTCCCAGATCGCCAGGTCGGCGGCACCGAGGCGGCTTTGCAGGTATTCACGGGTGGCGGTCGGTTCGTCGTGCAGGGTCAGGGCCACCGGGCCGCCGACCGCAGGAGGAACCTGGATCGACATCGGCGAACCTTCCGCCAGCCACGCCGGCAGGCCGCCGTCGAGGTAGTGGTACTTGTCGTGACCGATCACGTCGAGCAGCCAGATGAAGCGCCCGGCCCAGCCGCCGCCTTCGTCGTCGTAGACCACGTAGACCGCATCTTTGTTGTGGCCCAGCTCGCCGAACAGCTCTTCGAGTTTTTCTTTTGTCGGCAGCAGGCCCGGAGCCGGTGCCTGGCCCAGCTGGGTGCGCTTCGGATCGACGAAGCGTGCGCCGGGAATGTGACCCTCGGCATAGCGGGCGGCGCTGGTCAGATCCACCAGAATCAGATTGCGGGCGTCGAGTCGCGGGAGCAGGTCGCTCGGCTCGATCACCAGCGCCAGGCCAGAGAAGTCAGACATGTGAGGTCTCCAGAGCACAAAGGGGAAGGATTGTAGCTGTCATTGGCCGCGCTGGCTAAAGCTGTGCAGGGCTTTCTCGATGCACTGCGCGGTTTTGCCGAAGGCTTGCACGGTGATGTCGGCGAACGGTCCGCCACCCTGGTCGGCGACCACGATCATGATTACCCGACCGTTATGGATCAGCGAGCGCAGAAACAGATGTTCGCCACGAAACAGCGTACGCAGGGATGGCGGCAGCAGGGCGGAAAACTGGGCGTTGTTGTCCGGGGTGATCCGCACCTGTGCCTGCTGCGCGAGCAAGCGTTGCAGCACGGTACTTTGGCTGACGACGAAGTTCAGCGCAGCGGCTTCCTTCGGCAAACCGGAAATCTGATGCACACGCAGACTGGACTGGGTGCGGTCGGCCATCAGGATCATCACCCGACGCATGCCGCTGGCCACCAGCGCGTCGCGGGCGGCGATGGTCAAGTGCATGGCGTTGGTGAAACGGCTCGGCTCGGCCAGCAGCTCGGCGCATTGCCGGCGCCATTTGGCCAGGTCGTCGGCATTGGGTGCGGCGGCCGGCAGCATGCCGGCAGGCAAGCGACGGTTGTCCCATGGCCACAGCAGCGAAACCGCCGGGTGCCACAGATCCGGCATCGAATGCCGGCGCGCACTGTTGGCGGCCTGCTGGTGCAGCTGTTGCTGCACTTCGTCCATCGGGATTTGCAGATAGAGGCTGGTCAGGTACTGCCAGCGCTCGCTGTGCGGACTGTCCCAGGCCTGTTGCGCCGACAGCGCCAGACCATTGGCCAGCAGCACGGTATTGGCCGGCTGATTGAGCCAGTTGCGCAGGGTCGGGTCGTCATCGAGGCGGTTCTGTTGGCGCAACGGATGATCGACATCGCGGGCGATGCGCAGGACCTTGACCAGTTCGCGCTGCTCGGTGAGCAGCAATCGATACCCCTGCTGCACCCAGATCGGCAGGCGCCAGGCTTCGACCAGTGCCGCACCGATCTTCAGCAGGCGCACGCCGAACAATTGTTTTTCCACGTCGCGGGCCGATTCGCCCTTGTGGATGACCCGCACTTCCCACTCTTCGAGCAGTTTGGGAAAGGTCAGCGCCAACGGCCACAGCGGCGACAGAAACAACAGACTGCCCCAATGAATGTCCTGCCACAGCCGCGCCAGGCGACTGGCAAAAAAGCCGTTGGCCTGTTGCGTGGCGTGCTGACTGATCATCTGTATCTGGCGCAGGGCCTGGGGAATTTGCACCTGCGGCTCGGCTGGCAGGCGTGCCAGCAGTTCTTCGGTGCGGGCGAGCCCCAGGCGATTGATCGCCACCTCAAGGTTTTCCGCTGGTGTGGTCAGGCTGCCCTGGGTATGGCGGTTGGCTTCGCGGATGATGCTCAGGGCCAGCGCCGGGCTGTCCTGCATCAGGTCGGCAATGTCGCGCAACGAGCTGCGATTGTCGCGGATCGCCCGGCAGACCTTGTCATGGGCCTCTTGCGGCACCGGCAGGCGCACGCTGTCGAGCAGCTTCACCCAGCCATCGAGTGTGGTCGGTCTTGCGTGTGGGACGTTCGTTTCATTAGCCATGTCTGGACGGGATCTTGATCTGCTGTAGACGCGCCCGGCACGGGCTAAATTGGCTTTTCGCCTGAACTGGCTATAGTCTGGCGCAGTTTTGCCGATAAGTAGAAGAAGAGATTTTTTAACTTCCGAATATGACCTTGAACCCGACTTAAACAAGTACTTTCTACCTATGGCTAAAATTATCGGCATCATCGTCGTATTCGCGAGCGTGCTCGGCGGATACGTGCTCTCCCACGGCAAGATTGCCGCCCTGATCCAGCCCTTCGAGGTGATGATCATCGGCGGTGCGGCACTCGGAGCATTCCTCCAGGCCAACCCCGGTTACATGACCATGCACGTGCTCAAGAAATCCCTGGGCATGTTCAGCTCGCGTTTCAGCCACACGTTCTATCTGGAAGTGCTTGGCCTGATCTATGAAATCCTCAACAAGAGCCGCCGTGAAGGCATGATGGCCATCGAAGGCGACATCGAAGATGCCGCTGCGAGCCCGATCTTCGCCAAGTACCCGGCGGTGCTGAAAGACGAGCGCATGACCGCGTTCATCTGCGATTACCTGCGCATCATGTCGTCCGGCAACATGGCGCCGCACGAACTCGAAGGCCTGTTCGACATGGAGTTGTACAGCCTCAAGGAAGAACTGGAGCATCCTTCCCACGCGGTCAACGGCATTGCCGACGGCATGCCCGGTTTCGGTATCGTCGCGGCGGTACTGGGCATCGTGGTGACCATGGCGTCCCTGGGCGAGGGCGACCAGAAGTCCATCGGTCTGCACGTAGGTGCGGCACTGGTCGGTACCTTCTTCGGTATCTTGGCGGCCTACGGCTTCTTTGGCCCGCTGGCGCACTCCCTGGCTCACGATGCCAAGGAAGAACTCAACGTTTATGAAGCCATCAAGGCTTCGCTGGTGGCTTCGGCTTCCGGCATGCCGCCGTCGCTGGCCGTGGAATTCGGGCGCAAGGTTCTGTACCCGGCTCACCGTCCTAGCTTCGCCGAGCTGGAACAAGCGGTTCGCGGTCGCTAAGTCATGGAAAATAACCAGCCGATAATCATCAAGCGCGTCAAGCGCTACGGTGGCGGGCATCACGGCGGGGCGTGGAAAATCGCCTTCGCCGACTTCGCGACGGCGATGATGGCGTTCTTTCTGGTGCTGTGGCTGCTGTCCACCGCAACGCCGGAACAGAAGATCGCCATTGCCGGCTACTTCAAGGATCCGGTCGGCTTCTCCGAGAGCGGCACGCCTTACATCATCGACCTGGGCGGTACGCCGACCCTGGCGCCGGAAAACACCCTCAACCCTGAAGTGAAGTCTCAGCCGCAACCGGACAAGGTCACGGTCGACACCGATCAGGTTGAAGGCATGGCCGAGCAGGTCGAGAAGGAGCGTCTGGAACTGTTGCTGCAGGAACTGCAGAACAAGGTCGACGAGAACCCGCAACTGCAGAAGTTCAAGGATCAGATCCTGTTCGAGATCACGCCGAACGGCTTGCGAATCCAGATCATGGACGCCGAGAACCGGCCGATGTTCGACTCCGGTTCTGCACGCCTGAAGCCGTATTTCGAAGACATCCTGCTGGCCATGGCCGACACCATAAAGGCGGTGCCGAACAAGATCAGCATCAGCGGTCATACCGATGCCAAGCCGTACACCGGCACTGGTGATTTCGGTAACTGGGAGCTTTCGGCCAACCGTGCCAACGCCGCCCGGCGTGCATTGGTGGCGGGCAGCTATCCGGACGGTCAAGTGGCTCGTGTGGTGGGTTACGCCTCGTCGGCACTGTTCGACAAGGAGAACCCGTTCAACCCGGTCAACCGCCGTATCGACATCGTGGTGCTGACCAAGAAGGCCCAGGCCGCCATCGAAGGTTCTCAGGGCGCCGAGCCGGCAAAACCGGCCGAAGGGCAGAACGGCGCCGATCCGGCCAAACCGGTCGACCCGAACGCCTTGCCGGCGGATCAGCAACCGGTGCCGGCCCACGAGTTGCGCGAACGGTTGAACCTGTTCGACGACCCGCTGCCGAAACCGGCCGAGCCGGGCAGCGCAGCGCCAGCCCCGGCGCCTGCTGCACCGGCCACTGCACCGGCGCCCGCGCCGAAGCAGTGACCCACAAAAAAGCCGCGAGATGATCGCGGCTTTTTTGTGTCTGGCTGCTTAATAGCCGTTTTCGGGAAGGCTGGCGATGATCGAGCGGTAGCTGTTCATCCGCTGTTGCTGGATGCGCCCATCTTCAAGGGCCTTGAGCAAGGCGCAGCCCGGTTCACGATCGTGCTTGCAGTCGCGGAAGCGGCAGGTGCCGAGCAGGTCGTCGAACTCGATGAACCCCGCCTCGACATCGGCACGGCTGACGTGGCCCAGGCCGAATTCGCGGATGCCCGGGGAGTCGATCAGTTCACCGCCGCCGGGGAAGTGGAACAGTCGCGCGGTGGTCGTGGTGTGGGTGCCCTGGCCGGACCATTCGGACAGCGGGCCGACACGGGTTTCGACGTCCGGCAGCAGGCTGTTGACCAGCGACGACTTGCCGACACCGGACTGACCGACGAACACGCTGATGCGTCCGTCGAGCAGCGTTTGCAATTGCTCCATGCCGTTGCCGTGGTGCGCCGACACTTCCAGCACCGGATAACCCAGCGTTCGGTATACCGCCAGCAACGCGTTCAGCGCCGGGGCGTTCTGTTCGTCGATCAGGTCGAATTTGTTCAGCAGCAGCAATGGACGGATGCCGGCGTGCTCGGCTGCGACCAGATAGCGGTCGATCAGGTTCGCATGGGGCTCGGGCAGCGGGGCGAAGACGATGACGATCATGTCGACGTTGGCGGCCACCGGTTTGAGCTGGCCTCGGCTGTCCGGGCGGCACAGTTCGGTGGTGCGCGGCAGTTGCGCGACGATCACACCGATGCCCTGGTTGCCGGCGCGCCAGACCACACGGTCACCGGTTACCAGCGCTGGCAGGTTGGCCCGCAAGTGGCAACGGAAGACCTGACCGGCCAGTTCGCCGTCAACGGCCTCGACCTCGACCTGCACACCGAAGTGAGCGATCACCAGACCGTGCTGTTCCGGGCCCAGGTCGCCGCCTTCGAGCGCCTCGACAGCCGAGGATTCGCGTTTGGCGGCGCGGGCGGCGCGCTCGCCCTGAATCTTTTCGATGCGCCAGTTTTGACGACGATTGAGTTGGCGTTTGGCCATGGGTGTTCCGTCTGAAGAATGCAGCGATTGGGTAAAACGGCCGCGAGTTTAGCACGCCCGGGCACCGCCCTAGGCTAAACTGCGCAGCATTGCCTAGGAGCCGAAATATGCAAAACCCGCAGAACCTGATCTGGATCGACCTGGAAATGACCGGTCTGGATCCGGAAAACGACGTCATCATCGAAATGGCCACTATCGTCACCGATAGCGATCTCAACACCCTGGCCGAAGGCCCGGTGATCGCCATCCATCACAGTGACGAAGTCCTTGCCCGGATGGACGAGTGGAACACTCGCACCCACGGCAACTCCGGCCTGACCCAGCGTGTGCGCGAAAGCCGCGTGACCATGGCCGAAGCTGAAGCCGAAACCATCGCTTTCCTCGAAAAGTGGGTGCCGAAGGGCAAGTCGCCGATCTGCGGCAACAGCATCTGTCAGGACCGTCGCTTCCTTTATACCCACATGAAATCGCTGGAAAGCTATTTCCACTACCGCAACCTAGACGTTTCCACCCTCAAGGAACTGGCCGCGCGCTGGGCGCCGGACGTGCGCGACAGTTTCAAGAAGGGCAGCACTCACCTGGCGCTGGACGACATCCGCGAATCCATCGCCGAGCTGCAGCACTACCGCCAGCATTTCATCAAGTTCTGAGATCGACGGCCTTTGTGGCGAGGGAGCTTGCTCCCGCCTGGCTGCGCAGCAGCCAGATCCCCTCGTCACAGACGTTCAGCAAAACGCACTTCTGGTGCCGCCCTGAAATGGCTAGACTGCGCGCCTTCCTGCCAGGACCGCCGCCATGTTGCTGATGCTCTACCTCGTCGCCATTACTGCCGAAGCCATGACCGGCGCCCTCTCTGCGGGCCGTCGCGGCATGGATTGGTTCGGCGTGGTGCTGATTGCCTGCGTCACCGCATTGGGCGGCGGTTCGGTGCGCGACGTGCTACTCGGGCACTACCCGCTGACCTGGGTCAAACACCCGGAATACCTGGTGCTGACCACGGTCGCGGCGATGATCACCGTGTTCACGGCGCGCTGGATGCGCCATCTGCGCTCGCTGTTTCTGGTGCTCGATGCCGTCGGTCTGGTGGCGTTCACCCTGATCGGCTGCATGACCGCCCTGGAAATGGGCCACGGCATGCTGGTGGCCTCGGTCAGCGGCGTGATCACCGGGGTGTTCGGCGGCATCCTGCGCGACATCTTCTGCAACGACATTCCGCTGATCTTCCGCCGCGAGTTGTACGCCAGCGTCTCGTTCGCCGCCGCGTGGTGTTACATGCTTTGTCTGTATCTGGATGTGCCGAGCGAACAGGCGATTCTGATCACCTTGTTCGGTGGCTTTCTGCTGCGGTTGTTGGCGATTCGCTTTCATTGGGAAATGCCGAAGTTCGTTTATAACGACGAGCATTGAGAACTGGCTACAGCTTCTTACACTTGATTTTAAGTTCGCTTTTGAATGACGTGATATTGATGTCCGGTTCCGCCCAATAAAGTGCGGGTGCATCGGAACTGATATCAGTCACAGGAGTGAAAGAATGAGTGAGTTTAATGAGCTGTCTGCAGAGCGCTTGATCAATTCGGCTTCTCTGGAAAGTATTGAATTGAAGGTGAAGTTCGATTCAGGGGGCGCAACGCGCAGCAAGGTGTTGTTTGGCAACGGGCGTATGCAAGTTAAAGTGCAGGTGCTGGTCTCCGGTTTCGATGAGAGCGGTCAACATATTTCTGTACCGGCTGATGTACTGAATACAGTAGAACTTATTCATTACAATACCGGGAGAACATTGCGGGACGGCTGGAAAGCCAGTGCCGAACAGGGACGATATACACTGGAGGCTCCTGTCTCTGCAGATTTGATGGACGCATCGGACGATGAGTCGCAATACCATGCCCATCCTCACGTGCGCACCTTCTGGGTTTCATCGGCGGGGGTTGGTACCACACAGATCGCAGCGCGTGTTTTACTCAACGGAACCGTTATTCAAAGCAACGGTACTGGTCTGATCGATCGTCAGGACAGCAGTATCACGCTGGATGCGCAATTGCCGATCAGCTACTCGCTTGAGCAGTTTCACTTGAAAAGCGTACGGCGCGGGAATGAAGAACCAGGTAACCGGATCTCCAATTACTACCTCGGACTCAATCATCAGGGGCAGCAAATAAAACTGGTGGACTGGGTGGCTTCGCGGGGTACAGGCAATTTGGTTTTTGCTCACGGTAACTGGCTGGGTGCCCCTGCGACCAATTATCTGATCGGTATTCTGGCAAGTCCGGATCAGGCTGATGTGACTGTAAAGTTGCCTGTCAATGACAACAATTTTTTAGACACCGTATTTTCAGGCCCGGCCAGTGTCTCTTCTGAGATGAGTAAGGAATATCCTGTACGGGTCAGCGATCGTCACGGTGAATTGACTATTGTGCAAGCCATCTCCGAATACACGTACAGCTACGCCAAGTATACGGTGGATGAGGCGTTTCATTTTTCCGCGATTGATCAATACGGGTCTGAACACAAACTGGCCATTCGAACCGACGCTACGCAAGGTTTGTTCATTCTTGAGCGGGGGTAAATCTGCATCAGGGCAATAGATATATAAGGTCGCTGTAAAAGAATAAGTCAGTAAGCTGCCATATCGATGATCCCTGCCGGCATTTCGGCAGGGACACTATTGTCCGTCAGTTCCTTACCGTAAAGGGGCTGACTCAATATCGCTCAAGGATGAGAATTGATGCTCAAAAAACCACCAAGGGATTTTGCTCCAGCACCTTCCCCGAACCCACCTGCTTCCCGCACTCCAAGTCATGAAGCACCGCCGCGAGTGGATGTCGACGTGCCAGGTGTGTCACGTCGCGCTGCATTGCCACCTGCGACAACAGACCCTGGCCATTCAGGCAGGCAGAATGCCCCTCCCTCGCCTGTTGTCGAGAACAGCATGATTGTTTCCGAATCTGCATCCCGGGTGCCTGCAACCGCACCGATGCCTCCGGTGTTGGCCGATTTCTGGATCAGCGCTGCAGCTAAACTGCCCGCACCCGATGCTCAGGGATTCAGAATCATCAAGCAGCGCCGGTACATCGAATTGACCGACGGGCATTTTGTCCAGGTTGCCAGGGATCCCGTTACGGGGGATTGGCGAGCAATGCTGGCAAGTGAGCTTGTTCCTTCCGGGCCGTTACTGTTGCCTGATCAGCACCGCCGTTACTGGCACCCGAAAGACAGCAACGGGGCGCATAAGATTACCGGTGTGGACGAAGCCGATGTTGAAACCTTCGCGCCGGGACCTTCCTCGGCTCTCTCAGGCCGCCTGATTTCGCAAGCATCTTTCGAGCGCCGAGTGCGAGCGCTTTATCCCGGGCTTGCGGACGACGAAGTGAGTGCTTTCATCGGAGATCGTTTACACAGTGATCCGCATTCCGTTCTCGTGCGACTGGAAAAAGAGTCTGTAGCGTTGTGTGAAGAACTGAAGGACTGGGTGGCGAATGAGCGTTCAGGTCATCCCGGCTCTGAATCCGGATTGAGTGCTGAAGCTCTCGCCAGCCAACGACAGAAGCGTGAAAAATTCAGTCAGGATCTTCTGGCGATCTGGCGACGTGAGTCAGTGCCGGGCCAGGGTTCTGCCGATCAAAGCTTTTCGACGTTCATCGATTTCTCCGGGGAATTGCCACACTTGTCCGCCCGGTTTGAATGGGTGACAGAGCTGGTGCTGACCGCTCGTAATACCGAAGTATCGTTGGGTCGGTTTTTAGACAGTTTTCCCAATGTTCGCTACCTGATTCTGGAGTCTGTGCGAATGGAGGAGTTTTCTCCGGCGATCTTCCGGATGCGGGATTTGCAGCACCTGACTTTGAACGGAAATTCACTTCGTCTCTCCGAGAACAGTGCCGAGGGCCTGTCCCGGATCGAAACCCTCACGTTACTGGATTTGAGGGAAAACCCTTTGGGCATTGCCCCGCCTGTGGGATTCATGCGGGGGTTGCGAGAGTTGTTTCTGCGCGATTGTGCGATCGACGAGCTTCCGTCCGGTATGGAGCGGTTGCCAGCACTGACTCGCGTGGATTTGCGAGAGAACGACATTTCCATCATCGGCGAAGAGTTGTTCGACATTCCGGACACGCAGAATCTTTACCTGGATTTGAGGGACAACCCGCTCGGCGTGGTGACGAGGGAGCGAATCACCCACTATCTGGAAAATGCCAGTCTTGATCGTAAAGTGCAGATTCGCTCGGATGAGGACGGTCTTGATGTCGATGAATCTTCCGAATCAAGCGACAGTTCTGATAGCGGGGTGGAGTCCGACACCTGATAAATACTGAGCAGCCGTTGTCTTGCAATGAGTCTGGTTGTAAAAAATAGTTGGCCCACTTTTTTCTTTGTCTTTTTGGCTTTGGAGGGAGTGGGCTTTTTTTGTTGTGATTTTTATATTTCAGAGAGCAGGTTTTATAGTTTGTGTTTCAGGTTGGTGCTTTCGGGTGCTCTGCTTACATGTTGTCAGCTATTGCTGCTGTTATAGACTTTTGTGATGTGTTTAATATTTGATCGTGCCCTGACTTGTCTGAAAAGGGGTCAATTGAATATTTATACAGGAAGTTATTGATGTTGGAAGAAGTCGTCAGTGTTCAGAGGCTCGAAGTCAAGTTTGATTCGGCACCCACACTTCGTCATAAGCAACTCTACGCCAACGGTCGCATGCAAGTACGGGTGCTGGTCTTGATTTCGGGTGGCGATGCCCAGGCCAACGAAGTGTCCCTGCATGGGCATCCGGCCATGCAGACCCTTCGCCTGATCTCCTACAACGGCGCGCGGCCGCTCTCGGGGGACTGGAATGTCGAGACCCGGGAAAATCGCTACGCCCATGACATGGCAGGCGGCATCGCCCGGGCCACTCCACTGATACCGGCTGCGCATAACCGCATTACCGACCCTGCCGAACCCGTTCAGGTCTATGAGTTCTGGGTCAGCAGCTCCAGGCCGGGCTCACTGCAAATTGCCGCCGAAATCACCTTGGGCGATGAAGTGTTTCGAAGCAACGGGCAACTGGGGAGCGACAGCAGCGTGACGTTGGAGGCGATATCGCCGGTCAAGTATCCAGTGAGCCACTTTTCTCTGGAAAAGGTCAGTGAAAGCGTCATTGATCGTTTCGACGCGATTCATCGATACAGCCTGGGTCTCTATGCTGACCGTCGTTCCATTCATCTTCTGGACTGGACCAGCACGCAAGTACAAAAGGATGACGAATACGCGACGTTGTTTTTTGCTTCCGGAAATATTGATGATTCCCACCCGGGGGGAAGAACTTATTGCGGCTACATGGCGCCGGTCTATGGTGCCAGTGCGACCATTCGCGGTCCGAAAGGGTATGTCGGGACGCCAGTCAATCAGCAGCCGGGTAATCTGACGGTATTGAGCTATCTCTCTCCCGACTATCAGAGTCAGCTGGTTCGGGATCAGGTTTTTGAACTGACGGTATTCGATGAGTTCGGTACGGCGCACTGGCTTCGTATAAAGCCGGATTTTTCCGCACGCGCATTCAAGTTGGTTTGAGCGGCGATTTTTTAGCAGATTGTCGCGAGCTTCTTTTGTTCGGTTTCAACGCAGTCGGTTTGAACTTCGAAGTTCATCGAGTGGGTTGGTTATTGTGTGGTGAATAAGGAATTTATATATGGAGAACAAATCTCCGGGCTCCGTGCATTCCAATGCATTCAATTTTGGTGAGTTTGTAACGGGCGGTGTTGATCCTCGGACGGGCTTGTATACCTGTTCCTTGTCTTTGGGGGCTGTTCGATCTGCGGGTCTCAACGGACCTTCGTTCGGACTCGCCCTGGGGTTCAACCCGCTTGATACTCGAAACACCGGATTCGGGCTGGGCTGGTCGCTGGCCACGACCCGATACGACACGCGCAGCAAGATGATGACCCTGTTCAGCGGTGAGCGTTACAAGGCCGTCGAAACGGTCGCGGGTCTCCAGTTCAGGGAAATGAAGCTGGAAAGCGTCAAGGTCGTGAAAACCGGTGCCGGACGTTTTGATGTTCATTGCAAGGACGGGCACCGGGAAGAGTTGACGGTGCAGGCTGGCAGTCCGGTTGCAGTCCCGACGCGGATCGTCGCGGCCAACGGCGCAGGCATCACACTGATGTACAAAGTGGTCAATCAATACCCGGAGCTGATCGAAGTCAGGGATGACCAGCGGACGCTGCTGAAAATCTCCCGCAAGGGCACTCTGGTTACGTTGAGCCAGAACCCGGACACGGCATCCAGGGCTGACTTCACAATGAAGCTCGATAGCAACGACCGGGTCGTGGAGATCGGTTTGCCAGAGGGCCGGGGCTGGGATCTCGAATATTCGCTCATCGATGAAGTCGGCTACCTGAAACGGGTTGTGACACCTCTGGGGGCCGTGGAAACCATTCGCTACAAGGAGCAGGGACATCTGCTGCCCGCCAGCGACGCCGGGGCGACGGCGACGCTGCCTCATGTCATGGCCCATGACATTTATCCGGGTCACGGTCAGCCGAAAACGAGCAGAATCTACACGTTTTCGGACCGTAATTTCCTTGGGCATGGTTTGTCGGTGGAGCCATCCGACGACGGTGACCCGCTCTACTCGGCACCCTGGAGTTACCAGTATGCGTCCGAGGAGCGCCTGGTGGTCGATGGCAAGGTGCACAGTCACATCAAGCGGACGTACAACAAATTCCATTTGCTGGTTGCGCAGGTGACAACGTGCGGGGAGGCGGTCACTTCGCAGTTCACCGAGTATCACGTCGCAACTGGAAAGCCTTTCAATGAGCAACCGGCACATTTTCGTCTGCCCCGGATCCAGAAACTGAAATTCGAAAACCGTCTCGGCAAGAAGCAACGCGAGGAGACGACGATCACCGAGTTTGATGCGGTGGGTAACCTGCTCAGGCATGTGGGGCCCGACGGTGTCACAACGCTGTCCGAATTCTATCCGGCGGTCGAGTCGCCGGACTGCCCGGTGGATCCGCTCGGCTTTGTCCGTTTCGAGAAGCAAAGGACGGTCACCGCCGCACCCGGCGGCGGGGCCTCGACCTGCACCCGTTTTCGCCATGCCTTGCACCCGGCATTGCAAGGCTCGACGCTGGCCAGCGTCGTGCTCATCGAAGAGCAGTTTTTCGAAACGGTGGAAGACAAGGAGGTTCTTCGTTCAAAAGTCGAGCACAGCTATTTCGATACACCGGCGGACCGGCTCCGACATGGTGCATTGCAAGAGCAGCGCAGTACCCGGAACGGTCGCACCACCCGAACGGCGTTTTCCTCTCGGCTGGAAGGTGCTCGCCTTCATCTGAGCCACACGGTTCACGGTTTCGATGGTACTTCGCAAAGCACGACGCAAGTCCTGTCGTCATACAGCGGATTGACCTTGTCGGAGACCGACATGGACGGTGGCCGGATCGACTATGAGTACGATGCCATTGGTCGATGCGTGCGCAAGACCCTCTCCCCGGACACCGCCCATGCGGCTTCGACGACTTGGGTTTATCAGGAGGCAAACAGCACTTCGCCCGCGACGGTGACCGTCTCGGATCCGGCGGGAGGTGTGCAAACGGTCACTCATGACGGTTTGGGGCGCGTGATCGGCATCAAGGAGCTTGATTGCGACATTCCAGATGAGGGAGCGTCGCAAGAAAGCCTTATTCGCACGGTGTACTCCGCACTTCACGACAAGGCGGGGCATCTGGTGGAACAGACCCGCACAGACTGGTGGGATGGCATTGCCCGTCCGGCCATTACCCGGCTGGTTTATGACAGTTGGGGGCAAGTGAAACAGACGCATCATGCTGACGGGCGCGTAGAGCATCGCGAATTCGATCCGGTCGCTCTCCGGGAAACCCTCTGGCAAGAGGGAATGGGCAAGACGGTCTCGGTTTTCAATGCTTTCGGCAAGCCGAAAAGTATTGAGATGCTTGATCGAAAGGGGGAGAGCCTGGGCAAGTCGGTCCTTGAGTATGACGGTTACGGCAGAACCCGTAGCCGGACCGATCAGGAAGGCAACAAGACGCTCTACCACTACGACGTCTTTGATCGATTGGTTCGCAGCGAATTGCCGGACGGGCATGCAGTCGAGACAGAATATGCCGATCACAGCGCCGAAACATTACCGACAAGGATCAAAGTCGACACTCTGGAGTTGGGTCGACAGGTATTCGACGGGCTGGATCGCCTGACTGAAAGTACGGTTGGCGGGCGCACATCCACAACGGGGTATGTGTCGGGCTCCAGCCAGGCCGGATGGCAAATGGGGGCTGACGGTAAAAAAGTCGAATTCACCTGGTCGCCGGGAGTGAGCAGGCTGGCTGAGCGCAAGGCTGACGGATTGCTGGCGCGCTTCACTTACGACGCCTTGCATGGCAAGCCTGAAACCTGCATCGAGCAGGGGCGCGAGCATCATTTCGTCTATTACCCTTCCGGACGCTTGAAGTCCGAAGCAACCGTGTACGGTGAACATCGCCAGACAACCTCCCACACTTGGTCGCTGGCTGGGCGGCCGCTGACTTTCATCGATGGACTTGGCAACGAACACACGTCTGAATATGACAGCTGGGGGCGCAAATCCGCTTTCACGCAGGGCAGTTTGCGGTTCGAATACACCTATGACACCGCAGGCTTGCTGGCGCTGATCGATGCCCGGGATACATCAGCCGCCCTGCGCATGAAGACGCATCTGGGCTACGACGATATCGGGCGTGAAACGACCCGCCGGTTTGAAGTCGAGGGGCAGGCAAGTCAGACGCTGACCTCGAGTTACACCCCCTCCGGCAAGCTGGCGCAGAAAGTCTTGAAACGCGGGACTCAAGTACTGCGCGATGAGCGCTTTACCTATGACGTGCGTGGGCGACTGAGCCATTACAGCTGTGAAGGCACGCAACGGCCACGGGATCCCTACGGCAAGGAAATCGTCGAACAGACATTCACCTTCGATGCGCTGGACAACCTCCTCACGCTGCAAACCCGTTTCCCCCAGGGAGTCAATCTGACGACGTTCAGCTACAGCAAGGTCGACTTCACCCAGCTCGCGGACATCAGTCATTCCCACGCGGATTACCCGCAACCGGTCACTCTGCAATACGACGCCAATGGCCGGATGATCAAGGATGACCAGGGTCGTACGCTGACGTACGACACGCTTGGGCGTCTGACAGGTGTCAGCGATGCGCAAGGGCAGAGGGTGCGGGGCTATCAGTACGACGGCTTTGACCGGCTGATGGCGCTGTCGCAGCCGGGTAGCGCGGACACTCAGCGTTACTATCGCGGTGGACGCGTCATTAACGAAGTGCGTGGCGGCGATTCGTGCAGTGTCGTGCGCCACGAAGGTCTGTTGCTGGGACAGCACCAGATCGGAGTGGATGCGGGTGTGAGGATGTTCGGCACGGATCAGCAACAAAGCGTGCTGACACAACTGCAGAATGGCCGGCTTGCCGATATCGCCTACAGCCCGTTTGGGCATCGGGAGGCTGAAGGCGGTTTTTTCAGTCTGCCGGGTTTCAATGGCGAGCAGTTCGATCCCGTCACCGGTCTGTATCTGCTGGGCAATGGCTATCGGGCCTACAGCCCGACCTTGATGCGCTTCATGTCACCCGACAGCATGAGTCCGTTCGGGGCAGGAGGGGTGAATGCCTATGCGTATTGCCTGGGGGATCCGGTCAACCGTGTCGATCCGACGGGGCATTTTTCCTGGCAGTCGATTCTGGGAATTGCGCTTGGGGTCATCGGGATTGCCGCGAGCATTGTGACCCTTGGGGCGGCTACCCCTCTGGCGCTGCTTGCCATGGGGCTGGGTGTCGCCTCGGGTGTTTCGGGTATTGCCAGTGAGCTGGTCAATGAGTGGGCACCGGAGTCGGAAGCCGCATCAATACTCGGTTGGGTAAGCCTTGGATTGGGCGTGGCTTCGGCGGGTGCAGGATGGCTGGCAGCCCGGCAAATCATCACGCGGGGCGGACGGATGCTGGGCAAGAACTTCAAGGGGCTTGCCGACGAACCACCCGTCGAGTACTACGCTCGAGGAAAGAAGGCCAAGTCATCCGGCGCAAGCGCTCAGGAGCCACCGCCTCCACCGGTACGCTGGACATTGACAGAGGATTACGCTGCACACGATTACCTGCCCAACGGTAGGCTGGGCAACGTTTCAAGGGGTAAATACCAGGAGTTCAAAACCGACATCGCGACGAACAATAAATCGCCAATCGACGCTGCGAGAAATTATCCCGGGAGCAAATACGACCCTTATCCGAACTATGCCAATGCCAAGCCCTTTAAGGACTACGAGCATGCTCACCTGCGTCTGACACAGGAACATCGTGTGTTCTTCCTGACAAACAAGAACACCCGGCATGTCATCATCAAGCAGGTAGGGGCGCACGACCCTGCGTGGTAACTGAAGCAATGAGGGCGCGTGAGGCGGGTTACTCCGGGGTCAGTTTTGCGCGCTCTGAATGTCGGTTCAACGCCCACTCCACATGCTCTCTGACCAGCTCCGACGGATAATCCCGTCGCGCCTTCAACGCTTCCAGCACCGGGATCGTTGAGGGCGCATTCCCCAGGCCGACCGCCAGATTGCGCAGCCAGCGCTCGTAACCAGCCCGGCGCAGAGGCGAGCCCTCGGTGCTGCTCAAGAACTTCTCTTCATCCCACAAAAACAGTTCTGCCAGTTCGGCATTGTCCAGATTGTGCCGTGGCTTGAAATCGCTTTCGCCGGACGGGCGGGCGAAGCGGTTCCACGGGCAGCAGATCTGGCAGTCGTCGCAGCCGAACACCCGGTTGCCGATCAACGGTCGCAAGTCTTCGGGAATGGCGTTCTTCAGTTCGATGGTCAGGTAGGAGATGCAGCGTCGCGCGTCCAGCACATACGGGCCGACGAAGGCGTTGGTCGGGCAGATGTCGAGGCATGCGGTGCAGCGCCCGCAATGTTCGGTGCTGTGGGGGGCATCCACCGGCAACGGCAAGTCGACGAACAGTTCGCTGAGAAAGAAATAACTGCCGGCCTTGCGGTTCAGCACCAGAGTGTTTTTACCGATCCAGCCCAGGCCCGCCTGTTCGGCGATGGCTTTTTCCAGCACCGGGGCGCTGTCGACGAAGGCGCGGAAGCCAAACGGGCCGATTTCGGATTGAATCTTGTCCGCCAGTTGTTGCACGCGCTTGCGGATCAACTTGTGATAATCGCGGCCCAAGGCATAACGCGAGATGTAGGCTTTTTCCGGTTTCGCCAGCATTTGCGCCATTTGCGTGTCGCCCGGCAGGTAGTCCATGCGCAGGGACACCACGCGCAAGGTGCCCGGCACCAGTTCTTCCGGGTGCGAGCGTTTGCTGCCGTGGGCGCCCATGTAATCCATTTCGCCGTGATAGCCGGCCTCGAGCCAGCGTTGCAGATGCTGCTCATGCTCGGCCAGGTCCAGACCGCTGATGCCGACTTGCTGGAAGCCCAGCTCGCGGCCCCAGTCCTTGATGGATTGGGCGAGGGCGGGAAGATCTGTGGTGATGGCGGACATGAGGCGAGAGAAACCGGAGCTGAGGTGCGTATAATTCTGCCAGACATCGGAGCCCGAAGACGCATGCCGCACACTAAAGATCAATTACCCGACGCGCTGTACCGCGCCACGCAGGTGCGGGCACTCGACGCACGGCTGATTGCCGCCGGTACGCCGGGCTTCGAATTGATGCAGCGTGCCGCCCATGCCACCTGGTGCGCACTGGTACGCCAATGGCCTTCGGCGAACGAACTGACGGTGCTGGCCGGGCACGGCAACAATGCTGGTGACGGATATCTGATCGCTGCACTGGCCCACTGTGCGGGCTGGAGGGTGCGGGTGCTGGCCGTCGGCGATCCGCAACGATTGCAGGGCGATGCGGCTCTGGCACATGCCGAATCGGTGGCCAAAGGCGTTGCGATTGCTGCGTGGACGGCTTCCAGTGAATTGCGCGGAATTCTTGTCGATGCGCTGCTTGGCACCGGGTTAAGCGGTGAGGTGCGCGAGCCGTACTTGCTTGCGATCGAGGCAATCAATACCAGCGGCCTGCCGGTTGTGGCGGTCGATATCCCTTCCGGTTTGTGTGCCGATACCGGTCATGTGCTGGGCCGGGCGGTGTGTGCCGATCTCACGGTGACCTTCATCGGTCTCAAGCTTGGCCTGTTTACCGGGGACGCGGCGGATCACGTCGGCAACCTGCTGTTCAACGATCTGCAAGCACCGGCCGAAACCTGCAGTGACATTGCCGTCGCCGTCCGCCGGCTCAACGCCGCTAATCTGCCGCGTCTGCCCGCCCGGGCACCGGCTGCGCACAAGGGGCGTTTTGGCCATGTCCTGCTGATCGGTGGCGATCACGGTTTTGGCGGGGCGATTATGCTCAGTACCGAAAGCGCCTTGCGCAGCGGGGCGGGGATGGTGTCGCTGGCAACTCGTCCGGAACATGTTCCGGCGGCGTTGAGCCGGGTTCCGGAAGCCATGGCGTTGGGCACCTCGTCGGCCAATCAACTGATGGCGCTGCTGGAAAAGGTGTCCGTATTGGTGGTCGGCCCGGGGCTGGGACAGGCGAGTTGGGGCCGGGCGCTGCTGTCGGCCGCCGCCAATGCGCCACTGCCGCAAGTGTGGGATGCCGATGCATTGAATCTGCTGGCCTCCGGTTTCGTCAGTTTGCCCAAGGATTGCGTGATTACACCGCATCCGGGGGAGGCGGCGCGACTGTTGGGGATCAGCACTGCCGAGGTGCAGGCTGATAGGCCGGCCGCCGCATCGGCATTGAGCAAAAAATACACAGCGGTTGTGGTGCTCAAGGGTGCAGGCAGTCTGATCGCTCATCCCGACGGGCGTCTGGCGTTGTGTCATCAAGGCCATCCGGCCATGGCCACTGTGGGCCTTGGCGATGTGCTGGCCGGTCTGGTCGGTGCGTTGCTGGCGCAGGGCATGAATGCGTTCGACGCAGCGTGCCTGGCCGTCTGGCTGCACGCCAACGCCGGGGCGCAACAAGGTAAATTCGGCCGTGGGCTGGCGGCCAGTGATCTGATTCCAGCCATTCGTCAGTTGTTGGAGGAGCATGCACCGTGTCTGAAGTAACCCTGTACCTGGCCGATGAACAGGCGATGAGCGACTTTGGCGCACGGATCGCCCGGGTGACCGGCGGCCATGGTCTGATTTTTCTCGAAGGCAACCTCGGCATGGGCAAAACCACGCTGTCGCGGGGCATCATTCGCGGGCTGGGGCATGTCGGTGCGGTAAAGAGTCCGACCTTCACGCTGGTCGAACCCTACGAGATCGGTGACGTCCGCGCCTTCCACTTTGATCTATATCGTCTGGTCGATCCGGAAGAGCTGGAGTTTCTCGGCATCCGCGACTATTTCGAAGACGACGCCCTGTGCCTGATCGAGTGGCCCGATAAAGGTGCAGGCTTTTTGCCAAAGCCTGACCTGACCATTACCATTAGCCCGCAAGACAGCGGGCGTTCGCTGACTATTTTGTCCCAGGGCTCGCGTGGCGAGGCCTGGTGTGCCGCTTTGGCGTTGGAATCCAAATAAATGATGGGGTTAGGTATGCGCTTTCGCGCGTTGGTGGCTGCCGCTGGACTGATGTTGATGGCAGTAACCGTCAACGCTGTGGCCGAGACGAAGGTCAACAGCGTGCGCCTGTGGCGGGCGCCGGACAACACGCGCCTGGTGTTCGACCTGACCGGTCCGGTGCAGCACAGCGTCTTCACCCTTACGGCACCGGATCGACTGGTGATCGACATCAATGGCGCCACTCTTGGCGCGCCGTTGAAAGTCTCCACCGCCAACACCCCGATCACCGCCATGCGCTCGGCCCAGCGTACGCCGACCGATCTGCGGGTGGTCATCGACCTGAAGAAAGCTGTTACCCCGAAAAGCTTCTCGCTGGCGCCGAACGCGCAGTATGGCAACCGTCTGGTGGTCGACCTGTTCGATAACCCGGCCGATGCCGCGCCGCCGCCAACCCCTGCGCCGGCACCGACGGTCGCCACTGTTCCGGCCGTTCCGGTAACCCCGGCCGAGCCTGCGATCAAATTGCCACCGGCACCGGCCGGCAAGCGCGACATTATTGTGGTGATCGATGCCGGTCACGGTGGCGAAGACCCGGGTGCGTCCGGCTCTCGCGGTCAGCGCGAGAAAGATGTGGTGCTGCAGATCGCCCGTGAGTTGCAGCGTCAGGTCAACGGTATGAAAGGCTTCCGCGCCGAACTGACCCGTACCGGTGACTACTTCATCCCGCTGCGTGGCCGTACCGAAATCGCCCGCAAGAAAGGCGCCGACCTGTTCGTCTCGATCCACGCCGACGCGGCGCCATCGGCGGCGGCCTTCGGGGCTTCGGTGTTTGCCCTGTCTGATCGCGGTGCCACCTCGGAAACCGCCCGTTGGCTGGCCGACAGCGAAAACCGTTCCGACCTGATCGGTGGTGCCGGCAACGTCAGCCTCGACGACAAGGACCGGATGCTCGCCGGCGTTCTGCTCGACCTGTCGATGACTGCCTCGCTGACCTCCAGCCTCAATGTCGGCCAGAAGGTCCTGACCAACATCGGCCGCGTCACGCCGCTGCACAAGCAACGCGTGGAACAGGCCGGGTTCATGGTGCTGAAGTCGCCGGACATCCCGTCGATCCTGGTGGAAACCGGCTTTATCTCCAACGCCAACGAAGCGAACAAGCTTTCGGCGTCGAGCCACCAGCAGGCGCTGGCGCGTTCGATCAGCAGCGGCGTGCGTCAGTTCTTCCAGCAGAACCCGCCACCGGGCACTTACATTGCGTGGCTGCGTGATTCGGGCAAGATCGCTCAGGGCCCGCGTGATCATCGGGTCAGCCCCGGCGAAACCCTGGCCATGATCGCGGTGCGTTATCAGGTATCGGCAGCGACCCTGCGCAGTGCCAACAACCTCAGCAGCGATGAGCTGAAGGTCGGTCAGCACCTGACCATTCCGGGTACCGAACTGGCGTCCAAAGAATGAATCAGGTTCTGAACGCAGCGCGCATCGAACTGCTCAGCCCTCGGCTGGCGAACCAGATCGCCGCCGGCGAGGTGGTTGAGCGCCCGGCCTCGGTGATCAAGGAGTTGCTGGAAAACAGCCTCGACTCCGGCGCCAAACGAATCGACGTCGATGTCGAGCAGGGTGGCGTCAAGCTGCTGCGGGTGCGCGACGATGGCAGCGGCATTTCCGCCGATGACCTGCCGCTGGCCCTGGCCCGTCACGCCACCAGCAAAATCCGCAACCTTGAAGACCTCGAACAGGTGATGAGCCTGGGTTTCCGGGGCGAAGCGCTGGCGTCGATCAGCTCCGTAGCGCGTCTGACCCTGACCTCCCGCACCCGCGACGCCGATCAGGCCTGGCAAGTCGAAACCGAAGGCCGGGACATGGCGCCCCGCGTTCAGCCTGCGGCGCACCCGGTCGGCACCTCGGTGGAAGTCCGCGACCTGTTCTTCAACACCCCGGCACGGCGCAAATTCCTCAAGACCGAAAAAACCGAATTCGATCACCTGCAGGAAGTGATCAAGCGTCTGGCGCTGGCGCGTTTCGATGTGGCGTTCCATTTGCGTCACAACGGCAAGACCATCCTCAGCCTGCACGAGGCCCACGATGATGCGGCCCGCGCCCGGCGTGTGGCGGCGATCTGCGGTTCGGGCTTCCTGGAGCAGGCCTTGCCGATCGAAATCGAGCGCAATGGCTTGCACCTGTGGGGTTGGGTCGGTCTGCCGACCTTCAACCGCAGTCAGGCGGACTTACAATATTTCTTCGTCAACGGCCGTGCGGTGCGCGACAAGCTGGTGGCTCACGCGGTGCGTCAGGCTTATCGCGATGTGCTGTTCAACGGCCGGCATCCGACGTTTGCGCTGTTTTTCGAAGTCGACCCTGCAGCGGTCGACGTCAACGTGCACCCGACCAAACACGAAGTGCGCTTCCGTGACGGGCGCATGGTGCATGACTTCCTTTATGGCACGCTGCATCGTGCGCTGGGCGATGTGCGCCCGGAAGATCAGCTTGCCGGCTCGGTCACCACCGCAGTCGTGCGGCCAACCGGTCTCGAGGCCGGCGAGTTCGGCCCACAGGGTGAGATGCGCCTGGCGGCCAATGCGTTGCTGGAGCAACCGCAAGCACAACCGGCGTTCAATACCTCGTCGGGCGCAAGCACTGGCGGCGCCTATCAGTATCAATACACGCCACGTCCGCAACCTGCCGTCCCGGCTGCCGAGGCCCAGGCCGCGTATCGCGAGTTTTTCGCGCCGCTGCCCGAGGCAAATGCCAACGCGTTGCCGGCCGGTCAGGAAGACATTCCTCCACTGGGTTACGCACTGGCGCAGCTCAAGGGCATCTACATTCTGTCCGAGAATGCTCATGGCCTGGTTTTGGTGGACATGCACGCCGCTCACGAGCGGATCATGTACGAGCGTTTGAAGATCGCCATGGCCAGTGAAGGTTTGAGCGGCCAGCCGTTGCTGGTGCCGGAGTCGCTGGCGGTGAGTCAGCGCGAGGCCGATTGTGCCGAAGAGCATGCGGCGTGGTTCCAGCGTCTCGGATTCGAATTGCAGCGTCTGGGCCCGGAAACTCTGGCGATCCGGCAGATTCCTGCCTTGCTCAAGCAGGCCGAGGCCAACCGTCTGGTGGGCGACGTGCTGTCGGACCTGATGGAGTACGGCACCAGCGACCGGATTCAGGCGCATCTGAATGAACTGCTCGGCACCATGGCCTGCCACGGCGCGATCCGCGCCAACCGCCGCCTGGCCTTGCCGGAAATGAACGGTCTGTTGCGCGACATGGAAAACACCGAGCGCAGCGGTCAATGCAACCATGGCCGACCGACCTGGACCCAGCTGGGCCTGGACGATCTGGACAAACTGTTCCTGCGCGGTCGTTGATGAGCCAGCTTCCTCCAGCGATTTTCCTGATGGGCCCGACCGCTGCGGGCAAGACCGACCTGGCCATCGAGCTGACCAAGGTGCTGCCGTGCGAGCTGATCAGCGTCGATTCGGCGCTGGTCTATCGCGGCATGGACATCGGCACCGCCAAGCCATCGAAAGAGCTGCTGGCCGAGTATCCACACCGCCTGATCGACATTCTCGACCCGGCCGAGGCTTATTCAGCTGCGGATTTCCGCCGCGACGCCTTGCAGGCGATGGCCGAAATCACCGCACGCGGAAAAATTCCGCTGCTGGTGGGCGGCACGATGCTCTATTACAAGGCTTTGGTCGAAGGTCTGGCCGATATGCCGGCGGCGGATCCCGAGGTTCGTGCGCAGATCGAAGAAGAGGCTGCACGCCATGGCTGGCAAGCCCTGCACGATCAACTGGCAGCAATCGATCCGGAATCGGCGGCGCGCATTCACCCGAACGATCCACAACGCCTGAGTCGTGCGCTGGAAGTTTATCGGGTCAGCGGTCAGAGCATGACTGAACTGCGGCTGAAACAATCTGTACAAAGTACCGAAGCGGCGGCATCGGGACGGCAACAATTGCCCTATACTGTCGCGAACTTGGCCATTGCTCCGGCAAATCGTCAGGTACTGCATGACCGCATTAAACAAAGATTCACAAATATGCTGGAACAGGGATTCATCGACGAGGTCGTAGCCCTGCGTAATAGAAGTGACCTGCATGCCGGGTTGCCGTCTATACGTGCGGTAGGCTACCGCCAAGTCTGGGATTACCTGGATGGCAAGCTGACGGCGGCCGAAATGCAGGAGCGGGGCATCATCGCCACGCGCCAATTGGCCAAACGCCAGTTTACCTGGCTGCGCAGCTGGGACGATTTGCACTGGCTCGACAGTCTGGATTGCGACAATCTGCCACGCACCTTGAAATACCTTGGGACCATCTCCATATTGAGCTGAGTCCTTGCAATTGCCGTCTATCCTTGGGGGTGTGGCGGCAAAAGCCATCTGATTACCTATTTTTTATATTGAATCCTTAAAGGAGTGCGGCACATGTCAAAAGGGCATTCGCTACAAGACCCTTACTTGAATACTTTACGTAAAGAGAAAGTTGGGGTTTCCATCTACCTGGTCAACGGTATCAAACTGCAAGGCACGATCGAATCGTTCGACCAGTTCGTTATCCTGCTGAAGAACACCGTCAGCCAGATGGTCTACAAACACGCTATCTCTACAGTCGTGCCGGTTCGTCCAATTCGTCTGCCAAGCGCAACCGAATCCGAAGCAGGTGACGCTGAGCCAGGTAACGCCTGATAGGAGTCTCCTTTGTTCTTTGAGCGCCACGGTGGTGGTGAGCGAGTCATCCTCGTTCACTTGGATGGACAGGACCCTGAGGCGCGCGAAGATCCGCAGGAGTTTCAGGAACTGGCAAATTCGGCAGGCGCCGAGACCGTTGCGTTTTTCAACGTACCGCGTCATCGGCCAACCGCCAAATACCTGATCGGCAGCGGCAAGGTCGAGGAACTTCGCGACCTGGTACACGCCGAAGAAGCCGATCTGGTCATCTTCAATCACACCCTTACGCCCAGTCAGGAACGTAACCTCGAACGTGTGTTCGAGTGTCGCGTGATCGACCGTACCGGTCTGATTCTCGATATTTTCGCCCAACGCGCCCGTACCCATGAGGGCAAGCTCCAGGTAGAACTGGCCCAGCTTGACCACATGAGCACCCGGCTGGTCCGCGGCTGGACTCACCTTGAGCGTCAGGGTGGCGGTATCGGCATGCGCGGCCCGGGTGAAACCCAGCTCGAAACCGACCGACGTCTGCTGCGGGTTCGCCTGCGCCAGATCAAGGGGCGGCTGGAAAAAGTGCGCAGTCAGCGCGAACAGTCGCGTCGCGGCCGTTCACGTGCGGATATCCCTACCGTGTCTCTGGTGGGATACACCAACGCCGGCAAATCCACGCTGTTCAATAACGTGACGAAATCCGAGGTCTATGCGGCCGACCAGTTGTTCGCCACGCTGGACCCGACCCTGCGCCGTCTGGAACTGGACGACCTCGGGCCGATCGTTCTGGCCGACACCGTGGGTTTCATTCGTCATTTGCCGCACAAGCTGGTCGAGGCATTTCGGTCTACGCTCGAAGAGTCGAGCAATTCCGACCTGCTGTTGCACGTGATCGATGCGGCCGAACCGGATCGCATGTTGCAGATCGAGCAGGTGATGGTGGTGCTGGGCGAGATTGGTGCCCAGGACTTGCCGATCCTCGAGGTCTATAACAAACTCGATTTGCTTGAAGGCGTTGAGCCACAAATCCAGCGCGACGAGAACGGCAAGCCTCAACGGGTCTGGTTGTCGGCGCGTGATGGCACTGGTCTGGAATTGCTTGAGCAAGCCATTGCCGAATTGCTGGGCAGTGATTTGTTTGTCGGAACCTTG
Source organism: Pseudomonas sp. COW5 (assembly GCF_026240005.1). Lineage (NCBI taxonomy): Bacteria > Pseudomonadati > Pseudomonadota > Gammaproteobacteria > Pseudomonadales > Pseudomonadaceae > Pseudomonas > Pseudomonas sp. COW5. The sequence continues at coordinate 1,716,992 of NZ_JAPHVP010000001.1, read as the reverse complement.
CGTCTGCCCCAGCGGTTTGCGCGTCTGCGTGCACAGTTCTTCGAACTGGGCGCGGTACAGAAAGAAGAATACGACGAAGAAGGTGTCAGCTTGCTGGCCATTCGATTGCCGCGCTCGGAGCTCAATCGACTGGTCAGTCGTGAAGGCGTTGTGCCGACGGAGTTCATCGAGCAACACACTTTGCAATAAAAGCCTGAAAAAGCGGTTGTGCCGCAACGGCAGGCATTCTGTAGCATTGGTCGGCGCGCCGTGGGTGCGTCTTTGCTTTATCAGATGGAGAGCGCTATGGCTTGGAATGAGCCGGGTGGCAACTCGAACAATCAGGATCCTTGGGGTGGCAAGCGCCGCAATAACGGCGACCGCAAGGGACCACCAGATCTCGACGAGGCCTTCCGAAAGCTGCAGGAAAGCCTGAACGGGTTGTTCGGTGGTGGTAAGAAACGGGGTGGTGATGACGGTGGGGGTTCGGGCAAGAGTGGCGGCTTCGGCGGCCTGCTCGGCATCGGCCTCGTCGTGCTGGCGGCTGTATGGCTGTACAGCGCGGTTTACGTGGTGGACGAACAGGAGCAGGCCGTGGTGCTGCGCTTCGGCAAGTACTACGAGACTGTCGGCCCGGGTCTGAACATCTACTTCCCGCCGATCGACAAGAAGTACATGGAAAACGTCACGCGCGAGCGTGCCTACACCAAACAGGGCCAGATGCTGACCGAAGACGAGAACATCGTCGAAGTGCCGCTGACCGTGCAGTACAAGATCAGCAACCTGCAGGACTTCGTGCTGAACGTCGACCAGCCGGAGATCAGCCTGCAGCACGCGACCGACAGTGCGCTGCGCCATGTGGTGGGTTCCACCGCGATGGACCAGGTGCTGACCGAAGGTCGTGAGCTGATGGCCAGCGAGATCAAGGAACGTCTGCAACGTTTCCTCGATACCTATCGCACCGGTATCACCGTTACCCAGGTCAACGTACAGAGCGCAGCGGCACCGCGTGAAGTGCAGGAAGCCTTCGATGACGTGATCCGCGCCCGTGAAGACGAGCAGCGTTCGCGCAACCAGGCTGAAACCTACGCCAACGGCGTGGTGCCGGAAGCCCGTGGTCAGGCCCAGCGCATCCTTGAAGATGCCAACGGTTACCGTGACGAAACGGTTTCTCGCGCCAAGGGTGAGGCCGATCGCTTCACCAAGCTGGTTGCCGAGTATCGCAAGGCGCCCGAGGTCACTCGTCAGCGTCTGTACCTGGATACCATGCAGGAAGTCTTCAGCAGCACCAGCAAGGTGCTCGTGACCGGCAACAAGAACGGCCAGAGCAACCTGCTTTACCTGCCGCTGGACAAGATGATTCAGAACAGTTCGGGCAGCAGTGCACCGGTCACCGGTTCAGCCGCCGCCAGCAACAACACGGATGTCGTGCCGCATGTCACTGACCTGCCGCAGACACGTACAAGGGAGACCCGCTGATGAGCAATAAATCGCTGATCGCCCTGATCGTTGGCGTTGTTGTGGTACTGGTTGGCTGGAACTGCTTCTACATCGTGGCTCAGACCGAGCGTGCGGTGCTGCTGCAGTTCGGTCGCGTGGTTCAGGCCGATGTTCAGCCGGGTCTGCATGTGAAGGTGCCTTACGTTAACCAGGTGCGTAAATTCGACGCACGTCTGATGACGCTGGATGCACCGACGCAACGCTTCCTGACCCTGGAAAAGAAAGCCGTGATGGTCGATGCCTACGCCAAGTGGCGCGTGAAAGATGCCGAGCGCTTCTACACCGCGACTTCCGGCCTCAAGCAGATCGCCGACGAGCGTCTGTCCCGTCGTCTGGAATCGGGCCTGCGTGACCAGTTCGGTAAACGTACCCTGCACGAAGTGGTGTCCGGTGAGCGCGATGCGCTGATGGCCGACATCACGGCGTCGCTGAACAAGATGGCGGAAAAGGAACTGGGTATCGAAGTCGTCGATGTCCGGGTCAAAGCCATCGATCTGCCGAAAGAAGTGAACCGCAGCGTGTTCGAACGTATGAGCACCGAGCGTGAGCGTGAAGCTCGCGAGCACCGCGCCAAGGGTAACGAGCTGGCCGAGGGCATCCGTGCCGACGCCGATCGTCAACGCCGCGTGCTGCTGGCTGAAGCCTATCGTGAATCCGAAGAGATTCGCGGTGACGGTGATGCCCAGGCCGCTGCGATCTACTCCAAGGCCTACGGTCAGGATCAGGAGTTCTACGGTTTCTACCGCAGCCTGCGTGCCTACCGTGAAAGCTTCGCGAACAAATCCGACGTCATGGTCCTCGACCCAAGCAGCGACTTCTTCCGTTACCTGGAAAAGTCCAAGCCTTGATACGACGTTGACCTGAATCATTCCGCCCGGCGGCTAAAACCTCGGGCGGGGTGATCCTTTCGGAAAACGTGTGTATGATGCGGCAGCCGGGAAATTCCCGGCTTTTTTGCGTCTGCACGTTTGATTGCTGTTTTTGTTGCAGAAGATCGGGTTGAATGACCCGACAGTTTTTCGAGGAAAGTGATGGGCGAAGCCGGTAACAGGCCTTTCGCCGCGTCGTTCATGCGCGTGCGTTTTGAACGGGCCGGTCATTTTCTGCTTCACTCAAGGCTCGCCCTCGGGCTGGCCGCCCGGATCTAAGGGGAATGGCGTAATGGCAACGGTAGACCGCTGGCTGCTGCCAGATGGCATCGAAGAAGTACTGCCACCGGAAGCGGCGCGCATTGAAGTCGCGCGTCGTCAGGTGTTGGATCTGTTCCAGAGCTGGGGTTACGAGTTTGTCGTGACTCCCCATATCGAGTACCTGGAATCCCTGCTGACCGGCGCGGGCCAGGACCTGGATCTGCGTACCTTCAAGGTCATCGACCCGCAATCGGGCCGGCAGATGGGTTTTCGTGCCGACATCACGCCGCAAGTGGCGCGCATCGATGCGCACACCCTGCGTCGCGAAGGCCCGAGCCGTCTGTGCTACGCCGGCAGCGTGCTGCATGCCCAGCCGCGTGCCTTGTCGTCCTCGCGCAGCCCGATCCAGTTGGGCGCCGAGTTGTACGGCGATGCCAGCCCGAGCAGCGACGTTGAAGTCATCAGCCTGATGCTGGCCATGCTGCAACTGGCCGATGTGCCGGACGTGCACATGGATCTGGGACATGTCGGCATCTACCGTGGTCTGGCCCAGGCGGCCGGTCTGTCGGGTGAAGTCGAGCAGCAGCTGTTCGATGCGTTGCAACGCAAGGCCATCGACGAGGTCATTACCCTGACCGAAGGCCTGCCGACCGATCTGTCCGGCATGCTGCGTGCGCTGGTTGACCTGTGCGGCGGCCGTGAAGTATTGAGCGCTGCCCGAGAGCGTCTGGCCAATGCGCCGGCGCCGGTACTGGCGGCGCTGGAAGATTTGCTGGCGATTGCCGAGCGACTGTCGGTGCGCTTCCCGGAGTTGCCGCTGTACTTCGATCTGGGCGAGCTGCGCGGTTACCACTACCACACCGGTGTGGTGTTCGCGGTGTTCGTGCCGGGTGTCGGCCAGTCCATCGCTCAGGGCGGTCGCTATGACGACATCGGCGCCGACTTCGGTCGCGCCCGTCCGGCAACCGGCTTTTCCACCGATTTGAAAACCCTGGTGACCCTGGGGCGTGCTGAGGTCGAGCTACCGTCTGGCGGTATCTGGATGCCTGACAGTACGGATGCGGCACTCTGGCAGCAGGTTTGCCAGTTGCGCAGTGAGGGTCAGCGTGTCGTTCAGGCATTGCCTGGACAACCTTTGGCCGCCGCCCGTGATGCGGACTGCGACCGGCAATTGATCCAGCAGAACGGGCTTTGGCAAGTATCGCCACTGGCTTCTTGAGTTTTCCTGCCGGCCACCGCCGGCACCAAGTTTGCGCGAATGAGGACAAGTGTTATGGGTAAGAATGTCGTAGTCCTGGGCACCCAGTGGGGTGATGAGGGCAAAGGCAAGATCGTTGATCTGCTGACCGAACATGCTGCCGCCGTAGTGCGCTACCAAGGTGGCCACAACGCTGGCCACACACTGGTGATCGACGGTGAAAAAACCGTTCTGCACCTGATCCCGTCGGGCGTGCTGCGCGAAGGCGTGCAGTGCCTGATCGGCAACGGCGTGGTGGTTGCACCTGACGCCCTGCTGCGCGAGATCACCAAGCTGGAAGAGAAAGGCGTACCGGTGCGCGAGCGCCTGCGTATCAGCCCGTCCTGCCCGCTGATTCTGTCCTTCCACGTGGCGCTGGACCAGGCCCGTGAAAAGGCCCGTGGCGAGCTGAAGATCGGCACCACCGGTCGCGGCATCGGCCCGGCTTACGAAGACAAGGTTGCACGTCGTGGCCTGCGTGTGGGCGACCTGCTCAACATGCCGCGCTTCGAGGACAAGCTGCGTGAACTGGTGGACTACCACAACTTCATGCTGGTCGGTTACTACAAAGAACCGGCCATCGAGTTCGAAAAGACCTTGGCCGAGTGCAAGGAATACGCCGAGCTGCTCAAGCCGCTGATGCTGGACGTCACTGCCGAGCTGCACGACCTGCGTCGCGCCGGCAAAGACATCATGTTCGAAGGCGCCCAGGGTTCGTTGCTCGACATCGACCACGGTACCTATCCGTACGTGACCAGCTCCAACACCACCGCCGGCGGCGTGGCGACCGGTTCGGGCGTTGGCCCGATGTTCCTGGACTACATCCTGGGCATCACCAAGGCTTACACCACTCGCGTAGGTTCGGGTCCGTTCCCGACCGAGCTGTTCGACGAAGTCGGCGCGCACCTGGCCAAGCAGGGTCACGAGTTCGGTGCGACCACCGGCCGTGCCCGTCGTTGCGGCTGGTTCGACGCCGTTATCCTGCGTCGCGCTATCGATGTGAACAGCATCTCGGGCATCTGCCTGACCAAGCTGGACGTACTCGACGGCCTGGAAACCATCAACATCTGCACCGGCTACAAAGACGCGCAAGGCAACGCTGTCGCGCCGACTGACGCTGACAGCTACGTAGGCCTGCAGCCTGTGTACGAAGAAGTGCCGGGCTGGACCGAATCGACCGTGGGTGCCAAGACCCTGGAAGAGCTGCCGGCCAACGCTCGTGCCTACATCAAACGCGTTGAAGAATTGATTGGCGCGCCGATCGACATTATTTCGACGGGCCCGGACCGCAACGAAACCATCGTTCTGCGTCATCCGTTCGCTTGATAAGTCGTTGATGTAAAAACACAAAGGCCCCTTCATCGGGGCCTTTGTCGTTTATGCCTGTTGGACGGCATGACCTTTGCTGTGAATCTGTCTACAAGAGTGCCATCAAATTAATGGCGTCAGAAGTAGAGGGATTCACAGTGTCGGCCGTTCTCTCACTGTTACAAAGCCGTTTGTTGCGGCCCGTATTCGTTACCCTTGGTATCGCCCTTTTGGTGCAGGTGTTGGGGGCCGTTGCCCTGACGCGGAGCACCGTCACCGCGCTGGAAGCCGACCTTGGCACTCGCCTGGGCGCCGACAGCCAGAAGCTCTCCGGTGAGCTGGAGCAGGCCGGGCGTGAAGTCACGTCGAGCCTCGATACCTTATCCACCAATACTCGCCAGCGTTTGACTGCCGGCCTGTCCTCGCGTCTGAAGGAAGAGCAGGCGCAGCTGCGTACGACTCTGGAAAAAGACTTGAAGGACTCGGCCAACGACATGGCCCAGTTGCTTGCCTCCGTAGCGCCTCGCGCGATGTGGGACAGCGACGTGCCGACCCTTTCCGAATTCGCCCGCCGGGCCCAGCGCAATCCCAACGTGCTGTTCGTGGTTTACGACGACGCCACCGGCCAGCATCTGACGCGCTATCTCAACCGCGAAAACCCGATCAACAAGGCCCTTCTGGAAAAAGGCCAGGGCGAGCGGGCGCTGGATAAGGTGCTGGATGCGGCGAAGAACGATCCTTCGGTCTACTACCTCGAAGCCTCGATCAATCCCAACGGCGTGGAGATCGGCAAGGTGCTGATGGGCGTCTCGACGGCCTCGGTGGACACCGATCTGGCGGCACTCGATCAGCGCTTCTCGGCGCTGATCGCCAGCAGTGATCAACTGGTCGGCGACAGCCTCAAGGGCGCCGCCGCCGACAGCGCCACGGCCATGCGTGCGCGCCTGCAGTCGGCGCAGTCCACCGCCGCCGAGATGAAAGCCAACACGACCAACACTGTACAGGACGCCGCTGCCACGCTGCGCTGGCGTATCGGTATGGGACTGGCGCTGGTCGGCGCCGGCGTGCTGTTGCTGTTGGCGGTCGTGCTCGGCCACCGTGTGGTCAATCGCTTGAAGATGCTCAACGCTGCCATGGATGACCTGGCGGCAGGCGAGGGCGATCTGACCAAGCGGGTGCAGATCAACAGCAAGGACGAAATCGGCGACATGGCTTCGGCGGTCAATCGCTTTGTGGATAAGTTGCAACCGATCGTGCGCGAGGCCGGGGATGTGGCCCAGCGCACCGGTGTGGAAATCGGCGCGATGACCCTGCGCAATGCGGGTGCCGATGCGGCTGCCGGGATGCAGCGCGATGAAGTCGCCGAAAGCCTGCGCGCGCTGTCGCAAATGGCTGATGAGGCGCAGTCGGAAAGCCATGCGATGCAGGCGGCGCTGAAGCAGGTTGTGGATATTCGTCAGGCCACCGACGAGAACACCCGCACGTCGGCCAAGGTCGGCAGCCTGATCGAGGCGCTGGCGGGGCAGGTCGACACCGGGGCGAAAGTCATCGAGCGACTGGCGCAGCAGAGTGAGCAGATCGAAGTGGTGCTGACCGTGATTCACGGCATCGCCGAGCAGACCAACCTGCTGGCGCTCAACGCCGCCATCGAAGCGGCCCGGGCCGGTGAGACCGGTCGCGGTTTTGCGGTGGTGGCAGACGAAGTCCGGGCGCTGGCGAGCAAGACCCAAAGCTCCACCGGCGACATTCAGGCGCACATCGTGGCCTTGCAGCAGGGCGCCCGTGAGGCGGTTGAGGCGATTGGTCAGGCCGGGCGTCAGGCCAGCGAAGGTTTGCTGGTGCTGCGTGACAGCGCGCGGTTGCAGCAGTCTGTGCAGGCGTCGGTCGAGCAGGTGCATGCGGCGATTGGTCTGGCGACTCAGGCTGCTGCGCATCAGGCTCAGGGCGCGCAGGCCGTGCGTGGTCGGGTCGAGACGATTCATGCCCAGGCGGAGAAAGCCGCTCAGGCGGTGGTCGAGACCACCGCCAGCGGCAAGGTGCTGGATGGTCTGGCGGCGCAGCTCAAGGCCAGCCTGGGGCAGTTTCGGGCCTGATAGTGCGGGCAAAAAAAATCGCAGCTTCGGCTGCGATTTTTTTATCGGCTCAAATACATCCGGGTTGTCAGCAGGTAGACGGGCAGCCCCGACACCACGATCAACAACGCTGCATAAGGTGCTGCGGCTGCGAACTCGACATTCGCGGTGTGTGCCCACACCTCGGTTGCCAAGGTGTTGAGCCCGGTCGGACTCAGCAGCAGCGTCGCCGTCAGTTCCTTCATGGCATCCAGAAACACCAGCGCGAACGCCGCGCCCAGTGCCGGGAAAATGATCGGCAGGGTCACTCGGCAGAACGCCGTGAACGACGACGCACCCAGTGTGCGGGCGGCTTCTTCCAGTTGGGGTGCTGCCTTGTTCAGCGCTGTGCGGATTGGCGCCTGAGCCAGTGGCAGGAACAGCAGTGCATAGGCGATCAGCAACAACATGGATGTCTGATACAGCGCCGGCACGTAATGCAGGGCGAAATACACTAGCGTCAGGGCGATCACCAGCCCCGGCAGCGCGTGCAGCAGATAGGGCAGACGCTCGGCCCAGATCGCCAGTTGGCCTTTGTAGCGCACTACCAGCAATCCGACCGGTACAGCCAGTAGCAGACACAGTCCCGCGCCACCCAGCGACAGCGCCAGCGACGACAGCAGCGCTTCAGTGATTGCCGCCACCGGGAACGCGGCAGACGAACCCACGGCGAGCCAGTACGCCAGCATCCCCAGTGGAATCCCGCTGCCGACAATCGCCAGTATCAGGCAATACAACTGACCGGCAATTGCCCAGGGTCCCAGTTGCACTTGCTCGGCCCGGCGCGCCGCACCCTGGCCGGTTCGCACGTGACGTCCCTTGCCACGCACCCGCAGTTCCAGCCATAGCAGCATCAGGCACAGCGCCAGCAGCACCGCGGACAGCATTGCGGCATTGGCATTGCTGAATTCCAGCTCGAATTGCTGATAGATCGCGGTGGTGAAGGTTTGCAGGCCAATGATCGACAGTGCGCCGAATTCCACCAGCATGTGCAACGCAATCAGCAGCGAACCGGCCAGCAGCGAAGGCCAGAGCAGGGGCAGGGTGACGCGGAAAAACACGCCCCAGCGATTCTGTCCCAGTGTTCTTGCCGACTCTTCAAGGGAAGGGTCGAGATTGCGCAGGGTGGCTGCTACCGGAAGAAAGATCAGTGGGTATTTCGACAGGCTCATCACCAGGATCGCCCCGCCGAGTCCTTCGAACTGCGCGCTGAGCGATACCCAGGTAAAACTGCTGACGAATGCCGGTACCGCAAACGGCAAACACAGAATCACGCCCCACAAACGCCGGCCCGGCAGGTTGCTGCGTTCCAGCAACCACGCCAGCGACAGACCGATCACGCCGCAAGTCACGGTTACGCCGACCATCAGTGCCAGCGTGTTGCGCAGCAGGCCGAACACGTAAGGGCGCCACAGCAAATGCAGCGCCTCGGACCAGCCCGCCTGCCAGGCTTTGAGCCCGACGTAGGCAAGAGGCAACAGGCTCATCACCACCAGCAGCAACACCGGCAGCACCAGCCAGATCGACGGCCGCTTGCGCCGTGGCACGTAACCCCCGCGCGTGGCGGGGGCGGATAACGAGGCGCTCATCAGTTCAGGCCAACTTCGCGTTCCAGATCCAGCGCTTCTTCGGCATTGCCCAGATCGGCCGGCGTGACGTCCGGCGCTTCCAGTTCACTGAAAGGCTTGAGGCCGCGATCCGATTCCATGCCGTTGTGCAGCGGATACTCGGCAGTCGTCTGGGTGATCACGCGCTGGCCTTCTTCGCTGGCCATGTAGGCGAGAAACTGCTGGGCTTCTTTGGGATGTTTGCTGGACTTCAGCACCGCGGCGCTGGAGACGGTGATCAAGCCGCCCACGTCGCCACCGGTGAAGTAGTGCAGCTTGGAATCAAGCTTGCCTTTCTCCCGTTGCAGGGCGAACCAGTAGTAGTTGTTCACCAGTACGGTGGCGACTTCGCCGTTTTCCACAGCCTTGAGGGCAACCATGTTGTTGCTGTAGGTCTTGCCGAAGGCACGCAGGCCGGTCAGCCATTCTTCGGCGGCTTCACGACCATGCTTTTTGATGATGGCGACGGCCTGTTCCTGAAAGGCACCGCTGGTGGGCACGAAGCCGACCTTGCCTTGCCACTGCGGATCGGCGAAATCCAGTACCGATTTGGGCAGGTCTTTCTCATCAACCAGCTTCGGGTTGAAGGCGACTACACGAACCCGTGCGGTGACGCCGATCCAGGTGCCATTGCCGGCGACGTATTTTTTCGGCAGGACTGCCAGAGTGGCATCGTCGGACTTGGCCAGCAGGCCGAGTTCGCCGAGGTTGTTCAGTGGCGGGGACTCTTCGGTGTAGATGACGTCGGCCGGGGAGCGGTCGCCTTCTTCGATAATCTGGCTGGCGAGCTGGTTGCTGCTGCCCTTGCGCACATTGACGTGAATACCGGTCTTGGCTTCGAAGGCCTTGGCGATCGCGTCGCCGACTTCCTTGTGTTGACCGTTGTAGAGAGTCAGGGAAACCGTATCGGCAGCCTGGGTGAGGGGAGTGGCGAGTGCCAGGCCGAGCAGGGTGAAGGTCAAGCCGCGGCGCAGGGTATTTCGAAACATCATTCGCAGGGTTCCTCACTGTCGCATTGCAAAAACTTGCAACAATGATAAACGATATCGTTTCTCAAATGCTCCTTGCGAGCAGGATAAGGGTTTGGTAGGGCGGCTTTAGTTTTTCAGGAAGCCAGAAACGCAAAAACCCGCTTTCGCGGGTTTTTGTGAGATTCAAGATCGTGACCTTGAATTTGAATTGGTGCCCAGAAGAAGACTCGAACTTCCACGACCGTAAGGTCACCAGCACCTGAAGCTGGCGTGTCTACCAATTTCACCACCTGGGCATCTCGACAGCGTCTGTACGTCGTCGATGGCGCGCACTATACGGAGCGCCTTTTTAACTGTAAACCCCTGCCAGCAAAAAAAATGGTTTTTTTTACCAGCGGTGTTCAAAACGCCTTTCAGACGTCGATACAAGGCTCCAGACGCGCCTTATAGAGTCGGAAATTTCCCGTTTGATGGCGCCTATGCCAAACTAACCCGCATATAGACAAGGTGAAAACTCTCTAATGGCCGATTGGCAGTCCCTCGATCCCGAGGCCGCTCGTGAAGCGGAAAAATATGAAAACCCTATTCCCAGCCGCGAACTGATCCTTCAGCACCTTGCTGATCGGGGTTCGCCTGCTGCCCGCGAGCAACTGGTGGAAGAATTTGGTCTGACCACAGAAGACCAGATCGAAGCCCTGCGCCGCCGCCTGCGCGCCATGGAGCGCGACGCTCAACTGATCTACACCCGCCGTGGCACTTATGCGCCGGTGGACAAGCTCGACCTGATCCTCGGCCGCATCAGCGGTCACCGCGACGGCTTCGGCTTCCTGGTGCCGGACGACGGCTCCGACGACCTGTTCATGAGCCCGGCGCAAATGCGTCTGGTGTTCGACGGTGACCGTGCTTTGGCCCGTGTGTCCGGCCTGGACCGTCGCGGCCGTCGCGAAGGCGTGATCGTCGAAGTGGTGTCCCGTGCCCACGAAAGCATCGTCGGCCGTTACTTCGAAGAGGGCGGCATCGGCTTTGTGGTCGCGGACAACCCGAAGATCCAGCAGGAAGTGCTGGTGACCCCGGGTCGCAACGCCAACGCCCAGATTGGTCAGTTCGTCGAGGTGAAAATCACCCACTGGCCGACTCCGCGCTTCCAGCCGCAAGGCGATGTGATCGAAGTCGTCGGCAACTACATGGCGCCGGGCATGGAAATCGATGTCGCCCTGCGCACCTACGACATTCCGCACGTCTGGCCTGAAGCCGTTCTGAAGGAAGCCGGCAAGCTCAAGCCGGAGGTCGAAGAGAAAGACAAAGAGAAGCGTGTCGACCTGCGCCATCTGCCGTTCGTCACTATCGACGGTGAGGACGCCCGCGACTTCGACGACGCGGTCTACTGCGAATCCAAGCCAGGCAAGTTGCGCCTGTTCTCCGGCGGCTGGAAGTTGTACGTGGCGATTGCCGACGTTTCCAGCTACGTGAAGATCGGCTCAGCCCTGGACAACGAAGCCCAGGTGCGCGGCAACTCGGTTTACTTCCCCGAGCGCGTGGTGCCGATGCTGCCGGAGCAGCTCTCCAACGGCCTGTGCTCGCTGAACCCGCACGTCGATCGTCTGGCCATGGTTTGCGAGATGACCATCTCCAAGTCCGGCGAAATGACCGACTACTGCTTCTATGAGGCAGTGATCCACTCCCACGCCCGTCTGACCTACAACAAGGTCAGCGCGATGCTGGAAACGCCGAAAGCCACCGAAGGGCGCAAGCTTCGCGGCGAATACACCGACGTCCTGCCGCATCTGAAGCAGCTCTACGCGCTGTACAAAGTGTTGCTGGCCGCCCGTCACGTGCGTGGCGCGATCGATTTCGAAACGCAGGAAACCCGGATCATCTTCGGTTCCGAGCGCAAGATTGCCGAAATCCGCCCGACCACCCGTAACGACGCGCACAAGCTGATCGAGGAATGCATGCTGGCGGCCAACGTGGCTACCGCCGAATTCCTGAAAAAGCACGAAATCCCTGCGCTGTACCGCGTCCACGACGGTCCGCCACCGGAGCGTCTGGAAAAACTGCGCGCGTTCCTCGGCGAGCTCGGCCTGTCCCTGCACAAAGGCAAGGACGGCCCGACGCCGAAGGACTATCAGGCCCTGCTGGCCAGCATCAAGGATCGTCCGGATTTCCACCTGATCCAGACCGTGATGCTGCGCTCCCTGAGCCAGGCGGTGTACAGCGCCCAGAACGAAGGCCACTTCGGCCTGAATTACGAAGCCTACACCCACTTCACCTCGCCGATCCGTCGTTACCCGGACCTGCTCACGCACCGCGCGATCCGCAGCGTGATCCATTCGAAACAGGACACCCCGCACGTTCGCCGTGCCGGTGCGATGACCATTCCGAAGGCGCGCATCTATCCGTACGACGAAGCGGCCCTGGAGCAACTCGGCGAGCAGTGCTCGATGAGCGAGCGTCGTGCCGACGAAGCGACCCGCGACGTGGTGAACTGGCTCAAGTGCGAGTTCATGAAAGACCGCGTGGGCGAATCGTTCCCGGGCGTGATCACTGCCGTGACCGGTTTTGGCCTGTTCGTCGAACTGACCGATATCTACGTCGAAGGTCTGGTGCATGTGACGGCGCTGCCGGGCGATTACTACCACTTCGACCCTGTGCATCACCGCCTGGCGGGCGAGCGCACCGGTCGCAGCTTCCGTCTTGGCGATACCGTTGAAGTGCGCGTCATGCGCGTCGATCTCGACGAGCGCAAGATCGACTTCGAGATGGCCGAAAAAACCATCAGCGCACCAATCGGCCGCAAGAAGCGTGGCACCGAAACCGCTGCTCCAGCGGCCAAGGCTGTGGAAGAAAAGGCTCCGGCCAAAACCGCCAGCCGTCGTCCGGCCAAGGAAAAGGTCGCTGAGGCTTATCGCCCGAGCGATGCCGTGGCGAAAAACGCCGAGCTGCGCAAAAGCCGTGAAATGAAGAAGGCCTTGCTGGCCGACGCCAAAAACGGTGGTAAAGCGGCGTCCGGGGGAAAGACCGGACGGTCGGCGCCTGAAAAGGCCTCCGGCGGCAAGCCAGGCAAACCGAGCAAACACCGCAAGGGCCCGCCAAAAGCGGGTTCTGCTCCAGCCAAAAGCGGCGGAGCACGTAAACCGAAGGCGAAGTCATGAGTCAGTTGGAAAAAATCTACGGCGTTCACGCGGTAGAAGCGTTGCTGCGTCACCACCCTAAACGCGTCAAGCAGATCTGGCTGGCTGAAAGCCGCAACGATCCGCGGGTGCAGACACTGATCGAGCTGGCCAACGAAAACCGCGTCCAGATCGGTCAGGCCGAGCGCCGCGAAATGGACGCCTGGGTCGAAGGCGTGCACCAGGGCGTGGTGGCGGACGTCAGTCCGAGCCAGGTCTGGGGCGAAGCGATGCTCGACGAGCTGCTCGACCGCACCGAAGGCGCGCCGCTGCTGTTGGTGCTCGACGGCGTGACCGATCCGCACAACCTCGGCGCCTGCCTGCGTTCGGCGGATGCTGCCGGTGCGCTGGCGGTCATCGTGCCGAAAGACAAGTCGGCCACCCTGACGCCGGTCGTGCGTAAAGTGGCCTGCGGCGCGGCGGAAGTGATTCCGCTGGTGGCCGTGACCAACCTTGCGCGCACCCTGGAAAAGCTTCAGCAACGCGGTCTGTGGATTGTCGGCACGGCGGGTGAGGCCGAGGTCAGCATCTACGACCAGGACCTGACCGGCCCGACCATCCTGATCATGGGCGCCGAAGGCAAAGGCATGCGTCGCCTGACCCGTGAACATTGCGACTACCTGGTGAACCTGCCGATGGCCGGTAGCGTCAGCAGTCTCAACGTATCGGTTGCGACCGGCGTGTGCCTGTTCGAGGCTCAGCGCCAGCGCGGTGCAAAGGCCAAGGCGGCTGCCAAAAAGGCTTAAGCCTCACGGCGATTCAAATGTGGGAGCGGGCTTGCTCGCGAAAGCGGTGTGTCATTCAGCAATGATGTTGGATGTGATGCCGCATTCGCGAGCAAGCCCGCTTCCACATTGGTTCTGCGCAATGGTGCTGATCGGTGATGTGAACGAGCTGTTCAAATAATCACCAATTGCCTTGCACCTCTTCTGTCCCTTCTCTACAATTGCGCCCCTTGCTGTGACGGCAGGCACCCATGTGCCCCGCGCCGGCAAGTCCATAAGTGTCATTCACTCCTTGTCTGACCGTTTTTGAGCGGCAGGCTACAACCCGTAAGGAGCATTCATGCGTCATTACGAAATCATCTTTCTGGTCCACCCTGACCAGAGCGAGCAAGTCGGCGGCATGGTTGAGCGTTACACCAAGCTGATCGAAGAAGACGGCGGCAAAATCCACCGTCTGGAAGACTGGGGCCGTCGTCAACTGGCCTACGCAATCAACAATGTTCACAAGGCTCACTACGTGATGCTGAACGTTGAGTGCACCGGCAAGGCCCTGGCCGAGCTGGAAGACAACTTCCGCTACAACGATGCTGTGATCCGTAACCTGGTCATCCGTCGCGACGAAGCCGTTACCGGCCAGTCCGAGATGCTCAAGGCTGAAGAAAACCGCAGTGAGCGCCGTGAGCGTCGCGAACGTCCTGAGCACGATGGCAGCGCCGATGGCGATGACAGCGATAGCGACAGCGACAACAGCGATAACGCTGACGAGTAATCCACGGACCTTTTAAGGAGCCTATCAAATGGCACGTTTCTTCCGTCGTCGTAAATTCTGCCGCTTCACCGCTGAAGACGTGAAGGAGATCGACTACAAAGATCTCAACACTCTGAAAGCCTACGTATCCGAGACCGGCAAAATCGTTCCAAGCCGCATCACCGGTACCAAAGCTCGTTATCAGCGTCAGCTGGCCACCGCTATCAAGCGCGCCCGCTTCCTGGCCCTGCTGGCCTACACCGACAGCCACGGCCGCTGAGACCGGGTAGTCGACAAGTAAGTAAGGGATCGAATGCATGCGTGCCTTGGCTGAATTCATCATGCGGGGGCGTATGCAGGCCACGCTGGTCGTGGCCGGATCTGCGGCATTGCCGCTGTTGTTCTGGTTGAGTGCCGCTGCAGGTTGCCTTGTGCTCCTGCGGCGCGGTTCGGACGCCTTGAGCGTCCTGGGTGTGGGAGTGTTGTCAGCGTTGGTGAGCTGGCACTACCTCAAAGACCCGACGGCACTGATTGTGCTGCTCGGGGCTTGCGGTCTGGCGCTGGTTTTACGCGCCGAACACACCTGGAATCGCGTGCTGCTGGTCAGCGTGGCCGTGGGATTGTTGATTGCCGTGAGCCTGGGGACCGTTTTCGGTTCCTTCACCGAAGCGCTGGCGCAGACGTTTGAACAAGTCTTGCCGCTGGCGATGGGTGAGGTCTACGAGAAATTCTCGGCAGATCAGAAGGCGATTCTCACGGGATTGGCGGTTCCACTGTCGATCATTTCGACAGCGGTGTCGTTGCAGGTCTTTAGCGTGCTGTGCCTGATTCTTGGGCGCTACTGGCAGGCGTTGTTGTATAACCCCGGCGGTTTCGGTCGCGAGTTTCGCGCCATCCGACTGCCGAAAGGCGTTGCGCTGTCGCTTCTGGCCGTCATGTGTGTGGCACCGTTCTTCGGTCTGCACGCACTGGTTCTGTTGCCGTTGTGCAGCGTGCCGCTGTTCTTCGCCGGTCTGGCCCTGGTTCACGGGCTGGTGGCGCAGAAACGGCTGGCCGGTTTCTGGCTGGTGGGGATATACGTCACGCTCGTGCCTTTCATGCACTTGCTCGGTCCGTTGCTTGTGGTCTTGGCCATTGTCGACAGCCTGATTGATTTTCGCGGTCGTCACGTGTCGAAAGACACCGATAACGCGAACGGTGAAGGTTAAAAGTTAAGAGGATTTCCACATGCAACTGATCCTTCTGGAAAAAATCGCCAACCTGGGCAACCTGGGCGACAAAGTAAACGTTAAGGCCGGTTACGGCCGTAACTACCTGCTGCCTTTCGGCAAAGCTACCGCTGCGACCGCTGCCAACCTGGCTGCGTTCGAAGAGCGTCGCGCTGAGCTGGAAAAAGCCGCTGCCGACCGTAAAGCATCGGCTGAAAGCCGTGCTGCCCAACTGGCCGAGCTGGAAGTGACCATCACTGCCACCGCTGGCGACGAAGGCAAGCTGTTCGGTTCGATCGGTACTCACGACATCGCTGACGCACTGACCGCCTCCGGCGTTGAAGTTGCGAAAAGCGAAGTTCGTCTGCCGAACGGCACCATCCGCAACGTGGGTGAATTCGACGTGGCTGTGCACCTGCACGCCGAAGTTGAAGCCACCGTACGCGTTGTCGTGGTAGCAGCTTAAGCAACACCTGATCGACTGGCGGCTTGTTCGCCAGACGGTTAACATCGGGCACGATCCTGTCTACAGGTCGTGCCCTTTGTCTTTCTGCAATCCCTGCTTTTCCTGAATTAAAAGTGGCCATGAACGAAATCTCCGCTCCCGAGCAATACGATCTGCAAACCGCCGCGCTGAAGGTGCCGCCGCATTCCATCGAGGCCGAACAGGCCGTGCTCGGTGGTCTGATGCTGGACAACAACGCCTGGGAACGCGTGCTCGATCAAGTCTCCGACGGCGATTTCTACCGGCATGACCACCGTCTGATTTTCCGTGCGATCGCCAAGCTGGCCGATCAGAACTCGCCGATCGACGTCGTGACCCTTGCCGAGCAACTGGACAAGGAAGGTCAGACCTCGCAAGTCGGCGGTCTGGGTTACCTCGGTGAACTGGCGAAAAACACGCCGTCCGTCGCCAACATCAAGGCCTATGCGCAGATCGTCCGCCAGCGTGCGACGTTGCGTCAGCTGATCGGCATCAGCACCGAAATTGCCGACAGCGCCTTCAACCCTGAAGGTCGCACCGCCGAGGAAATCCTCGACGAAGCGGAGCGGCAGATCTTCGCGATTGCCGAGGCCCGGCCAAAAACCGGCGGCCCGGTGGGTGTGAATGACCTGTTGACCAAAGCCATCGACCGCATCGACACCTTGTTCAACACCGCCGACTCGATCACCGGCCTGTCCACCGGCTATACCGACCTCGACGAGAAGACCAGCGGCCTGCAACCGGCCGACTTGATCATCGTCGCCGGTCGTCCGTCCATGGGTAAGACGACTTTCGCGATGAACCTGGTGGAAAACGCCGTGTTGCGCAGCGACAAGGTGGTGCTGGTGTACTCCCTCGAGATGCCAGGCGAATCGCTGATCATGCGTATGCTGTCGTCCCTCGGCCGCATCGACCAGACCAAGGTGCGTTCCGGTCAGCTGGAAGACGACGACTGGCCGCGCCTGACCTCGGCGGTCAATCTGCTCAACGACCGCAAGCTGTTCATCGATGACACCGCCGGCATCAGCCCGTCGGAAATGCGTGCCCGGACCCGGCGTCTGGTGCGCGAGCACGGTGACATCGGCCTGATCATGATCGACTACCTGCAGCTGATGCAGATCCCGGGCTCCAGCGGTGACAACCGGACCAACGAAATTTCCGAGATCTCCCGATCCCTGAAGGCCCTGGCCAAGGAATTCAACTGTCCGGTGGTGGCTCTGTCGCAGCTCAACCGTTCCCTGGAACAACGTCCCAACAAGCGCCCGGTGAACTCCGACTTGCGGGAATCCGGAGCGATCGAGCAGGACGCCGACGTCATCATGTTCGTGTACCGGGACGAGGTGTATCACCCGGAAACCGAGCATAAAGGCATCGCCGAAATCATCATCGGCAAACAGCGGAACGGCCCGATCGGCTTTATCCGCCTGGCCTTCATCGGCAAGTACACGCGCTTCGAGAACCTTGCGCCGGGCAGCTATAACTTCGACGACGACGAATAGCGCGGTTGATCACTTCTGGTGATCAAACAGTTTTTGGGCAACCCTTGGGCTGATGAGCTCCCGCCAGATCCGTTGGTGGGAGCGGCCAGCCTGTTCTTCGCGCTGTTGAAACGCGCTGCCGAGCCTGCTTTGTTCCAGGGTTTTCAAGTGTGCACCCTTGAGCGTGTAGTCCAGCGCCGCGCGATCTTGCCTGTCGTAGTGAAAGTGGGCCTCCCACAACGGCGCATTATCTGAACGTTCGTTGATCGAGTAGACATCGAGGAACGACTTGTCCCTTCCCTTGCCCGTTTGTCTGCGATCTACCGTTTTCACTATTTTCAGCTGTGAGTGATCGAGCAGGAAGTTCAGGCGCAGTACATCCAGCACATCCTTGTTTTTGTACATCCGTATCAGAATGGATTGTCCTTCGGCCTCCATTGATGCCGCGGCGCTTCTGAGCCGGCTGATCAATCCGCTTGACTCGGCGTCCTCTGCTACCCGGCCGGTGGCCTCCAGACGTTGCGCCAGATCCCTGAAACGATCCGTTTCTGCGCCCAGAAATTCGACGATATTGGTCGGATTGGCTTTGCGGGCCTCCATAAGCCGGGCCTGGGTAACATGTTCATCCACGCGTGCAAGACTTTCAGTCGCGTTGTTCACAAGTTGTGGTCCGGGCGTGAGAGTGGCGGCAGGGCGAATCTGGCGCCACTCACCTTCGATTTTTTCGTAGCGTTGAGGTGGCTCATGTGGCTTGAAAAGATCGGGAACCTTGAGCGTAACGCTGCCATCCGCTGCGGTGTCCTGCACTCCGACCAGAACCCGGTAAGTGCCATGATGGCGTGTCCGGAACAGTTTTCGCGGGGCAGTCGCCTCGGTCTCTCCAGCGGGCTGCTCCGGAAGAAAATCGAAATCGATATCCTGGTCGTAAAGAGGTAACTGGCTGTTGCTGTCGACCTGTTCATGGATTGCGTTCAGGCGGTTGTCGATTTTCGTTTCGAACGTATCCATCAAGGACAGCGCCTGGCTGACGTATCCCGCCTTTACCGGGTCCGCTGAAGTATCCAGGGATTCGAATCCGGCTCTGTCGCCCCTTATGTTTTCCAGCGTCAATTGCAGTGCCAGCGGTTCGGAGTAGCCAGAGACTTCGTTCAAGTCCTTTTTCAGCAAGTGCATGCCCATGGCACTGCGCATACCGAAAGGTGGCGGGTTTTCGGGGTCGTCGGAAATCAGGCGCAGGCAGATGTTGTATTGGCTGGAATGGATCTGGTCTACGGTGGGTACACCATGGTTCAAGTCATCCAGTTCGGATGTTGCACTACGGTCGGCTTTGCGAACCTGATCCATCACAATCTGACGATCGTCCATGATCTTCAGCTTTTTGTTGAGATGGGCAAAGTTGTTCTTCAGCGACTCGACCGTTATCGCATGCACGGTCGGATAGACCCTGCGATCCATGACGGCGATCAATTTGTTGAAATAGTCGACTCTGTTCAATTGAAGAGTATGCAGTTCGCTTTTGTAGAGTCCGCCGGCCTTCAGCAGGATCAACCAGTCTTTGTTGTCGATCAGTGACTTGGCGTATTCGGCCTGCATTCTTGTGTGCTTGATGACATGCACTTCAAGCTTGATCAGCGCTTCCTTCTCGGCCTGGCTTCCCTCGGGAAGATATCGGGCGCTGTCCCAGAGTTCTCCATAGCGCTTGTTGGACGCGACCAGCGCCTCGAAGGCGTTTCTGACGGGCTCATACCGTTGAAGCAAATAGGCTTTGTTGTCCTGGGTCTGTGCGGTGCGGCGCATGCCTCCCTTGAGTCCATCCAGACTTGTCGTCCAGATGCCATCGGCATTGCGGGTGATGGCCAGTGTTTCGCCGGATCGGCTTGCGCGATAGATATTTTCGCTGTCGGCGGCGACCGGGTCCTTCGGATTGACGACGCGCCAGACATTGCGCTTGGGAGATGAAGCGTCAACGTCGCGCATCACCTGATGGGCATGGTTCTCTATGATGACGTAGCGCTTGCCTTCGAAACCATGCAGACCGTCGCTGTCCGGTTCTGCTCCGGAGAAGTCCAGAGGCGTCCTGAAGGTCTCCAGCCGGCTGGCAGAGAGCGGGAGTGGGCTCTTTTCGAAGTCGATCAGCGGGTGCCATCGGTTGCTGTGGGGATCATGGAAGAGAATCGGCCCGGAGGGCCTTGATTCGCTTCCCAGTCTGGCCCGGTAGAGAGCAGTGTCGGGATCCAGGCTGATCTGCAGGATGCTGCCATCGTACAGATCGACGAACTGTCGGCCCTTGAACCTTCTGAATCCTGATGCGTCGGCGACCGGCAATCGGGTGTTCGGGGCAACCCTGTAGGCATCAAGTAAAGACGGTGTGGGTATTGCGGGCGGGTATGAATGAGTTTCGCTGACGCTCACCGAAGGCGCTGGAGAGATCATGTCCGGGTCTGTGCTGTCCGGGATTCTGCCCGATGTCCTTCCATTGATGAGACTGTGCTCGACAGGACGGATGGTTTGCGAGGCGTCGTGCCGTGGCAGATGGTCATGGGTTGGTCGCAAAGGCGGGTTATGCACCTCGACGGTGGTTACGCCTTTTGACGGAGGTTTTGCAGGCATCAGTATTCATCCTTGAATAAGTTGAAGGGCATCTTTTGGAACCGGTGTGTGGCAGGCGGGACAAAGGGGAGAGAAACCGACCACGGCCGTCGGAATTGGTCAAAATTTGTGCTATATTCCGCGCCCGCGAAATTCAATGAAAGCCAACACCGGTTATCGACATGCAAGCAGCCAAGCCGTTATTTGACTATCCAAAATATTGGGCCGAATGTTTCGGGCCAGCGCCATTCCTGCCGATGAGCAGGGAGGAGATGGATCAGCTCGGCTGGGATTCCTGCGACATCATCATCGTTACGGGTGATGCCTACGTCGATCACCCGTCGTTCGGCATGGCGATCATCGGCCGGCTGCTGGAGTCCCAGGGCTTCCGCGTCGGGATCATTGCCCAGCCGAACTGGCAGTCCAAAGACGACTTCATGAAGCTCGGTGAGCCGAACCTGTTCTTCGGCGTCGCGGCCGGCAACATGGACTCGATGATCAACCGCTACACCGCGGACAAGAAAATCCGTTCCGACGACGCCTACACCCCGGGTGGCATGGCCGGCAAGCGTCCGGATCGCGCGAGCCTGGTCTACAGCCAGCGCTGCAAGGAAGCCTACAAGCATGTGCCGATCGTGCTCGGCGGCATCGAAGCCTCCCTGCGCCGCATCGCCCACTACGACTACTGGCAGGATCGTGTGCGCAACTCGATCCTGATCGACGCCAGCGCCGACATCCTGCTGTACGGCAACGCCGAACGCGCGATTGTCGAAGTCGCCCAGCGTCTGTCTTACGGTCACAAGATCGAAGACATCACCGATGTGCGCGGCACCGCGTTCATCCGTCGTGACACGCCGGCGGGCTGGTACGAAGTCGATTCCACGCGCATCGACCGTCCGGGCAAGATCGACAAGATCATCAACCCGTACGTCAACACCCAGGACACTCAGGCTTGCGCGATCGAGCAGGAGAAGGGCCCGGTTGATGACCCGGAAGAAGCCAAGGTCGTGCAGATCCTGGCCAGCCCGAAGATGACCCGCGACAAGACCGTGATCCGCCTGCCGTCGATGGAAAAGGTGCGTAACGACCCGGTCCTGTACGCCCACGCCAACCGTGTGCTGCACCTGGAAACCAACCCGGGTAACGCCCGTGCGCTGGTGCAGAAGCATGGCGAGATCGACGTCTGGTTCAACCCGCCGCCGATTCCGATGACCACTGAAGAAATGGACTACGTGTTCGGCATGCCTTACGCACGTGTTCCGCATCCTGCGTACGGCAAGGAAAAGATCCCGGCCTACGACATGATCCGCTTCTCGGTGAACATCATGCGTGGCTGCTTCGGCGGTTGCACCTTCTGCTCGATCACCGAGCACGAAGGCCGGATCATCCAGAACCGTTCCGAAGAGTCGATCATTCGTGAAATCGAAGAGATCCGCGACAAGGTGCCGGGTTTCACCGGCGTCATTTCCGACCTCGGCGGCCCGACCGCGAACATGTACCGCATCGCCTGCAAGAGCCCGGAAATCGAATCCGCGTGCCGCAAGCCGTCCTGCGTGTTCCCGGGCATCTGCCCGAACCTGAACACCGACCACTCGTCGCTGATCCAGCTGTACCGCAGCGCCCGTGCGTTGCCGGGTGTGAAGAAGATCCTGATCGCCTCCGGCCTGCGTTACGACCTCGCGGTCGAGTCGCCGGAGTACGTCAAGGAACTGGTGACTCACCACGTCGGCGGTTACCTGAAGATCGCCCCGGAACACACCGAGGAAGGTCCGCTCAACCAGATGATGAAACCGGGGATCGGCACCTACGATCGCTTCAAGCGCATGTTCGAGAAGTACACCAAGGAAGCGGGGAAAGAGCAGTACCTGATTCCGTATTTCATTGCCGCGCACCCGGGCACCACCGACGAAGACATGATGAACCTGGCCCTGTGGCTCAAGGGCAACGGCTTCCGGGCCGACCAGGTGCAGGCGTTCTATCCGTCGCCGATGGCCACCGCCACCGCGATGTACCACTCGGGCAAGAACCCGCTGCGCAAGGTCACTTACAAGAGCGACGGCGTGACCATCGTCAAGAGCGAGGAGCAGCGTCGTCTGCACAAGGCGTTCCTGCGTTATCACGACCCGAAAGGCTGGCCGATGCTGCGTGAAGCGCTGATCCGCATGGGCCGCGCCGACCTGATCGGGCCGGGCAAGCACCAGTTGATCCCTACACATCAGCCGGCCACCGACAGCTACCAGAGTGCCCGTCGCAAGAACTCGACGCCGGCCGGCAGCCATAAAGTGGCGAAGGACGTGAAAGAGAAGACCACCAAAATCCTCACCCAGCACAACGGTCTGCCACCGCGCGCCAGCGACGGCGGCAATCCGTGGGACAAGCGTGAACAGGCCAAGGCCGCGGCATTCGCCCGCAACCAGCAGGCCGCCAAAGAGCGCAAGGAAGCCGCGAAAGGCAAAGGGCCGAAGCCGGCTCGCAAGCCGGTCGTACCGCGCTAAATCGTTGTTGATGTGAACAGAACGCCAACCTTCGGGTTGGCGTTCTGCATTGTGCCTCGCAACATTTGCGTGCAACTGAGCCAAAGCAATTCACCGCGTCGCCCGATTTTGGTGCTGTACTGCCCTGAGCATTCCGGGAAAGCGCCGAGGCCTCTGCATGGCATAAGTCTTGCGCGCTTTCGAATACGCTTGGGCTCGCAGGAGGCACGCCGTGTCGATTCATGTCGCATTGCATCACGTCACGCATTACCGCTACGACCGCGCTGTCGAGCTCGGCCCGCAGATCGTGCGTCTGCGCCCGGCTGCCCACAGCCGCACGCGGATTCTGTCTTATTCGCTGAAAGTCTCGCCCGAGCAGCATTTCATCAACTGGCAGCAGGATCCCCAGGGCAACTACCTCGCCCGACTGGTGTTTCCCGAGAAAACCGCCGAACTGCGGATCGAGGTCGACCTGCTGGCCGAGATGGCGGTGTTCAACCCGTTCGATTTTTTCCTCGAGCCCTACGCCGAGAAAATCCCCTTCGCCTACGCCGCCGATGAACGCAAGGAGCTGGCGCCTTACCTCGAAACCCTGCCGCTGACGCCGAAATTCAAGGCCTACCTGGACGCCATCGACCGCACGCCGTTGCCGGCAGTGGACTTCCTGGTGGCGCTCAACCAGCGCCTGAGCGAGGACATCAATTACCTGATTCGCATGGAGCCGGGCGTACAGACTCCGGAGCACACGCTTGAACAAGCCTCCGGCTCCTGCCGCGATTCGGCATGGCTGCTGGTGCAACTGCTGCGCAACCTCGGACTGGCGGCGCGTTTCGTCTCCGGTTACCTGATTCAACTGACCGCCGATGTGAAAAGCCTCGACGGCCCCTCCGGCACCGAAGTGGACTTCACCGATCTGCATGCGTGGTGTGAGGTGTACTTGCCCGGTGCCGGTTGGATCGGCCTCGATGCGACATCGGGGCTGTTCGCCGGAGAAGGGCATATCCCGTTGGCCAGCAGTCCCGATCCGTCCTCGGCGGCGCCGATCAGTGGTCTGGTGGAACCTTGCGAGTGTGAGTTCAGCCACGAAATGTCGGTTGAGCGAATCTGGGAAGCGCCGCGCGTCACCAAACCCTACACCGATGAACAGTGGCTGGCGATCCAGGCGCTGGGCCGGCAGATCGATGCCGACTTGCTGGAAGGCGATGTGCGCCTGACCATGGGCGGCGAACCGACCTTCGTGTCCATCGACGACCCGGACGGTGCCGAATGGAACACCGCCGCGCTGGGCCCGGACAAGCGCCGGCTCTCTGCCGAGCTGTTTCAGCGCATGCGCAAGCACTACGCGCCAAAAGGGCTGGTGCATTTCGGCCAGGGCAAGTGGTATCCGGGCGAGCAACTGCCGCGCTGGTCGCTGAATTGTTACTGGCGCCGCGACGGTGTGCCGATCTGGCACAACAACGCATTGATCGCCGATGAGCAACAGGATTACGGTGCCACGGGCGAACTGGCCGGCCGTTTTCTGGCCAGCGTCGCCGAGCGCCTGAAACTGCCGACACGCTTTGTGTTCCCGGCCTATGAGGACAATTTCTACTACCTTTGGCGCGAGGGCGCGTTGCCGAGCAATGTCAGCGCCGAAGACTCGCGTCTGGAGGAGCCGCTGGAACGTGCGCGGCTGCGCAAGGTGTTCAGTCAGGGGCTGGACAAGGTCATCGGCCAGGTGCTGCCACTGGCGCGCACCGCCAAGGGTGATCAATGGCAGAGCGGGCGCTGGTATCTGCGCGATGAACATTGCCGATTGGTGCCGGGGGATTCACCGCTCGGCTATCGCCTGCCATTGGGTTCGCAGCCCTGGGTGAAAGCGGCGGAGTATCCGTTCATTCATCCGAACGATCCGAATCAGGACTTCCCCGAGCTGCCCGGCACCGATCAACTCAATCGACACGACGCGCCAGCTGCGGCGGACGAACGGGTGCCGAAAATCGACGAGTCCGCCGACTGGCTGACCCGCACTGCGCTCTGCGCAGAGGCCCGGGAAGGCCGCTTGTATCTGTTCATGCCGCCGCTGGAGCGGGTCGAGGACTATCTGGAACTGGTGGCCGCCATCGAAGCCACTGCCGAGGAACTGCATTGTCCGGTGCTGCTGGAGGGCTACGAGCCGCCGAGCGATCCGCGCTTGAGCAACTTCCGCATCACGCCGGATCCCGGCGTGATCGAGGTCAACGTCCAGCCTTCCGCGACATGGGACGAATTGGTCGAGCGCACGGAGTTCCTGTACGAAGAGGCGCGTCAGACCCGACTGTCCACCGAGAAATTCATGATCGACGGGCGCCATACCGGCACCGGCGGCGGCAACCATTTCGTGCTCGGCGGGGCGACGCCGGCGGACTCCCCGTTCCTGCGCCGCCCGGATCTGCTGCGCAGCCTGATCAGCTACTGGCACAACCATCCGTCGCTGTCCTACTTGTTTTCCGGACTGTTTATCGGCCCGACCTCCCAGGCGCCGCGAGTCGATGAAGCGCGCAACGATGCGCTGTATGAGCTGGAAATCGCCTTCGCGCAAATGCCGGCACCGGGAGAAGAATGCCCGCCATGGCGGGTGGATCGCTTGTTGCGCAATCTGCTGATCGACGTCACCGGCAACACCCACCGCGCCGAGTTCTGTATCGACAAGTTGTATTCACCGGATGGCGCCACCGGGCGTCTCGGCCTGCTGGAGTTACGTGCGTTCGAAATGCCGCCCCATGCGCGCATGAGCCTGGCTCAGCAGTTGTTGCTGCGGGCACTGGTGGCGCGATTCTGGCGCGAGCCTTATGCCCCGCCGAAGCTGGCGCGCTGGGGCACCGAGTTGCATGACCGTTTCCTGCTGCCGCATTTCATCGAACAGGACTTTGCCGACGTCATCGTCGAACTCAACAATGCCGGCTATCCGCTGCGTGCCGAATGGTTTGCGGCGCATCTGGAGTTTCGCTTTCCCAAGGTCGGCGATTACGCCGTCAACGGCATCGAGCTGGAATTGCGTCAGGCCCTTGAACCCTGGCATGTGCTGGGCGAGGAGGGCGCGGCGGGCGGCACGGTGCGTTACGTCGACTCCTCGCTGGAGCGTTTGCAGGTCAAGCTCACGGGGCTGCCGCCCCAGCGTTACCTGCTGACCTGCAACGGCATTCCGGTGCCGCTGCAATCGACCGGGCGGGTGGGCGAGTTTGTCGCCGGTGTGCGTTTTCGTGCCTGGCAACCGGCCAACTGTTTGCAACCGACGATCCCGGTGCACGCGCCGCTGGTGTTCGACCTGCTCGACACCTGGATGCAGCGCTCGCTGGGCGGCTGCCAGTACCACGTCGCCCATCCGGGCGGGCGCAATTACGAGACGTTGCCGGTCAACGCCAACGAAGCGGAGAGCCGGCGCATGGCGCGTTTCTTCCGCATCGGACACACGCCGGGGAAACTTCCGATACCGAATCTGACTATCTCCGACGAGTTCCCGATGACACTCGATTTACGACGCTTTTGATTCGTACACGACCCCCGGATTTTTCGTATATCCGGGCGTCATGTGCCTGCGTTAGTCTGACCGTTCCTTGCCGGCTGCCGAGCTTTCCATGCCTGACCTGCTTGACCGCTACCCGCTCACGGCGGGCACTTACCACGAACTGCTCGACGCCGGCGGAGCGGTGCGTCCGCACTGGCAGCGACTGTTCGACCAATTGCAGCGCAGCACCCCGGCGCAACTGGTGCAGCGTCAGGCGCTGCTGACCCGGCAGATTCAGGAAAACGGTGTCACCTACAACGTGTATGCCGACCCCAAGGGCGCGGATCGTCCGTGGGAGCTGGATCTGCTGCCCCATGTGATCGCAGACGATGAGTGGCAACAACTGTCGGCCGGGATCGTCCAGCGTGCTCGCCTGCTCAATGCGGTGCTGGCAGATCTGTATGGCCCGCAGCAGTTGATCCGCGAAGGGCTGCTGCCGGCGGAACTGGTATTCGGTCACAACAACTTTCTCTGGCCCTGTCAGGGCATTGCGCCCCCGGACGGGGCCTTTCTGCATCTGTATGCCGTGGATCTGGCGCGCACGCCGGACGGGCGCTGGTGGGTGACGGCGGATCGTACCCAGGCACCGTCGGGTGCCGGTTATGCACTGGAAAACCGCACCATCGTGTCCCGGGCCTTCCCCGAGTTGTACCGGGATCTGAAGGTGCAGCACCTGGCCGGGTTCTTCCGCACCTTGCAGGAAACCCTGGCCCGTCAGGCCCCCTGCGACGATGACGCGCCGCTGGTGGTGTTGCTGACCCCGGGACGTTTCAACGAAAGCTATTTCGAACATCTTTATCTGGCGCGCCAGCTCGGTTATCCGCTGGTGGAGGGCGGCGACCTGACGGTACGTGATGCCACGGTCTACCTGAAAACCCTCAGTGGCCTGCGTCGGGTTCACGCGATCATGCGCCGGCTCGACGATGATTTCTGCGATCCGCTGGAACTGCGTACGGATTCGGCGCTGGGCGTTCCCGGATTGCTCGAGGCCGTGCGTCAGGGCCGGGTGCTGGTGGCCAATGCGCTGGGCAGCGGTGTGCTGGAATCGCCAGGGCTGCTGGGCTTTTTGCCGAAGATCAATCAGTACCTGTTCGGTGAAGAGCTGATCCTGCCTTCCATCGCTACCTGGTGGTGCGGTGAGGCGCCGGTGCTGGCCCAGGCGTTGGAGAAACTGCCAGAGTTGCTGATCAAACCGGCCTTTCCCTCCCAGAGCTTCGCCCCCGTTTTCGGGCGTGATCTGAGTGAAAAGCAGCGCCGGAGCCTCGCCGAGCGCATGCAGGCCCGGCCTTATGCCTATGTCGCGCAAGAACTTGCGCAACTGTCCCACGCACCGATCTGGCAACCCGAGGGCGGCCAGTTGCAGCCTCGTGCCATCGGCATGCGCATGTATGCGGTGGCCAGTCATGACGGTTATCGGGTGTTGCCCGGCGGCCTGACCCGGGTGGCGGCCGAGGCCGATGCCGAAGTGGTGTCGATGCAGCGCGGTGGCGCGAGCAAGGACACCTGGGTGCTGGGCGACCGGCCGCCAAGCGGTGAGCAATGGAAGACCCAGCGCAATATCGGTGTGCACGATCTGGTACGCCGCGATCCGTACCTGCCGTCGCGGGTGGTGGAAAACCTGTTCTGGTTCGGCCGTTACTGCGAGCGCTGCGACGACAGCGCGCGGCTGTTGCGGATCATGCTGGCGCGCTACGTCGACGGCGATGACCCGCAGGCCCTGCAGGCTGCCGTGGCGCTCGGCGAGCGGCTGATGCTGCTGCCGGACGAAGGCGAGCTGCCAGAGCGCTTGCTCGCGGCCTTGCTTGGCGAGGACTGGTCGTTCAGCCTGCGTTCCAACCTGCAACGCTTGCAGTGGGCGGCGTCGCAGGTGCGCGGCAAGCTCTCGCGGGAGAACTGGCAGGCGTTGGTGGAATTGCAGCGCGAGGCGACGGAGCTGGACACCGACGAGCCGGACTTCGGCGAGTTGCTGGATTTTCTCAACCGGCTGGTGATGTCGCTGGCGGCGCTGTCCGGGTTTGCCCTCGACGACATGACCCGCGACGAAGGCTGGCGCTTTCTGATGATTGGCCGGCGGATCGAACGCCTGCAATTTCTCAGCAGCAGCCTCGCCGGTTTCCTGCGTGGCGCCGGGGCGTTCGATCAAGCGGGGCTGGAATGGTTGCTGGAGCTGGGCAACAGCAGCATCACCTATCGCTCGCGTTATCTGGCGGTGGCGCAATTGATCCCGGTGCTCGACCTGTTGTTGCTGGACGAGCAGAACCCCCATGCGGTGCTGTTCCAGTTGAAACTGGTGACGCGCACCCTCAAGCGTCTGAACGATGATTTTGGTGTGCCGAGGGAGGCCGGGTTGCCAGCACTGGTCGAACGTCTGGCGCGCTTCGATCTGGGTTGCCTGGAAAATCCATTGTTCGGCGAATCCAGCGTGCGTGCCGCGCTCGAAGGGTTGGCGGATCTGCTGCAAGACATCGCCGACGCCAGCGGCCAGGTCTCCGATCGTCTGGCCCTGCGCCATTTCGCCCATGTCGATGATGTCAGCCAGCGTACGGTGTCCGTCTGATGAATGCCCACTACCAGATCCTTCACGACACCTGCTATCACTACGACAGCCCGGTCTCCCTGGCACAGCAGCTTGCGCACCTGTGGCCTCGCGAATGCGCCTGGCAGCGTTGCACCGAGCAGCAATTGCTGATCAGCCCGGATCCGACCACGCGTCGTGACGAGCAGGACGTGTTCGGCAATCCGCTGACGCGCCTGGCGTTTGAGCGGCCTCATGATGAATTGCAGGTCAATGCACGGCTGACGGTCGAGGTGCTGGCGCGGCCGGCGCTCGATTTCAATCTGTCCCCGGCCTGGGAGCAGACCCGTAATGCGCTGACCTACAGCAGTCAGCCGTTGTCCGCTGAGCTTCTGGAGGCGTGTCGTTACCGGTTTCAGTCACCCTACGTTCACTTGAAGCGCAGTTTCGTCGAGTTTTCCGAAAGCTGTTTCCCGCCCGGACGACCGCTGCTGCTGGGCGTGCAGGCGTTGATGGAAAAGATCTTCGACGAGTTCACCTTCGATGCCGAGGCGACGCAAGTCGCGACGCCGCTGGTCGAGGTGCTGGAGCGGCGGCGCGGGGTCTGTCAGGACTTCGCCCACCTGATGCTGGCCTGCGTGCGTTCCCGAGGGCTGGCGGCGCGCTACATCAGCGGTTATCTGCTGACACGGCCGCCACCGGGGCAACCGCGACTGATCGGCGCCGATGCGTCCCATGCCTGGGTGTCGGTGTTTTGTCCGGTGCTGGGCTGGGTGGATTTCGATCCGACCAACAATGTGCAACCGGCACTGGAGCACATCACCCTGGCCTGGGGCCGGGATTTCTCCGATGTGTCGCCGTTGCGCGGGGTGATTCTGGGAGGGGGGAGCCATGATCCGGAGGTGCGGGTCACGGTGATGCCACTGAATGAGTGACGAAGCACACGGCAGGGGCGGGCGAGCCCGTTCCTGCCGGTTTTGCGTTCAGTGGTCCTGCGGTATTGCTCAGGCCTCGGGTGCCTGGTCTTTCGGTGCCTCGACATCATCATCGGTCGCCACTTCACCGTCAGGGTTCAGTGCCGCTTCTTCAGCCATCTGTTTCTTGCGCTGAAGCTTTTCCTCTTTCTTCTGTTCCTTGGCCAGGTCACGCTGACGCTTGGCGAAGGAGTAATTGGGTTTGGCCATGGGCGATCCTCTGGGGTCGAAGGTGAGGTTGAGCGGCGCGTATTCTGCCCTGTATCGGTGCCCGGGGGTTAACCGGGTTTCTGGTCGACCCACTTTGGCGTGACGGTTGGCTGCCACTGGTCAAGGGCATCGAGCAGCGTTTGCGGCGATTCACTCACTTGCAGCATGTCACGGTGCGGTGCGCGAACGAAGCCTTCGCCGACGATGTGATCGAGAAATGCCGTGAGTTTGCTGTAGAAGCCGTTCACTTCCAGCAGGCCCAGCGGCTTGCCATGGTAACCGAGCTGGCCCCAGGTCCAGACTTCGAACAGCTCTTCAAGCGTGCCGAGGCCACCGGGCAGGGCGATGAACGCATCGCTGAGTTCGGCCATGCGTGCCTTGCGCGCGTGCATGCCGTCGACCACTTCCAGGCGCGTCAGATTCTTGTGACCGATTTCCTTGTCCATCAGGCTCTGCGGAATGATGCCGATCACTTCGCCGCCGGCGGCCAGTGCGGCGTCCGCGACAATCCCCATCAAACCCACGGCGCCACCGCCGTAAACCAGCTTCAGCTTGCGCTCGGCAATGGCGGTGCCGAGGGCGATGGCGGCTTCGGTGTACGCCGGGGTGGTGCCGGCGTTGGCACCGCAAAATACACAAACGGATGTGAGAGACATGCCTTCCTCCTGGGTCAATCCGTCACAGGGTAATGGCTGGCACGCCTCGATCCAAGGGCTAGACTTCGCGTTTCGGGGTTTCACAGGTGCCGCTGGCGCCACAGGCGTAGGCGGCGAGCAGACTGCACAACAGGCTGTTGAAGGACATGACTGATGCTCCAGTTGAGTTGAGCCCTGAAGATACGTCCCGGCCAAACGTCTGGCTGTTAGATTGTTTCGATGAGTGTCATAGCCTGAAAGTTGTATACAATTTTTGACTCAAGTCATAGGAACTTGCGAAGATTTCAGGCAGTCTTTCCACCATTCGTGTTTTTGTTAACCCTGCCTTGGAGATTCACCATGTTTTCCAAAGTTGTTGCGGTATCCCTGCTGGCGCTGGCCAGCAGCCAATTGATGGCTGCCGAGTGCAAAACCACCGTTGACTCCACCGACCAGATGTCCTTCAACACCAAGGAGATCGTGATCGACAAGAGCTGCAAGACCTTCACCGTCGAATTGACCCACTCCGGCAGCCTGCCGAAGAACGTCATGGGCCACAACCTGGTGGTCAGCAAGACCGCTGACATGCAGCCGATCGCCACCGACGGCCTGGCCGCCGGCATCGACAAGAACTACCTGAAGGACGGTGACGAGCGCGTTATCGCCCACACCAAGATCATCGGCGCCGGCGAAAAAGACTCGCTGACCATCGATGTATCGAAACTGGCAGCCGGCACCGATTACGGCTTCTTCTGCTCGTTCCCTGGCCACATCTCGATGATGAAAGGCACAGTGGTTGTGAAGTAAGAAAACCGCAGTCCAAAAAAAAGCGTCCCGAGGGACGCTTTTTTTATGCCTGAAATTCAAGGCGCAAACGGCATGACCCGCTTGTGATGGGTCTTTTTGTAGGTGTTGACGATGATGTCGAACGCTTCCTGACGCACCGGCTCGCCGTGCAGGAAGGCATCGATCTCGGCGTAAGTCACGCCGTGGGACGCTTCATCCGGCTTGCCCGGCGACAGGTCTTCCAGATCCGCCGTCGGCACTTTTTCCACCAGCGATTCCGGTGCGCCGAAGCTGCGGGCGATGGCCCGGACCTGGTTTTTCACCAGACCGCTCAGTGGTGCCAGATCGCAGGCGCCGTCACCGAACTTGGTGAAGAAACCCATCACCGCTTCCGCCGCGTGGTCGGTGCCGATCACCAGGCCGTGGGCCGCGCCGGCGATGGTGTACTGGGCGACCATGCGCATCCGCGCCTTGGTGTTGCCGAGCACGAAATCCACCGACACCGCGTGCTTGCCTTCGAAGGCTGCGACTTCGCTGGCCAGGGATTTTACTGCCGGGCCGATGTTGACGGTGTGGCGCTCGTCCGGGGCGATGAAGTCCACCGAGGCCTGGGCGTCGTGTTCATCGAACTGCACGTCGTACGGCAGGCGCACGGCGATGAACTTGTAGGCCTCGTCTCCGGTGCGCTCGCGCAGTTCACGCATGGCGCGCTGGGCCAAAAGACCGGCGGTCAGCGAATCGACACCGCCGCTGATGCCCAGCACCAGGGTCTTGAGCCCGGAACTGGTCAGGCAATCCTGGATGAAGGTGATGCGTCGGGCGACTTCCGCTTCAAGGGCCTGGTAATCGGCGAACGGCGGCTGAACGTTGAGCTGTTCAGCAATCTCACGCTGTACGGCTTGCATGAATTCACTCCTTGCTAGAAAGGCTGGAAACGGCAGGAACCTGGAAAACGTGTCGCAAATAGGCGACGAAATTCGGGTCTTTGCAGTGGGTCTTGCCCGGCTCGTCGGAGATCTTCGCCACCGGTTGGCCGTTGCAGGCGGTCATTTTAAGCACGATGCTCATCGGTTCGACACCCGGAATGTCACAGGTCAGGTTGGTGCCGATGCCGAAGCTGACATTGATCCGACCGCGCAGCGCCCGGAAGATCTCCAGCGACTTGGGCAGCGTCAGGCTGTCGGAGAACACCAGGGTCTTGCTCATCGGGTCGATGCCGAGCTTGTGATAGTGGGCGATGCATTTTTCGCCCCACTGCACCGGATCCCCGGAGTCGTGACGCAAGCCATCGAACAGCTTGGCGAAGAACAGATCGAAATCGCCGAGGAACGCGTCGGTGGTGATGCAGTCGGTCAGGGCGATCCCCAACAAGCCGCGGTACTCGCGGACCCAGCAATCGAGGGCGGCGATCTGGCTGTCGATCAGACGCGGGCCGAGTTGCTGATGCGCCATGATCCACTCGTGAGCCATGGTGCCCAGGGGTTTCATGTCCAGTTCGCGGGACAGGTGCACATTGCTGGTGCCGACGAAACGTCCGGGGAAATCATGCTTGAGCACGTTCACCACTTCTTCCTGCACACGGTAGGAAAAACGCCGGCGTGTGCCGAAATCGGCGACCTGCAACTGCGACAACTCTTCAGACGAGGCGTTGGCGGTCAGCCAGTCGAACTTGCGGTACAGCTGCTCGCGGGCCTGTTCCAGCACGGTTTCGCGGTAGCGATAGCGGTTGCGCACTTCGCTGACGATCGCCAGCAGTGGCACTTCGAACAGAATCACATGCAGCCACGGCCCGCGCAGGCGGATGAACAACTCGCCGTTCTCGATTCCGGTGTGAAGGTAACGCAGGTTGAAGCGGAACAGACCGAGAAACCGCAAAAAATCCGGTTTGAGGAACGAGATGCGCTCGAGAAAACTCAACTGATCGGCGCTCAGGCTCAACTCGGCCAGACGCTCGACCTGGAAGCGGATCTCCGCCAGATACGGGCGCAGATCTTCACTGTTACGGCAACGGAACTCCCATTCGACTTCGACGTTGGGGTAGTTGTGCAGCACCGCCTGCATCATCGTCAGTTTGTAGAAGTCGGTGTCGAGCAGGTTCTGCACGATGCGATCGGCAAACACACTCTCGCTCATAACGGGGTCTCCAGGCGGGCCGCGCGTTGGCGCGGTATCAATCAATGGCGCTAGTGGCGCATATCCGGGGTGTGGATTGCCAGCGATTTTTATCCCGGCACCGGCCCTCAGACCGCGTCAGGACTGTCGATCTGCTCCAGCATCCACTTCACGAAATCCCGCACCTTGGGCACTTCCGCCGCGTGTTCCGGGTAGGCCAGGTAATACGCGTCGGTGCTGGGCATTGCATGCTGCCAGGGAATGACCAGTTTGCCGTCGGCCAATTCCTCTTCCACCAGAAACCTCGGCAGCAACGCTACGCCGCAGCCGACCTGCGCCGCGCGGATGCACATATAAAAGGTTTCGAAGCGCGGGCCGTGGTAGCTGTGCTCGGTCTGATGGCCCTGGCTGTCGAACCAGTCGTGCCACGCTTGCGGGCGCGAAGCATTCTGCAGCAGCACCAGATCGGTGAGTTGCGTTGGATCAGTCAACGGCGTGTCCGGCAGGCTGCCGGGCGCGCACACCGGAACCAGCTCTTCGCCGAACAGCTTCAGGCACTCGGTGCCGGGGCGTGAACCCTGGCCGAAATAGAACGCCAGGTCGCTGCGCCCTTGCAGCAAGTCATCGGCCTCCTGCTCGTTGCACAGGTCCAGATGAATCGACGGATGGCGCAGGCGCCAGCCCTTGAGGCGCGGCACCAGCCAGCGGGCGCCGAAGGTCGAGGGTGTGGAGACGCGCAGGACTTCGGTCTCGCCGCCGTAGGAACGCAGGTAATGGGTCGACATCTCGACCTGGGTCAGGATTTTTCTGACTTCCACCAGGTACAGATCGCCGGCCGGGGTCATCTGCAAACGGCGGCGTACCCGACGGAACAACAAGTGCTGCAGCAATTCTTCGAGCTGCGCCACCTGCTTGCTGACAGCGCTCTGGGTCAGGTTCAGTTCCTCGGCGGCCCGGGTGAAACTCAGGTGCCGGGTCACGGCCTCGAAGCACTGCAGCGCGGTGATCGACGGCAAGTGGCGTTTGTTCAGCATGGGCGATCCTTTTCTTGTCTTTCTGCGCAGCATGAATAAACGGAATGATATCTCGCGTAAAGGTCGTTTGTTGCATGGCCTTCCTGAAGCTACAACTAAAGGCCTGCCCGGTCGTGAAGGCGCGACCGCACACATTCAGTTTTTTGCTTGAGGAGTGCCCCATGGTTGCCGCATTGCTTGATCGTCTTGGTGTGAACCCGGCCCTGTACCAGAACGGCAAAGTGCCGGTGCATTCGCCCATCGACGGCAGCCGCATCGGCGCCGTGAACTGGGAAGGCCCGGCCGAAGTCGAGCAGCACATCAGTCGCGCAGATCATGCGTTCGAACAATGGCGCAAGGTGCCGGCGCCGCGTCGCGGCGAGCTGGTGCGCCAATTCGGCGAAGTCCTGCGTGAATACAAGGCCGACCTCGGTGAGCTGGTGTCGTGGGAAGCGGGCAAGATCACCCAGGAAGGCCTCGGTGAAGTGCAGGAGATGATCGACATCTGCGACTTCGCCGTCGGCCTGTCCCGTCAGTTGTACGGTTTGACCATCGCCTCCGAGCGCCCGGGCCACCACATGCGTGAAACCTGGCACCCGCTGGGCGTGGTCGGCGTGATCAGTGCGTTCAATTTCCCGGTCGCGGTGTGGGCGTGGAACACCACGCTGGCGCTGGTCTGCGGCAACCCGGTGGTGTGGAAACCGTCGGAAAAAACGCCGTTGACCGCACTGGCCTGCCAGGCGCTGTTCGAGCGCGTACTGAAGAATTTCAGCGATGCCCCGGCGCATCTGAGCCAGGTGATCATCGGTGGCCGCGATGCCGGCGAAGCGCTGGTGGATGACCCGCGTGTCGCGCTGATCAGCGCCACCGGCAGCTCCCGCATGGGCCGCGAAGTGGCGCCGAAAGTCGCGGCACGCTTTGCCCGCAGCATTCTCGAACTGGGCGGCAACAACGCGATGATCCTCGGCCCGAGCGCCGATCTGGACATGGCCGTGCGCGCCATCCTGTTCAGCGCCGTCGGCACTGCCGGTCAGCGTTGCACCACGTTGCGTCGCCTGATCGCCCATGAGTCGGTGAAAGAAGAAATCGTCACCCGCCTGAAAGCCGCGTACTCCAAGGTGCGGATCGGTCACCCGCTGGAAGGCAACCTGATCGGCCCGCTGATCGACAAACACAGCTTCGAAAACATGCAGGACGCGCTGGAACAAGCGCTGAGCGAGGGCGGCCGGGTGTTCGGTGGCAAGCGCCAACTGGAAGACCAGTTCCCCAACGCCTACTACGTGTCGCCGGCCATCGTTGAAATGCCGGAGCAGAGCGATGTGGTGTGCAGCGAAACCTTCGCACCGATCCTGTACGTGGTCGGCTACAGCGATTTCGACGAGGCGCTGCGCCTGAACAATGCCGTGCCGCAAGGCCTGTCGTCGTGCATCTTCACCACTGATGTGCGCGAGGCCGAGAAATTCATGTCGGCAGTCGGCAGCGACTGCGGCATCGCCAACGTCAACATCGGCCCGAGTGGCGCGGAAATCGGCGGCGCGTTTGGCGGTGAAAAGGAAACCGGTGGCGGTCGCGAGTCGGGCTCGGATGCTTGGCGCGCCTACATGCGCCGCCAGACCAACACCGTGAACTACTCGCTGGAGTTGCCGCTGGCGCAGGGCATCACATTCGACTGATCCCTTCGGTCAAATGGAGATCCCCTTGTGGGAGCGGGCTTGCCCGCGAATGCGGTGGTTCAGTCGACATTAAAGTTGGCTGAAACGCCGCTTTCGTCGGAGCGTCGTCCGGAGCAGGCTCGCTCCCACATTGTTGAACTGTGTGTTTGTTAGGTTTCTGTTGGAGTCTGGCAATGCCGTTACGCGAAGAATGTCTGTGGGAAAAACTCACGCCGCAACGACCGGATAACCCGGCGCTCAGGGGCGAGGTCAAAGTCGATGTCTGTGTGATCGGCGCCGGGTTTACCGGGCTGTCGGCGGCGCTGCATCTGTTGGAGAAGGGCAAAAGCGTCTGCGTGCTCGAAGCTCATCGCGCCGGGCAGGGTGGTTCCGGGCGCAATGTCGGGCTGGTCAACGCCGGGATGTGGATCCCGCCGGACGAGATCGAAGCCGGATTCGGCGAGGCGGTCGGCAGCCAGCTCAACCGCATGCTCGGTGCGGCCCCGGCGCTGGTGTTCAGCCTTGTGGATAAATACAACATCGATTGCCAGTTGCGCCGCGAAGGCACCCTGCATATGGCGCACAATGCCAAGGGCGAGGCGGATCTGCGCAGTCGCGAAGAACAGTGGAAACGCCGCGGTGCGCCGGTCGAACTGCTGACCGGCAAAGCCTGTGAACAGGCGACCGGTACGCAAAAGATTGCCGCTGCGCTGCTGGACCGACGTGCCGGCACGCTCAATCCGATGGCGTATGTCACCGGGCTGGCGAAAGCCGTGTCTGGGCTCGGCGGGCAGATGTTCGATCATTCCCCGGTCACCCGCCTTGAACGTCAGGGCCAGCAATGGTCGGTGCAGACCGGGCAGGGCTCGGTGCAAGCCGAGCAAGTGGTCATTGCCTCCAACGCCTACACCGAAGGCGACTGGACCGAACTCAAACGCAATTTCTTTCCCGGTTACTACTATCAGGTCGCCTCGGTGCCGCTCACCGAAGATGCGGCTCAGGAAATCCTTCCGGGCGGGCAGGGCTCCTGGGATACCCGCCAGGTGCTCAGCAGTATCCGCCGCGACAAGGACGGGCGACTGTTGCTGGGCAGTCTCGGTAACGGCAATCAGAAACCGACCTGGTTCCTCAAGGCCTGGGCCGACCGGGTGCAGCAGCATTACTTCCCCAATCTCAAACCCGTGGAGTGGGAATGCACCTGGACCGGGCGCATCGCGTTCACCCCCGATCACTTGATGCGTCTGTTCGAGCCAGCCCCCGGATTGGTGGCCGTCACCGGTTACAACGGCCGTGGCGTGACCACCGGCACCGTGGTCGGCAAAGCCTTCGCCGACTACTTGTGTAACGGAAATCCTCAGGCCTTGCCGATTCCCTTTGCACCGATGCAGCCCCTGACAGGCGTTGGCCTGCGCAGTTGCCTGTACGAGGCCGGGTTCTCGCTGTATCACGCGGGCCAGTGCCTGCGCATCGTCATCTGAGTGTTGAAATATGTTGCCGGAAGCGGCGCTTTTCGATGTAGCGACTAGCCTGTAATGGTGCGGGTTGTAGCAGTCCCGCACCAGCAGTGTGCAGTTCGGTGACGCGGGCTGTTACAGGCTGGTTGCACGTCGTTTGGCGCCGCGGTTGCAATGATGGCGCGTGCGGGTTGCGCCTGAAAAAACAAATGGTTTCACCTTCCGCGGTTTAGACGGTTGCACGCCCAATGAAAATGGGAACGAAACAGTCGAAAAAACAAGAAAGCAGCGACTTTTTGAAGAATAAAAAACCGATGGCACGGCCCTTGCTCTGAGCAATCCAGTGAAGTCGCAGTGCCAACTAAAAAAAACCTTGGAGCACCACCTCATGTCCCAGACGTTTTACAAGAAAGGCTTTCTGGCCCTCGCAGTGGCTACTGCGCTGGGTGTTTCTGCGTTTGCACAAGCTGATGTGAAAATCGGTGTGGCGGGCCCCATGACTGGCGCCAACGCGGCATTTGGCGAGCAGTACATGAAGGGGGCACAAGCGGCGGCCGATGCGGTCAACGCGGCGGGCGGCGTCAACGGGGAGAAAATCGTCCTGGTCAAAGGCGATGACGCCTGCGAACCGAAACAGGCGGTGACGGTCGCCAAGGACCTCACCAACCAGAAAGTCGCCGGTGTGGTCGGCCACTTCTGCTCGTCTTCCACCATTCCTGCGTCGGAGATCTACGACGAGGCCGGCATCATCGCGATCACCCCGGGTTCCACCAACCCGCAAGTGACCGAGCGCGGCCTGAGCGCCATGTTCCGTATGTGCGGCCGTGACGACCAGCAAGGCATCGTCGCCGGCGACTACATCGTCGACGTGCTCAAGGGCAAGAAAGTGGCCGTGCTGCACGACAAGGACACCTACGGTCAGGGCCTGGCCGATGCGACCAAGGCACAGCTGGAAAAACGCGGCGTGAAGCCGGTGCTGTACGAAGGTCTGACCCGTGGCGAGAAAGACTTCAGCGCCGTGGTCACCAAGATCCGCGCGGCCGGTGCCGACGTGGTCTACTTCGGCGGCCTGCACCCGGAAGCCGGTCCACTGGTCAAGCAACTACGTACCGAAGGCCTGAAAGACGTGAAGTTCATGTCTGACGACGGCATCGTGACCGACGAACTGGTGACCACCGCCGGTGGCCCGCAATACGTCGACGGCGTGCTGATGACCTTCGGCGCCGACCCGCGCCTGCTGCCGGAAAGCAAGACTGTCGTGGATGCCTTCCGCAAGGCCGGCACCGAGCCTGAGGGCTACACCCTGTACGCCTACGCCTCGATCCAGGCCCTGGCTGCCGGCTTCAACGGCGCCAAGTCCAACAAGGGCGAAGACGCTGCCAAATGGCTGAAAGCCAACCCTGTGAAAACCGTGATGGGCGAGAAGACCTGGGACGCCAAGGGCGACCTGAAAGTCTCCGACTACGTGGTCTACCAGTGGGACGCGACCGGCAAATATCACCAGCTGGAAAAGCAGAAGTAAGGGCTGACGCGATCGGCTGACCTCCGCAGAACTTCTGTGGGGGCAGTCCGGTCGTGGCTGACATTGCTCCGACGTAAATCTGTATTTTTCCTAGAAGAACCGCGCGCCCCCGGGTGTGCAGGTTCTCACTGCGTGAGATTGCGTTATGGATGGTATTTTCCTGCAGCAACTGGTCAACGGCCTGACCCTCGGGTCGGTCTATGGCCTGATCGCCATCGGCTACACAATGGTCTACGGCATCATCGGCATGATCAACTTCGCCCACGGCGAGGTTTACATGATTTCCGCTTACCTCGCGGCAATCAGTCTGGCTCTGCTGGCTTACTTCGGTATCGAATCCTTCCCGCTGCTGATGCTCGGCACACTGGTCTTCACCATCGTCGTCACGGGGGTGTATGGCTGGGTCATCGAACGCATCGCCTACAAACCACTGCGCAACTCCACCCGACTGGCACCGCTGATCAGCGCCATCGGTATCTCCCTGATCCTGCAAAACTATGCCCAGATCAGCCAGGGCGCCCGTCAACAGGGTGTTCCGACGCTGCTCACCGGCGCCTGGCGCATCGATGTCGGCTCGGGCTTCGTCCAGCTGACCTACACCAAGATCTTCATTCTCGTCGCGGCGTTCGTCGGGATGGGCCTGCTGACCTACGTGATCAAGTACACCAAGCTCGGCCGCATGTGCCGCGCCACCCAGCAAGACCGCAAAATGGCCTCGATCCTGGGGATCAATACCGACCGGGTGATTTCCTACGTGTTCATCATCGGTGCAGCGATGGCGGCCCTGGCCGGCGTGCTGATCACCATGAACTACGGCACGTTCGACTTCTACGCAGGCTTCGTCATCGGC
This sequence comes from Pseudomonas sp. COW5, assembly GCF_026240005.1. Taxonomy (NCBI): domain Bacteria; kingdom Pseudomonadati; phylum Pseudomonadota; class Gammaproteobacteria; order Pseudomonadales; family Pseudomonadaceae; genus Pseudomonas; species Pseudomonas sp. COW5. The sequence continues at coordinate 1,677,024 of NZ_JAPHVP010000001.1, read as the reverse complement.
ATCAAGGCGTTCACCGCCGCGGTGCTCGGCGGGATCGGCTCGCTGCCTGGCGCCATGTTGGGCGGGATCATCCTCGGGATCTCCGAGTCGCTGTTCTCGGGCCTGGTCAACTCCGACTACAAAGACGTGTTCAGCTTCTCGCTGCTCGTACTTGTTCTGGTCTTCCGGCCTCAAGGCCTGCTGGGCCGTCCTCTTGTGTCGAAGGTGTAAGCGATGTCTTCAACCACTACAAAATCCATTGATGTCAAAAAAAGCCTGGTTGAGGCGATTCTCGCCGGTCTGATCGCCCTGATCGTGTTCGGGCCGATTGTCGGTGTGGTACTCGACGGCTACAGCTTCAACCTCGAAGCGACCCGCGTGGCGTGGATCATTGCCATCGTCATGGCTGGCCGCTTTGCCTTGAGCTTGTTCCTGCAAACCCCCAAGGGCCTGAAAATCCTCGAAGGATTCGAAAGCACAGGCTCCGGCGTGCACGTGCTGCCCGCCGATCACAAATCCAGGCTGCGCTGGATCATCCCGCTGCTGATCGTGCTGGCGGTGATCGTGCCGTTTGTTTCCAACTCCTACCTGCTGGGCGTGGTCATCCTCGGACTGATCTACGTGCTGCTGGGGCTGGGATTGAACATCGTGGTCGGTCTGGCGGGCCTGCTCGACCTCGGTTACGTGGCGTTCTACGCCATCGGTGCCTACGGTCTGGCGCTCGGTTATCAGTACCTCGGGCTGGGTTTCTGGACGGTGCTACCGCTGGCGGCGATCACCGCCGGCCTTGCCGGTTGCATCCTCGGTTTCCCGGTGCTGCGCCTGCACGGTGACTACCTGGCGATCGTGACCCTCGGTTTCGGTGAAATCATCCGTCTGATCCTCAACAACTGGCTGTCCCTGACCGGCGGCCCGAACGGCATGCCGGCGCCACTGCCGACCTTCTTCGGCCTGGAGTTCGGCAAGCGGGCGAAGGATGGCGGGGTGCCGTTCCACGAGTTCTTCGGCATCGCCTACAACCCGGACGTGAAGTATTACTTCATCTACGCGGTGCTGTTCCTGGTGGTGCTGGCCGTGCTGTACATCAAGCACCGTCTGGTGAAGATGCCGGTCGGCCGCGCCTGGGAAGCCCTGCGTGAAGACGAGATCGCCTGCCGCTCGATGGGCCTCAACCACGTGCTGGTCAAGCTCTCGGCGTTCACCATCGGTGCGTCCACGGCGGGTCTGGCGGGTGTGTTCTTCGCCACTTACCAAGGCTTCGTCAATCCGACCTCGTTCACCTTCTTCGAATCTGCGCTGATCCTCGCCATCGTCGTGCTCGGCGGCATGGGCTCGACCATCGGTGTGGTGATCGCAGCGTTCGTGCTGACGGTCGCCCCGGAATTGCTGCGCGGCTTCGCCGAATACCGCGTGCTGCTGTTCGGGATCCTGATGGTGTTGATGATGATCTGGCGACCGCGCGGGCTGATCCGCATCAGCCGTACCGGGGTCACTCCACGCAAAGGTGCCATTCACTATGAGAGGACTGCGCCATGAGTGAAGTCGTACTCTCTGTTGAAAAACTGATGATGCACTTCGGTGGCATCAAGGCCTTGAGCGACGTCAGCCTGAAGGTCAAACGCAATTCGATCTTCGCCCTGATCGGTCCCAACGGCGCCGGCAAGACCACGGTGTTCAACTGCCTGACCGGGTTCTATAAAGCCTCCGGCGGCAAGATCGAACTCAACGTGCGCGGCCAGCAGACCAACGTCATCAAGCTGCTGGGCGAATCGTTCAAACCGACCGACTTCGTCTCGCCGAAAAACTTTGCCAGTCGCCTGTACTACAAGATGTTCGGCGGCACTCACCTGGTGAACCGCGCGGGCCTGGCCCGGACGTTCCAGAACATTCGCCTGTTCAAGGAAATGTCGGTGCTGGAAAACCTGCTGGTGGCCCAGCACATGTGGGTCAACCGCAACATGCTGGCCGGCATCCTCAACACCAAGGGCTATCGCAAGGCCGAAAGCGATGCGCTGGACTGCGCGTTCTACTGGCTGGAAGTGGTGGACCTGGTGGACTGCGCCAACCGTCTGGCCGGTGAACTGTCCTACGGCCAGCAACGCCGTCTGGAGATCGCCCGGGCCATGTGCACGCGGCCGCAGATCATCTGCCTCGACGAACCGGCCGCCGGCCTCAACCCTCAGGAAACCGAAGCGCTGAGCGCGATGATCCGGCTGCTGCGCGACGAGCACGATCTGACCGTGGTGCTGATCGAACACGACATGGGCATGGTAATGAGCATTTCCGATCACATCGTGGTGCTGGACCACGGCATCGTCATCGCCGAAGGCGGTCCGGACGATATCCGCCACGATCCGAAGGTGATTGCGGCTTACCTGGGCGCCGACGAAGAGGAAGTCGTATGACGCAACCCATCCTCGAACTCAAGGATCTGGACGTGTTCTACGGCCCGATCCAGGCCCTCAAAGGCGTCTCGCTGCAGATCAACGAAGGGGAAACCGTCAGCCTGATCGGCTCCAACGGTGCGGGCAAGTCGACGCTGCTGATGTCTATCTTCGGCCAGCCACGGGCGGCGGGCGGGCAGATCCTCTATCAGGGCGTGGACATTACCCACAAGTCATCGCATTACATTGCCTCCAACGGCATCGCGCAGTCGCCGGAAGGGCGGCGGGTGTTCCCCGACATGACCGTCGAGGAAAACCTGCTGATGGGCACCATCCCGATTGGCGACAAGTACGCCAAGGAAGACATGCAGCGCATGTTCGAGCTGTTCCCGCGGCTCGAAGAGCGTCGCACCCAACGGGCAATGACCATGTCCGGCGGCGAGCAGCAGATGCTGGCCATCGCCCGGGCCCTGATGAGCCGTCCCAAGCTGTTGCTGCTGGATGAGCCGAGCCTGGGGCTGGCGCCGATCGTGGTGAAACAGATCTTCGCCACCCTGCGGGAACTGGCGAAAACCGGCATGACCATTTTCCTCGTCGAGCAGAACGCCAACCACGCGTTGAAACTGTCCGACCGGGCGTACGTGATGGTCAACGGCGAGATCCGCCTGACGGGCACCGGCAAGGAACTGCTGGTGAACGAGGAGGTGCGTAACGCCTATCTCGGCGGGCACTGAGTTCTCAGGTTTTCCACAGCGATACAGAGCCCCGAGACGCGAGTCCCGGGGCTTTTTTGTATCCAGAATCGATCACGATCCACGCCATTCCCGAAATTGTGGAAAACAAAATCACCAACCTGCCAAAGCGCGACATATAGACGCTGCAAATGGCTGTTTTTCCACAGTTTTGACTTGTCCCCGTTTGCTGTGGAGCCGGCTGTGAATAACGTGGGAGTAGCTGGCTGAGAACCTTTAAAACCGTGGCTTGCAGGCGTGCGGTTGTTTTTTGATCAGGGCTTTTCCCGGTTGCTGGAGACCCGTTTGTCAACCTTTTTATGGCCATGGCAAAACAGACGAATGCATGTGGGCAAGCCTGTGGATAAGTCTGTGATTAAACTCTGGAAAGACTGCGCTGAGGGCCGTGATTACTGGCCCTGCGCAATCACGGTGGTGACTGGTCGGTCGTGCAGAATGCCTTGCCCGGCACAATCGGCGGATCAGGGTCAAGCGAAAAACTTTGCTTTTGCCGCGCAAAGCCTTGTGTGGCGCGGCTTTGCGCTTTTCCACTTGCCCCCGGAAACTGTGGAAGGGCTTGTGGATAACATGCGTGCATGTGGCTACAGGCCACGCTATTCAAGGCGTTGCGAGGGTTGATCAATTTATGAGCAGAAATGCACGCCAGCCGGTGGTTGCTCGTGAATGCCGGGCCGGGCATGCTGCCTGCTGATTTTCTATTCCAATGGCTGCCCCGGGTGGCCGAAGCAAGGAGAACACGATGTCCAACACCCTGTTTATCACCGGCGCGACGTCCGGTTTTGGTGAAGCCTGCGCCCGTCGTTTTGCCGAGGCCGGCTGGAAACTGGTGCTGACCGGTCGTCGTGAAGAACGCCTCAACGCGCTCTGCGCCGAGCTGTCGAAGCAGACCGAAGTGCATGGCCTGGTGCTGGACGTACGTGATCGCAAGGCAATGGAGGAGGCGATTGCCAACCTGCCGCCATCCTTCGCCAAACTGCGTGGACTTATCAACAACGCCGGGCTGGCGCTGGGCGTAGACCCTGCACCGAAGTGCGACCTCGACGATTGGGACACCATGGTCGACACCAACGTCAAAGGCCTGATGTACAGCACTCGCCTGTTGCTGCCACGCCTGATCGCCCACGGTCGCGGCGCCGGCATCGTCAACCTCGGTTCCATCGCCGGTAACTACCCGTACCCGGGCAGCCACGTTTACGGCGCGACCAAGGCGTTCGTGAAGCAGTTCTCGCTGAACCTGCGTTGCGACTTGCAGGGCACCGGTGTGCGCGTCAGCAACATCGAGCCGGGCCTGTGCGAGAGCGAGTTCTCGCTGGTGCGTTTCGCCGGTGATCAGGCGCGTTACGACGCGACCTACGCCGGTGCCGAGCCGATCCAGCCGCAGGACATCGCCGAGACGATTTTCTGGGTGTTGAATGCCCCGGCGCACATCAATATCAACAGCCTGGAACTGATGCCGGTGAGCCAGACCTGGGCGGGTTTTGCCATCGAGCGCAACAAGGTTTAAGACCGCTTAACGGCCCATCGCCAGCGGGCCGGCTCCCACATTGATTGCATTTTAATTTGGGAGCCAGCACGCTGGCGAAGAGGGCAAATCGGCCAAAATCTGGCAGTAAGGTAGACTCATCCCTCAACAACCCCACCGCACCCTGCGGTTTTCAAGGTTTTTCGAGGAGTCAAAGTGAGTAACCGAGGTGAGCAGTCGCTGCTCAAACAATCGACCCTTCTGATGTTCGCCGTGTCGATCGCCGGGATCGCCACCGGTTTTGTTTCGGGTTCCCAGTCCATCCTGTTCGATGGCTTTTTTTCGCTGATTGCCACGTTCATCAAAGTCCTGATGCTGATCACCGCGAAGCTGATCGCCAAGCAAAGCAACCAGCGCTTCCAGTTCGGTTTCTGGCACCTGGAGCCGATGGTGCTGCTGATCGAGGGCAGCTTCCTGCTGCTGATTGCGATCTACGCGTTTCTCAATGGCGTGTTCGGCATCATCAATGGCGGTCGTGAGATCGAACTGGGTCTGGTGATCATCTACGCGGCGGTGTTTACCGTTGTCGAGTTCGCCTACTTTTTCTACGTGCGCCACCGCAATCGCAAGCTCAAATCGAGCCTGATCCAGTTCGACAACATCAGCTGGCTGGTGGACGCGATGCTGTCGGTGGGCCTGTTGATCAGTTTCCTCGCGGCGCTGCTGCTCAAGTCCCAGGGCTATGGCGAATGGGCGAAGTTCGTCGACCCGCTGATCCTGATCGTGCTGGCCCTGACCATGCTGCCGCCGGCCTTCAAGATCCTCGGTCCGGCGCTGCGTGATGTGCTCGGCATTGCGCCGGACACGCTGGATGAGCAGGTGCGCGAGGTGATGGAGGCGGCGAAGGTCGAGCATGGTTTCGACGATTACGTGTCCTACGTGCAGAAGCACGGGCGGGCGCGGTTCATCGAGATTCATGTGGTGTTGCCGGCGGATTACCGGTTGCAGAGCGTCGGCGAGCTGGATGTGCTGCGCGAGCAGATTTCCGCGAAGCTGGGCAAACCGGACGCGGCGCGCTGGCTGACCATCAGCTTCACCGGCGACAGGAAGTGGATTGCCTGATGTTGTGTGGCGAGGGAGTTGCTCCCTCGCCACTGCTGTCAGCTCATATAGTCGGCGAGGCCGCGATAGCAGGTCGCCAAGTGATACGGCGTGGTCGACGGCATGTCCTTGCGGCTGACCTCGCCCTGCTCGTCGCGGCATTCATGCCAGCCACCGGCATGCAAGAAGCGCTGCTGCAATGCCTGCAACTGGCGCAGCACGACGGCTTCGCTGCCCGGGCGCAAGGTCAGGGCGCGCAGGTATTCGGCCTGGGCCCAGATGCGCTGGGTCGAATCTTTCGGCCGCCCGTCCATATTCAGATCGAGCATGGCCCGCACGGCACCGGACGATTGCACCACGCCGTACTGCTCGGTGAAGGCAAAGGCCCGGTCCAGCGCGGCATGCAGTTTCGAGCCGCGCAGCAGGGGCGAAGACTCCAGCAGGAAATACCACTCGAACTGATGGCCCGGCTCATACCAGTTATCCACAGCTCCCAGCGGTTTTTCCATCAGCACACCGGCCTGCGGATCGACGAAGTGCTTGTGCATGGCTGTGCATAACTCGCTCAGCGCCTGCTTGACCTGCCCATCCTCGCGCACGGCCAAAGTGGCCAGGAAAGCTTCGGCCAGGTGCATCAGCGGGTTTTGCAGCGGGCCGGTTTCCAGGGTGATCCAGTCGCGTTCGAGGCAGGCTTCGTAGAGGCCGTCACCGGTGGCGAAACGTCGGCCGATGACTTCCAGTGCAGCGTTCAGGGTCGATTCCACCAACGGTTCGCGAGACTTGTCCCAATAGTGCGCGCAGGCGAACAGGATGAAGGCGTGGGTGTAGAGATCCTTGCGCTGATCCAGCGGTTTGCCCTGCGGGTCGATGCTGTAGAACCAGCCGCCGAACTCGGCATCGTGGAAGTGCCGTTGCAGGGAGCGGAACAGCGCGGCCGCGCGGACTTCGGCGTTATCCACAACCCCGATCAGGCTGGAAAACAGGTACAGCTGCCGTGCACAGGCCATGGCCCGATAGCGCTGCGGTAGCAGTGGCTGATGTGCGGCGTCCAGCGCCTCGTAAGGCAGCGCCATGTCAGCGTTCCAGCCCGATCCTTGCCAGAGGGGCACGATCACGTCCAGAAAGTGCTGTTGCACTTCACCGAACAGGGTGGTCAATTCAGGCAGGGAGGCGGAGCGGGAAGCGTGGGGCATGGGCGGACGTCGTCACGGCAGGGGCGATTGCGCGACATGGTAGCAGAGCAACGGCGTGATGAGACGCGGTGTCTGTCAGTCCGCTATCGCCAGCAGGCTGGCTCCCACAGGTTTTGTTTACACTGCAAATCCATTGTGGGAGCGAGCTTGCTCGCGAAGAGGCCTGATCAGGCGATAGAAATCATCCGGCCAGCAACCACGCGCCGGTCACCGCCGAAGCGGCTCCGGCCAGTCGCACCAGCGGCGCGGCAGCCTGAGGCAGAAAACGCACGACCGCATAACCCGTTGCATGCAGGGCAGCTGTCGCGACCACGAAACCGGCGGCATACGCCCACGGGCTCGACATATCCGGCAACTCCAGACCGTGGGCCACGCCATGGAACAGCGCAAACAGCGCCGTCGCCGCCACCGCCATCACCAATGGCGGACGCACCGCCAGCGCCACCGCCAGGCCCAGCGCCAGCACCGACGCGGCAATCCCGCTTTCCAGCGCCGGCAACTCCAGCCCTTCAAAGCCGAGCAGGCCGCCGATCAGCATGGTGCCGACAAATGTGCACGGCAGCGCCCAGCGCGCCGCGCCTTGCTGCTGCGCCGCCCACAGGCCGACGGCCACCATCGCCAGCAAATGGTCGAGGCCGCCGATCGGGTGGCTGATACCGGCCACCAGGCCAGAGTCGCCATGGCCGGGGTGAGCGAAGGCCAGTGCCGGAGTCAGCAGGAGTGCGACGGCGCCGAGAATGCGTTTGAGTGTCATGGAGAAGCTTCCTTGTTGATCAGTGAATCAGGCTGCAGTCAGCAGGCCCTGGCGTTCGATGAAGGCAATGATGTCTTCCAGGCCCTGACCGGTTTTCTGGTTGCTGAACACGAACGGCTTGCCGTTGCGCATGCGTTGGGTGTCGCTGTTCATCATCTCCAGCGAGGCCCCGACCAGCGGTGCGAGGTCGATCTTGTTGATCACCAGCAGGTCGGATTTGCAGATGCCGGGCCCGCCCTTGCGCGGCAGCTTGTCGCCGGCCGACACGTCGATCACGTAGATGGTCAGGTCGGACAGTTCCGGGCTGAAGGTCGCGGAAAGGTTGTCGCCACCGGACTCCACCAGAATCAGGTCCAGCCCCGGAAAGCGCCGGTTCAGTTGATCCACCGCTTCGAGGTTGATCGACGCGTCTTCGCGGATCGCCGTGTGCGGGCAGCCGCCGGTTTCCACGCCGATGATGCGTTCCGGCGCCAGGGCTTCGTTGCGCACCAGAAAGTCGGCGTCTTCACGGGTGTAGATGTCGTTGGTCACCACCGCCAGGTTGTAGCGCTCGCGCAGCGCCAGGCACAGGGCCAGGGTCAACGCGGTTTTGCCGGAACCGACCGGGCCGCCGATGCCGACGCGCAGAGGTTGTGTGTTCATGTGATTCTCCAGACTGAAAGGCCCTAGGAACGGAACAGGCGGCTGTACTGGCGCTCGTGGGCCATGCACGCCAGGGACAGACCGAACGCGGCGCTGCCGAGGTGTTCGGGATTGATTCGGGTGGCGTCCTGCTGGGCCTGTTGCAACAGCGGCAGCAGTTCGCTGGTCAGGCGCTGGGCGGCTTGCTGGCCCAGCGGCAGGGTTTTCATCAGCACCGCGAGCTGGTTTTCCAGCCAGCTCCACAGCCAGGCGGCGAGGGCGTCCTGCGGGCTGATTTGCCAGGCGCGGGCCGCCAGTGCCCAGCACAGGGCCAGGTGCGGTTCGGCGCAGTGTTCGAGAAAGTCCCGCGCGGCCTGATCGAGTTCCGGCAAGCCGTTGAGCAATTGCTGCAACGAGTAGCCCATCTGCCGGCTCTCCAGATGCAGCTCGCGGGTTTCGCGGCTGGCGCGGTGGCTTTCGCAGATACGCAGCAGGTCATCCCAGTTTTCATCCGCGGCGGCCTGGCAATGGGCGAGTAGCAGGGGAGCCTCGAACCGGGCGAGGTTGAGCAGCAATTGATCGCTGATCCAGCGCCGGGCGCTGTCCGGGTTATTCACTCGGCCGTTATCCACAGCCATCTCCAGACCCTGGGAATAGCTGTAGCCGCCAATCGGCAGTTGCGGACTGGCCAGGCGCAACAGCGCCCAGGCCGGGTTCACAAACGGACGCCGAACTGATGCAGTTTCGGCGCGTAGTTGAAATCTTCTTCACCGTGCCGCGAATGGTGATGGCCGCCACCGTAGGCGCCGTATTCCGGCTGGAACGGGGCTTCGATGGATTCGACCTGCGCACCGAGTTGCTCAAGCATGGCTTTGAGTACGTAATCGTCGAGCAGGCGCAACCAGCCGTCACCGACTTGCAGCGCCACATGGCGATTGCCCAGGTGATAGGCCGCGCGGGTCAGTTCGAAGGCATTGGCGCAGGTGACGTGCAGCAGTTGTTCGGGGCGGGCGCAGACCCGGACGATCCGGCCATCTTCAGCCTGCAGGCATTCGCCGTCATGCAGCGGCGGCTGGCCGCGCTCCAGAAACAGTCCGACGTCTTCGCCTTCGGCACTGAAACAGCGCAGGCGGCTTTTGCTCCTGGCTTCGAAGATCAGGTGCAACTCGGCGGCCCAGACGGGTTGTGGGTCGATTCTGCGATGAATCACCAGCATCGGAAAGCTTCCTGCTAAGAACAATGCTCAGGCTAGAGCAAGGGGCTTGCCAATCGGACGAGACGTAGGAAAACCCTGTCGGAGACTAGCGGATGTTTCAAGATGTTGCAGGATTGTGAGGTGTTTTGGTGCATGAAGTTTTTTACATGCACCAATTTGCGGCGCAAAAAAAATCGCAGCTTCAGGCTGCGATTTTTTGCTTTCTCACTCGGTACTGCCGAGCCCTTGCCAGTGCTTCAACCCGATAAAGATGAAGCGCAACTGCTGGGTGATCTTCGCCTGGGGCGTCAGATGTTCGGGCAGGGCTTCGGCCGGCGGGTCGATGATGTCCGGCAGGGTGGCGAACACCGATTTGACGATCAGGTCGGCCATCACGCTCAGTCCCTCGCGATTGAGGTGCTGGAGTTTGGGCATCAAGGCCAGGTCCGCTGCCAGGTCGGAGCTGATGTCCTCCCGCAAACGGCCAATCGCCTGACGCACCGGCAGCGATCCACCGTATTGCTCGCGGGCCAGAAACAGGAATTGCGAACGGTTGGCACTGACCACGTCGAGGAAAATCCGCACCGAGGCATCGATGATGCCGCCCATGACGAATTCGTTGTGGCGCACCAGGCGGATGGTTTCGCGGAAGGTCTGGCCGACTTCGCTGACCAGTACCAGGCCGAGTTCGTCCATGTCGGCGAAATGCCGGTAGAAACCGGTGGGCACGATGCCGGCGGTTTTCGTCACTTCACGCAGGCTCAGGCTGCCGAATCCTCGGCCGCTTTCCATCAAGTGGCGGGCAGCGTCCATCAGGGCGTTGCGGGTCTGTTGTTTCTGTTCGGCGCGGGGCAGCATCGCAAGGGTGTGTTCTTAGGCAAGACAAGCGCCGCACTCTAGCAAATCGGCTTTGTCGGCGTCGAACGGCAGCGGGGAGAGGGAGCAGGGAAATCTCGACTTCTTTTATGCCGGCCTCTGAAAAGTCAAAAGCCCAATCCGGGGATTGGGCTTTTTTTCCAGGCCGCCACGGGCTTAGCTCAAAGCGCTGTTGCGTTCGATCACACGGTCACCACCACCTTCGGCCAGAGTTTGACCTTGTGGGGTTTTATCGTAGCCATCGGAAGCCAGGGTCTGACCTTGTGGGGTCTTGTCGTAGCCGTCGGAGGCGAGAGTCTGACCTTGTGGGGTCTTGTCGTAGCCATCGGAGGCCAGAGTTTGACCTTGTGGAGTCTTGTCGTAACCGTCCTGAACCAGGCCTTTCTCTTCCAGACGATCACGGCCACCTTCGGCTAAGGTTTGACCTTGTGGGGTTTTGTCATAGCCATCTTGAACCAGACCTTTTTCTTCCAGACGGTTACGACCGTTTTCAGCCAGGGTCTGGCCTTGTGGAGTGCGGTCCGAACCGTCAGCCGCGACAGTCTGGCTGAACACCGAGTGGCTGGATTTCACTTGCGGGGTAGCCTGATCGGCAGCTGGCAGAGCGAAAGCGGTGCTGGCCAGCATCGAGAGGGTAAGACTGAACAGAAGTTGGCGTTTCATGATGGGTTGCTCCTTGGGAGGGCGATAAAGTGGGTACGAAGCCAATGCTACTCTCGATAAGTCGATATAAAAGTTCATAAACACAATGGTAATAATCAACAGAATTGATTGTTCGCTTGGGAGGCTCTAGCTCGGGCGTTTCAGACGGGCGGTTTTGCACTGCAGTGGGTATTTTCCACCCACTTGCGCCCCGCAAAAGTGCGGGGCCGGTAACGCCGATTCGACCGATCGGTCAGAATGGCCACCGTTTTTTGGCCCCGATGGGGCTTTCGATTAAACCTGCGGGCGGTTTGTCAGTCGTAGACTTCATGAGGGCCTTGCAAGGCTCGTTGTATCAGCGGCGTCGATCCGCAGTCGTTTTCAGGAGCTTTGTGCATGACGCGCACCCGTAAAATCTTCGCCTGGACCTTCGCCACCCTCGTGCTGTTGCTGGCGGTGCTGGTCCTGATCATCGTGTTCTTCGACTGGAACCGGATCAAACCGCCGCTCAATGCCAAAGTTTCGGAAGAGTTGCATCGACCGTTCGCCATCAACGGCAACCTGTCGGTGGTCTGGCGGCGCGAACTCGACGAGGGCGGTTGGCGCGCCTGGGTGCCGTGGCCGCATGTGGTGGCCGAAGATCTGACCCTGGGCAACCCGGACTGGTCGAAGCAGCCGCAGATGGTCACCCTCAAAAAAGTCGAGCTGCGCATCTCGCCTCTGGCCTTGCTGGCGCAACGGGTGACGATCCCGCGCATTGACCTGACCGAACCCAACGCGCAATTGCAGCGTCTGGCCGACGGCCGCGCCAACTGGACGTTCAAATTCGATCCCAAGGACCCGAATGCGGAACCGTCGAACTGGGTGGTGGACATCGGCGCCATCGGTTTCGACAAGGGGCACGTCACCTTGGACGACCAGACCCTCAAGACCAATCTCGATTTGCTGATCGATCCGCTGGGCAAGCCGATTCCCTTCAGCGAAATCGTCGGCGACAAAGCGGCGAAAACCGCGCTGGAAAAGGGCGGCGCACCGCAGGATTACGCTTTTGCACTAAAAGTCACCGGCCAGTACCACGGTCAGAAACTCACCGGACAAGGCAAGGTCGGCGGCCTGCTGGCCCTGCAGGACGCAGCCAAACCGTTCCCGCTGCAGGCCCAGGCGAAGATCGGCGACACCAGCATCGAACTCGCCGGCACCCTGACCGATCCGCTCAACCTCGGCGCCCTCGACCTGCGCCTGAAACTGGCGGGCGCCAGCCTCGGCAATCTCTATCCGCTGACCGGCGTGACCCTGCCGGACACGCCGCCGTATTCCACCGACGGTCATCTGATTGCCAAGCTGCATGAACCGGACGGCGCGCAGTTCCGCTACGAGCAGTTCAACGGCAAGATCGGCGGCAGCGACATTCACGGCGACCTCGCCTACGTCGCCAGCCAGCCACGGCCCAAACTCAGCGGGGCGTTGCTGTCCAATCAACTGCTGTTCGCCGACCTCGCGCCGCTGATTGGCGCGGATTCCAACGACAAGCAAAAGGCCCGTGGTGGCGAGAGCAAGCAACCGGCGGACAAGGTTCTGCCGGTGGAGGAGTTCAAGACCGACCGCTGGCGGGCGATGGACGCCGACGTCGAATTCACCGGCAAACGCATCGTCCACAGTGAGAAGCTGCCGTTTACCGACCTCTATACCCACCTCAAGCTCAATGACGGCGAACTGAGCCTGGAACCGCTGCGCTTCGGCGTGGCCGGCGGCAACCTTGATGCGCAGATCCGACTCAATGGTCGCACCGAGCCGCTGGAAGGCCGGGCGAAGCTGACCGCGCGCAAGTTCAAGCTCAAGCAGCTGTTCCCGACCTTCGAGCCGATGAAGACCAGTTTCGGCGAGCTCAACGGCGATGCCGACATCAGCGGTCGCGGCAACTCGGTGGCCAAACTGCTGGGCGGCGCCAACGGCAATCTGAAGATGCTGATCAACGACGGCGCCATCAGTCGTGAACTGATGGAGCTGGCGGGACTCAACGTCGGCAACTACGTGGTCGGCAAGGTCTTCGGCGACAAGGAAGTGAAGATCAACTGCGCGGCGGCGGACTTCGACATCAAGACCGGCCTGGCGACCACGCGGCTGTTCGTGTTCGATACCGAGAACGCGATCATCTACATCGACGGCACCGCGAACATGGCCACCGAGCAACTGGACCTGACTGTGACGCCGGAATCCAAAGGCTGGCGTCTGATTTCCCTGCGTTCACCGTTGTACGTGCGCGGCAAGTTCATCAAGCCGGATGCCGGTGTGAAAGCGGTGCCGCTGATGCTGCGCGGTGCCGGCATGGTGGCGCTGGGCGTGATCGCCGCACCGGCGGCGGGGCTGCTGGCGCTGGTGGCGCCGAGCGGTGGCGAGCCGAACCAGTGCGCGCCGTTGCTGGAGCAGATGAAGGCGGGCAAGGCACCCGTGACCGTCAAACCCACCAAATGATTCTTTAGCGTTTATCAGAAAGCTATCGCGGGCAAGTCCGCTCCCATAGGTTCAGCGAAAACCTGTGGGAGCGGGCTTGCCCGCGATTGGATCTGGAGGAATCAGAGGTCTTTCAGGATGTCCGCCATGTCATCGGCATGCTCTTCTTCCTGAGCCAGAATATCTTCGAAGATCCGGCGCGTGGTCGGATCCTTTTCGCCGATGTACTGAATGATTTCGCGATAGCTGTCGATGGCGATCCGTTCGGCCACCAGGTCTTCGTAGACCATTTCCTTCAGGGTTTTGCCCGCCACGTATTGCGCGTGGGACATCTTCGACAGCAGATCCGGGTTGAACTCGGGCTCGCCGCCCAGTTGCACGATGCGCTCGGCGAGGCGGTCGGCGTGAGCCGCTTCCTGAGTGGCGTGTTCGAGAAACTCGTCGGCGGCAACATTGGCTTTCAGGCCGTTGGCCATGAAGTAGTGGCGCTTGTAGCGCAAGACGCAGACCAGTTCGGTGGCCAGCGATTCGTTGAGCAGACGCAGCACTTCTTCTCGATTGGCGCTGTAGCTTTCGGTCACTGCGCCGTTTTCGACGTGTTGTCGTGCGCGCTCGCGCAGGGTTTGAACATCAGACAAATGCAGGTCACTCATTTCAGTCTCCTGGAGGCTAATCCGATTGGCGCCACGTTCTGTCGACGTGATCGCTACCCAGGTTGTGAGTGATGCGCGCTGCAAAAAGTTTTATGTATTTTTCGCGGATCTTGGCGCCAGCCCTGACAACTGCGCCTCTTCCTGCAACCAGGCGAAGAATGCCCGCACCGGCGGATGCCGCTCGCGCCCCGGCACGCACAGTGCGCTGTAGCCCGCGCCATCGACCTGAACCTCGCCCTTGAACGGTACCAGCAGCCCGCTGGCGACGCTCTCCGACACCAGAATATTGCTTGCCAGCACTAGCCCTTGCCCGGCGATGGCCGCTTGCAGGGCGTAGTGCTCTTCGTCGTATTCACGGATCACCGGATGCTGATTCATCCAGTTCTCGCCGGACTTGCCGCACCACGCTTCCCAGCCATGGGCGTACAACTTCGAGTTATGCCAGTGCACGCTGATCAGCGATGGCGTGCGACGGGCGGCCAGCGCCACCTGCTCCGGCGAGCCGTACACGCCGAACGATTCATCGAACAGACACAACCCGTAGAGGTTCGGGTAATCGTCGAGGCTGTAGCGCAGCACCAGATCGACGCTGGCGTCCTGATGCAGATCGATCACTTCGCAGTGGGTGTCCAGCCGCACATTGATGTTCGGGTGTTTCGCATAAAACCGCCCCAGTCGCGGCACCAGCCACAGCGCGGCGAAGGCGGCGGTGGTCGACAGCGTCAGGCTGCTGCCGCTGCGTTGCGGGCGCAGGGTGTCGACGCTTTGTGCCACTTCCAATAGCGCGCCGTGCAGGCTGCGGAACAGCCGCTCGCCGCCCTCGGTCAGGCGCACCTGACGCGGCAGGCGTTCGAACAGCGCCACGCCGAGCCAGTCCTCCAGCGAACGGATCTGATGGGAAATCGCCGTCGGCGTCACCGCCAGTTCTTCGGCGGCCGCCTTGAAGCTCAACAGCCGTGAAGCGGATTCAAAGGCGCGCAGGGCGGTCAGTGGCAGTGAAGCGAACATGGAAAACTCCATGGATGAAATAAATTCATCCAGACTGATTTTTGCTCATTTGAGGTAAAGAAGTGCTGCCTGCAATCTGGCGCCACACAGTCACTCAAGTCTAGTCCCAAGGAGTTTCAGATGAGCAAGATTCTTGCGATCCATGCCAGTCCACGCGGTGAGCGTTCCCATTCGCGGCGCCTGGCGGAAAGTTTTCTCAGTGCCTGGCAAGTCCGTCATCCGCAGGCGCAAGTCACCCGCCGCGAGGTTGGGCGTGCACTGATTCCGGCGGTCAACGAGGCGTTTGTCGCCGCAGCGTTTTATCCGGAGCCCGAAGCCCGGCCGCTGTCGATACAGGCCGATCTGGCCCTCAGCGATCAACTGGTGGGCGAGTTGTTCGATCACGACCTGCTGCTGATTTCCACGCCGATGTACAACTTCAACGTGCCCAGCGGCCTCAAGGCCTGGGTCGATCAGATCGTGCGTCTGGGCCTGACGTTCGACCACACCCTGGACAACGGCGTAGCCCAATACACGCCGCTGCTGAAGGGCAAGAAAGCGCTGATCGTCACCAGTCGCGGCGGTTTTGGATTCGGCCCGGGCGGCGAGCTGGAGGCGCTGAACCACGCCGATCCGTGGCTGCGCACGGCACTGGGGTTCATCGGCATCAACGACGTCACGGTGGTCGCGGCCGAGGGCGAAGAATCCGCCGAACGCACCTTTGCGGTGTCAGTGGCCGAGGCCGAGCAGCGCTTGCTCGACCTGGCCCGGGAGTTCTAAGTGGCCTGGCTGTTTCTGCTGATCGCGGCCGGGTTCGAGGTCACCTTCGCCATGGGCATGAAGTACGCCGAGGGTTTCACCCGGCTGTGGCCGTCGCTGATTACCGTGGTCGCGGCGGTGGGCGGGATTTATTTCCTGACCCTGGCCATGCGCGAGCTGCCGGTGAGCATCGCCTATCCGATCTGGACCGCCATCGGCTCGCTCGGCACGGTGTTTCTCGGTTTCGCGCTGCTGGGCGAGAGCCTGACACTGGTGAAATTGTTGTCGGTAGGGCTGATTGTGGCGGGGGTGGTGGGGCTGAAGTAGGCTGGTCGTGGACTTGTCATCATCGAGGAGGATGCTTGGCGGGCGTTTTGCACGTCATGCATCCACCCACCGACCACAGGGATGTCTGCCCATGTCGCAGGAATCGGCCACACGTTATCCACTGGTGCTGGTGCCGGGAATGCTCGGTTTCATCCGTCTGGTGCTGTACCCGTACTGGTACGGGATCATCAAAGCGTTGCGCCGGGGTGGGGCGACGGTGATTGCGGTGCAGGTGTCGCCGCTCAATTCCACCGAGGTGCGCGGCGAACAGTTACTGGCGCGGATCGATGAAATCCTGCGCGAGACCGGTGCGGCCAGGGTCAATCTGTTCGGCCATAGCCAGGGCTCGTTGACGGCGCGTTATGCGGCAGCCAAACGCCCGGATCTGGTGGCATCGGTGACCTCGGTGGCCGGGCCCAATCATGGTTCGGAGCTGGCCGACTATCTGGCGAAGCACTATCCGGCGGACAGCGCCCGGGGTCGCATCCTCGAGGCGCTGTTGCGCTTTGTCGGCTGGCTGATGGCACTTATGGAAACCGGTTACCACGGGCCGAAACTGCCGGTGGATATCCACGCCTCGCACAACTCCCTGACCACCGAAGGCGTGGCGCTGTTCAACCAGCGTTATCCACAGGGCCTGCCTGATACGTGGGGCGGGCACGGGCCAGAGGAGGTCAACGGGGTGCGTTATTACTCATGGTCCGGCACCTTGCAGCCGGGCAAGACCGACCGTGGCGGCAACCTGTTCGACGGCACCAACCGCAGCTGTCGGTTGTTCGCCAAAACCTTCGTGCGCGAGCCGGGGCAGTGCGACGGCATGGTCGGACGCTACAGCTCGCACCTCGGTACGGTCATCGGCGATGACTACCCGATGGATCACTTCGACATCGTCAACCAGTCGCTGGGGCTGGTCGGCAAAGGGGCGGACCCGGTGCGGCTGTTCGTCGAGCATGCGGCGCGGTTGAAAGCCGCCGGGGTTTAGGCCGCGCTCGGAGTGCGGGAGCGACCGAGAACTGTGGTCCAGCGCTCGGAAAGAATCACCCCGCCCAGCGTCAGCAAGCCACCGACCAGGTGATACATCGCCAGTTGTTCCTTCAGCACCACCGCTGCAATCAGCGCGGTGATCAACGGCAGCAGGTTGAAGAACAGCGTGGTCCGGCTCGGTCCCAAACGCTGCACGGCCTGCATCCACGCCAGCGGCGCGAGCATCGAGGCCAGCAGGCACGCGTACAGCACCAGCGGAATGTTCTGCAGGGTCAGGCCGGTTTTCGGCGACATGGCGTACAACGGAAACAACACCACCACCGCCACCAGCACCTGCAGGTACAGCAACACCAGCGGCGGCAGGCGCAGCTGCCATTTTTTCAGCAGGGTGCTGTAGATCGCATAGGCGAGGGTGGCGATCAGCATCATCGCGTCACCCAGGTTCACCCCGTGTTGCAGCAACGCACCGAGGCTGCCGGACGACACCACCACCAGCACCCCGGCGAATGACAGCACCGCACCGACCAGAGCACCGGCGGTCAGGCGCTGACCGAGGCTGATGATTGCCATGGCCAGCGACATCAACGGCATCAGCGACAGGATGATGCCCATGTTGGTGGCGCTGGTCATGGTCGCCGCGAAGTAAGCCAGGCTCTGGTAGACCGCCATGCCCAGCACGCCGAGGATGAAGATCTTGCCCAGGTTCGGGCGGATCTGCGGCCAGTGTTCAATTACCTTCTTGAGCATGAACGGGGTGAACAGCAGGCCGGCGAGCAGCCAGCGATAGAAGCCGATTTCGGCGGGGAAGATCGCACCGACCGCGAGTTTGTTGATCACGGTGTTGCCGGCCCAGATGAAAATCGCCAGCAGGGGAAACGCGTATTGCATGGGAGGAGAAACCAGTACGTTGATGAACGGTGATTATCCCCTGTCTGGATGCAGGCCTATACTGCGAACCGGACAACCCGCCCCTGATTCCGGACAGCATGAACAGTAAACACATCGATCTGCTGGATTTCAGCGAATTGCCGTCGGCGGTGTACTTCCGCTACGCCGACTTCAACGCCCACGAATACGCCGCGCCGCACCGCCACCCGTGGGGCACCCTGGAATACGCAGCCCACGGCGTGCTGCACATGGATGTCGACGGCAGCCGCTTCATGTCGCCGCCGCAATACGCGGTGTGGGTGCCACCGCAGGTCGAGCACAGTTTCTACAGCCATCAGCCGGTGAATTATCGGGCGGTGTGCCTGGCGCCCGAGGTCTGCGCGGACTTGCCGGCGCAGGCTTGCACGCTGGCAATCAGCGATATTCTCAAGGCGATCCTCAAGGACTTCGCCGCCCGGGATGTGAAGATCCCCGCGTTCGACGCCGACCAGCGCCTGGCTCAGGTACTGGTGGATCAACTGCGCCAGGCGCCGGTTCATCAATGTTATCTGCCCTATGCCAGCAGCCCCGGTTTGCTGACCATCCTCGAAACCCTGCAGGCCGAGCCCGGCAACAACGAGCCGCTGGCGCACTGGGCGGCGCAGGTGCATGTCAGCGAGCGCACCCTGGCCCGGCAATTCGTGCGTGAGTTGGGGATGAGTTTCGGCGAGTGGCGCCAGCGCTTGCGCTATCTCGCCGCCATCGAGGCGCTGGAGAGTTCGCGCAGCGTGCAGGAAATCGCCTTCGATCTCGGTTACAGCAGCGGCTCGGCGTTCATCGCCATGTTCGCCCGTCAGGCCGGGTGTAC
This sequence comes from Pseudomonas sp. COW5, assembly GCF_026240005.1. Lineage (NCBI taxonomy): Bacteria > Pseudomonadati > Pseudomonadota > Gammaproteobacteria > Pseudomonadales > Pseudomonadaceae > Pseudomonas > Pseudomonas sp. COW5. Next base: position 1,658,169 of record NZ_JAPHVP010000001.1, on the reverse strand, counting down.
GCCGGAGCAATACCGGCGCAGTCACCTGGAGAGCAGGAAGGTGTAACAAGCTTTGACTACACTCAGCCGGAGGCCGTATCCATCGATGCGGCGACAAGGAGAAAACTCCATGAAGATGCTGCGTGTCCCTTTGTTGATGATCGGTCTGCTGCTGTGCTCCCAGGGTTTTGCCGCCACGGCGCAACAGAACAAGATGACCACCTGCAACGCCGACGCCACGGCCAAGAGCCTCAAGGGCGACGAGCGCAAAGCCTTCATGAGCACTTGCCTGAAGGCAGCGCCAGCGGCCAATGACGCCAAGACCCTGACTCCGCAGCAGGAAAAGATGAAAACCTGTAATGCCGATGCCAAGACCAAGGCGCTGACGGGCGATGCGCGCAAGGCGTTCATGAGTGATTGCCTGAAGAAGAAATAAAGCGGGTTTGAGTGGTGACTGGCAGATGTGTTCGGCCTCAGGTCTGGCCCTCACCCTAACCCTCTCCCAGAAGGAGAGGGGACCGATTCGGGGATGGCTGGTATTTGCGCCGACCTGAACGTGCGGTGCTGAATCCTGAATCGACTTGGACTGTCAGGTTGCTGAAGTTCTCTAAATCGACGCGATCGGTTCCCTCTCCCTCCGGGAGAGGGCTAGGGTGAGGGCTGGTTATCAAGCCAAGCCCGAAACCCACAAACACCGCATATCCCTAGTGCTCCCCAAGGATCGCTGGCAGACTGCCAATCCTTTTACGCCGTTCGTTTTGAGGCTGTATGCCAACGTTTTCTGAGCGTCATGTTGTGTTCTGGGTCAGTTGCATCATCATTTTCGGCGGTTTGCTGCTGGTGCTGCCGTTGCGTCTGTTGCCCAGTCTTTTGGCCGGTTTGTTGGTGTTCGAGCTGGTCAACATGCTCACTCCGCAACTGCAACGGCTTATCGAAGGCCGCCGCGCACGGTGGTTGGCGGTGGCATTGCTGGGCACGCTGGTGGTGAGTGTGCTGGCGCTGATCTTTGCCGGGGCCATCAGTTTCCTGCTGCACGAGGCGGAAAATCCCGGGGCTTCCCTCGACAAATTCATGGGTGTGGTTGACCGTGCGCGCGGGCAACTGCCGCCGTTTCTCGACAGCTACTTGCCCGCCAGCGCCGCCGAGTTCCGTGTGGCCATCGGTGAGTGGGCGAGCAAGCATCTGTCCGAGCTGCAACTGGTGGGCAAGGACGCGGCGCACATGTTCGTGACCTTGCTGATCGGCATGGTGCTCGGCGCGATCATCGCCCTGCAGCGCGTGCCGGATGTCACCAAACGCAAGCCGCTGGCGGCCGCACTGTTCGACCGTCTGCACCTGCTGGTTCAGGCGTTTCGCAACATTGTCTTCGCGCAGATCAAGATTTCCCTGCTCAACACCTTCTTCACCGGGATCTTCCTGGCGGTGATCCTGCCGCTGTTCGGGATCAAGCTGCCGCTGACCAAGACCCTGATCGTGCTGACGTTCCTGCTCGGTCTTTTGCCGGTGATCGGCAACCTGATGTCGAACACGCTGATCACCATCGTCGGCCTGTCGCTGTCGATCTGGGTGGCGGTTGCCGCGCTGGGCTACCTGATCTTTATCCACAAGCTCGAATACTTCCTCAACGCGCGCATCGTCGGCGGGCAGATCAGTGCCAAGTCCTGGGAGTTGCTGCTGGCGATGCTGGTGTTCGAGGCCGCGTTCGGCCTGCCGGGGGTGGTGGCGGGGCCGATTTATTACGCGTATCTGAAGAGTGAGTTGAAGCTGGGCGGGATGGTTTGATTCAGACTTTATAGCGTCAGAGGCCCTTTCGCGAGCAAGCCCGCTCCCACAGGATCACACTGAACCTGTGGGAGCGGGCTTGCTCGCGAAGGGCGCACCGCCGCTTTTGGATCAGTTCATCGAGCCATAACGCTTCATGGCCTCAATCGCCAGACCGCTGCCGATGCTGCCAAAGATATTCCCTTCCACATGCCGCGCGTTCGGCAGCATCGCCGAAACGCTGTTGCGCAGCGCCGGAATACCGCTGGAACCGCCGGTGAAGAACACCGTATCGACCTGACCCACCGCCACATTGGCGTCCGCCAGCAGTTGTGTGACGCTGCTACGCACGCGCTCAAGCTGCGCCTCGATGGCCGATTCGAACAGGGCGCGGGTCAACTCGACGTTCAGTCCGGATTCGATCCGGTCCAGCGGCACGTGGCGGCTGTCGTTGTGGGTCAGATGAATCTTGGTTTCTTCCACTTCCATCGCCAGCCAGTGCCCGGCGCGCTGTTCGATCAGTTTGAACAGACGGTCGATGCCACCGGTGTCCTCGATGTCATAGCGCATGCTGCCCAGGGCCAGGGTCGACTTCTGCGAGTACACCGAGTTGATGGTGTGCCAGGTCGCCAGGTTCATGTGGTGGCTGGTCGGCATGAACGCGCCGCTCTTCATGCGGCTGCCGTAGCCGAACAGCGGCATCAGGCCTTGCAGGCTCAATTGCTTGTCGAAGTCGGTCCCGCCGATGTGCACGCCGCCGGTGGCGAGGATGTCGTCGTGACGGTTATCCATGCCCCGACGCTCTGGCGACAGGCGCACCAGCGAGAAGTCCGACGTACCACCGCCGATGTCGACGATCAGTACCAGCTCTTCCTTTTCGATGGTCGACTCGTAGTCGAAGGCCGCAGCGATCGGCTCGTACTGGAACGAAACGTCCTTGAAACCGAGCTTGCGCGCCACTTCCACCAGGGTGTCTTCGGCTTCCTGGTCGGCCAGCGGATCGTCGTCGACGAAGAACACCGGGCGACCCAGCACCACCTGCTCGAACTCACGACCGGCGGCGGCTTCGGCACGGCTCTTGAGCTGGCCGATGAACAGCCCGAGCAGGTCCTTGAACGGCATCGCGGTGCCGAGGACGCTGGTGTCGTGCTTGATCAGCTTGGAACCGAGCAGGCTCTTGAGCGAGCGCATCAGCCGGCCTTCATAGCCTTCCAGGTATTCGTGCAGCGCGAGGCGACCGTAGACCGGGCGGCGTTCTTCGATGTTGAAGAAGACCACCGACGGCAGGGTGATCTTGTCGTCTTCCAGCGCGATCATCGTTTCCATGCCGGGGCGCAGCCAGCCGACGGTGGAGTTGGACGTGCCAAAGTCGATGCCGCAGGCACGGGCTGGAGAGGCGTCTTTCATGTCTTTCGGTTCCGGTCAAAAAAACGGCCGCGCAGTGTATGTCAGTGCGCGACAGATTCGAAGGCCGGTCATCCGCTATTTCGCGTCTAAGCTTGCTTGAAAGTCGGCGCTTTGCCCCAAACTTGCTGGCATGGGCCGGCAGACACACCGGCGGTCGCAAGAACCGCCGTCCACTGCCGATAAACTTCTGCTGCGCCACCCGGTCACAACCTTGAGATCGGTCAACCGGCCTTGCGCGAATCGGCGCATGCTGGCAACGGCGCGAAATCGATAACGGATGGTGATTCCTTCGATGGACTTCAAAGACTATTACAAGATACTCGGCGTGGAGCCGACGGCTGACGACAAGGCAATCAAGGCTGCCTATCGCAAGCTCGCGCGCAAATACCACCCCGATGTCAGCAAGGAAAAAGACGCCGAGGCCAAGTTCAAGGACGCCTCGGAAGCCTATGAAGCGCTGAAAAGCGCCGACAAGCGCGCCGAATACGACGACCTGCGTCGCTACGGCCAGCACGGTCAGCCGTTCCAGGGCCCACCGGGCTGGCAGAGCCGTGGCGGCTTCGGCGGCGGTGGTGGCGAAACGGGTGATTTCTCGGACTTCTTCAGTTCGATCTTTGGCAATCGCGGCCCCGGTTTCGGTGGCGGCGCTGGCCGGCAATCCCGCAGCGCCGGGCGCCGAGGGCAAGACGTGGAACTGGAACTGCCGATTTTCCTGGAAGAAACCCTGTCGAACGAATCGAAAAAGATCAGCTTCCAGGTGCCGCAATACAACGCCAGCGGCCAGCACGTCAGTAACACCAGCAAGAGCCTGAACGTGAAGATCCCGGCGGGCGTGACCGACGGCGAGCGCATCCGCCTCAAGGGCCAGGGTGCGCCGGGCATCGGTGGCGGCGCCAACGGCGATCTGTACCTGACAATTCGTTTCGCGCCGCACCCGAAATTCGATGTCGAAGGCGAAAACCTGATCATCACTCTGCCGCTGGCGCCGTGGGAACTGGCGCTGGGCACCGAAGTGGCGGTGCCGACCTTGACCGGCAAGATCAACCTCAAGGTGCCGGCCGGCAGCCAGAACGGCCAGCGCATGCGCGCCAAGGGCCACGGTCTGCAGAACAAGGCCGGCGAACGCGGTTACCTGTTCGTCCAGCTCAAGACCGTGATGCCGAAAGCCGCCGGCGATGACGTCAAGGCGCTGTGGCAAGAACTGGCGAAGAAGGCCGCCTTCAATCCGCGAGAGAACTTCTGATACTGACGACGGAGTAGCCCATCATGAGCAGCCCCCTGATCGTTCAACTGGACATGGCAGAATTCTGTGAGGCGGCCGACCTGTCGGACGTCTACGTGATCGAAATCGTCGAACACGGCATCCTCGAACCTCAGGGCGCGCAGCCCCGGGAATGGCGCTTCACCGACTACGAACTGGCACTGGCCAAACGCGCCGCCAAGCTGCGGCGCGACCTGGAGCTGGAATGGGAAGGCGTCGCCCTGGCGCTGGACCTGCTGGAAGAAGTGCAGGAGCTGCGGGCCGAGAACCGCATGCTGCGTCAGCGGTTGGGGCGGCTGGTGGTCGAGTGACCGCTTCAGCTCTTCCTTGGCAGCATCACGCTGAACAGCGTCCCTTCGGTTTCGCTTGAGCTGACTTCGATCGTCCCGCCGTGGGCGGTCACCACTTCCTTGACGATGAACAGGCCCAGACCGAGGCTGGTCGATGGCTGGCCGAGTTCTTCGTCGGAGCTGCGTACCAAGGGGTCGAAAATGGTACCGATGGCTTCTTCGGGGATGGGGTCGCCGTAGTTGTGCACGGTCAGGAGCACATGATCCGCTTTTCCCGTCAGCGTCACTATCACCTCCCGCGGCTCAGACCCGTGTTGCAAGGCATTGCCGATCAGGTTTTGCAGCAGTTGGTCGAGTCTTGCGCCATCCCACATGCCCCGGGTGTCGCCCTCGATCTTCAATGTCGGATCACACTCCGGGTTACCGGCACAGGCTTCGGCGATGGCTGCCCGCGCCGTGTCGGCCAGATCCATCAGCGCCGTTTCGATCGGCAGGTTCTTGCCCAGACGGCTGCGCACCAGTTCCAGCAGGTCGCTGACCATCGCCGCCATGTGCCGCGCGCCTTGTTTGATATTCAACGCGCAGGTCAGCGCATCGCCTTCAAGGGTGGTTTTACGCATCAGCAACTCGGTCGACATGCTGACCGCTTGCAGCGGTGCGCGCAGGTCGTGACCGAGGATCGCGAGGAATATGTCCCGCGAGCGATTGACCTGTTCGGCGTAGGCTGCGGTCGATTCGGCGAGGGCTTCATCGATGGCTTCGTTGAAGCGGATCATGTCCTGGAAAGCGGCCATGTCCGGTGATTTCAGATGGGTAATCCACAGCCGGATCACACAGGCACGCAGATGCCGAAATTCGGACGTCATCTGGACCAGATCAAAGCCCACCGTGTGGCGCAGTTCACCGTGGCTGGCACCCGCCTTGTCCAGGCTGGGAGTCTTCTCCGGACCTTCGCCTTTGGCCTTGGCCGCCTGCTCGCGGGGCGTCTGGGGTTTACTCATGTCGCGCGCAGCGGCCAGCAGGATCGACCGGGCATGGTCGCGCAGGGCCGGGCCGTCGAGAAAGTCGGCTGCGGGGGTGATGGTCCGGGCGAATTTTTCCCATTCACCGACGATTGCATCAACATGGGTTTCGATGAATCCGGAAAGACGCATGAAGGATTACCTGAACGGGAATTGCAGTGTGCGTCTCGAAGCGTAGTCCGTCTGGCGAGAATCACACGACCGTTCGAGAGTTCCGCCATCCTCAGACAATCGATCGACACGGAAAAGGCCTCGGTCCGCGCGTCATGCGCGAGCCCGAGGCCTTTTCCGTGTGTCGGTGAACCTAGAACAGAAAGTAACGCTGGGCCATCGGCAGGGTCTCGGCCGGTTCGCACCAGAGCAATACGCCGTCGGCCTTGACCTGATAGGTCTGCGGGTCGACGTCGATGTTCGGCAGGTAATCGTTGTGGATCAGGTCGGTTTTCTGCACGTCGCGGCAACCTTTGACCACGGCGATTTTCTTCTTCAAGCCCAAGGCTTCGGGCAGCCCGGATTCCTGCGCCGCCTGGCTGATGAAGGTCAGGCTGGTGGCGTGCAGCGAGCCACCGTAGCTGGCGAACATCGGGCGGTAGTGCACCGGTTGTGGGGTCGGGATCGAGGCGTTGGCATCGCCCATCAGGCTCGCGGCAATGGCGCCGCCCTTGAGGATCAGCGTCGGTTTCACGCCGAAGAACGCCGGGCGCCACAGCACCAGATCCGCCCACTTGCCGACTTCCACCGAACCCACTTCATGGCTGATGCCATGAGTGATCGCCGGGTTGATCGTGTACTTGGCGATGTAGCGCTTGGCGCGGAAGTTGTCGTTGCCTTCGCCGTCCTGAAGCAACGGGCCGCGCTGCTTTTTCATCTTGTCGGCGGTCTGCCAGGTGCGCGTGATGACTTCACCGACGCGGCCCATGGCCTGGCTGTCGGAGCTGATCATCGAGAACGCGCCGAGGTCGTGGAGGATGTCTTCGGCGGCTATGGTTTCACGGCGGATGCGGCTTTCGGCGAACGCCACGTCTTCAGCGATGCTCGGATCGAGGTGGTGGCAGACCATCAGCATGTCGAGGTGTTCGTCGATGGTGTTGCGGGTGAACGGCCGCGTCGGGTTGGTCGAACTCGGCAGCACGTTGGCGAAACCGCAGGCCTTGATGATGTCCGGCGCATGGCCGCCGCCGGCACCTTCGGTGTGATAGGTGTGGATGGTGCGACCCTTGAACGCGCCGAGGGTGGTTTCGACGAAACCGGACTCGTTGAGGGTGTCGGTGTGGATCGCCACCTGCACGTCGTACTGGTCGGCGACGCTCAGGCAGTTGTCGATGCTCGCCGGCGTGGTGCCCCAGTCTTCGTGCAGCTTGAGGCCGATGGCACCGGCCTTGACCTGCTCGATCAGCGGCTCCGGCAGGCTGGCGTTGCCCTTGCCGGTGAGGCCGATGTTCATCGGGAACGCATCCGCCGCCTGAAGCATCCGCGCCAGGTGCCACGGCCCGGACGTGCAGGTCGTGGCATTGGTGCCGGTGGCCGGCCCGGTGCCGCCGCCGATCATGGTGGTGACACCGCTCATCAGCGCTTCTTCGATCTGCTGCGGGCAGATGAAGTGGATGTGGGTGTCGATGCCGCCGGCGGTGAGGATCATGCCTTCGCCGGCAATCACTTCGGTACTGGCGCCGATGGCGATGGTCACGCCGGGCTGCACGTCCGGATTGCCGGCCTTGCCGATGGCGGCGATGCGCCCGTTCTTGAGGCCGACGTCGGCCTTGACGATGCCCCAGTGGTCGATGATCAACGCGTTGGTGATCAGCGTGTCGACCACTTCGGCGGCCAGCAACTGGCTCTGGCCCTGGCCGTCGCGGATCACTTTACCGCCGCCGAATTTCACTTCTTCGCCGTAGGTGGTGAAGTCCTGTTCGACTTCGATCCACAGCTCGGTGTCGGCCAGGCGCACCTTGTCGCCGACGGTGGGGCCGAACATGTCGGCGTAGGCTTGACGCGAGATCTTCATGTGTTCGCCTTGGAATTCAATTGGTTTTGAGATCGTTCGCTGCGCTCACTTTCGCGAGCAGGCTCGCTCCCACAGGGGATCGGATTCCAGCTGGAGGAACTCGGTTTAATGTGGGAGCGAGCCTGCTCGCGATGGGGGCACTGCAAAATTCAGAGGTCACCCATGACCCGCCCGGCAAACCCGAACACCCGCCGATGCCCGGCGTAATCCACCAGTTCCACCTCGCGGCTCTGGCCCGGCTCGAAGCGCACGGCGGTGCCCGCCGGGATGTTCAGGCGCATGCCACGGCTGGCGGCGCGGTCGAAGGTCAGGGCGTCGTTGGTTTCGAAAAAGTGGTAGTGCGAGCCGACCTGGATCGGTCGGTCGCCGCTGTTCGCCACTTTCAGGCTGATCGTGCGGCGACCGACGTTGAGTTCGATATCGCCGGGCTGGATCCGGTATTCGCCGGGAATCATCAGTTCGCTCCTTGCAGGACTTTGTAATAGAGGGCCGTCGGGCGATAGGTGCCGTTCGGGTCGCAGGCGTAATCGGGGATTTCCCCGGCGCGGGTGTAACCCAGGGCCTTGTAGAAATCTTCGGCGGGGGAGCCGGCCTCGGTGTCGAGGTAAAGCATGCCGCGCTTGTACTGGCGGGCCGTCAGTTCCAGCGCTTCCATCAACTGCTGGCCGAGGCCGCGCCGGCGGGCCTGTTCGCGCACCAGCAGTTTCTGCACTTCGGCGCGGTTCAGGCCGTTGGCCTTCTGGCACAGGCCCAGTTGCACGCTGGCCTGCACCTGTTCGTCCTTGACCACCACCCACAGCAAGACGTTGCCCTTGTTCAGGTTGTCCTGCACTTCATCGAAATAGGTGCGGGCCTGAGTTGCATCCAGATCGGCCATGAAGCCGACGCTGGCGCCATAACCCACAGCGTCCAGCAGCAGCTCGATCAGGCCCTGACGATAGTGGGCAAAACTTTCGGCATTGACGCGTCGCAGTTGGGCGGGGTTCATCGGTGTCACTCCTTGTTGGCGGGCGGCGGCTCCGCGCCAGGATTGAGGGTCAGTTGCATGAAGGTCAGGTCGAGCCAGCGGCCGAACTTGGTACCGACCTGCGGCATCTGCCCGGTGGTGATGAAACCGGCGCGCTCGTGCAGGCGGATCGACGCGGCGTTGCCGCTCTCGATGGCGGCGACCATGACGTGCTTGCCGCAGGTTTTCGCGCGTTCGATCAGCGCGGTCATCAACTTCGGGCCGAGGCCGTTACCGCGCTGGTCGCTACGCACGTAGACCGAGTGCTCGACGGTGTGGCGGAAGCCGTCGAACGGCCGCCAGTCACCGAACGAAGCGTAGCCGAGGGTGGTATTGTCGGCGTCGACGATCACCAGGATCGGATAACCCTGGGCCTGGCGCGCGCTGAACCACGCCTGACGGTTGCCCAGATCGACGGCGGATTCATTCCAGATCGCCGTGGTGTTGAGCACGGCGTCGTTGTAGATGTCGCGGATCGCCGGCAGGTCGGCGTGCAGGGCATCGCGGATGGTGTAAGTCATGGCGCGGCCTCAGACGATCGGTTGGTGGACGGTCACCAGTTTGGTGCCGTCGGGAAACGTCGCTTCGACCTGGATCTCCGGGATCATTTCCGGGATGCCTTCCATCACTTGATCGCGGGTCAGCAGGGTGGTGCCGTAGTGCATCAGCTCGGCCACGGTCTGGCCGTCCCGGGCGCCTTCGAGCAGCGCCGCCGAGATGTAGGCCATGGCTTCCGGGTAGTTGAGCTTCACGCCACGGGCTAGTCGCCGCTCGGCCACGAGGCCGGCGGTGAAGATCAGCAGCTTGTCTTTCTCGCGTGGGGTCAGGTCCATCGTTTTAAATCCATTTGGGCAGATTTGTGTGGTTCTTTCGGTGAGTGGGGTGTCAGTTGGAACCGCCCCCTCACCCTAGCCCTCTCCCGAGGGAGAGGGGACTGATCTCAGTTGTTTGTTATGGCCAGTTCAGTCAGCAACATTTTTGAGTTAACAAATTCTTTTCAGGCACCTCGGTCAGGCTCCCTCTCCCTCCGGGAGAGGGCGGGGGGTGAGGGCTGGTTTTCAGGTGTTCCATATTCTTGGCGGTACTGCCTCGCGTCCCATCAATTTCGGCCGCAACAAGCGCCACAATTCAATAAGCCACGCTCGCGCCAGCAACGCTTCACTGGCCAGGCAGCGCGCAACCAGCAACCCCGGCAATTGCGTCAGATCCCCGCGCACCTCATGCCCCAGCGAGCGGCAGCGCTCCAGCAGTTCGGCGTCGATTTCGCCGGTCACCAGCAATGTCGCAAACACCGGATGGCCATCCAGCCCGATCGGCGAATCAAGCAGACCATCATCACCGACGATGCGCTGGCGTTCATGCCACAGCAACCGGCCATCGCGGCGAATATCCAGATGCGCCTGAAAATGCCCGAGGTCGAAACGCTCGCCACTGGCCGGGCGCCCGAGGGCCACCACGTCCCAGTAGAACAGCCGCGCATCGCCTTCAAGCTCGATCGAGGTCGAGAGTTGCGCCTGGGCGGCGCTGTAGACGATGGTTTCCTGAGGCAGCCATTCCAGTGTCGCGCCGTTGGCGACATGCAGGTTCAGCGACTGATAGGCGGGGCACGCCGCGCGATACCACTTGGCCGCGCCGGGGCTGGTGATCTGTGCCCAGGCATCCTGTTCAACGCGGGCGCTGATGTTCAGCCGGTCACCGCCGGCAATGCCGCCCGGCGGGTGAACGATGATGTGCTGGCAGACCTCGGGCCCTTCGGCGTAGAGATGCTTTTGCACCCGCAGCGGGCCGAGGTGCCGGCGTCGGGCAGGGCGCGTGCAATCGCCGAAGCGGGCGTAGGCCAGCTCAAGCTCGGCATGCCAGCTCGGGGTAAACAGGGCAGTCGCTAAAGGTAAGTTCATGTTTTCTGATTATCGTTAGGACGCTACAGATTAGATCGTAACCAGCCCGCGCACACCCTCGCTTTCCATATTTTCTCCACGACCCTGCTGCACGATCTCGCCCCGGGACATCACCAGGTACTGATCGGCCAGTTCGGCGGCGAAATCGTAGAACTGCTCCACCAGCAGAATCGCCATGTCGCCACGGGCGGCGAGCTTCTTGATCACTGCGCCGATTTCTTTGATCACCGACGGCTGGATGCCCTCGGTGGGTTCGTCGAGGATCAGCAGCCGTGGACGGCTGGCCAATGCGCGCCCGATGGCGAGTTGTTGTTGCTGGCCGCCGGACAGGTCGCCGCCGCGCCGCTGTTTCATTTGCAGCAGCACCGGGAACAGCTCGTAGATGAACGCCGGAACCTCTTTGGCTTCGCTGCCGGGGAAACGCGACAGGCCCATCAGCAGGTTTTCTTCCACGGTCAGCCGGCCGAAGATCTCCCGGCCCTGGGGCACATAGGCGATCCCGGCGTGTACCCGTTGATGCGGCTTGTACGTGGTGATCGGTTTACCTTCCCAGTTCACCGCGCCTTCCTTGGCCGGCAGCAGGCCCATCAGGCATTTGAGCAGCGTGGTCTTGCCCACGCCGTTGCGGCCGAGCAGGCAGGTCACTTCGCCGACCTTCACGTCAAAGCTCAGGCCGCGCAGGATGTGGCTTCCGCCGTAGTACTGGTGCAGCTTGTCGACTTGCAGCATGTTCAGCCTCTCCTCAAATCCCCCGTGGGAGCGAGCCTGCTCGCGATGACGGTAGATCAGGCAGCAGATGTGTTGTTGGATAAATCGCTATCGCGAGCAGGCTCGCTCCCACATGGGGTGTGTATTGACAGGCTAACGGCCGAGATAAACCTCGATCACGCGCTCGTTGTCCTGCACCTGTTCCAGCGATCCCTCGGCCAGCACGCTGCCCTGATGCAACACGGTGACGTGATCGGCAATCGAGCCGACGAAGCCCATGTCGTGTTCCACCACCATCAGCGAGTGCTTGCCGGCGAGCGACTTGAACAGCTCGGCGGTGAACTCGGTTTCGGCGTCGGTCATGCCCGCTACTGGCTCATCGAGCAGCAGCAGTTGCGGGTCCTGCATCAGCAACATGCCGATTTCCAGAAACTGTTTTTGCCCGTGAGACAGCAGCCCCGCCGGGCGGTTGACCGAGGTGGTCAGGCGAATGGTGTCGAGCACTTCGCTGATCCGGTCTTTCTGTTCGCCGCTCAACTTCGCCCGCAGACTGGCCCACACCGACTTGTCGGTTTTCTGCGCCAGTTCCAGGTTCTCGAACACGCTCAGCGCTTCGAAAACCGTGGGTTTCTGGAATTTGCGACCGATGCCGGCCTGGGCGATCTGCACTTCGCTCATCTGCGTCAGGTCGAGGGTTTCGCCGAACCACGCCTTGCCGTGGCTCGGACGGGTCTTGCCGGTAATCACGTCCATCAGCGTGGTCTTGCCCGCGCCGTTGGGGCCGATGATGCAGCGCAGTTCACCGACGCCGATGTACAGGTTAAGAGCGTTCAGCGCCCGGAAGCCGTCGAAGCTGACGCTGATGTCTTCCAGGGTCAGGATCGTGCCGTGACGGGTGTCGAGACCCGGACCGACGCGTTGCCCGAGGCCGATCGAGTCGCGGCTGGTGCCTTCGTCCTTGTTGGGCTCCACCGGGAAAAACGCCGGTTCCAGCATGAATTCAGCGCTCGCCGTGACTCTCATGATTCACCTCGTTTCTTCAGCAGACCGATCACGCCTTTGGGCAGGTACAACGTCACGACGATGAACAGCGCGCCGAGAAAGAACAGCCAGTATTCGGGGAAGGCCACGGTGAACCAGCTCTTCATGCCGTTGACCACTCCGGCGCCCAGCAGCGGGCCGATCAGCGTGCCGCGCCCGCCAAGGGCCACCCACACCGCGGCTTCGATCGAGTTGGTCGGCGACATTTCGCTGGGGTTGATGATCCCCACTTGCGGCACGTACAACGCACCGGCCAGGCCACAGAGCACCGCGCTCAACACCCAGACGAACAGCTTGAAACCGCGCGGGTCGTAGCCGCAGAACATCAGACGGTTTTCCGCATCGCGCAACGCGGTCAGCACCCGGCCGAACTTGCTGCGCGCCAGCCGCCAGCCGATGAACAGGCTCGCCACCAGCAACAGCACCGTCGCCAGAAACAGCACCGCGCGAGTACCCGGTTCGGTGATGCCGAAACCGAGGATCGTGCGGAAATTGGTGAAGCCGTTGTTGCCGCCGAACCCGGTCTCGTTGCGGAAAAACAGCAGCATCCCGGCGAAGGTCAGGGCCTGGGTCATGATCGAGAAATACACGCCCTTGATCCGCGAGCGGAAGGCGAAAAAACCGAACACCAGCGCCAGCAAACCCGGCGCCAGCACCACCAGGCACATGGCCCAGAGGAAGTTGCCGGTGCCGCTCCAGTACCACGGCAACTCGGTCCACGACAGGAACGTCATGAACGCCGGCAAGCCGTCACCGGCGGCCTGACGCATCAGGTACATGCCCATCGCATAACCGCCGAGGGCGAAGAACAGACCGTGGCCCAGCGACAGCAAACCGGCGTAACCCCAGACCAGATCCAGCGCCAGGGCGACAATGGCGTAGCAGAGAATCTTGCCGACCAGCGTCAGGGTGTAGGCCGAAACGTACAGCGCACTGTCCGAAGGCAACAGCGACAGCAGCGGCAGGGCGATCAGTAGCGCGAGAACGACGGCACCGACAGCGAGGGTGACTTTGGGGCCGGCCTTTTGTGTGGCCGTAAGCATCAATGGCTGATTCATCAGTCGATCACCCGTCCTTTCAGTGCGAAGAGGCCTTGCGGACGTTTCTGGATGAACAGAATGATCAGCGCGAGGATCAGGATCTTGCCGAGCACCGCACCGATCTGCGGTTCGAGAATCTTGTTGGCGATGCCCAGGCCGAAGGCGGCGAACACGCTGCCGGCCAGTTGGCCGGCGCCGCCGAGCACCACCACCAGGAACGAGTCGATGATGTAGCTCTGGCCGAGGTCCGGGCCGACGTTGCCGATCTGGCTCAGCGCCACGCCGCCGAGCCCGGCGATGCCCGAGCCGAGACCGAAGGCGAGCATGTCGACACGCCCGGTGGGCACGCCGCAGCAGGCGGCCATGTTGCGGTTCTGGGTGACGGCGCGCACGTTCAGACCGAGGCGTGTCTTGTTCAGCAGCAGCCAGGTCAGCACCACCACAAACAGGGCGAAGGCTATGATCACGATGCGGTTGTACGGCAGCACCAGATTCGGCAACACCTGAATCCCGCCGGACAACCATGCCGGGTTCGCCACTTCAACGTTCTGCGCACCGAACACCAGACGCACCAGCTGAATCAGCATCAGGCTGATGCCCCAGGTCGCGAGCAGGGTTTCCAGCGGGCGGCCGTAGAGATGACGGATCACCGTGCGCTCCAGGGCCATACCGATGGCGGCCGTGACGAAGAACGCTACCGGCAGCGCGATCAGCGGATAGAACTCGATGGCCTGCGGTGCGTAGCGCTGGAACATCAACTGCACGACATAAGTGGAGTAGGCACCGAGCATCAGCATCTCGCCGTGGGCCATGTTGATCACGCCCAGCAGGCCGAAGGTGATCGCCAGACCGAGTGCCGCGAGCAGCAGAATCGAACCGAGGGACATGCCGCTGAAGGCCTGGCCTAGCAGTTCGCCGATCAGCAATTTGCGCTTGACCTGGGCGAGGCTGGTTTCGGCGGCGGTGCGCACATTGGCATCAGCCTCGACGCCGGTTTCGAGCAAACCTTCGAGGCGTGTGCGGGCCAGCGGATCGCCGGTTTCACCGAGCAGACGCACGGCCGCGAGGCGCACTGACGGGTCAGTGTCGACCAGTTGCAGATTGGCCAGCGCCAGGCTCAGGGCGGCGTGGACGCTTTCGTCTTGTTCGCCAGCCAGTTGCCGGTCGAGGAATTTCAGCTGCGCCGGTTTGGCGCTTTTCTGCAATTGCTGCGCGGCAGTCAGACGGGTTTTGGCGTCGGCGGCGAGCAATTGGTGGCTGGCCAGCGCGGTGTCGATCAGACCCCGCAGGCGGTTGTTCAGGCGCAGGGTTTTGGGTTGGCTGTCGACAGTCAGTTCGCCTTTTTGCAGGGCGTTGATCAGTTCGACACGGGCCGGGTCGGGCTGCGCGGCCCAGGCTTCCAGCAGTTTGGCTTGCTGCGTCGGATTGGCGGCGACGAAGTCTTCGGCGTCGCCTGCATGAGCGGCCATCGGCAGCAGCAGTGCGATGGCGCAGATAAAGCGGTAGATGGCAGTCGGCATTGATGGTGTCCTGTTCAACCGCCCCCTCACCCTAACCCTCTCCCGGAGGGAGAGGGGACTGACCGAGGTGTTTGAGCGATGTGCTGCAACCTTCAGATTCGAGTCGAACTCAGGCTTTGAAAACGATGGAGATCTGCTCCCTTTCCCCCTCTCCCTGAGGGAGAGGGCTGGGGTGAGGGGGAAGGTCTCAAGTCCGCCTCAAGGTCTGAATCCGCCTCAGTTGCTCTTGACCGCATACTCCGGCTTCTTGTCATTCCCCGGAATAAACGGGCTCCAAGGCTGCGCACGAATCGGCCCTTCGGTCTGCCACACCACGTTGAACTGACCGTCGGCCTGGATCTCACCGATCATCACCGGTTTGTGCAGGTGGTGATTGGTCTTGTCCATGGTCAGGGTGTAACCGGACGGCGCGGCGAAGGTCTGGCCGGCGAGGGCTTCGCGGACCTTGTCGACGTCGGTGGATTTGGCTTTCTCCGCCGCCTGCGCCCACATGTGGATGCCGACGTAAGTGGCTTCCATCGGGTCGTTGGTCACGGCTTTGTCGGCGCCCGGCAGGTTGTGTTTCTTCGCGTAGGCTTTCCAGTCATCGACGAACTTCTTGTTCACCGGATTCTCGACCGATTCGAAGTAGTTCCACGCCGCGAGGTTTCCCACCAGCGGTTTGGTGTCGATGCCGCGCAGTTCTTCTTCGCCCACCGAGAACGCAACCACCGGTACGTCGGTGGCCTTCAGGCCCTGGTTGGCCAGCTCTTTGTAGAACGGCACGTTGGAGTCGCCGTTCACGGTGGAGATCACAGCGGTCTTGCCGCCGGCCGAGAATTTTTTGATGTTGGCGACAATGGTTTGATAGTCGCTATGGCCGAACGGGGTGTAGACCTCTTCGATGTCCTTGTCCGCTACGCCTTTGGAATGCAGGAACGAACGCAGGATCTTGTTGGTGGTGCGCGGGTAGACGTAGTCGGTGCCGAGCAGGAAGTAGCGCTTGGCGCCGCCGCCTTCTTCGCTCATCAGGTACTCAACCGCCGGGATCGCTTGCTGGTTCGGCGCGGCGCCGGTGTAGAACACGTTCGGCGACATTTCTTCGCCTTCGTACTGCACCGGGTAGAACAGCAGACCGTTGAGTTCTTCGAACACCGGCAGCACCGATTTGCGCGACACCGAGGTCCAGCAACCGAACACCACCGCCACCTTGTCCTGAGTCAGCAGTTGCCGGCCTTTTTCCGCGAACAGCGGCCAGTTCGACGCCGGGTCGACCACCACCGGTTCCAGCATTTTGCCGTTCACGCCGCCCTTGGCGTTGATCTCGTCGATGGTCATCAACGCCATGTCCTTGAGTGAGGTTTCGGAGATCGCCATGGTGCCGGACAACGAATGCAGAATCCCGACCTTGATGGTCTCGGCGGCCTGTACCGTCCAGGTCATGCCCATCGCGGCAATGGATGCCGTGAGTGTGAAAGCCTTGATCAAACTGCGACGCTTCATTGTGCGATCTCCACGAACGTTAAAGTTTTTTATGGTTGGCAGATGCGAACGACTGAAGGCTGTTTTGCAAGGGCTGTGCCCGGTCGGGATCGGGCAGCAAAAGGTCGGTTCAGAGCGGTTTTGCGCAGGGGCGGCGCACCAGGAGGGGACAGGCGGCAGGGTATGGTGCAGGGAAGTGCTTCATTGTGGTGCTGCCGCGAGGCGGCAGCGGGGATGCGTGACAGGTCAGTTCACGCCAGGCCAGGAGTCCACGTACTTGATGGTGAAATCAGGGTAAGAGTCGACGATCTGAATCTTGTAATCGGGATACTGATCAACGATCTGCCATTTGCCCACCGAGTCTGGCCACTGAGTGACTTGCTTCACTTTCAGATCTGGCCAGGAGTTATCGATCTTTACTTTGTAATCCGGGTACGAGTTGACGAACTGGATCTTGCCGTAGATCTTCGAGACATCGACGGTCGTATCTGCCAGCACCGCGCTGGATCCCACAAACAGCAACGCGACAACAGCTGCTTTCAACATGACGCTCATCCTGAGAATAAATCGGGCGCGCAGTTTAAGGCAGGCTCAGCGGCGGCGCATCAGGCCGATGAAGAACAGTCCGCCGAGGGCCGCGGTGGCGACGCCGATGGGCAGGTCTTCGGGAGCGATCAGCGTGCGGGCGGCGACATCGACCCACACCAGAAACACACTGCCGAGCAACACGCACACCGGCAGCAGGCGCCGATGTTCTGCACCGATCAGGCGCCGGGCGATGTGCGGCACCATCAGCCCGACAAAACCGATGGAGCCGCTGATCGACACCAGCACCCCGGTCATCAGCGAAGCAATCACGAACACCCGCAGACGCACCGCCCGCGCATTCAGGCCGAGGGTGACCGCAGTCTGTTCGCCGGCCATCAACGCGTTCAGCGGACGGGCCATGCCGATCAGCAGAATCAGCCCGAGCAGGACGCTGAGCGCCGGCACCGCGAGCAATTCCCAGCGCGCCAGACCGAGGCCGCCGAGCATCCAGAACATGACTGCCGAACTGGCCCGGTGATCGCCCATGAACAGCAGCAGATTGGCGATCGCCATCATCACGAACGACACCGCCACGCCACACAGCAGCAGGCGATCACTGTCCAGCCGACCCTGACGATTGGCGATGCCCAGCACCAGAAACATGCTCAACAGCGCGCCGATGAATGCGGCAATCGGCAAGGTCAGCAGGCCGACGATTTCACCGACGTGCAGCACCACGATCACTGCGCCGAGGGTGGCGCCGGAAGTGACACCGAGCAGGTGCGGATCGGCCAGCGGATTACGTGTCACTGCTTGCAGCACCGCGCCGATCAACGCCAGCCCGGCGCCGACCAATGCACCGAGCAACATGCGCGGCACGCGGATCAGCCAGACGATGTGTTCCTGGCCGGCGCTCCAGTCCGGTACGCCGAGGCCGAACAACTTGTGCAGCAGAATCCGCCACACCACGTCCACCGGCACCCGCGCCGGGCCGAAGCCCAGCGACACCACGCACGACACCAGCAGTACCGCGCCGAGGGCGATCAGCAGCCAGCCGTAACGACGATTGATCATTCGCCGTGGAACCCTTTGGCCAGGGTTTCAACGGCCAGCACGTTGTCGATCCCCGGCGTGGCCTGCACGTAGGGGATGACGATGAAGCGCTGGTTCTTGATCGCGTCCACCGATTGCAGCGCCTTGTTCTTCAGCAGAAATTCAATCTTCTGCTCGGCGGTGATTTCGCTGTAGTCGACGATGACGATTACCTGCGGATTGCGTTCGACCACGGTTTCCCAGTTGACCCGGGTCCAGCTCGCTTCGACGTCATCGAGAATGTTGCGCCCGCCGGCGGCGTCGATCAGCGCTTGCGGCATGCCGAGACGGCCGGAAGTCATGGCGCGGTCTTCGCCGCTGTCGTACAGGAACACTCGCGGTTTTTCGGCGGGCAGGTCTTTGCGGATTTCCGCGACCTGGCTTTGCATGTCGGCGATCAGTGCGTTGGCACGGTCTTGCACGTCGAAGATCTTTCCGAGGTTGCGCAGGTCGTTGTAAGTGTCTTCCAGCGTGGCGGCCGGGCGCTTCATCACGAAGGCGCAGGACTCGGTCAGTTCATAGACGTTGATGCCCAACGGTTGCAGGGTTTGCGGCGTGAGATCGCCACCGACGCGCATGCCGTAATCCCAGCCGGCGAAGAAGAAATCGACGTTGGCGTTGAGCAGGGTTTCCACCGACGGGTACTTGGCTGCCAGTTCCGGCAAACCGTCGAGCAGCGACTGCATTTCCGGCGTCACCGACTTCCAGCCACTGACGCCGCTGTAGCCGGCCATCTTCGACTTGAGGCCGAGGGCGAGCATCATCTGGGTCATGTTGATGTCGTGGCTGACCGCGTGTTTCGGCGCTTCCTTGAAGGTCACTTCGCGGTTGCAGCTGTGGATCGTCAGCGGGTACTTCGTGGCCTCGGCGAAGGCTTGGGTCGTGCCCAGCAACAGAGCGAGGCAAAGCAGGGGGCGCACAGTCATGGTCGGGTAATCCAGGTGATTCGCGGGTAGCCGTGGAGGGGGTGTGGATCGATCAATGCTTCGACGCCGAACACGTCGCGCAGCAATTCAACAGTGAGCACTTCTTGCGGCGTGCCGCTGGCGACGATGCGACCGTGGTTGATCACATACAACCGGTCGCAGAACGCGGCGGCCAGGTTCAGGTCGTGGATGCTCGCCAGGGTTCCGATCTGCAAGCGCTTGACCAGTTGCAGCAGTTCCAGCTGATAACGCGGGTCGAGGTGGTTGGTCGGCTCGTCGAGGATCAGCAGTTGCGGTTGCTGGGTCAGGGCGCGGGCGAGGATGACACGCTGTTTTTCACCGCCGGACAGCGTGGCGAACGCGTGATCTTCGAAGCCATCGAGGCCCACGGATTTGAGGGCCTGGGTGGCGAGATTGCGGTCTTCCAGCGTGTCGCCGTCGAACAGGCCCTTGTGCGGCGTGCGGCCCATGGCGACCACTTCTTCGACGGTCAGGCCGAAGGCATCGGGGAATTCCTGCAGCACCACGGCGATGCGTTGCGCGCACCAGCGCGAGGATTGCTTCCAGACGTTGTGGTGCTCGAGTCTGACCTCACCGTGCTCCGGCTGACTGAAGCGATAGGCGCAGCGCAACAGGCTGGTCTTGCCGCTGCCATTGGGCCCGATCAGCCCGACGAACTCACCGGCGGCCACTTGCAACGAAGCGTCACGCAGCTGGAACTGGTGATGGCAGTGGCCGTGGCCCAGAGGGGACCAGGCGAGATCGGTGAGGGTCAGTGAGGTCATGTGAGGTTTAGTGTGGTTTCTAAGGTTATGTCTGTCTGTTAAATCCATCCCCTCACCCCAACCCTCTCCCCCAGAGGGGGCGAGGGGGGAAGGGAGCCGATCTTTATGCTCTTCAAATCCTGAGTTCGGCTCGGTCCTTCACGTCGGTGTAACTTGCCCAAACACCTCGGTCAGTCCCCTCTCCCTCCGGGAGAGGGTTAGGGTGAGGGCGGGGCCCGTGAGTCAAAAGGTGTAGTCAGCCGTGACAAAGAACGAACGAGGCTCACCCAGAATCCACTGCTGGCCCTCATTGTATTGGCTTTGCGCGTACGTCCGGTCAAACAGATTGTTCACCTGCAAGCCCAGTGTGGTGTTACGCAGGGCTTTCCACGACAGCGTCGCATCGATCACGGTGTAGCTCGGCAGCTCGTTGCGGTTGGCCATGTCGGCATAACGCGCATCGACATAACGCACACCGGCACCGGCCTTCAGGTCATCGGTCAGCGCCTTGCTCAGCCACAGATTCGCCGTGCGCCGTGGCACGTCCACCGGGCGATTGCCATTGCGCGACACCGGTACGCCGCCGACCACCTCTTCGAAATCATCGTACTTGGCTTTGACGATGGCGGCGTTGGCTTGCAGTTGCCAGGCGTTCGGCAGTTGCAGATCGAGGCTGGCTTCCAGGCCGTTCGACGACTGCTGGCCGACCTGCTGCTTGAGCGTCGGATTGCCCGGATCGTCGGTCAGCAGCTTCTTCTTCACGATGCGATACGCCGCCAGAGTGAACTCGCCACGCTGATCCCAGAACAGCTGCTTCATGCCGATCTCGGTCTGCCGGGCGGTGGACAGGTCATATTGCTGCTGGCTCGGGCTCAGGGAAATCAAACCGCCGATACCGTCGGTACTGGTGGCGACCTGACCGTAGAACGAGGTGTCCTGGGTCAGCGCGAACACCAGACCGGCCTTCCAGTTGTTGCCGGTCAGGGTCTTGTTGCTCTGGCTGTCGTCGATCAGATTGGTGCGATCCACGTGCACATAGTCGCGGCGTACACCGGTCACCAGCGACCAGCGCTCGCTCAGTTGCGTGCGGTTTTCGGCGAACACCGACATCTGCTTTGTGGTGCTGTCGAATTGATCGCGGTACGGGTTCGCGCTCTCGAAATAGCCAGGTTGCGGGTGATACAGATCCAGCGGCTGGCCGTTCGGCAACACGTCGTTGAACGGCGAGTTGCTGTTGAGCTGAAAACGGATGCGGTTGTAATCAACACCGGTCACGGTCTGGCTGTCGAGGCCGAACAGCGAATGCTTGAAGGTGAAGGTCTGACGGTCGCCGACCTGTTCCTGCTTGTGGCCGATACCGAAGTAGCCGCTGCGGCTGAGTTGCTGGCTGCCGGCGTCGAAGTTGTAGTTCTCGGCGTTCTGCCAGCGGCGCTGGGCTTTGAGGTAATAGAGTTCGTTGCTGGCGCTGACTGCATCGTTGATCTGCCAGTCCGTGGTCAGGCGCGTCCATTGATCGTTGTAGTGCTGCTTGTCGTCGCGCACGTTGTAGTTCTTGTTGCGCAGGCTGTCCTTCAACTGGCCGTTGATCAACGGAGTGCCGAAGTAGTTCTGCGGGCGCTGGTCGCCGTAATCGTGGGCGAGGGTGAAGGTCAGGTCGTCCGTGGCCTGCCAGTGCAGGGCGGCGCTGATGAAGTCGCTGGACGAGTCGCCGCGATCGACCCAGCCGTTGCTGCGCAGGCGATTGAGGTTGAGGCGATAGCTCAGGGTGTCGGTCAGTGAACCGCCGCTGTCGAACGCCTGCTGCTGGCGGTCGAACGAGCCGTAGCCGACACGCACATGGTTTTCGATTTCGCCTTCGAACGGCTTCTTCGGGATCACGTTGACCACCGCACCGGTCGCGCCTTCGCCATACAGCACCGAAGCCGGACCGCGCAGCACATCGACGCGCTCCACCGACCAGGTGTCGACCGGGAACGTCACGGTGCCCATGCCGGTGTACATGCGGTTGCCGTCATACAACTGCATCACCGAACTCTGCCCGGTAAAACCCCGGGCCTGCAACGAAGTGCCGCCATCGCCCGGCGTACCGGTTCGGCTGATGCCGGTGCTGCGCGACACCGCGTCCTGCACGCTGCGATCACCACGGGCGCGGACCTGCTCGCCGCTCAGGCTTTCGACGCTGGCCGGGGTTTCCATGGCGCTGAGGTTCAGACGCGAGCCGGCGCTGGTCGGCGTGGTCAGGCTGACGTTCTGGTCGTCATTGGCCAGGGCGGTGATGGTGCCGGTGGGCAACGTCAGCGGCGCGCTGTCGGCATGGGCGCTGTTGTTCAGGGCGAACAGACAGAGGCTGGACAAGAGGTACTTGTTCATCGGGGCGGTGGATCACTTCTTCAAATGAAAAGCCCGCAGGCTCATGACAATGCATGGCTGCGGGCAGAGCAGCAATTAGTGTTATACAGTAACACTAAAAATTGCCGGAGTTTAAGCCCCGGCAGTTTAAAGATCTGTCTAGGTCGCGCATCTCGCCTGTTTCATGATGAAGTTGAGGCAGATTCAGTTTGCCGGCCCAGACGCGACAGCAGCAGTCGATCCAGCAACCACACCACCACCAGCGATGCCCCCACCAGCGGAAACACCACCGCCAGCACCAGCATGATCGCCACCCCGGTTTTCCATTTCGGCAGATCGTGGCGCAGCGGCGGTACGCCGAACTTGCCCTGTGGCCGGCGCTTCCACCAGATCACCACGCCGCTGATGGCGCTGAGCAGAATCATCAGGCAGATCAGCAGCACGATGATCTGGTTGAAGGTGCCGAACATCTTGCCTTCATGGAGCATCACGCCGATTTCCGTGGCCCGGGCCACGGCGCCGTAGTGCTCGAATCGCACATCGGCCAAGACCTTGCCGGTGTACTGATCGACATGCAGCGTGGCATCGTTGCGCGGGTCGTCGGCGAACACCGCGATGGTGAATACGCCAGTGGCGGTGGTCGGCAGGGTGATGCTGTAGCCCGGCTCGACCTTGCGCTCGACGGCGATGTTCTGCACGTCCTGCAGGCTGATGATCGGTGCGGCGGGGCCGTGTTGCATGCCGCCGTGGGCCATGTGTTCGGCGTGGTCGCCGGACATCGGCATCGGCGTATTTTCCATGGCCCACGGTACGGTCTGGCGGGCGGCGTTATTGAGGCTGCCGGCCTCGACGTCGGAGGTCGGCACGTTATTCCACATCGCCGCCGGGAACACGTTCCACACCTGGGCGTACTGCTTGCCCCAGAAGCCGGTCCAGGTCATGCCGCTGAGCAGCATCACCAGCAGCAATGCGGCGCCCCAGAAACCGGTGACTGCGTGCAGGTCACGCCACAGAACGCGACCGCGACTGTTCAGCCGTGGCCACAGAATCCCCGCGGCCTGACCGCGCGGCCACCACAGGAAAACCCCGGACACCACCAGCACCACGCCCCAGCCGGCGGCGAGTTCGATCAGTCGGTCACCGACGGTGCCGATCATCAATTCGCCGTGGATGGCCCGGGCGAGCGCCTGCAGGTTCTGCTTGGCATCCTGCTCGCCAAGGATATCGCCGTGGTACGGGTCGACGAATACGTTCAGCTCCTGGCCGGCATTCTTCACCACGAATTGCGCGCTGCGCTCGGCGTTCGCGGGTGGCAGGTACTGGGTGACCTGGCCCTGTGGATAAGCGCTTTTGACCTTTTGCAGCAGGTCATCGGCCGGTACGGTGTGATGCCCGGCCGGGACGTTCAGCAGGCTGCTGTACATCAGCGAATCGAGCTGCGGCTTGAACAGGTAAATGATGCCGGTCAGGGCCAGCATCACCATGAAAGGCGCGACGAACAATCCGGCATAAAAATGCCAACGCCAGGCCAGGTTGTAGAAATTCGGTTTGGGCTGTTTCATCACGAGTGCTCCGCTTGGCTTGGATCTTCTAGTTGTCTGTTGCGGTTGCTGCGCAACCTATCGCTAGCAGGGCTAGCTCCCAGTGGTACAACTCGATCCATGTGGGAGCCAGCCTGCTGGCGATGCTTTTAGAAACTCATGTCCACCTTGGTCCAGAGCGTGCGCCCCGGCTCGTTGATGGCTTGCGGGTCGTTGGCCGGGTAGCCGAACCCGGCGTTGCCCGCCAGGTTGAGGTGTTCGGCGTAAGCCTTGCCGAACAGGTTGTCGACGCCCGTACTGACCTTCCAGTTCTTGTTGATCCGGTAGGCACCGTTGAGCGAGAACACGCCGAAGCCCGAACTCTTGTCGTAATCCTTGCCGACCACGTTGCCCTTGTTCTGGTCGATCCGGTTTTGCGCGGCAACCACCCTCCACAGTGCGCCGGCGCTCCAGTTGTCTTCGCTGTAGGTCAGGCCGAAACGTGCATCCAGCGGCGGCATCTGCGGCAGGGCCTTGCCGTCGCTGCTGTTCTTGCCCCAGGCGTAGGCCAGGGTCGCATCGGCTTTCCAGTTGTCGGTGAGCTTGTAGGCGGCACCGAGTTCACCGCCCATGATCCGCGCGTCGATGTTCTCGGCGCGGGAGGTGCTCATGCCCATCATCGTCGGGGTGTAGTCGAACAGGATGTAGTCGCGCACCACGCCGATGTAGCCCGAGGCCCAGGCTTCGAGGTCGGCGTCCTTGTAGTTCACGCCGAAGTCGAGCTGGGTGGTCTTTTCCGGTTTGATCGAATCGAACGCATTGACCGAACCCGCCGGGCCGGACTTGGGCGAAAACAGCTCCCAGTAATCCGGGAACCGTTGCGCGTGGCCGAGGCCGGCGTAGAGCGTGGTCGGGCTGTCGGCCAGGTCATGCTCGTAACGCACGAAGCCGCTCGGCAGGGTGTCGGCGCGGGTATCGCCGGCGGTCGGGTTCGGCCGGGACATCATTCCCGAGCCGGTGGTCTGCCGATAATCCTTGGCCGAGGCACGGTCGATCCGGGCACCGGTGATCAGCCGGTCGCGGTCGGCGGCGTACCAGGTCATCTCGCTGAACACGCCGTAGTTATGGAAATCGGCGTCCTTGGTGTATGGCTGATCCTTGTAGGTATCGATGCCCATGCCGCTGCGCTGACGGTGTTCGTTGGTCTGCGCATCGAGACCGGTGATCAGCTGGATATCGGCCCAGCGCCAGGTGGCCTTGATCCGCGCGCCGAGGGTGCGGCGGTCGACGTTGGACGCCATGGGGCCTGCCATCATCCCGGTGCCGGAAGGCGTGCGCAGGGTGTAGTTGTCCATCACGTGGTCGGCGTAGTTGTAGTAGACCTGCGCTTCGAGCTTCTCCAGCACGTCGGTGATGTTGGATTTCTCGAAACGCAGGCCGAGGCTTTCGCGCAGGAACTGCGAGCCGTCCATGCCGCGTCCGGCGTAGCGCGCTTCGCCGTCGCCCTTGCCGGCGGTCAGTTCGATCAGAGTGTCGGCGTCCGGGGTCCAGCCCAGCGCCACGTCGCCGTTCCACTTGTCATAGCGCGAGGCAACGGTGTCGTTATTGCCGTCGCGGTAGTCGTCGGAGTGCGCGGTGTTGCCGATTACCCGCACGTAGCCCAACGGGCCGCCGGCCGCTGCATCGACGACTTTGTCGAAGCGTCCGTTGGAGCCCGCCAGCACGCTGGCATTCACCCGTGTGCCGAGTTCGCCGAAGCTTTCCGGCTCACGGTCGAAGAGGATCGTGCCGGCGGATGCACCCGGCCCGTAGAGCACGGTTTGCGGGCCTTTGATCACGGTGAGTTTGTCGTAGGTCTCGGGCGAGATGTACGAGGTCGGCGCGTCCATCCGGCCGGGGCAGGCGCCGAGCATCATGCTGCCGTTGGTGAGAATGTTCAGGCGCGAACCGAACATCCCGCGCAGTACCGGATCACCATTGGTGCCGCCGTTGCGCACCAGGGCGAAGCCGGGAATGGTCTTCAGGTAGTCGCCGCCATCGCTGGCCGGCACCGGTTGGCGCGGGTCTTTCGGGTTGGTGACGATGGTCAGCGGCGAGCTCGGGGCGATGGCGGTGATCACCGTCGGGCTCAGTTCTTCGGTGTGGCCGGCATGTTCATCGGCGTGGACCAGCGGGGACAGCAGGACGCCGCAAAGGACGGCGGTAGCGTGCCTGAAACGGATGCGCGATTCGTTCAGGGCGAAGGACGCCGGGGCAGAACCCGAGCGTGGGACAGCAGAAAACCTGGACATGACAATTTCCATCAAACAGTCGTAAACGACACGGCCGGCAGCCTGAAGCTGTCTTCTCAACCGTGTGCAATCAGAAGTGGGTGTTTACGCTGCGACGGGCGGGGCGCGGCTGCGGGCGCCAGGGAAGAAGGTCTGCCGGGCATGGCCCAGACGCGGGGAGGGCGTGGTGAACGTATTGACGTGGGGGATGCTGAACGTGGCAAACGTGCCGCCACCGGTCAGCGCCGGGCAGTTGAACAGCAGGCTGCAATAGCCGCACTTTTCCCACAGCACATGGTGCGAGGATTGCGGCGGGCAGTGTTCGGCCGAGGGTTTGGCCTCATGCGCGGAATGATCCATGCCCGCCATGTCCATCGACATGCTCATTTGCATGGATGTCGAGGCGTGCTGATCCATCGGCATCGACTGAGAAATCAGCGGGCCGATGAAGATCATCAACATGGCGAACAGGGCGATCCAGCTGCCGCGTGTCAGGTGTCCGGTCTGACGGCGTTGCATGGATGCCCTGGCGCTGCGCGGGCGCACGGGCGGAGTCTGCCGGAACGGTTATTGGGCGTGCGCGTGTTCCGGCATGTCCTGCGGTGGTTTCTTCTGCACGGCGACTTCGACGGTCACGTCACCGGCCTTCTCGAAGTGCATCGTCAGCGGGAAGCGCTTGCCGTCGGTCAGCAGACTGCGGTCGGTCGGATTCATCAGCATCACGTGATAGGCCATCGGTGCGAAAGTCACGTTCTCGCCGGCCGGGATGGCCACGTTCGGCACCTGTTGCATCTTCATCAGATCACCCTGCATCACGTGTTCGTGCAGCTCGGCTTTTGAAGCGATGGGCGAGTCGACACTCAGCAGGCGGTCAGCGGTTTTGCCACCGTTGTGAATGATGAAATACGCGGCAACCGTCGGCGCATTCGGCGGCAGCTCCTGCGACCACGGGTGGGCGATTTCCAGCTCGCCGGCCTTGTATTCGTGGGCATGGGCGAAGCACGCCGGCAGCAACAGCGCAGCGATGACGATGAATTTGTTCAACATGGCAGTTCTCCAGAACGATTTGAAACGCAGGTCAAATGCGGGAACAAATCAAACCAGAGGGGACGCGCGGGGATTGAGGCTCGGCCATTGCTGGCGCGGTGTCGGAGTTTGCAGCACGGCGGGCGCCACGCTGCGATTGCTTTCGTACCGGGCGAAATACAGCTGCGGCGAATGCCCCGGCAACGCCACCACGGGCGCCGATCCGGAACAGCACCAGCAATGCTGCATGGTCGAATGATTGTCACCGCTCTGCGGTGCTTTCTGATCAAGGCTGCCGATGTCGATCGCCACCATCTTCGTCCCGCTGCCGGTGCAGAAACTGCTCCACAGCAACTGCTCGGCCGGCGTCTGCGCCGCCTGCGCCATCGCTCCCGTCAACGGCATGGCGAGCATGTTGAACAGCACTGCGAAGCAGGCGATCCAGGCAAATGCGAGCCGGTGTCGGTTCATGGGACAAGTCCGTAGGGTGGGCGATCAGGCGCGGCTATTTAGCCTGATCAGGGCCGATAAGTAAAAAAGCGTCGTGCGGTTTGGTGTCGCAGAGGATTCAACCTGCTACTGCATGTAACCGCAAACCCAGTGCCTTCATGACTTTCATGATAGACGCGAATTCCGGATTTCCAGTGCTGCTCAGCGCTTTATAAAGGCTTTCGCGACCCAAGCCTGCATCTCGTGCAACCTGGGTCATGCCTTGGGCGCGGGCGATGTCATTAAGTGCTGCACGGATAAGAACGCCGTCGCCAGCATCTTCGTCAAAACAAGCGTCCAGGTAGGCCGCCATTTCCTCGGGTGTTTTCAGAAATTCTGCAGCGTCGAAGCGGGTGAATTTTTCGAGCATTGGAATCGCGTCCAGAGGTAGTGATGTTGCAAACGTATTCTCGGGAGGCTGATGCAGATAGTCGGTTGGGCTTTAAGTTGTTGTGCGTAGCGTCCGATTGATTGGTAGGACTCAAGTTTTTCGCTTTGAGAGCCGACGCCATCGCGGGCAAGCCCGCTCCCACAGGATTAGCGTTGGACATCAGTTTTGTGATCGGCATTAACCACTGTGGGAGCGGGCTTGCCCGCGATGGCGTACTCCAGAGCGTAAAAGGCTCAGGGCTGTAAGTTGATGGTGAGTGCGCTGATGGCTTCAGCAACCGTCGAAAATTCCCGATCAACCCCCGCCAACACCGGCCGCTTCAACACCATCACCGGCACCCCAAGCGCCCGCGCCACGTCCAGCTTCGGCTCGGTCGCGGTGCTGCCGCTGTTCTTGCTGATCAGCACGTCGATCTGCCGCCGTTCGAACAGCGCTCGCTCATCCTCCAGCAGAAATGGCCCACGGGCGCCGATGACTTCGCAGCGTTCGTTGCCGGGGTAGACGTCGAGGGCGCGCAGGGTCCAGAACTGGTGCGCGGGGATTTCGTCGAGATGTTGCAGCGGTTCGCGGCCGAGGGTGAACAAGGGGCGGCGGAAGGGGGCGAGGGCGGTGATCAGTTCGGCCCAGTCGGCGACTTCGCGCCAGTCATCGCCCGGTTGTGGTTGCCACGCCGGGCGGCGCAGGGCCCAGCAGGGGATACCGGTGAGGTGTGCAGCGGTGGCGGCGTTGTGGCTGATTTGTGCGGCATACGGATGGGTCGCGTCGAGCAGCAGATCGATGCCTTCATCGCGAATGAACTGCGCCAGACCTTCGGCACCGCCGTAGCCGCCGACGCGCACCTGACACGTCAGATCGGTCGGCACACGGCCAACGCCAGCCAGGCTGTAAATGTGTTCCGGCCCCAACGTGCGCGCGATGGCCAGCGCCTCAGTCACGCCGCCCAGCAACAGAATCCGTTTCATGCAAAAGCCCCCGCATGGCCGACGATGCCGCCCTGACGATCAATCGCAAACACCTCGACCTGCACCTGCGCCGGCACCACGCTGCGGGCGAATTCCAGGGCATGACGGCAAACTTCATCACCGAGGGCAACACCCGCCGCACTGGCCATCGCCAACGCTTGCTGGCTGGTGTTCGCCCCGCGAATGGCTTGCTGCAACGCATCGTCGGCACCAATCGCTGCCGCCCATTCAGCCAGTTGCGGCAGGTCAATGCTCGAATGGCGTGAGTGCAGGTCCATGTGCCCGGCTGCCAGTTTGCTGATCTTGCCGAAGCCGCCGCACAGGCTGAGTTTATCCACAGGCACTTTGCGCAGGTGCTTGAGCACCGCGCCGACGAAGTCGCCCATTTCGATCAGGGCGATTTCCGGCAGGTTGTAGACCCGGCGCATGGTGTCTTCGCTGGCGTTGCCGGTGCAGGCGGCGATGTGCAGGTAGCCGTTGGTTTTCGCCACGTCGATGCCTTGATGGATCGAGGCGATATACGCCGCGCAGGAAAACGGCCGGACGATGCCGCTGGTGCCGAGGATCGACAGACCGCCGAGAATGCCCAGGCGCGGGTTCATGGTTTTCAATGCCAGGGCTTCGCCGCCCTCGACGTTGACCGTCACCTCGAAGCCGCCGCGATAGCCGGATTCTTCGGCGAGCAGCGTCAGGTGATCGCTGATCATCTTGCGCGGCACCGGGTTGATCGCCGGCTCGCCGACGCCCAGCACCAGCCCCGGCCGAGTGACGGTGCCGACGCCTTTGCCGGCGATGAAGCGGATGCCCGGCTCGGCCATCAACTGCACGCGGGAGTAGAGCAGGGCGCCGTGCGTCACGTCCGGATCGTCGCCGGCGTCCTTGATCGTTCCCGCTTCGGCACCGCCGTCCGTCAGCCTGCAGAACTCCAGACGCATCTGCACCTGCTTGCCCTTGGGCAACACGATTTGCACGGCGTCAGCCACCACTCCGCCGAGCAGCAGGCGCGCGGCCGCGAGGCTGGTGGCCGTGGCGCAGCTGCCGGTGGTCAGGCCGCTGCGCAGGGGCGCGGGTTGTTCGGCGGTTTCGTCACGCATCGAGGGGTTTGACCAGATCGAGCAGGGTGATCGGCAAGGCCTGGCGCCAGGTGTCGAACTCGCCCAGCGGCTGCGCCTGGGCAATGTGGATGCGGGTCAGCTCGCCGCCATGGCGTTCGCGCCAGCTCATCAAGGTCATTTCGCTTTGCAGGGTCACCGCGTTGGCGACCAGTCGGCCACCGGGTTTGAGTTGTTCCCAGCAGGTTTCCAGCACGCCTTCACGGGTCACGCCGCCGCCGATGAAAATCGCGTCCGGACGTTCCAGACCGGCGAGGGCCTGCGGGGCACTGCCGCGAATCAGTTGCAGGCCGGGAACACCCAGCGTGTCACGGTTGTGTTCAATCAACTGTTGTCGACCGTCGTCAGCCTCGATGGCCAGGGCGCGACAGCTTGGGTGAGCGCGCATCCACTCGATGCCGATCGAGCCGCTGCCGGCGCCGACGTCCCACAGCAGTTCGCCCGGTGTCGGGGCGAGGCGGGCGAGGGTGATGGCGCGCACGTCGCGCTTGGTCAGTTGGCCGTCATGTTTGAAGGCCGAATCCGGCAGGCCGGCAAGGCGCGACAGGCGCGGTGTCTGCGAATCGGCGAGGCACTCGATGGCGATCACGTTGAGGTCGGCAATGAGCGGATCGTTCCAGTCGTTGGCGGTGCCGTCGATCCGGCGCTCGGCGCTGCCGCCCAGATGCTCCAGAACGCTCAGGCGACTGGGGCCAAACCCTCGCTCGCGCAGCAATGCTGCAACGGCAGCCGGGCTTTGACCGTCATTGCTCAGCAGCAACAGGCGCACGCCGCTAAACAGTTGGGCGTTGAGGGCCGCAAGCGGACGAGCCACCAGCGACAACACGCTGACGTCCTGCAGCGGCCAGCCCAGTCGGGCGGCCGCCAGTGAGCAAGAGGATGGCGATGGCAAAACCAGCATCTCGGCCCCTGGCACCTGCCGCGCCAGACTCGCGCCAACGCCGTAAAACATCGGATCACCGCTGGCCAGCACGCACACCGCTTCGCCACGGCGCTCAAGAACCGGGGCCAGGGAAAACGGGCTCGGCCACAACTGACGCTCGCCACGGATGCACACCGGCAACAGATCCAGCTGACGCTGACCGCCGATGATCCGCGAAGCGCCCATCAGGGCGCGCCGGGCATTCTTGCCCAGGCCCTTGAAGCCGTCTTCACCGATTCCTACTACTGTCAGCCAGGGTGACATCTGTAGCCCCTCAAAAAAGTGTCCGCAAACGCGTCGTTCCGACGGGCAGACTTTTCATGCCGTCGGACAAAGCAGGCATAATACCGCGCCTTCGCCCGCGAAGCGCCTTTCCCACTGAGCTGCCAGCCCTTGAACGAACGCCCGATGTCCAACGCCATACGCCCCTCGGCCTGTCCGGGGTTGCTGCGTATCGTCCAGGCGCTGGATGGCGGGATCTGCCGGATCAAGCTCGATGGCGGTTCGATCACGGCCGATCAGGCCGATGCGGTGGCCAATGCCGCCGAGCGATTTGCCGGTGGCGCGATCGAGGCGACCAACCGTGGCAATCTGCAGATCCGCGGCATCGGCGAGCAGTCCGGCGCGCTGATCGACAGTCTGCTGGCCGCCGGTCTCGGGCCGCGAACCGCAGCGGGCGACGATGTGCGCAACCTGATGCTCAGCCCGGCCGCCGGCGTCGACCGGCAGATGCGCTTCGATACCCGCCCACTGGCCGGACAGATCCTCGAGACCCTGCAAAGCCATCCGCGTTTCCATGAGCTGAGCGCCAAGTTCGCCGTGCAACTGGACGGCGGTGAAGCGCTGGCGATGCTCGAGCATCCCCATGATCTGTGGTTGTCGGCATTCGAGGAACGCGGCGATACGCTTTTGGCGTTCGGTCTGGCGGGTTGCCCGACGGATCGGCCGCTGGCTGTTGTGGCGCTTGCGGACGGGCATGCGCTGGTGGTGGCGGTGCTGGAGCTGTTCCTTGAATTGGCCCGGCCAGAACAGACGCGAATGCGCCATCTGCTGGATGAATGTCCGGTGCCGGTGTTCCTGGAAAAGCTCGGTCAGCGGATCAATCTGCAAATCGTCGGCGACTGGCAACGTGAAGCGGTACTGGAAGGCTCGCACCTCGGCGTTCATCCTCAGCAAACCGCAGGTCTGGTCTATGTCGGTGCCGCACCGGCGCTCGGCCGCCTCGATCCGGACATGCTGCGTGGCGCCGCACAATTGGCCAGAACCTTTGGCGATGGCAGCCTGCGTTTCACCCCTTGGCAGAGTCTGTTGTTGCCCAATGTGCGTGAGGCGGATGCCGCTCAAGTGCTCGATGCACTGAGCAAGTTGAACCTGCTGACCCAGATTGTCGACCCGCTGTCGCACCTGATCGCCTGCACCGGCTCCAACGGCTGCGGCAAAGGCCTGGCCGACACCAAACACGATGCCCGCCTGCTGGCTAAGCTGTTGCCACACGCCGTGGATGTGCACCTGTCCGGCTGCCCGCGTTCCTGCGCCGCCGCGCACCGTTCAGCAGTCACTCTGCTGGCGGTCGGCCCCGGTCACTACGATCTCTATTTTCGCGATGCAGCGATGCCCGGTTTCGGCGCGCTGCACGCTCACAACCTTACTATCGAAGCGGCCGCGACCCTGCTCGCCGCCCGCTCACGGAGCCCCCTTGATGCTTGATTACATCCGCGACGGTCAGGAGATCTATCGCAACTCCTTCGCGATCATTCGCAGCGAGGCCAACCTGGCTCGCATCCCGGCCGACCTGGAAAAACTCGCGGTGCGGGTAATCCACGCCTGCGGCATGGTCGAGGCCATCGACGGGCTGCAATTCTCCGAAGGCGCGGGCAAGGCCGGACGCGATGCGCTGGCTGCCGGTGCGCCGATCCTGTGCGATGCGCGGATGGTTTCCGAAGGCGTAACCCGTGCGCGCTTGCCGGCCAACAACGAGGTGATCTGCACCCTGCGCGACGACAGCGTGCCGGAGCTGGCGCGCGAGCTGGGCAATACTCGCTCTGCTGCCGCTCTGGAACTGTGGCGTCCGCATCTGGAAGGCAGTGTGGTGGTGATCGGCAATGCGCCGACCGCGCTGTTCTATTTGCTGGAAATGCTCGACGCCGGCGCTCCGAAACCGGCGCTGATCCTCGGCTTCCCCGTGGGCTTCGTCGGCGCGGCTGAATCCAAGGCCGAGCTGGCCGCCAACAGCCGTGGCGTGCCGTTCGTGATCATGCAGGGCCGCCTCGGCGGCAGTGCCATGGCCGCCGCTGCGGTCAATGCCCTCGCTACGGAGATCGAATGATGCAGGCCAAAGGACGTTTGATCGGCCTGGGCGTCGGCCCCGGTGATCCTGAACTGATTACCGTCAAGGCCCTGCGCCTGCTGCGCGAGTCGCCGGTGGTGGCGTATTTCGTGGCCAAGGGCAAGAAGGGCAACGCGTTCGGCATCATCGAAGCGCACCTGCAGGATGCGCAGAACCTGCTGCCGCTGGTGTATCCGGTGACCACCGAAGTGCTGCCGGCGCCGCTGTCCTACGAGCAAGTGATCAGCGATTTCTACGATGACGCTGCCGAGGAAGTGGCTGCGCATCTGGATGCCGGTCGCGACGTGGCGGTGATCTGCGAAGGTGACCCGTTCTTCTACGGCTCCTACATGTACCTGCATGATCGCCTCGCCAGCCGTTACGAAGCCGAAGTGGTACCGGGCGTTTGCTCGATGCTCGGTGGTGCTTCGGTACTGGGTGCGCCGCTGGTGTATCGCAATCAGAGCCTGTCGGTGTTGTCCGGCGTGTTGCCACATGACGAGCTCAAGCGTCGTCTGGCGGATGCCGATGCGGCAGTGATCATGAAGCTGGGGCGCAACTTTCCGAAAGTGCGCGACGTATTGGCAGAACTGGGCCTGGCCGAGCGTGCGCTGTACGTCGAACGCGCGACCATGGCCAACCAGAAGATCGTGCCGCTGGATGAGGTCGAGCCGATGTCGTCGCCGTACTTCTCGCTGATCATTGTTCCCGGCGAACGGTGGCAAGGCTGATGACTCATTCCACACCGGCCATCGTCATTCTCGGCCAGGGCGCGCTGGCCACGGCCCGTCGTCTTCAACAGGTCTATCCGGCCGCGCAGGTTCACGGACTGAAAGGGCGCGTCGAAGGCGCCGACCTGACTTACAGCGAGTTCGGCGCAACCCTGCGCGAGTTGTATCAACAGGACACGCCGATCATTGCCCTGTGTGCGGCGGGTATCGTCATTCGCACACTGGCGCCGCTGTTGCTGGAGAAAGGCGTGGAGCCGCCGGTGCTCGCCGTGGCTGAAGACGGCAGCGCCGTAGTGCCGCTGCTCGGCGGTCTGGGTGGGGTGAATGTCATGGCCCGCGAGATCGCGGCTGCGCTTGAAGTGGCGGCGGCGATCACCACCAGTGGCGAATTGCGCTTCGGCACCTGTCTGCTCAACCCGCCCGGCGGTTATGCCCTCGGCGATCTTGAGCAGGGCAAACGCTTTGTCTCCGATCTGCTCGCCGGTCACAGCGTGCGCATCGACGGTGCCGCACCCTGGCTGGCTCAGGCGCAGTTGCCGGAAGATCCACAGGCGTCGCGCTCGATTCATGTCGGCAGTGATGCCCGCGTGGCGAGTTCCAGTGAGTTGCTGATTTATCCGCGCAGCGTGGCGGTTGCGGTCGGTTCAGTAGTGACTGACCTTCCGGGTTCCATTCGCGATGCGTTGCTCCAGTCCGGTGTGGCGATTCAATCGCTGGCCTGTCTGGTGGCAGCAGACGTCCAGATGGCCAGTCCGGTATTGCGTGAAGCAGCACTTGAGCTGGCGGTACCGCTGCGCTTTGTCGCGCCGGCGAATGACCCCGGTGAGCTGGCTCGCGATGCAGTTCCCCACGCTCGAATCATTTCAACCTCCCACGACATTGCCATCGCCGTGGCCGAACAGCCGCTAGATGTTTCACAGGTTGGTCGTCCGCGTGGGCGCCTGGCTGTCATCGGTCTCGGGCCGGGCGCGGCAGAGTTGATGGTGCCGGCGGTGAAAGCCGAGCTGGCCCGAGCCACTGACGTGCTGGGTTATGAAACTTACGTGCGTATGGCCGGCCCGTTCCGCGACGATCAGGTGCAGCATTGCACTGACAACCGCGAAGAAATGCAGCGTGCTCGCCATGCCTTCAGACTGGCCGCTCAGGGTCGTTCGGTGATCGTGGTTTCGTCCGGCGATCCGGGCGTGTTCGCCATGGCGGCGGCGGTGCTTGAAGCGTTGCACGAGTCGACGGATCCGGCGTGGCACAGCGTCGATCTGGAAATCCTGCCGGGTGTTTCGGCGTCGCTTGCCACCGCCGCTCAGGCCGGTGCACCGCTTGGCCACGACTTCTGCGTGATGTCGCTGTCGGACAACCTCAAGCCGTGGTCGATCATCGAAAAGCGTCTGGATCTGGCTGCCGAGGCCGATCTGGCGCTGGCGTTCTACAACCCGATCTCTCGCGCCCGTCCGTGGCAACTGGGGCGCGCGCTGGAAATCGTCGCGCAGCACCGTGCGCCGCAAACACCGGTGGTGCTGGGTCGTGATATCGGTCGTCCGGGGCAGACGCTGCGGATGACGACACTTGGCGCATTGGCACCGGACCAGGTGGACATGCGCACGATGGTGCTTATTGGTTCTTCCACTACCTGCACCTTTGCTCGTGCCGAAGGTGGTGAGTGGGTATATACGCCGCGCTGGTACGGTGAAAAGCCGCCGGGTTGACTGTTTCAAACTGCATTTGCGTCGTTATGAAAAAAGGCCACGAACTTAATGTTCGTGGCCTTTTTTATGTCTGTATTTAGATCTGGAATATTGTCAGTTGTTTTAAGGTTTTACAGCTTTATGTTTCAACGGAAACTGTTTGAGTTTTTTTGTGTTTGATGTGTTGGCTGTTTTGGTTCTAGCCTGTCTCCCCGTTTCAATAGTCGTGTGAGTTGTCAGTATCGACCTTTAATTGGTTGGGTTGGCGTGCGTGCCCGGTTGTTTGATGTTTCGGATTAAATGGAATTTCATGGAGTGTGTTGTTGTGGATTTGCCAGGTTTTTTAGGTTTTTCCTCGGTCAACGAGTTTGATGCAATAAAGTCAGCATTCACCGAGTATTCGACAAGTACCGAATACTCAGCGCTTGAACGCTATTATCAATCTGCCAATGCAACGGCTCCGCTCGCCGAAAAGCAGTTGCCGGCAAAACTTTTTCTGGAAACCTTCGAACTGTTGCTCGGGCGAATGGAGGGACCGGCCTCGCCGGTCATCGAACGGGTACATGCTGGCGTGAAAAGCTTTGTGTCGAGGCTTTCCGAAACAGTTTCCATGCTGTCCGATGTCGCTCTTCCCACGCCGAAAATCATGCATTTCGTCTGGGTGGGAGGCAGTGAAGTCGGCAACATTCAGCGCGACTACATGAATATCTGGCGCGCCGTTCTGGGCCCTGAGGATTATCGTTTCAATCTCTGGTACGACAGCGATGCGTTGCTCGCCTTCGAGATGAACCGTGTCATTCTCGAAAGCGCCCGGGCACATGCGATGGAATCCGGAGGAGATCAAGTCAGCAAGCCTTCGCAACTGGCGCAAATGATTGAAGATCGCGCACGCGTGCTGAAACTCCAGATGTGGGATTACATCAATCAGCCAAATTGGGGCGGGCGCAGGGATGAGGCCCGAATCCGGTTGATGGTCAGCGCTTATGGCAAGGATCGCGCGGTACTGGAGGCGTTTCGCAAGAAATGCCTGGACACGCATCTGGCGATGGCAGGAAAGAACCTGAGTTTGCGTGATGTACGGCACGAGTTTGCCGGGCATTTTCTGCAGGATGTCTATGAGCGGGAAGTCGGCATGCGCGGAAATTTTGCGGCAGCCAGCGATGTCGTCAGGTTACAGGCCGGGTTTCTGGAAGGAGGCCGCTACAGTGACATGGACTATTTGCCACCGCTTGTCGAACGGCTGGGCGGGGTGGACATCAGTGCGTTCAGTGATGAGGCGAAGGTGGGTGTCTTACAGTTACTGCTCAATGAAGATGACACTTTGATGCCTGGCCGGGATCGGCTTCGCTATAAAGACAGAACCGACAGGATTCCTGCGGAACATAAAGACAAGTTGCTTGCATTTGCGAAAGAGAAACCCGGTGTTTTGCGAATTTTCTCTATTCCTCCAGCCAGCCTGGTGCCGCAGGATGCCTTGCGACTGGGCACCGCATTCGGTGCTGTGTCCTCTGGCGAAATGAACGCGCATTTTCTGGTACATCAGCGTAGTGGAATGATCCTGTCCTATATGGAGATGATTCGTGAGAACTATGACTGCCTGTATGAAATAGAACGCCGCCTTTCTGTTGGGAAGATTGCTGCAACGGACGATAGTCGCGTGTTCGATATCATTCTTGAAGTCGCTAATAAAAGGAACGAGGAGGGGCGTTTTTTAAAGTCGGGAAGTTATGACGTAAAAGACCTGGTCAGCGCCATTTTTACTTATTATCAGGACGGAATCCGGATCGGTGCACGTGGAACGATTACGCTGACCGGACCGGGTGCCGCTGCGTTGGGACTGGATGGTTACATAGAGAATAATCTGTTACCCGATCATGCTGTTGATATCCGTAGTCGTCTGAAGTTGATTGAAGGGTATAGCGTCAGCACCGAAGAAGAAATGATCTCCGGCTGGACCGTTAATGACGATCCAGAAGAATGGCTAACGAAAGAACACGGAAAGTGGAAGGAGGGAAAACTCAGGTCACGTTATGGTGCCAACCTGACGGAGTTGCTCAAGGAGCAACGTATGACATTCAAGCAAGGCTGGCCGGTCATTGAGGGCAAGCCGGTGTTCTTGACTGATGTATTGCAAAAGTTGATGAATGATCTGGGCGAACCCTTCATCAGGGCGATGCGTGACAAACTCAGTGGTGAAATCGATGTCGGCAACCGCATCGACCTGGGTTTTGATATTCGACAGCAAATCCTCGCGCAACCTGACAGTGCCATACCTGTTGCCAACGGTGAGCAGTCCGGAGGCAATTTCAATGATTTTCTGACTCGGCTGGCCCATGGATCGTTTGCACTCGATCAAGTGAGTCCTTTGCAGAGGGTTGTCATCGGTGGGTTGTTCTCTGCTTCGCGTGTGGATGCCGAGGGCTTTTCCGATGCCTGGCAAAAGGTACTGGAAGTGGCTCGGGAAACTGCCGATGACGGTTTTTTCAAACGCTACAACACTATTGAAAAGATTCTCCATGAGCGAAAGGCTCCCGCTTTTGAGGCAGGGCTTGGTCAGGGAGGTGCTCCAGTCGGTGAAACGGCCGGCGAATTGAAAGTACGCGCACTGGCCGAGCCACTGACTTTGTATCAGTGGGGGCAGCGCATTGCGCAAATCAACAGTACCGCGCGTCGTGACTATCAGACGAAAATCCTCAAAAGCGCCGCGCAGATCCGAGAACGTTTTTTCAAGAACGGTGCTGTTTCGGCACGGCAGGTTCCCCAGGACCTGCTGAGAATGGGCGTCGATGACCCCGGTCGCCGTTGCTATCCGCTCGCGTTGCTGATGGCCGGGGCGCTTGGTCTCGGGGACAAGGCCGAGCGTGCGTTGATAGGCCGGATTGCCAACGCCAGTCTCACCCCCGAAGACGCTGGATCCCGGCTCATGTTTGCTGCGCTGGATGAGTTGTCAGCTGTCGTCCCGACTGAGTTCGGGCATTCGCAGGGAGTACTTGAGCTGGACACCATTGTCCAGAATCTTGAGGGGGAAACCGGATCAGCCGTGTACCTGCTCGATACCGGCAAACACGCCTTGCTGGTGGCCAGGATTCTGGAGGACGGGAAACCCGCCTATCGCTTTTTCGATCCCAATTTCGCAATTTTCGGTTTCTCCCGGACAGATCAACTCCGGCAGGGCATACAAGGTCACCTCGCCAGTGATGCTCATTTGTCCAGGCTCTATGGCCTGGACGGTGCAGTAGACCTCAGATTCACCGTAACCGGGTTGGACACGAAGGTGATTATCGACAAGGTATTGCCTTCGAAACTGCCAGTGAGCGACTTTCTGAAGAGTGAACAGATCGCCTCCGGTCCCGCGGTTTCCGTATGGGATGCACAGGCATCGGCACGCATGCGCTCGCTTTCGGAAAACGTACGGATGGGAGAAGGCCTGGCGCAACTCGACGCACGCCACCAGGCAGAACAGTTCGAAGACGCGGCCCGGCGTTTGCGCAGTGAAAAAAAGCTGGGGGAGCAATACCTTCCATTGCTTGAAACGGTTCAGGAGTCGTCGAACAAGCACTACACGCTGACCATGGTTGACGGTAACAATCCCAAGGTCTCGATTGACGTCAGCACCGCCGATTCACGCTTCATCAAAATCGCACGACACATCAAACGCCTGGCGAAAGCGGTTGCCGGCCCGGCACAAGGCGCGTCGGAGGCAGACGGCGGCAGCCGCTTGAGTTTTGCGTTCGCGATCCAGGCCATCATTACCGAAATGCGTAATCGGGAATATCAGCGTCAGACGGGGGAGATCCCCGCACTGTCGATCGCCTTGCAGGTCCAGGTGTACGTGAGCTATGCGCAGCTGGGTTTCGGGGTGGTGACCGATACGCTGCAAATGGTCAGTCTCGTGCGACAAGTGGCGGCCAGTGAAAAGGCGCTCGCTGCGGGCCACGCGTCACTGGCCTCGCGGCTGCTGGGGCGCGCGGCGTCGACAGTGGGGCTCGGTTTCTCGGCAGTCAACATCGGCTTCGATATTCATGGCCTGACGGTGGCGACCAACGAGGAGCAACGCTCCCGGCTCGCCACGCAGCTCACATTCAATGTGGCGGCGTTGGGTCTGGATATTGCCGCACTGGCTGTTAGCGGTACGGTGGGGTCGGTAGCCGCTGTGCTGTCAGTGCCTTTGTTGGGCATCGGTATCGGTGCGGCGGCCATTGCCAGCAACCTGGGACAAATCAGTGACAAGGCCAGAGCGGTCGGACGGCACTTGTTTCTGATCAATGAAGCCTACACGGATGCAGGGCACACAATCGAGGAGGGTGTCCTGAGGTTCGAACCCGAAGCGGTCATTACTGAGCTGGATCTGCGACGGGCCAGCGTGGTGTTCGACAGCCAGAAGTTTTTTCCGACTGTTTTCCAGAAGCTGGGACTGCCTTCCTTCGATGCCAGAGACCAGGAACGGCACCGGGCAATCGATATCCGCGAAGCACTGCGCCTCCCTTCAACGCTGAGAATCGACAGGCAGAAACAGGTCGATGCAGTCGTATTGCCCTGCACCCCAATCTGTTACTACGGATATGAGTATCAATTGGGCTCGTCTGGTTTTTCTCCCGACGAGGATGTGTTCGAACGCTTGAAGGCTTATCAGCGGTTTTGGGATTACGGGGACTATTCATTACCGGTTACCCAAGACAGCGGCGGACTGCGCACGTCCTATCCCAATATCATCGATGGCTGGAAGGAGCGTCTGGAGTTCGATGAGCGGGGCGAGCAGCGGTTTCAGTTTTTTTCCACGGCCCCGTTCCCTCATGTCCTCTACAAACTGCATCCGTTCAACAAGCCGACAGTGATCAGCGTCAGCCTGAATCAACATTGCCGTCAATTGGTCGTGCCTCAGTTGCCGGACGAGTGGAAAAACCTGATTTCCTATGAAATCACCGCTCATTCCGGGCAAGTCCAACTGACACTCAGCCCGGGTGTCGTGTCGGTTACCCTCAATCCTCCGCCTCTCGTAGACGGACCGTTTCCTGAGGCGTTTGGACCGCGTGCTAAAGCCGATTGGGTGGTGGCTGCACCTTGGGCCAGTGAGCAGCAGCTCAGGTTCGAGGGCACTGTACTGATCGTCGATGGCATCCGGATCGAAGGCTTTGAAGGTTTTGTACGGCTCAAGGATGGCGAGCTGTTTCAGGTGGATCGAAGCAGGGATAACACGTTGTTGTTGGTTCGTATTGACCTGGAAAGTCATTCGGTCTCGCAAACGAGTGAAAAGGGTGTCGGTGTCGAAATCGGATCGTCAGCGGGGGATATGCGATCTGCAGCCGTTCTGGAGAGGCTCAAGGGGCTGCGTCGCGCGAATCGACTGGCGTCGCCACGCATTCCGGTTTCCGGTTTTGCTGTACCCCTGACCGCATCGAACAAATCTGTCCTGACCACCGGGTACTACGACGCCGTTCTGGATCGCATCCTGCACCCGCGCAATCTGCCGGACGCCGTGAATACAGGCATCGTTCTCGGCGCCGTCATCGGAGAGCATGCGTGGTTCTACCATCCCGATCATCCGACAATCTGGCGCGTCGATGCCATCTCCGGAACGGTCAATCATCGCTATCGCCTGATGAATCCTGTGCAGGGCTCAAAAATCATTGGTTTCGAAGGCACGGTCAGTGGAGAGCTGCGTGTCGTTCAGGAAATCACCGGGTCCGGCAAAACCGGCTATTCGCTGGAGTATCTGATTCGCGGACAAGAGCTGACATTCACTCAGTTCATTGCCAGGGAAAACTCTGATGATCTGCTTCAAAGGACACTGGAGTACTGGAAACAGCCTTTGAGCCAGCTCATGCGACCCGAACCGTATCGTGATGAGTCTGCCGAAATGTCCATGTCGTCGAGTTCCTGGAAAGCTGCACCGTTCATTGGCTTGCGTTGTTTTGACTACAGCGGTTTTGCGTACGCCGGATGGCTTCGGCTGCATGACAGCCGATACGTTCTTCATGATTTCGATGTCACGCAGCGGACGATGCTGATGTGGGATCAGGCGGATAATCAAGACGCGATTATTTATGACCGGAAAGATGGAACGCTCATTCGTGTTGCCCTGAGCCGGACAGATGATTGGGACACGGTTGACGACATTATTGAAAGCCATGTCGTCGAGATGACTTCTACCTCAGGGCGTTACATTGCGACCAAAGAGGATGGGCGTCTGTTCGAGGTCGACAGGGAGGGTGTTCTGCGGTTCATTGGCGTCGGACAGCGCTGGTTCGAATTGAATCCGGACTGGCTCGACGCATTACCTGCGCTGGCTGAATCACACAAGGCCTCGCCGTTTGCGGTCATTGGCCTGGCCCGTACTTCCAGCCCCGGGTTCCTGGCGGTGTGGTGTATCGCCGGGCAGATGCTGCTGGCGGACATCGGTGCAGTCGGGGAGCTGACTTTGCTCGCCATGACGCCGGATGCAAAGGCGGCCTGGGTGTTCGATGGCGTGGCGGGCAAGCTTTATCGCCAGACGCTTGTCGATTTCAAAATGGCGCGGGCAGCGTTTGCCAAAGGTTCGCGACTGTTGAATCCGGAGCACCTGCCGAAGGCGCAGCCCGTCGCGGCTCAGTGGCAGTTTTCAGAGGTCGAAGTCCAGGGTCAAGGGTTGCTGGCGCAAACCCGGGACGGTGTGAATCTGGAACTGTTCGATGGCCAGCCAGCCAGGATTCTTGGCGTGGAGAGTCATTGGTCCGACGTCAATCATTCAAACGACGTCCAGCTGCGCAGTCGTTTGCAAGCGCTGATTTCTGCAATCCCTCACGCCACGTTCATGCCGGTCGGAGAGAAGGATGGGCGTTATCGGTACTATGTTCCCGAGTCCGATCAATTGTTTGACGCTATCAAACCACTCGACGGCGTGTGGCCCGCGTTTCTGGGAATCAAGAGCGGATCGGAACCGTTGATGTACGACTCCGTGGATAACTTGATCTTTACTCCGAAATTTGACCCGGCCCCGTCAGTTTCGCACTGGATGGGCGACTGTCTGACTCAACGGGATCAAGAGGTCATGTGGATTGCATCCGGCAGTGATTTTCCGGGCTCGCGGGCGGTAGTGCCGCAGGGTGTTGAAAAGCTGCTGCTGACGTTTGGCTCATCAGGGCAGTCCTGTCGCTTGACCGACGAGGACTGGCTGCGTCTGGATTGCATCGTGATCGAATGCCAGCAATCCCCGGACATCCAGCTGTCGAGCCTGCCTGTCCTGATGCTCGAACTGTCTGCGAACGAACGACTGATGCTATCGGTGAAGGACGGACAGTTGGTGTTGATCGATCCGGACGACTCTCACTGTCTGATTGTGCGCAGTGTCGATCCCCTGGACGATGAATCGGCCATGCAGATGGAAGTCCTTATCAGTATCGGGAAGGTCGACCACCGGTTTCGAGTCGATCAGTTGATGCGCAAGATCGAAACTGATCAGGTCGACAAAGGCCACGTGGAAATGAAGGCGTTGATCCAAATGAACGGGTGATCCATCCGTTGACTCGATTGTGACCAAAAATGCCGCCGATCAGTGTATCGGCGGCATTTTGTACTTTGGCATCACGGCACCAGATAGCCTTTGACGCCGGTGAAGATGATCTGCGCGGCCAAAGCACAAACAAACAGCCCCATCAGTCGACTGACAATCTGCAAACCCTGATCGCCGAGAATACGCTCGATGCGGTTCGACAGGTACAACACCACTCCCACCGTGAAGCTGGCGAGGGCGATGCTCATGATCGCGATGAGCTTGTCATCCCAGTGCGGCTGACTGACGCCCATCACGAGCAGCGCACCGATGGTGCCAGGGCCGACCGTCAGCGGGATGGTCAACGGGACGATGGTCACGTCCTGCTGCACATTGTCGGCCTGCACCGCCGACTTGCCCTGGGCCATGCCCAGCGCCGAGATGAACAGCACGCTGCCGGCCCCGATGCGGAAGGCATCCACGGTGATGCCGAACACGTCGAAGATCACCCGCCCGAACAGGTACAGCAACACGCTCGATACCAGGGTGGCGATCGCCACTTTCCAGGCCAGGCGCCGTTGTTCCTTGCGCGAATAACCCCGGGTCAGGCTGATGAAGCAGGACAACACGAAGAACGGGCTGTAGAGCACCAGCATCTTCAGGTAAACGCTGAACAACACATGGAGCATGGTTAAAACTCGCGCGGGCGGAAGTTGAACGGAGTCTATCAGGCGGATCTGGCGTCATCACGGCAAGATCCGCCGAGAAGGTGAGCGCTCGCCGAGATCAGGGCGTTCGTGCTGTCGTGCGATTTTGCTGATCACGCTGGGCCACCCAGTGCTCGATCAGCTCGCGCAGTTGCGACAGTTCCACCGGTTTGGCCATGTGTCCGTCCATGCCGGCCTGGCGCGCACGCTCCTTGTGTTCGGCGAGGATGTGTGCGGTCAGCGCGACGATCGGCGTACGGATGCGCTGATTGCCGACTTCCCAGGCCCGCAGTTGCTGGGTGGCGGAGAAGCCATCGAGGATCGGCATTTCGCAATCCATCAACACCAGGTCGT
Source organism: Pseudomonas sp. COW5 (assembly GCF_026240005.1). Classification (NCBI taxonomy): domain Bacteria; kingdom Pseudomonadati; phylum Pseudomonadota; class Gammaproteobacteria; order Pseudomonadales; family Pseudomonadaceae; genus Pseudomonas; species Pseudomonas sp. COW5. The sequence continues at coordinate 1,614,151 of NZ_JAPHVP010000001.1, read as the reverse complement.
AGCGCTGGGTCTTCATGGCCTGCAAGGCTTCTTCGCCATTGCTGGCGGTGTCCGGTTGCAGGTTGAGTTTGCCGAGCATGCCGCGAATCACTTTGGTGGAAATCGTGTTGTCTTCGGCGACCAGAATGCGGAAATCGCTCGGGACCTTGACGGCCGTGGCCGGGCCGCTCGGTTGTGGCTGGAATACGGCCTGGCCTCGGTTGCGCTGGTTCAGTTCGTCGGCCAGCGTGGTCTTGAGGGTGTAGCCGGCCACCGGTTTGGCCAGGATGCGTTTGATCCCCGAATTGCGCGCGATGATCTTGCTCGGCGCATTGCTGATGCCGGTGAGCATGATCAGCAGGATGTCGTGGTTCAGGCTCGGGTCTTCCTTGATCTTGGCGGCCAGTTGCATGCCGGTCATGCCGGGCATGTTCTGGTCCAGCAGGACCACGTCGAAGTAATCCCGCAGGTGCGCCTTGGTGCGCAGCAGGGCCAGCGCTTCCTTGCCTGACGGTACAGCGCTGACGTTCAGGCCCCAGGCGCTGCACTGCTGCACCAGCACTTTGCGGCAGGTGTCGTTGTCGTCGACCACCAATACCCGCGCACCCTGCAGCGGACTGTCGAGATCGGAGGTCGGATGCTCCAGGCGGTCAGGGTCCAGCGGCAGGGTCAGCCACAGCGTGCTGCCCTGGGTGGCGCCGCTCTTGATGCCGAACTCGCCCTGCATCAGACGAATCAGTTGCCGTGCGATCACCAGCCCGAGATTGCCGCCCAGCCGGTTGGCCGAGAGGAAGTGCTTGCTGTGCAGCTCGGCATGCATCAGCGCGTCGCGTTCTTCCTGGTCCATCGGCTGGCCGCTGTCCTGCACGGCAATGCGCAGCCGCGGTTTGCTGCTGCGCTCATCGAGGGCGACGACCACCAGCACTTCGCCTTCTTCGGTTTTCTTCAGGGCGTTTTCCAGCAGGCTCAGCAGCGTCTGGCGCAGACGCGTCGGGTCACCGCTGATGACCCGTGGCACTTGTGGCTGGATGAAGCTGATCAGTTCGACGTTCTGCTGTTCGGCCTTGGCGCGGTAGATGCTCAGGCAGTCGTCGATCAATGCGTTGAGGTCGAACTGCACGTCGTCCAGCTCGATCTGCCCGGACTCGAGCCGGGAAATGTCGAGGATCTCGTTGATCAGGGTCAGCAGTTCGTTGCCGGCGCTGTGGATGGTCTGCACGTAGTCGCGCTGCTTGACCGACAGCGGTGTGCCGAGCAGCAGTTCGGTCATGCCCAGTACGCCGTTCATCGGCGTGCGGATCTCGTGGCTGATCTTGGCCAGGAATTCGGCCTTGGCATTGATCTCGGCGTTGCTCGCGGCAAGGTCGCGGCTGATGCTGAAACGGCTTTCGGTGATGCTGCGCTGGCGCTCGCCGAGGGCAATGCTCATCAGCAGGCCACTGATGCAGATGAAACCCATCAGGGTCATGATCAGGCCTTGCGGCGCCACCAGGGTCAGCCCCAGCAGTGCCGGGAGGATGATCAGCGTACCGATGTTGAACACCACCATCGCGGCAACGAACAAGCGGGCAGGGCGGTAGCCTTTCTGCCAGTGATAGAACGCCACCAGCAACATGCTCAACCCGGCCAGGGCCACCAGCGCGTAGGTGATGATGTTCAGCGGCAGGGTGTTGACGAACAACAGCAGCAGGCTGCAGATCACGATGAACAGGATGTCGCCCAGCAGCAGCTTGTTCAGCGGATGAGGGCCGAGCGGGGCGAAGAAACGGTAGGCGAACATCAGGCCGGCCGGTGCGGTCAGCAGCAGGGCCAGGTAGGCGCCAGGGGTCTGGATCGCATGCCAGTTCGGCAGCCAGGGGCCGGCCAGGTTGAGCAACAGCAACAGGCTCAGGCTCAGCAGGCCTTCACACACCGCCAGCCACAGGCTGCTGCGCGAACGGGTGTAGGCGTAGCGGATCAGGTTGTGCAGGATCAGCATGGCGAGGCAGCCGAACAGCAAACCGTAGATCAGCGTCTGGTTATGGTTGGCCGCGCCCATCACCGCCGATTGCAGGGTGATGTACGGGCGTAACTGGTGGTCGGAGACCAGTCGCAGATAGACGTCGAGGGACTTGTCACTTTGCGGCAACGGCAACAGGAAGTCGCTGCTGGGCAGCGGCCGTTCGACCTGAGCCTGGGTGGTGCCGGTTTCCCGCTGTTCGATCAGCCGGTCGCCGTCGAGCACGTACAGGTTGAGGTGCGACAGGTCGGGGGCGAAGATGCGCAGCACTTGTTCGTGCTTGCCGGGGGCCAGTCTGAAGCGCAGCCACAACGCGCCGTCGGGTTCGGCCGCGGTGAGGCGGTCAAGCTCGATGGGGCTGAATTGATTGGTGTAGCGGGCGGAGCGGATGTCGCTCAGCTGGAGGTTGCCCTGATCGTCGAGCAATACCGACCAGCCACTGCCTTGCGCGGCCTGGGCCGGGAGCATGCAGAGCAAGGTCAACAGTGTGACGGTGAAACCTATGGCAATCCTGAGCCAGCGCACGGCGAAATCCCTTCGAAGGTTGATGCCAGAATATAACGATGCGCAGCGTCGGAACAGTCCGGCAAGGGCGATGAGCCCCTGCCGGAAACACAGCGTAGCTTATTACTGAGATTCGCCGCGTTCACGGGCAATGGCACGGTAGCCGATGTCGGTGCGGTAGAAGCAGCCTTCCCAGTCGATGGCCTTGGCCAGTTTGTAGGCCTGCTCCTGGGCAGCACCCACGCTGGCGCCCATGGCGGTGGCGCAGAGCACCCGACCACCGGCCGTCACCACGTTGCCGTCCTTGAGCGCGGTGCCGGCGTGGAAGACCTTGCCTTCCAGTGCGGCGGCTGCGTCCAGACCGTTGATCGGCGTGCCCTTGGCGTAGTCGCCCGGGTAACCGCCGGCCGCCAGCACGATGCCGACGCTTGGACGTGGATCCCACTGCGCTTCGACTTTATCCAGTGCCTGGGCCAGGGCCGCTTCAACCAGCAGTACGAGGCTCGACTGCAGGCGCAGCATCACCGGTTGGGTTTCCGGATCGCCGAAACGGCAGTTGAACTCGATGACCTTCGGATTGCCGGCCTTGTCGATCATCAGACCGGCGTACAGGAAACCGGTGTAGACATTGCCTTCGTCAGCCATGCCGCGCACGGTCGGCCAGATCACCAGATCCATCACGCGCTGGTGCACGTCGGCGGTGACCACCGGAGCCGGGGAGTAAGCACCCATGCCGCCGGTGTTCGGGCCGCTGTCGCCGTCGCCGACGCGTTTGTGGTCCTGGCTGGTGGCCATCGGCAGGACGTTCTTGCCGTCGACCATGACGATGAAGCTGGCTTCTTCGCCGTCGAGGAACTCTTCGATCACGACGCGGGAACCGGCGTCGCCGAAGGCGTTGCCGGCGAGCATGTCGCGCACGGCGTCTTCGGCTTCGGCCAGGGTCATGGCGACGATCACGCCTTTGCCGGCGGCCAGGCCGTCGGCCTTGATCACGATCGGCGCGCCTTTTTCACGCAGATAAGCCAGGGCCGGCTCGATCTCGGTGAAGTTCTGGTAGTCGGCAGTCGGGATCTTGTGGCGGGCCAGGAAGTCCTTGGTGAAGGCTTTAGAGCCTTCCAGCTGCGCAGCACCGGCGGTCGGACCGAAGCAGTCCAGGCCACGGGAGCGGAACAGGTCGACGACGCCGGCAACCAGCGGTACTTCCGGGCCGACGATGGTCAGGGAGACGTTCTTCTCGGCGAAGTCAGCCAGTTGCTCGAGGGCCAGCACGTCGATGGCGACGTTTTCGCACTTGGCTTCAATCGCGGTACCGGCGTTGCCCGGGGCGACGAAAACCTTCTGCACGCGCGGATCCTGAGCCACTTTCCAGGCCAGGGCGTGTTCGCGGCCACCGCTGCCAATGATCAAAACATTCATTTCAAAAACCTCGGATGACGCTAATTCTGTTTTAGAACCTGAAGCGCTTCACGCTCCAGGAGGTCGCAATGAAGTCGGTAGATGCAAGGCGGAGTCGACCTCGGTGAGCGGAGTTGCCTTTTGGCAATGAGCATCATCGAGGTCGGCTCCAACGCAGCAGATGCCGGCTTCAGTGCGGCCGTTGTCTGATTAGTGGCGGAAATGACGCATTCCGGTGAACACCATGGCGATGCCCGCTTCATCAGCAGCAGCAATCACCTCGGCATCACGCATCGAACCACCCGGCTGGATAACCGCAGTGATACCGACCTTGGCCGCATTGTCCAGACCGTCGCGGAACGGGAAGAACGCGTCCGAAGCCATCACCGAACCAGCCACTTGCAGACCGGCGTGCTCAGCCTTGATCGCGGCGATACGCGCCGAGTTCACGCGGCTCATCTGGCCGGCGCCGACACCGATGGTCTGACGGTTCTTGGCGTAGACGATGGCGTTGGATTTGACGAACTTGGCCACTTTCCAGGCGAAGATCAGGTCGTGGATTTCCTGTTCGGTCGGTGCGCGCTTGGTCACCACTTTCAGGTCGTCGGCGCCGATCATGCCGATGTCGCGGCTCTGGACCAGCAGGCCGCCGTTGACGCGCTTGTAGTCCCAGGCCGGAACGCGATCCGCCGACCACTCGCCGCAGGCCAACAGGCGCACATTGGCCTTGGCAGCAACGATGGCACGGGCTTCTTCGCTGACGCTCGGGGCGATGATCACTTCAACGAACTGACGCTCGACGATCGCCTTGGCGGTCTCGGCATCCAGTTCACGGTTGAAGGCGATGATGCCGCCGAACGCCGATTCGGTGTCGGTGGCGTAGGCCAGTTCGTAGGCCTGACGGATGCCGCCTTCAGCGTCCGGGCTTACGGCCACGCCGCACGGGTTGGCGTGCTTGACGATCACGCACGCCGGTTTGACGAAGCTCTTCACGCACTCCAGCGCGGCGTCGGTGTCGGCCACGTTGTTGTACGACAGTTCTTTGCCTTGCAGCTGGGTGGCAGTGGCGATGCCGACTTCGGCAGGCTTGGCTTCAACGTAGAACGCCGCGCTCTGGTGCGGGTTCTCGCCGTAGCGCATTTCCTGGGCCTTGATGAACTGGCTGTTGAAGGTGCGCGGGAATTCGCTGCGACCTTCAGTGCTGAGGGTGCCAGCAGCCTGGTTCACGGTGCCCATGTAGTTGGCGATCATGCCGTCGTAGGCAGCGGTGTGTTCGAACGCCTTGAGCATCAGGTCGAAACGCTGAGCGTAGGTCAGGCCGCCGGCCTTGAGGTTTTCCAGGACGTTGGCGTAATCGCTGGCATTCACCACGATGGCCACGTCTTTGTGGTTTTTCGCCGCCGAACGGACCATGGTCGGGCCGCCGATGTCGATGTTCTCGATGGCGGTCGGCAGGTCGCAGCCTGGCTTGCTGATGGTGGCTTCGAACGGGTACAGGTTGACGGCTACCAGATCGATCGGCTTGATGCCGTGCTCGTTCATGATGGCGTCATCGGTACCGCGACGACCGAGGATCCCGCCGTGGATTTTCGGGTGCAGGGTTTTCACCCGACCGTCCATCATTTCTGCGAAACCGGTGTAATCCGCGACTTCCACTGCGGCCACGCCGTTGTCCTGCAGCAGTTTGAAGGTCCCGCCGGTGGAAAGGATTTCCACGCCCAGGGCTTCCAGCTCCCTGGCGAATTCGAGGATCCCGGTCTTGTCGGAAACACTGATCAAGGCGCGGCGGATCGGCAGGCGGGTAGTCTGGTCGGTCATCTCAATTTCCATCAAAAGCAAGGGAAGTCAGCAAAAAAGGCGACCGGTTTTACGCGGGCGCCTTTCTGGTTGGATTGAATGCTTACAGCAGATCGTACTGCTTGAGTTTCTTGCGCAGCGTGCCTCGGTTGAGTCCGAGCAGCTCGCTGGCCTTGGTCTGGTTGCCCTTGACGTAGTTCATCACGCTTTCGAGCAGGGGAGCCTCGACTTCGGAGAGCACCAGGTTGTACACGTCCGTGACGGCTGCGCCCTCAAGGTGGGCGAAATAATTGTGCAGCGCCTTCTCGACACTCCCGCGAAGGGTCTGGCCTTCTTCGCTCGGGGTATTGAGGTGCTGTTTCAAATTCACGTTGTCGCTCACGGGTGTTGTTCCACTCACTAAAGTCTCGGTCATCATCGTCATGCGGCCACCCCTTCTCCGTCCCCTGTCAGGCTCTTGTAACGTTCGGCGAAGAACTCCCGAACGTTGGCGCATTGTGTTTCCGTACCATCCAAACGATTGAAACGGGCGCGAAACTCCTTGGCGCCCGGCAAGGTTGCGAGATACCAGCCCACATGCTTTCGGGCAATGCGTACGCCCATCACGTCCCCATAAAAGGCGTGGAGGGCAGCCAGATGCTCAAGCAGAATGCGTTCCACCTCGGACAGCTCCGGCGCCGGCAGTTTTTCACCGGTACGCAGGAAGTGTTCGATCTCACGAAAAATCCACGGCCGCCCCTGGGCAGCCCGGCCGATCAACAGGCCATCGGCACCGGTCGCGTCGAGCACGTAGCGGGCCTTTTCCGGCGATACGATGTCGCCGTTGGCAAAGACCGGAATCGACACCGCCTGCTTGATCGCGGCAATGGTGTCGTACTCGGCCTCGCCGGTGTACAGGTCGGCGCGGGTGCGGCCATGCACCGCCAGCGCCGTGATCCCGGCCTGCTCGGCGATCTTCGCCACCGTCAGGCCGTTCTTGTTGTCGCGATCCCATCCGGTGCGGATCTTCAGGGTTACCGGCACATCAACCGCAGCCACCACGGCATGCAGGATCTCGGTAACCAGTGCCTCATCCTTCAACAACGCGGAGCCGGCGGCCTTGTTGCAGACCTTTTTCGCCGGGCAACCCATGTTGATATCAATAATCTGTGCGCCCAGTTCGACGTTGGCCCGTGCCGCATCCGCCAGCATCTGCGCATCGCCACCGGCGATCTGCACCGAGCGTGGCTCGGGATCGCCTTCGTGGATCATGCGCATGCGCGACTTGCGGGTGTTCCACAGGCTCATGTCGCTGGTGACCATTTCCGAGACTACAAGCCCTGCGCCCAAACGCTTGCACAACTGACGAAAGGGCTGGTCGGTGACACCCGCCATGGGGGCGAGGATCAAGCCGTTCTGCAATGTATATGGGCCGATGCGTACCGCCGACATAGGACTTCCCTGAAGTGGGGCCGGATCATGAGAGTTCGAAAAAGGGTTGGCATGATACCCGCTCTCGATGACTGGATAAAGGCTGAATTGAACAAAATCTGAACAGTCATTTCGTTATTGCCTGCGGTTTGGTCGTGCAGGGCAAAGTCAGAAAACTGCCGTCAATCCTGGAGCGATGAAGTGTTCTACTCGGGGGAGTGGAAACTCAGACTGTAGTTCACCGCTTTCGGCCCCGGATCGAGGATGTCCAGCGCGATGTGGATGGGCGTCTGCGGCGGCATTTCCGCCATACCCTCAAGATCGCCGTTGAGGTATTCACCGGGTTTGAATCGGCGACTGGCGATCAGGTGACCGTTGAGGTCGGCAAAGCGCAGCTCCAGCAGCGGAAACGGTTGCGAGAACGGGGCGCGGTTATAAATGATCGCGTCCACCACCAGCGCACCGCTGAATTCCGGGTGGCTGCGCACCACCAGGTTGCTGCTCTTGATCTTGGCGATATCGACCTTGGACGGCACCGTGCAGCCGACTTGCGGGCACAGTTGCTGGAACCATGGGCGGTATTGATCCTGGCGAGCCAGTTCGTCGAAGTGATAGGCGATGTACTGGCCGGCGAGACCGGCGGCGGCGAGCAGCACCAGCACCAGCCACAGCAGGCGTCGGCCCCAGGGCGAGCGGCGCTTTTGCCAGTCCAGCTGCAACGGATCGTCGGTCAGGTCCTGCAGAACCTCGGCGCGCACGCCGGGTTCGTCACGTTCGCGCTTTTTGCGTGGAGGTTCCATTGCAGGCAGATCGTCATCGACGTCTTCACTGGCCGACAGGCGCTCATGGCGGGCAGAAGGATCGATCGGATCGTGCAGGCGCAGTTGCGGAATGGGAGGCTCGTCGTCGAGGTCTACCGGTTCCAGCGACAGCGAAGGCTCGGTGCGTTCCGGTTTTGCCGGTTCGAAGTCGACCGTTTCGGCTGTGTGTTCAGGCTCGATGGTCCGCTCGTCCGCCGGTTCGCTGAACAGGCTGTCCGACCAATGTTCGTCTTCCGGCTCGTGACTGTCGCGACGCGCGCTGAGAGATTCTTCGCGTGGACGGCCGAATTCGGTAGTCGGCTGGATTTCCCGCTGCTCGAGGCGGGCCAGTTCTTCGTCCAGATCAAGGCTGTCGAGATCGAGCTCGGCCGCGCTCCACTGCTTCTGGCTGATGGCGCGAGGTTCGGGTGGTTCGATTGGCTCGGGTTGTTTCGCGACAACCGGTGCTTCGGCAGCCGGTGCCGGTTCGACAATGGCTGGCGCTACCGGCGTGACTGTCTCTTTGCCTGCACGTTGCTCAAGCAGCTGTTTGGCGGCGTTGAACACTTGCAGGCAGGAGCCGCAACGAACCACCCCGCGGGCCACGCTCAATTGAGTGTGGCTGACGCGGAAACTGGTTTGGCAATGCGGGCACTGGGTGACGAAGCTGTCGGTCATGCGGCGATCCGGATTGAGCAGGCGGTCATTCTAGCGCCGACGGCCAGTGATGCGCACCCAGCCGTCGCGATTGGCGATCGGGTCAAGATCGAAGTCCTGCGCGTAGGCGGCGGCGACTTCTTCGCCCTGTTCGGCGAGGATCCCGGACAGCGCCAGACGGCCGCCGGACTTGACCAGGCCAGACAGTTGCGGTGCCAGGGAAACCAGCGGGCCGGCCAGGATGTTGGCCACCAGCACGTCGGCTTTGACCTGTGGCAGATCCTCCGGCAGGTACAGCGGGAACAGCTCGTCGGCAATGCCGTTGCGACCGGCGTTGTCGCGGGAAGCTTCAAGCGCCTGCACATCAATGTCGGTGCCGACCGCTTCTTTCGCGCCGAGCAGCAGGGCGGCGATGGCCAGAATCCCCGAGCCACAGCCGAAGTCGAGCACGTTGCAATCTTTCAGATCCTGGCCGTCGAGCCATTCCAGGCACAGGGCGGTGGTCGGGTGGGTGCCGGTGCCGAAGGCCAGGCCCGGATCCAGTAGCAGGTTGACGGCGTCAGGTTGCGGCGCGGCGTGCCAGCTCGGCACGATCCACAGGCGCTGGCCGAATTGCATTGGCTGGAAACCGTCCATCCAGCTGCGTTCCCAGTCCTGGTCTTCGATGACTTCGCTGTGATGCTCGGGCAGCGGGCTGCCGGTCAGCAGTTCCAGATGGGCGAGTACCGGGGCGGCTTCGGTGCCGCCCTCGAACAGGGCCAGCAGGTGGGTGTGCGCCCACAGCGGGGTGGTATTGAGTTCCGGTTCGAAGATCGGCTGATCTTCGGCGTCCATGAAGGTCACCGAAACGGCGCCCACTTCAAGGAAAGCGTCTTCGTAGGTTTCGGCTTGTTCTGGGCTGATGGCGAGACGGACTTGCAGCCAAGGCATGGCGGGCACCTGTGAAAAAGATTGATTGCAGCCTAGCGGCCTGCGAGAAGCGCGCAAGTTTACGCGAGCGCGACGGTTTTGTGGGAGCGGGGAATGTGTGAGCAGATGAAACCTGCAGAAACAACAAGGCCGCCTGAAGGCGGCCTTGTCATGTGCAGGCTTGAGCTTAGTGCTTGTCGCCAGCCAGCTTGTGCTCGAGGTAGTGAATGTTCACGCCCCCTTTGCAGAAGCCTTCGTCGCGGGTCAGATCACGGTGCAGCGGGATGTTGGTCTTGATCCCGTCAACCACGATTTCGTCCAGGGCATTGCGCATGCGGGCCATGGCTTCGTCGCGGGTGGCGCCGTAAGTGATCAGCTTGCCGATCAGCGAGTCGTAGTTCGGCGGAACCGCATAACCGCTGTACAGGTGCGAATCGACGCGAACGCCGTTGCCGCCTGGTGCGTGGAAATGCTTGACCGTACCCGGGCTCGGCATGAAGGTCTTTGGATCTTCAGCGTTGATCCGGCATTCCAGCGAGTGACCGCGGATAACCACGTCATCCTGAGTGAACGACAGCTTGTTGCCAGCGGCGATGCTGAGCATCTCCTTGACGATGTCGATACCGGTGACCATTTCCGAAACCGGGTGCTCCACCTGAACACGGGTGTTCATTTCGATGAAGTAAAAACGACCGTTCTCGTACAGGAACTCGAAGGTGCCGGCGCCACGGTAGCCGATGTCGATGCACGCCTTGACGCAGCGAGCGAGGACTTCCTTGCGCGCGTTCTCGTCGATGCCCGGTGCCGGCGCTTCTTCGAGAACTTTCTGGTGACGGCGTTGCAGCGAGCAATCGCGGTCGCCCAGATGGATGGCGTTGCCCTGGCCGTCGGACAGAACCTGCACTTCGACGTGACGCGGGTTGGTCAGGAATTTTTCCAGATAAACCATCGGGTTGCCGAAGGCCGCGCCAGCTTCGGAGCGGGTCAGTTTCGCCGAGGCGATCAGGTCTTCTTCCTTGTGCACCACGCGCATGCCGCGACCACCACCGCCGCCGGCGGCCTTGATGATCACCGGATAGCCGACTTCGCGACCGATGCGCAGCGCCGTTTCTTCGTCTTCCGGCAGAGGGCCGTCGGAACCCGGAACGGTTGGAACGCCCGCTTCGATCATCGCGTGCTTGGCCGATACCTTGTCGCCCATCAGGCGAATGGTCTCGGCTTTCGGGCCGATGAAAGCGAAGCCGGAGTTCTCGACCTGCTCGGCAAAGTCGGCGTTTTCCGCGAGGAAACCGTAGCCTGGGTGAATGGCGGTAGCGCCAGTCACTTCAGCGGCCGCGATGATTGCCGGGATGTGCAGGTAGGAGTGCGCGGCAGAAGCCGGGCCGATGCAGACGGATTCGTCTGCCAGACCCAGGTGCATCAGCTCTTTGTCGGCCTTGGAGTAAACGGCGACGGTCTTGATGCCCATCTCTTTGCAGGCACGCAGAATCCGCAGGGCGATCTCACCGCGGTTAGCGATCAGAACTTTTTCCAACTTCGCAGTCATCAAAGGCTCTCCGCAGTTCAAACGATGGTGAACAGCGGTTGGTCGTACTCAACCGGCTGGCCGTCTTCGACGAGGATGGACTCGATCACACCGCTGGTTTCAGCTTCGATGTGGTTCATCATCTTCATGGCTTCGACGATGCACAGGGTGTCGCCTTTCTTCACGGTCTGGCCGACTTCAACGAAGGACGGCGAGGTTGGTGAAGATTTGCGATAGAAGGTGCCGACCATCGGCGAACGGGCAACGGTGCCGTTCAGCGCTGGAGCAGCAGCGGCAGCTGGAGCGGCTGCAGCAGCAACCGGAGCGGCAGCGGCGGCAGGTGCAGCGGCCGGAGCCTGCATCGGAGCCGGAGCGTAGTACTGCTGCGCCGGGGTCTTGCTGTGACGGCTGATGCGTACGGACTCTTCGCCTTCCTTGATCTCGAGCTCGTCGATGCCGGACTCTTCCAGCAATTCGATCAGTTTCTTAACTTTACGGATATCCATGAATCATCAACTCCCAAGGGTCGGTCAGGGGCGTATAGCTTGTTGTTCAAGCTGCTCTAGTGCAGCCTCCAGGGCCAGTCGGTAACCGCTGGCGCCAAGGCCGCAGATCACTCCCACCGCTACGTCGGAGAAGTAAGAGTGATGGCGGAAAGGTTCGCGTTTGTGCACGTTGGACAAATGCACTTCGATGAATGGGATGCTCACTCCCAGCAGCGCGTCACGTAATGCGACACTTGTGTGCGTAAAAGCTGCCGGATTGATAAGAATGAAGTCCACGCCTTCGCCGCGCGCGGCATGGATACGGTCGATCAATTCGTACTCGGCATTGCTTTGCAGGTGCAGCAGATGATGGCCGGCTTCGCGGGCGCGGCGTTCCAGATCCTGATTGATCTGCGCCAGGGTCGTCGACCCGTAGGTCCCGGGTTCCCGGGTGCCGAGCAGGTTCAGGTTGGGGCCGTGCAGCACCAGTAGCGTTGCCATCTGCGTGTTCCTTGTTATGGGTGAGCCTCGTCAGAACCCGGCGACTATGCCGCAAAGACTTTGTGACTGTCCAGTTCTCTGCAATAGCCAGCACGATCTCCGATGTTTGCGCGAAATATGTGACTGAGTGATCAGATCCGGTCATTCACACCGCCAAACCCGGCACAATCGTGATCAGACGCGGAAAGCCTGAACCGCTGTATGCAGTTGCCCGCCCAATACCAGCAGATTCTCCCCCTGTTCGCGTCCTTCACCGATGCGCAGCAGGTTATCCCCACCCAATTGGTGAATCCGTTCGCTGTGATCGCGGATTTCGCTGACCGCGCCGCTTTGCTGCGCGGTGACATCGGCAATGCGCACTGCCGTGGCGGAAATGGTCTGGATTGCGCCGACGATCTTGTCCAGCGCACCGTCCGCCGATTGCGCCTGATTGGCCGTGGCTTCGGCGTGTTCGACCTGGGCGCGCATGCCTTCGACCGATTGTCGGGCGGCGGTTTGCAGGCCGGCGATCAAGGTCTGGATTTCTGCTGTCGCGCCGGCGGTGCGTTGCGCCAGTGAGCGGACTTCTTCGGCCACCACGGCAAAACCACGACCCATTTCCCCGGCGCGGGCGGCCTCGATCGCCGCGTTGAGCGCCAGCAGGTTGGTCTGATCGGCAATCGAACGGATCACCGTCAACACGCCGCCGATGGTCGCTGACTCTTCCGCCAGATGCTCGATCATCTGCGCGTTGCCTTGCACTTCTTCTACCAGTGCATGCAGGCCGGTGAGGCTCAGGCCGATGACTTTTTGCCCATGTTCGACAGCCTGTCCCGCGTGATGGCTGGCGTCCGCAGCCTGACGCGCATCGCCGGCCACTTGCTGGATGGTCGCTTCCAGTTCGCTCAGAGAGTCACGGATCAGTGCGGTATCGCCGGCCTGATGCTCGGCGCCGCTGTGCAAGTCGTTGCTCAGTTCCGCCAGGGTGCGGCTGCTGCCCGCCACTTGTTCGGCATTGCCGCGAATGGTCCCGACCAGATCCACCAGATAGGCACGCAGACGATTGAGCGAGGCTTCGATGTCGTGCAATTCGCGGTTGGTCTTGCCCAGATGGATGTCGCGGCTGAAGTCGCCTTCAGCCCAGGTCGACAGCGCCGGGGCGAGGTTGGTCAGGGTGCGGGCCAGGCGTCGCTGAAGGGTATCTATCAGCAGGGCGATCAACAGGATCAGGCCGATCATCACGCCTTGCATCAGGCGCACTTCGCTCTGGATCTGGCCGTGCTGGGCGCGTACCACCGGTTCGAGTCCGGCGATGGCTTGTTGCACTGCAGCGATTTTCTGGTGGGTCGCGGTGCTGAGGTCGGTGCGTTTCTGGATCTGGTCGCGGGTGCGTGCCAGCTCTGCCGGGTAACGATTGAGCAAACTGTTGAGGTCGCGTTTGAGGCCTACGCCGGCGTCTTCGGCGACTGCCTTTTCAGTGCTTTCGATACCCATCATCGAGGCGAAATCGTCGCTGCCGGATTCGCTGCTGGTGACCACGCCGAGCAGGGGCAGGGCATCGATTGCCTGGGCCTGGGTGCGGATGTTGGTGACCTCGCGTTCGACATCGGCAGCCAGTTCACTGCGCCCGCTGCTGACCAGTTTGTCCCTGGCCAGCGACAGTTTGCCCAAGTGCTGAGAGGCGGCGAGCAACGGTGTCAGGTACGCCACGTTGCCGCCGGCATAAGTGCTGAGCTGATCGAGGCTGGCACTCAGTTCCCGTTCGGCCTGCAGCAGCAAGGCTTGCGGATCGCCGGCCAGTTTGCCGGCGGCGAGCAGGTCGGTCTTGCTGAATTCTTCGAGGCCCGACAGGCTCGGGCGCAGTGTCTCGGCCAGCGTCGGTGGCAGTTCGCCGAGTTCTTTCTGCAGGCTGTCGATGGCCTGGCTGGCGCTGCTCAGGCGCAGGGCATCGCCACTGCCGAGGTAGTCCTCGACGTTGCGCGCGACTTCATTCTGAAATTGCTGGGACAGCCCGAGGTAGCGCTCCATCAACAGATACGGGCGTTCGAGGGCTTTCTGCGACCACCACAGCGTGGCGCCGAGGGCCACGCAGACGGCGACCAGCAACAGCGTGTTGAGATTGGTGAGCAACTTCAGGCGCATGACGGCTACCAACGGCAGTAATGGTAAGCGCCTGAATTTATTGCGGTTCTGTTACAAGGTTATGACCGAATCGGTGGATTCCGGTGAAAAAGTGGCACTTTGCTTTGAGTCCCGCGCGGTCTGCACCCGATTGCGGCCTTCACCCTTGGCGCGGTACAGCGCCTCGTCGGCCTGGCTGGCCATCATCAGGCTGTCGGAGTCGTCGTGCATTTCCACCACCCCGGCGCTGAACGTGCACCACAGATCCTGCGGCTGGGCCGGGTAATGGATTTCGGCGAAGCGCTGGCGGATTTCGTCGAGCACTTTGTGTGCAGCTTCTATATCGGTGTCGGGCATGACGATGGCGAATTCTTCGCCGCCATAACGGCCGATGAAATCGGTCTTGCGCAGACGTTGCTTGAGGAACAGCGCCAGGCTCTTGATCACCCGGTCGCCCATGGGATGGCCGTGGCTGTCATTGACCCGTTTGAAGTGGTCGATGTCGAGCATCGCAAAACTCAGCGGCTTGTTTTCGCGGCGGGCGCGGAACGAGCAGTCTTCGAGCAGTTGCAGGATGTGTGTGTGGTTGTAGAGGCCGGTGAGGCTGTCGCGCACCATCCGTGCCTTGAGGTTGCGTGCCCGCGCCGCGCGGTTGCGTACCGTGGTGATCAGGTGGCGCGGCTTGATCGGTTTGGTCAGGAAGTCGTCACCGCCCTCGCTCATGGCGTCGAGCTGCTTGTCGAGGTCGTCTTCGGCCGACAGGTAAATGATCGGCACGCTGACATAACGGTCGTTGTGACGGATGACCTTGGCCAGTTCGGTCCCGGTACAGGCCGGCATGTACATGTCGAGGATGATCAGGTCCGGCTGGAAGTCCGCCAGCTCGGCCATCGCCTGAATCGGCTCGATCAGCGTGCGGGTGACGATCCCGGCACTGTTGAGCAGGCGTTCGGTGTGCATCGCCTGGGCGCGGGAGTCGTCGATGATCAGCACTTTATAAGGCTCGTACTGAGCGACGCAGGTCAGGACTTCGATTTTCTCCAGCAGGCTCGAGGCTTCGAGGGTGCCGGTGAGGAACTCCTGACCGCCGGCGCGCACGGCGGCGAGGCGGGTCGGGGTGTCGGTTTCGTGCAGGCTGAAGAACAGCAGCGGCAACGGCTCTTCCAGACCTTGCTGGGCTTCGGCCGCGAGTTTCAGGCCAACGCCGGCGCCGCTGAAGTCCACGTCCATGACAATGGCGGCCGGCAGCCGCTCGACCATTGAGGAGCGAAACGCCGACACACTGTCCAGCGCCTGGGCGCTGAGACCGAAGAATTCCAGTTGTTTGGCCAGTCGTTCGGCGCGGTCGTGATCCTGAAGCATCACGTAGATCGGTTTGCGCAGGGGCGGCAGAAAGGTCTGGTCGAGCTGATCGCCATGGCGCAGGCCGGTACGCGACAAGCGCTGCATCAAACGGTTGAGGTCGGTGATCAGGCCGCTGCTCAGGCGCCCGCGATTGGCATCCACCGCTTCCAGCGACTGGCTGATGTGGTGAGCCAGTTGGGTGTGCTCGGGCTGTTCGAAGCGCTCGGCAAAACGCAGCAGGCGCAAATTGGCCTCGCTCAGTTCGGCGAGGTCGGCAGTGGACCACTCACTGCGTTGCAGGCGCTGCCATATCTCAAGAATCTGACGTGCCTGATGAATTACCCGCTGGGCAAAGTGGTGCTTGAGGCGCTCACGGCTGGGGTCTTCTGGCTCGGTCATATCCTGACTACTAGTTAGGGTGCATGCTGAGATCGACTGGTGGCTCTATGCTAGCACCTCTTTTCCCTTACATGAGTGTCGTACGTCAATAATCTGCGGTACGTCACTATTCAGTTTCTGACCGTTTGGTTTCGTTTCGGACTCTGTCGTCGCTCAAATACCCGTGAACAGGGTTCTTCAGGATGTTTCCCAAGGCTTTTGAGGAGGCTTCCTTGTGCCTGGCGGTCTTCTTCTGTCAGGACATTCTGATTTTTCTCCAGGCCGGTTTCGACAGAGTTTCGGACTGGTAGGGTCAGGGAAACCCCTACAAAAAATTCCCCGAATATGAGCCAGTGTTTCAACGAGCACACCAGCGATAACCAACGTCTGAATCACAGCACCCGGCCAGTTGCAGATTGTGAATGCAACGAAGAAACGTTGTATGGCGAGAAGATGCGGGTGACTGAGGTACCCGTGCTGACGTGCCAGTGCATCTGGCGCCGCTTTCAGCAGGAAGCCGAAGCCGTTGTCGCCCCCGATGGCGTGCTGATTGCCGATCCGGTGCAACGCAACCGGGCGATCAACGCCGCCTATGCCCGGCTGTGGCTGCATGACGCGCGATTCCAGTGGGCAGGTCTTGCAGCGTTTGCTTCGAAGCAGGTGGGCTGCGGGTTGCTGCATGCGGCCGACAGCATCGAACTGATTCGTCAGGAGCACGAGGCACGGCAGCGATTGCGGGACGGGCGCCGCGAGTCTGGACTGCTGACCCCGGCGAGAATCCCCGGGCAGGCCGAGGCCTTGAGTGACTACGAAGAGGCGAGGAACCGCAATCCCGTGCCTGCGCTGGATCTGCGCTTACCGGGTGAAGAGCTGTCGTTGGTGCAGCAGCAGTTCCGGCGTGTGTACGACATGATGGCGATGGGCAATACCACGTTGTTTCTGGATGTCTATCCGCTGCATCGGTTTTATGCGGTGCGTGGGTTGGCGGAGTTGAAGAAGTGCCTGAGGGCACGCGAACGAATTTATGGGCACGCGAAGTTTCCCGTGCTTTGGCCCGTAGGTCAGAAAACGCTCCGGTTTGGGAAGATGTTTGAACAGATCTTGGAAGCCTTCGAGGCTATTGATACGGGAAACATTGCTTCAAGCGTGGAGTTTCTGGCCTGGCACGAGCAGCGAAACATTCTCCAGCCGAGCATCTACGAAAACCGCCAATTAGTGATGTTGTTGCGGGGCAACCACTTTTCCTACGTGACCGGCTTCCCTTCCGGCGTGGCCCAGGCCATCGAGCTGACCCTCACCAGTCAATGTCAGCGAGTCGATGACGGCCGCACCATCGATTTTGGCCGAAACCCGCTGGCGGACCTGTCCGACATCGATCAGCGAATGGAGTTTGTCCTGCGGGCGGCAGCCCGTTTTCACCAGATGCTCAATGACAGCAACAGGGACGCACTGGCGCAATCCATCCGTGAGATCGCTGCCATGGAGGATGCTTGATGCATTTGCGATCCTTTCTGTCCAGATGGCGTTGTTGGGCATGGCTGATGCTTTGTGCTGTTCTGGCCGTGGCTGCCGCACGCCAGTTGACGCAGCCATTGTGGGGCGACTCCGTCATCGCCATGTCCATAGGCGGAACCTATGAATACATGCGTGACCATTCGACCGCACCCCTCGCTATATGGGGCCATGTTGGCAGGCGCGTCTGGGGTGGCGCTTCCAGGACAGCTGCGCGCCTGCGATTTGTCGATCCGCAGTACGGGTTCGAAACGCCGCCGGCGCGGTTCTTTACGTTCACGTTCAAGGGCCACCTGGTCGGTGATATCCGCATGTCTCCCCAGATCGAACCCTTGTTGATCGATGATGCCTTGAAGGTCGTTCTCGATCTGCAAGCCCAATGGTGCGCGAAAGGGTGGAGGCCGGTGGGGACTCCGTGGAGTCCCACCATTGAGGACACCCCGGAGTGGCGTGCCTATCTCAGACCGGGAGAAATGAGCGGAACCTCTTACTGGAGGGCCGGCGACCAGTACGAAGTGATGTTGTTCATTGGACGATTCGCCGATTCCAGACACCCCGACCAGGAACGCTATCTCATCACTCTGGAACTCAGCAAACCCTGGCGATTCGAGGGTATGGAACACGTCGATGAAGTACCTCATCCCTTTCCCCCGCCTCAACCCAAACAAGGAGCAATACCATGCCAACCCCCGCTTTCATGACGATCTACGGCAGCCGTCAGGGCTTGATCAGCGCCGGTGCCTTCACCGAACCGTCGGTGGGCAACAGCTACCAGAGCGGGAGGGAAGACAAGATCATGGTTCAGGCCTTCAGTCATGGCATTCTCCTGCCCAAGGGATCGGGTGCCGGGCGGCGGCTGCACAAGCCTCTGGTCATTACCAAAGTGATCGACAAGTCGTCGCCGCTGATCCAGATGGCAATGTGTACGGGTGAGCTGCTGAGCAAGTGTTGTGTGGAGATGTATCGCACATCGGCCCATGGCATTCAGGAGCATTTCTATACGGTTGAACTGGAGGACGCGCAGATCGTCAGCACCGAGGTCTTTATGCCGGACTGTCAGGACCCGGGCGTTTCCCACCTGACGCAACGGGAAAAAGTCCAGTTCAGCTATCGACGCATTTACTGGCGGCACGAGATCAGCCGGACGATGGGCTCCGATGAATGGCAGAGCGAGGGCCAGGCATGAGGCTGATTCATCGATCACACGTTACCCAGCTCGAACGCCGACAGGTTTATCCGGTCGATCAGGCACTGGAGCGGGTATGCAAGGCGTTGCTCGACCGGCAACCGATCAATGGCCTGGATCAGTTGCGGGCCGGCCTTGTGGTCGATCTGGACAGCGAGGTGCTGGAGCAGATCGAACAGGGCGAATGGCTGTTGCTCACGGGTGACACAGAGGACGGCGACTGGCCGGTCGCCGACGTTGCCTTCGATCAGGCGGTGCTCGATCTGATGAACAATCCTCCGCCCCAGCCAGTCCGGATTCCGCGAATCTATCGTCTGGTCGAGAGCATGACCGGCGAGCCCCTGGCACAGCAGCCGTACATTGCAACGGTTGACGGGGTTCCCATCCAGCGCCGAACCGATGCCGTAGGCATTGCCCATCTTTTTATGGCGGACGATGCCCGGCAGATTGCAATGAGGATCTTCAACATCTGAAGCGTGCGTCTATCCTTTCGCTCACCGGCGGTGTCCGGTTGTTTCAATTCGATGCCCAATCGTGGGTGCCGGGTCGAGGCACGTTGTTGTATGGTTGCTGTCGAACCGTTGAACCCAAGATTGAAAGGATATCGCCATGCTGGACTGGAAGAATCGCGCGGGCAGCGCGCCCGAACGTGCCGCCGAGCCGAAATCCGCCGCCCGCAGCTATGTGGGCGGCCTGCTGTTCAGCCGCGCGCTGGCCACGCTGGTCGGTATTTACCTGTTGGTGACCATCGCTCTGGGCTGGTACTGGAGCGAAGAACCGGCCCTGTTCCCTGTGGCGCAGAACGCCCAACTGGCTGCCGAGAAGGAAGGCAAGCAGATGGTGGTCGGCTACACCACCGTCGAAACCCTCAAGACCGTCGCCGGCACCCTGCTGAACAAGCCTGGCGGCTACATTTCCAACGACCGCTTCCCGCCGGGCCTGTGGATGGACAACATGCCGAGCTGGGAATATGGCGTGCTGGTCCAGGTGCGCGACTTGACCCGTGCCTTGCGCAAGGACTTCGCCCGTTCGCAGTCGCAATCGGCTGAAGACGCCGATCTGGCCAAGGCCGAGCCGCGCTTCAACTTCGACAACAAGAGCTGGATCCTGCCGTCCAGCGAGTCGGAATACCAGGAAGGCATCAACTCCCTGAGCCGTTATCAGGCACGCCTGTCTGACCCGACGCAAAAGAATGCGCTGTTCTACGCCCGCGCCGACAACCTGAACAACTGGCTGGGCGACGTCGGGACGCGTCTCGGGTCGCTGTCGCAACGGCTGTCGGCCAGTGTCGGTCGCGTCAAACTGAACACAGCGCTGAAAACCGAAGTCCCGGCGGTGGGTGAAGTGCCGCAGGTCGACGAGGAAGTCGTCGAGACCCCGTGGATGCAAATCGACAACGTGTTCTATGAAGCCCGTGGTCAGGCCTGGGCGCTGTCGCACCTGCTGCGCGCCATCGAAGTCGATTTCGCCGACGTACTGGCGAAGAAGAACGCCACGGTCAGCGTGCGCCAGATCATCCGTGAGCTGGAGGCTTCCCAGGAAACCGTCTGGAGCCCGATGATTCTCAATGGCAGCGGTTTCGGCATTCTGGCCAACCACTCGCTGGTGATGGCCAACTATATTTCCCGGGCCAACGCCGCCGTGATCGATCTTCGTCAACTGCTCAATCAAGGCTGAGTCATGAGCGACAACGCCAGAGAGGCGGCCCACCGCGCCGCCTCGGATGCCGAACAGATCGCCTGGGTCGACGAGCAGGACAACCTGCTCGGATCCCTCGTCCGCTCCGATCTGCGCGAGCGCGGGCTGATCGGGCGTGGCACCTACATCATGCTGTTCAACTCTGCCGGTGAACTCTGTGTCCATCGGCGGACCCTGAGCAAAGCCATTTATCCAGGCTACTGGGACGTGGCGGCGGGCGGCATGGTGCAGGCAAACGAGACCTATGCAGAGTCGGCGGCCCGTGAACTGGAAGAAGAGCTTGGGGTAAGCGGCGTCGAACTGACCGCCCACGACCATTTCTACTTCGAGGACCCCGGCAACCGCCTGTGGTGTTCGGCGTTCTCGGCGGTGTGGGACGGGCCGCTGATCCTGCAGCCGGAAGAGGTGCTCGAAGCACGCTTCATTCCGGTCGATCAGGTGATGCTGGAAATCGAGCAAAAGCCTTATTGCCCGGACTCTCTGGCAGCCTTGAAGCGCTATCTGAAGGCTCAACGAAGCGACGTCGCAAAGAACTCATAAATTGGCGCCGATTGGCACTTAGCAATCGGCGTTTTTGCCGTTACACTGCGCGACCTTTTCAAGCTGTGCCGGCCTGCTTTACAGGAGCAACCGGTGCAGTAGCGCTGCCCCTGCCTGAGTGGGGCTTCGCGGTCGATAGCCTTGCCCAAGGCTGCGATCAGTCTTTGTCCTCCCGAGAGGATTGCCGGTGGCCAAAAAAGCCGCATCCTTCGCCGCCCTGGGCGGCCTGGTATTTTCCACCGACGCAGGTCGTCATTGCCCGGAATGCAGCAAACCGGTGGACGCCTGTATCTGCAGACAAACCGTGATCCCGGCCGGCGACGGCATTGCCCGCGTGCGCCGCGAGAGCAAGGGCCGTGGCGGCAAGACGGTGACCACCATCACCGGCGTGCCCCTGGCCGAAGACGCACTCAAAGAGCTGGCGACAACGCTGAAGAAGCGTTGCGGCACCGGCGGTGCGTTGAAAGACGGGGTCATCGAGATCCAGGGCGACCATGTCGAGCTACTCTTGGCCGAGTTGGTCAAGCACGGTTTCAAGGCGAAGAAGTCCGGCGGCTAGCAGCCTCTGTGAAAACCACCAGCGGCTTGATCCGGCTCTGATTGTCATCAGTCCCGGCGTCGTCTCCATGGTTTTCACAGAGCCTGTTCATGACCGGTTTCTAAACTCAACGCTGTCAGCGCGGTCTACCGCCCCGCTGACGAACCGTCATTTTCATTCTTTAGACTGCGCCGGCCTGCAATCAGGCGACGCACTATGACTTCTTTATAGGGGACTTCGATGTCCGTACGACGCACACGCAAAGACGATGGCAGCCAATGGACAGTTGCGGACAGCCGCAGTGTTTACGGGATTCGCCATTGGGGGGCCGGGTATTTCGCGATCAATGACGCCGGTCGCGTCGAAGTTCGTCCGAACGGCCCGAGCAGCTCGCCTATCGACCTGTTCGAACAAGTCGACCAGTTGCGCAAGAGCGGCCTGTCGTTGCCGCTGCTGGTGCGTTTCCCCGACATCCTGCAAGACCGCGTGCGTCAGCTGACCGGTGCTTTCGACTCGAACATCGAGCGTCTGGAATACCAGAGCAAATACACCGCGCTGTACCCGATCAAGGTCAACCAGCAGGAAGCGGTGATCGAAAACATCATCGCCACCCAGAACGTTTCCATCGGCCTGGAAGCCGGCTCCAAGCCTGAGCTGCTGGCGGTACTGGCGCTGGCGCCGAAGGGCGGCACCATCGTCTGCAACGGTTACAAGGACCGCGAGTTCATCCGTCTGGCGCTGATGGGCCAGAAGCTCGGCCACAACGTGTTCATCGTGATCGAGAAAGAGTCCGAAGTCGGTCTGGTGATCGAAGAAGCCGCATCGCTGCGGGTCAAGCCACAGGTCGGCCTGCGTGTGCGTCTGTCGTCGCTGGCCTCGTCGAAGTGGGCGGATACCGGCGGCGAGAAATCCAAGTTCGGTCTGTCGGCGGCGCAACTGCTGTCGGTGGTCGAGCGTTTCCGCGCGGCGGGTCTGGATCAGGGCATCCGTCTGCTGCACTTCCACATGGGTTCGCAGATCGCCAACCTGGCCGACTACCAGCATGGCTTCAAGGAAGCGATCCGTTACTACGGCGAGCTGCGCAACCTCGGTCTGCCGGTCGATCACATCGACGTCGGCGGCGGTCTGGGCGTCGACTACGACGGTACTCACTCGCGCAACGCCAGTTCGATCAATTACGACATGGATGACTACGCCGGTGTCGTGGTCGGCATGCTCAAGGAGTTCTGCGACGCGCAGAGCCTGCCGCATCCGCATATCTTCTCCGAAAGCGGCCGTTCGCTGACCGCCCACCACGCGATGCTGGTGGTGCAGGTGACCGACGTCGAGAAACACAACGACGACGTGCCGCAGATCGAGAACAAGGAAGCGCTGCCGGAAACCGTACAGTGGCTGGTTGACCTGCTCGGCCCGACCGACATCGAAATGGTCACCGAAACCTACTGGCGCGCCACTCACTACATGAGCGACGTGGCGGCCCAGTACGCTGACGGCAAGCTGACCCTGGCCGAGAAAGCCCTGGCCGAGCAGTGCTACTTCGCCGTGTGCCGTCGCCTGCACAACTCGCTGAAGGCCCGTCAGCGTTCGCACCGTCAGGTGCTGGACGAACTCAACGACAAGCTGGCCGACAAGTACATCTGCAACTTCTCGGTATTCCAGAGCCTGCCGGACACCTGGGCGATCGATCAGGTCCTGCCGATCATCCCGCTGCACCGTCTCGACGAAGAGCCGCTGCGTCGCGCGGTACTGCAGGACCTGACCTGCGACTCCGACGGCAAGATCAACCAGTACGTCGACGAGCAGAGCATCGAGACCAGCCTGCCGGTGCACGGGCTGAACGAAGGTGAAGACTACCTGCTGGGCGTGTTCCTGGTCGGCGCCTATCAGGAAATCCTCGGCGACATGCACAACCTGTTCGGTGACACCGACTCGGTGAACATCTACCAGAACGCCGACGGCAGCGTGTACCACGCCGGGATCGAGACCCACGACACCATCGAAGACATGCTGCGTTATGTGCACCTGTCGCCGGAAGAGCTGATGACCCACTACCGCGACAAGTGCGCCAGTGCCCGTATCAGCGCCAGCGAGCGCACCCAGTTCCTCGATGCATTGCGCCTGGGTCTGACCCGTTCCTCCTACCTGTCTTCCTGACGGCAGGTTCCGAATCCATCAGGTTGTCTGAAATTGTTCCGCACGCAGCGGAAGTTTCAGATGACTTGATGCGACTTCTCTTTTTCTGCCAGCGAAATGACCTTCATCCTCACAAGAAAAGTGATGTCGTCTGCTTTTCGCGTAGGCCATTTCCTAATTTGTACTTCGGCTCTCTACTCGGCCATGGCTCTCGGCGAGAATCCCCGGCCGCCCCTCCTGTAGAGAATCGCCCATGTTCGATCCAGTCGACGAGTCGTCGTTTCGTCTCGATGTCGCGGGTCTGTCCGCCCCCCTCGAAGTCCTGGCCTTTACCGGTTGCGAGGCGATCAGCGAGCCTTTTGCGTTCGAAATCGATCTGGTGATCGACGATCCTCATCTCGACCTTGCCGGTCTGTTGTATCGCTCGGCGCGCCTGTGCTTCGGGCCTCATGGCAATGGGGTGCACGGACAATTGCAGAGTCTCGTCCAGCACGAACATGGCCATGGCGCCAGGTTGTGCCGGGCGCGGCTGGGCCCGAAGCTGAGTTGTCTGGGTCTGCGCCATAGCCAGCGTATTTTCAGCGGCCGGTCGGTGCCGCAGATTCTCGATCAGGTGCTCAGAGAGCACGGCATCAGCGGTCACCAGCGCCGGTTCGAATTACAGGCCGATCATCCGTCCCGCACGTTTTTCACTCAATACGGCGAATCGGATCTGCAACTGGTGCAGCGCTTGTGCGCACAGTCGCGGATCCACTATCACTTCGAGCATGGGCGCGAGAGCCATTGTCTGGTGTTTGGCGACAACCCGGCGCGGTTACCGCGAGCGGGGGAGGTGCCATTCGATGCTCACGCGTCGGCACCGGCGGTGCGCCGCTGGCTGATTCGAGAGCAAGCCGGTGGGGCCTCTGAAGCTGCCGTGCGTTCCCGAACGGCGCAGGGGCATTCGGACGTACCAACCTTGCGTAGCGGTCGGTGGCTGAATCTGTCCCCGCGGCCGTTTGCCGAGTGCGACACGCACTGGCTGTTGACGCGAATCGAGCACCGGGCCGATCAGATGCTTGAACCGCCCTACAGCTGTCGGATCCGTGCCGTCGACGGCCTGCAGGCGTGCGGGCCGGTCGTCGAGCGCCCGGTGTTGAGCATGGGCAGTCTTCAGCGGGCCTGGGTGGTGGCCGTCGATGAACCTCAGCCTGATCGCTCGCGCCCGGTCGCGGTGCAGTTCGACTGGCTCTATCAGGGCGAAGGCGCGACACCCAGCCACTGTTGGCTGCCTTTGGCACCTGCGTTGGCGGACGCGGCATTGACGTCATTGCATGAAGGCGTTGAGGTGGTCGTGAGCTTTATCGAAGGCGATCCCGAGCAGCCGGTGATCAGTGGTGTTCTACAGCCGACGGCAACCGCCGAGAGCGATGAGGATGATGAACCGCCGCCGCTGCCCGACACCCTGGCAAGTGAAGGCCTGGCACCATGGCTGAGTGCGCGCGAGCCTTTGTTGCTGTTGTGCCTGATGCCGGGTGGCGGTAGCTACCGGCACTGTCGGGAGTCGGTCTGCAGCTGCCGGCTGGTCGCCGGACTCAGCCCTGGCGATGGACGATGAGCGCCAAGACACCGGGGCAGCGTGCGCAATGGCTGTTGCTGGATGTCATGCATGCACCGCAGGCGGTGAGCGTGTTGCGCCAGGGGTTCGATGGCTTGCCGAGTTTGCGGCTGTTTGACGGTACGGAATTTCAGCCCGTATGCGAGCAAGGGCCGTTGTTGATCGATCTGCGCGATTGCCCGGTGCTGTCGGCGTTGAGTCACACCGATCCGCATACCTGGTGCGGGCTGTTGCTGGGCAGCGATGCCACGATCGAATCGCTGCGTGCGCATTTACAGCGAATGCTGACAGTTTCTGTGGGCCTGAACCATCGCGCGCTGCTCAACTACTACGACCGGCAGACAGCCAGCTACTTTTTCGACGCCTGCGATGCTCGTCAGCTGAGCTGCTGGCTCGGGCCGATCAACTGGCTGCGCTGGTTCGGCGGTACCTGGGCTGATCGGGCGAGCGGCAGCCTGGGCTGGCAACAGCTGCGCAACCCGGGCCTGGACGTAGAGCCACTGGAGATTGAACAGGGGCTGACCCGTCTTCAGCGCGAGCGCCTGCATCGCTGCCTGCTGGAACAGCACATCTGGCGCTGGAGCCAATCGACGGGAACCGATTACCGCACGCTGTCCTCCCACGTTGAACAAGGCCTGACATTGGGTTTCAGCGAGCGGGCCGTGCTGGACGACTGGTTGTGGCTACGCTTGCTGCATCCGCGCGCAGAACTGCTGCAACCGCCACAAGGATTGACCCAGCAAGAGCGCCTCGATCATCTGCGTCGCCGTTGGCAGAACAACTCACCCTGAGACGAGGTTTCGCGCGCATGGCCCACTCTTTACGGCATTGGTTTTGCGCGGTCCCCGCTGGTTTTCTGCTGTTGCTGCTCAGTGGTTGTTCGCCGCTGAAAATGCTCAACGATCTGACGCCTGCGGACAGCTACGTCAAAACCGCAGACATCGCTTACGGAGAAGAGCCGCGTCAGAAGCTTGATGTCTATGTGCCGCGCCATCTGCTCGAAGACGCCCCGGTGGTGGTGTTTTTCTATGGCGGCAGCTGGAACAGTGGCGACCGTGGCGATTACCGGTTTGTCGGCGAGGCGCTGGCCTCCCGGGGCATCGTGACAGTGGTGGCGGACTATCGGTTGTACCCGCAGGTGCGTTACCCGTTGTTTCTCGAGGACGGAGCCCGTGCCGTTGCGTGGACCAAGGCCCACGTCCATGAATTTTCCGGCAATCCCCGGCGGCTGTACCTGATGGGACACAGCTCCGGGGCCTACAACGCATCGATGCTGGCGCTGGATTCACGCCTGCTGGGCGCGGTCGGGATGTCCCCCGCCGACCTGAGTGGCTGGATCGGTCTGGCCGGGCCTTACGACTTTCTGCCGATCAAGAATCCCGAGGTGCGTCCGGTGTTTTTCTGGCCGGACTCACCGCCGCAATCGCAGCCGATCCGGCATGTCAGCCATGGCGCGCCACCGGCGCTGTTGATTGCCGCGAGCCGCGACAGTCTGGTCGATCCGACCCGAAATACCGGCGGGCTCGCGCGAACACTGCGCGAGGCCGGCGTGCCGGTGCAGGATTTGTACTACACCCGGCCCAACCACGCGACGCTGGTGGCCACAATGTCTCGGCCATTACGTTGGCTGGCGCCGGTACTGGATCAGGTTGTCGCTTTTATCCGGCACACGCCGCCTCAGTGAGCGGCGCCGGCAAACCAGCCATCGTTGCGCCGCAACCGCCACGCCAATGTGCCCAGGGTCAGGCTGCGCAGCACCATGAACAGCAGGAAAGATATCCACAGGCCATGATTGCCCAGCCCGCTCAGCACCCAGGCGAAGGGCAGCAGCAGAGCGACCGTCAACAGCATGCCATTGCGCATTTCCCGGGCACGGGTGGCGCCGATGAACAGACCGTCGAGCAAGTAGCTCCACACCGCAATCAACGGCAGCACGGCGAGATAGGGCAGATAGATGAACGCGGTTTCGCGCACGCTCTGGATGTCGGTCTGCATTTCGATGAACAAGTGCCCGGCGAACAGAAACAACGCAGCAAAACCCAGGCTCGCCAGCAACGACCAGCCGCCGGCCACTACCAGCGAACGACGTAACGCAAGACGATCGCGAGCGCCGATGGCATGCCCGCACAAAGCCTCGACCGCGTGGGCCAGTCCGTCCAGCGCATGGGCGGTCAACAGCAGGCCGTTGAGCAGCAGCGCATTGGCCGCGACTGTGGCATCGCCCAACCGTGCGCCTTGCACGGTGATCAGGAAAAACACCGATTGCAGCGCCAGGCTGCGGATGAAAATGTCGCGGTTGACCCCCAGCAGCGGCCGCCAGCTCTGCCACACCTTCAATGCCGCCCAGACGATATGCCCGGGGTAAGCGCGCAAGGCCTTGCGGGTGAGTGCCAGGCCGAGCAGGGCGCCGCACCATTCGGCGACCACCGAGGCCCGGGCCGAACCGACCACGCCCCAGTCCAGACCAATCACGAACCACAGGTTCAGCACGATGTTGATCAGGTTGGTGGTCAGCAGAATCGCCAGCGGCGCCCGGGCGTTCTGGGTGCCGAGGAACCAGCCGACCAGCGCATAACTGGCCAGCGCCGCCGGCAGGCCAAACAGGCGGGTGTGGAAGAAATCACGGGTCAGCTGATTGAGCTCCGGCGATGGCTGCATGAAGTGCAGGGCGATGCCGCTCAGCGGCACCCCCACCGCTCCCAGCAGCAACGCCAGCCCCATCGCCAGCAACAAACCTTGCAGCAGGATCTGCCGCAGTGCCGCACCATCGCTGCGCCCGGCCGCCTGCGCGGCGAACCCGGTGGTGCCCATGCGCAGGAAGCCCATGGCCCAGGCCAGCACGGTGTACAGGCTCGCGCCCACCGCTACGGCGCCGAGTTGGTGGGCATGGGGCAGGTGGCCGATGACGGTGCTGTCGACCAGCGCCACCAGCGGCACGGAAATATTGGAAAGGATCATGGGGGCGGCGAGGGCCCAGACCCGGCGATGGGTCGGGCGGTCGCGCCAGTCGGCGATCAGGTTGGACATGCGGGCTCCTTGGGGAGCGGCATTGTAGCGGGAGGTGTCAGTGAATGATCCAGCTCAGCAGCCACAATCCCAGCAGCAGCCAGATGATCCCGGCAATGATCGACGCATTCATGAACGCGCGGATTGCCGACCACAGCAGCATCAGGCCGACGATCAGCGCGATGATGCTAATGATCGAAGTGTCCATGCCCAGGGCCTTCGCCAGTCCGTCGACGAAGTTGCCGCCAGCATGGCTCAGCACGTTGAACAGGCCGCTCAGGCCGTCGACGATGAAGCGGATGATCGAGCCGAGCGCCTGGCCCAGCCATTCGAAAAAGCTTTCTACCTGCATGTTTGCATCCTGATGAAAGAGCTGAGCCTTGGGCCGCGCCGGGGGCGGCCGAGTTCCCTGCAAGCATAGAGGGTTTGCCGGGTGGTGGCTGCCCCTTGCCTTCGCGCAGCATCCCCCCGAAGCTATACGCCTTCAGGAGAGCCCGATGAACCTTGTTGAACTGACCGAACGCCTGCACGCCATTCGCGACCGCAATGACTGGCGGCAATTTCACAGCCCGAAAAACCTGGCCATGGCCGCCAGTGTGGAAATGTCCGAGCTGGTGGAAATTTTCCAGTGGCTGACCGAAGAGCAGTCCCGCGAATTGCCGGCGGACAAGCTGGCCCACGCCGGCCAGGAAGTCGGCGACATCGTCCTCTATCTGTTGCTGCTGTGCAGCGAGCTGGGGCTGGACATGAATGAAGTGGTACGCAGCAAGCTCGCCGACAGCGAACGGCGGTTCAGCTGATGAGCGACCGTCATTTCGATCAGTTGGCGACCCGTTTCGCCGAGAAGATCTACGGCGGCGCCAAAGGCGCGATCCGCCTCGCGGTGTTGCAGGCCGATCTTGCCGAAGCCTTGCCGGATCGTCCGTTGCGGGTGCTGGACATCGGTGGCGGCCTGGGCCACATGTCGTTGTGGCTGGCCGAGCGCGGGCACGAGGTGACCTTTACCGAGCCGGCTGAACCGATGCTCGAAGGCGCGCGTCAGCGTTTCGCCGAGGCCGGGCAGACTGCAACGTTCATTCAGGCACCGTGGCAGGAACTGCTCGGGCAACTCACCGAACCCTATGACGTGGTGATCTGCCACGCGGTGCTTGAATGGCTCGCCGAACCCCACGCGATCCTGCCGGTGCTGCATCAACTGACCAAACCCGGTGGCTGGTTGTCGCTGGCGTTCTACAACCGTGATGCGCTGGTCTATCGCAACCTGCTCAAAGGCCATTTCAAGAAAATGCGCAGGAACGACATGGCTGGCGAGAAGCAGAGCCTGACCCCGCAGCAGCCGCTCGATCCACGGGAACTGGCCACGCAACTCGACGGGTTGTGGCAGGTCGAAACCCAGAGCGGGATCCGGGTTTTCCACGATTACATGCCGGTGGAGTTCCAGGCCCGCGCCGAGTTGATTGATTTGCTCGAGATGGAGCTCGCCCACCGTCGTCACCCAAGCTTCGCCGGGCTTGGGCGCTACTTGCACTGGATCTGCCGGCCGATCTGATCGGAGCGTGAAATGAAAGGTCATTCAGGGTTACTGCTGATCTGTCTGGGGTTGGCCGCGTGCCAGGGCAGCAACCCCTATGTGGCGCAGTCGCGGCCATTGCCGCCGGCACCACCGCAAGCCGCGACCACTTTCGATCGCAGCGCTTATCCCGCGCCGCCACGGGATTATGGGCGCTATCGCAGCTGGGCGTGGCTCAATGGGCACTTGCCTCCAGGCACCGCGTGGGCGGATTCGGCGCAAGTGGCCGAGGCGGTGAGCAATGCCCTGGACCAGCGCGGCTTGCGCCCGCTGCATGACAATCGCCCGGCCGACCTGTTTGTCAGTGCCAACCTGAGTCTGGAAACCCGCTTGCGCCAGGTCCAGGACGATTATGGTTACTACGGTGGATACGGCGGCTATGACCGTTACGGCCGGGGTTACGGGATGTACAACACGGTGCCGATCGTGCGCACTTATCAGGAGCAGGTCGTGGTGGTGCGGGTCGATCTGTTCGACGCCGGTACCGGTCAGCCGGTCTGGAGTGCCAGCGCCGAAACCGGCACCCAGGGCAACCAGAGTGACCGGGCCGATGCGATCCGCGAGGCTGTCGAAAAGGCCATGTCGGCGTATCCTCCCAGTTAGCTTCCCGTGAACCGGAAGCTCCCTCAGGTTCATGTTTTCCACCGGAGAAAAACCATGTTCCGCCGTTTTGTTTTACTGGCCGTGGCCGCGCTGCTCAGTGCCTGCGCCGCCAACCAGGTCAATCATGACTTCGACGCCAGCCGCGACTTTGCCGCCTACCGCAGCTGGAGCTGGAAAGAACCCGCCCTGCAATACCGCCCCGACGACCCACGGATCAAGAGCGACCTGACCGAACAGCGGATTCGCCAGTCCGTCGCCGATCAACTCGACCAGCGCGGCCTGCGCCCGGCCGCTGCGGGCACCAAGGGTGACTTGAATGTGCAGACCTACCTGATCGTCGAGGATCGCCAGCAACAGGTCACCACCAACTATGGCGGCGGTTGGGGTGGCCCGTGGAACGGTTACTGGGGCGCACCGATGTACAACGAAACCCGCAACATCACCTACAAGGTCGCCACGATCCAGATCGACCTGCTCGACGGCAAGGACGGCAAACTGGTGTGGCGCGGCAGCGATGAACAGATGCTCAGTCGCACGCCGAATCCGGCGGATCGCAGCAGCGCCATCCATGAAACGGTGACGCGGATTCTGTCGAACTACCCTCCGCGCTGAGCCTGCGCACAAAAACGGGAGCCAATGGCTCCCGTTTTTTATGGAGAAGTGGCTGGCGCGTTGCCAGCAGTGTCGTTGCGCCGGGTCTACACTGACTCCACCAATGGAGCTTGCGCCCGGCCCGTGCGCCGGTAAAGGAGTGCGCCATGTCGCGTCTTTCGCAGTGTCGCGGCCCCGCCCGACAGCGCGGAGCCATCGGCTTGATGGCGTCCGCGACCCTCAGTCTCGCGCTGATCCTGATGTTGCTGGTGGTGGACACCGGCCGTCTGTACATGGAACAGCGCAAATTGCAGCGGCTGGTGGATAACGCGGCGCTGGAAGCGGTCAGCCGTGGCGGCAATTGCCTGCCGGGCCTCACAGCGGCCAGTTACGCGGGGCAAAGTGCGACACGCAACGGTTTTGTCACGGATGTGAACAACGTGCTGGTGGTCGACTGCGGCACCTTGGTGACGGCTTCCAGCGGTTTGCGTACGTTCAGCGTGGATGCCACCCAGGCGGTGGCGGTCAAGGTTGCGGCCAACCACACCGTGACCACCAGTTTCGCCGGCGGCGTGCAGTCACTTTTCAGTGGCACACCGCTGAGCCTGAACACCGTGCTCTATGCCTCGGCGGTGGCCGCACAACCCCAGCCCACCGTGGCCCAGCTGAATATCCGCAGCAACCTGGCCAACATCAGCACCGCCCAGTCGAGCATCCTCAATCCACTGGTCTCCGGCTTGCTGGGCGGCAGTGTGAATCTGACGGCGGTGGGCTGGAACGGTCTGCTCAACACCGACATCAACCTGCTCAGTTATCTGAATCAACTGGCGATCAACCTCAACGTCGCCGCCGGCAATTACACCCAGTTGCTCAATACCCAGACCACGGTAACGCAATTGATCCAGGCCGCGATTACGGTGGTCCAGCTCAATGGCGCAACCGCCGACGTGATTACCGCGCTGGGGCAACTGCAAGTGGCGGCGATCAATGCCGCGCCACTCAAGCTGGGCGATATCCTGCAGCTGCAGACCGGCACCACGGCGGCCGGGCTCGACGCCAATCTGCAACTGCTGCAACTGATCCAGGGCGTGATCCAGCTGGCCAACAGCAACAGCGCGGTGGCCGCCACCCTGCCGATCAGCGTGCTGGGGCTGGCGAATGTCACGGTGCGGGTCAAGGTCGTCGAGCCGCCGCAGTTTTCCGCCATCGGTGATCCGGCACTGGCCAAGGCCAACCCCACCGGGCCGAACCGGATTTATGTGCGCACTGCGCAGATTCGTACGATGCTCTCGGTGAATCTGCCGGTGTTGTCCGGGGTGGCCGGGCTGACCAACGCCGTGCTGGGACTGGTCGGAACCCTGACCCCGACACTCAATGCGTTGCTCAGTCTGAACCTGGTTGCCACCCTGAATTCGGTGGGGTGCCTGCTCGGCGCCGGTTGCCAGCAACTGGACCCATTGCTGCTGCCTTCGCCGGAAATCGACATCAGCCTCGATGCCGGCGGCGCCATCAGTTACGTCACCGATTACAGCTGCCCCACCGGCAGCACCGGGACCAAGAGCCTGACGGCCCATACCATTACCTCTGTTGCCGATCTCAAGGTGGGCAAGATTGATCCGACTAACGCCTTTTCTTCATCTGCCGAACCGACGGTCACCCCGCTGCCGCTGGTGGATCTGGGCACCGTGACCTGTCACAAGATTCTGGGGATCGGCAGTTGTGACGAAAGCACCCACGTGCAATACGGCGCCGGCGGCATCGCGATCATGGTCAACACCAGCGTGGCGCAGAACACTCAGGATCTGGTGTTTTCCAGTGGCACGCCGTTCCCCACGCCACCCAACCTGAAGCTACCGCCGAGCGTGATTTCCGCTGCGCCCACCAGCAATATCGTCAACAGCCTGGCGAGCACGCTGGCGGGGATCAACCTGATCGTCTACAAACCCCAGGGCAGCAACCCGCTGGGGGCGATCATCACCGGCGTTGCCAGCCTGATCAGCGGTGTCACGACAATCCTGCAACCGCTGATCACCAATCTGGTCAGCCCATTGCTCGACCCGCTGCTGAACAACTTGCTCAACGGGCTGGGCATCAATCTGATGGACGTGGACGTCGGCGCCAACATGACCTGTGGCCAGACCGGCAAGGCCTATCTCGTCATCTAGTCATCGGGGGCGATCGGCAGCTCAATGCAGAACCGCGCACCTTCTGCCGAGTTGCGAACGCTGAGATGGCCGCCCATGTTTTCGATAATCCCGTAACTCACCGACAACCCCAGACCGGTGCCGACGCCCACCGGTTTGGTGGTGAAGAACGGTTCGAAAATCCGCTCCAGCAGACGCGGATCGATGCCACCGCCGTTGTCTTCCACCCACAGGCGCACCTTTTCTTCATCCCGTTCGGCGTAGATCGAAATCCACGGTTTGAATCCTGACTCCGACTCGCGCTTGCCCAGCAACGCATCCCGGGCATTGACCATCAGGTTGATCAGCACCTGCTCCAGCTGATCGACGTAACCGCGCACCTGAACCTCGAACGGGGTTTCACTGATGCGCAAATCCACGCCTTTGCCGCGCATGCCTTCGGCCAGCAGCGACAGCGTGCCTTCGATGGCGCTGGCCGGGTTGAACAGCTGTTGTTCGATTTCCGAACGGCGGCCGAACACCCGCATGTGGTCAACCACTTTTGCGGCACGCTGGACCTGAGCGTCGATGCGGTTGAGTTTGTCGGTCAGGTAGTCGATCTGCACATCGCCGTTGCTCAGACGCTTCTGCACGTTGACGATGGCCATGCGCATGACGTTCAGCGGCTGATTGATTTCATGGGCGAGACCGGTGGCCATTTCGCCGAGGGTGGCCATTTTCGCGCTCTGGGTGAGTTGCTGCTGGGAGCGGCGCACTTCGGTGTTGTCGCGGCCAACGGCTTGCACTTCGATCAGTTTCCCGCGCTCATCGAACACGCCGCGATCCGACCACACCCACCACGCATGCTCGCGCCCCGGCAATTGCAGGTTGATTTCGGCGGTGCTGACGGGGGACCCCGGGGTCAACAACGCCAGACGCTCGACGAAGTCTGCGCGTTGTACGTCCGACATCCAGCTGCCCAGATTGACCCCGGGCAATTCTTCGGGCGCGCATTCCAGATACTTCGCCAGCGGCTGGTTGCCGAAGGTCAGGATCAGGTCCGGGCGATAACGGCAGATCATCGCCGGCGAGTCTTCCACCAGAATCCGGTAGCGCTCTTCACTCTGCCTGACCTGTTCGGTGGCCAGCGTGGCCTCGGTAACGTCCAGCCAGAGTCCAACGGCCTCCAGCGGCAACCCGAGGTCGTTGCGCAGCAGGCGGGCTTCGTCGAGCAGCCAGTGATAATCACCGCGACTGTCGCGAAGGCGATAGCGGGCGCGTACCGAGCCTTCGCGCAACAGCTGCCGGGTGCGTTCGAAATACAGCGCCCGGTCATCCGGGTGGATCCGCTCCACCAACGCACCGGCATCGCAGTCTTCCAGGCTCCAGCCCAGCAGCGGTTGCAGACTGGCGCTGAAAAACGCCGGCAGCAATGCGCCTTCGACGTAGTGCTGGACATAGATGACCGCCGGTGAGCTGGCGATCAGATTGTCCAGTCGCGCATGGGCCGCAGCGGCCAGTTGCTGCTGGTTCTTGATGTCGCTGATGTCCAGCATGAAGCCCGCCAGCCGGCGGTGATCGCCGGTGCCGCTGACCTGCCCCTGAAGGCGATACCACGCCGGCGTCTGACTGGCATCGTGAGGATGCAGGCGCACGCATAGATCGAGGATTTCTCCGTGCATCTGCAGGGCCTGCAGGCGGCTGCGCACTTCTTCGCGGTCAGCGGGGTGGATCAGGTTCAGCCAGTGTTCCAGGGTCAGCGTCGAGCTGTCCTGTTGCAGGGTGGCGGCCAGCGTCGGGGCCAGCTGAATGTGTTCGCCAGCGCTGCCGAATTCCCACCAGCCGGTGCCCAGTAATGTCTGCAACGACTCGAGGCGTTCCAGTTGCAGTTGATGCTGCTGTTCACGCAAACGCCCGAGCAACGGCCCCGCCAGTGCGCCGGCCAGCATCAGCCAGTCACGGTCGGTCAGATACGGCGCGGTCTTGTCCACCGCATAAAAGCCGCAGAGCAGCCACGCCATGACGCCTCGATCATCGCTGTAGGGCACGGCGAACCCCTCGGCATTGCCGAACAGCCCCTGCACCCGTGAATGTTCATACTGGCCGTAATGTGCGCCGAGGCGTTGCGGGCCGGTGCCATTGAGGCTGTCCAGCGGCGTACCGAGGCGCTGGCCGTCGTGCCACAGCGCGGGTGCATCGTGGGCGTGGAACTGGCAGTGAACCTGCCACACCTGTTCCTGCTCATTGAGCAAGGCGAGCGCCACACAGGGGATCTGCCAGCGCTGAGCGATGATCTGCAGTTGATCGCTGACGACCACCGGCAGTCGTCCCAGGCTGCAACTGCGCAACTGTTTGCTGATCTGCTCGGCAATCCCGTGGCACGCCTCGCGTTGATGCGCTTGCCGGCGTTCGGACAAGAGGTCGGCAATGTCGATCAGTTGCAGCAGCCAGCCGTTGCCCAGAGGCTGGGCCCAGCCGCGCAGGTGCAGGGTCTGTTCGCCCAGGCCGGGGAAATCCAGGTCCAGCAGCAGCCCTTGCCATTCCTGTGGCCGGCCTTCGATCGCGAGGGTGCTGTGGGGCAGCAGTAAATCGTGCAGTGGCAGCGGTTTGTCATGGGGCATCTGCTGTGCCAGCAACAGGCGCAAGGGGCCGGCCATCTGCAACACGGCGCCTTCGCCATCGAGGTACAGGTGCAGGCCCGTCGCGGGGGAGCCGAGCACGTCCGGCAGGTCGCCGGCCAGCGGCGCGCGCTTGAGCAGGCGGCCGAACAGATTGTCCCCGGACGTCAAAATTTCAGGCTCGAGCTGGCGGTCAGGTTGGTGGGCAGGCTGGGGACGGCGCCGACGCCCGGCAACACCAGAAACGGAATGACCTGATTGAGTTTGCTGACGGGGTAATTGACGCTGACGGTGATCGTACCCTGCGTCGTGTCATAGATCGCTGACGTGTCCACGCCGACCACCACGTTCAGGGCGCTGGGCAGGCCTGAAAACTGCTGGGTCAGGGCGGCATTGGCGGTGTTGACGACAACTGTCGAGTAGTTGGGCGTCGTGGGGTCGACCGCCACGCTGCGCCGTACCGCTTCGGCCGTGGCCTGATTGAACGTCTGCATCAGCACGAACGGCAGGGCATAGCTGACCAGGCCGTAAAACACCGCGAAAAAGATCACGAACACCAGGGCGAATTCGATCGCCACCGCGCCTTTTTGCGCCTTCCGAGAGCCGGTTTTCATCCGTGCGTCTACCCTGACAGTCACTGCGTAGTATCAGCATAGAATCATTCAGCCAAAACGGACGGTTTTTACCGGATGCAAAGCCTTGTTCTTCTGATCTGGTTGACCTTGTGTGCGGCCCAGGATGCCCGCCAACGGAGGATCGCCAATGCCATGACGTTGGGCGTTGGCGCCCTGGCACTGGTTTATCTGCTGTATTTCGGAACGACCTGGACGGGGGCCGCAGCGGAGCAGGGCGGCTGGGCCTGTCTGGTGGCGCTGGCATTCACCCTGCCGGGGTATTTCATGGGGCGCATGGGGGCCGGCGATGTGAAATTAATGACAGCTCTCGGCCTTGCGACGGACGGTCTGTCGTTGCTCGGGATTTTTATCGGCGCCGGCGTCGCAAGCGTCGTCTGGATCCTGCTGGCGCCAAGAGTCTGGCTGCATATGAGTCAAGGGCTTAGGCATCGTCTTCGATATATGGCGCCATCCATGTCAAAAAAGCTGCCATTTGCGCCGTTCGTGCTGATCGGTTTCCTCCTTGTACTACCTTGGATCCATTAGTCGCCAAACGCCACTAGTCTTATGTACATAGTCGGAAAGTGCGTCTACTTTCAAAGGTACTGGTTATACGGCCAACGGCTGACAGTACAGGAATGGTCAGTTTTGGCCCGGGCATGGAGTGGCACGTGAACAAGCTTACATCTGCGGTAAAAGTCCTCGTTGTCGATGATCAGGCGCTGATCGTCGAGGAACTCTGTGAGTTTCTCGAGAGCAACGGCTATCGCTGTGTCCCCTGCGGGTCCGGCAAAGAGGCCGTCGAGCGTTTTGCCGAGGATCCGGCGATCGGTCTGGTGCTGTGCGATCTGCATATGCCGGACCTCGACGGCATCCAGTTGGTGCAGGAGTTGCAGCGACAGGCCGGCAAGGCGCGGGTGTTCGAGGCGATCATGCTCACCGGC
Organism: Pseudomonas sp. COW5; assembly: GCF_026240005.1. Classification (NCBI taxonomy): domain Bacteria; kingdom Pseudomonadati; phylum Pseudomonadota; class Gammaproteobacteria; order Pseudomonadales; family Pseudomonadaceae; genus Pseudomonas; species Pseudomonas sp. COW5. Next base: position 1,577,095 of record NZ_JAPHVP010000001.1, on the reverse strand, counting down.
CGTGCCGACAAGCAGGATGTGATCAAGGCGTTGCGCGCCGGGATTGCCGACTACTACCAGAAACCCGTCAACCTGGACGAACTGCTCGAAGGTCTGCAGCGCCAGGAGGCGGTGCTGCAGGAGCGGCAGAAAACCCTGCAATTGGGGCACCTGAATCAGAAACTGCAGGACCTGTCGTCGTCCATCGACGATCTGTACCAGGACCTGGACAAGGTGCGCCGCGGGCCGGCTCCCGTCAGTGAGCAGGCACCGGGTGACACCGACGCGCTGGAGATCCCGGCCATCTTCAATCAGCTGTCGCCGCGGCAACTGGACGTGGCGCGTCTGGTGGGCAAGGGGCAGACCAACTACCAGATCGCCTGCGAACTGGGCATCACTGAAAACACCGTCAAGCTTTACGTCTCGCAGGTGCTGCGCCTGACCCACATGCACAACCGCACCCAACTGGCACTGGCCTTGTCGCCGAGTGCGGCGGCGTTGCGGCAGCGGGTGACCGCGCACTAGTCCGTTGTGCCTGGCCGCCATCGTGCGGCCAGGAGCGTCGACACCTTCAGTCAGTTCTTCCTCTCGATCTTGCCCCCGGCGTCGGGGTCATAGAAATCGGGGATGTCATATTTGTATTTCTTCAGCCAGCGCTGCATGGCCAGCTCACGCTCGGTCGCCGTGGCGGCCTGCGGATCGGGGGAGGCGGCTTTGTTGCGGCTTTGCAGTAACAGCCAGCCTTCGGTTTCCTGCTGCTGGGCCGAGGCGGGGCCGGCGTCGATGGCCAGTGCGCCGAGCGGCAGGCTCAACAGACTCATGCAGCACAGTGTTTTGCAGATGTTCATGTGGCCTCCCTGAGGTTCACTTGATCGTCGCCGGTTGCGGGTCGGCCGCCACTGCGACCTGATTGCCGGTGGCAGGTTTTGCCTTGATCGGGGACTTGAGTTTTTCCGCCCGCTCCTGAGCGTCGGTGAACTGTTCCGGCGTCAGATGCGCGCGACTGACGATTTCGGCGGCCTGTTGCCAGTTGTTCTGGTAGATCAGCAGGGTGATCAGGTTCAGCGTCGCCAATTGATTGTTCTGCTTGAGCTCGATGGCCGTGAGGAACTCGAAGCGCGCATCTTCGAGCCGCAGCTGATTGAGGTACACCACTCCCAGGTCGTTGTGGATGTTTTCATTGGTCGGCGCCAGTCGAACGGCCCGTTGCAGATGAGCCTGCGCCTGGCCGTTATCGCCGCGTGCGGCATACAGCTGACCCAGACCGTGTTCGGCGTCGGCACTCAGGCAAGTGCCGAGCAGGCCGCGATACAGCGGTTCGGCTTCGCTGCGCCCCAGCAGACGATAGACCTTGGCCTTGCGCAGACGCACCTCTACAAGGTTGTCGGGCAGGCCCTGCAGGTTGGCCAGGCTGGCGTGCAGCTTGCCGTCGTTGGCCAGATCGTCCACCAGATTCAGAGACAGCTCCTGCTCGGCGCTCAGCTTGCTGCAATTGGTCGGCGCCAGCATGGCGGTCCACGGCGCCTGACCATCGGTTGCGCAACCGCCCAGCAGCAACAGGCTTGCCACCACCATCAGTGCTTTCATCAAACGCTCTCCATGTCAGGACGCAAACGCCCGGGTGATTGCGGTAAATCCGGGGCCCGCCAGTACGATCAGCAAGGCCGGAAACAGGAACAGCATCATGACCACCGACATCTTCGCCGACATCTTCGAGATGTATTCCTGCAAACGCGTCAGGCGGCGGTCATCCAGCAGTTGCTTGAGCGCCAGCAGCGATTTCATCGCGCCGCCGCCCTGTTGAATCAGTTGTTGCAGGATCACGCAGGTGTCGGTGAATTCATCCACCGCCAGCATCACCGCTGCCTTGTTCAGCTCCTGGCCCAGCTCCAGCCCCGAATCGACGCGGGCCAGGATCAGGCGCAATTCGCTGGTCAGTTCCGGCAGCAGCTTCTGCCCCTCGATGCTCAACACACGCAATGCCTGTTCGACCGCCATGCCGGACTCGAACAGGATGCGCAGCAGAGGAATGAACGTCGAAACCTCCACCGAAATGATTTTCTGCCGCCGGGCGGCGGCATAGGCCAGCAGGCGCTTGGGCAGCAGGTAGCCCAGACCGGTGGCGAACATCGGCACCAGCCAGCCCTTGGGCGCCTGGGGAAAGAACACTTCCTGCAGAAACACACCGATGCCCAATGCCAGTAACGGCGTGCCGATCTGGCAGGCGGCAAACAGCGAGCGCTCGCTGGCCCGGCGCCAGCCGAGACGGTTGAGCAGGGTCTGGGTTTCGCTGTCCATGCTCACCGAACGCTGGCCGAACCGGCTGTTGCCCAGCGCTCGCAACAAGGTGCGCAAACGGCTCTCGCGCACCAGATGGCCCTGCAGGCGCTGGTTGACCTGACGTACCCGGCGACGTTCGGTCAGCAAATGGTTGCCGACCAGCAAGAACGCCCCGAGCAGCAGCATGAGACTGGCCAGGATCACCATCTCAGACACTCCTCAACATGCGCCACAGCGCCAGACTGCCGATGACCTGCAACACCACCGCGATGATCAGCATGGTCTGGCCGCCGGGGTCTTTCCACATGCCGAGCATGTAACCGGGATTGGTCAGCATGAAGTAGCTGACGATGATCACCGGCAGCGATCCCAGCACCCACGCGGTCAAGCGGGTTTCGCCGGTCAGGGCGCGCAGCTGGCGGGCACCCTGATCGCGTTCGCGGATCAGTTTGATCAGGTTTTCCAGCAGTTCGCTGGCATTGCCGCCGTAGCGGTGATTGACCTTCAGGCCTAGGGCGAACATGCGCAGTTCGTCCTGTTCGTAGAGCTCGGCAAAGTCGCTCACCGCATCCGGCAGGTTCACCCCCAGTTGCACGTTGCGCTGGACCCGGCCCATTGCGGTCTTCAGCGGATCCTCGCTGGAGTCGATGCCACCCAGCACGGCATCGTTCAGGGTGCGTCCGGATTTGAGGCTGCGCACGGTGTGGTCCAGCAGTTGCGGCAGTTGCTCGATCATGCGGTTGAGCCGGCGGCGATACAGCCACGCGATGTACAGGCGCAACACCAGGGGCGGCGCCAGCATCATGATCAGCAGGCCGATCCACTCGGCGGTCAGGTAACCCAGCATTATCGCGATGGCCCATAACGCCAGCCACAACCCCAGACGCTCGCCGGGGCGGCCCAGGCCGGCCCGCAGGAACATGCGTTCGAGTCCCGTCCAAGTAGTTTTGCCGGGCGCTGTCTGCGGTTGCCCGGCGGCCAGTCGCGTGAGCACCCGTTCGTTGGCGGTTTTGCGCACGCCATGCAGGAACAGGCGAATCGACAGCCCCAGCAGCATCAGGCAAATGACGATGAGAATCACCGGCCCCATCATGACGAAAGCTCCATGCGCTCAGCCCAGGCTCGACTCGTGCCGCAACTTGTCGCCGGCCGGGTTGACCGCTTCGCGAAGGAAGCCGAACCCGGTGCGTCGATCGAGGCGGAACAAGGTGTTGGTGACGTAGATGTCTTCGCGCACGCCGACCACTTCCACCACCTCGCTCACGCAGCGGCGGCCGTCGGGCATGCGGGTCAACTGGATGATCATGTCGAGCGCGGCACAGATCATTTGCCGCAACGTGCGCTCGGCCACCGTGCGACCGGTCAGGCCGACCAGGGTTTCCAGACGCAGCAACGCATCCTGGGCATTGTTGGCGTGGACCGTGCTCATCGAACCGTCGTGGCCGGTGTTCATCGCCGTCAGCACGTCGAGCACTTCGACGCCACGGATCTCGCCGAGAATGATCCGGTCCGGGCGCATCCGCAGGGCGTTGCGGATCAGGTCGCTGGCCTTGACCTCGCCATGACCCTCGGCGTTCGGCGGCCGGGTTTCCAGGCGCACCACGTGCGGGTGGCCGAGCTGCAGTTCGGCGACGTCCTCGATGGTCACCAGCCGTTCGTGAGGGTTGATCAACTGACTGAGAATGTTCAACAACGTGGTCTTGCCGGTACCGGTGCCGCCGCTGATCAGGATGTTGCAGCGCTTGCCCACCGCTTCCTGCAGGCAATCGAAGATCGCCAGGTCGATGGTCTGCATGGCGATCAGGTCGCTGCTCTTGAGCATGTCCTTGCGGAACTTTCGAATCGACAGACACGGCCCGTCAAGGGCGATCGGCGGGATGATTGCGTTGACCCGGCTGCCGTCGGGCAGGCGCGCATCGACCATCGGCGACGACTCGTCGAGCCGTCGTCCGAGCGGCGCGAGAATGCGCTGCATGACCCGTTCGACGTGGTGCGCATCGATGAAGCGCAGGTCACTCTGATGCAGCACACCGTCGCGCTCGACGAATACCCGGTGTGGGCCGTTGACCAGGATCTCGGTCACGGCGCTGTCGCGCAGCAACACTTCCAGCGGGCCGAAACCGGTCAGTTCATCGACGATTTCTTCCGCCAGCCGCTCCATCTCGTAGCGGGAAATCGCCAGGTGCAGACGAGCGATGTATTCGGCGACCTTGTCGGTGACAAACTGCGCCAGCAACTGCCGTGAACCTTCCAGCAGGTTTTTCCCGGACTCTTCGATGGCATCGATGATGTAGCGATGCAGGACCAGTTTCAGGCCTTCGTGGTCGGTGTTGCCCGACTGACCGCGAGCCGGGGCACCGAAAAGTTTTTCCGGACTCATGAGCTGCCCCGCAATCGGTCGAACCAGGTGACCTTGGGTTTGGCCAGGCCTTCGGAGCGTTTGGCCAGTCGTTCGCCAAGCGCCCGCAGGCTCTGGGTGAGTTTTTCCCGGGGAGCCAGTTCAAACAGGCTGACGCCCTGATTCTTGGCATTCAGACGCAGTTCCGGACTCAGGGCCAGCACGGCGATCACTTCCAGATTGAAGGTCTTGCCGAGGGTGTCCGCATCCGGCGCGACGTTGCTCAGATAGCGGTCGACCAACAGCCGTCCGTGATCGAGCTTCATGCCTTTTTCCCGCCACAGGTTGAACATTGCCAGGTTGCGCCGGCAATTGAGCACGTTCTGGTCGGTGTACCAGATCAGCTTGTCGCAATGGCTGACAAAGGTGCGCAAGGCTTCGCTGTCAGGCTGGCCGGTGAGGTTCACGACAATGTGCTGGAAGTGCTGGCGCAAGGCGCTGAGCAGCATGTACAGCTCGGCGGCGCTGGTGCTTTCCAGCGGTTCGTCATTGTCGGCGTACGCGAGAATCCGCAGCCCGGATTCGGCGCTGGTGAAGGCGCTGTCGATCAGCGTCGCGTCGAGTCTGCGCAGGTGGCGCAAGGCATCGCCGAAGTGGAACGAGCTCTCCAGCCCCAGCAGCGCCAGGCTGTCACCACGGGGCAGGCCGAGATCCAGCAGCAGCGTCTGTTGCCCGCTCTTTTGCACCACCAGCGCCATATGGTTGGACAACAGCGCGCCGTCGGAACTGCTCTGCACACCGTACAGTACCGTCAGGCCACCCAGTTGCGTGTTGTGGGTCACCGGCGGCATGCGTTTGCTCAGGCGGCGCACCAGCCCGGCCACTTCGCTGGAGCGCGAACCGTAGGCGACAAAATCCCGTGCCCCGGCGCGCATGGCGTTGAGCACCAACTGATTGTCCATGCCGTCGCCGAGGGCGACGATCGCCAGCATCGGCTTGGCTTCCAGCGCACCTTCGATCAGCGCGCTCTGGGCCACCACGTGTTCACGGTCGAGGCCGACGAACACCAGGCTGGCGAAGGTGACATCCACCAGCGCGAGCAATTCATCGAGGCTGCCCGTACCGGCGCTGACCACTTGCCCCAGCGGCGCGAGCGCACTTTGCAGCCACTCCAGATCAGTGGTGTTGCGGGTGATGGCGAGAAAGGTCTGGCTCAGGCTCTGGCTCATTGGGACAACCCGCTGCGCTTGTCGAAGTTGCCGTTTTCCATGAAGAACATGCGATAGAAGTTCGGGTCGTAGTTGCGCAGTTTTTCTCCCGGCAGCGACGGCAGTTGCGCTTCCGCCGACAGTGGGCGCACCAGATGGGGGGTGACGATCATCAGCAGCTCGCGCTCTTCGCGTTTGATCTGCGAGCTTTTGAAAAACGCCCCGAGCACCGGGATATCGCCGAGCCCCGGAAACTTGTCGACCTGGGAACTGTTGGTGGTGCTGATCAGGCCGCTGATGACAAAGCTCTCGCCATCGGCGAGGGAAATGCTGGTGTCGGTGCGGCGGATGGTCAGCGCCGGCACCGTGGTGCCGGCGATCTGCACCGCATTGCTGAAGTCCAGTTCGCTGACTTCCGGCGCGACTTTCAGGGCAATGCGGTCGTGGCTGATGATCGTGGGCGTCAGGGTCAGGCGGATGCCGAACTCCTTGTATTCGATGGACACGCTGTCGCTGCCGGCGCTGGGGACCGGGATCGGGATCTGGCCACCGGCGAGGAAGCTCGCGCTCTGCCCGTTCAGCGCCACCAGGCTTGGCCGCGCGAGGGTGTAGGCGAAGCCGCTGCCTTCAAGGGCGTTGATGATCGCCATGGTATTGCCGCCGATCCACGAGAAGTTGAACAGTGAGTTATCCACCGGCAGTCGCGGCTGCGGCACACCATCGATGGGCGGCAGTGTCCCGGGGGAGCCGAACAGGAAGTTGCCGCGGGTGCCGATCAGCTTGGCCGAGGCCTGTTTGAGCTTGGTACGGCTGACTTCGACGAAGCGAATATCGGTCTGGACCTGCGAAGGCAGCTGCGCGTCATCTGAAGGCAACGGACCGGCGCCGGTGAGGGCGTTCGTGGCGGCACCCTGGACAAATACCATGCTCTGGCGCGGTTCGCTGGAGCAGCCGGTCCAGACCATCAGGCTGGTGGCACCGGGGGCTACACCCGTGAGCAGGAACGACGAGTTGCCGGTGGCGTGCACGTCAGCGATTTTCGGATCGCCAATGGCCAGGCGGGTGATTGCCACCGGCGATTGCAGATCCTTTTGCCAGCCTTCATTGACTTCGATTACCGGCGGCAAGCGGCTCAGGGCCGAACAGTTGCCGGTGGCGGCCTGGGCGGCGTTGATCGACAGTGCCGTCAACAGTAAGGCCCGGAGCAGGGGATTGAAGGTCGGCCAGAAACGACTCTGCATGCACTTGGATCCTTGCTCTGTCATGGATTCTGTTGGGTGATCTGATTGCCGCGAATCACTTCCACCGCCGGCCGCACTGCGCCGCTGTGCTCGCCGCTGGACGGGACTTTCGGCGCACTGCCGAGGGCCAGCTGGGTGAACTGGAAGAGTTGGCTGTTGGCGGCGACCAGTTTGTCCGGTACCTGGTTTTCGCCGGCCCAGTATTTGGCCAGACGCTGTTCCTCACTGCTGCGCACGGCCAGGCGCAAGGTGCCGACCTGGGTGGCGAGCATCATCCGGCTCAGCAGTTGTTCCGGTACCGCCAGCACCACGGTGCGCGCAGTGATCCGGCGCTGATCCTGTTTGAGCTTGTCGTCGGTGCTCAGCGCGGGTGTGGTCGGCTGACCGTCGTTGGTCAGGCCGTACTGTTCGCCGACGCCGAGTACGCGCATCGCCGGTACTACAATCTGCGCCGACTGCTGCGGGTTGCTGGCGTCCTGGCGCAGGTACAGCAACACATCGACGTAATCGCCGGGCATCAGTTGCCCGGCGGCACCGATCACTTCATCGACCGACACCGCCAGCGCGCGCTCGTCGCTGTGGATCATGCGCGCCAGCGCGCCACCCGCTTCGAAGCTTTCAGCGTTGAGCCAGGTGCCGGCACTCAGGTGACGCCATGGCGTGCGGCCCACGGCCTGATCGATGGCACTCAGGCTGCCGGCGGGGGCGCTGCGCAGTTTTTCGATGGCCAGGTCGGCGGCGGTGAGGGGGGTGAACGGCGGGGCATCATGCACCAGCACCACCACTGGCTGGCGGGTCTGGTCTTCGGCGGCGGCGACAGTCTTTTCCACGGTGACCACCGCAGGCGCCGGTGCCTCGGCAACCGGCGCCGGTTGCCGGCTGAGGACCAGGCCCCAGTAGCCGACGACGATGGCCCCCAGCAGAAGCACGGCGGCAAGACCCATGGTGACACGACTGTTCATGACGGCTCTCCCTTTCCTGCTGCACTACCAGCCCGCACTTCCAACCAAGGGAACATCGCAATCAGGCAGCTATGAACATCCAACTATTTCGCTATTTCCACGCTAGCTGAAACAAGCCAAAACGCCATTACTGGCCGGCAAATAACCTACGAAAGTATGAGTGTTGGCCAATTAGCAGTCGAAATCCGGGGAACGACGAAGCGGTTAATCCTTTGTGATTAATCCGTTCTTACAGTTGTTGACGGGGGCTTTGTTGACAATGCTCAGATAGCACGGTGGAAGCTTTGCCGCTGTCGCGACATCGGCGCCATGGGCGCAAAGGAGTGGACGTATGATTCTCGATTATCTGCTGGCCAGAGCCCGTTTGTTTTTCAAGAGTGAGGAAGGGGCTTCGGCTATCGAGTACGCGATCGTGGTAGCGATGGTGGCGGTGGTGGTCGTGGTGTTCGTGACACCGATGGGCACCAAGGTCTTCAATATTTTCAGCGCGATCCTGACCTCGCTCGGCGGCACTGCCCCGACCAAGCCCGGCATTCCTTGACCGGACGCTCTCTCCCTCTGTCGATGCCTGTCTGCTGCTGAGCAGGAGCGTTCAGGCATTGCTCCGATCATTGGCTTTCCGGTGCCCGGAAAATCCCGGGCATGAAGGAGAATGTCCATGTTCTTCGAATACCTGATGATGCGTGCCCGGTCGTTCCTGGCAAGCACCGAAGCGGCGTCGGCTATCGAGTATGCAATTGTGGTGGCGATGGTCGCCATTGTGGTTGTGGTATTTGTAACGCCGGTAGGCACCAAGGTGCTGGCAATCTTCAACAACATCCTCGTGGCCCTTGGCGGTACGGCACAGACTGCGCCGACGCAGTTGCCCTGACTCGATGGGTGGCAAATCTCGCACTACACTCGGTTCCACCTTCAGTTTCTCAGGGATTGACCAATGACTGCTTCTTCACTGCCCCGCCAACAGTTGCTTCTGGTTGACGATGAAGAGGACGCATTGCTCGAGTTGGCGGAGTTGCTGGAGGGCGAGGGCTTCGTCTGTCATACCGCGACCTCGGTGAAGCTCGCCCTGCACCATCTGACCCGCCATCCCGACATCGCCCTGGTGATCACCGATCTGCGCATGCCGGAGGAAAGCGGCATGTCGCTGATCAAACGCCTGCGCGAACACACCTCGCGCCAGCACCTGCCGGTGATCGTGACGTCGGGGCATGCGGACATGGAAGACGTCAGTGACATGCTGCGCCTGCAGGTGCTGGACCTGTTCCGCAAGCCGATCTATCACGTGCGGCTGCTGGAAACCCTCGACAACCTGTTTCCCAAGCCCAGGGTCAATGTTTCCTGAATCTTGAAGCCGCTGCAGTGACCGTCAGTGGTCTCTAGGCTGACGGTCACTGCAAAAGAACTTCAATCCGGCGCCCGATGGCTACAGCTGATAGCTGAAGCTGATGCTGTAGCGCGGCCGGCGGTTGTAGGTATCCAGCGCTTCATCCGACATGGGTTTGGCCGCTTCCAGGGCGATGTTGTAGTACCTGGCATCGCCAAACCTGAGGCCCACGGCTGCCGATGACAGGCTGTTGGCCTGCACCGGCAACTGGTTGAACCAGCTGCGGGAACGGTCGAGCACGACATAGGGTTGCAGGATGCGCACCCAGTTGCCGTCGCGGTTGAAGCTGTAGTTGATCTCGTAAGCCACGCCCCAGCCCTTGTCGCCGGACGCCTGATCGTCCGGGTAGCCACGGCCGAAGTTCTGCCCGCCAAACACCGCGCGCTCGCTGTCGGGCAGGGTGTCGTCGGTCCAGTACAGCGCGCCGGACAGCACGCCTTGCCAGTTATCGAAGAACTTGTCGCTCTGCACCCCGGAAAGGCGCAGGCGCAGGAAATTGAGATCGATGGCGCTGTTGTTGGTGTGCGCGCCCATGCTGTCCAGCCCTTGATAGACGCCGCCGCTGAGAATCCTCAACTGGCGGGCGTCGGCCTTGCGCCAGTCGCTTTCGAAGGCGAGGGCGCGGATGTCGGTACGCTCTTCGACACTCAACGGATAGCCGATCACGTTATAGCGGGTCTTGTCGTTGACCGCGTACAGGCGCGCGCCGGCGGTCAGCAGTTCGTTCGAGGCGGCAATCAGCGGCAGGCTGAAGCCGACCGAGTAGCGGTCATTCTCGCGGTGGGGCTTGAGCTCCAGGCCATTGTCCAGCGCGACGTTGGTGCCGGGGTCGGCACGGTAGCGCGAGGCGGACAGGTTCAGTTGCGTGCCTTCGGCGTCGAGGAACTGGCTGTAGTCCAGACGGTAGTAATGCTCGTGATCCTTTCCCGGTGGAAACAGCCCGCTGAGCGTCAGCTGTTCGCCCATCGACGTCTGCGAGTTGCTGCTCACACCGAGCAGGGCCTGCGTGCCCTTGCGGTTGTCTTCGGTGGTGCTCAAGGAACTGGTGAAGGGTTTGCGGCTGGCCTGGGCGACCAGCGTGGTCGCACCGTCGGTGGTCCCCGGCGGTGGCACCTGGGCCTGGATCGTGACGCCGGGAATGCGGGTCATCAGGGTGGTGTAGCGTTCGAATGTCTTGCGGGTCAGAGGACGTTCTGCCTGGATTTTCGCCGCCAGTCTGTCGAGCAGTCCCTTGACCCGGCCCACGTCGCCCTGCACCTGCACATCCCGCACATAGCCTTCCACCAGCACTACGCGCGCCACACCGTTATCGAAATTCTGTTTCGGCAGGAAGGCGTAGGACAGCAGATAACCGTCGTTCTGGTAGCGTCGGGTGATGTTGCGGGTGGCTTCGATCAGGTCGGCAAGGCTGGACTCATGGCCGATCAGAGGCTTGTAGATCTCTGCCAGTTCGTTGAGCGGGTAGATCGTGCCGCCTTCGATCTGCACGGTTTTCAGGTTGATCTTCGTGCCCATCATCAACGGCTCGGCCGCTGCGGCACCGGGTTCCGGGACTTGCAGCGGAGCTGCGCTCGGCCGGTAGGCGTCGGCAGGCAGGTTCGGCACCGGCAGATTGCGGATGGTTTCGTTACTGTTGAGAAAGCTGGGCAGGGTGTCGGCGAGGGCGGTGGAACTGAGACTGAGCAACAGCAGGGATGCCATAACGCGCATAGGACACTCCATGTTCAAACCGCAGCACCGGGCAGGGTTTTCCTAAGAAAAAAAGCGGAAGACTCGCGGGAGTCTTCCGCCCTCAACCAAGCGTAGGCGCTGTAGGTTCGGCCGTCGAATCGGCCAGGTGCAATTCAGCGTTTGTTGCCGCCCAGTGCGCCAGTCAGGCCACCGAGTACGCCGCCCAGACCGCCAGCGGTGCCAGTGCCGGTACCACCGGTGGATGCGCCACCGTTGACCAGCCCACCGACCGCCGCCACGGTACCGCCCACGTTGCTGACCAGGCCACCGACGGCGGTGGTGACCGGGTTGTTGGTGGCGGCGATGGCGCCACCGAGATTACCCACCGCACCGCCGACCTGGCTGGTGATGCCGGCCACCGGAGTACCGAGCCCGGTGGCGCTGCCGACGTTCTGGGTCAGGTTGGTGACGGCGCTGGTGACTGGCGCGAGTCCGCCACCGACAGTGCCACCCAGCGTGGCCAGTGGTGTAGTGGGTGCAGTGATCGGTGTGCCCGAACCACCCAGTACGGTGTTGAGCGAAGCCACGGTATTGCCGACCGAAGCCAATACGCCGCCAGGTGCGCCGAGTGCGCCGTTGCCAGTTGCCAGTCCGGTGCCGACGTTTGACACCGCGCCGCCGACGGTCTGCAGCAAGCCATTGTTGCCGAGCCCGCCACCCACGCCGGTGCCCGATCCGGTGCCGTTGTCCACCAGCCCGCCGGCCTTGCCCACGGCAGTGCCGACATTGCTCAGGGCGCCGCCGACGGTGTCGGTCAGGGCGTTGCCGTTACCGGCCGCGGTGACGTTGTCGCCCACGCCGTCGACGGTGCTGCCGACTTTCTGCAGCAGGCCGTTCACGGGATTACCCAGTCCGGTGGCGCTGCCAAGTTTGTCGGTGGTGCTTTCGACCATGGCGATCACCGGTACGAGGCCGTTGCCGACGTCTTTGGTCACCGAACCGAGTGGGCCGGTGGTTGTGGCCGTGCTCAGGGTGTCGCCGAGCATGGTGACTTTTTCACCTACCCCGTTGAGCAACGGCGCAACTTTGGTCACCACGCCGCCGACCACGGGAACGCTGCCGGTGGCGGTGGCCAGTTTGCCGCTCAGGTCCGATACGCCGTTGCCGACATCCTGCACCACGCCGCCGACCGCCGAGGCGGTGACACCCAGGCCGTTGTCGGTGGTGCCGAGTTTGCCGAGACCGTTGGCCACGCCATCGCCCAGCGTAGTCACCACGTTGCCGGCGGTTTTGGCAGCGCTTTGCACCACACCGCCGACCACGGGCACACCACTGAGGGAGTCACCGACCTGACCGACACCGCTACCGACACCGGCAACAGTGCTGCCGACATCCTGCACCAGCGTCGAGGTGACCAGTGCCTGCGGTGTGCTCGGGTTGGTGGGGTTGGTCGGATCCGTCGGGTTGGTTGGATTAGTCGGATTGGTCGGGTCGGTGGTGCCGGTGCCGCCCGTTCCGCCCGTTCCTGCAGTGCCGCCGGTCCCGGTCGTACCGCCGCTGCCGCTTGTTCCGCCAGTGCCGGCGGTGGAACTGTCCGGAGTCGAGCTGCTGGAGCTGCTGTGATGACCGCCACCACCGCTGCTGCAGCCGGCCAGGCCGAGGGAGAGGATCAATGCCAGCGCTGTTGCCGATTTGCACCACACTTGAGTTTTCATGATGGTAATTCCTTGCACCTGTCACAACGTTCGTTGTCTTCGATGGCCCGCCGATTCTGCCGCCGGCAATGCCTTCGCCCGTTGTGCCCATATCAATCGCAAGGCTGGATCCACACCATTCTCGAGTTGGTATTAACGCCTTTATATAGATTGGTGAACGTGCTGCTTAACGACTAATGCCGAGGATATAAACGCGCAAAAAAAAGCCTTGAAAATCAAGGCTTGATATTTGACTTGCGGACGGGTGGCGGGCGTAAAAACTTAAGTTATATACACAATTAATCATGTTGCTCCGCTGTAATCCGCCTCCCGCCAGGGACGGGAGAGCGGCCGAAGCGGCGTATCGATTCAGGCAATCGGTTGCCAGTTGCCGACCATGTGTTCCAGATCCCCGGCGCCGATCAGACGCAATTCACCGCTGGATCCTGCAGCGCTTGCGAACAATGACACCTCGCTCGGCAGGCGTACAGGCTTGCGAAAATGCACGGTGACTTCCAGATTGGCCCGGGGCAGGTGATCCGTCAGTGCCGCCAGCGTACGGGCCTTGTTCCACAGGCCGTGGGCAATGGCGGTAGGGAAACCGAACAGCTTTGCACTGGCCGCGCTCAGGTGGATCGGGTTGTAGTCGCCGGAGACTTTGGCGTACTGCCGGCCGATGTCTGCCGGGGCTTTCCAGTGCGCCACCTGCATCAGTGGCAGCGCGGGTTCCCAGGTTTGTTCAAGCGCTTGGCCATCGAGTTTCACGCCGCGACAGAGCATCCGGCTTTCGGCTTCCCATAGCGGGCCGAGCTGATCGTCGAGAGTGGTCAGCAGGTCGAACGTCGCGCCTTTCGGATGGGGTTGCAGGTTGTGCACCCGAACGCTGACCTGCGCCCGACTGATCCCGCCCATCGGCCGCAGCACGCGAATGCGGTTGCTCAGATGGATCAATCCCAGCAACGGAAACGGAAAGTCCTTGGCCGTAAGCAGTTGCATCTGCAACGCAAACGCCAGGACGTGTGGATACGTCGGCGGCAGCAGTCCGTCATCGGCAAAACCGCAGACCTTGCGATAGGCCGCCAGACGTTTGCCATCGACGTCGACCCAGCAGCGCAAGCCGCTGTCGGGCAGCGTGGTGCCGGTAATTTTGCGCCGGGTCGCCGCCCGGACATACAGCCCGGGCAGGCTCGGCTCGCGGTGCAGCGTGTGCCATTCGATGCTCATGCCTAAGCCCCCAGAACACTTTGTCCACAGACCCGTAGCGCCTGCCCGGTGAACGCGCCAGTGCCCGGTTGCGCCAGCCAAGCCACGGCTTCGGCGACGTCTTGCGGCAGGCCACCCTGGCCCAGCGAACTCATGCGTCGTCCGGCTTCGCGCAGGCCGAACGGAATGTGCGCGGTCATTTGGGTTTCGATGAAACCTGGCGCCACGGCGTTGATGCTGATGCCGCGTTCCAGCAGCGTTGGTGCCCAGGCCTGGGCCAGTCCGATCAGTCCGGCCTTGCTCGCCGCGTAATTGGTCTGCCCGCGATTGCCGGCAATGCCGCTGATGGAGGCCAGCAGAATCACTCGCGCGTTATCACGCAAGGTGCCGCTGTCGAGCAGGGCCTTGGTCAGCACTTGCGGCGCGTTGAGGTTGACCGCCAGCACCGCGTCCCAGAACTCGGGCGTCATGTTGGCCAGGGTCTTGTCGCGGGTGATGCCGGCGTTGTGCACCAGAACGTCGAGCCCGTCCGGCAACTGTTCGATCAGTTGCGCGGCAGCGTCTTCGGCGCAGATGTCGAGGGTGATGGCACGGCCGCCGAGGCGCGCGGCCAGGGCTTCCAGATCGGTTTTCGCTGGCGGTACGTCAAGCAGGATCACTTCGGCGCCGTCACGGGCCAGGGTTTCGGCGATGGAGGCGCCGATGCCGCGAGCCGCGCCGGTGACCAGCGCCTTGCGCCCGGCCAATGGGCGCGTCCAGTCGGTTACCGGTGTGGCGCAAGGATTCAGGCGAATCACTTGCCCGGAAACGAATGCACTTTTCGGCGAGAGGAAAAACCGCAGCGGCCCTTCAAGCTGATCTTCGGCGCCTTCGCCCACGTAGATCAATTGCAGCGTGCCGCCGCTGCGCAACTCCTTGGCCAGCGAACGGGAGAAACCTTCAAGTGCCCGTTGAGCACTGGCGGCAAACGGTTCACGCAGGGTTTCCGGGGCGCGACCGAGGATCACCAGATGCGCGCTGTTGTCGAGGTTCTTCATCAGCGGCTGGAAGAACTCGCGCAGTTGCTTGAGCTGGTCGGTGTGCTGCAGATCGCTGGCGTCGAACACTACAGCCTTGAGCTTCGGGCCATGGCCGGGAATCCATTGGGTGGCGGACGCAGGCTGGTCGCCGTAGCGGTAAATGGCATCGGTCAGCCGGTTGGCGAAGGCGCTGACCCGTTCGGCCAGCGGCCCGCCGCCGATCAGCAGCGCGCCCTCCACCGGCCGCAGGCGCCCGGCCTGCCAGCGTTCC
Source organism: Pseudomonas sp. COW5 (assembly GCF_026240005.1). Taxonomy (NCBI): domain Bacteria; kingdom Pseudomonadati; phylum Pseudomonadota; class Gammaproteobacteria; order Pseudomonadales; family Pseudomonadaceae; genus Pseudomonas; species Pseudomonas sp. COW5. The sequence continues at coordinate 1,561,845 of NZ_JAPHVP010000001.1, read as the reverse complement.
AGCCGCACCGGCGACGGCAGGCCCAGGGCCCCGACCAGACGGTGGCCGATGGACGAGTTGGCGAAGTCGATATAGCGGTCAGACATGGAACGCTCTCCAGAAGATGGGGTTCAAAGTGTGGACTGCGAAGGGCAATCAATCGTTCGATCCACACATTTAGGCCTACGCTAGAACAGCAGAGTAGTTTGCCCCCGGTGTTTTTGGGGCCCGGCGGGATTTTCAGTGCCCGATTTTCAGACTGGATATTTCACAAGGAGTTTTTCATGAGTCAGCTGCGCCGCGTCGCGATCATTGGTGGCAACCGCATTCCGTTCGCCCGTTCCAACGGCCCGTACGCCACCGCGAGCAATCAGGTGATGCTCACCGCTGCCCTGGAAGGCCTGATCGAACGCTACAACCTGCACGGCCAGCGCATGGGTGAAGTGGTCGCGGGGGCGGTGCTGAAATTGTCACGGGATATGAACCTGACCCGCGAATGTGTGCTCGGCTCGCGTCTGTCACCGGCCACTCCGGCCTATGACATCCAGCAGGCCTGCGGTACCGGTCTGGAAGCGGCGCTGCTGGTGGCGAACAAGATCGCTCTCGGCCAGATCGATTGCGGCATTGCCGGCGGTGTCGACACCACGTCGGACGCGCCGATCAGCGTCAGCGAAGGCCTGCGCAAAATCCTCCTGCAAGCCAACCGCGCCAAGACCACCGGCGACAAACTCAAGACTTTCCTGCAATTGCGTCCGAAACACCTGATCCCCGAATTCCCGCGCAACGGCGAACCGCGCACCGGCCTGTCGATGGGCCAGCACTGCGAGCTGATGGCGCAGACCTGGAACATCCCTCGCGAGGAGCAGGATCAACTGGCCCTCGAAAGCCACCACAAACTCGCCGCGTCCTACAGCGAAGGCTGGCACAACGACCTGATGACGCCGTTCCTCGGCCTGACCCGCGACAACAACCTGCGCCCGGACCTGACCCTGGAAAAACTCGCGACCCTGAAGCCGGCCTTCGAGAAAAGCGCCAAGGGCACGCTGACCGCCGGTAACTCCACACCGCTGACCGATGGCGCGTCGGTGGTGTTGCTCGGTAGCGAAGAATGGGCCAAGGAACGTGGCTTGCCGATCCTCGCGTATCTGCGCGACGGCGAAGCGGCGGCGGTGGATTTCGTCAACGGCGCCGAAGGGCTGCTGATGGCTCCGGTGTATGCGGTGCCACGCTTGCTGGCGCGCAATGGGCTGACCTTGCAGGATTTCGACTACTACGAAATCCACGAGGCATTTGCCGCGCAGGTGTTGTGCACATTGAAGGCCTGGGAGGATCCGGAGTACTGCAAGACCCGATTGGGGCTGGATGCGCCGTTGGGCTCGATTGATCGCAGCCGTTTGAACGTCAAGGGCAGCTCGCTGGCGGCGGGGCACCCGTTTGCCGCGACGGGCGGGCGGATTGTGGCGAACCTGGCGAAGTTGCTCGATGCGGCGGGGCGGGGGCGAGGGTTGATTTCGATTTGTGCGGCGGGGGGGCAGGGGGTGACTGCCATCATCGAGCGCTAGAAGAGCAAAAGCTTTCCCTCACCCTAACCCTCCCGAAACGTCGGACCGCCCGGAGGGAGAGGGGACTGATTGGGGGATGCTTCAGAAGTACGCCGACCTGAAAGAACGTTGTTGAATCCGTAATCGACTCGATCTTTCAGGTCGATGTATGACGCAAGACACCTCGGTCGGCTCCCTCTCCCCCCGGGAGAGGGCTGGGGTGAGGGCGCTTTTCAGGCTGCCCCCCAATCTCAAGTCCGGAACCTGCGCACCAACCCATCCAGCTCATTCGACAACCCCGCCAGACTCTGCGAATCCAGCCGCGCCGAATTCGCCAGTTCCGCCACCAACTGCGCATCACCATGAATCTGGCTGATATGCCGATTGATGTCTTCGGCCACCTGATGCTGCTCTTCCGCCGCCGTGGCGATTTGGGTGTTCATGTCGCGAATCACATCCACCGATTCGCGGATCTGACCAAAGCTTTCCCGCGCCTCGCCGATCCGTGCCACCGATTGCTGCGACACATCGAGGCTGGCGCGCATCTGCTGGGTCACGGCGCTGGTGCGCTTGGCGAGATTGCCCAGCAGCCCGTCGATTTCCGCCGTCGAATCCGCCGTGCGTTTGGCCAGCGCGCGAACCTCATCGGCTACCACCGCAAAACCACGTCCCTGCTCACCGGCCCGCGCCGCTTCGATGGCCGCGTTGAGTGCCAGCAGGTTGGTCTGTTCGGCGATGGAGCGGATGGTGCCGAGGATCGACTGGATGTCGTTGCTGTCGCGTTCCAGTTGCTGCATCGACTGCGCCGACTGTTCCAGCTCCTGGCTCAGTTGATCGACGCTGTGCACCGCCGCATCGATCTGCTGCTGACCTTCGCGGGCCTGGCGCTGGCCGCTGTCGGCCGACTCCGCGGCCTGGCTGCACGAGCGGGCGACTTCGTTGGCGGTGGCGACCATTTCATGGAATGCGGTCGAGACCATGTCCACGGCTTCACGCTGGCGTCCGGCGGCTTCTGCCATGTCGCCGGAAACCCGGGTCGAACTCTGCGAAGTGGCGAGGATTTTCCCGGCGGCACCGCCGATGTGCTGGATCAGGCTGCGGATCGCGGTGAGGAACTGATTGAACCAGTTGGCCAGTTGCGCGGTTTCGTCGCTGCCACGGATGTCGAGGTTCTTGGTCAGGTCACCTTCGCCCTGGGCGATGCCTTCCAGACCGCTGGCCACGCTGCGGATCGGCCGCACGATCAGGCTGGCGAAACTGGCGCCGACCACGGCGAAGATCACCGCCAGCACCGCCGCGATGATTGCGATCAGCCAGGTCAACTGGGTAGCCGAGCTCATTACGTCGTTCTGTTTGATCAGGCCGATGAAGGTCCAGCCCAGCTGTTCCGACGGCCAGACGTTGGCCATGTAGCGCTCGCCGTTGAGCTCGACTTCCACCAGGCCCTTGCCGGCCTTGGCCAGTTGCGCGTAGCCCTCGCCGAGACTGTCGAGGCGTTTGAAGTTGTGCTCGGGCTGCTTCGGATCGACCAGCACCGTGCCGGTGTTTTCCATCAGCATCAGGTAGCCGGTTTCGCCCAGCTTGATCTGTTTGACGATTTCAGTGAGCTGCTTGAGCGAAACGTCGATGTTGACCACGCCGCCCTGGGCGCCCAGCTGATTGGCTACCGCGCGCACGGTGCTGACCAGCACCGCATCGTCGCCGGCCCAGTAGTAGGCTTCGGTGCGCAGGGTCTTGCCCGGGTTGGCCATGGCGGTCTTGTACCACGGACGTGTGCGCGGATCGTAGTTGGACATTTTCGGATCGCCCGGCCAGAACGCGTAGCCACCGCTGTTCAGGCCATAGGAGACATAGGAATAGGCCGGGTGGGATTTGGCCAGGCTTTCGAACAGGGCAAACAGCTGCTTGTCGATTTCACCGTCGCGTGTGTCGTCGGCGTTGGCGCTCATGCGGCTTCTTACGCTGCCATCGGCGCTCTGGACCAGCGGTTGCGCCGCCAGGTAGTCGACGTTCTGGCTGATGCCGTCGAAGAACAGCTGCATGGCATTGCTGACCTGTCGGATCTCGCGCCCGCTGCTGTCGACAAATCCTTCCCGGGCATCGCTGCGCAGGTTCAGTACCACCAGGGTGGCGACCAGCACCACGGGCAAGCAGGCGATGATTGCAAACGCCCAGGTCAACTTCTGTTTGATGTTCATCCGCGCTCCAGATTTTCTTGTAGGCCCACGCAGTGCAGATGACTCGCGGTTTTTTGGCAGCCGAAAAACGTTGTTTGCCACTCTTTTCCTTGAGTGCGACATCGAAGTTTTTTTGAACGATTGTCGGACAAATTCCTCTGTCTCTGAGGAATTCGGCTGCCGAAGAGGGAAATTGAGGCTAGAGGGGAAAAATCTTACGAAGCGAGTGCGACCGGATGTCAGATTCTGTCGCAAATGCCCTCAAGTCCTTGCGCCAACAAGTTCGACAGGCTCGGCTATGATTCGCAGCGGTCGATACAGGAATGGTGGATTGACGTATTTGATCCGGCACAGTGTGTGCATCCACAGCTTCACAGGTCGGCAACCCTTCCCCGTGATGCGGGGATTGCCGTATAACGAGTGACATTCGCGTGTTTGGCAATAAAGGACCCACAATAAAAGCTGATGAAGACTCCAAAACGCATTGAACCCCTGATCGAGGACGGTCTGGTCGACGAAGTGCTGCGTCCACTGATGAGTGGCAAAGAAGCAGCTGTTTATGTGGTGCGCTGCGGCAATCAGTTACGTTGCGCAAAGGTCTACAAGGAGGCGAACAAACGCAGTTTCCGCCAGGCGGCCGAGTACCAGGAAGGCCGCAAGGTTCGCAACAGCCGACAGGCCCGGGCGATGGCCAAGGGGTCCAAGTTCGGGCGCAAGGAAGCGGAAGACGCCTGGCAGAACGCCGAAGTCGCGGCGCTGTTCCGTCTGGCCAATGCCGGGGTGCGGGTGCCCAAGCCGTACGACTTCCTCGAAGGCGTGCTGCTGATGGAGCTGGTGGCCGATGAATACGGCGATGCCGCGCCGCGTCTGAACGACGTAGTGCTGGAGCCGGATCAGGCCCGCGAATATCACGCGTTCCTGATTTCGCAGATCGTGCTGATGTTGTGTACCGGTCTGGTGCACGGTGACCTCTCGGAGTTCAACGTGCTGCTGACACCGACCGGGCCGGTCATCATCGACCTGCCGCAAGCGGTGGACGCCGCCGGCAACAACCACGCGTTCAGCATGCTCGAACGTGACGTCGGCAACATGGCGTCGTACTTCGGCCGCTTCGCCCCGGAGCTGAAGAAAACCCGATACGCCAAGGAAATGTGGGCGTTGTATGAAGCGGGTACGTTGCACCCGGCCAGCGTGCTGACCGGCGAGTTCGACGATCCCGAGGACCTGGCCGATGTCGGCGGGGTGCTGCGCGAGATCGAAGCGGCGCGTCTGGACGAGGAGCGCAAGCAAGCGATCCGCGCGGCAGAGGATGCGCCGAAAGGCAAATCCGACGAACCGCCTCCGCCACCGTGGATGCAGTGAGCATCTGAAAAAGAAAACCCGGCTTCGGCCGGGTTTTACACATTCAAGGATTGATTGTGACCACCACCTCCCGCAATGCCCGGCTGATCATCACGGCCCGATTGATTTCCGATTTCGGCGCTTTCCTGAACATGGTGGCGCTGGCCACTTATGTCTACCTGCTGAGCAACAGTGCCATGAGCGTCGGGGTCTTCCTGGCCAGTCGCGTGGGCGGCGGGATTTTCGCCAGCCTGATCGGCACCGCGTTCTATCGCCGATGCAGTGGTCGCTGGCCCTTGATTGCCTTCGATCTGCTGCGCGCCGCTGTGCTGGGGTTGCTGCTGATCGTGCCGGTCGGCCAGCAGGCATCGCTGTTGCCGTTGATCGCGTTCGGTCTGGGTTTTGGCAATTCGATGTTCGCCATCGGCCTCAACAGCCAGTTGCCGCGATTGATCGAGCCGGCGCAGTTGCTCAAGACCAATGCGTGGATCACGTCCGCCTCTTCCATGGCGATGGTCGGCGGCAGTCTGGTGTCGGGGTTGATGGTCGCGGGATTTGGTTTTGATACGGTGTTCGCGCTGAACGCGGTGACCTATCTGTTGGCGGCAGTGTTGATTGCGCCGCTGCGGTTCAGCGCACCGGAGCCGGTGCTCGAATCCAGCGCTAAACAGGGTGAATGGTCGGCTTTGCTGCAAGGCCTGCGCAGCGCTCCGGTGGTGGCCGCGATGCTGGCGGTGACCATGGCTGACACCCTTGGTAGCGCTGCTCACAACGTCGGTTTCCCGATCATTTCCAGACTGCTGACGCCGGATTCAGCCAGCACCACGCTGGGCCTGATGCTGGCGGTGTGGGCCGTCGGCAAACTGCTGGGCGCGCGGATCGCCAGTCGCTTGAACGGCTCGGAAAACATTCATCTGGAGCGCCGCTATTTCGGCGGCGTGCTGTTGATGTCCTGTGGCTTCATCCTGATGTTCCAGCAGCACAGCGTCGTCGGGCTGTTGCTGTTTTCGCTGCCGGCCGGATTGGGCGATGGGTTCTCGGAAGTCGGCCTGATGTCACGGCTGCAACGGGAGCCTGAGCCCCTGCGTCTGCCGATCTTCAGCTTTCTGACGCTGTTGCAGATGACCGGGTTCGGTGTCGGCATGCTGATCGCCGCGCCGTTCTATGAATGGTGGGTGCCGGGTGCCGTGGTGCTGTTGTTCCACGGCATTCCCCTCGTCACTGTGCTGTCGATGAAGATCCTGTTGCTCAGACGCGGGCAGGTTGCGCGCAGCAGCCAGACGCCAGTTCCTTGAGGATCGGGCAGTCCGGGCGATGGTCGCCGTTGCAGTGCTCGACCAGGTCCTGCAGGGTGTCGCGCAGCTCGCCGAGTTCGCGAATCTTCTGATTCAGCTCGTCGATATGCTGGCGGGCCAGGGCCTTCACATCGGCGCTGGCGCGCTGGCGGTCCTGCCAGAGGGTCAGGAGCTTGCCGACTTCCTCCAGCGAAAACCCCAGGTCCCGGGAGCGCTTGATGAAGGCCAGTGTGTGCAGGTCATCGTCGCCGTAGACGCGATAGCCGCTGTCGGTGCGATGGGCTGCCTTGAGCAGGCCGATCGACTCGTAATAACGGATCATCTTCGCACTCAGGCCACTGTGGCGGGCCGCTTGGCCGATGTTCATCGGTTGTCCTCCAGATCCTCGGGTTTCCAGGTTTTCAACAGTAGCGCATTGCTCACCACGCTGACGCTCGACAGGGCCATCGCCGCGCCGGCCAGCACCGGATTGAGCAAGCCGAACGCCGCCAGCGGAATGCCGATCAGGTTGTAGACGAAGGCCCAGAACAGGTTCTGGCGGATCTTCGCGTAAGTCTTGCGGCTGATCTCCAGCGCTGCCGGCACCAGTCGCGGATCGCCACGCATCAGGGTGATGCCGGCGGCGTGCATGGCCACGTCGGTGCCGCCGCCCATGGCGATGCCGATATCGGCAGCGGCCAGCGCGGGGGCGTCGTTGATGCCGTCGCCGACCATGGCCACGACACCGGTTTTCTTCAGCTCGGCGACGGTGGCGGCCTTGTCCGCGGGCAGCACTTCGGCGTGGACGTTTTCGATGCCCAGCGCTTCGGCGACGACGCGGGCGCTGCCACGGTTGTCACCGGTCAGCAGGTGGCTGTGGATATTTCGTGCTGCGAGTTGCTGTACGGCATGCAGCGCGCCGGGCTTGAGGGTGTCGCCGAAGGCGAACAGACCGAGTACGCGGGGAACGGGGTTTTGTTCGATCAGCCAGGACAGTGTCCGGCCTTCGGTTTCCCAGACCTGGGCGGACTCCGCCAGCGTGCCGGCGTCCAGACCGGTTTCCTCCAGCAGCCGACGATTGCCCAGCGCCAGGCGCCGACCGTCGAGATGGCCGGCGATGCCGCGACCGGTCAGGGACTGGCTGTCGCTGACATCCGGCACTGTCAGATGGCGTTCGGCACAGACATCCAGCACCGCTTTGGCCAGTGGATGTTCACTGCCGCGTTGCAGCGCGCCGGCCGCTGTCAGCAGGGCATCTTCGTCACCGTCGATCGCACTTAAATGCGCGATGCGTGGGGTGCCGGAGGTCAGGGTACCGGTTTTGTCGAACACCACGGCGCTGACTTCATGGGCACGTTCCAGTGCCTCGGCATCCTTGATCAGAATCCCGTGGCGCGCGGCCACGCCGGTGCCGGCCATGATCGCGGTCGGTGTCGCCAGACCAAGAGCGCAGGGGCAGGCGATCACCAGCACCGCGACGGCGTTGATCAGCGCGGTTTCCAGCGGCGCGCCGTACAGCCACCAGCCAATCAGCGTGGCGAGGGCCAGCAGCAGAACCGTCGGCACGAACACCTGACTGACTTTATCCACCAGTTTCTGGATCGGCGCCTTTGCGGCCTGAGCGTCTTCCACCAGACGGATGATCCGCGCCAGCACGCTTTCCGCACCGAGCGCCGTGGTGCGCACCAGCAGGCGGCCTTCGCCGTTGATCGCGCCGCCGGTGACCTTGTCGCCCGGCTGCTTGGGCACCGGCAGGCTTTCGCCGCTGATCAGTGCTTCGTCAGCGTGGCTCTGACCTTCCAGCACTTCGCCGTCCACCGGGAAACGTTCGCCGGGTTTGACCATTACGAGATCGCCGAGGCGCAGGGCGCTGATGGCAACGTCCTGTTCGCGGCCATCGATGACTTGAATCGCCCGCTCAGGCCGCAAGGCTTCCAGGGCGCGGATGGCGCTGGCGGTCTGGCGTTTGGCGCGGCTTTCCAGGTATTTGCCGAGCAGCACCAGCGCGATGACCACCGCAGAGGCTTCGAAATACAGGTGCGGCATGCCCTCGGTGGCAGTGGCCCATTCATAGAGACTCAGACCATAACCGGCGCTGGTGCCCAGGGCCACCAGCAAGTCCATGTTGCCAGCCCCGGCGCGCACGGCTTTCCACGCGGCCACATAAAAACGTGCACCGAAGATGAATTGCACCGGAGTGGCGAGGGCGAATTGCGCCCAGGCCGGGAGCATCCAGTGGATGCCGAACGGTTGCAGCAGCATCGGCAACACCAGCGGCAAGGCGAGGGCGATGGCGCAGATCAGCGCCCAACGCTCGTGGTTCAGGCGTTGCTGGCGATTGTCGGTTTGAGGGTGCTCCAGTTCGAAGAGGCTGGCCGAATAACCGGCCTTGCTTACGGCGGCGATCAGGGTTTGTGGGTCGACTGCGCCGAGCAGCTCGAGGTGGGCGCGTTCGTTGGCGAGATTGACGCTGACACTTTTCACCCCCGCAACCTTGTTCAGCGCGCGTTCGACACGACCGACGCAGGAGGCGCAGGTCATGCCGTCGATGTTCAATTCCACGGTTTGCTGCGGCACGCTGTAACCGGCGCGCTCAACCGCTTCCATCAGCGCCGGCAGGCTGTCGCCGGGCGCCTGTACCCGGGCCTGTTCGGTGGCGAGGTTGACGCTGACGGCACTGGCGCCGCTGACTTTGCTCAAGGCGCGCTCGACGCGGCCGGCGCAACTGGCGCAGGTCATGCCGCTGATGGGCAGATCGAACGTGATGGAATCGGACATCGGTCGTACTCCCTGTAGTGGATGCCTACAGGATCAACCTTGCCATGCTGGCAAGGTCAAGCGCGAAAAAAATGGGGGGAGCCAGCCTGCTCCCCCCATTTTCGATTCGCTCAGTATTCGAGCGCGGCCGGCCGCAGGTACAACCCTTTGGCGTTTGCCGCGATCCGGTACTTCACCACATCCCCGGCCTTGAGCGAGATCTCCTGCGCCGGCGGTGCCAGCATGCCCGGCTGGCAACCCGGGACCTGGCCCGGTTCCAGCTTCAGACGAATGGAGAACGTGCCGTGGGGCAGGTTGAACGAGGTGGACTGCTCCTGAAGCAGCCGCCCGGCGAACTGATCCTGAATGTACACGCCGATCTCGCAGGAGGTCGGCACTTCCAGACGCTCGCGGGAGATGATCAGAACGGCGTAATCCTCGCCGATCGCGTTGGCCTGGGGCAGGCAGGCAAAGAAGCTGAGTAGGCCAAACAGGCTGAAAGCTGACCAGCGCATGGCTGAATCTCCTGAATTGATGTCATGGATGCACGCAGCTTGGCCGAGCGCGGCGCCGATTGCCAGCCCGGCAGTTGTTTGCAGAACTTGACCTTGCCATCGTGGCAAGCTCGACACTGCCGGCAACCTCACTCAAAGGAGTCATTCCATGCAAGTGTTCAGTGTTGAAGGCATGTCTTGCGGTCACTGCGTCAAGGCCGTTACCCAGGCGGTGCAGAGCAAGGATCCGGCGGCCAGCGTGCGGGTCGATCTGGCGGCGAAGGAAGTCGGTGTCGAAAGTGCGTTGAGCGCCGAACAAGTGATCGAGGCGATCAGCGAAGAAGGCTACGCCATCCGACTCGCCTGAACTTTTTAATAGTTAGCGAGCTACCGGATTGTTCAAGGCGTCCTCGCGCGGCTAGACTGTCGGGCTGCACTCTTAACCAAAGTGCCCGCCCAACTGCCTGCCAAACCTGGACGCCTGATGAACTTCCGTACCATTCTGATTCTCGGTGCCTTGACCGCTTTCGGTCCGCTGGCGATCGACTTCTATCTCCCCGCGTTTCCCACCATGGCGCTGGCGTTCGGCACCGATGAGAAACACGTCCAGCTGACGCTGTCGGCTTACTTCTTTGGCTTGTCCATCGGCCAACTGGCCTACGGGCCGGTGGCGGACCGTTTCGGGCGGCGGATTCCATTGCTCACGGGCCTTGTGCTGTTCACCCTGGCGTCATTGGCCTGCGCTTATGCGCCGAATCTGGAATGGCTGATCGGTGCGCGGTTCGTTCAGGCACTGGGCGGTTGTGCGGGAATGGTGATTGGCCGGGCGGTGGTCGCCGACAAATGCGACGCCGTGGGATCGGCGAAGGTCTTTTCGCAACTGATGCTGGTGATGGGGCTGGCACCGATCCTCGCGCCGATGCTCGGCGGCCTGCTGGTCAACACCACGGGTTGGCAGTCGATCTTCCTGGTGCTGACCGGCTTCAGTGCCATGGCGGGGCTGGCGGTCGCTCTCGGTCTGCCGGAAAGTCTGCCGGCCCATGTTCCGCGCCAGCCACTGTCCGGTGCGCTGCGGCAGTATGGTCGACTGCTGACCGACCCGATCTACATGGGCCATGCCCTGACCGGTGGTATCGCCATCGCCGGGATGTTTGCCTACATTGCCGGCTCACCCTTCATTTTCATCAAGCTGTACGGCGTTCCGGCCGAGCATTTCGGCTGGCTGTTCGGCACCAACGCGGCGGGCTTCATTCTGGTGGCGCAGGTCAATGCGCGACTGTTGGCCAAGCGCGGCCCGGCGTTTCTGTTGTCGCGGGCAGTCTGGGTCTACTTCGGTGCCGGGCTGGCATTGCTCGGGGTCAGCGCCCTGCACACTGAGGCCCTGTGGCCGCTGCTGATTCCATTGTTCATTTGCGTGGCCAGTCTTGGCTGCATCAGCCCAAACGCGGCGGCGAGTGCGATGAACGGCCAGGGCGCTCGTGCCGGCAGTGCTTCGGCATTGCTCGGGTGCATGCAATTCAGCGTCGCCGCCGGCGCCTCGGCGCTGGTGGGGGTCTTGCACGACGGCACCGCCGTGCCGATGGCCATGGTCATCAGCCTGTGCGGTCTGTTGGTGGTCAGCGCGGCGATGCTCACCCGGCGCATGCAGAATGCACGGGCGCTGGCAAAGGCGCAGGCCGAAGTCTGAACGGAAGAAACTCAGCCGACAGCGCGTTGCTGGGGAATGTCGGGAATCTGATGGGGCGCGTGCAGACGCGCTTCGAGGGTGCGGGTGAAGGCGAGGGCTTCGGCTTCACTGCGGAATGTCACGGCGTGCTGGTCAAGGCGAACTTGCCATTGGGACTTTGCCACTTCTTTTATCAGGATCTTCATTGCTGACCTCCCGTACGTAAAAGATTGCATCGCAGAGGTTTCGATTGTAGACCCGAATACGATCGCAATTGTGACAAGGGTCAAGCATCTGACTGACGGCAAAAAGCGACCGCAGCCCCCGAGTCAGCCACTTCTGGCGCTGACGAAGGCTGCGGCCTCCGGCGTTTTAGAAACTTTCTAAAACAATTTTCCCCTTGGCCTTGCCGCTTTCCAGCAATTCATGGGCACGGCGCAGGTTGCTCGCGTTGATCTTGCCGAAGTGTTCACCCACCGTGGTCTTCAACGTCCCGGCATCGATCAGGTCGGCCACCCGGTTGAGCAGTTTGTGCTGTTCGATCATGTCCGGCGTCTCGAACAGCGAGCGGGTGTACATGAACTCCCAGTGCAGCGACAGGCTCTTGCGCTTGAGCTTGGTCACGTCCAGCGACTTCGGATCATCGATCAGCGCCAGTTTGCCCTGCGGCGCCAGGGCCTCGACCAGTTGGTCCAGGTGCTGATCGGTCTGGGTCAGGCTGGCGACGTGGGTCACGTGGCCCAAGCCGGCGCGCGTCAGTTCTTCGCTCAACGGCTGGCTGTGATCGATCACCAGGTCGGCGCCCAGCTCGGTCACCCAGTCGCGGGTTTGCGGGCGGGAGGCGGTGCCGATCACTTTGAGCCCGGTCAATCGGGCGGCCAGTTGGGTCAGGATCGAGCCCACGCCACCGGCTGCGCCGACGATCAACAGGCTCTGACCTTCGTCAGTGTTGCCTTCGCGGATTTGCAGGCGTTCGAACAACAGCTCCCACGCGGTGATGGCGGTCAGCGGCAGGGCGGCGGCTTCGGCGAAGCCGAGGCTTTTCGGCATGTGGCCGACAATTCGCTCATCCACCACGTGCAGTTCGCTGTTGCCGCCGGCACGGGCGATGGAGCCGGCGTAGAACACCTTGTCGCCGGCCTTGAACAGCGTCACTTCGCTGCCGACTGACTTGACCACACCGGCCACGTCCCAGCCCAGCACCTTGGCCGCGCCGCCCTCCGGCGCGACGTTCTGGCGAACCTTGGTGTCGACCGGGTTGACCGAAATCGCTTTGACTTCCACCAGCAGGTCGCGCGGGCCGGCTACCGGCTCCGGCAGCTCGATGTCTTGCAGGGATTTTTCGTCGCTGATCGGCAGGGAGGCGTAATAGGCGATGGCTTTCATGGATGACTCCGAAAAGTGCTTGAAGGAAGGATTCAGGCGATGGCGCGCAGACGCTTGAGCTCGAAGTGTTCGAGGAACGCCTCGGCCTTGCTGCGGAAATGCTGGATATGCGCACTGTCGTCGTGGGCCTGCAGGGCTTCGTCGCTGGCCCACTGTTCGATCATGTAGAAGGCCAGCGGATTGGCCAGGTCCTGGTGCAGGTCGTATTGGCCACAACCGGCTTCGGCGCGGGTCGGTTCAATCAGTGCACGCAAGTGCTGTTCGAGGGCGTCCTGCTGGCCAGGTTTGGCGATCAGGGTGGCGATAGCGGTGAAGGGCTGGGACATGGTCGACTCCGGAACGGGAAGAATTCGATGGGAGGCATGATTGGCTATTTCTACGCAGGATAAAACCGGCTAAAAGAGCAGTCTCTTTCAATTTTTTTTTGATAATCGAGGCTGGAATGCTGCGTTTCGATGACTTGCAGTTGTTTGTCCGGGCGGCGGATCTGGGCAGCCTGTCGGCGGCGGCCCGGGTGATGGACATGTCCGCTGCCGTGGCCAGCGCGGCGCTCAAGCGTATCGAGCAACAGCTCGGCGCACGGCTTCTGGCGCGCTCCACCCGCAGTCTGCGGCTGACGTCCGAGGGCGAAGGCTTCCTCGAATACGCCCGGGCGGCGTTGAGCAACCTGGATGAAGGGCGTCGTCTGCTGGCCAGCGGTCAGGATCAGGTCAGCGGGATTCTGCAGTTGTCGGCACCCTCGGATTTCGGCCGCAATCTTCTGTTGCCGTGGCTCGATGAGTTTCAGCGCGAGCACCCGAAACTGACCGTGCGTCTGCTGCTGGGCGACCGCATCGCCGACCTGTTTCGCCAGCCGGTGGACATCGCCTTGCGCTACGGCGAACCGGAAGACTCCAGTCTGGTCGCGTTGCCCATCGCCGCGCAGAACCGACGGGTACTTTGCGCCTCTCCCGGCTATCTGGCGAAACATGGCGAGCCGACTCAACTGGAGCAGCTCGCGCAGCACAATTGCCTGTTGTACATGCTGGGAAGTCGGGTGCACGACCACTGGAGTTTTCATGACGGCAAACGCGAAGTCGGCCTGACCGTCAGTGGCGACCGCTTCAGCGATGACGCCGATGTGGTGCGGTTATGGGCCGTCGCGGGGGCGGGCATCGCCTACAAATCCTGGCTGGATGTGGCCGGCGATGTGCTCGCGGGGCGGCTGAAAGTACTGCTGCCCGGCCTGCTCTGTGAGCGGGCTCCGCTGAATCTGCTGTGCGCCCATCGCGCACAATTGAGTAAGCCGGTGAACCTGTTGAGGGAGATGCTCGCCAGCCGTTGCGCGGAATTGAGTAGCCGATTTCCCGCTTTTTCGCAGGTTGATCATTAGTCGCAGGCAAAAAGCGAAATTTCTGTCAGGAACAATCACCAGATGGACCTGCTCCGGCGCAGGACGCTGCGGGCAACCCGCTTATACTAGCGCTCGCCTGAAGCCTGCACCCGCACGCAGGCACAGGCATGATCGGACAGACACCGGCCGGGTAACGGTGACGGTCGTGTCGAGTACTGCGAATACCGGGTGGCAGTGTGTTGCCTTGCCTCGGATCAAGGCGTTTTTGCGCGGCTTGGCCGACGACTGATTACTGGTCAAGATGTCTCTGAGCAGTAGACGATACGATTCAACAGGGAGTGAATACATGGAACATGCACCTTGCATCAGCCAGATCGCCACTTTGCTGGCCGATCCCAAACGCAGCGCGATGATGTGGGCGCTGATGGATGGTTCGGCCCGGCAGACCGAGGAACTGGCGCTGCTGGCGGGGCTGTCGCCCTCATCGGCCAGTGCGCATTTGGGGCGCTTGTCCGCTGGCGGTCTGTTGAAGGTCGAGGCTCGCGGGCGCAAGCGCTTCTTTCGCCTGGCGGCTCCGGAAATCGGTGCGGCCATCGAGGCTTTGGCCAGCGCCACGCTCGCCAGTGCCCCGCGGGAAATTCCCGATGTCTTCAAACGCGCCACCCCCATCGCCAGACCCCAGTCCGCACCCTCTTCCCTGCTGCGTGCGCGTTTTTGCGACGACCATCTGGGCGGTACGCTGGCGGCCGACCTGTACCAGCGCCTGCTCGATTCCGGCTGGATCGAACAGCTCGAACATCGGGTGGTGGTCACCCACAAGGGGGCGACACAATTGGCCAGTCGCGGGGTCTTCATCCAGGCGCTGGCCCACCGTAACGCACAGGTCGCCTGTGCGTGCCCGGACTGGAGCGAGCGGCGCCCGCACATGGGTGGCTCGCTGGGTGCGGCGTTGTTGCAGCTGTTCATGCAGTCCGGCTGGCTGACGCTGCCCAACGACTCCCGCGCCCTGCAACTGACGGCGGCGGGACAGCGGGAAATTCATCGATTCGCTCGGGAGACCGAGCTGGAAATGGCGCTGTAGAGCGCTTCGCTCCACTGCCCGGATGACTGGCGTCGCCTACGGCTGCGAACAGGTCGCATCTGGCACAAAGGCTGAACGGCTATCGCGCACACTCGATCCGCAGACATTTCGGATGGAGGAGGTGGCATGGACACGGGAAGCTTCAGCGCGGCGGATCGACTGGAACGCCTGCCGGTCAGCGGTTATCACCGGATCATTTTCATCATCATCGCCCTGGCGTTTTTCTTCGACTCCATGGATCTGGCGATGATGACCTTCCTGCTCGGCTCGATCAAAACCGAATTCGGCCTGAGCAGCGCCGAAGCCGGTCTGCTGGCCAGTTCGAGCTTTTTCGGCATGGTGCTGGGGGCGTCACTTTCCGGGCTGCTGGCCGATCGTTTCGGTCGCAAACCGGTGTTTCAGTGGAGCATCGTGTTGTGGGGGCTGGCCAGTTACCTGTGCTCCACGGCGCAAACGGTCGAGAGCCTGACGCTGTTCCGCATCCTGCTGGGAATCGGCATGGGCATGGAGTTTCCGATTGCCCAGTCGATGCTGTCGGAGCTGATACCGGCCAAGCGTCGCGGGCGCTACATTGCCTTGATGGACGGCTTCTGGCCGTTGGGGTTTGTCGCTGCCGGTGTGCTGTCGTATTTCCTGCTGCCGTTGATTGGCTGGCGTGACATCTTTCTGGTGCTGGCGGTGCCGGCGGTGTTTGTGCTGGCGATCCGCTTTTTCATTCCCGAGTCGCCACGCTGGCTGGAGCAGGCCGGCAAGCATGAAGCGGCGGATAAGGTGTTGTGCGGGATCGAGGATCGGGTGCGGAAGTCGCTGGGCGGGGCTGCGTTGCCGGAGCCGGTTCGCCTGCCTCGGGTGATCACGCCACCGGGTAACTTCCTGTCGGCCCTCGGGCAGATCTGGTCGCCGCTGTACCGTCAGCGCACGATGATGATCTGGAGCCTGTGGTTCTTTGCGCTGCTCGGGTTCTACGGCCTGACCTCCTGGCTCAGCGCGTTGCTGCAACAGTCAGGGTTTGCGGTGACTCAGTCGGTGTATTACACGGTGCTGATTTCCCTCGGCGGGATTCCCGGCTTCCTGATGGCGGCCTGGCTGGTGGAGCGTTGGGGACGCAAACCGGTGTGCATCGTCACGTTGCTCGGCGGCGGGGTGATGGCGTTTCTGTACGGCCAGAGTGCGGTGTTCGGCGGCAATGTCGGGTTGCTGATCGGCACGGGCCTGTTGATGCAGTTTTTCCTGTTCGGCATGTGGGCGGTGCTCTACACCTACACGCCGGAGTTGTACCCGACATCGGCGCGGGCGACGGGCTCGGGGTTCGCCTCGGCCATCGGTCGCGTGGGTTCGCTGCTCGGGCCGTTGGTCACCGGGCTGGTGTTTCCGATTACCGGGCAAGGCGGGGTGTTTGCGCTGGGGGCGTTGTGCTTCGCGGTGGCGGCGGGGGTGGTGTGGCTGTTCGGGATGGAGACGCGGGGCAAGACGCTGGAGGAGTTAACTGAAGCGGTTGCGCGCTGAGACCGGAAAGCCGTTCGAACACGGGCGTGTTCGAACGGCTTTCTGCTGTTACGGCTTCACCAGCCGCGCATCCAGGCTGTTCTGCGCCAGGCGCTTGGCCTGATCCTGGGTCATGCCCAGATGTTCATGCAACGCATGGAAGTTTTCGGTGACATAACCGCCGAAGTACGCCGGGTCATCGGAGTTCACCGTGACCTTCACGCCGCGCTCGAGCATGTCGAGGATGTTGTGCTGCGACATGTGATCGAACACGCAGAGTTTGGTGTTCGACAGCGGGCATACCGTCAGCGGGATCTGCTCGTCGATGATCCGCTGCATCAAGCGCTCGTCTTCGATGGCGCGCACACCATGGTCGATACGCTGGATCTTCAGCAGATCGATGGCTTCCCAGATGTACTCCGGCGGGCCTTCTTCGCCGGCATGGGCAACGGTCAGGAAGCCCTCGTGACGGGCACGGTCGAACACACGCTGGAACTTGCTCGGCGGGTGACCCATTTCGGAGCTGTCCAGACCTACCGCGACAAACGCATCACGGAATGGCAGCGCCTGGTCGAGGGTTTTCTGCGCTTCGTCTTCGCTCAGGTGGCGCAGGAAACTCAGGATCAAACCGCTGGTGATCCCTAGTTGCTGCTCGCCATCCTTCAGGGCGGCGGCGATGCCGTTGAGCACCACTTCGAACGGGATGCCACGGTCGGTGTGGGTCTGCGGATCGAAGAACGGTTCGGTGTGAATCACGTTCTGTTCTTTGCAGCGCAGCAGGTAGGCCCAGGTCAGGTCGTAGAAATCCTGGGAGGTGCGCAGCACGTCGGCGCCCTGGTAATACAGGTCGAGGAATTCCTGCAGGTTGTTGAAGGCGTAGGCCTTGCGCAGGGTTTCGACGTCGCTCCACGGCAGGGCGATCTTGTTGCGTTCAGCCAGGGCGAACAGCAGCTCGGGCTCCAGCGAGCCTTCGAGGTGCAGGTGCAGTTCAGCCTTGGGCAGGGCGTTGAGCCAGTCGTACATATTCTTTTCTCATCAGGTGCAATGACGGCATTCTACAGATGCGCGCCGAAACAATTGGCAAAACCTGACCAACCGATCCATCACACCGCTTCCTGCTCCCGTCGGTAGGCGTAGGTATCGGCGAAGCGCGACAGCAGGAATTCGGCGCAGGTGGTGGTCGGATATTTCGCCGGATGTCGGTCGTCCTGGCAACCGGGCAGGCACTCGATGCGGGTGTCCGGGTGCGGTTCGGCGAAGAACGGCATCGAATAGCGATCCACGCCGAGCGGGCTGATGACCCGATGCGGAGTCGAGCGATAACGGTCGTTGCTCCAGCGCGCCATCATGTCGCCGAGGTTGACCACGAAGGTGCCCTCAATTGGCGGTGCGTCGATCCACAGGCCTTTGACGTTTTTCACCTGCAAACCGCCGGCGGTGTCCTGATACAGCAGCGTGATGCAGCCGTAATCGGTATGTGCTCCGGCACCTTGCTGTTCGGCGGAACTGGCGGTGTGGCGCGGCGGGTAGTGGATCATTCGCAGCACGCTGACCGGTTCGTTGAAGCGTGTATCGAAGAAATCACGTCCGATGCCGAGTGCCAATGTCATGGCCCGCAACAGGGTTTGCGCCAGGGCCTGCATGTCGCGGTAGTGCTGTTCCATCAGCGTCTCCCAGCCGGGAATGGCCGGATGACGGTTGGGGCCACGCAAGGGTTTTTCCGCCAGCACGTCGGGATGATCGGCCGGCAGGTGCAGGCCCATGTCGAAGGTTTCCTTCAGATCGCTGGGTTTGTCCGGGTCGAGTTGTTCAGTGGCGATGGCGCCGTAGCCGCGATGATGGACGGTCCGGGTGATGTCGATCTTGAGTTTTTCCGCCGTTGGCAGCGCGAAGAAGTGCCGGGCGTGATCGAGCAGGGATTCAATGCGCTGCGCCGGAATCGGATGGCCCTTGATGTAGAAGAAGCCCCATTCGCGGCAGGCGTGGTCGATCTGTTCGGCGACGGCGGGCCAGGCGTTGTGGTCGTTGGAGTAGAGCGGGGAGATGTCGATGATTGGAAGGCTGTTCATGCACAATCCTTGGAGTCATGTGAGATCCAGTGTGGGAGCCAGCCTGCTGGCGATGAGGCCAGAACGGTATCGACTGAAAGTGCACTATCGCCAGCAGGCTGGCTCCCACAGGGTTTTATGGTGGGCAGGCGTTACTTCGGCATCTCGGCCTTCATACCTTCGACGTAGTAATTCATCGACGCCAGTTCCACGTTGGTCGCGCTCTTGCCCGCCGGGATTTTCTCGACCCCGGCCTGATCCTTGATCGGCCCGGTGAACGGTTGCAAGGTGCCGCTCTTGATGTCGGCGATGATCTGCTCGGCTTCGGCCTTCACCGGCGCCGGCACCAGATCGCTGATCGGCAGTTCGACCGTGCCTTCCTTCAACCCGCCCCAGTAGTCCTGGGATTTCCAGTTGTGATCGATCACGTTCTGGGTCGCCTGAATGTAGTGCGGTGCCCAGTCGTTGACGATCGAAGTCAGCACCGCTTTCGGGCCGAAGTGCGCCATGTCGGAAGCGTAGCCCACAGCATAGACGCCACGTCGTTCGGCGGCCTGGATCGGCGCCGGGCTGTCGGTGTGCTGGAACACCACGTCCACGCCCTGATCGATCAGCGCATTGGCGGCGTCGGCCTCTTTACCCGGATCGAACCACGAGTTGACCCACACAACCTTGATCTCGGTGCCGGGGTTGTACTTGTTCAGGGCCAGCTGGATGGCGTTGATGTCGCGGATCACTTCCGGGATCGGGAACGAGGCGACGTAGCCGATCTTCTTGGTCTTGGTCATTTTCGCCGCGAGGAAACCGCCGACATAACGGCCCTCGTAGGTGCGCGCCAGATAGGTGCCGAGGTTCTTGTCCTGCTTGTAGCCGGTGGCGTGTTCGAAGGTCACCTTGGGAAACTGTTTGGCGACTTTCACCGTCGGGTTCATGTAGCCGAAAGAGGTGGTGAAGATCAGGTCGTAGTTGTCCTTGGCCATGTTGCGGATCACCCGCTCGGCGTCGGCACCTTCGGCGACGTTTTCCACGTAGTTGGTGGTGATCTGCGTGCCGAGTTTTTCCGCCAGCGCCTTGCGCCCCTGTTCATGCTGATACGTCCAGCCGTGGTCGCCGATGGGGCCGATGTAGACGAAACCGACTTTCAGTGGATCGGCGGCACTGGCGCCCAGGCTGAGGCCGAGGCCCATGGCGATGCACAGCAGTTTCTGCAATGAACGTTTTTGCATGAACGCGAACTCCCTTTTGTTGTGTGTGGGGAGGGCAATGCAAAAGGCTGACCAAGCGGACAACAAATCGAGTCGAAATCGCGGCGAGGCCTTCGCGAGCAAGCCCGCTCCCACAGAGGGCCGCGTTCCCATGTGGGAGCGGGCTTGCTCGCGAAGAGGCCGCAAAGGCCAATAAAAGTGCA
Source organism: Pseudomonas sp. COW5 (assembly GCF_026240005.1). NCBI lineage: Bacteria > Pseudomonadati > Pseudomonadota > Gammaproteobacteria > Pseudomonadales > Pseudomonadaceae > Pseudomonas > Pseudomonas sp. COW5. The sequence continues at coordinate 1,541,875 of NZ_JAPHVP010000001.1, read as the reverse complement.
GGCGTAGACAAAGCTGCCATCGGCTGGTGCGCTAAGGTGTAACGAACCATCAGCGCCGCTTCGCAGTCAGTAACTCATTCGACCCCGGCAACCGAAGGCCCGCCATGCTCACGATCCTCAAGCAAGAAAGCTTTCTGCTGCTGGCCCTGATCGCGGCCTTCGTTGCGTATCCGCTGGAGCACTGGTTGCTGCACAGCGGCCAGGTCGTCGCGCTGACGGCCGGGCTGGTGCTGATCGCGTTCATCGTCGCCGCGTCGATGCGCGTCGCCCATCAGGCCGAACTGCTCGCGGAAAAAGTCGGCGACCCGTACGGCACGATGATCCTGACCCTCGCCGCCGTGCTGGTGGAAGTGGTGATCCTGGCGATCATGATGAGCAACGAAGCCTCCGCCACGCTGGTGCGCGACACGATCTATTCGGCAGTGATGCTCGACATCAACGGCATCCTCGGCCTCGCCGCGCTGATGGGCGGGATCAAGCATGGCGAGCAGTCCTACAACGACGATTCTGCCCGCAGTTACAGCGTGATGATTCTTACCGCCATGGGCGTGTCGATGGTGGTGCCGGAGTTCATTCCCGAGGCCAACTGGAAAATCTATTCGGCGTTCACCATCGGCGCGATGGTGGTGCTTTACGCGCTGTTCCTGCGCATGCAGGTCGGGCCACACAGTTACTTTTTCAGCTACAGCTACCCGGATAAACGCCGCAGGAAACAGCCGCCGGAGGAGGAACCGGAGAAGGTCAATCTGCCGCTGTCGATTGCCATTCTGGTGTTCGGTGTGGTGGTGATCGGCGCACTGGCCGAAGTGATGTCCAAGACTCTCGATCTGGGCCTGGAAGGGACGGGGGCACCGCCGGTGATCACAGCGATTCTGGTGGCGGCGATTTCGGCGGCACCGGAGATTTTGACCGCATTGCGCGCAGCGTTGGCCAACCGCATGCAGTCGGTGGTCAACATTGCGATGGGCGCTTCGTTATCGACGGTGATTCTGACCGTGCCGGTGATGGAAGCGATGGCGCTCTACACCGGTCAGCCGTTTCAGATGGCGATGACGCCGGTGCAGACGGTGATGATCTTCATCACACTGATCGTCAGCGCGATCAACCTCAATGACGGGGAGACCAATGCCATTGAGGGCATGACGCACTTTGTGTTGTTTGCGACGTTCATCATGTTGTCGCTGCTCGGACTTTGAGCCGATCACAAAACAAATGTGGGAGCGGGCTTGCTCCCACATTCAGACTTCCGCTTGGATCAGGTACCGGCGATCAACTGCCGCGCCGCCTGGCTGTGGTCGGCAATCAAACCTTTGAGATCTAGCCCTTCAACCTGTCCGTCAACCACACGCCACTTGCCGCCGACCATCACGCGATCCGCACGGTCCGCGCCGCACAACAGCAATGCCGAAATCGGATCATGACTCCCGGAGAAGCGCAGCTCATCCAGCTTGAACAACGCCAGATCCGCCTGCTTGCCCACCGCCAGTTCACCGATGTCGGTGCGTCCCAGCAGGCTCGCCGAACCCTTGGTCGCCCAACCCAGCACACGCTCCGGGGTGATCTTCTCGGCGCCATAACGCAGGCGCTGGATGTACAGGGCCTGACGCGCTTCGAGGATCATGTTCGATGCATCGTTGGACGCCGAGCCATCCACACCGATACCGAACAACGCGCCGGCATCGGTCAGTTCGATGCTCGGGCAGATGCCGGAGGCCAGGCGCATGTTCGAGCTCGGGCAATGGCAGATGCCGGTGCCGGCCGCGCCGAGACGGGCGATTTCGTCAGGGTTGAAGTGGATGCCGTGGGCCAGCCACGTGCGCGGGCCGAGCCATCCGACGCTGTCCAGATAATCCACGGTGCGCAGGCCGAAGCGTTGCAGGCAGAAATCTTCTTCGTCGAGGGTTTCGGCAAGGTGAGTGTGCAGGCGCACATCGAGTTTGTTCGCCAGATCGGCGCTGGCGGACATGATTTCCGGGGTCACCGAGAACGGCGAGCACGGGGCCAGGGCGATCTGGATTTGCGCGCCGTCACCACGTTCGTGGTACTCGTGAATCAGCCGCTGGCTGTCGTCGAGAATCACCTGGCCTTCCTGCACCGTCTGTTGCGGAGGCAGGCCGCCGTCCTTCTCGCCGAGGCTCATCGAGCCACGAGTGAGCATGGCGCGCATGCCCAGTTCGCGCACGGTTTCGACTTGCACGTCGATGGCGTTTTCCAGGCCGTCCGGGAACAGGTAATGGTGATCGGCAGCGGTGGTGCAGCCCGACAGCAGCAACTCGGCCAGTGCGACTTTGGTGGCGAGGGCGAGTTTTTCAGGCGTCAGGCGCGCCCACACCGGGTACAGGGTTTTCAGCCACGGGAACAACGGCTGATTGACCACCGGCGCCCAGGCGCGGGTCAGGGTTTGATAGAAGTGGTGATGGGTGTTGATCAGACCCGGCAGGATCACGTGCTCACGGGCGTCGAACACTTCATTGCATGGGGCGGAAGGTTGCTGGCCGGCGCCGAGCACTTCGGTGATCACACCGTCTTGCAGCACCAGGCCGCCACGGGCATCGAGGCCGTTGGCCGTGAAAATGGCGAGGGGATTTTTTAACCAGATACGGGTCGCAGGCATTGTGGCCGGCTCCTCTGAAAGTTGGGTTCAGGGTTGCCAGCTCAGTGTTGCCCTGTCTGCTGATCCAGGGTCGCCGCGAAGGACGAGGTGCGGAGTTTCGAACAAAATGTTGCGACGGGCAAGCCCAACCCGACCAGACACCGGGATAACCCTGTGGGAGCAGGCTCCCACAGGGTCCAGTGCTTACCAGGGAATGGTTTCACCCTTGTAGTTCACGAAGTGATGGCCGCCCTTGCCGGCAAATGCGTCCACCTGATCTACCAGGCCACGGGTGCTGGTCTCTACGTCGATATCGGCGCCTTCGCCGCCCATGTCGGTTTTCACCCAGCCCGGATGCAGCGACAGCACGGTGAGTTTCTGCTCGCCCAACTGCGTGACGAAGCTGTTGGTCATCGAGTTCAGTGCCGCTTTACTGGCCTTGTACAGCGCCAGTTCAGGCGCGTCGGGCATGGTCACGCTGCCCAGTACCGAGCTCATGAACGCCAGCACGCCGCTGCCGTCGCGGATCTGCCCGACGAAGCGCTGGGCGAGATTGATCGGCGCCACGGCGTTGGTGAAGAACAACTGGCCGACTTCCGCCAGCGTCGCGCCGCCCGGGGTCTGCACGTCAGGGCCCTTGACCCCGGCGTTGACGAACAGCAGGTCGAAGGTCTCGCCCTTGAGTTGCTGGCTCAGGGCGATCACCGCTTGCTGGTCGTCCATGTCGAGTTTTTCGATCTGCACGTTGCCCAGTGCTTTCAGCGCCTCGGCGTTCGCAGGGTTGCGAACCGTGGCGGTGACTTGCCAGCCATCGGCCAGCAGGGTTTTCACCAGACCCAGGCCCAGGCCCCGGGAGGCGCCGATGATCAGTGCGTGCTTGGCAGGATTCAATGCGGACATGATGGGCTTCCTTGAAAGTTGAAAGATCACGGGTTCAATGGACAGCGTTGACCGAGCCGTTGCTGCAATTCCTGGCGCAGCTCGTCGAGTTCGGCCATGCGGGTTTCGACCAGCTTGAGCTTGTCTTGCAGCAGTTGCGCGACGGTGGTGTCGGGGTTCGGCGAGTGCCACAACGCGCCAACGCTGTTGCCGATCTCGCCAAGGGTAAAGCCCAGACGTTGCGCCGTCTTGATGTACAGCACCAGTTGCACCATCTCCGGCGGATAGTCGCGATAACCGTTGGCGCTGCGCTGCGCCGCGATCAGTCCGCGTTCCTCGTAAAAACGCAGCGTGTCACGGCTGACATCGCAGGCCTGGGCCAACTCCCCAATGCGCATCTTGCAGGTCTCGAAAGTGTTTGACCCTGGAGCATACTCCAGGCTTTACCGTGATTGCTCCCAGAATTTTCGGAGCAAGGATGATGTGGACTTCAACGCAGTATCGCAACGTGGTGCGTGGCAGTGCCTGGTATGACTTGATCGTGACAGTGGCGTTTGTCACGCCATGGAGTTTTGCTGTGTTGCATGGGTTGTTGACGGCGTTGAGTCAGGCGCTGAAATTGCCTGGTGAGTTGCCGGCGTTCGAACCTGCGCATCTGTTGATGGCGAATTTGTTCGGTTCGGTGGTGTGCATGTGGTCGGTGCTGCGGATTCGTGATCCGCAGCCGGTTTATGGGCGCTATGACGCGGTGACGCGATTTCTGTTCGCGGCGTGGATGACGTATGCCCTGGCCCACGGCGCCAGTTCGTTGGTGGTGGGTTTCCTGGTTCTCGAAGTGGCGTGGGGCATTGCTCAGGCGTTGCCTGTTCGGTCGCTGTCGCGGGCCGTCACGGCTTAATGTCCGGCCTGCCACGGCTGTCCCAGTGACACCGGCGCATACAACCGCGTACGCACTGCATCCCGCGACAACAACACCAGTACCAGAATGGTCGCCACATACGGCAGCATCGCCAGCAGACTCGATGGAATCGCCAGCCCCAACCCCTGCGCCACCAGGTGCAGGATGCTGGCGAGGCCGAATAGATACGCGCCGAGCAGCAACCGCCACACCCGCCAACTGGCGAACACCACCAGCGCCAGCGCGATCCAGCCGCGTCCGGCGGTCATGTTCTCCGCCCACATCGGCGTGTATGCCAATGACAGATAAGCCCCGGCCAGCCCGGCCATCGCACCGCCGAACAGCACCGCCAATGTGCGCACCGTCAGCACCGGCAAGCCCATGGCACTCGCGGCGTCCGGGTTTTCTCCGACCGCCTGGATGATCAGACCGATACGGCTTTTCACGATCACCCAGGCCACCAGCGCAAACAGCGCGAACGACAGATACACCAGCAGATCCTGAGCAAACAGCATGCGGCCGATCAGCGGGATTTCGCTCAAGTATGGAATCGCCAGCGGCTCGAACCCCGCCAGCGGTTTGCCGACCCACGCCGCGCCGACAAAGGTCGACAGCCCCACGCCAAAAATCGTCAGCGCCAGCCCGGTCGCCACCTGATTGGCGTTGAACACCAGTGCCACCAACGCAAACAGCGACGACAGCAACATCCCCGCAAGCATCGCCAGCACCACGCCGAGCCACAGGTTGCCGGTGTTGAAGGCGACGATGAAACCGATCACCGCACCGAACAGCATCATGCCTTCCTGACCGAGGTTGAGCACGCCGCTCTTCTCGCAGATCAGTTCACCCAGCGCCACCAGCAGCAGCGGTGTGCCGCAACGCACCATGGCGTAGAAAACATTGCTCAGCAGATCGATATCCATCACAGCGCTCCGGCGGTTACGGCGGTGGTTGAAGTGCGCCGCACCCAGCGCAGGTTCAGGCGTGGCCGATAGAGGATCAACACGTCACAGGCCAGCAGGAAAAACAGCATCATTCCCTGGAACAACTGGGTGATCGCCTGCGGCAGGTTCAGCGTCATCTGTGCGCTTTCTCCGCCGATGTACAGCAGCGCCATCAACAGGCTGGAAAACAGAATGCCGATGGGGTTGAGCCGCCCGAGAAACGCCACGGTGATCGCCGCATAGCCATAGCCTGGCGAGACCTGCGGCACCAGTTGCCCGATCGGCCCGGTGACTTCGCAAACACCGGCAAGTCCCGCCAATCCTCCGCTGATCAACAGCGCGAGCCAGATCAGGCGTTTCTCGCGATACCCGGCAAATCCTGCCGCGCGCTTATCCAGCCCGAGCACTTTGATCTGAAAGCCGACAAAGCTTTTCTGCAACAAGACCCACACTGCCACCAGCGCCAGCAGAGCGAAATACACCCCGGCGTGAACTCGACCATCCTCCATCAACAACGGCAGGCGGCTGGCGTCGCCGAACATCGCCGACTCGGGAAAGTTGTAACCGGCCGGGTCCTTCAACGGCCCGTGGACGCAGAACAGCAGCAGGTTCAGCGCGATGTAATTGAGCATGATGCTGGTGAGGATTTCATTGGCGTTGAAGCGCGTGCGCAGCCAGGCGGTCAACCCGGCCCATGCGGCGCCGGCGAGGGTGCCGGTGAGCAGGATCAGCACCAGTGCCCAGCGGCTTTGCATGTCGATGATGTTCACTGCCAGTGCACTGCCGGCCAATGCACCGAGTAACAACTGGCCTTCGGCGCCGATGTTCCAGATCCGCGCCTGATAGGCCACCGCCAGGCCCAGGGCGCAGAGCAGGATCGGCAACGCCTTGACCAATAATTCGGACACGCCATACAAGTCGCTGACCGGCGCGATCAGCAAGGTGTGCAAGGTTTGCAGCGGATCGTGGCCGAGGGCGATGAACAGCAGCGAGCCACAGCCGAGGGTCAGCACCGCCGCCAACAGCGGCGAGCACCACAGCATCAGGCACGATTGGCGGCCACGGGGTTCGAGAGAAAGCAGCATGAAAAACTCCGTTAAACCGCAGCGGGTTGAGGTTGAGGGCTGTGGAACTGGCCGGCCATCCAGCCACCGACATCGCTGATTCGGGTTTGCGCCGTGTCTTGCAGCGCCGACATCCGCCCGCCGCAGAGCGCGCCGAGGCGGTCGCTGATTTGGAACAGTTCGTCGAGGTCTTCGGAAATCACCAGGATCGCCGCGCCGGCATCGCGCAGGGCGATCAGGGCGCGATGAATGACCGCTGCCGCGCCGACGTCCACGCCCCAGGTCGGGTGCGCGGCGATCAGCAGTTTCGGCTGCTGGAGGATTTCCCGGCCGAGGATGAATTTCTGCAGGTTGCCGCCGGACAAACTGCGAGCGCTGGTTTGGGTGTCCGGGGTTTTCACGCCGAAGCGCTGGATGATCTTTTCGGCGAGAGACTCGACGTTGCGGTGCTCGATCAGCCCGTGACTGACCAAGCCTTGTTGAAAGGCTGTGAGCAGGGCGTTGTCCGCCAGGCTCAACTCCGGCACCGCGCCGTGACCGAGACGCTCGGCGGGGACGAATGCGAGACCGAGTCTGCGCCGTGCATCCGGGCGCAGATCGGCCACCGCGTGTTCACCGAAACGAATAGTGGCTGCGACGTTGCGTGGCAGAGTCTGCTCGCCGCCGAGCAATGCCAGTAACTCGTCCTGACCGTTGCCCGCAACGCCAGCGATGCCGACGATTTCGCCGCTGCGCACCTGCAAGTCGATGTCGGTCAACGAACAGCCGAACGGATCCGGGTTGTGCCAATTCAATCCGCTGACCTGCAGGAATGTCGCACCGCCCCTGACCTTCGGGTACTCACCGATCAGCACCGCCGACTCGCCGACCATCAATTGCGCCAGTTGTTGGTCGGAACATTGCGCGGGTACGCAATGCCCTGCCACCCGACCACCGCGCAATACCGTGGCGCTGTGACACAAGGCGCGTACCTCGCCGAGTTTGTGGCTGATGAACAGAATGCTGCAGCCCTCGGTCGCGAGCCGACGCAGGGTGATGAACAGATCGTCGGCTTCCTGCGGCGTGAGCACCGAGGTCGGTTCGTCGAGAATCAGCAGGCGAATGTCCTGCATCAGGCAACGCACGATCTCCACCCGCTGGCGTTCGCCGATCGACAGGCTGTGGACAAGTCGTTCCGGTTCCAGCGCCATGCCATAAAGGTGGGACACTTCGCGGATTTTCGGTTCAAGCTGTTTCGGCGTTCCGGCGGCCGGGCCCATCGCCAGCGCAATGTTCTGCGCCACGGTCAGGGTTTCGAACAGCGAGAAATGCTGGAACACCATGCCGATGCCCAACTGCCGGGCCTGCGCCGGGTTGCGCATGTTCACCGGTTGCCCTTGCCAGAGCATTTCGCCCGAGTCGGGCTGGGTGACGCCGTAGATGATCTTCATCAGCGTGCTTTTGCCCGCGCCGTTTTCACCTAGCAGCGCGTGGATTTCACCGGGGGCGATGCACAGGTCGATGGTGTCATTGGCGAGGCAGCCGGGATAACGTTTGCTGATGCGGCGCAATTGCAGGCGCGGGGTGGACGTCGGGTTTGGCATGACAGGCTCGGGTCGCTTGGAGTTGTGCCTGTGGATAAAGCAATTTCCTGGCCATTGGGTCAGGAACCCGTCAAGCGCTTGAGCGGCAACCCTTCTCGTAGAGCCACGAAGGCAGAACTGCTCCGTTTCGCGGCACCAATTCAGCGCAAAGCCTTTGATCAGGCTCCAGTTTTGCTCGTGAAATTCTGGTTAAAAAACGAGCAATCCCGCCGGAGCCAAGCTGCACCTGTGGCTACGGGAGTCATGAACGGGTTATCCACAGGTTGCTCCACAGTATTTGTGCGCAATCGGACAACCTTGGCATAAGCGCACCGGTGCTATCTCCCAATGGCGATAAACAGATCTAACTGATTGTTTTTGCTTGGAATTAAACTTTTTTCATGTGCTTTGGGCGAAAAGTGTACAAATCGCGCAAAGCCACGTGACAGAAGGGTTACAGCGGTGTGTGCTCAGGTTATCCACAGTCGGGTGCACAGGTGATGTGGGCAACTCTCTGGAATATAGGGATTTGCTCGTGCCCCGAAATATTGCAGGTGTTCAGTGCTGGAGCAGGATGCGTCCACGGCTGAGGTCTGCCAGCTGGTTTTGCAGCAATGGAATCTGCGCCTCACCCACCGCCAACTGTAATTCGACGCCATTGGCGGTGAAGTTTTCCTCCACCACCAGACCGCCGAGATCCGCCACTCGCAACTTCACCAGTGCCAGTTCGGCAAATGCGCAGGCACAACGCAGGGGCACGCGGCTGATCAATTCGATTTTCGGCGCGGCTTGCAGGCACTTGTTGGCGCCGCCGCCATAGGCCCGGGCCAGGCCGCCGGTGCCCAGTTGGATGCCGCCGTACCAGCGGATCACCAGCACCGCGACCTGATCACAGTCCTGCGCCTCGATGGCCGCGAGAATCGGCCGTCCGGCAGTGCCGCCGGGTTCGCCGTCGTCATTGCTGCGGTACTGATCACCGAGTTTCCACGCCCAGCAGTTGTGCGAGGCGTTCAAGTCGCTGTGTTGCTCGATGAAGGCTTGCGCCTCGGCAGGGCTGCCGATCGGTGCGGCGAAGGTGATGAAACGGCTTTTGCGAATCTCTTCGCGGAATTCGCAAAAGTCGCTGAGGGTGAATGGCATAAACGTCTTATAAAGAAGGAGTGAGGCCGCAGCCTTTGAGAATGATGCGGATCAGGTTGTTGCCGGCGTCTTCCATGTCTTGTTTGGTCAACTTGCTGCGACCGCTGACACGGCAGATCTGTGTGGCAAAGTCGGCGTAATGCTGGGTGCTGCCCCACAACAGGAAGATCAGGTGCACCGGATCCACCGGGTCCATCTTGCCGGCGTCGATCCACGCCTGGAACACGGCGGCCCGGCCCTGGAACCAGGCGCGGTAGTCCTGGTTGAAATATTCGGTGAGGCATTCGCCGCCGCTGATCACTTCCATCGCGAAGATTCGTGACGCTTGTGGCTGACGGCGGGAAAACTCCATTTTTGCGCGGATGTAGCGGGTCAGCGCTTCGGCCGGATCGTCCTCGGCCGTCAGGGTGTTGAAGGTACTGTCCCACAGCTCGAGGATGTTGCTCAGCACCGCCACGTACAACCCTAGCTTGTTGGTGAAGTAGTAATGCAGATTCGCCTTGGGCAACCCGGCCTTGGTGGCGATGGTGTTCATGCTGGTGCCTTTGAACCCGTGACGGGCGAACTCGTCTTCGGCGGCTTTGATGATGGTCTCTTCGTTCTTCTGACGAATGCGGCTGGCAGGTTTGCCGCCGTGAGCGGGGACTTCAAAGGTCATAGGCACTTCCGGGTTTGTCTGTGGGGTGCAACCAGTTGCGTTGATAGCGCAACCATCGGCCTGCGACAAGCCCCGGGCAATAAAACGCCGGTCATCAGCGGGTGGCGGCGAGGCTTTCGAGAAAACTTTCGAGCACCAGATGCGGACGCCGGCCCTTGCGGGTGACCGAGGCCAGGCTCAAGTCATAGAACCGCGTGCTGGCTTTGAGCGCACGCAGCCGTCCCTGTTGCACCCAGAGACTGGCGTAGTGATCTGGCAGATAACCGATGTAACGTCCGGTCAGAATCAGGAATGCCATACCCTCGCGGTCGGAGGCGCTGGCGGTGCAATTGAGTGCCTGATAATGCGCCTGGATCTCCGCCGGCAAACGGAAGGTCGGCGCGATGGCGTCCTGACTGTTCAGGCGTTCGTCGTCCAGTTGTTTGTCATCGACGTAAAACAGCGGATGGCCCACCGCGCAATAGAGCAGCGAGCGTTCGCTGTACAACGGCTGATACTCCAGCCCGGACAGCGCACTGGCCTGCGGCACCACGCCGACATGCAGGCGCCCGTCGAGCACGCCTTGTTCGACTTCGTTGGGAGCGATCATGCGGATCTGGATCTGCACGTCCGGCCCGCGCTCCTTCAACTGCGCGAGCGCGTGGGTGATGCGCATGTGGGGCAGGGTGACGAGGTTGTCGGTCAGGCCGATGATCAGTTCGCCGCGCAAGTGCTGGTGCAGGCCGTTGACCTCGGTGCGGAAACTTTCCAGCGCACTTAGAAGCTGCAACGCCGATTGATAGACCTCGCGGCCTTCTTCGGTCAGGGAGAAACCGGCACGGCCGCGCTGGCACAGGCGCAGGCCGAGGCGTTGCTCCAGGTCGCTCATCTGCTGGCTGATTGCTGAGCGTCCGATACCAAGCACGGTTTCCGCCGCCGAGAAGCCACCGCACTCCACCACGCTGCGAAAAATCCGCAGCAGGCGAATATCAAAGTCGCTGACCTGGGCCAGCGGATCGGGGCGGCGGCTGCTCATCTTGTTGTTCTCATTGTTTAGCAAGGTTCTAACTGAAGGTTAGAAAAGTTGGATTTCACCGACTTTATCGGCGTGGCAACTTAGCTGCAACAACGACTTTTATCTCCCTGAAGCTTATTGCCCTGCGAGGTTTTGCCCGATGAACATGCCTGAAAACGCGTCGTCGCCACTGGCCAGCCAACTGAAGCTGGACGCGCACTGGATGCCCTACACCGCCAACCGCAATTTCCAGCGCGACCCGCGTCTGATCGTTGGTGCCGAAGGCAGCTGGCTGATCGACGACAAGGGCCGTAAGGTGTACGACTCGCTGTCCGGTCTGTGGACCTGCGGCGCCGGGCATACCCGCAAGGAAATCCAGGAAGCGGTGGCCAAGCAGTTGGGCACCCTCGATTACTCGCCGGGCTTCCAGTACGGCCACCCGCTGTCGTTCCAGCTGGCCGAGAAAATCACTGACCTGACCCCGGGCAACCTGAACCACGTGTTCTTCACGGACTCCGGCTCCGAGTGCGCCGATACCGCGGTGAAGATGATCCGTGCCTACTGGCGTCTGAAAGGCCAGTCGACCAAAACCAAAATGATCGGCCGTGCCCGTGGCTACCACGGCGTGAACATCGCCGGCACCAGCCTCGGCGGCGTCAACGGCAACCGCAAGCTGTTCGGTCAGGCGATGATGGATGTCGATCACCTGCCGCACACTCTGCTGGCGAGCAATGCCTTCTCCCGTGGCATGCCGGAGCAGGGCGGTATCGCCCTGGCGGATGAGCTGCTGAAACTGATCGAGCTGCACGATGCTTCGAACATCGCTGCGGTGTTCGTTGAGCCTCTGGCCGGTTCCGCTGGCGTACTGGTTCCACCACAGGGTTATCTGAAGCGTCTGCGCGAGATCTGCGATCAGCACAACATTCTGCTGGTGTTCGACGAAGTGATCACCGGTTTCGGCCGTACCGGCACCATGTTCGGCGCTACCACCTTCGGCGTGACCCCGGACCTGATGTGCATCGCCAAGCAAGTCACCAACGGCGCGATTCCGATGGGCGCGGTGATTGCCAGCTCCGAGATCTACCAGACCTTCATGAACCAGCCGACCCCGGAATACGCCGTGGAATTCCCGCACGGCTACACCTATTCCGCGCACCCGGTGGCTTGCGCCGCTGGCCTGGCAGCACTCGACCTGCTGCAAAAGGAAAACCTGGTACAGAGCGTGGCCGAAGTCGCACCGCATTTCGAAAATGCCCTGCATGGCCTGAAAGGCGCGAAGAACGTCATCGACATTCGTAATTACGGCCTGGCCGGTGCGATCCAGATCGCGGGCCGTGACGGCGACGCCATCGTGCGTCCATTCGAAGCTGGCATGGCGTTGTGGAAAGCCGGGTTCTACGTGCGCTTCGGCGGCGACACCCTGCAGTTCGGCCCAACCTTCAACAGCAAGCCGCAAGACCTTGATCGTCTGTTCGACGCGGTCGGCGAAGTGCTGAACAAGCTCGACTGATTTTTCCTTCTATATAGCTACGTAAATAGCAGGCGCTCCTTGCGGGCGTCTGCGCACAAGAATTCAGGAGTTTTCGATGAGCGTTATCCCGCATTTGATCAATGGCGAACTGGTGACCGAGAACGGTCGCGCGGTTGATGTGTTCAACCCGTCCACCGGTCAGGCGATCCACAAGCTGCCGCTGGCCAGCCAGGAAACCATCCAGAAAGCCATCGATGCCGCCAAGGCTGCGTTCCCGGCCTGGCGCAACACTCCACCGGCCAAACGTGCCCAGGTGATGTTCCGCTTCAAGCAACTGCTGGAGCAGAACGAAGCACGCATCTCGCAATTGATCAGTGAAGAACACGGCAAGACCTTGGAAGACGCTGCCGGTGAACTGAAGCGCGGTATCGAGAACGTCGAGTTCGCCTGCGCAGCGCCGGAAATCCTCAAGGGCGAGTACAGCCGCAATGTCGGCCCGAACATCGATGCCTGGTCGGACTTCCAGCCGCTGGGCGTAGTGGCCGGGATTACCCCGTTCAACTTCCCGGCCATGGTGCCGCTGTGGATGTATCCGCTGGCGATCGTCTGCGGCAACTGCTTCATTCTCAAGCCGTCCGAGCGTGATCCGAGCTCGACCCTGCTGATCGCTCAACTGCTGCTGGAAGCCGGCCTGCCGAAAGGCGTGCTGAGCGTGGTGCACGGTGACAAGACTGCGGTGGACGCGCTGATCGAAGCACCGGAAGTCAAAGCGCTGAGCTTCGTGGGCTCGACGCCGATTGCCGAATACATCTATGCCGAAGGCACCAAGCGCGGCAAACGCGTTCAGGCACTGGGCGGCGCGAAGAACCACGCGGTGCTGATGCCGGATGCGGATCTGGACAATGCGGTCAGTGCACTGATGGGCGCGGCTTACGGTTCCTGCGGCGAGCGCTGCATGGCGATTTCGGTAGCGGTGTGTGTGGGTGACCAGGTAGCCGATGCACTGGTGGCCAAACTGGTTCCACAGATCAAGGCTTTGAAAATCGGTGCCGGCACTTCTTGCGGTCTGGACATGGGGCCGCTGGTCACCGGTCAGGCGCGCGACAAGGTCAGCGGTTATGTTGAAGACGGCGTGGCGGCGGGCGCGACCCTGGTGGTCGATGGTCGTGGTCTGAGTGTTGCCGGTCACGAAGAAGGCTTCTTCCTCGGTGGCTGTCTGTTCGACAACGTCACCCCTGAGATGCGCATCTATAAAGAAGAGATCTTCGGGCCGGTACTCTGCATCGTCCGGGTGAATAGCCTGGAAGAGGCAATGCAACTGATCAACGATCACGAATACGGCAACGGCACCTGCATCTTCACTCGTGACGGTGAAGCGGCGCGTCTGTTCTGCGACGAGATCGAAGTCGGCATGGTCGGTGTCAACGTGCCGCTGCCGGTGCCTGTGGCTTACCACAGCTTCGGCGGCTGGAAGCGTTCGCTGTTCGGTGACCTGCATGCCTATGGTCCGGATGGTGTGCGCTTCTACACCCGTCGCAAGGCGATCACCCAGCGCTGGCCGCAGCGTGCGAGTCATGAAGCCTCGCAATTCGCATTCCCTAGCTTGTAAGTAGAAGGGCTGTGCACAGAAGGCCGACCTTTTAAGGTCGGCCTTCTTGTTTTCGGGCTTTTTTGACCGATGTGACAGATTTATGAAAATAGGGGTTGACGGCAGATTCTGAGTCTCTATAATTCGCCCCACTTCCGGCGCAGTCGAAACGGAAAACTCCTTGATATTCAATGAGTTATGTAGGTTTCGATAGCGAGTTGCTTCAGATCATCGAAGCCTGGAAGGAGTTGGAAATGCCGGTTCTTCTGGTGCTTTCAACGGTTCGGTCTTCTCGATCGAAAGTGGAGAAAAAGAGGTGTTGACAGCAGCGTGTAACGCTGTAGAATTCGCCTCCCGCTAACGAGAGATCGGAAGCGCAAGTGGTTGAAGTTGTTGAAGAAATCTTCGAAAACTTCTGAAAATAATCACTTGACAGCAAATGAGGCTGCTGTAGAATGCGCGCCTCGGTTGAGACGAAAGATCTTGACCAACCGCTCTTTAACAACTGAATCAAGCAATTCGTGTGGGTGCTTGTGGAGTCAGACTGATAGTCAACAAGATTATCAGCATCACAAGTTACTCCGCGAGAAATCAAAGATGTAACCAACGATTGCTGAGCCAAGTTTAGGGTTTCTTAAAAACCCAAAGATGTTTGAACTGAAGAGTTTGATCATGGCTCAGATTGAACGCTGGCGGCAGGCCTAACACATGCAAGTCGAGCGGATGAAGGGAGCTTGCTCCTGGATTCAGCGGCGGACGGGTGAGTAATGCCTAGGAATCTGCCTGGTAGTGGGGGACAACGTTTCGAAAGGAACGCTAATACCGCATACGTCCTACGGGAGAAAGCAGGGGACCTTCGGGCCTTGCGCTATCAGATGAGCCTAGGTCGGATTAGCTAGTTGGTGAGGTAATGGCTCACCAAGGCGACGATCCGTAACTGGTCTGAGAGGATGATCAGTCACACTGGAACTGAGACACGGTCCAGACTCCTACGGGAGGCAGCAGTGGGGAATATTGGACAATGGGCGAAAGCCTGATCCAGCCATGCCGCGTGTGTGAAGAAGGTCTTCGGATTGTAAAGCACTTTAAGTTGGGAGGAAGGGTTGTAGATTAATACTCTGCAATTTTGACGTTACCGACAGAATAAGCACCGGCTAACTCTGTGCCAGCAGCCGCGGTAATACAGAGGGTGCAAGCGTTAATCGGAATTACTGGGCGTAAAGCGCGCGTAGGTGGTTCGTTAAGTTGGATGTGAAATCCCCGGGCTCAACCTGGGAACTGCATCCAAAACTGGCGAGCTAGAGTATGGTAGAGGGTGGTGGAATTTCCTGTGTAGCGGTGAAATGCGTAGATATAGGAAGGAACACCAGTGGCGAAGGCGACCACCTGGACTGATACTGACACTGAGGTGCGAAAGCGTGGGGAGCAAACAGGATTAGATACCCTGGTAGTCCACGCCGTAAACGATGTCAACTAGCCGTTGGGAGCCTTGAGCTCTTAGTGGCGCAGCTAACGCATTAAGTTGACCGCCTGGGGAGTACGGCCGCAAGGTTAAAACTCAAATGAATTGACGGGGGCCCGCACAAGCGGTGGAGCATGTGGTTTAATTCGAAGCAACGCGAAGAACCTTACCAGGCCTTGACATCCAATGAACTTTCCAGAGATGGATTGGTGCCTTCGGGAACATTGAGACAGGTGCTGCATGGCTGTCGTCAGCTCGTGTCGTGAGATGTTGGGTTAAGTCCCGTAACGAGCGCAACCCTTGTCCTTAGTTACCAGCACGTTATGGTGGGCACTCTAAGGAGACTGCCGGTGACAAACCGGAGGAAGGTGGGGATGACGTCAAGTCATCATGGCCCTTACGGCCTGGGCTACACACGTGCTACAATGGTCGGTACAAAGGGTTGCCAAGCCGCGAGGTGGAGCTAATCCCATAAAACCGATCGTAGTCCGGATCGCAGTCTGCAACTCGACTGCGTGAAGTCGGAATCGCTAGTAATCGCGAATCAGAATGTCGCGGTGAATACGTTCCCGGGCCTTGTACACACCGCCCGTCACACCATGGGAGTGGGTTGCACCAGAAGTAGCTAGTCTAACCTTCGGGAGGACGGTTACCACGGTGTGATTCATGACTGGGGTGAAGTCGTAACAAGGTAGCCGTAGGGGAACCTGCGGCTGGATCACCTCCTTAATCGACGACATCAGCTGCTCCATAAGTTCCCACACGAATTGCTTGATTCATTGAAGAAGACGAAAGAAGCAGCCCGAAATTGGGTCTGTAGCTCAGTTGGTTAGAGCGCACCCCTGATAAGGGTGAGGTCGGCAGTTCGAATCTGCCCAGACCCACCAATTTTGTGTGGGAAACGCCTGTAGAAATACGGGGCCATAGCTCAGCTGGGAGAGCGCCTGCCTTGCACGCAGGAGGTCAGCGGTTCGATCCCGCTTGGCTCCACCACTACTGCTTCTGAAGTAAGAGCTTAGAAATGAGCATTCCATCGATTTGATGGTGAATGTTGATTTCTAGTCTTTGACTAGTTCGTTCTTTAAAAATTTGGGTATGTGATAGAAAGATAGACTGAACGTTACTTTCACTGGTAACGGATCAGGCTAAGGTAAAATTTGTGAGTTCTCTTAGTTGAGAAATTCGAATTTTCGGCGAATGTCGTCTTCACAGTATAACCAGATTGCTTGGGGTTATATGGTCAAGTGAAGAAGCGCATACGGTGGATGCCTTGGCAGTCAGAGGCGATGAAAGACGTGGTAGCCTGCGAAAAGCTTCGGGGAGTCGGCAAACAGACTTTGATCCGGAGATGTCTGAATGGGGGAACCCAGCCATCACAAGATGGTTATCTTGCACTGAATACATAGGTGCAAGAGGCGAACCAGGGGAACTGAAACATCTAAGTACCCTGAGGAAAAGAAATCAACCGAGATTCCCTTAGTAGTGGCGAGCGAACGGGGACTAGCCCTTAAGTGGCTTTGAGATTAGCGGAACGCTCTGGAAAGTGCGGCCATAGTGGGTGATAGCCCTGTACGCGAAAATCTCTTAGTCATGAAATCGAGTAGGACGGAGCACGAGAAACTTTGTCTGAATATGGGGGGACCATCCTCCAAGGCTAAATACTACTGACTGACCGATAGTGAACTAGTACCGTGAGGGAAAGGCGAAAAGAACCCCGGAGAGGGGAGTGAAATAGATCCTGAAACCGTATGCGTACAAGCAGTGGGAGCAGACTTTGTTCTGTGACTGCGTACCTTTTGTATAATGGGTCAGCGACTTATTTTCAGTGGCGAGCTTAACCGAATAGGGGAGGCGTAGCGAAAGCGAGTCTTAATAGGGCGTCTAGTCGCTGGGAATAGACCCGAAACCGGGCGATCTATCCATGGGCAGGTTGAAGGTTAGGTAACACTGACTGGAGGACCGAACCGACTACCGTTGAAAAGTTAGCGGATGACCTGTGGATCGGAGTGAAAGGCTAATCAAGCTCGGAGATAGCTGGTTCTCCTCGAAAGCTATTTAGGTAGCGCCTCATGTATCACTGTAGGGGGTAGAGCACTGTTTCGGCTAGGGGGTCATCCCGACTTACCAAACCGATGCAAACTCCGAATACCTACAAGTGCCGAGCATGGGAGACACACGGCGGGTGCTAACGTCCGTCGTGAAAAGGGAAACAACCCAGACCGTCAGCTAAGGTCCCAAAGTTATGGTTAAGTGGGAAACGATGTGGGAAGGCTTAGACAGCTAGGAGGTTGGCTTAGAAGCAGCCACCCTTTAAAGAAAGCGTAATAGCTCACTAGTCGAGTCGGCCTGCGCGGAAGATGTAACGGGGCTCAAACCATACACCGAAGCTACGGGTATCACGTAAGTGATGCGGTAGAGGAGCGTTCTGTAAGCCTGTGAAGGTGAGTTGAGAAGCTTGCTGGAGGTATCAGAAGTGCGAATGCTGACATGAGTAACGACAATGGGTGTGAAAAACACCCACGCCGAAAGACCAAGGTTTCCTGCGCAACGTTAATCGACGCAGGGTTAGTCGGTCCCTAAGGCGAGGCTGAAAAGCGTAGTCGATGGAAAACAGGTTAATATTCCTGTACTTCTGGTTATTGCGATGGAGGGACGGAGAAGGCTAGGCCAGCTTGGCGTTGGTTGTCCAAGTTTAAGGTGGTAGGCTGAGATCTTAGGTAAATCCGGGATCTTAAGGCCGAGAGCTGATGACGAGTTGCCTTTAGGCGACGAAGTGGTTGATGCCATGCTTCCAAGAAAAGCTTCTAAGCTTCAGATAACCAGGAACCGTACCCCAAACCGACACAGGTGGTTGGGTAGAGAATACCAAGGCGCTTGAGAGAACTCGGGTGAAGGAACTAGGCAAAATGGCACCGTAACTTCGGGAGAAGGTGCGCCGGTGAGGGTGAAGGACTTGCTCCGTAAGCCCATGCCGGTCGAAGATACCAGGCCGCTGCGACTGTTTATTAAAAACACAGCACTCTGCAAACACGAAAGTGGACGTATAGGGTGTGACGCCTGCCCGGTGCCGGAAGGTTAATTGATGGGGTTAGCTAACGCGAAGCTCTTGATCGAAGCCCCGGTAAACGGCGGCCGTAACTATAACGGTCCTAAGGTAGCGAAATTCCTTGTCGGGTAAGTTCCGACCTGCACGAATGGCGTAACGATGGCGGCGCTGTCTCCACCCGAGACTCAGTGAAATTGAAATCGCTGTGAAGATGCAGTGTATCCGCGGCTAGACGGAAAGACCCCGTGAACCTTTACTATAGCTTTGCACTGGACTTTGAATTTGCTTGTGTAGGATAGGTGGGAGGCTTTGAAGCGTGGACGCCAGTTCGCGTGGAGCCATCCTTGAAATACCACCCTGGCAACTTTGAGGTTCTAACTCAGGTCCGTTATCCGGATCGAGGACAGTGTATGGTGGGTAGTTTGACTGGGGCGGTCTCCTCCTAAAGAGTAACGGAGGAGTACGAAGGTGCGCTCAGACCGGTCGGAAATCGGTCGTAGAGTATAAAGGCAAAAGCGCGCTTGACTGCGAGACAGACACGTCGAGCAGGTACGAAAGTAGGTCTTAGTGATCCGGTGGTTCTGTATGGAAGGGCCATCGCTCAACGGATAAAAGGTACTCCGGGGATAACAGGCTGATACCGCCCAAGAGTTCATATCGACGGCGGTGTTTGGCACCTCGATGTCGGCTCATCACATCCTGGGGCTGAAGCCGGTCCCAAGGGTATGGCTGTTCGCCATTTAAAGTGGTACGCGAGCTGGGTTTAGAACGTCGTGAGACAGTTCGGTCCCTATCTGCCGTGGACGTTTGAGATTTGAGAGGGGCTGCTCCTAGTACGAGAGGACCGGAGTGGACGAACCTCTGGTGTTCCGGTTGTCACGCCAGTGGCATTGCCGGGTAGCTATGTTCGGAAAAGATAACCGCTGAAAGCATCTAAGCGGGAAACTTGCCTCAAGATGAGATCTCACTGGAACCTTGAGTTCCCTGAAGGGCCGTCGAAGACTACGACGTTGATAGGTTGGGTGTGTAAGCGCTGTGAGGCGTTGAGCTAACCAATACTAATTGCCCGTGAGGCTTGACCATATAACACCCAAGCAATTTGAGTCGAAAGGCCAGATTGCGGTGTGTGAAGACGCAAGAACCGAAAGTTCGAGTTCACAAAACACCGAAAACTATCCCATACCCAATTTGCTGAAGCGAGGCCATCCGGTCACGAGTCAGTACCCGAATTTCTTGACGACCATAGAGCGTTGGAACCACCTGATCCCATCCCGAACTCAGAAGTGAAACGATGCATCGCCGATGGTAGTGTGGGGTTTCCCCATGTGAGAGTAGGTCATCGTCAAGATTAAATTCCGAAACCCCAATTGCGAAAGCAGTTGGGGTTTTGTTTTGTCCGCAGGAAAGTTCGTACAGCATTCTCGGACGCCTTACGGCTGCCCTCGCCAGTCGAGAATGCTAAGGTTCAGCCCTAGCTTTTGTATTTTTCCAAGGAAGCCTTATGCCGGACACACAGTCCCTCAACGCTGCATTCATGGTGGTTCAGAGCAACAGCCTGGACGAGCTGCGCAGCCTTGTGATCAGCATCATGCGGCGTTATCCGCTGGCTCCCTTGGAGAACGAAATTGCGCTCGTGCAGAGCAACGGTATCGCCCAATGGCTCAAGCTGGCACTGGCTGAGGATCCTGAAGAGGATGACTTGGGTGGCTGCGGTATTGCTGCGGCAATTGATGTGCAGTTGCCGGGTAGTTTCATGTGGCAGCTTTACCGCATGGTTCTTGGGCCAGATGAGATCCCGGCCAAGTCCCTGCTCGACAAGGCCCCTCTGACCTGGAGGCTGATGCGCCTGTTACCGCAGGTCATCGACCTGCCGCATTTCGAACCCCTGCAACGTTTCCTGACCCATGACACCGACTTGCGCAAGCGCTACCAGTTGTCCGAGCGACTGGCGGATCTGTTCGATCAGTATCAGGTGTACCGTGCCGACTGGCTCGAGGATTGGGCCGAGGGGCGTCATCAGCTACGAAATGTCAGGGGGGAGGTGAAACCGCTGCCCAGCACCAGTTGCTGGCAGGCAGAGCTATGGCGTGCATTGCTTGAAGATGTCGGTGAGCAAGGCATGGCTCAAAGTCGGGCTGGCGTGCACCAGCGATTCATCGAGTGCATCAACAACCTTGAAAAAACACCGACAGGCTTGCCGTCACGGGTAATCGTTTTCGGAATTTCCTCACTGCCTGCACAAGTACTCGAAGCATTGGCTGGGCTGGCCCGTTTCAGCCAGGTCCTGCTCTGCGTACACAATCCTTGCCGTTATCATTGGGCCGATATCGTTGCCGACAAGGATCTGTTGCGTCATCAATACAAGCGTCAGGCTCGCAAGAGCGGCATGCCCGCAGTGCTGGATCCAGAGTCACTGCATCAACACGCCCATCCGCTGCTTGCCGCCTGGGGCAAGCAAGGTCGTGACTACATCAATCTGCTCGACAGCTATGACGACCCCGGCAGCTATCGCGCGGCATTTCGCAATGGTCGTATCGATCTGTTCAGCGAATCAGTCCCGCAAAACATGCTCAATCAACTGCAGGATGACATTCTAGAACTGCGCCCGCTCAGCGAAACACGTGAGCTCTGGCCCGATGTCGACCTCAAGCAAGACCAGTCAATTCGATTCCACATTGCACATAGTGCACAACGTGAAGTCGAGATTCTCCACGATCAGCTCCTGGCTCGATTCAGCGCCAATCCCGAACTGCGCCCCCGTGATGTAATCGTGATGGTGCCCGACATCGACAGTTATGCGCCGCACGTCCGTGCAGTGTTCGGACAGCTGGATCGTCATGATCCACGGTTCATTCCTTTCACGCTGGCCGACCAGGGGCAACGCGGTCGCGACCCATTGCTGATTGCCGTCGAACATCTGCTCAAACTGCCCGACAGTCGTTTCCCCGTCAGTGAAATACTCGACTTGCTCGATGTGCCGGCGTTACGTGTACGGTTCGGGGTGGAGGAGCGGGACTTGCCGACACTGCATCGCTGGATCGAAGGCGCCGGGGTGCGTTGGGGGATGGACGCTGAACAACGTGCCGGACTGGGATTGCCAAATGAACTGGAGCAGAACAGCTGGCGATTCGGACTGAAGCGGATGCTCCTCGGATATGCGGTTGGTGATTCCAGTGCCTGCGCGGGCATTGAGCCATACGACGAAATTGGCGGCCTCGATGCCGCGCTGATCGGTCCGTTGTCCGCCTTGCTGGATGCCTTGGAGTACTCGCACCAGCAATTGCTGAAGCCTGCGAAACCTCAAGAGTGGGGGAGTCGGCTACAGGTACTGATGCAGTTGTTTTTCAAAGCGAGCAATGAGCATGACGAATACTTGCTGACTCAACTTGAGGATCTGCGCGAAACATGGCTGGAGACCTGTGAATCTGTCGGACTGGAAGATGAGTTGCCGCTGACCGTTGTTCGCGAGGCCTGGCTGGCCGGGCTGGATCAAGGGCGCTTGTCTCAACGGTTTCTGGCCGGTGCGGTGAATTTTTGTACCTTGATGCCGATGCGGGCAATTCCCTTCAAGCTGGTTTGCCTTCTGGGCATGAACGATGGCGATTATCCCCGGGCACAACCACCGCTGGACTTCGACCTGATGGGCAGCGATTACCGGCCGGGAGATCGCTCCCGCCGTGAAGATGATCGCTATCTGTTGCTCGAAGCATTGCTGTCTGCTCGCCATGAGCTCTACATCAGTTGGGTTGGACGCAGCATTCGTGACAACAGTGAACGGCCACCCTCGGTGCTGATCGGTCAGTTGCGCGATCATCTCGCCAATGGTTGGCGAACAACTGATGAACGTGCGGATTTGTTGCATGCCATGACCCAGGAACACCCGTTGCAGCCATTCAGTTCACGTTACTTCCATGAAGGTGATGAGCTGTTCAGCTATGCCAATGAATGGCAGGTGCTGCATCAACGTCATGAGCCTGATGAAGTGAAAGGAATGCTTGAACCCCATGTCCAGGATGAGCCGCTCGGCCTTGCGCTGCTGCAGGATTTTCTGCGTAACCCGGTTCGGCACTTTTTCACTCAACGCTTGAAGGTTTACTTCGAAGCGGCACAAGTACCTCAAGCCGATGAAGAGCCCTTTGTGCTGGATGCCTTGCAGCGATACACCCTCAGCAGCAGCTTGCTCGACGCGGCCTTGAGGTATCCGGAGAGCGTTGAACAGGCGCTTGAGGCTCAGGCTAGGCGCCTGCAAAACAGCGGGCTGCTGCCCATGGCGGGATTCGGAGAGTGCCTGCAACGAGAGCTGATCGAACCGCTTCCCGACTTGCTGCACCGCTATCAACAACTGCTGACGCTTTGGCCTACTCCGCTGACCAGTGCGCTCCCGATCAATCTTGAATGGCAGGGATTACGTCTGGAAGGATGGCTTGGAGGTTTGCATCAACGCGACGATGGCGGTGTGCTGTCGGTGACGACGATTCCCAACAGTATCGGCTCGATCAAAAGCCGCAAATGGCACCGTCTGATCAAACCGTGGGTCGATCATCTGGTCGCTTGTGCGAGTGGGCTTTCCTTGACCACAGCACTGGTCGCCAGTGATGACACTCTCTTGCTTGAACCGATGGAACAGGATCGGGCGTGGCGGGTACTCGAAGACCTGCTGCTCGCCTGGCAAGCAGGAATGCGCCAGCCACTTCCGGTTGCGGTGAAAACTGCTTTTGCATGGCTGGGCCAGAGCGACCCGCTGAAGGCCGAAGCCGCTGCACGCAAAGCCTATGAAGGTGATGGTCAGACCAGCGAAGGCGAGAGACGCGAAAGCCCCGCATTGGCGCGGCAGTTCCCGGATTACGATGCGTTGCTGGCCGAGGAGACATTCCCCGATTGGTGTAACGCTCTATACCGCCCGGTGCTCGAAGCCCCCTGGCAATCATTGGCCAGCGAGGGGGTACGTTCATGAGTACACAGCAGCCACTTGCCCTGGCGTTTCCATTGAAGGGCAGTCAACTGATCGAGGCCAGCGCGGGTACTGGCAAGACGTTCACCATCTCCGCGTTGTATCTGCGCCTGATCCTTGGTCATGGAGGCGAAGCGAGTGGCTTCGGTCGCGAGCTGCTGCCACCGCAGATTCTAGTAGTGACCTTCACCGATGCGGCAACCAAGGAGTTGCGCGAGCGCATCCGCACACGTCTGGCAGAGGCCGCACGCTTCTTCCGTGATGAGACGCCGCCTCCTGATACGTTGATCGATGAGCTGCGCGCGCAGTTCGAGCCTCAACAATGGCCCGGTTGTGCTAACCGCCTGGACATCGCCGCGCAATGGATGGACGAGGCGGCGGTCTCGACGATCCACAGCTGGTGTCAGCGAATGCTGCGCGAACATGCGTTCGACAGCGGCAGCCTGTTTACCCAGACTCTGGAAACCGATCACAGCGATCTGCTCGGCGAAGTGCTCCGCGATTACTGGCGCCTGTTCTGCTATCCGATGCAGGGAGATGCCCTGAATTGGGTTCGTACTAACTGGGGAGGTCCGGCCGCCCTGTTGCCTCGTGTACGTGCTCTCTTCGGCACTGAACGTGACGGCAAGGAAGACAGATCTCCGGCCGATCTGATCGACGAGTGCCTGCAGGAGCGTCGCTCAGCATTGGTTGAATTGAAAAAGCCCTGGCAGCAGTGGGCGGATGAGTTGCTCGCCATTTGTCATCAGGGCGTCGCCAGCAAGACGGTCGACGGGCGCAAGATGCAAGCCCGCTACTTCGAGCCCTGGTTCGAGAAGCTCAACGCCTGGGCGGAAGATGAGTCACTGGAACAACTGGATATCGGTACCGGATTTACCCGGCTGACGCCGGACGGCATGGCCGAAGCCTGGAAAGGCGAGCCCCCGAGTCATCCGGGACTGGACGCGATGTCGAGGCTCAAGTCGAGTCTCGACGGGCTGCCGACGCCTGACGCTGCTGTGTTGCAGCACGCCGCCAAATGGGTAGGTGCGCGCTTTGAGGACGAGAAGCGCAGACGTGCCGAAATGGGCTTCGATGACATGCTGTTGCGCCTTGACGCCGCGTTGCGATCCGAAGGCGGCGAGCGCCTCGCCACGCTTATCCGTGAGCAGTTTCCGGTCGCTTTGATTGATGAATTCCAGGACACGGATCCGGTGCAGTACCGGATCTTCGAGAACATCTATCGCATTGAGGAAAACATCCCCGAGACCGGGCTGTTTCTGATCGGTGATCCGAAGCAGGCGATCTATGCCTTTCGTGGCGCGGACATCTACACCTACCTGCGCGCGCGAATAGCCACCGCAGGGCGACTGCATACGCTGGGTACGAACTTCCGCTCGAGCCATGGGATGGTCCGCGCAGTAAACCAGGTGTTCGAGCGCGCCGAGTCCCGTGAACAGGGACGCGGTGCGTTTCTGTTTCGAGAGAAAGGCGGTGACAACCCGGTGCCGTTTCAGCCCGTAGATGCTCAGGGGCGCAAGGAGTATTTACAGATTTCCGGGCAAGACGTTCCGGCGCTGAACATCTGGCGTTTATCTACCGAGCAGCCAGTCTCCGGTGCGGTCTACCGCCAGCAGCTGGCGGCGGCCTGCGCCAGTGAAATCACTGCCTTGCTCAATGGCGGACAAGCCGGTAGCGCGGGTTTCGCGCAGGACGGCAAGGATTTTCGAGGGCTGCAGCCGGCGGACATCGCAATTCTGGTGCGCGATGGCAAGGAGGCTCAAGCAATACGCGGTGAGCTTGCCGCCCGTGGGGTGCGCAGCGTCTATCTGTCGGACAAGGATTCAGTCTTCGCGGCCCAGGAGGCCCATGACCTGCTGGCCTGGCTCAAGGCCTGTGCCGAGCCGGATGTCGAGCGCTCGCTAAAGGCAGCCCTGGCCTGCATTACCTTGAATCTGCCGTTGGCAGAGCTCGAACGCCTGAATCAGGATGAACTGGTCTGGGAAGAACGAGTCATGCAGTTCCGGGCCTATCGTGAGATCTGGCGCAAACAAGGCGTGCTGCCGATGTTACGGCGATTTCTTCATGACTTTCATCTACCGCAAACCCTGATTGCTCGCAGTGATGGTGAGCGGGTGCTGACTAACCTGTTGCACCTGTCGGAGTTGTTGCAGCAGGCAGCCTCCGAACTGGATGGCGAGCAGGCGCTGATCCGGCACTTGGCCGAGCATCTTGCGTTGTCCGGTCAGGCGGGTGAGGAGCAGATCCTGCGCCTTGAAAGCGACGAGCAACTGGTCAAGGTCGTGACGATCCACAAGTCCAAGGGGCTTGAGTATCCGTTGGTGTTTCTGCCCTTCATCTGCTCGGCCAAACCCGTGGATGGCAGCCGGCTGCCGTTGCATTACCACGATGCATCCGGCAAGGCTCAGGTCAGTCTGAAACCGGATGCCGAGCTGATTGCCCTGGCCGACAATGAGCGTCTGGCGGAGGATCTGCGTTTGCTCTACGTCGCCCTGACCCGGGCACAACATGCGTGCTGGCTTGGTGTGACGGACCTTAAACGCGGCAATAACAGCAGCTCGGTCCTGCATCTTTCAGCATTTGGCTATCTGCTGGGTGGTGGCGAATCACTGAGCGAGTCCAGCGGTCTGACCCGCTGGCTCGACGATTTGCAGCAACATTGCCCAGCGCTGAGCGTCGTGGAAATGCCACTGGCAACCAGCGAGCGCTACCAGCCACCACGCAATGAAGCGACCCCAAGTGCCACGTTGATCCCCAAACGCAAGGCCAGCGAAAACTGGTGGATCGCCTCCTATAGCGCATTGCGCATCAGTGATGTGCTGAGCGTAGGCAGTGATGAAGCACCGGACAGTCCCCAGGCGCAGAAACTGTTCGACGACGAGCGCCTCGAGCCTGATGCCCCCCGCGAGATCATTCCGGGAGGCGCCGAGATTCATCGTTTCCCCCGAGGGCCGAATCCGGGGACGTTTCTCCACGGACTGCTCGAATGGGCAGGTGATGAAGGTTTCGCGGTTTCGCGCGAGTCGCTGGAAGACGCGATCGCCCGGCGCTGCAATCGTCGTGGCTGGGAAGGCTGGATCACGACTCTCAGCGACTGGTTGCAGCATCTGCTCAAATCGCCGATGCCGGCAGGCGCCGGTCGACCTGCAGTCGTGCTGGAGCAACTGAAACAGTATCGGGTCGAGATGGAGTTCTGGTTCGCCAGCCACAAGGTCGATGTCATCAGACTCGACGAGCAGGTGCGCAAGTTCACCCACAACGGCGTTGCCAGGGTGGCCGCCGAGGCCGTGCAACTCAACGGCATGTTCAAAGGCTTCATCGACCTGACCTTTGAGCATGATGGTCGTTACTACGTGGCGGACTACAAATCCAACTGGCTGGGCGTCGATGATGCCGCCTACACCGAGCAGGCCATGGAGCAGTCGATTCTGGAAAACCGCTACGACCTGCAATACGTGCTGTACCTGCTGGCACTGCATCGCCAGCTCAAAGCCCGCCTCGCCGATTATGATTACGACCGCCATGTGGGCGGTGCGCTGTATCTGTTCTTGCGCGGTACCCGGGCAGACAGCGGTGGCGTGTATTTCGCGCGGCCGCCACGGGAGCTGATCGAGCGTCTGGACCGGATGTTCCAGGGCAAACCGGAACCGAAATCCGAGCCGGTATGGGAACAGGGAGAATTGCTATGAGCCGCACCTTCGCGCACTTGTCGCCGATTGCGCTGGATGCAGATAGTCTTGCTCGCCTGACGCCCCTGATGCAGGCCGAGGACTTGCTGCAGTTACTGACCCACTGGGTAGAGCGAGGGTGGCTGCGGGCACTGGACAAGGCATTCGTGACGTTTCTTCATGAGTTGGTGCCAGACGTCGACCCGCTGGTTCTGCTTGCCGCGGCTTTGACCAGTCACCAGCTCGGTCATGGTCATGTGTGCCTGGATTTGTTTGAAACCCTCAAGGCTCCTGACTTTGCCTTGTCCCTGCCACCTGAGGGT
Organism: Pseudomonas sp. COW5; assembly: GCF_026240005.1. Classification (NCBI taxonomy): domain Bacteria; kingdom Pseudomonadati; phylum Pseudomonadota; class Gammaproteobacteria; order Pseudomonadales; family Pseudomonadaceae; genus Pseudomonas; species Pseudomonas sp. COW5. Next base: position 1,514,634 of record NZ_JAPHVP010000001.1, on the reverse strand, counting down.
GATGCGCAATCCGGTGTGTTGTTGCCATCGAAATTGCTTGAATCCCTTGACGGCGCGCACTGGTGCAAAGTGCTGGCCGGCAGCCCTCTGGTGGCGCTGGCTGCCGACGAGAGTGAGTCTGCACGGCAATGCCCTCTGGTGCTGTCCGGTAAGCGCCTGTACCTGCGCCGGTACTGGACCTATGAACGACGTATCGACATGGCACTGCGCCAACGTTTGGCAGAGCATGAACCGGCGCCGGGCGATCTGTCGCAGCGACTGGACGAGTTATTCGGGTCGGCAAAGACATCCGGTGCGATCGACTGGCAGAAACTCGCCTGTGCACTGGCGACCCGAGGTGCCTTCAGCATCGTCACGGGCGGGCCGGGCACCGGCAAGACCACCACGGTCGTGCGTTTGCTGGCCTTGCTTCAGGCTCCCGCCGTCGAAGCCAGCCAGCCGCTGCGTATTCGCCTGGCCGCGCCTACGGGTAAAGCGGCAGCGCGGCTGACCGAGTCCATCAGCCAGCAAGTGCAATCGCTGGAGGTTGCCGAAGCCGTTCGGGAGAAGATTCCTTCCGAGGTGACTACCGTTCACCGCCTGCTCGGCAGTCGTCCCGGCACTCGGCACTTTCGCCATCACGCGGGCAACCGCCTGCCACTGGATGTGCTGGTGGTCGATGAAGCATCCATGATCGATCTGGAAATGATGGCCAACCTGCTTGATGCGTTGCCGTCACATGCTCGTCTGGTGTTGCTGGGCGACAAGGATCAACTGGCCTCTGTCGAGGCCGGTGCGGTGCTGGGGGATCTGTGCCGTGATGCCGAGGCGGGTTGGTACAGTCCGCAGACACGTCAGTGGCTGGAGTCCGTGAGCGGGGAGTCCTTGCATGACGCCGGTTTGCACGAAGACACGGACGGTACGCACCCGCTGGCGCAGCAAGTGGTGATGTTGCGTCACTCGCGGCGTTTCGGCGAGGGCAGTGGCATCGGCCAGCTTGCGCGCCGGGTGAATCAGCAACGGCCGGACGAGGCACGCCACTTGCTGGCAGCGCGAAGCCGTGACGACGTTTATTCGCTGGCGCTCAAGGGAGAGCATGACCATGCACTGGAACGCCTTGTTCTGGACGGGCATGGCGAGGGCCCTCACGGTTATCGGCATTACCTGAGCGTCTTGCGCAATCAGCGCCCGCCTTCCGGTGCACCTCTTGAGCATCCCGGTTGGCTCGATTGGGCGCGAGCAGTCTTGCAGGCGTTCGATACGTTCCAGTTACTGTGCGCCGTGCGCAAAGGACCGTGGGGTGTCGAGGGGCTGAACCTGCGTATCACCGAAGCACTGCTCAAGGCGCGGCTGATCGACAGCGACCAGCAGTGGTATGAAGGCCGTCCGGTCCTGATGACCCGCAATGACTATGGCCTGGGGCTGATGAACGGTGATATCGGCATCGCTCTCAAACTGCCCGAACGAGATGGGCCGAACGCCGGCGAACCGGTGCTGCGGGTGGCGTTTCCGCGTAACGATGGGCGCGGTGGAGTGCGGTTTGTGTTGCCGAGCCGGCTCAATGATGTTGAAACCGTGTACGCCATGACGGTGCACAAGTCGCAAGGCTCGGAATTTGCCCATACCGCGTTGATCCTTCCCGACGCCCTGAATCCGGTATTGACCAAAGAGCTGATCTACACCGGCATTACCCGAGCCAAACACTGGTTCACCTTGATCGAACCGCGAGCCGGGGTATTCGAGGAAGCGGTGCAGCGCAAGGTCAAGCGCTTGAGCGGTTTGATGCTGGAACTGGAGGAAGGCGCGGCGCTTCGAGGGTGAAGTTGCCAGTGATTGCCGGCGTTATCTGACCGACCGGTCAGAGGGGGCTGTATCGCTGGCGTTCCAACGCTGTGCTATCGTTGCGGCATCATTTCGTAACGATCCAAGAGAATCCCTGCATGAAGCTGGCTGTCTGGGCGACAGAGCGCGTAGTTGGCAGCAAGCGAGCGTTGCTTGCCGTTCTGCTCTGTTTGCTCACAGGCGGGGTTGCTGCCCAGCCGCAAACACCGGTCGGTATGGCTGAACAACGGGCCAAATCCGTCACTCAGGTAGTCCTTGGCATCCTCAGTTACGCCCGTTGGCCGGTCGAGCCTGCGCAGTTGCGCCTGTGCATCGTCGGTCCCACCGAATACACCGACGATCTGCTGAAAGGCACGACCCAGGCTACGGGCCGGCCTGTCACGGTGCGTCGCCTCCTGGCCGACAACCCGTCCATCGTCAGCGAGTGCGATGCGGTGTATATCGGCAAGCTCACCGCCGATGAGCGCAGCCGATTGTTCGCTTCGCTGATCGGTCACCCGGTATTGAGCATCAGCGAGGGCGGCGATCAATGCACGGTCGGCAGTCTGTTCTGCCTGCGGGTCGGTGATGAGCAGGTGTCGTTCGAGGTCAATCTCGACTCCGTCGCCCGCAGCGGCGTGCGCATTCATCCGAGCGTGCTGCAGTTGTCGCGCCGCAAGCCGGCGGCTCCATGAGACGCGACAAATCCACAGGGCGTCCGACCCTGGGTTCGGTCATCGGTCGCGGGCATTTGATCGTGGCGCTGGTTGCCGTGGCGATGGCCAGTGTGTCCCTGACCCTGCTTGGCGTTTTGGCGCTGCGGGTCTATGCCGATCACAACCTGCACCTGATCGCTCGTTCGATCAGTTACACCGTGGAAGCGGCGGTGGTGTTCAACGACAAGCCTGCCGCGACGGAGGCGCTGGCGTTGATCGCCTCGACCGAAGAGGTGGCGGACGCGCAGGTGCTGGACAGCCAGGGTCAGTTGCTGGCGCGATGGCAGCGCCCGGAAAACGGTTTGTTTTCCGGGCTGGAAATGCAGATCACGCGGATAGTGCTGGAAAAGCCGATCAGTCTGCCGATCCTGCACCAGGATCGCGAGATCGGCCGGATCCTGTTGATCGGTCACGGCGGCAGCCTGATGCAGTTTCTGTTGAGCGGTCTGGCGGGCATCATTCTCTGCACGGCGATCAGCGCCTGGGTCGCGCTATTTCTGGCGCGCCGTCAGTTGCGCGGGATCATCGGCCCACTGCACAGCCTGGCGGGAGTGGCTCACGCCGCCCGCAGCGAACGGGCACTGGACCGGCGCGTACCTCCGGCGAAAATCGCCGAGCTCCACAACCTCGGCAACGACTTCAACGCTTTGCTCGATGAGCTTGAGTCGTGGCAGACCCACCTGCAAAACGAGAACGAAACCCTTGCCCACCAGGCCACTCACGACAGCCTCACGGGACTGCCCAACCGGGCGTTTTTCGAAGGGCGCCTGATTCGTGCATTGCGCAGCGCCAACAAACTCAACGAGCGCGTGGCGGTGCTGTTTCTCGACAGTGATCGTTTCAAGGAAATCAATGACAATTTTGGCCATGCGGCCGGCGATGCGGTGCTGGTGGCGGTAGCGAACCGGGTGCGGGCGCAGCTGCGCGAAGAGGATCAGGTGGCGCGTCTGGGCGGCGATGAGTTTGCCGTTCTGCTGACACCGTTGCACAAGACCGAAGACGCCGAGCGAATTGCCGACAAGATTCTCGCCAGCATGGACACCCCGATTGCACTGCCGGGCGACACCAGTGTGGTGACCTCGCTCAGTATCGGCATTGCGGTTTACCCCGACCATGGCGCCACGCCCGGCACCTTGCTCGATGCGGCCGACGCCGCGATGTATCAAGCCAAGCGCCTGTCCCGCGGCGCCCAATTCACGGCCGGGTCGGAGCACCCGGTCGATCCCGTTCAAACCAGGAGCTGATGCCCGTGTTCTCAATGTCCTTTCGACTGATTTCCACCCTGTTACTGACCGCCATGCTGGCTCTGACCGGTTGCCAGACCACTCCGCAAAAAGGCCTGACGCCGGCGCAGATTGCCGTGCTCAAGCAGCAAGGCTTTGAACTGACCGACGACGGCTGGGAGTTCGGCCTGTCGGGCAAAGTGCTGTTTGGCAGCGACATCGAAAGCCTGAACAAGCAAAGTACCGAGATCGTCGAGCGTATCGGTAAGGCCCTGCTCGGTGTCGGTATCGAGCGGGTTCGCGTGGATGGTCACACCGACGCTTCGGGCAAGGAAGCCTACAACCAGCAGCTGTCTCTGCGCCGGGCAAAAAGTGTGGGCAAAGTGCTGACTACGGTCGGCATGAAGGAAGAGAACATCCAGCTGCAAGGCCTTGGCAGCCGCGAACCGGTGGCCTCCAACGACACCGCCGCCGGCCGCACCGAAAATCGCCGGGTGTCGATCGTGGTCAGCGCCGACTAGTCGGCAAACTGCATCTCCCGGGTCTGCCCCATCAACAGCGCCTGATTGCGCTCGGTCACCTCACGGATGTAATCCCACAAAAGGGTTATCCGCTTCAACTTGCGCAAATCCTCCCGGCAGTACATCCAGAACTGCCGGGTGATGTCGATTTCCTCCGGCAACACCGGCAACAGGCGCGGGTCCTGGGCCGCGAGGAAACACGGCAGAATTGCCAGCGAACGCCCCTGCTGCGCCGCCACGAATTGCGCGATCACGCTTGTGCTGCGCAAATTCGCGCTAGCGCCGGGCACCACGTTCGCCAGATACAGCAACTCCGAGCTGAACGCCAGGTCATCCACATAACTGATGAATTGATGCTTGCCCAGGTCGGCGGGGCGGCGGATCGGTGGGTGTTTGTCGAGGTATTCCTGGGTCGCGTAGAGCTGCAGGCGGTAGTCGCAGAGTTTGCAGCACACGTACGGCCCGTGCTCCGGGCGTTCGAGGGCGATGACGATGTCGGCTTCGCGTTTGGACAGGCTGATGAAGTGCGGCAACGGCAGGATGTCCACTGAGATCGCCGGGTAGGCGTCGACGAAGTGGCTCAGTTGCGGGGTGATGAAGAAGCTGCCGAAACCCTCGGTGCAGCCCATCCGCACATGCCCCGACAGCGCGACGCCGGAGCCGGACACCTGCTCGCAGGCCATGTGCAGCGTACTTTCGATCGACTCGGCGTAGCTCAGCAGACGCTGGCCTTCGGCGGTCAGTACGAAACCGCTGGTGCGGGATTTCTCGAACAGCAATGTGCCCAAAGCCGCTTCCAGCGAACTGATCCGCCGCGACACGGTTGTGTAGTCCACCGCCAGACGTTTGGCCGCGGTGCTGGCCTTGCGGGTACGGGCGACTTCGAGGAAAAACTTGAGGTCGTCCCAGTTCAGCGAGCCTAAAGATGTGATGTTTTTTTGCATGATGGACGGGCTTATATGTGCGTTCTTATTAGAAGTTTGCACATCTATACTCCAAAAACAGTCCGACAACCAATTCGCGACACACGCCTCATCTCAAGGCGAACCTTTCGCCTTGGCTCCCAAGATAAAAACAATTTCTGGAGACCAGCATGAACGCATCGCTTACGCCCAACGAAACCACGATCCAGAAGGTCAAGCTGCTGATCGACGGCGAGTGGGTCGAGTCGCAGACCACCGAGTGGCACGACATCGTCAACCCGGCGACCCAGCAGGTGCTGGCCAAAGTCCCGTTTGCCACCGCCGCTGAAGTCGACGCTGCCGTCAGCGCCGCCCAGCGCGCCTTCCAGACCTGGAAGCTCACCCCGATCGGCGCACGCATGCGCATCATGCTCAAGCTGCAGGCGCTGATCCGCGAACACTCCAAACGTATCGCCGTGGTACTGAGCGCCGAGCAGGGCAAGACCATTGCCGATGCCGAGGGCGATATTTTTCGTGGCCTGGAAGTGGTCGAGCACGCGTGCTCCATCGGCAGCCTGCAAATGGGCGAGTTCGCCGAAAACGTGGCCGGCGGTGTCGACACCTATACCTTGCGCCAGCCGATCGGCGTTTGCGCCGGCATCACGCCGTTCAACTTCCCGGCAATGATTCCGCTGTGGATGTTCCCGATGGCCATCGCCTGCGGCAACACCTTCGTGCTCAAACCGTCCGAACAGGATCCGCTGTCAACCATGCTGCTGGTGGAACTGGCCATCGAAGCCGGTATTCCGGCCGGCGTATTGAACGTGGTGCACGGTGGCAAGGATGTAGTTGATGGCCTGTGCACCCACAAGGACATCAAGGCGGTTTCGTTCGTCGGTTCGACCGCCGTCGGCACCCACGTTTATGACCTGGCCGGCAAGCACGGCAAGCGTGTGCAATCGATGATGGGCGCGAAGAACCATGCCGTGGTGCTGCCGGACGCCAATCGCGAGCAAGCGCTCAATGCCCTGGTCGGCGCCGGTTTCGGTGCGGCCGGTCAGCGTTGCATGGCCACTTCGGTGGTGGTGCTGGTGGGCGCGGCCAAACAGTGGCTGCCGGATCTGAAAGCGCTGGCGCAGAAACTCAAGGTCAACGCCGGCAACGAGCCGGGCACCGATGTCGGCCCGGTCATTTCGAAAAAGGCCAAGGCGCGGATTCTCGATCTGATCGAAAGCGGCATCAAGGAAGGCGCGAAACTCGAGCTGGACGGTCGCGACATCAGCGTGCCGGGCTACGAGAAAGGCAACTTCGTCGGCCCGACCCTGTTCTCCGGGGTGACCACTGACATGCAGATCTACACCCAGGAAATCTTCGGCCCGGTGCTGGTGGTGCTGGAAGTCGACACCCTCGATCAGGCCATTGCGCTGGTCAATGCCAACCCGTTCGGCAACGGCACCGGCCTGTTCACCCAGAGCGGCGCGGCGGCGCGTAAATTCCAGACCGAAATCGACGTCGGCCAGGTCGGCATCAACATCCCGATTCCGGTGCCGGTGCCGTTCTTCAGCTTCACCGGTTCGCGAGGTTCGAAACTTGGCGACCTCGGCCCATACGGCAAGCAAGTGGTGCAGTTCTACACCCAGACCAAAACGGTCACGGCGCGCTGGTTCGATGACGACAGCGTCAACGACGGCGTGAACACCACCATCAACCTGCGCTGAGGAATGGTCATGAAAATCGCATTTATCGGTCTGGGCAACATGGGCGCGCCGATGGCGCGCAACCTGATCAAGGCCGGGCATTCGCTGAATCTGGTGGATCTGAACAAGACCGTGCTGGCGGAACTCGAGCAACTGGGCGGCACCATCCGCGCCTCGGCCCGTGAGGCCGCCGAAGACGCGGAGCTGGTGATCACCATGTTGCCGGCCGCCGTACATGTACGCAGCGTCTGGCTCGGTGAAGACGGTGTGCTGGCCGGGATCGGCAAAGGTGTGCCGGCGGTGGATTGCAGCACCATCGATCCGCAGACTGCGCGCGACGTGGCAGCCGCCGCTGCCAAGCAAGGCGTGGCGATGGCCGATGCACCGGTGTCCGGCGGCACCGGCGGCGCCACCGCAGGTACATTGACCTTCATGGTCGGCGCCACCCCGGAACTGTTCGCCACCCTGCAACCGGTGCTGGCGCAGATGGGTCGCAACATCGTGCATTGCGGTGAAGTCGGCACCGGGCAGATCGCCAAGATCTGCAACAACCTGTTGCTTGCCATTTCGATGGTCGGCGTCAGCGAGGCGATGGCCCTCGGCGATGCGCTGGGGATCGATACCGGTGTGCTCGCCGGGATCATCAACAGCTCGACCGGTCGTTGCTGGAGTTCTGAGATGTACAACCCGTGGCCGGGCATCGTCGAAACGGCGCCGGCCTCGCGTGGTTACACCGGTGGCTTCGGCGCCGAGCTGATGCTCAAGGATCTGGGGCTGGCCACTGAAGCGGCGCGTCAGGCTCATCAGCCGGTGGTGCTCGGCGCGGTGGCGCAGCAGTTGTATCAGGCGATGAGTCAGCGCGGGGAAGGTGGCAAGGACTTCTCGGCGATCATCAACAGCTATCGCAAGCCGCAGTAAATGTCGTCAGGCCTGTGCTCGGCACAGGTCTGTATTGCCGGGAAATCACGTCGGGTGGTTTCCCGGCTTTTTTGTATCAGGCGAACACGAAATACTTGCGCACGGTCTCGACCACTTCCCAGGTGCCTTTCATGCCGGGCTCGACGACGAAGATGTCCCCGGCACGCAGATGAATCGGGTCCATGCCGTCCGGGGTGATGACGCAGTAGCCTTCCTGGAAATGGCAGTACTCCCACTTCACGTAATCCACACGCCACTTGCCCGGCGTGCAGATCCAGGTGCCCATGATCTTGCTGCCGTCTTCGCTGGTGTAGGCGTTGAGGTTGACGGTGTGCGGGTCGCCCTCGAGCTTTTCCCATTTGCAGGCGTCGAGTACGGGCAGCGGGTGGGTGTCGCGCAAAACGGTGATGGGTGCGGGCATGACGGCTCCAGGTCAAAGGCAGTTTGAGCCGCCACCGTAACGTGGGTGAGCACCGTCGGAATGTCTGGGTTCGACCTCCAGATGCCCGTTAGCGCTGAGCGGGAAAACCCGATAAAACCGCCATTTGCACCAATGCTGTGCATATATGACGGTTTTAATACAAGCGCGCACCATAAAAGTTCAATAAATTTTTAGACCAAAACGAGATAACCATTCTGGCACCTATTGCAAAACAAAATCGTCTGTACTATAACATTCGTACTAAAGGACAATCCCACCCTAATGGAGCTACACCAGAGTCACGGACAGACTTGAATCGGCTTTTCTTCACATGAAACTGACTTGGCCTTCGGTACAAGCGTGAACTTCTACCTGTTGTTAATGAATAACGACAATTGAATGAACCGGTCAGTTAATAAGTTGCGCAGACGCAATGTCGTGCGTGCTTTGAATGGAAGCCCTAAATAAACAGTTAATTATTATTTGTGCTGCGGCGGAATTATTTCTGCGGGACACGCACACCTATCGAATTTTTATGTGCCCGGCATCAATGGAATGAGGCTTTATTGTGGACGACATAAATGTAGTTGAAGTTTCGACGACCGTGGATAACGCGAGTGAGTTGGGCCGGCATGTCTGGATTCGTGCTGGCAGCCGCCTGCAAAACGTTCAGGTCGCCGATGATTGTTTCATCGGATTCAAGTGTGATCTGCAGTTCACTTCAGTTGGCGCGTCCAGCATGTTTGCCACTGGCGCACGTTGCCTGGGCACTGCGCAAGCACCGGTACACATTGCCGAAAATGTCTGGCTGGGCGCCAAGGCCACCGTGACCGCCGGGGTTTCCATTGGTGCGGGAGCGGTGATCGCAGCCGGGGCGCTGGTGACGGCGGATGTACCGGCCGATGCCATCGTGGTCGGCCGCCCGGCGCGGGTCATCGCCCAGCGCACAGTCGTCGAAGACGGTCTGCCGAGCCCGGCGCCAGTGCTGGCCAAAGTCCGGGACCGGGCGCGTCAGGGCTTGCCGTCGATGCTTGATCGCTCCACGCAGTCGGTGCCGCGCCTCAAGGCGTTGAACCCCGACACCGCGACCTGGGACATCAGCGATGAAGCCTTGATCGATGCCGAATTGCGCGGCGGTGCTTCGGTGGACATCGCCCGGGACTGCATTCTGATCGGGCGCAGCAGCCGCCAGGGCGGCATGTCGCAACTGGGCGGCATCGAACTGGGTACTGGCGCCCGACTGGCGCCGGGCGTGGTTATCGAAGCGGCCGGCGGAGTGACCATCGGTGCCTTCAGCGAGCTGGCCGAAGGCGTCACGATTGTTGCGTCCACTCATGATCATTCGTTCCGCTCACTGCCCTGGGAGGAGGCACCTGTGCGCATTGGAAGTCGTTGCGTAATTGGCGAGGGCGCCATCTTGGTAGGTCCACTGAGTATCGGTGACGGTGCAGTAATAAAACCGTACTCGGTGGTGATAAGGGATGTATTGGAAAACACTGTGGTTCATGGCGTTGTTCAACTAATGGAGATTCAAGAATGATTTTATTTGCCCCCAATCCGACCGGTTCAGGCCACAACATGCGCGCGCTTTCGATCGCTCAGGCGATTAAAAAGCAACGTCCGGACATGCCATTGACCGTGGCACTGGCTTCTTTGCAGCCGACCTTCACGCCGATGTTCGAAAAGTCCGGCGTCGAAGTAGTGGATATTGCCGGTCGTCTTGTCGATTACTCGAAAAAGAGCAACTTGTCGAAAGAACTCGACTGGAATAATTACATCGGCGGTTATATCGCCAATACCTTTCTGTCTGGCGAGCGGATTCTGTCTTACCTGGCCCTGATCGACGAGTACAAGCCGACCGCCCTGGTGTCGGACTACAACATGGCCGCCTGCCTGGCCGCGATTTTCAGTGGCACGCCGCTGGTGTTCGTGACCGAGCGTTATGACTTCACCCTCTGCCAGCTCCAGGATCACGACCTGGCCGACGGCGGGTTCGAGGTCAACGCGCTGGAAATGGCCCGGGCCCGCACCGCGTTGCACAGCCAGTTCAACTGGATGATCAATCAGAGCCAACTGGTGCTGACCGACAAGCCGTACGTGGCTTCACTCGATCAGGGCACGCCGGTGGCTGAAGCACTGAACAGTGGTAAGGCTCATTTTGTCGGGCCGATGATCCGCGACATCAATGTGCAGAGCGGCTTGAACGTGCGCGAGCAATTGAACCTCGGTGATGCGCCGTTCGTGGTTGCCTCGATCAGCGGCACCACGATGTTTGCGCAGAACAAGGATGCGCTGCTCGCCGCCTACCTCGACAGCTTCAAGGTCCTGCGCGAACGCAATCCGGAATTGAAGCTGGTGTTGCTTGGCCGTCAGGATATCCAGGCCCAGGACGGCGTGGTTTGCGTGCCGTATTACCCGGACTGGATGGGCCTGCTGCGCGAAGCCAGTCTGCTGATTTCGGCGCCGGGCTGGATCACCGTGACGGAAATCGCCGCACTGCAGATTCCGACCCTGTTCGTGCTGCCGTCCAAATCCGAATACCACGAACTCGAAGCCCTGCGCCGTCTGGAGCTGCTCGGTTTCCCGACGCATCTGGGTCACGATCGCGACGCCATCGTCGAACTGATTCAAGGCGAACTGGAGAAGGACACCCGCGCTTCGGCCTACTACGCGCCTCATCGCCAGGTGGCCGCACCGGACGGCGAAGGTGCCGCCCGCGCCGCGACGCGCATCATCGAGTTGTGCCAGGGCAGCGTTGTGTCGCTGACCGCAAGCAAAGCCGCTTAACCTCAAGGAAGAGGGATTTACCATGCCGCTGCATCCGCAGTTTGTATTTGATCAAGGCCTCAAGGACATTGAGTACGGCGGTTTTTTTGCTGTCACCGATGCCAGTGGCGAAGTCGCGATTTCCACTGACAAGCAGTTGCAGGACCAGGTAGCGGCCACGCTCTACCAGGCCGACCACGGTGACGATGTTCAATTGCGTTTTGCCCACGACGGGCTGATGCATTTGTACGATGCGCCGAACGCCGGTTTTCACGAACTGGCCGACCGTTACTGGACGCCCCACGGTTCGGGACGTTGCCGGACGCTGGCACTGCAACTGGACGCATTGGCTGCGCTGATTGCCTATCAGCGTCGAGTGCCGCAGGACGCGGCGAACGATGCCGTGATCCACGGCATGCTGGAAAAGGTTGAAGCGCTTTACGCCCGTTCCACGGTTGCCGGCCTGTACAGCAGCGACTGGTCGACGCCGCTGGAGCTGGCGACCTCGATCGATCTGGACATCAGCGCCACAGCCTTGCTGGCGCGCATCGGCAACGAGCCGTTGGGCCTGGGACTGGTCGGGCACCTGCAGATTCATGCAGAAAACCTGATCGGCCGGGTGGCCGGCAGCGACAGCCAATCCTGTGTCGATGTGGCGCTGACCCGTTGCGCCGTGCGTGCTCAAGTCAGCCTGGTGCTGGCGCAACTGGCCGATGTGCGGGACGACAACGCGTTGTCGAACCTGGCCCGTTCGTTCCTGCTGCAGACCCTGGCACTGTTCCGCGATCCGGCCTACGGCGGGTACTGGGACCGGGTCGGGATCAACGGCAAAGTGCGTTGCGACTGGCACACCTCGTACAAAAATCACGAGTCGCCATTCCCGATCAAAACCGCCTATGACGTCGCGTTGCTGTTGCAGGCGATCCAGGCCTTGCCGTCTGGCCCGAGCGAAGCTGATCGGGCTTCGGTGACGGCTGCTTTGCTGGAGTTTCACGACACCCGCAATGGCGGACTGTTCATGGGCAAGGGCTATTTCTGGTCGACGCCCGATGACCCGACCGTGCCGTTCATCCGGCAATTCTGGGCGCCGCCGCGTCAGCCGGGGATCTTCAGCATCGGCAACCTGACGTACCTGCCGCTGCACCTGAAGAGCCTGAAAACCCAGCTTGCCGCTGCACACGCCTTGCAGGCCATCGAGCCGGCTGCTGCCGTTGCTCATCATGACGATGCAGCGCTGGTAAACCGTGAGCTGCAAGTGATCGACGGCGGTGGCGACGTCCAGCGCATTCACCCGAATGGCGTGCCGACCATCAATGTCGATCTGCAGCGTTATCTCGCCTGGCTGGCCAAGGCCCGGGCGTCTAACGAAACGCCTTACGGGCTGACCGCCGAAACCGCGCCGCTGGGTTTCCGGGCCGACAAAACGTGGCAGGTGTTTTCCGGGCTGCACGTAATTTCGGACTTGCACGCCCTGGGCCTGCAAATCGAAAACAAGGCCAGCCTGATCGATTGCATCAGGGCTTCGCAAAACACCGACGGTGGATTTGCCGAGCAGCCGGGGCATCTGAGTGACGTGTTCGCGACCTACTGTGCGGTGTTGTCGCTGCGAGTGCTGGGCGCACTGCCGAACGATATCGGCGGTTGCGTGCGTTACCTGCAAGCTTGCCAGAACCCCGATGGCGGGTTCGGTGATGTGCCGGGTTTCGGCTCGGACATCTGGCACACCAACCTGGCAGTGCTGTCGCTGCATGCGCTGGAAGCCAAGGCGCCGGACGAGCAGGGCGTGATGGCGTTTGCCCTGCGCTGCCGCTCGGCCGACGGCGGTTTCGCCAACAAGCCCGGGTATCCGCCGGACGCGTTTTCGGTGTACCGCGTGGTGTCGACGCTGTTCATTCTCAACCGGCGCATCGTCGATGCCGAACAGACCGTCGCCTGGCTGCAAAAGCTGCAACTGGCCAACGGATCGTTCCATTACCGGCCGGGCAAAGCAGTCAGTCTGGTGGGCACTTACATGGCCATCGCGGCAATGTTTCTGCTCGACGCCCAGCCGACGTATTTGCAGGAATCGAAAGACTGGATCGCTTCCCATCAGAAGCAGGACGGTGGATTCGGCCCGCTCAACGCGACCTCGGCGACCACTGACGAAAGCTTTGTCTGCATCCAGACGCTGCTGATTCTCGAACAAGGTCTGTCGCAGTACTGGGTGGCATTGTTGAACTGACCCGCACATGACGGCGGGCAGCATCGAAGGACGTCAAATCATCATTTTGCCAGGGGAGGCGCTGATGAAAATTTTAGTGACAGGGGGCGCGGGCTTCATTGGCTCGGCCGTGGTGCGGTTTCTGATCGAAGAGACCGTATGCGAAGTGATCAACGTCGACAAACTGACCTACGCCGGCAATCTCGAGTCGCTGGCCGATGTGTCCGACTCGCCGCGTTATCGGTTCTGTCAGGTGGACATCTGCGACAAGCCGGCGCTGGACGAATTGTTCGCGCGCCTGCAACCGGATGCGGTGATGCACCTGGCCGCCGAGTCCCACGTGGACCGCTCGATCGATGGCCCGCAAGCCTTCATCGAAACCAACATCGTTGGCACTTACACGATGCTCGAAGCTGCGCGTGGTTACTGGAACCGGCTGGACGCGGCGCGTCAGTCGGCGTTCCGTTTCCATCACATTTCCACCGATGAAGTGTATGGCGACCTGGAACCCGAAGATCCGGCGTTCACCGAGCGTACGCCGTATGCGCCAAGCTCGCCGTATTCGGCGACCAAGGCCGGTTCCGATCATCTGGTCCGCGCCTGGCATCGCACCTACGGCTTGCCGGTGGTGATGAGCAATTGCTCGAACAATTACGGGCCGTATCACTTCCCGGAAAAACTGATTCCTCACGTCATTCTCAATGCGCTGCAAGGCAAGCCGCTGCCGGTGTACGGCGATGGCGCGCAGATCCGCGACTGGCTGTTCGTCGAGGATCACGCCCGCGCCCTGTATGCGGTGGTGACCCGTGGCGAAGTAGGGCAGACCTACAACATCGGCGGCCACAACGAGAAGACCAACCTCGAAGTCGTGCAAACCCTGTGCGATCTGCTCGAAGCGCGCGGTGCAGAAAAACCGGCGGGCATCGCGCACTTCCGTGACCTGATCACCTTCGTCAAGGATCGTCCGGGCCACGACAAACGCTACGCCGTCGATGCTGGAAAAATCCACGCGACGCTCGGCTGGACCCCGCAGGAAACCTTCGAAAGCGGCATGAAGAAAACCGTCGACTGGTACCTCGACAACCGCGCCTGGTGGGTGCGGGTGATGTCCGGTGCCTACGCACTGGAGCGTCTCGGCGAGCAACGCAACGAAGCCCTCGTGGCCTGAACACTCAGTCATTCAAATCTCACTGCTTGAAAGGAAAAAAGCATGGCCAAGTACAAAGGAATTTTGCTGGCGGGCGGCGCCGGTTCGCGTCTGCACCCGATCACCCTGGGCGTCTCGAAACAGTCGCTGCCGGTGTATGACAAACCGATGATCTACTACCCGCTGTCGGTGCTGATGCTGGCGGAAATCCGCGAGATCCTGATCATCTCCACCCCGGAAGATCTGCCGGGCTTCCAGCGCATGCTCGGCGACGGCAGCCAGTTGGGTCTGAGCCTCAGTTACGCGGTTCAGCCGAGCCCGGACGGCCTCGCTCAGGCGTTCATCATCGGTCGTGAGTTCGTCGGTGAAGACAACGTTTGTCTGGTGCTCGGCGACAACATTTTCTACGGCGCCGGTTTCGGTGAGACCTTGCTGCAAGCCGCGTCTCGCGACGAGGGCGCCACGGTGTTCGGCTACTACGTGGCCGACCCCGAGCGCTTTGGCGTGGTGGAATTCGATGCCGCCGGCAAGGCCCTGAGCATCTGCGAGAAACCGAGCGATCCGAAGTCCAACTACGCGGTCACCGGCCTGTATTTCTACGACAACGAAGTGCTGCAGATTGCCGCCGACATCAAGCCGTCGCCGCGTGGTGAGCTGGAAATTACCGACGTCAACAACGTCTACCTGCAGCGTGGCAAATTAAACGTATCGGTGATGGGCCGTGGCATGGCCTGGCTCGACACCGGCACCCACGATGCGTTGATGGAAGCCGGCAATTTCGTGCAGGCCATCGAGAAACGTCAGGGCCTGAAAATCGCCTGCCTCGAAGAGATCGCCTACAACAAGGGCTGGATCGACGACGCGCAGTTGCTGGTGCACGCGGGCAGCATGAGCAAGACCGGTTACGGTCAGTATCTGGCACGGCTGATCAACGATGATGTGGTGGTTTCGATGGACGCGCAGCGCCCGTTGAAAGGCGCTGCCTGATATCAAGTGTGGGAGCGGGCTTGCTCGCGAAAGCGGTCTTTCAGTCAACGATGTTGTTGAATGTGACGCCCCCTTCGCGAGCAAGCTCGCTCCTACAGGTTTAGTGGCCGGTCACGCTGTCGAGTTGTGCAGCTTTGACCGTAGCGCGTGGATCGGCCGACGGGGTTTGCAAACGGGCCAGGCGATTGGCGTGAGTCGGCGCGTCGGCCGCCAGTGGCGAGCGGCGTTTGCGGGTTTCTTCACGCAGCACCGGCAAGACTTCCTTGCCGAACATGTCGAGTTGTTCCAGCACGGTCTTCAGCGGAATACCGCCGTGGTCGAACAGGAACAACTGGCGCTGATAGTCGCCGAAGTGCTCGCGGAAGGTCAGGGTCTTGTCGATGATTTCCTGAGGGCTGCCGACGGCCAGCGGGGTCATTTCCATGAACTCTTCCAGGGACGGACCGTGGCCGTACACCGGCGCGTTGTCGAAGTAAGGGCGGAACTCCCGACGAGCATCCTGGGAGTTGCGACGCATGAAGATGTGCCCGCCGAGGCCGACAATCGCCTGCTCCGGTGTGCCATGGCCGTAATGGGCAAAACGCGCGCGGTAGAACTCCACCAGCGCCATGAAATGTTCCCGGGGCCAGAGGATGTGGCTGGCGAAAAAACCGTCGCCGTAATAGGCCGCCTGTTCGGCGATTTCCGGGGTGCGGATCGAGCCGTGCCAGACGAAGGGCGGCAGGTCGTCCAGCGGTCGCGGGATCGACGTGAAGTGGTTCAGCGGCGTGCGAAAGCGTCCGCTCCAGTTGATGTCTTCCTCGCGCCAGAGCCGGTGCAGCAGGCGATAGTTTTCCATCGCCAGGGGCAGGGCGTCGGCGATGCTTTTGCCGAACCAGGGATAGACCGGCGCGGTGTTGCCACGGCCGAGCATCAGGTCCATGCGTCCGCCGCAGAGGTTTTGCAGCAGCGAATATTCTTCGGCCAGACGCACCGGATCGTTGGTGCTGATCAGGGTGGTGGATGTCGAAAGTATGATGCGTCGGGTTTTCGCTGCGATGTAGGCCAGCAGCGTGGTGGGAGAGGAGGTGATGAACGGGGGATTGTGGTGCTCGCCGGTGGCGAACACGTCCAGTCCGATGTCTTCGGCCTTCTGCGCAATTTGCAGGGTGGCCTGGATGCGCTCGGATTCACTGGGGGTACGGGCGTTGGTAGGGTCCTGTGTGACGTCGCCAACGGTGTAGATCCCGAATTGCATAAAGCCTCCTTGCCTTGGGTAAAGGTACGTTTGAAACCCTCGCCGCGAAGAATGAATCAACGTGGCACTTGAAATGTACGCCTGTACACGTACAATCGCAATCGCGGGTCATTTTACAAACGGATTTGAAGACCTCATCGAGAGAGGAATGCGACATGGAACTGGGATTTATCGGTCTGGGCACGATGGGTGCGCCGATGGTGCTGAACCTGCTGAAGGCCGGGCATCGGGTCCGCGTGTGGAATCGCTCGTCGGCACCGCTTGAAGCACTGATCACCGCCGGCGCTGAAGCTGTCGATACACCCGCGCTGGCAGCGCGGGCCGAGGTGCTGATTTCGATGCTCGGTGATGACTCGGCGATCCGCTCGGTGTTTCTCGATTCCGGGGCGTTGGAAGGACTTCAGGCCGGTAGCGTTCACATCAACATGTCCACTGTTTCCGTGGCACTGGCCCGGGAGCTGTCGGCACTGCATGAATCCCGTGGCGTCGATTACGTCTCGGCTCCGGTACTGGGGCGAGTCGATGTGGCGGCCGCCGGCAATCTGAATATCCTCGCCTCCGGGCCTGCCGAAGCCTTGGCCCGGGTGCAGCCGCTGTTCGATGTGCTGGGACGCAAGACCTGGCACTTCGGTGAAGCCGCCGACGTGGCGTGCGCCGCCAAACTGTCGGCCAACCTGATGGTCGCTTCGGCGATCGAATCCCTGGCCGAAGCCTCGACCCTGGCCGGTGGCTACGGCATCAGCCGTGCCGCATTCATCGACATGATCACCTCGACGCTGTTCCCCGTTCCGGTCTATCAGGGTTACGGCAAGCAGATGGCCGATGACACATTCGAGCCGGCCGGCTTCAAATTGTCGTTGGGATTGAAGGACGTCCGTCTGGTGCTGGAGGCCGGGGAGGCTGCCCAGATACCGCTGCCGTTTGCCAGTGTGTTGAAGGACAACTTGCTGGACGGCATGGCCCATGGTCAGGCGGATCAGGACTGGGCATCGCTGTCGCGGGTCGGTGACCGGCGTGCCGGCGTAAAGTAATCAAACAGATTTAAACGCCGTAACTTGCTTTGCAAGTTCGGGTGGCATCTTGCGCCGTTAATTATTGTCGGACAGCTATTTACCTTTCACTGAAAAGTTAAAGAAGTCTGAGAATAATGCTTGTCAAATGTACGACTGTAGACGTACATTTTTATCGGGGTTTAACAACAATAAAAGTTCGTCTGTTTTTTCGTCTGCTGATCGTAAATAAATAATAGCTAGGAGCCGTTATGAAAAATCTAATGCAATGGAACAGCCTTCCCTCCGAATCCAATGAATGGCTCGAGAAGGTGCGTGCACTGAACCCGCTGATTGTTCAGCACCGCGATTACAGCGAGCAGACCAATGCGACGCACAAGGATGTGATGTCCCGATTCTTCAAGGACGGTTTTGGCCGTACGTCGGTGTCCCGAGCGTTCGGCGGTTCCCAGGTCGATATCCAGACCACCTCCGCGCTGGTGCTGGAATTTGCCCGCTACGACGCTTCGCTGTCCTGGCAACTGGCGGTGCAGGTGGCGATGGGGCGCCTCTCGGACTACCTGCCGGAAGCCACTTCCGAAGCGATCTACAACCACTGCGACGGTTTCGTGATCGGCGCCATCCACTCCGGCGGCGAAGCGCTGCCAATGGGCGATGACTACCTGCTGAGCGGCAAATGGGCGTTTGCCAGTGGCTCGGCCCACGCCGACTGGCTGGTCTGCACCGCCACCGTCAAAGGCACCGAGAACAACACCACCCCTGAAGTGCGGATGTTCTTCGTCCCAGCCAGCCAATGCACCGTCCTGCCGACCTGGGACACCCTGGGCATGCGCGGCACCGGCAGCCATCACTTCCAGTGCTCCAACGTCATCGTCCACAAGTCGTATTCGCTGGACGTCGAAACCCTGAAGAAATCCCCCGAAGCGCGCAGCTCCCGGGCCTACGCCACCGGTTACTACGAGTTCGGCACCCTCGCGGCGATGTCCACCGTGCTGGGCGTGGCCCGGGCGGCGGTGGATCACTTCCGCAACGACCGTGCGGTCAATACCGACCCGGGCCTGGAAGGGGTGATCTTCGAGAAGACCGGTCGCGCCATTTCTTCGGTCCACACCGCGCAACTGCTGCTGGAAGATGCGATCCACCAGGTGATCAGCCGTGGTGAAACCATCGGCGAACCGGTCAGCGCCCGTGTCGGACTGGCAGCCTCGGTGCTGACTGAAAACTCGGTCAATGCAGTCAACCAGCTCTACTCGATGGCCGGTTCCAAAGCCGTCTACAAGTCGCACTTCCTGGAACGTTGCTTCCGCGATATTCATACCGGTTCGAAGCACTTCACCCTGTCGCCTTTGAACTTGCACGGTATCGGCAAGTATTACCTGGATAAGACCAACGTACTGGCCGCGGCGTAATAGCCGGTAAATAAAAAACGGGTGCGTTATCAGTGAATGTTCACAGGGATCAATAACGCGCCCGTTTCAAGTTGCACCTTTATTTTCTTAAATCTCAAACTTTTGTGCTCGCAGCAAAGAGTCAAGGGAGTGCCACATGCTTGCTCGAAATATTATCAAGTCGCTGATCTTTATTGTTCTGGTGGTGGTTCTTTCCGCCGCGCTGGGCTGGCGTTTCTGGTCGCCGCCACCGGCCGCGGCCGAGCAACGAATCCCCAGCACCCGGGTCGGTCTGGCCGTGGTCAAGAAACAACCGTACACCTACTACCTCGAAGCCATCGGCAAACTCGAGGCGCAGCGTCAGGTGCTGGTGTCGGCCGAAGTCAGCGGCAAAGTGGTGGACATCGATTTCGAGTCCGGCGATGAAGTGAAGGCGGGGCAAGTGCTGCTCAAGCTCAACGACGCACCCGAGCAAGGCGAACTGGTGCGCCTGAAAGGCGAGTACGAATCGGCCAAGGCGCAGTTTGCCCGGGTCCAGGAGCTGGCCAAGACCGGCGCCGAAAGCCGTCGCGCCTTCGACAGTGCCCGCGCTCAATACGACGCGGCCAAGGGCGACATGGAACGCATGCAGGCGCAGATCGCCCAGCGGCACATTCGTGCGCCGTTCGCCGGCACCCTCGGCATTCGCCAGGCGCACCTGGGCCAATACCTGCAAGCCGGCAGCGCGGTGGCGACCCTGACGGATCCGGGCCTGCTGCGCGTCAACTTCACCCTCGCCGAGCGCGATGGCTCGCAAGTGCAACTGGGTCAGACCGTGCAGGCCAAGGTCGATGCCTGGGGTGACGTGACCTTCGCCGGCAAGATCGTCGCGGTCGATCCGCAGATCAACCAGTCCCACACCATCAACGTACAAGCGGTCATCACCGACACGCAGAAACGCCTGCGTCCCGGCATGTATGCACGGGTCTCGGTGACCCTGCCGCAGACCGCCGAGCTGCTGATCCCTGAAACCGCGATCACCTACAACGCCTATGGCGAGAGCGTGTTCTCGGTCTACACCGACGAGACCGGCGTGCAGAAGGTCAAGCGTGAAAGCATCAAGGTCGGCGAGCGTCGCAACGGTTGGGCGGTGGTCGACAAGGGCCTGATCGAAGGCGTGCAGGTGGTGACATCCGGTCAGCTCAAGCTCCACGACGGTGTGGCGGTGGAAGGCGTGCCGGACACGATTGCTCTTAAACTCAGTGGGCTGGAAAAATGAATTTCACCGACCTCTTTCTTCGCCGCCCGGTGCTGGCCGTGGTGGTCAGCACGCTGATCCTGCTGTTCGGGGTGCGTGCGCTGATGAACCTGCCGATCCGTCAATACCCGATGCTGGAAACGTCGACCATCACGGTCACCACCCAGTATCCCGGCGCCTCTTCGGAGCTGATGCAGGGCTTCGTCACCCAACCGATCAGCCAGGCCGTGGCCTCGGTCGAGGGCATCGACTATCTGTCGTCGGCCTCGACCCAGGGTCGCAGCCAGGTGACGATCCGCATGGCACTGAACAGTGATTCCATCGCGGCGCTGACCGAGGTCATGGCCAAGGTCAACCAGATCAAATATCGCTTGCCGAAGGACGCCTACGACCCTGTGGTTGAACGTACTTCCGGCGGTTTCACCAGCGTGGCCTACGTCGCGTTCGCCAGCTCCAACCTGACCATTCCGGAGATGTCCGACTACATCTCCCGCGTCGTCGAGCCGATGTTCGCCGGCATCGAAGGCGTGGCCAAGATCAACATCATGGGCGAGCAGAAACTGTCCATGCGCCTGTGGCTCGATCCGCAGCGTCTGGCCGGCTACGGCATGACCGGGCAGGACGTTTCGGCGGCCATCGAAGGCAACAACTTCCAGGCAGCACCGGGTCAGGTCAAAGGCCTGTACGTGGTCAGCAACCTGCGGGTCAACACTGACCTGAACAGCGTTGAAGACTTCCGCGACATGGTGCTGCGCAACGACAACGGCCACATCATCCGTGTACGTGACGTCGGCACTGTGGAACTGAACGCAGCCTCCACCGACACCAGCGGCGCGATGAGCGACGTTCCGGCGTTGTTCCTCGGTCTGGACGCCGCACCGACCGGCAACCCGCTGGTGATCGTGAAGCGTGTGCGCGAATTGCTGCCGCAGATCCAGGAAACCCTGCCACCGGGCGTGACCGTGCAGATCCCGTTCGAAGTGGCGCACTTCATTCAGTCGTCGATCGACGAGGTGAGCTATACCCTGCTCGAAGCGCTGGTGATCGTGGTGCTGGTGATTTACCTGTGCCTGGGCACGTTCCGCACCGTGCTGATTCCGCTGGTGACGATTCCGCTGTCGATGCTTGGCGCGGCGATGCTGATGCAGATGTTCGGCTTCAGCCTCAACCTGCTGACCTTGCTCGCCATGGTGCTCGCCATCGGGCTGGTGGTGGACGACGCCATCGTCGTGGTGGAAAACGTTCACCGCCACATCGAAGAGGGCAAGAGCCCGTTCGAAGCGGCGCTGATCGGCGCCCGGGAAGTGGCCGGGCCGGTGGTGGCGATGACTTTCACTCTGGCGGCGGTGTACGCGCCGATCGGTCTGATGGGCGGCCTCACCGGCACGCTGTTCAAGGAGTTCGCACTGACCCTGGCCGGCGCCGTGGTGATTTCCGGCATCGTCGCACTGACCCTGTCGCCGATCATGAGTACCCGTCTGCTCGACGCGAAAACCAGCGAAGGCTTCATGGCGGTCAAGGCGGATCGTTTCTTCCAGTACCTGTCCCGTCGTTATGGCGCGCTGCTCGGCGGTTCGCTGGCACGTCGCTGGATCAGCCTGAGCGTGGCGCTGGTGATCTTCTTCAGCCTGCCGTTCCTCTATCGCTCGGCGCAGACCGAACTGGCGCCGCTGGAAGACCAGAACATCCTGCTGACCGCGATCAAGGCGCCGCAGCATGCCAACCTGAATTACCTCGAAGCTTACGCCCACGAGCTGTACAAGACCTTCAACGAAATCCCCGAGGGTTACAGCAACTGGGTGGCGAATGGATCCGATGGTCTGTCCAACAGCGTCGGCGGGATCAACCTGGTGGACTGGGAAAAACGCGGCCGCGATGCCAACACCATCCAGCCTGACTTGCAGGCGCGGGTGAACCAGATCGAAGGCACGAGCATTTTCGTGTTCCAGATGCCGCCGTTGCCGGGCTCTACCGGTGGTCTGCCGGTGCAGATGGTGATCCGCAGCGATCAGGATTATCTGGCGCTGTACAACGTGATGGACCAGCTCAAGCAGGCAGCGCAAGCCAGCGGTCTGTTCGCGGTGGTCGACAGCGATCTGGACTTCAACAACCCGGTGGTGGAAATCCAGGTCGACCGGGCCAAGGCCAACGCCCTCGGCATCCGCATGCAGGACATCGGCGAGACGCTCAACAGCCTGATCGGCGAGAAGTACGTCAACCGGTTCTCGTTCCACGGTCGCTCCTACGACGTGATTCCGCAGTCGGTGTCGGCAGATCGCCTGACCCCGGAAACCCTGAAGCTGTATTACGTGAAGGACCAGAAGGGCAATCCGGTGCCGCTGTCGACGCTGGCCACCCTCAGCGTCAAGGTCGAGCCGAATCGCCTGACCCAGTTCAACCAGCAGAACTCTGCTACGTTCCAGGCCATTCCGGCGCCGGGCGTGACGTTGGGTGATGCGGTGGGCTTCCTGCAAAAACAATCGGAAGGCTTCCCGGCAGGCTTCAGTTTCGACTGGCAGTCCGACGCCCGCCAATACGTACAGGAAGGCAACAGCCTGGCGTTCACCTTCGGCCTGGCCCTGGTGATCATCTACCTGGTGCTGAGCGTGCAGTACGAGAGCTTCCGCGACCCGTTCATCATTCTGATCAGCGTGCCGCTGTCGATCTGCGGGGCCCTGGTGCCGCTGGCGCTGGGCATGACCTCGATGAACATCTACACCCAGATCGGCCTGATCACACTGATCGGTCTGATCAGTAAGCACGGGATCCTGATGGTCGCGTTTGCCAACGAGTTGCAGCGCCAGCAAGGCATGGACCGCGTGCAAGCGATCCAGCACGCCGCGCAGGTGCGTCTGCGGCCGATCCTGATGACCACCGCAGCGATGGTGGTCGGCCTCGCGCCCCTGTTGTTCGCCAGCGGTGCCGGCGCCAACAGCCGCTTCGGCCTGGGCCTGGTGATTGTGGTGGGGATGCTGATCGGCACCTTGTTCACCCTGTTCATTCTGCCGTCGGTGTACACGCTGCTCAGTTCGATCAAGCAGCCGAGCCATGCACCCGAAGCCGAACCGGCCGGTGTGCCGCAACCCATCCTGTGAGGACGTGACATGTATTCGATTACACGTTTGATGCTGGCGCCCCTGGCGGCGTCCATCCTGTTGGCGGCGGGTTGTGTGAACTACGCCGGGATCGATCATCAGGGCAAATTGCTGGCGCTCGGCGATGCGCCGTCCGACAGCCTGAAAGACAAATTGCCGCCGGCCCAATGGCCCCGTGCGGACTGGTGGACATCGCTGGGCGATCCACGCCTGGGCGCGTTGATCGAAGAGGCGTATGCCAGCAACCCGGACTTGCAGGAAGTCGCTGCCCGGGTGGCCAAGGCCAACGCATTTCTCGATCTGCGCGATGCCGAGCGATACCCGGAAATGGACGCGTCGGCGGGTGTCACTCGCGGTCGGCTGTCACGCTTCGAGGACTACAGCGGCGAGGGTGAAAAGTACTTCACCGCACGCAATCTGGCGGTGAACTTCAGCTACACCTTCGACCTCTGGGGTGGTCAGCGTGCCGCCTGGGAATCGGCGCTCAACAGCGCACGAGCGGCGGAAGTCGATCTGCAATCGTCGCGATTGATTCTGGCGGTCAACGTGGCCAAGGCCTACAACCAGCTGGCGTATGCCTGGCAAGTGTCGGAGCTGAATCAGCGCGATCTCGAACGCTTGAGCAAGCTGGTGGAACTGACGGATTCGCGCTACGGCTCGGGGCTCGACAACCTCTCGCAACTCAAACAGGTGCAGAGCCTCAAGGCGCGTTCGGAGTCGACCCTGATCGGCGCCAACGAAGACATCGAAATCGCCCGGCTGCAACTGTCGGCGCTGATCGGCAAGGGCGTCGATCGTGCGCACACCCTTGAGCGGCCATCGAATCTGCAGGCCAGTGTGGTGGCATTGCCGGCGCAGTTGCCTGCGCAGTTGCTCGGCCGTCGTCCGGACATCGTCGCTGCACGCTGGCGAGTGGAGGCCGAGACCAAAAACGTCGCGGCGGTGAAGACCTCGTTCTACCCGAACATCAATCTGGTGGCGGCGGCAGGTTCCCATGCCTTGATCGGTGATGCGATGTTCGCCGGGGTCAGCAAGTTCTGGAATGTGGCGCCGACGGTGTCGCTGCCGATCTTCGATGCCGGGCGCCTGCGCTCGGACCTGAAGGCCGGCAACGCCGAACTCGACAGCTCCATCGCCCAGTACAACCGGGTGCTGAATTCGGCGCTGCATGAGGTGGCGATTTCGGTGACGCAGCTGCGTTCCTTCGAGCAGCAGATCGTCGTGCAGCGCGATGCCTGTTCGATTGCCCAGTCGTCTTACGATCTGTCGCAGTCGCGCTATAAGGCAGGGGAAGACACCTTCCTCGATGCGCTGAACATCGAGCAACAATTGATTCAGGACGAAATGCGCCTGGCCTTCCTCAACAGCAAGCACATCGACAGCTCGGTTTCGTTGATGGCCGCGCTGGGCGGCGGGTTCCAGGCACCCGCGCTGGGCGGCGGGTTCCAGGCACCCGCGCTGGAGACGGCACAGAGCGGTGCTCTGTAGTGTTTTCCGGGACGCCGCCTTTGGGGCGGCTGTCGCGGGAAAAAAGCATCTTGTGTATAGTCTTACTGTTCTCGTATAGACGAATACAAGACGGATTTTTCCCGCCTATATCATCAAGGGTACCTACCTATGAACGTCCCGAATCATCCCAATCAGGATCAGATCCTTCTGGAAAATGTGCTGAACGCATTGGGAAGCCCGCTACGCCTGACCGTGTTGAAAGTGTTGTCCGATGGCCAGGAACATCCATGCGGCCGGATCCTCAAGGGCGCATCGAAGTCGACCATGACTCACCACTGGCGGGTCCTGCGCGACAGCGGTCTGATTTGGCAACGCCCTTACGGTCGGGAAAACCTGCTGTCCTTGCGTCGTGAAGACATGGACGTGCGTTTCCCTGGCCTGCTCGACTCGCTGCTGTCGGCGGTCAAGACCGATGAACAGACCATCAGCGTGATCAGCAAACACGAAGTGACCGAAGAAAACGGAACCGAGTGACAGACACCGCCGGTGAAGGGTTGGCCTTCCACGGCAACCAATCAATTCACCATCACCAGGAAGGTGTGTGCGGGTATGGATACAAGTCATTACTGGTCGTCGCGACCCCTGTCGGATTTGACCGGCTCCGAGCATCACTGGCTATTTTTGCCCGGGGCCTTGACCCCGCGTCTGAAAGCCATGGGCGACTATTCAATCGAAGTGGTCGAGCAGTCCCATGGCCCGCTCAATCCAGAAGAAGCGCAAGCGCTGAACGTGCCGCCGATGACCATCGGCTGGGTGCGCGAGGTGGTGATGAAACTGGATGGCGAGGCCTGCGTCACCGCGCGCAGCCTGACCAGTATGCCGGCGCTGAACGGTGACTGGTCGGATCTGAACGGCTACGGTCGTCGGCCGCTGGCCGAGATTCTCTACACGTCGGAGCAGACCCTGCGCGAACCCTTCCAGTGCGCCTTGCTGCCCGCCGGCGCGCCGTTGGCGGCGCTGTCCCAGCGCTACGCGCCGCAGGCCAAACGTCTGCTGGCCCGGCGTTCGCGCTTCACCCGCAATGGCTCGGCGCTGCTGGTCAGCGAGTGCTTCCTGCCGGCGTTCTGGGCCCGGGTCGAGTACGCTCAGGCGCGCAAATCGGCCTGACAAAAAAAAACCTGCGGGAGCGAACGCCCGCAGGTTTTTTTTCGCCGTTTGTTCAGAGCCGGATCACCGCTTCGATCTGCTTGATCGCCGGCGTCAGGGCCTGCGCCAGTTCCTCGGCTTTCGAGGTCGGGCGCATGGTTCTGGATGAGCGTAGAAACAGAGGATCATCGAACCGCTTGCGCAGTCGTGCCAGCGATCCGCTGATGGCGGGTTGTTTGACGTGCAGGCGCTCGGCCGTGCGTGACACGCTGCGTTCGCGGAACAGCACCAGGAAAATGATGATCAGGTTCAGGTCGATATCCGCGAAGTTGTCTTCATTGAATAGCATGGTTACATCCCTGTCATGACCCACCGGCTGGGGTCAGCCGAGGCCGGCGGGTGTCTGGATCACTGCTCGGGTGCCAGGCGCAGTTCGTCGTTCAGGCGGTAGTAACTGCGGTTGAAATAGACCAGGCCTTCCGTGGCCTCGCTGTGTTGCTGCAGCTCGAGGATTTCACAGTAGAAAATGCTGTGAGTGCCGACCTCGTCGACCTTGCTGACCCGGCAATCGAGGCTGACCAGCGCTTCTTCGATCACTGGCGAACCGGTCTTGAGGGTCTGGCAGTTCACGCTGGAAAAACGCTCCTGCATGCTCAACTGCCGATTGGCGAATGCCCCTGATGTCGACTGGTGGTCGCCGGTCAGGACGTTCACGCACAGCACGCCATTGGTCTTGAAATGCTCGTGATTGGACGACGAGCGATTGACGCACACCAGCAGCGTCGGCGGTGAATCCGTCACGCTGCACACCGCCGAGGCGGTAAAGCCGAAACGCCCCGCAGGGCCATCGGTCGTGACGATGGTGACGGCACTCCCCAGCATCGCCATTGCATTACGAAACTCCGTTGAATCAACCATCGCGTCACCTCATTCCATGTAGGTTTAATGGAGCCGATCCGTTCTTCCTTGTCCGTTGTCGTTGTGCGAAAACGGGTATCGGGCAACACGTTCGCTCTGGCGATATAGTACGTATGTATTCGTACCTTGAAAACTATTCCGTGTGCTTATTTTGCAGTCGGTACGCTCGACAGGCATTGCTGTTGCGCGTGTTCAAGGCTGGCCTCCAGCGCGCTCAGTTCCTCTTGCTGTCGGGTGAGTGTGAGGAGTTGCGCTGCGATATCCTGCTGCTTGCCGGCAATCGCGCGGCGGGCCTTTTCGTAGGGCGACAATTCCGGTTGGCCGGCAAAAATCGCCTGCAATTCCCTGAGGCGAAAACCCAGCGCCTGCGCGCATTTGATAAAGCTCAGCAGCTCGACTGTCTGCGGATCGTAAACCCGGTATTTGCCCTGGCGCCGGGCCTCGGGCAGCAGGCCGATCGACTCGTAATGGCGGATGGTCTTGATCGTGGTTCCCGAACGTTGTGCGGCCTGGCCGATGTACATGTGCAAATCCCTTTTTCTCCGTCAGCGGACATGCGCAGCAATAACGGAAAACTCAACGACGGGCAATCGATCCGGCCTGCTTCAGCCAGGTTTCACGTTGACGGTCGCTGGCGCCGAGTATCGGCCCGAAGGTCAACGTGCGACGGGGTTCGATACCGCAGAACGCCAATGTGTTCTTGCGCACTTCGTGCAGGCCGGGCATGCGATAGATCCAGCGGTAATACCAGGGCGGCGTGTCCATGGTCACCAGCAAATGGGCGCTGCGACCGCGCAGGAGTTTGTCGGGAAACGCTTTGCCCTGGCGGTATTTGAACGCGAAACCCGGGAGCAGGACCCGGTCGAAAAAGCCTTTGAGAATCGCCGGAATCCCGCCCCACCAGATCGGGTACACCAGCGTCAGGTGTTCGGCCCAAAGGATGTCGGCCTGGGCCTGGAGCAGATCCGTTTCAAGTGTCTGAGCTCGGCTGTAACCCTCGCGCAGGACCGGGTCGAAATCGAGCTGGCCGAGGGACAGTTGTCGCACCTCGTGCCCGGCCTCGCGGGCCGAGGCCAGGTAGTGTCCGGCCAGTGCGGCGCAGAAACTGTCGCTGGATGGATGGCCGAGAATCAGCAGGATTCGCTTGCCCATAATCACTGTCCCTGAAGAAGAAACCTCAAGCGTAAAGTCTGCCCCTCAGGGCAGAGTCAAGGCGTCCAGCAAGGCGCGGGCGTAGGCGGGGAGTGCGGCGAAGTTGCGGGCGCACAGCAACAGTTTGCGCCTGGCCCACGCTTCACTCATAGGCACGGTCTTGAAGGTTTGCGGCGCGGCACGTTGAACCGCCGCCAGCGGCACTATGCCCAGACCAGCACCTCGGGCCACCATGCGCATCACGCCGCCGAAACCATCGGCGCGGATGCGGATCTGCATTCGTGAGCCGCTGTGCAGGGCCTGTTCTTCCAGGTACACCGCCAGCGCGCTGTCGGCATGCAGACCGATAAAGTCATGGCGCAGGGCGTCGCTGAAGCTGACATCGGTCGCGTCAGACAGTGGATGTTCCAGAGGCAGAATCAATACCAGTGGGTCGTCGCGAAACGCTCGGGTCTGCAAGTCGGTGGTGTCGATCGCGTCGGACACAATGCCCAGATCCGCCGCCCCCTGGCGCAAGGCATGGGTGATGCGGGCGCTGGGCAACTCCTGCAGATCGATGTCGAGATTGGGATGCCCACGCAGGAAATCCGCCAGCACCTCCGGCAGGTATTCGCTGAGTGCCGTGGTGTTGCACAGCAGACGCACCTGGCCTTTGACGCCGCGGGCGTATTCGGCCAGATCCTGTTGCAAGCGGTCGGCCTGTTGCAGCAACACTCGCGCATGTTGCGCCAACGCTTTACCGGCCGGTGTCGGTGTGACGCCACGGCGCCCACGCTCAAGGAACTCTGTGCCCAACGAGGCTTCCATCGCCCGGATCCGCGCACTGGCCGCCGCCAGTGAAAGATGACTTCGTGCGGCGCCGGCGGTGATGTTGCCGCTGTCGATAATGTGCAGGTACAGGCGCAGGTCGGTGAGGTCGAAATGCATGGCGGGTGACTCTTGCTGAGAGAGAGGCTGCCTCAGTGTATGACAGATTTTCAGTTCATCCGCGCAGGCGCACAGTATCGCCATGAACGCACTCGCAGATTTCTATCAAAACCTCGGTCTGGCCCTGTCTTTGCTGGTGCTGATGACCTTCGTCCTCGCCGGTCTGGTGAAAGGCGTGATCGGCCTCGGCCTGCCCACCGTCGCCATGGGCTTGCTCGGTCTGGCTATGGTGCCGTCGCAGGCTGCGGCGTTGCTGATCATTCCGGCGACCTTGACCAACCTCTGGCAACTGGCGTTCGGCGGGCATTTGCGCGGGCTGGTGAAACGCTTGTGGCCGATGCTGCTGGCGATCTTTCTCGGCACGGCCATCGGCACCCTGTGGATCGGCATGGCGGGCGGGCATTGGGTGGTGCGCGGGCTCGGCGCGGCGTTGTTGCTTTATGCGTTGAGCGGATTGTTCCTGCCGACGCAGAGTGTCAGTCGCCGCCATGAGGCGTGGCTGGCGCCGCTGTGTGGGGTGATCACCGGCGTCATCACTTCGGCCACCGGCGTATTCGTGATTCCGGCGGTGCCGTATCTACAGGCACTGGGTTTGAGCCGCGATGAACTGGTGCAGGCGCTGGGCCTGTCCTTCACCGTGTCGACCCTGGCGCTGGCCGGCGGATTGCTCTGGCGCGGGTCACTCGGCGGCGCGGAATTGAGCGCTTCGCTGCTGGCGCTGATCCCGGCGATGCTTGGCATGCTGCTCGGGCAATGGCTGCGTCAGCGCATCAGCGCGGTGTTGTTCAAGCGCGTTTTCTTCATCGGTCTGGGCGCGCTCGGCGCCCATCTCTTGATCAGCGGCTAGCGGACGAATCGCTGAGCATCTCGATCGGGCGGATGTCGAAATCCCGCTCCAGATACTCCATGCGCTGCGCGAGAAACTGCTGCATGTGCGGCAGGTTCGAGTGCACGTCCAGATGCGCCTGGCTTTCCCAGATCTCGTAGAAGATGAACAGGGTCGGGTCTTCCTTGTCGCGCAGCATGTGGTACTCGATGCAGCCGGGTTCTGCGCGGCTCGGCTCGACATAAGCGCGGAAAAACGCTTCGAAGGCCTCGGCTTTTTCCGGGCGGGTCTTGGCGTGCAGGATGAAACCCTGGCGTTCGCTCATCGCAAAAACTCCATTCAGATTCAGATGGCGGCCAATCCTACGGCAACAATCGGCAATCGATTCGTGCGTTTTACTCAAATGAATTTTGCGCAATCGATGCTTATTCCGCGCGAGACGCATCGCTAATCTGCCGCCATCCAATTTTCTCCCCTTGTCCATCCGGCGCTCTGCGCTGTGCATCGGCATCCGATCGAGGCTGTCCCATGAAAAAAGTGCTGTTGCTCAACGGTGGTAAAAAATTCGCCCACTCCGACGGTCGCTACAACACCACCCTGCACGAAGCGGCGCTGAGCGTGCTGGATCGCGGCGGTGTCGACGTCAAGACCACCTTCATTGACGAGGGTTACGACATCGCCGAAGAAGTCGCCAAATTCCTCTGGGCCGACGTGATCATTTATCAGATGCCGGGCTGGTGGATGGGCGCGCCGTGGACCGTGAAAAAGTACATCGACGAAGTGTTCACTGAAGGCCACGGCAGCCTCTACGCCAGCGATGGCCGCACCCGTTCCGACTCCTCGCAGAAGTACGGCAGCGGCGGTCTGATCCACGGCAAGCAGTACATGCTGTCGCTGACCTGGAACGCGCCGCAGCAGGCGTTCGATGACCCGACCGACTTCTTCGAAGCCAAAGGCGTGGACGCCGTTTACTTCCCGTTCCACAAGGCCAACGAGTTCCTCGGCATGACCGGCCTGCCGACGTTCCTCTGTGTGGACGTGATGAAACGCCCGAACATTGAAGCGGATGTGGCACGTTACGAGCAGCATCTGAGCGAGGTGTTTGGCCTCAAGGCCTGACGCTCGGCTACTATCGAAGGCCTGAGCCTGTGCAGCAGGCCTTTCGATTCGAGGACACCCGTGAAAGCCAGATCCGATGAGTTGCAGATTTTCGTCTGCGTGATCGAATGCGGTTCGATCTCCGCCGCCGCCGAGCAGGTCGGACAGACGCCGTCGGCGGTCAGCCGCACGCTGTCGCGGCTGGAAGCCAAGCTCGACACCACGCTGATCAACCGCACCACGCGGCGCATGGACCTGACCGAGGAGGGCAAGTATTTCTTCGAACAGGCCAAGCTGATCCTCGACCAGATGGACCAGCTCGAAGAGCGCCTCTCCTCGCGTCAGCAAACCCCGTCAGGACGGCTGCGCATCAACGCCGCGTCGCCGTTCATGCTCCACGCCATCGTGCCGTACATCGACGAATTCCGTCGGCTGTACCCGGACATCCAGCTCGAACTCAACAGCAACGATCTGATCATTGACCTGCTGGAACAAAGCACTGACGTCGCCATCCGCATCGGCACCCTTGCCGATTCGACGTTGCATGCCCGGTCGCTGGGCTGCAGTCCGCTGCTGATCGTCGCCAGTCCTGCCTATCTGGAAAAACACGGTGCGCCGCTCCAGGTCGCCGATCTGAGCGAACACACCTTGCTCGGCTTCACCCAGAACGAAGGCCTCAACCAGTGGCCGTTGCGCTACGTGCACGGCGACCGCTGGCCGATCACCCCGGCGATCAGCGCCTCCAGCGGCGAGACGGTCCGGCATCTGGCGCTGGAAGGCCAGGGCATTGCCTGCCTCTCGCATTTCATGACCATCGACGATATTCGCGCCGGGCGCCTCAAGGTGTTGCTGGCGGAATTCAACAGCGGTTATCGCCAGCCGATCAACGCGGTGTACTACCGCAACTCGCAGCTGGCGCTGCGCATCCAGTGCTTCCTGGATTTCATCCAGAGCAAACTGGCGGCTTACGCCAGTGCTGATTTCAAAGGCTGATTCGTGATCCCTGCGCAACAGTGATTTGGTTGTGGGCGGGTTTTTCCACCGGGCTCGCCGGTCGATACTCGTTGCATCACTTATTCACGCAGGGAGTTTCTCCATGAACGTATTCGTCACCGGCGCTGCCGGTTTTATCGGCGGCTCCATCGCCACCGGTCTGATCCAGGCCGGCCACACGGTTACCGGTCTGGTGCGCAGCGCCGAACAGGCCAATGAGCTGAAAGCACTGGGCATCACCCCGGTGATCGGCACCCTTGACGACAAGGCACTGCTGACCGAACAGGCCCGCGCCGCCGACGCCGTGATCAACGCCGCCAGCAGCGACCATCGCGGCGCGGTCGAAGCCTTGCTCGATGCCCTGCGCGGCTCGAACAAAGTGTTCCTGCACACCAGCGGTTCGAGCATCGTCGGTGATGCCTCGGGCGGCAAATCCAGCGACGTCATCTACTTCGAAGACAACCTGCCGGAGCCGACCGTCGACAAGGCTGCACGTGTCGCCATCGACAACCTGATCCTCGCGGCAGCGAAGGACGGCGTGAACTCGGCCGTCATCTGCAACACCCTCATCTACGGCCACAGCCTGGGCGTCAATCGCGACAGCGTGCAACTGCCGCGCCTGCTGAAACAGGCACGCAAAAGTGGCGTAGTGCGTCACGTCGGCACCGGGCAGAATATCTGGTCCAATGTGCACATCGAAGACGTGGTGGCGCTGTACCTGCTGGCCCTGACCAAAAACGTCCCGGGCACGTTCTACTTCGTCGAAAGCGGTGAAGCGTCGTTCATCGACATGACCACCGCCATGGCCGTGGCCCTGAATCTGGGCGAGCCACAAGACTGGCCGCTGAAAGACGCCGAAGCCGAATGGGGCTACGAAATGGCCAACTACGGCCTCGGCTCCAACAGCCGGGTACGCGGCAAACACGCCCGCGAATTGCTGGGCTGGGCGCCGAAGCGCACGTCAGTGGTCGAGTGGATTCGCAACGAAATGGTGTGAGCCCACACCACACTTGAACCTGTGGGAGCCAACCGGCTCCCACAGGTTTTTTTGTGCCCCGGAAAAGAAGGACAGGGTGTCGAGGCTCATCGAAACGTTCAGACATTTCCTACTAGTCTGATCCCCGCACAGACATGGCCAACGCAACTGGCCGGTTTGTAGGATAGCGGGCACCCACTGGTTGTCTGGCCATGAGGCCAGGTCGGTGGGTAACGCCCGTGGAATTTTTCTGCAAAAAGGAATTTGCGATGGCAATACGCACCTCTGCTGCCTGCACGTAAAGGCATATCCCGGGCGAACCAGACGATTTCGCCTCCTCACGGTTCATGATACGGCGCCAAGCGCCCTGGCCGAAGCATTGCGCTCTTCGGTCACGGGCAAACTCATCCGCGAAATTGGCAAGAACAAGGAGTAGTTATGGTCATTTTGGGCATTACCAATAACGATTTGTCGGGCGCTTGCCTGGTACGCGATGGTCAGATTCTCTCGGCGGTCAGCGAAGAGCGTTTCACCCGCATCAAGGACCACAAGATCTGGCCCGCCAAATCCATCGAGTTTGTGTTGAGCCAGGCCGGCGTGTCGCTGGAAGATGTCGACTACGTGGCTTACGGATGGAATGCCGGTTTCAACGCCGATAAACACCTGGAGCTGTATTTCGACCGGATCGTCGACGAGGTCCGCAACAACCCCGAGGGCCTGGCGCAGTTCCGCCAGCGTGTCACCGATGAAGTCCGCAACGACAAAGAGAAGCGCGCCGAATTCGACCAGTACATCGCTGCCAATGGCTTGCTCGGCAAGGCGTACTACATCGATCACCACGAGTGCCACGGGCTCGGTGCCTATGTCTGCTCGCCGTTCGATGAGGCCTTGACCCTGACCTGTGACGGGCGTGGCGACTTCCAGTCGCTGACCGTCACCTGGTACAGCCCGACCGAAACCACGGTGTTGCAACGCGAAACCAGCATCGACAGCCTGGGTTACTTCTACGGCCGGATCACCCACTTGCTGGGCTACAAACCCAACCGGCATGAAGGCAAGGTCACGGGCCTGGCCGCGTTCGGTGATCCGCAGAAGTTGCTGGGGGTGATGCAGCAGATGATCCGTTTCGAAGACGGGCGCATCAAGGCGAGTTGCGGTGACCTGTTCGTGCCGTCCTACAACAACTACAGCGAATCACTGGAAACCCTGTTCTCCCGGGAAACCCCCGAGGACATCGCCGCCGCCGTGCAGCGCCACTCCGAAGACTTGCTGGTGGCAGTCGTCAAACATCACCTGGCGCAACGCGGCAGCACCAACCTGTGCCTGGCCGGCGGTGTGTTTGGCAACGTCAAACTCAACCAGCGCCTGCGCGAGATTCCCGGCGTGAAAAACGTCTATGTGCTGCCGTGCATGGGCGATGGCGGGCTGGCACTGGCCGCGGCCGTCGGGGCGGCGTACCTGGAGAACGGCACCCGCTTCAAGAACCCGGTAATGACCCTCGGCCCTGATTCGCGCAGCGTTTCGCAGAACATCAACCTGATCCATCGCGACTACCCTGAACTCGGTTATCACACCCCGTCGAACATCATCGACGTGCTGACCGACGCACTGATGGAAAACCAGGTGCTGGGCATGTTCAAGGGCAAGATGGAGTTCGGCCCGCGCTCGCTGTGCAACCGCAGCATCGTCTATCACGCGCAGGATGGCGAAGTGAACGACTGGCTGAACAAACGCATGCACCGCACCGAGTTCATGCCGTTCGGCCCGGTCACCGCCATTGAACAGGCAGCGGCCTGCTACGTCGGCTGGGATGAGGATCAAGTCGCGGCAGACACCATGACCATGACCTACGATTGTCATCCGCAGTTCAGCGAAGCCAGTCCGGCGGTGGTGCACATCGATGGCACGGCGCGGCCGCAGATCATTCGCCCGGAGCGCGATGCGTTCATGCATCGTCTGTTGAATGCCTGGCATGAGCGCACCGGTCAGGCGGCGTTGATCAACACCTCGTTCAACCGCCATGAAGAGCCGATCGTGTGTTCGCCTCAGGATGCGCTGGATGCGTTGAAAGAAGGGATGGTCGATCTGGTGGTGATGAGTGAATCGCTGATTGTCTGGCGCAAAGGCAAAAACAGCTTCACCCAGCAACGCTTCGAATAACGCAAGGATGGTTACAGGGCTCCGCTGGAGCCCTGCTCAGGAGTATCGAGCGTATGGTTGATTCATGTATCTGATCTTTTTCGGGTTCTTTGCGGCAGAAGGGATCATCTATCCGTTCTGGCCGACCTGGCTGAATTCGCTGGGTTTCAGCGCCAGCCAGATTGGCTTGCTGATCGCGGCGGTCTATTGGCCCCAGGTGGTGACCGGAGTGTTGATCACCTACGTGGCCGACTGGCGCGTGGACCAGCTTCGGCTCGCGGCGTTTCTCGGTTTCTCGGCAGCGTTGTGTACGTTGCTGTTCTATTTCATGCCGGTGCACCTGTGGGGATTCGTGTGCCTGAGCATTCTGTTCGGCGGGCTGTGGATGGTGGTGTTGCCGCTGTCCGAGTCCTATCTGCTCAAGCGTGACAAGCAAGCCCTGCAGAACTATGGCTGGGTCCGCGCGGTGGGCTCTTCGGCCTTTATCCTGACATCGACCCTCGGCGGACTGTTGTTTGCGCAGTACAGCCAGTCGTGGGTGCCGGTGGTGATTGCCGCGTGCATGTTGCTCACCGCGCTGGCGTGCCTGTGGCTGAAGCGTCAGGTCACGCTGGCGCATCTGCAACCACCCGAGCGTGTGACGAAACGCCCCGACTGGAAGGCGCTGTTTGCCCAGAAAGGCCTGCTGATTGCGATTGCCGCCGCCAGTTTCATTCAACTGAGTCACACGCTGTACTTTTCCACGGCGTCGATCGGCTGGGGCGTGAAGGGCTATTCTTCAACCGCCATCGGGGTGTTCTGGTCAGTGGCGGTGATCGCGGAAATCACTTATTTCGCGTTCTCCAACAAAGTCCTGTCGTTCTGTTCGCCGTTGTCCATCGTGATGTTTTCCAGTGTCTGCGCGGCGGCGCGCTGGGCGCTGTTTTCCGACAGCGATGCGGTGCCGGTGATCCTGTTGGGGCAATGCCTGCACGCCTTGAGTTTCGCGGCGTACCACTCGGCGATCATGCGCTGCATTCGCGACCATGCCCCGGCGGATATCCAGGTGTTTACCCAGGGTGTCTATTATTCGCTGGCAGTTGCCTTGCCCATGGGTTTGGCCACACCCTTTGCCGGGTATCTGTACGAGACGCAGCCACAATGGTCCTGGTATGTCATGGCGCTGTTTGCCCTGATGGGGACCGTGCTGGCATTCATTGCTCACCAGAAAATGCGAAGTGCAACCGATGACACAACGAACGTTTACAGCCGTCTGCTTTGATATGGATGGCGTGCTGATCCAGTCACGCCAGGTCATCGAACTGGCCTGGACCACGGTGGCGCGCAAGTACGGTGTGACGGTCGATCAAGCCTTCATCGACGATCACATTCACGGCCGCCCGGGCGGTTACACCCTGCAGGCCCTGTTTGGTCAGTTTGACGAGCAGCAGCGCGTGACCATCAAGCAAGAAGTCGATGCCATCGAAGAGGTTTCGATCTGCGCGCTGGTGCCGGGCGTCGCTGCGTTCATCGACCAATTGAGTGGGCGGGCGCCGCTGGCGCTGGTGACCAGCAGCTGGCGAGCGCGCGTCGACCACGTCCTGCAGCAACACGACCTGACGTCGCTTTTCGACTGCATCATCTGCCGCGACGATGTGCGCAGTGGCAAACCGGCACCCGATCCCTATCGCCTGGCCGCCGCGCGACTGGAGCGTCAGAGCGATGAATGCCTGGTCTTCGAAGACTCCGTCAGCGGTGTGCAGTCGGCGGTCAGCAGCGGCGCGCTATGCATCGGCATCGGCGACGATCCGACGCTGAGCGCTCACGGGGCACTGCGGACGTACGCAGATTTCACGGCGCTCCCGATCTCGCAGGGCGGGGTGGATGCGCACCTCTATGCTGACGGTGGATTGTTTATCAGCGGGCAGGTTGCCCAGAGGTTCGCACGCTCATGACACCGACCTTGCGACACGCGACCGTCCTGTGGAATTTCCTCAGAGCAGGGCGCCAGCACAGTGAGTGTGAGCTGATCGTGGTGTGCGGCTCCTACGACCTGCGGGTCTGCGATTACGCCTGTCAGTTGTTGAAAAAAGGCGTCGCCCCGCATCTGTTGTTCACCGGCAACACCGGCAACTGGACGAAGCATTTGTGGGAACGCACCGAAGCCGATATTTTTGCGCAACGGGCCATGATTCAAGGTGTTTCGCCGGATCAATTCACCCTCGAATCCCGTGCCACCAACTTCGCCGAGAACATCGCGTTTGCCAGGGAGTTGTTCCCGGACGTACGCCGGGCGACCTTCCTGACCAAGCCGAATTCGATCCGGCGTGTGGCGCTGACCTTGCCCGTTCAATGGCCAGGGCTTGAGGCCTGGGTGGATGCGCCGTCGTTCGGTTTTCCGGGTGAGGTCAGCAACCTGATCGGGGTCCTGGGGCTGATCGACGAAATGGTCGGGGATATCCACCGGATCATGGTTTACCCTTCGCTGGGCTTTCAGGCCGAGCAGGTGATTCCCGAGGACGTCGAGGTAGCCTGGCGCTGCCTGATCGAACAGGGATTCGATCACCATTTGATCAAAGGCAGACACTGACGCCGCGCTGCCGCCGGAGACTGACATGCTGTACGACACACTGATTCGCAACGCCCTGGTCATCGACGGCAGCAACACTCCCGGTTACGCCGCTGACGTGGCAATCCTCGATGGCCGCATCGCGCGCATCGGCGATCTGGGCGATGCCCGCGCCACCAAAGAGATCGACGCCGGCGGCCGCGTGCTGGCGCCGGGCTTCATCGACGTGCACACCCACGATGACACCGTGGTGATCCGCCAGCCGCAGATGCTGCCCAAGCTCAGCCAGGGCGTGACCACGGTGATCGTCGGCAACTGCGGCATCAGCGCCGCACCGGTCAGTCTCAAGGGCGATCCACCGGATCCGATGAACCTGCTCGGCACGGCCGCCGCCTTCGTCTATCCGCGTTTCAGCGACTACCGTGCGGCGGTCGAAGCGGCCAACACCACGCTGAACGTCGCGGCACTGGTCGGGCATACGGCGCTGCGCAGCAATCACCTCGATGATCTGTTTCGCACGGCGACCGACGCTGAAATCGCCGCGATGCGCGAGCAGTTGCGTGAAAGCCTGGAAGCGGGCGCCCTTGGTTTATCCACAGGTCTGGCGTATGCGAGCGCGTTCTCGGCGTCCACCGATGAAGTCATGCAACTGACGGAAGAGTTGAGCGCGTTCGGCGCCGTGTACACCACCCATCTGCGCAGTGAGTTCGAACCGGTGCTGGAGGCCATGGACGAAGCCTTTCGCATCGGCCGCCACGCCCGTTCGCCGGTGATCGTTTCCCACCTCAAGTGTGCCGGCGTGGGCAACTGGGGGCGCAGCCCGCAGTTGCTCGCGTCGCTGGAAGAGGCGGCAAAAACCCACCCGGTCGGCTGTGATTGCTACCCCTACGCGGCGAGTTCTTCGACGCTGGATCTGAAGCAGGTCACCGACGCTCACCGCATCACCATCACCTGGTCGACGCCGCACCCGGAAGTCAGCGGTCGAGACCTGACCGCCATCGCGGCCGAATGGACGATGCCACTGCTCGATGCCGCCAGACGCCTGCAACCGGCGGGCGCGGTGTATTACGGCATGGACGAGAAGGACGTGCGCCGCATCCTCGCCCATCCGCTGACGATGGTCGGCTCCGACGGCCTGCCGGAAGACCCGTTCCCCCATCCGCGCCTGTGGGGCGCTTTCCCACGGGTGCTCGGCCATTTCAGTCGCGACGTCGGCCTGTTTCCGCTGCACACCGCCGTACACAAGATGACCGGTCTGTCGGCGGCACGCTTCGGTTTGAAGGATAGGGGCGAAATTCGCGAAGGACACTGGGCGGATCTGGTGTTGTTCGACCCGGCAACCGTGCATGACGTGGCGGACTTCAGCGACCCGCAACGTGCCGCGCAAGGCATTGATGGCGTGTGGATCAACGGCGTGCTGAGTTATCGCGAGGGGCAGGCCAACGGGCAAAGGGCAGGGCGGTTTCTTGCGCGTGAAGGTGATCTGCGTGACAACTTTCACTGAGTTTCGCGGATTACGTCACAGTGATGGCACATTGCGATTAAAGAAAGCCGTCACCAAGCCGAATTGCTGACATCTACCCCGGCTACACTGCGGGGCCAATCAGTCAGGGAGCACCCCATGAGCTTCGGCAAAACCACCCCGATCCTGCGGATTTTCGATGAAGCCAAGGCCTTGGAGTTCTATGTCGACTTCCTCGGTTTCAAGATCGATTGGCAGCATCGTTTCGAACCCGGTTTTCCGTTGTATCTGCAAGTCTCCCGGGGCGAATGTGTGCTGCATCTTTCCGAGCATCATGGTGATGCAACACCGGGTTCGGCCCTGCGGATCGAGACCGATGAGCTGGAAGCGTTTCAGCAGCAGTTGGTCGCCAAGAACTACAAGTTCTCGCACCCGGGCATTCAGGCCATGCCGTGGGGCAGCCAGGACATGACCATCGCCGACCCGTTCGGCAATCGCCTGGTGTTCACCAACGCGATCAGCCTCTAACTGTCGTTCGATACCCGGTGAGTCTGCCGAAACTCGCCGGGCGGCATCCCGCGCCGGCTCTTGAAGGTGCGGTGAAACGAGCGCGGTTCGGTGAAGCCCAGATACTGCGCGATGTCCTGAATCGGCAAGGTGCTGTTGAGCAGGTAATGCTCGGCCAGCTCCTGGCGCAAGTCATCGAGGATCTGCTGATACGACGTGCCGGCCTGATGCAACTGGCGTTGCAGCGTGCGCACGGACACGGCGAGATGTTCGGCCACCTGTTCCTTGCGCGGCAGACCTTCCTTGAGCAACTGGCGCAGGATGCTTTTGACCCGCTGCTCCAGCGACGCATCCTCCAGCGTCGCCATCAGGCTCTGCGCGTGTTCTTCCAGGGTGCGCAGCAAATGCGCATCGGCCTGGCGCAACGGCAACTGCAAATACGGCAACGGCACGATCAACGCTGAATACGGCTGATCGAACAGCACCGGGCATTCGAAAAACTGTTCGTACTGCTCCAGCGTCGTGTCCGCCGGGCGTGAGTGCTCCAGCCACACAGCGGCCGGCGACAACTGGGTGTCGGCGATCCAGCGTGCGTATTGCAGCCAGGAGCCGAGCACGTTTTCCACCAGATGCCGGCGGATCCGCGGGCGTTCGAAGCGGCAGCTCCAGATCAGGTGCACGTGGCTGTCCTGCACCTCGGCGCGGCTGACGCCCATGTCGCCCACCAGTTTCTCGAACGGCATGATGCGGCTCATGGCGTCGCCCAGTGTCGCGCAATTCATGGTGATGTAACCCAGCACGCTCCAGGAATTGGGCAGCACGAAATTCGCCGCGTTGAGGCCAAACAACGGATCGCCCGAGTGTTCGCAAAAGTAGTCGAGCAACCGTTCATGGGTTTCACCCGGCAGGCGCAGGCTGTTGTCGCTCAACTGCTGCGCCTGCAACCCGGCCGCCGCCAACGCAGGCTCGATGGCCAGACCCAGATGTTCGGCATGACGCAGGTATTTGAGCAGGGGCGGAACAGAGGTGAAGCCGAGCGATTGCATGACCGAATTCCCTTGATCGAGGCCGCCACGGGCGGATGAGCGCCCTGAAAGGTAATTTGAATCCACGACTAAAGTAAATGGCTGACGCTTGCGCGACGTTTGACTCAATTGGCTACTCGAACTGGCCGGATGCGACCGTGACACTTTCGGCCGGCTGACTAGTATGAGGGCCTGAAATCTCACTGATCAGACTGCACAGAAGGACACACGCATGCGACGCTGGAACGGCTGGGGAGATGCAACCACGGTGGTCGAACTGCCGGCCCAGGGCGCAAGTTTTCTCCATGAGCGACTGGGGGAGGGACGCGCGCTGCCCGACGCGACGCTTGAAGCGGCGTTGGCCCGGGTGCCGGTCTCGCGGCTGGCGGAACACGCCTTGTACAGCATCGATGCCCATGACCGTCTGCTGCATGCCCGGGGCCAGAGCCTGCCGGACTGGCTGGCGTTGCGTGAAGGCGCGCTGGGCAACTATCCCGACGCCGTGGCGTTCCCGGAAACCGCCGAACACATCCGCCAGTTGCTGGCGCTCGCCCAGGCGCAGGACCTGTGCCTGATTCCCTACGGCGGCGGCACATCGGTGGCCGGGCACATCAATCCGCCGGACTCCGCGCGGCCTGTAGTGACGGTGTCGCTGGCGCGGATGAGCCGCCTGCTCGATCTCGACGAACAAAGCCTGCTGGCGACTTTCGGCCCCGGCGCCAGTGGTCCGCAGGTAGAGAGTCAATTGCGCGCCCGTGGCTACACGCTGGGGCACTTCCCGCAGTCGTGGGAGCTGTCGACGCTGGGCGGGTGGGTGGCCAGTCGTTCCAGTGGTCAGCAGTCGTTGCGCTATGGGCGGATCGAGCAACTGTTCGCCGGCGGAACGCTGGAAACCTTTTCCGGGCCGCTGCAGATCCCGACCTTCCCGGCCTCGGCGGCCGGCCCGGATCTGCGCGAAGTGGTGCTGGGTTGCGAGGGGCGTTTCGGGATCATTTCCGAGGTCAAGGTGAGGGTCTGCGCGCTGCCGGTCGATGAGCGTTTCTACGGCGTGTTTCTGCCCAGCTGGAGCAAGGCGCTGCAAGCCATTCGGCAACTGGCCCAGGCGCGGGTGCCTCTGTCGATGCTGCGCCTGTCCAACGCAGTGGAGACTGAAACCCAATTGGCACTGGCCGGCCATCCGCAACAAATTGCCTGGCTGGAGAAGTACCTGAACCTGCGCGGCGCCGGGCAAGGCAAGTGCCTGCTGACCTTCGGCGTGACCGGCAATCGCAAGCAGAATGCGTTGTCCCTGAGTCAGGCCCGCCAGCACCTGAAGGCGTTCGGCGGTGTGTTCACCGGCACGCTGCTGGGCAAGAAGTGGGCGCAGAATCGCTTTCGTTTTCCGTATCTGCGGGAGAACCTGTGGAACGCCGGTTACGTGGTCGACACCCTGGAAACCGCCACCGACTGGAGCAACGTCGACAATCTGCTCAACCGGATCGAAAACAGCCTGCGGGATGCCTTGGCGGCCGAGGGCGAACGGGTGCATGTGTTCACGCATCTGTCCCACGTCTACGGCGAAGGTTCGAGCATCTACACCACTTACGTGTTTCGCCCGGCGGCGGACTATCCCGCGACGCTGGCCCGCTGGAAATCACTCAAGCACGCGGCCAGCCAGACCATCGTCGACAACCACGGCACCATCAGCCATCAGCACGGCGTGGGCAAGGATCACGCGCCATACCTGCGGCGCGAAAAGGGCGCGCTGGCGATGGACACCTTGCAGGCGCTGAGCCGGCACTTCGACCCGGCCGGGCGCCTGAACCCCGGCACGCTGTTGCAGGAGTGACCGCCATGAGCGCGGACTGGAACGCCGATTGGCGCCAGCAAGTCCTGCCGACACTGGCGGCTGAGAACTGGGATTTGATC
Organism: Pseudomonas sp. COW5; assembly: GCF_026240005.1. Lineage (NCBI taxonomy): Bacteria > Pseudomonadati > Pseudomonadota > Gammaproteobacteria > Pseudomonadales > Pseudomonadaceae > Pseudomonas > Pseudomonas sp. COW5. The sequence continues at coordinate 1,472,295 of NZ_JAPHVP010000001.1, read as the reverse complement.
GTGATCGGCGGCGGTATCAGTGGCGCCGGCATCCTGCGTGAGGCCGCGCGCCGTGGCTGGCGTTGCCTGCTACTGGAGCAACGTGATTTCGCCTGGGGCACGTCCAGTCGATCTTCGAAAATGGTCCATGGCGGTTTGCGCTATATCGCCAAGGGCCAGTGGCGGCTGACCCGGGATTCGGTGCGCGAACGCCAGCGTCTGCTCGACGAAGCGCCGGGGCTGGTGGAACCGATGAGTTTCATGATGCCGCACTATCGCGGCGGCTTCCCCGGGCCTCGGGTGCTGGGTGGTTTGTTGTCGGTCTATGACGCATTGGCCGGGCGCCGGGATCATCGTTTCCATGACGAGCAGCAACTGCGATTTCTGGCGCCGGGCGTGAAAGAAAACGACCTTCTGGGCGGCACCTGTTTTGTCGATGCGCTGACCGATGACGCGCGGCTGGTAATGCGCGTGTTGAGCGAAGCGCGGGCCGATGGCGCGGTGGTGCTCAACGGCATGCGTGTCGAACATCTGCTGCGGGAAAACGGGCGGGTGTGCGGAGTTCAGGTCGAGGACTGCGAGGCCGGCGCATCGCTGCAATTGCGGTGTGGTGTGCTGGCGGTGGCTACCGGCGCCTGGGCTGAACGCTTGCGCCCACCCGAGGCGCCCCGCCAGCTGCGCCCGTTGCGTGGCAGTCATTTGCTGCTGCCGGGCTGGCGCTTGCCGGTGGCGCAGGCCTTTACGTTTATGCACGAGCAGGATCGGCGGCCGGTGTTCGTTTTCCCGTGGGAAGGCGCCACGGTGGTCGGCACCACCGACCTCGATCACCGCGAGAATCTGGACCAGAGCGCGAGCATCAGCGCAGAGGAACTCGACTATCTGCTGGCCGCTTGCCGACAGCAGTTTCCCGGTGCTGAAGTGACAGCCGCCGACGTACTTTCAACCTGGTCCGGCGTGCGCCCGGTGGTGGGCAGTGCAGCGGGTGAGCATCAAGACAAACCGTCGAACGAAACCCGTGAGCATGTGCTGTGGCAGGAGCCGGGTTGCGTCACGTTGGCCGGCGGCAAACTCACGACGTTCCGCCCGCAAGCCATCGAAGTGCTCAAGGCGTGCGCCGACATGCTCGGCCGCTCTTTCGATGACGATGCCGCGCCGGTATTTGCCGCCGTGCCGCCACTGGCGATCCCCGGTCTCAGCCCCGGCCAGTGGCGACGTCTGGCCGGACGGCATGGCCGGGACCTGCCCAGGCTGGCGCAACTGCTCGCCGAATTGGGCCATGAAACAGTCGGCGCCACCGACACCTTGTGGGCCGAACTGGCCTTCGCCTGCGAGGCGGAAATGGTCCTGCACCTGGACGACCTGCTGCTGCGCCGTACCCGTCTCGGCCTGTTGCTGCCCCATGGCGGCGCGGAATATTTCCCGGCCATCCGCCGACTCTGCCAGCCACGACTGGGCTGGGACGACGAACGCTGGCAACAGGAACAGCAACGCTATCAGGCGTTATGGCAACGCCATCACGGCCTGCCGGAAATCGCGCAGTGATGCCCCTCGAAGAGAGCTCCATGGACAACCACCCGAACAAGCGTTACCTGCTGGCCATCGACAATGGCACCCAGAGCGTGCGCGCGCTGCTCTTCGATTTGCAGGGCAATCTGCTCGGCAAGGGCAAGGTTGAATTGCAGGCCTATTACTCGACGCAACCGGGCTGGGCCGAACAGGATCCGGAATATTACTGGGCGAAACTGGGCGAGGCCTGCCAGCAGGTGTGGGCGCAAACCAGCATCGATCGTTCGCAGATCGCCGGCGTTTCCCTGACCTCTCAGCGCGGCACGGTGATCAACGTCGACGCTCAGGGCAAGCCGCTGCGCCCGGCGATTCTCTGGCTCGATCAGCGTCAGAGCGAAGTCGAAGGCGGAATCAAGGGGCCGTGGGGCTGGTTGTTCAAACTGGCTGGCGCGCAGGCCACAGTGGATTACTTTCGCGCCCAGGCCGAGGCCAACTGGATCGCCCGCCATCAGCCTGACGTGTGGGCGGCGACCCACAAGTTTCTGTTGCTCTCGGGGTTCCTAACGCATCGCCTCTGCGGGCGTTTTGTCGACTCGGTGGGCTGTTGCGTCGGTTACCTGCCGTTCGACTTCAAACGCCTGCGCTGGGCCGCAACCCGTGACTGGAAATGGCAGGCGCTGGCGGTGCGTCCCGAGCAACTGCCGACCTTGCACAAGCCCGGTGAAACCCTCGGCCATATCAGCGCCGAAGCGAGTCTTCACACTGGGATTCCGGAAGGCATTCCGCTGATCGCGGCGGGCGCCGACAAGGCTTGTGAAGTGCTCGGTTCCGGTGTCGTCGACTCGGGCACGGTGTGCCTGTCTTACGGCACCACCGCGACCATCACCAGCACCCGTTCGCGCTATCTGGAAATCGTCCCGTTGATTCCGCCTTACCCGTCGGCAGTGCCGGATCAGTACAACTGCGAGGTGATGATTTACCGCGGCTACTGGATGGTCAGCTGGTTCAAGAACGAGTTCGGCCTGCGGGAAATGCAGCAGGCCAAAGAGCAGGGCATCGAGCCCGAGCGACTGTTCGATGCGCTGGTCGAGGCGGTGCCGCCGGGCTCGATGGGATTGATGTTGCAGCCGTACTGGTCACCGGGGATTCGCGAACCGGGTGTGGAAGCCAAAGGCGCGATGATCGGCTTCGGTGACGTGCACACCCGCGCGCATATCTATCGGGCAATCCTCGAAGGCCTGGCGTATGCCTTGCGTCAGGGCATGGAGAAAATCGAAAAGCGCTCGAAGATCTCCGTCACCCGTTTACGAGTGGCCGGCGGTGGCTCGCAAAGTGATGCAGCGATGCAACTGACGGCGAACATTTTCGGCCTGCCGGCGGAGCGTCCGCATGTCTATGAAGCGTCCGGTCTGGGCGCGGCGATCTGCTGTGCGGTGGGGCTTGGGCTGCATGCTGATTTCCCTACGGCGATTGCGGCGATGACCCGGGTCGGCGCGGTGTTCATGCCGCAGCCCGAGGCGCAAAAGGTCTATGAGCGCCTGTACAAGGACGTGTATCTGCGCATGTACCGGCAGCTCAAGCCGTTGTACCAGAGCATCCGCAAGATCACCGGTTATCCGGCCTAGAAAAACTGCACATTCCCTTGTGGGAGCGGGCTTGCTCGCGAAGGCGGAGTATCAGTCACCGATTGTTTCAATGACCCACCGCTTTCGTCGGAACGCCGCCCGGACCAAGCCCCCTCCCACAGGAGACGGAGGCGCTTTTTTGCGCCATGCACGTGGCGCTATCGGAGAACTTTTCTGGTGAGATCGGACAGTGTCAGGGGCGGGGTCGATTGTTAGGCTCGATCTCCACTGCACACATAACAAGAACCAGAAGCAATGAAGCTGATCTCCCTCCTGCTGCTTTGCGCAATGGCCCCGACGGCGTGGGGCTGGTCGAACCATACGGTGGGCAGTTACCTGGCGTTGCAGGATCTGCCGGCGTTGCGCGATGCGTCGCCCGTCGAGGTCGAACCGCTGGAGCGGTTTCTATCCGAGCAATACCCGGCCATCGTCGCGTTACTCGATGAGCAGGAACGCTTCGCCCGCGAACACTTCAAGCAATACCCGCCGCGCCCCGACAACCTCAAGTTGCCCGCCGCGCCGAGCGAAAATCTGCGCCACGACTTCCTCACCGCGCTGCGGATCAATCCGCTGATTCATCTGGCGATGGTCATCCAGCCGTTGCCGGGCAAGGACCTGCCCGAGCGCGAGCATCTGCAAGCCGATCAGGTCATGGTCGAGCAGACGCTTTCGCCGTGGAACCGTCAGCGTTTCATTCGCGTGGCCGATCACGAAAAAGTCGCGCCCCTCGCCGTGCTGGCCAGCGCCGCCGATGAGCCGGACTACGGCCACGACATCAATCTATTCAGCGACAACCCCGGTGAAGTCGCCGCGTTGTACGGCTTCGGTCCACAGCCGTTTGGCGATGCGCGCTTCCAGTACAGCTCCCAGGCGCCGTTCCACATGGGCTTCTTCCATGAGAGCCCGGTGGTGTACGCGGCCGCCGGATTTCTCGAGCGCAGCTGGCCCGACTGGCGCGCGTATCAATACATGGGGCTGGCGCGACTGGCGTTTGCCACGGGTCATTCCTACTGGGGTTACCGCTTTCTCGGCTGGGGCCTGCACCACGTTCAGGACCTGACCCAGCCGTATCACGCCAAGCCGTTGCCCGGCGTCGAACTGCCGAGCCTTCTGCTGCTGGAAGGCAAGGCGCTGGCCGGTTTTGCGGAGGACAAACAGGCGTCCATCGAACGGGTCGCGACCCGCCACATGGAAGTCGAGAAATACCAGTCGACCTGGCTGCGTCGCGTGCTGCGCGCCGGTCAGCCGCATCCGATGCTCGATGCTTACGCCGATGCCGCCGGGGACGCGCATTACCCGCCGTACTCCGTGGACTATTTGCGCGAAGTGGTGAGTGCCGAGTCGGTCGACGACTCTGCCGCCTTCGATGAAGCCATCGGCCAGTGGCTGGAAACGGCGCCGGTCACCAGCGATTTCAGCGCGGGCAATCAGTTGCAGCGCGAGACCTTCGAGCACCCGGAACTCAATCAACAACTGCTCAAATTGCTCGGCCATTTCGGCGCCCACAGCCGGATTTATGTCCGTGCGGGGCTGGCGCCATAAGCATCGCGGCAACACACAACAATAAGAACAGGGAAGGAGGAACAGATGATCAACACTCGATTGCGCCTGTCTGGCGTAGCGCTCCCCGGTGTCGGTTTGGCAGGGCTGCTGCAACTCTGCGCAGTCGACGCGGTGCAGGCCGCCGAGTTCAGCGTGCTGGACAATCAGGTCACCGGCTCGCTCGACACGACCTTGTCCTATGGCCGCTTGTGGCGGGTGCAGGGCCGGGACAAGAACAACGATGACGTCAACACCAACGACGGCAATCGCAACTTCGACACGGGGCTGGTTTCCGAGGTGTACAAGATCACCTCGGAGCTGGAAGCCAACTACCAGAACTACGGGATGTTCCTGCGCGGCACAGCGTTCTACGACACCCAGTTGATGGACAAGCGCAACGACTACTACCACAACAACAGCCCGTCGCAGCCGAGCCAGAGTTATCCCCAGGACGACCGTTTCACCAGCCAGACCCGCGACATCGCCGGCAGCCGGATCGAGATGCTCGACGCCTACGTCCACGGCAGCTGGGACGTTGCGCAAATGCCCGTCACGGCGCGGGTGGGGCGTCAGGTGTTCAACTGGGGCGAGGGGATTTTCTATCGCGGCGGGATCAACACCACCAACCCGGTGGACGCCGCCAAGTACCGCTTGCCCGGTGCCGAGGTCAAGGAAGTGCTGATGCCGGTGGAGGCGGTCAGCTTCAACATCGGCCTGACCGACAGCCTGACGATGGAGAGCTTCTACCAGACCAACTGGAAAGAAACCCGCATCGATCCGGTCGGCACCTTCTACTCGCAGACCGACCTGTTCGCCGACGGCGGCAACACCGCCTACAACAACTTCAGCGGCACTGCCCTCGACACGCCGGTGCCGGGGTTCGGCAACGTCATCGGTCTGTACAGCGCATTGGGCAACAACCCGATGCTGGGCCCGGCGCTGAAGTCCACCGGCCTCTACGCCAACGGCGTGACCCCGGCCTACGGCAACACCCTCAAGGTGGCGTCCATCGGCAAGGACTACAACGCGCGCAACGACGGCCAGTTCGGCTTTGCCTTTCGCTACATCGCCGAAGAACTCAACAGCACCGAGTTCGGCCTGTACATGGTCAACTACCACGCCAAGGAACCGACCATCGCCGCCGACCTCGGTGGTTACAAGGGCATCGACATGAATGCCCTGACCAACATGCTTTCCAGCGTGGCCGGCAGCCAGGCCGGGGCCCTCGCCAGCGGTCTGGCGACTGCCGATGTGATGGGCAACATCCAGGCCCATCGGCGCTACGCCGAAGACATCCGCATGTACGGTTTCAGCTTCAACACCACGCTGGGCAATGCCTCGGTGTTCGGTGAACTGGCCTATCGGCCGAACCTGCCCATCGGCATCGCCGCCACCAATGATTTGATCGGCGACCTGGCCAACGGCGCTGCGGCGGCGGTGTCCGGCAAGGCCATCAACGTCGGCGGGCAAATGGTCACCCTCGACAGCCAGATCAACAACGCCGAGCGGGTGGAAGCGTTCAACACCTCGCTGGGCAGCATCTACAACTTCGGCCCGACGCTGTCGTTCGACTCGATGTTCGGCATCTTCGAACTGGCCTCCGAGCACCTGCGCGGCAGCAGCCTGCAATACACCGCCTACGACGGCAGCACCCGTTACTACGCCGGCACCGGCAACACTTCTTACGTGTCTGGCGGTGATCGCGACGATCAGGTCAACCGCAATTCCTACAGCTACACGGTGATGTTCAACGGCACCTGGAACGACGTGTACGCCGGGATCAACGTCTCGCCCTACGTCGTCTACAAGGACGATTTCAAGGGCAACAGCTACCAGGCCGGTAACGCCATCGACGGGCGCAAGGCCTACACCCTGGGGGTCAAGGCCAACTACCAGAACAAGCTCGAAGCCGAACTGCAGTACACCGAGTTCTGGGGCGGCGGGCAGAACAACGGCATTCGCGACCGCGACAACGTCGGGTTCAACCTCAAGTATTTCCTTTAATCACAGCGCGCAGACCAATGTGGGAGCGGGCTTGCTCGCGAATGCGGTATGTCATTCAAGTTGTTGGCGACTGGCACGGCGCATTCGCGAGCAAGCCCGCTCCCACTGGCGATACGCGGCGTCTTGCCACTTCGGAGAACGATCATGTTTCAAGCTTCACGATTGACCAAAACCACGTTGGCGCTCGTCCTCGGCCTGGCCACCGGCAGTGCACTGGCCGCCATCTCGCCCCAGCAGGCCGAACAACTGAAAACCTCGCTGACCCCCATGGGCGCGGAGCGCGCCGGCAACGCTGCCGGCACCATTCCGGCCTGGACCGGCGGCATCACCCAGGCGCCGGCCGGCTACAAACCCGGCCAGCATCACCCCGATCCGTACGCAGCGGACAAACCGCTGTTCACCATCACCAAGGCCAACCTCGACCAATACAAGGCGCATCTCAGTCCGGGTCAGATCGCCCTGTTCAACAGCTACCCCGACACCTTCCAGATGCCGGTCTACCCCTCGCGCCGGTCCGGCTCGGCGCCGCAATGGCTGTATGACAACACCCTGAAAAATGCGACCTCGGCCAAGCTGCTGGAGGGCGGCAGCGGGTTCGCCGATGCCTATGGCGGCGTGCCGTTCCCGGTGCCCAAGGACGGGGTCGAAGTGCTGTGGAACCACATCACTCGCTATCGCGGTATCTACGTGGTCCGTCGTGCCTCCGAAGCACCGGTGCAGCGCAACGGCAGCTTCGCGCTGGTGACTTCGCAGCAGGAAGGCTTCTTCAACTACTACCGCCCGGGCGGCCAGTTCGCCGACCTGAAAAACATCCTGTTCTACTACCTCGCCTTCGTGAAAAGCCCGGCGCGCCTCGCCGGTGGTGCCGCGCTGGTGCACGAGACGCTGGACCAACTCAAGGACCCGCGCCAGGCCTGGATCTACGACGCCGGCCAACGCCGCGTGCGCCGTGCGCCGAACCTGGCGTACGACACGCCGATCGCCTCCTCCGATGGCCTGCGCACCGCCGACGACACCGACCTGTTCAACGGCTCCCCCGACCGCTTCGACTGGAAGCTCAAGGGCAAACAGGAAATCTACATCCCCTACAACAACTACAAAGTCGGCAGCCCCGACGTGAAATACGCCCAACTGCTCACCCCCGGCCACCTCAACCCGCAATACACCCGCTACGAGCTGCACCGGGTCTGGGTGGTGGAAGGCACACTCAAACCGGGTGCGCGGCATGTCTATTCCAAGCGAGTGCTGTTCCTCGACGAAGACAGCTGGGGCGCCGCCCTGGTGGATCAGTACGACGGGCGAGGGGAGTTGTGGCGCGTGTCGATGGCCTACCTGAAAAACTTCTACGACCTGCCCACCACCTGGAGCGCACTCGACGTCTTCCACGACTTGCAGGCCCGCCGGTACTACGTGCAAAACCTGGATAACGAAGAGGCCTCCACCGTCGACTTCTCGCAACCGGTGCCGGAGGATTCGTATTTCATGCCGTCGGCGTTGCGGCAGCGGGGGACGCGGTGAGTGATTTGACTTAGCTGCATTTCCTTCCCTCACCACACTGTGGAAGAGGGAGGGATGGTTTCGGATCAGCAAAAAAATGGCGAGTGCACCGCACTCGCCACATCACGTATCAATCAGTCGGCACAACCTTGTCCAGCGCACGGTTAACGGCCATTTCGGCGATCATCACGATCTGGGCGATGCCTTGCAGGGTCTTGCGGTGGCTGCCCTCGACCAGCGCCACATGATTGTTGAGCATGACGGTGGCGGAGCCGAGGGATTCGCTGGCGTCCACCAGCAGGGATTCGGTGTCGGCTTCGGGGTGAGTCTGGTAGAGAGTGTTGGGTTTGTAGGGCGCGGCCATGATGTGGGCGCTGAGTGGGCCCAGGTGATAATCGAGGGCGCGTTCGGCGGCTTCGTTGAAGCGCTTCGAACCGGGGCATTCGTAGGGAGATGCCGGATCCGGGATGATTGTGGGTTCGGTGAGCGGTGGGTTTGGCGTTACCTTGAACATGGGTGACTAACCTCTGGTTAGGCCGCACCTTTTCGCCGCTAAGCGAAAGGGTGGCAGCTGTGCGCAAGTTAGCGGACCGGAAAGTCACCCAAAACCCGGCGCACCCGAAGGTGCCATGCGCACAGCCACCATCAAGTGCAGGCTGGCGCCTGACTGGATTCGACATGTGCAACCGTAGGGGACATTCCGAACCGCTAAGTTCGATCACTGGAAATCAGTGACGCAATCAAATTACGCAGCCAGCCCAAGGCGCACAAGCCGGCGGATTCTGGCGTAGCCGTAGGCAACGGCGCAAGGTTTTGTGGGCTTCGGGACGTATCACCGCGTGTCCTTAAACACCCAACGCAAACCGCGTGTAATTACGTTTCAGAACTCGTCATCCACTTCCTGAAGTTGGCAATTTCAGGACAAAAAAGAAGGGCAGCCTTTCAGCTGCCCTTCTTTGTACATCGGCTTTCGTGTGCAGGATTTACACGCGGAAATGGCTAACCATCTGCTGCAACTGCCCACCCAACCGCGCCAGTTCAACGCTGGACTTGGCCGTCTCATCACTCGCCGCCGCCGTCTGCTCCGACACGTCGCGGACGTTGATGATGCTGCGGCTGATTTCTTCGGCCACGGCGCTTTGCTGTTCGGCGGCTGCGGCGATCTGCTGGTTCATCGACTGGATGTTCGACACCGTGCGGGTGATGTTTTCCAGGGATGAGCCCGCCTTGCGGGTCAGGGCGACGCTGCTGTCGGTCAGGGCGCGGCTGTTGTTCATCACGGCCGAGACTTGCTGAGTGCCGTTTTGCAGACCGGCCACCAGGCCTTCGATTTCCTCGGTGGATTTCTGGGTGCGCTGGGCCAGGCCACGGACTTCGTCGGCGACCACGGCAAAACCACGACCGGCTTCACCGGCACGGGCGGCTTCGATGGCGGCGTTGAGGGCCAGCAGGTTGGTCTGTTCGGCCACGGCCTTGATCACGTCCATGACGCTGCCGATCTTGTCGCTTTCCTGTTGCAGCACGCTCATGGCTTCGGTGGAGCGCACCACTTCGCTGGCCAGACGCTCGATCTGGGCGATGGCTTCGTTCACCACTTTGTCGCCTTCGCGGGCTTCACCGTCAGCGGCAGCTGCGGCTTGCGAGGCTTCTTCGGCGTTGCGCGCGACTTCCTGCACGGTGGCAGTCATCTCGTGCATCGCGGTGGCCACCTGATCGGTCTCGACCTTCTGGCTGTTCACACCGGCGCTGGTCTGTTCGGTCACGGCCGACAGCTCTTCGGCGGCGCTGGCGATCTGGGTCACGCCGTCGCGGATGCCGCTGATCAGGTCGCGCAGGGTCACGCCCATGCGCGCGATGCCTTGTTGCAGCACGCCGAGTTCGTCGCGGCGGGTGACGATCACGTTGTGGCTCAGATCGCCGCTGGCGATGCGGTCGACCACAGCCATGGTTTCCTGCAGCGGACGGGTGATCTGGCGGGTGATGATGAACGCAGCAATGACGCCCACCAGCAACGCCAGCAGAGTGCTGATCAGTTGCAGGGTGCGGGCTTGAGCGCTTTCCATGTCACGACGGTCGAGCTGGATCTGATACATCTGCTCGCTCAGGGTCACGATGGTGGCGCCCTGATCGGTCATTTCCTTGCGTGCCTGCACCGATTCGCTGTTGGCGTTCTTGAACGCCTGCAGGGCGCTGCGGTAGTTGGTCAGCGCGGTTTCCAGCTGACGCAGGGTGTCTTGCTGGGTGCTGGAGAAATGCACGCTCAGCTGTTTCAGGCTGGCGATGGCCACATCCAGTTGGCCGACGGCTTTCTGCTCGGTGTCGGCATTGGCGGTGGCGGTGTAGCCGCGCACTTCATAGCGCGCCAGGATGAACGCTTCCTTGGCTTCGGTGATGGCCTGGAACTGTTCGAAACGTGTATCGCTCAGCGGCATTTGCTGCACGCGGTTGCTGATCGACTCGATCAGGTTGTACGCGGTCTCGGCATTGGCGGCCATGGTGTCGCGCGCGGTGTTGCCGGTGCGGTAGGCGTTGCGCATCTTGTTCAGGGACGTCTGGTACTCGGCGATGGTCGCCGCCTGCTCCTTGAGCAGCTTGACGTTCTCCGGGCTCTTGAACTTGCCGATCAGCGCTTGTTGCTGTGCAGCGAAACCGTCGAGGGTGGTCTGCACGTTCTGCGCGGCGGTTTCATCGCCGTTGGTCAGCATGTATTGCAGGCGCACCACGCGCAGCTTGGTCAGGCCGGCGTTCAGCTGGGTGATGTCGCTCATCCAGTTGCTGCGGTCAATCAGGCCGCCGAGGCTGGTCCAGCCGGTCAGGGCAAGGATGCAGGTCAGGGCCAGGACGAGACCGAAACCCAGCCCCAGTTTGAGGTTCACGCTGATGTTGCCGAACCAGCTATTCATCACAATTCCTCCAGAAAACGTTGTGCGTCTTGATCGTCGGTCAGGCTGGAAGATTGTTGTTTTTTTGAGCCAGCAAGGGTGTTAGCAGGACTGTATCGGCCGCAAATCCGAGAGCTGAAAGGATTTTGTCCGACGGAATTTGTAACAAGGGATCCCAAGACTTTTTTCACATGACTTTCACTGGCTGCCCACGGGGGCCTCTGTACCTTCGCCGGATCAAATGACAGTGCTACGAGCTGGCGAGGCGGTTTTTTGTGGAATTGAGACTGAGTCTGTTCGGCGTCAAACGCTCGATCGACCTGAGCGGTTTGGCCCGTTTTCGGAACGCCGGGGTTGTTCTGGCAACCTTGGCGCTGGTGGTGCCATTGACCCTGTGGCTGCTTGCCCCGGCGGCGGTGCCTGATCTGGCCCACGGCAACGTGGCCGGTGCGCAGGCGTTGGCGGCCGGTTGGGCCAAGGGCGACATGATCGTGCTGGTGCGTCATGTCGAGCGCTGCGATCACTCTCCGGCGCCATGCCTGAGCGGCAATGACGGCATCACCGACCGTTCGCGCAGTGTCGCGGTCGCCGTCGGCGCACAGTTCGAACACCTGGGCCTGAACCATGCCGACATCTACAACAGCCCGATGACCCGCACCGTGCAGACCGCCGGTTACATGTTCAACCACGCGACGACCGGCGAAGACTGGCTGATCAGTTGCAAGGGTCGCATGTTGCAGGATGCGCTCGCGCACAAGGTTCCGGGGCGCAACCTGATCCTGGTCACCCACAGCGAATGCATGGCGCAACTGGAAAAAGACCTCAAGGTGCCGGCCTCGACCCTCGGTTATGGTTCTTCGCTGTTCGTTTCCGCTGCAAACCCGGCGGCTCCGAAAATGCTTGGCTTCATCGAGGCCTCCGACTGGCGCACGGTGTCCACCCGATGAGTGCTCGCTTTTACGCTTACAACTTCGGTATCCCGCTGTTTTGTGCTGCTGTGGTGTTTCTGATGTTCGACATGACGAACATCGACATCGCTTTCAGTAATCTGCTGTTCGATCCGCTGACCCATACCTTCCCCCTCGACAAGATTCACTTCTTTGAAAAGCTGACCCACAAGTGGGCGCGGATCATTCCGAACTGGACCGCTGAAATTGCCCTGATCGGCGCGATGCTGTCGGTGGTCTGGCCGCTGGTCAATCCGCAGAAGCGCCCGCGCCTCGCCGGGTTTCTCGAGCGCAGCAAAGTGGCGCCTGTGCTGCGCTTTGCCGCTGACCATCGCCGGGATTTTCTGTTTGTGGTGGTGGCCTTCGCGGTGTGTACCGGCGTGATTCACTTCCTCAAGGCCCACACCAGCGTTTACTGCCCGATCGAGACGACGCTGTACGGCGGCAAGATGGCGCACATCGAGTGGTACAACAATTTCCAGCTGTTCCATGAAGCCGGTGACGGCCGTTGCTGGCCGGGCGGACATGCGTCCGGCGGCTTCACCATGCTGGCGCTGTATTTTGTCGCGCGGCGTTATCAGTGGCGCTTCTCCAGCCCCTTGTTGTGGAGCTCGCTGCTGCTCGGTTTCGTCTACGGCACCACTCGCGTCCTGCAGGGCTGGCACTACATGTCCCACACGTTCTGGGCCGGTATCTTCGTCTGGCTGGCGTGTTTGCTGACGGCGCTGGCGTTTTATGGACGGGCTCGTCTGGAGTTGCCGGTGTTGAGCAAGCGTGAGCGACAGGTGTTCAGTGCACAGCCTGAGGCAGCTCTCTGAAGCGTCGCGATTGAAATGAAAAACCCGCCATCTCCGGCGGGTTTTTCGTTTGTGCATCGCTGTATCAGTAGCCTACAAAGTAGTACGCCTGGCGCCCGACCATCATGGTCTTGAGGACTTTCAACGGGGCGGCGGGCTCGCTGTCCCCCGACATCACCGCGATGTTCGAAGGCGAGGCACTGAGGTAATCCTTCAGTTGCGCATCGGTATCCAGCCCCTTGAGGACGCTCTGGGTGTAGAACACGCTGGCGCCGCCAACCCGTTCGTTGGCCTGGAACAGCGCGACCTGATGGCCGCTGGCTTGCAGGCTCTGGATATGTTCGGTCAGTGGCAGGAACGACAATTCCTTGTCCGCCTTCGGCAGTGCCCATTGCGCGGCACCGAGGTAGCTGGCGATCACCACCGTCAGGATACCGGCCGCCAATGCCTGACGATGACGGGCGATCCATCCGACAAACCCGGTGTTTCGGTCCTTCAACCTGTCGAACAGTACGCCTGCATATTCCGCCGCAATCACCGCTGCTGCCGGCGTCATCGACATCAGGTACACCGTGCGCTTGCTCGACGCCAGGGTCAGCATGATGAACTGCGCAACGATCCACAGGCTGAAAAACAGCAGGTAACGATTGGCCTTCAATTGTTTGCGGAAGTGCCACAGCCCCAGGTACACCAGAATGTTCCAGGGCAGGAACGCTTCGGGCAGTTTGGCGATGTAGTAGTAGAACGGCTCATAGTGCCCGGCTTCGACGAAGGAACCGCTGAAACGCCCGACGCTGTTGGTCAGCAAGACTTCTCTGACGGCCTGGGCGCCGCCGTGCTGATACAGCACCGCGAGCCAGATCAGCAGCGGAATCAGCCCGAGCGCGGTCAGCAAACCGGGCCGCAACCACTCGGTCAGCTTGAAGCGCTTGTCCATCAGGTTGTCCGCCAGCAGGTAAGCGAAAATCACCACCCCCGGCATCGCCAGACCGAGCACGCCTTTACTGAGCGTGGCGATCGCAATCCCGACCACAAACAGCAACGAATTAGCCGGCGTCGAAGCGCGTTGCGCCTGGAAAAATGCCAGCAACGCCGTGGTCACGCCGAGTGCGAGCAACGCATCCTCGCCGACCCCGCGCACGTTGCTCCAGTAACTGGCCATGGTTGCCAGCAGGATTCCCGCGGTCCACGCAATCGCTTTCGGCCGTCCGAAGCGCCGCAGCATGCCGTACAGAATCATCACGCTGAGCAGACCGGCCACCGCCGACGCCAGCCGCACCGCCCACGGCGAAACACCGAACACGCGCATGGCGCCGGCATCCAGCCACAGACTCAGGGGCGGTTTTTCCAGAAACGGTTCACCGAACAGACGGGGCGTCACCCAGTCATCGTCCAGATGCATCTCCATGGCGATGCCGGCGACGCGGGCCTCGGTGGAGCCTTGCAATTGATGGTTACCCAACGCGAAGAAAAACAGCAGGGCGGCAAGCAGGAACAGGGAAGTGACGGCACGCGACGACATAGGTTTCAGTTAACCGGAAGGGGCGAGAGGCGAGAGCATACTTCGTCAATGCTTAACAAATTGTGAAACTCACGCGAGTCGTCGCGACCAGCGCTGATCCGGCGCTTCGAATGCCGGATTGACCAGCGCCGTCAGCACATGATCCTGCCAGCGCCCGGCGATGTTCAGGTAGGCCTTGGCGTAGCCTTCTTTCTCGAACCCCAGGCGCTCAAGCAGCCGCGCACTGCGTTCATTGCCGGGAATGTAATTGGCCATGATCCGGTGCAGGTTCTGGGTCTCGAACATATAGGCGATGGCGGACTCCAGCGCTTCTTGCATCAAACCCTGCCCCTGATGGGCCGCATCGATGTGATAACCCAGATAACACGCCTGGAACGCACCACGAATGATCCCGCTGAAATTGCAGGCGCCGATCATTTGCTCGCCGTCCGGAGTCAGCAGCGCCATGTGCACCGCCAGTCCGGCATCGAAAGCGCTGGCCTGGACTTCAAGGCGTCGGCGGATTTGTTCGGTGGAGAAGTAGTCGGTGGTGCGGATCGGTGACCACGGGGCGAGATGGCGTTGGTTGCGTTGGTAGAAATCGCTTTCCAGAGGCGCTTGGTCCGGGGAGAGCACCGCGAGCGTGAGGCGTTGGCAGGGGAGGGTCAACAGCGGCATTGGGGGCTCCGGGGATCGGTGTTGATCACCAGAATTGCGCGGTGGGCGGGAAAATACAAACGCGTGGCCAAATCCCGGGCAAAAAAAGCCCGCAGGAGAGCGGGCGAACCGTAGTTTCTTGAATGAGCGAGCGGACTTTACAGCTTTGGCGAAAGCGGGGCAGTGAAGAAAAATTCATCTCGCTGCACCTTCGCTCAAGACGCCTGGTCCCCTGATTTCGGCCCTTTCAAGAGAATCAGTGGCAGATGACTGGCTTCGAATCGGCCGCCTGCTGCAGTGGGTCAAGTTTGCTCAGGGCGCTGCTGACCAGCATCTCCGCCAACCCCGCCAACTGATGCATCGCAACGATCCGCGCCCGTTGCACCTCATCCGGTCGATGGACGAGATCATGCGCCATCATATTGAGCGCCGCGAGATTCTGGCTGGCGTGGGTCAACAGCGTGACCAGGTCGACGTCGGGACGCACGCTGAAGATCTGATCAACCGGAAGAAGCCGAGAATTGCGCCTGCGGGCAACGGTAATAGGGCGTTCGGAAGTCGAGATCGTCCTGGACTCGGCAACCGGGGAATTTTCGGATGGATCGGGGGTATCTTTTTTCATGACCGGACTCCATGTGAGGGGTGATCCTTGCGCTTCGGCGGGGTAGTGCCGTTCACCTATTTGTTGCGAGCCGCTGGCCTTCGGTCTGAAGAAAGGTGGCTACGAGAAGTATTGGATGACCGCGATTTGAATGAGTCCATTGAGAGTCTTGCGGGCCGTACGATTAGTAGTCTCTGCGCGCAGAAACTGATGGTGAAGATCGACACGGGCACCTACCGACTAAGAGTGTAATGGCCCCTGTTTATAAAAATACTCGAATGGCAGCTTTAGCCGTCAGCGGACGAATGACATTTGAGTCGTTAGTAAAAAAGCCCCCGATCAAAGGTGACAAGGCCCGTACTTGGCGGGCCTTGTCACCTTTGATCGGGGGCTTTTTTACTAACGACTCAAATGTCATTCGTCCGCTGACGGCTAAAGCTGCCATTCGAGTATTTTTATAAACAGGGGCCATTACACTCTTAGTCGGTAGGTGCCCGTGTCGATCTTCACCATCAGTTTCTGCGCGCAGAGACTACTAATCGTACGGCCCGCAAGACTCTCAATGGACTCATTCAAATCGCGGTCATCCAATACTTCTCGTAGCCACCGGACTATCTGGGATTTGGTGGCGTAGGTCGATTCGTTTCGCATTTGAAATTCGACAATTGTAGTGGCGAGGTATAGGACAGGAACTTTAGTAATTCCACGCACCATGTCATCAAAATGCGGAAACTGGAAATTGCCGACCAGCGTTGCTACGTTAATCAGAGATTGCCCACGCAAATTTGATTGAGCGATGCCCAGTTGAGTTGCCAGCAGAACGATCTCAGAGACAACGAGATCGTCCAATGGGGAGGCGATGCAAGTCAGACAAGAACCATACGTATCATGCGGTGTCATCGTTGTGCATTCGGTGCAGTACCTGAGCCTGCCTTCTGTCAGGTCATTACGCACGTCGCTAATGCCAGCAATAGAAAGATCTGTCGTCAACGAAACCCACCAGCCCCATAGCTGAACACCGCGATTGCTCCACTTGTCACCTCCTTCGTATATCCATCGCCTCCATCGGCTTGCGTAACTGAATACTTCGCCGAAGATCTCGTGTCTTCCGACCGTGCCTGCGTATTTCTGTATTCGGTTGACGATCAATCGTGGGGTAACGGCGCGAGAGTCCTGGTCGAGCACCGACGTGCGATTAATCTTCTCTAAGCCCTTGCGCAGGAAATCGGACTTTACGCTTTTCTGACCCACGAGCATTTCGACAGGCACGATGATATAGGCTCGCGTGGTGGCCCGCCCGAGAGCGCAAGCCAACGTGATGTCGTCCATTTCAAAGCCCGCTATAACGATCACGACGGCCGTCTCCATACCGCGATACGCCGAGATCGTAGAGCATGGAGCATCGATACCCTCAAGCGATGAGGAGAACTGGCTGAGGACGATCAAGTCCTCCCTCGTTACTCCAGCTTTAGAAAGATCCGCCATCATGGTCTTGAGCTTCTTGGAGACATCCCAGGTAATGCTTCTAGACAATTCCTCTACGGATATAGGACGAGGGTTATTCACCTCATGTCGTGGCGGTAGTATCTCCATCATCGTTTGAGTGATGACTCCGGGATTCCGGTAGACCGTTGCCAGAAAGAAGAATCGCTCGCTATAGGTTTCTTCCAGAAACTGATAGGAACTGCCCTTTTCGATACCGGGAAGTACCTGGAGCTCATCTGCAAAAACGAACTTGCGAGCGTTGGCGAAATGGTCGCGTAGCGCCAAGTGATCGGCCTCGTTGAGCGCTTGGGCCTCGTCGACGATTAACGCTTCGTACTGGTTGTCTACCGCGCCATGTAGGGCCAGGTGATGCTCGTCATAGTTGAGATTGCCATTGCTGCTTTTATTGTTACAAGTGCCTAGGGATTCGCAATAGGAATGGAAGGTTTGAACCGTAACCGCCCGGCCCAATTTGCTCAATTGGGCAGCTACCTTGTTCGTGATCTGACGGTTTTTTAGAAGGACGAGTACTTTGAGATTCCGCGCAACAAGCTGCTCGGCAAGAGACCGTGCGATTAGCGTCTTGCCACTACCCGAGAACCCTGCGATCAGTCTCCGATCAGAGTTGACGCACGACGCTACTTGATTCGCCTGTTTTTTGTCTAATTGAAGCCACAACTCGCCGTCAGCTACGATCTTGCGGCCGAGAGCCCCTTCCCTCATTTCCTGCGGCCAGACTGATTCCAGGAATTGTTCAATCTCATGGCTGAAACTTGCTTGGCTGCCATAGTTCAGTGCGGTCTTCCAATGCGTCATCAACTGAATGATGCGCGCGGGCATGTCCCGACGATGCTTTTGCAAGATTAGAATACCATCGGCCAGTTGCCGATTGAGCGGTACGTAGGCGCTAGCGATTTGCGAGCTCTCGAGGTCGAAGTCTGGGAAGTGCACCGCGTATCCTACAGGGCAGTTCATTTGCTGCGACTTCAACATCTCAAGGAGGACGAAAGCGTTGTCCTTGACCTGATTCAGGGGGTCGATTTCATATCTGTCGCGCTCATGAATGAATCGAACTCCCGAGGGCTGGTACATCCCCGACTTTGTCTCGATACAAAGAATGCCTAGATCCGCATGCAAGATCACAAAGTCCACCTCGCCGGACAGGTGCTTCCTGTCTGATGAGACCCGTAGGTATTCCTGCAACTGCTGCGAGTACACCCGCTTGGTCCTGCCGCGTAGCCAAGGTAGCGAGTGGATGACGACGAACCCATCGTCAAGTGCGGCTAGTTCCTGAAAGAGCGTGCATTCGCCTTCACTGCGGAATTCCGTATGGTCGAGTGTTGGAAAGAATCTTGCCATGGATGAGGGAAATACTAAGTCCGTTTAAAGTTTTCAGTGAAAGGGGGGGCAGATTTATTTTGAATGAAATCATTCTGCCTCCCCTTTTTCATTTGGCGTCGAATGTCTTTTTCATGACAACGCTCTAGGGTTTCAGGCTTCCGGCGAATTCCTTTGGTAAACCATCTGCCGGCTCGCAGCGGAGCGCGAAGACTAGCGCTCGGAAGCATCTTGAACCAGTACATTAGAATCGACGCGTGCTGCAGGAAACTTCCTAGGATGCCTGTAGGCAGGAGCGAAGTTCACTCGACGTCAACGTGTGCTTGAAATGATGTTCCCACAACCGCACACCCAGCCCACCCGAACGATCCAGCGACGAACCCATCGTCAGATCCGTGAGCAACGTCGGCTGCAACCCAGCATCAAACAGCGCAAAACCGGCAGCGAGACAACAGGTCTCGGTCTGCAGACCACAGACCAGCACACGATCCAGATTCAAGCTTTTCAGATAGTCGATCGTGTCCGGCGACGGCGCATAACCGTACTTGATGAAAATACGATCCGCAGCAATCAGGCTGTCATCGTCCGCCGCCGGGTTCCAGCCGAGCTGGCGCTGGAAAGGTGTGCGGCTTTCGTCGTGACGTTCAACGGTGGCGACGCTGGGCAGCGTGCCGATGAGCGACCGGATGCCTTCGACCAGCCATTGCGGCGGGGAAAAGCAGGGCTGTACGTCGATGATCAGCAGTGCCTGGCGCATGAGCTCTCCGGATATAAATCCCCAGATGCGACAAGGCCCGCACTTGGCGGGCCTTGTCGTTGAGAGTTGGTGGAGCCGGGGGGATTTGAACCCCCGTCCGCCAGTACTCCGCTGTCGGTACTACATGCGTAGCCGTGTCTATTAAGTTAACCCTCAGCGACCCGACGGGCAGGGTGCTTTGGGCGAGTTGTGTAAGTTTTAGCCGCTTCGTCCACAACGTACTGCACGGCGATTCTGTTCTATATGACAATCATTTCGGGTTTACAGACATCCCCTGATGATTGCTGGGCCCGAAGGCACCAGGAGTGCATGTCAGCTGCAATTAAGCAGCGAGAGCAGCACCGTATTGGTCGTCATTGGCAACTATAAGAAGTTGCAACAGTGGATTTACGACTTCTGTTACCAAGTCGGCATGCACCTAGAGTTTCGCAACCGGCGTCGAATCCTAAACGGCCCCGAACTCATTGCCCGGTACATCTGTTCGAGCAACAAGCACGCGCAGTGTACGCCAAACGGCTCGCAAGGCCAACCCGAAGGTTGGCCGGGCCTGGATCAATTGTTGGTGCCGGTGGATTTGCGCAGTTCCAGAATGGTTTGCGAGGTTTCCGCAACACAGTCATCGATCTTGCCCTGGGCCTTGAGCGCCTGAGCCTTTTGCACGCTGGTTTCAGCACGCTGACTCAGTTCGGGCGACGATGACAGCTGCCCCTTGGCATTGTTGATGGTCTGGATGTTGGCATCGCACAGGTCGGCAGGCTTGTCTGCAGCAAAGGACGTGGAAGCCATCATCGAGGCAGTAACGAACAGACCTAACAGTACAGAACGTTTCATATGAATCTCCTTGAACTGAGGGATCCCGACTTCGCTGGCCGTCAGGACGGGCAACCGAATGGAGGAAAAGCCCCGATTGTTCGGGGCCTGTTCTGTGGACTGTTCTCGTTCGCAGGGGTTCTATTTTTCTTCAGGTGGCGGTTTCACGGGGTTTGGCCCGGGTCACTCGATCCACCAGATAGACCAGTCCGTGGTAGTCGATGCCGCCATGTTGCGTCAGACCGATCTCACAGGTGCGGCTGGTGGAAATCCCTTCGCTGCAATGCTGCACCGCATCCTTGAGGGTGCGCAGGGAATGGCTGTTCAGCTCTGGTGTGGTGAAGCCCTTGTCGCCGGCAAATCCGCAGCAATGAATGCCTTCCGGGATCACCACGTTCTTGCTGCACTTGCGCGCCAAATCGATCAACGCCTGGCTTTCCCCCAGGTGCTGAGTGCTGCATGTCACATGCACGGCAATCGGTGCTTCCTGCGGGGTGAAATCCAGACGATCCATCAGATGCGTACGGATAAAACGCACAGGGTCATACAGATCCAGGCGAACATTTCCCACATCCTGCACCAGTCGCAAGGTGCAGGGGCTGGTATCGCAATAAATCGGATCGAGCCCGCCACGGCTGGCGTGCAGCAAGGCACCGATCAGTTCCTGACGCTTGTGCTCGGCCTGTTCGGCGTAGCCTTTGGAGGCGAACGGCTGGCCGCAGCAGAGGTTGTCCAGATTGTCCGGGAACACCACCTGATAACCGGCCTTTTCCAGCAGGCCACGGGTTTTGTCGTACAGCGACATTTGCTCCTTGTCGCCCGCCGCCGGTCCCATCACCCGTGACACGCAGGCTGCCAGATACACCACGCGCGGGCGTTCGTCCGAGACTGTCGGACTGAGGCGAATGGCTTTTTCCGGCTGCGGCATCGCGTTGGTCCACTGCGGCACTTGGCCTTTGGACAAGCGCGTCAGTGTTGCCGAAAGCTTCGCCAGGCGTGGCGCTCCCAACAACATTCGCGCCCCATTGGCCACGTGCAGGGTGAAGCGCGCCCCTTGCAGAGTGGTGGCGAAATTTCCTTCGATCCAGTTGGCGGCTTTCGCATGCGTGGCGTTGCGGGCGCGGAGCTTTTTCACCAGCTCACCGGTGTTGATGCCTACAGGGCAACGTTGCGCGCACAAACCGGTCGCAGCGCAGGTGTCGATGCCTTGGTACTCGTAGGCTTTTTCCAGTTCGGTGGTGTCAATCCCGGCACGTTTACGCGCCTGAATGTCGCGCCAGATCACGATGCGCTGACGTGGGCTCAGGGTCAGGCCCTTTGATGGACAAACCGGCTCGCAGAAACCGCACTCGATGCACTTATCCACAATCTCGTCGGCGGCAGGCAGCGGCTTCAGGTGCTTGAGGTGGATCTGCGGATCTTCGCTGAGCACCACGCCCGGGTTGAGAATGCCCTGAGGGTCGAGCAGGCGCTTGAGCTGCCACATCAATTGATAGGCGTCGCTGCCCCATTCCAGCTCGACAAACGGCGCCATGTTGCGCCCGGTGCCGTGTTCGGCCTTCAGCGAACCGCCGAACTCCACGGCCACCAGTTGCGCCACGTCGTCCATGAACGCCTGATAGCGTGCGACTTCTTCCGGGCTGTTGAAGCCTTGGGTGAAGACAAAGTGCAGATTGCCTTCCAGTGCGTGTCCGAAAAGGATCGCTTCGTCGTAGTGATGTTTGTCGAACAGCTCGATCAGACGGTTCACGCCGATCGCCAGTTGTTCCACCGGGAAGGTGACGTCCTCGATGATCACCGTAGTGCCGGTCTTGCGCACGGCGCCGACGGCGGGGAAGGTGTCCTTGCGGATGGCCCAGAGGCGGGCGTTCTCGACCGGGTCTTCGGTGAAGTCGACCTGTTTTTCCACCGGGAAACCGTTGAGCGACGCCATGATCTGCGCCAGTTGCTCTTGCAGCAAAGTGGAAGAGGCAGCGCGGGATTCGATCAACAACGCGCAGGCATTGTTCGACAGGTGCTGTACGAAATCCGGCATGCCGGGTTTGTCCTGCACCGAGCGCAGACTGCGGCGGTCGAGCAGTTCCACGGCGGACACCGGTTGGCTTTTCAGCACGGTGACGGCGTTGCAGCAGGTTTCCACGTCGGGGAACACGATCAGCGCCGAGGCCTTGTTCGGGTGGTCGATCACCGTGTCGTAAGTCACCGCGCTGATGAAACCGAGGGTGCCTTCGGAGCCCACCAGCAAGTGACTCAAGATATCCACAGGCTCATCGAAATCCACCAGGGCATTGAGCGACAGGCCGGTGGTATTTTTCAGACGGTATTTGTGGCGGATTCGTGCGGCGAGTTCGGCATTGGCGCGGGTCTCGCGGCCTAATGTCGCCAAGCGTTCCAGCAACTCGCCGTGGCTTGTGCGGAATGCCGCGACGCTGGCGGCGTCTTCGGTGTCCAAGCGCGTGCCATCGGCGAGCACCAGACGAATCCCGGCCAGTGTGTGGTAGGTGTTTTGCGCGGTGCCGCAGCACATGCCGCTGGCGTTGTTGGCGACGATGCCGCCGATCTTGCAGGCGTTGATTGACGCCGGGTCCGGACCGATCTTGCGTCCGAATGGCGCGAGCCAGGCGTTGGCCTGGGCGCCGATCACGCCCGGTTGCAGGCGGATTTGCGTGCCTTGGCCTCGAATCTCCCGGGCGTTCCAGTTATCCCCAAGCACGATCAGCACCGAGTCGCTGATCGCCTGGCCGGACAGGCTGGTGCCGGCGGCGCGGAAGGTCACCGGGACTTGATCGCGCTGGGCCAGTTTCAGCAGCGCCACCACTTCATCTTCGGATTCGACGCGGATCACCAGTTGTGGAATCAGTCGATAGAAACTGGCATCGGTGCCGAAGGCCAGGGTCGACAATGGATCGTCGAAGCGGCGCTCGGCCGGAATCAGTTGCTGCGCATCGCGCAGGAAAGTCGCCGGTAAGGTCATTGGTCCTCCAGGATCAACACCACCAGGTCTTTCGGGCCGTGGGCGCCGTAGGCCAGCACTTGTTCGATGTCGGCGGTTTTCGACGGGCCGGACACCAGCAGCGCGTTGGTCGGCATGCCTTGGGCCCACTCGAATTCCTGTTGCACCTGATAAAAGTTGTCGCGGATCTGACTGGCCTTGAGCAGGGCGAAATGCACCGGCGGTACCAGGCTCATCAGCCGTGGTTCTTCGCGGGTCGGCCAGAGAATCAGGCTGCCGGTAGCAGCGATGGCGCCGAGGGTGCCGGTGAGGCTGGCCGGGGTGTCGTTGAACAGCTCGGCTTTCCAGTCTTCCATCGGGCGGTCGTAGGATTTCAGCGTCGGCAGATCAGGATTGTTCGCCCAGTGCTGTGTGATGCGCTGCCCGTGAGGTGTAGTCGGTGCGATCAGCAGGCTCGGCAACTGACGGTCGCGCAGCAATTGCGCCAGCAGCGCCGGCCATGCTTCGGCAGACGTCAGATGGATTTCGGTGTGCACCGCTTCCATCAGTTTGCGCAGTTGCGGGATCCGTTGTTCGGCGCTGTAGGTGTAAGGCTGGGTCACCAGATCGACATCGAAGTTGTCGGTGATCGGAGTGGTGCCAGTCAGACTTTTGCGCAACTTGCCGAGGATGTTTTGCTTGGCGCTCATCAACGGTCTCCTTGTTTGGCCAGATGCTCGCGAGCCATGTCATGCAGTGAGCGGGCGGCGGGTTTCGGAGCGCTGTGGTTCTGCGTCCACGGACCGACGTTGTTCGGCGTCAGGGCCCGCAGGCGCGTGGCGAAAAACGCAAACAATCGATACAAAGTCGGCGAGCTGTTGAGCTTCGCCCAGGCGTTCCAGATAAAGCGTTCCTTGCGCGAATACTTGCTGCCCTGGCCGCGCATCACTTGATGAGGACTGTCGGGGGCTTTGACGTTCTCTTCACGTAGGCGGCGCAGCAGTGCGGGGATAGGAATTTTTACCGGACACACTTCACCGCAGGCGCCGCACAACGACGAGGCGCTCGGGTGATCCGGGACTTTCGCCAGGCCGACCATGTGCGGAGTGATGATTTTGCCGATCGGGCCGGGGTAAACCTCGCCGTAGGTGTGGCCGCCGACGCGGGTGTAGACCGGGCAATGATTCATGCAGGCGCCGCAGCGTATGCAATTCAAAGTCTGGCGCAGTTCGCTGTCGGCAAAGGCCTGGCTACGACCGTTGTCGAGCAGCACCAGATGCACTTCCTGCGGGCCGTCGAGTTCGTGTTCCTTGCGCGGGCCGGAGATCATGTTGACGTAGGTGGTGATCGGAATGCCCAGCGCCGAGCGGGTCAGCAATGACAGCAGCGGCACCACGTCGCGCAGGTTTTCCACGACTTTTTCGATGCCAGTGACGGCGATGTGCACCGGCGGCACGGTGGTGGTCATGCGCCCGTTGCCTTCGTTTTCCACCAGCAGCAGGGTGCCGGTTTCGGCCACGGCGAAGTTGACGCCGGAGACGCCGATGTCCGCTTCGAAGAATTTCTGCCGCAGGACCCTGCGACCGATCTGAATGAGTTGGTCAACGTCCTTGGTGTATTCCACGCCAAGTTTGTCGTGGAACAAGGACGCGACCTGACCGGCATTCTTGTGGATTGCCGGCATGATTATGTGTGAAGGCTTCTCGTGGTCGAGCTGGACGATGTACTCCCCCATGTCGGACTCCAGACATTCAATGTCCCGAGCCTCGAGGAAATGGTTCATCTCCATCTCTTCGCTGACCATCGATTTGCCCTTGATCACTTGCCGCGCCTCGTGAGCGCGGATGATCGAAAGGACGATGCCATTGGCCTCGTCCACCGTTTCCGCCCAGTGCACTGTCACACCGTTGCGGGTCAGGTTCTGTTCCAGTTGCTCGAGCAGGTCGGGCAACTTGGAGAGTGCGCGGGCACGGATCGCATTGCCCAGTTCGCGCAGGTGTTCTCTTTCGTGGGCATCGCTGAAAGCCGCTGCCCGCTTGGTCATCAGTGAATCCATCGCGGTGCGGAAGTTGTTCCGCAACTGCGAATCGCCCAGGGCGTTGTGCGCCCGGGTGCGGAAATCTTCTTCTACGGCAACCGTAGGAATAATCGTGGAAGTGCTCATCGGGCACCTCCGGTTCGTTGCCAGAGGAAGCTCGCCAGATGTTGCCCGCGCAGCGCTTCCTTCTGTTTTTCCAGCGAGCCGTTGATGTTCATCAAGCAGCCGCAATCGGCACTGAGTACCTGATGCGCGCCGGATTCCTTCAACGCCCGGGTCTTGTCGGCCACCATCGCGCCGGAAATGTCTGGCATACGGACGCTGAATGTCCCACCGAAGCCACAGCATTCGCTTTCGTGATCGTGGTTGACCCGTTCCACGTTGCTCAACTGCGCCAACAACTCGCGGCCGTGCAGGTGGGTGTTCATTTCCCGTCGCGCAGAACACGAGGTGTGCAGCGCCACTTTCACCGGCTCACCGCTGTCCTTTAGCTGCACCTTGCAGACGAACAGCAGGAACTCGGCCAACTCATAGGTGCGGGCCGCAAGGGCCTCAACCTGTTTCAACGTTTCCGGCTCGTCCTTGAACAAGTCGGCGTAATGCTCACGGATCATTCCCGCGCAGGAGCCCGACGGGACCACCACCGGATAATCCCCGGCAAACAGCGCCAGTTGCGAGCGCGCCACTGTCCGCGCCTGCTCGGTGTAACCCGAGGTGTAGGCCGGTTGTCCGCAGCAGCTCTGCCCTTGCGGGTACTCGACCCGAATCCCTTCGCGCTCCAGCAAGTGGATCGCGTCCATCCCGGCTTCCGGGTAGAACAGGTCCACCATGCAGGTGCCGAACAGGTAGACCCGCGACGGTTTCTCGCTCGGGTATTGGCGGGGTTCGGGCAGTGGCGGTGCGACGCGAGTGGCGTTGGGCACTGCGTTGTAAAAAAGCTCGCTCATCAGGCGTGTCTCCGGGTGGGCCCGGTTATCCGTCTGTGAGGCTGCCGAATATAGAGCGTGTTGCTTTCAGCAGCCTTACAGACCGGGTCGTGAATTGCTGACGCCGGAATCACGAACCGGCGTCGGTTATTTCCATGCTTCTTGTAGTCTTCTTGTCGTTATCAGTGCACCAGCATGCCGGTGAACCAGTAGGCCTGAGCCAAAGTGATCAGGCCGACAATCGTTGCAAAGAATAGGCTGTGCTTGAGGGTGAAGCGGAACAGATCGGATTCCTTGCCCACCAGCCCGGTCGCGGCGCAGGCCACGGCAATCGACTGCGGCGAAATCATTTTGCCGGTCACGCCGCCGCTGGTATTCGCCGCCACCAGCAAGGTGTCGTTGACCCCGATCTGGTGCGCGGTGGTCGCTTGCAGCGAGCTGAACAGCGCGTTGGACGACGTATCGGAACCGGTGAGGAACACGCCCAGCCAACCGAGGAACGGCGAGAAGAACGGGAACGCTGCGCCGGTCGCGGCCAGCACCAGAGCCATGGTCGAAGACATGCCGGAATAGTTGGTCACGAAGGCAAACGCCAGCACCATGCCGATCGACAAAATTGGCCAGCGCAGTTCGTAGAAGGTCTCTTTCAAAGTGGTCAGACCAGTTTTGAAATTGATCTTCAGGATGACCATCGAGATCAGCGCGGAGAAGAAAATCGCTGTGCCGGTGGCGGAAATCGGGTCGAATTTGAACACCGCCGGAATGGCTGTCGGCGTGGCGACGATCGGTGCAGTCTTGATCACCAGTTGATCCAGGTGTGGGATCGCGAAGTTGAACACCCAGGCGTACATCGAACCACCAGCGGCAAACATCGCCTTGAACGGTTTGAGGGTCCAGATGGTGACCAGTACGGTGAGGATCAGGAACGGTGACCAGGCCTTGAAGATTTCCCCGAGGCTGTAGGGGGATTCGATGGTAGTGCGTTTCTGGCCGAAACCGCCGACGCTGGCAGTGACCGCGACGTTCGACGTTGCACCGGCAATCTGTGCGCCCGCAGTGCGTTTTGGTTGCCAGACTTTCAGGAACAGCGTCAGCGCGATCAGGCTGGCCAGGGCCGAGGTGATGTCCGGCAGTTCCGGGCCGATGAAGTTCGACGTGAAGTATTGGGTCACGGCGAAGCTCAGGCCGGCAACCAGTGCGGCTGGCCAGGTTTCACGCACGCCGCGCAGGCCGTCCATCATGAACACCAGCCAGAACGGCACGAACAGCGACAGCAGCGGCAGTTGGCGGCCGGTCATGGCGCCGATCTTGAACGCGTCGATGCCGGTGACTTGCCCGGCGACGATGATCGGAATCCCCAAGGCACCGAACGCGACCGGCGCGGTGTTGGCAATCAGGCACAGGCCGGCGGCGTACAGCGGGTTGAAGCCCAGTCCTACGAGCAGCGCGGCGGTAATCGCAACCGGCGCACCGAAACCGGCTGCACCTTCGAGGAAGGCTCCGAAGCAGAAACCGATCAGCAGCACCTGCAGACGCTGGTCATTGGTGATCGACAGCACCGAACTGCGGATGACTTCGAACTGACCACTCTTGACCGTCAGTTTGTACAGGAACACCGCCGCGACAATGATCCAGGCAATCGGCCAAAGACCATAGGCGAAACCATACCCGGCGGCGGCGAGCGCCATGTCCACCGGCATCTGGAACGCAAAAATCGCCACAAGAATCGCCAAGGCCAGCGTGATGCTGCCGGCGACATGACCTTTGAGGCGGAACACCGCCAGGGCGAGGAAGAAGAAAACGATGGGGATGACGGCCGCGAGTGCGGACACGCCGAGACTGCCGAGCGGGCTGTAGAGCTGTTGCCAGGTTTGCATATGGGGTGGCCCCTAATTGTTGTTGGTCAGGCACTGTCAGCGTTCTTGGTTAATTGGTAAGACCAATTTACAATCGCTGTTGGCTAGGGTAAAAGCCTTGATGTCGGTGTGTCAATTTGCCGCCCTGAAACTTTCGTCGAATCACCGGTGCAGACTCGATCTGATCCGGTCCGGGGCGTTTCATCTGGCAGGTGTCGGCAAGGCGCCGATAGGCCAGAATAGAGAGCCCGGCGAGTGGTCGGGCTCGTGGAGAATTGAGTGATGGGGTTTGATCAGATACGTCAGCGCCGTTTGTCTGACGATATTGTCGAGCGGCTCGAGGGGATGATCCTCGAGGGCACGCTGAAGTCTGGCGAGCGCCTGCCGGCCGAGCGCGCATTGGCGGAGCAGTTCGGCGTGTCCCGGCCTTCGTTGCGCGAGGCGATCCAGAAACTGGCGGCCAAGGGGCTGCTGGTCAGCAAGCAGGGCGGCGGCAATTACGTGGTGGAAAGCCTGGGTTCGACCTTCAGCGATCCGTTGCTGCAATTGCTGGAAAGCAATCCTGAAGCCCAGCGCGATCTGCTGGAATTTCGCCACACGCTGGAGGCATCGTGTGCCTATTACGCAGCATTGCGTGCCACGGATGTGGATCGCGAGCGACTGACTGTAGCGTTCGAAGAACTACAGGATTGCTACTCGCGCCATGACGAAGTGAGTCGGGCGGAGGAGGGGGCGGCGGACGCGAAATTTCATCTGGCAATCGCCGAGGCCAGCCACAACGCTGTGTTGCTGCACACCATTCGCGGGCTGTTCGACCTGCTCAAGCGCAACGTGGTGACCAACATCGGCGGCATGTACAAACAGCGCACGGAAACCCGCGACATGCTGATCACGCAGCATCGGGAACTGTATCAGGCGATTATCGAAGGGCGTGCGGAGCAGGCACGAGAGGTTTCCAGCCGACACATTCTGTATGTGCAGGAAGTGCTGGAAGAAGTGCGTCAGGAAGTACAGCGCATGGCTCGGGCTGAGCGGCGCAAGGGGATGTAAGCATGACCGTTCCCGTGCCGAGCGCGGGAACGTTCATTCAGGCAGAAGAATCAGTCTTCCTTGCCCTTGTTGCGCACCGCACGCTGCAATTCGCGACCGGCATCGCGTTCGCGCTCGGTGTCACGCTTGTCGTATTCCTTCTTGCCCTTGCCCAGAGCGATTTCGCACTTGACCATGTGCTTGCTCCAGTACCAGGACAGGCACACGCAGGCGTAACCCTTCTGCTGCACGGCGGCGGCCAGCTTGTCCAGCTCGCGGCGGTTGAGCAGCAGCTTGCGGGTGCGGACCGGGTCGGCGATGACGTGGGTGCTGGCAGTCATCAACGGCGTGATGTGACTGCCGAGCAGCCAGGCTTCGCCGTCCTTGAGCAGGACGTAACTGTCGACCAGTTGCAGCTTGCTTGCCCGCAGACTTTTTACTTCCCAGCCGGCCAGGACCAGACCAGCCTCGAACTTGTGCTCGATGAAGTAATCGTGTCGCGCCTTTTTGTTCTGCGCGATGGTCCCTGTTGGGTGTTTCTTCTGTTTAGCCATAGGGGCGGCATTATATGGAGATAAACGGCTGTCGGCTACGGTGATGCTGCGTGCTTGAGCAGGTTGAGTGAATCCCGGACAATGCGGCCTCTTTTTCTAACGCTTGGGCGTGATAAACGATGTCGACAGACAAGGTTTCTGTCCACGGCAGTTGGGCTAGCCGCTGGGTTTTCATATTCGCCGCGACCGGTTCGGCCGTGGGATTGGGCAGCATCTGGAAGTTCCCCTACATGGTCGGGGTCTACGGTGGCGGCGCCTTTGTGCTGATGTTTCTGGCCTGTATCGCCCTGATCGGCATTCCGGTGATGCTCGCCGAAACCCTGATCGGCCGACGTGCACGCCAGAGTCCGGCCAACGCTCTCAAGGTGCTGGCACTCGAAGCCGGACACTCGGGCAAGTGGTCGTGGGGCGCGTTCGCCGGGATGATCACGGCGTTGCTGATCCTGTCTTTCTACAGTGTGGTCGGCGGTTGGTCGCTGGACTACATCATCGATATGGGGCGTGGGGATTTCCAGGGGGCGACGGCCGATCAGGTGGGAGCCTACTTCGGTAATGTCATCGCCGACCCATGGCGCATCACGCTGTGGCACACGGTGTTCATGCTGCTGTCGGCGGTGGTTATCGCCAAAGGCGTGGTCGCCGGGCTTGAACGCAGCTTGCGGATCATGATGCCGCTGTTGTTTGTGATGGTCCTCGTCCTGCTGGGCTACAGCATGACTACCGGGCATTTCATGGAAGGCGTGCATTTCATGTTCGACTTCCACCCGGAGAAGGTCCTTGATGGCTTGCTGCCGGCGATGGGTCACGCCTTCTTCTCTCTGAGTGTGGGTGTGGGCTCGATCATGATCTACGGCGCCTACATGACCAAGGAAGCCTCGCTGTCCGGCACCGTCGTGGGTGTGGCGCTGCTCGATACCTTCGTTTCGCTGGTGGCCGGTCTGGCATTGTTTCCGATTGTGTTCGCCGGCGGTTTGAACCCTAGCGAAGGTCCGGGCCTGATGTTCGTCAGCCTGCCATTTGCTTTCGGTAACGTGCTGTTCGGCCAGTTGATGGGCGTGGTGTTCTTCGTTCTGGTGGCGATTGCTGCCTGGAGTTCGGCGATTTCCCTGCTGGAGCCGATGGTCGCCTATCTGGTCGAACGGACTAAAATCAGTCGTGCGTGGGTGACATTCTGGTTGGCGTTCACCTGCTGGTTTGTCGGTCTGGGCACGGTGTTTTCCTTCAATATCTGGAAGGAAGCGAAATTTTTCGTGAACGAAGGCGGGATGTTCCATCTCTACCAATGGGGTGCCGCAGGCGGTCTGGACTTCTTTGGTGTGATCGACTTCTTCACCTCGCGGATCATGCTGCCGCTCGGCGGGCTGTGCTTTGTGCTGTTTGCCGGTTGGGTGATGGGGCGTGAAGCGGTGCGTGACGAATTGTCGATTCGCAGCCCGGCGCTGTTCGCCCTGTCTCTGTTCTTGATGCGCTATGTGGCGCCCATCGGCATTCTTGTAGTGTTTGCCACCCAGCTCTGGAAGTGACGCTTACATGACGACACATATTCAACGATCAGCGCTGCTGCCTTATCCGGCGCAATTTCTCTATGACCTGGTCAATGACGTGGCGCGTTATCCGGAGTTTCTACCGTGGTGTTCGTCCGCGGAGGTCCTGGAAAGCTCGCCTGAACACATGCGTGCCAGCGTCGGTGTGGCCAAGGGTGGACTCAGCCAGCACTTCGTGACGCGCAATACCCTGGTGCCGGGGCAGTCGATCGAGATGAACCTTGAAGAAGGCCCGTTCAATCAATTGCACGGGGTCTGGGTGTTCAAGGCGCTGAACGAGAAAGCCTGCAAGATCAGTCTCGATCTGTCCTTCGATTATGCCGGCCCGCTGGTGCGCGCCACACTCGGGCCGCTGTTCAATCAGGCAGCCAACACGCTGGTAGATGCATTCTGCCAGCGCGCCAAGCAGATGCATGGTTGAGCCGGTGATCGAAATAGAAGTGGTGTACGCGGCGGTTGATCGTCAGGTGTTGCGTACGATCAGCGTGGCAGAAGGTTCGACGGTGCGTGCTGCGCTGTCGGCCAGCGGCATCGATGCCGACTTTCCCGAGCTGGATCTGGCGGGTTGTCCGGTCGGGATTTTCGGCAAAGTGATTGCCGATCCGGATGTGCGGGTTGTTCAGGCGGGGGATCGCCTCGAAATCTACCGACCGCTGCTGGCTGATCCGAAAGAGGTGCGCCGATTGCGGGCCGCCAAGGCTGCCGAGGCTAAAGCCGGAAAACAGTGATTGCGCCGATCTGCAGGCAATAAAAAACCCGGGATTTCCGGGTTTTTTATTGCGTCGCAAATTATTGCGGCGAGGTATCCAGCGGCTCTGGTGTCGGAACCGGAACGGTTTCCACACCATCGACGTCCTTCTGGATCTGATCCAGCAAGGAACCTGGCTTGACCGGTTTTTCCGGTTTTGGCTTCTCGGCGTTTTCGGCAGGAGCGGTCACGCTGGTGCCACTGTCCTTGCCGAGAATGGCTTCGTCACGGCTCACGCCCGGCATGAAGTCACCGGACAGGCTGACAAGGCGGTCGTTAGAGTCGAAAATGACACTCATGCGTTCCTGCTGGCGTTCACCGCCACCAGGTTGCAGGCTGTACAGATAATCCCAGCGATCGGCATGGAACGTGTCGACAAGCAGAGGGTTGCCCATGATAAACCGTACTTGCGGCCGGGTCATTCCCGGGCGTAACTGGTCTATCATGTCCTGCGTGACGACATTGCCCTGCTGGATGTCGATTTTGTAAACCCCGGGGAATGAACAACCGGCGAGTGCGAGCAGTCCCACAAAGGTGAAACTGGTTAGCAAGAGCTTGGTGTTTTGCATCGGTGGGCGACTTCCACTATCTTGGCTGGGACAACGTAAACGCCGATCATACCCGCATTAAGAGAAGCTGCGAAGCAGCATCGCGAGAAAGCTGACCATGGTTGAAAATAGCGAACTACGCAAAGCCGGCCTCAAAGTGACCCTGCCACGGGTCAAGATCCTGCAAATGCTCGACTCTACCGAGCAGCGTCACATGAGTGCCGAGGACGTCTACAAGGCGTTGATGGAAGCTGGCGAGGACGTCGGTCTGGCCACGGTCTACCGTGTTCTGACCCAGTTCGAAGCGGCTGGCCTCGTGGTCCGTCACAACTTCGACGGTGGCCACGCGGTATTCGAATTGGCCGACGGTGGCCACCACGACCATATGGTCAACGTGGAAACCGGTGAGGTTGTCGAATTCGTCAGCATCGAAATCGAAAAGCTCCAGAAGGCAATTGCCGAAGAGCACGGTGTCGAGTTGGTGGATCACAACCTGGTGCTGTACGTCCGCAAGAAAAAGTAAGCATGTCGCGCGAATTTCAGGTTCGCGAAACGAACGAAGGCGACCCAAGGGTCGCCTTCGTGCTTTCTGTCGTGCTTAAACCTTTGCGGTAACGACCATCTTCTTGGCGTGCGCCAGAGACTCTTTGGTCAGATCAATGCCGCCGAGCATCCGTGCGACTTCTTCTATACGGTCATTTTTGCTCAGCTTCGAGACGGCGGTGTGAGTTGCCTGATCGCCTCGCACTTTGTGCACGAATAAATGCTGATGGCCTTGCGCGGCCACTTGCGGCAAGTGCGTAACGGTCAGGACCTGACCGCGTTCGCCCAGGCGTCGCAGCAACTGGCCGACAATCTCGGCCGTCGGGCCGCCGATGCCGACGTCCACTTCGTCGAATACCAGCGTCGGCACGCGTGAGGTCTGGGCGGTGATGACCTGAATCGCCAGACTGATCCGCGAGAGTTCGCCGCCGGAGGCCACTTTGGCCAATGCCTTTAATGGCTGGCCAGGGTTGGCGCTGACCAGCAGTTCGACCTGTTCGAGTCCGTTGGGCAGGAGCTCACCGCTGGCGTTGGGGCGCAGTTCGATGGTGAAACGCCCGCCAGGCATGCCCAGGCGTTGAATCTCCTGTTCCACTGCGCTGGCCAGGCTGCCTGCAGCCTGATGGCGCAGATCGCTCAGCTCGCGAGCCTTTTCCTGATAATGACGGGCATACGAAGCAAGCTCTTCGCTCAGTCGCTCGATGGATTCGTCGTTGGCATTCAGGGTTTCGATTTCATCCAGCAGTTTTTGCTGCATCTCGGCGACTTCGGTCGGCTGGATCCGGTGTTTGCGTGCCAGGGTGTAAATGGCGTCCAGACGTTCTTCCAGATACTGCAGGCGCGCCGGATCGGCATCGAAGTTGTCGAGGAAACGGTTGAGCTCGCCGACGGCCTCTTCGACCTGGATCTGCGCGCTGGTCAGCAGGCTGCTGGCTTCGCCCAGGGCGCCGATCGAGTTGTTCACGCTGGACAGGCGATTGAGGCTGGCGGTCAGCGCGTTCAGTACATTGCCGGAATCGCTTTCGCTGCATTGTTCGACCACTTGCCGGCAGATGCCCAGCAGGGTTTCGGCGTTGGTCAGGTTCTTGTGTTCCTGCTCCAGATCTTCCAGTTCGTTCTCGCCGAGACCGAGGTTTTCCAGTTCTTCGAGCTGATAGCTGAGCAGTTGATGACGTGCGCGCTGTTCGTCGCCGGAGTTGGAAAGGCGCTCCAGCTCCTGGCGGGTCTGGCGCCAGCGCTGGGCGGCTAGTTGTACCTGTCGGGCCAGATCGGTGGCGCCGGCGTACTCGTCGAGCAGGCGCCGGTGGGTATCCGTCTTGAGCAGGGATTGGTGTTCGTGCTGGCTGTGGATGTCGATCAGCAGCTCGCCGAGGGCCTTGAGATCACCGAGCGGGCAGGGCGTGCCGTTGATATAGCCACGGGAGCGGCCTTCCGAGGTGATGACCCGGCGCAGGATGCACGGGCCGTCGATTTCCAGGTCGCGCTCGGCCAGCCAGGCGCTGGCTTCTGGGATGTCAGCCAGGTCGAAGGTCGCCAGGATGTCGGCCTTGTCGGCGCCCGGGCGCACCACGCCGCTGTCGGCGCGATCACCCAGGGTCAGGCCGAGGGCGTCGAGCATGATCGACTTGCCGGCGCCGGTTTCCCCGGTAATCACGCTCATCCCGCGATCGAGTTCGAGATCGAGATGTTCAACGATGGCGTAGTTGTGTACGGACAGGTGCACCAGCATAAAGGCCGCTCCCAGGCTTTAGGTCTGGTTATTTATACAGTGTTTTGTTTCAGCCTGACAATGCCCTCGCTTAGCTCGATTGGCTTGATCCGATCAAATGCTTATCGCGCCCGGGAATGACAATGCAGCACTTTTTTGTAGGGTTAATCATTGTCAGCCCTTGAAGCCTGATTTTGCGGCCCCATATACCGGGGCAGAAGCGCGAATCGAACTCGCGGACGATATTGAAAGGAGAATTCTATGGCTGACGAACAGACAGTAGATACGCAAAATCCAGAAGCCAATCAGGCGCCCGAGGCTTCGGGTGATGACCTGGCGACCCGTGTACAAGTGCTCGAAGAGCAATTGGCCGCCGCGCAGGATCAATCTCTGCGCGTAGCTGCCGATCTGCAGAACGTCCGCCGCCGTGCCGAGCAGGACGTCGAAAAGGCTCACAAATTTGCACTGGAAAAATTCGCCGGCGACCTGCTGCCGATCGTCGACAGCCTGGAGCGCGGCCTCGAGCTGTCGAGCCCGGACGACGAAAGCATCCGTCCGATGCGCGAAGGTATCGAGCTGACACTGAAAATGTTCCAGGACACCCTCAAGCGCTATCAGCTTGTAGCCGTAAGTCCGCAGGAAGGCGAGCCGTTCAACGCCGTGGAACATCAGGCAATGGCCATGCAGGAAAGTGCTGACCTGGAACCGAACAGCGTTCTGAAAGTGTTCCAGAAGGGCTACCAGCTCAACGGTCGCCTGCTGCGTCCGGCGATGGTCGTGGTCAGCAAGGCGCCGGCGCCAGTTTCGCCTTCGATTGACGAGAAGGCTTGAAATTAGCCGCAAGGCCCCCATTTAGAAGTCAAGCGTTTAAGTATTACCGCAGTTAGCCACCACTGCTGCGGCAACCAAATCCAAAGTTTCGGGAGAGTGAACATGGGCAAAATTATCGGTATCGACCTGGGGACTACCAACTCCTGCGTCTCCGTGCTGGAAAACGGCGTAGCCAAAGTTATTGAAAACGCCGAAGGCGCGCGTACCACGCCGTCGATCATCGCTTACGCCAACGATGGCGAAATCCTGGTCGGCCAGTCCGCCAAGCGTCAGGCTGTGACCAACCCGCACAACACACTGTTCGCGGTGAAGCGTCTGATCGGCCGCCGCTTCGACGAAGAAGTCGTGCAGAAAGACATCAAGCTGGTGCCTTACAAGATCGTCAAGGCCAACAATGGTGACGCTTGGGTCGAGGCTTCCGGCAAGCAGATGGCTCCGCCGCAAATCAGCGCCGAAGTCCTGAAGAAGATGAAGAAGACCGCCGAAGACTACCTCGGCGAAGCCGTGACCGAAGCGGTGATCACCGTTCCGGCCTACTTCAACGACAGCCAGCGTCAGGCGACCAAAGATGCCGGTCGCATCGCCGGTCTGGACGTAAAACGTATCATCAACGAACCAACCGCAGCTGCTCTGGCTTACGGTATGGACAAGGCCAAGGGCGATCACACCGTGATCGTTTACGACCTGGGTGGTGGTACCTTCGACGTTTCCGTGATCGAAATCGCTGAAGTTGACGGCGAGCACCAGTTCGAAGTACTGGCCACCAACGGTGATACCTTCCTGGGTGGTGAAGACTTCGACATGCGCCTGATCGACTACCTCGTCGACGAGTTCAAGAAAGAGTCCGGCATGGACCTGAAGAACGATCCACTGGCCCTGCAGCGTCTGAAAGAAGCCGCCGAGAAAGCCAAGATCGAGCTGTCTTCCTCGCAGTCGACCGACGTCAACCTGCCGTACATCACAGCAGATGCGACCGGTCCTAAGCACCTGAACGTGAAGATCTCTCGTGCCAAGCTCGAGTCGCTGGTTGAAGATCTGGTGAACCGCACCATCGAGCCATGCCGCATCGCTCTGAAAGACGCCGGCATCGACGCCAGCAAAATTGACGACGTGATTCTGGTCGGTGGCCAGACTCGTATGCCTCTGGTGCAGAAGGCTGTTACCGATTTCTTCGGTAAAGAAGCTCGTAAAGACGTGAACCCGGACGAAGCCGTTGCCATGGGTGCTGCCATCCAGGGCGCTGTTCTGGCCGGTGACGTGAAAGACGTTCTGCTGCTCGACGTCAGCCCGCTGACCCTGGGTATCGAAACCATGGGCGGCGTGATGACCGCGCTGATCGAGAAAAACACCACGATTCCTACCAAGAAATCGCAAGTGTTCTCGACTGCCGACGACAACCAGGGCGCCGTGACCATTCACGTCCTGCAAGGTGAGCGCAAGCAAGCCGCACAGAACAAGTCCCTGGGCAAGTTCGACCTGGCCGAGATTCCACCAGCGCCACGCGGTGTGCCACAGATCGAAGTGACCTTCGACATCGACGCCAACGGCATCCTGCACGTCGGTGCGAAAGACAAGGCGACCGGCAAAGAGCAGAAGATCACCATCAAGGCCAACTCCGGTCTGTCGGATGAAGAAATCCAGAAGATGGTGCGCGACGCCGAGCTGAACGCCGAGGAAGACCGCAAGTTCGAAGAGCTGGCCGCTGCCCGTAACCAGGGTGATGCACTGGTTCACTCGACTCGCAAGATGATCGCTGACGCTGGCGACAAAGTGACTGCAGAAGAGAAGACTGCAATCGAAGCCGCTGTGGTTGCCCTGGAAGCCGCCGTCAAAGGCGACGACAAGGCTGCCATCGACGCCAAGGTTGAAGAACTGTCGAAGGTCTCTGCGCCGGTTGCTCAGAAGATGTACGCCGAACAGGCTCAGCCTGCCGAAGGCGCGGCACCGCACGCAGAGAAAGCTGAAAAGGCTGACGATGTTGTCGATGCCGAGTTCGAAGAAGTCAAAGACCACAAGTAAGTTGTTGGTCGGCCGGTTGACTGCCTTTGGGCACTGACTGGTAGGATGTCGCCGCGCGGGAGCTTGCTCCCGCGTTGGCGTATCTGGACTACGCGAATTTTTACAGCATGCGACAAGCTTCGCGTGTTGGCGGTATGGCCGGAAATGCTCCTGCTTTTCGCGCCGCAAGTACCGCATGAATCAAAGACCAGGATCGTTGAATTGACGTGAGTTGGGTCCGGGCCTGTA
This sequence comes from Pseudomonas sp. COW5, assembly GCF_026240005.1. Taxonomy (NCBI): domain Bacteria; kingdom Pseudomonadati; phylum Pseudomonadota; class Gammaproteobacteria; order Pseudomonadales; family Pseudomonadaceae; genus Pseudomonas; species Pseudomonas sp. COW5. The sequence continues at coordinate 1,434,863 of NZ_JAPHVP010000001.1, read as the reverse complement.
TTGGGGCTCAACGAGTTTGGCGAAGCTCAGGAGGGGTTTGCCGAACGTCCTCAAGAGTATGAAGAACTTATGGCTAAGCGTGACTATTACGAAGTGTTGGGTGTTGAGCGCGGCTCAAGCGAAGCAGACCTGAAAAAGGCCTATCGCCGTCTGGCGATGAAGCATCACCCGGACCGTAATCCCGATGACAAAGCATCGGAAGAGCTGTTCAAAGAGGCCAATGAGGCCTACGAAGTATTGTCCGATTCCAGCAAGCGCGCGGCGTACGATCAGTACGGCCATGCCGGTGTCGACCCAAGCATGGGTGGCGGCGGTGCCGGTTTCGGCGGTCAGAACTTCTCCGATATTTTCGGTGATGTCTTCAGTGACTTCTTCGGTGGCGGTCGCGGTGGTTCCCGTGGCGGCGCCCAGCGTGGCAGCGACTTGCGCTACACCCTGGAGCTGAACCTGGAAGAAGCGGTGCGTGGTACCACCGTGAATATCCGCGTTCCGACACTGGTGAACTGCAAACCATGCGATGGTTCGGGTGCCAAGAAAGGTTCGTCGCCATCGACGTGCCCGACGTGCGGCGGCATCGGCCAGGTGCGCATGCAGCAAGGCTTCTTCTCCGTACAACAGACCTGCCCGCGCTGCCATGGCCAGGGCAAGATCATTTCCGATCCGTGCGACTCCTGCCACGGTGACGGTCGCGTCGAAGAATACAAAACCCTCTCCGTCAAAGTGCCGGCCGGTGTCGATACCGGTGACCGCATTCGTCTGTCCGGCGAAGGCGAGGCGGGCACTCAGGGTGGCCCGACCGGCGACCTGTATGTGGTGATCAACGTGCGCGAGCACGCGATCTTCCAGCGTGACGGCAAGCACCTGTTCTGCGAAGTGCCGATCAGCTTTGTCGATGCGGCGCTGGGTGGCGAGCTGGAAATCCCGACCCTCGACGGTCGCGTCAAGCTGAAGATTCCGGAAGGGACTCAGACCGGCAAGCAGTTCCGCGTGCGCGGCAAGGGCGTGGCGCCGGTGCGTGGTGGCGGTGCAGGTGATCTGATGTGCCGTGTGGCAGTCGAGACCCCGGTCAATCTGAACCGTCGTCAGCGTGAATTGCTCGAAGAGTTCCGCAGCTCTCTGGCGGATGACAACAGCCACTCGCCGAAAACCACCGGTTGGTTCGATGGCGTGAAGCGCTTCTTCGGCGATCTGTAAGGAGTCGGCATGCGACGTATAGCTGTGATGGGCGCCGCCGGGCGCATGGGCAAGATTCTGGTCGAGGCCGTGCAGCAGCGCGCGCCGCTGACCGGTTTGACGGCGGCCATCGTTCGCCCTGGCAGTACGCTGATCGGGGTGGATGCCGGTGAGCTGGCTTCGCTCGGTCGAATCGGCGTGCCGTTGTCCGGAAATCTGGAATCGGTCGCAGAAGAGTTCGATGTCTTGATCGACTTCACCCTGCCGGAAGTCATGCTGAAAAACCTGGCCTTCTGCCGCAAGGCCGGCAAGGCGATGGTGATCGGCACGACCGGGCTGGATGCTGCCCAGAAGCAGTTGCTGGCCGAGGCGGGCAAGGATATTCCGATCGTGTTCGCGGCTAACTTCAGTGTTGGCGTCAACCTGTCGCTGAAACTGCTCGACATGGCTGCGCGGGTGTTGGGTGATGACGCAGACATCGAAATCATCGAAACCCATCACCGTCACAAGATCGATGCGCCATCGGGCACGGCCCTGCGCATGGGTGAAGTGATCGCCAGTGCGCTGGATCGTGATCTGCAGAAGGTCGCGGTCTATGGTCGCGAAGGTCACACCGGTGCGCGTGAACGTGAAACCATCGGTTTCGCCACTGTTCGCGGCGGTGATGTGGTGGGCGATCACACGGTGCTGTTTGCCTGCGAGGGCGAGCGTCTGGAAATCACCCACAAGGCTTCGAGCCGCATGACATTCGCCAAGGGTGCGGTGCGTGCAGCGCTGTGGCTGGATGCTCGTGAACCGGGTCTTTACGACATGCAGGACGTGCTCGATTTGAAGTAAGCTACTGCTTCTTAAAAACTAAGGCGCGTAAAGCGCCTTTGTTTTGCCTAAAATTTCATTCGAATAGGGAATGTGGCGGATGCGACCCTTAGATCTGGCCGACGTGGCTAAATATGTTGAAGAGAATATCGGCATATTTCATCAGAAGCGCTTAGATAGCCTGTCGTTGTTGAGGCTTAAAGATGTCCTCAAGCGTAAAAATCCCTACATGTTTAAAGCAAAAAACGTACAGACAGCAGAGCAAATTGTCCGCGGGATTCTCGATGCGCACGTCTCCTCCAATGAGGAGACGTTGTTTGGAGATTGGCTGGAGGGGTTGGCGATATTTATTAATGGCAAAACTTACGGTGGTTGGAAATCGGCCGTTGCGGGCGTTGATCTGGAATTTGACAAAAGCGGCCGTCGTCACTTGGTGGCGATTAAGTCCGGCCCTAACTGGGGTAATAGCTCGCAAATTGCTCAAATGCGCTCCAACTTCAAAACAGCGCAACGCACTTTGCGAACCAGTCAATCTGGACTGAATATCGTTGCGGTAAACGGCTGTTGCTATGGTCGAGACAATAAGCCGGACAAGGGGGACTACAGCAAGCTTTGTGGGCAGCGGTTCTGGGAGTTTATTTCTGGGGATGAAAATCTATATGTTGAGCTAATTGAGCCTTTGGGGTATCAGGCTCAGGAGCGCAATGCCGAGTTCCAAGCGTCTTACGCTCAGATGGTTAATAAGTTTACTAGGGAATTTACTATCGAGTTTTGCGACGAGGAGGGGGCCATTCGATGGGATCGTCTAGTTCAGCTAAACTCATCAATCGAGCAGCCGAAGGTGAGCAGGCGCAAGCCCGCCCACCTGTAAGTCAAGCAAGCTCCAGACTGAACTGGTGCTTCTGTTTCTGTTGTTCGAACAGTTGTAACCAGTCAGTATGCGACGTTGCCTGATAGCGCGAAAAGCGAAAATCTTTAGGTGGTGTTAGGTTGTTTCCGTTTAGAAGTTCGCGGATTAGCTTTCCTACCGCATACCCGAGGCTAACAGGCACTGCATTGCCTACTTGCTTATATTGTTCAATTAGGGGGCCGGCCAATTGCCAGTCATCTGGAAATTCTTGGATACGTTTATATTCCTGGATCGACAGTGGTCGATCTTCTTCCGGGTGTGCGAGGTCAGTTGCTGGCATCGCTGGGTGAGTCACTAAAGTTGGCGACGGTTTTTCCCAGTGAAGACGTCGTAGAAACCCGGTTTTGCCGCCGCCTGAAAAATACGATTTTCCAAGTGCTTCTTGTTGCAAAATCGGCGTAAGGCTGCGCCAGTTCTCTCCGGCTTTGAGCATGCGGTAATATTTAAGTCGTTTTTCTGGAAAGTTTAGGTGGGTATGCTGCTCTAGGCCTTTGACCGCGCTGCGGAAGCTGTTCCATTTCGGCAGGCTATGAGAGCCATCTTCAGAGTGAGTTGGCGTGAGAAATGGCGCCTCTTTGCCATCGCGAGAGCATACGATGATGACTCGCTCGCGAATCTGCGGTGTTCCGAAATTTGCCGAGTTGTACAAGTTAAAGGTGCATTTGTAGCCCGCGCGTTTGAGCACGCTTATGACGAAATTGAGCGCTCCGCCTTTCATTTCGTCGAGGGATAAATCAGGAAAATCAGTACCACGTTGATTGTGTGGCCGGTGATCCATTGGGCAGGAAAGTAGGCCGCGTACATTCTCTATGACAATGAAGCGTGGGCGAATTTCTATGGCAAGGTCGATGTATTTGAGGAATGCGTTACCGCGATCATCGTTGAACGCCTTGCGTTTGCCTGCTGTACTGAAAGCCTGGCAGGGCGGCCCTCCGACAATGAGATCCACCTCTTGGTGAGTGACTTGTGCTGCTTCTAACACCTGTTCCATGGTGCAGTCGTTTATATCGCCAAGCAGCGCGGTATTGGGTCTGTTAAGCGCGATGGTCTGTCGGCAATGTTTGTTCGATTCGCAGGCAAGACGAATATCGAACCCGGCTTTTTCAAGGCCAAGATCAAGGCCCATGGCCCCAGAGAAAAAGCTCAGTGCGATTGGTCTGCGCGCGTTTGATGATGCTTGTACGGGGTAGGCGGGATGGTCTTCTGCAATCATATGTGCGGTTCGGAGCCCGTAATTCTTTAAGCTGGCTTGATCGACGATCCAGGTTTTACCGATTTTTCCGGACTGGATTGCGCCGCTACGGCAAAGGGTTCTGACTCGCTGCGTACTGACGTTAAGTAGTAAGGCGGCGTCAGCAATGCTGATATGGGTACTCATTCAGTGTTTCTTTTTCGAAACTTAGGATGGGTACCTATTCTAGACAGGGTCTAGGTCGTGTCAACCGTCCCTGTGGCGTGGTGGCATACCGCCAGCCTTTGGGGTGACGGGTTTGTAGCGGTTCAGCCCTTTCGGGTTTTAGGTCTTTGCTGTAAGCTACAGCTTTAGTGTGTCCACTAAAAGCGCGCAGAATAATTCAGTGAAGAAGCGGGGTGACGTGTCCATACGTCACTCCGCTTTTTTACAACCTGCGATTGCCCTTTCATGCGTTATTTACGGGAGGTCTTCTTGACTAAGCCAGCCATACTCGCCCTTGCTGATGGCAGCATTTTTCGCGGCGAAGCCATTGGAGCCGACGGTCAGACCGTTGGTGAGGTGGTGTTCAACACCGCAATGACCGGCTATCAGGAAATCCTTACCGATCCTTCCTACGCCCAACAGATCGTTACCCTGACTTACCCGCACATCGGCAACACCGGCACCACGCCGGAGGACGCCGAGTCCAATCGCGTCTGGTCCGCTGGCCTGGTCATCCGTGACCTGCCGCTGGTAGCGAGCAACTGGCGTAACACGATGTCCCTGTCCGACTACCTGAAAGCCAACAACGTTGTGGCAATCGCTGGTATCGACACCCGTCGCCTGACCCGCATCCTGCGTGAAAAAGGCGCACAGAACGGCTGCATCATGGCCGGCGACAACATCTCCGAAGAAGCGGCCATCGCCGCTGCGCAAGGCTTCCCGGGCCTGAAGGGCATGGACCTGGCGAAAGTCGTCAGCACCAAGACCCAATACGAATGGCGCTCCACTGTCTGGGATCTGAAGACCGACAGCCACGCGACCATCGAAGCCTCCGAGCTGCCTTACCACGTGGTCGCCTATGACTACGGCGTCAAGGTCAACATCCTGCGCATGCTGGTCGAGCGCGGTTGCCGCGTGACCGTGGTGCCGGCGCAAACCCCGGCTGCCGACGTGCTGGCCCTGAATCCGGATGGCGTGTTCCTGTCCAACGGCCCTGGCGATCCAGAGCCTTGCGACTACGCGATCAAGGCGATCAAGGAAGTGCTGGAAACCGAAACTCCGGTGTTCGGCATCTGCCTCGGTCACCAGCTGCTGGCCCTGGCCTCCGGCGCCAAGACCCTGAAAATGGGCCACGGTCACCACGGTGCCAACCACCCGGTTCAGGATCTGGACACTGGCGTCGTGATGATCACCAGCCAGAACCACGGTTTTGCGGTTGACGAAGCGACCCTGCCAGCCAACGTCCGCGCGATCCACAAATCGCTGTTCGACGGCACCCTGCAAGGCATCGAGCGCACCGACAAGAGCGCGTTCAGCTTCCAGGGTCACCCTGAAGCGAGCCCGGGCCCGAACGATGTGGCCCCTCTGTTTGACCGCTTCATCAACGAGATGGCCAAGCGACGCTAAGCGCTCGCCTTGAGACTGTAGCGAGAAGCCCCTCGAGGGCGGCCCCGGAACCGGCGGCCCCCTCGGGACTTCAGAAATCGATCAAGACGGCTTGCCGACTGACCTGCGGATTTGAGTGACAAACCCATGCCAAAACGTACAGACATTAAAAGCATCCTGATTCTCGGCGCTGGCCCGATCGTTATCGGCCAGGCCTGCGAATTCGACTACTCCGGCGCCCAGGCTTGCAAAGCCCTGCGCGAAGAGGGTTACCGCGTCATCCTGGTGAACTCCAACCCGGCCACCATCATGACCGACCCGGACATGGCGGACGCCACCTACATCGAGCCGATCAAGTGGCAGACCGTTGCCAAGATCATCGAAAAAGAGCGTCCGGATGCGGTGCTGCCAACCATGGGTGGCCAGACTGCTCTGAACTGCGCCCTGGACCTGGAGCGCGAAGGCGTTCTGGAGAAGTTCGGCGTAGAGATGATCGGCGCCAACGCCGACACCATCGACAAGGCTGAAGACCGTTCGCGTTTCGACAAGGCGATGAAAGCCATCGGCCTGGAATGCCCGCGTTCCGGTATCGCCCACAGCATGGAAGAAGCCAACGCGGTGCTTGAGCGCCTGGGCTTCCCGTGCATCATCCGTCCGTCCTTCACCATGGGCGGCACCGGTGGCGGTATCGCTTACAACCGTGAAGAGTTCGAAGAAATCTGCGCCCGTGGTCTGGACCTGTCGCCGACCAAGGAACTGCTGATCGACGAATCGCTGATCGGCTGGAAAGAATATGAAATGGAAGTTGTCCGCGACAAAAAGGACAACTGCATCATCGTCTGCTCCATCGAAAACTTCGACCCGATGGGCGTGCACACCGGTGACTCGATCACTGTTGCCCCGGCTCAGACCCTGACCGACAAGGAATACCAGATCCTGCGTAACGCCTCGCTGGCGGTACTGCGCGAGATCGGCGTCGAGACCGGCGGTTCCAACGTTCAGTTCGGTATCTGCCCGGACACCGGCCGCATGGTCGTGATCGAAATGAACCCGCGTGTATCGCGTTCGTCGGCCCTGGCTTCGAAAGCCACCGGTTTCCCGATTGCCAAGGTCGCGGCCAAACTGGCAGTCGGCTACACCCTCGACGAGCTGTCGAACGACATCACCGGCGGCAAGACCCCGGCGTCCTTCGAGCCGTCCATCGACTACGTCGTGACCAAGCTGCCACGCTTCGCCTTCGAGAAGTTCGCCAACGCTGACGCACGCCTGACCACTCAAATGAAGTCGGTTGGTGAAGTCATGGCCATCGGCCGTACCTTCCAGGAATCCCTGCAGAAAGCCCTGCGCGGTCTGGAAGTCGGCGTTTGCGGTCTGGACGAGAAAGTCGACCTGAGCAACCCGGAAAGCATGAGCGTGCTCAAGCGCGAACTGACCGTGCCGGGCGCCGAGCGTATCTGGTACGTGGCGGACGCTTTCCGCGCCGGCATGACTGTCGAAGAAATCTTCGGCATGAACATGATCGACCCGTGGTTCCTGGTGCAGATCGAAGATCTGATCAAGGACGAAGAGAAGGTCAAGACCCTGGGTCTGTCCGCTATCGACCGCGACCTGATGTTCAAGCTCAAGCGTAAAGGTTTCTCCGACCAGCGTCTGGCCAAGCTGCTGGGCGTGACCGAGAAGAACCTGCGCACTCACCGTCAAAAGCTGGAAGTGTTCCCGGTCTACAAGCGCGTCGATACCTGCGCCGCCGAGTTTGCCACCGACACCGCTTACCTGTACTCGACTTACGAGGAAGAGTGCGAAGCCGCGCCGTCCGGCCGCGACAAGATCATGATTCTGGGTGGTGGTCCGAACCGTATCGGCCAGGGCATCGAGTTCGACTACTGCTGCGTACACGCCGCTCTCGCCCTGCGCGAAGACGGCTACGAAACCATCATGGTCAACTGCAACCCGGAAACCGTTTCCACTGACTACGACACTTCCGACCGTCTGTATTTCGAGCCGGTGACCCTGGAAGACGTGCTGGAAATCTGCCGTGTCGAGAAGCCGAAAGGTGTGATCGTCCAGTACGGTGGCCAGACTCCGCTGAAACTGGCTCGCGCCCTCGAAGCGGCCGGCGTGCCGATCATCGGCACCAGCCCTGACGCTATCGACCGTGCCGAAGACCGTGAGCGCTTCCAGCAGATGGTCGAGCGCCTGAACCTGCGTCAGCCGCCAAACGCCACCGTGCGTAGCGAAGACGAAGCCGTTCGCGCTGCCGCGAAGATCGGTTACCCGCTGGTGGTGCGTCCGTCCTACGTACTGGGCGGCCGTGCGATGGAGATCGTCTACAAGGAAGAAGAGCTCAAGCGTTACCTGCGTGACGCGGTGCAAGTGTCGAACGACAGCCCGGTGCTGCTCGACCACTTCCTCAACTGCGCCATCGAGATGGACGTGGATGCGGTCTGCGACGGCAAGGACGTAGTGATCGGCGCGATCATGCAGCACATCGAACAGGCGGGCGTTCACTCCGGTGACTCCGCGTGCTCGCTGCCGCCGTACTCGCTGCCGGCGCACATCCAGGACGAGATGCGCGAGCAGGTCAAGAAAATGGCCCTGGAGCTGGGCGTGGTCGGCCTGATGAACGTTCAGCTGGCCCTGCAAGGCGAAGACATCTACGTCATCGAAGTCAACCCGCGTGCTTCCCGTACCGTACCGTTCGTGTCGAAGTGCATCGGTGTTTCCCTGGCCATGATCGCGGCTCGCGTGATGGCTGGTAAAACCCTGAAGGAAATCGGCTTCACCAAGGAAATCATCCCGAACTTCTACAGCGTGAAAGAGGCGGTGTTCCCGTTCGCCAAATTCCCTGGCGTTGACCCGATCCTCGGCCCGGAGATGAAGTCCACCGGTGAAGTGATGGGCGTCGGCGACACCTTCGGCGAAGCCTTTGCCAAAGCCCAGATGGGCGCGAGCGAAGTGCTGCCGACCGGCGGTACCGCATTCATCAGCGTACGTGATGACGACAAGCCGCTGGTTGCAGGTGTGGCGCGTGATCTGATCAACTTGGGCTTCGAAGTGGTCGCCACTGCCGGCACTGCCAAGCTGATCGAGGCTGCAGGTCTGAAAGTGCGTCGTGTGAACAAGGTGACCGAGGGTCGTCCGCACGTGGTCGACATGATCAAGAATGACGAAGTCACGCTGATCATCAACACCACCGAAGGTCGTCAGTCGATCGCCGACTCTTACTCCATTCGTCGTAACGCCTTGCAGCACAAGATCTACTGCACCACCACCATTGCTGCTGGCGAAGCCATCTGCGAAGCGCTGAAGTTCGGTCCCGAGAAGACCGTGCGCCGCTTGCAGGATCTACACGCAGGATTGAAGGCATGAATAAATACCCAATGACCGTCCAGGGCGCGAAAGCCCTGGAAGAAGAACATGCTCATCTGACCAAGGTCGTTCGTCCGAAGCTCAGCCAGGACATCGGTACGGCCCGCGAGTTGGGTGACTTGAAGGAAAACGCCGAATACCATGCCGCCCGCGAACAGCAGGGCATGGTCGAGGCGCGGATCCGTGACATCGAAGGTCGCATGCAGAATGCCGTGATCATTGATGTGACGACCATTCCGCACACCGGCAAAGTGATTTTCGGCACTACCGTCGAGATCGCCAACGTCGAGACCGATGAAAGCGTGACTTACCAGATCGTTGGTGAAGACGAGGCGGACATCAAGCTCGGCAAGATTTCGGTCGGCTCGCCGATCGCCCGCGCCTTGATTGCCAAGGAAGAGGGCGACACGGTCGTCGTGAAAACGCCAGGCGGCGATATCGAGTATGAGATTGTCGAAGTCCGTCACATCTGAAACAGGGCGCCCGCTGCAGGCGGGCGCCATGCTCTGGCAGCTGACCCAGATGTTGTGGGTCGGCGGTTTATGGCTGGTGCACCTCGGTCTGCGGCCGGTGCTGGGCCAGATTGGTCTGGCGCCGCTGCTGATCGACGAAGTCGCCAGTGCGTTTGAAATGCCGGTGGTGGGTTTTGCTGCCGTGTGCGTGGTTTTTCAGGCTTTGGTGCTGGTACGGACCGAAGGCCTTGCCAGTCTATGGCGAGATTTTCGCGGGCAAGTGCTGCTGATGGCGTTGTATGCAAGTGCGATGTATGTCGCAGTGCGAGTCGGCTGGCCGGATGCGCAGCGCTGGCAGGTGTTCAGCTATCTTGTTCTGGGCTTTTCCGGGCTGGTTCTGGTGATGCAGCCGGTGCCAGGGTGGAGTGGCAGGGTGCGCGAAGCACACCCTTGACCCTTGTCATCACTTGAAGCGATGGACGTTCGACAGCTGCTTGTTGACGCTGAAGTTCTTGCGATAAATCAGTGCCATCTTGCCGATGACCTGAACCAGATCGGCCTTGCCGACCTTGCACAGCTCTGCAACGGACGCCAGGCGCGCCTCGCGATCGAGAATGTTGAGCTTGATCTTGATCAGCTCGTGATCCGCCAATGCGCGTTCGAGTTCGGCTAAAACACCCTCAGTCAAACCGTTGTCAGCCACCGTCAAAACTGGTTTGAGGTGGTGGCCAATGGATTTGTACTGTTTCTTCTGCTCTGGAGTGAGCGGCATAATCTGACCCTTTCGTCTGGATTCTGTAAAATGGCGGCCATTTTACCCGAGGGCTCGTGGATCCGCCCAATTAATCACGACCCTAATCAACGAGGTGCCCAATGGCGCGTTCCAAGACAAGCCTTGGTTGGCTGAAACGACATGTCAACGATCCTTATGTGAAACAGGCGCAGAAGGATGGCTACCGCTCGCGTGCGAGTTACAAGCTTCTGGAAGTCCAGGAGAAATACAAGCTGATCCGCCCAGGCATGAGCGTGGTCGATCTTGGCGCGGCGCCCGGCGGCTGGTCTCAGGTCACCAGTCGACTGATCGGTGGCCAGGGGCGTCTGATCGCCTCGGACATCCTGGAAATGGACAGTATTCCTGACGTGACCTTCATTCAGGGGGATTTCACTCAGGATGAAGTGCTCGCTCAAATCCTTGAGGCGGTGGGTAATTCACAGGTGGACCTTGTGATTTCCGATATGGCCCCCAATATGAGTGGTACGCCTGCCGTAGATATGCCGAAAGCCATGTTTCTTTGCGAGCTGGCGCTTGACCTGGCGGAGCGGATTCTCAAGCCGGGCGGCAATTTCCTGATCAAGATTTTTCAGGGTGAAGGGTTCGATGTTTACCTGAAGGACGCTCGTCGGAAATTCGACAAGGTCCAGATGATCAAGCCGGACTCTTCCCGCGACAGTTCCCGCGAGCAATACATGCTGGCTTGGGGTTATCGCGGTCGCAGCGAGTAAAACAAGGTTTTTTGGCGGGGTGATAGGTTTTTCGTATTTCGCCCCGCGTGCATAAGCGAATATTGTGTAGAAAGTGTTTCACAAAGGGTTACAGACGGCGCCTGCCAGAGCTGTAGGTAATGTAGTAAGTTAGGCCGGTGAATATCATGCGAAGCGCGCGCCAGTAGCGGAGCTTGCTTCAGAGGGTAGTTAATTGAACGATATGGCAAAGAATCTGATCCTGTGGTTGATCATCGCGGCTGTCCTGGTGACGGTGATGAACAACTTCTCCAGCCCTAACGAGCCGCAGACCCTCAACTATTCCGACTTCATCCAGCAGGTCAAGGATGGCAAGGTCGAGCGCGTGGCCGTCGACGGCTACGTGATTACCGGCAAGCGCAACGATGGCGACAGCTTCAAGACCATTCGTCCGGCAATCCAGGACAACGGCCTGATCGGCGACCTGGTCGACAATCACGTCGTGGTCGAAGGCAAGCAGCCTGAGCAGCAAAGCATCTGGACCCAGCTTCTGGTAGCCAGCTTCCCGATCCTGGTGATCATCGCGGTGTTCATGTTCTTCATGCGCCAGATGCAGGGCGGTGCGGGCGGCAAGGGCGGGCCGATGAGCTTTGGCAAGAGCAAGGCGCGTCTGCTGTCCGAAGATCAGGTGAAAACCACCCTGGCTGACGTTGCCGGTTGCGACGAAGCCAAGGAAGAAGTTGGCGAACTGGTCGAGTTCCTCCGTGATCCGGGCAAGTTCCAGCGCCTGGGCGGCCGCATTCCTCGCGGCGTGCTGATGGTTGGTCCTCCGGGCACCGGTAAGACCTTGCTGGCCAAGGCAATTGCCGGCGAAGCCAAGGTGCCGTTCTTCACCATTTCCGGTTCCGACTTCGTCGAAATGTTCGTCGGTGTCGGTGCCAGCCGTGTTCGCGACATGTTCGAACAGGCCAAGAAACACGCACCCTGCATTATCTTCATCGACGAGATCGACGCCGTTGGTCGCCATCGTGGCGCGGGCATGGGTGGCGGTCACGACGAGCGCGAGCAGACCCTCAACCAGTTGCTGGTGGAGATGGACGGCTTCGAAATGAATGACGGCATCATCGTCATCGCTGCAACCAACCGTCCTGACGTGCTGGACCCGGCCCTGCTGCGTCCGGGTCGTTTCGACCGTCAGGTGGTGGTCGGTCTGCCGGACATCCGTGGTCGCGAGCAGATCCTCAAGGTGCACATGCGTAAAGTGCCAATGGGTGACGACGTCGCTCCGGCCGTTATCGCACGGGGTACTCCGGGTTTCTCCGGTGCCGATCTTGCCAACCTGGTCAACGAAGCTTCGCTGTTCGCTGCCCGTGCCGGCAAGCGCATCGTCGAGATGAAAGAGTTCGAGCTGGCCAAAGACAAGATCATGATGGGCGCCGAGCGCAAATCCATGGTCATGTCCGAGAAAGAAAAGCAGAACACGGCCTACCACGAAGCGGGTCACGCTATCGTCGGTCGCGTTGTGCCCGAGCATGATCCGGTCTACAAAGTGTCGATCATCCCGCGCGGTCGCGCGTTGGGTGTGACCATGTTCCTGCCGGAAGAAGATCGTTACAGCCTGTCCAAGCGCGCACTGATCAGCCAGATCTGCTCGCTGTACGGCGGCCGTATCGCCGAAGAAATGACACTGGGCTTCGACGGGGTGACTACCGGCGCCTCTAACGACATCATGCGTGCCAGCCAGATTGCACGGAACATGGTGACCAAGTGGGGCCTGTCTGAAAAACTCGGTCCGTTGATGTATGCGGAAGAAGAAGGTGAGGTGTTCCTCGGTCGTGGCGGTGGCGGTCAGAACGCCAGCTTCTCGGGCGAAACGGCCAAGCTGATCGACTCGGAAGTGCGCAGCATCATCGATCAGTGCTACGGCACCGCCAAGCAGATCCTGACCGACAATCGCGACAAGCTCGATGCCATGGCAGATGCCTTGATGAAGTACGAGACGATCGATGCCGAACAGATCGACGACATCATGGCGGGTCGCACGCCTCGCGAACCTCGTGACTGGTCGGGTGGCACCGGCACTGGCACGCCTCCTCCGGTGGTTCAGGATGAGCGTCCGGAAACACCGATTGGCGGTCCGGCTGCTGACGTTTAAGGTTTGAAATGACTTCTGTACAGTCCCTGACCCGGTTGCCTTGCGGCAACCGGGTTCTTGATTTGGCCCGGACACATGTCATGGGCATTCTCAATGTCACTCCCGACTCCTTCTCCGATGGTGGCCGATACAGCCAGCTTGACGCGGCCCTGCGTCATGCCGAGGCAATGGTTTTGGCCGGTGCGACGCTGATCGATGTTGGCGGAGAGTCCACTCGGCCTGGTGCGCGAGCGGTTTCGCCACTCGAAGAGCTGGAGCGTGTGGCGCCGATCGTGGAGCTGATCAATCGTGAGCTGGATGTGATCATTTCGGTCGATACGTCGACTCCGGCGGTCATGCGGGAAACTGCGCGACTGGGTGCCGGGTTGATCAATGACGTTAGATCGCTGCAGCGTGACGGTGCACTGGATGCCGCTGCAGCCACCGGGTTGCCGGTCTGTCTGATGCACATGCTGGGTGAACCAGGTGACATGCAGGACAATCCGCAATATCAGGATGTCACCCGGGAAGTGAGTGAGTTTCTCGCCGAGCGTATGGAGCGATGTGCTTCGGTCGGCATTCCTGCCGAGCGGATCATTCTTGATCCTGGCTTCGGCTTCGCCAAAACCCTGCAGCACAATCTAAGCTTGTTCAAGCATATGGATGCCCTTCATTCATTGGGGCGACCTCTGCTGGTTGGTGTCTCGCGAAAAAGCATGATTGGGCAGGCTCTGAATCGTCCTGTGGGCGAGCGTCTGCATGGTGGTTTGGCCCTGGCGGCGCTGGCGTCCGTCAAGGGGGCGCGTATATTGCGCGTCCATGACGTGGCGGAGACGGTGGATGTTGTGCGGATGATCGCGGCCGTGGAATCAGCCGAATAAGAATGATGGAGCACTTATGAGCAAGAAATACTTTGGTACCGACGGCATTCGTGGTCGTGTCGGTGAATATCCGATTACGCCTGACTTCATGCTCAAGCTCGGCTGGGCTGCGGGCATGGCATTCCGGAAGATGGGTGCCTGCAAGGTACTTGTTGGCAAGGACACACGAATCTCCGGTTATATGTTCGAGTCGGCGCTGGAAGCTGGCCTGACGTCGGCGGGTGCTGATGTGATGCTGCTCGGTCCGATGCCGACGCCGGCTATCGCCTACCTGTCGCGTACTTTCCAGGCAGAAGCTGGAATCGTGATCAGTGCATCGCACAATCCTCACGACGATAACGGCATCAAGTTTTTCTCCGGTCGCGGCACCAAGTTGCCGGATGAGCTGGAGCTGATGATCGAGGAGTTGCTCGATGCGCCGATGACTGTTGTCGAGTCGAGCAAGATCGGCAAGGTATCGCGAATCAATGACGCGTCCGGCCGATACATCGAGTTCTGCAAGAGCAGTGTGCCGACCAACACCAGTTTTGCCGGTCTCAAGATCGTGATCGATTGCGCACACGGAGCGACCTATAAAGTCGCGCCAAGTGTATTCCGCGAGCTGGGTGCCGAAGTTGTGGTGTTGTCCGCCCAGCCAAACGGTCTGAACATCAACGACAACTGCGGCTCGACGCACATGGGGCAGCTGCAGGCTGCGGTACTTGCCGAGCATGCCGACCTGGGTATCGCATTTGACGGCGATGGCGACCGGGTACTGATGGTTGATCACACGGGTGCAATTGTTGATGGTGACGAGCTGATCTTCATTATTGCGCGCGACCTGCATGAGCGTGGCAAATTGCAGGGAGGCGTGGTCGGTACGCTGATGAGCAACCTTGGCCTGGAGCTGGCGCTGGCGGATCTCGGTATTCCGTTCGTGCGTGCAAATGTCGGCGACCGTTATGTGATTGCCGAGCTGCTTGAGCGCGATTGGCTGGTGGGTGGCGAGAACTCGGGGCATGTCGTCTGCTTCAACCACACCACGACAGGTGATGCGATCATCGCAGCCCTGCAGGTGTTGATGGCGCTGAAAACCCGAAACGAAGGTCTGGCGCAAACTCGTCAGGCGTTGCGCAAGTGCCCTCAGGTGTTGATCAATGTCCGTTTCGGCGGTGGCGACAGCCCGCTCGATCATCCGGCTGTCAAGGAAGCCAGCAAGCGTGTGACCGAGGCGATGGCGGGTCGTGGGCGTGTGCTTCTGCGCAAGTCCGGGACAGAGCCTCTGGTGCGTGTCATGGTCGAAGGCGAGGACGAAACCCAAGTTCGCAGCTATGCCGAAGAACTGGCAAAACTGGTAACTGAAGTTTCTGCCTGATACGGCTTGCCAGCCATGATTGTGTTGGGTAACATCTGCGCCCACTTTGACCGACGAGGTACAGCATGCGTCGCCCTATGGTAGCTGGTAACTGGAAGATGCACGGTACCCGCGCCAGCGTCGCTGAGCTGATCAATGGCCTTCGTCATCTGGCCTTGCCAAGCGGTGTTGATGTCGCGGTATTCCCGCCTTGCCTGCATATCAATCAAGTGATTGATGGCTTGAAAGGAAAGTCGATTTCGGTCGGCGCGCAGAACTCTGCGGTGGAATCGATGCAAGGTGCGTTGACCGGTGAAATTGCACCGAGTCAGTTGGTGGATGCAGGTTGTTCCTTGGTGCTTGTCGGGCACTCCGAACGCCGCCAGATCATGGGCGAGCGAGACGGAATGCTGAATCGCAAGTTCGCAGCGGCACAGGCATGTGGCTTGATTCCGGTGTTGTGTGTAGGGGAAACCCTGGAGCAACGCGAAGCCGGAAAGACTCTTGAGGTTGTCGGGCGTCAGCTGGGCAGCATCATCGAGGAGCTGGGTGTCGGTGCTTTTGCCAATGCAGTGATCGCTTACGAGCCGGTCTGGGCCATTGGTACCGGGCTGACTGCAACGCCGCAGCAGGCTCAGGATGTGCATAAAGCCATTCGCGAGCAGTTGGCGGCAGAGAATTCTGAGGTCGCACGAAATGTGCGGCTTCTATACGGCGGCAGCGTGAAGGCGGCCAATGCGGTCGAACTGTTCGGCATGCCGGATATCGATGGGGGGCTCATTGGTGGAGCTTCCCTGAATGCAGATGAGTTCGGTGCGATCTGTCGCGCCGCGGGAAACTGAAAAAATGCTGGAAACAGTCGTAGTCGTTTTTCATCTGCTGGGTGCATTGGGCGTAGTTGCTCTGGTTTTGCTGCAGCAGGGTAAGGGTGCGGACGCTGGCGCGTCTTTCGGAGCAGGTGCTTCAAATACTGTGTTCGGAAGCCAAGGTTCCTCTACCTTTCTTAGTAAGTTTACTGCTATACTTGCCGCCGGTTTCTTCATAACCAGCTTGGGGTTAGGATACTTTGCTAAAGAGAAGGCTCATCAGCTGACTCAAGCAGGTTTGCCAAATCCGGCAGTGTTGGAAGTTCCAAAGCAACAACCGGCTTCTGATGATGTCCCGGTGCTTCAAGAGCAAAAGTCGGCTACTCCAGCGACTGACGTACCTCCAGCTCAAGAGCAGAAGTAAGAAGGGTTTCAAACGTAGTATTGCCGAGGTGGTGGAATTGGTAGACACGCAACCTTGAGGTGGTTGTGCCCATAGGGTGTAGGGGTTCGAGTCCCCTTCTCGGTACCAATTAGTCAGGAGAGCCCGCTGTTGCGGGCTTTCTTGCAGGTGGAAGGTTACATTGACCCTACTGGGGATCGGTCGTATACTTCCGCCCCAGCTTTGTCGCGGGGTGGAGCAGTCTGGTAGCTCGTCGGGCTCATAACCCGAAGGTCGTCGGTTCAAATCCGGCCCCCGCAACCAGTTTAAGGAGCCCCTTTTAAGGGGCTTTTTGTTAGCTGGACACTTTCAACGCCGCTGTTCGACGGCGTTTCAAGGATGGGCGTTTCGCCCATTTTTTTATTTTGCAAAGCATGCACATACATGCACGAGGGGGTTCAGGTGTCGAGCAAGCTAGAAGAGTTGCAGGCCTTGTTGGCCCCGGTGGTCGTGGCCCTGGGCTATGAATGCTGGGGTATTGAGTTCTCGGCTCAAGGTCGTCACTCAATGTTGCGCGTTTATATCGATAAGGAAGGCGGCGTACTGGTGGACGATTGCGCCATCGTCAGCCGTCAGATCAGCGGTGTGCTGGATGTTGAAGATCCGATCTCCGTTGAATACACCCTTGAAGTTTCCTCGCCTGGCATGGAACGCCCACTGTTCACTCTTGAGCAGTTTGCCAAATTTGCCGGTGAACAAGTAAAGATCAGGCTGCGCTCGCCTTTTGAAGGACGACGCAACTTTCAGGGCCTTCTGCGCGGTGTAGAAGAACAGGATGTCGTGGTGCAGGTAGATGACCATGAGTTCCTGTTGCCGATCGATATGATCGACAAGGCCAACATTATTCCCAGTTTTGACTGAGACGCGGATCCCGCGGATCCAATGGCTTGCGAAAGGCGAGGCGTACGATGAGCAAAGAAGTACTGCTGGTTGTTGAGTCGGTATCCAATGAAAAGGGCGTACCGGCAAGCGTAATTTTTGAAGCGCTGGAGCTGGCTCTGGCCACTGCTACCAAAAAGCGTTTTGAAGACGAAGTTGATCTGCGTGTGGAAATCAATCGCCACACCGGTTCTTACGAAACTTTCCGTCGCTGGACGGTCGTCGAAGAGAATGATCTCGATGATCCGGCCATCGAAACCTGGCCTAGCAAGGTTGCTGAAACGCATCCTGGTGCCAAGGTCGGTGACGTCGTCGAAGAAAAGATCGAATCCATCGAATTCGGCCGCATTGCTGCGCAGACCGCCAAGCAGGTCATCGTGCAGAAAGTGCGCGAAGCCGAGCGCGCTCAAGTGGTCGACGCTTATCGCGAGCGCCTGGGAGAAATCATCTCCGGCACCGTGAAAAAAGTGACCCGCGACAACGTGATCGTCGACCTGGGTAATAACGCTGAGGCGTTGCTGGCCCGTGAAGACATCATCTCTCGCGAAACCTTCCGTGTTGGCGTGCGTCTGCGTGCGCTGCTCAAGGAAATCCGCACCGAGAACCGTGGCCCGCAGCTGATCCTGTCGCGTACCGCGCCGGAAATGCTGATCGAGCTGTTCCGTATCGAAGTGCCGGAAATCGCTGAAGGCCTCATCGAAGTCATGGCCGCTTCCCGTGATCCGGGTTCGCGCGCCAAGATCGCCGTCCGCTCCAAGGACAAACGCATCGACCCGCAGGGCGCGTGCATCGGTATGCGCGGTTCGCGTGTCCAGGCCGTGTCGGGCGAGTTGGGTGGCGAGCGTGTCGACATCGTCCTGTGGGACGACAACCCGGCGCAGTTCGTGATCAATGCCATGTCGCCGGCAGAAGTGGCGGCCATCATCGTTGACGAAGATGCCCACGCCATGGACATCGCCGTTGGCGCAGACAATCTGGCTCAGGCCATCGGTCGTGGTGGTCAGAACGTGCGTCTGGCGAGCCAGCTGACTGGCTGGACCCTGAACGTGATGACCGAATCGGACATCCAGGCTAAGCAACAAGCGGAAACCGGCGACATCCTGCGCAACTTCATCGACGAGCTGGAAGTCGACGAAGAGCTGGCTCAGGTGCTGGTCGACGAAGGCTTCACCAGCCTGGAAGAGATTGCCTACGTACCGTTGGAAGAAATGCTCAACATCGACGGCTTTGACGAAGACATCGTCAACGAGCTTCGCGCTCGTGCCAAGGATCGCTTGTTGACCAAAGCCATCGCTACTGAGGAAAAGCTGGCAGACGCCCATCCGGCCGAAGACCTGCTCTCGCTTGAGGGTATGGACAAGGATTTGGCGATGGAACTGGCGGTGCGCGGCGTAATTACCCGCGAAGACCTGGCCGAGCAGTCTATTGACGACCTGCTCGACATCGACGGCATTGACGATGATCGTGCCGGCAAGTTGATCATGGCCGCCCGAGCCCACTGGTTCGAGTAATTAGGCGCGGCCTGAGGAGAGAAATGCATGACGCAAGTCACGGTGAAACAACTGGCCGATGAGGTCAAAACACCGGTAGAGCGCCTGTTGCAGCAGATGCGTGAGGCAGGTCTGCCGCACACCGCCGCCGAAGAACATGTGACTGACAGTGAGAAGCAATCCCTGCTGACTCACTTGAAGAGCAGCCACAAGGCGAAAGTGGAAGAACCACGCAAGATCACGCTGCAGCGTAAAACCACCAGCACCCTGCGTGTGGCTGGCAGCAAAAGCATCAGCGTTGAAGTCCGCAAGAAGAAAGTTTTCGTACAGCGTAGCCCGGAAGAAATCGAAGCCGAGCGCAAGCGTGAACTGGATGAGCGTCGCGCAGTAGAAAATGCTGCCCGTCAAAAGGCTGAAGAAGAAGCCCGTGTTCGCGCCGAAGAAGAAGCGCGTCGCCAGCCTGCTGCTGCACCGACCGCTTCCGCCGAGCCTGTTGCTGCGCCTGCGCCAGCCGCTGAACCCGTGCGCGAAGCTGCACCGGTTGTGGCTGCTGCGCCAGCTGCCGACACTCGCAAGCGTGACGAACAGCGCCGTCCGGACAAGCCACGCGCCGACGACAACAACCGTCGCGGCAGCGGCGATGGCGAGCGCAAGAACGCTCCGCATCGCGCTTCGGTCAAGGAAAAGGCACCGGCTCCACGTGTGGCGCCACGCACTACCGACGAAGAAAGCGATGGCTTCCGTCGCGGCGGTCGCGGCAAGGCCAAGCTGAAGAAACGCAACGCCCACGGTTTCCAGAGCCCGACCGGCCCTGTCGTGCGTGAAGTGAAGATCGGCGAAACCATCACTGTTGGCGATCTCGCTCAGCAGATGTCGGTGAAGGCTGCTGAAATCATCAAGTTCATGTTCAAACTGGGTACTCCAGCGACCATCAACCAGGTGCTTGATCAGGAAACTGCTCAGTTGGTAGCCGAAGAGCTGGGCCACAAAGTGACCCTGGTCAGCGACACCGCCCTGGAAGATTCCCTGGCCGAGTCCCTGAAGTTTGAAGGTGAGGCTGTTCCTCGTGCGCCGGTCGTGACCGTAATGGGTCACGTTGACCACGGCAAGACCTCGCTGCTCGACTACATCCGTCGTGCGAAGGTAGCCGCTGGCGAAGCCGGTGGTATCACCCAGCACATCGGTGCCTACCACGTTGAAACCGAACGCGGCATGGTCACCTTCCTCGACACCCCGGGTCACGCCGCGTTTACCGCAATGCGTGCCCGTGGTGCCAAGGCGACCGACATCGTGATCCTGGTGGTTGCGGCGGACGACGGCGTGATGCCACAAACCATCGAAGCTGTTCAGCATGCTCAGGCGGCTGGCGTTCCTCTGGTGGTTGCGGTGAACAAGATCGACAAGCCGGGCGCTGATCTCGATCGCATCCGTAGCGAACTGTCGGCCCACGGCGTGACCTCCGAAGACTGGGGTGGTGACACTCCATTCGTTCCGGTCTCGGCGAAAATGGGTACCGGCGTCGACGAACTGCTTGAGGCGGTGTTGCTGCAAGCCGAAGTTCTCGAGCTGACTGCAACCCCATCGGCTCCTGGCCGTGGCGTCGTGGTTGAGTCGCGTCTGGACAAGGGCCGTGGCCCGGTAGCGACTGTTCTGGTTCAGGACGGTACGCTGCGTCAAGGCGACATGGTGCTGGTCGGCTCGAACTATGGCCGCGTGCGCGCCATGCTCGACGAGAACGGCAAGCCGATCAAGGAAGCGGGCCCGGCCATTCCGGTCGAGATCCTCGGCCTGGACGGTACGCCTGATGCTGGCGACGAGATGAGCGTGGTTGCCGACGAGAAGAAAGCCCGTGAAGTGGCTCTGTTCCGTCAAGGCAAGTTCCGCGAAGTCAAACTGGCTCGCGCTCACGCCGGCAAGCTGGAAAACATCTTCGAAAGCATGGGTCAGGAAGAGAAGAAGACGCTCAACATCGTCCTCAAATCCGACGTCCGTGGTTCGCTGGAAGCACTGCAGGGCGCTCTGAACGGCCTGGGCAACGACGAAGTGCAAGTGCGCGTGGTCGGTGGCGGTGTCGGTGGTATCACCGAATCCGACGCCAACCTGGCACTGGCTTCCAACGCTGTACTGTTCGGCTTCAACGTGCGTGCCGATGCCGGCGCACGGAAGATCGTCGAGCAGGAAGGTCTGGACATGCGTTATTACAACGTGATTTACGACATCATCGAAGACGTCAAGAAAGCCCTGACCGGTATGCTTGGCAGCGATGTTCGCGAGAACATCCTCGGTGTGGCCGAAGTCCGTGACGTGTTCCGTTCGCCTAAGTTCGGCGCCATCGCCGGCTGCATGGTGATCGAGGGTACTGTTCACCGTAACCGTCCGATCCGCGTACTGCGTGAAGACATCGTGATCTTCGAAGGCGAGCTGGAATCCCTGCGCCGCTTCAAGGATGACGCTTCCGAAGTACGTGCCGGCATGGAGTGCGGTATCGGCGTGAAGAGCTACAACGACGTCAAGGTCGGTGACAAGATCGAAGTCTTCGAGAAGGTTCAGGTTGCTCGCAGCCTCTGACTCGCGCACTTCAAGGGCCACGTCCGGCCGTCGCATGAAAATGCGCGGTACGGCGTCAGGACTCTAAACGCAACGCCCGGTCTGGCTTTTTGTCAGGCCGGGCGTTTGCCGCTTTCAGACCTTGCGGGTTTCACCGCAGGGCAGTAACAGGTAACAAATCATGGCAAAAGAATACAGCCGTACCCAACGTATCGGCGATCAGATGCAGCGCGAGCTGGCCCAGCTGATCCGTCGTGAAGTCAAAGATCCGCGTGTCGGCCTGGTCACCATTACCGCTGTCGATGTCAGCCGTGACGTGGGTCACGCGAAGATCTTCATCACCGTGATGGGGCAGGAAGGCGCTGCCGATATCGCACAGACCATCAAGGTGCTCAACGCTGCCGCCGGCTTCCTGCGCATGCAGCTGGGGCGCGAAATGAAACTGCGCAGCGTGCCGCAATTGCATTTCCACTACGACGAGAGTGTCGCCCGTGGTGCACACCTGTCGGCTCTGATCGAGCGCGCGGTGGCCGAAGACAGTCAGCACGAAACTGCTGCACCCGAAGACACCAAGGAGTAACTCGGTGGCTCAGGTCAAACGTATCCGTCGTAACGTCAGTGGCATCATCCTGCTCGACAAGCCGCTGGGGTTCACCTCCAACGCCGCGTTGCAGAAGGTTCGCTGGCTGCTCAACGCCGAGAAGGCCGGTCACACCGGCAGTCTCGACCCGCTGGCCACCGGCGTGCTGCCGCTGTGCTTTGGCGAAGCAACCAAGTTCTCGCAGTACCTGCTCGATTCCGACAAGGGTTACGAAACCCTGGCGCAACTGGGCAAGACCACCACCACGGCAGACGCCGAGGGCGAGGTTTTGCAGGAGCGCCCGGTGACCGTTGGTCAGGCCGACATTGAAGCGGTCCTGCCGAAATTTCGCGGTCAAATCAGTCAGATACCGCCGATGTACTCGGCTCTCAAGCGTGATGGCCAGCCGCTGTACAAGTTGGCCCGTGCAGGCGAAGTAGTGGAGCGCGAACCGCGTTCTGTTACTATTGCGCGCTTGGAATTGCTGGCCTTCGAAGGCGATACTGCGCGTCTTGCGGTGGATTGCAGCAAGGGCACCTATATTCGTACCCTGGTGGAGGATATCGGTGAGCAACTCGGTTGTGGTGCGTACGTCGCTGAATTGCGCCGTACCCAGGCCGGGCCTTTCACCCTGGCGCAGACCGTGACCCTCGAAGAGCTCGAAGCGGTACATGCCGAAGGCGGCAACGAAGCGGTCGACCGCTTCCTGATGCCATCGGACAGCGGCCTGCAGGATTGGCCACTGCTGCAGTTCTCGGAAGCGAGCGCGTTCTACTGGCTCAACGGCCAGCCGGTACGTGCCCCGGATGCTCCGAAGTTCGGCATGGTGCGGGTACAGGATCATAACGGTCGCTTCATCGGTATCGGTGAAGTGAGCGAAGACGGGCGCATCGCGCCGCGTCGACTGATTCGGTCAGAATGACCGAACGAGTGTGGCTGTTAACAGGCACGGTCACTACTCATTTATAGATACAGGGATTTGTCCCTGGCCTGTTGAAACCGTTTTTGTAACGGTTTCCTGATAAAAGGATTGCCTCATGGCTCTCGACGTTCAAGAAAAAGCCCAAATCGTAGCTGACTACCAGCAAGCTGTTGGTGACACTGGTTCGCCAGAAGTGCAAGTTGCACTGCTGACCGCCAACATCAACAAACTGCAAGGTCACTTCAAGGCCAACGGTAAAGACCACCACTCCCGTCGTGGTCTGATCCGCATGGTTAACCAGCGTCGCAAGCTGCTGGACTACCTGAAAGGCAAGGACCTGAGCCGTTACAGCGCTCTGATCGCTCGCCTGGGTCTGCGTCGCTAATCAGCGATTGCGCTAGAGGTTGGTTGTCTGTCGTGCGTCAACGGGTTTCCCGCTGGCGCATGGCAGGCTCCCAGCCTCAAGTTTTATCTGAACTACCGTTTTACCCGGACAATCAGCGGGCCGATTCCCGACGTTGCCCAAGAATTTCGCAAGAAACCAGTTCCCCCAAGAGCCACAAAGAAGGTAGGACACCGTGAACCCGGTAATCAAAAAATTCCAGTTCGGTCAGTCGACCGTTACCCTCGAGACTGGCCGTATTGCCCGTCAGGCCTCCGGCGCAGTATTGGTCACCGTTGACGACGACGTCAGCGTATTGGTGACCGTAGTCGGTGCCAAGCAAGCCGATCCGGGCAAGGGTTTCTTCCCTCTGTCCGTTCACTACCAGGAAAAGACTTACGCTGCCGGCAAGATCCCTGGCGGTTTCTTCAAGCGTGAAGGCCGTCCTTCCGAGAAAGAAACCCTGACTTCCCGACTGATCGACCGTCCGATCCGTCCGCTGTTCCCTGAAGGCTTCATGAACGAAGTGCAGGTTGTCTGCACCGTCGTTTCCACCAGCAAGAAGACCGATCCGGACATCGCTGCGATGATCGGTACCTCGGCTGCCCTGGCGATCTCGGGCATTCCGTTCGACGGCCCGATCGGCGCCGCCCGCGTTGCTTTCCACGAAAGCACCGGCTACCTGCTGAACCCGACCTACGAGCAGCAAGCTGCCTCGAGCCTGGACATGGTCGTTGCCGGTACTTCGGACGCCGTACTGATGGTTGAATCGGAAGCCAAAGAGCTGACCGAAGACCAGATGCTGGGCGCGGTACTGTTTGCTCACGACGAGTTCCAGGTCGTGATCAACGCAGTCAAAGAACTGGCTGCCGAAGCGGCCAAGCCAACCTGGACCTGGGCACCGGCTCCGGAAGCTACCGAGCTGCTGGCCGCCATCCGTTCCGAGTTCGGCGAAGCGATCTCCCAGGCTTACACCATCACCATCAAGGCCGACCGTTATGCGCGTCTGGGCGAGCTGCGTGACCAGGTCGTTGCCAAGCTGTCCGGCGAAGAAGGCCAGCCTTCGGCTTCCGACGTCAAAGCTGCATTCGGCGAAATCGAATACCGCACCGTTCGCGAAAACATCGTTAACGGCAAGCCACGTATCGACGGTCGCGACACCCGCACCGTACGTCCGCTGAACATCGAAGTCGGCGTTCTGCCGAAGACCCACGGTTCGGCACTGTTCACCCGTGGCGAAACCCAGGCTCTGGTAGTCGCGACTCTGGGCACCGCCCGTGACGCACAACTGCTGGACACTCTGGAAGGCGAGAAAAAAGACCCGTTCATGCTGCACTACAACTTCCCTCCGTTCTCGGTGGGCGAGTGTGGTCGCATGGGTGGCGCCGGTCGTCGCGAAATCGGTCACGGCCGTCTGGCCCGTCGTTCGGTTTCGGCCATGCTGCCTGCCGCTGACGTGTTCCCGTACACCATCCGTGTGGTTTCGGAAATCACCGAATCCAACGGTTCGAGCTCGATGGCTTCCGTTTGCGGCGCTTCCCTGGCCCTGATGGACGCTGGTGTTCCGATGAAGGCTCCGGTTGCCGGTATCGCCATGGGTCTGGTTAAAGAAGGCGAGAAATTCGCCGTCCTGACCGACATTCTGGGTGACGAGGACCACCTGGGCGACATGGACTTCAAAGTAGCCGGTACCGCCAAAGGCGTCACCGCGCTGCAGATGGACATCAAGATCAAGGGCATCACCGAAGAGATCATGGAAATCGCTCTGGGCCAGGCCCTGGAAGCGCGCCTGAACATCCTCGGCCAGATGAACCAGATCATCGGTCAGTCGCGTACCGAGCTGTCGGCCAACGCTCCGACCATGATCGCGATGAAGATCGACACCGACAAGATCCGTGACGTTATCGGTAAAGGCGGCGCGACCATCCGTGCGATCTGCGAAGAAACCAAGGCTTCGATCGACATCGAAGACGACGGTTCGATCAAGATCTTCGGCGAAACCAAGGAAGCAGCTGAAGCAGCACGTCAGCGCGTTCTGGGCATCACCGCAGAAGCCGAGATCGGCAAGATCTACGTCGGCAAGGTTGAGCGCATCGTCGACTTCGGCGCATTCGTCAACATCCTGCCGGGCAAGGACGGTCTGGTTCACATCTCGATGCTGAGCGACGCTCGCGTAGAGAAAGTGACCGACATCCTGAAAGAAGGCCAGGAAGTGGAAGTGCTGGTACTGGACGTGGACAACCGCGGCCGTATCAAGCTGTCCATCAAAGACGTGGCAGCGGCCAAGGCTTCGGGCGTTTAATCACCCCGCAGCATTAGCGCAATAAAAATGCCCCGCCGTGAAAACGGCGGGGCATTTTTTTGCCTGCGAAATATCGAGTCATTCTGCGAAGTTGCCGACCTTCAATACCGGTGCTAGGTTTAGCCCACCGCCCGTGTAGCTCAGCCGGTAGAGCAGCGCACTCGTAACGCGAAGGTCGCAGGTTCGATTCCTGTCTCGGGCACCACTTCCCCTTATTTCACCTTGCGGCTCAACTCCTCGACGGTGCGTTTGAGCTGATCCATCGCGCGATCCTGATCGTTGAGCTTCTGCTTCAGGCTGGAGATTTCGCTGTTGTTCGAACTGGAACTGGAGCCGCTGTTACGCTTGAGGTCGTCGACCTGACGGCTCAGCGTATCGATCTGGCGGTCCTGTTCCTTGACCTTGTTCTTCAGATCATCAATCTCTCTGCCGCTGGAGCTTGAGCTGGAACCGCTGCTGCGCTTGAGTTCTTCGATCTGACGCGACTGGTCGCTGACGGTGTCGCGCATCTTTTTCAGGTCTTCGACACCGATACCGCTTTTGATCACCACGTCTTTGCCGAAATCGTTGTGAATGGCGGAGATCTGGTCGCCATAGGAAGGGCTGCTGCTACTCAGTTCAACGGCCATTGCGCTGGCCGGCAGGGCCAGGGTGCCCAGCAGGGCGGTCAACGCGGCGGCGGACACAACAGAAGAAATCTTCGAAAAGCTGCGCATCACTGGGTTTCCTTGTGAACAGCGAAGGTGAGTGCCGATATGGCACATCGCTATGACTTGGAAATCCGGTTTATGTTCCGCAGGTCAACTTTTTGTGGGAGAGATGTAAAGACCCGTGTAATTCGCTCGCCAAACGTCCTATATTCGCTGTCTGCATGAGCATCGCCCAGCAGTTTTCAGATGATCCCGAATGGTTCCGAAGGCCGGACAATCCGCGTCAGAGAGATCCTTGATGATCCAGATCCATCTTCCATTCTTACGATCAGCGAGAACGCCATGACTGAATTGACCCAAGAGCAACGCCACGAACAAGCGCTGGAGAAGTACAAACTTGATGCGCCGGAGTTGATGGACGAGATCAAGGACCTGAGTCCCGATGAGCAGAAGGACCAGATCCAGTGGGCGTTCGAAGACGAAGCCGAGGCCCAGGGTTTGCAGCCGTGGGAACTGACGCTCAAGTACACCAGCAGCCCTGAAGAGTTCGAGGCCAAGCGCCTGGAGCTGCACAAGGAGGCGGCCGAAGTGCTGGGTGTCGATTGGGAAGAGTACTGCGAGATGAACAATCTGGTGGTCTGAAACAAAAACGCCAGCCTAGAAAGGGCTGGCGTTTTTTATTGCGCGCTCGATTCAGAGGCTCAGGCGCATCGACAGGTCCACGGCCTTCACATCCTTGGTCATCGCACCGATCGAGATGTAATCCACCCCGGTCTGGGCAATCGGCAGCAACGTGCTTTCGTTGATGCCGCCGCTGGCTTCCAGCTTCGCCTTGCCGCCGTTCAGGCGCACGGCTTCGCGCATGTCGTCGAGGCTCAGTTCGTCGAGCATGATGATGTCGGCGCCGGCCGCCAGCGCTTCCTTCAGTTCATCCAGGCTTTCCACTTCGATTTCCACCGGTTTGCCCGGCGCGATCTTGTGCGCGGCAGCAATGGCCTGCGGGATTCCGCCGCTGGCGGCAATATGGTTTTCCTTGATCAGGAACGCGTCGTACAGACCGATGCGGTGGTTATGGCAGCCACCGCAGGTGACCGCGTATTTCTGCGCCAGACGCAGGCCCGGCAGAGTCTTGCGGGTGTCGAGCAGTTTCACGTCGGTTTCGGCGACGAAATCCGCGAGGTATTGCGCACGGGTGGCTACGCCGGACAGCAACTGCAGGAAGTTCAGGGCACTGCGTTCACCGGTCAGCAGGGAACGGGCCGGGCCCTCCAGGTGAAACAGCGGCTGGTTCGGCGAAACCCGTTCGCCATCGCGCACTTGCCAGTGCACCGCCACCCGAGGATCGAGCTGACGGAACACCGTATCGACCCAGGCTGAGCCGCAAATCACGGCGGCGTCACGGGTGATGATGGTGGCTTTGGCCAGGCGTTCGGCCGGGATCAGTTGCGCGGTGATGTCGCCGCTGCCGATGTCTTCGAGCAACGCACGGCGCACGTTGGCTTCGATTTCGGCGGTCAAATCGGCGAGACGTAGATTCGGCATAACGGGCTCCACAAACTAAGTGGCCCGATTATAGGGGCATGGCGTCGGCCAACCCAAGGCGAGAACGGCTACGTAGCGCTGCATCCGGTCGATTTTCTTTGAGCAAACCCGATTCCGGCGTGGTCACTGGAAGGTATCGCGTATAGGGGAAACCCTGACGGCTCTGGCGCCGGAGACAACTTTTGCAAGATAATCCGCCTTGCATTTGACGCCATGACTTTGACGTCGGCAAATCACCGTTTCAGGAGGCTTGGATGCACAACGACGGGAACGTAGTGCCTTTGCACAAGGCCGCTACCGATCAGGCGACTCACTCGCCGCTCGCCCGCCTGCCTGTGATTCTGCTTCAGGTTCGCGACAAGGCTGCACAGCGCTTGCGCAATGGCCTGCAGGAACTGTTCGATAACGCCGACGATACCCTGTTCGAAATGGCCGACCGGGCGCGCAACGACGTCGAACAGAACATCTTTTTCGAAGCCATGCGCGACCTGCGCCTCAAGCGCAAGAACATCGAGCGCGGCTTTCTCGAACAATTCTTCGAGGCCTTCGTCGGCCTCACTCAATATGATCCCGTACCGAACGTCGTGCCTCACGCGTTGCAGTACGAGGACACCACGGCGCGCACCGACGACATGGAGCGCAGCGTTGCGATCGAAACGATGGTGGGGCGCGTACTGAATCGCGACGGTTTCGCCCTTGATCAATTGACCGCGCGATTCAATGCGCTGCTCGGCAAATCCCTGGACGATCAACACAACCCGCTGGGTCCGGCGATGCTGTGTGAGTATTTCCTCCAGGCCGGACGCAACCTGGGCGTGGAGATCAAGGTCAAGCTGATCCTGCTCAAACTGTTCGAGCGCTATGTGCTGGCCGACACCGACCAACTCTTCGCGGAGGCCAACCAACTGTTGGTCGCCACCGGGGTGTTGCCCGAGCTGAAGCCTGCACCGGCCCGCCGGGCCAGGGATCACGCCTCGGCCAGCGCGCACAGCGAGTTCGACGAGCACGATCAATCGCCGGCGGACGCGGGCGTGCAGGAAGTTTTCACCGCACTTCAGGAGTTGCTGTTGCACGTGCGCGGTAGTGTCGCGCCGACCCTTGAACCGAGTGCGGCGACCCAGCCGATTTCCACCCGCGACCTGCTGCGTCTGCTCTCGCACTTGCAGCAGTACGTGCCGGCGCTGGCGGGGCAGGAAGACTTCGATCTGCGCAATCAGCTTGAACAACTGCTGACCCGGGTCAGCGTGAAAAGCGGCAAGTCGCGGATCGTCGGCGGTGCGGACGAGGATGTGATCAACCTGGTCGCCATGGTGTTCGACTGCATTCTTGACGACCGCAACCTGCCGGATTCGCTCAAGGCGCTGATCGCCCGGTTGCAGATCCCGATGTTGAAAGTCGCGGTGATCGACAAGAGTTTTTTCAGTCGCAGCAGCCATCCGGCACGACGCCTGCTCAATGAAATCGCCGAGGCAGCCATGGGCTGGGGTGAATGCGACGGTGATGCGCGCGACAGCCTCTATCTGCGTATCGAGCAAGTGGTGCAGCGCTTGCTGGCGGATTTCGTCGATGACCCGGCGATTTTCTCCGAGTTGCTGGCGGACTTCCTCACCTTCACCAGCGACGAGCGCCGCCGCAGCGAACTGCTTGAGCAGCGTCTGCGCGATGCCGAAGAGGGCCGGGCGAAGACCGAACTGGCCCGCCTGCGTGTCGAACAGGCGTTGAACCAGGCGATGCTCGGCAAAGTCCTGCCGCCGACGGTGGTGACCTTCGTCGAGGCGGCCTGGAGCAAAGTCTTGCTGCTGACGTGCCTCAAGCACGGCGATCAGTCCGCCGAATGGCAGGCCGACGTGCAGACCATGGAGCAGTTGATCTGGAGCGTGCAGCGTCACGAGGATGCCGGGTCGGGCCTGCGCTTGCTGTCGCTGGTGCCGGGACTGCTCAAATCGCTGCGTGACGGGCTGAGCAGTTCGGCGTTCGATCCGTTCGCCACCAGCGAGTTTTTCAGTGCGCTGGAAGCGTTGCACGTTCGTTTGCTTCAGCCTTCCGCCGAGCCGGATCAGGCCGAATCGCCGCCGATGATCCAGGTGTCTCAGGCCATCGTTCTGCAGACCGCCGACGAAGGTCATCCGATGTTGGGCCCGGAGCGTTTGCCGGCCGATGACGCCAGTTTGCGTCAGGTCGACCAGTTGCGCCTGGGCAGCTGGGTGGCGTTCGAAGAGGATGAAGAGCACACCTTGCGCTGCAAACTGGCGGCAATCATCGAGGCGACCGGCAAGTATGTGTTTGTCGACCGCACCGGAATGAAGGTGCAGGAGCGCAACCGCATCGCCCTGGCCATGGAGTTCCGTCGCGGGACAGTGCGGGCGCTGGACGACACCTTGCTCTTCGACCGCGCGCTGGAGTCGGTGCTCGGCAATCTGCGACGGCTCAATCGCGGCAAGTGATCGCGCGCCGGGGGCCGATCACGGCATACTGGGCGCCAACACAGTCGGCGTTGAAGGAATCGGTATGCAGTTGGATCCCGCAAGCGGGTGGTGTCACGGGGTGCAGGTCTGCCCCTCGCCCAACTTCAATGAACGCCCGGCGGGCGAAGTCTCCCTGTTGGTCATCCACAACATCAGCCTGCCGCCGGCGCAGTTCGCCACCGGCAAGGTGCAGGAATTTTTCCAGAATCGTCTGGATGTCACGGAGCATCCCTATTTTGCAGGGATCGCCGATTTGCGCGTCTCCGCGCATTTCCTGATCGAACGTGACGGCAAGGTCACCCAGTTTGTCTCCTGTCTTGAGCGTGCCTGGCATGCCGGCGTGTCGGTGTTCGAAGGGCGGGAAACCTGTAACGATTTTTCCGTGGGCATCGAACTCGAAGGCACCGATGATCTGCCATTCACCGATGCGCAGTATCAGGCGTTGGTCGTGCTGACCCGGCATTTGCAAAAAGCGTTTCCAGCGATCACTGTCGAACGTATCTGCGGACACAGCGACATCGCACCCGGACGCAAGACCGACCCTGGACCCGCATTCGACTGGGCACGCTACCGCGCCGCCCTGGCACAAGAGGAAGGACAATGAGTTTTCTGGTGTTACTGCTGGCGGTATGGATCGAGAAGTTCTCGGCCCTGCGCCATCGGGTTCAACGCGATGGCGGATGGATCCGCGAACTGCACAAGCTTGAAAGCGGCAACCTGGCAAAACGGCCGTGGCTGGTGCTGGTCATTCTGGTGCTGCTGCCGGTGGCATTGCTGGGGTTGTTGCTGCTGGTGCTGGAGCCGGTTGCCTACGGCCTGCTGGCTCTGCCGGTGCATTTGCTGGTGGTGATTTACAGCCTGGGGCGCGGTGATCTGCTCGGCGGTCTCGGCCCGTTCCGTGATGCCTGGCGTCGGGAAGACTTGCAAGCCGCCGCTCACGTGGCCAAGCGCGATCTGGATATCTGCGCCGAGAGTGGCGAGCAACTCCTTGAACAGGTGCAGCAGCATCTGCTGTGGCAGGCCTACCAGAGCTTTTTTGCGGTGATTTTCTGGTACTTCCTGCTTGGTCCGGTTGCCGCGCTCAGCTATCGCCTGCTGGCGCTGGCGGAGGAAAACGCACAGAACCCGGCACTGGCCGAGCGGGCAGGGCAGCTGCGGCATGCGTTCGACTGGGTGCCGGTGCGCCTGCTGGCGGCGAGTCTGGCTCTGGTCGGCAACTTCGTCGCGGTCAGCCGGATCATGCTGCATGAGCTGTTGAACTGGAACATCAGCGCCGCGCAATTGATCAACAGAGTCGGCCTGGCCGCCGGAGAAATTCCGCCCGCCGCCGTTGGCCCGGAAGGCATCAACACCCTCGATTGCCTGTGGGAACTGCTGCTGCGTGCAGCGGTGTTGTGGTACGCCGGGTTTGCCCTTTGGACCGTCCTGGTCCACTGATGCCTGCCTGAAGATCAAAATCTCGCCCGAACGCAGCCCGCGTTCGGGCGATCCTCTGCCGTTAACCTTAAGTTACAAAACCTCCCTTCGATTTGAGCTATACAGAGATAGCGTCCGATAGTGGCTATCTGCTGTCGCTTCGCGCCTGCCAATAAAAACAAGAAAAAACCAAGGGAGACTTCCAGTGAAGAGCTTGCTCTATCCCGCCGTCTCGCTGATGAACCGCCTGAGCTTCGGCATGAAGTTCAGCTTGATCAGCGTGCTGTTCCTGGTACCGATGCTGGTGACCAACTTCTATCTGGTGCGCGATTCCTATCGCGAATTCCAGGGCACCCGGGTGGAGTTGCAAAGCCTCGACCTGCTGGGCAGCAGCCTGACCCTGCGTCGGGATCTGGAAACCCTGAACAACCTGGTGCAGATCAACGTCACCCTCGGCCAGTCGGGCAAGGCCGGCAATGTCGAGTCGCAAATCACCAGTCTTGAGCAAAACGTTCTAGCGCGCCTGCAAGGGCTGACGGCCATGACCGACGACCCGGAGCAAATCAAGGTCTTCGATGCCAAGCGCGATGAAATGATCGCCGCGTTCAAGGCCCAGCAAGCGGAGAACTCCCTGCAAAGCAAAAGTGCGCTGATCGGCAAACTGCTGGGCAGTGCGCAGATTTTCAGCCAGATCGTCGCCAGTCAGGCCGGCCTGAGCCGAGACAACCAGAGCGATATCCGCCAACTCAGCGAACTGGTCACCGCGATTACGCCAGCCATCACTCAGACTCTTGGCGAAGGCCGGGCCATGGGCTCTTTCTCGTTGGGGCAGGGTTTTCTCAACAGCTCCTCCAGCACCCGCTTCGACGAACTGCTTGCCCAGATCGAAAAGCTTCAGGGCGAGTACGGGCTGAAACTGCAGGACGCGCTGGGCTCGAGCAAAGCCGCGCGGGATACGCTGAGTGCTGCGGCCGACGCCAGCAAGGCCACGCTGAAGCAGGCCAGCGAAATCTTCGAAGAGCAAGTAGTGGTCGCCGAGACCCTCGATGCGCCGTGGCAGGCTTTTTACGATCAGGTCACCGGGCTGATGGACCGCACGTATCAGCTCAACGAAGCCACCCTGAAATTTCTCGATACCCAATTACAACAACGCCTGACGCAGAACCGCACGCACATGGTGTTGCAGGCCGTGGCGCTGTCTGTGGTGTTCGTGCTGATTTTCTACCTCTACGGCGGCTTCTATGCCTCGACCCGCAATACGCTAAAACGTCTTGGCGCGATGATGGACAAAGTCGCGGCCGGAGACATGACGGTCAACTTCGTGGCCCATAGCCGCGATGAACTGGGCGAACTGGGCGAAGTGTTCAATGGCACGGTGCGCAAGATCCACGACCTGATCGAGCGGGTCGGCCATACGGTCGGCGAAGTCGAGCGTCAGGCCGGACAAGTGGAAGATGTCTCGGCGCAAAGCAACCAGGCCGTGGCCGGTCAGCGCACCCAGATTGAGCAAGTGGCCACGGCCATGAACCAGATGTCGGCGACCTCTCAGGAAGTCGCGCGCAGTGCGGCGGCTGCGGTGAGCAGCGCCCACAGCGTCAATGACGAAACCATCAGCGGACGTGGCCTGGTGGAGTCGCAGCAGGGCAGTATCGCGGCACTGGCCAGCGAGATCGATCAGTCGGTGCGGGTGATCAATCAGTTGGCCAGCGACAGTCAGTCGATCAGCAGCGTGCTGGAGGTGATCAAGAGTATCGCCGAGCAGACCAATCTGCTGGCCCTCAACGCGGCGATCGAGGCGGCGCGGGCCGGTGAGCAGGGCCGGGGTTTTGCGGTGGTGGCGGACGAAGTGCGGACGCTGGCCAAACGCACCCAGCAATCGACCGAAGAAATCGAGCAGATGATCGCCAAACTCCACGGCGGGGTCGGTGCAGCGGTGAAAGCCATGGGCGTCAGTCACTCGATGGCCAGCGGCACCGTCGGGCAGTCGGAAAAGGTCCAGCAGGCGCTGGAAAACATCCTCGGTGCGGTAGGCATGATCGTCGATCAGAACCAGCAGATCGCCGCTGCCGTTGAGCAGCAGACGGCCGTCGCCCATGACATCGACCAGAATATCGTCGAGATCAACCGCGCCGGCGAGCGCACGGCCGAAGGTGCTTATCAGACCGAAAATGCCAGTCGGGCCCTGTCGGCGCAGGTGGTTGAGTTGAAGCAGTTGATCAGCGCCTTCCGGGTTTAAGCAGCCTGCCTCTCCGGAGGCAGGTATGTCGGAATAATTTGTAGTACTTCTTTGCTTACGTTTGTAAGCAATTTCCTGATTTCCTCCGGGCTCTGATTTTTCGTCTTCAATGGATCAAGATCATATCAACTGACCGTTTGGAGGAGGCCACACATGTCTGTTGCAACCCTGGGAGTCCAGGGCCGCTGTGCCCATTGCCAGACCACGCTTTTGCTCAAACCCTGGCAACTGAATGCCATCGCGATCAATGAACCGTTCACCTGCGCTCACTGCCAGAAAACCCTGGAGCTGCGCTGCCCGAAACAGATCAGACGCTTCAAATCCCTGGATTCACTGGGCCTGTTGCGCTTCAGTGCATCGGTGACGGTGTGTACTGCGTTGCTGGTGGCGCTGGTGATGGAATGGGTGGGACTGCTCAGTGTGACTGAACAGTTGAATGCTTCACTGATCGTGATTTTCGTGTACTTCGCGCTGGCACGTTTTGTTCGCCACCGTCAGCACATGACCTTGATTCTCGATGCGGCGAAAGCCCACGGCGACTGACTACCAGCCGAACACTTCACAGCAGTTGGCGGTGCTGGCCTCGGCAAGTTGTTCTGCACTGATACTCATCAATCCCGCCAGCGCGTTGCAGATCGCCGGCAGATGCGCCGGAGTATTGCGCACGCCGGGGTACATGGCGGGCGCCATGTCCGGTGAGTCGGTTTCCAGTACCACCGAGCCCAGCGGTAAATCCGCCAGTACACGATGCATGCGCAACGCCTGGGGCCAGGTCGGCGCGCCGCCGAGACCCAGTTTGAAACCGAGTTTGATGTATTCCCGCGCTTCTTCACGGCTGCCGGCAAAGGCATGGATGATGCCCCCGCGCTTGAGCCTGAAGCGCTTGAGTGTGGCAATCACCGCCGCGTGGCTGCGCCGCACATGAATCAACGCCGGTAACCCGAAATCCGCTGCCAGTTGCAGTTGCGCGTCGAACAGCGTCTGCTGGCGTTCGCGGTCGAGGGTTTCGATGAAGTAATCCAGTCCGATTTCGCCGACAGCACACAGTTGTCGATGACCGCGCAGCCGTGTCAGCCAGTCGCCCAGGGCAAGCAAGTCTTCCGGTCGATGCTGATCGAGATACACCGGGTGCAGGCCGAAAGCCGCGTACAGCTCTGGATCGCTTTGCACCAGATCCCACACCCGCTGCCAGTTCCCCTCGTAGACCCCGAGCACCACCATCCGCCGCACCCCGAGGGCACGGCTTTCCGCCAGCAACGCCGCACGGTCGGCGTCGAAGTCGGGGAAGTCCAGATGGGTGTGGCTGTCGATCAGCTCCACGGCTCAGTCCCGGTGAATACGCTGCTTGAAGGTACGGGCGATGGCCTGCACGCCAGGCTGGTAATCCGATTGCTCGACCGCCGCCAGCGCCAGTTCCAGTGCCTTGTCGGCGATCAACTGGTGCTGCTGGGCCATGGCGTTGACCGGCAGTGGCAGGAAGTCCAGCAACTGGGTGTCGCCAAACGTGCCGAGACGCAACGGGCGGTTTTTCAGCGGGAAGTCATGCAGAGCGTCGAACACACCCTGCAACAGTACGTAGGACGTGGTCACCAGCGCATCCGGCAAATGCCCGAGGCGTTGCAGGAGTTCTTCCATCAATTGCTTGCCGCACTCGCGGCTGAAGGACTCGGCGTGTTCGATCAGCACTTCGCCCTTGAAGCCGGTGAGGGCCTGTTTGAAGCCGGCGGCACGTTCCTGGCTGATGCTCAGTTCCGGGCGAGCGCCCAGCAGCACGATCTGTTTCGGCTGCGGGTCGAGCAGGCTTTCGGTCAGGTGCAGGCTGGCTTCGCGGTCGTCGCTGACCACCGAGCAGAAATGCTCGGGGTCCATCACCCGGTCGATGGCGATGACCGGCAAGCCCTTGGCCTGCAACTGGCGGTAGCTGTCGTCACCGGCCGGCAGGCAACTGGCGACGATCAACGCATCGCAGCGTCGGGCGCGGAACAGCTGCAGCAATTGCCGTTCGCTGTCCGGCGCATCGTCGGAGCTGGCGATCAACAACTGATAGCCCCGCGCCCGGGCACCTTGTTCCAGCAACTTGGCGATCCGCGCGTAGCTGGGGTTTTCCAGATCCGGCAGGATAAAACCCAGGGTCCGGGTGTGCCGACTGCGCAGCCCGGCCGCCTGTGGATTGGGAGTAAAGCCGTGCTGATCGACCACCGCCCGCACCCGCTCGACGGTCGCGGTGCTGATCCGTTGCTGTTCGGCCTTGCCGTTGATGACGTAGCTGGCGGTGGTCACGGACACTCCGGCCAACCGCGCGATATCACTGAGTTTCAACCCGGGATTTCCTTGTTTTTTCGAGCTTGCCGCCACATTTTCGCCAATCCTACCCGATTCAGGCAGGCGACCATTGTCGCAGCGCATCCGACAAGTTGGACTTCAAGGATGAGACATTATCGAGTAACGTGCCGATCAATCTAGATTAAACGTTTCAGCAGGCGTATTTTCTACGTTTTAGACGCCTTTGGCCGGTTCTGCCGTGAAACCGCCAAAACTGCCTCCTGAAAGGGAAGCCTACAAGCGCCTAAGCTGCAACCATTCAAAACAATACCTGGCGCACCAACGCGTCAAAAAGGAGATCGCATGCTCGAGCTCACTGTAGAGCAGATATCCATGGGCCAATCGGCTGTGGATAAACCCGCCGCTTTGCAATTGCTGGCCAGTCATCTGGTCGCTGATGGTCTGGTCGCCGACGGTTACCTGGCCGGATTGCAGGCGCGGGAAGCCCAGGGCTCGACCTTTCTCGGTCAGGGGATTGCGATCCCCCATGGCACGCCCGAAACCCGTGACCAGGTATTTGCTACCGGCGTGCGGCTGATGCAGTTTCCCGACGGCGTGGACTGGGGCGATGGCCAGATCGTCTATCTGGCCATCGGCATCGCGGCCAAATCCGACGAGCACCTGCGCCTGCTGCAATTGCTGACCCGCGCTCTCGGCGAGACCGATCTGGGCCAGGCCCTGCGCCGCGCCAGTTCGCCCGAAGCGCTGCTGAAACTGCTGCAGGGCGCGCCACAGGAACTGGCGCTGGACGCGCAGATGATCGGCCTCGGCGTATCTGCCGACGATTTCGAAGAACTGGTCTGGCGCGG
Source organism: Pseudomonas sp. COW5 (assembly GCF_026240005.1). NCBI lineage: Bacteria > Pseudomonadati > Pseudomonadota > Gammaproteobacteria > Pseudomonadales > Pseudomonadaceae > Pseudomonas > Pseudomonas sp. COW5. The sequence continues at coordinate 1,397,762 of NZ_JAPHVP010000001.1, read as the reverse complement.
GGCGCGCCTGCTGCGTCAGGCTGATTGCGTGAGCAACGGTTTTGCCGGTGTATTGCAGCAGGTCGAAGCGCTGCCGCTGGGCGATGGCCTGTGGTGGCTGCACAGCGAGCAGACCGTGAAGCGTCCAGGGCTGGCGTTCGTCACGCCGGACAAACCGATGCGTTACCTCGGCCAGCCCCTCAGCGGTCTGTTTTGCCTGGCCAGCCTCGGCGAAGCGCATCAGGCGTTGCTCGAGCGTTTGTGTGCATTGCTGATCGAAGGTCGCGGCCATGAACTGGGCCGTGCCACCAGCAGCCGCAAAGTCCTCGAAGTGCTCGGCGGCGAATTGCCGGCCGACTGGCCGAGTGCGCGTATCGCACTGGCCAACGCCCATGGCTTGCATGCGCGGCCGGCGAAGATCCTCGCGCAACTGGCGAAAAGTTTTGACGGTGAAATCCGTGTCCGCGTCGTCGACGGTCAGGACAGCGCCGTATCGGTGAAGAGCCTGAGCAAACTGCTGAGCCTCGGTGCCCGTCGTGGTCAGGTGCTGGAAATCATCGCCGAGCCGAGCATCGCTGCCGATGCCTTGCCGGCCTTGCTGGCGGCCATCGAAGAAGGCCTCGGCGAAGAAGTCGAACCGTTGCCGGCCGTGAGTCAGCAGCGCGAAATCATTGACGATATCGCCGAAGTCTTGAGCGCCCCGGCCTCCGGTAGCCTGCTGCAAGCGATTCCCGCCGCCCCCGGCATTGCCATCGGCCCGGCACACATTCAGGTCCAGCAAACCATCGATTACCCGTTGCGTGGCGAGTCCGCTTCCATCGAACGTGAACGCCTCAAGCAAGCGCTGGCCGATGTACGTCAGGACATTCAAGGTCTGATTGAACGCAGCAAGGCCAAGGCGATCCGCGAGATTTTCATCACCCATCAGGAAATGCTCGACGACCCGGAACTCACCGATGAAGTCGACACCCGCCTCAAGCAAGGCGAGAGCGCCGAAGCGGCATGGATGGCGGTGATCGAGGCCGCCGCAAAACAACAGGAAGCGTTGCAGGACGCCTTGCTCGCCGAACGTGCCGCCGATCTGCGCGACATCGGGCGTCGGGTGCTGGCGCAACTGTGCGGCGTGCAGACGCCTGCCGAGCCTGAGCAACCGTACATTCTGGTGATGGATGAGGTCGGCCCGTCCGACGTGGCGCGGCTTGATCCGGCGCGGGTCGCGGGGATTCTCACCGCCCGGGGTGGCGCCACCGCTCACAGCGCCATCGTGGCTCGTGCTCTGGGGATTCCGGCACTGGTCGGTGCGGGCGCAGCGGTGTTGCTGCTGAAACCGGGCACGCCGTTGCTGCTCGACGGCCAGCGCGGTCGCCTGCATGTCGATGCCGATGCCGCTACCTTGCAACGCGCCAGCGAAGAACGCGACACCCGCGAACAACGCCTGAAAGCCGCCGCCGAACAACGTCATCAACCGGCGCACACCACCGACGGCCACGCCGTGGAAGTGTTCGCCAACATCGGCGAGAGCGCCGGCGTCGCCAGTGCAGTCGAGCAGGGCGCCGAAGGCATCGGTCTGCTGCGCACCGAGCTGATTTTCATGGCTCACCCGCAGGCGCCGGACGAGGCGACTCAGGAAGCCGAATACCGTCGCGTCCTCGACGGCCTCGCCGGTCGGCCGCTGGTGGTGCGTACCCTCGACGTCGGCGGTGACAAACCGCTGCCGTATTGGCCGATTGCCAAGGAAGAAAACCCGTTCCTCGGTGTGCGCGGTATTCGCCTGACCTTGCAGCGTCCGCAGATCATGGAAGCGCAGTTGCGCGCCTTGCTGCGTTCGGCGGACAACCGTCCGCTGCGCATCATGTTCCCGATGGTCGGCAGTGTTGAAGAGTGGCGTCAGGCGCGCGACATGACCGAACGCCTGCGCCTGGAAATCCCAGTCGCCGACCTGCAATTGGGGATCATGATCGAAGTGCCGTCCGCAGCCTTGCTGGCGCCGGTGCTGGCCAAAGAGGTGGACTTCTTCAGCGTCGGCACCAACGACCTGACCCAATACACCCTGGCCATCGACCGTGGTCATCCGACCCTGTCCGCCCAGGCAGACGGCCTGCACCCGGCGGTGCTGCAACTGATCGACATCACCGTGCGCGCGGCCCATGCCCATGGCAAATGGGTCGGTGTGTGCGGCGAGCTGGCGGCAGATCCGCTGGCGGTGCCGGTGCTGGTCGGCCTCGGTGTGGATGAATTGAGCGTCTCCGGACGCAGCATCGCCGAGGTCAAGGCGCGCATCCGCGAACTCAGCCTAACCCAGACGCAAACCCTAGCTCAACAAGCCCTGGCCGTGGGCAGCGCCAACGAAGTGCGCGCATTAGTGGAGGCCCTGTAATGGCCAAGATTCTTACCCTGACCCTCAATCCGGCGCTGGACCTCACGGTGCAGTTGTCGCGTCTGGAACCCGGTCAGGTCAATCGCAGCGACGAGATGCACACCCATGCCGCCGGTAAAGGCGTGAACGTCGCGCAGGTGCTCGCCGATCTCGGTCATCAGCTGACGGTCAGCGGCTTTCTCGGTGAAGACAATCTGCAGGCGTTCGAAAACCTGTTCGCCAAACGCGGCTTCGTCGACGCCTTCATCCGCGTTCCGGGCGAGACCCGCAGCAATATCAAGGTCGCGGAACAGGACGGACGAATCACCGACATCAACGGCCCGGGCCCGGTGGTCGGCGTGGTGGCGCAACAGGCGTTGCTGGATCGGCTGGTGCAGATTGCGCCGGGGCATGACGCTGTGGTGGTGGCCGGCAGTCTGCCGCGCGGGGTCAGTGCGAAGTGGTTGCGCGCGTTGATCGAGCGCCTGAAAGCCCTGGGCCTGAAGGTGGCACTGGACACCAGCGGCGAAGCGTTGCGCACCGCACTCAAGGCCGGCCCGTGGCTGATCAAACCGAACACCGAAGAACTGGCCGACGCGCTGGGGTGTGAAGTGCTGTCCCACGTCGCAGAGGCAGAAGCGGCCAGTCGTTTACACGCTCAAGGCATCGAGCATGTGGTGATTTCCCACGGTGCCGACGGTGTGAACTGGTTCAGCGTCGGCTCGGCGTTGCATGCCACGCCGCCGAAGGTCAGCGTCGCCAGCACGGTCGGTGCCGGCGATTCTTTGCTGGCCGGCATGCTCCACGGTCTGCTCAGCGCCGACACGCCGGAACAGACCCTGCGCACGGCCACGGCGATTGCGGCGCAGGCGGTGACCCAGATCGGTTTCGGTATTCACGATGCTGCGCAACTGACGCAGCTCGAACAGGGCGTGCGCGTGCGCCCCCTGACAGAACAATAAGAGGGTTTGTCATGAAGTTAGCCATTGTCACGGCCTGCCCGAACGGCATGGTCACCAGTGTGCTGTGCGCCCGGCTGCTGGATGCCGCGGCCCAGCGTCAGGGCTGGAGTACCAGCGTCGAAGTGGTGGATGCGGCGCATCCGGAACGCGCCTTGTCGGCGGCCACCATCGAGGCGGCGGAATGGGTGTTGCTGGTGGCCACCGGCGACATCGACATGACGCGTTTCATCGGCAAGCGCGTATTCCGCATCGCGCCGGCGCAAGCGTTGCAGGATGTCGAAGCGGTGCTGCGTCGCGGTGCCGAAGAAGCCGAAATCCATGTCGCCGGCGAAGTTGCCCCGGCTGCCGTCGAGCAACGCGTGCCGCGCATCGTCGCCGTCACTGCATGCCCGACCGGCGTGGCCCACACCTTCATGGCTGCCGAAGCGCTGCAGCAGACGGCCAAGCGTCTGGGCTATGAGTTTCAGGTAGAAACCCAGGGTTCGGTAGGGGCCAAAAATCCCCTGAGCGCTACGGCGATTGCCGAGGCCGACGTGGTGCTACTCGCGGCGGATATCGAAGTCGCCACCGAGCGTTTCGCTGGCAAAAAGATCTACCGCTGCGGCACCGGGATCGCCTTGAAGCAATCCGAAGCCACACTGAAAAAAGCCCTGGCCGAAGGCAAGCAGGAAAGCGCTGCGAGCGACGGCAAGGCTCCGGCCAAACAAGAGAAAACCGGCGTCTACAAACACCTGCTGACCGGTGTGTCGTTCATGTTGCCGATGGTGGTGGCGGGCGGCTTGATGATCGCTTTGTCGTTCGTGTTCGGCATCACCGCGTTCAAGGAAGAAGGCACGCTGGCGGCGGCGCTGATGCAGATCGGTGGCGAGACCGCGTTCAAATTGATGGTGCCGTTGCTGGCCGGTTACATCGCCTACTCGATTGCCGACCGTCCGGGGCTGGCGCCGGGGATGATCGGTGGTTTGCTGGCGAGTACTTTAGGCGCCGGCTTCATCGGCGGGATCGTCGCCGGTTTCATCGCCGGTTATGCGGCGAAGCTGATCAGTCGTTATGTGGCATTGCCGCAAAGTCTGGAAGCGCTGAAGCCGATTCTGATCATCCCGCTGTTCGCCAGCCTGATCACCGGGCTGGTGATGATTTACGTGGTCGGCAAACCGGTGGCCGGGATGCTCGCGGCGCTCACGCATTTTCTCGACAGCATGGGCACCACCAACGCGATCCTGCTCGGTGTGCTGCTGGGCGGCATGATGTGCGTCGACCTCGGCGGGCCGATCAACAAGGCTGCGTATGCGTTCTCGGTGGGGCTGCTGGCCTCGCAGAGCTATGCACCGATGGCCGCGACCATGGCCGCCGGCATGGTGCCGCCGATCGGTCTGGGCATCGCCACCTTCATCGCCCGGCGCAAGTTTGCCCAGACCGAGCGCGAGGCGGGTAAAGCGGCGTTGGTACTGGGCTTGTGCTTCATCTCCGAAGGGGCGATTCCGTTTGCCGCGAAAGACCCGTTGCGGGTGATCCCGGCGAGCATTGCCGGCGGTGCGCTGACCGGTGCGCTGTCGATGTACTTCGGCTGCAAGCTGATGGCGCCCCACGGTGGTCTGTTTGTGCTGGCGATCCCGAATGCGATCAACCATGCGCTGCTGTACCTGCTGGCCATCGTTGCGGGCAGTTTGCTGACGGCGGTGGTGTATGCGTTGGTCAAGCGGCCGGAAGCGGTCGAGCTGGCGCTGGAGCCGGCCAACGCCTGAGGTGTCACACCCGCTTCATCTGGTGATGGTTAAGTTTTCCTTTTTTCAGGGAGAACAGCATGAGCGATTTCAACCTCGGTCGCCGGCGCGTGATGCAAGTGGTCGGCGCCGGTTTGCTGATGCCGGGGCTGGCCCCGGCAGTCATTGCTTCGGTCAAGGATCGACCGCAACTCACCGACGGCGTGCAGTCCGGCGACCTGCAAGGCGACCGGGCGATGATCTGGAGCCGCAGCGACCGCCCGGCGCGGATGGTGGTGGAGTGGGACACCCGCAGTCAGTTCCGCCATCCTCGACGCGTCATCTCCGCGCTGGCCGATGCCAGCAGCGATTTCACCGCCCGCGTCGAACTCACCGGATTGCCCGTCGATCAGGCGATTTTCTATCGCGTGTATTTTAAGGACGCCCAGACCGGCGTCGCCAGTGAGCCGTGGCTCGGCCACCTGCGCAGTGCACCGACGGCGCGGCGCAATATCCGATTCGTCTGGAGCGGCGACACGGTCGGCCAGGGCTTTGGCATCAACCCGGATATCGGCGGCATGCGCATCTACGAATCCATGCGTTTGCGCCTGCCGGACTTCTTTATCCACAGCGGCGACACCATCTACGCCGACGGCCCGGTGCCAGCGCAACTCACCACCGAAGGTGGCCGCGTGTGGCGCAACCTCACCACAGAAGCCAAGAGCAAGGTCGCCCAGACCCTCGACGATTATCGCGGCAACTATCGCTACAACCTGATGGATGAAAACATCCGTCGTTTCAACGCCGAAGTGCCGCAGATCTGGCAGTGGGACGACCATGAAGTGGTCAACAACTGGTCGCCGGGCAAGCAGCTCGACGAGCGTTACCAGGAAAAAGATATCCACACCCTGGTCGGGCGCGCGCGTCAGGCCTGGCTCGAATATTCGCCGATGCGCCGTCAGGCAGCAGACGGTGGCGGGCGGATTTATCGCAAGCTGAGCTACGGGCCGATGCTCGATGTATTCGTGCTCGACATGCGCAGCTATCGCGGCGCCAACGACGACAATCTCGGCGCGGAAAAACCGTTCCTCGGGCGTGAGCAACTGAACTGGCTCAAGCGCGGATTGAAGGCCTCGAAAGCCCAGTGGAAAGTCATCGCGGCCGACATGCCGATCGGTCTGGGCGTGCCGGACGGTGAAGTCAGCCCCGGCGTGCCGCGTTGGGAAGCTGTGGCCAACGGCGATCCTGGTCCGGCTCAGGGGCGCGAGCTGGAAGTGGCCGAATTGCTTGGGTTCCTGCGTAAACATCAGGTGCGCAACTTCGTGTTCCTGACAGCGGATGTGCATTACTGCGCGGCGCATCACTATCACCCGGATCGCGCGGCGTTCCAGGATTTCGAACCGTTCTGGGAGTTTGTCGCAGGGCCTCTGAATGCCGGGAGTTTTGGGCCCAATCCGCTGGACAAGACTTTTGGTCCGGAAGTGGTGTTCCAGAAAGCACCGCCGACGCAAAACGCCTCGCCGTTTGCCGGGTTCCAGTTTTTTGGCGAGGTGAATATCGAGGGGCAGAGCGGGGAGATGAGCGTGGTGTTGCGGGATCTGAACGGGGTGGCGGTGTTTGAGCAGAAGTTGCTGCCGACCTGAGTTCAGCGTAAACAAACTGTGGGAGCGAACTTGCTCCCACAGTTGTTATTTATGGTCAGTAAACGTCGCGACGATAGCGACCCTGTTCGATCAGGCGTTCGACTTCTTCGGCGCCAAGGATGTCATGCAGCGCCAGGTCGACGCCTGACGCCATCCCTTGCAGGCTGCCGCAGATGTAGATCACGGCACCGTCCGCCAGCCACTTCTTCAGTTCACCCGCCGATTCGCGCAAGCGGTCCTGCACGTAGATCTTCTCGGCCTGATCCCGGGAGAACGCCAGGTCCAGTCGTGCCAGATCGCCATTGATCAACCACTCTTCGAGTTCTGCGCGACAGAGGAAATCGTGTTCCCGATTGCGCTCGCCGAACAACAGCCATTGGCGCTGCTGCCCGTCGGCAATCCGCGCCTTGAGCAGGCTGCGCAAACCGGCAAGGCCGGTGCCGTTGCCCAGCAGGATCATCGGCACAGGCTGGTTCGGCAGGTGGAAACCGCTGTTGCGCCGCACCCGCAGGCTGATGCTGCCGCCCACCGGAGCGTGCTCGGTCAGCCAACCGGAGCCGATGCCGAGGGTGCCGTCGCTGTGCTGTTCCTGACGCACGATCAGTTCCAGCACGCCGTCGGCGGCAATCGAAGCGATCGAGTATTCGCGCATCGCCAGCGGCACCATCGCATCCACCAGCGCCTGAGCGTGCAGGCCTACCAGATGGGCGCGGTGTTCGGGCAACTGGCGGGTGGCGAGGGCCACTTCCAGCGACTCTTCCAGGCCGTTGACCTTCACGCTGGTCTCGCCACGAATGCCGAGGCCGTCGAGGAAATGTTCGATGGCCCACGGGCAGTTGCGCGGCAGTACTTCCACCAGGTCGCCGGCCAGCCAGCTGCTGGTATCCGGTGCGGAGAGTCCCAGCAGAAACACCGGTGAACCGCTGCTGTCAGGGTTCATCAACTCGCGACGGACCAGCGTCCAGTTGCCGTAGCTCGGTGCCTGCCAGGTGTCGACCGGCACCTGGCCGGTGATCAGGCCGAGCTGGGTCTGCCAGTGCCGCAGCGCGTAAGGGTCGCCGCTATCGACTTCCACCGGGGCGAACAGGGTCTTGCCGCCATGCTCCCCCAGCCATTGATGCAGGCGCCGGGCGAAACCGCAGAAGTGCTGATACTGGCGGTCGCCGAGACCGAGCACCGAGTAGTTGAGGTTGTTGAGAGCCGAGGTTCGGGTCAGCACTTTGCGTTCGAAACCGCGGGCGCTGTCCGGTGCCTCGCCATCGCCGAAGGTGCTGACCACGAACAGTGCGTTGTCCGATTCCTGCAGATCCTGCTCGCTGACATTCGCCAGCGGCTGCACCTTCACCGGCAGGCCGGCAGCCTGCAACTGGCCGGCGGTCTGCCACGCCAGTTGCTCGGCAAAACCACTCTGGCTGGCGAAGCCGATCAGCCACGTCGGGCCATCGCCGGCCGGTTGTTCGAGACCCTGACGGGCATCCTTGATCTGCTTTTTCTTGCGTCGGCGATCCAGGTACAACAGCCAGCCAGTGATGAAAAACAGCGGCATCAGTACCGCCGCGACGGTCACGATGATTCGCCCGACCAGACCGAAATAGCTGCCGACGTGCAGCGCATAAATGCTGGTCAGCAATTGCGCCTTGAAGCTCTTGTCGGCGTAGCGGTCGACCCGTTTGACGACGCCGGTGGCCGGGTCGAGGGTGATCTGGTTCAGCGCGCGCTCGTGGGGCGAGTTGTCGAGCAGGTAGAACACGGTCGCCGGTTGGCCGGCCACGGGCGGCATGCGGATGTTGTAGGAGGCGAGGCCTGGACCTGCTGCGCTGTAGATGCTGATCCACATGGCTGCGTAATCGGCAGTCGGCGCCGGACCTTCGGGAGCCGGGCCACGACCGCCGCGCACGCGCTCGTTTTGCGGCGCATCCGACAGCAATTTCGTCAGGCCTTTGTTGTACCACTCGTAGGACCAGGACAGTCCGGTCAGCGCCAGCAGCAGGTAGACCAGCATGCACCAGGTGCCGAACACCGAGTGCAGGTCCCAGTTGAAGCTGCGGCCCTTTTTCTTCCAGTCCAGGGTCAGCCAGACGCGCCAGCTGTTCCACTGACGCGGCCAGCGCAGATAGAGGCCTGACAGGCAGAAGAACAGCAGCATCAGAGTGCAGGCGCCGGTGATGTTGCGGCCGGTATCGCCCATGGCGAGGAACCGGTGTAGTTGCAGCATCAGGCCGAAGAAGTCCTGACCGGTGGCCTCGCCCTTGAACTCGGCGGTGTAGGGATCGAAGTAACGCATCTCGCCACGGCGCTCGCCTTTCGGCGGGGTGAACCAGACGCGCCCGGCGGTGCCGCTTTCGGTTTCGACCGAGAGCATCGAGACTTTCTTGCCCGAGGCAGCTTCGATCTGCGCCACCAGATCGGCGGGCGGCAGGACGCCGGCGACCTGTTTCTCCACCTGCAGCACGGAGGGGTTGAGGGCTTTCAGGATCTCGTCCTGAAACGAATAGGCAGCGCCGGTGATGCCCATCAGGGCCAGCACCAGCCCGGCAGTGATGCCAAAAAACCAGTGCAACTGGAACAGGGTTTTCTTCAACACGTCGCTAGCCTTGTCCGTTCGAAAGTGGTGTTCACGGCGTGCATTATGCCGTGGGTTATCGAGAAACGTTCTTTATTACGCACAAAAGCCCCGTTCAAGTGAATGAACGGGGCTCGAGACGTCCCTCTTCGATCAGAAGTGGAAGTTGGTGCTCAGCAATGCCGTGCGGCCCGCCGCCTGGTTGGCGAAGTGAGTCGAGAAGGCTTTGTCGTAGTAGGTTTCGTTGGTCAGGTTCTGCACGTTCAATTGCAGGTCGACGTTTTTGCTCAGCTTGTACGCGGCCATTGCGTCGTAGCGAACATAGGAATCGACCATGGTGGTGTTGGCCACGCTGCCGTACACGTCATCCACGTAGAACGCACCGCCACCGATGGTCAGCTTCGGCGTGACCTGGTAAGTGGTCCACAGGCTGGCGCTGTTTTTCGGCGTGTTAGGCAGTTCGTTGCCGTCGGTGGCACGGTTCAGCGGGCCGCCATCAACCTGTTCGCTGTCCATGTAGGCGTAACCGGCGAACACTTGCCACTTGTCGGTGATCTTGCCGCTGGCAGACAACTCGATACCTTGTACACGAGTCTTGCCGGCGTTTTCGTACGAGGTGGTATCAACCTGGACACGAGCGTTTTCTTTCTCGGTGCGGAAGATGTCGGCGGTCAGCGACAGGCGATCGTTCAGCAGATCCCACTTGGTGCCGATTTCGTAGTTCTTGGTGGTTTCCGGCTCCATGTCGCTCTTGAGCAGGTTGCCGCTGCGATCGGTGGTGCCGCCCAGCGGGTTGCCGTCCATGCCTTCGCCGAGGGTGTTGCCCGGTGGCGTGGCGGAGGTGGCGTAGGACGCATAGATGCTGCCGTTCTCTGCCGGTTTGTAGACGATGCCGAACTGACCGGTGACGAACTCGCTGGTGTCAGCGCCTTTGGCGGTGGTGGTGCCAGCGTTGGTGTAGGTGTGGTAGCCGGTTTCGAAGTGGTCGTAACGCAGGCCCATGTTCACCAGCCATTGCGAGGACAGTTCCAGAGTGTCGAACACATACAGCGCGTAGGTATCGGACTGGGTGTCGGTACCGGCATAGTTGCGCGAGATCGCGCCGTTCCACGGATCGTTCGGGTTCGGGTTCGACAGCGAGGTGCAGTTGTAGCCGCTCGACGCGCCGATCATCGACGGGGTGCAGTTGGTGGTCGCGGCGCTGGTGCGCGGCGTGGTGTCGGTGTTGACGTTGTACGAGGATTTGCTGCTTTCCTCACGGGTGTATTCGACACCGGTGGAGAAGCTGTTCTTGAAGCCGGCAACGTAGAAGTTGCCGAACAGGTCAGTCTGGTTGGTGGTGGTCTCGGTGTTGCTCACGCGAGTGTTCGCACGACGCCAGACGCTGCCGTTGTTGACGTTGCCCTTGCTGTCGTCCGGCTGGGTCAGGATGTAGTCCTGCATGCTGGTGCCGTGACGCAGGGTGTTCTTGATGGTCAGCGAGTCGCTCAGGTCGTGCTCGATGGCGAAGGTCGCGGTGTCGGTGCGGCCCTTGCGGAAGTCGCGACCGTCCAGACCGTAGAAGTTGCTGTGATCGCCACCCGAGTACGGTTTGTCCGGGTTGGACTTGGTACGTGCCGCCGAGCCAGCCTTGGGAATGGTGTACGGGATGCCCGAGTCCGGGGTGTCGTTGCTTTCGAGATGGTAGTAGTCGAGGTTGACGCGGGTGTCGGTGCCCAGGCCGAAGGCCAGGGACGGCGCGATGCCCCAACGGTCGTAGTCGACGCTGTCGCGACCGGCGACGTTGCTTTCGTGGCTCATCAGGTTCAGACGGCCGGCAGCGGTGTCGCTGAACTGGTAGTTGCCGTCGAGGGTGTAGCGCTGGGTCTGGTCGGAGCCCCAGGTGAAACCACCGTCGAAGGAATTGCCCAAGTGTGCTTTCTTGCTCACCAGGTTGATGCTGCCGCCAGCCGCGCCGCGACCGCCGATGGCGGAGTTCGGGCCCTTGCTGACTTCAATGTTTTCCACGGCGAAGATCTCGCGGCTCTGGGAGCCGGTGTCGCGCACGCCGTCGAGATAGGTGTCGCCCTGGGCATCGAAACCACGGATGAACGGACGGTCGCCCTGTGGGTTGCCACCTTCACCGGCACCAAAAGTGATGCCCGGTACGGTGCGCAGCGCATCCTGCATGTTCAGGGCGCCGGTGTCCTTGAGGACTTGTTGCGGAATAACGGTAACCGAGCGCGGTGTGTCGACCAGCGGCGCGGTGTACTTGGGCGAGGAGGCCTTCTCGACCTGGTAGGACGTCGAGTCCTGGGCTTCGCCGGTGATGGCGGTGGCGTCCAGGGCAATGGCATTGCCGGAGGCTTTGCTGTCGGTCTTTTCGGCCGCGAACACCATGTGGCCTGCGGAGCCTGCGGTCAGTGCGACGCCGATGGCAGAGGCGAGCAGACGTGGTGAGCTGACGGGTAATTGTGCGTGTTGACGTGACATTTTTATTCCCCTCCCCAAGGATTTGAGGCGGCGGAATATAGGGTAAACAGGTATTCGTATCAATTGCGAAACATTGTTATTCGCGACGAATTTACATTCTTTACAATTTAACCTTACGGTTTTTGCCGATTCATTCGTCTAGCGGGTTTTACACAGCCAATAAGAATCAATACCATTGCCGCCTCTTTGCCATCAGGTGACTTCGACATGCTGCTGCACATCCCCGCTCTGTTCGAGAAAGACGAAGTGCGGCGCATCCGCGAGGCTCTGGAACAGGCTGACTGGGCCGATGGCAAGATCACCGCCGGCTATCAATCGGCCAAGGCCAAGCACAATCTGCAGCTGCCCGAAGGTCATCCGCTGGCCAAGGAAATTGGCGCCGCGATGCTTGAACGCCTGTGGAAAAATCCGCTGTTCATGTCGGCTGCGCTGCCGCACAAAGTATTTCCGCCGTTACTCAACTGCTACACGGCGGGTGGCAGTTTTGATTTCCACATCGACAACGCCGTGCGTCAGCCCAAGGGCAGCATCGAGAGGGTGCGCACGGATCTGTCGGCCACGTTGTTCTTCAGTGAGCCCGAGGATTACGACGGCGGCGAGCTGGAGATCCAGGACACCTATGGCACCCAGCGCGTGAAACTGCCCGCCGGCGACATGGTGCTGTACCCCGGCACCAGCTTGCACAAGGTCAACGCCGTCACGCGCGGCGCACGTTATGCGTCGTTCTTCTGGACACAAAGTCTGGTGCGTGAAGACAGCCAGCGTGCGTTGCTGTTCGAGATGGACGGCGCGATCCAGCAACTCACCCAGGACATGCCCGATCACCCTTCGCTGATCCGCCTCACCGGCACTTATCACAACCTGCTGCGTCGCTGGGTCGAGGTGTAAGTGGCGGACTTTCGGTTACGTCGCGAAGAAGTCCTCGACGGCGAACGGCTCACCGCCATGCTCGAAGAAAGTCCGGCTCGCGCGGCTCAGGCGATTCTGATGGCGGCGGGAGAAGGTGTGCTCGAAGCTCAGGCGCTGCTCGGGCAGATTCTGCTCGATGGTCATGGGATTGCTCAGGATCAGCCGCTGGCATTGCGCTGGTTTGAAATCGCCGCCGGGCAAGGTCATCTGATGGCGCGCAACATGCTCGGTCGCTGCCATGAACATGGATGGGGTTGTGCGGCCGACGCGGCGGTTGCCGCCAGGCATTATCGCGTTGCAGCGGACGCCGGGCTGGACTGGGCGATGTACAACCTCGCCAATCTGCTGGCGACCGGGCGCGGTGTAGTGGTTGATCATCTTCAGGCCATGGCGCTGTATCAGTGCGCGGCCGAAGCCGGGCATGCCAAGTCGATGAACCTGTTCGGGCGTTATCTGGAAGAAGGGCAAGTGTGCCCGGCGAATCTGGAAGCGGCCCGTGACTGGTATCGACGCTCGGCCGAGGGCGGGGATTTTCGCGGACAGTTCAGTCATGCGGCGGTGCTGGCGGATGAGGGGCGCGTTGATGACGCGCTGGTCTGGCTGGAGAAAGCATTGGCCGTCGGTAATCTGAATTTCCTGCGAGTCGCCAGTGTGTCTTTGTTGAATGCACAACATCCGCAAATCCGTGCGATGGCCGATGCTTATAAGTTGCGGCTGGCAGAGCTGGCTGGTTTGTAATTATTTATTCTTCAGTGGGTTGTTTTTATACAGTTGATTGGGCTGTTGTCAGCTAGTCGTGCGGGTGAGTGATGGTGTTGTCTTGAATTCTAATATTTAGGATCTTGTTGGTTGTTATCTTGCTGCCCTAAGGTTGTTTTGCGATATCGATGCTCAAGTTGGAATGACTCGCTTGATGGTATCGAATATCCAATATGATTTTATTTAATATCCGAAGAAGACAAGGAGTCTCTTATGGAATTCAAGATGGACAGCAAAATTGTCGAGGCCGCCGAAAATGCGCCTCGGGTGTTTGTAAGTGCTTCGCTCGGTGAGGGTGAAGAATACAATCGGGAAACCGGTATTCAATTAACCAAAGAACAGATCATCAGCCTGCGCAAGTATGAAGTGCTGGGGCTGTCGCTTCCCGTTCGACTGGCGGATGTCGTTGCCTATTTGAACTATGGCGCCGGGGATGCAGGAGGTGTCGGGCTCAAGGCAACGGACTTTCTGCGGACATTCACCTACACCTACGACCATGCCAAGCGCTGGTCGCCGTTGCGTGAAAAAATCATGCTCACAGGCACCGATCTCAAGATTTTTGCCGGCAGCATTATTCGCACAGGCAAAGGAATAGTTGAGATCTACGAAGACCTGAAAGCCTCCAGATACCTGGAGGAATACGATATCAAAACGCCGGAAGAGTATCTGGAGCTGAAACGCACGATTCCGGGTCTTCCAGATCTGGGCTTGCCGTCCGGTGATGTTCCTGAAATCAAGGCCTACCTCAACGACATGCTGGCAAAGGTCATGCAGTGCCACGCGAAGGCCGAGCACGTCAGAACTGAACTCGACGGTTTTGGCGCTGATATGCGCGAGATCGTGCTGCCAGAGATCAAGCTGCGACTGGAGTTTGTGTCTCGCAATACCTATCAGGCAGACATCCAGGCCCTGCAGGGCGAAATCGACCAGCGCTCGAAAGAAATCGATGAACTGAACAAGCAATATGATCAGCTGGTTCAGGAAGCGATCAAGTCGGCAGCGACACTGAATATCGGTGGTTTGATTCTCGGCATCTATCAGGGCGTCAAGGCCGAAAAAATCCGCAAGGAGCGAAACCGGTTGAAGGCAGAGCAACAAACTTCCAACCAGGTAATGGCCAGCAAAAACCAGACGCTGAGTTCCCTGAACAAAGTACGCGATGATTTGCAGAACCTTAGCTATGTAGCGATCGAAGCGGAAGTCGCCACGCAAAACCTGATGCTGGTCTGGAATGCACTGAGTACCTATATCACTGCATCTGTCAAAGAAGTTGATCTGCTGCAGGAAGCAACTTCCTTGAGGAAGTTCAAGAACCAGATACTCGGCATTATTGATCCGTGGGAGCAGATCAAGGTGAGTTCCGATCAGTTGTTGGGCGTGTTTGCTGCGGCAGATAAAGAGTATGGAAGCAGCTTTGCAGTATTCAGGAGCAAAACAACGATGTTTTCGCTAAATAATCGTCAACCGAGTTCGGAGTTTGATATCGCAGCTTTGCGTTCCCACGCTGCAGCCGTTCAAACAAGCAATGTCACTGCGCAAATGCTGGGTGAGCAGTTCAATTATCTGCCGGGCACCGTTCGCACAATGAATGGGCTGACGGTGGCTATCCAGAAAGCCACATTCGAACTTCGTAATCGGGCCCAGGCAACAGGGATCAGTCTGGAGCGTGCGCAGAACAAGCTGAAGACAGCTCAGACCGAACTGATCGATTATCCGGAAGATGCAGATGAAATTCGTGAGGAAATGGAAAGCGAACTCAAGAATGTATCGATGAAAGTCTCCGAACACGCGGACGATTTGAAGATGACGCACAGTGGCTTGAGTACCGCGTATGACCGATCGGCTTCGGCGCAATGGATCGTGACACTGCAGCAGGACCGGGCCTTCACTGAGGCGTTGAAAGTCAAGTCGGAAGAAAAAGTCGTCGATTTTGAAAAGCAGATGAAATCGGTATCCGAAGCGCTGGAGCTGATCGCGAAAGCCGGGGTGGAGAAAATCGGTAAGGAAGCCCAGCTGACGCTGGATAACCTGAAAGCATTGGGGCTGGCACCACCGCAGGTTCAAGTCGCGTTGTTCGCCATTGATACCTTGAAAAAAATGATCTCGGGTATTGGTGAGGCGATCTCTTATCTGAACATGCTGGCGGCTTACAACCAACTCAAGGAAAAAGCGGCTGATCTGAAGGCGCAGTTGAAGAAGCACATCAACGAGATTGCCCGGATCGATGGAAAGATTCACCTGGTGCAAGTCCTCGACCAACTGGACGAGGAGCGCTGGAGTTACGTGAATGAATTCTCGAATCTGGTGGCCGTATTCGAGTCCTTCGCCCGAGACTTCAAACAGGACAAGTCGCAACCTGTCGAGCAACGGACGGCTTCCGCCATCGCCCGGATTGCCGACGTCCGGCAGTATTTGAAAACTGTTCAGCAGTAAGGAGTCGAGGTGGTGGGTGTCGTACTCACCGCCTCCCGATCAGTCATGAATACACTTGCCTATGAGTTCTCCACAGCGCAACGACGGACACTGGACCGATACACAAACTTCCTGGGTTCTCTTCATCCAACCTTCAACAACATTCCTGTGGTGTTTGAACGCCGCAGAGCCAATGGTCATCAACTGGCGGTACTGGCCAGCGATTCGCGTTTGAACAATGCCAGTTTCAATGCGCGTTATTTGCAGGAGTTCTGGCAGCGCACCGAAGGGGCTCGGCGCCTATGCAGCGCTTACGTCGCGGATCTCGATACGTTCACCGCCGAAACGCTGGAAATCACCCGGAACACCTCAAGGAATGAGCCGCTCAGCCAAGTGGATTTCAAGCTGTACAGTTTGTCCAGTTCGCCCACCTGGAAGTTGTTTCCCCCCACCGATGTAACGGACCTTGTTCACGAGCTGGCGCTTCGGTTTTCTTCGCTCAGGGCGGCGATACGCCAACTGAAATACACCATCGCCGAGATACATGACGAGTCGTTCGGGCTCAAATCGGTGTTTGTCAGGGCGATGGATCATCGCTCGTGTCAGTGTCATACCCAGCCGGCAGTGGTCGAGGAGTTATTCCTCGAAGCTCGCACGACGCCGGTTTGGGACTTCGCTTGGTCTTCAACGGATCCACTCGTCAGGGCCGCAGAATACAAAGCCGATATTGCCGCGTTGTTCGGCGGCGTGGCTTCCATAAGCTCGCAAATCAGTGTGTTTCTGGAGGAAACAGGATTGCGCATCGACACGGTATTTTATGAGCTGTTAAGAGCAGAGCGCGTGACGAAACTCGGAGAGTTGAATTTCCAGCTCGCCGCCACGAAGGAGGGGGCTGACGAGTTCATGTCTATGATCAATCATCTAGAGATTTGGCTGCGTAAATAAAAAAAGGCCCATGCAAGCATGGGCCTTTTCAGTTAAAGCTTCATTTACACATAGAACGACTTCAGCGGCGGGAAGCCATTGAACTCTACGGCGCTGTAACTGGTGGTGTACGCACCGGTCGACAGCCAGTACAGACGATCACCGATCGCCAGGTTCAGCGGCAGGCCGTACTTGTAGTTTTCGTACATGATGTCGGCGCTGTCGCAGGTCGGGCCGGCGATCACGACTTCTTCCATCTCGCCTTTCTTTTCGGTCCAGATCGGGAACTTGATGGCTTCGTCCATGGTTTCGATCAGGCCGGAGAACTTGCCCACATCGGTGTAAACCCAACGCTCGACGGCGGTGCGGGATTTACGCGCAACCAGTACCACTTCACTGACCAGGATACCGGCGTTGGCGATCAGCGAACGGCCCGGCTCCAGAATGATTTCCGGCAGATCATCACCGAAGTCTTCCTTCAGGAAGCGGATGATTTCTTCGGCGTAGGTTTCCAGGCTGTTGGTGCGTGTGATGTAGTTGGCCGGGAAGCCGCCGCCCATGTTGATCAACTTCAGGTGGATGCCGTCTTCTTCCTTCAGGCGCTCGAAGATCACTTTGACCTTGGCGATCGCGGCGTCCCAGACGCTGATGTCGCGCTGTTGCGAACCGACGTGGAACGAGATGCCGTACGGCACCAGACCCAGGTCGCGGGCGAGGATCAGCAGGTCCATGGCCATGTCGGTCTGGCAGCCGAACTTGCGCGACAGTGGCCAGTCGGCCGTGGTCGAGCCTTCGGTCAGGATGCGCACATAGACTTTGGCGCCCGGCGCAGCCTTGGCGATGTTGCGCAGGTCGGCTTCGGAGTCGGTGGCGAACAGGCGCACGCCCTTCTCATAGAAGTAGCGAATGTCCTTGGATTTCTTGATGGTGTTGCCGTAGCTGATCTGGTCCGGGCTGACGCCACGGCTCAGCACTTTATCCAGCTCATAGATCGAGGCGATGTCGAAACTCGAGCCTTTCTCTTTGAGCAGGTCGATGATCTCGACGGCCGGGTTGGCTTTGACCGCGTAGTAGACCTTGGCGAATTCGAAACCGGCGCGCAGGTCATCGTAGGCCTGGGCGATCATCGCGGTGTCGATCACCACGAACGGGGTTTCCTGTTTGTCGGCGAACGCCTTCATTTTCTGAAAGGTTTCGCGTGCGAAATAGTCTTCGACCTGGATCGACATGCTGGGAACTCCTACTGGCAAACTAAAATTATCAATGGGTGCAAATGAACGTCCTCCGTATCCCCACTTTGGTTCGCCTACTTCCCAAGGCATGTCGCCGAAAGCAAAAAGGCCATGGGTCGTTGCCCTTGGCCTTGCTGTCTCGTCGTCAGTACTTGAGCCGGATGGATCGTTTCCAGCATGGACGTTCGGCGCGAACTTTAGGGCGTGAGGGGCCTGAGATCAACTAAAAATGTCGCGTTTTTGCACGCTTCTGACGTGCGTAGCGGATATCACTCTTTGTAGCCGACCGAGATGACGGTCAGATGTTCCACAATAATTTTCAGGTGTTAAAAATACCTGCACGTTCGATGCTGATGTGTGCCAAGTCATTGCTAAGTACGATCACTTCAACATCGGCGACGTTGGCAGCGAGAAGGGCAGCTGAGGGGGGATTTGCTGGCTGTGGCTGACAGTTTCGGTCGAGTTCGCCCACCCGGGGTGTTGATATTTCTTGTCGGGTCATGAGCGGAGTACAAAACGCGGCTTCCAGGATCCGGTGGTCGAAAAAAAACCGCTATCGAACATTCTTTTGGATCTTGATCAGACCACCGCCTCGGCCAGCGCGCGGATCATGTCGATCCGCTGCTGCTGGCCGAACAGGCATTCAATCGCAGTCTGGCTATAGCCTCACCTGTTTTAATCTCGAAAAAATATGGCTGGCCTGTCAACTACTGTCAGTTCTGACAGGTGCTTTATTCCTGAATTGTTATTAGGGTAATTGCACGGTCGTCAAGCTGAGCTCGTTTAGATGTTATTCCGAAATCTGAATTTGAAAGTGCATTTTTTTGCGCGAAAAAGTTCAGGGTCGGGGTTCGGCTTATGATTTCTGGAGGCGGGGAAAATGAACAGGATATTAGTGTGGCTGGCTATATTGTTACTTTCGGGGTGCGTGACTCATGATCTTTCACCGAATGTCACCCCCGACAAAAATGCACAAGCCAGTTCTGGAATAACACAGTCCTATACCGGACCCGAGACGGCGTCTTATTTAACCGAGTACTACAATAATGTTTCTATCTCCATGTGCCGAGCCAATCCCCGAGCACCGAAGTTTCTGTGCAGCGGTGTGATGCTGCGAGCGACACAGCACTCTACTGCCTTCCATTTCTGGGACCCGAACCCGAACTCCACAGGTGTTTCATTTTCCTGGCTGAGCAAGGACGCCAAGTTCAGCAAGCTGGTGTTCGGCTACAACAATGGTTTTATTTTTAACCCATATTTCTATAAACCCGCCGGAAAGATTTCACCGGAAATCCTGTGTTTCTTTCCAGTCGATGGTGCCACAACTTCACGCACCAACAGTGGCTGCGGAGAAACGCCTGGCGTCCCTAGCAGTTATCCATGTCAGGGGCAGAGTATAAATACAGCTGCGCAATACATTGCCCACTACAACAGCCAGCCGAACAAATATGGATACCTGTGCGGATTTGATGTTCGCGATGTCCTGAATGAAAAGGCCACGGAAGCTTTCAATGAAGCCGTCAAGGCTCAAGGGCAAGGCGGGACGTTTGCCTTCAATACACAAAACGAATTCCGACTGGAAAACTGGGGACAGGGTAAAGGCCCGGTATTGCCGATCATGGCTATTTTCTACCTCAACGACACCGGCAAACCTGCTGCGCAATACGACCAGCGTGATTACAAGACGCAGACCGGCATCTGGGTTCCAATGATCCGGATAACACTCCCCCAAACACCGGCAGTTGATGCGAAGTTTGATTTCATCGCCGTCGATCAGGCCATTTCCTCCTGACCAAAAATAGATGGCGCTTATCCACTGGCGCCGTCTTTTTCACAACACCGTGCTTCATGCCAACGCAATGTTCATGACTTTGAGAAGGTGAGTACGATGAAACGAATAGTGGTTTTGTTGTTTGTGCTGCTGCTTTCAGGGTGTGCAAATCACGCTCCTGCGCCGAGAGTCGACTCCGCAAAAAGTACACCGGCCGTGCAGTCCTCAGAAGTCGGGATACAGGGGGCAGGTACAGGGCCGCAGATTGCGGCTTATTTGACGGAGGCCTACAACAACACGTTGAACATGTGTAGAAATAACCCCTCAGCACCGGCTTTCCTGTGTACAGGGGTATTGTTGCGTGCGACCCTGCATTCCACGCAATACCATTTCTGGAATCCAAACCCGAGTTCCACAGGCGTTTCTTTCTCTTGGCTACGTAAGGATGCAAAATTTAACAAGTTGGTGTTTGGGTACAATAATGGCTTTATTTTTTATCCTTATTTCTTTAAACCCTTTGGTAAGTTTGAACCGGAGATTTTGTGCTTTTTTCCTGTGGATGGCGCCACGGATCATCGCGGGGATAAAGGGTGTGGGCAGTATCCGGGATACGCTACTAGCGTTCCGTGCCAATCGCAGAATATTAAGACTGCCGCGCAATACATCGCGCTCTACAACAGTCAGTCGGCGAAATATGGATCGCTTTGCGGATTTGATGTACGCGATGATTTGAACCAGGCGGCAACCGTAGCTTTCAATGAGGCGGTCAAGGCGCAAGGACAGGGGGGGACCTTTGCGTTCAATACACAGAATGAGTTTCGTATTGAGAAGTGGGGGCAGAACCTGGGTACCACCGTGCCAATAGAAGCAGTGTTCTATCTCAATGAGGCGGGTAAGGCCGGGGCGCAATACGACCAGCGTGATTTCAAGACGCAAACCGGCATCTGGATTCCAATGATCCGGATGACACTTCCCCAGACGCCAGCGGCTGATGCGAAATTTGAATTCATTGCAGCCGATCAGGCCATTTCCTCCTGAGCAAAAAAGGGCGGTGCTTACCCACAAGCACCGCCCTTTTTACAGCCCGTTCTTCACGCCAGCGCAACTTCCGCCGGCGACACAATGCTGGTCTTGCCCCCACGGGATTTGCCCGAGCTCAGATACTCGGCAATCGACTCCTGGGTAACCTCGCCGAGGAACACTCGCTCGGCATCCATCACCGGCAACCACGCCCGGTTGAACTCGTACATGCGCGACAACAGGATGCGCAAATGCTCGTCGTATGCAGCCGTGGCGTTGAACTCGCGCAGGAATTGCGCACAACTGCCGGTCTGACGATGCAGATCACGACGTCGCACATAACCCAGTGCCTTGTTCTCGGCACAGGTGACCACCACGTAGCGACGGTCATGCTCGTCCATCAACTCCAGCGCATCGGCCACCGGGGTTTCCGGGCTCACGGACGGAGCGTTGTCCGCTGCGTCTTCCGCCTTCACCAGCAGCAGGCGCTTGAGGGTGCTGTCCTGGCCGACGAAGTTGCTGACAAAGTCGTCCGCCGGATGGGCGAGCAGGGTGTCCGGGTGGTCGATCTGCAGCAGCTTGCCGGCGCGGAAGATGGCGATCTTGTCGCCGAGTTTGATCGCCTCATCAATATCGTGGCTGACCATGATCACGGTCTTGTTCAGTGCCCGCTGCATCTCGAAGAACTCGTTCTGGATCATCTCGCGGTTGATCGGGTCCACCGCACCGAACGGTTCGTCCATCAGCAGCAGCGGCGCATCCGCCGCCAGTGCGCGGATCACGCCGATCCGTTGCTGCTGGCCGCCGGACAGTTCCCGGGGATAACGATGCAGATATTGCTTGGGCTCAAGCTTGATCATGCTCATCAGTTCGCGGGCGCGGTCGTGGCATTTCTGTTTGTCCCAGCCGAGCAGTTTCGGCACCACCACGATGTTCTCTTCGATGGTCATGTTCGGGAACAGGCCGATCTGCTGGATCACGTAGCCGATGTTGCGACGCAGGGTCACTTCGTCGAGGTCGGTGGTGTCTTCGCCGTTGATCAGGATCTTGCCCGAGGTCGGTCTGATCAGGCGGTTGATCATTTTCAGCGTGGTGCTTTTGCCGCAACCCGATGGCCCGAGGAACACGCAGATTTCACCTTCATTGACGGTCAGGCTTACCGAGTCCACGGCTTTCACATCTTTGCCGTTGCTTTGGAAGGTCTTGCTGAGGTTTTGAAGTTCGATCATTTGAGTAATCCTTTTGGAGTCAAAGAGCGTTGCAGCCACTGCAAAAACAGGTCGGCGAAAATCGCCAGAAGACTGACCAGCAGCGCGCCGACGATCAGCATCGACATGTCACTGCGGCTGATGGAGGCGAGGATCAGCACGCCGAGGCCGCCGGCGCCGATTGTCGCGGCGATGGTCATCACGCCGATGTTCATCACCACGGCGGTGCGCACGCCGGCAAGAATCACCGGCACCGCGATCGGGAGCTCGACCATGCGCAGGCGCTGGCCGAAGGTCATGCCGATGCCGCGTGCAGCTTCGCGAATGCCCGGCTCTACGCCGGTCAGGGCGAGGTAGGTGTTGCGCATGATCGGCAGCAGTGAATAAAGGAACACGGCGGTGATCGCCGGCATCGGGCCGAGGCCCTGGCCGAATTTCGAGTAGAACGGCAGCAGCAGGCCGAACAGGGCAATCGACGGCACGGTCAGCAGCACCGTGGCGCTGGCCTGCAATGGGCCGGCGAGGCTCGGGAAACGCGTCATCAGAATGCCCAGCGGCACGCCGATAAGAATCGCCAGGCTGACGGCGATGCCGACCAGGGTGATGTGCTGCCAGGTCAGGTGCATCACCTGCTGCCAGTCGAGGTGGGAAAAGGCGTTCAGGAATTCCATGACTTCTCCTCCTTCAGTTCAGTGGGTGCTGGCGCAGGAAATCGGCAGCGACTTTCGACGGGCTTTCATGATCGACATCGACCCGTGCGTTGAGCTGACGCATGGTTTCGTCGTCGAACAGTTCGGCCAGTGGCTTGAGTTGTTCTGCCAGTTGCGGGTGGGCGTCGAGGTAGGCCTGACGCACGACGGGCGCGGCGGTGTAGTCCGGGAAGTAATGCTTGTCGTCTTCCAGCAGCTTCAAGCCGAAAGCATTGAGGCGACCGTCGGTGGTGTAGACCAGACCGGCAAACACCTGGCCGTTGCGCAGCGCGGTGTACACCAGCCCTGCGTCCATCTGCCGGATGTTTTTACGGGTCAGGTTCATGTCGTAGAGCTTGACCATGCCGTCCAGACCGTCGGAGCGGTTGGCGAATTCGGTGTCCAGCGCCACCAGATGATTGGTCTTGGCTTCAGCGCGCAGTACGTCATTCAACTGGCTGATTTTGCTGATCTGTGGATATTCCTCGGCCACTTTCTTCGGAAGAGCGAGGGCGTAGGTGTTGCTGAATTTCGACGGCGTCAGCCAGACCAGACCTTTTTTCGCGTCGAGTTCTTTGACCCGGGCGTAGGACTGTTCGCTGTCGAGTTTTTCGGTGACATGGTTGTAGGCCACCAGCGACACCCCGGTGTATTCCCAGAGCATGTCCAGCTGCCCGCTTTCGTGGGCGCTGCGGGCCAGGTTGCTGCCCAGTCCGCCGGTGATCTGCGCGTCGTAGCCTTTGCTGCGCAGGTATTGGGCGGTGATTTCCGCAAGCAGGGTCTGCTCGGTGAATACCCGGGCGCCGAGGCGAATGAGCGGCTTTTCCGCCGCCTGGGCAAATCCTGCGAACAGCAGAGCGCAGCCCAAGATCAAGCTAAGTCGTTTCATGAATATTCCTTTGCCGAAGCCTTAAGACGGGCGCAAACCGCGTTCCAGCCAGAGACGGCTGGCGAGGGTGACCACGCCATCGAGCAGCAGGGCCAGCAGCGCGGTGCACGCGGCGCCGAGCAACAGTTGCGGCTGATTGTTCAGGGCGATGCCGGGAAAGATCAGGCTGCCGAGGCTGTTGGCGCCGATCAGGAACGCCAGCGGCGCCGTACCGACGTTGATCGCCAGGGCCACCCGCACACCGCCGACGATGATCGGCACGGCGTTGGGCAACTCGACCTGCCACAACACCTGGCGCGGGGTCATGCCGATGCCGGTGGCGGCTTCTTTCAGCGAGCCCTGGACGTTTTTCAGGCCTTCGTAGGTGTTGCGCACAATCGGTAAAAGCGAGGCGAGGAACAAGGCGAAAATCGCCGGACCGCTGCCGATGCCGAGAATCCCCAGGGCAATCGCGAGCACCGCCAGCGGCGGCACGGTGTTGCCGATGTTGAAGATCTGCATGAAGCGTTCGGCGCGGCCGACCATGGTCGGGCGGCTCAGGAAGATACCGGCGGGGATGCCCACGACAAGGGCGGCCAGCATTGAAGCGAGGACGAGAATCAGATGAGCTTGCAGGTAAAACAACAAATCGTCGCGGTAGTGTTCGATCGTGTTGATGCCGATCCAGTGGACCAGCAGGGCCAGGAGCGCGATCACCACCGCACCTCCCATCAGCCCTTTGCCATAGCGGATAGCCACAGGCGGACTCCTTTTTTATAGTCGGCGGACGCTGTCCCGAGTGGCATGCCATGCCTGGCTGCCGGGAGTGAACGTTCGCGAGAAGCAGCTCCCCCAGCACCGGCGAAAAGCGGTCTGAAAGCGAGCCATGAGCGCAGCCTCGTCAGGCTAACTTGCTGATTTTTCAGCCCCTGACGAAAAGTCGTAACAGGGGATGGACGTCTCCGTGCTTTAAAAGGTTCCCATCTGAGGCAGCATTTGGCCACCCTTAATGTGCTCAACGGTTCGGTTATTGTCTTGACTTGGGCTATAATCGCGGCCCTTTTTTGAATCACCGCCAGGCGATTTCCCATGACCAGACAGGCCGCCGAAGTCGCGAAACGCCGCACTTTCGCCATTATTTCCCACCCCGATGCCGGTAAAACCACGATCACCGAAAAGCTCCTGTTGATGGGCAAGGCGATTGCAGTGGCCGGTACGGTGAAATCCCGTAAATCCGACCGCCATGCGACATCCGACTGGATGGAGATGGAGAAGCAGCGGGGTATTTCCATTACCACGTCGGTCATGCAGTTCCCGTATCGCGAACACATGATCAACCTGCTCGACACCCCGGGCCACGAAGACTTCTCCGAAGACACCTACCGCACCCTGACCGCGGTGGACTCGGCCCTGATGGTTCTCGACGGCGGTAAGGGTGTTGAGCCACGTACCATCGCCCTGATGGACGTCTGCCGTCTGCGTGACACGCCGATCGTCAGCTTCATCAACAAACTCGACCGTGACATCCGCGACCCGATCGAACTGCTCGACGAAATCGAAGCCGTCCTGAAGATCAAGGCAGCGCCGATCACCTGGCCGATCGGTTGCTACCGCGACTTCAAGGGTGTGTACCACCTGGCCGACGACTACATCATTGTCTACACCGCCGGCCACGGCCACGAACGTACCGAAACCAAGATCATCGAGAAGCTCGATTCCGACGAAGCCCGCGCCCACCTGGGTGACGAGTACGACCGCTTCCTCGAACAGCTGGAACTGGTGCAGGGCGCCTGCCACGAGTTCAACCAGCAGGAGTTCATCGACGGTCAACTGACCCCGGTGTTCTTCGGTACCGCACTGGGCAACTTCGGTGTCGATCACGTCCTCGACGCCGTGGTCGACTGGGCACCGCGTCCGCTGCCACGGGTGGCCAACGAGCGCACCGTGGAGCCGGTGGAAGAGAAGTTCTCGGGCTTCATCTTCAAGATCCAGGCGAACATGGACCCGAAACACCGCGACCGCATTGCCTTCATGCGTATCTGCTCCGGCAAGTACGAAAAAGGCATGAAGATGCGCCACGTGCGTACCGGCAAAGACGTGCGCATCGGCGACGCCCTGACGTTCTTCTCCTCCGAGCGTGAACAGCTGGAAGAAGCGTACGCCGGCGACATCATCGGTCTGCACAACCACGGCACCATTCAGATCGGCGACACCTTCAGCGAAGGCGAAACCCTGGGCTTCACCGGTATCCCGCACTTCGCCCCGGAACTGTTCCGCCGCGTACGCCTGCGTGATCCGCTGAAATCCAAGCAACTGCGCCAGGGCCTGCAACAGCTGGCCGAAGAAGGCGCGACCCAGGTGTTCTTCCCGGAGCGCAGCAACGACATCATCCTCGGCGCCGTCGGTGTGCTGCAGTTCGATGTGGTCGCCAGCCGCCTGAAAGAGGAATACAAGGTCGAGTGCTCCTACGAGCCGATCACCGTGTACTCCGCGCGCTGGATCGAATGCAGCGACAAGAAGAAGCTGGAGGAATTCTCCAACAAGGCTGTGGAAAACCTGGCGCTGGACGGCGGCGGTCACCTGACCTACCTCGCTCCGACCCGGGTCAACCTGGCCCTGATGGAAGAGCGCTGGCCGGACGTGAAATTCCGTGCGACCCGTGAGCATCACTAAGCGCTGACTGCAACATCCAAAGCCCTGAGGCGCGAGCCTCGGGGCTTTTTATTGCCCGGGCGGTGGTGGTGACAGCCGTTGTAGGTTCTTTCCCGAACGCTTGTGGTTTGTGTCTGCTTTTACCGCAGCGGCGTTTTTAGCCGCGACAATCCGGGCGACGAGGTCTAGTGTTCAAAGCCCAAAGCGAGCTTTTTGAAGGATCAACGGAATGACCGGTCGGCTCATTCATTTGCTGCGATTCGATGGTTACTTCTCCACGATGGCCTGGGTACTCGCGGCGCTGTTGTTCATCAATCGCCTGAGCAGCATGGTCAAGCTGTTCATGGCCTTGTATCTGCGTCAGGAGCTGGGCTTCGCCATCGAGACCGTCGGCTGGCTGTTGGCGGCGTATGGCGGCGGGCTGTTGATCGGTTCGATGCTGGGCGGTTTGCTCAGCGACCATATCCGCACCGCGCGGCTGACGGCGGCGCTGTTCTTCGTTTCGGCGTGGGTACTGCTCGGGCTCGGGCTGGTGACGCAGATGTGGTTGCTGGCCGTGTTGCTGCTGCTCAGCGGCACGATCGACGGCGCGATTCGTACGCTGCATCAACGCCTGATCATGGAGTATTGCGAGGTTGCCCAGCGCCCACGGGCCCAGGCCTTGAGTCGTATTGCGCGAAATCTCGGGATGGCCGCCGCCGGTATAGCGGGCGGTGTGTTGGCGCAGACGGATTTTCGCTGGGTGTTCTTCATCAGCTCGGCGCTGACGCTGGTGGCGCTGCTCTGGTTTGTCCGCACGACCTGGCGGCGCACGGTGCTGATCCCGGACGAAACGCCAGAGACGCAGGCCGGCTCCGGCCTGCCGTATCGCGACAAGCCATTCCTCTGGCTGCTGGCGGCGACCTTCCTGCTCGGCATGGCGTTCGACACCGTTTACAGCACCCTCGGCAACTATCTGCGCGACTACTATCGCTTGAGTACCGAAGCCATCGGCTGGCAGTTCGCAATCAACGCTGTCCTTGTCGTGGCGTTGCAGATCCCAATCTCGCATTGGGGCGAACGCTGGGGCTCGCGCCGCCCCTTGATCGCCGGTTGCGTGTTGCTGGCGCT
Source organism: Pseudomonas sp. COW5 (assembly GCF_026240005.1). Taxonomy (NCBI): domain Bacteria; kingdom Pseudomonadati; phylum Pseudomonadota; class Gammaproteobacteria; order Pseudomonadales; family Pseudomonadaceae; genus Pseudomonas; species Pseudomonas sp. COW5. The sequence goes on along the minus strand of NZ_JAPHVP010000001.1, from coordinate 1,370,530 downwards.
AGGGCTTGGCATGCTGCCACTGGGTTCCGGGCTGTTTTATGCCTGCCTATCGACGGTGGTCTGGACGCTGGGGGAGGCGCTGTTCATGCCGCCGCTGAATGTGCTGGTCATGCAGCATGCGCAACGCGGCAAAAGCGGCCAGTATTTCGGGCTGTTCTTCATGGCCTGGAGCGCGAGTGCGCTGCTGTCGCCGGTGCTCAGCGGTCAGTTGTACGGGCAGTTCGGTGGTCACAGTGTCTGGGTAGCCAGTGCGGTGCTGGCTTTGATGTCGGTCCCGCTGGTTTGTCTGGCGACCCGTATGCGCGTCTCGGCCAGCCAGCCCGTGCAAACCCGCAAGGCCGCCTCGCTTAGCTGATCCGGTTATGGGGGTTATTCGAAAGCGGTCTGTCCAGCCATGGCATTTCCGGGCATTGGTTAGCGTCCTATCTGGTGAACCCGGCTGATCGGAACTAGATTTTATTCAGCGCCGGACCGGCACTCTGGCTTCAACCACGAAAGGATGGAAACGCTTATGAGCATTTTTCAACGCATAGTGTTGTTGCTTAAGGTTTTGGTGATGCTGACGCTTGGCACCACGGCGGCGTGGGCGAGCAACGCGGCGCCTGCGCAGGGTTTCAATGCGGCTCAGGGGCACGCGGGTGTGGTCATGCTCGCCAAGTCCGAATCCGAACCCGGTGATCAGGACCAGGGTGGCAGCAAGGACGATGACGACTCGACCACCGACGAGCCGGACACCGATGATCCGGACGATGGCGACAGCCAGACATAGAATCGCAGACAAAAGAAAACCTCTTCTTCCGCGACTGATGCGCAATCGAGAAAGAAGAGGTTTGGTCAACGCTTTAACGACCCGCCCCGGCAACAGGGCGGGTTTTTTATGCCGCGCCGTCGAGGAACTGCTCGGCGTAGTGGCACGCTACCTGACGCGTGTCGAGCTGGCGCAGGGCCGGCTCTTCCGCGCTGCAACGTTCGGTCGCGTACGGGCAGCGCTTGTGGAACGCGCAGCCCGGTGGCGGGTTCAGCGGGTTGGGCAGCTCGCCGACGATCTTGATTTTCGGCTTGTCCGGATCCGGGTGGATGGTCGGAGTCGCCGACAGCAGCGCCTGGGTGTACGGGTGCAAAGGACGGGCATAGATGTCGTGCTTCGGACCGATTTCCACCGGACGCCCGAGGTACATCACCATCACGTCATCGGCCACGTGCTGCACCACCGCCAGGTTGTGCGAGATGAACACGTAACCGGTGTTGAACTCCTGCTGCATGTCCATGAACAGGTTCAGCACCTGCGCCTGGATCGACACGTCCAGTGCCGAAGTCGGTTCGTCCGCCACCAGCACTTTCGGTTGCAGCATCATGGCGCGGGCCAGCGCGATACGCTGACGCTGACCGCCGGAGAACATGTGCGGATAACGCTGGTAGTGCTCGGGACGCAGGCCGACCTGCTTCATCATCGCCTGGACTCGTTCGCGACGTTCGGCGGCCGACAGGTTGGTGTTGATCAGCAGCGGCTCGGCCAGTTGATCACCGATCTTCTGCCGAGGGTTCAACGACGCGTACGGGCTCTGGAACACCATCTGCACGTCTTTGCGCAGTTGCTTGCGCTGGGCCTTGTCGGCGCCGGCCACTTCCTGGCCTGCGATTTTCAGGGAACCGGATGACGGCTCCTCGATCAGGGTCAGGGCACGGGCGAGGGTGGATTTGCCGCAGCCCGATTCGCCTACTACGGCGAGGGTCTTGCCGGCTTCCAGTTCGAACGACACACCATTGAGGGCACGCACGGTCGCGTGGCCCTTGAACAGGCCACGGGAGACTTCGTAGTGACGGGTCAGGTCGCGGGCGGTAAGTACGACGGCCATTACGCCACCTCCTGGTTCAACGGATAGAAGCAGCGGGCGAGGCTGTGGCTTTTCGGATCAAGGGTCGGACGCTGCGCGCGGCAGCTGTCCTGCACGTACGGGCAGCGCGGCGACAGCAGGCAGCCTTGCGGACGGTCGTAACGGCCCGGAACGATACCCGGCAGTGTCGCCAGACGCTCGGCACCCTGGCTGTGTTCCGGAATCGCCTTGAGCAGCGCTTCGCTGTACGGGTGCGCCGGGATGTCGAACAGTTGCGGCACCTGACCGACTTCAACGGCCTGGCCGGCGTACATCACGCAGACGCGCTGGGCGGTTTCGGCCACCACGGCGAGGTCGTGGGTGATCAGCACCAGACCCATGTTCTGCTCTTTCTGCAACGCCAGCAGCAGGTCCATGATCTGCGCCTGGATCGTTACGTCGAGTGCGGTGGTCGGCTCGTCGGCGATCAGCAGTTTCGGTTCGCCGGCAATCGCCATGGCAATTGCCACACGCTGGCTCATGCCGCCGGACAGTTGGTGCGGATAGGCGTCCATACGGCTCGAAGCGCCGGGGATTTCAACCTTTTCCAGCAGTTCGATGGCGCGCTTGCGGGCGGCCTTGCCGGACATTTTCAGGTGCAGGCGCAGCACTTCCTCGATCTGGAAACCGACGGTGTAGCTCGGGTTCAACGCGGTCATCGGATCCTGGAACACCATCGACAGGTCTTTACCGACAATCTGCCGACGCTGGCGATTGCTCAGTTTGAGCATGTCTTTGCCGTCGAAGCTCAGGGAGTCGGCAGTGACGATCCCCGGGTGTTCGATCAGGCCCATCAGCGCCATCATGGTCACGGACTTGCCGGAACCCGATTCGCCGACGATGGCCAGGACTTCGCCCTTGTCGACCTTGAGGTCGAGGCCGTCGACCACCGGTGTGGCGTTCTTGTCGCCGAAGCGAACGTTGAGATTCTTGATTTCTAGCAGTGACATGGGAATCTCCTCAGGCGGCGTTCTTGAGTTTCGGGTCCAGCGCATCGCGCAGGCCGTCGCCCATCAAGTTGATTGCCAGCACGCTGAGCAAAATGGTCAGACCCGGCAGACTCACGACCCACCAGGCGCGTTCGATGTAGTCGCGGGCCGAGGCCAGCATGGTGCCCCACTCAGGGGTTGGCGGCTGGACGCCGAGGCCGAGGAAGCCCAGGGCGGCGGCGTCGAGGATCGCCGAAGAGAAGCTCAGGGTGGCCTGAACGATCAGCGGTGCCATGCAGTTCGGCAGCACGGTGATGAACATCAGGCGTGGCAGGCCGGCACCGGCCAGACGCGCAGCGGTCACGTAGTCGCGGTTCAGTTCGCCCATCACCGCAGCACGGGTCAGACGCACGTAGGACGGCAGCGAAACCACGGCAATCGCGATCACGGTGTTGATCAGGCCCGGGCCGAGGATGGCGACGATCGCCACGGCCAGCAGCAGCGACGGCAGGGCCAGCATGATGTCCATCAGACGCATGATGGTCGGGCCGACCACTTTCGGGAAGAAACCGGCGAACAGACCCAGCAGGATCCCCGGAATCAGCGACATCACCACCGACGACAGACCGATCAGCAGCGACAGGCGCGAACCCTGGATCAGACGCGACAGCAGGTCGCGACCCAGTTCATCGGTGCCGAGCAGGAACTGCATCTGCCCGCCTTCGAGCCACGCCGGTGGCGTCAGCAGGAAGTCACGGTATTGCTCGCTCGGGTTATGCGGGGCGACCCACGGCGCGAAGATCGCGCAGAAAATCACCAGCAGCATGAACAGCAGGCCGGCAACGGCGCCCTTGTTCTTGGCGAAGGCTTGCCAGAATTCTTTGTACGGCGACGGGTACAGCAGACTTTGATCCGCGCCAGGTGCAGCGGTGACTACTGAGGATGTTGGAGTGCTCATGGGTATTGACCTCAGCGCTGATGACGGATGCGTGGGTTGGCAAAGCCGTAGAGGATGTCCACCACGAAGTTGACCAGGATCACCAGGCAGGCGATCAACAGAATGCCGTTCTGCACGACCGGATAGTCCCGGGCGCCGATGGCTTCGATCAGCCATTTGCCGATGCCGGGCCACGAGAAGATGGTCTCGGTCAGTACCGCACCGGCCAGCAGGGTGCCGACTTGCAGGCCGACCACGGTCAGCACCGGGATCAGGGCGTTGCGCAGACCGTGCACGAACACCACGCGCGACGGCGACAGGCCTTTGGCCTTGGCGGTACGGATGTAGTCTTCACGCAGCACTTCGAGCATCGACGAACGGGTCATCCGTGCGATCACCGCCAGCGGAATGGTGCCGAGGACGATGGCCGGCAGGATCAGGTGATGCAGGGCATCCAGGAAAGCGCCGGTGTCATTGGCGAGCAGGGTGTCGATCAGCATGAAACCGGTGCGTGGCTCAATGTCATAGAGCAGGTCGATCCGCCCGGAAACCGGGGTCCAGCCCAGGCTCACCGAGAAGAACATGATGAGAATCAGGCCCCACCAGAAGATCGGCATCGAATACCCCGCCAGGGAGATGCCCATCACCCCGTGGTCGAACAGGGATCCTCGCTTGAGGGCCGCGATCACCCCGGCCAGTAGGCCCAGGACGCCGGCGAACAACAGGGCGGCCATGGACAGTTCCAGGGTCGCCGGGAAGAGGGAGGTGAACTCGGTCCATACGCTCTCACGGGTGCGCAGGGATTCGCCGAGATCGCCGTGGGCCAGTTTGCCGATGTAGTCCAGGTACTGGGCGTACAGCGGTTTGTTCAGACCGAGGCGTTCCATTGCCTGAGCGTGCATTTCGGGGTCGACCCGACGTTCGCCCATCATCACTTCCACGGGGTCGCCGGGAATCATGCGAATCAACGCGAAAGTCAGCAAGGTGATGCCGAAAAACGTGGGGATCAACAACCCCAGTCGGCGGGCAATAAAACTAAACATCTTGTGTGGTACCTCATCAGCCGGTTAGGCGTGCCCGGCGACCCTGGGGTCAGGGAGGCCGGGAGTTTCTTATCTACTTCACCTGGGTGGTGGCGAAGTTATTGGTTGTGAGAGGGCTGATGTGATAACCCTCTACGTTGTTGCGCATTGCGGTGAACATCCGGGTGTGGGCCATGCTGATCCACGGTTGGTCCTGATTGAAGATGGCCTGGGCTTCTTCATACAGTTTGGCGCGTTCGGCCGGATCTACTTTAGCCCGTGCTTCGTCGAGCAGGGTCTGGAATTTCTCGTTGCACCAGCGGGCGTAGTTTTCGCCGTTCTTGGCGGCCTCGCAACTGAGCATAGGCGTCAGGAAGTTATCCGGGTCGCCGTTGTCGCCCGCCCATCCGGCCGACACCATATCGTGTTCGCCGGCCTTGGCGCGCTTGAGCATTTCGCCCCATTCCATCACGCGGATGTCGATCTTGATCCCGACTTTCGCCAGGTCAGCCTGCATCATTTGCGCACCGAGCATCGGGTTCGGGTTGGTCGGGCCGCCGCCGTTGCGGGTAAACAGGGTAAACACGGTGCCTTCCGGCACACCGGCTTCCTTGAGCAGTTTGCGCGCTGCGTCGAGGTCACGTGGCGGGTTTTTCAGCTCGTGGTTGTAGCCCAGCAGGGTCGGCGGGTACGGGTTGACCGCAACGGTCGCGTTGCCCTTGCCGAACAGGGCGTTGACATAGGCTTCCTTGTCGAAGGCGATGTCGATCGCTTTACGCACCCGCACGTCGCTGATGTATTTGTGCTGGGTGTTCATGGCGATGTACGAGACGGTCATCGCGTCCATTTCATCGACTTTCAGCTTGTCGTCTTTCTTGATGCTCGGGATGTCATCCGGTTTCGGATATAGCGCGATCTGGCACTCGTTGGCCTTGAGCTTCTGCAGGCGCACGTTGTTGTCGGTGGCGATGGCCAGGATCAACGCATCGGCCGGCGGCTTGCCACGGAAGTAGTCCGGGTTGGCCTTGAAGCGAACCTGAGCGTCCTTGTTGTAGCGCTGGAAAACGAACGGGCCGGTGCCGACCGGCTTGTTGTTCAGGTCGCCGGTCTTGCCGGACTTGAGCAACTGGTCGGCGTATTCGGCCGGGTAGATCGAGGAGAACGCCATGGCGATGTCGGCCAGGAACGGCGCTTCGCGGCGGGTCAGGGTGAACTTGACGGTGTTGTCGTCGACTTTCTCGACGCTCTTGAGCAGTTCCTTGAAGCCCATGCTTTCAAAGTACGGGAAGCCCACGCTCGACAGCTTGTGCCACGGATGATTCGGGTCCAGCTGACGCTGGAAACTCCAGACCACGTCGTCGGCGTTCAGGTCGCGGGTCGGCTTGAAATATTCGGTGGTGTGAAACTTGACGCCTTTGCGCAGATGGAACGTGTAGGTCAGGCCGTCGTCGCTGATGTCCCAGGACTCGGCGAGTGCCGGGATCACTTCAGTGGTGCCGGGCTTGAAGTCGGCCAGGCGGTTGAAAATGGTTTCGGCCACCGCGTCGGCAGTGACTGCAGTCGTGTACTGGACCATATCGAAGCCTTCCGGACTGGCTTCGGTGCAGACCACCAAGGGTTTGGCCGAGACGCCGATGGCGGCGCTCAACAGGGCGGCAGCGACGGCCGCACGTAGGGGAAGCATTTTCATCGATAACCCTCTGCAATCGGTTGAAGACAAAAAGCCGAACGGCCGACTCGTCACTGAGTCAGCCGTCGGCACGCGTTTTTACAGAATGTTGAACGGTACGGTGGTCACGAGACGGAACTCGTTGATGCTGCCGTCAGCCTGGTTTTCGCTGGCGCGGTGAGCAGTGTAGGTGGCACGCACGGTGGTCGCCTTGAGCGGGCCGCTCTGTACCGCGTAAGTGGCACCGATGCCGTATTCGTAGTGATGCTCGCCGTCCATGCTGCGTACGTCATACGCAGTGCCGGTGTAGTGAGTACCGTCGATGCCCCAGCCGCGGGCCTGGTAAATGTTGAACTTCAGGCCTGGCACGCCGTATTCGGCCATGTTCAGACCGTAGGCGACCTGGAAGGATTTCTCGTTCGGGCCGTTGAAGTCGGACAGCAGGGAGTTGGCCAGGTAGATGCCGTTGGTTTCGTGCAGGTAGTCGAAGTATTCGTCACCGTTGATCGCCTGGTACGAGAAGGTCAGGCTGTGGGCCTGGTGAGTCAGGCCGAACGACAGCGAGTAGGTGTCGTTGTCGATGTTGCCCATCTCTTTCTTGCCGGTATCGACGGTCTTGTAGTAGTTCAGGCCGGTGGTCAGGCTCACGACGTTGCTGTCACCCAGTTCGTGGGTGGCGCCGAAGTAGTACTGGTTCCAGAAGTCTTCAGCCTTGGAGGCGTACAGGCTGGTCTTCAGGCTCTGCAGCGGCTGGTAGTTCAGGCCGACGATGCTCACGCGATCGGTTTCGGCGCCGTTGGCGCTGTACTCGGTGCGGAATTTCGACAGGCTCTCTTCGGTGCGCGGCGATACGCGGTCGAAGCTGCCGGCGTCGAACGACAGGTTGTTCAGCTCTTCGCTGTGCAGGCTCACACCTTCAAAGCTCGAAGGCAGTGCACGGTTGCCGATGGTGTCGACGATTGGCGTGCTGAAGTTCTGGCGACCGGCGGTCAGGGTGGTGTTGGAAACGCGGAACTTGACGTTGGCCAGGCCCAGTTTGCTCCACTGACCTTCAGCGTCACCGCCTTCCTTGGTCAGGGTACGGTTGTTGCCCGCGCCTGGACGCGAACCCGGTGCACCACCGTTGTTGGAGGCCAGGGCCTTGCGATCACGCTCCAGGGCCACGGCGTTGTAGGCGGCTACTTCAGTGCTGACACCCACGGTGCCCTGAGTGAAACCGGAGGTGAAGTTGACGATGGTGCCCTGTACCCAGTTGATACGACGATCGGTCGGGGTGGCAACGCCGTCCTTGCGGTAAGTGAACTTGCCGCCGCGCTTCAGTTGCTCGTTGGCGTACCAGTTACGGGTCGTGCCGCTGACTTTGGAGCCTTCGAGGAAGCCGGTGGCGTCAGCCTGGGCGCTTTTCTCGTTGACGGTCACCGGGGTGAACGCCTGGCTCTGCTCCTCGGCAAACGCCGTGGCGGTGATGCTGCTGATGGCCAAGGCCAGTATCGCGGTGCTGCTCAGTTTCATGGGTGAAGCTCCTTTACTTTCTTTTTATGCCGGCTTTTTTTGTTGGGCCGGTTTTTGGTTTTAGAACTCATTCACACATCGCAAACGTTTGCAAAAGGCCTGATCGGCAAATTTCGGCAAAGCGCTTGCGTGAGGAGGTAGACAGCCTCCTCAGCATTGCGGCTAATCGGTTATGGGTTTAATCGATGCTGACACCCGAAAACACGTTGCGGCCGAAGGGACTGACCTTGAATCCTTCAACCCTGGCGCTCAGCGGCTGGTTGACCGTCGAGTGGGCGACAGGCGTGATCGGCACTTGCTGCTTGAGCAACTGCTGGGCCTGTTTGTAGAGCACGGTGCGCTGGTCGCGGTCGGTGACGACCTTGGCCTCTTTGATCAGCTTGTCGTAAGCCGGGTCGCACCACATGGAATAGTTGTTGCCGCCAATGGCGTCGCAGCTATACAGCGTGCCGAGCCAGTTGTCCGGGTCCCCGTTGTCACCGGTCCAGCCGATCAGGCTGACATCGTGTTCGCCATTCTTGGTGCGCTTGATGTACTCGCCCCATTCGTAGCTGACGATCTTCACTTTCAGACCGATTTTCGCCCAGTCTGCCTGGAGCATTTCGGCCATCAGTTTGGCGTTCGGGTTGTACGGGCGCTGCACCGGCATGGCCCACAGGGTGATCTCGGTGCCTTCCTTGACGCCCGCAGCCTTGAGCAGTTCCTTGGCTTTTTCCGGGTTGTAGGCGGCGTCCTTGATGCTGGTGTCGTAGGACCATTGGGTCGGCGGCATGGCGTTGACCGCCAGTTGACCGGCACCCTGGTAAACAGCGTTGAGAATCCCCTGTTTATTCACCGCCATGTCCAGCGCCTGACGCACTTCGAGCTGGTCGAACGGTTTGTGGCGCACGTTGTAGGCGATGTAGCCGAGGTTGAAGCCCGGCTTTTCGATCAGTTGCAGTTTCGGGTCGTTTTTCAGTGCCGGCACATCGGCCGGGCGCGGATGCAGAGTGACCTGGCACTCGCCAGCCTTGAGCTTCTGCACGCGCACCGAAGCGTCGGTATTGATCGCGAAAATCAGGTTCTTCAGCTTCACCCGGCTCTGATCCCAGTAATGAGGGTTGCCGGTGTAGCGGATGTTCGAGTCTTTCTGATAGCTCTTGAACACGAACGGGCCAGTGCCGATCGGCTTCTGGTTGATATCGCTCGGCTTGCCTTCGGCCAGCAGCTTGTCGGCGTATTCGGCGGACAGAATGGCGGCGAAGCTCATGGCGATGTTCTGGATGAACGCGGCGTCGACGCTGTTGAGCGTGAACTGCACGGTCAGCGGCCCGGTCTTTTCGACCTTGGCGATGTTCTTGTTCAGGCTCATCCCGTTGAAATACGGGAACTCGGTCGGATAAGCCTTACGGAAAGGCTGTTGCGGATCGAGCATGCGGTTAAACGTGAACAGCACGTCGTCGGCGTTGAAGTCGCGGGTAGGTTTGAAGTACGCCGTTGTATGAAATTTCACCCCTTCACGCAGGTGAAAGGTGTACTTGAGGCCATCCTCGGAAATATCCCAGCTCGTTGCCAGGCCCGGTACGACATTGGTCGCGCCTTTTTCGAACTCGGCCAGACGGTTGTACAGCGGTTCGGCGGCGTCGTTATCGGTCGCGGTCGTGTATTGCGCGGTATCGAAACCGGCCGGGCTGCCTTCGGAGCAGAACACCAGGCTGTCGCTGGCGGCAAAACTCGCGGACGTGGCGGCCAACAGGCCGGCGCCCAGCAATGCGGAAAAAACCAAGGTGTGGCGCATGACGCTCCCTCTTTTCTCAGTGTTTTTCAATGCGCCGCGATCCCTTCCAGGGAAGTTGTGGCTGCATTGAGCTCAAACCCACAGCAAACCGATAGCCCACGCAGTCACTGGTCAGAACCTGACGGTAGGGGCCGCAGGTCTGGCAGTAAATGCGCTGAGTCCTAAAGACTCGTAGGAAAAGGCGACACGTCCTAAACCAACCTGGTAAGACCAAGTGGAAAAGGATGTAGGCAAATTCCTGACTATTCGGCAGAAAAAAGCAGCGGCGACGCTGAAAACGTCGCCGCTGCGTTTTTTACTTGATGCTGACGCCGTAGAAGGAGTTCAAGCCGAACGGGCTGATCTTGAAGTCCTGCACGTTGGCGCGCATGGGTTGATACACCGTCGAGTGAGCGATAGGTGTCATAGGGACTGCATCTTTGAGGACGTGCTGCGCCTCTTTGTAGAGTTCGGTGCGCTTGGCCTGGTCAGTGGTGCGCTTGGCTTCTTTCACGAGGCCGTCGAATTTCTTGTCGCACCATTTGGAGAAGTTGTTGCCGCTCAGCGAGTCGCAACCAAACAGCACGTTGAGCCAGTTGTCCGGGTCACCATTGTCACCGCTCCAGCCAATGATCATGGCCTGGTTCTCGCCACCTTTGGAACGCTTGATGTACTCGCCCCACTCGTAGCTGGTGATCTTCACGTTCAGACCGATCTTCTTCCAGTCGGACTGGAGCATTTCGGCCATCAGTTTGGCGTTCGGGTTGTACGGACGCTGAACCGGCATCGCCCACAGGACGATCTCGGTGCCTTCCTTGACGCCGGCTTCCTTGAGCAGCTGCTTGGCTTTCTCGGGATCGTATTTGGCGTCCTTGATGGTGGTGTCGTAGGACCACTGGGTCGGCGGCATGGCGTTGACGGCCAGCTGGCCTGCGCCCTGGTAAACCGAGTCGATGATCTGTGGCTTGTTGACGGCCATGTCCAGCGCCTGGCGAACGCGCAGGTCGGCCAGCGGGTTGGCTTCGTTGCTGCCCTTGACCTTGTCCATCACGTTGTAGGCGATGTAGCCCAGGTTGAAACCGGCCTGGTCAGGCATCTTCAACGCAGGATCGGCTTTCAGTGCGGCGAGGTCGGCCGGACGCGGGAACAGAGTGACCTGGCACTCGTTCTTCTTCAGCTTCTGGATACGTACCGACGGGTCGGTGGTGATGGCGAAGATCAGGTTGTCGATCTTCACGTCTTCAGGCTTCCAGTAGTCCTTGTTCCCGGTGTAGCGGATGTTGGAGTCTTTCTGGTAGCTCTTGAATACGAACGGACCAGTGCCGATCGGCTTCTGATTGATGTCGGCAGCCTTGCCTTCCTTCAGCAGCTGCGCTGCGTACTCGGCGGACTGAACCGAAGCGAAGCTCATGGCCATGTTCTGGATGAACGCGGCGTCGACTTCTTTCAGAGTGAACTTGACGGTGTGGTCGTCGACTTTATCGATCTTGGTGATGTTGGTATCCATCCCCATGTCGGTGAAGTACGGGAATTCGGTCGGGTACGCCTTACGGAACGGGTCATCCTTGTTAATCATGCGATTGAAGGTGAACAGCACGTCGTCGGCGTTGAACTCACGAGTCGGCTTGAAATACGGGGTGGTGTGGAACTTCACGCCTTCACGCAGGTGGAAGGTGTAGGTCAGGCCGTCCGGGGAAATGTCCCAGCTGGTCGCCAGCCCAGGAACAACGGCGGTGCCGCCACGCTCGAACTGGGTCAGACGGTTGAACATGGTTTCGGCTGAGGCGTCGAAGTCGGTTCCGGTGGTGTATTGGCCTGGGTCGAAACCGGCCGGGCTGCCTTCGGAGCAGAACACCAGGTTAGTCGCAGCGGAAGCGAAAGGTGCGGAGGCTAACAAGCCTGCGCCGACTAAAAACGGAATGACCGCGTGTTTAAGCATGTTGGCCTCATGATTTGTTGTCATTTTTTAATATTGAGGTACGACCTCGTGAGTCGTGCCTGCGGATACTTATGCAGGGCCCATACCCAATGCAAGATCCAGAGCGCCCGGCGGCATCAAACGGTGGCACGAACGTACCTTAATGTCGCATCTGTATAACTTCTGACGCATTTGACCGTTTGCGGTCGGTTTTTACGGTGCAAATGAAGCCCCAAAACGGTGCATTGGTCACGATTTGCGCGCCGCCTTGGGGCCGGGTGTTACTTATTTATACCCACGCCATAGAAGGGGGTTAGACCGAACGGGCTGATCTTGAAGTCGGTGACTTCCTTGCGCAGTGGCTGGAACACCGTGGAGTTGGCGATCGGCGTGATCGGCACCTGCTGTTTCAGGATCAGTTGCGCCTGTTGATACAGTTTTACCCGTTGCGATTTATCGGTGGACACCTTGGCCTGCTGCACCAGTTTGTCGTAGGCCGGATCGCACCACTTGGCGTAGTTGCTGCCTTTCACCGCCGCGCAGCTGTAAAGCACGCCCAGCCAGTTGTCCGGGTCGCCGTTGTCACCGGTCCAGCCGTAGATCATCGCGTCGTGTTCGCCATTCTTGGCGCGCTTGATGTACTCGCCCCATTCATAGCTGACGATGTTGGCCTTGATACCGATTTTCTCCCAATCCTGCTGGATCATTTGTGCCGACATCCGCGCATTGGGGTTGGACGCACGCTGCACGGTCATCGCCCAGAGGTTGATGGTTGTACCCGGTGCAACCCCGGCTTCCTTGAGTAGCGCCTTGGCTTTTACGGGGTCGTACGGTGCGTCCTTGATATTCGGGTCATAGGACCATTGCGCGGGTGGCAGGGCGTTCTGCGCCAGTTGCCCGGCACTCTGGTAAACCGCCTTGATGATCGCCGGTTTGTCGATCGCCATGTCCAGTGCCTGACGCACCTTGAGCTGGTCCAGCGGGGGATGGGTGGTGTTGTAGGCGAGGAAGCCGAGGTTGAAGCCGGCCTGCTTCAACACGCGCAGGTTCGGGTCTTTTTCCATCACTTCGATGTCGGCCGGGCGCGGGTAGCCGCTGACCTGGCATTCGCCGGTCTTGAGCTTCTGCAGGCGGACGGCGGCGTCCGGGGTGATCGAGAACACCAGGTTGTCGATTTTCACATCTTCGGGTTTCCAGTAGTCCTTGTTCGCCGCGTAGCGGATCTGCGAGTCCTTCTGGTAACGCTTGAACACGAACGGGCCGGTGCCGACCGGTTTCTGGTTGATGTCTGCTGCCTTGCCTTCCTTGAGCAACTGCGCGGCGTATTCGGCGGATTGCACCGAGGCGAAGCTCATGGCGAGGTTTTGCACGAACGCGGCGTCGACGTTGTTCAGGTTGAAGCGCACGGTGTGTTCGTCGAGTTTTTCCACGGATTTGATCGTGGTGTTCAGGTCCATGTCGGTGAAGTACGGGGACTCGGCGGGATAGGCCTTGCGAAAGGCGTTGTCCGGGTCGAGCAGGCGCTGGAAGGTGAACAGTACGTCGTCGGCGTTGAAGGTGCGGGTGGGGGTGAAGTAATCCGTGGTGTGGAATTTTACGTTCTGGCGCAGGTGGAAGGTGTACTGGAGGCCGTCCGGGGTTACGTCCCAGCTTGTGGCCAGGCCGGGTTCGACTTCGGTGCCACCGCGTTTGAATTGGGTGAGGCGGTTGAAGACGGTTTCGGCGGAGGCGTCGAAGTCGGTACCGCTGGTGTATTGGCTGGGGTCGAAGCCTGCGGGGCTGGCTTCGGAGCAGTAGACGAGGGTTGTTGCTGCGTTGGCGATTGGGGTTATGGCGGTCAGAGCCAGGGTTATTAGAACTGGTTTAAGGGTGAATCTATGCATATCTGGCCCGCTGGTCTGGAAGTGGTTGTGGCGGGGGAGGTTAGCTGGGGTTTTGGTGGGCGCGGAAATATCGTTTTTCTAGGTTAGGTGTCTGTCTCGGTATATCTGGGGGATTAGGTACATATCCGTTGCTGCGGTAACGGCTTCTTATGGTTCCGCCCTTACGGCGGGTCACTTTTTACAAACGCCTAAAAAGTAACCAAAAACGCTTGCTCCTACGTTCGGCCCGCTCGCTGAGGCTCGGGGTTCCTTCGCTCCGGGATTCATCCGGGGGGCATCGCCTACGGTTTGCTTCGCTGCACCTCCTCTCGATGTGTTTGGCTTCGCCAAACGGTCGCTGCGCTCCCACCCCCGGATAAATCCCTCCACTCAGCCTTCCGACGTCGCCCGTGGATCAAGATCAAGAGCTGCAGCCGAGCTAACGCTCATCCTGTTGAGTGGTGGTGGGGCAACAGCTAGAGCGGTTTGTGTGCTTTTCAGATTTTGAATTCACCTTCGATATCGCACGTCGGCGTACCTCTCCCAAACACCACGGTCAGTCCCCTCTCCCTCCGGGAGAGGGTTAGGGTGAGGGCAGCTTTTGAAACTGTTTAAATCTCAACAACATCGCAGGACCCTTCCCACAAGGTTTTCAGGTTGTCCGTCGGAAGCACGCTCTCTAGTCTTCGGTTGTCGCAGAAAACTCTGTGATTGGGTGTGAGAACCCAGGCAAGCGAGTGTTATTCAAACGTCAGTCCGACCATAATTGCCGCCAGCTCTCTGCTGCCTGTAATTGATTTATGGCGGCTGTGTGCGGGCAGACTTTGGTCTGGCCGGAATCTCCTTGCCCGGTTTCTCACCCCGCACATAGCTGCCACCTCTTCGCCGCGTGAGAACGGCATCTGGTGGCTTAAAGTCAGCAAGGAGGTTATCAATGAACAAGGTTGTCCCCGACCCACCCCTCGAATCACCCACCCCCCTCGAAGAAGCCATGCGCGCCGAAGACCTCGCCCGCAACCGCGAAGCCATCAAGCGCGCCCTCGATTTCTATCTTTGCCCCAACCCTTCCAAACCGCGCCCGAGCACGATGTACATGGTCACTCCCAACGTCGACACCGAAAGTCTGCTGGCCAATGCCTGCGAGTCCCTGGCGTCGGCCAGTACCATCGCCAGCAATTTCGCAAACGAACTCAGCGGCCCGCAACGCAGTACCGCGCTCGGGATCCAGCAGATCATCATGCTGGCCGAGCTGGCGGTGAACCGGGCGCTGGATCGGGTTGATCCGCGAGCCTGACGACCGAGTCATCGTTCATCGCGGGCAAGCCCGCTCCCACAGGGTCGTGCGCGATTTCAATAAATCCGTAGAACCGGTGGGAGCTGGCTTGCCAGCGATGACGACAGAGCTGACAACTCAAATCCCGGGCACAAAAAAACCGGCGATCATCACTGATCACCGGTTCTTCATTCCGCCGTCACTCAATCACTGCATCAACACTTCGATCGAGCCATCGGCCGTCAAGCTGACCTGGCTGGTGCCTGCTTCGACTTCAGGCGTCACTGGCGCAGCGTCCATGCCAGCGGCCGCTTTCATCATCATCGGGGCGCGCATGTACGGTTGCGGGTAGCCGTTGCTGTTGAGGTTCAGGTTGACGATTTTGTAGCCCTTGCCGCCCAGGGCGTCGGTGGCCAGTTGGGCGCGGCCCTTGAAGGCGGTGACGGCTTCTTTCAGCAGTTTGTCTTCGCTGGCCTTGCGGGTCGGGTCGGCGATGGCGAAGTCCATGCCGCCCATTTTCAGGTCGGTCAGCAACTCGCCGGTGAGTTTGGACAGGGCGGCGAAGTCGGTGCTTTCCAGGCGCAGTTCGGCGCGTTCGCGCCAGCCGGTGATTTTCTGGCCCTTGGTGTCGTAGATCGGGTAGCTGTTGCGGCTGCCCTGGCGCAGGGTGATGTCTTTCACCTGTTTGGCCTGGGCCAGGGCCTTGTTCATGGTAGTGCTGACGTCGGCGGCGAGTTTGGCAGGGTCGGTGTTCTGTTCTTCGGTGTAGAGGGTCACGATCATCAGGTCGCGGGCCACTTCCTGGCTGACTTCGGCGCGCAGGGAAATCTGGTTGTAGTGCAGCTCATCGGCGGCCAGAGCCGGAAGGCTGGCGACGCTGCCGACGGTGAGGGCGAGAAGGGCGGCGCTGCGGCGAAATGTGTGCATGAAAGCTCCTTGATGAGGGCGCAGGTGATGGTTCGGGGGCCTGCGTGAAACCATCAGACTCTAGCTTTTATGATCCGGTTCGCCCAGTTACAACTTCTATACAGATGGGCCTTATAGCCGCCGCGCCGCTTTTTGCCATGTGGTCGTTTGCCGCACTTTCGCCTCTCAAGCCCGCGCCTTGGTTATACTCCGTGCGATCCGCCTGGAGCGCTCATCAGGAGAGCTCATGCTCGCCCCCGTACAACTGACTTCCGCCACTCGCCAGAACCTCTGGCGGCTGACTTTCATCCGCACCCTGGTGCTCGCCGCGCAGGCCGGTTCCGTGGGCCTGGCCTACTGGCTGGAATTGTTGCCGTTGCCGTGGGTGCAACTGGTGATGACCCTCGGCTGTTCGATTCTGCTGTGTGTGTTCACCGCCGTGCGCCTGCGCACTTCGTGGCCGGTCACCGAGCTCGAATATGCGCTGCAACTGGCCTGCGACCTGGTTATCCACAGCGCCTTGCTGTATTTCTCCGGTGGTTCGACCAACCCGTTCGTTTCCTATTATCTGGTGCCGCTGACCATCGCAGCGGTGACGCTGCCGTGGCGTTATTCGGTGGTGCTGTCGGGCATTGCGCTGGCCTTGTACACCTTGATGCTGACGCATTTCTATCCGCTGGAAACCCTGCCGGTGGCCCGGGAGAATCTGCAGATCTACGGCATGTGGCTGAGCTTCGCCCTTGCGGCGGCGGTCATCACATTCTTCGCCGCGAGGATGGCCGAAGAGCTGCGCCGCCAGGAAGAGTTGCGGGCGATCCGCCGTGAAGAAGGCCTGCGCGACCAGCAGTTGCTGGCGGTGGCGACTCAGGCCGCCGGTGCCGCTCATGAGCTGGGTACGCCGCTGGCGACCATGAGCGTGTTGCTCAATGAAATGCAGCAGGATCATCACGATCCGATGCTTCAGGAAGACCTGAAGGTGCTCAAGGATCAGGTCAAGCTCTGCAAGGAAACCCTGCAACAACTGGTGCGCGCCGCCGAGGCCAATCGCCGGATGGCGGTGGAGATGCAGGATGTCACCGAATGGCTCGACGAGGCGCTCAACCGCTGGCACCTGATGCGCCCCGAAGCCAGTTATCGCTTCCAGCGTCTGGGCCAGGGGCCGTTGCCACGTGTGGCACCTCCGCCGGATCTGACCCAGGCCTTGCTGAATCTGCTGAACAACGCCGCCGATGCCTGTCCGGAAAATCTTCAGGTGACCCTGGACTGGACCGCCGAAGACCTGACCATCAGCATTCGCGACCACGGCGCCGGTGTGCCGCTGGCCATCGCCGAACAGATCGGCAAACCGTTTTTTACCACCAAGGGCAAAGGTTTCGGCCTGGGCCTGTTTTTGAGCAAGGCCAGCGTGACACGCGCCGGCGGCTCAGTGAAACTCTATAGTCATGAGGAAGGCGGCACGCTCACCGAGCTGCGCCTGCCCCACGGCGCCCGAGGAGAGCAACATGAGTGACGAAATCCAAGTCGAAGGCGAAGAACTGCCGCATTTGCTGCTGGTCGATGACGACGCGACCTTTACCCGGGTGATGGCTCGTGCCATGGCTCGCCGTGGTTTTCGCGTCAGCACCGCCGGTTCCGCCGAGGAAGGCCTGACCATCGCCCAGGCCGATCTGCCGGACTATGCGGCGCTGGACCTGAAAATGGACGGCGATTCCGGTCTGGTCTTGCTGCCCAAGCTGCTGGAGCTGGACCCGGAAATGCGCGTGGTGATCCTCACCGGTTACTCGAGCATTGCCACCGCGGTCGAAGCGATCAAGCGCGGTGCCTGCAACTACCTGTGCAAACCGGCGGACGCCGACGACGTGCTGGCGGCGCTGCTGTCCGAACACGCCGACCTCGACAGCCTGGTGCCGGAAAACCCGATGTCGGTGGATCGCCTGCAGTGGGAACACATCCAGCGCGTGCTGACCGAGCACGAAGGCAACATCTCCGCCACTGCCCGCGCCCTGGGCATGCACCGCCGTACCCTGCAGCGCAAGCTGCAAAAGCGCCCGGTTCGTCGCTGAACCTGCGCTGAACGGCCATCGCCAGCCCTCGCGATAAAGCGCACCGATCAACTATGATCGGTGCGTGTCTGTTCTTTTCTTTATCGAGCCTTATCCATGAATCAGAACGCTGAATATTCCGCGGTCAACGATGCTGTGCGCGGGCAGTTTTTTCGCAAGGTGTGGGCCATGACCACGCCTTACTGGCGCAGTGAAGAGAAGGGCAAGGCCTGGACGCTGCTGATTGCCGTGATTGCACTCTCGCTGCTCAGCGTGGGCATCTCGGTGTGGTTCAACACTTGGTACAAGGATTTCTATAATGCGCTGCAAAAGAAAGATGAAGCGGCGTTCTGGCATCTGATCCTGTACTTCTGCGCGATTGCTGCAGTCGCGATTGTCGGTGCGGTGTATCGGCTCTACCTGACTCAGATGCTGACGATCCGCTGGCGAGCCTGGCTTACTGAAAAGCATTTTTCCCGTTGGCTCGCCGACAAGAATTACTACCAGTTGGAGCAGGGTGGTTACACCGATAACCCGGACCAGCGGATTTCCGAAGACCTCAACAATTTCACCTCCAATACCCTTGAGCTGGGTATCGGGCTGCTACGCAATGTCGTCAGCCTGGTGTCGTTTTCGATTATTTTGTGGGGCGTGTCGGGCAGTATTGAAGTTTATGGCATCACTATTCCCGGCTACATGTTCTGGTGCGTTCTGGTTTATGCAGTGGTCGGTAGCTGGTTGACGCATTTAATCGGTCGACGACTGATCGGTCTGAATAACCAACAACAACGCTTCGAAGCCGACCTGCGTTTTTCCATGGTGCGGATTCGGGAAAATGCCGAAAGCATTGCTCTGTACAACGGCGAACCGAATGAGAATCGTCGCTTGAGCGGCCGCTTCGGCAATGTCTGGCACAACTTCTGGGACATCATGAAAGTCTCCAAGCGCCTGACGTTTTTCACGGCCGGTTACAGCCAGGCCGCGATCATTTTCCCATTCATCGTCGCCTCGCCGCGTTACCTCGCCGGCAAGATCGAGCTCGGTGAACTCATGCAGATCAGCTCGGCATTCGGCAACGTTCAGGAGAGTTTCAGCTGGTTCATCAGTGCTTACCAGAACCTCGCTTCCTGGCGCGCCACGTGCGATCGTCTGCTGAGCTTCCATCAGGCCATGACCAGCAACGAAGAGCGTGCACCGGCCATCGACGTGCAGAACCAGGGCAGCGAATTGAAGGTGCACAACCTCGGGCTCGATCTGGCCGATGGTCGTCATCTGCTGACCAGTGCCACGATGACCGTAGAACCGGGCGACCGGGTGATGCTCAGTGGCCGCTCCGGCAGCGGTAAATCCACCCTGTTCCGGGCGATGGGGCATTTGTGGCCAGCCGGACACGGCAGCATTCGCCTGCCGGCATCGCGTTATCTGTTCCTGCCACAGAAGCCGTATCTGCCGATCGGCACCCTGCGTGACGCCTTGAGTTATCCACAACCGGGCGACACCTACGCACCAGAGCGTTATGCACAAGTGCTGGAAACCTGCCGTCTGCCGCATCTGGTGGCACGTCTGGAAGAAGCCAACCACTGGCAGCGCATGTTGTCGCCAGGTGAGCAGCAACGTCTGGCCTTCGCCCGTGCGCTGCTCTACGCACCGCACTGGCTGTACATGGACGAAGCGACGTCGGCGATGGACGAAGAAGACGAAGCCACGCTGTATCAGGCCCTGATCGATCAGTTGCCGGGCCTGAGCATCGTCAGCGTAGGCCATCGCAGCAGCCTCAAGCGCTTCCATCCACGGCATGTGCGGATCGACAGCGGGCATCTGGTCGAGCAGACCGTCACGGCCTGATGTGTACCGAATCTGTGGGAGCCTGCTCCCACAGAGGACGGTGATCGTACAACTCCCTTGGGCTATGATGCCCCTCTTACCGAATTTTCGAGACAAACGCAGACCATGGAAACCCCGATCGACACCCCGCGCCTCCCTCGCAAGCGCCGCAGCCTGGCACAGGAACTGGTGACGGTGCTGACCGAGCAGATCCGCGACGGTCTGCTCAAGCGTGGCGACAAGTTGCCCACCGAGTCGGCGATCATGGAGGCTCATGGTGTCAGCCGCACCGTGGTGCGCGAGGCGATTTCCCGGCTGCAGGCTGCAGGGCAGGTGGAAACCCGCCACGGCATCGGCACCTTCGTGCTCGACACGCCGAGCCCGAGCGGTTTCCGGATCGACCCGGCCACCGTGGTCACTCTACGTGACGTGCTGGCAATTCTCGAATTCCGTATCAGTCTGGAAGTTGAATCTGCCGGCCTTGCCGCACAGCGTCGCAGCGCCGAGCAACTGGCCGCGATGCGCGCCGCCCTCGATGCGCTGAACGAAAGCGTGGCCCATGCCAGCGATGCAGTGGCGTCGGATTTCCAGTTCCACCTGCAAATCGCCCTGTCCACCGGCAACCGCTACTTCACCGACATCATGACCCACCTGGGCACCAGCATCATTCCGCGCACGCGGCTGAATTCGGCGCGTCTGGCCCATGATGATCAGCAGCACTACATGAATCGCCTGAGCCGCGAGCACGAGGAAATCTACGAGGCCATCGCCCGCCAGGATGCCGATGCCGCACGCGCGGCCATGCGCCTGCACCTGACCAACAGCCGCGAACGGCTGCGTCAGGCCCATGAAGAGGCGCAGGCACAGGGTTGAGGAATCAGGCTTCGACGTAGAGTCTCAGTGGCTCCGAGCAAGGCTCCAGACTGGACTCATCGGCGAACTTGTAGCGCAGTTCGACGGTGCTGTTCAGGTACTTTTCCAGCTCGAATCTCGGGATGCTCAGTTCGATTCCGGTCAGGCCGACCATGTCGTCCAGTGCGTCATCCCAGACGCCGGTCGGCTCCGACAAGCCCAGCCATTCAGGCTCTTCCGGATCATCGCCGAGGATCGGGTACACATCCCAGTTTGGCGGTGTGTTCTGGCCATCGGGTACCTGAACGATCAAATCGTCATCCAGCGTCGACAGCCGCAGGATGATCGAGTCGCTGGCGTGATCGGGGAATTGCGGAAGGTGTGCAGCGGCAAACGTCATGGCTCGTTCTCCTTGAAAGATCTGCCGCGATCCTTCGCGGCAGTCGTCGCACTTTACCTGGCGAATCGGTGAGACGCGCCGGGGCAATCTTGTCCGGGCATTTCAGCTCTTGGGCAGAATCGAACGATCGACCCTGACCGCCAGTTTTCCCGGGCCGGGCCTGACGTCGAATGTTGCGTGCCCCTGAGCGTCCACCGACGTCCGGGCGATGGCCACGCCGTCGCGCAGCAATTGCAGCGGCGCACCTTTCAACGATTGGCCCGAGGCCAGTTCCAGTTTCAATTTGATGCTCATCGAATCGCTCCTTAATTCGTGTTGCCGGTCGGGTGATAGTCCTTGAGCAGCAGGTAAGTGCTCCAGCCCCACCAGTCGTCGACGGTGGCGGTGTCGTTGAGGTTGTTCACGTCCTTGCGCCGCAGGACTTTGTTGCCTTGAAGGCGGAACAGTGGCGAGAAGTTGTTGGCCAGGTTCATCACGGCAGTCAGATCCGGCAGCCGTTGCAGTGCGTTGAAGGTGGTCGGCACGTTGCCGCCTGAATACGCGGCATACACCTCGTCCGCCGAATCCTGCACCGCCAGATTCACCTGATTGCGATTGTCAGCGTCCGTGGCGTCGAAGTAGCGCTTGTCACCGAACGCGCGCCATTGCTCGCCATGTCCGTTGCGCACCTTGAGGCCGAACTTGCTGTCTTCGTCATGCATGAAGCGAGTGATGAGCGAGCCCAGATCGCTCGGCGTTACGACGGCAGCCATGGCCTTGCGTGGCACCCGCAAATGACCGGAGGAGAACAGGTCGGTGAGGTAATGGTCGGCGAACGCATTCATCGCATAGGCCCGTTCCAGTTGCAGTTCGTCCTGACTGGCGTGGGCGGCTGCGGCCGTTTGCAGGGCGACGGTGTGCCCGGCGATGTAGGCCTGACGGGCCCATTCGCCGAAATGATCGGCATTGTTCGCCGCCAGTTTCAGGTAGCGACCGAGCGGAAACAGCGCCGAGACGAAACTGCCGCCACCGGTGATTTTGTTCCACTCTTCCGACAACGTATCTCCCAGCGCGTCATAGGCTTCGTGGGGTGGTTTGCCGTCCTTGATCGCCTGTTTAACGGCGTCGATCTCTTTTTGCATGATCGCCAGAATTTGCGGCGCTTCGGCCCGAGAGGCGGGCAGGGCGGCGAGGGTGTCGAACGCCGCTGAAAAGCGCTGAAGACGATCCGCCGGAGTCGCACCTTCGTTGATCGGCCGGCCGGCGACTCCGTAGAAATCGCCTCCCAGCGAGAGCACCTGGCCATAGGTCAGCGCCAATCCGTTCGGCAGATGCAAGGGCACGTTTTGCGCAAGCACCGGCTCGGCATTTTCAACGAAGCGCAGCCGTGTGTTATCGCCGATCGCCGTGTGTTCCGCGCCTTCGAAGCGCAGCGGCGGTTTGACTTTCATGGCTTTGCCGGTCAGTGCGGGGGAGGGTTCGACATCGCTGTGGGAGTCGGCAATGTGCAGCACCAGATGCGGGTTTTCGGCACTGAAGTCGATGCCGCCTGGGGTAAAAAGATCATCGAAACGGGCGATGACCGGTGTGGGTTGTTCAAGGCATTTGGGTTGTAGACCGGACATTTCTTTCTCCTTGATATGTCGTCGGTGAGTTCTTATTTAACTGTATGTATATACAGTTAAATAGAGCCTAGTCGAGAAAACTCCTACGTCAAAAAGAAATCTTGTCCGACAAAAAATGCCCCCCAGCGATGAAATGCAGTTGACGGTTATCTTTTAAGTTGTACGATGACCTACAACTTCGGCGAAGGCTGAACGGTCCACTCACAAAAAAACGTTGCTACCAGGGTGTTCGAATAATGAATCCACAAGAACTGAAGTCCATCCTCTCCGCCGGCCTGCTGTCGTTCCCGGTCACCGATTTCAATGCCCAGGGCGATTTCAACCGCGCGGGCTACATCAAACGCCTGGAATGGCTGGCCCCGTACGGTGCTTCGGCCCTGTTCGCCGCCGGTGGCACCGGTGAGTTCTTCTCCTTGGCCGCCAGCGAATACTCGGAAATCATCAAGACTGCCGTCGACACCTGCGCCAGCAGCGTGCCGATCCTCGCCGGTGTCGGTGGTTCGACCCGCCAGGCCATCGAATACGCTCAGGAAGCCGAACGTCTGGGCGCCAAAGGTCTGTTGTTGCTGCCGCATTACCTGACCGAAGCCAGCCAGGACGGCGTTGCCGCCCACGTTGAAGCGGTGTGCAAATCGGTGAACATCGGTGTGGTGGTCTACAACCGCAACGTCTGCCGCCTGACCGCGCCGCTGCTGGAACGTCTGGCCGAGCGCTGCCCGAACCTGATCGGTTACAAGGACGGTCTGGGTGATATCGAGCTGATGGTGTCGATCCGTCGTCGCCTCGGTGATCGCTTCAGCTACCTCGGTGGTCTGCCGACCGCAGAAGTCTATGCCGCGGCCTACAAGGCACTGGGCGTGCCGGTCTACTCGTCGGCGGTGTTCAACTTCATCCCGAAAACCGCGATGGACTTCTACCACGCGATTGCCCGCGAAGATCACGCCACCGTCGGCAAGATCATCGACGACTTCTTCCTGCCGTACCTGGACATCCGCAACCGCAAGGCCGGTTACGCCGTGAGCATCGTCAAGGCAGGCGCCAGGATCGCCGGCTATGACGCAGGCCCGGTGCGGGCGCCGCTGACCGACCTGACCCGAGAAGAGTACGAAATGCTCGCCGCGCTGATCGACAAGCAAGGTGCGCAGTAACACAACCCTATAAACAAGGCCGCTGAGCAATCAGCGGCCTTTTGCGTCAGGAGAATGATTCGTGACCAAGCGCTATGACAACTACATCAACGGTGAATGGGTCGCCGGCAATGATTACTCGGTCAACATCAACCCGTCCGAGCTGAGCGACACCATCGGCGACTACGCCAAGGCTGACCTGGCTCAGGTCAACGCCGCCATCGACGCCGCGCGCGCTGCGTTCCCGGCGTGGTCGACTTCGGGCATTCAGGCTCGCCACGACTCGCTGGACAAGGTCGGCACCGAAATCCTCGCCCGCCGCGAAGAACTCGGCACCCTGCTGGCCCGGGAGGAGGGCAAGACCCTGCCGGAAGCCATCGGCGAAGTGACCCGCGCCGGCAACATCTTCAAGTTCTTCGCTGGTGAATGCCTGCGCCTGTCCGGCGACTACGTGCCGTCGGTGCGTCCGGGCGTCAACGTTGAAGTCACCCGCGAAGCCCTCGGCGTGGTCGGTCTGATCACTCCGTGGAATTTCCCGATTGCGATTCCGTCGTGGAAAATCGCCCCGGCCCTGGCCTACGGCAACTGCGTGGTGTTGAAGCCGGCAGATCTGGTGCCGGGTTGCGCCTGGGCGCTGGCCGAAATCATCTCCCGCGCAGGCTTCCCGGCCGGCGTGTTCAACCTGGTGATGGGTAGCGGTCGTGTGGTGGGTGAAGCGCTGGTCAACAGCCCGAAAGTCGACGGCATCAGCTTCACCGGCTCTGTCGGTGTGGGCCGTCAGATCGCGGTCAACTGCGTGTCGCGCCAGGCCAAGGTGCAACTGGAGATGGGCGGCAAGAACCCGCAGATCATTCTCGACGACGCCGACCTCAAGCAGGCGGTGGAGCTGTCGGTGCAGAGCGCGTTCTACTCCACCGGCCAGCGTTGCACCGCGTCGAGCCGTTTGATCGTCACTGCCGGGATTCACGACAAGTTCGTCGAAGCCATGGCCGAGCGCATGAAGTCGATCAAGGTCGGCCACGCGCTGAAGGCCGGCACCGACATCGGTCCGGTAGTCTCGCAAGCGCAGCTTGAGCAGGACCTGAAATACATCGACATCGGCCAGTCCGAAGGTGCTCGCGTAGTCAGCGGCGGTGGTCTGGTGACCTGCGACACCGAGGGTTATTTCCTCGCGCCGACCCTGTTTGCCGACAGCGAAGCGTCGATGCGCATCAGCCGCGAAGAGATCTTCGGCCCGGTGGCCAACATCGTCCGCGTCGCCGACTACGACGCCGCGCTGGCCATGGCCAACGACACCGAGTTCGGCCTGTCGGCGGGCATCGCCACGACGTCGCTGAAGTACGCCAACCACTTCAAGCGTCATTCCCAGGCCGGGATGGTGATGGTCAATCTGCCGACCGCCGGCGTCGATTACCACGTTCCGTTCGGGGGCCGTAAGGGTTCATCCTATGGTTCACGTGAGCAAGGCCGCTATGCGCAAGAGTTCTACACCGTGGTGAAAACCGCCTACATCGGTTCGTAAGTCGCTGCACCCGCGCAGGGTTATTGCCAAGGCCCTGCGCGGCACAAGACCAAAGAATGTTTTACCCGCATAAAAATAATCAGTGGGAGTACATCTACATGCAATCGTCCAAGCCGACTCACGTCCGCTATTTGATTCTGCTCATGCTGTTTCTGGTGACCACGATCAACTACGCCGACCGCGCCACCATCGCGATCGCCGGTTCCAGTTTGCAAAAAGACCTCGGCATCGACGCGGTCACCCTCGGCTATATCTTCTCTGCATTCGGTTGGGCCTACGTGGCCGGGCAAATCCCCGGCGGCTGGCTGCTCGATCGTTTCGGCTCGAAAAAAGTCTATGCCCTGAGCATTTTCACCTGGTCGCTGTTCACCGTGCTGCAAGGCTTTGTCGGTGAGTTCGGCATGTCCACGGCCATCGTGGCGCTGTTCATGCTGCGCTTCCTGGTCGGTCTGGCCGAAGCGCCGTCGTTCCCCGGCAACGCACGCATCGTCGCTGCCTGGTTCCCGACCGCCGAACGCGGCACTGCTTCGGCGATCTTCAACTCGGCGCAGTACTTCGCCACCGTGCTGTTCGCGCCGCTGATGGGCTGGATCGTCTATGCCTTCGGCTGGGAACACGTGTTCATTGTCATGGGCGTGTTCGGCATCCTGTTCTCGCTGATCTGGCTGAAGGTTATCCACAGCCCGCGCCAGCACCCGATGGCCAACGAAGCGGAAGTGAAGTTCATCGCCGACAACGGCGGCATGGTCGACATGGACCAGAAGCAAGGCAAAAAGGCTGACGGCCCGAAATGGGATTACATCCGTCAGTTGCTGACCAACCGCATGATGCTCGGCGTGTACCTGGGCCAGTACTGCATCAACGGCATCACCTATTTCTTCCTGACCTGGTTCCCGGTGTACCTGGTGCAGGAACGCGGCATGACCATCCTCAAGGCCGGTTTCATCGCCTCGTTGCCGGCGATCTGCGGTTTTATCGGTGGCGTCCTCGGCGGGGTGATTTCCGATTACCTGCTGCGCAAGGGCCACTCGCTGACCTTCGCCCGCAAGGCGCCGATCATCGCCGGCCTGCTGGTTTCGAGCAGCATCGTCGCGTGCAACTATGTCGAGGTGGAATGGATGGTGGTCGGCTTCATGGCCCTGGCATTCTTCGGCAAAGGCGTGGGCGCGCTGGGCTGGGCGGTGGTCTCCGACACTTCGCCGAAACAGATCGCCGGCCTGAGCGGCGGGCTGTTCAACACCTTCGGCAACATTGCCTCGATCACTACGCCGATCGTCATCGGCTACATCATCAGCTCCACCGGTTCGTTCAAGTGGGCGCTGGTGTTTGTCGGCGCCAACGCACTGGTAGCGGTGTTCAGCTACCTGGTGATCGTCGGCCCGATCAAACGTGTGGTACTGAAAGAGCCGCCAACCAATGGCGGTTCCGAAGCCACCGGTAAATTGTCTCAAGCGCATTCCTGAGGAGCGGCGCCATGCAGTTGATTGAACATTCCGACTCGCCGCGCTACATCCGCCTGCACGAGCGGGACAACGTAGTGGTCGTGGTCAATGACCAGGGCGTTCCGGCCGGCACCGCCTTCGCCGATGGCCTGGTGACGGTGGATTTTGTGCCGCAGAGTCACAAGGTCAGCCTCGTGGACATCCCCGAGGGCGGCACGGTGATTCGCTACGGCCAGATCATCGGTTATGCGTTGCAGCCGATTCCCCGTGGCAGTTGGGTCAAGGAAGATCAACTGCGCATGCCGACCGCGCCACCGCTGGACAGCCTGCCGCTGTCCACCGATGTGCCGGCCGCCCAGGCTCCGCTGGAAGGCTTCACGTTCGAGGGTTATCGCAACGCCGACGGAACTGTCGGCACGCGCAACATCCTCGGGATCACTACCACCGTGCAATGCGTCACCGGGGTGCTGGATCACGCGGTAAAGCGGATCAAGGATGAGCTGTTGCCGAAGTACCCGCACGTCGATGACGTGGTGGCGCTGACCCACAGTTACGGTTGCGGCGTGGCCATCACGGCCACCGATGCCTATATCCCGATCCGCACCGTGCGCAATCTGGCGCGCAACCCGAACCTCGGTGGCGAGGCGCTGGTGATCAGTCTGGGCTGCGAGAAATTGCAGGCCGGGCAGGTGATGCACGAGGACGATGCGTCGGTGGATCTGAGCGAGCCATGGCTGTATCGCTTGCAGGATTCCAGTCACGGTTTCACCGAGATGATCGAGCAGATCATGGAACTGGCCGAAACCCGCCTGAAGAAGCTCGACCAGCGTCGCCGGGAAACCGTGCCGGCGTCCGAACTGATCCTCGGCATGCAATGCGGCGGCAGTGATGCGTTTTCCGGGATCACCGCCAACCCGGCGCTGGGTTATGCCTCGGACTTGTTGCTGCGGGCGGGGGCGACGGTGATGTTTTCCGAAGTCACCGAAGTGCGTGATGCGATCTACCTGCTGACCTCCCGGGCCCAGAGCAAAACCGTTGCCGAAGAACTGGTGCGCGAGATGGACTGGTACGACCGTTATCTGGCCAAGGGTGAGGCGGATCGCAGCGCCAACACCACGCCGGGCAACAAGAAGGGCGGGTTGTCGAACATTGTCGAGAAGTCCTTGGGCTCGATCGTCAAATCCGGCAGCAGCGCGATCAGCGGCGTGCTGGGTCCGGGGGAGCGCTTCAAGCAGAAGGGTTTGATTTTCTGTGCGACGCCGGCCAGCGACTTTGTCTGCGGCACGTTACAACTGGCGGCGGGGATGAACCTGCATGTGTTCACCACCGGGCGTGGCACGCCTTATGGTCTGGCCATGGCGCCGGTGGTGAAGGTCTCGACCCGGACCGAACTGGCGCAGCGCTGGCCAGACCTGATCGACATCGATGCCGGGCGCATCGCTACCGGACGCGCGTCCATCGAGGAGTTGGGCTGGGAGTTGTTCCACTACTATCTGGATGTGGCGAGCGGCAAGCAGCAGACGTGGGCGGAAAAGCACAAGCTGCATAACGACATTACGTTGTTCAATCCGGCGCCGATTACTTGATCGTTGAGTATTCGGCTTGAGGGGTGTGGTGTCGGCACTGGCCATGCCCTCACCCCAACCCTCTCCCGGGGGGAGAGGGGGCCGACCGAGTTATTTTGCGCTATGCGTCGACCTGAAATACCGCGTTGATTATGGATTCGGCAAAGTCAGTTCAGGTCGGCGGACCACTTGAATATCCCCCCATTCGGCTCCCTCTCCCTCCGGGAGAGGGCTGGGGTGAGGGGCTTTTGGCTTTTGAGGGGCAAGCAGCCCAAAGTGGCTTATCATTAGCCCCCTAACGACGCTCACCTTCAAGGCTCCCCGGCATGCTGGCAATCTTCCTCGAAACCCTGAACATCACCGCGCCGGTGTTTGCCATGCTGTTTCTCGGGGTGTTGCTCAAGCGCATCGACTGGATCAACGACAACTTCATCCACACAGCCTCGTCGCTGGTGTTCAACGTCAGCATGCCGGCGCTGCTGTTTCTCGGCATCCTCCATGCCGACCTGCACGCCGCGCTGCAACCGGCGCTGCTGATCTACTTCGCCGTCGCTACGCTGGCCAGTTTTGCCCTGGCCTGGGGCTGGGCGATTCTCCGCTGCCCGCGCGAGGATCGTGGCATCTACACGCAAGGTGCGTTTCGCGGCAACAACGGGGTGATCGGTCTGGCACTGGCCGCGAGCATGTATGGCGACTACGGGATTTCGCTCGGGGCGATTCTCGCGGCGCTGGTGATCCTGTTCTACAACACGCTGTCGACCATTGTGCTGGCGGTGTACAGCCCGGTGATCAAGTCCGATCCGTGGAGCATCTGCAAAAGCGTGTTCAGCAATCCGCTGATCATCAGCGTGATCGCGGCGGCGCCGTTTGCCTGGTTCAAGATCGGCTTGCCGGGCTGGCTGGAGACGTCCGGCCAGTACCTGGCGCAAACCACGCTGCCACTGGCGTTGATCTGCATCGGCGGTACGCTGTCGCTGGCGGCGCTGCGCAAGAGCGGGAGCATGGCGCTCAGTTCCAGTCTGGTGAAGATGATCGGCCTGCCGGTGTTCGCCACGCTGGGCGCATGGCTATGGGGCTTTCGCGGGGCGGAGCTGGGGATTCTGTTTCTGTACTTCGGCAGCCCGACGGCAGCCGCCAGTTTTGTCATGGCCCGGGCGGCCCAGGGTAATCATGAACTGGCGGCGGCGATCATCGTGTTGACCACGTTGATGGCGGCAGTGACCACCAACGTCGGGATCTTTCTTTTGCAGTGGGGCGGTTGGATCTAATGATTTTTCAGCCTGGCTGGTAGCTGTCGATCACTTCCTGAGCCGCCCGAAACGCATCGATCGCCGCCGGCACCCCGGCATACACCGCGCAATGCAGCAGCGCCTCGCGGATCTCGTCGACCGTGCAGCCATTGTTCAACGCGCCGCGCACGTGGCCCTTCAATTCCTGCGGGCACTTCAACGCGGTCAGCGCGGCGAGGGTGATCAGGCTGCGGGTCTTCAGCGGCAGAACTTCGCGATTCCACACACCGCCCCAGGCATGTTCGTTGACGAAGTCCTGCAGCGGTTGCGTGAATTCGGTGGCATTGCCCAGGGCGCGGTCGACGAACGCATCGCCCATTACCTGGCGGCGGATTTCGACCCCGGATTTCTTCGATTCGGTCATGGCACATCCCTCTTGTGGTGTTGGCGGCGCCAGGCGCGCACGGACGTGAAAAACAGAAACGTCAGCAGCGTCGGCAGGACATAAAACAGCATCAACCGTTCGAGCTTGCCGGCCAGTGGCATGCCGGTGGTGAACGACACCACATGCAGCCCATACGCCAGGTACAAGCCGAGCAGCAACAAGCCTTCGGCCCGGGTCACGCGGTAGCCGGAATAGAACACCGGCAGGCACAGCGTGGCGACGCCGAGCATCACCGGCAGGTCGAAATCCAGCGCGTTGGGCGACACCGACAGTGGTGTCGGGGCGATCAACGCCGTGATGCCCAGGACCCCGAGCAGGTTGAACAGGTTGGCGCCGATCACGTTGCCCACGGCAATGTCCCGCTGACCGCGTAATGCGGCGATCAACGAGGTGGCGAGCTCCGGCAGCGAGGTGCCGACAGCGACCACGGTCAGGCCGATCACCCGTTCGGAGAATCCGAGATCGGTGGCTACTGCGACAGCGGCACCCAGCAGCAAATGCCCGGCGAACACCAGCATGGCGAGACCGGCGACGATCATCAGCAGACTGGTGAACCATGAGGCCGGCTGAGTCTGAGGATGATCGGAATGTGGCCGGCCCGAGTGCCGCGACTGGCGCAGCAGCAAGCCGAGGTACAACCCCAGAGCCGCCAGCAGCAGGAGGCCGTCGAAACGTCCGATCTCTTCGTTCCAGGCCAGCACGAACACCAGCAGGCTGGCGCCGATCATCAGCGGGATGTCGAGGCGCACCAGTTGCCGTGAGACGCGCAATGGGATGATCAGCGCCGACAGGCCAAGGGTCACGAGGATGTTGAAAATGCTGCTGCCGATCACGCTGCCGACCGCGATGTCGGGGTTGTGCGTCAGGGTCGCTTGCAGACTGACTGCCATCTGCGGGGCGCTGCTGCCGAGGGCGACGATGGTCAGACCGATGATCAGCGGCCGCACATGCAGGCGCGCGGCCAGGCGGACGGCGGCGCGCACCATCAGTTCGGCACCGGCGATCAGCAGGAACAGCCCGCAGAGCAGTTCGATCACGTTGATCAGCGGTAAATCGGTCAATCCGAAAATGGCGGGCGCTCCATCAGTCGTCGAGGGCCTGCACGCGAACCCGTGCCGTGCCACTGCCAATCATGCCGAGGCGTTCGGCGGCTTCCCGCGACACATCAATGATGCGCCCACGGGTGTGTGGCCCGCGGTCGTTGATACGCACCACGCAGGATTTGTCGTTTTTCAGGTTGGTGACCTTCACCCGGGTGCCGAACGGCAACTGGCGATGGGCGGCGGTCAGGGAATTCTGGTTGAACGCTTCGCCGCTGGCGGTGCGTTTACCGTGGTGTTTGGCTCCGTAATAGGAGGCGACGCCGGTCTGGTCGTAACCGTGCGGGTCGATGACATCG
The DNA here is from genome assembly GCF_026240005.1 of Pseudomonas sp. COW5. NCBI lineage: Bacteria > Pseudomonadati > Pseudomonadota > Gammaproteobacteria > Pseudomonadales > Pseudomonadaceae > Pseudomonas > Pseudomonas sp. COW5. The sequence continues at coordinate 1,339,421 of NZ_JAPHVP010000001.1, read as the reverse complement.
GTGCTGGCGCAACCGGCCAGCAGAGAGAGCAGGGCGCAGGCGCCGAGCAGACGTTTCATTCGAAAGCTCCCAAATAACAATGTGGGAGCGAGCTTGCTCGCGATGGCAGTCTGGCAGGCACCTTTGCGGTGTCTGAAGCTGCACTATCGCGGGCAAGCCCGCTCCCACAGGGAATGGAGCCAGGCTTTGGATCTGGCTCCATTGTGGTCAGCCTTCGAGCTTGCTTTTCAGCAGTTCGTTCACTTGCTGCGGGTTGGCCTTGCCCTTGGAGGCTTTCATGGCCTGACCGACGAAGAAACCGAACATCTTGCCGCGCTTGGCTTCGTCTGCCGCACGGTATTGCTCGACCTGCTCGGCGTTGGCCGCGAGCATTTCGTCCAGCACCGCCGAGATGGCGCCGGTGTCGGTAACCTGCTTCAGGCCGCGTTTTTCAATGATCTCGTCCGCACTGCCTTCACCGTTGGCCATCGCTTCGAACACCACCTTGGCGATCTTGCCGGAGATGGTGTTGTCCTTGATGCGCAACAGCATGCCACCCAGTTGCTCGGCGGAAACCGGTGAATCCTCGATGTCCAGGTTCTGCTTGTTGAGCAGGCTACCCAACTCGACCATCACCCAGTTCGCCGCCAGTTTGGCGTCGCCGCCAATGCTCGCGACTTTCTCGAAGTAGTCCGCCTGCTCACGGCTGGTGGCCAGCACGTTGGCGTCGTAGGCCGACAGGCCGAAGGCACTCTGGAAGCGCTCGCGCTTCTGCGGGGGCAGTTCCGGCAGGGTGGCGCGCACGTCATTGAGGAACGAGTCCTCGATGACCACCGGCAGCAGGTCCGGATCAGGGAAGTAACGGTAGTCGTTGGCTTCTTCCTTGCTGCGCATCGGACGGGTTTCGTCCTTGTTCGGATCGTACAGACGGGTCTGCTGGATCACTTTGCCGCCGTCTTCGATCAGGTCGATCTGACGCTGGATCTCGGAGTTGATCGCCTTCTCGATGAAGCGGAACGAGTTGACGTTCTTGATCTCGCAGCGCGTGCCGAACTCAACCTGGCCTTTCGGACGCACCGACACGTTGCAGTCGCAACGCAGCGAGCCTTCGGCCATGTTGCCGTCGCAGATGCCCAGGTAACGCACTAGCGCGTGGATTGCCTTGACGTAGGCCACGGCTTCCTTGGCGCTGCGCATGTCAGGCTCGGAAACGATTTCCAGCAGCGGCGTGCCGGCACGGTTCAGGTCGATGCCGGTGGCGCCGCTGAATTCTTCGTGCAGGCTCTTGCCGGCGTCTTCTTCCAGGTGCGCGCGGGTAATGCCGACGCGTTTGACCGTGCCGTCTTCCAGGGCGATGTCCAGGTGGCCCTTGCCGACGATCGGCAATTCCATCTGGCTGATCTGGTAGCCCTTCGGCAGGTCCGGGTAGAAGTAGTTCTTGCGGGCGAACACGTTGTGCTGACCGATCTCGGCGTCAATCGCCAGACCGAACATCACCGCCATGCGCACGGCTTCCTGGTTGAGCACCGGCAGCACGCCGGGCATGCCCAGGTCGATCAGGCTGGCCTGGGTGTTCGGCTCGGAACCGAACTGGGTGGAACTACCGGAAAAGATTTTCGACCGGGTGGTGAGCTGGGTGTGAATCTCCAGCCCGATCACGACTTCCCATTGCATGTGTGTCTCCTCAGAAGCCGGTTGGGGTGCGGGTGTGCCAGTCAGTGTTCAACTGATACTGGTGCGCAACATTGAGCAAACGGCCTTCCTGGAAATACGGAGCGAGCAGTTGCACGCCGACCGGCAGACCGTCGACGAAACCGGCCGGCATCGACAGGCCCGGCAGGCCCGCGAGGTTGGCGGTGATGGTGTAGACGTCTTCCAGGTAGGCAGCGACCGGGTCGCTGTTCTTGGCGCCGAGTTTCCAGGCCGGGTTTGGCGTGGTCGGGCCGAGGATGATGTCGACTTCATTAAAGGCCGCCATGAAGTCGTTCTTCACCAGGCGACGGATCTTCTGCGCTTTCAGGTAGTAGGCGTCGTAGTAACCGGCGGACAGCGCGTAGGCACCGACCATGATCCGGCGCTGTACTTCGGCACCGAAGCCTTCGCCACGGGAGCGCTTGTACAGGTCTTCCAGGTTCTTCGGATCTTCACAGCGATGGCCGAAGCGCACGCCGTCGAAGCGCGACAGGTTGGAGGACGCTTCTGCCGGAGCGATCACGTAGTACGCAGGAATCGCGTGCTGCATGTTCGGCAGGCTGATTTCCTTGATCACGGCACCGAGCTTCTGCAGCTCCTTGATGCTGTTCTGGATCAGGTCGGCGATGCGCGGATCGAGACCGGCCCCGAAGTATTCCTTCGGCACGCCGATGCGCAGACCTTGCAGCGAGCCATTCAGACCTGCGGCGTAGTCCGGCACCGGTTCATCGATGCTGGTGGAGTCGTTCGGATCGAAGCCAGCCATACCTTGCAACAAAATCGCGCAGTCTTCGGCGGTGCGAGCCAGCGGGCCGCCCTGATCGAGGCTGGAGGCGTAAGCGATCATGCCCCAGCGCGAAACACGACCGTAGGTCGGTTTCAGGCCGGTGAGGTTGGTGAACGCGGCCGGCTGGCGGATCGAACCGCCGGTGTCGGTGGCCGTAGCGGCTGGCAACAGACGAGCGGCAACCGCCGCCGCCGAACCACCGGACGAACCGCCCGGTACGTGTTCCAGGTTCCACGGGTTCTTCACCGCGCCGTACCAGCTCGACTCGTTGGCCGAACCCATGGCGAATTCGTCCATGTTGGTCTTGCCCAGTGTCACGGTGCCGGCGGCAGCCAGCTTCGACACCACAGTGGCGTCGTACGGGGCCTTGAAGTTGTCGAGCATCTTCGAGCCGCAGCTGGTGCGGATGCCCTGGGTGCAGAACAGGTCTTTGTGGGCGATCGGCGCACCCAGCAGCGCGCCGCTTTCACCGTTGGCCCGGCGCGCGTCGGCGGCTTTCGCCTGCTCGAGGGCCAGCTCTTCGGTGAGGCTGATGAAGCTGTTGAGCTGCGGATCGAGCTGGGTAATGCGCGCCAGCAGGACTTTGGTCAGCTCTTCGGAGGAAAACTTTTTATCGGCGAGACCGCGGGCGATCTCGGCCAGAGTCATTTGATGCATTGCAGGCTCTTTCCCTTTAGTCGATGACTTTCGGAACCAGATACAGGCCGTTTTCGACCGCTGGTGCGATGGACTGATAAGCCTCGCGGTTATTGCTTTCGGTCACGACGTCGGCGCGCAGGCGCTGACTGGCTTCCAGCGGGTGGGCCAGCGGCTCGATACCGTCGGTATTGACCGCCTGCATTTCGTCGACCAGCCCGAGAATGCTGTTGAGGGCCGAAGTGATGTGTGGAAGATCGGCGTCATTCAGGCCAAGGCTGGCCAGATGAGCGATTTTTTCCACGTCGGAGCGTTCTAGCGCCATCGGGTTTCTCCAGTGGAAAACAGGACGGACGGCGTCCGTGTGTTAGATTGTCGGAACACTACCGCACTTCTACGGTCATAAGGCCGCGATTGTGGGGCTTGGTGCACAGAAAAGCGGCCAATTTAACATATTGGCGCCTTGCCCAAAATCCCTGTCGTTGTTAGAGTTTGCCGCACTTTTTTACCCACGCGTTGCCTAGGGTCCCTTTCCCATGTTCAAGAAACTGCGTGGCATGTTTTCCAGCGATCTTTCCATTGACCTGGGCACTGCCAACACCCTTATTTACGTGCGCGAGCGCGGTATCGTCCTGAATGAGCCATCGGTTGTGGCCATTCGGACACACGGTAACCAGAAAAGTGTCGTTGCTGTCGGCACCGAAGCGAAGCGCATGCTTGGCCGTACGCCGGGCAACATTGCTGCCATTCGTCCGATGAAGGACGGCGTGATCGCCGACTTCAGCGTCTGCGAAAAGATGCTGCAATACTTTATCAACAAGGTTCACGAAAACAGCTTCCTGCAGCCCAGCCCTCGTGTGCTGATCTGCGTTCCATGCAAGTCCACCCAGGTTGAGCGTCGCGCCATCCGTGAATCGGCCCTTGGCGCCGGTGCTCGTGAAGTGTTCCTGATCGAAGAGCCGATGGCTGCTGCGATCGGTGCCGGCCTGCCGGTTGAAGAAGCTCGCGGCTCGATGGTCGTGGATATCGGTGGCGGTACCACCGAAATCGCGCTGATCTCCCTGAACGGCGTGGTCTATGCCGAATCCGTACGTGTTGGCGGCGACCGCTTCGACGAAGCGATCATCACCTACGTGCGCCGCAACTACGGCAGCCTGATCGGCGAGTCGACTGCAGAGCGCATCAAGCAGGAAATCGGCACGGCCTACCCGGGCGGCGAAGTTCGCGAAGTCGACGTTCGCGGTCGCAACCTGGCCGAAGGCGTTCCACGCGCATTCACCTTGAACTCCAACGAAGTGCTGGAAGCTCTGCAAGAGTCGCTGGCTACTATCGTTCAGGCCGTGAAAAGCGCCCTGGAGCAATCGCCGCCGGAACTGGCTTCCGACATCGCCGAGCGTGGCCTGGTGCTGACCGGTGGTGGCGCGCTGCTGCGTGACCTCGACAAGTTGCTGGCCCAGGAAACCGGTCTGCCGGTGATCGTTGCCGAAGATCCGCTGACCTGCGTGGCTCGCGGCGGTGGCCGTGCACTGGAAATGATGGACAAACACACCATGGACCTGCTCTCCAGCGAATAAGTCGCCGGGTGCAATACGTGGGTGAGCGCGCAGGCAGCACTTTGCAGTGCTGCCTGTTGGCGTTTATCTTCTGTCAGTCTTCATCCAGGCCGGTTTGATGCCGTATGAATAAACAGAACATTTGCCTGGGAGGAGCGGCCTATTAAACCGCTTTTCGCCAAGGGCCCCTCACTGGGCGTGCGCTTGTTGGTGCTGGCCGTGCTGTCGGTCGCGCTGATGGTGGTCGATGCCCGTTTCAGCCTGCTCAAGCCTGCCCGCAGCCAGATGTCGCTGGTGCTGATGGACGCTTACTGGATCACTGACCTGCCCGGCAGGCTGTGGGAAGGTGTCGCCAGTCAGTTCGGCAGCCGCACCGAGCTGGTCGCCGAAAACGAAAAACTCAAGACCGAGAACCTGCTGTTGCAGGGCCGCATGCAGAAGCTTGCCGCCCTCACCGAGCAGAACGTCCGTCTGCGCGAGTTGCTCAATTCCTCCGCGCTGGTCAACGAGAAGGTCGAAGTGGCCGAACTGATCGGCATGGACCCGAATCCCTTCACCCATCGCATCATCATCAATAAAGGTGAGCGCGACGGTGTGGTGCTAGGTCAGCCGGTGCTTGATGCGCGTGGCTTGATGGGGCAGGTGGTCGAGCTGATGCCGTACACCTCCCGTGTCTTGCTGCTGACCGACTCGACCCACAGCATTCCTGTACAGGTGAACCGTAACGGTTTGCGGGCGATTGCCAGCGGCACCGGTAACCCTGAGCGTCTGGAGCTGCGGCATGTGGCCGACACCGCCGACGTCAAGGAAGGCGATCTGCTGGTCAGCTCCGGTCTGGGGCAGCGCTTCCCGGCCGGTTATCCGGTGGCGACGGTCAAGGAAGTGATCCACGATTCCGGCCAGCCATTCGCCATTGTCCGCGCCGTGCCGACTGCCGCGCTGAACCGCAGCCGCTACCTGTTGCTGGTGTTCAGCGACAACCGTACGGCTGAAGAGCGTGCCAACGATGCGGCGCAGGCTCAGGAAAATCTTGATGCGTTTGGCGGTGGCCCGGTCATTCCGGCCACAGTGCCGAAAACGGTGAATACACCGGCTCAGGCTCCTGCTGCGTCGGGCACGCCTGCCGCTGCACCCGCTGCTGCTACGCCGGCCAAACCCGCCGCGAGCAAGCCGCCAGCCAAACCACCCGCAGCGACGCCGGCCGCCAGCAAGCCGCCGGCCGCTCAGCCCGCCAGTGCACGGCCGGCCACCAAACCGCCTGTCACTGCGCCGGCCACCACTGGGGGACGAGAATAATGGTCGGTGTCAAAGCCTCCCGAAACGGCTGGATCGTCTGGCTGACATTTCTGATCGGCATGCTGCTCAGCGTGTCGCCGCTCCCGCAATTCATGGAAATCCTGCGCCCGCTGTGGCTGGCACTGCTCCTGGCATTCTGGGCATTGGCCCTGCCGCAAAAGGTCGGCATGGTCACCGCGTTTTGCCTCGGGCTGGCTGAAGACGTGCTGTACGGCACGCTGCTGGGACAGAACGCCTTGATCCTGACCCTGGTCACGTTTCTGGTGCTGTCGTTGCAGCAGCGTCTGCGGATGTTCCCGATGTGGCAGCAAAGCCTGGTGATCCTGGTGATCTTCGGCCTCGCACAACTCGTACAACTCTGGCTCAGTGCCCTGACCGGCAACCGTCAGCCAACCCTGGCGCTGGTCCTGCCGGCACTGACCAGTGCCTTGCTCTGGCCTTGGGTCAGCTTCGCTTTGCGTGGATTGCGCCGGCGCTACAAAATCAACTGATTCGGTCAGGCATGGGCCCCACCGGTGCCATGAGGCAGGGCACTCAACAGGGAGATGTTTGGATGAAGCCGCTTTACCTCGCCTCCGGATCGCCGCGTCGGCGTGAATTGCTCACGCAGATCGGCGTTCCGTTCACCGCCATCAGTGCGGATATCGATGAAACCCCTTTCGCCAATGAATCCCCATCGGCCTATGTCGAACGCCTGGCGCGCGGCAAGGCCGAGACCGGGCGGCGCTCTGTCGTCAGCGATAAACCGTTTTGCGTGTTGGGCGCCGATACCGCTGTGGTGCTGGACGGCAAAATTCTCGGTAAACCGGTGGACGAAGCCGATGCATGCGCCATGCTGATGATGTTGTCCGGCAAGGAGCACGAAGTGCTGACCGCCATCGCCGTGCTCGACGGTGAGCGCTGCGAGTCGCAAGTGGTGCGCAGTCTGGTACGGTTCCGGGCGATCAGCCGCGAAGAAGCCGCCGCCTACTGGGCCAGCGGCGAGCCTCGGGACAAGGCCGGCGGTTACGGCATTCAGGGACTGGGCGCGGTGTTCGTCGCCGGTCTCAACGGCAGCTATTCAGCCGTGGTCGGTTTGCCGGTGTGCGAAAGCGCAGAACTGCTCGGCCATTTCGGCATACCCTGTTGGCAAAACCTGAGTGCGCAGTAAGCGTCGAACGGAACAAGATGCGGCCATTATCGTGAACATGCCTGAACGAGACCCTGCCATGAGTGAAGAGATTCTGATCAACATCACGCCGATGGAATCGCGCGTGGCGGTGGTCGAAAACGGTGTGCTGCAAGAAGTGCACGTCGAGCGCACGCAAAAACGCGGGATCGTCGGCAACATCTATAAAGGCAAGGTCGTGCGGGTATTGCCGGGCATGCAGGCGGCCTTCGTCGACATCGGCCTGGATCGTGCGGCATTCATCCACGCTTCGGAAATTTCCCTGCGCGAAGGCCCGGCCGTGGAAAGCATCAGCGCGCTGGTGCATGAAGGCCAGAGTCTGGTGGTGCAAGTTACCAAGGACCCGATCGGCTCCAAAGGGGCGCGTCTGACCACTCAGCTGTCGATCCCTTCGCGTTACCTGGTGTACATGCCGCGCACCGCCCACGTCGGCATTTCCCTGAAGATCGAAGACGAAGCCGAGCGCGAGCGTCTGAAACAGGTGGTCAGCGATTGTGTGGCCAAAGAAGGCATCAAGGAGGCCGGCGGTTTTATCCTGCGCACCGCCGCCGAAGGTGCCGGGGCCGATGAAATCCTGATGGACATCCGCTACCTGCGACGCTTGTGGGATCAGATCAACGAACAGATCAAGACCATTGGCGCACCGAGCGTGATCTACGAAGACCTTGGCCTGGCTCTGCGCACCCTGCGGGATCTGGTCAGCCCGAAGATCGAGAAGATCCGCATCGACTCCCGGGAAACCTTCCAGAAAACCACGCAGTTCGTCGCCGAACTGATGCCTGAAATCGCCGATCGTCTGGAACACTACCCGGGTGAACGGCCGATTTTCGACCTGTACGGCGTCGAAGACGAAATCCAGAAAGCCCTCGAGCGCAAGGTGCCGCTGAAGTCCGGCGGTTATCTGGTGGTGGACCCGGCAGAAGCCATGACCACCATCGACGTCAACACCGGGGCGTTCGTCGGGCATCGCAACCTTGAAGAAACCATCTTCAAGACCAACCTCGAAGCCGCCACCGCGATTGCCCGGCAGATGCGTCTGCGCAATCTGGGCGGGATCATCATCATCGACTTCATCGACATGGAAGATGAAGAGCACCAGCGTCAGGTTCTGCGAACCCTGGAAAAACAGCTGGAGCGCGATCACGCCAAGACCAACATCATCGGCATCACCGAACTGGGTCTGGTGCAGATGACCCGCAAACGGACTCGCGAAAGCCTGGAGCAGGTGCTGTGCGAGCCTTGCAGCAGTTGTCAGGGACGCGGCAAGCTGAAGACGCCGGAAACCATTTGCTACGAGATTTTCCGCGAGATCCTGCGCGAAGCCCGGGCCTATCAGGCCGAGGGTTATCGCGTACTGGCGAACCAGAAAGTCGTCGACCGGCTGCTCGATGAAGAGTCCGGTAACGTCGCCGAGCTTGAAGGGTTTATCGGGCGCACCATACGCTTCCAGGTGGAAACCATGTATTCCCAGGAACAATATGACGTGGTGCTGCTCTGATCCCCTGCGTCACCTTTTTCCTGAAACGGCTGGCCTCAGCTTTTTGCAGTATTTTTGCCATGGGAGCCAACTGACATGGACCGTCTGACACGCATTTTGGCTGCACTGACTCGCTGGGGTCTGGGCCTGTGCGCGTTGGTTCTGGTGTTGATGGCGTTGTACGTCAGCCTCGGCCGGGAACTCACGCCACTGGTGGCCGAATATCGCGCCGACATCGAAGACAAGGCCAGTACCGCCCTGGGCATGCCGTTGCAGATCGGTGAGCTGGAAGGCAACTGGAGCGGCTTTGCGCCGATCCTGTTGGCCCGTGACGTCATTGTCGGCAGCGGTGCCAATGCTTTGCGTCTGGATCACGTGCGCGCAGTGCCGGACCTGTGGGCCAGTCTGTTGGCCCGGGAAGTACGTATCGCGCATCTTGAACTCAATGGTCTGAAGATCAGCCTCAAGGAGGGTGAGGACGGCCAATGGGCGCTCGAAGGCTTGCCGGTGCAGAAGGATCAGCCCATGGATCCCGAGCAACTGTTCAACCGCATGCAAATGGTCCAGCAATTGTCGGTGCTCGACAGTCAGGTGACGTTGCAGCCGCTGGAGCAGGCGCCGCTGACCTTTACCTATGTCGGACTCAATCTCAAGACCGGCCTCAACCGCCAGCGCCTCGACGCGCGGTTGACCTTGCCCGACGGGCAACCCGTCGCACTGAGCCTGCGTACGCGGATTCGTGCCAGCCAGTTGCAGGACAGCGCGGTCGAAGGCTACATCAGTCTGCCGCAAAGCGACTGGGCGAAATGGCTACCCGAGCGCCTGACCCAGCAATGGAATTTCTCCGAGATCAAGGCCGGCGGCGAGCTCTGGGTCAACTGGAGCGAGGGCGCGCTGCAAAGCGCCGCCATCCGCCTCAACGCCCCGCAACTCAACGGTGCCTACGCCGAGCGCAAGCCGATCCGGATCAACAACCTGGCCCTCAACGGTTACTTTCAGCGCAGTGCAGAGGGCGCAACCGTCACCCTCGATTCGCTGGCGATGAATTTTGGCGAGACCCGTTGGGAGTCCCGCGTCCAGGTCAAGCAGACAGCCGCCACCGACAATGTTGACGAGCTCTGGCACCTGCAGGCCGATCGCCTCGATCTGACGCCGATCACTCCGTTACTCAATGCACTGGGCCCGCTGCCACAAGGCTTTGCCACCGTAGTCGAGCATCTGAAAGTGACCGGTGGCTTGCGCAACGTACTGCTGGATTTCCGCCCGAACGCCACCGACGACAGCAAATTCAGCTTCGCCGCCAACCTCGATCAGGTCGGTTTCGACGCCTATCACGGCGCGCCGGCTGCACGGAATGTCAGCGGCAGCCTGACCGGCAACCTCGGCGGCGGTGAGCTGCGCATGGACAGCAAGGACTTCGTCCTGCACCTCGATCCGATCTTCGCCAAACCATGGCAATACATTCAGGCCAACGCCCGGTTGACCTGGAAGCTCGACAAGGAAGGCTTCACCCTGATCGCGCCGTACCTGAAGGTGCTCGGCGAAGAGGGCAAGATTGCCGGCGACTTCCTGATCCGCCTGCATTTCGACCACACCCAGGAAGACTACATGGACCTGCGGGTCGGCCTGGTGGACGGCGACGGTCGCTACACCGCCAAATACCTGCCGGAAGTCCTGAGCCCGGCCCTCGACGAATGGCTGCGCACGGCGATTCTCAAAGGGGCGGTGGATCAAGGGTTCTTCCAGTATCAGGGTTCCCTGAACAAAGGCGCCGCAGATGCGGACCGCAGCATCAGCCTGTTCTTCAAGGTGCATGACGCCGAACTGGCGTTCCAGCCAGGCTGGCCGCACGTGAGCAAGGTCAGCGGCGATGTGTTCATCGAGGATAGCGGTGTGCGGATTGTCGCCAGCAAGGGGCAGTTGCTCGACACCCAGGTCAGCGACGTCTTCGTCAATATTCCCCATGTGCCGAGTGGCGAGCACAGCCATATGTTCCTCGACGGCGGGTTTGCCGGCGGCCTGGGCGATGGCTTGAAGATTCTCCAGGAAGCGCCGATCGGCACCGCCGACACCTTCGCCGGCTGGGAAGGCGAGGGCGACCTGCAAGGCAAACTCAAACTGGACGTGCCGTTGGCCAAGGGCGATCAGCCGAAGATCCTCGTGGACTTCAAGACCGCCAACGCACGGCTGAAATTGGCCGAGCCGAAGCTCGAACTGAGCCAGCTCAAGGGCGACTTCCGCTTCGACAGCGCCAAGGGTTTGAGCGGGCAGAACATCAGTGCGCGGGCCTTCGAAAAACCGGTCACTGCGCAGATATTTGCAGACGGCGGCCCCGGCAAGCTCAAGACCCGAGTGGCAGCGTCGGGGCAGGTCGAGGTCAAGAAACTCACCGACTGGCTCGGCGTGACTCAGCCATTGCCGGTGTCCGGGACGATTCCTTACCAGTTGCAAGTGAATCTGGACGGTGCCGATAGTCAGTTGATGGTCAGTTCCAGCATGAAGGGCGTGGCGGTGGATCTGCCTGCGCCGTTCGGCATGACCGCCGATGTCGGGCGTGACACGGTGTTCCGCATGACGCTGCAAGGGCAGGAGCGGCGTTACTGGGTCAATTACGATCAACTGGCCAACTTCACCTTCGCCGCGCCACCGAGCAATTTCGCCGATGGCCGTGGCGAGCTGTTCCTCGGCGCCGGCGAAGCGGTATTGCCGGGCAACAAAGGCTTGCGCATACGCGGCGTGCTGTCGGAGCTGGATGTCAAACCCTGGCAGGATCTGGTGGACAAGTACGCCGGTCAGGATCCGGGCGGCAGCGCCAAGCAACTGCTCAGCAGCGCGGACTTCAAGGTCGGCAAACTGACAGCCTTCGGCACTACGCTGGATCAGGCAGCGGTGCAACTGGATCGCAAGCCCGGCACCTGGGCCCTGGCCCTCGACAGTCAGCAGGCCAAAGGCACCGCAGCCATTCCAGACGCCAAGGCAGCACCGATTGTGGTGAACCTGCAATACGTTCGACTGCCGGCGCCGGACCCGACGGTGCAGGCCGACGAGAACGCGCCTGACCCGCTGGCCTCGGTGGATCCGACCAAGATCCCGGCGCTGGATATCACCATTAATCAGTTGTTCCAGGGCCAGGACCTGGTCGGTGGCTGGTCGCTGAAAGTCCGGCCGACGGCCAAAGGTATCGCCCTGAACAATCTGGACATGGGCCTCAAAGGCATTCTGTTGCAGGGCAGCGGTGGCTGGGAGGGGACGCCCGGTGCCACGAGCAGTTGGTACAAGGGCCGGATCGGCGGCAAGAATCTCGCCGATGTGCTCAAGGGCTGGGGCTTTGCGCCGAGCGTGACCAGTGAAGAATTCCATATGGATGTCGATGGCCGCTGGCCGGGCTCGCCGGCATGGCTGGCGACCAAGCGCTTCTCCGGCACGCTCGATGCGTCGCTGAACAAGGGCCAGTTCGTCGAGGTCGAGGGCGGCGCCCAGGCGCTGCGGGTGTTCGGTCTGCTCAACTTCAACTCCATTGGTCGTCGCCTGCGCCTCGACTTCTCCGACCTTTTCGGCAAAGGCTTGAGCTATGACCGGGTCAAGGGATTGCTGGCGGCGAACAACGGCGTGTATGTGACGCAGGAGCCGATCAAACTGACTGGGCCGTCGAGCAACATTGAGCTGAACGGCACGCTGGATCTGGTCGGCGATCAGGTCGACGCCAAATTGCTGGTGACCCTGCCGGTGACCAACAACCTGCCGATCGCCGCGTTGATCGTCGGTGCTCCTGCGGTCGGCGGCGCGCTGTTCCTGATCGACAAACTGATCGGTGACCGCGTGGCGCGGTTTGCCAGCGTCAAATACACCGTCAAAGGCCCGTGGAAAGAGCCGAAAATCACCTTCGACAAGCCTTTTTGATCAGCCAGGCTATAAACCGATGGAGTAGCATGGCTGCCTACCTCTTGCGGAGTTCGCCATGTCTTTTGCGGTGATTCAAATGGTCAGCCAGAGTGACGTGCTGGCCAATCTGCGCGATGCCCGGCGTTTGCTCGAACAAGCGGCCAACGCTGGCGCGAAGCTGGCGGTGCTGCCGGAAAACTTCGCCGCCATGGGGCGTCGCGACATCGCCGATATCGGCCGCGCCGAAGCACTTGGTGAGGGTCCGATCCTGCCGTGGTTGAAACAGACCGCCCGCGACCTCAAGTTATGGATAGTGGCCGGCACCTTGCCGTTGCCGCCGGCGGGGCAACCCGAAGCGAAATCAAATGCCTGCTCGTTGCTGGTGGACGATCAGGGCGAAATCGTTGCCCGCTATGACAAGTTGCATCTGTTCGATGTGGACGTGGCGGACAATCGTGGGCGTTACCGCGAATCCGATGACTATGCTTATGGCAGTAACGTGGTTGTGGCGGACACGCCGGTCGGCCGGCTCGGCCTGACGGTGTGCTACGACCTGCGCTTCCCGGAGCTGTACAGCGAATTGCGTGCGGCCGGGGCTGAACTGATTACCGCACCGTCGGCCTTCACCGCGGTGACGGGGGCGGCGCACTGGGACGTGTTGATCCGGGCACGGGCGATTGAAACCCAGTGCTACGTGTTGGCGGCGGCCCAGGGCGGGACGCATCCGGGGCCGCGAGAAACCTTTGGCCACGGGGCGATTATCGATCCGTGGGGCCGCGTTCTGGCGCAGCAGGAACAAGGCGAAGCCGTATTGCTGGCCGAGCGCGACAGCGACGAACAGGCGTCCATCCGGGCGCGAATGCCGGTGACCGGTCATCGGCGGTTTTTTTCGCAGGGCGCACAGCGACCTGCTTCAGAACACGAATTTAAGGCGTAAAACCTATGAGCGAGTTGTTGTCCTCAGTCAGTGATCACCTGTTGGCGCCCGGCGGCGTGACGATCGAGAGCCTGCAAGGCGTGCTCGGTGATCTGGCGGGTCCAGGGATCGATGCGGCCGACCTGTATTTCCAGGGGCAGATTTCCGAGTCCTGGTCGCTGGAAGACGGCATCGTCAAGGAAGGCAGTTTCAACCTCGACCAGGGTGTCGGCGTGCGTGCACAGTCCGGGGAAAAAACCGGTTTTGCCTACAGCAACGCGATCACCCTTGAAGCCCTCGGCGCGGCGGCCCGTGCAGCCCGTTCGATTTCCCGCGCCGGGCAGAACGGTAAGGTGCAGGCGTTCAGCACTCAGGATGTCGCTCAGCTTTACGCACCGGACAACCCGCTGGAAGTGCTGAGCCGCGCCGAAAAAGTCGAACTGCTCAAGCGCATCGACGTCGCGACCCGCGCCCTCGACCCGCGTATCCAGCAGGTCAGCGTGAGCATGGCCGGGGTCTGGGAGCGGATTCTGGTAGCTTCGTCCGACGGCGGCCTGGCGGCCGATGTGCGTCCGCTGGTGCGTTTCAATGTCAGCGTGATCGTCGAGCAGAACGGCCGTCGCGAACGTGGCGGCCATGGTGGCGGCGGGCGTACCGACTACCGTTATTTCCTCGCCGAAGACCGTGCCATGGGTTACGCCCGCGAGGCGCTGCGTCAGGCATTGGTGAATCTGGAAGCGATTCCGGCCCCGGCCGGTACCTTGCCGGTCGTTCTGGGCTCGGGCTGGTCCGGCGTGCTGCTGCACGAAGCGGTCGGCCACGGTCTGGAGGGTGACTTCAACCGCAAGGGCAGTTCGGCCTACAGCGGGCGCATGGGTGAGATGGTTGCCTCGAAACTCTGCACCATCGTCGATGACGGCACGCTGGCCGGTCGTCGCGGTTCCCTGAGCGTCGACGACGAAGGCACGCCGACCGAGTGCACCACGCTGATCGAAAACGGCGTGCTCAAGGGCTACATGCAGGACAAGCTCAATGCGCGTCTGATGGGCGTGGCCCGCACCGGCAACGGTCGTCGTGAGTCCTACGCACACCTGCCGATGCCGCGGATGACCAACACCTACATGCTTGGCGGCCAGAGCGATCCGGCGGAAATCATCGCGTCGGTGAAGAAGGGCATCTACTGCGCCAACCTTGGTGGCGGCCAGGTGGACATCACCAGCGGCAAGTTCGTGTTCTCCACCAGTGAGGCTTATCTGATCGAAGACGGCAAGATCACTGCGCCGGTCAAAGGCGCGACGTTGATCGGCAACGGCCCGGAAGCGATGAGCCGGGTGTCGATGGTCGGCAACGATCTGGCACTGGACAGCGGTGTGGGCACGTGCGGCAAGGACGGGCAGTCGGTGCCAGTGGGCGTGGGTCAACCGACGCTGAAAATCGATGCGATCACCGTGGGTGGCACGGGCGCGTAAGAAGGGATGGAGCTTCGGGTGGCGCGCGGTGCGGCCACCCGGTGGCGAATATCAACGCAGACCGCGTTGAGTCTCGTCCAGCTCACGGATGTACTTGAAGATTTTACGGCTCGAGGCAGGAGGCTTGTTATGCGCAACCTCGTGCTGGGCCTGACGGATCAGGGAACGCAGTTGCTGGCGGTCGGCGTCCGGGTACTCGACGACGAATTTCTCCAGCACGGCATCGTCACCGCCGATCAGGCGGTCACGCCAGCGTTCGAGGTTGTGGAAACGCTCGTTGTACTGACGGGTAGAGGCATCGAGTTGATCGAGCAAGGTGAGAATCGCGTCAGTGTCCTGATCGCGCATCAGTTTGCCGATGAACTGCAAGTGCCGTTTACGCGCGATGTTCGCGGTGTGCTTGGGCGCATCGGCCAGGGCCCGGCGCAAAGCGTCGGTCAATGGCAGTTTCGCCTGCAAGTCAGGCTTGAGCGTTGTAAGGCGCTCGCCAAGGTCAACCAGAGCATGCAGCTCGCGTTTGACCTGGGATTTGCTTTTTTCTCCCGTATCGAGGGAGTCGTCGTAAGAATCAACCATGGTGGCAGTCCGCAAAGAAACGCCGCCATGATAACCAGTCGGGGGCCGCTTGTCCGGCCCGGTCGCTCGAAGGCCCCAGCCGAAAGCAGAATTTGAGTGGAGATGAGCATGAGTGCAGTTGAAAGCGTCGGCCCACAGGCATTGCCGGCACTGCAGGAACAGGTCGAGCAGATCATCGCCGAAGCCAAGCGCCAGGGTGCCAGCGCGTGCGAAGTGGCGGTGTCGCTGGAGCAGGGCCTGTCGACCTCCGTGCGTCAACGTGAAGTCGAAACGGTCGAGTTCAACCGCGATCAGGGCTTTGGCATCACCTTGTATGTCGGCCAGCGCAAGGGCTCGGCCAGCACTTCCGCCACCGGACCGGATGCGATTCGCGAAACCGTTGCTGCGGCGTTGGCGATTGCC
This sequence comes from Pseudomonas sp. COW5, assembly GCF_026240005.1. Classification (NCBI taxonomy): domain Bacteria; kingdom Pseudomonadati; phylum Pseudomonadota; class Gammaproteobacteria; order Pseudomonadales; family Pseudomonadaceae; genus Pseudomonas; species Pseudomonas sp. COW5. The sequence continues at coordinate 1,323,588 of NZ_JAPHVP010000001.1, read as the reverse complement.
AAACACACCTCCGAAGACGAAGCCTCGGGACTGGCCGATGCCGCGCTGATGGCCAGGGATATTCAGGATTTCGACCTGTTCCACCAATGGGACATCACCCCGGAACAGGCCATCGAGAAAGCATTGCTCTGCGAAGCCGCGGCGTTCGACGCCGATGCGCGCATCAAGAACGCCGATGGCACCACGTTGAGCACTCATCAGGGCTGCCGCGTATACGGCAACAGCCACGGTTTTATCGGCGGTTATGCGTCGACCCGGCATAGCCTGAGCTGCGTGATGATCGCCGAGGCCGATGGCCAGATGCAGCGCGATTATTGGTATGACGTGAACCGCCAGGGTAGCTTGCTGGCGGATCCGGTGAGCATTGGCCAGCGTGCCGCACAACGGGCGGCGAGCCGTCTGGGTGCGCGCCCGGTGCCGACCTGCGAAGTCCCGGTGCTGTTTTCGGCGGAGCTGGCGGGCGGATTGTTCGGCAGCTTCCTGTCGGCGATTTCCGGCGGCAGCCTGTATCGCAAGTCGTCGTTCCTGGAAGGTACGCTGGGGCAGAAGCTGTTTCCGGAGTGGCTGACCATCGACGAGCGTCCGCACCTGATGCGTGCCATGGGCAGTGCGTCGTATGACGGTGACGGTCTGGCGACCTATGCCAAACCGTTCGTCGAGAAGGGCGAGTTGGTGTCGTACATCCTCGGCACTTATTCCGGGCGCAAACTCGGCATGCCGAGCACCGCCAACGCCGGCGGGGTGCACAACCTGTTTGTCACCCATGGTGATGAAGATCAGGCCGCACTGCTGCGGCGCATGGGCCGTGGCCTGCTGGTCACCGAGTTGATGGGTCATGGCCTGAACATGGTGACAGGCGATTACTCGCGCGGTGCGGCGGGTTTCTGGGTCGAGAACGGTGAAATTCAGTTCGCGGTGCAGGAAGTGACCATCGCCGGCAACATGCGGGACATGTTCAAGCAGATCGTCGCGGTCGGTAACGATCTGGAACTGCGCAGCAACATTCGCACCGGTTCGGTGTTGATCGAGCGGATGACTGTCGCCGGCAGCTAAGCCCGGGCCAATACAAAAAGGCGCGCCCCCCGATTGGGTGGCGCGCCTTTTTTGTGTCCGGAATTTTTTTGAGCGGGTCGGGGCGGCTAAAAAAGCTACTCTTGTTTTGGTTCTCATTATCATCTAATAATAAATCTCATTATCGGATGAGCCCAGGATCATGAGTTCTGCCTTGCACGAGCAGCCGTACCTCGAAAGCTGGCGCTGGATGAGTCGCCAGATCCGTTGCGCCATGGATCCCGACGAACCACGTCTGATCGAACACTACCTGGCCGAAGGCCGGTATCTGGCCTGCTGCACGGCGACCTCGCCCTGGACCGTCGCTGAAACCTCTTTCCGTCTGCTGCTCGACACGGCCACCGACATCGCATTGCCGTGGCACTGGCGCAGTCTCTGTCTCGATCAGGCCTGGCGCCCATTGCGTGAAATGGAGCGCCTGTCGCTGTGCAAATGCCGGCTCAAACGCTGGCAGAGCTACACCTGGCAGCTCGCCACTTGCGAGTTGCAACCCTCCATTCCTCTTATTGAACTGGTGCAAGGATTTTCAGATGACCAAGACACGTATTGAGCGCGACAGCATGGGCGAACTGCAGGTGCCGGTGGACGCTCTCTACGGCGCGCAGACCCAGCGCGCAGTGGATAACTTCCCGATCAGCGGCAAGCCGATGCCGACCCAGTTCATCCGCGCGCTGATCCTGGCAAAAGCCGCTGCCGCCCGGGCCAACGTCGAACTCAATCAGCTCAGCGCCGCGCAAGGCAAAGCCATCAGCGACGCGGCCCAGGGGCTGCTTGAAGGCGACTTCATGCAGCATTTCCCGGTGGATATCTTCCAGACCGGTTCCGGCACCAGCTCCAACATGAACGCCAACGAAGTGATTGCCACCCTGGCCAGCCGCCTGCTCGACGAGCCAGTGAATGCCAACGATCACGTCAACTGCGGGCAGAGCAGCAACGACATCATCCCGACCACCATCCACGTCAGCGCCGCGCTCGCCTTGCACGAACAACTGTTGCCGGCGCTGCTGCATCTGGTGCAAGTGATCGAGCGCAAGGCCGAGCAGGTGCATCACCACGTCAAGACCGGCCGTACTCACTTGATGGACGCCATGCCGGTTCGCATGAGCCAGGTACTCAACGGTTGGGCGCAGCAGCTCAAGGCCAACATCGGTCATTTGCAGGACTTGCTGCCAAGCCTGCAATCCCTGGCCCAGGGCGGTACGGCGGTCGGCACCGGAATCAATGCGCATCCGGAATTCGCTGCGCGTTTCAGCCGTCAGTTGAGCCAACTGACCAACGTGCAGTTCACCCCGGGCAAGGACCTGTTCGCGCTGATCGGTTCGCAGGACACCGCCGTGGCCGTGTCGGGCCAGCTCAAGGCTACCGCCGTGTCGTTGATGAAAATCGCCAACGACCTGCGCTGGATGAACTCCGGCCCGCTTGCCGGCCTTGGCGAAATCGAGCTGGAAGGCCTGCAACCGGGCTCGTCGATCATGCCGGGCAAGGTCAATCCGGTGATTCCGGAAGCCACTGCGATGGTGGCGGCGCAGGTCATTGGCAACGATTCGGTGATCACCATCGCCGGTCAGTCGGGCAATTTCGAACTGAACGTGATGCTGCCGATCATCGCTCAGAACCTGTTGAGCAGTATCGAGTTGCTGGCCAATTCCAGCCGTCTGCTGGGTGACAAGGCGATTGCCAGCTTCAAGGTCAACGAATCGCGGCTCAAGGAAGCGCTGTCGCGCAACCCGATTCTGGTCACCGCGCTCAACCCGATCATCGGTTACCAGAAAGCCGCCGAAATCGCCAAGCAGGCCTACAAACAGGGTCGCCCGGTAATCGACGTCGCGCTGGAACACACCGATCTGTCGCGCAGCCAGCTGGAAGAGTTGCTCAATCCCGAGAAACTCACCGCCGGCGGCGTGTAAACACCGCAATCGCTTTGGAGGCTCATCATGGAGCACTGGAAACGTACGATCGAACGGGCCAATCGCTGCTTCATGCTGGGCGAGTTGATCGACGCCCGCGAGGCTTATCTGCAAGCGCTGGCCCTGGCGCAAGTGCTGTTCGAGCGCTGGGCCGATGCCGACGAAGCGGTGGCGGCCTGTGTCATTTCCCATCACAACCTCGCCGATCTGCATCTGCGTCTGAACCAGCCGGAGGAGAGCGCCGAATACCTGTGCGCGATCCATCAACGCCTGTTGCAGACCATGCAGGACGAGCGCCTGCGCCCGGCCCTGCGTGAGGCGGCATTGCGCCAGAGCAGCAAGACCTATGTCGAACTGCTCAATTTCATCAGCGAACACGGCGAATACCCGCGCACCCAGCGCTTGCTGCACCCGGATACCGGCAATGCGCGCCGCGTGCCTGCCCAACATCACCATGGAGTCCACTGAAATGGCTTTTACCCTGCCAGCCTTGCCTTACGCCTACGACGCACTGGAACCGCACATCGATGCGCAGACCATGGAGATTCATTACACAAAGCATCACCAGACCTACATCAACAATCTGAACGCCGCGGTCGAGGGCACGGAATACGCCGAGTGGCCGGTGGAAAAACTGGTGGCCAGCGTTCAGCAACTGCCGGAAAAACTGCGTGCGGCAGTGATCAATCAGGGCGGCGGTCACGCCAACCATTCGCTGTTCTGGGAAGTGATGGTGCCCGGCGGTGGCGGCAAGCCGGACGGTGCGCTGGCCAGGGCGATCGATGAGCAACTGGGCGGCCTCGACAGCTTCAAGGATGCTTTCACCAAAGCCGCGCTGACCCGTTTCGGCAGCGGCTGGGCCTGGCTCAGCGTGACCCCAGACAAAAAACTGGTGGTGGAAAGCAGCGGCAACCAGGACAGCCCGCTGATGGGCGGCAATACGCCGATTCTCGGCCTCGACGTGTGGGAACACGCCTACTACCTGCGTTATCAGAACCGCCGCCCGGAATACATCAGCGCGTTCTACAACGTGATCAACTGGCCTGAAGTCGCTGCGCGTTATCAGGCTGCGCTGGTTTAAGTCTCCTATAAAAACAATCCAAGGCTGACTATGGGCACTGAAACACTGGCGATCGGAAGTGGACGTATGTTTCGTTACGCATTCGGGTCGCTGCTGCTGTTGGCGGGCATGAGCTTGCTGGTGGCTCACGGGCTGGAATGGCTGAACCTGGAACCGAAGCTGTCCCGGGCATTGCAAGGTGGTGCGATCTGCGCGCTCGGCACGGCACTGGGGGCGGTTCCGGTGCTGGTGATTCGCAATATGCCGCAGGCGCTGGGCGACACGCTGCTGGGGTTTGGCGCCGGCGTGATGCTGGCGGCGACCGCGTTTTCGCTGATCGTGCCGGGGATTGCCGCCGCAGAAAGCCTTGGCCTGAGCCCTTGGGGCTCCAGTGGCCTGATCTGTTTCGGCATCATGCTCGGTGCTTTCGCTCTGTATCTGGTGGACCGCAGGCTGTCCGGCGCTTCACCGGAAATGCTCATCGGCACCGTCGAGCATCCGGTTATTCCGCCGCGAATCTGGCTGTTCGTGTTTGCCATCATTGCCCATAACATTCCGGAAGGCATGGCCGTCGGCGTCTCCGCGGGCGGCGGCATGCCGGACGCCGACAGCCTGGCGATGGGGATCGCCTTGCAGGATGTGCCGGAAGGTCTGGTGATTGCGCTGGTGTTGGCCGGGGCCGGGATGTCACGGGTCAAGGCGTTTCTGATCGGGGCGGCGTCAGGTCTGGTCGAACCGGTGTTCGCACTGCTGTGTGCGTGGCTGGTCAGCCTGGCGGAATTGTTGTTGCCCCTGGGGCTGGCGCTGGCGGCCGGAGCAATGTTACTGGTGGTGACCCACGAAGTAATTCCGGAGTCGCGACGCAATGGTCACGAAAAACTGGCGAGCATGGGATTGTTAATCGGCTTCTGCCTGATGATGGTGATGGACACGGCGTTGGGATGAGAGGGGGGAGGGAAGCTTGCTCCCTCGCCACCAAAGGCTTTCAACCGCCTTCGTCGAAGTAGTTGTTGATCAGTGCCACCAAGGCATCCAGGGCTTCCTGTTCCTGATGCCCTTCGGTGCTCAGGAAGATTTTGGTGCCCTTGCCGGCAGCGAGCATCATCATTGCCATGATGCTTTTGCCATCTACCGTGGTTTCCGGGGTGCGACCCACTCTGATCGTGCAGTCGGGAAACTGCCCCGCCACGCCAACGAACTTTGCCGACGCCCGGGCATGCAGGCCCAGCTTGTTGATGATTTCGATTTCCAGAGCAGGCATCGCGGTGTGAATCCTTTAGCTGAGGTCGCGGTGGCGAACCTGGACGTTCTTCAGGGTTTTCTGCAGGGCCTGACCCAGGCGTTCGGTCAGGTAGACGGAACGGTGGTGTCCGCCGGTGCAGCCAATGGCAATGGTCACGTAGGCACGATTGCTCGCAGCGAAGCGCGGCAACCACTTGAACAGGTAGGCGTAGATGTCCTGGAACATCTCTTCGACTTCCGGCTGTGCCGCCAGATATTCGGCCACCGGCTCATCGAGCCCGGATTGCGCACGTAATTCCGGTTTCCAGTACGGGTTGGGCAGGCAGCGTACATCGAACACCAGATCCGCATCCACCGGCATGCCGCGTTTGAAACCGAACGACTCCACCAGAAACGCCGTACCGGGCTCCGGCTGGTTCAACAGCCGCAGCTTGATGGTGTCGCGCAACTGGTACAGGTTCAGATTGGTGGTATTGACCTTCAGGTCGGCCAGGTCGGCGATCGGGCCCAGCAGGGCGGTTTCATCGTTGATGGCTTCAGCCAGCGAGCGGTTGGCACTGCTCAGCGGGTGACGGCGACGGGTTTCCGAGAAGCGCTTGAGCAGGGTTTCTTCATCGGCATCCAGATACAGAACGTCGCACTGGATGTGCCGGCTGCGGACTTCCTCGAGCAACTCCGGAAAGCGCGAAAGGTGGCTTGGCAGGTTGCGTGCATCGATCGATACCGCGACCAGTGGCTGAGACAGTTCCGTATGAATCAGTGCGCGTTCCGCCAGCTCCGGCAGCAGGCCGGCCGGCAGATTGTCGATGCAGTAGTAGCCGTTGTCCTCAAGGACATCCAGGGCCGTGCTTTTGCCCGAGCCGGAGCGGCCACTGACGATGATCAAGCGCATGTTTAGTGCCCGTTTTGCTCGTCCAGGACAACCTGATACAAGGCTTCGTTGGTGGTGGCGCGACGCAGTTTTTCGCGTACTTCCTTGCGATCGAGCATGCTGGCGATCTGGCGCAGCAGTTCCAGGTGTGCATCGGTGGCAGCTTCCGGGACCAGCAGCACGAACAGCAGGTCCACCGGTGCGCCATCGATGGCATCGAAATCGATAGGTGCTTCAAGGTGCATCAAGGCGCTGATGGGTGATTCACAACCCTTGAGGCGGCAATGGGGAATGGCGATGCCGTTGCCAAAACCGGTCGAACCGAGTTTTTCACGGGCAATCAGCGCCTCGAAGACATCTTGCATCTCCAGATCCGGTTTTTCCCGGGCGATCAGGTTGGCAATTTGTTCGAGGGCTTTCTTTTTACTGCCGCCCGGCACGTTCACCAGGGAACGGCCGGGGGTCAGGATGCTTTCAAGTCGGATCATGGGGGTGGGGGTTATCGACCGGTAGCGCCCTGAAGCAGGCTCTGGGTCTTTTCCTTATGCTTTTTGAGTTGTTTATCAAGCTTGTCGGTCAGCGCGTCGATCGCTGCGTACATGTCGGTATGTTCCGCGTTTGCGACGACCTCGTTGCCGGGAATATGCAGCGTGGCTTCGATTTTCTGCTTCAGCTTTTCGACGCACATCGTGACTTGCACGTTGGTGATCTTGTCGAAATGTCCCTCAAGCCTCTTGAGCTTCTGCTCAACGTATTCACGGAGAGGTTGGGTAACTTCCAGTTGGTGTCCACTGATGTTGACTTGCATACAGCTTCTCCTTCGTTGCCAGTGCATAAAGCGGCAGGCCGAAGAGCCTGCCACTGGAACGCTGTAACGTGGCTTACATCAACCGCTTGCGTTCGCTCGAAGGCGCGATCCCGAGGGATTCGCGGTACTTGGCGACGGTGCGGCGAGCCACCTGAATGCCTTGTGCCTCCAGTAAACCAGCGATCTTGCTGTCACTCAACGGCTTTTTCTGATTTTCCGCGGCGACCAGTTTCTTGATGATCGCGCGGATCGCCGTGGACGAGCATTCGCCGCCTTCGGAGGTGCTGACGTGGCTGGAGAAAAAGTATTTCAGTTCATATATGCCCCGGGGGGTATGCATGAATTTCTGTGTGGTCACCCGGGAAATCGTCGACTCGTGCATGCCTACCGCCTCGGCGATGTCATGCAGCACGAGCGGTTTCATCGCTTCGTCGCCGTACTCCAGGAAGCCGCGCTGATGCTCGACGATCTGGGTGGCCACTTTCATCAGGGTTTCGTTGCGGCTCTGCAGGCTCTTGATGAACCAGCGGGCTTCCTGCAACTGGTTGCGCATGAAGGTATTGTCGGCGCTGGTGTCGGCGCGACGCACGAAACCGGCGTACTGGGCGTTGACCCGCAGGCGCGGCACCGACTCCTGGTTCAGCTCGACCAGCCAGCGCTCGTTGTCCTTGCGCACGATCACGTCAGGCACCACGTATTCGGCTTCAGTGGATTCGATCTGTGAGCCGGGGCGCGGGTTGAGGCTCTGGACCAGTTCGATGACCTGGCGCAGTTCATCTTCCTTGAGCTTCATGCGCCGCATCAGCTGGCTGTAGTCGCGGCTGCCGAGCAGGTCGATGTAATCGGTGACCAGGCGCTTGGCTTCGGCCAGCCAAGGGGTCTTGGCCGAGAGCTGGCGCAATTGCAACAGAAGGCATTCGCCCAGGTTGCGTGCGCCGATGCCGGCGGGTTCGAATTGCTGGATGCGGTGCAGGACGGCTTCGATCTCGTCCAGCTCGATGTCGAGCTCCGGATCGAAGGCGTCGAGGATTTCTTCGAGGGTTTCGTCGAGGTAGCCCTGATTGTTGATGCAATCGATCAGGGTCACGGCGATCAGGCGATCGGTGTCGGACATCGGCGCCAGGTTCAACTGCCACAGCAGGTGGCTTTGCAGGCTTTCGCCGGCGGAGGTGCGGGTGGTGAAATCCCACTCGTCGTCATCGCTGCTCGGCAGGCTGCTGGCGCTGGTCTGGTAGACGTCTTCCCAGGCGGTGTCGACAGGCAGTTCGTTGGGGATTCGCTCGTTCCATTCGCCGTCCTCGAGATTGTCGACCGTCGGCGCGGTTTCCTGGTAGGAGGGTTCCTGGATCTCGGTATTGGGCTTCTGTTCGGCGTTGTCGGCCAGCGGGTCGGAATTGTCGAAGTCGTCGCCGTCTTCCTGGCGTTCGAGCATCGGATTGGATTCCAGAGCCTCCTGGATTTCCTGTTGCAGATCCAGGGTCGACAATTGGAGCAGGCGGATGGCCTGTTGCAGCTGCGGTGTCATCGTCAGCTGCTGGCCCATTCTCAAGACTAGCGATGGTTTCATGGCAGGGGCTTAACACCTTATTCGCCGGCGCTTTGCGCCATCCACTACAGGGCGCCGAGGCGCCAAACTTAAGCAAATTATATGCCTGAAACTGTCGTGTTTGCCTAGAGCGCTGTAACAATAAAAGCGTATAAAAATGCGCTTCAACGTTACAGCACCCGGACGGCTGGTCGAACGCTGTCGCGCTTACAGGCGGAACTCGTGACCCAGATACACTTCCTTCACCAGATCGTTGGCGAGGATGGTCGCGGAGTCGCCTTCGGCGATCAGTTGGCCGTCATTGACGATGTACGCCGTTTCGCAGATGTCCAGCGTCTCGCGGACGTTGTGGTCGGTGATCAGTACACCGATGCCCTTGGCCTTGAGATGGTGAATGATCTGCTTGATGTCGCCCACGGAGATCGGGTCGACACCGGCGAACGGTTCGTCGAGCAAGATGAATTTCGGTGCGGTGGCCAGTGCGCGGGCGATTTCCACCCGGCGACGCTCGCCACCGGACAGGCTCATGCCGAGGTTGTCGCGGATGTGGCTGATGTGGAATTCCTGCAGCAGGCTTTCCAGCTCCTTGCGACGGCCGGCCTTGTCGAGCTCCTGTCGGGTCTCGAGGATGGCCATGATGTTGTCGGCCACCGACAGCTTGCGGAAGATCGAGGCTTCCTGCGGCAGATAGCCGATACCGGCCTTGGCGCGGCCGTGCATCGGCTGGTGGCTGACGTCCAGGTCGTCGATCAGCACGCGGCCCTGATCGGCCTGCACCAGGCCGACAATCATGTAGAAGCAGGTGGTCTTGCCGGCGCCGTTGGGGCCGAGCAGGCCCACGATCTGGCCGCTGTCGATCGACAGGCTGACATCGCGCACGACCTGGCGGCTTTTGTAGGCCTTGGCCAGGTGCTGAGCTTTCAGGGTTGCCATTACTGGGTTTTCTCGTCGGTTTTCTTCTTCGGCTGGATCACCATGTCGATGCGCGGACGCGCTTCGGTGACCTTGTTGCCGGTGGCGCGACCTGCGCTGGCCAGCTTTTTCACCGTGTCATAGACGATCTTCTCGCCTTGAGTGGTGTTGTTGTCCTTGTCGATGACCTTGGCCTTGTCGATCAGTACGACACGGTTTTGCTGCGCGTGGTACTGAATGGTCACGCCCCAACCCTGGACGGGTTTTGTGTCGCCAGCGGTTTGCAGTTGTTCGAAATAGGCCAGGTTGCCTACCGAAGTCACCACGTCGATCTCGCCGGCCGGGTTGCGCGTCAGCGTTACAGTGTCGCCTTTGACGATCATCGAACCCTGGGTGATGATCACCGCACCTTTGTAAGTGGCAACGCCATTCTTGTCGTCCAGCTGGGCATCGTCGGCCTGAATGCGGATTGGCTGCTCTTGATCGTTCGGCAGAGCCCAGGCGCTCACGCTTCCCAGTGCTGCGCCCAGACTGAGCAAAATAGGGAGGGTTTTAACGAGCCTCATACTGTCCTCTTACGTTCGATAGCAGGTGTATCCTGCTTTCCTTCAAATACGCTTTCATTCCCACGCCGGTCGATACACCGCCAGCGCCGTCGATTCTAACGGGTTGCTGGGTCTGCGCATATTGCTGCTGAGGGAACACCGTCATTCGGGTGCTGGTGATCAGGGTGTCGCGTTTCTTTTCATCGGTGCGCTTGACGCGAACCGAGTCGATCAGCTCGACCTCGGTGCCGCCGGAGTTCACTTCACCGCGCTCGCTGGTCACGTGCCACGGGAAGTCGGTGCCGCGATACATGTTCAGGTCGGGTTTGGTGACCAGTGTAATGTCGGTCGCCTTGACGTGCTCGGCCTTGTCGGAAGTCATTTCATACTGCACCTTGCCGTCTTCCAGGTATTGCAAGGTGTGGGTGTTGGTCGCGTACCAGTCGATCGGGCTCTCTTCTGCCGAGACAGGAGGCTTGTCGAGGAAGCGTTCCGGGCTGATGTTCCAGTAGCCGACCGCACCGAAAATGGCGGCGATGCAACCGAACAGCAGGATGTTGCGAAACTTTTTGCTAAACATGGTTTGACTCACAGGTACGCGTTGTTGGCGGCGTCGAGGCTGCCTTGGGCGCGCAGGATCAGTTCGCAGAATTCACGGGCGGCACCCTCGCCACCACGGGCCTGGGTAACGCCATGGGCATGCTCGCGCACAAAGGGGGCCGCGTTGGCCACCGCCATGCCAAGTCCCACCCGGCGGATCACCGGCAGATCGGGCAGGTCGTCACCGAGATAGGCGACCTGTTCATAGCTTAGGCCCAGTTGCTCGAGAAGGCCGTCGAGGACGACGAGTTTGTCTTCACGGCCCTGAAACAGGTGCGGAATTCCCAGGTTCTTCGCCCGACGCTCGACCACCGGGGTCTTGCGACCGCTGATGATGGCGGTCTGTACGCCCGCGTTCATCAGCATTTTGATGCCCTGGCCGTCGAGGGTATTGAAAGTCTTGAACTCGCTGCCGTCTTCAAGGAAGTACAGGCGTCCGTCGGTGAGGACGCCGTCGACGTCGAAAACCGCCAGTTTGATGGCTTTGCCGCGTTGCAGCAGATCGGTGCTCATTTACATCACTCCTGCGCGCAGCAGGTCGGAGAGGTTGAAGGCGCCGATCGGGCGATCGTCCTCATCCACGACGACAAGCGCGTTGATTCGATGGTCTTCCATGATTTTCAGGGCTTCGGCGGCCAGCATCTCGGCGCGGGCGGTCTTGCCGTGCACCGTCATCACCTGATCGATGGTCGCGCTGTGTATATCAATGCTGCGATCCAGTGTGCGGCGCAGGTCGCCGTCGGTGAAGATTCCGGCAAGCTTGCCGTCGGCCTCGAGAATGACGGTCATGCCCAGACCCTTGCGGGTCATTTCCATCAGTGCGTCCTTGAGCAGGGTGCCGCGTTGTACCTGCGGCAGCTCCTGACCTGCGTGCATGACGTTTTCCACTTTCAGCAGCAGGCGACGACCCAGTGCACCACCCGGGTGGGAAAAGGCGAAATCTTCGGCCGTGAAGCCGCGGGCTTCCAGCAACGCCACGGCCAGGGCATCGCCCATGACCAGTGCAGCGGTGGTCGAGGAAGTCGGCGCCAGGTTCAGCGGGCAGGCTTCGTGCTCGACGTGAACGTTGAGATTGACCTCTGCCGCTTTAGCCAGAGGCGATTGCGGGTTGCCGGTCACGCTGATCAGCTGGATGCCCAGGCGCTTGATCAGCGGCAGCAGCGTGACGATTTCGTTGGTGGAGCCGGAATTCGACAGGGCCAGGATCACGTCGTCACGGGTGATCATGCCCATGTCGCCATGACTGGCTTCGGCCGGGTGTACGAAAAACGCCGGGGTGCCGGTGCTGGCCAGGGTCGCGGCAATCTTGTTGCCGATGTGCCCGGACTTGCCCATGCCGACCACCACTACACGGCCCTTGCTGGCCAGAATCATCTCGCAAGCGCGTACGAAATCGGCGTCGATATGGGGCAACAAGCCTTGTACGGCTTCCACTTCGAGGCGGATGGTGCGTTGTGCCGATTGAATCAGGTCGCTGGTTTGGCTCATGTCAGAAATCGTATAGCCCGATGAAAAGGCGGCGATTATAGCGGTTATGTTGAAAAGCCTCACGCAAGTTCGTCGTGCTTTGTCATTCCCGGTTACTAAAACCCTTTTATAGAAGCCTCGGGCCTGTCATATCGCTGAACGTGGCCGGGGAGAGGCCTTGGGCGCTTGCCCTTTGCAGTGATATAGTTCGCCGCCAGTTCGGCCTGCCCGGGATGTAAGGGCTTTCTCCAGAAAGCCAGGCGTCCGAGTGAGAGGCTGCATCGCAAGGAGTTTAGATGAGTGCCGATAACGCCTACGCGGTCGAGCTGAAGGGAGTCTCCTTCAAGCGCGGTGCGCGGAGCATTTTCAATAACGTCGATATCCGCATCCCGCGCGGCAAGGTCACCGGCATCATGGGGCCTTCCGGGTGTGGCAAGACCACGCTGCTGCGCCTGATGGGTGCCCAGTTGCGGCCATCGCAGGGCGAAGTCTGGGTCAACGGCCAGAACCTGCCGAAGCTGTCGCGCAGCGATCTGTTCGATGCGCGCAAGCACATGGGCGTGCTGTTTCAGAGCGGCGCGCTGTTCACCGATCTCGATGTGTTCGAGAACGTCGCCTTTCCCCTGCGCGTTCATACCCAGTTGCCGGAAGAGATGATCCGCGACATCGTGCTGCTGAAATTGCAGGCGGTCGGTCTGCGGGGCGCCATCGAGCTGATGCCCGATGAGCTGTCCGGCGGCATGAAGCGCCGCGTGGCTCTGGCCCGGGCGATTGCGCTTGATCCGCAGATTCTTATGTACGACGAACCGTTCGTCGGCCAGGACCCGATCGCCATGGGCGTTCTGGTGCGCCTGATCCGCCTGCTGAACGATGCGTTGGGGATCACCAGTATCGTGGTTTCCCACGATCTCGCCGAAACCGCGAGCATTGCCGATTACATCTATGTGGTGGGCGATGGTCAGGTGCTGGGGCAGGGTACGCCGGACGAGTTGATGAACTCGGATGAGCCGCGTATCCGTCAGTTCATGACCGGCGATCCCGATGGTCCGGTTCCGTATCACTTTCCAGCGACGGATTACCGCGCAGATCTTCTGGGGAAACGTTGATGCGCAGAATCTCATTAATAGAACGCGTACGTCGGTTCGGCGAATCGGCTATCGATGCCGTCGCGGTATTCGGACGGGCGACGCTGTTCCTGTTTCATGCCTTGCTGGGGCGTGGTGGCATAGGCGGCGGTTTCGGCCTGCTGGTCAAACAGCTGCATTCGGTCGGCGTGATGTCGCTGGTGATTATCGTCGTTTCGGGGATATTCATCGGCATGGTGCTGGCGCTGCAGGGTTTCAACATCCTGTCGAGCTATGGCTCGGAGCAGGCGGTGGGGCAGATGGTTGCCTTGACCTTGCTGCGTGAGCTGGGCCCGGTGGTGACGGCGTTGCTGTTCGCCGGTCGTGCCGGTTCGGCGCTGACGGCGGAAATCGGCAACATGAAGTCCACCGAGCAGTTGTCCAGCCTGGAAATGATCGGTGTCGATCCGCTCAAGTACATCATCGCTCCGCGTCTGTGGGCCGGTTTCATTTCCCTGCCGGTGCTGGCGATGATCTTCAGCGTGGTCGGCATCTGGGGCGGTTCCTGGGTCGCGGTCGACTGGCTGGGCGTCTATGAAGGCTCCTACTGGGCGAACATGCAGAACAGCGTGAACTTCTCCAGCGACGTGCTCAACGGCGTGATCAAAAGCATCGTTTTCGCCTTTGTCGTGACCTGGATCGCCGTATTCCAAGGCTATGACTGTGAGCCCACTTCCGAGGGAATCAGTCGTGCCACCACCAAGACCGTAGTATTCGCCTCGCTGGCAGTGCTCGGCCTGGACTTTATTCTGACCGCTTTGATGTTTGGAGATTTCTGATGCAAAACCGCACCCTGGAAATCGGTGTCGGCCTGTTCCTGCTGGCAGGGATCCTGGCCTTGTTGCTGCTTGCCCTGCGGGTCAGTGGCCTGTCTCCGACTTCGACCACCGATACCTACAAGCTTTATGCCTACTTCGACAATATCGCCGGTCTGACGGTCAGAGCCAAAGTGACCATGGCCGGTGTGACCATCGGCAAGGTCACGGCGATCGATCTGGACCGCGACAGCTTTACCGGCCGGGTGACCCTGCTGGTGGATAAAAAGGTCGACAACCTGCCGACCGACTCCACAGCGTCTATTCTGACCGCTGGCCTTTTGGGCGAGAAGTACATCGGCATCAGCGTGGGCGGGGAAGAAACCCGGCTCAAGGATGGTGGAACCATTCACGACACCCAGTCGTCTCTGGTGCTGGAAGACCTGATCGGTAAATTCCTGCTCAATACCGTTAGCAAAGACGCCAAATGAGGAGCTTTTGAATGATCTCTACCTTGCGACGTGGCCTGTTGGTGTTGCTCGCGACACTGCCACTGCTGGCAAACGCTGCGCCTGGGCAGTCGGCGCACGATCTGGTTCAGGACACCACCAACCGGATGCTCGCCGATCTGGCGGCCAATAAAGAGAAGTACAAGCAGGATCCGCAGGACTTCTACACCGCGCTGAACACCATCGTGGGTCCGGTGGTGGATGCCGAAGGCATTTCCAAAAGCATCATGACGGTCAAGTACTCGCGCAAGGCCACCCCGGCGCAGATGCAGACCTTCCAGGAAAACTTCAAGCGCGGCCTGTTCCAGTTCTATGGCAATGCCTTGCTGGAATACAACAACCAGGGCATCACCGTCGATGCGCCGAAGGATGAGTCGGGCGACCGCACCAGCGTCGGCATGACCGTCAAGGGCAACAACGGCGCGATCTATCCGGTTCAGTACACGCTTGAGAAGATCAACGGCGAGTGGAAACTGCGCAACGTGATCATCAACGGCATCAACATCGGCAAGCTGTTCCGTGACCAGTTCGCCGACGCGATGCAGCGTAACGGCAACGACCTGGACAAGACCATCAACGGCTGGGCCGGCGAAGTGGCCAAGGCCAAGCAGACTGCCGAGAAACAAGAGAAGCCTGCCCAATGACCGAGTCGGCCATTCGTCTGGACGAAGCCAGTCAGCTGCAGCTCACCGGTGTGCTGGATTACCGCACCGGTCCTTCCCTTCGGGAACAGGGCCGGGCGCTGATCAAATCGTGCAATGCCCCGGCATTGGTGATCGATTGCTCGGCGGTGGAAAAGTCCAGCAGCGTCGGCCTGTCGTTGCTGCTGTGCTTCATTCGCGATGCGAAAGCCGCCGGCAAGGCGGTCAGCATCCGCGGGATGCCTGAAGACATGCGTGAAATTGCTCAGGTCAGCGAGCTGACCGAGCTGTTGGCGCAACCCTGAACCCGCATCTATAAAGAAGCCCCCCGTCAGAGTCCTGCGCAGCGGGGTTCGCAGGCGCGGGGCTTTTTTGTATGATGTCCGACCCGTGCGCACAGGGCGCCGATTGAGGTTGAGCATGCAGGCCGTAGAAGTGAAGAGCTTCCTTGAAGGAAAGCTGCCAGGAACGCAGGTGGAAGTTGAAGGCGAAGGCTGCAACTTTCAGCTGAACGTGATTAGTGATGAACTGGCGGCGTTGAGCCCGGTCAAGCGTCAGCAAAGCATCTATGCCCATTTGAACCCATGGATCGCCGATGGCAGCATCCACGCGGTCACTATGAAATTTTTCAGCAGCGCGGCCTGGGCCGAGCGCACCTGAGCCCTAGGGCGTCGAGATTGTTATGGATAAATTGATTATTACCGGTGGCGCTCGTCTTGATGGCGAGATCCGCATTTCCGGGGCGAAGAACTCCGCCCTGCCGATCCTGGCCGCCACCCTGCTGTGCGATGGCCCGGTCACCGTCGGCAACCTGCCGCACCTGCACGACATCACCACCATGATCGAGCTGTTCGGTCGCATGGGCATCGAGCCTGTGATCGACGAGAAGCTCAGCGTCGAAATCGACCCGCGCACCATCAAGACCCTGGTCGCTCCGTACGAGCTGGTGAAAACCATGCGCGCGTCGATCCTGGTGCTTGGCCCGATGGTTGCCCGTTTCGGTGAAGCCGAAGTCGCCCTGCCTGGCGGTTGCGCCATCGGCTCGCGTCCGGTCGATCTGCACATCCGCGGCCTCGAAGCCATGGGTGCGATCATCGACGTCGAAGGCGGCTACATCAAGGCCAAGGCACCGGAAGGTGGCCTGCGCGGTGCAAACTTCTTTTTCGATACCGTCAGCGTGACCGGTACCGAGAACATCATGATGGCTGCCGCTCTGGCCAAAGGCCGCAGCGTGCTGCAGAACGCCGCCCGCGAACCTGAAGTGGTCGACCTGGCGAACTTCCTGAATGCCATGGGTGCCAAGGTATCCGGTGCCGGCACCGACACCATCACCATCGATGGCGTCGAGCGTCTGGGTTCGGCCTTCTACAAGGTCATGCCTGACCGTATCGAAACCGGCACCTATCTGGTGGCCGCAGCGGTCACCGGTGGCCGTGTGAAGGTCAAGGACACCGATCCGACCATCCTCGAAGCC
Source organism: Pseudomonas sp. COW5 (assembly GCF_026240005.1). NCBI lineage: Bacteria > Pseudomonadati > Pseudomonadota > Gammaproteobacteria > Pseudomonadales > Pseudomonadaceae > Pseudomonas > Pseudomonas sp. COW5. The sequence continues at coordinate 1,307,056 of NZ_JAPHVP010000001.1, read as the reverse complement.
GTTCTGGAAAAGCTCCGCGAAGCCGGCGCCGAAGTCACCAGCGGTGAAGACTGGATCGAACTGAACATGCACGGCAAGCGCCCGAAAGCGGTCAACGTGCGCACCGCGCCGTACCCGGCGTTCCCGACCGACATGCAGGCGCAGTTCATCTCGCTCAACGCCATTGCCGAAGGCACTGGTGCCGTGATCGAGACGATCTTCGAAAACCGTTTCATGCACGTCTACGAACTGCACCGCATGGGCGCCAAGATCCAGGTCGAAGGCAACACGGCCATCGTCACCGGCACTGAAATCCTCAAGGGCGCGCCAGTGATGGCAACCGACCTGCGGGCTTCGGCCAGCCTGGTGATCTCGGCCCTGATGGCCGAAGGCGATACCCTGATCGACCGCATCTACCACATCGACCGTGGTTACGAGTGCATCGAGGAAAAACTGCAGATGCTCGGCGCCAAGATCCGTCGCGTTCCGGGCTAGTCGCTGCATCGGGACACAGGGAAGTGTCCGTTGAATTCGTTTTGATCGGGGGTGGTAACGCCCTCGATGTATGTCCGGCGCCGATTGCGACCGGACATGAGTACCTTGATAAGGACTGACGTTTCCCATGTTGACCATCGCACTGTCCAAGGGCCGCATCCTTGACGACACCCTGCCGCTTCTCGCCGAAGCGGGCATCGTGCCGACCGAGAATCCGGACAAAAGCCGCAAGCTGATCATTCCCACGACCCAGGAAGACGTACGCCTGTTGATCGTGCGCGCCACCGACGTGCCGACCTATGTCGAGCATGGCGCGGCCGACCTCGGCGTTGCCGGTAAAGACGTGCTGATGGAATACACGGGGCAAGGCCTGTACGAACCGCTGGACCTGCAGATTGCCCAGTGCAAGCTGATGACCGCCGGCAAGGTCGGCGCCGTCGAGCCCAAGGGCCGTCTGCGCGTTGCGACCAAATTCGTCAACGTTGCCAAGCGCTACTACGCCGAACAGGGCCGTCAGGTCGACATCATCAAGCTGTACGGCTCGATGGAACTGGCACCGCTGATCGGTCTGGCCGACAAGATCATCGACGTGGTCGACACCGGCAACACCCTGCGTGCCAACGGTCTCGAACCCCAGGAACTGATCGCCACGATCAGCTCGCGTCTGGTGGTCAATAAAGCTTCGATGAAAATGCAACACGCCCGAATCCAGGCGTTGATCGACACACTGCGCAAGGCAGTGGAGTCTCGACACCGCGGCTGATGTACCTGCGCGACGTTGAGTCGCGCCCGTCTATCCGCCTCATAGCCAGAATCTCAGGTGCCCAAGCGGAAACGACTGCTAAGTTAGGGCGCCTGAGTTTTTGCCATTCCTATGAGGCTCTCGCTATGACCGCACCGACTGCAATTCGCCGACTCAACGCTGCTGACCCGGATTTCGCGCATCATCTGGATCATCTGCTGAGCTGGGAAAGTGTGTCTGACGACTCGGTCAATCAGCGGGTGCTGGACATCATCAAGGCTGTGCGCGAGCGCGGTGACGCGGCGCTGGTCGAGTTCACCCAGAAGTTCGACGGCCTCGAAGTCGCCTCCATGGCAGACCTGATCCTGCCGCGCGAGCGTCTGGAGCTGGCTTTGACCCGCATCACCGTGGCGCAACGCGAAGCGCTGGAAAAAGCCGCCGCCCGCGTTCGCAGCTACCACGAAAAACAGAAGCAGGACTCCTGGAGCTACACCGAAGCCGACGGCACGGTGCTGGGCCAGAAAGTCACGCCGCTGGACCGCGCCGGCCTGTACGTGCCGGGTGGCAAGGCGTCGTACCCGTCGTCGGTGTTGATGAACGCGATTCCGGCCAAGGTCGCCGGCGTGACCGAAGTGGTCATGGTGGTGCCGACCCCGCGCGGTGAAGTCAACGAGCTGGTGCTGGCGGCAGCGTGCATCGCCGGTGTCGACCGGGTGTTCACTATCGGTGGCGCGCAAGCCGTTGCGGCGTTGGCCTACGGTACTGAAAGCGTGCCGCAAGTGGACAAGGTCGTCGGCCCGGGCAACATCTATGTGGCGACTGCCAAGCGTCACGTGTTCGGTCAGGTCGGCATCGACATGATCGCCGGCCCGTCGGAAATCCTCGTGGTGTGCGACGGCCAGACCGATCCGGACTGGATCGCCATGGACCTGTTCTCCCAGGCCGAACACGACGAAGACGCCCAGGCGATTCTGGTCAGCCCGGACGCCGAGTTCCTCGACAAGGTCGCCGCGAGCATCGACAAACTACTGCCGACCATGGATCGCGCGACCATCATCGAAACCTCGATCAATGGCCGTGGCGCCCTGATTCACGTGCGCGACATGGCCCAGGCCATCGAAGTCGCCAACCGCATCGCGCCGGAGCACCTTGAACTGTCGGTCGCGGATCCGCAGGCCTGGCTGCCGCAGATCCGCCACGCCGGCGCGATCTTCATGGGCCGCCACACCTCCGAAGCGCTGGGCGACTACTGCGCAGGTCCGAACCACGTGCTGCCGACGTCCGGCACCGCGCGTTTCTCCTCGCCGCTGGGTGTGTACGACTTCCAGAAACGTTCCTCGATCATCTTCTGCTCCGAGGCCGGTGCTTCCGAACTGGGCAAGACCGCATCGATTCTGGCCCGTGGTGAATCGCTGAGTGCTCACGCTCGCAGCGCCGAATACCGCATCAAAGACGAAGTGAAGGGGAACTGAACATGAGTAAATTCTGGAGCCCGTTCGTCAAGGATCTGGTGCCTTACGTGCCGGGCGAGCAGCCGAAGCTGACCCGCCTGGTCAAACTCAACACCAACGAAAACCCGTACGGCCCGTCGCCAAAAGCCCTGGCCGCGATGCAGACCGAACTCAACGACAACCTGCGCCTGTACCCGGATCCGAACAGCGACCTGTTGAAAAACGCCGTCGCCAAGTACTACGGCGTGCAGAGTAACCAAGTGTTCCTCGGCAACGGTTCGGACGAAGTGCTGGCGCACATCTTCCACGGCCTGCTGCAGCACGATCAGCCGCTGCTGTTCCCGGATATCAGCTACAGCTTCTATCCGGTCTACTGCGGCCTCTATGGCATCAAGTTCGATGCGGTGCCGCTGGACGCGCAGTTCCGGATCAACCCGGCGGACTACGCCAAACCGAACGGCGGGATCATCTTCCCCAATCCGAACGCGCCGACCGGTTGCCTGCTGGCGCTGGAAGCGGTCGAGCAGATCCTCAAGGCCAGCCCGGATTCGGTGGTGGTGGTTGACGAAGCCTACATCGACTTCGGCGGCGAAACCGCGATCAGCCTGGTGGACCGTTATCCGAACCTGCTGGTGACCCAGACCCTGTCTAAGTCGCGTTCACTGGCGGGCCTGCGGGTCGGTCTGGCGGTCGGCCATCCGGACCTGATCGAGGCGCTGGAGCGGGTCAAGAACAGCTTCAACTCCTACCCGATCGATCGCATGGCCAATGTCGGTGCTGCGGCAGCGTTCGAGGATCGCGAATACTTCGACAAGACCTGTGCGCTGGTCATCGAGAGTCGCGAATGGGTGGTTGCGCAGTTGCAGGCCAAGGGTTTTGAAGTGCTGCCGTCAGCGGCCAACTTCATCTTCGCCCGGCATCCGCAACATGATGCGGCAGGGCTGGCGGCCAAACTGCGTGAGCAGGGTGTGATCGTGCGCCACTTCAAGCAGGAGCGGATTGCCCAGTTCCTGCGGATCTCGATCGGTACGCCGGAGCAGAATCAGGCGTTGATCGACGGTCTCGGCGAACTCTGACTGGCCGATAAAAAGATGGGAGCGAATGTGCTCCCATCTTTTTTTGTACTTACTCTTCTTCTTTCACTGGCGCCGGTGGCGGACGCAGACCGATCTCGGCAGTCAGCTTCAATTCCTTGCCATTGCGCATCACTTGAATCGTGACCTTGTCGGTCGGCTTGATCCGCGCCACCTGGTTCATCGACTTGCGGCCATCGCCGGCCGGTTCGCCGTCGATGCTGAGGATCACGTCGCCCAGTTGCAGGCCGGCCTTCTGTGCCGGACCGTCGCGGAAAATCCCCGCTACCACGATCCCCGGACGCCCGGACAGGCCAAACGACTCCGCCAGTTCTTGAGTCAGCGGCTGCACTTCGATTCCCAGCCAGCCACGAATCACCTGACCGTGCTCGATGATCGACTTCATCACTTCCATCGCCAGCTTCACCGGGATCGCAAAACCGATCCCTTGCGAACCACCGGACTTGGAGAAGATCGCCGTGTTGATGCCGGTGAGGTTGCCGTTGGCATCCACCAGTGCGCCGCCGGAGTTGCCCGGGTTGATCGCTGCGTCGGTCTGGATGAAGTCTTCGTAGTTGTTCAGGCCCAGCTGGTTGCGGCCGGTGGCGCTGATGATGCCCATGGTCACGGTCTGGCCCACCCCGAACGGGTTGCCGATGGCCAGTGCGACGTCGCCGATGCGGATGTTGTCGGAGCGACCGACGGTGATCGCCGGCAGGTTCTTCAGGTCGATCTTCAGGACTGCCAGATCGGTTTCCGGGTCGCTGCCGATGACCCGGGCCAGGGTTTCACGGCCATCCTTGAGCGCCACGACAATCTGGTCGGCGCCAGTGGTGACGTGGTTGTTGGTCAGGATGTAGCCTTCCGGGCTCATGATCACGCCGGAGCCGAGGCTCGACTCCATGCGCTTCTGTTTCGGCGAGTTGTCACCGAAGAAGCGGCGGAACTGCGGATCCTCGAATAGCGGATGCGCCGGTTTGTTGATGACTTTGGTGGTGTAGAGGTTGACCACCGATGGCGCGGCAATCACTACCGCGTCGGCGTAGGACACCGGCCCCTGTTGCACGCTGGTGGTCTGTGGAGCCTGTTGCAGGTTGACGTCGAGGCTCGGAAGCCCGACCCACTGCGGGTAACGCTGAATAATCAACAGAGCGATAAGCACACCGGCCAACAGCGGCCAGCCGAAAAAACGCAGCGCCTTGAGCATTAAGCACGTCCTGGAAAAGTTGCAGGCGGGGTCAGACCGCCCATAATGTCGCGCATTATACGAGGCCGCGCGCGCCTCTGAACGGGATTTTCAGGAGTCTTTCATGGCCGTTGCCCTCAGTACCCTGGTCGAAGAAGCCGACCGCTACCTCGGCAGTGCGAAAATTGCCGATTATTGCCCCAACGGCCTGCAGGTCGAGGGCCGTCCGCAGGTGATGCGCATCGTCAGCGGCGTCACCGCCAGCCAGGCATTGCTCGATGCCGCCGTCGAGGCCGAGGCCGATCTGGTGCTGGTGCATCACGGTTACTTCTGGAAGGGCGAGAACCCGTGCATCACCGGCATGAAGCAGCGCCGCTTGAAGACCCTGCTCAAACACGACATCAGTCTGCTGGCCTATCACCTGCCGCTGGATCTGCACCCGGACGTCGGCAACAACGTGCAACTGGCCCGGCAGCTCGACATCACAGTCGAAGGGCCGTTGGACCCGGACAACCTGAAGATCGTCGGGCTGGTCGGTTCGCTGGATGAACCGGTGACCGCCCGCGATTTCGCCCGTCGTGTGCAGGAACGCATGGGCCGTGAGCCGCTGCTGATCGAGGGTAGCGCGATGATTCGTCGGGTCGGCTGGTGCACCGGCGGCGGCCAGGGTTACATCGACAATGCCATCGCCGCCGGCGTCGATCTGTTCATCAGTGGCGAGGCCTCCGAACAGACGTTCCACAGTGCCCGGGAAAACGACATCAGCTTCATCGCTGCCGGCCACCACGCCACCGAACGCTACGGCGTGCAGGCGCTGGGCGATTATCTGGCGAAGCGATTCGCGCTCGAACACATCTTCATCGACTGCCCGAATCCGATCTGACTTTCCCCTGAAAGCACCCGAACGGGCGGGCATATTCATATGCTCTTTCGTTCTAGTCCGCGCCCTGATTAGAAGAAGGGCGCTGTGCTAGGATTCCCCGCTCGAACACGGCCCGCTGGCCGTTCATAAGAAAGCTTTCGTGAGTAGCCATGGTCGACAAACTGACGCATCTGAAACAGCTGGAGGCGGAAAGCATCCACATCATCCGCGAGGTGGCCGCCGAGTTCGACAACCCGGTGATGCTGTACTCCATCGGTAAAGACTCCGCCGTGATGCTGCATCTGGCACGCAAGGCGTTCTTCCCGGGCAAACTGCCGTTTCCGGTGATGCACGTCGACACCCGCTGGAAATTCCAGGAGATGTACAAGTTCCGCGACAAGATGGTCGAGGAGCTGGGCCTGGACCTGATCACCCACGTCAACCCGGATGGCGTTGCGCAGGGCATCAATCCGTTCACCCACGGCAGCGCCAAACACACCGACATCATGAAGACCGAGGGCCTGAAGCAGGCACTCGACAAGCATGGTTTCGACGCCGCTTTCGGCGGTGCCCGTCGCGATGAAGAGAAGTCACGCGCCAAGGAGCGCGTCTACTCGTTCCGCGACAGCAAACACCGCTGGGATCCGAAGAACCAGCGTCCGGAGCTGTGGAACGTCTACAACGGCAAGGTCAACAAGGGCGAATCCATTCGTGTGTTCCCGTTGTCGAACTGGACCGAACTGGACATCTGGCAGTACATCTACCTCGAAGGCATCCCGATCGTGCCGCTGTACTTCGCCGCCGAACGCGAAGTGATCGAGAAGAACGGCACGCTGATCATGATCGACGACGAGCGCATCCTCGAGCACCTGTCCGACGAGGACAAGGCGCGCATCGTCAAAAAGAAAGTGCGTTTCCGTACCCTTGGCTGCTACCCGTTGACGGGCGCGGTGGAGTCCGAGGCCGAAAGCCTGACGGACATCATTCAGGAAATGCTCCTGACGCGAACTTCCGAGCGCCAGGGCCGTGTCATCGACCACGATGGCGCCGGCTCGATGGAAGACAAGAAACGTCAAGGCTATTTCTAAGGGGCTGTCATGTCGCACGCATCTGATTTGATCAGCGAGGACATCCTCGCCTACCTGGGCCAGCACGAACGTAAAGAGCTGCTGCGCTTTTTGACCTGCGGTAACGTCGATGACGGCAAGAGCACCCTGATCGGGCGCCTGCTGCACGACTCGAAGATGATCTACGAAGATCACCTCGAAGCCATTACCCGCGATTCGAAGAAAGTCGGCACCACCGGTGACGACATCGACCTGGCATTGCTGGTCGACGGCCTGCAGGCCGAGCGTGAGCAGGGCATCACCATCGATGTCGCCTACCGCTATTTCTCCACCGCCAAGCGCAAATTCATCATCGCCGACACCCCCGGCCATGAGCAGTACACCCGCAACATGGCCACCGGTGCGTCCACCTGTGACCTGGCGATCATCCTGGTCGACGCCCGTTACGGCGTGCAGACCCAGACCCGTCGCCACAGCTTCATCGCCTCGTTGCTGGGCATCAAGCACATCGTTGTCGCCATCAACAAGATGGACTTGAAGGGCTTCGATCAGGGCGTGTTCGAGTCGATCAAGGCCGACTACCTGAAGTTCGCCGAAGGCTTGAAGATGAAGCCGACCAGCATGCACTTCGTGCCGATGTCCGCTCTGAAGGGCGACAACGTGGTGAACAAGTCCGAGCGCTCGCCGTGGTACACCGGCCAGTCGCTGATGGAAATCCTCGAGACCGTGGAAGTGGCGGGCGACCGCAACTTCACCGATCTGCGTTTCCCGGTGCAGTACGTCAACCGTCCGAACCTGAACTTCCGCGGTTTCGCCGGTACCTTGGCCAGCGGCATCGTCAAGAAGGGCGACGAGGTCGTGGTCCTGCCGTCGGGCAAGAGCAGCCGCGTGAAATCCATCGTCACCTTCGAAGGTGAGCTGGAGCATGCAGGCCCGGGTCAGGCGGTGACGCTGACCATGGAAGACGAGATCGACATCTCCCGTGGTGACCTGCTGGTACACGCCGACAACGTTCCGCCGGTGACCGACAGCTTCGAAGCGATGCTGGTGTGGATGGCTGAAGAGCCGATGCTGCCAGGCAAGAAGTACGACATCAAGCGTGCCACCAGTTACGTGCCGGGCTCCATCGCCAGCATCGTCAACAAGGTCGACGTCAACACTCTCGAAGAAGGCCCGGCGAGCGCGTTGCAGCTCAACGAAATCGGCAAGGTGAAGATCGCGCTCGATGCGCCGATCGCTCTCGACGGTTACGACAGCAACCGCACTACCGGCGCATTCATCGTCATCGACCGTTTGACCAACGGCACCGTCGGCGCCGGCATGATCGTCGCCCAACCGCTGGCTCATGGCACGGCCACCCATCACGGCAAGCTGGCTCATGTCGCGACCACCGAGCGCGCCCAGCGTTTCGGTCAGCAACCGGCCACCGTGCTGTTCAGCGGCCTGTCGGGCGCGGGTAAAAGCACGCTGGCGTACGCGGTCGAGCGCAAGCTGTTCGACCTCGGTCGTGCGGTGTTTGTACTCGATGGCCAGAACCTGCGTCACGACCTCAACAAAGGTCTGCCGCAGGATCGTGCCGGTCGCACCGAGAACTGGCGTCGTGCCGCGCATGTGGCGCGTCAGTTCAACGAAGCAGGTCTGCTGACGCTTGCTGCGTTCGTGGCGCCGAGTGCTGAAGGTCGTGAGCAGGCCAAGGATCTGATTGGCAAGGAGCGTCTGCTGACGGTCTATGTCCAGGCTTCGCCGACTGTTTGCGCAGAGCGTGATCCGCAAGGGTTGTACGCTGCCGGTGGCGACAATATTCCGGGTGAGTCTTTCCCGTATGACGTGCCGCTGGATGCTGATCTGGTGATCGATACCCAGTCGCTGTCGCTGGAAGAGGGTGTGAAGCAAGTGCTGGATCTGCTGCGTAAGCGTGGTGCGATTTAAGCGTTAGCTGCCAATAAAAAGCCCGTCGATGAGTGATCATCGGCGGGCTTTTCTTTTGCGGTTGACCTGCTGGCAGTGGCGGCCTTTGGGCCGGCCTGGCTCCTGGGGTTTGGGTGAATATCCGTTTCTGCGGGTGTTGCCGCTGGCGGTTCCGCTCTTACAGCGGGTCACTTTTTACAAGCGCCTAAAAAGTAACCAAAAACGCTGGGCCCCGGCGTTCGGCACCTCGCTTTGGCTCGGTGTTCCTTCGTTCCGGGATTCATCCGGGGGCATCGCCTCCGGTTTGCTTCGCTGCACCTCCTCTCGATGTGTTTGGCTTCGCCAAACGGCGCTTCGCGCCCACCCCCGGATAAATCCCTCCTCTCAGCCTGCCGAAGGGGCCGGCACGTCAAAAGCTTTGCTCGAGCTAACGCTCATCGTGTTGAGTGGTGGGAAGCGAAAAGCCAATAGCGAACTGCTTTTCTGTGGGAGCCAGCCTGCTGGCGATGGCGGCCTGACAGCCGGCCTGTTCTGTCAGAGGCTCCCTCAGGGTTATCAGCGTTGGTTCGGATACTCGCGATGCATCTGTTCCAGCAACGCATCCTTGTCCTGCCACAGCTGGTTGATCCAGCCCTGGAATTGCAGGCGGTACTCGCCGTCCTGGTCGTAGTTTTTGCCGATGAACTGCGGCGGGATTTTCAGTTCTTCAAAATGCACCACCACGTCCCGCACGTTGCCGCACAGCAGGTCCCAGAAGCCTGGACGTCCGCCCGGATAGTGGATGGTCACGTTGACGATCGATTCCAGTTGTTCACCCATCGCATCCAGCACGAATGCAATGCCGCCGGCCTTGGGTTTGAGCAGGTATTTGAACGGTGATTGCTGCTGCGCGTGCTTGCCTTCGGTGAAGCGCGTGCCTTCGACGAAGTTGAAGATGCCCACCGGGTTGTCACGGAATTTCGCGCAGGTCTTGCGGGTGGTTTCCAGGTCTTTGCCTTTCTTTTCCGGGTGTTTTTCCAGATAGGCTTTCGAGTAGCGTTTCATGAACGGAAAGCCCAGTGTCCACCACGCCAGACCGATGATCGGCACCCAGATCAGTTCCTGCTTGAGGAAGAATTTCAGTGGCTGGATGCGTCGGTTCAGCACGTATTGCAGTACCAGAATGTCGACCCAGCTCTGGTGGTTGCTGGTGATCAGGTACGAGTGTTGATAGTCCAGGCCTTGTAGGCCGCTGAGGTGCCAGCGGGTGCGGCGTACCAGGTTCATCCAGCCTTTGTTGTTGCTGATCCAGGCTTCGTGGGTGTGGCTCATCAGCCAGCGCGAGGCGCGGCGTGCGAGGTCGAACGGCAGCACTTTGATCAGCGCCACGAGAAACAGGAACGAGCACAGCAGGATCGTGTTCAGCGCCAACAGCAGCGCGGCGATCACGCCGCGCAGGGTGGCAGGGAGAAAAGCCAGCATCGGGTCAGATATCCAGAGGTCGGTTGGCAGCCTGAATCGCAGTCAGGGCGATGGTGTAGACGATGTCGTCGACCTGCGCGCCGCGCGGCAGGTCGTTCACCGGTTTGCGCAGGCCTTGCAGCATCGGGCCGAGGCTCACGCAATCGGCGCTGCGTTGCACGGCTTTGTGGGTGGTGTTGCCGGTGTTCAGGTCGGGGAACACGAACACCGTGGCGCGGCCGGCGACCTGGCTGTTCGGCGCCAGTTGCCGGGCTACGGTTTCGTTAGCGGCGGCGTCGTACTGCAGCGGCCCGTCGATCAGCAGCGAGTGCTGTTGTTCGTGAGCGAGCAGGGTGGCTTCGCGGACTTTCTCGACGTCCTCGCCGGTGGCGGATTCGCCGCTGGAGTAGCTGATCATCGCCACGCGCGGGGTGATGCCGAACGCGGCGGCCGAATCGGCACTTTGCAGGGCAATCTCCGCCAGCTCGGCGGCGCTCGGGTGCGGGTTCATCACGCAGTCGCCATAGACCAGCACTTCTTCGGGGAACAGCATGAAGAACACCGACGACACCAGGGTGCAGCCCGGCGCCGTCTTGATCAATTGCAGGGCGGGGCGGATGGTGTTGGCGGTGGTGTTGATGACGCCGGAAACCAGCCCATCGACCTCATCCAGCGCCAGCATCATGGTGCCGATCACAACGGTGTCTTCCAGCTGCTGCTCGGCCATCGGCGCGTTGAGACTCTTGCTCTTGCGCAAGGCCACCATCGGTTCGACGTAGCGCTCGCGAATCAGATCCGGATCGAGAATTTCCAGCCCCGGCGGCAACACGATGCCCTGGGCCCGGGCGACGGCTTCGACGTCTGCCGGTTTGGCCAGCAACACACAACGGGCGATTCCGCGTTCCTGACAGATCGCCGCCGCTTGCACGGTGAACGGTTCGCTGCCTTCGGGCAAGACGATGCGCTTGTTGGCGGCCTGGGCGCGTTGAATCAATTGATAACGGAATACGGCCGGCGACAGGCGCATTTCCCGCGGCGTACCGCAGCGCTGATGCAGCCAGTTGGCATCCAGATGACTGGCGACGAAATCGGTGATGATCTCCGCGCGTTCGCGGTCATCGACGGGGATTTCCTTGTTCAGGCCGTTGAGCAGGTTGGCGGTGTCATAGGAGCCGGTGCTCACCGACAACACCGGCAAACCGGCCTGCAGTGCGCCACGGCACAGGTCCATGATGCGCGGATCCGGCAGGGTGTCGCTGGTCAGCAACAGGCCGGCCAGCGGTACGCCATTGATGGCCGCGAGGCTGACGGCGAGGATGATGTCGTCGCGATCGCCCGGAGTTACCACCAGCACGCCGGGCTTGAGCAGATCCACGGTGTTACGCATGGTGCGCGCACAAATGATGGTTCTGGTCATGCGCCGGGTTTCGTAGTCGCCGGCGTTGAGCACCTGGGCGCCCATCAGGTCGGCGACGTCGCGGGTGCGCGGGGCGTTGAGTTCCGGCTGGAACGGAATGCAGCCGAGCAGGCGGAAATCACCGCTGCGCAGCAACGGCGAATGCTCTTTCAGGCGCGCTGCGAAGGCGTCCATGCTTTCGTCGGTCTTGACCTTGTTGAGGATCACGCCGAGGACTTTCGGGTCTTTCGGCCCACCGAACAGTTGCGCCTGCAATTCGACGCGGCCGGACAGTTCGGTGAGCACTTCGTTTTCCGGCGCCGAGACCAGAATCACTTCGGCATCCAGGCTCTTGGCCAGGTGCAGGTTGACCCGCGCGGCATAGCTGGCGCTGCGAGTCGGCACCATACCTTCGACGACCAGTACGTCCTTGCCGATGGCGGCCTGCTGGTAGAGCGCGATGATTTCTTCGAGCAACTCGTCGAGCTGACCGTCGCCGAGCATCCGCTCGACGTGAGCCAGACCCAGCGGCTGCGGCGGTTTCAGGCCGTGGGTGCGGGCCACCAGTTCGGTGGAGCGCTCAGGGCCGGTATCACCCGGATGCGGCTGGGCAATCGGTTTGAAGAAGCCGACTTTCAGCCCGGCCCGTTCCAGCGTCCGCACCAGCCCGAGGCTGATGGAGGTCAGACCCACACCAAAATCGGTGGGCGCGATAAAAAAAGTTTGCATGCGGATTCTCTAAGGGTGCATGGCAAGGGCGTGGGCCTATGGCTGGCCTTCCACCGGTTTTTCAGGCGTCAAGGTTAGCGCTAACCGCGCCTTGAGCGCACCAACCGCAAGCAAAGGGTTGGCCTATTTTTTCAATACGTTGCGTTGCGTCCAGCACCCATGCCCGCGACTGCCAGGGCGGCTGGTGGCGCAGATGCTGGGTGTGGCCGCAGGAGAGCTCGGCCACCCAGTGACCGTCCTCGTCCTGATGGAAGCCTGTGATCGTCGAATCCCGTTTGTCAGGGTTGTGTTCGCTTTCGAGCGATTGCTTCGCTAAACTTGGCCTTTCTATATTCTTATGCAAAAGGTCTCGCCCCATGCTGATCGCCGCCAATAAGGCTGTCTCCATCGACTATACCCTGACCAACGACGCTGGTGAGGTCATCGACAGCTCCGCCGGCGGCGCTCCGCTGGTTTACCTGCATGGCGCAGGCAACATCATCCCGGGCCTGGAAAAAGCCCTGGAAGGCAAGGAAGTCGGCAACGAGCTGGAAGTTTCCGTCGAGCCGGAAGATGCCTACGGCGAGTATTCGGCCGAGCTGGTCAGCACCCTGAGCCGCAGCATGTTCGAAGGCGTCGACGAGCTGGAAGTCGGCATGCAGTTCCACGCTTCGGCGCCGGATGGCCAGATGCAGATCGTCACCATCCGTGATCTGGACGGCGACGACGTCACCGTCGACGGCAACCACCCGCTGGCCGGTCAGCGCCTGAACTTCAAAGTGAAGGTCGTTGCCATCCGTGACGCCAGCCAGGAAGAAGTCGCTCATGGTCACGTCCATGGCGAAGGTGGTCATCACCACTGATTTTCTGCGCTAAGCTCAGAGAACTGGAGAGGCGCCCGAGGGCGCCTTTTTAGTCCGCGGCTGTCCTTGGTAGTCTCGCCAAGTGGCTGTTTCGAGTAGAACACGGGAATCTGGAGTTCGTCATGAGTGCTTTTCACGACCTTAAGTTGACAGCCCTGGATGGTCAGGAGCTACCGCTGGCACCCTTCAAGGGCCAAGTCGTGCTGGTGGTCAACGTCGCCTCCAAATGCGGCTTGACCCCACAGTACGCGGCGCTGGAAAACCTCTATCAGCAATACAAGGGCAAAGGCTTCAGCGTGCTGGGCCTGCCGTGCAACCAGTTTGCCGGCCAGGAACCGGGCAGCGAGCAGGAGATCCAGGAATTCTGCAGCCTCAACTATGGCGTGAGTTTTCCGTTGTCGAAGAAGCTCGAAGTCAACGGCCACGATCGCCATCAGCTCTACCGTCTGCTGGCGGGCGAGGGCGCCGAATTTCCCGGCGATATTACCTGGAATTTCGAGAAATTCCTGCTCGGCAAGGACGGTCGTGTACTGGCCCGCTTCTCGCCGCGCACGGCGCCGGATGATCCTTCGGTGATCACGGCGATTGAAAAAGCCCTGAGCTGAAACGAGAAAATCGCAGCCATCGAGCTGCGATTTTTTTTGCCTGCCTTTTGACCCTTAATCATTCAGATCAATAGTGCTATGACACTGTTGGAACTCCGCATATTATCGCCGTCATATAAATTCAATGCCCGCCGATCAATTTTTCGTGGAGCCTCCCATGCCTGTTCAAGCCTTGTTCAAACCGTTCCAGCTCGGCACCCTCGAACTGCCGACCCGTGTGGTCATGGCGCCGATGACCCGTTCGTTCTCTCCGGGCGGCGTACCCAATTCCAAAGTGATCGAGTACTACCGTCGTCGCGCGGCGGCCGGTGTCGGCCTGATCATTACCGAAGGCACCACCGTCGGCCACCAAGCCTCCAACGGCTACCCGAATGTGCCGCAGTTCTTCGGCGAAGCAGCACTGGCCGGCTGGAAGAAAGTCGTCGACGCGGTGCACGCCGAGGGCGGCAAGATCGTCCCGCAACTGTGGCACGTCGGCAGCGTTCGTCGTATCGGTACCGAGCCGGATGCCAGCGTCCCGGGTTATGGCCCGACCGAGAAACTCAAGGACGGTCAGGTCGTGGTACACGGTATGACCAGGCAGGACATCCAGGACGTGATTGCAGCCTTCGCACAGGCTGCCAAAGATGCCAAGAGCATCGGCATGGACGGCGTGGAGATCCACGGCGCCCACGGTTACCTGATCGACCAGTTCTTCTGGGAAGGCAGCAACCAGCGCACCGACGAATACGGCGGCAGCCTGGCCAACCGTTCGCGTTTCGCCATCGAACTGATCCAGGCTGTGCGCGCTGCAGTGGGCGAGGGCTTCCCGATCATCTTCCGTTTCTCGCAGTGGAAGCAGCAGGACTACACCGCACGTCTGGTGCAAACCCCGGAGGCGCTGGGCGAGTTTCTCAAGCCGTTGTCCGACGCCGGTGTGGACATTTTCCACTGCTCGACGCGCCGTTTCTGGGAGGCGGAATTCGACGGTTCCGATCTGAACCTGGCGGGCTGGACCCGCAAGCTGACCGGCAAACCGACCATCACCGTCGGCAGCGTCGGCCTCGATGGCGAGTTCCTGCAGTTCATGGTCAACACCGACAAGGTGGCGCAACCGGCCAGCCTGGAAAAACTGCTGGAGCGCCTGAACAACGACGAGTTCGATCTGGTGGCCGTGGGCCGTGCGTTGCTGGTCGATCCTGACTGGGCGCAGAAAGTGCGCGAAGGCCGCGAGCAGGACATTCTGCCGTTCAGCCGTGAGGCGTTGATGACGCTGGTTTGATTGCAGTGGGGGGCTTGTCGCGCAGGTCGCGGCAAGCTCCCTGCAGATGGTTTTCAAACTGCTCGATGATGGCCGCCCAGCCTTGACGACTGGCATGTTGGCGGGCATTTAATCTGACGCAGCGCAAGGTTTCATCCTCTTCCAGCAGCCACTGCGCTGCATCGCAAAACGCTTCTTCATCCCCCGGCATCGCCAGCACGCCGTTGTAGCCGTGGCGAATATGCTGCGCAGCCGCCGCCTGATCGTAGGCCACCACGCCAAGGCCTGACGCCAGAGCTTCCAGAACGACGTTGCCGAAGGTCTCGGTCATGCTCGGAAACAGGAACAGATCGCCGGACGCGTAGTGCGCCGCCAATGCTTCGCCGCGTTGTGAGCCGCAGAAGATTGCGTCGGGCAATTCCTTTTCCAGTGCCACCCGTTGCGGTCCGTCACCGACGATGATCAGTTTCAGATTGCGCTGTGGATAAGCACTGGCGAGCTTTTCGAAGCAGCGCTTGAGCAGACCAAGATTCTTTTCCGGCGCCAGGCGTCCTACGTGAATCACGGCGATGTCCTGCTCACTCAATCCCCATTGCTCACGCAATGCGTTCAGGCGTTTGGTCGGGTGGAACAACTGACTGTCGACCCCTCGTGACAGCAGCGCCAGACGATCGAAATGCCGCCGTTCCAGTTCCAGTCGCTGGCTGACGCTCGGCACCAGGGTCAGCGCCGAACGATTGTGAAACCAGCGCAGATAATGCGTCAGCAAACGCGTCAGCAGGCCGAGACCGTACTGGTTGGTGTACTGCTGGAAATTAGTGTGAAAGCCGCTGACCACGGCGATGCCCAGACGACGTGCCGCGCGCAGTGCCGACAAACCGAGGGGACCTTCGGTGGCGATGTACAGCACGTCCGGGCGCTGGCGTGTCCAGCGGCGCAGCAACTTGTGCATCGACGACTGACCCCACTGCAACCCCGGATAACCCGGCAGTGGCCAGCCCCGGCACAACAGCAGCGCATCGTCTTCAGTGCGCTGCGGATCGTCACCCTGACGCGGCCGCACCAGTTCCACCCGATGCCCGCGCGCGCGCAAACCGTCGCACAAGCGGCCAAGGGTATTGGCCACGCCGTTGATTTCCGGTGGGAAGGTTTCGCTGATCAGGGTGATGTGTAGAGCTGTCGTCATGGCCTCAGTGTCGGCTGAGGCCATGTCGCGCTTGTGACGTTCGGATGATGGATTTGTGACGTGCGCTCAGCGTTGTGTCACGAGGTTTTCGGCACCGCGCTCGCGCACCCAGAACAACGTCGCCCCGGCCACGGCAGCGGGCATCATCAGGATGTTCACCACCGGGATCAGCAGCGCCAGGTAGACGATGCCGCCAAAACTCATGCTTTGCCAGCGCTTCTGGCGCAGCCAGGCGAGCATCTCGTTCCAGCCCAGTTTGTGGTTGTCCGCCGGGTAGTCGATGTACTGGATCGCCATCATCCATACACCGAACAGCAGCCACAGCGGCGCGGCGATAATGTTCACCATCGGGATGAACGACAGGATGAACAGGCCGATGGCCCGGGGCAGAAAGTAGCCCAGTTTGCGCATTTCCCGGGCGAGGGTGCGCGGGATCATTGCAATCAGTTCGCCCCAGCTGAAGGCCGGGAAATCGTCGGTGCCGCGCACCACGACTTCGACTTTTTCCGCGAGAAATCCGTTGAACGGCGCGGCGATCACGTTGGCGAGCATGGTGAAAGTGAAGAACACCATCAACGCCACCAGCACCACGAACAACGGCCACAGGATGTAGCTCAGGAAACTCAGCCAGTCGGGGAGCGACGGCATCAGGGAATCGACCCACAGGCTGAACTGGTGGCCGGCGAAATAGATCAATCCGACGAACAGCACCAGGTTGATCGCCAGCGGCAGCAGCACGAACAGGCGCAGGCCTGGGCTTAGAACCAGTTTCAGGCCTTCGCGCAGGTATTGCGGGCCGGAGAGGACAGGGGCGGGCATAGGGTGCTCCGAGCAAGGGAAAACGCGCCGACCTTACCGGCTTTGCATAACCTGTGAAAGCGCGGCAGCGGGATCGACATTCACTGTAACAAAGACGTCCATCTCGTCAGTGTGTCGGCATAGAGACCACCTATGAGCTGGATTGTTAAACCGTATTTCCTTAATCTTGCCCCCCTCGATACGCTGCACCCAACTTTTTACAGGACTGTCGAGCTCACGCCTTCCCCAAGGTTATCCACAGTCCTTTTTTATTCTCGCCGGCAGTCCGGCGTCCGCGCCTGATGTATCGGCCGGTCAACAGGAGACAGGTTCATGTCTGAAGTCCGTCATTCGCGAGTGATCATTCTCGGTTCCGGCCCTGCCGGTTACAGCGCTGCTGTCTACGCTGCCCGTGCCAACCTCAAGCCGCTGCTGATCACCGGCATGCAGGCCGGCGGTCAACTGACCACCACCACCGAAGTCGACAACTGGCCGGGCGACGTCCACGGCCTGACCGGTCCGGTGCTGATGGAGCGCATGCGCGAGCACGCCGAGCGTTTTGAAACCGAGATCGTCTTCGATCACATCAACGCCGTGGACTTCGCTTCCAAACCGTACAGCCTGACCGGCGACAGCGGCACCTACACCTGCGACGCCCTGATCATCGCCACCGGCGCCAGCGCTCGTTACCTGGGCCTGCCGTCGGAAGAGGCGTTCATGGGCAAAGGCGTTTCGGCCTGCGCGACCTGCGACGGTTTCTTCTATCGCAACAAGCCGGTTGCCGTGGTCGGTGGCGGCAACACCGCTGTCGAAGAAGCCCTGTACCTGGCCAACATCGCCAGCAAGGTCACCCTGATCCACCGTCGCGAAACCTTCCGCGCCGAGAAGATCCTGATCGACAAGCTCAACGCCCGTGTGGCCGAAGGCAAGATCGAGCTGAAACTGAACGCAACCCTGGACGAAGTGCTGGGCGACAACATGGGCGTGACCGGTGCGCGTCTGAAGAACAACGACGGCAGCTTCGACGAAATCAAGGTCGACGGCGTGTTCATCGCGATCGGCCACACCCCGAACACCTCGCTGTTCGAAGGTCAGCTGGAGCTGAAAGACGGCTACCTCGTCGTTCAGGGCGGCCGTGAAGGCAACGCCACCGCGACCAGCGTCGAAGGCATCTTCGCTGCCGGCGACGTGGCCGACCACGTTTACCGTCAGGCCATCACCTCGGCCGGCGCCGGCTGCATGGCGGCACTGGACACCGAGCGTTACCTGGACGATCTGCAAAACGCTTCGTTCTAAGATCGCAGACATAAAAAACCGGCCAATTGGCCGGTTTTTTTGTACCTGCGATCCGCTAGGGAATCACCGGCGAGTCAGCGGCTGCGCTTCGAACTTCACGCCGGCCAGGCCGTGCTGGATCAGCGCACGGATATTGCCGTGATCACTGCCTTCAGGCGTTGCCACAACCGAACGGTAGTGTTCGCCGAACGCCAGCAGCGCTTCTTCATTGCTCAAGCCTTCCAGCAGCGCCAGACCCAACGTCTTGCACGAACCTTCGTTCTGCCCGGCCGCGTTTTCCACGCCGCCGTTGTTGAACGCCTGAGGCTGGTAGTCGTAGCCGGCGGCGATGAACGCCAGGGTGTCGGCAAAAACGTGTTCGCCGCTCTTGAGGCTGGCGCGCAGGGTGTTCAGATCACTCATTGGGTTTTCCTTTGGCGAACGCCGCTTGTTGTTCGGCGCTGGCTTCTTGCTGATATTGGGCTTTCCACTCGGCGTACGGCATGCCGTAAACCACTTCCCGGGCATCGTCGAGGCTGACCTCGATCTGGCGCTCGTCGGCGGCGGCCTTGTACCACTTCGACAGGCAATTGCGGCAGAACCCGGAGAGGTTCATCAGGTCGATGTTCTGCACATCCTTGCGGCTGTCCAGGTGGGCGACCAGCCGGCGGAAGGCGGCGGCTTCGAGTTCGAGGCGTTGTTGCTCGGTCATGATGGGCTCTGTGCAGTCAAATCGTGGCGCGGATGATAAAAGTCTGACGCTTTAAGCGCCAGACGCACTCAGCGGCTGGCGGCGAGGGTGATCGACACCGACTCGGCAAAACGCAACGCGTGCGGCTTGTCGACTTCGACCTCGGCGTACAGCACCGATTCATTGGCCATCACCAGATCCAGCAGCTCCTGGGTCAAGCGTTCGAGCAGCGCGAAGCGGTTGCCCTCCACGTGGGCGATGATCGCCTTGGTGATGGTGCGGTAGTTCAGCGCGTGGTCGATGTCGTTGTCACGCACCGCTTCCTGCGCGGCGTACAGGATGGTCAGGTTGATCAGCACATCCTGCTTGTTGAGGATTTCGTCCTCGTTGATCCCGATAAAGGTGCGCAGGCGCAGATCCTTGACCCGGATGCGCGCCATTCCCGGTTGAAGTTGTGGCATTTACTTGCTCCGTCCAATCAATTGCAGGAACTCCTGACGGGTGTTGCTCGACTCGCGGAAGGCGCCGAGCATGACCGAGGTGTTCATGGTCGAATTCTGTTTCTCGACACCGCGCATCATCATGCACATGTGTCGGGCTTCGATGACCACCGCGACACCGGCGGCATCGGTGACTTGCTGGACCGCCTCGGCGATCTGGCGGGTCAGGTTTTCCTGGATCTGCAG
Source organism: Pseudomonas sp. COW5 (assembly GCF_026240005.1). NCBI lineage: Bacteria > Pseudomonadati > Pseudomonadota > Gammaproteobacteria > Pseudomonadales > Pseudomonadaceae > Pseudomonas > Pseudomonas sp. COW5. The sequence continues at coordinate 1,287,405 of NZ_JAPHVP010000001.1, read as the reverse complement.
GCGGCGGGCGAACATGTCCACCAGCCGTGCGATCTTCGACAGTCCCAGCACCTTGCCCGTCGGAATATAAGCCACATGGGCCTTGCCGATGAAGGGCAGCAGGTGATGTTCGCACAACGAGTAGAGCTCGATGTCGGCGACGATGATCATCTCGTCGCTGTCGGAAGCGAACAGCGCTCCGTTGACGATCTCGTCGACGCTCTGTTCATAGCCGTGACACAGATACTGCATGGCCTTGGCCGCGCGCACCGGCGTATCGAGCAAGCCTTCACGGTCGGGATCTTCACCGAGGCCGATGAGGATCTCGCGGTAGTTTTCGGGCAGGGAACGGGTCATGGAGCATCCTCGCGGGGGCGTTTTACTTGACGTGCCGCCCGCCGTTGACGGTCAGGGTGGTGCCGGTGACATAAGGGTTGTCGAGCAGATAGCGCAGGCTCTGATAGATCACTTCGCTGCCCGGCTCGATGCCCAGCGCGGACTTGGCCAGCGCCTTGGCGCGGTATGCCGCGTCGTCGTCGGGATTGAACAATAGCAGGGCCGGTGCAATGCCGTTGACCTTGATTGACGGCGCGTAGCGCGCGGCGAAGGACAGCGTGAGGCTGTCGAGCCCGGCCTTGCTGGCGCAATAGCCGATATGTTTGCTGCTGCCCTTGCGCGTGACGTCATCGCTGATGTGGATGATGTCGGCGGGGCTCGCACGTTGCAGCAAATCAGCGCAATGCAGATTGATCAGGTACGGCGCCAGCATGTGGATGTTGAACATCCGGGTGAAGGCTTCGGCTTCACCGTCGCCGTTTTCCGCCAGCCATTCGGAGGCGTTGTGCACGATGGCCCGCAGGCTGTCGGTGTGGGTCTTCAGTTCAGCGATGAAAGCGAGGATCGAGGCCTCACTGGAAAAATCCGCGAATACCCCGATGGCCCCCAGATCCCTTAACGTTTTCACACCGGGACGTTCGCTGCGGTAGGTGAAGATGACCCGATGGCCGTCTTCCAGCAGCCGCTGCGCGCAATGCAGCCCGACGCGCTGGCCGGCGCCAGTGATGAGAATGGGGGCTGCGGAAGAAGTCATGAACGGCTCGCGTCGAGGTCAGAGCAAAAACTATAACAGCGACGCGAGCGATGGTTTCAGCGATTTTGCGTGGACGCCGCGCCAGGCAGTGGGCGGGCCGGGGAACTGTTGAGCCAGCCGGCCAGCAGGCGCGTGGACAGAGGAATGAAGAAATAGACCATCAACGGCGTCAGGCACAGCGTGCTGATGAAGACCCTCGGCAACAGGCTCATTTCAACGAGCAGCGGGCCCAGCACGAAATTGAACAGCAGCGACACCGGGAAGAACGCCAGCCAGATGGCCACGGCCTGTTTCCAGCGCGGAGGGCGCACGCCGGCTGCACCGAACCAGCCTTCGATACCGCTGACTCGATGTTCGGTCGGGTGGGCAAACAGATCACTGCCACGGGCCAGCCAGGCGGTACGCGATGCCGAGTGCTCCCAGGCGTGCAGAGTCTGTTCGTCAACAAAGCGGAAAATGATCTGGAACTCATCGTCGCCGGGAGGTGGAGCCAGTACGCCGGAACCCAGGTAGCCGGGAAAGTCGGTGGCCAGTTGTTCGCCTTCGCGCAGCCAGGCGATCAGGTCCTGATAGCGACCATCGGCGACGCGACGGGCGACCATCAGCGTGACGGGGGAAGTAGACATTGTGTATCTCCGAATTGCATATGCGTCGCTCCGGGTAGGAGTTTCGCCTGACGCAGCGCCGGGGTAGAGGGCTGCGCTTTCGACAAGCAAGGATTATTCCTGATTATTGTGACGAAACCATAGACGTTCGTCCCATTTCATCGCTTGAACCGACAAGGGGCATCCAGAGTAGAATGGGATCCAACTTCGCTAACAACGCCAACAAGGACGTGTCCGCACACATGCCTGTCATTACTGACGTTCGCCTTGCCTCGCAGGCCTCTGTTGCGCTTGAGCGCGAGGAGCTTTTCCCCATACGCGAGGTGGCGCGTCTGACCGGCGTCAATCCGGTCACGCTGCGTGCATGGGAGCGGCGTTATGGTCTGATCCAGCCGACACGCACCGAAAGTGGGCACCGGTTGTATTCGATGACCGATATCGAGCGCGTTCGCAGTATCGTCGACTGGATCGATCGTGGTGTCTCGGTGAGCAAGGTCGGCAGGATCCTGGCCAAGACCGAGCCGATGAAGGCGTTGGCACACATCATTACCGATGACCTGGTGCAGGCCGACTACCTGCAATGGCAGGAGCAGGTTCAGCGGGCGGTCAGTTCGTTCGATGACCAGGAACTGGATCGGGTCTACGGGCAGATTTTCTCTTCCTACACGCTGCCTGTGGTGTTCCAGGACATCCTGATGCCGCTGTGGCTGCAGCTGTTGCAGCGCCAGGACTCATTCGGGCAAACCAGCGAGTGGCTGTTCCTCGACGGTTTCCTGAGGGCGCGGGTACTGCAGCGCATCGTTGTGTTGCGTGGCTCGCATCCGCGCAAGGTGATTGTCAGTGCCCTGGCCGGGCAATGCCGCGAGCTCGAGCTGCTGGTGGCGGCACTGTTTCTCAGTGGCAACGATGCAGGCGTTCGGGTGTTGACCACCGGCCAGCCGTTCGATGAGCTGACACTGGTTTGCGAAAAGATCAAACCCCAGGCGCTGGTGCTGTTTTCCAATCACGCTCCGACTGCCGAATTGCCCCGGCGTCTGAACCGCCTGGCCCTGAGCCTGGATTGTCAGCTGATGCTGGCGGGCGATGCGTCGGATCTGGCGCAGGACAGCCTGGCCGGATCATCGGTGGGCTGTCTGGGCAATGAAGGGTCAACCATGCGCCAGCGTCTGAACCAGTTTCTCGCGGGGACGCTGGATACCTGAGGCTCAGGTGTGCAGGGCAGGGTGGGTCAGACGATGTTGCTGAAGGATGAACTGGCGCAGCCGCTCGGTTTCGTCAGCGTCGCTCTGGCTCAGGTCGTATGCGAAGAAACCGCTTTCGGTTTCCCGTTCGAAGGTGCCGCGCAGGGAAATCCGCTCATAGCCTGAAGGGCTGAACCACAGGGCGAAATGCTTCGGCGGCTTGGTCTTGTTGCGCACTTCCAGCAACACGCCTTTATGCGAAACCTCGTGAACCCACAACATGCCCGGCTGGCCTTTGGCATTCTCCAGCGCTACCGGTTCTTCAAGGGCCAGACGCCACGGGCGAACCATCGGCCCGTCCTCATAGATGCTCGGCACACCCAGGCGCAAATGCAGGGCATGGAATTCGTCTTCCACCAGATGCAGCGGAAAGGTCATCTGCTGGTTTTCGAAGTTGGCCTGGATGGTGACTTGCTCATGGGCCGCCAGGCGCGTGAGCAGATCACGGATCTGCGAACCACCATTGACCAGCAGACTCGACGTCGCATCCCGCACATTGAGCTGCGGGTTGTGTTGCATGGTCTGGATGAAATCCAGCTCATCCTGGGTCAGGAGGGCGTCGCGTTGCATGGCTAGCTCGAAATAAATAATTACAAAGTCATTGGTGATTGTAGTTAATGACACTTAGTTCGCAGTTTTGTTTGCGCCGTTCGTCGCTTTCACGGCCGCCAGTTCTGCCTCCAGAGCCGCGACCTGGGCTTCCAGCTGCGCCACTCGCTGCTGTGCCTTGACCTGAACGGTGACGTCCTTTTGCACGCCAACGAAGTAGGTCTGTCCATCATCAGCGTTTTTTACCGTCGACAGCGACAGTTCGTTCCAGAACGGCGTGCCGTCCTTGCGATAATTACGGATGATTTCCCGACACGAACCGTTATTGCGCAAAGCTTCGCGAATCAGAGGCAGATTTTCCTGGTTCCGGTCTCCGGCCTGCAGAAAACGGCAATCCTGATACAGGATCTCTTCACTGGTGTAACCCGTCAGGCGTTCAAAAGCCGGGTTCACGTAAATCAGGATGTTGTCTTCCTTGCCTTCTCGCTCGGCCACCACGATTCCATCATTCGACGCGTTGATCACCATTTGCAGCAGGCTGGCATTGATCATCTTTGAATCCTTTCAAGGTTGTCGGTGGCAGGCATTCTAGAAGATCAATCAGCGCTGTCTACTGGCCATCAGCGCTTATCGAGAGCCAATCGCAACATTGCGTCGGTGGCTGTTACTATCGCCGCTCTTTTTTTCAGTTTCAGGATCAGATTGATGAAAGTCGCCATCCTCTCCGGCTCGGTGTACGGCACGGCCGAAGAAGTCGCTCGCCACGCGCAGAGTCTGCTGAAAGCCGCCGGTTTTGAAACCTTCTACAACTCGCGCGCCAGCCTCGCCGATCTCCAGAGCTTTGGCCCCGAGGCCTTGCTCGCCGTGACTTCGACCACCGGCATGGGCGAGTTGCCGGACAACCTGCAACCGCTGTATTCGAGCATCCGCGACCAGTTGCCGGCGGCCTGGCGCGGTTTGCCTGGCGCGGTGATCGCCTTGGGCGACGCCAGTTACGGCGACACGTTCTGCGGCGGTGGTGAGCAGATGCGTGAGTTGTTCGGTGAGCTGGGCGTGCGTGAAGTGCAGGACATGCTGCGCATCGACGCCAGCGAAAGCGTCACTCCGGAAACTGATGCAGAACCTTGGCTCGAGCAGTTGATCGCCACGCTCAAAGGCTGATCGCGCGTTCGCGCAGCAGTGCGAGCCAGGCCTGCGCAGCCTTCGACAGATAGGCGCCCCGGCGCCAGATGAAGGCGATGTCCCAGCGCAGGTAGTCCGGCGCGTTCAAGGTCAGGCGCACCACGCCTGGCCGCACCAGACCGCGGGCCACCACGCTAGGCAGCAGCACCACGCCTTGCCCGGCGGCCACCAGTGCCGCGAGAAAATCCGCCTGACCGCTACGGCCACCTTCCTTCGGGGTGAAGCCCATCTGCTGGCACGCCTGAAGCAAACGGTCATTGAGCACGAAACTGCGCTGATACAGCAGGAACGGCGTGTCGGCCAGTTCCTCCAGACCGATTTCACCTTTCGTCGCCAACGGGTGATCCACCGGCAGCAGCGCATCGAGCGGCTCATCGCAGAACGGCTGGAAGTCGAACTGCGGATCTTTCGGCAGCAGACTGCCGCCCAGCTCCAGTTCCCCGCTCAGCACCGCCTGTTCGACATTGCGGCTGCCGCCTTCGAGCAATTGCACGCTGATGTTCGGGTAACGCCGTCGGTATTCGGCGAACAGCCCGGCAAACAGTGCATCGCTGCCCAGCAAGGGCAAACCGAGGCGCAACTCGCCCCGCGCCAGATGACTGAGATCATCCAGTTCCGTGAGCAATTCATCGCGCAGGCGCAGCATGCCTTCGGCCCGTTGCAGCACCACGCTGCCGGCGGCGGTCAGGCGCAACTGCGAGCCCAGGCGATCGAGCAGCGGAGTGCCGAGGCTCTGTTCGAGCTGGGCGATCTGCTTGCTCACGGCGGACTGGCTGATGTGCAGGGTTTTCGCCGCCTGAGTGAAACCGCCCTGACGCATGACTTCGACGAAGCTTTTGAGCTGTTTGAATTCCATGGCCTGATTCCGAATTGGAATGGCTTTGAGTCTAACAATTCGCTTCGGAGATGGCAGTCGGCTTCGTAAAATAGGCCCCTGAAAGGAGCCCACCGATGAAAGCCTCAACCCTCAAATATCTCTCTCGCCTGCTGGCCGAACTGGCCGTGCTGCTCGGTCTCTACCTGCTCGGCTGCCAATTGGCGACGTGGCTGGCGTGGCCGATCCCCGGCGGCGTGATCGGCATGGCACTGTTGCTGCTGGCTTTTGCATTCGGCTGGGTCAAACCGGCGGCGTTGCAAATGGGCGCGGGACTGCTGATGGCCGAGATGCTGCTGTTCTTCATTCCGGCGCTGATGAGCCTGCTGGATTACGGCGCATTGCTGCGTGACGACGGCTGGCGGATCCTGCTGGTGATCGCCGCCAGTACGCTGATGGTGATGCTGGTGACCGCGTTCACCGTGGAACTGGCCGTGCGCCTGAGGCGGTCCCATGAAGCTTGAATTGATGCCGATGTTCTGGCTGGCGTTCACCTTGCTGGCCTACCTGTTCAGTCGCTGGCTGTACCGCCGTACCGGGCGTTATGTGCTGTCGCCATTGATTCTGGTCCCCGCGCTGTTGCTGGCACTCGCGGTGCCGTTGCATACCGCTTATGCGGAATACTCCAGCAACACCCATTGGCTGATGCTGGTGCTCGGTCCGGTCACCGTCGCGTTTGCGGTGCCGATCTGGCAACAGCGACGTTTGCTGGTGCGGCACTGGTCGGCGTTGTTGCTGGGCATGCTGGCCGGCAGTGCCGCATCGATTGCCACCTCGTTCGGTCTGGCCAGGGCTTTGGCGCTGGACAGTTCGGTGACGCTGTCACTGGTGCCGCGCTCGATCACCACACCGTTTGCCATGCCGCTGGCGCAGGATCTCGGCGGGGTGCCTGAATTGACAGCGGTGTTCGTGATGTTCACCGGGGTGTTCGGCGCGATGCTCGGCGGGGTGTTGCTCAAGTGGCTGCCGCTGCGCAGTGCCCTGGCACGTGGTGCGTTGTTTGGCGTTGGCGCCCATGGTGCGGGCGTCAGTCGCGCCCATGAAGTGGGCGGTGAAGAAGGCTCGGTGGCGGGGCTGGTGATGGTGCTCACCGGGCTGCTCAATCTGTTCGTCGCACCTTTGTTGGCGTCGTTGCTTTGACATGGATCCAAGCAGTTTGCGCAGCTGACTCGCTCAGTCATCAAGCTGGCTGCCAATGCAACTACGCGAAACCCCGGGGCTGACTAGACTGCTGACACCTGCCGAAAAAAACAAAAACAGAGGTGCATACAGTGAGCGTAGCCCCCGTCCCTTCTTCCTTGAATGTCAAAGATCAGGTCAGTGCCGCGGAGTGGCAGACCCGGGTCGATCTCGCCGCCTGCTATCGACTGGTCGCCCTGCATGGCTGGGATGATCTGATCTTCACCCACATCTCGGCCAAGGTGCCCGGCACTGAAGATTTCCTGATCAATCCGTTCGGGATGATGTTCCATGAGATCACCGCGTCCAGCCTGGTGAAGGTCGATCAGGCCGGCAACAAACTCATGGACAGCCCCTACGAGATCAACCCTGCCGGCTACACCATTCACAGTGCCGTCCACGAAGTGCGCCATGATGTGGCCTGCGTGCTGCACACCCACACCGCTTCCGGCGTTGCGGTGTCGGCGCAGAAACAGGGCGTGTTGCCGATCAGTCAGCAATCGTTGTTCGTGCTGTCGAGCCTGGCCTTTCACGCCTACGAAGGCGTGGCCCTCAACCATGAGGAGAAGGCGCGATTACAGGCCGACTTGGGCGACTGCAATTTCCTGATGCTGCACAACCACGGTCTGCTGACCTGTGGCGGCACCATCGCCGATACGTTCCTGATGATGTTCACCTTTCAACGCGCCTGCGACATTCAGGTCATGGCGCAGACCGGCGGTGCCGAACTGATCGCCATCGAACCGCAGATTCTGGCGGGCGCCAAGGCGATGATCGCCGGCGTCACCAAAAGTGCTCAAGGCATGGGCGGCGCGCTGGCCTGGCCGGCGCTGCTGCGCAAACTCGATAAACAAGATCCGGGGTATAAACTCTAATGCCTCTCGCCGAGATTCCTCTGAGTGCCTGGCGCAAACGCAGCCAGTCGTTTGTCTTCCGTGGCCAGCCGATCCGTTACTGGACGGCCGGGCAGGGCGAACCGCTGCTGTTGATCCACGGCTTCCCGACGGCCAGCTGGGACTGGCATTACCTCTGGCAGCCGCTGGCCCAGCGCTTTAGGGTGATCGCCTGCGACATGCTCGGCTTCGGCGACTCGGCCAAACCGTTGAACCACACCTACAGCCTGCTGGAGCAAGCTGATCTGCAACAGGCTTTGCTCGCTCATCTTCAGGTCGAGCAACCGGTGCATCTCCTTGCCCATGACTACGGCGACAGCGTTGCCCAGGAACTGCTGGCCCGGCATTACGAAGAGAAAATCGAAGTCGCCAGTTGTGTGTTCCTCAACGGCGGACTGTTCCCGGAAACCCATCGTCCGCTGCTGGCGCAAAAACTGCTGCTCAGCCCGCTGGGCTGGATGATCGGCCGGGCATTTACCCGCGATGCACTGGTGAAAAGCTTCCGGCAGATCTTCGGCCCGGACACCCGGCCCAGTGAAAGTGAAATGGACGACTTCTGGAGCCTGGTCGAATGCAATCGCGGGCCGCGCATCATGCACAAGTTGATCACCTACATTCCGGAACGCCGGGTGCAGCGTGATCGCTGGGTCGCAGCGATGCAGCGCGGCGAGGTGCCGTTGCGGGTGATCGATGGCGAAGTCGATCCGATCTCCGGCGCGCACATGGTCGAACGTTATCGCGAGTTGATCCCCGATGCGGACACCGTGCTATTGCCGGGCATTGGTCATTACCCGCAAAGCGAAGCGCCGGTGCAGGTGCTCAAGCACTACCTGGAATTTCGTGATCACTTCGTGCTGCCGCCGCGCAAGGTGGCGTGCTCCTGATCGACGGGCGGGGGCGCGTTGCGCCTCTGCACGGTTTCATCATCCCCCAGCCTTATCGCGCACCATTCAGCCTCAACCGTGTTCGTTGTGACCGCGCGCTCTGTGCCTGACACTCGGGGACACTGTCCCTCAGGCCTGCTGGAGTTGCCTCGATGAATGAGTCTGTGCGTTTCGAAGATAAAGTCGTGATCGTCACCGGAGCCGGTGGTGGCCTGGGGCGCGCTCATGCTTTGCTGTTCGCCAAACAGGGCGCCAAAGTGCTGGTCAACGACCTCGGCGGCTCGACCCAGGGCGAAGGCGCCAACGCTTCGGCCGCCGACCGCGTGGTGGCGGAAATCCGCGAGGCCGGCGGCATTGCCGAGGCCAACCATGACTCGGTGACCGACGGCGACAAACTGGTGCAGAACGCCCTCGATGTATTCGGTCGTGTCGATGTGGTGGTCAACAACGCCGGCATCCTGCGCGACAAGACCTTCCACAAGATGGAGGACGCCGACTGGGATCTGGTCTACCGCGTCCACGTCGAAGGCGCCTACAAAGTGACCCGCGCCGCGTGGCCGCACTTGCGCGAGCAGAACTACGGCCGGGTGATCTTCACCGCATCGACCTCGGGCATCTACGGCAACTTCGGCCAGTCCAACTACGGCATGGCCAAACTCGGTCTCTACGGCCTGACGCGCACCCTGGCCATCGAAGGTCGCAAGAACAACATCCTGGTCAACGCCATTGCCCCAACCGGCGGCACACGCATGACCGAAGGCCTGATCCCGCCGCAAGTGTTCGAACAACTCAAACCGGAACTGGTCAGCCCGTTGGTGGTGTACCTGGCCAGCGCGCAATGCCAGGAAACCGCAGGCCTGTTCGAAGTCGGCGGCGGCTGGATGGGCAAGGTGCGCTGGGAACGCAGCCTGGGGGCCGGGTTCGATCCGCGCGCAGGGTTCTCGCCGGAAGATGTCGCGGCGCACTGGCAGCAGATCTGTGATTTCGAAGGCGCGGCGCATCCGAAAGACAATATCGAAGCGCTGAAAGAAATGATGGCGAATCTGCAGAAGTATTCGCTCTGACGCCTTTGCGTCGTCTGGCAGGACTCGTCCGGGTCCTGCCGCTCCCGCCGAATATCCCCCCTTCGAGTTCCCGCAAAAAACACCGCCCATAAAAAAGGCCGCTGCAAACGCAGCGGCCAAGGTAAGACGTTGGATCAAGGAGCTACAAATCAACGTCAGTGAACACCTGGGCGATGGAGCGAAAAACGCTTCAATCCATCAGAAATCGGTTGCCGACGACTCGGTCGCGGACTTTTTGCTTCGTGGCGGTCCGCCGTTAAAGCCCGTTCAGAATAAGCGCCTGAGGCCAAAGGAAAAATAGCGATTCCGGACATGCACTGTTACGGGGCATGCAACAGTGGGGTGCTCCGAGGTGGGGATCATCCGTTGCGTTGATCATGGGTTATCCAGCCGGTTCATGTCCTGCGCAAAGCCCCGTCCCAGGTAGGGATTCATCCTTTCGAGCGACAGCGCGAATACCTCCTTGGTGCGCTTATCGTCCCCGTGTGGCGGCAGTAGGGTGGGGCCTTCTGTCACTCACCGGGGAAGACGCATGACAAAAACAACAATGCGCGCCATCTTCAAACCGCAGGCGCTGGCCGCTGCGGTGGCCTTAGGTTGCTGGGCCCAGGCCCATGCCGTGGATTTCAACATCGGTGAAATCGAAGGCACGTTCGACTCGTCGCTGTCGGTCGGCGCGAGCTGGGGCATGCGCGATGCGGACAAGTCGCTGGTCGGTACGGTCAATGGCGGCACGGGCCAGTCTTCGACCGGTGATGACGGGCGCCTGAACTTCAAGAAGGGCGAGACGTTTTCCAAGATCTTCAAGGGCATCCACGACCTTGAATTGAAGTACGGCGACACCGGTGTGTTCGTGCGTGGCAAGTACTGGTACGACTTCGAGCTCAAGGACGAAGACCGCGAGTTCAAGCCGATCAGCGACAAGGGCCGCAAGGAAGGCGCCAAGTCTTCCGGCGGGCAGATTCTCGATGCGTTCGTCTATCACAACTACTCCATCGCCGATCTGCCGGGCACCGTGCGCGCCGGCAAACAGGTGGTAAGCTGGGGCGAAAGTACCTTCATCGGCAACTCGATCAACAGCATCAACCCGATCGACGTCTCGGCGTTCCGTCGGCCCGGCGCGGAGATCAAGGAAGGCCTGATTCCGGTGAACATGCTGTTCGGCTCCCAGAGCCTGACGGACAAGCTTTCGGTCGAAGGCTTCTATCAACTGGAATGGGACCAGACCGTTCTCGATAACTGCGGCACCTTCTTCGGTGTCGACGTGGCGGCAGACGGTTGCAACAACGGTTACACCGTCGGCAGCCCGGCGATTGCTCCGCTGGCGCCGCTGGCCGCTGCCTTCGGGCAACCCATCCAGGTCACTCGCGAAGGCGTGGTCGTGCCCCGTGGCGGTGACCGCGATGCGCGGGACTCCGGGCAGTGGGGGACGGCGTTGCGCTGGCTCGGCGACGATACCGAATATGGCCTGTACTTCATGAATTACCACAGCCGCACACCCACGGTCGGCACCACCACCGCCGGGCTGTCGACCCTGTCGGCACTGCCGGGGATGGTCAGCACCGCCAACCGCCTGGCCCCCGGCAGCGGTTCCGGGCTGGCGCAAAGCGTGATGCTCGGGCGCGGTCAGTATTACCTCGAATACCCGGAAGACATCCGCCTGTATGGCGCAAGTTTTGCCACCACTCTGCCCACCGGCACCGCATGGACTGGCGAGCTCAGCTACCGGCCCAACGCCCCGGTGCAGGTCAACACCAACGACCTGACCCTGGCCTTGCTCAACCCGATTGCCGGCGGCGCAGCCTCGCCGTTGACCACTTCACCGGGCGCCGACAACAAAGGTTACCGGCGCAAGGAAGTGACGCAGCTGCAGAGCACCCTCACGCACTTCTTCGATCAGGTGCTGGGCGCCGAACGCCTGACCGTGGTCGGCGAGGCGGCGGTGGTGCGGGTCGGCGGTCTGGAGTCGCGCAGCAAGCTGCGTTATGGCCGTGACTCGGTGTACGGCCAGTATGGTTTCGGCGGTGACACCGGCGGCTTCGTTACCTCGACCTCTTGGGGTTACCGCGCCCGGGCCATCCTCGATTACGCCAACGTGATCGGCGGGATCAACCTCAAGCCCAATCTGTCCTGGTCCCACGACGTCTCCGGTTATGGCCCCAACGGGCTGTTCAACGAGGGTGCCAAGGCCATCAGCGTCGGCGTCGATGCCGACTACCGCAACACCTACACCGCCAGCCTCAGTTACACCGATTTTTTTGGCGGCGATTACAACGTCCTCACCGACCGTGACTTCGTGGCCCTGAGCTTCGGCGTGAACTTCTGATCTGCCCGAGAAGGATGAAATCCATGCGCAAGATGATTCTGCAATGCGGTGTCCTGGCCTTGAGTCTGCTGGCCGCCAACGTGATCGCGGCAGTGTCGCCGCAAGAGGCCGACAAGCTCGGCACCAGCCTGACGCCGCTCGGCGCCGAGAAGGCCGGGAACGCCGACGGCTCGATTCCGGCCTGGACCGGCGGCATTCCAAAAAACGCCGGAGCGGTGGACAGCAAGGGCTTTCTTGCCGACCCGTTCGCCAATGAAAAACCGCTGTTCACCATCACCGCCGCCAACGTCGACCAGTACAAGGCCAAACTTTCCGAGGGGCAGGTGGCGATGTTCAAACGCTACCCGGAAACCTACAAGATTCCGGTCTACCCGACCCACCGCACCGTCGCCGTGCCGCCGGAAATCTACGAATCGGCCAAGCGCAGCGCGTTGAACGTGACCACGATCAATGACGGCAACGGCCTGGCCAATTTCACCGGCAACCGTTACTACGCCTTCCCGATTCCGAAGAACGGTGTCGAGGTGTTGTGGAACCACATCACCCGTTATCACGGCGGCAATCTGCGGCGGATCATCACCCAGGTGACACCGCAGACCAATGGCAGCTACACGCCGATCCGCTTCGAGGAAGAGATCGCCGTGCCGCAGTTGATGAAGGACCTGGACCCGCAGCAGGCAGCCAACGTACTGACCTTCTTCAAGCAGTCAGTGACCGCGCCGGCGCGCCTGGCCGGCAACGTGTTGCTGGTGCACGAAACCCTCGATCAGGTGAAGGAACCGCGTCTGGCCTGGATTTACAACGCCGGCCAACGTCGGGTTCGCCGTGCGCCGCAGGTGGCGTATGACGGGCCTGGTACTGCCGCCGATGGCCTGCGGACTTCGGACAACTTCGACATGTTCTCCGGCGCCCCGGATCGTTACGACTGGAAACTGGTCGGCAAGAAGGAAATGTACATTCCATACAACAGTTACAAACTCGATTCGCCGAAGCTCAAGTACGACGACATCGTCAAGGCCGGGCACATCAATCAGGACCTGACCCGTTATGAATTGCACCGGGTCTGGGAAGTGATCGGTACGGTCAAACCGAGTGAGCGGCACATCTACGCCAAGCGCCACATGTACATCGACGAGGACAGCTGGCAAGTGGCGCTGGTCGATCACTACGACGGTCGCGGGCAGCTGTGGCGAGTGGCCGAAGGGCACGCCCAGTACTACTACGATCATCAGGCTCAGGCCTACACGCTTGAAGCGCTCTACGACATCATCGCCGGCCGCTACATCGCTCTCGGGATGAAGAACGAGGAGAAGCACAGCTTCGAATTCGGCTTCGAAGCCAAGGTCGCCGACTTCACCCCTTCAGCCTTGCGTGCCGAGGGTGTGCGCTAGGGTTTTCGATACACCGGCAAGACAAAAGGCGACCGGGCGGTCGCCTTTTTTATGAGCTGCAATCAGCGTACTGAATACTCGTCAACAAGCGTCGGGGAGAGGGCTAGGGTGAGCGTACAACGATAAAAAGGCGCCCCCGATGACCGCCATGACACCCCGTCTGGATAGACCGGATTTTCTCCCGAGACTGTCTCCCCATCATCTGCCACGCCCGCGCCTTTGCGAGGCACTGTTCGATTCGACGGCCCGGGTCAAACTGATCTGCGCGCCGGCCGGCAGCGGTAAAACCGCGCTGCTCACCGAGTGCCTGCTGCAAGCCCCGGTTAATTGCACCGTCTGCTGGTTGCCGTTGGCAGGGGCGTCCTTGAGCGTCGGCGAGTTTTGCGAACGGCTTGCCCGTGCGATGGGACTGACGGCCTCGGACGAGGCTTCGTTGCTTTATGAACTGGCGCGACGGTCCTCGGCAACCTGGGTGTTGATCGACGATTACTGCCGGAATCCGCAGCCTTCGCTGGATGCTCTGCTCGACCGAATGCTGGCGATCAGCAGTCCGGCCCTGACATGGTGGATCGGTACCCGGCGGCGTCCGCTCTGCAACTGGCCGCGTCTGCTGCTCGATGATGCCTTGTACGAATGTGAAGGCGCGACGCTGGCGCTGACCCGGGACGAAATCGCCCAAGTGTTGCGTCACTTGCCGCCAGCCCAGGCCGACAGTGTGGCCGGACGCATCTTCCAGCGGTGTGGCGGCTGGTGCGCCGGGGTGCGGATGCTGTTGATGCAAAAATGCGACTGGTCGCAAAAGACGTTACCGCAGCAACGCATGGACACCTTGCTGGACTACCTGCAACACGAACTGTTCAGCGGGCTGAGCCCGGAACTCGCCGAAGCCTGGAGAGTGCTCGCGCATCTGCCGCGATTCAATGCCGAGCTCTGTGAACACCTGTTTGGTGCCGGAGAGGGCGCCCGGTACTTGCGCACGCTGCAAGTGCTCGGTTGCTTTATCGAGCCCTGGAACGATTCGGCCGACTGGCTGCAGGTTTTCCCGTCACTGTCGCACGTCATTCGCGAAGAGCAGTGGCCATCGGGGCGCTCCTGGCATCGTCGGGCCTGCCAGTGGTTCGCTGCCGCGAATGACTGGCGCTCGGCTTTTGAACAGGCTCTCCTGGCCGAAGAACATGAAGCGGCCATCAGTCTGTTGCAGCACTTCAGCTTCGAGCATCTGTTCGAAGAGCAGACGGTGGTGCTGTTGTTGCGGCTGCATGAAATCCAGGGCGGTGAGCTGACAATGAGTTCGCCACAGCTGGTCGGATTGATGACGGCGGCGTTGCTGTTTGCCGGTCGCTTTGAACAGGCGGCGCGGTGTATTGCGCGTCTTTCGTTTTTCCTGCCGCAATCCTCTGCACAGGGTGAGTGTCAGCTGATTGCACGCTTCCAGGCGTTGAGCGGTTGGCTGGCGCATCTCGAGGGGCGGATGGAGGCTGCTCAAGAGCATTTCTCTCAAGCATTGGAAGTGCTGGATGCGGACAGCTGGATCGCTCGGGCACTGTGTTTGTCCGGATTGACCCAACAAGCACTTTTAAGAGGCGAACTCGACGTTGCGCACGCCTGTAACCGCCAGGCGCTGTGTCTGGCACGAGCGCAAGGTTCGCTGGTTTTCGAGGCACTGCTTGAGCTCGATCATGCGCAATTGCTGGAGCAGCGCGGCACAGCGTCTCGGGCTGAAAGTCTTCTGGCCAATGTTCATGATTTGCTTGGCAAGCAACCGAACCGGCCGACACCATTGCTGGGAAGAATCGCGTTACGCCGAGGGCGGCTGGCATTGAGTCAGGGTTTGGAGACTCGTGCCGCAGCGTTTTTCCAGGTCGGCCTGGAGGACTGCAAGCGCAACCATGACAAGCGCGTGCTGTATGGTTTCATCGGGCTGGCGCAATTGGCCGCCAACCAGGCGGACTACGAACAGGCTTTCGTGTATCTGCGCGATGCCGAGCGGCTGATGCAATTACGGCAGATTCCGGACACGGTCTATCGCGGTGCATTGTTGCACGCCAGCAGTCTTTTCTGGCTGCAGCAAGGGCGTAACGAACTAGTTTGCGAGGCCATGACCCGCTTGCTGCGACACTATCAGGGACCCGGTGCATTACAGGCTCCGCCTGCGACTCTGGAGCTGATTCCGCGTATCGAGTACCTGCTTATCCTCGCCCAGGCTGGATTGCACAAAGCTCATGGTTCCGTAGTGCGCCTCCAGCAGCTTCTGGGAATCGCCCGGCATTGCAAAATGCTTTCTCTGGAAACCGACTTGCACCTGGCATTGGCCGAGGTGGCGTTCGCATGGGGTGACGAATTGTTGGCCAGATCGCATTTGCAGGCGGGCTGTGAAATGGCCAGCCTGCATGGACTGCATCAGGCACTGCATGAACTGAAAATGCGCCGGCCGGAACTGGCTGACAGCGCTGCCGAGACACCTTGTGCAGTCAGTTCGAACAGTGGTGCATTGCTCAGTCAGCGAGAACTGGAAGTTTTGAGACTGATTGCCAAAGGGTATTCCAATCAACAGATTGCAGATCAGCTATTTATTTCCTTACATACAGTAAAGACTCATGCCAGGCGTATACACGGGAAGTTGGGTGTCGAGCGCAGAACACAAGCGGTAGCCAGTGCAAAAAAGCTGGGTCTGGATGTGTAGTGGGCGTTACAGCAGAGGGCTGATTTATTTGTTCGGTTTCTTCTCGGAGATAATTATTAAATATTCAAAATGTGAAGTAACGGGTCGCTTGTTTTAGTCGGGTTTGTGGGGCGTTAACTTTGTTGCAATGAATAAATGACACTGTGTCATTTAGCTTTTGATGCTGCAAGGAACTCGCAATGAACGATTTAAAAGATACTTTCGATTTTCGCCCGCAATGGCTCGCAAACACCAGCTCGAACAATCAACAGAAGTATGAATACCTGAAGCAGCAAATGACTGAGCAGGAGGCGGAACTCAGGCGACTGCTGGGAAAGTCGGCATCCTTGAAGAGCTACGCATCCGCACGTGTTCTGGAATGGACGAACAGTGCATTGGGTGCTCGGATTGATCCAGAGAGTGTCAGCGTTATTTCCCGCTTCAGGGTTCAGATGGCCGGTCGCACGCTGGTTCAAGAGGATAAACGTTCGTTACTGGAGCTGGCATTGTTCGGTCTGCATGATCAGAACAACCGCTCTGAAATGAAGTTCGAAGGTCAAATTCCTTCAGGCTTGACTCAAGCTCGCCTGGAAAACTGGTTGTCTGGTATCGATATCCGTTCGGATTACTTCGAAGCGCTTCGAAAATCCTTTGATGATTACGGTGTGCAAATCGCATTGTTGGGGGCCCTGGCAACCCGCATCGCTTTCAGCGCGTTCTCGGCGACTTTGCAGGGACACCTCAATCAGCCGAGCATGGAAATGGTCGAACGCTTCCAGCAGGGTGACCGCAGTATTTCGGCATCGGCGTTCGTGTTGAAAGGTTACCGATTTGGTTTCAGGGATCTGATGGTTTTCCAGCAAAAGAGCAACCCCTATGGCGCCTGCGCCTTGTACGCCCCAGGCTCGCCAGGTGGCAGGGATTGGTACGTGTTCCCCAATATTCGCGAACTCGAGTTTCAGGTGGCCGGCTGGGTCAGGACTGATGAGGGAGTGAGCTATCTGACGTCCCAGGCGCACCCTCAAGAAAGGGTGGCATTGTCGAAGTACGTGAAACAGCTTCAGCAACTGCCGAGTGCCTGGAAAGGCGCAACCTTTTACGAATGGCCCGAAGCACCGGAAGGGATTTTTGCAGAGGCGGTTTTCTATCAGGTTTCCTGGGACCTGGCCCAGGAGAGTCTTGTACAACCGGCAGGTTACCGAAAAGCGAATGCCGATCTTCGTCAGCGTTACGCTCGGTTGAATACGGAGTTGAAAGCCCTCTATACCGTCAACACGCGCGAAGCCGGCATTGTTCCTTATGAGACTTTTTGCCGCGATCTCATAAAACAGAACATTGAAGACTTGCTAAAAGCATCCGGGGAAATCGTCGCAGTCAATCCGGATGAGATTATTGTCGAGCTGGAGCAAGGTAAAGAAGTTACGTTGTCCCGGATCATTATCAAAGAGACGCCGTTCTATGCGCATGAAAGCGATGGCGAACTGGTAGGCGTTTTTCCGCGATTTCGAGTAAATGCGGGCCATCCAGCACTGCGTAATCTTGATATCCGTCATTTGGCAAGTTGGTCCCGCACTTTGCGGCCGGGAGAAAAGTACATTGCCATGTTGCGTACGGTTTATCTGAACAATAAACATCCGGAGTATGAGCTGAAGCGGGAAGTACATTTCAGAACGCAGCAAGCCGAAATGTACCGGGCGGTATTGTCCAGCCATTTTTCCGGCGAGATGTCCAGTGGGTTGGCTGAGCAGTTGAATAGTTTGATCGCAGGGCTGGACAAGGCCTCGGATCCATCGTTTCCTCCTTTTGGAGAAACGGTAACCAGCGTGCAACACAGTGCAGTATTCAAACTGCATTTAAAGCGCTGTCTGATTGAAGGCGTCTACGTTTTCAGGTTGGTAGAGGGCGGGAGAATCACTGAGATTCTTTACACGCCCAACGCCCCAGACGGTGTCCACTATCGCCCGATGAACCAGCTTTTTGCGTCGATCAAGGAAAATGGTCTCGGCCAATATATCTATGAGCGGGTCAAATACATCGAGCAACCGATCATCGGGACTTTCGTCAATAACATCGAGTTCAAGAACATCTCCGAAAGCCCGCCCGTGCTTGAGATGAACAGCCGTGTGCAGTCATTGCGGGCAAGTTACAATGCCCGCATAGAGCGGATTATTTCCGATGTGGACGCTCAAACAACCAGCCTCGGCGAAATCATCGGCAAGCTGGTTTATGACACCGCTGTCCTTGCGGCAACCGTCGTCAGCATGGTCATTCCACCGGTGGGGCTGGCACTCTCGGCCGTGCAGATCACCAAAAATGTTCTTGAGGGCGCCCAGGCTTACAAGTACGGAGATCGAGCAACGGCGTTCAACCATTTCAAGGATGCGTTGCTGGATCTGGCTTCTCTGGTTCCCGGCGGGAAAGAAGCGACCAAGGCTCAGAAGACCCTGATTCAGCTTCTGGGAGACGCCAACACCGTCATCGGTCTGGTCGCTTCGGCCACTGGTCAGAGCCTTGGCTACGACCGCTTTCAGGAACTGCTCGAAGATATCCTGAAAGAAGAGTCGGCCAGCGATAGCCAGACGCTGTTGCTGTAACCGATTGAAGTCATCCGACTAGCGGGCGTCAAACCCCATCCGCCAACTCACGGCCCGCGTCGCAGCCAGCAACCGCTGCGCCGCCGGGCCGTTTTCGTCGGCGTGGAACAGCGACGTCGGGCCGACGATGGTCAACACCGCCGCGATCTGCCCGAGGGCGTTGAACACCGGTGCCGAGAGGGCGTCGACGCCGGGCATCAGCAAACCGTGCACATGATGCAGACCGCGTTCGCGGATCTGTTCGCACAACGCCGAATAGGCCTTTTCGTCCGCCAGCGGATGGCCGCCGACGGCGATTTCCTGTTCGCGCAATTCGTCGGTTTCCCGGTGTGGCAGGTAGGCGCCGAAGACCAGTCCGGTGGAGGAGCTGAGCAGCGGCAGCACCGAGCCCAGTTGCGTCACCACGGTCACCGCACGCACCGCCGGCTCGATGTGCACCACGGTCGCGCCCTGATTGCCCCACACGGCGAGGAAACAGGTTTCGTTGAGTTCGTCGCGCAGTTCGGACAGCGGCAGGGCGGCGACTTTCAGCACGTCCATACTGTTGAGTGCGGCCAGACCCACACGCAACGCTTCGCGGCCGAGACCGTAATGGTTGGTGGCGGTGTTCTGTTCGGCGAAACCACTGGCGATCAATGCCTGCAGATAGCGGTGAACCTTGCTCGCGGGCATCTGCACATGTTCGGCCAGGCGCGACAGCGAAGTGGAGGGCGACAACTCGGCCAGGGCCTTGAGGATGTCGGTGCCGACTTCGGCGGAGCGGACTTTCTGTTTGCCGTTGCTGTCGCTGGTTTTTTCCATGGTGCTGCCGTGTCCCGGAACGAATGGGCGTCTTTATAGCTTGACGCTGGATAGCGAGCAAATTACGTTATGCGTAATTGAATTACGATAAAAATAACCCCGGCGTGCCAAGACCTCCGACCCAGAGCGTCCGGCCATGCCGACTCCCTGTTCAGGAGGCTCCATGAACCTCGATTCAGCCCTGGCTTACCAGTCCGGTTTCGGCAACGAATTCAGCTCCGAAGCGTTGCCCGGCGCACTGCCCGTCGGCCAGAACTCCCCGCAGAAAGCCCCTTACGGTCTGTACACCGAACTGTTCTCCGGCACCGCGTTCACCATGACCCGCAGCGAAGCGCGGCGTACCTGGATGTACCGGATCCAGCCGTCGGCCAATCACCCGGCATTCGCCAAACTGGAGCGGCAACTGGCGGGCGGTCCGTTGGGTGAAGTCACCCCCAATCGCCTGCGCTGGAACCCGCTGGATATCCCGGCCGAGCCGACCGACTTCATCGACGGACTGGTGAGCATGGCGGCCAATTCCGCTGCCGAAAAACCGGCCGGCATCAGCATCTACCACTACTGTGCCAACCGTTCGATGGAGCGGGTGTTCTTCAACGCCGACGGTGAGCTGCTGCTGGTGCCGCAATTGGGGCGCCTGCGTATCGCCACCGAACTCGGTGTGCTGGAAGTGGCACCACTGGAAATTGCCGTGTTGCCACGGGGCCTGAAATTCCGCGTCGAATTGCTCGATGCGCAGGCGCGCGGTTATATCGCCGAGAACCACGGTGCGCCGCTGCGCCTGCCGGATCTGGGGCCGATCGGCAGCAACGGTCTGGCCAATCCACGGGATTTCCTGACCCCGGTTGCCGCCTACGAAAACCTGCAACAACCGACCACACTGGTGCAGAAATTCCTCGGCCAGTTGTGGGGCACCGAACTCAATCACTCGCCGCTGAACGTGGTCGCCTGGCACGGCAACAACGTGCCGTACAAATATGACCTGCGCCGCTTCAATACCATCGGCACCGTCAGTTTCGATCACCCGGACCCGTCGATCTTCACTGTGCTGACCTCGCCGACCAGCGTCCACGGCCTGGCCAATCTAGATTTCGTGATCTTCCCGCCGCGCTGGATGGTGGCCGAGAACACCTTCCGTCCGCCGTGGTTCCACCGCAACCTGATGAACGAATTCATGGGCCTGATCCAGGGCGAATACGACGCCAAGGCCGAAGGTTTCGTGCCCGGCGGTGCGTCCCTGCACAGCTGCATGAGCGCTCACGGACCGGACGGCGAGACCTGCACCAAAGCCATCAACGCGGACCTGAAACCGGCGAAGATCGACAACACCATGGCCTTCATGTTCGAGACCAGCCAGGTGCTGCGCCCAAGCCGCTTCGCCCTCGACTGCCCGCAACTGCAATCCACTTACGACGCCTGCTGGGCCACGCTGCCCGCCACGTTCGACCCGACCCGGAGATAACCCATGACTCAGAATTCCATCACCCGCAGTTGGGTCGCTTCGGCCAATGGCCACACCGATTTCCCGTTGCAGAACCTGCCGCTGGGTGTGTTCAGCTTCAATGGCTCGGCACCGCGCGCGGGCGTGGCGATTGGCGAACACATCTTCGATCTGCAAGTGGCGCTGGAGGCCGGGCTGTTCGACGGCGTCGCGCGCAGTGCAGTCGAAGCCATGCACGGCGGTCAGTTGAACGCCTTCTTCGAACTCGGCCGCGACGCTCGCGTTGCCTTGCGCGAACGACTGCTGGAACTGTTCAGCGAAGGCAGCACCCTTCGCGGCAACATCGAAGCCCAGGGCGCGAAACTGCTGCCGCTGGCTGCCGATTGCCAGCTGCACCTGCCGGCGCGCATCAGTGACTACACCGACTTCTACGTCGGCATCGAGCATGCGCAGAATGTCGGCAAACTGTTCCGCCCGGACAACCCGCTGCTGCCGAACTACAAACACGTGCCGATCGGCTACCACGGTCGTGCGTCCACCGTGCGTGCTTCCGGCACCGACGTCCGCCGTCCGAAAGGCCAGACCTTGCCGGCCGGTGCGACCGAACCGACCTTCGGCCCTTGCGCGCGTCTGGACTATGAACTGGAGCTGGGCATCTGGATCGGTCAGGGCAACGAGATGGGCGAGCCAATTGCCATTGGCGATGCCGCAGAACACATCGCCGGTTTCTGTCTGCTCAACGACTGGTCGGCCCGTGACATCCAGGCGTGGGAATACCAGCCGCTCGGCCCGTTCCTGTCCAAGAGCTTCATCACCAGCGTCTCGCCATGGGTGGTGACCGCCGAAGCGCTGGCGCCATTCCGTACCGCGCAACCGGCGCGTCCGCAAGGCGATCCACAGCCGCTGCCGTACCTGCTCGACAAGCGCGATCAGGATGGCGGTGGTTTCGACATCGAGCTGGAGGTGTTGCTACTCACCGAGAAAATGCGTGAGCAGAACCTGCCGGCCCATCGCCTGACTCTGAGCAACACCCGCTACATGTACTGGACCGTCGCGCAAATGGTCGCGCATCACAGCGTCAACGGCTGCCAGTTGCAGGCCGGTGACCTGTTCGGTTCGGGCACGTTGTCCGGCCCTGAAAACGGCCAGTTCGGCAGCCTGCTGGAAATCACCGAGGGCGGTAAAAAGCCAATCGAGCTGGCCTCCGGCGAAGTGCGCAAGTTCCTTGAAGACGGTGACGAAATCATCCTGCGCGCTCGCTGCGCCCGCGAAGGTTTTGCCTCCATCGGTTTCGGCGAATGCCGTGGCACCGTGCTGGCGGCACGCTGACAGGAGCGGCTCATGGATCTCTATACCTATTACCGTTCCACCTCGTCATACCGGGTGCGGATCGCGCTGGCACTCAAGGGCCTCGACTATCAGGCGCTGCCGGTCAACCTGATCGCACCGCCCGGTGGCGAACATCGACAACCGGCGTACCTGGCGATCAATCCCCAGGGCCGCGTGCCAGCGCTGCGCACTGACGACGGCAAGCTGCTGATTCAGTCGCCGGCCATCATCGAGTACCTGGAAGAGCGTTATCCACAAGTGCCGTTGCTGCCCGAAGACCTCGTTGCCCGCGCCCAGGTGCGCGGCGTGGCGGCGGTGATCGGCTGCGACGTACATCCGCTGCACAACGTCAGCGTGCTCAATCGCCTGCGCGGTCTGGGCCATGACGAAACGCAGGTGAACGAATGGATCGGCCACTGGATCAGTCAGGGGCTGGCGACACTGGAGCAGTTGATCGGCGACAGCGGCTTCTGTTTCGGCGAGTGGCCGTGCGTGGCTGACGTGTACCTGATTCCGCAGCTGTACGCGGCCGAGCGTTTCAACGTTTCGCTGGAGGCTTTTCCACGGATTCGTCGGGTGGCCGCGTTGGCCGCTGAACATCCGGCATTCATTGCGGCGCATCCGGCGAATCAGCCGGACACGCCGAAGTAGCATTTGATGGCTCCCGTGCAGCGCACGGGAGCCATTCGGGTTACCCGCAAAAAAACATAAAAACAAAACAGGTACCTTGCGATGCACAACCAGATTGCCAGCTTCCGGGCGGCACTCGACGCCCGTCCTGTGTCCCGCTTTCAGTGGTTGCTCCTGATTCTTCTCGCCTTGCTGCTGGTCACTGACGGCTATGACGCCCAGGTGCTCGGTTACGTGGTACCGGCGTTGGCGCAGGACTGGGGTCTGGAGAAGTCCGCGTTCGGCCCGGTGTTCAGCGCCAACCTGCTGGGCCTGACTCTCGGTTCGCTGGCCGTGACGCCGCTGGCCGACCGTTTCGGTGTGCGGCGGATTCTGCTCGCCTGTGTACTGATCTACGCCAGCCTCACGGTGCTGATGGTGTTCGCCAATTCCCTGAACACCCTGATGATCGCGCGCTTCATCTGCGGCATCGGCATGGGCGGCGCAATGCCCAGCGCCATGGCGTTGATGTCGGAATATTCGCCACCGCGCCTGCGCACGCTGATGGTGACGCTCGCGGCCTGCGGCTTCTCGTTCGGCGGGGCGGCGGGTGGTTTTGTTGCGGCCGGGTTCATTGATCGATTCGGCTGGCAGGCGGTGTTCCTCGCCGGCGGTGTCACGCCGCTGCTGTTGTTCCCGTTTCTCTGGTGGATGTTGCCGGAGTCCTTGCCACGACTGCTGCGTGACGCACCGCCGTATGCGCGCCTGCGCAAGGTCACCGCGCGAATGCTGCCGGACTGGCAACCGCCTGCTGCATCGGTCGAGCAGAACGAGCGCGAGCAGGGCAGCAAACTGACCGTGGTGGAATTGTTCCGCAACGGCTATGCGCGTCCGACCCTGCTGATCTGGGCGACGTTTTTCGTCAGCTTGATTCTGCTGTATTTCATGATCAGCTGGCTGCCGTCGCTGCTGCTGGAAAGTGGCCTGAAGCTCAATGAAGCGAACCTGGTGACGTCGATGTTCCTGTTCGCCGGTACGCTGGGGGCGATCTGCATGGCTTGGTTCGCCGACCGTATGAAACGCAAGGTGCGTCTGCTGTCCGGGGTACTGGCCGGTGCGGCGCTGTGCACGATTCTGTTGGGCCTGAATCACGACAATCCGCGCTATCTGGTGGCCTGTGTGTTTGCGGCGGGGTTCTGCATCATCGGCGGGCAATTGACGCTGAATGCGTTCGCCAGCAATTTCTATCCAGCCCACGTGCGCGCCACCGGCACTGGTTGGGCGTTGGGTGTCGGACGATTCGGATCGATTCTCGGGCCGTTGTTCGGCAGCCTGTTGCTGGCGATGCACATTCCGGTGGAGCAGATTTTCTTCTTCTGCGCGATTCCGGCGGTGATTGCGGCGTTGCTGATCATTCAGGTGCGTTCGCCTTCGGCGGCGTCAGTCAGTGCACCACCGAATTGGGCGGCAGATGCCCCAGCCGTTCCGTCAGGCGAAGCCGCTGAATCGGGTCGTCACTGAGCAATAGCGCATGCTCCAGATCGAAGCGCTCGGCGTTCGGGCAGTCGAGACGTTGATACAGACTGGCCCGGGCCAGGTAGTCGGCGACGCTGGCATTGCCCAGTTCGAGCACTCGCTCGGCATCAATCAGCGCCGCGATGTAGTCATCGTGGGTCAAATGCAACTGACGCAGATTGCGTGACAGACGTTGCAGCATTTGCAGTGGTGTGGCGGTCAGCAGGTGTTCGGCCTTGAGTTGCATCTGGTGGCCGTATTGGCGATGCAGCAGTTCGCGACAATCGTTCGGATACAGGCGCCGTCCACCGCACGGATCAAGCAGGTGATCGGCGCCGGGAACCTTCAGCAGGAAATGCCCGGGGAAGTTCACGCCCACCAGCGGAATCTCCAGGCCTCGGGCCAGTTCCAGAGCAATCAACGCCAGAGCCAGTGGTTGACCGCGGCGGGTCTGTAACACCTTGTTCAGCAGCGCCGCCTGCGGGCGCACTGGCGCAAAATCGTCTTGCGCGAAGCCCAGCTCGACCATGCGCCGCAACATCGGTTGCGCCAGCTCGCTGACTGGCAACAACGGCAAACCAAAGCTGACCCGTTGCTGCAGCGCGATGAAGTCCTGCAACAGCGCATCGGGATCGACGTGCTTATCGTGCTCGGCGGCCATCCACAACGCTGCCTCCAGCAGCGCAGGCGGTGAACGGTGCAGACACTCGAAAAAACGTTGGCGCGGACTCATCAAAATCTCCGGAGAATGCCTCGTTTTAGCCCCGTCTCTGACATTCGTCCAGTGCCGCGCCGCTCTGCCATCGGGTTATGCCGCAACGCATTGGTCGCTGTCGGGCCTTATTCCCGTGCGCTTCAGCAATTTTTGGGCGCAAGCCTATACTGGCGACTACCAGAAGTGATTCGGGAGCCTGCCGATGTTCGCTCTCATGCAAAGCACTCGCCTGGAATCGCTGCACCTTAGCGTTGATCCGGTCTCCGGATTGAAGGCGGTCATTGCCATCCATAACAGTCGCCTCGGGCCAGCCCTGGGCGGGTGTCGTTATCTTGCCTATCCGAACGACGAGTCCGCCGTCGCGGACGCCATACGCCTGGCCCAGGGCATGAGTTACAAAGCCGCGCTGGCCGGTCTGGCCCAGGGCGGCGGCGTCGCCGTGATCGTACGGCCGGCCCATGTGGAAAACCGTGGCGCGCTGTTCGAAGCCTTCGGTCGTTGCATCGAGCAACTCGACGGCCGCTACATCACCGCCATCGACAGCGGCACGTCGGTGGCGGACATGGACTGCATCGCCCAGCAGACTCAGCATGTCACCAGCACCACGTCCGCCGGCGACCCGGCGCCGCACGCGGCAATGGGCGTGTTCACTGGCATCCGCGCTACCGCCATGGCGCGGCTGGGCAGCGACAACCTCGAAGGTTTGCGCGTGGCGATTCAGGGGCTGGGCAATGTCGGCTTTGCGCTCGCGGAGCAGTTGCACGCAGCGGGGGCCGAACTGTTGGTCAGCGACATTGACCATGGCAAGGTGCAACTGGCGATGGAGCAGCTCAACGCCCATCCGATTGCCAACGACGCTCTACTCAGCACGCCGTGCGACATTCTTGCGCCGTGCGGTTTGGGCGGTGTGCTCAACAGCCACACGGTCACCCAGTTGCGCTGCTCGGCGGTGGCGGGGTCGGCCAACAATCAACTGACGCATCTGGATGTGGCCGATCAGCTGGAACGGCGTGGCATCCTGTATGCGCCGGATTACGTGATCAATGCCGGTGGCTTGATCTACGTATCCCTCAAGCACCGTGGCGAAGAACTCACGACCATCACCGCGCACCTGTCGAAAATCAGTTCGCGACTGACCGAAGTGTTTGCCCACGCCCAGGCAGAAAAACGTTCGCCGGCGCGGGTGGCGGATGAACTGGCGGAGAAAGTGTTGTATCGCTGAGATTTGTCCGGGCATGAAAAAGCCCCTGAGTCGTTCAACTCAGGGGCTATTCAATTCAAGTGTCGCTTACTTTGCAGCCTTCGCCGCCTTGGCGGGTTTGGCTGGGGCTTCTGCCGGTTCGGCTGCGTCTGCCGTCTCGGTTGCTACAACCGGTGCGGCCGGTGCGTTGATCAGCTCCGACAGGGCATCAGGCTGGCTCTTGAACGCCCGGGCAAACACATCGCGGTTCTTCGCCATGTAGATCCCGACTTCTTCCACTTGCTGCTCGCTCAACGAAGGAACGGCTTTTTCCAGCACTTCGGCCAACAGTTCGGCCAGTTCGAGCATTTTGTCATGACGGTCAGCTTCGGCTTTATCCATGAACAAGCGCTCCAGATCTCGGCTGCTGCGGTATACCACTTCGACGGCCATTCACCACCTCACATGCCTTCACATTAAGTTGTCTTTGCGACTACTGTATCTATATACAGCGAAAAGGATAAGCGAATCCCTGCGCTTTGGGTAGTGGCTTTTTAATGTAGACCGGATTCGGATTTTGTCAGCCCGACGGTCATGCACAGGTGCGACCAAACGCCACGGCGCAGGTTTCGCGGCGCCTCGCCATGATGGCGTGGCCTCTTTTCTGCATGCATATGAGTACGTGTGCAATAACCGTCACGTCCAATGCGCAACATCCGCTCGAACCGGGCTAAGGAACCTTCATCGTGAAAATCAACTGGGCCGAGAAACTGCGGCAAAACGTGCATCAACTGGCCGAGTCCCTGGGCAACCTGTTCGTCGAGACCTTCCACTACCTGGCGCTGTTCGCCATTGGTGCGGTGACCGCCTGGGCGGCGGTGATGGAGTTTCTCGGGATGCTCGAGGAAGGGCACATCAAGATCGATGACATTCTGTTGCTGTTCATCTATCTGGAACTGGGGGCGATGGTCGGGATTTATTTCAAGACCAACCACATGCCGGTGCGTTTCCTGATCTACGTGGCGATCACCGCACTGACGCGCCTGCTGATTTCCAACGTCTCGCACCACAATCCGCCGGACATGGGCATCATCTACCTGTGTGGCGGGATTCTGCTGCTGGCGTTCTCGATCCTGGTAGTGCGTTACGCCTCTTCGCAATTCCCTTCGGTGAAAATCGAGAAGCCGCAACGCAAGCTCGGTGCGGGCTCCGGCGAACACCCGGAGATCGAAAAGGGCGAGCTTTAAAGACCGATCGAGGGTCGATGCTGGCCCTTGATCTGCCGCGGTGGCGGGTTGAGCCCGTCGCCACGGGTCATGGCTTCGAGGATCGCCATGGCGCTGTGGCCCTGTTCGATGGCGATGCCGAACTGGATGCTTTGCACCAGTCGTTTCAGGCGTTTGGGGTCGTTGCGCTGTTCGGCGCTGATCATCCGTTTGGCGACGATCCGGCCGCTGTTGGAAAGGGTCAGCATGATGCTGCCGTCGAGGCCCTGAATGCTCAGGTTGATCTGATAGTCCGGCGCGAAAGCATCGGTAATGATCTGAAAAGGATTGTCCATGATGCGTCACCGCCTGATTGAACGTGCAGTTGTTGACCGGCCTTGATCGGGTTGGTTCGCCAAACCTGACCGTCGGCCCTTCCGTGGTCTTGTCTCCTTCAACGATGTAGCAAGGGACATGCCGGGAAAATTGTCGAACAATGAAACCGGCCAAAAAGAAGGCGAGCCCATGGCTCGCCTTTTTCGTTTACGGCCCGTTTCAGGGCAGAACCGAGTAGATGATCGCCGACAGTGCAATCAGGCCGATCAGCACCACGAACACGTTGGACACCTGGCCCGAATACTGGCGCAAGGCTGGCACACGGCGGATCGCGTACATCGGCATCAGGAACAACAGGCAGGCAATCACTGGCCCGCCGAGGGTTTCGATCATGCCGAGGATGCTCGGGTTGAAAGTCGCCACGGCCCAGCAGCTGAGGATCATGAACAGCGCGGTCGCACGATTCAGCCAGCTGGCCGACATCACCCGGCCACGACCGCGCAGGCTTTTGACGATCATGCCCTGGAAGCCTTCGCTGGCGCCGATGTAATGGCCGAGGAAGGATTTGGTGATCGCCACCAGCGCAATCAGCGGCGCGGCGTAGGCGATGACCGGCGTCTGGAAGTGATTGGCCAGGTACGACAGGATCGAAATGTTCTGCGCCTTGGCCGCTGCCAGATCCGCCGGCGACAGTGCCAGCACGCAGCTGAAGCAGAAGAACATCACCGTCACCACCATCATGCCGTGGGCCATGGCGAGGATGCCGCTGCTCTTGCGTTCGGCCTGGTCGCCGTAGCGTTGTTTCTGCTCGACGGCGAAGGCGGAAATGATCGGCGAATGGTTGAACGAGAACACCATCACCGGAATCGCCAGCCACAGGGTCTTGAGGAATACCGACATTTCCATCGGTTCCTGGGCGCTGGCGAAGAATGCGCCGTTCCAGTTCGGAATCAGGCTGATGCCGAGCAGCAGCAACGCGGCGACGAATGGATACACCAGCACGCTCATGGCTTTGACGATGACGCTTTGACCGCAACGCACAATGGCCATCAAACCGAGAATCAACGCCAGTGACAACACCGCGCGCGGTGGCGGGGCGATGTGCAGTTGATGTTCGAGGAAGCTGCTCAGGGTGTTGGTCAGCGCCACGCTGTACACCAGCAGGATCGGGAAGATCGCGAAGAAATACAGCAGCGTGATCAGCTTGCCGGCGCCGATGCCGAAGTGTTCCTCCACCACTTCGGTGATGTCACCGGAGCGGCCCGACAGCACGAAGCGGGTCAGGCCACGGTGCGCGAAGAAGGTCATCGGGAATGCGAGCAACGCCAGGATCAGCAACGGCCAGAAGCCGCCGACCCCGGCGTTGATCGGCAGGAACAGCGTACCGGCACCGATGGCGGTGCCGTACAGGCCGAGCATCCAGGTGGTGTCGAATTTGCTCCAGCCCTTGTGGGCGGTTTCGTTATTGCGTGTGCGGTCTACAGCAGGATTTTCGGCAGCAGGTGTGCGTACATCGGTCATCGTTTTTGCCTCGTTATTATTCTTGCTCGGGCTCACGTGTTACGGGCGGTCAGGGAGCGCTCCTCAGCACTCCACCCAGCTCACGGCCAGGCCGCCCCGTGAAGTCTCTTTGTATTTGTCATGCATGTCGGCGCCGGTATCGCGCATGGTGCGGATCACCCGGTCGAGGGAGATGAAGTGTTTGCCATCGCCGCGCAGAGCCATTTGCGTAGCGTTGATCGCCTTCACCGCAGCGATAGCGTTGCGCTCGATGCAGGGCACCTGCACGAGGCCGCCGACCGGATCGCAGGTCAGGCCGAGGTTGTGTTCCAGGCCGATTTCGGCGGCGTTTTCCAGTTGCTCCGGCGTGGCTCCCAGAACATCGGCGAGGCCCGCAGCGGCCATCGCACAAGCGGAGCCGACTTCGCCCTGGCAGCCGACTTCGGCGCCGGAGATCGAAGCGTTTTTCTTGCACAGGATGCCGACGGCGGCCGCGCCCAGAAAGAATGCGACCACGTCATCGTCCGACGCGTCCGGATTGAATTTCATGTAGTAGTGCAGGACGGCCGGGATGATCCCGGCGGCACCGTTGGTCGGCGCGGTGACCATGCGCCCGCCGGCGGCGTTTTCTTCGTTGACGGCAAGGGCGAACAGGTTGACCCACTCCATCGCCGACAGGGTCGAACTGATGACGTTCGGTTTGCCGATTTCCAGCAGGCTGCGGTGCAATTTCGCCGCACGGCGCGGAACATTCAGACCACCAGGCAGCACGCCTTCGTGACGCAAACCTTGCTCGACACATTCGCGCATCACCGACCAGATATGCAGCAGGCCCTGACGGATCTCGGCGTCGCTGCGCCAGGCCCGTTCGTTGGCCATCATCAGTTCGGAAACCCGCAGGTTGTGCTGCTTGCACAGCGCCAGCAGTTCGACGGCGCTGGAAAAGTCGTAGGGCAACTCGACGTCACTTGCCGGTGCTACGCCGGATTCGGCTTCGGCCGCTTCGATGATGAAACCGCCGCCGACCGAGTAGTACGTTTGCGTGAACAGCTCGGCAGATTCGCCAAAGGCTGTCAGCGACATGGCGTTGGGGTGGTAGGGCAGGCTCTCGTCCAGCAGCAGGAGATCGTGTTGCCAGTTGAAGGCAATGTCTCTCTTCCCGGCGAGGCAGAGTTGGCCGGTTTCCCGCAGTTGCTGGATGCGCGGGTCGATGGTCGACGGATCGATGCTGTCCGGCCATTCACCCATCAGGCCCATGACCGTTGCGCGGTCAGTGGCGTGACCGACGCCGGTGGCCGAGAGCGAGCCATACAAACGAATTTCGACCCGCTTCACATCCAGCAGCAAATGCTGGTCGATCAGGGCCTGGGCGAAGGTCGCGGCGGCGCGCATCGGGCCGACGGTGTGGGAGCTGGACGGACCGATGCCGACTTTGAATAGATCGAAAACACTGATAGCCATGCTAAAGCCTTACAAGCAATGGAGTAGGAATCGCCGCCATTTTTTGTAGGACAAGCGCAATGTCGGCGATACTGCCTACCTCGCTTCAGCGTGACTAACGAAACTTCCTAAGTAAGCCTTTAGCAGGACTAAACCATGAGCCGTCAATTGCATGCCCAGACTTACGTCTGGCTGCAGGTGTTTTCCTGTGCCGCGCGGCACCTGTCATTCACCCGTTGTGCCGAAGAACTGCACATCACGCCGGGGGCGGTCAGCCAACAAATCCGACAACTGGAAGAGCGCCTGGGCTTTCGCCTGTTTCACCGTCGCGCACGGGGTGTGGAGCTGAGTGCGGAAGGGCAGCGACTGGCGATCACGGTCAACGAGGCTTACGGCAGCATCGATGCGGAATTGCGTCGTCTCGATGCGGGGATGATCAGCGGGATTTTGCGGGTACGCTCGATTCCGTCGTTCCTCAGCAAATGGCTGACCCCGCGTCTGCCGCGCCTGCAACAGCGTTACCCGGACATCCAGCTGCGGCTGGTGGCCGAAGACAGCAGCGTGCCGTTACATGAAGGGGATTTCGACCTGGCCATCGACTTGAACGACGGCAGTTATCCGGGCCTGTTATCCACAGCCTTGCTCGACGAGCAGATTTTCCCGGTGTGCGCGCCGGGCCTGCTGCGAGGGCGGCCACCGCTGCATGGGCCGGCGGATCTGGTGCATTTCCCGTTGCTGCACGACATCACCGCGTGGCGCGGCAGTTATGAGTATGCGGAGTGGGAGTTCTATCTCAACGCTGTCGGTTTCGAGGGTGCCGACGTACGGCGCGGGCACACGTTCAACCGCAACCACCTGACCATCGAAGCGGCGATTGCCGGCATGGGCGTGGCGATTGCCCGGCGTACGCTGCTCAACGACGAACTGGAGCGGGGGACATTGATCGTACCGTTCGGAATTTCGGTGCCCAATCACAAACGCTATGTATTGCTCTATGCGCCGGGGGCGCTGAGCCATCCGGGCGTGCGCGCGGTGCATGACTGGCTGGTGGAAGAGGCGGAGATTTTTCGTGGTCTGCACCCGTTGGGTGATGGCCAATTGTGAGCAGATTTTTCAGGGTGACAGGGCGACCCAACTCCCGACCTTACCAGCGCTTCACTCGGTTGTCCGGCTTTTTTTGCGTATGAATATTTATCTTTTTTCAGGGGTTGAAATGTTCGTCACACGGGCCGATTGTTGTAATCAAGAGGTCACGAAATCCTGTTCAAGGCCTCTTGCGAGCTAGCTGAAATAAGGGATGAACTATGCAAATCCAAGTCAACAGCGACAACCATATTCAAAGCAGCAAACGACTGGAGGAGTGGGTACGAACCACAATTGAGAGCACGCTCGACCGTTATGAGGAAGACCTGACCCGTGTCGAAGTCCATCTGAGCGACGAGAACGGTGACAAACCGGGTCCCCATGATTTGCGCTGCCAGCTGGAGGCGCGGCCAAAAGGCCATCAACCGATTTCCGTCACCCACAAAGCCGATTCGCTGGAACAGGCGATCGATGGTGCAGCCGAAAAACTGGAGCACGCGCTGGAGCACCTGTTTGGCAAACTGCGGGGCAAACCGCGAGCCGCTGTGGTGCCGTTCGAAAGAAAGGCGAATGACCGGTTGCTGGAGGAAGAATTTCTGGAAAACGAACAGGCAGCGATCAACAGTTGATGCGCTGATTTTATAAGTCACCCAATGAGAACGGGCCTGCAATTGCAGGCCCGTTTTTGTTTGTGGCGGGTTTGAAACCCCTCTCCTTTGGGGAGAGGGCAAGGTGCATGTTGTTATCAGAAGGCAACGGAGGTCTGCACATACACCGTGCGCGGCTCACCCACGTATTTGCCCTTGTTGTTGTCATCGAACGAGCGGGTGAAGTACTGGGTGTTGAAGATGTTCTTCACCCCCACTGCCACGTTCAGGTCCGACAGCTGCGGGCCGAAGTCATACCCGGCGCGGCTGCTGAACAGCATGTAGCCCGGGATCTTGCCGGTGCTGCCATCGGCGCTTTCCTTCGAAGTGTTGGCATTGTCGGCGAACTGGTCGCTCTGGAAGCTGCTGTCCAGGTTGAGCTTCCACGGCCCTTCGGTGTAACCGACGCCGATCGTGCCTTTGTGCTTCGACGAGAACGGCACACGGTTGCCCTTGTTCGGCCCGTCTTCGCGGATGGTCGCGTCGACATAGGCGTAAGTGGCGTAGACATCGAAGCCGGCCAGCGCCGGGCTCAAGTCATCGAGGGCGTAGTTGACGCTGGTCTCGATGCCCTGATGGCGGGTTTCACCACGGGCGATCACCGAATCATTGGTCTGGTTGCTTTCGTACTGGTTGTCGAAGTTGATCAGGAACGCGCCGATTTCCGCGCGCAGCGCACCGTTGTCGTAGCGGGTGCCGAGTTCCCAGGTGCGGGCCTTCTCCGGTTTCACTTCGCCGCTGCTCACGCGGTTGGGCATCTGGCTGTATTGCACGCTGCCGAACGAACCTTCGGTGTTGGCGTACAGATTCCAGTTGTCGGTCAGGTGATACAGCACGTTCAACGCCGGCAGTGCGGTGTTGTAGTCGCCCTTGTATTTGACGTTGGTCAGGTTGTTGGTCTGCTGCGACTCGATCATCTCGTAGCGCACGCCCGGCGTGATCGTCCACTTGCCGATGTCGATCCGGTCATCGACGAAGAACGCATTGGCTTCAGTGCCGCCACGGGTGTCGCGGTCGTTGCGGCTGTTGGTGGTCGGGTATTCGTTGCTGCTGATCGGTGTGCGATAGCGCAATTCGTGGCCGGCTTCATTGATGTAGCGATAGCCGACGCCGACTTCATGGCTGGTCGGGCCGAGGTCGAAACCTTGGGCGAAACGGGTTTCCAGACCGCGAACCCAGTATTCGCGCGGCGACAGCGACAGGAACGTGCCCTGATCCAGATAACCGCTGCGCAGGGTCTTGGTGAAGAAGGTGTTGGCGGTGAATTCGCGGCGATCTTCCTGATAGCGGTAACCGAAATTGAACATCGTGCGACGACCCCAGAACTGGTCTTTCGGCCGAGTCGACTGGTACGGATCGGCATCGTAGTCGGCGACATTCAGACCGCCGGGCATGTCGGCCTTGCCTTCGTAATACTGGGCCATGGCGTTGAAGCTGTTGGCTTCGTCGAGCTGGTATTTGCCCTTGAGGATCAGGTCGTCGATTTCCGTGTCGCTGTGTTCGCGCCAGTCGCCACCTCGGGTGCCGGAGTACAGCAGCGCACCGCCCAGTCCGTTCTCGTTGGTGCCGCCGGCCAGCAGGTTGGCGCTGGTCTTGAAGCCGTCATGGCTGGACGATGGGCTGGTTTCGGTCTGGAAGCCGCCCTTGACGGTCGGCGCGTCCGGAATCGCCCGGGTCACGAAGTTGACCACGCCGCCGACGTTCTGCGGGCCGTAACGCACGGCGCCGCCACCACGCACCACGTCCACGGCATCCATGTTGCCCATGCTGATCGGCGCGAAGGACAACTGCGGCTGACCGTAAGGTGCGAACGGCACCGGGATGCCGTCCATCAAAACGGTCGAACGTGCAGCCAGGCGCGGGTTGAGGCCCCGAATGCCGAAGTTCAGCGCCATGTCGTGGCTGCCGGTGCCGTTGTTTTCCGGGGCATTGACCCCGGGAATTCGGTTGAGCACGTCGCGGGCCTGAGTTGCGCCCTGACGTTCGAATTCTTCTCGGCGGATTACGTCACGGGCACCGGGATGTTCGAAGACGTTGACCTGCGCGGCTTCACCCAGCCAGTCGCCGACCACTTTCGAGGTGTCCAGCTCCAGCGCCGTATCGCTCGACGGTTGCAGGCTGAAGGCGTTGCCACCTTCGGCGCGGGCTTGCAGGCCGGTGCCTTCGAGCAGTGCGTTCAGACCTTGTTCCGCTGTGTAGTTGCCTTCCAGTCCACGGCTCTGCACGCCGCTGGTGACTTGCGAGCCGAACGAGATCAGCACACCGGCTTCACGGCCGAACTGGTTGAGGGCGTTTTCCAGCGACGACGGGGCGATGTGGTAAGCCTTGGTCTCGGCAGCCTGCGCAAGGGGCAGCGCGCTGAAGCTCAGACTGGCGCCGAGGACAATATTGCGCAGGGTTCGGGCCAGCGGCGTGAGGCGAGTGGGGTGCATGGAGGACGTTCCTGAGAAGGTTGAATCAAGGGGGGCTTTCCTTCTCTGTCACGCCAGATCTGAAAAACGGCTCATTTATTTTTTGCGGTTGATCAAACCTTGGCTTCGACCGTCACCCAGTAGCGGGTAAAGCGCTTCACTTTTACCGGCAGGCTGATTTCCAGCAGATCGAGAATCCGCTCGCTGTCGTCCAGTGGATAAGTCCCGGAGATCAGCAGGTCAGCCACTTTCGTATCGCAATGCAGTTGCCCGCGACGATAGCGGCCGAGTTCGTCGAGGAAGTCACCCAGGCGCATGTGCGCGGCCACCAGCATGCCGTCGGCCCAGGCGCCGCTGTTGGCGTCCAGCGGTTTGGCTTCGCCGACAGAGGTGGCGCTGAAACTCAATTGCCGGGCGACCGGCAGCAACATCGGTGCGCGACCCTGTGTGCTCAACTCGACCCGACCTTCAAACAGTGCGATCTGCGTGCGGTCGGCAAACTGCCGCACATTGATCCGTGCCCCTTGGGTTTTCAGCAGGCCTTGGGCGGTTTGCACTTCGAAGGATTGAGTGGCGGTCAGCAGCATTTCGCCTTCGAGCAGGCGGATCAGACCGTCGCCCCGGACATCCGCCGCACTCGCGGTGTTGAGCTGCAACTGTCCGCCGGCGCCGAGCGAAATCTTGCGCCGTTGACCGACCGGGCTGCGGTAATCGGCCAGCAGCGATGGCAACGGATTGTGCTCGCGCATCCCCCAGGTGACCGCCGAACCTGCGCCGAGAATCAGCAACAGCTTCAGCGCCTGACGCCGGCTGCCGGACTTCTGCGCGTTCAACGCGGCATGAGCCAGTGGCGACGACAAACCCCGCAACCGCGAATTGACCCGCTGCATGTGTTCCCAGGCGCGGCGGTGTTCGCTGTGGGCGTCGATCCACTGTTGCCAGGCTTGTTGCTGGCGCGGGTCCAGCGGGCCCTGCTGCATTTCCAGCAACCAATGCACGGCCTGCTCGGCGACCTGCGATGAAAAATCCATCGGCGGGTTCACAGGGCGAAGTAGCAGCGCATCGCTGCCTTGTTCAGATGACGTTTGACCGTGGCCACGGAGATGCCCAGCTCAGCGGCGATCTGTGGATAGGTCAGGCCATCCACCTGCGCCAGCAGAAAGGCACGTTTGACTGCGCGCGGCAGACCGTCGAGCAACTGGTCCAGCTCCATCAGGGTTTGCAGGATGATCGCTTTCTCTTCTTCCGAAGGCGCGACCACTTCCGGCATCTGCGCCAGGGTGTCGAGGTAGGCGCGTTCCAGATCCTGGCGGCGGTAATGGTTGAATAACACACGCTTGGCCAGGGTGGTGAGGAATGCGCGCGGCTCGATGATCACCGGCGGCTCGCGGGCGGTCAGCACCCGGATAAAGGTGTCCTGGGCCAGATCGGCGGCGCTGTCCGGGCAGCCGAGTTTGCGCCGCAGCCAGCCGGTGAGCCAGCTGTGATGGGCCTGGTACAGCGATTCGACGGGATGGGCGGACGACAACGGCATCACTCCGGGCGCATGCGGATGCGTTAGAGAACAAGAATGGTTCGCATTGTAGGGGTGTGAATGCGTGCCGGCAATCAGACTCTTTTGCGTATGAGAATATTTATCATTAATATCGATTGTCTGTCGTCTCGGCTCGTTGGCCGGGCGTTAACCGTTTCAGGGCCGAAACATGAAAGCCAAACTCGCCGCACTCCCCATGTCCTATCGTCTGGCCGTCACGTCGCGGGTGCTCGCGGCGGTGTTTGGCGGCTATCTGGTCGCGGCGCTGGCCAGTGTCACGCTGACCCTGTGGCTACCGCTGAACCGCGCCGAAGCGGTCATCACCGGCATGACCGTCTCGTTCCTGGTCTATCTGGTGGCCGTGCTCTGGTGTTTCGCCTGTCGCAGTGCATGGTCGGCGTGGGTCGGCTTGCTGGTGCCCAGCGTGATTCTGGCGACGATCTCCGGCGCCGCGCGGGGGCTGGGTTACGCATGAAAGAGGGTTTCCGCCAGGCGATGGCCTGGCTGCACACCTGGACCGGGCTGGTCTTCGGCTGGCTGTTGTTCGCGATTTTCCTGACCGGGACCCTGGCGTATTTCAAAGACGAGACCAGCCACTGGATGCAACCGGAAATACCGTCACGCCCGTTGAATGCCGAGGCGAGCCTGACCCTGGCCCAACACTATCTGCAACAACATGCACCCGACGCGTCACGCTGGGTCATTGGTCTGCCCGATGCTCGTGACCCCGGCCTGAACGTGCGCTGGCAGCAATCGCCAGCTCAACCCGGCGAGCGCGGCAAATTCATCCGCAAGACGCTCGATGCGCAAACCGGCGCCGAAGTGCAGCCTCGGGAAAGCATGGGCGGCGAGTTCTTCTATCGTTTCCACTTTCAGCTGCAAATGCCTTACCCGTGGGGCCGCTGGCTCGCCACCGCCGCTGCGATGGTGATGTTCATCGCGCTCATCACCGGGATCATCACCCACAAGAAAATCTTCAAAGACTTCTTCACCTTCCGCCCGCGCAAGGGCCAGCGTTCATGGCTCGATGGGCACAACGCGGTGGGGGTTCTGGTGCTGCCGTTTCACCTGATGATCACCTACAGCAGTCTGGTGATCTTCATGTCGATGGTGATGCCGGCCAGCATTCTGGCGACTTACGGCAACAACTTCAGCGCGTTTTTCGAGGAAGTGTTTCCCGAAACACCCACTCCTGAACGCTCCGGTCAGCCGGCAATTCTCCCGTCTCTGACGCCGCTGCTGGTGCGAGCCGATGAGCATTGGCC
The DNA here is from genome assembly GCF_026240005.1 of Pseudomonas sp. COW5. NCBI lineage: Bacteria > Pseudomonadati > Pseudomonadota > Gammaproteobacteria > Pseudomonadales > Pseudomonadaceae > Pseudomonas > Pseudomonas sp. COW5. Next base: position 1,249,884 of record NZ_JAPHVP010000001.1, on the reverse strand, counting down.
CGGAGGCCATATCGCGTACGTGACCGTGAACAATCCAGGTGATGCCAATGCATCGGCCGTGTTGTCCCGGGCCAGTGGCGATCAGGTCGTGTACGAGTACGGCAACGACATGACTTTCAACGCCGTCACCGGGCAACTGCTCGGCAGCACGCCGGAGAAAGCGTTGCCGATGGCGATTGCCGGTAGCTTCTACGGTTTACACATGGGCAAGTTCGCCACACCTGTGCTGCGCTGGCTGTATTTCTTCTGCGGGCTGGCCGGTACAGCGATGATCGGCACCGGGCTGGTGATCTGGCTCGGCAAGCGTCAGCTCAAACACGCGAAGAGCGGCGTGATGCCCTTCGAGCTGCGGCTGGTGGAAATCTTGAACATTGCCGGTATGGTCGGGCTGGTGGCGGCAGTGGCGGCGTTCTTCTGGGCCAATCGACTGTTGCCGGTCGGTCTCGCCGGCCGGGCAGGCTGGGAGGTAAACGCGTTTTTTATTGTCTGGGGTTTAAGTGTGGTGCATGCGTTGTTGCGTCCGGGACACCAGGCCTGGATCGAGCAGCTGTCGCTGGCAGCGCTGCTGTTTGGAACGTTGCCAGTGCTCAATGCGCTGAGCACCTCGCAGCACCTCGGCGTGACGTTGATCCGGCACGACTGGGCCATGGCCGGTTTTGACCTGACGTGCCTGGTCACCGGCCTGTTCCTTCTGTGGGCCGCATGGAAAATGCAACGCGGCAGGCAGGTTGTTGCTGTAAAAAAAACACGCCGTGAATCCCCCCGACCCATCTCCCTCGAACAAGGGACAAATTGAATGTTGTTGGCGCTTTTGCTTTGTTATTCCGGTTTCACAGCGCTGTGCCTGGCGATGCCCCGGCACCATGACGAACTGCTCGGTGGCAAACCTTCAACAGGGCGTCGTCGCGGACTGAGCCTTGGTGGATGGCTTCTGCTCGGGCTGTCGTTATGGGCTGCGGTTGCCGGCAATGGCTGGAGCTTCGGTCTGGTCGACTGGTTCGCTGTGTTGATGCTCAGCGCATTGGCACTGGTTCTGTTGTTGCCTTATCGCCCGCGCCTGGCATTGACCATGGCCGCGCTGAGCCTGCTCGCCAGCCCGGTCGCATGGGCCTTGAACTGACATGCTGATCAGCCATCCGCCCGAGTCCCGCGACGACGAACCCCACGGCGCTCGTGCACATTTTCTGCAGGTGTTTCTGTCCCAGCGCTCGCAAATGGAAGCTTTGGTGAACCGCCGTGTCGGCTGTCGGGCGACCGCGGCAGACCTAGTGCAGGATCTGTTCCTGCGTTTCTGGCGCCGGCCGTTGGTGCAGGTCGAAGAACTCAGCACCTATCTGTTGCGTTGCGCCGGCAACATCGCCATCGATCATTTGCGCAGCGAAGGCACGCGGGTTCGGGTCAACGAAGGCTGGCAGCCGGATGAACCGGACAGCAGCGCCAGCGAACCGCAAGCCGCGCTCGAGGCGGGCAACGATCTGCGCCATGTCGAAGCGGCTTTGCGCGCGTTGCCTGAGCGCACGCGGCAGATTTTTTTGCTCAATCGCATCCACGGGCGCAAGTACGCCGAGATCGCCAAAGCCATGGGCCTGTCCCAAAGCGCCGTGGAAAAACATATGATGCGCGCCCTCGAGGCCTGCAAGGCCAGCCTGCGCGAACCCGCGCCACGCCTGCCAGGGAAAGCACCGTGAATCACACCGACCGCGTCACGCCGACGCCTGCTCAGGAACAGGCGGCTTTTGCCTGGTTGAGCCTGTTGCACGACCGCCCCAGCACCGGCGATCAACTGACCTTCAGCCAATGGCTGCATGCCGATCCCGCCCACGCCGAGGCTTACGCCCAGGCGCAAGTCATCTGGGAATTGAGCGAAGGACCGGCCCGCACACTGGCCGATGAAGAGGCGTTCGCCTTGCAGGGCTATCTGAATGCGATGGACCGGCCGCGCCGTCCACAGGTTCGACGTTGGGCCGGAGCGCTGGCAATGGCGGCCTGCCTGTTGTTGATGATCAGCCTCGGCACCGGTTGGCAGCCGCAGCGCTGGATTGAAGATCTGGGCGCTGATTATGTTTCGGCGCCGGGTGAGATCCGCACGGTGACCCTCGCCGATCAATCGCAAGTGACATTGGACGCCGACAGCGCCATCGCCGTGGATTTCAGTCACGGCGAGCGGCATGTTCAACTGCGTCGGGGCGCCGGATTTTTCAGCGTGACCCACACCGGCGAGCCGTTCGTGGTCGAGGCCGAGAAGGGCCAGGCGCGGGTGCTCGGCACGCAGTTCGAAGTGCGCCTGCAACCTCATGGTGCCCAGGTCACCGTGTTGTCCGGACGCGTCGGTGTAACGGCGGCAAGAGACGCCGAACAACAGATTCTCACCGCCGGCCAGCAAGTGGCGTATGGCGAAGGTTCAGCGCAAAAACTGCACGCCGTGGACAGCGAGGCGCAACTGGCCTGGCGTCAGGGCTGGTTGACTTACTACAAATCGACACTGGCCGATGTGGTGCAGGATCTGCGGCGGTATTACCCGGGGCGGATCGTGTTGCTGAATGACGAACTGGGCGCGCGCAAGGTCAGCGGGAGTTTCCCGAGCAAGGATCCGCAAGCGGTGTTGAATTCACTGCAAGGGGTTCTGGGATTCGAGCAGCATCAGGTGTTGGGCAAGCTGATTATCCTGCGCTGAAAATATTTTCAAAATTGTGGTGAGGTAAATCCCGACGCCATCCGTGTAGTGACTGAAACTGCGAGTCATTCGCATCCGTTGCGGTTCTACACAGGTCATGAGCAATGAAGTCCAGGGCAAAATCGGGTTCGGTCAAACAGTGGTTCGGCGCCTCGGCGCTGAGTTTTGCGGCGTTGGCGTTACTGCCGATGAGCGTGGCGCAGGCCGCTGAAAGCAACAGCAGTCAGCCACAGAAACAGTTCAGTTTTTCCCTGGCTGCCAAACCGCTGCCGCAGGCCTTGAGCGATTTCAGTCGCGTGACCGGCCAGAGCGTGGTCTACACCGTCGAAGCGCCGTACGGCCTCAATGCACCGGCGGTCAACGGGCAGATGAGCGCCGAACAGGCACTGCAACGATTGCTCAACGGTTCCGGCCTGACCTTCCGCCGCACCGACAGCCATACCCTGGCCCTCGAACCGCAACCGACCGCAGGCGCGTTGAACCTCGGCGCGACGAACATCACCTCGGTCATCGATCAACCGATGAGCTACCAGCCACCGGAAACCAGTTCGGTGATGCGCTCCTCGGCCTCGCTCCAGGAAATCCCGCAGACCGTCAACGTGATCCCGGCCCAGGTCATTCGCGACCAGGCACCGCGCAATCTCGATGATGCACTGGCCAACGTCAGCGGCATCACCCAGGGCAACACTTTGGGCAGCACCCAGGATTCGGTGATGACCCGTGGCTTCGGCGACAACCGCAACGGCTCGATCATGCGCGACGGCATGCCGGTGGTGCAGGGCCGAGGGATGAACGCCACCGTGGATCGCGTCGAAGTGCTCAAGGGCCCGGCCTCGCTGCTGTACGGGATTCAGGACCCGGGTGGCGTGGTCAACATGGTCAGCAAGAAGCCTGAACTGACCCAGTACAACGCCTTGACCCTGCGCGGCTCGACCTACGGCGACGGCAAGAACGGCAGCGGCGGTTCCTTCGACAGCACCGGTGCACTGGGCGATTCCGGTCTGGCTTATCGCATGGTGCTGGACCATGAAGATGAAGACTACTGGCGCAACTTCGGTACCCACCGTGAAAGCCTGATCGCGCCGTCGCTGGCCTGGTACGGCGAGCGCACCAAGCTGTTGTTCGCGTATGAGCATCGGGAATTCCTGACGCCGTTCGACCGTGGCACGCTGATCGACCCACGCACCAATCACCCGCTGGACATCTCGCGCAACGAACGTCTCGACGAGAAGTTCAACGACATGGAAGGTCGCTCGGATCTCTACCACTTTGAGGCGGACCACGAACTCAACGACGACTGGAAAGCCCACTTCGGCTACAGCTGGAACCGCGAAACCTACGACGCCAGCCAGGTCCGCGTGACGGCGATCGACACCAAGAAAGGCACCCTGACCCGCAGCATGGACGGCACCCAGGGCGCGATCAGCACCGACCGTTTCACCACCGCCAGCCTCGAAGGCAAGGTCAACGTGCTGGGCATGCAACATGACCTGGTGTTCGGCGTCGACGACGAGTACCGCAAGATCTACCGCGCGGACCTGATCCGCCAGAAAAGCCTGAGCACCTTCAGTTACGTCAATCCGGTGTACGGTCGTGAAGTCGCCGGCTCCACCGTCAGCCCGGCGGACAGCGCGCAGACCGATCTGCTGCGCAGCGATTCGGTGTTCCTGCAGGACTCGATCCACCTCAACGATCAGTGGATTCTGGTGGCTGGTGGGCGTTTCCAGGAGTACGACCAGTACGCCGGCAAAGGCGTGCCGTTCAAGGCCAACACCGACAGCAACGGGCAGAAGTGGGTGCCGCGCGCAGGCCTGGTGTATCGCTACACCGACGAACTGTCGTTCTATGGCAGCTACACCGAGTCGTTCAAACCGAACTCGACCATCGCCCCGTTGAGCGGCAGCAGCACCGTGCTCGACGGCAGCATCGCGCCGGAAGAAGCCAAGTCCTGGGAGCTGGGTGCGCGCCTCGATATTCCGGGACGCATCACCGGCAACATCGCCCTGTTCGACATCAAGAAACGCAACGTGCTGGTGGCCAACGCCGAAGGCCCGACCACGATTTACAGCGCTGCCGGTGAAGTGCGTTCCCGTGGTCTGGAAGTGGACCTGACCGGCCAGCTCAGCGACCGCTGGAGCATGATCGGCAGCTACGCCTACACCGATGCCGAGGTCACGGAAGATCCGGACTACAAAGGCAACAAGCTGCAGAACGTGGCAAAAAATACCGGCTCGCTGTCGGCGGTCTACGACTTCGGCAGCGTGATCGGCGGCGATCAACTTCGGGTCGGCGCGGGCGCGCGGTATGTCGGTGAGCGGGCGGGTAACGCAGTGAATGATTTCGAGCTGCCGAGCTACACCGTGGCCGATGCGTTCGCCACCTACGACACCAAAGTGGAAGGGCAGAAGGTCAAGTTCCAGCTCAACGTGAAGAACCTGTTCGACCGCACTTACTACACTTCGGCGGCCAGCCGGTTCTTCGTGTCGATGGGCGATTCGCGGCAGATTTCGTTGTCCAGCACGCTGGAGTTCTGATCAGCGCAAAAACGCCTGGCGATACTCGCCGGGCGTTCCACCCAGCACCTGGCGGAAGCGGTTGGTGAAGTGGCTGGCACTGGCAAATCCGCACGCCAGCGCAATCTCCCCCAACGGCAACGCCGTCCCGCGCAACAACTCCCGTGCCCGGCTCAGGCGCCGCGCCAGCACATACTGATGCGGCGGCAAGCCGAAGCTCACCCGGAACATCCGCGCAAAGTGGTATTCCGACAACGCACACAACCCCGCCAGTTGCCCGAGGCTGATCGGTTCGGCCAGTTGGCTGTCGATGAACTCCACCAGTTGCCGGCGCTGGTGCGGCGCCAAACCACCCTTGAGACGCAAACCCTCACGTACGCCGACCTGGCTGAGCAAGGTATGGCTGATCAATTCGTGGGCCAGGCTGCTGGTCAGCAAGCGCTCGCCGGGTTCGTCCCAATTGAGGGTGAGTAGCTGGCGAAACCGCTGGGCCTGTTGCGGATCTTCGAGAAAAGTCTGCTCGCGCAACTGCATTTCCCGGGGCTCGCGATCCAGCAGCGTGACGCACCCCAGGGCAAATTGTTCGGCGCTGAAATACAGATGCGCCAGACGGATATCACCGTTGATCACCCAGCCCGACTCATGATCGGCGGGCAGGATGCACAGTTTGTCCGGCCCGCCTTTCTGTCCGGGTTGATCGCGACGGAATGTACCGGTGCCGCCGGCGATGTAGCAGGACAGGGTGTGATGGCTCGGCGCTTCATAGTCCTGCGCATCGTGGTGGTTGGTCCACAAAGCGGCAGACAAGCCGTCACCCAGCTCGGCGCTGTGCACAAGACGTGCGTTCGGCGAGCTATTTAACGCTTGAAAGACTTGCAGGGTGTCGATGGCGGCCATAGTCAGTCGGTTCTCTTCAACGCCTTGCATCCTACTCCGTAGATTTCGCGCTGCCAGCCTGCGCGCCGATAAAAGCGCAAGTTTATGCAAGCGCTGGAAGATGGCAGGGACGGACACTGAAGCCCAATCAAGGAGTGTCTGCCATGAACCTGTCGTTGTATTTGTTGACCGTACTGATCTGGGGCACCACCTGGATCGCCCTCAAGTGGCAACTGGGCGTGGTGGCGATTCCGGTGTCGATCGTCTATCGCTTCGGCCTCGCCGCGCTGGTGTTGTTCGCGCTATTGCTGCTCAGCCGCCGTCTGCAACCGATGAACCGGCGCGGGCATCTGATCTGTGTGGCGCAGGGTTTGTGCCTGTTCTGCGTCAACTTCATGTGTTTCCTGACCGCCAGCCAATGGATCCCCAGCGGTCTGGTGGCCGTGGTGTTTTCCACCGCGACCTTGTGGAACGCCCTGAATGCGCGAGTGTTCTTCGGCCAACGTATTGCGCGCAATGTGCTGATGGGCGGGGCGCTGGGGCTGTTTGGCCTGGGCCTGTTGTTCTGGCCGGAACTGGCCGGGCATCACGCCAGCCCGCAAACCCTGCTGGGTCTCGGTCTGGCGCTTTGCGGCACCCTGTGTTTCTCGGCGGGCAACATGTTGTCGAGCCTGCAACAGAAGGCCGGCCTCAAGCCGCTGACCACCAATGCCTGGGGCATGGCCTACGGCGCGGCGATGCTGTCGGTGTGGTGCCTGGTCAAAGGCATTCCGTTCGAAATGGAATGGACGTCGCGCTACATTGGCGCGCTGCTGTATCTGGTGATCCCGGGTTCGGTAATCGGTTTCACCGCGTATCTGACGTTGGTCGGTCGCATGGGGCCGGAACGAGCGGCCTATTGCACAGTGCTGTTCCCGGTGGTGGCGTTGAACGTTTCGGCGTTTGCCGAAGGCTACCAGTGGACGGCGCCGGCGTTGGCCGGGTTGGTGCTGGTCATGCTGGGCAACGTGCTGGTGTTTCGCAAACCCCGCGCACCGATACTGCCGACTCAAGGCAAACTGGCCTGATGCACATGAGCGCTGAATGTTCAGCGCTCAACTTTTATAACGAGATAAATCAATAACGGAAATATGAAATCGACTATATGCCGGGCCCAGTCCTTGGCATTCCATGTTTGCGAAGTGTCCATGTCGAACCATTCAACGCCGATGGTTTGCAGGCAGACGTAATAAACGAACATGGCGATCATCAAACCAATGATCGAGAGTTTCTTGGCTTCGTGGAAAGCTTCCGCCGATTCGTTGATTTTTCGATAAAGGTGATAAGTGCCCAGCAGGCAACAAACGGTGTAAATCACTTCGAGGGTAATGATCAGCCAGTAAATTCGGTGGTGCAGCATGGGTGAGGTGATTGCCCGATATCGTATGTTTTCGTTGACCTGTGTGGTGTCCATGCTGAGGATGTGTCCGACATATTCATAGTTTGACGGGTAGTCGGTGAAGTTGCTGTACATCACGAGGATCCCGAAGAAGCTGATGTAAGCCATGAGTATGACTTTGCTGTAGCGGACAAGTTGGTCGGTGGTCAGGCTATTCAAGGTGGGTGCTCTCCATAAGTTTTAATTTCTGGAGAGTCTATAGCGGCGGTGCCTGTTTTGTTGTTCGGCTCAGTTGCAAGTTATGTGTGCCGTATAAGTAATCGGGCAAGTGCTAAATAGCACTTGCCCGATTTTTTATCCGCGCCAGACTTGCGGATTGACCAGGTCCTGCGGCCGCTCGCCAAGCAGGGCGCTGCGCAGATTGGACAGCGCCCGATTGGCCATGGCCTCACGGGTTTCATTCGTGGCCGAACCGATGTGCGGCAAGGTCACAGCGTTTTTCAGCTGGAACAGCGGTGATTCGGCCAGCGGTTCTTTCTCGTAGACGTCAAGGCCGGCGCCGCGAATGCGGTTGTTTTGCAGGGCTTCGATCAGTGCTGGTTCATCGACTACCGGGCCACGAGAGATGTTCACCAGAATTGCCTCGGGCTTCATCAGTGCCAGTTCGCGATGGCTGATCAGGTGGCGGGTCTTGTCGCTGAGTGGGACCACCAGGCAGACGAAATCGGCTTCGGCCAGCAGTTGGTCAAGGCTGCGAAATTGCGCGCCGAGTTCCTGTTCCAGTCCGGTCTTGCGGCTGTTGCCGCTGTAGAGGATCGGCATGTTGAAGCCGAAGCGTCCGCGACGGGCGACGGCGGCGCCGATGTTGCCCATGCCGACGATGCCCAGGGTCTTGCCGTGTACGTCGCAACCGAACAGCGGCGCGCCGACGCTGGCCTGCCATTGACCGGCCTTGGTCCAGGCGTCCAGTTCGGCGACGCGGCGGGCACTGCTCATGATCAGGGCGAAGGCCAGGTCCGCGGTGCTTTCGGTCAGGACGTCCGGGGTGTTGGTGAGCATGATCCCGCGCTCGTTGAAGTAGGCGAGGTCGTAGTTGTCGTAGCCGACCGAGACGCTGGAGACCACTTCAAGTTTCGCGGCGTTTTCCAGTTGAGCCTTGCCGAGTTTGCGACCGACGCCGATCAGGCCGTGGGCGTGGGGCAGGGCTTCGTTGAACTGGGCGTTGATGTCGCCGTTTTTCGGGTTGGGGACGATGACGTCGAAGTCCTGTTGCAGGCGTTCGATCATGGGTGGGGTGATGCGGCTGAAGGCCAAAACTGTTTTTTTCATCGCTATGGGCTCGGCTTCGGGGCTTTATTGCCAAGCAAGCTAACATTTCTGTTTTGGGTTGTCTTGGCGGCCTCTGGGCCGACCAGGCTTTTGGGGTTTTGGGTGAATATCCGTTTTTGCGGGTGTTGCGGCTGGCGGTTTCGCCCTGACGGCGAGTCACTTTGGCAAACGCCCCAAAGTAACCAAAGGTCTTGGCCCCGGCGTTCGGCACCTCGCTTTGGCTCGGTGTTCCTTCGTTCCGGGACTCATCCGGGGGCACCGCCTCCGGTTTGCTTCGCTGCACCTCCTCTCGGTGTGTTCGACTTCGTCGAACGGCGCTGCGCGCCCACCCCCGGATGAATCCCTCCACTCAGCCTGCCGAAGGGGCCGGCACGTCAAGAGCGGTACTCGAGCTAACGCTCATTGTGTTGAGTGGTGGAAAGCCAAAGCAGAAGCGGAATGTGTGCTTTTTTTTCTTGAGATCGACTCGGTCGTTCACGTCGGCGCACCTCTCCCAAACAACTCGGTCAGTCCCCTCTCCTCGGGGAGAGGGTTAGGGTGAGGGGTGGCGCTCTCAACATCACACCAATTTCAGGAGGACCAACTCAATTTGCAACCCGAACCCCCGCCAGACTCCCACTCATCTCATAAGCCGCCAATTCCGCCTGATGCCCCGCCAGAATCTCCGGCAACGACCCGCGCAGATACTCGACCCAAGTCTTGATCTTCGCATCCAGATACTGCCGCGACGGATAGATCGCATACAGGTTCAGTTCCTGCGAGCGGTAGTTCGGCATTACCCGAACCAGCGAGCCATTGCGCAAACCTTCGATCGCGGCGTACACCGGCAACACGCCGACACCCATCCCGCTGGTGATCGCGGTTTTCATCGCGTCGGCGGAGTTCACCAGGAAGGGCGAGCTGTTGATGGTGACCATTTCCTGGCCTTCCGGGCCGTCGAAGGCCCATTTTTCCAGGGGGATCACCGGGCTCACCAGACGCAGGCAGGCGTGGTTCAGCAGGTCGCTGGGTTTTTGCGCGCAGCCATTGGCTTTCACGTAGGCCGGGGAGGCGCAGACGATGCTGTAGGTGATGCCCAGGCGTTGCGAGACGAAGCCCGAGTCCGGCAGTTCGCGGGCGAGGACGATGGACACGTCGTAGCCTTCGTCCAGCAGGTCCGGCACGCGGTTGGCCATGGTCAGGTCGAAGGTCACGTCCGGGTGGGTCTTGCGGTAGCGGGCGATGGCGTCGATCACGAAGTGCTGGCCGATGCCGGTCATGGTGTGCACTTTCAACTGACCGGCCGGGCGCGCGTGGGCTTCGCTGGCTTCGGCTTCGGCCTCTTCGACGTAGGCGAGGATCTGCTCGCAGCGCAGCAAGTAGCGCTTGCCGGCCTCGGTGAGCGCGATGCGCCGGGTCGTGCGGTTCAGCAGACGGGTTTGCAGGTGAGCCTCAAGGTTGGAGACCGCGCGCGAGACGTTGGCGGTGGTGGTGTCGAGTTGCACGGCGGCGGCGGTGAAGCTGCCCGCTTCGGCTACACAACTGAAGGCGCGCATGTTTTGCAAAGTGTCCATGGGGTGCTCTCAAGGGAGATGGCAAATTGTGACACGAAGTTTCAGGGGCTGAGACCCCCGACCAAGGGATTATCTCGTTAACCGTAACAAAGATTCGCAGAAAACCCAGCTTATCGCCGTTCAGGGCGCCCCCTAGAATTGCGCCCACCTCGAAACATCCCCCACCTCAGGAATTCGCAGCAGTGCCGCGTCGCATCAACAGAGCGCTTTTGCCGCTCAGTGTTCTGGCTATTTCGTTAGGTCTCAGCGGCTGCATCGGAACTGGAGGGATTGCCCCGCAGGGCAAGGCTCTGGAGGCCAATGAACTGGCCACCGACGAGGCCATCGCCCACGCCGCCCGTGACGCAAACTGGCCCACCGCCCAATGGTGGCAAGCCTACGGCGACCCGCAACTCAATCGCTGGATCGATTTGGCCGTGCAAGGCAGCCCGACCATGGCCATGGCCGCCGCGCGAGTGCGTCAGGCCCGGTCCATGGCCGGTGTCGCCGAAGCCGCCGAGTCGTTGCAGATCAATGGCGAGTCGACCCTCAAGCGCCACAACTGGCCTACCGATCAGTTCTACGGCCCCGGTGAGCTGGCCAATACCACGACCTGGGACAACAACGCCGCGCTGGGTTTCAGTTACGCCCTCGACCTCTGGGGCCGTGAAAGCAACAGCACCGAACGTGCGGTAGACCTTGCGCACATGAGCGCTGCCGAGGCGCGTCAGGCGCAGCTCGAGTTGCAGAACAACATCGTGCGCGCCTACATCGAACTGTCGCTGCATTACGCCCAGCGCGACATCGTCGCAGCGACGCTCAAGCAGCAACAGCAGATTCTCGAACTGGCGCAGAAGCGCCTGAACGGCGGGATCGGCACGCACTTCGAAGTCAGTCAGGCCGAAACCCCGTTGCCGGAAACCCATCGGCAACTGGATGCACTGGACGAAGAAATCGCCCTGAGCTGCAACCAGATCGCGGCATTGGCCGGCAAAGGGCCGGGTGCTGGTGCGCAGGTGCAGCGTCCGACCCTGTCGCTTGGTGCCGCGTTGAAGTTGCCATCGGCATTGCCTGCCGAGCTGCTTGGCCAGCGTCCGGACGTGGTCGCCAGTCGCTGGCAAGTGGCGGCGCAGGCGCGCGGGATCGATGTCGCGCATGCCGGGTTCTATCCCAACGTCGATCTGGTCGGCAGCCTCGGCTACATGGCCACCGGCGGCGGAGCACTGGAGTTTTTGACCGGCAAGAAGCTCAACTACAACGTCGGGCCGGCGATCTCGCTGCCGATCTTCGACGGCGGGCGACTGCGCGCCGAACTCGGTGAAGCGTCGGCGGGTTATGACATCGCCGTCGCGCATTACAACCAGACTCTGGTCAATGCGCTGAAGAACATCTCCGACCAGTTGATCCGCCGCGAGTCGATGGACAAGCAGCAGACCTTCGCCGCCGAGTCCGTGGCCACGGCGCAGAAAACTTACGACATCGCGATGATCGCCTACCAGCGCGGACTTACCGATTACCTCAACGTGCTCAACGCCCAGACCCTGCTGTTCAAACAGCAACAGGTTCAGCAGCAGGTACAGGCGGCGCGCTTGAGTGCCCATGCGGAACTGGTGACGGCATTGGGTGGTGGTCTTGGTGCGGGTAAAGACGTGCCGACTGCCGAACAGACCGCCGCACCGAAAACCCCGGTTCTCCTTCGTTGAACACACAACCCCTGTGGGAGCGGGCTTGCTCGCGAAGAGGGAGTGTCAGGCAGCCTATTTGTTGTCTGACACAGCGCATTCGCGAGCAAGCCCGCTCCCACAGTTTCTCCGGTTCGACTGACTTTTTGAGCAAGACCAAATGACTCACCTGCCCGCACCTTTGCGCTGGCTCTACTCCCTGGAATGGCGCCGGGGTTTCTTCGACTGGGCGCGCAGCGACGGCGTGACCTGGGTCTACATCTTCAAGGTGTTGATCGCCGCGTTCCTGACCCTGTGGCTGGCGATGCGCCTGGAATTGCCGCAACCGCGCACGGCGATGATCACTGTGTTCATCGTCATGCAGCCGCAGAGCGGCCAGGTGTTCGCCAAGAGTTTCTATCGCTTCCTCGGCACCCTGGCCGGGTCGGCGATGATGGTCACGCTGATTTCGCTGTTCGCCCAGAACACCGAACTGTTCCTCGGCTCGCTGGCGATCTGGGTCGGCATCTGCTCGGCCGGCGCCGCCCGTTGCCGCAACTTCCGCGCCTACGGTTTTGTGCTGGCCGGGTACACGGCAGCGATGGTCGGCTTGCCGGCGCTCGCCCATCCCGATGGCGCGTTCATGGCGGCGGTGTGGCGGGTGCTGGAGATTTCGCTGGGGATTCTCTGCTCGACCCTGGTCAGCGCCGCGATCCTGCCGCAGACCGCCAGTGCGGCGATGCGCAACGCCTTGTATCAGCGCTTCGGTGTGTTTGCCCTGTTCGTTACCGATGGTCTGCGCGGGCGCAGCAAACCGGAGTCGTTCGAGGCCAGCAACGTGCGCTTCATCGCCGAAGCGGTGGGGCTAGAAGGGCTGCGCAGCGTGACGGTGTTCGAAGACCCGCACATGCGTCGGCGCAACGGCCGGCTCAGTCGCCTGAACAGCGAGTTCATGGGCATCACCACCCGGTTCAACGCCTTGCACCAGTTGCTCGAGCGTCTGCGCGTCAATGACGAAGAGCATGTCGTGGCGGCGATCAAACCGGGCCTGCAGGATCTGGCCGAAGTGCTCGACGGCTTCAGCGGCCGGGCCCTGACCAGCCCGGATGCGGCGCGTCTGGTGACGGCGCTGACAGCTTACAAGGAAGGTTTGCCGACGCGGGTGCGCAGTCTGCGGGCGGCGTTCCAGGAGAGCGCGCCGAGCGAGGCCGAGCTGCTGGATTTCCACACCGCGTACGAACTGCTCTATCGCTTCGTCGATGACCTGCACGGTTATGCACAGACCCACGCGTCGCTGGCCGATCACAGCCACGAACGCGAGCGCTGGGACGAGCCGTTCACCCCGCAAACCAGTTGGTGGGCCGCAGCAGCTTCGGGGATTCGTGCCGCGTTCATCCTGGTCGTGCTCGGCAGTTACTGGGTCGCCACGGCGTGGCCGAGCGGCGCGACCATGACCCTGATCGCCGCCGCCACCGTGGGCCTGTCGGCCGCCACACCGAACCCGAAACGCATGGCGTTCCAGATGGCCTGCGGTACGTTCCTCGGGGCGTTGATCGGCTTCGTCGAGATGTTTTTCATCTTCCCGTGGATCGATGGTTTTCCGCTGCTGTGCGTGATGCTCGCACCGGTGATCGTGCTCGGTTCGTTCCTCGCCTCGCGGCCGCAATACGCCGGTGTCGGCCTGGGGCTACTGATCTTTTTCAGCACCGGTTCGGTTCCGGACAACCTGACGATCTACAACCCCTACACCTTCATCAACGACTACATCGCCATGGTCATGGGCATGTTGGTTTGTGCGGCGGCGGGGGCGATCATCCTGCCGCCGAACAGCCGCTGGTTATGGCAGCGTCTGGAGCAGGATTTGCGCGGGCAAGTGGTGTACGCGATCAGCGGCAAACTCAAGGGCCTGGCGTCGAGCTTCGAAAGCCGTACCCGCGACCTGATGCATCAGGCTTATGGTCTGGCGGCCGGTCAACCGCAAGTGCAGAAAAACCTGCTGCGCTGGATGTTCGTGGTGCTGGAAGTCGGCCACGCGATCATCGAGCTGCGCAAGGAACAGGCGATCCTGCCGGTGCACCCGGCCTATGCCGAGTCCCAGCCGTGGCGCCAGGCGATCCGGGTCATGGGACGCTCGCTGGTGCGGCTGTTCCTGCAACCGAATGCGAGCAATCTGGAACGCGCACTGGTCGCCGTCGATCACGCAATCAGCCGTGTCGCCGCCACCGACGAGCCGTTTGCGCCGCACTTCGATACCTCGGCACTGCGGCGGGTGAAAAGCTACCTGCACTTCATCCGCACCTCGTTGCTCGACCCGCAATCGCCCCTTGCTGCCCATGCCATCGCCAAGCCCGAAGGACTTGCCCATGCCTCGTGAAATCGCCTTCCACGGCGTGTACATGCCGACCATGACTCTGATGTTTTTCGTTGCTGCAGCACTGGCCTGGGCGCTGGACCGGTTCCTTTCGGGGTTCGATCTGTACCGCTTCTTCTGGCACCCGGCGCTGCTGCGCCTGAGCCTGTTTACCTGTCTGTTCGGCGCGATGGCGCTGACTGTCTACCGTTGAGAACGTTCTGATGAAAAAGTTTTTCAGCCTGCTCGCGACCCTGCTGGTGCTGGCCCTGGCGCTGTGGATCGGCCGCACGTTGTGGGAGCACTACATGAACACCCCGTGGACCCGCGACGGGCGGGTGCGCGCCGATATCATCAACGTTGCCGCCGACGTCACCGGTGAAGTGGTCGACGTGCCGGTACGTGACAACCAATTGGTGAAAAAAGGTGATCTGCTGATGCAGATCGACCCTGAGCACTACCGCCTCGCGGTGAAACAGGCGCAGTCGCTGGTGGCTTCGCGCAAGGCCACGTGGGAGATGCGCAAGGTCAACGCCCATCGCCGCGCCGACCTCGACAACCTGGTGATCTCCAGGGAAAACCGCGACGACGCCAGCAACATCGCAGACTCCGCGCTCGCCGATTATCAACAGGCTCAGGCGCAACTTGAAGCGGCTGAACTCAACCTCAAACGCACCGAAGTGCGGGCGGCGGTTGACGGCTACGTGACCAACCTCAACGTCCATCGCGGCGACTACGCGCGTATCGGCGAAGCGAAAATGGCGGTGGTCGACATGAACTCGTTCTGGGTCTATGGCTTCTTCGAAGAAACCAAACTGCCTCACGTGCGGGTTGGCGACAAAGCCGACATGCAACTGATGAGCGGCGAAGTCCTCAAGGGTCATGTGGAAAGCATTTCCCGCGGCATCTACGACCGCGACAACCCGGAAAGCCGCGAGCTGATCGCCGATGTGAACCCGACCTTCAACTGGGTACGCCTGGCCCAGCGGGTGCCGGTGCGGATTCACATCGATGAAGTGCCGGAAGGTGTGCTGCTGGCGGCGGGGATTACCTGCACCGTTGTTGTGAAGCAGGATACTGTCGAGTAATTCGTTGGCGAGGGAGCAGGCTCCCTCGCCATGACCGGGCGGTTTCAGCCTTGGCAAAACGTCTCGTGCAGATGCCGCCAGATCACCCGCCCGGATTCGGTTTTTTCAAACACTACGGTTGAACGTCGATCCGTGTGCAACCCACTCGTATCGCTCTGTTGCTCGCGATAACTCACCGTCGCACCGCGTTCATGCAGGGCAATCCCTCGAAGCTCGCCAAGCTCGATCCTGAACCCGTTCTTCTTGCCGCCCGCCATTTGAAACAACGCACGTAACGCCTCCAGATCCAGCACGCGCCCCAGTGGCGTGACCATGGAAAACCGTGGCGAAAAACGCGTCAGCAATCGTTCCAGTGCAGCTTCTTCTTCCTCTACGGCAAACCATCGTTCGATGGCCTCATGGGCCTGGATCACTTCGTCAAAATAAGCGGTGTAGTCAGTCATGTGGATTGTTCCTGAAGGGCAGGTGAGTTCAGCAGGGCGAGCACTTTCGTTGAATCGAAACGCAGTACCGCGACCATCGGCAACAGCGTCAGCAACGCGGCGGCGAGAAAGCAGTATTGGAAACCGTTGGTGCCCAACGCGCCCAGCAATGAGCTGAGCAGCGCCGCGCCAAGGCAGAAACCGAGCTGGCGATTGATGTTCCACAGGGCGCTGGAGTGGCCCATTTTTTCCGGCGTGATGCCGACAAACGCCAGGGTCTGCGCAGTGACGCTGCACAGACTGCCGCCCAGCCCCATCAGGGCGTAGGCGAAAATCAACGGGACGCTGGCGGGGTGGTCGATCTGCATCAGCACGACAATGCCCAGGCATTGCAGCAGCATCCCGGCAATCAGCAATGGCTTGGGGCCGATCCGGTTGAAGCTGCGTTTGCCCAGCATGATCGCCACGCCCGAGGCGGCCGCCCAGGACAGCATCAGCGCTCCGGTTTGTGCTGCGCCGAAACCGAGATCGTGCAGGTACAACACGGCAATCATGTTGGTGCCGGTAAAGATGCCGGGCACGAACAGGTAGATCAGCATTGCCAGTCGCAGTGACGGGTTCTTGATCAGTTGCAGATCAAGGACTGCACCCGGTTTGTTCCAGCCATCGCGCAGGTAAATCCACAACGTGATGACGCTGAGCAGCAGGACACCGCCCGCAATATGTCGGGTTGCGGGGGCGCTCGCCAGACTGACGGCGATCAACAACAGACTCAGGGCCGACACGGCCAGCAGCAGGCCTCGAGCATCCAGTGTCGGGCGTTCACTGGTTGCCTGATCCGGTTTCAACCAGAGCAGGCCCAATCCGAAAGCCACGAGCGCCATCGGCAGGTTCAGGTAGAAAATCCAGCGCCACGACAACGCTTCGACGATCAAACCGCCCGCCGCCGGTGACAGGGCCGGCACCATCAGCGCCACCAGCAGAACCACACCGGTGAAGTGCGCGCGCTGTGTTGGAGGAAACTCTCGATAGGCCAGCGCCTGACCGACCGGCAGCAGCAACCCGCCTCCCAACCCCTGCAGCAGCCGCCAGCCGATCAGGCTTTCAATCGAGCTCGCCTGAGCGATGAGCCCGGAGGCGACCCCGAACATCAGCAACGAACCGAGGATCAGCCGCCGTTCGCCCACCCGTGCCGCCAGCCACACGCTCATCGGAATGATCAGCGTCAGCCCGAGCATGTAGGCGTTGGTGATCCACGCCAATTGGGTCACCGAGGCGTGCAACTGCGCAGCGATGTCCGGGTAGGCGATGCTCGCGGCGAACATGTTCAGCAGGTCGAGGGCGAAGCCCAGCAAATACACCAGCGCGACTTTCGAGCGATAGGCCATGGCAGCTTCCCTGTGATGAAGCGTGCAGGGTAGGGCGCTTGCGTCGATAGAAATACGCTGGTTTGGCTGCTAGTTTGTCAAAATTATTTTGACAGTGGACGCGATGAGCATGGTCAGCCTGGATCGATTCGATACCTTCAAAGCCGTGGTCGAGGCCGGTTCGCTGACCGCCGCCGCCGATACGCTGGGGCAGACGCGGGCGGTGGTGAGTTTCAACCTCAAGCGGCTGGAAGAAGAGTTGGGCGTTACCTTGCTCACCCGCAACACGCGGCAACTGGCCCTGACCGATGCCGGTGAGCGCTTTTACCGACGCTGTCTGCGCACCCTCGACGAAGCGCGGCTGGCCATCGAAGAGGCTCGCTCGGAGCACTCACAGCTCAAGGGCACCCTGCGTATCACCACGACCGTGGAGTTCGCGCTGGCTCAGGTGGTGCCGGCGCTGGAGGTGTTTCGACAACAGCAGCCGCAACTGAACATTCACTTGTCCACGTCCTCGACCCATGCCGATCTGATCTCCGAACGTTTTGACATGGCGATCCGCCTGGGCCGCATGCACGACTCCAATCTGCGGGCGGTGCAGTTGTCGACGTTCGAAGTGTTTGCCGTGGCGGCGCCGGGGCTGGTCGAGCGATTTGCGCCGGTCAACACGCTGGCGGTGCTGGAATCGATGCCGACCCTGGGGCACGGGCGAGTGCCGGAAATGACGGTCACGGACCCGGCCGGCACCGAGCATCTCTACCAGCCAAAACCGGGAACCACCGCCATCGTCGCCGACAACTCGGCGACCCTGCGTGCCTTTGCGCTGACCGGGCAGGGCGTTGCGATTCTGCCGCAGTGGCTGATTCAGGAAGACCTCGACACCGGGCGGTTACAACGATTGTTGCCGGATTACCGCTTCGCCCAACAAGGCGTGTACGCGCTCTACCCGGACACCCGGCACCTGCCGCTGAAGGTGCGGGCGTTCATTGATTTCATGAAAGGGTGGGGCTGACCCGGTCTCAGAGTTGTCCGCGCAAGCCAAAGCGCTTCATCAACGTCGACTCCAGCAACCCTTTCGGCAACAACGTCGCCAGCAACGGCAACGCCCGACTGCCATTACCGATGCGGATCAGCCGTGGCGGTTTGCTTTGCTGCACTGCCTTGAGCAACTCCGCAGCAAATTCGCTGGCCGGCGTCGGTTTGTCCTGCGAGGCCTTGGCCCGTGCCCGAATACCTTCACGCAACGGAAACCACGGCGATTGTTCGTTGATCAATTGCTCGGCCTCCTGCCCGGCATTCTTGGCGAAGCTGGACTGAATCGCTCCGGGCTGCACTTCCATCACGCGAATGCCGAACGGTGCGAGTTCCATGCGCAACGCATCGCTCAGCGCATGCACCGCCGCTTTCGACGCGCAATACGCACCAGCGAACGGTGTGACCAGAACCCCGGAAACACTGCCGACATTCACCACCAGGCCTTTCGCCCGGCGCAGCACCGGGAACAGCGCGCGGGTCACGCCGACAATCGAAAACACGTTGGTTTCGAACTGACGCTGCATGGCCGCCACGCCGCCGTCGAGCAACGGCCCCATGGCGCCGTAACCGGCATTGTTGATCAGCACATCGAGGCCGCCGTGTTGCTGGTTGATCCGCTCGGCGAGTTGCTCCAGCGCTGCGTTGTCATTGACGTCGAGCTGCACTGCTGTGAATCCGGCCGCGCTGAGCGCGGCGACATCTTCAGCCTTGCGCGCACTGGCCCAGACTTCGTAGCCAGCGCTTTTGAAGGCATCGGCGAGGGCGCGGCCGATGCCGCTGGAACAACCGGTAATCAACGCAACGGGCATGGCGCATTCCTTGTGCAAAGTGTGAGGGGAGGGGATCAGTCGGAGAAACTACCCTGCAATCGCTCGGCGCGAAACTCCAGGGTTTGCGGGCGATAACCGGGACGTAGCGGCGGCATCGGCAAGCAGTCTTCCCAATTGCCGCCGGCCTGCAGTTCGCCGGGGCCGCGATAACGTGGGGCGGCGTATTGATTGTCGGCCAGATTCACGGTGTCGCCCGGCGCGTACGCTGCGATGCGCCAGCGCAGTTCGGTCAGCGGCACGTCGTTGCCGTTGTTCATCTTAAGTTGCAGCGGACGGTCCGCCGGGCATTGCCCGGGTGCATAGGTGATGCGCAACTCGAGCCGCGCCAGTTGCTTGATCTCGCGGTTGTCCAGCCACACCACCCACATTGCCACCAGCCCGAGGCCGACCGCGGCAGCCATGGACACCGGCAAGGCCTTGGCCGGGTAGCGCAACAGCAGGATCAGCCAGGTGATGACCAGCAAGACGCCGATGAACATGTGCGAACGCTCCTTGAACTCGTGATGACCATCCTACCGAAGGGGCGCGGGAATGGACATTCACGGATTCAGCGAAGGCGCCGTCGGTCGGAACTGTAATTTCTGACAGTAGCCGACCCGCGTTGTGCCTGCTCAGATGCCAGAGGCACAACGAACGCCTGTCGCGCGGGGAGCGCGCTCCATGAGCTTGCACTTCAATACGCCAAGGATGTCTGTGGTCGACCCGCGCGGTTTGCCGGTCCGCACGGTCGACTATTGTCGAGACATCGAGGACGGACCTGTCGAGTCCCGGATCAACCGCACGCTTCACGATCCGGCAGGACGTGCGGTGAAACAGTGGGATCCGCGACTTTGGCTGTCACAAACCGGCGACCTGTTGACG
Organism: Pseudomonas sp. COW5; assembly: GCF_026240005.1. Lineage (NCBI taxonomy): Bacteria > Pseudomonadati > Pseudomonadota > Gammaproteobacteria > Pseudomonadales > Pseudomonadaceae > Pseudomonas > Pseudomonas sp. COW5. Next base: position 1,229,968 of record NZ_JAPHVP010000001.1, on the reverse strand, counting down.
CCGGCCAATCTGACGCAGATATTCGCTCTGGACGCCAAGGTGATTCGTTCGGACAGCGTCGATGCAGGCACGCAAATCGAGTTGAAGGGGCTCGCTACGCAAACGGTGCTCGGTTGGGACAGCCGTCAGACGCTGCGCGAGATCGAGCACGACAATTTGCTGCGCCCCGTCGCGATGTTCGAAGCAGGCACAGGCGAGCGTCGGCGCTGTGTCGAGCGCCATACCTACGGTCATCCCGGCAGCGGGGATCAGTCGCGAAATCACTTCGGTCAGCTGATTCGTCATGACCATCCGGCGGGCAGCGTGCTGTTCAGCGCGTTTGCAATCAGCGGCCCCTGCACCGAGGACACCCGCCACTTCACTCTGGATCCGCTGACACCAGACTGGCCGGAGCAGGAGGCGGATCGTGCACCGCTGCTGGAACCCGGCGCGGGTGCGACATCGCGGTGGCGCCATGGTGCGCTGGGCGATGTGCTGGCGCAGACGGATGCTCGAGACAACCGGCATGCATTCGCGCTGACCGTCGATGGCCGCTTGCACGAGCGCCGATTGCAGTTGAAGGGGGAGCCTGAGCGGGTCGTCGTCACTGACATCCGCTACAACGCGCAAGGCAACGTCACTCGGCAAACTGCCGGCAACGGTGTCCAAACCACCCGGACCTATCGCCCCGAAGACGATCGCCTGTCGGGCCTGCGGACCGAAGACGCCCACGGTCTCGTGCTGCAGAACCTGCGTTATGAATACGACCGCATGCGCAATGTCCTGAGTATCGAAGACAAGGCGTTGCCGATCCGTTACTTCGCCAATCAGCGCATCGAACCGGTCAGTCGCTTTGAGTACGACAGTCTTTACCAGTTGATCAAGGCATCCGGCTGGGAAGCCGGCGCTGTCAATCAGGGCCCGCAATCGATGGGGCGCATCGATCCGGCGGCGATCAGGAATTATCAGCAGACTTACGAGTATGATTCCGGCGGCAACCTGCGCAAGCTGATTCATGTCGGACCACAAAGCCACGGGCGCAAACTGCGACCGGCGAGTTACAGCAACCGCTCTTTACCTTACACGGACGTCATTCCCGGCGATCCGCAAATCGAAGCGGCCTACGACCGCAGAGGCAACCTGTTGCAACTGGAACCGGGGCGGCTGCTGAGCTGGAACCTGCGCAATCAGCTGCAATCGGTCAGCCCGGTGGAGCGTGACTCCGAGGTCAACGACCAAGAGGTCTATCTCTACGATGGCAGCAGTCAGCGGGTGCGCAAGATTCGCTTTTTGTTGACCAATGCCCGCATCCTGGTTGCTGATGTGCGCTATTTACCTGGACTGGAGTTGCGCACCCACATCGGTACCGGTGAACGGTTGCAAGTCATCATTGCCGACAACGCTCAAGTACAGCACTGGGAGCGCCAGCCGCCTTCGGGAGTCAACAATCGGTATCGATACCAACATGTCGATCACCTGGATTCGGTCAGTCTGGAAACCGCCGATGACGGTGCGATGATCAGCCGGGAAACGTTTCACCCTTTCGGTACCAGGGCCTGGCAGGACGGCGAACTCAGCTACAAATTCGTCCGTTACTCAGGCAAGGAACGTGATGCCACCGGGCTGTACTACTACGGCTTTCGTTATTACATCCCATGGCTGCAGCGCTGGCTGAATCCTGACCCTGCGGATGCAGTCGATGGGCATAACCGGTTTCGAGCGATGCGTAACAGTCCGGTGGTTTACAGAGACCCTGATGGCCGCGATCCGGAAGTGACGGGTGTTGACCGGGTTTACTACGACCTGGCGGACCAAGGGCTGGTCCATCCGGTTCAAGCCGCAGGAATGCAGGCTGTTCGGCGTCATTTCGAGCATGATCCGAACCCGGATGTTCAGGCTTACCGCCGTGAAATCCCCGTGGCATTGACCGAGCTTGGCGCAAGAAGTGATTCACTGCTCAACACGCATCAGGCCCATGTGATTGCCGCTGCCCGAACCCGTACCGCGTCACCTTCCGGCGCGGTGCTGTATCACTCGGGAGAGTTGCTGTCTTCTGTCATGACCCAGGTGGTGGGGGAGGCTGTGACGAGTCGCGTCATGGGCCCGATGTCTGTCGCCTTCAACAGCCCGGTTGAAGATCCGCAAGTCCTGGCCAGCAGACGGGGTGCGGTGGCCAGCACTTTCAGGGTCGGTGGGCAAATACTGATGCATTCGGCTCATCCAGCGTTGCAGGTGGTGGGGGCGGCGGGCGTTGCAATGGGAAATGTCATGGAGGCGTCGGAGGCGCAGACACGCATTCAGTACCGAATGCTGATCTCTGCGGCCAGCGTGGCGAAGCCCGTTGTCGAGCATGCTCCGGAGGGGGGGCTGACGTCCCTCGCTCAGAGCTTTTCCCAACCACCCCGGACGCTGTTTGACGAACAACCGGCGACCCCAAGCGTTTGGGCACAACAGCTGTTCCAAGCCGGGTTTGCCTCGCCTTCTTCCACAGTGCAAGGGGAGGCGCAGTCTGTAGAGCCCGAAGCGATGTACATGCACCGTTCCCGTCGCGGTTCGCACCATGGCTAGAGGCAAGAAACCCCCGCACGGCCTCCTGCGGATAGGGGACGCAGCGGGCTGGGCGAGGGCTTCTTGTGTTTGCGGAACGCTTACTGCGCGATGGTTTTCACCGACACGCCACGTTCGATCGGGGTCGAGCGACCGTAGATATCCTCGAAGCGCTCGATATCGTCTTCACCCAGATACGAGCCCGACTGCACTTCGATGATTTCCAGCGGGATCTTGCCCGGGTTGCGCAGGCGATGGACCGAGGCGATCGGGATGTAGGTCGACTGGTTTTCGCAGAGCAGGAACACGTTCTCGTCGCAGGTCACTTCGGCCGTGCCGCTGACCACGATCCAGTGTTCGGCGCGGTGGTGGTGCATCTGCAGCGACAGGCACGCACCCGGTTTGACCGAGATGTGCTTGACCTGGAAGCGACCACCCATGTCCACCGAGTCGTAGGAACCCCACGGACGGTAGACCTCGCAGTGGTTCTGGGTTTCGCTGCGGCCCTGCTCGTTGAGCGTATTGACCATCTGCTTGACGCCTTGGACCTTGTCCTTGTGGGCGATCATCATGGCGTCCTTGGTTTCGACCACGACGATGTTTTCCAGACCGATCACCGACACCAGTTTGCCGTTGCCGTGGATCATGCAGTTCTTGCTGTCCTGGATCACCACATCGCCCTTGCTGACGTTGCCGTTGGCGTCCTTCTCGTTGACTTCCCACAGCGACGACCAGCAGCCGACATCGCTCCAGCCTGCCGACAGCGGCACCACGCAGGCGCGCTGGGTTTTTTCCATCACGGAGTAGTCGATGGAGTTGTCCGGGCAGCAGGCGAAGGTGGCTTCGTCGAAGGTGATGGTGTCCGGATCCTGAGTGCTGCGCTCCAGGGTCAGCAGGCAGGTGTCGTAGATGTCCGGATCGTGCTTTTTCAGTTCTTCGAGGAAGCGGCTGGCACGGAACAGGAACATGCCGCTGTTCCAGTAGTAACCGCCGGACTCGACGTATTCGGTGGCGCGTTTGACGTCGGGTTTTTCCACGAAGTGCGAAACGCGGCTCACGCCTTCCGGCAGCAGCGAATCGCCGGTGGACTTGATGTAGCCGTAACCGGTTTCCGGTCTGGTGGCTGGCACGCCGAACAGTACCATCTCGCCGTTTTCGGCAGCGACGGTGGCCAGGGCCAGCGCACGTTGCAGGGCTTTCTGGTCTTCGAGAACGTGGTCGGCCGGCAGCACCAGCATCAGTTCGTCGCGACCTTCATTGACCAGCATCATCGCGGTCAGCGCCACGGCCGGCGCGGTGTTGCGACCGAACGGTTCCATCAGGATGCGCTGGCATTCGAGGTTTCGGTTGCTCAGCTGTTCGTTGACGATGAAGCGGTGATCCTTGTTGCAGACCACGATCGGGGTGTCCATGCCTTCGAACACCAGACGCTCGAGGGTTTGCTGGAACAGTGTGTGTTCGCCGGTCAGGGCGAGGAACTGCTTGGGAAACTGCTTGCGCGAAAGCGGCCAAAGACGTGAACCGCTACCACCTGACAAGATCACCGGAATCATATTGTTTACTCCATAAAATCGATTGGGTTAGAGCCCCTGTGGGAGCGAGCTTGCTCGCGAAGGCGGCGTATCAGTCGACACATCTTGTGAATGTCGGACCGCGTTCGCGAGCAAGCTCGCTCCCACAAAGGGGAATTGCGTCAGTTCAAAAGTTGCTTAGCGAGTCGACACCGGGCGCTTCACCCAGACTGGCGACAGATTGCTGCCGTTGCCGGTGACATACAGCACGGCTGCCTCACCGCGCTCCAGCGCAACCGGTTTCACGTCGCCGACTTTCTTGTCGCCCTCGTACAGCGCGAGGCTGACTTTCACCGGGTTGATTTCACGCTCGCCACGGCCCTTGGCGGCCACGTTCGGCACCACGTCGGTCTTGCCGTCGGCGGTCTTCAGGGTCAGCGGTTTGTCGCTGAGGTTCTGCACGCGCACCAGGGATTTCTGCTTGTTCTTGAACGGCGGTTCTTCGATCAGTTGCGGCGCGCCGGAGGCGTTGTTGACTAGCGTGTAGTAGTGGTCACCGGCGAGTTTCACCGGCAGGGTCTGGCTGCCGACCTTGGCGCTGTAGTCACCGCCCGGCATGAAGCTGAAGTCGCTGCTGGCCAGCGGTGCGACGTCGCTCAGATTGGTACTGCCGACGGTGGCGCTGACTTCGGCGTTGCTGGCGTTGTAGACCCGCACGAAGGTCGAGCCTTTCGGTGCGGTCGGGCCGTACAGCGCGGCGTCGCCACCGGCAAAGGCCTGGACCGACAGCATGCTGAGGCCAGCGACCAGAGCAATGCGTTTGGCGAGACGACGAGGAGTTGTAGTGAAAGTCATGGTGTACCTCTCTTTCAGTTTTGCGCCCGATCGGGCGTCTCGGATTTAGTGTTTACCGCTACGTTTTGTTGGCGCGCGCCGGCTTGTTTAAGCTCTGCGACCCACTGCGGGTCGGCGTCGCCGATTTCGTTGTTCACAGGCAGATATCGTTCAGGAAACTCCCAGATCAGCACCTGTGGCGGGCTGTTCTTGAAGTCATCGCTTTTCAGGTAGCTGAGCATCGGCAGGATCGGACCGTGGCCGTCTTCTGCGTAGTTGACGACGTCGCTGTGCAGCGCTTGCTTGAGCGCACCGACGAAGTTCCAGTTGGGATTGGCGCTGTAGCTGGTACCGATCAGCGCGACCGGCACTTCGCTGTTGGCGAACAGCGCGTCGTCACCGGCAGGCTGCTCGGCGGCGGCCACGGTGTTGCGCTTTTGCAGCGGCTCTTGCGCCGGCATCAGGTTTTCGAACAGCGGATCCAACGGCAGGAACAGACGCAGGTCGCCCTTGTGCGTGACCTTCTCGGCGGGCGTGGTGACGAAACGCTGCGGCTCGCCGCTGAGCGGGAACTTGTCGGCGATGGTTTTCGCCAGGGTGTTGGCGGCGATTTCCGCGCCTTCCGGGGTCCAGTGGGTGTCGGTGCGCAGGAACACTTGCTGACCGTTCTGCTTGGCCTTTTGCAGCGGGCCGAGCAGGTCGGGGGCGAGAATCTTGTCGGCCGCGACACGGGCGTGGAAGTCCTGATAAAGGTTGGCGTGGATGCTCGCCGGTTTCACTTCACCCAGGTGTTCCGGGTACAGGCGAACCTTGGCCGGCACGATCGCCATCACCAGTTTCACGCCTTTCTCTTTCAGGGTCTGGCGCACGCCTTCGACCAGCGCGTAGTTGCCTTGCAGGTTCAGCTCTTCGTTGACGATCGGGTTGAATTCCTCATCGCTGTACAACCACTGATCGCGACCGAGCACCACGCCCGGACGACCTTCATTGAACAGTTTGAAATCCAGCGCGGCCCAGAGATTGGTACCCAGACGCTTGATCGGGAATTCATCGTCGTAGTGGGTTTCCACGGCTTTGGTCCAGCGGCCGTTGAGCACTGTCGCGTCGGCGTTGGTGCTGAAGCCGAAGAAGCTGCGCACCGACCACAGACCGAGCACCAGCAGGGTCACCAGAAACAGCGCGATGTAGAAGATGCGTAATGAGCGGGTCATGTCAGATCCCTCAGAACTGGAAGTAAAGGAACGGCGAGAAGCTTTGCGCCGAGAGTTTGAGAATCGAGGCGATGAACAGCAGCAGGATCAGCCCGCGCATCACGTAGCGCGACCAGTCCGCCGTCCAGTACGCCGGTTGCACCTGGGCGTCGACGCCGACGGTGTAGCCGGGTTCGTGGATGCTCGCCGGGTTTTCGCCGGGGGCAGCCTTGATCAGGCCCGGGGTTGCTGCGGCAGGGCCATCGGACTCGACGTTGACCACAGGTTTGGTCTTGACCGGAGGCTTGCTGGTGTACAGATCACGCAGGCCGAAGAACGCCAGCGTCACGTAAGCCACAACCAGAGTCGCCACTTGCAGACCGGTGAGGCTGGCCTGATTGAGTTCCGACAGCGACCAGTCGCCGAAGCTGAACATCGCGCCGTACATGCGCCCGGCGACGTGCAGGTTCTCGGCGCGGAAGATCACCCAGCCCATGACCACCAGCAGGAAAGTCAGCGCCCAGCGGATCGGGTTGAGGCTGCGCGGCGAGGTGTTGAGACCGAGCATTTTTTCGATCGCCAGCCACATGCCGTGCCACGCACCCCAGACGATGTAGGTGATGTTCGCACCGTGCCACAGACCACCGAGGAGCATGGTCAGGAACAGGTTGCGATAGGTCATCAGCGTGCCTTTGCGGTTGCCGCCGAGGGTGATGTAGAGGTAGTCGCGCAGCCAGGTCGACAGGCTGATGTGCCAGCGGCGCCAGAACTCGGTGATCGACTGGCTGATGTACGGCTGCTTGAAGTTTTCCATGAAGCGGAAACCCATCATCAGGCCCAGGCCGATGGCCATGTCGCTGTAACCGGAGAAGTCGAAATACAGCTGCGCGGTGTAGGCCAGCGCGCCGAGCCAGGCATCGCCCGTGGTCGGGTTTTGCAGGGCGAAACAATGGTCGGCGACCACGGCCAGGGTGTCGGCGATGAACACTTTCTTGATGAAACCCTGCATGAACCGGGTGCAGCCCTCGGAGAACTTGTCGAGGGTGTGGGTGCGGTTGTTGAACTGGTCGGCCAGGTCACGGAAACGCAGGACCGGGCCGGCGATCAGGTGCGGGAAGATCGCCACGAACGCCGCGAAGTCGATCAGGTTGCGGGTGGCCGGGGTGTCGCCGCGGTAGACGTCGATGATGTAGCTGATCGACTCGAAGATGTAGAACGAGATACCGATCGGCAGCAGCACGTGGGTCAGGATGAACGGTTCGAGACCGACCGACGTCATCATCGCGTTGATGCTGTCGACGCCGAAGTTGGCGTACTTGAAGTAGCCGAGGATGCACAGGTCCACCGCCACGCCGAGCAGCAGCCAGCGCTGGGCCGGTCTGGTGCGCACGCCGGCGGCGCCGACTTTCAGGCCGATCCAGTAGTTCCACAGGGTGACGCCGGCGAACAGCGCCAGGAAGTCCACTCGCCACCACGCATAGAACACGTAGCTGGCGATCAGCAGCAGCAGATTGCGATAGCGTTGCCCGCTCAGGTAGTACAAGCCGAGAAAGATCGGCAAGAACAGAAACAGGAACACGTTGGATGAAAATACCATCCCGATCTCTCCATGTTTGAACCAACAGTCAAGGGCCAAAGCCCCCCCAAACCCCCCGTGGTGTTGGAGGGGTGAAACGATGTTTCTTCGAAGGTTGTGGGTGGCCTTGCGACCGCAGCCCTCACCCCCCGCCCTCTCCCGGAGGGAGAGGGAGCCTGATCTCCATGGCTTTCAAAAATGGAGATCGACTTGGTACTTCTGTGCAGCCAATGGCGCCTTGTCTCAGTCGCTTTCAAAACCTGAGAACAACTCGGTAGCTCAGGTCGGCGTAACTCTCAAAAGCACCTCGGTCAGTCCCCTCTCCCTCCGGGAGAGGGCTAGGGTGAGGGGGCTTTTGCCTTTCGCTTCTCATGACCCCTTGTTGCCCTTTTCGTGTGAAGGGTCATAGACCTTGGTCAGGTCGCCACCCAGTCGAAACGTCTTGAACGGCTGCATCCCGTGCTTCTTCTCCAGCACATCCGGCGAACAGGTGTAGAGGCTGCAGAACGGTTCAAGCCAGGCGAACTTCATGTCCTCTTTCAAATCGGTCATGTCCTGTTCCTTGCCGTTCTTCTTCTCGAAGTCCTCGGGATCTTTCACCCCGGCCAGCACCCGGTCGCCCAGGCGTTTCAGCGCGCCGTTGTTTTCCTGACGCAGATCCACACCGTTGACCTGAGCGAAACTGGCAATCATCGCCAGCGGCGGCAGGGCGTAGTTGTGATAGGCGAGGGCGCGTTGCTGGCGCTTGAGTTCGTTGGGCAGGTAGCCGTCGGCGTCGATCTGATTGACGCCGACCTTGTATTCCTTGACCGCCCAATCGAACAGGTCGCGGCGGTTGGTAGCGATGGACGTCGCCATCACCGACCAGGCGGCCCAGTACGAGTGGTTGTTGGTTTTTTCCAGCGGCAGGTTGTCCCAGTCGCTGACCACCTGATCGGCCATCTTGCTGAACCAGGCTTCGATCAGTTGGGCTTCCTGCTGGTGCTGGGCCAGCGGATGGGAGTCGGAGAACTTCAGGCGAATGTACGAAGAGGCCATGCTGCCTAGCGCCCATTTGCGCATCGACTTGCCGGTGTGGTTGAAGTCCTTGGACATCAATGCATCCGCCCGAGCCCAAGTAGCCAGCCAGTTCAGCGTGCAATCGAGCTGTTCCGGGCGACCGTCGCGCATGAACTGCATCACCCGCTTGGCGGTGCCGCGCTCCAGCGTGGTGATGTCTTTGGTGGTGTCGCGAAAGGCTTTTTCCGACTGCACGTTCAGCGTGGCGCGGGCCTTGTCCGAGCCTTCGTATTTGCTGCGAAATTGCAGCGGCCCGGTGTAGGGCGCCGGCATCGCATCACAGCCTTCGCTCTTGTCGCCGGTCTTGAATTTATCCACGGCGGCGAAGTAGCCCTGAGGCGGACGCAGTGGCGCGGCGGCCTGAGTGGCCCCGGCGAACATCGCCAGGGTCAGCAGGGAAGGCGCAAGCAGGTGTTTGATCGTTCGGTTTCGCATGGCAGACCTCATTGCCCGACCTGAGCGGTTTGTTGCCCAGCACCCGGGAATACGTTGCGTTTGCAGATTTTCGCTTCGACTTTCTGTGGCGCGGTGCCCGCATCCGGGCCCTGGACTTCGACCGCCAGCAGGTTCTGCGAGGCCCAGTCTTCGTCCGTGCGCAACTCAAAGGCGAAACGACCGTCGGTGTCGGAGGTTTCCGGTTTTTCGATCTTGATGTCCTCGTGGCGACCGTTCATGTACCAGAGGGTGGCTTGCAGTTTTTTCACCGAGGGGTCGGCGAAACGGATGTCGACCTGATGGCCGCTGTTCTGCAGGTTCAGGTTCTTGCTGTTGACCAGCAGTTCCTGTTTGCCGCCGGGCTTGAGCGTGGTGCTGGCGGACATTTGCGTGTCTTTGCCTTCGCAGCCGTTGTCGAGCAGGGACATCATCTGGCGATAGATGGTTTCCTGGTCGAGGCGATACAGCGGCGAGAACTCCCAGATGAGGATTTTCGGCGGCGTCTTCTGGAATTCGTCGCTGCCCAGGTACTGCAACATCGAACCTTCCAGACCGCCGCCGGGGAAGGCGACGTTGAGAATGTCTGCGCCGATGGCTTCTTCGAGGAAGCCGGCGAAGTTGTAGTTCTTGCCGCTGTGGGAAGTACCGACCAGGGTGATCTGCGGATTACCGGAATCGCCGAACAGGTCGCCGTCACCGGCCTCACCTTTCGGCTCGGTGGTGAACTGGTCCATGTACTGGATCGCGTAACTGGTGCCGCACAGCTGCCCGGCCATGTTGTGCAGGGTGCCGGTCTTGCCCATGCGCCCGGAACGTTTGGTCTCGAATTCACGCTTGGGAATGTCGGCGAAGGCCGGGATCTGCTTGACCTTCTCGGCGACGATTTTCGCCGTGCGCTGCGCACCGTACGGCGTCCAGTGCTGGTCGCCACGGAAGTAGAAATCGTGGGCGGGCAGGGTGTCGGGCAGCGATTCGTTGGTCAGCGGCGACAGGTCCGGCACCACGTAACCCATCTGCGCGAAACGGCCGAGCATGGTCTTGTAGTTGCCCAGCGCCTTCTCGTAATCGAACGCGGCTTTTTCCGCCGGGTTGAGCTTGTTGCGGTTCACCAGGCCACGGGTCGGCTGGTAGACGATCACCAGTTCGACGCCTTTGGCCTTGAACGCATCGTGCAACTGTTGCAGGCGTTTGTAGCCGGCCGGGGTGGTGTTGAACTCGGTGCGCAGGTCTTCCTGGGTCCGGAACAGCCAGTCGCCCTGCGCCTGCACCAGGGTGGTGAAGTTCTGCTGGTAACGGGTGGTGTAGTTCTTCGCATCATGCGCTGCCGGGCACAGGCTGCAGCACGGTTCGGCCGTGAATTTCGGTGCCTGGACTTCATCCGCGCGGGCGCCGTTGCTGGCCGCCAGAATGCCCACGGTCAGGGCCGACAGGCTGAGTAATTTGATCAGGTGTGGGTGCATAAAATTATCCTCAGTCCTGCAATTCGGTCTGGCGTTCGACAGGGTCGATCAGCACGGCTTTCTGCTGGCGCACCAGCAGGTCGAGAATTTCATCCTGACGGTCACCCAGGACGCCGTTGAAGCTGATGCCACTGGATTTGGTCGGCGCCAGCATCGACACGCGGTACAGCTCGACGCTCAGCGGCGAGTCGATGGCCATCGGGCCGCTGCCGTTGGCTGCCAGTTCGCCCCCGACCACGATCAGCGAAACCTGGGCGTCGAACGGGTCGAGCTTGATGTCGCGGTCGGTGTCGGTCAGGTCCTTGATGTGGCCGTAGACGCCGGTCAGGCCGTTGGCCATGGCGATGTTTTCGTAGAGGCGGATGTTCACGCTGTTACGAATGCGGATGCCGTGGCGCTTGTTGCTGATGACCTTGTTGCCCCACAGCAAATTGTCGGCTGACTCGTAAAGCGTGATGCCGTCGGTGTGGTTCTTGTAGATCTCGTTGTAGGCGACGATGTTGTTCACGCTGTTACGGTCGATCACCAGCCCCGAGAGGTGGTTGTCGTAGCTTTTGTTGTTGAAGATGAAGCTGTCGTTCACCTCACGGGAAATGATGATCCCGTGCTTCTTCTTCGTCCCGTGGACGGTGTTCTCGGCAATGATCAGACCGTGGGAACGGTCGTGGGGGTCGATGCCGTAGACGATGTTGTCCTTGTAGGTGTTGCCCTTGACCACGAAGTCGCGGGTCTCGTAGCAGTAGAAGCCGTACCACATGTCCGAGAACTCGGAGCCGACGATCCAGCCGGTCGGTTCGGGACGCTTGAGCACCTTGGCCATGTTCGGCGTGTACTGGGAAATACTCACGCCGTAGGACTTACTGTTGGCGTAGCCGAAACTGGCCATCTTGCTGTTGACGATGTAGGTCTCGGTGCCGCCCCAGGCCAGCAGGAACGGGCGGAATTCCTTCGGCGAACGGAACGTTGCCGGACCGTTGTCCTTCTCGCGCCAGCCGGTGACTTTGGTGTCACGCACGAACAACTGGCCGTCATTGACCAGGAACGAACCGGCCTCCTGGGACAGGCGCAATTCCTGGGTCTGGCCGTCGATTTCGAGGATGCCTTTGCGACCGACCACGATTGGCAATTTGGCCAGGTACACGCCCGGCGAGGTTTCGCTGAAGTACTGCTTGGGCAGTTTCTGCGCCAGTTCCTTGAGGTTCATGTAGCCGTCGTCGACGAAGATCGCCTGCGGGATGCCGTGCTGACGCACTACCCATTCGGCCATCTTGTTGTCGCCGCCGATGAAGTCCTTCAGGGCGTCTTCCTGCATCATCCGGCGCACGCTGATCTTGCCCGGTTTGCTGCGCACGATCTTCGCGGCAGCGGCCTCGGCGGTGAAGCCGGAGAGGTCGGGCAGTTTCGGCTTGGCCAGTTCCAGCGCCTCGGTTGGCGCGCTGCTGACGGTGTAGGTCTTGGCCTGTTGCAGCTCCTTGGCGATGGTGACCGGCTTGCCTGGTTGAGGGGCCGCCGGTTCGACCGTGGCGAAGGCGCCAGTCGAGGCCAGCAGCATTGCGCCGGCCAACAGGCTGAGCGAGCCTTTCCTTGGGTTGTTCATGTCGGGCACTCCCTTCGCGGTTTGCATCAGAAGCGCCAGATCACGTCGATGAACGCGCGGTGCATGTACGAATCGACCTGGCTGCCATAGGCGTCACCCGGCTTGAACACGCCGCCACGGAAACGCACCAGCGCCGAAGGCTCGTCGATCGACTGGCTCAACGCCGCCGGCAGCAGGCCTTGCTTGAAGTACTTGGTGACCACCAGATCCATTTCCTGGCCCAGATCCTTGTTGCCGTCCTGCAGTGGCAGCGAGGTGCTGGAGAGGATTGCGCCGGTCACGTCGTCGGTGTTGTTTTCCACAGCGTTGATGCCGTTGCTGCCCACCGGTTTGTTGCCGTCCACGCGCCAGAACTTGTGGTAGATCAGGCTGGCGTCGTACTGGTCGTTGAGCATCCAGGAACCGAACAAAGTGGAGGTCTGCATGTTGTTCATTTCGCCACGGAACGCTTCACCGAAGCGGTGTACCCGCGAGCGAGTACCGGTGTAGTTCGAGCGGTTGCTCTCAAGACCGTTCTGTTGGTAGTCGGCGCTGGCGCGGGCATAGGCTGCACCGACCTGCCATTGGGGATCGAGGCGCAGGCGCACGCCGATGTCGGTGGCCCAGCCGTTGATGTCTTCGCTGCGCTTGGCTTGCGCCGGGCGGGTACCGTCGGCGTTCAGCGGGTTGACCGTATCGCGGTCGCCGCTCATGCCGGTGATGCTGCCCCAGTAGTTGACGGTGTTGGTGTTGCGCCAGTTGTAGGCGTCGCTGTCGGCGGTCAGGCCGAGCCAGCTGATGTCGCCGTTCTGGGTTTTGTCGAGGGTGTCGCGGGGCACGCCCGGCTCGGCGTAATCGAGTTTGCCGTTATCGTGGGTGTGATGGCCGCGAATGCCGACCCAGTTGCCCGGTGTCCACTGATACGCCGCATCGGCGTAGGCGTGCAGGCGATCCTTGTCTTTCGGCGCCAGCTCTTTCAGGTCGGTGCGGTATTCGCTGAAGCGTTCGGCGACACCGGCGTTGGCGCGCAACAGAGTGGTGTCGAAGGTCCAGTTCAGCGCTTCGATGTTGGTGTCGCGCCACTGGCCGTCGTCGTTGCGCAGGCGCTGGCGACCGAACTTGAGGATCTCGCCGGGGTAGGGTGTCAGACCGCTGTAGCCGACCCAGAATTCACGCATCGCCAGGTAGTTCTTCTTGGTCTTGCGATCACCGCTGTCGGTGGTTTCGGCGCCGTCGGACTGTTGCAGGGTGTCGGTCTCGATGATGTCGGTCGAGGTCACGGCCTGGCCCATGGCGTAGGCACTCCACGCGCCGCTTTCGCCGTAGATCCATGGGCGCAGATCCAGGCCGACGCCGTTGACGTCGCCACCGGGTGCGGTGCCGAGATCACGGTCGTCTTCGGACTGGCCGGTGATTTTTACTTCGAGGCCGAAGTTCTTGGTTTCAGTGATCGCGGCCAGTGTCGGGCAAGACCAGATCAGCGCGAACGTAAGGCCAATGCCGGCCTTCACGAATGGATTCAACTTCATAATTTTTCCTCGCCGTCTTCTTCTTGCAGGGCGTGCAGTTGCAGCGTGTTCTGATTCAGGGCGCCACGGCTGGCCTGTTCCTGTTGCAACAGGCGCTGGGCTTCGGCCAGGCGCTCGGGGGGCAATTGCGCCGCGAGGGTGGTCGCCAGTTCATCGGCTTGCGGCGTGTTCTGGGCCTTGGCCAATTGGCTGAACACGTAGGCATTGAGTGGGTCAGGCTGGGTGCCCTTGCCTTGGGAAAACAGTTGGGCGATGGCGAAGTCGGCGCTGTTCTGGCCGTTGCGCGCAGCGGTCAGCAGATGGTCGAGGGCCTTCTGCGGATAGACCTTGCCCAGGTAGCCACGGCGGTAGATCTGGCCGAGGTAGTAATCGGCGGCGACTTCGCGTCCGACGGCTTTCTGGAAATGTTCCTCGGCGACTTTCGCGTCGGCCGGCACCAGTTTGCCTTCGTAATAGAGCTTGCCCAGCAACAATTCGGCGCGGGGCTGGTCGGCGGCGCGGCCGTTGTCCAGGTACTTCATCATCTGGTCGACGTCGCCCAGTTCCGGGAAGTCGTAGAGCAGTTGCGCCAGCGTCACCCACGAGGCCGGGTAGCCCGGTGCGATGGGCTCAAGCAACGACTGCGCGGTTTTTTCGTCGGTCTTGCCGAGGGTCGAATCGGCGAGCACACGGGCAACGGAGTCCACGCGCTGGGCCGTGACGCTGCCACGGCTGTAACCGGCCTGCATTTGCTTGATCAGCTCGGCTTGCCGGTCTGGCTGGGCACGTTTCTGATAGACCGTGGCCAGTTCGACGTAGCAGATGTCGGTGGTGTGCAGCGCGGCCTTGCAGATCTTTTCCACGTCATCCAGATGCTGGTCGTAGGTGCCCTGGGTGCGATACAGCAGCACCTGCGCCAGGCCGGCTTCCGGGTAACCGGATTTGCGCCACTGGTCGATCTGTTGCTGGGCGTTGATGTTCGGGAAGCTGTGCGGGTATTGCAGGTAGAGCATCGCCAGCGGGATCAACGTATTGCCTTCGCCGTTGGCAGCGGCCTTCTTCAGCAGGGTTTCGGCTTCGTGATGCTCGGCTTCGGTGGAGCCGGGCTTGGCTACCAGCAAGCGACCGAGTCGGGCCTGGGCACGCGGCGACACATCGGCCGCTGCGCGATAGGTCGCCTCGGCCTGTTTGATCTGCGCAGGGTCGCGGCTGTCGACCTGGATGTCGGCCAGACCCACCTGAGCTTCGCTGTAACCCAGGTCGGCCAGCGCACGGTAGTTCTGCGCGGCGGTCGCAGTGTCGCCGCGCTTCAGCGCTTCGTTGGCCAGACGCTGGTCGGGCAGGCCGGCGCAACCGGCCAGACTCACTGCCAGCGCCAAAGAGCACACCACCAATCCCATGTGGGAGCCAGCCTGCTGGCGATGCGGGCAACTCGGTACATCAGACAAACCGCGTAGATCCCATCGCGAGCAGGCTCGCTCCCACAGGGTTTGCGGAGTTTTCAGAGTAGGTGGAATGGTCACAGGCATGTCCTCGACTTAAAGACCGGCAGCCATGGCTTTGTCGATCAGCCAGTTCAGGTTCGGGCCACGGTCGCTGTTAACTTCCACCGGGCGGCCGGCGAAGGTGCTGTCCAGCGGCTCGTCCGGCTGGATCTGCACGCGGATGTCGGAGGACAGGTCGGCGCTCTTCAGGCTGGTGCTGCTGATGATCTTGCCGGTGCGGGTCTTGTCTTCGCCGGCGATCTGGAAGCTCACCGGAGTACCCGGACGCACGTCGCCGAACTGGCGATAGGAGAAGCGTGCATCGACGGTGGCCTGGGTGTTGCGTGGTACCAGGGTGAAAATCACGTCGCCCTTGCTCGCGTACTGACCGTCAGCCACCAGTTGCTGGGCGACGGTGCAATCGCACGGCGAAGTCAGGGTGCCGGTCATCTGCTTGCCGAACAGTTCTTCAACCTTGGCCGGTTGCAGCTGATCTTCATCCAGATGGCCCTTGAGCACGTCGAGCATGCTGGTGCTGAACGTTGCCAGCGGTGCGCCCTTGGCGGCAACGCCGTCGGACTTCACCAGGCTCTGCACGGTGCCGTCGCGGGGCATGGTGATGTTCATGCCCGGCACGCTGACCAGACCGGCCTGGGCGTGGCTGACGAAGTACATGCTGTACACCGATTTGAAAACGAAACCCGCCGCCACGAGGCCGATCGCGAAGATACCGGCGCTGAAGGTCACCGCTTTCAGACGCCCGAACGGGGTCATGCCGTGGCCGCTGTCCTTGGTTTTGCGTGCCTTGGTGAAGTTGTCGCGCTGCAGGGTCGCCAGCACTTCGCCAATGCTGACGATGTCGCCGGCCAGATGCGAAGTGATCAGGTGGCGCAGGGTGGAAATGTCCTGCGGTTCAAGGTTCTGGAACTGGCAACCGGCGCGGCCGGTCTGGCGGTCGTAGGAGCGCACTTGCAGTTCAACGTCCATGGCGATGCCGAGGTTGTCGATGACGAATTGCAGGCGCGCCTTGTACACCTGGCCGACGGTCAGCGGCAGTTGCCCGGCGTTGAATGCCAGACCACCGGCGGACAGGTCGATGACCCGCGCTTCGACCGGTGTGCGGTCAGGGCCGAAGAACCGCAGCTTGGCCGGGATTTTCACCCGGGCGTGCTGGCGCTGGGCTTCGGATTCATGCACTACGTTGACGTTGACGGCGGTATTCATGGGGGCGATTTCCTTGTTAATTCAAGAGGGGCAGGTCAGACCATCATCAGCAGCACGGCGACGAAAATGCTGCCGGCGGAGAAGGTCATGGTCCGAGACGACCAGGTGTTGAACCAACGTTGAAAGCTGGCGAGATCACGGGTCAGGGAAGTGGGCTGGCGAGTCCAGGATTGCTGGTCGAGGCGGAAGAACACGTAGATCTTCACCAGCGCACCGACGATCTGGTTGTAATAGAGAATCACCGGGTAGGCCGGGCCGATGCGGTGACCGGAGCACGACAGCAGCAGCGTCAGAATCAGGCGGGTGATGCCGATCCACAGCAGGTACGCGAGGATGAACGCGCCGCCGTACTTGAAGCTGGCGATGATCGCCACGGTCAGGCCCAGCAGCGAGGTCCACATCGATACGCGCTGGTCGAACAGCACCACCGAGGTGAAGGCGCCGAGGCGTTTCACACCCAGGCCCAGGGCTCGCGAGTTCTGCCGCAGGTTGTTGCCGTACCAGCGGAACATCAGTTTGCGGCTGGCCTTGATGAAGCTTTTTTCCGGCGGGTGCTCAACGGTGTTGATCGCGGCGTCCGGCACGTAGAAGGTGTCGTAGCCCAGGCGCATCAGGCTGAACCAGCTCGACTTGTCGTCGCCGGTCAGGAACTTGAAGCGGCCAAGACGCCAGTGTTGCAGCGAGTCGCTTTCGACGTCGGCGATGAAGTCCGGGTTGGTCACTACGGAGGCACGAAACACCGACATCCGGCCGGTCATGGTCAGCACGCGCTTGGACAGGGCCATCGAACACATGTTGATGTGGCGCTGGGCGAAACGCAGCTTGTGCCACTCGCTCATGATGTAGCCGCCGCGCACTTCGCAGAATTCGTTGGTGGTCAGGCCGCCGACATTGCCGAACATCTGGAACCACGGCACGGTCTTGCGCACCACGCCTTCGGCGAGCACGGTGTCGCCGTCGATCACGGCCACCACGGCGCGGTCATCCGGCAGGTGGCGGGAGATCGCACGGAAGCCGTAGGCCAGGCCATCGCGTTTGCCAGTGCCGGGAATGCGCACGAAGTCGAGCTTGACCCGGTCCGGCGGATTCATCCGCGCCCACAGTGCCTTGACCAGCAGTTCATCGGACATTTCGACGATGGAGCAGACCACGGTGGTCGGCAGTTCGCAGTCAATGGCTTCGCGGATCACCGAGCTGTAGACCTGCGCGGTGGTCAACGCGTCGATGCGGAAACTGGTGACCATCAGAAACACATGGGACGGGTCTGCCGCCTTGCCCAGCTTGCGAACCTTGCGGCGCAGGTGCGGGTAGACGATGTAGAGAAAAATCATGCCGCGCACAAAGTGCGTGGCACCCATCGAGTAGCGCCAGATACCCACGGCGCCAATCAGGAAAATGAAGTCCTTCGACTCGGAGTCGAACGTGGACTCGGGCAGCATCAGGGCCAGGCCCATCAGCAGGCTCAGAAACAAAAGCCAGCCGGCGGATTGCAGAAAAAAATGTTTGAGCTTGGACATGACCGTCATCCGAAGGTGATGGGGGCTTCAGGCCGCCCGCCGATTCACGGCGGGCGGCTTGAAGCTCGAGGCTTGCTGCTGCGTTACCAGCAGATCCCTTCGGTGCGGGTGCCGGCATCGGTGGCCTTGGCCATGAAACCGACCAGGTCGATGACCTGTTTGCCGTGCGGTGCCTGTTGAGCCAGGGAGCGGAACTTCTCGTCGCGGTTGCCGAGGATGATCACGTCGGAGTTGTCGATCACCGAGTCGAAGTCCGCATTGAGCAGGGACGACACGTGGGGGATTTTCGACTCGATGTAATCCTTGTTCGCGCCGTGGACACGGGCGTACTGGACGTTGCTGTCGTAGATGCTCAGGTCGTAACCCTTGCCGATCAGCATCTCGGCCAGTTCCACCAGCGGGCTTTCGCGCAGGTCGTCGGTGCCGGCCTTGAAGCTCAGGCCGAGGAGGGCGACTTTGCGCTTGTCGTGGCTCTCAACGATGTCGAAGGCGTTCTGCACTTGCGATTCGTTGCTGCGCATCAGCGAGTTGAGCAGCGGCGCTTCCACGTCCAGGGAGCCGGCGCGGTAGGTCAGGGCGCGTACGTCCTTTGGCAGGCACGAGCCGCCGAAGGCGAAGCCCGGACGCATGTAGTACTGGGACAGGTTGAGGGTCTTGTCCTGGCAGACCACGTCCATCACTTCACGGCCATCGACGCCCACCGCTTTGGCGATGTTGCCGATCTCGTTGGCGAAGGTCACTTTGGTCGCGTGCCAGACGTTGCAGGTGTACTTGATCATCTCTGCGACGGCGATGTCCTTGCGGATGATCGGTGCGTCGAGTTCTTCGTACAGCGATTGCAGAACGTCGCCCGAGGCCTTGTCGAACTCGCCGATGACGGTCATCGGTGGCAGGTCGTAGTCGGCGATCGCGGTGGACTCACGCAGGAACTCAGGGTTGACCGCCACGCCGAAATCGACGCCGGCTTTCTTGCCGGAGCAGTCTTCGAGAATCGGGATCACCACGTTGGCCACGGTGCCCGGCAGTACGGTGCTGCGCACCACGATGGTGTGGCGGGTGGATTTTTCACGCAGGACAAAACCGATCTCGCGGCACACCGCTTCGATGTAGTTCAGTTCCAGGTCGCCGTTCTTCTTGCTCGGCGTGCCGACGCAGATCATCGACAGGTCGGTGTCGCGAATCGCTTCGGCGAAGTTGGTCGTACCGCGCAGACGACCGGTCTCGATCCCTTGCGCCAGCAACTCGCCCAGGCCCGGTTCGACAATGGGGGATTTGCCAGCGTTGATCATGTCGATCTTGTCTTTGGCAACATCGACGCCAACCACGTCATGGCCCCGTGCAGACAGGCAACCGGCACAGACTGCACCGACGTAACCCAAACCAAATATGCTGATGCGCATCGCAATTACCTCTGTATATATCAGGCCGTTAGAGGGCCGGAGTTAATGGTGTTCAGCGGTCTTAGTGCACTCGAAAGTGTGACTTGCAGGCGTCACAATGCCGTGTGCAGGCATACTAAGTTTCGAGTGTCTAAATAAGTGCACTCAAGATGTGCGCAACCAGGCCTTATTGTTGTGACATGCCCTGTTATGCAGCGGATCCTCTGGCAAGAGGACTCTTGTGCAATCTCGTATTGCGCGCCCGATGTCAGGCGCAGGCCTGTAGATCGGGCGGTTGGGTGCTCAGGCGAGCACGTTTATAGGGGCGCGGCCTTGGCCTTGTAGGGGATATTGATGGTGCGTATCTCCTGTCCTTCGCTAGTTGTCCAGAGTTGTTATCCATTCAGGCAAGTTGCTGTGACAACTTGGTTACATGGTTTTGATCTCTGCGTAAGTTATCTCGTACATATTCGGCGAGAATCGTTACCGGTGGTATGAGCTATGCATTTGGACATAGTTCCTGTCCGCTCATCGCGAAATCTGAAATTTTTTGAAATATTGAGAAAGATGGCACTGCTCTCATATTGATAGCACTTTCCATTTCGCCCTTTATTAATAGGCAGATAATCGCGTTAGATGGTTTTGTGCCACTACCCGGAAAAAATTTGGGTGCCACTACTGAAAAAAATGACAACTGTCGAGTGAAAGAAAAGATAGAAATGGGGGTGATGTTTTTATGGCGCCAGGAAATCGGCGAAAAGACGAGAGGTTTTTTTGACGTCGTGCGAGGTGCACGACTCTTTATATAAAGAGTCGTGCAATGGGCATGCTTTATTCGGGTGCGTGATCGCGCAGAAACACCAGATTGTCCGGTTTTGATTGCTCGGCGCTAAAGCGATAGCCCTGCACATCGAACTGTTTGAGGGCCGCCGGATCGTTGATGCGTTCCTGGATCACGAAGCGGCTCATCAGGCCTCGAGCCTTTTTGGCGTAGAAGCTGATGATCTTGTACTGGCCGTTCTTCAGGTCCTTGAACTCGGTGTTGATGATCCGCGCGTTCAGGGCCGTGCGCTTGACCGCCGAGAAGTACTCGTTGGAGGCCAGGTTCAGCAGCACGCCATCGCCCTGATCGGCCAGCGCTTCGTTTAGCCATTCACTGATGCGCGTGCCCCAGAACGCGTACAAGTCCTTGCCCCGGGCGTTGGCCAGTTTGGTGCCCATTTCCAGGCGATACGGCTGCATCAGGTCGAGCGGGCGCAGCAGGCCGTAAAGGCCGGAGAGCATGCGCAGGTGCTGTTGCGCGTAATCGAAATCGGCTTCGCTGAAGCTCTGGGCGTCGAGCCCGGTGTAGACGTCACCCTTGAAGGCCAGCAGTGCCTGCTTGGCGTTGGCCGGGGTGAACGCCGGTGTCCAGCTTCCAAAGCGTGCAGCATTGAGACCGCCGATCTTGTCGGAAACGTGCATCAGTTCGCTGATCTGGGCAGGCGTCAGTTCGCGCAACTGCTGGATCAGCTCCTGGGAATGGTCGAGGTATTGCGGCTGGGTGAAGCGCTGGATCGCCGGCGGTGTTTCGTAATCGAGGGTCTTGGCGGGGGAAATCACCATCAGCATGAAGTCGTCTCCTTTAATCGTGGGGGCGATTCTAGGGGGTTGGGACGGATGACTCCAGCTATCAGGTCCATAGGTGATCGGCGGTTCGCCAGCCGGATCGGCTATAGTGCCGCGCGGGTTTTGTTATGGAGACACCCCTTTGCGCATTGTTCTTTTATTCACCGTGTGGCTGTTGAGCTTCGGAGCCGTTGCGGCGCCGGGCGATATTGCCACGCTCGATCGCAGCACCTGGCCGGAGAAGCTCGACAACCCGACCCTGTTCGACGTCGCTTCCCGGGCGGAAGTCTTGATGTTCGCCCGGGGCCTGCTGGGCAGTGAAGCACTGGATGAGGCCGCGCTGGCCCAGCGTCTGGGGCTGCGCACGGTCAATCTGGAGGCGATCAACAGCCTGCGCGAGCGTCTGTGGCAGCGCTTGCTGACCAGCTACAACTACGCCCAGCAGAGCTGCGATCAGGACGCTTCCTTCTGCTTCCTCGTCGAAGACCTGCCGACCCTGCGCGAGCAGGCGGCCAAGTTCGTGGTCAGCGAGGAAAGCTATTACACCAAGTGGGCCGAACCGAGCCGGATCTTCCATCAGCAGTATCTGGATGAACTGCTGCGCAAGGCGGCGCTGTCGCCGCAGACCATCAGTGAAGTCGATCATTTCGGTGACTACGAGCGCAACGGCGACGACATGCATGACCGCTTGTTCCTGTTGAGTTTCGACAGCGCCGCCAACCTGCAGCCGGACAACACCGACTGGATCGCCGACTACCTGCGCAAATCCAGTCTGAGCGGCACCTTCTTTTTGCTGGGCAAGGATGTGCAGGCGCGGCTGGCGGATCGCTCGGTGAACAACCTGCAGGCGGAATTCTCGAAACTCTGCGTGGGCGTGCAGGGCTGGGAATTCCGCTCCCACAGCCACTGGCAGGACTGGCAGGACTCGGTGCGCCGCAGCAGCGATCTGGTGAAGAGCAAGCTGCCGGAAAACTACGTGCCGCTGTTCCGTCCACCGGAGGGGCAGCGCCGCAGTGATGCCGGCAGTTTTTTGCGCAATCAGGGCCTGCAAGTGGCGCTGTGGGACATCGATGCCCAGGACGGCGCCGGCAAACTCAAGGGTAATCCGAGCGCACAGCGGGTGCTGACCCTGATGCTGTTGTGGCGACACGGAGTGATCAATTTCAACATGAAACAGGATGCGGTGAAGACCGCGTTGCCGTGGCTGATCACGCAGACCGCGCAAAGCGGCATCGGCTGGGAAGACTGTCAGGACGCTTTTCGCTGACAAACGGCAAGAGCCCGGAAACATTGGGCTTGGGGTAATTTTTTTGCAGGATTCGATGCAGGCGGACTTCCGACTCTAACGGGGGCGCGGCGGTCCGCCAAGGGCTTTTCGTCACTTTGCAAAATAAACTTCAAAAAAGCGTCAAAGTGCTTTTTTCTGTCACGGGTTTTGGAGTATTACGAAGTCAGACCGCCGAAACCTGCAACACAGGTGGCGTCTTCCAAGACCCATTTTGTGTGCAATTCACCTGCTATTCCGAACAAAAGCTTCGCAGGTGGATTCGGCAGTCACTTCGAGGCGCAGCACCGCCCAGGTATTGCGTCGAATGGCTCCCACAAAGGTGACCGAGTATGGATGATCACGGACGTAGCCCTTCCTCCAACCAGCCAATCCTTTATGTACTCGATACCAACGTACTGATTCACGATCCAAACGCCCTGCTGAATTTCGAAGAACACCACGTTGCGATCCCGATGACCGTGCTTGAAGAGCTGGACAAGCTCAAGAGCGGGCATCACAGCGTGGCCGCCGAATGCCGCCAGGCGATCCGGCTGATCGACAAGACGTTGGGCGATGCCTCGCCCGAAGACGTCGAGCAAGGGGTGCCGATCCAGCGCGGAAAGGGCGGGCCTAAAGGGTTGCTGTCAATTCTGATGAGCAAACAGGCAGAGTCGAACCTGATTCTGCCCGAGCACCTGAACGACAACAAAATCATCAACCAGTTGATCGATCTGCACACCCGCGATCCGAAGAAACCTGTGGTGCTGGTCACCAAAGACATCAACATGCGCCTCAAGGCCCGGGCCTGCGGGATCGACGCCGAGGACTACAGCACCGACCAGTTGGTCGATGACGTGTCCCTGCTGCCCAACGGCTACCACAACATGACCGGCTCCTTCTGGGACCGCGTGAGCAAGGTCGAAACCCGTCAGGACCATGGCCGCACCTGGCACCAGGTGCAACTGATCGACAACCTGCCGGCCGTGCACATCAACGAGTTCATCATCGATGAGCAGGGCTTCGTCGGCTGGATCAAGGAGATTGAAGAGGACCGTCTGCTGATCCTCGATCTGCACCAGGAACCACTGTTGCATCAGGAAGCCTGGGGCCTCAAGCCACGTGATATCTATCAGAGCCTGGCGCTGTACGCTTTGCTCGACCCGGACATTCACCTGGTCAACCTGTCCGGCGCCGCCGGTTCCGGCAAGACCATCCTGGCGCTGGCCGCTGCGATCGAGCAGACCATGGTCAGCAAGCGCTATCGCCGCATCATTGCCACCCGCAGCGTGCAGGGCCTGGATCAGGAAATCGGCTTCCTGCCCGGCACCGAGGCGGAAAAAATGGAGCCTTGGCTCGGCGCCATTACCGACAACCTCGAAGCCTTGCACATGGATGACGAAAACACCCATGGCAGCGTCGACTACATCCTCAGCAAAGTGCCGTTGCAGTTCAAATCGCTCAACTACATTCGCGGTCGCAGCTTCCAGCAGAGCCTGATCCTGATCGACGAATGCCAGAACCTCACGCCGCACCAGATGAAAACCATCATCACCCGGGCCGGCGCCGGTTCCAAAGTGGTGTGCCTGGGCAACCTGGCACAGATCGATACCCCTTACCTGTCCGCGACCAGTTCCGGGCTGACCTACCTGACCGAACGTTTCAAGGATTTCCCCAACGGTGTGCACATCACCCTGCAAGGGGTGCCTCGCTCGATTCTGGCCGAATACGCCGAATCCCATCTGTAACCCGCCAAATGGAACCGGGCGACTGCAAAGTCGCCCGGTTTTTTGTGTGCGCAATTCTGACCCTCGGGTTTACAATCGGCGCTCCTGATCAGGAGTAACCCCGTGCTGACTCATCTCGATTCCCAAGGTCGCGCCAACATGGTCGACGTCACCGAAAAAGCCGTGACGTTCCGCGAGGCGACGGCCCAAGCGCTGGTGCGCATGCTGCCCGACACCCTGCAGATGATCGTCAGCGGCGGCCATCCCAAGGGCGACGTGTTCGCCGTGGCGCGCATCGCCGGCATTCAGGCGGCGAAGAAAACCAGTGACCTGATTCCCCTGTGCCATCCGCTGATGCTCACCGGCGTCAAGGTCGAACTCAGCGCTGAAGGCGACGACGCCGTGCGCATCGTGGCCCGTTGCAAACTGTCCGGGCAGACCGGCGTCGAGATGGAAGCGCTGACCGCCGCCAGCGTCGCCGCGCTGACGATCTATGACATGTGCAAGGCCGTGGATCGCGGCATGACCATCGAAAGTGTACGTCTGCTGGAGAAGGTCGGCGGCAAGAGCGGGCATTTCCAGGCGGAGCAGCCATGAACCTGACCGTGAAGTTTTTTGCCCGTTACCGCGAGGCGATGGGCGTGGATTCGGTGAAGGTCGAGGGCGATTTCGCCACGGTGGAAGACGTACGTGCATTGCTCGCCAAGCGTGACGGCGCCGAGGTGCTGAGCGAACAGAACCTGATGTGCGCGCGCAACGAAGACCTGTGCCAGCTCGACGAGCCGGTGGTCGATGGCGACGAAGTGGCGTTTTTCCCCACCGTGACCGGAGGCTGAGACATGGCGATTCGTGTGCAGTCCACCGCGTTCGATCCCGGCGCTGAAGTCAACGCGATGCACGCGGCCAATGTCGGCGTCGGCGCGGTGGTGAGTTTTGTCGGTTACGTGCGCGACTTCAACGATGGGCTCGATGTTGCCGGGATGTTCCTCGAGCACTATCCGGGCATGACCGAAAAGGCTCTGGGCAAGATCGCCGTCGAGGCCGAACAGCGCTGGCCGCTGTTGAAGCTGGAAGTGCTGCACCGCATCGGCGCGCTGGAGCCGGGCGAGCCGATCGTGTTTGTCGGAGCCGCCAGCGCCCATCGTCAGGCGGCATTCGACGCCTGCGCCTTTGTCATGGATTACCTGAAAACCCGTGCACCGTTCTGGAAGAAAGAAAACACCAGCGACGGCCCGCGCTGGGTCGAAGGTCGTGACAGCGATCATGCGGCGGCGGATCGCTGGAAGCAGTAACGCCTCTCCCCAATCAATCTCCCCTCGACTCCCGACCATCGGCTGACGCCGATGGCGTTTGTCCAATTGACGGTTTGTACGTAAAAGTCCAGTATGGATTTACAAGTACAAATAAAGCGTTTCCCGTTTCAGCTCTTTCTTCTGTCTTGCCAAACCAACAACAACCCGCGAGAGAACGAACATGAAGAAACTCCCCCTCATCACCGGTCTGGCGCTGAGCCTGTTGGCGTGCAGCAGCGTGTTTGCCGCCGAGAAAACCCTGCGCATCGGTATCGAAGCGGCGTATCCGCCCTTCGCCTCAAAGACTGACCAGGGTGAAATCGTCGGTTTCGACTACGACATCGGCAATGCCCTGTGCGCGCAGATGCAAGTCAAGTGCGTGTGGGTCGAGGGCGAGTTCGACGGTCTGATTCCTTCCCTGAAAGTGAAGAAAATCGACATGGCGCTGTCGTCCATGACCATCAACGAGGATCGCAAGAAGTCCGTGGACTTCACCCACAAGTACTATTTCACCTCGTCGCGGCTGGTGATGAAGGAAGGCGCGACCGTCGATGACCAGTACGCCAGCCTCAAGGGCAAGACCGTCGGCGTGCAGCGTGCGACCACCACCGACCGTTATGCCACCGAGGTGTTCGAGCCCAAAGGCATCAACGTCAAGCGCTATAGCAACAACGAAGAAATCTACATGGACCTGGCGGCCGGTCGTCTCGACGCGATTTTTGCCGACACCATTCCGCTGACCGACTTCCTGTCGATGCCACGCGGCAAGGGTTACGCCTTTGTCGGGCCGGAACTGAAGGATCCGAAATACGTGGGCGAGGGCGCCGGGATCGCGGTGCGCAAGGGCAACACCGAACTGGTCAGCCAGCTGAATACCGCCATCGACGGCATTCGCGCCAGTGGCGAGTATCAGAAGATTTCCGAGAAGTACTTCAAGTCGGACATCTACGGCGACTGATAGTCCGCCATCGCCAGCAGGCTGGCTCCCACAAGGGGTCTGTACCGAACATATATATTGTGTTCACAGACATCCAATGTGGGAGCCAGCCTGCTGGCGATGGGGCCAGACCAGCCAATAGAGCCGCCAGATCTCAGCCCTTCAATTCCTTCAAATGCTTGTACACCGTCGCCCGCCCCATGTTCAGCACATTGGCCACATAGTTCGAGGCGCTCTTGCCCTTGAACGCTCCCTCGGCGTGCAGTGCCAGCACCAGTTCGCGTTTGTGATCGCGGGTCAGCAGGTTCAGGCTCAGTTGCCGTTCGCGCAGCCAGGCGTGCAGGAAAGTGTTGATCCGCTCCTGCCAGTCATCGCGAAACAGCGAGTCCGGTTGCGGGATCAGTTTGCTCGGCGAGAGGAACAGGTCCAGCGCAGCCTTGGCGTTCTCGAACAGTGAAATATTCAGGTTGATGCACAGCACCGCCAGCGGACGCCCTTCGCTGTCGCGCAGCACGGTGCTCAGGCTGCGAATCTTCTGGCCGTCCCAGTTGAGCTTTTCGTACGGACCGATGTTCCGTTCGCTGACGTCGTCGCTGAGCATGTCTTCCAGCGACGATTCATCACCGATCACCCGTTTCGACAGGTTGTTGGCGATGTAGTCGACCTTCTGCGTGCGCAGGTCATGCAGCACCACTTCGGCGTGGGGAAAGAACAGCGTGGCGATGGCATCGGCGATGGCGTGGTAGTTATCCAGCGCGGCGTCATTCGGCTCGGGCGTTTGTTCGGGGGCGGTCATAGCTGTGGAGCTCCAGGCAACGTCAACGCCCCCGTGGTCCGGGGGCGTTGCGAGTGTGCCGCAATCCGTTGGGCGAGTCATCCGGGTGGGCGGTCAGGACAGGCGGGCAGGGGAAAGCATGGCGGCGTTCAGGCCGAACTGCTTGAGGTGTTCGGGCAGCGACTCACCGCGCACCAGCGCTGCGCTGGCCATGCCCATGGCCGGCGAGGTCTGGATGCCGTAGCCGCCCTGGGCCGCAACCCAGAACAGCCCCGGCACCTGCGGATCGAACCCGGACAGCAAGTCGCCATCGGCGACGAAACTGCGCAGGCCGGCCCAGGTGCGGGTCGGGCGGCGGATGGTCAGGGTCGTCGCTTCTTCGATCTGATAGATGCCCATGGCGATGTCCAGTTCTTCGGGCTGCACATCGTGCGGTTCGACCGGGTCGGCATTGGCCGGTGAGCCGAGGAACATCCCGGCGTCGGGCTTCATGTAGAAGGATTCGTCGAGACTGACCAGCATCGGCCAGTGATGAATGTCCACGCCTTCGGGGCCGGCGAAGATGAACGCGGCGCGGCGTTTCGGTTGCAGGCCCAGCGGCCGCGCACCGGCGAGGGCTCCGATCTTGTCGGCCCAGGCTCCTGCCGCGTTGATCACGATGGGCGCGCTGAACGTCTGGCCGTTGGTCTGCACTTGCCAGATGCCGTCGGCATCACGGTTCAGCCCGAGCACTTCGCAATCGGTCAGGACTTGCCCGTTGTTGCGGCGAATGCCGCGCAGATAGCCTTGGTGCAGCGCATCGGTGTCGATGTCGCTGGCGGTCGGGTCGTAGATCGCGCCGTGGACTTTTTCCCGACGCAGAATCGGCAATCGCGCGCAGGCTTCCTCGGCGCTGAGCAGTTGCATCTCGGGCACCGTGGCTTTGGCGCTGAGGTATTGATTGTTCAGTTCGGCGGCGTCACCGGTGAAATCCACGGTCATCTCGCCACGCGGGGTCAGCAGCGGATGTTCGCAGAAGCCACTGGGCGGGTGATCGAAAAACGCCCGGCTGGCCTGGGTCAGCGCCCGAACCTGCGGGGTGCCATAAGCGGCGGTGAACAGCGCGGCCGAACGTCCGGTGGAGTGATAGGCCGGGTGCGATTCACGTTCCAGCACCACGACCTTGCCGTGCTGCGACAGCCAGAAACCGGTGGACGCGCCGGCAATTCCGCCGCCGATGATGATGAAATCTGCATGACTCATGAAAATCTCCGGTGTCAGCGCTGCAATTGATAGACGGCGTTGGCCAGGGCGATGTCTTCCAGGCCCAGGCCGATGGAGCGGAAGAACACGTGACGGTTGTAATCCGGACGCTGCACTTTTTCGCTGAGCAGGTCCGCGAGGTCACCGATGATCGCGTGGTTGTCCCAGCCATGCTGCTCGCTGGCGATCAGCATCTCGCCGGCCGAACCCGGCGTGGTCAGACGATAGTCGCAGAACACTTGCATGTCGTTGAGGCTCTGCGGCGGTACTTCGTGGGCGCGCGGTGCATTGGTGCTGATCGAGGTGATCAGCGCCGGTTTGCTCAGGGTTGCCGGGTCGATCACGGGGCCGGCGGACGAGGTGCAGAGCATGATCACGTCGGCGTCGGCAATGGCGGTTTCGCGGCTGTCGGTGATTTGCACGCGCGGATCAAGGGCTTGCAGCAGGCTGGCGGTTGCCCCGTCTTCGCTCAAGGAGGGCGAGTACACGTTGATGCTCTGCCAGTCGCGCAGATTCCTGGCGTAATGCAGGTGTGCCTGGGCGACCTTGCCGCTGCCGATAATTGCCAGGCGTTTTGCGTTCGAAGGGGCCAGGGCATCGACCGCAACAGCTGTGGTTGCCGCAGTGCGGGCGGTGGTCAACTCGCCGGCATCGCAGAGCAGTAGCGGCTGGCCGGTCTGCATCGACATCAGCAGCGTCCACGCCGTCACCAACGGGCCTTGCTCGCGAACGATGTAGGGCGAAGTCTTGACCCCGTACACGCCGTCTTCGGCCAGTACGCCCAGATAGTTGATGAAGTCTCCGGCGCCCTGGGGAAATTCCACCAGTTGCTGCGCCGGTTGCACCGCATGCCCGGCCGCCAGATCGCGGAACAGCTTGCGCAGGATCTGCGGCACATCGATCCGGGCCAGAAGCTCACGGGCCTGGGTTTGATCAATCACGTACGGCGTACTGGACATGTCGGACTCCGGAGACTGTTTCTAAACTAATTTGTCCATTATGGACTTTTAGTTTTATTGGACAATATCCGGGCGAAAAAAAAAGCGCAGTCCGTTGCCGGCTGCGCTTCTCTTTATGGCGTCGCTTACTGTGGACGCTTGCGCTCAACTGCCCGCAACAGATGGGTCGGCGGGGTTTCACAGCTGATCTTGCGACCGAGTTTTTCTTCGATGGACGGCAACTGATAGGAGTCGTCTTCACCGGCGAAGCTGATCGAAACGCCATCGGCGCCCGCGCGACCGGTACGGCCGATGCGGTGCACGTAGTCGTCCGGCACTTCCGGCAGGGTGAAGTTGATCACATGGCTGATACCGTCGATGTGGATGCCGCGACCGGCCACGTCGGTGGCGACCAATACGCGGATCCTGCCTTCACGGAAACCTTCCAGGGTCTTGATCCGTTTGTGCTGCGGCACGTCGCCGGACAGTTGCGCGGCGTTGATGCCGTCGCGCACCAGGCGTTCCTCGATGCGGCGCACTTCGTCCTTGCGGTTGGCGAACACGATGACCCGCTCCCAGCCGTTGTCGTTGACCAGGTTGAAGAGCAGTTTGTATTTGTCGGCACCGGCCACCGCATAGATGTGCTGTTCGACGTTTTCGTTGGCCACGTTGGTGACCTCGATTTCGACGATGGCAGGATCGGTGGTCCACTGCTTGGCGAGGTTCATCACGTCATCGGTGAAGGTCGCGGAGAACAGCAGGGTCTGGCGTTCGCTTTTCGGCGGGGTCTGGCGAATGATCTGCCGTACCTGCGGGATGAAACCCATGTCGAGCATGCGGTCGGCTTCGTCCAGCACCATCACTTCGACCATGTCCAGATGCACGTCGCCGCGCTGGTTGAAGTCGAGCAGACGGCCCGGGGTCGCGACGAGGATGTCGCAGTGGCGGGCTTCGAGGTGCTTGAGCTGCTTGTCGAAGTCCATGCCGCCGACGAACGTCATGACGTTGAGGCCGGTGTACTTGGTCAGGTCGGCGGCGTCCTTGGCGATCTGCACCACCAGCTCACGGGTCGGTGCGATGATCAGCGCCCGAGGCTCGCCCATGTAGCGCTCTTTCGGCGGCGGGGTCTGCAACAGCTGGGTGATGATCGAGATCAGGAACGCGGCGGTCTTGCCGGTGCCGGTCTGGGCGCGGCCGATGGCGTCTTTGCCGGCGAGGGTGAAACCCAGCACCTGGGCCTGGATCGGCGTGCAATACGGGAAACCCAGGTCGTGGATGGCGTGCATCAGTTCCGGGGCGAGCTTGAAATCGTGGAAACGGGTCTTGCCTTCCTGTGGCTCGACGACGAAATCTTCGAGTTTCCAGGGAATCACCGGCGCCTTGGGCTTCGGTTCGCGGCGTGGCTTGGCCGGTTTGGGTGCTTCGCTGCGGGCCGGTTCAGTGACCGGAGCGGCGACAGGGTCGGTTTTCGGTTCGCGTTTCGGTGTGGCTACGGGAGCCTGGCGGTCGGCCTGTTTGCCATCGCTGCGATGGCCGGGGGCGTGCGACGGCGCACTGGGAGCGGGCGCGAGCTGCTCAGCCTCGCTTTTACCGAACATCTTCTTGAGTGCTTTGAGCACGGTCATCTCATCAATTGGTTAAGGAATGTACGCCGGCCAGTGTAATGCAAGAAACGGGCGCGGCGTAGTGGGATGATCAAAGGGGCCCGACCACCGGAAAATCGAGCCCCGGACGATCAGCGCAGACGTTCGCTCAGCCACACGCCGATGTCGCGAATTTCTTCGGGTAACACTTCGTGCTCCATTGGGTATTCCTGCCATGTCACGGTGACACCATGGGCCTTCAGATACTCATACGCCGTGCGGCCCATGGAGTTCTGCACCACGTTGTCGAACTGGCCGTGCAGCGCCAGTGCCGGAATCCGTTGCTGGCTGGCGGACAGCTCCAGTTCGTCACTGAAGGTCGGCGCGTAGGTCGACAACGCCAGCACGCCGCCCAGCGGTCCCTGCCATTTCAGAAAAGCGGTGTGGTAGACCACGGCGCCGCCCTGGGAAAAACCGGCGAGGAAAATCCGCGAAGCGTCTATTCCGCTGGCGCGCTGTTGTTCGATCAATTCGATGACGTGATCGGCGGATGCTTCCAGCTCATCGCGATCGATGGCCCGTGCCGGGCTCATGGCCTTGATGTCATACCAGCTCGGCATGGCATATCCGCCATTTATGGTCACCGGGCGGGTCGGCGCCTGAGGCAGTACGAAGCGCGTGCTCAGCAGGCTTTCCTGCAGGGCCTCGGCCACCGGCAGGAAGTCATAGCGGTCGGCGCCGAGGCCGTGCAGCCAGATCACGCAGGCGTCGGCTGCCTTAACAGGCTGAAGAATCAAGGGCTCGGTCATGGCTGCTCCAAAAATGTGCGGGCGCTCTCATTAAGTGCGTGATTGGGGTGCGCGCCCGGTTGATCCGTTAAGAAGATGTCGCAAGGCTACAAGTTTTGCTATTGACCTGTCGCTCAATCGCTTCAGCGAGCGGTGTGGTACGGGCTTTGCTATGAGGTAGTCGTGCAATCGATCTCGCGCCTGGCGGTAACACTATCAGTGAACGCCCGGCGACGGGATAGCAAAGAATCCGGTGATGGATGTTCGCCAATGGCCGCAACGGGCTTCGCGAACGTGAAAGGGCTACCGCCCGTTCGGCCGACTGGTGAGAAGTGAGTTGTCCATGATGTGGATTTTCTCCTACTAGACTCATAGCGAAGGTCCTGCGTCGGTTGACCCCATAAAAAGCCAACACGGGTCAACAACGCCTCAAAAGGGTGCGACTGGACTCAAGCTCCGACACAACAAGAGCAAAACTGGAGGTTTGAATGAAGATGTTGAAATCCACGCTGGCGATCGTGACTGCTGCTGCAGTACTGGGTGTCAGCGGGTTCGCTCAGGCGGGTGCAACCCTGGATGCGGTACAGAAGAAAGGTTTCGTGCAGTGTGGCGTGAGCGACGGTCTGCCAGGCTTCTCCGTACCGGATTCGACCGGCAAGATTCTCGGCATCGACGCCGACGTCTGCCGTGCCGTGGCCGCTGCCGTGTTCGGCGATGCGACCAAGGTCAAGTTCAGTCAGTTGAACGCCAAGGAGCGCTTCACCGCGCTGCAGTCCGGCGAGATCGACATCCTGTCGCGCAACACCACCATGACCAGCTCCCGTGACGCGGGCATGGGCCTGAAATTCCCTGGCTTCATCACTTACTACGACGGCGTGGGCTTCCTGGCCAACAACAAGCTGGGCGTGAAAAGTGCCAAGGAACTCGACGGCGCGACCATCTGCATTCAAGCCGGTACCACTACCGAGCTGAACGTCTCCGACTACTTCCGCGCCAATGGCCTGAAGTACACCCCGATCACTTTCGACACCTCCGATGAAAGCGCCAAGTCGCTGGAATCCGGTCGTTGCGACGTGCTGACCTCCGACAAGTCCCAGCTGTTCGCCCAGCGCAGCAAGCTGGCTTCGCCGAAGGACTACGTGGTTCTGCCGGAAACCATTTCCAAGGAACCTCTGGGCCCGGTCGTGCGTAACGGCGACGACGAGTGGCTGGCCATCGTGCGCTGGGTCGGCTACGCGCTGCTCAACGCTGAAGAGGCCGGCATAACTTCGAAAAACGTACTCGATGAAGCCAAGTCCACCAAGAACCCGGACGTTGCCCGTCTGCTGGGTGGCGACGGCGAGTACGGCAAGGACCTGAAACTGCCGAAGGACTGGGTGGTGAAAATCGTTTCCCAGGTGGGTAACTACGGCGAAATCTTCGAGAAAAACCTCGGCAAGAGCACTCCGCTGGAAATCGACCGTGGCCTGAACGCGCTGTGGAACAACGGCGGCATTCAGTACGCACCACCAGTGCGCTGATGGTTCTATCACCCGGCGGGCCAACCGCCGGGTGATGTTCTGTTCCATTTCTTGCGGGGCACTTCATGCAAAATTCAATCGGCGCACCAAAGCAGAGGTTCAGCCTCAGCGATCCGCGTGTGCGTGCGTGGCTATTCCAGATCATCACCGTCGTGGCGGTGGTCGCCATGGGCTGGTATCTGTTCGACAACACCCAGACCAACCTGCAGCACCGGGGCATCACGTCCGGGTTCAGCTTTCTGGAGCGCAGTGCCGGGTTCGGCATCGCTCAACACCTGATCTCCTACACCGAAGCGGACAGCTATGCCCGCGTGTTCGTGATCGGCCTGCTCAACACTTTGCTGGTGACCTTCATCGGCGTGATCCTGGCGACTTTGCTGGGGTTCATCATCGGTGTGGCGCGGCTGTCGCCGAACTGGATCATCAGCAAACTGGCGACCGTGTATGTGGAAGTCTTCCGCAACATTCCGCCGCTGCTGCAAATCCTGTTCTGGTATTTCGCGGTGTTCCTGACCATGCCGGGGCCGCGCAACAGTCACAACTTCGGCGACACCTTCTTCGTCAGCAGCCGTGGCCTGAACATGCCGGCCGCGCAAATGGCCGACGGCTTCTGGGCGTTCGTGGTCAGCATCGTGGTGGCCATCGTTGCCATCGTGCTGATGAGCCGTTGGGCCACCAAACGTTTCGAGGAAACCGGCGAGCCGTTCCACAAGTTCTGGGTCGGCCTGGCGATGTTCCTGGTGATCCCGACGCTGTGCGCGCTGATCTTCGGCGCGCCGCTGCATTGGGAAATGCCGAAGCTGCAAGGCTTCAACTTCGTCGGCGGCTGGGTACTGATCCCGGAACTGCTGGCCCTGACCCTGGCCCTGACCGTGTACACCGCGGCGTTCATCGCCGAGATCGTGCGTTCGGGGATCAAGTCGGTCAGCCACGGCCAGACCGAAGCGGCGCGTTCCCTCGGCCTGCGCAACGGCCCGACCCTGCGCAAGGTGATCATTCCGCAAGCGCTGCGGGTGATCATTCCGCCGCTGACCAGCCAATACCTGAACCTGGCGAAGAACTCCTCGCTGGCGGCCGGTATCGGTTACCCGGAAATGGTTTCGCTGTTCGCCGGCACCGTGCTGAACCAGACCGGCCAGGCGATCGAAGTCATTGCCATCACCATGAGCGTGTACCTGGCGATCAGTATCAGCATTTCCTTGCTGATGAACTGGTACAACAAGCGCATTGCGCTGATCGAGCGGTAAGGAATAGCGCATGAGTACTCATACTTTCAAACCCGACATGCCACCGCCGGCCAAGGTCTTCGGCCCGATGGCGTGGATCCGCGCGAACATGTTCTCCAGCTGGCTCAACACCCTGTTGACCCTGTTTGCGTTCTATCTGATTTACCTGGTGATTCCGCCACTGCTCAGCTGGGCGATCTTCGATGCCAACTGGGTCGGCACCACCCGCGCCGACTGCACCAAGGCAGGCGCCTGCTGGGTGTTCATCGAGCAGCGTTTCGGCCAGTTCATGTACGGCTACTACCCGGCGGACCTGCGCTGGCGCGTGGACCTGACCGTGTGGCTGGCAGTCATCGGCGTGGCGCCGCTGTTCATCAAGCGTGTGCCGCGTAAGGCGGTGTACGGGCTGAGCTTCCTGGTGATCTATCCGATCGTTGCCTGGTGCCTGCTGCATGGCGGCGTGTTCGGCCTGAGCGCCGTTGCCACCAGCCAGTGGGGCGGCCTGATGCTGACTCTGGTGATCGCCACCGTCGGTATCGCCGGCGCGCTGCCGCTGGGGATTATGCTGGCCTTGGGACGACGTTCGAACATGCCGGCCATTCGTGTGGTCTGCGTGACGTTCATCGAGTTCTGGCGCGGCGTGCCGCTGATCACCGTGCTGTTCATGTCTTCGGTGATGCTGCCGCTGTTCCTGCCCGAAGGCATGAACTTTGACAAGCTGCTGCGGGCACTGATCGGCGTGATCCTGTTCCAGTCGGCCTACGTTGCCGAAGTGGTGCGTGGCGGTCTGCAAGCGATCCCCAAAGGTCAGTACGAAGCCGCGGCCGCGATGGGCCTCGGTTACTGGCGCGCCATGGGCCTGGTGATTCTGCCGCAGGCCCTGAAGCTGGTGATTCCCGGCATCGTCAACACCTTCATCGCGCTGTTCAAGGACACCAGCCTGGTGATCATCATCGGCCTCTTTGACCTGCTCAACAGCGTCAAGCAAGCCGCTGCCGATCCGAAATGGCTGGGCATGGCCACCGAAGGCTACGTGTTCGCCGCCCTGGTGTTCTGGATTTTCTGTTTTGGCATGTCGCGCTATTCCATGCACCTGGAACGCAAGCTCGACACTGGCCACAAGCGTTAGGAGTTTTTTCGATGAGCGAAGCAATCAAAAAGCCAGTGGGCCCTGAAGGCATCATTCAGATGCAGGGCGTGAACAAGTGGTACGGCCAGTTCCACGTGCTGAAAGACATCAACCTCAACGTCAAACAGGGCGAACGTATCGTGCTGTGCGGCCCGTCGGGTTCCGGCAAGTCCACCACCATCCGCTGCCTGAACCGTCTGGAAGAACACCAGCAGGGCCGCATCGTGGTCGATGGCGTGGAACTGACCAACGACCTCAAGCAGATCGAAGCGATCCGCCGTGAAGTCGGCATGGTGTTCCAGCACTTCAATTTGTTCCCGCACCTGACCATTCTGCAGAACTGCACGTTGGCGCCGATGTGGGTGCGCAAGATGCCCAAGCGCAAAGCCGAGGAAATCGCCATGCACTATCTGGAGCGCGTACGCATTCCGGAGCAGGCGCACAAGTTCCCGGGGCAACTGTCCGGCGGTCAGCAGCAGCGTGTGGCGATCGCCCGTGCGCTGTGCATGAAACCGAAAATCATGCTGTTCGACGAACCGACCTCGGCACTCGACCCGGAAATGGTGAAGGAGGTTCTCGACACCATGATCGGCCTGGCCGAAGACGGCATGACCATGCTTTGCGTAACCCACGAAATGGGCTTCGCCCGCACCGTGGCCAACCGCGTGATCTTCATGGACAAGGGCGAAATCGTCGAGCAGGCGGCACCGAACGACTTCTTCGACAATCCGCAGAATGATCGGACCAAGTTGTTCCTGAGTCAGATTCTGCATTGATCCGATTCAGGCATTGAAATAAACCCGGACTCAGCTCCGGGTTTATTTTTGCCCGGATTTTGCCGGTTGCCCTGTTTGAAAAATCTGACTACCCTGTCAGCAAATTCATCCCATGATTGGATGACAGGGCGAATTCCATGTCTGAAAACTCTTTGTTGATTAAGCGTTCCCTGGTCGACCAGGCCCTGGATCAATTGCGTCAGCGCATCACCGACGGCACCTGGCAGGTCGGTCAGCGTTTGCCGACCGAACCCGAGCTGTGCGCCGAACTGGGCATCAGCCGCAATACCGTGCGCGAGGCGATGCGGGTATTGGCGTTCTCCGGGTTGATCGAAATCCGCCAGGGTGACGGCAGCTATCTACGGGCGGTGGTCGATCCGATGGACACGCTCAAGGCGCTGTCCCGATGTTCGCTGGATCAGGCCCGGGAAACCCGGCACATCCTTGAAGTCGAGGCCATCGGCCTGGCGGCGTTGCGCCGCACCGATGAGGATCTGGCGGGGTTGCGCGAGGCGCTTGGCGTTGCCGGCAGCCACTATCACGGTGACCTAGACAGCTACATCGCCTGTGACCTGGTGTTCCACCGCCGTCTGGTGGACGCCGCGCACAACCCGACCCTCAGCGAGCTGTATCGCTACTTTTCCAGCATCGTCGGCGCGCAACTGCGTCAGACCCTGAACATCGTCCCTCGTCGACAGGAAGTCTTCGATTTGCACATCGCCCTGTTCGAGGCCGTCGAACAGCGTGATCCGGAACGGGCCAAAGCCCTGTCGAGGCAACTGATCAATGAACCCTGAAACCGAGAAAACCATGTCCCGCCCTGAAGCCTCCAACGCCCCCAAGCGCACCGCCGAACTGGAGGAGTTGCTGATCGATGCCGAGGCCGATGACGAGCAGGTGCAGCAAAGTCATCCGTTGGTGCGGCGCCCGTGGCTGTTGCTGCTGGGTCTGATTCTGGTGGCGTTGAACCTGCGTCCGGCGCTGTCGAGCATGGCACCGCTGCTCAGTGAAGTGTCGAAAAGCCTTGGTTTGTCTGCCGCTCAGGCGGGGTTGCTGACGACGTTGCCGGTGCTTTGCCTCGGTCTGTTCGCCCCGTTGGCTCCGGTGCTGGCGCGACGCTTCGGTGCCGAGCGGGTGGTGCTGGGGATTCTTCTGACACTGGCTGGTGGCATCATCCTGCGCAGCAACTTCGGTGAAATCGGTCTGTTTGCCGGCAGCGTTCTGGGCGGCGCGAGTATCGGCATCATCGGCGTGCTGCTACCGGGCATCGTCAAGCGTGACTTCGCCAGGCATGCCGGCACCATGACCGGTGTCTACACCATGGCCCTGTGCCTGGGCGCGGCGATGGCGGCGGGCTCGACCGTGCCGTTAAGCGAGCACTTCGACCACAGCTGGGCCATGGGCCTCGGCTTCTGGGTGATTCCGGCGTTGGTCGCGGCGGTGTTCTGGCTGCCGCAGATCGGTCAGAAGCAGGGGGCGCATAACGTTGCCTATCGGGTGCGCGGGCTGCTGCGTGATCCGCTGGCCTGGCAGGTGACCTTGTACATGGGCCTGCAATCGTCGCTGGCCTACATCGTGTTCGGCTGGTTGCCGTCGATCCTGATCGGGCGCGGGCTTACGCCGACCCAGGCCGGTCTGGTGCTGTCCGGTTCGGTGATCATCCAGCTCGCCAGTTCGCTGGCGGCGCCGTGGCTGGCCACGCGCGGCAAGGATCAGCGACTGGCGATCGTGGTGGTGATGGCGCTGACCCTCGGCGGCCTGTTCGGTTGCCTCTATGCGCCGATCGAAGGCCTGTGGGGCTGGGCGATCCTGCTGGGCCTGGGGCAGGGCGGGACGTTCAGCCTGGCGCTGACCCTGATCGTGCTGCGCTCGCGGGACTCCCACGTCGCGGCGAACCTGTCGAGCATGTCCCAGGGCTTCGGTTACACCCTCGCGTCCATGGGGCCGTTCGCGGTCGGCGTGGTGCACGACTGGACCGGCGGCTGGAACGCCGTGGGCTGGATCTTCGGCATCATCGGTGCCGGTGCGATCCTTGCCGGGCTCGGTGCCGGGCGCGCGTTGTACGTGCAGGTGGAAAGCGAAAAGGTCTGATGCGCACGACACTGTCGGTATTCGGAATGCGAATGCCGATAGTGTTTCGGGCGTTTGCGGATTATCGTGCTGGCAATCTGTACATTTCCTGGAGATTGCCCATGAGCGAAGAAGCCAACAGCGCCCTGATCACCCGTTTCTACCAGGCTTTCCAGCGCCTCGACGCCGAGGCCATGGCGGCCTGCTACACCGACGACGCGGTGTTCAGCGACCCGGTCTTCGGCGAGCTGCGCGGCCGTGATGCCGGTGACATGTGGCGCATGCTCACCACACGGGCTAAGGACTTCTCCCTGACCTTCGACAACGTCCGCGCCGACGAGCGCAGCGGCGGCGCCCACTGGGTGGCGACTTACCTGTTCAGCCAGACCGGCAACGTCGTGATCAACGACATCCAGGCACGCTTCGTCTTCCGCGACGGCAAGATCTGCGAACACCACGACCACTTCGACCTGTGGCGCTGGTCTCGCCAGGCACTGGGCTTCAAGGGCCTGCTGCTGGGCTGGACGCCACTGGTGCGCAACGCCGTCCGCACCCAGGCGCTGAAAGGGTTGAAGGCATTTCAGGCGAGTCGCTGATAAGATCGCCGCCTGTCTCCCTTACGCCTGAATTGCCCCGTGACCAGCCTCAGCGAAAATCCTCCCGAAGCCGGCGTTCCAGTGAGCAAGTCCTGGTTCGTCTACCTCGTTCGTGCCGCCAACGGTTCGCTGTACTGCGGGATCAGCGATGATCCCGTGCGCCGTTTCGCCAAGCACCAGAGCGGCAAGGGTGCGCGATTCTTTCTATCGAGCCCGGCGATGGCGCTGGTCTATACCGAGCGTTGCCGTGACAAGAGTGATGCGTTGCGTCAGGAGCGGTTGATCAAGAAGCTCAGGAAGAGTGCGAAGGAATGTCTGGTAGCGTCTTATCGGCCGGACTGAATAAGGCTTCAAGCCTTGTAGATATCCCTTCCGTAGAGGCGGCACGTTGCATAAACGACAGGCAAGAAAAAACCGCCTTGGTAGGCGGCTTTTTCGGTAAACCTCGGTTTGCGGCCGAGGTTTACTGCATCTCACTGGATACACTGGCGCAGGCCAAGAGTATTCGTCTTTGCGTCACCAGGCAAGCCTAGATACAACCATTCCAGAGAATGCGGTTTTGAGCTCATTTGTTTAAATGACGATATAGCAATCCGATTACTATTCGTCCGCTCGCATGCCAATGCAGCTTTTGAGGTCTGGCTGATCGACGTAACGGTTTCATGCCCTCTGACATGGGGTTGCTCCCGTGCCGGAATGATCTTTCAGAGGGATCACAACCGGCCGCCTCATTGGATACATTGGCGTGTATTCCGAAGGCGTACGTGGTCCGGTAAGCACGCTGGAGGTTTGGCCCCCAACCGGAGGCCAAAACGTATGAAGCTTTTGCTGCGTACTCTGAGCCTCGTATGGAGGTCGTTCAAAGCGTTTCGCTTTTACGAGTTCCTGCGAGATCACTTCGATGACCTGATGTAAGGCCATTGCAGTGGGAAAACCGTCTCGGTTTCGGCTGAGACGGTTTTTTTCGAGAACTCTCCAGTGCTTTATCAACCTGACTGATCAGTTCCCATCAGCCGGATCCGTAGGCTGCGAACGAATTGCGCGCTAAGCTGCTGATTCACTTTCTGTGCGGCGGAGCCGAGCATGTCCGAGTTGATCCTCCATCATTACCCGACCTCTCCATTCGCCGAAAAGGCCCGGCTGCTGCTGGGTTTCAAGGGCTTGTCCTGGCGTTCGGTGCACATCTCGCCGGTGATGCCCAAGCCTGACCTGACTGCCCTGACCGGTGGTTACCGCAAGACCCCGGTGCTGCAGATTGGCGCCGATATCTATTGCGACACTGCGCTGATCGCCCGTCGTCTGGAGCAGGAAAAGGCCCAGCCTTCGTTCTTCCCGGAAGGGCAGGAAATGATCGCCGCCAGTTTCGCCACCTGGGCCGATTCTGTGGTGTTCCAGCACGCAGTGAGCCTGGTGTTTCAGCCGGAATCGGTGGCAGTGCGTTTCGGCAAGTTGCCGCCGGAAGCCATCAAGGCGTTCCTCGCCGATCGTGCCGGACTGTTCAGCGGTGGCAGCGCAACCAAGCTGTCGGCCGAGCAGGCCAAACATCAGTGGCCGACCATCATGGCGCGCCTGGAGCAGCAGTTGCAGCGCGAGGAGGGTGACTTCCTGTTCGGCGAGCCATCGATTGCCGACTTCGCTATGGCGCATCCGCTGTGGTTCCTCAAGGCTACGCATGTGACGGCGCCGTTGGTGGATGACTACCCGGCGGTGTCTGCGTGGCTTGGGCGGGTGCTGGGCTTCGGTCACGGTGCGGCCAGTGCGATGAGTTCCGAAGAGGCGCTGGAGATTGCGCGCGATTCGACGCCAGCGGCATTGCCTGACGAGCAGTCTGTCGATCCGAACGGTTTTGCAGCGGGCCAGCAAGTCGTGATCGCAGCCACTGACTACGGCGTTGATCCGGTTGCCGGCGAGCTGGTATTTGCCGGTCGTGAAGAACTGATCCTGCGCCGCGAAGACGAGCGCGGTGGCGTGGTGCATGTGCACTTCCCGCGGTTCGGTTTTCGAATCGAGAAACGCTGAAACAAACGAGGGAGCCGGTTGGCTCCCTCGTTCATTTCAGTGCGGCGAGAATGTCGTCCGGATCAAATCCGCGAATCAACGTGCCATTGACGTCGATCAGCGGGATCCCGCGCCCGCCCAGCGCTTCGTACGCCTTGCGTGCCTCAGCGTCCTTCTCGATGTCGAATTCCTTGAACGGAATGCCTTTCTGATCGAGAAAACGCTTGGTCTGCTTGCAGTAACCGCACCAGTCGGTGGTGTACAGAACCACTTTGGCGTTGGCGCGGACCTGCTCGGACGCCATCTGCGAGGGGTTGAACACCCGTTCGATCTTGCCCCAATTCTGGTAGACCACGACCACCAGCAACACCAGCGCAACCTTCTTCAGCACATTGCCGAGCATCAGTTACGGCGCTTCAACTGGTCGGTGAGCGAGGTGGGCAAACCTTTGATGACCAGGGTGCCGGCCTCTTCGTCGTATTCGATCTTCGAGCCCAGCAGGTGCGCTTCGAAGCTGATCGACAGGCCTTCGGCGCGGCCGGTGAAACGACGGAACTGGTTGAGTGTGCGTTTATCCGCCGGGATTTCCGGCGACAGACCGTAATCCTTGTTGCGGATGTGATCGTAGAAGGCCTTCGGGCGTTCTTCGTCGATCAGCTCCGACAGTTCTTCCAGGCCCATCGGCTCGCCGAGCTTGGCCTGGCTGCTGGCGTAGTCGACCAGGGTCTTGGTCTTCTCGCGGGCGGAATCTTCCGGCAGGTCTTCGCTCTCGACGAAGTCGCTGAAGGCCTTGAGCAGCGTGCGGGTCTCGCCCGGTCCGTCGACGCCTTCCTGGCAGCCGATGAAGTCGCGGAAGTACTCCGAGACCTTCTTGCCGTTCTTGCCCTTGATGAACGAGATGTACTGCTTGGACTGTTTGTTGTTCTGCCACTCGGAGACGTTGATCCGCGCCGCCAGGTGCAACTGGCCGAGGTCCAGGTGGCGCGACGGGGTCACGTCCAGTTGATCGGTTACCGCCACGCCTTCGCTGTGGTGCAGCAGGGCGATGGCCAGATAATCGGTCATGCCTTGCTGGTAATGGGCGAACAGTACGTGGCCGCCTACCGACAGGTTCGACTCTTCCATCAGCTTTTGCAGGTGCTCGACCGCGACTTTGCTGAACGCGGTGAAGTCCTTGCCACCCTCCATGTATTCCTTCAGCCAGCCGCTGAACGGGAACGCACCGGACTCCGGATGAAACAAACCCCAGGCTTTGCCCTGTTTGGCGTTATAGCTCTCGTTGAGGTCGGCGAGCATGTTCTCGATGGCAGCGGACTCGGCCAGTTCAGAGTCACGGGCGTGCAGGACTGCGGGCGTGCCATCGGGTTTTTTGTCGATCAGGTGGACGATGCAATGACGGATCGGCATGGGCTTCTCGGCAAGTGAAAGGGAGGAGGGCGGGCTCCCCCGAAAAAGCGCTCAGTGTACCGCAACCACTGGTTTTGGCGCGGGTTGAAGGGCAATTCGGGGTCATGGGGCGGCGCGTATGCATTTATTTACCGATTTAGCGCAATAAACCTGACCATTTGGCTAGCTAGAGGCGGATATTTCCTTGTCTCTGTGCTAGTTTTGCCCGGTCTTACGCGTAGTCACTGCGTTAAGCGTGCATTCAGCATTTGTCAGGTCGAACCAAACCCTGATTTCGGCATCTATAACCCCGACTCGTCGTGGTTATCGCCGAGGGTGCCAGATCCAGAAGATCGGGCTCGATGGCTGACACTGCACTCTGCAATCCATATGAATTTGATAGGGAAGGAACACTACATGGCTCTTACTAAAGACCAACTGATCGCCGACATCGCTGAAGCTATCGACGCGCCGAAAACCACCGCGCGTAACGCTCTGGACCAACTGGGCCAAATCGTTGCTGATCAGCTGGAAAACGGCGGCGAAATCACCTTGCCAGGTATCGGCAAGCTGAAAGTGACCGAGCGTCCTGCCCGCACTGGCCGTAACCCATCGACTGGCGCTGCCATCGAAATCCCTGCCAAGAAAGTGATCAAGCTGGTTGTGGCCAAAGGCCTGACCGACGCTGTGAACAAGTAAGACGCAGCGATAAAAAAAACCGTGCGCCGGAGTGATCCGGGCACGGTTTTTTTGTGCCTGCCGATTGTGTTTCAGCAGTAGTGGCGGCCGCTTTGCACTCAAACGCCGCCCCGGTTGAAACGTATTACTTGCGCACCCAGCGCTCACGCCGCCAGATCTGCTGCTCGGACTTGGTCTGGAAAGTCCAGGCGACAAAGCGGCTCTGCTTCTGCCCCTGGGACATCTCCACTACCTGGCTTTCCAGCGCGCCGGCCTTCTTCAGCGCTATCTCGATGGCGGGCAGGTTCGAAGCTTTCGAGACCAGAGTGCTGAACCACAACACCTTGTGCGCAAGGGTCGCGCTTTCGGCGATCAGTTGCGTCACGAAACGCGCTTCGCCTCCTTCACACCACAGTTCGGCCGACTGGCCGCCGAAGTTCAGCACCGGCAGCTTGCGCTTCGGGTCGGCCTTGCCCAAAGCCCGCCATTTACGCTCGCTGCCCTTGGTGGCCTCTTCCATCGACGCGTGGAATGGTGGGTTGCACATGGTCAGGTCAAAGCGCTCGCCGGGCTCCAGCAGGTCGATCAGGATGTGCTTGCGGTTTTCTTGCTGGCGCAGCTTGATGACTTTGCTCAGATCGTTGGACTGGACAATGGCCCTGGCGGCGGCCACGGCCGTCGGGTCGATTTCCGAGCCGAGGAAGTGCCAGCGGTATTCGCTGTTACCGATCAGCGGGTACACGCAGTTGGCGCCCATGCCGATATCCAGCACATTGACGATGGCACCGCGCGGAACCACGCCGTCATTGTTGCTGGCCAGCAGGTCGGCCAGGAAGTGGATGTAGTCGGCACGCCCCGGCACCGGCGGGCAGAGGTAATCGGCCGGGATGTCCCAATGCTGAATGCCGTAGAACGACTTGAGCAACGCCCGGTTGAACAC
The DNA here is from genome assembly GCF_026240005.1 of Pseudomonas sp. COW5. Classification (NCBI taxonomy): domain Bacteria; kingdom Pseudomonadati; phylum Pseudomonadota; class Gammaproteobacteria; order Pseudomonadales; family Pseudomonadaceae; genus Pseudomonas; species Pseudomonas sp. COW5. The sequence continues at coordinate 1,186,216 of NZ_JAPHVP010000001.1, read as the reverse complement.
ACGTACCGCATCGGGACTGGCGAAGTCGATGCTTTCCTTGCCGTACGGGTTGGTGATCACGAACTTCGCCAGTTCCGGCGTGGTCTTGATCAGCGCCGGGAAGTCGTAACGACCCTGATGGCGATTGCGCGGGTGCAGGCTGGCCTCTTTACGCGGCTCCACGGGCTTGGCCGGGGTGGCGGAGTCAGGCTTCTTGCGCGCAGGTTTCGGTGTACGTGGGGCGTTCATGGGCGTGGTCGATTCGGGTAGGGCTGAAAGTGGCGGCTATTGTCCCACAGGGAGCCGAGTTGTTGGCCGGAAAAGTGCCGGGCACAAAAAAGGGAGGCCGTTGCGGGCCTCCCTTTTTCAGTGCGATTTGCCGTTACAGGCTGGCAATCCGCGCGTGCTGCTCGGCCAGTTTGCCCAGAGCCTGTTCGGCTTCGGCCAGTTTGGCGCGCTCCTTCTCGATGACTTCGGCTGGAGCCTTGTCAACGAAACCGGCGTTGGACAGCTTGCCGCCGACCCGCTGGACTTCGCCCTGCAGACGCAGGATTTCCTTGTCCAGACGCGCCAGTTCGGCGTTCTTGTCGATCAGGCCGGCCATCGGCACCAGCACTTCCATCTCGCCAACCAGCGCGGTGGCGGACAGCGGCGCTTCTTCGCCGGCCGCCAGTACGGTGATCGATTCCAGGCGCGCCAGCTTCTTCAGCAACGCTTCGTTCTCGGTCAGGCGACGCTGGTCTTCAGCGGTGACGTTTTTCAGGTAGATCGGCAACGGCTTGCCCGGGCCGATGTTCATTTCGCCACGGATGTTGCGCGTGCCGAGCATCAGGCCCTTGAGCCATTCGATGTCGTCTTCGGCCGCCGGATCGATGCGCTCTTCGTTGGCCACCGGCCACGCTTGCAGCATGATCGTCTTGCCCTGAATGCCGGCCAGCGGCGCGATGCGCTGCCAGATTTCTTCAGTGATGAACGGCATGAACGGATGCGCCAGACGCAGCGCCACTTCCAGTACGCGAACCAGCGTGCGACGAGTGCCGCGCTGACGCTCGACCGGCGCGTTTTCGTCCCACAGTACAGGCTTGGACAATTCCAGGTACCAGTCGCAGTACTGGTTCCAGATGAACTCGTACAGCGCTTGTGCCGCCAGGTCGAAACGGAACTGATCCAGTTGGCGGGTCACTTCGGCTTCGGTGCGTTGCAGTTGCGAGATGATCCAGCGATCCGCCAGCGACAGCTCGTAGGCTTCGCCGTTCTGGCCGCAGTCTTCGCCCTTGTCCAGAACATAACGCGCGGCGTTCCAGATCTTGTTGCAGAAGTTGCGATAGCCTTCGACGCGGCCCATGTCGAACTTGATGTCGCGACCGGTGGACGCCAGCGAGCAGAAGGTGAAACGCAGGGCGTCGGTGCCGTAGCTGGCGATGCCGTCGGCGAACTCTTCGCGGGTCTGTTTCTCGATCTTCTTCGCCAGTTTCGGCTGCATCAGACCAGAGGTGCGTTTCTGCACCAGGGTTTCGAGCTCGATGCCGTCGATGATGTCCAGCGGGTCCAGGACGTTGCCCTTGGACTTGGACATCTTCTGGCCCTGGCCATCACGCACCAGACCGTGCACATAAACGGTCTTGAACGGAACCTGCGGCGTGCCGTCCTCGTTCTTGATCAGGTGCATCGTCAGCATGATCATCCGGGCAACCCAGAAGAAAATGATGTCGAAGCCCGTCACCAGCACGTCGGTGGAGTGGAATTTTTTCAGGAACTCGGTCTTTTCCGGCCAGCCCAGTGTGGAGAAGGTCCACAGGCCCGAACTGAACCAGGTGTCGAGTACGTCGTTGTCCTGTTGCAGCGCAACGTCCGGGCCGAGGTTGTGCTTGGCGCGCACTTCGGCTTCGTCGCGACCGACGTAAACCTTGCCCGACTCGTCGTACCAGGCCGGGATCCGGTGGCCCCACCACAGCTGACGGCTGATGCACCAGTCCTGGATGTCGCGCATCCAGGAGAAGTACATGTTTTCGTACTGCTTCGGCACGAACTGGATACGGCCGTCTTCAACGGCGGCAATCGCAGGCTCGGCCAGCGGTTTGGTGGACACGTACCACTGGTCGGTCAGCCACGGCTCGATGACGGTGCCGGAGCGGTCGCCCTTCGGCACTTTCAGGTTGTGATCGTCGACGCTGACCAGCAGGCCGGCGGCGTCGAACGCGGCCACGATCTGCTTGCGTGCTTCGAAGCGCTCAAGACCGGCGTACTCCGCCGGAATCTTGCCGTCGATGCTGTCGTTCAGCGTGCCGTCGAGGTTGAACACCTGGGCCGCAGGCAGCACGTTGGCGTTCTTGTCGAAGATGTTCAGCAGCGGCAGGTTGTGGCGCTTGCCGACTTCGTAGTCGTTGAAATCGTGGGCCGGGGTGATTTTCACGCAGCCGGTGCCGAATTCAGGATCGCAGTAATCGTCGGCGATGATCGGGATGCGGCGGCCGACCAGCGGCAGCTCGACAAATTTGCCGATCAGGGCTTTGTAGCGCTCGTCGTTCGGGTTCACCGCGACGGCGGAGTCGCCGAGCATGGTTTCCGGACGGGTGGTCGCGACGATCAGGAAGTCGTTGCCTTCAGCGGTTTTCGCGCCGTCGGCCAGCGGGTACTTCAGGTTCCACAGGAAACCTTTCTCGTCGTGGTTTTCCACTTCGAGGTCGGAAATCGCCGTGTGCAGCTTGGTGTCCCAGTTGACCAGGCGCTTGCCGCGATAGATCAGGCCGTCTTCGTGCAGGCGCACGAACGCTTCTTTAACGGCTTCCGAGAGGCCGTCGTCCATGGTGAAGCGCTCGCGGCTCCAGTCCACGGACGAGCCGAGGCGGCGGATCTGACGGCTGATGTTGCCGCCGGACTGATCCTTCCACTCCCAGACTTTCTCGAGGAATTTTTCCCGGCCAAGATCGTGGCGGTTCTGGCCCTGGGCTTCGAGTTGACGCTCCACCAGCATCTGCGTGGCGATACCGGCGTGGTCGGTGCCCGGTTGCCACAGGGTGTTGCGACCCTGCATGCGGCGGAAACGGATCAGGGCGTCCATGATCGCGTTGTTGAAACCGTGACCCATGTGCAGGCTGCCGGTGACGTTCGGCGGCGGGATCATGATGGTGTAGGAGTCGCCCGCGCCTTGCGGGGCGAAGTAGTTCTCGGACTCCCAGGTGTTGTACCAGGAAGTTTCAATGGCGTGCGGCTGGTAGGTCTTATCCATGCGCGGCGGGACCCTATTGGCATTTATTCAGGAAAAGCCGGGAAGTATAGCGGGGCATGGGGCGCAGGGCGAGCGGGGGAGGCCGGGTGGAGGCTTAATTGTAGGAGCTGGCTTGCAAGTGATGCGGGCGCCACGGTTTTTCAGGAAAGCCGCAGTGATGCTATCGCCGGCAAGCCAGCTCTCACAGGAGATAGGGGAATTATTCGTACTGAGCGAGAAGCCGTTCCATCCGCGCATCGAGGCGACGTTTGATTTCATTTTCGATGTGCGGGGCGAAGTCGTCGATCACGTCCTGCATGATCAGTTGCGCGGCGGCGCGCAGTTCGCTGTCCAGGTGCAGCAGCGCGTCGGGGCCTTTATCCACGGGGGCGACGGGCGCGGTGGCGGGTTTCGCGACGGGGGCTGGTGGCGGTTCGACGGCCGGTGGCTCGGTGGCGACCGAGTCGAACAGCATCGGAATCTGTTCCTGTTCGCCATCATCGACCGTGTCGGTCAAAAGCGGCGGTTGCAGGTTGTCATCGCCGAGCAACTGGCGGATCGACTCGAGGTCATCCAGCAGGTGCGCGGGTTTTTGCAGCGGTTTTGGAGTGTCCATCGGCGTACTCAGAGTCGCTGTAAACGGTGGTCTTGCAGAGGATAGCCCTGTTCCCGGTAGAAACGGAAACTCTCCCGCGCAGCTGCGCGGATCACCGGATCTTCCACCACCACTTCCGCCACACGGGCGAACTTGCTGGCGAAGGCCGGGACTTTCAGGTCGAGGTTGACGAGCAAATCCTGATGCTGGCCGCAGTCATCCCCCAGTCCAAGCACGATCAAACCTTCCGGTTCGCTTTCGGCGGGGCCGTGAGGCACGAAGGTTTCGCCCTTGAACGCCCACAGTCGCGCATCGAGGTCATCACGCTGGGTGGCATCGCTGCAATGCAGGTAGATGCGGTGGCCCATGCGCCAGGCTTTCTCGGTGAGCTTGCAGGCAAAATCCAGACGAGCCGAAGGATCGGCACTGGGCAGGATGTAGAAGTCGACTTTGGTCATTGCAGTTCCTGAGCAGCAAGCGCCGCCCCACGAAAGGGGCGGCGCTTGCCGTCATCGGTTTCAGGCCTTGGCGCGATCCAGCAGGTACTGGGTCAGCAGAGGAACCGGACGGCCAGTGGCGCCCTTGTCCTTGCCGCCGCTGGTCCACGCGGTGCCCGCGATGTCGAGGTGCGCCCAGTTCAGGTTCTTGGTGAAGCGCGACAGGAAGCACGCAGCCGTGATGGTGCCGGCCTTCGGCCCGCCAATGTTGGCGATGTCGGCGAACGGGCTGTCCAGTTGTTCTTGATACTCATCGAACAGCGGCAATTGCCAGGCGCGGTCGTCGGCAGCCTTGCCGGCGCTCAGCAGTTGCTCGATCAGCTCGTCGTTGTTGCCCAGCAGGCCCGACGTGTGGGCGCCCAGGGCAACCACGCAGGCACCGGTCAGGGTGGCGATGTCGATCACTGCCTGCGGCTTGAAGCGCTCGGAGTAGGTCAGGGCGTCGCACAGCACCAGACGGCCTTCGGCGTCGGTGTTGAGGATTTCCACGGTCTGGCCGCTCATGGTGGTGACGATGTCGCCTGGACGCGAAGCGGTGCCGCTCGGCATGTTCTCGGCGCAGGCCAGGATGCATACCAGATTGATCGGCAGCTTCAATTCCAGCACGGCGCGCAGGGTGCCGAACACGCTGGCGGCGCCGCCCATGTCGTACTTCATTTCGTCCATGCCGGCGCCCGGCTTCAGGCTGATGCCGCCGGTGTCGAAGGTGATGCCTTTACCGACCAGCGCGTACGGCTTCTCGGATTTCTTGCCACCGTTGTATTGCATGACGATCAGGCGTGGCGGCTGGGCGCTGCCCTGGCCGACGGCGTAGAACGAACCCATGCCCAGGGATTTGATCTTCTTCTCGTCGAGGACTTCGACTTTCAGATCCTTGAACTCTTTGCCCAGGTCCTTGGCTTGCTCGCCGAGGAAGGTCGGGTGGCAGATGTTCGGCGGCAGGTTGCCCAGGTTGCGGGTGAAGGCCATGCCGTTGGCGATTGCGGTGGCGTGGTTCACGGCGCGCTGTACTTCGGCTTGTGCAGCCTTGATGGTCAGCAGGGTGATTTTCTTCAGGGCGCGGGGTTCGGCTTTCTGGCTCTTGAACTGGTCGAAGGTGTATTCGCCATCGACCAGGGTCTCGGCCAGCAGGCGGGTCTTGCCGTAGCTGTCGCGGGCCTTGACGATGATTTCATCCAGCGCCAGAACGGCATCGCTGCCGCCCAGGCCCTTGAGGGTGTTGAGGATGCCGGCAACGATCTTGCGGAACGGGCGGTCGCCCAGTTCTTCATCCTTGCCCACGCCGACCAGCAGCACGCGCTCGGCTTTCAGGTTTGGCAGGCTGTGCAGCAACAGGCTCTGACCGACCTTGCCGGCCAGGTCGCCACGCTTGAGAACAGCGCTGATGGCGCCGCCGCTCAGTTCGTCGACCTGCTTGGCCGCGACGCCGAGTTTGCGGCCTTCGCCGACGGCAACCACCAGGGTGGCGGTTTTCAACGTTTCTGGGCTAACGCTTTTTACAACCAGTTCCATGTCCGGATCCCTGAATGAATGGTCAACACGCAGGCGTTCGGCGGTGTCCGCCGTCGCCTGCTTATAGAGAGAAGAGGCGCAGGCCAGTGCCTGCGACAGAGGCGGCAGTTTGAACCTCGCTCACCGCGCCTGACAACCCTCGGTTGTACGATCTTCAACGGATTGCACGCTTGCGTGAGTGTGCGCAGTGACAGGCGCCCTCAATCACAGGATAATGCCGCATCTTTTTTCGACGGCTCTGCCTTGCGGGCCTGTCGATACGTTTGCTTGTTTGGCCGCCTTAGCCTGACAACCCTGGAGTGTCTGGTTTGATCGTCTTCCGTTATCTGTCCCGCGAAGTCCTGTTGACCCTGAGTGCGGTAAGCGCCGTGCTGCTGGTCATCATCATGAGCGGTCGCTTCATCAAATACCTTGCCCAGGCCGCTGCGGGCCAGCTCGATCCGGGATCGCTGTTCCTGATCATGGGCTACCGTCTGCCGGGTTTCATGCAGTTGATCCTGCCACTGGGCCTGTTCCTCGGGATCCTTCTGGCGTACGGCCGGTTGTATCTGGAAAGCGAAATGACCGTGCTGTCGGCCACTGGCATGAGCCAGCAGCGCCTGTTCCGCATGACGCTGTTCCCGGCCACGCTGGTGGCACTGGTGGTGGCCTGGCTCAGCCTGAGCCTGGCCCCGCAAGGCGCCAACCAGTTCCAGCTGCTGCTGAACAAGCAGGACGCCCTGACCGAGTTCGATACCCTGGAGCCGGGCCGTTTCCAGGCGTTGCGCGACGGCACGCGGGTGACCTACACCGAAACCCTGAGCGATGACCGGGTCAACCTGGGCAGCGTGTTCATCTCGCAGAAAAACCTCGGCGCCAATCAGGCGGATCGCGGGATTTCCGTGCTGGTGGCCGAAAAAGGCAGGCAGGAAGTCCGTCCTGACGGCAACCGTTACCTGATCCTGCACAACGGCTACCGCTACGACGGCAGCCCGGGACTGGCCAACTACCGTGCCATCCATTACGAAACCTATGGCGTGCTGCTGCCAAAGCCGGATGTCAGCGAGGAAGTCACCGATCGTGACGCAATGCCGACCTCGACCCTGATGGCCAGCGATGACATCCGTGCGAAAACCGAACTGCAATGGCGCCTGTCGCTGCCGCTGCTGGTATTTATCGTGACCCTGATGGCGGTGCCGCTGTCGCGGGTCAATCCGCGCCAGGGGCGCTTCCTCAAGTTGCTGCCGGCGATTCTTCTTTATATGGCTTACCTGACCATCCTGATTGCCGCCCGCGGCGCCCTCGAAAAAGGCAAGATTCCGGCGAGCCTGGGTCTGTGGTGGGTGCATGCGATCTTCCTGGCCATCGGTATCGGCCTGCTGTACTGGGAACCGCTGCGCCTGAAAATGGCCAGCCGTCGCAGCGCTGCGCTGGAGGTGGCCCGTGGTTAAACTCGACCGCTACATCGGCAGCAGCGTATTCATCGCGATCATCGCGGTGCTGGCGATCATTCTTGGCCTGGCCACCCTGTTTGCCTTCATCGACGAGATGGGTGACGTCAGCGAAACCTACACACTGGTCGATGTGCTGAGCTTTGTATTGCTGACCGCACCGCGCCGGCTCTACGACATGCTGCCGATGGCGGCGCTGATCGGCTGTTTGATCGGCCTAGGTAGTCTGGCAAGCAGCAGTGAACTGACCGTGATGCGCGCGGCAGGTGTGTCCATCGGGCGCATCGTCTGGGCGGTGATGAAGCCGATGCTGGTGCTGATGCTGGCCGGCGTGCTGATCGGTGAATACGTTGCCCCGGCCACCGAGAGCATGGCCCAGGCCAATCGCTCGCTGGCACAGGGCAGCGGCGACGCGCAGAGCGCCAAGCACGGCATGTGGCACCGTCAGGGTGACGAGTTCATCCATATCAACGCCGTTCAACCCGATGGCCTGCTGTATGGCGTGACCCGCTATCACTTCGACAAGGAGCGTCACCTGCAGAGTTCGAGCTTCGCCAAGCGCGCCGAGTTCGATGGCAAACGCTGGCAGCTCACCGATATCACTACCACGCTGTTCCACGAGCGCAGCACCGAAGTCGTCAACAAACCGACAGAAGACTGGGATGTTTCCATCAGTCCGGAACTGTTGAACACCGTGGTCATGGCACCGGAAGCGCTGTCGATCAGCGGCCTGTGGGGTTATATCCATTACCTGGCGGATCAGGGGCTGAGCAATGGCCGTTACTGGCTGGCGTTTTGGGTCAAGGTGTTGCAGCCGCTGGTGACCGCTGCGCTGGTGCTGATGGCGATCTCCTTCATTTTCGGCCCGTTGCGTTCGGTGACCCTGGGGCAGCGAGTGTTCACCGGTGTGCTGGTGGGGTTCACCTTCCGGATCGTCCAGGATCTGCTGGGTCCATCCAGCCTGGTGTTCGGCTTCTCGCCGCTGTTCGCGGTGCTGGTACCGGCCGGCGTCTGTGCACTGGCGGGTGTCTGGTTGCTGCGTCGAGCCGGTTGATGAACAAGGTTTCACCCTGGCTTCAACCTTGAAAAACGCCCCGGTCGCCAGACCGGGGCGTTTTTGCATGCAATCCGGGTGACAGGCGAACGTGACGCTTGCGCCGTGTATCAGGTACAATTCCCGGCTATTTTTCGGCGGGCCAAGCCTGCAGCCTTTTTGAGTGTTGATCCGTGAGTGATTTGAGTCATATCCGCAATTTCTCCATCATCGCCCACATTGACCATGGCAAGTCGACGCTGGCTGACCGATTCATCCAGATGTGCGGTGGCCTGGCCGAGCGTGAAATGGAAGCCCAGGTACTGGATTCCATGGAGCTGGAGCGCGAACGCGGGATCACCATCAAGGCCCACAGCGTTACCCTCTATTACAAGGCCAAAGACGGCGTTACCTACCAGCTGAACTTTATTGACACCCCGGGCCACGTCGACTTCACCTACGAAGTCAGCCGTTCCCTGGCCGCGTGTGAAGGTGCCTTGCTGGTGGTCGACGCGGGTCAGGGCGTAGAAGCCCAGTCCGTGGCCAACTGCTACACCGCGATCGAGCAGGGCCTGGAGGTCATGCCGGTACTGAACAAGATCGACCTGCCGCAGGCCGAGCCTGACCGCGTCAAGGACGAGATCGAAAAGATCATCGGCATCGACGCCACCGACGCCGTCACCTGCAGCGCCAAGACCGGCCTGGGTGTCGACGAAGTGCTCGAGCGTCTGGTCGCCACCATTCCTGCGCCGACCGGCAACATCGAAGATCCGCTGCAAGCGTTGATCATCGACTCCTGGTTCGACAACTACCTGGGCGTTGTCTCCCTGGTACGCGTGCGTCATGGCCGCGTGAAGAAGGGCGACAAGATCCTGGTGAAGTCCACCGGCAAGGTGCACCTGGTCGACAGCGTCGGTGTTTTCAACCCGAAACACACCGCCACCGCTGACCTGAAGGCCGGCGAAGTGGGCTTCATCATCGCCAGCATCAAGGACATTCACGGTGCGCCGGTCGGTGACACACTGACCCTCAGCTCCACCCCGGACGTTGAAGTGCTGCCAGGCTTCAAACGCATCCAGCCACAGGTTTACGCCGGTCTGTTCCCGGTCAGCTCCGACGACTTCGAGGATTTCCGCGAAGCGCTGCAGAAGCTGACCCTGAACGACTCGTCGCTGCAGTACACCCCGGAAAGCTCCGACGCCCTGGGCTTCGGCTTCCGTTGCGGCTTCCTCGGCATGCTGCACATGGAAATCATCCAGGAGCGCCTGGAGCGCGAATACGACCTGGACCTGATCACCACGGCGCCGACGGTAATCTTCGAACTGGTGCTGAAAACCGGTGAAACGATTTACGTCGACAACCCGTCGAAGCTGCCGGACGTGTCGTCCATCGAAGACATGCGCGAGCCGATCGTGCGGGCCAACATCCTGGTGCCGCAGGAGCACCTGGGCAACGTCATCACCCTGTGCATCGAAAAACGCGGTGTCCAGGTCGACATGCTGTTCCTCGGCAATCAGGTCCAGGTGACCTACGACCTGCCGATGAACGAAGTGGTCCTCGACTTCTTCGACCGTCTGAAATCCACCAGCCGCGGCTATGCTTCGCTGGACTACCATTTCGATCGTTACCAATCGGCTAATCTGGTGAAACTGGACGTGCTGATCAACGGCGACAAGGTCGATGCCCTGGCGTTGATCGTGCACCGTGACAATTCGCACTTCAAAGGTCGCCAGCTGACCGAGAAGATGAAAGAACTGATTCCTCGTCAGATGTTCGACGTGGCCATCCAGGCCGCCATTGGCGGTCAGATCGTCGCCCGGACAACCGTCAAGGCGCTCAGAAAGAACGTATTGGCCAAATGCTACGGCGGTGACGTCAGTCGTAAGAAGAAACTGCTCGAGAAGCAAAAGGCCGGTAAGAAACGCATGAAGCAGGTCGGCAACGTGGAAATTCCACAAGAAGCCTTCCTTGCTGTGCTCAGGTTGGAATAGTCAGGTCCTATGTCACTAAATTTCCCGCTGTTGCTGGTTATCGCCGTGTTCGTCTGCGGCCTGTTGGCGTTGCTCGATCTGTTGATCCTGGCACCGCGTCGGCGCGCCGCCATCGCTTCCTATCAGGGCAGCGTCAGCCAGCCTGATGTGCTGGTGGTGGAGAAGCTGAACAAGGAGCCGCTGCTGGTCGAATACGGCAAGTCGTTCTTCCCGGTGCTGTTCATCGTGCTGGTGCTGCGTTCGTTCCTGGTGGAACCGTTCCAGATTCCGTCCGGCTCGATGAAACCGACCCTGGACGTCGGCGACTTCATTCTGGTGAACAAGTTTTCTTACGGGATCCGCCTGCCGGTGATCGACAAGAAAGTCATCGAAGTCGGTGATCCGCAACGCGGCGACGTGATGGTGTTCCGCTACCCGAGCGACCCGAACGTCAACTACATCAAGCGTGTGGTTGGCCTGCCGGGCGACACGGTGCGTTACACCGCCGACAAGCGTCTGTTCGTCAATGGCGAGTCGATTGCCGAGCAACTGGTCGGCTCCGAGCCGGGCACCCTCGGCAGCGCGGAGCTCTACAAAGAAAAACTCGGCGCCGCCGAGCACCTGATCCGCAAGGAAATGAGCCGCTACCGCGCCACGCCGGACCATACCTGGACCGTGCCGGCCGGGCACTACTTCATGATGGGCGACAACCGCGACAACTCGAACGACAGTCGCTACTGGGATGACCCGAACATTCCCAAGGATCTGCTGGGCATGGTTCCCGACCAGAACATCGTCGGCAAGGCCTTCGCGGTCTGGATGAGCTGGCCGGAACCGAAACTCAGCCACCTGCCGAATTTCTCGCGGGTCGGCCTGATCAAGTAAACAATCACGGCGCTGTTGACCACAGCGCCGAATGCATTTCTGGCGTCGGCACAACCGGCTCCGGGGCATGAAGCCACGATATTCAGGACGTCATTTTTGAACACAGCGTTAATTGTCCCAGGCCTGCGCCGTATCCCGGCGATGGCGGTGGAATCCAGCCACGAACTCAGCGTGGTCAAACCGTGAGCGTTTCTCTCAGCCGTCTCGAGCGTCAGCTCGGTTACACCTTCAAGGACCAGGAACTGATGGTCCTGGCCCTCACGCACCGCAGTTTTGCCGGACGCAACAACGAGCGCCTGGAGTTCCTCGGCGATGCGATCCTCAACTTCGTCGCCGGTGAAGCCCTGTTCGAGCGCTTCCCGCTGGCCCGCGAAGGCCAGTTGTCGCGTCTGCGCGCACGTCTGGTGAAAGGCGAGACCCTGGCAGTATTGGCCCGTGGTTTCGATCTGGGCGAATACCTGCGTCTTGGTTCCGGTGAGCTGAAAAGCGGCGGTTTCCGTCGCGAGTCGATTCTGGCCGATGCCCTGGAAGCGCTGATCGGCGCGATCTATCTCGATGCCGGCATGGAAGTCGCCCGCGAGCGCGTCCTGGCCTGGCTGGCCGGCGAGTTCGAAGGTCTGACGCTGGTTGACACCAACAAGGATCCGAAGACCCGCCTGCAGGAATTCCTGCAATCGCGCGGCTGCGAGCTGCCACGCTACGAAGTCGTGGATATCCAGGGCGAGCCGCACTGCCGTACCTTCTTCGTCGAGTGCGAAGTTGTCCTATTGAATGAAAAAAGCCGGGGTCAGGGTGTGAGCCGTCGCATTGCCGAACAGGTAGCGGCCGCCGCAGCACTGATTGCCCTGGGTGTGGAGAATGGCAATGACTGATACAAACGCAACTCGCTGTGGCTACGTTGCCATCGTCGGCCGTCCGAACGTGGGCAAGTCCACGCTGCTGAACCACATCCTCGGCCAGAAGCTCGCGATCACCTCGCGCAAGCCGCAGACCACTCGCCACAACATGCTCGGGATCAAGACCGAAGGCGACGTGCAGGCGATCTACGTCGACACCCCCGGCATGCACAAGGGCGGTGAAAAGGCCCTGAACCGCTACATGAACAAGACCGCCTCGGCAGCGTTGAAAGACGTTGACGTGGTGATCTTCGTGGTCGACCGCACCAAGTGGACCGAAGAAGACCAGATGGTCCTGGAGCGCGTGCAGTACGTGACCGGCCCGCTGATCGTCGCACTGAACAAGACCGACCGCATCGAGGACAAGGCCGAGCTGATGCCGCACCTGTCCTGGTTGCAGGAACAGCTGCCGAACGCGCAGATCATTCCGATCTCGGCGCAACAGGGGCACAACCTCGACGCGCTGGAAAAGGTCATCGCCGATCACCTGCCGGAGAACGATCACTTCTTCCCGGAAGACCAGATCACCGACCGCAGCAGCCGCTTCCTAGCAGCCGAACTGGTTCGCGAGAAGATCATGCGCCAGCTCGGCGCCGAACTGCCATACCAGATCACCGTGGAAATCGAAGAGTTCAAGCAGCAGGGTGCAACACTGCACATCCATGCGTTGATCCTCGTCGAGCGTGACGGCCAGAAAAAAATCATCATTGGCGACAAGGGCGAGCGCATCAAGCGCATCGGCACCGAGGCGCGCAAGGACATGGAGCTACTGTTCGACTCCAAGATCATGCTCAACCTGTGGGTCAAGGTGAAAGGCGGCTGGTCCGATGACGAGCGCGCGCTGCGTTCGCTGGGTTACGGCGACCTGTAACACCGGTTTTTTGCGACATCAAAGAACCCCCTGTGGGAGCGGGCTTGCCCGCGAATGCGCAGTATCAGTCGACATATACTTTGACTGATTCACCGCTTTCGCGAGCAAGCCCGCTCCCACAGTAGTTTTGGGTTGTGTTTAAAACTGCATTTCGTCATCGAGAATTCAATGTCGCAAAGCCCACCTCCCGCCCAACCCGCCTACGTCCTGCACTCCCGCGCCTACCGCGAAACCAGTGCATTGGTGGACTTCCTCACGCCGCAAGGTCGGCTGCGGGCAGTGTTGCGCAGCGCGCGGGGCAAGGCCGGAACGCTGGCGCGACCATTCGTGCCGCTGGAAGTGGAATTTCGCGGCAAGGGCGAGTTGAAGAACGTCGGGCGTATGGAGAGTGTTGGTAACGCGACCTGGATGGTTGGCGAGGCGCTGTTCAGCGGTCTCTATCTCAACGAATTGCTGATCCGCCTGCTGCCGGCCGAGGATCCACATCCGGCGGTGTTCGATCATTACGCCGCCACGCTGCTGGCCCTCGCCGAAGGCCGGCCACTGGAACCTCTGCTGCGTTCCTTCGAATGGCGCCTGCTCGACGACCTCGGTTATGGCTTCTCCCTGAGCACCGATATCAATGACGAGCCCATCGCTGCGGACGGCCTCTATCGCTTGCAAGTGGACGCCGGACTCGAGCGGGTCTACCTGCTGCAACCCGGTTTGTTCAACGGCACCGAACTGCTGGCCATGGCTGAAGCGGACTGGTCGGCCCCGGGCGCGTTGTCCGCCGCCAAACGCTTGATGCGCCAGGCACTTGCTGTTCACCTTGGCGGTCGCCCCCTCGTCAGTCGCGAGCTGTTTCGCAAACCGTAGCCCCGTGTATGCTGTGCGCCGAATCTTTCCCTTCAGGAGCGCATCCGTGACCACCAGCAATCGCATTCTTCTTGGCGTGAACATCGACCACGTCGCCACCCTGCGTCAGGCTCGGGGCACACGCTATCCGGATCCGGTCAAGGCTGCGCTGGACGCGGAAGAGGCGGGCGCCGACGGCATCACCGTGCACCTGCGTGAGGACCGTCGCCATATCCAGGAGCGCGACGTACTGTTGCTCAAGGATGTGCTGCAAACCCGCATGAACTTCGAAATGGGCGTCACCGAAGAAATGATGGCGTTCGCCGAGCGCATCCGTCCGGCGCACATCTGCCTGGTACCGGAAACCCGTCAGGAGCTGACCACCGAAGGCGGTCTGGACGTGGCGGGGCAGGAGGAGCGGATCAAGGCTGCGGTGGAGCGTCTGTCGACGATCGGCAGCGAAGTGTCGCTGTTCATCGACGCTGACGAGCGGCAGATCGCTGCCTCGAAACGGGTCGGCGCTCCAGCTATCGAGCTGCACACCGGGCGTTACGCTGATGCCGAAACGCCGACCGAAGTGGCTGAAGAGCTCAAGCGTGTGGCGGACGGCGTGGCGTTTGGTCTGGCCCAGGGCCTGATCGTCAATGCCGGTCACGGTCTGCACTATCACAACGTTGAAGCCGTGGCGGCGATCAAGGGCATCAACGAACTGAACATCGGTCACGCGCTGGTGGCGCATGCGTTGTTCGTCGGCTTCAAGTCGGCGGTTTCGGAGATGAAGGCGTTGATTCTGGCAGCCGCAAAGGCCTAAACATCTACACAAAATAATGTGGGAGCGGGCTTGCTCGCGAAAGCAATCTGACAGCCAACGTAGTCGTTGAATGTTGAACCGCTTTCGCGAGCAAGTCGGATTGCCGCATCACCGCCCCCACATTTGATTTAGGGGTGGCTGGACTAAAGTGGCGGGTTTTCCTGCGCCGGTTTGGACTTGTCGATCCCCGGCACATGCAGATTGCCTTCGGCGACCTGATCGCCCTCAAGCTGCGGCTGGGTCACCCAGGTCAGGATGTCGTAGTAGCGACGGATGTTCGCCACGAAATGCACCGGTTCGCCGCCACGGGCGTAGCCATAGCGGGTCTTGCTGTACCACTGCTTCTGCGACAGGCGTGGCAGCATCTTCTTCACATCCAGCCACTTGTCCGGATTCAGGCCTTCCCGGGACGCCAGTTTGCGCGCGTCATCCAGGTGACCGCTGCCGACGTTGTAGGCAGCCAGTGCAAACCACGTACGATCCGGCTCCTGGATCGAGTCATCCAGTTGATCCTTCATGTAGGCCAGGTACTTCGCGCCGCCCATGATGCTCTGCTTCGGATCGAGGCGGTTGGACACGCCCATGGCCTGTGCAGTGTTCTGGGTCAGCATCATCAGGCCGCGCACGCCGGTCTTCGAAGTGACGGCCGGTTGCCACAGCGATTCCTGATAACCGATGGCCGCGAGCAGGCGCCAGTCGACTTTCTCTTTCTTGGCGTAGGTCTTGAAGTGCTGTTCGTACTTGGGCAGGCGCTGCTGCAAATGCTGGGCGAAGGTCGTGGCGCCCATGTAGCCGAGGACGTCGACGTGGCCATAGTAGCGGTCCTTCAGGCGTTGCAGGGTGCCGTTCTTCTGCACCTTGTCCAGATAACTGTTGATCTCGTTGAGCAGGCTGTTGTCTTCACCGGCGGCCACGGCCCAGCTCTGGCTGCGGGCATCGCCGAGGTCGAAGGCGACGCGGATGTTGGTGAAGTACACCTGGTTCATCGCCACTTCGTTGGAATCGACCAGGGTCAGGTCGATCTGGCCTTCATCGACCATGCGCAGCAGGTCGACCACCTCGACGGCGTCGGACTCTTCGTATTCGATCCCGGGATATTTCTGTTTCAGCTCGGCGAGCTGGTCGGCGTGGGTGCTGCCCTTGAGCACCATGATCTTTTTGCCGACCAGTTCACTGGCGTCGGTCGGCCGGGACTGGCCGTTGCGATAGATGATCTGCGGGGTGACTTCGAGGTAGGAATGGGAGAAGCGCACCTGCTTCTTGCGCTGTTCACTGCTGACCAGACCCGCGGCAGCCAGTACCGGGCCGTTGGGCTTGCCGATCTGGTCGAACAGGTCGTCGAGGTTGTCGGCGGTCTCGATCTTCAGCTCCACCCCCAAATCGTCGGCGAAGCGCTTCACCAGCTCGTATTCGAAGCCGGTCTCGCCGCTGCGATCCTGAAAGTAGGTGGCGGGGCTGTTACGGGTGATCACCCGCAGCACACCATCCTCCTTTACGCGCTCGAGTGTGTTGGGTTTATCAACACAGCCACTGAGCATCAGGAAGAGTCCGGTAGCGATCAGCCATTTGGCGTACCGCGGACGCAAAGCCGTTGGGGAAAACATGTGCGCAGTATACGCAAAGCGCAACGGGCGCCATATCTCGACAGTGGAGGGGTAGTCTGCTAGCGATTGAAAAAGCGCCCGCAACCCCGCAGGAATGGGGCCGGACAGCATTTTGTGACAGAAAAAATAAGCTGTTGTCCCGCAGGCTCCAAATCTGACTTCAGAGGCAGAAACACAGATTGAGGTCCGAGTGCAACCGTGCGTAGCGTTTCGGGTGATGTTGAGGGCGGTTTAGGCTAGAATGCACGGCCTCAAAGCACACCCCTTCCCGAGGCTGTCCCGAAGATGTTGATCCTGCGCGGCGCTCCTGCCCTTTCTGCCTTTCGCCACAGCAAACTCCTTGAGCAACTGAGCCAGAAGGTTCCAGCTGTCAGTGGCCTGTATGCTGAATTCGCTCACTTCGCCGAAGTCACCGGCGTCCTGACCGGCGACGAACAGCAGGTGCTTGCGCGCCTTCTGAAGTACGGTCCAAGCGTTCCGGTTCAAGAGCCGACCGGTCGTCTGTTCCTGGTGTTGCCGCGTTTCGGCACCATCTCGCCATGGTCGAGCAAGGCCAGCGACATCGCCCGCAATTGCGGCCTGAGCAAGATCCAGCGCCTGGAGCGCGGTATCGCGTTCTATGTGGCCGGTCAGTTCAGCGACGCTCAGGCGCAGCAGATCGCGGACGTACTGCATGACCGCATGACCCAGATCGTTCTGGGCAACCTCGAACAGGCTGCCGGTCTGTTCAGCCACGCCGAACCGAAGCCGCTGACCGCCATCGACATCCTTGGCGGTGGCCGCGCCGCGCTGGAGAAGGCCAACGTCGAGCTGGGCCTGGCCCTGGCCGAAGACGAGATCGACTATCTGGTCAACGCCTTCAACGGTCTCAAGCGCAACCCGCACGACATCGAACTGATGATGTTCGCCCAGGCCAACTCCGAGCACTGCCGTCACAAGATCTTCAACGCCAGTTGGGATATTGACGGCGAGAGCCAGGAAAAAAGCCTGTTCGGCATGATCAAGAACACCTATCAGATGCACAGCGAAGGCGTGCTGTCCGCTTACAAGGACAACGCTTCGGTGATCGTCGGCAACGTTGCCGGCCGCTTCTTCCCGGATCCGGAAACCCGCCAGTACGGCGCGGTGCAGGAGCCGGTGCACATCCTGATGAAGGTCGAAACCCACAACCACCCGACCGCGATCGCTCCGTTCCCGGGCGCGTCCACCGGTTCCGGCGGCGAGATCCGCGACGAAGGCGCAACCGGCCGTGGCGCCAAGCCGAAGGCCGGTCTGACCGGTTTCACCGTGTCGAACCTGCAGATCCCGGGCTTCGAACAGCCGTGGGAAGTGCCGTACGGCAAGCCTGAGCGCATCGTCAACGCGCTGGACATCATGATCGAAGGCCCGCTGGGCGGCGCCGCGTTCAACAACGAATTCGGTCGTCCGGCCCTGACCGGCTACTTCCGTACCTTCGAACAGTCGATCACCACTCCGCACGGTGATGAAGTTCGCGGTTACCACAAGCCGATCATGCTGGCTGGCGGCATGGGCAACATCCGTGAAGAGCACGTCAAGAAAGGCGAGATCGTCGTCGGCTCCAAGCTGATCGTCCTCGGCGGCCCGGCGATGCTGATCGGTCTGGGCGGCGGCGCTGCCTCCTCCATGGCCACCGGCACCAGCTCGGCGGATCTGGACTTCGCTTCGGTTCAGCGTGAAAACCCTGAAATGGAGCGTCGCTGCCAGGAAGTCATCGACCGTTGCTGGCAGCTCGGCGACAAGAACCCGATCAGCTTTATCCACGACGTGGGCGCGGGCGGTCTGTCCAACGCCTTCCCGGAGCTGGTCAACGACGGCGACCGCGGTGGCCGTTTCGAACTGCGCAACATTCCAAACGACGAGCCGGGCATGGCCCCGCACGAAATCTGGTCCAACGAATCCCAGGAGCGTTACGTTCTGGCAGTCGGCCCGGCCGACTTCGAGCGCTTCAAGGCCATCTGCGAACGCGAGCGTTGCCCGTTTGCCGTCGTCGGTGAAGCCACCGCCGAGCCGCAGCTTACTGTCACGGATAGCCACTTCGGCAACAACCCTGTGGACATGCCACTGGAAGTGTTGCTGGGCAAGGCGCCGCGCATGCACCGTTCGGTGGTTCGCGAAGCCGAGCTGGGCGATGACTTCGATCCGTCGAACCTCGACATCGCCGACTCCATCGAGCGCGTCCTGCATCACCCGGCCGTGGCGAGCAAAAGCTTCCTGATCACCATCGGCGACCGCACCATCACCGGCCTCGTGGCCCGTGACCAGATGGTCGGCCCATGGCAGGTTCCGGTGGCCGACGTGGCCGTCACCGCCACCAGCTTCGACGTCTACACCGGTGAAGCGATGGCGATGGGCGAGCGCACTCCGCTGGCGCTGCTGGACGCTCCGGCGTCGGGCCGCATGGCCATCGGCGAAACCCTGACCAACATTGCGGCCTCGCGCATCAACAAGCTCTCCGACATCAAACTGTCGGCGAACTGGATGTCCGCTGCTGGCCACCCGGGTGAAGACGCGCGTCTGTACGACACCGTGAAAGCGGTCGGCATGGAACTGTGCCCAGAGCTGGGCCTGACCATTCCGGTGGGCAAGGACTCCATGTCCATGGCCACTCGCTGGAACGACAACGGCGAAGACAAGACCGTGACCTCGCCGATGTCCCTGATCGTGACCGGTTTCGCGCCAGTGGCTGACATCCGTCAGACCCTGACCCCGGAACTGCGCATGGACAAGGGCACCACCGACCTGATCCTGATCGACCTCGGCCGCGGCCAGAACCGCATGGGCGCCTCGATCCTCGCGCAGGTTCACGGCAAGCTTGGCAAACAGGCTCCGGACGTCGACGACGCCGAAGACCTGAAAGCCTTCTTCGCCGTGATCCAGGGTCTCAACTCCGACGGTCACCTGCTGGCGTACCACGACCGCTCCGACGGTGGTCTGCTGACCTCCGTGGTGGAAATGGCCTTCGCTGGCCACTGCGGCCTGAGCCTGAACCTCGACAGCGTTGCGGAAAACGCCGCTGAAATCGCCGCCATCCTGTTCAACGAAGAACTGGGTGCGGTGATTCAGGTTCGCCAGGACGCCACCCCGGACATCCTCGCGCAATTCAGCGCGGCCGGTCTGGGCGACTGCGTTTCCGTGATCGGTCAGCCGATCAACAACGGCCAGATCAACATCACCTTCAACGGTGACACCGTGTTCGAAGGCCAGCGTCGTCTGCTGCAGCGTCAGTGGGCCGAGACCAGCTACCAGATCCAGCGTCTGCGCGACAACGCCGACTGCGCCCAACAGGAATTCGACGTCCTGCTGGAAGAAGACAATCCGGGCCTGAGCGTCAAGCTGAGCTACGACGTCAACCAGGACATCGCCGCGCCTTACATCAAGAAAGGCATTCGCCCACAGGTTGCCGTGCTGCGTGAGCAGGGCGTCAACGGTCAGGTGGAAATGGCGGCGGCGTTTGATCGCGCCGGTTTCAACGCGATCGACGTGCATATGAGCGACATTCTGGCCGGCCGTGTCGACCTGAACGAGTTCAAAGGTCTGGTGGCCTGCGG
Source organism: Pseudomonas sp. COW5 (assembly GCF_026240005.1). Lineage (NCBI taxonomy): Bacteria > Pseudomonadati > Pseudomonadota > Gammaproteobacteria > Pseudomonadales > Pseudomonadaceae > Pseudomonas > Pseudomonas sp. COW5. The sequence goes on along the minus strand of NZ_JAPHVP010000001.1, from coordinate 1,166,519 downwards.
TGGTTTCTCCTACGGCGACGTACTCGGCGCCGGTGAAGGCTGGGCCAAGTCCGCGCTGTTCAACAGCCGTGCCCGCGATGCGTTCCAGGGCTTCTTCGAGCGTAACGACAGCTTCACCCTCGGCGTGTGCAACGGTTGCCAGATGATGTCCAACCTGCACGAGCTGATCCCGGGCAGCGAGTTCTGGCCGCACTTCGTGCGCAACCGCTCCGAGCAGTTCGAAGCGCGCGTGGCGATGGTGCAGATCCAGGAATCGAACTCGATCTTCCTGCAGGGCATGGCCGGTTCGCGCATGCCGATCGCCATCGCTCACGGTGAAGGCCATGCCGAATTCGAAAGCGAAGAGGCACTGCTCGAAGCCGATCTGTCCGGTTGCGTGGCGATGCGTTTCGTCGACAACCACGGCAAGGTCACCGAAGCCTACCCGGCCAACCCGAACGGCTCGCCGCGCGGGATCACCGGCCTCACCAGCCGCGATGGTCGCGTAACGATCATGATGCCGCACCCGGAGCGTGTGTTCCGTGCCGTGCAGAACTCGTGGCGTTCGGAAGACTGGAACGAAGACGCTCCTTGGATGCGCATGTTCCGTAACGCTCGTGTGTGGGTGAACTAAGCGCTGTGTACAAGCTCGCTTTTTTTGTTCCCGACAGTCATGTCGAGGTGGTCAAGGACGCTGTATTCGCTGCCGGTGGCGGGCGGATCGGTGACTATGACCACTGTGCGTGGCAGGTGCTTGGTCTGGGCCAGTTTCGACCTCTGGACGGCAGTCAGCCGTTCATTGGTGAGGCGGGGCGGGTTGAGCGGGTCGAGGAGTGGAAGGTTGAGCTTGTCGTTGGTGATGAGTTGATTCGTGGGGTGGTGGGGGCTTTGAAGGCCAGCCATCCTTACGAGACGCCGGCTTATGAGGTTTGGCGGTTGGAGGATTTTTGATCTTCCTTGGCTGCTGAAATGAAAACCCGCTGAGAGTGATTTCAGCGGGTTTTTTGGTTTTTGGGGTTTGGGATTGGGTGAATATCCGTTTCTTCGGGTGTTGCGGATTATGGTTCCGCCCTTACGGCGGGTCACTTTTGACAAACGCCTCAAAAGTAACCAAAAAGGCTTGCCCCTGCGTTCGGCGCCTCGCTGTGGCTCGGCGTTCCTTCGTTCCGGGATTCATCCGGGGGCATCGCCTACGGTTTGCTTCGCTGCACCTCCTCTCGATGCATGCGGCTGCGCCGCACGGTCGCTGCGCTCCCACCCCCGGATAAATCCCTCCACTCAGCCTGCCGATGGGGCCAAAAGATCAAGAGCCTTACTCGAGCTAACGCTCATTGTGTTGAGTGGTGGAAGCCAAAGCCAAAGCCAAAGCTAAAAGATCAAAGCTGGAGAGGAGTTGCATACGTTTTAAAACCCGAGTTCACCTCGGTATTTCACGTCGGCGTACCTCCCCAAAACAACTCGGTCAGTCCCCTCTCCCTTTGGGAGAGGGTTAGGGTGAGGGGGATTCTGAGTCCGTACAAAGATGCGTCAAATCACCTCTCACCCATCGATTCAGTGGTAGCCCTAAACCTTCGCACTCACCTCACTCCGATTAACCAACCCCTCCAACGCCGCACTCAAGCTCTGCGCCCGCTCGCCCACCAGCAAGTGCCACACGCCATCTTCCAGCGCGCTCACACCCAGACATCCAAGCTCTTTCAATCGGCTTTCCGACAGCGCCTTGCCATCGGCCAGTTGCAGGCGAATCCGGCTCATGGCGATACAGTCCAGTTGCAGCACGTTGTCGCTGCCGCCCAGGGCGCTCAGCCATTGCTGTGCCAGCGGTGTGGCGACTGCAATCGGTTCGCTGGTTTCGATGACCGCAACAGGAGCAGCCACTACGGCCTGGCCCAATGCGGGCATCGCCAAGCGGATTTCGTCGGCAATGCTGTCGGCCATTGGCCCGACAACCACCTGCAAACTCCCACCCTTGCCCGGACGCACAACGGCCATGGCGCCCAGCGCTTTCAAATCGGCATCGGAGGCTTTGTTGCGATCGACCATTTCCAGTCGCAGACGCGTGGTGCATGCGCCAACAGTCACCAGATTCTCTGCGCCACCGAGTGCCTTGATGTATGCGCCGGCACGCTCGTTTTCGGCAAGAACCGCTTTGTCGGCGGTGGCAACGTCTTCACGCCCCGGAGTCTTCAGGTTGAAGCGGCGGATACAGAAATCGAACACCGCGTAGTAGATGACCGCATAGGCCAGGCCCACCGGAATCACCAGCCAGCCATTGGTGGACTTGCCCCAGCCGAGCACCATGTCGATGAAACCGCCGGAGAAGGTGAAGCCCAGATGAATGTTCAGCGCGTTGGTGATCGCCATCGACAGGCCGGTCAGCAGCGCATGCACCAGATACAGCAGCGGTGCGAGGAACATGAAGGCGAATTCGATTGGCTCGGTGACGCCGGTCAGGAACGAGGTCAGGGCCATCGACAGGAAGATCCCGCCCATCACCTTGCGCCGTTCCGGCAGGGCGTTGCGGTACATTGCCAGGCAGGCGGCGGGGAGGCCGAAGATCATCATCGGGAACATGCCGGTCATGAACTGGCCGCCTTTCGGATCGCCGGCGAAGTAACGCGACAGGTCGCCGGTGACGAGGGCGCCGGTGGTCGGGTCCGTGAAGTTGCCGAACACGAACCACGCCATGTTGTTGAGGATGTGGTGCAGGCCGGTGACGATCAGCAGGCGGTTGAATACGCCGAAGACGAAGGCGCCGAAGCTGCCGCTTTCCATCATCAGGCTGCCGAAGCTGTTGATGCCGTGCTGGATCGGCGGCCAGATGTAGCCGAACACCACGCCCAGGCCCACTGCGGCAAAACCAGTGACGATCGGCACGAAACGCCGGCCGCCGAAGAACGCGAGGTATTCCGGCAGTTTGATGTCCTTGAAGCGGTTGTACAGCGCGCCGGCCATCAGGCCGCTGACGATCCCGGCGAGCATGCCCATGTTGATGCTGGCGTCGAGTACCTTCAGCGTGGAGATCATCACCAGGTAACCGATCACCCCGGCCAGGCCGGCGGTGCCGTTGTTATCCTTGGCGAAACCGACCGCGATGCCGATTGCGAAGATCATCGCCAGGTTGGCGAAGATCACCTGACCGGCGTCGTGGATGATCGCGATGTTCAAGAGGTCGGTATCGCCCAGGCGCAGCAGCAGGCCGGCAATCGGCAGGATCGCGATCGGCAGCATCAGCGCCCGGCCGAGGCGTTGCAAGCCTTCGATGAAGAGTTGGTACATGGCGTTTGTCCTTGTTGTTTTTGTTAGCGCAGAGGCCAATGTTGATGACAGGCATGACGCACCGCGGCGGCGCTGCTCAGCTTGAGCAAGTCCCGGGCGAGGCGTTGGCATTCGGCTTCGTGCAACTGGCGCACGCGATCCTTGATTTCACCAATTTGTACCGGGCTCACCGAGAGTTCGGTCACGCCCAGGCCGATCAACACCGGCGTCGCCAGCGGATCCGAAGCCAGGGCGCCACAGACGCCGACCCAACGTTTATGCACCGCCGCGCCTTCGCAGGTCATGGCGATCAGGCGCAGCAGCGCCGGATGCAAGGCATCGACCCGTGCGGCGAGGCCGGCGTGGTCGCGGTCCATGGCCAGGGTGTATTGCGACAGGTCGTTGGTGCCGATGGACAGGAAGTCCGCGTGTTCGGCCAATTGTTCGGCTTGTAGCGCGGCGGCCGGGACTTCGATCATCACGCCGATTTCCGGACGTTGATTGATGCCCAGTTCCAGACACAACGCATCGACCCGCTGGCGGATGTGCAGCAGTTCGTCGACCTCGGTGACCATCGGCAGCAGGATCCGGCAGCGCTGTAATGGACTCATTTGCAGCAGGGCACGCAGTTGCTGATCGAGGATTTCCGGACGGGCCTGGGCCAGGCGAATACCGCGCAGACCGAGCACCGGGTTGGCCTCCACTGGCAGCGGCAGATAGTCGAGCTGTTTGTCGCCACCGACGTCAATGGTGCGGATGATCACCGATTTGTCGCCCATGGCATCGATCACCGCTTGATAGGCGGCGCGTTGCTCTTCGACGTCCGGAGCGGTGTGGCGATCAACGAACAGGAACTCGGTGCGCAGCAGGCCGACGCCATCGGCGCCATTGGCAAACGCATCCGCCGCTTCATGGCTGGAGGCGACGTTGGCGACCACTTCGATGGCCACGCCATTGCGGGTTTGGGCCGGCAGATGGGCTTTGGCTTGCTGTGCATCGCGACGTTGCTGACGGTCGATTTGCGCTTGTTGGACTTCGGCCAGACGCTCGGTGTTCGGTGTCAGTTCGAGGCGTCCGCCGTCGGCGTCGAGCACCACCGATTGGCCTTGCGTTTGATCGAGCAGCGCCGAGCCCAGTGCGACCATGCACGGCAGGCCTTTGCCACGGGCCAGAATCGCCACGTGTGACGTTGCACCACCCTCGGCCATGCACAGCCCGGCGACACCTTGCGCGCTCAGTTGCAGCAGGTCCGAGGGGGTCAATTCGTGGGCGGCGACGATGGCGCCGGCCGGCACTTCGTAATGCCAGGCTTCGCCGAGCAGGGCGCGCAGAACCCGTTGTTTCAAATCGCGCAGATCGTTGGCACGCTCGGCGAGCAACGGGCTGCCGGTGTTTTGCAGCACTTCGCATTGCGTGTCGATGGACTGGCTCCAGGCGTGAGTCGCCGCAGTGCCGGTTTCAATCGATTGCTGTGCGGCGTCGAGCAGGGCCGGGTCTTCCAGCAGCGCCAAGTGCGCGGCGAAGATTGCTTCTTCGTCGGCATTACGCTGTTTTTTCGCCTGGGCGAGGGTGCCGTTGATTTCGCTGCGAACCTGATTCAGCGCCGTGTCGAGGATCTGCAATTGTTGCTCGGGCTGATGATTGCCGGCGTCCGCCGGCAGGCTGATCGCGTTCAGGCGAAACAACGGCCCGCCGACCAGACCCGGTGCAGCGCACACACCGTGCAACACGCCGGCCTCGGCCGGGCGATTGCGTGGTGCAGAAACAACCGGCGCGGCAGCGTGGTGATCGTCGGGCAGGGCGGTGGCCATTGCGTTGAGCAAGGCTTGCAGCGCCGCTTGCGCATCGGAACCCTGGCAACTGACTTGCACTTCGTCCTGCTCGCCAATCGCCAGGCCCATCAAACCGATGAGGCTGTTGCACGGTGCCGACTTGCCGGCGAAATGCAGCTGCGACTGACTCTTGAAACCTTGTGCCGTCTGGCGAATCAACGCCGCCGGACGAGCATGCAGACCGCCACGATGAGCGACCCGCACATGACCGTGAACTTCAGGGCCACCGGATTCTTCCGCGTTCGCCGCCGTGCCGTGACGGGCGACGATGTGCAGCAGCGGTTCGCCGACCTTCACCGTTTTCAGAGTGATGGGCCGCGCCTGAAAGTCCTGGCTGTTGGTCAGGATCAACAGGCTGACCAGGCTTTTGCACTGACGGCCGACCTTGTCCAGGTCATAGCGCAGCAATGGCTGGCCACTGCTGACCCGGGTGCCTTCCTTGACCAGCATCGAGAAACCTTCGCCCTGCAACTCGACGGTGTCGAGCCCCAGGTGCAGGAGGATTTCCGCGCCGTTGTCGGCACGCACGGTCAGGGCGTGGCCGGTGCGGGCGACATGGATCACCACGCCGGCGCAAGGCGAGTACAGGGTGTCGTTCAGCGGATCGATGGCAATGCCGTCGCCCATCGCGCCGCTGGCGAACACCGCGTCCGGAACTTTGGCGAGCGTGAGCACCGGGCCGCTGAGCGGGGCGCTTAAAGTCAGCTCTTTATTGTTGTTGTGCATGGCTCGGTCTCATCAGGAAAACGTTCGGTTCGGACTCAGTGCGTACGGGTGACTTTGCTCAGGTGGCGCGGCTGATCCGGGTCCATGCCACGGGCCACGGCCAGGTTGGCGGCCATCACATAGAAACTCTGGATCGCCAGGATCGGGTCGAGTGCCGGGTGTTCGGCACGGCTCAGGGTCAGGTCGCGTTCGAGCACATCATCCGGCGCCGCCAGCAGTACACGGGCACCACGCTGACGCATTTCCGCCGCCAGGCTCAGCAGACCGGCCTGCTCGGCGCCGCGTGGGGCAAACACCAGCAAAGGGTAGTTGGCGTCGATCAGGGCCATCGGGCCGTGACGCACTTCGGCGCTGCTGAAGGCTTCGGCCTGGATGGCCGAGGTTTCCTTGAATTTCAGCGCGGCTTCCTGGGCGATGGCAAAACCGGCGCCACGGCCGATCACCATCAGACGTTCGCAATCGCGCAGGGCGTCGATGGCCAGGCTCCAGTCCTGTTGCGCGGCTTCGCGCAAGCCGGCAGGCAAGGCGTTATGCGCCTCCAGCAATTCGCTGTCTTCTTTCCAGTGCGCGATCAGGCGGGCACTGGCGCTGAGGGTGGCGATGAAACTCTTGGTCGCGGCGACGCTGCTTTCGGTGCCGGCCAGCAGCGGCAGGCTGAACTCGCATGCGGCCTCCAGCGGCGAGTCGGAGGCGTTGACCATCGACACACTCAAGGCGCCGCGCTTGCGCAGCAGACGCAGGCTGTTGACCAGATCCGGGCTCTGCCCCGATTGGGAAAACGCGAACGCGACCTGACCGCTGACCTTCAACGGCGCCTGTTGCATGGTCACCACCGACATCGGCAGCGACGCCACCGGAATCCCCAGTTGCTGCATGGTCAGGTAGGCGAAGTAGCTCGCCGCATGATCGGAACTGCCACGGGCGACAGTCATCGCCACTTGCGGCGGCTGACGGCGCAGGCGCCCGGCGATCTCGATCATCGAAGCATCGAGCTGTTGCAGTTGGGCTTGCACGGCCTCGAACGAGGACAGCGCCTCCTCAAGCATTTTTGAAGTCAATGTCTTCTCCTTCGACCATGACGGCGGTCAGTGTGAGTGAGCGATCCAGCCGCACGCAGTCGGCCCAGGCGCCAGGTGCAAGGCGCCCGCGTTCGGTGATGCCGAGGTAGTCGGCGGGGAATTGCGAAAGACGTTGCGAGGCCTCGGCGATCGGCAGACCGATCTTCACCAGATTGCGCAAAGCCTGATCCATGGTCAGGGTGCTACCGGCCAGCGTGCCGTCCGGCAGGCGCACGCCGCCCAGGCATTTGGTGACGGTGTGGCTGCCGAGCTTGTACTCGCCGTCGGGCATGCCGGCGGCGGCGGTCGAATCGGTGACGCAGTACAGGCACGGGATCGAACGCAGGGCCACGCGGATCGCGCCGGGGTGTACGTGCAGCAAGTCCGGAATCAGCTCGGCGAATTTGGCGTGGGCGAGGGCGGCACCGACGATGCCCGGTTCGCGGTGATGCAGCGGGCTCATGGCGTTGTACAGGTGAGTGAAACTGGTGGCGCCGGCTTCGAGAGCAGCGACGCCTTCCTCGTAACTGCCGAGGGTGTGGCCGATCTGCATGCGGATGCCACGGCGGCTCAGTTCACGAATCAAACCGTCGTGACCGGCGATTTCCGGGGCGATGGTGATCACCCGGATCGGCGCCAGTGCCAGATACTCTTCGACTTCGGCCATCAATGCGGTGTGGGCGAAGTTCGGCTGCGCACCGAGTTTGCCGGGATTGATGTACGGACCTTCGAGGTGAACGCCGAGGACCCGGGCGGCGTCTTTCGGACGCTGCTCACAGAATTCGCCGACATCCTTGAGCACGCTGGCAATCTCGGCACTCGGCGCGGTCATGGTGGTGGCCAACAGCGAGGTGGTGCCGAAACGCACGTGGGTCCGGGTGATGGTCTCGAAGGCGCTGGTGCCTTCCATGATGTCTTTGCCGCCACCGCCGTGAACGTGCAGGTCGATGAAACCCGGTAGCAGGTAAGGCAGGTCGTTGTCCGCCGGATCGCAGGGCACGCCTTCGATGGACACGACTCTGCCGTGTTCGTGGATCAGCCGGCCGCGAATCCAGCCGTCAGCGGTGAGGATGTTGTCTTCGGACATTCGCTTCTCTCGTTTGGCCTGGCTGCCGGTCAGCGGCGCAGCTCTGCAACAAAGTCGTAGTAGTCGTTGCGGCAATAGGTGTCGGTGACTTCGATCGGCGTGTTGTCTTCCAGGTAGCCGACCCGGGTCATCAGCAGCATCGCGGTGCCGGGGGCGATGCCGACCAGCGCGGCGAACTCGTCCGAGGCGTTGATCGCCTGGATGTGCTGTAAGGCGCGCACGATCGGCTTGCCGATGCTGTCGAGGTGTTCGTAGAGGGAATCGCCCACCACTTGCGGCTTGGGCATGATCGAGGCGGGCAGGGTGCTCATCTCGATGGCCATCACCGTGTCGTCGGCCTTGCGCAGGCGTTTCATGCGCGCGACCTTGTCGTTCGGCGACAGGCCGAGGCGGATCAATTCTTCGTGGGTGGGCAGGGTGATTTCCCGCTCGAGCCATTGCGAGCTGGGCACGAAACCCTTGAGACGGAGCATTTCGCTGAAGCCCGACAGACGTGACAGCGGTTGTTCAAGGCGCGGAGTGATGAAGGTGCCGGAGCCTTGCAGGCGGCGGATCAAACCTTGATCGAGCAGGACTTCCAGCGCTTTGCGCGCGGTGACTCGGGAAATCCCCAGCATTTCGCTGAGATTGCGCTCCGACGGCATCGCCTGTTCGGCTTTCCACTGGCCGGCATGAATCGCCGCTTCCAGGTTGCGCGCCAGTTGCAGGTACAGCGGCGTCGGCTGGGAGTCGTCAGGGCGCAGGGCGTGGAGATCGTTCATGCAGGCACTTCCGGAGCTGATATTGGATTGTTGTCGCTCGCTGTTTCGGCGAAAACTAATACCACTTGAATACCATGTCAACGCAGCGGAAAGGCCTGTAGGCCTTTTGGATCGGGTGTTTGAGAACGGGTGGTTTCAAGTGGTATTAGAGGTGGGTGCTGGAACGCAAAAGATCGCAGTCTGCGGCAGTTCCAGTGGGTGAAAGTGGTATCACCGTTCCGGCGTTGCCGCAGGCTGCGATCTTTTGCATTTATTTTTTTGCGGGCGACCAATGGTCAGGGGAAAGGGCCGCTTCGCGGCCCGGAGAGAGCAGGTGCCCTGGTGACAGAATCAGGGGCGGATTTCGATCATCGTGCCGTCCGGCACCAGGTTCCAGACTTCGCGCATGTCGACGTTGCGCATGGCGATGCAGCCGTCGGTCCAGTCGAGGGTGTGGAACAGGTTTTCCGGGTTCTCTGCGGAGTCCGGCGTGCCGTGGATCATGATCATGCCGCCAGGCTCGACGCCTTCGCGGCGGGCGCGGGCGGAGTCGCTGATGTTCGGGTAGGAGATGTGCATCGACAGGTTGAATTTGTCGCTGGTCTTGCGCCAGTCGATCCAATAGAAACCTTCGGGTGTGCGCTTGTCGCCTTCAATCAGTTTCGGACCTTTCTTCGCGCCCTTGCCCAGGGAAATGCGATAGCTCTTGAGCGGTTTGCCGTCGGCGATCAACTGCAGTTGATGAGCCGATTTGAGTACCAGTATTTTTTCGATGAGCGGGGTGTTCGAAGGCGTCACGGTGGTCACGAACGACGCTTGGGAGACGGTGACGAACGACAGGCAAAACAGGGCAAGCAACCAGCGCATTGAAACGATTCCCCAGAAGGTGATGCAGATAATTTATTTATAGATCTTATGCAGGCGCTGTCGCGGGCTGCGCACGCGGGTTATCGGCCGGCTGGCGCTGAAATCAAGTGATGGCCGGCTGAGCGAGCGGCGGAATCGATTCCGAGCGCACGGGGTAAGTCTCGGCGCGGCGGTCAGCGAAGAAGCATTCTAAGGTACGGCCCACTGTGCGGAAAGCCAGCTCGTCCCATGGAATCTGCGCTTCGTCGAACAGTTGCACTTCGAGGCTTTCGGGGCCGGCGGAAAAATCCAGATCTGCGAGTTCGGCGCGAAAGAACACATGTACCTGGCTGATGTGTGGCACGTCGATCAGGGTGTAGATGCTCAGGTTGCGTACCCGGGCGCAGGCTTCTTCGGCGGTTTCGCGGATGGCGGCCTGCTCGATGGTCTCGCCGTTCTCCATGAACCCGGCGGGCAGCGTCCAGTAACCGAGGCGTGGTTCGATGGCGCGGCGGCAGAGCAGGACTTTACTGCCCCAGGTCGCCACACAGCCGGCCACGATATTGGGGTTCTGGTAGTGAATGGTCTGACAGCTGTCGCAGACAAATCGCAGCCGCGAGTCGCCTTCGGGAATGCGCTGGGTCACCGGGTTGCCGCACTGGCTGCAAAATTTCATGCTGGGGTTCCTGAATGCTGCGCCTATCTTGGCGTGCAGCGGTGTCAGTCGGCAAGTTGTCGTTTCGCGACATGACCCCTGTTCGGGGCTTGGGCGGCCGCATTGATTGGTGCATGATGCAGGGCAAGGCACAGATCGAGAACACTTATGCTGGACGAGCTACTGCACCGGGTAAGCAATCACACGCCGCGCACGCTGGAGACCGACACGCGTTTCCCCGAGGCCGCCGTCCTGGTGCCGATTACTCGCAGTGACGAACCCGAGCTTGTCCTCACCCTGCGTGCCAGCGGGCTCTCGACCCATGGTGGCGAAGTCGCCTTCCCTGGCGGACGGCGTGACCCGGAAGACCCGGACCTGATCTTCACCGCCCTGCGTGAAGCCGAAGAGGAAATCGGCCTGCCGCCCGGCCTGGTCGAAGTGATCGGCCCGCTCAGCCCGCTGATTTCCCTGCATGGCATCAAGGTCACGCCGTATGTCGGGGTGATTCCCGATTTTGTCGAATATCAGGCCAATGATGCCGAGATCGCTGCGGTGTTCAGTGTGCCCCTGGAATTCTTCCGCAAGGATCCGCGCGAACACACCCACCGCATCGACTATCAGGGTCGCAGTTGGTACGTACCGAGCTATCGTTACGGCGAATACAAGATCTGGGGGCTGACGGCGATCATGATCGTCGAGTTGATCAACCTGCTCTATGACGCCAGAATCAGCCTGCATCGACCGCCGAAAAGCTTTATCAATACCTGAAGCCATCGTTCGAATGGCCAGCCATCGTGAGCCCTGAGGAAAACAAGATGAAATATCGCCTGGGCGACGCCCGCGTCGAAACCCATCCGCAGAGCTGGGTCGCCCCCAACGCCGTGCTGGTGGGCAAGGTCAAGCTGGAAGAGGGCGCCAACGTCTGGTTCAACGCCGTGCTGCGCGGCGATAACGAACTGATCCTGATCGGCAAGAACAGCAACGTGCAGGATGGCACGGTGATGCACACCGACATGGGCTTTCCGCTGACCATCGGCACCGGCGTGACCATCGGCCACAACGCCATGCTCCACGGCTGCACGGTCGGCGACTACAGCCTGATCGGCATCAACGCCGTCATCCTCAACGGCGCGAAGATCGGCAAGAACTGCATCATCGGCGCCAATTCGCTGATCGGTGAAGGCAAGGAAATTCCCGATGGTTCGCTGGTGATGGGCTCGCCGGGCAAGGTGGTGCGCGAACTGACCGAGCCGCAGAAAAAGATGCTCGAAGCCAGCGCCGCGCACTATGTGCATAACTCCCAGCGCTATGCGCGCGATCTGGTCGAGCAGGAAGAATGACAACCCCGGAAAGACCCGTCGCCTCGCCGTGTGTGAGCATTTGTGCGCTGGACGAGGATGACATTTGCACCGGTTGTCAGCGCACGGTCGAGGAAATCACCCGCTGGAGCCGGATGACCAACGACGAGCGGCGGGTGGTACTGGGGTTGTGCCATGAGCGGGCTAAGGCGAGTGGTTTGATTTGGATGTTGCCTTCTTCGAAGTCGTAATCAACCTTTAAAATGCCCTCTCCCGAAGAGAGAGGGGACTGACCGAGCTGTTCTTCCGATCTACATCGGCCTGAAATACCGAGTCGAACTCAAGATTTGAAAAGCCCCCGATCTGCTCCCTTTCCCCCTCGCCCCCTTGGGGGAGAGGGCCGGGGTGAGGGGGTGGCTCTTGATCTTCGGGTCCAGTAACCTGTGCGCCAAATTGACAGGTCGCTCCCCATGATTTTCCTCATCGCCTACATCAGTAGCGTCGTGCTGATCAACTTCGCTTTCTCCACCGCGCCGCACCTGGACATCATCTGGTCGGCCTGGGGCGGGCTGGTGTTCGTGCTGCGCGACATGGTTCAGATCCGTTTTGGCCACGGCGCGATTGTGGCGATGCTGGCGGCGCTGGTGCTGTCCTATGTCACCTCCGATCCATCGATTGCGCTGGCCAGTGCCACGGCGTTCGCGGTGTCCGAGTGCATCGACTGGCTGGTGTTCAGCATCACCAAGCGTCCGTTGCGTGATCGTCTGTGGATCAGTTCGGCGCTGAGCATTCCCCTCGACACCTTCATCTTCTTTGGCATGATCGACCTGCTGACACCGCCGGTGATCATCACCGCCCTGGCCTCGAAGTTCGCCGGTGTGACGGCGGTCTGGCTGATCATGGCCTGGCGCGAACGCAAACAGGCTGTCGCCGGCTGAAGCCAAACCCTCAGGTTCATGTAAAATGCCGCGCTTTCTCCCCATGGAAAGCGCGTCTGGCGTTGCTTTCCTCGATGATCCGCTTCTTTGAGGACCTGAGATGACCCGTATCGGAACTCCATTGTCGCCGACCGCGACCCGCGTATTGCTGTGTGGCTGTGGTGAGTTGGGCAAGGAAGTGGTGATCGAGCTGCAACGCCTGGGCGTTGAAGTGATCGCCGTTGACCGTTACGCCAATGCGCCGGCCATGCAGGTCGCCCATCGCAGCCACGTGATCAACATGCTCGACGGCGCCGCCCTGCGTGCGGTGATCGAAGCCGAGAAGCCGCACTTCATCGTGCCGGAAATCGAAGCCATCGCCACTGCCACTCTGGTCGAACTGGAAGCCGAAGGCTTCACCGTGATCCCGACCGCGCGCGCCGCGCAACTGACCATGAACCGCGAAGGCATCCGTCGTCTGGCCGCCGAAGAGCTGGATCTGCCGACTTCGCCGTACCACTTCGCCGACACCTTCGAGGACTACAGCAAAGCCGTTGAAGACCTGGGTTTCCCGTGTGTCGTCAAGCCAGTAATGAGCTCGTCGGGCAAAGGCCAGAGCCTGCTGCGCAGCGCCGATGACGTGCAGAAAGCCTGGGACTACGCACAAGAAGGCGGTCGTGCCGGTAAAGGTCGCGTGATCATTGAAGGCTTCATCGATTTCGACTACGAAATCACCCTGCTGACCGTGCGTCATATCGGTGGTACCACGTTCTGTGCACCGGTCGGTCACCGTCAGGAGAAGGGCGACTACCAGGAATCCTGGCAGCCACAAGCCATGAGCCCGATTGCTCTGGCTGAGTCCGAGCGCGTTGCCAAAGCCGTGACCGAGGCGTTGGGTGGCCGTGGCCTGTTCGGCGTCGAGCTGTTCATCAAGGGCGATCAGGTGTGGTTCAGCGAAGTGTCGCCGCGCCCGCACGACACTGGTCTGGTGACCCTGATTTCCCAGGATCTGTCACAGTTCGCCCTGCACGCCCGGGCAATCCTTGGTTTGCCGGTGCCGCTGATCCGTCAGTTCGGCCCATCGGCTTCGGCGGTGATTCTGGTGGAAGGTCAGTCGACCCAGACCGCATTCGCCAATCTTGGCGCTGCGCTGAGCGAGCCGGATACCGCGCTGCGTCTGTTTGGCAAGCCTGAAGTCAACGGCCAGCGCCGCATGGGCGTGGCACTGGCGCGTGATGAGTCGATCGAGGCCGCTCGTGCCAAGGCGACCCGTGCTTCCCAGGCGGTCGTTGTAGAGCTGTAATCCCGCTGTCTGATCGCTCCCGCCCGTGCGGGAGCGATCTTTGCGCCTACGACACCTGATTCAGGTCGTTATGGCGCGTTTCCTTCAGGCACAGCACGGCGATCAAGCTCAGCACCGCCGCCCCCGACACATACCCGCCGACATAACTCAAACCACCCATCGCCACCAGTTTCTGCGCAAAGAACGGCGCCGCCGAGGCTCCAACGATGCCGCCGAGGTTGTAGGCTGCAGATGCACCGGTATACCGCACGTGTGTCGGAAACAGTTCCGGCAGCAGCGCGCCCATCGGGGCGAACGTCACGCCCATCAGGAACAGCTCGATGCACAGGAACAGCGCCACGCCCCAGGTCGAGCCCTGAGTCAGCAACGGCTCCATCAGAAATCCGGAAAGAATCGCCAGCACACCGCCGACGATCAGCACCGGCTTACGTCCATAACGATCACTGGCCCAGGCCGACAACGGTGTCGCGGCTGCCATGAACAACACGGCGAAGCACAGCAGACCGAGGAATGTCTCGCGGCTGTAGCCCAGCGTCGACACGCCGTAGCTCAGGGAAAACACCGTCGAGATGTAGAACAGCGCATAGCAGACGACCATGGCGGCAGCACCCAGCAGCGTCGGTGCCCAGTATTGGCTGAACAGCTCGACCAGCGGCACTTTCACTCGCTCCTGGCGGGCGATGGCGTTGGCGAACACTGGCGTTTCGTGGAGTTTGAGGCGCACGTACAGCCCGACCATCACCAGTACCGCACTGAGCAGGAACGGTATCCGCCAGCCCCAACTGCGAAACTGTTCGTCATTGAGCGTCATGGCCAGGGTCAGGAACAGGCCGTTGGCTGCCAGAAAACCGATCGAAGGGCCAAGCTGAGGGAACATGCCGAACCAGGCGCGTTTGCCTTTCGGCGCGTTTTCGGTGGCCAACAATGCCGCGCCGCCCCATTCACCGCCCAGTCCGAGACCCTGACCGAAGCGCAGCACACACAACAGGATCGGCGCCCACGCCCCGATGCTGTCGTAACCCGGCAGCACGCCGATCAGCGTGGTGCAGACACCCATCAGCAGTAGGGAGGCCACCAGTGTGGACTTGCGCCCGATCCGGTCGCCGAAATGCCCGAACAGCGCCGAACCCAGCGGGCGGGCGAGAAAGGCGATACCGAAGGTGAGGAATGCAGAGAGCATCTGCGCTGTGCCGGACGTCTGCGGAAAGAATACCGGCCCGATTACCAGTGCGGCGGCGGTGGCATAGACGTAGAAGTCGTAGAACTCGATGGCCGTGCCGATGAAGCTCGCGGTGGCCACTCGGGTGGCGGAATTGGTCGGTTGGGTCGGCGCGGTGTCGCTGTAAGCGGTACTGGTCGTCATGCGGTGATCCCTGACAGTCATGAGCTCCGTTGGAGCGAATTATTATGGTCGACTACCCGGGGATGTGGGATAGGGCGCGAGCGCTGTTTCAGGTAGGAACAGTCGTCGGTGTGATGCGGAAAGCGGCGATGAACCGGCCGGAACCTGTCGGGTGCGGGGTAAGCACGGGGTTCGGCGGGGCTTGGGTAAGCACCGCGATTATAGGAAGGTGGCTAACGATTGAACAAGGGGCGAGCTAGCGGACGGGAGTGAGTGCCGGTGCCGAGGTGGTGTGCCAGATGAGCACTTTGCTCACGCGGTTTTCCTCGGTTTCGAGGATCTCCAGGCGATAGCGGCCGATCTTCAGGCACACCGCGCTTTCCGGAATGGTTTCCAGCGCTTCGGTCACCAGGCCATTCAGGGTTCGCGGGCCGTCGCTGGGCAGATGCCAGCCCAGGCATTTGTTCAGCTCGCGGATCGAGGCGGCGCCATCGATTACCATGCGCCCGTCGGCCTGCGGATGGATGTGCGGGTTGTCGAGGCTGTGCTCGCTTTCGAATTCTCCGACGATTTCTTCGAGAATGTCTTCCAGGGTGACGATCCCCAGCACTTCGCCGTATTCGTCCACCACCATGCCCAGGCGACGCTGCTGCTTGTGGAAGTTCAGCAGTTGTAATTGCAGCGGTGTGCTTTCCGGGACGAAGTACGGCTCGTAACTGGCGGCCAGCAAGGCTTCGCGGGTCAGGCTGTGATCGTCGAGCAAATGACGGACCTGCCGGGTATTGAGGACCGCCTCGACCTGGTTGATGTCACTGTGGAAGACCGGCAGGCGCGTGCGTTTGTTGTGGCGCAACTGTTCGATGATCTCTTCGATCGGATCGTCAAGATTGATGCCGTCGACGTCACTGCGCGGCACCAGGATGTCGTTGACCGTGATGTTGTCCAGCGCGTGGATACCGGAAACCGGGTGCGTGCGTGACGGATGTTCCGGGTCGTCATGGCGTTCCGGCGGGACGTCGTCTTCGCTCTGCTGCACGACCTGAGGCTTGCGCACCAGCGGACGCAACAGCAAACCACTGATGCTGCTCAGCAGCCATGCGAGCGGATAGATCACTTTCAGCGGTACTGCCAGCAACGTGTTGCCGAATGACAGCACGGCGTCCGGATAACGTTGGGCGAGGGTACGCGGGAAATAGTCGGCAAACACCAGCAATACGGCGCCGGCACCCAGGGTGGCTGCCCAGGGACCGTTTTCTTCACAGAGGAAAATCGCCAGCAGCGTGGCAAGCACCACGGCGAGCGCGCGGCACAGGGTGTTGCACAGGATCAGGCTGTCGAGCGGAAAGCTGAGTTTTGCCAGTGGCTTGTCACTGGCACGCGACGCGGTGCGTTGTGCCAGCAGATGCTGTTGCGCCACTTCGATGGCGGTAAACAACCCCGACCAGAGAATCAGCAGGACAAATACCGCGAGCATCGGCCCTATGGGCAAACCGTCCATTTATGCCGCCCGTCAGATGTGCAGGATGTATTCACGGACCAGTTTGCTGCCGAAATACGCCAACATCAGCAGGCAGAAACCGGCGAGGGTCCAGCGGATCGCTTTGTGGCCGCGCCAGCCCAGGCGGTTGCGGCCCCACAACAGCACGCTGAACACGATCCAGGCCAGGCAGGCGAGCAGGGTCTTGTGCACCAGGTGCTGGGCAAACAGGTTCTCGACGAACAGCCAGCCGGAAATCAGCGACAGCGACAGCAGCGTCCAGCCGGCCCAGAGGAAGCCGAACAGCAGGCTTTCCATGGTTTGCAGCGGCGGGAAGTTCTTGATCAGCCCGGACGGGTGCTTGTTCTTGAGTTGGTGATCCTGCACCAGCAGCAACAACGCCTGGAACACGGCGATGGTGAACATGCCGTAGGCAAGGATCGACAGCAGGATGTGCGCGAGGATGCCCGGCTCTTCGTCGATGATCTGCACGGTGCCGGTCGGCGCAAACTGCGCCAGTAACACGGTGATCGCCCCCAGCGGGAACAGCAGGACCAGCAGGTTTTCCACCGGGATCCGCGAGCAGGCCAGCAGGGTCAGGGCGATGACCGCTGCGGCAATCAGGCTCGACGCACTGAAGAAGTCCAGGCCCAGACCGATCGGCGTCAGCAGGTGAGTCAGCAGGCTGGCACTGTGGGCCAGCACGGCGAGCACGCCAAGCGTGACCAGCAGGCGCTTGTTGGCCTTGGCGCCGGTGGCCAGGCGGGTGCCCTGATAAAGGGTCGCAGCGGCATAGAGAAGGGCGGCGGCGAGGGTGGTCAGCAAACTCGGTGACAAGGGGAGCATAAATCCTGTTAGGCAAGCCCGAAAGGCGCTGAGTTTGGCATAGAACGGTCATCGCACGAAAGACCGGCAAGCTGACAGCGAGGTGTCCGCCAGACGCAGTCTTCGCTATAATCCGCGACCTGCCCACGCCGCAGGCTCGCCGAGTACATGTTGATTCCGGTCCGGGCCGCCATTATCCCGGTCTACACAGGGCCTGAAAGGATCGCGCAATGTTTGAAAACTTAACCGACCGTCTCTCGCAGACGCTGCGCCATGTCACCGGCAAGGCGAAACTGACCGAAGACAACATCAAAGACACCCTGCGTGAAGTGCGCATGGCGTTGCTCGAAGCCGACGTTGCCCTGCCGGTGGTCAAGGACTTCGTCAATTCGGTCAAGGAACGCGCTGTCGGCACCGAGGTGTCGCGCAGCCTGACGCCGGGCCAGGCGTTCGTGAAGATCGTCCAGGCCGAACTCGAAAGCCTGATGGGCGCGGCCAACGAAGACTTGAACCTGAGTGCCGTGCCGCCTGCCGTCATCCTGATGGCCGGTCTGCAGGGTGCCGGTAAAACCACTACCGCCGGCAAACTGGCGCGCTTCCTTAAAGAGCGCAAGAAGAAGTCGGTCATGGTCGTGTCGGCGGACATCTATCGTCCTGCTGCTATCAAACAGCTGGAAACCCTGGCCAACGACATCGGCGTGACGTTCTTTCCGTCCGACCTGAGCCAGAAACCGGTCGACATCGCCAACGCGGCTATTAAAGAAGCAAAACTGAAATTCATCGACGTGGTCATCGTCGATACCGCCGGTCGTCTGCACATCGACGAAGAGATGATGGGCGAGATCAAGGCGCTGCACGCCGCGATCAATCCGGTCGAAACCCTGTTCGTGGTTGACGCCATGACCGGTCAGGACGCCGCCAACACGGCCAAGGCCTTCGGCGATGCACTGCCGCTGACCGGCGTGATCCTGACCAAGGTCGACGGTGACGCCCGTGGCGGTGCCGCACTGTCCGTGCGTGCCATCACCGGCAAGCCGATCAAGTTCATCGGTATGGGCGAGAAGACCGAAGCCCTCGACCCGTTCCACCCTGAGCGTATCGCTTCGCGGATCCTCGGCATGGGCGACGTGCTCAGCCTGATCGAACAGGCTGAAGCGACCCTCGACAAGGACAAGGCCGACAAACTGGCCAAGAAGCTGAAGAAGGGCAAGGGCTTCGACCTCGAAGACTTCCGCGATCAGCTGCAACAGATGAAGAACATGGGCGGCCTCGGCGGCCTCATGGACAAGCTGCCGAGCATCGGTGGCGTCAACCTGTCGCAGATGGGCAACGCCCAGAGTGCGGCAGAGAAGCAGTTCAAGCAGATGGAAGCCATCATCAATTCCATGACCCCGGCCGAGCGCCGCGATCCCGAGCTGATCAGCGGTTCGCGCAAGCGCCGGATCGCCATGGGCTCCGGCACGCAGGTGCAGGACATCGGTCGCTTGATCAAGCAGCACAAGCAGATGCAGAAGATGATGAAGAAATTCTCCGCCAAGGGCGGAATGGCGAAAATGATGCGCGGCATGGGCGGAATGCTGCCCGGCGGCGGCATGCCAAAACTGTAAAAGAACTCGCCGGTCGTCGCACCGGCGCAGTCCCGCATGGATGCGGGATCCACAGCAAACCCGCATACGGCGGGAGCTGACTGGCCGTTTTCATTGACGGCTCTACCGCAAATCAGCACGGCATGCCATAGGCGCCGGAAAAAGTCATTTGCAAAAGTCCGGATATTCCTTAGAATATGCGGCCTTTCGGGCACCCATGCCCGCTGTGCATTTAGATTTGCAGCACCGACTACAGGAACGATGTTCACATGCTAACAATCCGTCTTGCCCTTGGCGGCTCCAAAAAGCGCCCGTTTTACCACCTGACCGTAACCGACTCCCGCAACCCGCGTGACGGTTCCCACAAAGAACAGGTTGGTTTCTTCAACCCTGTTGCCCGTGGTCAGGAAGTTCGTCTGTCCGTGAACCAAGAGCGCGTAGCCTACTGGCTGAGCGTTGGTGCACAGCCTTCTGAGCGTGTTGCTCAGTTGCTGAAGGAATCGGCTAAGGCTGCGGCCTGAGCAATATGAACGCGACGCCTGCTGTTGCCGATGATTTGATCGTTATTGGCAAAATTTATTCTGTTCACGGCGTTCGCGGCGAAGTGAAGGTTTATTCCTTTACTGATCCGACTGAAAACCTGTTGCAGTACAAAACCTGGACGCTCAAGCGCGAAGGTAATGTCAAACAGGTCGAGCTGGTCAGTGGACGTGGGAGCGACAAGTTCCTGGTCGCAAAGCTCAAGGGTCTTGATGATCGTGAAGAAGCTCGTCTTCTGGCCGGTTACGAGATCTGCGTGCCGCGCAGCCTGTTCGCTGAATTGACCGAAGGCGAGTACTACTGGTACCAGCTGGAAGGTCTGAAGGTTATCGACACACTTGGGCAATTGCTCGGGAAAATCGATCATCTTCTGGAAACCGGCGCCAATGATGTAATGGTAGTCAAGCCTTGCGCTGGCAGCCTGGATGATCGCGAACGCCTGTTGCCCTATACGGAGCAATGCGTGTTGGCAGTCGACCTTGCAGCGGGCGAGATGAAGGTGGATTGGGACGCGGACTTCTAAGCGTGGCTAACTTGCGCGTAGAAGTGATCAGTTTGTTTCCCGAGATGTTTTCCGCCATCGGCGACTACGGCATCACCAGTCGAGCGGTCAAACAGGGGCTCTTGCAGCTGACCTGTTGGAATCCGCGGGATTACACGACGGATCGGCATCACACTGTGGACGATCGCCCGTTTGGCGGTGGTCCGGGCATGGTGATGAAGATCAAGCCCCTGGAAGATGCTCTGGTTCAGGCCAAGGCAGCAGCCGGGGAGGCGGCGAAGGTGATTTACCTGTCCCCCCAAGGCCGTCAACTGACTCAGTCGGCGGTACGCGAACTGGCTAAATCGGATGCATTGATCCTGATTGCCGGTCGCTATGAAGGCATTGACGAGCGTTTTATTGATGCTCATGTCGATGAAGAGTGGTCGATTGGGGACTATGTCCTGTCTGGCGGCGAGCTGCCGGCGATGGTCCTGATAGATGCGGTTACACGACTGCTGCCCGGAGCTTTAGGGCATGCGGACTCCGCGGAGGAAGATTCCTTCACGGATGGTTTGCTGGATTGCCCGCACTACACCCGACCGGAGGTGTATGCGGATCAGCGTGTTCCCGACGTATTGCTAAGTGGCAATCACGCACACATCCGGCGTTGGCGTTTACAGCAGTCCCTTGGTCGGACCTATGAACGACGCGCCGATCTTCTGGAAAGCCGCTCGCTTTCTGGAGAAGAGAAGAAGCTGCTCGAGGAATACATCCGCGAGCGGGACGATAGTTAACAACGTATCGATGGTAGATCCGACGATTTACCTTAGGAGCACAGCATGACCAACAAAATCATCCTTGCACTCGAAGCAGAGCAGATGACCAAAGAGATCCCAGCCTTTGCCCCGGGCGACACCATTGTCGTTCAGGTGAAAGTGAAGGAAGGCGATCGTTCCCGTCTGCAAGCGTTCGAAGGCGTTGTAATCGCCAAGCGTAACCGCGGCGTGAACAGTGCGTTCACCGTTCGTAAAATCTCCAACGGTGTTGGCGTAGAACGTACTTTCCAGACCTACTCCCCGCAGATCGACAGCATGGCTGTCAAACGTCGCGGTGACGTACGTAAAGCCAAGCTGTACTACCTGCGCGACCTGTCGGGTAAAGCAGCTCGCATCAAGGAAAAACTGGCTTAAGTCCAGCTTCCGATGCAGAAAAAAGCAGCCTACGGGCTGCTTTTTTGTTGTCCGCAATTTATCCACAGCACCATTGCTTCAGGCCGTATCCATGACATCTCGCGAGCAAGAAATCGAACGCCGCACCGAACTCTCGGTGACCCGCGTGACCAAGGCGGTCTTCCCGCCGACCACCAATCACCACAACACCCTGTTCGGCGGCACCGCCCTGGCCTGGATGGATGAAGTGTCGTTCATCACCGCCACGCGTTTCTGCCGTCTGCCGCTGGTGACGGTCTCCACCGACCGGATCGATTTCAACCATGCGATCCCGGCAGGTTCCATCGTCGAGCTGGTCGGGCGGGTGATCAAGGTCGGCAACACCAGCCTCAAGGTCGAGGTGGAAGTGTTCGTTGAAAGCATGAGCTGCGACGGGCGTGAGAAAGCCATTCACGGGCAGTTCAGCTTCGTTGCCATTGATGATGACAAGCGGCCAGTGCCCGTGTTGCCAGGTTTCGCGGCCTGACCCGGCACCGAGCCGCAGCATTCGCGGGCAAGCCCGCTCCCACAGGTTCTGTGCCGGACACAATTTCTGTGATCGACACGAACCTTGTGGGAGCGGGCTTGCCCGCGATTGGGTTTATGCGCCGCCGCTGATCTCAGGCTGAATCAACGCCAGCAACGTCCACCCCGGCCCCGGTTTCAGCACGGTCTCCGGCGTCACCACATGCACCCAACCGCTGTCATCGCGCATGAAGAGCAGTGTCGCGCGGTTGCCATGCAGCGCCCGGTAATCGTCCCAGCCAAACCCGTCCGTCAGCGTCGTGCTATACAGATCGGCGCCCTGGCCCAACTGGCTGGCCAGCCTGGCGTAAGTGAGCGCCTCGCTCCCCAGTTGATTGCCGCGATGTTCCAGGCTGGCGCGGTGCTTGTCGCTGCGCCGGCTTTCATGACCACTGGCCAGTCCGAACAGGCGTTGATGGCCAAAGTCATGTCGAAAGCGCATGGCTGCCAGCGTATTGAGTTCGCCGGACGGTGACAGCGCCAGCAAATGTCCCAGTCCCACCAGATCCAGATGCGCATCCGCGTGCTGCGAGGCCGGATTGCCGAAGTAGGTCGGCAAGCCCTCCATGCGCGCTGCCCGAATGTTTTCCCAGCTCGAATCGGTGAGCAGTACCCGGCTGCCCAGTTGTTGCAGGGACTTGCCGAGCAGGCGCGCCGGGCCGTTTGCACCAACGATCAGGAAACCGCTGGGTGCCGGTTCCGCCACCTTCAACAGGCGCGCCAGTGGTCGGGCGGTCGCACTTTGCAGCACGACGGTGCCGATGATCACGGCGAAGGTCAGCGGCACCAGCAACAGCGCGCCTTCATGGCCTGCTTCATCCAGGCGAATCGCAAAGATCGCCGAGACTGCCGCCGCGACGATCCCGCGCGGGGCGATCCAGCACAACAATGCACGCTCACGCCAACTCAGGCTCGAACCGGCGGTACTCAAGACTACGTTCAGCGGGCGGGCGATCAGCTGGATCACCAGTAACAAAATCAGCACCAGTGGCCCGAGACCGATCAGCGCGTGCAGGTCCAGCCGAGCCGCCAGCAGAATGAACAACCCGGAAATCAGCAGCACGCTGAGGTTTTCCTTGAAGTGCAGGATGTGCCGCACATCCACGCCCTTCATGTTCGCCAGCCACATGCCCATCAGCGTCACCGCCAGCAGCCCGGATTCGTGCATGGTCTGGTTGGCGGCGATGAATATCCCCAGCACGGCGGCGAGCGATGCCAGATTGTGCAAATACTCCGGCAGCCATTGGCGTCGAATAATCGTGCCGAGCAGCCAGCCACCGGCGATGCCGAACGCGCTGCCGCAGACAATCACCCCGCCGAAGGTGAGCAGGCTCTGTTCCAGGCCATGGCCTTCGGTGCGGGCAATGATGAAGCTGTAGACCACCACCGCGAGCAGCGCGCCGATCGGGTCGATCACAATCCCTTCCCAGCGCAGGATGTTGGCGATCGAAGCCTTCGGTCGTACCACGCGCAGCATCGGCACGATCACGGTCGGGCCGGTCACCAGGGTCAGGCTGCCGAACAGGATGGCGAGCAGCCAGTCGAAACCCAGCAGCCAGTGAGTCGCCACCGCAATCACTATCCAGGTCGAGAGCGCACCGAGGGTCACCAGCCGATGCACGACGCTGCCGATCTCGCGCCACTCCGACAGGTGCAGGGTCAGGCTGCCCTCGAACAGGATCAGCGCCACTGCCAGCGACACCAGCGGCATCAGCAGCGGACCGAACATTTCCTGTGGGTCGAGCCAGCCCAGCACGGGGCCGGCGAGAATGCCGGTCAACAGCAGAAACAGAATCGCCGGCAACTTCAGCCGCCACGCCAGCCATTGACAGCCCAGAGCGGCAGCACCGATACCGCCGAAGGCCAAGAGAATTTGCTGCTCGTTCATTGAAGCTCCCTGTTCCTTGAAATAGCGGGCTATGAAAGACTAGCGAGCCTTTCAACCGTTCACTGTTTATTTGCGCGTCGTGCTTTTGCCGGCGCGCCCAGAGTGCCCATGCCTGCCATCGACCACCCGCTGATTGACCAATTCCTCGATGCCCTGTGGCTGGAGAAAGGCCTGTCCGATAACACTCGCGATGCCTACCGCAGCGATCTGGCGCTGTTCAACGGCTGGCTGCAGGAGAAAAACCTCGAGCTGATCAACGCGGGTCGCGAGTTGATCCTTGATCACCTGACCTGGCGTCTGGAGCAGAACTACAAACCCCGTTCCACCGCGAGATTTCTCTCGGGCGTGCGTGGCTTTTATCGCTATTTGCTGCGAGAAAAACTGATCTCGGTCGATCCAACCTTGCGCGTCGACATGCCGCAACTGGGCCGGCCGTTGCCCAAATCACTGTCGGAAGCCGACGTGGAAGCGCTGCTGAAGGCACCGGATTTGAGCGAAGCCATCGGCCAGCGCGACCGTGCCATGCTCGAAGTCCTTTACGCCTGTGGGTTGCGGGTGACCGAGCTGATCAGCCTGACCCTGGAGCAGGTCAACCTGCGGCAGGGCGTGTTGCGGGTGATGGGCAAGGGCAGCAAGGAGCGGCTAGTGCCGATGGGCGAGGAAGCGATTGTCTGGGTCGAGCGCTACCTGCGCGATGGTCGCGGCGAGTTGCTGGGCGGGCGCCCGAGTGATGTGCTGTTTCCAAGCCAGCGCGGCGAGCAGATGACTCGCCAGACCTTCTGGCACCGCATCAAGCATCAGGCCAAGGTTGCCGGGATCGGCAAATCGCTGTCGCCGCACACACTGCGTCACGCCTTCGCGACGCACCTGCTCAACCATGGCGCCGACTTGCGCGTGGTGCAGATGCTGTTGGGCCACAGCGACCTGTCGACCACGCAGATCTACACGCACGTCGCCCGGGCGCGGTTGCAGGATCTGCACGCCAGACATCACCCGCGTGGCTGAGCGTTCTGCCTTGCGACAGGCGCATTCGGCCACGGGAGCCTTATGTGGTAGGCTTTGCCGGTTTGCACGATGGACGGTTATGACCCGGTGTTCCGGCACGGGCGTTCTGATCGTTCCATTTGTCCGCCTTCAGGAGTTCACATGCGTCTGACCCAGATTTTCGCCGCCGCAGCCATTGCGTTGGTCAGCACCTTTGCCGTCGCCGATGATGCGGCCGACAAAGCCATCCGCCAGAGCCTGGAAAACCTCCAGCTCGACGTTCCGGTGGACACCATCACCGCCAGCCCGCTGCCGGGCCTTTACGAAGTCAAGCTCAAGGGCAGTCGCGTGCTGTATGCCAGCGCCGACGGCCAGTACATCGTTCAGGGCTACATGTTCCAGCTCAAGGACGGCAAACCGGTCAACCTGACCGAGAAGACCGAACGCCTGGGCATTTCCAAATTGATCAACGGCATTCCGGTCGCCGAGACCGTGGTTTACCCGGCCGTGGGCGAGACCAAGTCGCACATCACCGTGTTCACTGACACCACTTGCCCGTACTGCCACAAGCTGCACGCCGAAGTGCCTGAGCTGAACAAGCGCGGCATCGAAGTGCGTTACGTGGCGTTCCCGCGTCAGGGCCTGGGCTCGCCGGGTGACGAGCAACTGCAAGCCGTGTGGTGCTCGAAAGACAAGAAGGCCGCCATGGACAAGATGGTCGATGGCAAGGAAATCAAGGCTGCCAAGTGCGAGAACCCGGTTTCCAAACAGTTCGCCCTCGGTCAGTCGATCGGCGTGAACGGCACGCCGGCCATCGTTTTGGCTGACGGACAAGTCATTCCGGGCTACCAGCCTGCGCCACAAGTCGCCAAACTGGCGCTGGGCGCGAAGTAATTCGCATCGTCGCGCCAAGGCGTGACGAGCGTGGCCCGGCGGCAACATGGCCGGGTCATCAATAGAGAGCCGCGATTGCGCGGTTGTTTTCACGGCCGGCCTCGCGTCGGCCGTTTTATGGGGAGTTCACAGTGAAACCGGTCAAAGTAGGCATCTGTGGGTTAGGGACCGTCGGTGGCGGAACCTTCAACGTACTTCAGCGCAACGCCGAGGAAATCGCTCGTCGTGCCGGGCGTGGAATCGAAGTGGCACAAATTGCCATGCGCACGCCAAAGCCTCAGTTCCAGACGACCGGTATTGCGATTACCAACGATGTCTTCGAAGTGGCCACGAACCCTGAGATCGACATCGTCATAGAGCTGATGGGCGGCTACACCGTTGCCCGCGAGCTGGTACTCAAGGCCATCGAGAATGGCAAGCATGTGGTCACCGCGAACAAGGCTCTGATTGCCGTTCACGGTAATGAAATTTTCGCCAAGGCCCGCGAGAAAGGCGTGATCGTGGCGTTCGAAGCGGCGGTAGCCGGCGGCATTCCGGTGATCAAGGCGATCCGTGAAGGCCTGTCCGCCAACCGTATCAACTGGGTCGCCGGGATCATCAACGGCACCGGCAACTTCATCCTCACCGAAATGCGCGAGAAGGGTCGCACCTTCGAAGACGTGCTGGCCGAAGCGCAGGCGCTGGGTTACGCCGAAGCCGATCCGACCTTCGACGTCGAAGGCATCGACGCAGCGCACAAGCTGACGATCCTGGCGTCCATCGCGTTCGGTGTGCCGCTGCAGTTCGACAAGGCCTACACCGAAGGCATCACCAAGCTGACCACCGCCGACGTGAACTACGCCGAAGCGCTGGGCTACCGCATCAAGCACCTGGGCGTGGCACGCAGCACCGCCGCCGGTATCGAGCTGCGCGTACACCCGACGCTGATCCCGGCCGATCGTCTGATCGCCAACGTCAACGGCGTAATGAACGCGGTAATGGTCAACGGCGATGCTGCCGGTTCGACCCTGTTCTACGGCGCCGGCGCCGGCATGGAGCCGACCGCATCGTCGGTGATTGCCGACCTGGTGGACGTGGTTCGCGCCATGACCTCCGACCCGGAAAACCGCGTGCCGCACCTGGCCTTCCAGCCGGACTCGCTGTCGGCCCATCCGATCCTGCCGATCGAAGCCTGCGAAAGCGCCTACTACCTGCGCATCCAGGCCAAGGACCACCCGGGCGTACTCGCTCAGGTGGCGAGCATCCTCTCGGAGCGCGGCATCAACATCGAGTCGATCATGCAGAAGGAAGTCGAGGAACACGACGGCCTGGTGCCGATGATCCTGCTGACCCACCGCGTACTGGAGCAGCACATCAACGATGCGATCGCCGCCCTCGAAGCCCTGGCGGGTGTTGTCGGTCCGGTCGTGCGGATCCGTGTCGAGCACCTGAACTAAGCCGATCTCCTTCACCGGGCCCGTCTGCGGGCCCGGTGTTGTGAACACTGTCCATTGGAGTCAGTCATGCGTTACATCAGTACCCGCGGCCAGGCACCGGCCCTGAATTTCGAAGACGTCCTGCTGGCCGGTCTCGCCACCGACGGCGGTCTGTACGTTCCGGAAAACCTGCCACGTTTCACCCAGGAAGAAATCGCTTCCTGGGCCGGCCTGCCGTATCACGAGCTGGCATTTCGCGTCATGCGCCCGTTCGTTACCGGCAGCATTCCGGACGCCGATTTCAAAAAGATTCTTGAAGAAACCTACGGTGTGTTCGCTCACAGCGCCGTCGCACCGCTGCGCCAGCTCAACGGCAACGAATGGGTCATGGAACTGTTCCACGGCCCGACCCTGGCGTTCAAGGACTTCGCCCTGCAACTGCTCGGCCGTCTGCTCGACTACGTGCTGGAAAAACGCGGCGAGCGCGTGGTAATCGTCGGCGCCACTTCCGGTGATACCGGTTCGGCCGCCATCGAAGGCTGCAAGCACTGCGAAAACGTCGACATTTTCATCCTGCACCCGCACAACCGTGTGTCCGAAGTGCAGCGTCGGCAGATGACCACCATCCTCGGCGAGAACATCCACAACATCGCCATCGAAGGCAACTTCGATGACTGCCAGGAAATGGTCAAGGCCAGCTTCGCCGACCAGAGCTTCCTCAAGGGCACCCGTCTGGTGGCAGTGAACTCGATCAACTGGGCGCGGATCATGGCCCAGATCGTTTACTACTTCCACGCAGCCCTGCAATTGGGCGGCCCGGCACGTTCGGTGTCGTTCTCGGTGCCGACCGGCAACTTCGGCGACATCTTCGCCGGTTACCTGGCACGCAACATGGGCCTGCCGATCAACCAGTTGATCGTCGCCACCAACCGCAACGACATCCTGCACCGCTTCATGAGCGGCAACCAGTACGTCAAGGAAACCCTGCACGCCACGTTGTCGCCGTCGATGGACATCATGGTCTCGTCGAACTTCGAACGTCTGCTGTTCGACCTGCACGGTCGCAACGGCGCGGCGATTGCCGGCCTGATGGACTCGTTCAAGCAGGGCGGCGGTTTCAGCGTCGAACAGGAACGCTGGACCGAAGCCCGCAAACTGTTCGACTCGCTGGCCGTGGACGATGCGCAAACCTGCGAAACCATCGCCGAAGTCTACGAGCAGACCGGTGAAGTGCTGGATCCGCACACCGCCATCGGCGTGAAAGCCGCTCGTGAATGCCGTCGCAGCCTGGATATCCCGATGGTGATCCTGGGTACGGCGCATCCGGTCAAGTTCCCGGACGCGGTGGAGAAAGCCGGTGTAGGAAAAGCTCTCGAACTACCTGCACATCTTTCTGATTTGTTTGAGAGAGAAGAGCGCTGCACCGTTCTGGCAAACGAGCTGAAAGCCGTGCAAGCCTTTGTCAGCCAGCATGGCAATCGCGGCAAGCCGCTTTAAGCCCTGAAAGCTGTCACATTTTGAAGCCCGTCTCCTGACGGGCTTTCTTGTTTTTGCATGCCACACTGCGCGTGTTTCGCCCACGAAGGACGGGCGAGTCGATGACGAAGGATGTGGCAATGCGGTTTTATTCAGGATGGAAGCCGGCGTTGTGCTGGTTGTTTTTTTGGGGGTTGTCGGGGCTGCTGCAATTGGCGGAGGCGGCCCATCTGACGATGCATTCAGAAGGGGCAGAGTTGAACATCCAGCCCATTGAGCTGGACGCGCAAGAGCAACAGTGGATTCGTGAAAACCCCACGGTGACAGTCGCCTCGGTGCAGTATCCCTTGTATCTGTTTCAGGACGAACACGGTCATTGGAGCGGCCTGAACAACGATGTGCTCAAGCACATCAGCGCCATGACCGGTTTGCAGTTCGTGCATCAGGAGTCGTTCTCCACCAACCACATGCTGGAGCGGCTCGAAAGTGGCGTCGCCGACATCAGTACCACGCTGGCGATGAACGAGGAGCGCAGGCAGTTTCTCGATTTCAGTCATGCCTTCGGCGGTGCAGGCTGGGTGTTCGTCGGGCGTGCAGGTGAGCCAGCGGTGCAGTCGCTTGAAGAGCTGGAGAAGCGGGTTCTGGTGCTGCCGGCCAGGCATGCATTGGAGGACAGTATCCGGCGCGACCATCCGCTGATCGAAATACGCTCGGTCAAGACCTACGCCGAGGCCCGGGCGGTGGTGGAGAGTGGCGAGGCTTACGCCACGATCGAAAACGAGATTGGTGCGCAGTTGTTTCCATCGGGTCTGCTGAAGGTCGGAGGTCTGGTGGAGGGCAAGTGGGAGGCAGATCATCTGGCCGTGCGCAAGGGCTTGCCTGAGTTGCTGAGCATTCTCAACAAAGCCCTTGGAGCCTTTTCGGCAGCCGAATTGCGTGCAATGCGCCTGAAATGGCTGGACGGCATTTCTCCCGCTCCGTCGCCTTCGCTCGGGACGCGAATGCTCGAGTGGGGATGCTGGGGCATGGGCGTGCTCGGCGTGTTCGGCCTGTTTTCGCTGCTATGGAGTCGGCGGCTCGCTGTCGAGATCAAGCAGCGACGTGAGGTGGAGGAGGATCTGGGCGATCAACTGGCCTTTCAGCATGCGTTGATCGATGCCATGCCGGATCCGGTGTTCGTGCGTGACCTGCAGGGGCGCCTGATCATGTGCAATCGCAGTTATGAAGAGGCGCTTGGCGTGCGTTTTGAACAGGCACAGGGGCGGACGCTGTGTGAGCTCGACGTGCTTCCGCAGGCCACCGCATTGATGCTTCATGATGAGTTCATGGTGCAACTGCGCACCCGTAAGACGCGCTTCAGCAGACGGCAGCTGATGTTCAAGGGCGGTTCTCGGCAGGTCTATCAGTGGACGGTCCCTTTTTATGGCGCTGATGGGGCGCTGCGCGGATTGTTGGGGGGCTGGACGGACATCATTCAGAGGCAGACCGATAGCGGGTGTCGATGTCTGCGTTGAAGATCGGAAATGTCCTATAAAACCTGGCTACTTTTCTGATGGGAGGCTTAGGACGACTGCCCTAGAGTGACAAGCCACTGCGGCGAGAAACCGCGATTGTCGTGCAAGAGGTCGTCCAATGCGCTCGCTCAAAATCCTGCTTCTCGAACCCGATCCGTTTCAGCTGATGGCGTTGCACCAGATGCTCAATGCCATTGGAATCTACGACGTGTTGACCGCGCCTTCGCTGGGAGCGGCAAAGCGCTCGCTGGATCGTCGGGGGGCTGTCGATATCGCCATTTGCAATCCGCAGCTCAAAAGTGGTGAGGGGCTGGCACTGATCAACCATCTGGTTGCCCGACGGGACGCTCGAGCGTTGATTCTGCTGGGGGTGGTGGCTCCCAGCGTACTGGCCGATCTGGAATCTTTATTGGAGGAGAGCGGGATGCAGCTGCTGGGCCGACTGTACACGCCGGTTTCGGCGGTGCTGATGCGCAATCTGCTCGACCGCTATCTGTCGTCGCCCCGACGTTCGGTCAGCGCCTGAAACCATCGGTTATTTTTCTGTCATCTTCTCCATGCATGCTCCGACAGGTCGGTGACGCTCCCGCAGAGGCCGCCGATATGCAGAACTTTCTTCTCGGGCCGGTGGTCATTTACTGTGGACACGCCCCAGGCACTGTGTTTTCGGACTATTGAGTGGAGATCGAGATGGAAAGTATCAGTCTATTGCTCGGTGAGGCTCTGAGCCCGTATCAGGTAACGCTGACCCCTCGCGGTCTGCAGGGCGAATGCCTGGTGACACTGAAGAACGGCAGTGGCGCCATTGTGGTGGAACGTGAATTCAATCGGGCGCAGCTGAGCGACAAGCGCCAACTGACGGATGTGGTCGATGGCTTGCATCGAGACATCCTGATCGCCGAAGGCCGGCTGGAACCCTGTGTGATCGCTGCCTTGCGCAACGTTGCCCGCGACAAGCGCCCGCTGCTCTGAAACTGATGGGACTTTTGTGGGAACCTTCCTGCGCCCAGGTCAGTCAGACCCCATAACAGCAGGATCAAGCATTGTGCTCCGGTGCTTGTCGCTTGCTGCTACGGGTCTTTGATACAGACCACGTTTAACCCCGAGTCGTCTCCCCACTTCTCGGGGTTTCTTTTGCCCGGTGTTTACTGCGCGGCCTGCTGCTGGAAGAACATCCGTGCCTGCTCCAGGTAGTCCGGGCGCATTTCAGGGTCGAGCCACTGGGCGTAGAGCTGGTTCAGGTGTTCGTGGGGCAGGGTGCGCAGCAGTTGATCGATTTCGCGGATTGCCTGGCGACCCTGGGTGGTATCGGTGCAGCCGACATGGCTCGAGATGTACTTTTCCGCACCGTGAACGGGGAAAAACTCCAGCTCGTCTTCGGCGATCTGAACCTGACGCGCCTGATAACGGATTTCCGGCCAGTAACCCAGTACGGCTTGCAGTCGACCCAGTCGCTGCATCGAAAGCAGGCTGCTGAGAGCATCGTTGCCATAGTGCGGCGTCAGCGAGCCAATCGGTGCCTGACGCAGCAGATTGTCGACGTATTCACCGTAACTTCGTTCGGCCACCACCCCGACTTTTCTCTCGCCGTTGGCCAGGTACGCCGACAGATCGACTTGTTCCTCGACCAGAAAAGGCTCCAGCATTTCGCGATCTTTGCGGCGAACCACCAGACCATTACTGACTGCGCGGAAAGCAGGGATGGAGAACGCGATCCACTGTGCTCGCTCCCTGTTCCAGAGCAGCGACGGATCGCAGGCAAACGGATGTTCATGGAGCATCTGGAGGCCCCGGGCACGGTTGACCCGCATCAGGGTGTGTTCGTATTGCGGCATGCCGGCTATCAGCATCGGCATCAGTTGATCGATGACGCCCTGGCCCTTTTTCGGACCTTCGAGAATGGTCAGCGGCGGCAGGTCACGCAGCAGCCAGATCAGCGTTGGCTTGGCCTGTGCCCATGCTGGCAACGCCAGCAAGAATAGCAGGCCGAACAACCGCCACGTCCACCAGTGATGGGCGCGGTTCGAGGCCGAGGGCATCAGGCGCTTCAGCTCAAATGGCTCCGTCTTCGCGCAGCCGGGCGATCTGCTTCTCGTCGTAGCCAAGATCGTGGAGTACCTGCGCATTGTGTTCACCGAGCTGCGGTCCGACCCATTCGGACGTGCCGGGTGTCTCAGAGAGTTTCGGCACGATGCCCGGCATCTTGAAAGGTTTGCCGTCCGGCAGTTTGGCCTGCAGGAACATTTCCCGGGCCAGGTACTGCGGATCGTTGAACATGTCTTCGGCGCTGAAGATCCGGCTGGCCGGGACTTCGGCCTGATTCAACAGGTCCAGCACGGTTTGCAGCGGCAGCGAATTGACCCAGCGATCGATCACGCCGTACAACTCGTCACGGCGGGTGTCGCGCCCGTCATTGCTCGCCAGTGTCGGGTCATTGGCCAGATCCTCGCGACCGATGATCAGCATGAAACGCTTGAAGATCGCATCGCCGTTGGCGCCGATCTGCACGTGTTTGCCGTCGGCGCTGGTGTGGATCGAGGAGGGCGTGATCCCCGGCATGATGTTGCCGGTACGCTCGCGAATGAAGCCGAACACATCGAACTCCGGCACCATGCTTTCCATCATGGCGAAGATCGCTTCGTAGAGCGCCACATCAACGACCTGGCCAAGCCCGCCGTCGACCTCGCGATGACGCAGGGCCATCAACGCGCCGATCACACCCCACAGGGCGGCAATCGAATCGCCGATGGAAATTCCGGTACGCACTGGTGGCCGGTCCTCGAAGCCAGTGATATAGCGCAGGCCGCCCATGGATTCGCCGACCGCACCGAAACCTGGCTGATCCTTCATCGGTCCGGTCTGACCGAAACCGGACAGGCGCACCATCACCAGTTTCGGGTTCAGTGCGTGCAGGGTTTCCCAGCTCAGGCCGAGTTTTTCCAGCACGCCGGGGCGGAAGTTCTCGATCAGGATGTCGGCTTCGCCCAGCAGCTTTTTCAGGATCGCCAGACCGTCGGGGTGTTTGAGGTTCAGCGTCAGGGACTTTTTGTTGCGGGCCTGGACGAACCACCACAACGAGGTGCCTTCATACAATTTGCGCCACTTGCGCAGCGGATCACCGCCGTCCGGCGATTCGATCTTGATCACTTCGGCACCGAACTCGCCGCAAATGCGCGAGGCAAACGGCCCGGCAATCAAGGTACCCAATTCAATGACTTTCAGACCGCTGAGTGGTTTGTTGGCGAACGGCATGCGAAATCCTGTAGGACAAGGCTGAGCAGATACTGCGTTTTAACATAGCCGGCTGTCAGTCGCGCAAGGTTGATCGCCATCAATTCGTGGATTGCCTACAGCATCGGTTAGACTTGCCGACTTTCCTCGTATCAAGAAGCCCGTTCATGGCCCAGCCGTCCACTACCTACAAATTCGAACTGAACCTCACCGATCTAGACCGCAGCGTCTACGAGAACGTGAAGCAGACCATCGCCCGTCACCCTTCGGAAACCGAAGAACGCATGACCGTACGCCTGTTGGCCTACGCGCTCTGGTACAACGAGCAGCTGTCGTTCGGTCGTGGTCTGTCGGACGTCGATGAACCTGCGTTGTGGGAAAAGAGCCTGGATGACCGCGTCCTGCACTGGATCGAAGTCGGCCAGCCGGACGCGGATCGCCTGACCTGGTGCTCCCGTCGCACCGAGCGCACCAGCCTGCTGGCCTACGGCAGTCTGCGCGTCTGGGAAGGCAAGGTGATCCCGGCGATCAAAAACCTGAAGAACGTCAACATTGCCGCTGTTCCTCAGGAAGTGCTGGAAACCCTGGCCCAGGACATGCCCCGCGTCATCAAGTGGGACGTGATGATCAGTGAAGGCACGATCTTCGTCACCGATGATCGCGGCCAGCACGAAGTCCAGCTCACCTGGCTGCAAGGCGAGCGCGGCTAAGTCCGCGTTACTCCCGAAAAATCCCACGTATTCAAGAGAAGCTTCTGTCACCCCATGCGTATCGATCCTCGCCCGTTGCCCGCCACTCTGCCGTTTCTTGGTGAACTGCCACCCCTGCTGACCCGCCTGTACGCGGCGCGGGGCGTGCAGTCCGAGGCGGAGCTGGACAAGAGCCTGGCGCGGTTGATTCCGTTCCAGCAGCTCAAGGGGATCGATGCGGCGGTGGACCTGCTGGTGACGGCGCTGGAGCAGCGTCAACGGATTCTGATCGTCGGCGACTTCGACGCCGACGGCGCGACGGCCAGCACCGTGGGCGTGCTTGGCTTGCGCCTGCTGGGCGCGGCGCACGTCGATTATCTGGTGCCGAACCGCTTTGAATACGGCTATGGTCTGACCCCGGAAATCGTCGAAGTCGCGATGACCCGCGAGCCGCAACTGTTGATCACCG
This sequence comes from Pseudomonas sp. COW5, assembly GCF_026240005.1. Classification (NCBI taxonomy): domain Bacteria; kingdom Pseudomonadati; phylum Pseudomonadota; class Gammaproteobacteria; order Pseudomonadales; family Pseudomonadaceae; genus Pseudomonas; species Pseudomonas sp. COW5. Next base: position 1,132,273 of record NZ_JAPHVP010000001.1, on the reverse strand, counting down.
TCGACAACGGTATTTCCAGCGTCGAAGGTGTGGCGGCCGCGAAGCGTCACGGTCTGAAGGTTTTGATCACCGATCACCACTTGCCCGGCGATGAACTGCCGCAGGCCGATGCGCTGGTCAACCCGAACCAGCCCGGCTGCGAGTTCCCGAGCAAGGCGCTGGCCGGGGTCGGAGTGATTTTCTATGTATTGATGGCCTTGCGCGCGCGCCTGCGCAGCCTTGGCTGGTACGAGAGCAAACCACAACCGAACATCGGCGAACTGCTGGATCTGGTGGCGCTGGGTAGCGTTGCCGACGTGGTGCCGCTGGATGCCAACAACCGGATTCTGGTGCATCAGGGTCTGGAGCGGATTCGCGCCGGGCGTGCGCGGCCGGGGATAAAGGCGATACTGGAAGTGGCCAAGCGTGAAGCCTCGCGCATTACGTCGACCGACCTCGGTTTCATCGTCGGCCCGCGCCTGAACGCGGCGGGGCGTCTGGATGACATGAGCCTGGGCATCGAGTGCCTGCTGACTCAAGACGCTGCGCTGGCACGGGAAATGGCCGCGCAACTGGACGGCATGAACCAGGATCGCAAATCCATCGAGCAGGGCATGCAGCGCGAGGCGCTGGCCCAGCTCAAGGACTTGCCGGTCGAGTCGATGCCGTTCGGGTTGTGCCTGTTCGATCCGGAATGGCACCAGGGTGTGATCGGTATTCTGGCTTCGCGGATGAAAGAGCGTTATTTCCGCCCGACCATCGCGTTCGCCGATGCTGGCGACGGTTTGCTCAAGGGCTCGGGGCGTTCGGTGCAGGGTTTCCATATCCGTGATGCGCTGAGCGTGGTGGCGGCGCAGCATCCGGATTTGATCAGCAAGTACGGCGGCCACGCGATGGCGGCCGGCCTGACCTTGCCGCAGGAGAATTTTCCGTTGTTTGCCGAGGCCTTCGACGCCGAGGTGCGTAGGCAACTTCGTGAAGAAGATCTGACCGGGCGCCTGCTGTCGGACGGTACGCTGGCGGTCGAAGAATTTCATCTGGAACTGGCCCGCGCTTTACGTCACGCCGGGCCGTGGGGCCAGCATTTCCCGGAGCCGCTGTTTCACGGCGTGTTTCAGTTGGTCGAGCAGCGAGTGGTCGGCGAGCGGCACCTCAAAGTGGTGCTGAAAACCGAATGCGGTTCGGTGAAGCTTGATGGCATCGCCTTCGGCATCGATCGCGATATCTGGCCGAACCCGACGATCAAATGGGTCGAACTGGCCTACAAGCTCGATCTCAACGAGTTTCGCGGCAATGAAACCGTGCAATTGATGATTGCGCATATCGAACCGCGTTGACCCTTTCGCGAGCTTGCTCCGGGCGGCGTTCCGACGACAGCGGACTTACACACACAGAATCACTCTGAACCCTCCCTCATCCCCGGATGTCGACTAGGCTCTAAGCACTGCTTGATTGGCCTTGTGACGTCTTGTCGAATTTTTTGCCCGCGGGGGCGGGTGCTGCACCTTTTTAATGTCACTCGTCGACTTTTCAAACAGAACCCTGGAGCCTGCCCACTGATTTGAGAGGTGCCCCATGAGTCTGCTGCTTGAACCTTTTACCCTTCGCCAACTGACCCTGCCCAACCGCATTGCCGTGTCGCCCATGTGCCAGTACTCCAGCGTCGATGGCCTGGCCAACGACTGGCATCTTGTGCACCTCGGCAGCCGTGCCGTGGGGGGCGCGGGCCTGGTATTTACCGAAGCCACGGCGATCACGGCTGACGGGCGGATCACCGCCGAAGACCTGGGCCTGTGGAACGACGAACAGATCGCACCGCTGCAACGCATCACCCGATTCATCAATGCGCAGGGCGCAGTGGCCGGCATTCAACTGGCCCACGCCGGGCGCAAGGCCAGCACCCATCGGCCATGGATCGGCAAGCACGGCAGCGTCAAACCGGATGACGGCGGCTGGACCCCGGTCGGTCCTTCGCCGATTGCCTTTGACCCGCAGCACACCCAGCCGAAACAGCTGGATGAGGGGCAGATCGCCCAAGTCATTCAGGATTTCGTGGCCGCGGCCAAACGTGCGCTGACCGCCGGTTTCAGTGTGGTCGAAGTGCATGCGGCGCATGGTTATCTGCTGCACCAGTTTCTTTCACCACTGAGCAACCAGCGCCGCGATCAGTACGGCGGTTCGTTCGAAAACCGCATTCGTCTGGTGCTGCAAGTGACCGAGGCGGTACGTGCCGTATGGCCGGAAGAACTCCCTGTGTTCGTCCGCCTGTCGGCCACCGACTGGGTGGAAGACGGTTGGAACCCCGATGAAACCGTGGAGCTGGCGAGACGCCTGAAAGCCTTGGGGGCTGACCTGATCGATGTGTCTTCGGGGGGCACGGCGGTCAACGCCGAAATCCCCGTGGGGCCGGGTTATCAGACGCGCTTCGCCGAACGGGTGCGCAAGGAGTCAGGCATCGCCACCGGCACCGTGGGAATGATTACCGAACCGGCCCAGGCCGAGCACATCCTGCGAACCTGTCAGGCCGACATCATCTTCCTCGCCCGAGAGCTGCTGCGTGATCCGTACTGGCCGCTGCATGCCGATGATGACCTGGGCGGCCGCAAAGCTGTGTGGCCGGCGCAGTATCAACGTGCGACCCATCGGGATCAGCCGATTCACGAGTCTGATTTGCGGGATTGATTCCGACCTGCCGCAAAGCCTATAAAACCCGCCATTGAACCGGCGGGTTTTTTCTTGTCTGCCGTCCGGAATCGCAAGGGAATGGACTGCAATGTTGATCGAACGAGTGCTGACTGAATCGGACTTGCCGCTGCTGGCGCTGATCGACCGCAGTGAGTTGGTTGAGGAATGTTATCGCGTGGAAAACGCTGAGCTGATTCTGTATCTGGCGCGTTTTGACATGCGCGGATGGCCCGAAGGGGAGGCGGAGGAGAATGCGCGGGTATTGGAAAAGTGTTGGCGCAGCGGCGGTTGGCTACACGGACTTTTCGATGGCGAGACAATGGTGGCGGCGGTGGTTGTGGATAACCGGGTTATTCACAATCAGGGCCTGAAGATGCGGCAGTTGAAGTTCCTGCACATCAGCCGTGACTGGCGCGGGCAGGGATTGGGCGGGCGCTTGTTTGCCCTGGCTTGCGAGCATGGCCGAGAGGTCGGCGCCGAGGCGTTGTACGTCTCGGCGACCGAGTCGCGCAATACCGTGGAGTTCTACCAGCACCAGGGTTGCCGGTTATTGAAGCAACCGGATCCCGAGTTGTTTGCACTCGAACCTCACGATATCCACTTTTACTGTCGCCTGGACTGACGCCATCGCGAGCAAGCTCGCTCCCACAGGTTTTCTGTTGTACACAAGCTCTGTGATCAATCGATACCCATGTGGGAGCTGGCTTGCCAGCGATGAGGCCCGATCTGACGCCAGAGAATCATCAAGGGTACTTACGCTTGTCCGGCGCCGGCGGGAAGTACTGGTACAACCAGGTTTCGCTCAGCGTGCGGTCGTTGGTACGGATGAACAGGCGCAGTTCCACGGGATCGACGCTGTCGTTGGTCGGGTACCAGTCGAACAGGATCCGGTAACCCTTGATGTCATCCAGCACCAGTACGCTGAAATCCTGCACCTTGCCGTTGGAACAGGTGACCACCGGTTCGATCCCGGTGCCCTGCGGCAGGCGATCCAGACCGCCACCGGTGAAGTCCACGGCGAAACGACGGGCCCAGACCGGCGGGTAATGCTCGCCGGGTGCCCAGCCTTCGACGAATCCACCCATGCCCGAACGGGTCGCATGCACCCGTGCCAGCGGCGTACCGACCGGCGGCAGGGCGCTCCAGTAGAGCTTGTAGCCGTAGTTCAGCGAATCGCCGGCGGCCACTGGTTTTTTCGGCGTCCAGAACGCGACGATGTTGTCGAGGGTTTCGCCGGTTGTGGGAATTTCCAGCAGATCGATGGAGCCTTCGCCCCATGCGGTTGTAGGTTCTACCCACAGGCTCGGGCGCTTGCTGTACCAGTCGACGGTGTCCTGATAATTGGCGAATTCGTGATCGGTCTGCACCAGACCGAAACCTTTTGGATCGGTGTCGGCGAAGGCGTTGAATTGCAGGGTCGCCGGGTTGTTCAACGGGCGGCAGATCCACTCGCCGTTGCCGCGCCACATGGCCAGACGATCCGAGTCGTGGATCTGCGGGTGGATGGTGTCGCACATCCGGCGCTCGTGGGTACCGCAGCTGAACATGCTGGTCATCGGCGCGATGCCCAGTTGTTCGATGGCGGTGCGGGCGTTGATGTGGGCGTCGACTTCCATCACCACGCGCTCGGCCTGGCAATCGATGTCGAAACGATAGGCTCCGGTGGCGCTCGGCGAGTCGAGCAGGGCGTAGACCACAAAGCGGGTCGCGTTCTGATCCGGGGTCTCGAACCAGAACTTGGTGAAGTCAGGGAATTCTTCGCGCTTCTTGGCGTAGGTGTCGACGGCCAGGCCGCGGGCGGAGAGGCCATATTGGCCAGTGGCATCCACGGCGCGGAAGTAGCTGGCGCCGAGGAACGACACCACGTCATGGCGATCCAGCTCCGGTGCCTTGAACAGCTTGAAGCCGGCAAAACCCAGGTCGCCCTTGAGCTGCTGGGTGTCGACCGAGGTGTTTTCATAGTTGAACAGCTGAGGGCGGAAATGCACCTCGCGAGCCGTACGGGACTTGGGATCTACGCTGTACATGCGCACCGGCTGACGGAAACCCATGCCGACGTGGAAGAACTGCACATCGAGCTGACCCTTGTTCTCCTTCCACAGCGAGTGTTCGCCGTCGTAGCGGATCGCGTTGAAGTTCTGCGGGGTCATGGTCGCCAGGGTCGGCGGCAGCACCTGTTTGGTGTCCTGATACGCGCTGCCGGCCAGTTGCTTGGCCTGGCGCTTCAGCGTTTCGAAGTCGAAGGCCTGGGCTTCACCGTCGGCGGCACCGCCAGAGGCGGCCCAGGCGCGCGCGGCGAGCAGGCCGGAGGCGGAAAGGCCGGTGTAGGCCGCAATGGCCATGGACGCTTTGAGCAAATTCCTGCGGTGCATAGATACAACCTGTCGTGGACAATCCCGCGCCGTTCCTGGCACGTACTGGATCAGAAATTACGGTTCGGACAAGCCTTCGGCCAAACGCTACGGACTAGTAACAGATGCGCGCTAGCTTAATCCGTTCGCTGATTTTGCAAAATTCATTGATTACACGGCGACAGCGTCTCAATGAAACAAGACGTTACGGTTACTTATCCCACAGCCTTTTCTGATTTACAGGGCATATCTGCTTTTTTCGACTAATTACTCTAAAAACCGCTTTTCAGCGCCGATTTAATTTCTATTCTATGGGCATGGCCGGTCACGACTAACCCGACCGGCAGGACTCAAATCGCTGCTTGAGGGAGCAGGGCGATGCGGTTTTGGAATAATTCTGACGTACTGGAAAAGGACAACGTCCATGGCAAAAGGACAAGGCATCACCGAAATGTTGGGCATCTTTCCCTGCCTCACCAACGTCCGGCGAAGACGCCGGCTCAGTCCTGACGAACTGAAACTGGTGGAGCGTTACCGGGAGTTGTCGGAAAGCGACCGGATTGCGATGCGGTATCTGGTGGATGCGATGAGGAGTGTTTCGCGGTTTTGAAGCAGGAGGTTCACCGTGAAAGCCATTTGGCCTTCACGGTGGCCAGATCAATCAACTTACCCGCGTCAGCATCGGTGATGCCGACATGGATTGCGTGCAGATGCTCGGCAACCGCGCATTGTTTGACGAGTTTTTGCAGGTAGTCTTCAGCAAAACCCTCGTCGCTCGGGATGATTTCCAGAATGGGCGGTACTGCAGGGATGACGTTGTGCATCTGCTAGGGACTCGTTCAGAAATTGGTCGAGGTAGATCGTGAGCATTGAAGGGGCGGACTCTGGAGTCCGCCCCTTTTTCATTGGCCCAAGTGAGGCCGTCAGCTACATCTCCCCGATACCTGATAGGGCTGCTGACCAAACACTAATTCCGGTATATCACGCCATTTCACCCAGGCCTGTTGTTGCCAGTGCAGCAGCGGCACGGTGACGCCGGCCCAATGCACGGAGCTCAGGCTCGGGCAGTTTTCCGCTATCGCTGAGCTGGTTTCTCGCAAAATGGGAATCACCTCATTGCTCAGCCATTGCCGCAGGTTGCGGTTTTCCGGAATGAAATGATGGACGAGCAGCGCGTACATGCCGGATTCGCTGACCATCGGTGTCTCCACGACTTTGCCGTACTTGCGCAGGCGGACGGTGCGGCGTTGGTCGGGGTCGAGTTTGAGCGTGACGCGTGAGTTCAAGGGATGACCCATCATGCGGCCCAGATCCTGAGCGCAAAACCAGGCTTGGTGATCGAGCAGAAGGGCGTGGAGGAAGCGGTTGTGGCGGGTGAATACGGTGGGGATGAAGTAAGGATGATCTTTAGAGGGATTTTGAGTTTGATTGGGCATTCGTCGACTCCAATATTGAGAATAGAGCCGCCACTCGTATGAGTGCGGTTGCGCCATTTTGATTTTGTTCCGGCTTCGACACCGGGCTGCTGACTTCGCTGCCGAAAAGAAGCGTATCGGTCAGGTGCCTATGGTGCCAAGCCCGGTTAATCGACGCTTGTTGTAGGAATCGAAGATCTTTCTCGAAGGCAGCGTCTGTAGGAAATTCCTGTTTTTGCATGTTCTGCAGAGAGGCGGCCCCTGAGCCACAAATTTTCCTATATTCATTCGAGTCCACGGAACGAACCTCAGGTCTTCTTCCCGACGATCCAATATTCGGTTTCCAGTTACCGCTTGTTTCAGGGCGGGTCACTGCTACCTATGGCAGCTGTTTATCGTCAGAGCAAAACGCTTTAAAGCACTGCGCTGTCGTCCTTTAAATCGGTCGGAATAGTCCTACGATCAGCGGCGGTTGCAGATCCCGAAACCAAGTATTACGTTGGTGTGGCGAGTAATACTCAAGGAGCATGACATGACGACAACCATGACGAGTAAGGGCCAAGTGACGATTCCCAAGCCAATCCGTGATGCCTTGCATCTCACGCCGGGCTCGGCGATTGAGTTCAGTGTCAATGAGCAGGGAGAGGTGGTATTGCACAGTGCGAAGCCCGATGCAGGCAAAGCGAAAATTCCGGATCGATTTGATGCTGTTCGTGGCAAAGCCGATATCAAATGGCGGACCGATGATTTGATGGCGTTGCTTCGGGGTGATGATTAATGGTGTTGGTTGATACCAATGTGTTGATTGACGTTTTGGAGGACGACCCAGCTTGGGCTGACTGGTCTATCCAGCAACTTCGCGCTCAGTCGCTAATTCATGAGTTGGTCATTAACCCGATCGTCTATGCAGAGTTATCCCAGACGTTTTCAACGTTTGAAGCCCTGGATGGGGTGGTTAATCAGCTCGGCTTAGTCATGCAGGAAATCCCGCGACCTGCGCTCTTTTTGGCTGGTAAAGCGTTCGTTCGTTATCGAAAGGTAGGCGGAGGAAAACACAATGTGTTGGCGGACTTTTTCATTGGTGCTCATGCAGCTGTAAAAAAACTGCCGTTGTTGACACGTGACTCTAAGCGCTACCGCAATTACTTCCCCTCCGTCGAGTTGATTACACCTTCCTGATCTGTAGGTGCGTTTTTAAGTAACCTGGATTTCGTATATCGCCCCGGAAGTATCTGAACTTCCGGGGCGATTGTGTTTAGCGACTCACCTTCCACGCATCCCCAGCCGGCGCCTTCCCATGGTCATACGGCTTGCCAATCCACATATAAACCAACCCCAGTCCAATCACGATCACCGTGCTTAGCACCATCGCGTAGTTGATGTACCACGCTGCATCCGGCGTGCGTGGCCAGGCCATGTTGATGATTGCGCCGACGCCGTACACCAGCGCGCCGATGTTCACCGGCCAGCCCCAGGCGCCGAGGGTGAATTTGCCGCTGGGTTTCCAGCCTTTGCTGCGGGCGTACAGGGCGGCGAGGACGATCATCTGGAATGCGAGGTAGATGCCGATGGCGGCGAAGCTGACGATAGTGGCTACGGCGTCTTGCAGGAAGAAGCCGAGGGCGATGATCAGGCCAGGCAGGACGCCGGACACGAACAGCGCAGCAACCGGCACCTGGGTCGTAGGAGAAATCTTTTTCAGCAGTCGGCTGCCGATGACCATTTCATCACGAGCGTAGGAATACAGCAGACGACTCGCCGCCGCTTGCAGGCTGATGACGCAGGAGATGAAGGAAATCATCACCACGCCCATCACCACTTTCGAACCGACCGGGCCGAAGGCGTTGTTGAGGATGGTGGTGACCGGGTCCTTGTCGGTGCCGTTGATCACCGCCTGCATGTCCGGCACGGCGAGGATCAGTGCCAGGCAAGCGAACATCGCGGCGATGCCGCCGATGTAGATGGTCATGCGCATGGCCACCGGGATTTTCTTGCTCGGGTTCGGGGTTTCTTCAGCGACGTCGCCGCAGGCTTCGAAGCCGTAGTAGAGGAACATCCCCGCCAGCGACGCGGTAAGGAACGCCGGCAGGTAGGAGCCGTCGACGCTGATATCGAAGGTGTTGAACAGCACGCTGATCGGCTGATGACGCTCGAAAATCAGCAGGTACACGCCGACGATCACTGCGCCCACCAGTTCGCAGAGGAAGCCGAACATGGCGATCCGCGCCAGCACTTTGGTGCCGCTAAGGTTCACCAAGGTGGCGAACAGTGTCAGCACCAGGGCGATGACGATGTTGGTGTTGTTGCTCGGCTCAAAACCCAGCATGGCGGCGAGGTACGGGCCGGCGCCGACCGCCACGGCGGCGATGGTCACGCACAGGGCGATGGAGTAGATCCAGCCGACCATCCATGCCCATTTCTTGCCCACCAGCCGCCGCGCCCAAGGATAAACGCCACCGGAAATCGGGAACTGCGAAACCACTTCGCCGAAGATCAGGCACACCAGTAATTGCCCGCAGCCGACCAGCAAATAGGCCCAGAACATCGGTGGACCGCCGGCGGCCAGGCACAGGCCGAACAGGGTATAAACCCCTACGACCGGTGAAAGATAAGTGAAGCCCAGCGCGAAGTTTTCCCACAGGCTCATGCTGCGGTTGAAGTTGGAGGTGTAGCCCAGTTGGCGCAGTTGTTCGGCATCGCTGTCGGCAACGGCGGCTGAGAGATCGGGTGATGCACTCATGTGTGTTTGCTCCGTGAAATCGGCAGATTTCGGATGGCCGAAACCGTGGCGGGGCTTGGTGAGCGCCGCCCGGATCGGTAGTTATTGTTTTGAATGCCTGGTGATGCGGATGACCGGTTTCTGCCTTGAAGCCGGGGGGGATACTTTTAGTGTTTGAACATCACATGCCGAACCGTGGTGTAGTCCTCCAGCCCGTACATGGACATGTCCTTGCCGTAGCCGGACAGTTTCTGACCGCCGTGGGGCATTTCGCTGACGAGCATGAAGTGCGTATTCACCCAAGTGCAGCCGTACTGCAACCGCGCGGACAGTCGATGGGCGCGTCCTACATCCGCCGTCCATACCGAGGACGCCAGGCCGTAGTCCGAATCGTTGGCCCATTCCAGCGCCTGGGCTTCATCGGTGAACTTGGTCACCGACACCACCGGCCCGAACACTTCGCGACGGACGATTTCGTCGTCCTGCTGTGCATCGGCCAGCACGGTCGGTTCGAAGAAGAAGCCATTGCCTTCCACAGCCTTGCCGCCGGTGATCAAGCGGATGTGCGATTGCGCGACAGCGCGCTCGACAAACCCGGCCACCCGGTCGCGATGCTGGGCAGTGATCAGCGGCCCCAGTTCGGTCGACGGGTCATCCTGCAAGCCGTACTTGATGCTGCTGACCGCCGCGCCGAGTTTTTCGACGAACTTGTCGTAGATGCCTTGCTGGGCGTAGATCCGGCACGCGGCAGTGCAGTCCTGGCCGGCGTTGTAGAAACCGAAGGTACGAATGCCTTCGACCGCCGCGTCGATATCAGCGTCGTCGAAGATGATCACCGGGGCCTTGCCGCCCAGTTCCATGTGCATGCGTTTGACGCTGTCGGCAGTGCTGAAAATGATGTTCGAGCCGGTGGCGATGGAACCGGTCAGCGACACCATGCGCACTTTCGGATGGGTCACCAGCGGACTGCCCACGCTCGGCCCACGCCCGAACACCAGATTGAGCACGCCGGCCGGGAAAATTTCCGACGCCAGTTCGGCCAGACGCAACGCAGTCAGCGGGGTTTGTTCCGACGGCTTGAGCACCACGGTATTACCGGCGGCGAGGGCCGGGGCGATTTTCCAGGCGACCATCATCAGCGGGTAGTTCCACGGCGCGATGGAGGCGATCACGCCCACCGGGTCGCGGCGGATCATCGAGGTGTGGCCGGGCAGATATTCGCCGCCGGCTGAACCGCTCATGCAACGGCTGGCACCGGCGAAGAAACGGAACACGTCGGCAATCGCTGGGATCTCGTCGTTCAGCGCGGCGCTATAGGGTTTGCCGCAGTTGTCCGATTCCAGTTTGGCCAGTTCTTCGCCGTGGGCTTCGATGGCGTCGGCGAGTTTCAGCAGCAGCAGCGAACGGTCTTTCGGCGTGGTCTGCGACCATTCGGCGAAGGCACTGTCGGCAGCGCGCACCGCGGCATCGACCTGGGCCTCGGTGGCTTCGTTGATTTCCACCAGCACTTCGCCGCGCGCCGGGTTGAGTACCGGTTGCGCCGGGCCTTCGCCGTTGACCAGTTGGCCGTTGATCAAGAGTTTGGTTTGCATGTTGTTGTCCTCTTTCTACTGCAAATTCAGGGTGGGAAAGGTCAGGGAAATCATTTGCCGCCGCTGCCGGCCACGCTCTCGCCACCCCGGGTCAGGTAGTAGGCGCCGAGGATCGGCAGCATGGTCACCAGCATCACGAGCATCGCCACGACGTTGGTCACCGGCACGTCCCGTGGGCGGCTCAACTGGTTGAGCAACCACAGCGGCAAGGTGCGTTCATGGCCAGCGGTGAAGGTGGTGACGATGATTTCATCGAACGACAGCGCAAACGCGAGCATGCCGCCGGCGAGCAACGCCGAGCCGAGGTTCGGCAGGATGATGTAGCGGAAGGTTTGCCAGCCGTCGGCGCCGAGATCCATCGACGCTTCGATCAGGCTGTGCGAAGTGCGGCGCAAACGGGCGATGACGTTGTTGTAGACGATCACCACGCAAAAGGTCGCGTGGCCGACGATGATGGTGAACATCCCCGGCTCGATCCCCAACGTCTTGAAGGTCGCCAGCAGCGCGATCCCGGTGATGATCCCCGGCAGCGCAATCGGCAGGATCAGCATCAGCGAAATGCCCTGTTTGCCGAAGAAGTCCCGACGGTACAACGCCGCCGAAGCCAGCGTGCCGAGCACCATGGCGATCAGCGTGGCGATGGCCGCGATCTGCAACGACAGCTTGATCGCTTCCAGCACGTCTGGCCGGGAAAACGCCACGCTGAACCAGTGCAGCGTGAAGCCTTTCGGTGGAAAGCTGAACGCCGCGTCTTCGGTGTTGAAGGCGTAGAGGAAGATGATCAGGATCGGGAAGTGCAGGAACACCAGCCCGCCCCAGGCTGCGATTTTTAAGCCAGTTGAGGCCTTTTCAGAGTGCATCGAAGGCCCCCAGTCGTTTGACGATGGACAGGTAGATGGCGATCAGCACGATCGGCACCAGCGTGAACGCCGCAGCCATCGGCATGTTGCCGATCGCGCCTTGCTGCGCGTAGACCATGCTGCCGACGAAGTAGCCCGGCGGGCCCACCAGTTGCGGCACGATGAAGTCGCCCAGGGTCAGCGAAAACGTGAAGATGGAACCTGCGGCAATCCCCGGCACCGACAGCGGCAGAATCACCTGCATGAAGGTCTGACGTGGCTTGGCCCCGAGGTCGGCGGAGGCTTGCAGCAACGACGGCGGCAGGCGCTCCAGCGAGGCCTGGATCGGCAGGATCATGAACGGCAGCCAGATGTAGACGAACACCATGAACCGGCCCAGGTGCGAGGTCGACAAGGTGCTGCCGCCGACCCCGGGAATCCCCAGAATGAACTGCAGAACCGGCTCCAGCCCCAGGTGCTGCACGAACCACTGCGCGACACCGCCCTTGGCCAGCAGCAGCGTCCAGGCGTAGGCCTTGACGATGTAACTGGCCCACATCGGCATCATCACCGCGATGTAGAAAAACGCCTTGGTCTTGCCGGTGGTGTAGCGCGCCATGTAGTAGGCAATCGGGAACGCGACGATGGCGCTGGCGATCGACACCACGACGGCCATGCTCAGGGTGCGCAGGATGATGTCGAAGTTCGACGGCTGAAACAGTGCGGCGAAATTGGCCAGAGTCAGGTCGGGCGTGACCGCCATGGTGAAGTCGTCGAAGGTGTAGAAACCTTGCCACAACAGCACCAGCAGCGAGCCCAGATAGATCGCGCCGAACCACAGCAGCGGCGGCACCAGCAGCATCGACAGGTACAGGTTCGGCTTGCGGTAGAGCAGGTTGGAAAACCTGCGCAGCGGCGCCGATTGAGGGAGGGCGAGAGCGGTCATGTCACACCCCGCTCGCGACGGTGTCGTGCAACGGAATCATCGCTTCCCGCGCCCAGCGAGCGCTGATGCGCTGGCCGGTCTGGTGCTGCGCGCTGCTGTCGATCCATTGATTGTTGGCGTGGCTGATGCTCAGGGTCTGGCCGTTTTCCAGGGTCAGTTCATAGCGCGTGGCGCTGCCCTGATACTGGATGTCGTGGAGCAGACCACTGACTTCGATTTCATGGCTGGCCAACGGGCCTTCGGCGAAACGCACGTGTTCCGGACGAATCGAAAACGGCTGCGGATGACCGCTGAGCTGACGCGCCAGATCACCGCGAATCACGTTCGAAGTGCCGACAAATTCGGCGACGAAAGTCGTGGTGGGTTTCATGTACAGATTGCGTGGGGTGTCGACCTGCTCGATGCGACCCTTGTTGAACACGGCCACGCGGTCGGACATCGACAGCGCTTCAGTTTGATCGTGAGTGACGAAGATGAAAGTGATGCCGAGCTGGCGTTGCAGCTTCTTCAGTTCGCTCTGCATCTGCTCGCGCAGCTTCAGATCGAGGGCGCCCAACGGCTCATCCAGCAACAGCACTCGCGGACGATTGACCAGGGCGCGGGCGAGGGCGACACGCTGGCGCTGGCCGCCGGACAACTGCACCGGTTTGCGCGCGCCGTAGCCGCCGAGGGCGACCATGTCCAAGGCTTCTTCGGCGCGTTTGTGGCGTTCGGTCTTGCTCACACCTTTGACTTTCAATCCGTAGGCGACGTTGTCCAGCACGTTCATGTGCGGGAACAGCGCGTAATCCTGAAATACCGTGTTGACGTCGCGTTGATAGGGCGGCAGACCGGCGGCTTCGGCGCCGTGAATGCGGATCGAACCCGCGCTCGGTTGCTCGAACCCGGCGATCAGGCGCAGGCATGTGGTCTTGCCCGAACCGGAAGGGCCGAGCATGGAAAAGAACTCGCCGTCCTGGATATCGATGGAAACCCGGTCAACGGCCTTCACCTCGCCGAACTGCCGGGAAACGTTGGTGAACTGGACTGCAAGCGTCATGGTGCGGTGCTCCAAAAAGGCGAGGGCCGTCGCAGCGGCCCTGCCTGGACTTCTGAAAAAACTGGATCGTTTGGCGGTGTATGCCGGTGTTGGCTCACCACTTTTGGGTAGGTCTGACGCGGTCCGCTTTAGGCTCCCTCTCCCTCCGGGAGAGGGCGGGGGGTGAGGGCAGCTATTTCAGGCATTGCTCCAATTTCAAAAGCAAAGTCAAAAGCCACCCCCTCATCGGCACGCCGCCCGCCCAACCCTCTCCCCCAAGGGGGGCGAGGGGGAAAGGGGGCAGACCGCGTTGTTATAGAGAGTTACCTACCGCCCATAATCGCAATGTAGTCCTGCGTCCACCGGCTATACGGCACAAACTTCCCACCCTCAGCCTGCGGGGTTTTCCAGAAGGCGATCTTGTCGAACTGATCAAACCCGTTGGTCTTGCAGCCTTCAGCACCGAGCAACTCACTGCCCTGACACGCCGCCGGAACCGCCGGCAACGAGCCGAACCACGCCGCCACATCACCCTGGACTTTCGGCTGCAGCGACCAGTCCATCCACTTGTAAGCGCAGTTCGGGTGCTTGGCCTCGGCGTGCAGCATGGTGGTGTCGGCCCAACCGGTGGCGCCTTCTTTCGGCACGGTGGAGGCGATTGGCTGTTTGTCGTTGATCAGGCCGTTGACCTGATACGGCCAGGCGCTGGACGCGACCACGCCTTCGTTCTTGAAGTCGCTCATCTGCACCGTGGTGTCGTGCCAGTAGCGGTGGATCAGCTTCTGCTGGGCGCGCAACAATTCCAGCACGGCTTTGTACTGATCTTCGGTGAGCTGGTACGGATCCTTGATCCCCAGCTCAGGCTTGGTGGATTTCAGGTACAACGCCGCATCGGCGATGTAGATCGGGCCGTCGTAGGCCTGCACGCGGCCCTTGTTCGGCTTGCCGTCGGGCAGGTTCTGTTCCTCGAACACCACGTTCCAGCTGGTCGGCGCGGTCTTGAACACGTTGGTGTTGTACATCAACACGTTCGGGCCCCACTGGTACGGGGTGCCGTAGGTTTGTTTGTTGACCACGTACCACGGCGCGTCTTTCAGGCGCGGGTCGAGGGATTTCCAGTTCGGGATCAACGCGGTGTTGATCGGTTGCACACGCTTGCCGACGATCAACCGCAGCGAGGCATCGCCCGACGCGGTCACCAGGTCGTAACCGCCCTTGGCCATCAGGCTGACCATTTCGTCGGAGGTGGCGGCGGTTTTCACATTGACCTTGCAGCCGGTTTCCTTCTCGAAACCGGTCACCCAGTCGTAGGCCTTGTCGCTTTCACCGCGTTCGATGTAGCCGGGCCAGGCGACGATATCCAGCTGGCCTTCGCCGGCGCCGACGGCTTTCAGCGGCTCGGCGGCCTGCAGGCTGGCGCTGGCCAGCAGGGCCGTGGTGATTGCACTGAGCAGTGCGGTCTTGTGCACGAACATGGTGAACCCTCTTCTTTAAATTATGGTCGGGGCAGTTGTGAACGCGGTGGAGCATGCCGTCAGCGGCTTGTTATTAGCGTAGTCAGAGATGCTGGCCGTGGCGGGCCATGATGTGCCGCACCACGCTGTAGTCCTGTAGCGAATCGCTGGATAAGTCTTTGCCGTAACCGGAGCGTTTCAGGCCGCCGTGGGGCATTTCGCTGACCAGCATGAAATGGCTGTTGATCCAGGTGCAGCCGTATTGCAGGCGCGCGGCGACCTGCATCGCCTTGTCCAGGTTCTGGGTCCACACCGACGAGGCGAGGCCGTATTCCGAGTCGTTGGCCCAGTCCACCGCTTGCGCCAGTTCATCGAAGCGGGTCACGGTCACCACCGGGCCGAACACTTCGCGCTGGACGATTTCATCGCTCTGTTTGCAACCGGCCAGCAGGGTTGGCTGATAGAAGAACCCGGCGCCGGAATGCACCGCTGCGCCGGTCACCCGTTCGATGTGCGGCTGACCGAGGGCGCGCTCGACGAAACTGGCCACCCGGTCGCGCTGGCGGGTGCTGATCAGCGGCCCTATCTCGTTGTCGGCGTCGCGTTTGCCGGCGAAGCGCAGGCTGCTGACCGCCGCGCCGAGTTCGGCGACCAATTTGTCGTGAATTCCTGCCTGGGCGTAGATCCGGCACGCGGCGGTGCAGTCCTGCCCGGCGTTGTAATAGCCATAAGTGCGAACGCCTTCGACCACGGCTTTGAGATCGGCATCGTTGCACACGATTACTGGGGCCTTGCCGCCGAGTTCGAGGTGCGTGCGCTTGAGGGTTTTGGCGGCGGCCTGGAGGATTTTCTGGCCGGTGACGATGTCGCCGGTCAGCGACACCATGCGTACTTTTGGGTGGCCGACCAGATGACTGCCAACGCCTTCGCCGCCACCGCAGACAATGTTGATCACCCCACGCGGCAGGATCTCGGCCAGTGCCGGAGCCAGCGCCAGGATCGACAGCGGCGTATGTTCGGACGGCTTGAACACCAGCGTATTGCCGGCGGCGAGGGCCGGGGCGATTTTCCACGCGGCCATCATGATCGGGTAGTTCCACGGCGCAATCGACGCGACGACGCCAATCGGATCGCGGCGCACCATGCTGGTGTAGCCCGGCACGTATTCGCCGCTGAGCTGGCCGGTCTGGCAGCGCACGGCGCCGGCAAAGAAGCGGAACACATCGACGGTCGCGGTCAAGTCGTCCTGCCGGGCCA
Source organism: Pseudomonas sp. COW5 (assembly GCF_026240005.1). Taxonomy (NCBI): domain Bacteria; kingdom Pseudomonadati; phylum Pseudomonadota; class Gammaproteobacteria; order Pseudomonadales; family Pseudomonadaceae; genus Pseudomonas; species Pseudomonas sp. COW5. Next base: position 1,116,018 of record NZ_JAPHVP010000001.1, on the reverse strand, counting down.
GGTGCAGCGGCTTGCCGCAGTTCAGGGCTTCGAGGCGGGCGAGGTGGTCGGCGTGCTTTTCGACGGCGTTGGCGATTTCCAGCAGCAGGTTCGAGCGTTGTTGCGGGGTGGTGCGCGACCACTCGGCAAAGGCGCGGTGGGCGGCGAGGATGGCGGCTTCGACTTGCTCGGTGCTGGCTTCGGCGATCTGGGTCAGGACTTCGCCGGTGGCCGGGTTGAGGATCGGCTCGACAAAACCCTGACCGGCGACCAGTTCGCCGTCGATCAGCAACGCGGTGTGCATGTGGGTCTGCGCGCCAGCCATTTTCCGTGATCTCATTTCTTGTGTGGTCATCTTTGCTCCCGTGGATCCGGGAGCCGACCGTCTTATAGATGCAGCAAGACTAGTGCGCGGCTCCGGGGTCGACAAATTCTAAATACTGAAGGTGGCATTCGATTAAATAGATGGCTTGCGTCCGCCGTGAGGCTGTTCGCGGGCCACGGTCAGGAACGGATCGACCAACGCGGGGCGTGCGGTGCCGCGACGCCAGGCCAGACCGACGTCGAGGGTCTGGCTGAGGTCGGCAATTGGCCGGGCCTCGATGATGTCGCCTTCCAGCGACCACGGTCGGTACGTCATGTCGGGCTGGATCGAAACGCCCAATCCCGCCGCTACCAGACTTCGCACGGCCTCGGTGGACGCGGTTCTGAGGGTGATCTTCGGTTGCAGTCCGGCGCCACGCCAAAGGCGTTGAGCGTTGCGATCCATCTCGTCGACGTTCAGTTGAATCAACGGCTCCCGGGCAACGTCGGCGAGGTTGATGCTGTCGTGTTCCAGCAACGGATGCTGGGCCGGCAGCCACAAGCGGTGCGGCGAATGGGTCAGCACTTCGGTCTGCAACGCGTGGCGGTCTTCGAGGTTGGAGAGGATCAGTACACCGACATCGATCTCGCCGCTGACCAGCAAATGCTCGATGTATGGCCGCTCGTCCTCCATCACCCGGATCTCGACATTGGGATAGGCGCGCTGGAAACGGGTGAGCAAATCCGCCAGGTAATAACCTGCCACCAGACTGGTCACCCCGACGATCAACTGCCCGGCGACCTGATCGGTGCTTTGTTGCAGGCTGCGTTTGGCGTTGTCCACGGTGGCCAGAATCAGGTGCGCCTGGCGTAGGAATTGATGTCCCTGATGAGTAAGGGTCATGCCCTTGGCGTGGCGGTTGAACAGGCTGACGCCGATTTCTTCCTCCAGTTGCTGGATGGCCAGGGTCAGGGTCGATTGGGAAATGAACGCGGTTTGCGCGGCGGCGGAGATCGAGCCGGTCTCGGCCACGGCGATGAAATGGCGGATCTGACGCAAGGTCATCATGGAAGGTTTACCCGGTGGGCGGTTTTTATAGATTGCCTCGAGTGTATATCTATTTTCGCGAAGGGCTGCGGGAGGCCAGGCAACATCTGGAAGCACACTCGCACCCAAGTGACGGGCACTTTCGAACTAGGCTGAGGGCCTTATTGATCCGGATAACCCCTGTTTGGAGGCGGAACATGAACACCCGTGGATTGCTCGATCAACTCCTCAAATCCGGCCAGGAACTGCTGCAGAACAAGGCGGGCGGGGCGCAGAACAAACCGGCTGCCGGTGGTCTGGGCGGCTTGCTGGGCGGATCTTCCAGTAATGGCGCACTTGGCGGCTTGCTGTCAGGCGCCGGCGGCGGTGCCCTGGCGGCCGGCGCCATGGGCCTGCTGCTGGGCAGCAAAAAAGCCCGCAAGGTTGGCGGTAAAGTCGCTATTTACGGCGGCCTCGCCGCACTGGGCGTGATCGCCTACAAAGCCTACGGCAACTGGAACGCGCAAAAAGGCACAGCTCCGCAAAGCGAACCGCAAACCCTCGATCGCCTGCCACCGGCGCAAGTCGAACAACACAGCCAGGCCATCCTCAAAGCCCTGGTCGCCGCCGCCAAGGCCGATGGCCACATCGATGACCGCGAACGCCAACTGATCGAAGGCGAATTCACCAAACTCGACAACGATCAGGAACTCAAACACTGGCTCCACGCCGAACTCAACAAACCCCTCGACCCCACCGACGTCGCCCGCGCGGCAAGCACGCCGGAGATGGCCGCCGAGATGTACGTGGCGAGCGTGATGATGGTGGATGAGGAGAACTTCATGGAGAAGAGCTATCTGGACGAACTGGCGCGGCAGTTGAAGCTTGAGCCGGGGTTGAAGGTGGAGTTGGAGAGGCAGGTGCGTCAGGCAACTTTTTAGGTTGTGAATTCGACGAGGCGGTTAGGCAGGTTCCAGAACGTCATGACCGCAGCCATAAATGGTCCACCCGGCGTCATTTACCATGAGAGCACCTGGGGCATGCCGCCACTGAAACCCAGGTAAGTATAAGTGGGCAGCGGCAACGGTGCTCTCGGATCAAGGAAAAGGTGACAGATCCATTTGTTAGAAAATGGATCTGTCACCTTTCTATCTTTTATATATTTAGATAAGTAGTCAGTGTGATTATAAGTTATTTCAATAATTACCATTGCCAATTTTTTTCTGTGAATATGGCGCTGCTTGGTAGTACTGCTTTCAAAGTTCTCAAGTAACGATCGAATGTAGCCGTTTTTTGGAAGCGTGCTTCGAATCCCACTGATTGGTTGGTTCTATGGATGATTATCATGAGCCTGGACCGATCTATAGTTACAAAATTATATTCCGTCCAAGGGGAGCTGCGCGAGTTGGTTATTTTGTTTTTCCAGCCGAGAAGGGATTTTGCCGCTCCAAGAGCAATAGCTGCCGGGCCGATCATAAAGGCCAAGGACCCTGTATAAATCGCAACGCCTGAGAAAAATAATATTATAAAAATAGCGAGGCTTTTGAAAATGGTTCCGGAAGATTCTGGGTAGTGCCGATAATGTTCGACTTTTCCATGATTCTCTGTGATGGAGTAATTGAATACTGTTTTTTGGCGTAATATAAATATGAAGTAAATGGTCAGTGCGTACGAAAATATATACATCGACAAAAGTCCAAGCGTATATTGTGGCAGGTTATTCCAAGTGATGGCCGTTACAAAAATATTCATTAGCGTCGCGCCAGCAAAAAGCCAAAGTTGTGCTTTCATGATTTCCTTAGGTGGAGATTTTATTGTTTTTGTCGACCATTCCATAAGGATGCGTTCATGTGCACTTGATTCTTCTTCAAAGGCTCTGCATGAAATCTGGTTGAATGAGTTGTCACAGGGTTTTGTCATGTTCGTATTATTCCGCTACGGCCAGATCATCGCGCAGGTTTCGATGTTTCGGTTTGGTAGTTCACCACATCCAATCTTTTTCCGCAAAAACTGCATCTTTCGGAAGTAGTTTTTTAAGTGTTGATAAGTATTCTGCAAATAAGCTTTCGGGAAGCCTGGCCTCGAAGCCGATCATGATGTCGGTGTATTGAGCTACGATTAAACGTCTTTTTTTATCGATGGTGACGAACTTGTATTCTTTCCATTCGGATGATTCTTCTATTTTCGGAGTGTTATTCCAGGTAAGAAAAAATTTTGCTGCTATCAAGGCCATCCCTGCAGGGGCTGCGAGTATTAAAGCCGATGAAGGGCTATAGATAATGGTTGCGATAATAATTATGAAAAAAAGCGCCGATATGGCCTTGAATACGGCATGAGCAGACTTTGGAAAGTTTACTGAAGATTCCTCGGTTCCCACTGTTTCGGTAATAGTATAGGTATATGTCTTTTTTTGATGAACGACAAGAATCCAAAGGTAGGTGGCTGCCAAAGTCCAGATTGTACCAGCATGAAGATTCAGGAAAATGGAGCCATTTTCTTCTGATAGGTTGAGGATATAAGACTCGTGGATACCATTTATTATCGCCGCTACACCGATGGCTATAATAATTGCCATGCCGATGTCCATGTTGGTTGTATCCCGGGGTTTGGCTTTTATCGTCCATTTCATCAGGGTTTTTTCCTGATTTTTTAATGGTTTTTCTGAAGGGGTCGTGTCGTTTTTTAATTCCATTGTTTGTGGTTTTCTTTAATTAATTAACGGGGGCACTGCGGCATCTTTGCGGCTACCCAGTTTTGTACGATCAGAGTGCTACTATTCAATGGGCTAATACGGGTGTGTTTCTGATCTTCGGCGTCTTCTTTATCGAGTTTCAGTTGGTGACGATTCTGAAGTGTAGATGTTGTTTCTGGATTTTCTGATGCAGAGTTTTCGTTGTATGGAAATGATGACAGCTTTTTTCAGGAAGTAGATCTGTCACCATCTGTCCAATATCTTCCCTGACCAAACAATGTCTAATCAATGTATTTGACTGCTTTTGCCATAAGGTTCGGGCGAGCAAATGTATCTATGGTGTCGATTTTTTCAAGCATTTCCTTAACTTTTGCTTTGAAAGTATCGTTGTCCATATCGATCCAATAACGCGCTGGTCGACCATTTTTTTTATCATGTTCAAAAGTCGTTGGATCCGAGTTTCGATAGGGTTCATACATCGGGATTTCAGGCAGTGGACGTTGGGTGTCCATAAAATTTTGCAAGAAATCCCAGAGCGCACAGGGTCTTTGTGTCGTATTGTCAGGGGTTATCAGGGCGCTCAGATTAATGGTGGTATTACTATAGCGATGAGCGAGTTGTAACCCATTCGTGGGCAATCCTTGGCGATCTGGTGACGTTACGATATAGGCATCGAATTCGTGAAATGGTGCAACCATGTCAGCGGTTTTATTTTGTATTTTTGCACGCGCGCAATTGAAAATCGTCACCTGTCCTGTAACACGATTCAATTCCCATAGCGGCCCTTTGGGAGGTCGAAACCAGACTTTCGGGAAGTAATTGACAATGATGCTGCTAATTATCCAAGGTGGGAGTAATATTTTTATAATGAGTAATGTAATGGAGTTGTTTGTGAGCTCTCTTATGTTGAATTCAGATGAGTCCATTTCAAATAGCGAATCAATCAGAAAACATAATGGGAGGAGAATGATCATCCCCCACTTGCAAAAGGTTCTGAGCGAGAGCCAGAACTGAGATCGAAAGGGCAATTGAGCAAAACGGAACCGCTCATGATCATATTTACAGTGCAGCTCCACATCTTCGAATGGGCGTGGCACGTATTTCCCATTCGCTTTCATCTCTGCCTTTTCTTTCTCCCATTGCTCCCAAAAACGCATACTTTCTGGTTTTGGATCTTCCATTATGTTTTCTGGAACCACATCTTGCGTGTGACCCCAAGGCAAGCGCGTGCCGGTTAGTTTGTGAAGGGGGCTTCGCTTCGCTGAGTCTGCTTGCACGGGGATGCGGTCTGCCCGGTAAGCTTCTTCAGAGTAGTAAAGCTGCGGTTCAGCGTCTTTTGACATGTTCAGGCCTTGTTCGTCTGCTCGTCGGCCCAGAATGGGCGGTTGGTTTTGTTGAAGTCTGCCTTGGCATATGCTGCGCTAAAACGAGTAGGGTCTTTTACACTGGGTGCTGGAAAGTAACGTGTTTCAGACTGATTTTTTAGAACGAACTGTGCACGTACGGCCCATTCGTACCCTGTCGACTTTTTGGGTGTGGTGATCATTTCTGGAGTGTCAACGTACAGTTCCAGCGCATCCATGTATACACGCTGCGCTTTATAAACAGGAGGGCTGCCAGATACGTTTTTCTGAGTTGATAATGGTGATCCTCGAAAATTGGTAGTCACTACTTCACGAATTCGACACTCGGCCTGAATGCCAATGTTGCCTATGCTTCCGATAAGTCCGGGCAGTCTGCTTTCGATACGAATCACTGTATTGGCATTACGGACTTCAAAAGGATTTTCCGAATGTATGTCAAGTTTTGCGTTGGGATCAAAAAGCGTGTTTGGCTTCACCGAAATTCCGATACCGGAAAGTAACCCGATCAATCGATAAAAAGCCTCTTGCGGGTCTTTAAGATGCTTGGCGTTTTCCTCACCCTTCGATGCAAAAGGGCCGTTCAGGAGCCAATCCTCCAGTGGAGTGCTACTGAGCCAAAGTACCAAGCCTGCTCCAGTGCCAATGAGCAAGAGTGCCAGCCAACCCAAAGGGGTCAGTCCGAGCACCGGACCCGCACTCGCCGCACCCGTTGCCATTCCGGCAACCACTCCAGCTGCAGCACCGCCAGCCATCAGCAAGTATCCATACATCGCGTTGTCATTCCATTGCCAGGCATACCAGGCATCGTAAATGCTTATGCCAGCAAAAATGATTCCCGAGAATGATTGTGTGATCAATCGAGCCGTGATTTTTTGTGTTAGTCGTTCAGTCAGGGCTTTGCCGATCCACTTTTTTACATTGCTGTCTGCCAAGTCGTAAATCGGTTTTCGGGCTAACGCGAGCGCGGATTGGGTTCCAACCAGTTTTACGGTCAATGACTCCATCGCAATGATCAGGTCCATTCCTGCCGCCAAAACCCCCAATCGGACTCGGTTTTTATTCTTCTCCCTGCTAGCGGCTTCCCTGCCTTGCAACTCTGCATTCACATTCCACATTTCAAGCATCAGTACTGCTATTGAGAATGGGCGTGAATTTAAAATGCGGAATACAGGGGCATTATTGCGAGTTCTGTGTTGGTTCACGGCATCAGTGAGAGCGGATCCGGTCTGTACGACCCGCGCATTCGCGGCATCGGATGCCGTATTGGAAAGCTGGGCAGCCGTAAGTTGCTGGTTCATGTTTCTGACTAACTGTGCAGTACTATGATTGCGCGGGATTGCCAGCACCAAATGTTCGGAGCTTAAGACGCCGGTTTCAGGCAGACGCGTTCGATCGGTACTGCCTAGAAGTTTCCCTTTATTGTCCAAAAACTCTCCGTAGTACGTTACGGGTACGGACTCGCGGGTAGGAAGATCTTCCAGACCAAAGAGATAATAGCTTTGCGTGACGGCTCCTCGACGCATGAAGTAGGCGGGACCGAATGTGTTCGGCATCATACTGCGAAGCTGCTCCACTCCTCGTGCGTGCAGCTTCACATTGACGGGGCGCGCGCGTTCTGCCAATCGGTCACGTGTCTTTTGCATCCGATCATTTGCCCGGTTTCGGGCGTCATTACTTGCATCGGCATCGGCTGACGCCTGATTGAACGCCTCCCGCGACGGCAGGGTGGCGGCAAGCGCATTTTCCACGGCCGATTGAAGCGTGTCGTAGATGCCGAGAAGCGCGCTACTGATATTCTTGCCGCTAGTTATCAGAAAACTATCGAGGCTGGCGCCCGCCAAAAGGTTGGCCACGATATCGGCATCCATCGTGGTTAGCTGGGCAGCAGCGGGTGGGACTTTGTTCTCAAGCTTCGCTAGCTCAGAAGCGCGGTACTTTCCATCCCCTTTGTTTTTTTCCGGCTGCGGCACTTGATAGGGTTTGCAGGCGCGTTCCATATCGCATTCAGGCCAGAACATTAGGTGTAACGGCGTTTCGGCGCTATTGGCCAAAGTAGCCAACCACTGTTGCCCCGGTGTGGCTTTAGGGCTGTACAGAGTTACACCGCTTACGGCATCGACTACGTCACCGCTTGGCGCCAGAGGATCAAGACGCGAGGGGGGGGCCGCAAGTGCAGCAATCGTTTGGCTGATGACGAACAGAGCAGACAAGTAGTCAAAGCCATCAAGGCTCAGATGATCGGCCAGGGTTTGTTGTGTAACGTCCTGTTGCAAGCTTTCAGTCAGTAGATTCTGAGCACTATTCATGTGCTGCCAGACCATCGTTCGTTCCAGAACAGCGGTGCACTGATTGATTCGCTGCTTTCCAGTACCGCCAACTTTTTCAAGGCTCGCATGCAACGGGTTAGATTTGCCTTGTAGATTACGGGGTACTACCAGCTGTTGTATGAGCAGGGCACTGGCATGGTTGGCTTGTTGGGTCGCATGACGTGCGCAAAGTTTTAGCAGTTCCTGATGGGTTTCCAAACGACTCTTCAGATGTCTGAGCCGGTAGCGTGGATCTTCCAGCAGTACACCACAGATTTGCCGTTGTCTTGCCTTGGTTAGCGTATCTGCAACGCTGGCTTGGGCTATCCATACGTCGGGAGGCGCCTCCTTGTTGTCAGAGGCGGCTGGTGCCGGCATTGATGCAACTAATGCATCAGCTACCGCACTCAACTCGAGCAGTTCGGTACGCTGCACTGGATCGTTATTTTCTGATGTGCCTTTGGTACACGCTTGGAGGAACGTTTTGGCTTTCTGGCTAGCTGTAACAGGGAATTGTCCAGAGAGATCACACAGATAGCGGCCAGGATGATCGAGTAGTCCTTCATAGCCTGGCTCGCGCGATCGTTGAGGTGCTGCCACGCTGACTGGAAAACAACCGCTTTCGAGATTGCGTTTGACGACGGTGGCCTGCGCCGCTGCGGTGCTATTGGCGTAGTTGTGAACATTGAAATTTGAAAATGCCTCAAGCATAGCCTTGCCATCGGGCTTACCGGTGTACAGGTCTTTAAAGCTCTTGTTGGAGCAAGTCAGATTTTGCGGGTTCTTGCAGCGTTGGCTGCGCAAACGGCTATCTTCCTCAAAACGTTGCAGGCGAGCGGCGTGTAGTTGTATTTCAGAAAAGCACATCTGTAGATCTAGCACTCTCTGATTGTTCCAGAGAGAAGGTATCCAAATATCTTCCAGCGCTACCCCAGTGACTTTTCGTTCACCTGTTTTAAATGTCTTTTCTTGCCGGTAGTGAGCAATGTCCACGTCGTGATATGTCGTTTTCCCTTCAAGGATTCGAACCTCCAGTTCACGCCATAGTTTGCCTTTGTAGAAGACATAGATGAACCCTGCCCGAGCCAGCACTGGTGTGCCGTGGTCATACGCACTTTTTGAGCCGGGAAGCGAAACGAAAGGTAGAACGGGTACGAGTTGGTTCCACTGAACGTCAGATTCGCGTGGGGTTGATCGAACATCAGCAAGCAGGGGCAACCGGATGGGTTTACCCTGCGTCGAGTCGATTTCCAGCCAGAGTTTCCGTTTGGCTTCACCGGTGCAATTCCATACATGCAAAACGCTACTGCAAATTTCTTTTTCCTGCGGTTCCGTCTGTGCCTTCTGAACTTTGTCGGCAGGATCACACAACACTACTCTCTGAGTCGCAGGATGGTCCTTGCCTATGACTTGGACGATCACCTTGGATGTTTCGCAAGCCGGACCAGAGCTTAAACTCCCAACGGGTTTACTCATGTCAGAGACTCCTTGTCCTCGAAATTGCTACTTAGATATTGCTGCAGAAGGCCCAGGCGATCTTCGCCACTACCACACTTGGGAATCATTGGAGTTTGTGTGTTCGGGTAACTGGCACGTAGCGATAAGTATTTGTTCAACTCTTGCGGTTCTATGAAACCATCTGCGATGCCTTCATCCAGGAATTGGGCTGCCTCAGCCAGCGATGCGTCGCTCTGCTTGTGCCACCACACATAGACAAAATGTTCTTTCTGTTGCCGCTGCAAGGCTTGTTCATGAAGCACATCAAGATGCAGAGAGTTCAGACCGTCGTTTTTTTTCCAGTCCCGCGTATTCCCATTCTCTACACTGAACCAGTGAAGTGAGTTGTTTGCCAAGTCGTACCATGTACCGCCATACCAGCTCATCCGGTTGATAGGACCCATCCAGGTGCAGGGCGTCGTCTCGTTCTTAACGGTAAAGAAATAGCTCGCTGTTCTTGGGTTGGAATAGCGAAGCACCCCTTTGCGCTCGGTGTCGAAACGTATAAACAGAATATGCCGAAGGTGTGCCAACAGATTTTCATCGGATGCCTGGCTTTCTATGATCAGCCCTGGCCATGCTGAAGGCGACTCGCGCATTTGTTCGATAATGAAAGCGCTGGATGTCGACTCAAGCCAGATCGGACTTTGTTCCGAGTACGCTTGCAGCTCAGTCGAATCGAACAAAAGGGTTGGATTAGGATCGGGCAACTGTTGGTAGAGTTTTTCCAATAGGTCGTCCGTGCGTTCCAGCAATACCGAAATACTCATGTCTATGCTCCCGCCATCAAGGCTTTCCTGCAGGGGCAATCTGTCAATGGGCATTCCATTGGCGTCCCACCTTTGGGTTTTTGGCACAGTTCAACAATGGGCACATTTTCACGCAGACGCTGCTGCAAAAGCATGCCTGGCTTATCCGTATCCGCCTGCTTCAACGGCCCCGGCATCAACGGCGCCGCCCCCGTGCCGCTCCCCGGTCCACCACCCGAGTTGATGTTGATCGCCGGCCCGCTCATGGTCACGCCGCCGCCATCGATCTTGATGAAGCTGCCGCCACCGACCAGCGTCAGTTCAGCGCCAGCTTCCAGCACCACCTTCATCCCGCTGCTGAGGTGAATTTCCTGCCCGGCGTCGATGAATTGCCCGGTGCCGATCTTGATGTGCTGGTTCACGCCTACGGTGAGGTGGTCGTTGGCGCGGGTTTCGACTTTGCGGTCTGCGTAGACGGTGTGGTGTTCTTCGGCCTTGAATTCCGTGTAGCTGTTCTTTTCCACGACGTCGTGGCGTTCGTTGCCGACGCGGATTTTCTGGTCGTGTTCGATGTTCTCGTCCCAGTCGCGCTGGGCGTGGAGGAAGATCTGTTCCTGGCCTTTCTTGTCTTCGATGCGCAGTTCGTTGAAGCCGCCGCCACCCATCGAGCTCAGGGTCTTGAAGGTGGTGCGCGTCTTGTTTGCCGGCAGCGCGTAGGGGACGGTGTTTTCCTTGTGGTACAGGCAGCCGCTGATCAACGGTTGATCGGGGTCGCCTTCGAGGAAGGTCACCAGCACTTCCATGCCGATACGCGGGATGGCGATGCCGCCGTACTGGGCGCCGGCCCAGGCGCTGGAGACGCGCAGCCAGCAACTGGTCTTGTCGTCGGCCAGGCCGTCGCGGTCCCAGTGGAACTGGACTTTCACCCGGCCGTATTCGTCGCAGTGGATTTCCTGGCCTTGCGGGCCGGTGACCACGGCGCTCTGGCTGCCGAGGATGCGCGGTTTCGGGTGGCGCAGGGGCGGGCGGTTCGGCACGTCCCACGGGGTGGCCTGGAAGCGGTTGCGGTAGCCCTGATGGAAGTCGTCTTTCAGTGCGGTGGTGTCGCTGGTGACGGACTCTTCCAGCACTTGCGGTTGCTTGCCTTCGTGGTGGACCTCGGTGAGCAGCCACAGGTCATTCCACTTGGCCTTCGGGTGTTCCTTCAGCGCGAGGAAATGGCCGCTGACCAGCAGCGGCTGGTCGCTCTTGCCTTCGGCGAGCTGGAAGTCGGCGCGGTGGCGCTCAAGGGCGCGTTTGGCCAGGTGCTTGCCGCGCTCGCGGTCGACGAAACGGCCCGGGTAGTCGTAGTCCTCGAGGTCGGGCAGGGCGTCGCCACGGTTTTCGCTTTCGAGGGTGATCCGCGGTTTTTCGAAGTCGTAGTCGCGGCGGGTGGTGCGGCTGGTGCGGGTTTCCAGGCGCAGGTCGAAACGCTTGATCACCGGGTCGCTGGCGACCATGCCGGAGTCCTGCTGATAGGCCACCGGCGCCAGTTTGTGGAACACCGTCTGGTCGTCGCCGAACACCAGCTTGTGCGCCGTGGCGCTGTGCTGGAAGTGGTAGTGAATGCCTTCTTCTTCGCACAGGCGCTGGATGAAATGCAGATCCGACTCGTCGTACTGCACGCAGTAGAGGCGCTCGGGGTAGATCGAGCCGGTCTGGAATTCATAGGCGTTGCCCTGGATGCCGTGTTCTTCGAGGATCTTGCCGATGATTTTCGGCACGCTGAGGTTCTGGAAGATCCGCTGGTTGATCCGGTGCGCCAGGTACGAAAGCTGCGGGCGCAGGGTCACGGAATAGCGCGTCAGGCGCTTGCCGGAATCGCCTTGTGCGGCGCGGTCGATCAGGCCGTGGATGCCGCTGCCGTCGGGCGACAGCTGCAGGAAGGCCGGTTTGTGCAGCAGGGTTTCGAGGTCCAGCGACGGCTGCTCACTGACCAGCTCCACCTCGAAGGCAAACGGCTGGCTGATGGCTTCCCGACCGGTGAGGGTAAACACCTGGAAATCGGTGGAAAGCCCTTCGATGGTCAGGGCAAAGTGGGTTTCATTGGCCGGCGCGAACATCCCTTGTTCCTCGTGCTGTACAGCGGCGCCCGTCAACCGCAAGAGCGGTCAACGCGCGCGAAATTCTGGAGGGGCGTAAACAACATCGACCAGCAGAGCTGGCCGATGCTTGAAACGATCAGCCGTAATTAAACGACTGGAGCACGCCAGTCATCGGAACCCGAAGTACCGGATACTTCGTGGGTCCAGGTGATTTTGCGGTAGGTGAACTGCACTTCTTCCAGGTGGGTGAAGTGCGCGTTGCCTGGATCCTGGCAGTTGTGCATTTTGTTGTTGATGGCGACGATGATCGCGTCTTCCAGTTTGGTGGTGTAGTAGTGCTCTTGGGTACCTTGAGCCGAAGTGCGGTACCACTGGATAACGATTTCGCTCATGCGCTCGCCGGAGGTCAGAGCGGCTTGCAGCAGCGGCGAAGCCTTGTCGTAGACCTTGGTGATCACAACTGGCTTATGCACGCGCTGACCGGTTGGCTGACCGGATTGCGGGTCACGCGGGATGATCACGTCGTGGGTGAAAGCCTGAACCATGACCTGGTCTTCGTGGCCTTCCTGGTAGGTGTTGCCAACGGAATCGGCAGTGAAGGCGCCGGCAGTGATCAGGCCTTGTTTTTCGCCGGTAACCGACATGTACGCTGGTGTTGCCATGGGAGGTGCTCCTTGCGGATAAAGTTAGGGTGCCCGGGAGGCGAAATCGCCCGGTGGGTGCCAAAGCTATATCAAGGACCGTGCCAGGTTTTCCAAAGTCTCCGTGATACGGGGGTGAAACTGCTGTTTAGTGCATGTTTCAAGATGTTTCATGCCAATTTAAGGCCAAAAGTGCGCAACTTCTTGCGCAGTGGTGTGCAAGAAGTTGCGCACTTGGCTACAGGCGACGGAACCCGGGGGCTGTAGCGGAATCAGGCGGAGATTTTGCGAAACAAGTGCGCAAGAAGTTGCGCACCATGGCACATGGCTATGTCAGTGCCAGACCTCTCCGTTGCAGAAATGGCCAATCCATCGCCCCTTTTTGCCATTGCGCCACTGGCACGTTGCCCCGCGATTCCTTGAAAGTCCTTATCCAGAGCCCGTCCCGTTTACGCTCGGGCGGCGCGAGCGCGGCAAACCGTCTTATAAATGAAACACCGCCCTCAGCTATACTCCCCCGCAATTTCGATCTGGCCCCGAGGACTGACTGTGAAGAACTGGACGTTGCGCCAACGCATTTTGGCGAGCTTTGCGGTGATTATCGCCATCATGCTGTTGATGGTGGTCGTCTCGTATTCACGGTTGTTGAAGATCGAAGCCGGCGAGCAGAGCGTGCGTCAGGACGCAGTGCCGGGTGTGTATTTCAGCTCGATGATTCGCAGTGCCTGGGTCGACAGCTATCTGCAGACCCAGGAGTTGCTGGGCCTGAAAAAAGGCCAGGGAATCAGTGCCGAAGACGCCGCGGACTTCAAGTCTTTCGAAGCGCGTCTCAACGAGCAGATGGGCAACTACGAAAGCACCGTCACCACTGCCGAGGACCGGGCCGAGTACACCGTGTTCAAGCAGGACGTGCTCAACTACAACAAGATTCAGGCGCAGGTGCTCGACCTGCATGTGCGAAATCAGGAGGACGCGGCCGCGAAGTTGTTCAATGAACAGCTGACCCCGGCCTGGACCGCCGGCCGCATGAAACTCAACGACATCATTCGCGAGAACAAGGCCGTTGCCGATGAAGCCATGAACAACATCGACGACGCGGTCGCGGCGGCGAAAGTCAGCATGGGCATCTCCCTGCTGGTGGCCGTGCTGGCCGCCGGCCTGTGCGGTCTTCTGCTGATGCGCGCGATCATGGCCCCGATGAACCTGCTCGTGCGGATTCTCGACACCATGCGCACCGGCGATCTGAGTTCGCGCCTGAACCTGGGCCGCAAGGACGAATTCAACGCCGTGGAAACCGGCTTCAACGACATGATGACCGAGCTCACCTCGCTGGTGTCTCAGGCCCAGCGCTCGTCGGTGCAGGTCACCACCTCGGTGACCGAGATTGCCGCTACCTCCAAACAGCAGCAGGCCACCGCCACCGAAACTGCCGCCACCACCACCGAAATCGGCGCAACGTCCCGCGAGATCGCGGCGACCTCCCGCGACCTCGTACGCACCATGACCGAAGTCTCCACCGCTGCCGATCAGGCTTCGGTGCTCGCCGGTTCCGGGCAACAAGGCCTGGCGCGCATGGAAGACACCATGCACTCGGTGATGGGCGCGGCGGATCTGGTCAACGCCAAACTGGCGATCCTCAACGAGAAGGCCGGCAACATCAATCAGGTCGTCGTGACCATCGTCAAGGTCGCCGACCAGACCAACCTGCTGTCCCTGAACGCCGCAATCGAAGCGGAGAAGGCCGGCGAGTACGGTCGCGGTTTTGCCGTGGTCGCCACCGAAGTGCGGCGTCTGGCGGATCAGACGGCTGTTGCGACTTACGACATCGAGCAGATGGTCCGCGAGATTCAGTCGGCGGTGTCCGCCGGGGTGATGGGCATGGACAAGTTCTCCGAAGAAGTGCGTCGCGGCATGGCCGAAGTGCAGCAGGTCGGCGAGCAACTGTCGCAGATCATCCATCAGGTGCAGGCGCTGGCGCCGCGAGTGTTGATGGTCAACGAAGGCATGCAGGCCCAGGCCACCGGTGCCGAGCAGATCAACCACGCGCTGGTGCAACTGGGGGATGCCAGCAGCCAGACGGTCGAGTCGTTGCGTCAGGCCAGTTTCGCCATCGACGAACTGAGCCAGGTGGCCGTGGGCCTGCGCAGCGGCGTTTCGCGATTCAAAGTCTGATGAGCGAAATCATCGCCAAACGCAGCGCTGCACCGGTGGCGAAGCAGGCGTTGTTCCTGCTGTTTCGCATCGGCAACGAACGCTACGCTCTGCGCGCCACGGAGGTGGCGGAAGTGCTGCCGCGCCTGCCGCTGAAGCCGATTGCCCGGGCGCCGCACTGGGTGGCGGGAGTGTTCGCCTATCGCGGTTCGGTGGTGCCGGTGATCGACCTCAGTGCCCTGACGTTCGGCCAACCAGCCGAAGCGCGCACCAGCACACGACTGGTGCTGGTGCATTATCGCGCCGACGATTCGCAACCCTCGCAATGGCTCGGGTTGATCCTGGAACAGGCCACCGACACCCTGCGTTGCAACCCGGATGACTTCCAGCCTTACGGCCTCGACAATCGTCAGGCGCCGTACCTCGGTCCGGTGCGTGAAGACGCCCGGGGCTTGGTGCAATGGGTGCGGGTCAACGATTTGCTCGACGATACCGTGCGCCCGCTGCTGTTCCCGACGCCGCCGCTGGATCCGGCACGGCTTGAGGATCTGCCATGAGCAGCGACCAGCGCTTCTTCGATTTCCTCAAGGAACGCATCGGGCTCGACGTCGCTTCGGTAGGGCCGGCAATCATCGAGCGGGCGGTGCGCCAGCGCATCATCCTGGCGCAGATGGTCACGGCCGACGAGTACTGGCAGACCTTGCAAGGCTCGCGGGACGAACAGCAGGCGCTGATCGAGGCGGTGATCGTCCCCGAAACCTGGTTTTTCCGTTACCCGGAATCCTTCGCCACCTTGGGGAAACTGGCGCGCAAACGCCTGGCCGAACTGAACAACATGCGGGCGCTGCGCATTCTCAGCCTGCCGTGCTCCACCGGTGAAGAACCCTATTCGATTGCCATGGCGTTGCTCGATGCGGGCCTCAAGCCCCATCAGTTCAAGGTCGATGGCATGGATGTCAGCCCCCTGTCGGTGGACAAGGCGCGGCGGGCGTTGTACGGCAAGAACTCGTTTCGCGGTCAGGAACTGGACTTTCGCGAGCGGCATTTTTTCGCCGAGAACGAGGGCTATCGGGTGAATGAAATCGTCCGCGAGCAGGTGCGTCTGCAAGTGGGCAACGTGCTTGATCCCGCATTGCTGGTCAACGAGCCGCCGTTCGATTTCGTGTTCTGCCGCAACCTGTTGATCTATTTCGATCAGCCGACCCAGCAACAGGTATTCGCCGTGCTCAAGCGCCTGACCCACGTCGACGGCGTGCTGTTTATCGGCCCCGCCGAGGGCAGTCTGCTCGGGCGGCTGGGCATGCGTTCGATCGGCATCCCGCAGTCTTTCGCGTTCAGTCGCCACAGCGATCCGCAGCCCGAACCGCTGCCGATGCCGGTCGCTATCCCGACCCCGTTGCCCGTGCGCCAACCGGTTCGCAGCACGCCACCGCCGCCGGTGCGCAATCGCCCGTTTGCCGCTGTGACGCCGTTGCCCGCCACCGCCAAAAGCCCGAATCCCGACGCGGCGACCCTGCTGGCCAACATTGCCGCCCTGGCCAACGAAGGCAAAAGCGCCGAGGCCCGTGCCGCGTGCGAACAGTATTTGCGCAGTCATGAACCGGTGGCTCAGGTGTTTTACTGGCTCGGGCTGCTCAGTGATGTCGCCGGCTCTGCTCTCGAAGCCCAGAGTTACTATCGCAAAGCCTTGTACCTCGAACCGCAACATCCCGAAGCCTTGATGCACCTGGCCGCGTTGCTGCAGGCCCAGGGTGACACGGCCGGTGCCAGACGATTGCAGGAGCGCGCCGCCCGCAGCGGCCGCACCGCCGACAGTGAGCGTAAACGATGATCCCGTCCGACACCTTGAACGTCACCCACGAAGACGCCCGGGCCATCGACGATTGCTGGAACCGCATCGGCATCCACGGCGACAAGTCTTGCCCGCTGCTGGAAGAACACATTCATTGCCGCAATTGCTCGGTGTATTCCGCTGCCGCCACGCGCCTGCTCGACCGTTATGCGTTGCAGCAGGACGAGCGCGACCCGGTGGCGAGCCAGGTTGAAACCGAGCTGAAAACCCGTTCGCTGCTGATGTTCCGTCTTGGCGAAGAATGGCTCGGACTGGCCACCCGCAGTCTGGTGGAGGTCGCGCCGTTGCAGGCGATTCACTCCCTGCCGCACCAGCGGTCCCGGGCCTTGCTCGGCGTGGCGAACGTGCGCGGCGCGCTGGTGGCGTGCCTGTCGTTGGTCGAACTGCTCGACCTCGACGGTAACGCCGCTCCGGCGACCGGCGCACGGATCATGCCGCGCATGCTGATCATCGCCGCCAAGGGCGGGCCGGTGGTGGTGCCGGTGGACGAAGTCGACGGGATTCACGCCATCGACGAACGAATCCTCGATGCCGCGTCGCGTTCCGGGGTGCAGGCCAGTGCCAAATACACTCGAGGCGTGTTGCCATTCAAAGGTCGCAGCCTGCGTTGGCTGGATGAAGAACAGTTGTTGTCCGCCGTCTCCCGGAGCCTCACATGACCCCCGAGCAAATGCGCGACGCCTCCCTGCTGGAGCTGTTCAGCCTTGAAGCCGAAGCCCAGACCCAGGTCCTGAGTGCCGGGCTGCTGGCGCTGGAACGCAATCCGACCCAGGCCGATCAGCTTGAGTCGTGCATGCGGGCGGCGCACTCGTTGAAAGGTGCGGCGCGGATCGTCGGCATCGACAGCGGCGTCAGCGTTGCCCACGTGATGGAAGATTGTCTGGTCAGCGCGCAGGAAGGGCGGCTGTTCCTGCGCCCGGAGCATATCGATGCGTTGTTGCAGGGCACCGATTTGCTGATGCGCATCGCCACCCCGGCCAATGGCCCGCAACCGGCGGACATTGAGGCTTACGTGGTGTTGATGGGTGGTTTGCTCGATCCGGCGGCGCCGGCCGTGGTGGCCGCCGCTCCGAGCGCACCACCGATGGCCGAGTTGCAGCTTCAGCCACCGCCAGTGGCTGAACAGGCGCCCGTTGAAATCCTCGTCGAGGTGGCCGAGCCAGAGCCTGCGCTACGCAAGAGCAAACGCACCACCGAAGGTGGCGAGCGGGTGCTGCGGGTCACCGCCGAACGCCTGAACAGCCTGCTCGATCTGTCGAGTAAATCCCTGGTGGAAACCCAGCGTCTCAAACCGCACCTGGCCACGATGCAGCGCCTCAAGCGCATGCAGAACAACGGCCTGCGGGCGCTGGAAAGTCTCAACGTGCATCTCAAGGAGCATGCCCTGAGCCTCGAAGCTCAAGAGGCGCTGGAGGATGCGCGGCGACTGCTCGCTGAATCCCAACAATTGCTGGCGGAGAAAAACGCCGAACTCGACGAGTTTGCCTGGCAAGCGAGTCAGCGCGCGCAAGTGCTCTACGACACCGCGCTGGCCTGCCGCATGCGGCCGTTTGCCGACGTGCTGTCCGGTCAGGTACGGATGGTGCGCGACCTCGGTCGCAGCCTTGGCAAGCAGGTACGGCTGGAGATCGAAGGCGAGAAAACCCAGGTTGATCGCGACGTGCTGGAAAAACTCGAAGCCCCGCTGACCCATCTGCTGCGTAACGCGGTCGATCACGGCATCGAAACACCGGCAGAACGTCTGCTCAAAGGCAAGCCCGAGGAAGGGTTGATCCGACTGCGCGCCTCGCACCAGGCCGGGCTGCTGGTGCTGGAGTTGAGCGATGACGGCAACGGTGTGGATCTGGAAAAGGTCCGCCGCAGCATCGTCGAACGTCAGTTGTCGCCGGCGGAAACCGCCGCTCAGCTGAGCGAAGAAGAGCTGCTGACGTTCCTGTTCCTGCCGGGTTTCAGTCTGCGGGACAAGGTCACCGAGGTGTCCGGTCGTGGCGTCGGCCTCGATGCCGTTCAGCACATGGTCCGCCAGTTGCGCGGTGCGGTGGTGCTGGAGCAAACGGCGGGCGAGGGCAGTCGCTTCCATCTCGAAGTGCCGCTGACCCTGTCGGTGGTTCGCAGTCTGGTGGTGGAAGTCGGCGACGAGGCCTACGCCTTCCCGCTGGCGCACATCGAGCGCATGTGCGATCTGGCGCCGGACGATATCGTGCAGGTCGAGGGCCGCCAGCACTTCTGGCACGAGGGCCGGCATGTGGGGCTCGTCGCGGCCAGTCAGTTGCTGCAGCGCCCGGCAAGCCAGAACAGCGGCGACACGCTGAAGGTCGTGGTGATCCGCGAGCGCGATGCGATCTACGGCGTTGCGGTCGAACGCTTCATCGGCGAGCGCACGCTGGTGGTGCTGCCGCTGGACGAGCGGCTGGGCAAGGTGCAGGACATTTCTGCCGGGGCCTTGCTCGACGACGGTTCGGTGGTGTTGATCGTCGACGTCGAAGACATGCTGCGCTCGGTGGACAAGTTGCTGAACACCGGGCGTCTGGAACGCATCGCCCGCCATGGCAATCAGGCCGCAGAAGCCGCGCGCAAACGGATTCTGGTGGTTGATGACTCGCTCACCGTGCGCGAGCTGCAACGCAAGTTGCTGCTCAATCGTGGCTACGACGTCGCCGTCGCGGTAGACGGCATGGACGGCTGGAACGCCTTGCGCTCCGAGGATTTCGATCTGCTGATCACCGACATCGACATGCCACGCATGGACGGCATCGAACTGGTGACGCTGCTGCGCCGCGACAATCGCCTGCAATCACTGCCGGTGATGGTGGTGTCCTACAAGGACCGCGAAGAAGACCGGCGCCGTGGACTGGATGCCGGGGCGGACTATTATCTGGCCAAGGCCAGTTTTCATGACGATGCCCTGCTCGACGCAGTGGTTGAGCTCATCGGAGGAGCGCGGGCATGAAGATCGCAATCGTCAACGACATGCCCCTGGCGGTGGAGGCCCTGCGCCGGGCGCTGGCCTTCGAGCCGGCGCATCAGGTGGTGTGGGTCGCCAACAACGGCGCCGAAGCGGTGCGGCTGTGCGCGGAGAACACCCCGGACCTGATCCTGATGGACCTGATCATGCCGGTGATGGATGGCGTCGAGGCCACCCGCCGCATCATGGCCGAGAGCCCCTGCGCCATCGTCATTGTCACGGTCGACCGCCAGCAGAATGTGCACCGGGTGTTCGAGGCCATGGGCCACGGCGCGCTGGATGTGGTCGACACCCCGGCCCTTGGCGCCGGCAATGCGCAGCAGGCGGCCGCGCCACTGTTGCGCAAGATTCTGAATATCGGCTGGCTGATCGGCGAGAAAACCGCTCGCGCCCGCCCGGCCCAGACAACACCGCGCAATTCCGGGTCGTGCCAGCGTCTGGTGGCGATCGGCTCGTCAGCGGGCGGCCCGGCGGCGCTTGAAGTCTTGCTCAAAGGCCTGCCACGCAACTTTTCTGCGGCCATCGTGCTGGTGCAGCATGTCGATCAGGTGTTCGCCGCCGGCATGGCCGAATGGCTGGCCAGCGCCAGCGGCCTCGACGTACGCCTGGCCCGGGAAGGCGAGCCGCCGCAGGCCGGCGCGGTGTTGCTGGCCGGCACCAATCATCACATCCGGTTACTCAAGAACGGCACGCTGGCCTACACCGCCGAGCCGGTCAACGAGATCTACCGCCCCTCGATCGACGTGTTTTTCGAAAGCGTCGCCAATTACTGGAACGGTGACGCCGTAGGGGTTTTATTGACCGGGATGGGACGCGACGGGGCTCAAGGGCTTAAGCTCATGCGCCAACAGGGTTACCTGACCATCGCGCAGGATCAGCAAAGCAGTGCGGTGTACGGCATGCCCAAGGCCGCCGCGGCCATCGATGCAGCCGTAGAAATCCGTCCACTGGAAAAGATAGCGCCACGATTGCTGGAGATTTTCCCCAAATGAACGCATTACTCCGCAATCCAGGCCCCCGCAGCACTCAGGTGACCGCCCATGAATGACTTACAGATCGATGACATCAAAACCGACGAGAACGCCGCCATGGTGTTGTTGGTGGACGATCAGGCGATGATCGGCGAAGCCGTGCGCCGCGGGCTGTCGAATGAAGAGAACATCGACTTTCACTTCTGCTCCGACCCGCATCAGGCCGTGGCCCACGCCGTGCGGATCAAGCCGACGGTGATCCTGCAGGATCTGGTGATGCCCGGCCTCGACGGCTTGAGCCTGGTGCGCGAATACCGCAATCACCCGGCGACCAAGGACATTCCGATCATCGTCCTGTCGACCAAGGAGGACCCGCTGATCAAGAGCGCGGCGTTCTCGGCCGGGGCCAACGATTACCTGGTGAAACTGCCGGACAACATCGAGCTGGTGGCGCGCATCCGCTATCACTCGCGCTCCTACATGACTCTGTTGCAACGGGACGCGGCCTATCGTGCGTTGCGGGTCAGCCAGCAGCAATTGCTCGACACCAACCTGGTGCTGCAACGCCTGATGAACTCCGATGGCCTGACCGGGCTGTCCAACCGCCGGCACTTCGACGAGTACCTGGAGCTGGAATGGCGTCGCTCGCTGCGCGACCAGAGCCAGTTGTCGTTGCTGATGATCGACGTCGATTACTTCAAGTCCTACAACGACACCTTCGGTCACGTCGAGGGCGATGAAGCCCTGCGCAAGGTCGCCACGGCGATCCGCGAGGCCAGCGCCCGGCCGTCCGACCTGCCGGCGCGTTATGGCGGCGAAGAGTTTGCGCTGGTGCTGCCCAACACCTCGCCGGGCGGTGCGCGGCTGGTGGCGGAGAAGCTGCGTCAGACCGTGGCGGCGCTGAAGATTCCGCACAATGCTCCGGCCGAAGGGGCGAGCCTGACCATCAGCATCGGCCTGGCGACCATGGTGCCGGAGGCGGGCAGCGACTGCCGGTTGCTGATCTCGGCGGCGGACCGTGGCCTGTATCTGGCGAAGAACAACGGGCGCAACCAGGTGGGAATCGAGTAATGGCTCGCCCTCACCCCAGCCCTCTCCCACAGGGAGAGGGGGCCGACCGAGGTGTCTGGCGTCATACATCGACCTGATCGACCGCGTCGATTATGGATCTGCAAGCTCGGCAGTTCCGGATTCAGTAAAACTATTTCACGTCGGGGTATCTCTCGAATATCCCCCGATCGGTCCCCTCTCCCTCTGGGAGAGGGCTAGGGTGAGGGCAGGCAATCTCAACCCAGACAGAAAACCTCAAGCCATTCCCCCCGAAGCCGCCAGACGGGCTGCCGTGACAGCTTGATTACGTTATACTCGCCGGCTTTCAAAAGTTCGCCAACGAGTGCTGCCCGTCATGGAAATCAACCCGATCCTGAACACCATCAAGGACCTGTCCGAGCGCTCCGAATCTATTCGGGGGTATCTTTGACTACGATCAAAAGCATGAGCGTCTGATCGAAGTCAATCGCGAGCTTGAAGATCCTGCAGTCTGGAACAAACCTGAATACGCCCAGGAACTGGGCCGCGAGCGCTCGGCGCTGGCGCAGATCGTCGACACCCTGGACGAGCTGGCCACCGGCCTGGCCGATTCCCGCGAGCTGCTCGACATGGCCGTCGAAGAGAACGACGAAGGCGCCGTGAACGACGTCGTCGAAGTCCTTCAAGGTCTCGAAGAGTCCCTGGCCAAACTCGAATTCCGTCGCATGTTCAGCGGCGAGATGGACCCGAACAACGCCTACCTGGACATCCAGGCCGGTTCCGGCGGCACCGAAGCCCAGGACTGGGCCAACATCCTGCTGCGCATGTACCTGCGCTGGGCCGACAAACGCGGTTTCGACGCGACCATCATGGAGCTGTCGGCCGGTGAAGTCGCCGGGATCAAGGGTGCTACCGTGCACATCAAGGGCGAATACGCCTTTGGCTGGCTGCGCACCGAGATCGGCGTGCACCGTCTGGTGCGCAAGAGCCCGTTCGACTCCGGCAACCGTCGCCACACCTCGTTCTCCGCGGTTTTCGTCTCGCCAGAGATCGACGACAAGGTGGAAATCGAAATCAACCCGGCAGACTTGCGGATCGACACCTATCGTTCCTCCGGTGCCGGTGGTCAGCACGTAAACACCACCGACTCGGCCGTACGTATCACCCACGTACCGACCAACACCGTGGTCAGCTGCCAGAATGAACGTTCCCAGCACGCCAACAAGGACACCGCCATGAAAATGCTGCGGGCCAAGTTGTACGAGCAGGAAATGCAAAAGCGCAACGCGGCGTCCCAGGCGCTGGAAGACACCAAGTCGGATATCGGCTGGGGTCACCAGATCCGTTCGTACGTGCTCGATGCCTCGCGGATCAAGGATCTGCGCACCAACATCGAACGCAGTGACTGCGACAAGGTGCTCGACGGCGACATCGACGAATACCTGGAAGCCAGCCTGAAATCGGGGCTGTAAGCTTCACCCGACCTCAAGTCCCCCGTCACCGGCGGGGGCAACGAACCTGTGATGGAAAATTTAAAGACATGAGCGACCAACAACTCGATTCGCAAGCCCTGCAACAGGAAGAAAACTCCCTGATCGCCCTGCGCAAGGAAAAGCTTGCTGCCGAGCGCGCCAAGGGCAATGCCTTCCCGAACGACTTCCGCCGCGACAACTACTGCGAAGCATTGCAGAAACAGTACGCGGACAAGACCAAGGAAGAGCTGGCAGAGGCTGCGATCCCGGTCAAGGTTGCAGGTCGCATCATGCTCAACCGTGGCTCGTTCATGGTGATCCAGGACATGACCGGTCGCATCCAGGTCTACGTCAACCGCAAGACCCTGTCTGAAGAAACCCTGGCCGCGGTGAAAACCTGGGACATGGGCGACATCATCGCCGCCGAAGGCACCCTGGCCCGTTCCGGCAAGGGCGACCTGTACGTCGAGATGACCAGCGTGCGCCTGCTGACCAAATCCCTGCGCCCGCTGCCGGACAAGCACCACGGCCTGACTGACACCGAACAGCGCTACCGTCAGCGTTACGTTGACCTGATCGTCAACGAAGACGTGCGCCAGACCTTCCGCGTTCGTTCGCAAGTGATCGCGCACATCCGCAGCTTCCTGATGAAGCGCGACTTCCTCGAAGTCGAAACGCCGATGCTGCAGACCATTCCTGGCGGCGCCGCCGCCAAGCCGTTCGAAACCCACCACAACGCGCTGGACATGGAAATGTTCCTGCGTATCGCGCCGGAGCTGTACCTGAAGCGTCTGGTGGTTGGCGGCTTCGAGAAAGTGTTCGAGATCAACCGCAACTTCCGTAACGAAGGCGTTTCGACTCGTCACAACCCTGAATTCACCATGTTGGAGTTCTACCAGGCTTACGCCGACTACGAAGACAACATGGACCTGACCGAAGAACTGTTCCGTGAGCTGGCGCAGCTGGTTCTGGGCAGCACCGACGTGCCGTACGGCGACAAGGTGTTCCACTTCGGCGAGCCGTTCGTACGCCTGTCGGTGTTCGACTCGATCCTCAAGTACAACCCTGAGCTGACCGCCGATGACCTGAACGACATCGACAAGGCGCGCGACATCGCCAAGAAGGCCGGCGCCAAGGTGCTGGGCTTCGAAGGTCTGGGCAAGCTGCAGGTGATGATTTTCGAAGAGCTGGTCGAGCACAAGCTGGAACAGCCGCACTTCATTACCCAGTACCCGTTCGAAGTGTCGCCGCTGGCCCGTCGCAACGACGACAACCCGAACGTCACCGACCGCTTCGAGCTGTTCATCGGCGGCCGTGAAATCGCCAACGCCTACTCCGAGTTGAACGACGCGGAAGACCAGGCCGAGCGCTTCATGGCGCAGGTGGCCGACAAGGACGCCGGCGACGACGAAGCCATGCACTACGACGCCGACTTCGTTCGCGCGCTGGAGTACGGCATGCCGCCAACGGCCGGTGAAGGTATCGGTATCGACCGTCTGGTGATGTTGCTGACCAACTCGCCGTCGATCCGCGACGTGATCCTGTTCCCGCACATGCGGCCGCAAGCGTAAGTGTTTCAATAAAAAAGCCGCCTGAAATGGGCGGCTTTTTATTGCCTGTCTGGTACAAACGTATCAAATGGTTACTTTTGAAAAAAACAACAGAGGAAGTCCTGTCGTGATCGGTGCAATGGCTCAAGAGGGTGCAGCGGGTATCGCCACTGCGGTCGCTGAAAGTGTTCAGTACCAGGGCCGCAAGGCCAGCCGACAGGGCAGCGAGCAGCGTCGGCAGGACATTCTCGATGCGGCGATGCGCATTGTCGTGCGCGATGGCGTGCGCGCCGTGCGTCACCGTGCGGTGGCGGCCGAGGCCGGTGTGCCGTTGTCGGCCACCACCTATTACTTCAAGGACATCGATGACCTGCTCACCGATACCTTCGCCCAATACGTCGAACGCAGCGCGGCCTACATGGCCAAGCTGTGGATCAACAACGAAGGCCTGTTGCGCGAAATGGTGGTCAGCGGCGACGGCAGCCCGGAGTCGCGCTCGCAACTGGCCGACGATATCGCCCGGCTGATGGCCGACTACGTGCACCGGCAACTGGTCAACCGCCGCGAGCATTTGATGGCCGAACAGGCGTTCCGTCAGGAAGCGCTGCTCAATCCGCGTCTGGCGGAACTGGTACGTTCCCATCAGCAGATTCTGTTGCAGGGCACCTGCCAGTTGTTCCAGGTGCTGGGCTCGCGCGAACCGCAGCAGGATGCCAAGGTGTTGACGGCGATTATCGGACGGATGGAATATCAGGGCCTGCTCAACGACGCCGAGCCTTTGGCCGAAGAGGACATGCTCGGCATTCTGACGCGCTATATGCATCTGGTACTCGCGTCGGTCTGATAGCCGATGGAGGTTCTCTGTGGGAGCGGGCTTGCTCCGGGCGGCGATCCGACGAATACGGTGGGTCAGTCAACTGAAGTGTTGAATGTGAAACCGCTTTCGCGAGCAAGCCCGCTCCCACAGGGGAAGGTGTTTCAGGTTCTAGGGAGTGTTGAATGAAAGCCTGGCGTGGCGCGTTGATCGCGCTGTCGTTCCTGCTGCTCAGCGGTTGTCTGGTGACCTTCAAGGATCCGCTGCCTGCCCGTGAGCCGGCGCCCAAGGGCCTGCTCGGCGAATGGGCGAGCACCAATGCCTGGGGCGAGCCGATGAGTCTGGAACTCACGCGCCTGGGCAATGACCGCTATCAGGCGGTCACATGGTTCAAGGCCCGTCCCCATGAGCGGGAAGCCTACCCATTCACTGTGTCGCGTCATGGCAACCGCTGGTATCTGTCAGCGAAGGTGCCGGCGCAATATGGCGGGCACTTCACCATCGCCGGTTTCGAGATCACCGACAAACATGAACTGGTGATCTACAACCTCGATCTCGAACAGATCAACCAGGCCATCGCGCAGAAAACCCTCGACGGCCAGGGCTTCCCGACCGATGACGGTCAAGGCGTGCAGGTCGACAGTCCGCTGGATAAGGTCTTTGCTTACCTCGACGACCCGGCCAATTCCGACGTTTTCGTCGAAGCGGCGCGCTACCAGCATCAGGCCAAGGCCAAATAATTCAGTTCGTCACGTTTTCTACAGGAGTTTCGGGTGGACGATTACCAGCAGACGATACGCACGCTGTCCGATCGCATTGTGCTGGCGCAGACGCCGATTCGCGTCCTTGACGCAGTCAAGTGGGACGAGAACATTCGCAAGGGGTTCCTCAAGGCCAAAGGCAAGGAATTGCCGGCGGTGGATCGCGACTACTACCTCAACCGGCCGCTGTCCTTCGATTCGAGCAAGGTCAAGCTGGAATTCCAGAACATCGAGCGCGACATCACCCGCCAGCTCGGCCAGTTCAACCCGGTCGGCCAGATCATGCGCCGCATGTGCAAGGAATACCGGATGGTGGTGCGCATGCTCGAAGCGCGCGGCACCGAGGATTTCGGCCTGATTTCCCAGGAACTGTATGGCGCTGCGTCCGATGCGTTCCACGCCGGTGACCCGACCCTGGCCGACCTCGGCCTGATGATGTCCGACTACCTGAACAACATCGACGGCCGTGGCGACCTGAAGGACGAACCGAAAATCCTCACCGCCAAGGACGCCGTGCACTTGCTGCAAACACGCCTGAACAAGGTGTTCGGCGAGGCCGAGGAAACCATCCGCGTGTTCGAGTCCGACGGTATCGTCGCCGACGCGGCGGCGGGCGCCGACTACATCAAGATCCGCACCGATGCGATGTTCAATGACCGCGACGTGCGCGCGCTGGAGGTCCACGAAGGCCTGGTGCACGTCGGTACCACGCTCAACGGTTTGAACCAGCCGATCTGCACCTTCCTGTCCAAGGGCCCGCCCTCGTCGACGGTGACTCAGGAAGGTCTGGCGATCCTGATGGAAATCATCACCTTCGCCTCCTACCCGAGCCGCCTGCGCAAGCTGACCAACCGCACACGCGCCATTCATATGGTGGAGGAGGGCGCGGACTTCCTGCAGATTTTCGAGTTCTTCCGTGAGCAGGGCTTCGAAATGGCGGAAAGCTACGGCAACGCCAGTCGGGTGTTCCGTGGATCGACGCCGACCGGTCTGCCATTCACCAAAGACTTGTCCTACCTCAAGGGCTTCATCATGGTTTACAACTACATTCAGTTGGCCGTGCGCAAGGGCAAGCTCGAGCAGGTTCCGCTGTTGTTCTGTGGCAAGACCACGCTGGAGGACATGCGAACCCTGCGGCAACTGGTGGATGAAGGCCTGGTGGTACCGCCCAAATACCTGCCGGACCAGTTCCGTGACATGAACGCGTTGTCGGCGTGGATGTGCTTCTCCAACTTCCTC
The DNA here is from genome assembly GCF_026240005.1 of Pseudomonas sp. COW5. Taxonomy (NCBI): domain Bacteria; kingdom Pseudomonadati; phylum Pseudomonadota; class Gammaproteobacteria; order Pseudomonadales; family Pseudomonadaceae; genus Pseudomonas; species Pseudomonas sp. COW5. Next base: position 1,088,572 of record NZ_JAPHVP010000001.1, on the reverse strand, counting down.
AATCACTTGAGCCTGGACCGGATCGAGGCCGATTACTCCAACATCCTGTAGGCCCATTGATCATTCCCGCGCTGCGCGCGGGAATCCGAACCTTGCGAGGTTTCACCGGATGAGAATCCTCGGCATCCTCTGCCTGCTCCTGACCCTCGGCGGTTGCAGCTCTTTGCTGTTCTACCCCGAGCCGGGCCAGATATTCACCCCGGAAAAGGCCAAACTCGAATACCGCACCGTCACCCTGACCACCGCCGACGGCCTCAAGCTGAACGCCTGGTGGCTGCCGGCCAAACCCGGCGTCGAGGTCAAGGGCACGGTGTTGCACCTGCACGGTAACGGCGGCAACCTGCCGATGCATCTGGGCGGCAGTTGGTGGTTGCCGAAAAACGGCTATCAGGTGCTGCTGGTGGACTATCGCGGATACGGTCTGTCCGAGGGCAAGCCGAGCCTGCCGGCGATCTATCAGGACATCGACGCCGCATTTGCCTGGCTGGACAAGGCGCCGGAAGTCAAAGGCAAGCCGTTGATCCTGCTCGGCCAGAGTCTCGGCGGTTCGATGGCGGTGCATTGGCTGGTGCAACATCCGGAAAGACAAAAACAGCTCAAGGCCTTTGTGCTCGACGGGGTTCCGGCCAGTTACCGCAGCGTCGGCCAATACGCCCTCAGCACGTCGTGGATGACCTGGCCATTCCAGGTGCCGCTGTCGTGGCTGGTGCCGGACAGCGACAGTGCGATCAACTCGATGCCGCAGCTCAAAGGCGTGCCGAAACTGATCTTCCACAGCATCGACGATCCGCTGGTGCCACTTTCCAATGGCATCCGTCTGTATCAAGCTGCGCCGCCGCCCCGGGTCCTGCAATTGACTCGCGGTGGCCATGTGCAGACCTTCGGCGATCCGGTGTGGCGTCAGGTCATGCTGCGTTACCTTGACGATCCCGAGCATTTCAACGGCCTACGCCGCCTCGGCGAAGTCCCGAATTACCCGCAACCTCCGAATTCTGAAAACGAGAGTCCGCAATGAGTGAAGAACGCAACGCCATCCCGCTGATCATCACCGGTATCTGCAGCATCCTCGGCACCGTCGGCGCCCTGTGGTACTACGGCTACCTGCACTTCGCCAAACCCGAGGATGCGTTGCTGCTCAACGAATTCACCATGCTCAAGACCATTCCCGGCGAAGATTACAAAGTCTCCCTGGACCCGGCGCCGCAAGTGGCGCAGTGCATCGATGGCGTGCTGGTGCTGTTCGACACCGAACAGAAAGGGCTGACCGGGGTGCTGATCAACGCGCAGAAAAAGGCTGTGCGCTGCATGGGGCAGGAAACCCCGCAGAAGCTCGAAGAGTGATTCCGCCGGCGCCCCCTCACCCTAACCCTCTCCCAGAGGGAGAGGGGACTGACCGAGTTGTCTTGCGCTATACATCGACCTGAAAAAACGTGTCGATTATGGATTCGGTAAATCACCGTCAGGTCGACGTATTTCTAGAGCATCTCTCTATCGGCTCCCTCTCCCTCAGGGAGAGGGCTGGGGTGAGGGGCTGCGATCTCAGCTACCCCCACCCATTGCAGGCCGAACACCTCAAACAGAAAAAGCCCCGCCTGATCAATTCAGGCGGGGCTTTTTTCGTTACCGCGTGACGCTTAGTTCGAGCTAACCGCCGAACGCGGCATCACCGGCTGGTTGTCGTTGGAAATGGTCACTTCCACCCGACGGTTCATCGCACGGCCCGAGACGCTGCCGTTATCCGCGACCGGGTATTCCTTGCCGTAGCCCTGCACCACGATGCGCGACGGATCGACGCCCATCTTGATCAGCGCAACCTGCACCGAGGTCGCACGACGCTCGGACAGCGACTGGTTGTACGAAGCGGCGCCGGTGCTGTCGGTGTAGCCCTCGACGATCACTTTGCGGTCCGGGTTTTCCTGGAGGAACTGTGCCAGTTTGTTGATGTTCACCAGACCGCTGGATTTCAGGTCGGCCTTGTTGGTGGCGAACAGCACGTCACCGAAGGTCACCAGCGTACCGCGATCGGTCTGCTTGGCGTTGAGGCTGTCCTGCAGCTGTTTGATCTGTTGATCACGGGCATCCAGACGGGCCTGGGCACGTTGGGCAGCGGCGTTCTTCAGGTTGTTTTCAGCGGTGCGCAGGGCGATGGTCTGCTTGGCCACTTCCACGCGCTGGTTGGTCAGGTAGGCCAGTTGGTCGACCTTGGCCGCGTTTTCCTTGTCCAGATAGGCCTTGTCAGCCTTGTCCAGGTAATCGCTGGCGTCCTTGGTTTCCAGTGCCGCCACCTTGCTCGCCTGTGGGTTGGCCTGCAGGCCGGCGTAGTTGGTGCGCGCCTGTTCCAGGTTCGGGTTCGGTGGCGTCGAGCAGGCAGCCAGGGCAACGCTTGCGGCCAGGAGAGCGGGGATCATCAGTTGTTTACGCATAATCGTTCGTCCTTTCTATCGATAAGAGATTCAGCCTTGCGGTCGGGATGCGCGCTTACTGCACGGTGCGCTGACTTTCCTGACGCAGTTCCTGAACACCTTTCTGGGAATCCTTCACAGCCTGTTCGGCTTTCATCGCCTGAGCCTTGCGTTCGGCAACACGGGCATCCCACTCGGCTTGCTCGGCCAGCGTGCGAGCCTCGTCATACTTCTTGTCGTGCATGGCGATTTCGGCTTGTTTGAGCTTGTCCTGCGCCTGCTTCATTTCCACGGCGGCGAACTCGGTACCGCCGGCGCTGACCGCGCTGTTGACGGCCGATTGAGTCACCGCGTATTGCTCGGTCGGTGGATTACCGGCACAACCGGCCAGCACGAAGCTGGTGCCGATAGCCAGGGCGGCCAGTTTCAGACCGCGCAGGTGGGAGAACGAGGTTTGGGTCTTCATGGTCTTCAACTCCATTGGTTAACTCCTTGGAAGCTTCGAAATCCATCCTGGTAGCGGAGCCGCAACCGTCATGTGCAAGTGCGTTTTGAAACGCTCGTTCCAGGCGTGGTTACCTGTTCCGACCGAAGGCTTTTTTTAAAAGTTCAGAAAAGATGGCTCATCGCCAAAAAATATTCTGACCGAATGGACAGGGCTCTAAACCGGGAACTTTGGCGGGGGAGAGTGGTACGCGCGGGAGTAATAAGGCGTGTGATTTTTGAGTTTGAATACAGTCAATGTGGGAGCGAGCCTGCTCGCGATAGCGTCGGATCAGTCACCACTACAGTGCCTGACAAACCGCTTTCGCGAGCAAGCTCGCTCCCACGTTTCGATTTATGTTGTGTCAGTGTTTTTGCTTGCCGGCTGCGGTCGACAAGTCGTGCAGATGACGCCGCGACAGCGCGAGAAAACGCGGGGTCGGGCCGACATCTTCATACAGCGGATCGCCTTCCTCGTCGGTGGCAACCACGGTCGAACCTTTCACATACGGCAGGCTCGCCTCGAACTCTTCAAGCGCCGCGCCGATCAGTTCGCCGAGCAGTTCTTCGGCATGGCGTTTGGGGTACATCTCGGCAATCGCCGCCAGGCGCGCGGCGGCCTCCACATCCAGATGAATCGTGTAGCCGGTATCGGTCAGGCGACCCTTGGCGGTTTCTTCCCAATGCTGGGCGAGTTCACGGATTTTCATGATGACCTCATGTCGCACCTGCTCGTGGCAGGTCTGGGTGAGTGTCCGCCGTCAGGCGGCGGCAGCCGTTGTGGGGCTTACTGTTGAGACTAGCTTCAGGGCGCAAGGTTTAAAGTCCCTTCGTCGTCTGCTTGTAAGAAGCGTTGCAGAGCGGCACTCTCTGTTCATCCACTCACTTGCGATCCGTCACCGATTACTGCTGGAGAGATGCTGATGACCGATATTGATGCACGCTTGCGCGAAGACGTTCACCTGCTCGGTGAGCTGTTGGGCAACACCATCCGTGACCAGTACGGCGAGGCGTTTCTCGACAAGATCGAGCAGATCCGCAAGGGCGCCAAGGCTGACCGGCGCGGCTCGATGGATGCCGAACTCAGCGCCAGCCTCAATCAGCTGAGCGAAGACGAATTGCTGCCGGTGGCGCGGGCGTTCAACCAGTTTCTCAACCTGGCGAACATCGCCGAGCAGTACCAGCTCATTCATCGCCGCGAAGAGTCGCAAGCCGCACCGTTCGAGTCCCGTGTGCTGCCGGAATTGCTCGCCCGTTTGCGCGAGGAAGGGCACAGCGCCGACTCCCTTGCCCGGCAGTTATCACGACTGGAAATCGAACTGGTGCTGACCGCGCACCCCACCGAAGTGGCCCGGCGCACGCTGATCCAGAAGTACGACGCGATCGCCGCGCAACTGGCCGCCCAAGATCACCGCGACCTGACCAGCGCCGAGCGCGAGCAGATCCACAACACCCTGCAACGCCTGATCGCCGAAGCCTGGCACACCGAAGAAATTCGCCGCACCCGACCGACCCCGGTGGACGAAGCCAAGTGGGGGTTTGCGGTGATCGAGCATTCGCTGTGGCAGGCGATTCCCAACCATATGCGCAAGGCCGATCAGGCACTGTTTGCGGCCACGGGCCTGCGATTGCCGCTGGAAGCCGCGCCGATCCGCTTCGCTTCGTGGATGGGTGGTGACCGCGATGGCAACCCGAACGTGACCGCTGCCGTGACCCGCGAAGTGCTGTTGCTGGCGCGCTGGATGGCGGCGGATCTTTACCTGCGTGATGTCGATCACTTGGCCGCCGAACTGTCGATGCAGCAAGCCAGCGACGCGCTCAAGGCCAAGGCCGGCGACAGCGCCGAACCCTATCGCGCGGTGCTCAAGCAATTGCGTGAACGCCTGCGCGCCACACGCAACTGGGCTCATGCATCGCTGACCGCAACCACCCCGGCACCGGCCGATGTGCTGCACAACAATCGCGATCTGCTCGATCCGCTGGAGCTGTGCTACCACTCGCTGCACGAGTGCGGCATGGGTGTGATCGCCGACGGACCGTTACTCGATTGCCTGCGTCGGGCCGTGACCTTCGGCCTGTTCCTGGTGCGCCTCGATGTGCGTCAGGACTCGTCGCGACACACCGCAGCGATGACCGAAATTACTGACTACCTCGGCCTTGGTCGCTATGAAGACTGGGATGAAGAACAGCGCATCAGCTTCCTGACCCGCGAACTGCAGAACCGACGACCGCTGCTGCCGGCGCATTTCAAGCCTTCGGCAGACACCGCCGAAGTGCTCGCCACCTGCAAGGAAATCGCCGCCGCGCCGGGGGCTTCGCTGGGTTCCTATGTGATCTCCATGGCCGGTGCCGCCTCGGATGTGCTCGCGGTGCAACTGCTGCTGAAGGACTCTGGTGTTCTGCGGCCGATGCGCGTGGTGCCGTTGTTCGAGACCCTGGCGGACCTCGATAACGCCGGCCCGGTGATCGAGCGTCTGTTGCTGCTGCCGGGTTATCGCGCACGTCTGCAAGGCCCGCAGGAAGTGATGATCGGTTATTCCGACTCGGCCAAGGACGCCGGCACCACCGCAGCGGCCTGGGCGCAATATCGGGCTCAGGAGCGGCTGGTGGAAATCTGCCGCGAGCAGCAAGTCGAACTGCTGCTGTTCCACGGTCGCGGTGGCACCGTGGGCCGTGGCGGCGGCCCGGCTCACGCGGCGATTCTGTCGCAGCCGCCGGGTTCGGTGGCTGGACGCTTCCGCACCACCGAGCAGGGGGAAATGATTCGATTCAAATTCGGCCTGCCGGACATCGCCGAGCAAAACCTCAATCTCTATCTGGCTGCCGTGCTCGAAGCGACCCTGCTGCCACCGCCGCCACCGACACCCGAATGGCGTCATCTGATGGACGAATTGGCCGCTGACGGTGTGGCGGCCTATCGCGCCGTGGTCCGGGAAAATCCGCAATTCGTCGAGTATTTCCGCCAGTCGACACCCGAGCAGGAGCTGGGACGTTTGCCGTTGGGCAGCCGTCCGGCCAAGCGTCGCGCCGGCGGCATCGAAAGCCTGCGGGCGATTCCGTGGATCTTCGGCTGGACCCAGACGCGTTTGATGCTGCCTGCGTGGCTCGGCTGGGAAACGGCGCTGAGCAAGGCGCTGGAGCGCGGCGAAGGCGAGCTGCTGGGGCAGATGCGCGAGCAGTGGCCGTTTTTCCGCACCCGCATCGACATGCTGGAAATGGTCCTGGCCAAGGCCGACGCCGACATTGCGCTGTCCTACGACGAGCGACTGGTGGAGTCGGACTTGTTACCTTTGGGTGTGCACTTACGCGACCTATTGTCGCAGGCATGTTCCGTGGTCCTCGGCCTGACCGGTCAGTCGCAACTGCTGGCACATAGCCCGGACACCCTGGAATTCATCCGCCTGCGCAACACCTATCTCGACCCGCTGCATCTATTGCAGGCCGAACTGCTGGCGCGTTCGCGACAGTCGAACGTCGAGCAGGACAGCCCGGTAGAACAGGCGTTGCTGGTGTCTGTGGCGGGGATTGCCGCCGGTTTGCGAAATACCGGCTAAGGTTTTCTGCGTGGGGCGGGGCACCCGGGGCAAACGTCGGGTGCCGTTTATCGAGCGTGGGAAAAATGCGGGCAAGCGACAGTTAATGATGGGGTTGCGACTTGGGGAACCGCGTCGCAAGGTCGCGGCAGGCGCCGGTTTCTCCGACTTTTGGCGTCTTGTGTGGGCGCAGCCTGCTGTGTATCTTGGTCAGCCTCTGGCCGTTTGGGCGGTCACGACCCTATTTCCAGGATTTCGCCCCATGAGGCGAATCCGTTGTTTTGCAAAAGCTTTTTATAAAAAAATTGAGGAGCACATCTAATGCGCGTCATTCTGCTGGGAGCTCCCGGGGCCGGTAAAGGTACTCAGGCTAAGTTCATCACCGAGAAATTCGGCATTCCGCAAATCTCCACCGGCGACATGCTGCGTGCTGCGGTCAAGGCCGGCACCGAGCTGGGCATCAAGGCCAAGAGCATCATGGATGCCGGCGGCCTGGTGTCGGATGACCTGATCATCGCACTGGTAAAGGACCGCATCGCTCAGGCTGACTGCGCCAACGGTTTCCTGTTCGACGGTTTCCCGCGCACCATTCCTCAGGCTGAAGCGCTGGTGACCGCCGGTGTCGAGCTGGATGCCGTGGTTGAAATCGCCGTTGAAGACGAAGAAATCGTTCAGCGTATCGCTGGCCGTCGCGTTCACGAGGCCAGCGGCCGCGTGTACCACATCGTCTACAACCCGCCGAAGATTGCCGGTAAAGACGACATCACCGGTGAAGAACTGGTGCAGCGCAAGGACGACACCGAAGAAACCGTGCGTCATCGCCTGTCGGTCTATCACTCGCAGACCAAACCGCTGGTGGATTTCTACCAGAAGCTGTCGGCCGCCAACGGCAAGCCGAAGTACAGCCACATCCCGGGTGTCGGTTCGGTTGAAGCGATCACCGCCAAGGTTCTTGAAGCTCTGAGCTGAAAAACCTGATCCGCTGCATCATCCACGGCCCGCTTGCGGGCCGTAGTTGTTTATACTGGCGCACTTTTCCCCACCTGATTTACGGACACATCGATGAGCACCTTGCTGGCCCTGGACACCGCGACTGAAGCTTGCTCCGTTGCCTTGCTGCATGACGGCAAGGTCACGAGCCATTACGAGGTGATCCCGCGCCTGCACGCGCAGAAACTGCTGCCGATGATCCAGCAATTGCTGGCCGACGCCGGCACCACGCTGCAAGCGGTGGACGCGATTGCCTTCGGTCGCGGCCCGGGCGCATTCACCGGTGTGCGGATCGCCATCGGCGTGGTGCAAGGCCTGGCGTTCGCGCTGGATCGTCCGGTATTGCCGGTGTCGAACCTCGCGGTACTCGCGCAACGCGCTTATCGCGAACACGGCGTGAGCCAGGTCGCAGCGGCCATCGATGCGCGCATGGATGAAGTGTATTGGGGCTGCTACCGCGAGACGGCCGGGGAGATGCGTCTGGTCGGCACCGAGGCGGTGCTGCCGCCGGAAGTCGCCGCGCTGCCGGACGATGCGGCTGGCGACTGGTTCGGAGCCGGCACCGGTTGGGGCTACGGCGAACGCATCGCTGTCAGCCTGAGCGGTTCCGATGCGGGCATGTTGCCCCACGCCGAAGATCTGCTGACGCTGGCGCGATTCGCCTGGGAACGTGGCGAGTCGATTCCGGCCGACGACGCCCAGCCGGTTTACCTGCGCGATAAAGTCGCCACGCCGAAAGCCCGCTGATGATTTCGACCCTGTGGCATTCGCCGCAGGGTCTTGCAAATGCCTGCCAATCGTCCGTTTCCAACCCCGCGCTTTAAACCTTTTGTCTTTTATGTGTTCTAGTTATCACTCGGCGATTTGCTAAGTCGGTCAGGTGCCGCTAAATTGCCATCATCGATACCGAGCATGACTTTATGCGTATAGACGGCGTTTCCACTCATTCCTACCCCATCAAGCGCAAGCCTCGCAAAGGCAATCCGGCGCTGGATGAATCCGTCGAGGATATTGAAGGCGAGCTGGAATTCCCCACCGAAGCGCAACTGGCTGCCCGCGCCGCCAAGGCCTCCGCGCAACGCCTGAGCAATCTGCCCGCCCGCCAACAAGACATGATTTATCACCGTGCGATGAAGAAAAGCGTGGCCATGGCCCTGGCCAGCTACCTGAGCACCGCCGGTTTTGTCGATTGGGACGCAGACGTGCTGGGCCTCGATCTGTACATCTGATGGATCTGCCTTACTACCTCGGTTGCCCGTCCTGGAGTGAAAACGCCTGGCGCGAGTATCTGTATCCGGTAGACGCCAAGACCTCCGATTTCCTCGGTCTCTATTCGCAAGTGTTCAACGCCGTGGAAGGCAATACGACTTTCTACGCCAGTCCGTCGCCGGCCACCGTGCAGCGTTGGGCCGAGGTCATGCCCGAACACTTTCGCTTCACCGCCAAATTCCCCGGCGACATCAGCCACGACGGTGACTTGCGCGATCAACTGACCGCCGCCGAAACCTTCATCCAGCTGCTTGGCCCGCTCGGCGAACGCGTATCGCCACTGTGGCTGCAACTGTCGAAAAGCTTCACTCCACAACGTTTGCCAGAGCTCGCAGCCTTCATCGACGCGTTTGATCGACCGCTGGCGGTGGAAGTGCGCCATGAGCAGTTCTTCGCCAAGGGCGAAAGTGAACGCCTGCTCAATCGCCTGCTGCTGGATCGCGGTGTGGAGCGCATCTGCCTCGATCCGCGCGCGCTGTTCAGTTGCCTGTCCACCGAGTCTTCGGTAATCCACGCTCAATCGAAAAAGCCCCGCGTGCCAACCCGCCCGGCAGCGTTCACCCAATTCCCGCAGGTGCGCTTCATCGGCCATCCCGAGCTTGAGGCCAACGATCCGTTCCTGGTGCCGTGGGTGGCGAAGATTGCCGAGTGGATCGAAGAGGGCCGCACGCCTTACATCTTTCTGCACACCGCCGATAACATCCTGGCGGCCAAACTCGCGCAGCGATTCCATGCACAGCTGATGCAACGTTTGCCTGGCCTGCCATCGCTGCCTGAGCTATACAGAGAACCCGCCGCCGAGCAACTTGGTTTGCTCTGAGGCGGATTTTTTCTGCCCAGGAGCCTGCCGATGGACGCCCAAGCCCGCAAAGAACAAGTCCGTAAAGCCGAAGCCTTCAAAGCCTTGCATGAACGTCCCGGGATTTTCGTGATTCCCAATCCGTGGGATGCCGGTTCCGCGAAGATGCTTGCCAGTCTGGGCTACCAAGCGTTGGCGACCACCAGTGCCGGTTATGCGTTTTCCCAGGGCAAACCCGATGGCGCGCTTGGTCTCGAAGAAACCCTGAATAATGTTCGGGCAATTGCTGCAGCCACGGATCTGCCCGTGGCGGTGGATCTGGAAAACGGTTTTGCCGACGCTCCGGCCGAGTCGGCGCAAAGCCTGCTGCGCGCCGCCGAAGCGGGCGCCGTGGGTGGCTCGATCGAAGATGCCACTGGCCGTCCGGACGCTCCGATCTACTGTTTCGAACACGCCGTGGCACGGGTCGAAGCCGCCGTTGCCGCTGTTCGAACCTTACCGTTTCCCTTCACCCTGACGGCCCGCGCGGAAAACTACCTGCACGGCAATCCGGATATAAATGACACCATTCGCCGCCTGCAGGCGTTCGCCGAAGCAGGGGCCGACGTGCTCTATGCTCCGGGTTTGAGGACGGCTGAAGAAGTATTGGCGGTGGTGCGCGCAGTGGCGCCGAAACCGGTCAACGTGTTGATGTCCGGTAGCCTGAAACTGACCGTGCTGCAACTGGAAGAAATGGGTGTGAAGCGCATCAGTACCGGCTCGGCGCTGGCGCTGGCGGCGTTTGGCGAATTCTTCCGGGCTGCCGAGGAAATCCAGCAATCGGGCACGTTCGGTTTCACTTCGCGTTCGATGCCGTACGCCAAGGCCAATCAATTCTTCAAGGATTGAAGCGAGGCGGGATCAGGCGGCGATGCGCAGGTTCTGCTGAACGATCGGGCGTACCCAGCCGTTATCGAAGTCCAGGGCTTTCTGCTGTTCGACGATCTCTTCCGGCGGGAACGGCGGGTAAGGTTGCAGCAGATCCAGGTCGAACTCGGCGATCGGCAGGTACAGCGGCTTTTTCTGCGGGGCAGGGCCCGGTTCCGGAATCGGCTGGCCGTTGTTGATCACGACAGGACGAACCCAGCTGCTGTCGAAGTCCTGCTGCTTTTGCTGAGTCTTGATGTCTTCCGGCGGGAACGGTGGGTACGGCTCGGCCAGTGTCATATCGATTTCGGCAATCGGCAGGAACAGCGGCTCGGGTGGGCGTACCTGGGTTTCCACTACATCGCATTCGCGCTGGTCGATGATGTGGGCGTGCAGTTCGCTGCCGACAGTCGGTTCTTCAGGGCTTTCCAGATCGACCGGTGGGAATGTCCCGCAGGCCGGCACCACATCACTCGATTGTTCGGCCAGTGCCTGGGCAAAGAAATCCTGCCACAGGTGGCTGACGCCGCCCAATGCTTGAGTGTTATGACGGCTGAAATCGCCTGTGGGCGAAATGTAGCCAATCGATGTGGGAAGAATGCCTGACATTTTTTTCGGTCGACGCTCAGCTCTGGCAAAATGCGCGTTGATTGGGTTATCGGCGGTTTTTGCCGATCCTTAACTTTTTTGAGCGTGTTTTCCATGATTGAGCAACCTGCGGCCTGCCGCATCCATGTCGAAGCCCTCGGCCCGACGTTCGAAGCGCAGGCCGAGCAGTGGGCGCAGCGCCTGAATCTGCCGTTGCAGGTGGCCGACGGCGAGTTTGCCTTGCAGGTCGGCGAGCAGGGCTTGCAGCTGCAACAACTGGGGCCGGATGCGCCGGGCCCGGTGCGGGTCGACTTCGTCGAGGGCGGTGCGGCCCATCGTCGGTTGTACGGTGGTGGCAGTGGACAGATGATCGCCAAGGCGGTCGGTATCGCCCAGGGCGTGCGTCCGCGGGTGCTGGATGCCACGGCGGGGCTCGGGAAGGATGCGTTCGTGCTGGCGAGCCTGGGCTGCGAGATGAGCCTGATCGAGCGTCAACCGCTGATCGGCGCGCTGCTGGAAGATGGCCTGGCCCGGGCGGCGGAAGATTTCGACGTGGCACCGATCGTGGCGCGGATGACCCTGCTCAAAGGCAACTCCATCGATGTGATGCGCAACTGGGAAGGCGAGCCGCCGCAGGTGATCTACCTCGACCCGATGTTCCCGCACCGCGAGAAAACCGCCTTGGTGAAGAAGGAAATGCGCCTGTTCCGCCCGCTGGTGGGCGACGATCCGGATGCACCGGCCCTGCTTGAAGCGGCATTGGCGCTGGCCACGCACCGGGTGGTGGTCAAGCGCCCGCGCAAGGCGCCGTGCATCGAAGGGCCGAAGCCGAGCCATGCGCTGGATGGCAAATCCAGCCGCTACGACATCTACCCGAAGAAAGCGCTCAAGGCCTGAGCCGTCGCATAAGAAAATCCCACGCATGGCGTGGGATTTTTATTTTCAGGGTCGATAGGCCCGCATGAACAGCTCGACCACTTCCTGCACATGGCTTTCCGCCGCCTCGCCGGTCAGTGGTTCACCGCAGCCATACAGCAACCGGAAATTCCCCGCGCCCTTGATCAGGCAGAAGAAATGCTCGGCGGCGTTGTGCGGGTTGTCGATGCGCAGCGCACCAGTTTCATCGATCCGCCGCAGAAGTCGCTCCATGCCTTGCACCATGCGCTGCGGGCCGGCCTCGAAGAAGATCAGCGACAGCTTCGGATCCTGACTGCCCAGCGCCATGATCAGGCGATGCAGGTTCACCGACTCATCGCTGTTGATCAGGTGGTGAAAGCCTCTGGCAATGTTCAGCAACACATTTTCCACCGCGATGCCGTCCGGCAATTCGAAGAACAGCGGCGGCAATTGCTCCTCGCATTTGGCCACGACGGCGGCGGAAAACAGCGTCTCCTTGTCATTGAAATGGCTATAGACCGTCAGCTTCGACACGCCAGCCTCGGCGGCCACCGCGTCCATGCTGGTGTTGGCATAGCCGTGACTCAGGAACAGGATTTTCGCCGCTTCGAGAATCGCCTGGCGCTTGGCCGGATCCTTCGGGCGGCCGGGGCCGTTTGGAGCTGAAAGATTGTTCGACATTCTTCGCTTTTAATACTGGACTGGTGAGTTTGCTATTAATAACATACCGGCCAGTATAAATATTCCAAGCCTCCTTAGCGAAAGGTCCTTCACCATGTTCCGCCATGCGTTGTCCTTTGCGGTGCCAGTCACTCTGGCGTTTTTATTGTCGGCATGTGGCAAGGAAGAGGTGACGCCAGTCAGCGTGCGACCGGCCATGGTGGTACAGCCAGAGCCTTCGGCGCAGGCGATGGAAAGTTATCCGGGCGAGGTTCGCGCCCGCTATGAACCGGATCTGGCGTTCCGCATTGGCGGCAAAGTCAGCCGACGACTGGTCGAGGAAGGCCAGCGCGTGAAGGCCGATCAACCCCTGGCCGAACTCGATCCGCAGGACGTACGCCTGCAACTGGAAGCCACCCGCGCCCAGGTCACCGCCGCCGAAGCCAATCTGAATCTGGTGCGCGCCGAGCGTGACCGCTACAAGACCCTGATGGAACGGCAGATGGTCAGCCGCTCGGCCTACGACAATGCCGAAAACCTCTACCGCTCCGGTGAGGCCCGCCTCAAACAGATCAAAGCCGAATTCAACGTCTCGACCAATCAAGCCAGTTACGCCGTATTGCGCGCGCCTCAGGACGGTGTGGTCGCCAAGCGTTCGGTGGAAGTCGGGCAAGTGGTCGCCGCCGGGCAGACCGTATTCACCCTCGCCACCGATGGCGAACGCGAAGTGTCGATCAGCCTGCCGGAGCAAAGCTTCGGCCGGTTCAAGGTCGGCCAGCCTGTGTCCGTGGAGCTGTGGACGCAACCGAACCAGCGCTTCGCCGGCAAAATCCGTGAACTGTCGCCAGCGGCCGATCCGAAATCCCGAACCTTCGCCGCCCGCATCGCCTTCACCGCCGGCAACGTGCCTGTCGAACTCGGCCAGAGCGCCCGGGTGTTCGTCCAGACCGCCGACGTGATCCCGCTGTCGGTGCCGCTCTCGGCCCTGACCGCTGAAAACGGCGCGACCTACGTCTGGGTCGTCAGCGCCAACAACACCTTGAAAAAGACGCCCGTGCGCATCGGCCCGTTCGGCGAGAAAACCGTGCCGGTGCTCGAAGGCCTCAACGCCAGCGACTGGGTCGTGGCCGCCGGCGTGCATGTGCTGCTGGAAGGGCAGCAGGTGCGTCCCGTGGATCGCTCCAACCGTGTGGTCAATCTGGCGGACAAGGAGTAAGTCCCGATGCGCTTCAACCTTTCCGAATGGGCGCTGCGTAATCGCCAGATCGTACTGTTCCTGATGCTTTTGCTGGCCATCGTCGGCGCCTTGTCCTACACCAAACTCGGCCAGAGTGAAGACCCGCCGTTCACCTTCAAGGCCATGGTCATCCAGACCCGCTGGCCCGGCGCCACAGCGCAGGAAGTCTCGCGCCAGGTCACCGAGCGCATCGAAAAGAAACTGATGGAAACCGGTGAGTACGAACGCATTGTTTCGTTCTCCCGTCCCGGTGAATCACAGGTCACCTTCATCGCCCGCGACTCGATGCATTCGGTGGAGATCCCGGACCTCTGGTATCAGGTGCGCAAGAAGGTCGGCGATATCCGCCAGACTTTGCCGCCGGGCATTCAGGGCCCGTTCTTCAACGATGAATTCGGCACCACGTTCGGCAATATTTACGCCCTGACCGGCGACGGTTTCGACTACGCCGTGCTCAAGGATTACGCCGACCGCATCCAGATCCAGCTGCAACGGGTCAAGGACGTGGGCAAGGTCGACTTGCTCGGGCTGCAGGACGAGAAGATCTGGGTCGAGCTGTCCAACGTCAAACTCGCCACCCTCGGCTTGCCGCTGGCGGCAGTCCAGCAGGCGCTGGAAGAGCAGAACGCGGTGTCCACCGCCGGCTTCTTCGAGACCGGCAGCGAGCGATTACAGCTACGGGTTTCGGGGAATTTTCAGACAGTCGACGAGATCCGGAACTTCCCGATCCGGGTCGGTGATCGTACCTTCCGCATCTCCGATGTCGCCGACGTGCGGCGCGGTTTCAACGATCCGCCGGCGCCACGCATGCGCTTCATGGGCGAAGACGCGATCGGGCTGGCGGTAGCGATGAAGGACGGCGGCGACATTCTGGTGCTGGGCAAGGCCCTGGAAACCGAATTCTCCCGCCTCCAGAAAAACCTCCCGGCCGGCATGCAGCTGCGCAAGGTGTCCGATCAGCCGGCGGCGGTGAAAAGTGGAGTCGGCGAGTTCGTCCAGGTGTTGGTCGAAGCGCTGGCCATCGTGTTGCTGGTGAGCTTCTTCTCCCTTGGCGTGCGCACCGGCATGGTGGTGGCGCTGACCATTCCGCTGGTGCTGGCGATGACCTTCGCCTGCATGTATTACCTCGGCATAGGGCTGCACAAGATTTCCCTCGGCGCGCTGGTGCTGGCGCTGGGCTTGCTGGTGGACGACGCGATCATCGCCGTGGAAATGATGGCGATCAAAATGGAGCAGGGCTTCGACCGGATCAAGGCGGCCAGTTACGCCTGGACCAGCACCGCATTCCCGATGCTCACCGGTACGCTGATCACCGCCGCAGGGTTCCTGCCGATTGCCACCGCGCAGTCCGGCACCGGTGAATACACCCGCTCGATCTTTCAGGTCGTCACCATCGCGTTGCTGGCTTCGTGGGTGGCGGCGGTGATGTTTGTGCCGTACCTCGGGGAAAAACTCCTGCCGGACCTGGCGAAAATTCACGCGGCCAAACACGGCAGTGGTGACGGTCAGCCGGATCCTTATGCCACACCGTTTTATCAGCGGGTTCGACGTCTGGTGGAGTGGTGCGTGCGTCGGCGTAAAACGGTGATCGTGCTGACGGTGGGGCTGTTTGTCGCTTCGGTGATGTTGTTCAAGTTCGTCCCGCAGCAGTTCTTCCCGGCCTCCAACCGACTGGAGCTGATGGTTGATCTGAAACTGGCGGAAGGCGCTTCGCTGGCCAACACCACCGCAGAGGTCAAGCGACTGGAAGCGATGCTCAAGGATCACGCCGGCATCGACAATTACGTGGCCTACGTCGGTACTGGCTCACCACGTTTCTATCTGCCGCTGGATCAGCAACTGCCGGCAGCGAGCTTTGCCCAGTTCGTGGTGTTGGCGAAAACCATCGAGGAGCGTGAAGCGCTGCGGACGTGGCTGATCGATACCCTCAACGAACAATTCCCGGCCCTGCGCTCACGGGTCACGCGACTGGAGAACGGCCCGCCGGTTGGCTATCCGGTGCAGTTCCGCGTCACGGGCGAGCACATCGAAGAGGTCCGTGCGCTGGCCCGGAAAGTCGCGGCCAAGGTGCGCGAGAATCCGCACGTAGTGAACGTGCATCTGGACTGGGAAGAGCCGAGCAAGGTCGTGTATCTGAACATCGATCAGGATCGCGCCCGGGCCCTGGGCGTCAGCACGGCGAACCTGGCGAAATTCCTTCAGAGCTCGCTGACCGGTTCCAGTGTCAGCCAGTACCGCGAAGACAACGAACTGATCGAAATCCTCCTGCGCGGCACCGTGCATGAGCGCACCGAACTGTCGCTGCTGCCGAGTCTGGCGGTGCCGACCGACAACGGTCGCAGCGTCGCGCTGTCGCAGATTGCCACGCTGGAATATGGCTTCGAGGAAGGCATCATCTGGCATCGCAACCGACTGCCGACTGTGACGGTGCGGGCCGATATCTATGGCAAGGAGCAACCGGCAACGCTGGTGAAACAGATCCAGCCGACCCTCGATCCGATCCGTGCCGAATTGCCTGACGGTTATCTGCTGGACGTCGGCGGCACCGTAGAAGATTCCGAGCGCGGGCAGAAGTCGGTGAACGCCGGCGTGCCGATGTTCATTGTCGTGGTCCTGACCTTGCTGATGGTGCAGTTGCGCAGTTTCTCGCGCACGGCGATGGTGTTTCTGACGGCGCCGCTGGGGCTGATCGGGGTGACGCTGTTTCTGCTGGTGTTCCGTCAGCCGTTCGGGTTTGTGGCGATGCTGGGGACGATTGCGCTGTCGGGGATGATCATGCGCAACTCGGTGATTCTGGTGGATCAGATCGAGCAGGATATTGCGGCGGGCCTGAAGCCTTGGCAGGCGATCATTGAGGCGACCGTGCGCCGGTTCCGGCCGATTGTGTTGACGGCGTTGGCGGCGGTGCTGGCGATGATTCCGCTTTCACGCAGTGTGTTTTTCGGGCCGATGGCGGTGGCGATCATGGGCGGGTTGATTGTGGCGACTGCTTTGACGCTTTTGTTTTTGCCGGCGTTGTATGCGGCTTGGTTCAGGGTTCGTCGGGACGGTTGATTTGCTTTGTTGAGCGTGGCGGCCTTTGGGCCGACCAGGCTCTGGGTGTTCTTTGTGAATATCCGTTGCTTCGGGTGTTGCCGCTGGCGGTTCCGCTCTTACAGCGGCTCACTTTTCCAAACGCCGAAAAGTAAGCAAAAGGCTTGGCCCCGGCGTACGGCACCTCGCTTTGGCTCGGTGTTCCTTCGTTCCGGGATTCATCCGGGGGCATCGCCTCCGGTTTGCTTCGCTGCACCTCCTCTCGATGTGTTCGACTTCGTCGAACGGCGCTTCGCGCCTACCCCCGGATAAATCCCTCCACTCAGCCTGCCGATGGGGCCGGCACGTCAAAAGCGGTACTCGAGCTAACGCTCATCGTGTTGAGTGGGGCGGCTGTGCCGCATGCTGCGGTGTCTCTTACAGCTTTTTCAGAATTTTCTGATATTGAGGCCGTCTGGTCTGGGTGTTGTACTCGGTTCTCTGTTTTTATGAGTGGTCGAGAGGTTTTTCATGAAGAAGCCGCCAGTATTGAAAGGACGGTCCGATCCGGTGTTCGACTTGTTGGCGCGGGCGCCGCACAAGCAGCATCTGGGGGATTATCTGGCGCTGCTCAAGCCTCTCGATGATCGGGGGCGTTATTTGTCTCTCGAGGATTTGCGCTATCGCTGGGCGCCGGGGCTGGACGCTCGTTTGTGTTGGGCGTTGGTGAAGAGGGCGAGGGCTGCGCAGTACATCAATCTCCTGCCATTGGGTGAGCCGCCGCAGTGGGGCAAGTATTTGCTGACGCCATCGGCCCGGAAAACCCTTTCGGCCGTCGATCTGCAGACGACTTCCGCTTCGCTGGAATGCATGACCGGGCAGATTGGCGAACGGTCGCATTTCAGTTATTTGCTCAATGATCTGATCGAAGACGAAGTGATCGCCAGCAGCCAGTTGGAAGGTGCGGCAACGACCACGCGAGTTGCCAAGGACATGCTCAAGTATCAACGGCAGCCCCGCACGCCGGATGAACGCATGGTCATGGGCAATTACAGGATGATGAATTTCGCCTGGGAAAACCGTTATCAACCCTTGAGCGTCGACTTGATTGCGGCAATGCATCGGGTGGGCGTCGAGGGGATCGATGACGCGCAATACAGTCCCGGTTTGTTCAGGACGAACGATGAAGTGGTGGTACAGGATGGCGAGGGCAACACGGTGCATACACCGCCGCCCGCTGTCGGGCTGGTGATGCGTTTGCAGAGGCTCATGCGCTGGATCAATCAGCCACTCGGTTCACCTCAAGAAAAGGACTACCTGCACCCGTTGATCAAGGCGATCACGCTGCATTTTTCTCTGGGCTACGAACATCCGTTTCGCGATGGCAACGGACGGGTTGCGAGGGCGTTGTTCTACTGGTTCATGTTCAAGCACGAGTTTTCGGCATTTCGCTACATTGCGATCAGTCCTTTGCTGCGCAATGCGCCGGTGAAGTACGGACGGTCGTATTTGCATAGCGAGGCCGATGAACTGGATCTGACGTATTTCATCGAGTTTCAGTGTTCGGTGATTCAGCGTGCGGTCAGTCGCTTCACGGATGTCTACCGCAAAAGCCTGGCGTTCACGGAAGACTTTGAGCGCTGGCTGATGGCGTCGGGTTTTTTCGAGCGGCTGACGCCAAGGCAGCGGGCGCTGTATCAGGTGGCCAAGAGCGGAGTGGCGAAGGAGTTTACGGCGAGCAACGTGAGGGAACACTTGGGTTGTTCTTGCAGCACTGCGATGTCGGCCCTGAATGGACTGGTCGAATTACAGGTCTTCGAGAAAAGGAAAATGGGCAGCGAGTGGGTGTTCTTTTTACGCAGTCCAGCCAGTGTGTTGAAGGACGGAAGCGAGTTGTCTCGCTCCCGTGCAGCGTTGGCCTAGAGGCTGCCAAACACCTTCTTCGCCAGACTCGTCGCCGCAGCGGCCGGGTTCTTGCGGATGGTTTCTTCCTGTTTGCCAATCATCTCGAACAGGCCGTTCAGCGCTTGTTCGGTGACGTAGCTTTCGATGTTGGCGCTCTTCGCGTCGACCACACCCAACGTCGCAGCCTGGCCGGCGAACGAGTTGTACTTCTGTGCTACGCCTACCTTGTCGGTCGCCTGTTTGACGATCGGCAGGAACTTGGCGCGGATTTGTTCGCGGCTGGATTTGTCCAGGTATTGGGTGGCGGAGTCGCTGCCACCGCTGAGGATGCCTTTGGCGTCGGCCACGCTCATTTTCTTCACGGCGTCGACCAGGATCGGCTGAGCCTGGGTCACGGCGGTTTCCGCGGCCTTGTTCATGGCGGTTTCCAGTTCATCGACCTGGGCGCCCATGCCGAACGCTTTCATCTTGCCGGCGACTTTGCCGAGTTTGCCCGGCAGTTCGATTTTTACGTCCGGGTTATTGCTGAAGCCACCGGGGGTGCCGAGTTGTTTGACGGCCAGTTGCGCACCCTGGGTCAGGGCATCCTTGAGGCCGCCGGTGGCGTCGCCTTGCGACAGGTCGCTGAGGGACAGGGCCATGGCGCTGGCGGAGATCATCAGGCCCGCACACAGGCCGGCGAAGCGAAGGGTAGGGCGGAGCATCAAGGCTTCCTTGTTCATAAGAGCGTTAGCGGGCGGCGTCGACGCGGATCTTCAGTGGCTGCGGATCCTTGCCATCAAGCTGCACGGCATGGTTTTCGGTGGTGATGAACATCAGCTCGCCGTTAACCTCGATGCGTGCGCTGACCGAGTAGCGGTGGCCGGGTTTGACCTGTGCCGGATCGTAGCTCAAATGGAACGGCAGCGGCACTTGTCCCTTGATCGGGCCTTTCTGTTCATCGAGCACGACAGCCGGCGCATCGGCCAGCGAAACGTCCTGCAGGCTTACACTCAAGGTCGCGCTTGGTGGCAGGGCGATGCGTTGCAGGTAGAACACTTCGCCGTCGAGGCTGGCCTTGCCGGCTGGCGAGGTCGATTGGCAGGCGCTGAGCAAAGTGGCTGCGGCCAGCAGGGATAGTTTTTTCATCGGATATCTCCATATCGACGGCGCCAGAAGAAGCCTGGCGCCTGTAGGAATTTAGTCGCTCTGCGCAGGGGTGGCGGGCTGATCGGCCGCATCTTCACTGCGATGCAACGCCACCTGACGGATCGACAATCGAATTTCCGCAGGCAACACCCGTTTCGCCGCACCTTCGGCCAGTTCTCCAAGCAGTTCGTGATAACTCAACTTGCCCGCTTCGTCGCGACGCAGAACGTCAAGATCGAGCATCGTCTGGATGAAGTGGCGGAACAGGCTCTTGTCGAAGAACTCCGGCGCGTTCAGTCCATGCAGGATCGACAGACGCTGGGCCATGACCGTGCACAGGTCTTCCAGTTCCTCAGCGCTGATGGTGTTCTGGCCGGCGTTGAGCAACAACGATACGGTCATGTAGAAGCGCTGCAGGGTCTGGGCGATGCTCTTCGACAGCAGAGTCAGAAGCACGAAATGCCGTGAGCTCGGCGCCGGGCGCAGGTACACGTCTTTCTCGAAACGCAGCAGGCCTTGTTCGACGAACGCCTCCAGCCACTGATCGATCACCGCATCCAGTTCGTCCAGGTTCCAGCGGATGAACAACTCCGCCTGCAGATACGGATACAGCGCACGGGTGTAGCGCAGGATCTGCTCGCGGCTCATGCGCGAAGTGCTCTGGAAGAAACTCGCGAGCAACGCCGGCAGGGCGAAGATGTGCAGCACGTTGTTGCGGTAGTAGGTCATCAGGACGGCGTTCTGTTCGTCCAGATAGAGAATCTTGCCCAGCGCATCGTTCTGTTCGGACAGCAGATCCATGTCCTTCACATGCTCGATCAACGCCCGGCCATCACCCTCCGGCAACGTGGTGTGCGGCGAGTACGGAACCTTGCGCAACAGCGCCAGATACAGATCCAGCACCCGCGCCATGGCCCGATCATCCAGTGCCAGACGAGTGGTCGACAGCAACGCCAGCGCCACCAGGTTGACCGGGTTGATCGCCGCCGCTTCGTTCAGGTGCTGCGCGACTTTTTCGCCGAGGCGATTGGTGGTTTCGTTGAGCCACGCCGGTTTGAACTGCGGGCCCAGCTCCTGCTGGCGCCAGCCCGGCTGCTCACTGTCGAGGAACTCCGCGAGTTTGATCGGTTCGCCGAAGTTCACCGCCACCTGGCCGAAGCGCTGCTTGAGCGCGCCGATGACTTTAAAGATGTCGAAAATCGATTCTTTCTTCTTGCTCGCGCCACGCAGTTCACCGAGGTAAGTCCGCCCTTCAAGCACGCGCTCGTAGCCGATGTACACCGGCACGAACACGATCGGCATCCGCGAGGACCGCAGAAAGCTGCGCATGGTGATCGCCAGCATCCCGGTTTTCGGTTGCAGCATGCGCCCGGTACGCGAGCGGCCGCCCTCGACGAAGTACTCGACCGGGAAACCCTTGGTGAACAGGGTATGCAGGTATTCGTTGAACACCGAGGTGTACAGCGGGTTGCCCTTGAACGTGCGGCGCATGAAGAACGCACCGCCACGACGCAGCAGACTGCCGATCACCGGCATGTTGAGGTTGATCCCGGCGGCAATGTGCGGCGGGGTCAGGCCGTTACGAAACAGCAAGTACGACAGCAAGAGATAGTCGATGTGACTGCGGTGGCACGGCACGTAGATCACTTCGTGACCTTGGGCAACCTTCTGCACGCCTTCGATGTGATTGACCTTGATCCCGTCGTAGATCTTGTTCCAGAACCAGCTCAGCACCACTTCCAGAAAGCGGATCGCGGTGTAGGTGTAGTCCGAGGCGATCTCGTTGCCGTAGCGCAGGGCCTGGGCCTTGGCTTTTTCCGGGGAGATGTTTTCGCGCTCGGCTTCATCGAGGATCGCTTGCCTGACCAGCGGCTGGTTGAGCAGACCTTTGACGAGGTTACGGCGGTGGGAAATGTCCGGGCCGATTACCGCAGCCTTGAGATTGCGGAAGTGCACCCGCAGGATTCGCTGAGCCATGCGCACGGTGCGCTCGTGGCCCTTGTTGTGTTCGATCAGTTCGCGCAGGTGGATCGGCGCGGAGAATTGCACGCGGGTCTTGCGCCCCAGAATCATGATGCTCAGCAGCCGACGCAGGCGCCCGGTGACGGCCCAGCTGTCGGCGAACAGCAGTTTCCACGGGCTGTTTTCGCTATCCGGCGACTGGCCCCAGAACACGCTGACCGGAATGATCTGCGCATCTTCGGCGGCATTCTGACTGAGGGCGCTGACCAGTCGGGTCAGGGTCGGCGGTGCGCCGCGCTTGTCCTGGCGGCCGAGCCAGTCCGGGTCCGGCGTCAGGTAGAAGAACGCCGCCGGTTCGATCAGTGAACCCACGGACACTGGCAACACCGGGCGCGGCAGACCGGCCTTGGTGCACTCGGTGTCGACCACCGCCAGATCGGTGAGCGATGGGTTTTGCAGGACGTAGAACACCGGACGACTGCGGTCGAGGTTGAGGGTGAAGGACGACTGGTTGATCGTCTCGGAGCGAACCCAGAGATACAACAGTCGGCGCAAGGTGCCAAACACAAGACGGCGGAACGGGGAACGGGTCATACGGCTTCTGCGTGAGTGGATAAACCGAGCGTTTGCTCGGGCGGTCGACAGTTTGCCGGATTACTCGAAAATCGGCAAAAAAGCGGCGAAGTAATCTCCTGTTGAGAGTTTTGCCGCCTGTCATATACTCGGCGGTCTGTCGCCGGGGCCCTTTTATGGACGTCGGACGCAGGCTGACGTTCCGCAAAGGCTTTCCTGCGAAAAGCCTGTTCAATAATAAAAAAGGAGTATGAACAGATGGCAACACGTGAAACCGGCAACGTGAAGTGGTTCAACGACGCCAAGGGCTACGGCTTCATTCAGCGCGAAGACGGGGTGGACGTGTTCGTGCACTACCGCGCGATCCGCGGTGAAGGCCACCGTTCGCTGACCGAAGGTCAGCAGGTTGAATATGCGGTGGTGGAAGGGCAGAAGGGGTTGCAGGCCGAGGATGTTGTAGGCCTGTAACGCAAATCTTCAGAACACCGAAAATCATTGTGGGAGCGGGCTTGCTCGCGAATGCGATGTGTCAGTCAGCATTGATATCGACTGACACACCGCATTCGCGAGCAAGCCCGCTCCCACATGGGTTCTGTGCTGCTGGTTTTACGCAGTTTTCCAGGTGATCTCTTCTTCACCGTCGGCGCTGATCCGGATCCAGCGATCCGCCGTTTCCTCACCTTCTTCCTCGACCCACGTCCCCGGCGCGCAGCGCACTTCGACGTTCAGCGCGGCAAACGCTGCACGGGCGCAGGCGATGTCGTCGTCCCATGGCGTCTGGTCGCTTTCCAGGTACAGGCTGTTCCACTTGCCCACGGCTTTCGGCAGCCAGGTCACCGGGATGTTGCCGGCCTTGCACTTGTAGGTCTGACCTTTCTGTACCCAGTCGCTGCACGGGCCAAGGGCGGCGCCCAGCCAGGCGGAAATGGCCTTGTGGTCGACGTCGGCGTCTTTCAGGTAAATCTCGATGTCCGGTTGGCGCATGGATATCCTCACTGCGGGTCTGAAAAATCCATTCGCGGATTTAGCCGGCCCCGGGCTGCTTGCCCGAGTCCAAAAGTTATTGAAGAACGAAATAATCGTAGCGCATCGACACGGTGGTCACGAACGGCTCGGTCTGCTCGATCACCGCCGCACGGCGCTCGGCACTGGCGCGCCAGCCGTGGGGTGTCATCGCCAGCAGGTTGGCACGATCCTCGGGCTTGTCCAGCGTCAGCTTGAACTCGAGGGTTTCACTGTGCGCCAGCGCCATGCCTTCCGGCACCAGGGCCAGGTGCTTGTCGTCGGTGTATTCGCGCACTTCGTCGTACAGGCGTTCGCGCAGCTCCATCAGATGGCCGCTGGTCGGGCCGACTTTCATCAGGCCACCGCCGACGCTGAGCAGGCGCTTGGCCTCTTCCCAGTCCAGCGGACTGAAGACGCTGGCCAGAAACTGGCAACTGCCGGAAGCCAAAGGCACACGGGCCATGCTCGCAATCAACCACGTCAGCGAAGGATTGCGTTTGCAGGCGCGTTTGACCGCTTCCTTCGAGATATCCAGCGCGTAACCGTCAGCATCGGGCAAAGCCTCGGCGATCTGCGCGGTGTAATAGCCCTCGCCACAACCGATATCGACCCAGCGGGCCGGCGCATAACTGGCCGCCAGTTCCGCCAGGCGCTTGGCCACCGGCGCATAGTGGCCGGCGTTCAGGAAGTCGCGGCGGGCCTCGACCATCGCCTGATTGTCGCCGGGATCGCGGCTGTTCTTGTGCTGCACCGGCAGCAGGTTCAGGTAACCCTGACGCGCACGGTCGAAGCGGTGGCCGGCGGGGCAGACCACGCCGTTGTCCACCGCGTTCAGCGGTTCATTGCAGATCGGACACGCAAGCATCAGGCGAGCAACTTGATCAGGGTCTGGTAGTAGATCTCGGTCAGCACGTCGAGATCGGCCGCCAGCACGCGCTCGTTGACCTGGTGGATGGTCGCATTGACCGGGCCCAGTTCAACAACCTGCGTACCCATGGTCGCGATGAAACGGCCATCGGAGGTGCCGCCGCTGGTGGACGCCTTGGTCTCGCGACCGGTGATCTGCTTGATGCTCGACGACACTGCATCGAGCAGCGCGCCCGGCTCGGTGAGGAACGGCAGACCGGACAGCGCCCAGTCGATGTGCCAGTCCAGGCCGTGCTTGTCGAGGATGTCGGCGACGCGTTTCTGCAGGCCTTCGACGGTCGATTCGGTGGAGAAACGGAAGTTGAACAACGCCACCAGATCGCCCGGAATCACGTTGGTCGCGCCGGTGCCGGAATTGACGTTGGAAATCTGGAAGCTGGTCGGCGGGAAGAAGTCGTTGCCGTGATCCCAGTGCTCGGCGGCCAGCTCGGCCAGGGCCGGGGCAGCGAGGTGGATCGGGTTCTTCGCCAGGTGCGGATAGGCCACGTGGCCCTGCACGCCGCGCACGGTCAGTCTGGCGCCGAGGGAGCCGCGACGACCGTTCTTCACCACATCGCCCACCAGCGTGGTGCTCGATGGCTCGCCGACGATGCACCAGTCCAGACGCTCGTTACGGGCTGCCAGACGCTCGACCACAGCCTTGGTGCCGTGATGCGCCGGGCCTTCTTCGTCGCTGGTGATCAGGAACGCGACCTTGCCCTTGTGATCCGGGTAGTCGGCGACAAAGCGCTCGGCTGCCACAGTCATCGAGGCCAGGCTGCCTTTCATGTCTGCCGCGCCACGGCCGCAAAGCATGCCGTGTTCGTCGATCACCGCGTTGAACGGGTCGATCTGCCAGGCGGTCACCGGACCGGTCGGCACCACGTCGGTGTGGCCGGCGAAGCACAGCACCGGGCCGTCGTTTTTGCCGTGAGTCGCCCAGAAGTTATCCACATCTTCGATGCGCATCGGCTCAAGGGTGAAACCGGCATCGCCCAGGCGCTGCATCATCTGCTTCTGGCAATCGGCGTCGACCGGCGTCACGGACGGACGGCGGATCAGGTCGATGGCGAGTTGGAGGGTCGGCGAAAGGTCGGCGTGGGCCGTCATGGAAAACTCCGGATGCTGTAAATGTGGGAGCGAGCTTGCTCGCGATGACGATGTCCTGTTCAACATAAGTGTTGAATGTGACGGACTCATCGCGAGCAAGCTCGCTCCCACAGGTCTGGTGGCAGGCCATCGGGGCCTTGGCCCTGCAAAATGGCGGTTATCTTAAAGCAAAACGGCGACCATTGGCCGCCGTTTAGTGCTTCGTCGAGGAATTAGACGACAGGTGCCGGTTCAGGTGCCGCCGAAGGTTTCGGCAGCGACGACAGGAACGCCATGATCAGCGCCGCCACGTACGGCAGCGACTGCACCAGCAGCATTGCCACCCAGAAACGCATGTCGTTGCTCGGAATGCCCTGCACCAGGTAAATCCCCAGCGCCGCGCCCCACAACAGCAGCATGATGAACAGCTCTTCCCGGGCCTCGGAAATCGCCACCCAGAAGCCATGGTTGTCGGCGTTTTTCGGCGTGCGGAAGAACGGAATGCTGCTGGTGAAGAAGCCGTACAGCACCGCCTTGGCGATGGTGTGCGACAACGCCAGGCCGGCCAGTGCCGCGCAGAACGCATCCTTGAGGTTCACGCCCACGGCGCGACGGTACAGGAAGATGATCTTGCCGACCTTGAACACGAACAGCGCCAGCGGCGGGATCGCGAAGATCAGCAGCGGCGGGTCGACCCGTTGAGGCACGATGATCATCGCCGCCGACCACAACAGCGCGCCGACGGTGAAGAAGATGTTCATGCCGTCGGCCACCCACGGCAGCCAGCCCGCGAGGAAGTGGTAACGCTGGCCGCGAGTCAGTTCGGTGTCTTTGCCGCGCAGCAGGCTGCGGGTGTGGCGCTTGATGATCTGGATCGCACCGTAGGCCCAGCGGAAACGCTGTTTCTTGAAGTCGATGAAGGTGTCCGGCATCAGGCCCTTGCCGTAACTGTCGTGGTAATACGCCGCCGACAGGCCTTTCTCGAATACGCGCAGACCGAGTTCGGCGTCTTCACAGATGCACCAGTCGGCCCAGCCCAGTTCTTCCAGAACCGAACGCCGGGTCATGGTCATGGTGCCGTGCTGGATGATCGCGTCGCGGTCGTTGCGGGTGACCATGCCGATGTGGAAGAAACCTTTGTATTCGGCGTAGCAGAGCTTCTTGAAGGTGCTTTCGTTCTGGTCACGGTAGTCCTGCGGCGACTGCACCACGGCGATTTTCGGGTCGGCGAAGTGCGGCACCATGTGCTTGAGCCAGTTCGGATGCACGCAGTAGTCGGAGTCGATCACCGCGATCACTTCGGCGTCCTTGGCGGTGTGCGGGATCAGATAGTTCAGCGCGCCGCCCTTGAAACCGGCCAGGGGCGAAACGTGGAAGAACTTGAAGCGCGGGCCGAGGGTTTCGCAGTAGTCGCGCACCGGCTCCCAGACCGCCGGGTCCTTGGTGTTGTTGTCGATGATCAGGACTTCGAAGTCCGGGTAATCGAGGTTGGCCAGGGCGTTGAGGGTCTGTTTGACCATCTCCGGCGGCTCGTTGTAGCAAGGCACGTGGATCGAGACTTTCGGGCGGTAGTCCGAATCGCCGACCACCGGCAGGAATTCACGGCGACGCTTGTGAATCCACACCGCCTCCGCCAGTTCGTGGGCCTCGGTCAACAGCACGATGAACACCCCGAGCGCACCGAGCGCCAGCAGGAAACCCACCGTCAGGCTGAACCACGTGCTGTATTGCTGACTGTAGTCGTAACCGATCCACACCAGCACCGAACCGCAGAGGAACGCGATAAAGGTCAGGAATGTACGGCCGCGCTGACGAAGGGCCGAGCCGTCAATCATCAGCAGGGTCAGCGACAACAGCGCCAGTACCACCGAACCGATGGCCAGCACGCGCCATTGCGGGATCGCCACCACCGGGCCTTCGAAGTTGAATTTCTGCTGGCGCGCGGCGTTGAACACGCCCCAGTAGGCGCCGACCGAACCTTCGTCGCTGGCCTTCCACGGCTGGTCAAATGCTTCGATCACGAAGTAGTTGAAGCCCTGGCGGTTGAGTTTGTTGACCAGCGTGCGCAGGTAGATCGCCTGATCCGCCGGCGACGCATCGGCGCCACCGCGCATGCGGCCGTTGCTCGGCCAGCCCACTTCGGACAGCAGCAGCGGCTTTTTCGGGAACATCTTTTTCAGGTCGCGGGCGCGGTCGAAAACGAACTGCCCGGCCTTGTCCACCGGAATGAATTCCCAGTAAGGCAAAACGTGCGCGGCGATCAGGTCGACGTGCTTGGCCAGTTCCGGGTGTTCTTCCCAGACGTGCCACTGTTCGGAGGTGGTCACCGGCACTTTCACCGCAGCACGCACGCGGTCGAGCAGCACGCTGAGTTCTTTGGCGGTGATTTCCTTGCGGAAGATCGCTTCGTTACCGACCACCACACGAACCACGCTGCGTGAGGTGTTGGCCAGTTCGATGGCACGGGTGATTTCCCGTTCGTTGCGTTCCTGGTCGGGGCTGATCCAGATCCCCAGGGTCACGCGCAGGCCGAATTCTTCAGCCAGTTTCGGGATGTCTTGCAGGGAACCGTCGACCGAGTAGATGCGGATGTTGTCCGTCAGCTTGCTCATGATCTCAAGGTCGCGGCGCATTTCGTCGTCAGTCGGATACTGATCCTTCTGCGGGAACTGTCCTTGCTGGAACGGTGAATAGGAGAAACCGGAGATCTGCTCCGGCCAGTTCGGCGCGGAGACGGGGCGGTTGATCAGCGCCCAGAAACCGGTGAACAGGGCGGCGATTGCCAGAACCACCACCAGGTTGAGTCCAAATTTACGCGATGACATAGCTGTGTCGGGTTCCAAGGTCTGTGGAACGAAGGGTCGGCTGGTTGACGCCTGAGGGCGCGCATCCTACACCGGCAGTTCGCCGAGTCCTACAACAGACAGGGAAATGCCGGACGTTGGGCAATCCAACCCGACTTAAGTTCTTTCGTTTCAGCATGTAAGGCAAATCTTTGTTACGTGCAGCTTTAATTAAAGCAGGCAGGTTCGCCGTTCATAGCGCAAAGGTGCTCTTGGCCGCCGACGGCCCTATAATGCGCGCCGGTTTTTGGGGTAATGGTCATGAGTACAGAAGATCCGCGCTTTGCAGGCATCGCCCGTTTGTATGGCATTGAAGGGATGGAGCGTCTGCGCGCCGCCCACGTGGCGATTGTCGGCGTTGGCGGCGTCGGTTCCTGGGCGGCGGAAGCCATGGCCCGTTGCGGGGTGGGCGAGATTTCCCTGTTCGACCTCGACGATGTCTGCGTCAGCAACGCCAACCGGCAGTTGCACGCGCTGGACAGCACCGTCGGCAAACCCAAGGTCGAGGTGATGGCCGAACGTCTGCGCGGGATCAACCCGGACTGCAAGGTGCACGCCGTGGCGGACTTCGTCACCCGCGACACCATGGCCGAATACATCACGCCGAACATCGACTGCGTGATCGACTGCATCGATGCGGTCAACGCCAAGGCCGCGCTGATCGCCTGGTGCAAGCGCCGCAAGATCCAGATCATCACCACCGGTGGCGCCGGCGGGCAGATCGATCCGACGCTGATTCAGGTCTGCGACCTCAACCGCACCTTCAACGATCCGCTGGCTTCGAAAGTGCGCTCGACATTGCGCCGCGACTATGGCTTTTCGCGCACCGTGACCCGTCACTACAGCGTGCCGTGCGTGTTCTCCACCGAACAGCTGCGCTATCCGAAACCGGACGGCAGCATTTGCCTGCAGAAGAGTTTTGTCGGCGACGGCGTGAAGCTGGACTGCGCCGGCGGGTTTGGCGCGGTGATGATGGTAACGGCGACGTTCGGTATGGTCGCGGCGACCAAGGCTGTGGACAAGATTGTCGCAGGCGTCCGGCGCCCGGCGGATCGGGTCAAGCCTCAGGCCTGAAGCAGAGGGCTGCGCAGCAGCCCTTTTACTGCGCCAGCTCGTTCATCCGCTGCAACACGGCATTCAGGCCATTGCTGCGCGATGGCGACAGCTGTCGCGACAACCCCAGTTGATTGAACCAGTCTGGCAGATCCACCTGCTGCAACTCCCCGGCGGTCAAACCGTTGACCCGCAACAGCAACAACGCCACCAATCCGCGAATCATCCGCGCATCGCTGCTTGCCGCGAACTGCCAGTGGCCATCGCGCAACTCGCCGACCAGCCACACCTGACTCTCACAGCCATGCACCCGGTTGGCCTCGCACTTGTCCCCATCGCTCAACGGCGGCAGGCGATCACCAAACTGCATCAGAAAACGCGCCCGTTGTTCCCAGCCGGCGGCGTTCTGAAAGGTTTGCAGGGCTTCGGCAGCCTCGACCGGCAGGCTCATCGCAACAACTCCAGCGCCTGATCCAGCGCTTCAAAGAAGCGCTCCAGATCTTCGGAGTCGTTATAGAGCGCCAGCGACACACGAATCGCCCCGGCCAGTTCGAAGTGCTTGAGAAGCGGCATCGCGCAGTGGTGACCGGCACGCACGGCGATGCCCTGTTCGGTCAGCAAATGCGCGAGATCGGCGTTGTGCACGCCTTCGACGACAAAACTGGCCAGCGCCAGTTGTGGTTTGCCCAGCAGGCGAATGCCATTGCGAGCGGCGAGGCCACGCAACAGGTAGTCGTGCAGCGCGGCTTCGTGGGCGGACACGGCGTCCAGATCCAGACCGGCGAGGTAGTCGAGGGTTGCGCCGAGGCCGATCACGCTGGCAATCGGCGGCGTTCCGGCTTCGAAACCCAGCGGAGCAGGGCGGAAACGGGATTCGTGATAATTGGCTTCCAGTACCATTTCGCCGCCGAACTGCCACGGACGCAGTTGTTCGAGCGCTTCGTTGCGCCCGAACAGCACGCCGAGGCCATCGGGGCCGTAAAGCTTGTGGCTGGAAAACACATAAAAGTCGCAACCCAGTGCCTGCACGTCATGGCGGCCGTGGACCACGCCTTGAGCGCCATCAACCACCGTCAGCGCGTTTTGCGCCCTGGCCATCGCCAACAGCGCCGGCAACGGTTGCCAGGCGCCGAGCACATTGGACAACTGGCTGACCGCCAGCAGGCGGGTGCGCGGACCGATCAGGTGAACGGCGGCGGCGAGGTCGATCACACCGTCATCGTCCAGCGGCAGGATCACCAGTTTCAGGTCGCGACGTTGTGCCAGTTGCTGCCACGGCAGCAGGTTGGCGTGATGCTCCAGGGCGCTGATGACAATTTCATCGCCCGGATGGAAAAGATGTTCCAGGCCATAAGCCAGGAGATTCAGCGCGCTGGTGGCGCCGTGGGTGAAGATGATCTGCCCGCTGTCACCGGCATTCAGCCACTGGGCGACCTTCAGGCGACTGTCCTCGAACGCCTGCGTGGCGTGAGCGCCGGGCAAGTGTTGCGCACGGTGCACGTTGGCCGCGCCATTGGCGTAGTAATGCGCCAGCGCGTCGAGCAGAGCCTGGGGTTTTTGTGTGGTGGCGGCGTTGTCCAGATAGGTCTGGTCTTGCCGTTGCAGGGCGGCGATGGCCGGGAAATCGGCGCGCCAGGGGGAGGGAATCATCATGTGGTATACGCCTGACCCTGTGGGAGCGAGCCTGCTCGCGAAGGCGTCCTTGAGGACGCCAAAAAGCTTCGCGAGCAGGCTCGCTCCCACAGGTTATCAATGTGCTGCTTAGTTGTGAGCGTGCAGCGCTTCGTTCAGTTCGATCGCCGATTTGTGGGTCTTGCATTCCACAGCGCCGGTTTCCGAATTGCGGCGGAACAGCAGGTCGGTCTGGCCGGCCAGTTCACGGGCCTTGACCACTTTGACCAGGTTGTTGTTTTCGTCCAGCAGCGCCACCTTGGTGCCGGCGGTCACGTACAGGCCCGACTCGACGGTGTTGCGGTCGCCCAACGGGATACCGATACCGGCGTTGGCGCCGATCAGGCAGCCTTCGCCGACCTTGATCACGATGTTGCCGCCGCCCGACAGGGTGCCCATGGTCGAGCAACCGCCGCCCAGGTCCGAACCCTTGCCGACGAACACGCCAGCGGAGACGCGGCCTTCGATCATGCCCGGGCCTTCGGTGCCGGCGTTGAAGTTGATGAAACCTTCGTGCATCACGGTGGTGCCTTCGCCCACGTAGGCGCCCAGACGCAGACGTGCGGCGTCAGCGATACGCACGCCGGCCGGAACCACGTAGTCGGTCATTTTCGGGAACTTGTCCACCGAGAACACTTCCAGCAGCTCGCCGCGCAGACGGGCTTCGAGTTGCAGCTCGGCCAGTTCGCTCAGGTCGATGGCGCCCTGGCTGGTCCAGGCTACGTTCGGCAGCAACGGGAAAATCCCGGCCAGGCTCACGCCGTGCGGCTTGACCAGACGATGGGACAGCAGGTGCAGCTTCAGGTACGCCTCAGGGGTGGAGCTCAGTTGAGCGTCTTCAGCCAGCAGGGTGGCAACCAGCGGCTTGTGGCTTTCGGCCAGACGGGTCAGCAGTTTGCCCTGGACGGCGTCGATGCTTTTCACGGCTTCAGCCAGTTGTGCGGCCTGTGCGGTGGTGAAGCTGATGGCCTGGTTGCCTTCGGTGTAACCGAGGATCGGTGCAACGGCAGCGACCAGTTCGGCCGAAGGATTGAGCAGCGGCTGGGCGTAGAACACTTCCAGCCATGCGCCTTGACGGTTCTGGGTGCCGACGCCGAAGGCGATACTGAACAGGGAGTTGGACATGTGAATACCTCTACAAAAAGTGACGGGCTGCTTACTTGAGCGCGGCCGCGTAGATATCTGGCTTGAAGCCAATCAGGGTTCGGTCACCGAGATCGAGCACCGGGCGCTTGATCATCGAGGGTTGAGCGAGCATCAGTTCGATGGCTTTCGACTGGTCGAGATCGGCTTTGCGTTCGTCGTCGAGCTTGCGAAAGGTCGTGCCTGCGCGGTTCAACACCGTTTGCCAGCCGTGTTCGTCACACCATTGGGTCAGGTGTTCACGGTCGATGCCGGCGGTTTTGTAGTCGTGGAAGTCGTAGCTGACAGCGTGTTCATCGAGCCAGGTGCGCGCCTTCTTCATGGTGTCGCAGGCTTTGATGCCGAAAAGGTGCAACGTTTTGCTTGAAACGGTCAAGGAATCGCCCCCTTTACAGGTTGCCGGAAAGAAAAGGTGACGGATTATGCCACGACCGGACGGTTTCGGCGTCGCCGCTGGCCGGGGT
Source organism: Pseudomonas sp. COW5 (assembly GCF_026240005.1). Taxonomy (NCBI): domain Bacteria; kingdom Pseudomonadati; phylum Pseudomonadota; class Gammaproteobacteria; order Pseudomonadales; family Pseudomonadaceae; genus Pseudomonas; species Pseudomonas sp. COW5. The sequence continues at coordinate 1,056,054 of NZ_JAPHVP010000001.1, read as the reverse complement.
TTGTCCCATTGTCACTGGCCGCCGTCCACCGATGTGCGACATAGGTGCAACGGTCAGCCACAGCCTAAGCGGCTAATATGGCAGTTCAACGCTGTCGATTGTCCGGGATTTCCGCTTTATGCAAACCGCTTATACCGTCCTGATCCTGCTGATGCTGGTCAGCGTTTCGCGTCTGGTCGGACGGGTCATCCCGTTGCCGCTGCCTTTGGTGCAAATTGCCGCCGGGGCCTTGCTGGCCTGGCCAACACTTGGCCTGCATGTGGCTCTGGATCCCGAGCTGTTCCTGTTTTTGTTCCTGCCGCCGCTGTTGTTCTCCGATGGCTGGCGCATGCCCAAGCGCGAATTGTGGCGCCTGCGCGGGCCGGTGCTGACGCTGGCGGTCGGGTTGGTGCTGTTTACCGTGGTCGGTGCCGGCTATTTCATTCACTGGCTGTTGCCGACGATTCCATTGCCGGTGGCCTTCGCGCTGGCGGCGGTGCTGTCGCCCACCGACGCCGTGGCGGTGTCTGCGATTTCGCAGAACCGCTTGCCGACACCGCTGATGCACATGCTGCAAGGCGAAGCGTTGATGAATGATGCTTCGGGTCTGGTGACCTTCAAGTTCGCTCTGGTGGCGGCGGTTACCGGTGCATTCTCGTTGGCCAATGCGAGCCTGACGTTTGTGCTGGTGGCGGTGGGCGGGTTGGCGGTCGGTGTCGCGCTGAGCTGGCTGGTGGGCCGTTTGCGCGCATGGATGATCGCCCGGGGCTGGGACGATCCGGCGACCCACGTGGTGTTCATGTTGCTGCTGCCGTTTGCCGCTTATGTGCTGGCCGAACGGCTCGGCGCGTCGGGCATTCTCTCGGCGGTGGCGGCGGGGATGATGCAGAGCTGGCTCGACCTGCTGCCGCGTCAGACCAGCACCCGCTTGCTCAACCGCAGTGTCTGGTCGTTGCTGGAGTTTGCCTTCAACGGTTTGATCTTCCTGCTGCTCGGTCTGCAATTGCCGGACATCATCAAGGCGGTGGTCAGCCACGAAACCTCATTGTGGCCGACGCTGCTTTATCGTTGCCTCGACGTGGTGGCGATATTCCTTGCCTTGGTGCTGCTGCGCTTCATCTGGGTACAAAGCATCTGGCGTCTGTCCGTGCTGCTGCGCCGTTTGCGCGGCAAGGGTGAATTGACTCAAGTGCCCACCGCCCGATCCTGCTGGCTGCTGACCGTCGGCGGGGTGCGCGGTGCGGTGACCCTGGCGGGCGTAATGTCGGTGCCGATGCTGATGGGCAACGAGGCCTTTCCCGAACGTGATCTGCTGATCTTCATCGCCGCCGGTGTGATCCTGATGTCGCTGGTGGCAGCCTGCATCGCCTTGCCGTTACTGCTGCGCGGGATCCAGAAAAGCCCCGACGACAAGCGTCGCCAGGAGGTCCGCGACGCCTGGCGCAAGACCGCCGAAGCGGCGATCCATGCGCTGGAGGTCGAAGAGGTCAATCCGCAGGACGCTGCGCAAGCGGCGCTGTCGGCCGAGCTCAAGGCGCGAATCATGTCCGAGTATCGCCATCAACTGGAGGTGTTCAACGACTCGGCCGAAGCCCAGGCGCTGGCATTCCAGATGGACCTGCTTGAACGCCGCCTGCGTCTCAAGGCGCTGCGCGCGCAACGCCTTGAGTTGTACAGCCTGAGCCGTCAGCACCAGATCGGCGATGACGTGTTGCGGGAGGTGTTGGGCGAGCTGGATTTGAGTGAGGCGAATCTGGGGCAGGTCAAGTAATCGCATTGACCTGCCCCGTGCTGATTACGCCGTTTGTGCAGCGGGGTAGGGATAGGCCTTCGCCATGAACGCCTTGTCCTTATCGCTGAGCACCAGATTCAGATCGATCTTGAAGTCGCCGTGGGTCCATTTCTGGCGCACGGCGTAATGCATGATCGATTTCGGATCGTAAGGCGAGTAGTCGAAATCGCTCGCGTCGAGCAGGTTGAAGTACCGTGCATCGACAGATCGGCGGGCGTAGTCGTCTTCGTCGGCGTTTTCGTCCACCCAGTGTGCAGCGTAGACCGCAGGCTTGTTCCAAGGGATGTTCGACTCGGGATGCAGGTGCTCATGTTCGGCGCCCAGGGCATGTCCGAACTCATGCATGACATTGGCGGCGAACACTGCCGGGGCGAGGCGGTGCTCCGGGGACAGCCTCATGGTGGGCTCTTCTGCTTCGATCAGCAGCGCGTTGGTTCCGATCATCGACCAGTAAATGCCGGGTTCGCTGCTGATACGGATATCCCCTGACTCGCCCTCGACAAAATCGAATGTCAGGTTGATATGGGGCAGCCAGTTGTTGGCCGCAGCTTTGACGGCATCCTTGAACGCTTGATCACCACTCAGGAACGCGATGCGCAAGGTCCGGCCTGGTGCCCAGAAGTAACCGTGTTTCCCGACGGCTCGTTTTTTACGAGTGGATGCCGAAGTTTTTTCATTGGCTGGGTTCTCGTTGATCGCGACTTCATAAGCGCGTTGGAACGAAACCGTTTTTTCTGTAAGGCAAAGTGTTGCGGGGTTCATGCTAAGTGTCCGTGCTGATGTTGATTCCATAGGCTGTTATTTATTCCGAGAAAGTTGAGCCGGATAACAGGATGGTGAAAGTTAAGGGAGAGTGCGGGGTTAATGAAGTCGGGTTGTGTTGCGTGATATTGAAAGTTCGCCAGGTGTTGCGCCTGGCGAAATTTGTGTGTCGACAACAGTTGTTTATTTTGGATAAAGCAATCGCATCAGTCGTTTGTCTTTTCTACTGATCCGGCGGTTGATCGGTACCTCCCAGTTCCCCATCGTCAATGTATTTGCCACCGGATGATGCATGATCGATTTCCGGTCGTAGGAGGTGTAGATCGCGTCCAGTGTGTCGAAGGATGCGAACAGGTTCCTGTCGACTTGCTCCTCGGTGAGCGGGTTCATTTCCCGACTCTTGTAGAACTCGTAGACCTTTGGCTTATCCCACGGAATATTCGCCCTTGGGTGCTGATGTTCATGCATTGCACCTAATGCGTGGCCGAATTCGTGGATCACGATTACCTCGAAGTCTTCATGTTCCGGTTTGACTCCAAGATTCATGGTGGGGTGGTCGGGGTGAATCAATAGAGCGTCGGTGCCCAGCATCGAACTGTTGTTATTGTTTTTTGTTGCAATCCGGATGTCGCCTTTCAAGTCGTCGACAAATTCAAACTTCAGGTTGATGTGCGGCAGCCATTGCCTGGCCGCAGCGATAATCCTGTTCTTGTGGTCGGCATCCGGTGAATCCATGAAGGCAACTTTCAAGGTTCGGCCGTTGGCCCATAGTTTCGAATAGTTAACGACGGAGCGTTTACGTCGAGTTCCGGAGCTTGTACCGGCATTGGCAGGGTTTTCATTGATGGCTGCCGTATAAGCGGCTTGATCATCGGGCCATTGAATGAGTTGGCAATCCAGCAGATCGTTCATTTGCACTTCTTCCTTGAAGTTTAAGTTTTGAGTTTGTCTGGGCGCAGAGATGGGCGCGGCTCAAGACTAACGTCTGGCCGGAGGGTAGGTGAGATAAATAGTTGGAGGATCTGTAACCCGATGTATGAGGCGCCCTTGCCGGATTGCCCGGCACGGGCGTTCAGGCGTTACTTGTGACGCAGTACGAAGTCACGGATACGCTCGGCCGCTTCCACGCACTCCGCCAGAGGTGCGACCAGCGCCATGCGTACGCGCCCGGCCCCCGGGTTGACCCCGTCGACATCCCGGGACAAGTACGAACCCGGCACCACAGTGACGTGCTCTTCGGTAAACAGATCGCGGCAGAACGCGGCGTCATCGCCTTGCACATTCGGCCACAGGTAGAAGCTGCCATCCGGACGCTGCACATCCATCACTGGGCTCAGGATGGCCAGCACGGCGTCGAACTTCTCGCGATACAGCGCACGGTTGGCGCGCACATGCACTTCATCGTTCCACGCGGCAACGCTGGCCAGTTGGGTCTGAACCGGCATCGCGCAACCGTGGTAGGTGCGATACAGCAGGAAACCCTTGAGGATGTCGGCATCTCCGGCAACGAAACCGGAACGCAGGCCCGGCAGGTTCGAGCGCTTGGACAGGCTATGGAACACCACGCAGCGTTTGAAGTCCTTGCGACCCAGTTCGGCGCAGGCGCTGAGCAGGCCTGGCGGTGGCGTCTGTTCGTCGAAGTACAGTTCGCTGTAGCACTCGTCGGCGGCGATCACGAAGTCGTATTCGTCGGCCAGGGCGATCAGTTTTTTCAGCACGTCGACCGGAATCAACGCGCCGGTCGGGTTGCCCGGCGAGCACAGGAACAGGATCTGGCAGCGTTTCCAGATGTCCGGCGATACCGCGTCGAAGTCCGGGTTGAAGCCGTTTTCATCCAGGCATGGCAGGTAGTGCGGCTTGGCCCCGGCGAGGAACGCCGCGCCTTCGTAGATCTGATAGAACGGGTTCGGGCTGACCACCAGCGCGTCGTCGCCACGGTTGACCACGGTCTGGGTAAACGCGAACAGCGCTTCACGGGTGCCGTTGACCGGCAGCACGTTGCGCGCCGGGTCGATCCAGCCGCTCGGCACGTTGAAACGACGCTCGCACCAGGCGGCGATGGCTTCGCGAAGGGCAGGGATGCCGAGAGTGGTCGGGTACACCGCCATCTGATCCAGGTTGTTGGCCAGCGCTTCGGCGACAAAGCTTGGCGAACGGTGTTTCGGCTCGCCGATGGACAGCGCGATCGGGCGCTTGTCCGGGTTCGGCGTGACGCTGCCGAGCAGGGCGCGGAGCTTTTCGAACGGGTAGGGCTGCAACTGGGTCAGAGCGTTGTTCATCGGTGCGGGGTCTCGTGCAAAGCGGTTGAATCCGGGCGCGTAATCAAATGCTGATACGCGACAGTTTGATATCGGGTTCCTGATTGACGCTGAGCTGCTCGACGATGGCATCCTGCAAACGGCTGCACAGCAGCGGATCGGACAGCGGCTGATTGTGGGCGTCGGTGATGAAGAACACGTCTTCCACCCGCTCGCCCAGGGTGGCGATCTTGGCGTTCTGCAGCGACAGATCGAACTCCAGGAAAATCCCGCCGATCCGGGCCAGCAGGCCCGGGCGGTCGGGGGCGGTGAGTTCCAGCACCGTCACCGGACGCTGGGCGTCGTTGTGGATCGTCACCTGTGGTGCGAACGCAAAGTGCTTGAGCTGGCGCGGCACCCGACGCTGGATGATGGTCGGGTAGTCGTCCGGGTTGCGCAAGGCTTCGGTCAGGCCGTCACGGATCTGCTTGATCCGCAGTGGATTGTCGCCGATCGAATCGCCATCGGTGTCGAGCACGATATAGGTGTCGAGGGTGAACTGGCTGCTGGACGTGATGACCCGGGCGTCGTGAATGTTCAGGTTGAGCTGGTCCATCGCAGCCACGGTCACGGCAAAGAAATCGTGCTGGTCCGGGGCATAGATGAAGATCTGCGTACCGCCCTCGAATTCGCGCTGGGTGGTTTCCTTGATCAGCACCAGCGGGCCGCCGTCGGCTGGCTGCTGGAGGATCGCATCGCTGTGCCAGGCCACGTCGCCGGCGGTGTGACGCAGGAAATAGTCGTCGCCCAGTTGCGCCCACAATTGCTCGACGTCGTCCGGATCGGTGCCGCCGCGCACCAGAATGTCCAGCGCTGCGCTCTGGGTCTGGCGGATCTGTTCTTCGCGATCCACCGGGTTCTCCAGTCCGCGACGCAGGGCGCGCTTGGTCTCGGTGTAGAGCTGGCGCAACAGGCTGGCGCGCCAGGAGTTCCACAGGGTCGGGTTGGTCGCGTTGATGTCGGCGACGGTCAGCACGTACAGGTAGTCGAGGCGGGTTTCGTCGCCGACGATCTGGGCGAAGTCATGGATCACCTGCGGGTCGGACAAGTCCTTGCGCTGGGCGGTGGTCGACATCACCAGATGGTTCTGCACCAGCCAGACGATCAGGCGGCTGTCCCACACTGGCAGTTGATGGCGCTGGCAGAACGCCTCGGCATCCACTGCGCCGATATCCGAGTGGTCGCCGTGCCGGCCCTTGCCGATGTCGTGGTACAGGCCCGCCATATAGATCAGTTCGGGCTTCGGCAGTTTGGCCATGAGCTTGGCGGCCAGCGGGAATTTTTCCGATACCTGTGAGTACTGCAATTTGCGCAGGTGTTTGATCAGGTTCAGCGTGTGGGCATCGACCGTATAGATGTGGAACAGGTCGTGCTGCATCTGCCCGACGATGAAACCGAATTCCGGCAGGTAGCGCCCGAGAATGCCGTAGCGGTTCATTCGTCGAAGATTGCGGTGGATGCCGATCTTGCACTTGAACAGCTCGATGAACAGGCTGGTGTTGCGGATGTCGTTGCGGAAGTTGTCGTCGATCAGGTGACGGTTTTCCCGCAGCAGGCGAATGGTGTCGGCGCGTACGCCCTTGATTTCCGGCTGCTGGGCCATCAGCACGAAGATCTCGAGCATGGCGAACGGCGTGCGGCGGAATACGTTGTCGTTGCGTGCCTCGATGTAACCGTCGTGCAGCTGGAAGCGCGAGTTGATCGGCTGCGGCGGCGCTTCGTCTTCCGGGGCGAGGATGACTTCCTCGAAGTGCTGGATGATCAGGTCGCTGAGCTGGGCGATGCTCATCACCACGCGGAAGTACTGCTGCATGAAGTTTTCGACGGCCTGCTTGGCGTCGTCACCTTCAAATCCCAGCAGCCCCGCAATGGTGCGCTGGTGATCGAACAGCAGGCGGTCTTCGGAGCGGCCAGCCAGCATGTGCAGGGCGTAGCGTACTTTCCAGAGGAATTCCTGGGACGACGCCAGCAGGGCGTTTTCACTCTCGACCAGGAAACCTTCGCCGGCCAGGGCGCGCAGGTTCAGGGTGCCGTACTGACGCCGGGCAACCCACAGAATTGTCTGGATATCCCGTAGTCCGCCGGGCGAGCCTTTGACGTTGGGTTCCAGGTTGTATTCAGTGTCGTTGTATTTGTGGTGGCGGGCCTTCTGCTCGGAGCGTTTGGCCAGGAAGAATTCCTTGCTCGGCCACATGTGGGCGGTGCTGGTGACATCGAGCATACGCTGGCGCAAACGCTCGGGGCCGCAAATGGTGCGGCTTTCCATCAGGTTGGTGACCACCGTCAGGTCGGCGCGGGCCTCTTCGGCGCACTCGTCCACCGAGCGAACGCTCTGACCGACTTCCAGGCCGATGTCCCACAACAGCGTCAGAAAGCGCTCGATGGAATCACGGAAGATTTCGTGGTCGGCGCTGTCCAGCAGGATCAGCAGGTCGATGTCGGAATAGGGGTGCAGCTCACCGCGACCGTAGCCGCCGACCGCGACCAGCGCGATGTCGGCGTCTTCGCTCCAGTTGAACTGGTCCCAGGCCTTTTGCAGGATGTTGTCGACGAACCAGGCGCGATCCTCGATCAGCCGCCGGATGTCGCGGCCGCTGCGAAAGCGTGCATCGAGCACTTCGCGGGCCTGGCGGATCGCCTTCTTGAACGCCGCGATGGGACTCGCTTTCAGGGCCAGTTCAGCCTGGAACTGGCCGCGGTCGAAGAGTTCGGGATCCACCTGCGGCATCGATTGGCTTTCCTTCTATAGGCTGGGAACGGTGTCTGGATCAGGCCGAGATGCGCGGAATGGTGTCGTCGCTGCGCAGGGTGAAGATCTCGTAGCCGGTGTCGGTGACAAGCAAAGTGTGTTCCCACTGTGCCGACAGCTTGCGGTCCTTGGTGATCGCGGTCCAGCCGTCGCCCAGTACCTTGGTGTCGGCCTTGCCCTGGTTGATCATCGGCTCGATGGTGAAGGTCATGCCGGCCTTCAGTTCCATGCCGGTGCCGGCGCGGCCGTAGTGCAGGATCTGCGGCTCTTCGTGGAACACCTTGCCGATGCCGTGACCGCAGAATTCGCGCACCACGGAGAAACCGTTCTTTTCAGCGTGCTTCTGGATGATCTCGCCGATGTCGCCGAGGCGGCAGCCGGGTTTGACGATCTCGATCGCCTTGTACATGCATTCCTGGGTGACCTGGGACAGACGCTCGGCCCAGACCGGTACGGTGCCGACGTGGAACATGCGGCTGGTGTCGCCGTGGTAGCCGTCCTTGATCACCGTGACATCGATGTTCAGGGTGTCGCCGTTTTTCAACGGCTTGTCGTTCGGGATGCCGTGGCAGACCACGTGGTTGATCGAGGTGCAGATCGACTTCGGGTAGCCCTTGTAGTTGAGCGGGGCAGGGATGGCTTTCTGCACGTCGACGATATAGTCGTGGCAGATCTGGTTCAGCTCATCGGTGGTCACGCCCGGCTTGACGTGTTCGGCAATCATTTCCAGCACATCGGCGGCCAGTTTGCCGGCGACACGCATGCCAGCGATGTCCTCGGGAGTTTTGAGGGTGACGGTCATACAGGCTCTCTCTGCGCTCGACGGCGCTTGCTGATACGGACAGGGCGGCGGTTTTCGCCTGGCAGCCCTGAAAAACGCGATTCTAACAGACCAAAGGCGCAAATCCGCGCCTGCGTGCATCGCTTCTCTCTATACAATAGTGCGCGCAAGGCCGATTCCAAGGGGCCGGCATCCATGTCCCTGACGGGATTAAAGATTCCGGGTTCCGTTTGCGGCCTTGCTGTGGTATAAAATGCGCCGCTTTCCGGGGATAGCCCCGGGAGCATTAACCCACACACGTGTCGACACGATGACCTGGGTGCCTTTGATCCTCGGATCAGGGGTTGGTCATTGGGATACGTGGAGGCCCAACCCGACTTATCAAGGAACTATCATGTCCCAAGTCAATATGCGCGATATGCTGAAGGCCGGTGTGCACTTCGGTCACCAAACCCGTTACTGGAATCCGAAAATGGGCAAGTACATTTTCGGCGCGCGTAACAAGATTCACATCATCAACCTTGAAAAAACCCTGCCAATGTTCAACGAAGCTCTGACTTTCGTAGAGCGTCTGGCCCAGGGCAAAAACAAGATTCTGTTCGTCGGCACCAAGCGTTCCGCTGGCAAGATCGTTGCTGAAGAAGCAGCACGTTGCGGTTCGCCGTACGTCGATCACCGCTGGTTGGGCGGCATGCTGACCAACTTCAAGACCATCCGTGCTTCCATCAAGCGTCTGCGTGACCTTGAAGTACAAGCCGAAGACGGTACTTTCGCCAAGCTGACCAAGAAAGAAGCGCTGATGCGCTCCCGTGATCTTGAGAAACTGGATCGCTCCCTGGGCGGCATCAAGGACATGGGCGGTCTGCCAGACGCACTGTTCGTGATCGACGTTGACCACGAGCGCATCGCGATCACCGAAGCCAACAAGCTGGGCATCCCGGTCATCGGCGTTGTCGATACCAACAGCAGCCCGGAAGGCGTTGACTACATCATCCCAGGCAACGATGACGCAATCCGCGCTATCCAGCTGTACATGGGTTCGATGGCTGACGCAGTTATCCGTGGTCGCAACAACGTTGCTGGCGGTACTGTTGAATTCGCAGCTGAAGAAACTCAGGCTGCAGCTGAGTAATTGACGCCCTGGCGTTGACTCAGTAAGCAAAAAGGGGGCTTGGCCCCCTTTTTGCCACCTCGAAAACCATCTGTTGGCGCCCACTTGTGGCAGCGCTCGCCCTGTATCTGTAACGTGCAGCGGCTACAAGGTGGTTCGGGAAGAATTGAACGCCCGTTCGATCGGGTGGAATGGTTGAAAACCTATCCAAGAGGAATTTGAAAATGGCAGCAATTACTGCAGCGTTGGTCAAAGAACTGCGCGAGCGTACCGGCGAAGGCATGATGGATTGCAAGAAAGCCCTGGAAAAGGCTGGCGGCGACATCGAAAAAGCCATTGATGACATGCGTGCTTCGGGCGCGATCAAGGCTGCCAAGAAAGCCGGCAACGTTGCCGCTGAAGGCGCCATCGCTGTCAAGGCTGACGGCAAATCCGCCGTTCTGCTGGAAGTGAACTCGCAGACCGACTTCCTGGCCCTGCAGGACGACTTCAAGAACTTCGTCAGCGAAAGCCTCGAAGAAGCCTTCGCTCAGAAACTGACCGACGCGGCACCGCTGATCGCTTCGCGTGAAGCTGCTCGTGAAGCCCTGGTTGCCAAGTGTGGCGAAAACGTCAACATCCGTCGTCTGGCGCGTGTTGAGGGTGACGTTGTAGGCGCTTACCTGCACGGCAACAAGATTGGTGCAGTGGTTGTTCTGAAAGGCGGCGACGTCGACCTGGCCAAGAACATCGCCATGCACGTTGCAGCTTCGAACCCGGAGTTCCTGGACGCGTCGGAAATCTCCGCCGAGGCCATCGAGCGGGAGAAGAACGTATTCCTGCAGCTGAATGCCGACAAGATCGCCGGCAAGCCGGAAAACATCGTTGAGAACATGATCAACGGTCGTATCACCAAGTTCAAAGCCGAAGCCTCGCTGAAAGAGCAAGCTTTCGTCATGAACCCTGAAGTCAAGGTTGGCGAGCTGGCGAAGAAAGCCGGTGCCGAAATCGTTTCCTTCACCTACTTCAAAGTAGGCGAAGGCATCGAGAAGCCAGTTGATGACTTCGCTGCCGAAGTTGCCGCTCAAGTGGCTGCCGCCAAGCAGTAAGACGGTTTTTCAACTGTCGCCCGAAAGAGGCTGCCCGCTCACGCGCGCAGCCTCTTTTCAGATAGGGTTACCAATTTTTAATTGGTTTCCCCTTGGAACTGACTTACAAAGCCATGTTCCGATGGCGCTGAAGCAGCGCCACGCTAGAGTGAACGCAGCTGCAAACAGCTCGCAAAGAATTTTTAAATACGCCGCAGGAGAGATTCGCAATGGCTCAGCAGGGCAGTGGTTATCAGGCTCGCTATAAACGCATTCTACTCAAGCTTAGCGGCGAGGCCCTGATGGGCTCGGAAGAGTTCGGGATCGATCCGAAAGTGCTTGACCGCATGGCGCTGGAAGTCGGCCAGCTGGTCGGCATCGGCGTTCAGGTCGGTCTGGTGATCGGCGGCGGCAACCTGTTCCGCGGTGAAGCGCTGAGCAAGGCCGGCATGGATCGGGTCACTGGCGACCACATGGGCATGCTGGCCACTGTGATGAACGCCCTGGCCATGCGCGATGCGCTGGAACGTGCCAATATCTCGGCCATCGTGATGTCGGCCATTTCCATGGTCGGTGTGACCGATCACTATGATCGTCGCAAGGCCATGCGCCACCTGAACTCCAAGGACGTGGTGATTTTCGCGGCCGGTACCGGCAATCCGTTCTTTACCACGGATTCGGCAGCCTGCCTGCGTGCCATCGAGATCGACGCGGACGTCGTGCTCAAGGCAACCAAGGTCGATGGCGTCTACACCGCCGACCCGTTCAAAGACCCGCATGCCGAGAAGTTCGATCATCTGACTTACGATGAAGTACTGGATCGCAAGCTGGGCGTAATGGATCTGACGGCCATCTGCCTGTGCCGCGATCACAAGATGCCATTGCGCGTATTCAACATGAACAAGCCCGGCGCCCTGCTGAACATCGTGCACGGCGGCGCTGAAGGAACCCTGATCGAGGAAGTTCAACAATGATCAACGAAATCAAGAAAGACGCCCAAGAGCGCATGAAGAAGTCGATCGAGTCGCTGAGTCATGCATTCGGCCAGATTCGTACCGGCAAGGCTCACCCGAGCATTCTGGGTAGCGTGATGGTGCCTTACTACGGTGCAGATACCCCTTTGAGCGGTGTCGCGAACGTAACGGTGAAAGACTCCCGGACCCTGCAGGTCGTGCCGTTCGAGCGCAACATGCTCACGGCGGTCGACAAGGCGATCATGAACGCCGGTCTGAACCTCAATCCGACCAACCTTGGCGAGCTGCTGCTGGTTTCCATGCCGGCGCTGACCGAAGAAACCCGTAAGGGCTTCACCAAACAGGCGCGCGCAGCGGCTGAAGATGCTCGCGTTGCCGTGCGCAACATTCGCCGTGATGCACTGGGTGACTTGAAAAAGCTGGTCAAGGACAAGGAAATCAGCGAAGACGAAGAGCGCCGTGCGGCGGCTGATATCCAGAAGCTGACCGACAAGGCTGAAGCTGATATCGACGCGGCTACCAAGGAAAAAGAAGCGGATCTGATGGCCGTATAAGGGTCGAGCTTTAAATGGAAAAGACCAAGCAGACTGCGCCGTCCGCGGTGCCGCGCCATGTCGCGATCATCATGGATGGCAACAATCGCTGGGCGAAAAAACGCTTTATGCCGGGTGTCGCCGGGCATAAAGCGGGTGTAGACGCTGTGCGGGCGGTGATCGAGGTGTGTGCCGAGGCCGGGGTCGAGGTGTTGACGCTGTTCGCCTTCTCCAGTGAAAACTGGCAGCGCCCGGCCGATGAGGTCAGTGCCCTGATGGATCTGTTCTTCAAGGCGCTGCGTCGTGAGGCCAAGCGCCTCAATGACAACAACATCAGCCTGCGCATCATTGGTGACCGTTCGCGGTTTCATCCTGAGCTTCAGGCCGCCATGCGTGAAGCTGAGGCAATGACTGCGGGTGCCAATCGCTTCATCCTGCAGATCGCCGCCAACTACGGCGGTCAGTGGGATATCGCGCAAGCTGCGCAGCGCCTGGCTCGTGAAGTTCAGGCCGGGCACCTGCGGCCGGAAGACATCACCCCGGGTCTGCTGCAAACCTGTCTGGCGACCGGTGACCTGCCGCTGCCGGATCTGTGCATCCGCACTGGCGGCGAGCACCGCATCAGCAACTTCCTGCTGTGGCAACTGGCCTATGCCGAGTTGTACTTCTCCGACCTGTTCTGGCCGGACTTCAAACACGATGCCATGCGTAATGCGCTGGCCGATTTCGCTTCGCGTCAGCGCCGTTTCGGTAAAACGAGCGAGCAGATCGAAGCTGGAGCCCGGGTTTAATGCTTAAACAACGAATCATCACTGCGCTGATCCTGCTGCCGATCGCACTGGGCGGATTTTTCCTGCTCGAGGGTTCCGGTTTTGCGCTGTTCATCGGCCTGGTTGTCAGTCTGGGTGCCTGGGAATGGGCGCGCCTGGCCGGTTTCACCGCGCAATCGTTTCGCGTTGGTTATGCGGCAGTCGTCGCGCTGATGCTGTTCGTCATGTACATCCTGCCGGGGCTGGCGCCCTGGGTGCTCGGTGCTTCGGTGATCTGGTGGGTAGTAGCGACCTGGCTGGTGCTGACCTATCCGCGCTCCAGCGAGCGCTGGGCCAGTGCCGCCAGCAAACTGGTGATCGGCCTGCTGATTCTCCTGCCGGCCTGGCAAGGGCTGGTTCAGATCAAGCAGTATCCGCTGGGTAACTGGTTAATCATGGCGGTGATGGTGCTGGTCTGGGGCGCCGATATCGGGGCCTACTTTTCCGGACGTGCATTCGGCAAGCGCAAGCTGGCCCCGCAAGTCAGCCCGGGCAAAAGCTGGGAAGGCGTGTATGGCGGCCTGGCGCTGAGCCTCGTCATCACCACGCTGGTCGCTCTGTTTCGTGACTGGACAGTGGCGCAACTGTTCAAAGGCCTGATTGGTGCTGCGCTGATCGTGTTCATCTCGGTGGTGGGCGATCTGACTGAAAGCATGTTCAAGCGTCAGTCCGGTATCAAGGACAGCAGCAATCTGCTGCCGGGTCATGGCGGCATACTGGATCGCATTGACAGCTTGACGGCCGCGATCCCGGTATTCGCCGTGCTGTTGTGGATGGCTGCACCGTGAGCCGCCCACAACAGGTCACTGTTCTGGGGGCAACCGGCTCGATCGGTCTGAGCACTCTGGATGTCATCGCTCGTCACCCTGAGCGTTATCAGGTGTTTGCGCTCAGTGGCTTTACGCGTCTGAGCGAGCTGTTTGCCTTGTGCGTACGCCATGTGCCGCAGTTCGCTGTGGTGCCGGAAGTCGCGGCAGCCCGTGGTTTGCAGGACGATTTGCGTGCCGCCGGCCTGTCGACCCGGGTGCTGGTGGGTGAGGAAGGTTTGTGTCAGGTCGCGGCAGCCCCTGAGGTGGATGCCGTGATGGCGGCCATCGTCGGCGCCGCCGGTCTGCGACCGACCCTCGCCGCTGTCGAGGCGGGCAAGAAAATTCTCCTGGCGAACAAGGAGGCGTTGGTCATGTCCGGCGCCTTGTTCATGGAGGCTGTGCGCAAGAGCGGTTCGGTCCTGCTGCCCATCGACAGTGAGCACAACGCGATTTTCCAGTGTATGCCGCAGGATTTCGCTCGTGGTTTGAGCAATGTCGGTGTGCGTCGGATTTTGCTGACAGCCTCGGGTGGTCCTTTCCGGCAGACGCCGATGGCCGAACTGGCGCATGTTTCTCCCGACCAGGCCTGTGCCCATCCTAACTGGTCCATGGGTCGCAAGATTTCCGTGGATTCGGCCAGCATGATGAACAAGGGGCTCGAACTGATCGAAGCCTGCTGGCTGTTCGATGCCCGGCCGTCGCAAGTCGAAGTGGTGATCCATCCACAGAGCGTGATTCACTCTCTGGTCGACTACGTAGATGGCTCGGTATTGGCGCAGCTGGGTAATCCCGACATGCGTACGCCGATCGCCAATGCGCTGGCCTGGCCTGAACGCATTGATTCGGGCGTGGCGCCACTGGACCTGTTTGCCATCGCGCGCCTGGACTTCGAAGCGCCCGATGAAGAGCGCTTCCCGTGCCTGCGGCTCGCCCGTCAGGCGGCCGAGGCCGGCAACAGTGCACCTGCCATGCTCAATGCCGCGAATGAAGTCGCGGTGGCGGCGTTTCTCGACGGGCGGGTTCGCTACCTCGAAATCGCGAGTATCATCGAGGAGGTCTTGAACCTCGAGCCGGTGGTTGCTCTGAATGATCTCGATGCGGTGTTCACGGCGGACGCGGCAGCACGTACGCTCGCCGGGCAGTGGCTGACTCGTCACGGTCGATAGACCCTGCGGTACATGGCTTCACGCGGCATAGAACAGGATTGCGGAGAAAGTAGATGAGCGCGCTCTATATGATTGCCGGCACCCTGATCGCCCTGGGTGTGCTGGTCACCTTTCACGAATTCGGCCACTTCTGGGTCGCGCGTCGCTGTGGCGTCAAGGTCCTGCGTTTTTCCGTGGGCTTCGGCATGCCGTTGCTGCGCTGGCATGACAAGCAGGGGACAGAATTTGTCGTTGCTGCCATTCCGTTGGGTGGCTACGTCAAGATGCTCGATGAGCGTGAAGGTGAAGTGCCCGCTGATCAGCTTCATTTGTCTTTCAATCGCAAGTCCGTTCGTCAGCGTATTGCTATCGTGGCTGCTGGCCCGGTCGCCAACTTCCTGCTGGCCATGGTGTTCTTCTGGGTGCTGGCCATGCTCGGCAGCGAACAGGTACGTCCCGTCATCGGTGCTGTCGAGTCCGGCAGTATCGCTGCGAAAGCCGGTCTGAATGCAGGTCAGGAAATCGTTGCCATCGACGGCGAGCCGACTTCGGGCTGGGCAGCGGTCAATCTGCAACTGGTACGTCGCCTGGGGGAAAGCGGTTCCTTGCAGGTATTGGTGCGTGAGCAGGGCTCTACGGCTGATTCGCCGCGTGAGCTTGCGCTGGATCACTGGCTCAAGGGTGCTGACGAGCCGGATCCGATTCGCTCTCTGGGTATCCGCCCATGGCGTCCAGCGTTGCCGCCGATTCTCGCTGAGCTCGATCCGAAAGGCCCGGCCCAGGCAGCCGGGTTGAAGACCGGTGACCGTCTGCTGGCACTGGACGGCAAGGCGCTGGATGACTGGCAACAAGTGGTCGACACCGTTCGTACGCGTCCTGATACCAAAATCATGCTGCACGTCGAGCGCGACGGTGCTCAAATCGACGTCCCCGTGACGCTGGCGGCGCGCGGCGAAAGCAAGTCACCAAGTGGTTATCTGGGGGCGGGAGTGAAAGCTGTCGACTGGCCACCGGAGATGATCCGCGAGGTCAGTTATGGTCCTTTGGCCGCGATTGGCGAGGGCGCCCGTCGTACCTGGACCATGAGCGTGCTGACGCTGGATTCACTGAAGAAAATGCTGTTCGGCGAGCTCTCGGTAAAAAACTTGAGTGGACCGATAACCATTGCTAAAGTGGCGGGCGCTTCTGCCCAGTCGGGCGTTGCTGATTTCCTGAATTTCCTTGCTTATCTGAGTATTAGCCTGGGGGTTCTGAATTTGCTGCCTATTCCTGTACTGGATGGGGGGCATTTGTTGTTTTATCTGATCGAGTGGGCGCGTGGTCGTCCCTTGTCGGATCGGGTGCAAGGTTGGGGGATACAGATCGGTATCAGTTTGGTGGTCGGGGTGATGTTGCTTGCTCTGGTCAACGATCTGGGTCGACTGTAACGCTTCGCTGAATTGCGAATCTGCCGCATTTTGCGGCAGTTTGTTTATTGCCAGTTGGAATAAGAAAGGACTTCATGAAACGTCTGCTGCTAACTGCGGTTCTCACCGTATTGATGATCGCCGAAGTTCACGCCGAGTCCTTCACTATCTCTGATATTCGCGTCAATGGCCTCCAGCGGGTCTCCGCGGGTAGCGTCTTTGGTGCCTTGCCGTTGAACGTCGGCGAGCAGGCGGATGATCGTCGCCTGGTGGAATCCACTCGTGCGTTGTTCAAAACCGGTTTCTTTCAAGATATCCAGCTGGGCCGCGAAGGCAACGTTCTGGTGATCACGGTCGTTGAACGTCCATCGGTCGCGAGCATCGAGATCGAAGGCAACAAGGCGATCTCCACCGAAGACCTGATGAAGGGCCTCAAGCAATCCGGTCTGGCCGAAGGCGAGATCTTCCAGCGTGCGACCCTCGAAGGCGTGCGTAACGAGCTGCAACGCCAGTACGTTGCGCAAGGTCGTTACTCGGCCACCGTCGATACCGAAGTGGTATCGCAGCCGCGCAACCGTGTCGGCCTGAAAGTGAAGATCAACGAAGGCACCGTCGCTGCCATTCAGCACATCAACGTGGTGGGCAATACGGTTTTCCCTGAGGAAGACCTGACCGACCTGTTCGAACTGAAGACCACCAACTGGCTGTCGTTCTTCAAGAACGATGACAAGTACGCCCGTGAAAAGCTTTCCGGTGACCTGGAACGTCTGCGTTCCTACTACCTGGACCGCGGCTATATCAACATGGATATCGCTTCGACCCAGGTGTCCATCACCCCGGACAAGAAGCACGTCTACATCACCGTCAACGTCAACGAAGGCGAGAAGTACACCGTTCGTGACGTCAAGCTCAGTGGTGACCTGAAAGTCCCTGAAGACCAGGTCAAGTCGCTGCTGCTGGTGCAAAAAGGCCAGGTGTTCTCGCGCAAGCTGATGACCACCACCTCGGAACTGATCACCCGTCGTCTGGGTAACGAGGGCTACACCTTCGCCAACGTCAATGGCGTTCCGCAGCCGCACGATGACGACCACACCGTGGACATCCTGTTCGCTGTCGATCCGGGCAAGCGAGCCTATGTCAACCGCATCAACTTCCGTGGCAACACCAAGTCCGAAGACGAAGTGCTGCGCCGTGAAATGCGTCAGATGGAAGGTGGCTGGGCTTCGACCTACCTGATCGACCAGTCCAAGACTCGTCTTGAACGTCTGGGCTTCTTCAAGGAAGTGAACGTCGAGACTCCGGCTGTTCCGGGCGTCGACGACCAGGTTGACGTGAACTATGCGGTTGAAGAGCAGGCTTCCGGTTCGATCACTGCCAGCGTCGGTTTTGCCCAGAGTGCCGGTCTGATCCTCGGTGGCTCGATCACCCAGAACAACTTCCTCGGTACCGGTAACCGCGTCAGCGTCGGCCTGACCCGTAGCCAATACCAGAGCCGTTACAACTTCGGCTACGTTGACCCCTACTGGACCGCCGATGGCGTGAGTCTGGGTTACAACGCGTTCTATCGCACCACCGACTACAAAGACCTCGACGTCGACGTAGCAAGCTATGCGGTAGACAGCCTGGGCGCCGGCGTGAACGTCGGTTATCCGATCAGCGAGACTTCGCGCCTGACCTTCGGCCTGTCCGCTCAACAGGACAAGATCAAGACCGGTACCTACACCGTTGACGAAATTTTCGACTTCGTTAAGCGCGAAGGCGACCAGTACCTGAACTTCAAGGCATCGGCCGGCTGGTCCGAGTCCACTCTGAACAAAGGCGTGCTGCCAACCCGCGGCCGTTCGCAGAGCCTGACCCTGGAAACGACGATTCCTGGCAGTGACCTGTCGTTCTACAAACTGGATTACCGTGGCCAGCTGTTCCAGCCACTGACCGAAAACTACACCCTGCGTCTGCACACCGAGCTGGGTTATGGCGACGGTTACGGTTCGACGGACGGCTTGCCGTTCTATGAAAACTACTATGCTGGTGGTTTCAACTCGGTACGTGGTTTCAAAGACAGTACCCTGGGTCCGCGCAGTACGCCGAGCCGCGGTCAGGCGGTTACCGGTAACGCCGGTACGCTTGCCGACCCGGATCAGGATCCGCTGCCATTCGGTGGTAACGTGTTGATCCAGGGTGGTGTCGAGGTGCTGTTCCCGCTGCCGTTCGTGAAGGATCAGCGTTCGTTGCGTACATCGGTATTCTGGGACGTCGGTAACGTGTTCGACTCGACTTGCAAGTCGACCACAAACGCCGATGGTTCCAAGGCCAATACACAGTGCAACGACATCAGCCTGAGCAACATGGCCAGTTCCGTCGGTGTCGGCGTGACCTGGGTTACCGCACTGGGTCCTTTGAGCTTCGCGTTGGCCACACCGATCAAGAAACCGGATAACGCTGAAACTCAAGTGTTCCAATTCTCCCTCGGCCAGACGTTCTAAGCGTCTGACCCAAGATAACGACAATGGATTTTGTAGGAGTGCATCGTGCGTAAGTTGACTCAATTGGTTCTCCTGGCCTCCGTACTGGTGGCAGGCCCGGCATTTGCCGACATGAAAATCGCTGTTCTGAACTATCAGATGGCTCTGCTGGAGTCCGATGCGGCCAAGAAGTACGCCGTGGATGCCGAGAAGAAGTTCGGTCCTCAACTGACCAAACTGAAGACGCTGGAAAGCAGCGCCAAGGGTATCCAGGATCGTCTGATGGCTGGCGGCGACAAGATGCAGCAGGGCGAGCGTGAGCGTCTGGAGCTGGAATTCAAGCAAAAGGCCCGTGACTTCCAGTTCCAGTCCAAGGAACTGAACGAAGCCAAAGCTGTTGCTGACCGTGAAATGCTCAAGCAGCTCAAGCCGAAACTGGATAGCGCAGTGGAAGAAGTCATCAAGAAAGGTGGTTTTGACCTGGTGTTCGAGCGTGGCGCAGTGATCGATGTCAAACCTCAGTACGACATCACGCGCCAGGTTATCGAGCGCATGAATCAGCTGAAGTAACCCATGACCGTGACTATCAAGCTCGGCCAGTTGGCCGAGTTCCTCGGTGCCACCCTGAGTGGCGATCCCGAGAAGCAAATTACTGGGCTAGCCACCTTGCAGGAGGCTGGCCCAGCTCAGTTGAGCTTTCTGGCAAACCCTCAATACCGCAAATACCTGGCCGGCTCGCAAGCGGCGGCATTGCTGCTCAAGGCGGCTGATGCCGAAGGTTATGCCGGGAATGTGTTGGTGGTGCCGGATCCTTATCTGGCTTACGCACGCATTTCTCACCTGTTCGATCCGAAGCCGAAAGCTGCAGCCGGTATCCATCCGTCGGCAGTGATCGCTCCGGATGCCGTGGTCGATCCGACTGCCAGCATCGGTCCCTTTGTGGTGATCGAGGCAGGTGCACGGATCGGGGCGGGCGTGACGCTCGGCGCACATTGCGTTGTCGGTGCCCGCAGCGAAATCGGCGAAGGCGGCTGGCTGGCTCCGCGTGTCACGCTGTATCACGACGTACGTATCGGCAAGCGAGTGGTGATTCAGTCAGGTGCTGTGCTTGGTGGTGAGGGCTTCGGCTTTGCCAACGAGAAAGGCATCTGGCAGAAAATCGCCCAGATCGGTGGCGTGACCATCGGCGACGATGTGGAGATCGGCGTGAACACCGCCATCGACCGCGGTGCGTTGGCCGATACCGTGATCGGCAACGGCGTCAAGCTCGACAACCAGATTCAGATCGCCCACAACGTTCAGGTCGGTGATCACACTGCCATGGCCGCGTGCGTGGGGATTTCCGGCAGCACCAAGATCGGCAAGCACTGCATGCTCGCCGGTGGTGTCGGCCTGGTAGGGCACATCGATATTTGCGACAACGTATTCCTGACCGGGATGACCATGGTGACTCACTCGATTACCGAGCCGGGCGCCTATTCTTCCGGTACGGCCATGCAGCCGGCTGCCGAGTGGCGCAAAAGCGCGGCACGCATCCGTCAGCTCGATGACATCGCGCGACGCTTGCGACAGCTGGAAAAGCAGGCAGGGGAAGTGACCCCTGGCGGTAACGCTTCATCTGAAGGCTGATACCATTTCCATATCAAGTGTGCACAGCCTCTGGACTGCCTCCTTGATTTGCTAGAGGAGTGCGCGTCAGTCGCGCTCCCAATCTTTACATAGGCTTCCCCCCGAAATGATGGACATCAACGAGATTCGCGAATACCTGCCTCACCGTTACCCGTTCCTGCTGGTGGACCGGGTGGTGGAACTGGATACGGAAGGCAAGCGCATTCGCGCCTACAAGAATGTCAGCATCAACGAACCGTTCTTCAATGGCCACTTTCCTGCGCACCCGATCATGCCGGGCGTGTTGATCATTGAAGCAATGGCTCAGGCTGCCGGGATCCTCGGTTTCAAGATGCTCGATGTGAAACCGGCCGATGGCACCCTCTACTATTTCGTCGGTTCCGACAAACTGCGTTTCCGTCAGCCGGTGCTGCCGGGTGACCAGTTGATCCTCGAAGCCAAGTTCATCAGCTGCAAGCGTCAGATCTGGAAGTTCGAATGCCAGGCTTCGGTCGATGGCAAGCCGGTCTGCTCCGCTGAAATCATCTGTGCGGAACGCAAGCTATGAGTTTGATTGACCCTCGCGCAATCATCGATCCTTCGGCCGTACTGGCCGAGGGTGTCGAGGTCGGCCCGTGGTCGATCATCGGCGCAGGTGTGGAAATCGGCGAGGGAACAGTGATCGGGCCACACGTGATCCTTAAAGGTCCGACCCGAATCGGCAAGCACAATCGCATCTACCAGTTTTCCTCGGTAGGCGAAGACACGCCGGATCTCAAGTACAAGGGTGAAGAGACCCGTCTGGTGATCGGTGACCATAACGTTATCCGTGAAGGCGTGACGATTCACCGTGGCACGGTTCAGGATCGCTCGGAAACCACCCTGGGCGATCACAACCTGATCATGGCTTACGCCCACATCGGTCACGACAGTGTCATCGGCAACCATTGCATTCTGGTCAACAACACGGCACTGGCCGGCCACGTGCATGTCGAGGATTGGGCGATCCTGTCCGGCTTCACGCTGGTGCATCAGTATTGCCACATCGGTGCCCACAGCTTTTCCGGCATGGGAACGGCCATCGGCAAGGACGTCCCGGCGTTCGTTACGGTGTTCGGCAACCCGGCTGAAGCTCGCAGCATGAATTTTGAAGGCATGCGTCGTCGTGGTTTCAGCGAGGATGCGATTCACGCCCTGCGCCGCGCCTACAAAACCGTTTATCGCCAGGGGCTGACTGTCGAGCAAGCGCTGGCCGAACTGGCCGAGCCCGCCGCCCAGTTCCCGGAAGTTGCGGTGTTCCGTGACTCCATCCAGTCGTCGTCTCGCGGCATCACTCGCTGATCATGGCCAATCTGCGTATTGCGCTGGTGGCGGGTGAGGCTTCCGGCGATATTCTGGGCGCCGGTCTGATGCGTGCCCTCAAGGCACAGCATCCGGCGGTCGAGTTTATCGGCGTCGGTGGCCCCCTGATGCAGGCCGAAGGCCTGAATTCCTATTTCCCCATGGAGCGCCTGTCGGTCATGGGGTTGGTCGAGGTTCTCGGTCGGCTGCGTGAGCTGCTCAAGCGCCGCAAAGACCTGATCGCCACCCTGATCGCCCAGAAGCCGGATGTGTTCATCGGCATCGATGCGCCGGATTTCAACCTCAACATCGAACTCAAGCTGCGTCAGGCCGGAATCAAGACCGTGCACTACGTCAGCCCGTCGGTATGGGCGTGGCGGCAGAAGCGCGTGTTGAAGATCCGCGAAGGCTGCGACCTGATGCTCACGCTGCTGCCGTTCGAAGCCAGGTTTTATGAAGAGAAGGGCGTACCGGTGCGGTTCGTCGGCCATACGTTGGCCGATACCATTCCACTGGAAGCCGATCGCGCCGCTGCGCGAGCCGAACTGGGTTTGCCTGACGGTCCGCTGGTGGCTTTGATGCCGGGCAGCCGGGGCGGCGAAGTCAGTCGTCTGGGCGCGCTGTTTCTCGATACCGCCGAACGCCTGCGCGCCATGCGTCCGGGTTTGTGCTTCGTCATTCCATGTGCCAACCCGGAGCGTCGGGCCCAGCTCGAAGAGCTGCTGGCCGGTCGCGACCTGCCGGTGACCCTGCTAGACGGCAAGTCCCATCTGGCGCTGGCAGCGTGCAACGCGGTCCTGATCGCGTCGGGCACGGCGACCCTTGAGGCGCTGCTCTACAAGCGCCCGATGGTCGTGGCCTATCGTCTTGCGCCGCTGACGTTCTGGATTCTCAAACGCATGGTCAAGAGCCCGTACGTCTCCCTGCCGAACCTGCTGGCCCAGCGGTTGCTGGTGCCGGAATTGTTGCAGGATGATGCTACGGTCGAGGCACTGGCCCAGACCCTGTCGCCGCTGATCGACGGCGGTGAAGAACAGACTCGCGGCTTCGATGAGATCCACCGCACCCTGCGCCTGGACGCCTCCAATCAGGCGGCTGACGCCGTTCTGAACTTGATCGGTCAAACTCGATGAGCAAGACAAGCATGCAGATGGGCCTGGATTTCACCCTGGTCGCCGAAGTCGAAGAATTGGTGGCCGGCGTTGATGAAGTCGGTCGCGGCCCTTTGTGCGGCGCGGTCGTCACGGCAGCAGTCATCCTCGATCCGAACCGGCCGATTCTTGGTCTCAACGACTCGAAAAAGCTGACCGAAGCCAAGCGTGAAAAGCTCTACGACGAAATCTGCGAAAAGGCGTTGAGCTGGTGCATCGCCCGCGCCGAAGTCGAAGAAATCGACGAACTGAACATCCTGCACGCCACCATGCTGGCGATGCAGCGCGCCGTTGCGGGTCTGCATATCCAGCCGAAACTGGCGATGATCGACGGCAACCGCTGCCCGAAACTGCCGATGCGTTCCGAAGCGGTGGTCAAGGGCGATAGCAAGGTCCCGGCCATCGCCGCCGCATCGATTCTGGCCAAGGTCAGTCGCGACCGCGAAATGGCGGCGTTCGAGTTGATCTACCCGGGTTACGGCATCGGCGGCCATAAAGGCTATCCGACGCCCGTTCATCTGGAAGCGCTGGTGCGCCTCGGGCCGACGCCGATTCACCGGCGTTCGTTTGCCCCCGTGCGGCAGGCTTACGAGGCGCTTGAAGGTCTCACGCAGGTTTAGCGGCGAGGCTGATGTTTTATTCGGGGCCCGGTACAATCCGGGCCTTGTTGTCTCTATGTAACTGGACAGGATCACTATGCCGGCTTCATTCGTTCATCTACGCCTGCACACTGAATACTCCCTGGTCGACGGGCTGGTGCGGATCAAGCCGCTGGTCAAGGCCCTGACCGGCATGGGCATGCCGGCCGTTGCGGTTACCGACCAGAACAACATGTGTTCGCTGGTCAAATTCTATAAAAACACCATGGGCGCGGGGATCAAGCCGATCTGCGGCGCCGACCTGTGGCTGTCGAACAAGGATCCGGATGGTCCGCTGAGCCGGATCAGCCTGCTGGTCATGAACGCCCTGGGCTATCGCAACCTGACCGAGCTGATTTCCCGTGGCTTCATCGATGGTCAGCGCAACGGCATGATCATCATCGAGCGCGAGTGGGTGGCCGAGGCCAACGAAGGCCTGATCATGCTGTCCGCCGCGAAAGAAGGCGAGATCGGCATGGCGATGATCGGCGGCAACCCCGCCGAGGCCGAAGTCCTGACCCGTGAGTGGATGTCGGTCTTCCCGGATCGTTTCTATCTGGAAATCCAGCGTACCAATCGCCCGAACGACGAAGAGCAACTGCACGGTGCTGTGGCCCTGGCCGAGAAACTCGGTGCGCCGCTGGTCGCCACCAACGATGTGCGCTTCATCAAGCAGGAAGACTTCGCCGCCCACGAAACCCGCGTCTGCATCGGTGAGGGCCGGGCCCTCGACGATCCGCGTCGTTCGAAGAATTACAGCGATCAGCAGTACCTGAAAAGCGCCGAGGAAATGGCCGAGCTGTTCAGCGACCTGCCCGACGCGGTGGAAAACACCGTCGAAATCGCCAAGCGCTGCAACATTGACGTGAAGCTGGGCAAGCACTTCCTGCCGGACTATCCGATTCCCGATGGCATGACCATCGACGAGTATTTCCGCAAGGTATCGTTCGATGGTCTGGACGAGCGCCTCAGCGTGCTGCTGCCCAAGGACACCACCGAAGATTACGAGGCCAAGCGCCAGGTCTATGTCGACCGGCTGAATTTCGAGCTGGATATCATCATCCAGATGGGATTCCCCGGTTACTTCCTGATCGTGATGGACTTTATCCAGTGGGCCAAGAACAACGGCGTGCCGGTGGGCCCGGGCCGGGGGTCGGGTGCCGGATCGCTGGTGGCCTATGTGCAGAAGATCACCGACCTCGATCCGCTGGAATACGACCTTCTTTTCGAACGTTTCCTTAACCCGGAACGGGTATCCATGCCTGACTTCGACGTCGACTTCTGCATGGACGGCCGCGACCGGGTAATCGACTACGTGGCCGAAAAATACGGCCGCAACGCCGTAAGCCAGATCATCACCTTCGGTTCCATGGCGGCCAAGGCTGTGGTGCGGGACGTGGCGCGGGCCCAGGGCAAGTCGTTCGGTCTGGCGGATCGTCTGTCGAAGATGATTCCGTTCGAAGTCGGCATGACCCTGGAAAAAGCCTACGAGCAGGAAGAAATCCTGCGCGACTTCATCAAGGTCGATGAAGAAGCTGCAGAAATCTGGGAGATGGCGCGCAAACTCGAAGGCGTGGTGCGTAACGTCGGTAAACACGCCGGTGGCGTGGTGATTGCGCCGACCAAGCTGACCGACTTCTCGCCGATCTATTGCGACGAGGCCGGCGACGGTCTGGTGACCCAGTTCGACAAGGACGACGTGGAGGCGGCCGGTCTGGTGAAGTTCGACTTCCTCGGCCTGCGCACCCTGACGATCATCGACTGGGCGCTGAAAACCATCAACCGCGACCGCGCCAAGGTCAACGAGCCGCCGCTGGATATCGCGTTCATCCCGCTGGATGACAAGCCAACCTATCAGTTGCTGCAAAAAGCTGAAACCACTGCGGTGTTCCAGCTTGAATCCCGTGGCATGAAAGAGCTGATCAAAAAGCTCAAGCCCGACTGCCTCGAAGACCTTATCGCACTGGTGGCCCTGTTCCGTCCGGGGCCGCTGCAGTCCGGCATGGTGGATGACTTCATCAACCGCAAGCACGGTCGCGCGGAGCTTGCGTATCCGCACCCGGATTACCAGTACGAAGGCTTGCAGCCGGTACTGGCACCGACGTACGGCATCATCCTGTATCAGGAACAGGTGATGCAGATCGCCCAGGTCATGGCCGGTTACACCCTTGGTGGTGCGGACATGCTGCGTCGGGCGATGGGTAAGAAGAAACCCGAGGAAATGGCCAAGCAACGTGGCGGTTTCATTGAGGGTTGTGCGTCGAACAATATCGACGCGGATCTTGCCGGTAACATTTTCGACCTGGTGGAGAAATTCGCTGGTTACGGCTTCAACAAATCCCACTCCGCCGCCTACGGCCTGGTGTCGTACCAGACCGCCTGGCTGAAGGCTCACTACCCGGCGCCGTTCATGGCCGCGGTACTGTCGGCGGACATGCACAACACCGACAAGGTCGTGACCTTGATCGAGGAAGTGCGCACGATGAAGCTGCGCCTCGACGCGCCGGACGTGAACACTTCGGAGTTCAAGTTCACGGTGAACGACGAGGGCCGCATCGTGTACGGCCTGGGCGCGATCAAAGGCGTCGGCGAAGGTCCGGTGGAAGCGATTACCGAAGCGCGTCAGGCCGGTCCGTTCAAGGATCTGTTCGACTTCTGCGCCCGGGTCGACCTCAAGCGCATCAACAAGCGTACGCTGGACGGCTTGATCCGCAGCGGTGCGCTGGATCGCCTCGGCCCGTACTTCCATGACGAGCAGAAGGCTTATCAGGCCAACATCGACCGCAACCGCGCTGTGCTGCTGGCGGCGATGGAAGAGGCGATCAAGTCGGCCGAACAGACTGCACGCACCCGCGACAGTGGTCACGCCGACCTGTTCGGCGGGTTGTTCGTCGAGGAAGACGCAGACGTTTACGCGCTGCATCGCAAGGCCAAGGAGCTGACGCTCAAGGAACGCCTCAAGGGTGAAAAAGACACCCTCGGCCTGTACCTGACCGGCCACCCGATCGACGAATACGAAGGCGAAATCCGCCGTTTCGCCCGCCAGCGCATCATCGACCTGAAACCGGCCCGGGACACCCAGACCGTGGCGGGGATGATCATTGCCCTGCGAGTGATGAAGAACAAAAAGGGCGACAAGATGGGTTTCATCACCCTCGACGACCGCTCCGGGCGGATCGAGGCGTCGCTGTTTGCCGATGCGTTCCACTCCGCGCAATCACTGCTGCAGACCGATGCGATGGTGGTGGTCGAAGGCGAGGTCAGCAACGATGACTTCTCCGGCGGCCTGCGCCTGAGGGTCAAGCGGGTGATGAGCATGGAAGATGCGCGCACCAATCTGGCCGAGAGCCTGCGCCTGAAGCTGCAGACCCAGGACCTGAAAGGCGATCAGCTACGCTGGTTGGGGGATTTGCTCAAGCGTCATCGCGGGGCGTGCCCGATCACCATGGAATACACCAGCCCGGATGCGAAGACCTTGCTGCAGTTTGGCGAGACCTGGCGGATCGACCCGGCGGATGCCTTGATTCAAGCCCTGCGTGACCAGTTCGGGCGAGACAACGTCTTCCTCCAATACCGTTGACCGGCAGGTGAGACCGAACCGCCTGCCCACAACCTGAATTTTTAATCTCGACCTCAGCGCGCCTCTCCCTTAAGGTAGGGCGCGAATAGACAACCGGCCGGCCCCAAGCTCACTTGGGACACGACCCAAGACGGACGCCTATGAACCCGAATTTCCTGGATTTCGAACAGCCGATCGCCGACCTGCAAGCCAAGATCGAAGAGTTGCGCTTGGTCGGTAATGACAATTCGCTGAATATCGGCGATGAGATCTCCCGCCTGCAGGACAAGAGCAAGACGCTCACCGAAGACATCTTCGGCAAGCTGACCAGCTGGCAGATCGCACGTCTGGCACGTCACCCGAAACGTCCATACACCCTGGACTACATCGAGCACATCTTCACCGAGTTCGACGAACTGCACGGTGACCGTCACTTCTCCGACGACGCGGCCATTGTGGGCGGCGTGGCACGTCTGGAAGACCAGCCAGTGATGGTGATCGGTCACCAGAAAGGCCGTGAAGTACGCGAAAAGGTACGCCGCAACTTCGGCATGCCGCGCCCGGAAGGCTACCGCAAGGCTTGCCGCCTGATGGAGATGGCCGAGCGCTTCAAGATGCCGATCCTGACCTTCATCGACACTCCGGGCGCCTACCCTGGCATCGACGCCGAAGAGCGCAACCAGAGCGAAGCAATTGCCTGGAACCTGCGCGTCATGGCTCGTCTGAAAACCCCGATCATCGCCACCGTTATCGGTGAAGGTGGTTCCGGCGGCGCACTGGCAATCGGTGTCTGCGATCAGCTGAACATGCTGCAGTACTCGACCTACGCGGTGATCTCGCCGGAAGGTTGCGCTTCGATTCTGTGGAAAACCGCAGAAAAGGCGCCGGATGCCGCTGAAGCGATGGGCATTACCGCCGAGCGTCTGAAAGGTCTGGGCATCGTCGACAAAGTGATCGGCGAGCCTCTGGGCGGCGCTCACCGCGATCCGGCGGCTGCTGCTGCCTCGATCCGTGCCGAGCTGAGCTCGCAACTGGCGATGCTGAAGAAGCTCGACAACGAAGCGCTGCTCAAGCGTCGTTACGATCGTCTG
The DNA here is from genome assembly GCF_026240005.1 of Pseudomonas sp. COW5. Classification (NCBI taxonomy): domain Bacteria; kingdom Pseudomonadati; phylum Pseudomonadota; class Gammaproteobacteria; order Pseudomonadales; family Pseudomonadaceae; genus Pseudomonas; species Pseudomonas sp. COW5. The sequence goes on along the minus strand of NZ_JAPHVP010000001.1, from coordinate 1,027,990 downwards.
ATGAGCTACGGTCTCTAAGTCGAGCCGTTTCGGCCATCGATGCAAAACACTGTGGGAGCGGGCTTGCCCGCGAATGCGATGTAACATTCAACAACTGTGTTGGCTGTTTCAACGCTTTCGCGAGCAAGCCCGCTCCCACTTTTGGTTTGTGAAAAGGTAGAAAAATGGGTCAGCCCTCGATTGATTTGCCTTCCAGGCTTTTGCGCAATCTCAAGCCCTGGCTCGGTGCTTCCCATTGGCGCATCGCCTTCTCCGGTGGCCTCGACTCCACCGTTCTGCTGCACCTCCTGGCCAATCTCGCCAAAACCGAATCCCTTCCGGCGCTAAGCGCCATTCATGTTCATCACGGCCTTCAGGCTGCGGCCGATGCGTGGCCGGCGCATTGTCAGGATGTCTGCGACGAACTGTCGGTGCCGTTGCAAGTGGTGCGTGTGCAGGTGCAGCCGGGGGCGAGTGTAGAGCGCGCGGCACGGGATGCGCGCTATGCGGCGTTCAGTGCGGCGGCTCAGGCCGATGATGTGCTGCTGACCGGACAGCATCGCGACGATCAGGCTGAAACGCTGTTGTTCCGGTTGCTGCGTGGCGCCGGAGTGCGCGGCCTGTCCGGCATGCCGGCGCAACGAGCGTTGGGGCAGGGCAGTCTGGTTCGGCCGTTGCTCGATATCCCGCGTGCCGAACTGGAAGCCTATGCGCGGGATCATGGTCTGCGTTGGGTGGAGGATCCGTCGAATCAGGATCGACAGTTCTCGCGCAACTATCTGCGCCATCAGGTCATGCCGCTGCTGACCGGTCGCTGGCCGCAGGCACACGCCAGCATGGCCCGCAGTGGGGCGCATTTGCGGGAGGCGCAAGGTTTGCTCGATGAACTGGCGCAGATCGATCTGGCTCAAGCGAGCTTGCCCAGGGAGTTCGAATGGTCGGGATTGCCATCGCTTGAGTTCGCGGTCATCGCCGGGTTGTCCGATGCGCGCCAGCGCAATGCACTCAGTCACTGGCTTGAACCGCTCACCCGACTGCCGGATACCGACCATTGGTCGGGTTGGATCGATCTGCGCGATGCCGGTCACGATGCCGCTCCGGTCTGGCGTCTGGCAGATGGCGAGTTGCACCGCAGCGCCGGTCGTCTGTGGTGGCTCAGCGGCCATTGGCTGCGCACGCCGGTGGTCAGCGGCGACTGGCGCGAGACGTCGCTGGCGCTACGCTTGCCCGATAACGGGCGTGTCATGTTCAGCGGTCAGACTCCCGCAGGGCCGCTGCGGATCCGCTATCGGCAGGGCGGCGAGGTGATGCATCTGGCGGATCGCGGACATCGCGATCTCAAGCGCCTGCTCAATGAGCGCGCGGTGCCGGCCTTTGTGCGTGGCAGATTGCCGCTGCTGTTTCGCGGTGAAGAATTGCTCGCCGTGGCGAACCTGCCGGGGCTCGATGGCAATGCACTGGAGGGCTGGCGATTGCATTGGCAGCCTTCTGACGAAGATCAAGGTTTGAGATGAAGGGGGCATTCCGGTAGACTACGCTCCCTTCTTGATACAACTTCTGTGGATTCGCCTGAATTGCAGGAGTTGCCGATTACCAAGCAGTCTTTGCTGGGCGATTCCAAAAAATGTGTAGCGAGCAACGTACCGGTGTTTTCACTTCCGGTCTGTCCCAACGCGGCGGTTTTTTTGAAAGGTGCACTGTGATTAATGCAGGTGATCGGGGGCTTCGGCCTTCCTTCGCTTTCCCCGGCGGCTCGGACCGCTTTAACGCAGACTTCTAGGGTTTTTCATGACGCGCTACATATTCGTCACGGGCGGTGTTGTTTCTTCTTTGGGGAAAGGCATTGCATCGGCTTCATTGGCGGCCATCCTGGAGGCGCGGGGGCTTAAGGTCACCATGCTGAAGCTGGATCCGTACATCAACGTCGACCCGGGCACCATGAGCCCGTTCCAGCACGGTGAAGTGTTCGTCACCCACGACGGCGCCGAGACCGACCTGGATCTGGGCCACTACGAGCGGTTCATCCGCACGACCATGACCCAGAACAACAACTTCACCACCGGCCGTGTCTACGAGCACGTGCTGCGCAAAGAGCGCCGTGGTGACTACCTGGGTGCAACCATCCAGGTGATTCCGCACATCACCGACGAAATCAAGCGTCGCATCATCAAGGGTGCCGGCGATGCCGACGTGGCCCTGGTGGAAATCGGCGGTACCGTTGGCGACATCGAATCGCAACCGTTCCTCGAAGCCATCCGCCAGCTGCGTGTGGAAGTCGGTTCCAAGCGCGCGATGTTGATGCACCTGACCCTGGTTCCGTACATCGCCACCGCTGGCGAAACCAAGACCAAACCGACCCAGCACTCCGTAAAAGAGCTGCGTTCGATCGGCCTGCAGCCAGACGTGCTGATCTGCCGCTCCGACCATCCGGTGGACGTGTCGTCGCGTCGCAAGATCGCGCTGTTCACCAACGTTGAAGAGCGTGCGGTGATCTCCCTGGAAGACGTCGATACCATCTACAAGATCCCGGCCGTGCTGCACGCCCAGGGTCTGGACGATTTCGTCGTCGAGCGTTTCGGCCTGCAATGCAATGGCGCCGACCTGTCCGAATGGGAAAAGGTCGTCGATGCCAAGCTGAACCCTGAGCACGAAGTCACCATCGCGATGGTCGGCAAGTACATGGAGCTGCTGGACGCCTACAAGTCGCTGATCGAAGCGATGAGTCACGCCGGCATCACCAACCGCACCAAGGTCAACCTGCGCTACATCGATTCCGAAGACATCGAAAATCAGGGCACTGCGCTGCTGGAAGGCGTTGACGCGATCCTCGTACCGGGCGGCTTCGGTCTGCGTGGCGTGGAAGGCAAGATCACTGCCGTTCAATACGCTCGCGAAAACAAAGTTCCATACCTGGGTATCTGCCTGGGCATGCAAGTGGCGGTCATCGAGTTCGCCCGTAACGTGCTGGGCTGGAAAGACGCCAACTCCACCGAGTTCGATCGTGCCAGCGGCCATCCGGTTGTCGGTCTGATCACCGAGTGGGAAGACGCCACCGGCGCCGTTGAAGTGCGTACCGAAGCGTCCGACCTGGGCGGCACCATGCGCCTCGGCGCTCAGGAATGCCTGCTCGAAGCCGGCTCCAAGGTGCACGACTGCTACGGCAAGGATGTGATTGTCGAGCGTCACCGTCACCGTTACGAAGTGAACAACAACCTGCTGCCGCAAATCATCGAGGCCGGCCTGAAGATTTCCGGTCGTTCTTCCGATGCTGCGCTGGTCGAAGTGGTCGAAGCTCCGGATCATCCATGGTTCGTCGCTTGCCAGTTCCACCCGGAATTCACCTCGACTCCGCGTGACGGTCACCCGCTGTTCAGCGGTTTCGTGAAAGCAGCGTTGGCTCAACACCAGAAGAAGGCGTAACCCCGATGGCACAGAAGATCATCCGCGTCGGCGACATCGAGATTGCCAACGACAAACCCATGGTGCTGTTCGGCGGCATGAACGTGCTGGAAAGCCGTGACATGGCCATGCAGGTTTGCGAAGAGTACGTGAAGGTCACCGAAAAGCTCGGTATCCCTTACGTGTTCAAGGCCAGCTTCGACAAGGCCAACCGTTCTTCTGTGACCTCCTATCGCGGTCCAGGCCTGGAAGAGGGCATGCGCATCTTCCAGGACATCAAACAAGCTTTCGGCGTGCCGATCATCACCGACGTCCACGAGCCTGACCAGGCCGCGGTCGTCGCCGAGGTCTGCGACATCATCCAGCTGCCGGCCTTCCTGTCGCGCCAGACCGATCTGGTCGTCGCAATGGCCAAGACCAATGCCGTCATCAACATCAAGAAAGCCCAGTTCCTCGCGCCTCAGGAAATGAAACACATCCTGAACAAGTGCGTGGAAGCGGGTAACGATCAATTGATCCTCTGCGAGCGTGGTTCGAGTTTCGGCTACAACAACCTCGTGGTGGACATGCTCGGCTTCGGCATCATGAAGCAGTTCGAGTACCCGGTATTCTTCGACGTGACCCATTCGCTGCAAATGCCTGGCGGTCGTTCCGACTCCGCCGGCGGTCGCCGCGCCCAGGTCACCGACCTGGCCAAGGCGGGCATGAGCCAGTCGCTGGCGGGTCTGTTCCTCGAAGCGCACCCGGATCCGGACAATGCCAAATGCGACGGCCCTTGCGCCTTGCGTCTGGACAAACTGGAGCCATTCCTGGCCCAGCTCAAAGCCCTGGACGAACTGGTGAAGAGTTTTCCGACGGTAGAAACCGCGTAAACCTCAATTCTCCGGTAAAGTACCGCACGATTTGTCGCTCATGCCCCCGGGTATGAGCGTTGTCGTCTGCAAGCTGCCCGCTGTACACCACTTGCCGACGGTCAAAAGATTTCCTCTAGCTGCGTCGTTTTCGTCAACTTTGGAGTGTTTACAACAATGGCAAAAATCGTCGACATCAAAGGTCGTGAAGTTCTCGACTCCCGTGGCAATCCCACCGTGGAAGCGGACGTGCTTCTCGACAACGGCATCATCGGCAGCGCTTGCGCGCCGTCCGGTGCATCCACTGGCTCGCGTGAAGCGCTCGAGCTGCGTGATGGCGACAAGAGCCGTTACCTGGGCAAGGGCGTGCTCAAGGCGGTAGCCAACATCAACGGTCCGATCCGCGATCTGCTGCTGGGCACCGACCCGAGCGACCAGAAAGCCCTGGACCACGCGATGATCAAGCTCGACGGTACCGAAAACAAGGCAACCCTGGGCGCCAACGCCATCCTCGCCGTCTCCCTGGCTGCGGCCAAGGCGGCTGCACAGGATCAGGACCTGCCACTGTACGCACACATCGCCAACCTGAACGGCACCCCGGGTGTGTACTCGATGCCGGTTCCGATGATGAACATCATCAACGGTGGCGAACACGCCGACAACAACGTCGACATCCAGGAATTCATGGTTCAGCCGGTTGGCGCCAAGTCTTTCTCGGAAGGTCTGCGCATGGGCACCGAGATTTTCCATCACCTGAAAGCTGTGCTGAAAGCTCGTGGCCTGAGCACTGCCGTCGGTGACGAAGGCGGTTTCGCGCCGAACCTGGCTTCCAACGAAGATGCACTGAAAGTGATCTCCGAAGCCGTTGCCAACGCCGGTTACAAGCTGGGCACCGACGTGACCCTGGCCCTTGACTGCGCGGCCAGCGAATTCTTCGAAGACGGCAAGTACAACCTGTCCGGCGAAGGCCAGGTGTTCACCGCTGAAGGTTTCGCCGACTACCTGAAAGGCCTGACCGAGCGTTACCCGATCATCTCCATCGAAGACGGTCTGGACGAGTCCGACTGGGCTGGCTGGAAGATCCTCACCGACAAGATCGGCGAGAAGACCCAACTGGTTGGCGACGACCTGTTCGTGACCAACACCAAGATCCTGAAAGAAGGCATCGATAAAAAGATCGCCAACTCGATCCTGATCAAGTTCAACCAGATCGGCACCCTGACCGAAACCCTGGAAGCCATCCAGATGGCCAAGGCTGCCGGTTACACCGCCGTGATCTCGCACCGTTCGGGCGAAACCGAAGATTCGACCATCGCCGACCTGGCCGTGGGCACTTCGGCTGGCCAGATCAAGACCGGTTCGCTGTGCCGTTCTGACCGCGTTTCCAAGTACAACCAACTGCTGCGTATCGAAGAGCAGTTGAATGGCAAAGCCAAGTACAACGGTCGCTCCGAGTTTCGCGGTTAAGTTGTAGATGGTAAAAAGACACCGGATTGTGTCGGAAAAGTCGTGACAGCGATGGATTTGCCACTAATCTGATGCCTTATATGCACAAGCCTGGATATTCCAGGCTTCGTGCTATCAGATGCTTCAAAGTTTTTGCGTGGCTGTCTTTTTTCACTGGATACCTGATATTCGATGCGCAGTCCTTACTGGTTGTTTCTCGTCTTGCTCTTGCTGCTGGCCGGTCTGCAGTACCGCCTGTGGGTGGGCAATGGCAGTCTGGCGCAGGTCGCCGAACTGAATCAGCAGATCGCTGATCAACACGCCGAGAACGAAGCCCTGCTGGAGCGCAACCGGGTGATGGACGCTGAAGTCAGCGAGTTGAAGAAAGGCATGGAGACCGTTGAAGAGCGGGCTCGTCACGAACTGGGCATGGTCAAGGACGGCGAAACCCTTTACCAGTTGGCCCAATGATCGATTCCCTGCCGGCCTTCTGGGCCGTGATTCCTGCTGCGGGCGTCGGTGCCCGTATGGCCGCGGACCGTCCCAAGCAATACCTGCAACTGGGTGGGCGCACAATTCTTGAACACAGCCTCGGCTGTTTCCTCGATCACCCGAGCCTCAAGGGGCTGGTGGTCAGTCTTGCTGTCGATGATCCTTATTGGCCGAACCTGGCCAGCGCCAGCGATCCGCGCATTCAACGGGTCGATGGCGCCGCCGAGCGTTCCGGTTCGGTGCTCAACGCCTTGCTGCATCTGCACGCGCAAGGTGCCGACGATGAGGATTGGGTGCTGGTGCACGATGCGGCACGGCCTAATCTGAGCCGTGACGATCTCGACAAATTGCTTGCTGAACTGGCAAACGATGCGGTCGGTGGCCTGTTGGCCGTGCCGGCACGCGACACTCTCAAGCGGGTCGACAAGCACGGTCGTGTGGTGGAAACCGTGGATCGCAGCGTGATCTGGCAGGCCTATACGCCGCAGATGTTCCGTCTCGGTGCACTGCACCGCGCGCTGGCGGACAGTCTGGTGGCCGACGCGGTGATCACCGATGAAGCCTCGGCGATGGAGTGGGCCGGCATGGCGCCGCGTCTGATCGAGGGCCGTGCGGATAACCTGAAAGTCACCCGCCCGGAAGACTTGGAATGGTTGCGCCAGCGCTGGGCCAACCGTCGTTAAATCCGGTACTCCGGTCGTTCGGCCAGACCTTCCTTGAGAAAATCCACCAGTTTGCGCACCTTCGGCGACAGATGCCGTTGTTGTGGATACAACGCCCACACCGCCGTATTCGGCGGTTGATGCGCCTCCAGCAGTGAGATCAATGCACCGCTGTGCAGGTGCTCCAGCACGTAATAGTCCGGCAGCTGACACAAACCCACGCCTTGCAGCGCCGCATCCAGCACCGCTTGCCCACTGTTGCAGCGCCAGTTTCCCTGTACCCGCTGGGAAAATTCTCGCCCGTTCTGTTCCAGCTGCCAGATATCCGAGCTGCCGATCAGGCAATTGTGCCGGCTCAGTTCCGACAAACTGTGTGGCCGACCGTACCGTTCGAGGTAGGACGGCGATGCGCAGAGGTACATGCGCCGTGGGGCCAGGCGGGTCGCCACCAAGCGGGAGTCCTGAAGACGCCCGAGACGAATCGCCAGGTCCAGGCCTTCGTGCACCAGATCCAGTTGCCGGTTGGTCAGTTCGATATCGATGCGCAGTTGCGGGTAGTGCCCCATGAACCGGGTCACCAGCGGCACGATAAACCGCTCGCCATAAGCCACGGCACAGGTCATGCGCAGCATGCCTTTGGGCTCGCTGGTCAGATCGCCGACGGCACGCAATGCTTCTTCGCGGCCGTCCTGCAGGCGCTGACAATGTTGCAGGAACGTCTGGCCGGCTTCTGTCAGCGTGACGCGCCGGGTACTGCGGTAGAGCAGACGTGTCTGCAAACGTTCTTCCAGCCGTACGATTTGTCGACTGATGTGCGAGGAGGAAACGCCCAGGCGTTCGGCAGCCGCGGTGAACTGGCTGCATTCGGCAACGGCAACGAACTCGTCGATGCCTTCCCAGCGGTTTTCGGACATCGGGATTATCCCTGTATGGCAATAATGTTTTGCTTTTGTCCTGATTATTCATCAATCGGCGCTGGACTACACTGCCAGTCTGTTTTTTTATTCAATGGATTCACTGGAGAGTCAGCATGATCAAGTCGCGCGCCGCCGTTGCCTTCGAGGCCAAGAAGCCGCTGGAAATCGTAGAAGTCGATGTCGCCATGCCCAAGGCCGGTGAAGTGTTGCTGCGCGTGGTGGCTTCCGGGGTTTGCCACACTGACGCCTACACCCTGTCCGGCGCTGACCCGGAAGGTATCTTCCCGTCGATCCTCGGTCACGAAGGCGGCGCCATCGTTGAAGCGATCGGCGAAGGCGTGACCTCGGTGGCCGTCGGCGACCACGTGATCCCGCTGTACACCCCGGAGTGCGGCCAGTGCAAATTCTGTAAGTCGGGCAAGACCAATCTGTGTCAGGCGATTCGCGCCACTCAGGGTAAAGGTCTGATGCCGGACGGTACTTCGCGCTTTTCCTACAAGGGCCAAACGATTTTCCACTACATGGGTACCTCGACCTTCTCCGAGTACACCGTGCTGCCTGAAATCTCCGTGGCCAAGATCTCCAAGGACGCGCCGCTGGAAAAGGTCTGCCTGCTCGGTTGCGGCGTGACCACCGGTATCGGTGCAGTGATCAACACCGCCAAGGTCAAACCGGGTGACACCGTGGCCATCTTCGGTCTCGGCGGCATTGGCCTGTCGGCCGTGATTGGTGCGGTGAAGGCCAAGGCCTCGCGCATCATCGCCATCGATATCAACCCGGCCAAGTTCGAAATCGCCAGGCAACTGGGTGCTACCGACTGTGTGAACCCGAAAGATTTCGATCGTCCGATCCAGGAAGTGATCGTCGACATGACCGACGGCGGCGTCGACTTCTCCTTCGAATGCATCGGCAACGTGCAACTGATGCGTGCGGCCCTGGAGTGCTGCCATAAAGGTTGGGGCGAGTCGGTCATCATCGGCGTGGCCGGTGCCGGCCAGGAAATCGCCACCCGTCCGTTCCAGCTGGTGACCGGTCGCGTCTGGCGCGGCTCGGCGTTCGGTGGCGTGCGTGGTCGTACCGAGTTGCCAAGCTATGTCGACATGGCTCAGACCGGCGAAATCCCGCTGGACACCTTCATCACCCACACCATGGGCCTGGAAGACATCAACAAGGCCTTCGACCTGATGCACGAAGGCAAGAGCATCCGCACCGTCATTCATTTCTGATCAATCGCGATGCCACGGCTGCCAATGCGCAGCCGTGGCTGCGTAGGAGTCCTACATGAGTCTGGAAAACATCTCCTGTCAGAAGAGTTTCGGCGGCTGGCACAAGCGCTATCGCCATCGCTCCGATGTGCTGGGCTGCGACATGGTGTTTGCCGTGTACCTGCCGCCGCAGGCAGAGCAGGGCGGCAAGCTGCCGGTGCTGTACTGGCTGTCGGGCCTGACCTGCACGGACGAGAATTTCATGCAGAAGGCCGGCGCCATGCGCATGGCAGCCGAACTGGGGTTGATCATCGTGGCGCCGGACACCAGCCCTCGTGGCGCCGATGTACCGGGTGACCCTGATGGCGCGTGGGATTTCGGCCTCGGTGCCGGGTTCTACCTGAATGCCACGCAGGAACCGTGGTCGCGGCACTATCGGATGCATGACTACGTCGTGCAGGAATTGCCCTCACTGGTTGAAGCGCATTTCCCGGCGTCGGACAAACGCAGCATCAGCGGCCACTCCATGGGCGGTCACGGTGCACTGGTCTGTGCCTTGCGCAATCCGGGGCGTTACCTGTCGGTGTCGGCGTTTTCGCCGATCAACAATCCGATGGATTGCCCGTGGGGTCAGAAGGCGTTCTCCCGTTATCTGGGCGAAGACCGTTCGAAGTGGCGCGAGTGGGATGCCTGTGCGCTGATCGCCGAGGCCGACGAGAAACTGCCATTGCTGGTCGATCAGGGTGACCGCGACGACTTCCTCGCCACCCAGCTCAAGCCCGAAGCTCTGCAACAAGCGGCAAAACAGGCGGGTCATCCGCTGACGTTGCGGCTGCAACCTGGCTACGACCACAGCTATTTCTTCATCGCCAGCTTCATAGACGACCACTTGCAGCATCACGCACGCGCTCTAGGCGCCTAACGCCTGACAAAGCAGGTAGAATCACGCCCTGACAAAATTCGGGGCGTTTTTTTATGCGTATTGGCCACGGCTATGATGTGCACCGTTTCGCTGAAGGCGATTTCATTACTCTGGGTGGCGTGCGAATCGCACACGGCTTCGGGCTGCTCGCTCACTCCGACGGTGACGTCCTGCTGCATGCCTTGAGCGATGCCTTGCTCGGCGCGGCGGCGCTGGGTGATATCGGCAAGCATTTCCCGGACACCGACCCGCAATTCAAGGGCGCCGACAGCCGTGCGCTGTTGCGTCATGTGGTCAGCCTGATTCACGCCAAAGGCTGGAAAGTCGGCAACGTCGACAACACGATCGTTGCCCAGGCCCCGAAAATGGCCCCCCATATCGAATCGATGCGCGCGCTGATTGCCGCGGATCTGCAAGTAGAACTGGATCAAGTGAACGTGAAAGCCACCACTACCGAGAAGCTTGGCTTCGTCGGTCGCGAAGAAGGCATCGCCGTGCATTCCGTTGCCTTGTTGCTGCGCGCATGAACGAACTGCAACTGCTCGGCCCGCGGGCCTATGGCGACGCCCTCGGCACCGCGGTACTGAAAGCCATCGCCGAAGATTTCCAGGTCGATGAAGTCCTCGACATTCCGTTCAGCGGTGATGGCGAGCACCTGTGGATCTGGGTGGAAAAGCGCGGTTTGAACACCGAAGAAGCGGCACGCCGCATCGCCAAGGCGGCCGGCGTGCCGTTGCGCACGGTCAGCTATGCCGGTCTCAAAGACCGTCAGGCGCTGACCCGCCAGTGGTTCAGCGTTCAATTGCCGGGCAAGGCTGACCCGGACCTGTCGGCGGCGGAAAACGACACGCTGAAGATCCTCAAGACCACGCGCCACAAGCGCAAGCTGCAACGCGGCGCGCATTCGGCCAACGGTTTCACCTTGCGCTTGACCCAGTTCAATGGCGACAAGGCCGCCATCGACGAGCGTCTGCAACTGATTGCCAAACAAGGCATCCCGAACTACTTCGGCGCCCAGCGTTTCGGCCATGACGGTGGCAACGTCGTCGATGCCCGTTCATGGGCGGCGCGCAAGGCTTTGCCGGAGCAGCGCAATGTGCGTTCGCGCCTGCTGTCGACCGCACGCAGTTTTCTGTTCAACCAGGTGCTGGCGGCGCGTGTTGCCGATGGCACCTGGCAGCGCGCCCAGGTTGGCGATCTGCTGGCGTTCACTGACAGCCGCAGCTTTTTCCCGGCGGGTGTTGCCGAGTGCAGCGACCCGCGCCTGGCGATTCTCGATCTGCATCCGACCGGCCCGCAGTGGGGCGAAGGTGACTCACCGGCCGCCGGTGCTGTCCATGATCTGGAGCAGGCTATTGCCGCACGCGAGGCGGATCTGCGCGATTGGTTGATTAATGCCGGTATGAGCCACGAACGTCGTATCCTGCGGCTGCCCATTGGCGGGTTGACGTGGCATTATCCCGAGCCTGACATTCTGCAACTGGAATTCGTCCTCCCGGCCGGATGCTTCGCCACCGTATTGGTGCGCGAACTCGTTGATCTGGTGCCGGTGGGGCAGACGGACAGCCCATGCGTATTCTGATTTCTAACGACGATGGGGTGACTGCGCCCGGTCTTGCCGCGCTTTATGCTGCGCTGGCGGATTACACCGAATGCGTGGTTATCGCCCCGGAACAGGACAAGAGCGGTGCCAGCAGTTCGCTGACGCTGGATCGTCCGCTGCACCCGCAATACCTGGCCAACGGTTTCATCAGTCTCAACGGCACGCCGACCGACTGCGTACACCTGGGGCTCAACGGTTTGCTGGAGCGCGAACCGGACATGGTGGCTTCGGGCATCAACCTCGGCGCCAACCTGGGCGACGATGTGTTGTATTCCGGGACAGTGGCGGCGGCGCTCGAAGGTCGTTTTCTCGAGCGCCCATCGTTTGCCTTCTCGCTGGCTTCCCGGCAGGTGGACAATCTGCCCACCGCTGCCTACTTTGCGCGCAAACTGGTCGAGGCCCACGCCGGGCTCGATCTGCCACCGCGCACGGTACTGAACGTGAACATTCCCAATCTGCCCATCGATCACATTCGCGGCATTCAGCTGACGCGCCTGGGCCATCGCGCCCGTGCGGCAGCGCCGATGAAAGTGGTCGATCCCCGTGGCAAGGCCGGTTACTGGATCGCCGCTGCCGGCGATGCAGAGGACGGCGGGCCGGGTACCGATTTCCATGCGGTGATGCAGGGCTACGTTTCCATCACTCCGTTGCAGCTCGATCGCACCTTCAATGATGCTTTCAGGAGTCTCGACGGCTGGCTGGAGGGGCTCAACTGATGGCTCGTGAACAAGACGACCGGTTGCGCAGCGGCATCGGGATGACCTCCCAGCGCACCCGTGAACGCCTGATTCAGCGTTTGTATGAAGAAGGACTGTCCAACGCGAACGTGCTGGAAGTGATCCGCCGCACGCCGCGCCATCTCTTCGTCGACGAAGCGCTGGCGCACCGTGCCTATGAAGACACCGCGCTGCCGATCGGCCACAACCAGACTATCTCCCAGCCTTATATGGTCGCGCGCATGAGCGAGTTGCTGCTCGAGGCGGGGCCGCTGGACAAGGTGCTGGAGATCGGCACCGGTTCCGGTTACCAGACCGCAGTGTTGTCGCAACTGGTTGAACGGGTGTTCTCCGTCGAGCGGATCAAGGTGCTGCAGGACCGGGCCAAGGAACGCCTGGTCGAGCTCAACCTGCGCAACGTGGTGTTCCGCTGGGGCGATGGCTGGGAAGGCTGGCCTGCGCTGGCGCCGTACAACGGCATCATCGTTACGGCGGTGGCGACCGATGTTCCCCAGGCGCTGCTCGATCAGTTGGCACCGGGCGGGCGGATGGTCATCCCGGTCGGCTCAGGCGAAGTTCAGCAATTGATGTTGATCGTGCGCGAAGAAAACGGCTTCTCCCGACACGTTCTCGGGGCGGTGCGTTTCGTGCCATTGCTCAATGGGCCGCTGGCCTGAGCATTTGTTTTTCGGCGCTGAATTCCTTGCGAGTGCATCTGTCTTACAGCGGCACCGATTGTTTAAACAGAATTCATCGTCCATAAGCAAACGTGTGCGCCGAGCGATAACGCTTCATTAAAGGTAAAGCCGGATTCGCCCGTTATACTTGCGAAGTTACACGCCGAAATCGGCATTCCACATTTTTCAGCCACCACAAAGGGAGCGGCGGGTGAGTCTCACAGTCATTGCGCAGCGTATGGGTAACACGAGCTTTCAGCGCCTGGTGACTGGCCTTGTCTTGAGCACCTTGCTGGTCGGTTGCTCCAGCACCAAATCGAACAACGTTCGGGTCGTCGATCGCAACAATGCGGTCGCCCAGCGTCCTACAGTGACGACCGGACAGTATGTAGTCCGTCCGGGTGACACGCTGTTTTCCATCGCGTTTCGCTACGGCTGGGACTACAAAGCCCTCGCTGCCCGGAACAATATTCCTACGCCGTACACGATTCACCCGGGTCAGACGATTCGCTTCGATGGACGCCCGGGTTCAACGTCGACAGCGGTGGTGAGCAACAGCGGTTCGGCGCCGTCCTCGTCGAGCAAAACCACGATAATCCGGCGCCAGGCGAATGGCACCACGACCACCACAACCACGGGTTCCGGGGCGGCTGTCACGACCGTTGTACCGTCCGTCGCCAACAAGCCGGCACCGGCTCCATTGCCTCCACCGGGCCCGGCCCCGACCGGCTGGGGATGGCCATCTAATGGCATTCTGATTGGTAAATTCTCTTCAAACGGTAGTTTGAATAAAGGAATTGATATCGCCGGAGATTTGGGACAGCCTGTTTTAGCTGCGTCTGATGGGACGGTGGTTTACGCCGGGAGTGGCTTAAGGGGCTACGGCGAATTGGTCATCATCAAACACAGCGAAACCTACGTCAGTGCTTACGGACACAACCGTCGGCTGTTGGTACGGGAGGGGCAGCAGGTCAAAGTCGGACAGACAATTGCCGAAATGGGGTCAACGGGTACAGACCGGGTGAAACTGCATTTTGAGATTCGCCGACAAGGTAAACCTGTAGATCCGCTGCAGTTCCTGCCAAGACGTTGATTTGCAGACCAGCCTGTTCCGTCGCGTAGAGGGGACAGGCTCCAGCGTTGCCAAGGATAAAGGCGTCGCTTGAGCTTGGGGTCGAACTCACCAAAGGACTATAACAATGGCTCTCAGTAAAGAAGTGCCGGAGTTTGACATCGACGATGAGGTTCTCCTGATGGAGACCGGCATCGATTCGGATTCGATGTCGAATGATGAAGGGGCTGCTCCACCTTCCGTTCGTGCCAAATCCAAACACTCCGCTTCACTTAAGCAACACAAGTACATCGACTACACTCGGGCACTCGATGCCACGCAGCTGTACCTCAACGAAATCGGCTTTTCCCCATTGCTCTCCCCGGAGGAAGAAGTTCATTTTGCGCGTCTGTCGCAAAGTGGCGATCCTGCCGGGCGCAAGCGCATGATTGAAAGTAACCTGCGGCTGGTGGTCAAGATCGCCCGGCGTTACGTCAATCGGGGGCTGTCGCTGCTGGATCTGATCGAAGAGGGCAACCTCGGGCTGATCCGCGCGGTGGAAAAGTTCGATCCCGAGCGCGGCTTCCGCTTCTCGACCTACGCGACCTGGTGGATCCGTCAGACCATCGAGCGCGCAATCATGAATCAGACCCGGACCATCCGGCTGCCGATCCATGTGGTCAAGGAGCTCAACGTGTACCTGCGGGCCGCACGGGAGCTGACGCAAAAGCTCGATCACGAACCTTCACCCGAAGAAATCGCCAACCTGCTGGAAAAACCGGTGGGCGAGGTCAAGCGCATGCTGGGCCTGAACGAGCGGGTTTCTTCGGTCGACGTCTCGCTGGGTCCGGATTCGGATAAAACCCTGCTGGACACCCTTACGGATGACCGTCCGACCGATCCATGCGAACTGCTGCAGGACGACGATCTGTCGCAGAGCATCGATCAATGGCTATCGGAGCTGACCGACAAGCAACGCGAAGTGGTGGTCCGCCGCTTCGGCCTGCGCGGTCACGAGAGCAGCACGCTGGAAGATGTAGGCCTGGAGATCGGCCTGACCCGGGAACGGGTGAGACAGATCCAGGTGGAAGGCCTCAAGCGCCTGCGTGAGATCCTCGAGAAAAACGGCCTGTCGAGCGAGTCGCTGTTTCAGTAAGCCTCCTGCATGATCGCCCGCAAAAAGCCCCGACTGGTTCGGGGCTTTTTGTTGTCTGGCTCTGGCGAGCGGCCTGGAACCTGACGACCGGTCGTCGTTTCCCAGGTTTGTAGTCTCGCGGTGTAAGCCCTGGCTTACTCTTTCGTAAGTGTTCGTTATTTTTACACTGCGGAAGACATCCATTGGGCTGGGAGGTCATGGATAAGTTTTTGATTTATATAGATATTTATAAACATTAAATGCTTATGACAGGAGGTTTTACCGGAACGGACCGGTTGCCCGAAATGGGGAACTCTTTAGTATCTGGGTTGTGTCGACGGATAGACACGCCCTTCAAGGAGGAAGGGAATGGACATCGCAGGACGCGATTCATCAGGACGATGAAAAGGAACACAGGGAATAGGGAAAAAATGTGGGCGGGTCAAACCGCCCCTTTTTTTTGCCCGAAGAAAAGCAAAACCCGGAAAAACAAAAAGGCCCGCAAGGGGCCTTTTCTTCAAACGCGGGACAGATCAGCGTTCGAGGTCTTTGATCTTGCCTTTGACGCCATCCCACTCTTCGGCGTCCGGCAGCGATTCTTTCTTCTCGGTGATGTTCGGCCAGATCTCGGCCAGCTCAACGTTCAGCTGAATGAACTCCTGCATTTCTTCCGGAACTTCGTCCTCGGAGAAAATCGCGACGGCCGGACATTCCGGTTCGCACAGGGCGCAGTCGATGCACTCATCCGGGTGAATCACCAGGAAGTTCGGGCCTTCGTAAAAGCAGTCCACCGGACAGACTTCTACGCAGTCGGTGTACTTGCACTTGATGCAGTTGTCGGTGACGACGAAGGTCATTTCTAATTTTCTCCTCAGGCGGCGGCAGCGTTGCCCCTTCACGGTTGGGGTCGCCAGGTTCGGGAGCGATGTCTGCCAGCCAGGCTAATAGCCAGCAGCATCCCGAACCGCGCGAGATTCTAACAGCTTGAAGCCGTTTGCGTTATATCCGGTTCTTCGGTGCTTAGATCCGGTTCTTAAGTGCATATAACATTTCGAGCGCCCGACGCGGCGTCACGTCATCGAGATCCAGTTTGGCCAGTTCATCCAGTACCGGGTGCGGCAGGCTGGCAAACATGTCGCTTTGCTGCGGCGTCGCCGGTTTGCCTTTGACGGCAGGCTTTGGCGCCTCATGGGGCAGTGCGGTGTCTTCCAGGCGGCTCAGATGCTCGCGTGCGCGCACGATGACTTCGCTCGGTACACCGGCCAGTTGTGCCACTGCCAGGCCATAACTCTGGCTGGCCGGCCCCGGCAACACATGGTGCAGGAACACGATGCGTTCGTTGTGCTCGGTAGCGTTGAGATGCACGTTGGCCACCAGAGGCTCGGCTTCCGGCAACACGGTCAGTTCGAAATAGTGCGTTGCAAATAGAGTATAGGCACGCAAATGTGCCAGTCGCTCGGCCGCCGCCCATGCCAGCGACAAACCGTCGAAGGTGCTGGTGCCGCGACCGACCTCGTCCATCAACACCAGGCTGCGCTCGGTGGCGTTGTGCAGGATGTTGGCGGTTTCGCTCATTTCCACCATGAAGGTCGAGCGTCCGCCGGCCAGGTCGTCGCTGGAGCCGATCCGGGTGAAAATCCGGTCCACCAGCGACAGTTCGCAACTGGCTGCCGGCACGAAGCTGCCGATGTGAGCCAGCAGCACGATCAATGCAGTCTGGCGCATATAGGTGGATTTACCGCCCATGTTCGGGCCGGTGATCACCAGCATCCGGGTGTTGTCGTCCAGGCTCAGATCGTTGGCCACGAACGGCGTGGTCAGCACTTGCTCGACCACCGGGTGACGACCCTGGGTGATGCGCATGCAGGGTTCGTTGACGAAGGTCGGGCAATTCAGATCGAGATTCAGAGCACGCTCGGCGAGGTTGCTCAACACATCCAGTTCAGCCAGTGCGCCAGCGGTGTCCTGCAATGGCGGCAACTGGCTGATCAGGTCTTCCAGCAGCGCTTCGTAAAGCATCTTCTCGCGAGCCAGGGCACGGCTTTTGGCCGACAGCGCCTTGTCTTCGAATTCTTTCAGCTCTGGCGTGATGAAGCGCTCGGCGCCCTTGAGGGTCTGACGACGGATGTAGTCCGCCGGTGCCGATTCGGCCTGCTTGCTCGGTAGTTCGATGAAGTAGCCGTGGATGCGGTTGTAGCCGACTTTCAGGTTGGCCAGGCCGGTGCGGGCCTTTTCCCGGGCTTCCAGATCGATCAGGAACTGACCGGCGTTTTCGCTCAGTGATTGCAGCTCGTCGAGCTCGCTGTCGTAACCGGTTTTCAGCACACCGCCGTCACGGATCACTGCCGGCGGGTTGTCGATAATGGCTTTTTCCAGCAGCGCCGCCAGTTCCGGGTAAGTGCTGGTGGTGGTGGCCAGGCGTTGCAGGTGTGGCGCTTCCAGGTCGGTCATCGCCACTTGCAGTGCAGGCAGGGCCCCGAGTGCGTCACGCAGGCGAGCGAGGTCGCGAGGACGGGCATTGCGCAGACCGATCCGCGCCAGAATCCGCTCGATGTCGCCGATTTCCTTGAGCTGCGGTTGCAGGCTTTCAAAGCGATAGCGATCGAGCAGGCAAGTGATCGAACTCTGGCGAGCCAACAGCACGGTCAGATCGCGCAGCGGGCGGTTCAGCCAGCGGGTCAGCAAACGGCTGCCCATGGCGGTCTGGCAACGGTCGACCACCGATTGCAGGGTGTTGTCGCGGCCACCGGCCAGGTTGGTGTCGAGTTCCAGGTTGCGGCGGCTGGCGCCGTCCAGCACCACGGTATCGTCCAGACGTTCGTGGCGCAGGCTGCGCAGGTGGGGCAGGGCGGTGCGCTGGGTTTCCTTGGCATACGCCAGCAGGCAACCGGCAGCGCCGATGGCCAGGGTCAACGTTTCGCAGCCGAAGCCTTTGAGATCCTGGGTCGAGAATTGCTGGCAAAGACTTTTCAGCGCCGAGTCGCGCTCGAAGTCCCACGGCGCACGGCGACGAACGCCACGGCGTTTTTCCGCCGGTAGGTCCTTCGGCCAGTCATCCGGGATCAGCAACTCGACCGGGTTGACCCGCTCCAGCTCCGCCAGCAGGTTTTCCCAGCCCTTGATCTCCAGCACGGTGAAGTTGCCGCTGGTGATGTCCAGCACCGCCAGGCCGAACAGACGCTCATCGCCCAGCACTGCCGCGATCAGGTTGTCGCGACGCTCATCCAGCAATGCCTCATCGCTGACTGTGCCCGGGGTGATGATCCGCACCACCTGACGCTCGACCGGGCCCTTGCTGGTGGCCGGGTCGCCGACCTGTTCGCAGATCACGACCGACTCGCCGAGCTTGACCAGTTTCGCCAGATAACCTTCCGCCGCGTGATACGGAATCCCGCACATCGGAATCGCCTGACCCGCCGACTGCCCGCGAGCGGTCAGGGTAATGTCCAGCAACTTGGCCGCCTTCTTCGCGTCTTCGTAGAAGATCTCGTAGAAGTCGCCCATGCGGTAGAACATCAGCTGGTCCGGGTGCTGATTCTTCAGGCGCCAGTACTGCTGCATCATCGGGGTGTGGGAGGACAGGTCGGAGACGGCTTTATTCATCGGATTGTCAGGTAACTCGTTGGAAGGTGTGGGGCAAAAGCGGGGCAGTCGCCGGGCTTTTCCGCGATGGGCGCAAGGTTACCATGGGCAGTCTGTCGGACGCAGGCATCGCGGCCGGGTGACATCTATCTGGCGTAAAAAGGTCGACTATGCACGATTTATGCAAATCAGCATTTGTCTTCCCGAAAAACTTCAAGCACTATGCGCGTTATGCAAAAACGCAACGTATCCTCCGTCTTAAGAGCACTGCTCGATCAGCACGGGATCTCCCCCACGGAGCTCCACCGTCGCACCGGCGTGCCTCAATCCACTCTCTCGCGGATTCTCAGCGGGAAGATCGTCGATCCTTCGGATAAGCACATCTCCAAGATCGCCGAGTACTTCGCCGTGAGTACCGATCAGTTGCGCGGGCGCGCGGATGTTGCGCCGGTCGCGGGCGGCGGGCGCGAGGAGTTGCATTCCGAACTCAAGGACATAAGCCTGTGGGACGATGACACGCCCGTCGATGACGACGAGGTGTCGGTGCCCTTCCTTCGCGAGGTTGAATTGGCTGCTGGATCAGGAAGATTCGTCATCGAAGAGAGCGAGCGCTCCAGCCTGCGCTTCGGCAAGCGCAGCCTGCGCCATAACGGCGTTCAGTTCGACCAGGCCAAATGCGTGACCGTGCGGGGCAACAGTATGTTGCCGGTGCTGCGTGACGGCGCCACCGTCGGTGTGAACGCGGGCAAGTGCGGGATCGGCGACATCATCGATGGCGACCTTTACGCGATCAACCATAACGGTCAGTTGCGGGTGAAACAGCTCTATCGCCTGCCAACCGGTATCCGCCTGCGCAGCTTCAATCGCGACGAGCATCCGGACGAGGACTACAGCTTCCAGGATATGCAGGAAGAGCAGATCGTCATCCTCGGTCATGTCTTCTGGTGGGGCATGTACGCCCGGTAACGATCCCTCTCTCAGATAAAACCCGCCCACGGCGGGTTTTTTTTCGCCTGTAGAAAACCGGACAAACCCTTGATTGGCGGGGCTTTCATGCATCTGCGCAATTCTTATGCATAAATAAATGCATTTGCGCATTGACTGGATATGCATGCATGCATATTCTTGCCACCAAGCCGCTCGACAAAGCGGCTGGCAACAACAGCTCTTTAGTTCCACAAGAACAGGCAGCGATGAACCGGCCTCAACGGTTCAGAGGGTTGGCAACTGACCCGGGTGTGCAGCGTAAAGCACCAGAAGCAGTTATCCGGCGGGCAGGGACCGCGGTCGGAAAAACAATTTGAACGGACTCGTACCGCGCCAGTAGCGCCGAAAAGTCAGCTTCCTTCACGTACACAGGATTGAAGGAAGGCGAAGGAGCGCATTACTGAAAAGCCCGGCCATTGCGCCGGGCTTTTTGGAATGCCTGCCTGAAATGGTCACTTGCACCACCGGTTCGCAGAGTTCGAAAACAACCGAGCTGATCATCAGCAACAAGGAAGAATTAATGATTCGTTATGTCTTGATCGAAACGAACAACCTGATCCCCTTTGCAAAGGTTTTGCAATTTGTGGATGCCGAGCAAATGCCATCGATCCCGCCAGGAGCATCGGGCTTCTGGGTCGAGACCAGCGTCGACACGCCCATTCAAATCGGGTGGAAAGCTGAGTACACGGTGAATGGTTGGGCCTTCTCCGAGCCAACCTACCAGGATCAAGTCGAAATCGTTGCCACTCGCGTTCGCTCCTTGCTGGGAGCCGCAGAAGGCTGGCTGATGCTCAACCCGCTGCAATACAAACTGGATATGGGCATTGCCACACCGGAGGAGGAAAACTCTCTGCTGGCTTACAAGCAGTACTACGTAGCGGTCTGTGAAGTGAAAACACAATCGGGTTACCCATACACGGTGACCTGGCCGGTAGCGCCTTTCTGATTCAGCACCACTCTCGAGAGCGAATTACTGAAAAGCCCGGCCATTGCGCCGGGCTTTTTTGGAATGCCTGCCTGAGGCACCAGCATCGATACCCAGTGCATCACCCGTTCAACGGTGCATTGCACATCGATAAATCACTTATTGAATAACGCGGAAAAAAGGAAAAATCATGCGCCGATATGGACGTGTTGATCAGGATCGAATTGTCGAGTTTTTTGAAACCGACGGTGACATCACGCAGATGTTTCACCCAAGCATTATCTGGGCAGAAGTGACTGATCACCCTGAAGTGCAACTGGGCTGGGTCGCCACCAAAACCGACGGTGTCTGGACCTTTGCCGCCTATGTGCCGCCACCGCCGACCGAGCAGGAACTCATCGACAAGGCGCAGATGAACAAATGGCAACTGCTGAACGTGGCCGCCAACTGGCTGCTGCTCAACTCCCTGCAGTTCAAAGTAGACACCGGCGTGGCCTCCGCTGATGACGAGGCCAGGTTGCTGGCTCACAAGGTCTACTCCATCGCTGTCAGCGACATCGACAAGCAACCGGGTTACCCGGCGAACATTGTCTGGCCTGTGGCTCCGTACTGACAGACATCCACTAGCCGGGTTTGCTTTAGAACCGCTGATAAGGAAATTGCAATGAATCGATACGCACTGACATTGACTGCGTCGGGTTACACCGTCGTTCTTCAGGTTCTGGACATTGAGGGGGAGGCGCCTGCCAGACCGGCTGCCGAACCGGGTTCCGTGTGGCGAGACATCACCGGTAACGACGCTGTACAACCGGGGATGAAGATGCAGTGGGGGCCTGCCGGCGAAGAGTACTTTGAGACAACTGCCGCAGAGCAGGAGATTTTCACCAACGGTCGCATGCAACTGCATTTTGACGAGGCAGAGCGCTGGCTCGACTTCAACCCTCTGCAATACAAACTGGATCTGGGAGTTGCCACCCCGGCTGATGAAGCGGCACTGGTTGCCTTCAAGCAGTATTTCGTCGCCTTGAGTGAAGTGAAAAACAACGCCGTATTTCCGCAGATCATTTGGCCGGTTGCTCCTTTCTGATTCGCAGCGCCGATCAAGTCCCGGCTCCAGGAATGCATTACTGAAAAGCCTGGCTGATTGCCGGGCTTTTTGGAATGCCTACCTCAAGAGAAAACGATTGAACCCAACACACATCACTCATCAATCACCCACGGAGGCGTGACATGACAAACGAGCAACAAGCGTTGGCGGACATGCCGATCTGGCTGGTCATCCTGCTCGCCCTGGTGGGCGGTGTATCCGGCGAAATGTGGCGTGCCGACAAGGAGGGCGCGCGTGGCTGGGCGCTGATCAGGCGTCTGGCGTTGCGTTCCGGGGCCTGCGTTATCTGCGGGGTGTCGGCGATCATGCTGCTGTATGCCGCCGGTATGTCCATCTGGGCCGCGTGTGCGATCGGTTGCCTGACGGCAATGGCCGGCGCTGACGTGGCCATCGGTCTTTATGAACGCTGGGCCGCCAAGCGCATCGGCGTCTGCGAGATACCGCCCCGCGACTCACAGTAAATCTTTCACTTTCCTGCCTCGCTGCACCTTGTGCGGCGGGACTTCGCGTGGACATCAGAAAAGGAGGTCAAGCATGCCCACACCCGTTCAGCAGCCTTCGCAGCTGTTCACGGCAATGGCGACAGCCTTGCGCAACAACGCCGACCTGAACGTGCAAGTCGGCACTCACGATGACTTCACGGCCCCCGGCGACAAGGCCTGGGTGCTGATCGACATCGAACGCAATGCACCGGGAGAACGCGCTGTCAACGGGCGAATAGCCCATGTGCTGACGCTGTCGCTGCAGGTCATTCCGGCGGTTTCCGCCACCGCGTTTGCCGCGTGTGACCTGATCGCCGCCCTGAAAAACCTGATCACCGATAACCGCTGGGGCCTGCCCGGCGATCAGTGCGATCTACCTGTGAATCTTGATGGTTTGCCGTCACTGGCGATTCGCGCCGATCAGCCCAACAAGGCTTGGACCCTGACTTTCAACCAGACCCTCTACCTCGGTCCGACCTTGCTCGACGATCCGCTCGGCACCCCGAAATTCGCCCGCACCTGGGAAGTCAGCGACATCGACGACCCCGACCAATACACCTCGCTGGAGGCCTGACCGATGTTCGACGCGTTACTGCGCATGCAGCTGGGCCCGATCATCGAACGCCTGGCGGAGATGGAAGCGGAGATCGAAGACCTGCACCGGCGCGCCGAGAGTTTTTGCCGTATCGGCCTCTGTCAGGAGGTCGACGCTGCGAGCAACACCTGCAAGGTCAGCCACGGTGGATTGCTCACGCCGGCGATCAAGTTCTTCAACCCGAGCGCCGGCGCCCAGAGCGAATCGCGGATACCCAGCGTGGGCGAGCAGTGTCTGCTGTTCAACTACGGCAGCGGCGAAAGCGGTGCGCAAAGCGTGGCGTTGTTCGGCTTGAACAGTGACCGCTTTCCACCCGTTGCGACCATCCCCACGCTGACGCGTCGGGTGCATGTCGATGGCAGTGAAAGCGGTTACGACGACGCCACGCATACCCTGCATTGGCAAAACGGTCCGGCCGCGTTCAGCGGCACTCGCGAAGCGCTTGAGCTGAGTATCGGCCCGGCGCGGCTGGCGATGACGCCGCAAGCGATCAATCTGCAACTGGGCGCCACCGGCCTGACCATCGACGCCTCGGGCGTGCACTTCAGCGGCCCGCTGGTGGATCACCAGGGTCGCGTCATCAGCCCCTGAATCAAGAGCCTCCCATGATCGGAATCGATAGAGACAGCGGGGCCACCGTCGACGACTGGCTGCAATTCGTGCAGCGCGCGACACGAGCCCTGACCACGCCGCTGGGCACCCGGCAAAAAAGGCCCCTTTATGGTTCGTTGATCCCCACGCTGCTGGGGCAGAACCTCGGCGATGACGTCCTGCTTCTGGCCCAGAGCCACGCTGCGCAGGCGTTCTACAACCCGCAGAACGGCATCGGCGATTTCCAGCCCGGCGTGATCGTCGCCACCCGACAGGGCGCCGGCCTGCTGCTGCGTTTCGCCGGGACCTGGAAAAACCGCCAACAGACTTTCGAGGTCGTGACATGAGCATGTTGATCCCTGGCCAGAACCAGCTGGCCGAACCTTCGCTGATCAAGGTCGAGGCCTTCGAGGATTTGCTGGCCGAGTTCAAGACCTTCGTCCTCGAGTACGTCGGTACCCGTTCGCCGCAGAGTGCTGCGAAACTCAAGACCAGCCTGCAAAACGAGAGCGAATTGCTGACGATGGCGCTCGAAGCGTTTTGCGTTCGCCTGCAAAGCCACGAACGCAAATACAACGCCCGGATCAAGCAGATGCTGGCGTGGTGGGCCTCCGGCAGCAACCTCGATGCGCGGCTGGCGGACATGGGCCTGGAGCGACAGTTGCTCGACCCGGGCGACCCGGCGGCGTTCCCGCCGGTGCCGGCGATTTACGAAAGCGACGATGACGCCCGGTTGCGCTACTACCTGGCGCCCCATGCCCCGGCGGCGGGTTCGCGGATGCAGTACCGCCGCGAAGTCTTCACCCTCGGTGAACGGCCGGTGGTGAAAGTCGAATCCACCGATGCCGGCGTCGTCGACGTCACCTACAGCTTCGCCCCGGACGGCCTCGCCGCACAGGTCAAGGATGGCAATGGCCGTCGCACGGCCCCCGGAGAAGTGCAGGTGACTGTGCTGTCCCGCGACGCCGACGGCACACCGTCCGCCGCATTGCTCGACGGCGTGCGCCAACACTTCGCCCGGCCCGATGTCTGCCCGGAAACCGACAAGGTCACGGTCAAGGGCGCCGATATTCAGCGCTACAAGATCCGCGTGGTGGCGAAGATCAATTCCGGCCCGGATTCGGGCCTGACCAAAGTCGCCGCCGAGCAGCATTTGCAGGCCTACGCCGACAGTTGCCATCGTCTGGAAGGCCGGGTCGACCCGAGCTGGATCGACTACACGCTGCACAGTGCCGGCGCCGTGCAGTTGCAGATTCTTGAACCGCTGACACCCATCGTGTGTAGCGCGTTTCAAGCGCCGTACTGCACGGCGGTCGAGGTCGAGGTGCAGACGCTATGACGGACCAGACACCGCGTCCGACCCTGCTGCCGGCCAACAGCTCGGCACTGGAACGGGCGCTCGACATCGGTTTCGGCACCTTGCTGGACCGCATCGTGCCGCCGTTTCCCGAATTGATGAACCCGAGCGAAACACCGGTCGCGTTCCTGCCGTATCTCGCAGCGGATCGCGGCGTGGCCGAATGGAGCACCGACGCACCGGAGGCGGAAAAGCGCCTGACCGTCGAACTGGCCTGGCCCACCGCGCGTCAGGCCGGTACCCGCAAAGCACTGGAAAACGCCGCCAAGGGATTGCAACTGAGGCCTGAAGTCCGCGCCTGGTACGAACAGACACCGCCCGGCGAACCCTACAGTTTTTCCGTGCGGGCCTTCAGCGAACAACCCTACAGCGAAGAAATCGATGCCCGTCTCGACCGACGTCTGGCCGATGCCAAGAGCGAACGGGACGTGCTGTCGGTGTCGGTCGGCCTCAGCGCCTTCGGCTCTCATGTGATTGGCGCCGCGACCTTCTGCGGCGAACTGACCACGGTCTATCCGGTGTTCCTCGAAGGCCTCGAAACCTCCGGTGAAGCCTTCATGGCGGCCGGTCTCTACACCGTCGAAACATCCACTATTTATCCTCAGGGGGCCTGAATGGCTGACTATTACACCCTGCTCACCAACGCAGGGATTGCCTACGAAACCGCCTGCAAGGCGGCGGGCGTGCCGATCAAGCTGACGCAGATTTCCGTCGGCGATGGCGGTGGCGCGGTCTACAACCCGGCCGCGACAGCTACTGCGCTGAAACGCGAAGTCTGGCGCGGACCACTCAACGCGCTGTTCCAGGACGAGAAAAATCCGAGCTGGCTGCTCGCCGAAGTCACCATCCCGCCGGACGTCGGCGGCTGGTATGTGCGCGAAGCCGGGCTGTGGACCGACACCGGCATTCTCTATGCCATCGTCAAATACCCGGAGTCGTTCAAACCGGTACTGGCCACGTCCGGCTCGGGCAAAGAGTTCTACATCCGCTCGATTTTCGAGACCAGCAATGCCTCGCTGGTGACGCTGCTGATCGACGACACCGTGGTCAAGGCCACTCGTGCGTGGGTCATGAGCTACCTCGCCGAAGAACTCGGCAAACTCGATGGCAAGCAATCGGTGCGCGTCGCCGCCACCGCCAACGTGGTGTTGAACGGTGCGCAGCAGATCGACGGTGTGGCGGTGATTGCCGGCGACCGCGTATTGCTGCCGAATCAGACCCTGGCCAAGGACAACGGCCTGTGGATCGTCGCCAATGGTGACTGGGTTCGGGCCAACGATGCCAACGTCAGCGCCAAGGTCACCCCGGGCCTGACGGTGATGGTGGAAGAGGGCACGCTCAACGGTGATTCGCTGTGGCACCTGACCACGAACGCGCCGATCACCCTCGGCACCACTGCGCTGACATTCAAGATGCTCGCAGGGCGCACCGGGATTGCCGCCGGGACTTACAAGAGTCTGAGCGTCGATGAATATGGCCGCGCGACGGCCGGCTCGAATCCTGACACGCTGGCCGGTTTCGGCATCAAGGACTCCTACACCAAGGCTGAAGTCGAAGCGCTGATTGCCAAGGCATCCGCTTTGCCGGTGGGTTCGATTGTGGCGTTCCCGGTCGATACAGCGCCGCCGGGTTTTCTCGAGCTGGACAACAGCGTCAGGAGCAGCGCGACTTACCCGGACTTGAGCGCCTATCTGGGCGGCAAGTTCAACAAGGGCGATGAGGGTGTCGGGAATTTCCGGTTGCCGGAAGCGCGCGGGGAATTTTTGCGCGGTTGGGATCATGGGCGGGGGGTGGATGCGGGCCGAGTGCTTGGTACTGCGCAAACCGAAGCGTTCAAGGCACACAACCACCGATATTTTGATAGCGTCGCAGCGACCATGGATCCAGCAGGTGGTTGGCAGAGCGGTACCGTTAACGGTACCCAGGCCGGTGTATCCCCAGGTGCATTTATATCGGGTACCAATACTGGTGATGCCGGTCAGATGCTGAATACACATACCACGGTCAACACCGGAGATACTGAAACCCGCCCCCGCAACGTGGCCGTCATGTGGTGCATCAAAGCCTGGAACGCCCCGGTCAATCAGGGAAATATCGATGTAGCGGCACTGGTCAAGGAAGTTTCTCGGCTAGGTTCGGCCGTTCCGGTGGGCGCTGTCATGGCGTTCCCGACGGGGATCGTGCCTCCCGGGTTTCTTGAGCTGGATGGCAGTGTGCAGAGCATTGCGACTTATCCGGATCTGGCGGCGAATCTTGGTACCAGGTTCAACAAGGGTGATGAGGGCTCAGGAAACTTCCGCTTGCCTGAATCGCGCGGTGAATTCCTGCGAGGTTGGGATCACGGGCGCGGAGTGGATGCAGGCCGCGGGATCGGTACGAGTCAAGGCCAGTCGATGGTCGATCACTACCACACGGTTCTGACTGCCGATGCCGGAGGCGTGCCTAATCCCATTGCTGGCAATCTGGTAGGTAGCTTCAGCAACCTGGCGCCGATCTCCAGGCCAGCGGGAGCCGGGGTGTTGGGGGCAACGCTGACCTCAAGCATTCACGGTCCTGCAGCGGAAAAAGGCGGCACTGAAACCCGTCCTCGAAACCTCGCCGTCATGTGGTGCATCAAGGCCTGGAACGCGCCGATCAATCAGGGCAGCATCGACGTAGCCGCACTGGCCAAGGAAGTCTCGCAGCTTAAATCTTCTGTTCCGGTGGGTGCTGTTCTGTCGTTTCCAACGGGTGTCGTTCCTGCCGGCTATCTGGAACTGGATGGCAGTGTGCAGAGCACTGCGACCTATCCGGATCTGGCGGCGTATCTCGGAACAAAGTTCAACAAAGGGGACGAAGGCGCGGGCAATTTCCGCCTGCCAGAGTTTCGCGGTGAGTTCCTGCGAGGTTGGGATCATGGACGAGGAGTGGACGCTGGACGGGAGCTCGGAAGTTTCCAGAAGGCAACGCTATTGGCGACTGACGCGACAACTCCTGATCTCAAGGCGCTGCAAGACACCACAGTTGCATTCACGCTGGGCCCGACCCTTAGCGAAAATGCTCATTCATACGTTGGTGGCGACGTGGTCAACAAGGCCATGTATCCGGGAACCGGCATTACCGTCAGCACGGCTGACAACCCTGGGAAGTCCTTTTTAGACACACCGTTGATGTTTGAGCGTGGCAACCTTGTTGGTACTCGCCCACGAAACATCAGCGTCATGTGGTGCATCAAAGCCTGGAACGCACCGGTCAATCAGGGAACGATCGATATCGCCGCACTCGCAGCTGCCATTGAAACCGCCTCCAGCAATGGCCCGCTTGTAGGGAGCATGCGTGGCGACAAGATGCAGATTTCGGTCGCGTCGTCGTCCGGAACGATCAAGGTGGCGGAGGTTGTTGTCGGCAATGCCAATGGCAAGACGCGCACCCTGCGAAACTTCAGCCAGTTGGTTGATCTGGCGTCGGCAGCCAAGGGCCTCGGGGCCATGGATGCAGGGGCCGCGCCAGTCAATGGCTATGTGGCCCTCTATGCCTTCTACAACCCGGTAACCGAGGCCCAGGGCGTGATGGCGTGGAACTGCACGTCGGCTGTGGCGCCTGTTATGTACGGTGGATCGGCTCCACCAGCGGGTTACACCTACTCGGCGCTGATCGGGGTGTGGCCAACGAACGCCAGCGGCCAGTTTCCGAATGGTTATCAGGAAAGCCGAATGTTCTCCGGTAATGGCAAGGAAGTGTTGTCGACACAGGGCGGCAGGTCCAGCTATACGCCGTTCTCGGTGGCTTCCGCTGTTCCGATGAATGCAAAACAGTGTCAAGGCTTCATTGGGCTTTCCAACGCCTCGGCTGGTGCCAATACCTATGGAACCTTGGGCGGTGAAAATGGTGTGGGCTCCGTACAGTTCGCTTGCAATCCCTCGGGCGCTGCAAACGGCGGCCCTCAAAGTCCTTTTCCGCTTCTGCCGCTGACAAGTCCTCAGACGCTGTATCACACCCTGACGGCGAATGTGGGTATCGCAACCTTTAGCATCAACATCTCGGCATATACATTTTAAGGCTGACCTATGAGCATCTATGTCCAATTTACGGACGAGCACCAGCTTGCCGTGACGGCGGTTTTTGCAGAGCCGCAAGATGAGGCGTATTGGCCAAACCAGGGCGTCGTTACGGATGACGATGACCGCTATCTGGCCTATATCGCTTCAAAAACCGGAAATATCCCGGTCTCAAAAGAAGACGTCATTGCTGCCGAGCGATTCCGCCGGGAAGCCTCTGGCGTGTCGGTTGGCGAGCTGCTGATCGAGACAACTCGCGACAGCCAGGCGCTGATCGCAAGCACCGGGCTCTCAGCCATTCTCGATCCTGAATACCGCTGCAATTTCAAAACAGCGAAGGGATTCGTCGAGATTGGCGCTGCGCAGATTATCGAAATTGCGAAAGCCGTGCGGGCGCACGTACAGGCCTGTTTTGACCGCGAACTGACATTGTTACGCGCAATCGAGGCAGGCGAGTACCACGACGAAATGCTTGCCGAAGGCTGGCCGGATTCATCGTCGCCCGATACCGCAGATCTCAAATAAACGCCCCGCACCCCGGGGCGTTTTCTTTCCCCCAAACAAACAATCAACACCCGCCAAGCCCCTCCCTTTGAGGGGCTTTCCCGTTTATGGAGAAACGAAAAATGGCAACCCGCCAAACCTACACCGTGCTCGTTCCATTCCCCACCGGCGGTGGGCACTGGTCGAGCGTCGGCCAGGAACTCGATCTGCTCGATGTCGAGGCCAGTGCCCTGCACAGCGCCGGTCGACTGGAGCTGAAAACACCTACCACCAAGGCCGTGAAGGCCGCTGCCAAGAAGGCTGACTGAATATGGCTGAGGTTCTGAACTTCGAGCACAACGGCATTACCGTCAATGCCACCGAATCCCCCGAGGCCATGGGTGGCCTGGGTGACAACGTCATCGGTCTGGTCGGCACCGCGCCGAAAGCCGATCCGCTGATTCCGCGCAACGCACCGTTTCGCATCAACAGCTTCACCACCCACGCGCTGCTCGATCCGACCGGCGCGGAAGAGGGCACCCTGTACCACGCGGTTTACCAGATCCTCAAAGTGGTCAAGGTGCCGGTGTACGTGGTGATCGTCGAGGCGGGCGCGACCCCGGCCGACACCGTCAACGCAGTGATCGGCGGCATAGAGCCAGCCACTGGCCGCAAACTCGGTCTGGCGGCACTGGGCAGCGTCCCGGAAGACCTGACCATTATTGGCGCGCCGGGCTTCACCGGCACCAAGGCGGTGGCCAGCGAGTTTGCCTCGTTCGGCAAGCGCATCAAGGCCCGTGTGGTGCTGGACGGCAAGGACGCTTCGGTCGCTGACCAGGTGACTTACAGCCAGGAACTGGGCGGCGCTGACCTCGGTTTCGACCGTTGCCTGGTGGTGCATAACATGCCGGCTGTTTACTCGAAAGCCGCGAAGAAAAACGTCTTCCTCGCACCATCCAGTCTGGCGATTGCCGCACTGGCCAAGGTCAAGCAATGGGAAAGCCCGGGCAACCAGGTGACCTACGCCGAAGACGTGTCCCGGGTCGTTGAGTACAACATCCTCGACACCTCCACCGAAGGCGATCTGCTCAACCGCTACGGCGTCAGCTATTACGCCCGCACCATCCTTGGCGGCTTCTCGCTGCTGGGCAACCGCTCGATCACCGGCAAGTTCATCAGCTACGTCGGTCTGGAAGATGCCATCAGCCGCAAGCTGGTGAAGGCCGGCCAGAAAGCCATGGCCAAGAACCTGACCAAGTCGTTCATGGATCAGGAAGTCAAACGCATCAACGACTGGCTGCAGACCCTGGTCGCCGACGAAACCATTCCCGGCGGCAGCGTCTACCTGCACCCGGAACTCAACAGCGTCGAGAAGTACAAGAACGGCACCTGGTACGTGGTCATCGACTACGGCCGCTACGCGCCGAACGAACACATGGTTTATCAACTCAACGCCCGCGATGAAATCATCGAGCAGTTCCTGGAGGACGTTCTCTAATGTTTACCAACCGTAATCGCCAGGCCATCGCGGCCACCCTGCAAGGCCTGCCGCTGTCGGCGACCGTGGAGGAATTCACTCCGCCGAAGATCGAATTCGACGTGGAAAACATGACCGGCGGCCGCTTCATCGTCGAGGAAATGGCCAAGAGCGCCAAGGCCCTCGGCGCCAAGCTGATCCTGCAGGGCACCGGCCCGGAAATCATGCTTGCACTGGGTGTGAAGCTGGGCGAAGACATCCTGCTGAACGTGCGCGAAGCCGGTCAGGATCAGGACGGCAACACCTGGTTCACCTACCACACCGTGGGCGGCAAGCTGAAGATCCTCGATGAGGGCACGATCAAAATGGGCGAGAAACCCAAGACCACCCTGGAGCTCTCCTGCCGCACCTACACCCGCCTGGAAAACGGCATCCCGGTGATCGACATCGACGTGCGCACCCAGAAGTTCGTGCTCAACGGCGTCGACATCCTCGGTGATGCCCGTCGTGCGGTACTGATGCCGTAAGCCTTTTTGGCAGACCGTGCACAAACCCTGTGGGAGCGGGCTTGCCCGCGATGGCGGTGGATCAATCAACATCATTGTTGAATGTGCCGACCTCATCGCGGGCAAGTCGAATCGTCGCACCGCCGCTCCCACAAGGGACTGCAACACCCCCTCAAGAATCACCAAGGAATTCATTCATGTCGTGGATGCCACCCAAGCATGACCTGCTGTCGCCGATCACCGGTGACGACGGCTCGCAGATCGAATCGATCCAGCTCAAGCCCCTCTTCTACGCCGCCCAGAAAGAAGCGCTGGAACGCGCCGGCGATGACGAAGACGATCAGTTCTTCGAACTGGCGCTGCTGGCCACCGGGCTGTCGGTCAAGGAGCTCGACCAGCTCAAGCGTCCGGACTACGTGACCATTGCGCAGTACGTACACGAGATGTCGACCCGTCCGGCGTCGTACTTTCTCGACCAGGTCGAAGACGCGGAAAAATCCGACGATCCCGACCAGGTGCAACTGCTGCAGCCGCTCGCCGTGACCGGCCGCACCGTGACCTCGCTGAGCCTGGAAATGCCGGCGCTGCGGGCCACCAAGGTGATGAAGAAACTGAAAACGGCCAAGGAACGCGCCGAGTTCATCACCGCCCATTGCACCGGCCTGATGATCCCCGATCTGGCTCTGATGAGCGTCCCTGACTGGACGCAATTGCAGGTGCGCATCGACGATTTTTTAAACCAGCCGGCGGCCTTCTTTCAGAACGCGACATCGAAGTAATCCTCGATATCGTGCCACTCATTTACCCGGTAAGTGAGGCGGAAATTCTGGAGTGGGACGCCGAAAAGGCGTTGCGCCGCTACGACATAGCGATCACTCGCCTTGGCGTGAAACAGGAGTAGAGCGGCATGGCACAGAGCAGATATGCGCTCGTGAACGCCGGTGAGAGTGGCAATACGGCGGACGCACTCACGGCCAACCCCGGCAAATCGCTGCAGGATCTGAACCTGGCGCTGTCCCTGGCCAGCGTGGATATTCGCTTGCTCACGCAGGAACAGATCAAGCTGCGGGAACTGCTGGTCAGCCAGCAGTCGTTGTTCAAGGTCGTCACGGCACCGCCAGCCGCCAATAGTGAGCCGAAGTCAAAACTCAAGGCGGAAATCGAGCAGCGCCCACCACCGAAAACACTGCAATCGGCGATGGCCAACGAGACGGCACTGGTTGAGTTTAATCAGCTGCTGCACCTGAGCAACGAATCACTTCAGGCATTCTCGGAAAAGAACCTGGAAATCGCCAGTGACAAACGGGTTGCCCCCAGCGGGGTTACTGGCGCGGATCTGCTGCAAGTGCAGCTCGCAGGGCTGCGGTCCGGCATCAGTGATGGCCTGCAGGGCGAGCAGAAAACGGAGGCGTTACAGGACTTCTCCCGTGATGCGGCCATCAATGCCTCGGCCTTCAGGATCGATGTCAAGGCGGCTGGCGAAATGTTGTCGGGCTGGCGCACCGCCTTGAAGCTTGATCGGGTGCAGAGCCAGAGTCTGGCAGACGCGACCAACTACCTTGGCAACAGTGGCCTGAACGTCAAAGCCGCCGACATCGGCTCCGTTGTTCAAAGCGCCGGTGAGGGTGCCAAGGCTGTCGGGATGACACCCGAGCAAGTGGCTGCACTGGCGGCGGCGTTCCTCAACAGCGGCGCCAGCAAGACAGATGCCGCAGCGGCGCTGAAGAATTTCACGACGGTTCTGGGCAAGGGAGAGTCCGCATCGTCGGCGCAGCGTTCGGCCTGGGCCGACATAGGTCTGAACCCGGAGTCGCTAGCGCGTGGATTGAGTGGCGATGCACCCGAAACGATCAAGCTGGTTCTGGAACAACTCAAGCAACAGCCTGAAGAGAAACAGGCTTCGCTGACTAATACGCTGTTTGGCAATAACGATGCAATCCTCGAGTTGTTGAAGAAACCTGAGGATGTTCAAACGGCGTTCAAGCTGGTTGCTGACAAGTCCCTGTATGCAGACTCGGCGGGAAAAACCGCTGAGGCTTATGGCAATACATCGCAGGGACGCTGGAATGCGCTGGATGCGAGTCTCAACCGGCTGTCCACGGCAGTCGGCAATGCATTGGCCCCGGTGACGGACGGCTTCGCCATCGGGCTCACTGCGGTGGTCAATGGACTGAGCGCAGCCGCCGAAACTTTCCCGTTTGTCACCGCTGCACTGACATTGCTGGGTGTGGCTGCCACGCCGTTCGTGGCGGGCGCTCTGAAAACCGGCGTGTCGGCCGTGCTTGATGCGGTCTCCACGAGACTTCTGCGCCTGGCCGCAGCACGTTTACCGTCCGAAGTCGGCGATTTGATCACCGGTGACGATGACAACGGCGGCGGTCGCAAAAAGAAACGATCGGCTCGCAAGTCGGGTCAGGGCAAGCAGGCCAAAGCCTCTGCGAAAGGTGCCCGGCCCCGCACGCCCGCTGTTCGTCAAAGCCTGGGCAGTCGACTGCGCGGTGCAGCGATGAAGGTCATGCCTTCGATCAAACGTGCGTCTGCCAGGGTCTTGCCTGCAGTGCGGAGCTTCGGACCCAAGGTCATGCCGATGCTGTCCCGGATGGCACCTTTGGTGGGTAAGGTCGCTGTCCCGTTAATGGTGGCGCACGCCGCTTACACAGGGCTCAAAGGCGTGCGTGAAGGCGATGAAAAAGCGGTGGGAAGCGCAAAAGGTGAGCTGGCGGGGACAGCCATTGGCGCTCTGGTCGGCTCGTTTATTCTTCCAGGTTTCGGTACTGCCATCGGGAGTATCGCGGGTGGATATTTCGGCTCATTGGTGGGAGAAGCACTCGCAGACCCGCCAGCCGACAAACTCGCTGCGCCGGGAGATGTCGCGAAAAACCTGGTCAACGCTCCCACCCAAAGTCAAAACCAGCAAGTCACCTTCTCCCCACTGATCCAGGTCACCTGCCCGGCACCGGATACTGCCGAGCAGATTCGCACGATCATCGGGCAGCAACTGAGCGGGCAGTTCCACGGCCAGTTCCTGCCGCTGTTGACCAACAACCCGCTCGCCACTCGCCGTGACGCAGCCCTGACCGATGGAGTCGCCCGATGAAACAACAAATGGCACTGGGCAGTTTCATCTTCGGACTGTCCCGGGATTTTGCGTACAGCACGCTGTCGCGAAAATCCGATGGCGGCTGGACCGAGCTGCAGATCCTCAACAGCAAGCCCAAAGCCCATCAGACAGGGCAGAAGCCCGAAACCCTGACCATTGGCGGCACCTCGATGTATGCCGTGGCGATGGACCGGCTCGATGAGCTGCGGGCGCTGCAAGCGTTGAGAGCACCGCTTCCGTTGATTGACGGCATTGGTCGCAACTGGGGTTTGTGGCGGATCACCAGCATCGACGAAAACCAGAGCGAGGTCATCGATGACGGCACCGCGATGGTGGTCAAGTGGGTGATCGTATTGACGGAGTTCAACAATGCGTAAGGTACGAAGCGTGGCCGGCGATTCGGTGAATCTGTTGTTGTACCGCGAAACCGGTCGCAGCGATGACAGCGCCGAAGAAGCCCTGTGGAAACTCAACCCGACACTGGCCGAACACGGTCCGATCCTGTCGGCGGGTGTCTGGGTGACACTCCCGGAACTCGATAGCAAACCGGCGGCGATCAGACCGGTTCTGGCCTGGGATTAAGGAGGCGGCATGGCACAGGGATTTACACCGGCGATTGAAATCTACGGCGCCAACAAGGACCTGCTGAACCAGCGCCTGATCAGTTGGGAACACATCGATGCCGCGGGGATGGAGTCCGATCAACTGACGCTGGTACTCGACCTGGAAGGCCTTGAAGGCTTGCCGACCCTGGGCGGAACCATCGGCCTGCGGGTGGGGTATCTGGAGACCGGGCTGGTCGAAAAGGGCCAGTTCAAGGTCACTCGACTGACACCGACGCTGTTCCCGCTGCGCCTGACGCTGGTCGCGACAGCCGCGCCTTTCAGCGGCAAGGACGAAACCGGATTCAAGGAACGGCGCACGGCCAGTCATGGCCCCACGACGCTTGGCGGGCTGTTTCGCAAACTGGTCGAGCCGCACGGTTTCTCGCCGCGCGTCGATCCCGAACTGGCGCTGATCAGGATCGCTCATGTCGACCAGTCGAACGAAACCGACATGGGCTTCATCACACGACTGGCGAAGAAGTACGACGCGGTGGCCAAACCGTTCAACGACCTCTACGTACTGGCGAAACCGGCGCAGCTCAAAAACCTGTCGGGTCAGGTGATACCGAATGTGAGGCTGTCGGTGACCCACAACAATCGGCCGGGCGATCACGCCTTCATCAGCGCCACGCTGGAAGAGACCGCCCGCACCCAGAATCAGGGTTGTAAAGTCTGTTGTTGGGACCCCAATGCCGGCAAACAGGTGGAGGTCAAAACCGGCTCGGCGCCCTACAAGGTCGTTCGTCAGAAGCAGGCCAGTGTGGAAGAAGCCAAAGCCATCGGCGAAGCCGAAGTGCGCAAGATGCTGCGCGAGAAATACAAGCTGAAGGTCACGTGCCCGGGCGATCCGCTGCTGGTTGCCGAAGGCCTGTTGGTGCTCGATGACACCTGGCCGGACTTCATGCGCGGTCGCTGGTCGATCGAGAAGGTGACTGCCAGCGGCAAGCCCGAAGAAAGCTATCGCTGCCTGATCGAAGCAAACGGCCGGGATCCCGAGGCAAAAGCCAAGGACTGATCCCCCGATCTCACCACCACACCCCTCACGGTGGTCACTCCCAAAACCTGGAACGCTCCCCATGAAGATCTCCCCGATCCTCACGCAGCTGCGTGCGCAATGCCCAAGCCTTGCCGGCCATATCGCGACAGGTGTCGACCTGGCGATGCTGCAAGGTAACCCGGATCTGTCGACACCGTCGGCCCACGTTTTACCGCTGGCCGACCTGGCCAGCGCCAGCACCGCACAGAACTCCGCCAGCCAGCCGATCCGCGACCGTTTCGAAATCGTCCTGGTGCTCGACGCCACGGATGCCACAAAAGCGCTGGATCTGTTGCACGACCTGCGCGCCGAACTGTGGCGTGCGCTGGTGGGTTTCAAACCCGGTTCGGACTACAGCGCCATCGTTTATGACGGCGGCGAAACGGTCTCGATCAACAGCAGCCGCGCGTTTTACCGGCTGCGATTTTTTGCCGAGTTCCAGCTGGGCCGCAATCTGCCAAGTCAGCCTGCGGAGAGTTGGCACGAACGCGAACTGGACGGTTTGTCGTCCTTTACCGGGGTCACCGTGCGGGTCGATGCGATCGACCCGGCCGATCCCAACCTGAAACATCCCGGCCCTGACGGGCGCGTGGAAATGACTTTCTCTGGAGACGTAACCCCATGAGCAACCGCATCACCGTAGTGCCGGCCGCCGGCCGTGCCGTGCCGGACCCGGAAGCAGGCGACCTGCTGCCACTGGAAGGCCGTGAAGTGCTGGACAGCGCCTGGTGGCGCCGGCGTCTGGCCGACGGCGATATCACCCTCAAAACCGCAACAGCTAAACAAAAGGGAGCCAAATAATGGCGATCGGATTCAGCAACATTCCTGCGGACATTCGTGTACCGCTGTTCTATGCCGAAATGGACAACTCGGCCGCCAATAGCGCGTCCTCGTCCATGCGCCGCCTGATCGTGGCGCAGGTCAACGACAACATCGCCCCGAGCGAAGTCGGCAAACTGGTGCTGGTTTCCAGCGTGGCACTGGCCAAGAGCATTGGCGGCCAGGGTTCGATGCTGGCGTCGATGTATGAGACCTTCCGCAAGGCCGACCCGATCGGTGAGATCTGGTGCCTGCCGCTGCACAACGCCACCGGCGCCATCGCCAAAGGCGTGCTGACCCTGACCGGCACCGCGACTCAGGCTGGTTTGCTCAACCTGTATGTCGGCGGTGCGCGTGTGCAGGCTACCGTGGTCAACGGTGCCACCGCTGCCCAGGCGGCCACCGCCCTGGCACAGAAAATCAATGCCACCGCCGATCTGCCGGTGAGCGCTGCGGCTGCCGAAGGCGTGGTAACCCTGAACGCCAAATGGACCGGCGAGAGCGGCAACGACATCAGCCTGCAATTCAATCGCCTGGGCAAAAGCAACGGCGAAGAAACCCCGGCCGGCCTGACCACCGCCATCACCGCCATGACCGGCGGCGTCGGTGTGCCGGATCAAGTGGCGGCCGTTGCCGCACTGGGTGACGAGCCGTTCGAATTCATCGCACTGCCATGGTCCGACCTGGCCACCCTCAACACCTGGCAAGCGGTGATGGACGACAGCACCGGTCGCTGGTCCTGGGCCAAGCAACTGTTCGGTCACGTCTACAGCGCCAAGCGCGGCACCGTCGGCACTCTGGTGGCAGCCGGTCAGGCACGCAACGACCAGCACATGACCATTCAGGCGCTGGAGCCGGGCGTTCCGCAACCGGTGTGGGTACAAGCCGCTGCACTGGCTGCACGTACTTCGGTGTTCA
The DNA here is from genome assembly GCF_026240005.1 of Pseudomonas sp. COW5. Taxonomy (NCBI): domain Bacteria; kingdom Pseudomonadati; phylum Pseudomonadota; class Gammaproteobacteria; order Pseudomonadales; family Pseudomonadaceae; genus Pseudomonas; species Pseudomonas sp. COW5. The sequence goes on along the minus strand of NZ_JAPHVP010000001.1, from coordinate 990,327 downwards.
TCTCTGCCGACGCCAGCCGTCCGACCCAGAGCGGCAGCCTGCCGGGCGTCGATCCGGCTCCGGCCAGCGAGCGCTTCACCCTGACCGAGCGTCAGTCGCTGCTCAACTACGGCATCGCCACCGCGTACTACGAAGGCGGCTACGTGCGCATCCAGCGCTCGATCACCACCTATCAGAAGAACGCTTACGGCCAGGCCGACAACTCGTACCTGGACAGCGAAACCATGCACCAGTCGGCGTTCATCGTGCGTCGTCTGCAAAGCGTGATCACCAGCAAGTACGGTCGTCACAAACTGGCCTCCGACGGCAGCCGCTTCGGCGCCGGCCAGCCGATCGTTACCCCGGCGACCATCCGCGGTGAGCTGATCGCCCAGTACGCCAAGCTCGAACTGGAAGGCCACGTGGAAAACGCCGAGCTGTTCGCCGAGCACCTGATCGTCGAGCGCGACGTGCAGGACCCGAGCCGCGTGAACGTGCTGTTCCCGCCTGATTACATCAACGGTCTGCGCGTGTTCGCACTGCTCAACCAGTTCCGTCTGCAGTACGACGACGTTGCCTGATCGGCCCGTTTGAATCTGTGAATCCAGCCCACCTTGCGTGGGCTTTTTATTTGAAGGGAGTAACACCATGGGTCAACTGATTGCAGGCACCTGCTACGTCAAGGTCGACGGTGCACAACTGACCATCAACGGCGGCTGCGAAGCCCCGCTGATGGCCGTCAAACGCGAAACCGTCGTACCTGGTTTCTACAAGGAAACCGACATCGCGCCATCGTTCAAGGTGACCGCGTTGCACACCGCCGACTTCCCGCTGAAGAAGCTGATCGAAGGCACCGACATCACCGTCACCTGCGAATTCAGCAACGGCAAAGTCTACGTACTGGCCGGTGCCTACCTGGTCGAAGAACCAGTCTCCAAAGGCGATGACGCCACCATCGAACTGAAATTCGAAGGCATCAAGGGGACCTGGCAATGAGCGGCGCCGTGAAGCTTCAAGTTGCGATCGAAGCTCACGGCGAGCCCCTGACCGAACTCGTCCTGCGCCGTCCAACGGTGCAGGAGGTGCGAGCGATCAAGGCGCTGCCGTACAAGATCGACAAGAGCGAAGAGGTCAGCCTCGACATGGACGTGGCGGCCAAATACATCGCCGTGTGCGCCGGCATTCCTCCGTCGTCGGTCAACCAGCTGGACCTGGCTGACCTCAACGCGTTGAGCTGGGCCGTTGCGAGTTTTTTCATGAGTGCGGCGTCGGAGCCATCACCGACCTGATTTCGGTCGCCTATGACCTGGCCTGGTTCTGGAAGGTTGACCCCGAACAGATGATGGCCAGGCCACTGGATGTGCTTCGCGAATCGCTGGAGCACGCGCAACGGATCAATGCGATGCAGCAGGTGCAGTGATGGCTAATACACAATTGAGCCTGATCCCGCAGAACTTCCCCGTCACGGTCAACATGCTCGTGGTGCTCAAGGGCGCCGAAAAAATGGAGACCGAGATGAAGGGGCTGCGCGGCAAGGTCGCAGCATTCAAGAAAAGCATGGAAGACAGCGGCCTCGAGCCGCTGGACGTCGCCGGTTTCATCGCCGAAGGTGGCCTGCTCAAGCCGTTTCAGGACGGCATCAAAAAGGCCATCGAAGCGCAGGATGCACTGGCGAAAAAAGTCCGGGCGAACAAGGGGCTGAAAGTCCCCAAGATCGTCCAGGGCGAAACCTCCGCCAACCTCAATAAGTTCAACGAGGCGCTGGACAAGGTTTCGCTGAATATCGGTCAGGCGCTGCTGCCGGCCGTCAACGGCATCGTCACGGCGTTGACGCCCGTGATCACCTCGGTTGGCCAGTTCGTCGCGAACAACCCGTACCTCGTCGAGGGACTGGCGGCTGCGGCCGTGGCGTTCACGGTGGTGACAGTGGGTGCGATGGGGCTTGTCGCGGTGTTGGGGATCCTGACTTCACCGATCGGCCTGATTGCTGCGGCTATTGCTGCGGCGGTGGCGGTCATCGTGATTGGCGCGCGTCTAATCAGCAATAACTGGGCTTCGATTTCCGGGGTCTTCAGCAAGTTCTGGACTGCCACCGGTGATGCGTTCGATGCCGGGATCGCGAAAGTCAGCGAGGTTCTGGACTTGATGGCGGCATCGTTTCACAAAGCATGGGATGAAACACGCCAACTGTTTTTTGCCGGCCTCGACAGCGTAGTGAGCTTCTTCAACGATACGGTGGCAAGTGCCGAGGCGGGCATCGAAAAACTCAAGGCGAGGTTTTCCTTTTCGCCTCGAGAGGCGATGGAGAAAGCACTGGCAACGGCCAGTACGGTAGTCAGTGATTTTTGCTCGCAAGCAATCGCCAGTGCCACGGCAGGCATCGAGAAACTCAAGGCGAGATTTTACTTTTCGCCCCGTGAGGTGATGGACAAAGCATTGGCAACAGCCAGTAGCGTCGTCAGCGATTTCTGCAATCGAGCGATCACGAGCGCAACGGCAGGGATCGAAAAACTCAAGGAGACGTTCTATTTCTCGCCTCGTGAGGTGATGGACAAAGCGTTGGCTACAGCCAGTAACGTCGTCAGCGATTTCTGCAGTCGAGCAATCGCGAGTGCCACGGCGGGCATCGAGAAACTCAAGGAGACCTTCTATTTCTCGCCTCGTGAGGTGATGAATAAAGCGTTGGCAACGGCCGGCAGCGTCGTCGGTGATTTCTACGACCGCGCGATGGCCAGTGCCGCAGCGGGAGTCGAACAGCTCAAGGCGCAGTTCACCTGGTCGCCCATGCAGGCGATGACTCAGGTCTGGGAGCCGGTCAAGAATCTGCTCGGTGATCTGGTCGGTGGCGTGGCGGCAAATGCAGCGACGCAGTGGGAACAGGTCAAATCGATCTTCACACAATCCCCGGTCGCGATGATTGAAACTGCCTGGCAACCGGTGGCTGGAGTGTTCTCGGCGCTCTGGGATGTCCTGCGGGCTTCGATGGTCGAGCTGCAGAATAATCTGCGCAGCGTGTTCGACGTGTTGCCCGTGGAATCGGCAACCGCAGCCTGGAATGGCGTGACCGGGTACTTTTCCGGTTTGTGGGCATTGTTGACCACGGATACGCAATCCGTCACGAGCACCTTCGGCGCGCTGTTCAGTCAATCGCCGATGGAGTCGATCAAGCAAGCCTGGGAGCCGGTCCTCGGCTGGTTCAGCGAACTGTGGGCAAGGCTGCAGAGTGTCGTCGCACCGATCCGGGAATTGCTCAATGGCAATTTTTCCGGCGTTGTGGCGACGATCACCGGGCAATCCCCGGCGGCCGCTTCCGGCTCGTCAGCGATGGCCAGTCCTTTGCCGCAATCCTCCAGCGCCCTGATCCAGCAAAGCGCCGCCAACAACCGCACGCAACTCGAAGGCGGCCTGACGGTCCGCTTCGAAAATGCACCGGCGGGGCTGCGCACCGATCAACCGCAAACCAATCAACCGGGGCTGGCGCTCAGTTCGCGCATCGGCTATCGCTCGCTATCGGCAGGAGGTTCCAATGAACTGGCGTGACCGTTTGTTGCCGGCATCCTTTCGCGGTGTCGGCTTCTGGATCGACCAGGCGAAAACCCCGGTCGGTCGCAAAGGGCAGTTGCACGAATACCCGCAACGCGACCTGCCGTTTTTCGAGGATCTCGGCCAGCAGGCCAAGACCCACGACCTGACGGCGTTCATCATCGGTGCCGATTGCCTGGAGCAGCGCGACAAGCTGCTCCAGGCCCTGGAGCAGGGCAGCGGCGAGCTGGTGCATCCGTGGCTGGGCCGCTTGCAGGTCAAGGTCGGCGAGTGCGACATGACCCACACCCGCCAGGACGGCGGGATGGTGACCTTCACCCTGAAGTTCTACCCGGACCGGCCGCTGCCGTTTCCGACGGCGACGGTCAGCACGCAGAAAGTCCTGCTGATCAAGGCCGACGGTTTGCTCGGTTCGGCGGTGGCGCGCTTTGAACAGGCGATGACCCTGATCAAGGCGGCGCGGATCGGCATCGCCAACCTGCGCAACAGCCTCACCGGTGTGTATGACGTGATCAAGGAGCAACTCAAGCCGCTGATCGCGCAATACAAGCAGATCACCGAACTGGTCAGGGCCGTCAAGGAACTGCCCAAGGAAGTGGCTGCGGAGTTCAAGGGCTTGCTCGGCGATATCAAAGAGCTGAAGGCATTCGCGAAGGAGGGCTACCGTGGCGTGATTGCCGACGTGTCCCAACAGATCGAAGCCATCCGCAAGGCCGACGCCCCGAAGATCACCACCGGCAAGGACACCACCGCTGCGGCGCAGGCCCTGGCCAATCTGGTGCAGGACACCCTGATCGTCAAAGCGGCGCAATGGGTAGCCTCGATGCCGGTGGCGTCGACGCCGGTGAAACTGTCGTCGACGCCTTCGCTGGACCAACAGTCGAAACAGCCGGTCAGCCGTCAGGAAGTGCCGGTCACCGACGATCTGCAAGCGCTGCAAAAAGAGCTGATCGAAGCGCTGCAAAAGGCTCAGGACAAGGCCGATCCCGCGCACTATCAGGCCATCGCCGACGTAAAGGAAGCGCTGATCGCGCACCTCAAGGCCGTGGCTTCGTCCGGTGTGCGACTGGTCAGCAAAACCTTCCAGGAAACCTTTCCGGCGCTGGTCGTGGCCTACAAGCAGTTTGGCGACGCCACTCGGGTGACCGAGGTCATTCAGCGCAATGGTCTGTCTCATCCGAGCTTCTCACCCAACGAAGTCAAGGTTTCCAGGGAGTGAGTCATGAACGAGACTGACAACCGCGTGACGCTGACCGTCGACAGCATGGAATATGGTGGCTGGAAAAGCGTGGAGATCACCGCGGACCTGGAGCGCCAGTTCCGCACCTTCAAACTCGACATCACCTGGCAATGGCCGGGGCAGACCGTGGATCAGCGGATCAAGGCCGGCGACCCGTGCGAAGTGCGGATCGGCCAGGATCTGGTGCTCACCGGTTATGTGTTCAAGGCCCCGATCAGTTATGACGGGCGGCAGATCAGCCTGAGCATCGAAGGCAGTTCCAAGACCCAGGATCTGGTGGATTGTGCGGCGCGAAACATCCCTGGCCAATGGCAGGATCAATCGCTGTTGAACATCGTCCAGGCCTTGGCCGGGGAATACTCGCAGTTTGTGGTCAACGAGATTCCCGAGACTGCACGTCTGAGCAAACACACGATCGTCCCGGGTGAAACGGTGTTTCAGTCGATCGATCGTCTGCTCTCGCTGTACCGGGTGTTTTCCACCGATGACGCCGAAGGCCGGCTGGTACTCGCCAAACCCGGCAGTGCCGGTCGCGCCAGTGACGCGCTGGAGCTGGGCAAGAACATTCTTTCGGCCAATGCGCCGATGGATTTCAGCCAGGTGTTTTCCGAGTACCGGGTGATCGGTCAGCAGAAGGGCAACGACAAGAAGAGCGGGGCGGCGGCCAGCGAAGTGGAATCGACAGCGGCCGACCTGAGTTTCAAACGCCGGCGTACCACGATCATCAACGAAGGCTCGCAACTGACGTTCGAACTGGCCCAGCAACGGGCGCAATGGGAGAGCGCGACGCGTATGGGCCGGGCGCTGACCACGACTTATCAGGTACAGGGCTGGCGTCAGTCCAACGGTGACCTGTGGCGTCACAACACCCTGGTGCGGGTCAAGGATCCGGTGCTCGGGTTCGATGAAGACATGCTGATTTCCAAGGTGACGTACTCGCTGTCGGCGCAAGGTTCGGTGACCACCCTGCAAGTGGCGCCACCGCATACCTTCGACGCCAATCCGACCCCACCGAAAAAGCCACCAGCCTGACATCGCCTCTGTGGGGGCGAGCCTGCTCGCGATAGCGGTAGACCTGTCAGTGCAGAAGTGTCTGCCAGATCGCCATCGCGAGCAGGCTCGCTCCCACAGGTGGGCGGCGGGCTGACATTCCAAGGAAAACCCTATGAGCCTACTGACACGCCTGCTGGCGCGCGGCACTGTCGTGCTCGCCAGTTCGGCCTCCAAGCTGCAATCGCTGCAAATGCGCCTTACCGCCGGTGAAGTGAACGACGACATGGAGCACTTCGAACCCTACGGCTTCACCAGCCACCCGCTGGCCGGTGCCGAAGGCGTCGTCACCTTTCTTGGCGGCGACCGTTCCCACGCCATCGCGCTGGTGGTCGCTGACCGCCGTTATCGCCTGCAATCGCTGGCGGCCGGCGAAGTGGCGATCTACACCGACGAAGGCGACAAGATCCACTTCAGGCGTGGGCGGATCATCGATATCGAAACCTCCACCCTCAACATCCGCGCCAGCACCGCCGTGAACTTCGACACACCGGTGATCAACCAGACCGGCAAGATCGTTTCCAAAGGTGATCAGTTGGCCGGCGGCATCAGCCAGATCAAGCACGTGCATGGCGGCGTGCAGGGTGGCAGCGGCCAGACCGGCGTGCCGGCGGGAGGTCAGTGATGCTTTTCAGTCAGAACCTTCACGCCGCGCTGACCCGTTCAGTGCTGATCAGCCTGTTCTCCTGGCGCCGTGCGGCCGACGACGATGCTCTTGACGACGAGGAGCGTTACGGCTGGTGGGGCGACACCTTTCCTACCGTGGCCGACGATCGCATCGGCTCGCGGCTGTGGCTGCTGCGCAGGGTCAAGCTGACCCGGCAGACCCAGATGGACGCCGAGTTCTATGCCCGCGAAGCCCTGCAATGGCTGATCGATGACGGCCACTGCAGCGCCATCGACATCATCAGCGAACGCCTCGATGCCCAGCGCCTGAACCTGCGCACGGTCCTGACCCTGGCCGACGGCGAACGCCTGGACATCAACCCCGATAACAGTTGGCAGGTGATCTATGCCGTTTGAAACCCCTTCGCTGCCGGTGCTGATCAAGCGCACCCAAAGCGACCTGGCCGGCGATTCGCTGCGCCAGTCCGATGCGCAAGTCCTGGCCCGCACCGTCGGTGGTGCCGCTTATGGTCTGTATGGCTACCTTGACTGGATTGCCGAGCAGATCCTGCCCGACACCGCCGACGAATCGACCCTGGAACGCATCGCTGCACTGCGCTTGAACCAGCCGCGCAAACCGGCGCAAGTCGCCACCGGCAGCGTCAGTTTTACCGCGACCGCGGGCGCTGTGCTGGACGTTGATACGTTGCTGCAATCGAGCGATGGCCGTACCTACAAAGTCACCATCGCGCGCACCACCGTCAATGGCAGCAACACCACCACCATCGCGGCGCTGGAGGCCGGCAGCCTAGGCAATGCCGATGCCGGACTGGCGCTGACTCCGGTGCAGCCGGTGACCGGCGTGGTCGGCAACAGTTTTGTCGTGCTGGCGCCAGGCCTTAGCGGCGGCGTAGCGCGGGAGAGTCTGGAGTCGCTGCGTTCGCGGGTGATCCGTTCCTATCGCGTCATCCCCCACGGCGGCTCGGCCAGCGACTACGAAACCTGGGCGCTGGAAGTGCCTGGCGTAACTCGCGCCTGGTGCCGTGGTGGCCTGCTCGGGCCGGGCACGGTGACGGTGTTCATCATGCGTGATGAAGATCCGCAACCGGTGCCCAACGACGAGCAACTGGCGGAAGTCCAGGACTACATCGAACCGCTGCGACCGGTGACGGCGGAAGTGCATGTGCAGCGACCGATTCAAGTGCCGGTGGTGTACCGCTTCAAGAGCGTCAACCCGGACACCACCGCCGTGCGCGCCGCCGTCGAAGCGCAGCTGCGCGACCTGCACAACCGTGAAGCCGACCTGGGTGTGCCGTTGCTGATCAGCCATATTCGCGAAGCCATCAGCAGCGCCGGCGGTGAGTACGATCACACCTTGACCGCGCCGGCCGCTGACGTGCCTGCCGGTCAAAGCGAACTGCTCACCTTCGGAGGTTGCGTATGGGGGGCATAAGATCCGCCGCGCAATACCAGGCGCAACTGCGCGCCTTGCTGCCCAGCGGCCCGGCATGGGACCCGGAGCGGGTGCCGGAGCTGGATGAGGTGCTGCAAGGCGTCGCTGCCGAACTGGCACGTCTCGATGTCCGCGCTGCCGACCTGCTCAACGAAATGGACCCGGCCGGCGTCAGCGAACTGGTGCCGGACTGGGAGCAGGTGATGAACCTGCCCGATCCGTGCCTCGGCGCCACACCGCTGTTCGATGACCGTCGCCTGGCCGTGCGCCGCCGCTTGCTCGCGGTCGGCAGCCAGGCCGTCGGCTACTACCTGGAAATCGCCAAAAGCCAGGGTTACCCCAACGCCACCATCACCGAACTCGAAGCCCCGCGCATGGGCCGTTCGCGCTTCGGCGCGGCGCATTGGGGCACCTGGGAAGCGCAGTTCATGTGGACGCTCAACACCGGCGGCCGCCTGCTGCTCGGCCGGCGCTTTGGCGCGAGTTACTGGGGCGAACGCTTCGGCGTGAATCCGGGTTCGGCGCTCGAGTGCCTGATTCACCGGGCGGCGCCGGCGCATACCAAGGTGCACATCAACTATGACTAGGGAATAACGCAATGGATTATCCGAAGAGTGTGCCCAGCGCCGGTCTGGTGAATGGGAAATTTATCGATGAAAACCCTCTGACCGGGACGCCGGGATCGTTGATTCCGGCGGACTGGGGTAACGGTGTCACGCAGGAAATTCTCAACGTGATCAAGGCCGGGGATCTGACCCCGGACGAGAAGAAATACGATCAGTTGCTGCAGGCGATTCAGACGGTGACGGCCAAGGGCTGGAATCAGGATCTGGCGCTGCCGCTGGCGGCGTTGCCGTTGCCAACCGTTGCCACTACGGATGCGCGGATGCCGATCACGCCGGCTGCCGCCTCGACCAGTGGCGGTCGGGTGTCGGTGCCGGCGGGTGTTTACGTCAGCATCGGTCAGGAAGTGGTGGCGGGGCAGTTGGGACGTTCGCGGACGTTCACCACTCAGGCCTGGAGCAGCGCCGATCTGTTGCCGAGTTCGGGTTACTTTCTGCGGGCGCAGGTGGTGAGTGGTGCACTGACGTTCTACATGCAGCGCGGGACGATTTACGACGTGGCGCCCGACACTCTGAAGGGCACGGTCAATGGTGCTGCCGGCGGTGGTTTCCAGAGTTCGGTGCTGGACATGTGCCTGGCCTGGGTGGTTACGGGTGCACCGGGCTCGGTACCGGTTGTGCGTGCGATCTATAACCGGGCACGCCTGACCTGGGCGCAAACGCTCAACGGCACGGGAGCCGTGTTTCTGCCGCTGGATCCTCATGCCCGCGCTGCGCGGCTGGTGGTGGGTAACCCGACGCCATCGTCGACCGCTGTTACGACGGTTGCGTTTCCTTCGACTGGATGGGCCGGCGGCAACTACAGCTACCTTTCGCCCGTATCCACAGGCGTTTCCAATAATGCCGGAGGCTGGAATCCTGCCACCGCACAACCGTGCGTCATCTTCACCAACAACATCGTCAATGACGTCACGGTTTCGACACTGACCGCCAGTTTCGATCACGCCAATGTGCGCTCGCTCTGGCAGTCCTATCAGGCCGAACACAACCTGGCACAGGCCAGCGCCGACAGCGATGAGCTGTTGCTGAGCATGGGCATCAAGAGCCATCCGGTGACCGATTACAACGCCGGTATTCCGATCAACTTTAGCGAAGCTGTGAACGTTCAGCTGTCGTGGGAGCTCATTCGATGATCGTCATTCAGGAACTGCATCAGATCGATGGAGAGTTGCGTCCTGCGCAGCCGTCCGCCACCCATGACTGGGACGGTGAACAATGGGTCGTCAACCCTGAGAAAGTCGCGCTGCTGGAACAACAGGAAACCGCACGCCTCTGTGCCCGGGTCGATGCTGCCGCCGACAGTGCACGCAGCGTGTTGGCCGGTGACCCGCTCAAGGCGTTGGAGTATGCCCAGGCAGTCCTTGACGCTCAGGCCTTTCAGGACGCCGGTTATCCGAAGAAGGAAGTGCCGCTGTCCGTGGCCGCGTGGGTCGCCAAAGGCAGGTCTGCGAAACAGGCGGCCGAGCAGATCCTCGACAAGGGCGCTCAGGTCAGCGACAGCCTGCTGACCCTGCGCACCTTGCGCCTGAAGGCCAAGACCCGGATCCGTGAGTACGCCAGCAAAAATCAGCTGGAACAGGCGCGTGCCGCCACGGACGAAGTGCTGCTGGCCATTCGTGGACTGACGGACAACACCAACCCGTAATCGCATCCCGCCTCACCCAAGCCCACGTCGCCGTGGGCTTTTTATTTTCAGGAACAGAAGCGTTTGCGCCGTTGCGAAAGCCTTCGCGCTGCAACGTTTCATTTGTCATGACAGAGGAACGAACATCCCATGGATTATCCAAAAAGCGTCCCCAGCGTCGGCCTGGTCGACGGCCGCTTCGTCGACGAAAACCCGGTGGCAGGCACGCCGGGTTCTTTAATTCCGGCGGTGTGGGGCAACAGCGTTACACAAGAAATTCTCAACGTGATCGACGGTGCCGGAATGACGGCCAACGAGGTCGATACCGGCCAGTTGTTCAAAGCCATTCAATCGATCATCGGTGCCGCCAGCCCAATGCGTTCGGTGGTGACACGGCTTGCCGCTTCGAAGGCACTGATTGATCAGGAACTCGGTCTGGTACTGATCGATGGCAGCCCCGGTGCCACGACGATCACCTTGCCCGGCGCCACTGTCGGACTGGGTGTGCGCGACGTGATTGTTCGTCGTGTCGACAACAGCGGCAATCGAATGGTGGTGCAGGCATCCGGAACCGACCGGATCCGTTTTCACACGCATTTGTCTGCGAGCGGTTATCCGTTTCTGGTGCTGATGGGCGGCGGTGACTGGTGGCATTTGCGCAGCGACGGCGCTGGTAGTTGGTGGCCAGTCGGTCGCTTCGACAACACCCCCCTTGGCCGGCCGTTTTTCGAGACAACCATGTCGCTCAGCCCTGGTGGTTACGGAGCGCTCAACGGCACCGTCATGAAGCGTGTCGAGTGGCCGTGGCTGTGGGATCACGCCCAGCTCTCCGGAATGCTGGGCACTGAAGCGGCGCGTGCAGGCAACGAAGGTAAATGGACTTCGGGCGACGGCGCGGCGACCTTCCGCGGCCCGGAAGGGCGAGGCGAGTTTCTGCGAGTGCTGGACGAGGGCCGGGGCGTGGACGCGGCACGGGCCATGGGTTCCTTTCAGGGCGGTTCGATTCACTCCTACGCCCAAGGCGCAAATGGCAGCGGTGCGGTCGGAGCGTATTGGTCGGACAGTCTGACCGGCTTCGGTGCCGAAACCCGTGAAGAGCCGCAATACGTATCCGGGCTACTCAATGGCGGCCCCATTTTCCCTGCCAATACGACTTACCAGCGTGATGCTGCCAATACCCTGCTGCTGGCCTTCAAGTCCCGCCCGCGCAACATCGCCTATCCCGGCCGTATCAAACTCATCTGAGGTACCTATGTTCAATTATCTGTTTGATGGCTCGGGCGCCTTGTCCGGGCCTGTCGAGTTTTTCGTGACGCCAGGTATCGGTATTCAACTGCCCAGTAACGCAGTCCAGTTATCGTTCGAATTGCCTGAACTGGAAAGCGGTCACGCCTGGGCGTTGATCAATGGAGTACCGCGAGAGGTGATTGACCGACGTGGTCTGGTCTATCGCAAGGACGGCGGCGCGCAACAGATCTGGAATGAGTTGGGCGAGTTGCCCGACACCCTGACGGCGCAACCCTGGCCCGGAGAGTTCCATGTGTGGCGCGACAACGCCTGGCAACTGGATGCGCAAGTCCGTCTGGCCAGTATCAGCCAACAGGCCGGCGAGACGCGTGACGCGCTGCTGCGTGACGCTGTCCTGCGCATTGCGCCCCTGCAATACGCCGAAGACATCGGCGACGCCAGCCACGAAGAGCAACTGCAGTTGCTCGAATGGAAGCTCTACAGCGTGGAACTGAACCGTATCGAAAAACAGACTGGTTTCCCCGAGGAAATCACCTGGCCCGTTGTGCCCGGCACAACGGTGAACATCTGATTTCCACACAGGGAGAAGTGCAATGGACTATCCAAACAGCGTCCCGAGCGCCGGCCTGGTCAATGGCCGGTTTGTTGATGAAGACCTGGTCACAGGTAAACCGGGATCGTTGATTCCAGCCAGTTGGGGCAACGGTGTTACACAGGAAATTCTGGGTGTTGTGCGTGCCGGCGGTCTGACGCCGAGCGAGGCGTCAAATACGCAATTGCTGGGGGCACTTCGCAGCTCTCAACTGTTCCAGACGGCTGCGCCATTCGATGTCAGTCGTTCTGCGGCGACGTCCGAGTTTGTCCAGCGCGCACTTGGCAACTATGCCGGCGCGCGCGGTGTGTCTGCGGCCACACAACTGACGGCCGCGGATGTCGGATGTTCAATCGGCCTGGGCGGCAACTCGGCATACACCGTGACCTTGCCGGACATCCTCAACTTGCCCAACGGCGCGACGATCGGCTTTCACTGTCGCAGCAACGCAGCGATCACCATTGCCTGCATGGGCAATACGCAAATAAGTCCGCAAGGCGCCTATCTGAGCTCGATTGTGATGAACAGCGGCGAGAGTGCCAACGTTGTCAAAGAGAACGGTATCTGGACGGTTTACGGCACGGCCAGTCTGAAATATGCCGCGCTGTTTTCCGGCTGGTCTGGTAACCCTGGATACCAGAAACATGCCAGTGGAAACATCGATCAATGGGGATTCGGTACTACCGATGCCAATGGTGAAATGTGGGTCAGTTTCCCGATTTCCTTCCCGAATGCGTTTTTCTCGTGTGTCGCCACTCATGTTGGCGGTGACGGCGCCATGGTCATTGTTATCGGCGGCTCGGCCACCAAACAAGGCGTTCGCTTGAAAGTACGCAACGCGCTCAACCAGGTCGCGGCTGGCTGGACCGTATTTTATTTTGCCAAGGGCTATTAAATGAACGACTTCAACGTTTTATTCAGTGCACGTACCCGAGGGGTTTATGTGCCGGGAATCAATTCGTCGGACATTCCGGACGACGTCATCGAAATTCCCAAGGCCTACTGGATTTCATTGCTCCAGCAACTGGCGGTCACTGCGAAAGTCATCGGTGTGGATGCGCAAACCGGTTATCCGATACTGGTCGATCCGCCGCCTCCTTCGGCAGAACAGGCGGGCGAAACCGAACGCAATTGGCGAACCGCACAACTGGCAGCCACCGATGGCCTGGTGGCCCGCGACCGCGATGAGTTGGAGGACGGCGGGGGCACCACGCTGACCACCGAGCAATATGCCGAGCTGCAAGTGTTTCGGCGCGCGCTGCGGGACTGGCCACAGGCTTCGTTTTTCCCGTTCAGCGAGCATCGTCCGGTGGCGCCGCGCTGGTTGGCAACGGCACTTTGAGCCCTCTGTATTTCACAAGGATGCTGGCGCAGAAAACTCCGGAAAGAAATGGCTGGCAGGCCCTGGTCTCCAGTCATGATTCAATCGCAGCACATCCAGGGAGGATCAAGCATTATGCAAATCACTGAAAACAACCTCAGCAACATCATGCCCAACGCCCGCTCCCAAGCGGGCGTTTTTGTTTCACCGCTCAACGACGCCATGGCGCGTCATCGCATCGATACGCCCAAGCGCGTCGCTGCGTTTCTCGCTCAGGTCGGCCATGAGTCCGGGCAACTGCGCTACGTGCGCGAACTGGGCGACAACCAGTATCTGAGCAAGTACGACACGGGGACGCTGGCCCTGCGCCTGGGCAACACGCCGGAAGCCGATGGTGACGGACAGAAGTATCGCGGTCGCGGGCTGATCCAGATCACCGGCCGCACCAACTATCGCCAGTGCAGTCTCGGGCTGTTTGGCGATGAGCGTCTGTTGTCGTTGCCTGAATTGCTCGAGCAACCGCAATGGGCGGCGGAGTCCGCCGCGTGGTTCTGGGAGCTGAACGGTCTGAACGAACTGGCGGACCGCGATCAGTTCAACACCATCACCCGTCGAATCAACGGCGGATTGAACGGCTTGCAGGATCGCCTGGATCTCTGGGCGCGGGCGAGGGCGGTGCTATGTCCATCTCCTGGCGTGTAACCGGTGTTGTATTGCTGGTTCTGGGGGCTGCCGCACTGGCCTGGCAGTTCCAGGACTGGCGCTACGGTCGCCAACTGGCCGAGCAGGCCCGACGGCATGCCGAAACCCTCAACCAACTGACTCAGACTGCTGCCACGGCGCAACAGGCCGAGCAGGACAAGCGTCTGGCCCTGGAGCAACGGCTCGCGGCCAGTGAACAAACCCACTATCGAGCACTCAGCGATGCCCAACGTGATCAGGATCGCCTGCGCGATCGCCTTGCCACTGCTGATCTGCGCCTGTCAGTCCTCATCGACGCAGGCGACGCTGCCCAAGGCTGCGGCGTGCCAGCCGCCTCCGGCACCGGCGGCGTGGATCATGCAACCGTACGCGCCCGACTTGACCCGGCGCATGCTCAACGAATTGTCGCCATCACCGGCGAAGGCGATCGCGGACTGATTGCCCTGCAGGCCTGTCAGGCCTATATCAGAGCGTTGGCGCCTGCACATTTTGAATGAGTCTGTGTATTGAAAGCGCAACCGGCTCGTGTACGGTGGTAGGCATTCCACCCGATCCGGAGAGTGCCGTGAAAGACCTCACCCAACTGGCGGCCGAACTTGGCCGACGCCTGCAGTTGCTCAATGCCCACGTCACCACGGCCGAGTCCTGCACCGGCGGCGGCATCGCTGAAGCGATTACCCGGATCCCGGGGAGCTCCGCCTGGTTCGAGGCCGGTTATGTGACCTACTCCAACCGCCAGAAAACCCAGCAACTGAATGTGCCCGCCGAACTGTTCGGGACGGTGGGTGCGGTCAGTCGCGAGGTGGTCGAGGCGATGGTGCGCGGTGCGCAGAAACACAGTCGTGCCCGGTTTGCCGTGGCGGTCAGTGGTATCGCCGGGCCGGACGGCGGCTCGCCGAACAAGCCGGTGGGCACGGTGTGGCTGGCCTGGGGTGTCGGCGACGCGGTTTCCAGCGAGGTGCAACACTTCCCCGGCAACCGCGACGAAGTCCGCCGACAAACGGTGAAGGCCGCGCTAGAGGGCCTGCTGCGACTAGCGGCACGAGAAATCGAAAATCAGGGGTAGGCGATCCGCGAACGCTGTGGAATAATACTGGCTACTTATACAGGTGTTGGCCGTCAGGCCTTATTGATTACGTGAGGACTTTAATGGACGACAACAAGAAGAAAGCCTTGGCTGCGGCCCTGGGTCAGATCGAACGTCAATTCGGCAAGGGTGCCGTAATGCGTATGGGCGATCAGGACCGTCAGGCGATCCCGGCCATTTCCACCGGCTCTCTGGGTCTGGACATCGCGCTCGGCATCGGCGGCCTGCCAAAAGGTCGTATTGTTGAAATCTACGGTCCTGAATCTTCCGGTAAAACCACACTGACGCTGTCCGTGATCGCCCAAGCCCAGAAGGCCGGCGCGACCTGCGCATTCGTCGACGCCGAACACGCCCTCGACCCTGAGTACGCCGGCAAGCTGGGCGTCAATGTCGACGACCTGCTGGTTTCCCAGCCGGACACCGGCGAACAGGCCCTGGAAATCACCGACATGCTGGTGCGCTCCAACGCCGTTGACGTGATCATCGTCGACTCCGTGGCGGCACTGGTACCGAAGGCTGAAATCGAAGGCGAAATGGGTGACATGCACGTGGGCCTGCAAGCCCGTCTGATGTCCCAGGCGCTGCGTAAAATCACCGGTAACATCAAGAACGCCAACTGCCTGGTGATCTTCATCAACCAGATCCGCATGAAGATCGGCGTGATGTTCGGCAGCCCGGAAACCACCACCGGTGGTAACGCGCTGAAGTTCTACGCTTCGGTTCGTCTCGACATCCGCCGTACCGGCGCGGTGAAGGAAGGCGACGAAGTGGTCGGCAGCGAAACCCGCGTCAAGGTCGTGAAGAACAAGGTGGCTTCGCCGTTCCGTCAGGCCGAGTTCCAGATTCTCTACGGCAAGGGTATCTACCTGAACGGCGAGATGATCGACCTGGGCGTGCTGCACGGTTTCGTCGAGAAGTCCGGCGCCTGGTATGCCTACGAAGGCACCAAGATCGGTCAGGGCAAGGCCAACTCGGCCAAGTTCCTGGCAGACAACCCGGAAGTCGCGGCGAAGCTCGAGAAGCAACTGCGTGACAAACTGCTGTCGCCAGCTGTGATTGCCGACTCCAAGGCTTCTGCGGTCACCGAGACCGAAGACGACCTGGCTGACGCTGATATCTGATTGCACCGATGACAACCGCCGTACTCGATACCCTCGTCGCGGTGCGGCGAACCGCAATGGACCTGCTCGCACGTCGCGAGCATGGTCGAGTCGAGCTGACGCGTAAACTGCGTCAGCGCGGCGCTCCACCCGAAATGATCGAAACAGCCCTCGACCGATTGACGGA
This sequence comes from Pseudomonas sp. COW5, assembly GCF_026240005.1. Lineage (NCBI taxonomy): Bacteria > Pseudomonadati > Pseudomonadota > Gammaproteobacteria > Pseudomonadales > Pseudomonadaceae > Pseudomonas > Pseudomonas sp. COW5. The sequence goes on along the minus strand of NZ_JAPHVP010000001.1, from coordinate 973,972 downwards.
AGAAGGGCTGCTTTCCGAAGCCCGGTATCTGGAAAGCTTTGTTTCTTACCGCGCCCGTTCAGGTTACGGCCCGTTACGGATTCGTGAAGAACTGAGCCAGCGTGGCCTGCAGCGTGCCGATATCGAACTTGCCTTGCGTGAGAGCGGTATCAACTGGCAAGAGCAACTGACAGACACCTGGCAACGGAAATTCTCCGGGCAGCTTCCCGCAGACGCCAAGGAACGAGCCAGACAAGGCCGGTTTCTGGCGTATCGGGGGTTCTCGATGGAGATGATCAACCGCTTGTTCAGCGGCAGAGGGATGGACGATTAAATCGGTTCCAGCTTCAATCAAAAAATAAAAAGCGGCCCGCTATTTCGATAGCGGGCCGCTTTTTTTTGCCTTCAGATTACCTTTGACGGTTCTCGGGAGGGTTGCGCCGTTTGTGGTCTGGATTGGGCCCAGTTTTCCGGCAGGTTGATGAAGTCCACCAGTTCTCGCAGGCGCCCATGGTCCCGGGCGTTGAAGGCGAAGGACAATCGCGCCAGATGGCTGAATTGCACCTCGTCGTGTTCCTCAGCGCTATAGGCGTGTTGATGGAACCGGTCGCTCAGGCACAGATCGGCGAAGGCTTCCTGCATGTGGTCCAGGGCCCGGTCGCTGAGCTTGTGGTTCATCCGAATCACGAACTGCCGTTTGAGCCAGCGGCTGGAGTGGAAGTTGCCGTAGAACTGATTGATCTGTTCCACCGCCTCTTCAGCGCTGTAGACCAGGCGCATCAGTTTCAGGTCAGTTGGCAGGATGTAACGGTTGTCCTCCAGTTGCTGGCGAATGAAATCCAGCGCCCCTTGCCAGAACGTGCCGCCCGGCGCGTCCAGCAGCACCACCGGCACCAGCGGGCTCTTGCCGGTCTGGATCAGGGTCAGCACTTCCAGCGCTTCGTCCAGCGTACCGAAACCGCCAGGGCACAGCACCAGTGCATCGGCCTCCTTGACGAAGAACAGTTTGCGCGTAAAGAAAAAGTGGAACGGCAGCAGGTTCCCGGTGCCGTCCACGGTAGGGTTGGCGTGCTGTTCGAAGGGTAGGGTGATGTTGAATCCCAGGCTGTGATCGCGGCCGGCTCCTTCATGGGCGGCGGCCATGATTCCACCACCGGCACCGGTGATGACCATCATGTCTGAGCGGGCCAGGGCTGCGCCCAGTTCTCGGGCCATGGCGTACAGCGGATGCTCGACGGGCGTGCGCGCCGAGCCGAATACGGTGACCTTGCGCCGGCCCTTGAACTGTTCGAGCGTGCGAAACGCCTGTTCCAGCTCCCGCAGGGCTTGCAGGGTGATCTTGGCATTCCAGCGGTTGTGATCCTCCTGGGCCATGCGCAGCACGGTCAGGATCATGTCGCGGTAGATGGGAATGTTCGGGCTGTTGGGGGAAACCAGGTTGAGTTGTTCTTCGACCTTGCCGGTAAGGTCGTGGCCGCTTTCCTGAAAATGACGGCTGAGCAGGTCATTCGGTTGGTAAGGCATGCAACTTCTCCTTCTGCACAGAGCCTTCGGCCCTGACGTGCGGCGTCAGTGCCGCGCTGCAAGAAAAACAAACGTCCGGCAGCTCCTTTCCTGCCGTTGATAAAATGATCGGGAATACTTTGAATCTAGACCCTCAAAGCATTTCTCGCTCATTGAGCATTGCGCCACAAAGTCTTGCCTGGCAACTGCTTATTGTGGTTTTGCGAAGTGCTTTCACCGCTCGTCCGATGGCGCACCGAGGGCAAAATGCTCTGATTTACTAAGTTAAAGGCGCCGTACGACAACTTTGCGTCAGCGAGCGTACGCAAGGTGCACGCGATTCAAGGATTTGCGGGTGGCAAGGAGGCGGGACACATGACCAGAGTCATTCTGGAGATCGATACGCAGCTGTATCGAATGTTGAAGGCATCGGCCGAGACCAATCATGTCAGTCTCGAAGAGGAGTGCTGCCGACGTCTTTCGGGAGGGGAGCGCCGCTCGCGCTATCTGCAGGCCTTGCTGGCCGAACTGCGCGCCGAGGATGAACAGCGGCGCGCCAATTCTCGTTGATTACTTCTTCTTCGCCGGGCCTGCTTTCGGGCAGTCCGATTCCTGATAGCTGGCCGAACCGATTGCCCGGTTGGTCTTCACTTCGCTGAAGTCATAGCGCATCACGGCGCCCTTGGCCATCAGCTTGCGGTACGACGGGTTGTTGCAGACCGAAGCCCCCAGCTGGAAGTACACGGCCTTGGGATCGGCGCGCATCTTGTCGGCATGGCTTGCCTGGACGCTCAGGTGGTTGATCAGCGTGGTGCCTTCAACGGTGTAACCCTGATCGAGGATGTCTTCGTTGATCGCCCGTGGTGTACCGACGCTGCTTTGTGCGGCGACGTTTTGCAGCTCTTTGTTCAGGTTCTGCTCTTTCAGGGACGCAGCCTGTGCGCTGAAGGACAACGCCAGCGCAATGGCTGCGGTAGGAACGATAAGGCGCAGCATGAAACTCTCCTGATTCAGTGACTGGTGGTTCGACCAGCCCCGGGGCTGTGCGTTCAGTGGCGGCGAATTATAGGGGAGCCGGTCGGGAGGGTACAGGCTTGTGCCCGCTGCTCTGATAAACTGCCGGCCTTTATTGCCTTGCCGAGAGTTGTTCGTGTCGAGTTTTCCTGTCAGTCGGCGTCGCCCGCAATGAACCATGCCCCCAACGCCGTGGCCCGCCTGCGCGATCAGCGCGAGGACGAGGGCATCAAGCCGATTCAGGCCCGTGGTTTTCGCTCCGAACGTTGCCGCGACTGCCGGGTAATCATCAGTCATTGCCTGTGCGCCTGGCGGCCGACCGTGGAAACCCGCTCCGGTGTCTGCCTGATCATGACCGGCAAGGAAGTGTTCAAGCCAAGCAACACCGGTTGGCTGATCGCCGACATCGTGCGGGACAATCACGCCTTCATCTGGTCGCGAACCGAACCCGACGAGCAACTGCTGGCGCTGCTGAACGACCCGCAATGGCAGCCTTATCTGGTGTTTCCCGGCGAGTATGTAGAGCCTTCGCGGGTCACCAACACCGTGGATCTCGATAGCAGCAAGCGTCCGCTGTTCATTCTGCTGGACGCGACCTGGACCGAGGCGCGCAAGATCTTCCGCAAAAGCCCGTACTTCGATCGCCTGCCGATCCTCAGTCTGTTGCCCGACAAACTGTCGCGCTATCGCCTGCGCCGTTCGACCCGCAGCGAGCACTTGTGCACCGCCGAAGTGGCGGCGCTGTGTCTGGAACTGGCGGGTGATACGGATGCCGCCTCCGCGCTGGACGCCTATTTCGATGTGTTCAGCCAGCATTACCTGGGCGCCAAGCAGCAGCTTGAAGTGAATGTGTCGACACCGGCCCATGCCGAGTTGCTGCCTTTTATAGCCAACCCGCAGCCGGTGCCGGCCTGATCCTGGCCCATACTGCTAAAGCAGTGGCCGTGTTGCTTGACCACCCCGGCTTCGCTGGGCATGCTTGGCGCCGATTGGGGTGCGGCCAAGGTTTGAAACGCCGTTTTGTCCGTGATTGGCGTTGAACGTGCCCCTGTGGATGCCGCTGCACAAGCGCCGGCATCTTGATTTGCCTTGGTGAGCCCCGAATGCATCGGGTCTGCCATCAAAAACAGGATCATTTGAAAAATGGCCACATACGACATCCTGATTGCCGATGATCACCCTCTTTTTCGTAGCGCACTGCATCAAGCGGTGACGATGGGCCTTGGTCCGGATGTACGAATGGTGGAAGTGGCGAGCATCGCCGAGCTGGAAGCCCGCCTGACCGAGAAGGCCGACTGGGATCTGGTGCTGCTGGACCTGAACATGCCGGGCGCTTTCGGGTTTTCCGGGCTGGTGATGTTGCGCGGGCAGTACCCGCAGATTCCGGTGGTGATGGTTTCGGCGCAGGAAGAAGCTTCGGTGATGGTCAAGTCGCGGGAGTTCGGTGCCAGCGGTTTCATTCCCAAGTCGAGCGACTTGAGCGTGATTCAGGAAGCGGTGCGCAAAGTGCTGGACGGCGACGTATTCTGGCCGCCACAGGCGTTCGAAGCCGTCAGCGTTTCGGATGAAGCCAAAGCCGCAAGCGATGGCCTGGCGAGCCTGACGCCCCAGCAGTTCCGGGTGTTGACCATGGTCTGTGAAGGCCTGCTCAACAAGCAGATTGCCTATGAGTTGAGTGTGTCGGAAGCGACCATCAAGGCCCACGTCACGGCGATCTTTCGCAAGTTGAACGTGCGGACTCGCACTCAGGCGGCTTTACTCTTGCAACAACTTGAGTCAATTCCAAGCCAGTAAAGGCTGGCGTCTTCACGCTTTTTTGACTTTCGTTGAACTAGCTTCCCCACTTCTTTTTGGTCGGTTGTTTACTTTATGTCACCTTTCAAGGGCCAGACGGGCCTGAAACGCATCCTCAACGCATCCGGTTACTCGCTGGACGGCCTGCGCGCAGCCTTCACCGGCGAAGCGGCGTTCCGTCAGCTGGTGCTGCTTAACGTGGTGTTGATTCCACTGACGTTCTTCCTGAATGTCAGCCGTGTCGAGCAGGCGTTGCTGATTGCCGTGTGTCTGCTGGCGCTGATCGTCGAGCTGTTGAACTCTGCGGTGGAGGCGGCCATCGACCGCATTTCCCTGGAACTGCACCCGCTGTCCAAGAACGCCAAGGACATGGGCAGCGCCGCGCAATTCGTGGCACTGAGCATGATTGCCCTGGTATGGGCGGTGATTCTGCTTTAAGCGATTGTCGGCAGGACGATCTCGTCGCTGCGCTGGACCCCGGCGGTGAAGGCGCGGCACAGGTCGAGAAACTCGCGCATGGCGGAAGTCTGGTACTTCTGTTTATGCCAGATGAAGTAGAACTGCCGCGCCAGATCCAGATCCGGCGTCTCCACCGGCACCAGACTGCCGCGCCGGAAAGCATCTCGCAGCGCCAGACGCGAGATGCAGCCAATCCCCAGACCCGATTCCACGGCGCGCTTGATCGCTTCCGTGTGTTCCAGCTCCAGACGAATATTCAGCGCACTGCGATGGTGACGCATGGCCTGATCGAAGGTCAGGCGGGTGCCTGAACCTTGTTCGCGCAGAATCCACGCTTCGTGGGTCAACTCCTCCATGGTCGCACTGCCGCGTTTGGCCAATGGATGTTGCGGGGCGCAGAACACCACCAGTTCATCCTCGACCCAGCTCTGCACTTCGATGTCCGGGTGACTGCAATCGCCTTCGATTAGACCCAGATCAATTTCGTAATGCGCCACTTGTTGCACGATATTGGCAGTGTTCTGCACGTGCAGCTTCACCTGGCTTTCCGGATGACGCTGCATGAAGCCGCCGATCAGCAGGGTGGCCAGGTAATTGCCGATGGTCAGGGTCGCGCCCACCGACAGCGAACCGAAACCGGATTTGCCGTTTAGCAGGTCCTCGATTTCCTTGGCCTGATCGAGCATGGCCACCGCTTGCGGCAACAATTGTTTGCCGAGGGCGTTGAGGCTCAGGCGTTTGCCGGCGCGATCGAACAGCTGGCAGCTGGATTGACGCTCCAGTTCGGTGATGGAAGTGCTGGCGGCCGATTGCGACAGGTTGAGCAGACCCGCAGCACGGGACACGCTCTCCTGCTGGGCGACAGCGACGAAGACTTGCAGTTGACGAAGAGTAAATCGCATATCGATATAACCGATAACCCTTATCTTAATAATCCAGTTAACAGATATTGTCGGCGCTATTAGAATGCGATGCAATTGCGCACCGTCGGCATCCTTCAACGCGAGCCGGGCAAGCGCAGATCAATCTCCAGGAGTCCCACGTACATGAGCAACATGAACCACGAGCGTGTCCTCAGTGTTCATCACTGGAACGACACTCTGTTCAGCTTCAAGTGCACCCGCGATCCGGGCCTGCGCTTCGAGAACGGTCAGTTCGTGATGATCGGCCTGCAACAGCCAAACGGCCGCCCGCTTATGCGTGCTTACTCGATCGCCAGCCCGAACTGGGAAGAGCATCTCGAGTTCTTCAGCATCAAGGTGCCTGATGGTCCGCTGACCTCGCAGCTGCAGCACCTGAAGGAAGGCGACGAGATCATCATCTCGAAGAAGCCTACCGGCACCCTCGTCCTGGACGACCTGAACCCGGGCAAGCACCTGTACCTGCTGAGCACAGGCACCGGTCTGGCGCCGTTCATGAGCGTAATTCAGGACCCTGAAACCTACGAGCGCTTCGAGAAAGTGATCCTGGTTCACGGTGTTCGTTACGTCAACGAAGTCGCCTACCGCGAATTCATCACCGAGCACCTGCCGCAGAACGAGTTCTTCGGCGAGGCGCTGCGTGACAAGCTGATCTACTACCCGACCGTGACTCGCGAGCCGTTCGAGAATCAGGGCCGTCTGACCGACCTGATGCGCAGCGGCAAGCTGTTCAGCGACATCGGTCTGCCACCGATCAACCCGCAGGACGACCGCGCGATGATCTGCGGCAGCCCGAGCATGCTCGACGAGACCAGCGAAGTGCTCGACAGCTTCGGCCTGAAGATCTCGGCGCGTATGCGTGAGCCGGGTGACTACCTGATCGAGCGAGCGTTCGTCGAGAAGTAAGCACATTCAAATCTGTGGGAGCGAGCTTGCTCGCGAATAAGGTAGAACATTCAGCAGTTATGTTGACTGACACGCCGCCTTCGCGAGCAAGCTCTCTCCCACACAAGAAAGCCCGCGTTGCCTGAGAAGGCAGCGCGGGCTTTTTCGTTTCCGGGGATCACGCTTCGGCGGGGATGACTTCCAGGACGCGGATCTGCTCCGGTGCCGGGTAATGCCAGCGCACGTCCAGATCCCAGAACTGCGCGCCGTATTCACGCTCCGGTGCGGGTGTCTGGTAGGCCGGACGCGGATCCTGGGCCAGGCATTGCTCGATCAACTCGACCAAAGGCTCGGCAAGGCGCTGAGCGTGCGTGTGCGCCTGTTGCAGCGCCGCGTCCGCCCACTGCACGTCGATCAGTTGCGGCGCGGCATTGGCGATGCTGTTGGAGGCGTCAGCGATGATATCGGCGTAAGGCACGTAGGGTTTGATATCGAGAATCGGCGTGCCGTCCAGCAGGTCGATGCCGGAGATGAACAGGCGATCGGCCTCGACCTTGTCCAGTTTCACCACCGACTGACCGATGCCGTTTGGCCGATGCGTGGCGCGGGTGGCAAACACCCCCATGGACTTGTTGCCACCCAGACGGGGAGGGCGGACCTTGAGGCGCGGCTTGTCTTCCAGCGCCTGATGGAACAGGAACAGCAGCCAGACGTGACTGACCTGCTCCAGTCCTTGCACTGCATCGCCCTGGTCGAACGGTGCCACCAGCTCCAGCACGCCACGGGCGGCGGGGGCCAGTTGCGGCTGACGCGGGATGGCGAACTTCTCCTTGAAGCAGGAGCGGACGAAGCCGATGGGGGAGACGCTGTAAGTCATGGTTTGCATTCGAAACGGAGCAGGGCGGGCATGATAACCCGGCAGGCTTCAAGTCTGGTGCTGACAGATCTGGCCTCTTCGCGTATCTACAGGCTAAACCCGCCATCCAGCGGAATGATGTTGCCGGTCATGTAGGCCCCGGCGGTACTCGCCAGGCTGATCGCCAGCGCCGCCATCTCTTCCTCGCGTCCCCAGCGTTTCATGGGGATCAGCGCGGTGTCTTCGGCCAGTGCCTGCTGGTCGCTGCCGATGTGCTGGGTCATCTTGCTCGGGAAGCGTCCCGGCGCAATCACGTTGACGTTGATGTGCTGGCTCACCAGTTCCCGGGCAAGAATGCGCGACAGTTGGTGCAGCGCCGCTTTGCTCGGCCCATAAGCGTAGGCCTGCTCGCCGAAGGAACAGATCCCGGCCACCGAGCCGATATTGATGATCCGCGCCGGATTGGCTGCCGAACCGGCCTTGCGCAGCAGCGGCAGAAACTGCTGGATGCAACTGAACACCGAGGTCACGTTGAGCTGCATGACCTTCTCCCAGCCCTTGACCGGGTAGCTCTCCAGCGGCGCGCCCCAGGTGGTGCCGGCATTGTTCACCAGAATGTCCAGATGGGTGATCTGCTCGCCCAGTCGCTCCGCCAGCTCTTTTACGCCTTCTTCAGTCGCCAGATTCGCCGCCACGCCCTCGCAAGCGCCCAGGGCACCGAGTTCTTCAGCGGTCTGATGACAGGCTTCAGCGTCACGGGAACAGACGTACACGCGGGCGCCGGCCTCGACAAAGGCCTTGGCGATCATTTTGCCGATACCACGGGTGCCGCCGGTCACCAGGGCAGTGCGGCCTTGCAGGGAGAAATACGGGTGCATGGCGAATCCTGAGGGCTAGGGTTCAGTACACCCTAGTCGCCGGCCGCGAAAAGCGGAGCCACTATTTTTCGAGGGAATGAAGGGCCATGCATGAAAACGGCGACCGAAGTCGCCGTTTTTTCAAGGTCAGCCGCGAATGCGCAGCGTCAGCCCCTTGAGGAAATTGCGCAGCAACTGGTCGCCGCACGGGCGGTAGTTGGTGTGGCCGACCTTGCGGAAAAGTGCGCTCAGCTCAGGCTTGGATACCGGGAAATCGGCAGACTTGAGGATCGCGTGCATGTCGTCTTCTTTCAGTTCGAAGGCCACGCGCAGCTTTTTCAGGATGATGTTGTTGGTTACCGGCACTTCGATGGGCTGCGGCGGACGGCTTTCGTCCTTGCCGCGCTTGAAGATCACCAGACCGTCGAGGAAGTGCGCGATGACTTCGTCCGGGCAGCGCACGAAACCTTCATCGTCTTCTTCTTTCTTGTCGAGATACGTCACGACATCAGCCAACGTGACGTCCATGCCACCGAGTTTGATGATTTCGACGACTTTCTTGTCGCTGATGTCGAGCATGTAGCGCACGCTGCGCAGTACGTCGTTATGAACCATGTTTGCAATCCTGATCGTTCGCTGTGGGCACCGCGCAGGCGCGATGCCGGAATGTGTGGCGGCAACGGAGGCCTTAGAACTTCTCTTTGCCGGACAGGTAGCGCCATTGGCCGGCCGGCACTTTGCCGATCGATACGCCGCCGATGCGGATACGGCGGACGCCGACGACCTTCAGCCCGACCGCTTCGCAGAATTGAGCGATGATGCCCGGCTGCGGGTTCTTCATGGCGAAGCGCAGGCGGTTTTCGTTCTGCCAGCTGGCCTTGACCGGCGGCAGTTCCTTGCCCTTGTGGGTGAGGCCGTGCTGCAGGCGATTGAGGCCGTGGGCGACCATGTCGCCTTCGACTTCGACCACGTATTCCTGCTCGATCTTGGCCGCGTCGGCGGTGAGCTTGCGCAGCACCTTCCAGTCCTGGGTGAACACCAGCAGGCCGCTGGCCTTGGGTTGCAGGTCGGCGCTGGCGGTCAGGCGCAGGAAATGCCCGCGCAGCGGACGCTTGCCGTAGCGGTGTTCTTCGCTGAGGGTGTCGGCGCTCAGCGACTGCATCGCGGTGTCGACATCCATGCCCGCCGGCACGTTGAGCAGAATGGTCACCGGCTCCGGCGCGGTGGCCTTGGCGTCCTTGTCGAGCTCGACTTTCTGGTCGCCGACCTTGAACTGCGGCTCGTCGATGACTTCGCCGTCCACGGTGACCCAGCCGCCCTCGATGAACAGCTCGGCCTCCCGGCGGGAGCAACCGACCAGTTCGATGAGGCGTTTGGAGAGGCGAATCGGGTCAGTCATGACAGGGCCGTAACAAAAAAGGGGTGGGCATTGTACCTGCCTGGCGCCGGTTAAGCCCGGAACGATTTTTACCGCTTGGCTTTTTGTGGGAGCGAGCCTGCTCGCGAAGAGGCCTTTAGTCTCGATATCAATGTCGGATGACAGACCGCCATCGCGAGCAGGCTCGCTCCCACAGCCGATTTCTGTCGTGTCAGCCGTGTTGCGAGCGTTGCTGGTTCTGGCGCAACCGCATGTGCAGCAACGGATAAGGCTGGCCCATGCCATCGACTTCCGACCGGCCGATCACCTCGAACCCCTGTTTGAAGTAAAAGCCCAGGGCCTGCGGGTTCTGCTCGTTGACGTCCAGTTCATCGGCGTTCAGGTGCTGCATCGCATAATTGAGCAGCTTCTTGCCCAGGCCCTGGCCGCGATGCTCGGGGTCGATGAACAGCATTTCGATTTTGCCCGCCGCCACGCCGGCAAACCCGGTGATGCGCTGATGGCTGTCCCTGGTGCAGATCAGCATCACCGCATCGAGGTAGCGGGTCAGCACCAGATTGCGCAGCAGCTCGATGTAGCTGTCCGGCAGGAAATCATGGGTTGCGCGAACCGAGGCCTCCCAGACCCGGGTCAGTTCCTGATAATCACTGAGTTTCGGCGTGTGAATGACCGAATGGTGGCGCATGCCCGATAGCCTCTTTGTCATTAATGAGGGAGTCCTTCCCCTCACAAACGATAGCCGTAAAAAAGCCCCGCATCTCGTAAAAGAGAGCGGGGCTTTTCGTATTTTTCGCGTTTAGATCTGTTCGGCCCAGAGGTCGTATTCGTCGGCGTCGGTCACCTTGCACCAGACCTTGTCGCCCGGCTTGAGGTTGCTGCCGTTGTCGATGAATACGTTGCCGTCGATTTCCGGGGCGTCGAAGAAGCAGCGGCCGACCGCACCTTGTTCGTCGACTTCGTCCACCAGCACTTCGATTTCACGGCCGATGCGCATTTGCAGGCGGGCCGAGCTGATTTCCTGCTGGTGCGCCATGAAGCGCTCCCAACGATCCTGCTTGACGTCGTCCGGGACGATGTCGAGGTTCAGGTCATTGGCCGGCGCGCCTTCGACCGGCGAGTACTGGAAGCAGCCGACGCGGTCGAGCTGGGCTTCGGTCAGCCAGTCCAGCAGGTACTGGAAGTCTTCTTCGGTTTCGCCGGGGAAGCCGACGATGAAGGTCGAACGGATGATCAGGTCCGGGCAGATTTCGCGCCAGTTCTTGATCCGCGCCAGGGTCTTGTCTTCGAACGCCGGGCGTTTCATCGATTTCAGGACTTTCGGGCTGGCGTGCTGGAACGGGATGTCCAGGTACGGCAGGATCTTGCCGGCGGCCATCAGCGGGATCAGTTCGTCGACGTGCGGGTACGGGTAAACGTAGTGCAGACGGACCCAGACGCCGAGGGTGCTCAGCGCTTCGCACAGTTCGGTCATGCGGGTCTTCACCGGCGCGCCGTTCCAGAAACCGGTGCGGTACTTGACGTCAACGCCGTAGGCGCTGGTGTCCTGGGAGATCACCAGCAGCTCCTTCACGCCGGATTTGACCAGACGCTGGGCTTCGTCGAGCACGTCGCCGACCGGACGGCTGACCAGTTTGCCGCGCATCGACGGGATGATGCAGAAGCTGCAGCTGTGGTTGCAGCCTTCGGAAATCTTCAGGTACGCGTAGTGGCGCGGCGTCAGCTTGATGCCTTGCGGCGGCACCAGGTCGATCAGCGGGTTGTGATCCTGTTTCGGCGGCACGACTTCGTGCACGGCGTTGACCACTTGCTCGTACTGCTGCGGACCGGTGACGGCCAGCACGCTCGGGTGCACGTCACGGATGTTGCCTTCTTCCACGCCCATGCAGCCGGTCACGATGACCTTGCCGTTTTCCTTGATCGCTTCGCCGATGACTTCCAGCGATTCGGCCTTGGCCGAATCGATGAAGCCACAGGTGTTGACCACGACCACGTCGGCGTCCTGATAGGTGGACACCACGTCATAGCCTTCCATGCGCAGCTGGGTCAGGATGCGCTCGGAGTCGACCAGTGCTTTCGGGCAACCCAGAGATACGAAGCCAACCTTTGGATTGGCCGGCGCAGGAGTGGTGGACATGTCTAACCTCGGTGTTTTGTGACGTCGCTTGCCTGATGGCGGAAGCCGACGGACGGGCGCTTTACGTCCTGTCTCGTGAATCCGCTGTTTTTTGACGAGTGCCTGTTGTTGCCAGGCAAGGCGCCGCGCCGAGTCATAGCGCGCTATGGCGAGAAGCGGCAACGCAGCATGGCGACAACAGGCGCCGTCAAAAAGCAGCAGTGATTCGCGAGACAGGACGTTTCGTGCGCCTCTGATCAAAAAGTGCGCAATTCTAGCGATGAGCAGCGCACTTGACCAGCTTTATGCAGGGAAATACGACGAGTGCTGCGCTATGCTTCGCGCCGTTGGGCTTTACCAATTTTTTACAGTCAACAAAACGACTGTAACAACAGGTAAAACAGCGCATGCTGCATCAAAAAGCATAGTGCTTCGTTCAAAGAAGCCGGTCTGGAAATCAGGAGTGTTGGATGGGTCAGGCAAGTAGTCAGGCGGCGGGCGCCGAGCATTCGGCTGCAAAACCGCTGAGCATGCTGGTCGCGGCAGTCGGGGTAGTTTACGGCGACATCGGCACGAGCCCGTTGTACACCCTCAAAGAAGTGTTTTCCGGCGGTTACGGCGTACCGGTCAATCACGACGGAGTGCTGGGCATTCTGTCGCTGATCTTCTGGTCGCTGATCTGGGTCGTCTCGATCAAGTACATGATGTTCGTCCTGCGCGCCGACAACCAGGGCGAAGGCGGGATCATGGCACTGACCGCGCTGGCGCGACGGGCGGCGGGGGAGCGCAGGAAGTTGCGTTCGCTGCTGGTGGTCTGCGGCCTGATCGGTGCGGCGCTGTTCTACGGCGACAGCATGATCACCCCGGCGATCTCCGTACTCTCGGCCATTGAAGGTCTGGGTCTGGCGTTCGATGGTATCGACCACTGGGTCGTGCCGCTGTCGCTGGTGGTGCTGGTGGGCCTGTTCCTGATCCAGCGTCATGGTACGGCGCGGATCGGCATTCTCTTCGGGCCGATCATGGTCACCTGGTTCCTGGTGCTCGGCGCCCTCGGCGTGTACGGCATCAGCCATTCCCCGGAAGTGCTGAAGGCGCTGAACCCGATCTGGGCCATCCGTTTCTTCATGGTGCACGCCGGCATGGGCGTGGCGATTCTCGGCGCCGTGGTGCTGGCGCTGACCGGTGCCGAAGCGCTGTACGCCGACATGGGCCACTTCGGTCGCAAGCCGATCGCCCGGGCGTGGTTCCTGCTGGTGCTGCCGGCGCTGGTGCTCAATTACTTCGGTCAGGGCGCCTTGCTGCTGGACAACCCGGAAGCCGCGCGCAACCCGTTCTACCTGCTGGCGCCAAGCTGGGCGTTGATTCCGCTGGTGGGCCTGTCGACCCTGGCCACGGTGATCGCCTCGCAAGCGGTTATTTCCGGTGCGTTCTCCCTGACCCGTCAGGCGATCCAGCTCGGCTACATTCCGCGCATGTACATCCAGCACACCTCCAGCGATGAGCAGGGGCAGATCTACATCGGTGCGGTGAACTGGACGCTGATGGTCGGCGTGGTCCTGCTGGTGCTGGGCTTCGAGTCCTCCGGCGCCCTGGCCTCGGCCTACGGCGTGGCGGTGACCGGGACGATGCTGATGACCACCATTCTGGTGTCGGCGGTCATGCTGTTGCTGTGGAAATGGCCGCCGGTGCTGGCCGTGCCGGTGCTGATCGGTTTCCTGCTGGTGGACGGGCTGTACTTCGCCGCCAACGTACCGAAGATCGTCCAGGGTGGTGCGTTTCCGGTGGTCGCCGGTATCGCCTTGTTCATCCTCATGACCACCTGGAAGCGCGGCAAGCAGTTGCTGGTCGAACGTCTGGACGAAGGCGCTCTGCCGCTGCCGATCTTCATCAGCAGTATCCGCGTGCAGCCGCCACACCGCGTTCAGGGCACGGCTGTGTTCCTCACCGCCCGCTCCGACGCCGTGCCACACGCGCTGTTGCACAACCTGCTGCACAACCAGGTCTTGCACGAGCAGGTTGTGCTGCTGACTGTGGTGTACGAAGACATCCCGCGCGTCCCGCCATCGCGACGCTTCGAAGTCGAAGCCCACGGCGAAGGCTTCTTCCGGGTGATCCTGCACTTCGGCTTCACCGACGAACCGGACGTGCCGCAGGCGCTGAAGCTGTGCCATCTGGACGACCTCGACTTCAGCCCGATGCGCACCACCTACTTCCTCAGCCGCGAAACGGTCATCGCCTCGAAACTCGAAGGCATGGCCCGTTGGCGCGAGGCGCTGTTTGCGTTCATGTTGAAGAATGCCAACGGCAACCTGCGGTTCTTCAATCTGCCGCTGAACCGGGTGATCGAGTTGGGGACGCAGGTGGAGATGTAGGTCCTGCCTTGAATGAAAAGCCCCCGTCAGCCTTTTGGTTGGCAGGGGCTTTTTCGTTTCTGTGCCTTTAGATGCTTTCTGGCAATTCTGCTTCAGACTCGGTTTTTGTCCGCGCTGCTCGTGGCATCAGGGATTTCGTCACATCATCCATCAAGGCCTTGCCCATGATTGTCAGGTAATGCGCAGCCCAGGCGTGGCGGTCGTTTTCTTTATCGTAGGCGGCATCCTCGGCGAAGGATTTGGCGAGGAACAACAGATCTGAAGCCTGTGACAGGGCTTCGACGATGGGGACGCCAGAGCGGACATTGAAAAACGCTTGATCGGAGCCAGAGCCGTAGAGAAAGGAGGTGAAGCCGATGGTTGTAAGGTCTGTGGGTGTAAACGATTTCGTTTCGGTCATGGTGTTACTCCTTGGTTCGAGGAGCTGCAACTTCCGTTACCACACGAAAGGGAGGCAGCTGTACGCAGGGTGGTAAACCGGGAACCAAGGAAACCGGCACGCCCGGAGGCGTCCCACGCACAGCTGCCATAAACCGAAATCACAGGCATGAAAGTGCCTGTGATTGTGAATGGGGCGCTGTTGCGCTGGTTTATCCGGGTTACCACACCCGATCGCTGAAAGGGTCAGCGACCTCCGGAGAGTATCCCGTCAAAAAACAGTGCAACAGGGCGGCAAAGTGCCCAAACACGAGATTAGGAGTTTGCCTACAAGGTACTCGGACGTCATCTGATATTGCGCCACCGGAAGTAAGCGAAACTATGCGTCGGACAGAATCAATGCGCTAAGCAGGTGTTGATTCTTTAATTAGCTTCGCTTGGCAACTGTCCTTTGTCCCAGGACTGAGGGCAGTTCGAGTGAAAGGCGACATCTTGGAGAAGGGTGTTCATGAAGAAATGCTTGAAACAAGAAAGGCTGGATGAACGCGAGAATCTCCGGGTTGAAGAGGTAGCCGAGGCACGATTGATCAATTTCAATCCGGCTCAAGCGATTAGCCATGACGACATGCGGGCGAGGTATGTCCAGGAAGCGCTGACAGTCAGCTGAGTTCTGTATGGTTCTCTGTGGGAGCTCCGAGAATGAAAAAGCCCCCGCAACCGTGAGGTTGCGGGGGCTTTTCATTGGAGCGCCTCAGATCACTCTGCCGGCTGATCCTTGCTCTGACGCTTCTCGATCAGATCCACCAGACGCTTGGCCAGCGCCGGGTAGTTCTCGTCGAAGTGGTGGCCGCCAGGCAGTTTCACCGCTTCGCCCACCGCGGTCTTGTCGGTGCAGCCGCTTTCATCCTTCTCTTCTTCACCGTAGATGCACACGACCTTGGCCGGTGGCAGTTTGGCCATTTCCGGGCCGGTGGCGGCTTCTTTACCGGCGTTGCCGAGCCAGCCTTCGACTTCGATTTCGAAGCTGCCGGTGCGGGCGAAGGCCAGCAGGATGATTGCGTCGACGCGCTGCTGCTCGGTTTCCGGCAGGCGGTTGTAGATGGCCGGCAGGACGTCGGCGCCGAACGAGTAACCGGTCAGGATGAAGCGTTTGGTGCCCCATTTCTGACGGTAGTGCTGCATCAGTTCGGTCAGGTCCAGTGCGCTCTGTTCCGGGCTCTTGTGCTGCCAGTAGTAACGCAGGGTATCGATGCCGACCACCGGATAGCCGATCTTGGCCATTTCACCGGCCACGTCGCGGTCGAGGTCGCGCCAGCCGCCGTCACCGGACAGGAACAGGGTCACGGTGTCCTTGGCCTGGCCGGCCGGGACTTCCACCACCGGGATCTGCAGGCCGCCGTTGGCCTTGTCGCCACCGACGAGGATCTTGCGCAGTTCGTTGTTCAGCACTTGCGGCAGGTTGATGTCGTAGTCGCTGATGCTGGTTTCGGCATTCGGTTGATCGCGCACGAAACCGGCGCTGGTGTCGTCCGGGTTGTCGTTCCAGGCCACCAGCCAGTGGCCGTGGGCGGCGGATTTTGGCAGCAGGTGAGTGCAGCCGCCTTTTTCCAGCGCCAGGTCGACCGACACGGCCTGGGCCTTGTCGTCCTTCTGTTCCGACAGCCAGCGCCAGGCCAGCACCGCGCCAGGGCCGATGCCGCTGACCAGGGTCGCCGGGCCGTTCAGTTCGCGCAGACCGCTTTGCAGTGCGCGGCTCTGCAGCAGGCAGTCCTTGGGCAGAATCACCTGGACGATCTGCGCCGAGGCGCTGCGGCTCAGGGTGGTCAGCTGATTGTCGGTGAGTTTCTTGTCGTCCTCGACCGCCACCAGCACCTGGGCCTTGGGCTTGGTGCCGGGAATGACCCGTGTCATGACGGTGCCGTCAGCCGGCGTGAGCTGTTCGAGGGTCGGTTCCGGTGCCGGGCGTTTGAGGTACCAGTAACCGCCGCCGGCAATCACGGCCAGCACAATCAGCGCGGCCAGGATGTACTTCAGGGAGCGTTGAATCATCAGCGTTTCACCAATCCAGTCAAGCCGCCCGCGATCAGGGCAGCAGTATCGGCCAGTGCCACCAGCGGATCGAGTCCGGCGGGCACTGCCATATAACGGGGTTCCCAGTCAGGCTGGAACTTGTCTTTGAAGCGGCGCAAGCCTTGGAAGTTGTACAGCTGCTCACCACGGCGGAAAACCATCGAGCCCAGACGTTGGGTCAGCGGTGCACCACGACGGGGTTGCAACCCCGACAACGGCACCATGCCCAGGCTGAAACGCGCGTATCCGTGACTCTTATAATGTTGAATCAGGCCGACCATCAAAAACTCCATGGTCAGCTTGGGGGCGTCCGGGTGCGAGCGCATCAGGTCGAGGCTGGCCAGGTCATGGCTGTAAGTCTCGAGCAGGTTGGCGAACGCCACCGGGCGGCCTTCGAAGCGAATCACCGCGATGCGGAAATGCTTCAGGTAATCGTCGCTGAAACGGCCAAGGGAGAAGCCTTTCTCGCGTACGTTCTTGCCGGTCAGCCAGGCATCGGAAATCACCTTGAGCTCATCCATCGGCGCCTGGCCCGGCTCGAAGATCTCCAGCGACAGACCGTCGCGGGTACCACGGTTCCAGGTGTAGCGCAGGTCCTTCATCTCCTTGCCCTTGGCATCCAGGTCAAAGCGATGCAGATCGACCCGGGCTTCTTCACCGAGCTTGATCGCGGTCAGACCGATGTCCATGTAGTAGGGCAGGTTCTCGGCGCGCACCTGATAGAACACGGGACGGGCATGGTGGATGTCACACAGGTCACGGAACTGCCAGATCATTTCCGCCCGTTGCTGGCCGGGGCCGATCGGATCGTACAGCGCCACCAGACTGCGGCCGCGACGGGCGTACATCAGGAAGGCCTCGTCGTTGGGGTGAAACAGCAGCGCCTTGTCACCGGTCAGGGCCAGGCCGCCGTCCGGTTGCGAGGAGGCCATCAGCACCTTGGAGGCGCGTTCCAGTTCGTCCGGGGTCGGCAGATGAATCACCGGGCGGGCGGTGCGCAGCAGCCAGGTCAGGGCGATCACCAGCAACAGCACCGCAGCGCCGAGCAGCGAACGCAGACCGCGCGGGGCATCGGCGTCGAGGGTGAACTGCCACCACAGCTGATGGCTGTACGGCACGTCCTGGTAGGCGAACAGCAGCAGCCAGGTCGAAGCACCGAGTACGCACAGGCTCGCCACCAGATACAGCGGCGAGAACGGCACTTCGGTCAGACGGCTCGGGCGATAGAACGAACGACGGAAGACCCCCAGCAGCGCTGCCGTGAGAGTCATCAACGTGGCTTCTTCCCAGTCGAAACCCTTGAGCAGTGAGAGCAGGGCACCCACCAGCAGCAGGATGGTGGTCAGCATCCACGCCGCCGACAGTCGGCGGCGCAGGCCCTGGGCGAGCATCAGGCACAGCACGCCGATCAGGCTGGCGCCGAAGTGCGAGGCATCGACCAGACGATGGGGAATCAGGTAGGCGATGTGTTCCAGACGCGTGTCGATTTCAGGGGTGGCGCCGGAGAACAGCAGCACAACACCGGACAGGAACACCAGCACCGCGAGGATCGGTGCAGCCAGACCGGAAGCGGCGCGCATGGTCTGGGTCTGGAACAGCCGCTGACCTTCATTGATCAGCAGCAGTACGCAGGCCACCAGCAATGGCAGCACCACATAGATCATGCGATAGAGCAGCAGGGCGGCGGCCAGCGGTGCTGCGCCGAGCTTGTCGGCGAAGGCGGCCAGCAGAATCGCTTCGAAAACCCCGACACCGCCCGGTACATGGCTGAGCACGCCGGCAGCCAAGGCCAGCAGGTACACCAGCAGGAATGCGCCGAATGGCGGTGCTTCCGGCAGCAACATGTACAACACGGTGGCGGCAGCGGCGACGTCGAGGGCGGTGATGACCAGTTGCAGGAATGTCAGGCGGCGGCCCGGCAGGCGCAGGGTGCGGCGACCGACCTTGACCAGCAGATTGTCGCGGTAAGGCTGTTCCGGCAGACGCCGACGATAAATGCCCATGGCCAGGATCGCGCCGAGCAACAGCACGGCAGAGGCAATCGTGGCCAACAGTCCTTCGGACAGGCCCAGCGCCTGGGAAGCGGCTGGAAGGTCACTCAGTGTGGCCAGCGCCGCCAGCGGTGGCAGGGCGCATCCCAGCGACAGGCTGGCAAACAGGGTCATGTGCGCGACTTCCGAAGCGCCCAGGCCAAGCCGTGCGTATAAACGGTAACGCACCGAGCCGCCGGACAGCATCGACAGGCCGATGGCGTTGCCGATCGCGAATGCCGTGAAGCCACCGAGTGCCAGCGTGCGCGGCGGGATGGTCACGCCGGCATAGCGGCTGGCCGACCATTCGTAGCCCAGCAGAATGATGAAGCCGACGACAGTCGCGCCGAAAGCGCCCAGCAGGGCCGGCTTCGGCACGTCGAGAATCGAGTCGTGCAAGGCATAGAGGTCGAGTTCGCTGAGCAGATGGCGACAGGCAATCAGCGCGATAGCGAACAACAGCAAAGTGACCGCCAGACCAATCGGTTGCCGGTATTTGCTGATTCGATCCAGCAAGCGCATGCGCTCGGGCTTGATCGATGGATTCACGGTGAGGGTGTCTTGTGGATCAGACGAGTTGGCGCGCATCAATCACCTCTTGGATTGTGCGCGACAGGATGGGGGTATCCAGCCAAGTTACCAATCCCTGTAGAAAAAAATAATCACAAAATACTACGCCTCTCGTCGGGTATCGGCGAGGGCAGGTCTCGGATTGCAGACCTCTTGCCTGCGACTCAAGCATAGTCGCAACTCGGCGGGTCTGAAGATCCTGAGCGGTTCACTGCACGATGACAGATCATTGTTGCGAAAGGACTTTTTCCACAGATACAAAAAAGGCCACTCTTTCGAGCAGCCTTTTTTGATGTTTGGTTGCGGGAGCCGGATTTGAACCGACGACCTTCGGGTTATGAGCCCGACGAGCTACCAGACTGCTCCATCCCGCGTCTGTGTGGCGGCATTCTACAGAGGATCGCCGGGGTGTCAACCTTGAATCCGGATAAAATCTGTTCTGGTTCAATTGGTTAGCTATTTTTCGAGGCCGCTGGCGGGGCCGCAGGTCAGGCAGGACGCGGGTTTCAGCTCTATTGGTCAGCGATTTCCGATTGAGAAAATAAATTCAACGGACCTTTCCTACCTCTGGAAAAGAAGCTTCATACCACTGGTGCTATATACAGGTGTCAGTGAGATACTGCCTATCCGGCTTGCCACGTTTCCTTTTCTGTCATGACCCAGCGAAAAATCATCCACATCGACTGTGACTGTTTCTACGCCGCCATCGAGATGCGTGACGATCCGCGTCTGGCCGGCAAACCGCTGGCGGTGGGTGGTTCGGCGGACCGGCGCGGGGTGATCGCCACCTGCAACTATGAGGCGCGGGCTTACGGCGTGCGGTCGGCGATGTCCTCCGGGCATGCCTTGAAACTGTGCCCGGACCTGACCATCGTCAAGCCGCGGATGGATGCCTACCGCGAGGCATCAAAGGAAATTCACACGATCTTTCGCGATTACACCGACCTGATCGAACCGCTGTCGCTGGACGAAGCCTACCTCGATGTCTCGGACAGTGCGCATTTCGGTGGCAGCGCCACGCGGATCGCCCAGGACATCCGGCGCCGGGTTTCCAATCAATTGCACATCACGGTCTCGGCCGGGGTGGCGCCGAACAAGTTTCTGGCCAAGATCGCCAGCGACTGGAAAAAACCCAACGGCCTGTTTGTCATCACCCCGGATCAGGTCGAAGACTTCGTCAGTGGTCTGCCGGTGAGCAAGTTGCACGGCGTCGGCAAGGTCACTGCGGACAAACTGGGCAAGCTTGGCATCAACGACTGCTCGCAACTGCGCGAGTGGGACAAGTTGGCTCTGGTGCGCGAATTCGGCAGTTTTGGCGAGCGACTCTGGAGCCTGGCCCGTGGGATAGATGAACGGCAGGTGCATAACGACAGCCGTCGTCAGTCGATCAGTGTGGAAAACACCTACGACGTGGATCTGCCGGATCTGCGTAGTTGTCTGGACAAGCTTCCTGAATTGCTGGAAACCCTGAAAACCCGCATGGCGCGGATCGACAGCAGCTACCGGCCGGGCAAGCCGTTTGTCAAAGTGAAATTCCATGACTTCACCCAGACCACGTTGGAGCAGGCCGGGGCAGGGCGGGATCTGGGCAGTTATCAGTTGATGTTGACGCAGGCGTTCAATCGGGGTGGCAAACCGGTGCGGCTGCTTGGGGTGGGGGTTCGGCTTGAGGATTTGCGCGGCGGGTTCGAGCAGATGGAGTTGTTCGAGCGATAGCGCATATAAAAAAGCCCGAAACGGGTTCGGGCTCTTCTATAAGCGTTGTCAGTTCGGACCGGGGTCCGCCACCAGTCGCCCGGCATCCTTGGTCAGCGACTTGA
Source organism: Pseudomonas sp. COW5 (assembly GCF_026240005.1). NCBI lineage: Bacteria > Pseudomonadati > Pseudomonadota > Gammaproteobacteria > Pseudomonadales > Pseudomonadaceae > Pseudomonas > Pseudomonas sp. COW5. Next base: position 952,974 of record NZ_JAPHVP010000001.1, on the reverse strand, counting down.
GGAACTCGGCCTGCAACTCGGGATCGTTGCGTGTCAGCTCGATCAGGCTCTGTTCCAGCTCGCTGGCTTCTTCTTCCAGACCCAGTTCCGAAAGACGTTTGACCCGGTGCACCCACTGGCTCACTTCGTCGTCTTCCAGATCGTCGTATATCAGGCCGTGGGCTTCCAGCAGCTTGCCACGCAAGTGACTGCTAATCGTCAGGGACGAGTCGGAATGCACGTCATCCTTGGCGTCCTCGACACTGATCTGCAGTTTGCCGACATGGTTCAGATCGTTTTCGGCGAACGGACTGTCCAGCAGGTTCAGGCGCAGCACGCCGTTGCGGTCGGTGGTCATGTCGAAGGTCTGCTTGCCGGCCTTGACCTGCACCGGACGCTCGCTCCACGGCAGGCTCGAATACTCCATGCGCTTGTCGCGCTGGACTTCATCGATACCGGCCAGGTTCTGCTGTGCACGACCGTGGGACTGCACGTTCATGAACGGGTTGAGCCCGGCGAACCCGTAGCTCAGCCAGTCCTTGGTCACGCTGTCCGGCAGGGTGCCGAAGGCGAACACGTTGACCACGTTGGCCCCGACGCCGGCCACCACCGCCACGGCACCCAGCGGAATCTCGTAGATTTCGCGCCAGGGCTGGTAAGGCGTGTAGCGGTCATAACGACGGGTCACTTCGTATTCAGTGACTTCGAAGGTTTTCTGCTCGTTGATCTTTACGCGTCTCTGCGGCAGCTCAAGCACCTTAGGCTCACCGACATCGATCTGCAGGCTGTGATCGAGCAGCTTTCGCTCGACCCGCTCTTCGTGCTCGCTGCGCTGTGACATGTGATTGGCACAGCCGCTGACCAGCAGGGTGCCGCACAGGGCGGCACCACCGAGGCCTAAGGTGTTTCGCTTGAACATGAGGACTCTATCTGGTTTCAGCGGCGGATACGGGCCTGCAGGAAGGACAGTACGTCGGCAACCGGCAGCGCTTGCGCCTGGCCTTCGGTACGGCTCTTGTATTCCAGGTTGCCTTCGGCGAGGCCACGGTCGCTGACCACGATCCGGTGCGGAATGCCGATCAGCTCCATGTCCGCGAACTTGATGCCCGGGCTGGTTTTCTTGTCGCGATCGTCCAGCAGCACTTCGAAGCCGGCCGCGGTCAGTTCCGCGTACAGCTTGTCGGTGGCTTCGCGCACCTGCTCGGTTTCATAGCGCAGCGGTACCAGGGCGATCTGGAATGGCGCCAGGGCGTCGCTCCAGATGATGCCGTTCTCGTCGTTGTTCTGCTCGATGGCCGCAGCCACCACACGGGACACGCCGATGCCGTAGCAACCCATTTCCAGGGTCACAGGCTTGCCGTTCTCGCCCAGCACTTCGCACTTCATCGCCTTGCTGTACTTGTTGCCCAGCTGGAAGATGTGTCCGACTTCGATGCCGCGCTTGATTTCCAGGGTGCCCTTGCCGTCCGGGCTCGGGTCGCCGGCCACGACGTTGCGCAGGTCGGCCACGGTCGGAACCGGCAGGTCACGCTCCCAGTTCACGCCGAAGTAGTGCTTGTCGTCGATGTTGGCACCGATGCCGAAGTCGCTCATCAGCTCGACCGAACGGTCGATGATGATCGGCAGCGGCAGGTTCAGCGGGCCGAGGGAACCGGCGCCGGCGCCGATGGCGTCACGCAGCTCTGCATCGGACGCCATGACCAGCGGGCTGGCGACGCCTGGCTGATTGGCAGCCTTGATTTCGTTCAGCTCGTGGTCGCCACGGATGATCAGGGCGATCAGCTTGCCTTCTTCCTCGGCGTGTACGATCAGGGTCTTGATGGTCTTTTCGATCGGCAGACCGAATTTTTCCACCAGGGCCGCGATGGTCTTGGTGTCCGGAGTGTCGACCAGACGCAGTTCTTCGGCCGGCGCAGCGCGGGAGGTTTCACGCGGTACGGCTTCGGCTTTCTCGATGTTTGCGGCGTAGTCGGAGCCGTTGCTGAAGACGATATCGTCTTCGCCGGACTCGGCCAGCACGTGGAATTCGTGGGAGCCGGCACCGCCGATGGAACCGTTGTCGGCTTCGACCGGACGGAATTTCAGGCCCAGACGGGTGAACACGTTGCAGTACGCCTCGTGCATGCGGTCATAGGTGACCTGCAGCGATGCCTGGTCGGCGTGGAACGAGTACGCGTCCTTCATGATGAATTCACGGCCGCGCATCAAGCCGAAGCGTGGGCGGATTTCGTCACGGAACTTGGTCTGGATCTGGTACAGGTTGATCGGCAGCTGCTTGTAGCTGCTCAACTCGTTGCGCATCAGATCGGTGATCACTTCTTCGTGGGTCGGGCCCGCGCAGAAGTCGCGACCGTGACGGTCTTTGATGCGCAGCAGCTCAGGGCCGTATTCTTCCCAGCGCCCCGATTCCTGCCACAGCTCGGCCGGTTGGGTGCTCGGCATCAACACTTCCAGAGAGCCGGCGGCGTTCATCTCTTCGCGAACGATGGCTTCCACCTTGCGCATTACCCGCAGGCCCATCGGCAGCCAGGTGTACAGGCCCGAGGCGAGTTTGCGGATCATGCCGGCGCGCAGCATCAGCTGATGGCTGATGACGACCGCGTCGGAAGGCGTTTCTTTCTGTGTGGCGAGCAAAAATTGACTGGTGCGCATGGTTGGCCGTTGTCGGTTGCTATGACTGGAAATGACGGAGCAGTGTACCGGCGAGAGTTGCCGACGTACAGAAGTGCAGGCCCGGCGGAAACCCTCCCGCCGGGTGCGAGATGTCTTACGACTCTTCGGCGACGGGTGTCGACACGGGTTCCGGTGTCGGTGTCGGGCCTTCGCGACGACTCTCCTGGAACCAGTGCAGGGCGATCAGTACCAAGGTCGGCACGCCGAGCGCCGCCGTGATGATGAAGAAGTTGTGATAGCCGAACTTCTCCACCATGACCCCGGAGTAGCCGCCGATGAGGCGTGGCAGCAACAGCATGATCGAGCTGAGGAGGGCGTACTGGGTCGCTGAGAACTTCAGGTTGGTCAGGCTCGACAGATAGGCGACGAACGCCGAAGTGGCCATGCCCGAGCTGAAGTTGTCGAGGGAAATGGTCACCACCAGCATCTGCAGGTTCGGGCCCATGTCCGCCAGCATCACGAACAGCAGGTTGGTGGCTGCCGACGCTGCACCGCCGATGAACAGGATCGGCAGAATCCCGAAGCGCACGATCAACAGGCCGCCCATGCCGGCGCCCACAAGGGTCATGATCAGCCCGAAGATCTTGCTGACGCTGGCGATCTGGTCCTTGGTGAAGCCCTGGTCGATGTAGAACACGTTGGCCATCACGCCCATCACAGTGTCCGACATGCGATAGGTGGCGATCAGGCCGAGCAGCAGCAGGGCCTGCCAGCGGTAGCGCAGGATGAAGTCGTTGACCGGCGTCAGCACTGGCGCCAGGCCACGGCGACCCATGGTCGACAGGCACAGGCCGGTCAGCAGGGTGTAGAGGATGGCGCGCAGGAATGCGCGGTCTTCCAGCAGCAGGTCCAGCGGGCTCATGGTGCCGAACAGCACGCTGGCGAAATCGGTGTTGTAGAGCTGGGTGAACATGGCCGGTACGGAAACCAGCAGGACGATCAGCACGAACACCGACATCAGCTGGTGCATGAAGGTGTAGCGCCCGGCCTGCAACTGGGTACGCAGCGGCACTGGCGGCTCGCGCATCAGCAGGGTGGTGATCAGCGCAGGCACCATCAAGGCGCCGAACAGCGCGTAAGTGCCGGTCCAGGCGGAGTGTTGATAGTTGAAACCGGTGGAACCGAAACCTTCGGCGAAGAACAGTGCGCCAGCCGTTGCCAGCAGGGCTGCGACCCGATAGCCAGACATGTAACTGGCGGCGAGGGCGGCCTGGCGGTTGTCCTCGGCGATTTCCAGTCGATAGGCGTCGACGGCGATGTCCTGGGTGGCGGAAGCGAAGGCGACGATCACGGCAATGGCGATCAGCCAGGACAAGTGTTTCTGCGGGTCGCAGAAGCCCATGCCGATCAGGCCGAGGATCACCAGCGATTGCGCAAGCACCAGCCACGAACGGCGTCGGCCGAGTTTGCCGAGCAACGGCAGGCGCCACTGGTCGAGCAGCGGCGACCAGACCCATTTGAAGGCATAGGCCAGACCGATCAGGCTGGCATAGCCGATCGTCTCGCGGGCTACACCGGCTTCACGCAGCCAGACCGAAAGTGTCGAGAACACCAGCATGTACGGCAGGCCGGCGGCGAAACCCAGCAACAACAGCACGAGCGTCGAAGGACTGGCATAGGCGGCGAGCGCGGCGCGCCAGGTTTTACGGGGCATGGGCTGAAGTCTGCCTCAAGATTGCGAAAACAAAGCGCGCACTCTAACCGCTGTGCTCTACCGGACGCCAGCCATGGCGCCGAATATCCACACGATTGTTCAGGATCGTAACGCCCTCCATACGCAATCGTGCCCGCTGCTCATCACCCGAAGGGCTGCCTGCCGGCAGGCTGATCCGACCGCCGGCACCGAGTACGCGGTGCCAGGGCAGCTTGGTGTCGCCCGGCAACTGGCTCAGAGTGCGGCCGACCCAGCGGGCGGCGCGCCCCAACCCGGCCAGTTCGGCCAACTGACCATAGCTGACCACCTTGCCCTCAGGTACCTGGGCAAGGGTCGAGTAGAGTGCCGTGCGTCGGATTTGCGGATCGTTTTCGCAGGCTTGTATCGGGTCTGTCACGCGCGCCGTTCCTGAACAGGGTCGATTCATGGATTAAAGGTTAATCCGTGATCGGGCAATTGAGAAATGAACTCAACAGAAATAGCCGGGTCACTCCTTGTCAGAGGATTATTCCTACGGATAATGCCGCCCCTTTTTTCGCAAACCCGAGCTTCCGATTCGCTTATGTTGTCCAGAACCCTGTTGTGCCTTGCTGTCTTCAGTGCGTCCACGCCCTTACTTGCCGATACCGTCTGGTTGAAGAACGGAGACAAGCTGAGCGGCAAAATCACCCTGTTCGACGGCGGCAAGTTGCTGGTCCAGACCCAGTACGCCGGCGCGGTCACCATCGACTGGAAACAGGTGAAGACCCTGGAAAGCGATCAGGAACTGCTGGTCAAACAGGACGCCTACAGCGGCGAGAAGGCCAAGTCGCTGACTGCCGCTGGCGATGGCAAGGTCACCCTGGCCAACGGCGAGGCACCGAAAACCGTCGAGCTGGCGAGCATTCAGCAGATTCTCAAGCCAAAACCCGTGGTCGAGGATCTGGTGTGGAAGGGCAATGTCGATCTGGCCCTGGATTATCAGCGTGCCGAAAAAGACACCAATGACTACGACATCGGCTTCAAGACCTCGGCGCGCCATGGCCGTTGGCGTCATACCGCCGAGGGCGAGTACAACCGTGAAGTCCAGGATGAGGTGGTGACCACCAACAACTGGCGCGCCGAATATGCACTGGACCGCTTCCTGACTGACAAGTGGTTCTGGCAGGGACGGTTGAACTACAAACGTGATTACGTCGAAGAGCTGTCACGCCAGCGGGTGGTCGGTACCGGTCCGGGCTATCAGTTCTGGGATGACGAGCTCGGCGCGTTCTCCCTCGGCTCGCTGCTCAACCGCACCGATTACGAGTACAGCGACGGCGGCACGGACAACTTCTATTCCGTTGCCATGAAGTGGGACTACAACCGCTACCTGATCGGCAAGAAGGTGCAGTTCTTCACCACCGGCGAGATTGGCAAGCCGCTGTCGGACGTTGCCAACTATGCCCTGGATTCGGAAGTGGGCCTGCGCTACAAGGTGACGGACTGGGCCTCGCTCAACCTCAAGGCCGAGCGTGACATCATCAGTGGCACCAAGGATGCGGATCTGAACAAGACCCGCTACACCGCCGGGTTTGGCGTGGCCTGGTAACGCCGCACACAAAAAAACGCAGCCTTTGTCGGGCTGCGTTTTTTTTTGCCTGTACAAAACAGGCACCCACAAAAAAGCCCCGCTTTTGAGGGCGGGGCTTCTTAGCCAGGAAGCTACAAGTTAGATAACTTGTACTTCTTCAGCTTGCATGCCTTTCTGACCGCGGGTAGCGATGAAAGAAACCTGTTGGCCTTCTTTCAGGCTTTTGAAGCCGTCGGACTGGATAGCTTTGAAGTGAACGAACAGGTCGTCACCGGATTGTGGAGTGATGAAGCCGAAGCCTTTTTCATCGTTGAACCACTTAACGGTACCGGTTTGGCGATTAGACATGGTGTAACTCCTTGAACAAAGATAACTGCGACTCAGGAAGAACCCTGGCCGAGACTGAGTGCAAAGAGCAGGAAAAATTCTTGTAGATGGTTGGATCGAAATTCAACATATCGTGTAGAGATTCTCAGTGACACAAGCAGCACAGTGGCGCCACCTTAACCCTTTTTCCGGAACGTGCCAATGCTTCTTGCGAAGGTTTCTCCGTTTTAAGGATCGGCGGTGTGACGGTTCGTCGCGAAGCCGCGTATTTCCTGCATGTTCGGCGAGATTTGCACCCTGGACTTTGAACCCGGCGGCGCGCCCGGTAAGATGCCGGACAGATTTTTTCCACCTCGCTATTCAGGACACCCCGCCATGAGCATCAAATCGGACAAGTGGATTCGCCGCATGGCGCAGGAACACGGCATGATCGAACCGTTCGTCGAGCGCCAGGTACGTGGCAGCGACGACAGCCGGGTGATCTCCTACGGTGTGTCGAGCTACGGCTACGATGTGCGTTGCACCAACCATTTCAAGGTGTTCACCAACATCAACTCGGCCATCGTCGATCCGAAGAACTTCGACGCCGGCAGCTTCGTCGATGTCCACAGCGATGTCTGCATCATCCCGCCGAACTCCTTCGCCCTGGCCACGACCGTTGAATACTTCCGTATTCCACGCAATGTGCTGACCATCTGCCTGGGCAAAAGCACCTACGCCCGTTGCGGCATCATCGTCAACGTCACTCCGCTCGAGCCTGAGTGGGAAGGCCAGGTGACCCTGGAGTTCTCCAACACCACCAACCTGCCGGCGAAGATCTACGCCAACGAAGGTGTGGCGCAGATGCTGTTCCTGGAGTCCGACGAGGAATGCGAAGTCTCCTACAAGGACCGTGCGGGCAAGTACCAGGGCCAGCGTGGCGTGACCCTGCCGCGCACCTGAGCCGTCCATCCGGCAGTTACCGGGAATTCTTCGGCGGGTAGACACTCTATGGGGTGTACTGCCCGTTTCGCGAACAGAGGGACGGGCCTTCGCCGAGGAGTGCTCCATGAAGATCGATCCGCAAATCACTGCCGAACTGGCAAGGCTCGAGCCCAATCAGGTTGGCGTATTGGCCTGGTCCTTGTTGGCACACCCGCCCGTCACTCTGGCTGGCGGAATTCCTCACCAGCCTGATCCCGACACCCCCAACGAAGAACCGACCGAGCCCGGCGAGCCTACGCTCCCGGACAAACCACCACCTGCGCCCGTCGCGTGATTGAATGTATGGCCCGTCGACTGAATCCTGAACAGGACTTCAGCTCACGGGCCATATTTCGTTGTCTCCAATGACAAAGATCCGACAGCTGTCTTCCTTCTCCACCGGATAACCGCCGGTGAAGGCACCGAACGCCGGCAGCAGGCTGATGCGTTCTCCCAGACTGAAACACGCCAGCCGCAGACGCTGGCGCCCCTTGCCGTTCAATCGATAAACCGGATGCACGTGCCCGGCGAGGACATGCTGTTCAGGGTGCGGATCGGGTTCGTGCTGCAGCGCGAAGGGCCCAAGCAGTAACGGCTCCGGCACCACCCGGATATTCAGCGCCTGCGGCGGATCGCCGGCACGTTTATCGTGATTGCCGCGAATCAGCGTGATCGGGAGATCGGCATGACGCGCCCGCCACTGCGCCAATGCCTGCAAGGTGCCGGTGGCGTGGGAGCCGGGGCCATGCAAAAAATCACCGAGGAAGATCAGTTGCCGACACGGCAGCCTGGCCAGCAACTCCTCGATCACTGCAATGTTGCTCGCCGTGGTGCCCTGCGGCACCGGCTGCCCCAGGCGCCGGTAAGCGGCAGCCTTGCCAAAATGCACATCAGCAATCAGCAGCGCCTGTTGCGCCGGCCAATACAGCGCCTTTTCCGGCAACAGCCAGAGTTCTTCGCCCGCCAGATGCACAGGGTAGGGCGCGCCCATCAGGATTGACCCTTGTCAGCGGTTTTCTCCAGATCGCCGACCATGCGCCGGATGCGGTCGGCGAGTTTTTCCGAACTCATGCTTTCGCGCATGCGTTCCACCAGCAGCGGGAAGCCGAGCGGTGTAGGACGTTTGATCAGGTGCATGTCCAGTTTCATCCGGTTGATTCGCTCCAAGGTCTGTTCCAGTCGACGAATATCCAGTTCTTCCCGTAAGACTTCTTCCCCGGCCTGCGCCAGCAATAGATTGTCGGCGTCGTATTGTTTGAATACTTCGAAGAACAGCCCACTGGAGGCCTGCACCTGACGGGTACTTTTTGGCGCGCCGGGGTAACCGGCGAATACCAGGCCCGCAATCCGGGCGATTTCCCGAAATCTGCGCAACGCCAGCTCGCCCGCGTTGAGACTGGCGAGCACATCCTTCAACAAATCCTCGGGACTGAGCAGGGCGCCATCCAGTTGCACAGACCAGTCAACCGGCGTGGCACTGAGCAATTCCAGTCCGTAATCATTGACCGCTATCGAGAAGGTCACAGGCAGGCGCTGGCTGACCCGCCACGCCAGCAGACTGGCCAGCCCCAGATGCACCTGACGTCCGGCGAACGGGTATAGGAAAAGATGCCAGCCTTCGCGGGATTTCAGCACCTCGACCAAAAGGCTGTCGGCCGTCGGCAGGCCCGACCAGCTCATCTGCGTTTCCAGCAGCGGGCGCAAGGCCTGCATTTCCGGGCCGGCAAACTCACCGAGTGCTGCGGCGCTGAACCGTGTGACCACCGCTTCAGCCAGTTCGCTGGACAGCGGCATGCGCCCGCCATTCCAGCGCGGCACGGCGGCTTTTTTCGCGGTGCTGCGTTTGACGTAGGCGGTCATGTTTTCCACCCGCACCAGTTCCAGCAAGCGTCCGGCGAACAGGAAACCATCACCGGGTTTGAGGCGAGCGATGAAGCCTTCCTCGACGCTGCCCAGTTGCTTGCCGCCTCCGCCCTTGCTCCAGAATTTCAGATGAATGCTGGCGTCGCTGACGATGGTGCCGATGCTCATCCGGTGCCGCCGGGCCAACCGGGCATCGGGGACGCGCCAGATTCCGTGCTCATCCGGCTCGACCCGGCGGTAGTCCGGGTACGCCGTCAGCGACATCCCGCCATGGCGTACGAATGCCAGCGCCCAGGCCCATTCCGCCAGCGTCAGGTCGCGATAAGCCCAGGCACCACGGACTTCTTCGTACAGCTCATCGGGAATAAAACCACCGCCCAGGGCGATGCTGACCAGATGCTGGACCAGCACATCCAGCGGTTTGTGCGGTGACAGTCGCGGCTCAATCCGCTGCTGCGCCACGGCATCGCGGGCGGCGGCCGCTTCGATCAGCTCCAGGCTGTTAGTCGGCACCAGCGTCACCCGTGACTCTCGCCCAGGTGCATGTCCGGAGCGCCCGGCACGCTGCATCAGACGCGCCACGCCTTTGGCTGAACCGATTTGCAGTACCCGCTCCACCGGTAGAAAGTCCACTCCAAGATCCAGACTCGAAGTGCAGACCACCGCTTTGAGCTGACCATTCTTCAACGCCTGCTCGACCCAGTCCCGGGTCTCGCGGGACAGCGAGCTGTGGTGCAAGGCAATCAACCCGGCCCAGTCCGGCCGCGCTTCCAGCAAGGCCTGATACCAGATTTCCGACTGCGCCCGGGTGTTGGTGAACACCAGGCTGCTGGCGCAGACGTCCAGTTCGACAACCACTTGCGGCAACATCTTCAGACCGATATGCCCGGCCCAGGGAAAACGCTCGATCTGCGGTGGGAGTAAGGTATCGACCCGTAGCGTTTTTTCGCTTTGCCCCTGAACACTCACGCCACCGCCCTGTGGGATCAACACCTGTTCGGCGTGGGATTGATTGCCAAGCGTCGCGGAAACACCCCAGACGATCAGCCCCGGATGCCAGCGCCGCAGGCGGGCGAGGGCCAGTTGCAGTTGCACGCCGCGTTTGTTGCCAAGCAATTCGTGCCATTCATCGACCACGACCATGCGCAAGGTCGACAGCGCCATTTGCGCGTCGGCGCGGGCGAGCATCAGGGTCAGGCTTTCCGGGGTGGTGATCAGCGTGGTCGGCAGACGCCGGTTTTGCCGGGCGCGTTCGCTGCTGCCGGTGTCACCGGTGCGCAGGCCGACGCTCCAGGGGATGTGCAGATCGTCCAGCGGTGTTTGCAGGGCACGCGCGGTGTCGGCGGCCAGTGCCCGCATCGGTGTGATCCACAAGACGGTCAACGGTTCGGCAGGCGGCGGGCGTTTGCGGGTTGTCTCTGCGGCAGGCCCGGAGCGGGCAAAGCGATCGAGCGCGGCAAACCACACCGCGTAGGTTTTACCGGCGCCGGTGCTGGCGTGCAGCAGTCCCGACTCGCCACGCTTGACCGCCGTCCACACCTGCTTCTGAAAGGCGAATGGCTTCCAGCCTCGGGCGCTGAACCAGTGTCTGGCGAAGTCGGTGGAAGTGCCCATGCCGGCGACGTGTGCTCTGAAGGTGTTCCTTCAGTGACCGCGCCGGCCGGGCAATAGTTTTACTTGAGATTGCCGCTGAGGAATTGCTTCAGGCGTTCGCTTTTCGGATTGCCCAGCACGTCTTCCGGCGCGCCTTCTTCTTCCACCAGCCCTTGGTGCAGAAACAGCACCTGACTCGACACCTTGCGCGCAAAACTCATTTCGTGGGTGACCATGATCATGGTCCGGCCTTCTTCGGCCAGGCCCTGAATCACCTTGAGCACTTCGCCGACCAGTTCCGGGTCGAGCGCCGAGGTCGGTTCGTCGAACAGCATGACTTCCGGCTCCATGGCCAGGGCCCGGGCGATGGCCACCCGTTGTTGCTGGCCACCGGAAAGGAACGCCGGATACTGATCGGCGACCCGGGCCGGCAGGCCGACCTTGTCCAGATAACGCCGGGCGCGATCATCGGCCTCGGCCTTGCTGCAACCCAGCACCCGGCGCGGGGCCATGGTGATGTTTTCCAGCACGGTCATGTGGCTCCACAGGTTGAAATGCTGAAACACCATGGCGAGGCGAGTGCGCAAGCGTTGCAGTTCCTCTGCGTCGGCGACGTGCATGCCGTGGCGGTCGGTGACCATCCGGATCGCCTGGCCGTCGAGGCTCATGGCGCCGTCGTTGGGTTGTTCGAGGAAGTTGATGCAGCGCAAAAAGGTGCTTTTGCCCGAGCCGCTGGCGCCGATCAGGCTGATCACGTCACCGGTTTTGGCTTTGAGCGAAACGCCTTTGAGCACCTGATGGTCGCCATAGCTTTTATGCAGGCCTTCTACGGTCAGTTTGTACATGGGACAGGCATCCTCAAGGCGAAAGTAAATAGCCGCTGCGATAGGCTTCGGCGCCCGCGATGTGGGCGATCACCATACCGGCCGTGGCCATGCGCCGCAGTGAGCGGGCATAGAGCAGACCGGAAGCGGTGCAATGGACTGGCGTGACCCGATCGTTGATCGGGTCGATGATTTCGGCGATTTGCTGCCCGGCTTCCAGATGCTGCCCGGGCGTGGCGGTGTACACCAGCAGGCCGCCGACCGGCGTGGTGACAGGTTCGACGCCTGCCAGCGGAGTGGCCGGGAATGGCAGCTCCGGCAGCGGTTTCGAGGCGCCGGCGATGGCGCCGAAGTGAGTCAGGTAATCGAGCAGCGCCTGGCAGTCACGACTGGCCACGGGATGGCTGACGTCGCCCTGGCCGCGCAGCTCGACCGTCACCGAGAAACTGCCGAGGGGGATCTCGAAGTGCTCGCCGAAGCGCTCCTTCAATTGCCACCACAACAGGGTGAAGCATTCGTCGAACGACTGACCGCCGGAGTCGGTGGCCAGCAGGCTCGCCTGTGATTCGATGTAGCGCGCCAGCGGCTCGACCTGGGGCCAGGCCTCGGGCGTGGTGTAGAGATGAACCACGGATTCGAAATCGCAGTGCAGGTCCAGCACCATGTCCGCGTCACAGGCCAGCCGTTGCAGGGTCAGACGCTGGGATTGCAGCTGAGTCGTGGCGGTATGGCGGGCGAGGGCGCTGCGCAGGCTGGTGCGGATCAGTTCGAGGTTGCGCTGCGGGTCGTCGCACAGTTGCGATTCGATTTCGTTGCCGATCTCTTCGCTGAGGTCGACGAACCAGCGGTTGAAATTCTGCCCGCTCTCCAGTTCGTAGCGGCCCAGCGGCACGTCCATCAGCACTTGTTCGAGGCCGACCGGGTTGGCCACCGGCACCAGCACGATTTCGCTGATCAGGCGCCCGGCGGCTTCCAGCTCCGCCAGACGCTGCTTGAGGTGCCAGGCCACCAGCATGCCGGGCAGTTCGTCGGCGTGCAGCGAGGACTGGATATAGATTTTGCCTTTGGCCTTGTCCGGGCCGAAGTGAAAGCTGTGGATCTGTCGTGCGGTCCCCGGCAGCGGGGCCAGCAGGTCATGTATCTGGTGGCGCATTGCAGAGAGGTCCTAGTGAGTCGGCCCGAGGAAGGCCAGCCATCGGCGTTCGGCAAGACGGAACAGGCCGACCAGCGCAAAGGTGATGGTCAGGTAGATCAGCGCGGCGATGCCGAACGACTGGAAGGTCAGGTAGGTCGCCGAGTTGGCGTCCCGCGCGACTTTCAGGATGTCCGGGATCGTTGCGGTGAACGCCACGGTGGTCGAGTGCAGCATCAGGATCACTTCGTTGCTGTAATACGGCAGCGAGCGACGCAGCGCCGACGGCATGATCACGTAGGCATACAGCTTCCAGCCGGTCAGGCCGTAGGCCTTGGCCGCTTCGACTTCGCCGTGGTTCATGCTGCGGATCGCCCCGGCGAAAATCTCCGTGGTGTAGGCGCAGGTGTTGAGGGCGAAGGCGAGGATCGTGCAGTTCATCGCATCGCGAAAGAATGCATCGAGCATCGGCTGGGCGCGCACGGCGGCCAGGCTGTAGATCCCGGTGTAGCAGATCAGCAGCTGGATATAGAGCGGCGTGCCCCGGAACAGGTAAGTGTAGAACTGCACCGGCCAGCGAATGTAGAAGTGCGGGGAAACCCGGGCAATCGACAGCGGGATCGACACGATGAAACCAATGAAGATCGACGCACTGAGCAACCACAGGGTCATGGCCAGCCCGGTGATGTTGTTGCCGTCGGTATAAAGGAAGGGTTTCCAGTATTCCTGCAGGAGTTCGATCATCGTACGGCCTCCCGGGCACCGGCGGCGTAGCGACGTTCGAGCCAGCGCAGGATGACGTTCGAGGCACTGGTGATCAGCAAATAGATCAAGGCGGCGAGTACCAGGAAGTAGAACAGTTGATAGGAGCTTTTGCCGGCATCCTGGGCGGCCTTGACCAGATCCGCCAGGCCGATGATCGACACCAGCGCGGTGGCCTTGAGCATCACCATCCAGTTGTTGCCGATGCCCGGCAGGGCGAAGCGCATCATTTGCGGGAACACCACGAAGCGAAAGCGCTGGCCGCGTTTTAGGCCGTAGGCCGTGGCGGCTTCAACCTGACCCCGTGGCACGGCGAGGATCGCGCCGCGGAAGGTTTCGGTGAAGTACGCGCCATAAATGAAGCCCAGAGTGATCACGCCGGCCGTGAAGGAGTCGATTTCAATGTAATCCCACTCCATGACGTCGGTCAGCGCGGTCAGCCAGGTTTGCAGGCTGTAGAAGATCAACAGCATCAGCACCAGGTCCGGCACCCCGCGAATCAGCGTGGTGTAGAGCTGGGCAGGCAGGCGCAGCAGTTTTGATTTGGACAGTTTGGCACTGGCGCCCAGCAGGCCGAGCAACACGGCCACCAGCAGCGACAACGCCGACAATTTGATGGTCATCCAGGTGCCTTCCAACAGCAACGGACCGAAGCCCTTGAGGCTGAAGGCGGAGAGCCCCAGATTTTGTAAGAGGTTTTCGAACATAAATCAGCAACCTGAGCGGATGAAAAAGGCGCCCATCGAAGGATGGGCGCCGGTGCATTATTTGCCGCTGTACAGATTCAGATCGCCAAAGTGTTTCTTTTGAATCTCGGCGTATTTGCCATCGTCGTGTAACGCTTTGATACCTTTATCTAAAAGCGCCTTCAGCTCTTTGTTACCTTTCTTAATACCGACAGCGGTTTTGGCTGGCAGCAATTCGCTGTCAACCGGCTTGCTGACTTCGTACGCGGCACCGTCCGGCGACTTCAAAAAGCCCAGTTCGGCTTGCAGCATGTCCTGGATCGAGGCGTCGAGGCGGCCGTTTTTCAGGTCGGCGTAGACCTGGTCCTGGTTGGCGTAGGCCTGGATTTTCACCCCGGCCTTCTCCAGCACGGCCTTGGCGTAGGCTTCCTGGATGGTGCCTTGCTCGTAACCGACGGATTTGCCCTTCAGCGAAGCGACGTCATCGGTCAGGCCGGAACCCTTCTTGAATACGTAGGCAGTCGGGCCGGAGAACAGCTCGCTGGAGAAGTCGATGGCCTTTTCACGGGCCGGTGTTACCGTCATCGACGAGATCACACCGTCGAATTTATTGGCGTTGAGGCCCGGAATCATGCCGTCGAAGTCGCTTTCGACCCACTTGCACTTGACCTTCAGCTCGGCGCAGATCGCGTTGCCCAGATCGATGTCAAAGCCCACCAGGCTGCCGTCGGCCGCTTTCGACTCGAACGGTGCGTAGGAAGGATCGACGCCAAAACGCAGCTCTTTGTATTCCTTGGCCAGCGCGGAGCCGGCGGCCATGCACAACGCCAGTGCAGAAAGGGTCAGCAATGCTTTTTTCATTATTCAATCCCTAAGAACCAATATGAGCGCTTGTGGCGCAGAATTATTGTTACTGGAACGCTTACGACTTATAGAAAGTAGCAATTTCCGAACCAGAGTCCCGAACAAGTGTTTTAAAAGGTGTAGGAAGGGAGGGCGCAGCGGGAGGAATGCCCGAAAACGGGCACGGAAAATCGGATGCACTCTTCTAGCGCAGGAAGGGCTTTTCCGGGGCAGGGATCAGACCAGTAGATTCTGCAAGGTCGCCAGGTTGTCGGCTTCTTCCACGGTCTTGTCCTGGCGCCAGCGCAGCATGCGCGGGAAGCGCACGGCGATGCCGCTCTTGTGCCGGCGCGACAGGGCGATGCCTTCGAAACCCAGTTCGAACACCAGGCTTGGCGTCACGCTGCTGACCGGGCCGAACTTTTCCACGGTGGTCTTGCGCACGATGCTGTCGACCTCGCGCATTTCCTCGTCGGTCAGGCCGGAATAAGCCTTGGCGAACGGCACCAGGGCGCGGGCGCTGGAACCGGGCGGCCCGTCCCACACCGCAAAGGTGTAATCGCTGTACAGGCTGGCGCGCCGGCCATGGCCGCGCTGGGCGTAAATCAGCACCGCGTCGACACTGAACGGGTCGACCTTCCACTTCCACCACACGCCCATGTCCTTGGTGCGCCCGACACCGTACATCGCGTCGCGGGCCTTGAGCATCATGCCCTCGACCCCCAGCCGCCGGGAAGCTTCGCGCTGCCGGGCGAGGTCGAACCAGTCGCTGCCGGTCAGCACCGGGGAGGGCAGCAGTACCGGGTTGTTGCAGCGGGCGATGACCTGTTCCAGTTGTTCACGCCGTTTGATCTGCGGCTGGTTGCGCCAGTCTTCGCCCTGCCACTCCAAAAGGTCGTAGGCGAGAACCACCACGGGTACGTCTTCGAGGATTTTCCGGTCGAGTGTCTTGCGACCGATCCGTTGCTGGAGCAGGGCGAAAGGTTGCACCGCTGGTGGCGCTGTCGAGTCCGGATCAAAGGTTTCGGCGTCAGGCCGGGTGTTTTTCCAGACCACGATTTCGCCGTCGATCACCGTACCGTCAGGCAAACCTTCAACCAGCGAGTCGAGTTCGGGAAAGCGTTCGGTTACCAGTTCCTCGCCACGGGACCAGATCCACAACCGCCCGTCACGCTTGACCACCTGCGCGCGGATGCCATCCCACTTCCACTCCACCTGCCAGTTGCTGGCCGGGCCGAGCAAGTCTTCGAACTGCTCGACCGGTTGCGACAGGCCGTGGGCGAGAAAGAACGGATACGGCTGGCCGCCACGCTGGGCGTGTTCGTCGCTGGACTCCGGGGCGATGAGTTTCAGGTAGCTGGCGGCGTCCGGCCGGTTGGACAAGTCGGTGTAACCCACCAGCCGTTGCGCCACGCGTTTGCTGTCCAGCCCGGCCATGGAGGCCAGCGCACGAGTCACCAGCAATTTGGAGACACCGACGCGGAAACTGCCGGTGATCAGTTTGATGCACAGCATCAGGCTCGGCCGATCCAGTTGCGCCCACAGCGCTGGCAACTGACGAGCAAGGTATTCCGGAGTTTCACCACGCAGCGGCAACAGCTTGTGCTCGATCCATTCGGCGAGGCCGGCTTCGGAGGTGTGCGGGTTTTCCGGTAAAACCAGCGAGATGGTTTCCGCCAGATCGCCGACTGCTTGATAGCTTTCCTCGAACAGCCATGGCGTGAGTCCGGACACTTCGACGGCGAGTTCGCGCAGGATCCGCACCGGCACCAGTTGCCGAGGCCGTCCGCCGGACAAAAAGTACACCGCCCACGCGGCATCTTGCGGTTCCGCCTGGGCGAAATAGGCCTGCATGGCCGCGAGTTTGGCGTTGCTGGAGGTGGTGGCGTCGAGTTCAGCGTACAACCCGGCGAAGTCTTTCATGGCTGCACCTCGGCGACGATGGGTTCGACGGCGAGGTTGTCCTGTTCATCATCGCCGTATTCGGTGTTGAAGCCTTGAGCGTCCAGGCCTTGTTCGCGCAGGTGGCGGACCAGCACACCGATGGAGCCGTGCGTAACCATCACCCGTTCGGCGCCGGTCTGCTCGATGGCCCACAGCAGGCCGGGCCAGTCGGCGTGATCCGAGAGCACGAAACCACGATCCACGCCGCGCCGCCGACGGGTGCCACGCAAGCGCATCCAGCCGCTGGCGAAGCTGTCGCTGTAGTCGCCGAAACGCCGCATCCAGCTGCTGCCACCCGCCGAAGGCGGGGCGATGACCAGCGCCTGACGCATCAAAGGATCGTTTTTCTTCACGTCGCCGGCGTAGATCGTCGGCGGCAGATACACCCCGGCCTCACGGTAGACCCGGTTCAGCGGTTCCACCGCGCCGTGGCTGAGGATCGGGCCGAGGGTTTCGTCGATGCCGTGGAGGATGCGCTGGGCCTTGCCGAAGGAGTAGCAGAACATCACGCTGGTTTTGCCGGCTTCGATATTCGCCTGCCACCACTGATTGATCTCGCCGAACACCTGCGCCTGCGGCTGCCAGCGGTAGATCGGCAGGCCGAAGGTCGATTCGGTGATGAAGGTGTGGCAGCGCACCGGTTCGAAGGGCGCGCAGGTGCCGTCGGGTTCGATTTTGTAGTCGCCGGAGGCGACCCAGACTTCGCCGCCGTATTCGAGTCGCACCTGAGCCGAGCCCAGAACGTGTCCGGCAGGATGAAAACTCAAGGTGACACCGTGGTGGGTCAGGCGCCGGCCGTACTCAAGTGATTGCAGGTTGATGTCCTGACCCAGACGCGCACGCAGAATCCCTTCGCCGGCGCTGGCCGCCAGATAGTGTGCGTTGCCGGTGCGGGCGTGATCGCCGTGGGCATGGGTGATCACCGCGCGCTCGACCGGGCGCCACGGATCGATATAGAAGTCCCCGGCGGGGCAGTACAGGCCTTCGGGGCGGGCGATAACAAGGTCCATGGCGTTACCGGAATGGAGGGACTTGTTAG
Organism: Pseudomonas sp. COW5; assembly: GCF_026240005.1. Taxonomy (NCBI): domain Bacteria; kingdom Pseudomonadati; phylum Pseudomonadota; class Gammaproteobacteria; order Pseudomonadales; family Pseudomonadaceae; genus Pseudomonas; species Pseudomonas sp. COW5. Next base: position 935,140 of record NZ_JAPHVP010000001.1, on the reverse strand, counting down.
CTATGAGGTTTGCGCGAAGTCAGAAGTTCGATTGATTTTGCGGGAGTAGGACGGAAGAAATTTGTTGGCGGGGAGATCCAGCCCTCACCCCAGCCCTCTCCCGGGGGGAGAGGGAGCCGACCGAGATGTCTGGCGAAGGTACATCGACCTGTAAGATCTAATCGACTATGGATTCGCTGAGATCTTTCACGTCGGTGTACTTCTCAAATATCCCACGGTCAGTCCCCTCTCCCGGGGGAGAGGGAGCCTACGGAGGTGTCTGGCGAGGTGCATCGACCTGTGAAAGCGAGTCGATTATGGATTCGGTGAGACACTTTCAGGTCGATGTAAGGCTGAAGCATCCCCCAATCGGTCCCCTCTCCCTCCGGGAGAGGGTTAGGGTGAGGGGGCTCTTGATCTTTAATCCTATTTCCCGGGAGTCAGCGTCAACCGCGTCTTCCCATACACCCGCTCAAAGTTCTGCGGCTGCATCGGCAAACCGATGTACTGGCCCTTCAGCCAGGGATCGATCCCGTTGAGGTAGTTCGGACTGGCCGGGTTACCCGATTGCCCCGTGCCGTTCTGGCCCATCAGCGGTTCGCTCTGGCTGAAATCGACGATGAAACGCATCGACGGCGCCCGGGTGGTGTTGAAGTCCTGACCCCAGGCAAACGCCGCCGTGTTCAGAGTGGTGTGGTCACCACCCGCAGCGATCGGACCGCGAACGGTCTGGCCGTTGGCGTTTTTCCATTCGTAGCGGTGCAATTTGCCCCACTGCCAGGCTTTGCGGTCGCCGCCCAGTTGGCTGTCGCCGGCGCTGATCGCCGCTGCCAGGCTGCGGGCGAGGATGGTCGGTTTGTCTTCTTTCTGCGGGGTGCGGGCGTCGTCCCAGAATGGACTGTCCTCACGGCCCAGCAAGTGATCGGCCTGCGCCGAGTAGGACAAGTCGCCGTTGGCGATAAACGCTTTCCACGCCGGGCTGTTCTGCGGGCCGAGTTCGTCGAGGAAGATCTGCTTCATGCTTTCCTGCAGGAACAACTCGTAGATCGCCGCATCGGCGGAGGTCGGGCTGAGCTTGCCGTCGAACGCCATCAAGCGGGTGTAGGCCTCGCGGGCCTTGCTGCGGTCGGCTTCCGGCAGGGCGTCGATCGCCTGTTTCAGCGGCTGCGCCATGCCCGGGGATTCGAACATCTTCTTCAGCTTGGCGGCGAAGGTGGTGGTCTGGTCGTACTGCATGGCGATCATGCTGCGACCGTCCTGTTTACCGCTGCCGGCCAGTTCCGCGAGGCGCTCGCCACGCTCCGGTGCGGCCCAGGAGTTGGACAGTTGCATGCCGTAGCCGTGAGGGATGACCCGCTGGTTGGCGGTGCCGAGCCAGCCCTGCGCCGGATCCTGATCGTACGGGTGCAGCATCGGGTCGGCGTAACCGTCCCAGTCGTAGCGACCGTCCCAGCCCGGCGACGGCAGCAGGCCTTCGCCTTCGCGGCGGTTCGGGAAGCGCCCGGTGACCTGCCAGCCGATATTGCTGGCGTCGGCAAACACCAGGTTCAGCGCGATGGCACGGATTTCCCGGCTGGCGTCCGAGGCGCGTTCAGCGGTTTGCGCGCGGCTCAGATCGAAAAACGCATCGAGGGATTTGTCGTCGGTGAAGCTCGGCGTCTGCAACGCCAGACCGAAGCCAGCACCCTGTACAGCGGCCTGAGCACTGTTGAGCAATGCGCCGTGGCGGGTTTCGTACACCGCTTCACGAATCGGCCGCTGGCCTTTGACGAAATAGGTTTCGTTGCGCACGCCCAGTGGCTGCCATTTGCCGTTGACCTCGTAGGTCAGGTTGCTGCCCTGGCGTCGGATTTTTTCCAGGAACAGGTCCTGGTTGTCGCCGAAGACGCTGGTCGCGCTCCACGCCACTTTGCCGTTGAAACCACCGAGCACCATCGGCAGACCGGCCACGGTCACACCGGCGGCCTGGTATTTCGGCGCGTGAATCTGCACGAAACTCCACAGCGACGGCGCGGCCAGCGGGCCATGACTGTCGCTGGCCAGCAGGCTCTTGCCGCTGCGGCTGCGTTGCGGGGCAATCGCCCAGTTGTTCGAAGTGCTGGCGCCGAGCAGGTTCATTGCGGCCAGTTGTTCGCTGGCGTTGCTCAGCTCGCTCAGGCCCGGAATCTGCCCGTTGAGCTTGATGCCTTGCAGCTTGTCGGCTTCGGCCACCGGCAGGTTTTCGTCGGGGGCGGACGGGGTCAGCCAGGCGAGCTTGTCGGTGGTGACGGTCTGCGCCAGCACCAGCGAAGCGATTTCTTCCGGCAGGTTGGCCGACTGGCTGAAGTTCAGCAGGCAGAAGATCAGCGCCGAATCTTCCGGTTTCCAGTATTCAGGCTTGTAGCCGCTGGAGGCCAGATCCCCCGGCAACTTGTCGGCGTAGCGGAACAGGTAGGCGTTGACGCCCCGCGCATAGACTTCGAAGAAGCGCTTGAGCCGTGGCGACGAGGCCTTGTACAGCTCGCCGGCGCTTTTCTTCAGGTTGACAGCGCGCATGTAGCGGTCGGCGTCGAGCATCGACGCGCCGGACATTTCCGCCAGACGCCCCTGGGCCAGCAGGCGCAGGGTGACCATCTGATTGATGCGGTCGCTGGCGTGCACATAACCGAGGGCGAACAAGGCGTCGTGGAAGCTGTTGCTTTCGATCAGCGGCATGCCCATGGCATTGCGGCGTACCGAAACGTTCTGCGCCAGGCCCTTGAGCGGCTGTACACCGGAGGTCGGCGGGAGGGAGTCCTGAGCGTTCCAGGTCTGGCAACCGGAGAGGCTCAGGACACCGGTCACTGCTGCGGCAACGCCGAACCGGGGAAGAAAATGTGAAAGGGCTGGCGAGGCCATGGCAAAGCTCCTGCGGGGGTGTAGAGGCTGGGGGCGCAATAAAGCCGCTACGTTAGTGAGCAGGAGGGGGCCGCGCAAGCGGGGCGAGCGGTTATTTCTTCCCGTTGATCGTTCCCGCGAACGGGAACGATCAGGCCGGGTCACTCAAGCCTTCGGCGGATTGATCTTCTGCACCAGCGCGTAGGCCTTCACGGTCGCCGGGCGATCCTTGATGTGGTTGAACCAGCGCAGCACGTTCGGGAAGTCTTCGAGGTTCTGACTCTGCCATTTGTGCGAGACGATCCACGGGTAGATCGCCATGTCGGCGATGCTGTACTCGCTGCCGGCAACGAATTCATTGTTGGCCAGTTGCTTGTCCAGCACCCCGTACAAACGTGCGGTTTCATCGATGTAGCGCTTGATCGCGTAGGGGATTTTTTCCGGAGCGAACTGGCTGAAATGATGGTTTTGCCCGGCCATCGGCCCCAGCCCGCCCATCTGCCAGAACAGCCATTGCAGCGCCACCTGACGGCCACGCAGATCCTTGGGCAGGAACTTCCCGGTCTTTTCCGCGAGGTACAGCAGGATGGCGCCGGACTCGAACAGCGACAACGGCTCGCCGCCATCGGCCGGCTCATGATCGACGATGGCCGGAATGCGATTGTTCGGCGCGATCTTCAGGAAGTGCGGCTGGAACTGCTCGCCCTGGCTGATGTTGATCGGGTGCACGTTGTAGCGCAGGCCGGCCTCTTCGAGGAACAGGGAAATCTTGTGGCCGTTGGGCGTGGTCCAGTAATACAGGTCGATCATGGAAAGCTCCAAATCAGGAAGGGTACGGACAGTAAACGCCGGCTTCAGGTTGTCCTGTGTGCGTTCGATAGCTTGCTTAGTGACAGGAGGTGATGCTCAAGTACGGGAAATTCAATGACCGCGCGTGAGAAAAATCGCCATGGAGCTTCAGGCCAACGCTGCACTGATCATCATCGACCAGCAAAAAGGCATTCTGGAGCCGCGTCTGGGGCGACGGAATAATCCGTTGGCCGAAGAACGGATCCTCGAACTGCTGACTTTTTGGCGGCGCTGCGGGCGGCCAGTGATTCACGTGCAGCACCTGTCGCGCTCGCCGGATTCGGTGTTCTGGCCCGAGCAGTCAGGCGTGGAATTTCAGGAAAGGTTTTTGCCGCAGGACGGCGAGTGGCTGATCCGGAAACAGGTGCCGGACGCCTTTTGTGCGACGGGGCTTGAAGTGAAGTTGCATGAGGCCGGGATCGGGCAATTGGTCATCGTCGGCGTGGTCACGAACAATTCGGTGGAGTCCACGGCGCGCACGGCGGGCAATCTGGGGTTCGAGGCGTGGGTGGCGGAGGATGCGTGCTTTACCTTCGACAAGGCCGATTATTTCGGCACGCTGCGTACGGCTGAAGAGGTGCATGCCATGTCGCTGGGGAATCTGGATGGGGAGTATGCGACGGTGGTCAGCAGCGCTGAAATTCTTGCGGCAGTCTTATACTGATCGGGGGAAGTTGCTGGCCTCATCGCTGGCAAGCCAGCTCCCACATTCGACCGAGTTGCTCCTGATGGAACGCGATCCCTGTGGGAGCGAGCTTGCTCGCGATTGGCGGTGTATCAGGCGAAGAAAATATTCACCTGAAACATCAAGCGCCGTGGCACTTCTTGAATTTCTTGCCGTTGCCGCACGGGCAAGGGTCGTTGCGGCCGACGTCTTTCAGGGCATTGCGCACCGGTTCCTGGTGGGTGTGGCCGCAGTTCGGGCCGTGGACATGGCCATGGTCGTGATCATGGTGGTGATGGTCATGATCGTGGTTGCAGTCTGGGCCATGGACATGAGGTTGCTGGGTCATCGGGGTCACTCCGTAATCAAATCGGCGGGGATTATCACGCCATTGCGCTCCAGGTGCACGTAGTGGGCGATGAATAAACCGGTTTCCATCTCGCCTTGCAGCCGGTAGGGAACCTGCTGGTGTGGATTCTTCAGCATTTTCACCACGTCCTTGACCTTCGGCCACAGGTTGGTGCGGATCGGCACCTTATAGAAAGCACTGCTTTTGGCGCCGACGGTGATCCAGTGCTCATGCTCGCCCTCGGCCAGCAGCATGTCCGCCAGGTGTACGCGGTATTCCAGTCCGCGCACGGTCAGCTCGCTGTCATTGGGATTGTCGATGCGAAAGTGCAGGATGAATTTCTGCTCGAGCAGTTTGGCGCGCACCACTTCGACTTTCACCAGGTGCACGGCGGGGTCGAGGGTGTCGTCGGCGAACCATGAGGCACAGCCGCCGAGCCCCAGAAACAGCAGCAGCGTGAAGGCTTTGAATGTGTGCCATTGACCGACCATCGCAGAACTCCCTTTTGCGCCCAGTCTAGTCGCCACTCACCTCACGCGCCGAAATAGCCCGCGCAACACTTCTTGAACTTCTGCCCGCTGGCGCAAGGGCAGCTGTCGTTGCGCCCGAGCTTGAGCTGCACGGTCGGGTCGATGAAGTACCAGCGCCCGCCGTTCTGCACGAACGAGGAGCGCTCGCGGTGACTGTGCTCACCCTGACTGTCGTGCCAGCGTGCAGTGAAGGTGACGAAGGCGTGTTCCGGCTGGCCGCCGAAGACTTCCGAACTTTCCACGTTGAGGCCAAGCCAGGTGCTCGATGCACTCCAGTTGCTGATCGACTGCCGATCCAGCCCGGCCTGCTGGGCGGGCAGGGTGGTCGCCACCAGATAATCGATCAGGCCCAGCACGTAGGCGCTGTAGCGCGAACGCATCAGGGCTTCGGCGCAAGGTGCCGGATGGCCGGCGTGATAATGGCCGCAGCAGGCATCCAGCAGGTTGCCGCTGCCGCAGGGGCAAATGGCTGTACTCATTGCATTACCACCAGTATTTCCCGAAGTTTTCCGGATTGGCCCAGAACCGCGAGTTGAGCCAGTCGGGGACTTGTTTGTAGTCAAGCAGATCATAGGTGAACAGGGTCAGCACCTGTTCATCCCGGGCGAAGCGTTCGCTGGCCTGCAGAGCCAGAGAGTAGAAATCGGTTTCCTGCCAGCCGCTGGCCGGCAGGTCGGCCAGCACGGCGATGCGGCTGGCGTTGAGGTTGCGGATCCCGCCCAGCAGATTCAGGCCATCACGCTTGGGCAGATGCTCTAGGCAATCGACCACCAGCGCCAGATCGAAGCGCTGTGCAGCGAGGTCTGCGGGCAAGGCACCGGGCGCGGCGTGAGCAACGCAAGTGTCCGGGTGCGCATCCTTGAAAGCGGCCAGTGCCGGAAATTCGCTGGCGCCGATCAGCAGCAGACGTGCCGGGGCGTAGCGGTCGAGCAGAGCGGCCAGTGCCTGCTGTGGCGTGCGGGAAGAAATCGCGACGTTCATCGAAGCTCCTCAATCAGATCGCCAAGACTAGCCTGCCCGAGCGTCGAGGCCTAGATCTCTGTTCTGCGGGTTTGCGGCAAATGCCTCGAAGTCCTGTGAACACGCTCGCAAACAGCAGTGGCCTATTGCTGGCGGAGATTAAAACTCCGGTCTTTACTCCCTGAATCGGTTCTAAGCCGATCCCTCAGGAGAAAACTAGATGAGCATAGTTCGGACAGCATTACCCTTGGTTCTGCTAACCAGTGTGTTGACTGGTTGCGCAGGTTTGCAGAAAACCGACTGGCCGACCTGTGCGGCAGTCGGCGGTGTCGTCGGTGCGGGTCTCGGCGCGACGGAAAGCTCTGCATGGGCAGGCTATGGCGCATTACTCGTCGGCGGTACGGCGGCAGCCTATTGCTGGGTGCACGGTGATGGCGATGAAGACGGCGACGGTGTGCCGGACAGTCGCGACAAGTGCCCGCACACGCCTCGCGGCACCAAGGTCGACGCAGACGGCTGCCCATTCCCGGCCCCTGCACCTGTGGTTGAAGAAGCTGTAGTGGTCAAGGAAGAAACCATCGTCATCCGCGATGTGCACTTCCAGTTCGACAAGGCCACCCTGACGCCTTCCGACAAGCTGGTGCTCGACAAGGTCGCCACGCGCCTGAAGCAGGAATCGAGCACGGCGCGGCTGACCGTGACCGGTCATACCGACAGCGTGGGCAGTGATGCCTACAACAAGAAACTGTCGGATCGTCGCGCGCACTCGGTGGTTGAATATCTGATCCATGATGGTGTGCCACGTTCAAGCTTCGTTTCGGTGACCGGTGCCGGTGAAAGCCAGCCAGTGGCGGACAACAAAACCGCCGATGGCCGCGCGTTGAACCGCCGCACGGAAATCAAAATCGAGCGTTGACGCCCTCGCATCCGCGGCTTGTGCAGTCGCGGATGCGGGTCTTTACTCCTGTGTAACCGGTATGGGCCGGTGACACAGGAGCTTTCATATGAGTGTTCTCTCACGGTCCGTCTTACCGGTGCTGCTGGCCGGCAGCCTGTTGACCGGCTGCGCTACCCACAGCGATGGCACTGCCCCCCTCAATCAACGTACCTGGCCGATCTGCAGCGTCATTGGCGGACTGGTCGGCGGCGGTCTCGGCGCCATTGAAAACGGTGGCTGGGCCGCAGGTGGCGCGGCACTGGGTATCCTCACCGGCGGGCTGATCTGTTATGCCCAGGATGGCGACGAAGACGGCGATGGCGTGTTCGACCGCCGCGACCGTTGCCCTGACACTCCACCGAACACACCGGTCGATCATCGCGGCTGTCCGCTGCCGCAATACCCGGTCACCGAGAAACCGGCCGAGCCGGCCCCGCAATCCGAAGTCATCACCCTGAGCGATGCCGGCAACGTGCTGTTCGCGTTCGACAAGTCCGACCTGACCCCGGCCGCGAAAAGCCAGCTTGATGCGCTGATGGACAAGTTGCGCAATGCCGACGTGGTGAGCATCAAGGTGATCGGCCACACCGACAGCAAGGGCACCGATGCCTACAACCAGGCTTTGTCGGAACGTCGCGCGAGCAGCGTGGCAGCCTATCTGTTGAGCCAGGGGCTGGCGCCGGAAAAACTCACCAGTGAAGGGCGCGGCGAGCGTGAACCGGTCGCCGACAACGAGACCGAAGAAGGGCGCGCGAAAAATCGCCGCGTGGAACTGCACATCAATCGCTAGGACTCTTCTGTAGTCCGCAGGCTAGAGCTGTCGGTCGACGATCAACGTCGAGCCGGCAGCCATCCGACGAGTGCCCGGAACTTTTTTATTTGCCCCTCTGGCTTATCCCGTACGGAAGCCGTTACTGTGCGCCCAAAGAATAATTCGCAACACGGGGGAGCGTATGAAGGTGTTCTGTGGGCTGGGGCGATTGTTGACCCTGGTGTTCTGCTGCGTGGTACTGGCCAATCAGCTGGTGCCGTTTGTTCATCCGTTGCATCTGCTGGTCAATCTGGCTGGCGTCCTGCTGCTGGCCATCCACCTCCTGGAAGTGCTGCTGTGCAACGCCAGCCTCAAGGGGCGGCCGCACCCATGGCGTGATCGTGGCCGTGTCCTGCTGTTCGGCGTTTTCCACCTGCAAACCATCCCGGCCCCGGCCGCTCCGGAGGCTTCCCATGCGTAAACTCTGCCTGCTCGCTGCATTCATCAGTCCCCTGGCCTGCGCCCAGGTGGTCAGTGTCGAAGCCAACTCCCTGATGCGTCTGCCCAACACGGCCAGCACGTTGCAGCTGGAAAAACTGGTGGTCGCCGATTACGGCACCTTGCTGGTGCCCTCGAACGTGACCGAGCTGAGCGTCGGCGAACTGCAGTTGGGCCATGAGGCGCGTATTGCCATCGTGCCGGGCGAACAGGCGCTGGACATGAAAGTCATCCGCGCCCGGTTTGCCGACGGTAGCCGCATCACGGCCCACGGCGCGCCGGGCACTTATGAAAAAGCGGCTCGCGCCGGGCGTAACCTGAACCTGCAATTCAAGACGCTGGAGGCTCCACGGCTGATCGTCGATGCCCGTGGCGGCACCGGAGCGCCGGGTTTCGTCGGGCTCGACGGGGCCAACGGTCAGGAACCGGGCTGCACCTGGGGCCAGGCCGGGCACGGCTTCGACGGCAGTGATGGCAGCAACGGCCAGCCGGGTGCGCCGGGCGCGCTGGTGCGCCTGGAAGTGCCACGGGAGTTTCCGGCGGAGCTGATCAAGGTCGACGTGGCCGGTGGTGCCGGCGGGGCGGCGGGGCCAGGTGGCAAACCGGGCGCCGGTGGCAAGTCCAAGGGCTGCCTGGTGTATCGCGCCGATGGCGGCAAGAGCGGCAAGCCGGGGGTTGATGGTCAACCGGGGCCGGCCGGTGCGGCGGGTTCGGTTACGGTTCAGCGCCTGTAAGCCATTCCCTGTCTGATCGTTCCCACTGAGTGGGAACGATCAGCATGACTTCAGAACGACGGCCGCGCCGCGGCAATTGCTACCAGCAATACCCCGACCAACAGATTGAACCCCACCACTTTGCGAATCCGCCCCAGCACCGCCGCACCCGCCGGCCAGTCCTTCGCTTGAACCGCCGTGCGCAATTCCGGCAGCATCAGCCCCTGAACCCGGATGAACAGCGCGGTCATCACCACGTATAACCCCATCATTACCTGCACATACTTCGGCGCAGTCTCGAAGCCGATGTGCTGCAGATGCAACATGCCGACCCCGGTCACCGGCAGCAGAATCACCGCACCCCACACCCAGCGGAAAAAACCTTGAAATACTTCCACCCACAGGGTCAGTCGTCCGGGACCGTCCAAAGCCTTCACGGCGGCCGGGCGCAGCACCATCCAGGCGAAAAACATGCCGCCGACCCACACCAGGGCGGCGAGGACATGCAGGGGGTAAACGAGGCTAAAAGGTGTCATTGGGGTACTCCGATCTGCGCAGGATTGATTAGCGGGGTATGATAGCGGCCGATCCGAACCACTGAAAATTTATCCAGCGTTTTTTGCGCCCGACACTCAATGATCAGCACTGAACTCAAAACCACGATCCAGGGCGCCTACTCGCGTTTTCTAGAGGCCAAGAGCCTTAAGCCGCGTTACGGCCAGCGCCTGATGATCGCTGAAGTCGCCAAGGTCCTCGGGGATATCGATACCGACGACGAAGGCCGGCGCAGTGGCGACCCCGCGATTGTCGCGGTGGAAGCCGGCACCGGTACCGGCAAGACCGTGGCCTACAGCCTGGCCGCGATCCCCACGGCGAAACTCGCCGGCAAGCGCCTGGTGATCGCCACCGCGACCGTCGCCCTGCAGGAGCAGATCGTCTACAAGGATTTGCCCGACCTGATGCGCAACAGCGGGCTGAATTTCAGCTTTGCCCTGGCCAAGGGCCGTGGCCGTTACATGTGCCTGTCCAAGCTCGACATGCTGTTGCAGGAAGGCCACGCGCAGACTGCCACGGCACAGTTGTTCGAAGAAGAAGGCTTCAAGATCGAGGTCGACGAGGCCAGCCAGAAGCTGTTCACCAGCATGATCGAGAAGCTCGCCGGCAATAAATGGGACGGCGACCGCGACAGTTGGCCCAACGCGCTGGAAGACGCCGACTGGGCGCGCCTGACCACCGATCACAGCCAGTGCACCAACCGTCATTGCCCAAACTTCGGCCAGTGCGCCTTCTACAAGGCCCGCGAAGGCATGGGCAAGGTCGACGTGATCGTCACCAACCACGACATGGTGCTGGCCGACCTGGCGCTGGGCGGCGGGGCAGTGTTGCCCGATCCGCGCGACACCATTTATGTGTTCGACGAAGGCCATCACCTGCCGGACAAGGCCATCGGCCACTTCGCCCATTACACGCGCCTGCGCTCAACGGCCGACTGGCTGGAAACCACCGCCAAGAACCTCACCAAACTGCTGGCCCAGCATCCGCTGCCGGGCGATCTCGGCAAACTGATCGAGCAGGTGCCGGAGCTGGCGCGGGAGATCAAGACCCAGCAGCAGTTCATGTTCACCGCCTGCGAACAGATCGCCGACTTCAAGCCCGGCGAAGATGTCGAAGGCCGCGAGCGCCCGCGCCATCGTTTCATCGGCGGGGTGATTCCCGAGCACATGCGCGAGATGGGCATCGAGCTGAAGAAAGGCTACGCCCGTCTCAATGACCTGTTCACCCGCCTGACCGACCTGCTCAAGGAAGGCATGGACGGCGAGGTCAACATCGGCATCGCCAGCAACCAGGCCGAAGAATGGTATCCACTGTTCGGCAGCCTGTTGTCCCGTGCCTCCGGCAACTGGGAGCTGTGGACCGCGTTCACCGCCGAAGACCCGGAAGAGAGCCCGCCGATGGCCCGCTGGCTGACCCTGGCCGAAAGCGGTTCGCTGTTCGACATCGAGGTCAACGCCAGCCCTATCCTGGCCGCCGAAACCTTGCGCCGCAGTCTGTGGAACGTGGCCTATGGCTGTCTGGTGACCTCGGCGACATTGACTGCCCTCGGCACGTTCGACCGTTTCCGCATGCGTGCCGGCCTGCCGAAAAAAGCCGTCACCGCCGTGGTGCCGAGCCCGTTCCATCACGCCGATGCCGGTGTGTTGCGGGTGCCGGACCTGAAGGCCGACCCGCGAGATGCCGCCGCCCACACCGCCGCGATCATCCGCGATCTGCCGGAGCTGGTCGAAGGTTCGCGAGGCAGCCTGGTGCTGTTCTCTTCGCGCAAACAGATGCAGGACGTGTTCGACGGCCTCGACCGCGACTGGCGCAAGCAAGTGTTCATTCAAGGCAACCTGTCGAAACAGGAAACCCTGAACAAACACAAGGCGCGGGTCGATGGCGGCGATTCCAGCGTGCTGTTCGGCCTCGCCAGTTTCGCCGAAGGGGTGGATTTGCCGGGGGCTTATTGCGAACACGTGGTGATTGCCAAGATTCCGTTCTCGGTGCCGGACGATCCGGTCGAGGCTGCGCTGTCGGAGTGGATCGAGGCCCGGGGCGGTAATCCGTTCATGGAAATCTCGGTGCCCGACGCCTCGCTGAAGCTGGTTCAGGCCTGCGGTCGCCTGCTGCGTACCGAAGAAGACCGCGGCACCATCACCTTGCTGGACCGGCGACTGGTCACCCAGCGCTATGGCAAGGCGATCCTCAATGCGTTGCCTCCTTTCCGTCGTGAAATATCCTGAGACATCGGTGGGCAGTTTTGCCCGCCGCGTTGTCTATCTCTACGCCATCGCTTTTCCATTGGCCATTGCTGGTCGTTAGGGAGAAATCCGTTCTCATGATTCGTCGTTCGTTGCCTGCCCTTTTTGCCCTGGTTTTCGCTGCGCCTTTGCTGGCGGCACCTGCCGGGCAGCAGACCTTGTTCAACTTTGTCCGCCCCGCCGATGTGGTGAAAGTGGCGACCGAAAACGCCGACCTGCCACAAGCCAACGCCGAGCAGACGCCCGAGGGCGAAGTGTTGCGTCGGGTGACCTTCAACCCGGTGGCGCGCCCGACCTTGCGCCTGACCCCGCAGACCGGTGCCTGGGACTGGTCGCAGTCCGGGATGATGAGCCTGCGCATCCAGAGCGCGATGAACTGGGCGGTGACCGTTTACGTACAGATCCAGAGCAACGACGGCAAGACCCTGGTCAGCCGCGTTGATCTGCCGGCCGGCCCGGCGCAGACCTTGCTCGTACCGTTGACCGCCACTTCGCCGCTGAGCCAGGGCATGAAAGCCGGGCCGTTGATGCCGATGACCATCGACGGGCAGCGCATCCTGCTGGCCAGCAGCAGCGGTGAGCTGGATCGCAGTCAGGTGGTATCCGTCAGCTTGTCGATGGACCAGCCGAAAGCCGCGCAAAGCCTGTTGCTGGAGCGCTTCGGCGTGCAGGATGAGGGCGAGGTGATCAAAGCCGCCTACGGCAATCTGGTGGATGCCTACGGTCAGTCGACCCGCAGCAAATGGCCGGAGAAAGTCGCCAATGACGAACAACTGAAATCCGCTGCCGCCAGGGAACAGCAACAGCTGAAAACCTGGCTGGCCGAACGCGAGAAGTCGTCGCTGGACAAGTTCGGCGGCTTGAACAAAGGCCCGACGTTCAAGGCCAGCGGCTTCTTCCGCACCGAAAAACTCGACGGTCGCTGGTATCTGGTGACGCCGGAGGGCCATCCGTTCTATTCCCTGGGCGTGAACACCGTCAGCCCCGAGGTCAACCAGACCTACGTGGCCGGTCGCGAATACATGTTCGAGTCCCTGCCCAAACCCGACGAGCCACTGGCCATTCACTTCGGTGAGGGCGACAACCGTGGCGGCAACGGGGCCGATCAGGGCCGTGGCTATGGCAACGGACGCTGGTACGACTTCTATGGCGCCAACCTGCAGCGCCTTTATGGCGAACCTTGCGCAACTCCGGCGGCGACTGAGCCGCCATGCAAGGCCGCCATCGACGAGCAGAAGTGGACCGGTCATACCCTGGACCGCCTGCAGGCGTGGGGCTTCAATACCGTCGGCAACTGGAGCGCACCGCAACTGGGCGACGCCGATCGCGTGCCGTACACCTTGCCGTTGTCGATCGTCGGCGATTACACCAGCATCAGCACCGGCAACGACTGGTGGGGCGGCATGCCTGACCCGTTCGATCCGCGTTTCGCCATGGCCACCGAGCGCGCCGTGGCGATTGCCGCCCGCGATCACCGCGACGATCCGTGGTTGATCGGCTACTTCGCCGACAACGAACTGGCCTGGGCCGGTCCCGGTGATGATCCGAAGTCGCGTTACGCGCTGGCCTACGGCACGTTGAAAATGACCACCGACGTACCGGCCAAGCGTGCGTTCCTCAAGCAGTTGCGCGACAAGTACCGCAATCAGGCGGGGCTGTCGAAGGCCTGGGGTATCGATCTGCCGGCGTGGGAATTGATGGAGGATCCGGGGTTCGAGGCACCGTTGCCGAATCCGGAACACCCGGAAATCGAGGCGGACTTCAAATACTTCCAGAAGGTCTTCGCCGACACCTACTTCAAGACCATTTCCGACTCGCTGAAATGGCACGCGCCGAACCAGTTGTTGCTGGGCGGTCGCTTCGCCATCAGCACCCCGGAAGCCGTGGCCTCCTGCGCGCAATATTGCGACGTGCTGAGCTTCAACATGTACACCCTGAAACCGCAGGACGGTTATGACTTCGCCGCCCTGCGCAGCCTCGACAAACCGGTGCTGATCACCGAATTCAACTTCGGCTCCACCGATCGCGGCCCGTTCTGGGGCGGCGTGACGCCGTTGAACAAGGAAGAGGATCGTGGCCCGGCCTACGCCAACTTCCTCAAACAGGCGTTGAGCGAGCCGTCGATTGTCGGCGTGCACTGGTTCCAGTACCTCGATCAACCGGTGACCGGGCGTCTGCTCGATGGCGAAAACGGTCACTTCGGTCTGGTGGGCGTGACTGACTTGCCGTATCAGGGTTTCGTCGACACCGTGCGCAAGAGCAATCTGGCGACCCTCGATCAACTCGGCAAAGAAGCCGAGAAAGCCGCTGCGGCGGCGGACAAGGCCGGTCACGAGACCGAAGGCGGCCGCAAGGGCGAAGCCGGCAAAGGCCCGGGGCAGGGCGCCGGCCATACCGGCGGGCACTCCGGCAACGGTCATTAAGGCAGGACCGCCCGGCCCGCCGCTGTTCCCAAAACCCTCAAGGGCTGGAACAATGCGGGCCACTTTGTAGAGCGTTTTCGCGGGGGAGTTGCGGGTGCAGATTCAGGGACATTACGAGCTTCAATTCGAAGCGGTGCGCGAAGCCTTCGCGGCACTGTTCGACGATCCCCAGGAACGTGGCGCCGCGTTGTGCATCCGGGTCGGCGGGGAAACCGTCCTCGACCTCTGGGCCGGCACCGCCGACAAGGACGGCAGCGAAGCCTGGCACAGCGACACCATCGCCAACCTGTTCTCCTGCACCAAGACCTTCACGGCCGTCACTGCGCTGCAACTGGTGGCCGAAGGCAAGTTGCAACTCGATGCGCCGGTCGCCCGTTACTGGCCGGAGTTCGCCGCTGCCGGCAAGGAGTCCGTGACCCTGCGCCAATTGCTTTGCCATCAGGCCGGTCTGCCGGCCCTGCGCGAATTGTTGGCCCCCGAAGCCCTGTATGACTGGCAAACCATGGTCGACGCCCTCGCGGCCGAAGCGCCGTGGTGGACACCGGGCACCGGTCACGGTTATGCCGCGATCACCTACGGCTGGCTAGTTGGCGAGTTGCTGCGCCGGGCCGACGGCCGTGGGCCGGGTGAATCCATTGTGGCTCGAGTCGCCAAACCTCTGGGGCTGGATTTCCATGTCGGCCTGGCCGACGAAGAGTTCTACCGCGTCGCGCATATCGCCCGTGGCAAGGGCAATGTCGGCGATGCCGCCGCCCAGCGCCTGCTGCAAGTCACGATGCGTGAACCCACCGCCATGACCACCCGAGCCTTCACCAATCCGCCGTCGGTGCTCACCAGCACCAACAAGCCGGAATGGCGGCGCATGCAACAACCGGCGGCCAACGGCCACGGCAATGCGCGCAGCCTGGCCGGGTTCTACGCCGGTCTGCTCGACGGCAGCCTGCTGGAAAGCGAAATGCTCGACGAACTGACTCGTGAACACAGCCTCGGCGAGGACAAGACCTTGCTGACCCGCACCCGTTTTGGTCTCGGTTGCATGCTCGATCAACCTGATGTGCCGAACGCCACCTATGGCCTCGGCCCAAGGGCGTTCGGGCATCCGGGGGCGGGCGGTTCCATCGGTTTTGCTGATCCGGAGCACGATGTGGCCTTCGGATTTGTGACAAATACCCTTGGGCCGTACGTCTTGATGGATCCGCGCGCGCAGAAGCTGGCGCGGGTACTTGCCACTTGTCTGTAAAACGTTACTGGAGGTTCCAGGGCCGGAACCTCATTCGGCTTTTCGATTCAAAGCGTCTGTTTATCCGGGCGAAAGTCCTCTGATTGTCCATTACTAATTTTTGTGGGTTTCCAATGTCGTCCAAACAAACTCTCGCTCTGGCCCTGTGTTTCGCGATCACCGGTTGCGCTCAGACTCCCAAGAATGACGCCGATGGCGGCAGCTGGTGGCCGTTCGGCTCCTCCGACAAGGTCGCGGCCAAGGAGCCGGCACCTGCACCTGCACCGGTGAAACCCGCCGCTACAGCCCCTGTCGCCAAGACCGAGAGCAGCAGCCACTGGTACTGGCCGTTCGGCTCCGACGATTCGGCCGACAAGGCCGACGTGAAGCCCGAAGTCAAACCGCAAGCCGCGCCTGCCGTTGTCGCCAAGGCTGATGCCGATACCGGCACCAAGTGGTGGTGGCCGTTCGGCGGCAAGTCCCAGGACACCGCCAAAGCCGTGCCGATGCCTGACCCGAAAGTGACCCAGGCCTGGCTCGACGACTACGAGCCGCGCCTGCGTGACGCGATCAAGGGCAGCAACCTGCAATTCGAGCGCCGTGAAAACGTCCTCGTGGTGACCGCGCCGGTTGAAGGTTCGTTCAACCCGAAACGCCCGGCCATGCTGTTGCCGGTGACCCTGAGCCCGTTCACCAATATCGCCAAGATCCTCGAAGCCGACCCGAAAACCGCGGTCCTGGTGCTCGGCCATAGCGACAACGCCGGTGTCGCAGCAGACAACACCAAACTGAGCCAGGAACGTGCCCAGTCGGTGGCGGCAATCTTCCGCCTGAGCGGCTTGCAGCGTGATCGCCTGATGCTGCGCGGCATGGGCGCCGATGCCCCGCGTGCGGCCAACGACAGCGTTGAAGGTCGTGCCCTGAACCGTCGTGTCGAACTGCTGGTGACCCCGCAGAACACCATGGTCGCGCTGCTGAGCAAGTACAACATGCCGGCACCGAAGCCGGTGACCATGGTCGCTGCCCAGGACGTCAAGCCAGTCGCCAAGCCTGTGACTCCGGCACCTGCGGCGAAGAAGGCTGCTGTCCCGGCCACCAAAAAGGCACCGGCCAAGAAGGCCGCAGCCAAGGCTCCCGTGAAGAAGGCCCCGGCGAAGAAAACCGCTCCAGCCAAAGCCGCCGCCAGCGACAAGAAAGTCGCGGCGACCGACGCGGCAAAACAGTGATCCGCTAACGAAAAGGAATGCGCCATGACCCAGGCTCTGGCAGATATGCGTCGTGATTACACCCGGGACGGCCTGACCGAGGCGCAAGCCCCGGCCGAGCCTTTTGCGCTGTTCCACCAGTGGTTCGCCGACGCGGTGAAAACCGAGCAGGCGCCCGTGGAGGCCAACGCCATGACCCTGGCCACGGTCGATGCGGACGGGCGTCCGCACTGCCGCATTCTGCTGCTCAAGGGCCTGGACGAGCAGGGCTTCACCTTCTTCACCAACTACGAAAGCGCCAAGGGCCAGCATCTGGCCGCGAATCCGTTCGCGGCCATGACGTTCTTCTGGCCGACCCTGGAGCGCCAGGTGCGCATCGAAGGGCGAGTGGTGAAGGTCACGCCGCAGGAGTCCAACGCCTATTATCAGGTGCGCCCGTTGGGCAGCCGACTGGGTGCCTGGGCTTCCCCTCAGAGCCGGGTGATCAACGGCCGGAGTGAGCTGGAAGACTTGCTCAAGGCTACCGAGCAACGCTTCACCGACACCCAGCCCGATTGCCCGGAACACTGGGGCGGTTACCGTTTGCTGCCGGAGCGCATCGAGTTCTGGCAGGGGCGCGCCAGCCGCCTGCACGATCGCCTCAACTACCGTTTGCAGGGCGCCGACTGGATTCTTGAACGTCTGGCACCTTAAGCAGTCTACCGAGCGGGATAGCCTGCCGCAGCGGCCTCAAGCCACTTCGGCAGGTCCCGACGCCTGATCTTCTGTGATCGGGCTTGCGCCAGCCGTTCGAGCATGTAGGCGCGTTTGCCTTCATCCTTGCCGGCCAGCGACAATGCCAGATCGCGGTCCATCCAGCGTTTGATCCGTACGTACAACCACCAGTGGAAGTACAAACCGGCGACGGTTGTGACGACAATGATGAAGTAATCCATGAAAATCCTTGGGGTCGGCGGCGCAAGCTCTGTATTTTGGCGCTACTGTTGGGTGAGTTCGTGGAGGCCCTGTACCGGGCCTGAATGAAACCAAATTTATCCGGGCGGCGCCGTGACAGGCGTCAAGCTGCGGAGTTTAATGAATACCTGTCCTTTGGAGTTGATCCTATGCGTAAGTCTGTTCTGCTGGTTGCTTCCTTTTCCACGATGGCGATGTTGCTTACCGGCTGCCAATCGAGCCTGACCGGTGACTCCTACTCCCGTGACGAAGCGCGTCGCGTGCAGACGATTCGCATGGGCACCATCGAATCCCTGCGTCCGGTGAAAATCGAAGGCACCAAGACCCCGATCGGCGGCGCAGCCGGTGCAGTGGTCGGCGGTGTCGGCGGCAGCGCCATCGGCGGCGGTAAAGGCAGCATCGTTGCAGCCGTTATCGGTGCCGTGGCCGGCGGCCTGATCGGTTCCGCCACCGAAGAAGGCCTGACCCGTACTCAAGGTGTTGAAATCACCGTGCGCGAAGACGACGGCAGCATGCGCGCCTACGTGCAGCAAGTGCAGGAGAATGAAGTGTTCCGCGTCGGCGAGCGCGTACGGATTTCGACTGTCGGCGGGACCAGCCGCGTTTCGCACTAAGCGGGAACGAGCGGTAAAGAAAAACCCCGATCAGGTGACTGGTCGGGGTTTTTTGTTTGTTGCCGGCTTGTAGTGTCAGTACTTGGCACAGGTGCCCATAAAATATTCCAGACCCTTCGGGAAGCTGACATTTAGAAGGGCCTCCAGTGCCGTTACCTGATCTTTGCTCAGTAACAATTCGCCAGGCTCCAGTTCGCTCAGGGGCTTGGACTCAATGAGCTGTGCAACTTTTTCATTCATTTCGCTGCCGTCGATATCTAACTCGAACTGCAGTGTGTCGTCTTGGACGTCATCTGGGTAAAAGCCGGTTATGGAAAGGTAGAGCATGGTTTTATCCTTAATTCTTAGTGGTTCTTCTATCTGGCTCTGCGGGACCGATTTGCTCGCCTGTAAGGTGATTGAACTCCCCCAAATGTGTGGTTCCTAGTTTGTCGTATTTTTCTACTGCATTACTTTTGTAATCCCACTCATAAATCCGGCCTTTACGGTCTACCCAACGTGCTCGCCGCTTTCCTCCACCTCGAACCGATGACTTGGACTTCACCCTGATTGCATCAGGGAACGCTGGTAGCGTTTTTGGATGACCGTAATAAGCATGGTCGGGGGGCTGGCTGAGAACGATGTATAACGGCTTAACTCCAGAATCCGCCGGAAACACCAAAATGAAATCCCGATACTCCGGCGGATAAACCGGATTCACCAGAATCCCGTCCGCCGCTTTCGTCGGTGGGTACACCCAGATATGCGGTGCTTGCGGAGCGGCCTCCAGCGCGGGGATGCCGAGGATGTCGGAGCCGTCCACTGCGGGCGTCCAGATCAGCTCGATGCCTTCGCCAAGGTCTGCAACAAACCGGTTACCGCGAGCAGCGAACTGCGCGACATCGACCATTTCCCAGTCGCGGTTCTTGCCGGTGTAGAAGCCGTAACCCTTGAGGCTGCCGTCGGCCTGCTGTTCGACGTGCAGGCGCACGCGGGTTCGAGCCTGTTTGAGGGCGCGCAACTGGTCTTCGGTGTAGAGGGCGCTGTCGCCGAGGGTTGGCGTCCAGAGCGCGGCGACCAGGCCCGAGAGTAAGGCAACTCCGCCAGCCCCGAGTGCCGTGATCGTTGGAAGCGCGAGTGCCGGTGCCCTGAGTGCAAGTCTGCCGATTTCGAGTGAAACCGTGCTGCCGCTGATGGTTTCAAGATTCAGCAGGCCTGCATCGTCAACTTCACGAGCACCGAGCCAGGCGACCTCGCCGTAATCTTTCAGGCTGTCAGTCGGCACCATCCCCGAAGGATTCGAGTAATCGATGATCGCGTCCGGCAACTTGCAGGACTTGGCGAACACACAGCCGGCACGCACCGACTCAGGCTTGTTCGCCGCGACCTCGCGGCTGCGCTCGAAGGCGTCCTGTCTCGCCAGCATGGCGTCGTACTTGTTTTGTCGTTCGTCCTGATCGGCCAGCTCGGTGGCCGTCAGGTAGCGGTAGGTGACGTGATGGCCGTCGCCTGCCGGTGGGTTAGGAACCCGGGGAATGTCCTTTTGACCAGCCACTGATTGTCCTTTCGTTCATGCATCGGCAGCCCCTCGAAAGGGGCTGCACGACGTTAACGAAGCAGAAAAATCGTGGCTGTAGGACGCGTCTCTAAAGACGTGGGGATTGTTCGCTACGGCATCAGGAAGGTAGCGCGGTGTTCTTTCTGCTTGCCGCCAGGGTCACCGCATAACCGATCAATGCTGCGAACACCGAGCCGGTGAGAATGCCCATCCGGTCCATTCCGGCGTATTCACTGGCACCCGGCACGAAGGCCAGCGAGCCGACAAACAGGCTCATGGTGAAGCCGATCCCGCAGAGGATCGCCACGCCCAGCACCTGGCCCCAATTGGCGTTCTGGGGCAGGGCGGCGATGCCGGTTTTCACGGCGAGCCAGGTCAGGCCGAACACGCCGATGGTCTTGCCCAGCAGCAGGCCGACGGCGATGCCCATCGGTACGTGGTGGGTGAAGCTTTCGGCGGTCACACCGGTCAGCGACAGGCCGGCATTGGCGAAGGCGAACAGCGGCAGGATGCCGTAGGCCACCCATGGGTGCAGCGCATGTTCCAGGGTCAGCAGCGGCGAAGGCTCTGCGTTTTTCGTGCGCAGCGGGATGCAGAACGCGAGGGTCACGCCGGCCAGCGTCGCGTGGACACCGCTCTTGAGCACGCAGACCCACAGGATCAGGCCGATGATCATGTACGGTCCGAGCTTGACCACCCCCAGCCGGTTCATCGCCACCAGCGCCGCAATGCACGCCGCCGCCAGGCCCAGCGACAGGGTCGAGAGTTCGCCGGAATAGAAGATCGCGATGATCACGATGGCGCCAAGGTCATCGATGATCGCCAGGGTCATCAGGAACAGCTTCAGCGACACCGGCACCCGCTTGCCGAGCAAGGCCAGCACGCCGAGGGCGAAGGCGATGTCGGTGGCGGTCGGAATCGCCCAGCCGTCGAGGGCGGCCGGATTGTCGCGGTTGAGGAACCAGTAGATCAGCGCCGGCACCAGCATGCCGCCGATGGCCGCCGCGCCGGGCAGGACGATCTGCGACGGTTTAGACAGCTGGCCGTCGAGCACTTCGCGCTTCACTTCCAGGCCGATGAGCAGGAAGAACAGCGCCATCAGGCCGTCGTTGATCCACAACAGCAGGGGTTTGGCGATTTTCAACGCGCCGATCTGCGCCACCACCGGGGTGTCGAGCAGGCCGGTGTACAGCCACGACAGCGGCGAGTTGTTGATGATTAGAGCCAGGATGGCCGCGGCGATCAGTAACAGACCGCTGGCAGCTTCCAACTGAAAGAAACGCGTGAAAGTGCTACGCAGAGGCAAGGTCGCTCTCCATCGATAAAGTCAAAAGGTGGGACACCCTAACCCGTACTGTTAGTTGTTAAAACAAAAGTTATATTCTTTTTTGTTATATATGGTTACAAGGCGCATGCCAGACCTGCAGCAGAGCCTAGCAGTTGCCAAAGGTATTGAAGCTCAGCTGTATCTGTCAGTGCGGTGGGATTTTTCCTAAGCTTGGGAGCTAAGCCTGTGAAGGCACTTCTGCCCGATTCAACGAGAACAACAGCCATGAGCGACAACCGACAGTGGGCCCGCGAAGCCATCCGGATCATCGAAGCTGACTTCCAGCGCAGCGCTGATACCCACCTGATCCCCTTGCCGCTGCCGGGGTTCCCGGGCATCGAGTTGTACTTCAAGGACGAATCCAGCCATCCCACCGGCAGCCTCAAGCATCGGCTGGCCCGTTCGCTGTTTCTCTACGCCTTGTGTAACGGCTGGCTCAAGCCCGGCGCGCCGGTGATCGAGGCGTCCAGCGGTTCGACGGCGATTTCCGAAGCGTACTTTGCGCGGATGCTCGGGCTGCCGTTCATTGCGGTGATGCCGGCGACCACGTCCAAGGAGAAGATCGCCCAGATCGCCTTCTATGGTGGCAAAAGTCATCTGGTGGACGATCCGACCCAGATCTACGCCGAATCCGAACGTCTGGCCCGCGAACACGACGGGCACTTCATCGACCAGTTCACCTACGCCGAACGCGCCACCGACTGGCGGGCGAACAACAACATCGCCGAGTCGATCTTCCAGCAGATGCGCTACGAGCAGCACCCATGCCCGGCGTGGCTGATTTCCAGCCCCGGCACCGGCGGCACCACCGCGACCCTCGGGCGTTACGTGCGCTATCGCCAGCATTGCACCCGCGTGCTGTGCGCCGATGCCGAGCGTTCGGTGTTCTTCGACTTTTACCAGACCGGTGATGCCAGCCTGCGTCTGGACCACGGTTCGCGGATCGAAGGCATCGGCCGGCCTCGGGTGGAGGCGTCGTTCCTGCCGAAGGTGATCGATGCGATGGTCAAGGTGCCGGATGCCTTGTCGCTGGCGGCCATGCATTACCTGGCGCAGCGTCTGGGCCGGCATGTGGGCGGGTCGAGTGGCACCAACCTGATCGGCGCGCTGATGGCGGCGCAGCAGATGAAAGCGGCGGGGGAGTCGGGGTCGATCGTGGCGATCCTGTGCGATGGCGGCGAACGCTACGCAGACACCTATTACGATCCGGCGTGGCTCAAGGCGCAGGGCTATGAGCTGGAAGGATTGATGGCGGCTGTGGCGGCGAGTGCCGAGAGGGGTGAAGCGCTGCCGGCCTCGGTGCTGCGCGCCAATATCTGACGCCGAATACGACTGTGGGAGCGAATTCGCTCCCACAGTTTTTTGCATCGTTTCAGGTTAGGCGTATCAGGCCTCGAGGCCCAGGATGTCACGCGCCACAGCTTCCGCGATACGAATCCCGTCAACGCCCGCCGACAGAATCCCGCCCGCATAACCCGCGCCTTCACCGGCAGGGAACAGACCTTTGACGTTCATGCTCTGCAGCGACTCGTTGCGTGTGATCCGCAGAGGTGACGAAGTCCGCGTCTCGATCCCGGTCAGCACTGCATCGTGCAGCGAATAACCGCGAATCTGCTTCTCGAACGCTGGCAGCGCCTCACGGATCGCCTCAATGGCGAAGTCCGGCAGCGCGAGGGCCAGATCGCCCAGCGCCACGCCCGGCTTGTACGAAGGCTCAACCTCGCCCAGCTCGGTAGACGGCGTGCCGTTGATGAAGTCGCCGACCAGTTGCGCCGGCGCCTTGTAATCGCTGCCGCCGAGGATGAAAGCGTGGGATTCCAGATGCTCCTGCAACTCGATCCCGGCCAGCGGGCCGCCCGGATAATCGACTTCCGGGGTGATGCCGACGACGATGCCGGAGTTGGCGTTGCGCTCGTTACGCGAGTACTGGCTCATGCCGTTGGTGACCACGCGGTTCGGCTCGGAAGTCGCCGCCACCACGGTGCCGCCCGGGCACATGCAGAAGCTGTAGACCGAACGGCCGTTCTTGGCGTGGTGCACCAGTTTGTAGTCGGCGGCTCCCAATTTGGGGTGGCCGGCGTATTTGCCCAGTCGCGCGCGGTCGATCAGTGATTGCGGGTGCTCGATGCGGAAACCTACCGAGAACGGCTTGGCTTCCATGAACACGCCACGGCTGTGGAGCATGCGGAACGTGTCACGGGCACTGTGGCCCAGCGCCAGGATCACGTGTTTCGAATGCAGGGTTTCGCCGCTGGCCAGTTCGACGCCGACCAGTTGGCCGTCTTCGATCAGCACGTCGGTGACGCGTTCCTGGAAGCGCACTTCGCCGCCCAGGGCGCGGATTTCTTCGCGCATGGTTTCGACCATGCCGGTCAGACGGAACGTACCGATATGCGGCTTGCTGACGTAGAGGATTTCTTCCGGCGCGCCGGCCTTGACGAACTCGTGCAAGACTTTACGGCCGAGGAATTTCGGATCCTTGATCTGGCTGTAAAGCTTGCCGTCGGAGAACGTGCCCGCACCGCCTTCGCCGAACTGCACGTTGGACTCGGGGTTGAGTACGCTTTTGCGCCACAGGCCCCAGGTGTCCTTGGTGCGCTGGCGCACTTCGGTGCCGCGTTCGAGGATGATCGGCTTGAAGCCCATCTGCGCCAGCAGCAGGCCGGCGAAGATCCCGCACGGGCCGAAACCGACCACGATCGGACGCTGGCTCAGGTCGCTCGGCGCCTGGCCGACGAATTTGTAGCTGACATCCGGCGCCACGTTGACGTTGCGGTCATCGGCGAACTTGCCCAGCACTTTGGCCTCGTCGCGCACTTCGAGGTCGATGGTGTAGATGAAGCACAGTTCGGAAGACTTTTTGCGCGCATCGTAGCTGCGCTTGAACAAGGTGAAGTCGAGCAGGTCATCGCTGGCGATGCCCAGGCGTTGCACGATGGCGGCGCGCAAGTCTTCGTCGGGATGGTCGATCGGCAGCTTGAGTTCGGTGATTCGTAACATGACAGGATCCGGTTCGCGGGGCGCACAACTGCGCCAGGGCGTTTGAAGGCAGCGATTATAAGCCGCAACGGCCGGATCCCGTGAGGGTAAAACGATCAGTCGTTGCGCGAACCGCCGAAATACCCGCAACCGCGCTGCACCTTGCCGTCGATACGCAACTCGGCACTCATGTGCTGCACGCTGCCGGTGTTGCTGTCGACGCAGCGTAGCGGCGCCACCCACAGCTCGATGCGCTGGTTGTTGGCTTCACTGCTGAGGTTGAAACGGCCGTCGCCCAGTTGCTCTTCGACATAGGGCACAGCGAGCGGTGGCTGGCCTTCGCGGTCGATGACCATGCCTTTGCCGCTGACCTTGACGTTCCATTCCGGGCCATGGCCGGCGGCGCGCAGGATCAGTTGCTTGAAGTTCGGGTCATCGCAAGCGGTGCCGGAGCGTTCGACGCGGTACAGCTGGGTCAGGTCGAGACGGTCACCGGCGATCTTGCCGCGCACGTCGGCGAACAGCTTGCCCTGCTGGTCGGCCAGGGTGGCGGCCTCTTGCAGAATGCTGGTGCCACCGATGTCGTTGACCACGTACTGGCGTTGTTCACCGCAGGCCTGGAACACCAGTTTGCCGTCGGCAGCGGTCAGTTGGCCCTGCATCCGCGTCTGGCCGACGTGGGAGGCGCTGGTCCGCGCACCGTCGAACAATTGGCACGCGGCAAACAGAGGGAGCAGGGCAACAACGATCAAGGAACGGGCAACACGCATCTTCGGCTCTCCAGACAAGTGCCGCCACGTTACGCAGGCTGACCGCTTATCACAACCATGAGTTGGATTTGCCACGTAGCGGAAACATTTGGCTTAACTTTGGAAGTCGGGACGAAGGACATTTGGCCGTACCTTGTCCGCCTTTTGGATGCGCGAGGTTTTTATGAAAGGATCAGGCAGGGTGCTATTGGCGGTACTGGCAATGATGGCTGCATGGCCGTCGATGGCGGCAGAAATTGCTTTTTCATCGGAGACGGATTTCTCCGAAATGAGCCTCGAGCTCAAACGAATCGATGATCCGAATCCGCATGTCGTCGAGCTCAGTGTCACCTTGAGCCCGGATGCGCAGCATCGCCTGCAGCGGGTGACGACCGAGGGACTGCATCAACCCCTGCAGCTGTCCATCAACGGCGTTCAAGTGTCGAGCGCAACGATTCAATCGGTAATCAAAGGCCCGAGTCTGATGATAAGCGTGCCCCGCGAGGTCGCCAGCAAGCTGCTTCCGACGCTGCTGGAGCATTAAAACCTTGATGCGACGCTGACCCAGCGCCGCATGCCGAGGCTTTTCAGCCCACGTGAAATGTCTGACCTGTCTGCAGACCTTCGACGCTTTTGGCGTAGGCCAATGCCACATCCGCCGCAGGAACCGGCTTGTAGCCGCGGAAGTACGGGGCATAGCTGCCCATGGCTTCCACCAGCACGGTCGGGCTGATCGAGTTCACGCGCAGGCCCCGTGGCAGCTCGATGGCGGCGGCACGGACGAAGCTGTCCAGTGCACCGTTGACCAGTGCCGCCGAAGCACCGCTGCGGATCGGGTCGTGGCTGAGGACGCCGGTGGTGAAGGTGAACGATGCGCCGTCGTTGGCGAATTCACGGCCGATCAGCAGCAGATTGACCTGGCCCATCAGCTTGTCTTTCAGGCCGAGGGCGAAGCTGTCTTCGTTCATGTCGCCCAGCGGGGCGAAGGTCACGTTGCCGGCGGCGCAGACCAGGGCGTCGAACTTGCCGGTCTTTTCGAACAGCTTGCGGATCGATGCGCTGTCGCTGATATCCACCTGGAAATCGCCGCTGCTGCGACCGATGCGAATGACTTCGTGACGCTGCGACAGCTCTTTGTCCACGGCCGAACCGATGGTGCCGCCGGCACCGATCAACAGAATTTTCATCGTGCTTGCCTCAAGTGATTGAACGAGATTTCAGTCTAGAGTGGTTTTTTCCGCTGATAAGCGCGCTAATGGGCAACCTTTGGTTTTCAAATGGAAACAATCCATGAGCGAGATGGATGATCTGGCGGCGTTCGCGGTGTTGATCGAGGCCGGCAGTTTTACCTTGGCGGCGCAGCAACTGGGGTGCAGCAAGGGACAATTGTCCAAGCGCATCAGTCAGCTGGAGGCGCAGTTTTCCGTGGTGCTGCTGCAACGCACCACACGTCGGCTGAGCCTGACGGCGGCCGGTGCGGCGCTGTTGCCCCAGGCTCAGGCGCTTGTAGTCCAGGTGGAAAGGGCGCGTCAGGCATTGGCGCGTTTGAAGGACGATATGGCAGGTCCCGTGCGTATGACGGTTCCGGTGTCGCTGGGGGAAATCTTCTTCGACGGCCTGGTGCTGGAGTTTTCGCAGAAATACCCCGAAGTGCAGATCGAGCTGGAGCTGAACAACAGCTACCGCGATCTCTCCCGCGATGGCTTTGATCTGGCGATCCGCACCGACGTCGCCAACGATGAGCGACTGGTGGCCAAGCCTTTGCTGGCCTGGCAGGAAATGACCTGCGCCAGTCCGGCCTATCTTGAGCGTTTCGGCGAACCGCCGACACCACAGGCGCTGGCCGAACATCGTTGTTTGCTCAACAGTCACTACGGTGGTCGCGAAGAGTGGTTGTATCACCAGCAGCACGAGCTGTTGCGGGTGCGGGTGTCGGGGCCGTTCGCCAGCAATCACTACAGCCTGCTGAAAAAAGCCGCACTCGCTGGCGCCGGCATCGCCCGCCTGCCGTCCTATCTGTTGCAGACGGAATTGGCTGACGGCCGATTGCGTTGGCTCCTGCGGGATTTTCAGACCCGGCGCATGCCGATGTACCTGGTGCATCCGTATCAGGGCGGGTTGCCGAAGCGCACTCAAGTGCTGGCGGATTATCTGATCGACTGGTTCAAGCGCAGTGGTGAGGCGCTCGACCGGCTTCAGCGGTAACGCCGGGCGATCAGATAGTCGATCGACAATTTGCCCGGCCCGGTGGTCATCAGGTACAGCAACACTGCCGCCCAGGTTCCGTGAGTCGGATAGGCGTCGGGATACACGAACAGCTCGATGACCAGCGTCATGCCCAGCAATGCCAGCGCCGAGAATCGCGTGGCGAAGCCGACGAGGATCAGGATCGGGAAAAAGTGTTCGGCGAACGCCGCCATATGCGCGGCGATTTCCGGTGACAGCAGCGGGACGTGATATTCGCTCTGGAACAGCGGAATCGTCGAGTCCGCCAGATGTGGCCAGCCAATCTGGAGCGTGCCGTCGATCAGGTCGATGGCCAGGCCCTCGACCTTGGTCTGCCCGGATTTCCAGAACACCGCCGCGATGGAAAAACGCGCGATGAAGGCGATCAGGCTGTGAGGGATTTTTTCCAGCAGCGCGATGGCGCGGGCAATGAGGCTGTTCATGGCGAAACCTTGTGATGTAAATGGGTGATGGCCTGGCGGCTGATCAACAGGGCCAGGGTCTGGCTGAGGTCGAAGGCTTCTGCGGACTCCAGCGCCTGGGTGAGTGACAGGCCGGCCTTTAGCTGGCCGATGAACTGGCTGGCGCCGGGATCCACGGCGAACACCTCGACCTCCAGCCCGTTGCGCAGGATCAGCGCGTGTTGGGCCTGATTCAGATCAATCCCGGCCAACGTGGCGTCTTGCTGGTGCGCGGCCCAGATATCCACCACCGCAAAGGCTGAACCGAGCCCATGCAGCGAAGGATGCAGACCGATTTGCAAGCGACTCAGGCCTTCCTGATCCGCGAAGGCCGCAGCGATCCGATCCTGGCTGAGCGGCGCAATATCGGCGGAGTGGTAGGCGTGCGTGCGCAGGCGTTCCAGTCGCGCGACATCGGCCAGGTAAGGCACGCTCGACGCCGGTTCGAATCCGCTGATGAAGTCCGCCAGTTCACTGCCGTAGTCGCTCATCAGCGGGCTTCGTGGTGGGTGGTTTTGAATGAAAACGCCGGCCATGGCGCGGAAGAATTCCTCTCCCACCAACTGCCTCACCACGGGATAACTGTCGGCCAGTGCATTGCTCAACGAGCCTTGCACGTTGTTGCGGTACACCGCGAATCGGCTGGCCGGATCGGCCCCGTTGGCGCTGCACAATCCGTCGGGGCAGGGCAGGCCGACATCGAGCAGTGCGGCGCTGAACACGGCTTGGGTGCTCATTGCCGACCTCCTGCGCAAAGCAGAAGCGCGTCGGCCTGTTGCGCCTCGGCCAGCAGCACGTCGAAGGCCGGCACCTGATTGTCCCGTTCGATCAGCGTCGCCACCGGGCCGACGCGTTCCAGCGCCTGTCGGTACAGCGACCAGACGGTCTGATCGATCGGTGCGCCGTGATCGTCGATCAACAGGCGATCGCCGAGGCTGTCGGAATCTTCGGCAAACCCCGCCAGATGGATCTCGCCAACTGCATGCAGCGGCAGTGCGTCGAGGTAGGCCAGGGGATCGCGTTGATGGTTGATGCACGAGACATAGACGTTGTTCACGTCCAGCAACAGACCGCAGCCGCTGCGCCGGATGACTTCACGGATGAACTCCGCTTCGTCGATCGTCGAGCGCTGGAACGCCAGATAGGTCGCCGGGTTTTCCAGCAGCATCGGGTGCTTAAGGGTGTTCTGCACCTGGTCGATGTGATCGCAGACGCGATTCAGCGTCGGCGTGTCGTAAGCCAGGGGCAACAGATCATTGAGAAACACCGGGCCGTGGCTCGACCAGGCCAGGTGTTCGGAAAAGGATTGGGGTTGATAACGCTCGATCAGCGCGCTCAGGCGTTTGAGGTGTTGGACATCCAGCGGGCCTTCGGCACCGATGGACAAGCCGACGCCATGCAGTGACAGCGGATACGCCTCGCGGATCAAACCCAGAAAATGATGAAACGGGCCGCCGGCCACCATGTAGTTTTCGGCGTGGACTTCGAAGAAGCCGATGTCCGGTAGAGAACCGAGCACTTCACGAAAGTGCCCGGTCTTGAGCCCCAGCCCGGCACGGGGCGGGAGCCCGGTGAGGGCTGCCCGAGTGCGGGGGAAGGCATGGTCGCAGGAAGTGATCATGATCGACACTCGGGCAGCCTCCGGATCAGGACTTGGCCTTGAAGGCTTCCATCTGACCGAAACCGGTCGGCGAAGTCTTGCTTTCGGTGGTGGTGCAAGTGCCTTTCGGAACGAACTTCCAGGAGTTGGCCTGGTAATCCATTTTCGCCGTGCCTGCGCAGGTGGTGCCGGCGCCGGCGGCGCAGTCGTTATGACCTTTCATGGCCACGCCGAAGCATTTTTCCATGTTGCTGTTGTCGGCCGCCTGGACGGTCGAAACGGCGGCCATGCTCAGGGCGGAACCAAGGGCCAGAACCAGGGCGGTGGCGGACAGGGTGCGGGTGGTAGCAGTCATGATGTTTCTCCGGTTTCAACTTGGGTTGGAACAAGCGATGTGCGCTTGCTTACCCCTCTAGAGAAACGACCTGGTGATGCGTTACAGCGATCGCGAAAATAATTTTCAAAGCTCAAAAAAAACGGCCCGAAGGCCGTTTTTTGTTTGAAGCGATCCATCAACCGCCGAGGTACGCCTCGCGCACTTTCGGGTCGGTCAGCAGCGCTTCACCGGTGCCTTGCATCACCACCCGGCCGTTCTCCAGAACGTACGCACGGTCAGCGATTTTCAGCGCCTGGTTGGCGTTCTGTTCGACCAGGAACACCGTCACACCGTCCTTGCGCAGCTGTTCGATGATGTCGAAGATCTGCTGGATGATGATCGGTGCCAGACCCAGCGACGGCTCGTCGAGCAGCAGCAGTTTCGGCTTGCTCATCAGCGCCCGGCCGATGGCGAGCATTTGCTGTTCACCGCCGGACATGGTGCCGCCGCGCTGGTTGAAGCGTTCTTTCAGGCGTGGGAAAAGTCCGAGAACCTTGTCCATCTGTTCCTGATAGTCGCCCTTGTCGGTGAAGAAGCCGCCCATGGACAGGTTTTCTTCGACGGTCAGACGGGCAAACACCCGACGACCTTCCGGCACCACGGCGATGCTCTTGCGCATGATCTGCGACGAGTCCTGGCCGACCAGTTCCTCACCCATGTAACGGATGCTGCCGCTGTGGGCCTGCGGCGAACCGCAGAGCGTCATCAGCAGGGTGGACTTGCCGGCACCGTTGGCGCCGATCAGCGTCACGATCTCGCCCTGGCGGACTTCGACGTTGACGCTGTGCAGGGCCTGGATCTTGCCGTAGAAGGTGGAAACGTTTTCGAACTGCAGCATTTACGCTTCCCCCAGGTAGGCTTTGATCACTTCAGGATTGTCGCGGATCTGTTCCGGCGTGCCGTCGGCCAGAGGCGTGCCCTGGTTGATCACGACGATGTGGTCGGAAATGCTCATGACCAGTTTCATGTCGTGTTCGATCAGCAGCACGGTGACGTTGTGCTCTTCACGCAGCACGCTGATCAGCGCCTTCAGGTCTTCGGTTTCCTTCGGGTTCAGACCGGCGGCCGGTTCGTCGAGCATGAGGATCCGTGGACGGGTCATCATGCAGCGGGCGATTTCCAGACGGCGCTGCTGACCGTAGGCCAGGGTGCCGGCCGGACGGTTGGCGAACTCCTTGAGGTTGACCTTGTCCAGCCAGTACTCGGCGTACTGCATGGCCTCGCGCTCGCTTTTGCGGAACGCCGGGGTCTTGAACAGACCGGCCAGGAAGTTGGTGTTTAGGTGACGGTGCTGGGCGATCAACAGGTTCTCGACCGCCGTCATGTCCTTGAACAACCGCACGTTCTGGAAGGTGCGCACCACGCCCTTGAGGGCGATCTTGTGGCCTGGCAGGCCTTCGATCGGCTCGCCATCGAGCTTGATGCTGCCGCCGCTCGGCTTGTAGAAACCGGTCAGGCAGTTGAACACGGTGGTCTTGCCCGCGCCGTTAGGCCCGATCAGCGCCACCACTTGTTTCTCTTTCACGGTCAGGGCCACGCCGTTGACCGCCAGCAGGCCGCCGAAGCGCATGCTCAGATTTTCGACTTTCAGGATCTCGCGGCTCATTTGCGCAGCTCCATGTGAGGACGTTGCATGGGCAGCAGACCTTGAGGTCGCCAGATCATCATCAGCACCATCAGGGCGCCGAACATCAGCATGCGGTACTCACTGAACTCACGCATCATTTCCGGCAGCAGGATCATCACGACCGCCGCCAGTACCACACCCAGCTGCGAGCCCATGCCGCCCAGCACCACGATGGCGAGAATGGTCGCCGACTCGATGAAGGTGAAGGACTCCGGCGTCACCAGACCCTGACGGGCGGCGAAGAAGCTGCCGGCGAAACCGGCGAAGCAGGCGCCCAGGGTGAATGCCGAGAGCTTGATGAGCGTCGGGTTCAGGCCCAATGCACGGCAGGCGATCTCGTCCTCGCGCAACGCTTCCCAGGCACGGCCCAGAGGCATGCGCAGCAGGCGGTTGATGACGAACAGCGCGAACAGCGCCAGGAACAACGCCACCAGATACAGGAAGATCACCTTGTTGATCGAGTTGTATTCCAGGCCGAAGTATTCGTGGAACGTCTGCAAACCCTCGGCGGCTTTACGTTCGAAGGTCAGACCGAAGAACGTTGGCTTCTCGATGTTGCTGATGCCGTTCGGGCCGCCGGTGATGTCGGTGAGGTTACGCAGGAACAGACGGATGATTTCACCGAAGCCCAGCGTCACGATCGCCAGATAGTCACCGCGCAGACGCAGGACCGGGAAACCGAGCAGGAAGCCGAAGGTGGCCGCCATCAGTCCGGCGATCGGCAGGCAGATCCAGAAGCTCAGGCCGTAGTAGTGCGACAGCAGCGCATAACTGTAGGCGCCGACGGCATAGAAGCCGACGTAACCGAGGTCGAGCAGGCCTGCCAGGCCGACCACGATGTTCAGTCCCAGGCCGAGCATCACGTAGATCAGCACCAGCGTCGCGATATCCACCGCGCCGCGAGAACCGAAGAACGGCCAGACCAGTGCACCGATGATCAACGCAATGATGATCCAGCGCTGGGTGGTCGGCAGGGTCAGGAAGCTGCTGGCCTTGGCCGGCATCTTCGGCAGGCTCGGCGAGGATTTCCACGCCGCGCCGATCTGCTGGTCGAACAGCACGCGCAGGAACATCAATACCGAGCAGACGGCGATGGTGATCAGTGTCGAGGTACTGGTGCCATGCACTTCGAGGTTGATGCCGACGATGGTCAGCTTCAGACCGAGTACCGGGTAGGCCACCGCCCACACCAGCAGGGCGCTGAACAGCGCCTGTTTAAGATTCCTAGTCATACTTTCTCAACCTCCGGACGACCCAACAGGCCGGTTGGCCGGAACAACAGCACCAGAACCAGCAGGCCGAACGCCACGACGTCCTTGTACTGGTCGCCGAAGATATCGGCACCAAAGGCTTCCGCCACACCGAGCACCAGCCCGCCGAGCATGGCGCCGGGGATGCTGCCGATGCCGCCCAGTACCGCGGCGGTGAAGGCCTTGAGGCCGACGAGGAAACCGGCGTTCGGGTTGATCACGCCGTATTGCATGCTCAGCAGCACGGCCGCGATGGCCGCCAGCGCAGCACCGATGACGAAGGTCAGGGCGATGATGTTGTTGGTGTTGATGCCCAGCAGGTTGGCCATCTTGATGTCTTCGGCACAGGCGCGGCAGGCGCGGCCCAGGCGAGAGCGGGAGATGAACAGCGTCAGACCGAGCATGGCGACCAGGGTCACCACGAACACCACGATTTGCATGTAGGAAATCAGCACTTCATGTGCGCCACCTGGCCCGATGGAGAAGTTGCCGGGGATCAGGTTGGGGATGGATTTGTCCTTGGAGTCTTGCGCCAGCAGAACCGTGTTCTGCAGGAAGATCGACATACCGATGGCGGAGATCAGCGGGATCAGACGGTTGCTGCCGCGCAAGGGGCGGTAGGCGACCCGTTCGATGCTGTAACCGTAGGCACTGGTCACGACGATGGTTGCGAGAAAAGCGGCGGTCATCAACAGCGGAACGCTGTCGAGTCCCATCATGGACAGCCCGGCGATGGCGATGAATGCCACGTAGGAGCCGATCATGTACACCTCGCCATGGGCGAAGTTGATCATTCCAATGATGCCGTAGACCATCGTATAGCCGATGGCGATCAGGGCATACGTGCTGCCAATGGTCATGCCATTAACCAGCTGTTGGAAGAAGTGATAGATGTCAGGCATTACAGCGCTCCTAAAAACCTGATACGCATTTCACTGGTGGAGTCATTTTCCCGCCCGGCCCCGTGGATCTTTATCCACTTCGAATCCGGGTTTTGCCAGCGAACCGCTGATGACGGTTTTGAGATTTTCAGGTGGGGAGACTGGCGGATCACGCCAGCGCGGCCCAATACATTCGTAAAACAAAGCCCACGGCACGCCGTGGGCTTTATTGGCAGTCAGTCAGGCAGCGCCTTACTGAGGCGAAACTTCGGTTTTAGGTTTGCCGAAGTGCCACTCGTAGACCACGAATTTGAAGTCCTTCAGGTCGCCCTTGGCGTCGAAGCTCAGGTCGCCGGTAGGGGTCTTGAAGGTGCCGGCGTGAATGGCGGCCGCCACTTTCGCAGGGTCTTCGGATTTGGCAGCGGTGATGCCCTGGGCAATCACTTCAACCGCCGAGTAGGACGGGAACACGAACGGGCCGCTCGGGTCTTCTTTCTTCGCCTTGAAGTCTTCAGCCAGTTTCTGGTTGGCCGGATCCTGGTCGAAGGACTTCGGCAGGGTCACCAGCAGGCCTTCGGACGCGTCCTTGGCGATCTGCGAGATGGAGTCGTTACCCACGCCTTCCGGACCCATGAACTTGGCTTTCAGGCCTTTTTCCTGGGACTGACGCAGGATCAGGCCCAGCTCAGGGTGGTAGCCGCCGTAGTAGACGAAGTCGACGTTGGCTTGCTTGAGCTTGGAGATCATCGAGGAGAAGTCTTTGTCGCCGGCGTTCACGCCTTCGAACACGGCAACCTTGACGCCCTT
Source organism: Pseudomonas sp. COW5 (assembly GCF_026240005.1). Lineage (NCBI taxonomy): Bacteria > Pseudomonadati > Pseudomonadota > Gammaproteobacteria > Pseudomonadales > Pseudomonadaceae > Pseudomonas > Pseudomonas sp. COW5. The sequence continues at coordinate 901,021 of NZ_JAPHVP010000001.1, read as the reverse complement.
GCCTTCAAGGGTTTTCTTCACGGCGGTGGCGATGCCTTCACCGTATTGCTGTTTGTCGTGCAGGACAGCAACGATTTTCGGTTTCACGTGATCGGCAATGTAGTTACCGGCGGCAGGGCCCTGGGCGCTGTCCAGACCGATGGTGCGGAACACCATTTTGTAACCACGGCTGGTAATGTCCGGGCTGGTGGCAGCCGGGGTGATCATGATCACGCCTTCGTCTTCGTAAACGTCCGAAGCAGGCTGAGTGGAGCTGGAGCACAGGTGACCGACCACGAACTTGACGCCGTCGTTGACGACCTTGTTCGCAACGGCTACCGCTTGTTTCGGATCGCAAGCGTCATCGTATTCAACGGCTTCGAGCTTCTTGCCGTCGACGCCGCCCTTGGCGTTGATCTGTTCGATGGCCATTTTGGCGCCACTGAACTGCATGTCGCCGTACTGGGCTACCGGGCCGGTTTTAGGGCCGGCGATACCGATCTTGATGGTGTCAGCTGCGAACGAATGGCTGGCAACCCCGGCCAGTACCATAGCGGCAAACAGTTTGGAAATCTGCTTAGTAGCCTTAGTCATAGTGCTCCACTCTTACTGTTGTATTTTTTTAGAGTCCTGACGCCGTAGCAGCAGAACCGGGCTGGATATCTTCGCGATATCTTCCGGAAATGCCCCCGGCAACTGTACCGGTACAGTGTAGAGCGCCGGTTGTTGGCCTGGGAAGCTGGCGCCCAGGGGCAAATTCTGGAGATGTCGCTTTAATGAAAGAAAAAGACAGAATTGCGGCGGGGCTTTCAGAGGGCTTATGCCCCAATCATCAGCATTCCTTGGCTTTCCTGCGCTTTTCGTTCGGTGCAGCCTTTTGCTACCGGGTTTTTCTGCCGGACCACCGACGTTATCATTCGCGCCGATTTCTTTTCCGGACAGTCCCATGAATCAAGAACCTAGCACCCTCTATGCCAAGCTGCTTGGTGAAACCGCATCTATTACCTGGAAAGAGCTGGAGCGCTTCTACGCCCAGGGTGCCCTATTGTGGGTCGACACTGACCTGGATTTGATCGCCGTGGCCGAGGCCGTGGCGTCGGATCAGGGCGAGAAAGTCGCTGCCTGGCTGGCCGAAGACAAGGTCGCCAAGCTGTCTGAAACGCGGGCGCTGGATATTTTCGAACGTGATCCCGAGATGTGGGCGGTGGTGGTCCGGCCGTGGATTCTGGTCCAGGAAAGGGCGTCGGCCTGAGGGGGTGCACCTCGTTGGTGCGCATGATGGCCGAGGAAAAGTGTGTAGCCGAGTAGCGTGATGGCACGTTGCCGTAGAGAAATGCCACAAGCGCGGGTGGCATAACGGTGACGTAAACGTAACGGGCACAGTTTAGTAAGCAGCCTAACGGCTGCTTAATTGTTTCGGGATGTTGGAAAGGCTGAATAAATCGGGGAATTCGAGGGCCTCATCGCGAGCAGGCTCGCTCCCACAGGGAAACGCATTCCAATGTGGGAGCGAGCCTGCTCGCGATGGGGTCGCCTCGGTCCGGTGTCAGACCGAGTAAGTCTTGCCAGTATGGTTATTCAGCGAAATGACCTTGGTCTTGCCGATCCGGTGACGATAGATCTCGCGCAGGTATTTGATCGACTTCTTCACGCAGTCGCGCGACAGGCGAATGTCGTTGATCGAGACAAACTTCTCTTTGTCGTTGATCAGCTCGCGGTACTTCTTCTCGTACATCGGCTTGATCGCGTACCAGTTGGTATCGAGGATCTTCGCCGGGTTCTCGAATTCGTTGAGCAGGTCATCGATACGTTCTTCGTCGAATTCTTCATTGATGATGAAGTCGAGGATCGAGTTGTCGAGGGTCTCGTCGAAACGGTACGGATTCTTCGCGAAGCAACGCTTGATGAACGCCACGATCAGGGTCAGGAAGTCGTCCGACAGGCACGGGCTCTTGGCGATCAGGGTGGTCAGCGACAGGTTGGCCGAAGCACCGATCACCAGCGCGTAACGCTTGAGCGTGGTGTTGGGGAACAGGCTGTTGAGGTGGGTCTTCAACCGGTTCAGGTCCATGTACGACAGCTTGTAGTCTTTCGGCAGCGAAACGATCGAGACCACCGACGAGCAGTTCTTGAAGAAGTGCAGGTCGTGCAGCGCGGCGGCGTCGTAGCCGGAATTCTTGTACTGCTCAAGCGACGCGCGGTAGCGCTTGGATTCGATCGGCAGCAGGCTGATGCCTTCGATCGCCTGGGTGACCTTGTTGAAGTGCGGCAGGTCGATCGAGCGGAAGAACAGGTCGTCGATGTTCAGGCGCTGCGGCTCTTTGTCGAACACCTTGAACTTGTCGCTGCTCGGCGGCGGCGTTTCCGGCACCACGGATTCGGCGTAGGCAATCGCCACCGGGCCGGCCAGGCTCATGAACAGGTCGTTGGCGTCCAGGCGAATGGTCTCGCCGATGTCGATGCCGGCGCGACGGAAATAGTTCTGGTCGTAGTCGGTGGTGACGGCCTGGGCCGTCAGAATGTTGAAGATCTGCTGCGAGATGTACTGGTTGGCGTGCTTCTCCATCGCATTGACATCAATGTTCTGGATGTTGCCGTCATCGCTTTCTTCGGCGTAACGCATGATGTCGTTGGAGATCAGCATCATCGCGTTCCATGGGCGAATACGGCCCATGACGCTGGCTTCGCTGCTGTCTTCGTTGGCGAAGTTGTACGAGAAATCCCATTCTTCCGAAAGGTATTTGCACAGCAGGCGACCGGCGTTGATGTGCAGCGCCTCGGACATTTCGCTGCGGTGGTCGGAAATGTTCGGCAGCACGCAGATGCCGCTGGTGAAGATCGGCTCGAACACGAACGAATGACCGCTCTTGCCGTCATGTTCGTCCATCGGCTTGGTGTCGAACGTCTTGTTCATGTACGAGTGCTGCTGGGCCAGGCCGAATTCCGAGGCCATGCCCGAACCGGTACCGCCGCCGGCACTGAAGATCGAGAAGTACAGGCGCGACTGGTTGGCCTTGATGCCGCAGCTGTCGATCAGGTACGAGTGGATCATTTTCCAGTCAGGGCTGGAGAAACGCTGGGTGTCCTTGTTCAGGATGATCTTCGCCAGGTACTGGCCGAGGATCGGCGCGTTACCGGCGCCACCGGCGTGGACTTCGGACAAGTCCATGATCTTCATTTTGCTGTAGTCGCGCAGGAAGCCGCTCTTTTCGCCCTTTCGCGAGAAACGGATGCGTCCGGCAATGTCCTTGTCCAGGTCGCCGAGCATCACCAGCGGCTCGACCAGGAACACCGGTTTGGTCGACTTGTTCGGGCCGATCCGCAGGTTCTGCTTGATCCACTGGGCCGGGCTGTAGCCTTTGTCGGAGGCCAGGCGGCGGTCAGCCACGCGGTCTTCGTTGTTGAATTCGTTGAGGTAGAACTTGCGCGCGTTGTACACCAGCTCCGCCACGTCGAGGGCGATGTTGGAGCCGCAGCGACCGAGGCCGATCAGGCACACCGACGGGAATTCCTGGTCGTTGTGCTGCTCGTTGTCACCTTCCAGGTGCGGCGGGCGCGGGAACACCAGGTCACGCAGGCCATCGAGGTTATCGAGGATGCGGTCGGTGTTGGTTTCGGTGAAGTACAGGTATTGCTGGGTGCCCAGAGGGCGCGAAGGAGGCAATGGCTTCATCGGGGCAGGGCTGTTCGCCGCAGGGCTCAGGGTCAGATCGGATACCGCAGTGGCCGGATTGTTTTTAGAAGTCATTGTGCGCCATTTACCTGGACTGGTTGGCTCGGCGACCACTGTCGTCGAGCCTCACGGAATGGGAATCTCGCGTCTTTTTGCTGCGCGTATTTGGCCCGTGCGTCAGGGTCTTTGCCTGTGTGTCGCACGGGGGAGTCCTTTCCTGATTGATGATGGATCGGCCATTATTCGGCGATCTTTAATCAAAAGGAGGCTAAATGATGTCAACGCTACCTTCGTTGGGGTTTGCCGGAATCGGACTGATGGGGCTGCCGATGTGCCGGCGTCTGCTGGCGGCGGGTTATCCGCTGACGGTGTGGAACCGCAACCCGGACAAGTGCGCGCCGCTGGTGGAGGCGGGTGCCCGGCAAGTCGCGACCCCGGCCGAACTGTGCGGGCAGGCCGACGTGGTGATGCTCTGCCTGGCCGATACGGCGGTGGTTCGCGAGGTGGTGTTTGGTCCGGCCGGTGTTGCTGAAGGCGCAAGAAACGGTCAGCTGCTGGTGGACTTTTCCAGCCTTGAACCGACGGCGACCCGCGAGATGGCAGCAGAACTGGCGCAAAAGAACGGCATGGCCTGGCTCGACTCACCGGTGTCCGGCGGCGTCGTCGGTGCGGAGGCCGGCAGCCTGGCGATCATGGTCGGTGGTGATGCCGCAGATCTTGATCGGGTTCGCCCGGTGTTGCTCACTCTCGGTCAGCGCGTCACGCACATGGGCGGCATTGGTGCCGGCCAGGTGACCAAGGCCTGCAACCAGATGATCGTTGCCTGCAATGCGCTGGTGATCGCCGAAGTGGTCGCGCTGGCCGAGCAGTCCGGGGTCGACGCCAGCCTGATTGCCGAGGCGCTGGCCGGTGGTTTCGCCGATTCGAAGCCGCTGCAGATCCTCGCCCCGCAAATGGCCGAAAGCCGTTTCGAACCGGTGAAATGGCATGTGCGCACGCTGCTCAAGGATCTCGATACGGCGGTGAAGTTTTCCCGTGAAGTCGGCTCGGCCACGCCGATCAGCGGATTGGCCGCACAACTGATGCGCCTGCATGGGGCGCAGGGCTTTTTGGAGAGAGATCCATCGACACTGGTGAAAATGTACCGCGAGCCAGCGTCAGCGGATTGACCGAGTGGGCGTGTTTGCGCTGATTGATCTCTTCGAGGACCGGGCGCAGTTCGTGCAGCGGCACCGGACGGCTGAGCAGGTAACCCTGAATGAAGTCGCAGCCGGAGCGCTCGAGGAATTCGTATTGCTCCAGGCTTTCCACGCCTTCGGTGACCACCTGCAAGTGCAGGGTGTGGGCCATGACGATGATCGCCTGGACGATTTCCATGTCGGCGGTGGCCTTGGGAATGTCGAGGATGAAGGAGCGGTCGACCTTCAAGGTGTTGAGCGGCAGTCGTTTGAGATAGGCCAGGGACGAATAACCGGTGCCGAAGTCATCGATTGACAGCGACACGCCCAGGGCGCGGATCTGCCGCAATAGCACCAGCGTATTGGCGATGTTGCCCATCAGGGCGTTTTCGGTCACCTCCAGCTCAAGGCGTTCAGGGGCGACCCCGGCGCTGCGCAAGGCGCGTTCGATTTCATTGGCCAGTTCTTCCCGGGCCAGATTCAGGGGTGAGCAGTTCCAGGCGATCTTCAATTCGTCACAGCCATGGCGCGACAGTTCGCCAAGGTCTTCGCAGGCCTTGCGCAGCACCCAGTTGTCGAGTTCGGCGATCAGACCGTTGTTTTCGGCGATGGCGATAAAACGGTCCGGGGTCAGCAGGCCATGCACCGGATGCTGCCAGCGAATCAGTGCTTCGAGCTTGGTGACCTTGCCGGTCTTCAGTTCGAAGATCGGCTGGTAATACAGCATCAACCCGTTCTCTTCGCGTAGGGCATGGCGCAGTTCTTCCTCCAGTTGCAGTTCCAGGCTGGCGCGGTTTTTCAGGTTGGAATCGAAAAAGTGCACGCCGTTGCGCCCTGCGCCCTTGGATTGATAAAGCGCCAGATCCGCGTGCTTGAGCAGTTCATCGCAGGTGGTGCCGTCTTCGGGAAACAGGCTGATGCCGATGCTGGTGGTCATCACCATGCGCCGCCCGGCCAGTTCGATCGGCTCCTTCATCTTGAGCATGATGCGCTGGGCCAGGTTGCGGGCTTCTTCGCGGTCACGCAGGCCTATGAGGATGCAGAACTCATCGCCGCCGAAACGCGCGACCACGTCTTCATGACCGCGCACCGAGCCTTTGATGTGCTGGGCGATGACCTTGAGCAACTCGTCACCGGCATCATGGCCGAGGCTATCGTTGATGCGTTTGAAGTGGTCGATGTCGAGAAACATCACCGCGAGCATGCCGCCCTCGGTGGATTTCTGGCTGAGCTTTTCGGCAAAGAGCTGGTTGAAGCCGCGACGGTTGATGAGGTTGGTCAGGGCGTCGTAATTGGCGGCCTGTTGCAGCGACATCCGCGCCTGATCGAGCTGGCTGAGCAACATGTTGACCCGGCGCAGATCTTGCTCCTTGTTCTGCAGTTTCTTGTCGGCCAGTGCAGCGCTGATGGCACTGCCGAGGATCAACAGTGTGATGAAGGCAACCGTGAGCCCGAGTTGCAGATGGCTGTTTTCGGCCCTGAGGGTGGGAATGTTGCCCTCCGGCAGCACCAAGTGCAGCGCCGCCATGGCGGTGAAGTGCATGCTGATGATGCCGGCCCCGAGAATCAGGGTGGCCACGTATTTGAGCATCTGGTTGTGCAGGCCGCTGCCTTCACGCAAATTTCCGGCCACCCACAGCGCGGCGAAACTGGCACCGATGGCAATCAGGATCGACAGACCGAACAGGGTCGGCTCGTAGTAGGCGGTGGCGGCGGACTGCATGGCGGCCATGCCGACGTAATGCATGCCGGCAATGCCCAGGCCGATGACGATGGCGGTCTTGAAGTATTGCAGCAGACTGGGCTGCGGTTCGCTGAGGGTGTGCATCGCCAGCCAGGAGGCGAGCACGGCGATCACCAGGGAGAACAGGGTAATGGCCAGGTCGTACTGGATGTCGATCGGTGTCTGGAACGCCAGCATGCTGATGAAATGCATGGCCCAGATGCCGCCGGCCAGGCAAGTGGCGCCGATCCAGCGCCAGAGCCGGCGCGATCCGGGGTCTTCGGCATGGCCGACGCGTTCCGCCATGTCGAGGGTGGCGAAACTCGCGGCGCACGCCACCAGATAGGCGACCAGCACCAGCAAGGGGTTGTGTGTGCAATTGAGGATGACCTGCCCGCTCTCCGGCAGCTCGGCAACAAACTGCAAACCAAGCCACTCCATAGCATGCCCCGTCTCTGAGTGCTTCCTTACTGCGTCATCAACGCAGGCGAATGAATGCAGTATAGAGGCCGATTTCGGGGCGCAAGCCGTGGTGGCACATTGGTTCTAATGATTTTGGCATGAGCGCCATAGCGATTGGCGCTAAGGCTCAGGCGACCTCGTTCCAGTGCGGTTGCAACGGCGGCAGGCCGAAACGGGCGCGGGCCTTGTCACAATCAATGTTCTGCTCGCCGTTTTCCCACGATGCCTCGAACTCGCGGCAGGGGCTGGAGCGCTTGTCGTAGATCGTGCAACTCACGGCCTTTCCGACTTCGCCTTCCAGCGCGGTGCAGCGCGGCGCCTTGCGGTCGGTACCGATCATGGCGACCCGGCTGGGCGTGATCTGGGTGACCAGTTCATCAGGCACGGTTCCGCCGGAGGATGCGCATTCACCCCAGAAAAATGACACACGAAAATGGGAACAGCAGGCACCGCAATTCAGACACGGACTGACATCGGACATGGGAGGGGCATCAAAGGGATTGATCGGCTGGATCCGGACGGATCCGGCGGCCATTCTAGGCTTTGCCACGGCGTTGGGAAGGGGGGCGCGAAAGTATTTTTTCATTGCCGGATTTTTCCGCAAAACCCCCGGTTTTAGGGGGATTCGAGCCTTTTCAAGGGCTTACGTTTCGTTACAGTGCCATGGCTCCCTATCAGGCTGGCGAATGATCACAGACAGCCCCGACGGCCGTGACTAGATTGCAGGTTCCGGGCTCGGATGCGTCGGCAGTGAAGCCCTATAACAATAAAAGAGACGGACCCATGCAGAACTCGACCCAAGCGGCGAATGCCTGGCGCATTCTGTTCCTGTTGTTCCTCGCCAACCTGTTCAATTTCTTCGATCGCACCATCCCGGCGATCATCATCGAGCCGATCCGCATGGAATGGCACCTCAGCGACTTTCAGCTGGGGATCGTCGGCACTGCGTTCACCATTGTCTATGCGATTGCCGGCCTGCCGCTGGGGCGCATGGCCGACACCGGCTCGCGCAGCAAACTGATGGGCTGGGGGCTGGCGACCTGGAGCGCGCTGACGGCGGTCAACGGTCTGGTCGGCAGTTTCTGGAGTTTCCTGCTGGTGCGCATGGGCATCGGCATCGGCGAGGCCAGTTACGCACCCGCAGCCAACTCGCTGATCGGTGACCTGTTCCCGGCCCACCGTCGGGCGCGGGCCATGGGGATTTTCATGCTGGGCCTGCCGCTGGGGCTGCTGCTGGCGTTTTTCACCATCGGCGCGATGGTCAAGGCGTTCGACAGCTGGCGTGCGCCGTTCTTCATCGCTGCCGTGCCGGGGCTGCTGCTGGCGGTGTTCATGTTCTTCATCAAGGAACCCAAGCGCGGCGCGGCAGAAACCGTGCAGGTGTCGCAAGAGAAAGTCGACAAGCCGATCCGCCGGGTGCTGGCGGTGCCGACGTTCCTGTGGCTGGTGCTGGCGGGGTTGTGCTTCAACTTTGCGACCTATGCCTGCAACTCGTTTCTGGTGCCGATGCTGCAGCGCTATTTCCTGATGCCATTGCAGGAGGCAGCGGTGGCCACCGGGATGATTGTCGGGGTGACCGGATTGATCGGCCTGACCCTGGGCGGCTGGATCGCCGACAAGATTCACCAGCGCGTGGCTAGCGGCCGGCTGTTGTTTGCGGCGTTCAGTCTGATCATCTCGACGGTGTGCACCGCCTGGGCGCTGCATGCCGGACGGATCGAGATCGGTGTGTTTGTCGCGCTGTTCAGTGTCGGCTGGCTGTTTGCCTATAACTTCTACACCTGTGTCTACACGGCGATTCAGGACGTGGTCGAACCGCGCCTGCGGGCCACGGCGATGGCGCTGTTCTTTGCCGGGTTGTATCTGCTCGGCGGCGGTCTGGGGCCGGTGGTGGTGGGCGGTTTGTCGGATCACTTTGCCAAGTCGGCCATGATTTCGGCGGGGGCCGAGCAAATGACCGAGGCGTTCAAGGCTGTCGGCCTGCATGACGCGATGTACCTGATCCCGGTGGCGCTGTTCTTTACGATGGTGTTTCTGTTTCTGGCGTCGCGGTGCTTTGTGCGGGATGCGAAGCGAATGAAGGAGGGGTTGTCGGCAGTGGTGGAGGCGGATGGCGCAGCGGTGACTGCGTAACTTCAGACAAACAAAAAGGCCCGCATCGCTGCGGGCCTTTTCGTTTTTGGCGATGTAGCAGGGCGGTTTAGCCTGCGACCAGCACCCGGATTGCTTCGAGTCGCAGCGCAGCCTTGTCGAGCATGGCCAGGCCTTGCTCGCGCTGTTTGCGCAGGGCCACCAGTTCGCTGTCGCGTACGGTCGGGTTGACCGCCTGCAACGCGGTCAGGCGCGCCAGTTCTTCATCGGTATCGGCTGCCAGACGACGGCGGGCCTCGGCCACGCGCTCGGCGTGACGCGGGGTGACCTTGTCTTCACCGGCATTGATGCGTGGCGTCAACTGATCGCGCTGAGCCTGGATGAACTTGTTGGCGCTGGCGCGCGGCACGCTTTCCAGCTGGTCGTTCAGGGTTTCGAATGCCACACGGGCCGACAGGTCGTTGCCGTTGGCATCGAGCAGGCAGCGCAGGGCGGCCGGCGGCAGGTAACGGCCCAGTTGCAGCGAGCGTGGCGCAACCACTTCGCTGACGTAGAGCAGTTCCAGCAGTACGGTGCCTGGCTTCAACGCCTTGTTTTTGATCAGCGCGACGGCGGTGTTGCCCATCGAACCGGACAGCACCAGGTCCATGCCGCCCTGCACCATCGGGTGCTCCCAAGTGATGAACTGCATGTCTTCGCGCGACAGCGCCTGGTTGCGATCGTAGGTGATGGTCACGCCTTCGTCGTCGCCCAGCGGGAAACTGGCGTCGAGCATCTTTTCGCTCGGCTTGAGGATCAGGGCGTTTTCCGAGTGGTCTTCGCTGTCGATGCCGAACGCGTCGAACAGGGTTTCCATATAGATCGGCAGGGCGAACTGATCGTCTTGCTCGAGGATGTCCTCGACCAGCGCGTCACCTTCGCCGGCGCCGCCGGAGTTCAGCTCCAGCAGACGGTCGCGGCCGGTGTGCAGCTCGGCTTCCAGACGCTCGCGCTCGGTGCGCGCCTCGTCGATCAGCGTCTGCCACTCGCCGTCGTCGGCTTCTTCGAGCAGCGGCAGCAGGCGCGGGCCGAACTGATGCTGCAAGGCGTTGCCGGTCGGGCAGGTATTGAGGAATGCGTTCAGTGCTTCGTGATACCACTGGAACAGGCGCTCTTGCGGGCTGGTTTCCAGATACGGCACGTGCAGTTCGATGATGTGTTTCTGGCCGATCCGGTCCAGACGACCGATCCGCTGCTCCAACAGGTCCGGGTGCGACGGCAGATCGAACAGCACCAGGTGGTGGGCGAACTGGAAGTTGCGACCTTCACTGCCGATTTCCGAGCAGATCAGCACCTGTGCGCCGAACTCTTCGTCGGCGAAGTAGGCGGCGGCGCGGTCACGCTCGAGGATGTTCATGCCTTCATGGAACACCGTGGTCGGGATGCCGGAACGCACGCGCAGGGCGTCTTCCAGGTCCATCGCGGTTTCGGCGTGGGCGCAGATCACCAGCACTTTGGTGCGCTTGAGCATTTTCAGCTGATCGATCAGCCACTCGACACGTGGGTCGAATTTCCACCAGCGTTCTTCTTCGGTAGCGTCCGGCTGAGCCTGGAAGCTGACTTCCGGATACAGCTCGGCGTGATCGCCCAGCGGCAGTTCGAGGTATTCGTCCGGGCACGGCAGCGGGTACGGATGCAGCTTGCGCTCCGGGAAACCTTGCACGGCGGCGCGGGTGTTGCGAAACAGCACGCGGCCGGTGCCGTGGCGGTCGAGCAGTTCGCGCACGAGGCGGGCGCTGGCTTCGCTGTCGCCATCGTTGACGGCGGTCAGCAGGGCTTCGCCTTCGTTGCCGAGGAAGCCGTGAATGGTCTTGTGCGCTTCGGCCGAGAGGCGGCCCTTGTCCAGCAGCTCCTGAACGGCTTCGGCCACCGGGCGATAGTTCTCGCTTTCGGCGCGGAAGGCGGCCAGGTCATGAAAACGGTTCGGGTCGAGCAGGCGCAGACGGGCGAAGTGGCTGTCCTGACCCAGTTGTTCCGGGGTGGCGGTGAGCAGCAGCACGCCCGGGATCGTCTCGGCAAGCTGTTCGACCAAGGAGTATTCCGGGCTGACCTTGTCTTCGTGCCACACCAGGTGGTGCGCTTCGTCGACCACCATCAGGTCCCAGCCGGCGGCGAACAGCGCGTCCTGGGCCTTTTCGTCTTCGACCAGCCACTCCAGGGCCACCAGGGCCAGCTGGGTGTCTTCGAACGGGTTGGAGGCATCGCTTTCGATGAAGCGTTCTTCGTCGAACAGCGCAACCTGCAGGTTGAAGCGGCGGCGCATTTCCACCAGCCATTGGTGCTGGAGGTTTTCCGGCACCAGGATCAGCACGCGATTGGCGCGGCCGGAGAGCAACTGGCGATGAATCACCAGGCCGGCTTCGATGGTCTTGCCCAGGCCCACTTCGTCCGCCAGCAATACCCGTGGCGCGATGCGGTCGGCGACTTCACGGGCAATGTGCAACTGGTGCGCGATCGGCTGCGCACGCACGCCGCCCAGGCCCCACAGCGAGGACTGCAATTGGCGGCTGGTGTGTTCCAGGGTGTGGTAGCGCAGGGAGAACCACGACAGCGGGTCGATCTGCCCGGCGAACAGACGGTCGCTGGCCAGACGGAACTGGATGAAGTTCGACAGCTGGGTTTCCGGCAGGGTGACGGCTTCGTTCTCGGCGTTCAGGCCGTGATAGACGAGCAGGCCATCGGCATCCTCGACTTCGCGCACGGTCATCTTCCAGCCTTCGAAGTGAGTGATGGAGTCGCCCGGCGAAAATCGCACGCGGGTCAAAGGCGCATTCCTTAGCGCGTACTGGCGGGTTTCGCCAGTGGCCGGGTAAAGCACGGTCAACAAGCGGCCGTCCTGTGCCAGAACGGTGCCTAAACCAAGCTCTGCTTCGCTGTCACTGATCCAGCGTTGCCCCGGTTGATACTGCTGCGCCATGCTGCCTGACTCCCACCTTGAAAAAGCGGGCTATCTTAACGGAATGAGGCCCTGAGGCCAAAGGATTAGGCGTCGCGTACGGCTATTAAATGCCGACGGCCGACTGAGGGAAGATTAGGTCATGCGTCGGTTTCAGGAGCGCTGGCGGCACGATTGAGTGCCAACCCGGTCACAAGTTTTCGACCGATGGCTCAAGGCCCCGATGCCGCAGCCGATAGCCTGCTGACAGGAGACCCTTCATATGCTGCCACCGATGCTCCCCCTGAGCGCCGTGCCGATCACATCCCAGCAGGACCCGATCCGCCAGCGGCCGGACATTCCCCCGGTGGTGCCGGTGCAGGAAAGCTCCAACGAAAGCACCATCGACCTGCAAAAGCGCGATCCTGAAGAGGACGGTTATCTGCTTCGCGAAGAGCAGCGCCGCCAGCAGGAGCGTGAGCGTCGCCGGCACGAAGCCGACGAAGATCCGGAAGAACACCTCGCCGTGCCGGGCACCGAACTCAATGCCGACAACACCGTGCCGGTGGTGCCGCTGATGGAAGACCAGCCGCGTCAGGGCCTGTGGGTCGACATCGAGATCTGAGGCCGCCCGACCACCGCGTCTTGAATACACGATTTGTTGTACGTCGATGACTGGTCAGCGCCGGCGCGAGGCCGCATTATTGGCGCAGTCCTGTCGGTGGTCCGGCAGTTGTGATTCAGTCCAAGCGATGCATCGAACGCCATGAGCCAAGACGACAAACTGATCGACCTCAGCACCGAACGCGCCAAGCGGGTTCACGACCTCAACGAAAAACGCCTGAATGAAGTGCGCAAGGCCTTCGAACAGGCCATGCCGTTGGGAAAACCGAAGAAAAAGTCGAAAAACAAACCGAAAAAGCGTTGATCTCCCCCCTGTATCCGTTGATGCAGGTCAGTTATTTCCCTTCCTTTGCTCCGCACCTTGACCGGTATTGATCCCGGTCAATTCCTGCGCCTGCCTGATTGGTTAACTTAGCTCCATCGCAGCAAAGCAGGGGCCAGGAGGCCAGTCATGTTTTTCGATAACGTGGTGTTTGCCGGGGTTCTGACGGTTGGGCTCATGGTTCTGTTTTTTGCAGGGTTTGGATTTTTTATCTGGAAGGATGCGAATAAGCGCAAGAAGCCTTAGTTCTTCCGGGTTTGATGAGCACGCAAGGCATTTTGGGCAACTTCGGTTGCCCTTTTTTTTGTCTTCTTGGCGGCCTTTGGGCCGACCATGCTTTGGGTGTTCTTTGTGAATATCCGTTTCTGCGGGTGTTGCCACTGGCGGTTCCGCTCTTACAGCGGGTCACTTTTTCAAACGCCAAAAAGTAACCAAAAGGCTTGGCCCCGGCGTTCGGCACCTCGCTGAGGCTCGGTGTTCCTTCGTTCCGGGATTCATCCGGGGGCATCGCCTCCGGTTTGCTTCGCTGCACCTCCTCTCGATGTGTTCGACTTCGTCGAACGGCGCTACGCGCCCACCCCCACCCCCGGATAAATCCCTCCACTCAGCCTGCCGAAGGGGCCGGCACGTCAAAAGCGGTACTCGAGCTAACGCTCATCGTGTTGAGTGGTGAGGGGGGGCATATAGCTTTTGCGGGGCTTTGGTTTTTAGCCTGAGTTCAACTCGGTATTTCAGGTCGGCGTACCTTGCTCAATCAACTCGGTCGGCTCCCTCTCCCTCCGGGAGAGGGCTGGGGTGAGGGCGCTTTTGATGTTAACCATTCCACGCTCTGTATTCCCTTTCTAAAACCAACAAAAAAGGCGTGATCCTCTCGAATCACGCCTTTTTCATTACCACGATCTATCAGCTGCCCAGCGCCTTCGACGCCAGCCAGAACAAGCCGGCCGACAGGGCCACGGTGGCCGGCAGGGTCAGGACCCAGGCCAGCAGGATGGTTTTCACCGTGCCGCCTTGCAGGCCGCTTTTGTTGGCGACCATGGTGCCGGCCACGCCCGAGGACAGGACGTGGGTGGTGGACACCGGCAGGCTGAAGATGTTGGCCAGGCCGATCATGCTCGCTGCGGTGATCTGTGCCGACATGCCCTGGGCATAGGTCATGCCTTGCTTGCCGATTTTCTCGCCGATGGTCAGGACCACGCGTTTCCAGCCGATCATGGTGCCGAGGCCCAAGGCCAGGGCGACCGCCAGAATCACCCAGAACGGGGCGTATTCGGTGGTGGTGGTCAGGTCTTTGCGCAGCTTGTCCAGGTCGGCTTTTTCACGCGCTTCCAGGCCCGGGAGCTTGGCGACTTTCTTCGCGGTGTCGTCCAGGCAGAGCAGGTAGCGGCGCACTTCGATGCGGCTTTCCGCCGGCAGCGAGTGGTAGTCCGATACACCTTTGAGGGTGTGGAGCAGGGCGGAAATGGTCGGTTCGGTCTGCTGCGGATTGCAGCGGAATTTCTCCGGCAGGTCGCCTTCGACACTTTTGCCCAGGGCCAGGAATTCGCCGAGGGTGGCGGCGTTGCGCTGGTAGAACTGGCTCAGGTGCAGGGTTGCGTCGCGAGTGCGTTCGATCTGATAGGTGGTGCTGTTCAGGTCGAGCACGAACTGCGCAGGCACGATACCGATCAGGACCAGCATGATCAGGCCGATGCCTTTCTGACCATCGTTGGAGCCGTGCACGAAGCTCATGGCCATGGCGGACATCACCAGGACCAGGCGATTCCAGAACGGTGGATGCTTCTTGTCGTCGATCTTGCGGCGTTGTTCCGGGGTCTTGTGCATTTTCGACAGCGGGCGCCACCACTTCAGGCCGATCAGCACCAGTGCGGCTACCAGGAAGCCAGCCATCGGCGAGAACACCAGCGAAGCACCGATATCGATCGCTTTCTGCCAGTTCACGCCATCACCCAGCGGAATGTCGTTGATCAGGGCGTTGGCCAGGCCGACACCGAGGATCGAACCGATCAGGGTGTGGGAACTGGAAGCCGGGATACCGAAGTACCAGGTGCCCAGGTTCCAGGCGATGGCGGCGGCGAGCAGCGAGAACACCATTGCCAGACCATGGCCGGTGTTCACGTTGATCAACAGTTCTACCGGCAGCAGGTGGACGATGGCATACGCCACGCCGACGCCGCCCAGCAATACGCCGAGGAAGTTGAACACGCCCGAGAAGAACACCGCCAGGTGAGGCGGCATCGCTTTGGTGTAGATAACAGTGGCTACCGCGTTAGCGGTGTCATGAAATCCATTGATGAACTCGAAGGCGAGGACAAATGTCAGGGCGAGCAGGAGGCTCACAAGCACCCAGGCATCCAGTCCGCTGAATAAATCGATCATGAAGGTTTTCTGACCCGGTCATAAGGGGGCGCGATTATGCCAGAAAAGACTGGAAATCGATCCCCTACCTGCTCATCGGTAACCTTCTTCGCCAAATTAATTTGTATCAAGGTGCATTACCCAAGCTTTTTGGAGGGTTTTGCAAGGCCTTGATTCGATTGATAAAAATGCGAAGATCCGGCGGATTGGCCGGGGGGCGGGAGGGGGCAGAAGCGTGTATGAAATATCTGAGAAACGTGTCTGACATGCTCCAGACCTGTGCAATACAGGGGAGTTGGCCGCTGCCCGCGGGTAGCGGGCGCGCAAGGCATCGTCAGTCCACCGTGCTTGTAACCCGGTGAGTACGCTTACCCTCGAAAGTCTCAAAGGAAGGCATCAAGGCTCTTCGGCTTTGAGTTCCTCTTCCATTTTTTTCAGTTCTTGCTGGAAGACCTGATCCTGAACGGTCGGGCGTTTACGCCAGGCTTTGCGTTCCGGTTCCGGCTGAGCGGCGTAGGTGGTGACTTCCCCGCCGTAAACTTCCTTGTAACGTTGTTCCTGGCGCTCAAGTTCCGCGCGCAGTTCGTCTTTCGTCACAGTGCTACCTGTATGAGTTGAGATAAATGTCTGGTGAAACGCACTGCAACGAATCGATTGAACCGGTTCGCCAACAAGACGCGGCCTGGACAGGCAGCGGTAATATCGGCAGGGCGGTCAAGACTTCCATGTTACAGGCGGCTACGGCACCAGATTAAAACTGACGCAGCATCAGTTTCCTGTTTCAGCGAGCGCGCTGGCGGTGCATGGGTGATGATCATCAGGCGCTGGCCGGGGCTGAAGGCAATGGACATTACCTCAGCGAATGACGTCGACGGCCAATAAAAGTGCGACGCCATTGAGGTGCATTATAGCGGCCGATTCGGGATTGACTATCTTTGCCAAGTTAAAAACGGTTCCGGATGTGTGATTGTTTTGTGACTCGCAACTTTTACCGGTAGTTGCGTCGTTGTTTCCGGGTGTTGTGTTTCTGGCGTCATTTAGTCGATCAACTAAGGGGGCCGGGCGCATGAGTGATATCGCGTTGGAAACTTTACAGAGTCGCTTCATCCGGGTTGGAGGGCGCGTTTGCGATTATCGGTCGACGGTTCGATAATCGCCCGGTGTTGGCGATCTGGCGCTTGTGCATCTGTCTGCGAGCCGCTTGTATAGCCGTTGATCCGAACAAGAAAAAAGGACCTGACATGAACGATCAAATGCGCAATTCCTTCACCTCGGTAGCGCCGCCGATCGTCGCCTCGCCGGCCAAACGCATCCAGGCCCTGACCGGCGATCCGGACTTCATGACTTCCCTGGCCCGAGGCCTGGCCGTGGTCCAGGCGTTTCAGGAGCGCAAGCGCCACTTGACCATCGCCCAGATCAGCCACCGTACGGAAATCCCCCGCGCCGCCGTACGCCGCTGCCTGCATACGTTGATCAAACTCGGCTACGCCACCACCGACGGGCGCACGTATTCGTTGCTGCCCAAAGTGCTGACCCTCGGTCACGCCTATCTGTCTTCGACGCCGCTGGCAGTCTCCGCCCAGCCGTACCTCGACCGTATGAGCGAACAATTGCACGAAGCCTGCAACATGGCCACGCTGGAAGGCGACGACATTCTTTACATCGCGCGCTCGGCCACCACCCAGCGCCTGATTTCGGTGGACTTGTCGGTGGGCGGGCGGCTGCCGGCGTATTGCACGTCCATGGGCCGGATCCTGCTGGCGGCGCTGGACGACACGTCGCTGCGCGAGTACCTCGACCATGCCGAACTGGTGGCCAAGACCAGTCGCACGCTGCACACCCCCGAGTCCTTGCTCGAATGTCTGCAGGAAGTGCGGCAGCAGGGCTGGTGCATCGTCGATCAGGAGCTTGAACAGGGCCTGCGTTCGATTGCGGTGCCGGTGTATGACGCCTCCGGCCAGGTGGTGGCTGCGCTCAACGTCAGCACACACGCCGGTCGCGTCAGCCGTACCGAACTGGAACAACGCTTTCTGCCGGGGCTGCTGAGCGCCAGTCGTGACCTCAGCGCGCAGTTGTTCGCCTGATGAAGCTGTTCGATAAACGCACAGAGTTGCGTTTATCGAATTGACGCTAAAACCCCCGGATCATTAATGTCGCGGCAGCGTCATCCGGCGCTGTTGTGAATGAGCCCGCCGGATCGTCGACTCCCATAATAATGACAAGAGGCAACTTCCCATGCGCACGTTCCCCGACTGTCGCCGCTCCCGTTCCTGTTGCCGGTTTTAGCGCAACGCCCGATTCCCTCCTTATATGCTTGTGTCCGTGCCAGTCTTTGGCCGGTCGCCGTTCGACTGCGTTTTTTGCGTGGAATAAAAATAATGAACCAGCCTCAGTCCGCTGTAGGTCACTGCCTCGACGTGCAGTCCTTCATCAACGCTCAACCGATCTCCCGCTATCAGTGGCGGGTGGTGATTCTGTGTTTCCTGATTGTGTTCCTCGATGGCCTCGACACGGCGGCCATGGGTTTCATCGCGCCGGCCCTGTCCCAGGACTGGGGAATTGATCGCGCCAGTCTCGGCCCGGTGATGAGCGCCGCGCTGATCGGCATGGTCTTCGGCGCCCTTGGCTCCGGGCCGTTGGCTGACCGCTTCGGGCGAAAAGTCGTACTGGTCGGCGCGGTATTTCTGTTCGGCGCTTTCAGCCTGGCGTCGGCCTACGCCACCAACGTCGAGCAATTGCTGGTGCTGCGCTTCCTCACTGGTTTGGGGCTGGGCGCCGGCATGCCGAACGCCACCACGCTGCTGTCGGAGTACACCCCGGAACGCAAGAAGTCGCTGCTGGTGACCAGCATGTTCTGCGGCTTCAACCTTGGCATGGCGGGTGGCGGATTCATTTCGGCCAAGCTGATCCCGGCGTTCGGTTGGCACAGCCTGTTGCTGATCGGCGGGATTCTGCCGCTGATCCTCGCCGTGGTGTTGCTGGTCTGGCTGCCGGAATCGGCGCGTTATCTGGTGGTGCGTAATCGTGGCACCGACAAAGTGCGCAAGACCCTCGCGCCGATTGACCCGGCCACCGTCGCTCAGGCTGCGAGTTTCAGTGTCCCGGAACAGAAAACCGTAAAAGCCCGCAACGTGTTCGCGGTGATCTTCTCCGGCACCTACAGCGTCGGCACGTTGCTGCTGTGGCTGACCTACTTCATGGGCCTGGTGATCGTTTACCTGCTGACCAGTTGGCTGCCGACCCTCATGCGCGACAGTGGCGCGAGCATGGAGCAGGCGGCCTTCATCGGCGCGTTGTTCCAGTTCGGCGGGGTGTTGAGCGCGGTCGGCGTAGGCTGGGCGATGGACCGGTTCAATCCGCACAAGGTCATCGGCATTTTCTACCTGCTGGCCGGGGTGTTTGCCTACGCGGTTGGGCAGAGCCTGGGCAACATTACGCTGCTGGCGACGCTGGTGCTGGTGGCGGGCATGTGCGTCAACGGTGCGCAATCGGCGATGCCGTCGCTGGCCGCGCGGTTTTATCCGACCCAGGGCCGGGCGACGGGGGTGTCGTGGATGCTCGGGATCGGCCGCTTCGGTGCGATTCTCGGGGCGTGGATGGGTGCGACCCTGCTTGGCCTAGGCTGGAATTTCGAACAGGTGCTGACGGCGCTGGTGATCCCGGCGGGGCTGGCCACGGCAGCGGTGGTGATCAAGGGCCTGGTCAGTCACGCGGACGCGACCTGATACCGGGGTTGATCGCCCCGCACTCGGGGTGATCATTAGGTTGATAACAATCTGTTCGATAAACGAACACTCAGTCGATTATCGGATTGTTTGGCGAAAATCAGCGGCTTAATCTTCAGTGACTCCGGCGCACAACCTCGCGCCTTTTTATCACTGGCGATCCACTACAAAAACGGGAGCCCGCTCCATGGCTGAGATCCTTTCGCTGCACGACGCGGTGAAGCAATTCGTCAACGACGGCGACACCGTCGCGCTCGAAGGCTTCACTCACCTGATCCCTACGGCGGCGGGTCATGAAATCATTCGTCAGGGCAAGAAAGATCTGACCCTGGTGCGGATGACGCCTGACCTGATCTACGACCAGCTGATCGGCGCCGGTTGTGCACGCAAGCTGATCTTCTCCTGGGGCGGCAACCCTGGCGTGGGTTCGCTGCACCGTCTGCGCGACGCGGTCGAGAAACAATGGCCACACGCGCTGGAAATCGAAGAGCACAGCCACGCCGACCTGGCCAATGCCTACGTCGCCGGCGCCTCCGGCCTACCGTTCGCGGTGCTGCGGGCCTACGCCGGTTCCGACCTGCCGAAGGTCAACCCGCTGATCAAATCCGTGACGTGCCCGTTCACCGGTGAAGTGCTGGCAGCGGTGCCGTCGGTGCGCCCGGACGTGACCGTGATCCACGCCCAGAAGGCCGACCGTCAGGGCAACGTGCTGTTGTGGGGCATCCTCGGCGTGCAGAAAGAAGCCGCACTGGCCGCCAAGCGCTGCATCGTCACCGTCGAAGAAATTGTCGACAACCTCAATGCGCCGATGAACGCCTGCGTACTGCCGACCTGGGCCTTGAGCGCAGTTTGCCACGTACCGGGTGGCGCGCATCCGTCCTACGCCCACGGTTACACCGAGCGTGACAATCGTTTCTACCAGGCGTGGGACCCGATCGCCCGCGACCGTGAGACGTTTACCGCGTGGATCAACGAATACATCCATGGCTGCGCTGACTTCAGCGAGTTCCAGGCCAAGTTGGCCGCTGCTTCGGAGGCCAAGTAATGACTTACACCACCAATGAAATGATGACCGTTGCAGCGGCCCGTCGCCTGAAGAACGGTTCGGTGTGCTTCGTCGGCATCGGCCTGCCGTCGAAAGCCGCCAACCTGGCGCGGCTGACCTCTTCGCCGGACGTCGTGCTGATCTACGAGTCGGGCCCGATCGGCGCGAAACCCAGCGTACTGCCACTGTCGATCGGTGACGGCGAGCTGGCGGAAACCGCCGACACCGTCGTCCCGACCGGTGAGATTTTTCGCTACTGGCTGCAGGGCGGGCGCATCGACGTCGGTTTTCTCGGCGCGGCGCAGGTCGACCGTTTCGGCAACATCAACACCACGGTGGTCGGTGATTACCATCAGCCGAAAGTGCGTCTGCCGGGTGCCGGTGGTGCGCCGGAGATCGCCGGTTCCGCGAAAAGCGTGCTGATCATCCTCAAGCAGTCGGCGCGTTCGTTTGTCGACAAGCTCGATTTCATCACCTCGGTCGGCCATGGCGAGGGTGGCGATTCGCGTAAACGCCTGGGCCTGCCGGGTGCGGGTCCCGTCGGCATCATCACTGACCTGTGCATCATGGAACCGGAAGAGGGCACCAATGAGTTCGTGGTCACCGCACTGCACCCGGGCGTGACCCGCGAGCAAGTGGTCGCCGCCACCGGTTGGGCCATCCGTTTTGCCGACAGCGTGGCCACCACTGCCGAACCGACCGAGGTCGAGCTGAGCGCTTTGCGCGATCTAGAAGCCCGCACCGCAGCGGCCCACGGCCAGGCACCGGGAGAAGCATGATGCGCGACGTTTATATCTGCGATGCGATTCGTACCCCCATCGGCCGATTCGGTGGTGGTCTGGCGGCGGTTCGCGCCGACGACCTGGCCGCCGTGCCGATCAAGGCGTTGATGGAACGCAACCCGTCGGTGGACTGGAGCGCCCTCGACGAAGTGTTCCTCGGCTGCGCCAACCAGGCCGGCGAAGACAACCGCAACGTGGCGCGCATGGCGCTGTTGCTGGCCGGTCTGCCGGAGAGCGTTCCCGGCGTCACCCTCAATCGCCTTTGCGCGTCGGGCATGGACGCCATCGGCACGGCGTTCCGCGCCATCGCCAGCGGTGAAATGGAGCTGGCGATTGCCGGCGGCGTCGAGTCGATGTCCCGCGCGCCGTTCGTGATGGGCAAGGCTGATGCGGCGTTCTCGCGCAACATGAAGCTGGAAGACACCACCATCGGCTGGCGTTTCATCAACCCGTTGATGAAGGCGCAGTATGGCGTCGACGCAATGCCGCAGACCGCCGACAACGTCGCCGACGATTACGAAATTTCCCGCGAAGATCAGGACGCTTTCGCCCTGCGCAGTCAGCAACGGACGGCCGCCGCCCAGGCTGCCGGCTACTTCGCCGAGGAAATCGTCGAAGTGCGGATCGCCCACAAGAAAGGCGAAACTGTGGTCAGCCAGGACGAACATCCTCGCGCCGATACGACAATTGAGGCCCTGACCAGACTGAAACCGGTCAATGGCCCGGACAAGACCGTCACCGCCGGCAACGCGTCGGGTGTGAATGACGGTGCCGCCGCGCTGATTCTGGCTTCGGCTGAAGCTGTGAAAAAACACGGTTTGACCGCCCGCGCCAAAGTGCTCGGGATGGCCAGTGCCGGCGTTGCACCACGGGTGATGGGCATCGGCCCGGTGCCGGCGGTGCGCAAACTCACCGAACGCCTTGGCGTGGCAGTTAGCGATTTCGATGTGATCGAACTCAACGAAGCGTTTGCCAGCCAAGGTCTGGCGGTATTACGCGAACTGGGACTGGCGGACGACGCGGCCCAAGTCAACCCGAACGGCGGCGCGATTGCCCTCGGTCATCCGTTGGGCATGAGCGGCGCGCGCCTGGTGCTGACCGCCCTGCATCAGCTGGAAAAGACCGGTGGCAAGAAAGGTCTGGCGACCATGTGCGTTGGTGTCGGCCAGGGTCTGGCCCTGGCCATCGAACGCGTCTGACGCAAGCCGTGACGAACAAGAACAGAGGAAAGCGAAATGACTGACAAGCCTGGTTACCGCCGCCCGCAGGAAGGCACCCAGCCGCCATACCTGCACCCGAATTATCAATCCACCAATCTGCGCTCGCCGTCCAAGCCGTTGGTGTTCCTGCCGCATTCGCTGTCGGAAATCACCGGCCCGACCATCGGCGCCGAACGAGTGGCCGACACCGACAACGATCTGACTGCCCAGCATCAGGGCGAACCGCTGGGTGAGCGGATCATCATTCACGGCCGTGTGCTTGATGAAGACGGTCTGCCGGTGCCGGGGATTCTGGTGGAGATCTGGCAGGCCAACGCCGCCGGCCGCTACAACCATGCCCGTGATCTGCACGACGCACCGCTGGACCCGAATTTCACCGGTACCGGCCGTACCGTGACCGACGCCGACGGCTGGTATCAGTTCCAGACCATCAAGCCCGGCGCCTATCCGTGGGGCAACCACCACAACGCCTGGCGCCCGGCGCACGTGCATTTCTCGCTGTTCGGGCCGAGCATCCTGACGCGTCTGGTCACGCAGATGTATTTCCCCGGCGATCCGCTGCTGCCCTACGACCCGATCTACAACTGCGTGCCGGACACTTCGGCCAAGGAACGCCTGATCGCCGCTTTCGATCTGGAAAAAACCATTCCGTCCTACGCCCTCGCTTATCGCTGGGACATCGTGCTGCGCGGCCGCGAAGCCACGCCGATGGAGAAATGAGATGACCCTGACTGCGACCACGTCCCACACCGTCGGGCCGTATTACCACATCGGCCTGACCTGGCTGAACCGTGAAAACCTCGCCAATGAACTGACCCTCGGCCAGCGCGTGGCGATCACAGGGCAGGTGGTGGACGGCAACGGCGATGTCGTCAACGACGCCATGCTCGAAGTCTGGCAGGCCAACGCCGCCGGCAAATACGATCACCCGGAAGACGAGCAGGCCAAACCGCTGGACCCGAATTTCGAAGGTTTCGGTCGGGTACCGGTGGATGCCGAAGGGCGTTTCCGTTTCACCACGATCAAACCGGGCACGGTCGAAGGCCTGAAAGGCACGACCCAGGCGCCGCATCTGGTGTTGCTGGTGTTTGCGCGCGGGCTGGTGAAGCATTTGCTGACGCGGATTTATTTCGAGGGCGATCCGGCGAACGTCAATGATCCGCTGCTCGAATGCGTACCGGCCGAGCGCCGCAGCACGTTGCTGGCGAAGCCGGATGCAGAGGGTGTCTATCAGTGGAATGTGATCCTGCAGGGCACTGACGCGGAAACCGTCTTCTTCGATTACTAGAACACCACCACACATCCCTTGTGGGAGCGGGCTTGCTCGCGAAGAGGGTGTGTCAGTCGCCATTGAGTTGGCTGACCCACCGCTTTCGCGGGCAAGCCCGCTCCCACAGGGATTTGCAGCGCTTGAGTATCTGTGGAACGGGACTGTTGCGAAGTGTGTCTAGACTCTCACTGTCCCTATCGAGTGAAAAACAATGACAACCACCACCTCTCATTACACCGGCGAAGAGCGCAGCAAGCGTATCTTCGCGATTGTCGGCGCCTCGTCCGGCAACCTCGTCGAATGGTTCGACTTCTACGTCTACGCCTTCTGCGCGATCTATTTCGCCCCGGCATTTTTCCCCTCGGACAACCCCACGGTGCAGCTGGTCAACACCGCTGGCGTGTTCGCGGCCGGGTTCCTGATGCGACCGATCGGCGGCTGGATCTTCGGCCGGGTAGCGGACAAGCACGGGCGCAAGAATTCGATGCTGATCTCGATTCTGATGATGTGCTTCGGCTCGTTGCTCATCGCCTGTCTGCCGACCTACAACAGCATCGGCGTCTGGGCGCCGGTGCTGTTGCTGTTCGCGCGTCTGCTGCAAGGCTTGTCGGTGGGCGGCGAGTACGGCGCCACGGCGACGTACATGAGCGAAGTCGCTCTCAAGGGCCAGCGCGGTTTCTTCGCCTCGTTCCAGTACGTGACGCTGATCGGCGGGCAACTGCTGGCGGTGCTGGTGGTGGTGATCCTGCAGCAGTTTCTTTCTGAAGACGAACTGCGGGCCTACGGCTGGCGGATTCCATTCGTGGTCGGGGCGGTGGCGGCGCTGATTTCGCTGTTTCTGCGTCGCACCCTGAAAGAAACCACCAACAAGGAAACCCGTGAACACAAGGACGCCGGCAGCATCGCTGCGCTGTTCCGCGATCACAAAGCCGCGTTTATCACCGTGCTGGGTTACACCGCCGGTGGCTCGCTGATTTTCTACACCTTCACCACGTACATGCAGAAGTACCTGGTGAACACCGCCGGCATGCACGCCAAGACCGCGAGCTTCATCATGACCGGCGCGCTCTTCTTATATATGTGCATGCAGCCGCTGTTCGGCATGCTCGCCGACAAGATCGGCCGGCGTAACTCAATGCTCTGGTTCGGCGCCCTCGGTACGCTGTTCACCGTGCCGATCCTGCTGAGCCTGAAAAGCGTCAGCAGCCCGTTCCTGGCCTTTGTGCTGATCACCGTGGCGCTGGCGATCGTCAGTTTCTACACCTCGATCAGCGGCCTGGTGAAAGCCGAAATGTTCCCGCCGGAAGTCCGCGCCCTTGGCGTCGGCCTGGCCTATGCGGTGGCCAACGCGATCTTCGGCGGTTCGGCGGAATATGTGGCTCTGAGCCTCAAGGCCGGGGGCATGGAAAACGCCTTCTATTGGTACGTCACGGTGATGATGGCGGTGGCGTTCCTGTTCAGCCTGCGCCTGCCGAAACAGGCCGCATATTTGCACCACGATCTCTAAACCGAAGTGCGCGGGCCGCGATGGCCCGCGCCGGCAAGGACTGTTTATGACTCAGCGACCGGGCAATCAATTGTTCGATGCCTATTTCACTGCCCGCGAAATGCGCGAGGTGTTCTGCGATCAGGGCCGGGTGCAGGCTATGCTCGACTTCGAAGCGGCGCTGGCCCGGGCCGAAGCGCGGGTCGGGGTGATTCCGGCCAGTGCTGTCGCCTCAATTGAAAACGCCTGCCGCGCCGAGTTGTTTGATTTCGCAGCCTTGGGCGAAGCCATCGCCACGGCGGGTAATTCGGCGATTCCGCTGGTCAAGGCATTGGGCAAGCGGATCGCGGCATCCGATGCTGAAGCCGAACGTTATGTGCATCTGGGTGCCACCAGCCAGGACGTGATGGATTCCGGGCTGGTGCTGCAATTGCGTCAGGCGCTGGCGCTGATCGAAGGGGAGTTGGCGCAACTGGCCGAATCCCTCGCGACCCAGGCCAAGCGCCACGCCGCCACGCCGCTGGCCGGACGTACCTGGCTGCAACACGCAACGCCGGTCACTCTCGGTATGAAGATCGCCGGTTGGCTTGGCGCGATCACTCGCAGCCGTCAGCGTTTGCGCGAACTCAAGCCACGGCTGCTGGTGCTGCAATTCGGTGGTGCGTCCGGCACCCTCGCGGCGTTGGGTGAACAGGCGCTGCCGATTGCCTGCGCACTGGCCGAAGAACTGCAACTGACCCTGCCGGAACAACCCTGGCACACCCAGCGTGATCGCATTGTCGAGTTCGGCGCAGTGCTCGCTCTGATCGCCGGCAGCCTCGGCAAACTCGGCCGCGACATCAGCCTGTTGATGCAGACCGAAGCGGCGGAAGTGTTCGAACCGTCGGCGCCGGGCAAGGGCGGTTCCTCGACCATGCCGCACAAGCGCAACCCGGTGGGCGCGGCGGTGTTGATTGGCGCAGCCACCCGCGTGCCGGGGCTGGTCTCGACGCTGTTCAGCGCCTTGCCTCAGGAACACGAACGCAGCCTCGGTCTGTGGCACGCCGAGTGGGAAACCTTGCCGGACATCTGCTGCCTGGTGTCGGGCGCGCTGCAACAGGCGCGGCTGCTGGCTGAGGGTCTTGAAGTCGATGCCGCGCGCATGGGCCGCAACCTGGAATTGACCCAAGGTCTGGTGCTGGCCGAAGCGGTGAGCATCGTGCTCGCGCAACGGGTCGGCCGCGACACCGCGCATCATCTGCTCGAACAATGCTGCAAACGGGCGGTGGCCGAACAACGCCATCTGCGTGCGGTGCTCGGTGACGAGCCGCAAGTGACCGCCGAGCTCAGCGCAACCGAACTGGATCACCTGCTCGATCCCGCCCGTTACCTCGGTCAGGCGCAGGTCTGGGTCGAGCGGGCGCTGGCCGAACACAACGCATTGTCTGATTGAAAGGAGAGGGCTGTGGCTTTCGTTCAACTCGCCGATGGCGAACTGCATTACTCATTGGAGGGCCCGGTCGATGCGCCGGTGCTGGTGCTGTCCAACTCGCTGGGCACCGACCTGCACATGTGGGACGCGCAGATGCCAGCGTTCACCGAACACTTTCGCGTGCTGCGCTTCGATACCCGTGGTCACGGCCAGTCGCTGGTGACGCCGGACCCTTACAGCATCGAGCAACTGGGCCGCGACGTGCTGGCGCTGCTGGATGCGCTGCACATCGAACGTGCGCATTTCTGCGGTCTGTCCATGGGCGGCCTGATCGGGCAGTGGCTGGGGATCAACGCCGGCCAGCGCATTAACAAACTGATCGTCTGCAACACGGCGGCGAAAATCGGCGATCCGTCGGTGTGGAATCCGCGCATCGAAACCGTGCTGCGCGACGGCCCGGCGGCAATGGTCGCGTTGCGCGATGCGTCGATTGCCCGCTGGTTTACCCCGGACTTCTCGGCGGCCAATCCGGCAGCGGCCAAGCAGATCACCGACATGCTCGCGGCCACCAATCCTGAAGGTTATGCCGCCAACTGCGCGGCAGTGCGCGATGCGGATTTCCGCGATCAACTGGCGTCGATCACGGTTCCGTTGCTGGTGATTGCCGGCTCGGAAGATGCAGTGACGCCACCGTCCGGCGGGCACTTCATTCAGGAGCATGTGCGCGGCGCCGAGTACGCCGAATTCTATGCCGCACATCTTTCCAACGTTCAGGCCGGCGACGCGTTCAGCGACCGCGTGCTGACATTCCTGCTGGCCGCCTGAGGAGATTTCCGTGGACGAAAAACAACGTTATGACGACGGCATGCAAGTGCGCCGCACGGTGCTCGGCGATGCCCATGTCGATCGCAGCCTGACCACGCTGACCGAGTTCAACTCGGAGTTCCAGGAAATGATCACCCGGCACGCCTGGGGCGACATCTGGACCCGCCCGGGCCTGCCGCGCCACACCCGCAGCCTGATCACCATCGCCATGCTGATCGGCATGAACCGCGAGGGTGAGCTCAAATTGCACCTGCGCGCAGCGGCCAACAATGGCGTGAGCCGTGGCGAGATCAAGGAAGTGATCATGCAGAGCGCAATCTACTGCGGGATTCCGGCGGCGAATGCGACGTTTCATCTGGCCGAATCGGTGTGGGATGAGTTGGGTACCGAATCACGTGAGTGATCGTTGAATTCGAGGGATCGCAGCCTGTGGAAGGCTGCGATCCTTTGAATTTCACACCTTGGCGACAATGAAAATCCGTTTGAACGGAAACAGCGTATGCCCGTCGTCCTCCTGCGGATAATGCGCATGCACCCGCATCAGGTAGTGATAGATGAAGCGCGCCTGTTCCTCCGGCGTCAGCCCCAGCATCACCGGCCGTAGCGCCGACACTTTCACCCAGTCATAAACCGGTGACTTGCCGTCGACCACCTGCAATTGCTCGGTTTCCCAGATATCCAGCGACCGGGTCAGCGGTGCGAGCAAACGGTAGTAATCCTCCAGTGACAACAACGGCCGCGCCGCCAGGCGCTGGCGCAGTTGCGGGCTGCCCAGCGGATGGCCACCGGGGCCGGCATCCTCGAGGGTATCGAGCATCAGGCGATACCACAGCGCATCGCGCCAGTCCGGCATGTGGGCCGCCAGGCATCCGCCGGGGTTGAGGTGGCGGAGCAATCCCGGCAACAGCGTTTGATGGTCATTGATGAAATGCAGCACGGCAGCGGCGAACAGCAGGTCGGCCGGCTTGCGGGGTTTCCAGTGTTGCAACTCGGCGTGTTGCCAGCGCGCCTTGATCGGCAGACAGCGGGCGATCTGAAGCATGTCTTGCGAACTGTCGATGCCCTTGAGATCTGCCCGGGGCCAGCGATCTGCCAGAACCTTCGTGGCAATCCCGGTGCCGCAACCGAGGTCGTAGATGCGTTGAGGATTGTGCAGATCGACGCGGCCGAGCAGTTCATCGACCGGTTGTTGCCTGAGACGGGAAAACTGCTGATACGCCCTGGCATCCCAATCGGGAGCCGGTTTGACTCGAGTGATCATGAGGTGGTCCTCCGATGATCGGCAGTGTCTTCCGGTGACAGCCTGGCTCAAGTCCCGGGGGACCAACATCAACAGATAACGGAAGCGGGAAGGGTGGAGCGCCTGAGTCCTTCAGGTGCATCCACTGTACTCAACGATGGGTGACGATCCATGAATCCTGACGGATGGCGCAGCCCTCTAGAGCAGATTGATCGGATAGCTGACGATCACCCGGTTTTCGTCGAACTCGTTGTTGCTGTAGTCACGGCGCATGGTCGAGTTGCGCCAACGCACATTCAGGTTCTTCAGCGTGCCGCTCTGCACGGTGTAGCCCAGTTCCGATTCGCGGCCCCATTCCTTGCCGTCGGTAATGGTGCCGGTGTGCACGTTGTCGCCGCTGAGGTAGCGGTTCATCAGGGTCAGGCCGGGGATGCCGAGGGCAGCGAAATTGTAGTCGTGGCGGATTTGCCAGGAGCGTTCCTGAGCGTTGTCATAGCTTGAGTTGTAGCTGTCGTTGGCCAGGGTCCCGCCGCTGGTGCCGTTGACCCGCATCCAGTTGCTGTCGCCGGTGAGTTTCTGCAGGCCGACGTAAAAGGTGTTGCCGCCGTAGCGCGCGGAGAACAGCCCCGACCAGGTCTTGTTGTCGAGCTTGCCGGCCCGGGCGCTGCCGTCGTCCTTGCCGTAGAAGAAACCGAGATTGGCGCCCAGGGTCCAGTCGCCGAGCGGCTGGCTGTGGATCAGGTTGACGTATTGCTGGCTGTAGATGTCCTTGAGCTCGGCGTTCCACAGGCCGATCTGCGTGCGCTTGTCGTTGAATGCGTATTCGCCGCCCTGGAAGTTGAAGCGATCCGAGGTGAACGCCGGTTTGCCGAACATCGACATGTCGCTCATGCTGCTGTCGTCGCGCGGGCTGTTGGCGCGGAACTGGCCGCCATAAAGGGTCAGGCCGTCGATTTCCTTCGAGGTGATCTGCCCGCCGCGAAAGGTCTGCGGCAGCGAGCGACCGTCGTCCGAGCGCAGGATCGGCAGTACCGGCATCCATTCGCCGACCTTGATTTCGGTCTGCGACAGTCTGGCCTTGAACGCCACGTTGGTGCGGCCGAAGGTGTCCGCCGGGCGACCGTCATGATCCAGCGGTAACAGTTGCGTGCCCCCCGTGCCTTTGCCGCCATCGAGTTTCACCGAGTACAACCCCAATACGTCCATGCCGAAACCGACCGTTCCCTGAGTGAAACCGGATTTGGCGTCGAGGATGAAGCTCTGCGTCCATTCCTGCGCCATGCCCTGGGCCTTGGTCGGGTTGGTGAAATTGCGGTTGATGTAGAAGTTGCGCAGGTTCAGGTCGGCCTTGGCCCCGTCGATGAACCCCGTCTCTTCGGCGGCCACAGGCAAAGCGATGCCGGTCAATGCCAAGGCGATCAGACTGAGTGCGCAAGGTTTTGTAGAACGTGTCATGGGCTCGGGTCTCTCTAATTGTTTGGGATGAAGCAGTTCGCAGCCGCAACCGGAAGTTGCAGACAAGAAACGGACTCGATGGAACGAAGGGCGGGATCAGCCCGAGCGGGGAGGACGCGTGGTCATGGGGGTGAACCTGTTCTTATTGGTTTTGTTGGTGTGGGCAATGGTGAGGGGGATCGGCACGGGTATTCAATCGGGGTAAACAGGGTTTTGTGCGATTATCGAACGCTAATCGACGATGGTTTTACTTTCCGTTCTCAGCGCATTCTTAATGAAATCCCGTGTTTATGTTTCGTATTAACGAGTTGTTTCGATGGTGTTCTATTAATGGCGATTGTGGATGTGCTTATTTCTTTGGTGGTAGGAAATTACCTACAGCAATGGTTGCAGTAATGGTTATGTAAGTCATCGCGGATTCAACTTAATAATTGGCGTTATCGCTTATCGTGAAAAGGTTTAACGGGAAGTTGTGTTGTAACTGGCAAAGGAAACAGGCATTGCTATATTCAAAATTCTCGAAAGGGGCAGGGAGGTTAATTGTCGCTCTCGAGAGGATTAATTATTGATAACAAGGAGAGATAACATGCCTGCAAAAGTGAATCAGGAACGTCTCGCGACGGTGGTCGGTCGCGCCCTTATTGATAAGGACTTTGCGGAACAGTTGCACAAGGATGCTGAAGGCGCGGCCAAGGGCATCGGTGTGCATCTGAGCGCATCCGAACTGGGCGCCGTCAAGAGTATTGATGTGGCAAAACTGGGCACCGCCGGGGCGGGTATTCGCGACAAGCTGGGAGCGGCTGCAATATTTGACCAGCAACAACAGATTCAGGCACGGATGGACTGATGCCCGGGGGGCTGTTTGGCGTGTCGTGGAGCGGCGATCCGGCTCTGTGCGCGCCAAATGGCCCGATTGCAAAGTGTTTGCACAGGGAGTGAGCGACGTATGTCAGTCACCTTGATTCCCATGGACGACGCGGACTTTGTGACGTTCACCGAAAGGGCGGTCGAGGAGTACGCCCAGGGCATGGTCGCCTCGGGAGAGTGGAGTCAGGCAGAGGCCCCACACCGATCCGCCACGGCTTTCGCACAGTTGCTGGACAAGGGAAGGCTGACCGAAAGCCATCAGCTCTGGGTAATCAGGGACAACCGGCGACGCATCGGAGAGTTGTGGATTGCCCGCAGGCATGTCGGTGCAAAGCCGATTGCCTTCATCCTGGATATCTACATCGAGCCTGGCGAGCGCCGTCAGGGTCATGCCCGGCAATCGATGCTGGCCGCCGAAACCTGGGCTCGCCAGAACGGCTGCGAGGAAATGCGTCTGCATGTGTTTGGCCGCAACCTGCCGGCGCGTGGTCTTTATGAACAATTGGGCTATGACATCGCCAGTCTGACCATGGCGAAACCATTGCCGCCTGCCTGAAAGGATGGTTGAAAAATGGATATTGGAAACCACGGCGAACTTGATTCGACGGTAGATGACTTGTTTAAAGGGAACACATTTCTTGCTGATGCCAGATATTCAAGATTTGAAATGTTACTTGAACATGTCAGTCGCAATCGTTTCACCATCTTCATGGTTTTATATGCCGAACTGTTCAAGTTGTTTTCCGGGGAATCGCGGTTGTCGGTGTTTTTCGACCGGGCGGTGGAACTTGTATTGCTGCCACCCCGTGAACAGGCTTTGATTATCAACGATCCGGTTTTTCAGATATGGACCGGGCAGGCGTTTCGTTCAACCAATCACGTTCTGGTCGGCAAGTCAGAGAGTACTGCCGAACTGGAAAAGCTATTGCTGGAATTCCCCGACATGCTCGACCGGGTCAAGGCCCGAAGCAAGTCGGGCATGGTTCAGAACGATCCGCCGGTCTACCGGTTCGACGCCGACCCGCTGATCATGCAGGCCACGCCGCCCAGTTATGAGTTTCCGGAAGACGAGGCGACCCGCAAGCGCCTGGAGCGCGGCAGTGTTTCCAGCCGGTTCTTCGCTGACGTGGTGAAGATTGCCCTGTTGCGGATCGAACACACCTGGCCGGCCTGCCGTGAGCAGATGAAGTCTCTGATCAAGTCGATTTGCTACCTGCCGGACGGTACCTTTCGCAGTTGTTCGGCTTCGCGCTACACCGGCGTCATCCTTCTGGCGAGCCGGGACGACTCGATCCTCGATCTTGAGGAATCCCTGGTGCATGAGGCGACTCACCAGTTGCTTTATCACGTCGTCGAGGTGTCTGCGATTGTCGACCCCGATGCTTCGCAGGAAGCGTCATTCAACTTGCCGTGGTCGGGCCAGAAACGTGACCTGTATGGCTACTTTCATGCGTTTTACGTGTACATCGCGCTGGTCAAGTACATGGAGCGGGTGCGGTCGCGTTCCGACGAGGAATTGCAGCGGGCACAGAACCGTCTGCTGTTCATCCTGCGGGGGCTGATCCGGGCCTTGCCGGACCTTCAAGGCAGTGAGGATTTCACGCCCCACGGGCGCCAGTTGCTGGAAAACCTTGCCGCCGAGGTGCGGGCCATGGAGTGCAAATACGCCGGGCGGCTGGCCGCTGCGACGCCATTGCCCACGACGCCACCGGTATTGGGTGCGACGGCCTGAGCCCGGGAGGCAATCATGACGATGTTTGATGCTTCGCGGTTTCCCGAGGCCGGGGTAGGGCTGGAGTATCACTTGCCCCGTCACCGGGTGGCGGATCATGCAGTCGATCCGGCCCTCGAACGGATCCTCGCCGAAGGTCTGCCGTATTTCGATTACCTGGAGTTTCAACCGACCCACAGCATCCTCGAGCCACGCCTGCTTGAAGTGGGGGAGCAGACGCCCAGTCTGCTGCATTCGTCCAGCCTGTCTCTGGGCAGTGTAGGCATCGCGATGGATCGCGAGTTTCTGCAGATGACCCGACGGCTGTGCGACAGAACCCGCTCACCCTGGCTGGCGGAGCACATTTCCTGGTCGCGGTTTCACGGTGGTGACACCCAGCACTTCATTTTGCCCACCCTGGCGGCGGAAGTGGCCGACACGGTGGTCGCCAACGCCCTTGAGCTGCAAGCACTGACCGCGACGCCGCTGGTACTGGAAAACGCGCCTCGCCTGTTTGCATTGGCCGACGCCCACGAGCAGCCGGAAGGCGAATTCATTTCCAGCGTGGTGCAACGCAGCCATGCGGGGTTTTTGCTGGATCTGGACAGCGCCATCACCACCGCCAAAGCGCTGGGTTATGACCTGAAAGACTATCTGCGTTCGTTGCCGCTGGACCGGTTGATTGAAATCCACACCGGGCATCCGCGTCGGGACTGGGATCTGTTGACGCAGTTGTTTGCGGTGTCTCCCCTCCGGGCGGTGACGCTGGAGTGGGATATCGCCGACAGAACCGATGATGCGCAACTGGAGGTCCTGATTCGCGACATCAAGCGTCTCAAGCCGAGGGTGCTGTTCTGGCAGGGGCGCGTGCCTCCGCCAGTGCAGGAAACCCCGGCCCTTGAGCCTGGCTCGCTGCTCAAACTCAGGGAAAACGTATGGTTCAGTGTCGGGCCTTCATCATTTGTACTGCGTGATCGGCAGTCGGGCCTGAGTCTGGAGTTCTGCCTGACTTTGTTGCCACTGCTGAACCACTTCATGATTCCGCACACGCTGGAAAGTGCGCTGATGCTGCCGGGTATTTTGAACAGCCCGGGGCAGGGCAGTCACCTGGCTTTTTTGCAGGCGCTGGTGAGTCACGGGATTGTGCAAACGATAGACGGCCCGCCGGACGGGGCGCAGAGGCAGCCGCTCCGGCTCTGGTCCCGCTGGGAAGCGGCGCTGGAGTTTTACCTCAGCACCCGTACCGGTTTGCAGACACCCTATGTCAGCGTCGTCGAGCTTGAG
This sequence comes from Pseudomonas sp. COW5, assembly GCF_026240005.1. Classification (NCBI taxonomy): domain Bacteria; kingdom Pseudomonadati; phylum Pseudomonadota; class Gammaproteobacteria; order Pseudomonadales; family Pseudomonadaceae; genus Pseudomonas; species Pseudomonas sp. COW5. The sequence goes on along the minus strand of NZ_JAPHVP010000001.1, from coordinate 867,376 downwards.
GCCGAGCTGGAACAGAAGGCCTCGCAACAGCGTCAACCGTCGTCCTTCAAGGACTATCACTCTCATCCCTTCATCGCTCTGGAAAATCCGCTGCTGGTGCCCGGCGAGACTCTCGCCGAAACGACGCTGCTCGATTCGTTGTGCGCCCGGCGTACCTCTCGGGCGTTCAGCGGCAAGCCGTTGAGCCCGACGCAATTGTCCTTGCTGCTCTATTACACCTGGGGCGTGACGGCGATGGAGCCGAACGGCATGGGTGACTATTTTCTGAAGAAAACCTCACCCTCCGGCGGTTCGCTGCAAGCCACAGAGGTGTATGCGGTGCTGATGAATGTGCAGGGTTTTGAGCGGGGGCTTTATCACTACTCCGTACGTCGTCACGGATTGGAGTTGCTGTCGCGGGAAGATCCTAGTACCTGGATCAACGAGGCCAGTGGCGGGCAACCCTGGGTGAAGGATGCGGCCGCGGTATTCGTGTCCACCGCGCGGGTCGAGCGGTTGGCCTGGAAGTACGAGTTCAGCCGCGCGCTGCGGGTGGCGCTGATGGATGCCGGACACCTGAGCCAGACGTTTTCACTGGTGGCTACGGCCCTGAATCTTGGGTGCTTCACCACGGCGGCGCTGCGCGATGAAATGTTCGAAAACCGCCTGGGGCTCGATTATCTGGAAGAAACGGTGTTTCTGCTCAACGGTGTCGGCGGCTGAAGGCGTTGTGCAGACAACAAAAAGCCCACCGGATGGTGGGCTTTTTGTTTATCGCGAGACGATCAGAACAACTTCATCTTCGGCGCTTCTTCTTTCAGCGGCTCGTTCTGCGCGGTTTGCGCATTCCAGCCACCACCCAGTGCCTTGTACAGGTTGACCGCACTGGTCAGTTGCGCAAGGCGGTCGGTGATCAGGGCCTGTTGGGCGCTGAACAGCTGACGCTGGGCATCGAGGAAGGTCAGGTTGCTGTCGACGCCGATGCGATAGCGACGCTCGGCCAGACGGTAGTAGTCCTGGTTCGCGGCGACGAAATCACGCTGGGCCTGCAACTGCTCGGTGTAGGTCTGGCGCGCGGCCAGGCCGTCGGCGACTTCCTGGAAGGCCGTTTGAATGGACTTCTCGTAGTTCGCCACGCCAATGTCCTTCTGGATCTTGGCGTAGTCGAGGCTGGCGCGCAGGCTGCCGGCGTTGAAGATCGGCAGGTTTATCTGCGGCTGGAACAGCCACGTACCCGAACCGCCCTTGAACAGGCCGGACAGGTCCGGGCTCAGGCTGCCCGCGTTGGCGGTCAGGCTGATGCTCGGGAAGAATGCTGCACGGGCCGCGCCGATGTTGGCGTTGGCGGCCTTCAGGTTGTATTCGGCCTGAAGGATGTCCGGACGACGTTGCAGCAGATCCGACGGCAGACCGGCCGGCACATCGCTGAGCAGGTCATCCGACAGCGGTTTGGCCGCTTGCAGGTTGGCCGGCACGCCGGTGCCGAGCAGCAGGGTCAGGCTGTTTTCGTCCTGGGCCACCTGGCGGGTATAACGCGCCAGTTGGGCGCGGGCGTTCTCGACCGAAGTGCGCGACTGCGCCAGGTCCAGCGCCGAAGCCACACCGACTTCGTTGCTGCGGCTGGTCAGCTTGTAGCTTTCCTCGAAGGCACCGAGGGTGTCTTGAGTCAGCTTCAGCAGTTCCTTGTCGGCCTGCCAGGTCAGATAGGCGTTGGCCACGCTGGCCACCAGGCTGATCTGGGTGCTGCGGCGCGCTTCTTCGGTGGCGAAGTATTGTTGCAGCGCTTGCTCGCTCAGGCTGCGAACCCGACCGAACAGGTCGAGCTCGTAGGCGCTGATGCCGACGGTGGCGGTGTAGGAACTGGTGATGTTCGCTTCACCGGTCTGCGATGCACGGGCCGGAACCCGCTGACGACTGCCGCTGGCATTGGCCGAGACGGCCGGGAACAGGTCGGCACGCTGGATGCGGTATTGAGCCGCGTAGGCGTCGATGTTCAGCGCCGCGACACGCAGGTCGCGGTTGTTTTCCAGGGCAACCTGGATCAGCTGTTGCAGGGCAGGGTCATGGAAAAACTGCTTCCAGCCCTGCTCGGCAGCGGCCTGCGCCGGTGCCTGGGCCGGCGAGTACGCCGGGCCCTGCGGGAATTGCGCGGCCACCGGTGCTTCAGGCTGCTGATAATCCGGTATCAGCGAGCAACCGCTCAGCACGAAGGCGGCGACTGCGATGGAGAGTAGCGACTTGCTCATTGGCCAGCCTCTTTAGGAGTTTCTTTGGTGTCATCCTCGCCAGCGATTTTGCGCTGACCCATGGACGACACAGTGACGAAGAACAGTGGGACCCAGAAGATCGCCAGTACGGTGGCAGTGATCATACCGCCAATCACCACAGTGCCGATTGCGTGCTGGCTACCTGAGCCTGCCCCGGTGGAAATCGCCAGAGGCACCACGCCGAGGATGAACGCCAGGGACGTCATGATGATCGGACGCAGACGCATGCGGCAAGCTTCGATGGCGGCATCGCGCAGGCTGCTGCCCTGTTCGTGCAGTTCCTTGGCGAATTCGACGATCAGAATGGCGTTTTTCGCCGCCAGACCGATAGTCGTCAACAGGCCTACCAGGAAGTACACGTCGTTGGACAGACCGCGCAGGCTGGTCGCCAGCAATGCCCCGATGATCCCCAGCGGTACGACGAGCACGACGGCGATCGGAATCGACCAGCTCTCGTAGAGGGCCGCCAGGCACAGGAACACCATCAACAGCGACAGCGCGAACAGTGCCGGCGCTTGCGAGCCTGCCAGACGTTCTTCATAGGACAGACCGGTCCAGGAGATACCGACACCTTTTGGCAGCTTGGCGGCAATCGCCTCGACCTCGGCCATGGCTTCACCGGTGGAGTAGCCAGGCGCCGGGGCGCCGAGGATCTCGATTGCTTCCACACCGTTGTAACGCGACAGCTTCGGCGAACCGTAGATCCACTCGCCCTTGGCAAACGCGGAGAACGGAACCATGGTGCCGGCGGCATTGCGTACGTACCACTTCTTCAGGTCCTCCGGGCTCATGCGGGAGTCCGGCTGGCCCTGCACGTACACCTTCTTCACCCGACCGCGGTCGATGAAGTCGTTGACGTAGCTACTGCCCAGCGCAATCGACAGGGTGTTGTTGATGTCGGCGATGGTAATGCCCAGTGCACTGGCCTTCTCGTCATCGATTTCCAGCTGGAACTGCGGCTCGTCGTTCAGACCGTTCGGACGCACCTGCGACAGCACCTTGCTCTGCGCCGCCATGCCAAGGAACTGGTTGCGCGCGGCCATCAGCTGATCGTGACCGATACCGGCACGGTCTTGCAGGAACACGTCGAAACCGGTGGCGTTGCCCAGCTCCAGTACCGCTGGCGGAGCGAAGGCAAACACCATCGCATCGCGGAAGGTAAAGAAGTGCTGCTGGGCGCGGGCGGCGAGTTTGAACACGCTGTTGTCGGCGTTCCGTTCGTGCCACGGCTTGAGCATGATGAACGCCATGCCCGAGCTCTGGCCACGGCCGGCGAAGTTGAAGCCGGTTACGGTGAACACCGACGCTACGGCATCGCCTTCACCGCCATCCTTGGTCGGACGCAGCAGGAACTCGCGCATTTCATCCACGACCACCTGAGTGCGCTGGGCACTGGAGCCGGCCGGGGTCTGCACCTGGGCGAACAGTACGCCCTGGTCTTCTTCCGGCAGGAAGGAAGATGGAATACGCAGGAACAGCCAGATCATGCCGACGACGATGATCAGGTAAGCCAGCAGGTACGGGGCCTTGTGACGCAGGATGTTGCCAACGCCACGCTCATAGCTTTTGACGCTGCGGTCGAAACCACGGTTGAACCAGCCAAAGAAACCTTTTTTCGGGGTGCCGTGTTCACCGTGCGGAATCGCCTTGAGCATGGTGGCGCACAGCGCCGGGGTGAAAATCAGCGCAACCAGTACCGACAGCGCCATGGCCGAAACGATGGTGATCGAGAACTGCTTGTAGATCACACCGGTGGAGCCACCGAAGAACGCCATAGGCAGCAGTACCGCCGACAGCACCAGGGCGATACCGACCAGGGCGCCCTGGATCTGTCCCATGGACTTCTTGGTAGCTTCCTTGGGTGACAAGCCTTCTTCGCTCATCACCCGCTCGACGTTTTCCACCACGACGATGGCGTCGTCCACCAGCAAGCCGATGGCCAGAACCATGCCGAACATGGTCAGGGTGTTGATGCTGAAACCGGCGGCCGCGAGGATGCCGAACGTACCGAGCAATACCACCGGCACGGTCATCGTGGTGATGACCGTGGCGCGGAAGTTCTGCAGGAACAGGAACATTACCAGGAACACCAGCACGATCGCTTCGACCAGGGTTTCAACCACACCCTTGATCGACTCGGTCACCACGGGGGTGGTGTCGTACGGAAACACCACTTCCATCCCTTGCGGGAAGAACGGCTTGAGGCTGTCGATGGTGTTGCGCAGTGCCTTGGCGGTGTCGAGGGCGTTGGCGCCGTTGGCCAGTTTTACCGCCAGACCGGAAGCCGGGCTGCCGTTGAACTGGGCGCTGATGGCGTAGTTTTCGCCACCGAGGCCGACGTCTGCGACGTCTTTGAGGCGAACCTGCGAGCCGTCCTTGTTGACCTTGAGCAGAATCTCTTTGAACTGCTCGGCGGTCTGCAGGCGGGTCTTGCCGATGATCGTGGCGTTCAGCTGCTGGCCTTGCACGGCTGGCAGGCCGCCGAGCTGACCGGACGAGACCTGGACGTTCTGCGCCGCAATCGCGGTTTTCACGTCGACCGGGGTCAGGTTGAAGTTGTTCAACTTGGCCGGGTCGAGCCAGATGCGCATCGCATACTGGGCACCGAAGACCTGGAAGTCACCGACACCGGCGGTCCGCGAAATCGGGTCCTGCATGTTCGACACGATGTAGTTGGACAGGTCGTCCTTGCTCATGCTGCCGTCACGCGATACCACGCCGATCACCAGCAGGAAGTTCTTCACTGCCTTGGTCACACGGATACCCTGTTGCTGCACTTCCTGCGGCAACAGCGGGGTGGCCAGGTTCAGCTTGTTCTGGACCTGGACCTGCGCGGTGTCGGAGTTGGTGCCTTGCTCGAAGGTCGCGGTGATGGTCATGCTGCCGTCGGAGTTACTTTCCGAGGACACATAACGCAGGTTGTCGATACCGTTGAGCTGTTGTTCGATCACCTGGACCACGGTGTCCTGGACCGTCTGTGCCGAAGCACCCGGGTAGGTCACGGAGATCGCAATGGCCGGTGGCGCAATGCTCGGGTACTGGTTGATCGGCAGCTTCAGGATCGAAAGTGCCCCGACCAGCATGATCACCAGGGCAATTACCCAGGCGAAAATCGGACGGTCGATGAAAAATTTTGACATGGATTACTCCCCTTTGCCGCCGGCGGCTTTGTCAGCTGCCTGAGCGGGGGCCGGGTTCTTCTTGCCGACGTTGGTCGCTTCGGTCGGTTTGACCTCAACACCCGGTTTGACGAATTGCAGCCCTTCGGTGATCAGACGATCGCCGGCTTTCAGACCGTCTTCGATCAGCCACTGGCTGCCGACGGTGCGGCTGGCCTTGAGCTGACGCAGTTCGACCTTGTTGTCCGCACCGACGACCAGCGCGGTCGGGGTGCCTTTGAGATCGCGGGTCACGCCTTGCTGCGGTGCAAGGATCGCGGCGCTGTTCACACCGGCCTGCAATTGCGCGTGGACGAACATGCCCGGCAACAGGGTGTGATCCGGGTTCGGGAACACGGCGCGCAGGGTCACGGAACCGGTGGTCTGATCGACCGACACTTCGGAAAATTCCAGCTTACCGTCGAGCTTGTACTGGCTGCCGTCTTCCAGGGTCAGCTTGACCGCCGCGGCGTTGTCACCGGCCTTCTGCAGACGGCCGCTTTCCAGTTCGCGACGCAGTTCCAGCAGTTCGACCGAGGACTGCGTCACGTCGACGTAGATCGGGTCCAGTTGCTGGATGGTCGCCATCGCATCGGTCTGGCCGTTGCTGACCAGCGCGCCTTCGGTGACCGAAGAACGACCGATACGCCCGGAGATCGGCGCGTAGACCTTGGTGTAACGCACGTTGATCTGCGCGCTCTGCAGCGAAGCTTCCGATTGCAGGCGGTTGGACACGGCGGTGTCGTATTCCTGACGGCTCACGGCCTGCTCGTCGACCAGTTGCTTGTAGCGATCGGAGATCGACTTGGTCGAACGCAGGTTGGCTTCGGCGCTTTTCAGGGTCGCTTCATAGACCGACGGATCGATCTGATACAGCTGCTGGCCGGCTTTGACATCGCCGCCTTCCTTGAACAGACGCTTGAGAATGATGCCGTTGACCTGTGGGCGGACTTCAGCGATGCGGAACGCACTGGTGCGGCCCGGAAGTTCCGACGTCAGGGTAAAGGCTTGTGGTTGCAGGGTGACGACGCCGACCTGAGGAGGTGGTGCGGCGGGAGCCGCCTCTTCCTTTTTACATCCGCTGAGCAGCGATGCCAGGGCGACGGCAGTGACCAGAGCGGTAACAGCTGGCTTGAATTGCATGAAGATCCTCGGGTCAGGCGCGCGAAAAGCGCACAAGAAGTGTGGAAGGGTAAAAAATGGGTGCCGGGTGGATAAGTAGCTTGCTAAGGAATATACTTACGTTCATGGTTGTTTGTAAATACCTTTGCCGCGCACCCACCTGGTTACAAAAGTCGTCGCAAGGTCTGAAATTGTAGGCCGGGGGAGTCGATCCGCGAGAGATCCACCCCTTTTTATTCAGCGGATATTCAGCCATCCCTGAAACATCCTGTTTGAGGTTTTACTGCCATGGTTCGTCGTACCAAAGAGGAAGCTCAGGAAACGCGAAGCCAGATTCTGGAAGCCGCCGAAAAAGCTTTCTTTGAGAGGGGAGTGGCCCGCACCACGCTCTCCGATATCGCGAGCCTGGCCGGCGTGACGCGTGGCGCCATCTACTGGCACTTCAGCAACAAGGCCGATTTGCTGCAGGCGATGCTCGATACGCTGCACGAGCCGCTGGATGAACTGGCCAAGGCCAGCGAAAGCGAGGACGAACCCGACCCGCTGGGCTGCATGCGCAAGCTGCTGATTCATTTGTTTCATCAAGTTGCGCTGGACCCGAAGACCCGGCGTATCAACGAAATTCTGTTTCATAAGTGCGAATTCACCGATGAAATGTGCGACCTGCGCCAACAGCGCCGGACCGCCAGCCTCGATTGCAATGTGCGGATCGCGCTGACATTGAGTAATGCGGTCAATCGTGGGCAACTGCCGGCGGACCTCGACACCGCTCGCGCTGCCATCAGCATTCACGCCTTTATCGATGGCATCCTGTATCAGTGGCTGCTGGCCCCGGACAGCTTCGAGCTGTACGCCGAAGCCGAGCGCTGGGTCGATACAGGGCTGGACATGCTGCGCTGGAGCCCCAGCCTGCGCAAATGAAACAAAATGCGTAATTGGATCAGGTTATGTCAATGAAGGAGGCGGATGAAGATCCCTGTTCGTTCGCCTCGCCGCAGTGGATTGCTTTTATATACCTCAACCCATCGAGTTGATACGTAGCGAACTACGTATTTTGTAGGGATTTTGTGTCAAACCTGTGAGCGATTCGCGAACCCCGCGCCCAATAAAAAGCCCCCGATTCTCACGAGTCGGGGGCTTTTTGCGTTTCTGCGGTGTGGCTTACAGCGTCGGGTAGTCGAGGTAACCGACCGCGCCTTTGCCGTAGAAGGTTTCCGGGTGCGGTTGGTTCAGCGGCGCGTCGGCCTTCAAACGGGCCGGCAGGTCCGGGTTGGCAATGAACGGGATGCCGAACGCCACGGCGTCAGCCTTGCCCTCGGCCAGCCACGCGTTGGCGCTGTCCTTGGTGAAGCGCTCGTTGGCGATGTACGCGCCGCCGAAGGCTTCTTTCAGTTGTGGGCCGAGGCTGTCGGTGCCTTCTTTCTCGCGGGAGCAGATAAAGGCGATGCCACGCTTGCCCAGTTCGCGGGCGACGTAGGTGAAGGTCTCGGCCAGATTGTCGTCGCCCATGTCATGGGAGTCGGCGCGTGGTGCCAGGTGTACGCCGACACGTCCGGCTCCCCAGACTTCGATCGCTGCGTCGGTCACTTCCAGCAGCAGGCGGGCACGGTTTTCCAGGGAGCCGCCGTAGTTGTCGGTGCGCTGGTTGGTGCTGCTTTGCAGGAACTGGTCGAGCAGGTAGCCGTTGGCGCCGTGGATTTCCACGCCGTCGAAACCGGCGGCCTTGGCGTTTTCCGCACCGACGCGGTAGGCGTCGACGATGTCAGCGATTTCAGCGGTTTCCAGCGCGCGCGGCGTCGGGAAGTCGGCCAGAGGGCGAACCAGGCTGACGTGGCCTTTAGGCTGGATGGCGCTCGGTGCAACCGGGGTTTCGCCGTTCAGGTACGACGGGTGGGAAATCCGCCCGACGTGCCACAGTTGCAGGACGATCTTGCCGCCGGCTGCGTGAACGGCCTTGGTCACGTTGGTCCAGCCGCGCACTTGATCGTTGGACCAGATGCCCGGGGTGTCCGGGTAGCCGACGCCCATCGGGGTCACCGAGGTGGCTTCGCTGAGAATCAGGCCGGCAGAGGCGCGTTGTACGTAGTATTCGGCCATCAGCGCGTTCGGTACGCGGCCTTCGTCGGCGCGGCAGCGGGTCAGCGGCGCCATGATGATGCGGTTGGACAGCTCGAGGTCGCCCAGTTTGATCGGATCGAAAATTGTTGCCATGAGATACAACCCTCGTGAAGTAAGTGAGTGAATCAGTTAGCGGTGGCCAGCTCGGGATTACCGTTCCGGCGGAATGTGATCAGGGTGACCAGCAGGGCCAGGATCGCCAGCGCCGCAGCGGCAAGGGGAACGCTGGTGAGGCCGTAGCCGTGGGCGATGACGCTGCCGCCGACCCAGGCGCCGAGGGCGTTGCCGACGTTGAAGGCGCCGATGTTCAGGGTCGACACCAGGTTCGGTGCGGCCTGGCCGTAGGTCACGACATTCACTTGCAGGGCCGGCACGGCGGCGAAACACGCGGTGGCCCAGAGGAACAGGGTGATTTCGGTAGGGATCAGCGCAATGCTGGTCCAGGTCAGGACGGTGGAGGTCACGGCCATGGCAATGAACACGCCGATCAGCGTCGCGGCCAGGCCTTTGTCGGCCATCTTGCCGCCGATGATGTTGCCGACGGTCAGGCCCAGGCCGATCAACATCAGGGTCCAGGTCACGCCACGGGGCGAGACGCCGGTGACATCACCCAGCAGCGGTGCGACGTAAGTGAACAGAGTGAACACCGAGGCGGCGAACAATGCAGTCATACTCAGCGACAGCCAGATCCCGGCGCCTTTGAGCGCGGCCAGTTCGGCGCGCATGTCGAGTTTTTCTTCGTCACGCTTGGCCGGCAGGAAGCGGATCAGGCCGATCAGCGCGATCACACCGATCACGGTCACTGCCCAGAAGGTCGAGCGCCAGCCGGCTTCCTGACCGAGGGCGGTGCCCAGCGGTACGCCGAGTACGTTGGCCAGGGTCAGGCCGGTGAACATCAGGGCCACGGCCGAAGCGCGTTTGTTCGGCGCCACCAGGTTGGCCGCCACCACCGAGCCGATGCCGAAGAACGCACCGTGACACAGGGCGGTGACCACTCGGGCGAACATCAGCACCTCGTAGTCAGTGGCGATGGCGCAGAGCAGGTTGCCGATAATGAAGATGCCCATCAGCGCCACCAGTGCAGCCTTGCGCGGCAGTTTGGCGGTGGCCATCGCCATGAACGGTGCACCGATGGCCACGCCCAGGGCGTAACCGGTCACCAGCCAGCCGGCGCCGGGGATCGACACGCCGAGATCCGCCGCCACATCGGGCAACAGGCCCATGATGACGAATTCCGTGGTGCCGATGGCGAAGGCGCTCAGGGCGAGTATGAGGAGCGAGAGGGGCATCATTTAGTCCTTTTCGGCTGGCTGACGTTAAGGGTCAGAGCTCTTTACTGAGAGTGCTGAGGAACGCCTGGATCACGTCCTCGTTGCGTTTGAAAAAGTGCCACTGCCCGGCTTTCTGGCTGCTGATCAGCCCGGCCCGTTGCAGGGTGGCCAGGTGGGCGGAGACGGTCGATTGCGACAGGCCGCAGCGTTGGTCGATCTGCCCGGCGCAGATGCCGTACTCGTGGTTGTGGATCTGTTCCGGAAACTGGGCTTTCGGGTCTTTCAGCCAGTTGAGGATGTCTCGCCGTACTGGGTGTGCCAGGGCTTTTATTATTTCGTCGAGGTCAATGTTCATGGCTGGTTGCTCGTGATGTGTGTAGCGCTATATCGCGATGAGGCGAACTTTAAATCGGTATTTCGCGATATACCAATATGAATTCGATCTGACGACCGCATAAATCGGTATATCGGGTTATAACGATATGTGAGGTGTAAACAAACGCGGGCGCGGTGCTAAGCTGCGCCCATGAACTATCTCGCACATTTGCACCTCGGTGGCCAGCGCCCCGGTCAACTGCTCGGCAGTCTGTATGGCGATTTCGTCAAAGGACGGCTGCAAGGGCAGTTCGACCCTGAGATCGAAGCGGCAATTACCTTGCATCGTCAGATCGACGTGTTCACCGATCGCCACCCTTTGGTCGACGCTTCATTGGCGCGTTTTTCAACGACCCGCCGCCGTTACGCCGGCATCGTCCTCGACGTGTTTTTCGACCATTGCCTGGCCCGGGACTGGGCGTTGTATGCCGACCGGCCGTTGGGGCAATTCACCACGGACGTTTATCGCGTGCTGTCCAGCGAGCGGCAATTGCCCGAGCGCCTGGCGAAGATCGCCCCGCACATGGTGGCCAATGACTGGTTGGGTTCGTATCAGGAATTCGAAATGCTGGAACAGGTGCTGCGCGGGATTTCCCGGCGCCTGAGCAAGCCTGAAGAACTGGCGGGGGCGATGCAGGAGTTGCGGCGCTTGTATGAACCGCTCAGTGACGACTTTCGCTTGTTCTACCCACAGCTGCAGGACTTCGCAGGCCAGCAGCTGTAGGCAGAGGAGGACGATCAGGCAGCGATCAGTTCGCCTGCGCGACGCGGTTCGGCCGGTTTGGCCACCTCGCCGAACAATGCTTTCTGTACCGCTTGCTGGGCTTCGTACGCCAGCGCCGCGCGTTCCCGACCCTGACAGGCAATCGGCTTGAGCAGGTGAACTTCCACATCGCCGCAATCGTTGCTGAAAAGGCGCATCAGGTGCGACAGCAGATCATCGTCGCCAATGAACGGTGCCAGCGTGTCGATCTCTCCATCGCGCAGATAACGGATCGCCACCGGTTGCAGCATCACTTCCGAATCAATCGCCGCCGACAGCAGACGACCATGAAAGGTGCGCAGCGAGCGGCCGTCGGTGGTGGTGCCTTCCGGGAACATCAGCAGCGGATGATCGGTTTGCAGGTGACGGGTCATCTGCTTGCGGATCAACTGGCTGTCGCCCGAACCGCGACGAATGAACAGGCTGCCGGCCTTCGCCGCCAGCCAGCCGGCCACCGGCCAGGTGCGCACTTCGGCCTTGGACAGAAACGACAGCGGCGTGAGCATGCCGAGCAGCGGAATGTCAGTCCACGACACATGGTTGCTGACCCACAGCATCGGCTGTTTCGGCAGCTCACCGTGCACGGTTACGCGAAAGGGCAGGGCATTGCTTAGGCGCGCCATGAAAAACCGCGACCAGCGCTGCCGGCGTTGCATCGAATGAGCCAGCCCCAGACGTTCGAAAACCCCGAAGACACTGGCCATGCTCAAACCCAGCGTCACCACCAGCAGCACCCGTGCGATCCGCGCGTACACCCGCAGCCGGCTCATCACACGGCCGCCTTGAAGTGCTTGGCGTAGCGCGGGCAGAGTTCGTCGCGCTTGAGCAGGATGAACACATCGGCGACCTGGAAGTCTTCGTCCCAGCATGGCTCGCCGCAGATCTTCGCGCCCAGGCGCATGTAGGCCTTGAGCAGCGGCGGCATTTCGGCGATCACGTTCGAAGGAAGATCCAGCGTTGGCAGCGGATTCTTCGGTTCGGCGCGCAGGTGTTCGGTGCACAGATAACGTTCGCGCAGGCGCTGCATGATCGCGTGGGCCTGTACGCCGCCGTCCTGCATCGGGATGCTCGCGCAACCCATCAGGTAGCTGTAGCCGCCCTGATTGAGGACTTCGGCCAGTTCGCCCCAAAGCACAGCGATGGTGCCGCCGTTGCGGTAGGCCGGGTCGACGCAGGTGCGGCCGATTTCCAGGATCGGGCCTTGCAGACCGGCGAGGCCGTGCAGGCTGAATTCTTCTTCGCTGTAGAACTTGCCCAGGCTGCTGGCGGCGGTGTGATCGAGCAAACGGGTGGTCGCCACCAGGCGGCCGGTGTTCAGGTCACGCACGCCGATGTGGCTGCAGTGAACATCATAGTCATCCATGTCCAGACCCAGTTCCGCGCCTTTCAGCTTGGCGTTGAACTCGCCGCTGAACACGTTGAAACGCAGGGCCTGGGCTTGCTGCAAGGCCTCGGCGCCGATCAGGCGTTCGGCTTGCAGGCGGCGTTCATTGCCGGTGTCGCTGATGCGGGCGATCTGAGTCATTTGAATCTCCGTACGGGCCTTTAACCCGTCGTGGGTTACAGCCGATCGACTTTCTTTATGCAGCTGTGTTGTGCAAAGTCAGGCTATGTAGCCCCGGTGTCATCGCCATGAATGTTTGGTGATGCTTATATGACAGCCCACGAGGAGCCTCTGATGACCTGGTCGACCCTGCTTGAATGTCGCGAACGCCTGCCCGCCGTTGCCGATCTGGCGGAGGGTTTCGCCACGCTGCTGCATCAACTGGGCAGCGTCACGCCGTTCGAACTGGCGGTGGCGGGAGGGCGGCGGATGGCGACGCCGGGGCTGGCGTTTCTGGTGGGTTATCAGGCGGCGTTGCGGATGCTTTGGCCGAGCGCGCCGCCGAGCCTCGGCGCGTTGTGTGCGACCGAACAGCGCAGCCTGCGGCCGGCGGACATGCAGACCCGGCTGACAGATTTGCGCCTCAACGGGCAAAAGGATTTCGTCACCGCCGGCGACGCGGCGGACTGGCTGTTGATCGCGGCCCGCAGTGAGCAACCCGGCGAATCACCGCGCCTGAGCCTGGCGGTGGTGTACCCCGGCGAATCCGGCGTGCGGGTGGAAAAACTCCCGGCACTGCCATTGATGCCGGACATCAGCCATGGTCGGCTGCATCTCGACGACGCTCTGTGCGAACTGCTCGCCGGGGACGGTTGGGACGCTTACGTCAAACCGTTCCGCACCCTTGAAGATGTTTACGTGTTGAGCGCAATGACCGCATGGCTGTACGGCGTCGGTCAGGACAGTGGCTGGCCGCAGCCGCTGCAATTGCGCTTGCTGGCGCTATTGGCCGGGTGTGCGGAGGTCAGTCGGCAGCCGCCGAACAATCCGGCGGGGCATGTGTTGCTCGGTGGCTTGTTTGCGCAGTTCGACGGGCTCAAGCCGGAGATCGATCAGGCATTGCGCGACAGTCATCCGGAGTGGGCGGCGATGTGGCAGCGCGATCAGGCGTTGATGCAGCTGGCAGCGGGCGCGCGGGCCAAACGGCTGGCCAAGGCGTTGGCGGCAAGCCAAAACACATCTGTCATGAACGCCGGCTAGTCTTGGCAGGTTCATCCCCAGAGCCCTCACCATGTTCAAAGGCCTGTCCCTGTTTCTGCTGCTGATCAGCTTCACGGTTCAGGCCGAACAATGGCCGGGCGAGCAATGGCCGACCGGTCCGAAAATCGCCGGTTCGGCCGTCGAAGCACTGGAGGCTTATGCCTTCCCGACCCGCGATGACAACACCCGCAAAGGCATCCGCACCGACGCCTTGCTGGTGATCCGCGACGGTCAGCTCATCTACGAACGCTACGCCGCTGCGACCACCGCCGACACCCCGCACCTGACCTGGTCGATCAGCAAAAGCCTGGTGGCCACGGTGTTTGGCGTGGCCTACGGCGAAGGCTTGTTCAAGCTGGATGATCCGGCGGCGAAGTTTTACCCGGTGCTGGAAAAACACCCGGCCATCAAAATCCAGGATCTGCTGCACTGGGCCTCGGGCATCGACTGGCAGGAAGACTACGAATACGCCCCGCTGAAATCCTCGGTGGTGGCGATGCTCTACACCCGCGGCCACCGCGACATGGCCGCCTTCACTGCCGATCACGACAGCTACGCGCCAGCGGGTCAGGCGTTCCGCTACTCCAGCGGCGACAGCAATCTGTTGGCCGCCGCGCTGAAAACCATCGTCGGCCCGCAGCGCTATCCGGACTATCCATGGACAGCGCTTTTCGATCCGTTGGGCATCCGCCACGCCACCTGGGAAACCGATGCCACGGGCACTTTCGTCGCGTCTTCCTATGCCTACCTGACGGCCCGGGATCTGGCGCGAATCGGCCTGCTGATGGAACGGGACGGACGCTGGAACGACCGACAGTTGTTGCCCAAGGATTGGGTCGCGTTCAACCGCCAGCCCTTCGCCGGCTACAAGGCTAATCAGGACGAAGCCGTGCCCGGCGGCCACTGGTGGTTGAATCGCCCGGCGGACGGCGCGCCCTCGCCGTGGCCCGACGCACCGCCCGACACCTTCGCCGCCCTCGGCCATTGGGGCCAGGCGCTGTACGTGATCCCGAGTGAAAAACTGGTGATCGTGCGCTACGGCGATGACCGCGACGGCAGCTATCGCCACAACGAATTGCTCAAGCGCGTGCTCGGGGCGGTGCGGCCATGAAACTGTTCAGACGCATCCTGCTGGTGTTGCTTGTCGTGCTGCTCGGCTGGGGCTGGCATGAACGGGAAAACCTGTGGGCCTTCCCCGACATCATCAGCGCCTACACCGCCAAGGAATACTGTTCGTGCCGCTACGTGATGAACAATGACGCCGAATATTGCCGGGGCTACGTGAAGCAGTGGTTGCCCAGCGAATTGACCGATGACAGCACGCAAAAACTCGTCAGCGCTAGTGGCATGGGCCGTACCAACAGCGCCCAATGGCAGGGCGAACGCCAGGGCTGTCGCCTCAAGCCCTGATCGGCAAAATCAACTACCGGTTTGCATCCCGGCTTCAGGCAGTTAAGGTTCGTGCAGGTTTATCGGCCCCACGAGTCTTGAATGTTCAACCGTTCTCTGTGCAACGCCTTCGCCGGCCTGCTGCTGGGCGCCGCCGCGCTGCCGGCCCAGGCCAACTGGTATCTGGACGGCGAGTCATCGCGGCTGTCGTTCGTCAGCACGAAAAACGCCAATATTTCTGAAGTGCAGCGCTTTCTGGTGTTGCACGGCAAGGTCGATCCCGATGGCCGCGCCGAAGTCGAGGTCGAGCTGGATTCGATCAACAGCGGCATCCCGCTGCGCGACGAGCGCATGCGCAAGGAGCTGTTCCAGATCGAGCAATTCCCCGAGGCGACCATCACCACGCAAATCGACCTGCGCCCGATCAACGATCTGGCCCCTGGCGCGCAACTTGAGTTACGTTTGCCGCTGACCGTCAACCTGCACGGCAAACAGCATGAATACCCTGCCGAACTGCTCGCCACGCGTCTCGATGACCGACGCTTTCAAGTGGTGACCCTGGAGCCGCTGGTGATCAGCGCCGAGGATTTCGATCTGCTGCCGGGCCTGGAAAACCTGCGCAAAATGGCCGGCCTGTCGGCCATCAGTCTGTCGGTGCCGGTGGGTGCGGTGCTGATCTTCACGGCGCGCTGACATGCGCGGCGCAGTGTTCCCGTGGCGGGACGGCAATCGCTTCGAACTGTTGATCGACGGTCCGCAATTTTTCCCGCGCATGCTGGAGGAAATAGCCAGCGCTCGCGAGCAGATTGAACTGGAGCTGTATCTGGTGGAGGCCGGCGCCTGCGCCGAAACCGTGATTCAGGCGCTGGTGCTGGCGGCCGAGCGGGGCGTGCGGGTGCGTTGCCTGTTCGATGATTACGGCAGCCTCGCGCTCACTCTGACCCTGCGTCAGCGCCTGACCCTCGCCGGCGTCGAGCTGCGTTTCTACAATCGTTTGAGCTGGCGGCGCTGGGTCGGCAATTTCTATCGCGATCACCGCAAGCTGCTGCTGGTCGATCAGCGTCTGGCGGTGGTCGGCGGCACCGGGCTCACCGACGAGTTCTGGCGGCCGGGCCACGACACCAGCGAATGGCACGAAGTGATGGTGCACATCACCGGCCCCCTGGTGCTCGACTGGCAACTGCTGTTCGACCGCCAATGGATTGCCAACCGCCATCGCCGCGCGTGGAAACCTCATGCGAATTTCGGCCTGCCGCGATTGCCGCGCGTACCCGACACGGGCGAGGGCATGGGCCGCGTGGCCTATGCCGATGCCCGCCAGCATCGCGATATTTTGCAATCACTGTTCCGCGCCCTGAACAGCGGCCAGAAGCGCATCTGGCTGGCCACGCCGTACTTCCTGCCGACCTGGAAAATCCGCCGCTCCCTGCGCAAGGCTGCCGCCCGTGGCCTCGATGTGCGCCTGCTGCTGACCGGGCCGCGCACCGATCATCCGTCGGTGCGCTACGCCGGGCATCGCTACTATCCGCGCCTGCTCAAGGCCGGAGTGAAGATCTTCGAATACCAGCCGTGTTTCCTGCACCTGAAAATGGTGCTGGTGGACGATTGGGTGAGCATCGGTTCGTGCAACTTCGACCACTGGAATCTGCGCTTCAACCTTGAGGCGAATCTGGAGGCGCTGGATCCGTCACTGACGGCAGCGGTGGTGGCGAGTTTCGAGAAGGACTTCGGCCTGAGTCAGCAGGTGAGTCTGGAGGAATGGCAGCGCCGGCCGTTGTGGCGGCGGGTGAAGCAGCGGATCTGGGGCTGGGTGGATCGGGTGGTGGTCAACTTGCTGGACAGACGCGGCTAGTCGCAGTTGATCGTTCCCACGCGGAGCGTGGGAACGATCGGTTAGCTTTAACCGTTACAGCAACTCAAAGCTCTGCTGCGTCACGTCCTGGGAATCCAGGCCGATCTGCACATTGAACTTGCCAGGCTCTGCCGCGTACTTGAGCTGGGCGTTATAGAACTTCAGGTCATCTTCGCTGATGGTGAAGTGCACGACCTTCTGCTCGCCGGCCTTGAGCATGATTTTCTGGAAGTTCTTCAGTTCCTTGACCGGACGGATCATCGAACCGGTGACGTCCTGGATGTACAGCTGCACCACAGTTTCGCCGTCACGCTTGCCTGTGTTTTTCACCGTGACACTGGCGTCGAGCTTGCCGGTGGCGTTCAGGGTGGTCGACGACAGCGCCATGTCGCTCAGGGCGAAATCGGTGTAGCTCAGGCCGAAACCGAACGGGAACAGCGGCCCGGTCGTGTCATCGAAATACTGCGAGGTGTAGTTGCCCGGTTTGCCCGGCGTGAACGGCCGGCCAATGCTCAGGTGGTTGTAGTAAGTCGGGATCTGGCCCACGGAACGCGGGAAGGTCACCGGCAGTTTGCCCGACGGGTTGTAGTCGCCGAACAGCACGTCGGCGATGGCGTTGCCGCCCTCGGTGCCGCTGAACCAGGTTTCCAGAATCGCGTCAGCCTGTTCTTTCTCCTGAAGGATCGTCAGCGGACGGCCGTTCATCAGCACCAGCACCAACGGCTTGCCGGTGGCTTTCAGGGCACGGATCAGCTCGCGCTGGTTTTCCGGGATGTTCAGGTCGGTACGGCTCGACGATTCGTGGGACATGCCACGGGATTCGCCCACGGCTGCGACCACCACGTCAGCGTCCTTCGCGGCTTTTACCGCCTCGTCGATCAGCACGTTGGCCGGGCGCGGGTCATCGACCACTTCCGGCGCATCGAAGTTGAGGAAGTTCAGGTAGTCGAGGACTTTCTTGTCGCTGGTGATGTTGGCGCCACGGGCGTAGATCAGGTTCGCCTTGTCGCCGATCACGTTGCTCATGCCGTCGAACAGGGTCACCGATTGCGCCGGACGACCGGCGGCGGCCCAGCTGCCCATCATGTCGATCGGCGCCTTGGCCAGCGGGCCGACCAGGGCGACTTTCGCGGTTTTCTTCAGCGGCAGGGTTTCGTTCTGGTTCTTCAGCAGCACCAGGCTGCGACGCGCCACTTCGCGGGCTTCGGCACGGTGCAGTCGGCTGTCGGCGTAGGTGTCCGCCGGGTCGTCTTCAGCCTTGCCGATGCGCAGGTACGGGTCCTTGAACAGGCCCATGTCGTACTTGGCCGCGAGGACTTCACGCACGGCGTTGTCGATGTCTTTCTGTTCGATCTCGCCGGACTTGAGCAGCCCCGGCAGCTCTTTGCCGTACAGGGTGTCGTTCATGCTCATGTCGATGCCGGCCTTGATCGCCAGCTTCGCCGCTTCGCGACCGTCGGCGGCGACGCCGTGCTTGATCAGTTCGAAGATCGCGCCGTGGTCGCTGACCGCCAGGCCCTTGAAGCCCCATTCCTTGCGCAACAGGTCGTTCATCAGCCAGGTGTTGGCGGTGGCCGGGATGCCGTTGATCGAGTTCAGCGCGACCATCACGCCGCCGGCGCCGGCATCAATCGCAGCGCGGTATGGCGGCAAGTAATCCTGGTACATCTTCACCGGGCTCATATCGACGGTGTTGTAGTCGCGACCACCCTCGACCGCGCCGTACAGGGCGAAGTGCTTGACGCTGGCCATGATGCTGTCGGCCGCGCTCGGCGTGTCGCCCTGATAGGCCTTGACCATGACTTTGGCGATGCGCGAGGTCAGGTAGGTGTCTTCACCGAAACCTTCGGAGCTGCGGCCCCAGCGCGGGTCGCGGGAGATGTCGACCATCGGCGCGAAGGTGATGTCGAGGCTGTCGGACGCCGCCTCTTTGGCGGCGATGCGCCCGGACTGGCCGATGGCGTCCATGTCCCAGCTCGACGCGAGGGCCAGTGGAATCGGGAAAATCGTACGGTGACCGTGGATCACGTCGTACGCGAAAAACATCGGGATCTTCAGGCGGCTGCGCATGGCAGCGTCCTGCATCGGACGGTTTTCCGGGCGGGTGATCGAGTTGAACGTGCCCCCGATGTTGCCGGCGGCGATCTCTTTGCGGATCAGTTCGCGGGGCATTTCCGGGCCGATGCTGATCAGGCGCAACTGGCCGATCTTCTCGTCGAGGGTCATTTGTTTCATCAGGTTACTGATGAACGCGTCCTTGTTTTCCAGAGGTACCGGCGTCGTGGCGGCCAGTACCTGATGACTGGCCAGGCTGACGAACAGGCCCAGCAAACACAGCTTCTTCATGAATAGTTTTCTCAAGGGCCTAAACGGCGTTACAACGCCGGCCAGCCAAAATTTAGGGAGCGACTATTGTTGTTCGGGTGCTGATTCAAAAAACGACAGCCGAATGTACGGCGCCAGTTTCGGCGACGTGATCGCGCAGGGCCTCTTTTTAGCCCATCGGCCCGCTGCAATCCAGTGGCGCGGGCGATTATGCCCCAAGAGCCGGTCCAGAAGGTTTCACGCGCGATCATTCATGAAATGTGCAAGGGAGCTCCCGAACGATGAATGTCAGTCCTGTCTACCGCTCGCGTTTGCAGGTCGCCACCTTGCTGGTGCTGGCCACGTTGTTGACCGCTTGCGGCATCAACAACATCCCGACCCTCGACGAACAGGCCAAGGCCGCCTGGGGCCAGGTGCAGAACCAGTACCAGCGCCGCGCCGACCTGATCCCCAACCTGGTGGAAACCGTGAAGGGCTATGCCAAGCATGAAGAGGCCACGCTGACGGCGGTGGTCGAGGCCCGGGCCAAGGCGACGTCGATCCAGGTCGATGCCAGCACCCTCGACAACCCGGAAAAACTCAAGCAGTTCCAGCAGGCCCAGGATCAGCTGACCGGTGCCTTGAGCCGGTTGATGGTGGTGTCCGAACGTTATCCGGACCTCAAGGCCAACCAGAACTTCCTCGCCCTGCAATCGCAACTTGAGGGCACCGAAAACCGCATCGCCGTGGCCCGCCGGGATTTCATTCTGGCGGTGCAGAAGTACAACACCGAAATTCGCACCTTCCCCGGTCGCCTGTGGCACAGCGTGATGTACAGCGACCTGCCGATCCGTGAGACCTTCGAAGCCACCAGCCCCGGCGCGGACAAGGCCCCGGAAGTGAAGTTCTGAGCCGGTGATGCCCATGCGTGCGTTGAAGATGGGCCTGGTGCTGATGCTGTGGCTGTTCGCCGTCAGCGCCCGGGCCGAGTTGACCCTCCCGGCGCTGACCGGGCGGGTGGTGGACGATGCGCAGATGATCGAGCCGGCGGTGCGCACGCAATTGAGCCAGCAGTTGCAGGCCCACGAGCAGGCGACCGGCGAGCAACTGGTGGTCGTGACCTTGCCGAACCTGCAAGGCGCCACCATCGAGGACTACGGCGTCGAACTCGGCCGGCACTGGGGCATCGGCCAGAAGGACAAGAACAACGGCGCCTTGCTGATCGTCGCCCGGGACGAGCGCAAGTTGCGCATCGAAGTCGGCTACGGTCTGGAGGATCGCCTGACCGACGCCCAGAGTTCAGTGATCATTCATCAGGTGATCACGCCGGCGTTCAAGGCCGGCAATTACAGCAAAGGCATCAGCGATGGCGTGGCGGCGATGCTGGTGGTGCTGGGCGGCAGTCCGCTGGACGAGCCTTCCACCGTGTACGAATCGTCCGGCGATCCTTCGGACGACTTTGTCTCGCGGCACCCGGGAATTTTCGTATTTCTGGTGATGTTGTTCATCCTGACTGTTTTTGTCTGCCAGATGCTCGGTATCCTTCCCGTCGGCCGGGGCGGCTCCGGAGGCGGGGGCGGTTCCTCCGGCGGCTGGTGATAACAATAACGAGCAGGCACTTCACGACATGGCATTACTGACTGAACACGAACAACGCAAGGTCGCCGAGGCCATCGCCCGGGTCGAGCGCGACACCGACGCCGAACTGGTGACGGTGCTTGCGGCCCGCGCCGATGACTACGCGTACATTCCGTTGCTGTGGGCCAGCCTGCTGGCGCTGGTGGTGCCGGGCGTCCTGCATTACCTGACCGGCTGGCTGACGATGCACAGCCTGTTGCTGGTGCAGTGGGTCAGTTTTGTCGTGCTGTGCCTGGTGTTTCGTCTGCCGAAGGTCACCACTCATCTGATCCCGCGCCATGTCCGGCACTGGCGCGCCTCGAACCTGGCGCGTCGGCAGTTTCTCGAACAGAACCTGCATCACACGGTGGGCAGCACCGGCATGCTGATTTTTGTCTGCGAGGCCGAGCGCTATGTGGAGATCCTGGTGGACGAAGGGATTTCCAGACGGCTGGACGACAAGAGCTGGGATTCGATTGTCGCGGCGTTTACCGAGCAGGTGCGGCAGGGTCAGACGTTGCAAGGATTCGTGACCTGCATCGAGGCGTGCGGCGAGTTGCTCAAGGTGCATGTGCCGGTGACGCAGGTGAGGAACGAATTGCCGAATCGGTTGGTGGTGTTGGGGTAGCTTTGATTTTTGCGTTTGGCTTGAGAGCCACCCCTCACCCCAGCCCTCTCCCCAGAGGGGAGAGGGAGCCGATCGAGTTATCTGCCGCAATCCATCGACCTGAAATACCGAGTCGATTATGGATTCAAAACCAATCGTTCAAGTCGGTGTATCTCCTCAATATCCCCCAATCGGTCCCCTCTACCTCTGGGAGAGGGCTAGGGTGAGGGCCGCTTTTAAACGCCGTTCGGTAAATAAGAGCGTGTCCCCAATCCCCATCCCCCCTAAACTAGCGCCCATTCCCGATTTGCCCGTCCGAGGCCGCTTTTTCCCATGTCCGTTACCGCTCCTTCCGCATCTGCCAAACCGGCGCCCGATCACCACGCCCGGTTCATCGAGCTGCTGCAAACCAGCCTCGAACAGAACGGTTTCATCAAACTGGTGCTGGCCAAGTACGTCGGCGAAGAAGCGGACCTGCAGCGGATCATCATCAAACCGGTGACGGTCAAGGCGCAGCCGAATCTGTCGTTCGTTTATCGCTACAAGACCCGCGACATCACCAAGAATCTGCCGCTGGAAGACGCCGTGGCGACGATTGCCGAGTTGTTGCCGGCATCGTTCAAAAATGCGCATTTGCTGACACTGACCGACGAAGCCCAGCTCGAATACAGCAAAAAGGGCAAGAGCTCGCTGTTCATGAGCAAACCCCAGCAATTGCGTGAAGTGCCGTCCGCCGAGCATAACCGCGAGAAAAACCGCTTCCTTGAGTTGAGCCGTCCGTTCCTCAAGGATCTGGGCGTGACCAATGCGCAATACGAGCTGATCCCGGCGATGTCGCGCAAGTGGAAGCAGATCAACAAGTTCATCGAAGTCTTCAGCCATGCCCTGACGTCCTCGCCGCTGGCCCTGGACAAACCGGTGCGGGTGGCGGATTTCGGTTCGGGCAAGGGTTACCTGACGTTCGCCATTCATGACTATTTGCGCAACACCCTGAAGGCCGAGGGTGAGGTCACCGGCGTCGAACTGCGCGAAGAGATGGTCAACCTGTGCAACACCGCCGCGCAGAAACTCGACCACCCGGGGCTGGTGTTCAAATGCGGTGATGTGCGCAGCGTGGCACCGAGCGAGCTGGAGGTGATGATCGCCCTGCATGCCTGCGACATCGCCACGGACTATGCGATCCACACCGGCATCCGTTCCGGCGCAGCGATCATCATGTGCTCGCCGTGCTGCCACAAACAGATTCGCCTGCAGATCCAGAGCCCGGCGCTGCTCAAGCCGATGCTGCAATACGGTTTGCACCTCGGGCAGCAGGCGGAAATGGTCACCGACAGCCTGCGTGCGCTGTTCCTCGAAGCCTGCGGTTACGAGACCAAAGTGTTCGAGTTCATCTCGCTGGAACACACCAACAAGAACAAGATGATCCTCGCCGTGAAGCGCGCCGAGCCGGTGGACCCGACTCAGCTGCTGGTGAAGATTCAGGAACTCAAGGCGTTCTACCACATCAGCGAGCATTGTCTGGAAACCCTGCTGCTCGCCGATGGTTTGCTGCCGCTCAAGGCTTGAGCTGAACCCCGGCTGGTAGGGTGCCCGGTTGAGCCGGGCGCACCGCCGTCTTGCGTCCGAGCATCACCGTCGCGATCACCCCGCAGGCGAACAGCCAGGTGATCGGCTCCACATGTTCGCCGAAGAACAGCGCGGAAAACGCGATGGTGAAGAAGATCTGCAACAGCTGGATCTGACTGACCCGGGCAATGCCGCCCATGGCCAGCCCGGCGTACCAGGCGAAGAAACCCAGGAATTGCGAGAACAGCGCGACGTACCCAAAGGCCCACCAGGTTTTCGTCGACACCGCGCCCTGATGCTGCAACGCCAGATACAGCACCGGGCCGATCAGCAACGGCGTCGACAGCACCAGCGCCCAGCAGATCACCTGCCAGCCGCCCATCTCCCGGGCCAGACGCCCGCCCTCGGCATATCCCAGACCACCCACCGCAATCGCACCCAGCATCAGCAAATCACCGGCCTGAATGCTGCCGGCGCCGGTGTACAACGCATAACCCAGCACCAACGCACTGCCCAACGCGGCGCAGGCCCAAAAGGCTTTCGATGGACGCTCGTGGGACAGCCACGCGGCATACAGCGCCACGCACAGTGGCTGCAAACCGTTGACCAGCGCGCCGTGGGACGCCGGCAAGGTTTGCATGGCCCACGCCGACAGCACCGGGAAACCGAGAATCACCCCGGCGATCACCAGGCTCAGGCCTTTGACCTGTTGCCAGGTCGGCCACTTTTCCCGTCGCCACAACAGCAGCAACGCCGCCGGAATTGCCGCGAACAACGCACGGCCGAGGCCATTGAGCAACGGATGCAGTTCCTGCACCACGATGCGGGTGAAGGGCAGGGTAAGGCTGAAGATCACAACGCCGAGCAGGCCCAGGGCCATGCCGGTGTTTTCGCGCGAAGACATGATGGCAACCAGATTCGAAGGTGGCAGGGAGGTGCATTCATCTAGCCACAAAGCGCGCCAATCGTGCTGTTACAGTCAGGCGCAGAGTTATCCATACAGTTTGCGGACGCTGGCGCGGCTCTTGGACTACTTTGAATACTCCTGTGCATTCACCAGAGGAGTCCTGTCCATGGCCGCGAAAAAGATTCTGATGCTGGTCGGCGATTACGTCGAAGACTACGAAGTGATGGTGCCGTTCCAGGCCCTGCAAATGGTCGGTCACACCGTCCACGCCGTGTGCCCCGACAAAGCCGCCGGCAAGACCGTGCGCACCGCGATCCATGATTTCGAGGGCGATCAGACTTACAGCGAAAAACCCGGTCACCAGTTCGCCCTGAACTTCGATTTCGCCAAGGTCGATGCCAAGGACTACGACGCGTTGCTGGTGCCCGGTGGCCGTGCGCCGGAGTACCTGCGGCTGAACGAAAAGGTTCTGGAACTGGTGAGGGCTTTCGACAAGGCCGGCAAGCCGATTGCTGCCGTCTGTCACGGCGCGCAACTGCTGGCGGCGGCGGGGATTCTCGAAGGACGCGAATGCAGCGCCTATCCGGCCTGTGCCCCGGAAGTGCGGCTGGCCGGCGGCACCTACATCGATATTCCGGTCACGGACGGCCATGTCCACGGCAATCTGGCCACCGCGCCTGCCTGGCCGGCGCATCCGAAATGGCTGGCCGGTTTCCTGGGACTACTCGGGACTAAAATCACCCTGTGACCCATCGATAAGGAGACGCAGCATGTCCGGATGGTATGAATTGAGCAAAAGCAGCAACGGCCAGTTCAGGTTCGTGCTGAAAGCGGCGAATGCCGAAACCATTCTGACCAGCGAGTTGTACACCTCTCACAGTGCCGCCGAAAACGGTATCGCGGCGGTGCAGGGCAACAGTCCGCTGGATGAGCGCTACGAGAAGAAAACGACGAAGGACGGCCATCCGTACTTCAATCTCAAGGCGGCCAATCACCAGATCATTGGCAGCAGCGAATCCTATTCATCGGAAGCCGCGTGTGCCAAAGGTATCGCTGCCGTGAAGAGCAACGGGCCGACGAAGGTGATCAAGGACAAAACCCTGCCGGTACTTTGAATCCAGCACAAAACCCTGTGGGAGCAAGCTCGCTCCCACAGGGTTTGTGTCGTGCTTGAGGATCAGCGCAGGGTTTTGAGAATGGCCTGCAACTGATTGCGCCCGGCCTCGCTCAACGGGAACACCGGCAGGCGTGGATCACCCACTTCCAGCCCGGTGTCACGCAGCCCGGCCTTGATCGTCGCCGGCAAACCACCCTTGAGGATGAAATCCAGCAGCGGCAACTGGCGGTAGAACAATTCCCGCGCCTTGCCCAGATCCCCCGCCAGCGTGGCTTCGTACAGATCCAGGTTGAGTTGCGGAATCAGGTTCGGCGCCGCCGTGCACCAGCCCTTGGCCCCGGCCGCAAAGGCTTCCAGTGCCAGCGGGTTGCAGCCGTTGTAGAACGGCACCCGGCCTTCGCCGAGCAGTTGCAGCTTGTGCATGCGCTGGATGTCGCCGGTGCTCTCCTTGACCATGGTCACGTTTTCCACGCCGTTGACGATGCGCAGGATCAGCTCCACCGACATGTCGGTGCCGCTGGTGGCCGGGTTGTTGTAGAGCATGATCGGCACGCCGATGCTGTCGCCGATGGCGCGGTAGTGGGCGAGGATTTCCGCTTCGGTCAGCTTCCAGTAGGAGGCTGGCAGCACCATCACCACATCGGCGCCATGGGCTTCGGCGAAGCGTGCGCGACGCACCGCTTTGGCGGTGGTCAGGTCGGATACGCTGACCACGGTCGGCACCCGTTTGGCCACGTGTTTGATGCTGAATTCGGCGACCTGGTCCCACTCAGCGTCGCTCAAGTAGGCGCCTTCGCCGGTGCTGCCCAGTGGCGCGATGGCGTGGACGCCGCCGGCGATCAGGCGGTCGATCGAACGTCCGAGGGCCGGCAGGTCAAGACCTTCGCCGTTGGCGCCGAACGGGGTGATGGTGTAGCCGATGATGCCGTGAATGTTGGACATGAGAGTGCTCCGCAAGGATGAGGTATTCAGTTCAGGCAATCGGCGTGCTGGCGCAGGTTCTGCCGGGCGTAGTAGTTGAAGGCCGCGGCGTGGCGTTTGGGTTTCGAGACCCAGTCATGGGCCTCGCGACCCAGTTCGGGAATGATCGGTTTGATCGTCCCGGCGGCCATGGCCAGCAATTGCAGTTTGGCGGCGCGCTCGATCAATTGCGCGATGACACAGGCTTCCTCGATGGTCGTGCCGGTGGACAGCTGACCGTGGTGGGAAAGCAGGATCGCCCGTTTGTCGCCCAACGCCCCGGCAATCAGTTCGCCTTCTTCGTTACCGACCGGGACGCCCGGCCAGCCTTCAAGGAAGGCGCAGTCGTCGTACAGCGGGCACAGGTCCATGTGGGAAATCTGCAACGGTACTTCCAGCATCGACAGCGCGGCAATGTGCGTCGGGTGAGTGTGGATGATGCAGTTCACATCCGGCCGGGCGCGGTACACCCAGCTGTGGAAACGGTTGGCGGGGTTTGCCATGCCGTGACCTTCGAGCACTTCCAGGTCTTCGTTGACCAGCAGCAGATTACTCGCGGTGATTTCATCGAACCCCAGCCCCAGTTGCTGGGTGTAGTAAGTGCCCGGCTGCGGGCCACGGGCGGTAATCTGCCCGGCCAGGCCCGAATCGTGGCCGTTTTCGAAGAGGATCCGGCAGGTCAGGGCCAGCTTTTGCCGGTCCGTCCACGTATTATCCGCCAGGCTTTTTTGCATCTGGGTCAGCGCTTGCTTGACCAGTTGGTCTTTGGGTAGTGCTAATGTCTTCGCCATATCCGTGTCCTGTGGTGGTTGCCATGGATGACACTTAAGAGGCTATATGACACTTTGTGTCATTGGCAAGGACAAATCGTCTTTCCTTTGCTGGAATAATCGCTTCGCATGTCTATCCGTTTGAAATTATTGAGAAAAAAACTTGGCGTAACCCTTGAGGCACTGGCCGAGAAATCCGGCATGACCAAGAGTTATCTGTCGAAAGTCGAGCGCGGGTTGAACACGCCGTCGATTGCCGCTGCGTTGAAACTGGCGAAAGCGCTGAATGTGAAGGTCGAGGAGCTGTTCTCTGAAGACAACGTCAGCCTCGACAGCTACAGCCTGGTGCGCAGCCACGAACGCCAGTCATTGGCGGCCAACGATCACAGCCCCGGCTATGCGGTGCTGGCCCATCAGGTCAGCGAGCGCAGTTTGCTGCCGTTCATCATCTATCCGCCGACTGAATTCACCGACAAGACCTTCAAGGAACATCTGGGCGAGGAGTTTCTGTTCGTCCATGAAGGCCGGGTCGAAGTGGACTTCATGAACGAACGGGTACTGCTGGAACGGGGCGACGCGCTGCACTTCAATGCGCAGAAACCGCACCGGATCCGCTCGGTGGGCGAGGAGCAGGCACAACTGCTGGTGGTCGTGCACAGCAGCGAAGAGTGATCAGACTTCGACGGGCACCGACAGCTTCGGATTCCCCAGCGCGTGGCTTTTGGAATCAAAGAACCGCAATTCGGCGCCCGTGCCCTCGAACACCTTCGCGTAATGCCGCTTCTGGTGCTGGATGAACGCCGCGCTGCGCGGGTAGATCGAGATCGCCACGGTTTTCGGTTTCGCCAGCCGCAGGGCACGCACGATGTGGCTGTCCTGCTCGCCCAGGGCGTGGCCGAAGATGCACAGGCTGTCGCCATGTTCGAGCAACTGGTCGTAGCAGAACGACAGATAATCGGAGCTGCGGATGGTCTTGAGCTTGTCCGCGCTCGGACCTTCGTTGACGAACAGCGGCACGTCGTCGAGGGTCTTGAGGGTGTTGTTGATCGCGAAACTGCCGAGCAGCGTGCCTTCGGTCGCGGTCAGTTTGCGGGCGCTGCCGTCCTGGTTGCGTACCAGATGCAGGCCGCCGTGCAGGTACAGCAGACGCGGTTTTTCAGTGTGGCTTTCGCACAGATCGAAGCTCGCGTCGGGGCCGTTGAACAGGTCATCGATGGCCTCGCCCCGGTGTTGCAGCGCCCAGTAGTTGAGCAGGTCGTAATTGGTGGTGAACACCGTTCGATAACTGGCCAGTTCGCGGTTCAGGATCGTCAGGGTCGACGCTTCGACCAGTCGCCACGGAATGTGCAAATCGTGGACGGCATTGATCAGCGCTTCCTTGATCGCGTAGTAGCGATTGCGCGGTGCGGCCGAGCTGACGGCCAGTGCCTTGTTGACCCGGCTGGTGGTTTTCAGCGCGCCGAGCACCTGCTCGAAACTGCGTGTCTGCATGGCGTCGAACACGCTCAGTTCCGACGGGCTCAGGGGCTTTTCTTCCACCGTGCGGGCGTTTTCGAACAGCGAGTCATAGCCGAAATCGTCCCACACCGCGCGGCTGGCGCCGTTGCCCACCAGCAAGCCGCTGAAGTCAGTGGTGGCGCGTAACGCGTTCCAGTCTTCGAGGGTGGCGTCGACATCCAGAAAATCGGTCATTGCAGGGCACGTCTCAAAACAAGGGGCAGATGGGCGGCGACTTTATCACGAGCGGGCATTGAGCCAGATCAACATCTGCCGTGACCGATCGGTCGATCCTGTATGCATCCGCCGGATCGCAGGAGTCGATCCGGCCCCTGTCAGGAGACGCGCCATGAGCAGCACCTTTTTCATTCCCGCCGTAAACATCATGGGCAGCGGCTGCCTCGACGAAGCCATGAATGCGATTCGCAACTACGGATTTCGCAAGGCGCTGATCGTTACCGACGCCGGCCTGGCCAAGGCTGGCGTGGCGACGATGATCGCCGAGAAACTGGCGATGCAGGACATCGATTCGGTGATCTTCGACGGCGCCAAACCCAACCCGAGCATCACCAATGTCGAGGCCGGGCTGGCGCTGCTCAAGGACAGCCGCTGTGATTTCGTCGTGTCACTCGGCGGCGGCTCGCCCCACGACTGCGCCAAGGGCATCGCCCTTTGTGCGACCAACGGCGGGCAGATCCGTGACTACGAAGGAGTCGATCAATCGGCCAAGCCGCAACTGCCATTGATCGCCATCAACACCACCGCCGGCACGGCCAGCGAGATGACCCGCTTCTGCATCATCACCGACGAAACCCGCCACGTGAAAATGGCCATCGTCGACCGTAATGTCACGCCGCTGCTGTCGGTCAACGATCCGGCGCTGATGGTCGCCATGCCGAAAAGCCTGACCGCCGCCACCGGCATGGACGCGCTGACCCATGCCATCGAAGCCTACGTGTCCACCGCCGCCAACCCGATCACCGATGCCTGCGCGCTGAAAGCGATGACCCTGATCAGCAACAACCTGCGTCTGGCGGTACGCGACGGCAGCGATCTGGCGGCGCGGGAAAACATGGCGTACGCGCAGTTTCTCGCCGGCATGGCGTTCAACAATGCCTCGCTCGGCTACGTGCATGCGATGGCGCACCAGTTGGGCGGTTTCTACGACCTGCCTCACGGGGTGTGCAACGCGGTGTTGCTGCCCCATGTGCAGACGTTCAACGCGCTGGTCTGCGCCGATCGCCTCACCGATGTGGCCCACGCCATGGGCGCTGACATCCGTGGTTTCAGCCCGGAGGAGGGCGCAAAAGCCGCGATTGACGCGATCCGCTGCCTGGCCAAAGACGTCGACATCCCCGGCGGCTTGCGTGACCTCGGCGCCAAATGCACCGACATCCCTGTTCTTGCCGCCAATGCCCTGAAAGACGCCTGCGGTTTCACCAACCCGCGGGCGGCGGATCAGCGGCAGATCGAGGAGATTTTCCGCAGCGCGTTTTAAGCGGACTGGCGCTCGGGCGTGAACCTCGTGCAGAGCACCGCGCCCGCCGCCAGAATGCAACACAGCAGCGACAGCGGCCATGCGTGTGGACCGGCCAGCAGGCTGGCCACCGCGCCGATCAGTGCGGCCATCAATTGATGAATGAAACCGCTCAGGGCCATCGCGTAAGCGCCGGCAATCGGCGCGCCATCGTTGGCCCGTGACAGGCTGATCGGATAGTTCAGCGACTGGCCGAACACGGCGACGCAGTAAGGCAACCAAAGCAGCCAGGCAACGGCGCTGGCCAACAGGCTGCCCGCCAGCATCACCCCGCTTCCGGCCATCACCAATCCCACTCCCAATGCCATCAACCAGTGCTGACCGGTGCGCAAGACAAAGCGATTGACCGCCAGCGCCCCCAGAAAATACGCCGCACTGATCGGCCAGCCCAACAGTCCGTAGTCGGTCGTCGACCAGTTGAACGGGCCTTGCAGAATCAACGGAGCAGCGCTGTTGAACGCGATGATCACGCCGTAACCCAGACCGCCCGCGAGCGCCGGTAGAAGAAACGCTCGATGGACCAGAATCATTCGATAGACCGCCCAGGGCGAAGCGGTTGTAGGCGCTTCGACAAGTTCTGGAAAACTCAGGCGCGAAACAATCACGGCCATCAACAGGCTGACCGCACCCAGCAGATGGAAGATCGCCTGCCAGCCCAGCGTCACCTGGATCAGCGAGCCGGCGTATTGCCCGATCCCGAGCGCGACCACAAACGAAATCGAAATCCACGACAACGCCTTCGCCAGCAGATCGCCCCGGAAACTGTCTCGGATCAGCACCCGCGCCATCACCGAAATACCGCTGGCGCCGATCCCCTGAACCAGTCGCAACAGCAGGAACGACTCCAGCGTCGAACCCAGCGGCAACGCCAGATTCGCCAGCCCATAAATCCCCAGCGCCGCCAGCAGCACCGGTTTGCGTCCGACGCGTTGTGCAAGGCTGCCCCAGAGCAACATCGGCAATGCCATGCCGATCAGGTACAGCGACAAGCCCCAAGCAACCTGCGTTGCATCGACTTGCAAATGCCCGGCGATCTGCGGCAACGCCGGCAGGTAAATGCTCATGCCCAACTGGGCGAGGAACACGGTGGAGCAGGTAATGAGCAGGATGAGGCCGGGGTTCATGAGTCGTCCGTGAAGGTTCAGCGGTCGCGATGGCCGCGGTGAGTCAGTAACAGTCCGGTGATCAAATCACAGAATTGATGGATCAGTGTCGATTCCATGTCGGCGCGCAGGGTCACGCGGATCGCGGCTTTACCTTGAGCCACCACCGGAAAAAACACGGCGCTGGTGAAAAAGCCGTGTTCGGCCAGTTCAATGGCGATGCGAGTGGCCAGCGCGGCCTCGCCGCAGTTAATCAGGCGAATGGCCATGGGGCTGCCGTGCTGCTCGGTGCTCACCAGACTGTCGAACAGGCGAATATTGGCCTGGAGCCGAACCTGCAACGCGCGCAGCTCTGCACTGCGATGCAGCTGGATCGAGGCAAGGCCTGCACCTATGGCCGCGCAATTGAGACTTTGCGACCAGTTGCTCGGCCCGCCGTAACGCTGGATCAGTTTCCGCTGCCGCTCATTCCCGAGCATCACCAGCCCGCCGCTGGCCCCGAACGATTTGGCCAGTGACGCGACGATCAGGCAGTCCTCATCCAGCGTCGGCATTCTTGGCCGCACAAGACCGGCGCCATTGCTGCCGACCGCCGACAACGCGTGAGAATCATCGAGATATAGAAACAGACCGTAACGTTCTTTCAGGTACAGCAGACCGTCCAGATTGGCCACACCACCCATGCTGTAGGCACCGTCGGCGATATAGACGACCGTTGTGTGGCGCTGGCACACCGATTCGAGAAAATCCATGTCGTTGTGGGGGCAGGTCAATACCTGGGTTTCGTCGGCGCAACTGGCCTTCAGGTGATTCATCGAATAGTGAGCCAGACGATCGAACACCATCACCGGCGGACGGCCCTGGGTGAACACACCGCTGGCCAGCAGCGGCAGGATCCCCGCACTCGCGGCGCTGCAGGACAGAGTGCTCAGACACACGGCGCCAAACAATTGCGACAGTTCGCTTTCGTATCGGTCGAGCAGCGCCAGTTTGCAGCGGTTTTTCGAGTTGGCTACGCGCAGTGTGCCGGTTTCACGTAATGCCGCGATGGCGCCTTCCAGCAGGGCGGGGTGGTGATCCAGGCCCAGATAGGACGTGGTGCAGAAATGATGAAACTGGCGCCCGTGCTGATCGAGCAACTGGTTGCAGCCTTTGACTTCGACGTTGAGGGCCGCGATTTTTCCGGCTTCGGCGGCCTCCCAGTCGTGGTCGGCCAGCGCGATGACTTTGCGGTAGTTGGTGAAGGTATGGGCGGTGGTATCGGGCAGATGGTTCAAAGCAGCTCTCCTTGAGCATGGCAATCCATGGGGTGTTTCAATTTGTGTGTGTTGCCAGACTTTACAGAGCGCGACTTCGGGTCAGAATCGGCCGTATCCGATAACGCTGAGGGCTGTTGGAGTTTTGCTTGTAGGGCGATACCCCGCAGGGTTGTAAGGCGGTGAAATGCCCGACGACCCTGGTAGTGAAGGGCTTACCTTTGCCCTGTTATCCAGCAGCGGTGGCGCTTTTTTCCAGCGCCAGGGAAAACTGGATCAGCACCACGCCCGCCATCAGCAACACCGCGCCAAATACCCGGGGCAACGTGAGTTGCTTCTCCAGCAGCCCGAACAATCCGAAGTGATCCAGCACCATCGATGCCAGCACCTGTCCGGCCAATGCCAGCGCGACAAAACCCGATGCCCCGAGTTTCGGCACCAACACCACTGCCAGTGCCACAAAACACACCCCGAACGCGCCACCGGCCCACATCCACAGCGGCGCCTTGCCGATGAATGCCAGCGATGGCAATGGCAAGCGCAGCGCGATAATCACCGGCAACAACACCAGCACGCTGACCAGCAATGACGCCAACGTCGCCCACAAGGGATGGCCCAACCCTCGGGCCAGATTGGTATTGATTGCACTTTGAAACGGGACGACAGCCCCGGCCACTGCCGCCAGTAGCAACAGACCGGCCCACTGCAACGTACTCATGATCGTTCTCCAGCAAGGTTTTGCTGGACTCTAGGGTATTCGTCGCGCAGATTTAAATTCTGTTTTGTCATGCGGAACATGCATCAGATGAATGATCTTCGGCTCATCGATCTCAACCTGCTGGTGATCCTCGACGCCTTGCTCGGCGAGCAGCACGTCACCCGTGCGGCCGAGCGTCTGCACTTGAGCCAACCGGCGGTCAGCCATGCGCTGGCCCGATTGCGCGACTTGCTCGGTGATCCGCTGCTGGTGCGGGCCGGTTCGGGGCTGGTGCCTACCGCCCGAGCGTTGGAACTGGTTGCACCTCTGGCCGAGGCCCTGGCTCAGGTGCAATCGCTGCTGGCGCCGAACGCCTTCGACCCAGCCAGCGCCCGCCGGACCTTTCGGCTTGCGATGTCGGACTATGGCGCGGCGATCATCCTGCCCGGCCTGATTCGTACGTTGCGCCGCGAAGCACCGGGCATCGACCTGCAAATCAGCCACGCCAGCCGCGAGGGCATGGTCGAAGGGCTGCTCAACGGCGATATTGATCTCGCTGCCGGTGTGCTCCCGGAATTGCCCGGTGAGTTGTGCAGCACGCCGCTTTTCGAAGAGCGCTACGTCTGCCTGCTGGATCGTCAAAGCCTTCCCGCCGGTGGTGTTCTCGACCTGCCAACCTACCTTTCCCGTCCCCACGTCTTGCTGGAAATGCGCGGCAGCGGCACCCCGGAAATCGAACGTACCCTGACCGCCCTGCGCGAGCGCCGCCGCGTCGCCGTCAGCCTGCCGCACTGGAGCGTTGCGCCGCAGTTCATCAGTGGCACGGATCTGATCCTCACGGTGGCTTCGCGGGCGTTGAATGATATTGATGAGGAGGCGCTGATCGTCGTGCCACCGCCGTTCGAGATCGCACCGTTCACCTTTGTCTCGGCATGGCACAAGCGGCGGGGTGGGGATCAGGCGTTGAACTGGTTGAATCGGCGGATCGGGGAGGGGATAGTGCGCGGCTGAAAAACATCAAGGAGTGGGGCGTGACAGTGAAGTCTGGGGTGATGGGGTGTCTGGTGCTATGCGGGGCGTTGATGGCGGGGCAGGTGTTGGCTGATTGTGTGCCTGCGCAGGTGGCGAACAAGCGGGATTTTTCTGTTTGCAAAGAGTGGCCGGCGTATTCCGGATTGACACTCAAGGCTGTTTCTAAATTCGAGCCGGATCCGGTGTATGGCAAAACCGGTGATGTCGGTAGTTACGACCTTGCTCTTTCTGTCGTTTCGGTCGAAGGTTCAGAACCTCTGGCCACCTATTACAAGCCTTCTGCATTCTTGTCCGATGCCTTCGCGCTGGAAAGTGTGGAGTTCGATACCGCGCGCTACAAATTGACCCCTGAAATTCGGGCCTTTGGTGTACGGGTCGTTTTCAAAGGCTCTTCCCGCGTCAATCCCATGGATGAGACTTCGCTGTCCCTTTACGTGAAAGAGGGCGACACGTTACGGCCAGTTCTGGATCGGCTTGTGATGTATCGCTACAACGGAGAATGGGATGGAAATTGTGCGGGCGAACGTGCCAGTACCCTGCGCACTATCGAAATTGGAAAGACCAGTTCTCATGGTTACGCCGATCTGATCGTCAAATCGGTGACGACGGGAGTTGTTGGAAAAGGTGATCCAGACACTTGTGAAGAAAAAACCACAGCCGGTAAACCTGTGCTGACAACCCTTCGCTACGACGGAAAATCCTACGTATTGCCTAAAGGTTTCCAGGCCATCGAGTGATACAGAACCAACGCGACTTATTTCAAGGAAGAACAATGCTCACCCCAACCCGACTTTTCATCGCCCTCGGCTTTCTGGCCGTCACCACTCAGGCCCACGCCGCCTGTGAGATAAAGAAATTCGACGGTCACTCCCTGTCACGCTGCAAAGTGTGGCCGGCCTTCCCGGACAAGGCGATCTCGGCAAAATCCACATTCGTGTCCGACTCCGAAGGTGATCACGACGGCGTGTTCGATCTGGAGTTGTCGCTCCTCAACGCCGCGAATGCCAAGCCGTTGGCGACTTACGCCAAGCCTGGAGCCTACAACTCCGATGCCATCCGTTTCGAGGACCTGACCATCGACACGGCTCGCTACCGCCTGGCGTCCGACGTTCGCGCATTTGGCCTGCGTACGAAGTTTGCCGATCAGCTTTCTCGGGCCAACCCCTACGCGAAAACCGATCTGGCGCTGTATGTACGCGAAGGCGCCAAGTTGAGACCGGTGCTCGAAGGTCTGGTCATTCGCAAGGAATTTGGCGAGGGTGGCGGTGAGTGCGACACCAAGGACACGAAAATCCTCAGAAGCGTGGAAATCGGCTCGTCCAGCCATAACGGTTTCGCTGATCTGATCGTGTCCTCAAGTGGCGTGGTGTACACATCGACCCAGTCAGGCAAAGAGTGCGTTTCCAAAACCACCAACCTGAAGAACACCCAAATCACCCTGACCTACGACGGCAAGCAATACACCCTCCCCGAAGACCTGCGAGGTTACTGACCGATGCTCACCGGCCTCAACCACCTGACCCTCGCCGTCAGCGACCTGGATCGCAGCCTCACGTTTTACCGCGACGTCCTCAAGCTGCAAGTCGAGGCCACGTGGGATGCCGGTGCCTATCTCTCGCTCCCGGGCCTGTGGTTGTGCCTGTCCCTCGATGCGCAACGCCAACCCGAGCCCGCCGCCGACTACACCCACTACGCCTTCAGCCTCGGCGCTGCGGATTTCCCGCTGTTCGTGCAACAGCTTCGCGCCGCCAACGTGCAGGAATGGCGCGACAACCGCAGCGAAGGTGCGTCGTTCTACTTCCTCGACCCGGACGGGCACAAGCTCGAAGCCCATGTCGGCGATTTGGCCTCGCGTCTGGCCGCGTGTCGGCAAAAGCCCTACGCGGGGATGCGTTTTTTCAACGAGTCGTGAATATTCACAAACCGCTGGGATAGACTGGCGGCCACGTTTTCCGGCGCTTGCAGGTATTCCATGACTCCATCGTTGCTTATGGCCGTGCTGGCCTCGGGTTTCATCTACGGCATCACGCCGGGACCGGGTGTGCTGGCGGTGTTCGGCATTGGTGCCGCGCGCGGTCGTCGGGCCGGGGCGGGGTTCCTGTGCGGGCATCTGCTGGGCGATGTGATCTGGTGCAGCACCGCGCTGATCGCGATTGTCGGCGCCCGGGAAATCGGCAGTACCGCGTTCGATGTGCTCGGTGTACTCAGCGGTCTGTACCTGTTCTGGCTCGGCTGGCGCGCAGTGCGGGCCAAACGCAGCAATGGCAACCAACCCCAGGGCGCGGCGCGTCAGCCGTTCTGGCACGGCATCCTGTTCGGCCTGACCAACCCCAAGGCCTACCCGGTGGCGGTTGCGACATTCACCGCGCTGCTGTCGAGTCGCGCCGAACTGCTCAACTGGTCGATGCTGCCGATGCTGATCGCTTTGAGTTTCCTCGGCGGATTGCTCGCCTACGCTATTCTCATTGGCGTTGTCGGCGCCCGTCAGGTGCGGACGCTGTATCAGCGCCATGAACTGGCCATCACCCGGTTGTGCGGGGTAATGTTCATCGGTTTCGCCATCAATGCTCTGGTGCACGCGTTGCCGGGGCTGATGCCGAGCAAGACTTGAAAAAAATCGCTGGGACGCGAGGTCGAGGTCAGGGACGGTTGATCAGTGCTGCATTGCCCGGACACCCACGCTGAACCATGGAAAGCCGAAATTCTGCGCCCTTGGCGAGTTACATCGATCTGTTGCTGGACGCCGTTTGCGCGGTCGACAAACAAGGTCGCTTCGTTTTTGTCAGCGCAGCCTGCGAGCGGATTCTCGGCTACACCCCTGACGAGCTGATCGGCCAGTCGATGATCGACTACGTCTATCCCGCCGACCGTGAGCGCACCCTGGCCGCCGCCAGGGACATCATGGGCGGCGAGCCCAAGCACAATTTCGAAAACCGTTACGTGCGCAAGGACGGCAGCCTTGTGCACATCCTCTGGTCGGCGCGCTGGTCGGAAGTCGATCAGCTGCGCATCGCCGTGGCCCGGGACATCACCGAGCGCAAACTGGCCGAGTCCCGTCAGGCCGCGTTGTATGCGATCTCCGAAGCGGCCCATGCGGCGGAGGATCTGCTGGCGCTGTTCAAACGCATCCACACGATCATCGGCGAGTGGTTGCCGGCGCTGAATTTTTCCGTGGCGCTGTACGACGAACACTGCGCAAAACTGAATTTCCCCTATCACGTCGACGATGACGAGTTGCAACCGGAGCAACCCGGCACTGTGACCGGTCGGCTGTGCGCCGAGGTCATCCGCAGCGGCCAGCCGATTCTGCTGACCCCGGATTGCCCGCAGGCCCCGGCAGGGTTTGAAGCGCTGGTGGCAGGGCAGCAATCACCGTGTTGGCTCGGTGTGCCGTTGAACTCGAAGAACGGCACCATCGGCGCGCTGATCGTCAAAAGCCTACCCGGCGGCGAACGCTACACCGAGCGCGACAAGGAACTGCTGCAATACGTCTGCGCCCAGGTCGCCACCGCCATCGAACGCCAGCAATTGCACGCCCGCCTGCGGCGCATGGCGCAATACGATCAATTGACCCAATTGCCCAATCGCGAATTGTTGCGTGATCGACTGAAGGCTGCACTGGCCAGCGCTCGGGAAACATCGGGGCACATGGCGCTGCTGTATGTCGATCTGGATCGCTTCAAACAGGTCAACGACACCTTCGGCCACGGCGTTGGCGACATGCTCCTGCAGACCGTGGCCAACCGCCTCAAGGGCTGCGTGCGCGAGACCGACACCGTGGCGCGCATCGGCGGTGACGAATTCGTAGTGCTGCTGCACAGCGTCCACGCCCCCGACGATGCCGACAGCGTGGCGGAAAAAATCCGACAGGTGCTGGTGCAACCCATGCGTCTCGACGGGCACAACCTGCACATCGAACCGAGCATCGGCGTCGCGCGTTTTCCCGAACATGGTCATCACGAGCAGCAACTGTTTCGCCACGCCGATCAGGCCATGTACGCCGCCAAACGGGAAAATCATCGGGCGCGGGATATCTGACTGGCGGCCGCCGTTCGTCGCGGCAACGGCAACTTTTCTAAACCTTTGGGGGTTGGCGAATTCTCAATCCAGGCGGGCATCTGCTCGCTGACGATCAACACCAAGAGGAAGAGAATCATGCCTAACTCAAGAAACTCGAACTCGGGAAACTTTGCCAACGATCGAACGAAGGCCTCTGAAGCCGGTCGCAAGGGTGGGAAAACCACCACCACGACTGTCGATAAAGAACCTAAAACTGAAATGGGCCGCAAGCCCGCTCAGAAATCGAAGTAGTCGGCGAAGGTTGTTTTGATTGAGAGGCGGGGGCGCAAGCTCCCGCTTGAATTTGCCGAGAAGGAGGGCGCGACCATGAGCCGGATGGCCACCCGAGTACGCAATATCAGTTTTGTCACCCTGCTGGGCTTGAGTGCCGGCAGCGCATTTGCCCAGTCGCCCGCCGACTTCATCAACGAAGCCTCGGCCAAAGGCATGGCCGACATCGAGGCCAGTCGCCAGGCCCACAGCAAGGCCGAATCCAAAGAGGTCAAGGATTACACCATCGTGGTCATCAACGACCGCACCACGGCCAACCAGCATCTGGCGAAAATCGCTAAAAAACTGGATTTGCCCATCGCCCCCCGTGAAGAAATCGCCGACAAGGCCAAAGCGCTGATTCCGGAAGTGAAGGACGGGGCGTCTTTCGATCAGGCTTACGCCGCGAGCCAGGTCAAGGCCACGGAAGAAGCCATCGAACAGATCCAGCAGGAAGCCCAGACCACCGACGTGCCGGAGATCAAGGCTTTCGCCGACGAGACCCTGCCGAAACTGCAAAGCCATCTGGAAATGGCGCGAGCGCTGCAAGCCAGTCGCTGAAACCGGGTCGAACAAAAACGGCGCTCAAGGCGCCGTTTTTTTTTGCTCAGCAGTCATTCAGGTCCTGCTTCGGTTTGCTCTTTTCACCTAACCCGTCAAGGTTGAAAACCTCGCCTTCACCCAATGCCCGGTAGTGTTTGCGCAACGCTTCAAGTTGTTTGAGATCCAGCGCCTCAAGCCCGAGCATCGCGTTCTGCGCTTCTTTGGTTACCAGCAACAACTCGTCGATCTTCAAATGCAGGATGTCGGTATCGCGGTTCTGGGTGTTCTGGATCAGGAACACCATCAGGAACGTGATGATCGTGGTCGAGGTGTTGATGATCAGCTGCCAGGTGTCATTGAAATGAAAAATCGGCCCGCTCAACCCCCACAACCCGATCAGAATCAAAGCCCCCATGAACGTCTTCGGACTGCCGGCCCAGAGTGCGAGCGTCTGGGAAATCTTTGCGAATTTCATGGCGGTGTTCCTTGTGGGGGGAGCTTGAAATTCAGACAGCGGGGGAGGGAGGAAAATTCTGCTTGCCGATGCTTTCGGTCGATGGGAAATGATTGCCCTGCATCAGGGTTTTAGCTGGAAGACTTTCATTGTCTAGGTTTGCGTCTACGATCAAATGGCAATCAATTTGCCAGCATGCGAGTGCACGGATAGAAACCCAGTCAGAGGCCGCTCATGGAATTCTTCGAAAAGTTAGCCAGTCTTGCCGCCAAAGTCCGGTTGCAGAGCGCTGCAATCCAGACTGAAGAGGCGACAAAAAATGCGTTTGTCATGCCCTTCATCAGTACTGTTCTGGGTTACGACGTATTCGACCCGACAGAGGTGACGCCGGAGTTTGTCTGCGACATCGGCACGAAGAAGGGCGAAAAAATCGATTACGCGATCATGAAAGAGGGAGAAGTACAGATCCTCATTGAGTGCAAGAAGATCGGCGAACCCTTGCACATCAATCACGCCTCGCAGCTGTTCCGTTATTTCCACGTCACCAGTGCCAGGATCTCCATCCTCACCAACGGCCAGGTCTACAAGTTCTTCACCGATCTGGATGCGCCGAACAAGATGGATGAGAAGCCCTTCCTTGAACTGGATCTTCTGGATATCGATGAGTATTCGGTGCCAGAACTCATCAAGCTCACCAAGTCCGCATTCGACGTCGAGTCGATCATCAATGCCGCAGGTGAGTTGAAATACGTCAGCCAGATCAAGAAGGTCATCGCCTCGCAGGTCACCAAACCGGATGACGACTTCGTTAAAGTTTTTGCTTCCCGAGTCTACGACGGGGTTATTACGCAGAAGGTGCGGGATCAGTTTCATGAGCTGACGAGAAAGGCAGTCGTACAGTTCCTGAATGATCAGATCAATGATCGTCTCAAGTCCGCCATGAGTGGGGCGATCCAGCCGGCATTGGCATCTATTCCGACGGTAGCCAGTGGAACAGATCCGGTCGAGCCTCGTGATGAGTCAGACGACAAGATCATGACCACTCTGGAAGAGCTCGAGGGTTATCACATCGTTCGGGCGGTCGTTCGATCGATTGTCGATGCCAAACGAATCGTACAACGTGACACACAGAGCTATTTCGGAATCTTGCTCGATGACAACAATCGGAAACCGATTTGTCGCCTGCACTTCAATCGTTCGCAAAAGTACATTGGCATTTTCGACGAAGAGAAAAACGAAACTCGCCATCCCATTAGCTCGGTAGACGATATCTACGAGTATTCGGAGCAGTTGAAGAAGACAGTTGGCTATTACGACTAGTGCGGAGTCTTTCAAAAAACCGGCCATCGGCCGGTTTTTTTATGGAAGCGAGGTCCTCGAAAATAAATACTCAATGCCGCCACGTCTTAAGTCGGATAGGGAATGCACAGGGAGTCGATGTATCGTAGCGAACCACTGCAAAAGTCCTGACAGGAGAACGCAATGACCTGGTCCGCCAAACAATACGTCGCTTTCGAAGATGAACGCACCCGCCCGGCCCGAGACCTGCTGGCGGCGATTC
This sequence comes from Pseudomonas sp. COW5, assembly GCF_026240005.1. Classification (NCBI taxonomy): domain Bacteria; kingdom Pseudomonadati; phylum Pseudomonadota; class Gammaproteobacteria; order Pseudomonadales; family Pseudomonadaceae; genus Pseudomonas; species Pseudomonas sp. COW5. The sequence continues at coordinate 826,641 of NZ_JAPHVP010000001.1, read as the reverse complement.
CCACGCGGGAGGCGCGCTCCGTGGTCGATATCGGTTGCGGCCCCGGCAACTCGACCGAGCTGCTGGTGGAGCGTTTCCCGGGGGCGAACGTGCAGGGCCTCGACAGTTCGCCGGACATGATCGACGCCGCGCGCAAGCGACTGCCGCAGTTGCGGTTCGAGGTGGCGGACATTGATAAATGGGCGGATGCGGGGCCATTCGATGTGATTTTCGCCAACGCGGTGTTGCAGTGGGTGCCGGATCACGGGGCGTTGTTGCCGGCGCTGGCGGGCAAGCTGGCGCAGGGTGGCAGTCTGGCGATTCAGATGCCGGACAACCTCAACGAGCCGTCCCATCGATTGATGCGTGAAGTGGCTGCCAGCGGGCCGTGGGCCAGCAAACTGGCCGGTGCGGCGGGGCAGCGGACCGAGATGGCGGATGCCAGTGCTTACTTTTCGATGCTGCGTCCGCATTGCTCGCGGGTCGATGTGTGGCGCACCACCTATCACCATCAACTGGCGGGCGGCGCTTCAGGTGTAGTCGAGTGGTTCAAGGGCAGCGGTTTGATTCCGTTCCTCAGCCCGCTGACGGAAGCGGAGCGGGCGGAGTATCTGGCGCGCTATCTGGCGGAGGTTGCGAAGGCTTATCCGGCGCTGGCGGATGGGTCGGTGTTGTTGCCGTTTCCGCGGTTGTTCATCGTCGCCACACGTTGAAATGAAAAAGGGCCGATTGGGATCGGCCCTTTCTTTTTGCGGTCAGCGCTGTACGGCGACCAGCATCATCATCGGCCGCTCGCGTTCTTCGGCGAGCGCCGGTTGCGCGGCCACTTCGTCATCGCTCGGGCCCCATTCGTTGACGTGTTGAATCGTGAAGCCTGCGCCAATCAACGCGTTGAGTAGCGTGCCGACCGTACGATGCTGCTTGATCACTCCGTCCGCCAGCCAGTTCGTAACCCGTTCGCCCTCCATCTGATAGCTGTCCAGCGGCCAGCGCTTGTTGCCCTCGCTGTCGATCAGCCAGCCCGGATTGCGCGGCGCCATGAAGATCGGGTGCTCAATGGAAAACACGAAGTGCGCACCGGGTTTAAGCGCCGCATGCAGCTTGGCGAACAGCCCCGAGAGATCCTTGATGTAGTGCAGGGCCAGTGAGCTGTAGGCCAGATCGAAAGTGCACGCAGGCAAGTCGAGCTGTTCCAGGTCGGCACGTTCGTAGCGGATGTTCGCGGCCGAGGTGGTTTCCTGCGCCCGTTCGAGCATTTTCTCCGAGACATCCAGCCCCAGCACGTCGGCTGCACCCTGTTCGCTGGCCCAGCGGCAGAACCAGCCGTAGCCGCAGCCCAGATCCACCACCCGCAAACCGTGCAGGGAGGGCAACAAGGCTTTCAGCGCCGGCCATTCCGGCGCGGCATCGAGGCCGCCGATGGAGCGGTTCATCTGGCTGTAGCCCTGGAAAAATTCGGGGTCGTCGTAGATGTTCTGGGTCATGGTTTGGTGCTCGTTTGAATTTGATTCGGGTGGCTCAACGGCCACGATCTGAAGTCCCTCGAAACGTGATGGCGCGTATTCGTCGATGGCCGCGCAGGGGGAGGGTGGTGGGTGATGGGGAAATGCTAGCGGGTCGTGACGAGCGTGAGAACCGAGGGAGTGTTGGGGATCTGTAAACGTGGTTTTTCGATTCGGGATGTTTAAAGAGTGGGTCCTGTTTACTGATCCTTCCCACAAGGTTTTCAGGTTGTCCGTCGGAAGTGCGGGCTCTAGCCTGTGAGGGTCGCTGATGAATCGGCGATCGGGATTGGAACCCCGAGGAGAGTTGGAACGTACAATCGTTATTCATGACGTATGCTGCGCACCTTGAATGTGTGCACTCTGTTATGGCGGCTGTGCGCGGGAGACCTTCGGGTCTGCCGGGTTGTCTCTCCCCGGGTTCCAACCTGCGTACAGCTGCCTCCTTTCGCGTGGAACCGAATGGGTCAGCTCAAACTTGTACTTTGAGAGATGAAATCATGTTCAAACCAACTCCGAACCCACCTGAAGTCGAAACCGACCCAACGTCCCCCTACACCTCAATCGACTCCAGAAAACTCAACGACGCCGCCAACCGCGCCCTCGATCACTATCTCTGCCCCGGCGCCCATGTCATGGGCACGACCAACCAGCCTGAACCGATGTACTTCGCCAACCCGGCCTACAACACCGAATCCCTGCTGGCCAACGCCAGCGAATCCCTGGGCTCGGCCAGCGAAATGCTCAGCAACTTCGCCGCCGTGCTCGAACCGTCCCATCGCAGGACAGCGCTGGGGATCGCGCAAGTCGTGATGCTGGGGGAATTGGCAGTGAATCAGGCGCTGGATCATATTGAGGTGAAGAGCTGAATTGCAGCTGTTCTGGCAGGCATAAAAAAACCGGCTCATTGAGCCGGTTTTTCTTTACGAAGGTTGTCTCGTATAAATCTTCAAGGTGAGCAGGGCTTCAGCTGATCGACATCAGTGCCACTGCCAGCGCTACGGTCAACCTCGCCATTGTTCCCGATATGAATTTTAGTCGCGGGCCATTTCGGAGTGATCCTGATGCAATGGTTCTGCCCGGAATTACGCCAATCAAATTCCATAAAAAAATCATCATCGGGAAACAGATGCCCTGGTCCGCCCGTAGACTCTCCGGGGGCAAGGTTTCCGTGAAAGATCTCATTTTGCGTATTCAGCACAAACCTCAAATCCCCTGTGCCTTCTTTCGAGAAATCAATCTCGACGCGTGGCACTGCGACGTACCCAACCAGATACGTCAACACCACCAGAATAAGTACCCGCATAACGATATAGAGCGGGCGTCGCTTACTTGCATTCGTGGACACGGACTACATCTCCCCATGTCTTGGCAATGAAAAAACGTGTTTATCGCCCAAGCGTGCGGAAGAAAGCATGAGTCGTCCTTGTTGAGTACGTCCGTTAACCCCAAGCGTCCTCTTGGGCGTGCGAATGCTAGCGGAATCTCAAGAACTGATCGCTGGGAAACATCTGAAAACATGGCGAGCATCACGCCATGTTTGTGTGCGGCGATTCCTACAGGATTACTGGTCGTTCGTTCGGATGTTGTTCTTTTCAGTGGGCATCGGTGAAGAAAAGATCACCCTCAAGGGCGCGATCTTTCCGGGCTTCAAAGGTGGCATCAAGCAACTAGACACTCTGCGCCGCCTCGGCGCGCAGCAGCTACCGCTGACGCTGACCACCGGCTATGGCGACGTGCTCGACACCCTGTGTTACCACGCTTATGTTCACCTGAACGGAACGGTCGAGGCGGTGCTGGATGCTAATCAGGGCATGGCCGACGAGCCGCAACCGTATCGCGCCGGCATCGTGATCGAGCTGCCGGATCTGCCGGCGCCCGACGACAGTGAGGTGATGCTGTGTGGCTGAAATGTCGCCTGGATTTGTGATAGCAATTTGCTAGATGAATCCGGCACCGATAGACTTGTCATTTTTAGGAAAATGCGAGCGCTATTACATGGAAAAGTCGACAGAACTGAGAGAAGTCAAACGCAGTATCAAAGAAGAAATCCCTCATCGCATCATCTGGTTCGTCGTCTCCGTTGCAGTAATAGCTCTATTAGCTTTGATCCCAGTGATCGGCTGGATTTTGGCATTGGTGATGGTGTTTGCGGTTTTTACAAAGATTTTCGGTTTTCGGGAATCCTTTCTGGTCGGCAACTGCCCTACCTGTACCAAGCTGTTGCCTGTCCCTGATACAGACGTTTTTGCTTGCCCCGTTTGCAACAGTGTTATTGCTGTTGGAGAAGACAGCCTGACCATCGTTAAAACCGACTGATCTGCAATGCCATGTAGCTAGCAGAAAAGATGAAACCTATTAAGCCCGCCTTGTGCGGGCTTTTTATTGGACAAGGTTGTTTCGTATAAATCTTCAAGGTGCGCAGGGCTCCAACTGATCGACATCGGTGCCACTGCCAGCGCCACGGTCAACCTCGCCATTGTTTCCGATATGAATTTTAGTCGTGGGCCATTTCGGGGTGATCCTGATGCAATGGCGACTCCTACAGGATTACTGGTCGTTCGTTCGGATGTCGTTCTTTTCAGTGGGCATTGGATAGTGCTCGTTCTCGTATTGCTCGATAAGCACTGCGAGGTTTTCCAGTTCATTTCCATCGGACGATCCGGGTTCAGCCCCCCCAGAGCTTTTCCATCCGAGCAAATGCAATGTTCAGGTCTTTTCGGTTACGGATGGTATCGCTGTTCATGGCAGGTTTTCCGTGCAGATCATATCCATCGGGTTCGAGCCAACATACGCAACGCAGCCGAAGCCAAAAACGCGGAACGACTCTTTTCCTCCGGATGCTGGCTGACGTGAAGGTCTATGCGGCTCAACAAATAGCCTGGGAGTGTGATGTTGATCTTTTGCGTACTCCCCAGGCACTGACTGATGTCCACATCCACCAACGCCCATACGCAGTTTTCAAACCTCGGATCGGAAACATGGTTACTGACCTTGCTGGCGGCAGGTATCACGGCACCGCTCTCAGCGAGAATCTCGATGTGGGTTTGTATCCCCTCTTTGGCCATTTCCAACGCATGGTCCTGATCGTTTCCGGCGGAGAAACAACCGGGGAAGTCTGGTACTTCAACACCCCATGTTGTGTCGCCTTCGCTGGGGGATATTGCGATTGGATAAAGCATGCGGATTATTTCCCTTGAGGCCAAACGCTTCGATATAAGAGCGCTCACGACATGAGTGCCTGATTGTCAGGAGCGTAAGCGCAGCCGGGGAGAATTCAATCAACGTGTTGTTTCTGAATGGTTCAAAACTAGCTTGCGTGTCATTAGACATCAGGCCTCAAAAAACGGCCATCTACGTCGGTCTACTGAATTTCTCCCCCGTAATGATCCGCGCGAGACTCTCGTATTCTTTTTCGTGCAAAAGCTTGAGAACCACGCCAACGTCAGAATGAAAAAGCCCGGCACTTGGCCGGGCAATTTTGGATATCCACTAACGTAATCAGGCTTGCTTTTCACGCGCAGCCAGCATCACTTCATTCTGTTTTTTGGTGGCTTCGGTCAGCACTTCACTGTAAACGCGCTTCTTTTCTTCCGATTTCGCATTACGAATGAAGTCTGCGAATGGACTCGTGTACTCTTTTTGGGGGCCGGGTTTCATGGAAAACATGGGGTTACTCCGTGATTTATCCCAAGCATAGCCATTAGGTCATACCTCATATGCTTCTCTGGCGGCTAAACATAAGGAGGAATAGCGTAACTGCAATCAACGGTGTGTTTCTGAATTGTTCTTTGCCGAACAAGCAGTTGACCTCAAACTCCAGACACAAAAAAACCGGCCATCAAGGCCGGTTTTTTTCATCCCCCGTCAAACCACGACGCAGGACATGAATTCGATTGGAGCGGGTGAAGGGAATCGAACCCTCGTTATCAGCTTGGGAAGCTGGAGTAATGCCATTATACGACACCCGCTCAGAGCGGCTGACTTTGTACCAGACTCGGCCACGGATTTGAAGTTTTCTTTGCGTGTGGCGAGCGGAAAAGCCTGAATCAGAGCCGGATCGGTCAATCGCGGGCAAGTGCTGCGGGCTGGAGGACGGCTTTATCTCAGACCCGCAGGCTTGCTCGCGACGACACTGTTTCAAACGGCCAATGCATGGTGATCCTGAGTAAACGGGTGACGCGTTCGGCTGATAGGCTGCTGTGCAGGTTTCAGGAAACCGAGTAAGGCGTTCTGGCTGTCCCGGCAAGCGGACTTGTGTTCCATGTCGAGAAAGTGCCCGGTGGCCTGCAGGGTGGTGAAGGTGCTTTGCGCCACGTGGTTGCCGAACAGCCGGGCGTCTTCGGCGGCGGTGTATTCGTCCCATTCGCCATTCATGAACAGCACCGGCACGTTGATCTTCTTCGCCGCGTTCAGATAGCACTGGCGATCACTGTTCAGCACGTTGCTGATGTGAAAGTGCATCTGCCCGTATTCGTGCTCGGCGAGACTGCTCACGTGGCGATAGTTGAAGCGCTTGAACAACGACGGCAGGTGCTTGCCGATGGTGTTGTTGACCAAGTGGCCCACCCGGTCGCCGTCGCGTTTGCCGAGGCATTCGACGCCGCGCTCCAGGTAGTCGAGCATGTGCGCGTTGACCACCGGAGAGAACGAGCTGATCACGGCTTTTTCGATGCGCCGGGGCTGGTGCGCGAGAGCGACCATGGTCGCGGCGCCACCCCAGGAAAACGACAAAACATGTTCGGCGGCGAAGTGGTCGATCAGCTCCAGCAGGATCAGACCTTCGACTTCTTTCGTCAGATGTTTCTCGTGGCGATTGTGGACTTTCGACCTGCCCGCGTAGGGCTGGTCGTAGCAAACCACGTTGAATTGCGGGTGCAGATTTTTCACGGTCTGTGCAAACGACGCAGTCGTGGCCATCGAGCCGTTGACCAGAATAATGGTCTTTTCCGCGGCGTCTGCGCGATAGAACTCCGTGTAAACCCGATACTGACCCTGTATATCCAGCACAGCGATTTCTGGCCTCATGTCATAAGACTCCTGGCAAGCAAGCGGGTATGCGCGCAAATAGAGATTGCACGAGCTTTGTGACAGGTAGGCATACGCCTGGAATTTTGGAGCCCATGTCGATCCGGAACGGCAGGTCGACGGGTATTGTTATTGGCGGGCAATTTGCCGGCTGAGGCGGAGCCCTGAGGGCTCTCTACCGGCAAAAGGTTTCTTAGAAGTTATGTGTGACTCATCGGTCACAATTTGGCCGACGTCCTGATTCAAGCAGGGGGATCCGGATCGCGCAAGTGCCGTTGGTAAATTGTTCGACAACTTCTGCTGAGCGGTCGGCGGCTTAGAACAAATGGATCTCTTCGGTGCGCAGGGCGCGGTATTCGCCCGGTTTTAGCGCGTTATCCAGGTGCAGCAGGCCCATGGATTCGCGGTGCAGGCGCAGCACTTTGTTGTTGAAGTGACCGAACATGCGCTTCACCTGATGGTAGCGACCTTCGACGATGCTCAACCGCGCCGTTCGCGGGCCGAGCAGCTCCAGCTGCGCCGGTTGGGTAGTCAGGTCCTCGAAGGCGAAGTAGATCCCCTCGGCGAACTTGATCGCATATTCCGGGCCGATCTCCTGCTCGGTCTCGACGTAATAGACCTTCGGAAGTTTGGTCTGGGGCTGAGTCAGGCGCCGGGACCAGCTGCCGTCGTTGGTGATCAGCATCAGCCCGGTGGTGTTGAAGTCCAGACGCCCGGCAATGTGCAGGTCGTCCTTGTCCGGTTCATGGATCAGGTCGAGCACGGTCGGATGCTCGGGATCGCGCGTCGCGCTGACGCAACCCTGGGGTTTGTGCAGCATGAAGTAGCGCGCCGGTTTCCCCGTTTGCAGCACTTCGTCGTCGACTTCGACGCGGCTGAATTCCAGGACTTCGCTGTGGGGATCGCTGACGACTTTTCCGTCAATGCGCACGCGCTTTTCCACCAGCAACAGGCGAACCTGCTTGCGGTTGAAGCGGGGCAGGTTACTGAGGAAACGATCGACACGCATGATCAGGAATCGGCAGGGAGCGGGGCGCGCATCTTACGGGATCGATGGCTTGGCCGCTTGCAGTTGCGCCTCGACCCGGGCGCAACGCGGGCACAGACAGGACTTGTCGCGCAGTTCCGGCGGCAGGGCTTCGAGCACTGCCGGGTCAATGGACACGCCGTAGCACCAGCAGGCGCGGTCAGCGGTGCGCGGGTCGGCCAGGGTGCAGTCGTTGCGGGCGCCGCAGGCCGGGCAGAGGTCAGGTTTGTTCATGGGGCTCAGGCATAGGTCGATTGATGCATTTCCACGCAGATGCGATTGCGGCCGGTCTGTTTGGCCCGGTACATCGCATGATCGGCCCGGGACAGCAGGCTGTGCAAGGTGTCATCCCGTTGCAGGGTGGTGGCTCCGATGCTGACCGTCAGATTCAGGGTGTGACCGTTGTAGGCATATTCATGCTGTTCGACGTGCTGGCGGATCTTCTCGGCAATCTTCTGACCGGTCTCACCGTCAGTGTCCTTCAGCAGAACGATAAATTCCTCACCGCCCCAACGGCAGACGATGTCGGAATGGCGCAGGCAGCTTTGCAGGTCCCGGGCGAAACCGATCAAAACCTGATCGCCGGCCATGTGTCCGTAGGTGTCGTTCAACACCTTGAAGTGATCCAGATCCAGCAGCAGCGCCGTCAGCGGTTTCGGCTCGCGATGGGCTTCCTGCAAGGCCTGCCCGGCGAGCAGGTCGAAGCCCCGGCGGTTGGGGAGTTCGGTGAGGCTGTCGAGGGTGGCCTGGGCGTGGATCTTGTCCTGATAGCGTTTGATCAGGCGATTGACCAGCGCCAGCACGATCAGCGTCACCAGCAGGCAAATCAGCAGGTTGAGGTACAGCGACTGGCGAATCTCGCTCAGTGCACCGTCTTCGCGTTTATCGACGAACAGGTACCAGTTCAGCTCCGGAATAAACCGCACGTTGAGGAAATGTCCCTGGCCGTGGGCGGAATATTCGTAACTGCCGCTGTGGGGCTTGGGTAACTGGCTGACCAGACCTTTCATGCTGTCGAGATCCGTCAGGCTTTTCCCGACCCGCGCACCTTCCGGCCCGCCTTCGGCGCCGGTCAGTACCAGTCGGCCGAAAGTGTCGACGAAGTAAACGCTGCGTTGATAGCGCTGCTGATACTTGTCGATCAGCTTGATCACCGCATCCACGGTCAGTCCCACGCCAGCGGCGCCGATGAAGCGATCGTTGTAATCGAAGACCTTGTAGTTGATGAAAAAGGTCATGTTGTCTTTGTTGGCCAGGTCTGGGTCGACGTTGATCTCGTAGGGATCTTTCATGTCGCGCACGCGGAAGTACCAGGCGTCGCGTGGCTCGTCGATCTTCACCTGCTTGAGCACGCCCTTGGCGTGGTAGTAGGTGTGGCTGCTGTTGGAGACGAAGAACGCGGTGTAGGCGCCGTAGTGGGTCATGACCTCGTCGAGGTAGCGGGTCATCTGGTCGCTGTCTTTCTCGCCGTTCACCACCCAGTCGCGCATGAAGGTGTCGCGAGACATCATCGAGGAAATCAGGATCGGTCTGACGAGGTCTTTCTGGATTTCCGAATAAACGGTGTCGGAGGTCAGCGGCAGTTCGGTGTTGACGATGTTGTCGCGGATCGAGGCGCGCGAGGCGTAGTAGCTGAGCAGCGAGGTGGCGAGGAAGCCTGCGCCGAGGAGGGCGACCAGCGTCAATACCAGCGAACGTTGGGAGTAAAACGCAGATCTGAGCGGCATTGGCAATTCCGTTGACGGTGGCCCGATGGCAGCATTCTAGTGGCAGTGGCGGGGAAAAGGTTGCGGCATATTTGCCTGAAATGAGCAGCCTGTTGCGCCGCTGATCCGACGGGCGCTTGAAGTTGGCACTCGGTTGCGGTTTGCCAGTCAAAACTCTTGTCAGCCGGTCTGTGCCGACTGCTGTCGCAGGTCTTTCAGGAGGCCGTCATGCGTATTTCAAAATTGCTGCGTCGGGTGCTGCTTGGAGCAGTGCTCGGGCTTGGGCTGTCCGGTTGTTACTACTATGGTGGCGGCTACGACGTTTACTCCGCGCCTTATTACTATCCAGGCTATTACTCGCCCTATTACTACGGTGGCTACTACGGCCCGCGCTATTACGGCGGCGCACGTTACTACTATGGCGGTTACGGGTATCGAGGCTACGGGCGAGGTTATCGCGGTGGCTATCATGGTGGGCACCACTGATCAGCGGCTGAATGCGGCGTCGTTATCGTGAACAAGGTTTCATAATTCACATGTTTCAACTTGTTACAGAAACGCACCAGATTCGGAAAACGCTGTCAGATATCTCGTCAGTCGCCGAATGAAAGACTGACGCCTGCCAGCGTCGCTGGTGTGGCTACCCGCGGTCCAGGAGGCCGCCATGTATCGCCGAATTCTTCTGCTTGCCGCGTTGCTTTTTTCCGTTGCCGGTTGCGTCCCTTATTCCTACGGAGACAGCTATTACAGGTCAGAGGTCTACACATCACCCGCACCGGCTTACTACACAGGTGGCGGCACTTATTACAGCGGTGGCAGCACCTACTATTCAGCCCCGCGCTACTACCAGCCAGCACCACGCTATTACCAACCGGCGCCACGTTATTACTCGGCGCCCCGGTACTACCAACCGGCCCCGCGCTACTACGAGAGCCGCCGCTGGCACGGCGATGATCGCGGACGCTGGGATGGCCACCGTCGTGGCGGCTGGGACGATCACCGCGGTCGTGGTAACCATGACCGCGGCGATCACTGGCGCGGTAACCGCTGGTAACCCCCCGCAAAAAAGCGGCGCATTGAGCGCCGCTTTTTTTTGCCTGTTTTTCGGCAATAAGGTGTATCGAACCATCTCCTAATAGGTTCTCGGAACCCTCCTACAGTTTTATTTCTGAACATTTGTTAGCGTTTGTATGCATACGTTGATGTTGAAAAACTTCAATTTCAGGGAGGTGTGTAAGCGCGGGATATTGCTCAGATATGAATCTTCTTATCATTCATCAAAATTTTCCCGGTCAATTTCGTCATGTGGCGTTGGAAGCATTGCACAGGCGTCTGGTAGTCGTAGCAGTTGGGCGCGATACGGCGCCAGGTGTTGCTGGTGTGAAGTTGTATCGATATAGGCCATCAAGAAAAAATATTTACGGCGCTCATGCTTGTTTACATAAGTGTGAAGAGGCTGTTTCCGATGGGCAGCAAGTTAAAAGAATATTGTTGGGGCTTAATCAGGCAGGTTTTCGGCCTGATGTAATACTCGCACATCCAGGGTGGGGAGAAACGCTATTCGTCAAGGATGTGTATCCGGAAGTGCCTCTTGTGCATTTGTGCGAATACTATTATCGAGCGCAAGGAGCGGACTCTGATTTCGATCCCGAGTTTCCTTGTGCGATCGATGCGTTTTCAAGGCTCGGAATCTTGAATTCGATGCATCTTTTGAATATCGAGCAATGTAATGTCGGCATTGCACCTACACAATGGCAGCGCAGCCTTTTTCCGAAAGCATATCAGTCTAAAATTCGCGTCATTCACGAAGGTGTTGTTCAGGTTGCTGATTCGGAAAATTTAAAGTCCGTAACTTTGTCTGACGGGTGCACGATAACAGCAGGTCAGCCTGTTGTGACTTATGTCGCCAGAAATCTTGAACCGTATCGTGGGTTTCATAGTTTTATGCGAGCCATTCCTCGTATCCAGGAAATATGCCCGAATGCGCAAATTATTGTAATAGGCGGAGAGGGTGTCAGTTATGGACGGATGCCCGTTGGATACCCGAACTGGCGGAGCAAGATGCTCGCGGAAGTGGATGTTGATATTTCCCGGGTTCACTTTGTGGGGAAGTTGACTTATCAAACATATAGATCGGTTCTGAGTCTTTCAAAGGCTCACGTGTATTTGACATATCCGTTTGTACTGTCGTGGTCTCTATTGGAGGCAATGGCGTCTGGCTGTGTTGTCATCGGCTCAGATACCGCTCCTGTACGGGAAATTATCGAGAGTGGAGCTAACGGAATACTTGTGGACTTTTTTGACGCTGAAGGAATCGCCTCGGCAGTGTGCAGGGTTTTAACGTCTTTCGGTGGCTTTGAGTCTATGAAGGACGCGGCGAGGTTGAAAGCAAGCGAATTCGATGTGGTTAAAGGAGTAAGCGGCTACTTCGAAGTGTTCAATGAGTTGATGAAGTGAGTTGTCTCGAGTGACGTGAGTGATCATTTTAAAATGGAGATTTGAAATGCTGAAGATGTCTCGCAAGGAAGTTTTTCGTCAGTGCAGACGGGCGGTTAAATATGGACTGTTGCTAGCGATCTGTTATTGGATGGTTGATTTCTATATCCGGTGGGAAGAGGCTGCAGAAAAGCGGGCGATTTATCAGAAAAAACAGGGGGAGTGCAGCAGGAAACTGGCGGGTATGGAGCAGGTCCCTATCCTTGGCGGCAGTCTGCTGGACCGGACAAGGATTCCCGGGTTCCATTTTGGATCGACATTAAGGAGCGACGGTTCCTGTATTGCCGATCTTCTTGATGGGTCATTCTGGTGGACGGGAAAAGAACTGTTACCTGTGTATGAAACTCTTGGGGTAGAACCACCCAGCAGCTGGACGCATTTCCACGTTACCGCCAGGCTTTTCACAAGAAGGGATACCACGGCACCGCACAATATGGGCGGGCGGCATGTGAATTGGCCGGATGAACTGATTGTTAAGCTGAAAAATTATCCAGGCCTGGAACTTTGGCTTACCGCGCCTCCACCCAGTATCAAAAATGAATTCTCTGTTCGAATTTTTGTTATGCGCGACTGGCGTCGGCGTGATGGAACGCCACGGAAGATAAATTGTGAAGGTTTAAATTCGCCAGAATCTAAAGCTTCTGCAAGCGGTTTGAGTAAAGCCTATCTTTTGAAAATGAATAAGGAGCAGCTGGAGAATTTGGAGTTTGGGAGTTTGCGTACGCATTGTACGGTCGGGTTGCACCATTTCGACTTTGCAGGTGGGGATGCTCGTATACATTTGGGTACCGAGGGTTTGCGGGGTGCTCCAGAAGCGCTTAAGGCTGTCAGTGACTATCTTTCACATTCAATTATTACAGGGAAGTAAATATGAGCTATATATTCAGTGATTCGGAAAAATCGGCAATTTTGCAGGCTGCAAATCTTTGTGAGGGAATGGAATTCAATGTCGAGGAGGAAGAGTATTTTGCGATGGCAGTGGAGGGGCGAAGCTGTGTTGCACTTTACCGCACATTGTCAAATATCCTGGATGAAAAGATTTTAGACGGTTCTGCGTTCGATGAGAACGTAATGGGCATTTTTAAAGATGCCAAACTTTGGCTCGATGTGGCAATTGATGCAAATGGCGGAGTGGGCGCTTACTCTGCGTTGATCCGAGCGTATACCCTGCGGCAGGGGGAGTTAAGGCTAAATAGAAAATTCAGTGATTATAAGATGCAAGAGTCATCTAATCAGGTGGCTGTCAATCTCATGAATACGCTGATAAAAGGCTCCGTTGAACATGGTTTGGCGCCATGGACTGTGCCCACCATAAGCCAAATTGCAGCAATCGATGCAAGCGCTATTGGTAGAGTATTATTTCGTCAAGATGTTGGTGATATTGATACGGCTACCAGTCGTAATGCGGGATGGTCTGGAACAATCGGCTTCAGCCTGTTGGGTGGAGAAAAACCCTATGAAACCTGGCGATTGATCTCCGCCGGTGACCCGGATTCTCATATAAAAGGGAATCATGGTCTTGCCAGGTTCAACAGGCTAGATGACTTAAAGAATATTCTGTTTGCCGTGGATTCATACGGTATAGCCTTGCAGGCAGTGATCAAAAACTTCGGACTGAATATCGTCGAAAGTCTGTTTTCAGTCCTGCCCGAACAGATAAATATCGCTCTTGCCAGCGGCAGCATCAATCCGCTTATTCAGCACGTGGTGAAAGGTACGCCCATTTCACCTATTGTCAGCCTGATATTGCGATATAACCTGAATGACTTCTTTGACATGCTCAGGCGGACATACGACGGAAATTCGGCCGCCACGCCTACCACCGATGAAACCTTCGCCTCCAGCGCTTACACATTTTTCTCCGCATTTTCTCCGTCTCAATCTCAAAGCATCGTTACCAGAACCATTGGCGAGTACGGCAGCGCCAGCGACTGGGCCATGTTGGCCGCCCAGGCAACGCCCATCGGCGTCGCGTTACGCAATTCTCTCCAGCAATTAAGTGAAATCGTGATCGAACGATCCGATGGTTTTTCCGGACGCGGACTGGAGCTTTACGATCCCGAAACGGGGGAGGGCTTCATCACTGAACAATGGCTTGCTGATCGCTCTGAAATGCTGGCCCGGCTGATTTCCCGAACCAATGGGTCATTCGGTCGAAACACTGTCCAGACCTTTTCCTATTCGGATTTGGCGTCGGGCAAACAGGCGCCGATGACCACAGGCGTCGCGAACCCCCTGGTCATGTTTGGTGATAACGGCGGACGATCATTCGGTGGCGGGGCAAATACCGATCATCTTTACGGCGGTGGCGGCAACGATTCAATCAGTGGGCTGTCCGGTAATGACGTTATCCAGGCGGGTAGCGGGAACGACTCTATAACAGGAGACGAAGGGAACGACGTGTTGTACGGGATGGCGGGTAATGATGTTTTGGTGGGTGGCAGGGGCAATGACTTTCTGGCCGGTGGATCGGGGAAGGATCGCTATGAGTTTTCCAGCGGAGATGGGATAGACGAGATCTTTGAGGCGGACGTTGATGACGCGCTGCTGATAAATGGACTTCCAATCCCGGCCCTTGAGCGCAGTGCTCCGCTCAGCAATATCTGGCTGACGGAAGATCGAACGATCACTTTGACGCTCATTGAAGATCTGGGCGAAAACACGCTGAACATCAAATACGGACCGAACGACCTCATCGTCGTAAAGAACTTCGCGCCGGGGATGCTCGGCATTGATCTTCCTGATTACCAGGGCCAGACGTTCTCTGCTCCCGATCTGATCCTTCAAGGCGACTGGAAAGTTAAAGATAGCGACCCGAATGTTCGTGGGGATCAACCTTCTTATGATGAGTTGGGCAACGCCCTGCTTATGCCCAACGTCAAGCAGAGGAACAAAGCCGATTTGCTTTACGGATCACCGAAAGACGACCTCATCGTTGGACTTGGCGGGTCTGATCGACTGTTCGGCAAGGAAGGTAACGATCGTTTATTCGGCGACAAGCCGTCGACGCTGGAAAAGGCCTTTGCCGATGCAACCAAGGGAAAGACCAGCCGTGGCGATTGGCTGGATGGCGGGCCGGGTGATGACCTGCTTGTCGGCACTGCTTCGCGAGATGTGCTGCTCGGTGGGAACGGCCGGGACACGCTGATCGGGGGCGCTGGTGATGACAATTTATCCGGTGATGAGACGACTGGATCACATGAGCAAGGCTGGGGCGTCAGACGCGTCGATGTTCCACTTGTCGATGGCGTTATCAGCATGCGTACTGTCTTTGACAAGTCCTCATTGAGTCGTCCCTCGGAGGGCGGCAACGATGTTCTCTATGGCCAGGGTGGCCAAGACTTTATGAATGGCGGCTGGGGAGATGACTTGCTTGATGGCGGCAGTGACGACGACACGCTGTCCGGCGGGGAAGGTAATGACACGCTGGCTGGCGGGAGTGGCAGTGACACCTTGCTGGGCGACAATCTGGATTGGGGTGGCGGTCTCGACAGCAGGCATCATGGCAACGATTTGTTGGTGGGTGGTAGCGGCGATGACTTTCTTGCCGGTAACGGTGGTAGCGACGTGTTGTACGGTGGCAGTGGCAATGATGTCCTGAAAGGTGATGACGAGGTGCTGCCAGGCGTTGCGGGTGATGCCGCAGACTTTTTCGGAAGTGATTTTCTGGATGGCGGCGAGGGAAATGACACCCTTTGGGGCGGCGGTGCCGATGATTCGCTTTTCGGTGGCGGCGGTAACGACGAGTTGGTCGGTGATTACCATGAACACCCGGTTCGTTATCACGGTGATGATTATCTTGATGGCGGTAAGGGAGACGACACACTCCGTGGACTGGGTGGCTCTGACACTCTGATAGGTGGATCAGGTGCAGATGCTCTGGATGGTGATGAGCCTGGCTTGAAAGCGGGCGGAACCAACGATGACCACATTCAAGGTGATGCAGGAAACGATACGCTCTGGGGAGGTTTGGGCGCCGATACGCTTTTGGGTGGTGCCGACGATGACTTTTTGATGGGTGACTACGAGCAAACATCCGAAGCGGAACATGGCGCTGATTATCTTGATGGCGGTTCTGGCAACGACACTTTGCTGGGCGGTGGAGGAAACGACACGTTGGTTGGCGGGGAGGGAATCGATCATTTACGCGGCGGCCCTGGCGATAATGTGTTCGATGGTGGCGCCGGCAACGATTATCTGGAAGGGATGCAAGGTAACGATGTTTTCTATTTCGGAGTGGGGGATGGACTGGATGTCGTTACCGATACAGGTGGCAACAATATCGTAAGTTTTGGCGCTGGATTTTCCGCGGAGAATTTGCAGGCCGAGATTGTAAATCTCGATTCGGGCACTGCATTGCGCCTGTCGAATGGAGGTGGTGACGCGATTCTGATTCGTCACCATGAAAAATGGATGGATTCGACGTTCAGGTTCAAGGATGGGGTGATCCTGGATTTTCAGGATTTAATCAAATTAACAGTTCATTCAGCGGATGTTACGGAGCCGTTCGCGACAATAACTACGGTATCTGAAAGAGGAAAAGCGCCAGGCACTCGGAATGATGGAATGGCAGTCGAGCATTTATCTGACGCAGCTGCGTCTGTTGAGATGGGTAGTGTTCAGACAGGTCGTCACACCGACTGGGACAGCCTTTATCTTTCGGAGCTGAAAGCGAAGCGCTCCGCGGACAGGCAGGCATCAGGATTTGCACTGAACGCTCAGGGCGTGTGGGTTAGAAGTCATATTGCTACCGACGAAAGTGGTTATGTCATTAGCGCCGAACTGATCCGTGATGACGTCGAAGCCGGATTTCTCTCCAGGACACCTGAGTGGATGGGAGCTATTGCCGCTGAAGCCATAGTTAGTGAAAAGACCTTAATCTCTGCAACGAAAACCACGTTCAAACCTGTAAAAACTGAAACGGCTCAATTGCCGAAACAAAAGCCAGAGTACTATCCATCGGGCTCGAGTTATTCGGGGTTTTCGTTAAATTCAGGTGACGCCGTCGTTGAAGACAGAGACTCCTCGGGCGCCATTCAGGGGTGGTACGTCTATCCCGCTGGAAGTTTTGAAAGTCATGAAACTGTTCTTAGAGCGTTTCGTTGGAGTACGACTACCCAAACGATCAAACATAAAACTGTTCATGGTAGTGACGCTGGCGGCAGGGTAAATCTCGAGGTGGGAAATCTCTTTCATGGCGGTGCAGGAGATGACTTGATCGCGACCTATGCCGGTTCTGTGCTTGAGTATGGCGAGGTTAACGACAGAATCCCGGGTGCGTTTCTATCGGCTGGCGCAGGCAACGACACATTACTTGGGGCTGCGGGGGGCGATTATTTGGTCAGTGGACCGGGAGAGGATTGGCTTTACGGCGAAAGCGGTCCGGACACTTACATCGTTGAGGCGCATGATGGCGCAACCACCCTTATTGCGGACGTGCTTGCCCCGGTGTTTTTGAATCCTGAGGTTGGGTCTTCCGGATGGAGTGACGAGTTCGGGGGGCTTGATATAGATACCGTCATACTTCCGGATGAGGCGAAGCCGGCCAAGTTGCAGTTAAGCTGGGGGGCGGTATTGATTGAAGCGGTAAATATTGAGTTGTTACCCGCTCCACCACGCAGTGTTTATCGCCAGCCGCCTCGGGCCCGGATGCTGTATACGACACTCGATATCGGATGGGGCGGAACTCAAAAAGTACGAATCGTTTTGCCCCGTCCGAATGATCTCAGTGGTTCGGGAATTGAAAGAGTGAGGTTTTCCGACGGATCGAGCATCAGTTTCAAAGACCTCGTCAGTCGATCAGGCATTGCACCCGATACTTATCATCACGGCATCAACGTTCAAGGCGCTGCTCAGGTCAAGTCTTTCCGAGACAATCATTTTCTGCCGCTCGTGGGTGGTCGCGGTAATGACACCCTCAGCGGGGCTGGTGAAATAAGGGGAATGCAAGGAGATGATCTGCTCTGCGGCAGTTCAGGCGATGACGTTCTCTACGGCGGGGCTGGCAATGACACCTTGTCCGGTGGCGCGGGTAATGATGTGTATAAATACGATGGGTTCGGGCGAGACTTGGTAATCAATGCAGGCGGGGGAACTGACGGTATAGATTTTTCAGAAATCGGGCTGTCGATTGATCAACTCAAGTTTCACCGAGAGCAGGATGATCTCGTCATCGTAGTCAGTTATGGCGTGTCTCCAAAGATTCGTGTCTCCGGACACTTTTCAGGGGGTGATGCTGCTATCAGCTTCATCAGCGTTCAAGGAGAAGATGGAGTCGTTCAAGACTACACGGCGAATCAATTCGCTGAGCTTTTACACCCTCTACCTCCGTTACGGGATGTAGAGGATATCTTGTCGAAAAATGATGAAGAGTCGGTACAGGCCATGAAGGAAATAATCGAGTTTTACCAGTTGAATGCCTGATCGCAGCCAATTCGCGTTGGACTCGAGCTTCCCGCGACAGAGCTCAGAGACTGCCATCGCGGGTAACGATCGGTTTTAGTACTGCGACAGATCCGCCAACGGATGTCGCCCCTCCCAGACCTTGTGAAAGTGCGCCTCGACCACAGCTTCCGGCACCCGTGTGATGTCCGGCCAATGCCAGTGCGGTTTGTGATCCTTGTCGATCAGTCGCGCGCGAACCCCTTCGCTGAACTCCGGATGCCGGCAGCAATTGAGGCTCAGGGTGTATTCCATCTGAAAGACTTCGGCCAGCGACAGATGGCGGGCGCGGACGATCTGTTCCCAGACCAGATGCGCGGTCAGCGGCGAGCCTTCATTCATGGTTTTCGCCGCCCGGGCAATCAACAGGTCGTTGCTGTCCCGTTGCAGGCTGATGGCTTTCCAGGCGCAGCTCACGTCGCTGACATCCAGCAGATCATCGATTGCCTGACGGCGCGGCAGCCATTGCGCCTCAGGCATTTGCGCCACAGCTTCCTGCTGCAAAGCCTTCAGCAAGCTGTTGAGCTGCATCGCGGTCTGTTCCTGCCAGTTCAGTTGCAGCAGGCCATCGATCAGTTCCTGTTGCTGTTCGTCGAGCAGGAAGCGGTCGGCCAGATCCAGATCGAGCGCATCGCGGCCATTCATGTGCGCGCCGGTCAGGCCCAGGAACAAACCGAGCTTGCCCGGCAGGCGCGACAGAAACCAACTGGCACCGACATCCGGGTACAGGCCGATACTGATTTCCGGCATTGCCAATCGACTGCTCGGCGTGACGATCCGGATGTGCGCACCTTGCAAGAGGCCCATGCCGCCGCCGAGCACATAACCATGACCCCAGCAGATCAACGGTTTCGGGTAGGTGTGCAGGCTGTAGTCGAGACGGTATTCCGCGCTGAAAAACTGCGCAGCCAGCGGCGGCACTTCGCCGGGATGGGCGCGACAGGCTTCCACCAGACTGCGCACTTCGCCACCGGCACAGAAGGCCTTGGCGCCGTTGCCGCGCAGCAGCACGCAGACGATTTGCGGATCCTTGGCCCAGGCGTTCAGTCTGTCGCTCAGGGCATGGATCATCGGCAGGGACAGCGCATTGAGCGACTTCTCGGCATCCAGAGTGGCTACGCCGATACGCGCGCCGTCGGTGCCGGTCAGTTCTTCGAAGTGCAGATTCATCGTGACCTCGATCGGGAATTTGAACGATCAGTATGATCGCTGTGTGGGAAAGTGCCGGATCTGCGTCAGATCAATTGACAAGCGTGGTCGGCTTTCCTAGGGTTCGCCCCATTGTTTTTGCCGGGTATGACCATGACTGCTGACGACCGTATCAAACTCGAACCGAGCTGGAAGGAGGCACTGCGTGCTGAGTTCGACCAGCCCTATATGGCAGAGTTGCGCAATTTTCTGCAGCAGGAGCGGGCGGCCGGCAAGGAAATCTATCCGCCGGGACCGCTGATTTTCAATGCACTGAACTCGACGCCGCTGGACAAGGTGAAAGTGGTCATTCTCGGCCAGGACCCGTACCACGGCCCGGGCCAGGCCCACGGCTTGTGCTTCTCGGTGCAACCGGGCGTGCCGGCGCCGCCGTCGCTGGTCAACATCTATAAAGAGTTGAAGCGCGACCTGAACATCGACATCCCCAACCATGGCTATCTGCAGAGCTGGGCCGATCAGGGCGTGTTGATGCTCAACACCACCATGACCGTCGAGCGCGCCAATGCCAACGCGCACAAGGACAAGGGCTGGCAGTTCTTTACAGACCGGATCATCGAAGTGGTCAGCCAGCGGCAGCCGCATCTGGTGTTCATGCTCTGGGGCTCCCATGCCCAGAGCAAGCAGAAGCTGATCGACGCCACCAAGCATCTGGTGCTGACTTCGGTGCACCCGTCGCCGCTGTCGGCCTATCGCGGCTTTCTCGGCTGCGGGCACTTCAGCCGCACCAACAAGTTCCTCGAGCAGAACGGCGAAGCGCCGATCGAGTGGCGCCTGCCTTCCATTGTGTGAGTTGATCCACAAGGGATATCCCGAATGAAGGGGCCGTTCGTCCGATAGCGTAGATAACCTGTTATTTCTGACAGTAGACGGAGTTCGTGAGCCCCTGCCTAATTGAATACCTGCATGCAGTTGCGTGCAGACGTCGATTAGTGGAGGAGTTTGCTATGTCAGAGCTAACATTTGAGCAAATCAAAGCGTTGCCCAAGGGAACCGGAAATCTTTTCGCGAAAACAAGACGCTGGCCTCCGGAGGATCCGCGAAGCACATTCGATACAGATTACGTGAATGTCCGCATGGAGGGACCGACTTTTGAAGTGTCCGCTCTCGTGGAGCAACCTGGCTATTACAGTGGGTTAATCTTTACGTTACCCACGGATATTCAAAGCGGAACTTATCAATTGGGTTCGTCGGGTATCCCTGTTCGATATTATGTCTCTGCAGGTTCTAACGAGCAGTTCCATGCCGTCAGCGGTGAAATCCAACTCACTAGTTTCTTGCCATTCGTCAGGTTTCAAGCCTCGGAATTCCGTTTCGTCGCGGAGCGAGAAGGTACGGGAGAGTTGGTTGAAGTGTTCCTGGGTAAATTCGATATCTCTTCTGTTTGATATCGTAAAAACGCCTCGATATGAGAAAGTCGAGGCGTTTTTCTCTCTGTTCAGTTCAGGGCTTTATTAGTTTTGTGAAGACCGGTTCCAGTATTTGAACAACGGTTCCGCCAGAAACAACACGAACAACAACCGCATCACCTGCATCGCCGTCACCAGCGGCACCGACAGTTGCAGGGTTTCCGCCGTCAGGCTCATCTCGGCGATTCCGCCGGGCATCATGCCCAGGGTCAGCGAACGCAGATCCAGATGGGTCATTGCACTCAGTCCCAGCGCCGCCAGTGTCGCGATCAACATGGTCAGCGCCGTGCCAATCAAAGTTCGCCCCATGAACGACGGCGCTCGGCGGAAGAACTGCCGGTTGAAGTGACAGCCCAGTCCGCTGCCGATCAGCCACTGACCGATCTGGCTGCCGCCGTTGGGCAGGCCGATGTGCAGATCCCAACCGATGCTTACCGCCGCGCTGACCAGCAACGGCCCGAACAGCCACGGATTGGGCTGGCGCAGACGTTGCCAGAGCCACGCGAGCAAACCGCCCGCCGGAAAAAGAATCGCCAGCCAGCGCCAGTCGACGCTGCCCGCGTGAGAAATCGGGGCGCCATCGCCCAGCAGATATTTGAATGCCGCCGGCACACACAGCACCACCACCAGCACCCGCAGACTCTGCCCGGCCGCGACATGGCTGAGCATCGCGCCGTTGCGTGCGCCGAGGTTGACCATCTCGCCGGATCCGCCGGGCATGCTGGAGAAAAACGCCGTGGCGCGATCCTCGCCGGTGCGGCGCATCAGCCACACGCCGACTACAGCCGACAGGCTGGTGACCAGTGCCCCGAAAAAGATCAGGCCGAAGTGGCTCAGCACCTGCTCCATCACCAGCGGGGTGAAGTGCAGACCGATGCCGATCCCGACGATCCACTGGCCGCACTTGCGGCCGCCAGGGATTTCGGTGAGTTGCCACGGGGTCAGGCAGCGCACCAGGATGATCGCCAGCAACGAGCCGACCATCCACGGCAGCGGCCAGCCGATCTGGCTGGCGATGAAACCGCCCAGCAGACCGACCAGCGGGGTTCCCCACCAGGTTTTGAAGGACCGATCAAACATCGGCAATTGCGCGCCGCGCGACCGAACGTTTGCGCCAGATACGCAGCAGCGGCATCAGCAACATGATCGCGGTCAGCACCCAGACGCCGAAGGTGATCGGGCTCGACCAGAGGATTTCCAGCGCACCGTTGGAGATTGACAGCGCACGACGCAGGTTCTGCTCCATCAGACCACCGAGGATGAACCCCAGCAGGACCGGCGACAGCGGGAAATCCAGTTTGCGCAGGATGTAGCCGAATATGCCGATGCCGACCATCAGGAACAGGTCGAACGTGGTGGCATGCACGGCGTACACGCCGATCCCGGTAATGATCGCGATCACCGGCACCAGCGCCCAGTTCGGCACAGCGAGGATGCGGGTGAAGATGCGGATCATCGGGATGTTCAGGATCACCAGCATGATGTTGGCGATGAACAGCGAGGCGATCAGGCCCCAGACGATGTCCGGCTGTTGCTGGAACAGCAGCGGGCCCGGAGTGATGTTGTACAGCGACAGGGCGCCGATCATCACCGCGGTGGTGCCCGAACCCGGAACGCCGAGGGTCAGCATCGGCACCAGCGCGCCGCAAGCGGAGGCACCGATGGCGGTTTCCGGCGCAGCGAGGCCGCGCGCGTCGCCCTGACCGAACTTGCCGCTGGCTCCGGCGATGCGTTTCTCGGTCATGTAGGCCACGGCACTGGCGAGGGTCGCGCCGGCGCCAGGCAATACGCCCATGATGAAACCGAGCAGGCCGCAACGGATGTTCACCACGAACACCGACGCCGCTTCCTTGAAGTTGAACATCATCCGCCCGGTGGCTTTCACCGCTTCCTGACCGCGATGGGTTTTCTCCAGCAGCAGAAGGATTTCGCTGATCGAGAACAGGCCCAGTACCAGCACCACGAACTGAATGCCGTCAGTCAGGTGAATGTTGTCGCCGGTGAAGCGGTAAACACCGCTGTTGGCGTCGATGCCGACGCTGGACAGGAACAGACCGATCAACGCCGCGATGAAGGTTTTCAAGGGTCGGTCACCGGCCATGCCGCCGAGGCAGACAATCGCGAACACCATCAGTACGAAATATTCCGCCGGCCCGAAGGCAATCGCCCATTTCGCCAGCAGCGGGGCGAACAGCACCATGCCGCAGGTGGCGATGAATGCACCGATGAACGAGCTCCACGCCGACAGCGACAACGCGACCCCGGCCAGCCCCTGGCGCGCCATCGGGTAGCCGTCGAGGGTGGTCATCACGGTGGAGGCTTCGCCGGGAATGTTCAGCAGGATCGAACTGATCCGGCCGCCGTATTCGCAGCCCAGGTACACCGCCGCCAGCAGGATCAGCGCCGACTCCGGCGGCAGGCCAAGGGCGAAGGCGATCGGAATCAGCAGTGCCACACCATTGATCGGGCCCAGGCCCGGCAGCAGGCCGACCACGGTGCCGATCAGCGTACCGGTCAGCGCCGTGACCAGGTTGTACGGGCTCAGCGCGACGCCGAAGCCCTGTCCCAAATATCCGAGCGTATCCATATCAGTTCTCCAGAACGTCGAGCAGGCCGAGGGGCAGCGGTACGTCCATCAGACGGTCGAACAGCAGGTACAGACCGATGGCCATCAGCGTGGTCACCACAATGCTGGGCAACCAGCGGCCGCCGTACAGGCGCGCCATCGGGATGCCGATCAGGCAACTGCTGAGGATGAAACCCAGCGGCTCGAACAGACCGGCGAACACCAGCAGCAACAGCACGCAGATGCTGATCTTGGTCAGGGTTTCGCGGTCCAGCGGCGGCTCGTCTTCACTGTGTTTGATCGGTGCCGGGCGAAACACCATGTACAGCAGCGCCAGGCTCATCAGGCCGAGCATCAGCAGGGGAAACGCCCGCGGGCCGACCGGTTCGTAGGAAAACGCGGCCTGATAGGGCCAGGCCATCAGTGCCAGACCGGCACAGGCCAGCAGCAACACCGAGGCAAAAATGCGTTGAATCAACATGAGGAACTCCTGGGCCACGACCTCGATGCGCGAGGCCATGGCCGCTAGACAGAGACGATCACTGGATCAGGCCGAACTCTTTGGCCAGCACTTTGTAATCCGCGACTTGCTTCTTCACGTAGGTGTCCAGCTCCGGGCCGGTCATGGCGAACGGGAACAGTTCACGCTGATCGCGCAGCTTGGCGAACTCTTCGGAAGCCAGCAGTTTGTCGAAGGCACCTTTCCACCAGGCGTAGTCTTCATCGCTGACTTTCGGCCCGAGGTAGAAACCGCGAACCACCGGCCAGACGATGTCGTAGCCTTGCTCGCGAGCGGTCGGGATGCCTTTCATTTCCGGCTCGTCGAGGCGGTTTTCGGCGAACACGGCCAGCAGGCGCATGTCGCCGCTCTGGATGTGCGGCATGGAGTCGGAGATGTCGGTGCTGCCGACCTGGATGTGGCCGCCGAGCAGGGCGGTGGCGATCTCGCCGCCACCTTCGAGGGCGACGTAGCGCAGATCACGCGGGTTGATCCCGGCGGCCTTGGCGATCAGTGCGGTCTGCATCCAGTCCTGGCTGCCGACGGTGCCGCCGGAGCCGATGACCACGGCGCTCGGATCTTTCTTCAGTGCCTGAACGAGATCATCAAGGGTTTTGTAGGGCGAATCGCTTTTCACCGCGATGGCGCCATAGCTGGTGCCGACGGCCGCCAGCCAGCGCACGTTGGTTTCATCGAAACGGCCGAACTTGCCTTGCGCCAGGTTCAACAGCGAACCGCTGGACCACGCCACCAACGTACCGGCGTCCGCCGGACGCTGGGCTACAACGGCGTTGTACGCCACCGCGCCGACACCGCCGGGCATGTAGGTCACGCGCATCGGTTTGGTCAGCAGTTTTTCGTTGACCAGCGCGCTTTGCGCCAGTTTGCAGGTCAGGTCGAAACCGCCACCGGGGGAGGCCGGGGCGATGCATTCCGGACGTTTCGGTTCAGCCATCAGTTGACCGGCGAACAGCATGACGCCAGCGGCCAGAGCGACTTTACGCAGTGATAAGTTCATCTATGTCTCCTTGGGAGTTGTTGTTATGGACGTACTGAATTACCAAAGGGCAACGCTATAGCTCACCAGCAGACGCACTTCATCGGCATCGCGAGCGGAGTAGTTGGAACGGTAAGTGGCATTACGCAAACGCACGGCAACGTCCTTCAGGGCGCCGCTTTGTACTACATATTTGATCTCGGTGTTGCGCTCCCACTCTTTGCCTTCGTCACCGTTCTTGAGCTTGATGTTGTCACCGCTCAGGTAGCGGCTCATGAAGCTCAGGCCGGGGATGCCGAGCCGGGCGAAGTCGAAGTCGTAGCGCGCCTGCCAGGAGCGTTCTTCGGCGCCGGCGAAGTCGTTGATCTGCACGAAGTTGACCAGGTACGGGTCGCTGCCATCGACATACGGGAACGCGCTGTCGCCGGACATGTGCTGATAACCGGCGGTGAACTTGTGGCCGCTCAGGGCATAACTGACCAGACCGTTGAGCGAGCGGTTGTCGATCTTGCCGCCACGGGCTGCGCCCTGATCGTCACTGACGGCGAAGCGCAGGTCGGTGGCGAAGGTGCCCGGGCCCATCGGCCGCGAGGCGACCAGTCCGAAGAAGTGCTGGTTGTAGACGTCATCGAGCTGGGCGAAGTGGTAACTGCCGGTGATCTTGTCGGTGAACTTGTAGTCCACGCCGGCAAAGTCGAAGTGCTTGCCGGCGACGGTGCCGGCGAAACGGCCGTTCTTGTTGTTGAGGGCAATGTCCTCGAAATCGGTGCTGTCGCGGTCCTTGGCCTTATCCAGACGGCCGCCGGTGAAGGTCAGGTTCTTGATCTCTTTGGAGGTCAGCAAACCGCCTTCGAAAGTCTGCGGCAGGATGCGTCCGTCGTTCGGCTTGAGGATCGGCAGTTCCGGAATCAGGCTGCCGATTTTCAGTTCGGTGGCGGAGATCTTCACTTTGCCGGTCAGGCCGACCTTGGAGTATTCGTTTGCCGCGCGCCCGTCATCGTGGGTCGGCAGCAGGCCGGTGCCGGTGCGGTCCGGGCTCGAATCGAGCTTGACCCCCAACATCCCCAACGCATCGACACCGAACCCCACAGTGCCGTCGGTGTAGCCCGATTGCAGATTGAGCATGAAACCCTGGGCCCACTCGTCGCGCTTGGACTGCTGGGCACTGGTGCCATCGCGGAAGTCGCGGTTGAAATACATGTTGCGGGTTTCGAAGGTGGCGGAACTGTCTTCGATGAAATCGGCGTAGCTCATCGGTGCAAAACCGGCGAGGGCGGCGGCACTGGCAAGGGCGGTGTGACTGAAACGGGAAGGACGGACAGGCGTAGGAGCCTTGGTCTGCAAGGACGGCATGCGGGGTGTACTCCGTTTATTGTTCTTATTGGTCGAAAACGCTTCGAGGCGTTTTTCGTATCGCTGTGTGGCAGCAGCGACGGAAGCCGAAACATTCCGTAACCCGACTCTATCGGCCAAACCTTTCGCTAACCTTTCAGCGGGCTTTAACGCGTTTTCGGGCTTCACAGCGGCGGTTGCGGCTGTAAACTCCGCGGCAAAGAATGGCGCCGGCCATCCCTGAATGAGGTAGAGATCCATGCGTGTTCTGCTCGTCGAAGACCATCTGCAACTGGCCGAAAGCGTCGCCCAGGCGCTCAAGAGCACCGGTCTGACCGTGGACGTGCTGCACGATGGCGTGGCCGCCGACCTGGCGCTGGGCAGCGAGGAATACGCGATGGCGATCCTCGATGTCGGCCTGCCGCGCATGGACGGATTCGAAGTGCTGGCGCGTCTGCGGGCCCGGGGCAAGAACCTGCCGGTGCTGATGTTGACCGCTCGCAGCGACGTCAAGGATCGGGTCCATGGACTCAACCTCGGCGCCGACGATTATCTGGCCAAACCGTTCGAACTGACGGAGCTTGAAGCTCGGGTCAAAGCCCTGCTGCGTCGCAGTGTGCTCGGCGGCGAACGCATCCAGCGCTGTGGCGTGCTGGCCTATGACCTGGAGACCCGGCGCTTCACCCTCGGCGAAGAATTGCTCACCCTGACGTCCCGCGAACAAGCGGTGCTTGAAGCGCTGATCGCCCGCCCTGGCCGGGTGATGAGCAAGGAGCAACTGGCGTCGCAGGTCTTCGGGCTCGACGAAGAAGCCAGCCCCGACGCCATCGAAATCTACGTGCATCGCCTGCGCAAGAAGCTCGATGGCCATACGGTGGCCATCGTGACCTTCCGTGGCCTGGGTTATCTGCTGGAAAGCCGCGATGCATAAGCCCAGCAGTCTGCGCTGGCGGCTGCTGTGGAACCTCGCACTGCTGCTGGTGGTGTTGATGCTGGCCAGCGGCCTGAGCGCTTACTGGAACGGTCGCGAAGCCGCTGACACCGCTTATGACCGCACACTGCTGGCGTCGGCACGGACCATCGCCGCCGGCCTTTCGCAGCGTGACGGCAGCCTCAGTGCCGACGTGCCTTACGTGGCCCTCGACACCTTCGCCTACGACAGTGCGGGACGCATCTATTACCAGGTCAACGACATCCATCAGAAGCTGATTTCCGGCTACGAAAACCTGCCGGGCCCGCCGCCGGGGACGCCGCGAACCGACAGCTATCCGGCACTCGCGCGCTTTTACAACGCCACGTATCAGGGGCAGAACGTACGCGTCGTCAGCCTGTTGAAAGCCGTGACCGAACCGAACATGAACGGCATGGCGGAAATTCGCGTTGCCGAAACCGACGAAGCACGCGTCAGCATGGCCCGCAGTCTGGCGGCCGATACTTTATTGCGGCTGGGCATGTTGGCAATCGGAGCATTGTTGCTGGTGTGGTTTGCGGTCAGCGCGGCATTGCGTCCGATCGAGCGTTTGCGCACCGCGGTCGAAGAACGTCAGCCCGATGATCTGCGGCCCTTGCCGCTGGTGGAAGTGCAGCACGAATTGTGGCCGCTGGTGCGGGCGCTCAATCACTTCACCGAGCGCTTGCGCGGGCAGTTCGAGCGGCAGGCGCAATTTATCGCCGATGCGGCCCACGAACTGCGCACGCCGCTGGCGGCGCTCAAGGCGCGACTTGAGTTGGGCCTGCGCTCAAACGAGCCGCAGACCTGGCGCGACACGCTGCAGTCATCGGCGCAAAGCACCGATCGGCTGACCCATCTGGCCAACCAATTGCTGTCGTTGGCCCGGGTGGAAAACGGCGCCCGGGCGATTGCCGAGGGCGGTGCGCAGTTGCTGGATCTGAGCCAGTTGGCCCGTGAGCTGGGCATGGCCATGGCGCCGCTAGCTCATGCGCGCGGCGTGGCGTTGGCACTGGAAGCGGACGAACCGGTCTGGCTGCGCGGCGAGCCGACCTTGCTCAACGAGCTGCTGAGCAATCTGGTGGACAACGCGCTGGCGCACACGCCGTCGGGGGGCAACGTGATCTTGCGAGTGAAATCGCCGGCGGTGCTGGAGGTTGAAGACGACGGCCCGGGCATTCCCCAGGATGAGCGTGACCGGGTGTTCGAGCGTTTTTACCGACGCAATCAGCAGATCGCCGGTTCCGGGCTGGGTCTGGCGATTGTCGGGGAAATCTGCCGCGCGCATCTGGCGCAGATCACGCTGCATGATGGCGAGCAGGCGGGGTTGAAGGTGCGGGTGAGTTTTATCGCGGGTTGAGACTCAGTAGAACATCGACCGCGATTCTTCCAGATCCGCGCACAGCACCTTGTTGTCGATGTCGATCCCGAGCTTGCGAAAGGCCGGAACGCTGAGCGGGTCGATCCGGGCGAGGGGATGATCGCTGTCCTTGTGGCAATACAGGCTGGCCACTTGCACCAGATCCACGTAGTCGACCTGGGGCGATTCGCGTTTCAGGTCCTGATACAGCCCCGGCAACTCCACGAGGCGCTCGGGGAATTCCCAGACCCGCAGCAACTTGTCGCCGATCAGCGGATGAATGTGGTCGATGACATGATTGAGGCTGACGGGATCGGACAGCAGCTCGTAGTGGTCTTCGGCGTAGGTCAGGATCGGCAGCACACCAATCTGATGCACCAGTCCGCCCAGCGCAGCCTGGTCGGGCTTGAGCTGGGTATAGCGGCGGCACAGGGCGTAGCTGACCCCGGCGATTTCCAGACTCTTGCGCCAGACTTCGCGCATTTTCTGTTCCACCACCTCGGAGCGGGCGTGGAAGATCTGCTCCATCACCAGACCGATCGCCAGGTTACTGCTGTAGTTGACGCCCAGCCGGGTGATCGCGGTGTGCAGGTCGGTGACTTCCTGGGTGGCGCGCAGCAGCGGGCTGTTGACCACTTTGATCAGGCGCGCCGAGAGCGCCGTGTCACGGCCGATCACTTTGCTCAGGTCGCTGACGCTGATGTCCGGGTCTTCGGCGGCCTTGCGAATCTGCAGGGCCACTTCCGGTAACGTTGGCAGAACCAGGTCATCGTTATCGATGGCCTCAACCAAATCCTGTTGGACCTTATCCGCCAGATCACTCATGTCATTTCTCTAGGGTGTTGCAACAAATGCTGCGATCAACGCTGGATTTCGCGGTCGCGATCCAGTTCGTAAGGCAGGTCGAGCAAGTGCAGCGCCGGACCTTCGGCCGTGCCCAGATGCAAATCGCCCGCGTCGGCAGCTTCGGCCTGCAACACCGCCAGCAGTTCAATATTTTTCTCGGCGCGGGCGGCCAGCACCACTTCGCCGATGGAACTGCCGTGGCTCGGGGCGAACAGCTGGGTGCCCGGCTCCGGCAATTCACTGGCGTCCAGTTGCACGCGGTACAGGCGACGCTTGAGCTTGCCCAGGTACTGCATGCGCGCAACGATTTCCTGGCCGGTGTAGCAGCCTTTCTTGAAGCTCACGCCGCCGACTGCTTGCAGATTGAGCATCTGCGGGATGAACAGTTCGCGGGTGCTCGGCATGACCTGGCCGATACCGGCGCGGATCTGGCCCAGCAGCCATTGATTGAGTTCGGCTTCGGTCAATTGCGCAGACAGCTTGCCTTTGATGGCGTCGGCCTGATCGGCTGGCGCCCAGAGTTCGGCACGGTTCGGGGAGACGCGAATCGCGATCAGCCCTTCGTGGCGAACCACGCTGTCGGTGTCCGCCGGCAGTTCCAGACCCAGGCTGCTCAGGGCTGCGTCCCCATGCTCCAGACCGAAGCGCATCCATGAGGCACTTTCGTCGGTCAGTTTCGATTTGGAAAACACCGCGTACTTTTTCAGATCCGCCAGTTGTGGCTCCAGCAGTTCGCCGGCCATCGCCAGCAGCACGCCGTCGCCTTCAAGCACGATGCGGAAACTCGACTGCATCCGGCCTTTCTGCGTGCAGCGGGCGCCGAGGCTGGCCCGGTCGTCACTCAGGTAATTGATATTGCAGGTCAACTGGCCTTGCAGGAATTTGCCGGCATCCGCGCCGCGAACCGCGAGAACGCCTTCATGAGACAGGGTGCAGAAAAAAGCAGAATCGGCCATGGGTCATCGCAGGGTAAATAGACTGGGGCACATCATAAGGGGGTGGTGTTGAAATGGGTAGTTCATAAAGGATCGGTGGTGCCCGACCAAAGCCGACTGTTCGGCCCGCCTCGGGCCTGTATACTTGCGGCCTATTTGAGGAGCGCTCCATGGTCGAACAAGTTGAACTGAATCGCCTCTTTTGGCACAGCCGTCGCGGCATGCTCGAGCTTGACGTGTTGCTGGTGCCGTTCGTGAAAGAGGTCTACTCGAATCTGAACGAGGTGGACCGCGCGCTGTATGTCCGCCTGCTGGAATGCGAGGATCAGGACATGTTTGGCTGGTTCATGGAGCGCAGCGAGTCCGAAGATCCGGAGCTGCAACGCATGGTTCGCATGATTCTGGATCGTGTCCAGCCCAAGTAACACGTTCGAATGCCGCTGGCAGGCCTCACGGCAGTTGCTGGCGGCGTATCTCCTGGCCCAGGCGTTCGCCCTGTGCGCCCTGTTTCTGCTTGTCATCCCTTTCTGGGTCAGCCTGCTCGGTGCGATCGGCTGTCTGTGCCATGCGGCGTGGGTGTTGCCCCGCCAGATTCTGCTGAGTCATCCCAAGGCATTCTGCGGATTGCGTCGTGACGCCGATGGCTGGCAATTGTGGAATCAGGCCGATGGCTGGCAGCCGGTGCAGTTGCGCCCGGACAGCCTGGCGCTGCCATTGATCGTGGTGCTGCGCTTTCGGTTGCGCGGCGAGCGTCGGGTCAGGTCGATCTGCGTGCCCCGGGATGCGCAGGCGGCGGATCTGCACCGACGCCTGCGGGTACGCCTCAAGTTCAGCCGGCGTAGGTGGGCGGTACCAGAATAGTGTCGAGCGCCTCGGGCAGCAGATCCGGGTAGTCGAGGGTGTAATGCAGGCCTCGGCTCTCCTTGCGCTCCATGGCTGAGCGGATCATCAGCTCGGCTACTTGTGCCAGGTTGCGCAACTCGATCAGGTCACGACTGACTTTATAGTTGCTGTAGAACTCGTCGATTTCGTCCAGCAGCAGTCGCACGCGATGTTGTGCCCGTTGCAGGCGCTTGTTGGTGCGCACGATGCCGACGTAGTCCCACATGAAGCGCCGCAGCTCGTCCCAGTTGTGCGCGATGATCACGTCTTCATCGGAATCGGTCACCTGGCTTGCGTCCCAGGCGGGCAGGGCGCGGGGAATGGCGATGTCGGACAGTTGCTCGAGAATGTCCGCCGCCGCCGAACGGGCATAAACGAAGCACTCCAGCAGCGAGTTGCTGGCCATGCGGTTGGCGCCGTGCAGGCCGGTGAAGCTGGTTTCGCCGATGGCGTACAGCCCGGGTACGTCGGTGCGACCCTGTTGGTCGACCATCACGCCGCCGCAGGTGTAGTGGGCCGCCGGGACGACCGGGATCGGCTGTTTGGTGATGTCGATGCCGAATCCGAGGCAGCGCTCGTAGACGGTCGGAAAGTGCGATTTGATGAAGGCTTCGGGCTTGTGGCTGATGTCGAGATAGACGCAATCGACACCCAGGCGCTTCATCTCATGGTCGATGGCCCGGGCGACGATGTCTCGTGGTGCCAGTTCGGCGCGCGGGTCGAATCGCTGCATGAAGCGTTCGCCGTTGGGCAACTTCAAATGTGCGCCTTCACCGCGCAGGGCTTCGGTCACCAGGAAGCTCTTGGCCTGCGGGTGATAGAGGCAGGTGGGGTGGAACTGATTGAACTCCAGGTTCGCCACGCGGCAACCCGAACGCCAGGCCATGGCGATGCCGTCGCCACAGGCACCGTCGGGGTTGCTGGTATAGAGATAGACCTTGGCGGCGCCGCCGGAAGCCAGAATCACGAATCGGGCGCCATAGGTGTCGACTTCGCCGGTCTTGCGGTTGAGCACGTAGGCGCCGAGGCAGCGGTCGCCGTCCAGCCCCAAGCGTCGTTCGGTGATCAGATCGACGGCGACTCGCTGTTCCAGCAACTCGATGTTCGGGCGCTGTTTTGCCTGGGCCAGCAACGTTGTGAAGATTGCGGCGCCGGTGGCGTCGGCGGCGTGGATGATGCGGCGGTGGCTGTGGCCGCCTTCGCGGGTGAGGTGAAACTCGAATCCGCCGTCTTCAGTCCCGGACTGTTCATCACGGGTGAAGGGTACGCCCTGATCGATCAGCCACTGGATCGCCTCTTTGCTGTGCTCGACGGTGAAACGCACCGCATCTTCATGGCACAGGCCGCCGCCGGCATTGAGGGTGTCATCGACGTGGGATTCGACGGTGTCTGTGTCGTCCAGCACGGCCGCCACGCCACCCTGGGCCCAATAAGTCGAACCGTTGGCGAGATCGCCCTTGCTCAGTACGGCGATGCGCAAGTGACCGGGCAGGGTCAGCGCGAGACTCAAACCGGCAGCGCCGCTGCCAATCACCAGAACATCGTGTTGAAACTGTTGGCTCATTTCAGGATTCCGCTCAATGCGACCCGGGTCGGGGTTGGCGCAAGACAGGCGGATGGGCGAGTCGAGACAGCCACACAGCCCACTAGTATATAGAGGGGTGGGGCGGCACAATAGCCGGGTGGATATGGCATTGTGAAACTACTGTGACGGTGAAATGCCGACGCTTTGTCGGAAGTTTTTTCCGCCGGTTTTGGGAAAAAGCGACTGTATCGCAGATGAAACATGCTTTTTCCGCTCACGGTTGCCCAATGTCGGCGTGGCCCGTCTATAAATATTTGGAACTTTTGCCAGAGGCCCAAGATCAATAGACAGTTGCCCGAAACAAGGGACAGTGTCGGCTTCAATGCGGAACCTGCGGTTGGGTTCTAGCCGGCGAGCCGATGAAAAGATTATTCGCGCAGCCGGTTTATCCCGCGCTGCGTTTTTCGTGCGTGCCAAATCAGAGCCCGCAGGAAACTTGCTTGGAGGGGGAGAACTTTTGCGAAAAGCCCGAGTCTATGTTTGCAAGTCCGGTCGTTTAGCCATGCAAGCTTCCTCCGAGTTTATCGAGGAGTGTTCATGCTAACCCAGGAAGAGGATCAGCAGCTGGTCGAGCGCGTTCAGCGCGGTGACAAGCGAGCTTTCGATCTGCTCGTGTTGAAGTATCAACACAAAATTCTCGGGTTGATCGTGCGTTTCGTGCACGACACCCATGAAGCCCAGGATGTTGCTCAAGAAGCCTTTATCAAGGCTTACCGGGCACTAGGAAATTTTCGCGGAGACAGTGCGTTTTATACGTGGCTTTACCGCATCGCCATCAACACGGCGAAAAACTATCTGGTTTCACGCGGCCGTCGGCCGCCGGATAGCGATGTCAGTTCCGAAGATGCAGAGTTCTATGACGGCGATCACGGCCTGAAGGATCTCGAATCCCCTGAACGCGCATTGCTGCGGGATGAGATCGAAGGCACTGTCCATCGAACCATTCAGCAACTGCCAGAAGATTTGCGTACGGCATTAACTTTGCGCGAATTCGACGGTCTGAGTTACGAGGACATCGCGAGCGTCATGCAATGTCCGGTTGGTACCGTGCGCTCCCGGATTTTCCGCGCCCGGGAGGCCATCGATAAAGCCCTGCAGCCGTTGTTGCAGGAAAACTAAAGACAGCGGCGACAGCCAAGAGAGGAACGCCATGAGTCGGGAAGCCCTGCAGGAATCGCTGTCCGCAGTGATGGATAACGAAGCGGACGAACTGGAATTGCGTCGAGTGCTCAACGCACTGGATGATGTTGAAACCCGCGAAACCTGGGCTCGTTACCAGATCGCTCGGGCAGCCATGCACAAGGATCTGCTGCTCCCACGCCTGGATCTCGCTGCGGCAGTGTCTGCCGCGCTGGAAGATGAAGCCACTCCAGCCAAAGTGTCCCGCGGTCCATGGCGCAGCCTGGGTCGTCTGGCCGTTGCAGCCTCGGTGACCGTTGCCGTTCTGGCAGGCGTTCGTCTGTATAACCATGACGAAATTGCCGGTGTCGAACTGGCGCAACAGTCCAATCAGCCAGCGCTGGCAACTCCTCAGGTCAAGGGGCCGGCGGTACTGGCAGGCTACAATGAGAGTTCTGAAGCCACTGGTCCTATGGCCAATGGTGTGCTGCAAGGCCAGCCAGGCTGGCACGATCAGCGTTTGCCGGGTTACCTGCGTCAACATGCTCAGCAAGCTGCGCTGAAAGGTACTGAAAGCGCACTGCCTTATGCACGAGCAGCCAGTCTGGAAAACCGTTAAGGAGGATCATGCGCGCCATACCTCTACTTTCGCTTCTGCTCAGTGGCTGGTTCATTGTTCCAGCCCATGCCGATGAGGCCCAGGATTGGCTGACCCGCCTGGGCCAGG
Source organism: Pseudomonas sp. COW5 (assembly GCF_026240005.1). Taxonomy (NCBI): domain Bacteria; kingdom Pseudomonadati; phylum Pseudomonadota; class Gammaproteobacteria; order Pseudomonadales; family Pseudomonadaceae; genus Pseudomonas; species Pseudomonas sp. COW5. The sequence continues at coordinate 792,050 of NZ_JAPHVP010000001.1, read as the reverse complement.
CCGAGCAGCAGCAAAGCTTCCACGGCACATTCGTTTACGAGCGTAACGGTAGTTTTTCTACCCACAGCATCTGGCATCGCGTCCAGAACGGGCAGGTTCGCGAGCGGTTGCTCCAGCTCGACGGTTCGGCACAGGAAGTCGTACGCATTGATGGGCATACTCAATGCGTCAGCGGCACCCTGATTGCGGGGCTGGGAGATTCTCCAAATTCTGCCGCTCGTCCACTCGATCCACAGAAGCTGAAGAATTGGTATGAGCTTGCCGTGATCGGCAAGTCGCGTGTGGCCGGGCGTGATGCGGTAATCGTATCGCTGACGCCACGGGATCAGTATCGCTACGGATTTGAACTGCACCTGGACAAGGAAACGGGATTGCCGCTCAAGTCGTTGCTGCTCAACGACAAGGGCCAGTTGCTGGAGCGGTTCCAGTTCACTCGCCTGGATACTGCCGAGGTTCCATCCGACAAGGATCTTCAGGCAGCCTCCGACTGCAAGCCTGTCAACCTCGACAGTGACAAGGCTTCCGCCGTCAAGACCGCGCAGGTCTGGCGATCCGACTGGTTGCCGCCGGGCTTTGAACTCACCAGCAGTTCCTCGCACAAGGACCCAGACACCAAGACCCAGGTCAACAGCCTGCTGTATGACGATGGCCTTGCGCGTTTCTCGGTGTTCCTGGAACCACTGAACGGTGCCGTCGTCACGGATACCCGCACTCAGCTGGGTCCCACGGTTGCGGTATCCCGCCGTTTGACGACGCCACAGGGCGAGATGATGGTAACGGTGGTCGGCGAAATTCCAATCGGTACTGCCGAGCGGATTGCCTTGTCGATACGCAACGATGGCGCTGCAACCAGCAAGCAGTGAGCTGATTTCAGCAGTTTCCACTTCGTGTTCGAGACATGAAATGTTTGCTGAGCATTTTCATTTGCAAATAATCCAAAAATTTTTTATAGGTCAGAGCCTCACGGCTCTGGCCTTGTTTTGTTGTTCCCGGAACAAAAATGCCGGCCTGTAGTTCCCGGTGTTCCTTGCTCCATATCGCTTAACCCTGCTCGTCGTAACGGGAGCTGTATGTCGATACCAAGCTTGAAGTCTTATCTCTCCATTGTCGCCACCGTGCTGGTGCTCGGTCAGGCTGTTCCTGCAGTCCAGGCGGCTGATGCGGCCAGTCCGGTCAACCTGCCGGATTTCACCCAGCTGGTCGAACAGGCCTCGCCTGCGGTTGTGAACATCAGTACCACGCAAAAGCTGCCGGATCGCAAAGTGAACCAGCAGATGCCTGATCTGGAAGGCTTGCCACCGATGCTGCGCGAGTTCTTCGAGCGGGGCATGCCGCCGCAACAGCGTTCGCCGCGTGGTGATCGCCAGCGTGAAGCGCAGTCGCTGGGTTCGGGCTTCATCATCTCGCCTGATGGCTACATCCTGACCAACAACCACGTGATTGCCGATGCGGACGAAATTCTCGTTCGCCTGGCCGATCGCAGTGAAATGAAAGCCAAGCTGATCGGCACTGACCCGCGCTCCGACGTGGCCCTGCTGAAAATCGAAGGCAAGGATCTGCCGGTACTTAAACTCGGCAAATCCCAGGATCTGAAAGCAGGGCAGTGGGTGGTCGCGATCGGCTCGCCGTTCGGCTTCGACCACACGGTGACCCAGGGCATCGTCAGCGCCGTTGGCCGCAGCCTGCCAAACGAAAACTACGTGCCGTTCATTCAGACCGACGTGCCGATCAACCCGGGCAACTCCGGTGGTCCGCTGTTCAACCTGAACGGTGAAGTGGTGGGGATCAACTCGCAGATCTACACCCGTTCCGGTGGCTTCATGGGCGTTTCGTTCGCCATTCCGATCGACGTTGCCATGGACGTATCCAACCAGCTGAAAAGCGGTGGCAAGGTCAGCCGTGGCTGGCTGGGCGTGGTTATCCAGGAAGTGAACAAGGATCTGGCCGAGTCGTTCGGTCTGGAAAAACCGGCTGGTGCGCTGGTGGCACAGATCCAGGATGACGGCCCGGCAGCCAAGGGCGGCCTGCAAGTGGGCGACGTGATTCTGAGCATGAACGGTCAGCCGATCGTCATGTCCGCAGATCTTCCTCATCTGGTCGGTGCACTGAAGGCTGGCGCCAAGGCCAATCTGGAAGTGATTCGTGAAGGCAAGCGCAAGAATATCGAGCTGACCGTCGGTGCCATTCCGGATGAAGACAAGGAACTGGATGCCCTGCCGAAGTCCGGTGCCGAGACCAACAGCAATCGCCTCGGTGTTTCGGTCGCTGAGCTGTCTGCCGAGCAGAAGAAAACCTACGACCTCAAGGGTGGTGTGGTGATCAAGGACGTGCAGGACGGTCCTGCCGCCCTGATCGGCCTGCAGCCAGGCGACATCATCACTCACCTGAACAATCAGGCCATTGGTTCGGCCAAGGAGTTCGGGGAGATCGCCAAGGCACTGCCGAAGAATCGCTCGGTATCGATGCGGGTTCTGCGTCAGGGTCGTGCCAGCTTCATCACGTTCAAGCTGGCTGAATGATCCAGTAGCGGTTGAGTAAAAAGAAACCGCCTCGAAAGAGGCGGTTTTTTTTGTCCGGAGTTTTTCCTGGATCGGGCTTATCCCATCATGTCCTTGATCATGCGTTCCTGCTCCATCAGTTCGCGCTGACGCGCATCGATCCGTGACGACAGCGGGAAATTGCTGCCAGCCTTGCGTTTGGCGAAGTCCAGTTGCTGGATGGCCTGGCGGTAATCGCCGACCAGCGCGAAGTACTCGGCACGGGCCTGATGCAGGCCGATGATGTTGCCGGACAAGCCGCGGGTCTCCGCAACCTGATACCAGACGTCCGGATCGTCCGGGCGCGATTTCAACAGGCCTTCCAGGGCTTTTTCCGCATCGGCGGTGCGATTCTGTTTCAACAACAGATCGACGCGTACCTGATTCAGCGGATAGTTGCCCGGATATTGCGTCAACATGCGGTCGACGCGCGACTGCGCATCCGCCAGGCGATTGTTGGTGATGTCGAGGTCAACTTGCGCGAGGTTGAAGATGATCTCGTTCGGGGATTTCTCCAGCAGTTGCTTGAGATTCTCCCGCGCTTCATTCAACTGGCCACCCTTGATCTGGGCGATCGCCAGGCCGTAACGGGCCACATCGTTTTTCGGGTTTTCGTCCAGTTGTGCCCGGAAGCGCTTGGCACCCATTCCCGGGGTTTCTTCGTAGATCAACTGCACCCGCGCGCGGATCAATTGATAGCGCACGCTGTCTTCAATGCCGCCGGGCTTGGACTGCTCGGCACGGTTGCGGGTGTCGGCGATCCGCGATTCGGTCACCGGGTGAGTCAGCAGGAATTCTGGCGGCTTGGCGTCGTAGCGGTATTGGCGCATCAAGCGCTCGAACATGGTCGGCATGGAGCGCGGGTCGTAGCCGGCCTTTTCCAGGTTGAGGATGCCGATGCGGTCGGCCTCTTGTTCGTTCTGGCGGGAGAAGGTCCGTTGCGACTGGATCGCCGCTGCCTGGGTGCCTGCAATGGTCGCGATCCCGGCCTCGCCGCCGCCGGCGGCGGCAATGACGATCCCGGCCAGCAGCGCGGCCATCATCGGCACCTGCATTCGCTGCGATGCCTCGACGCCTCGGGCGAAGTGGCGTTGGGACAAGTGAGCCAGTTCGTGAGCCAGTACCGAGGCATATTCACCTTCGGTCTGGGCATTGAGGAACAGGCCGCCGTTGACCCCGACAATCCCGCCCGGCGCTGCGAAGGCGTTGAGCTGCGGGCTGTTGATCAGAATGAATTCCAGGCGTCGGTCGTTGACCTGACTGGTTTCCACCAGCTTATAGACGCTGGACTCGACGTAGTCTTTGAGTTGCGGATCGTTGAGCTGTGAAACCTGGCTGCGCAGCAGCGCCAGCCAAGCGCGGCCCAGTTGGTATTCCTGTTGTGGCGAGACGATGGCAGAGCTGGCGTCACCGAGTGACGGCAGGTCGTCGGCGAAGCCCGGTGAGGCGAGCAGGCAAGCGAGCGTCAGCAGGGTAGGGCGCAAAAATGTCATGCACAAAGCCTTAGTCGACAAAGACCTTACTGTAGCCGGACACCGGGCTTGCGACCAGATATTCTAGGCAGCCTGACCCTCTGAACCGGAGTAACGCATGACCGACGCTGTAGCCCATGACTGTGAACTGGACGCCAGCGGCCTGAATTGCCCGTTGCCGTTGCTTAAGGCCAAGATGGAGCTGAACAAGCTGCCCAGTGGCGCAGTGCTCAAGGTGATCGCCACGGATGCCGGCTCGCAGCGCGACTTTCGCACCTTTGCCCGGTTGGCCGGTCATACGCTGCTGCGTGAAGAAGACGAGGCGGGCGTCTACCGTTACTGGTTGAAAAAAGCCTGAAATCGACAGCGTAAAAGACCTAAGGATTATTGATGTTCAAAGTGTTACGCGACTGGATTCAGCGCTACTTCTCCGATGAAGAGGCTGTGGTGCTGGCGGTGTTGTTGTTTCTCGCCTTTACCGCCGTGCTTACCCTTGGCGGAATGCTCGCGCCCGTGCTGGCCGGGATGGTGCTGGCGTATTTGATGCAGGGGCTGGTGGTCACGCTTGAGCGCCTGCGCATGCCTGGTGGCGCGGCGGTGGGCCTGGTGTTTGCGCTGTTCATGGGTGTGCTGCTGTTATTCATCGTCGTGGTGCTGCCGCTGCTCTGGCATCAATTGATCACGCTGTTCAACGAACTGCCGGGCATGCTCGCCAAATGGCAGTCGCTGCTGTTGCTGCTGCCGGAGCGCTATCCGCATCTGGTGTCCGACGAACAGGTGCTGCAAGCCATCGAAGCGGCGCGCGGGGAGATCGGCAAATTCGGCCAGTGGGCGCTGACGTTCTCGTTGTCGAGTCTGCCGCTGCTGGTGAACATCATGATCTACCTGGTCCTGGTGCCGATCCTGGTGTTCTTCTTCTTGAAAGACCGGGTGATGATCGGCGAATGGGTGCGCGGTTATCTGCCGCGTGAGCGAGCGCTGATCACCCGGGTTGCCGAGGAAATGAACCGGCAGATCGCCAACTACATTCGCGGCAAGGTCATCGAAATCGTGATCTGTGGCGGGGTGACCTACATCGCCTTCGTCGCCCTCGGGCTGAACTACGCGGCGCTGCTGGCGTTGCTGGTGGGGGTGTCGGTGGTGGTGCCGTACGTCGGGGCGGTTGTGGTGACGGTGCCGGTGATGCTGATCGCGCTGTTCCAGTGGGGCTGGAGCGATCAGTTCATCTATCTGATGGCGGTCTACGGGATCATCCAGACGCTGGATGGGAACGTATTGGTGCCGCTGCTGTTTTCCGAAGCGGTGAACTTGCACCCAGTGGCGATCATTTGCGCGGTGCTGTTGTTCGGCGGACTGTGGGGGTTCTGGGGAGTGTTCTTCGCGATTCCGCTGGCGACGCTGTTCAAGGCTGTGCTTGATGCCTGGCCGCGCAAGGAGCCCGTTGTCGCTCCGCTACTTTAAAGCCGGATTATTCGTTGCGTCTTATGGACCCTTCGCGAGCAAGCCCGCTCCCACATTAGACATCGGTCAACTGTGGGAGCGGGCTTGCCCGCGAAGGCGTCATTGAAGTCGACGCTGAAATATCAGGCTTTATTCAGCGCCTGAGCAGCGGCCAGCACTGCATCCACGTGGCCTGGCACCTTCACACCACGCCATTCCTGGCGCAGTACGCCGTTCTTGTCGATCAGGAACGTGCTGCGATCCACGCCCATGTATTCCTTGCCGTAGAGTTTTTTCAGCTTGATCACGTCGAACAGCTGGCAGACGGCTTCGTCCTTGTCGCTGATCAGTTCGAACGGAAACTCCTGCTTGCACTTGAAGTTCTCGTGGGACTTCAGGCTGTCGCGGGAGATGCCGAAAATTTCCGTGTTGGCAGCCTTGAACGCGGCGTACTGATCGCGAAAACCCTGGCCTTCGGTGGTGCAGCCCGGGGTGCTGTCCTTCGGATAGAAGTAGATCACCACTTGCTTGCCCTTGAGCGCCGACAGGCTGACGGTCTGCCCGCTGGTGGCGGGTGCTTCGAAGTCGGCAACCGGTTGATCGATAGCTACGGCCATGAAAGCTTCCTTACATTGGGTTCTGTGGGCGCCACGGTTCAATCAGCGCGTCGAGGTTCATGGCGTCGGCGAAGTCCAGGAACTGGTCGCGCAGCCAGCTGATCTGGGTGCCGGCCGGCAGGGTCACGGTGAACGTGGCGTTGAGCATGGTGCCGCCGGTCTGTGGTGCCTGATAGGTATCGCAGGTCAGGTTTTCCAGCTCGACGTTGTGATCCATGAAGAACTGGCACAGCTCATTGATGATGTCCGGGCGATAGGCCGACGACACGTAAGCCACATACGGCAGGGCTTGCGGACGGTTTTCCAGGGCGGCGCTGCGCACCACGTTGACCGTGAACGAGTGACGTTTGGCCAATGTTGGCAGGCTGCCTTCCAGGCGGGCCAGGGCGTCCCAGCTGCCGGAGACTTCGAGCACCAGCGCGCTGCACTCGCCGTGGCGGGTCAGGCGCGAAGTGACGACCGCGCAGCGGTTTTCATGGCTGGCGCGGCACAGGACGTTGGTCAGCTCCATGGGATTGGCGCCGAGGGCACTGATGACAAGGAATTGTTCGCGAACTGTGGGGGTGGACATGCAGCATTCCTAAAGCGATGAGCGGTCGGTAGAGTGAAGGCGTCGAGTGCCGGGACATACCTGTCCGGAAGACCCGATTCGCCTGTCGCCACGGCTTCAATAATAAGGAAGCGTAAGGCGGCGACGCTGGAACGGGGTCTGGAAGGCCGAAACGGGGGGCAGGAACCCGGCGCACAAGCTGATCAGTACCGATCAAAGTCTGAAGGGTAGCGAAAAGCGGCGCCAAGGGGAATGGCGGCGCAGTACTTCGCTTGTGCAAGCATCTTGGCGCCAGTACCATTACCGCTCTCTTTTTCCGGCAGGAGCGGTTTCATGATTGCGGGCAGTATGGTGGCACTGGTCACACCCATGGATGCACAAGGGCGTCTTGACTGGGACAGCCTCAGCAAACTCGTGGACTTCCATCTCAAGAACGGCACCCATGCCATTGTCGCGGTCGGTACTACCGGCGAGTCGGCAACCCTTGATGTAGAAGAACACATTGCCGTCATCAAAGCCGTGGTCAAACAGGTGGCAGGCCGCATTCCGGTGATCGCCGGTACCGGTGCCAACTCGACCCGCGAAGCCGTCGAGCTGACCCGCAACGCCAAGGAAGCCGGCGCCGATGCCTGCCTGCTGGTAGTCCCGTACTACAACAAGCCGACTCAGGAAGGCCTGTACCAGCACTTCAAGCACATCGCCGAAGCGGTCGACATCCCGCAGATCCTCTACAACGTTCCCGGCCGCACCTCCTGCGACATGCAGGCCGAGACTGTGATCCGCCTGTCCACCGTGCCGAACATTATCGGTATCAAGGAAGCCACTGGCGACCTGAAACGCGCCAAGGCAATCCTCGACGGCGTGAGCAAGGATTTCATCGTGCTGTCCGGCGATGATCCGACCGCAGTCGAGCTGATTCTGCTGGGCGGAAAAGGCAACATCTCCGTCACCGCCAACGTCGCCCCGCGCGAAATGGCCGACCTGTGCGAGGCCGCGCTCAAGGGCGACGCCGAGACCGCACGGGCCATCAACGAAAAACTGATGCCGCTGCACAAGGACCTGTTCATCGAAGCCAACCCGATTCCGGTGAAGTGGGCTTTGGTCGAAATGGGCCTGATGCACGAAGGCATTCGCCTGCCGCTGACCTGGCTGAGCGCTCCTTGTCATGAAACGTTGCGCTCGGCCCTGCGCCAGTGCAGCGTCCTGGTTTAATTGAGGAAGTACAACGCATGAAGCGAATGGCCGGACTTTCCGCACTTGCCTTGATTATCTCCAGCACCAGTGGCTGCGGATGGATCTGGGGCCCGGAAGGTTATTTCCGTGACCGTGGTAGCGACTACCTGGAAGCGAAACAGACTGCACCGATGCAACTGCCAGAAGGTGTCAGCACCTCCAAGCGTCTGGATCCGCTGCTGCCGATCCCGCGCAACGTCGCCGACGATACCGCTACCGGCGAATACGTGGTTCCGCGCCCTCAGCCGCTGTCGGCGATTGCCGACGCCAGCGACTACTCGCTGCAGAAGAGCGGCGATTCGCGTTGGGTCATGGGCCAGCATCCACCGGCCGAAGTCTGGCCAGTGGCTGTGCAGTTCTTCCAGGACAACGGTTTCCGTCTGGATGAACAGCGTCCGCAAACCGGCGAATTCACCACCACCTGGCAGCATTCCGACGAGCTGTCCGCCGCCATGGCCAAGCGCCTGAGCGCCGCCGGCGTCGGTGCCGACAGCGAAACCCGCGTGCGGGTGCGCATCGAGCCGGGCGTACAGCGCAATACCAGTGAAATCTACGTGGTCAGCGCCGAGCGTCCTGCCGGCAGCACCGCCAATGTCGATTTCACCAACCGTTCGGTCAACACTGGCCTGGACGCTGCCCTGGTCGACGACATGCTCGCGAGCATGAGCCGGACCTCCGAGAAGGGCGGTTCGGTGTCGATGCTGGCATCCCGTGATTTCGATACCCCGAGCCGTGTCGCCCTCAGCGAAGACGGCAGCGGCAACCCGGTATTGAACGTCGGTTCGGATCTGGATCGTGCCTGGTCGAGCGTCGGTCGTGCGCTGGAGCAAGGTCAATGGCGCGTTGAAGACATCAACCGCAGTCTGGGCCTGTACTACATCAACCTGGCCGAAAAAGCCGAGAAGAAAGACGAGAAGCCTGGTTTCTTCAGCAGCCTGTTCGGCAGCGCGCCGACCAAGGAAGAAGTTGAAGCCCGTGCCGAGCGTTATCAGGTTCGCCTGAGCAAGGTTGGCGACAACGTTCAGGTCACCGTCGAGAAAAACATCAACACCGTCGCGCCGGCCGATGTGGCCCGCAAAGTGTTGAGCGTGATTCAGGACAACCTGGGCTGATCCAATGCGTTTTGCCGTTCTCGGCAGCGGTAGCCAAGGGAACGGCACGCTGATCGCCAGTGCTGATACGTATGTACTGGTGGATTGTGGTTTTTCCCTGCGGGAAACCGAAAAACGCCTGTTGCGCCTGGGTGTTAACCCGGCGCAACTGAGCGCGATACTCGTGACCCACGAACATGCCGACCACGTGCATGGCGTGGGTTTGCTGTCTCGGCGCTACAATCTGCCGGTCTACCTCAGTCGCGGCACTCTGCGCGGGATGCGCAAACCGATTGAACCCGCAGGCTTCGTGGCCGGCGGCGAGCAACTGCAGATCGGTGCTCTGGACATCCGGGTCATTGCCGTGGCCCACGATGCACAGGAACCGACCCAGTATGTCTTCTGTGATCAGGAACAGCGGCGCTTCGGCCTGCTGACCGATCTGGGTTCATACTGCGAGCGGGTGCTGGACGGTTATCGGGACCTCGATGCGTTGATGATCGAGTCCAATCATTGCCGAGACATGCTGGCCCGTGGTCATTACCCGTACTTTCTCAAGCAGCGGGTGGGCGGCGAGCTGGGACATTTGAACAACCATCAGGCGGCATTCCTGGTGGCCGAGTTGGGCTGGCAAGGCCTGCAACACCTGGTCCTGGCCCATCTGAGCAGCAAGAACAACCTGCCGCAGCTGGCCCGGCAATGTTTTGTCGACACCCTCGGGTGCGACCCGGACTGGCTGCAACTGGCCGATCAAGATTCAGGGCTCGACTGGCGCCACATCGCCTAGCCCATCTACTTAGCAAGCGGAGCCCATCATGGAAAAACGTGAAGAACTCTACCGCGGCAAAGCCAAATCGGTTTACAAGACCGACGACGCTGACCGCTTGATCCTGCTGTTTCGCAACGACACTTCGGCGTTCGACGGCAAGCGCATCGAGCAGCTCGACCGCAAAGGCATGGTGAACAACAAGTTCAACGCCTTCATCATGCAGAAACTCGAAGCGGCCGGCATTCCGACCCAGTTCGACAAGCTGCTGGCCGACAACGAAGTGCTGGTGAAAAAACTCGACATGATTCCGGTCGAGTGCGTCGTGCGTAACTACGCCGCCGGCAGCCTGGTCAAGCGTCTGGGCGTCGAAGAGGGCATGAAGCTCAACCCGTACACCTTCGAACTGTTCCTGAAGGACGACGCCAAGGGCGACCCGTTCATCAACGAATCCCACGTCGTGGCATTCGGCTGGGGCACCGCCGAGCAGCTGGCGCGCATGAAAGAACTGTCGCTCAAGGTCAACGAAGTCCTGAGCAAACTGTTCGACGACGCAGGCCTCTTGCTGGTGGACTTCAAGCTTGAATTCGGCGTGTTCAGCGATGGCTCCATCGTCCTGGGCGACGAGTTCAGCCCGGACGGCTGCCGTCTGTGGGACAAGGACACCAAGAAGAAGATGGACAAGGACCGCTTCCGTCAAGGCCTCGGTGACGTCATCGAAGCCTACGAAGAAGTCGCCAACCGTCTGGGCGTACCGCTTTAATCGACGCAAGCATCTGATAGCACGGAAAAAATTTCGTTTAGGGGTTTCCCATTCAACGAAAGTGTTGTTATGATGCGCGCCGTTGGAGAGATGCCAGAGTGGCCGAATGGGACGGATTCGAAATCCGTTGTACCTTCACCGGTACCTAGGGTTCGAATCCCTATCTCTCCGCCATACATTGAAAAGCCCCGTAGACTAAGGTCTCGGGGCTTTTTGCATTTCAGGATTCTACGTAGCGTTTCTACGTAAAATTTTTGTCTCCGTAGGCTCTCCTGAGCGCTTCTGTAGCTCTTTTCCCTTCCAGTGCCACTCGTGCCCCGCCTGTCTACCTAATCGCGCCTGTGGCGTGATGGAGCGTCCCTTTGTCCTCGCAATGGATGGAATGGAAACGCTCAAAAAGAGAGGCGTGGGAGCATCTGTACCTTTCGTGCCAGCCCACCCGGAGCGGTGCTGCACAGTGATAGATACGCCAATTAATGCCGTGAATGCGTCGTTTTATGGAGTTGGCACAAAAAATGCTTGACTTATGTCGAATCTGTGGTAGAATTAGCTTAGGTAGGGAGCGTTCTTCCTGCTTCCTCAGCGCCAAACCCACACTCCAGAACATCCAACCGAGCCAGCCGCCAAGCTGAGTTCGGTTTCGTCGTTCCAGAACAGAACCACTACGCCGTCCCCCGTGTTGCCATAGGGTGCAGTGCTCGTGAGGGCCAAGGCTCGGGCTGAGCCTCAGAATCGTGATCAGGGCGATGGCCGTTTCCTGTAGACCACGGAGTCATTGTTCTCCGCCTCAGCCGCTGACAGGTCGGTCTGGTCGAAACTCTGTCAGGTGGGTTTAGGTCACCCACCGCACCGTCGATCCTACGGTTAGCTACTCGACTGGCATGGATACTAATTCGCAAAACACTCATGTAACTCACTTGGAATGACTAGTTCATTCGATAGCCGGACATCGTTCCGGCTTTCTTTTGGCTAGTGCAGGGTTACACGGACAATTCAAACATACCAAGTCAACTTCCCGGAGGCCATATGGCAGTAACGGCGGTGAGACCATGCGTGGTCTGTAACACACCAATGAACACCCAGAGATCAACTAAGCAGACCTGTAGCGAGCGCTGCACGAAAGCCCACTATCGCGCCAAACAGCGCCAGCAAGCAACACAACCCACTATAAAAGCAGAAGGAAACAAAACCATGAGTCAATTGTTCCAACCAGATGCAGCGCATCTGAAGCGTCTACAAGATATCGAAGTAAATCGCTACAACACTCAAACCCAGTGCAGTATCCAAGGCAGGGAGCAGATGGGTGTTATGGAAGTGTTCGAGGTGCAAGGGCTTCAACAAACCCTTGATGAATACGTTAGGCTGATTGGGCTTGGCTATACAGCCGTCGATGAAATCACCCATCTTCCAAAATTGATCGCTACACCTACCATCGATTTCGGAATTCTTTCATTGCGAAAGCCAGAGTCACAAGTTGAAAAAGAGATCGCTCAAATCAAGGCTCAAGTTGAATCTGAATACCTTGCTCGTCTAGAAGCTGAGAAGGCTGCTTGTGTAGCAAAAGAAGTGGAATCACTTTTGGCCGGTGAGCGTCGTAAACGCCAGCAAGCCGAATTAGACGCGAAGGCAGCGCAAGAGGCAGCAGAGTACGCCAGAGTTGAAGCAGAAGTGTTGGCTGCTCTTGGAGGGAAGGAATGATAGAAACTGTTACACCGAAACAAGAGCTGAAAAAATCTCCGCAACACCACAGTATCACCCGCATGACAAATCCCAAGATTCGCCTTTTCGCTTGTGCATTGGGGCAGCACCTCCGCAAGTGCCATGGATTCGATGTCGATTATTCTTACCGCTGGGTACGCCATGCAGATGGCACTCTTTACTTCGCTCTATCCGGTTCTCGCAGCGTGCAACTTGTCTTCGCCGACTACCTAGAGAGTAATCGTAGTAACTACTACGACAGTTACTCAGTAACGCAATACGGAAACAACTCAGTGGCATTCAAACGAGTATTCGCCAAGCTCTTGGAGTTGAAACATGGTCTTGGCGCCTACGGTGAAACGAAATGAGCATCCAAGAAGAAATTGCGCGTCTGACGGGTAAGCTCGTCTTTGAAGTCTCAAGTGCGCCGCTGACGAAGTTTCTCGGAATGCTTGAGCAATCCAAGGTAGCAATGGCACGTGTTGGGAAAGAGGCTCAACAACTACAGGCTCAGTTGAATAAGGCGTTCGGAGTGTCCGGTAAGGGCCTGGGATCGGAGCGAATCAAGCTCCACGCCGATATCCGTAGATCATTGGATAAAGAACTTGCCACTGAGACCAAGTTGTCCAAGCTCCGCCGTCAACAGTTTGCTGAGGGGCTGGCTCAGCAACGTTTGATTGCAGCAGGCACACGTCAAGAGAGCTGGATGCAGAGTGCAGCGCTTAAAGATCAAATTCAGCGTGCAGTCGTTGCTGCGAAATTGCAGAAGGTGCAGCAAGAGACGCTCAAAACCAAATTAGGCGAGGCCAAGCTGCAAGGTGCTGCTGAACAGTCGGCACTTCGCCAAGCGCGATTGGCTGACATTCTGCAAAAGAGACAAGCCAGAACAGTGCAGCTTCAACAGCAAGCCATGTTGGCTCAGAACAAGTTCCAGCGCGCTGAAATAGCGCTGAACAACGCTCGTGCTAGTGGCATTCGCCAAGCCGAGCGATACGAGGCGTCCAAGGTTGCAGCGGCTGTGCGTGAAGCGCGTGCGGCGGTGAGGCAGGATCAGGCTAGCCAGCGTTTCACCTTTGCAGCTGAGCGTCACGCTGCTTGGAAAGCCCGTCAGGAAGCTCCAAAGGAAGTGGGCTTTGGCAGTCTGGCCGTGGGCTTCTCGGCGGCTTCAGCAGCGGTGTACAGCCTTGTGAAAGGCATTGGATACCTGAACGAAAGGATTCAACAGCGTCAGGAGAGTGCGAGTACGGCAGAGCAATTCAATACAGCTCTTCAAAGTGCTGGCGGCAAGAATCCGGCGAACCAGAAGTTTGCTCGCGATCAATTCATCGACATTAGCAACCGCTATGGGCAAGAAGTGTCGGTCGAGACAGGGAAGAGCTTCGCGCTGTTTATCCAAGGGCAGCTGGCACTCGGTAAGACGCTCACCCAAGCCACCAAGATGTTCGAGGATCAGTCTGCGACATTCCGCGCTGCTGCTCTCGATAAGGAGGCTCAGAAGCGAGCGGCCTATCAGTTGAATCAGATCAGGGCAAAGGGGAAGCCTGAGGGAAGCGACGTAAACGATTTGTTTGACGCCGTGGGCGGTGTCGTTGCCGCTTCAATTCGTCAGGCAGCGGCCACGCGTTTGAACTTCAAAGGCAAGGTGGAAGAGCAGGCCGGTTGGTTCAAGCAGTCTGTAACCGATGGAAAGATTAAGGCTGCTGATTTTGATCAGGGTATGACCAACTTCCTGAACGGTAACAGGGATCTTCTCGCCAGACAGATGAACTCCATTGCAGCGAATCAACAGCGCGCAGAAAACCAAGCCTATCTGAATGACAACACAGTGAACACTAACTCTGAGTTGAAGGCGGTCATTCTGGATCGAATCAAGGCAGAGAATGAGTTGAATACGGCAATGCAGCCTTTGAGGAACACGCTGATGGAGTTCGATCAAGGACTTACCAAGTTCAACACTTCGTTAATTCGCATGCTAATCGGACATGATGCAAATGGTAACGCCACGCCAAATGCAATGTCGAAAGATCCTAATCCAACTCCCGGCTCAGTTGGTGCTGCTCTTGGCCCAAGATTGAAACCAGCATCGCCGAATGCTCAAGCAGATTTGGATGAGCGTGCAAACCCCGGATTGTTGAATGGCCTACGTCGTCTATTTACGGGCGAATCCGTTGCAAGCGATCAGGCGAAAGCCGATGAAAACCGAGAGCGTTGGGCGGGAAGTATCAACCCAGTTGAGCTGATGAATTTTGATGTGTTTCGTATCGGATCTCCTGATCTTGGCAAAGACCCTGAGAATCAGGCAGATGGAAGCTTGAGGCAGTTCCGTTATCAGCCTATTACATCAGCAGACATCATGCAGGCTGCTAGTGATCGGGTGAGGTCAGGGCAGCTGATTCAAGAAGCCTACATCGCTCCCGGTGATTACAGTAATACTTCATCAGGCAAAAGCCATAGCGGAAACATCGATCAGTCAACGCACACGGATATCAAAGTTGATGTAACGGTTAACGCTCTTGATCCGAATGGAGATGCATTAGGCGAGGCTGTAGGGGAGGCTGTTGGAAAGAAAGTTGACGACAGGATGAGACAGATCCTCCAAGAAGCTAGAGCACAACAGAAGGAAATTGAATGATGAAATCGATTATTCAAACCATCTTTTTTGCATGCATTTTGCAAATGGCGGCGGGGGCATTCTTCGCCACCTACTTGTTCAATCATGCCGTTGCTATCGCCGAGCAGTACACCGATACAGTGCTGCGATTGCAATATAACGCGTTACAGGTGGAGCGCTCTCAGGAACGCGAGAATCTTCATACGTGGATGGACAGGCGGATAGAGCTGCGTCTATCACAATTATCCAAGGATCGTACGCAATGAAATACGATGAGATTGTCAATGAATCCGACTACAGGGCCGCTTGCGGCCTTTATGTCGCTGAGACTTACGGTGAGTCTGTAGTGCATCAGCTGCCGGCTGTACTAGATACGCTATGGTCTTCATTACTGGCAGGAGCGATAGAGGAACTTGCTCAACGCAATATCCTGAGTGATCAAGGTCTACCAGTTCCAGAAAAGAAGTAACGCCGCTCTAGTAGCAGTATCGCATGATACAAAACGCCTCTATGCCTTGTTCTATAAGGGGTGTAGCCATTTTATCTGACTCAAATTCGTGTGCGTGAGCACACATGTCTATCCCATTCAACAGGAGACAACTGTATGGCGCTGCCATTCGAATTCAAATCATCAGGGGCGGCGTTAACCGCTGCCATGACCCTGATAGGAACCACACGTAAGAAGTTTGTGGTAACTCAGATCATCAATAAGTTTGGTGCTCTTCGTTGGATCGTGACACACCCAGACGGTAACCCAGCAATCCCATACGAGGTATTCACAGCATGAAGACATGCACATGTAAGAGATGCGGTCATACGTATACATCCAAACGCATCCGCCCATTTTGTAGTTCTACTTGTCGAGCTGCCTATATGGCCCCTAACCCTATCCCCGCTATCCTGTTTGGAGCAAACAATGTCGAAAGCAACACCCGCAACACATAAAGCTGTACGCCGTCCTCGCTGCAAGCATTGCCAAAAGCAATTCAGAACAACAAGCATTAGGAAGATCTACTGCACCCCCCAGTGCCAGAAGGACGCCACCAAGAAGAAACGCCGAGTATCCCGTACTGACCGTGCCACCCAATCAGCGTTCTTCTATCACTTGGCGTACGAATGTGAGCGTGCTCAAACCCTCCAGATCCTCACAGGCCACACCGTGGAATCACTGGTAGCCCTTTACGAGGTGTACAAGCTGAAGCTCAGGGCGAATCGTTACGGAGAAACCAAGGACTACGAGATCAGCCACATCCACCCAGTGAGAAGCGATAGCGCCGAAACAATCGGCCTCTACCACGCTTCCAACTTGGTAGTGGTGCCTACCAAGCTCAACCGTGAACACGGTACTACTCATTACGGCCAAGGGCTGAGCATCAGCTGTAGTGCGTTGGTATCGAAACACTCAGTAGAGAAGGGCGCGCCACGTAAGCAAACAGTCCAACGCATCATTGCCTTTCTTGGTGCTGACGTGGTCGCTGAAACGGTGAAGATTGCCAAGATCCAGCCAACCCAGCGTCACAAGGTGCTGAGCTGGCTACATGACCACCTAGACCCAACAGTGCCAGAGCAACGCAATTACTTGGATTCCCTAGATGACATGTCAGGCAAAGCGCTGTCAGCGCTCAAGGCCAAGCTAGAGGGGAAGGAGGGGGGTGGGTTCCAGATCAAGACATCGATCCTTACCTCGTTCCAAGTGCTGTCCCAGGAAGTTGAGCGCCACGCTCAACACCGACCAGAACTCACCGAAGTGCTGG
The DNA here is from genome assembly GCF_026240005.1 of Pseudomonas sp. COW5. NCBI lineage: Bacteria > Pseudomonadati > Pseudomonadota > Gammaproteobacteria > Pseudomonadales > Pseudomonadaceae > Pseudomonas > Pseudomonas sp. COW5. Next base: position 775,518 of record NZ_JAPHVP010000001.1, on the reverse strand, counting down.
ACATTATCTGCAAGCGTGTAAGTCCTTTCACAGCGCTGCACATGAGCAGAACCGCCCTTACCGAAGAAGAGGTTCAGGCAGTGTTTGACGTGCTCCACGGCAAGCCTGTTGAAGCCATCCGCCACGTGCTGACGGAGTTCATAGAGCGTCACACAAGCACCATGGACAACGGCGAGCGTATCCCGCCGTACAAGCCAATTATGTTCAAAGCTCGGCGCCCAGCAAAGGTAGTGGCGGTGCTACAAGCGCCTGTCAGCTTCGCCGCTGAGCTGGATGCTGGCGCAGTGCTACGCTTCTGCTCACATCAATCAGCATAGGGAAGTGAGCAATGGAGTTTAAGAATATCGTCATCACCGTGGTAGACATCATCGCTTGGATAGGGATCATCATTGCCACGATATTTGGGTATTACGCCTCACGTGGGAACTACGAATATATCGGTGCGTTTGCCGGGTTCGCCGCTGGGTGTGTTGCATCGGGTATCTGGTTTGCGCTTTCCGCAATTCACCAGAACATCCAGACAATCCGTGACATCGTTGTAAAGCAGCAGAGGTCATAACCCTTGAGGTGCCATCGCTCCATACCACCTTGGTAGTGGCTCATTGGCATTGCTCCAAGCATCTATTCGGGGTAGGTTCTGCGTGCAATTCAATCGAACACATAGGACGTGACAATGACGTACTGCATGCTATCTCTGGATTTGACGAACGCTGACGACGACCAGAGGAAAGATTTTTATAATCTGCTTGATCTAAATGGCTGGGTGAAGCTTCCTGACGTTGACACTGTGTGGCAGAAGAAGTTTGGAAGCTTAATTCTAGAGCCTTCTATCCGGCGTAGCATTACCACCGACTTGGAAAGTGCAGCAGCAGCATCTAGGGTTAAGCTCGTAACATTCGCCGCCCAGATCGGTGACCGTGTGGCTATTACCGGCAAGACCGAAAAAGTCCCGAGTGGTTACAAGACCACTATCAAGTAGTAAGCATCCACGGTGTTTCTGGGCTTGGAGGGTGGCTGAGGCTTAAAACCTCCGCCATAACCCTGAATATCTACCCCGGAAACCCGGTCATAACCCTGTGTTTGCGATGGGCTATTATGATTGACTTGGTGAAAGTGCGTGGCTTTAAGCAAGCATTTTCGGGCCCTCCCGTAGTCCATGGATAAGCTCGATCCGGTGAGACCCGTTCAATCCGAGGTTTCTTCGCCAAAACGGCAGTTTTGAGCTGGAATCACTAATTTGTGCGGAACTGCTCTATCTGGCCCGGTGCTGGTGCTAACTACTATTGATCCTCTGCACTAGAGGCCCACTATCAGGAAGGATTGTCATGCCCATATTTACGAAAGAAGAAAGCCTACTGGTTTGGATTCACGAGAAACGAGCAATCGAGGAGCGCCATCTACCAGTGTTCGGATCTTTGCTCTTCGCCGGGTGGGTGACTGCTACCCAAGACGGTGAGGGTCAGTACAGTGACATTGCCCTGACTCCCAGAGGCCAAGCCAAGGTTGATGAAGCGATATTTCGCGATTGATCCTCCCGTCCACACCCCTCAAGGATGACCCCATGACCTCCCAGAATCAGGCTGTGGCAATGGCTGACGCGTTAACCCTGCTGCTCCACCAGCAGCACGGAATCGCTGCTGCTGTTGAAGAACTCGCCAAATGGGTAGCGAGCCAAGGTGGCAGTGTCGCCGCTGACAACGCCCTAGTGGCACTCGAAGGATTGGACTTGCACGGTCAGGCGCTGATCGATGCGATCAATACGGTGAGGGTAGGGTAGTAACAGCCTTCTAATTAACAGAATACAATTGTGTAAATTAGCGAGGCCTTTAAAAGCCTTGCTCATGGTGCATGTGGCGTGGTCTAATTAACACATCGTCATCCGGTGAGCGGGGTGTTAACTAGAATGAATATCGTAGAGGCGGTGAAAACAGAGGGTGAGGCTAGGACAGTTAGCCGCAAGCTCACCTTGAACGCGAAGGGCAACACCCTGTATGCGGATATCTGGGAGTTCGGTATCAACACCGCACTCCGTATCAGCGACTTGCTCACGCTCACCTTTGAGGATGTGCAAGGTGACAAGCTGGTGATCAAGGAAGCGAAGACAGGCAAGACCCGCCAAATCGATCTGAACAGTGGCGCGAAGGCGATCATTGCTCGCCGTCGTCAGGCCAACCCTGACCACATCTTTCTGTTTCAAGTGAACAGCAATCGGGCCAAGGGCAAGGCTGTCAGTCGTGTAGCCGTAGCCACTGCATTCAAGGCTGTCGGTGATGAGATGAGTATCCAGCTTGGCACGCACTCAATGCGGAAGACACGCGGCTGGCTCATGTACAGCGCAGGTAAGGGAATCGAACTGATTTGTAGGGTGCTGAATCACAGCAGCCCTGCTGTCACCATGGCGTACATCGGTATCACCCAAGCCGAGGTCGATGCCACTTACCACGAATTCGTGTTCTAACCATTGCAAGACTGCGCCCAAGCCCGCCTTGAGCGGGCTTTGTTGTCTCTAGAGTCTGTGCATCATCTGTACGGTTACACGCCTCCGACAGCGTCTGAGAGCGCTACAGGGTGACTGTCTTTATTTTGAATTCATCACGCTATACCCCTCGCTCAGACGTGGTCTGCTCAACGCTTCTGAGAAGACTCTGGGCCACAGCTTATTTTTCCAGCCATGACTCCTGAAGGCTTGCATTAGTGGTCGAAATTTTCGGCGAAAAATGGGAATCTGAAAAACTCGGCCCCTACTGCCACAAGGATGAAGACATGACAGCACCCTATAAATGGACGATTGGGTTCGCCGATGCTTACGCTCACAACAACGGCGACACTGTTCAAGACTTCCTTTCGCTGGTTGTGCAACCGTCGCTCGCAGCGTTAGAGCAAAAGCGGCAAGAGCTGGCCCGTGCTGCTCAAGATGATGTGGTGTTCCATTTTGCTCTGTCCGACCATGAGCGACTGATCCAGCGCACATACATGACGTTTGCCCTCGCTATTCAGTCGTTGTGGGAGCAACAGATACGCTCCTACCTCATCTGTTGCTTAGGTAGTCACACCATTGACGGGGTAACTCTTAAGAAGCTGGAAAAAAGCGCGTGGGGCACTGAGTTGAACGCACTGTTTTTCAAGGTGCGAGGTGTTGAGTTGAGTAGCTTCGATTCCTACCCCGCCCTTACTCAGTTGCAGTTGCTGGGTAACGCTTGCCGTCACGGCGATGGTGATTCCTCTAGAGACCTTCACTCCTTGCACCCAGAATTGTGGCCCGCACCTATACAGTTCCCTTGGCTGGATTCTTCGATGGAACCACCACCTCCCCCAAAACCGCCAGTGCAGCACTTGCAAATCACACTGGATATTTTGACTCGTTATGTCAGTGCCATTGCGTTGTTCTGGGTGGACATGGATCGTCTTGGGATGGAAAGTCTTTTGGATAGGCAGCCGGACATACAGCACAGGGTTATGAAATTGCTGGAGAGTCGTATTCCCTTGCTTGAAGTTGTCACAGGTATTCCCAGGTCTCAGCATCAGGGCTAGCATCGCGTTCTTTCACTAGGGATGGTGCTCATGTTCAAGAACGGGATGGGACGGCTCAAACACCCACTGACATTGCTTGTGTTGGTTCTTGTAGCGGCTTGCTTCAGCGCTCCGTTTGGCACTCCTCAGCTTGCAGCCTTCGCCAAAGATTTCCTTCCCGCAGCGGCCACACTGGTCGGTGCTTACGCTGGTGTTTGGTTTGGTGCATCTCTCACCAGAGCGGCTGCGCAGGAAGAGGAGCGTAAACGTCGTATCGGGATAGGTGCTCGTGCAATGTTCACGCTCTGGCGTCAGGTGAACGTGGTTGCACAGATACAGATTGATTACGTTAGTGAGTACCGCGACAGCCCGTCAGCGCCTATTGGTCTGCCCCCGATCAATTATCCAATGGACGAGACAGGGCGACTCAATATTGATGGTTTGGCGTTCTTCCTCGATCTTGGTAACGCCCAAATTCTGGAAACGCTTTCCATTGCGGAGCAAAGATTTCTAGACGCAATAGATACGATCAAGAGGCGCTCCACGCTCCACCTCGTGGAAGTGCAGCCGGTGCTAGAACGGATCATTCCAAAAGGTGGGCCTTTACCTTACGCGGTGCTGGAGGCAGAGCTGGGGCCTAGGCTGTTTTCCTTGCTGATCGCTCAAACCAAATCGTTGATTGTGAAGGTGGATGACGCGGTGGTGACGTTGGATAAAGCCGCCGTCGAGTTGTACGCTGCTTTGAAAAAGGAATTTCCAGACGCCAAGTTTCCTCAGCCATCGCTGCCTTCAGGAGAGTAGGGGCATATATGCTCCGATGATCTGAAGGGGCTACCTGTAATGCTTTGGTGGAATAGCGCAGCAATATATACAGGCGAAGCCGAGCCGTTGCTTTTGCCCCTAACGTTATCAGCGGGAGCAGACGTGTAATCCCCTGTGACCTTCGATCACGAGTAACCATGACAGCGTTCGCTGTCGTGCCTGCACCCAAGACAAGATCAAGAGCACAAGCTGATTTATGTAGATGGTGTATCTGGTCGAGGTGAACCCGTTCCGTTGAGGTGTTCCCGCTGGGTGGGTGTTAGCTCAAAGGGAATACCACCGTCAGCGGCGCTGACGTTTAATCAGTTGGTATGGTGGGCAGCTTCGCGATGGCGTCGAACTTCTGTTTCGGTGATGATCCATTCGAATACACATCGAACGTCACCGTTCCAGTTTCGTGACCTACTAGCTCCTTGATCAGCCTGTCAGGTACGTCTGCCCTCACCAGTGATGTGATAACCGTCGCCCTGATCGAATGGAATACGCGGGTGCGATCAAAGCCTAAGGTTGTTTTCAGCCTACCAAACGCCTTGCTCAGCGCATCCGACCGAATCCCGTATTTGTTATTGCTGCCGGTAGGCACCAGATAGCCATCCGTAGATGATTCGCTGAGTCGATCCACCAGCGCCGTTAGGTTGGGATGCACCGGCACCTGTCGAATTCCCGCTACTGTCTTCGAATCCACGATATCGAACATCGTCACCCCGTCTACGGTAATCAGATGTTCCTTGCGAAGCTGGCACAGTTCCTCAATGCGAGCGCCGGTATACCCACCCAGCAAGATCAAGTCTGGTAGCGCGCCGAGATTCTGTTCCTTCGCTGCTTTGTACAGGGTGCCGACTTCCTCAACGGTGAAAGCCTTCCGTTTCGCGTCAAGCTTGGCCTTGCCTTTGAGTGTAGGTAGCGTGTGTTTCTCGAACGGGTTCACATGCCCTTTGAAGGTTTGTCGCCACTGTGGCTCATGCGTCATTGCCCACTGCCAAAACTGACTACCAGCGAGCAGGTACTGTTGCTTGGTCTTCGAACTGAGTTTCATGCCCTGTAGCCAAGCACTCACCGAATCAAAGTCGAGCTTGGTGCCAGTCGTTTGAAGGTGCTCCGACAGATTCAACAGCTTCGACTCCTGCTGATTCACCGTCTTGAGTGCGACGTGATGCTCAAGCCTGTAGGTGCGGAATGAGGCTAACCGTACCCTCGTAATCGGCGAGCGAGCCTTGTAGCTGGCCGGATCTTTCACCAGTGTTTCCAGTTCTTGGCTCTGTTGGGCAGATAGCCGGTGTGAGCTGGAAATCTGATGCTCGATAAACTGCTTACCGAGAGCGGCTAAGTCATCTTCCAGTTTGATCATTCCCATGGGTTCGCTTCGGCGACGTTCGATCAGACTCGTCAGTACAGCAACTAGCTTGGGATCTTCCATCGCTTTCCTGAGATCCTCAGGATCTGGTGTCGGCATTGCCGTCCCGTCTTCGCCGATCCTTGCCCGTTTGGCTTGTTGCGTCCACTGGTCAACCTGATCAATTGCCGCTGAGACGTCCTCCTTCCAACTCTCTGGGAGTGCTCGTCCTTCACGTGCAGCTTTGATCTGGGCTTTCCATGCGGCAAGGATTGGCAGGCGGCGGTCGAGGGCTTCCTTATGCACCCCTGTCCTCAGCGATTGAGACAGTATCCGGCGACCTCCGAACGAGTCCCGAACGTCCCTAGGGACGTCCAGCCTGACATGGTAGGTGCCGCCCTGAAGTTCGAGATTGTTGGCCTTCGGCATGGTGACTTGCTCCACTCATTCTACGTAAAGAGTCTACGTAAAATCGCCGGGAAAGCCATTGAATACGGCGTTTGTTGGGTCTCGTGGTTGCGAATGGTGAGTCCCTATCTCTCCGCCATACATAGAAAAAGCCCCGTAGATGAAAATCTACGGGGCTTTTTCGTATGCGCTGAAAAAGGCGCCCTCAACGATCGACCTGTTTATTTTGCTTTGCTCATTTCCCTGTCAGGACCTGGTGAAACAGCCTTCATCACATCATCGATTACTGCCTTGCCCATCTCCGTCAGGAAATGCGCGGCCCAGGCGTAGCGGTCGGTTTCCCGGATAAACGCCGCATCTTCTGCAAGGGCTTTGGCGAGGGCCAGCAGATCCGATGCCTGCGCCAGTGCTTCGCGCACTGGAACGCCGGCGCTTACGTGGAACAGTGGATTGTCCGAGCAGTAGATGAAGGGGGTGTGGCCGATGGTTTTTTCTTCTGATGCGCCGTGCATAAGTAACTCCTTGATTTGTAGAGCTGCCGCATCCGATACCAAGCGAATGGGTGGCAGCTATGCGCAGGTTGGTAAACCGGGGAATCAAGGAAACCGGCACGGCCGAAGCCGTCCCACGCACAGCCGCCATAAAACAGAACCACGGACGGATATCGACCGTAATTGTATGGAGATGCTGCTGCGCTTAATTCCGTCGGGTTACCAAGCCCGGCCGCTGATAAGCAGCGACGTCTTGAGAATATCCCGTCGGAGGAGGCCAACAAGGCAGTCATCGGCCTATACACCCAACTACTGCCCATTCACACGCAACTCGCGGATTCTGCCTACAAGCCTGTTTTGAGTCACCTGATTATTCTTGTCGGCATGATGCTCAAACCTTCAAGCGAAAAGGTGCAACTCGATGAATGAGATGAACTACAACGGTTACGTCGGCCATGGTGAGTACAGTGCCGAGGACGGTCTGTTTGTTGGCCGTATCGCGGGAATAAAGGATGTCGTGGGATTTCATGGCGAGTCGATCAACGAGCTCCGAAAGGCATTTGAAGAGGCTGTCACCGACTATCTTGAAGCCTGTGCCAAGCTCGGAAGGACGTCGCAGTAAAACGATTTGAATCCCGGCTCACGCTTTGGAATTACTGACTAAACTCCTGCATTCCAGCTCATGGGCCGCCAGCCATCCGGCGGTCAGCCCCTTCAATGCATGAGGTTCGGTCATGGCAAAGGGAAAGAAGAAAGACTCGCCCAAAGACATCCCCGCAGATCGCCCGAAGCTGTCGAGCAAAGACTATCTCGCGGAGTTGCGTCGACTGCACGTTGAGCTCGTCAAGCTGCAGGAGTGGGTGAGGGCCGAGGGTATCAAGGTCTGTGTGATTTTCGAGGGGCGTGACGGGGCGGGGAAGGGCGGGACGATCAAGGCGCTTACCGATCGGGTCAGCCCGCGGGTCTTTCGGGTGGTGGCGTTGCCGGTCCCGAGCGAACGTGAGAAGAGCCAGATGTACATGCAGCGTTACCTGCCCTATCTGCCGGCGGCCGGTGAGGTGGTGATCTTCGATCGCAGTTGGTACAACCGCGCCGGTGTTGAGCGGGTGATGGGGTTCTGTACCGAGGATCAGGCCGAAAAATTTCTCAGGACGGTTCCGCTGGTGGAGCATGCTATCGTCGATTCCGGGGTGATTCTGCTCAAATACTGGTTGAACGTCAGTCAGGAAGAGCAGACCCGTCGGCTGGAAGAGCGTATCAAGGACGGTCGAAAAATCTGGAAGCTTTCGCCCATGGATCTCAAGTCGTACAGCCGCTGGTACGACTATTCGCGGGCGCGTGACGACATGATCAAGGCAACCGATACCGAATATGCGCCATGGCTGGTGGCCGATTCCAACGACAAACGGCGAGCGCGCCTGAACATCATCTCCGATCTTCTGAGCCGCATTCCGTACAAAAGTGTTTCGCGCGAGAAGGTTGAGTTACCCAAGCGGCAGAAGCCCGGGGGCTACAAGGAATCGGATTATCCCTTCCGGCACATCCCCGAGAAATTCTGAAGACAGGTGTACGCATCAGTCTCGGAAAAGCCCCGCAGATGAAAATCCGCGGGGCTTTTTCATTTCTGCAGAGTAATCAGCCAGCCCTCAAATCTCCTTGACCGGCGTATCCCCCTGCACGCCCTTGATCAGTTCGATCACATGCAGGCAGTCCGCCTTGTTCACATACGACTCGCCACTGGCAACCGTCTCATGGTTCCCCGCCCGTAGCCGCCAGCGCCATTGGCCCTTGCCGGTGCTCGGGGTGCCCCTGGATTGCCTGTAAATCTCGAAATACATTCAGTTCGCTCCATGCGATGGGATATTGCGACAAGCTGTTTGGCGCATCGTCGCAAGCCTAGCGGAGAGCAGTTATTTGGCTATCGGGGATTTGTTTCCAATCGTTGGGTAATGTTTCAGCGAGGCGCGGGGCAGAGCGTCGGGATCGGCCTTCGGATTGGCGAGTACGTCCTTTTTTCACCCTTGCATGAGCACCAGTGGTGCTGCTTAATACGGTGCGGCTCATGGCGTCGGATTTCGTTCGACGACCGACAAACACTATAAAAAAGAGCAGTCCATTGACCCATCCGCATGGAACGCAACACGCGGGGCCGGTGACGCTGTCACTGGTGATTCCCGTATTCAACGAAGAGGACAGCCTCGACGGCTTTCTCCTGCGTATTCGTCAGGTGTTCGAGCCTGAGGCACAGATCAGCCTTGAGTTGGTGTTCGTCAACGACGGCAGTACCGATTCGACACTGGAGCGCCTGCTGCTCTGCCAGCAGAGCAATTCGCAGATTCGCATCGTCGATCTGAGTCGCAATTTCGGCAAGGAAGCAGCGCTTTCCGCCGGTTTGCAGACAGCCACCGGGCAGATCGTGGTGCCGATCGATGTCGACCTGCAGGATCCGCCCGAGGTCATCCTGCAAATGATCGAGCGCTGGCGTGAAGGTTATGAAGTGGTGCTGGGGCATCGCATCAGCCGGCGCAACGACTCCTGGGCCAAGCAGACTTCCGCCACCTGGTTCTATCGTCTGCACAACCGGATCGCCGATCAGTCACTGCCCGAGAATGTCGGCGATTTCCGTTTGATGGATCGTTGCGTGGTGGACGCGCTGCTGACGCTGCCGGAGTCCCGGCGGTTCATGAAAGGCCTGTTTGCGTGGGTCGGATTTCGCACCACCCAGATCGAGTACGAGCGCCCGGAACGGGCGGTCGGAACGAGCCGGTTCAATGGCTGGCGTCTGTGGAATTTTGCGCTCGAAGGCATCACCAGTTTCAGCACCGAGCCGTTGCGGATCTGGACGTATCTGGGAGCGATGGTGTCCTTGATATCGTTTGCCTTTGCCATGTTCATTGTGGTCCGCACGCTGATGTTTGGCATCGATCTGCCCGGTTATGCGTCGCTGATGGTCGCCGTGACCTTCCTTGGTGGCTTGCAGTTGATCGGCATCGGTGTGCTTGGCGAGTATCTGGGCCGAACTTATATCGAAGCGAAGCGCCGGCCGGTTTTCCTGGTGCGCCGCATTTATGACCCGAAGGACTGAAGCATGGATCTCAAGGAAACCGACATCCTCGGCGACAGCATCGGCGAGCATTGGTATTACTGCTCCAAAGCGGCAGCGACCCGCCGATTGCTGGGGGAGGCGCCGATCAAACGCATTCTCGACGTCGGCGCCGGTTCGGGGTTCTTTTCCCATCATCTGTTGACTCACACTGGCGCGCGAGAAGCGTGGTGCGTGGACATCAGCTATCCGGCCGACTCCAGTGCCACCACCGCCGGCAAGCCGGTGCATTACCGCCGCTCGATCGACACCGTGGACGCCGATCTGGTGTTGCTGATGGATGTGCTGGAGCACGTCGATGATGACCTCGGCCTGCTCAAGTCCTATGTCGACAAAGTGCCCTCCGGCAGTCGCTTCCTGATGACCGTGCCGGCGTTCCAGTTCATGTGGAGCGGGCACGATGATTTCCTCGAACACAAGCGGCGCTACACCCTGGGCCAGTTCGAGTCTCTGGCAAAGAACGCCGGATTGGCGGTCGAACGGGGCGCCTACTACTTCGGTGCGGTGTTCCCGATTGCCGTCGCGTCTCGCCTGATACCCGGTGCTTCGCGCGGTTCGGCGCCACGTTCGCAACTGAAAAAACATCACCCGTTGGTTAATTCGCTGCTGAAAACCCTGTGCGGTCTCGAGTTGCCGTTGATGGGCATGAATCGCCTGGGCGGCCTGAGTGTCTTCGTGCTGGCGCGCAAACCGTGATGGCGACACAGCGCTCCGAACTCATCCAGCGCGGCTTGCGCTTTGCCGTGACGGGTTTGTTCGTCACGGCCCTGCATGCGCTGGTGGCCGTGTTGTTCATCAATTTCGTGAGCCCTCAACCGCCGCTGGCCAACGGCGTGGCATTTGTCGTGGCGACGGTGGTTTCCTACGTGATCAACACCACCTGGAGTTTTTCCGCGAGATTGCACGGCAAGACCTTGCTGCGTTTTTTGATGGTATCGGCGGGAGGCTTCGTGCTGGCGATGTTCGTGGCCTGGGCCGCGCAGATGGCCGGTCTGCACTACCTGCTGGGCATCGTGGCGGTCGCGCTGACCATTCCGGCATTCACTTTTGTATTGCATAACTTCTGGACGTATCGATGAAGGATTCGGCAAGGCGCCTAGCTGTCACTCTGTTGCCGTTGATGATCGGCGTCCTGGCCTTTTTCATCGTGGTCGGCCCGCGCGCGCTCAACCCGCAGAACATTGCCTGGCTGGGGCAGGGAGATCCTGCCACGCATTATCTGGGGTGGGTGTTCTTCCGCCAGTCACCCTGGACCTTTCCACTGGGCCTGAATCCGACTTACGGCCTGGAGTTGGGCAACGGCCTGATCTTCTCCGACTCCAATCCGCTGCTGGCATTGTTGTTCAAGCCTTTCTCCGGGTTATTGCCCGAGACGTTCCAGTATTTCGGCCTGTGGTTTCTCGGCTGTTTCATGCTGCAATCGTGGTTCGCCTGGAAACTGTTGGGGCTGATCACGCCAAACGTGACCTTGCGCGCGTTGGGCGCTGCGCTGTTTCTGTTTGCGCCGCCGATGATCATGCGCATGCCGGTGCATTTGTCACTGGCCGGACATTTCCTGATTCTGGCAGCGTTGTACCTGGCGCTACGCCCAGGCGATGAGCGCCGGCGTCTGGCCTGGGGAGCATTGCTGGCATGTGCGGCGCTGATTCACGCCTATCTGCTGGCGATGGTTGCGCTCATCTGGGTGGCGGATCTTGCGGCCCGTTGCTTCAAAAACAGGCTGACGGTGCACAACGCAGCGATTGAGCTGGTCGCGCTGTTTGCCCTGGTCAGCGTCTGTTGCTGGCAAGCCGGGTATTTTTCAGTGAGTGGCGCCGATGCGGCGTCCGATGGTTTTGGCTTGTACCGGGCCAATCTGCTGACGCTGTTCAGTGCCAACGCCTGGTCTTACGCCCTCAAAGACATACCGGGCGGAGTGGGGGATTCGGAAGGCTTCGGGTTTCTCGGGCTGGGGCTACTGCTGTTGGCCATCTGTGGGTTAGTCGGTGGGTTGCAAGGGCAGACAGGCGTGGGCACGAGATTGCGCCGGTATCCTTTTTTGTTGCTGGCCATGGTCGGACTGACTGTCTTTGCCATGTCCAACAACATTGCACTCGGACCGTTGAATTTCTCTTATCCGTTGCCGGAAAAAGTCATCGCGATCGCCAATATTTTCCGGGCTTCAGGGCGGATGTTCTGGCCGGTCTACTACGCAATCATCCTGCTGATCCTTTTTCTGGTGATTCGTGCCAACAAGCCGCGCACGGCAATCTGTCTGCTGGCGATGTCCCTTGTGGTCCAGGCCACGGACACGCGTAGCGGCTGGTCCGTGGTGCGCAAGCACTTGATGGTCGAGCCGGCCACTCAATGGGCAACGCCTTTTGTCGATCCGTTCTGGAAAAACGCGGCCGCGCATTACCCGAAGATTCGCTGGATCCTGCCGCAGAACTACTCACCGCAATGGCTCGATATCGCCGCGTTTGCCGCGAGCCATGGTTTGTCGACGGATGCGGTTTACCTCGGACGCATGAGCATCGAGCAAAGAGTTCGCGCCGATAAACATACTTCCGAGATATTGGCGTCCGGGCAATACGATGCCGACTCGTTGTACCTGGTCAGTGATCGCGCTCTGTTGCAGGCGGTTCAGACCGTCAATACCCAAAACGATCTCTTGACCGAAATCGATGGCTTCACCGTGCTGGCGCCGGGCTGGAAGCAGTGCCGAGAGTGTTTGCAGTTGCCCGCTGGAAAAGCCCCGCAGCAACTGATCACTGAACTTCCAGCCGGTCAGAAGACGCCGTTCGGCTTTGGCGCTGCCGGCAATGTGTTTCTTGCACAGGGCTGGTCGGTTCCCGAGCCGTGGGGCGTATGGTCCAGTGGCCAGGACGCTGAACTCGTGATGCGGATCCCGGAATCGGCTCGAACGCTGCACCTTGAAACCACGGCGTTCCTTGCACCGTCCCATGTCCGCCAGGGTGTCGTGGTCAGGCTCAATGGCCTCGAAGCATTGACGACCTCACTGGACAAGGCTGATGGCAACACGCTCGAACTGAGCTTGACCCCGGCAATCCGCCAACGGATCAAAGAAGAAGGTTTGCTGCGATTGCAGTTGCAGTTCGCCGACGCGATCAGCCCCCAACAGTTGGGCATGGGGCAGGACCCGAGAAAACTGGCCCTGGGATTGAAGACGCTGACCGTCAACTGATCCATGGGTGCATAGACGGCATCGGCGGGGCTTTCTACACTGCCCGCATTCCGGGGACAGGGGGCAATGGATGAACCGCAATGAACTTCGCAAGGCTGACATCAACCTGATGGTGGTGTTCGAGACCTTGATGCTCGAACGCAACGTGACCCGGGCCGCCGAGAAGCTGTTTCTCGGCCAGCCGACCATCAGCTCGGCGCTCAATCGCCTGCGCACCATGCTCAACGATCCGCTGTTCATTCGCGTCGGCCACCGCATGGAACCGACGGCCCGTGCCGAAGACATCTATCGCCATCTCAAGCCTGCCCTGGACTCGCTGTCGGTGGCACTGAGCCTGACCCGTGATTTCGATCCCGCCGTCAGTACCATGACCTTTCGCATCGGCCTGTCGGATGACGTCGAGTTCGGTCTGCTGCCACCGCTGTTGCGCGCCTTGCGCCAGGAAGCACCGAACGTGGTGTTCGTGGTGCAGCATGTCGATTACTGGCGGATTCCCGATCTGCTGGCCGCTGGTGACATCACTGTCGGCATCAGCCAGACCCGTGGCCTGCCGGCCAATGCCAAGCGCAAACTGCTGCGACATATCCAGCCGAGCATCCTGCGCGCCGACAAGTCCGCCACCCCGCTGACCCTCGACGAATATTGCGCACGGCCCCATGTGCTGGTTTCCCACACGGCCAATGTCAGTGGTTATGCCGATGAGTGGCTGGCGGACCTCGGTCGAACCCGTCAGGTGGTGTTGTCGGTGCCGCAGTACAGTTCGTTGCCGGCGCTGCTGGCGGGCACCGATCTGATCGCCAGCCTGCCGGACTACACCGCCGAGGCCATGGCCGCCTCGGGCCTGCTGTTCAAGGAACCGTTTCCGTTCAAGACCCCGACCCTTGACCTGTCGATGGTCTGGCTCAGTCATGTCGACAGCGACCCGGCCGAGCGCTGGCTGCGCTCGCGGCTGGAGCAATTCATGAGTGAGCGGCCTCACTCGCCGCTCTGACTTGCCGAGCCGTTGTCCGGCTGCTTTGCTGAGTAACATCTGAATTCGGCGGAGCCTCGACCCATGAGCATTTCCCGTGGTTTGTTGCGTGGGCGCGGCAGTCTCGACAGCGGCAAGGTCGGCATGGTCGAGCTGTTCTTCGATCTGGTGTTCGTGTTTGCCGTGACTCAGCTGTCCCACACCTTGCTCGCGCACCTGTCGATGATCGGTGCGGTGCAGGTGACGCTGATGATGGTCGCGGTGTGGTGGGTGTGGATTTTCACGTCCTGGATCACCAACTGGCTCGACCCGGAAAAACTGCCGGTGCGCCTCGGGCTGTTCGGACTGATGATCGCCGGTTTGCTGCTTTCGTCTTCGATTCCCAAGGCATTCACCGAGCGCGGTCTGATGTTCGCGGCGGCGTTCGTGTTCATGCAGGTCGGGCGCACGCTGTTCGCGATCTGGGCGGTACGCGGCGAGTCGTTGAACATGACCCGCAACTTCCAGCGCATCCTCGCGTGGCTGACGTTGTCCGGGGTGTTCTGGATCGGCGGGGCGTTGGTCGAAGGCGAGCAGCGGCTGCTCTGCTGGGCGCTGGCGCTGTTGATCGAACTGATTTCGCCGTCGCTGTATTTCTGGGTGCCGGGGCTGGGGCGTTCGTCTTTGAGCGACTGGAATGTCGAAGGCAATCACATGGCCGAACGTTGCGCGCTGTTCGTGATCATCGCTCTGGGTGAGTCGTTGCTGGTGACCGGTGCGACCTTCGCCGAGCTGACGCCGGGTCGCGATGGGCTGCTGGCGTTTCTGGTGGCGGTGCTGGGCAGCATCGCCATGTGGTGGGTGTACTTCGACAGCGGTGCGGAGCGCGCGCATCACCGCATCGCTCATTCCGCCGACCCCGGGCGCCAGGCGCGAATCGCCTATACCTACCTGCATGTGCTGATCGTCGCCGGGGTCATCGTCAGCGCGGTGGCCGATGAACTGGTGCTGGTTCATCCGGATCACGCCAGCGACGCCGGCATCGTCGTGATCATCGCCGGGCCATGGCTGTTCCTGCTCGGCAATGCGCTGTTCAAATGGGTCATGGCTGACCGACCGTTTCCACCCTTGTCCCATGTATTCGGGCTGATAGCGCTCACGCTGCTGTTGCCGCTGGCACTGGATCACTGGTTTTCAGCCTTGGCGCTCGGTGCGTTGACCACGGCAGTCGTGGTGCTGGTGGCGATCTGGGAAACCCTGGCACTGCGTCGGGAACTTCCCGTTCCAGTATCGGAAAAAGCCGCAGGAGAGTAGGGCGCAGCTGTGTTATATGTACGGCCTTTCTGCCGACCGACTGGAGTCTTTCGATGCCACACCTGCACATGGAATACACCGCCAACCTGCCGCAACTGAACGCCGACGTGGCGTTGATCCGGCTCAACAACACCCTGGTGGGTTCCGGTCAGTTTGCGGCGGAATTCGATATCAAGAGCCGGGCGGTCAAGGTCGAAACCTTCAAGGTCGGCACCGCCATGAGCGAGCGGGCCTTTGTGGCGGTGAGGCTGGCGCTGCTCAGCGGTCGCTCCCCGGAGATCAAGAAGCAACTCTCGCAAAACCTGTTGGCAGTGCTGCAGGACCTGTGCGAGTGGCCGGCCGGTGTCGAAGTGCAGTTGAGCGTGGAACTGCTCGATATCGATCGCGAGTCCTACAGCAAAGTCGCCATCGGCGTGTAGGGCTCAGGCCGCCTCCAGCTCCGCGCAGGTCTTGATCACCTGCTCGCGCAGCCAGAGGTTGGCGCTGTCCTGATCGACGTTGTGGCTCCACTGCATGTCGAGGGTGAACCCCGGCAGGCCGTTGGGGGCCTCGCAGTGATTGAACACCGCGTCGTTGGTCAGCAAGCGCTGGATCCGCCGGGGCAGGGTGAGGATAAAATCCGTGCCGGTGATCATCTTCAACGCTGCGCTGTAGCTGTTGGAGCGAGCGACGATCTGGCGCTTCTGCGCCTGCCGCGCCAGCCAGCCATCGACCATGTTGGTGGTCGAGGTCCAAGGCGTCGGGAACACATGTCGGCGTTCGGTGAAGGCCTGCAGGCTGAGGCGTGGTTCCAGCGGCGTCGCACGTTTGTCGAAGACGCAGACCAGATCATCTTCCAGCAGCATCCGCGATTTCAGGTCGGTATGGCTGCGGTGGAAGTGCGGGCCGAAACAGATCACCAGGTCGAGGCTGCCATCGCGCAGTTCTTGTGCCGGCACGTCGGTTTCGAACTTGTGCATGTTGACCATCACCGGCAGATCGTCGAAGTCGAAACGCTTGAGCATGCGCGGCAGGATCAGTTGCTCGAAGTATTCCGGGGCGCAGATGTTGAAGGTCACCGGTTGCGCCATCGGGTCGAAGGTCGGGGCGCCGGCGTGGCACAGGTTGATGCTTTCGAGGATTTTCTGCACATGGCCATACATGCTGCTGGCCTTGTAGGTCGGGCGCATGCCCGTGCGGGTGTTGACGAACAATTCGTCTTCAAAACTGGTACGCAGTTTCTTCAGGCAGTAACTGACGGTGGACTGACTGACAAACAGCGCCTCCGACACATCGGTGACGCTGCTTTGCTCATACACGGCGACAAACACCATGAGATCCTGCATGTCGAGCTTTCTAAGCAAGTTACTGTTCAGCATCCGTTCTGTCTCGCTGTGCTCCTTGCGCCGAATCCGCGCAAACGTGTGCGCATGATCGTAACGGAACGATGGTGCCAGGAGAAAGCCCTGTAGGATTTTTCACGGATAGTTGTGGGACAGAAAGTTTTAGGAATACGACGTGCCAAAACGATCCTGCAAAAGATGGCCAGAAGCCTTTAGCCAGAGGGGTGAAGCACCGTGCACAACGCCCGATCATTGAAAGTGCCGGGCGTATTGCCGAGGGTCGAAACGCAGCACGATCAGCAGCATGACCACCATCACAGCCGTCAGCGACCACCAGGCCCATTCGAAGCTGCCCAGTCGATCACGGATCACCCCGGCCAACAGCGGCGACAGACCGGCAATCAGGTATCCGATGCCTTGCACGAACGCGGTCAGCCCACCGGCGCGCTGCGGGTTGTCGAGGTGATCGAGAGAGACGATCAGGCTCATCGGGAACAGCCCGCCAATTCCCAGGCCCAGCAGGCACGGCCACAACAGGCTCAGATGTTGTGGGCTGAGGATCAAACCGCAGAATCCGCCGATGATCAGCACCAACAGGGCACCCAACACCCAACGTCGGTCACGGCTGCGGTTGGCGACAGCGGGAACCACCAGACCTGAAATCACCTCCATGGCCGTCAGAAAACCCAACAGCAGACCGGCGTTCTGTTCGCTCCAGCTGTTTTCCACGTAGTACGGCGCCAGCCACGCGAGTACACAGGTGTAGGAAGCCGTCCCCAGACCGAAGAAGATGGCGAGCAGCCAGGCGCGGGAATGGGTGAAAAAGGCCTCCTTCTTCACGGCAGTGGTGGTGATGGTGGGTGCGTCATCGCGTTGTGACAACCAGAACAACAAGGCGAGCAACGCCAGTACCGCCCAGATCGCCAGCCCCGCCCGCCAGCTGCCGGTCCCGAGCATCACCCGAGGCGCGAACGAGGCGGCCAGCGCGGCGCCGCCCATGATCGAGGTGACATACAACCCCATGCACAGCGCCACGTTGTCGGGAAAGCGCGATTTGATCAGTGCTGGCATCAAGGCCTGAATCAGCGCGATGCCAATCCCGGCGAGCACGGCGCTGACGATCAGTTGCGCCGCCGAGTCGAGAAACAGCCGCGACAGCGTCGCCACGCCGATGATCAGCAACGACAGCAGCACCGTGCGCCGCTCGCCCAGACGCTGGCTGATGCCGATTCCGAAAAACATCGCCAGCCCCATGGCCATCACCGGCAGCATGGTCAGCAGCGATGCCAGGCTGAAGCTCAGCGGGATATCGCCGCGAATCGCCGACAGCAAAGGCCCGACGGCGGCCATCGACGGACGCAGGTTAAGGGCGACAAGGACGATACCGAGCATCAGCCAGACGGCGGGGCGGGCAGTGGCGCGAACGTTTTCCATCTTCAGACCTTTGAATCAGAGGCTGTCGATTAGGCGTGCGCGCTACCGGCGCCGGCAAATCAGAAAATCCCGAGGGGTATTTAAAAAGTCGATACGCCTCCTGTGCGCTCTGCCGGAGCGAGCCGTAATTTTTTCTGAATCACACCTGACGAATGTCCGGATTTCATGGTTATTTCATGAGCCAACTAATCGTTGGCTTCTTTTTCACAAAAAATTGATGGCGGGCTACGTAGAGTTTTCATTGCCCGGGCCAATGAAGTTTTCACAATTGGCCACGGCGCTTCTTTTCAGGAAATAGCCCCCCTCATATGTTGAAGTTAAAAGCCGTGCGCCCGGAATGGGTGACGTTGTTTGCCAGCGCCTTTCTTTTGATCGGATTCAATTTCGTACTTTGGCAACATCTCCTCGAGATCACCGCTGCCGACGGCATCGCCATGGGCATTGCGTTCGGGGTAATGATCTTCGCGGCCTACAACATCGTGCTGACCTTTCTGGCGTTTCGCCCGGTATTGAAACCGGTGTTGACGGCGCTGTTTATGATCAGTGCCGGTGTGGCTTATTTCATGAGTCAGTATGGCGTGATGATTGACGCCGGCATGTTTCGCAACTTCGCTGAAACCAATGCAACGGAAGTTCGTGATCTGCTGTCGTTGAAGTTATTCGTTTATCTATTGTTTTTGGGTGTATTGCCGTCGTGGTTGTTGTGGAAGTTGCCTGTTGACTATCGTCGCTGGCATCGAGAGTTATTAAGCAAAGTTGTGGTGTGTGCAGCATCGGTCGCCGTGATTGGTGGCGTGGCACTGGCCAACTATCAGGGCTTGTCTTCGCTGTTTCGCAACCACCACGAATTGCGCCTGATGCTGGTGCCGAGCAATTACATCGGCGCATCGGCCGGCTATCTGCGTGAGCAGGTGGTTTCCGCCCAGCAACCGTTCATCAAGATCGGCGAAGACGCCCAGCGCAACCCTGCACTGCAAAACCGTCCGCGCAAGTCGCTGACCGTGCTGGTGGTGGGTGAAAGTGCCCGGGCGGAGAACTTCGGCATCCTCGGCTACCACCGCGACACCACGCCGAAACTGGACAAGGAGGCCGGCCTGATCGCGTTCACCGACGTGCATTCCTGCGGTACGGAAACTGCGGTCTCGGTGCCGTGCATGTTTTCCAACATGAGTCGCCAGGATTACGACGCCAGCAAGGCGAAGAATCAGGAAGGGCTGCTGGACGTGCTCAAGCGCGCCGGCATCGATGTGATCTGGCGCGACAACCAGTCGGGCTGCAAGGGCACCTGCGATCGCGTCACCCTGCAGGACGTGAGCAATCTGAAAGACCCGGCGCTTTGCGCCAACAGCGAATGCCGCGATGAAATCCTCCTGCAAGGCCTGCAGAGTTTCATCGATCACCTGGACAAGGACACCGTGCTGGTGCTGCACCAGATGGGCAGCCACGGCCCGGAATACTTCAAGCGTTATCCGAAGGAATACGAGCACTTCACGCCGGTATGTGAAAGCAACGCGCTGAACAATTGCAGCCGCGAAAGCATCGTCAACGGTTACGACAACACGCTGGTGTACACCGACCATGTGCTGTCGAGCCTGATCGATGTGTTGCGCAGCAATCAGGAAAAAGTCGATACCGCCATGCTGTACCTCTCCGATCACGGCGAGTCCCTGGGCGAGTACAACCTGTTCCTGCACGGCACGCCGTACATGCTGGCGCCGGAACAGCAGAAACATGTGGCGATGCTGGCCTGGTTCTCCGACAGCTATCAGAAGTCCTACTCGGTCGACACCCATTGCCTGCAAATGAGCCGCGACAAGCCTCTGAGCCAGGACAACCTGTTCCATTCGATGCTTGGCCTGCTGGAGGTGCAGAGCAAGGTCTATCAGCACGATCTGGATCTGTTTGCCGGTTGCCGTGGTGCGGTCATCGACGGCGTATTGGCCAAGGACTGATCCGTCGGAATTGTTCTGTAAGACTATTCTTGCTGGCAGGCAGGAGATTTCATCAACGCTCTTGCCCTGCACAGGCGCGGAAAGCGCCGGTGGCGATATATACTGCGCGCCATTCTTGAAGGGAGAGCCGTGTGGCCATCGATATTCACTGGATTCGCGACAACGATAGCCTCGCGCAGTTTTGCGCCGAGTGGCAGCAGCTGCCTTTCGTTGCCCTCGACACCGAATTCATGCGGGTCGACACCTTCTACCCGATTGCCGGCCTGTTGCAGGTCGGCGACGGCAAACGCGCCTATCTGATCGACCCGCTGACCATTGACGCCTGGCAACCGCTGGCGGCGTTGCTGGAAAACCCGGCGGTGCTCAAGGTTCTGCACGCCTGCAGCGAAGACCTCGAAGTCCTGCTGCGCCTGACCGGCAGCCTGCCGGCGCCGCTGTTTGACACGCAACTGGCTGCGGCCTATCTGAACCTCGGGTTCTCGATGGGCTATTCGCGTCTGGTGCAGGAAGTGCTCGGCATCGAACTGCCGAAGGGCGAAACCCGTTCCGACTGGTTGCAGCGTCCGTTGTCCGACACGCAAATCAGCTATGCCGCCGAAGATGCCGTGCATCTGGCGGAGGTTTTCGTACAACTGCGTCCGAAACTGTCTGACGACAAATTTTCATGGGTGCTGGAGGACGGCGCCGAGCTGGTCGCCAACCTGCGTCGCGAGACCGATCCGTATGAGGTGTATCGCGAGGCGAAGCTGGCGTGGAAACTGTCCCGCGCGCAACTCGCCGTTCTGCGCGAGCTGTGCGCCTGGCGTGAACGCGAGGCCCGCGCCCGCGACCTGCCGCGCAACCGTATCGTCCGTGAGCATTCGTTGTGGCCGCTGGCCCGCACGCAACCGGACAACCTCAGCGCGCTGGGCAAGATCGAAGACATGCACCCGCGTACCGTGCGTCAGGACGGCGAGTTTCTGCTTGATCTGATCAAGCGCTCTGGCAGTGTGGGGCCTGATCAGTGGCCGCCAGCCGTGCCGGAGCCGCTGCCGATCGAAGCCGCCGCGCTGATCAAGCAACTGCGTGCCCTGGGCCAGGCCGAGGCCGAGCGTCTGGGCATCGCACCGGAACTGATGCTGCGCAAGAAAACCCTCGAAGCGCTGGTCAAAAGCGGCTTCCCCGAGGGGCCTTACCAATTGCCTGATTCGCTGCGTGGCTGGCGCCGCGAGTTGATGGGCCAGAAGCTGCTCGACAGCCTGGCCACTGCCGGAGAACAGCCTTGAAACGTATTTGCTCCATTTACCAAAGTTCGAAGAAAAGCGGCATGTACCTTTACGTGCTCAAAAGCGATGCGCTGGAGCGTGTGCCGGAAGGCCTGATGGCGGCGTTCGGCAAGGCGAAGCATTCCTTCGATCTGGTGCTGACCCCCGAGCGCAAGCTGGCCAGCGAAGACATCGCCGTCGTCCTGGAGAACCTCGACAAGCAGGGCTACCACCTGCAGATGCCGCCGGCCGAGGAAGAGTACATCGAGCATTTGCCGGAAGAGTTGCTGCGACGCAACGACCCGGTCTGACCTGCGAGGCCCGGTCCCGGGCCTCTTGTAATCCCTGGAACTGTTTTTACGGCGACGACCGCCACGAAGTGGGCGGCCGTCTGCACGGTTTGCGAAAGGTTTGAACATGCGCGTTCTGATTGCTGAACACGACCACGCGATATACGCCCGACTGCTGCGTCAGGCAGCCCCGGAGCTTGAAGTGCTGACCAGCGGTGACTCCGCCGAACTGGCTCGCCAGGCCGTCGATTGCCCGGTGTGGCTGGGGCAGCCGGATCTGCTGGCGACCCTGCTGCGTCAGGGCCACCAGCCACAATGGCTGCAATCGACCTGGGCCGGCATCACGCCGCTGCTGGCCGACGGTTTGCGCCGGGATTACCGCCTGACCCGGGCGGTCGGCATTTTCGGGCAGGTGATGGCCGAGTACGTGCTGACCTACATGCTCGGTCACGAGCGCGAAGTACTGGCGCGTCTGGTGAGCCAGGTCGAGCGCAAGTGGGACAATCGCACCGGCCAGAGCCTGGTCGGGCGCAAGGTGTTGATTGTTGGCACCGGCGATATCGGCCAGAGCGTGGCGCAGTTCCTGCGGCCATTCGGCGTCGAGTTATACGGCATCGCCAGCAGCGCCCGGGAGCAGGCGCCGTTTGTCGAAGTCGGTTCGATGGCGGACCTGCCACGGCTGGTGGGTGAAGTGGATTACGTGGTCAATCTGCTGCCCAACACCGAGCACACCCACGACATCTACGACGCCGCGCTGTTCAAGCAATTCAAGCCGACCGGGCTGTTCATCAACGCCGGGCGTGGTGTGGCGGTGGTCGATGCGGATCTGGTGGAGGCGCTGAAGGAAGGCCATCTGGCCGGCGCGGTGATCGACGTCTGCCGACAGGAGCCGCTGCCGCAACGCCATCCATTCTGGACCGCCTGGGGTTTGCTGTTGACCGGGCACAGCTCGGCACCGACCTCACCGCCGATGATGGTGCAGTTGTTTCTGGATAATTTGCGGGCGTATCAGGCGGGAGAAGTGTTGCGTGGAGAAGTGGATTTCTCGCGCGGTTACTGAGTCCGCCGCTATTCAAATGTGGGAGCGGGCTTGCTCGCGAAGGCGTTGTGTCAGTCAATAATGATCGTGACTGTTACACCGCTTTCGCGAGCAAGCCCGCTCCCACAGTTCGTTTTGCAGTGTGGCTTAGAGGGTGAAATCGCCTTCAGCCGCCAGCTCGCTCAGCGGACGACGCGGGCTCGGCGTTTCCCGCGCTTGCAGGTAATCCGCCAGGGTTGCCTTGTCACCCAGCTTGCCCACCGCAACGGCGGCGTGCAGCGCATAACCTTGCGGAATGTTCAGCTCCTTGCGGGTCAGCTCCTGATCGAAGCCGGCCATGCCGTGGGTGTGCCAGCCGCTCAGGCTCGCTTGCAGCGCCAGATGGCCCCACGCGGAACCGGTGTCGAAGGTGTGCCACAGCGCCGGTGTTTCTTCGGTGGCGCCCGGTGCGGTGAAGGTGGTTTTCGAAATCACGATCACCAATGCCGACGCGTGCTGCGCCCAGCTGCGGTTGAATTCATTGAGCAGGCCCAGGTAACGCTCCCAGTTCGGCGTGTCGCGACGGGCGTAGAGAAAACGCCACGGCTGCGAGTTGTACGCCGATGGCGCCCAGCGCGCGGCTTCGAAGAAGCTCAGCAGGGTTTCCTCGGAAATCGCTTCGCCGGTAAAGGCGCGGGGCGACCAGCGATCGGTGAACTGCGGGTGAATGGCGTATTCGGCAACGCGAGGGTTGGCACTCATCGAGAGATTCCTTGCTACGTTTGAGGACAGGTTTGAAGCAAAACCCGGCGGGATCAGTTGGGCTGAACGATGGAGGTTGAATCCGAAGCCGTGCAGTTCACCGGAATGCAACGCGGTCGAGCGTTAATGGCATCCAGCCAGGGCTTCTTGAGAACGGCAAAGCTACTTGGCCGCGCAAAAACTGACAAGCCCTGCACAACCGGCAGTCGCCAGCGCTTGGCCCACGGGGCCCTGGGCACTAGACTGGCGGCCTTTTCACCACCTGATGTTGATGCTTGAGCCATGGCCGCCAAAGTCGAACCGTTCTGGAAACGCAAAACCCTCGATCAACTGGATCACGAGGAATGGGAATCGCTGTGCGACGGATGTGGCCTGTGCTGCCTGCAGAAGCTCGAGGATGAAGAAGACAACAGCGTCTATTACACGCGCATCGCCTGCAAACTGCTGGACCTGAAAACCTGTCAGTGCAGCGATTACCCGAACCGCATCAAGTTTGTCCCGGACTGCATCCAGCTCACCCCGGGCCAGGCCGAAGAATTCAAATGGCTGCCGCCGACCTGCGGTTATCGACTGGTCAGCGAAGGCAAGGACCTGCCGTTGTGGCATCACCTGGTCTGCGGTGATCGCGACGCCGTGCATCACGAACGGATTTCCCAGTCCGGGCGCATGCTCGCCGAAGGCAGCGTGCCGGAAGACGATTGGGAAGATCACCTGATTTTCCGCGCCGGCTAAGCCCCTCGAGGATCCATGCCTCGAAGATCGAGTTTCAACAAGGAGTGTGTATGGCTGTGGGATTGCGCCGGACGCTGATCGTCGGACTGCTGATGCTGAGCGCGCCGGTGTGGGCGGCAAAGAAGGTCGATCTGGATTACCGCGTGCGCCTGTTGCCGCAAAGCGATCAGGCGGAAGTGCGCCTGACCCTGGCCAAGGGCGAGGCCGTGCGCAGTCTGGATTTCGACCTCGGCGACGGCAGCCACTACAGCGACTTCAAGGCCGACGGCCAATGGCAACTGACGCCGGGCCAGCAGGTGCGCGGCGTATGGCGCCCGACGGCGGACAAGGCCAGCCTGACCTACCGCGTACGCATCAGCCATGGCCGCAAGAACGGCAGCTTCGACACGCGCATGACCCCGACCTGGGCGCTGATGCGCGGCGATGAACTGGTGCCGCCGGCGAAGCTCGACCAGCAGGACGGCATCGAACTGGTCTCACGCCTGCAATTCGAATTGCCCGACGGCTGGAAAAGCGTCGAAACCGCCTGGCCGCGCATCGGCAAGAACAAATTCCGCATCGACAATCCGTCCCGTCTGTTCGACCGGCCCACTGGCTGGATGCTCGCCGGGCACCTCGGCAGCCGCCGCACGCGATTGGGTGAAACCGAAGTCACCGTGGCGTCGCCGCAAGGGCAGGGCATGCGCCGGATGGATGTGCTGACGCTGCTGACCTTCGTCTGGCCGCAGGTGCAAGCGGTGTTTCCCCGCCATCCGAGCAAACTGCTGATCGTCGGCGCCAACGACCCGATGTGGCGCGGCAGCCTGGCGGCGCGGGAGTCGATCTACCTCAACACGCGGTTGCCGCTGGTCAGCGAGAGCGGCAGCAGCCCATTGGTCCGGGAATTGGCGCAGGTGTTCGGGCGGATCAACGACAAGCAGCGCAGTGACTGGATCAAGGAAGGGTTCGCCGAGTATTACGCCGTCGAACTGGTGCGTCGTGCTGGTGGCATGAGCGACGAACGTTATCAGGCGTATCAGGTGAAACTGGCGAAGGACAGCCAGAAGGTTACGACGTTGCGCGGCGAGCAGATCAGCCCGGCGCAGGTGTCCAAAGCGGTTCTGCTGTTACAGGAGCTGGATCGCGAGATCCGTCTGAAAACCCGCAACAAGCGCTCGCTGGATGATGTGCTGCGCGGGGCGATGCATCTGGGGACGGTGGATACCAAGGCGTTTGTGCAACTCGCCGAGAGTGTCATCGGCGAGTCGTCCAAGGTGCTTGATTCCGGGTTGCTTCAGTAGCGATCAGACCCCGGCTTTGGGCGACTTCACCGAATCATTGCCGGTCACGGTGGCGGTTTTTGTCGCCGCCTCGGCATTGGCTTTGAGCTTGCTCAGCTCTTCACCGGCGCGCTCGATCTTCGTGCGCACGTTGTTCATGTCCTGACGGCTTTTCTCCAGCAGGCTTTTCACCGAGCTGTGCCCGGTGATGCCACGGGCCATGGCCACGCCGCCAATCGCCACCTGGATCAGACCGAACACGCCGCCACGGCGCAGGCCCTTGCCGACCATGATCACGCCACCGGCCAGCGAGCCGATGCGCTCCCAGCCTTCGACGTTCTGTTCGGAACGGGTCTGGAACGGGGTGGATTCGATACGCTCGACGCGTTTGAGCTCGGTCATGATCTTTCTCCAGGCAATGAGTGATGGATAAACAAGCTGACTGCGCCGGCGGTCAGCTCGTTCCATCGGATGTACGGCGTTTCAGCGGAATTTCGGCCCGGAACGGGTGTTCAGGCCTTTGGCCATGCGGTCGTAGAGCACGACGTTGACCGTGGCGGCGAGGTTCATGCAACCGGTGGTCGGGATGTACACGACGTCTTCGCACCAGTCGCGGATTTCCTGATCCAGCGAGCCGTCTTCGGGGCCGAAGATGTACAGGGCGCGATCCGGGTGGGTGTATTCCGGCAGCGGGCGGGCGCCGTCGACCAGTTCCACGGCGACCGGGACACAATTGAGCGGCAGGATCTTTTTCAGGTCGTCGATGCCGATCAGCGGGATGTCGTAGTGCACGCGCTTGGTGTCGGTGACGAAATCGGCGGCGCGCTCATAGCGCTTGCCGGTGTAGAACACGGTCGACACGCCGTAGCAGCCTGCGGCGCGCATCACCGAACCGACGTTTTCCGGTGATTTGGGGTTATACAAACCAATGCAGCTGTACCGTTTGTCTGCCACGAGCGGGGTGCCTTCGGGAAAAAGAGGGCGATTATACGGGGATTGGGGGAGGGGTGTTCAGTTTGAGATTGGCGGTGTCTGCCAGGCCTCCTTCGCGAGCAGGCTCGCTCCCACAGTTGATCGGTGTCGTACACAAAACCAATGTGGGAGCGAGCCTGCTCGCGAAAGGGCCGGGTCAGGCGCTGAAGATCTTCAGTCTTCTTTCTTCATCAATCCGGCCAGCGCCGCAAACGGGTTGTGCGTGGCCTTGGCGATTTTCGGCGTGCTCAGGGAGCCTTCGCCGAAATATTGCTGGTCGGTGTAGCGCGAGTGTTCGTTGTCGTGGCAGTACAGGCACAACAGTTCCCAGTTGGAGCCGTCCTGCGGGTTGTTGTCGTGGTTGTGATCGCGGTGATGCACGGTCAGCTCGCTCAGACGCTTGCCGGAGAACTCACGGGCGCAGCGGCCGCACACGTGCGGATACATCTTCAGGGCCTTGTCGCGGTAGCCCATTTCCTTGTCGCGCTGGTTGTCGGCGAGGATGCGATCCAGCTTCGAAGTGTTGGTCGGGGTGGACGAACTCATGGGTTCACCTTTGTAGAAAGACTAATGACGGTTATGACGCAAGTTTAGCTCAGCCCTTGAGCTTCTCGGCAATCCAGATCGTGTGGCGGGTGCCCTTGTTGCCGTGGGCGAAGACCTGCACTTCCTCGGCCTTGAAACCGGCCTTCTTCAATTTTTCGGAAAACTGCCGGTCGGCGCTGGCGGACCACACGGCCAGCACGCCTTTGGGTCGCATCGCCCTGGCACAAGCGGCCAGACCGGCGGCGGAATACAGCCAGCTGTTGGCCCTCTGGGTCAGGCCTTCGGGGCCATTGTCGACGTCGAGCATGATCGCGTCGAAGCCGTTCGGCTCGCTTTGCAGCACCTTGGCCACGTCTTCCTGGCGGATCACCGTGCGTGGGTCGAGCAGCGGGCGCCCGGACTTTTCACCGAGCGGGCCGCGGTTCCACTCGACCACGCCGGGCACCAGTTCGGCGACCACCACTTCGGCGCTCTTGCCCAGATGCTTGAGCGCGGAGGCGAGTGTGAAGCCCATGCCCAGGCCGCCGATCAGCACCCGCGAGTCGGGCCGGCCAGCAACCTTGCGGCACGGGATCTCGGCCAGTGCGTCTTCGGAACCGTGCATGCGGGTGTTCATCAATTGCCCGCCGTCGCCGCCCTGGATCTTGATGACAAAGTCCTCGCCATACTCGAACAGGCACAGGGCGCCGCCGTTGTCAGGGATCGGCGTGGTGTCGAGCAGAACGAAACGTTTCATGGAAATCTCTACAGGGGGGAAGGCAAGCAGGCGCGTTGGGAGTAGCCTGAGAGCAGACTTCAGGCAACGGAGCCCTTGATGAAGCGCACCATTCTAACGGTCATTGCCCTGGCCGCGCTCTCGATTACTGCAGTGCAGGCCCAGCAGACGATTCCCGCCAGCCCGACCCCGCAACCGGGTTCGCCCGGCACCGCAACGCCGACGCCGTATCCGCAGATCAGTCCGGTATCGATTCCCAAGGCCGGTTCCGGCAGTGGCGGGCCACCGCTGGTGCCGATCGAGATGCCCAGCCCGCCGTCCAAGGATCAACCGGTGCCGGGTATCGAACAGCCCGAAGGTAAAACCAAATCCCCCGGCGGCTAGATCTGTTGCGCCGCCAATTGGCCGTCGGCCATGCGCAGACGTTTGGAGAGGGAAACGGCGAGGGCGCGAATGATCTTGGCGGCGATCTTCGGCGCATCGTTGAGCATTTTTTCCAGTGAATCCTTGCCCAGGTTGAGCAACTGACAGTTGCTCGCCGCTACACAGGTCGCCGAGCGGCGTTCGCCATCGAGCACGGCCATTTCGCCGAACGCCCGACCGCTGCGCAGAGTGGCCATGGTAATGACCTGGCCGTCAGCGCCGGTTTTCTGCACGGCCACCTGGCCGGTGTGGATGATGCACATGAAACTGCCGGCATCGCCTTCGCGAAAGATCGCCTCGCCCTCGGCCACGGTGCTGATGCTGAAGTAGCCCGAGGCAGCGGCGAAGTCCGCCAGTTGCAATTGATCGAACAGGCCGCAGTCCATCAGCCAGTCACGGATTTCGTTGTTCAGTAAGGTCGGTTCTGACATGTCATCGCGGTCTTTTTGTTGTGTCGGGTTACAGGCTCGCCACCGGGAGCCGACTTGATTATCGGCTTCCGGTGCCCGGAATTAAGACCCAAGTGACCGGCGGAGTTCCTCAGGCGATGCCCAGAACCTTGAAAACAAATGCATATTCGAGCGCTACGTCACGTAATCCCTGATAACGCCCGCTCATGCCGCCATGGCCGGCGCCCAGTTCGGTCTTGAGCAGCAACGGGTTGTTGTCGGTCTTGGTCGCGCGCAGCTTGGCCACCCACTTGGCCGCTTCCCAGTACTGCACGCGGCTGTCGTTGTAGCCGGCGATCACCAGGGTTGCGGGATAGGCCTGGGCGGTGACGTTTTCGTACGGCGCGTAGGCCTTGATCCGCTCGTAGACGTCAGGCTCTTCGGGATTGCCCCACTCGTCGTATTCGGTGACGGTCAGCGGCAGATCCGGATCGAGCATGGTGTTGAGCACATCGACGAACGGCACTTCGGCAATCGCCACGCCGAACAGATCCGGGCGCTGGTTCAGCACTGCACCGATCAGCAAACCGCCGGCGCTACCGCCGCTGATCGCCAGTTGCGGCGCGGTGGTGATGCCATTGAGGATCAAGAACTCGGCGCAGGCAATGAAATCGCTGAAGGTGTTTTGCTTGTGTTCCTGCTTGCCGGCGCGATACCAGGCTTCACCCAGTTCGCCGCCGCCACGCACGTGGGCGATGGCGAACGCCATGCCGCGATCCAGCAGGCTCAGGCGGGCGTGGGAGAACCACGGATCGAGGCTCGAACCGTAGGCGCCGTAACCGTAGAGGTACAGCGGCACCGGTTTGCCGAGCATTTCGCGTTTCATCACCAGACTGATCGGCACCAGCGTGCCGTCCGGAGCCGTGGCCCACAGGCGCTGGCTGACGTAGGCGTCGGCGTCGAACGGGCCGAGTACCGGGGTTTCCTTGAGCACTTCCTGTGCGCCGGTAGCGAGGATCAATTGGCGAACCTGGGCCGGGCGATTCAGCGCTTCATAGCGCAGGCGAATGCGGTCGCTTTCGAATTCCAGACTGTTTTGCACGTAGAGGCTGTAGGCCGCGTCCGGCAATTGCACGCGATAAGGCGCCAGGCCGTGTGGGCGCACTTCGATGATCGGCAGCCCGCCTTCGCGCAGGCTCAGGGTCAGGGCTTCGGCGTTGAGGGTCACGCCATCAAGCATCACCGCATCACTGTGCGGGATCAGGTTTTGCCAGTCGGCTTCACTCGGTGCGATGCCGGTGTCCGGCGCCTGATAAAGGGCGAAGTTGATGCCGTCGCGGTTGGTGCGGATGAACCAGGTCCATTCGCCATCGAGCTTGCCGTGGTCGACGTCGTATTCGTGATCCTCGACCCGTGGCGCCAGGCAGGTGAACGGCTGGTGCGGCTGATTGGCATCCAGCGCCCAGACTTCGCTGGTGGTCTTGCTGCCCAGGGACAGCAGCAACTGCTGTTCGGAGCTGGCGCGGTAGCAATGCAGGAAGAAACGTCCGTCCGGCTCGTGGAACACCTCTTCGGCGGCGGTGCCGTCGAGGCGGTAGCGGAACAGTTTGTGCGGGCGATGGGTGTCGTCGAGCACGCCGAAGAACAGCGTCAGGCTGTCGTTGGCCCAGGTCATGCTGCCGTCGCAATCCTGGAATTCCAGTTCGCTGATGCGCTCACTGGCCAGTTCCTTCACGAACAGCGTGTAAATCTCGTCGCCCGAGGCATCGACGCTGTAGGCCAGACGCTGGTGATCCGGGCTGATGCTGAACGCGCCGAGGGAGAAAAAGCCGCCATTGGCCAGGGCGTTCGGGTCGAGCAGCAGTTGCTCGCGGCTTTCGTCGAGGGTCAGGCTGTCGTCGGCCGGGCGCGGGCAGCGGTAGTGGCGCGGGTATTCGTCACCCGCCGTGGTGCGGGTGTAATACAGATACGGGCCCCACGGCGACGGCAGGGACAGGTCGGTTTCGAGGATCCGGCCCTTGATCTCCTCGAACAGGGTTTCGCGCAGCTCTGCCTGATCGGCGGTCTGCGCCTGCTGGTAGTCGTTTTCGGCCTTGAGGTAGTCGAGCACCGCGTCGGTGTCGCGTTCCTGCAGCCAGGCATACGGGTCGGCACCGGCATCCTTGCGGGCAATCGGGGCGCTGGTGACGTTGGCGGATACGGGCATGGAGGGTTCTCGAACATGACAAATGAGGACCGCACGGACGGCGGGGAAGCCTGATGTGCGAAAAGTCGTTACTATAAGCGCCTCTTTGCCTGCCTTGCCATGGACACCATGACCGAGAACGACTATCTGATCGCCTGGGGCCTCTACGCCTTTGCTGCCGTAGGCTGCCTGTTGGTATGGATGCGCATGACCCGCTGGATGTGGCGCTGGCTGCGCGAGCCGCTGCGTGTGCTGATGGCGGTGTTGCTGTTCAGCCCGACCATCATCGATCCGGTGAAGGAAAAATTCGCCCCGGCCGTCGCCATCACGGCGCTGGACCTGGCGTTCAAGGTCGGCAACAACGCCTGGCGGGCGATTTCCGAATTGCTCATGTACGCGATGATCGCGTTCGGCCTGTACCTGATTTTCGTGCTGATCCGCTTCCCGATCGAACGCGCTTCGAAGGCGCGCAAGGAACAGGCCGAGGCCGCCCGTGCCGCCGCCCGTGCCGAAGACGAGCGTGACGGCGATCAACCGTTCGGCGGCGCCGGCGATGATCGTTATGGCCGTCCACCGCTGCCGAGCAATCCGCAGCGCGGGCGCGTCGAGCCGCGTCTGTAATCACGAGAGCCCGCACATGTGTGAACTATTGGGCATGAGCGCCAACGTGCCGACCGATATCGTGTTCAGCTTCACCGGGCTGATGCAGCGCGGCGGTCGCACCGGGCCGCATCGCGATGGCTGGGGCATCGCCTTCTATGAAGGTCGCGGGCTGCGGCTGTTCCAGGACCCGGCAGCCAGCTGCGAGTCGGAAGTCGCCAATCTGGTGCAGCGTTATCCGATCAAGAGCGAAGTGGTGATCGGCCATATCCGTCAGGCCAACGTCGGCAAGGTCTGCCTGTCCAACACCCATCCGTTCGTCCGCGAACTGTGGGGACGCAACTGGTGCTTCGCGCACAATGGCCAGCTCGCCGATTTCACCCCGATCAAGAGTTTCTACCGTCCGGTCGGCGATACCGACAGCGAGGCGGCATTCTGCGATTTGCTCAACCGCGTACGTGCAGCGTTTCCGGAACCGGTCGATATAGAAGTGCTGCTGCCGGATCTGGTCGCGGCTTGCGCCGAATACCGCAGCAAAGGCGTGTTCAACTGCCTGCTCAGCGACGGCGACTGGCTGTTCTGCTATTGCTCGACCAAACTTGCGCAGATCACCCGGCGCGCACCGTTCGGCCCGGCACGGCTCAAGGATGTCGATGTGATCGTCGACTTCCAGGCCGAAACCACGCCCAACGACGTTGTCACGGTAATTGCCACCGAACCTCTGACCGAAAACGAAACCTGGACCCGCTACGAACCGGGCCAATGGAGCCTGTGGCGACGCGGCGAATGCGTCAGCCAAGGCACGACCGAATAAAGGATCTCTCCTCGATGTTGCTCAGTTATCTACGGCTGGTGTTGTTTGCGGCGGGCCTGTTGATCGGTGTCCAGGTGCCGGGTTTCATCAACGATTACGCCAAGCGGGTCGAAGCGCATCTGATCGAGGCGCAGACCGGTCTGCGTGGCTTCCAGGGCACTGCCGAGCAGTTCTTCAAGGGTGATATTCAGGCGCTGGTCGCCCACTATCGCGCCAGCGAGGACCCGGTGTTTCGCAGCGATGCCGACAGCCTGAGCACCTTGCTCAACCGTCAACTGGCGCTGGACAAGCAATTCCAGGCGATGCAAGGGCCGTGGTACATCCGCTTCCTGCAAGTGGTGCTGGCCGCCGATCCGGATATCCGCAAGGAAACCTGGAACGGCTACAGCTACCAGATCCTGCTGACGCCTGAAGCAATGATCTGGGGCATGAGCGGCGCGCTGCTGCTGTCGTTCGGCCTCGAGTGCCTGTTCCGTCTGATCGACTGGGTGGTGCTGGGCGGCAAGCGCCTGCGCCAGAGCCGGCCGATCGAAGACCGGGATGTGCGCGGGCTGTAAACCTCGATGCATCGTTCCCACGCCGTGGGAACGATCAACTCAGAACGATGTAATCCGTGCCCACCTTGCGCGCGTACCCCTCCAGCACTTGCTGACACAACGTCACGATCTCTTCGACCCATTCCACACCCACTCGCCATGACACCACCACTTGCAGAGCGGGTGGCCGTTGGTCGATGTCGAGCAGGGTCAGTTCGCCCCGCGCCAGTTCTTCAGCTACCAGCACTGGCGGCAGAGCGCCAATGCCGAATCCGTCACGCAACAGCCGGGTGATCGCCGACACCGAGTTCACACAGTTCAAGCGTGGCGCCAGCACGCCCTGGGCCTGCATCAGCGCCAGAATGTCCTGATGCGGCCGGGAGTTTTTCGAGTAGGTGATGATCCGTTCCTGCGCCAGGTCGGCGAGGCTCTGGTAGTCGCGGTTGTAGATCGAATTGCTGGCGACGATCCAGCCGATGGGGTGGCTGGCCAGTTCCAGACTGCGCACGCTTTCATGGCGCACCAGATCGGTTTGCAGGATCAGATCGAGAAAGCCTTTTTGCAGTTGATCGCAGAGATTCAGCGAGGTATCCGCCACCAGCTCGATTTCCACCCGTGGGTACAGATCGGTCATCTGCGCCACCAACGGACTGAGCCAGGTGTGAATCACCGTGTCCATTACCCCGATGCGTACCCGGCCGACCTTGCTCGACCGGGTCTCGATGGACTGCTTCAGCGCCTGCATCGTGTCGAGCATCTGCTCGGCATAGTCCAGCACTTTCAGGCCTTCCGGCGTCAGGCTCACACCGCGCGAGTCCCGCACAAACAGCTTCACCCCAAGCTCGCCTTCAAGCACTGCGATCCGGCTGGAGATCGAAGCCTGAGTGGTGAACAGCTTGTCGGCGGTCAGGCGAAAACTCTTCAGCCGGGCGACCCAGACGAAGGTCTCGAGAAACTTCAGGTTCATGGCAACAAATTTTTCTTATGTCTTGGGCGGGTTTTTATTCGTTGGACGCGACCGGGTGACGCACCCAAGAATCGACGCATCCGGTTCCCACGATAGGCGTCGTCGGAGCTTCGAACAAGACCAATAAAAGCCTGCGGAGACATGCCATGAGTGCGCCCGACACCCTCGACCTCCCCAAGACCACGGCCCGTCCCGGACCGTTCGACTGGTATCGCAACATCAATCAGCAGGAGCGTCGCACCTTCTGGAGTTGCAAGATCGGCTACGGCCTGGACGGCATGGACACTCAGATGCTGAGCTTCGTGGTGCCGACCCTGATCGCGATGTGGGGCATCACCACCGGAGAAGCCGGGCTGATTCACACCAGCACGCTGATCGCCTCGGCCATCGGTGGCTGGGTGGCGGGGATTCTCTCCGACCGCATCGGCCGAGTGCGCACCCTGCAACTGACGGTGCTGTGGTTCGCCTTCTTCACCTTCCTCTGCGGTTTTGCCCAGAACTACGAACAACTGTTGATCGCCCGCACCCTGATGGGCTTCGGTTTCGGCGGCGAATGGACCGCCGGCGCGGTGCTGATCGGTGAAGTGATCCGCGCCAAGGATCGCGGTAAAGCAGTGGGCATGGTGCAATCGGGCTGGGCACTCGGTTGGGGGCTGACGGCGATTCTGTATGCGCTGCTGTTCTCGGTGTTGCCACCGGAAGATGCCTGGCGCGCACTGTTCATCCTCGGCATCGTGCCGGCGGTGTTCGTGATTTTCGTCCGTCGTCTGGTGAAAGACCCCGAGATCTACCGCGAGGCGAAAGCCAAACAAACCCCGGACAGTCCGTCGAAGTTCTACGAGATCTTCGCCCCCGGCATGCTCTTCACCACATTCCGCGCTTCATTGCTGACCACCGGCGCCCTCGGCGGTTACTACGCGATCACGTCCTGGCTGCCGACCTTTCTGAAGAACGAGCGCGGCTTGAGCGTACTCGGCACCGGCGGTTATCTGGCGATGGTGATCATCGGTTCCTACGCCGGTTATGTGATCAGCGCCTATTTGACCGACCTGTTGGGCCGCAAGAAGAACTTCATCCTGTTCGCGGTCGGCTCGTTCACCATCGTTCTGCTCTACACCCAATTGCCGGTCAGCAACGGCGTGATGCTGTGGCTGGGCTTCCCGTTGGGCTTCTTCGCCTCGGGGATTTTCAGTGGCATGGGCGCGTTTCTCACCGAGCTGTTCCCGACGCGGATTCGCGGTTCGGGGCAGGGCTTCTGCTACAACATCGGCCGGGCGCTGGCGGCATTGTTCCCGCTGTTGATCGGGCTGCTCAGCCAGAAAGTACCGCTGAGTGTAGGCATCGGTGCTTTCGCGGCAGTGTCCTACGGCGTGGTGATCCTGGCGGCGTTGAGCCTGCCGGAAACCCGTGGCAAGCAACTGGACGCGCAGTAACTGATAACCTGCGACAACGCCCTACGGCATAAAAAGACAAAAGCTACAGGAGTGTTCACCGTGAGCCGCCTGCTATTGAACTGTGACATCGGCGAGAGCTTCGGCAGCTGGACCATGGGTCTGGACGCGGAAGTCATGCCCTTCATCGATTGCGCCAACATTGCCTGCGGCTTCCACGCCGGCGACCCGAGCATCATGCGCAAGACCGTCAGCCTGGCCCTGAGCCACGGCGTGCAGATCGGTGCGCATCCGGCCTATCAGGATCTGGTGGGTTTCGGCCGGCGTTCCATGGCTTACGCCGCCCAGGAACTGCAAGACATCCTGCATTACCAGATCGGCGCACTCGACGGTATTTGTCGTGCCCAGGGTGGAAAAGTCAGTTACGTCAAACCCCACGGCGCAATGTACAACGACATGATGGCCAACCCCGCGCAGTTGCGAGCGGTGATCCAGGCCGTCGCGGCCTACGACCGCAGCTTGCCGCTGATGCTGATGGCCACCCGCGACAACACGGCGGCGCAACAGCTCGGCGACGAATACGGCGTGACCCTGTGGTTCGAAGCCTTCGCCGACCGCGCCTACGACAGTGCCGGCCGACTGGTGTCGCGGCAACTGCCGGGCGCGGTGCATCACGACGCCGAAACCATCATCGGGCAAGCGCTGACCATCGCCCGGGGTGACAACCTCACCGCCAGCGACGGCAGCGCGCTGCACCTGCAAGCCAACACCTTGTGCGTACATGGCGACAACGCCAGTTCGGTTGCGGCCGTGCAGCGCATTCGTCAAGCCTTGAACGAGCAGAGCGCGCCATGAATCCGCGGGTGGAAGTGGTGGCACTGGATTGCCTGATGTTGCGCCTCTTCGATGAAATCGCCGAAACCAACATGCCGTGGATGCTCGCCGCCAGCGAGCGGTTGCGCACGGTGTTCGGCGCACATCTGATCGATCTGGTGCCGTCGTACACCACGTTGATGGTGCATTACGACCTGACCGAATTGAATCCGAGTCAGGCTCGGGAATTGATCGCCGAAGCCTTGATCGACCTGTCGCCGAATGCGCGAGCCGGCGGCCAGTGCCATGTGTTGCCGGTGTGGTACGACCTGAGTGTTGGGCCGGAACTGAGCCTGCTGTCGCAGCGCAGCGGGTTGTCGGTGGAAGAAGTGATCCGCCGCCACAGTGCCCGGGAATATCAGGTATTCGCCCTGGGTTTTGCGCCGGGTTTCGCTTTCATGGGTCTGGTGGAAGAGGTCCTGGCGGCACCGCGTCTGAATACACCACGCAAGAAAGTCGCCGCCGGCAGCGTCGGTATCGCCGAGCGCCAGACCGCAGCATATCCGGTGGTGTCTCCCGGTGGCTGGAACCTGATCGGCCGCACGCCGGCAAAACTGTTCGACCGTGAACGCGATGGCTACAGCCTCATGCAGCCCGGCGATACCGTGCGCTTCGAAGCGGTGAGCCACGCAGAATTCATCAACCTCGGCGGTGATGACACACCTCTGGAGGCACTGTCATGAGCCGACTGACGATTGAAGCGAGCACACCGCTGTGCCTGTTGCAGGACGCCGGGCGGTTTGGCGTACGCCATCTGGGCGTGACCCAGGGCGGCGCGGCGGACTGGCGGTCGATGGCCTGGGCCAACTGGCTGCTGGGCAATGGCCTGGATCTGCCGGTGATCGAAATCACCCTTGGCGGGTTTGCGGTGGTGGCGGAGGACGACTGTCTGCTGGCGCTGGCCGGTGCCGATCTGGGTGCGCAGATTGACGGTGAAACGCTGGCGCCGTGGCGCAGTTTCAAGTTGCGCAAAGGGCAGACCTTGAAGTTCACCCAGCCATTGCTGGGGGCTCGAGCCTACCTGGCGGCGCCCGGTGGTTTCACTGCGCCGAAAGTGTTGGGCAGCAGTGCGACGGTGGTGCGCGAGGAACTCGGTGGTCTTGATGGTTTTGGTTTGCCATTGGCCAAGGGCGCAAGCCTGAGTTATCAGGGTGAAACCCTGCTGGTGCATGAGGTCCCGGCACAACATCGACCGGATCTGCGCCTCGACGCGCCGCTGGATCTGGTGCTCGGCGCGCAGATCGGTCAGTTCAGCGGGCAGAGCCTGTTCGATGCGTTCAACAGTCATTGGACGCTGGACAGTCGTGCCGACCGCATGGGCATTCGCTTGCTGGGCACTGCTTTGCAGTATCAGGGTCAGCCGATGATTTCCGAGGGCATTCCGCTGGGCGCGGTGCAGGTGCCGCCGGACGGGCAGCCGATCGTGTTGCTCAATGATCGGCAGACCATTGGCGGGTATCCGCGATTGGGTGCGTTGACGCCGTTGGCGCTGGCCCGATTGGCACAGTGTCTGCCGGGAGCGAAGGTCAGATTGCGTCCGGTGGTGCAGGAGGTCGCGCACCGGGAACATGTCGAATATCTACAGCGCTTTATTTAACGCTAAAATCATCGTCGGAACGCCGCCCGGAGCAGGCTCGCTCCCACCTTTGGAAATGCGTTCCCCTGTGGGAGCGAGCCTGCTCGCGATAGCGTCAGTCCTAACACTGATTACTTGGACAGAAACCGCATCCCTTCTTCGAGCCCGCGCAACGTCAGCGGATACATCTGATCCTCGATCAAATCCCGCACGATGTTGGTCGACGAGGTGTAGCCCCAGGTGTCTTTCGGGTACGGATTGATCCAGATGAGCTTCTTGTACTTCTCCATGAAGCGTTGCATCCACACGTAACCCGGCTCTTCGTTCCAGTGTTCGACGCTGCCGCCGGCCTGGGTGATTTCATAGGGCGCCATGGCGGCGTCGCCGATGAAGATCACTTTGTAGTCGGCGCCGTATTTGTGCAGCAGGTCCTGGGTCGAGGTGCGCTCGGAGGTGCGGCGCATGTTGTTCTTCCACACCGACTCATAAATGAAGTTGTGGAAGTAGAAGTACTCCAGATGCTTGAACTCGGTCTTGCAGGCCGAGAACAGTTCCTCGCAGATCTTCACGTGGGCGTCCATCGAACCGCCGATGTCGAACAGCAGCAACAGCTTCACCGTGTTGCGCCGTTCCGGGCGCATCTGGATGTTCAGCAGGCCGGCGTCCTTGGCGGTGTGGTCGATGGTCCCGTCGATATCCAGCTCTTCCGCCGCGCCCTGTCGCGCGAATTTACGCAGGCGACGCAGGGCGACCTTGATGTTGCGGGTGCCCAGCTCCACGGAGTCGTCGAGGTTCTTGTACTCGCGCTGATCCCAGACTTTCACCGCTTTGCCCTGGCGCTTGCCGGCGTCGCCGACCCGGATGCCTTCCGGGTTGAAACCGCCGGAGCCGAACGGGCTGGTGCCGCCAGTGCCGATCCATTTGTTGCCGCCGGCGTGGCGTTCCTTCTGTTCTTCCAGGCGTTTCTTGAACTCTTCGATCAGCTTGTCCAGGCCGCCAAGGGACTGAATCTGCGCGCGTTCCTCGTCGGTCAGCGAGCGCTCGAATTCCTTGCGCAACCAGTCTTCGGGAATCAGCGCCTGCAAGTGATCGTCGAGCTTTTCCAGGCCATTGAAGTAGGCGCCGAACGCCCGGTCGAACTTGTCGAAATGCCGTTCGTCCTTCACCAGGATTGCCCGGGACAAGTAGTAGAACTCGTCCATGTCGGCGAAGGTCACGCGCTGTTTCAGCGCGTTGATCAGGTCGAGCAGCTCGCGCACCGAGACCGGCACCTTGGCTGCACGCATTTCATTGAACAGGTTGAGCAACATGGCGTCAGCCTCTTAGCGGGTGCCGCGACGGCTCATGAACGCCAGGCGTTCCAGCAGTTGCACGTCCTGTTCGTTCTTCACCAGTGCACCGGCCAGCGGCGGGATGGCCTTGGTCGGATCGCGTTCGCGCAGCACCGCTTCGCCGATGTTGTCGGCCATCAGCAGTTTCAGCCAGTCCACCAGTTCCGAGGTCGATGGCTTCTTCTTCAGGCCCGGCACCTTGCGCACGTCGAAGAACACGTCCAGCGCTTCGCTGACCAGGTCTTTCTTGATGTCCGGGTAGTGCACGTCGACGATTTTCTGCAGGGTAGTGCGGTCGGGGAAGGCGATGTAGTGGAAGAAACAGCGGCGCAGGAAGGCGTCCGGCAGCTCTTTCTCGTTGTTGGAGGTAATGATGATGATCGGACGTTTCTTGGCCTTGATCGTCTCGTCGATCTCGTAAACGTAGAACTCCATCTTGTCGAGTTCTTGCAGCAGGTCGTTGGGGAACTCGATGTCGGCCTTGTCGATTTCGTCGATCAGCAGAATCACGCGCTCTTCGGACTCGAACGCCTCCCAGAGCTTGCCCTTCTTCAGGTAGTTGCGTACGTCGTGGACTTTTTCATTGCCCAGTTGCGAATCGCGCAGACGGCTGACCGCGTCGTACTCGTACAGGCCCTGATGGGCCTTGGTGGTGGACTTGATGTGCCAGGTGATCAGCTTGGCGCCGAACGATTCGGCCAGTTGCTCGGCGAGCATGGTCTTGCCGGTGCCCGGTTCGCCCTTGACCAGCAGCGGCCGCTCCAGGGTGATGGCGGCGTTGACCGCCAGCTTCAGGTCATCGGTGGCGACGTAGGCCTGGGTGCCTTCGAACTTCATCTGCTAATCCTCGAACGGTAACGCCGACCTGAACGGGCAGGGCGGGGGCGAAATAATCGGATGCCCGACTATAACGCGCGGCCCGGTCGACTGTGAACGCAGACGGCTTATTCAGTCTCTGAATGGGGCGTCACATGTTGACTCAGTTTCGGCACGGGGCCAGTATTCAGGTATCGCCGATTTGGCGATAGCCTCCGGGCATGACTACCAAATACCGATTTCGCGAAAAATACCGCATTCAGTTGCGCGAGAAGGATCACCCGCCACCCCATGTTCACCTGACCGGTGGCGGAGTGGATGTGATGCTCAGTCTGGAAACCGTCGAGGTCATGATGGGCAAGGCACCGCCGCTGATCGTCAAGGAAGCGTTGGCGTGGGTTTCGGCCCATCAGACGCAATTGCTGGAGGACTGGAAACGATGTTACCCATGAAGAGGCCACGGTTGGCGGCAGTGCAGGCACTTGCAGGTGCTTGTTTGTTGCTGACCTTTATAGATGGCCAGCAGATGATTCTGGATTTGAGCCGCGATTTGCAAACTTATCCGGGACTCGCACCGTTACTGGATGCCGCCGTATTCGCAACAGCCGTTCTGGGTGATGACGGCTGGAGCGTGGAATGGCTGGAGCCGGATATCCAGATTGGTGCCGATACCTTGTATCGGGACGCGCTCGCGCAAAATGCTCCGGACGAAAACACACGGATCTTCATGGATTGGCGCGCTCGCACCGGTTTACCACTCAATGAAGCAGCCGAAGCGTTGGGTGTCAGTGCCCGTAGCATCAGCCGCTACAGTAATGGCCGGGAAATCGTGCCGCGGTCGTTGGCCCTGGCCTGTCTGGGTTGGGATTCGTTGCAGGAGAAACCTGCACTGATCGCAGCAGAGAACACTGGGCGCTACATCGTCAACCGTAAAACTTAACCCGCATCCGGCTTCGGCCGTTCATACCGGGCATTGAATGCCTGGATGAATCCATTGCGCAAAATCTGTAAAAACGCTTCGAATGCGCTGATATCTTGCTGATGGACGCTGCCGCTGAGTTCGACCTTGGTTGCGAACTGGTTTTTGGCCTGGTTTTTCAGCACGGTTTCAGTGCCGCCGACCAGTGCCTCCCAGACTGAGCGGAAGATGCTTTTGTTCTTGTTTTCCACGTCCTGCTGCCAGTTGAACACTTCAACGTCGCGCAGCAACGGCTTGATATATCCGGTGAGCTGGGCCTTTTTGGCCTGGGCTTCGATGACCACGTCGCCGTGGCCGGCGTTGAAGTCGAATTTGCCGTAGGCCGAGGCGAAGTCGTTCATGCGTTTGAGTTCGAGGTCGCGGGCACGCAGGCGAAATTCGAAATCCTCGAAGTTGCTCAGCGGGTCGAACGTGGCGGAGGTTTCCAGCGGCGCCTGACCGAGCAGCAGGGCCTTGCCTTCGAAGCGGGCATCGCGTTTGCCCTTGGTGTCCACGACGTTGGTCAGGTTGTAAATACTCGCCTCGACGTTCGTGGCATTCATATTTACAGGCGGCTTGGAGTTGAAGTTGCGGAAGCTGATGCGACCATCGTGGATCTGCACTTCATCGAGGGTGATCGGCAGCAGCTTGCCCAATTGTGCGCGCCAGTCGGTGCCTTTACCGGTCTGGGAGTTCTGTTTGTTGGCACCGCCATCGACGAAGTTGACCTCGGGATTGAAGAACTTCACCTGGGCCACCACCGCATGGTCGTACCACAGTGAATGCCAACTGACGGACAAGTCGATCAATGGCGCGTTGACGAACGGCACTGGCACCTTGCCGTCGACCTTGACGATCTTCAGGCCGTTGATCTTGTACGCGCCACGCCACAGGGCTAGATCGACATCGGTGATCTGGCCACGGTAGTCGCCCATGTTGGCCAGCTTGTCATTCAGATAGTCGCGCACCAGGTACGGCAGGGCGATGTGCAGGGCGATCAGCAGTACGACGACAGTGGCGAGGATCCACAACGGCCAGCGGTAGCGACGCTTCATGGTGGCAATTCCCGAACGGTGTTAAGCGATTGACTGCCGGCGGTTGCAGACGTTCGACCCGACTGGACTGGCAGGAGCAACAGGCTTACCTTGGAGAGCTGAATTCAACGCTGCACAAGGACCCAGCCATGAGCCGTATTTTTGCTGACAACGCCCATTCCATCGGCAATACGCCGCTGGTACAGATCAATCGCATTGCGCCCCGTGGCGTGACCATTCTGGCCAAGATCGAAGGTCGCAACCCGGGTTACTCGGTGAAGTGCCGGATCGGCGCGAACATGATCTGGGACGCCGAAAGCAGCGGCAAACTCAAGCCGGGCATGACCATCGTCGAGCCGACTTCGGGCAATACCGGCATCGGCCTGGCCTTTGTGGCGGCTGCTCGCGGTTACAAACTGATGCTGACCATGCCGGCCTCGATGAGCATCGAACGGCGCAAGGTACTGAAGGCGCTGGGTGCCGAACTGGTGCTGACCGAACCTGCCAAGGGCATGAAGGGCGCAATCGAAAAGGCTGCCGAGATCGTTGCCGGCGATCCGGGCAAATATTTCATGCCGGCCCAGTTCGACAACCCGGCCAACCCGGCCATCCACGAAAAAACCACCGGCCCGGAAATCTGGAACGACACCGACGGTGCCATCGACGTGCTGGTGGCGGGCGTCGGCACGGGCGGAACCATCACCGGTGTGTCGCGGTATATCAAGAACACCGCGGGCAAACCGATTATCTCGGTAGCGGTGGAGCCGGTGTCCTCGCCGGTGATCACTCAGGCGCTGGCCGGTGAGGAGATCAAGCCGAGCCCGCACAAGATTCAGGGTATTGGTGCCGGTTTTGTGCCGAAGAACCTGGATTTGTCGATGGTGGATCGGGTCGAGCGCGTCACCGACGATGAATCCAAGGTCATGGCGCTGCGTTTGATGCAGGAAGAGGGGATTCTGTGCGGCATCTCCTGCGGTGCGGCGATGGCCGTGGCGGTGCGCCTGGCGGAAACACCGGAAATGCAGGGCAAGACTATCGTGGTGGTACTGCCGGACTCCGGTGAGCGTTATCTGTCGAGCATGTTGTTCAGCGATCTGTTCACCGATCAGGAGAACCAGCAGTAAGCGTCCCGTTGATTCAGATCAGCCAGGGTTCAGGCTCGTTATGTTAATTAGTGCTTTGTTGCGCAATTCTTAACACTGAATCTTGGGTCGGGCGGGTTTTTCCCGGAGCCGGTAGTGTTTATCATGGCCGGCCGCCATGTCGGGTAAATGGCATTGCGTGGCGTTGTCTTTTTTCAAGGAGTCGTTGATGACCTTTTCGTTGGCCGCCAAGGTGTTGGTGTTGCTGCTGTTCGTGAGCAGCATCCTCTACGTGCATTTGCGCGGCAAGGCGCGTTTGCCGGTGCTGCGCCAGTTCGTCAACCATTCGGCGCTGTTCGCTCCGTATAACGCCTTGATGTATCTGTTTTCCGGCGTGCCGTCCAAACCGTACCTGGACCGCAGCAAGTTCCCGGAACTGGATGTGTTGCGCGACAACTGGGAGACCATCCGCGACGAAGCGATGCACCTGTTCGACGAGGGTTACATTCGCGCTGCCGAGAAGAACAACGACGCCGGTTTCGGCTCGTTCTTCAAGAAGGGCTGGAAGCGTTTCTACCTCAAGTGGTACGACAAACCGCTGCCATCGGCCGAGACCCTGTGCCCGAAAACCGTGGCACTGGTTAGCGCCATTCCCAATGTCAAGGGTGCGATGTTCGCGCTGTTGCCGGGCGGCAGTCACTTGAACCCGCACCGTGATCCGTTTGCCGGTTCCCTGCGTTATCACCTGGGGCTGTCGACGCCGAACTCCGACGATTGCCGGATCTTCGTCGACGGTCAGGTCTACGCCTGGCGTGATGGTGAAGACGTGATGTTCGACGAGACTTACGTGCACTGGGTCAAGAACGAAACCGAACAGACTCGCGTCATCCTGTTCTGTGACGTCGAGCGTCCGCTGAGCAACCGCCTCATGACCCGCATCAACCGCTCCATCAGCGCTTGGTTGGGCCGCGCCACCGCACCGCAGAACCTCGACGACGAGCGCGTCGGCGGGATCAACCAGGCCTATGCCTGGACCAAGAACTTCAGCGACCGGTTCAGCGGCGTGGTCAAGCAGTGGAAACGCCGCAATCCTAAGGCCTACCGTGTGATGCGGCCAGTGCTGGCAGTGGTGGTGTTGACGTTGCTGGGGTATTGGTTGTTTGGTTGAGGCTGGATGCAGACAATAAAAAACCGCTCGTTTGAGCGGTTTTTTTCTTTCTGAATCAGGGACGGCCAGCCAGCAAGCTTGGTTCATCGATAGCGGTACCTGTTGCAATGATCTGTAAGAGCTGCCGTTGACTGGCTGTCAATACCGTCGGATCAGAGTCACACTTCATTGCGTGCGCTTTTTTCTTTCTGGGGGATTTTTTTATTTCTTTGCGCATGTTCCCACCTTGGTTGATCAATATTTGAGCGCTTTTCACAATACTAGCCTCCCTACTGTTTTGACAAGGCGACCCTCGCTATCCAAACCGAAGCCGAGTTGTTCGTAAATGGGTATTGCTCCCTGGAATGGCTCTTGAGCCTCGATCAAACTGCTTCCAATGATGCGGGCGTATTGCTCGATAGCCAGAACGGATAACGGTGCAACACGGTTCTTCAACGGATGGGGTTCTCTTCGCCGTCCCTCAAGACGTACGATTCGAATGCGTCGTCGACTTTTATTCGGGTTGGCAAAACACAGTCCGCACAGTTCAGATTCAAACCAGATTGCGATGTCGAGAGCGAGAGGTTCGCGTGCTTTCCATCCAATGACGTCTATCCATGAAAAATGCGGGTTCTCCCAACATCCAAAAGCACTCAGCGCCAACGAGTCGATAGGTTCGAAACGTACTTTCGACA
Source organism: Pseudomonas sp. COW5 (assembly GCF_026240005.1). Taxonomy (NCBI): domain Bacteria; kingdom Pseudomonadati; phylum Pseudomonadota; class Gammaproteobacteria; order Pseudomonadales; family Pseudomonadaceae; genus Pseudomonas; species Pseudomonas sp. COW5. The sequence goes on along the minus strand of NZ_JAPHVP010000001.1, from coordinate 731,341 downwards.
GGTCAAGAGTTGTGGGGCCAGCCATCTCCAGGTCAATCTGGAGTTGAGTTGTGGCAATGCTGGCAAGCTTCCTGGCTTGCGATTTGTACAACTGATACCGCAGATGATTCCGTTCCCTTGGCATGTGATCTCGCGCATTCCATGTCCCCTATCGATGGTCGTTGCAATTGCTAATGAGCCTATGCGCCTGCTTCCAGCCTGTCGCTAGCGGCCCTTTGCCCAACTCATTGCAATCCATGTCGCAGGCTGGTTATAGTCGGCGCCTGTGAGTCCCACGACTCACCTTTCAATCCCTCGAAAAAGATCAGCCCAGATGCCTGCATCCCTTATCAACGCGGTAGTCGATTCAGCGGTCAACGCTGGCGTCGTGCCGTGCGGGAATCAGCAGCCTGTGCAGATCAGCCATTACCCTCCACCTGTCAGTAGCACGCCGGTGTGCGCAGTCGTATCACCGCCGGGCGTTGGCGTTTCGGGCTGATCAGCGTTTTCTGCTGACCCCTGTGCCCGCCTGAAAAAAAACTACTGAATTTCAGCTTCGGCTGAGTTGGCTATTTGCCTGACTACAGGTGGTATTCATGTTTGTCCTTTCGAAAAAGTCCGCGCTCGCGGCGGCGTCCACGAGCCTGTTCGTTCTGCTGTGGAGCAGCGGAGCGATCTTCTCCAAGTGGGGGCTGGCCCACGCTTCGCCCTTTGCCTTTCTGCTGATCCGTTTTGTGATTGCCCTGTGTGGGCTGGTGCTGCTGGTGCCGTTGCTCAAGCTGAGACTGCCCAAGGGCGGCCGGCCGATGCTGTATGCGATGGCTACCGGGGTGGTGCTGTTGGGCGCTTATCAGATCTTCTATCTGCTGGCGCTGGACCTGAAGGTCACCCCCGGGGTGATGGCGACCATCATGGGCGTACAGCCGATCCTCACGGTGGTGATCATGGAGCGGCAGCGCTCGGCGAGCCGGATCTTCGGTCTGGCGTTGGGGCTGGCCGGTCTGATCATGGTGGTTTACCAGGGCATCGGTCTGGCCGGGATGTCGCTGGCAGGGATGCTGTTCGGGCTGCTGGCGCTGGCGAGCATGACGTTCGGCTCGATCATGCAGAAGCGCATCACCGACAATCCCCTCGGTACGCTGCCGGTGCAGTATCTGGCGGGACTGTTGCTGTGCGGGATCTTCGTGCCGTTCCAGCCGTTCCACTTCGAGCACAGCGCCGGTTTCATCGTGCCGGTGTTGTGGATGGGACTGGTGGTTTCCGTGCTGGCAACGTTGCTGCTGTATCGACTGATCGCCCGGGGCAATCTGGTGAATGTCACCAGTCTGTTCTATCTGGTGCCGGCCGTGACGGCGGTGATGGATTATCTGATCTTCGGCAATCGCCTGGCCGCGTTGAGCGTGTTGGGGATGCTGTTGATCATCGTCGGTCTGGTATTCGTGTTCCGTAAGTCGGCGTAACAGCCGCACATAAAAAAGGCCCGGGAGGAAACTCCCGGGCCTTTTTGCATCTGTCGATCAGCGAGTCGCGACTTCTGCCGGTTTCACCGCCGCCGGCTTCAGTACCAGCCACAACGCAATCGCGATCAACACTCCGCCATACACATGGGCCATCGACAGCGGTTCGTCGAGAAACAGCGCGCCCCACAACACGCCGAACGGCGGGATCATGAACGTCACGGTCATCGACTTCACCGGCCCGATGGAACTCAGCAGACGGAAGTAGATGATGTAGGCAAACGCGGTACAGCCCAGACCCAGGCCCAGCAGCGACAGCCAGACGTTCCAGCCACCCCAGCTCACGGGTGGCTGGGCGATGACGCTGTAGCCGAACAGCGGCAACAGGAACAGTGTCGCACCGAGCATGCTGCCCAGCGCTGAAAGACGGCTGTCGAGCCCGCCGGCCTGATCCAGCCAGCGCCGGGCGAGGAAACCGGCGAAGCCGTAGCAGGTTGTTGCGAGCAGGCAGGCGACGGCACCCATCAACAGCGGCAGGTCGAACGCGACCGGGCCGGCGCGGGTCAGCACGCCCACGCCGAGCAGGCCAAGGAAAACCCCGGCCAGTTTGGCCACCGTGAGTTTTTCACTGAAGAACAGCCCGCCGATCAACACGCCCATCAGCGGCGTGGTGGCATTGAAAATTGCGGAGTACCCGGCCGGCAGCACCTGCGCGGCGACGGAATACAGGGTGGCCGGAACGCCGGAGTTGATCACCCCCAGCATCATCACGGTCTTGAGTTTGCCTTTGAAATCCCAGTTGATGCGCATCAGACCAAGGATCACCAACAAACCGACGGCCGCAATCGAGACCCGGAAAAAACCGGTCGGAACGGTGCCGATCGCGGGGGCGATGATGCGCATGAACAGGAAGCTCGCACCCCAGATCGCAGCCAGCGACAACATACGGAAAATATCGACAGGGCTCACGGGCAACTCCTTCCTTGATGGGGACGAGAGTGTTGCCGAGCGCCCTGACGATGGCAACCGCTAATCGGGCATTTAATTTCCCCGTCAGAGCACGAAGCGCGTCACCAGCCCGTTGAGGTCGACGGCCAGGCGCGACAGTTCCTGACTGGCGGCAGAGGTCTGGGTCGCGCCAGCGGCGGTTTGCGTGGACAGGTCACGGATGGTCACCAGGTTCTCATCGACTTCCCGGGCCACCAGCGCCTGTTGTTCGGCAGCACTGGCGATCACCAGGTTGCGCTGGTTGATCTGTGAGATCGACGCTGTGATTTTCTCCAGTGCATGGCCGGCGCTGTTGGCCCGGCGCAAGGTCTGGCTGGCCTGTTCGGCGCTGCTTTGCAACGCGCCGACGGTGGCACCGGTGCCTTGCTGGATGCTGCTGATCATCAGCTCGATTTCTTCGGTGGAGTTCTGCGTGCGCTGGGCCAGCGAACGGACTTCATCGGCAACGACTGCAAAACCACGTCCTGCCTCGCCGGCCCGCGCGGCTTCGATGGCGGCGTTGAGCGCCAGCAGGTTGGTCTGGCCGGCGATGCCGCGAATCACTTCCAGCACCTTGCTGATGTCCTGGGCCTGGGTCGCCAGGCCCTCGGCCTGTTCGGACGCACCGAGCACCGCGCTGACCAGTTCCTGAATCGAACTGATGGTCTCACTGACCTGCACATGCCCGTGCTTGCTGTCCTCGTTCGAGGCTTCGGACGCTTCGGCGCTGGACACCGCGTTGGCTGCGACTTCATCCACCGCTGTGCTCATCTCGGTGACGGCCGTGGCGGCCTGTTCGATCTGGTCGTTCTGCTGTTGCAGGCCGCGAGTGCTCTGTTCCATCACCGAACTCATTTCCTCGGCAGCGGAGGCCAGCTGCTGGGCTGACTCACTGATACCGCGAATGGTTGAGCGCAGATTGCCCTGCATCTCGGCCAGTGCTGTGAGCAGTTGCGCGGCTTCATCCCGGCCGTCGCTGTCGATGCGGCCGCTGAGATCACCGGAGGCAATCCGTCGGGCCACGCTCAGCGCCTGATTGATCGGCGCGGTGATGCTGCGGGTCAGCAGCCAGGCCAGCAGCAATGTGGCAATCAGGGCGATGACGATGATTGTCGCGACGATCCACAGTGACTGCTGATAGGTCGCGGCAGCGGATTTTGCGGCGGCATCGGCGCCTTGCTGATTGAGGGTGATCATTTGCTCCAGGGTCTTGTCGAGCACGCTGCCCTGAGGCGCCAGTTCAGTGGTCAGCCGCGTGTAGGCCTGATCGTTCTGCCCGGCGTCGATCTGTCTGATGATCTGGTCGAGGATGCTCAGGTACTTGGCGGTGTCGGCGCCCAGACTTTCCAGCATCGCCCGTTCCTGATCGTTGGCGATCAGGGCTTTGTGATCGTCGAGGCGCTTGAGCAACTCCTGACGTTGCGCCGTGAGAATGCCTTTGCTGCGTTCGCGCACGGCGGCCTGAGTGCTGGTGATCAGACGCAGGGATTCGAGGCGGATGCTGGCGATGTTCGCCGCTGCGTCATGGATGCTTTCGATGCTGGGCATCCACGATTCTTCGATCACCGCTGCGCTTTCACGCAGGGCCTTCATCTGGCCCAGACCGAACAGGCCAACCACCATCAGCAGACTGGCCAGAACGGCAAAACTCAAACTGGCGCGCAAACCTATGCGCAGATTCCGGATAGACATCAATGTGCTCCTTGAACGTTGAGAAAGAGGGCGTCCTCGTGGGCCGAGGATCTTGTTGTGAGGCGGGTGATGGCGGGCTGTATATCAAAGTGCCATCACCTTGGTAAGGTCACTGCGCAATCAAGGTCACGGGCGATGGGCAGGAATGCGCAGGCAGGGCAAAGCCGCGGAATAGAGATGTCGTTGCTTGATTGGATCCGAAACCCAGAGAATTCGCGGGCTGGCGCCGAACGGCGGGAGCGACCGGTTGATGTGTTTGCTGACCGAACGGTCGATTAAAAAAACTTTGATAAAAACTGTGTCGCTGTACAACGCCGTCGCGGATTTGGCAGAAATTACGCTTCTCCTGCCCCCGGTTCCGTGGCTAAGCTCAGGCCTTCGAGCACAGATTCTTCAATTCCCGCAGAGGTCTCATCTATGCCGCAGCAATGGCCAGCCACCGACATCGCCCGAATGATCCTCGATGGCTTTGACGATTACCGCGAGCATTTCCGGCGGATCACAGACGGCGCCCGGGAGCGTTTCGAACAGGCGCGCTGGCAGGACACGCAAACCGCGTCGGCGGCGCGGATCAACCTCTACGAAGACAAGGTCAACGAAACCGTCGCGCGTCTGCGTGAGCATTTCGAGGCGGACACGCTGATGGAGGTCAGTTGCTGGCCGCTGGTGAAAAGCGCCTACATCAGCATCATCGACCTGCGCTTCGACGATGAACTCTCCGAGACCTGGTACAACTCGATTTTCTGCGGCCTGTTCAGCCACGACCTGATCAGCGATGGCTGCATGTTCATCCACACCACCCGGCCGAGCCTGCGTCGCGCCCGGGCCGCACAGACCCGCACCTACAAGCCGCAAGGTCAGTTGTCGGGCATGCTCGCGAGCATCTTTGCCGATTACCGATTCAGCGAGGATTACGCCGATCTGTCCCGGGATCTGCAGCGCCTTGAAGCGCAACTGCGCGAGAACCTGCCGGACTGGGTGTGCAAGGACCCGGAGCTGAGCGTCGAGCTGTTTTCCTCGGTGCTGTACCGCAACAAGGGCGCCTATCTGGTGGGGCGCATCTACACCAACGACGACCAGTGGCCGCTGGTGATTCCGCTGCTGCACCGCGAGGGGCGGGGGATTCAGATCGACGCGCTGATCACCGACGAAGCGGATGTGTCGATCATCTTCTCGTTCACCCGTTCGTATTTCATGGTGGATGTGCCGGTGCCGGCGGAGTTCATTGGCTTCCTCAAGCGCATCCTGCCGGGCAAGCACATCGCCGAGCTGTACACCTCGATCGGCTTCTACAAGCACGGCAAATCCGAGTTCTATCGCGCGCTGATCAACCACCTGGCCAATACCGACGACCAGTTCATCATGGCCCCGGGTGTGCGCGGCATGGTCATGAGCGTGTTCACGCTGCCGGGTTTCAACACCGTGTTCAAGATCATCAAGGACCGTTTCTCGCCATCGAAAAACGTCGACCGCGCCACGGTGATCGAAAAGTACCGACTGGTGAAAAGCGTCGACCGCGTAGGGCGCATGGCCGATACCCAGGAGTTCGCCGACTTCCGTTTTCCCCTGAGCAAATTCGATCCGGCGTGTCTGGCGGAGTTGCTGGAAGTCGCGCCGTCCACGGTGTCGCTGGAAGGCGAAACCGTGCTGATCCGCCACTGCTGGACCGAACGCCGGATGACTCCGCTGAACCTGTATCTGGACAACGCCAACGAAGCCCAGGTGCGCGAGGCGCTGGAGGACTACGGGCTGGCGATCAAGCAACTGGCGGCAGCCAACATCTTCCCCGGCGACATGCTGCTGAAGAACTTCGGCGTCACTCGCCATGGCCGGGTGGTGTTCTACGACTACGACGAGATCTGCTTTCTCACCGAAGCCAACTTCCGCCACATCCCGGCACCGCGCACGCCTGAGGACGAAATGGCCTCCGAACCGTGGTACTCGATCGGGCCGCTGGATGTGTTCCCCGAGGAGTTTCCGCCGTTTCTGTTTGCCGATGCGGCTCAGCGCAAACTGTTCGATCAACTGCATGGCGAGTTGTATAACGCCGATTACTGGAAGGGGTTGCAGGAGGCGATTCGGGCCGGAAAAGTCATCGACGTCTTCCCGTATCGGCGCAAGGGCCTGGATAACGAGTAACGGCTTTCCCTCATCGGAACGCCGCCCGCCCAGCCCTCCCGAAACGTCGGACCGCCCGGAGGGAGAGGGAGCCGACCGAGGTGGCTCTGGTCAAACATCGACCTGGAAGATCGTGGCGATTATGGATTCAGAGAGGCTCGCTCAGGTCGATGTAGCCCTGAAGCAACCCCCATTCGGTCCCCTCTCCCTCCGGGAGAGGGCTAGGGTGAGGGCAGCAATCCCCCAGACACGCCACAAATCCCGCAAATCTGCGACAATCGCGTCCTTGCGCCACTAGACGACCGAATTGCGTACCCGATGACCGACGAATCGCCCTCCATCGACAAACTGCTGAAAAACCTCGATCACGCCATGCTCGCCGACCGCCACCGGCTGCGGCGGCAGTTGCTTGAGCTGCGCAAGAAACCCGACGAGGCCAAGCTGGCCCAGTGGGTGGCGCGCATGCAGGCGTCCTGCGATCAGGTGCTGGTGCGCAAGGCCAGCCTGCCGGTGATCCGTTACGACGACAGCCTGCCGATTGCGGCCAAGCGTGACGAAATCAAGAAGGCCCTGGAAAAGCACCAGGTGCTGATCATCGCCGGTGAGACCGGCTCGGGTAAAACCACCCAGTTGCCGAAAATCTGCCTGGAAATCGGTCGCGGCCAGCACGGTTTGATCGGCCACACCCAGCCTCGCCGAATCGCGGCACGCAGTGTGGCCAGCCGGGTCGCCGAAGAACTCGGTACGCCGCTGGGCGCGCTTGTCGGTTATCAGGTGCGCTTCGAAGACCAAAGCGATTCGAACACCCTGATCAAACTGATGACCGACGGCATCCTGCTGGCGGAAACCCAGAACGACCGCTACCTCGAACGCTACGACACGATCATCGTCGACGAAGCCCACGAACGCAGCCTCAACATCGACTTCCTGCTGGGTTACCTGAAAACCCTGCTGCCGCGTCGCCCGGATCTGAAAGTCATCATCACCTCGGCGACCATCGATCTGGAGCGCTTTTCCAAGCATTTCGACGATGCGCCAATTGTCGAGGTGTCCGGCCGCACCTTCCCGGTGGAAACCTGGTATCGCCCGCTGACCCTTGAGCAGGACGAAGAGGGCAACCGCGTCGAGGACGACCTGACCGTGGATCAGGCGATCCTCGCCACCCTCGACGAAATCGCCGCTTACGAGCGCAGCGAACGTCGCAGTCCCGGCGATGTGCTGGTGTTCCTGCCCGGCGAGCGCGAGATTCGCGACGCCGCCGACATGCTGCGCAAGGCCCAGCTCAAACACACCGAAATCCTGCCGTTGTACGCGCGCCTGTCGCCGGCCGAGCAGCAGCGGATTTTCCAGTCCCACCCGGGCCGTCGTGTGGTACTGGCGACCAACGTCGCCGAAACCTCGCTGACCGTGCCGGGCATCCGTTACGTGATCGACAGCGGCACCGCGCGCATCAGCCGCTACAGCTATCGCGCCAAGGTTCAGCGCCTGCCGATCGAAGCGATTTCCCAGGCCAGCGCCAACCAGCGTAAAGGTCGTTGTGGCCGGGTCGAGCCGGGCATTTGCGTGCGCCTGTACAGCGAAGAGGATTTCCTCGGTCGCCCGGAATTTACCGATCCGGAAATCCTGCGCACCAACCTTGCCGCCGTGATCCTGCAGATGCTGCATCTTCGCCTCGGCGAGATCACCGCGTTCCCGTTCATCGAGCCGCCGGACGGCAAGGCGATCAGCGACGGTTTCAACCTGCTGCAAGAACTCTCGGCAGTGGATCGCAACAGTCAGCTGACCCCGCTCGGCCGCCAGTTGGCGCGCCTGCCGGTGGACCCGCGCATGGGTCGCATGCTGCTCGAAGCGGCGAAACTCGGCAGCTTGCAGGAAGTGCTGATCGTTGCCAGCGCCATGTCGATTCAGGATCCGCGCGAACGTCCGCCGGAGCGTCAGCAAGCCGCCGATCAGGCCCACGCGCAATGGAAGGATGCCGATTCGGACTTCGCGGCGCTGGTCAATCTGTGGCGTGGCTTCGAAGAACAGCGCCAGGCGTTGACTGCCAACCCGCTGCGCAACTGGTGCCGCAAGAATTTCCTCAACTACCTGCGGTTGCGAGAGTGGCGTGATTCCCATCGCCAGTTGAGCCTGATCTGCCGCGACCTGCAGCTGAGCCTCAATAAAGAGCCGGCGGATTATCCGAAGCTGCACAAGGCTGTGCTGGTCGGCCTGCTCAGCCAAATCGGCCAGAAAACCGAGGACGGCGACTATCTTGGCGCCCGTCAGCGGCGGTTCTGGATTCACCCGTCATCGGGCATCGGCAAGAAGCGCCCGCAGTGGGTGATGACCGCCGAACTGGTGGAAACCACCAAGCTCTACGCGCGGATGGTGGCCAAGATCGACGCCGACTGGATCGAACCGCTGGCCGGGCATCTGATCAAGAAGAACCACTTCGAACCGCACTGGGAGAAGAAGCGCGGCCAGGTCGTCGCGTTCGAACAGATCACCCTGTTCGGGCTGATCGTGGTCGGTCGTCGACCGGTGCATTACGGCCCGGTGGAACCTGTGGTTTCGCGAGAGCTGTTCATCCGCGAAGGCCTGGTGCGTGGCGAGATTCAGTCCCGGGCCAAGTGCCTGACTGCCAACAAGCAATTGCTGGAACAACTCGACGAACTGGAAGCCAAGGCCCGTCGCCGGGACATTCTGGCCGACGAGGAAACCCTCTACGCCTTCTACGATGCGCGACTGCCGGCGGAGATCCACCAGACCGCGACGTTCGACAGCTGGTATCGGGTCAACAGCCAGAAAGATCCGCAACTGCTGATCATGCGCGAAGAAGACGTGCTGGCCCGCGAAGCCAGCGAAGTCACCGCCCTGCATTACCCGGACACGCTGCACATCGGCGATCTGGAACTGGCCCTGAGTTATCACTTCGAACCTAATCACCCACGCGACGGCGTGACCCTGCGCGTGCCGGCGCCGCTGTTGCCGATGCTGCCGCCGGAACGCCTGGAGTGGCTGGTGCCAGGGTTGATCGAGGCCAAGTGCATCGCGCTGGTGCGCAACCTGCCCAAGGCCCTGCGCAAGAACTTCGTGCCGGTGCCGGACTTTATCAAGGCTGCGTTGCAACGCATGACGTTCGCCGAGGGTTCGTTGCCGCAAGCATTGGGCCGTGAACTGCTGCGCATGACCGGTGCACGGGTCAGCGACGAAGCCTGGGCCGAAGCGGCGCAGCAAGTCGAAAGCCATCTGCGGATGAACCTGGAAATCGTCGACGGCCAGGGCAAGTTCCTCGGTGAAGGTCGGGATCTGGCGGAGCTGACGGCGCGTTTCGCCGAAGCCAGCCAGGCCGCTTTGGCCGTGCCGCAAAGTGCGAAAAGCCAGCAACCGGTGGAGGCCAAGGTCTTCGCGCCGGTGGCGGAAAAGACTCAGCAGAAGATCGCCGGGCTGTCGATGACGGTGTATCCGGCGCTGGTGGAAGAGGGCGGCACGGTCAAGGAAGGGCGTTTCTCGACCCCGGCCGAGGCCGAGTTCCAGCATCGCCGCGCCTTGCAACGCCTGCTGATGCAGCAACTGGCCGAACCGGCCAAATTCCTGCGCGGCAAGCTGCCGGGCCTGACCGAACTGGGCCTGTTGTACCGCGAACTGGGCCGGGTCGATGCATTGGTGGAAGACATTCTGCTGGCCAGCCTCGACAGCTGCATTCTTGATGGCGAAGACCCGTTGCCTCGCGACGGCGCAGGGCTGGCCGCACTGGCCGAGCGCAAGCGCGGCAGCTGGACCGAGCATGCGGAGCGGGTAGCACGCCTGACTCTGGAAATCCTCAAGCTCTGGCACGGTCTGCAAAAACGCTTCAAGGGCAAGATCGACCTGGCTCAGGCAGTGGCGCTTAACGACATCAAGCAGCAGCTCAGCCATCTGGTGTATCCGGGTTTCGTCCGGGAAACGCCGATGGTGTGGCTCAAGGAGTTGCCGCGCTATCTGAAGGCCGTCGAGCAGCGTTTCGAGAAACTGGGCGCGCAGGTGCAGAAGGATCGGGTCTGGAGCGGCGAACTCGCCGGGCTCTGGACGCAATACCAGACTCGCGCCGCCAAGCACGCCCAGGAAGGCAAGCGCGATCCGCAGCTCGAGCTGTATCGCTGGTGGCTGGAGGAGTATCGGGTTTCGCTGTTCGCCCAGCAGTTGGGGACGAAAGTGCCGATCTCCGACAAGCGCCTGAACAAACAGTGGACGCAGGTCGAGGCCTGACCTCCGATCCTGCAAAAGGCGCCAAATGCCAAGGTTTATGGCAAACTTCGCGCCTATAAACGCCGGCCCCGCGGTTTTGAGCCTTGTCAGCCGAGGGTGAGGTCGGAATAAAGCGATGCCAGGTTTTTGCGTCCCCTCTATGGGAATAGACCCTTTGCGTGTTGGCACGTCGGTGCCAGCACTTTCTGCCTGAACAGATTAGAGAAACGACCATGCATAACGTCGTCATCAGCGGCACCGGCCTGTACACCCCGGCCAACAGCATCTCCAACGAAGAGCTGGTGCAGTCTTTCAATACCTACGTCGCGCAGTTCAACGCGGACAACGCCGACGCCATCGCCAGCGGCGAGATCCAGGCCCTGACCGAATCCAGCGCCGCGTTCATCGAAAAAGCCTCGGGCATCAAGAGCCGCTTTGTCATGGACAAGGATGGCATCCTTGATCCGCAACGCATGGCGCCACGCCTGCCGGAGCGTTCCAACGACGAATGGTCGGTGCTTTGCCAGATGGCCATCGGTGCTGCCGAGCAAGCCTTGCAGCGCGCCGGCAAGACCGCCGCCGACATCGACGGCGTGATCGTCGCCTGCTCCAACCTGCAGCGCGCCTATCCGGCCATCGCCATCGAAGTCCAGGAAGCACTGGGCATCCAGGGTTTCGGTTTCGACATGAACGTTGCCTGCTCGTCGGCGACCTTCGGCATCCAGCAAGCCGCCAACACCGTGCAACTGGGCCAGGCCCGGGCGATCCTGATGGTCAACCCGGAAGTCTGCACCGGTCACCTGAACTTCCGCGACCGCGACAGCCACTTCATCTTCGGTGACGCCGCTACCGCCGTCGTCATCGAGCGTGCCGATACGGCAACGTCGAAGCACCAGTTCGACGTAGTCAGCACCAAACTGCTGACCAAGTTCTCCAACAATATCCGCAACAACTTCGGCTTCCTCAACCGCGCAGCGGAAGAGGGCATCGGTGCCCGCGACAAACTGTTCGTGCAGGAAGGCCGCAAGGTGTTCAAGGACGTGTGCCCGATGGTGGCCGAGCTGATCGGCGAGCACCTGGAAGAGAACAAACTCAACGTCGGTGACGTGAAGCGCTTCTGGCTGCACCAGGCCAACCTGAGCATGAACCACCTGATCGTGCGCAAGTTGCTGGGCCGCGAAGCGACCGAAGAAGAAGCACCGGTGATTCTCGACACCTACGCCAACACCAGCTCCGCCGGTTCTGTGATCGCGTTCCACAAATACCAGGACGATCTGGCGGCCGGTTCGCTGGCGGTGCTGAGTTCGTTCGGCGCCGGTTATTCGATTGGTAGCGTGATTCTGCGCAAGCGCTGAGATTGAGGTTAATTTCCTCTTAACCGCGCTGATCTTTCCTACAGCCTAATCAGCGATAACGCTGTAATTTTCGACGTTGACGGCAGGATGGTGTGTTGCGCGCCATCCTGCCGTTATCATTTTCGAAGTCAGGACAAGGGGATTGAGGGATGGCGGTTGACGACACCCAATTGCTGGCACGCCTGCTGGCTGGCGAGCAAAAGGCTTTCAAGGAGCTGGTCACTACCTACCAGAGCGCCATGCGCGCGGTGGCCTACGCCATTGTCGGTCAACGTCATGTCGAGGAAGTGGTGCAGGACGCCTGGCTGTCGGTGGTGCGCCATATCGGCAGCTTCGAGGGACGTTCCAGTCTCAAGACCTGGCTGCTGACCATCACCGCCAATTCGGCCAAGGGCCGTTACAAGCAGAACCGTCGCGAGGTGCTGATGGATGATCTGCCATCGCCCCACGGCACCATCGACGATGATCGTTTTTCCCCCGGCGACGGCCACTGGCTGATCGCACCGTTCGCCTGGCATCAGGACACGCCCGAAGCGCTGCTGACCGAAAATGAACTGCGCGAATGCCTGGAACACACGCTGCTCAGCCTGTCAGAACTGCAAAGCAGTGTGCTGTTGCTGCGCGAACGTCAGGGCCTGGAACTGGAAGAGATCTGTAATCTTCTGGAGATCTCGCTCTCCAATGTCCGTGTGCTGCTGCACCGGGCACGTTTGAAGGTCTTCGCGACCGTGGAACATTTTGAGGAGACAGGCGAATGTTGACCTGCAAGGAGCAAGTGGCACGATCCAGCGATTATCTCGATGGCCAGCTGAGCTTTCGCGAGAAGCTGATGGTGCGTCATCACCTGATGTTCTGCCGAAATTGCCGGCGCTTCATCCGCCAGATGCGCTTGATGCAGGCGACGTTGCGGGTGATGCCGGAGAAACCGGATGAGGATGTGGATGCGTTGGCCGAGCGGCTGGCGGCGCAGCGGCGCAAAGACAATTCCTGAGGCAAAAAAACAGCCCGGCGTAACAGCAGCGAACGGATGATGGGGATCGCTGCTGCGGCGCCGGGCTGTAGGAGAAAATCAGCTTCAGGCTACAAATGAGGCATTCACTGGTTGCCTGAAGCTTGTCACTGCGGTGTTAGAACTTGGCTTCAGCATCCAGTTGCAGGGTGTTGATGTCAGAGTCGGTCTTCTTCAGGCTGGCGTTGGTGTAGTCCGAGTTAGCCATGAAGTAGGTGGCGCCGAGGGTGAAGTTCTTGTCCAGCTCGTAGCTCACTTTCAGCTTGCTGCCGCGGGAACCGGTGTAACCGTTGGCGAAGTCGGAGTCGGTGAAGGCACCGACCACCGCGTTACGCTGTACGTCGCGGTAGTTGTAATCGATGCCGAAGCCGTAAACCTTGGTCTTCACGCCGGCCAGCCAGCCAGTGTCCTGGTCGTTGCTGGCGTCGTTGTTGTTCACGTATTGACCGTAGATCGACAGCGGAACCGGCAGGTTGGCGATGTCCAGCTGACCGAAGCCTTCATACAGTTTGAAGGTTTCGTTCGGGCTGTTGCCGTTGACGGCCAGGGCGCATGGCGCAGTCACGGTGCCGCTGGTAGGGCAGGCGCTGTCCTTGTCGTTGTCGTAGGAGTAGATGCTGCCGCCCAAGGTCAGTTTCAGGCTGTCGGTCAGCGCGAAGCGACCGCCCAGCTGGCCAGCGTACAGACGCAGGTCGTGCTTGAACTGCACGCCTTCGCCGTCGACGTTGTCCTTGAGGGTGTAGTGACCGGCGCTACCGAACAGTTCGGCGCTGCCGTTCAGCGGGTACTTGTAGGTAACGGCCAGACCTTCCGGGTTGATGTCGCTGTCCCAGATGATGTCGCCCATGCTCACCCAAGGCTGGTTCATCTTGCCGGCGATCAGGTGCAGGTTCTTGACCGCATCAGGGTGGTAGTCGACGTAGCCCAGGTCGAGCCAGATCTGCTTCTTGTCGAAGTAGTTGTTCAGGTCCTGGTTGGTGGAGCGGGCGTCATCGCTGCTGCCGGTGGCGATACGGATACCGGTATCAACCTGCGGGTTGATTTCGGTGTAGGCACCCAGACGGGCACGAATGCGCTGACGGTCCTGGTCCTTGGCGTTCGGTACGCCGTCGTTCTTCACGGTTTCCTGACGGAAACGTACGTCACCCTTGAACTGGGTCTTGGCAGCCCAGGCCAGCTTCTGGTCGAAGCTGCTCAGCTCGTTGGTTTTCTTCGCGGTTGCCGCGATTTGCTCGTTGGTCTCTTGCTGCGCCTGCTGCGCGATTTGCTGGGCCTTCTGATCCTGGGCCAGTTCGGTTTGCAGTTCTACGTACTGCGCCTGGGTGATGGAACCGTTAGCCTTGAGCATGTCGAGCAGTTTGGCGTCGACTGCGGCACTGGCCGGAACACTCATGGCCAGCAACAGGCCACCGCACAGGGCCGCCGCAGTTTTCGTGGAAGCAAGACGCATAGCAATCTCCGAAGATGAGAGGGATGGCTGAACCATCCTGGGCACAACCGACGATTTGAACGTCGGAAAACTGTGTCCGGGTAGAACCCGGCGCTCTAAAAACAGGCGCCAGTATCGCGATGGTTTATGACAGAGCAGTGGCACGGTGATGGCAGGTTGATGACGATACAAAACTTGCGTGAACTATTGATCTAGAGCGCTGTCGCGCAATCGGACATGGGCAAGACAGGGCCGATCAGCGATACTCGCGAGGCTTTCAGGGCCAAAAGTGGAGAGGAAAATGCCGTTGCAGCGCCTGCAAAAACTGTCGGAAATCGAACCGGCACTCTGGGATGCACTGGTGCCGGACAACCAGCCGTTTCTGCGCCATGCCTTCCTCGGCGCACTGGAAGACAGCGGCAGTGTCGGTCCGCACACCGGCTGGCAGGCGGAGCATTTGCTGCACGTCGAAGACGGACGTCTGATCGCGGCGCTGCCCGGTTATCGCAAGTGGCATTCCTACGGCGAATACGTGTTCGATCACGGTTGGGCCGATGCCTGTGCCCGTGCCGGCATTGATTACTACCCCAAGTTCTTGAGTGCGGTGCCGTTCAGCCCGGTCACCGGGCCGCGCCTGTTGGCGGCGAGCGTCGAGGACGGATTCGAACTGCTCAAGAGCCTGCCGGGTTATCTGGAAATCGAAGAACTCTCCGGCGCCCATATCAACTTCACCGATGTCTTTACCGATGCCGCGATGTCCGAGCAGCCGGGCTGGCTGCAACGCATCGGCTGTCAGTACCACTGGCAGAATCGCGGCTATCGCGACTTCCAGGACTTTCTCGACGTGCTCAGCTCGCGCAAGCGCAAGCAGATGCGCAAGGAGCGCGAGCAAGTGGCGGGGCAGGGCTTCGAATTCGAATGGCTTGAGGGGCGAGATCTGGATGAGGCACAGTGGGATTTTGTCTATGCCTGCTACGCCAATACCTATGCCGTGCGCCGTCAGGCGCCGTACCTGACGCGGGAGTTCTTCAGCCTGCTGGCCGAGCGCATGCCGGAATCGATTCGTGTTGTATTGGCCAGACAGGGATCAAGGCCGGTGGCGATGGCGTTCAGTCTGGTGGGCGGCGACAGTTTTTACGGGCGTTACTGGGGATGCCTGGCCGAGTACGACCGGCTGCATTTCGAAACCTGCTTCTATCAGGGCATGGACTACGCGATTGCCCAGGGCTTTCAGCGTTTCGACGCCGGCGCCCAGGGCGAACACAAACTGATTCGCGGCTTTGAACCGGTGATCACTCATTCCTGGCATTACCTGCGCCATCCCGGCCTGAAAGCCGCCGTGAAGGATTTCCTTCAGCAGGAGCGCACCGGTGTGCAGGCTTACGCGGAAGAGGCGAGGAACGCCTTGCCGTATCGGCAAGCCTGATCCTCGCCCGCTCTCCTCAGGTTTCCTCCTTGCCCAGCCAGCGATAGACCACGCCGCCCACCACCGCGCCCAGCAGCGGCGCGACCCAGAACATCCACAACTGCGCGATGGCCCAGCCACCGACCATCAGCGCCGGGCCCGTGCTGCGGGCCGGGTTGACCGAGGTGTTGGTCACCGGAATCGAGATCAGGTGGATCAGCGTCAGAGCCAGGCCGATGGCAATCGGTGCCAGTCCCGCCGGGGCGCGCTTGTCGGTGGCGCCAAGGATGATCACCACGAACATGGCAGTCATAACCAGCTCCGTGACGAACCCGGAGGCCATCGAGTATTTGCCCGGTGAGTGTTCGCCATAACCGTTTGAAGCAAGGCCGGCGGCGATGTCGAAACCCTCCTTGCCGCTGGCAATGTGATACAGCAGCGCCGCTGCCAGGATCCCGCCGATCACCTGGGCGATGATGTAGGCGGGCAGTTCTTTGGCCGGGAACCGACCACCGACAACCAGACCGACCGACACGGCCGGGTTGAGATGACAGCCGCTGATGTGGCCGATGGCAAACGCCATGGTCAGCACCGTCAGGCCAAACGCCAGGGCGACCCCCAGCACGCCGATCCCCACAGGTGAGGACGCAGCGATCACCGCACTGCCGCAACCACCCAGCACCAACCAGAACGTACCCAACAACTCCGTGGCTGAACGTTTTAACAGAGACATGAGAGAGTCCTTGATAGACGCGCTATCGAGACTGCATCGAGTTGTGCTTCCTTGCAATTACGACAGGTTCATCTCCAGAGCCTTCGCTGAGTACAGCAGGGAATACGGGGATTTCCAGCAGCCATGAAAAAACCGCCAGAGCCCGTGGTGGAAGGGCTGTGGCGGTTTTTGCGTTTCGTGGCGGATCAATCGATGCCGACAAACCCTCCGGTCTGGTGCGCCCATAGCCGTGCGTACAATCCGCCGTGGGCCAGCAGTTCGGCATGGTTGCCGGTCTCGGCGATCCTGCCGTTCTCCAGCACCACCAGCCGGTCCATGCGGGCAATGGTCGAGAGGCGGTGGGCAATGGCGATCACGGTCTTGCCCTGCATCAGGGTTTCCAGGCTTTCCTGGATCGCCGCTTCGACTTCCGAGTCCAGTGCCGAGGTCGCTTCGTCCATGATCAGGATCGGCGCATCCTTGAGCAGCACCCGGGCAATCGCGATCCGTTGGCGCTGACCGCCGGACAGTTTGACGCCGCGCTCGCCGACGTGGGCATCGAATCCGGTGCGTCCTTCGGCATCCGACAGCAGCGGTATGAACTCGTCGGCCCGGGCCTTGCGCACCGCTTCCCAGAGTTCGGCGTCGGTGGCGTCAGGCTTGCCGTACAGCAAGTTGTCGCGGATCGAACGGTGCAGCAGCGACGTGTCCTGGGTGATCATGCCGATCCGTGCGCGCAGGCTTTCCTGGCCGACTTCGGCGATGTTCTGGCCGTCGATCAGGATCCGCCCGCCCTCGACGTCGTACAGACGCAGCAGCAGGTTGACCAGAGTCGATTTGCCGGCGCCGGACGGGCCGATCAGGCCGATTTTCTCGCCGGGTTTGATGGTCAGGTTGAGGTCGCCGATGATGCCTTTCTTCTTGCCGTAGTGAAAATCCACGTGCTCGAAACGCACTTCGCCACGGGCCACAGCCAGCGGTTTGGCCTGTTCCTGGTCGGTGACGCTGACCGGTTGCGAGATGGTCTGCAGGCCGTCCTGGACCATGCCGATGTTCTCGAAGATCCCGGTGACCACCCACATGATCCAGCCGGACATGTTGACGATGCGAATCACCAGGCCGGTGGCCAGGGCGATGGCGCCGACACTGATCACCGATTGCGTCCACAGCCACAGGGCCAGCCCCGTGGTGCCGACGATCAGCAGGCCGTTCATGGTGGTGATGGCAACGTCCATGCTGGTGACCACGCGGCCGGCCAGCTGGGCTTTTTCGGTCTGCTCCTGAATCGCCTCGCGGGCGTAGTGCTGTTCGAAGTTGGTGTGGGCGAACAGCTTCAGGGTGGCGATGTTGGTGTAGCCGTCGACAATGCGCCCCATCAGTTTCGAGCGCGCGTCGGAAGCGGCGACGGAGCGGTCCTTGACCCGTGGCACGAAGTAGTAGAGCGCGCCGATGTAGGCGGCGATCCACGTCAGAAGCGGGATCATCAGGCGCCAGTCGGCTTCGGCGAACAGCACCAGCGAGCTGATCGCGTAGATCAGCACGTGCCACAACGCATCCACCGCCTGCACCGCGGAATCACGCAGCGAGTTGCCGGTCTGCATGATGCGCTGGGCGATGCGCCCGGCGAAGTCGTTCTGGAAGAAATTCAGGCTCTGCTTGAGCACGTAACTGTGGTTCTGCCAGCGGATGAGGCTGGTCATGCTCGGGCTCAGTGTCTGGTGCACCAGCATGTCGTGCAGGGCCAGGAACAACGGTCGCAGGAGCAGGGCCACCACGGCCATCCACGCCAGTTCGGCGCCATGCACCTTGAAGAAATCGACGTTCGGCGTGCCTTGGGCAAGGTCGATGATGCGGCTCAGGTAGCTGAACAGCGCCACTTCGATCAGGGCACCGAACAGGCCGACGATCAGCAGGGCGGCGAAACTCGGCCAGACCTGCTTGAGGTAATAGGTATAGAAGGGCAGAACACGGTCCGGCGGGGATGCCGTAGGCGCGTCACGGAAAATGTCGATCAGTTGTTCGAAACGGCGATAGAGCATCAGATAACCGCCCGGAGTACGGGCTCTCCTTTTATCAGTGTGAGCGGCGCAGTATTAAGCTGCAGCCGCTCGATATGCCCTGTAAAGCTTAGTCGATGCGCTTGGCCGACTTGATGATCACAGGGTCGACAGGCACGTTTTGCATGCCCTGTTTGGTAGTGGTCTGGGAGTTGACGATGATGTCGACCACGTCCATGCCCTTGACCACTTTGGCGAACACCGCGTAACCGGCGTCGCGGCCCGGATCGAGGAACGCGTTGTCGGCGACGTTGATGAAGAACTGGCTGGTGGCCGAGTTCGGATCGGAAGTGCGGGCCATCGACAGGGTGCCGCGAACGTTGTGCAGACCGTTGCTGGCTTCGTTCTTGATCGGTGCCTTGGTTTCTTTCTGTTGCATCTGCTGGGTGAAGCCGCCGCCCTGGGCCATGAAGCCCGGGATCACACGGTGGAAAATGGTGTTGGTGTAGAAACCGCTGTCGACGTAATCGAGGAAGTTCTTGGTACTGATCGGCGCCTTGACCGGATCCAGCTCGATTTCGATGGTGCCGTTGGTGGTCACCAGTTCGACGTGTGGCGCCTTGGCCGGCGTGGCAGCCATCAGGTTGGCGGCGAACAGCACGGTGCCGGCGGCGAGGGCGAGTTTTTTCAGCATGGTTCAGTGATCCTGAGGGTGAATATCGGCTGTGGCGAGAAACGCCAGCAGCGTTTGATTGAAGCGTTCGGGTTGATCGAGCGGGGTGGCGTGACGCGAATCGGCGATCACCACCAGCCGTGCATCGGGCAGCAGTCTGACATAGGTTTCTTTCAGCGAGACGGGGGTGTAGTCCCGGTCGGCGCTGACGACGAGCGTTGGACAGGAGATCCTCGAAAGTCGTTCCTGAACCCCCCAGCCAACAATCGCATCGAAGCTGGCGAGATAAGCACGTTTGTCGTTTTTTGCCCAGCGCTCGGCCATCTTCTGTCGCAAATCCGCCTGCTCCGGTTTGGGGAACAGCTTGGCGCCAAGGGCCTTGCCGATGGTGGCCAGACTCAGCACGCGCATCAGGCTCCAGCGCTTGAACCACTGCCAGTAGTCGTCGCGACTGCGCACCTTGACCTCGGGCGCGCTGTTGACGATGGTCAGGCTCTTGAGCATCTGTGGTTGATCTACAGCGAACTGAAAGCCGATCATGCCGCCCATGGACAGCCCGGCGTAGTGCACCGGGCCGAGCTTCAGATGCTCGATCAGGGCGACGATGTCCGCACTGAACCCGGCGATGCTGTAGCGCTCGCGGGGCTTGTCGGAGCGGCCATGGCCGCGCACGTCCGGGACGATCACCCGGTATTGCGCAGCCAGTGCCGGGATCTGCATTTCCCAGTCCAGCGTGCTGGAGCCGAGCCCGTGAACCAGCAGCAACGGATCGCCGTGGCCATATTCCTCGTAGTGCAGGTTGCAGCCTTCATGCTCGAAATACGCCATCGGTGAACTCCGTGTCAGGCTTGTTCGGGGGCGGCGAACGGTGCGTCCAGCGGCAAGGTGTCGAAGGTACGCAACAGTTCGACGAGGATCTGCGAGGCCGGGCCCAGCGGTTTGTCCTTGTTCGAATACAGATAGAAACTCGGATTGCGGCTGCCGCCCTGATCCAACGGTAGCAGCTTGAGCAGGCCTTCCTTCAATTCACGTTCGATCATGTGCCGTGGCAGCCAGGCGAATCCCAGGCCGCTGGACACGAAATTGGCGGCGGTGGCGAGGCTGCCGACGGTCCAGCGCTGTTCGGCACCGAGCCAGCCGACGTCCCGGGGTTGCTGGCGGCCGGAGTCGCGGATCACCACTTGCATCTGGGTTTCCAGGTCCTGGAAATTCAGCTCGCGGTTCAGCCGATGCAGTGCGTGTTCGGGATGGGCGACGGCGACAAATTCCACATCGCTCAATTCGGCGCCGAGGTAACCGGGAATGCTCAGGCCGGTGATCGCCAGATCGGCCACGCCTTCGAGCAACACCTCCTCGACACCCGACAGCACTTCTTCACGCAGACGCACGCGGCAGCCACGGCTCTGAGGCATGAATGCGGTCAATGCACGAACGAGGCGGGCGCTCGGGTAGGCGGCGTCGACCACCAGCCGCACTTCGGCTTCCCAGCCTTGCTCCATGTGATGAGCGAGGTCTTCCAGTTGGCTGGCCTGTTTCACCAATTGCCGAGAGCGCCGCAGCAACACGCCACCGGCTTCGGTCAGCACCGCCTTGCGGCCGTCGATGCGCAGCAACGGCACACCGAGCTGGTCCTGCATGCGGGCGACGGTGTAGCTCACCGACGATTGCGAACGGTGCAACGCTTCGGCGGCCTGGGCGAATCCGCCGTGGTCGACCACCGCTTGCAACGTTCGCCATTGATCGAGGGTCACGCGGGGCGCTTTCATCGATAGCTCCTCTTGTCCTAAGCTGGCTGTCCCTCATGGAGACTGCCGAATGAAAAAATTCTGTTGTGTGGTACTGGCGTTGCTGCCGCTGACCGCGTTTGCGTATCCGATCGATGTGCAGAAGAATCTCAATGGCCTGAAGATCGACTACGAGTCCTTCGATACCGATAAAGACATCGGCTCCATCCGGGTCGCCAACTACGGCGAGGTCGACGCGGTCTGCAAAGTCGTGTTCAGCAACGGCCCGGAGGCGCCACGCACCCGCAATATCGAAGTCCCGGCCGGCAAACATACGAACGCCACCGCCAAGTTCTCCCGCGAGATCATCAAGCTGCGCGTCGAACTGACCTGCAACCCGAAATAGCGGTTTTGCCTCTCTGTGGGAGCGAGTCAGCCCGCTCCTGCAGGTGCAGCTTGCATCTAAACGAATATTTCGATGGTTTGCAGCAATTATTTGCGCTTTTTCATCGATAAGACTCTGTTTAACCTTCACTCCATCGACTTACAACATTCTCGGATGGAGGCTACACACCATGTCCCGCGTTCTGATCATCGAAAGCAGCGCCCGCCAGCAAGACTCGGTATCCCGTCAACTGACCCAGACTTTCATCAGTCAGTGGAAAGCTGCACACCCGGCCGATCAGATCACCGTCCGTGACCTCGCCGTGAACCCGGTGCCACACCTGGACAGCAACCTGCTGGGCGGATGGATGAAACCCGCCGAACAGCGCAATGCCAACGAACAATCCTCGCTGGATCGCTCCAACGAACTGACCGATGAATTGCTGGCCGCCGATGTGCTGGTGATGGCCGCGCCGATGTACAACTTCGCGATTCCAAGCACCCTGAAAGCCTGGCTCGACCACGTGCTGCGTGCCGGCGTGACCTTCAAGTACACCGAAACCGGCCCGCAAGGCCTGCTCAGCGGCAAGCGTGCCTACGTGCTGACCGCTCGCGGCGGCATCTACGCCGGCGGCCCGGCGGATCACCAGGAACCGTACCTGCGTCAGGTGATGGGTTTCATCGGCATCCACGACGTGACCTTCATCCACGCTGAAGGCATGAACCTGGGCGGCGACTTCCAGGAGAAAGGCCTCAACCAGGCCAACGCCAAACTCTCCCAGGTCGCTTGATATGTTAATCGCCAGATAATCGCCGATTGTTCTAGTGACCTGGCGCAACCCCTTCAAGGCTCTACGCGCATCGAACCTCCCTTTGCACTTGTTGCTCCTGAGTGCTGTAGCCCGATTGAACGCTTTAGCGAGATCGGGCTTTTTTTTGCCCGGGATTTAGCGATGGCCGGCAAAAACCGCTATCGTCGCCGCCATTCGAAATCGAGGCGACCATGGGCTATCTACTTATTGTCACGCTGATCCAGGCGTTTTCCTTCAGTCTGATCGGTGAATACCTGGCCGGGCATGTCGACAGCTACTTCGCGGTGCTGGTGCGGGTGGTGCTGGCCGGGCTGGTGTTCATCCCGCTGACGCGCTGGCGTTCGGTGGAACCGGCGTTCATGCGCGGCATGCTGCTGATCGGCGCGTTGCAGTTCGGCGTGACCTACGTCTGCCTGTACCTGAGCTTCCGGGTGCTGACGGTGCCGGAAGTGCTGCTGTTCACCATCCTCACGCCGCTGCACGTGACCCTGATCGAAGACGCGCTGAACCGCCGCTTCAACCCGTGGGCACTGATCGCCGCACTGGTGGCGGTCGCAGGCGCGGCGGTGATTCGCTACGACCGGATCAACCCGGACTTCTTCATGGGCTTCCTGCTGCTGCAACTGGCCAACTTCACCTACGCCGCCGGGCAGGTGCTGTACAAGCATCTGGTGGCGAAGCATCCGAGCGATTTGCCGCATTACCGGCGCTTCGGTTTCTTCTACCTCGGCGCACTCGCGGTGGCGTTGCCGGCGTTCCTGCTGTTCGGCAAATCCAGCTTCCTGCCCGAAGCGCCGCTGCAATGGGGCGTGCTGGTGTTCCTCGGCCTGGTCTCGACCGCACTCGGTCTGTACTGGTGGAACAAGGGCGCCTGCCTGGTCAACGGCGGCACCCTGGCGGTGATGAACAACCTGCACGTACCGGTGGGGTTGCTGCTGAACCTGTTGATCTGGAATCAGCACGAAGAACTCGGGCGGTTGTTCCTCGGCGGCAGCGTGATTCTGGCGGCGGTGTGGATCAGCCGGTTGGGGATTCGCAAGCCGGCGCCAGTTGCCCCACCAGAAACTCGATAAACGCGCGCGTCTTCTGCGGCACCCGCCGGGCTGACGAGTACACCGCGTTGATGGTGATCGCCGGGGCTTGCCATTCGCACAGCACCGGCACCAGTCGTCCGGCGGCCAGTGCTTCTTCGACGATGAAGTCCGGCAGCAGCGCGATGCCCATGCCGGCCTCGGCCGTTTGCGCCAGCAGGTCGCCGTTGTTGGCGTGCAACGGCCCGGTGACGTTGACCCGCTGCGTCTCCTTGCCGTTGCACAGTTGCAGGCTGACGCCGCTCTGCAGATAGCCGTAGTTCAAGCATTGATGCGAGCGCAAATCCTGCGGCGACTGCGGCGTGCCCGCGCGTTCGAGGTAAGCGGGGGAGGCGACCATGATGCGCGGCGCCGGCGCCAGTTGCCGGGCGATCATGGTCGAGTCGGGCAGGCTGGCGATGCGGATCGTCACGTCGAACCCACCGCGCACCGGGTCGACCTGCTGGTCGCTGAGCACCAGTTGCAGCTCGATGTTCGGGTGCTGTTCATGAAACAGCGGGATCAGTTTGCCCAGCCGCCGCAGGCCGAACGACATCGGCGCGTTTACGCGCAGTACGCCGCGCAATTCGCCAACCCCGTCCCGCGCTCGCTGCTCGGCCTCGTCCAGAGCCGCAATCACTTCCCGCGCCGCTTCGAAATACTCCGCTCCGGCCTCGGTCAGGTGCAGGCTGCGGGTGGTGCGTTGCAGCAGCTGCACGCCGATGGCTTCTTCCAGCGCCTGAATCTGTTTGCTGACTTTCGAGCGGGGCACGTCCATGGCCCGGGCGGCGGCTGCGAAGCCGTTTTCGCCGACCGTCACCACGAAGGCGCGCATGCATTCGATGCGATCCATGATTGTCCCTTTTTTAGAATCAATGATTCTCGATTTTAGGGAATTGTCCCTTTATCGGCTAGCCCCTAAAGTGACATCCAAGCCGAGACAACAACGCCGAAGACGGCAAGCCACTCGACTCACCCATTACCCAATCGAAACGCTGAATCGACATCAAAAGGAACGCGCCATGTCTATCCGTGAACTGCTGAACCCGACCAACTCCGCCCTGATCCTGATCGACCACCAGCCGCAAATGGCTTTCGGCGTACAGTCGATCGACCGTCAGACCCTGAAGAACAACACCGTCGGCCTGGCCAAGGCAGCGAAGATCTTCAACGTACCGACCATCTACACCTCGGTCGAAACCGAAAGCTTCAGCGGCTACATCTGGCCGGAGCTGCTGGCGGTACACCCGGAGCAGAAGCCGATCGAGCGCACCTCGATGAACTCCTGGGAAGACAAGGCGCTGGTTGACGCGGTGAAGGCCACCGGCCGCAAGAAACTGATCATCGCCGCACTGTGGACCGAGGTCTGCCTGACCTTCCCGGCCCTGGAAGCCCTGGCCGAAGGCTACGAGGTGTACATCGTCACCGACGCTTCCGGCGGCACCACCAAAGAAGCCCACGACATGTCGGTACAGCGGATGATTCAGGCCGGCGCAGTACCGGTGACCTGGCAGCAAGTGCTGCTCGAGTACCAGCGTGACTGGGCGCACAAAGACACTTATCAGGCGGTGATGGACCTGGTGCTGGAACACAGCGGCGCGTACGGCATGGGCGTCGACTACGCCTACACCATGGTGCACAAGGCACCGCAGCGGAAGGCCTGACAAGTCGGCCGGACAAAAAAAGACGCAACCCGGGTTGCGTCTTTTTTTGCGCTGAAGAAAGCGCTACATCAGATGTTTCTCGGCTTCTGGAATGTGGCTCGCGCCAAGGACTGCCGGCAATATCCCGGAACGCAAATCCCCGCCACTCGGCTGCTGATACAGACTCAGCCCGAACTCCGGCAACACTGCCAGCAGGTAATCGAAAATATCCCCCTGGATCCGCTCGTAATCGGCCCACACCGTGGTAGTGGTAAAGCAGTAGATTTCCAGCGGAATGCCCTGGGCCGTGGTCTGCATCTGGCGGACCATGCAGGTCATGTTCGGCTGAATCTCGGGGTGGCTCTTCAAGTAAGCCAAGGCATAGGCGCGGAAGGTGCCGATGTTGGTCATGCGCCGACGGTTGGCCGACATCGCCGCGACATTGCCCTGGGCTTCGTTCCAGGCCTTGAGTTCGGCTTTCTTGCGGCCCATGTAGGCGGTCAGCAGGTGCACCTGGGAGAGTTTTTCTTCTTCATCGTCGCGGATGAAACGCACGCCGCTGGCGTCGATGAACAGGCTGCGCTTGATCCGTCGCCCGCCGGATTGCTGCATGCCGCGCCAGTTTCGGAAGGATTCGGACATCAGCCGCCAGGTCGGGATCGAGACGATGGTCTTGTCGAAATTCTGCACCTTGACCGTGTGCAGGGTGATGTCGACCACGTCGCCATCGGCGCCGACTTGCGGCATTTCGATCCAGTCGCCGACCCGCAGCATGTCGTTGCTGGTCAGTTGCACACTGGCGACGAACGACAGCAGGGTGTCCTTGTAGACCAACAGGATCACCGCCGACATCGCACCCAGACCCGACAGCAGCAACAGCGGCGAGCGGTCGATCAGGGTGGCGACGATGATGATCGCGCCGAACACGTACAAGACCATTTTCGCCAGTTGCACGTAACCCTTGATCGAGCGGGTGCGCGCGTGTTCGGTGCGGGCGTAGATGTCCAGCAACGCATTGAGCAGGGCGCTGACCGACAGCAGCAGGAACAGAATGGTGAACGCCAGCGCCACATTACCGAGGAACACCATGGCGGTCTTGCTCAGCTCCGGCACCAGGTGCAGGCCGAACTGGATCACCAGCGACGGCGTCATCTGCGCCAGACGCTGAAACACCTTGTTATGCCGAAAGTCGTTGATCCAGTGCAGCGCGGGCTGGCGACCGAGCATGCGGCTGGCATGCAGGATCAGGTAACGCGCCACTCGTCCGAGGACCAGCGCGATCACCAGCAACAGGATCAGCGCCAGGCCGGCGTGCAGGAGCGGGTGCTGATCAAGGGCACCCCAGAGGTCTTGGGCGTTGAGCCAGAGCTGTTTGAAATCCATGAGGGCAACGATTCTTCTGTAGGACGCGACGGGCGATTAGAGCATTTAAGACGCTGTGTATTACCGTTGGAGACAAATCGAGCAACAAAAAAGCCACTGATTGCGGCTGATTTCATAAAGAAACTCGGCCTGAGCGCTCGAAACCGGTAACCTATGCAGCTGTTTTTCTGCATATCTTCGAGGTAGCACCCGTGTTTTCCCAATTCGCCCTGCACGAACGCCTGCTCAAAGCCGTGGCCGAGCTGAAATTTGTCGAGCCAACGCCTGTGCAAGCCGCGGCCATTCCGCTGGCGCTTCAGGGGCGTGACCTGCGGGTGACGGCGCAAACCGGTAGCGGCAAGACCGCCGCGTTTGTCCTGCCGATCCTCAACCGCCTGATCGGCCCGGCCAAGATCCGCGTCAGCATCAAGACCCTGATCCTGCTGCCGACCCGCGAGCTGGCCCAGCAGACCCTGAAGGAAGTCGAGCGCTTTTCGCAGTTCACTTTCATCAAGTCCGGCCTGATCACCGGCGGTGAAGACTTCAAGGTCCAGGCCGCCATGCTGCGCAAGGTGCCGGACATCCTCATCGGCACTCCGGGCCGGATGATCGAGCAACTGAACGCCGGCAACCTCGATTTGAAAGAAGTCGAAGTGCTGGTGCTCGACGAAGCCGACCGCATGCTCGACATGGGTTTCGCCGAAGACGTGCAGCGTCTGGTCGACGAATGCCCGAACCGTCAGCAAACCATGCTGTTCTCCGCCACCACCGGCGGTTCCGGCCTGCGCGAGATGATCGCCAAGGTGCTGAACAACCCCGAGCACCTGCAGCTCAACGCGGTCAGTCAGCTGAACGACACCACCCGTCAGCAGATCATCACCGCCGACCATAACCAGCACAAAGAACAGATCGTCAACTGGCTGCTGGCCAACGAGACCTACCAGAAGGCTATCGTCTTCACCAACACCCGGGCCATGGCCGACCGCATCTACGGTCGCCTCGTCGCCCAGGAATACAAGGCGTTCGTGCTGCACGGCGAGAAAGACCAGAAAGATCGCAAACTGGCGATCGACCGTCTGAAGCAGGGCGGCGTGAAGATTCTGGTGGCCACCGACGTGGCGGCCCGTGGTCTGGACGTTGATGGCCTGGATCTGGTGATCAACTTCGACATGCCACGCAGCGGCGACGAATATGTACACCGTATCGGCCGTACCGGCCGTGCCGGCAACGACGGTCTGGCGATCTCGCTGATCTGCCACGGCGACTGGAACCTGATGTCGAGCATCGAGCGTTATCTGAAGCAGAGCTTCGAGCGCCGCACCATCAAGGAAGTCAAAGGCACCTACGGCGGACCGAAGAAGGTCAAGGCCTCGGGCAAGGCTGTCGGCGTGAAGAAGAAAAAGACCGACGCCAAGGGCGACAAGAAAAAAGCCGCCGCCAAGACCCCGACTAAGCGCAAGAGCGCCAACCGTCCGAAACCGGATTCTCTGGTGAGCAGCGACGGCATGGCCCCGCTCAAACGCCGCAAGCCGGCAGCACCTGCGGCCGAGTAAGGCGTTTCAGGCAGGCAATAAAAAACCCGGACAGTGTCCGGGTTTTTTTATTGCCTGCGTTTATCAGTTGCCCAGCTGTCCACGGGTGTCGGCGTCAAAGCGCTGCTTGGTCTGATCCGCCTTCGGTTTGAGCTGCGCGAGCAGGGCTGCCTCGCTGTACAGCCCGGTCAGGGCCAGCTCCTTGGGCGTCGGGTCGATCGGGATCAGCACATCTTCACCTGCCGCATGCAGCCAGATCGCTACGACATGCAGCGCCGAAACGAACAGCACTCGCAGCTCAACGGTTTTGCCCTGCAACTGCGGCGATTGCTCCGCCAGCTTCAGCGCATTGACCGTGGCGGTGGCCAGGTTGCCGTGGTTCAACGAGGCAAACTCGACGTGACCGCGGACTTCGGCCAATTGCGCATCGGCAATCGACACGCCGTCGGCAAACACCAGGTAATGCCAGTCACCGATCCGGGCGTCCTTGAGGCCTTTGCCCTGGCTCATATCCTCCAGGCTGAGCGAGTAGCCACGATAGGCCTCACTGAGGCTGATTTTCGCCGGTACAGCACTGGCGAACTGGCGATTGATGCCAAATCCCTGGGTTTGCAGCGCCGCTTGCAGCACCGGACGCAAGGTCTGTACGCCGTTGGAAGGCGCCTTTGGATAAGTCAGTTGCATGATGTCGCCCTCCTAGTTTTTTGCCGTGAAGTAAGTGTGGGTCCAGTTGCCGCCACCGTTGTAGGAACCGGGGAACGAGCTCAGTGCGCGGGTCGAATAGCCGTAGATCGAATCCGCGACCAGCACGTAGTTGCCGTTGGTGCCGTAGATCGTCAGGAAGTGCGCACCGCCGCCGTACCAGGCACAGCGCAGACCGACGGGCCGGCCCATGTTGATCTGGTTCTGGATGGCCGACATCTGCAACGAACCCTGATTCATCCCGTTGTAGCTGCGGGTGGTTTGCAGGGCCGAATCCAGATAGCCATAGACGTTGCACGGCCCCGGCTGGCTGCAGCAGTTGCGGTTCAACTGGGTGCTGGCAACGCCGCACTGGGTCCAGGACCCGGTGCCGTAATAGTTGCCAACCGAAGCGGAAACTGCGGCCCAGCACCAGTTGGTCTGGGTCTGTTGCTGCATCGTGAAATTCAGGCTAGAGGCCGCCAGGGCCTCGGCCTGTGGCGCGGCTTCGACCTCGACCAGTTGCGCGTCGAGCAGATGGCCGGTCAGGCACCCGGGCAGGGTGTTGCCGGTGTATTGCGTTGTTTCAGTGGTTAACATTTTTCAATCCTCCATGAATGAAAACAAATGTCCTGCTTGTGGATGTTGCGAGCGATCGGCGGTAAATGGGTTGCCATCTCCGATGGCTGGTTCCGATCAGGCTCGAGGTAACCCTAGGTCTGAATATGCATTTGTGCAAATAAATAAATGCATTAATGCAATTTTGCGGACGAAAGGACACTGCCTGAGCATGTCCTTTGTGGTGGAGACTGAAGCCTGAGGCCGTTAACCCTCGGTTTTATGCTCGGCGGAATCCAGTTCTTTCAAGCGCTGATCGATCAACTGGCATTTGTCCGGCAGATCGGCAGAGGCGGTGCCCAGGTCCATCTTCTGCAACTCGGCATTGATCTCCTTGGCCTTGGTCGGGTTTTGCTCGGTGAGCTTTGCCACTTCCTGGGCCAGTTGTTCGCGTTTGGCAGTGGCTTCTTCCGGGGTGCAGGCCCAGACGGGCAGGGCGCAGGCGAGGGTGGCGGCGAGTGTGAGGGGGAGCAGGGTTTTCATGATGGCAGGCCTCAGATCCGGTTAAGGCGGGTTAACCGGTTGAGGGTTTGGGTCTAGGGAAAGTTCATTTCTGTATTGGCGTATTGCCCCGTAATTGACCGTTTTTTGGTGCTCCACTTGGATTGCGCCACTATGTTGATATCATTTGGCGCTGGTGACTTGCCTCTTTGCCGTTGAGAACTCAGGAAGTACACGCGATGACCGAGGATGAGATTTACCGAAGGATCGGGCAAGTGTTGGTCGATGAGGCGCCCGAGTCAGCGATGACGGTGATCGTTGATGCAGAGCTTTCCCCCGAGGACGATCACTGCAAGTTGCTGTTTGATTATGTCGACGGAAAAGGCGAGCGGGACTGGTTCAGTCCGAGCAGCGGTGAGGTTGACGGCATTGTCATGAATAGCCTGGTTGCCCTTAGAAAGTTGCACAAAGAGCAAAACCTTACCGCCGGATTACCCGTCTGGAACGCCTGTGAGATTGCCATGGACATTGTGGGCGGCAAGTTGAAAATCGACTTCAGGTATGACGAGACGTTGTATGCGGATTGACTGACTCTAATTATCCATGGCGTACGGCGTCGCTTGCTCGCACTTGAAGCGAAGACAGATTCAACGAGTTGGTCAATCTGTCTCGCTTCATCACTATCAAGTGACGATCAGGTCCCGTGGCAGCAACTGGATCTCGTTTCTCCCTTATACCGATCATGATGCCGCACCCACTCCATGATCTCGTCCTCGTTTCGCCCCTTGGGCGTAAGGTCGAGAAAGTTGTAGGCACCGACCAGCATGTCCAGACCCCGGGCGTAGGTTGAGTAGGTGTGGAATATCTCGCCGTTATTGGCGCGATAGAACACGCTCAGCCCCGGCATTTCCTCTTCGCCACTGTCAGTCTTTTCATAGTTGTACGTAGCCTTTCCGGCTTCGGCGTCTTCAGCACGGGCGCAAACGCCAAAGTCGTAGTTGAAATCGGAACCGTCCGACGACACCCAGTCGAACTTCCAGCCCATCCGCCGCTTGAACGTCTGGAATTCGGCGAATGGCGCGTGGGATACCGCTACCAGCCCAATGTCGTGATGAGCCAGGTGCAGATTGGCGCCATCGAAGTGGTCGCCGAGGAACGAACATCCCTGGCAGCCTTCTTCCCAGCCCCTGGCGAACATGAAGTGATAGACGATGAGCTGGCTGTGCTGGCCGAACAGGTCGGCGAGTTTCAATTCGCCGTCCGGCCCCTTGAAGCGATAGTCCTTGTCGACTTTCACCCACGGCAGAGCGCGGCGTTTGGCGCTGAGGCGGTCGCGTTCCCTGGTGAAGGCCTTTTCATCGGCCAGATGCTGCTTGCGGGCGGCGAGCCATTCTTCGCGCGACACCACCGGATGATTCTCAACGTTCATGATGATTTCTCCTGCGGGGTTGAAACCGTCTGTCTCAGACTAGTCGCTTGAAGCCGTCGGAAATCGACAGACCGCCGGTCGGTCGGTGCCGCAAATCAAGCTGAACGGCTATTGCCCGCTCGGGTCACAACCTAAGACAGCGCCATTAATCACGCGCACCGGAGGTTGAATCAGGATGACGACTTATAACTGGGATTTGATTGAACGCCTGCTGCATGAAGTGCAGAACGGCGCCGGCCACAGCTTTGCACCGCGGTCCTATGCCGAAGACTACGCAGCGGAAAAAGCCGCGGCGGGCGAGCCGATCGAGAATCTGGATCATCTGAAAACCATCGCCTGTGAATACGAGCAGAAGCTGTTGCTGCGCGGTTTTATCGAACCCCGTGGTGACGATGAGGGCAGCACCGGCAACAATTTCAGCCTGACCCCGCGCGGGTCGAGTCTGTTGAGCCTGATCGACAGCAGCATTCCTGGTAATGATCATCCGCGTCAGGTGCTGGATGAGCAGGAGGATGCGCTGGATGAGGCGACCTTCGACCGTGTGGCGTCAAAAGCGCAGATTGCCTGAAGGCCTGCTGCGATCCCTCTGGAGCTGGGTTTTCCGGCTCCCGCAGGTTCAATGAACCTCAGCCTGCTTTCGCCGCTTTCAGACACTTCAAATCATTGAAGTCCTTGCGCACCCCTTCGATTTTCTTCAACAGGCGCTGGCGTTGTTGCGGTGTGCTTTCTGCCATCAGATCCACCGCCAGCGAGCGCGCCTGAGCCTCGGTGTCGGCGTAGGCCTTGCGGTAATCCGCTGTCCATAAACGCTCGCGATAGACCAGAAGTGTCTCGATCCGCTGTGGGAAATCCGGACTTTTACGCTGGGCGACGGCGGCGCTGAACTGCTGTTGCCAGTGCGCGCGGTTGGCGATCCATTGGGTGTTCTGGTCGCCGAGTGCGGTTGACCACGCCATCACCCGTTGCTCTTGCGTGACACTCAAAGGCCCGAGCCAGTCGTTGAGGCGCTTGTCCATGCGGGCGCCACGTTCGGCAATCTGCTGGGCCAGCGGCGGCTTCACATATTCCTGCTGACGTTTGCGCAAGTCCTTGGCAAACGCATCGTTCATGTCGGCGACCTGTTTGTCGTCCAGCCCTTGCAGCAACTCGATGGCCGACGGGGTGATTTCCCGGGCGGTTTCGGCAATCGCCTGCTTGGCTTCCAGAGTGCGGGCCTGGAGTGCGGCGTCGGTGACCTGATTGGTTTCGACCATGGTCTGCAGGCGATCCAGCCAGTCCAGATAACCTGGCAATTGCGTGGTGCAGTGCCAGCTCAGGTGTTCCTTGAGGCGTTCGTTGAACCAGCCTTTCTGTTCGCCGGTCATGTCCAGGTAGTCGCTGAGCGTCCAGGGAATGATCACGTCGAGATTGCGATAGGCCAGGCCGACGCGGCTGCACGCGCCGAGGGCGAGAGTGAAGATCAACAGCGTGGCGCAGTGTTTGAACCAGCGAGACATGAGCGAGTCCTTGCGAAAGCCTGGCGTCTGATTCTTATGTGAACGCAGGATGCTCCCGGCAGTTCAGCCAATCAATAGAACGCGCGTTCGGCCTTGAGCGTGACCAGCCCGTCGCACTGGCTGTTATGCCCGGAATAGGCGGAGCAATCGCTGCCGCTGAGGCTGGAATTGCTGTAGATCAGGTCCAGGTCGATGCCCATCACCGGCCGGGAAAATTTCACCGACCAATCGGTAAAACTGCTGACATAACCGCCGTCCACCGAGACCGGCGTATTGAGCTGGTGGGTGGTGTATTTCATGCTGATCCCGATGCCAAATGGCTGGTTGCCGCCCAGATCGGCAAACAATGTGTTGTTCTGTTTGTCCGGATCGTTGCTCAGTGCGATGCCGAAACGGCTGCCGAGCAGGGTCAGGCCGCCGAACAGCTCCTGGCTGTCGAGGGTGTCGACCTTGGGATAACTGTAGTGAATCATCCCGACTTCGTAGCCGAGGGTTTGATCGAAGGGTTGTTTGAAACCGACGTAGGAGTCGATCTCCAGATTCTTGCCCGGCGTCAGCCCCATGCTCGGCGCGTATTGGCCGACGTAGAGGCCACTGTCGTGGGTCAGATCGAGGCCTCCGTGGAACGAGCCGGCGGCAGAAGGTTTGACCAGGCCCTGGGCCATGCTGCGGCTGGGCGTGGTGCCGAGCTTGAGGTCGAAGTCGCCGAGTTCGCGCTGGAAAATCTGCGCGTGCGCCACCGGGCTCGCCAGCAGTCCTGCAAGAATTAAACAGAGGGGTTTGAGCATGCGTCACTCCATGAACAGCGAGCGCAGGCCGACGTACCTGCTGAAACGCTTGATCCAGACGCGTGCAAGGATACCGGCGAATGATCGGCATCGAGGGCCGTTCGTCGATTTCTGTTGTTTTGTCGGTTTGATTAAACGCGAGAGAGGTCTTGCGAGGGTTCCGGTCCAGACGCTTCGAATCTCAAAGCGCCTTGGGACTGGGATGTTGCGGGGTGTTACTTCTTGCCCAGG
Organism: Pseudomonas sp. COW5; assembly: GCF_026240005.1. Taxonomy (NCBI): domain Bacteria; kingdom Pseudomonadati; phylum Pseudomonadota; class Gammaproteobacteria; order Pseudomonadales; family Pseudomonadaceae; genus Pseudomonas; species Pseudomonas sp. COW5. Next base: position 698,108 of record NZ_JAPHVP010000001.1, on the reverse strand, counting down.
CTGATCTGCTTGGACGGGCCGAACGTCTGGCCGCTGACGCCCTTGGCAATTTGCTGGATCTCGCCGCCGGACTTGAGGAATGCCGCGATCTGATCGTTGATCGATTCGCTGGTTTCAACGGCTGGAGCTGGCTTTGCTTTGCTGGTGGATGCTTTTACACGCATGGCGGCCATTAACCTGTAGAAAAGTAACTCGGCCAAGCATCGTACAGGAATAACTTGACAATTGCTTGGTAAATATCCCCCGGAATAACCCAGCGTGCGGGTGGATTATTCTCGATTAATTATTAGAAATATCCCGCTAACCTGCTGTTTTGAATAACAACATTTATCGGGAAGGGTGGATTTTTCGCGGGGGCGGCGCGCCGGGGAGTCGCCGAGGTGGTCTGACGAGTGGCACCTGTTCGGCGGCAAACCAAGGAAAATCAAGGCTTAGCGCAAATTTCAGTCGGCGGGAGGATCTGCCGGCCAACGAACCCGGCAAAACCGGGTAGAATGCCGCCCACGCAATGAGGGTATTGGAAATGGCTTTAGTCGGGCGCTACAACAGTTTGCAAGTGGTTAAACACACTAACTTCGGTTTATATCTGGACGGCGGTGCCGACGGCGAAATTCTTTTGCCCAACCGTTATATCCCCAAAGATATTCCCAGCGAAGATGAAGACTGGCTCAATGTTTTCATTTATCTGGACAGCGATGACAAACTAATTGCCACCACTGAAAAACCAAAAGTTCAGGTCGGTGAATTTGCCAGTTTGAAAGTTGTTGAAGTCAACAGCATCGGTGTGTTCCTCGATTGGGGCCTGCCGAAGGATCTGCTGCTGCCTTACTCCGAAGAAAAACGCCAGATGACCGCCGGCGAATACTGCGTGGTGCATGTCTATCTCGACAAACACACCCGCCGCATCACCGCCACCGCGCGTCTTGATCGCTACCTCGACAAGACCCCGGCCAACTACAGCGTGGGCCAGGAAGTCGATCTGCTGGTGGCCGAAGCCACCGACATGGGTTTCAAGGCGGTCATCAACAACAAGCACTGGGGTTTGATTCACAAGAACGAAATCTTCAAGTTCATGCGTTCCGGCATGCGCGAGAAAGGCTTCATCAAGGAAGTGCGCGCCGACGGCAAGATCAGCCTGAGCCTGCAACCGGTGGGTCAGGAGGCGGCCAGCAGCCTGAGTTCGAAGATCCTCGCCAAGTTGCGCGAAAACGATGGCACCCTGGCCGTCAGCGACAAGAGCGACCCGGCGCTGATCAGCAGCCTGTTCGGTGTCAGCAAGGGCAACTTCAAGAAGGCCATCGGTTCGTTGTACAAGGAAGGCAAGATCGTCATTCATGCCGATCGCATTGAACTAACCTGAGCCTGACGTGGCCCATGTTGCATGGGCCAACCTGAGGTCGGGCAGATGAAAAAAGCGCTGATTGCCTACGTCGCCACGCTACTGACGTTTCTACTGCTCGACGGCCTCTGGCTCGGCGTGTTGATGGCGCCGACCTATCGCGAACTGCTGGGTCCGCTGATGCTCGAAAAACCGTTGCTGGTGCCAGCAGCGGTTTTTTATTGCCTGTACGTTTTCGGTTGTGTGGCGTTCGTGGTGTTGCCATCGATTACCTGGCAACGCGCTGCCCGCATGGGTGCGCTGCTCGGGCTGGTCGCTTATGGCACCTATGACCTGACCAATTGGGCGACGCTGCGCGGCTGGTCGGTGCAAGTGACGTTGCTGGATTGGGCATGGGGGACGTTTGCCACGGCGCTGGCCTGTACGGTCGGATTTGTCGTGGCCGGCCGGTTTGGCTGGTCAGCTCGTCACCGCTGACGCTTCAGGAGAATGAAATGTCTCTTCCAGACGGCTTTTTCTGGCCAACTGGTTAATAATCCCCGAGACCATTTTTCGCCCCGGACGAAGAGCCGGGGCTTTGTTTTGACCATTGGAAAAACTGCCATGTCGTGTGTGTTCGAGGTGTTGCGGTGAGCGTCAGTCGGCGCAGTGCCGACGGCTTTGCCCTGCAGGTGATGATTGGCCTGTGCCTGATCTGGGGTGTGCAGCAGGTGCTGATCAAGTGGGCGGCAAGCGATATCGCGCCGGTGATGCAGGCGGCTGGGCGGTCGGGGATTTCCGCGTTGCTTGTAGGACTGCTCATCTGCTGGAAGGGCGGCTGGGATCAGGTCGGTACGACCTGGCGCGGCGGCTTGTTGGCCGGTGCCTTGTTCGGGCTTGAGTTCCTGTTCATTTCCGAAGGTTTGCAACTGACCACTGCGGCGCACATGTCGGTTTTCCTCTATACCGCGCCGATTTTTACTGCGCTGGGCGTGCATTTCCTGTTGCCCAGCGAACGTCTGCGGCCGGTGCAATGGCTGGGGATTTTCATGGCATTTGTCGGGATCGCGGTAGCGTTTGCCGGTGGCGTGTCATGGGACAACCTCGATCACCGTATGCTGCTGGGCGATGCCCTCGGCGTACTGGCCGGGGCCAGTTGGGGCGCGACCACCGTGGTGGTGCGCGCCTCGCGCCTGTCGGAAGCGCCGGTGACGCTGACGCTGTTTTATCAGCTGATCGTCGGCTTCGTCGGTTTGCTGTTGATCGCACTGCTCAGCGGCCAGATCACCCACGTCAGCCTGACCGCCGTGGCGGTGGGCAGCGTGCTGTTCCAGGGCCTGGTGGTGTCGTTCTTCAGTTACCTGACCTGGTTCTGGCTGTTGCGCCGTTATCTGGCGGCCAATCTGGCGGTGTTTTCCTTCATGACGCCGTTGTTCGGTGTCACGTTTGGCGTGGTGCTGCTGGGCGAAGAACTGAGCCTGAATTTCATCATCGGTGCCGTGCTGGTGTTGCTCGGCATCACTTTCGTCAGCGCGGAACAGTGGGTACGTCGGCGTTTGCGCAAAGCGCTCGGCCAGTCGTAAGCGGTTTCCACGCCAGGCCACCGGCAATCAGCAGGCCACTGCCGGCGATCACCAGCGCCGGTTGCAGGCCACCGCTGAAGTGGCTGCTGAGCGCCGCCAGCAACGGCCCGCTGAGCTGACCGACAGCGAAGCACGCGGTGAGCAGGCCGGCGTTGCGCTGGGTGGCGTGGGGCGCCAGCTCCCGGGAACGCTGCATCACCAGTTGCATGCAGGCCAGGAACGGCGTGCCGCACAGGATCACACCCAAAGCCAGGCCGAGGCCGCTGCCTAACAGGCAAGCAAACACCCCGGCGGCCTGCAGCCAGAGCGTCGCCATCAACCAGTGACGGGTGGTGTCCGGATCGTGCCGACGCAGACTCACCAGCAACACGCCAATCGCGGCGCCGAGGCCAAAGCATGGCCAGAACAGATCGGCCTGCCATTGCCCGTGAAACTGCGCGTTGGCCATCTGCGACAGGAACGTGGCCGGAATGATGTAGCCCACGCCGTACAAGGCATACACCACCGCCAACCGCGCAATCCCGCGATTCGAATGATTGACGGCGGCAGGCGCGACGTTTGCACCGACGCCCGGTTGCGGCAGGATCCGCACAATCCCCAGCAACATCACCAGCGCCACGGCGGCGTAGATCAGCCACAGGGTGGCGGACGTCTGCTGCGCCAGATGCGAGAACAGCGCCAGCAACCCCGTCAGAAAAATCCCCAGCCCCGGCCCGGCAAATACCAACGCGCCCAGTCTCGGGCGACCTGCAGCCGCAGCCAGCGGCTGACTCAGCGCCGTAATCATCACCAGCACCCAGGCACTCGCCACACCGGTGCCGAAGCGCAGCAGCATATGCGACCAGAAACCGTTGGCCCAGAACGACGCCAGTGTCAGCAGTACACACAACCACAAGCCGCCATGCAGACGCCGCTGCACTTGATCCGGCCGACGGGAAAACATCGCATCCACCGCCCCGAGCAGATAGCCGAGGTAGTTGGCGGCCGCAATCAGACCGGCGGCAGTCAGGTCGATCTGCCCTTCGCTGATCAGGTGGGGAAGTTGCGGCGTGAGGGCGAAACGCCCGATGCCCATGGCCATCATCAGGGCAATGAAACTGGCGGATAAGCGAATCAGCGGCGACATGGTCTGGATTCCGTTGGAAGGTTCGATGACCGTCAGGCTAGGACTGATTGACTTTCTTTAAAATTGAATAATAGTGAGTAACTTGTTCTGTTAGGGAGAAAGGTTGTGGAGTTCAGCCAATTGCGGATCTTCCAGGCCGTGGCGGAGGAGGGCTCGATCACTCGCGCCGCCGAACGCCTTCACCGTGTGCCATCGAATTTGTCGACCCGGCTCAAGCAGCTCGAAGAGCAATTGGGTGTCGAACTGTTCGTCCGTGAGCGTCAGCGTTTGCAGTTGTCGCCTGCGGGAAAAGTCCTGCTGGACTACACCGGCAAACTGTTCGCCCTGCGTGATCAGGCCAGTGCGGCGGTAATGGGCGGGCAACCGGCGGGGGATTTCGTGCTTGGCACCCTGTACAGCACCGCCGCGATCCATTTGCCGGCGTTGCTGGCGCGCTATCACAAGCAGTATCCGGCGGTGAATCTGCAGGTGCAGTCCGGGCCCAGCGGCGAATTGCTTGAAGGGCTGCTCACCGGGCGGCTGGATGCGGCGCTGGTGGATGGCCCGCCGCAACTGGCCGGGATCGACGGTGTGCCGCTGTGCAATGAACGGCTGGTGCTGATCAGCGAGCCGGATCACCCGCCGGTACGCAGTGCCAAGGATGTCGAGGGGCGGGCGGTGTTCACCTTTCGCCATGGCTGCGCCTACCGCGCGCGGCTGGAGTCGTGGTTCGCCCACTATCACGCGGCGATGGGCCGGGCGATGGAGATCGAGTCTTATCAAGGGATGCTGGCTTGCGTGATTGCCGGCAGCGGCGTGGCGCTGATGTCGGAGTCGATGCTCGCCAGCCTGCCGGGCCGCGAAAGTGTCGCAGTGCACCCGCTGGCCGAACCGTTTGCCAGTGCGACAACGTGGCTCATGTGGCGCCGGGGCATGGTCGGCGCCAACCTCAATGCGTGGATTGAACAGCAGCAGGCGCTCTATCCCGTGGCTGGCGAAGATACCCGGGAAACGGCTTGAACGATCGGTCAGGGATTCAGATCCATTCAGTAACAGATCATTGCGGATTTCGCCGAGCATTGCGTAGGACTTCGGACTATTATCAGTGCGAAGCGGCTACAGAATTCCGGCCGCTCAGCACCACCCTGAAGGGGGCATGACGATGAAAGAGAAAATTCAGAACTGGCTGCACGATTTGGGTGTTGCCCTCGGCTTGATCGAACCGCCTCTGCAACCGGTCCCGATTCGCACTGATGACGAACAGCGTCGGCGTCAGCAGCGTCGGCGGTAATGCCTTCCGGCTCCAAGGATTAAAGATTAGAGAGGTCGCCGTTTCGGGCGGCTCCAGCACAAAGAGGCTGGAGCCGCTCGAAACGGCGACCTTTTGCTTTTCAGTGGCGCCCGATTTCCAACAGAAACCGGCTCAGGTCATTCGCGGTTTTCGCGCTCTTGAGCATGCGGTCCTCTTCTGCGGTGAAGGCCGTCAGTCCGAATTCATCTTCCAGATGGAAGATCAGATCCTCGATGTCCGCCTTCTCCAGACCCAGCTCCGCCAGACTGGTGTTGTCATTGAAGTCGCGGTGTTCCAGCAGGCGTTTGATGAATCGGTGCACGGCGGCACGCACGGCAGCTCTTCTCATGGCAGATGTTCAAAAAGTGGCGGGATCTGACTGGAGTACAGCAGGCCTCAGGCGTGTCGGCGCAACCATTCGTCAATCATCGAACGCAAATGCTCTCCCGAGAAACTGCCGAAATGCCCGCCATGCACCGTGCGGATCCTCAGCGCCTGCAAGCGTCGCAGGCTGGCGGCGTAATCCTCGAGATTGGAGTGGTAGGCGTCTTCGATCAGTGGCCCGTCATAGATGATGTCGCCGCTGAACAGGGTTTCGGTGGCCGCTTCATAGAGACTGATCCCGCCCGGTGAATGCCCCGGCGTGTGCAGCACCTGCAACGTGCGGTTGCCCAGGTCCAGCACATCACCGTCCTCGACAAACCCGGTGGCCGGCGCAGCTTTGACCCGGTATTCGGCGTAGCACAACGGGCAATCCGGATGCGCTTCGAACATGTCGTCGCCGACGAAGGCGCGGCTCAAGTCATTCTCGCCATCTGGCGCCGCCAGAATGTCCGCCTCGGCGGGATGCACCAGCCGTTCGGCAAATTCGTGATGCCCGGCGATGTGGTCGAAATGGCAATGACTGGCCACCGCCACCAGCGGCCGTTCGGTCAGCCACGGCAATTGTTCGCGCAGACTCACCAGTCCGGAACCGCTGTCGAGCAGCAGATCCTTGTCCCGACCCTGCACATGCCACAGGTTGCAGCGGTAGAACGGGCGGATATACGGCTCGTGGATCAGGCGAATGCCGTCGCTCAGGTGCTGCACTTCGAACCATTGGTCCCGTGAAACAATCTTCATCGGCCATGTTCTCCAGACGAAAAAAAACGGGTGTGGCAACCGACGCCACACCCGTCGAAGAAAGCATCAAGTCGTTATGTTCAGCTTAGATCGCGCTGGCCACCGGGGCAGGGCGACGGGATACCAGGCTCACCACCACGAAGCTCACCAGGCCAACGGCCAGGCTGTAATAGATCGGAGTGTTGGCGTCCAGACCGTCCTTGACCATGAACAGCAGGGCGGTGGCGAAACCCAGGCCCATGCTGGCGATGGCGCCGGCGGTGGTGGCGCGTTTCCAGAAGATCGCACCGATCAGCGGGATCAGCATGCCGCCCACCAGCAGGTTGTAAGCGAGGGTCAGGGCGCTGATCACGTCATTCACAATCAGCGCGATGCACAGCACCACGACACCGGTCAGCAGGGTGAACAGACGGTTCACGCCAAGGCTCGACTGTTTGCCGCCACGCAGTTTCGGCAGCAGGTCTTCGGTCAGGGTGGTGGCGGCGGCGAGCAGGCCGGCGCTGGCAGTGGACATCATCGCGGCCAGGGCGGCGGCGATCACCAGACCACGGATGCCGTCCGGCAGCGACAGTTTGACGATCGCGGCGAAGGCGTTGTTGACGTTATCCAGATCCGGAATCAGTACGTGCGCAGCCATGCCGATCAGGGCGCAGGCCAGACCGTAGAGGATGCAGTAGATGCCCGCGAAGCTGCCGGCGTACTGAGCCACTTTTTCATTCTTGACGGTGAACACCCGTTGCCAGATGTCCTGACCGATCAGGATGCCGAAGAAGTAGATCATGAAGTAGGTGATGATCGTGTCCCAGCCGATGGTGGTGAAGTTGAACGCCGCCGCCGGCAGCTTCAGCACCAGTTCGTCCCAGCCACCGACTTTGTACAGGCAGATTGGCAACAGGATGAACATCAGGCCCACGGTCTTGATGATGAACTGCACGATGTCGGTCAGGGTCAGCGACCACATGCCGCCGATGGCCGAGTACACCACCACGACGCCACCGCCGAGCAGTACCGAGACCCAGAACGGCAGGCCGAACAGCACTTGCAATACGGTGCCGATGGCGAGGATCGAGGTCACGCCGATCATCAGCGCGTAGGCCAGCATGATTGCCGCGCTCGCCGAGCGGGCCATCGGGTTGTAGCGTTTTTCCAGGACCTGGGTAACGGTGTAGATCTTCAGTTTCAGCAGCGGCTTGGCCAGGAACAGGTTCAGCGCGACGATGCCGCAACCCAGTGCCGCGCACAGCCAGAAACCGGAGATGCCGTGCACGTAGCCCAGACGCACGGTGCCGACGGTGGACGCGCCACCGAGAACGGTCGCAGCCATGGTGCCCATGTACAGGCTCGGGCCGAGGTTACGCCCGGCGACGAGGAAGTCCTCGTTGGTCTTGGCTTTGCGCATGCCGAAATAGCCGAGCAACAGCATGCCGGCCGCGTAGATGAGGACGACGAATAAATCCAAAGCCATGATGGCGTGTCTCCGATTGTCTTTTTTATGGGGTGGAACACTGTGGGAGAAGGCTGACTCCCACAGGCGATTCGTTTCTTCAGGCGGCCTGACGCAGCGCCGCTTCAGCCGGCGCATGGGCGCCTTTGCTCCGTGGATCCTTCGGCCCGTAGACCAGCGCCGGTTCCGGGAACAGGCTCAGCAGCATCAGGTACATCACCGAGGCCAGACCGAGGGTCACCAGCAGGCTGATGTCGATGCCTCCAGCCAACTCACCGAGCGGGCCGACGAACTGCCCCGGCAGGTTGACGAAGCACAGGCCGACCGCCGCGCTCGGGATCCATGCACCCAGGCCGCGCCAGTTCCAGCCGTGGCTGAACCAGTAGCGTCCGCCTTGCTCGCCGCGCGTGAACACTTGCAGGTCGTCCGGGCAGTAGAAGCCGCGGCGCACCACCAGGCCGATGATCATGATCACCATCCATGGCGTGGTGCAGGTGATGATCAGCACGGCGAAGGTCGACACGCTCTGCACCAGGTTCGCCGCGAAGCGCCCGATGAAGATGAAGGCAATCGACAGCACGCCGATCAGCAACGTCGCCTTGACCCGCGACAGCAGGCGCGGGAACACACTGGACATGTCCAGCCCGGTGCCATACAGCGAAGTGGTGCCGGTGGACATGCCGCCGATCACCGCAATCAGGCACACCGGCAGGAAGAACCAGCTCGGCGATACCGCCAGCAGACCGCCGACGTAGTTGTTGGCCGCGATGTAGTCCGGTGCCTGGATCGCTACGATGGTCGCAGTGGTCAGGCCGAACAGGAACGGAATGAAGGTAGCGATCTGCGAGAAAATCACCGCCGCCATGATCCGCTTGCGCGATGTTTCACGCGGGATATAGCGGGCCCAGTCGCCGAGGAACGCGCCGAAGGAAATCGGGTTGCTCATGGCCACCAGCGCGGCGCCGATGAACGCGGCCCAGAAGCCCGGCTGGCCGAGGCTGACGGTACCGGCGTAGTGCGAATCGAAAGGACCGGCGAAGGCGAAGATGCCCAGCAGGAACAGCAGGCTCGCGCTCCACACCGCGACCTTGTTCACCCACAGCAGGAAGCGGAAGCCGTAGATGCACACGGTCAGCACCAGCACCGCGAACAGGCCGTAGGCCAGGCCCAGGGTCAGGTCGGTTTCCGGCAGGCCGATCAGGCGTTTCGCACCACCAATCAGCGCATCCCCCGAACTCCACACCGAGAGCGAGAAGAAGGCGATGGCGGTCAACAGCGACAGGAACGAACCGACGATCCGCCCATGCACGCCGAAGTGCGCACCGGACGACACGGCATTGTTGGTGCCGTTGAGCGGGCCGAACAGGCCCATCGGTGCGAGGATCAGCGAGCCGAGCAGCACGCCCGAGACAATCGCCCAGACGCCCGCCTGAAAGGACAGGCCGAACAGCACCGGGAAACTGCCGAGCACGGCGGTGGCAAAGGTATTCGCGCCGCCAAAGATCATGCGGAACAAGTCCACGGGACCGGCGGTGCGTTCGTTGTCCGGGATCTGTTCGACCCCGTGGGTTTCAATCTGCGTAAGGCTTTGGTCTTTGTTGTTGTTATTCATGATCTGCTCCGATCATAAAGGCGCGCCGCATCGTGTGTGAGGCGTCACCTGTTTGGCTAAGGGGGTGGCAGCCCTTCCGGCATTGCGGACAAATGTTCGTGGCAGGCCAGCCAATGGCCTTGTTGTTCTAGGCTCGACGTTTGTTTTTTGAAAACAATCGTCTCGCGCTCCTGGCTGAAGTGTTGCTCCCCTTGCATGCGCAGCTCGGTGGCCACGTCATGGATAAACACCGCCACGTCACCTTGCAGGCTGACGAAGGCGTTGCTCGAAGTGCACGACAGCACTTCGAAGCCATCCTCGACGCGCCAGCTGTCCCACAACGCCTGATAGGCATCGCGCGACAGCAGGGGCTGTTCGAGGGTGTAGAACACGAAGCTCGCATCGGCGCTGAACGCGCCGAAGTAGGCTTCGCGATCGTTGCGGGCGAAGGCGGACACCAGATCGGCGGCCGCTTTCAGAACCTGATCACGTTCGTTCATGACCCGACCCTCAGCGGTGGACCACACCCGGCAGTACGCAGAGCATTTCGTACAGCAGGTTGGCGGCCAGCAGCGAGGTGTTGCCGGTGGTGTCATAAGCGGGCGAGACTTCTACCAGATCGCAGCCGATCAGGTCGAGGCCTTGGCAGCCGCGAACGATTTCAATCGCCTGAATGGTCGTCAGACCACCGATTTCCGGGGTGCCGGTGCCCGGTGCCCAGGCCGGGTCGATGCCGTCGATGTCGAAGCTCAGGTACACCGGGCCGCCACCGACTTTCTCGCGCACTTCGGCCATCAACGGTTCCAGCGACTTGTGCCAGCACTCTTCGGCCTGCACCACACGGAAGCCCTGATCGCGGCTCCAGTTGAAGTCGTCAGCGGTGTAACCCTGCGCACGCAGACCAATCTGCACCACGCGGTCGCAGTCCAGAAGACCTTCTTCGACGGCGCGACGGAAGGTCGTACCGTGGGCGATCTTCTCGCCGAACATGTGATCGTTGACGTCAGCGTGAGCGTCGATGTGCACCAGACCGACCTTGCCGTGCTTTTTATGGATGGCACGCAGGATCGGCAGGGTGATGGTGTGGTCGCCACCCAGGGTCATCGGGATCACGTTGTGCTCGAGGATGTTGTCGTAGGCTTCTTCGATGATGCGCACGGCGTCGAGCAGGTTGAAGGTGTTGATCGCCACGTCACCGATGTCGGCAACCGACAGCGAGTCGAACGGCGCAGCGCCGGTGGCCATGTTGTACGGGCGGATCATCACCGATTCGGTGCGGATGTCGCGCGGCCCGAAGCGGGTGCCGGGGCGCAGCGAAGTACCGATGTCCAGTGGCACGCCAACGAAGGCAGCGTCCAGGCCGGCAGCGGTCGGTACGTGGGGGAGTCGGAGCATGGTGGCGATGCCGCCGAAGCGCGGCATTTCGTTGCCGCCCAGTGGTTGGTGAAGAATCTTGTCCACGGGTAGGGCCTCATCGTCTTTGTTTTATTTATGTCGGCGCGCCGTTCAGCACAGGTTCGGACGCCGCTGTGGGGCCGATTCTGCGAAATGTAGTGAGATGGAAGAATCGCTACGAACAAAAACTTAGTTCAGGATTTTCTAAACTAATGGCGGCGCTGGGATTAGACTTTGCGGTCTCGGGATTCTTGCCTGGCTGAACATTGCTGCCCTCACCCCAACCCTCTCCCGGAGGGAGAGGGAGCTGACGGAGTTGTTTTCCAGAGGTACATCGACCTGCAATATCGAGTCGAACTCAGGATTTGAAAGCCGAGGAGATCGGCTCCCTTTCCCCCTCTCCCCTCTGGGGAGAGGGCTGGGGTGAGGGGGGGGATTTACCAGACAACACAGTTCCAAAGCCCGGAGTAGACATGGCCAACGCTTTACCCGACCTGAAACTTTTGCGCATCTTCGTCAGCGTCGTGCGGCATCAGGGGTTTGCCAATGCGCAGCAGGAACTCAACCTGTCGACCTCGGCGATCAGCACCTACATGAGCCAGCTCGAAGCCGCGCTCGGTCTGGTGCTGTGCCATCGCGGGCGGGGTGGTTTCAGCCTGACCAGCAAGGGCGAGCTGTTCCATCAGGAAACCCTGCGCTTGCTCGCCGAACTCGAAGGCTTCGAGCAATACGCCGCCGCGCTCAAGGGCGAACTGCGCGGCACGCTCAATCTGGGGGTGATCGACTCCACTGTCAGCGACAAGGCCTTGCCGTTCGCCGAAGCCATCGGCGCCTACAGTCAGGAACACCCGGCGGTGCATTTGCACCTGTCGGTGATGAGCCCCTACGAATTGCAACTCGGCGTGCAGGACAACCGCCTCGATCTGGCCATCGGCGCGTTTTCCACGCGCATGAGCGGTCTGGTGTACATGCCGCTGTACCGCGAACAGCACTGGCTGTATTGCAGCAGCCGTCACCCGTTGTTCAACGAGCGACGGATTCCCGAGCAGGTCATCACCCAGCAACGCATGGTCGGGCGCGGCTACTGGAGCCAGGCGGAACTGGCGCGCCACGGTTTCAAACACAGCGCCGCCACCGTGGAAAGTATGGAGGCGCAGCTGATTCTGGTGCTGTCCGGCGCCTACATCGGTTACCTGCCGGAGCACTACGCCCAGGCCTGGGCCGACAAGGGCGACCTGCGGGTTTTGCTGCCGGCGACTTTCGGTTATCAGGCGCCGTTTTCCATGATCATGCGCCGTGGCCGCAGCCGCGAGCCGCTGATCCAGACTTTCCGCGATCTGCTCAAAGCGCAGCTCAATCAGGCATAAGAATTCATGTCCAGACCTCAATGCCCGCGCTGCCTGCGCCCACAAACCCACTGCCTGTGCCCGCTGATCCCCAGCCTCGACAGCCGCACCCGCGTGTTGCTGCTGCAGCACCCGAGCGAGGTCAATCACGCGCTCAACACCGCACGGCTGGCAGCGCTCGGTTTGAACAATGCCGAACTGATCGTCGGCGAGGTGTTCGAGGATCTGCCAACGCTGCTGAATCGGCCGGGGTATCGGGCGCGGTTGTTGTTCCCGGCGGACGATGCGCAGCCGATGCAGGCTTACGCCGCATCCGATGAACCGCTGTTGCTGGTGGTGCCGGACGGCACGTGGCGCAAGGCGCGCAAGATGTTGCACCTCAATCCCTTGCTGGCGGCGTTGCCTCGGGTGACTTTGGCGGAGGGTGGTGTTTCCCGGTATCGGTTGCGCAAGGCACCGGGGCCGGGGGCGTTGTCGACCATCGAGGCGATTGTGCAGGCGTTGCAGACCCTGGAAGCACCGGTCTCTTTCGATCCATTGCTCAAACCGTTCGAGGCGTTGATCGAGGGGCAGATTGCGGCGATGGGGGAGGAGACTTTCCAGCGCAATCATTCAAAATGATCGCTGCCTGTGCCGACGCCTTCGCGAGCAAGCTCGCTCCCACAATGTCCCTGTCGAACATAAAACCTGAGTACGACGCCATACCTGTGGGAGCGAGCTTGCTCGCGATGGGGCCAGATTATTCACCACAAAGTCCGGATCATCACTACCGCTCGCGCATCGCTTCGGTCCGGGCCTTCAGCACCGGTTTTAGCAGGTAGTCCAGCACGCTTTTCTCCCCGGTTATGATGTCCACCGTGGCGACCATCCCCGGAATGATCAGCAGCGGTTTCACATCCCCGCCCAAATGGTTTTTGTCGGTACGCACCTGGATCAGGTAGAAGCTGTTGCCCTTGTCGTCGGTGATTGTGTCGGCACCGATCAGCTCAAGCTTGGCACTGAGCCCGCCGTAGATCGTGTAGTCATAGGCACTGAACTTGACCATGGCTTTCTGGCCCGGGTGCAGGAATGCCACGTCCTGCGGACGGACCTTGGCTTCGATCAGCAGGTTGTCCTCCAGCGGCACGATTTCCACCATGTCGCTGCCCGGCTGCACCACGCCGCCGATGGTGTTGACCTTCAATTGCTTGATCACTCCGTGTACCGGCGAGGTCACGGTGGTGCGGCTGACGCGGTCGTCGATGGCGATGCTCGATGCAGTGATTTTCGACAGGTCGGTGCGTTTCTGGTTGAGGTCCTTGGCGGCATCGGAACGGAAAGTCTGTTCCGATTCGTCGATCTTGCTCTTGATCTCGTTGATCGCCGATTCAGCCCGGGGAATCGCCAGGGTCGTGGCGTTCAGCGATCCGCGAATTTCCACTGCGCTGCGTTTGAGCCGCAGGATTTCCACCGGCGACACCGCCCCGGTGCCCACCAGCGGCGATGACATGTTCATCTCTTGCTGCAACAGCGCCAGGCTGGAACTGTACTGACCCTGTTTGGAGCGAAACTCCGCCAGTTCCTGAGTCTTCTGCCGCAGCTGTTCGGTGAGGGTGCGCTGTTCGCTGGCCAGGCGCCGCTGGCGCTGGTCGTAGAGCGCACGTTCGTCCTCGGCCACTTGCGGCGCCTTGCTGACGATCTCGTCGGAGAGCTTCATCGGCCGACCTTCGGACTCCGCCGACAAACGCTCGACCTGAGCCATCAACGCATAGCGATCCGCCTCGCTCTCGCCCTTGTTCGACAGAAACCGCGTGTCATCCAGACGCAGCAGGGTGTCGCCCTTGTTCACCATTTGCCCTTCACGCACGAAGATCTCGGTGACGATCCCGCCTTCGAGGTTCTGGATCACCTGGACCTTGCTCGACGGAATCGCCTTGCCTTCGCCCATGGTCACTTCTTCGAGCACCGCAAACTTGGCCCAGACCAGCGCGCTGATCAGCAACGCTGCCGCCAGCCACACGGTGATCCGCGACCAGCGCGGCGAATCCTGCAACGACGCGCCGGCGGTTTCCGGCATGAATTCGGCCTCGGCGCTTTTGCCGAAACTGTCGAAGTAACCGCGCGATTTTGAAGAAGAGGAAGCAGACATGGGCAACTCCTAGACTGCCGCCGAGCCGACCCGGCCCTTGCGCAGTGCATCGATGACCGCTTCTTTCGGACCGTCGGCGACGATCCGGCCGTTGTCCAGCACCAGCAACCGGTCCACCAGGCTCAGCATCGAGGTGCGGTGGGTGACCAGCAGCAGCGTCTTGCCCTGCACCCAGCCGTGGAGCTTCTGGCGCAGGACGTCTTCGCTGCTGTTGTCCATGGCGCTGGTGGGTTCGTCGAGCAGCATGATCGGCGGGTCGAGCAACAGCGCCCGGGCCAGCAGCACGGCCTGGCGCTGACCGCCGGAGAGCAATTGTCCGCGTTCGCCCACCGGCCGGTCGAAGCCTTGCGGATGTTGCCGGGCCAGTTCGGTGACGCCGGTCAGTTCGGCCACTTCGAGCATCCGCGAATCGCTGACGTAACGAGCGCCGAGCGTGAGGTTGTCACGTAGACTGCCGGCCAGCAGCGGCAGGTCGTGGGCGACGTAACCGATCTGCTGGCGCAGGTCGGCGACATCCAGTTGCCGCAGGTCGAGGCCGTCGAGCAGCAACTGGCCTTCCTCTGGTTCATAGAAACCCATCACCAGCCGCGCCAGGGTGCTTTTGCCCGAGCCGCTGCGGCCGATGATGCCGATGCGTTCGCCGGGTTTGAGGCTGAAACTGACATTGCTCAGGGCCGGTGCATTCTGGCCATTGTAATGGAAGGTCACACCGCTGACGTCCAGTGCGCCTTGCAGTTGCGTGCGCTCCAGCGGCCGCTGTTTGCCGTCGCGCTCCTGAGGCAGGGCCATCAGCGCGTCGGTGCTTTTCATGGTCAGTTGCGCTTGCTGATAGCGGGTGATCAACCCGGCGATCTGGCCCAGCGGCGCGAGCACGCGGCTGCCGAGCATGTAACTGGCTACCAGCGCGCCGACGCTGAGGTTGCCGGCAATGATGCTGTAGACCCCGGCGACGATGGTCGCCATCCCCGAGAACTGCTGGATGAACAGCGTGCCGTTGGTGGCCAGCGCCGAGAGGTTACGGGCGTGGCTGTCGAGGCGGGTGAGGGCGCCGTGGGTACTTTCCCATTTGTGCTGGCGCTCGCTTTCGGCGCTGCAGGCCTTGAGGGTTTCCAGGCCGCCGAGGGTTTCGATCAGCAACGCCTGACGCTCGGCACCGAGGCTAAGGCTTTTCTGCACGGTGTCACGCAGGCGAACCTGAATGATCATCGCGAACACGATCGTGATCGGAAATGCCAGCAGTGGAATCACCACCAGCCAGCCGCCGAGCAGGCCGATCACCACCAGCATCAGCACCACGAAGGGCAGGTCGATCAGGCTGGTCAGGGTCACCGCGGTGAGAAATTCCCGCAGCCCCTGAAAGTCGTGAATGCTCTGGGCGAAGCCGCCGATGGTCGCCGGCCGGGCCCTCATCGCCATGCCGGTGATGCGTTCGAACAAAGTGGCGGAAAGGATCACGTCAGTCTTCTTGCCAGCAGTGTCCAGCAAGTGCGCACGCACCACCCGCAGCACCAGTTCGAAACCGGTGCCGATCAACAATCCGATAGCGAGTACCCACAGGGTCGACGTGGCCTGGTTCGGCACCACGCGGTCGTAGGTCTGCATGACGAACAGCGGCACCATCAGGCCCAGCAGGTTGATCAGGAAACTGGCGAGGATGGCATCGCTGTACAGCCATTTCGACAGCTTCAGGGTGTCGCGAAACCACGCCTGAACCCTCGGCACCAGCGGTGAGCGCAGGTCTTCCAGTTCATGCCGGGGCCGGGCGAACAGGGCCTGGCCAGTGTAGTGTTCGGCGAGTTCTTCGCGGCTGACCCACTGCTCGCCGCCGTCGGCTTCACTGGGCAGGATCAGGGCCTTGCCGTCATCGGCAAAACGCCGCAGTACCGCCGTGCGGCCATTGCCCAGCAGCAACAGCACCGGCAGGTTGAGCGGGGAGATGTCCTTGAGATCGCGACGCAGCAGCCGCGCCTGCAACCCGGCCCGGGCTGCGGCGCGGGGCAGCAGGTCCAGGCTCAGGCGTTGTTTGTCCAGGGGCAGCCCGGCACTCAGGCTGGCGCGACTGGCCGTCGCGCCATGCAGTTTGCAGAGGATCAACAGACCGTCGAGTAACGGATCATCGAAGCTCAGACGCGGATCGATCCCGGAAACACCGGGTTCCATGCTGGTCATATTGATCGCTCCCTGGCTACATCATCGGGACTACTTCAGTTCGGGCAAGCGCGCTTCGTTCTTCACTTCGGCAGCGGCAATCGCGTCGGCCGGCAGCACCACCCGTTGCTTGCTCAGCAACTGCCCCATGTTCGCCAGCACGCGGTACATCGAAAATTCCTCGGTGTAGCGGATTTCGGTGTAGCGGCGGTTGGCGTTGTACAGCTCGTTTTCACTGTCGAGCAGGTCGAGCAGGGTGCGTTGGCCGAGGCCGAACTGATCCTGATACGCGGCGCGTACACGCTTGGTGGTTTCGGCGTATTCGCGGGCGGTCGGGGTCTGCTTCTTGGCGTTGACCATGGCGTTCCAGGCCAGGTGAATGTTCTCGTTGAGCTGGCGCAGGGCGTTGTTGCGGATGTCCATGGCCTGGTTGATCTGGTGCGCATCGGAGGCCAGTCGTGCCTTGTCGCTGCCGCCGCGGAACAGGTTGTAGTTCATCACCACGCCGACCCGCCATTCGTTGTCGTGGCCCTCGTCACCCTGCACGTTGTTGTTGGCGCCGACCGCCGCTTCGGCATCAAAGCGTGGGTAGAACGGCGACTTGGCGACTTCGTACTGGCTCTCGGCCGATTGCACGTCGGCCTGGGCGGATTTCAGATACGGGTTGTTTTCGACCATGCTCTGCTGGGCTTCGGGCAGCGTGGCGGGCAGTTCGCCACGGGTCGAGGCCGGCGCTTCCAGCTCATCGGGCATGCGTCCGACCACGGCGTAGAAGTTCGATTCGGCGTCTGCCAGATCGACCTCGGCAGTGTCGAGGTTGTTCTGCGCCAGCGCCTTACGGGCCACCGACTGGTCGGAGTCGGCGGTGCTGCCGATGCCGCGCTGGGTGCGCAGGCCGATCTGGTCGTTGACCCGCAGGTGCGCCTGCAGGTTGTTCCTGGCCAGGGTCACCAGTTCGCGGCGCTTGAGCACTTCGAGGTAGACCTCAATGGTGCGCAGGGCCAGATCCTGAGCGGTGCCTTGCGCGTAATACGCGCGCGAATTGGAGACGCCTTTGGTGCGTTCGACCTCGTTGGCGGTGTTGAAGCCGTCGAACAGCATCTGCCGCAGACGCAACTCGGACTGGGTGTAGTTGAGGATTTCGGTGTGGTGGTTACCGAGGGCCCGGGTGTTGGTGTTGTCGCTGTAGCCGCGCCCGTACGCGGCGTTCAGATCCACCGACGGATAGAAGCCACCCTTGGCAACTTTCACCTGTTCATCGGCCGACAGTTTGGCGTCTACGCGCGAAGCCAGTTCCGGGTGGGTCGCGATGGTGCTTTGTATCGCTTCGGTGAGGTTCATGGCCTGAGCCTGGGAAGTGCAAGCCATGGCCAGCAAAACCGCACTGCAGAGGGGGGTTAGAACGCGCATGGGTGCATCTCCCTGAGTCCTGATGGTATTCCGCTGTCGCCAATTTATTGACGATATTTTTAGTGTTTAGCGTCTCATCGCTGTTACAACAGAGCTAAGAACATCCTGAAGCGTAGCTAAGAAAAATTTTTCATATGGCTTATGCCAAAAAAAACTTATGCGCTTCGCCGAATCCGGCACATTGTTCCATTCGAAAGCCTTTGTTTTATGTGCTTTAGGGAGTGCATGAAGGCTTGAGGAAAGTTCCACTCACTTTGCGACATACGGGCGAAGTACTGCTAAAGGGGAGGGACGCGTAGCGGCAAATGAGCGACAGTTTTTTGTCACTCGGGTGATTCACCACCGTTACGTAGCGCTAGTGGGCGTGCTGCATCGATCAGGGATTCCAAGTGCCTGAGGGCGCTGGAGTTTCTGAACTTGCACAACCTGCGAAACGAACTGTCGAGGTGCGAGCGTCGCCCCGACAACCCGCTTGAGCCATGGGCTGCTTCGCGAACCAGTGCCGACGGTGGTCGGCAGCGGAGGAAATGCACATGGCAACGCTCATCGGGACCGTCACCAAAGTCATTGGTCAGGTTTTCGCTCAAGCCGCTGACGGAAGTCGGCGTGCATTGGTCGAGGGCGATCGGCTGTTTACGGGGGATCAATTGATCACCGGTGCGGAAGGGGCGGTCGCCGTCCATCTGCAAAACGGCCAGGAACTGACCCTGGGCCGCGACAGCAGCCTGACCCTGACCGGGCAATTGTTGGCCAACCACGCGCCCCATGTGGATGCTCCGGAAGCACTGACCCCGAGCGATGCGCAACTTACCGACGTGGCACAGATCCAGAAAGCCATTGCCGCCGGTGAAGACCCGACCCAATCCGCTGAAGCCACCGCCGCAGGCCCCGATGCTCCGGGCGATGCCAATGGCGGCAAGGGCGGCGGCCACAGTTTTGTGCTGTTGACCGAAGTGGGTGGTCGGGTCGATCCGGTCATCGGTTTCCCCACGGCCGGTTTCGGTGGCATTCCCGAGTTTCCGCAAGAGCGCCATAACGCGGTCATCGACAACGGCGACAACACGCCGGCGCCGGTCATCCCGCCACCGGTCAACAACCTGGTCACCCTCACAGGCCTCGACGTACCCGGGGGCGAACTGACGCTCAACGAAGCCAATCTGCCGGATGGTTCCGCCGCCAATCCCGGCGCGCTGACCCAGGCCGGCAGCTTCAGCATCTCGGCGCCCGATGGGCTGACCAGCCTGAGCATCGGCGGCATCAACGTAATCGTCGGCGGCGTGCCCGTCGGTTTCCCGCAATCGATCACCACACAACTGGGCAACACCCTGACCATCACCGGTTACAACCCGGCGAACGGCACGGTCAGCTACAGCTACACCCTCAACGGCAACGACGCCCATCCTGCGGGTGATGGCGCCAACAATCTCAGCGAACATTTCACGGTGATTGCCGGTGACAGCAATGGCGACACGGCGACCGGTTCGCTGGACGTGAACATCACCGATGATGTGCCCAAAGCTGTTGATGACAGCAACACCGGTACGGCTTCGGAAACCAACCTGAGCCTGACCGGTAACGTGCTGACCAACGACGTGCAGGGCGCCGACCGCATTCCCGTAGGCCCCAACAGCGGCCCGGTAGTAGCCGGTACGTTCACCGGGACTTACGGCACGCTGGTGCTGAACGCCAACGGCACTTACACCTACACGCTCAATACCAGCGATGCAGATTTCAAGGCGTTGCATGGCGGTGGCAGCGGGACAGAAACCTTCACCTACACCCTGCGCGATTCCGATGGTGACACCAGCACTGCAAACCTCGTTCTGCAGATCCACAACAACGACGATCCGGTGCTCATCAACGGCCTCGACGTTAACGGTGGTGAACTCACAGTCTTCGAGAAAAACCTGAGCACCGGCAGTGCGCCGGATGCTACTGCGCTCACTCAAAGCGGAACCTTCACCATCACCGCGCTGGACGGCGTGACCACGCTGACTGTCGGCGGAATCGCCGTCGTCACCAACGGCGTGGCTGCCGGGTTCCCGCAATCGGTGACCACGCCATTGGGCAGCACACTGACCTTCACCGGGTTCAATGCCGCCACCGGCGTTGTCAGTTACAGCTACACCCTTGACCACAATGACGCCCACCCGACTGCCAACGGCGCCAACACCCTGAGTGAACAATTTGCTGTGACGGTGGTTGATGACAACGGAACCACCGCCAATGCATCGCTGGATGTGAACATCGTCGATGACCTGCCAAAAGGTGTGGATGACAGCAACACCGGTACGGCTTCGGAAACCAATCTGACGCTGACTGGCAACGTCCTGACCAACGACGTGCAAGGCGCCGACCGTGTACCGACTGGCCCGAATGCCGGGCCGATTACTGCCGGCACGTTCACTGGAACCTATGGCACTTTGGTTCTGAATGCCGACGGTTCTTACACCTACACCGTCAACCCTAACGACGCAGACTTCAAAAACCTGCACGGCGGTGGCAACGGCACTGAGACTTTCACCTACACCATCACCGATTCCGACGGCGACACCAGCACCGCGAATCTGGTGCTGCAAATTCACAACAACGACGATCCGGTGATTATCAGCGGCCTCGACGTTAACGGCGGCGAGCTCACCGTCTTCGAGAAAAACCTCAGCACCGGCAGTGCGCCGGATGCTACGGCCTTGACTCAGAGCGGCACGTTCACCATCACTGCGCTGGATGGCGTAACGACCCTGACCGTGGGCGGTATCGCCGTCGTCACCAACGGCGTGGCCGCAGGCTTTCCGCAATCGGTCACGACTCCGCTGGGCAGCACGCTGACCATCACCGGGTTCAACGCCGCCACCGGCGTTGTCAGCTACAGCTACACCCTCGATCACAATGATGCGCACCCAACCGCCAACGGCACCAATACTCTGAGCGAGCAATTCGCCGTCACCGTGGTGGATGACAACGGCACCACGGCCAACGCATCGCTGGACGTGAACATCGTCGACGACGTGCCAAAAGCCGTGGATGACAGCAATGCCGGCACGGCTTCGGAAACCAACCTCACGCTGACCGGCAACGTCCTGACCAACGATGTGCAGGGCGCTGACCGTGTACCGACTGGCCCGAATGCCGGGCCGATTACTGCCGGCACGTTCACTGGAACCTATGGCACTTTGGTTCTGAATGCCGACGGTTCTTACACCTACACCGTCAACCCTAACGACGCGGAATTCAAAGCCCTGCACGGTGGCGGAAACGGCACGGAAACTTTCACCTACACCATCACCGACTCGGACGGTGACACGAGCACGGCGAATCTTGTTCTGCAGATCCACAACAACGACGATCCGGTGATCATCAACGGCCTCGACGTTAACGGCGGTGAGCTGACGGTTTTCGAGAAAAACCTGAGCACCGGTAGTGCGCCGGATGCTACCGCGCTGACCCAAAGCGGCACCTTCACCATCACCGCGCTGGACGGCGTGACCACGCTGACTGTCGGCGGTATTGCCGTCGTTACCAACGGTGTGGTCGCAGGCTTCCCGCAATCCGTCACCACACCGCTGGGCAGCACGCTGACCATTACCGGATTCAATGCCACGACCGGTGTGGTGAGTTACAGCTACACCCTCGACCACAACGACGCCCACCCAACCGCCAACGGCGCCAACACGCTGAGCGAACAGTTCGCGGTCACCGTCGTCGATGACAATGGCACCACGGCCAACGCATCGCTGGACGTAAACATCGTCGACGACCTTCCAAAAGCCGTAAACGACACCAACACCGGCACCGCCTCGGAAACCAACCTCACGCTGACCGGCAATGCCCTGACCAACGACGTACAAGGCGCCGACCGCGTCCCGACCGGCCCCAACGCCGGCCCGATCACCGCCGGCACCTTCACCGGGACTTACGGCACGCTGGTGCTCAACGCCAATGGCACTTACACCTACACGCTAAACACCAACGACGCCGACTTCAAAAACCTGCACGGCGGTGGCAACGGCACCGAAACCTTCACCTACACCATCACTGATTCGGACGGCGACACCAGCACGGCGAACCTGGTTCTGCAAATCCACAACAACGACGATCCGGTGATCATCAACGGCCTCGACGTCAACGGCGGCGAGCTCACCGTCTACGAGAAAAACCTCGGCAACGGCACTGCGCCGAATGCCACGGCCCTGACCCAGAGCGGCACCTTCACCGTCACCGCCCTCGACGGTCTGCAAACCCTCACCGTCGGCGGCATCGCGGTGGTTACCAACGGCGTGGCCGCAGGCTTCCCGCAATCGGTCACCACGCCATTGGGCAGCACACTGACCGTCACCGGCTTCAACCCCACGACGGGCGTCGTGAGCTACAGCTACACCCTGGTGCACAACGATGCGCACCCGACCGGCAACGGCGCCAACAGCATCACCGAGAACTTCAGCGTGGTGGCTACCGACGGCGATGGCAGCACTGCCTCCGGGCAGATCAACGTCAACATCGTCGATGACCTGCCGACCGCCAAGGCCGACACCGGTTCGGTGGTGGAGGGCGGTACGGTCAATATCAGCGTGCTGGGCAATGACGTCACCGGTGCCGATGGCCCGGCAGCGGGCGGTGCGGTGGTGGGCGTAAGGGTCGGCAGCGACACCTCGACCTCGGCCATTGGCGGCCTCAACAGCAACATCAACGGTACCTACGGCTACCTGACCCTGGATGCGGCGGGCAACGCGGTCTACCACAGCAACCCGAACTCGGTGAGCCCGCCGGGCGCCACTGACACGTTCACCTACACCATCCGCGACAGTGACGGTGACGAAAGCACCACCACCATCACCGTCAACGTCGCTGACAGCAAACTCGTGGCCTCGGTCGATCAGGACGTGACCGTATACGAAAAAGCCCTCGACCTGACCAAGGACGGGCAAGACCTGGCCCCGGGCACGGTCATCGGCAGCGACCCGACCAACACCGGCGAAACCGCCACCGGCACCCTGGTCGGCGCGGTCACCGGCGGCAGCGGTGCGATCACCTACACCCTGGTCGGCAGCGCCACCGGCACCTACGGGCAGATCCAGCTCAACCCCGACGGCACGTACACCTACACCCTGACGTCGGCACCGAAAACCACGCCAAACGCCAATGACGGTGCGAACACGCTAAGCGAAAGTTTCACCTACAAGGCCACCGATGCGCTGGGCAACAGCACCACCAGCACCATTGTGGTCAACATCGTCGATGACGTTCCAAAAGCCGTGGCCTCGGATCGCTCGGTGGCGGCGGTGGAGATCGACTCCAACATCCTCATCGTGCTCGATATCTCCGGCAGCATGGCCGACGCTTCCGGCGTGCCGGGCCTGTCGCGGCTGGACCTGGCCAAGCAGGCGATCAGTGCCTTGCTCGACAAGTACGACGATCTCGGCGATGTGAAAGTGCAACTCGTCACCTTCAGCAGCAACGCGACTGACCGTACCTCGGTGTGGGTCGATGTGGCGACCGCCAAGACCCTGCTCGCCGGCCTCAGCGCCGGTGGCGGCACCAACTACGATGCGGCCGTGGCGACCATGCAGACCGCGTTCAACACCTCGGGCAAACTCACCGGGGCGCAGAATGTCGGCTACTTTTTCTCCGACGGCAAACCCACCACCGGCCAGGAAATCGGCACCGCCGACGAGACCGCGCTCAAGGCCTTCCTTGATGCCAACAACATCAAGAACTACGCGATCGGCCTCGGCAACGGTGTCAGCAATGCCAACCTCGATCCACTGGCTTACGACGGCATCAGCCACACCAACACCAACGCCGTGGTGGTCACCGATCTCAATCAACTGAACTCGGTGCTGTCCGGCACCGTGGAAGGCGCGCCTGTCACCGGTTCGTTGCTCGGCGATGGCGGGACGTTCGGCGCCGATGGCGGTTTCATCAAATCCATCGTGGTCGACGGCACCACTTACACCTACGACCCGAAAGCCAACAGCGGCCAGGGTTCGCTCACTGCCAGCGGCGGCACCAACCACGGCACCTTCAACACGGTGAACAACACCCTGAGCATCGCCACCAACAACAGCGGTACGCTGGTGGTCAACCTCGATACCGGCGACTACAGCTATACCTCGCAGAAAACCACCACGACGGTGATCACCGAGAACATCGGCTTCACCCTCAGCGACAACGATGGCGACCTCGCCAGCTCCACGCTGACGGTGAAAGTGATTCCGAACTCGCCACCGGTGGCAGTGGATGACCACATCATCACCAACGTGCTGTCGAGCAACGTTGTGGTGCCGGGCGAGTTGCTGCTGGCCAACGACACCGATCCGGACGGCGATACCCTCAGTGCTTCGCCCACCACCTTCAACACCGGTTGGGCCGCCAAGGGCGCGGACTTCACCGGCAGCGGCGCGATCAGCTTCACCGGCACCACCAACACCAGCGCCAACCAGAACCTGGCCGATGTACGCAACTCCTTTGCGGCCAACACGGCGGCCATGACGGCGGTGCTGGTGGTCAGCGGTTACCTCGGCGCGGTGACCAACGCCAATGCCAACGATGAAGACCTGATCACCGTCAAACTGAAACAGGGCGAGACCCTCAATCTCGACCACAACCTGGCGGCCGGGCACATCACCATGGAGTATTCGGTGAACGGCGGGGCGTTCGTCAGCATCGCCGATGGTGGCACCATCACCGCCAGCGCCGATGGCACGTACCAGATCCACATCACCAACATCACCAACACCAGCGGCAGCAACCCCAATGCGGCGGAAAACTACCAACTGACCATGACGGTCAACTACGCCGGGGCCCACGACGTCACCCCGGACTTCCACGGCACCTACACCGCCAACGACAACCACGGTGGCAGCGATACCGCCAACGTGACCATCACTTATCAGGACGGCCACACCCTCACCGGTACGTCCGGCGATGACGTGCTGGTGGCGGGCAGCGGCGACAACATCCTCAACGGTGGCGACGGCAACGACGTGCTCACCGCCGGCTCCGGCAACAACGAACTGCACGGCGGCGCCGGCAACGACTTGCTCTACAGCGGCCCGGGCAATGACATCCTCGATGGCGGCACCGGTATCGACACGGTCAGCTATGCCCACGCGACGGCCGGGGTCACGGTCAACCTGAACCTGCTCGGTGCGCAAAACACCATCGGCGCCGGCATCGACACCATCAGCAACGTCGAAAACCTCGTCGGCTCGAACTTCAACGACACCCTGACCGGCGACAACAATAACAACGTGATCAACGGCGGCCTGGGCAACGACATCCTCAATGGCGGTGGTGGTGATGATCTGCTGATCGGCGGCATGGGCAACAACACCCTGACCGGGGGGCCGGGCGCCGACACCTTCCAGTGGCTCAAAGGCAACAGCGGCCACGACACCGTCACCGACTTCACCCCCGGCACCGACAAGCTCGACCTGTCGCAACTGCTGCAAGGTGAAAACGGCACCGCGGCGTCACTGGATGACTACCTGCATTTCACCGTCACCGGCAGCGGCGCTTCGGTGGTCACTACCATCGACGTCAGCGCCATGGCCGGCGCCACGCCGAACCAGACCATCGACCTGGCAGGCGTCAACCTCGCCAGCCACTACGGCGTGACACCGGGGGCGGGCGGGGTGATTGCCGGCGGGCATGACACGGCGACCATCATCAACGGGATGCTGAATGATCATTCGTTGAAGGTGGATACGGTGTGAGCCGGGGCTGAAACGACAAAGCCCGCCGGCCCGATCAAACGGGGCGGCGGGTTTTTCTTTGCTCAGGCTACAGCGGCGCCTCAGTCTTCAGTTCCAGATTATCCAGCACCCGATTCACCGCCAGTTCCGCCAGCATGATCAGTTGCCCGATGCCCAGCAGCACATGCCGCTGCGGCGCATCGATCATCGCGGCGAAATCGCTGGCCATGGTTTTGGCCGAGGTCAGGGTTTCGCAGGCGTCGGCCAATAGTTCTTCGCTGGGGATGCCGGGGGCGATGAGGTAGCGGGTGTTGGGTTTGAGCAGCGGCTTTCTGGGGTGGAACGGATTGAGGTAGTGATCGAGGGCGCGTTCGGCGGCTTCGTGGAATTTCTTGGAGTCGAGGGTTTCGTAGGGCGAGGTCGAATCGACTTCCGGCGGGTTTGGCGTGGGTTTGATCATGGGTAAAGCCTCTAGAGTAGTGGAGGCGCCACGCTTCGCTGCTAAACGAAAGAGGTGGCGGCCGTACGCGGGTTAGCAGACCAGGACTCTAGAACCCGGCGCACCGAAGTGCCCCACGCAAAGCCGCCATAACGTGAACGGACAGGCGTGAGCCTGATCACGAACGAACGGCATTGTGCGTCTAGAGTAGATCCGGGCTGCTAAACCCGATCGCTGCTTTTCAGCGACCGCCAAACAATAGAACCCGCCCCCAAGGCGCACAAGCCGGCGGATTCTGGCGGATGCGTAGGCAAAGGCGCAAGGTGATGTGGCTTTGCGGACATGACATTCAACACTAATTAACGTGGATGTCTCGTTGACGTTGAAATGACAAAAAAACCGCCCTGCCGGTTGAAGCACAGAGCGGGTTTTCATCGGTGGAACTGGTAAATAAATACGTCCCCTTTTCTTCCCCTTTTCTACGCTTTCTACGTCCCCTTATCATCACTGCTTTTCACTAATTGCTAGATGACTCGTCCCAAGGTGCCCTGACATCAAAATCAGTGTCTGTCTCATAAGTTTCCAGTGTGCCTGGATTTGATAAATAAAAAGATAGGCCGGAAGTTAGGTCTGCCGTTTGAGACAGCCAACTAAAGGAGTGGGTTTTCACATTCCAAACCTCCGCGGTTTGTCCGTTGGCTGGCCCGCTCCAAGCACTACCTTCAGTAGTCCAGTGAATCCAAGGCTGAGAGTAACAACGAGCAATCACCTCTCGAAGCTGTGGTGTCAAACCTGTTCTCCCAGTACTCGCGTTGCTGGAAAGGTAGCGGGCATAGGTCCAGCCAACACCTCCATGTACATATAAGGAGTAAACATTTGAAACTTCAAGCGGGTAGAGGACCTGCTCATTTTTTTGATCCGTGACGGTAATAGTGACAGTTCCGTTGGCCATTCCGGTTACTTTGCCCTGAGCGTTAACTGTTGCGATATTCGAGTTGGAAGATTTGTAGCTATACGGTTTTGTGCCTCCGGATGCCTCTCGCACACCTGTGTTGTTTATCGCGTCAACCCCATTAGGGTATTTGCAGTATGAAGTTCTTACCATGATGCCATTCAGTCGCATCAAGGTCGTATCGATAGCCAATCCGGTTGCGATAGTCAACGTTCTTGGAGTTGATATAGGGCCAGAGTCATAGTTGCCTTCAATCGTATAACTACGCGGCCCCGCTGCTTGCGTGCCGGTGTTATAGGTCCAGTTTCCATTTTCATCCACGGCGATCAGCCCCGGCTGACGGATCCCGTCGATACGTAGATAAATGGTTGAGTTCTTCCTGGCTTTCCCGCTCATCGCAAACAATGTTTCGGATGTGGTGGTGCCCTCAGGAATTTCGGCCCCGCTGATCAAGCCTTTGATCGAATCAATCGTCAGCGTCTCGGCTGTACCCACGGTCAACAACCAAACATCAGTCGCAGGCAAACTGGCATTTCCCCGCAGTTCAAAGCGATGCGGTCCCTGAGCCAGATTCACCAACTGCTGGATGAATGCGCTGCTTGGATTGAACACTCCACTAGCCACTACCGAGCCGTTATCCGTAATCACAAATGGAGCACCCGCCGGCCCGCTTCCGCCAAACTCGACACCCGTGGAGGGGGTCGTGTCGCCAGGATTGAGCGGGGACCCGCCGGGATATGTCGTGCAATAGCTAAAGAAAGGATTTTGAGTACTCATGGGGAACGCTCCTTCGCAGGTTCTGCCGTAATGGCAGCGGGCATGCACCATGGAGCGCCATCAGAGGAGCGTTGCACACCTGTCAACTCTGACAGTAACGACAAACGGTCAGGACTTGCGCAACGTCCTTTGCCGCAAGATATAAACCGTCACCAACACCGCACTCGTCAACATGAACCCACGCGCCCACGGCAGCGGCACCAGGTAGCACGAGAACAGAATGCTCGCCCACATCAGCCCGATCGCGTAGACCTTGCCCTTGAGCGGTATGCCGTTGCCATCGAGGTAGTCGCGGATCCATGGTCCGAGCCGGGGATGCTCGACCAGCCATTGATAGAAACGCGGAGAGCTGCGGGCGAAGCAGGCTGCTGCCAGCAGGAGGAAAGGGGTAGTGGGGAGAACAGGCAGGAAGATCCCGATCACCCCCAATGCCACGCTGAGCCAGCCGATGGCCAGCAGGATGTAGCGCAACATCAGGGGGCGGTTGCCTATGGGGTTGTCCATAGGCCGGATCTTAGTGGTGACGTGGCTTGAGGATCGCCGGTTTTTCGTCGGGCGCCTGGCACAGCAGGTACAGCGCGGTCAGGGCTTCCGGGATCTGCACGATCATGTCGTCCATCAGGTTGGCGTCCTTGGCGATGTCTTCGAACTCTGGCTGTTCGTCGAACAGGCCCGAACCGACCATGATCGGCAGGAGCATTTCGCTGACTTCTTCTTCGGCGGTTTCGAACCAGGCCGCTTCGCGCAGGAACACGCCTTCCATGAAGCCGATGCACCAGCCGCGCAGTTCCGAATCGTCCGGCTCGTCGCCCAGGTCCAGTTCGCATGGCAGCTCGAATTCTTCATCCGACGCCAGTTGGCGAGCGATGTGGGCCTTGAGGCCGATCAGCGTGGCTTCGATCTCTTCGCGCTGGGCTTCGCTGCTGTAATGCGGCTCTTCGGCGAACAGGGCGTCGATCCACTCACGATCCGGCACCACGTCGGCGCAGATCGACAGCGCGGTCAGGTAACCGTGAGCGGCCACGTAGTCCAGCGCCTCTTCATGCAGCTCGTCGGCGTCGAGGAAGACTTGCAGGCGGGTTAGTTGCTCGGCGAAGGACATTAAAGGGCTACCTTGGGGGAATAAACAATGCGGGAATTCTAGGCCTTCTTGAGCCCTCAAGCCAGCCGCACGGCAGATTTGCCCGCACAAGCTTCTTATCGGCGGTGCCCTTTGCCGGGGAGGGCTCGGGTATACTGCCGCGCTTTGCGATCCCTGCCGGCGTCGCGGCTGAATCCGTACGGCGTCATGCAATGCGCCCTTACGTTTTGTTTAAAGCAGCCTCGGCTGTCTTGAACCAGCCTGTGCAGGGATGTTTCGGTGGATTTTTGGAGTTTTTATGCTCGAACAGGCTCAACGCGTCCTCAAGGACATCTTCGGCTACGACAGTTTCCGTGGCCGCCAGGGTGCAATCATTGAGCGCGTGGCCAGTGGCGGTGATGCCCTTGTCCTGATGCCGACCGGCGGCGGCAAGTCCCTGTGCTTCCAGGTGCCGGCGCTGCTGCGCGATGGCCTGGCGGTGGTGGTGTCGCCGCTGATCGCGCTGATGGACGATCAGGTCGCCACCCTCGAAGAGCTGGGCGTGGCGGCTGCCGCGTTGAACTCCACCCTGAGCGCCGAGCAGCAGCGCGATCTCGCCAACCGCATCAAGCGCGGCGAAGTGAAAATGCTGTATCTGGCGCCGGAGCGTCTGGTGCAGCCGCGCATGCTCTCATTCCTGCAAGGCTTGAACATCGCGTTGTTCGCTATCGATGAAGCGCACTGCGTATCGCAATGGGGCCACGACTTCCGCCCGGAATACCTGCAACTGGGGCAGTTGGCGGAAATGTTCCCCGACGTGCCGCGCATCGCCCTGACCGCCACCGCCGACAAGCGCACCCGCGAAGAAATCGTCACCCGTCTGCATTTGCAGAACGCCGAGCGTTTCCTGTCGAGTTTCGACCGGCCGAACATCTTCTACCGCATCGTGCCCAAGGAGCAGCCGCGCAAGCAGTTGCTGGCGTTCCTTGCCGAGCGGCGCAGCGACGCCGGCATCGTCTACTGCCTGTCGCGCAAGAAGGTGGAGGAGGTCGCCGCGTTTCTCACCGAGCAGGGCTTCCCGGCGCTGCCGTACCACGCCGGTCTGCCCAACGACCTGCGCGCTTATCACCAGAAGCGCTTCCTCAACGAGGAAGGCCTGATCATGGTCGCGACCGTGGCTTTCGGCATGGGCATCGACAAACCCAACGTGCGCTTCGTCGCTCACCTCGACCTGCCGAAATCCCTTGAAGCCTATTACCAGGAAACCGGACGCGGCGGCCGTGATGGCCTGCCGGCGGACGCGTGGATGGCCTACGGTCTGCAGGACGTGGTGATGCTCAAGCAGATGCTGCAGAACTCCGAAGGCGACGAGCGCCACAAGCGTCTGGAGCAGCACAAGCTCGATGCCATGCTCTCGCTTTGCGAAGAAACCCGTTGCCGCCGTCAGGCGTTGCTGGCGTATTTCGATGAGGACATGCCCGAGCCTTGCGGCCATTGCGACAACTGCATCGACGGCGTGCAGACCTGGGACGCCACCGAGCCTGCGCGTCAGGCGCTGTCGGCGATCTACCGCACCGGGCAGCGTTACGGCGTCGGCCATCTGGTGGACGTGCTGCTGGGCAAGGACAACGACAAAGTCCGCAGCTTCGGCCATCAGCACCTGTCGGTGTTCGGCGTGGGCAAGGCGCTGGGGGAGAGCGAATGGCGTTCGCTGTTCCGCCAGTTGGTGGCCCGTGGTCTGGCGGACGTCGATCATGAAGGCTATGGCGGACTGCGTCTGAGCGACACGTGCCGGCCGCTGCTCAAGGGCGAGGTGAGCCTGGAGCTGCGCCGCGACCTCAAGCCACAAATCACCGCCAAGAGCGGCAGCAAGAGCCAGGCCAGCCAACTGGTGCGTGGCGAAGAGCGCGAACAGTGGGAAGCCTTGCGCGCCCTGCGGCGCAAACTGGCGGAAGAACACGGCGTGCCGCCGTACGTCATCTTCCCCGATTCGACCCTGCTGGAAATGCTCCGCAGCCAGCCGACCTCGCTGGCGGACATGGCCCGGGTCAGCGGTGTCGGTGCGCGCAAGCTGGAGCGCTACGGGGAGGCCTTCCTCGAAGTGCTGGGCGGCGAGGCCGAGGCGCCGAAAGTGGTGGCCGACGTGCGCCACGAACTGATCACCCTGGCCCGCGCCGGCATGACGCCGCTGCAGATTGCCGGTCAGTTGCAGTGCTCGGAAAAGAACGTCTACACCATGCTCGCCGAAGCCATCGGCAAGCAGCAATTGTCGCTGGAGCAGGCGCTGGATTTGCCAGAGGAGCTGATGGGCGAAGTTCAGGATGCGTTCCTCGACGGCGAGGGTGAGTTGCCGTCGGTCGCCGAAGTGGCGGAGCTGTTTGCCGGTCGTGTACCGGAGGGGGTGCTGTATTGCGTGAGGGCTGCGTTGCAATCGGAATTCGAGATGTAATCCGGCTCGTTCCCCTCACCCCAGCCCTCTCCCCCAGGAGAGGGAGCCGACCGAGTTGTCTTGAGCTATCCATCGACCTGAAATAACGGGTCGATTGTGGATTCAGCTCAGGGCATTCAGGTCGGCGTATTTCCTGAATATTCCCCAATCGGTTCCCTCTCCCTCCGGGCGGTCCGACGTTTCGGGAGGGTCAGGGGGGCTTTTTGGATGTAACGATTCAGTACAAGTCCCCCCTTGCCTATAGCCAAATGTCATGCTTAGCTGACTAATAATTAGTTTTTCTCTATTTCTTCAGTCTAACCATGAGTGTTTTATGCCGTTAACCGATCAACACCGCTTTGGCATGCAACTGGCCCAGATGTCCCGTGGCTGGCGTGCCGAACTGGATCGTCGGCTGGCCGGTCTGGGTTTGTCCCAGGCGCGCTGGCTGGTGCTGCTGCATCTGGCTCGTTTCGAAGAGGCGCCGACCCAACGGGAGCTGGCGCAAAGCGTCGGCGTCGAAGGGCCGACCCTCGCACGATTGCTCGACAGCCTGGAAAGCCAGGGCCTGGTGCAACGCCAGTCCGTGATGGAAGACCGCCGGGCGAAAAAGATCGTGCTGTGCGCCCCGGCCCGCCCGCTGATCGAACAGATCGAAACCATCGCCACGCAACTGCGCAAGGAGTTGTTCGAGGGTATCGATGAGGCTGACATGAAGGTGTGCATGCGGGTTCACGGGCACATTCTGGCCAACCTGGAAAAATCTTGAGGCACAACGACGTGCCGTTTTTTTGAGGGATCGCGCTGGGCAGACTATAAGAACTACTGGGCAATATCGTGTTCGTACCGGATGTGCGAACCCATAGAAGTCGGTTTTGCTTATTTAAGGGATGCTCATGCTCGACAGTCGGCACGTAGTACTGCGTTGCGCCAATTCGCTGCTGGTGGCCGGTGTACTCACCTGGTCCACGGCATCACTGGCGCTGGGTCTCGGTGACATCACCGTGCATTCAGCGCTCAATCAGCCGCTCAAGGCCGACATCGCCCTGGTGGACGCCGCGGGACTCAGTGCCGGCGAGCTTTCGGCCAGCCTGGCCTCGGCGGACGAATTCGGCCGTGCCGGGGTCGAGCGGGTGTTCTTTCTCAACGACCTCAAATTCGCTCCGATCCTACATGGCAGTCGCAACCTGATCCGGGTGACCTCGACCAAACCGGTCAACGAACCTTTCCTGAATTTCCTGGTGCAGCTCAATCAGCCCAACGGCCACGTGCTGCGCGAATACACGGTGCTGATCGATCCGCCGGGTTCGCCGGGCATCGTGCCGGCCACCGACGAACCTGATGTGCATGCGCAGTCTTCGGAGTTTCCAACGCCCGAGGCGCCTGCTGCTGCCCCCAAGAATAAACCTGCTGCAGCACCGGCCGCGCCGACGCCTCAAACGGCCGCGACCAACGACGCGCAAGCAGAACAGCTGGCGGCCAGTGTGCTGCTGAATCAGCAACTGCAGAAAACCATCGATGAGCTGAACCTGAAGCTTCAGGCGCAAGATGTGCAAATCGCCGACGGCAAGAAACAGCTGGCCGATCTGCAGGCGCATCTCGCACAGGTTCAGCAGACACCTACGGCACCCGCCGCCCCGGCGGCACCTGCCTCGGTGCCGGTTCCCGTCGCTGCGCCGGCGGAGAATCAAGACGACTCCGTCAGTTGGCCATTGCTCGGTGGCCTGCTGGTGTTACTGGGAGGGCTGGTGGCCGGGCTGATCGTTCGCCGCCGACGTCAGCAGGCAGTGATCCCGGACGTGCCGGCACGCGTGCTGCCGCAGCGAAGCGAACCAGAGCTCAGTGACAGCGAACATGTTCGTCCGAATGCTGGCCATGGCGCCGTTGAGCATCGAGACGAACAGACAAATGGCGATGTGCTGGAAGCCGTGGGCATTTATCTGGCCTACGGACGACTGGGCGAAGCGCTTGGACTGCTGCGCGACGCCTTGCAAAAGGAACCGGAGCGCATCGATCTTGGCGTGCAGTTGCTCGAGGTGCTGGGGCGCCAGGGCGATCAGGTGGGCTATGACGAACAGGAAAACCACTTGCGCCAGCTCGGTGTCGAGGAGCAGCGGTTGCACGAGATTCGCGCCCGATATCCGAAACTGGCCAGGACTGAACCTTTGGTTGCGGCGGCTCCGGTCATTGCCGCGTTACCCGTTGAGCAGGCCGCGCCCACAACACCGCTGGCCGAAGATGATTTCGAGCTGAATCTGGAGCAACTGTCTATGGATTCCAGCTGGGATCTGGAAGACAGTCGCCCGGCAACCGACCCGTTGTCCTCGGCGCCATCGGCACTTGGCTCGAGCCTGCAAGTCTTGCCGCAGGATTTCGAGTTGCCGCAAACCGCCAGCGATGACGTTGAAACGACAGAGCTGGAGTGGATCGCCGAGCCGGAGGTTCAGGCTATCGATGAAGACTTTCTCAACGAGTTTTGCGATCCCGGTCAGTCACTGGCCCTGGAGCCGCTGGACCTGCAGGCGCCGGAGCCCGAGCCGGATCCGACAGAGGCCGCCAACGCCGGCAAGCTCGAACAGGCCCAGACCTGCATCGACGATGGCGACCTCGACAGTGCGATCGCCTTGCTCAATGAGTTGCTGAAAGAGGGCGATGAGCCGCTCAGGCAAACCGCCCGCACCCTGTTGGCCGGGATTCGCTGACCCGGGTCAGAAGGTCTGCCCCAGATTCAGATAAACCGCCTGTTCATTGGCATCGTTGAGGCCATAGCTGAAATTCAGCGGCCCCAGCGGTGTGTCGAAACCGATGAACACGCTGGCCGCGTTGATGTAGCCGCTGTCGAACTCGTTGTCGTTGTTCCAGGCCCGGCCGCGCTCCAGCGAGCCGCCGGCATACAGCGGGAAATCCAGCGGCAGGTAGGCGCGTGGCGTCAGGCGGCGGTAGTACACGGCCCGCATCAGGCTGACGTTCTGGCCGGAGATGGCATCTTCGCGGAAGCCGGACAGCTGCCGGGCGCCACCGAGCAGGAAGCTCGACGTCACCACATTGGCATCGTCCAGCGTGCGCCCGTAACGCCCGCCCAGAATCAGCGTGTTCGGGCCGCTGCTCATGGCCTTGTCCAGTTTGAATTCCCACTGCCGGTAGCGCGTGTCGGAGCCCAGGCCAGGTTCGAATTGCATCAGGGTCAGGCTGACGTCCTTGCCGTCGTGGGGGAAGTACACGTTATCCAGTGAGTCGAACGAATACTTCAGCGCATAGAAACCTTCGTTGAAGTGTTCGCTCGGCAGATTCTGATCGCCGATCCGTACGTCAGCCTTGCCCCAGGCTTCACCGACACCAAAGCGGATTTCGCCGTTGTTGCCGATCTGGCGGCCGACATTGAGGCCGAAGCCGTAGCGTTCCACCCGATATTGGGCGATCGGATCGTTGTCGAGCACTGAGTCGACGTTCTGCGCTTCGAACGCCGCATAGGGCGCGACGAAGTAGCGTGAGCCGACGTCCAGCGGCTGATAGAACTCGGTATAGAGTTCCTGTTTGTCACCGATCTGCGCCCGGGTCAGCCATTCCGCGCCGAGGCGGTTGATCCCGTTCATGCGGTAGCTGGCGCCGAGGTTGAAAGCGCTGTCGCCGCGCATGTCGTCCGACAGGTTCAAGCCGACCCGCAAGTAGTCGGTGCCGCTGCGCTTGCCTCGGGCGCTGATCACCAGTGTGTGTTCCTGGCCCTTGTGCACGACGCGGTACTGCACCTGTTCGAAGTAATCCAGGCCGTACAGGGTGCCCATGTCCGAGTGCAGACGCCCGAGGTCCAGCGGCTCACCGATGGGCTGGCGGATGTAGTAGCGGATCACGTCGTCGCCGACTTTCGAGTCGTTCTCGACCTTGATCGCGGTGATGATCGGCGTGCGCTGGCCCGGTGCGCGGGCAGCGTTAAGCTCGGCGTCCTGAGACTCTGCGGGCTTCAATCGGGCGAGGCGGGCGTCGAGGGCCTTGGCGGCGCGGTAACCGGCATCGATCATTTCCTCGGCGCGACCGAAATCGGTGGCGCCGAAACTGGCCAGCGGCGGCTGAATCAGCACGTCATCCGGGTGCAGCGCCGCCAATTGTTCTTCGGAATTGCGCCGGGTCATCAGGGTGATCGACTGGTTCAGCACATCGACCACGGTGGTCAATTGCTTGCGGTTGCGCAGCGGGGTACCGATGTCGACCACGATGGCCACATCGACGCCCATTTCCCGGGCGACATCGAGGGGAATGTTGTCGGTCATACCGCCGTCCACCAGCAGCCGGCCATCCAGTTCGACCGGGGCGAACACCGCCGGGATCGACATGCTGGCGCGAATCACCTGGGGTAGATGGCCTTTGCGAAACACCACTTTTTCGCCGTTGGCGATGTCGGTGGCCACGGCGCGGAACGGGATCGGCAGCTTGTCGAAATCACGGGTGTCGCTGGTGTGGGCCAGCAGGCTCTCCAGCAACAGCGCGAGGTTCTGGCCCTGAATCACGCCCAATGGCAAACCGAGACTGCCGTCGTCGCGAAAGCTCAGTTTCTGCTTCACCAGAAAGTCGCGGTCATCCTGTTTGCGCCGAAACGGTACGTCTTCCCGGGGCGGCGCATCGGACAGTGCCTCCTGCCAGTTGATGCTCAGGGCGAGTTTTTCCAGTTCGTCGATCTTGTAGCCCGAGGCGTACAGGCCACCGACCACCGCGCCCATGCTGGTGCCGGCAATTGCATCGATCTTGATGCCTTGCTCTTCCAGCGCCTTGAGAACGCCGATGTGCGCCAGCCCACGGGCCGCGCCACCGGACAGCACCAGGCCGACTTTCGGTCGCGGCGCTTCACTGGCATGGACGAGCAGCGGTAGGAAACCAAGCAAAAGGCAGATCAGCAGACGACGCATTGTGAGTCTCGGGGCGAGCGTTAAAGCCGGCTATTATAGCGGCGCCCTCTGGCTCAGGAGTTTCAGCGATCATGACCGCGACAAAACCGGAAATCGTCATCACCTATTGCACGCAATGCCAATGGCTGTTGCGTGCCGCATGGCTGGCGCAGGAGCTGCTCAGCACCTTTGGCGATGACCTTGGCAAGGTGTCACTGGTGCCGGGCACCGGCGGGATCTTTCACATCAGTTGCGACGGCGTGCAGATCTGGGAGCGCAAGGCCGACGGTGGCTTCCCCGAAGCCAAGGTGCTCAAGCAACGGGTACGCGACCAGATCGACCCTGACCGCGACCTCGGCCACAACGACCGCACTCAATGAGACGCGGCCTCGGCCTCCACCGTTTTTTTGCTGGCGCTGCCTGACATCTGGCTCGACACAACGATGGCGACGATGATCAGCGCGCCGCCGAGCAGCATGCGCAGGGTCGGGTTTTCATCGAACAGCAGCCACGCGACGGTGATGCCGTACACCGGCTCCATGGCGAACACCACCGCGGCGGTGCGCGCCTTGATCACCGCAAGGCTGGCAACGAACAGGCTGTGGGCGACGCCGGTGCAGAACACTCCGAGCAGGGCGATCCACAACCAGTCGATGGCACGGACTTCGCTCAGCTGCGGCGCCGCCACCGGCAGCAGACACAACGCCACCACCACGTTCTGACACAGTGCTGCCTGCACCGCCGGAATGCGCCCGGAACTGGCACGGTTGGTCAGCGACAGCAGGGAAAACAGCAGGCCGGAGAGGATCGCCCAGAGCAATCCGGTGGTCGCGCCACTGGCCAGGTCGAACGCCGGGGTCACCAGTACCAGTCCGACGCTGACCAGCGCCACCAGAATGATTTCGTTGGCGCGGATACGTTCGCGGAAAATCAGTCCTTCGAGAATCACCGTGAAGGCCGGAAAACTGGCGAAACCCAGGGTGGCCACCGCGACACCGGCCACCTTCACCGCAATGAAGAAACTCACCCAGTGGCCGGCCAGCAAAACACCGCTCAGGGCCAGGCGTCGCCAGTCCACCGCCTGCAGTTTTTGCCAGCCGTGCTGACTGGCGAAACGGGCGAAAAACGCCAGCGCTAGAACGGCAAACGCGGCCCGTCCAAAGACGATGACCGCCGGGGTTGCGGCGGCGAGTTTGCCGAAGACGCCGGTGAGTCCGAACATCAGTGCGCCGATATGCAGGGCGCCAAGGGCGGTACGGGGAGTCATTGCGGTCCTTTTTCCAAACACCATTTCAGACACACATTGAAGCGTGTAGCCGCTGAAAAGTCTGTCGGCAGACTATCGACTTTTGTCGTCAGCCTCGCGTCGCAATTGTGTAGGAGAGGTACCGAATTCACGCAGGACGGCGGCCGAGAACGCACTTTGCGATCCATAACCGACGCGGCTGGCGACTTCACCGATGGGCAGCGTGGTTTCCCGCAGCAGCGCGACGGCCTTGTGCAGCCTTCGACTGCGGATGTAGTCCATGGGCGTTTGCCCGCATTCGGCGACGAACCGCGCATGCAGGCGGGCGCTGGATAACCCGGCGACCCGCGCCAGGTCCGCGACTTGCAGCGGGTAGGCCGCGTACTGCTCGATGTGCGCATCGAGGGCCGCGTAGGGCAGTCGACGGGCGCAGACCTCGGCAGGTTGCGCGTGATTCAAGCTCGCCAGCAACAGCACCGCACCCTGTTGCGCAATCAGCGGATCGTCCACCGGACTGTTCGCCAGCCAATTGACCAGTTGACCTTGTCCGGCATCCAGCGACAGGCGTGCGGCGTTGTCCAGCAGACGGCGGCTGGCCTCGGCGTGATCACCCAGCGAACGGGCCAGCCATTGCTCGTCGGGCACATCCAGCACCAGACAGCGGCTGCCCTTTGGGCTGCCACACGCGTGATGCGCACCGGAGGGAATCACCACGAAACTCTGCTGCAAGACCTGACTGCCATGCCCTTCGACCTCGAAATCCAGCGCACCCGACAGGCCGAACACCAGTTGGGCGTGGTCGTGACTGTGGACGATCAGGTCGTGGGTGTAATGGCGCAGGGTCAGGATCGGTGGCATGGCGGTCTCCGGGCGAGCTGCCAGTCTACACCGGCGCAGGGGCGACGCGTTTGTCACAAGACTGACGCACACCTGTCATGGTCGATTAACCGGGCTCGCGCACAGTGGCGAAAACATCGCAGAGGGTTGCCCATGACCAGCGCCGAGCTCGCCAGACCCAGCCGTAAACAAAGGGTTCGCACCTTGTGGATTTCCGACGTGCATCTGGGCACGCGGGATTGCCAGGCCGAGCATCTGTCGCAATTTCTCAAGGGCTATCACGCCGACAAGATCTACCTGGTCGGCGACATCATCGACGGCTGGAAACTGCGCGGCGGCATGTACTGGCCCCAAGCGCATACCAACGTCATTCGCCGACTGCTGACCATGAGCAAGCGTGGCACTGAGGTGATCTACGTCACCGGCAACCATGACGAATTCCTGCGGCGCTATTCGAAGCTGATCCTGGGCAACATCCAGCTGGTCGACGAAGCCGTGCATGTCACCGCCGATGGCCGGCATCTGCTGGTGATCCACGGTGACCAGTTCGACGTGATCACTCGCTATCACCGCTGGCTGGCCTTTCTCGGCGACTCCGCCTACGAATTCACCCTGACCCTCAACCGCTGGCTCAATCACTGGCGGGCGAAATACGGTTACGGCTACTGGTCGCTGTCGGCCTACCTCAAGCACAAGGTGAAGACCGCAGTGAGCTTCATCAGCGACTTCGAAGAAGCCATCGCCCACGAGTGCGTGAAGCGCGAGTTGCACGGGGTGGTCTGCGGGCACATTCACCACGCCGAGATCCGCAAGGTCGGCGAGGTGGATTACCTCAATTGCGGTGACTGGGTGGAGTCGTGCACGGCGCTGATCGAGCACTGGGACGGCACGATCGAGCTGTATCGCCTGGCGGACGCGCAGGCGCGGGAGGCCGAACTGAAGGCGGCCAAGGTTGCCGAGCTGGCTTAGGATCTCTGGTGTTTTCGAAGGCCTCTTCGCGGGCAAGCCCGCTCCCACAGTGACCGCGTCGCTCATAGATTCTGTGTACGGCGCGAAACCTGTGGGAGCGGGCTTGATCCGGGCGGCGATCCGACGAAGAGGCCGGTACAGCCGACATCACATTCAGGCCGGAATGTGCTCTTCCATCGCCGCTTTGTAGATCGAGTTTTTCGGCTGGGCGAACAGCCGTTCCATCATCGGCTCGAAGAAGCTCAGCGGCAGGGTGTCGTAGTCCGGGTCGAACGCCGCCGCGTCGTATTTCGCGCAGAACTCCGCGGTCGCCTGATACTGCGGATGGCCGCTGAACTGCTCGCGCAGGTGCCGATCCATGCCCAGGTGATGGAAGAAGTAATAGCCCTGGAAGATCCCGTGCTTTTCCACCATCCACAGGTTCTCGGCGCTGACGAACGGCTTGAGAATCGCGGCGGCGATGTCCGGGTGATTGTAGGAGCCCAGCGTGTCGCCGATGTCATGGAGCAGGGCGCAGATCACGTATTCCTCGTCGCGCCCGTCGCGATGGGCGCGGGTCGCGGTTTGCAGCGAGTGGGTCAGGCGATCCACCGGGAACCCGCCGAAATCACCTTCGAGCAGTTTCAGGTGCGCCATGATCCGGCCCGGTAACTGACGGGCGTAGGCGCTGAAATCCGCCGCAATGATCGCCCAGTCTTCCTGCGTGCCATCCTTCATGTGGGTGAAACGGGCAGTGACATTCATCGGCAATTCTCTTGGTCAGGGTTTCTAGAACGCCACGCGGCCCAGGATCATGTCGCGGTACATGACGAAGTCGCCCAGCAGGCTGTAGAGCGGATGCTGGAAAGTCGCCGGCCGGTTTTTCTCGAAGAAAAAATGGCCGACCCAGGCGAAGCTGTAACCGGCCAGCGGCAGGGCCAGCAACAGCAGCCAGGCGCCCTTGGCGATGGTCATGGCGAGAATGAAGATCACCAATGTCGTGCCGATGAAATGCAGGCGACGGCAGGTGCTGTTGCTGTGTTCGCTGAGGTAATACGGGTAGAACTCGGCGAAATTGTTGAAATGTCTGATGGTTTCCACGACTGCGATCTCTGTGGTTATTGTTCTGATTGCAAGTTGTTCGGCGGGTAGCTTATTTGAGTCTAGAGTGAACAGTGGCGTCGGCCAGTGACAATCGGCGCCACTTTACTATCCTTGGGAAATTGGCCGTAGTATGCGGCTCACCATGTCATCCAAGAAAAAAGCGCCATGAGCGAACGAACGACATCTGCAAGCTGGGCAATGGGGATTGTCAAGGCACTGGAAATGGACGGCCTGGATTGCCGGGTTCTGTTCAAACAGCTGGGGCTCGACTACGCGGCGCTGGAGGATCCGGACGCACGCTTCCCGCAGGACTCCATGACCCGACTCTGGCAACGGGCGGTCGAGCTGTCCGGTAATCCCGCCATCGGCCTGAACATGGGCAAGGTAGTGCGACCGGCCTCGTTCCATGTCGCGGGCTACGCGCTGATGTCCAGCAACACCCTGGCCGAAGGCTTTCAGCGACTGGTGCGGTATCAGCGGATCATTGCCGAAAGTGCCGACTTGAGTTTTCGCCTGCTCGACGAAGGTTATGCGCTGATCCTGACGGTGCATGGCGATCATCTGCCGCCGACCCGGCAAAGTGCCGAAGCCTCGCTGGCCTGCGCGCTGGCGCTGTGCGGCTGGCTGACCGGGCGCACCTTGCATCCGCGCAAAGTGCTGGTGCAGGGCGACGAGCCGGATGATCTTGAACCCTACAGACAAGCCTTTCATGCACCGCTGGTGTTCAACGCGCCGTATGACGCGCTGATCTTCGAACGCGCCGACATGGAAGCGCCGCTGCCCACCGCCAACGAGGCGATGGCGCTGCTGCACGACCGGTTTGCCGGGGAATATCTGGCAAGGTTTTCCGAAAGCCGCGTGACCCACAAGGCACGCCAGGTGCTGTGCCGTTTGCTGCCCCAGGGCGAGCCCAAGCGCGACACGGTGGCGCAGACCCTGCACCTGTCCCAGCGCACCCTGCAACGGCGTCTGCAGGAGGAGGGTACCAGTTTTCAGCAGTTGCTCGATGACACCCGCCGCGAACTCGCCGAGCAATACCTGGCGCAGCCGAGCATGACCTTGCTGGAAATCGCCTATCTGCTGGGGTTTGCCGATCCGAGCAATTTCTTCCGCGCCTTCCGCCGCTGGTTCGACACCACGCCCGGCGATTACCGGGCGCGTTTGCTGGAGGCGCCGAACGCGATCAGTGACGCCAGAACGCCGGAATACATAGCACAAACACCGTAATGATCTCCAGTCGGCCGAGCAGCATGCCGAACGACAGGATCCACTTGGCCGCATCCGGCAGGCTGGCGAAGTTGCCGGCCGGGCCGATGGTTTCGCCCAGCCCCGGGCCGACGCCGGACACGGTGCTGGCGGCGCCGGTCAGCGCCGTCATCCAGTCCACGCCCAGCAACGACAGGAGCAGGGCGATCACGCAGATGGTAATGGCGAAGAAGAACGAGAACGTCAGAATCGAACGGACGATTTCTTCGTCGAGGCGATGACCGTTGTACTTCTGCTTGATCACCGCGCGCGGGTGAATCAACTGGTTAAGGTTGGCCTTGAGCAGGATATAGGCGACCTGGAAGCGGAAGATCTTGATCCCGCCCGCCGTCGAGCCGGAGCAGCCACCGACGAAGCCCAGATAGAAAAACAGCATCAGCGAGAA
This sequence comes from Pseudomonas sp. COW5, assembly GCF_026240005.1. Classification (NCBI taxonomy): domain Bacteria; kingdom Pseudomonadati; phylum Pseudomonadota; class Gammaproteobacteria; order Pseudomonadales; family Pseudomonadaceae; genus Pseudomonas; species Pseudomonas sp. COW5. Next base: position 656,214 of record NZ_JAPHVP010000001.1, on the reverse strand, counting down.
ATTGCCCCACAGGCTGTAATCCCCCAATGCGAATCCGGTGGTGGTGACCACTGACGTCACGTTTAGCGCCACATGGCGAAGGGCGTCCAGCCAATGCAGGTTGGTGGTCCACCAGTACCAGGTGCCGAGCACCAGCCAGGTCACCAGCAACATGCCGAGCAAACCCTGCACCTGTTGATCCTTGATCAGCGCCCGGCGGTTGCCGCGCAGCGTCGCCACGTACAGGGTGAACGGTAGGCTGCCGAGGATCATCACCACCACCGCCACCCAGTGCACTGCCGGTTGCGTCCACTTGGCCAGGGACTGGTCGGAGGTCGAGAAACCGCCGGTGGAGATCGCCGACATCGCGTGGTTGATCGCATCGAACGGGCTCATGCCCGCCCACCAGAACGCCAGGCTGCCGAGAATGGTGATGCCCACGTACGCCGCCACGATCAGCCGCGCCACCATGTGCGAGCGGGGCATGACCTTTTCCGAGCGGTCCGAGGACTCGGTTTGGAACAGACGCATGCCGCCGATGCGCAGCAGCGGCAGAATCGCCACCGCCATGCCGATGAAGCCGATGCCGCCGAGCCAGTGCAGCAGCGAGCGCCACATCAGGATGCCCGGGGACATGGTGTCCAGCCCGCTGAGAACGGTCGAACCGGTGGCGGTGATGCCGGACATGCTTTCGAAGAACGAATCGGTGTAGCTGATGTGCTGGGTCAGCAGAAACGGCAGCGCGGCGAAAATGCACACCACCAGCCAGCTGGTGACGGTCAGCAGGTACATGTCGCGGGGGCGCAGGTGAATGTGTTCCGGGCGCCCCGGAATCACCAGCGCCAGGCCGGCGACGAAGGTGATCATGCTCGCCCAGAGGAACGACGGCAGGTCGCCGGTGCGGTCGAAAATCACCAGGGTGGCCATGGGCACGACCATGGCGATGGCCAGGGTGATCAGGAAGATGCCGATGATGAAACCAATGATCCGTAAGGTCGGCAACGCCATGAAGTCCGCTCGGGCTGATGTGGGAAAGGCGCCATTCTACCTGCGGGGCAAGGCATGTAAACCGACGCGGCCGGATCACTTGCAGCTAGAATAGCCGGACATTTTTTTCAGGAGGTGGCCGATGCAGGCTCTCGACGCTTTGCTCAACCGTGTTTCCGTTCCACGACTGATCGACCCGGCCCCCACCGCCGAACAGCGCGAAGTGCTGTTTGCCGCCGCGACCCGTGCACCGGATCACGGGCATTTGCAGCCGTATCGTTTCCTGACCGTCGAAGGCGCGGCGCGTGAGCAGATGGGCGAGTTGCTGGCCGAAGCGGCGCAGATGCAGGAAGGTGAAGTCACCGAAGCGATGATCGACAAGGCGCGCAACGGCCCGCTGCGGGCGCCGCTGGTGGTCGTGGTCATCGCCAGATTGCAGGATCACGTCAAATACCCGAAAGCCGAGCAGTTGCTGGCCGCAGGCTGTGCCGCCCACGGGATTCTGTTGGCGGCATACGCGCAGGGGATTGGCGCGGTGTGGCGCACCGGTGATCTGGCGTACTCGAAACATGTCGCCAAGGGTCTGGGCCTGACGGATGACGAAGAGGTGATTGCGTTCCTTTACCTCGGCACGCCGCAGAAAGAACCGCGAGTGGCGGAGAAGGTTGATCTGGCCGAGTTTGTCAGTGCCTGGCCGGGTAAAGCCTAAAGGTGTTAAAAGCAACCCTCACCCTAACCCTCTCCCGGGGGGTGAGGGCTCTTACGGTTGGACCACAATCCCAGGCTCCAACGGCAACTCAAGGCTCGCCACAAACCCACCCTGCGGGTGATTGGCCAGTACCAGCGTCCCGCCATGACGCTCCGCTGCCCGCCGGGCAATCGCCAGGCCCAGGCCATGGCCGGCAGCGGTCTGCCCCGGTGCCCGATAAAACGGCTCGCCCAACTGGCTCAAATGCTCGGCCTGCACCCCAGGGCCATGGTCGCGCACACTGACCACGATTCGTTCGCCCTGACGTGAAGCCTGCATTTCGATCGATTGCCCCACCGGATTGAAGCGCTGGGCATTTCGCAGCAGGTTGTCCACGGCACGTTCGATCATGGTCGGCCAGCCGGTCAGATTGAGCTGCGGTTCGGCTTCCAGGCGTACGGTCTGCTCCGGCGAGCCAAGTTGCGCGTCCTTTTGCAGGGTACCCAGCAGCGCATTCAGATCCACGGCTTCGGCGCTGGCATTGTCGGCATCGACCCGTGCCAGCACCAGAATCTCACTGATCAACGCTTCCAACCGATCGCACTCGCGGGTCAGGCGTGGCCAGAGTTTTTCCCGTTCTTCCGGGCTCGCCCGCTCCGCCAGCGCCAAAGCGATACGCAGCCGCGCCAGCGGGGAGCGCAATTCGTGGGATACGTCACGCAGCAATTGGCGCTGGCTGCCGATCAGGCTTTGCAGGCGCGCGCCCATGCGGTTGAAGTCGTTGGCCAGCACACCGAACTCATCGCGGCGGTTGGCCAGTTTCGCCAGGCTGTTCTGCTGATAGGTGGTCTGCCCCAGATCGTGCACCGCACCGCGCAAGCGGTTGAGCGGGCGGGTGATGGAGAGTGTCACCAGCAAGCTGAACAGGGTCAGCACCACCAGCGCGATCCCCAGCGCACTCAATGGCCAGAGCAGACTTTCGCGGTGCCAGGCATCGAGTTCCGGATGCGGGATGCGATAGATGAACAGGTAGGTGTCACCGGTCTTTTCACTGGTGAACTCATCGGTCAGGCGCCGCCAGGGCAAACGTCGGTCGTCGTTGTTCTGTCGTGCTTCGAAGGCGGCCGCGCGACGGGGAAAGGTGCCGCGCACCACCGGGTCGCCGCTTTCGTTCAGCACCTGGACGTCGATGTGATACTGGCGTTTGCGTTGCTGGAGGATGTCCTGAGCGGCGTCCTCGCCCTGGGATTCGTAGGTCTGCGTCCAGTCGGCGGCTAGCGTGTTCAGGCCCGGATGGCGGCTGAGGATCCATGCGTCCTGATTGAGCATGTGCCCAAGCAGAATGGAAAGCCCCGCAACCAGAGCGATGGCCAGCCAGAAGCTCGCGAGAATACGCCAGAACAATGAACGCACAGAAAATCCTCAATCAAAAACAAATCTAATGTGGGAGCGGGCTTGCTCGCGAATGCGGAGTGTCAGTCACCGATGATGTTGACCGTCACTCCGCATTCGCGAGCAAGCCCGCTCCCACATCTGAATTGAGTGGCAACAGATCCGACGGTGTTTAGCCGTCGGATCCGAAGTTACTGCATTATTGCGCCTTTTGCGGCTGTTGCGCTTTCCAGGCCTTGAACTCGGCCCATTCAGCACGACGCTCGGCCTGTTTCTTCTGGATCTCGTCGAATTTCTTCTGTTGATCCGGTTTCAGCACGGCGCGGACATCGGATTCGGCTTTCTTGTGGTTGGCCGCCATCTCGTCCTTCATGGCTTTCTGGTCGGCTGGCGAGAGTTTCTCCAGGTATTTTTCGACCGTCTGCTTACGTTCGTGCATCTGCTCGCCCATGATCTTGCGGATCTGCTCGCGCTGTTCACGGGAGAGGTCCAGCTGGCTGTACGGGCCTTTGCCGTGCATGCGGTGCATCTGACCGCCGTGGCTCCAGCCGCCGTCCGGCCCACCCATCGGGCCACCATCTTGCGGTACGGCCATGGCGACGGTTGGCAGAGCGGCAGCGAACATCAGAGCGATAAGAGTCTTGCGCATGGTGTATCTCCTTGTCTCGTTCCCGGTACGTTCCGGATGAGTACAGATTACGGAGATCAAGGTCAGCGGCGGTCAGCGCTGGGTAAAGCTTGGGTAAAGACGCTTTGTCATCGAACTGACAAAGCGTCCGCGTGCGGGGCTTCAGAGGCTGTAATAGTAGCCGCGGCTGCGCAGGGCCACGATGCGCGGGCGGCCGTCGGCGTGGGGGCCGATCTTCTTGCGCAGGTTGCTGACGTGCATGTCCAGGCTCCGGTCGTACAGGGTCAGCTTGCGGCCGAGGGCGATCTGCGCCAGTTCCTGCTTGTCCAGCGGCTCGCCCGGCTGCTTGAGCAGCGCTTCGAGCAGGCGGCTCTCGGAAACGGTGAGGGTAAATTCCTTTTCGTCGATGCTGACCACGCCGCGTACCGGGCTGAAGCTCAGATCGCCCAGCTCGAGCTGGGTCGACACGGCGGCCGGATGACTGCGACGCAACACGGCGCGCAGGCGGGCGGTGAGCTCGCGGGGGTCGCAGGGTTTGGCCAGGTAATCGTCGGCCCCCAGTTCCAGGCCGAGGATCCGGTCCAGCGGCTCGCCACGGGCCGAAAGCATCACCACCGGCAGATCGGCGTGTTCACTGCGCAATTGCTTGAGCAGTTCCAGACCGCTGCCATCAGGCAGCATCACGTCCAGCACCACCGCGGCGGGGGCGGATTCGGCCAAAGCCTTGCGGGCGCTCTGGCCGTCGTGGCAGGCACGGACCTGAAAGCCTTCCTGGCTCAGCCAACTGCTCAGAAGCTCACACAGCTCCTGGTCATCATCAATCAGTAACAGCTCGCTCATGACTCACTCAATTTAGCCATTGTCGACGTTTTCGACTTGCACCACTGGCAAAGATACCGCAGAGCAGGGCCAATAGCGCTACCCCGGCGCCGGTGACGAACCATTGCTGCTGTTCGGTCAGCAGACGCGGCAGCGGGCTGGCCTGGGCTTCCTTGAGTTGCAGCTTCAGACGCTGGTTCTCCTGGCGCAACCGGGCAAGCTGGGCGCTTTCGCGGGTGTTATCGGCATTCTGCAGTTGTTTGCTCAGTTCTTCCCGCTGCTGCTCGCTGGCCTTCAGGCGCTGCTGCAACTCGGTGATCTGGCTGCCGGCGCTCAAAGAAAGCGGCGTGGAGTTGCCGTTTTCGGTGCTTTCTTCACCATGGGCGGGCGCCATGATCGACAACGTGACCAGCATCAGACACAACGGACCCTTGCGCATCGCGACTCCTGTTACCAAATGGATATTGGGCAGGTTGTCGGCCGGCAAACGAGAATAATGAGCGATTGAGAACGCGATGAACCGACAAGGTTCATCGCGCAGGGAAGGATTACGGCAGGACTTGCTTGAACGGCTTCACGACAACGTTGGCGTAGACGCCGGCGGCGATGTAAGGATCGGCGTCGGCCCAGGCCTGCGCGGCGGCCAGGGAGTCGAATTCGGCAACGATCAGGCTGCCGGTGAAACCCGCTGCGCCCGGATCATTGCTGTCGATCGCCGGGTGCGGGCCGGCGAGGACGATACGGCCTTCGCCCTTGAGCACTTGCAGGCGTTCAAGGTGCGCCGGGCGGGCGGCGAGGCGCGCGTCCAGGGAGTTGGCGACGTCGGTGGCAATGATTGCGTAGAGCATGTCAGTCCTCGGTTTTTGGTGTTGTGGTATCGGCGTCGTGCAGGTGACGGGACAGGTAGATGCCCTGGGCGACCAGGAACAGCACGGTCAAGCCCAGGCTGCCGAACACCTTGAAGTCCACCCAGTAGTCCTGGAAGGTGAACGCGACGAACAGGTTGGCGGCGCCGCAGAACAGGAAGAAGCCGATCCAGGCGATGTTCAAACGCGTCCAGACGGCGTCCGGCAGGGTCAGTGCGTGACCCATGATGCGCTTGATCAACAGGCGGTCACCGATGAAGTGGCTGCCGATGAAGGCCAGGGCGAACAGCCAGTTGACCACCGGGGCTTTCCATTTCAGGAAGGTTTCGCTGTGGAAGGCCAGGGTCAGGCTGCCGAACACGAGGCAGGCGATCAGGGTCAGCCACTGGCTCTTTTCCAGCTTGCGCTGCTTGATGAAGAGCGCACCGTAGACCACCAGGGAGCTGATGATCAGCACGGCGGTGGCGCTGTAAATGCCGCCTACGGTCAACTCATGGCCGGCGACGTCGACGGTGCGTGGATCGAGTTTGTAGACGATGAAGAACAGCAGAAGCGGGATGAAATCGATGAATTGTTTCACAGTGAGAGCCAGAAGCTGGATGTGGCGGCATAATAACAAACATATGGGCGCGCGATAGCGCCAGCTGATTTGAGGTTACACATCCCCGTGAATGTTGATTTGCACTGCCACAGCACGGCCTCCGATGGCGCCCTGGCGCCTGCGGCACTGGTTGCGCGTGCGTTCGAAAACGGCGTGCGAATCCTGGCCCTGACCGACCATGACACCCTCGAAGGCCTCGCCGAAGCGCGCACGGCCGCCGAAGCCCTGGGCATGCAACTGGTCAACGGCGTCGAACTGTCCTGCACCTGGGGCGGCGCGACCATTCATGTGCTGGGCTACGGTTTCGATGTCAACGCCGCGCCGTTGGTCGAGGCGATCGCCAGTCTGCACGATGGCCGCTGGCTGCGGTCTGAAGAAATAAGCCGCAAGCTCGCCCTCAAGGGCATGCCCGGTGCGCTCGACGGCGCTCGGCAGATCCAGCAGGAACTGGGCGACAGCGGCAACGCACCGGCCCGTCCGCACTTCGCCGACTGGATGGTGCGTGAAGGTTTCGTCAAGGATCGCGCCGAAGCGTTCCGCAAATGGCTCGGCGCCGGCAAGCTGGGGGACGTCAAGCAACACTGGCCGACCCTCGAAGACACCGTCGGCACGCTGCGCGCCGCCGGGGCCTGGGTCAGCCTGGCGCATCCCTGGCACTACGATTTCACGCGCAGCAAGCGCCGAAAGCTGATTGCCGACTATATTCAAGCGGGCGGACAGGCGCTCGAAGTGGTCAACGGCCATCAGCCTGCGGAACAGGTGGGCAGCCTGGCGATCCTTGCCCGTGAGTTCGGTCTGCTGGTCAGTGCCGGCAGTGATTTTCATGGCCCTGGAGGCTGGTCGGAGATCGGCCAGTACCGGCCGCTCCCTGAGGACCTTCCACCCCTGTGGTGTCGGTTCAAACATGACACAGTTATTGCCGCCGTCTGAACAGGTAGAGAATGTGAGTCAATTTTTCCAGATCCATCCGGAAAACCCGCAAGCGCGCCTGATCAAACAGGCTGTCGAAATCATCCGCAAGGGCGGGGTGGTGGTCTATCCAACGGACTCTTCCTACGCAATCGGCTGCCAGATTGGCGACAAGAACGGCATCGAGCGTGTTCGACGCCTGCGTCAGCTCGATGAAAAGCACAACTTCGCGCTGATCTGCAGCGACCTGTCGCAACTGGGCAATTACGCCAAGATCGACACCGGCACCTTCCGTATTCTGAAAGCCCATCTGCCGGGGCCTTACACCTTCATTCTCAACGCCACCCGCGAAGTGCCCCGGCTGTTGCTGCATCCGAAGAAACGCACCATCGGTCTGCGCGTGCCGAGTCACCCGATCGCCCTGGCGCTGCTGGCCGAACTGGGCGAACCGCTGATGAGCGTGACCCTGATCATGCCCGGCGATGAAGACCCGTTGAGCGATCCATACGAAATGCGTCAGTTGCTGGAGCATCAGGTGGACCTGATCATCGACGGCGGTTTCGGCGGCATCAAGGCCTCCACCGTGATCGACCTGACCGGCGACGATCCGGAAGTGGTCCGCGTCGGTTGTGGCGATCCTGCGCCGTTCATGGTCGAGGCCTGAATGTCCGCAGTAGAAACCGTTGATCCCCAGGCCGGTGCCCAGCAGGAACTGCCGTTTGCCATGGTTTATGGCCAGGCCGTCACGGAAATGCCGCTGGACCTGTACATCCCGCCGGACGCCCTGGAAGTCTTCCTCGAAGCCTTCGAAGGGCCGCTCGACCTGCTGCTGTATCTGATCCGCAAACAGAACATCAACATCCTCGACATCCCGGTGGCGGAAATCACTCGCCAGTACATGGGCTATGTCGAGCTGATGCAGTCGGTGCGCCTGGAGCTGGCCGCCGAATACCTGGTGATGGCCGCGATGCTGGCCGAGATCAAGTCGCGGATGCTGTTGCCCCGGGCCGAAACCGTCGAAGACGAAGAGGAAGACCCGCGCGCCGAACTGATCCGCCGCCTGCAGGAATACGAACGTTTCAAGGCCGCCGCCGAAGGCATCGACGGTCTGAGCCGGGTCGGTCGCGATGTGATCGTGCCCAAGCTCGACGCCCCGCAGGTCACGGTGCGCAAGTTGCTGCCGGATGTGGCGCTGGAAGAAATCCTGATGTCCATGGCCGAAGTGCTGCGCCGTGGCGATATGTTCGAAAGCCATCAGGTCAGCCGCGAGGCACTGTCCACCCGAGAACGCATGAGCGATGTGCTGGAACGGCTCAAGGGCGGCGGGTTTGTGCCGTTCGTCGAGCTGTTCACCGCCGAGGAAGGCCGGCTCGGTGTGGTGGTGACCTTCATGGCGATCCTTGAACTGGTCAAGGAATCGCTGGTGGAGCTGGTGCAGAATGAGCCGTTCGCCGCGATCCACGTGCGAGCCCGAGTCGAATAACGAGTCCGAACATGAACCTGAGTGAACCCCGCGAGCTGGCGCCCCTGCTTGAAGCCTTTCTGTTGGCCTCGGGAAAGCCGCAAACCCTTGAACGCTTGTACGAGTTGTTCGAGGAAGGCGAACGGCCGGAGCCGCCGGTCTTCAAGAAAGCCCTGACCCTGCTCGGCAAGTCCTGCGAGGGACGGGCGTTCGAGCTCGTGGAGGTTGCCTCCGGCTATCGCCTGCAGATCCGCGAGAAGTTCGCACCGTGGGTCGGTCGTCTGTGGGAAGAGCGCCCGCAGCGTTATTCCCGGGCCCTGCTGGAAACCATGGCGCTGATCGCCTATCGCCAGCCGATCACCCGTGGCGAGATCGAAGACGTGCGGGGCGTGGCGGTCAACACCAACATCGTCAAGACCTTGATGGAGCGTGAGTGGATCCGCGTCGTCGGCTACCGCGACGTGCCGGGCAAGCCGGCGATGTTCGCCACCACCAAGCTGTTCCTCGATCATTTCAACCTCAAGAGCCTCGACGAATTGCCGCCGCTGGCGGAGTTGCGCGAGATCGAGCCGGACCCGGTACTCGACTTCGACGACGCCCCGGTGCCTGCGGGCTTGCAGGAGCTGGCCGATGCCAGCGCCGAGCCGGAAGAGCCGAAGGAGGAAACCAGTTTCCACTCGCTGCTGCTGGAACTGGACAGCATGGAGGAGGGGATCAAGACCGACTTCGACGATTTGCTGCGTGATGTCGCGGATGGCGAGCCGATGCCGTCCGGGTTTGAGTCCGATCCGGTCGAGCCGCCAGCCGATGTTGAGTTCGAAGCAGAGCCGGAGGTCGATTTCGAGCCTGAATCAGAATTTGAGCCTGAGTTTGAGCCCGAGCCTGAGCAGGAAGACGATGTGCTCGGCGTGGCCGAAGCCCGGGAAAAACTGCTGGCCGCCGTTGCTCGCCTCGAACAACCCGCACCGGAACCTGAGGAAGAACTGAGCGAAGAAGAAGCCGAAGCCCGCGCCCTGGCCGAAGCCATCGAGGCCGAACGCCGCGAGTTCGAAGATTGAGCCAGAGCTCGACGAAGGACCCGTGCATCAGCCTCTGCAAGTTCAGCGATGACATCTGCCTCGGCTGCGGCCGCAGTAAGCGCGAGATCCGGGTCTGGAAGAAACTCGACAAGGACGACAAGCGCACGGTGCTGGCCGAAGCGGCGCTGCGCCTGGTCAAGCTCGGCGCCACCGGTCGGCGGAAAAAGAAATAACCTTGCCTCGATCGACTAGTCTCTGATGCGCGAACGAACACATCCGCGTATGATTCGCGACCCTTCGGCGATCCCTTCGCCCGAAAACCCAGATTTCAATGCTTCGGCAGGCCCGATCCAGAGCCGCCGAACAGATCACACCGGGAGGTGCACAGATGAGTGACAACCAGAAAGACGACCAGGAAATCGGCCCGGCAGGCGAAAAACTGCAGAAAGTCCTCGCCCGTATCGGCGTCGGCTCGCGCCGTGACGTGGAAGCGTGGATCAGCCAGGGCCGGATCAAGGTCAACGGCGCAGAGGCGACCCTCGGTCTGCGTGTCGACATGCACGATGCAATCACCATTGATGGCAAGGTCATCAAGCGCGAAGAGGCCGCCGAGTCGGTCCGCCGCGTGATCATGTACAACAAGCCCGATGGCGAGATCTGCACCCGTGACGACCCGGAAGGCCGTCCGACCGTGTTCGACAAGCTGCCGCGTCCGAAAGAAGGTCGCTGGATCAACATCGGCCGTCTCGACATCAACACCACCGGTCTGCTGATGTTCACCACCGACGGTGAGCTGGCCAACCGTTTGATGCACCCGTCCTACGAGATGGACCGTGAGTACGCGGTACGTGTTCGCGGCGAAGTCGATGACGAGATGATCGAGCGCCTGAAGGCCGGCGTTGTGCTGGAAGACGGCCCGGCGCGTTTCACCGACATTCAACAGGCACCGGGCGGCGAAGGCTTCAACCACTGGTATCACTGCGTGGTGATGGAAGGTCGCAACCGTGAAGTGCGTCGTCTGTGGGAATCCCAGGGCCTGGTGGTCAGCCGCCTGAAACGCGTGCGTTTCGGTCCGGTGTTCCTCAACTCCGACCTGCCGATGGGCCGCTGGCGCGAAATGAGCCAGTACGAAGTCGACGTGCTGAGCGCCGAAGTCGGTCTGACCCCGGTGGCCATGCCGCAACTGAACGCCAAGAGCAAAGACAAGCTCGACCGCATGCAGCGCAAGTCGTCGCGCCCGATGCCTCGCACCGAGCGCGTGCGTACCTTGCGTCCGGCCAACGGCGCACCGGCGGCTGCCGGCCCGCGTACCGTGCGTGAGCCGCAGATCGAAGGCGAGCGTCCGGGTCGCAAGCCGGCAGCACGTCCGGATGGCGAGCGCGCTCCGCGCGGCCGTACCGAGCGCGGTGAGGGTCGTGCACCTGCCGGTCGCGGTACGCCAGTGGCGGATCGTCCTGCCGAGACCAAGCGTCCGGCCAAACCGGCACCGAAGCGTCCAGGCATCAAGCTGGCTGACGATGACAAACCGTCGGGCAAGCGTCGTGGCGCACCGGCCGGTTCCGGCCAGCGCCCGGGTTTCGGTCGCAAGAAGCCGGAATAACGCAGATGTAAGCTTCGAGCGGCAAGCTTGAAGCGGAAAACAGAAACGCCAACCTCAGGGTTGGCGTTTTTTTTTTGGATTTTTTATTTCTTTTTTTGGGTGTGTTTTTTCTTGTTTTAAAACAAAAAAATTGACGCCTTTCAGATAGTTAGCCAGCTAACGTCAAACACCGGCTCCGGCTTCGATGGGTCTGGAGTGGAAACTTTACGTTACGCGCTGTCAGCAAATATTTACGAAAAAACCTGCGAAGTCCCGTGGATCCTGTGCCTCTGCCAGGCTGTAAGGAAAATCTGCCGAAGCCCCGGCCGCCGGGCCTGACGCAGCGCTCTGGCGTGCTTGTTTCAGGGTCGTTTGAGAGGTGAGATGCGCCCCATGCCTGTCGTGCAGGTGCATAACAAGAAGGAGGCGCAATGAACGCCGATATCCATTTTCACTTCTCTACGTGGGGCGGATTTTCCATCGTCCACGCCGATGGCCTGCAAAGGCCTGACTCAATTTTTGCAGCCGCCCGGGCCTCTCGGGGCGGACACACGCAATCCCGGCAACCGACGCGCTGATCCAGCGGGGTCTGGCAGCAGGGGGTTAGCGGTGTACAATGCGCCGCGTTTTAACTGTGACCCTCTGCGTAATCGCGCAAACCTCAAGGATTATCCGCCTTGTTCACTCCGCCGCGTCACAAGCGTGTCGGGTTCGATTTCGTCACAGATAAAAACAAACAGGTGACGCATGACCGTTGTAAGAAAGCTGAATTCCTGGTGCCTGCGCTGGGGTTTGATCAAGGTTGGTTGAAATCGCAACCTTGCAGCAACGTCTACTGAACATCATCAAACCTTGCGTGAGACCTTTTTCATGAGTGGACAAAACTCGCAATCAGGCGAGCTGAAACGCGGCCTGAAAAATCGCCATATTCAACTGATCGCCCTCGGTGGCGCGATCGGTACCGGATTGTTCCTCGGCTCGGCCGGGGTGCTGAAATCCGCCGGCCCGTCGATGATTCTCGGCTATGCCATTTGCGGCTTCATCGCGTTCATGATCATGCGCCAGCTCGGCGAGATGATCGTCGAAGAGCCGGTGGCCGGTTCCTTCAGCCACTTTGCGCACAAATACTGGGGTGGTTTTGCCGGTTTCCTGTCGGGCTGGAACTGCTGGATCCTGTACATCCTGGTGGGCATGTCGGAGCTGACGGCGGTCGGCAAATACATCCATTACTGGGCACCGGACATCCCGAGCTGGGTCACCGCAGCCGCGTTCTTCCTGCTGATCAACGCGATCAACCTGGCCAACGTCAAAGTCTTCGGTGAGGCCGAATTCTGGTTCGCGATCATCAAGGTCGTGGCGATCGTCGGCATGATTGCCCTGGGCAGCTACCTGCTGGTCAGCGGTCATGGCGGCCCGCAGGCGTCGGTGAGCAACCTGTGGTCTCACGGCGGCTTCTTCCCGAACGGCGTCAGCGGTCTGGTGATGGCCATGGCGATCATCATGTTCTCCTTCGGCGGTCTGGAAATGCTCGGTTTCACCGCAGCCGAAGCCGACAAGCCGAAAACCGTGATCCCGAAAGCGATCAACCAGGTGATCTACCGGATCCTGATTTTCTACATCGGCGCACTGGTGATCCTGCTGTCGCTGACCCCGTGGGACAGTCTGCTGGAAACCCTCAACGCGTCGGGCGACTCCTACAGCGGCAGCCCGTTCGTGCAGGTGTTCTCGATGCTCGGCAGCAACACCGCCGCGCACATCCTCAACTTCGTGGTCCTGACGGCGGCACTGTCGGTGTACAACAGCGGCACCTACTGCAACAGCCGCATGTTGCTGGGCATGGCCGAGCAGGGCGATGCGCCGAAAGGTCTGGCGAAGATCGACAAGCGCGGCGTGCCGGTGCGTTCGATCCTGGCTTCGGCAGCGGTAACGCTGGTGGCTGTGCTGCTCAACTACCTGATGCCGCAGCACGCGCTGGAATTGCTGATGTCGCTGGTGGTTGCAACGCTGGTGATCAACTGGGCGATGATCAGCTTCTCGCACTTCAAGTTCCGCCAGCACATGAACAAGACCAACCAGAAGCCGCTGTTCAAGGCGCTGTGGTACCCGTATGGCAACTACATCTGCCTGGCGTTTGTGGCGTTCATCCTCGGCGTCATGCTGCTGATCCCGGGCATCCAGATCTCGGTGTATGCGATTCCGGTGTGGGTCGTGTTCATGTGGGTCTGCTACGTGATCAAGAACAAGCGCGGCGCACAGCAGGCGCTGCACGCGGCGAACGCTGCCAAATAAGCGTCGTTGCAAAAAACAACAAACCCGGCCAAGTGCCGGGTTTTTTGTGCTTTCGCGGTATCCTGCGAGTTCTGAATACGGACGCTTTTCCATGCTGGTGATTTCCAACAACGTGCATCTGCCGGATGCCGAGATCGAACTGACGTACATCCGCGCCCAGGGCGCCGGTGGGCAGAACGTCAACAAGGTCTCCAGCGCCGTGCACCTGCGCTTCGACATTCCGGCTTCGTCCTTGCCCGAGTTCTATAAGGAGCGGCTGCTGGCGCTGCGTGACAGTCGCATTACCAGCGACGGCGTGCTGATCATCAAGGCCCAGCAATACCGAACGCAGGAACAGAATCGCGCCGATGCGCTGGAGCGTCTGACCGAGCTGATCCTCAGCGCCACCAAGGTCGAGAAGAAACGCCGCCCGACCAAGCCGACACTGGGTTCGAAGAAACGTCGGCTGGAGTCGAAGACCAAGCGCGGCAGCATCAAGGCCGGGCGCGGCAAGGTGGATTTCTAGTCTTCGCGGTACTTCGATGTGTGGCGGTACAGATAGACGCTCAACGCCAGGCCACTCAACGCGGCAATAGCGGCGAACAGGAAGATCGAGGCAAAACCGAAGCCAGCCGCAATAGCCCCGGCCAGTGGCCCGGTGATCCCCAATGACAAGTCGATGAACAGCGAATAGGCGCCGACTGCCGCGCCACGGCTGGAAGCCGGAACCAGGTTCACCGCTTCCACGCCCAGCGCCGGGAATACCAGCGAGAAGCCGAAACCGCTTAATGCCGCCCCCGCCAGTGCCCAGTGTGCGTCCGGTGCCAGCCATAGCAGCAACAAGCCCAGGGTTTCCACCGACAGGCAGGCAATCGCCACGCGAAAGCCGCCCAAGCGATTGATCAGGTTGCCGAACAGCAGGCGCGCACCGATGAAGCTGGCGCCGAACAGGCTCAGGCACAGCACGGCGTTATCCCAGTGTTGCGTGGCGTAATACAGGGTGATGAAGGTGGCGATGGTGCCGAAACCGATCGAGCCCAGCGCCAGGCCGCAGCCATGCGGGAAAACGCGACCCAGCACATGCATGAAAGGCAAACGTTCGCCAGCGACAATCGGCGCAGCAGTCTTCGGCCAGGCCAACAGCAGGCCCAGCGATGCGAGCAATAGAATGCTGACGCCCATGCTCCATAGACCGAAATGGCTGACCAGCCACACCCCCAGCGGCGCCCCGATGGCCAGCGCGCCATAACTGGCGATGCCGTTCCACGAGATGACTTTTGCCGTGTTGGCCGCGCCGACGCGGCCGATGCCCCAGCCGATCGATCCCGAGCCGACAAGACTTTCCGCGCTGCCCAGCACCAGTCGCCCGACGAACAGGCTGATCAGGCTGAGCATCGGCAGATTGGGTGTCCACGCCGAAATCAGCATGAACACACCGCTCAAACCGCACCCGGCCAGACCAATCATCACCGCACGTTTGCTGCCCTGGTTGTCGATGATCTTGCCGGCATAGGGACGGCTGAGCAGGGTGGCGAGGTATTGCACGCTGATCACCAGGCCGGCAATGACCGCGCCGAAGCCCAGGTCGCTATGGACGTAACCGGGCAGCACGGCCAGCGGAATGCCGATATTCAGGTAGCCGATGAAGGTGAACAGGACGATGGAAACGACTTGCAGCGTGACCGCCAGGGGGCGCTGGGGTTCTGGCATAGAGGACGACATGGGAAACGATCCACGGGGAGAGCAGAATAGATAGGCTGCTCATGATACCGGCGTGGACGATGCTGCGGCGGGGAAAAGTAAAACTATTTGGCCGGGGCGACCAGTTGCGTGGTGACCAGTGCCGCGAGGGCGTTTTCTTCGCTGCCGAAACGGGCGAGCAGGGCGGCTTGCTTCTCGGGCGAGAGGCGGCTCCAGATCTCGATCATCTTCTCGGTGGCGCCGATGAGGATTTCAGCCTGTTGTGCGTTGAAGGATTCGTCGGTCATGGCGGGCTCGGTTTCAGGCAGTGTGGAAAGCGCATGTTAGCGCTTTCCACACGGTCTGTACGGCGGGTGTTACTTACTCTTCGCTGTCGGCCTGGCGGCTCTCGGCGGCTTCTTTCGGCTCGGGCTGTTGGGCGCCGGCTTGTTGCGTGGTCGTCTGCTCAGGTACGTGCAGGCTTGGGAAGGGGAGATTGGGAATCTCGTGCATGGTTGCGCTCCTCGCTAAGTCTGTTGATAGATCTGGTAGATCCGCGCTTTCAGAAAGCCTGCGAAGGATACAGCAGTAAAAATGACAAACAGGTTTTTAATTCAAATTAATGCGACAGATGGCCGCATGGGAGGAAGCAGCACACAAACGACTGTGGGAGCGGGCTTGCTCGCGAAGAGGCCTTCTCATCCGACACATATGTCGACTGATCCGGCGCTTTCGCGAGCGAGCCCGCTCCCACAGGGTCGTGCGGTGTCTGGACTATTTGCAGACATTGGCGATCGCTTCAGCCAGCAGGTCGAGACGTGTCGCATCGATCCCGGCGACGTTGGCCCGGCCCGAGCTGACCATGTACACGCTGTGATGCTCACGCAGGTTTTTCACTTGTTCCGGCGACAGGCCGGTGTAGGAAAACATCCCGCGTTGCACCCCAATGTGCGCAAAGCGCTCGCGCAAGCCGTGGGGCTCCAGCGCTTCCACCAGGCCACTGCGCAACTGGGCGATGCGCAGACGCATGGCTTCCACTTCGTCGGCCCAGCGGCGTTTCAGCTCCGGATCGGCGAGGATCGTGGCGACGACTGCGGCGCCGTGATCCGGTGGCGTCGACCACAGGTTGCGGGCGATGTGGGCCAGCTGGCTGCGGATGTCGATGAGCTTGTCAGCGGTTTTCGCGCTGACGATCAGCGCACCGGTGCGGTCGCGGTACAGGCCGAAGTTCTTCGAGCAGGAACTGGTGATCAGCAGCTCGGGCAACTCGGCGGCGAACAGCCGGGTTGACCATGCGTCCTGCTCCAGGCCGTCGCCAAAACCCTGGTAGGCAAAGTCGATCAGCGGCAGCAGATCGCGGCGACGCACCACGTCCAGCACGCGGTGCCAGTCGTCGTGACTCAGATCGAAACCGGTCGGGTTATGGCAGCACGCGTGCAGCAGCACCACATCACCTTTCGGCACTTCATTGAGCACGGCGAGCATCGCATCGACGTCGAGACGGTTGTCGCTGCCCACGTACGGGTAATGGCTGATCTTGACCCCGGCTGCCGCGAAAATCGTTTCGTGGATCGGCCAGGTCGGGTTGCTCAGCCATACGCCTTTGCCCGGCAGGCACTGCGCGATGAAGTCCGCCGCCAGGCGCAGGGCACCCGTGCCGCCCGGGGTCTGGGTGGCGCCGGCACGCTGCTGGGCAATCAGTGCCGAATCGGCACCGAGCACCAGTTCATTGATCACCTTGCCGAACAGCGGATTGCCGTGGCCACCGATGTAGGTCTTGGTGTCCTGGCTCTCGACCAGTCGCGCCTCGGCGATTTTCACCGCTTCGGGAATCGGCGTCAGGCCCTGGGCATCCTTGTAGACGCCCACGCCGAGGTCGAACTTGCGCGGGTTGGAGTCCTGCGCATAGGCCTCCATCAGGCCGAGGATCGGGTCGCCGGGCACCCGGCCGATGGCGTCGAAGTGCATTACTTGCGTCCTTCTGCAGTCTTGGCCACTTCGTCGGTGCGCGCGGCCATGATGAAGTCGTTGCGGTGCAGGCCCTTGATCGAGTGGCTCCACCAGGTCACGGTGACTTTGCCCCATTCGGTCAGCAGGCCCGGGTGGTGACCTTCGGCCTCGGAGATTTCGCCGACGGCATTGGTGAACGCCAGGGCGTGCTTGAAATTCTTGAACAGGAAGACTTTTTCCAGCTGCATGATGCTGTCACGCACTTCGATGTTCCAGTCAGGGATCTGCTTGATCAGGATCGGCAATTCTTCATCGCTGACCTGTGGAGCATCGGCACGGCACGCTTCGCAATGGGCTTGGTTCAAGGTGGACATGGTGTACTTCCTGAAATCTAGAGGTGTTTTTTTATATTGGCTGACAATGCCGTCACGCTAAACCAAAGCCGCGACGACTGACAGACTCACTTGTAAGTAAAAGCCACGGTTCACGCAGCTTTTGGTTTCGGCGGAAATTTCGGTGCGTGCAGACCCAGCTGCATGCCTTGCTTGACCATGCCCATGATGTCTTCGTGGGCGAGGTCGAACAGGCGCTTGAGGTTCGGCAGGACAAAATACAGCGGTTGCAGGATGTCGATGCGGTACGGCGTGCGCATCGCTTCCAGCGGATCGAAGGCCTGATGTTCAGGTTCGTCCGACAGCGAGTAAACAGTTTCCTTCGGCGAGGACAGGATGCCACCGCCGTAGATGCGTTTGCCCTGCGGGGTGTCGACCAGGCCGAACTCGATGGTCATCCAGTACAGGCGCGCCAGATACACGCGTTCTTCCTTGGTCGCTTGCAGGCCGAGCTTGCCGTAGGTGTGGGTGAATTCGGCGAACCACGGGTTGGTCAGCAGCGGGCAGTGACCAAAGATCTCGTGGAAAATGTCCGGCTCTTGCAGGTAGTCCAGTTCTTCACGGGTACGAATGAAGGTGGCCACCGGGAACTGCTTGCTGGCGAGCAATTCGAAAAAGGTCTGGAAGGGAATCAGTGCCGGGACGCGGGCGACCTGCCAACCGGTGGTCTCGCCGAGCACCTTGTTGATCTCGCCCAGTTGCGGGATGCGGTCGTGGGGCAGGCCGAGTTTTTCGATACCGTCCAGGTATTCCTGGCACGCGCGACCCTCGATCACTTTCAGCTGGCGGGTGATCAGCGTGTTCCACACCGCGTGTTCTTCGGCGGGGTAGTCGATAAAACCTTGCGCATCGGGCTCGCGGGCCACGTATTGCGTCTGCTTCATACTGCTCTCCTGCGAGGGGAATTCGTTCTTGTTATGTCCTGCCATGGACTGAGAAATACCCCAGAGCGTGCCGTGTTGCAGCAGGTTGAAGAACCGTCGAGTAGGAAAAGTCTCTTTAAATCGTAAAATTATCGTTACGCTTTGTGCGATAAGTCGTGATTGCGGTGATTCGCGGGTTTGAAACGACCTGTGTCTGTCACATAATCTTGACGACTATCTTGCGGGCGGCAGAGAAAAATCCGCCCCTTTACCTGTTTCGGGCCTTTATATGCGTATCAAAGTCCATTGCCAGAACCGCATCGGCATCCTGCGCGACATTCTCAATCTGCTGGTGGAGTACGGGATCAACGTCGCCCGGGGCGAGGTCGGCGGTGAGCACGGCAACGCGATCTACCTGCATTGCCCGAACCTGATCAACCTGCAGTTCCAGGCGTTGCGGCCGAAGTTCGAAGCCATCGCCGGGGTGTTTGGTGTGAAGCGGGTAGGGCTGATGCCCAGCGAGCGCCGGCACATGGAGTTGAACGCGTTGCTCGGTGCGCTGGAGTTTCCGGTGCTGTCGATCGACATGGGTGGCTCCATCGTTGCCGCCAACCGCGCGGCGGCGCAGTTGCTCGGCGTGCGGGTGGACGAGGTGCCGGGGATTCCGCTGTCGCGTTACGCCGAAGACTTCGACCTGCCGGAACTGGTGCGCGCCAACAAGTCGCGAATCAACGGCATGCGGGTCAAGGTCAAGGGCGACATCTTTCTGGCTGACATCGCTCCCCTCCAATCGGAGCACGACGACAGCGAGGCCATGGCCGGTGCGGTACTGACGCTGCACCGGGCGGACCGGGTCGGCGAGCGCATCTACAACGTGCGCAAGCAGGAGCTGCGTGGTTTCGACAGTATCTTCCAGAGCTCGAAAGTGATGGCGGCAGTGGTGCGCGAAGCCCGGCGCATGGCGCCACTGGATGCGCCTCTTCTTATTGAAGGCGAAACAGGCACCGGTAAAGAGTTGCTGGCGCGGGCCTGTCACTTGGCGAGCCCGCGCGGCCAGTCGCCGTTGATGGCGCTCAACTGTGCGGGGCTGCCGGAGTCGATGGCCGAGACCGAACTGTTCGGCTATGGCCCCGGTGCCTTTGAGGGTGCGCGGGCCGAAGGCAAGCTCGGGCTGCTGGAGCTGACGGCGGGCGGTACGCTGTTCCTCGATGGCGTCGGCGAAATGAGCCCGCGCTTGCAGGTGAAATTGCTGCGCTTCCTGCAGGACGGTTGCTTCCGGCGTGTCGGCAGTGATGAAGAGGTTTATCTGGATGTGCGGGTGATCTGCGCCACCCAGGTCGACTTGTCCGAGTTGTGTGCTCGTGGCGAGTTTCGCCAGGATTTGTATCACCGCCTCAACGTGCTTTCCCTGCATATTCCGCCACTGCGCGAATGCCTCGACGGTTTGACGCCGCTGGTGGAGCACTTCCTCGATCAGGCCAGCCGGCAGATCGGTTGCCCGTTGCCGAAACTGGCACCGGCGGCGATGGACCGGCTCAGCCACTACCATTGGCCGGGCAACGTGCGGCAACTGGA
This sequence comes from Pseudomonas sp. COW5, assembly GCF_026240005.1. Taxonomy (NCBI): domain Bacteria; kingdom Pseudomonadati; phylum Pseudomonadota; class Gammaproteobacteria; order Pseudomonadales; family Pseudomonadaceae; genus Pseudomonas; species Pseudomonas sp. COW5. The sequence goes on along the minus strand of NZ_JAPHVP010000001.1, from coordinate 636,557 downwards.
GAACGTGCTGTTTCAGGCGGTTTCGCTGTGCGATGGCGGGACGGTCAAGGCCGAGCATATTCGTCTGCCGGACTATGGCGTGCGTCAGCCGCTTGGCGATTTCTCCCTCGAGGGCGGGCTGGACGAGATTGTCGGGCGCTTCGAGAAAGCGGTGCTGGAGCGTTTGTATTCCGAGCACCCGAGCAGTCGGCAACTGGGCAAGCGGCTTGGGGTTTCCCATACGACCATTGCCAACAAGTTGCGTGAATACGAAGTCGGCAAAGACGCGTCCGAGTGATCCCGACCGGCCTGGTTGATTGCCGCGAAGCGGCATGACACCGCCGGTTTTTCGTCTTCGATACATTTCCTTCTTTCCCGCAAAACCCCTCAAGTCCTTTGTTTATCGGGTCTCCGGCTGTCAGAAAAAAGTTGGTCTGCAAATTGCTTGTGGCTCAGCAGTACAGCGGTGGGCGGCAAACGTCCGGCATGCAGAGGAAAGAGTGTGGACAAGTACCTTTATGTGGCAATGACCGGCGCCAGCCAGAACGCACTGGCGCAAAAGGCTCATGCCAACAACCTGGCGAACATCTCCACCAATGGTTTTCAGCGCGACCTGGAGCAGGCGCGTTCGATGCCGGTGTTCGGTGACAGCTTTCCGGCGCGTGCGTTTGCCATGAGCGAACGGCCTGCCACTGATTTCACACCGGGTTCGCTGGTGCAGACCGGGCGTGACCTCGACGTGGCCGTCAGCGGCAACGGCTTCATTGCCGTGCAGAACCCCAACGGCGGCGAAAGCTACGTGCGCACCGGCAGCCTGAATATCGACGCCCTTGGCGTGCTGCGTGCCGGCAACGGCATGCCGGTGCTGGGCAATGGCGGGCCGATTGCCATTCCGCCGGAGCAGCAGGTGGAAGTCGGTGAAGACGGCACCATCAGTATCCGTGCGATGGGCGAGGGCCCGCGCGTCATGGCCGAGGTCGACCGGATCAAACTGGTCAACCCGGACATCAAGAACATGAACAAGGGCCTGGACGGTTCGATCTACACAAAGGACGGCCAGCCTGCGCCGGCCGACGCCAACGTCAAACTGGTGTCGGGTTTCCTGGAGTCGAGCAACGTCAATGCCGTGGAAGAGATGACCTCGGTGCTGGCCCTGGCCAAGCAGTTCGAGTTGCACGTCAAGATGATGAATACCGCCAAAGACGACGACCAGGCCATGGCTCGGGTCTTGCAGATCAGCTAATTATCAGAACGTCGCGCCGTAAAACAGGCGCACGAGGAGAATCGAATGCTTCCGGCTCTATGGGTTGCCAAAACCGGTCTGTCCGCCCAGGACACCAACCTGACCACCATTTCCAACAACCTGGCCAACGTGTCGACCACGGGTTTCAAACGTGACCGCGCCGAGTTCCAGGACCTGCTGTATCAGATCAAGCGTCAGCCAGGCGCCCAGTCGACCCAGGACAGCGAACTGCCGTCGGGTCTGCAAGTGGGTACCGGTGTGCGCATCGTCGGCACCCAGAAAAACTTCACCGCCGGCAGCCTGCAAACCACCGAGCAGCCGCTGGACATGGCCATCGACGGCCGTGGTTTCTTCCAGATCCTGCAGCCGGACGGCACCACGTCCTACACCCGTGACGGTACGTTCCACCTCGATTCCAACGGCCAGATCGTCAACGCCAGCGGTTTCGCGCTGGAACCGGCGATTGTCATCCCGAACAACGCCCAGACCTTCACCGTCGGCCGTGACGGCACCGTGTCGATCACCGTTGCCGGCAACGCCGCTTCGCAAGTGATCGGCAACCTGCAGACCGCCGACTTCATCAACCCGGCCGGCCTGCAGGCCGTGGGCAACAACCTGTTCCTGGAAACCGCCGCTTCCGGCGCGCCGCAAGTCGGTACTCCGGGCCTGAACGGTTTCGGCACCACCCTGCAGAACACCCTGGAAACCTCCAACGTGAGCACCGTGGAAGAGATGGTCAACATGATCACCACCCAGCGCGCCTACGAGATGAACTCCAAGGTGATCTCCACCGCCGACCAGATGCTCTCGTTCGTAACGCAGAATCTGTAATCAAGTCTATGAGGCGGCCATGAGGCCGCCTGCAACACCGTGAGGTAAGGGTCATGAAACGCTTCGTATCTGTTCTGGCATTGGGTGGGGTCGTCTCGCTCGCGGGCTGCGTCGCTCCGACGCCCAAGCCCAATGACCCTTACTACGCCCCGGTGTTGCCGCGTACGCCGTTGCCGGCGGCCGCCAACAACGGCTCGATCTATCAGGCCGGTTTCGAACAGAACCTGTACAGCGACCGCAAGGCGTTCCGGGTCGGTGACATCATCACCATCACCCTGAACGAGAAGACCCAGGCCAGCAAGAACGCCAACTCGCAAGTGGCCAAGAACAGCAAGACCGGCATCGGCCTGACTTCGCTGTTCGGCGGCAGTGGCACCACCAACAACCCGTTGGGCGGTAACGATCTGAGCCTGGACGTCGGCTACAGCGGCGACCGCGCGACCAAGGGCGACAGCAAGGCGGCCCAGGGCAACACTCTGACCGGCTCGATCACCGTGACCGTCGCCGACGTGTTGCCCAACGGCATCATCGCCGTGCGCGGCGAGAAGTGGATGACCCTCAACACCGGTGATGAACTGGTGCGGATCGCCGGCCTCGTACGCGCCGATGACATCGCCACCGACAATACCGTGTCGTCGACCCGGGTCGCCGATGCGCGCATCACCTACTCGGGCACCGGTTCGTTCGCCGATGCGAGTCAGCCAGGCTGGTTCGACCGTTTCTTCCTCAGCCCGCTGTTCCCTTTCTAGGTGGCCAAGTTGAATTTCAAGAGCCTCATGGTGGCTGCCGTTTTGTTGTCGGCGGCCTTCAACGCACAAGCCGAGCGGCTGAAAGATATCGCCAGCATTTCCGGCGTGCGTTCCAACCAGTTGATCGGCTACGGCCTGGTGGTCGGGCTTAACGGCACCGGCGACCAGACCACGCAAACCCCGTTCACCCTGCAGACCTTCAACAACATGCTCTCGCAGTTCGGCATCAAGGTGCCGCCGGGATCGGGCAACGTGCAGTTGAAAAACGTCGCGGCGGTGTCGGTGAGTGCCGATCTGCCGGCGTTCGCCAAGCCGGGTCAGCAGGTCGACATCACCGTTTCGTCCATCGGTAACTCCAAGAGCCTGCGCGGCGGCACCCTGTTGCTGACCCCGCTCAAGGGTATCGACGGCAATGTCTACGCCATCGCCCAGGGCAACCTGGTGGTCGGCGGTTTCGACGCCGAAGGTCGTGACGGTTCGAAGATCACCGTCAACGTTCCGTCGGCCGGTCGTATCCCCGGCGGTGCCTCGGTCGAGCGTTCGGTGCCGAGCGGTTTCAACCAGGGCAACAGCCTGACGCTGAACCTCAACCGTTCCGACTTCACCACCGCCAAGCGCATCGTCGACAAGATCAACGACATGCTTGGCCCGGGCGTGGCCCAGGCCATCGACGGCGGTTCGATCCGCGTCACCGCGCCGCTCGATCCGAGCCAGCGCGTCGACTATCTGTCGATCCTGGAAAACCTTGAAGTCGATCCGGGTCAGGCGGTGGCGAAAGTCATCATCAACTCCCGTACCGGCACCATCGTCATCGGCCAGAACGTGAAGGTGTCGCCGGCCGCCGTGACCCACGGCAGTCTGACTGTGACCATCACCGAAGACCCGATCGTCAGCCAGCCGGGTCCGCTGTCCAACGGCCAGACCGCCGTGGTACCGCGCTCGCGCGTGAATGCCCAGCAGGAAGCCAAGCCGATGTTCAAGTTCGGCCCGGGCACCACCCTCGACGAAATCGTCCGTGCGGTGAACCAGGTCGGCGCGGCACCGGGTGACCTGATGGCCATTCTCGAAGCACTGAAGCAGGCCGGCGCGTTGCAAGCCGACCTGATCGTGATCTGAGGACGCCGCCCATGGATATGCGCAAAAGCGGTCTGGTCAGCAGCAGCGATTCGGGTTCGTACTCCGACCTCAATCGTCTGAACCAGCTCAAGGTCGGCGACAAGAACAGCGACGGCAACATGCGCAAGGTGGCGCAGGAATTCGAATCGCTGTTTCTCGGCGAGATGCTCAAGTCGATGCGCTCGGCCACTGAAGCACTGGGCCAGGACAACCCGCTCAATACCCCGGCAGCCAAGCAGTATCAGGAAATGTACGACCAGCAACTGGCCGTTTCCCTGTCCCGTGAGGGCGGTGGTATCGGTCTGGCCGACGTGCTGATGAAGCAGATGTCGAAGAACAAACCGATGGCGCCGGGCGAGGCCGCCGCCGCGTCCGCTGCCAAGCAGCAGGAAGCGCTGGCCAAGGCCGCTGCGGTGGAAACGCCGATTGCCGCCGGCACCGTGGCCACCAACGGTCCGCTGTCGCGCCTCAATGGCGAACGTCCGTTGTGGGCTTCGCGTTCGGTGCATGCGCCGAACACCCAGCTCGCCCATCGCAATGACATGGAAATGATCAACCAGCGTCGCCTGGCACTGCCGCCGAAACTGGCTGACCGCCTGCTCGCCGGTCTGGTGCCTTCGGCCACGCCGACGGCTGCCACTCAATTGCCGCAACGTGCCGCGACGGCCGCTGCCACCGGTTCCGGCCCGCTGTACAACGGCGACTGGCTGGCCCGCGCCGAGGCGGACAAGGCCTCCGGCGGGCAGATGCAGATTTACGGTCGCGCCATGGCGCAGATTCCGCTGGCGCCGGCGAAGAAGGCGTTCAGCAACGCCGACGAATTCGTCAACACCATGCTGCCGATGGCCAAAGAGGCGGCGGCGCGCATTGGTGTCGATCCACGTTATCTGGTGGCTCAGGCCGCACTCGAAACCGGTTATGGCAAATCGGTCATGCGCGCCCAGGACGGTACCAGCAGCCACAACCTGTTCGGCATCAAGGCCAGCAGCAACTGGAAGGGCGACTCGGCCCGGGCGATCACCAGCGAGTTCCGCAACGGGCAGATGGTCAAGGAGACGGCCGAGTTCCGTTCCTACGCCTCGTACAAGGACAGCTTCCACGATCTGGTGACTTTGCTGCAGAGCAATAATCGCTATCAAGATGTGCTGAAGTCGGCCGATAACCCAGAACAGTTTGTACGCGAATTGCAAAAGGCCGGTTATGCAACCGACCCGAACTACGCAAGCAAGATTTCGCAGATTGCCAGGCAGATGACGGTAAATCAGAACTACGCTGCGGCCGGCGTTTCAACAACGCCTTTATAAACACAAGGTAAGGTTTGAATCATGAGTTTGCTCAATATCGGGATGTCGGGGTTGGCCGCGAGTTCATCCTCTCTGGCTGTGACAGGTAACAACATTGCCAACGTCGACACCGCCGGTTATTCACGCCAGCAAACCGTGCAGGGCACCAAGTCATCGATCCAGACTGGCAACGTGTTCATCGGTACGGGCACGACCCTGGCCGACGTGCGCCGGGTGTACAACTCTTACCTGGAAACCCAGCTGCATACCGCCACGTCGCTCAACAGTGAAGCGGCTGCCTACGGTGGCCAGGCGACTGCCCTGGACAACTCGTTGTCCGATACCAACACAGGCCTGACCGGCGTGCTGCAGAAGTTCTTCACCTCGATGCAGGGTGTGGCGACTTCGGCGACCGACGACACGTCCCGTCAGTCGGTACTGACCGGCTCGCAAGCGCTGACCAGCCGCTTCAACGCCCTGGCCAAACAGCTGAACGATCAGAACACCACGATCAATGGCAACCTCGGCGACATGGCCGCCCAGGTCAACAAGCTGGCCACCTCGATTGCCAATCTCAACCAGAAGATCGGCGAAGTTTCCACCAGCGGCGGCCAGCCGAACGATCTGCTCGACAGCCGTAACGAAGCGGTGCGCCAGCTCTCCGAACTGGTCGGCGCGCAAGTGGTCGAGCGCGGCACCAGCTTCGACGTCTACGTCGGCAGCGGTCAGCCGCTGGTTGTCGGCAACACCACCAACACTCTGAGCACCGTTCCGAGCAAGGACGACCCGTCGCGCATGGGCATCCAGATGGATCGTGGCTCAAGCACCATCGACATCACTTCGGTAATCAGCGGCGGTGAAATCGGCGGTCTGCTGACCTATCGCAATGAAGTGCTCAACCCGTCGCTCAACGAGCTGGGCCGTGTAGCACTGGTCATTGCCGACCAGATGAACCGCCAGCAAGCCCAGGGCATCGACAAGAACGGTGACTTCGGCGCGCCGATCTTCAATGACATCAACAGTGCCGCGCTGATCAGCCAGCGCAGCATTGCCTCGGCAGGCAACAGCGCAGGCTCGGGCAACCTGAACGTCACCATCAAGGACACCGGCAAGCTGACCACCAGCGATTACCAGGTCACCTTCACCAGCGCCACCAACTATTCGGTCAAGCGCTCCGACGGCACCGACATGGGTTCGTTCAGCACCACGACCACGCCACCGCCAGTGATCGACGGCTTTACCCTGGCCCTCAACGGCGGCGCGATGAACGCCGGTGACACCTTCAAGGTGACCCCGACCCGTGACGCGGCCACCAACATTCAGACCGTGCTCACCGATCCGAAGAAAATCGCGGCGGCAGCACCATTGACCGGCGTGGCCAGTGCCAACAACTCCGGCACCTACACCCAGCCGACACTGGTCGATACCCTCGACATCACCAACCCGGCCTCCCAGGCCGAGTTGCAGAACGCGCTCAAGTATTCGACGCCGGTCAAACTGGTCATGGGTGCGGTCACCAGCGGCAGCCAGTCGTACAACATGGTCGATGCCAAGGGCAACACCATCGGCACCGGCACCATCGTGCCGGGGCAGGCCAACACCCTGAACCTGAAGATCGGCATGGTCGACTCCACCGGTGCACCGGTGATGGATACCTCGGTCACGCCGAACGTGCAGAAAACCTTCACCGTGCAGACCACCGTGGGCGCAACGCCGAAGCCAGGCGAAACCTTCACGATCAACCTGACCGGCGCCGCCTCTTCGGACAACCGCAACGCGCAAGCGCTGGTCGGCCTGCAGACCAAGCAGACCGTGGACACCGGCACCGGCAGCAAGGGCATCAGCCTGACCGACGCCTACAACAAACTGGTGACCAACGTCGGTACCAAGGCGGCCCAGAGCAAGTCCGACAACGAAGCCACCTCGACGATCCTCGATCAGGCCAAGGGTGCGCGCGACTCGCTGTCCCAGGTCAACCTGGATGAAGAGACCGGCAACCTGGTCAAGTATCAGCAGTACTACACAGCGTCTTCGCAGATCATCAAGGCTGCGCAGGAAACCTTCGCCACGCTGATCAACAGTCTTTAAGGAGTCGTAATTCATGCGCATTTCCACCGCTCAGTATTACGCGACACAAGCTTCCCAATATCAGCGTAACTACAGCAAGACTGTTGCCACCGCGAACGAAGCGAGCAGCCTGCAACGCATCAACACCGCCGCCGATGATCCGATCGGTGCCGGACGCCTGCTCAAGCTGGGTCAACAGGCCGCAATGCTCGAGCAATATCAGGGCAACATCGATACCACCAAGAGTGCACTGACCGTGCAGGAGTCCACGCTGAACTCCATCACCACGGCCTTGCAGCGCGCCAAGGAAATCGGCCTAGCGGCCAACAACGGTATCGCCACCGACGCAGACCGCAAGGCCTACGCATCCGAGCTGAGCCAGATCCAGCAACAAGTGCTGGGCCTGATGAACTCCAAGGATGCCAATGGCAATTACCTGTTTTCCGGCTCCAAGACCGATACCGCGCCTTACTCGCAGAATGCCGATGGCACCTACACCTACAATGGTGACCAGACCCAGATCAACCTGGGCATTGGCGACGGCCTCTCGGTAGCCACCAACACCACGGGTTGGGATGCATTCCAGCAGACCATCAACACCAGCCGCACCACGACCACCATGACCGCGCCTGCCGTCGATGATGGTCGTGTGGTGCTGACCAACGGTATCGTTGGCACTGCTGCGACGTACAACGCCAAGTTCGCGGCCGGCCAGCCTTACACCGTTGATTTCATCAGCAGCACGCAGTTGAAAATCACCGATGCCCTGGGCAACGACGTGACGAGCGAAGCCAGTCAGAGCGGTGCTATCACCAACAGCAACGGTGCCAACCAGACCGTCAGCTTCCGTGGTGTCGACCTGAAGTTGAACATCAACCTCAAGCCTGGCGACACCAACCCGGATGCGGTCATCGCCGGCCACAGCTTCCAGCTGGCGGCCACACCTGACTCGTTCACCACCTCGCGCAGCGCGGGCAACCCGTCGACCGCGGTCATCACGGGCTCCGGCGTAACCAACCAGGCGGCCTACGACGCGGCATTCCCGTCCGGCGGCGGTGCGATCCTGAAGTTCACCAGCGCCACGGCTTTCGACCTGTACGCCGCGCCGGTCACCGCTGACAGCAAGCCGGTTTCGTCGGGCACGCTGGTCGGCAACAATGCTACCGCCGCCGGTGTGACGTTCACCCTCGGCGGTACGCCAGGTGCGGGCGATCAGTTCTCGATCCAGTCCAACAACCACCAGACCCAGAACGTGCTCGACACCCTGGGCCAGATGGTCACGGCGCTGAATGCGCCGATCGATGGTGATCCGGTGGCCAAGCAGAAATTCCAGGGTGCCATGGAGTCGGCGCTGGGCAACATCGACAGCGCGTCCAACCAGATCGGTTCGGCGGTGACTTCGATCGGTGCCCGCGGACAGTCGCTGGATGACCAGAACACCACCAACCAGAGCCTGACTCAGGCGAATACCACCACTCAGGGTTCGATTCGTGATTCGGATCCTGCCGAAGTGATGACCCGCCTGACCTTGCAGCAGACCATGCTGCAGGCCTCGCAACTGGCGTTCAGCAAAATCAGCCAGCTGGGCCTGTTCAACAAGATCTGATGCTGACCGGGCGCGCAAGCGCCCGGTTGCTCTGACCGTTCTGTATTTATTGTTCTTCTTTTGCGGTTTCAAAGGGCTCGCTGTTCCGGGCGGGTTCCCGCCGCTTGCGAGTCCGCCGTGAATTCACTCCCGCTTGTCAGCCTCGTCATTCCCGCCTTCAATCCGCGCTTTTTTGAAAAGGCCTTGAGCAGTGCCGTGAGCCAAAGCTATGGCAATCTCGAAATCATCGTCTGCGACGACAGTCGTGGCAGTGAGATCGAGGCCATTGTCGCTTCGGTCACCGAGAGCAGCGGGGTTACGGTTCGTTATGTGCGCAATCCCCGGACGCTCGGGCTGGTGGGTAACCTGCATGCGTGCCTGGAGCAGGCGACGGGTGAGTTCATCAAGTTTCTGTGTGATGACGATCAGTTGTTTTCCACCTGCGTCGAACGCCAGGCACAGACGCTGATCGACCAGCAGGACGTCAATCTGGTACTCGCCCAGCGCCTGTTCTGGGATGCTGGCGACCTGCCGTTGCCGTCGCGCCTGGAGAACACGCCGTTGTCTCCGGTGTGCGGATTGTTCAAGGGCGATGACCTGCTGGCGATCTTCGAGAATTTCCCGGTGAACATTCTCGGTGGCTTCAGCAATGCCCTGTTTCGTCGATCCGATGTGCAGGAGCTGTTGCCGGCCCTGACCCAGTCCGGTCACTGTTTTGTCGCCACGCTCGATTTTGCTTTGTACGTCTGCCTGCTGCGACGCGGCAACGTAGTGATGTCGAACCATGTCCTGAGCATCGAGCGCCTGTACCCTGAGCGTTTGAGCAGCCAGCAAGCGATGCGCGATGCAGCCGAGACCGAGCGGCAATGGCTGACGCAGATGCTCAAGGCGCGCAGCGGCGAATCCGCACCGGCGCCGGGCTGGGTCCGTTATGTGCCGATCACCAGGGCCCTGGAAACTCCGCGGGTCTGGGAAGAGTTGCCACTGAGCCGCACGCTGGGCACCAAGCAGACCACGCAGGACTGGCATGTCGGAATCGCCAGTGTCAGTTTTGCCGAGCTGTACGCCCAGTGGCTGGCCTGTCGCGCATTGACCGAAGGCCAGCGTGAACTGTTGCCGGACACGCTGGCCGCCTGGCCGCGCGTGCCGAAAATCGTTCCGGTGATCATCGACGAACAGGGCAGTCGTTCGGCGCTCGAACTCACCCTGCAATCGCTGGCCGCACAGGAATACCTGCCGGAGCTGACCATCGTGCTCTCCGCGTCCTGCACCGAGGCGCAGTTGCAGGAGCGCATCGTGCGCATGCCGCTGCAGGATGACTGGCAGCAACAGATCAACGAATTGTTGCCGCAGCTCGACGGTGCCGACTGGTTCTATCTGCTGCGCGCCGGTGATCGTCTGGTGGTGCCGGCGTTGCTGGTGATGGCCGAACGTATCGCGCTCTCGCGCACCGTTACCTGCCTCTACAGCGATGAAGGAGGTCTGAGCCAGGGTGAGTCGACCGAGCCTGTGTTCAAGCCGGACTTCAACCTGGACCTGATGCGCAGCTACCCGTATGTGGGCAGGGCGCTGGCCTTCGAGCGCGAGCGCTTTCTCGCCCTGGGCGGTTTCGATTCCGCATTCGGTGAACTGGCGCCCCACGATGTGCTGTGGCGCATGGTCGAGCAGGACGGCACGCACGTCGTCGGTCATGTTTCCGAGGTGTTGCTGGAGTCGGCGTACGACCTCTCCAAGTGGCTGTCCGAACCGCAAATGGCGGACCGCAACTCGCAGTTGATCTCGGCTCACCTGGCGCGTCTGGGCATCGTCCACGAGATTCGCAATGGCGCCTCGGCGCTGCTCAACCGGGTCGATTATCACCATGATCGTCAGCCTCTTGTGTCGATCGTCATAGTCAGCAAGGATCAGACGGCAGCCGTGCAGCGCTGTGTCGAGAGCCTGCTGGAGAAAACCCTCTATGCCGAGTATGAGTTGCTGCTGGTCGACAACGGCAGCGAGAGTGCCGAAGCACGGGCCTGGTTCGAGGGAATGGGGCAGCTGGGCAGCGAGCGGATCCGCATTCTGGACTGCCCGCAGCAAGACAACATGGCGGCGGTGCGCAATGCGGCGGTGAGTCAGGCGCGGGGCGAATACGTCCTGCTGCTCAATCCTTATGCCGTGATCACCCAGGGCGACTGGCTGGCGGAAATGCTCAATCACGCCCAGCGACCGGAAGTCGGTGTGGTCGGCGCCAAGCTGTTCAATCCGGATGGGCGGATCCTGCACGCCGGCCTTATTCTCGGCTTGCAAGGGCCGGCCGGCGTACCGTTTTACGGAGAGACCCTGCAGGCGACGGGGTACATGTACCGGCTGCTCGTCGCTCATGACCTGAGCGCCGTTGGTGGCGATTGCCTGATGGTGCGCAAGGCCGTGTTCGAGGCGGTCGGCGGCCTCGATCAGCAGGATCTGGCACAGTCGCTCAATGAAGTGGATCTGTGCCTGCGGGTCGGCCGGGAAGGTTACCTGGTGGTGTGGACGCCTTACGCTCAGCTGGCGTTGGGCGCACAGCCGGCACAGGCGCCGAAGGACGGCGAAGAAGCACGGCTCGGCCAGGAACAGGAAACGTTCTACAAGCGCTGGTTACCGATCGTCGCGCGGGATCCGGCGTACAACGCCAACCTGGCGCTCAACGGTCTGGGCGGTTCGAGCTTCCGTCTCGATCCGGGCCTGCGTACCGGCTGGAGTCCGTTTTCGCATCCGCAATTGCCGAAGATCCTGGCGCTGCCGGTCAATGCGTCGGCCATCGGTCACTATCGTGTGACCCAGCCACTGATCGAGCTGGAAGCGGCGGGCAGGGCGCTGGGGCGAATTCACTACAACCTGCCGACGATCATCGAAGTCGAGCGCCAATCCCCTGACGTGATCATTTTGCAGGGGCGCTATGCCGAAGCGCCAATCAACGAAATCCCGATCCTGCAGAAATACTCGAATGCCCGGCGGATCTATGAACTCGATGACTATGTGATCGACGTTCCCCATCGCAATGCACACATCCGCAACATGCCGAACAAGGACGAGATGGAAAAACTGGTCCGGCGCGCCATCGGCATGTGTGACCGGGTCGTGGTGTCCACGGCGCCGCTGGGTAATGCACTGTCGAGCATGCACAGCGACATTCGGGTCGTCCCGAATATGCTGGCCAAACACCTGTGGAGCGATTTGCGCAGTCAGCGTCGCACCTCGAAAAAACCACGGGTCGGCTGGGGCGGCGGGACCAGTCACCATGGCGACCTCGCGGTCATCGCCGATGTGGTGCGCGAACTGGCCAACGAAGTCGACTGGGTGTTTTTCGGCATGTGCCCCGACGACCTGCGACCGTACATGCATGAGTTCCACGGCGTGATCGGACTGGACGTGTACCCGGCTAAGCTGGCCAGCCTCAACCTTGACCTGGCCCTGGCACCGCTTGAGTTCCACATCTTCAACGACTGCAAGAGCAACCTGCGTCTGCTGGAATATGGCGCCTGCGGCTACCCGGTGATCTGCACCGACACCGAGGCCTATCGCGGTTATCTGCCGTGCACGCGGATCAAGACCAACACCACGGATGAGTGGCTGCAGGCGATCCGCATGCACCTGGCCGATCCGGACGCCAGCTACCGCATGGGCGACGAATTGCGCGAGGTCGTGCTGCGTGATTACGTCCTGCGTGGCGACAACCTGCGGTACTGGGAAAACGGCTGGCTGGCGGACTGACCGGTTCATCCGCGCTCCCAAATAAACAGGCGACTATTGCAGTCGCCTGTTTTTTTTTGCCCGCCTGTTCGTCTTTATTTCATTCTCGATACATTTCTTTGCAACGTGCTCAAGCGCAAGGTGTTACCTGTCGATATCAACACATTGCAGTTCAAGAAAATGATGCCGCGATGACGTGTGATCGCCACGCTGGCCTGTACCGGTTCACAAACAAGGCAAGGAAGATGTAATGGCAGTAATCAACGGGACAAACGGCGCGGATACGCTGAACGGTACGAGCGGGGATGACGAGATCAATGGCCTGGGTGGCAATGATGTGATTATCGGGAGTGCCGGGGCTGACAAAATTGACGGTGGCGCCGCTTTCGACACGGTCGATTACTCGGCTTCGCCCGCCGGGGTCAATGTCGACATTCGTCCGGGTACCGGGTTGCCCGGCACCGGTGGTGATGCGCAAGGCGACACGCTGACCGGTATTGAAAAGGTCATCGGTTCGGCGTTCAACGATACCTTCACGACTGAGGCATCGTTGTATGCCACCTATGAAGGCGGCGCCGGAGATGACATCTATTACGTCAACGGCGGTGGTGTGACCATCATCGAACAGGCCGGTGGTGGCAACGATGAGGTGAGGGTCAGCTGGAAGGATCACACCCTGGCGGCCAATATCGAGCGCCTGACTTATGTCGGCACCGGTTCGTTCACCGGCGTAGGCAACGCCAGCGACAACATCATCACTGGCGGTGCAAATAACGACATCCTCAAGGGCGGCGGCGGTGCCGACCAGTTTTTCGGTGGCGCGGGGCGCGACACGGTGTCCTACGACGACAGCACCGTTGCAGTGAGCATCAACCTGAAAACCGGCGTCAACTCGGGCATTGCAGCGGGTGACACTTATAACAGTATCGAAGTGATCGCCGGGTCCAATTACAACGACACCTTCGTGGTCGATAGCCGGATCACTGCTATTGATGGCGGCGCCGGTTTCGATACGGTCGATTACTCGACATCGTCGGCGGCAGTCAATGTGGATATTCGTCCGGGCACTGGACTGGCAGGTGTTGGTGGCGATTCGCAAGGCGTGACCCTGACCGGTATCGAAAAGGTCATCGGTTCGGCGTTCAACGATACCTTCACGACTGAGGCATCGTTGTATGCCACGTATGAAGGCGGCGCCGGAGATGACACCTATTACGTCAATGGCGGTGGTGTGACCATCATCGAACAGGCCGGCGGTGGCAACGATGAGGTACGCGTCAGCTGGAAGGACCACACCCTGGCGGCCAATATCGAGCGTCTGACCTATGTCGGCACCGGCTCGTTTACCGGCGTGGGCAATGACAGCGACAACATCATCACTGGCGGTGCGGGCAACGATATCTTCAAGGGAGGTGGCGGTGCCGACCAGTTCATCGGTGGCGCAGGCATGGACACCGTGTCCTATGACGACAGCACCGTAGGTGTCACGCTCAATCTGAAGACCGGGGTCAACAGCGGAATCGCTGCAGGTGACGTCTATGACAGCATCGAAGCGATCAGTGGCTCCAAATACAACGACACATTCATTGCCGATGGTCGCGTGTTTGCGTTCAACGGTGGTCTCGGTGGCTTCGATACGGTCGATTACTCGTCTTCGTCGGCGGCAGTCAACGTGGATATTCGTCCGGGTACCGGTCTGGCGGGTGTCGGTGGTGATGCGCAGGGCGACACCCTGACGGAGATCGACAAGGTCATCGGTTCGTCCTTCAACGACACCTTCACGGCCGCCGCCATCAGCTTCGCGACTTTTGAAGGCGGCGCCGGAGATGACATCTACTACGTCAATGGCGGTGGTGTGACCATCATCGAACAGGCCGGCGGTGGCAACGATGAGGTACGGGTCAGCTGGAAGGATCACACGCTGGCGGCCAATATCGAGCGTCTGACTTATGTCGGCACCGGCTCGTTTACCGGCGTGGGCAATGACAGCGACAACATCATCACTGGCGGTGCGGGCAACGATATCTTCAAGGGAGGTGGCGGTGCCGACCAGTTCATCGGTGGCGCGGGCATGGACACGGTGTCCTATGACGACAGCACAACGGGCGTCAGCATCAACCTGAAAACCGGTGTCAACTCGGGGATCGCAGCAGGCGACACCTACAACAGCATCGAGGCAATGACGGGCTCGAAATACAACGATGTCTTCGTCGGCAACTCTGCGGCAATCGCAATCAACGGCGGTCTTGGCCTGGACATGGTCAGCTATGAGTCATCGGACAGCGCGGTCACCATCGACCTGAAAACCAACGCCAACGCCGGCGATGCAGCGGGCGATACCTTCGCCGGGATCGAGATCTTCCAGGGCAGTCGTTTCGCTGACACGTTCCTGGGTTCCACCGCCAACGACAACTTCGTGGGTGGAGCCGGTGCCGACGTATTCGACGGTCGTGAAGGCATCGACACGGTCTGGTACGCCAACAACGCCACCGCCGTGAATATCAACCTGCAGACCGGTGTCAGCCAGGGTGGTGATGCCGAGGGCGATGTCTTCATCAATATCGAGAGTCTGATCGGGACGAACTTCAATGACACGTTGATCGGCAATGCTGCCGCCAATGGTCTGGAGGGCGGTCTGGGTAACGACGTCATTTATGGCGGGGATGGCAACGATGTCATCTATGGCAGCCTGTACACCCCGCTCGGACCGTTCGCGGTGAATGTCGCAGCGGGTGGGCCGCAGGCCGACCTTCTGTATGGCGGCAATGGCGACGACGTCATCGTTGGCGCCCCCGATGACCGAGGCACCCAGGCCTTTGGTGAAGCCGGCAATGACACCATTACCGTGGGGTATGGCATGGCTGATGGTGGTGAAGGCAACGATACGCTGACCGGGATTGGCGCCGGCTACTCGCTGTTCGGTGGCGCGGGTGCTGACAAACTGGTTCTGGTAGGTGGTCCGGGTTCGGCGTTCGGCGGCGAGGATAATGACACCTACATCGTCAATACCACGAAACTGGTCACCATTCAGGACACCGGCACCAGTTCCGGCGACACGTTGATCCTGACGAACATCAGTACTCAGCAACTGCTGCTCGACCGGGTCGGCAATGATCTGTTCCTGCATCAGTACAGCGTCTTCGAAGGCCAGACTCCGGAAGACGGCGTGCGACTGAAGGACTGGTTCGCCGGTTTCAACAACATTGAATATATCCAGACCTCTGACGGCAAGTTCATCAACCTGCCAACCGGCAATGACGGGTTCGCGATGTTCGGTTGATAGCAGGACAGACGCCTCCATGATGGTTTGGTGGGGGCATCGATGATTGAAAACAGGCGATCCCGGATCGCCTGTTTTTTTTTTTTTCTCGAGTCGATTCCTTCCCTGTGACGTCGTTTGAAATGACCGAAGTCATGGGTTCGAAGTTTATTTTCAGCAAGCTGACGCTCAGCGCTCTTTGACGGTATCCGGTTCAACAACAACGCAAGGAAGAAACAAATGTCAGTAGTGAATGGAACGAGTGACGTGGACTACCTGGTGGGCACCGATGGCAATGATGAACTCTATGGACTGGAGTCGGATGACCAACTGATTGGCAGTGCCGGATCGGACGTACTGGATGGTGGCGAGGGGTTTGATACGGCGGATTATCGCGTACTGTCTTCGGCAGTCAGTGTCGAGATCGGCAATGACGCGTCGACTGTCACGGGTGCCGAGGGCAAGCACGACACCTTGCTCAACGTCGAGAAAGTCATCGGTACGTCTTTCAACGACACCTTCACCGGCAACATTGCCGGTGTGACGCTGGACGGTAGCTGGGGTGACGATGTGTATATCGTCGGCAGCGAAGGCGTGACCATCATCGAAGAAAGCTACGGCGGTTACGACGAGCTGCGCACCAGCCTCAACACCATCAAGATGGACCCTTTCATCGAGAAACTGACCTTCACCGGTACAGGTGATTTCAAGGCCTATGGCAGTGACACCGACAACGAGATCGTTGGCGGTGCCGGCAACGACTGGATGTGGGGTGGCGACGGGGCGGATCACTTCGTGGGTGGCGAAGGTTTCGATACCGTCAGCTACAGCGACAGTCTCGAAGGGGTGAGAATCGCGGACTGGAGCAACTATGACGGGTTGACCATTGCCTACGGAGACACCTTCACCGGTATCGAAGCCATTGAAGGTTCGAAGTTCGACGATCTGATCTATCGCTCCGAAGGGTCGATGATCATTGACGGCTCCGATGGCTACGACACGGTGAGCTATAAATGGAACGCGGGGCCGGTCACCATCGAGATCGGCAGTGGTATCAATGCAGTGGGCGACACCTTTCGCAATGTCGAAAAGATCGTTGGCACCAACAATGCCGATCAGTTTACCGCCAACATCGGTGGCGTGACCCTGGCCGGTGGCGATTGGAACGATGTGTACATCATCAACAGCACCGGTGTGACCATCGAAGAAGCCGAGGGCTTCATGGGCGGCACCGATCAGGTGTACACCACGCTGTCCGAGATGCACCTGGATCCGTTCGTTGAAAACCTGACGTACACCGGGACCGGCGACTTTACCGGCTACGGCAACGACACCTGGAACACGATCGTCGGCGGCAGTGGCAACGACGTGCTGTTCGGCGGTGCCAAAGGCGACTCCTTCGACGGTGGCGACGGTATCGATGTGCTCAGCTACGGCGACAGCACGGTCGCCATGACGCTGAACTGGGCAACCCGAGAGTTTTCGGGGATCGCTGATGGCGATACGTTCCAGAACATCGAGATCATCCGTGGCAGTGACTTCAACGACACTTTTTACGCGACCGGCATGGCCTGGTATTTCGGCCTGGATGGCGGACAGGGGCAGGATCTGATCAGCTTCAAATACGCCTTCATGCCGATGACGATCGACCTGAGTGGTGCAGTCTACAAGCCTTGGGATCCGATGCCTGAATACACCAGCATCGAATTGATCGAAGGCAGTCAGTACGTTGATTTCTTCATCGGTTCGGCCGGCAACGAAACGTTCATCGGTGGTGGTGGCGGTGATACGGTCGATGGTCGAGACGGCATCGATAACGTCTGGTACCTCACCAGTGCCACGGCGGTAGAGATCAATCTGCAGACCGGTATCAACCTGGGTGGCGATGCACAGGGCGATACGCTGGTCAATGTCGAAGGCGTGATGGGCAGTCATTTCGACGACACCTTGACCGGCAACGAAGCGGACAACTACCTGGAAGGCGGGCGCGGCAGCGATCTGATCAATGGCGGTGACGGCAACGACGTCATCTACGGCGGCCTGGTATCCGACATCGGACCGTTCAGCCTCGAAGGTGTGGCTGATAATGCGCAGGCCGATCAGTTGTATGGCGGGGCGGGCGACGATGTGATTGTCAGTGCCGAAAACGATCTGGGCACCAACGCATTCGGTGAAGACGGCAACGACACCGTGACGGTGGTCAACGGCAGCGCCATCGGCGGTATCGGCAACGACGTATTGACCGGCAAGGGCAGCAGCTACTCGTTGTTCGGAGGTGAGGGTGACGACCGGTTGATTCTCAACCTTGCCGGCCAGCAGGTCTCCGGTGGTTTCGCCAATGGCGGTGAAGGTGATGACACTTACGTGGTGAACACCTCCGGTCTGGTGGTGATTCAGGACAGCGGCACCAGCCTGAACGACACCCTGATCCTGAACACCATTGCCAACGCCAGCCAGTTGAACGTGACCCGTATCGGCGACGACGCCTATTTGCACAGCGCCAATGACGGCAGTGTCGGTGCGCCGACCGGTGGCGTGAAACTGGCGGGCTGGTATGCGGGTTTCAACAACATCGAACACATCCAGACCGCAGACGGCCTGGCGTTCACCCTGCCAGCCGCTACCGACGGGTTTGCCCTGTTCGGTTGATCCGATCGATTGATTGAAGCCGCTCGATGAAAGGGATGAGTCCGGCAACGACTCATCCCTTTTTTCATGCCCGTGTCCCCATCGACGCAGTGCCGGTGGAGCTGGCGCGTTTCCTGCAAGTCCCCCTCAAATCGCCATAAAACGAGCGCTCGCGGCCATTGCCCCGACGCCCGGACCGGCAGAAAGGTTTAGCCAGACGGCCGCAAAGCTTGGAAAGCCGCGCGCAGCCCTGTGACGAACGAGAGGGGAGACCATGAAGGCAGTTATTTTGGCGGGTGGCCTGGGCACGCGCATCAGTGAAGAGTCGCACCTCAAACCGAAACCGATGATCGAGATCGGTGGCAAGCCAATTCTCTGGCACATCATGAAACAGTATTCCGCCCACGGAATTCACGACTTCGTGATTTGCCTCGGCTACAAGGGCTACGCGATCAAGGACTTCTTCGCCAACTACTTCCTGCACACCTCCGACGTGACCTTCGACATGCGCGAAAACCGCATGGACGTTCACCAGAACTACAGTGAACCATGGCGCGTGACGCTGGTGGACACGGGTGAGGAAACCATGACCGGTGGCCGTCTGCGTCGAGTTTCGCGCTATCTGGAAGACGAAAAAGCCTTCTGCTTCACCTATGGCGACGGCGTTTCTGATCTGAACATCAGCGCACTGGTCGACTTCCATCTGACCCACGGCAAACTGGCTACAGTGACTGCCGTGCAGCCACCGGGCCGATATGGTGCTCTGGATCGAGACGGTGACCGGGTACTCGGGTTCACAGAAAAACCGCGGGGTGACGGTGGCTGGATCAACGGTGGTTTCTTCGTGCTGTCACCGAAAGTCCTGCCGCTGATCGAAGGTGATTCGACCTCGTGGGAATCCGGTCCGCTGGACGGTCTGGCCGAGCGCGGTGAGCTGTTGGCCTACCAGCACGAAGGTTTCTGGCAGCCAATGGACACCCTGCGCGACAAGAACCATCTCGAAGCGCTGTGGCAGAGCGGGGAGGCCCCATGGAAGCAATGGGCCTGAGTCCTGAGTTCTGGCGCGGCAAGCGGGTTCTGGTCACCGGACACACCGGTTTCAAGGGCAGCTGGCTGACCCTGTGGCTGCAAAGCCTCGGCGCGCAAGTCAGCGGTTTCTCCCTCGATCCTTCGACCGAGCCGAGCCTGTTCGAACTGGCGCGGGTGCACGAAGGCATCAACGACCAGCGTGGCGACCTGCGAGACCTGGGCGCCTTGCTGGAAATCATCGCCGACACCGAGCCGGAAATCGTCCTGCACCTGGCGGCCCAGCCACTGGTGCGTGAAGGTTATCGCGATCCGCTCGGCACCTATTCCAGCAACGTCATGGGCACCCTGAACCTGCTCGAAGCGATTCGTCAGGTCGGTTGCGTGCGGGCCTGTGTGCTGGTGACCACCGACAAGGTTTACGCCAACAAGGAATGGCTGTGGCCGTACCGCGAGGACGAAGCCCTCGGTGGTCACGACCCTTACAGCAGCAGCAAGGCTTGCTGCGAGTTGTTGGCGCAGTCTTATGCCGCGTCGTTCTTCCCGGCCGACAAGTACGCCGAACATGGTCTGGCCCTGGCCACGGCGCGAGCCGGCAACGTGCTGGGTGGCGGTGACTTCGCCCCAGAGCGCCTGATTCCCGACGTACTGAAAGCCTGGTCGGCCGACGAGCCGGTGACCCTGCGTTACCCGCAAGCCGTGCGCCCATGGCAACACGCGCTGGAGCCGCTGGCCGGCTACCTGCAGCTGGCCGCCGGGCTCTACGAAGAGGGCCCGGAATACGCCGGGGCGTGGAACTTCGGCCCGGGCGAAACGGACATGTGCAGCGTCGGCGAAGTGGTCGAACTGCTCGCCAATCGCTGGCCGCAGGCCCGTGGTCTGCGCATCGAGCCGAGCGAGCTGCATGAAGCCGGCCTGCTGCGCCTGGACAGCAGCCGCGCCCGTCAGGTGCTGGGCTGGCAGCCGCGCTGGTCGTTGCAGCAATGCCTGACCCAGACCCTCGACTGGCATCTGGCGTGGCAGAACGGCGATGACATGCGCACCGTGACCCTCGGCCAACTGAACCTGTACCGGGGCGCGCTGTGAGCGAGTTTTCCTTGAAACAGTTGCCGCTGGCCGGGCTGTTCAGCGTCCAGCACAAACGCTTCGAAGATCAGCGCGGGCACTTCGCCCGGCTGTTCTGCGAAGGCAGCCTGAAAGCGTTCGGCGGCGAATTTCACATCCGCCAGATCAACCATTCCTGCACCCGTGAGAAGGGCAGTGTGCGCGGTCTGCATTACCAGAACGCCAATGCCCCGGAAGCCAAGCTGATCACCTGCCTGCGCGGTGAAGTGTGGGACGTGGCGGTGGACCTGCGCCCGGATTCGGAAACTTTCCTGCACTGGCATGCCGAGCACCTGAAGGCCGGCGACGGTCGCAGCCTGTTGATTCCCGCCGGTTTCGCCCACGGTTTCCAGACCCTCACCGAAGATGCCGAGCTGCTTTACCTGCACAGCGCCGATTACGCGCCGGAGCACGAGGCTGGCCTGTCGGTGAACGATCCACGGCTGGCGATTGCCTGGCCGTTGCCTGTCAATAATTTGTCAGCGCGTGATTCCAGCCATCCCGCGCTCGATCAACACTTTGCTGGAGTGCGTCTATGAACTGCCGTGGGTGCGCCGCACCGCTGAGCCTGCCGCTGATCGACCTCGGCACCTCGCCACCGTCCAACGCCTACGTGCATGCCGATCGGCTGGAGCAGGCCGAGCAATGGGTGCCGCTGAAGGTCGCCGTGTGCCAGCAGTGCTGGCTGGTGCAGACCGAGGATTACACCAGCGCCGACAGCCTGTTCGACGCCGAGTACGCCTATTTCAGTTCGTTCTCCAGCACCTGGCTGGCCCATGCCGAGCGCTATGTGGCCGAGATGGTCGAGCGCTTTGGCCTGACGGCTGACAGCCGCGTAGTGGAAGTCGCCGCCAACGACGGCTACCTGCTGCAATACGTCGCCGGTCGCGGCATCCACTGCCTGGGCGTCGAGCCGACCCGCAGCACCGCGCAGGCAGCACGGGAAAAAGGCCTGGAGATTCGTGAACTGTTCTTCGGTCGCGACACCGCGGCCCAGCTGAAAAGCGAAGGCTGGGCCGCCGACCTGATGGCCGCCAACAACGTGCTGGCCCACGTGCCGGATATCAATGACTTCCTCGGTGGTTTCGCCGCGCTGCTCAAACCGACCGGCGTCGCCACGTTCGAATTTCCGCAACTGCTGACGCTGATGGCCGGCGCGCAGTTCGACACGCTCTATCACGAACACTATTCCTACCTGTCCCTGACCGCCGTGCAGACGCTGTGCGAGCGCAACGGGCTGGAAGTGTTCGACGTCAGCCAGTTGAGCACTCACGGCGGCTCATTGCGGGTGTTCGTGCAGCGCAAGGATGGCGAACGCCGTGCCGTGCAGCCAGCGGTGCAACAGCAGCTGCAGGCCGAGCTCGACGCAGGTGTGAAAACCACTGAGTACTACGCCACGCTGGCGCCGGCCGCCGAACGCATCAAGCATGACCTGCTGCGCTTCCTGTTGCAGGCCAGGGCCGATGGCAAGCGAGTGGTCGGCTACGGCGCCGCCGCCAAAGGCAACACGTTGCTCAACTACGCCGGGGTCAAGCCTGACCTGTTGGCCTGGGTCGCCGACGCCAACCCGCACAAGCAGGGCAAGTGCCTGCCGGGCAGCCGCATTCCGATCGTGGCGCCCGAGCGCATTGCGCAAGAGCGGCCTGACTACATCCTGGTTCTGCCGTGGAATCTGCTGAGCGAAGTGACGCAGCAGTTGTCGTCGGCCAAAGCATGGGGCGCACGCTTTGTCGTCGCCGTTCCGGAGTTGATCATTCAATGAGCAGAATTCACTACACCAAACCGAGTGTCGGCGAACTCGAAGCGCAATATGCCCTGGACGCCGTGCAGAACGGCTGGGGCGCGCGTTGCTACGAATACCTGACCCGTTTCGAGCACGGTTTCGCCGAGCATCTGGGGTCGACCTACGCGATCGCTACTTCCAGTTGCACCGGCGCCCTGCACATGGGCATGGCGGCATTGGGCATCGGTGCCGGCGACGAAGTGATCCTGGCCAACACCAACTGGATCGCCTCGGCAGCACCGATTACCTACCTGGGTGCCACACCGGTGTTTGTCGATGTCCTGGCCGATAGCTGGTGCCTCGATCCGCAGCAGGTCCGGAACGCCATTTCTCCGCAAACCAAAGCCATTCTTGCGGTGCACCTCTACGGCAATCTTTGCGACATGGATGCCTTGCTGGCCATCGGCAAGGAATTCGGCATTCCGGTGATCGAGGACGCCGCCGAAGCCATCGGCTCGCAGTGGCGTGGCAAGGCTGCCGGTTCGCTGGGGGCCTTCGGAGCGTTCTCGTTCCATGGCACCAAGACCATGACCACCGGCGAGGGCGGAATGTTCGTCACCTCGGACAAGGCCTTGTATGAGCGCGTGCTGACCCTGTCCAACCATGGCCGTGTAGCGGGTTGCACAAAGCAGTTCTGGCCGGAATTCGTCGGTTTCAAATACAAGATGAGCAACCTGCAGGCGGCGGTCGGCTGCGCGCAGGTCGAGCGCATCGAAGAGTTGATTGCGCGCAAGCGGGCGATCTTTGCCAACTATGCGCAGGCGCTGGAAGGCGTGCCGGGCGTGTCGCTCAATCCCGAGCCGGCTCACGGGCGCAACGGTTACTGGATGCCGACCGTGGTGTTCGATGCCGATACCGGTATCCATCGCGAGCAACTGATCGCGGCGTTCCAGGCCGCCGACATCGATGCCCGAGTATTTTTCTGGCCGCTGTCGACGCTGCCGATGTTCAGCGAGCACAACGTTGACACCCCGGTGTCCTTCGCCCTGCCGGAGCGCGCTTTCAATCTGCCGAGTTATCACGAAATGACTGACGCCGATCAGCAGCGCGTGGTGCAAGTGGTGCTCGACTTGCTGGCCAGCAGGAACGCACCGTGAAGATGTATCTGCTGGGCGCTGCCAACCCGGAAGCGGTGCGCATGCTGCAGGCCGTCAAGCGCAGCACGCCGAACATCGAGTTTGCGTTTCTCGACAACGATCCGCGCAAGCACGGCACGCTGTTTTACGGCGTGCCGGTGGTCGGCGGTTCGGAGCGGGTGGCCGAGCTCAATGGACCGGACGTGCGCTTCGTCAATCTGATCACCGGCAGTACCCGTTTACGCTACGAAACCACCTGCCAGTTGGTAGAGGCCGGCGCGCAATTGGGCCAGTTCATCCATCCCGGTATCGACCTGAGCATGATCCGCATGGGGCAGGGCAGTTACCTGCAGGAAGGCGTGTTGATGCAGGCCGAAGTCGAACTCGGCGACAACACCAGTATCAGCGCCGGCAGCGTGGTGGGGCATGAAGGGCGGATCGGCCATTCGGTGTTCATGGCACCTGGCGTCTGTATCGCCGGCTGCGTGGAGATCGGTGACGGCACCTTTATCGGTACCAACGCCACGATTCTGCCGCGCCTGCGCATCGGTCGCTGGGTGACCATCGGCGCGGGCGCCGTGGTGACGAAAGATGTCCCGGATTTTTCGGTCGTGGTGGGCAATCCCGCCAGGATCATCAAGAACAACACGGTGCCTTACCCGGACGCCAAGGTGTTCAAGTAAGCCGTTTCCCGAATTTTTGGAGAGTTGCAATGAATCCACATGAGCAGTTTTGCGAAGAAGTGAAGGCCAACATCGAAGGCCTGCAGAAAGACAAAGCATTGCAAACCGAGTCCCTGGACTGGGTCGGCACTACTGCCAAACACAAATACACCTACAACTTCAGCTGGATGGGCCGGCCGATCATCCAGTTCCCGCAGGACATGGTCGCCATGCAGGAAATCATCTGGAACCTGCGTCCGGACGTGATCGTTGAAACCGGTATCGCCCACGGCGGTTCGCTGGTGTTCTACGCCTCGATCCTGGAGCTGATCGGTCATGGTGAAGTGCTGGGCGTCGACATCGACATTCGCCAGCACAACCGTGAAGCCATCGAAGCGCATCCGATGTTCAAACGCATCAGCATGATCCAGGGTTCGAGCATCGATCAGGCCATCGTCGACCAGGTGCGCGAGCGCGTGCAGGGCAAGAAGGTGCTGGTGGTGCTGGACTCCAACCATACCCACGAGCACGTCCTCGAGGAACTGCGTCTCTATGCACCCCTGGTGTCGGTCGGCAGCTACTGCGTGGTCATGGACACCGTGGTCGAAGACATGCCGGAAGACGCCTTTCCGGATCGTCCGTGGGGCAAGGGTGACAACCCGAAAACCGCCGTGTGGGCATACCTGGAAGAGAACCGTGATTTCGAGATCGACCAGTCCATTCACAGCAAGTTGCTGATCACAGTCGCGCCGGATGGTTATCTGCGCCGCGTACGTTAATCGACAAACAACGCAGAGTTTTCGGCGACTCGCCGCTTGTGGGGAAAATATGCAAGGCAAGAACAGTTCTGGACACGGTTTGGCACTCAACGAACAGTTGACCGTTGTGCTGATCTCTCACGAACGCCCGGCGTTTTTGCGCAGGGCCGTGCGTTTCTACAGCACCCTGCCGTGCAGGATCCTGGTGCTGGACTCGTCCGCCGAGGCATTGCCGGGGGTGGCCGGGCAATTTGCCAACGTGGATTATCAGCACCTGCCGCAGTTCGGTTATTGGGGCATTCGCGCCAAACTGGCCTACGGTATCGAGCAGTTGCAGACCCCTTACATGGTGTTCGCTGCCGACGATGACTTCCTGGTGCACGATGCCTTGCACGAAGCCGTTGCCTTCATGGACGCCCACCCTGATTACAGCATGTGCCACGGCTACAGCATGATGTACCTGACGCTGGCCAACGGCGTCAGCTACTACCGTCGTGACAAGAAGGTCTGCGAGGATTACTCGGCCGATCTGGCCCAGGATCGCCTGGTGGATTACATGTACCAGTACCTGCCGCCGTTCTACGCGGTGCAGCGCTCCCAGATCATGCGCGACTGGTACGAGGCGATGCCCGAAGATACGACCTTCCAGTGGCAGGAAGTCGGTCACACGTACTACATGCTGGCGCGGGGCAAGGCACGGATCCTGCCGATCCCTTACGTTGTGCGTGAGATCAACTATCAGCACTCCGACCACAGCACCGAGATTTTCCACTCGCTGGCGTACACCGACGCCAAGTCCGTCGCCGAACGCGAGGCGTTTGCCGAGTTTCTGGCCGGCCTGCCGACGCAAGTCCGGCATGAAAGCCCGGAGCAAGGCAAAGCCTTTGTCCTGAAGAGTTTCGAAGCGCTGGCCGACAGCCTGCGCACCGGTCGCGCACTGACCGCCGAGCTGATTCTGGAATCGGCATGGACCAATATCGAGGCCGGCCCGCAGCGCCGTTTCGGGCCGAAACAGTACGTCGAAATGCCGTTCTACAATCAGGCGTTTTTCGATCAACTGACTCAGTTCGAGTTTCTGCTGCACGCCATGCCGGCCGGGCGCATTCAGTTGCAAGGGCTGGAGGGCATCTGGGCCCGCCAGGAAAACCTGATGCTGGCCCGCAACAACGACACGCCGGAAAGTGTGGTGGACCGCTTGTGGCAAGCCCACGACGCCAACGTGTTCAACCGTACCGTCATCAAACGTCTGGTAGCTCAGTTGCAGTTGCTGGGTGAAGACGAGGACGCCGAAAAGCTGCGTAAATGGAATGCGCGTCTGGAAGCGGCATCGCTGGAAGGCAATCAGGCGACATTCAGCAAGATGCGCACTGGCCGCTTGCTCAAGTGGCTCGATGCGCGTCAGCCCGACACCGAGCAGGCCGAGGTGATTGCCCGTCACCTGGCGACGAATGGCGGCGGCCCTCAGTTCGGCATTTTCCTGCTCGACCTGGATAACGACATCGACAAGTTGCAAGTCACCCTGGACAGCTTGCTCGAAGGTCACAGCAAGGCGTTCAAAGTGGTGGTGTTCACCACCGGAGAGCCACCGGCGGCAACCACCGCGCAGAACACCCTGCACTTTGTGCGGGTCACCCAGAGTAACTTCGTCGACAAGCTGAATCTGAGCGTGCGCCAATCGCCTTGCGACTGGCTGCTGCTGGCAGAAGCGGGCGACGAGTTCACGGCGGGCGGTCTGTTGCGCGCCGGCCTGGAACTGATGTCGGCCGGTGAATGCCGTGCCGTGGCCACTGACGAAATCCAGCGCACCGCCGAAGGCGCATTGATCGATACCTTCCGTCCGGGCTTCAACCTTGACCTGCTGCAAAGCCTGCCGGCACAGATGGCTCGGCATTGGCTGATCCGCCGTGACGTACTGGTCGAGGCCGGCGGCTACCAGGCCGATTTCAGCAAAGCGCTGGAGTTCGATCTGCTGCTGCGCATCATCGAGCAGGGCGGTCTCAATGGTCTGGCGCACCTTGATGAACCGTTGCTGATTTCCCGGGCAGCGGAACCGGAAGAAAACGCCGACGAGCGTCAGGCCCTGCTGCGGCATCTGGGCAATCGTGGCTACAAGGCCAAGATTACCTCGACGCAACCTGGCACCTATCAGGTCGACTACCGTCACACCGAGCAGCCGCTGGTATCGGTCATCCTGCCGGCCAGTGATGATCTGCCGGCACTGCAGCGTTGTCTGGAAGGTATTTTGCTCAGAACGCGCTACACCCGTTATGAAGTGTTGATCGCGGCCAATCCGAATCTCTCGGCTGACGTCAATGACTGGCTGGGAACCCTGCGCAACGCCAAGGTCCGCGTGCTGCGCGCCGAGCAGGTCCTGAGCGACGTGGCTCTGTGCAATGCTGCCAGCCAGGAGGCCCAGGGCGAGTTCCTGGTGCTGATGGCGGCCGATGGTGAAGTGGTCAACCCGAACTGGATCGAGCAGTTGCTCAATCACGCCCTGCGGCCGGAGGTCGGCATCGTCGGTGCGAAACTGGTCGACCGTGACGGCAAGATCTCCCAGGCGGGTCTGATTCTCGGCTTGAATGGCGGCGTAGGTTCTGCCTTTGTCGGTGAGAAACACGACGCCAACGGTTACATGCATCGCCTGGCGGTGGAGCAGAACTACTCGGCGGTATCGGGCGTCTGCCTGATGGTGCGCAAGGAACTGTTCGATGCGCTGGGTGGCCTGGATGAACAGGCATTCGCCGACGGTTACAGCGATGTCGATCTGTGCCTGAAGGCGGGCCAGGCCGGTTTCCTCACCGTATGGACGCCGCTGGTCCAGGTGATTCATTCCGGTCATCAGGCGCAGTCGTCGCAAGCGCTTCAGGCATTGCGTGAGAAATGGTCTGGCGCGTTCGCGGGCGATTCGGCTTACAACGCCAACCTGAGCCTGATCGGCAAAGGGTTTGTCCTGGATGAAAGCGCTTCGCTGAACTGGGCACAGTTGATCGCCTAGGTCGACAGGGAACAGGACTCAAGACATGTTCAACGGTAAATCGATTTTCATCTCCGGTGGCACCGGCTCGTTCGGGCGCAAGTTCATTGCGCGCCTGCTCGAGCAGTACCAGCCCAAGCGCGTGGTGGTGTTCTCCCGGGATGAACTCAAGCAATACGAAATGCAGCAGACGTTCAACGCGCCGTGCATGCGTTACTTCCTCGGTGACGTGCGCGACGCCGAGCGTCTGCGCCAGGCCATGCGCGGCATCGATTACGTGGTGCATGCCGCGGCGTTGAAGCAGGTGCCGGCGGCGGAGTACAACCCGACCGAGTGCATCCGTACCAACGTCAATGGCGCAGAGAACATCATCGCCGCCGCCATCGACAACGGCGTGAAGAAAGTCGTGGCGCTGTCCACCGACAAGGCGGCGAGCCCGATCAACCTGTACGGCGCCACCAAGTTGCTGTCGGACAAGTTGTTCGTCGCCGCCAACAACATTGCCGGTGAGCAACAGACGCGTTTTGCCGTGGTGCGCTACGGCAACGTGGCCGGTTCGCGCGGGTCCGTGGTGCCGTTCTTCAGCAAGCTGATTGCCGATGGCGCGACAGAACTGCCGATCACCGACGAGCGCATGACCCGTTTCTGGATCACCCTCGATCACGGCGTGCAATTCGTGCTCGACAGCTTTGCACGGATGCACGGCGGTGAAGTGTTCGTGCCGAAGATCCCGTCGATCCGCATTGTCGATCTCGCGCGGGGAATGGCCGAGCACCTGCCGCACAAGAACGTCGGCATCCGTCCCGGCGAGAAGCTGCACGAGCTGATGGTGCCGCTGGACGATGCGCGGATGACCCTGGAGTTCGAGGATCACTATACGATCCAGCCTTCGATCCGCTTCACCAGCGTCGATGTCGATTTTGCCGTCGATAAACTCGGCGAACACGGGCGGCCGGTGGGCGAGGACTTTGAGTACCGCTCCGACACCAACCCGCATTTCCTCTCGGTGGGGCAGATCGCCGACCTGCACGCGAAGCTGTCGGTATGATTCCCTACGGTCGGCAAAGCCTCGACCAGGCGGACATCGACGCAGTCGTCGAGGTGTTGCAGTCCGACTGGCTCACTCAAGGCCCGGCCATCGAGCGCTTCGAGCAGGCGATGGCCGAGCGTTGCCAGGCCGATTTCGCGGTCGCGGTGTGTAACGCCACGGCGGCGCTGCACATTGCCTGCCTGGCCGCAGGGTTGGGTGCGGGTGACCGTTTGTGGACCACGCCGAACACCTTTCTCGCGTCGGCCAACTGCGGCCGTTACTGCGGCGCCGACGTTGATTTCGTGGACATCGATCCGCTGACCTGGAACCTCGATGCCGAAGTTCTGGCCAGCAAGCTCGACGCTGCCGAACGCGACGGCACCTTGCCCAAAGTGTTGGTGGCGGTGGCGTTCTCCGGGCAGAGCTGCGACATGCGGCGAATCGCCGAACTGGCCGAACGCTACAACTTCACCGTGATCGAAGACGCCTCCCACGCGGTTGGCGCCAGCTACGCCGGGCGTCCGGTGGGCTGCGGTGAATTCGCGGCGATGACGGTGTTCAGCTTCCATCCGGTGAAGATCATCACCAGCGGCGAAGGCGGCATGGTGCTGACCAATCGTCCGGAGCTGGCCGAGCGCCTGCAACGCCTGCGCAGCCACGGCATGACCCGCGACCCGCAGCAGATGACCGAAGCTAGCCACGGGCCGTGGTACTACCAGCAGGTCGAGTTGGGCTTCAATTACCGGATCACCGACCTGCAAGCGGCGCTGGGCCTGTCACAGTTGGGCAAACTGGACGACTTCATTGCCCGTCGCCGGGAACTGGCCGCACGTTACGACCGTTTGCTGGCGTACTTGCCGGTTACCGTGCCGGGCATCCAGCCGGACGCCGAGTCGGCCTGGCACCTTTACGTGGTGCGCTTGCAGACCGATCGCATCAACCTCAGCCACCGTCAGGTGTTCGAAGGCTTGCGCGCGGCCGGCATCGGCGTGAACCTGCACTACATTCCGGTGCATCTGCAGCCGTACTATCGTGAACTGGGTTTCGCCGAGGGAGACTTTCCCGAAGCCGAGCGTTATTACGCCGAAGCGATCAGCCTGCCGCTGTTTCCGCTGCTGAGCGATCAGCAGCAGGATTACGTGGTCGAGCAATTGCGTCGATTGACTGAATGAGTGCCGCTGCGGCGGTGGATGGAAAACGGCAATGCGTGATCTGAGCGAACAGGAACAATTCTGGCAGGGCGAATTCGGTAACCAGTATGTCGACCGCAATATCGGGCAACCGCTGGTGGCCGCCAACCTGGCGTTGTTCGCCAAGGCGCTGACGCGAGCCGGGCGGATCGACAGCCTGCTGGAGCTCGGCACCAACGCCGGTAACAACTTGCAGGCGTTGCGACAGCTGTTGCCGCGCTGTGAGTTGTTCGGCGTCGAGATCAATGCCAGTGCCTGTGCCCAGGCGTGTGCGCTGGAGATTGCGAGCATCTGGCACGGTTCGTTGTTCGACTTTCCCCGAGAGCGCCAATACGATCTGACGCTCAGCAAAGGCGTGCTGATTCATCTGGCCCCGGAACTGTTGCCGACCGCTTATGCGCAGTTGTACGAACTGAGCCAGCGCTACATTTTGATCGCCGAATACTACAATCCGTCGCCGGTGGAAGTGTCCTATCGCGGCAACAGCGGCAAGCTGTTCAAGCGTGATTTCGCCGGAGAAATGCTTGATCGCTATCCGGATCTGCAACTGCTGGATTACGGCTTTGGTTATCACCGTGATCCGCAATTCCCGCTGGATGACGTCACCTGGTTCCTGCTGGAAAAACGCCCTTGAGCAACGTCGCAATCATCCCGGCCCGTGGCGGAAGCAAACGCATTCCGCGCAAGAACCTCAAACCGTTCGACGGTGTGCCGATGATTGCCCGCTCGATTCGCACGGCGCTGGATTCGGGGTTGTTCGACCAGGTGGTGGTCAGCACCGATGACGAAGAGATCGCCGAGCTGGCGCAGGCTCATGGTGCGCAGGTGCCGTTCTTGCGCCCGGCGGAGCTGGCCGATGACTTCACCGGTACGGCGGCGGTGATCGTGCATGCCTTGCAGCAACTGCCGCACTTTGACTATGCCTGCTGCGTGTACGCCACGGCGCCGTTGTTGCAGGCGCGGTTCCTGCGTGAGGGTTATGAATTACTGGAGCGGCATCCAGATAAATCCTTTGCATTTTCGGTCACCGATTTCGGCTTTCCGGTGCAGCGTGCCTTGACCGTCGACGGGCAGGGTGCGCTGACGGCGATGTACCCCGAGTTTCGCAATACCCGTTCGCAGGATCTGCCCGCTGCCTATCAGGATGCCGGCCAGTTCTACTGGGGCCGCAGCGAGGCCTGGCTGCGTGGCGAGATTCTATATTCGCCGGCCAGCCTGCCGGTGATCCTGCCCCGACATCTGGTGCAGGATATCGACACCGCTGAAGACTGGAAGCGCGCCGAATACCTTTACGCCGCACTCAAGGCTGGCGGGGAGCTGCGATGAGAGTGCTGATCCGCGCCGACGCCTCGCCCACCATCGGCAGCGGCCATATCGCCCGATGCCTGACGCTGGCGCGGGTGTTGCGCACCCAGGGCAGTCATGTGGCATTTGCCTGTCGTCGTTTGCCGGGGCATCGTCTCGATGCGTTGCAGGCTGAAGGTTTCGAGACTTTTGCGTTGCCGGATCGCTACGCCGACGAAGATCCGGAGCAGGCCATCGAGTCGATGCTGCCGTGGCAGGCGGATATCGATGCGCTGGCGACTCAGCTGGAAGGACAGGCCGGATTCGACTGGGTCATCGCCGACCATTACGGCCTCGATCATCACTGGCAGACCGCCGCCCGGCGCTTCGCACCACGGATCGCCGCCGTGGACGATCTGGCGACCCGTCGCTACAGCGTGGACCTGCTGCTCAATCAGAACCTCTCCGGCCTCAGTGAAAACTATCAGCCGCTGCTGCCGGCTGGCTGCCGAACGTTGCTCGGCCCGCGCTTTGCCATGCTGCGTGAAGAGTTCGGCGGCCCGGCCATCGAAATCAAACCTGTGGCGCGGCGGGTGCTGGTGAATTTCGGCGGCTTCGACGCTGCCCGCCAGACCCATCACGCGATGCGGGCGCTGGCGGATTTTTCCGGGCTTGAAGTGGACTTTGTCGCGGGTGCAGACAACCCGGCATGGACAGAGATGCAGGCACTGGCCGAGACGCGGCCGAACTGGCGTCTGCACAGTTTTGTCAGTGATTTTCATCGGCGCATGACCGAAGCCGACCTGTTCATCGGCGCCGGCGGTGGCACCAGTTGGGAGCGCGCGGCCCTGGGCCTGCCGACGATCTGCATTGCGGTATCGAACAACCAGCAGGCCAACGGCGAGGTGATGGCGGCGGCCGGCGCTCATGTGTTCATGGGAGCCCGGGAGCAGGTGAGCGTCGAGCAACTGCGGGATGCCATCGGTTTTGTCGTCGACAATTTTTATTTGCGGCAGAGCCTGGCCGAGCGTTCACGGCAACTGGTCGACGGACGTGGTGCGCTGCGGGTCGCGGCGGCACTGGCCGGTGCGGTGCTCAAGTTGCGCGCAGTGACGCTGGACGATGCGCAGGTGTTGTTCGACGGGCGCAATGCCGACGCCGTGCAGCGCTGGTCGGTGAAGAGCGGCGTGATCGAATGGTCGCAGCATCTGAACTGGTTGAGCGCCAGTCTGCGCAATCCTCAACGACTGTTGTTGATCGCCGAGGCCGATGACGGCCCGGTCGGTGTGTTGCGCTACGATCTGCGCGGCTTTGAAGCCGAGGTTTCGCTGTATCTGCTGGAGGGGCGTTTCGGCCTCGGCTGGGGCAGGGCGCTGCTGACGCGGGGCGAGGCGTTCGTCACGGCGCACTGGCCGCAGCTGACCGCGATCAGCGCACAGGTATTGCCGGCCAATCAGGCCTCATTGAATGTATTTCGTGACGCCGGGTTCACTCAAAGTGCCTGCGCGTTCACCAAGGATTTGAAGGAACACCGTTCATGAACAGTTTCAAGATTGGCGATCGCCTGATCGGTGCCGACGCACCGCCGTTCATCATTGCCGAAATGAGCGGCAACCATAACCAGTCGCTGGACGTCGCTCTGCGGATTGTCGAGGCGGCGGCCAAGGCCGGTGCTCACGCCTTGAAGCTGCAAACCTACACCGCTGAAACCATGACGCTGGATCTGGCGGAAGGCGAATTCTTCATCAAGGATCCGGACAGCCTGTGGGCCGGCACGTCGCTGTACGATCTATACGAAAAGGCCCACACGCCTTGGGAATGGCACGCGCCGATCTTCGCACGGGCCAAGGAGCTGGGCATGCTCGCGTTTTCGACGCCGTTCGATGACAGCGCTGTGGACTTTCTTGAGAGCCTCGACGTGCCGGCCTACAAGATCGCCAGCTTCGAAAATACGGATCTGCCGTTGATTCGTCGTGTGGCGGCCACCGGCAAACCCTTGATCATTTCTACCGGCATGGCCAGCATCGCCGAGCTCGATGAAACCGTGCGCGCGGCACGTGAAGCCGGTTGCAAGGATCTGGTGCTGCTCAAGTGCACCAGCACCTACCCGGCGACGCCGCTCAACAGCAATGTGCGCACCATCCCGCATCTGCGTGAGCTGTTCGGCTGTCAGGTGGGGCTGTCCGATCATTCGATGGGCGTTGGTGTGTCGGTGGCGGCAGTGGCGCTGGGCGCAACCGTGGTGGAGAAACACTTCACCCTCGACCGCGCTGCGGGCGGGGTGGACGCGAGTTTCTCGCTGGAGCCCGCGGAAATGGCCAGCCTGGTGGTCGAAACCGAGCGCGCCTGGCAGGCGATGGGCCAGGTGCATTACGGCGTGACCGAGGCTGAGAAAAAGTCTCTGGTTTACCGTCGGTCGCTGTACGTCACGGCCGACATGGCGGCCGGTGAACCCTTCACGGCGGCCAATCTGCGCGCCATTCGTCCCGGTCTCGGCCTGCCGCCCAAGCACACCGATGCCGTCCTCGGCCGCCGCGCGCGCGCGCCGATCAAACGCGGCACGCCGCTGGACTGGTCGCTGGTCGAATAACCCGATCTGCACCGATTCGGCAAAATAGCGTGACCTGTGAGTCATAACGCGCATCTTCACTGTATTGTATTGACCGGGGAGATGGCGCCTGGCCCGTTAGCGGCTCCAGTGATAGCCCTTTGCGCTCCCCGTGGCTGCCCGTTGTGGCGGCCGTTTTCTGTTTGTCGGCGCCCCTCGAAATCCTTGCGAGCGGTGGTATTGGGCTGTTTATTATTGGGAAGCCGTAATGATTGGCATAAAAAGCATTGCGAGCTACGTTCCTGTAGCCGGCGTGGACAATTACGCACAAGGTGCAAAATTCGAGAAGGATGAAGAATTCATCCTCGGCAAGATCGGTTCGGCCTTCCTGCCACGTAAAGACGCAGAACAGGAAACTTCCGATCTGTGCGTTGAAGCGGCCAATGCGCTGTTTGCCAGCAACCCTGAGCTGAAGCGTGAATCCATCGATGCGCTGATCGTCGTGACCCAGAACGGTGACGAAGAAGGCCTGCCGCATACTGCTGCAATCGTGCAGGACAAGCTTGGCCTGCCAACCAATGTCGCCGCGTTCGACATTTCCCTGGGCTGCTCCGGTTACGTCTACGGTATCTACGCGATCAAGGGCTTCATGGAAGCCGCCGGTCTGAAGAACGGTTTGCTGATCACTGCCGACCCGTATTCGAAGATCGTTGACCCGGAAGACCGCAACACCACCATGCTGTTCGGCGATGCCGCTACCGCGACCTGGATGGGTGAAGACCCGGTCTGGGCGCTGGGCAAGGCCAAGTTCGGCACCGACGGTTCCGGTGCGCCCCACCTGAAAGTCACCGATGGCGTGTTCTTCATGAACGGTCGTCAGGTGTTCAACTTCGCGCTGTTGAAAGTCCCGGCACACCTGCATGAGTTGCTCGACGATTCCGGCCTCAACGCCGATGACATCGATGCGTTCTGCATTCACCAGGGCAGCGCGGCGATTGTCGATGCCGTGGCGCGGCGCTTCGAAGGCGAGCCGGAGAAGTTCATCAAGGACATGGTCGAGACCGGCAATACCGTGTCGTCGAGCATTCCGCTGCTGCTGGAGAAGCACGCGCTGGATTCCAGCTGGAACCGAGTGGCGCTTAGCGGTTTCGGCGTCGGTCTTTCGTGGGGTTCGGCGATTATCTATCGTCCTTGAACCCACCCAAAACGACGGATACAAAAATAGCGTTCAAGGGGTAACCTTGAACGCTATTTTTTTGCCTGAAAGGAGCGCGAGCCTCCATGAGCGAGTTTTTCCAAGCCAACGCCAACGTCATTGAGCGTCGCTGGCCGGCGCTGTTCGCGCGATTGCTGAACGAAGACAGTTCGGTGATCGAGGCCGGATTGACGCAGGGGCTGGGTTCGACGCTGAACATCAACGGCATTCAGCTCACCAGTCGCCACGACCGCGTCCATGAGGCCCGGATTCAGGCCGCCAGCCTGCCGGCGGACAAGTCGCGATTGCACGTCTATGGCACCGGCCTCGGAGATTTGCCGACCGTGCTGCTGGAGCGTGCCGGGCTTGAGCGCTTGTATGTGCATATCCTCAATGGCGCGCTGTTCGCACTGGTGTTGCAACTGATTGATCAGCAGCAATGGCTGGAAGATCCCCGGGTAGAGCTTCTATACGCCGGTGACCTGCCGGACATCTGCACGCCGTTCTTTGCCTTGCCGGCGGAGATGCTGCTGGCCGACGACTTCAACGCGAAGATCCGTGATCGTCTGGTCAGTGAAGTGCACCTGAGCTTCAATAATCGTGAGTTCGATCCGCAGTCGCCCTTCATTCAACAACGCCTGCAGGACTGCCTGCCGGTGTTGCTCGCTGACGATGACGTGGCGCAGTTGTTCGGCACCTGCGTCGGTCGGGAGATCTACGTGATCGGCACCGGGCCGACCCTTGAGCAGCATTTCGAGCGTCTGGCCGCCATTCGCAAGCGAGACGAGCGCCCGCTGTTCATTTGCGTCGATACCGCTTACCGGCCGCTGCGTGAGCACGGGATCGTGCCTGACTGCGTGGTGAGTATCGATCAGCGCATCAGCTTCCGGCATTTGCCCTTTGAAGAGTCCGACGACATCCCGCTGGTGTATCTGCCCATGAGCGACCCTGAGGTATTGAGAGCCTGGAAGGGCAAACGCTATGGCGGCTATTCGCTCAGCCCGGTCTATGCGGCATTGCGAGAGCAACATCCACGGGCGCTGCTGCATGTAGGCGGTAGCGTGATTCATCCGGCGGTGGATCTGGCGGTGAAGATGGGCGCGGCGCGAGTCACGTTGTTTGGCGCCGACTTCGCGTTTCCGATGAACAAGACCCACGCCGGCTGGAGTGATGGTGACCTTGGGCCTTCAGTGAATCAGGCGCGGCACTGGGTGCGCGACGGGTTCGGTGAGCGGGTCAGTACGCAGCTCAATTTTCGCGGCTATCTGTGTGTGCTGGAGCGATACATCGCCAGTCAGCCGCACGTCGAGTTTTTCAACAGTAGCCGCGCAGGTGCGTTGATTGCCGGGACGCGTTTCAATCAGGAGTTCGTGCAATGAGTGCGCTGCAAGGCTG
This sequence comes from Pseudomonas sp. COW5, assembly GCF_026240005.1. Taxonomy (NCBI): domain Bacteria; kingdom Pseudomonadati; phylum Pseudomonadota; class Gammaproteobacteria; order Pseudomonadales; family Pseudomonadaceae; genus Pseudomonas; species Pseudomonas sp. COW5. Next base: position 600,078 of record NZ_JAPHVP010000001.1, on the reverse strand, counting down.
TGTCGACGAATGCCGGCGCTGTGCAGGCCTGTTTCGCCTGGGGCGTGATGTCGAAGCGGCGCTGGACATGGTGGATGTGTTCGAAGGTGCACAGCTTCTGCTGGTGTCCGCTCCGCCGGATGTCCAGCAGTCGTGGGCGCAAGTACTCACGCAAATGCTCGAATGTCAGGAGCGCCAGGACTGGCTCGGGCTCGCCGATTTCATGGAGTACGAATTGATCGGGTTGCTGGAAAAATCTGCGGTTTGAAGAAAGCCGACAGCACTGGCCCGCAGGTTTGCGCCACGGACGGTTTTATGGCGTCATTTTTTCGGGGGTGAAGTGCTGCTAAGTCTTTGTTTTCGCGGGGGTGGCAGGGTGATGGCAAAAATTTTCAAAAAAGCCCTCAAGCAACCTGCAAACCCGACGATAACTATTACGAAGGTTCTCTAGGCCATACCCGGCGGTTGCCAGGGCCGGAAGCCGCAGTACCCAACCAACGAGGAATTCGTCATGGCTTTAACAGTAAACACCAACACCACGTCGTTGAACGTTCAGAAAAACCTGAACCGCGCCTCCGACGCTCTGTCGACTTCGATGCAGCGCCTGTCTTCCGGCCTGAAAATCAACAGCGCTAAAGACGACGCCGCTGGCCTGCAGATCGCTACCCGCATGTCCTCGCAGATCCGTGGTAACACCCAGGCTATCCAGAACGCCAACGACGGTATCTCCGTTGCCCAGACAGCTGAAGGCGCTCTGCAAGCTTCGACCGACATCCTGCAGCGTATGCGTGAACTGGCTGTTAAAGCTCGTAACGGTACCAACGGCACTGCTGACCAGACCGCAACCAACGCTGAATTCGCTCAGATGTCTGACGAAATCACCCGTATCTCGGCTGCTACCAACCTGAACGGCAAAAACCTGCTGGACGGTTCGGCTGGTACTGTAACTCTGCAAGTTGGCGCCAACACTGGCTCCGCCAACCACATCGACCTGGTACTGAGCGGCAAGTTCGACGCCGTCAGCCTGTCGGTAGGTAGCGGTACTGTTGTTCTGACCGGTGCTACTTCGGCTGCCGCCGCTTCGAACATCGACAACGCGATCACCGCGATCGACGCTGCAATTGCGAACATCAACGCCACTCGCGCCGCTCTGGGTGCTTCGCAAAACCGTCTGACCAGCACCATCCAGAACTTGCAGAACATCACCGAGAACACCACTGCTGCACAAGGTCGCGTACAAGATACCGACTTCGCCGCAGAGACTGCTAACCTGACCAAGCAGCAAACCCTGCAACAGGCTTCGACCTCTGTTCTGGCTCAAGCCAACCAACTGCCTTCCGCTGTACTGAAGCTGCTTCAGTAATTTCGGAATGAGTTTGGCGGGGGAGTGCGCTTGCGTGCTCTCTCGCTTTTTCACGTTAAGAGGTGATGAGCATGGACATGAGCGTAAAGCTTAACGTGACTTATCCGGCTCCCAAGCCAGCCAATACTGTCACTGACAAGCCGTCGGAAACGAAGCCGCAGGCTGCTGATGCCGTTACTGCCGTGAAAGACAGTCAGGAAACGGATGAAAGCAAATTGAAGTTGGCGGTGCAGGAGATCGAGAAGTTCGTGCAATCGATCAAGCGCAATCTGGAGTTCTCTATTGATGAGCATTCCGGGAAAGTCATCGTCAAAGTGATTGCAAGCGAGACGGGCGAAGTCGTACGGCAGATCCCCTCCGCAGAAGCGCTGAAGCTGGCAGACAGCCTCGCCAACGCGAGCCACGTGTTGTTCGACGCCAAAGTCTGATAGCTGGCATGAATCGTGTTTGAAGTTCTTTAGGCGCCTGCACGGGTCAAAAGACTGGCAACAACCCCAAGGGAGATGCACATGGCAAGTCCAATTTTACCGGGTACGGGCCTGGGTTCCGGCCTGGACATCGGTGCGATCGTTACTGCGCTGGTCAACGCGGACAAGTCGCCGAAGCAGACGCAGATCGATAACGCCACCAAAACCAACACGCTGAAGATTTCCGGTATCGGTACGCTGAAGAGCGCGCTGACCGCGTTCCAGACAGCGATGACCAACCTGGGCAGCAAGACCAACCCTGCCTTTGCCGGTTACACGGCGACTTCGGGTACTCCTGCCGTGCTGGGCGTCTCTGCGGATAACACTGCAGTGTCGGGTACTTACAGTGTCGTTGTGAACAAGCTGGCCACCGGCTCGAAAGTCGCCAGTGCATCCTTTGCCGGCGGTGCTGCCAGTGCCATTCCGAGTGGTACCCTGAAAATCAGTCAGAATGGCACTGATTACAATGTCACGATCCCGGCCAATGCCACTTTGCAGAGCACTCGGGATGCGATCAACTCGGCTCAGGCCGTCAACGGTATTTCCGCCAACATCGTGACTGACAGCTCGGGTGCTTCGCGCCTGGTGATCAGTTCGAGCAAGACGGGCGCTGGTTCCGACCTGACGGTCAGCGGCATTGCCGGTCTGGAAATCGACGGCACCCAACCGATGGGTACCAACCCTGCCGCTGGCGCTTCCGGCGCGGTCAATGGTCTCGCTCAGGATGCGTCGTTGAGCATTGATGGCCTGGCGGTGACCAGCAAGAGCAACACGGTCACCGGTGCTATCAGCGGTCTGACAATGAACCTGGTAACGACCAGTCCGGGTACTCCGCCGACACCTGTCACGGTGACTGTCGACGGTAACACCAAGGGTTTGCAGACGTCGGTTCAGGCGTTCGTCGATGCCTACAACACCTTGAAAAGCACCATCGACACCTTGTCCAAGGCAACCCCGGACGAAGATGGCAAGCTGACCGTTCAGGCGGCGTTCACCGGTGACTCCCTGGCGCGCTCATTGGTTGCTGATATCCGCGGACAGTTGACGGCCGAGAGTGCTACCGCTGGCACTCCGATGGCTTATCTGTCGCAGTTGGGCGTCATGACTGACCGCAATACCGGTAACCTGACGTTCGACACGGCTGCGTTCACCAAGGCCATGGCCACACCGGGCATGACCGGCAAGGTTCAGGACATGTTCACCGGCACCAACGACACCAATGGTCTGTTGACCCGTATGAGCAAGGCGGTCGATCCTTACCTCAAGGCTTCGCCCGATGGCAAGACCACGAGCGGTCTGCTGGATCAGCGCCTGACCATCCTGAACAACAACACCAAAAACATCACCAGTCAGCAACTGGCGCTGGATCTGCGGGTCGCCAACCTGACCAAGACGTTGACTGCCAAGTACAACGCCATGGACTTGCTGGTAGGGCAGATGAAGGCCACGGCGAGCAACATTACTTCGTTCTTCAGCTCGCTGAACGCTCAGCAATCTGCGAAGTAACATGCAAGCGCGACAAAAACCCGGCTACGCTTTCGAGCGTGTGCCGGGTTTTTGTCTTATGGTCTAAAGTTTTTCGACTCGCAGGCGATACACTGTTCATACGAGTCATAGTGGCAAATGAGGTAGAACATGAATCCGATGTTAGCCCTTCGGCAATACCAGAAAGTTGGCGCCCACGCTCAGACATCCGAAGCGAGCCCACACCGTCTGGTGCAAATGCTGATGGAAGGTGGCCTGGCACGTATTGCCCAGGCCAAAGGTGCGATCGAGCGCAAGGACATTCCTGCCAAATGCACGGCAATCAGCAAGGCCATTGGTATCGTCAGCGGCTTGCGTGAAGGTCTGGACCTTGAGAATTCCGCCGATACGCTGGCTGATCTGGACGGGCTGTACATCTACATGATGAAGCGCCTGGCCGAGGCCAACATCAACAGCGATCCGCGTATTCTGGATGAAGTAGCCGGCTTGCTGAGTACGGTAAAAGAAGGCTGGGACGCCATCGCGCCTGTGCCCGCTCCTCAGTTCTAAGGAGATCACCATGAGTCTTGTATTGCAGCGAATCGAAGAAACCCGAGAGGCGTTGGTCGGTGCACTGGCCGAACGCAACTGGGAGGCCATCGGTCAACTGGATCTCGATTGCCGTTCCTGCATGGAAGATGTCTTGAGTGAGGCTTCGCTGGATGAAGTGGCGCTGCGTGACAACCTTGAGGAGTTGCTGCATGTCTACAAGCAGCTTCTTGAGGTCGCCATGGGTGAGCGTCAGGCGATAGTCGACGAGATGTCGCAGATCACCCAAGCGCAGAACGCGGCAAAGGTTTACCATCTGTTTGGTTAATTAACCCTCAGTTAATCCAGACATGTGCGCCATAAATTTGACTGTGCACGGTTTTTTGACTTAACTAGTGGCTGTTTTCAGATTTCAGGCGTCTACAGGCACGAAGTGTCCTGCAAGCGTCTCGCTTGCCCCTCGTTTCGGGCATTGAGTTGACTAGGGAAGTTGCTATTGCATGTGGCGTGAAACCAAAATTCTGCTGATCGATGACGATAGCGTCCGCCGCCGCGACCTGGCGGTGATTTTAAATTTTCTTGGCGAAGAAAATTTACCCTGCGGAAGCCATGACTGGCAGCAGGCAGTCGGCTCTTTGTCGTCTAGTCGTGAGGTCATTTGCGTACTGATCGGGACGGTCAATGCTCCTGGTGCGCTTTTGGGCCTGTTAAAGACACTCTCAACCTGGGATGAGTTCCTTCCGGTTTTGCTGATGGGCGATAATTCTTCGGTGGACTTGCCCGAAGACCAGCGCCGCCGGGTGCTTTCGACTCTCGAAATGCCGCCGAGCTACAGCAAACTGCTGGACTCCCTGCACCGTGCCCAGGTCTATCGCGAAATGTACGATCAGGCCCGCGAGCGCGGCCGTCATCGCGAACCCAACCTGTTCCGCAGTCTTGTCGGCACCAGCCGGGCGATCCAGCATGTGCGCCAGATGATGCAGCAGGTGGCCGACACCGACGCCAGCGTGCTGATCCTCGGCGAGTCCGGCACCGGCAAGGAAGTGGTTGCGCGTAACCTGCATTACCATTCCAAGCGCCGTGATGCGCCGTTCGTGCCGGTCAACTGCGGGGCGATCCCGGCAGAACTGCTGGAAAGCGAACTGTTCGGCCACGAGAAGGGTGCCTTCACCGGCGCGATCACCAGCCGTGCCGGCCGCTTCGAGCTGGCCAACGGCGGTACGCTGTTCCTCGACGAAATTGGCGACATGCCGCTGCCGATGCAGGTCAAGCTGCTGCGCGTGCTGCAGGAGCGCACCTTCGAGCGCGTGGGCAGCAACAAGACCCAAAGCGTCGACGTGCGGATCATCGCCGCGACCCACAAGAATCTCGAAAGCATGATCGAGATCGGCACCTTTCGCGAAGACCTCTACTATCGCCTGAATGTGTTCCCGATCGAGATGGCGCCGCTGCGTGAGCGCGTCGAAGACATCCCGTTGCTGATGAACGAGTTGATTTCGCGCATGGAGCACGAGAAGCGCGGCTCGATCCGTTTCAACTCTGCCGCCATCATGTCCCTGTGCCGCCACGGCTGGCCGGGCAACGTCCGCGAGCTGGCCAACCTGGTGGAGCGCATGGCGATCATGCACCCGTACGGGGTGATCGGTGTGGTCGAGCTGCCGAAGAAATTCCGCTACGTCGACGACGAAGACGAGCAAATGGTCGACAGCCTGCGCAGCGATCTGGAAGAGCGCGTGGCAATCAACGGCCACACGCCGGACTTCACCGCCAACGCGATGCTGCCGCCGGAAGGCCTGGACCTGAAGGACTACCTTGGTGGTCTGGAGCAGGGCCTGATTCAGCAGGCGCTGGATGATGCCAACGGCATCGTGGCCCGTGCCGCCGAGCGCCTGCGCATTCGTCGCACCACGCTGGTGGAGAAGATGCGCAAGTACGGCATGAGCCGACGTGAAGGTGATGAACAGGCGGATGATTGACGCCTGTTTTTCAACTCCTTCATTTATAAGCCGTTTTTTTTAGGCACGGGTATTGCTACATCCCTCGCAACGTTCCGTTTAACTGACGGTCAGCCAAGCGAGAGAGCACAATGCCCCAAGCCTCCCAGATGTCTTCTGTTCCCGAGTCCTCGGGGCAACTGCCGTCCGTAGAGCAGGCCAGTCGGCAGGGTCTTGAGCAGGCGTTCGCGCTGTTCAACCAGATGTCGAGTCAATTGACCGACTCCTACAGCATGCTTGAGGCGCGGGTCACCGAGCTCAAGGGTGAGCTGGCCGTGGTCAGTGCCCAGCGCATGCAGGAACTGGCGGAAAAGGAGCGTCTGGCCAACCGTCTGCAAAATCTCCTTGATCTGTTGCCCGGTGGCGTCATCGTCATCGATGGTCACGGCATCGTGTGCGAGGCCAATCCGGCCGCCATCGATCTGCTGGGATTGCCGCTGGAAGGCGAGCTGTGGCGCCATGTCATTGCCCGTTGCTTCGCGCCCCGTGAAGACGACGGTCATGAAATCTCCCTGAGAAACGGGCGACGCCTGTCGATTGCCACCCGTTCGCTGGATGCCGAGCCGGGGCAACTGGTGCTGCTCAATGACCTGACTGAGACCCGTCACTTGCAGGATCAGCTCGCGCGCCACGAACGCCTGTCGTCGTTGGGGCGCATGGTCGCCTCGCTGGCTCATCAGATTCGTACGCCGCTGTCCGCCGCGCTGCTCTATGCCAGTCATTTGACCGAGCAGGCGCTGCCGGTCGCCACCCAGCAGCGGTTTGCCGGGCGCCTCAAGGAGCGTCTGCATGAGCTGGAGCATCAGGTGCGCGACATGCTGGTGTTCGCTCGCGGTGAATTGCCGCTGACCGACCGCATCACGCCCAATGCCCTGATGCAGTCTTTGCAGGCGGCGGCGCTGACCCATGTGCAGGATCTGCCAATTCGCTGGCAGTGCGACAGCCATGCAGGCGAGTTGCTGTGCAATCGCGACACGCTGGTCGGGGCAATCCTCAATCTGATTGAAAACGCGATTCAGGCCGGTGGCGGTGATGTGCGTCTGAAAGTGCATTGCTACACCCGCGACAACACCCTGCGCCTGTGCGTCAGTGACAATGGCGGCGGTATCGAGCCGGTGGTGCTGGCGCGGCTGGGCGAGCCGTTTTTCACCACCAAGGTCACCGGCACCGGCCTGGGCCTGACCGTGGTCAAGGCCGTGGCCCGTGCGCATCAGGGAGAATTGCAGCTGCGCTCGCGGGTCGGGCGCGGCACGTGCGCGCAGGTCGTCCTGCCGATGTTTTCCGCTGTACAGGGAGCTGAGTGAAGGTCATGGGCATCAAGGTTCTGCTGGTCGAGGATGACCGTTCATTGCGCGAGGCGCTGGCCGATACGCTGCTACTGGCCGGTCACGACTATCACGCCGTGGGTTCTGCCGAGGAGGCGCTGAAAGCCGTGGAGTGCGAGGCGTTCAGCCTGGTGGTCAGCGACGTCAACATGCCGGGCATGGATGGTCACCAGTTGCTCGGCCTGCTGCGTACGCGCCAGCCGCAATTGCCGGTGCTGCTGATGACAGCTCACGGCGCTGTCGAGCGTGCGGTCGATGCCATGCGTCAGGGCGCGGCAGATTATCTGGTCAAGCCATTCGAGCCCAAGGCGCTGCTTGACCTGGTTGCGCGCCATGCCCTGGGCAACCTCGGCACAGCTGACGCAGAAGGGCCGGTTGCCGTCGAGCCTGCCAGTGCGCAGTTGCTGGATCTGGCGGCGCGGGTCGCCCGCAGCGATTCCACCGTACTGATTTCCGGCGAGTCCGGCACCGGCAAGGAGGTGCTGGCGCGCTACATTCACCAGCAATCCCATCGCGCCAGTCAGCCGTTCATTGCGATCAACTGCGCAGCGATCCCGGACAACATGCTTGAAGCGACATTGTTCGGTCACGAGAAAGGTTCGTTCACCGGCGCCATCGCGGCGCAGGCCGGCAAGTTCGAGCAGGCCGACGGCGGCACCATTCTGCTCGACGAGATTTCCGAAATGCCTCTGGGCTTGCAGGCCAAGTTGCTGCGAGTCTTGCAGGAGCGTGAGGTGGAGCGGGTCGGCGCACGCAAGCCGATCACTCTCGATATTCGTGTCGTCGCCACCACCAACCGTGATCTGGCGGGCGAAGTGGCGGCGGGGCGGTTCCGTGAAGACCTCTACTATCGCCTGTCGGTGTTTCCGCTGGCCTGGCGTCCGCTGCGTGAGCGCACCGCCGATATCCTGCCGCTGGCCGAGCGCCTGCTGGCCAAACACGTCAATAAAATGAAGCATGCGATGGCGAAGTTCTCGCCCGAGGCGCAGGCGTGTCTGATCGGTTATCCATGGCCGGGCAACGTGCGCGAGCTCGACAACGCGGTGCAACGGGCGTTGATCCTCCAGCAGGGCGGGTTGATCCAGCCGCAGGATTTCTGTCTCTCCGGGCCTGCGCTGTTCGCGCCGTTGCCGGTGGCCATGCCGGTCGCGCCCGTCATTCGTGAGGTCGAGATCGAAGCGGATTCGGCCGGCGCGCTGGGCGATGACCTGCGTCGTCGCGAGTTCCAGATGATCATCGACACCCTGCGCAGCGAACGCGGTCGACGCAAGGAAGCTGCCGAAAAACTCGGTATCAGCCCCCGTACATTGCGCTACAAACTGGCGCAGATGCGCGATGCGGGGATGGACGTCGAAGGGTATCTGTTCGCCACGTAAGCGGTGGCGCAAACGTTTGAAAACGCATTTCTCGAAGCGGTGCCCGTGAGCTGGCACCGTTGTTGCTAACACCTGAGTACCCGCCGAGTGAGTGTCAAAAAATTGCGGGCCGCCCAAGAGAGTAGACCATGAGCCAAGGTATTGAATTTAATCGGTTGATGATGGACATGAAGGCCATGCAAATGGACGCCATGTCGAAGCCGAAATCGACTGCAGCCGTCCCTGAAGTGGCGGGCAGCAGCTTTTCCGACATGCTCGGTCAGGCCATCAACAAAGTGAACGATACCCAACAGGCCTCGAGCCAATTGGCCAATGCGTTCGAAATCGGCAAGAGCGGCGTCGATTTGACGGACGTGATGATTTCCTCGCAGAAGGCCAGCGTGTCGTTCCAGGCTCTGACCCAGGTGCGCAACAAACTGGTTCAGGCTTATCAAGACATCATGCAGATGCCGGTTTAAGGACGAGATTGAGTCATGGCAGAAGCAGTCGCCGATAACGTTCCGGCCAAGGCCACCCCGATAGACGGCAAACCGCCGCTGTTCGGCCTGTCCTTCCTGGAAAACCTCTCCGAGATGACCATGCTGCGTCAGGTGGGCCTGTTGGTCGGCCTGGCTGCGAGCGTGGCGATTGGCTTTGCCGTGGTGCTGTGGTCGCAGCAGCCGGACTACCGGCCTCTGTACGGCAGCCTTGCCGGTATGGACGCCAAGCAGGTCATGGATACCCTGGCCTCCGCCGACATTCCCTACACCGTTGAACCGAACTCCGGTGCCTTGCTGGTCAAGGCCGATGACCTGTCCCGTGCGCGACTGAAACTCGCCGCTGCTGGTGTCACTCCCAGCGACGGCAATATCGGTTTCGAGATTCTCGACAAGGAACAGGGTCTGGGCACCAGCCAGTTCATGGAAGCGACCCGTTACCGTCGCGGCCTCGAAGGCGAACTGGCCCGCACCATCTCCGCCCTGAACAACGTCAAGGGCGCGCGCGTTCACCTGGCGATCCCGAAAAGCTCGGTGTTCGTGCGTGACGAGCGCAAGCCAAGCGCTTCGGTACTGGTCGAGTTGTACTCCGGCCGTTCGCTGGAACCGGGTCAGGTTGTCGCGATCATCAACCTGGTGGCCACTTCCGTTCCTGAGCTGAGCAAGTCGCAGATCACCGTCGTCGACCAGAAGGGTAACCTGCTGTCGGATCAGGCGGAAAACGCCGAAATGACCATGGCCGGCAAGCAGTTCGATTACAGCCGCCGCATGGAAAGCATGCTGACCCAGCGTGTGCACAATATTCTGCAACCGGTACTGGGCAATGATCGCTACAAGGCTGAAGTGTCGGCCGACATAGATTTCAGTGCCGTCGAATCCACCGCCGAGCAGTTCAACCCGGATCAGCCGGCGTTGCGCAGCGAACAGTCGGTCAACGAACAGCGCACCGCCAGCAACGGCCCGCAAGGCGTACCGGGTGCCCTGAGCAACCAGCCGCCATCGCCAGCCTCGGCGCCACAAACCACCGGCGGCGCAGCAACTTCGACGAGCATGGTGCAACCTGGCCAGCCACTGGTTGACGCCAACGGTCAGCAGATCATGGACCCGGCCACCGGCCAGCCGATGCTCGCGCCGTACCCGGCGGACAAGCGTCAACAATCCACCAAGAACTTCGAACTCGACCGTTCCATCAGCCACACCAAACAGCAGCAGGGTCGCCTGAATCGCCTGTCGGTGTCGGTGGTGGTGGACGATCAGGTCAAGATCAACCCGGCCAACGGCGAAACTACTCGTGCGCCTTGGAGCGCCGACGAATTGGCGCGCTTCACTCGCCTGGTGCAGGACGCGGTCGGCTTCGACGCCAGCCGTGGCGACAGTGTCAGCGTGATCAACATGCCGTTCTCCGCCGAGCGCGGCGAAGTGATTGCCGACATTCCGTTCTACTCCCAGCCATGGTTCTGGGACATCGTCAAACAAGTGCTGGGTGTGCTGTTCATCCTGGTGCTGGTGTTCGGCGTGCTGCGTCCGGTGCTGAACAACATCACCGGTGGCGGCAAAGGCAAGGAACTGGCCGGTCTGGGCGGTGACGTGGAACTGGGTGGCATGGGCGGTCTGGACGGTGAACTGTCCAACGATCGCGTCAGCCTCGGCGGCCCGACCAGCATCCTGCTGCCGAGCCCGAGCGAAGGCTATGACGCTCAGTTGAACGCAATCAAGAGTCTGGTGGCAGAAGACCCGGGTCGTGTGGCCCAGGTCGTGAAAGAGTGGATTAACGCAGATGAGTGATAACCGAGCCGCCGTCGCCAAACTGTCCCGGGTCGATAAAGCCGCGATTCTGCTGCTGTCCCTGGGTTCGACCGATGCTGCACAAGTGCTGCGCCACATGGGCCCGAAAGAGGTTCAGCGAGTCGGCGTGGCCATGGCCCAGATGGGCAACGTCCACCGTGAGCAGGTCGAGCAGGTCATGAGCGAGTTCGTCGACATCGTCGGCGACCAGACCAGCCTGGGTGTCGGCTCCGACGACTACGTGCGCAAAATGCTCACCCAGGCCCTGGGTGAAGACAAGGCCAACGGCCTGATCGACCGCATTCTGCTGGGCGGCAACACCAGCGGCCTCGACAGCCTGAAATGGATGGAGCCGCGCGCCGTAGCCGACGTGATCCGCTACGAACACCCGCAGATCCAGGCGATCGTGGTCGCGTACCTCGATCCGGACCAGGCCGGTGAAGTGCTGGGCAACTTCGACCACAAGGTGCGTCTGGACATCATCCTGCGCGTCTCGTCGTTGAACACCGTGCAGCCGGCCGCACTGAAAGAATTGAACCAGATCCTCGAGAAGCAGTTCTCGGGCAACTCGAACGCCTCGCGCACCACCCTGGGTGGTATCAAGCGGGCGGCGGACATCATGAACTTCCTCGACAGCTCGATCGAAGGCCAGCTCATGGACTCGATCCGCGAAGTCGACGAAGACCTGTCCGGTCAGATCGAAGACCTCATGTTTGTGTTCAACAACCTGGCCGATGTCGACGACCGCGGTATCCAGGCGCTGTTGCGCGAAGTGTCCTCCGATGTGCTGGTGCTGGCCCTCAAGGGTTCGGACGAAGGCGTCAAGGAAAAGATCTTCAAGAACATGTCCAAACGTGCTGCCGAACTGCTGCGCGACGACCTCGAGGCCAAAGGCCCGGTGCGCGTCAGCGACGTGGAAACCGCGCAGAAGGAAATCCTCACCATCGCCCGCCGTATGGCCGAAGCCGGAGAAATCGTGCTCGGTGGCAAGGGCGGCGAGGAAATGATCTAACACCATGGGCAAGAACGACGACGATGTGACGGACCTGATCCGTGCCCGGGACGTCCGCGGTTTCGAAACCTGGGCCATCCCGAGTTTCGATCCGCCGCCACCGGAACCCGAGCCGGAGCCGGAGCCCGAACCGCCGGAAATGGAAGAAGTGCCGCTGGAGGAAGTCCAGCCACTGACCCTGGAAGAACTCGAAAGCATCCGTCAGGAGGCTTACAACGAGGGCTTCGCCATCGGCGAAAAAGAAGGTTTCCACAGCGCCACCCTCAAGGTGCGCCAGGAAGCCGAGGTGGTTCTCAGCGCCAAGGTCAATAGTCTTGAGCAGTTGATGGTGAACCTGTTCGAGCCTATCGCCGAACAAGACACGCAGATTGAAAAGTCGCTGGTCGACCTCGTGCAGCATATCGCCCGTCAGGTGATCCAGCGCGAGCTGGCCATCGACTCGACGCAGATCGAACACGTCATGCGCGACGCCCTCAAGCTGTTGCCGCTGGGCGTGGGCAATGTGCGGCTGTACGTCAATCCGCAGGACTTCGAGCAGGTCAAAGCCTTGCGCGAACGCCATGAGGAAACCTGGCGTATCGTCGAGGACGAATCGCTGCTGCCGGGCGGTTGCCGCGTTGAAACCGAACACAGCCGGATCGATGCGAGCATCGAAACCCGTGTCGGCCAGGTCATGGCCAAGTTGTTCGATCAACTGCACGAACAGGCCCTGCATCCGGCCGAACCGGATTTGAGCCTCGATTTGCCGGAAACGCCGAAACCGGCCCCCGTCACCGACGAGCCGCTCGCGGACGCCCCCGATGCGCCTTGAACGCACCAGTTTCGCCAAGCGCCTGAGCACCTACGCCGAGGCCACCGAGATCCCTGGTGCGCCGATCCTCGAAGGGCGCCTGTTGCGCATGGTCGGCCTGACCCTCGAAGCCGAAGGCCTGCGCGCCGCCATGGGCACGCGCTGCATGGTGATCAACGACGACAGCTATCACCCGTCGCAGGTTGAAGCCGAAGTGATGGGCTTCTCCGGCAGCAAGGTGTTCCTGATGCCGGTCGGCAGTGTTGCCGGTATTGCGCCGGGCGCCCGTGTGGTGCCGCTGGCTGATACCGGTCGTTTGCCGATGGGCATGAGCATGCTCGGTCGTGTGCTGGACGGCGCCGGACGTGCGCTGGACGGCAAGGGCGGCATGAAGGCCGAAGACTGGGTGCCGATGGACGGTCCGACCATCAACCCGCTCAACCGCGACCCGATCAGCGTACCGCTGGACGTGGGCATTCGTTGCATCAACGGTTTGCTGACGGTCGGTCGCGGCCAGCGTCTGGGCCTGTTTGCCGGTACCGGTGTCGGTAAGTCGGTGCTGCTGGGCATGATGACCCGCTTCACCGAGGCCGACATCATCGTCGTCGGCCTGATCGGTGAGCGGGGTCGAGAAGTTAAAGAATTCATCGAGCACATTCTCGGTGAGGAAGGCCTCAAGCGTTCCGTGGTGGTTGCGTCCCCTGCGGACGACGCGCCACTGATGCGTCTGCGCGCGGCGATGTACTGCACGCGCATCGCCGAATATTTCCGCGACAAGGGCAAGAACGTCCTGTTGCTGATGGATTCCCTGACCCGTTTTGCCCAGGCCCAGCGGGAAATCGCTTTGGCCATTGGCGAGCCGCCGGCGACCAAGGGTTATCCGCCTTCTGTGTTTGCCAAACTGCCGAAACTGGTGGAGCGCGCCGGTAACGCGGAGAAGGGCGGTGGTTCGATCACCGCGTTCTATACCGTGCTGTCCGAGGGCGATGACCAGCAGGACCCGATTGCCGACTCGGCGCGAGGCGTGCTCGACGGCCACATCGTGTTGTCCCGGCGTCTGGCCGAAGAAGGGCATTACCCGGCCATCGATATCGAAGCGTCGATCAGCCGGGTAATGCCGGCCGTGGTGCCACCCGATCACATGGTCCGGGCGCAATTCTTCAAGCAGTTGTGGTCGCGTTATCAGCAGAGTCGCGACCTGATCAGTGTCGGTGCCTATGTCGCCGGCGGTGATCGCGAGACTGACCTTGCTATCAATCTGCAGCCACAACTGGTCAGATACCTGCGCCAGGGCCTGAACGACAGCATCAGCCTGGGCGAGAGCGAGGCGTACCTCGAAACGATTCTCGCCCCTGCGACCGGCGGGTAACCGGCCATGGCCCTGAGCCGCGCCGCGCGTCTGGCACCGGTGGTGGAAATGGCCGAAAAGGCCGAGAAAACCGCCGTGCAGCGTCTCGGGTATTTCCAGGGACAGGTGAAAGTGGCCGAAAGCAAACTCGCCGACCTGCATGCCTTTCGTCTGGATTACTCCGAGCAATGGATTGTGCGCGGCAGTACCGGGGTGACCGGGCAGTGGCTGCTCGGGTTCCAGGGGTTTCTGACCCAGCTCGATACGGCGGTCGACCAGCAACGGCAAAGCCTGCAGTGGCACCAGAACAATCTGGACAAGGCTCGCGAGGCCTGGCAGCAGGCGTTTGCCCGGGTCGAAGGCTTGCGAAAACTTGTACAACGCTATCGCGATGAAGCCCAGCGAGTCGAAGACAAGCGCGAGCAGAAGCTGCTGGACGAACTGTCCCAGCGTTTGCCGCGCCGCGACGCCTACTGACAGGTTGATCTCTGACAGTTTGCGGTGACTTCCTGCCTTGCCCCTTACCCTTGCAAGTGCTAAACCTTGTACAGGTTCGTCAATGACAAGGAAGCCAGTACATGTCAGTCGTTACAGAAGTTTCTCCGGATGGCCAAAAGCTGACGATCTCGATCAAGGGGCGGTTCGATTTCGGTCGCCATCAGGAGTTTCGCGAGTCCTACGAGCGACTCAATAAAAAGCCCGACTCCATCGTGGTGGATCTCAAGGATGCCACCTATCTCGACAGTTCGGCCCTGGGCATGCTGCTTCTGCTGCGCGATCATGCCGGCGGCGACGACTCCGATGTGCGGGTGGTCAACAGCAATTCGGATGTGCGCAAGATCCTCGCCATCTCCAACTTCGACAAACTGTTCGACATCAGTTGACGGCCATGCAGCCGCAAGAACCCCTGACGATCCTGATCGCCGAGGACAGCGCCGCTGACCGGCTGCTGTTGTCGACCATCGTGCGACGCCAGGGGCATGAGGTACTGACGGCCACCAATGGGGCCGAAGCGGTCGAGGTGTTTTCCCGTCAGCAGCCGCATCTGGTACTGATGGACGCGATGATGCCGGTCATGGACGGCTTCGAGGCCGCGCGGCAGATCAAGGTGCTGGCGGGTGAGAATCTGGTGCCGATCATTTTCCTCACGTCGCTGACCGAGAGCGAAGCGCTGGTGCGATGCCTGGAGGCTGGCGGCGACGACTTTCTGGCGAAGCCTTACAACCAGGTGATCCTGTCCGCCAAAATCAAGGCGATGGATCGCTTGCGCCGCCTGCAAGCCACGGTGCTGGAGCAGCGCGACCTGATTGCCCGGCACCACGACTACCTGCTCAACGAGCAGCGGGTCGCCAAGGCGGTTTTCGACAAGGTTGCGCATTCCGGTTGCCTGAGTGCGCCGAACATCCGCTACCTGCAATCACCCTATGCGCTGTTCAACGGCGATCTATTGCTCGCGGCCTACACGCCGGCCGGCGACATGCATGTATTGCTCGGCGACTTCACCGGGCACGGTCTGCCGGCGGCGGTAGGAGCCATGCCGCTGGCGGAAGTGTTCTACGGCATGACTGCCAAGGGTTACGGGCTGGCCGAAACCCTGCGGGAAATGAACGCCAAGCTCAAGCGCATCCTGCCGGTGGACATGTTCTGCTGCGCGACGCTGCTCTGCCTGAGTTTTCAGCGGCGCAGCGTGGAGATCTGGAACGGCGGCATGCCCGACGGCTATCTGCATCGCATCGCCACGGGCGAGCGGGTACCGCTGACGGCGCGGCATCTGCCGCTGGGTGTGCTCAGCCCGCAGGTCTTTGACGATCAAACCGAAGTGCTGTCGATGGCGGTGGGCGATCGGGTGTTCCTGTTGTCCGATGGGGTGATCGATACCTGCGACGCCAATGACCAGTTGTTCGGTGTCGAGCGCCTGCAGCGGGTGTTTGCCGGCAATCGCCAGCCGGATCGGCTGTTCGCCGAGATCGAGCAGGCGTTGCAGGATTTTCGCGGCGAAGCCCGGGACGATGTGAGCATGGTCGAGGTCAGCCTGCTGGAAATGGCGCAGGTCAATCCGTCGGCACCGGTGTATTCCGACAGCGGTCAGTCCTGTCCGCTGGACTGGTCGGTGAGCTTCGAATTTCGCGGCGCCACGCTCAAGCGCTTCAATCCGCTGCCCTACCTGCTGCAATTGCTGCTCGAAGTGCATGGCTTGCGCACGCAGAGTGGCGCACTGTACAGCGTGCTCGCCGAGCTTTACTCCAATGCGCTGGAGCATGGGGTGCTGGGGCTGGACTCCAGCCTCAAGCGCGACGCTTCGGGTTTTGCCCGTTACTATGAGCAGCGCAATGCGCGCCTCGATGCCCTGCAGGATGGATATGTGCGCGTGCATCTGGAGGTTCGCCCAGAGGGCGAGGGCGGTTGTCTGATCGTACGTGTCGAAGACAGCGGCAAAGGCTTTGACGTGGCTCGGGTGATGGAGCGGCCGCTCGACGGTGTCCGCCTGTCGGGGCGCGGCGTCAGCCTGATCCGGCAATTGAGCAGGAATCCAAGCTGGTCGGACGATGGTCGTAGTGCTCGCGTGGAGTTTTTCTGGGAGGCTCTGGCATAATCCGCGCATTCTTGATCAAGGAGTGAACAAGTGACTGATGCCTGTGTAGATCGCGACGTACTGAGTGCGTTGCAAGAAGTCATGGAGGATGGCTATCCGGAATTGCTGGATACGTTCCTGGCAGATTCCGAAGCGCGCCTGCGTGAACTGCAAAAAACCGCCGATGCCGACGCCTTGTCGTCGGTGGCTCATAGCTTCAAAGGCAGTAGCAGCAACATGGGCGCAACCCGTCTTGCTGAACTTTGTCAGGAGCTGGAACAGCACGCCAGGGACAAGAGCCCGTCCGAAATCATCAAGCTGGTGGCCGAAATCCACGATGAATTCGCGGATGTGCGCCCCGTCTATGAAGCCGAGCGACAGCGCTCTCCCGCCCATTGAGCCAACCGTCCGGCGTTTTTATCCGGCGTCGGACGAAACTGGCCCGGCACTTGCAGTCATCTCGTTCAACTGTACCTACGATCCCAGTGCAGCGGAGACCGTGCCATGCCTGCAACCCCTAACATTCTTATTCAGACTGCCGCCCAGGCCAAGGCGCAAGCCGCCTCTGCCAAACCGTCAGTGGTGGCCGCAGGCCCCGGGGACAAGGCTTCGAGCTTCGCTCAGGTGTTTGCCGATCAGGGGCAGAACAAGCCTTCCGTCACGGTCGATAACTCGGTAAAACCCGCACGCGACAAGGTCGCCGACAACAGCGGCAAGAAGGACGCCGGCAAGGATCAGTCTGCCGCTCCGGACGCGACGGTTGCCGATAGCGGCAAAGCCTTGCCCGCCGACAAAACTTCGTCGACCGCAACGGATGATTCGGTGGCCAGCGACGATACGTCTGATACGCCGACCACGCCGGTCGCCGACACCACCCCGGTTGTGGATCCGACGCTGGACCCGGCGCTGATGCAGGTCGTGCAGCCGGTCGTCACGCCGCCGGTTGTCGCTGCGCCGGTCGTTGAAACACCTCCGGTGAAGCCTGAGACCCAGGCGCCGGCAGTGGCGGCATTGCCAGCTGCCGCCACTGCGACGACGCCTGCCGTTGACAGTGATTTCGATCCCGAGGCCGATCCGCTCGATTCGATGCCGGCCTTGCGTATGGCGATGGAGCAGAGCGGTCACATTTCCGCCTCCAGCCAGTCGCAACCCAAGACGACCCCGGCCCAGGCTCAGGCTGACGGCGAGCTGACCTCGGCCCAGACCTTCGCCGCCGGCATGGCCAGCATGCTGGATGTGCAGGCCGACAAGGACAGCACCAGTCAGGGCGGCGAAAAAGCCTTCAGTGGTCTGATTGATGATGGCCTGAAAGACCTGAAATCCGCTACCAGCGATACCCGCGTCGATGATTTCGCCAACCGTCTGGCGGCACTGACTCAGGCCGCCACACCGAAAACCGCCAACGCGGTGCCGGTGAACCAGCCGATTGCCATGCATCAGAACGGCTGGACCGAAGAAGTGGTCAACCGCGTCATGTACCTGTCGAGCAACAACCTGAAGTCTGCCGATATCCAGTTGCAGCCGGCTGAACTGGGTCGTCTGGATATCCGGGTGAACATGGTGCCGGACCAGCAGACCCAGGTGACCTTCATGAGTGCTCACCCGAGCGTTCGCGAAGCCCTCGACGGCCAGATGCATCGCCTGCGAGACATGTTCACCCAGCAGGGCATGGGGCAGGTCGATGTCAACGTTTCTGACCAGAACCGTGGCTGGCAAGGGCAGGGTCAGGAGCAGGCGCAGCAGGGCCAGACGGGTCGCACCAGTGCCGCCGGCGGTCGCCTGGACTCTTCGGAAGAAGAGTTGACGTCTGCGGCCGTGGCAGAAGCGGCTGCTGCGACTACTCACGTGATCGGCTCCAGTGCCGTCGACTATTACGCCTGATCAAATCAAGAGCCCCTCACCCTAACCCTCTCCCAAGGGGAGAGGGAACTGATTGGGGGATGCTCGCTAACCTGATTGTTTTCAGCTGAATCCAAGTCGACACGGTGCTTCAGGTCGACGTATTACGACAAAACAACTCGATCGGCTCCCTCTCCCTTTGGGAGAGGGCTGGGGTGAGGGTTGCTTTTGACTTCAGCGATGTCTCCACTACTACCAGACACTTCTGGCATAACACTTGCTCTTGCCTTGCCGTGCGACTGTGAAAACCCGATTAGTGACGGATTATTGGCATGGCGAAGAGCGAAGCAGCAGCAGTAAAAGACCCCGCAACCAAAGGCAAACTCAAGATGATCATCGCGATCGTGCTCGGGTTGCTGCTGGCCATCGGCGCGTCTGTGGGGGCGACGTGGTTCTTCATGCACAGCGCCCAGAGCAAACCTGCGGCTGCCGTGGAAACCGCTCCGGTCGGCAAGCAGCCGGCGATTTTCGAGCCGATGGCGCCGGCCTTCGTGGCCAACTACAACCAGAACGGCCGTCAGCGCTACATGCAGGTGAGCATCACCATGCTGGCGCGCAACCAGGCTGATCTGGACGCGCTCAAAGTGCACATGCCGGTGATCCGCAACAACCTGGTGATGCTCTTCTCCGGTCAGGACTTCGCCACACTGGCGACCCCGGTCGGCCAGGAGATGTTGCGCCAGAAGGCCACGGCCAGCGTCCAGGAAGTGGCGCAGAAAGAGCTGGGCAAAGTGGTGATCGAACAGTTGCTTTTCACTAATTTCGTACTGCAGTAGGAACACGACATGGCCGTGCAGGATCTGCTGTCCCAGGATGAAATCGACGCGCTGTTGCATGGCGTCGACGATGGTCTGGTACAGACCGATAACGCTGCCGAACCCGGCAGTGTCAAAAGCTACGACCTGACCAGCCAGGATCGCATCGTCCGTGGACGCATGCCGACTCTGGAAATGATCAACGAGCGTTTTGCCCGCTACACCCGCATCAGCATGTTCAACATGCTGCGCCGCTCGGCGGACGTTGCCGTCGGTGGCGTGCAGGTGATGAAGTTCGGCGAATACGTGCACTCGCTGTACGTACCGACCAGTCTTAACCTGGTCAAGATCAAACCCCTGCGCGGCACCGCGCTGTTCATCCTCGACGCCAAACTGGTGTTCAAGCTGGTGGACAACTTCTTCGGCGGCGACGGCCGTCACGCCAAGATCGAAGGGCGTGAATTCACCCCGACCGAACTGCGCGTGGTGCGCATGGTGCTGGAGCAGGCGTTCGTCGACCTGAAGGAAGCCTGGCAGGCGATCATGGAAGTCAATTTCGAGTACATCAACTCGGAAGTGAACCCGGCCATGGCCAACATCGTCGGTCCGAGCGAAGCGATCGTGGTCTCCACGTTCCACATCGAACTCGACGGCGGTGGCGGCGACCTGCACGTGACCATGCCGTACTCGATGATCGAGCCGGTGCGCGAAATGCTCGACGCCGGTTTCCAGTCAGACCTCGACGACCAGGACGAGCGCTGGGTCAACGCCCTGCGCCAGGACGTGCTCGATGTCGACGTGCCGATCGGTGCCACCGTGGCTCGCCGCCAGTTGAAACTGCGCGACATCCTGCACATGCAGCCGGGTGACGTGATCCCGGTCGAGATGCCGGAAGACATGATCATGCGCGCCAACGGCGTGCCGGCCTTCAAGGTCAAGATGGGCTCGCACAAAGGCAACCTCGCGTTGCAGGTGATCGAGCCGATCGAGCGCCGCTGAAGCGGCGCAATACCCCTTACGCCTTTAACTGAATTGTTGCCCGCCGAGGACAAATGATGAACGACGAAATGAACGCCCAGGACGATCAGGCACTGGCCGACGAGTGGGCTGCCGCCCTGGAAGAAACCGGTGAAGCCGGGCAGGCCGACATCGACGCGCTGCTGGCCGCCGACGCTGGCGTTTCGAGCTCCAACCGTCTGCCGATGGAAGAGTTCGGCAGCGTGCCGAAGAGCAACGAGCCGGTCAGCCTGGACGGTCCGAACCTGGACGTGATCCTCGACATCCCGGTGTCGATCTCGATGGAAGTGGGCAGTACCGACATCAACATCCGTAACCTGCTGCAACTCAACCAGGGTTCGGTGATCGAGCTCGATCGTCTGGCCGGTGAGCCGCTGGACGTGCTGGTCAACGGTACCCTCATCGCCCACGGCGAAGTGGTTGTGGTCAACGAAAAGTTCGGCATCCGCCTGACCGACGTGATCAGCCCAAGCGAACGCATCAAGAAGCTGCGCTGAGTGAAAAAGGTTCTGGGTTCCTTGCTGGCCGCGGTGCTGGCGCTGCCATTGACGGTCATGGCCGCTGAGCCTGCGGTCGCGACTGCCGCTGCGGCGTCTCCTGCGGCGCCCGCGATTGCTCCGGCGGTCAGCAGTGGCGTCGCCGGGCAATTGACGCAACTGGTGTTCGGCCTGCTGCTGGTGCTGGGGTTGATCTTCTTCCTCGCCTGGCTGCTGCGCCGGGTGCAGAACGCAGGGCCGGCGGGCAAGGGGCAGGTGATCGAACTGATCGGTTCCCGGGCGCTCGGACCGCGTGACCGCTTGATGCTGGTTCAGGTCGGCAACGAGCAGATCCTGCTTGGGCTGAGTCCCGGCACGATCACCGCGCTGCACGTACTCAAGGAACCGGTGGACGTCCCGGCCACCTCCGAAAAAGCGACTCCGGAATTTGCCCAGCATCTGTTGAAGATCCTCGGCAAGGATCAGAAGGATAAGAAGTAATGGGTGCGTTGCGCATCGTCTTGACCCTGGCCTTGATGTTGGCCGCGCCTCTGGCGTTCGCCGCCGATCCGTTGTCGATCCCGGCGGTCACTCTGGGCACCAATGCCAACGGGGCGCAGGAGTATTCGGTCAGCCTGCAGATCCTGCTGATCATGACGGCGCTGAGCTTCATCCCGGCCGCCGTCATCCTGATGACCAGCTTCACCCGGATCATCATCGTCTTCTCGATCCTGCGTCAGGCCCTCGGCCTGCAACAGACGCCGTCGAACCAGATCCTCACCGGCATGGCGCTGTTCCTGACGCTGTTCATCATGGCGCCGGTGTTCGACCGGGTGAACAACGATGCGCTGCAACCGTATCTGGCGGAGAAGCTCACCGCCCAGCAAGCGGTGGAAAAGGCCCAGGTGCCGATCAAAGACTTCATGCTCGCGCAGACCCGCTCCAGCGATCTGGAGCTGTTTATGCGTCTGTCCAAACGCACCGACATCGCCACTCCGGATGCTGCGCCGCTGACCATTCTGGTGCCGGCGTTCGTGACGTCTGAACTGAAAACCGCGTTCCAGATCGGCTTCATGATCTTCATCCCGTTCCTGATCATCGACCTGGTCGTGGCCAGTGTGCTGATGGCGATGGGTATGATGATGCTGTCGCCGCTGATCATTTCCTTGCCGTTCAAGATCATGCTGTTCGTGCTTGTTGACGGATGGGCGCTGATCATCGGCACCCTGGCCAGCAGTTTCGGAGGTGTTTCGCCATGACCCCAGAAGTAGCGGTCGACATCTTTCGCGAGGCCTTGTGGCTGACCACGATGATGGTCGCGATCCTGGTGGTCCCGAGTCTGCTGGTGGGCCTGCTGGTGTCGATGTTCCAGGCGGCGACGCAGATCAACGAACAGACCCTGAGCTTTCTGCCGCGTCTGCTGGTGATGCTGGTGACCCTGATCGTCGGCGGTCCGTGGATCATCCAGACCTTCATGGAATACATCATCCAGCTGTACAAAAACATTCCGCTGGTCATCGGCTAGGTCATGCAATCGCTGCTTCAGTTGACCGACACCCAGATCAGCACCTGGGTGGCGACGTTCATGTTGCCGCTGTTTCGCATCGGCTCGATGCTGATGGTGATGCCGGTCTTCGGCACTACGCTGGTTCCCAAACGCATCCGCCTGTACCTCGCACTGGCGATCACCGTGGTGATCTCGCCCAACCTGCCGCCCATGCCGGCGGTCAGTCCTCTCGATCTCAGCGGCTTGTTGTTGATCGCCGAGCAGATCCTGGTCGGTGCCGTGCTGGGCTTCTCCTTGCAACTGTTCTTCCAGGCGTTTGTCATCGCGGGGCAGATCGTTGCGATTCAGATGGGCATGGGCTTTGCCTCGATGATCGACCCCACCAACGGCGTGTCGGTGGCAGTGATCGGGCAGTTCTTCACCATGCTGGTGACGTTGCTGTTCCTCGGCATGAACGGTCACCTCGTCGTCTTCGAGGTGTTGACTGAAAGCTTCACCACGCTGCCGGTCGGCGCGGGCCTGATGACCGCGCATTACTGGGAGCTGGCCGGCAAGCTCGGTTGGGTGCTGGGCGCGGCATTGATGCTGGTGTTGCCGGCGGTGACCGCGCTGCTGGTGGTCAACATTGCGTTCGGCGTGATGACCCGGGCGGCGCCGCAATTGAACATCTTCTCCATCGGTTTCCCGCTGACCCTCGTGCTCGGTCTGTTCATTGTCTGGGTCGGTCTGGCGGACATTCTCAACCAGTATCAGCCGCTGGCCGTCGAGGCCTTGCAGCTGCTACGCGAACTGGCACAGGCGCGCTGAGTCATGGCAGAGAGCGAGAGCGGTCAGGACAAGACAGAAGACCCCACGGAGAAGCGCAAAAAGGACTCCCGGGAAAAGGGTGAGATTGCGCGCTCCAAGGAACTCAACACCCTGGCGATCATGCTCGCCGGTTCCGGCGCGCTGCTGGTGTTCGGCGGCATGCTCGCGCAGGACCTGATGGAACTGATGCGCATGAACTTCACGCTGTCGCGGGAAGTGATCATGGATCAGGGTGCCATGGGCAGGTTCCTGATGAGTTCCGGGCTGTCAGCGTTGCTGGCGATTCAGCCGATCATGATCACGTTGCTGCTGGCTGCGTTTCTCGGGCCGATCGCCCTCGGTGGCTGGTTGTTCGCGGCGGGTTCTCTGGCGCCCAAGTTCAGTCGGATGAACCCGTTGTCCGGTATCAAGCGCATGTTCTCCATGAAGTCGGTGGTCGAACTGCTCAAGGCGCTGGCTAAATTCCTGATCATTCTGGCTGTGGCGCTGGTGGTGTTGTCCGGTGATGTCGACGACCTGCTGCGCATCGCCCATGAGCCGATGGACCGGGCCATCATTCACAGCCTGCAAGTGGTGGGCTGGAGCACGCTGTGGATGGCGTGCGGATTGATCATCATCGCGGCCGTCGACGTCCCGGTGCAGCTCTGGGAGAGCATCAAAAAGCTCAAGATGACCAAGCAGGAAGTGCGCGACGAGCACAAGGACCAGGAAGGCCGGCCGGAGGTCAAGCAGCGGATTCGTCAGGTGCAGCGCGAGATGTCGCAGCGGCGGATGATGGCGGCGATCCCGGATGCCGACGTGGTCATCACCAACCCGACCCACTATGCCGTGGCACTCAAGTACGACTCGGAGAAGGGCGGGGCGCCGGTGCTGCTGGCCAAGGGCACCGACTTCCTGGCGCTGAAAATCCGTGAGATCGCCACCGCCAACGAGGTGATGCTTCTGGAGTCGCCGGCCCTGGCGCGTTCGATCTACTACTCCACCGAGCTGGAAGAAGAGATTCCCGGCGGCCTGTACCTGGCGGTCGCTCAGGTACTGGCTTACGTCTACCAGATCCGCCAGCACCGCGCGGGCAAGGGCAAGTTCCCGGAACCGCTCAAGGATGACCTGCCGATTCCGCCGGATCTGCGGCGTGATTCCTGACTTTGTGGTGATGAAAAAAAACCGCCTTCCGGTTGAATCCGGTGGCGGTTTTTTTATGCCTGATGACATGTGTTGGCTTTGAGGCCGCCACGACGCCTTTCTCAAGCCTTTACACAGAGGTCTGCGACTGTGGTAGTTCCAGATTATTCAGCACCCGATTCGCTGCCAGCTCCCCGAGCATGATCAGTTGCCCGATGCCCATCAGCGTCCTGCGCTGCGCGGCGGGCATGAGGTGGGCGAAGTCATTGGCGATGGTTCTGGCGGAAGCGAGGGTTTCGCAGAGTTCGACCAGCAGCTCTTCGTTTTTGAAGTCCGCGGTGACGGCAAACATTCGGCGGGTTCTGCGCGGCGGTGGCGTGGCGCCGGGCGGGCAGAGATAGTGATCGAGGGCGCGGTCGGCGGCTTCGTGAAGCTTTCTGGAATCGAGGGATTCGTAGGGCGAGGCGGGGTCGGTTTCGGGCGGATTGGGTGTTGGTTTGATCATGGTGAAGCTCCTATAAAGTGGAGCCGCCCGGAACTGTCGCTAAACAGTAAGGTGGCGGCTGTACGCAGGTTAGCGAACCGGTTATAGGCACCCGGCAGACCCGAAGATCTCCCGCATACAGCCACCATAGCGGAGTTGCAGACATTGAATCTGCCACAAGGCATGGAGCGCTGGTGCACCTATTTATGATTCGAGTCGCTAAACCCGATCGCTGATTCGTCAGCGACCGATCCACAATAGAACCCGACCCCAAGGCGCACAAGCCGGCGGATTCTGGCGTAGCTGTAGGCAACGGCGCAAGGATTCGTAGCCTCCAAGGCGTGTCTGAAGGTGTCTTTTAAACGCCCGAGTTTAAAAGGCATTTTGTGCTGGCTTCTCGGGCCTCTTCGCGAGCAGGCTCGCTCCCACATTTGGAATGGCATTTCCCTGTGGGAGCGACGGTGCGACGATTCGACCTGCTCGCGAAGGCGACATCCCGCCCAGCAGAAAAAACCACACTCAAACCCCTCTGTTTCAATCATCGGCAAAAGTTGGAAGGCTTCTTGCAGTAGCCGCCGTGCGCCCGCTCCGGGCGTCAAAAGTTTGCTTTAAAGGAACGGGGAAAACCGGTGGATCGCTCTCAGTTAATCAACAGTGCTCGCTCGAACATTGCCGACCTCAGTCGGGGCAATCTGGGTGTGCCGCTGTTGCTGCTGGTCATGCTGGCGATGATGATGTTGCCGGTGCCGCCGTTCCTGCTCGACGTGTTCTTCACCTTCAACATTGCCCTGTCCATCGTCGTGCTGCTGGTCTGCGTGTACGCCTTGCGGCCGCTGGATTTCGCGGTGTTCCCGACGATCCTGCTGGTGGCGACGCTGTTGCGACTGGCGCTGAACGTGGCGTCGACGCGGGTGGTGATGCTCCACGGTCAGGACGGCCACGCCGCTGCCGGTAAGGTGATCCAGGCCTTCGGTGAGGTGGTGATCGGCGGTAACTACGTGGTCGGTATCGTGGTCTTCGCGATCTTGATGATCATCAACTTCGTCGTAGTGACCAAGGGTGCCGGGCGGATTTCCGAGGTGAGCGCGCGCTTCACCCTCGACGCGATGCCCGGCAAACAAATGGCGATCGACGCCGACCTCAACGCCGGCCTGATCGACCAGACCCAGGCCAAGGCCCGCCGTCAGGAAGTGGCCCAGGAAGCAGAGTTCTACGGTTCGATGGACGGTGCCAGCAAGTTCGTCCGCGGTGACGCCATCGCCGGCCTGCTGATTCTGTTCATCAACCTGATTGGCGGCATGGCCGTCGGTATCTTCCAGCACAACATGACTTTCGCCGACGCCGGCAAGGTGTACGCCTTGCTGACCATTGGTGACGGTTTAGTGGCGCAATTGCCATCACTGTTGTTATCTACAGCTGCGGCGATCATGGTGACCCGTGCTTCCGGCTCGGAAGACATGGGCAAGCAGATCAATCGCCAGATGTTCGCCTCGCCGAAAGCGCTGGCGGTGGCGGCCGGTCTGATGGCGGTCATGGGGCTGGTGCCGGGCATGCCGCACTTCTCGTTCCTGACCATGGCCGCACTGGCCGCCGGTGGTGCTTACCTGTTCTGGAAGAAGCAGAACGTGGCCAAGGTGCAGGCGCTGGAAGAGGTCAAGCGTCAGCAGGAACTGCTGCCGTCGCCGGCCCGCGCCATGGAAACCAAGGAGCTGGGCTGGGACGACGTGACGCCAATCGACATGATCGGCCTGGAAGTCGGCTATCGCCTGATCCCGCTGGTGGACCGCAACCAGGGCGGGCAACTGCTGGCGCGGATCAAGGGCGTGCGCAAGAAGCTCTCGCAGGATCTGGGCTTCCTGATGCCGACCGTGCACATCCGCGACAACCTCGACCTGGCACCGAGCGCCTACCGCCTGACCCTTATGGGCGTGATCCTGGCCGAAGCCGAGATCTACCCGGATCGCGAACTGGCGATCAACCCGGGGCAGGTCTACGGCACGCTCAACGGTATTACCGCCAAAGATCCGGCTTTCGGTCTGGAGGCGGTGTGGATCGAAGTCAGCCAGCGCGCCCAGGCGCAATCGCTCGGTTACACCGTGGTGGACGCCAGCACCGTGGTCGCCACCCACTTGAACCAGATTCTGTACAAGCACTCCAGCGAGCTGATCGGCCACGAAGAAGTGCAGCAACTCATGCAATTGCTGGCCAAGAGCTCGCCGAAACTGGCGGAAGAGCTGGTGCCGGGTGTGGTCACGTTGTCGCAGCTGCTGAAAGTGTTGCAGGCGCTGTTGGCCGAACACGTGCCGGTGCGCGACATCCGCAGCATTGCCGAAGCCATCGCCAACAATGCCGCCAAGAGTCAAGATACCGCCGCTTTGGTGGCCGCTGTGCGGGTTGGCGTATCCCGTGCAATCGTCCAAAGCATTGTAGGGACTGAGTCCGAGCTGCCAGTCATCACGCTGGAGCCAAGGTTGGAACAAATATTGCTCAATAGTCTGCAGAAGGCAGGACAAGGCTCGGAAGAGGGCGTTCTGCTGGAGCCAAGCATGGCCGAGAAGCTGCAACGTTCGCTCATCGAAGCGGCGCAGCGTCAGGAAATGCAAGGTCAGCCGGTGATCCTGTTGGTAGCAGGCCCGGTTCGCGCGATGCTCTCGCGCTTTGGTCGCCTGGCAGTTCCCGGACTGCATGTGCTGGCCTACCAGGAAATTCCGGACAACAAGCAAGTGACCATCGTTGCGACAGTAGGGCCCAACGGCTGAGGTAGTGGTTTATGCAAGTTAAGCGTTTTTTCGCCGCCGATATGCGTCAGGCCATGAAGCTGGTTCGTGATGAGCTGGGCGCTGATGCCGCCATCATTGGCAACCGCCGCATTGCCGGCGGTGTCGAGCTGACGGCGGCGCTGGATTACAAACTGTCGGCGCTGGCGCCACGGGTTCCGAACATGGAACTCGAAGACGAGCTGCGCAAGACTCAGTCGCGCATCGTCACTGCCCAGGCCGAGCTGAGCATGCGTGGTGAGGCCGACGGCAACACCAATCGCCAGTTGTTCTCCGGTCTGCCATTGACCGCCGGCCTGCCGCTGACGGCAGCCGAGCCTCTGACAGAACCGACGTACGCCGCACCGGCCCGTCCAGCCCCGGCACCTGCGCCGGCTGCCGCTGGCGTCGATCCGCGTGCGCTGGATTCGATGCGTTTCGAACTCAACAGCCTGCGCGAGCTGATGGAAGTGCAGCTCGGCACCCTGGCCTGGAATCAGCTGCAAGGCAGCCGTCCGGCTCAGGCGAATCTGTATCGTCGTCTGCAGCGCATCGGCCTGTCCGGTCCGTTGTCCCGCGACCTGCTGGCGCTGACCAGCGATATCGAAGAGCCTCGTCAGGCCTGGCGCATGCTGCTCGCGCACCTGGCGCGGATGATCGCCACACCGGAAGTCGAGCCGCTGGAAGAGGGCGGTGTGATTGCCATGGTCGGCCCGGCCGGCATGGGCAAGACCACCACCCTCGCGAAACTGGCTGCCCGTTACGTGCTCAAGTACGGCGCGCAGAACATTGCGCTGGTGAGCATGGACAGCTTCCGCATCGGCGCTCAGGAACAGTTGAAAACCCTGGGCCGTATCCTCAATGTAT
The DNA here is from genome assembly GCF_026240005.1 of Pseudomonas sp. COW5. NCBI lineage: Bacteria > Pseudomonadati > Pseudomonadota > Gammaproteobacteria > Pseudomonadales > Pseudomonadaceae > Pseudomonas > Pseudomonas sp. COW5. The sequence goes on along the minus strand of NZ_JAPHVP010000001.1, from coordinate 571,888 downwards.
CGGTGACCCACGTCGACCCGGGCCAGTCCCTGGTGCAGGCGCTGGATCCGCTGCTGCGCAAACGCGTGGTGCTGATCGATACCGCCGGCCTCCAGGCCAGCGATCCGGCACTGCGCATGCAGCTGGAAAGCCTGGCCGGTCGTGGCATTCGGTCGAAAAATTATCTGGTGCTGGCAACCACCAGCCAGAAACAGGTTCTAACCGCCGCTTATCACAGTTACAAGCGTTGCGGGCTCGCCGGGTGCATCCTGACTAAACTGGATGAGACGGCCAGCCTTGGCGAAGTGCTGAGCCTGGCGATCAGTCATGAACTGCCGGTCGCCTACCTGACCGACGGCCCACGGATTCCGGATGATCTGCATCTGCCGCGCCGTCATCAATTGGTCAGCCGCGCCGTCAGCGTGCAAATGCAGGAAGAACCCAGCGAAGAAGCCATGGCTGACATGTTCGCTGATATCTACCACAGCCCGACCAAGCAGGTTGGCTGAGGTAATGAACAGTTTTTGTACCTACATCGATGGTCTGCCACGCATTGTTCCGGTTGTGAACGCGCAGCCAGTAATGTGGCCTCCGTCTATGCAAGACAAGGTAAAGAAATAACATGGGCAGCATGCATCCCGTACAGGTGATCGCGGTGACCGGCGGCAAAGGTGGCGTCGGCAAGACTAACGTGTCAGTGAACTTGTCCCTGGCGCTGGCAGAGCTTGGCCGTCGGGTCATGCTGCTGGATGCCGACCTGGGTCTGGCGAACGTCGACGTTCTGCTGGGCCTGACGCCCAAACGTACTTTGGCCGATGTGATCGAGGGCCGCTGCGAGCTGCGCGACGTGCTGTTGCAAGGTCCCGGCGGGATCCGCATCGTGCCGGCCGCTTCCGGCACGCAAAGCATGGTTCACCTGAGCCCGGCCCAGCATGCCGGTCTGATTCAGGCATTCAGCGACATCGGCGACAATCTCGACGTGCTGGTGATCGACACCGCTGCGGGTATTGGTGACTCGGTAGTCAGTTTCGTTCGCGCGGCGCAAGAAGTGTTGCTGGTGGTCTGTGACGAGCCGACCTCGATCACCGACGCCTACGCGCTGATCAAGCTGCTCAACCGCGATTACGGCATGAACCGCTTCCGCGTCCTGGCCAACATGGCCCAGAGCCCGCAGGAAGGTCGCAACCTGTTCGCGAAGTTGACCAAGGTCACGGATCGCTTCCTCGACGTCGCCTTACAATACGTCGGTGCGGTGCCTTACGACGAAAGCGTGCGCAAGGCGGTGCAGAAGCAGCGTGCGGTCTATGAAGCCTTCCCGCGTTCCAAGTGCGCACTGGCATTCAAGGCGATCGCGCAAAAGGTCGACACTTGGCCGCTGCCCGCCAACCCGCGCGGCCATCTCGAATTTTTCGTCGAGCGCCTCGTGCAGCAAACGGCAGGACCTGTGCTATGACCGCCAGCGGTATGAACCTTTACAAAAAGTCGGCGCGTGACGCGCAGTACGAGCTGATCGAGCGTTACGCGCCACTGGTCAAACGCATCGCCTACCACTTGCTGGCGCGGTTGCCGGCCAGTGTGCAGGTCGAAGACCTGATCCAGGCCGGGATGATCGGCCTGCTCGAAGTCTCGACCAAATACGACGCCAGCAAAGGCGCCAGTTTCGAAACGTACGCGGGCATCCGGATCCGCGGCGCAATGCTCGATGAAGTACGCAAGGGGGACTGGGCACCGCGCTCGGTTCACCGCAATACCCGTATGGTCAGCGACGCGATTCGCTCGATTGAAGCTAAAACCGGTCGTGACGCTAAAGATCACGAGGTTGCGGCCGAACTCCAGTTGAGTCTCGACGATTACTACGGGATTTTGAACGACACCCTGGGCAGCCGACTGTTCAGTTTCGACGACCTGTTGCAGGACGGCGAACACGAAGGGCTGCACGAGGATGGCGCCAGTGCTCATCTTGAGCCGTCACGCGATCTGGAAGATGAACGCTTCCAGGCGGCGCTGGCGGACGCGATTGCCAATTTGCCGGAGCGTGAGCGACTGGTGTTGGCGCTGTACTACGACGAAGAACTGAACCTCAAGGAAATCGGTGAAGTCCTTGGCGTCAGTGAATCGCGGGTCAGCCAGTTACACAGCCAGTGCGCGGCCCGCTTGCGGGGGCGTTTGGGGGAGTGGCGAGCGCGCTGAAGGCAGTGTGGGGACACTGCGAACGAGGCTGGTGCGGTGGTGAACGGCACCGGTCTTGCTCTGTTGTGCTCCAGACAGTCATCGAGTGCTTTGCCGGATTGATTGAAATGGCGCGTCCAGGTGCTGGACGCGTTTAAGACTGCTTGGAGGTCGAATTGAACAAAGACATGAAAATCCTCATCGTTGATGACTTCTCAACGATGCGGCGGATCATCAAGAACCTGTTGCGTGACCTCGGGTTCACCAACACCGTTGAAGCCGACGATGGCACCACCGCCATTCCGGTGCTCAACAGCGGCAGCATCGACTTTCTGGTGACCGACTGGAACATGCCCGGCATGACCGGTATCGACCTGCTGCGTCACGTGCGCGCCGATGAAAAACTCAAGCACCTGCCGGTGCTGATGGTGACCGCTGAAGCCAAGCGCGAGCAGATCATCGAAGCGGCCCAGGCCGGCGTTAACGGCTACGTGGTCAAACCTTTCACGGCTCAGGCGCTGAAAGAAAAAATCGAGAAGATTTTCGAACGCATCGGCTGATGACGCGCGGGGGAGCTATGGAGCATAAAGAATCTTCACAGGGCGACTTCGAGTCGACGCTGAAAAAACACGCGGTCGAACTGGTCGAAAGCCTTGAAAAAGGCAGGTTCGGCGACGCTGTGCAACTGATCCATGAGCTCAATCAGACCCGTGACCGTGGCCTGTACCAGGAAGTCGGCAAGCTCACGCGCGAACTGCACAGTGCGATCGTCAACTTCCAGATCGACCCGCACATGCCGCAGGCCGAGGAAGTGTCGCAGATCACTGATGCGACCGAGCGCCTGGGCTATGTGGTCAAGCTGACCGAAGCGGCGGCCAACCGCACCATGGATCTGGTGGAAAGCGCCACGCCGGTGGTCAATGGTCTGGCTGACGAAGCCCAGGCGTTGAGTGCCGACTGGGGACGTTTCATGCGCCGCGAAGTCGGGGCTGAAGAGTTCCGCGAACTGGCGCGTCGGGTCGACGGTTTTCTGTCACGCAGCAGCGCGGACAACCGCGCGGTGTCGAGCAACCTCAACGACATCCTGCTGGCCCAGGATTACCAGGACCTCACCGGTCAGGTGATCAAGCGCGTGACCCAACTGGTCACCGAAGTCGAAAGCAATTTGCTCAAACTCGTCCTTATGGCCAGTCAGGTTGACCGCTTTGCGGGCATCGAACATGACCGTGCGGCGATGCTCGCTGAAAAAGATCCACAAAAACATCTCTCGCAGGGTGAAGGTCCGCAGATTCATGCCGATAAACGAGAAGACGTTGTGTCCGGTCAGGACGATGTGGACGATTTGCTATCCAGCCTTGGATTTTGAGTTTTTTTGGGTTTTTAGACCTGTAGGAGCACCCCATTAATGAGCTTCGGCGCCGATGAAGAGATCCTTCAGGATTTCCTGGTTGAGGCCGGCGAGATTCTTGAGCAACTGTCCGAACAACTGGTCGAGCTGGAAAGCCGCCCGGATGACGCAGATCTGCTCAACGCAATTTTTCGCGGTTTCCACACTGTAAAAGGGGGCGCCGGCTTCCTTCAGCTCAACGAGCTGGTGGAGTGCTGTCACATCGCCGAAAACGTGTTCGACATCCTGCGCAAGGGTGAGCGTCGCGTAGATGCAGAACTGATGGACGTGGTGCTCGAAGCGCTGGACGCGGTGAACAGCATGTTCAGCGAAGTCCGCGATCGCAGCCCGATCACCGCTGCAACCCCGGAACTGCTGGCCGCCCTGGCGCGTCTGGCCGAACCGCAATCGGCGGATGAAGCCCCGGCTTCGCCCGTGGCCGAGATGATCGAAGAGCTGGTCGTTGAAAACGAAACCGGCGACTCCGGCGACATCACCGATAACGAATTTGAACAGTTGCTGGACTCGCTGAACGCCGTCAAGGCCGAAGCCGAAGCCCCGGCGGCTGCCGCTGCGCCTGCTTCCGATGAAGCAGCCAGCGATGAAATCACCGACGCCGAGTTCGAGTCGCTGCTCGATCAGTTGCACGGCAAGGGCCAGTTCGCGGCCGACGCCGTGGCACCGGCTGCCGCGGCGCCTGCGGCTCCGGCGGCGGGCGACAGCTCGGACATCACCGACGACGAATTCGAAGCCTTGCTCGATCAGTTGCACGGCAAGGGCAACTTTGCTGTCGATGCGCTGGAGTCGGCGATTGCGTCCGTCCCTGCGAATGCAAATGCTGCCCCGGCAGCCGCTGCGGCCGGTAGCGATCTGATCACCGATCACGAGTTCGAATCTCTGCTCGACGATCTGCATGGCAAAGGCAAGTTCACTGACGTCGCCACCGGTGCCGTCGTGACCGCCGGCAATGCTTCTGCTGTTGCAGCGCCTGCCGCCAAGGCCCCGGCCGCTGCGGCGAAACCTGCTGCAAAAGCGCCTGAGCCAAAAGCCGAACCGGCGAAACCGGCTGCCGCTGCTGCACCGGCTCCGGCCCGTGCTCCGGCGACTCCGCCACCGGAAAAACCGGCGAGCGAAGCCGAGACTACCGTGCGTGTGGACACCGCGCGTCTCGACGAAATCATGAACATGGTCGGCGAGCTGGTACTGGTGCGTAACCGTCTGGTGCGCCTGGGCCTGAACAGCGGCGACGAGTCGATGCAGAAGGCCGTGTCGAACCTCGACGTGGTCACCGCCGACCTGCAGACCGCTGTCATGAAGACCCGGATGCAGCCGATCAAGAAAGTCTTCGGCCGCTTCCCGCGACTGGTTCGCGACCTCGCGCGTCAGCTCAAGAAAGAAATCAACCTGGAACTGGTGGGCGAAGAAACCGACCTCGACAAGAACCTCGTCGAGGCATTGGCCGACCCGCTGGTCCACTTGGTGCGCAACGCGGTCGACCACGGCATCGAGTCGCCGGAAGAACGCGAAGCCTCGGGCAAGGCCCGTGGCGGCAAGGTGATCCTGGCCGCCGAGCAGGAAGGCGACCACATCCTGCTGTCGATCTCCGACGACGGCAAAGGCATGGACCCGAACGTCCTGCGCGCCATCGCCGTGAAACGCGGCGTGATGGACAAGGATGCGGCGGATCGTCTGAGCGACACCGAGTGCTACAACCTGATCTTCGCCCCGGGCTTCTCGACCAAGACCGAGATCTCCGACGTGTCCGGCCGTGGTGTCGGCATGGACGTGGTGAAGACCAAGATTTCCCAGCTCAACGGGTCGATCAACATCTACTCGACCAAGGGTGCCGGCTCGAAAATTGTCATCAAGGTGCCGCTGACGCTGGCGATCATGCCGACCCTGATGGTGATGCTCGGCAACCAGGCGTTCGCGTTCCCGCTGGTGAACGTCAACGAAATCTTCCACCTCGACCTGTCGACCACCAACGTGGTGGACGGCCAGGAAGTGGTGATCGTGCGGGACAAGGCGCTGCCATTGTTCTACCTCAAGCGCTGGCTGGTCAGCTCCGCCGCTCACGAAGAGCAGCGCGAAGGCCATGTGGTGATCCTTTCGGTGGGCACCCAGCGGATCGGCTTCGTCGTCGATCAACTGGTCGGCCAGGAAGAAGTGGTCATCAAGCCATTGGGCAAAATGCTGCAGGGAACCCCGGGCATGTCCGGCGCCACCATTACCGGTGACGGCCGCATTGCGCTGATTCTCGATGTTCCAAGCATGCTCAAGCGTTACGCCGCACGGCGTATTTGAATCCGGGGCGGCGGGGCGACAACGTCCCGCTGCACCTAATGGAGTGTTTATGGCAGTCAAAGTCCTGGTGGTGGACGATTCGGGTTTTTTCCGCCGCCGCGTCTCGGAAATTCTTTCAGCGGATCCGAGCATCCAGGTTGTCGGTACGGCAACCAACGGTAAAGAGGCGATCGATCAGGCCCTGGCCCTCAAGCCGGACGTGATCACCATGGACTACGAGATGCCGATGATGGATGGCATCACGGCGGTGCGGCACATCATGCAGCGCTGCCCGACCCCGGTGTTGATGTTCTCCTCGCTGACCCATGAAGGCGCCCGGGTGACCCTGGATGCGCTGGATGCCGGCGCGGTGGATTTCCTGCCGAAGAATTTCGAAGACATCTCGCGCAATCCGGAGAAGGTCAAGCAACTGCTGTGCGAGAAGGTGCACAGCATCTCGCGCAGCAACCGTCGTTTCAGTGCCTACAGTGCCCCGGCGCCAGCCGCTGCACCTGCGCCTGCGCCTGCTCCGGCTCCGGCGCCGACATCGAGCTTTGGCAGCCACAGTGCACCGGCTCGTCCGGCACCCGCGCCTGCACCGGCTCGCGCTCCGGCAGCCAGCGCTTCGTCGCCGGCGCCGAAACGCAAGGCCTACAAGCTGGTGGCGATCGGCACCTCGACCGGTGGCCCGGTTGCGCTGCAACGGGTTCTGACCCAGTTGCCGGCCAACTTCCCGGCGCCGATCGTGCTGATCCAGCACATGCCGGCCGCCTTCACCAAGGCGTTCGCCGAGCGTCTGGACAAGCTGTGCCGCATCAGCGTCAAGGAAGCCGAGGATGGCGACATCCTGCGTCCGGGCCTGGCGCTGCTGGCACCGGGTGGCAAGCAGATGATGATCGATGGCCGTGGCGCGGTGAAAATCCTGCCGGGCGACGAGCGTCTGAACTACAAGCCTTGCGTGGACATCACTTTTGGTTCCGCAGCGAAATCCTACAGCGACAAAGTTCTGGCGGTCGTGCTGACCGGCATGGGCGCCGACGGTCGCGAAGGCGCGCGTCTGCTCAAACAGGGCGGCAGCACCGTCTGGGCCCAGGACGAAGCCAGTTGCGTGATCTACGGCATGCCGATGGCGATCGTCAAAGCTGACCTCGCCGATGCGGTGTACGGTCTGGACGATATCGGCAAGCACATCGTCGAGGCGTGTATCTGATGGATGTTCTAAGCCTTATCGGGATCATCATGGCGTTTGTCGCCATCATCGGCGGCAACTTCCTTGAAGGTGGTCACCTCGGCGCACTGGCCAACGGCCCGGCGGCGCTGATCGTGCTCGGCGGGACCATCGGTGCCGCCTTGCTGCAATCGCCGATGAGCGCGTTCAAGCGTGCCATGCAAATCCTCGCCTGGATCTTTTTCCCGCCCCGTGTGGATCTGGCTGGCGGCATCGACCGTGTCGTCAACTGGAGCCTCACCGCGCGCAAGGAAGGCCTGCTGGGCCTGGAAGGCGTGGCGGATGCGGAGCCTGATGCCTACTCGCGCAAAGGCCTGCAACTGCTGGTCGACGGCGCCGAGCCGGAAGCGATCCGCAGCATTCTCGAAGTGGATTTCTACACCCAGGAAGCCCGCGACATCGAAGCCGCCAAGGTCTTCGAAAGCATGGGCGGCTACGCGCCGACCATCGGTATCATCGGTGCGGTGATGGGCCTGATCCATGTGATGGGCAACCTGGCCGATCCGTCGCAGCTGGGCAACGGCATCGCCGTGGCATTCGTCGCCACCATCTACGGTGTGGCCAGTGCCAACCTGGTGCTGTTGCCGGTCGCTGCCAAGCTCAAGTCAATTGCGTTGCGGCAGTCGCGTTATCGCGAAATGTTGTTGGAAGGTATTTTGTCGATCGCTGAAGGTGAAAACCCACGCTCCATCGAGTTGAAGCTTCAGGGCTTCATGGATTAAGGGACTAACCTCATGGCACGTCGTCGCCAGCATGAAGAGCACGTAAACCATGAACGTTGGCTGGTTTCCTACGCCGACTTCATCACCTTGCTCTTTGCCTTTTTCGTGGTGATGTACTCCATCTCGTCGATCAACGAAGGCAAGTACAAGGTCATCTCCGAAGCGCTGATCGGGGTCTTCACCGACTCCGACCGCTCGCTCAAGCCGATCCCGATCGGTGAAGAACGCCCGAAAACCGTGACCCCGGCCAAGCCGCTGGTCAAGGACTCCGAACAGGTCGATGCCGGCATTGCCGGAGCCAGCGATCCGCTGAAAAGCATCGCCGACGATATCAGTGCCGCGTTCGGCGACCTGATCGCGAGCAACCAGATGACCGTGCGCGGCAACGAGCTGTGGGTCGAGATCGAACTCAACTCCAGCCTGTTGTTCGGCAGCGGTGATGCGATGCCGAGCGACATCGCGTTCAATATCATCGACAAGGTTGCGGCGATCCTCAAACCGTTCGACAACCCGATCCACGTCGAAGGCTTCACCGACGATCAGCCGATCCGCACCGCGCAGTACCCGACCAACTGGGAACTGTCCTCGGCGCGTTCGGCGAGCATCGTGCGCATGCTGGCGATGCAGGGCGTCAACCCTGGCCGCATGGCCTCTGTGGGTTATGGCGAATTCCAGCCGGTGGCCAACAACGCCACCGCCGAAGGCCGGGCGAAGAACCGTCGCGTGGTGCTGGTGGTGTCGCGCAATCTCGATGTGCGTCGCAGCCTGACCGGTACCGGGACCGCCAATGCAACACCGGACGCCGCGTTGAAGCGTGCTGGCACACAAACTGCACCGACCCCGGTCAAGACGCCGGGACGCGAGAGTGCCGTCAATTCTCCGTCGCCCGCATTAATACGCTGAGCCATGTCTCGGCCGAGCATCTCGGCCGGGAGGAACAATCCGAATGAGAGTCTGGGCAGTCGCCAATCAAAAGGGTGGTGTTGGTAAAACCACTTCTTCCATCGCTTTAGCCGGTTTGCTGGCCGAGGCGGGCAAACGCGTGGTCGTGGTCGATCTCGACCCGCACGGCTCGATGACCAGCTATTTCGGTTACGACCCCGACAGCCTGGAACACAGCAACTACGACCTGTTTCTGCACAAGGGCAGTGTGCCGCAGGGCCTGCCGGGCCAGTTGCTGCTGTCCACCAGCGATGAACGCATTTCCCTGTTGCCGTCCAGCACCGCGCTGGCCACCCTCGAGCGTCAGTCGCCGGGGCAGAGTGGCCTGGGCCTGGTGATCGCCAAGAGTCTGGCGCAGCTGTGGCAGGACTTCGATTACGCGATCATCGACAGCCCGCCGTTGCTCGGCGTGCTGATGGTCAACGCCCTGGCCGCGAGCCAGCAACTGGTGATCCCGGTGCAGACCGAACACCTGGCCGTCAAAGGCCTGGAGCGCATGGTCAACACCCTTGCAATGATCAACCGTTCGCGCAAACAGGCGCTGCCGTTCAGCATCGTGCCGACCCTGTTCGACCGCCGCACCCAGGCGTCGATGGGCACTTTGCGCGTGCTGCGTGACAAATTCCCCGAGGAGATCTGGCAGGGTTACATCCCCGTCGATACCCGTCTGCGCGACGCCAGCCGTGCCGGTGTCACGCCTTCGCAGTTCGACGGCAAGAGCCGTGGCGTGCTGGCTTACCGCGCGCTGCTCAAGCATCTGCTGGCGCAACAACTCGTTCCGCAGGTGGCCTGAGCATGAATCGGCCGATCAAGCTGACATCGAAGCCGCAACTGGCGCTGCAGTCCTATCTGGACGGCTTGCTGCAGGAAGTGACGGACGAGGTCGAGCAGGAAGTCGCAGCGCCGGTCGAGGTGGTCGAGAACACCGCCGTACTCGATGAATTCCAGGCCGCCGTGCTTGAAGAGCAGGCCCGGGATGCGCAGCAAGCCGCTCGGCCGGTCGCCCCGGTTGCAGCGCCTGCGGCTGTGGTAGCGAAGGCACCTGCGACTTTGATCAAAGAGCCTGAGCCGGTGCGCGTGGTCTCGACGCTGGCACCGCTGCTGCAAACCCAACTTCTGCAAACGCCTCCGGTTCCGGCGGCGCCAGCGCCCGAACCTGAAACGCCTGCTCCAGCCCCGGTCGAGCCGACTCTGGTTGCGCCACTGGTGGAAGTGCATCTGCCACCGAGCAATACACCGCCACCGGTGGAAACCGACGGTCGCCCGGCCTGGGCGTCGGAAGCCTTTGAATGCCTGCTGTTCGACGTGGCCGGGCTGACCCTGGCTGTGCCGCTGGTGTGCCTCGGCTCGATCTATTCGCTGGCCGGCCATGAGCTGACGCCGCTGTTCGGTCAGCCGGAGTGGTTCCTCGGCATCCTGCCAAGCCAGGCCGGCAACCTGAAGGTGCTGGACACCGCACGCTGGGTCATGCCGGATCGCTATCGCGATGACTTCCGTCAGGGCCTGCAATACGTGATTTCGGTACAAGGTTACGAGTGGGGGCTGGCGGTGCATCAGGTCAGCCGCTCGTTGCGCCTGGACCCGAATGAAATCAAATGGAGAAGTCACCGGGGTCAGCGGCCATGGCTCGCGGGCACGGTGATTGAACACATGTGCGCCTTGCTCGATGTTTCCGCACTGGCCGAGCTGATCGCCAGCGGTGGGGCAAAGCACATGTCCGGCAGTAAGCCGAACCACAAACCGACATAACACTTACATAACAGACAGCACCGGCATACGCATGGCGGCGCACAGAACACACACCGCCAGGCGCGGTTTTTCGAGGGGCTAGGGTATGAACGACAAGGCTACTGCGGCAAAGGGTTCCGAAGATCCGATCCTGCAATGGGTGACCTTCAAGCTGGACAACGAAACCTACGGCATCAACGTGATGCGCGTTCAGGAAGTCCTGCGCTACACCGAGATCGCTCCGGTTCCGGGTGCTCCAAGCTACGTGCTGGGCATCATCAACCTGCGCGGCAACGTGGTGACCGTGATCGACACCCGTCAGCGCTTCGGCCTGATGAGCGGCGAGATCAGCGACAACACCCGTATCGTCATCATCGAAGCCGACAAGCAAGTGGTCGGCATCATGGTCGACAGCGTGGCTGAAGTGGTTTACCTGCGTCAGTCGGAAATCGAGACCGCACCGAACGTCGGTAACGAAGAGTCGGCCAAGTTCATCCAGGGCGTGTGCAACAAGAACAACGAGTTGCTCATCCTGGTCGAGCTGGACAAGATGATGAGCGAAGAAGAATGGTCGGAACTGGAGAATATCTGATTGATTCTCGAGGTAGCGGTCATTGTCCTGTTCCTGTTCTGGGCAGGCACGCTGGCGATGTTTCTGGCGTACATCAAGGCGCAGCGCGTGATCGCTGCGCAACAGGCCCAGGGCGATGCGCTGCGTGATCAGCGCATCAAGGACCTGGCCAAGCGTGTCGACGATTACCAGAACGGCAACGTGCGCATGGGCGAAGCCCTGCACGAGCTGCGGGCGGTCGTCAGTCCGATCCCGGACAAGATCACCCAGCTCGAACAGCGCGACCCGTCCAGCCTGTCATTCGCCCAGGCGGCGAAACTGGTGGGAATGGGTGCGAGTGTCGATGAGCTGACTCAGTCCTGCGGGTTGACCCAGGCTGAGGCGGAGTTGATGCGCAAGCTGCACAGAAGCTGATTTTTGCGATCTGGTTCAGATCGCTATCGCGGGCAAGCCCGCTCCCACAGGATTAGCGGCGTTCACAGATTTTGTGTCCACCACCTGTCCCTGTGGGAGCGGGCTTGCCCGCGATGGCGTCTTCGAAACCTCAGTAATCGTCGCCGCGTTCGGTGACGTCTTTCTCGACCATCGGTGCATCCGGGTCATGTCCTTGCGGGAACTTGCCCTTGAGGTTCCAGGCAAACGCGATGATCTCGGCAATCGTCAGGTACAGCTCCTGCGGGATGCTGTCGCCCAGTTCCATGCGCGCCAGCAACTTCACTAGCTCGGCGTTCTCGTAGATCGGCACTTCACAGTCGCGGGCGATGCGCAGGATTTCCTCGGCCAGTTCGTCATCGCCCTTGGCGGTGAGGGTCGGGGCGTGGCTGCCGTCGTACTTGAGGGCGATGGCCTGGCGTGGAGCAGTGGAATCGTTCATGCGGTTTCGTCGACCCAGCGGTGTTCGAGACGGGTTTGGATGCCTTGCGGCGGGGTGCCGAGGTGGCAGTCGAGATCGCCGACGTTGAGCCCGCGATCCAGCAAGCGCTGACGCAGTGCGGCCAGATTGGTTTCGATCAGGTCGGCAGTGTACGGCCGTTCGGCCCATAGCTGGCTCGACAGGCTGCCGTTGATCAGTTGCGCCTGAACCTGCATCGGCCCCAGCGGTTCCATGTCGAACGCCAGATCGACGCGCCACAACTGTTGTTTGGTTTCGCGTTCGCTGTCACGACGTTCGTTCTGTTTTTCTTCTTGTGGCGCTTCTTCGCGCTGGAGCTTGACCTGCAACGGCACGATGTCCTGCATATTGCGCATCGGGATTTCCAGCTGCCAGGTGCTGAGCAGGCGCCCGTCGTCGGTCACGCCGGTCTGTTCCAGGCTCGACAGTTGATGGCTTTGCAGGCGCGAGACAGCGGCGGCGGCCAGGCGCAGCAAATGCTCCAGATCGCCTTCGCCTTCCAGGCTTTGCAGCAGCCGATCCGGCAACGGGAAACTGCCCGGCACCGGTTTGGCGCTGACCTGGCCGAGCATGCCGAGGGCATTGCGCACGAAGCTCGGCATCGCCTGGGCCAGGGTGTTGGCGGCGATGATCGCGTTCAGATTGGTATTGCCGGGCAGGCCGGGGGTGAGTTGCGCGATCAGCTTGAGCAGATCGCTTTTCATGTCCGGGGTCAGCGTCGGGTTTTGCCCGGCCAGCAATTTGGCTTCGAGAAAGGCGCCGCTGTTGAGCAGCGCCTGGGCCAGGCCTTTGGGTGTGGTCAATTGGCCGACGTCCGGCAGGTTGGCCAGCAGCCGGTCCACGGCCGCGCGCAGATCACTGGAAGTCTGATCGTCGGCGGGCGGCAGGCTCTGGAGCATTTTCAGCAAGCCATCCAGCGAACCCTGGCGGCTTTGCTGGCTGACCAGTTGCTGACTGACCGCCAGTTGTTCCTGGCGATTGCTCAGTGGCAGGAATTTCAGGGTCTGGGAGTCCTGCACCAGCGCCGACAGCAGGGTGCCGATGCGCAACGGCTGCGGGCTGTCGAGGCTCAGGGTGCTGCCGCTTAACACCGTGTTGAGCAGGCTGACCGTCGAGCGGAACACCGTCGGCTGCCCCGGCACCTGCGGCAAGGCCTGATTGGTCAGCACCTTGCCTTGCAGGAGCGTCCCGACCGGCAATTGCGCGGTATCGATGCGGGTGAGGGTGGCGACAGCCGTGGCGATGGCCTGTTGCACGGTAACCGCCAGATTGCCCGCCGACGGCTGGGTGACCGCCAGATTGGTGCCTTGCGGCAGCGGCAGGGGACTGGTCGCCTGCACGGTGGTCTGGCGGCCGCCGTCGAGGGTGACCTTGAGCAGCACCTGAAAGGCCTGGTCCGCCGGTTTCAACGACAACACCTCGGCCTTGGCGCTCTGACCGGCGGCAATCAGCCCGTCCATCGGCGTCAGCAGCTTGAGCAGCTCACCGACCTGCGGGCGAGCGGTCGCCGGGGTGGTGGGCGGGAGCGGGAGGATGTTCATTTCGCCTGTCATACGCGGACACAACCTGAGGAAAATGCACTCGGGAGAGCAGGGGACGCCATGTATAATGCCGCCCGTCCTTCCGTTCGTTCAAAAAAACATAGCAATTGTTTGACCCAGCTCTCTGGATTGAGCCGTCATTGCATTTATGCTGCAACTCTTTAACGGCCGCCCCAGAGCCGACTTGAACCGTATAAGGCCCGTGAACCCTTGACCAGCCCTGTCCTGCAAACCGTCGGCCTCGCCTGTGAGCGTGATCTCAGACTGCTCTTCGAGAATCTCGAATTGAGACTGGCCAGTGGCGATATGGTGCAGATCAGCGGTCCCAACGGCAGCGGCAAGACCAGTCTCTTGCGCCTGCTGGCCGGCCTGATGCAGCCGACCAACGGTCAGGTGCTGCTCAACGGCCAACCCCTGGCCGAGCAACGCAGCGAACTGGCGCGCAACCTGCTGTGGATCGGCCATGCCGCCGGAATCAAGGACCTGCTGACCCCGGAAGAAAACCTCGCCTGGCTCTGCGCCCTGCATCGACCTGCGGGACGCGACGCGATCTGGCAGGCACTGGCGGCGGTTGGATTGCGCGGTTTCGAGGATGTTCCCTGTCATAGTCTGTCCGCGGGTCAGCAACGCCGCGTGGCGCTGGCACGCTTGTATCTGGACAGCCCGCCGCTGTGGATCCTCGATGAGCCGTTCACCGCCCTCGACAAACAAGGCGTGGCGCAACTCGAAGAACACCTGGCCAATCACTGCGAGCAGGGTGGCCTGGTGGTGCTGACGACGCACCACACGCTGAGCCGGATGCCGGCCGGTTATCGCGACATCGATCTGGGGAACTGGGCAGTATGAGTGTGTTCGGCCTGCTGGTTGCCCGTGAATCCCGACTGCTGTTCCGCCGCCCGGCGGAGCTAGCCAATCCGCTGATTTTCTTTGCCATCGTCATCGCATTGTTCCCGCTGGCCGTCGGACCGGAAACTCAAGTATTGCAAAACTTGTCCCCGGGGTTAGTCTGGGTGGCGGCGCTTTTGTCGGTCCTGCTCTCGCTGGACGGGCTTTTCCGCAGTGATTTCGAAGACGGATCCCTTGAACAGTGGGTCCTTTCGCCGCACCCCCTGCCACTTCTGGTGTTGGCCAAGGTGCTGGCACACTGGCTTTTTTCCGGTCTGGCACTGGTTTTGCTCTCGCCGTTACTGGCGTTGATGCTCGGGTTGCCGGCTGCGTGTCTGCCGGTATTGCTGCTTTCGTTGTTGCTGGGTACCCCGGTGCTGAGCTTGCTCGGCGCGGTGGGCGCGGCGCTGACGGTCGGTCTGAAACGCGGTGGCCTGTTGCTGGCGCTGCTGATTCTGCCGTTGTACATCCCGGTGTTGATCCTCGGCAGTGGCGCCTTGCAGGCGGCGCTGCAGGGCATGCCGGCGACGGGTTATCTGTTGTGGCTTGGCAGCCTGACCGCCCTGGCGATAACCCTGACACCTTTTGCAATAGCTGCTGGCCTGAAGATCAGCGTCGGCGAATAATGAGGTCTGGTTAAAATTTAACCAGCAAAGACCCTGAGACTGCTCACACCGATGAGCGGCACCCGTGATGGAAACAGTATGAACTGGACCTGGTTTCACAAGCTCGGCTCGCCCAAGTGGTTCTACGGCATCAGCAGCAAGTTCCTGCCGTGGCTGAGCATTGCAGCGTTGCTGCTGATCGCTGTCGGCGTCGTCTGGGGCCTGGCCTTCGCGCCGCCGGACTATCAGCAAGGCAACAGCTTTCGCATCATCTACATCCACGTTCCCGCCGCGATGCTCGCCCAGTCGATCTACGTGATGCTGGCGGTGTGCGGTGTGGTCGGGCTGGTGTGGAAGATGAAACTGGCCGACGTCGCCCTGCAATGTGCCGCACCGATCGGGGCCTGGATGACCGCCGTGGCGCTGGTCACCGGGGCGATCTGGGGCAAGCCGACCTGGGGTTCGTGGTGGGTCTGGGACGCGCGACTGACCTCGATGCTGATTCTGCTGTTCCTGTACTTCGGCGTGATCGCCCTGGGCAACGCCATCAGCAACCGCGACAGCGCCGCCAAGGCCTGCGCGGTGCTCGCCATCGTCGGGGTGATCAACATTCCGATCATCAAATACTCGGTGGAGTGGTGGAACACCCTGCACCAGGGCGCGACCTTCACCCTGACCGAAAAACCGGCGATGCCCGCCGAGATGTGGCTGCCGCTGCTGCTGACGGTGCTGGGTTTCTACTGTTTCTTCGGCGCCGTGCTGTTGCTGCGCATGCGCCTTGAAGTGCTCAAGCGCGAAGCCCGCGCCAGTTGGGTGAAAGAAGAAGTGCAGAACAGCCTGGAGGCCGCTCGATGAGTTTCGCGTCATTCGGCGACTTCCTCGCCATGGGCCATCACGGCCTGTACGTCTGGTCGGCCTACGGCATCTGTCTGGCGGTACTGATCCTCAACGTGGCGGCGCCGATTGCGGCCCGCAAGCGTTATCTGCAACAAGAGGCGCGTCGTCTGCGCCGGGAGAACGGCAAGTGAATCCGCTGCGCAAAAAACGCTTGATCATCATTCTGGCGATTCTGGTCGGGGTCGGCGCTGCCGTCGGCCTGGCCCTGAGCGCCCTGCAGCAGAACATTAATCTGTTTTACACCCCGACCCAGATCGCCAACGGCGAAGCGCCGCAGGACACCCGCATCCGCGCCGGCGGCATGGTCGAGAAAGGTTCGCTGCAACGCTCCCCGGACTCCCTGGACGTGAAATTCGTGGTCACTGACTTCAACAAGTCCGTGACCATCACCTACCGCGGCATCCTGCCGGACCTGTTCCGCGAAGGGCAGGGCATCGTCGCACTGGGCAAGCTAAACGCCGACGGCGTCGTGGTCGCCGATGAAGTGCTGGCCAAGCACGACGAGAAATACATGCCGCCGGAAGTGACCAAGGCCCTGAAGGACAGCGGTCAATCCGCGCCGACCCAAGCGAAGGAGGGTTGATCGATGACGTCCACCATTTTCATTCCCGAGCTTGGCCATCTGGCGATGATCCTGGCGCTGTGTTTCGCGCTGGTGCAGGCCGTGGTGCCGTTGCTCGGTGCCTGGCGCGGTGACCGTCTGTGGATGGGGCTCGCCCAGCCAGCCGCTTGGGGGCAGTTCGCGTTCCTGCTGTTCGCCTTTGGCGTCCTGACCTACGCGTTCATGACCGACGATTTCTCCGTAGCTTACGTCGCGATGAACTCCAACAGCGCACTGCCGTGGTACTACAAATTCAGCGCGGTGTGGGGCGCTCACGAAGGTTCGCTGCTGCTGTGGGCGTTGATCCTCGGTGGCTGGACTTTCGCGGTGTCGGTGTTCTCCCGGCAACTGCCGCAAGTCATGCTCGCCCGCGTACTGGCGGTGATGGGCATGATCAGCACCGGTTTCCTGTTGTTCCTGATCCTCACCTCGAACCCGTTTTCGCGGATCCTGCCGCAGATCCCGGCGGACGGTCGTGACCTCAATCCATTGCTGCAGGATATCGGCCTGATCGTGCATCCGCCGATGCTGTACATGGGCTACGTCGGTTTCTCCGTGGCCTTCGCATTCGCCATCGCTGCACTGCTCGGTGGTCGTCTCGATGCCGCGTGGGCACGCTGGTCGCGTCCATGGACCATCGTCGCCTGGGCCTTCCTCGGTATCGGCATCACCCTCGGTTCGTGGTGGGCTTACTACGAACTCGGCTGGGGCGGCTGGTGGTTCTGGGACCCGGTGGAAAACGCCTCGTTCATGCCATGGCTGGTGGGCACGGCGCTGATTCACTCGCTGGCGGTCACCGAGAAGCGTGGCGTGTTCAAGAGCTGGACGGTGTTGCTGGCGATTGCCGCATTCTCCCTGAGCCTGCTCGGGACGTTCCTCGTGCGTTCCGGCGTGCTGACCTCGGTGCATGCGTTCGCCTCGGATCCTGAGCGCGGTGTGTTCATCCTGATCTTCCTGCTGTTCGTGGTCGGTGGTTCGCTGACGCTGTTTGCCTTGCGCGCCCCGGTGGTCAAGAGCCAGGTCGGCTTCAACCTGTGGTCGCGGGAAACCCTGCTGCTGGGCAACAACCTGGTGCTGGTGGTGGCCGCGTCGATGATCCTGCTCGGCACCCTGTATCCGCTGATTCTCGATGCGATCAGCGGCGCCAAGCTGTCGGTCGGCCCGCCGTACTTCAACGCGCTGTTCATTCCGTTGATGGCGCTGCTGATGGTAGTGATGGCGGTCGGCGTGATCGTGCGCTGGAAAGACACGCCGGTGAAATGGCTGGCCAACATGTTGACGCCGGTGCTGCTGGGCAGCGTCGCCCTGGCGGTCGTTGCCGGTGTCGCTTACGGCGATTTCAACTGGGCGGTGATCGCAACCTTCCTGCTCGCGGCCTGGGTGTTGCTGGCCGGTGTGCGCGACATCTTCGACAAGACGCGCCACAAAGGCCTGATCAAAGGCCTGCCGACCCTGACCCGCAGCTACTGGGGCATGCAACTGGCCCACATCGGTATCGCCGTGTGTGCGCTGGGCGTGGTGTTGTCGAGCCAGAACAGTGCCGAGCGCGACCTGCGCCTGGCGCCGGGCGAGTCGATGGAACTGGCCGGTTATCAGTTCGTGTTCGAAGGTGCCAAACACTTCGAAGGCCCGAATTTCACTTCCGACAAAGGCACCATCCGGGTGATCCGCGATGGCCGCGAAGTCAGCGTGCTGCACCCGGAAAAACGCCTGTACACCGTGCAGAGTTCGATGATGACCGAAGCTGGCATCGACGCCGGTTTCACCCGCGACCTCTACGTTGCTCTGGGTGAACCACTGGGCGACGGCGCCTGGGCGGTGCGGGTGCATGTGAAACCGTTCGTACGCTGGATCTGGTTTGGCGGTCTGCTGACCGGTCTGGGCGGGATGCTGGCAGCGCTGGACCGGCGTTACCGGGTCAAGGTCAAAGCCAGGGTGCGTGAAGCGCTGGGCATGGAAGGAGCCGCTGCATGAGACGTTGGTTGATGCTGGTTCCACTGGCGATTTTCCTGCTGGTGGCGGTATTTCTTTATCGCGGTCTGTACCTGGATCCGGCGGAACTGCCGTCGGCGATGATCGGCAAACCGTTCCCGGAGTTTTCCCTGCCGGCGGTGCAGGGCGACAAGACCCTGACCAAGGCCGACATCCTCGGCAAACCGGCGCTGGTCAATGTCTGGGGCACCTGGTGCATTTCCTGCCGGGTCGAGCATCCGGTGCTGAACAAACTCGCCGAGCGCGGCGTGGTGATCTACGGCATCAACTACAAGGACACCAACGCCGATGCGTTGAAGTGGCTGGCCGAATTCCACAACCCGTATCAACTGGATATCCGCGACGACGAAGGCTCCCTGGGCCTGAATCTGGGTGTCTACGGCGCGCCGGAAACCTTCTTCATCGACGCCAAGGGCATCATCCGCGACAAGTACGTCGGCGTGATCGACGAGCAGGTCTGGCGCGAAAAACTGGCGGCCAAGTATCAGGCGCTGGTCGACGAGGCCAAGCCATGAAGCGCTTTTTAGCCGCCATGGTGTTGGGCTTGAGTCTGGCCGGTGTGGCCCACGCCGCCATCGACACCTATGAGTTCGCCAAAGAGGGCGATCGCGAGCGTTTCCGCGAGTTGACCAAGGAACTGCGCTGCCCCAAATGCCAGAACCAGGACATCGCCGACTCCAACGCGCCGATTGCCGCCGACTTGCGCAAAGAGATTTTCCGCATGCTCGGCGAGGGCAAGGACAATCAGCAGATCATCGACTTCATGGTCGACCGCTACGGTGATTTCGTCCGCTACAAACCGGCGCTGAATGCCAAGACCGCGCTGCTATGGTTTGGCCCGGCGGGATTGTTGCTGGGCGGTTTTGTCGTCATCGCCGTGATCGTCCGCCGCCGTCGCGGGCAACGCGCCGAGACTCCGCAATCGCTGTCCCCCGAAGAGCGTCAGCGCCTCGACCAACTGTTGGATAAAAACCAAGAATGATTGATTTCTGGCTTGCCGCAGGGCTGTTGCTTCTGGTCGCCCTGAGTTTTCTGCTGATTCCTGTTTTGCGCGAGCGTCGCGCCCAGCGTGAAGAGGATCGGACTGCCCTGAACGTCGCGTTGTATCAGGAGCGCGTCGCCGAGCTGCAAGCGCAGCAGGCTGAAGGTGTTCTCGATGCTGCGCAAATGGACAGCGGCCGCGCCGAAGCGGCCCGTGAGCTGCTGGCCGACACCGAAGGTGTGGCGCCGACCCGGGTTTCTAGACTGGGCAAGCCGTTGCCGTTGCTGGCGGCCGTGCTGGTGCCGGTGCTGGGTCTCGGTCTGTACCTGCATTTCGGTGCCGCTGACAAAGTCGAACTGACCCGGGAATTCGCCCAGGCGCCGCAGTCGATGGAAGAGATGACCCGGCGCCTGGAGCGCGCCGTGGCCGCGCAACCGGATTCCGCCGAAGGCCTGTATTTCCTCGGTCGCACCTACATGGCTCAGGATCGTCCGGCGGACGCGGCGAAGATGTTCGAGCGCGCCGCCAACCTGGCCGGTCGTCAGCCGGAGCTGCTCGGCCAGTGGGCGCAGGCGCAGTACTTCGCCGATGGCAAGAAGTGGTCGGACAAGATCCAGGCCCTGACCGACGAAGCACTGAAGGCTGATCCGAAAGAAGTCACCAGCCTCGGCCTGCTCGGTATCGCCGCGTTCGAAGGTGAGCGCTATCAGCAAGCCATCGACTACTGGAACCGCCTGCTTGAGCAACTGCCAGCGAATGACAAATCCCGCGAAGCCTTGCAGGGCGGTATCGCCCGCGCAACTGAAAAACTTGAAGCCAGCGGCGGCAAGGTGGCTCAGGCGCCAGTGGCGAAAACTGCATTGCTGAAGGTCAGCGTCGATCTGGCCAGCGAACTCAAGGGCAAGGTGCAACCGGGTGACAGCGTGTTCGTCTTTGCCCGCGCCGTTTCCGGTCCTCCAGCGCCGCTTGCAGCCAAGCGTCTGACCGTCGCCGACCTGCCGGTAACCGTCGAGCTGGGCGATGCCGATGCAATGATGCCGCAGTTGAAACTGTCGAACTTTCCTGAAGTCCAACTGGTTGCGCGCGTCTCCCGTGCCGGTCAGCCGACCGCCGGTGAGTGGGTAGGCCGCAGCGGGCCTCTGGCCAGCAGCACCACCGCGCCACAAAAACTGACCATCGACAGCCCGGACAAATAGCCGGAACCATCAGGAACGCACCGCCATGAACGCCATCGCCCGAATCACAGTCCTCACACTGGCCCTGGGCTTGAGCGCATGTGCGGTGCAACGGCCTGAGCCGACG
The DNA here is from genome assembly GCF_026240005.1 of Pseudomonas sp. COW5. Classification (NCBI taxonomy): domain Bacteria; kingdom Pseudomonadati; phylum Pseudomonadota; class Gammaproteobacteria; order Pseudomonadales; family Pseudomonadaceae; genus Pseudomonas; species Pseudomonas sp. COW5. The sequence continues at coordinate 551,182 of NZ_JAPHVP010000001.1, read as the reverse complement.
ACACGGCTACCGCCGATCCCGCCGTCACAGCCGAGCCCGACCCCGTCGACCAGTCCGACGCCGGGCAAACCGGGCATTCCGGCCAAACCCTCGAAACCCGCCCCGCGCACCTCGGCAAGCTTCGCCCCGCCACCGGGCGGCAACAGCCACTGGGACCAGAAGCTGGGCGTGTACGTGCTGGATGACCAGCCCAACACCTTCTACCGCCAGCGCACCTACTACCGCTGGAACAACGGCTGGAGCCGCTCGATCAGCCCGAACGGACCGTGGGAGGACACCAATATCCACGGTGTGCCGGCGGGGTTGGGCAAGCAGTTCGGGGAATAATGAAAAACGGCGATCTTTGGATCGCCGTTTTGCTGTGTGGGGTTTTACAACGCTCGCGCCAACAACCCCTGCACATATTCAACAAACACCCGCGCCTTGGCGCTGGCCATCCTGCCCGTCGGAAACACCGCCCACAGCTCCTGCTTCGGCAAAACCCAATCGCTCATGACAGCCTTCACTGCGCCACTGGCCAGTTCCGGTGCAAACATCCACTCCGAGCCCAGCCCCAGGCCTTGATGGGTGCGGACGGCCTCACGCAAACCTTCGGCCGCGCTGACACGCAGGCGGCCGTTGACGGTCACGGACTGCTCTTCGCCATCCCTGTTGAAGTGCCAGGTCGCGCCGCCGCCACGGTGGTAGATGACGGCGCGGTGTCGGCTCAGATCGGCAGGGCAGGCGGGTTCACCGTGACTGGCGAAGTAGATCGGAGTGCCAACGATGACGCGCCGGCATTCGGCGATCTTGCGCACGGTCAGGCCTGAGTCGCTGAGCGGTCCAAGGCGCAGGGCGACGTCGATGCCTTCTTCCACGAGGTTGATGTTCTGGTCGTCGAGCAACAGATCGACATTGAGTTGCGGGTGCTGATCAAGGAACGGCCCGAGATGAGGCACCACATGCATCCGGCCGAAGGTCACGGCAGTGCTGACCCGCAGATTGCCGCTCAGGCCGCCGGCCACGCCACGGGCAGCGTTGTCAGCCTCGTCGGCTTCTTCGAGCGCACGCCTGGCCCGTTCGAAAAATGCCAGACCGGCCTCGGTCGGCGTCAGGCCTCGGGTCGAACGCAACAGCAGGCGCACGCCGAGGCGGGTTTCGAGTTGGGCGATGGTTTTCGACACGGCGGGCTGGCCGATATCCAGTCGCCGGGCGGCGGCGGAAAACGAGCCGGTTTCCACGACGTAAACGAAAGTTTCCATGGCGGCGAGGCGGTCCATCGGCGGTCCTTGAGAATAGAGAGGAGCAAGCATGGCAGCCGAGTTTAATCGGGTCCGAGGACAGTGCATCAATCACATGCTGCAAAACAACCGAACGTCGTCCTGCGGATTTCTGTGCTTGAGTAAAAATAACTCTAGAGTTACTTTTGTTGAGCCGAAGCAAGGAGGCGGTTGGTGCAGAGCAGGTTATTGATCAAGGAGCTGGAGGAAGCAGGCTGGACGCTGGATCGGATTACCGGCAGTCATCACATCTTCACGCACCGTTACAACCCTTACACGATTCCCGTTCCTCACCCGAAGAAGGATTTGCCGGTCGGGACGGTCAAGAGCATCAGGAGGCGCGCCGGGTTATACAACCCGCCAGCCAGTGACACAGGAGATTCGTAATGCAATACCCAATCTGCATCGAGTGGGGCGACGAGAACACCGCCATCGGTATTCAGATCCCCGATATTCCCGGCGCGGTAACGGCCGGTGATACGTTTGAGGATGCCTACAACGCAGCCGTCGAGATTGCCCACATCATGCTGCAGGAGATTGCGGCGGATGGTGATCCGATTCCGATGCCGACCTCGGCGGCCACCCACCGCAACAATCCGGAATTTGCCGAGATGGGCTGGGGAATGCTGGAGCTGGATATTTCGCCGTACATGGGCAAGACCGAAAAGGTCAACGTGACCTTGCCCGGCTATGTCATCCAGCGGATCGACCGCTATGTGCGGGAGCACAACGTCAAAAGCCGTTCATCCTTTCTGGCGGATGCTGCCATGGAAAAACTGGTCCGGCATTGAGCGTCGGGCGCTGCCGGTTGGCAGCGCCTCGCACATTTCAAGCAGTCGCCATCACTGCTTTCTGGGACACACTCAAAAACCGCACCAGCGCCAGCAGCGGAAACGCACTGCCGACAATCACGATCCACAGCCACCCGCCATGCTCGTACACCGCACTGGCCACCGACGAGCCGAAGGCGCCGCCGATGAAGATGCTGGTCATGTACAGCGCGTTGAGGCGGCCGCGGCTTTTGGCATCGAGGGAGTAGACCGCGCGCTGGCCGAGCACCATGTTCATCTGCACGCAGAAGTCGAGCACCACGCCGGTCACCGCCAGGCCGATCACGCTGTAGGCCGGGTGGATGAAGGCCGGCAGGAAGCTCAGGCTGGCGAACAGCATGGCCAGCAGCGAGGCGACGCGGGTGTGGCCGGCATCCGCCAGGCGTCCGCTGATCGGCGCGGCGATGGCACCGATGGCGCCGACCAGGGCGAAGATCGCGATTTCACTCTGGGACAGGCCATGGTTACGCGCCAGTTCCAGCGGCACGGCGGTCCAGAACAGGCTGAAGGTGGCGAACATGCAGGCCTGGTAGAACGCCCGCTGGCGCAGCACCGGTTGCTGGCGCAGCAGCGTCCATAGCGAGCCGATCAACTGGCCGTAGGAGGCGCTGTGATCCGGCTGGCGCTTGGGCACGGTCAGGGCCAGCACGATGCTGATCGCCGCCATCAACGCCGCGGCGATCATGAACATGGCCCGCCAGCCGAGATGGTCAGCGACCACACTCGACACCGGACGCGCCAGCAGAATGCCCAACAACAAGCCGCCCATGATCCCGCCGACCACCCGGCCACGGGATTCCTCGGGCGCCAGATGCGCCGCCAGCGGAATCAGGATCTGCACCGACACCGAGCTGAAGCCCACCAGCAGCGAAATCAACAGGAACACATTGGGCTGATCGGTAAACGCCGCCCCCAGCAGGCTCGCAATCGCCACGACGGTGGTGATGATCATCAAGCGGCGGTTTTCCAGCAGATCCGCCAGCGGCACCAGAAAGAACAGCCCCAGCGCATAACCGATCTGGGTCAGCGACACGATGAAACTGGCCATGGTGTCGGTCAGGCCGATGTCCGGCGCGATCAGGCCGATGATCGGCTGGGCGTAGTAGATGTTGGCAACGATGGCGCCGCAGCAGAAAGCGAACAGCAGCACCATGCCTCGGGTCATTGCGTGAGTTGTGGCGGTCATAGGGTTTCTCGATCCAGCGAAAAGGAATGCGGTGAGGCTAAGGGACGAAATGGGCGGGCGGTAGAAGCCCTGGATCGATATCAGTTATTCCGTTGCGGAATAGATCGCGTCGAACAATCCGTCGTCCATCGGCGAACCTTGCGTCCGACCGAAGAGGGACGATGATACATTCACTTACATCTTGTTCGATAGCGTGCTTATGTTGCGCGTGGATTTCCATGTGCACTCAACGGGAGGAATGCGATGTTTCGTCAGCTGCTTCGCCACACCACGACTCTTTTGATGATCGGTGTACTCAGTGCCGGCAGCGTCTACGCCGGCGAGGCCCCGGGCATGCGCATGGGCATACGCGGCGAAATCACCGGAGTCGGCTCCGACTCCCTCAAGGTGCACGTCAACACGGGCGAAAACGTAGTGGTCCAGTTGACCCCGGACACCAAGGTCCGCGCCGTCACCCTGGCCAACATCGAAGACATCAAGCCCGGCAGCTACATCGGCTCGGCGGCCATTCCCCAGGAGGATGGCACGCTCAAGGCGCTGGAGGTTCACGTGTTCCCGCCGGAGCTGGCCGGCAGCGGCGATGGTCACCGGCCGTTCGACCTCGCCAAGGGCAGCAGCATGACCAATGGCAGCGTTGGCGATCTGGTGGTGAGCAACGGCCGGGTGCTGACCGTCAACTACAAGGGCGGCCAGCAGAAGATCCTGGTGCCGGAGGACGTGCCGATCGTCAACCTGACGCCGGGGGATCGCAGTTTGCTCAAGGTTGGTGTGAAGATCGTCACCTTCGTGACCCAGAGCGCGGACGGCACGTTGACCGCGCAATCGATCTCGGCCGGCAAGGATGGCGTGAAACCACCGATGTAAAAGCCCCTCACCCTAGCCCTCTCCCAGAGGGAGAGGGGACTGATTGGGGGATGCATGAGAGGTACGCCGACCTGAACGTGCTGTGGTGAATCCATAATCGATAAGGTCTTTCAGGTCGATGTAACTCGCCAGACACCTCGGTAGGCCCCCTCTCCCTCCGGGAGAGGGCTGGGGTGAGGGTAAAGCGGCCACAAAAAAAGGCGACCACTGAGGGTCGCCTTTTTCACGCCAGCCTAAACCTTACTGGCCGTTGTAGATCTGGTCGAAGATCCCGCCGTCGTTGAAGTGAGTCTTCTGCACGGTGCGCCAGTCACCGAAGGTTTTCTCGACTGACAGGAAGTCGACTTTCGGGAAACGGTCGGTGTACTTGGCCAGTACCGCCGGGTCACGCGGACGCAGGTAGTTGGCGGCAGCGATTTCCTGACCTTCCGGCGACCACAGGTACTTCAGGTATTCCTCGGCGGCGGCGCGGGAGCCTTTCTTCTCGACGACTTTATCGACCACCGACACCGGTGGCTCGGCTTCGGCGGAGACGCTTGGGTAGATGACTTCGAACTGGTCGCGGCCGAATTCGCGGGCGATCATTTCGGCTTCGTTCTCGAAGGTCACCAGCACGTCGCCGATCTGGTTGGTCATGAACGTGGTGGTGGCGGCACGGCCACCGGTGTCCAGCACTGGCGCTTGCTTGAACAGTTTGCCGACGAAGTCTTTCGCCTTGTTCTCGTCACCGCCGTTTTTCAGCACATAGCCCCAGGCCGACAGGTAGGTGTAGCGGCCGTTACCCGAGGTTTTCGGGTTCGGCACGATCACCTGCACGCCGTCCTTGAGCAGATCCGGCCAGTCTTTCAGGGCCTTCGGGTTGCCCTTGCGCACGATGAACACGGTGGCGGAGGTGAATGGCGCGCTGTTGTTCGGCAGACGGGTGACCCAGTCCTTTGGAACCAGTTGACCGTTGTCGGCCAGGGCATTGATGTCGGTCGCCATGTTCATGGTGATCACGTCAGCCGGCAGGCCGTCGATCACCGAGCGGGCTTGCTTGCTCGAACCGCCGAAAGACATCTGCACCGTGATGTTTTCGTTGTGTTCGGCCTGCCAGTGTTTCTGGAACGCAGTGTTGTAGTCCTTGTAGAAATCGCGCATCACGTCGTAGGAAACGTTAAGCAGGGTCGGTGCGGCCTGAGCCACGCTGCCGAAGGCAAGACCAGCGGCGAGAAGTGAGGCGCCAAAGAGTTTTTTCACTGCGCATTCCTTGTTCTGTGGGGGTGTTTTTACAAAGGTGAGGCCATTTGCCAGCGACTATAGCGGGGCGCGCATAGTCGTTTAAAGATTAAAAAGAACTTTGCTTATTCCATTTTCTTGAACAGCGCATTGCCGCAACGGGAGCAGAACGAGGCTTCGTGTTCATGGCTGTTTTTCTTGCACACCGGGCAGTCGTGCTGCAACTGACCACCACGCATGGCGGTGGCCAGTTCGGCGGTGAAAATCCCCGTGGGTACGGCGATGATCGAATAACCGGTAATCATCACCAGCGATGAAATCACCTGGCCCAGAATGGTCCTCGGCACGATGTCGCCGTAACCCACGGTGGTCAGGGTCACGATAGCCCAATAGATGCCTTTTGGAATGCTGGTGAAGCCATGTTCCGGGCCTTCGACCACGTACATCAGGGTGCCGAACACCGTGACCAGGGTGCAGACGCTGAGCAGGAACACGAGGATCTTCTGCTTGCTGCCGCGCAGGGCGTCGAGCAGGTAATGCGCCTGTTTCAGGTAGGGGCCGAGCTTGAGCACACGGAAGATCCGCAGCATCCGGATCACCCGGATGATCAGCAGATATTGGGCATCGCTGTAATACAGCGCGAGGATGCCGGGCACGATCGCCAGCAAATCCACCAGCCCGTAGAAACTGAAGGCGTAGCGCAGCGGCTTGGGCGAGCAATACAGGCGCAGCAGGTACTCGCCGAGAAAGATGACCGTGAAGCCCCACTCGATGTACGCCAGCACATCGGCATAGTTCTGGTGGACGTCATCGATGCTGTCGAGGATCACCGTCACCAGACTGGCGAGGATGATCAGCAGCAGGGTCTTGTCGAAACGGCGGCCGGCCACCGTATCGGTTTGGAAAATGATCACGTACAGGCGATCACGCCACGTGTTGTTGCCGTTCATGCGAATCGCCCTGGCCATAAATCAGCGCAGCCTAGGTTGATTCTCCCCGTCAGCGCAAGGCGCCGCGTTCAACTCGGGTTGGCGCATCAGGCGGATGCCGGTGCGCAGCAGCCAGCAGGCGAGAATGAACGGTGCGGTGAGCGTCGCAAGGCCCAGGGCACCGAACAGCGGCGTCACCAGCAGCGCCAGGCCGATGCCGAACAGCGGCAGCCACGGTTGCTGGCGTTGGGTGCTGAAGGCGAGGGCGGCAAGCACCGCGTTGTAGCCACCCAGACCGAGCAGCGCGACCTGACTGTCGTGGTGCAACAGGCTGGAGCCCAAACCGATGACCGAAGCCAGCAGCGCCCAGGCAAATGCCCGGCGATCGGCGATCAGCAGACCGGCAGCGATCAATGCACCGGCCAGCGGATGGTCGAGGAACATCACCTGGCCCAGCCCCTTCAGGGCGGCACCGAGCAGGTTCAGCGTGTTCAGTTCAAGCGCTGGAGCTGGCGTCGCAGGCTCGGCGAAACACAGGAACACCCAGCTCAGCAACACGAACGGCGCGGTGTATGCCGGCAGGTATTCGGTGAGGCGTGCGCGTTTGAGCCACTGCTGCGTGATCATCGCGCTGAGTCCACCGGCCGCCAGAATCAGCGGCGGCAACATCGGCGACCAGGGGAAATACAGGCTCAGCAACAGGCCGACCAGCACGCCGTTGTAGCTGAACAGTCCGGCCTGGCGATCTGCCTTGGCGTAGTTGCGCCGCTGCGCGGTGAGCAACCCGGCGACCGCGCCGAGCAGCGCGCCGGCGAACAGCACGGGGGCGGTGAACAGGATTGCCAAAAGGCACAGCAGGCCACACAACGGGTGGCGCTGGAGGAAGATCTGACTGAAGCCATTTAGCAAGGCTTCGGCCCAGTCGGGGCAGTGGGTGTTGAAATGGTTGGCAGGCATGGCAGTTCTGAAGTCAGTGAAACCGAGTCGCCTGCTTCGCCAGCAGGCTGGCTCCCACATTGAATCTTTGTTCAGTCATTGAGTTTGTGGTGCACACAAATCAACTGTGGGAGCGAGCCTGCTCGCGAAGAGGCCGGTGAGGCGTTAAATCAATGTTTCGATCCGCAGCGAATTAGTCGATCCCGGCTGGCCAAACGGCACACCCGCAGTGATCAGCAACGTATCGCCACGCTCGGCCATTCCTTGAGCCTGAGCGATTTCCAGCGCGGTCGAGCACACTTCATCCACCTGACGCAGGCGATCATTGACCACCGAATGAATGCCCCACGCCACGCTCAAGCGGCGGGCGGTCTGCAGGTTCGGGGTGAGGTTGAGGATCGGCGCTTTCGGCCGCTCCCGCGCGGCACGCAGACTCGATGCACCGGACTCGCTGTAGTTGACCAGCACCGCCACCGGCAGCACGTTGCTGATCCGGCGAATAGCACAGCTGATGGCATCGGACACGGTCGCTTCGGCCTTCGGCCGGCTGACGTCGAGCTGGGTCTGGTAATCCGGACCGTTCTCCACCTGGCGGATGATCTTGCTCATCATCTGCACGGCTTCCAGCGGGTATTCGCCGGACGCGGTTTCCGCCGACAGCATCACCGCATCGGCGCCTTCGGCCACGGCGTTGGCCACGTCGGTGACTTCGGCGCGGGTCGGCGCCGGCGAGAAGCGCATCGACTCGAGCATCTGCGTTGCCACCACCACCGGCTTACCGAGCTGACGGCAAGTAGTGATGATGTTTTTCTGGATCTGCGGCACGCTTTCGGCCGGCACTTCCACGCCCAGGTCACCGCGGGCAACCATGATCGCGTCGCTCAGCTCGGCGATTTCGCGCAGTTGTTCGACAGCCGACGGCTTCTCGATTTTCGCCATCAGGAACGCCTTGTCGCCGATCAATTCGCGGGCCTCGATGATGTCTTGTGGACGCTGCACGAACGACAGCGCGACCCAGTCCACACCCAGCTCAAGACCGAAGCTCAAGTCGCGGCGATCCTTGGTGGTCAGCGGGCTCAGATCGAGCACTGCTTGCGGCACGTTCACGCCTTTGCGATCCGACAGCTCGCCACCGTTGAGCACGGTGGTGTCGATCGCATCACTGTATTTGGTGACGACTCGCAGACGCAGTTTGCCGTCGTCGAGCAGCAGGTCCATTCCGGCTTCCAGCGCGGCGATGATCTCCGGATGCGGCAGGTTCACCCGGCGTTCGTCGCCCGGGGTTGCGTCCAGATCGAGGCGGAAGGCCTGGCCGCGATGCAGTTGAACCTTGCCGTCAGCGAACTTGCCGACCCGCAGTTTCGGCCCCTGCAGGTCCATCAGGATGCCGAGCGGATAGTTGAGCTGGCGCTCGACTTCGCGGATCCACTGATAGCGCTTGGCGTGGTCGGCGTGATCGCCGTGGCTGAAGTTGAGGCGGAAGATATTGACCCCGGCCTCGACCAGCTCGCGGATGTCTTCGATGCCGTCGACGGCAGGCCCGAGGGTGGCGAGGATTTTGACCTTTTTGTCAGGCGTCATGATTTAGAGCTCTCGAGGATCAGGATGGCGCGGAAGTCGTTGACGTTGGTGCGGGTCGGCTCGGTGACGATCAGCGCATCGAGCGCCGCGAAGTAGCCGTAGCCGTTGTTGTTATCCAGCTCGTCGCTGGCGCTCAGGCCCAGGGCGGCGGCGCGGGCGTAGCTGTCCGGGGTCATGATCGCGCCGGCGTTGTCTTCCGAGCCGTCGATGCCGTCGGTGTCACCGGCCAGCGCATAGACGCCGGGCTGGCCCTTGAGGCTGTCGGTGAGGCTGAGGAGAAATTCGGCGTTGCGTCCGCCACGGCCATTGCCGCGCACGGTCACCGTGGTTTCGCCGCCGGAGAGAATCACGCACGGTGCTGCCAGCGGCTGGCCGTGATGGATGATCTGGCGCGCAATGCCGGCGTGGACTTTCGCCACTTCGCGGGATTCGCCTTCCAGGTCGCCGAGGATCAGCGTGCTGAAACCGGCCTGACGGCATTTCACCGCCGCCGCATCCAGCGATTGCTGAGGACGGGCGATCAGCTGGAAATGACTGCGGGCCAGGCTCGGATCGCCGGGTTTGACGGTTTCCGATTCCGGGCTTTGCAGCCAGGTGCGCACGGAAGCCGGGATCTCGATGCCGTAGCGCTTGATGATCGCCAGTGCTTCGGCGCTTGTGCTCGGGTCGGCCACGGTCGGGCCGGAGGCGATGACCGTGGCGAGGTCGCCCGGTACATCGGAAATCGCGTAGGTATAAACAGTCGCCGGCCAGCAGGCCTTGCCCAGGCGTCCGCCCTTGATCGCCGAGAGGTGCTTGCGCACGCAGTTCATCTCGCCGATGGTCGCGCCGGATTTGAGCAGGGCTTTGTTGATCGACTGTTTGTCGGCCAGGGTGATGCCTTCGGCCGGCAGCGCCAGCAGGGCAGAACCGCCGCCGGACAGCAGGAAGATCACGCGGTCGTCTTCGCTCAGGTTGCTGACCAGTTCCAGCACGCGTTTGGCCACGGCCAGACCAGCGGCGTCCGGCACCGGGTGCGCGGCTTCGACCACTTCGATTTTTTCGCACGGGGCGCCGTGACCGTAGCGGGTCACCACAAGGCCCGAGACTTCACCTTCCCAGCAGCGCTCGACCACTTGCGCCATGGCAGCGGCAGCCTTGCCGGCACCGATGACGATCACGCGACCTGTGCGATCGGCAGGCAAATGGGCTTCGAGGACCTGGTTCGGATGGGCCGCGTCGATGGCTGTGGCAAACAGCTCGCGCAGCAGTTGTTGCGGATCGACCGACATGGCGGGCTCCCGGAATTCTTGTTATTCGAAAGGGCAACTCGGAACCCTGTGGGAGCTAGCCTGCTAGCGATTCAGGCGCTGAGGTCTGGCAGACACTCAGCGTCGATTCCATCGCCAGCAGGCTGGCTCCCACAGGTTTGATGCAGGTTGGGGCAGGGCTTACTTCTTGTCGCGAATCGAGAAGTTGGCCATGTGTTCCAGGCCCTTGATCAGCGCCGAGTGGTCCCAGTTGCTGCCACCGATGGCCGCGCAGGTGCTGAACACTTGCTGGGCGTTGGCGGTGTTCGGCAGGTTGATGCTCAGCTCCTTGGCGCCTTGCAGGGCCAGGTTCAGGTCCTTCTGGTGCAGGCTGATGCGGAAGCCCGGATCGAAGGTGCCTTTGATCATGCGCTCGCCGTGCACTTCGAGGATCTTCGAGGAGGCGAAACCACCCATCAGCGCTTCACGCACCTTGGCCGGATCGGCACCGTTTTTCGAAGCGAACAGCAGGGCTTCGGCGACGGCCTGAATGTTCAGGGCAACGATGATCTGGTTCGCGACCTTGGCGGTCTGACCGTCGCCATTGCCGCCGACCAGAGTGATGTTCTTGCCCATGGCCTGGAACAGCGGCAGTGCGCGTTCGAAGGCATCGGCGTCGCCACCGACCATGATGCTCAGGGTCGCAGCCTTGGCACCGACTTCACCACCGGACACCGGAGCGTCGAGGTATTGCGCGCCTTTTTCGTTGATCTTCGCGGCGAAAGCCTTGGTGGCGGTCGGCGAGATCGAGCTCATGTCGATCACGACTTTGCCTTTGCCGATGCCGGCCGCAACGCCGTCGGCGCGGAACAGCACGTCATCGACCTGCGGGGTATCCGGCACCATGACGATGATGAATTCAGCTTCCTGCGCCACTTCGCGTGGGTTGGCCAAAGCGACGGCGCCAGCGGCGACCAGGTCGGCAGGAGCAGCGTCGTGGTGCGCCGACAGGAACAGGCTGTGACCGGCTTTCTGCAGGTTCGAAGCCATTGGGTGGCCCATGATGCCGGTGCCGATAAATCCGATTTTAGCCATGAGAAATTCCTCTTGTTTTTGTCTTGCTCAAGCAAATAGGGGGTCAGATCGCGTTGTGGGTCTTCAGCCAGCCGAGGCCCGCTTCAGTGGTGGTCAGCGGCTTGTACTCGCAGCCGACCCAGCCCTGATAACCGATGCGATCGAGGTGTTCGAACAGGAAGCGGTAGTTGATCTCGCCAGTGCCCGGCTCGTTGCGGCCCGGGTTGTCGGCCAGCTGCACATGGTTGATCTCGCCCAGGTGCGATTGCAGGGTGCGGGCCAGATCGCCTTCCATGATTTGCATGTGATAGATGTCGTATTGCAGGAACAGATTGGCGCTGCCGACCTGCTCGCGAATCGACAGGGCCTGCGCCGTGTTGTTCAGGTAGAAACCCGGGATGTCGCGGGTGTTGATCGCTTCCATCACCAGTTTGATGCCGACGGCTTGCAGCTTGTCGGCAGCGTACTTGAGGTTGGCGACGAAGGTCTTTTCAACGGTGGCATCGTCCACGCCCTGCGGACGGATACCGGCCAGGCAGTTGACCTGAGTGTTGCCCAGCACCTGTGCGTAAGCGATGGCCAGATCGACACCGGCGCGGAACTCTTCGACCCGGTCCGGCAGGCACGCGATCCCGCGCTCGCCCTTGGCCCAGTCACCGGCCGGCAGGTTGAACAGCACTTGGGTCAGACCGTTGGCGTCGAGTTTTGCCTTGATTTCGGCAGAGCTGAAATCGTACGGGAACAGGTACTCGACACCGCTGAAGCCAGCCTTGGCGGCGGCGTCGAAACGGGCAAGGAAATCCTGTTCGGTGAACAGCATGGACAGGTTGGCTGCGAAACGCGGCATGGTGGTCTCCTAAAACAAAATGTCTGACACAACGCAATCAGTCCCCTCTCCTGGGGGAGAGTGACATGTAGCCACCCTCTCCCAAAGGGAGAGGGAGCAGGTTACGTTCAGTCGAGCAGCGAAATCGCCGTTGGCGCATCGTTGCCGACCAGCGCCAGGTCTTCGAATTCGTTGACGGCGTTGATCTCGGTCCCCATGGAGATGTTGGTCACACGCTCCAGAATGATCTCGACGATCACCGGCACCTTGAACTCTTCGATCAGCTCCTCGGCCTTGCGCAGGGCAGGGGCGATGTCAGCCGGTTCGAACACACGCAGCGCCTTGCAGCCCAGGCCTTCGGCGACTGCGACGTGGTCGACACCGTAACCGTTGAGTTCCGGCGCGTTCAGGTTATCGAAGGACAGCTGCACGCAGTAGTCCATTTCGAACCCGCGCTGTGCCTGACGGATCAGACCCAGGTACGAGTTGTTCACCACGACGTGGATGTACGGCAGATTGAACTGGGCGCCGACCGCCAGTTCTTCGATCATGAACTGGAAGTCATAGTCCCCCGACAGGGCCACGACTTTACGGTTCGGATCGGCCTTCACCACGCCCAGCGCTGCCGGAATGGTCCAGCCCAACGGGCCTGCCTGGCCGCAGTTGATCCAGTGACGCGGCTTGTAGACGTGCAGGAACTGCGCGCCGGCAATCTGCGACAGACCGATGGTGCTGACGTAGCAGGTGTCCTTGCCGAACACCTGGTTCATTTCTTCATACACGCGCTGCGGCTTGACCGGCACGTTGTCGAAGTGGGTCTTGCGTTGCAGGCTGGACTTGCGCTGCTGGCAGTCCTGCAGCCATGCGCTGCGGTTTTTCAGTTTGCCGGCGGCTTGCCATTCACGGGCGACTTCGATGAACACGGTCAGCGCGGCGGCAGCGTCGGAAACGATGCCCAGGTCCGGGGTGAACACGCGGCCGATCTGGGTGCCTTCGATGTCGACGTGAATGAACTTGCGACCTTCGGTGTACACGTCGACCGAACCGGTGTGACGGTTGGCCCAGCGGTTACCGATGCCCAGCACCACGTCGGATTTCAGCATCGTGGCGTTGCCGTAACGGTGCGAAGTCTGCAGACCGACCATGCCGACCATCAGCGGGTGATCGTCCGGAATGGTGCCCCAGCCCATCAGGGTCGGGATCACCGGGATGCCGGTCAGCTCGGCGAATTCCACCAGCAGATCGCTGGCGTCGGCGTTGATGATGCCACCACCGGCGACCAGCAATGGACGTTCAGCCTGATCGAGCAATGCCAGAGCCTTTTCAACCTGCACGCGGGTTGCGCTCGGCTTGGCCAGCGGCAGTGGCTGGTAGGCGTCGATGTCGAATTCGATTTCAGCCATCTGCACGTCGAACGGCAGGTCGATCAGCACCGGGCCCGGACGGCCGGAGCGCATTTCATAGAAGGCTTTCTGGAACGCGTAAGGCACCTGGCCCGGCTCCAGAACGGTGGTTGCCCACTTGGTCACTGGCTTGACGATGCTGGTGATGTCGACGGCCTGGAAGTCTTCCTTGTGCATACGGGCACGTGGCGCCTGGCCGGTGATGCAGAGGATCGGGATGGAGTCTGCGGAGGCGCTGTACAGACCGGTGACCATGTCGGTACCGGCAGGGCCGGAAGTACCGATGCACACGCCGATGTTGCCGGCCTTGGTGCGGGTGTAGCCCTCGGCCATGTGCGAGGCGCCTTCAACGTGGCGAGCGAGGACGTGATCGATGCCACCGACTTTCTTCAGGGCGGAATACAGCGGGTTGATCGCAGCACCCGGAATGCCAAAAGCGGTATCAACCCCTTCACGGCGCATCACCAGAACGGCGGCTTCGATTGCTCTCATTTTGCTCATGGTTTTGTGCCTCTTTACGTTTTGTAATTGTATACAAGTGGCTTTGCGCAGAGTGTATTCACGGCGGACGGCGCAGGTCAATCCATTTTCTCAAGCGCCTGTTTCATTCGTCGGAAGCCGTATCTACTGTGGCTTTTCGTCGCATGGGGCGCTTTTCGAGAATTATTGTATACAAAAAAATAATTCATTGTGTTCTATTTGTTGCATCGGGCTGCGACGCAAGCGCGCAGCAAAAAAACGCAGCCCAACGGCTTTCCCAATAACAAAATGAGGACGGCACCATGAGCGCTTTAACCTTGAAAGTCGCAGTCAACCTGGTCAACGAAGCCATCAGCGCAGGGCGGGCGATCTCCGCTGCGCCGCTGACCATTGCAGTACTGGATACCGGCGGCCATCTGGTCACCTTGCAACGCGAAGACGGCGCCAGCCTGCTGCGCCCGAATATCGCCATCGGCAAAGCCTGGGGCGCCATCGCCCTGGGCAAGGGCTCACGCCTGCTGGCGCTGGACGCACAACAACGCCCGGCGTTCATCGCCGCGCTCAACAGCATGGGGCAGGGCAGCGTCGTCCCGGCACCGGGCGGCGTGTTGATCCGTGATCAGGCGGGCAACGTGCTGGGAGCGATCGGCATCAGCGGCGATCTGTCGGATGTCGATGAGCAGGTGGCGATCAAGGCTGTGGAGGCTTTGGATCTGCGGGCGGATGCGGGGGTGGCGGCCTGATATTCGGCGTTTGAACTGACGTCATCGCGAGCAGGCCCACGGTTGACCTCATTTGTACTGAAGGAACTCGGTCGAATGTGGGAGCGGGCTTGCTCGCGAAGGCGATTTTCCAGACACATCCAGCTAAAAATCCTGCCCTCAATATTCGATGTTCCGGGCTAGCCTTTTCATGAAATCAATCATGAGAAAAGGCAAAGGAATGCCAAAACTATCTGCATCACACCGACTGAGAGTCGGACGTTTTGCCGAACAAAATCGCATCTATCTTCTGACAGCCAATACTCATAAAGGCGAACCTGTCTTCAAGGATTACGCCCTGGGAAGACTAGTTGTTCATCAGTTCAGGCATGCTCAAGATACGGGGTTTGCCGACTCATTGGCCTGGGTCGTCATGCCAGATCACTTTCACTGGCTGGTGCAACTGCAGAAAGGATCACTGGGGCAGTTGATGTGCCAGGTCAAATCCTTGAGTGCCAGATCAGTCAATTCAGCGACTGGCAGGACGGGTAGTCTGTGGCAGCCAAGCTTCCATGATCATTCGCTTCGGCAGGAGGAAAGTCTGGTTAGAGTGGCGCGGTATGTTGTGGCCAACCCGTTGCGGGCTGGATTGGTAGAAAAGCTTGGTGACTATCCGCTGTGGGATGCGATCTGGGTCTGACCGTGAGACCGAGTTGCTGCATTCGCGAGCAAGCCCGCTCCCACATTTGATTTGTGGTGCTCATGGATCAAATGTGGGAGCGGGCTTGCTCGCGATGCAGTCAACGCGGTCTATCAGTCCGGCTCACACCCTTTGAGCACCAGCCGGATAATCGTCTGCGCCGCGGCTTCATAGTCGGCTTCGTCGAGCTTTTCCTTGCCGGTCACGGCGGAGATCTGCCAGTCGAAGTCGGCGTAGGTCTGGGTCGCGGCCCAGATGCTGAACATCAGGTGGTTGGGGTCGATCGGGGCGATCTGGCCGCGGTCGATCCAGCTCTGGATGCAGTCGATGTTGTGCTTGGCCTGGCTGTTCAGTTGCTCGACCAGGTCGGCGCTCAGGTGCGGGGCGCCGTGCATGATTTCGCTGGCGAACACCTTGGAGGCAAACGGCAGGTCGCGGGAGATGCGGATCTTCGAGCGGATGTAGCCGCTCAGCACTTCGCTCGGCACGCCGTCCGGGTTGAACGGGGTCGAGGCCTGCAGGATCGGCACGATGATGCTTTCCAGAACCTCGCGGTAAAGGTTTTCCTTGGACTTGAAGTAGTAGTAGACGTTGGGCTTGGGCAATCCCGCCTTGGCGGCGATGTCGCTGGTTTTGGTCGCAGCGAAGCCCTTGTCGGCAAACTCTTCACTGGCGGCACGCAGGATCAGTTCTTTGTTGCGCTCGCGGATTGTGCTCATAAACCCGGTGGTTCCTTGCCTGTTCTGGCGGTTGCGCATGGTAGCACCGGCCTCGCGCGCCGCTCAACAATGCCCGTCGGTGGCGCTCGTCGCGTCAGTCTGTCGCCAGCCTGAACAAGTTCGCCATGCCCCGCGATGGCTGTCGGGACGCTGCTAGAGTCAAGGCAGACGCGGGGGCAAGAGGCGGGCGGTCATGGCGAAACGCAGGCGCGGCAAAGTCCTGTTGATCATTGGCATTGTGCTGTTGCTGGGGCTTGCCCTGTGGTTCTACCTGAGCGTCGGTCAGAAGCGGGTCAAACCCCCGCCCGCCGCCGAGCCGGTTGCGACGGTTCCGGTCAGGTTGCAGGACGTACCGGTCTACATCGACGCCTTGGGCACGGTGACCCCGACCCGCAGCGTGACCGTGGTGACCCAGGTCAACGGCATTCTCAGCTCGGTCGAATTCAAGGAAGGCCAGCACGTCGCCAAGGGCCAGGTCATCGCCCGCATCGACGACCGCGCGCTGAAGGCGCAACTGGCGGTGGCCAAAGGCACGCTGATGCACGATCAGGCGCTGCTCGCCAACGCCGTGCGGGATCTGGCGCGTTATCGCGAATTGATCAAGGTCGGCTCCACCACTCAGCAAACCCTCGATACCCAGGCCTCGCTGGTGCAGCAACTGCAAGGCACGGTCGCTTCGGATCAGGGCAGCGTGCAAAACCTCGAAGTCCAGTTGAGCTACTGCACGATCACTTCGCCGGTGGATGGCGTGGTCGGTTTGCGCCAGGTCGACCCCGGCAACTACGTGACCACCACCAGCACCACCGGGATTGCCGTGATCACTCAGATGACCCCGGCCACCGTGGTGTTTGCCGTGCCCGAGGATGATCTGGGTGCGATCAATCAGGCCATGGCCAAAGGCGCAGTCACGGTGCTGGCCTACGACCGCAACAAACACAACCTGCTGGCCACCGGCAATCTGCTGGCGCTGGATAACCAGGTCGATACCAGCACCGGCACGATCAAGGTCAAGGCGCAGTTCGATGATTCGGCCAAGGCGCTGTTTCCCAATCAGTTCGTCAATGCCCGGCTCAAGGCCGACACCCTGAGTCAGAACCCCGTGGTGCCGACCCGAGCGATCCAGCATGGCAGCAAGGGCGATTTCGTTTTCGTCGTGGTCGACCCCGGCAACAAGGTCAGCCTGCGCAACATCAAGACCGGGCCGGCGACGGGCGATGTCTCGGCGGTGCTCGACAACGGGGTGAAGGAGGGCGAGCAGGTCGTCACTGAGGGCGCCGACAAACTCGACGATGGCTCTGCGGTGAAAGTCGTCGCGCCGTAGGAGGCGTAGCCCATGAACGTCTCGCGCCCCTTCATCGAACGTCCGGTGGCCACCACGCTGTTGATGGTCGCCGTACTGTTGCTGGGTCTGCTGGGTTATCACTTGTTGTCGGTGTCGGCGTTGCCGGAGGTGGATTACCCGACCATTCAGGTGTTCACCCAATACCCCGGCGCCAGTCCCGAGGTCATCAGTTCGTCGATCACCGCGCCGCTGGAACGCCAGCTCGGCGAGATGCCGGGGCTCAAGTCGATGAACTCCACCAGCTCCGACGGCGCTTCGGTGGTGACCCTGCAATTCGATCTGTCGCTGTCGCTGGATGTCGCCGAGCAGGAAGTGCAGGCAGCGATCAACGCCGCCGGCACCTTCCTGCCGGCGAACCTGCCGTACCCGCCGGTCTACAGCAAGGTCAACCCGGCCGATGCGCCGGTGCTGACGCTGTCGCTGACCTCCGACGTGCTGCCGCTGACCAAGGTCGAGGATCTGGCCGACACGCGGCTGGCGCAAAAGATTTCGCAGATCACCGGCGTCGGCCTGGTCACCCTCAGTGGCGGTCAGCGCCCGGCGGTACGGGTCGAGGCCAACACCTCGGCGCTGAACAGTCTGGGGCTGTCCCTCGATGACCTGCGCACTTCGCTGGGCACGGCCAACGTCAATCAGGCCAAGGGCAATATCGACGGCAAATATCAGGCGTATTCCATCGGCACCAACGACCAGTTGCAGTCGGCCGAGGAGTACCGCGATCTGGTGATCGCCTACAAAAACGGCGCGCCGATTCGCCTGTCGCAGATCGCTTCGTCGACCCAGGGCCCGGAAAATCCTCGGCAAGCGGCATGGACCGACAGCACGCCGTCGATTGTTCTGAACATTCAACGTCAGCCCGGCGCCAACGTCATCGATGTGGTCGACCGCGTGCAACAACTGCTGCCCAAGCTGCGTGCCAGTCTGCCCGCAACGCTGAAGGTCAACGTGCTCACTGACCGCACGCAAACCATCCGCGCCTCGGTCACCGACGTGCAATACGAACTGGCGGTGGCGGTGTTGTTGGTGGTGATCGTGATCTTCCTGTTCCTTCGCAATGTGGCGGCGACGATCATCCCGGCGGTGACCGTGCCGTTGACGCTGGTCGGCACCCTGGCGGTGGCCTACGCGGTGGGGTTTTCGCTGAACAACCTGACGCTGATGGCGCTGACCATCGCCATCGGTTTCGTGGTCGATGACGCCATCGTCATGATCGAAAACATCACCCGCTACATCGAGGCCGGCGACTCGCCGATGCAGGCTGCGCTCAAAGGCGCGGAGCAGATCGGCTTCACCATCATTTCGCTGTCGGTGGCGCTGATCGCGGTGATGATTCCGCTGCTGTTCATGGGCGATGTGGTGGGCCGGCTGTTTCGCGAATTCGCCATGACCGTGGCGGTGACCATCGTCATCTCGGCGCTGATCACCCTGACCC
The DNA here is from genome assembly GCF_026240005.1 of Pseudomonas sp. COW5. Taxonomy (NCBI): domain Bacteria; kingdom Pseudomonadati; phylum Pseudomonadota; class Gammaproteobacteria; order Pseudomonadales; family Pseudomonadaceae; genus Pseudomonas; species Pseudomonas sp. COW5. The sequence goes on along the minus strand of NZ_JAPHVP010000001.1, from coordinate 532,473 downwards.
TGACGCCGATGATGTGTTCGCGGATGCTCAAGCACAAACACGAGGAGCGCCGGGTCGATTTCTTCGACCGGGTCAACGGCTATTACGTCAAAGGCCTGGACTGGGTGCTGCTGCATCGCGGGCTGACGCTGATCTCGGTGGTGCTCACCGGGCTGCTGACGCTGTTGATCATCGTGATCATGCCCAAGGGTTTTTTTCCCGAGCAGGGCACCGGGCTGATCCAGGGCATTTCCCAGGCCTCGCCGGGCATTTCCTTCCAGCAGATGCAGAGCGAGCAGCAGCGCCTGGCGGCGCGAATTCTCAAGGACCCGGCGGTGGCGAGCCTGTCGTCATTCGTCGGCATCGACCAGACCAACCCGACGATCAATCAGGGCAACCTGCTGATCAACCTCAAACCCCATGGCGACCGTGACAGCAGCGCAGCGGTGATTCGCCGGCTCTCCGACGCCAATGCCGACGACGCCGGGATTCGCCTGTACCTGCACAGCGTTCAGGACCTGACGCTGGACGCCACGGTCTCGACCACCAGTTATCGTCTGGGCCTGCAAGCCACCGATCCGGGCGAACTGGAAACCTGGACCAACAAGCTGCTGGCGGCGATCAAGCAGGATCCGATGTTCACCGACGTGCAAAGCCAGGCGATGCAGTTCGGCAATCAGATCCAGCTCAACTTCGACCGCGCCACCGCATCGCGTCTGGGCATCACGCCGCAAGCCATCGACGACGTGCTGTACGACGCGTTTGGCCAGCGTCAGGTGTCGACCATCTACACCCAGCTCAACCAGTATCACGTGGTGATCGCCACCGACCATCCGCCGCACAATCTGGCGGATCTGTTGACCGGGCTCTACGTCGACATTCCCGGCGGCGGGGTGGCGCCGCTGTCGAGCATGGCGACGATGCAGGTGATTCGCGCGCCGGTAACCATCAATCGTCTGGGACAGTTTCCCTACGCCGATGTCTCGTTCAACCTCGCCCCCGGCCAGACCCTCGGCGCGGCGGTGACGCGGCTCAAGGACATCGAGGCCCAGGCCGGCCTGCCGCTGTCGGTGCAGGCCAATCTGGAAGGGGCGGCGGCGACGTTCGAGGCGTCGTTGTCCAATCAGGTGTTTCTGGTGCTGGCGGCGATCATCGTGGTGTACCTGATGCTGGGGATTCTCTACGAGAGCTTCGTGCACCCGGTGACGATTCTCTCGACCCTGTTGTCCGCCGCGCTCGGTGCGTTGCTGGCATTGCTGATCACCGGCACGCAGTTCGACATCATCGGTTTGATCGGCATTGTGCTGCTGATCGGCATCGTGATGAAGAACGGCATCATGATGGTCGACTTTGCCCTGGAACTGGAACGCAAGGGCGGGCTCGATCCGGTGGCCGCGATCCGTCAGGCCGCCGAGTTGCGATTCCGGCCGATTTTGATGACCAGCATGGCCTCGCTGTTCGGCGCGGTGCCGCTGGCGCTGGGCACCGGGATCGGCTCGGAGCTGCGCCATCCGCTGGGAATCGCGATCATCGGCGGCTTGTTGCTCAGCCAGTTGCTGACGCTGTTTTCGACCCCGGTGATTTTCCTCGCCATGCATGGCCTGGAGCAGCGCTTCACCCGGCGCCGTCCAGCGGCGGCCGAGGCTTTGCGCGATGAACCTTAGCGCGCCGTTCATTCAGCGCCCCATCGCCACCACGCTGCTGGCGGTCGGGCTGGCGCTGTTTGGTGTGCTGGCGTTCAACCTGCTGCCGGTGGCGCCGTTGCCGGAGGTGGATTTCCCGACCATCAGCGTGCGTGCCTCGTTGCCCGGTGCCGACCCAAGCACGGTGGCGTCATCGGTGGCGACACCTTTGGAACGCCAGTTCGGGCAGATCGCCGGGGTCACTGAGATGACCTCGTCCAGTTCGCTGGGGGCGACCCGCATCACTTTGCAGTTCGACCTCAATCGCGACATCGACGGCGCGGCGCGGGACGTGCAGGCAGCGATCAACGCAGCGCGCAGCAGCCTGCCGAGCGACCTGTCCGGCAACCCGACCTACCGCAAGGTCAACCCGGCCGATTCGCCGATCCTGATTCTCAGCCTGACTTCCGATTCGGCGACCCGTGGCCAGATGTACGACGTGGCCTCGACCCTGCTCGAGCAGCGGCTGTTGCAGACCACGGGCGTCGGCGATGTCACGGTGGGCGGCGCGGCACTGCCGGCGGTGCGCATCGAGCTTAATCCGGATCGGCTCAATCGCTACGGCGTCAGCCTGGAACAGGTGCGGCAGGTGATTCAGGCGTCCAACGTCAACCTGCCCAAAGGCACGGTGTCGGTCGGCGATCAGTCCTATGGCCTGAAGGCCAACGACATGCTCTATCAGGGCAGCGATTACGGGCCGCTGGTGGTCAAGCTACGCAACGGCGATCTGGTGCGCATCTCGGACCTGGGCGACGTCACCGAGGATGTCGAAGACCTGCGCAACTTCGGCCTGTCCAACGGCAAACCGGCGGTGTTGCTGGTGGTGTTCAAGCAGCCCGGGGCCAACGTCATCGACACGGTGGACGCGGTGAAGGCCGACCTGCCGTTCCTGCAGAGTTCGATCCCCTCGGCGATCAAGATCAACATCCTGATGGACCGCACCACCACCATTCGCGCCTCGCTGCACGACGTGGAAGTGACCCTGCTGATTTCGATCGCGCTGGTGACGCTGGTGACCTTCGGCTTCTTCCGCGACTGGCGCAGCACGCTGATCCCGGCCATCGTCGTGCCACTGTCGCTGCTCGGCACTTTCGGGGCGATGTATTTTCTCGGCTACAGCCTCAACAACCTGTCGCTGATGGCGCTGACCATTTCCACCGGGTTTGTGGTGGACGACGCGATCGTGGTGGTCGAGAACATCATGCGGCACCTGGAGAAAGGCGAGAGCCGCGTGCAAGCGGCACTGGCCGGGGCGCGGGAGGTGGGTTTCACGGTGATGACCATCAGCGTGTCGCTGGTGGCGGTGTTCATTCCGTTGCTGCTGATGGGCGGAGTGGTCGGACGGCTGTTTCGCGAATTTTCGATTTCGCTGTCGGTGGCCATCGTGATTTCGATGCTGGTGTCGCTGACGGTGACGCCGATGCTCGCCAGCGTACTGCTGCGCACTCAACAGCAGAGCGGCAAGGGTGACGATCATCCTGACTCGTACTTTCACCGGTTCTATGACCGCACGCTGGGTTGGGTCGTCGAGCATTCGTTCCTGATGGGCCCGCTGACGCTGCTGGTGATCGTGCTGGCGTGCGTGCTCTATGTGCTGGTGCCCAAGGGTTTTTTCCCGCAGGAAGACACCGGGCGCATGTCCGGCAGCATCATCGCGGCGCAGAGCATTTCCTTCGGGGCGATCCAGTCGAACTTCAGCGAGATCAATAAAAAGGTCTTGAGCAATCCGAACGTGGCGACCGTCGGCGGGTTTGTCGGCGGCGGTGGCGGGATTGGCGGGGCGGTCAACAGTGCGCAACTGTTCATCACCCTCAAGCCGCTGGCGGATCGCAAGGACGGCGCCGATCAGGTCATCGGCCAGATTCGCCACACCCTCGGCGACATGCCCGGCACGCGCCTGTATCTGCAGTCGGCGCAGGACATCACGGTCGGCGGACGGCAGAGCGGGGCGCAGTACCAATACACGATGACCGCCGACGACCAGAGCGCCCTCGACGAATGGGTGCCGAAAGTCGTCGCGGTGCTGCACGGCTTACCGCAATTGACCGATGTGAACACCGATCAGCAGGACAACAGTCTGATGTCCAGTGTGACGGTCAATCGCGATGCCGCCGCCCGGCTCGGGGTCAGCATGTCGGCCATCGACCAGACGCTTTACGATGCCTTCGGCCAGCGCCAGGTCTCGACCATCTACCGTTCCGCCAACCAGTACCACGTAGTGATGGAAGTGGCGCCGGCGTACTGGGCGTCCCCGGAAACCCTGAAAAACATTTACGTTCCGGTGGGCACCGCAGCGGTCGCCACCAAGGGCGCTGCGGCGGCGCCGAACCTGAGTGCCACGGCCTCGCAAGCGCTAGTGCCGCTGTCGGCGCTGGCCGATTACTCCGTGGGGCGCACGGCGATTTCGATCAGTCATCAAGGCACTTTTCCGGCGGTGACCGCTTCGTTCAACCTCGCGCCGGGCGTCTCCATCGGCCAGGCAACGGCGCTGGTGGACAACGCCGTCAAACAATTGCGCATGCCCGCCAGTGTGGTCGGCCAGTTTGCGGGGACGGCGCAGGTTTTCCAGTCTTCGGTGGCCAGCGAGCCGTTGCTGATCGTCGCGGCGCTGCTGTCGGTGTACGTGGTGCTGGGCATGCTCTACGAGAGCCTAGTGCACCCGCTGACGATTCTTTCAACGTTGCCGTCGGCCGGTGTCGGTGCGCTGATCGCTTTGCTGCTGACCGGCACCGAACTGTCGATCATTGCGCTGGTAGGGGTGATTCTGCTGATCGGGATCGTCAAGAAGAACGCGATCATGATGATCGACTTCGCCATCACCGAGCGCCGCGAATTCGGCCTGAGCGCCAAGGACGCGATCCGCCGCGCCTGCCTGATCCGCTTCCGGCCGATCATGATGACCACGCTGGCGGCGATTCTCGGCGCGCTGCCGCTGGTGCTGGGCAGCGGTTATGGCTCGGAGCTGCGCCGGCCGTTGGGGATTTCGATCATTGGCGGCTTGCTGTTCAGCCAGTTGCTGACGCTGTACACCACGCCGGTGATCTACCTTTGGCTGGACCGGGCGTCGCAGCGCCTGAAGCGTAAGGAGCGATAAATGAAACGTCGTCTGTTCCCCGTGGGCGCCAGCCTTGTGCTGAGCCTGTTGTTGAGCGGTTGCATGGTCGGCCCGGACTACCACAAGCCAGCGATTGAACTGCCGACTTCGTTCAAGGAAGGCACGCAGTGGCAGCGCGCCCAGGCCAATCCGCAGGGCGCGTTGGACAGCCAATGGTGGCGCGCCTATCAGGATCCGGTACTCAACGATCTGATTGAGCGCTCGGCCAAGGCCAACCAGTCGATCATCGGCGCCGAGGCGGCGTATCGGCTGGCGCAGGCACAGGTGGCGTCGAGCCGCGCCGGGTTGTGGCCGACCGTGGGCGTGGGTTTGTCCGGCGCTCGCGGTGTCGGCGGCGGTGCCAGCGGCAGCACCACCAGCGGTTTGACCGGCAGCAGCGGCAGCACCGTCGAACAAACGGTCAGCGCCACCCTGACGGCCAGTTGGGAGCCGGATCTGTGGGGGCAGGTGCGGCGCGGTATCGAGTCGAGCCAGGCCTCGCTGCAATCCTCCGACGCGCTGCTGGCCGGCGTGCGGCTGTCCATCGGCGCCAGTGTGGCGACCAATTATCTGGGGCTGCGGCAACTGGATATCGACATCGACCTGTTGCAGCAACAGCAAGCCGTCAATCAGCAACTGCTGACGATGATTCAGGCGCAAGCCGTTCAGGGCACGGCGACCAACGATCAACTGCTGGTGGCGCAGGATCAGCTCAGTACGGTGATCACGGCGTTGCAAACCGCGCAGCGTTCGCGGGAGCAGGCCGAGCATGCGCTGGCGGTGCTGGTGGGTTTGGCGCCAGCGCAGTTCGATCTGCCCAGGGCCGCTGACTATCGTTTCACGACTCCCATGCCGCCGCCGGTGTTGCCTTCGAATCTGTTGCTGCGCCGACCTGATGTGGTATCCGCAGAACGTCTGGCAGCAGCGGCCAACGCGCGGATCGGCGTGGCCGAAGCGGCATTCTTTCCGACTCTGAGCCTGACCGCCGAAGGTGGCTTCCGGGGTTCGGCGCTGGGCGGCCTGTTCTCCGTGCCCAACCGTATCTGGACCCTCGGGCCGGCACTGGCGGAAACCATTTTCGACGGCGGTGCCCGCGAAGCGGCCAAGCAGCAAGCCGAGGCCACTTACGATCAGGACGTGGCCACGTATCGCGGCACGGTACTTGGGGCGTTGCAGAACGTCGAGGACAACCTGTCGGCGATCAATCATCTGCATATTCAGGCGCAAGCCTTTGATCAGATGTTCCAGCGCAACCAGCAATTGTTTGGCAGTCAGCAGGCGCAGCAACGGGCGGGGACGGTCAGCCAGCAAGCGGTGCTGACCCAGCAATTGGTGTTGTTGCAGGCCGAGCAAAATTTGCGTGATACCCAGGGTTTGCTCAGTCAGGGCAGTGTCGCGCTGTTCCAGAGCCTGGGCGGTGGCTGGCAGGTGCCGTAGCCTCTCGCTCCCTTGAGTGGCGCACGGTATGCTGCGCGCACTTTTTTACACAGGGAAGCCTGACCCATGGCAGGAAGCAGTTTGCTGGTGCTGATCGACGACATCGCCACCGTTCTGGACGATGTCGCATTGATGAGCAAAATGGCCGCCAAGAAGACCGCCGGGGTGCTCGGCGATGACCTGGCGCTCAATGCCCAGCAAGTCTCCGGCGTACGCGCCGAACGGGAAATTCCCGTGGTGTGGGCGGTGGCCAAGGGCTCGTTCGTCAACAAGCTGATCCTGGTGCCGTCGGCGCTGGCGATCAGTGCGTTCGTGCCGTGGCTGGTGACGCCGCTGCTGATGGTCGGCGGCGCCTATCTGTGCTTCGAGGGTTTCGAGAAACTCGCCCATCCGCTGCTGCACGGCAAGGATGAAGATCAGGCCGGGCATACGCAGTTGACCGAAGCGGTGGCCGATCCGGCGACCGATCTGGTGGCCTACGAGAAGGACAAGATCAAAGGCGCGATCCGCACCGACTTCATCCTCTCGGCGGAAATCATCGCCATCACCCTCGGCACCGTGGCCGAGGCGTCGCTGACCCAGCAAGTGATCGTGATGTCGGGCATCGCGGTCGTCATGACCGTGGGCGTCTACGGCCTGGTGGCCGGTATCGTCAAACTCGATGACCTCGGTCTGTGGCTGACCCAGAAGCCCGGCGCTGCGGCGAAGCGCATCGGCAACGCGATCCTGCGTGCCGCGCCTTACATGATGAAAGGCTTGTCGGTGATCGGCACGGCGGCGATGTTTCTGGTCGGCGGCGGCATCCTGACTCACGGCGTACCGGTGGTGCATCACTGGATCGAGAGCGTTGCCGCAGCGGCGGGCAGTGCAGGGTTTGCAGTACCCGTGTTGCTCAATGGCGTGGCAGGGGTTGTGGCGGGGGCGGTGGTGCTGGCGGTTGTGTCGGTCGTCGGCAAGATCTGGAAAGCGCTGAAAGGCTAAAAACTCGCGCCTCCCACATTTCTTTCAGATTGTTCCTACATTGTTGTTTTGAGGACATTCGTAGACTCCGCACCGCTGTTTCGCCAGTAACGGTTGGAACAGATTTTTCGGTAGCGAAGGGATTCTGGAATGAAATGGTATTTGCAGGTGTTGAGAAAGTACGCAACGTTCAAGGGGAGAGCCAGCAGAAAAGAGTTTTGGATGTTTTTTCTGATGGAAACCTGTTTGCAGGCGGTATTTCTTGCGATTGGATACGCTACGGAACTGAATAAAGAACCTTATTATTTGCTGGCACTGCCAATTTATGGCGTGTTGACCTTGAGCCCTCGTCTGGCAGTGATTTGGCGCAGGTATCACGACATGAATAAAAGCGGACTCAATATATTCTGGGCGGCTGTTCCTTTGGTCGGGCCGTTCATTCTTCTGATCACGTTGGCGGCAAGTGGGACTAAAGGGGAGAACAGTCACGGCCCGGACCCAAGGGAGCCAAAGGTTGTTCATGCTTGAAAGTTCAATCTGTAAGGATTGATCACCGTGAAATAAAAAAGGCCATTCGATTTGCATCGAATGGCCTTTTTTGCGGCTGCCGGTTTTACTCGGCGATCTGCAGTTTGCGCGATTCGGTGTACACGTAGCGCACCTTCTCGTACTCGAACGGCGAGTTCATCTGGCCGTAGCGGAAGCGGGTCTGATAACGCTTGTCGACCGCACGCAGCGCCCAGATTTCCGGGTGGTTTTCGCTGACTTTCGACACGTTCAGGTAGTTGATCGCCGATTCGGCGGTGTAGTCCACGGCCAGGCCGGCGGTGTCGCGGATGTTCGACGGGCCGAGGATCGGCAGCACGAAGTAGGCACCGCCCGGTACGCCGTAGAAGCCCAGGGTCTGGCCGAAGTCTTCGTTCTGGCGCGGCAGGCCCATGGCGGTGGCCGGGTCCCACAGGCCGGCGATGCCGATAGTGGTGTTGAGCAGCAGGCGCGCGGTGGTTTCCATCGAGCGCTTGCCCTTGAACTGCAGCAGGCTGTTGACCAGGTTCGGCACGTCGCCAAGGTTGTTGAAGAAGTTGCTCACACCGGAGCGCACGAAACCGGGCGTGACGTAGCGATAGCCATCGACCACCGGCAGGAACACCCATTGGTCGAAGCGGTAGTTGAAGTGGTAGACCCGGCGGTTCCACGACTCCAGTGGGTCATACACGTTCAGTGCGTTGAGCGTCGAGCGCTCGAACTCACGCTGGTCCAGACCCGGGTTGAACTTGAGTTTGGACAGCGGCTCCTTGAAGCCGTCACTGTCGACCACCACCGGTGCGTTGGCTTTGCTGTTGTCGGCCTGGGCCACGCCTGCACAGAGTAACGCTGCAAACAGCAGGAGATATTTAGCCACGGAAGAACTCCAGCATGGCGTCGCTGTTGACGCGGTAGTTAAGGTTGCCGCAATGGCCGCCCAGTGGGTAAACCGTCAGGCGATCGCCGAAGGTCTTGCGCAGGAAACCGAGGTCGCCGGGGCCGAGGATCACGTCGTCGGCGTTGTGCATCACGGCGATTTTCGGGCTGTCGTGCAGGTAATCCTTGAGGGCGTACAGGCTGACCTGATCGATCAGTTGCAGCAGGCTGCCGCCGTCGGTGCGGGCGCGCCACATCGGGATCACCTGTTCGGTCAGGTAGCAGTCGAAGTCGCATTGCAGCGCACGCTTGAGGAACGGCGTGAGGCTGGTGCCTTCGGTGATCGGGAATTTCGGCGGGGTGATCAGGCCGCGACGGTTGATCAGGTCCGAAGTGAAGGCGATGTCCGCCGCCGAGAAGCGGAACGAGGTGCCGATCAGCATCGCCATCTGCTCGTTGCTCAGGTGCTGCTTGGACTGCTGGAAGTCGTAGAGCAGCGCGTCGTTGAGGTCGATGTAGCCTTTCTGCTGGAAGTAGCGGGTCAGCTTGGCCAGCACCAGTTCATAGAACGTGGTGCTGTTGTTGATGCCCTTGACCTCGGTCTGCACCAGCTTGTCGAGGTTGGTGATCGAGGTGTACAGGTTGACCGGCGGATTCAGCAGCAGCACTTTCTTGAAGTTGAAACTGCGGCGGGTTTCGTCCAGGTGGGCGACGAACGCTGCGTCCAGCGCACCGAGGCTGTAACCGCTGAGGTAATAGTCGGTGACCGGCACTTTCGGGTTTTGCGCACGCACGGCCTGCATCACCCGGTACATGTCTTCGGCGTCTTCCTTGGTCACCCCGGGGGTGGCGAAACGCGAGGCGGCGCTCATGAAGTCGAAACTGGTGGGGGAGGACAGCTGCACCACGTGGTAGCCGGCCTTGTAGTAGAGCTTTTTCAGGTATTCGTTGAGGCTGCTGTCATACCGCGCGCCGGTGCCGGCAATCAGGAAGATCAGCGGGGCTGCCTTGTCCTGGGTGGCGATGCGATAGGTGAGTTTTTTCACTGCCCAGAAGTTGTCCGGCAGGATGAACTCGCGTTCCGGGCGCAGAGTGACGCTGCGGTCGGTCTGATTGATGTCGTCGTCCGACGGCAACTCCGGACGCAGGTCCGGCGGCGTGGTGGCGATGGTCGCTTCGAACGGGTTGGTCAGCGGATAGCCATAACTGGCGGCGTCGATATCCACCGCCAGCGCGGACGCACTCAGGATAAGGCCGCCAAACAGGGCGGCGAAGCGCAAGGATCGGAGCATGAGTGAATCCCTTAAAGGAAGGTGCCGAATGAGGTTCGCAGGCTATGACCACTGGGTTAGCGCCAAAGTGCCATGCATCGGCACCAATCAGACGGAATTCGGGGTAATAGTAGCCGGACGATACACTTTGCGCGGATCGAAAGACCAGTTAAGAGTTGTTAGTTCTTGCACACGGCTGGCAGGCGATTAAGCTGGCCGCCGATTTCATCGTTTGGAGTGTTCCATGTCCCGCCGCTTGCCCGTGATTCTGCTGCTCGTTCTGTTGCCGTTATGGCTGGCCGCCAGTTATGGCGCGCGTTATGGCTTCATGGAGGACGCGCAATGGGTGGGCATTTGTGTTGACGAGGCGAGCCGTTGGGAATGCTCGGTGCGCTCGAACCTGGGACTGATGATTCATTTCCAGATGCTCGGCTGGGCGGCGGTCGCGGCTGCCGTGATCGGTTTTGTCGTACCGGGACGGGCAGGGTGGTGGCTGGCGGTGCTGGCGCTGGTGTTCGGGTTTCCGGCGCTGGCGTTGTACAACACCACGCTGGCGGTGTTTGCGGTGGTGATTGCCGGGTTGCGGCTGGTGCGGGAATCTCGCAGCGTCTGACCGTCAGTCATCGCGGGCAAGCCCGCTCCCACAGTGGTGCGTGGCGCACACAAAACCCGAGCTTGACTCGGTCACTGTGGGAGCTGGCTTGCCAGCGAAGAGGCCGGTTCAGCCTCTGAAGATCAGCGGTTGCGAACCCGCAGGCAGCGCCATAACGCGGCCACCATCAATCCGCTGACCAGTGCCCAGCCCCAGGCCTGCTGATTCTGCAGGCCTTCGCGGAACAGCTGCGGCGCAATGCAGGCACCGATGATGAAGGTCAGCAAGGCAATTTCCCGGCGGGCCACCGGCACCGGCCGGCACAGGTAAACCAGTGCCGGCAGAATGAACGCCGCACTCGCGAAGCTGCGATAGCGCGGATCGAACACCATCTCCAGCACCATTATCGCTGCCGCAAAACCGGCCGCCGCAACCAGCCAGCCTGCTTGTCGTTCGAACGCATCGAAGGCTCGCTCACGCCAGCCGCTGCGGGCGCTCAAGGTCAGTGCGGCATGGGTCAGCACCAGCAGATTCAGCACAGTCAGCAGACCGACCCACACCCATTCGCTGGCGAAGCGTGTGGTCAGCCATGCCAGGTTGGCCCAGGCGCCGATCGAGCAGGCGGCGAGGGCGCCAAGCAATGGCAGCACCAGCGCTGAACGCGTTGTGCGAACCCGGCCGCCAAGCATCAAAGTGCCGACAAAGATCAGACCACCGAGCGCCAGCCAGCGCGACCAGTCAGGGACGTTGGATACCGGCCCGGCCAGCACGCCTTTGTCCTGGCGATCCGCATCGAACAGCCCCCAGTAACCGCCGACCGCGCCTTCGCTGCCGCGCTTCCACGGCTGGTCGAAGGCTTCGATCAGGTTGTAATGCCAGCCTTGCTGTTCGGCCAGGGTGACAAAACCGCGAATGAACTTCGCTTCGTTGACCCGGCTCGGCAATGCGGTCTCCCGCTGACGGCCTTCGCTCGGCCAGCCGGTTTCGCCGATCATCACGTCCTTGGGGGCGAACTTGTTGCCGAACACCTGGCGCACATCGGCCACGTGTTGCAGGGCGGCGTCGATGTTCGAAGGATCATCTTCCCAGTACGGCAGCAAATGAATGGTCAGGAAGTCCACCGCCGGCGCGACTTCCGGGTGCTTGAGCCAGAACTCCCAGACATCGGCGTAGGTCACCGGTTGCTTGATATGACTTTTGGCCTTGTTGATCAGCTTCGCCAGTTGCGCTCCGGTGACTTCTTTGCGCAGCAAGGCTTCGTTGCCGACGATCACCGCACTGACCACGTCCGGGTTGGCGTTGGCCGAGGCGATCAGCAGATCGACTTCTTTCTCGGTGTCCACCGGGTTGCTGTTGACCCAGGCGCCGATCATCAGCTTCAAACCATGCTTGCGCGCCAGTTCCGGCAGGGCTTCGAGGCCGGTCATGGAATAGGTGCGGATGCATTCGAAGCGGGTGGCGAGCAGGGCGAGGTCGGCGTCCATGCGCTCCGGGCGCAGTTTGAACGGCATGTCGAACGGCGACTGATCCTTGTCGAACGGCGTATAGGACGCGCATTGCAACTTGTGGGTCGGGGTGGCGACGTCCGGCAGAATCACCGGTTTGCCGAGGCCGTACCAGAAGCCGCAAAGCGCAAACAGGCCGAGCAGGCAGGCGAACAGATAAGGAAGAAAAGGGAAGCGGGAGGATGCGGACATGGTCAGGCCGAGTGGCTGCAAAGCGACGCATGTTACCTGCATTTATAGAGGGGTTGGTGGCCTGCATGTTTTTGACATGCAAAGTTCGGGCGGATTGTCTGGCGTCAAATATTCAGACGCAGTTAATGGCTTTCTGATGTCGTTTCTCGTTGCTTCGAGGTCGCTGGCAGAGCAGGTCGCTGTGTGCGTCAGGTTGATGATCAAAGCCATCAGTACTCCGCTGATGTTCGAACGAGTTTGCGGTCAGGCGTGATGGGGGCGCTGTGCACCATAACAATACGTTGACGATGCCCGGCATCCGTCGGGCGCAGCATTTCGGGGAAGTAACGATGAAGATGCGACGACTTTTAGGCGCAGGTGCCGCACTGGTGCTTGCGATGAGCTCCACTTTCGCCAGCGCTGAAAAACAGACCCTGAACATCGGTTACGTTGACGGCTGGTCCGACAGCGTCGCGACCACCCACGTGGCGGCCGAGGTGATCAAACAGAAACTCGGCTACGACGTGAAGCTCCAGGCCGTCGCCACCGGGATCATGTGGCAGGGCGTTGCCACCGGCAAACTCGACGCCATGCTGTCGGCCTGGCTGCCGGTGACCCACGGCGAATACTGGGCGAAGAACAAGGATCTGGTCGTCGATTACGGCCCGAACTTCAAGGACGCGAAAATCGGCCTGATCGTGCCCGAGTACGTCAAAGCCAAATCCATCGAAGACCTGAAAACCGACGACAGCTTCAAGAATCGTATCGTCGGCATCGACGCCGGCTCAGGCGTGATGCTCAAGACCGACCAGGCGATCAAGGATTACGGCCTGACCGGTTACACCCTCAAGGCCAGTTCCGGCGCCGGCATGATCGCCGAGCTGACCCGCGCCGAGAAAAAGAACGAATCCATCGCCGTGACCGGCTGGGTGCCGCACTGGATGTTCGCCAAGTGGAAGCTGCGCTTCCTCGATGACCCGAAAGGCGTGTATGGCGCGGCTGAAACCGTGAACAGCATCGGCAGCAAGGAGCTGGATGCCAAGGCGCCGGAAGTGGCGAAGTTCCTGAAGAACTTCCAGTGGGCCTCCAAAGACGAAATCGGTCAGGTCATGCTGGCGATTCAGGACGGTGCCAAACCTGAAGCCGCTGCCAAGGACTGGGTCGCCAAACATCCGGACCGCGTGGCTGAATGGACCAAGTAATATAAGTCGAAGCGTCTAGTCTGCGCTTCCCAGGGCCGCCCGGCATTTACGTCGGGCGGCCTTTTTTATGGCCCTTCCTTTAATGGCGGATGCGCACCTTTTTCGGGCCGTCTGGAAATTGGCAAAAACGCCATGGCGTTCTACTACTAAGGTCGTCTGGAAGCCGGCTCGCAGCCGCATACAGTGGATACGTTCCAAAAATAAAAATCTGTGCTGCGAGGATAAAAACAATGAACGACAGCATTTACCTCTCTATTCAGAACAGCCCGCGCTTCAAGGAGCTGGTGAAAAAAAGGGAAAGGTTCGCCTGGATACTCTCGGCGATCATGCTAGGGCTCTACTCCGGATTCATCCTGCTGATTGCGTACGGGCCGCAAGTGCTCGGGACCAAGATCAGTGCCGGTTCATCGATCACCTGGGGCATCCCCATCGGTGTCGGGCTGATTGTCTCGGCCTTCATCCTGACCGGTATCTACGTGCGCCGCGCCAATGGCGAGTTCGACGACCTGAACAATGCGATTCTCAAGGAGGCTCAGCAATGATCCGGCGTCTACTGGCTCTTTTGAGCATCGCAGCGTTCGCTCCAGCCGCCTGGGCCGCTGACGCCCTCACCGGCGAAGTCCACAAACAACCGCTCAACGTTTCCGCGATCGTCATGTTCGTGGTGTTTGTCGGCGCGACCCTGTGCATCACCTACTGGGCCTCCAAACGCAACAAGTCGGCTGCCGACTACTATGCGGCGGGCGGCAAGATCACCGGTTTCCAGAACGGTCTGGCGATTGCCGGTGACTACATGTCGGCGGCGTCCTTCCTGGGGATTTCCGCGCTGGTGTTCACCTCCGGCTACGACGGCCTGATCTACTCGATCGGCTTCCTGGTGGGCTGGCCGATCATTCTGTTCCTGATCGCCGAGCGCCTGCGCAACCTGGGCAAATACACCTTTGCCGACGTGGCGTCCTACCGCCTCGGGCAAACCCAGATCCGCACGCTGTCGGCCTGCGGTTCGCTGGTGGTGGTGGCGTTCTACCTGATCGCGCAAATGGTCGGTGCCGGCAAGCTGATCCAGCTGCTGTTTGGCCTCGACTACCACGTTGCGGTGATTCTGGTGGGTATCCTGATGTGCCTGTACGTGCTGTTCGGCGGCATGCTGGCGACCACCTGGGTGCAGATCATCAAGGCGGTGCTGTTGCTGTCCGGTGCCTCGTTCATGGCGCTGATGGTGATGAAGCACGTCAACTTCGACTTCAACACCCTGTTCTCCGAATCCATCAAGGTTCACGCCAAGGGCGAAGCGATCATGAGCCCCGGCGGTCTGGTGAAAGACCCGATCTCGGCGTTCTCCCTCGGCCTGGCACTGATGTTCGGTACCGCCGGCCTGCCGCACATCCTGATGCGCTTCTTCACCGTGAGCGACGCGAAAGAAGCCCGCAAGAGCGTGCTGTATGCGACCGGTTTCATCGGCTACTTCTACATCCTGACCTTCATCATCGGCTTCGGCGCGATCCTGCTGGTCAGCACCAACCCGGCCTTTAAAGATGCAGCGGGCGCTCTGCTCGGCGGCAACAACATGGCGGCGGTGCACCTGGCCAACGCCGTGGGCGGCAGCATCTTCCTCGGCTTCATCTCGGCCGTGGCGTTCGCGACCATTCTGGCGGTAGTGGCGGGCCTGACCCTGGCCGGTGCTTCGGCGGTGTCTCACGACCTGTACGCCAGCGTGATCAAGAAGGGCAAGGCCAACGAGAAGGATGAGATCCGCGTTTCGAAGATCACCACCGTCGCACTGGGCGTGCTGGCCATCGGCCTGGGCATCCTGTTCGAAAGCCAGAACATCGCGTTCATGGTTGGCCTGGCGTTCTCCATTGCGGCCAGCTGCAACTTCCCGGTTCTGCTGCTTTCGATGTACTGGAAGAAACTGACCACCCGCGGCGCCATGATTGGCGGCTGGCTGGGTCTGGTGAGTGCGGTGGGCCTGATGATTCTTGGTCCGACCATCTGGGTGCAGATTCTGCATCATGAGAAAGCGATCTTCCCTTACGAGTATCCGGCGCTGTTTTCGATGATCATTGCGTTTATCGGGATCTGGTTCTTCTCGATCACCGACAAGTCGGCGGCGGCAGAGAACGAGCGTGCGCTGTTCTTCCCGCAGTTTGTGCGTTCGCAGACGGGGTTGGGGGCTAGTGGGGCGGTTTCGCACTGAGGCTTTTTGTGTAGGTTGAGTTGAATGGAAAATGCCCTGGTCGAGAGATTGGGGCGTTTTTTTTGTGGGCTTTTTGATTGAGTACATATCCGTTGCTGCGGTAACGGCTTCCTAGGGTTCCGCCCTTACGGCGGGTCACTTTTGGCAAACGCCCCAAAAGTAACCAAAAGGTCTCTACCCTGACGTACGGCCCCTCGCTGAGGCTCGGGGTTCCTTCGCTCCGGGATCGATCCGGGGGCATCGCCTACGGTTTGCTTCGCTGCACCTCCTCTCGATGAATGCGGCTTCGCCGCACGGCGCTGCGCGCCTACCCCCTGATGAACACCTCCGCTCGGCCTGCCGAAG
This sequence comes from Pseudomonas sp. COW5, assembly GCF_026240005.1. Classification (NCBI taxonomy): domain Bacteria; kingdom Pseudomonadati; phylum Pseudomonadota; class Gammaproteobacteria; order Pseudomonadales; family Pseudomonadaceae; genus Pseudomonas; species Pseudomonas sp. COW5. Next base: position 516,637 of record NZ_JAPHVP010000001.1, on the reverse strand, counting down.
AGGCTGAAGATCAAAAGCTACGTCAAAAGCCAGGTCAAGAGCCCCTCACCCTAGCCCTCTCCCGGAGGGAGAGGGAACCGACCAAGTTGTTTGGGAGAGTTGCTCCGACGTGCAATACCGAGTCGAACTCAAGCTTTGAAAAGCACGCCAATCGGCTCCCTCTCCTAGGGGAGAGGGCTGGGGTGAGGGGTAAATCCACCACAAAACCAAAGCCGAACACCCGCCCCTCACCACTCAAAACGATGAGCGTTAGCTCGAGTAAAGCTTTTGATCTCAAGGCCCGTCGGCAGGCTGAGTGGAGGGATTGATCCGGGGTGGGAGCGCAGCGACCGTTTGGCGAAGCCAAACACATCGAGAGGAGGTGCAGCGAAGCAAACCGTAGGCGATGCCCCCTGATGGACACCGTAGCGAGGGAACACTGAGCCTAAGCGAAGTGCCGTACGCCGGGGCCATGACTTTTTGGTTACTTTTGACTGGGCCGGCATTCCGGGCGTTTGTCAAAAGTGACTCGCTGTAAGAGCGAAACCGCCAGCGGCAGCACCCGAAGAAACGGATATGTACCCAATCAACAAAAAAACCAGTCGGCCCAAAGGCCGCTGAGATGAAACAAACAAAAACGGCCCCCATTCACATGGAGGCCGTTCCCGTTACAACTCAAGACGTTATCGCAAGACAGGTCTTATTTGCGGTCTTCCAGCTTGGTAATGTCACGCGACTCGTAGCCGGTGTACAGCTGGCGCGGACGGCCAATCTTGTACGGGCTGGAGAGCATTTCCTTCCAGTGCGAGATCCAGCCGACAGTACGTGCCAGGGCGAAGATCACGGTGAACATGCTGGTCGGAATGCCAATCGCCTTGAGGATGATCCCCGAGTAGAAGTCGACGTTCGGGTACAGCGAGCGTTCGATGAAGTACGGGTCGGTCAGGGCGATCTCTTCCAGACGCATGGCCAGTTCGAGTTGCGGATCGTTCTGGATGCCCAGTTCCTTCAACACTTCGTCGCAGGTCTGCTTCATCACGGTTGCACGTGGGTCGCGGTTCTTGTAGACGCGGTGACCGAAGCCCATCAGCTTGAACGGATCGTTCTTGTCCTTGGCCTTGGCGATGAACTTGTCGATGTTCGAGACATCGCCGATTTCATCGAGCATGGTCAGCACGGCTTCGTTCGCACCGCCGTGGGCAGGGCCCCACAGTGCGGCAATACCGGCGGCGATACAGGCGAACGGGTTGGCACCCGAGGAGCCCGCCAGACGCACGGTGGAGGTCGAAGCGTTCTGCTCGTGGTCGGCGTGGAGGATGAAGATCCGGTCCATGGCCTTGGCGAGTACCGGGCTGATCGGTTTGATCTCGCACGGGGTGTTGAACATCATGTGCAGGAAGTTTTCCGCGTACGACAGGTCGTTGCGCGGGTACATCATGGGTTGGCCCATGGAGTACTTGTAAACCATCGCGGCCAGGGTCGGCATCTTGGCAACCAGGCGGATCGCGGAGATTTCGCGATGCTGCGGGTTATTGATGTCGAGGGAGTCGTGGTAGAAGGCCGAGAGGGCGCCGACTACACCACACATGACAGCCATCGGGTGGGCGTCACGGCGGAAGCCGTTGAAGAAGGTTTTCAGCTGCTCGTGAACCATGGTGTGGTTCTTCACGGTGCCGACGAACTGGGCCTTTTGCTCTGCAGTCGGCAGTTCGCCGTTCAGCAGCAGGTAGCAGGTTTCCAGGTAGTCCGACTTTTCAGCCAGCTGTTCGATCGGGTAGCCGCGGTGCAACAGGATGCCGTTGTCGCCGTCGATATAGGTGATCTTCGATTCGCAGGAAGCGGTCGACATGAAACCGGGGTCGAAAGTGAAGCGGCCCGTGGCCGTCAGGCCCCGAACATCGATTACATCGGGACCAACGGTGCCGGTTAAAATGGGCAGCTCGACGGGGGCTGCGCCCTCGATGATCAACTGCGCTTTTTTGTCAGCCATGTGGCCTCCTATTTATGCTTGAAATCATCAGACAGACCCCCCACGCAGGGCCCGCACCACTATAGTGAGATAAATTCGAATGTCAATTTGCCTAAAGTCTTGCTCCAGAAGGCTTTAACCGCACTTTTTCCTCGAAATTGCCTGCCATTTACGCCTTTTATACAACTTGTGCAATCAGCTATTGGGGGTAGGCGATTGCGTTGTCATTAGTAGCCTAACTGTCTATACTCGGCGACCGACCGCCAAGGGCTTTTGGGCTTGCTTTCATTGGGGGTCGCATCCCTGGGTGGTGGTTACCTGACCAGTGCACTCCCCAACAACTTTGCCCTGATTGTTAGGGGCTCTTCAGTGTGAAAAAAAAGCCGTGAAAAGCCAACGACCTGTAAACCTAGACCTAAGGACCATCAAACTCCCCATCACCGGCGTTACGTCGTTTCTTCACCGTGTTTCCGGCATCATCCTCTTCCTGGGCCTTGGCATCATGCTTTATGCATTGGGCAAATCCCTGGGTTCCGAGGAAGGTTATGTCGAGGTGAAGGCATGCTTGACCAGCCCGCTGGCCAAGTTCGTAGCATGGGGCCTCCTGTCCGCTCTGCTGTATCACCTGGTTGCCGGTGTGCGCCACTTGATCATGGACATGGGCATCGGTGAGACGCTGGAAGGCGGCCGCCTGGGCTCGAAACTGATCATCGCCGTTTCCGTGGTGCTGATCGTTCTGGCAGGAGTTTGGATATGGTAACCAGCGTTACAAACCTTTCGCGTTCGGGCCTCTATGACTGGATGGCACAGCGCGTGTCTGCGGTCGTTCTCGCGGCTTATTTCATTTTCCTGATCGGCTACCTCGCCGCTCACCCGGGCATCGGTTATGAACAATGGCATGGCCTGTTCGCCCACAACGGAATGCGTATCTTCAGTCTGCTGGCACTGGTTGCCCTGGGCGCTCACGCCTGGGTCGGCATGTGGACCATCGCGACCGACTACCTGACGCCGATGGCGCTGGGCAAGTCCGCGACTGCAGTACGTTTCCTTTTCCAGGCAGTATGCGGCGTCGCGATGTTCGCTTACTTCGTCTGGGGTGTGCAGATTCTCTGGGGTATCTGATTCATGGCTAACATTCCAACGATTTCTTTCGACGCCATCATCATTGGTGGCGGCGGTGCCGGCATGCGCGCTGCGCTGCAGCTGGCACAGGGCGGTCACAAGACTGCCGTGATCACCAAGGTCTTCCCGACCCGTTCGCACACTGTATCCGCCCAGGGCGGCATCACCTGCGCCATCGCGTCCGCTGACCCGAACGATGACTGGCGCTGGCACATGTACGATACCGTCAAGGGTTCCGACTACATCGGTGACCAGGACGCTATCGAATACATGTGTCAGGAAGGCCCGGCTGCGGTTTTCGAGCTGGACCACATGGGTCTGCCGTTCTCGCGTACCGAAACCGGTCGTATCTACCAGCGTCCGTTCGGCGGTCAGTCGAAGGATTACGGTAAAGGCGGGCAGGCTGCCCGTACCTGCGCCGCTTCCGACCGTACCGGTCACGCGCTGCTGCACACCCTTTATCAGGGCAACCTGAAAGCCGGTACCACGTTCCTGAACGAGTACTACGCTGTCGATCTGGTCAAGAACGACGCGGGCGACTTCGTCGGTGTGATCGCAATCTGCATCGAAACCGGTGAAACCACCTACATCCGCGCCAAGGCCACCGTACTGGCGACCGGCGGTGCAGGCCGTATCTACGCTTCCACCACCAACGCCCTGATCAACACCGGTGACGGCGTCGGCATGGCTCTGCGTGCTGGCGTGCCGGTACAAGACATTGAAATGTGGCAGTTCCACCCGACCGGCATCGCCGGCGCCGGTGTACTGGTTACCGAAGGTTGCCGTGGTGAAGGTGGTTACCTGATCAACAAGCACGGCGAGCGTTTCATGGAGCGTTATGCTCCGAACGCCAAAGACCTGGCTGGTCGTGACGTGGTTGCCCGCTCGATGGTTAAAGAAATCATCGCCGGCAACGGTTGCGGTCCGAATGGCGACCACGTAATGCTCAAGCTCGACCACCTGGGCGAGGAAGTGCTGCACAGCCGTCTGCCTGGCATCTGCGAACTGTCGAAGACTTTCGCGCACGTTGACCCGGTGGTTGCTCCGGTTCCGGTTGTTCCGACCTGCCACTACATGATGGGCGGCGTTGCCACCAACATTCACGGCCAGGCAATCACCCAGAACGCCGAAGGCGTGGATCAGATCATTCCAGGTCTGTTCGCCGTAGGTGAAGTGGCTTGCGTATCGGTTCACGGCGCCAACCGTCTGGGCGGCAACTCGCTGCTCGACCTGGTGGTCTTCGGTCGCGCTGCCGGCCTGCACCTCGAGAAAGCCCTGACTGACGGCATCGAATACGATGACGCCACCGAAGCCAACATCGAAGCTGCCCTGGCACGCCTGAGCGCGCTGAACAACCGTACCGACGGCGAAGACGTCGCTACCCTGCGTCGCGAGCTGCAAAGCTGCATGCAGAACTACTTCGGTGTGTTCCGTACCGGCGAATACATGCAGAAGGGTATTGCCCAGCTGGCCGATCTGCGCAAGCGCATCGCCAACGTGAAGATCAACGATAAGTCGCAGGCGTTCAACACTGCACGTATCGAAGCGCTGGAACTGCAAAACCTGCTGGAAGTGGCTGAAGCTACCGCCATTGCTGCCGAAGTACGTAAAGAGTCCCGCGGCGCTCACGCCCGTGAAGACTTCGAAGACCGTGACGACGAAAACTGGCTGTGCCACACCCTGTACTTCCCGGGTGAGAAACGTGTCGCCAAGCGTGCCGTGAACTTCTCGCCGAAGACTGTTCCGACTTTCGAACCAAAAGTCCGGACTTATTAAGGGTGACCGCCATGTTGAAAGTCAGTGTTTATCGTTACAACCCTGATCAGGACGCTGCGCCGTTCATGCAGGAGTTCCAGGTCGATACCGGTGGTAAGGACCTGATGGTGCTGGACGTGCTGGCCCTGATCAAAGAGCAGGACGAAGGTTTCTCCTATCGTCGCTCCTGCCGTGAAGGTGTTTGCGGCTCCGACGGCATGAACATCAACGGCAAGAACGGCCTGGCGTGCATCACGCCGCTGTCCGCTGTCGTCAAAGGTAACAAGTTGGTCATCCGTCCTCTGCCAGGTTTGCCGGTTATCCGTGACCTGGTCGTCGATATGAGCATCTTCTACAAGCAATACGAGAAGGTTAAGCCATTCCTGCAGAACGACACGCCGGCTCCGGCCATCGAGCGTCTGCAGTCCCCTGAAGAGCGTGAAAAGCTCGACGGTCTGTACGAGTGCATCCTGTGCGCCTGCTGCTCGACCTCTTGCCCGTCCTTCTGGTGGAACCCGGACAAATTCCTGGGTCCGGCCGCACTGCTGCAAGCGTACCGCTTCCTGGCAGACAGCCGTGACACCAAGACGTCCGAGCGTCTGGCGTCCCTCGATGACCCGTTCAGCGTTTTCCGCTGCCGGGGCATCATGAACTGCGTCAACGTATGTCCGAAAGGCCTGAACCCGACTAAGGCCATCGGTCACATCCGTAACATGCTGCTTTCGAGCGGCGTGTGATTCAGAAGCTGTAACTGCCGCTGTAAAAAGCGGCATCGCTGCACCGTACAGGTCAAGGCGCGGGCTTCAACCCGCGCCCTGGCTATAACCAGAGCAACAGCCATAAGCTGCGGCTCTTATTTTGAAGAAATGAGACAAGCAGGGGCATCCGGGCTGGTACCCGGACTATCAGTGTGATCCTAAGTGGCTTGTTTTGGTCGCTGCATTCGGACTTCTGCAAGTTTGCTCGGTGTCGACACCGATGGTGTTCCCCTAACCGAGGGTGACCAAGCATGCAAGAAAGCGTGATGCAGCGCATGTGGAACAGCGCCTACCTTTCAGGTGGAAACGCTGCCTATGTGGAAGAGCTTTATGAGCTCTACCTGCACGACCCTAACGCTGTGCCAGAAGAGTGGCGCACCTACTTTCAGAAGCTGCCCGCCGACGGCGGCTCTGCCACCGATGTTTCGCACTCCACAATTCGCGATCATTTCGTGCTGCTGGCGAAGAACCAGCGCCGCGCCCAACCGGTTTCCGCCGGCAGCGTGAGCAGTGAGCACGAGAAGAAGCAAGTTGAAGTGCTGCGATTGATCCAGGCCTACCGTATGCGTGGCCACCAGGCAGCCCAGCTTGACCCGCTGGGGCTGTGGCAGCGTCCTGCACCTGCAGACCTGTCGATCAATCATTACGGCTTGACCAATGCCGATCTTGATACGACCTTCCGTGCCGGCGACCTGTTCATCGGCAAAGAGGAAGCGAGCCTACGCGAAATTCACGAAGCGTTGCAGCAGACATATTGCCGCACCATCGGCGCTGAATTTACGCACATCACCGATTCCGAGCAGCGCCAGTGGTTCCAGCAGCGTCTGGAAAGCGTACGTGGCCGTCCGGAATACTCCGCCGACATCAAGAGCCACCTGCTCGAGCGCGTGACGGCCGGTGAAGGCCTGGAAAAATACCTGGGTACCAAATACCCGGGCACCAAGCGTTTCGGTCTGGAAGGCGGCGAAAGCCTGATTCCGATGCTCGACGAACTGATCCAGCGTTCCGGCTCGTACGGCACCAAGGAAGTCGTCATCGGCATGGCCCACCGTGGCCGTCTGAACGTGCTGGTCAACACCTTCGGCAAGAACCCGCGCGAGCTGTTCGACGAGTTCGAAGGCAAGAAGAAGGTCGAGCTGGGTTCCGGTGACGTTAAATACCACCAGGGCTTCTCGTCCAACGTGATGACCGCCGGCGGTGAAGTTCACCTGGCCATGGCGTTCAACCCGTCCCACCTGGAAATCGTTTCCCCGGTGGTTGAAGGTTCGGTGCGTGCCCGTCAGGACCGTCGCAACGACGCGACCGGCGAAAAAGTACTGCCGATCTCCATCCACGGTGATGCTGCATTCGCAGGTCAGGGCGTGGTGATGGAAACCTTCCAGATGTCGCAGACCCGCGGTTTCAAGACCGGCGGTACCGTGCACATCGTGATCAACAACCAGGTCGGTTTCACCATCAGCAACCCGCTGGACTCGCGTTCCACCGAGTACGCCACCGACGTTGCGAAGATGATCCAGGCGCCGATCCTCCATGTGAATGGCGATGATCCGGAAGCCGTACTGTTCGTGACCCAGCTGGCCATCGACTACCGCATGCAGTTCAAGCGTGACGTGGTGATCGACCTGGTCTGCTACCGCCGTCGCGGCCACAACGAGGCCGACGAGCCAAGCGGCACCCAGCCGCTGATGTATCAGCAGATCACCAAGCAGCGCACCACCCGTGAGCTGTACGCTGATCGTCTGACCCAGGGCGGTGTGCTGGACGCAGAGCGTGTTCAGGCGAAAGTCGACGAATACCGCAACGCGCTGGACAACGGTCTGCACGTAGTGAAATCGCTGGTCAAAGAGCCGAACAAAGAGCTGTTCGTGGACTGGCGTCCGTATCTGGGCCACGCCTGGACTGCGCGTCACGACACTCGCTTCGATCTGAAGACCCTGCAGGAACTGTCCGCCAAGCTGCTGGAAATTCCGGAAGGCTTCGTGGTTCAGCGTCAGGTCGCGAAGATCTACGAAGACCGTCAGAAGATGCAAGCCGGTGGCCTGCCGATCAACTGGGGTTATGCCGAAACCATGGCGTACGCGACCCTGGCTTTCGAAGGTCACCCGATCCGCATGACCGGTCAGGACATCGGCCGCGGTACGTTCTCGCACCGTCACGCTGTTCTGCACAACCAGAAAGATGCCGGCACCTACATTCCGCTGAAACACCTGTACGAAGGTCAGCCACGCTTCGACCTGTACGACTCGTTCCTGTCGGAAGAAGCGGTTCTGGCGTTCGAATACGGTTACTCGACCACCACGCCGAACGCGCTGGTGATCTGGGAAGCCCAGTTCGGCGACTTCGCCAACGGTGCACAGGTTGTTATCGACCAGTTCATCACCAGCGGCGAGCACAAGTGGGGCCGTCTCTGCGGTCTGACCATGCTGCTGCCGCACGGCTACGAAGGCCAGGGCCCTGAGCACAGCTCGGCACGTCTTGAGCGTTACCTGCAGCTGTGCGCCGAGCACAACATTCAGGTGTGCATGCCGACGACTCCGGCGCAGATCTACCACTTGCTGCGTCGTCAGGTGATCCGCCCGCTGCGCAAGCCGCTGGTAGTCCTGACTCCGAAGTCGCTGCTGCGCCACAAACTGGCAATCTCGACGCTGGAAGATCTGGCCGAAGGTTCGTTCCAGACCGTTATCCCGGAAATCGATGCACTGGACCCGAAAAAGGTCGAGCGCGTGGTTCTGTGCAGCGGCAAGGTCTACTACGACCTGCTGGAAAAACGCCGTGCCGAAGGCCGCGAAGATATCGCCATCGTGCGTATCGAGCAGCTGTACCCGTTCCCTGAGGACGACTTGAAAGAAGTCCTGGCTCCTTACACCAACGCCAAAGCGGCGGTCTGGTGCCAGGAAGAGCCGATGAACCAGGGCGCCTGGTACTGCAGCCAGCACCACCTGCGTCGCAGCATCAGTAACCTCAACAAATCTCTCGTACTCGAGTACGCGGGCCGTGAGGCTTCTGCTGCACCTGCATGTGGTTACGCATCGATGCACGCCGAGCAGCAGGAAAAACTGCTGCAAGACGCGTTTACCGTTTAACGCCTTCGCGCACCTGAAACCGAATTTAAGGAACCACAGACAATGGCTATCGAGATCAAAGCCCCCACTTTCCCGGAATCGGTTGCCGATGGCACCGTTGCAACCTGGCACAAACAACCGGGCGACGCCGTCAAGCGTGACGAACTGATCGTCGACATCGAAACCGACAAGGTCGTCCTGGAAGTGCTGGCGACCGCCGACGGCGTGCTGGGCGCAATCGTCAAGGGCGAGGGTGACACCGTCCTGTCCGACGAAGTCCTGGGCTCCATCGTTGAAGGCGGCGCTGCTGCCGCTGCACCGGCTGCCGCTGCTGCTCCGGCCGCTGCTGCCGCTGCCCCGGCTGCTGCCGGCGCTGACGAAGATGCGATCGCTGCTCCGGCCGCTCGCAAGCTGGCCGAAGAAAACGGCATCAACCTGGCTTCCGTAAAAGGCACCGGCAAAGACGGCCGTGTGACCAAGGAAGACGTGGTTGCCGCTGTTGAAGCGAAGAAATCCGCTCCGGCTGCTGCACCGAAAGCCGCTGCTCCGGCCGCTGCCGCTCCTGTGTTCGCCGCTGGCGACCGCATCGAGAAGCGCGTTCCGATGACCCGCGTTCGTGCCACCGTTGCCAAGCGTCTGGTTGAAGCCCAGTCGAACATGGCGATGCTGACCACTTTCAACGAAGTCGACATGACCGAAGTCATGGCGCTGCGTTCGAAGTACAAGGACCTGTTCGAGAAGTCCCACAACGGCGTACGCCTGGGCTTCATGTCGTTCTTCGTGAAGGCTGCCACCGAAGCGCTGAAACGCTTCCCGGCGGTCAACGCTTCGATCGACGGCAACGACATCGTTTACCACGGTTATGCCGACATCGGCGTTGCTGTTTCCAGCGACCGTGGCCTGGTAGTTCCGGTTCTGCGTAACGCCGAACACATGAGCCTGGCTGAAATCGAAGGCGGCATCGCCACCTTCGGCAAGAAGGCCCGTGACGGCAAGCTGTCGATGGACGAGATGACCGGCGGTACCTTCACCATCACCAACGGTGGTACCTTCGGTTCGATGATGTCGACCCCGATCGTCAACCCGCCGCAGGCAGCGATTCTGGGCATGCACAACATCATCCAGCGTCCGATGGCCATCAACGGTCAGGTCGTTATCCGTCCGATGATGTACCTGGCACTGTCCTACGATCACCGTCTGATCGATGGCAAAGAAGCTGTGACTTTCCTGGTGACCATCAAGAACCTGCTGGAAGATCCGGCTCGTCTGTTGCTGGATATCTGATAGAAGCAGCCATGAGCTGCAGGTTTCAGGCTGCCGGAAACGGCAGTCTGGCTTGCAGCTTGCGGCTTGAAGCTTTTCGCTAAAGAGGATTTTTTGAATGTCGCAGAAATTTGACGTAGTAGTGATCGGTGCGGGCCCTGGCGGCTACGTAGCTGCCATCAAGGCCGCGCAACTCGGTCTGAGCACTGCCTGCATCGAGAAGTACACCGATGCTGAAGGCAAGCAAGCCCTGGGCGGCACCTGCCTGAACGTAGGCTGCATTCCGTCCAAGGCGCTGCTGGACAGCTCCTGGAAATACAAGGAAGCCAAAGAAAGCTTCAACGTTCACGGTATCTCGACCGGCGAAGTCAAAATGGACGTCGCTGCGATGGTTGGCCGCAAGGCTGGCATCGTCAAGAACCTGACCGGCGGCGTTGCCACCCTGTTCAAGGCCAACGGCGTTACTTCGATCCAGGGCCACGGCAAACTGCTGGCCGGCAAGAAAGTCGAAGTCACCAAGCCGGACGGCTCGGTTGAAGTCATCGAAGCCGAAAACGTGATCCTGGCTCCAGGTTCGCGTCCGATCGACATTCCACCGGCTCCGGTTGATCAGAAAGTCATCGTCGATTCGACTGGCGCCCTGGAATTCCAGGCCGTACCTAAGCGTCTGGGCGTGATCGGCGCTGGCGTGATCGGTCTGGAACTGGGTTCGGTATGGTCGCGTCTGGGTTCGGAAGTAGTTGTCCTGGAAGCCCTGGACACCTTCCTGATGGCAGCGGACACCGCTGTTTCCAAGGAAGCGCTGAAAACCCTGACCAAACAGGGTCTGGACATCAAACTGGGCGCTCGCGTAACCGGTTCGAAAGTGAACGGCGACGAAGTCGTTGTGAACTACACCGATGCCAACGGCGAACAGACCATCACTTTCGACAAGCTGATCGTAGCCGTTGGTCGCCGTCCGGTGACCACTGATCTGCTGGCTGCCGACAGCGGCGTGACCCTGGACGAGCGCGGTTTCGTGCACGTTGACGATCACTGCGCCACTACCGTACCGGGCGTCTACGCCATCGGTGACGTGGTTCGCGGCATGATGCTGGCTCACAAAGCCTCGGAAGAGGGCATCATGGTTGTCGAGCGCATCAAGGGCCACAAGGCCCAGATGAACTATGACCTGATCCCTTCGGTTATTTATACTCACCCGGAAATCGCATGGGTTGGTAAAACCGAGCAGGCCTTGAAAGCTGAAGGCGTTGAAGTTAACGTCGGCACCTTCCCGTTCGCAGCATCCGGCCGTGCCATGGCCGCCAACGATACCGGTGGTTTCGTCAAGGTCATCGCCGATGCCAAGACTGACCGCGTATTGGGCGTGCACGTGATTGGCCCGAGCGCTGCAGAACTGGTTCAGCAGGGCGCGATCGGTATGGAATTCGGCACCAGCGCTGAAGACCTGGGCATGATGGTTTTCTCCCATCCGACCCTGTCCGAAGCCTTGCACGAAGCAGCTCTGGCAGTGAATGGCGGCGCCATCCACATTGCCAACCGCAAGAAGCGTTGAGGGCTTTGTGAAAGCGTAGCGAGCGACGGAAAGACAAGGCAAAAACAGGTGAGAAAGCGGAGTTGACGTCAGTCAATGAGCATTTCGAACCTGTTTTTAACGCAGTATTTCCTAGCGCAGCAGCTTTCACATGTCCGAAAGAGACAATAAGAAACCACGGCGGTGTCGGCCCGTCGTGAGCCTTGCGTGCAAGACTCACCGCGGAATGTCCGCTGGACGCAGCCTTGCGTAGCTGCACCGGGTATCCGGAAAGGCTACGCAAGCAGCAGTCACAGGTGGCGCGGCACTCATCAAGAGCGCAGCGCCGAATGCGCAGTACCTAACGAAGACGGTAAAAAGCATGAATCTTCACGAGTATCAGGGTAAGCAGCTGTTCGCTGAATACGGCCTGCCAGTTTCCACTGGTTTCGCAGTAGACACCCCGGAAGCAGCAGCAGAAGCTTGCGACAAAATCGGCGGCAACGAGTGGGTTGTCAAAGCCCAGGTTCACGCCGGTGGTCGCGGTAAAGCGGGCGGCGTCAAGCTGGTTCGCAGCAAAGAAGACGCCAAAGCCTTCGCACAGCAGTGGCTGGGCAAGCGTCTGGTGACTTACCAGACTGATGCCAATGGCCAGCCAGTCACCAAGATCCTGGTTGAATCGTGCACTGATATCGCTAAAGAGCTGTACCTGGGCGCTGTCGTTGACCGTTCGAGCCGTCGCATCGTGTTCATGGCTTCCACCGAAGGTGGCGTGGACATCGAGAAAATCGCTCACGACACTCCAGAAAAAATTCTGAAAGCCACTATCGATCCACTGGTTGGCGCTCAGCCGTTCCAGGGTCGCGAGCTGGCATTCCAGCTGGGTCTGGAAGGCAAGCAGGTTGCTCAGTTCGCCAAGATCTTCGTAGGTCTGGCCAAGCTGTTCAAGGATCACGACCTGGCTCTGCTGGAAGTGAACCCGCTGGTGATCAAGGCTGACGGCGATCTGCACTGCCTGGACGCCAAGATCAACATCGACGCCAACGCAATGTACCGTCAGCCTAAGCTGAAGACTTTCCACGATCCGTCCCAGGACGATCCGCGCGAAGCGCACGCTGCCAAGTTCGAACTGAACTACGTGGCGCTGGAAGGCAACATCGGCTGCATGGTGAACGGTGCCGGCCTGGCCATGGGTACCATGGACATCGTCAACCTGCACGGCGGCAAGCCAGCCAACTTCCTCGACGTAGGTGGTGGTGCTACCAAAGAACGCGTTACCGAAGCTTTCAAGATCATTCTGTCCGACAGCAATGTCGCTGCAGTACTGGTTAACATCTTCGGCGGCATCGTTCGTTGCGACATGATTGCCGAAGGCATCATCGGTGCAGTGAAAGAAGTCGGCGTGAAAATCCCGGTTGTTGTTCGTCTTGAAGGCAACAACGCTGAACTGGGCGCTAAAGTACTGGCAGAAAGCGGTTTGAACATCATCGCTGCTACCAGCCTGACCGACGCTGCTCAACAAGTCGTTAAAGCTGCGGAGGGCAAGTAATGAGCGTCCTGATCAATAAAGACACCAAAGTAATCTGCCAGGGCTTCACCGGCGCGCAGGGTACTTTCCACTCCGAACAAGCCATTGCCTACGGCACCAAAATGGTTGGCGGCGTGACTCCAGGCAAGGGTGGCACCACTCACCTGAACCTGCCTGTGTTCAACACCGTGAAAGAAGCCGTAGAAGCCACTGGCGCCACCGCCAGCGTGATCTACGTTCCGGCTCCTTTCTGCAAGGACTCGATCCTGGAAGCGGCATTCGGCGGCATCAAGCTGATCGTCTGCATCACCGAAGGCATTCCTACCCTGGACATGCTGGACGCGAAAGTTAAGTGCGACGAGCTGGGTGTCACCCTGATCGGCCCTAACTGCCCAGGCGTGATCACTCCGGGCGAGTGCAAGATCGGCATCATGCCAGGTCACATCCACTTGCCAGGCAAGGTCGGTATCGTTTCCCGTTCCGGCACCCTGACCTACGAAGCTGTGAAGCAGACCACTGACGCCGGTTTCGGTCAGTCGACTTGCGTCGGCATCGGCGGTGACCCGATCCCGGGTTCGAACTTCATCGACATCCTGAAACTGTTCCAGGAAGACCCGAAGACCGAAGCGATCGTAATGATCGGCGAGATCGGCGGTTCGGCTGAAGAAGAAGCGGCTGCCTACATCAAGGCCAACGTGACCAAGCCGGTTGTTTCCTACATCGCTGGTGTGACTGCTCCTCCGGGCAAGCGCATGGGCCATGCTGGCGCAATCATCTCCGGCGGCAAAGGCACTGCAGACGAGAAGTTCGCTGCTCTGCAAGACGCAGGCGTGAAAACCGTGCGTTCGCTGGCAGACATCGGCAAGGCCCTGGCCGAGCTGACTGGCTGGGAAGTGAAGAAGTAAGCTTCGGCTGACTTTTTAGCTCCAGCAACAAAGGCCACCTTCGGGTGGCCTTTGTCGTTTCTGAGGTTCGGTTTGACGATGGCGATTTATAGGCACCTGCCCAATTACATGCAAAAACGCGACACAGACACGTCGCGTATCGGATAGTTCGCCCTCAAACAGTGCGTTTGTCAGACAAATTCGTTAGGCTAGCAGCCATTTTTGCGTCTGCCGCCCACAAGGCATGCAACGCGCTAAACGGGTCAGTCTTATACGGATTGACAGCATTTCCCTAACCCCACAGGGAAATCCCCCTCTAAATTCCGATTCAGTAGTGTGGTATTTCCTTAATGAAAGTTTTGAAAGGTCAGGACATCCTGGCACTTGGCTTTATGACATTCGCCCTGTTCGTCGGGGCCGGCAACATCATCTTCCCGCCTATCGTCGGTTTGCAGTCCGGGCCAAACGTCTGGATGGCGGCGCTGGGCTTCCTGATCACGGCGGTCGGTCTGCCGGTGATCACCGTTGTCGCGCTGGCCAAGGTCGGCGGGGCGATGGATGCCTTGAGTACGCCGATCGGCAAGATCGCCGGTGGTGTGCTGGCAGCCGCGTGCTACCTGGCGGTCGGCCCGTTGTTCGCCACGCCGCGTACCGCGACCGTGTCCTTTGAAGTGGGTCTGGCGCCGCTGACCGGCGAAAGCCCGCTGGCGCTGTTCCTCTACAGCTCGGTGTATTTCCTGCTGGTGTTCTTCATCTCGCTTTATCCGGGCCGTCTGCTGGATACCGTAGGGCGTTTCCTCGCGCCGCTGAAGATCATCGCCCTGGCGGTACTCGGCATTGCCGCGTTCGCGCTGCCGGCCGGTGACATCGGCGTGGCCACTCCGGAATACGTCGCTGCACCGTTCTCCCAAGGCTTCATCAATGGTTATCTGACCATGGATACTCTGGGCGCCCTGGTGTTCGGTATCGTCATCGTCAACGCGATCCGTTCCCGTGGCGTTGAGTCGCCGGCGCTGATCACCCGTTACGCGATCATCGCCGGGCTGATCGCCGGCGTCGGTCTGGCGCTGGTGTACGTCAGCCTGTTCCGTCTGGGTTCCGGCAGCCATGAAGTGGCCGCTGGCGCTACCAACGGCGCGGCGGTGCTGCACGCTTACGTGCAACATACCTTCGGTTCGCTGGGCAGCGGTTTCCTCGCGGTGCTGATCTCATTGGCTTGTCTGGTGACGGCGGTCGGCCTGACCTGTGCCTGCGCCGAATACTTCAGCCGCATCGTGCCGCTGTCCTACAAGACTCTGGTCATCATCCTTGCGGCGTTTTCGCTGCTGGTGTCCAACCTGGGCCTGACCAAGCTGATCGCGTTCTCGATCCCGGTGCTGACCGCGATCTACCCGCCGTGCATCGTGCTGGTGGCCCTGAGCTTCTGTGCCGCGTTCTGGCATGAGCAGAGCCGCATCATGGGTCCGGTGATGCTGGTGTCGTTCGTGTTCGGCACCATCGATGCGTTGAAAGGCGCCGGTCTGGCCGACTGGATGCCATCGCAACTGTCCCACCTGCCGCTGAGCGAGCAGGGCCTGGCGTGGCTGGTGCCATGCGTGATGACCCTGGTGGTCGCGGTGGTTTGTGACCGCCTGCTGGGCAAGCGTGCCGAAGCCCTGGCTTAAGATTGCCGGCCCGTCACAAGCGGGCTTGAGCGATTAAACAGAAATGCCCCGTATCAATCGATACGGGGCATTTTTTATGGGCGTCAGGCAGTGTCTTTTCCTTTCGGCTAACGTCGAAGGGGAGCCGAAATCTTCCACACAGGAATTTGCATGTCGTTCATCCAAGCCAACCTGATCCACCTGCTTGCCGCGCTCTGGTTCGTCATCTGCTGGGGCGGTTACACCCGTTATGCCACCTGGAAGGCCCGTGACACCGCGTGCCTGGCCAGCGTGTTGCACCTGTACCGTGAAGACTGGATGCGCCGCATGCTGCTGCGTGACAACCGCATTGCCGATGCCAGCGTGATCGGCAACCTCGAGCGCAACGCCTCGTTCTTCGCTTCCAGCACACTGATCATCCTGGCCGGCATCCTGACTGTGCTCGGTGCTTCGGAGCGTGCGGTATCGTTGCTGGCGGACATCCCGATGGTGCAGCAGGCCTCCCAAGGCATGTCGGAGATCAAGTTGCTGTGCCTGGCGCTGGTGTTTGTCTATGCCTTCTTCACCTTCAGCTGGTGCATGCGCCAGTACAACTTTGCGGCGGTTCTGGTGGGCTCGGCGCCGATGATCGGTGAGCGTCAGGTGTCCGAGCAGGAGCGCAAGGCGTTCGCTTCCCGGGCGGCGCGGGTGATTTCGATGGCAGCGAACCAGTTCAACTTCGGTCTGCGCTCCTATTACTTCGGCATGAGCATGCTGGCGTGGTTCGTCAGCCCGTGGCTGTTCATGCTGATGAGTGCGGGGGTGGTGCTGGTGTTGTATCGACGCGAGTTTCATTCCGACGTGCTCGATGTAATGGTCTATACCCCTACAGAGGCGCCGTTGCCCGAAACGATCAAAGAGGCTGCTTGATGAGTATTCCGTTCTGGTGTGTGTTTATCAGTGCGTTGTTGATTTACGTGGCGCGCATGCCCGTGGGCAAGGCCATGAAAGAGCAGGGTGGTTACGACAATCACCTGCCGCGTCAGCAACAGGCGCAACTCACTGGCTACGGCGCCCGGGCACTGGCGGCACATCAGAACAGCATTGAAGCGTTCATCCTGTTTGCGGTGGGTGTGCTGATGGCGCATACCACGCAAACGGCGGGATGGTTGATCGATACGCTGGCGATCATCTTTGTGATCGCACGGATTCTCTACTTGTGGTTTTACCTGGCCGATATTCCCAAGCTGCGCAGTCTGGTGTGGCTGGTCGGCTTAGTGTGTTCATTGTTGCTGATGATTAGTCCGACTTTTAAAACCGCATTGCTCTAACAAGGCATTACCAAAAAATGACAGGCAAAAGAAAACCCGCACTTGGCGGGTTTTCTTTTTTGCCATCGAGAAGCGGCTTATTGCTTCTTGGCAGCTTCATCTGCAGCTGCAGCGTTCGATTCGGCCTGATCTTTGGCGGCTTCGGCGTTTTCTTTCGCCGCGTCGTTCACTTTATCCTGAGCTTCATTCATTTTCTGCTGAGCTTGTTCAGCATGTTGGTTGGCATCTTGAGCTTTGTCCTCGGATTTTTTATCGCAGGCAGCGAGACCGAGGGAAGCGGTCAACATCAAGGCAATAGCTAAAGTCTTACGCATGGGGTGTTTCTCCTTATGGAAAATAACTACTGGCCTTAAGAGCGCAGCCCCAAGGGTTAAGTTCCTCATTTCTCACAGATATATAAGTTTGTTTTGCAATGGAACTTTTGCTGTTCTTTCCACTACCGGGAATAGTGACTAACAAGAGTAATGATCAAATGGCCGAAAACCCTGTTTTTGAGCGTGCGACACGCTTTCTCTCGGCTCTGCGCCACTGCCAGGTGCTGGGTTTGAAAGTGCACAGCGCCAGCAGCGAAGGCCTGACGGTGGTCTTGCCCTACAGCGCACAAATCGTTGGCAACCCGCTGACCGGCGTGGTCCACGGCGGGGCGATCACGTCGCTGATGGACACCGCGTGCGGCATGGCTACCTTGTGTGTTTTGCCGGAATTCGAAGTCTGCCCGACCCTGGATTTACGCATCGACTATATGCACGCCGCCGAACCGCACAAAGACGTCTACGGTTTCGCCCAGTGCTACCGGGTCACCACCGACGTGATCTTCGCCCGGGGCTTCGCTTATCAGGACGATCCCGAACATCCCATTGCCCATGTCGTGGGCACTTTCATGCGCATGGGCAAGGGACTCAAAGGTACCAAGGGCTTTGGTGGTGCGATCAAGGGAGAAAACCCATGAGCGATGATTTCAAGCAGCAACTGCAAGAAGCCCACGAGAAGGGTGACTACGCGCCGCTGCTGGCGTTGATCCCCTATGCCGGACTGATCGGTGTCGAGTGCGCTCGAGTCGGGGATGACCTGCTGTTCAAGCTGCCGGCGAACAAGGACAACATTGGTAACCCTTTATTGCCGGCGATCCACGGCGGAGTGATCGCCGGGTTCATGGAGCTGTCTGCCGCCCTGCATCTGCTGATTTTCACCGGTGCGCCCGGTGTGCCGAAAATCATCGATTTTTCCCTCGATTACCTGCGGGCCGGGCAGTTCCGCGATACCTGGGCCCGGTGTCAGGTCTGCCGTCAGGGACGGCGGGTGGCCAACGTCGCGGTCACGGCCTGGCAAAGCACCGAAAGTGAACCGATTGCCACTGCCCGCGCCCACTTCAAAATCGACGAGCCCTTGAAATCCTGAACGCCGCCCCCAACTCAGTGAACAACCCGCCGCAGACCATCTGGGTCGCGGCCAATGCCATCTGATTGGAGTTTGATGACCATGAGTGTGGAAACTCAAAAGGAAACCCTGGGCTTCCAGACCGAGGTGAAGCAACTGCTGCACCTCATGATCCATTCGCTGTATTCCAACAAGGAAATCTTCCTTCGCGAATTGATCTCGAACGCCTCCGACGCCGTCGACAAATTGCGCTTCGAAGCCCTGGCCAAGCCTGAGTTGCTCGAAGGTGGCGCTGAACTGAAAATCCGTGTGAGCTTCGACAAGGACGCCAAGACCGTCACCCTCGAAGACAACGGCATCGGCATGAACCGCGACGATGTGATCACCCACCTGGGTACCATCGCCAAATCCGGCACCGCCGATTTCATGAAAAACCTGTCGGGCGACCAGAAGAAGGACTCGCACCTGATCGGTCAGTTCGGCGTGGGTTTCTATTCCGCGTTCATCGTTGCCGACCAGGTTGACGTATACAGCCGTCGCGCCGGCTCCGCTTCCAGCGAGGGTGTGCACTGGTCGTCGAAAGGCGAGGGCGAATTCGAAGTCGCCACCATCGACAAACCAGAGCGCGGCACCCGCATCGTCCTGCACCTGAAATCCGGTGAAGACGAGTTCGCCGATGGCTGGCGTCTGCGCAACATCATCAAGAAGTACTCCGACCACATCGCGTTGCCGATCGAGCTGCCAAAAGAAGTGGCCGCTGCCGAAGGCGAAGAGAAGCCGGAAGTTGAGTGGGAAACCGTCAACCGCGCCAGCGCCCTGTGGACCCGTCCTCGCACCGAAGTGAAGGATGAGGAATACCAGGAGTTCTACAAACACATCGCCCACGACTTCGAAAATCCGCTGTCGTGGAGCCATAACAAGGTCGAAGGCAAGCTCGAGTACAGCTCGCTGCTGTACGTGCCGGCCCGTGCCCCGTTCGATCTGTACCAGCGTGAAGCGCCGAAAGGCCTGAAGCTGTACGTCCAGCGCGTGTTCGTGATGGATCAGGCCGAATCGTTCCTGCCGCTGTACCTGCGCTTCATCAAGGGCGTGGTCGACTCCAACGACCTGTCGCTGAACGTGTCGCGGGAAATCCTGCAGAAAGACCCGATCATCGACTCGATGAAGTCGGCGCTGACCAAGCGTGTGCTGGACATGCTGGAAAAACTGGCGAAGAACGAGCCTGAGCAATACAAGGGCTTCTGGAAAAACTTCGGTCAGGTCATGAAAGAAGGTCCGGCAGAAGATTTCGCCAACAAGGAAAAAATTGCCGGTCTGCTGCGTTTCGCATCGACCACCGAAGGCGACGGCGAGCAGATCGTCGGTCTGGCCGACTACCTGGCCCGCGCCAAGGAAGGTCAGGACAAGATCTACTACCTCACCGGCGAAACCTACGCGCAGGTCAAGAACAGCCCGCACCTGGAAGTCTTCCGCAAGAAAGGCATCGAAGTGCTGCTGCTGACCGACCGCATCGACGAGTGGCTGATGAGCTACCTGAGCGAGTTCGACGGCAAGAGCTTTGTCGACGTCGCACGCGGTGACCTGGACCTGGGCAACCTGGACTCGGAAGAGGACAAGAAGGCCGCAGAAGAAGTCGCCAAGTCGAAGGAAGGTCTGGTCGAGCGTCTGAAAACCGCGCTGGGCGAGTCCGTTGCCGAAGTCCGCGTTTCCCATCGCCTGACCGATTCACCGGCCATCCTGGCCATCGGCGAGCAGGACCTGGGTCTGCAAATGCGTCAGATCCTCGAGGCCAGCGGGCAGAAGGTGCCGGATTCGAAGCCGATCTTCGAATTCAACCCGAGCCACCCGCTGATCGCGAAGCTCGACAACGAGACTAGCGAAGAGCGTTTTGGCGACCTGTCGCACATCCTCTTCGACCAGGCCGCCCTGGCGGCTGGTGACAGCTTGAAAGACCCGGCTGCTTACGTAAGCCGTCTGAACAAGCTGCTGGTTGAGCTGTCGGCTTGATCGAAATGTAGAAAAACCCGCTTCGGCGGGTTTTTTCATTCTGGTATTCAACCCATCAGGAGTCAGAAATGAGCCAAGTCACTGTACGTTCCGTGGTCTATCAGATCGATGGCCAGCCTTATGAAGGTCGATTGGCGTTCGACGCCGAGCACAAAGGCGCGCGTCCGGGCCTGTTGATGGCACCGAACTGGATGGGCGTCAGCGCTGGCGCGGAAGAAATCGCCAAATCCGTGGCGGCCAAGGGTTATGTCGTGCTGATCGCCGACGTGTATGGGCAAGCGGTGCGTCCGCAGAATGGCGACCAGGCGGGCGCGGCGATGATGCCGCTGAAGAATGACCGTGCACTGCTGCGCAAGCGTATGCAGGCTGCGTTCGAACAATTGCAGAAGCAGGGCGAAGCCGCAGTCGATACTTCGAAACTGGCGGTGTTCGGTTTCTGCTTCGGCGGTTGCTGTGCACTGGATCTGGCCCGTACCGGTGCAGCGGTCAAGGCTGCCGTGTCGTTCCACGGCACGCTGGATTCGCCGAACCCGGCGGACGCGAAGAACATCAAGGGTTCGGTGCTGGTGCTGCACGGTGCTTCCGACCCGCTGGTGCCGAAAGAGCAACTGCCGGCATTCGAAGACGAGATGAACGCAGCTGGCGTGGACTGGCAGTTGCTGAGCTACGGCGGCGCGGTGCACTCGTTCACCGATCCGCACGCCAATGTGCCGGGCAAGATGATGTACGACGCGAAAACCGCCAAGCGCGCTTTCAAGTCGATGCATGATTTGCTGGAAGAAGTGTTCAACGGCTGAAAAGCGAAAAGCGAAAAGCGAAAAGCCCCTCACCCTAACCCTCTCCCAGAGGGAGAGGGGACTGATCGTGAGTTTCTCGAGAGTTGCATCGACCTGAAAGTGAATCACCGAATCCATAATCGACTCGGTCTTTCAGGTCGATGTATGACGCAAGACACCTCGGTCGGCTCCCTCTCCCCTTGGGAGAGGGCTGGGGTGAGGGCTGGCGGTTTAACGCGGCAATTCAATCCGCTCGATCTCCCCCGGCACCGTCGGCCAATCCCCGGCCGCCCATTTGCGCCGGGCCTCATCGATCACCGCCGGATCGCTCGCGACGAAATTCCAGTTGATCCGCCGTGGCCCATCCAGTGGCGCGCCACCGAACAGCACGGCATGACTGTCGCTCTCGGCGAACAGGCTCATCTCTTCCCCGGCCGGCAACACCACCAGATCGTGGCGCTCCACGGTTTCCCCGTTCAATTGCACATCACCGC
The DNA here is from genome assembly GCF_026240005.1 of Pseudomonas sp. COW5. Classification (NCBI taxonomy): domain Bacteria; kingdom Pseudomonadati; phylum Pseudomonadota; class Gammaproteobacteria; order Pseudomonadales; family Pseudomonadaceae; genus Pseudomonas; species Pseudomonas sp. COW5. Next base: position 495,197 of record NZ_JAPHVP010000001.1, on the reverse strand, counting down.
TCAACACGTAGAGCGCTCGCTCCTCATGTTCGGTGGGGATCAGCAGGGTGGTAGCAGTCTGCATCTTCAGTTCGGCATACAGCGTCGGAGAAAGCACCGGCACCGGCGATTCCAGGCAAAAGCCTGACCCGGCAATCATGCGGATCTGCACGCCGAGGTTATCGCTGACCGGCAGCGTCGACGCCGGGTGATGGCTGTAATGCCCGGGACCCTGTTCGTGATCCTTGGGCGAGGCGAGCCAGATTTGCAGCCCGTGCATCTTGAAGCTTTGTTCCCATAGCGGTTCGGGGGTGCGCTCGACGTGAGCGATTGCCGTGCCCGCGGTCATCCAGCTGACATCGCCGGCCTTGACCACCTGATCCGAGCCGAGGCTGTCCTTGTGCTGGATCTGTCCTTCAAACAGATAGGTCAGGGTCGACAGACCGATGTGCGGATGCTGTCGGATGTTCATCCCTTTGCCTGCGGGATAAAGCGTTTCAAGCATGTGATCGAAAAACACGAAAGGCCCGACGCTGCGGCATTTGGCTGACGGCAGCGGACGCAGGATCGGCTGGCCTTCGACGTCTTCGGCGCGCGGGCGGATGATCAGGGGTTGGGTGTCCATGGTGCGTTCCAGGCTGGGCGGGTGATGCGTGGAGCATAACCCGCCGGTGTCATCGTGGTGATTACTGGCTGTCGAAGCCTTGTGGGGCGTGGGTTTCGATGGTGACTTCGCTGGTGGTCATCAGTTTGTGAATCGGGCAGCGATCGGCGACGCGCAGCAGTTCTTCACGCTGGGCATCGGTGAGCACGCCTTTGAGTGTCAGGGTCACGTGCAGGGCGTATTTGCCTTTCTGTTCCTGACTGTTGTCGCGCTTCACTTCTACGCCGACGCCTGTGAGCGGGATGTCTTTCTTCTTCGCGTACAGTTTCAGGGTCAGGGCCTTGCAGGCGCCGAGGGCGGCGTCGAAATAATCATGGGGTTCAGGCGCGGAGCCTTCGCCGCCGGCAGTCGTCGGGACGTCGGTAAACAGTTCGTGCTCATCGATCTGTACGGTGTGACGGAAACCTTCGGCGGACACGGTATTGACGGTAACGGTCATGTGAACCTCGCAAGCAGTAGGAAAAGTCATTCGATCAAATAAGACCTTGCAGGTATAGAGCATTCCCGCAGGGGCGCGTTCCACTTTCTTGCCGGCGTGCGGCAGGGCGTCAGGTTATGCCGGTGAGTCGAAGAATACTTGTGCCGGTGTTTCGTCTGCCGACCTGCTTCAGGGTTTTCAGGTAACTTGCCGTTGATCATGCGGCGAACAGCGCTCAAGTCCGGCAAAACCGTCGCTGAATCGTTAATGCCGAGGGTTCGAAGTATTAAGGCCTTTTGATATCACCTTTTGGTCTTACGCAAATTTTCGCCGGGCCGATACCTTCTAAAGCAGCCAGCTGCAGGGTTGATGCAGCGCTTTTGGAAGGAACCAGAGCAATGAGTATCCGCAGTCTCAATATTGCCCCCCGTGCCGGGCTGGGCTTCGGTCTGTTGGCGCTGATGGTGTTTGCCCTCGGGGCGTTCGCCCTGCTGCAGATGTCGAACATGCGGGCCCAGTCCGACGAGGTCGACAAGAACTGGCTGCCCAGCGTGATGGCGGTGGGTGAAATGAGTCAGGACATGCTGCGTCTGCGCGCCCTGACCATGCGTCTGTTGCTCAATCGCGATCCGCAGGCCCTCGACCAGAATGTCGCCAAGCTCAACGAGCTGCGCAGTGTGCTGAGCGAAGCCCAGCAACGTTACGACATATTGATCGTGCTGCCAGAAGAGCGAGCGTTGTTTGATCGCTTCAAAGTCGCGGAGCACAAATACCTGGAATTGCAGGCCCAGGTGATGGCGTTGTCTGCTCAGGGAAAGGTGGAAGACGCGGCAAGCATTCTCAATACCCAGATGAACCCGCTGGCCGACGACATCGCCGCGACCCTCAAAGAACTGGTCGAGTTGAACAAACACAACGCCAACCTCGCCACCGAGGCCGCGCGACTGGTGTTCATCAATTCGCGAGTCTGGGTCGGGGTGATGATCGGCATCACGGCGCTGATCACCATTGGCCTGGCGCTGCTGCTGACCCGCAGCATCGTGGTGCCGCTCTCGCAATCGCTGGGTGTCGCCGAAGTGGTGGCCGGCGGCGATCTGACCGGCGATATCAGCATCATCGGCAAGGATGAGCCGGCGCGGCTGCTGCATGCGCTCAAAAGCATGCAGCACAGCCTGCGCGACACCATCCGACAGATTTCGGAGTCTTCCAGCCAATTGGCTTCGGCCTCGGAGGAGCTGAGCTGCGTTACCGAAGATGCGACGCGCGGATTGCATCAGCAGAGCCTGGAAATCGAGCAGGCCGCCACGGCGGTCAATCAGATGACCGCCGCCGTTGAAGAGGTCGCCAGCAACGCCGTGGCGACTTCCGAGGCATCACGGGAATCGGACCGCATCGCCCAGCATGGCCGTGAGCAAGTGCAGCAGACCGTGTCGTCCATCGAACTGCTGGCCGACGATGTCACCGCCAACGCCACGCAGGTGGAGGATCTGGCGCAGAAGGTCTACAGCATCAGCAAAGTGCTGGAGGTGATCCGTTCGATTGCCGAGCAGACCAATCTCCTGGCGTTGAACGCGGCGATCGAAGCGGCCCGCGCCGGTGACGCCGGGCGCGGCTTCGCGGTGGTGGCCGACGAGGTCAGGGCGCTGGCCCATCGAACCCAGCAGTCGACCCAGGAAATCGAGCAGATGATCGGCGGTATTCAGCAGGGCACCGATTCGGCGGTCAGTTCGATGCAGCAGAGTAATGTCCGTGCGCGCTCGACGCTGGAGCTGGCGAAAGCGGCGGGCGTGGCACTGGAGGAAATCGCTTCCGCATTCACCTTGATCAACGAACGCAATCTGGTGATCGCCAGCGCTTCGGAAGAGCAGGCTGCCGTGGCCCGGGAAGTGGATCGCAACCTGATGAACATCCGCGACCTGGCGATGCAGACCTCAGCGGGGGCCAATCAGACCAGTGCGGCAAGCCAGGAATTGTCGCGGCTGGCGGTGGATCTGAACAACATGGTGGCCAAGTTTTCAGTTTGATCACTGAAAGACAGGCGAAAAAAAGCCCCGCGTTTGCGGGGCTTTTCGTTGAATCAGCTGCCTTTGACTGTCTTGCCGTTGACCGTGCCGTCCTGGAGCATGATGTTGTACTCCTTGCCGTCGGTCTCGACCTGTTGCAGACGAACCAGCAGGTAATCCCAATCCTTGGCGAACCACATGACAGTGGTGCGCTTGCTTTGTGTCGGATCACGCACGCGCTCGACCTTGATCGCGTCGATCCTGCCGGCCTTGGTCTCGACTTTCTCGGTACCCAGAACGCGGAAGTCATAGGTATCGACATCGCCGCCATCGACCACCTGATAGCTCATGGTCTTCTTGCCGGAGGCGACATCATGCTGCAGCGCCAGCTGGTAGGTGGACTTGTCGACCATGCCACGGTTCAGCGGGACTTTGACCGCGTCGCCACGGTCGGTGCCGGTGACCAGTTTGTTGTTCCAGTCGAAGTCCAGATCAGCCTTTTTCGCCTTGCCCAGGCCACCACGTTCGAAGTGGTAGGACTGCGGAAGCAGGGTGTCCTTGTCCAGGGTCAGGGTGCTTTCCTCGGACAGGCTGGCGATCATCATCGAAGCCTTGAAGCTGAGCTTCCAGACGCCGTTGGCTTCCTTGGTCAGGCTGCGTTCGGCGGTACCGCTCATGGGCAACTGTTTCCAGTCGGCTGTGTAGCTGGCGGAGAACGGTTGAAGGTCTGCCGCCTGGGCGAAAGGCAGGGCGAGCAGAGCGCAAGCGAAGAGCAGGGCGCGACGCATAAAATCTCCTAGTTTCGAATCAAGTGACCGCTGGCCCCGAGTATCTGGCCATCCAGTAAAGCACCTTGCTCGCCGAGGGTCAGCCGTCCTTCGGCAAACCAGCGTACGGCCATCGGGTAGATCAGGTGTTCCTGAACGTGAACCCGCTGCGCCAGACTCTGCGGCGAATCGTGCAACTCTACCGGTATTACTGCCTGTACGACCAGTGGTCCGCCATCGAGTTCCTCGGTGACGAAGTGCACGGAGCAGCCGTGTTCGGCATCGCCGGCTTCCAGCGCGCGCTGATGAGTGTGTAACCCTTTGTATTTGGGTAGCAGCGACGGATGGATATTGAGCAGGCGACCCTGATAGTGCCGGACGAAGTCAGCGCTGAGAATGCGCATGAAGCCGGCCAGTACCACGAGTTTCGGATTGAATTCGTCGATCAGTTCGATCAGGGCGGTATCGAAGGCCTCGCGACCTTCGAAACCCTTGTGATCCAGCGAGCGGGTGGCGATACCCGCGTCACTGGCGCGTTGCAGGCCGTAGGCGTCGGCGCGGTTGGAAATCACCGCAGCGATGCGGACCGGGCTGTCGCCGGTCCGCGTGCTGTCGATCAGGGCCTGCAAGTTACTGCCGGTGCCGGACAGCAGCACCACGACATCACAGGTATTAGGCATTAGTGAGCCTTGAGGTTTTTCAGCTCGACCTGGGCAGCGCCTTCGGCAGCGACACCGATCTGGCCGATGACCCAAGGCTGTTCGCCGGCTTCACGCAGGGTGTTCAGGGCAGTTTCAACGTGCTCCTGAGCCACGCAGATCACCATGCCCACGCCGCAGTTCAGTACGCGGTGCATTTCGGTTTCGTCGACGTTGCCTTTCTCTTGCAGCCAGTCGAAGACGGCCGGGCGAGTCCAGCTGGCTACGTCAACCACGGCTTGAGCGCCTTTTGGCAGGACGCGCGGGATGTTGTCCAGCAGGCCGCCACCGGTGATGTGGGCCATGGCCTTGACGGCGCCGGTGTCCTTGATCAGCTTGAGCAGCGGCTTCACGTAGATGCGGGTCGGGGCCATCAGCAGATCGGTCAGCGGCTTGCCGTCGAGCTGAACGGTTTCGATGTCGGCGCCGGATACTTCGATGATCTTGCGGATCAGCGAGTAGCCGTTGGAGTGCGGGCCGGACGATGGCAGGGCGATCAGGGCGTCACCGGTGGCGACTTTCGAGCCGTCGATGATTTCGGCTTTTTCCACGACGCCGACGCAGAAGCCGGCCAGGTCGTAGTCTTCGCCTTCATACATGCCAGGCATTTCAGCGGTTTCGCCGCCGACCAGCGAGCAGCCAGCCAGTTCGCAGCCTGCACCGATACCGGTGACGACAGTGGCGGCAACGTCGACGTTCAGCTTGCCGGTGGCGTAGTAGTCAAGGAAGAACAGTGGCTCGGCGCCGCACACCACCAGGTCGTTGACGCACATGGCGACCAGATCCTGGCCGATGCTGTCGTGCTTGTTCAGGTTCAGTGCCAGGCGCAGCTTGGTGCCGACGCCGTCGGTGCCGGAAACCAGTACTGGCTGCTTGTAGCCGGCCGGGATTTCGCAGAGGGCGCCGAAACCGCCCAGGCCGCCCATGACTTCCGGGCGCGCAGTGCGCTTGGCGACGCTCTTGATGCGTTCGACCAATGCTTCACCGGCGTCGATGTCTACACCGGCGTCCTTGTAGCTCAGGGAGGGTTGCTTGCTCATGATCCAGGCCTTTAGGGGAGGGGATTCAGGGGTAACGACCGAGTTCAGCGGGAACTTCGAAATCGAGAGGGCGATGGCCTCACGCGAGTTTCGAGGTGCCCGGCTGTTGCCGGTCTGCGAAGGCGCGCGATTTTATCAGGCTTGAGGGGCAGCGGCCATCCTCACGCCGACGGGCAGGGGCATATCGGCCGAAATTTTTTGCAAATGAAGCTGTGGGTGACATCACGGGTGCCTGTATAAGGAACCGTCTATCGTTAGGGCTGTGCAAAAACTTATCGCCAGCGTGTGAATGTTTTGCAACGGCCAGTGGTCACAGGCTTGCTCAATCCGGTTCACGCGGCCTGTTCCAGCCGCTCTTGTCGACGGGAATTCTCCATGCGTTTGTGTAAATTGCTGTTAGTGGGCTGCTTGTCTCTGGTCAGCCTGGCGAGCCAGGCCGAAAACGTCAAAGGGCTTTATCAGGTGCGCGAACCGGTCAACGGCCAGTCGCCGGAGGAGCGTGATCGTGCCACGCAAGCGGCGCTGGATACGCTGGTGCTGCGTCTCACGGGGGATCCGAAGGCGCCGCAGAATCCCGGGCTGGCGCCGGTTCGCAAGGATCCGCAACAGATCATCAGCCAGTTCGGTTTCGATGCCGGGCCGCCGGAAGTGTTGAAGGTCGACTTCGATCCGGCGACCACCGAGCAGGCGCTGCGCCGTGCCGGGTTGTCGCTGTGGGGCGCGAGCAGACCGTCGATTCTGAGCTGGTGGCTGAACGACTCCACCGAAGGCTCAAGCCTGGTAGGTGACGGTCAGGCCAGTGCGGCGCCATTGCGGCGTGCTGCCCAGCACCGAGGGTTGCCGTTGCGCCTGCCGCTGGCGGATCTGAGTGAGCAACTGGTCGCGACCGCGCCGACGCTTGAAGGCACCGATCCGGCGCCGCTTCATGCGGCGTCTGAACGCTACAACGCTGACGCCTTGCTCGCCGTGCATGCCCGTGAGGAGGGTGGTCAGTGGCAAGCCAAATGGCACTTGTGGTTGGGTGATCAGAAAGAGGCGGGAAGTGTGCAGGGAGCTGATCAGGCCGCCGTTGCCGATGCGGTAATGCTGGCGGTAGCTGAGCGCCTGGCACCGCGTTTTGTCGCCAAGCCTGGCGCTTCGGGTCAGCAGACGCTGGAAGTGCAAGGCATGAACCTGGAGCATTACGCGACGTTGCTGCGGATGCTCGAGCCGTTTGGTGTGCGGCTGCAGAGTGTCGATGCCGATCGCATTGTGTATCGGGTCAACGGCAGCGCCGATCAGTTGCGGGCGCAGTTGTCGCTGGCGAAGTTGCAGGAAATGCCGGCCGAGGCGCCGGCTCCGGTGGCTCCGCAGCCTGTGGTGCCAGGCGGTGCGCCTGTCGTTGCGCCGGCACCGGTACCTGCGTCGCCGTCGTTGCGATTCCGCTGGTAGGTTTTTCTTTCATATATAGAAGCAATGGAGTGTTACATGGCCGATACGCGGCGTTGGTTCTGGCTCGGTGGGGTGCTCCTGCTTTGCGCGTTTGTCTGGTTGCTGCATCCGATCCTCACGCCGTTTCTGGTGGCGCTGTTGCTCGCTTATCTGTTCGACCCGTTGGTGGATCGTCTGGAACGGCTCGGCCTGTCCCGCACCTGGGGCGTGATTGCGGTGTTCGCCTTGTTCACCCTGATCTTCACCACGTTGCTGCTGGTGCTGGTGCCGATGCTCGCCAAGCAGTTGCTGCGTCTGTACGAACTGGCACCGCAGATGCTCGACTGGCTGCAGCACACGGCGTTGCCATGGGCGCAGTCGAAGCTGGGGCTGTCGGATGGCTTCTGGAAGTTCGACAAGGTCAAGGCAGCGATCACCGAGCACATGGGCCAGACCACCGATATCGTCGGCGTGGTGCTGAGCCAGGCCACCGCTTCCAGCCTGGCACTGATTGGCTGGCTGGCGAATCTGGTGCTGATCCCGGTGGTGAGTTTCTACCTGCTGCGCGACTGGGACGTGATGATGGCCAAGATCCGCAGCCTGTTGCCGCGTGATCGTGAAGAACGCGTGGTGGCGCTGGCAGGCGAATGTCACGAGGTGCTCGGGGCGTTCGTGCGCGGACAGTTGCTGGTGATGCTGGCGCTGGGCGTGATCTATGCGGCGGGGCTGATGATTGTCGGTCTGGAGCTGGGCCTGTTGATCGGTCTGATCGCCGGTCTGGCGGCCATCGTGCCTTATATGGGGTTTGTGATCGGGATCGGCGCGGCGCTGATTGCCGGGCTGTTCCAGTTTGGCGGTGATCTGTACCCGATGATCGGGATCGTTGCAGTGTTCATGGTCGGTCAGGCCCTGGAAGGCATGGTGCTGACGCCTTTGCTGGTGGGCGATCGGATCGGCCTGCATCCGGTGGCGGTGATTTTTGCGATCCTGGCCGGTGGTGAGTTGTTCGGCTTCACCGGTGTGCTGCTGGCGTTGCCAGTGGCGGCGGTGATCATGGTGCTGGTGCGCCACGTCCATGATTTGTACAAGGACTCCGAAATGTATAGCGGAGTCGATGATCCGAAGCTGTAAGGCGAGGTAGGGTCGCCCGGTGGATTGCCGGGTTGGCCCGTCTCGTGCAGGCAATGCTGGCGCCTGTGCGCCAAAGAAACTGTCATAAAACCAGTGTGTTAACGCAAACCTTTGATTTTGCTTGGGGTCTGTCGCATTGTGCGCTCCGCTTCACGGGTATAAACTTCGCACACTTTACACAGAGGCCACTAACGGTTCCTTGGGAACTGTTCAGTCAGCATGAAACCGATTCAGCTGCCCCTAGGTGTGCGTCTGCGTGACGACGCCACCTTCATCAACTACTACCCAGGCGCCAATGCCGCTGCACTCGGCTATGTCGAGCGTCTATGCGAAGCCGACGCCGGCTGGACCGAAAGCCTGATCTATCTGTGGGGCAAGCACGGGGTAGGACGTACGCATCTGTTGCAGGCCGCTTGCCTGCGTTTCGAGCAGATGGGCGAACCGGCGGTGTACCTGCCGCTGGCCGAGTTGATGGATCGCGGCATCGAAATCCTCGACAACCTCGAACAGTACGAACTGGTCTGCCTGGACGACTTGCAGGTGATCGCCGGCAAGCCCGACTGGGAAGAGGCGATGTTTCACCTGTTCAACCGTCTGCGTGACAGTGGTCGTCGATTGCTGATCGCCGCCTCCACCTCGCCGCGTGAGTTGCCGGTAAAGCTGGCGGACTTGAAATCTCGCCTGACCCTGGCGCTGATTTTCCAGATGCGTCCTCTTTCCGATGAAGACAAATTGCGTGCCCTGCAATTGCGCGCATCCCGTCGCGGGCTGCATCTGACCGACGAGGTCGGGCATTTTATTTTGACTCGCGGTACTCGCAGCATGAGCGCGCTTTTTGACCTGCTAGAGCAGCTCGATCAGGCCTCTTTGCAGGCTCAACGCAAGCTGACCATTCCCTTCCTGAAAGAAACCCTGGGCTGGTAAAACCGGGGCTTTCAGCGGGTTTCGGCATATTTCAGGCGCCAGAAAATCCGCTTTCCTGCGCACTGCGCAGGCCGCGTCTCGATTCAAATAGGCTTAAGCGCTTAGATGTAAACGAGAAACCGGGAAGTCACAAAAAGATCGATTGAATTTGCAAATGAGGCTGATAGCGGGCATAGTCTCGGCTTCTTTACAACTATCAGCCACGGTCGTGCCCATGCTAAAGCGCTTCGCACCCCTCGTGCCTCTCGCACTCGTCACCCTGTTGTTCGGTTGCGCTGCTCATTCACCTGTTCAAGAGCAGCAACAACAGGCTAAAAATTCTGCCACCGCCCAGTCTTCCGTTATTTACCAGGAAGAGCTGGACACCGAAAAGGAACTGGCCGCCTTCAACGGCAAGAAGCCTTACCAGCTTCCGGTTCTGGCCGACAGCATCCTTGAACGCGGCATGTCCCTGATCGGTACCCGTTACCGTTTCGGCGGCACCTCTGAAGCCGGGTTCGATTGCAGCGGTTTCATCGGCTACCTGTTCCGCGAAGAAGCCGGCATGAACCTGCCGCGCTCCACCCGCGAAATGATCAACGTGGATGCTCCGCTGGTTTCGCGCGGCAATCTCGAGCCGGGCGATCTGCTGTTCTTCGCCACCAATGGTCGTCGCGGTCGTGTCAGCCACGCCGGGATCTATCTGGGCGATAACCAGTTCATCCACTCCAGCAGTCGTCGCAGCGGCGGTGTCCGTATCGACAACCTGGGTGACAGCTACTGGAGCAAGTCCTTCATCGAAGCCAAGCGTGCTTTGGCGAACGCTCCAACCGTGGTTACCGCTCGCAAGTAATCACGCCTTTGTCGCCACGCTCGTGGCGACAGGCGGTCCTTCAGGGGCAATAGACTTAAACTTTACAAGGTGAAGTTAAAGTCTTACTTGAAGTTTGCCGCGTAGCCGCTAGAATCCTGATCTATATTGATGGCAAACCGCCTGCGTCCCAACGCAGGCGGTTTTGTTTTCTGTCGAATCGGCAGTAAAAGCCGCAGCCAGATCAGGATGTTCTGCTTATGACGATGACGGCCCGCCTTGCCCTGATGTTCTTCGCAGCGCTGCTCAGCGCTTGCGCCAGCCGCACTCCGCCGCCAGCCCCCGTGGTTCGCGCGCCGATTGTGTTCGGATCCTCCCAGGCTTTCTCTCCCGCTGCCGAAGACGTGCTGTTCCGTGCGCTCGGGCTGGTGGGTACGCCTTATCGCTGGGGCGGCAACACGCCGGACTCGGGCTTTGATTGCAGCGGGCTGATCGGTTTTGTCTACCGCGATGCGGCCGGCATCAGCCTGCCGCGTTCGACCCGCGAGATGATCGTCATGCAGGCTCCGAATGTCGGCAAGGAAGGGCTGCAGACTGGTGACCTGATCTTCTTCGCCACCAATGGCGGCTCTCAGGTCAGTCATGCGGGGATTTACGTCGGGGAGGGGCGCTTCGTTCATGCACCGGCCACCGGTGGCACGGTTAAGCTCGACAGCCTTTCGAAAGCGTATTGGCAGAAAGCCTATCTGAGTGCCAAGCGCGTTCTGCAGCCGGAGCATCTGGCGCATAACCCGTAAAGCTGCGAATCAATAAAAAACCGTGGGAGCACATTGGCTCCCACGGTTTTTTTGTTTCAGGGGCCGGGCTATTTAGCCGCCGACACCCGCCACACCTTGTTCCCCACATCGTCTGCCACCAGCAATCCACCTTGCTGGTCGATTACCACGCCAACCGGCCGACCCAAGGCGTTCTCGTCCTTGTCGAGAAAACCGGTCAGGACATCCACCGGCGTTCCGCTCGGCTTGCCGGCGCTGAACGGCACGAAGATCACCTTGTAGCCACTGTGCGGCTTGCGGTTCCAAGAGCCGTGCTGGCCGATGAATGCGCCTTCCTTGAATTGGGCCGGCAGCGTGTTGCCCTCGGCGAAGGTCAGGCCCAGTGAGGCTGTGTGCGGGCCGACGGCGTAATCCGGAGCGATGGCCTTGGCCACCAGGTCCAGGTTTTGTGGCTCGACGCGGACATCGACGTGCTGGCCGTAATAGCTGAACGGCCAGCCATAGAAGCCGCCATCCTTGACCGAGGTGATGTAGTCCGGCACCAGATCGCTGCCGATCTCATCCCGCTCGTTTACCGCAGTCCACAGCGCGCCGCTTTTGGGTTCCCAGGCCAGGCCGTTGGGGTTGCGGATGCCCGAAGCGAAGATTCGGTGATTGCCGGTCGCCCGATCCACTTCCCAGATCGCCGCGCGACCTTCTTCCTGATCCAGGCCGTTTTCGCCGACGTTGCTGTTCGAGCCGACCGTGACGTAAAGCTTGCTGCCATCCTTGCTGGCAATGACGTTCTTGGTCCAGTGATGGTTGAGCGGGCCGCCCGGCAGATCCACGACCTTGATTGGCTGGCTCTTGATTTCCGTTGCGCCGGGTTCGTAGTGAAAGCGCAGCAGGCGGTCGGTGTCGGCGACGTATAGATCGTTGCCGACCAGCGTCATGCCGAATGGTGAATTGAGGTTCTGCAGAAACACCGTGCGTGTCTCGGCCACGCCGTCATGATCGGCATCACGCAGCAGGGTGATGCGGTTCGGGCTCGGTACGCCGGCACCGGCGCGGCCCATGACTTTTTTCATCACCCAGCCGCGTATGCCTTTGCCATCGTCCGGTTTTGGCGGGGCATTGGTTTCCGCCACCAGCACGTCACCGTTGGGCAGTACGTAGAGCCAGCGCGGGTGATCGAGATTTTCGGCAAATGCCGCCACCTGAGTGCCTGCCGCTGGCTTCGGTTTCGCGCCCGCCGGCCAGCCGATCGCCGGGGCAATGTTCACCGTCGGGATCAGGGTCTTGTTCGGTTCGGGCAGTTTGGGGGACGGGCCGGTGCCGTCCGAGACTTGCAGGCTGGAGGATTCACCACAGGCGGTGAGCCCTCCGGCGAGTGCGATGACGAAAACGAGGTGGGGCTTGCGCATTACTGATCTTCCCTATGAATGCATTCCTAATCATAGAGAAGCACACGAGCCCGATGGTTCAACCCCTCAGCCGCGTGCCTCCTTGAACAGTACGGCAATGCCGGGGTGATAGTTGCCGGCCTCGCTGCGCAATTTGCGGTAGGCATACGGGAAGTACCACGCGACGGCGCAGGTGTGTTCCTTTTGCAGGTCGTCGACCATGTCCTGCAGTTCTTCCGGGCTGGCGCTGTGCTGGGCTTTCTGTGGGGCGACGAACAGGCAGCCGAGTTTGAGATCGCTGGCGTAGCTGATGCGCTTGGCATCGCTGGTGATATCGGCCAGAGCCTGGGTCAGATTCAGGCTGTTGACGCGCGGCCAGCGCTGGGTCGCCTGGATATAGGCGCGATCTTCGGCGCCGGCCAGGAACAGGTCGGCGCGGGCATTGCGTTCGCCTTCTTCGTTCTGTTTGCGCGTGGCTGTGTCGCGCAGGGTGACCAGTTCGGCCATCCAGGCGGCGGCGGACAACAGGCCGAGGTTGGCTTTTTCGTCGTGCCAGTAAGGTGTGTCGTTGTCGCCGCGCACGGCGTTGTAGCGGTCGATACAGTCAAACCATCGTTCCAGCACCGGGCGCAGGAATTCCAGCCGCGGATTGCTGATGATCATACCTTGCATGGTGCTCTCCCTTGTTATTGTGATGTGCTCTCTGCAGTCAAAAAGCATGGCTCTTTGATATCACTGCTGACAGTGTGGCACAAGATTGGCGTCAGATAATTGATCGACGGCAGTTATTTGCCGCACGACCCCCTCTTCATTTGACGCTCCACCCCCAACCCTCTAACCTTCGCGGCTTGTTTCAGGTGCTCTGTGACCGCTGTCGACAGAGTGAAACAGGGAAGCCGGTGAGGATTGTCTTCAAGCGAAGAACCATCACGATCCCGGCGCTGCCCCCGCAACGGTAAATGAGTGAAAGCTGCGTCGGATGCCACTGCTGCAAAGCGGGAAGGCGCGCAGCCAGGCGAACGCCGCTCATGAGCCCGGAGACCGGCCTGATCCATCCAGCGGCATCACGGTGGGCGATGCCAGGCTTGTTGCCGTCTATTCTTGTGCCTGCCCGCCGTTATCCAGCCTCAACGGAGAGCTCCCCCATGACTGATTCCCCCGAACGCGACGAGCGCCACCTGGCGCGCATGCAGCGCAAAAAAGCCGTGATCGACGAGCGTATCGCCAATTCGCCCGACGAATGCGGTCTGGTGCTGGTGTTGACCGGCAACGGCAAAGGCAAAAGCAGCTCGGCATTCGGCATGCTCGCCCGCGCCATGGGCCACGGCATGCAGTGCGGCGTGGTGCAGTTCATCAAGGGCCGTAACAGCACAGGCGAAGAATTGTTCTTCCGCCGCTTCCCGGAGCAGGTGCGTTTTCATGTGATGGGCGAAGGCTTCACCTGGGAAACCCAGGACCGCCAGCGTGACATCGCCGCCGCCGAAGCTGCATGGGAAGTTTCCCGTGAACTGCTGCGTGATCCGTCGATCGGTCTGGTGGTGCTCGACGAACTGAACATCGCCCTCAAGCACGGTTACCTCGATCTGGATCAGGTGCTCAGCGATCTGCAGGCCCGTCCGCCGATGCAGCACGTGATCGTCACCGGCCGCGCCGCCAAGCCGGAAATGATCGAGATGGGCGACACCGTCACCGAAATGGGCATGATCAAGCACGCCTTCCAGGCCGGTATCAAAGCGCAGAAAGGCGTCGAACTTTGAATCAACCACGTCACTGCCCGGCGGTACTGATCGCCGCGCCGGCCTCCGGCCAGGGCAAGACCACCGTCACCGCCGCACTGGCCCGTTTGCACCGCAATCAGGGCCGCAAGGTCCGCGTGTTCAAGTGCGGCCCGGACTTTCTCGACCCGATGATCCTCGAGCGCGCCAGCGGTGCGCCGGTCTACCAACTGGACATGTGGATGGTCGGCGAGCAGGAAAGCCGTCGTCTGCTGTGGGAAGCCGCCGCCGAAGCGGATCTGATCCTGATCGAAGGCGTGATGGGCCTGTTCGATGGCACGCCGTCGAGCGCCGATCTGGCGCGGCATTTCGGCGTGCCGGTACTCGGCGTGATCGACGGCACGGCCATGGCCCAAACCTTCGGCGCCTTGGCGCTGGGCCTGGCGCGCTATCAGCCGGACCTGCCGTTCGCCGGCGTGCTGGCCAACCGTGTCGGCACCGTGCGCCATGCGCAATTGCTCGAAGGCAGTCTCACTGAAGGCCTGCGCTGGTATGGCGCGTTGTCCCGGGAAACCGGGATCGAGCTGCCAAGCCGTCATCTAGGTCTGGTGCAGGCCAGCGAACTCAATGACCTCGATGTACGTCTCGACGCCGCCGCCGAAGCGCTGGCCGGCACTTGCGAGGTAGCGCTGCCGCCGGCCGTGGAATTCGCTGCACCTGAAGTCGTGAAGACCGAAAGACTGCTCGAAGGCGTGCGGATTGCCGTCGCCCGTGACGAAGCTTTCACCTTCACCTATGGCGCCAGTCTCGATCTGTTGCGGGCGATGGGTGCGGAGCTGAGTTTCTTCTCGCCGATCCGCGATACGCAATTGCCCGAAACCGACAGCTTGTACCTGCCCGGCGGTTATCCGGAATTGCACCACGTTGCCTTGTCGCAGAACGCCGACATGCTCAAAGCGATCCGCGCGCATCACGCCGCCGGTAAACCGCTGCTCGCCGAATGTGGCGGCATGCTCTATCTGCTGGATTCGTTGACCGATGTCGAAGGCACCCGCGCCGAGCTGGTCGGTTTGCTCAAGGGTGATGCGGTGATGCAGAAGCGTCTGGCAGCGCTGGCGTTGCAGTCCGTCGAGCTGCCGGAAGGCTTGCTGCGCGGCCACACCTATCACCATTCCCTGACCACCACTGAGCTGACGCCAATTGCCCGAGGCCACAGCCCCAATGGTGGACGCGGTGCCGAAGCGGTGTATCGGGAAGGGCGGATGACTGCCTCGTACGTGCACTTTTATTTCCCGTCGAACCCGTCGGCGATTGCCGCACTGTTGGTGCCATGACCGACAACGCCTTCACTGAAACCGAGCGCGCAGCGGTCTACCGCGCCATCGCCGAACGCCGCGACATGCGCCACTTCAGCGGCGGCACGGTCGAGCCGGAACTGCTGCGCCGTTTGCTGGAAGCCGCCCATCAGGCACCGAGCGTCGGCCTGATGCAGCCGTGGCGCTTCATCCGCATCAGCGACCGCGCCTTGCGCGGGGAGATCCAGAATCTGGTGGAAGAAGAACGGGTACGAACCGCCGAAGCCCTCGGCGAGCGCAGCGACGAGTTCATGAAGCTCAAGGTCGAGGGCATCAATGACTGCGCCGAGGTGCTGGTCGCAGCCTTGATGGACGATCGCGAGCGGCACATTTTTGGCCGCCGCACGCTGCCGGAAATGGACATGGCCTCATTGTCCTGCGCGATCCAGAACCTGTGGCTGGCGGCGCGCGCCGAAGGTCTGGGCATGGGCTGGGTGTCGCTGTTCGAGCCGCAGGCGCTGGCCGATCTGCTGCAACTGCCGGCCGGGGCCAAGCCGCTGGCGGTTCTTTGTCTGGGGCCGGTCAAGGAATTCTATCCGGCGCCGATGCTGGTACTCGAAGGGTGGGCGCAGGCGCGTCCGCTCAATGAGCTGCTGTATGAAAATTTCTGGGGAGTGAGTCAATGAGTGTGGCGTTGTTGAGTGTCGCCGCGGTCGCGCTGGATGCGCTGCTGGGTGAACCGAAACGCTGGCATCCGCTGGTGGCGTTCGGCAATTTTGCCGGGCGCATCGAGCAACGCTTCAACACCGGCGGGCGCGGCTGGCGCAGTCATGGTGTCACCGCTTGGGTGATCGCGGTGCTGCCGCTGACGTTACTTGCCACGGCATTGTCCTGGGCGCCTTATCTGGGCTGGATCGTCGAGATCATCGCACTGTATTGCGCCCTCGGCATGCGTAGTCTCGGCGAGCACGTCGAGCCGGTGGCCAAGGCCTTGCGCAGCGATGATCTGGAGGAGGCACGCAAACGCGTGGGTTATCTGGTCAGCCGCCAGACCAGTGAACTGGACAGCACCGCCGTCGCCCGCGCCGCCACCGAATCGGTGCTGGAGAACGGCAGCGATGCGGTGTTCGCCGCGATCTTCTGGTTTGTCGTGGCCGGTGCGCCGGGCGTGGTGCTCTATCGCCTGAGCAACACGCTCGATGCGATGTGGGGCTATCGCAACGAACGTTTCGAGCGTTTCGGCTGGGCGGCGGCAAAAATCGACGACGTCCTCAACTACATTCCTGCACGTCTGGTGGCGTTGACCTACGCGCTGTTGGGCAAGACCCGACTCGCGCTGAAATGCTGGCGCACCCAGGGTCCGAAATGGGACAGCCCGAACGCAGGCCCGGTGATGGCTGCCGGCGCGGGCGCGCTGGGCGTCGAGCTGGGCGGGCCGGCGATCTATCACGGCGAGCTGCACGAACGTCCGCAACTGGGCGAGGGTGCCCCGGCGGATGCCGATTCCATCGATCGCGGCTGGCAATTGGTCCAGCGCGGGGTATGGTTATGGCTGCTGATTCTCTGCGTGGGGGCTGAATTCTATGCTTGAGCACGGTGGCCGGCTGCGCAGGGCGGCGCTCGAATACGGCATCGCCGAAGAAGACTGGCTCGACCTGTCCACCGGGCTGGCGCCGTGGCCGTTTCCGGTCCCGGAGATCCCGCTGCGGGCCTGGGCGCGTCTGCCGGAAACCGATGACGGCTTGGAACAGGCGGCCTGCGACTACTACGGCGCTGCGCAAGTGTTGCCAGTAGCCGGTTCGCAGATGGCCATCCAGTTGCTGCCGCGTCTGCGCCGGGCTGGCAAGGTCGGTGTGCTGTCGCCGTGTTATGCCGAGCATGCCGAGGCCTGGCGGCGCAGTGGTTACATCGTCCGCGAGGTGCTGGAGCAGGAAGTCGATTTCTTCCTCGACAGCCTCGACGTGCTGGTGGTGGTCAACCCGAACAATCCCACCGGCCTGAGCCTGACGCCGGCGAAGTTGCTCGACTGGCACGCACGGCTGGCCCAGCGCGGCGGCTGGCTGGTGGTCGATGAAGCGTTCATGGACAACACCCCGCAGTTGAGCCTGGCGCCGCATACCCATCAGGTCGGACTGATCGTGTTACGTTCGTTCGGCAAGTTTTTCGGGCTGGCCGGTGTGCGGCTCGGGTTCGTGCTGGCCGAGCGCAAGTTGCTCCGTTTACTGGCCGAGCAGGTGGGTCCCTGGGCTGTCAGCGGGCCGACCCGGGTGCTGGGGCAGGCCTGCCTGCAAGACACCGAAGGTCATACCCGCCAGCGAATTCGCAGTGATGAAGCCAGCGAACGACTGGCCGCGCTGCTCGAACGCTACGGCTTCAAGCCTCAGGGTGGCTGTGCGCTGTTCCAGTGGCTGATCACCGAGCATGCTCACGCACTGCACGAATTCATGGCCCGTCGCGGCATCCTGCTGCGTCTCTTCACGCACAACAGCAGTCTGCGTTTCGGTCTGCCGGCCAATGCCGCCGATGAGGCGCGGCTTGAGCAGGCTCTGCAAGCGTTCGCCGTGGACCGCTCTATGGACAAGAAACCCGCATGACTACGTTAATGGTGCAAGGCACCACCTCCGATGCCGGCAAAAGTACGCTGGTGACGGCGCTGTGCCGCTGGGCAACCCGTCAGGGTGTTGCCGTGGTGCCGTTCAAACCGCAGAACATGGCGCTCAACAGCGCGGTGACTGCCGACGGCGGCGAAATCGGCCGGGCGCAAGCGGTGCAGGCGCAGGCCTCGCATCTTGAACCGCACACCGACATGAACCCGGTGCTGCTCAAGCCCAACAGCGACACCGGCGCCCAGGTCATCATCCATGGGCGTGCGGTCACCAGCATGAACGCCGTTGCCTATCACGACTACAAAGCCATCGCCATGCAGGCCGTGCTCGCCTCTCACGAGCGCTTGAGCGCCGCGTATCCGCTGGTAATGGTCGAGGGCGCTGGCTCGCCGGCGGAGATCAATCTGCGCGCCGGCGACATCGCCAACATGGGTTTCGCCGAAGCGGTGGATTGCCCGGTTTTGTTGATTGCCGACATCAATCGAGGCGGCGTGTTTGCCCATCTGGTGGGCACGCTGGAACTGCTGTCACCGAGCGAACAGGCGCGGGTCAAAGGCTTCATCATCAACCGCTTTCGCGGCGATATCGCTTTGCTGCAACCGGGCCTCGACTGGCTGGAACAGCGCACCGGCAAACCGGTGGTGGGCGTGCTGCCGTACGTGATGGATCTGCATCTGGAGGCCGAGGACGGCATCGACCAGCGTCAGACCGACAAGGCCGAGCAGGTACTGAAAGTGGTGGTGCCGGTACTGCCGCGCATCAGCAATCACACCGATTTCGATCCTCTGCGTTTGCATCCGCAAGTTGACCTGCAATTCATCGGCCCGGGGCAAGCGATTCCGCCGGCTGACCTGATCATCCTACCGGGCTCGAAAAGCGTCCGTAGCGATCTGGCTTATCTGCGCGCCAATGGCTGGGAAACCGCCATCAGCCGCCATCTGCGTTACGGCGGCAAGCTGCTGGGGATCTGCGGCGGTCTGCAAATGCTCGGCGAGCAGGTGCACGATCCGCTCGGCCTGGAAGGCGCGCCGGGTAGCAGCGCCGGTCTGGGCCTGCTGGCATTCGAAACCCGGCTCGAAGCCGAGAAGCAGCTGCGCAATGTGCGCGGGCGTCTGGCGCTGGAAGATGCCGAGGTCAGCGGTTATGAAATTCATGCGGGTGTGACGACTGGGGCTGCGCTGGAAAACGCCGCTGTGTATCTGGCCGACGGCCGCTGTGACGGTGCGCAAAGTCCTGACGGTCAGATTTTCGGCACCTACCTGCACGGCCTGTTCGAATCGCCGGCGGCCAGTGCAGCCCTGTTGCGCTGGGCCGGCTTGAACGATGTGCAGGAAGTGGATTACCACGGCTTGCGCGAGCGTGATATCGAGCGCTTGGCGGATCTGGTTGAGAAGCATCTCGATACCGATTTGTTGTGTGAACTCTGTGGTATCCAGGCCGGATGTGATGGCCTCTTCGCGGGCAAGCCCGCTCCCACAGGGTGCTGAGGTGTACTCAAATGCCATGCCTGGCCAAAATCCATTGTGGGAGCGGGCTTGCCCGCGAAGAAGTCAGTTGTCTCGACGAATTTTTTTCAGGATGCCTCCATGCTCCAACTGATTCTCGGCGGCGCCCGCTCCGGCAAAAGTCGCCTGGCCGAAAAACTCGCTACCGACAGCGCGCTGGCCGTGACCTACATCGCCACCAGCCAACCGCTGGATGGCGAGATGAATGAGCGCGTCGCCCATCACCGAGCGCGACGTCCTGCCGAATGGGCATTGATCGAAGAGCCGCTGGAACTGGCCCGTGTGCTGCGCGAAACCGCCAGCGCCGAGCGCTGCCTGCTGGTGGATTGCCTGACGCTGTGGCTGACCAATCTGCTGATGCTCGAAGACGCCGAGCGTCTCGCCGCCGAACGCGAAGCCCTGCTCGAATGCCTGGCGTCGCTGCCGGGTGAAATCATTTTTGTCAGCAACGAGACCGGAATGGGTGTCGTGCCGCTGGGCGAATTGACTCGCCGCTACGTCGATGAAGCCGGTTGGCTGCATCAAGCTCTGGCCGAGCGTTGTCAGCGAGTCGTCCTGACCGTCGCCGGCCTGCCCCTGACTCTGAAAGGACCTGCGTTATGACCCAAGCCTGGTGGCTGAACCCGTGCAAACCGGTGGATACGGACGCCGTTGAAAACGCGGCAGCGCGTCAGCAGCAATTGACCAAACCTGCCGGCTCCCTCGGGCAGCTGGAATCGGTGGCGGTGCAACTGGCCGGATTGCAGGGCCGGATCAAGCCGACACTCGATCAGGTCTGGATCGCGATTTTTGCCGGCGACCACGGCGTTGTCGCCGAAGGCGTTTCGGCGTTCCCGCAGGAAGTCACTGGCCAGATGCTGCTGAATTTCGTCAGCGGCGGCGCGGCGATCAGCGTGCTGGCGCGTCAACTCGGTGCGCAACTGGAAGTGGTGGATCTGGGCACCGTGACCCCGTCGCTGAACCTGCCGGGTGTGCGTCACCTGAACATCGGCCCGGGCACGGCGAATTTCGCCAAGGGCGCGGCGATGACTCAGGCTCAGGGCGAGCTGGCCTTGCAGGCCGGCCGCGACAGCGTGCTGCGGGCGAAGGCGGCGGGCGCGCAATTGTTCATCGGCGGCGAAATGGGTATCGGCAACACCACGGCTGCCAGTGCGCTGGCCTGTGCGCTGCTCGATTGCCCGGTAACCCACCTGACCGGCCCCGGTACCGGGTTGAATGCCGAAGGCGTCAGCCACAAGGCGCAGGTGATCGAGCGGGCGCTGGCGCTGCACGCGGTACAACGTGGGGATGCGTTGCAGACTCTGTTCAATCTCGGCGGCTTCGAGATTGCGGCTTTGGTCGGCGCGTATCTGGCGTGTGCTCAGGAAGGTGTGGCGGTGCTGGTGGACGGTTTCATCTGCACCGTCGCGGCGCTGGTGGCGGTGCGGCTGAATCCTGCCTGCCGTGAATGGCTGCTGTTCGGCCATCGCGGCGCCGAGCCGGGTCATCGTCACGTGCTGGAAACCCTTGGCGCCGAACCGCTACTGGAGCTGGGCCTGCGTCTGGGCGAGGGCAGCGGCGCCGCGCTGGCGGTGCCGTTGCTGCGCCTGGCCTGCGACCTGCACGGGCAGATGGCGACCTTCGCCGAAGCGGCGGTGGCGGATCGCCCGGCATGACGCTGCGTCTGGACCTGCTGCGCCACGGTGAAACCGAACTGGGCGGCGGCCTGCGCGGCAGTCTCGACGATGCACTGACCGAAAAGGGCTGGGCGCAGATGCGCGAGGCGGTGATCGGGCAGGGGCCGTGGGATCGGCTGGTCAGTTCGCCGTTGCAGCGTTGCGCGCGATTTGCTGATGAGTTGGGCGCGCAACGGGATCTGTCGGTGTCTCTGGACAAGGATCTGCAAGAGCTGCATTTCGGTGCCTGGGAAGGGCAGAGCGCGGCGGCGTTGATGGAAACCGATGCTGAAGCGCTTGGGCTGTTCTGGGCGGATCCCTATGCGTTTACTCCGCCGCAGGGTGAGCTGGTGACTGAGTTTTCAGCGCGGGTGCTGGCGGCGGTCATGCGCTTGCACGCCGCACATGCGGGGGAGCGGGTGTTGCTGGTCAGTCATGGTGGCGTCATGCGTCTGTTGCTGGCGCGGGCCCGTGGTTTGCCTCGTGAACAATTGCTCAATGTCGAAGTCGCTCACGGCGCGCTGTTTTCGCTGATCGTCGAGGCCGATGGTTCGCTCAAGGAAGTCTGCTGACATGCTGCCCCTGTGGATCGCCCTGCAATTTCTCAGCAGCCTGCCGATTCGTCTGCCGGGCATGCCGGCGCCTGAAGAGCTCGGGCGCTCGCTGCTGTTTTATCCGCTGGTGGGTTTACTGTTCGGCGTGATTCTCTGGGCGCTGAACATTGCTCTGGCCGGCGCGCCATTGCTGTTGCATGCCGCGTTGCTGCTGACGGTGTGGGTACTGCTGAGCGGCGCGCTGCACCTCGATGGGCTGGCGGACAGCGCCGATGCCTGGCTTGGTGGCTTTGGTGATCGCGAGCGTACGCTGACGATCATGAAAGACCCGCGCAGCGGGCCGATCGCAGTGGTGACACTGGTGCTGGTGTTGCTGCTCAAATACGCCGCGTTGTTGGCGTTGATCGAAAAACAACAAGGTATGGCGTTGATCATCGTGCCGCTGATGGGGCGAGCAGCGCTGCTCGGGCTGTTCCTGACCACAACCTATGTGCGGGCCGGCGGGTTGGGGCAGGCGCTGGCCGATCATCTGCCGCGCAAGACGGGTTGGCAGGTGCTGGTTGTGAGTGCGGCGGTGTGCGTGCTGATCGCCGGGTTCAACGCTGTCGTGGCGCTGCTGCTGTCGGTCGTGGTGTTCATCTGGCTACGGCATCTGATGGTGCGGCGACTGGGCGGAACCACCGGTGATACGGCCGGTGCCTTGCTGGAATTATTGGAGATGTCGGTGCTGGTCGGGCTGGCCTTGTTTTGATCTGTAACTTGATTTAACAGACTCGCGGGTATATACACGCATCATGCTTCCTTCTCAGTGTTTGTGCACCAACCTGCGTCGCGCCGCCCGTGGCGTCAGCAGGCATTACGACGGCGCTCTCGACGGCTTCGGGATCAACGTTGCCCAGTATTCTCTGCTGTGCAATCTGCAACGCCTGGATCAACCGAGCATTTCCGAACTGGCCGAGGCCATGGGGCTGGATCGCAGCACCCTTGGGCGCAATCTGCGGGTGCTGGAAGGCGAAGGGCTGGTGGCGCTGGCCGAGGGCGAAGACATGCGCAACCGCATCGTCCGGCTCACCGAAACCGGCGCACAACGCCTGGCAGCGGCCCTGCCGGCCTGGGAAGCGGCGCAACAGCGGTTGATCGACCGACTGGGTGCCGAGAAGCGTGAAACCTTGCTGCGGCTGTTGGATGAACTGGCCTGAGTGCCGGTTTTTTCCGAATCTAAGCGGGTATATACCCGCGACTGGAGAATAACAATGAGTTCGATGTGGCGTACGTGCGGTTGGGTGTTGCTGGGGAGTGCGCTGATTCTGGCGTTGTCATTGGGCGTGCGGCACGGCTTCGGCTTGTTTCTGTCGCCGATGAGCGCACAGTTTGGCTGGGGGCGCGAGGTGTTTGCCTTTGCCATTGCCCTGCAGAACCTGATCTGGGGTCTGGCGCAACCCTTCACTGGCGCGCTGGCTGACCGCTTCGGCGCGGCAAAAGTGGTGCTGATCGGTGGCGTGCTCTACGCCTTGGGCCTGGTGTTCATGGGGCTGTCGGAGACCGCTTTGGGTCTGTCCCTGAGTGCCGGCTTGCTGATCGGTATCGGGCTCTCAGGAACTTCTTTCTCGGTGATTCTCGGGGTGGTCGGTCGTGCGGTTCCGCCGGAAAAACGCAGCATGGGCATGGGTATCGCCAGCGCCGCCGGGTCCTTTGGCCAGTTCGCGATGCTGCCGGGCACCCTCGGCCTGATTGGCTGGCTGGGCTGGTCGGCCGCGTTGCTGGTGCTGGGTTTGCTGGTGGCGCTGATCGTGCCGCTGGTGAGCATGCTCAAGGACAAGCCACTGCCAGTGCTTGGGCATGAGCAGACCCTGTCCGAAGCCCTGCGTGAAGCCTGCTCGCACTCCGGGTTCTGGCTGTTGGCGTTCGGATTCTTCGTCTGCGGTTTCCAGGTGGTGTTCATCGGTGTGCACCTGCCGGCCTATCTGGTCGACCAGCATCTGCCGGCCACCGTCGGCACTACCGTGTTGGCGTTGATCGGGCTGTTCAACATCTTCGGAACCTACACCGCTGGCTGGCTCGGCGGGCGCATGTCCAAGCCGCGCTTGCTGACCGGGCTGTACCTGCTGCGGGCGGTGGTGATCGTGCTGTTCCTGTGGCTGCCGGTGACGACGACTACGGCGTATCTGTTCGGTATGGCGATGGGGTTCCTGTGGCTGTCGACGGTGCCGTTGACCAACGGTACGGTGGCGACCTTGTTTGGCGTGCGAAACCTGTCCATGCTCGGCGGGATCGTGTTCCTGTTCCATCAGCTCGGCTCGTTCCTCGGTGGCTGGCTGGGTGGGGTGGTGTATGACCGAACCGGGAGTTATGACTTGATCTGGCAAGTGGCGATTCTTTTGAGCCTGTTGGCGGCCGCGCTGAACTGGCCGGTGCGCGAGCGTCCGGTCGAGCGTCTGCAGGCCCGTACGAGCTCGGCATGAAGCGAATCTGGCCACGAATCGCCATCACCGCACTCGGCGCTGTCTTGCTGGCGCTGGTGTGGTGGGGCTGGCATCAGGGCGGCCTGGCGCTGATGCAGTTGGGCATGGGCGCTTGCCTGTAGGCTTCGAGGGCGAGTAACGTCGGGTTCTGACGACTCTCAAGGATGCCCGACATGCTCAAGCGCTGGTGTGCTGTTCCCGCGTTGCTGATGGCGTTGACCGGACTGGCCCAGGCCGCGGACTGTCCGGAGTTGCTGCAAGGTTCGCTGCCCAAATTGCGGGCCAAGGAATCCATCGACCTGTGCCAGCACTACGCCGACAAACCGCTGGTGGTGATCAACACCGCCAGCTTCTGTGGTTTCGCCCCGCAGTTCGAGGGCCTCGAAGCGCTCAACCAGCGTTACAAGGCGCAAGGGCTGGAAATGCTCGGCGTACCCTCCAATGACTTCAAACAAGAGTCCAAGGACAGCGCCGAGACCGCCAAGGTCTGCTACGCCAACTACGGCGTGACGTTCACCATGACCGAACCGCAGAAAGTCCGTGGTGACGGTGCCACCCATCTGTTCCAGGTGCTTGCCGCGCAAAGCAGCGCGCCGAAGTGGAATTTCTATAAATACGTGGTCGATCGTCAGGGCAAAGTGATCGCCAACTTTTCCAGTCTGACCAAGCCGGATGATCCGGAATTTCTCGCGGCCATCGAGAAAGCCATTGCGTCGAAACCGCTGAAACCCTGATCGACGCCCACAAAAAAGCCCCGCCTCTGCAAAGAGAGCGGGGCTTTTTAGTGGGCGAGGCCTCAAATGGTAAAGCGCTCAGCCTCGCCGTGCAGCATCAGAAGCGGTAGGTCGCACCGACACCGAAACCGTTTGCCGAGTTTTCATACTTGGCATCGTAGGTCTGGCCACGATCGTTTTCGTTGCGGATCTTGACGGCTTCTTCCTTCAGGTACGAGTAGGCGACGTCGATGGTCAAGTCGTCAGTCGGGCTCCAGCCGGCACCGATGCTGAAGATGGTCCGGTCACCGGTAGGGATGCGCGGCGAACGGTCGACGTTGTTGGTCGGCGACTGGTCGAAGGTCAGACCGGTACGCAGTACCCATTCCTTGTTCAGCTGGTAGGAAGTACCAACGGCGTAAGCCCAGCTGTCATGCCAGTTCTGCTCTTCGGTGATCTCGCCGAACTGACCGGCCAGCAGAGGCTGTACACCGGAGTTCTTGACGGTGATCTTTTCCAGCTGGCTCCAGCGGGTCCAGGTGGTACCGGCGTAGACGTTCCAGCGGTCGTTGATCGCCTGGGTTACCGAGAAGTCCACGGATTCAGGCGTGGTGATCTTCAGCGAAGCGTCGTACTTCTGGCTGGCGCCCAGACCGACTGCGGCCAATGCGCCGTAGTTGACCTTGGTGTTGCCTTCGAGCTTGTAGTCGACTTTCGAGTGGTAAGTCAGGCCCAGGCGAGTGGTGTCGGTCGCTTGTACCAGAACACCGATGTTGTAGCCCAGCGCGGTGTCGTCACCCTTGATCTTGACCTTGCCATCCGGCGCGGCCTGAGTGACTGACAGGTTGGATTCCAGCGTGCCGTCGATACGGTTAATGGTCGGACCGAAACCGATCGACACAACGTCGTTGAACTTGTAGCTGACAGTCGGCTGGAAGGTGATGACCTGTACTTCGGACTTGCTGCCGAAGTAGCGGCCGGCAAAGCCTTTTTCATAGTCGGTAATCAGGCCGAAGGGTACGTATACGCCCAGGCCGAATGCCCAATGCTCATCGATCGGCTTGACGTAGAAACCCATAGGAACTGAGGTGAAGGGCACCATGTCGCCTTTGTTGCTGCCGCCGTTGGGGCTGGAGCTGGCGTCGCTGATATCGGTCTTGGCATCGAGGAATGCAACGCCA
The DNA here is from genome assembly GCF_026240005.1 of Pseudomonas sp. COW5. NCBI lineage: Bacteria > Pseudomonadati > Pseudomonadota > Gammaproteobacteria > Pseudomonadales > Pseudomonadaceae > Pseudomonas > Pseudomonas sp. COW5. Next base: position 469,529 of record NZ_JAPHVP010000001.1, on the reverse strand, counting down.
CCGGTGACTTGTTCGCGATTGAGGCGCGACATGCCGGCAGGGTTGCCGTAAACAGTGCTTGCGTCGTCGGCAGAAGAAGATCGCCCGGCGTACCCAGTCCCCATCCCGCTGATGCTGTGTTCGTTGATGGCAAAGCCAGCGGCGAAAATCTGCGTGGATGCCAGGGAAACGGCGAGGCTGATGGTGGTTTTGAGCATTACTTTTTTCATTATTAGAACTCCTGGTGATCACCGGGGCGAAAATTACCAACATTTTCGTCCCAGCGCTATAGTCCGTATGGCTTGAGTTAGAGCGGTTTTGTAGGACAATCCGACCAGATTCGCGACCCGTTGGCCGATCTTGCGAAACCGGTGAGTCAGCACGCGACCTGATTCAGCGGTGAAACACAGGTCTGCCATGCACAGGTGAAGTCGCGCAGGCGACCCTGGGGTTGAAAGGTCTGACGCCAGATGCGGGCCAGTGCGAGCAGGTCGTCCGGGTCGGGGAGGGTGGGGGTCTGTTCTTCCACCAGCAGCCAGGCAATGGCAGTGGCGTAACGCAGATTGACGGTCAGTTCGAGGTGCGGGCTGCTGAGAAAGGCATGCTGGCTTGCGAGGCCACGAACCAGGCTGGCGCGCTCCGGATCGAGCGCCAGGTAATGGTCCCATAGCGCCTGGTGGCGATGCTCGGCAATCCGGTACAGGCCGTGGCCACGGCGGTCATGCAGGGCGGAACCCAGGGCGGACTGGCTGGCGGCGATGCCCAGCAGCAGGGATTCGGCGGTGGCGCAGTGACGTCCCAGATAAATCAGCGTGGGACGGATCACATAGCGGCACAGTTCGCTGGCAGCGATACCCATAAAACCCTCGGATCTTGTTATTGGGCGGCGAGACCTGAAGGGGAGCTTGGCAGCTGTGGATCGAATCAGGCTCGCCGGAAGCGGATCACGCCGCTTGAGTTGAAGTGTAGTGTCATATTCGCGACGTAAAGGCCTGTTTTTAAAATATTTCCGGCGAGCAGTTATAACCGTTATATCGGTTGGTGCTTAACCGGGAAGGGTAAAAAGAGAAACATCGGGCAATAAAAAGCCCCGCATTTCAGGCGGGGCTTTTGCTTTTGCAGCCATTTCGGCCTCTCAGGCGATCAATGCCTGACGGGTGCGATCAATCACGGCCTGCAGCGGTTCGGCGCTGGAGTATTGATCAGGGTACAGACGCTCGCTGTGGCGGGCGATCCCGTGTTCATTGACCACGGTGAAGCTGAAGCAGCCTTTGCGAGCGGCCATGATCAGGCAGTTCATTGGAGCAAAAGCGTTGGTTAGGGTGCGAATGGCATCCTGAGTCTGGATTTGAGTAGACATAGTTATTAGGTGTTCCTACAAATGACACGGATAAGAACCGTGCAACGTTAAAACGTTCCAGTAACGCAGACCACCATTGGTCGAACGAAGAACCCGACTGGAACAAAGCAGCCAGTTTGAAGCGCTGACAAGTTGGCGCGCTTGGGCTGGCAGGTAGGTACTTAGGAGGACAGGCAACACATCGAGGGCAGAGGTTCTGGGCCCGGGGTGAAGATCCTGATCAATTTGCAGGTTGGTTCGGTCAGAGTAAGGATTCTTTGCAACATCCTTTGATTCGGCTCAAAGGCTGTGTCGTCGCAAGATTTACCTGGAAACCATCGAGGGGTCGGACCCGCTTTTTCGGTAGAGGCTTCTCTGGGAGAAGGCTGACCGTGGGGGTTGTTCGACCGGAATTGACTTTCAGCTTGGTACTAACGCCGCGGATACTAACGGAACACATCAAGGAAGGCAAACCTGATTTTTAAAAAGAACAGACGGACTGTTCCTTGAGCCCCGGCCCCGCCCCGATTTGGCTCACATTCCGACCGTCGGTCGTAGCGGTGGGCAAGCCTGACAAGCACAGAGCCGGGGCTTATCCCCAACCCGGCTGGCAAAACGACCCGAAAAAGCGCACCGATATAACCGCGTAACAGGTACTTGTGCACATTAGTTGCGCGGACGGTAACGACGCTGTCACATCGAACCTGACCCCGGTGGCTGCCTGTAACGAAAGTTTAAGTCAATGAAAAACATCGGTTTTTTTTACTGGTGAAAAAATCGTCAGTTTGACTGCGGGCCCCATTCCACAAGGCTTTGCGGCGACTCGGGGGCGGTTGTCCACTGAGTTATCCACAGCTTCTGTGGATTGTCCCGAGCGCTTGCTCTAGCACGGGCGTGCCGGGTTTTTTTCGACTTTACCTGTGCGAAAAAAAGAGTAGAGTGGCGCGCCTTCCGATCTGTCCCACAGTGCTTTATGAAGTTTCGTTCATCTCCAGATTCTGTTACTTCCCAACCCCCTCGTGTTACCGCTCCCAAGCGATTTTCCGTGCGCGTGGCCGAATGGCTGCTCGACAGCCCGCGCCTGGGCGACAGCCAGAACGCCAAGCACCTCGCCGGCCGCCTGCTCAAGCAACCGGCCCGGGAAGGCGTGGTGGTGGCGCAAAGTCGCCTTGGACAGTTGATGTGCCGTGAGTGTGGCAACGCGCGGGATCGTCGTATCGGCCAGGACCTGCTGCGTCAGGCTGCCCGTGCGGGTGATCGGCGTGCGCAACAGGAACTCGGCCTGATCGAAGACTGAGCTGTCCAAGACCTGACGCCTTGGTTAACCTTCAGGCTTTATCGGATCGGCGGGAATCACTATGGCGATGGACTTGACCAGCATCTTGCTCGGCTTGGCAGGCGCGGCGTTACCGCTGCTGGCGCTGGCCTGGCAGCTGCAGCGCCGGGCCAGTCATGGCGAGTCCGAAGTTGCGTTGCTCGAAGAGCGCCTGGCCATGGCGCAGATGGCCCAGGACGGCCTCAACGCCCAGCTCGAAGCCTGTCGCGACGAAATCGCCGACCTCGGCCAGGCCAATGCCGCCAAACAGGCCGATCTCGCGGCCGTGCGCCGGGAAGTCGAACTGTTGCAGATCGAGCGCGACGACGCCCGTGATGCCGCCCATGCCTGGAACCTCGAACGTGCCAACAAGGAAGCCGAACTGCGGCGCCTGGACGCTCAGGCCGCTTCATTGAATGCCGAGCTGCGCGAGCAGCAGGAAAGCCATCAGCAGCGTCTCGATGACCTGCAAGGCTCCCGTGACGAGTTACGCGCCCAGTTCGCCGAGCTGGCGGGCAAGATCTTCGACGAGCGTGAACAGCGTTTCGCCGAAACCAGCCAGCAGCGTCTCGGGCAGTTGCTCGATCCTTTGAAAGAACGTATCCAGTCCTTCGAAAAACGCGTCGAGGAAAGCTATCAGGCCGAAGCCCGCGAGCGCTTCTCGCTGGCCAAGGAACTGGAGCGTCTGCAACAGCTGAACCTGCGCCTGAGCGATGAAGCCACCAACCTGACCCGCGCCCTGAAAGGCCAGAAAACCCAGGGCAACTGGGGCGAGCTGATCCTGGAACGAGTGCTGGAACATGCCGGGCTGGAGAAGGGCCGAGAGTACCAGACTCAGGTCAACCTCAAGGGCCCCGACGGTGAGCGCTTCCAGCCGGACGTGATCATTTACCTGCCGGGCGACAAGCAGGTGGTGGTCGACTCCAAGGTCAGCCTCACGGCGTACCAGCAATATGTGGCGGCGGACGACGATGCCATCGGCCAGATCGCCATGAAGCAGCACGTACTGTCGCTGCGCAGTCACGTCAAAGGCCTGGCCGGAAAAGACTACAAGCGTCTGGAAGGCCTGCACAGCCTCGATTTTGTCTTGCTGTTCGTGCCCATCGAAGCGGCGTTTTCCGCAGCGCTGCAAGCCGAGCCGACGCTGTTCCAGGAAGCCTTCGACCGCAATATCGTGATCGTCAGCCCGACCACGCTGCTCGCCACCCTGCGGGTCATCGACAGCCTGTGGAAACAGGAACGCCAGAGCCAGAACGCCCGGGAAATCGCCGAGCGTGCCGGATGGCTGTACGACAAGTTCGTGCTGTTCATTCAGGATCTGGATGAAGTCGGCAATCGTCTGCAGCAACTGGACAAAGCCTACAGCGCAGCGCGAAACAAACTGACAGAAGGGCGCGGCAATCTGGTCAGCCGCAGCGAACAGCTCAAATTACTCGGTGCACGAGCCAGCAAGAGCCTGCCGGCGGATCTGCTGGAGCGCGCCATGACCGATGCCGACGGTCTGGTCGAACTGCCTGAATAAGCCGCTCTTCTAGAGCGGCAAATAGCGACTCAACAACGCACGCAAAGCCGCCGGTTTCACCGGTTTGGCCAGATAATCCAGCCCCGCCGCGTGCACCTGCGCCACGGTTTTCGGGTGCCCGTCGGCGCTGATCACCACGCCGGGCACCGGTTCGCCCAGGCTCGTGCGCAACCAGGCCATCAGGTCGGTACCGGTTTCGCCGTGATCGAGGTGGAAGTCCACCAGCGCCAGTTGCGGCCGTACGCCATCGCTCAGCAACGCCGCGCATTCCTCGCGGTTGCGCGCCGTCCACACCTGACAACCCCAACGCGTGAGCAGGCTGTTCATGCCGATCAGGATGCTGTCTTCGTTGTCGATGCACAGCACCTGCGCGCCACTGTGCAGCTTGCCGTTGAGTTCGACCGCCGCGCCCGGCTGCGCAGTCTGCGTCCGCGCCAGCGGCACCCGCACACTGAACACGCTGCCGCGTCCCGGCCATGAACGTACGCGCAAGGTGTGCCCGAGCACCCGGCACAAGCCGTCGGCAATCGCCAGGCCCAGGCCAAGTCCTTTCTCGGCACGTGTCTGGTGGCTGTCGAGGCGTTTGAACTCTTCGAAAATCACTTGTTGCTTGTCTTCCGGAATCCCCGGCCCGCGATCCCAGACCTCCAGGCAAACCTCGCCCTGACGCCGGCGCACGCCTAGCAACACCGGGCCTTTGGCATAGCGGAAGGCGTTGGTCAGGAAGTTTTGCAGGATCCGTCGCAGCAACTTGATGTCGCTGTCGATGCGCAAGTGACTGCCGCGTACCCGGAAGCTCAAGCCCTGTTCCTGCGCCAGAACCTTGAACTCGGCACCGAGGGTGTCGAACAGTTCATTCACCGCGAACGGCTTGCGATCCGGGTTGATCTTGCCGTTTTCCAGGCGGGAAATGTCCAGCAGGTCGCTGATCAGGTCTTCGGCCGAACGCAGCGAACTGTCCAGATGCTGCACCAGTTTCTGCGCCTCGCCGCTCAAACCATCGTCCTGATGGGAGAGGGCGGCGGAGAACAGCCGTGCGGCGTTCAAGGGTTGCATCAAGTCGTGGCTGACCGCCGCAAGGAAGCGGGTTTTCGACTGGTTGGCCGCCTCGGCATTACCCTTGGCTTCCGTCAGCGCGACGTTGAGTTGCGACAGTTCCTGAGTCCGCTCGCTGACCCGTTGCTCCAGCCCTTCATTGGCCTCGGTCAGTGCCTGTTCGGCTTCGCGGAATGCGGTAATGTCAGTGAAACTCATGACGAAACCGCCGCCGGGCATGGGGTTTCCGATCAGTTCGATCACCCGGCCATTGGGGAACAGTCGCTCGGAGGTGTGGGCGCGGCCCTGACGCATCCAGTGAAGGCGTCGGGCGACGTGGACTTCCGCTTCGCCGGGGCCGCACAAGCCGCGTTCGGCGTTGTAGCGAATGATGTCGGCAATCGGTCGGCCGACGCTGATCAAGCCGTCCGGGTAGTTGAACAGCTCCAGATAGCGGCGGTTCCAGGCCACCAGTTTCAGCGACTGGTCGACCACGCTGATGCCCTGGGTGATGTTTTCGATGGCGCCTTGCAGCAGCGCACGGTTGAACTGCAGCACTTCCGAGGCTTCGTCGGCGATCCGGACGACGTCCTCCAGCTGCATTTCCCGACCTTCAATGGCGGCTTTTACTACAGCTCGCGTCGAAGACGCGCCAAGGACACCGGCCAGCAAGCGTTCGGTGTGGGCGATCCATTCGCCGTCGGCGTTCTGGTTCGGGTTGAAGCCTTTGCCTTGGCGATAGGCGAAGCGGATGAAGCTCTGGCGTGCGCGCTCCTCACCGACAAACCGTGCCGCCAGTTGCAGCAAGTCGTCGATCTGCACCGCCAGCATCGAGCGTGCACTCGGCCGTGCGCTGATTTCCTGACCGATGAAGCGCCCGGCCTGCCAGTGTTCCGACACCCGGGTACGGGACAGTACCGAGACCCAGGCGAACAACGTGAAATTACCCGCCAGCGACAGCACCACGCCTTGGGTCAGCGGGGTGATCGGCAGGTTCAAGGGGTTGCTGTGCAACCAGGCCAGGCCGGGGAACGTGTCCAGCGACCAGCCGAGGCTGCGGGCGGCGATCGGCAGAATCAGGGTGTAGAACCAGAGGAATGTACCAGCGGCGAGGCCGGCGAACACGCCCCGGCGGTTGGCCTGTTTCCAGTACAGCGCGCCGAGCATGGCCGGTGCCAGTTGGGTCACTGCGGCGAAGGCGATCTGGCCGATGGTCGCCAGGCTCGCGGTGGAGCCGAGCAGGCGGTAGCTGACGTAAGCCAGCAACAGAATGACCACGATGCTGACCCGGCGTACCGAGAGCATCCACTGACGGAACACTTCGAACGGCCGCTCGGCGTTGTTGCGGCGTAGCAGCCAGGGCAACAGCATGTCGTTGGAGACCATGGTCGACAGCGCCACGCTCGCGACGATTACCATGCCGGTGGCCGCTGAGGCGCCGCCAATGAACGCCAGCATCGCCAGCGCCGGGTGGGCCTGGGCCAGCGGCAGGCTGATGACGAAAGAATCCGGGATTACAGAGCTCGGCAACATCATCTGACCGGCCAGCGCGATCGGAACTACAAACAGTGCGGCCAAGGCCAGATAAGTCGGGAACACCCACTTGGCCAGACGCAGATCCTGGGGGTCGATGTTCTCCACTACTGTCACATGGAACTGCCGGGGCAAACAGATGATTGCCATCATCGCCACACCGGTCTGCACCACCATCGAGGGCCAGTTGATGGTTTCTTTCCAGTATTCCTCAAGGCGCGGGGCGAGCATCGCCTGATTGAACAGGTCGTCGAAGCCGTCATACAGGCCATAGGTGACGAAGGCGCCGACGGCGAGGAAGGCGAACAGCTTCACCAGCGACTCGAACGCAATCGCCAGCACCATGCCCCGGTGGTGCTCGGTAGCGTCGAGGTTGCGCGTGCCGAAGACGATGGTGAACAGCGCCAGCACCAGCGACACGATCAGCGCCGTGTCCTGGGCGCGGGTGCCCATGGCGTCGGCGCCGGCGCCGATCAACAGGTTCACGCCGAGGACAATGCCTTTGAGTTGCAAGGCTATATAAGGCAGGACGCCGACCAGACAGATCAGCGCCACGACCACTGCCAGCGATTGGGACTTGCCGTAGCGGGCGGCGATGAAGTCGGCGATGGAAGTGATGTTCTCCTGCTTGCTGATCATCACCATTTTTTGCAGGACCCACGGCGCGCCCAGCAACAGCAGGATCGGCCCGAGGTAAATCGGCAGGAATGACCACAGTTGTTCGGCGGCCTGACCGACCGCGCCGAAGAACGTCCAGCTGGTGCAGTAGACCGCCAGCGACAGGCTGTACACCCAGGCACGCATCCGCGGCGGCAACGGCGCGCTGCGACGGTCGCCGTAGAAGGCGATGGCGAACATGATGGCCATATAGGCCAGGGCGACGGCGGCGATCAGCCCGGTGGACAACGACATGGAGCACTCCCGACAAAATACGACCGGACTCGCGCCCGGCCAGACAGTCTCGCATGTGCGCGGCGGTTAGTCAGTGTCGACCAAGGTCGTGGCGTGGCGGGGTGTCGCAGGAACAGAACCGGGCAGTTCCGTGGTCAGTCCGGCTTGAGCGCGATGTCGATCAAGCGGTGAAGTTCTTCGACTTCCAGCGGTGCTGCCGAAAAGAGAATGCGGAACACCACCGGGGACACCACCAGATTGATCAGCCGATCCACGCTCGGCGCCGGTTCCTCGGGGTGGCGCTTGATGATGGTCTGCAACTGCGCGCCGATGATCGTCACGCAATAACCTGGCGTCGCGCTCGCCTGCACGTCGCGCATCATGTTACGCCCGGGTTCCGAACTCATTTCGTCGAGATATTGTTCGGCCCACGCACGGATATCGCTGCGCAGGCTGCCGGTTTCAGCCGGTTCGCTGTCGGGGCGCATGCGGGCGAGGGCGACGTCAGCCAGCAAGGCGGCCAGATCTCCCCAGCGTCGATAAATCGTCGATGGCGTCACGCCCGCACGCGCCGCGATTTGCGGAACGGTCACCGTTGAGCGCTCCTGTTCTTGCAGGAGTGCGCGGACTGCCGAGTGAATCGACTCTTGCACCCGGGCACTGCGACCGCCCGGGCGTAAACCTTCTTTAATAGCCATGCGGCAGACCTTAACACAAAGAATTTGCTTTAAGCGCAAGCCAAGAGCACACTCCGCAAAAGCAAAAAATTAGCTTTTGCGGAGTGTGCCCATGACCAGCCTTGCTTCCCACCGTTCCAGCCTGTGGTTTCTGGCGATCACCTTACTCAGTTTTCTCGCGGCTTCCACCGCGCCGACGCCGTTGTATCACCTGTATCAGGACCACTTGCATTTCTCGGCAGCGGTGCTGACCCTGATTTTCGGCGTTTACGCGCTGAGTCTGCTGGCCGCGCTGCTGACGGTCGGCTCGCTGTCGGATCATTTGGGACGCAAGCCGGTGATTTTCACCGCAGTTGTCCTGAACGCCCTGGCGATGTTGCTGTTTATCTACGCCGACAGCGTCGGCTGGCTGATCGGTGCGCGAGTGCTGCAGGGTTTTGCCACCGGCATGGCCACCGCCGTGTTGAGCGCGACGCTGCTGGACACTGACCGTCAACAAGGGCCGCTGATCAACAGCGTGGCACCGTTGCGTGGCATGGCGCTAGGTTCGATGGGCTGCGGTTTGCTGGTGGAATTCGCGCCTGCACCACTGCAACTGACCTATTGGCTGCTGCTCGTGCTGTTTGTGTTGCAAGGCGTTTATGTCTGGCGCTTGCCGGAAAGCGTCTCGCCGCAAGCCGGGGCATGGGCCTCGCTGCGGCCGACCCTGCATGTGCCGGTTCAGGCGCGCTCGACGCTATGGCGAGTATTGCCGCTGAACACCGCGACCTGGGCGCTCGGCGGTTTCTATGCCTCGCTCGCTCCGTCGCTGGTACGCACGGCGACCGGTTCGACTTCCAATCTGATCGGCGGCGCGACCGTGGCGGCGTTGACCGTGACCGGTGCGTTGATGATTTTCACCTTGCGCAATCGTCCGGCTTCCCGGGCGCTGCAACTTGGCGCTAGCCTGTTGCCGGCCGGCATCGTGCTGATGCTGCTGGGCGTGCACAGCGCCAGTCTGTCGTTGTTCTTCTTCGGTACGCTGGTCGCCGGGTGTGGATTCGGCTCCGGGTTTCTGGGGGCGGTGCGCAGTCTGGTGCCGTTGGCGTTGCCCCATGAGCGCGCCGGGTTGATGTCGGCATTCTATGTACTGAGTTACCTGGCGTTCTGTCTGCCGGCGTTGCTGGCCGGGCACTTCACCCACAGCCTTGGCCTGTTGGCGACCACCGATGTGTATGGCGCGGTACTGATCGTACTGGCGGTCGGTGCGCTGTTGATGAGTTTCCGCCCGCAAGCGGTCAAGACCTGCAACGCGCCATAAACCTGCGGATTCGGTTAGCCTTGGCCAGCCCATTCTTCTCACGGACCGATTCATGAAGATTATCCGCAGCAAGTCCTTCACTGCCGAGCGTGCCTGGGGCGCGCTCGACATCGCCAACATGAACGGCATCACCACGCGCCTGCACTGGACCGATCAGCCTTATAAATGGCACGTCAACGATGGTGAGGAAGTGTTCGTGGTGCTCGACGGTCAGGTGCTCATGCGCTACCGCGAAGAGGGCGAAGAAAAGCAGGTGCAGCTCGATGTCGGCGACATCTTCTATGCGTCCGTCGGCACCGAGCATGTTGCCCACCCGCAAGGCGCCGCGCGGATTCTGGTGATCGAGACTGAAGGCAGCGTCTAGGCCTATATCTGTAAAATAGATAACAGTTAGAGAAATTACCCGTTATATAGATATTCGATTCGGTTCTACCATGGACTCAACCTCACCTGAGGACAGGAGTTCATGATGATTTGCCCCAACAGTGCCAAACCCGGTATCAAGCCTTTCAGCCAGCTTCAGCATCCGCGTGAAGTGATCCGTCAATTCACACCGAACTGGTTCGCCGCGACCATGGGTACCGGTGTGCTGGCGTTGGCGCTGGCGCAATTGCCCGTCGCCATCCCGGGGCTGCACGCCGTGGCCGAAGGGCTGTGGATGTTCAACATTCTATTGTTCGTGCTGTTTACCGCTGCCTACGCCGCGCGCTGGATTTTGTTCTTCGACGAGGCGCGGCGGATTTTCGGCCACTCCACGGTTTCGATGTTCTTCGGCACCATTCCCATGGGGCTGGCAACCATCATCAATGGGTTTTTGCTGTTCGGTCTGCCGCGCTGGGGCGAGGGTGTCATTCATCTGGCCGAAGTGCTGTGGTGGCTGGACGTGGCGATGTCGCTGGCCTGCGGTGTGCTGATTCCCTACATGATGTTTACCCGTCAGGAACACAGCATTGATCAGATGACCGCCGTCTGGCTGTTGCCGGTGGTGGCGGCAGAAGTGGCGGCGGCCAGCGGTGGACTGCTCGCGCCGCATCTCGCCGACGCGCACTCGCAACTGGTAGTGCTGACGACCAGCTACGTGCTCTGGGCGTTTTCCCTGCCGGTGGCCTTCAGCATTCTGACCATCCTGCTGTTGCGCATGGCCCTGCACAAACTGCCCCACGAAAACATGGCGGCGTCGAGCTGGCTCGCATTGGGGCCGATTGGCACCGGTGCCCTGGGCATGTTGTTGCTGGGCGGCGATGCGCCAGCGATCTTCGCGGCCAACGGCCTGCCGGGGATCGGTGAAATCGCTTCGGGCCTGGGCCTCGTGGCCGGGATCACGCTCTGGGGTTTTGGTCTGTGGTGGATGTTGATGGCGCTGCTGATCACCGTGCGCTACCTGCGCGACGGCATCCCGTTCAACCTTGGCTGGTGGGGTTTTACCTTCCCGTTGGGCGTGTATTCGCTGGCGACTCTGAAACTGGGCAGCACGTTGAACCTGACTTTCTTCAGCGTGGCCGGTTGTGTGCTGGTGACGTTGTTGGCGGTGATGTGGCTGATTGTCGGCAAGCGCACGCTGCAAGGCGCGTGGCGCGGCGAGCTGTTTGTTTCGCCGTGCATTGCAGGTTTGAAGAAATAACCTGAAAAGTTTAGGTAAGGTGTGGCCTGGATCGCGGATCGACATTCCAATAAACGTATCCAGGCCATTCGTTACCCAACATCAGGGACACACGGAAGATGAGTCACCCCTCACAGTTCAACCTGCTGCGTACCCGGCGCTTCCTGCCGTTCTTCATCACCCAGTCGCTGGGCGCGTTCAACGACAACGTGTTCAAGCAGTCGCTGATCCTCGCCATTCTCTACCGGCTGACCATCGAAGGTGACCGCTCGATCTGGGTCAACCTGTGTGCGCTGCTGTTTATTCTGCCGTTCTTTCTGTTTTCGGCGCTGGCCGGGCAGTTCGGCGAAAAGTTCGCCAAGGATGCGCTGATCCGTCTGATCAAACTGGCGGAAATCGCCATCATGGCCGTGGGATCCGTCGGTTTCCTGTTCGATCACCTGTCGCTGATGCTGGTGGCGCTGTTCGCCATGGGCACGCACTCGGCGCTGTTCGGGCCGGTGAAGTATTCGATCCTGCCGCAGGCCTTGCACGAGGATGAGCTGGTCGGCGGCAACGGTCTGGTGGAAATGGGCACGTTCCTCGCGATCCTCGCCGGCACCATCGGCGCCGGGGTCATCATGTCCTCGTCGCACTATGCGCCGCTGGTGTCCACTGCGATTGTCGGCATCGCCGTACTCGGTTACCTCGCCAGCCGCAGCATTCCCCGGGCGGCGGCCGCCTCACCGGAAATGCGCCTGAACTGGAACATCTTCAGTCAGTCCTGGGCCACGCTGAAACTCGGGCTGGGCCAGACGCCTGCAGTGTCACGCTCGATTGTCGGCAACTCGTGGTTCTGGTTTGTCGGGGCGATTTATCTGACACAGATTCCGGCTTACGCGAAGGAATGGATGCACGGCGACGAAACCGTGGTCACCTTGATTCTCACGGTGTTTTCGGTCGGTATCGCCCTCGGTTCGATGCTTTGCGAGAAGCTTTCCGGGCGCAAGGTCGAGATCGGTCTGGTGCCGTTCGGCTCGTTCGGCCTGACGGTTTTCGGGCTGTTGCTGTGGTGGCATTCCGGTGGAATCCCGGAGAGTGCCGTTGGCCACAGCTGGACTGAAGTCCTCGGTTTCGGTCACACCTGGGCCGTGCTGGTCGACATCCTCGGCCTCGGCATCTTTGGCGGTTTCTACATCGTGCCGCTGTATGCGCTGATCCAGTCGCGCACCGCCGAGAACGAGCGGGCGCGGGTGATTGCCGCCAACAACATTCTCAACGCGCTGTTCATGGTGATTTCGGCCATCGTCTCCATCGTGTTGCTGAGCGTGGTCAAGCTGTCGATTCCACAGCTGTTCCTGGTGGTGTCGCTGCTGAACATCGGCGTCAACGCCTACATCTTCAAGATCGTCCCCGAGTTCAGCATGCGTTTCATGATCTGGCTGCTCAGCCATTCCATGTACCGCGTCGAGCATCGCAACCTGGAAGCGATTCCCGACGAGGGCGCGGCGTTGCTGGTGTGCAACCACGTTTCGTTCGTCGATGCGTTGCTGATTGGCGGCGCGGTGCGTCGGCCGATTCGCTTTGTCATGTACTACAAGATCTACAACCTGCCGGTGCTGAATTTTATCTTCCGCACGGCGGGGACCATTCCGATCGCCGGACGCCAGGAAGACATCCAGATCTACGAAAAGGCCTTCACCCGGATTGCCGAGTATCTGAAGGACGGTGAGCTGGTGTGCATCTTCCCCGAAGGCAAGTTGACCGCTGACGGTGAGATCAACGAGTTCAAGGGCGGGCTGACGCGGATTCTCGAAGAGACACCGGTGCCGGTGATTCCCCTGGCGTTGCAGGGGTTGTGGGGGAGTTTCTTCAGTCGCGATCCCAATAAAGGACTGTTTCACCGCTTGTGGTCGCGGGTGACGCTGGTGGCGGGTTCGCCAGTAGCGGTCGAGGCGGCGCAGCCTGCCGAGTTGCAGGCGCTGGTGGGAGAGTTGCGCGGGACAGTCAGATAATCATTGGCTGTGCTGGCCTCATCGCGGGCAAGCCCGGCTCCCACAGGATCTTCAGTGAACATGGATTTTGTGTACACCCGGAAAACTGTGGGAGCGGGCTTGCCCGCGATGAGGCCAGTGGCTTAAGCGCTGACCTTGAGTCCGATCAATCCGGTGATGATCAGTGCAACGCTGGCCAGCCGAATCAACGCCATCGACTCACCAAACAGAATGATCCCGGCAATCACCGTGCCCACGGCACCGACGCCAGTCCAGATCGCGTAAGCCGTGCCCAGCGGCAGTTCCTTCATCGCCAGACCCAACAGACCAAGGCTGACCGCCATGGCGGCGACGGTGAGAACAGTCGGAAGTGGACGGGTGAAGCCATCGGTGTATTTCAGGCCGACGGCCCAGCCGACTTCGAACAGGCCGGCGAAAAACAGAATGATCCAGGACATGAAAGACCTCCATCGATTGACGGGGCCGTCCCCGGATTGAAAACTCGATTGAGCCGCAGGGTCGTCCCCGCGTGGCGCACATAGTACCTAAAAATGTGCGCCGGAGACCCGGTCAGTCTGCAGGCTGCCGAGCCAGAGCCTCACGATCTTCCTTCTCGCTCATGCGTCGGAAGTACGTCGAAAGCAGCGCCCCGGAAATGTTGTGCCACACACTGAACAGCGCGCTCGGAACCGCCGCCAAAGGCGAAAAGTGCGCACTGGCCAACGCGGCACCCAGCCCCGAGTTCTGCATCCCGACTTCCAACGCCAGAGACTTGCGCTGAGCCAGCGGCAAGCCGAACAGTCGCCCGGTGAAATAACCCAGCAAGTAGCCGAAGCTGTTGTGCAGCATCACCACGGCCATGATCAGCAGGCCGGATTCGGCGATTTTCGCCTGACTGGCAGCCACCACGGCGGCGACGATGATCACGATGCTGATCACTGACACCAGCGGCAAAACCTCCACCGCGTGACGAACCCTGTCACCGAGCAAGCGTTGCGCGACGACACCGAGCACGATCGGCAGCAGCACCACTTGCAGAATCGACCAGAACAATTCCATGAACGAAACCGGCAACCAGGCCGAGGCCAGCAGCCAGATCAGCGCCGGCGTCAGGAATGGGGCGAGGAGGGTGGTGACGGCAGCGATGGCCACCGACAGCGCCAGATCGCCCCGAGCCAGCCAGGTCATGACGTTCGAGGACGTGCCGCTCGGACAGCAACCGACCAGAATCACCCCGACGGCGATTTCCGGCGGTAGATGGAAAATCTGGCAGAGCAACCACGCCATCCCCGGCATGATCACGAAATGTGCAACCACACCCAGCGCCACGCGCCATGGATGGCGGGCGACGGCGGCGAAGTCGTCGAGTTTGAGGGTCAGGCCCATGCCGAACATCACCAGCCCGAGCAGCGGCACGATTGCGCCTTTCAGGTTAAGGAACCACGCCGGTTGCAGAAACGCGACCACGGCGAAAATCAGAACCCAGTAAGCGAAGGTATTGCCGACAAAACGACTCAGTGCAGCCAGTGCGCGCATGGCCTGTTCCTTATTATGTGAAAACGCCACCGAAGCGGTGGCGTTTGAAGATAACTCAAAGACTGCGCAGAGGCTTAGATCCCCTGCGGCGTCTCTTCACCACCCAGTGCTTCAACCAGTGCCGGCAGGAAGTCGCCGAAGGTCAGCATCATCAGGGTGAAGCTGGCGTCCAGTTGGCCGAGGGCTTCATCGCCGCCGTCCTGTTCCGCTTGATCCTGCAGCAGGTCTTCGAACTTCAGGCGTTTGACGGTCATCTTGTCGTCGAGCATGAACGACAGTTTGTCCTGCCAGGCCAGCGACAGTTGAGTCACTACTTTGCCGGTGCTCAGGTGCAGCTGGATTTCTTCGCTGGTCAGGTCCTGACGCTTGCAGCGCACGATGCCGCCATCTTCGTGGGTGTCGCGCAGTTCGCACTCGTCCAGCACGAAGAAGTCCGGAGCGGCTTGCTGCGTGGTGACCCATTCGGTCATCACGGCGGTCGGTGCGGTTTTCACGGTCAGCGGGCGAACCGGCAGGGTGCCGATCACTTCACGCAGGGTGGAGAGCAGGTCTTCGGCGCGTTTCGGGCTGGCCGAGTTGACCAGGATCAGGCCCTGTTTCGGCGCAATGGCGGCGAAGGTCGACGAGCGGCGGATGAAAGCGCGCGGCAGGAAGGCCTGGATGATTTCATCCTTGATCTGATCGCGTTCCTTTTTATAGACCTTGCGCATCTGCTCGGCTTCAATCTCTTCGACCTTTTCCTTTACGGCGTCACGCACGACGCTGCCTGGCAGAATGCGTTCTTCTTTACGGGCGGAGATCAGCAGGAAGTCACCGCTGACGTGCACCAGTGGTGCATCTTCGCCCTTGCCGAACGGCGCAACGAAACCGTAGGTGGTCAACTCCTGGCTTGCACATGGACGCGCCAGTTTGGTGGCCAGTGCAGTTTCCAGCGCCTCGGCATCGACAGGCAGGTCTTGGGTCAGGCGATAGATAAGCAGGTTCTTGAACCACATGGGGTGAGTCTCTCCTTTATACAAAGGGGGGCATTATTGTCTTCGCCGGGTCATAGGCCAACCCTTCTCTAAGCCTTTGGAAGGCCTGAGAAAATTATTTAAAAAAGTGCTTGCCAGAGGTTGGGTCGCTCCGTAGAATGCGCGCCACACCGAAGCGAAGGGTGATTAGCTCAGCTGGGAGAGCGTCTGCCTTACAAGCAGAATGTCGGCGGTTCGATCCCGTCATCACCCACCATTCGTTTCAAGTGTTTAGCGCAGCGGTAGTTCAGTCGGTTAGAATACCGGCCTGTCACGCCGGGGGTCGCGGGTTCGAGTCCCGTCCGCTGCGCCATATTCGGTAACCTGGAACACTGAACGCCAGGTCACCACGGAAAGCCCGCCAAGTGCGGGCTTTTTGCTGTCTGGCGATTGGCTTTTGGCTCGTCCGGGCATGAAAAAAGCGACCTGCGGGTCGCTTTTTTCGTTTCTGCGGTTTGTTACTGGCTGGCGTTGCGGCTATGGCGGTAATCACTTACCGCTTCATACACCGCCTTGCGCAGGCGGTTGATTCCACCAATCGGGCGATGGGCCTCGATGCCGAACCATGGATTGAACGACAGGTTGTCGCATTGCAGGTTCAGGGCCGGGGTGTCGAAGTCCTGCGGGGGCAGGGTGATTTTGGCTACGGTCTGAAATGGACTGTCCTGTTCACGCCACTCAATGCTGGTGTCTTCGATCGGCATGTAATTGTTCGCGTCCTGACGCTGGATCTGCAACACAAAACACGCGGGCACCCGATCCGTGGACAGTTGCTGATTCAACGCACTGCGCAGGAAGTTCGGCAGATCCTGGTTTTGCTGCGGCAGCGTGTAGGCCGGGCAGTTGTCCGGATCCGGCATCACCCGGAACTTCGCATTGGCTTCGCCGAACTTGTAGGGCGATACCGAGAAGTAGGTCGTACGCGTCGGGCTCTCGGGCGGCGGAGAAAGCGTTGCCAGCGCAATGAACAAATGCCTGATCTGCCAGTTTCGCGGGTCCCAGCCCGGAAAGAACGCCATGACCTTCTTGCCGTCAGCCTGCGCCGCCACATTCTGACGATATTCAGCGACATCGCTGACAAAGAAATTCGGATGGCTGAACATCACGAAATCCTGCTCGTGCAGGCCCTGACGGTCACCCAGCAACTGTTTGCCCGGCACATCGAGCAATTTGATCGCCATGCCCCGGGCATCACGGATGCTGTCGAACTGCGGGTAGGCGTTGCCGTTGGACAGACGCATCGTCGCCTGCCAGATCTTGCCCGGCTCGCTGAACACACCGCGCCGCAGATCCTGAGCCAGATCCGGTAGCACCTGCACGTCCGCCTTCACGCAACCGTGGGCCTTGGCATGGGCGTCGCGCAGAAAACGCGTGCTTTCCCGGTGCTGGTCGACAATCCGCACAGCGGTCTGGATCACGTCCTGCGTCATGGCCGCTTCGCCGTCCGGAATCTGCTCCAGTGCCGATACCGGTCCCCGGTGCTCCCAGGTAAACCAGGCGGTGGCCAAAGCCCAGCCGATCAGTCCGATCACCAGCAAAAACAGCAGGGTTTTACCCAGCAACCGCCCCAGCCACAACCAGAATCGCGCCAGCATCGATGGCTTCTTGAATGAATTGAAGATCATGGCAGTTGCGCCTCCAGCGGGCCGCCCAGCACTTTCAGATATTCCAGCAGCGCCCAGCGCTCCTCAGGCTGCAACAATCGTCCGATGACCCCGTTACCACGCTCGCCGGCGCGGAATTCATGGCCACTGTTGTGGTTGCCGGTGATGCGCGTGTCGAACAGGAAAGCGTTGGTAAAGGCTTCGGTGCGATACCCCAGATGCCGAGGGTCGTATTCCAGAGAGCCTTTATAGAAAGTGGTGGAGCGTTCATCCTGCGGCGACAGCAGTTGATACAGGCTCGGCACCGAGCCGTTGTGCAGGAATGGCGGGGTAGCCCATACACCAGCAAGTGGCCGGGCCTTGTAGGCGACTTTTTCCCGGACGCCGATGGGCAGACCGAAGCCGTCGAGTTCCGGTTTTTCCTGCGCTGTGACGCCCGCTTCACGATAAGCGCGGTTTTCAACGAATGCCGTCACGTAAGCCAGGCCCTTGGCCACGGATAACTGGCTGAGATCGAGCGGTTCTTTGGGCGTGGGATGCAGTTTCACGTCCATTTTCTCCAGTTCCGCCGGATTCCATTGCAGCGCCGTCAGGTCGAAACGGTGATTGGCGATGTTGTTGGCCGCGTTAGGATCGGTGCCGATGACATCCACCGGCAGCATGTGCAGATGCTGGACCCAGCGTTCACTTTCCTGCGTCACCCGAGGGACATGGCAGCCAGCACAGTTTTCGGTAAACAGGGCTCGCCCCCTGGCCGCCAATAGTTTGTCGACGTTGCCAAACAGTTCTTCTGGCCAGGCAGGTGGCTGAAGTTTTTGCAGGGTTTCTTCGATCTTGTGCAGATCGCGCACGCGCACGCTCGATGCATAACGTTCATCACCTTGCAGCGGCTGGCCGTTGGCATCGAAGAAATTCAGGGTTGCGCCAACCCCAAGTGCCTCGCCGATGTTGCGCGCCATCGGTTGCTGCGCCGAGCCATTCCATTGCACCCAGTCGAACGTCCACATGTCCCACAGTTGCGGGTAATCCACCGGGGCGTTGGCCACGCGATAGTTGGTGGGGGAGATTGCATCGCCGAAGGTCGCGTTGGCGATTCGTCCGAATGCATCGGTTCGGCCAGGACCTTCCTCGGTGGGATAGAGGCCGCGATGGGTGTCGTTCCACGCCACTTTGAGGAATGTATTCAGCGATCCTTTGAAGTCTTTGCGCAGTTGTTCGCGGCGCGCGTCGTAATCGTTGCCCAATACGTTTCGGGCGAAGCGTTCGAATTTCCATGGGTTGTAGTAAGTGGAGGTCAGACTGGCGACCAGGGCCTGTCCGAAACTGCCTCCGCGCAACGTAGGAACGCTGGAAGGCAATACGTGCTGCGCCGAACCGCCATCAATACGTACTGCCTGGCCATTGAGATGCAGTTCACCGGTGTGGCAGGCCGCGCAGGTGATGTCCAGATATTGCTCGGAGCTGCCCGGATTTTGATGCCGGGTGAAACCCACCGGCAGATTCCCCGGATTATTCGGCGTGGCTTTTTGCTGCGGATCGACCAGAAAACCGAAGCGTGCGAGGTATTCCGGGGACGCGAAACGTTGCTGCGAGAAGGGCAGTTCCAAAGCCTGGAACCACTCATAACGCAGCCCTTTGACCTGGGTGCCTTGCGGCGTGAAGTAATAGGTCTGACGCTGCTCATCGCTCCATTGCTTGAGGTAATGCACTTGTTTTACGGGGGCGGGGAAGGGCAATTTCGGATTGGCGACATAGTAGAGAACCACCGCCAGGACCAGTCCCAGCAGTACCACGATCAGCGTCAGCACACGGAATAAGAGGCGCAAGATGAACATCCTTGTCGAGTTGTTGCGCTGTTATGCCTGAGCCGAGTCGTGTGCGGCAAGTGGCCATTACGCCAAGTGTTGTGGGAAGGGGCGTCGGTCACTGTCAGGGCAAGATGACAGAAGCTTCATCATGGCTTTGCCCAAATGCTTTTTAATCCCTGAACTTATCGGAAGATTCCTGCTCTCATGCCGGTAGCCATTGGTCGTGGCGGCCTGATAAGCTCGCGGCTTTACTCGATTGCCCTTTCGGCGCATGAACAAGGAAATAGCATGAAACAGCATCGGTTGGCGGCGGCGGTTGCCCTGGTTAGCCTGGTCCTCGCGGGTTGTGATTCGCAGACCAGCGTAGAGCTGAAAACCCCGGCGCAAAAAGCTTCCTACGGTATCGGCCTGAACATGGGCAAGAGCCTTGCTCAGGAAGGCATGGATGATCTGGACTCCAAAGCGGTAGCCCAGGGCATCGAAGATGCCGTCGGCAAGAAAGAACAGAAGCTGAAAGATGAAGATCTGGTCGAAGCCTTCGCTGCACTGCAAAAGCGTGCCGAAGAGCGCATGGCCAAGATGAGCGAAGAGTCGGCAGCCGCCGGCAAGAAATTCCTCGAAGAAAACGGCAAGAAAGCCGGCGTGACCACTACCGCTTCCGGTCTGCAGTACGAAGTGGTCAAGAAAGCCGACGGCCCACAGCCCAAGCCTACCGACGTAGTGACCGTTCACTACACCGGCAAGCTGACCAACGGCACCGTATTCGACAGCTCCGTCGAGCGCGGCAGCCCGATCGATCTGCCGGTCAGCGGCGTGATCCCGGGTTGGGTCGAAGGCCTGCAACTGATGCACGTTGGCGAGAAGTACAAGCTGTACATTCCTAGCGATCTGGCTTACGGCGCCCAATCGCCAAGCCCGGCGATTCCGGCCAACTCGGTTCTGGTCTTCGATCTGGAACTGCTGGCCATCAAGGATCCAGCCAAGGAAGACGCCGCAGCCAAGTAATTGGCCCCGGTTTCGACAACAACGCCTCGCTAATGCGGGGCGTTGTTGCATCTGGTCGGCGCCCGGCGTAAACAGACCGAACCGACAGGCGCCACGACAGTCCTAGACTTTGTAGCTGCCCGCGCTAGACGCCCTGAGCCGCCAAGTCAATGAAATATTGGGGTTTTTTATGTGAGTAAAAAACGCCCGATCTGAGCGCAGCCCTTATGAACCGGGGCTCTCAGCGTTGAAATGCAGCTCTGTTCACAAGGTTATCCACAATTTGTGTGGATAACATTTCAACGGGAGAAATAGATGAAAGCTCCATGGAATTTCGCCCGGTTCCTGCCATTGGCCGGACGACTCCTGGCGCGTGGCCGCTTGCCGACACTGTTGTTTGCCGTGGCCAGCAAAGGTGCTGCCCAGGGCAATCGTCTCGGCAAGCTGAAGGATGACCTGCGATTGCTCCAGGCGCTGTGCCTGGCGTACTGGCGTGGCGAGTATCGCGCGATCAGTCCCAAGGCAATGATTTCGGTCGTTGCGGGCCTGATGTACTTCCTCAGTCCGGTGGATGCGATCCCGGATTTCATTCCCGTTTTCGGCATGCTCGATGACATTGCGGTTCTTGCCTGGGTAATGAAAACCCTCGACGACGAGCTCAGTGCGTTCCGTTTGTGGCGCCAACGGCAGGCGCCGGAAAAGCTCAGGGTTGTCGAGCGACTGCCCGATACACCCGAACAGCTTCAGCTTCAGGGCCCGAAAAAGTCCTGAATCGCGACAGCCTCTTATACAGATAGATACCCCCCACGACCTTGGCCGCTGTTAGGATTACACTTCTAGGGAAAAGTGCCGACTCGCTAAGTGTTGTTGTCCTACGGGGTAGTCATGGATATTCAGATAATTGCACGCGATGGCGAACCCGAATATGCGGTTCTGCCATGGGCTCAGTATCAGGCTCTACTGAAAGCAGCAGGCATTAACGAAGCACCGTCGCAACCGGCTCCAGCGCCGCTTGCGGCCACACCGGACCCGATTCTTCCAGGTCTGGATCAATTACGCAGTTTGCGCGAAGGGAAGGGCATCGCCATCGAGGCGCTCGCCCGCACGGTAGGCATCAGCCCGTCTTACCTGGCCATGATTGAAAGCGGTGAGCGTCTGCCCGACGCTGCGATTCGCCGCAGCCTGGCCTGGGAGTTGACGGTGCCAGGGTGGAGGGAACAATCGTGAGCGTACGCATCAGTCGTCAACATTGGGACGGATTGCTGGGGGAGCTGGACCAGGCGCGCAGGCAGCGCCATCTTCTGACCTATCGAGCCTTGCTCGAACGTCTGCAACTGCCGACTCCGGCGATGCAGACCCTGACCGCTGCGCTGGAGCATCTGGCTGCGCTGGACGCGAAAGCCGAACAACCGTTGCGCAGTTCGCTGGTAATCAGCCAGGGCGCCAGTCGTCTGCCACGCACCGGTTTCTTTGAGTGTGTCGAGCGTCTGGGGCGATTTTCCGGCCCGTCCGATGGTGTTGCCGCCGCCTCTTGGCATGCCTCGGAAGTGGTGCGGGTCTTTGAGTACGAGTACCCGGAATCGGCGGAGGCCTGAGTGTTTTTACGACTCAAGGCGCGGGCAAGTTACTGGCTGGCCCGTAGGCTGTTTCACTGGGCATGGTTTGTCCGTCAGCCCCGAGGCTGGCGCTGGCTCGAAGGGCAATTTGCGCGAATGGCCAACCTGGGCGATGTCGGCGCGCAAAGCTTTTACGGCCACATCCTGACGTTTCGCGGCGTGGGCCTTGGGGCGCGTGAGGAGGGCGTCCGGCTGCTGCGACTGGCGGCGCTGGCCGGGGATGGCAAGGCCGCGTATCAAGTCGGTGTCATCAGTCTTGCCGGTACACCGAGCAAGGCTCCGGACCCTTTGGAAGCGGCTCGTTGGTGGACCATGGCCGCCAAGGCCGGACATCCGTTGGCCGAACTCAAATTGAAGGAGTTGGCCGGCCGGGACTCTTCTTCGTAAACAAGTCATCTGTTCCGTGAGCGGGGCGAGAGGGAAACCTCCCGCCCCGTTTTGCGTCTGCTGTTCGATAAAGATCAGTTACAGACTTCTCCTACATCCTCCGCCTACTCGCCTGACTTCTTTTCCGTTTGATCCCCCGCAAAGTCCTTCGCCTGATTTTTGCGCGAGGGAACGCATATGTTCGACCCGGTTTTTCATTTCGTCATGCGCATGGGAATGCGCTGATGGAAGCTGTCACCCGCATCGAGCAGGAGCTCGACAGCTTTCCCCGCACCCTCGATCTCTATCGCGAACAGCTCAGGCACTGGTTCAGTCGCTCGGCCGACAGTATCAGCCATGCGGCCGATCTGCCGTCGTTGATGGGTATGGAACGGATCATCCGTTTCGGCGCACACAGCACGGCGGTCGCGATTGGCGACAAGCGTTTCTCTTCGGCTGTCGTGCAATGCCCCGAAACCGGGCGGATGGAGATCGAGAGCAAGTTCGAGTCGGTGTACGACATTCCGTTGGGCGACATCGCTGTCGATGTGGTGGCGGTGGATGGCGGCGAGGTCAAGTCGGTCACGCTCGATGCTCAGGGCAAGGGTTTGTTCACCGGTAAGCCGGGCAAGTTCTACCGGGTGGTGGTGCACGGCGAGGCCAGCGAGCAGCAGGTTGATGCGCTTTTCGAGTCCTACGATGGCCTGACCCGGCAGCTGGACAGTTGGTTGCGCAACGAGTGGCAGGGTTTCAAGCCGCAGTGGTCGCAGTCGGTGGCGACGGCGGCGGGTAACGGCCTGCTGGCCGGGAGCTGGGCGGCGATCGAGGGGGTGTGGGACAGCCTCGGGCTGCTGTCGGAGATTCTCCAGAATCCTCTTCAGTTTGCGGGCCGGCTGGGAGATAGCGCGACGGCATTGGCCGAGTTCGCGCAGTCGATGCCGGAGAAAATGGAGCAGCTCCAACTGCTCGTCAGTGACGAGGCGGCGCTGTGTCTGTTGCTGCGCACGGCCAGTCTGTGGCTCGAGATGCTGCCGCCTGGCGAACTCGCGGGGAAAACCGCCGAGGCCGTCTCGATGGTGGTGGTGCAACTGCTGATCGATGTGTTGATCGGCGTTGTGCTGACCTTCGTTGGTGCCGGGGCGGGGATTGCGTATCTGACCTTGCGCCTGGTGGATCGTGGCGCTCAGTTGTTGTCGGCGGTGACGCGTCTGGTGAAGGCGTTGTTTGGCATTGTCGGCGCCGTCATCGACTACGTGAACCACTACAAATCTGTCGCCGCACGGGGCATCGCTGCCGGGGTGAAAAAGGGTCGCATGCAGTTGCGCTGGGATGCCAAACGCAACGCTTCCCTGAAAAAAGACGAGCATCACGACGACAAGCCTGATCAGGCGAAGAACCCCAACGGCGACAGCGCCGACTGTGTGCCCCGGACCTGCACTAACGGTTGCCCGGTGTCGATGGTCACCGGCGAGGAGCTGCTGACCCTGACCGATGGCGTGTTGGATGGATTGCTGCCGTTCGAGTTCAGCCGGCTGTATCGCACCAGTGCGGCGGAAATCGATGTCGGGTTGGGGTTTGGCTGGAGCCATTCGCTGGCGCATCGGCTGGAAGTTGATGGCGACGGGGTGGTCTGGATTGACCATGAGAACCGGCGGACGCGGTTTCCCCTGCCGAGTGGCGAGCGGCCGGCGATTCACAACAGTCTGTCGCGGGCGGCGATCTTTCTCGGGGATGAGCCGGAGGAGCTGATTGTTGCGCTGGCGGGTGAGGCGGCGCGGTTTTATCACTTTCGGGCTGGGCGTCTGACGGCGATTAGCGATGCGTACGGCAACCGGCTGCGTATTGCGCGTGATCGTCTGGATCGCGTTGAGCGCCTCGATAACGGGGCCGGTCGTTCGTTGTTGCTGCGCTACGAGCGGGCGCATCTGGTCGCGGTCGATTATCAGGTTTTTCGGGAGTCTGCCTGGCGTACCGAGCAGACGCTGATCAGCTACCGCTTCGATGCCCGTCATCGGTTGATCGAAGCGACCAACGCCGTCGGCGAAAGCGAGCATTACGACTACGACGATCAGCACGTCATCCTGCAGCGGCAGTTGACGGGCGGCGCGAGCTTCTTCTGGGAGTGGGAGCGTTCCGGCAAGGCGGCGCGTTGCGTGCGGCACTGGGCGTCGTTTTCGCAGATGGACACGCGTTACGTCTGGGATGACGCCGGCAGTGTGCGGGTGCAGTACGTCGACGGTCGTGAAGAGGTTTACGTCCACGACGACACGGCGCGGCTGGTACGCCAGGTCGCCGCCGACGGTGGCGAGCAGCTCAAGGCCTACGATGCGCAAGGCCGACTGATCGCCGAGCAGGATGCGCTGGGGGCAGTCACCGAGTACTGCTACGACGACGTCGGACGGCTGATCGCGCTGATTCCGCCGGACGATGCGCCGACGTCCTACGAGTATCGCAATGGTTTCCTGCACCGCCGTAGCCGGGGCGAGGCGGAGTGGACCTACCGGCGCAATGCCCAGGGCGATATCACCGAGGCGGTCGATCCTGACGGCCATGCCACCCATTACCACTACGACCCGCAGGGGCGGCTGCTGTCGATCCGTTATCCGGACAGTGGCCGGCACGTGTTCGTGTGGAACGACCTTGGCCAGTTGATCGAGGAAAGTCTGCCGGACGGTGGGGTTCGCAAGTTCTCCTACGATGCCTTGGGGCGACGGATTACGGCGCAGGACGAACACGGCGCGGTCACCCGCCATGTGTGGGACGCCGTTGGCCGGCTGATCCAGACCACCTTGCCGAATGGCGCCACCCGTGCCTGGTCCTACAGCGCCTACGGCCAGATCACCGCCGAACGCGATGAGCTGGGTCGGATCACCCGCTACGAGTATGACGACGATCTGCACCTGGTCAGCCGGCGGATCAATCCCGACGGCACGCGGCTGCAATACCGCTACGACCATGCGCAGCTGTTGCTGACGGAGATCGAGAACGAGTCTGGCGAAAAGTACCGGCTGGACTACACGCCCACCGGATTGATCCGACAGGAAACCGGTTTTGATGGTCGACGTACCGCGTATGCCTACGACCGCAACGGTCATCTGCTGGAGAAGACTGAATACGGCGATGACGGCTCGACGCTGGTCACCGCTTATGAGCGTGACAGTGCCGGGCGTCTGCTCCGCAAGACCCTGCCTGATGGCAACACGGTTGAATACCGCTACGACCGTCTAGGCCGCTTGGTCGGGGTGGATGACGGCCAGGATCACCCACTGGCCTTCGAATACGATCTGCAGGGCCGCCTGGTCCGCGAGCATCAGGGCTGGGGCACCTTGCGTTACACCTACGACGCCTGTGGCCAACTCACCCGGATGCGTCTGCCGGACAACAGCAAGCTCGATTACCACTACGCCAAGGGCGGCACGCTGACCGCGATCGACCTCAACGGCGCCTTGCTCACCCGCCACGTCTACCAGAACGGTCGCGAACAGCAGCGCCAGCAGGGCCTGTTGCTCAGCGAATATGCCTACGACGAGCAGGGCCGCTTGCTGTCCCACGCCGTAGGCCATCAACGCAGCGCGCTGTACCGCCGCGACTTTGCCTACAGCGCCAACGGCAATCTCGAACACATCACCGACACCCGCCACGGCCAGCGCAGCTACCAGTACGACGCCCTCGACCGGCTGATCCGCGTGCGACACACCCGTGATGACGTGCCGGAAAACTTCGCCCACGACCCGGCCGGCAACCTGCTGATGCAAGACCACCCGGGCCCGACCAGCATCAAGGGCAATCGCCTGCTGATGCAGGGCGACCGCCACTACGACTACGACGCCTTCGGCAACCTGATCCGCGAACGCCGTGGTCGCGCCCAACAACTGGTCACTGAATACCGCTACGACAGCCAGCACCGCCTGATCGGTCTGACCCGTCCGGATGGCAGCAGCGCCACCTACCAATACGACGCCTTCGGTCGCCGCATCCGCAAAACCGTCGACGGCCAGACCACCGAGTTCTTCTGGCAAGGCGACCACCTGATCGCCGAAAGCAGCCAGGAACAGCACCGCAGCTTCATCTACGAACCTGGCACCTTCCGCCCTCTGGCGATGCTCGACGGCAAGGGCCCAAAACGCGCCTGCCCGTTCTACTACCAACTCGACCACCTCGGCACCCCGCAGGAACTGACCGACTACAGCGGCGACATCGTCTGGTCAGCCAAATACAGCGCCTACGGCAAGGTCACCTCGCTGGAACTGGCGACCGACGACTACCTCGACCAGCCGCTGCGCTTTCAGGGGCAGTACTTCGATGCGGAAAGCGGGCTGCATTACAACCGGCATCGGTATTACGACCCGGACGTTGGACGGTACCTGACACCGGATCCGGTGAAGCTGGCGGGTGGGTTGAATCAGTACCGGTACGTGCCGAATCCGACGGGGTGGGTGGATCCGTTGGGGTTGAGTTGTACTTGCCCGCCGCCGACCC
Source organism: Pseudomonas sp. COW5 (assembly GCF_026240005.1). Classification (NCBI taxonomy): domain Bacteria; kingdom Pseudomonadati; phylum Pseudomonadota; class Gammaproteobacteria; order Pseudomonadales; family Pseudomonadaceae; genus Pseudomonas; species Pseudomonas sp. COW5. The sequence goes on along the minus strand of NZ_JAPHVP010000001.1, from coordinate 442,959 downwards.
CGCGCCGTCCGATGCGATACGAAGCGGGTCGCGTGGTCGTCGAAGAGGGCGCGCCCCCTCTGCCAAAGATGGCAGCGCAGGAGCGGCGGGCGAGGATTGATGAGGTAGCAGAGGAGAACGCCAAGCGACGCGTAACTGAATATGAAGACCTTTATGGTATGCACACCGTCAAAAAACATAGTTCTGAAATTTCTGATCCGGCACTTAGGCAGCGAGCTATCGATGGTACTGATCCTCACACTGGCGCCACCCCAACACCACCCAGAGGAAATCCAAGCTCACAGTTTCATAACTGGCGAATGCATTTGGGTGCATTAAATAAGGCGATGACTAGGGATAAAAATGGCTTAATCAGGCATACGGGAAAGGATCAGAATGATAATCCGATAGTTAGGTTTGAATTGCCTGGAGCAGGGCGGGGGTATAAACCAAATAGGACAGATCCGCAAAATCCGATACTGAATGAGAATATGAACTGGTTTGAAGTTAAGTTTGATGAGATAAACACGCAAGAACCATTTACAGGCTTCCCGTCGGAGAAAAAATAATGCTGAAAGATCCCTATTTGAATGAGCGATTCGAACCAAGATTAACCTGGTTTATTGGCGTTTTCGATGTTTATGATCGAGAGGAGACTCGAGGCCTAGAACTAGCTGTATATAATCCGAATATTCCTGAGGATAGAGAGATTCTCATCAGGAAGTATTGTCTGAACCTGCCATACCTTTCATATAGACATAAGCTGGTTTTGGTTGAAGCCTTAAAAGTAGCGTTAGATGATTCAAGCTATGATTTTAGTAGTCTCTTTTGTATTGATGAGTGCGAGACGTCTAGCTGGCCCAGGGGGGAATGGTATGCGTTAGACAATTCACGTTGTTTTTTTAAAGAGGTCTACCGTTTGGCGGGAGATATCTGGAGGGAAGACCTTGAACTCGCAGCGAGTGAGGATAGATCCACATGGTGAGTGTGACTGTTAAAATTAAAATAAATAATTGGAGTTATTGGCTTTGTTTGCTGAGTTAGTGTTTTGGTATTTAATTAGTTACGTTAACCTACCCTTCGTGTGCAGCCCTGCTTCCGCGGGGGACGTGGTCTGGGGCTCAGCGTTGACCCATTAGTTGCGGAGAGTGAAGCTCGGAAGCGGCGAGACTATCAATCACATGCACACTATACCCCGGCACATTCTTAGCATGATGCTTCGCCTGCGAAGCCATCTCCGCCAACTGGCTCGCATCCAGTTGCGCACAAGCTTCAGGATGCAAATGCACCACGCCAATGGACAGTGACAACAACGGAAACTCCTGCCGAATTCCCTGGCGATTCGGCGCAACAAAACACCCAGCCTCAAGGTGTTCGGGCCGATAAAACCGTCGACATTGGCTCTGGAAATCATCCAGTAATTGGTTCAGCCGTTTACGCCAATCCTCCGGCCCGAGCACCAACAGGAAATCATCCCCGCCAATATGCCCGACGAAATCACGGGATGGGTCGACACGTTCGTTCAGGCATTGGGCCAGACACAACAACACCTCATCCCCCCGCCCATACCCATAGATATCGTTAAAGGGTTTGAAGCTATCGATATCGACATAGCAAATAACCGACTCCCGTCCCTGTTGCAGCAGGCGGGTGAGGCATTGCTGGATCGGTACGTTGCCGGGTAGCAGAGTCAGCGGATTGGCATACCGAGCCTGCTGGATTTTCAGTTCGGTAATCAGTTTGAGCACGTCGATCACCCGCCCCAGGCCCAGATAGCTGCCATTGAGGGTGATGATGAAATCTTCTTCGATGCGCTGTCGGGCGCGGCTGGTGATCAGGCGGCTGACTTGTTGCAGCGACTGGCTCATTTCCACGGCGAGGAAGTCGTCGTTCATCAGGCGGCTGATCGGTTTGCGGGCGAACAGGTCGGTGGCGAATGGCTTGAGCAGCGCGTCGGACAATGAATGGCGATGCACGATGCCGCAGGGTTGGCCTTGTTCGTCGAGTACCGCCAGTGAGTTCAGGTTGGCCTGGCGTCGAAACGCTTCGAGGACCGTGGCGGTGGGTGTGTCGCGATTCACGGCCGGCTGATCGTTGAGCAGGGCGCTGAGGTCGCTGCCTTCGTCATTCAGCGCCACGGCGCTGCTGTCGTGTTTGGGCATCAGGGCCCGGGCGTCGCGTGGCGGGTGTTCTTGCGGACGCCCGAGCAGGTAGCCCTGGACCAGATCCACACCCATCTCGGTCAGCACCGCTAGCTCTTCCGGCAATTCGATACCTTCGGCAATTACCTGGGCCCGGGAGGCCTTGGCGATTTGCAGGATCGATCCGACGAACTCGCGTTTCAGCGCATCCTGGTGAATGCCGTCGATAAAGTGCCGGTCGATCTTCACGTAATCCGGCCGCAGCTCCGACCACAGGCGCAGGCTCGAATAACCCGCGCCCAGATCGTCGAGGGCAATCGAAAACCCCATCGCCCGATAGTGATGCAGAGCGGTCTGCAGCAATTGGAAGTCGTCGATCGGCGTCTGCTCAGTGAGTTCGATCACCACCTGGCTCGGTGGAATGCCGAAGTCCTGCAGCAGTTGCAGCGTGCGCCCCGGCTGGTGTGCGGCTTCGAGCAGGGATTCGGGAGAGACGTTGAGAAACAGTTTGCCCGGCAGTTGCTGTTCGTTGAAACGGCGGCAGGCGCTTTGCCGGCAGGCGATTTCCAGTTCGCTCAAACGCCCGGCCTGACGAGCCACGGCGAACAGGGCGATGGGGGAGTGCAGCGGGCTGTTGGACGGGCCGCGAGTCAGGGCTTCATAACCGAGAATGCGTCGTTCAGAGAGGCAAATGATCGGCTGGAACAGGCTGTGCAAACCGCTTTGAGTCAGGATCGAGCTCAAGGCACTCAGCTGTTCGGTCGTGGTCATGGCAATCTCTGGCGATAAAAAAAGGACTGGGAGCGCTCTCGATGAAGAGAACCGCTCCCAGTCCTTTATTGCACGACAGAATGATGACTGTTTGATGACGATCCGGGGATCGTCACCATTAAATTGCCATCACCTTACTTCTTGGCCACCTGATTGCTCAGCTTCAGGTAATCCAGCAACACGCGCCCGGTCTCGCTCAGGTAGGCGTCGTCTTCCGGTTTGACCTTGTCCGGCTCGGCTGCCGCGAGGGCGTCGTCGTCCTCTTTCTTCAGCTCTTTGAGCGGTTCTTCGCCTTTGGCCTTGCGACGGATGTTTTCCATCGCCAGTTGCTTGGCGTCGATGTCGGCGTGCTGGGCACGACGATCGGCTTCATTGAGGCTGACGGTTTTCTCTTCCAGCAGCTTCTGCGCCAGGGCCAACTTGTCGCGGATGAACACGAACTCCGCGTCCTTCGCCGAGCGGGCATCATGCTCGGACTTGAGCTGGGCCAGGTACGGCTTGAACGGGTCGACCGCCGGTTTGATCGCCGCGCGGATGGTGTCCCACGGCATGGCTTCCGGCAGGGCGCTCTCGCCGATTTCCTTGGTGTCGATGATCGACGGGTAGTCGATGTCCGGCAGTACGCCCTGATGCTGGGTGCTCTGGCCGGAAACCCGGTAGAACTTGGCCAGGGTCAGCTTCAGTTCGCCATGGTTCAGCGGCTGAATGGTCTGCACGGTGCCTTTGCCGAAGGTCTGGCCACCGATGATCAGTGCGCGGTGGTAGTCCTGCATGGCGCCGGCGAAGATCTCCGAAGCCGAGGCGGACAGGCGGTTGACCAGCAGCGCCATCGGGCCTTTGTAGAACGCGCCCGGGTTTTCGTCTTCAAGCACGTCGACCCGGCCATCGGCGTTACGCACGAGCACGGTAGGGCCCTTGTCGATGAACAGGCTGGTCAGCTCGGTAGCTTCCTGCAGGGAACCGCCGCCGTTGTTGCGCAGGTCGATGACCACGCCGTCGACTTTCTCTTTCTGCAGTTCGGTCAGCAGTTTCTTGACGTCGCGAGTGGTGCTCTTGTAATCCGGATCACCGGCGCGGAACGCCTTGAAGTCCAGGTAGAAGGCCGGAATCTCGATCACGCCGAGCTTGTAGTCCTTGCCGTCCTGTTTGAGGCTCAGGATGGATTTCTTCACGGCCTGGTCTTCGAGCTTCACCGCTTCACGGGTGATCGGCACGATCTTGCTGGTCTGGTCGTTCGGCGCATTGCTGGCCGGGATGACTTCCAGACGTACCACGGTGCCTTTCGGACCACGGATCAGCTTGACCACTTCGTCCAGGCGCCAGCCGACCACGTCGACCATCTCTTTGTTGCCCTGGGCAACGCCGATGATCTTGTCGGCAGGAGCAACCTGCTTGGTCTTGTCCGCAGGACCTGCCGGCACCAGGCGCACGACCTTCACCTGGTCGTTGTCGCTCTGCAACACGGCGCCGATGCCCTCGAGGGACAGGCTCATGTTGATGTCGAAGTTTTCCGCGTTATCCGGCGACAGATAGTTGGTGTGCGGATCGTAAGACATGGCGAAGGTGTTGATGTACGCCTGGAAGATGTCTTCGGCACGGGTCTGGTCCAGACGCGCCAACTGGTTCTTGTAGCGCTTGGTCAGGGTTTCCTGGATCTGCTTCGGCTCTTTGCCGGCGATCTTCTGCCGCAGCACTTCGTCCTTGACGCGTTTGCGCCACAGGTCGTCAAGTTCGGCAGTGGACTTGAGCCACGGGGCATCCTTGCGATCGATCAGCAAGGTTTCCTTCGTGGTGAAGTCCATCTTGTCGACGCCTTTGTCCAGCTCGGCGATCGCGAAGTCCAGACGCGCCTTCACGCGGTCCAGATAACGCTTGTAGATGGTGAAGCCGGCGTTGAGGTCGCCGCTCTTGAGGAAGTCGTCGAACTGGAACTTCCACTTGTCGAATTCGGCGATGTCGCTGGCCATGAAGTAGCTGCGCGATGGGTCCAGCAGCTTGATGTAGCTGTCGTAGATGATCGCCGAGCGCGCATCGTCGAGCGGCGGCTTGCTGTAGTGGTGGCGCTTGAGCAACTCGACGACGTTCAGACTGGCAATCACTTCATCGCGATCAGGCTGCAACTTGTCCCAGCTGTTGGCTGCGAATGTGCTGCCCGACACCGGCAAGAGGCCGATACCGATGAAAAGAGCGAGGGCGGTGCTGGGGAGCAGATGCTTCATGCTGATTCGACGCGGGGACAATTGATAACGCATATTAGGCCGTCTTTGAAGTCGCCGGTACCTCTACGCTCTGTACGATAACTGCTGTTCAGCGATCGTTCAGACCCCAGGGCCGGTCGCATAATGCAAAAAGCCCGGCGCTACAGCTTCGGGCTCAGTCCAGACTCACTATGGAGGCACTGTGAAGGCATTGCAAGGCGTTGAAGGTCAAGTGGCATGGGTTGATGAACCAAGTCCTACATGTGATGTAGGACAAGTTCGCATCCGGGTGGCGGCAGCGGGCCTCAATCGCGCGGATTTATTACAGAAGGCGGGGCTTTATCCACCGCCGCCGGGTGCCAGTCAGGTGCTGGGGCTTGAATGCTCCGGAGTGATCAGCGAAGTCGGCGCCGGCTCGTCCTGGCAGGTCGGTGATCGGGTCTGCGCCTTGCTGGCCGGGGGCGGGATGGCCGAAGAAGTGGTCGTCGACGGGCGGCATGTGCTGCCGGTTCCGGAAGGTGTGTCGCTGATCGAAGCGGCTGCACTGCCTGAGGTATACGCGACGGTCTGGCTGAATGTGTTTCAACTCGCTGCGCTCAAACCGGGTGAGAAAGTTCTTCTGCATGCCGGCGCCAGTGGCATCGGTTCCGCCGCCATTCAACTGTGCAAGGCGTTTGGCAATCCGTGCTGGGTCAGCGTCGGATCGGCCGAGCGTTTGGCCTACTGTGAAGCGCTGGGCGCCCAGGGCGGTGTGGTGCGCACTGACGATCTGGAAAGCCTGCGGGACTTCGGGCCGTTCGATGTGATCCTGGATCCGGTCGGCGGCAATTACTCGGCGCTGAATCTGAAGCTGATGGCTCAGGACGGACGCTGGGTGTTGATCGGCCTGATGGGTGGCCGCGAAGCGAAACTCGATCTGGCCCAGGTGCTGGCCAAGCGTGTGCAACTGCTGGGCTCGACCCTGCGCAGCCGCGACGATCAGTTCAAGGCGGATCTGTTCAGCGATCTGAGCCAGCACGTGTGGCCGCTGTTTTCCGAAGGGCGCCTGAAGCCGCAACTGGCCAAAACCTTTGCGATCAAGGATGCCGAGGCGGCGTTCGCCGAGCTGGCGAGCAACACGGTCGCCGGGAAGCTGGTACTGGTGATCGACGACAGCCTGAGCTGACCATCAAGGCTTGTGGGAGCAAGTGTGCTCCCACAAGGCAATCGCTTACTTCCAGAGATGGATCGGCCAGCCAGCTTTCTCGGCCTGCTCGCGCAACACCGGATCCGGATTGACCACGTGCGGGAAATCCACCTTCAGCAGCAGCGGCAGGTCATTGCGTGAGTCGGAATAGAAACTCGCGCCCTCAAGGTTTTCCTCTTCGGCGTCCAGCCACTCCAGCAAACGGGTGATCTTGCCTTCGCGATAGGTCAGGGTGCCCACGGTGTGGCCGCTGTACACGCCATGGGCCACTTCGAGTTCGATGCCCAGAACTTCATCGATGCCAAGTCGTTCGGCAATCGGTTTGACCAGGTGTGTGCCCGAGGCCGAGATCACCAGAATCCGGTCACCGGCCTTGCGGTGGGCGGCGATGGTTTTGGTCGCGTCGCTGAAGATGATCGGCTCGATGAAGTCTTCCACCCAGGGACCAACCAGATGCTCGACTTCTTCCGGGGTGCGACCGATCAGCGGTTCGAGGCTGAACTCCATGTAGTCTTCCATGCGCAACTTGCCATGGCTGTAGGCGTCCATGAGTTCATTGTTCTTGCGCATGAACGACTCGGGATCGACCCAGCCCAGGCGGCCCATCTGCTCGCTCCAGAGGGTGGCGCAGTCGCCGTGGATCAGGGTTTCGTCCAGATCAAAAATTGCCAGGGCCATCAGTGCAGTTCTCTCTTCAACGTCAGCAAAGTCATCAGGCTACCTCACACAGGGCTGTCGGATCGATGGAAAGCGCCAGGCGCTGACCGTCGGGATGCAGATCCGCCGCCGAACGGTTGAGCACATCCACCACCAGTTCCACGCCCCGGGCCTCGATGCGGTAGCGGATCACGTTGCCCAGCAGGCTGTGGCTGCGAATCTGCGCATCGAGTTCGCCGTTCAGGCTCAGTTCGATGGCCTCCGGGCGAATCGCGATGCGGTGGTTGATCGGCCGCTGCAACAGCTTCGAGGCACTCTCGGCATCCAGCAGGTTGTAGTTGCCGATGAAACCGGCGGCGAACACGTCGACCGGTGCGGTGTAGAGGGTTTCGGCATCGCCGCTTTGTACGATCTTTCCCTGATTCATCAGGAAAATCCGGTCAGACATGGTCAGGGCTTCTTCCTGATCGTGGGTGACGAAAATCGTGGTCAGGCCGAGCTCGCGCTGGATCTGACGGATCTGTTCACGCAGGTGTTTGCGAATCCGTGCATCAAGGGCCGACAGCGGTTCATCCAGCAACAACAGACGCGGGCGGGTGACCAAAGAGCGGGCGAGGGCGACACGCTGGCACTGACCGCCGGAGAGTTGATGTGGATAACGACTGGCGAAGTCGTTGAGTTCAACCAGTTTCAACGCCTCGGTGACACGCTTGTGGCTGTCGTCCGGATTGACCTTTTGCATGCGCAGACCAAAGGCGACGTTCTGCTCCACGGTCATGTTGGGAAACAGCGCATAGCTCTGGAACACCATGCCGATCCCGCGTTTCTGTGGCGTCAGCGGCACGATGTCGACGCCATCGAGCAGAATCTTGCCGCCATCCACCGGCGTCAGGCCGGCGATGCAACGCAGCAGGGTGGATTTGCCGCAACCGGACGGGCCGAGCAAGGTGACGAATTCACCCTTCTGGATTTCGCAGTTGATGTCGCTGAACACCGTGGTGCCGGCGTAGTTTTTTTGCAGGTGTTGGACGCTGACATAGCTCATTCGCTTTTGTCCTTGTTCAAGATGTTGGCGACCCAGGTCAGGACCAGCACGAAAAAGAAGTAGGAAATCACCAGAGCACTGGTGAAGTGGCCGCTGCTGTTGCGCATGTTGTTGAGGTAGACCTGCAGGGTTTCGTAGCGGGTGCCGACCAGAATGTTGGCAAACACGAACTCACCGAACAGGAACGAGAACGACAACAGCAACGCGACCATCAGGCCCTTGCGCAGGTTCGGCAGCACCACCAGAAACGCGGCCTGAAAGGTGCTGGCGCCAAGCAGTTGGGCGGCGTCCATCAGGTCGCGCAGGTTGATCGCCTGCAGGTTGTTGGTAATCGCCCGGTACATGAACGGCAGCGCCACGGTGAAGTAGCAACCGATCAGGATCCACGGCGTGCCGACCATTGCGAACGGCCCGGAACCATAGAGCTGCAACAGACCCACCGACGACACCACCGGCGGTACCGCGAAGGGCAGCAGGATCAGGATGTTCATCAGCGCATCGAGTTTCGGGAAGTGGTAATGCACCACGAACAGCAGCGGCAAAATCAGCACCACCGAGAGGATCAGCGCGCCGACGCACACCAGCAGCGACTGGCCGAAGGCGTGCAGGAAGCGCGGGTCGCTCCACAACTGGATGTACCACTTGAAGGTGAAGCCGCTGGGCAGCACGGTGGCCGACCAACTGCTGGCGATCGAGTAGATCAGGGTGCCCAGCAGCGGCAGCAGCAGAATGGCGAACAGCAGGTAGACCACGACGCGGTGGTAGACGCCGGCCGGGCCGGATTCAGCGCGAGACATGGTAGCTCCTCTTCAGCAGCAGTTGATGCACGACGGTCACCAGGGTCATCAGCGCCACCAGCACCACGGCCAGGGCGCTGGCCAGGTTCGGATCGAGGGAAATGTCGCCGGACACCATCGCCGCGATGCGGATCGGCAGCACGTTGAAGTTGCCGGTGGTCAGCGCGTACACCGTGGCATAGGCGCCGAGGGCGTTGGCCAGCAGGATCACGAAGGTGCCGAGCAGGGCCGGGGTCAGCACCGGCAGGCCGATGTGGCGCCAGAACTGCCAGCCGTCAGCGCCGAGCAGCGCGGCGGATTCACGCCAGTCTTCACGCAGGGCATCGAACGCCGGGTACAGCAGCAGGACGCCGAGGGGAATCTGGAAGTAGGTGTAGAGGATGATCAGTCCGGTTTTCGAGTACAGGTTGAAATCCTGAATGATCCCGGCCTGTTTCAGCATGATGGTGATGCTGCCGTTGAAGCCGAGCAGGATGATGAACGCAAAGGCCAGGGGCACGCCGGCGAAGTTGCTGGTCATGTTGGCGAAAGCGTTGACGAAATTGCGCAGTTTCGAATCGACCCGGCGCAGGGAGTAGGCGCCGAGCACCGCGATGATGATCCCGAACACGCTCGACCAGAAACTGATTTCGAGGCTGTACTGGATCGCTTGCAGATAGAACTTCGAATTGAAGATCTTGCTGAAATTGGCGAAACCCCAGCCGAACTCTTCCGATTGCAGGCTGTTGATCATCACCCAGACCAGCGGGGCGATTTCGAACACGATAAAGAACAGCGCAAAAGGCACCAGGCACAGGGCGGCCAGCCATTTGCCGCGAGTCATTGAGTTCACTTGAGCAACTCCCGGCACACAGGTTTGTCGTGGGGTACGCCGAGCAAATCGCAAACGGTGCCGCAGATGTCGGTCTGCTTCGGCATGGCGTCCGCGTTCAGACTGAAGGCATCACCGAGCACGAACAGCGGCACCTGGCGTTCTTCCGGCAGCAGGCCGTTGTGCGAGCGATCGTTGTTCATGCCGTGGTCGGCGGTCACCAGTACCTGATAGCCAGCATCGAGCCAGCCTTGCAGGTAATCGGCGAGAATGATGTCGGCGCTGCGGGCACTGTTGCGGTATTGCGGGGTGTCGAGGCCGTGCTTGTGCCCGGCGTCGTCGATGTTCATCGGATGGATCAGCAGAAAGTCCGGGGCGTGGCGCAGGCGCAGGTTTTCCGCGTCGGCGAACAGGTGCGAGTCCGGATAGTGATCGTTCCAGTAGAAGTGGCCGTGCTGGATCGGCAGTGCCGGGTCATCGGTGTGACGATCCCTGGCGGCAACGAACGGCGAGCGGTTGTACAGCTCGCTGACCCAGTGGTACGCCGCGGCGGCGGTTTTCAGACCGGCATCGCGGGCGTAGTGATAGATGCTGCGCTGGTTGGACAGGCGCGAGACGTTGTTGTGGACGATGCCGCTGTCGATGGGCGGTACGCCCGTGAGGATGCATTCGTAAAGCGGTCGGGACAGGGCCGGCAGCTCGCACTCCAACTGGTAGAGCGCGGCGCGTCCTGCGCCGACGTAAGCCTGCAGATGCCCCATGGCGTGACGCGCGACCTCGTAATTAAGGCCGTCGAGCACGACAAGGATGACGTTGTGCTTCATAGGGGCAAAAACTCCGCGAAACAATAAAAACGGGAAACTCGAAATCGACACGGATCCTGTGGGAGCGGGCTTGCCCGCGAAGGCGTCATGTCATTCAACCCATGTGTTGAATGTGAAATTGCCATCGCGGGCAAGCCCGCTCCCACAGGGTTTTGTGCCAGACCCAGTGGGGATCTATCGGCTTACTTCATCTCTACGATGACTTCTTCGTTCCACTTCTGCGGCAGGGCCTTGGAGGTTTTCTCCCACGCATCGGCGTCCTTGATCGGCGTAACCTTCTTGTACTGCTCGTTCGGCAGCAGCTTGGCTTTCACGTCTTCCGGCAGGGTCAGGTGCTCGGCGCGGATCGGACGGGCGTTGCCGCGGGCGAGGTTGGTCTGGCCGGCGTCGCTGAAGATGTATTCGCGGGTCAACTTGGCGGCGTTCGGGTTTTTCGCGTATTTGTTGATGATGGTGGTGTAGCCGGAAATCACCGAGCCGTCGGACGGGATCAGCACCACGTAGTCATCCGGGTTGGCCATCTTGGCCTTGTAGCTCAGGCCGTTGAAGTCCCAGACCACGCCGACTTCGATCTCGCCTTTTTCCATGGTGGCGATGGTCGGGTTGGCCATCGACAGGCGACCCTGCTTGGCGATGTCTGCGAACAGCAGCAGGGCAGGCTGGATGTTTTTCTCGTCGCCGCCGTTGGCCAGTGCTGCGGCGAGTACGCCGTTGGCCGCTTGTGCAGCGGTGCTCACGTCACCGATCGAGACCTTGTATTTGCCGCCCTTGAGGTCAGCCCATTTGGTCGGCACTTCGGAGCCGTGCAACAGCTTTTTGTTGACGATGAAAGCGATGGTGCCGGTGTAGGCCAGTGCCCAGTTGCCGTCCTTGTCCTTGGCCCATGCAGGCACTTGATCCCAGGTGGTCGGCTTGTACGGTTGCACCACGCCTTGCTTGACCGCGATCGGGCCGAAAGCGGCGCCGACGTCGCCGATGTCGGCGGTGGCGTTGTCTTTCTCGGCGGCGAACTTGGCGATTTCCTGGGCCGAGCTCATATCGGTGTCGATGTGTTTCAGGCCGTAGGTCTTGGCCAGGTCTTCCCAGGTGCCTTTCCAGTTGGCCCAGTCATCGGGCATGCCGACGCTGTTGACGGCGCCTTCCGCTTTCGCAGCGGCTTCGAGGGTTTTCAGATCATCAGCCGCCATGGCGGCGGTGCACATGGCAATGGTCGAGCCTAACAGTGTTGCCAGGAAAAGCTGTTTCATTCCGAAGCTCCTTGGTCGTGTTCAACGCTGCGATTGCGGTTTGTGTTGGTCTAGGTCAGCAATACCTGAGCCAATGTAGGGGGGCTGGATGACACTTTGATGTCGGCGGATGCCTGGCCAGCGATTATTTTCTCCGGTATCTACGGCTGCCCGGTAAGCGTAGACCACCCTCAAAGTCCCGGCTGGCAAGGGACTTGGCCGATGTATTGCAAGTTGTCAGCGCGACCGTTCGGTAGTTTTGTCATCTCTCGGTCATCTGCACTGCCTAGGCTTGCAACACGATCGAACGGCGCAATAGTCGTGCGGTTTTGCCCCGAAACAGTGCTGGTCTAGTCCAGATAGGTAACGTTGATGCGCGATGAGGCAACAAAAGCGGTGACAGCCATTGGGCAGATCCTTCAGGAGCAGCTCGACCATGGTTTGCTCGTGGCGGGCAGCAAGTTGCCGGCCGAGCGCAAGCTCAGCGAGTTGTTCGGCACTACGCGCATTACGGTGCGTGAAGCCTTGTTGCAACTGGAGGCCCAAGGGCAGATTTATCGCGAGGAGCGTCGGGGCTGGTTCGTGTCGCCGCCGCGTCTGGCCTATAACCTGATGCAGCGCAGTCACTTTCACGCGATGGTCAGTGCGCAGGGGCGGGTGCCGTCGACCGAGGTGATTTCGGCGCGGTTGCAGCCGGCGTCAGCGGCGGTCTGTGCGTGGTTGCAGTTGCCGGCGTTGTCGAGCGTGATTCAGATTTGCCGGTCGCGGCGGATCGACGGGCGGCTGGTGTTGTATGTGGAGCATTATCTGAATCCGCAGTATTTCCCGGGGATTCTGGAGTTTGATTTGAATCAGTCGATTACCGAGCTGTATGCGCGGCATTACGATTTGCACTATGGGCGGGTGCGGTTCGAGATTGTGCCGACTTCTTTATCGGTCGATGCGGCGGCGGCTTTGCGGGTGTCGGTGGGGAGTCCGGGGTTGCGGATTGCTCGGGTCAATTATGATCAGTCGGGGCGGTTGATTGATTGTGATCTGGAGTTTTGGCGGCATGATGCGATTCACGTTGGGGTTGATGTTGTTTGACCTTGGCGGCCTCAGGGCCGACCAGGTTTTGGGTTGTTTTGGGTGAATATCCGTTGCTTCGGGTGTTGCGGCTGGCGGTTCCGCTCTTACAGCGGGTCACTTTTTCAAACGCCAAAAAGTAACCAAAAGGCTGGGCCCCTGCGTTCGGCCCCTCGCTGAGGCTCGGGGTTCCTTCGTTCCGGGATTCATCCGGGGGCATCGCCTACGGTTTGCTTCGCTGCACCTCCTCTCGATGTGTTTGGCTTCGCCAAACGGCGCTACGCGCCTACCCCCGGATGAATCCCTCCACTCAGCCTGCCGATGGGGCCGGCACGTCAAATGCGGTACTCGAGCTAACGCTCATCGTGGTGAGTGGTGAGTGGTGAGTGGTGAGTGGTGAGTGGTGGGAAGATTGGGCTATTCCTGAGTTTGACCACCACCGCCTGCTGTGATCACTTGCACATTCATCCTCGGGGTCGCGAGGTCCAGGCCGGCCTCATCCAGATGCCGTTTCAGCGACAGGTTGAACGCCCGTGAAACCTCCCACTGTTTGATCGGTGCGGTCTTGAAGCGGGCGCGCAATATCGCGTTGCCCGATTCAAAACTTTCCACGCCCTGAATCTCCAGTGGCGACCAGATGTTGCGGCGCTGCAGCGGGTCGGTGCGCATTTTCTGGCCGACTTCACGCATCAGTTTGATGGCTTCGTCGATGTTCATGTTGAACGGCACTGCCACACGGAAGATCGCGTAGCCGAATTCCCGGGAGTAGTTCTTGATGCTTTTGATTTCGCTGAACGGGATGGTGTGGACGATGCCGTCGATGTCCCGCAGGCGTACGGTGCGGATGGTCAGGCCTTCGACGGTGCCGAGGTGGCCGCCGACGTCGACGTAGTCGTCGATGGCCAGGGAGTCTTCGATGATGATGAACAGGCCGGTGATCAGGTCGGCTACCAGTGACTGCGCGCCGAAGCCGATGGCGAGACCGATCACGCCCGCACCGGCCAGCAGTGGTGTGACGTTCATGCCCATGTTCGCCAGGGCGACGATCAGGGCGATGATGAAGATCGCCACGAACAGCACGTTGCGGATCAGCGGCATCATGGTTTGCGCGCGGGCGTTGGCCAGGCCTTTGCGGGAGCGGGTGAGGGCGTGGTGGACGGCGGTGTCGCTGAGGATCCAGATCAGCCAGGCGAAGATCAGCGTACCGATCAGGCTGAACAGTTTGACGCTGATGTCGTGGCCTTCGCCTTCGGTGAAGCCGATCAGTGACATGCCCCAGACCCGCAGGCCGAGTTCGATGAAGGCCAGCCACACCAGTAGATGCGCGAGGGTGTAGAAGAAGCTTTTCAGGCGCTCGGAATACAGCGCGTGGCGTTTCGGCCCGCGTTGGGGTTTGAGGGCGTGGCGGCGGACGAGGCCGTTGATGACCATGCACAACACCAGCAGCACGGTGCAGATCAGCGACTGGCGCAATGCAGTGCTGGTGTCGCCGGCGGAAACGAAGGTGGCGAACAGGGAAATCCCCACCAGTACCAGCGCCGGCACGTACCAGAAGGTGCCAAGGATATCGATGGTGTCGCTGAGGGCGCGGCGGGTCAGGCGGCGGGACAGTGGCTGGTTGCGGATCAGGTGCGCGATGGGGCGGCGGAAGCGCAGGATGAACAGGCCGGTCGAGAGCGCCGCCAGCACATTGGTGACGGTGGCGGCGGTGTGGGCCAGGTGTACGCCCAGCCCTGCCACCAGACGCGGATCGTTCAGCCCTTCACCGAACGCGGCGAAGCTGCCGATCAGCCACAGCGGGCGGAAGGCCTGATGCCGCAGGATGTACAGCGCCCGGTGGCGGTGCGGGCCGTCGAGTACGGAAAAGGCGATCACGCAGATCGCCGAGAAACAGGTGCCGACCACCAGTGCGTAAGCCAGCACCATCGCCAGGCTTTTGCCCAGGGATGATGGCAGCGCGTAGCTCATGTAGACGGTGATGACCAGCGCGATCATCCACGGTCCGAGCTTGCGCAGGGCGAAGCGCAGCATGTCGAGGGCCCGGGGGTGTTGCGGCAGTTCTTCGGTCAGGCCGAAGCGCATGCGCACCCGGTGGCCGAGCCAGATCAGCGCGGCGGCCAGCAGGCTCCAGACCATCAGGATCATGGCGAAGCCGAAGATGATCGGCAGCCATTCGCTGGCTGGCATTATCAGGGCGGACAGTTCGTCCTTGGCCAGTTCGAATTCGGCGGACCAGCGATTGAGCGGGCTGTCGCTGCCGGTGAACTGCTTTTCGAAATTGGCCAGGGTGCCGCCGATCAGGCCCAGAACGCCTTCTTCCGGGGTGGCCTGGGCTTTTTTCGTGGCGTCGCGCAGTTTTTTCAGGTCGCCCAGCAACTGGGTGCGCTGCTGATCGTTTTCCAGGGATTTGATGACTTCGTCGAGTGACTGGCCGAGCGGTTCCTGGGCTTCCGGTTGTGCCTTGTTTGAGCCATTGAGCAGGCCGGGCAGGCTCACCGCGTGGGCAGGCGCCGACGGCAGCAGTGTCATCAGGCAGACGAGGAAAAGGCAGGGCAGGGCAAAGAAACGAGCGAACACTAGGCGGTCAACCTCGCAAGGGGCGGATCGGGCGAGTGTACGAGCCCGCCTGAATCAATGCGAGCCGGGCGCGGATTTATTCGTTGAGTTTGGCGAGGATCTTGTAGACCACGGTGGCCAGGATCATCAGCATGCCGATCCACATGGCGAACACTCCGGCGTTCTTGTCGCGGAAGTTGAAGCCGATCGCCAGCAGAATCATTCCGGACAGGATCGGAATGAGCATGGAGTGGAACGCAGACATCGAGATCATGGCGACAGCCTTGTCGAAGGGGATGATTTAAGTCTAGGTCGCTTTTTGCCGACCGGTGGTGATGTGTATCAGAAATGAGCCGGTTCGGATCCGGATGTGATGCTGACTGTTTGATTGCCATCGCCAGCAGGCTGGCTCCCACAATGGAATGCATTTCAAATGTGGGAGCCAACCTGCTGGCGATGCTTTATCAAGGACTACGGCAGTTCGCGGCTGGCGTAGAACGCGCTCAGCACTTTCACCAGATGTGCCAGGTCATGGCTGCCGCACAGTTCGCGGATCGAGTGCATGGCGAACGTCGGCAGGCCGATGTCGACGGTGCGCACGCCCAGGTGGCTGGCGGTGATCGGGCCGATGGTCGAGCCGCAGCCCATGTCGCTGCGCACCACGAAGCTTTGCACCGGGACTTCTTCGGCCATGCACAGGTGACGGAAGAAACCGGCGGTTTCGCTGTTGGTGGCGTAGCGCTGGTTGCTGTTGACCTTGATCACCGGGCCGGCGTTGAGTTTCGGCCCGTGGTTGGCGTCGTGTTTCTCGGCGTAGTTCGGGTGTACGCCGTGGGCGTTGTCGGCCGAGACCAGCAGGGATTTCTGAATGGTGCGGACGAACTCGTCACCTTCCGGCAGCAGGCGACGCAGGGTCTGTTCCAGCATCGGGCCGTCGGCGCCGCACGCCGAGCAGGAGCCGACTTCTTCGTGGTCGTTGCACACCAGCACGCAGGTTTCTTCGGTGTCGGCGGTCAGCAGGGCTTGCAGGCCGGCGTAGCAGGACAGCAGGTTGTCCAGTCGGGCGCCGGCGATGAAGTCACCGTTCAGGCCGATGACGGCGGCGCTCTGGGTGTCGTAGAAGCTCAGCTCGTAATCGAGCACCACGTCGGCATTCAGACCGTGTTCGCGGGCCAGTTGATCGGTCAGCACCGCGCGGAAATCCACACGCTCGTCACCGGCGAACTGCGCGAGAATCGGCGGCAGTTCGGTCTGGGCATTGATCGCCCAGCCCTGGTTGGCTTCACGATTGAGGTGAATCGCCAGGTTGGGAATGATCGCGATCGGGGCCTTGAAGTCGATCAACTGGCTCTCGACCTTGCCGTCACGGCGGAAGGTGACGCGACCGGCCAGCGACAGGTCGCGGTCGAACCATGGCGCCAGCAGCGCGCCGCCGTAGACTTCGACACCCAGTTGCCAGAAACCCTGGCGTTGCAGTTCAGGTTGCGGCTTGACCCGCAGACACGGGCTGTCGGTATGGGCGCCGACCAGACGGATGCCGTCGTGCAGCGGGGAGTTGCGGCCCATCTTGATCGCGACGATCGAGGAGTCGTTACGGGTGACGTAGTAACGGCCATTGGCTTCGGTGTGCCAGGTCTCGCGCTCGTCGAGGCGCACATAACCGGCGGCCTCCAGGCGTTGAACAAGGCTGGCGGTGGCGTGGAACGGGGTAGGGGAGGCCTTGAGGAAGTCGATCAGGCCTTGGTTCAACTCTTCGCGCATAAGAAGCTCCAGACAGCAATGGGCGGGAGTTTAACGCATCGGCCTGATGCTTGGGACATTGTGGTGGGGTCAGAACGGCGCCGGGCAGTCGAAGCGCAAGCGCTCACCGGTTTGCGGGTGAGTGAAGCTGAGCATGCTGGCGTGCAGGCACAGACGCGGCCAGGCCGCGAGGGCTTGTTCGTGAGCGTAGAGCCCGTCACCGAGCAGCGGATGACCGATGGACAGCATGTGTACGCGCAACTGGTGCGAACGGCCGGTGATCGGCGTCAGTTCGACACGGCACCAGTCGCCGCAACGTTCCAGCACGCGCCAGAAGGTCAGGGCGTGTTTGCCGAATTCGTGGTCTACGACGTGGCGTGGTTTGGTTGGCGGGTCGTAGCGCAGAGGCAGGTCGATGCTGCCGCTGTCCAGTTCCGGCTGGCCCCAGGCCAGGGCGGTGTAGGCCTTTTCGGTTTCGCGGTCGTGAAACTGCCGCGACAGTTCGCGGTGGGTGTCGGCGTCTCGGGCGAGCAGGATGATGCCGGAGGTTTCCCAGTCCAGACGATGGACGATACGCGCTTCCGGGTAGCCGTTTTCCTGCAGGCGGGTGATCAGGCAGTCCTTGTTGTCATCGGCCCGGCCGGGCACCGAGAGCAACAGGGTCGGTTTGTTCACTACCAGTACGGCGGCGTCCTGATGGATGATGTGGATGTTGGACAGCGGCATTAAAACAGCCTCGTAACAAATGCCAACGGCGGCTCAGGGCCCTTCCGCTGTCGGAAGGGCCCTGAGCCGCCGTCGTTCCTGCCGGATCGACTCAGCGATCGGGCAGGGTGATGTTGAGTTCCAGAATCGAGCAGCTGCCCTGGCTTTCCAGTGCCACGTGTACGTCGTCGTTGCCGATGTTGACGTACTTGCGGATCACTTCCACCAGTTCCTTCTGCAAGGATGGCAGGTAGTCAGGGGTGCTGCGCTGGCCGCGTTCATGCGCCACGATGATCTGTAGACGCTCTTTCGCGACCGAGGCGGTACTTGGCTTTTTGTTGGCACGAAAGAAGTCAAAAAGGTTCATTACCTACCTCCAAACAGACGCTCGAAGAATCCCTTCTTCTCGACATTCAGGAACCGGTGTTCTTTTTCCTTGCCCAGCAAGCGATCAACGGTATCGCTGTAGGCCTGGCCGGCGTCGCTCTGGTCGTCGAGGATAACCGGGACGCCCTGGTTGGAAGCCTTGAGCACGGCCTGGGATTCCGGAATGACACCCAGCAGGCGCACGGCGAGGATTTCCTTGACGTCTTCGACGCCCAGCATTTCGCCTTTTTCGACGCGCTCCGGGTGGTAGCGAGTGATCAGCAGGTGTTCCTGGATCGGCTCTTCGCCTTTTTCGGCGCGACGGGACTTGCTGGCCAGCAGGCCGAGCATGCGGTCCGAGTCACGTACCGAGGAAACTTCTGGGTTGGTCACGACGATCGCTTCGTCAGCGAAGTACATGGCCAGGTGGGCGCCTTTCTCGATGCCCGCCGGGGAGTCGCAGACCACGAACTCGAATTGTTCCTTGAGCTCCATCAGGACTTTTTCCACGCCTTCCTGGGTCAGCGCGTCTTTGTCGCGGGTCTGGCTGGCGGCCAGCACGTAGAGGTTTTCCAGGCGCTTGTCTTTGATCAGGGCCTGTTGCAGGTTGGCTTCGCCGTTCACCACGTTTACGAAGTCATACACCACGCGGCGCTCGCAACCCATGATCAGGTCGAGGTTACGCAAGCCCACGTCGAAGTCGACGATCACTGTTTTGTGGCCGCGCAGAGCGAGGCCGGTACCGATAGCGGCGCTGGTGGTGGTCTTACCCACACCACCCTTGCCGGATGTAACCACGAGAATCTTGGCCAAGGTGTTTCACCCCTAAGGAAGAAGGACTGTTCAGCCCCTGAAAAACATCTCTTGAAAACTACTGCAGTCGGACAGCCTTGGCTGGAATTCGGCTTTTGGCCTTTTTCCTACTTCGTTTGAGCCGTTTTCGCTACGTTTTAGAGATGCTTGGAAAATGCGGCAGTATCCGTTAAAGCCGAATGATGTTCAACACGTCGCCCGACAGGCTGACCTGTACGCCCGAACCCCACATCGGATCGCGACGCAGGTCTTCGGAAACCTTGTAATGGCCTGCGATGGAGATCAGTTCAGCGCTCAATTGCTGACAGAAAATCCGCGCCTTGGTGTCGCCCTTGACCCCGGCCAGCGCACGACCGCGCATCGGGCCGTATACATGGATGTTGCCATCGGCGAGAAGTTCCGCCCCCGGACTGACCGAGGACACCACCACCAGATCGCCACCTTGCGCATAGATCTGTTGGCCACCACGTACTGGCGTGGTGATGACGCGGGTCGGTTTGACGGTCGGCTCAGGCGGCTTTTCCGGCTTCTTCGGTGCAACGGGTTCGGCAGTTTCCAGCGGCCGTTCACGGGCGCCGGACGGCGGCAGTACCGGGATGTCGATGGCGATGGCGGCGGCGATGTCTTCGATGCGGCTGGCGCGGATCGCCAGGGTGCGCAGGCCGTGCTGGCGGCACACGCGCATCAGGCCCGGCAGATCGACCGCGCCTTCGCTCGGCGGCAGCTTGTCCAGCGCCAGGACCAGCGGCGCATTGCTGAAGAAGTTCGGTGCCTGGGCGACTTTGGCGGCCAGTTGCCGATCGAGGCTGTCCAGGTCGTTACGGGACAGCTCGAGCACCGTGATGGCGAGCATGCTGCCCTTCAACTGGAACACGGGATCTTGGTCTGGCGATTCGTTTTGGCTCATGTCGGCATACAACGGCTTGTCACTAAAAGTGCCGAGACTTATAACGAGAACGCCCGCCAGCCGCAAGCCGGGCTGAACGATGTAGAATGCGCGGCCACTTATTTACGGAAGCTTTAATGGATCGCCCGCGTTTTCGAAAAGCATTTCTCGCTCCACGCTTCTGGCCGCTCTGGTGCGGTCTGGGGCTGTTGTGGCTGACGGTGCAGTTGCCCTATCCGGCATTGCTGGCCATCGGTCGTTTTCTCGGCGCCCTGATGTATCGCTTCGCCGGCGACCGGCGGCGCATTGCCAAGCGCAATCTGGAACTGTGTTTCCCGGAAAAGTCCGCCGCCGAGCGCAAACGCCTGCTCAAGGAAAATTTCGCCTCCACCGGCATCGCGTTCTTTGAAATGGCGATGAGCTGGTGGTGGTCTCGTCAGCGTCTGGCAAAACTGGCCCATGTCGAAGGCCTCGAGCACCTGCAAAAGGCTCAGCGCGAAGGCAAGGGCGTGATTCTGATGGCGGTGCATTTCACCACCCTGGAAATCGGCGCGGCGCTGCTCGGCCAGCAGCACACCATCGACGGCATGTACCGCGAACACAAGAACCCGCTGTTCGATTTCATCCAGCGTCAGGGCCGCGAGCGGCACAATCTCGATTCGCTGGCGGTGGAGCGCGACGACGTGCGCGGCATGCTCAAGCTGCTGCGTTCCGGGCGCGCGATCTGGTACGCGCCGGATCAGGACTACGGCGCCAAACAAAGCATCTTCGTGCCGCTGTTCGGCATTCAGGCCGCCACGGTCACCGCCACCAGCAAGTTCGCCCGACTGGGCAAGGCGCTGGTGGTGCCGTTCACTCAGGAGCGTCTGGCGGACGGTAGCGGCTATCGTCTGGTGATCCATCCGCCGCTGGAAGGGTTCCCGGGCGAGACCGAAGAAGCCGATTGCATCCGCATCAATCAGTGGGTCGAAGGCGTGTTGCGTGATTGCCCCGAGCAATACCTGTGGGCGCACCGGCGCTTCAAGAGCCGTCCGCCGGGCGAGCCGAAGCTGTACGCCAAACGTCGTTGATTCACCCCATCCCATAAGCACCACGGAGCGTTGCGATGAGCCCAGCTGAACCGGTCACAGGTTTGATTCTTTCCGGCGGCGGGGCTCGGGCGGCGTATCAGGTGGGAGTGCTGGCGGCGATTGCCGAATTGCTGCCGCTGGGGGCGGACAATCCGTTCCCGGTGATCGTCGGCACCTCGGCCGGGGCGATCAACGCGGTCAGCCTCGCCAGCGGCGCCACGGACTTTCGGGCCGCGATCGAACGCCTGACCCTGTTCTGGCAGGGCTTTCGCAGCCATCGCGTGCTGCGCAGCGACTGGCCGGGGGTGATCCGCCAGGCCAGCCGTTTTGTCAGTCACAGCTTGCTGGGCATGGGCCGGCACTTACCGGTGGCGCTGCTCAACAGCTCGCCGTTGCGCCATCTGCTCGATGAAAAACTGCACATGCCCGGCATCGCCGAATCCATCGCCCGCAAGCAGTTGCACGCGGTGGCGGTGACGGCGTTCGGCTACGAGTCCGGGCAGGCAGTGACCTTCTATCAGGGCGGCGGCAGCATCGATGCCTGGCTGCGCCATCGGCGCATTGGCGTGCCGACCCAATTGACCGTGGAGCACCTGCTCGCCAGTTCGGCGATCCCGCTGTTGTTCGCGCCGGTGAAAATCGGCGAGGAATACTTTGGCGATGGCGCGGTACGGCAGTCGGCACCGATCAGCCCGGCGCTGCACCTGGGCGCGAGCCGGGTGCTGGTGGTGGGCGTCAGCGGCAACCCGCGCGGGTTCGATCCGGCACAACCGCTGGAGCGCACTTACACCGGTCAGCAGCCGACGCTGGCGCAGATCGGCGGGCACATGCTCAACAGTACGTTCATTGACAGCCTGGAAAGCGATATCGAGCTGCTCCAGCGTCTGAACCAGTTCAGCCATCTGATGCCCGAAGGCACGCCGATACGCACGCTGGGTGTGGCGCCGGTGGAGGTGTTGGTGATCTCGCCAAGCCAGCCGATCGATGAAATCGCGGCGCGGCATCGTCAGGAACTGCCGGCGGCGTTGCGGCTGTTCTTGCGCGGGCCGGGGGCGACCAAGACCAGCGGGGCAGGGGTGTTGAGTTACTTGCTGTTCGAGGCGGGGTATTGCAGCGAATTGATCAATCTTGGGCGGCGCGATGCATTGGCCAAGCGCGATGAGTTGTGCCGGTTTCTCGGGATTACCGAGGCGGTGGCTACCGCTTGAGATTTGTGGTGCCGCCATTCGCGAGCAAGCCCGCTCCCACATTGGTTTCGTGTCGTTCACAAAACCAATGTGGGAGCGGGCTTGCTCGCGAAGGCGTCCTTTCAGACGCCACTGACACCAGGATCAGAAGTGGAACTTCACCAGGAAGCTGGTCACGTTCTGATTGGTGGTGAAGCCACGGGTGTCGTCGATCCCGTACTTGTCTTTCCAGTAGTCGTATTCCACACCGACGTACAGCTGCTTCTCGCCGAAATTCAGCGCCTTGCCCAGGTCGTATTTGACCTGTGGGTTGAAGTGCAGGTTGGCGTGGTATTCGCCTTTGCTGTTGACGTCGTTGTCGACCACCCAGTCCATGTAGCCGTCGATCAGCACGTTCGAGTTGCCGACCGGAATGGTGTAGGACCAGACCGGCGTGATCTGCCAGACGTTGTCACCCGGACGCGAGCCTTCGGTATGACGCTGGTAGAAGTTCAGCTGGAAGTAGTCGAAGCCCGGAATCGCCAGGTCGAAGCCTGGACCGATCAGGTAGGACTCGACGTCGCCTTCGCCGAACTCGTAGGTCATGGCCAGCAGCACGTCTTTGATCGGTCCGAATTCGATCTTCTGGTCGAGCACCTTGCCCAGCGAGATACGTGGCTGGAACTCACCGTAATAGGTGTTGTTGCCGACGCCGCCGTCAGGCTTGCCGTTGTAGAAAATCTTGTCGATGAACAGGAAGTTGTCGCCGTACTTCCACGCATCGGCGTGCTCGAAGGTGACGGTCTGCTGGATGGCCGGGTTGACCTTGAAATCCTTGCCGTACAGGTAGGTCAGGCTGTTGTTCTGCCATTGCAGCAGGCCGTCGGCCATGGCCTGGCCCCCCGCCAGCATGGTTCCCGCAAGCATCAGGCTGGTGCTCATACGTTTCATTCGGTTGCTCCCAAAGTAGGTATTCCACGTTTATTTTTTTGAGTCGGCGCTCTGGTGTGGCGCCTTTTTTCGTTGCCGCAAAAATCATCCATTCGGTCAGCTTTAATGCTGTTAGCAAGAGCTGAGCCAAGGCTTTTCGAAAAGCAAAAAAACGCCCGTCGGCTGCTGAAAAACAGTCGATTGAGCGTGTTTTCGGGACGCCTCGGTACTGACCGGGGCCGGGATAAGTTGGCCCGTCGGTCAGGAATTAAATCCGGGCTTTTTTTTAGACCGAATTCAGGAGGCCGCGGAGAATACTGACTCAACGGCCAGGCCTCAAGTGCCCCGCAACAGAGCACCGACGACAGGTAGGCGGCACGGTTGCGGGTCATCTTAGAAGTGCACCTTCACCAGCAGGCTGGCAGTGTTCTGATTGGTGTCGAGGTTGTGGCTGCTTTCGACCCCGTATTTGTTCTTCCAGTAGCTGTATTCGGTGCCGACATACAGCTGCTTCTGACGCCAGCCGAGGGCTTTGCCCAGGTCGTATTTGATCTGAGGGTTGATGTGCAGGTTGGCGTGATAGGTGCCGCGGGAGTTCTCGTCGTTGTCGACAACCCAGTCGAGATAGCCGTCGATCAGCACGTCGGAATTGCCCAGCGGAAAGCTGTAGGACCAGCCCGGAGTGATCTGCCAGACACCATCGCCCGGGCGCGGGCCTTCGGTCTGGCGGCGGAAGATGTTCAGTGTGACGTAGTTGAAGCCCGGCACTTTCAGGTCGAAGCCGGGACCGATCAGATAGGCCTCGCTCTCGCCTTCGCCGTACTCGTAGGTCATCGCCAGCAGCACGTCCTTGATCGGGCCGAATTCGATCTTCTGGTCGAAGATCTTGCCGAAGGAGAAGCGCGGGGTGAATTCGCCGTAGTAGGTGTGCGGGCCTTTGTTGCGGTCTTCCTTGCCGTTGTAGAAGATCTTGTCGACGAACAGGAAGTTGTCGCCGTACTTCCACTTGTCGGCGTGCTCGAACGTCACCGTCTGCTGGATCGACGGATTGATCGCGAAGTTCTTGCCGTACAGGTAGCTCAGGCTGTTGGTCTGCCACAGCAATAAATCGCCGGCCATGGCTTGTGATGCGGCCAGCAGGCCGCCGCTCAACAACACGTTGGTTTGAGTCCGGATCATCTGTTGCTCCCTCTTGTTTTTATTGTTTGAGGCAAAGCTGTCGCGAGGGGGCAGGCGTAGGCGAGCCCCCTTTTTTACTCTTCGGGTCAGTGCGGGTGTGCGTGACAGTCGTTGATGGCCGCGCGCTCGGCGCCGCCCAGGATGTTGAACAACAGGTTCAGCGTCAGTGCGCTGAGGGTGGCCATGGCGATCCCGCTGTGGGTGATCGGGCTCATCCACAACGGCAGGTGGGCGAAGAACTCCGGACGCACCACCGGGATCAGGCCCATGCCGATGCTCACGGCCACCAGCAATTGATTGCGACGGTCACCGATGTCGGCTTCCTGCAGGATCTTGATCCCCGTTGCCGCCACCATGCCGAACATCGCAATCGCCGCACCACCGAGTACCGCCGGCGGAATCGATGCCACCAGGAACGCCGCTTTCGGCAGCAGGCTGAGGACGATCAGCAAACCGCCGGCAACGATGGTCACCGAACGGCAGCGCACGCCGGTCATCTGCACCAGACCGATGTTCTGCGCGAAGGAGGAGTGGGTGAAGGTGTTGAAGAAACCAGCGACAAACGAAGCGCCGGCATCACACAGCAAGCCGCGACGCAGCATGCGCGGGCAGACTTCCTGACCGGTGATCTTGCCCAGCGCGAGGAACATCCCGGTGGACTCGACAAAGATGATGACCACCACCAGACACATTGACAGGATCGGCGCCAGTTCGAACTTCGGCATGCCGAAATGCAGCGGGGTGACGAACTGAACCCATGGCGCGTTGGCCATGCCGCTCAGGTCGACCATGCCGATGGCGCCGCAGAGCACGTAGCCCAGGCACATGCCGATCAGCACGGAAATGTTGACCCAGAAACCGCGCATGAAGCGGTGGATCAGCAGAATGGTCGCCAGCACCAAAGCGGCGATGGCCAGGTAAATCGGTGAACCGAATTGAGCGGCGCCAGCGCCGCCACCGGCCCAGTTCACGGCCACGGGGAACAGCGACAGACCGATCGAGGTGATGACCGTGCCGGTCACCAGCGGCGGGAAGAAGCGTACGACCTTGGACATGAACGGCGCGATGATCATGCCGAAGAACCCGGCGGCGATGGTCGCGCCGAAGATTCCCTGCAGACCGATGCCGGGCATGCCGGCCATGGCGACCATGCTGCCGACGGCGGCGAAACTGGCGCCCATCATCACCGGCATGCGAATGCCCATGGGGCCTATCCCCAAGGATTGCACGATGGTGGCGATTCCGGCGACCAGCAGGTCGGCGTTGATCAGGAAGGCGATTTCTTCACGACTCAGGCCAGCGGCCTGTCCGATGATCAGCGGTACCGCGATGGCGCCGCCGTACATCAGCAGAACATGTTGCAAACCGACCAGGATCAGTTGCAAAAGGGGCAAACGCTGAATGGCGGGTGCGTCGGGGATGCGCGCTTTGGACAGCTCGGACATGCAACACCTCGGATCTTTTTTATTCTTGTGATGAACAGCAGCCGGGTTGCTTGCCGCTGTTCTCTTTGCATCAGGCGGGCCGCAGTGCGGCCATTCGCGGGCAAGCCCGCTCCCACAGGGATTGATGATGTCCCTGGGGGAGCGAGCTTGCTCGCGAGGTTTTTACGGCTTAGTTGGTCTGGGCTCCCTGGGCGATCCATGCACCGATCAGGTCACGTTCCTGCTGGGTCATCTGCGTGATGTTGCCCAGTGGCATGATCTGCGTGGTGATGGCTTGCGCCTGGATCCGCGCCGCGTTCTGGCGGATCTGCTCGGGGGTGTCGAACATCACACCGGCCGGGGCAGCGCTGAACAGCGGGCTGGTCGGTTTGGCCGAATGGCAGACCGCGCAGCGTTCCTGGATCACGTTGTGCACCTTGTCGAATGCAGGCCCGGCGTTGGACGCCTGAGCCGGAGCAGCGGCCGGTGCAGCAGGTGCGGCCGGTTGTGCCGCTTCAGCCGGTTTCGCGCCACCACCCAGGGCCGTTTCCGGCAGTGGCTGGTACTCGATTTTCGCTGGAGCCTTGGCCACTTCCGGTGCGGTCGGCATCGGCGCAGGGCCGGTGACGTACGCCAGGGTGATCATGCCCACCGCTGCCACCGGCAGAGTCCAGGCGAACTTGTGGCTGTCGTGACGGGTGTTGAAGTAGTGACGCACCAACACCGCCAACACTGCGATCCCGGCCAGGATCAGCCAGTTGTACTGGCTGCCGTAAGTGCTCGGGAAGTGGTTGCTGATCATGATGAACAGCACCGGCAGGGTGAAGTAGTTGTTGTGACGCGAACGCAGCAGGCCTTTGGCCGGCAGCGCCGGATCCGGCGTGCGGTTCTCGGCGATCGCGGCCACCAGTGCGCGCTGTGCCGGCATGATGATGCGGAACACGTTGCCGACCATGATGGTGCCGATGATCGCGCCGACGTGCAGGTACGCACCACGACCGCTGAACACCTTGCTGAAGCCAAACGCCGCGCCGATGATCAGCACGAACAGGATGAAGCCGAGCAGTGCGGGTTTCTTGCCGAGGGGCGAATCGCAGAGGAAGTCGTAGATGAACCAGCCAGCGATCAGCGAACCGATGCCGATGGCCACGCCTTCAGGGCCGGTCAGGCCACTGCCGGGCGCCACGAGGTAGAGCACAGGGTTGGAGTAGAACACCACGCAAAGCAGCGCGATCCCCGACATCCAGGTGAAATAGGCTTCCCATTTGAACCAGTGCAGGTTCTCCGGCATCGACGGCGGGGCCAGTTTGTATTTTTCCAGGTGATAGATACCGCCGCCGTGGATCGCCCACAGATCACCGGCAAGACCGGTTTTCGGGTTGACGCGGTTGAGGTTGTTCTCCAGCCAGACGAAGTAGAACGACGCGCCGATCCAGGCCACGCCAGTGATCATGTGAACCCAGCGCACGCTCAGGTTCAGCCATTCCAACAGATGTGCTTCCACAGTCTTTACCTCTCGCCTGTCACTCTTGTTGTCGAGTGATCAGACCTTCTCTTATTGGTGGGGGGCGAGGATCAAACGCTCATCCTCTTTGAAAAAATGCTCATCGCAGTTATTGCCTGTGCCACTGCGATCAACCACCAGGAAGTCATCCCGCTTTTCGATCGTCAGCACCGGGTGGTGCCAGACGCCGCGATGGTAATTGATGCCCTGCCTGCCGTTGGTGACGAAGGCGCGGACCAAGCCTGATACAGGTACATCGCCAAGTGGCGCGACCACGATCAGAAAGGGGTTGCCGAGCAGCGGAATGAAAGCCTGGCTGCCCAGCGGATGGCGTTCCAGCATGCTCACGGTCAGCGGCATGTCCTGCGCGTCGGCGCGGAAGATGCTGATGATCGCGTTGTCCTCGGGCGTAGCGGTTTCGACCGTCGCCAGTTTGTGGAAGCGCATGGTCGAACCGTTGTTGATCATGAAGTGATCGCTGCCGTCGGTTTCGATCACGTCACCGAACGGGGCGAAGGCTTCTTTGGTCAGCGGTTCAATCGTCAATGTGCGCATGCTGTTCTTTTCCGAATTCTGTGTTGTTGGTTCTGCTTTGTGTGAGGAGGGAGCAAGCTCCCCCCTTACAGGATTCAACGCTTACTTGGCGACCTTGCCGAACAGGCGCAGGCGGCTCACACCACCATCCGGGAACACGTTCAGACGGATGTGGGTGATCGGGCCCAGTGCCTTGATCTGCTCGACGAAGGTGTGTTCGGCGTGCATTTCCAGCTTCTGGCTCGGCAGCAGTTCGCGCCAGAACAGCGACTGGGTTTCGATCTGGCTGTCGGTACCGCCTTTTACGAACGCGCCCTGGATCGAGCAGCTGTCCGGATAGTTGCCCTTGAAGTGCAGGGTGTCGACGACGATTTTCTCGATCTCGCCCGGGTGACCCAGTGCGACGATCACCCAGTCATTGCCCGGGGTACGACGACGCGCGGTTTCCCAGCCGTCGCCCATGTTGATGCCGCGGCCCGGGTTGAGGATGTTGCTCATGCGGCCGAAGTGTTCGTCGGAGCAGGCGAGGGCGCGGCCACCGTTGAGGGCTGCAGCCAGGTCGACTTGCTCGTTGTCGCCAACAGCGGACCAGTCGCGGAACGGAATGCCGTACACACGCAGACGGGCCACGCCGCCATCCGGGTAGATGTTGAAGCGCAGGTGGCTGAACGCCTTGTCGTTGCTGATTTCGTGGTAGTGGTGGCTGTTGCCCTGCAGCTCGACGGCCGACAGCACTTCAGTCCACTGGGTGTTTTCGTCCGGCTCGCCCGAGGCCAGGAAGCAGGCTTCCAGCGAGGCCGATGGCGGGAAGTTGCCGGTGAAGAATGAAGTGTCGATGTCCACGCCTTTGATCGAACCCGGTACGCCCAGGCGGATTACCGCGCTGTCGTAGCCTTCGAAGCGCTTGCGGCGGGATTCCCAGCCGTCCATCCACTTGCCGTTGTCGTCGAACACGCCCTCCTTCCACACGGCCGGGGTCGGCTGAAACAGACGATTGGCGTCTGCGAACCAGTCATCGGTGACCGAAATGATTTTGGTGCCCAGACGGGCATCGGCCAGGTTGACGAACTTCTCGAAAGGTACGGCGTAAGCTTTCATTCTTCTTGTCTGCCTTTAAATAAGTGGCTTGGGATGCTTGCAAGACCCTGGGTGCTCTCCGCGTTTGATTCACTCGGGTCAGGCTTGCTAGAGAGTCAGTAAACGGAACAGGGCAATCTTGTTGATCTCCGCCAGCGCGCATTTGAACTCGGTGTCGACCGGGTTGTGAATGCGCGTTTCGAACGCCGCGAGGATCTGATGCCGGTTGCTGCCTTTTACCGCCATGATGAAGGGAAACTTGAACTTGGCCTTGTAGGCGTCGTTCAGCTCGGTGAAGCGAGAAAACTCTTCGGCCGTGCATTGGTGAATACCGGCGCCAGCCTGTTCATTGGTGCTGGCTTCGGTCAACTGGCCCTGGACGGCAGCTTTGCCGGCCAGGTCCGGGTGAGCGTTGATCAGTGCCAGCTGACTGGCGTGATCGGCGCTCAACAGGATGTCGCTCATGCGCTGGTGCAGGGTTTCGATCTGGTCGATCGACGCGTCCTGGCCCAGGTCGAAGGCCTTCTCGGCCACCCATGGCGAATGTTCGTAGATGTCGGCGAAGGCTTTGACGAAGGCGTCGCGGCTCAGGGTCGACGGTTTCAGGGTTTGAAAGGTGCTCATTTGGCAGCCCCTTGGTACGGGTGGGTTTCGTGCCAGTGACGGGCGATGTCGACGCGACGGCTGAACCACACCTGTTCATGACTTTTAGCGTATTCGATAAAGCGCTTGAGCGAAGCCAGACGCGCCGGACGGCCCACCAGACGGCAGTGCAGACCGATCGACAGCATCTTCGGTGCTTCGGCGCCTTCGGCGTAAAGCACGTCGAACGCGTCTTTGAGGTATTCGAAGAAATCGTCGCCCTTGTTGAAGCCCTGGACCTGAGTGAAGCGCATGTCGTTGGTGTCCAGTGTGTACGGGATCACCAGGTGCGGCTTGCCGGTCGGGTTGTTCGGTTCCCAGTAGGGCAGGTCGTCGTCATAAGTGTCGCAGTCGTAGAGGAAACCACCTTCTTCCATCACCAGACGACGGGTGTTCGGGCCGGTGCGGCCGGTGTACCAGCCCAGTGGGCGCTCGCCGGTGAGTTCGGTGAGGATGCGGATCGCTTCGAGCATGTGCTCGCGTTCCTGGGCTTCGTCCATGTACTGGTAGTCGATCCAGCGGTAGCCGTGGCTGCAGATCTCGTGACCGGCCTCGACCATCGCGCGGATCACGTCCGGGTGACGCTGGGCGGCCATGGCCACGGCGAAGATGGTCAGCGGAATGTCGAATTCCTTGAACAGTTTCAGGATCCGCCAGACACCGGCACGGCTGCCATACTCGTAAAGCGATTCCATGCTCATGTTGCGCGCGCCTTGCAGAGGCTGGGCCGCAACCATTTCCGAGAGGAAGGCTTCCGATTCTTTGTCACCGTGCAGGATGTTGCGCTCGCCGCCTTCTTCGTAGTTGAGCACGAACGACAGGGCGATCCGAGCATTGCCCGGCCAGTGTGGGTGAGGAGGGTTACTGCCGTAACCGATCAGGTCGCGTGGGTAGTCAGCGCTCACTGCAGTCTTCCTTCTTATTCGTTGACAGATTGTGTGGCGCCCTGAAGTTTGGATGGCAGGCTGGCGTCACAGCGATGGGCTGATTGTATACAACTTTATTCTCAATTTGTAAGCCTGAATTTTCGCATTTTTCACCGGCTGTCATCTTTTGCTGATAATGGCGTGAACCTGCAAGAAACCTGCCTGACCAGTCAGCTAATGGTTCAAGGGTTCAATGAATGCCTGGTTATCGGGCAGATCCCTGGGAAATCGCGGGATGGCGGAGGTGAGCGGAAAAATGTCGTTTTTATTGTGTACAATTTTTTTGAAAAGTGTCTTAATCAGTCGCTCGCCGCAGCTTTTCGTGCTCCGAAACGGTGCGGTCTCCTTTTCAACTGACTTCGGGAGGCGCGAAGTCTGACTGCTCCACGCAGGCAGGCGCGCAGAATCAATGGGACGTTTGACAACACACGTTTTGGACGCTGCACACGGTTGCCCGGGCAGCTCGATCAAGGTCGAGCTGTACCGCGTTGAAGGTTCGCACCTGGAATTGGTCGCCAGTGCGCTTACCAACAGCGATGGCCGGGTCGATGCGCCGCTGCTGCAAGGCGATGACTACCGTACCGGTGTCTATCAGGTTCAGTTCCACGCCGGCGATTACTACCGCGCCCGTGGCGTCCAGTTGCCGGAGCCGGCATTCCTGGACGTGGTCGTGCTGCGGTTCGGCATTTCTGCCGAACAGGATCACTACCACGTACCGTTGCTGATCTCGCCTTACAGCTATTCCACGTACCGGGGCAGCTGACCCCCAAGCAGCTGCCTCCACCGGGAAGCGACTGCGCATATAGCTTCTTTGGTCTTTCGCCCGCTCACACTGCGGGCTTTTTTTATCCTCACGCCTGAGAAGCCTCAAAGCCTGGCGTAATCATCCCTGATGATGAAAAAAGTATCCGGATGAGGGGCGAAGGTTTGCACGCCCCCTCTGAGCCAGACCACCTTGTTCACTGCATGAGCCGCTTCTACGGCTTGGGCGGCGTCCGGCCCGACCTGATCGATCAGCTTGATATTCGAGGCGTTCGGATCCTGATTCAAAGGCTGATGAATCTGGCGGCCCTTGACGCGGTGCAGGCTTAGAAAAAAAACCGAGTCATGCCCTGTCCGCTTGAACACGACGGCGGCAAAGCTTTGTGCAGCGCTGGGTTCGAAAACGCTGTAACCGTTGCGCGTCAGGAGCCCCGCCGCGAAGCGCTTTATATCGACCGCCGATTGGCTCGGCATGAAATAGCTCCATTCCTGCCGAAATCGGACCGGGTCGAAATCCAGACGACGCAGGCCGTTTCTCACGTTGGCAACGGGCAGCTCGATCTTCTGGTTGCCTTCAGTTACGGATCGCGGCAGTGACTCAAGCATCAGCAGTGGATCGACCAGCTCCGAACGCGGGTTGACGGTGCCGGTTTTCCAGTCATTGAACGCTTGCCGCAACAGGGTCAGACCGGTGCCGGTCGCCAGCTCGGAGCCATTGGCGAGGATGAATTGGCGTTTGGCGACATTGTGCAAAGTGACGTCCGACAACTCGGGAAAGTAGTTGGCGACGGTGTCCTTCATCGGTCTCTGGAATGGCAATGTCGGATCGACTTCCCACTGATGGCCGGGAGGAACACGAATGGCGCCGCGAGGTTGCTGCAGAAAGTCTGTGCGCAGCGTCCGGTCCAGCGTGGCAAAGTCGTAGATCAGGTGGTAGGGGTGCTTGATATAGACAATCGGATCGTTGGGTGCGAGGCCGCGAGGCAGCGTCCTGTATCGGGCACCGTTGATATTGATGTCGTCAGGTGAGTCCAGTTGGCCGATGATGCCCCAGGTCTTCCAGGGGTCGATCAATGCATCCAGTTCTGCGTTGGCAATCGCTCGGTTCGGGTCGACGGTTTCACGGTGCAGCTGTTCATCATCCGCGACACGAGGTCGTTTGGACGGTATGACGTGTGAGTCGTCATCGGCCATGGCGACGCGGGTGACAAAGAGTTGCGAAGCGTCAGTGCCCAAGGAACTGTCCGATGCTATCGGGCGCCATTGCAGAGTGCCTGCCACCTGCTCGAGTCGGGGGCCGGAAGCCCAGAGTTCGCTCGAAAATCGGGCCCTGATATTGCTCTGTAAATCAGTGCCGAGTAGAACCGTTCCGCCGTCGATCAGATCGACGTAGGTATGCGGCCCGGCTTTGCGAAACCCTGTCAGAAAGTCAGGCTGAGGCAATCTGTCCACCAGCCGAGGTGCAAGAAAGTAACCGGAGATCGGGCGTTCGTTCACGACGCGGGCGATGTGGGTTTCGATGGGCAGATCGGCGACCTGAAAGGTCGACGGCGTGGAGGTGGCGGATGGATTGCCTTGTCCGGTGAGCGGGTTGACGGTTTGGTCAGGGGGCAGATGTTCGGTGTGAAGCGATTGCCTGACAGATATTTCAGGCGTCGTATCGCGGATAATCGGGACGTTTTGATCCGAAGGAGGCGGGGTTTTCGGACGAATCGGTTTTTTCGGGCTCATTGATCGTTTTGCTCACTGGGTCCAGATGACGGAGTGCTCAATGATCGTCAGGCCGGCACGTTACCGTGCGGTATATATGTCTATCAGATGGCGCAGTTGATGCCGGGTGTTTCTTGCCAGGGAGAGTCTGTGGTGAGGTAACGCCGCCACTTCGATCGGAAGTGGCGACGATGCCAATCGGATGTCAGTGGCTGCTCAGCAACGAAGCGGCGCCCGCGCCACCGAACAATCCGGCACTGATGCGGTTGAACCAGCTCTGGCCCTTGCCGCTGCGCAGGTAGCGCGCTGCACCATGGGCACCCAGGCCGTAGGTCAATTTGCACAGCAGATCCAGTACGGTCCAGGTCGCAATCATCACCAGCAGTTGTGGCAGAAACGGCTGTCCGGCGTTGAGGAACTGTGGCAGGAAAGCGGCAAAGAACAGAATGTCTTTCGGATTGCTGGCGCCCAGCATGAATGCACGTCCGAAGAGTGCGCGAAAGCGTGGAACCGGTGCCGCCTGCGGCACTTCTGCACCAACCGATGGCTGACGCGATTGCTGCCAGCTCTGCCAGGCGAGGTAGAACAGGTACATCGCACCGACGATCTTCAGCGCGCTGAAGAGCTTTTCCGACGCCAGCAGCAGGGCGCCCAGCCCCAGGGCCGAAGCGCTGAGCAGGCAGATCGAGGCACTGACACCACCGAGAAACGCCGGGTAGGAACGGCGCAAACCGTAATTCAGACTGTTGCTGATCATCAGCAACGACAGTGGCCCCGGAATCAGGATTACCACCAGCGCAGCGCCGCTGAACAGCAGCCAGGTTTCCAGACTCATCACTTTCTCCTTTTTATCGTTATCAAGAATGTGCAAAAGCCCCACCCGCAAGGGTGAGGCTGTTTTGACGCTCGAACCGCGTGTCGCTTACAGGAAGATGAACTTGGCGATGAAGATCGCGCAGAGCACCCACAGGCTGACCGAAATCTCTTTGTACTTACCGGTGCCGGCCTTCAGCGCGACATAGGTAATGAAGCCCAGCGCGATGCCGTCGGCGACCGAGAAGGTCAGAGGCATCATGATCGCGGTGACGATGGCCGGAATGCTGTCGGTCGCTTCGTCCCATTCGATGTGTGCCATGCCGCCCATCATCAGCATCGCTACATAAATCAGCGCGCCTGCGGTTGCATAGGCGGGAATCATGCCGGCCAGCGGAGCAAAGAACATCGCGGCTATAAATAGCACACCCACGGTCACTGCGGTAAGACCAGTCCGACCACCAGCGGCTACGCCCGCGGCGCTTTCCACGTAACTGGTGACCGGTGGAACACCGACGACTGCACCGAAAACGCTGGAGGCGGAGTCGGCTTTCATCGCGCGGGAGAGGTTTTCGATGCGGCCGTCAGCGCCCACCAGATTGGCGCGTTGAGCAACGCCCATCAGGGTGCCGGCGGTGTCGAACATGTGCACGAAAAGGAAGGCCAGTACCACGCTGATCATGCTGACGTTGAACACGCCGGCGACGTTCATGGCCATGAAGGTCGGCGCCAGGCTTGGCGGAGTCGACATGATGCCTGAGTAGTGCACGATGCCCAGTCCCCAGCCTGCCAGGGTCACGGTGATGATGCTGATGAGGATCGCGCCGAACACCTTGTGGTAGCTGAGGATCGCGATCATCAGGAAGCAGATGGCGGCAAGCAGCGGGCCGGGTTCACGCAGGGAACCGAGCTTGATCAGTGTGGCCGGGCTGTCGACGACGATGCCGGCGGTTTTCAGGCCGATCAGCCCGAGGAACAGACCCACACCGGCACCCATCGCAAAGCGCAGGCTGACCGGGATGCTGTTGAGCAGCCATTCGCGAATCCGCGAAAAGGTCAGGATCATGAACAGCACGCCCGAGACGAACACCGCACCGAGGGCGGTTTCCCAGTTGTAGCCCATGGTACCGACCACGGTGTAGGTGAAAAACGCGTTGAGGCCCATGCCCGGCGCCAGGCCCACCGGCCAGTTGGCGTACAGGCCCATCAACAGGCAGCCCAGCGCGGCGGCGATACAGGTGGCGACGAAGGCTGCACCGTGATCGATCCCGGCATCGGCCATGATGTTCGGGTTGACGAAAATGATGTAGGCCATGGTGATGAAGGTTGTCAGACCGGCGATCAGCTCGGTCTTCACCGTGGTGCCATGCAAGCTGAGTTTAAAGAGGCGCTCCAGCAGGCCATTGCGTAACGGCGGCGAGAGTTCCAGCGTCGATGCTTCGGATTTGCGGCTTTCCACAGCGAGTACTCCTCAAGAGTTTTATTGTTATTTCCAGGGCCGGACCCTATGAGGGGGTGGCAGCGGCCCTTTGAGGCATACGCGAATTTGTTGACCATGCGGTCAGGAACTCGCACGCAGTGGATTATGCTTTTGTGTACAAATAAAGCAAATATTGTTTTTGGTTTTGTAGACGAAAGTTTTGAGGATCGCGCTATATCACTCGGCCGAGCGGTTTTTCCCCAGCGCCATATTCACCGCCAGCCAGCCGTTGACCGCCGTTTCTCCCGCTTCGGCAAACACCCGCTCGAGCAATTTCACCTGCTCGCGGCGCAATGCCTGCTCAAATTTCGCGCCTTCGACGGTCAACGTCAGAAGCCGTTTACGTTTGTCTTCTTCGGACGCCACGCTGTCCACCAGATGCATTTCCTGCAACTGACGCAATGGCATATTCAGCGCCTGCTTGCTGACGCCGAGCAGCGCGAGCAACTCCTTGACGCTCAAATTCGGATAACGCGCGATGAAAAACACGATGCGCTGATGCACGCGGGACAGGCCGCGACGCTCGAGCATTTCGTCAGCCTTGGCGGTAAAGGCCTGATAACCGAAGAAGAACGCTTCCATGGCTTGTTGTTGGCTGGCGCAGTTTTTAAGGTCAAGCATATTGACGCTTCCAGTGAGGGTGACGTAATTTCAGTCAACAAGTTTGACTCATTTTTCCCATGCCTCGCTAGCGGTGACTTCCATGGCTTTTTCCGAACGTGTGTCGCGTCTCAAAAGTTCTCTGATCCGTGAAATCCTTGCCGCGGCCCAGCGCCCGGAAGTGATGTCCTTCGCCGGCGGACTGCCTGCTGAAGCCATGCTGCCGAAGGTTGAATGGGCCGACATGCCGCTGTCTCTCGGCCAGTACGGCATGAGCGAAGGCGAGCCAGCCTTGCGCGAAGCGCTGGCGGCAGAGGCAAGGGCGTTGGGTTTGCCGTGTGAGGCGAGTCAGGTACTGGTGGTCAGTGGTTCCCAGCAAACACTCGATCTGGCCGCCAAGCTGTACATCGACAAGGGCACCGAAATCCTGCTCGAAGCGCCGACCTATCTGGCGGCCTTGCAGATCTTCCAGCTGTTCGGCGCCGATTGCCTGACCGTGCCGCTGGAAGCTGACGGACCGAACCTGGCGCAGTTGCGTCATCGCCTGGAGCAACATCGTCCAGCGTTCATCTACCTGATCCCGACGTTCCAGAATCCCTCTGCCGTGCGCTACAGCGAAGCCAAGCGCGAAGCAGTTGCGGCGCTGCTCGACGAGTTTGGCGTGACCCTGATCGAAGACGAGCCTTACCGCGAACTGACCTTCGACGGCGGCAGCGCCCAGCCGATTGCCGGGCGTCTGAAAAAATCCAGCTGGATCTACACCGGCACCGTGTCGAAAACCCTGTTGCCGGGCCTGCGTGTCGGCTACCTGATCGCCAGCCCGGATCTGTTCCCGCATTTGCTCAAACTCAAGCAGTCGGCAGATCTGCACACCAACCGCATCGGCCAATGGCAGGCGTTGCAGTGGATCGGCAGTGAGAAATATCAGCAGCACTTGAGTGAATTGCGCGGCTTCTACCGTCAGCGCCGTGATGCCTTTCAAGCGGCGCTGGAAACGCACTTCGCCGATCTGGCGGACTGGAATACGCCGCAGGGCGGGCTGTTTTTCTGGCTGACCCTTAAACAGCCGCTGGACACGCGCACGCTGCTGAACACTGCGCTGGCCAACGATGTGGCGTTCATGCCGGGCGAACCGTTCTTCCCCGAGCCGGATCGCAATCACGGTCATCTGCGCCTGAACTTCAGTCACATCGATCCGGCCCGCCTGGACGAAGGCCTCAAACGTCTGGCAGAAGTGGTGCGCCAGGCACAGGCCGCACAGGCCGCATGAAAAAACCGGCCATCAGGCCGGTTTTTTTTGGTTCAGGCTGCGGCGAACCGCTTGTTCAGGTATTCGATGATCGTGTTGGACTCATACATCCAGGTGGTCTGGCCGTTCTCTTCGATGCGCAGGCACGGCACCTTGATCTTGCCGCCCTGTTCCAGCAGGGTCTGGCGATCCTGTTCGTTGTTCTTCGCATCCTTCAGGGCCACCGGAACGTTCAGGCGACGCAGGCTGCGGCGGGTCTTCACGCAGAACGGGCAGGCGTGGAACTGATACAGGGTCAGGTCCTTGGCGGCGGCGTCGACCTGGGCCTGAGCAGCGGCGGGGCGCTGCTTCTTGCCCGGGCGGGTCAGGAAATCAACGAAGATGATCAGTTGGCCGAGGCCGACACGAAGCGCTTTGACGAACACGTTACAAGCCTCACAGGGACATTGAAGAAGGCGCGCAGCTTACCCGATTTTTCACGGACGAAAAAAAACCGGCGATCAACGCCGGTTTTTTTCTGCCATCAGTTACTTGATCAGGCTGAGAAACTCGCTGCGGGTCGCCGCGTTTTCGCGGAACTCACCGAGCATCACCGAAGTGATCATCGACGAATTCTGTTTCTCCACACCGCGCATCATCATGCACATGTGCTTGGCCTCGATCACCACGGCCACGCCCAGCGCGCCGGTGACCTGCTGGACCGCATCGGCGATCTGGCGGCTGAGGTTTTCCTGGATCTGCAGGCGGCGGGCGTACATGTCGACGATCCGCGCGACTTTCGACAGGCCCAGCACTTTGCCGCTCGGGATATACGCGACGTGGGCCTTGCCGATGAACGGCAGCAGGTGGTGTTCGCACAACGAGTAGAGCTCGATGTCCTTGACCAGCACCATTTCGCTGTTGTCGGAGCTGAACAGGGCACCGTTGGTGACCTCTTCGAGCGTCTGTTCATAACCGCGGCAGAGGTACTGCATGGCTTTGGCGGCACGCTTTGGCGTGTCGAGCAGGCCCTCGCGGGACACGTCCTCGCCCAGTTGGCCGAGAATCGCGGTGTAATTCTGTTCCAGGGACATGAAACTACCTGTGGGGATTTTCGCAAAGGGCAAGGGTACGGCGGCGGACACGACCCTGCAAGTTCGGTGTGACGGGATTATTCGTCGCGGCCTTCCATCATGGTGCGTTTGAGCATCACGTAAACCGCGCCGGCACCGCCGTGTCTGGCCTGGCACGAGCAGAATCCGAGCACTTGCGCATGCTGGCGCAGCCAGGTGTTGACATGGCTCTTGATCATCGGCCGTTTGCCGTCCAGCCGCACAGCCTTGCCGTGGGTGACGCGCACACAGCGGATTTCGAATCTGGTCGCTTCTGCGAGAAACGCCCAAAGGGTTTCCCGGGCCTTTTCGACGCTCATGCCGTGCAGGTCGAGGCTGCCTTCGAACGGGATCTGCCCGATCTTGAGCTTGCGCATCTGGCTTTCCTGCACGCCGTCGCGGGCCCACATCAGCTCGTCTTCCGGCCCGACGTCGATCACGAACTGGTCGGACAGACCGTCAACGGTGGTGGTTTCGGTGCGGATGGTCGCGGACTGGCGCAGCTTGGCGATTTGTGCGCGGTCAGTCTTGGGTTTGCCGGTGTCGGCGCGGTCGTGCTTGATCGGCTTGACGCCTTGGATCGCACTTTTGAACAGGGAAAAATCGTCGTCTTGCATATCAGCCTCCGCGAAGGGCGGCCAGTTTACCCAAACAGACACAAAACGGCCCGGCAAAAAGCCAGGCCGTCGATTCAGTCGTGTTTTTTCATCAGGTGCGGGGACATGTTCAGCTCCCGCGATTGCCGTGCACGACGCCGGCAACGACGCCACAGGGCCACGCCGAAATACAGGAACAACAGGCCGACGGCCAGAATGATCGCCGAGCCCATCGGCGTCGCATTCAAGTCGCCGAGTGCCGGCGGATGCCCGATCAGGCTGGCAGCCCCGGCCATCGCCAACAGCACACCGAACGTCGCCAGAATGGCGGCGATCGCTGCGCCGAATCGAAAACGCCAGTTGCTTTGGCCTTTGGGCCGCAAGCGGCGTGCGTCAAATCCATCGGATAACTTCATTCCGACCTTCCTCAATGGGTATCGGCCCTTCGACCGGGAGTTGACCGGGTTGTTCCTGAGGCTAGGGTAATTGAAGCAAATGCGAGGCTTTTGCGGATGAGCGGCGGGCTGAGCCGCTCATTGGCGGTCGATCAGATCAGGTCATTGGTCAGCGCGAGGGTGGCGAAGTTGTCGGCCATGATCGCCATTTCCGCCTCCTGAACCTGTTCCGCACTGAGCACGCGACCCTTGAACGGCAGGTCACGAGTGGCACAGGCGTCTTCGACCAGGGTGCAACGGAAACCCAGGTTCTTCGCCGCGCGCACGGTGGTGCTGACGCTGGAGTGGCTCATGAAACCGCAGACGATCAGGTCGAGCGAGCCGAGGGTTTGCAGGCGATCGTAGAGTTCGGTGCCGTGGAAAGCGCTCGGCAGCAGTTTGCCGATGATGGTTTCATCGCCCTGGGGTTCCAGGCCGGGGATGAATTCGCCGCGTTCGCCTTGCGGGTCGAACAGACCGCCGACGGTGCCGAGGTGGCGTACGTGCACGATCGGACGGCCGGCTGCGCGGGCGGCGGCAACCAGTTGTTTGATGTTCGCGACAGCCGCGTCCATGCCGCTCAGGGCCAGCGGGCCGCTGAGGTACTCTTTCTGGGCATCGATGATGACCACGGTGGCATGGCTCAACGTGGCCGCTGCGTAACCGCGACCGCTGAGTTGAAACATCGTTTTTGGAACGGACATTCTGGGGCTCCTTGGGGTGGGGCTTTTGCGACATTGTCCTCTGGCTGAGCGGTTCTGTGAATCGCTACCATCGTAGGCACCGTCGTTACTGGCCTGCAGCCTCGTCAAGTTACACGTTCTGTTCAATAGCCGATAAGGAATTCGGAACACTCCTACCGTCGCCCCGGGATTTTTCCTGCGTCGTCGTGGCGCGTTTTGGCTGCTAGAATCGCCAGTCGTTTTTTCTGGAGTTCTGCCCCGTGATCACTTCCCGACTTCGTACCCTGCGCGACCACATCCGTTGGGCCGTCAGCCGCTTCCATGGGGAGGATCTGTTTTTCGGCCATGGCACCGACAATGCCTGGGACGAAGCCCGGCAGCTAGTGCTCGGTGCCTTGCATCTGCCATGGGAAATCGCCGACAGCTATCTGGACTGCGCGCTGGAAGACGACGAACTGGTCAACCTGCAACGCCTGCTCAAGCGCCGCATCGAAGAACGCATTCCGACCGCTTACTTGCTGGGCGAGGCGTGGTTCTGCGGCATGTCGTTCATCGTCGATGAGCGTGTACTGATCCCGCGTTCGCCAATTGGCGAGTTGATCGAAAACCGTTTTGCACCGTGGATCGGCGACGAGCCAGCGCGAATTCTTGACCTGTGCACCGGCTCCGGTTGCATCGGCATCGCCTGCGCCTACGAGTTCCAGAATGCCGAAGTGGTGCTGGCAGACCTGTCGTTCGAAGCGCTGGAAGTGGCGAACCAGAACATCGAGCGCCATGGCGTCGATGAGCGCGTGTTCACCGTGCAGGGCGATGGTTTTGATGGCCTGCCGGGTCAACGTTTCGACCTGATCGTATCGAACCCGCCCTACGTCGATGCGGAAGATTTCGCCGACATGCCGGACGAATACCAGCACGAGCCAGAGCTGGGCCTGGCCTGCGGCGACGATGGTTTGAATCTGGTGCGCCGGATGCTCGCCGAAGCGGCGGATCACCTGACCGAGAAAGGTTTGCTGATCGTCGAGGTGGGCAACAGCCAGGTCCACGTCGAAGCGCTGTACCCGGAAGTCGATTTTGCGTGGCTGGAATTCCAGCGCGGCGGACATGGCGTGTTCATGCTGACTGCTGAACAGTGCCGCGATCATCAGGCTCTGTTCGCTTCCCGCGTCTGACCTGAACCGATCGTTCCCACCTCGGTGGGAACGATCATTGGCTTAGCGGTGCGTGGCAATCCAGATCAGCAAGCCGGCCTGGAACACTGCAAATGCCACCAGACACGTAATGGTGAAGCGCAAACCCGCGTCTTCACGCTTGAACTTGCTGACCTTGTCTTCCTGTTTCTTCAGCTTCACTTCCTGCTCGGCCAGGTTCTGCTCGGCCTGCTGCAACATCTGCGCGGCTTCGAGAATCTCGACGATCTGCAGCTTTTCGCTGTTCCAGTCGCCCAGCAAATCCCCGACCTGGACTTCCTTGACGCTGCCCTTCAAATGCTGGGCGTCGGCGTAAACCACATCAAAGCCATGCACGCGCAGAAAGTGATCGCGGCGCAGGCGTGTGTCTTCGTTCAGCGCGTCCTTGTTGTTCAAGTCCATGCCGTCGACGGTGTAGGTGGGCCAGCGTTTTTTCGCCCAGTTGATGCCCTGGGCGGCCATGAAGCGGCCGATGCCACGGTTCAACGGTTCGATCTGCAAACCGCTGTCCGGGCCGAAATGCACGCGTTTGGTCTTGTGGTCGACCCACACGTCGAGCTGATTCTGTTCCTTGCGCACACGCTGCGCCGGCAGTTTGATCGACATGCGCATCAGGCTGTGTTCCTTGCTGTTGCGCTCGGCGTAACCGAATTCGACGAAGCGCAACGGCCGCCCGCCGGTGTTGCGGTCGGTCTGCAACGGCGCCAGGCGGAGCATCTTGTGGTGCTCGACGTGGACATCCGCCCATGGCAGCTCGACCGCTGGCGGTGCGTCTTTTTCAGCGGTGGTGTCGGGTGAAGTCTGGGTATCAGTCATAACGGCGAGATCCTGTCCAAGCTGCTTGTCGCCAGCCAGTACGCTGGCGACAAAGGCTTATCGGCCGTTTTTTTCAGGACTGGAGGGTGAAAAGACCTTAACGGGTGCGAAGTCCGTCAATAAATTCGAGGATCCGGGTCCCCAGTTCCGCCGCCAGCGGCAGATTCGGGTCCTTGTAGGAGGCCATTTGCCGCTTCACGTCGTTGGGCACGATGCGCATCACGTGGTTCATGCCCTCGATCAATGCCAGTGTCGCATCGGGTTTTGCCGCCTTGAGCAGGTTGGCGTCATCGACCTGCACCTGAATGTCGTTGCTGCCCTGGACGATCAGGGCCGGCATTTTCAGTTGAGCGAAGGCGGCGGACGGATCCTGCCGGAACAGCGAAATCAGATATGGCTGCACACTCGGGCGGAAGATCGCCTGCAACGGCGGCGGGACATTGTCGTCGGTGTGCCCGGCCTTGAGGCTGTCGAGCAGCTCATTGCTGCGCTGCATCAGTGGCGGTGGAAGGCTGCGCGCCAGTTGTCGGCGCAACACCTGATCGATTGGTCGGGCTGTGCCGGACAGCGAAATGACTGCCGCAGCGTCGACTTTAGGTGCGGCCAGGCTGGCAATCAGTGCGCCCTCGCTGTGACCCAGCAGGATCAACGGGCCGAAACGCGGGTCAGCCTTGAGTTTCTGGCCCCAGGCCACGGCATCCGCGACATAGGCATCCACCGACAGATTGCGCTCATCCGGCGTCGCGGCCAGGCTCGCGGCCACCCCGCGTTTGTCGAAACGCACGCTGGCGATATTGTGTTTGGCCAGCACCCAGGCCAGCCGCTTGAGGCTGTCGTTGCGCCCGCCGTCGGGGTTGTTTCCGTCACGATCCGTAGGACCCGAGCCAGAAAGAATGAGGACAACCGGCACCGGGTTGTCAGACTTTGGCAGCAACAGCGAGCCGAAAAGTTCGCCGCTGCCGGTGTCCAGAGTCACCGGACGTTGCAGGACAGTTGCCTGGACGAAGCCAGTAAACAGGGTAAGGCTCAAGA
Source organism: Pseudomonas sp. COW5 (assembly GCF_026240005.1). NCBI lineage: Bacteria > Pseudomonadati > Pseudomonadota > Gammaproteobacteria > Pseudomonadales > Pseudomonadaceae > Pseudomonas > Pseudomonas sp. COW5. The sequence goes on along the minus strand of NZ_JAPHVP010000001.1, from coordinate 400,288 downwards.
TCAAAACTCGCAGCATCATCACGCCATCATTTGCCAAGGTGCCGGTTGGACTCACCAACACCGCCAAGGTTCGAGGATGAACTACTCGGTTAGCCTGCGTATACTGGCGCGCATCATGAATTTGGGTTTGATTTCACGGAGCGTCCTGCATGTCCGGCAATACCTACGGCAAGTTGTTCACTGTCACCACCGCGGGCGAAAGCCATGGTCCGGCGTTGGTCGCCATTGTCGACGGCTGCCCGCCGGGCCTGGAGATCTCCCTTGAGGACCTGCAGCGCGACCTCGATCGCCGCAAGCCGGGCACCAGCCGTCACACCACCCAGCGTCAGGAAGCGGACGAAGTCGAAATCCTCTCCGGCGTGTTCGAGGGCCGCACCACCGGCTGCTCCATCGGCCTGCTGATCCGCAACACCGACCAGAAGTCCAAGGACTACTCGGCGATCAAGGATCTGTTCCGTCCGGCCCACGCCGACTACACCTACCACCACAAATACGGCGAGCGCGATTACCGCGGTGGTGGTCGCAGCTCCGCGCGGGAAACCGCCATGCGCGTGGCGGCCGGTGCGATTGCCAAGAAATACCTGGCGACCCAGGGCATCGTCATTCGCGGCTACATGAGCCAGCTCGGCCCGATCGAAATCCCGTTCAAGACCTGGGAATCGGTGGAGCAGAACGCCTTTTTCAGCCCGGACCCGGACAAGGTTCCGGAACTGGAAGCCTACATGGACCAGTTGCGCCGCGATCAGGACTCGGTCGGGGCCAAGATCACCGTGGTTGCCGAAGGCGTGATGCCGGGGCTGGGCGAGCCGATCTTCGACCGTCTCGACGCCGAACTGGCCCACGCGCTGATGAGCATCAACGCGGTCAAGGGCGTGGAAATCGGCGCCGGTTTCGCTTCGGTTGCCCAGCGTGGCACCGAACACCGCGATGAAATGACCCCGGAAGGTTTCCTCAGCAACAACGCCGGCGGCATCCTCGGCGGCATCTCGTCCGGTCAGCCGATCGTCGCCCATCTGGCGTTGAAGCCGACCTCGAGCATCACCACCCCGGGCCGTTCGATCGATATCGATGGCAACCCGGTCGAAGTGATCACCAAGGGCCGCCACGATCCGTGCGTCGGCATCCGCGCCACGCCGATTGCCGAGGCGATGATGGCCATCGTGCTGATGGATCACCTGCTGCGTCACCGTGGCCAGAACGCCGACGTGCGGGTGAACACCCCGGTTCTGGGCCAGCTCTGATGGGTCAACTCACAGCCGTCGCGGTCTGACCGTGGCGGCGCTCCCGTACTGGCGGCTGTCCAGTTTCTATCTGTTCTATTTCGCCTTGCTCGGCTCGACGGCGCCGTTTCTGGCGCTGTATTTCGATCACCTCGGATTCAGCGCCGCGCGTATCGGCGAGCTGGTGGCGATCCCGATGCTGATGCGCTGCGTGGCGCCGAACATCTGGGGCTGGCTCGGCGACTACACCGGCAGACGCCTGGCCATCGTGCGCTTCGGCGCGGTGTGCACGCTGCTGACGTTCTCGCTGATTTTCGTCAGCAAGACCTACGCCTGGCTGGCAATGGTCATGGCGCTGCATGCGTTCTTCTGGCACGCGGTGTTGCCCCAGTTTGAAGTCATCACGCTTGCGCATTTGCAGGGCCAGACCTCCCGTTACAGCCAGATCCGGCTATGGGGCTCCATCGGTTTCATCATCACCGTGGTCGCGCTCGGTCGCCTGTTCGAATGGCTGAGCCTCGACATCTACCCGGCGGCGCTGGTGTTGATCATGGCCGGCATCGTCCTCAGCAGTCTGTGGGTGCCGAACGCTCAGCCGCCTCAGGGCAACCGTCCGACGGGCGAAGGCTTTCTCAAGCAATTGCGCAGTCCCGGGGTGCTGGCATTCTACGGTTGCGTAGCGCTGATGCAGATGAGCCACGGGCCGTATTACACCTTCCTGACCTTGCACCTTGAGCGACTGGGTTACAGCCGTGGCGTGATCGGCATGCTCTGGGCCGTTGGCGTGGTGGCGGAAGTGCTGATGTTCATGGCCATGAGCCGGATCCTCGCGCGGTTTTCCCTGCGGCGCGTGCTGATGGCAAGTTTTCTGCTGGCGGCGCTGCGCTGGTTGCTGCTAGGTTCGTTCGCCGAATTCCTCTGGGTGCTGCTGTTTGCCCAGGTGCTGCACGCCGCGACTTTCGGCAGCTTTCATGCATCTGCCATCGCGTTCGTGCAACGTACCTTCGGCGCCCGTCAGCAAGGGCAGGGCCAGGCGCTGTACGCGGCGCTGGCCGGCACCGGCGGTGCGCTCGGCGCGTTGTATTCCGGCTACAGCTGGAATGCCCTCGGTGCGACATTGACCTTTAGTATTGCCAGTCTCGCAGCGCTCGCCGCTGCCGTTATCATTGCCATTCGAATGCAAGAGGACAGGCCATGAGCCTTACCCGTGAACAGCTTGCCCAGCAAATTGTCGACGCCGGGCGTTTTCTTTATGGTCGCGGCTGGTCGCCGGCCACCAGCAGCAATTACTCGACGCGCCTGTCGCCGAGCGAAGCGCTGCTGACCGTGTCCGGCAAGCACAAAGGCCAGTTGGGTCTGGACGATGTGCTCGCCACCGACCTGTCCGGCAACAGTCTGGAACCGGGCAAAAAACCGTCCGCCGAAACCCTGCTGCACACCCAGCTCTATAGCTGGCGCCCGGAGATCGGCGCGGTGCTGCACACCCACTCGGTGAACGCCACGGTGCTGTCGCGCCTGACGCCGGAAGACTTCATCGAGTTCGAAGACTACGAACTGCAAAAAGCCTTCAGCGGCATTTCGACCCACGAATCCCGGGTGCGCGTGCCGATCTTCGACAACGATCAGGACATTGCGCGCCTTGCCGCCAAGGTGCAGCCTTGGCTCGACGCCCATCCCGATTGCGTCGGTTATCTGATTCGCGGCCACGGTCTCTACACCTGGGGCGCACAGATGAGTGACGCGTTGCGCCAGATCGAGGCCTTTGAATTCCTGTTTGAATGCGAGTTGAAGACCCGCAGCGTCATGAACCGCCAAGGCTGACTTCACCAGAACCAGCCCATTTGCCTGATGAATGCAGTGCCCGACCGGTCTCGAAGAACCGGACGGCAAGGCCGATACCGAGGAATTGCCCCATGAGCAGCCTGTCCGTCTATCACGTTTCCAGCCCTGAAATTCCGAACAAGGTGCTGACCCATTTCGAAGACATCGCCTCGACCCTGGCCGAGCAGGGCGTGCGTTTCGACCGCTGGCAAGCCGCCGCGAAGATCCAGCCCGGTGCCAGCCAGGAAGAGGTGATCGGCGCTTACAAAGAGCAGATCGACAAGCTGATGACCGAGCGCGGGTACATCACCGTCGATGTGGTCAGCCTTAACAGCGATCATCCGCAAAAAGCCGAGCTGCGTGCCAAGTTCCTTGAAGAACATCGCCATGGCGAAGACGAAGTGCGCTTTTTCGTCGCCGGTCGTGGCCTGTTTACCCTGCACATCGACGATTACGTCTATGCCGTGCTGTGCGAGAAGAACGATCTGATTTCGGTGCCGGCGGGTACCAAACACTGGTTCGACATGGGCGAGAACCCGCATTTCGTGGCGATCCGCCTGTTCAACAACCCTGAAGGCTGGGTCGCCAACTTCACCGGCGAAGACATCGCCGGCCGCTTCCCGCGTCTGGAGGACTGAGCCGATGTCGATCAAGGTCATCCTCACCGATATTGAAGGCACCACCAGCGCGGTGAGTTTTGTGTTCGACGTGCTGTTTCCGTATGCCGCCAAAAACCTGCCGGACTTCGTTCGCCAGAACGCCACGCGCGCCGATGTCGACGAGCAACTGGACGCCGTACGCCGCGACAGCAACGAACCGCAGGCCGACGTTGAACGGGTCGTGGACATTCTGCTGGCCTGGATCGCCGAAGACCGCAAAGCCACGCCGCTGAAAGCGTTGCAGGGCATGGTCTGGGAGCAGGGCTATCAGGCCGGGCAGTTGAAGGGGCATGTTTACCCGGATGCGGTCGATGCTCTCAGACGTTGGCATCAGGCCGGGTATCAACTGTTCGTTTACTCGTCCGGTTCGATCCAGGCCCAGAAGCTGATCTTCGGCTGCTCGGAAGCCGGGGATCTGACGCCGCTGTTCAGTGGCTACTTCGACACCACGTCGGGCCCCAAGCGCGAAGCGCAGTCCTACAGCAATATCCAGCAGGCCATCGGGGTCGAGCCGCAGGACATCCTGTTCCTGTCCGACATCGTGCAGGAACTCGACGCCGCTCGGATCGCCGGCCTGCAAACCTGCGGCCTGGCCCGTGAGGGCGGGGAGCTGGAAGGTCACGTGACCGTCGACAGCTTTACCGGGATCGAACCGGAAGCGTTCTGACTCCACCCATCGACGCGTAAAAAAACAGGCCGTGAAGCGAGAGCTCCACGGCCTGTTTGTTTATGGGGTGTTCGTATTACATCGAGTGATAGGTCGGCAGGGCAAAACGCTGCTGACTTTGCAGCATGCCGATTTGCGGCAGCTCGCTGGCCTGTTCCGCCAGGTCACGGCGAATCGCGCTGATCGCCCACGACAGTTGGTCGCCGGCATGCAATTGCTGATAGGTGAGGGCACGTTTGAACACTTTGCCGTCGGCGCTCTTCAGCGTCAGCAGGATCCCGCCATCGGGACGCGGTTGGGTGGTGACTGCGAAGTTGGAGAACAGGGAGGTAAATTTTTCTTGGATCAGGCTCATGTCTTTCAGCTCCGTATGCACTTGAATGGCAAGCATGCGGAGGAGGTTGCAGCGATTGTGCCAGTATTTTGTTTTTATAAATTCGTTATAAATCAATAAGTTATAAATTCTGTAAATTCAACTCGTCGTGCATTCTGCATGAATGGCCATCGTGCATCCTGCATTTTGCGGGATCGCCGTCGATCCGATGGAACCATTCCCTGCTGCCGCAATCACGTTTCGCCTTGTAGCGCTGGCGGATACAAAACATTGCAAAAACCGCGTGTACAGCCCGAGAAGCCCTGACGTATTTTCGGCCTCGACCCTCGCTCGAGAAGCGCCGGTTGCCTCACCCGATTGCCCGACAATAAAAATCCGGCCTGCACGTCAAGGTCGAACGGGAGCTGCCATGAGTCACGCGCCTAGCGACACGATTACCTGGGGCATGATGCTCCGCAAACTGCCGATGATCGCCAAAGCCATCCCTCGGGTGGTGAAAGGCATGAAGGTGGCCAACGTCAAGGATCCGACCCAAACCTGTGGCCTGGGCTGGACATTCGAGCAAGCGACCCTGCGCAATCCGGATGGTCCCGCGCTGCTGTCGGGCGACGTGGTGCTGAGTTATTCACAGGTCAACCAGTGGGCGAACCGCATCGCCCACTATCTGATCGGGCAGGGCATCGGCAAAGGCGATGTGGTGGCGGTGTTCATCGAGAACCGCCCGGAACTGCTGGTGACGATTCTGGCGCTGGCCAAGGTCGGTGCCGTCAGCGCGCTGCTCAATACCTCACAGACCCGCGACACGCTGATCCACAGCATCAATCTGGTAGCGCCGGTGGCAATTGTCGTCGGCGAGGAACTGCTGCCAGCCTTCGCGGCGGTGCGCGAGCAAGTGTCGATTCCGGCAGCGCGCGTCTGGTTCGTCGCCGATCAGGACACGTTCAGCCATCCGGGCATTGCGCCGGAGGGATACACCAATCTGATCAGCGCCAGTGCCGACGCGCCGGGCGACAACCCGGCCAGCAGCCGGCAGATTTACTTCGATGACCCGTGCTTCTACATCTACACCTCCGGCACCACCGGTTTGCCCAAGGCCGGGGTGTTCAAGCACGGACGCTGGATGCGCAGCTCGGCGAGCTTCGGCATGATCGCCCTCGACATGCGCCCGGACGACATCGTCTATTGCACCTTGCCGCTGTATCACGCCACCGGGCTTTGCGTGTGCTGGGGCTCGGCGGTCAACGGCGCGTCGGGTTTCGCGATTCGCCGCAAGTTCAGCGCCCGGCAGTTCTGGAGCGACGTACGCCGCTACCGCGCCACCACCATCGGCTATGTCGGCGAGTTGTGCCGCTATCTGGTGGATCAGCCGGCCAGCAGCGATGACAACCGCCATGACGTGCGCAAGATGATCGGCAACGGTTTGCGGCCCGGTGCCTGGGCCGAGTTCAAGACCCGGTTCGCGGTGGATCACATCTGCGAACTGTACGCGGCCAGCGACGGCAATATCGGCTTCACCAACATCCTCAATTTCGACAACACCATCGGCTTCTCGCTGATGGCCTGGGAACTGGTTGCCTACGATCAGGACAGCGGCGAGCCGATTCGCGGTGACGACGGCTTCATGCGCAAGGTCGGCCGGGGTGAGCGGGGCCTGTTGCTGGCGCGGATCGACGACAAGGCGCCGCTGGACGGTTACACCGATCCGCAGAAAACCGCGAAAGTCGTGCTGCAGGACGTGTTCACCAAGGGTGACCGCTTCTTCAATACCGGCGATCTGCTGCGCAACATCGGTTTCGGCCATGCGCAGTTTGTCGATCGCCTCGGTGACACCTACCGCTGGAAGGGCGAGAACGTTTCGACCACCGAGGTCGAGAACCTGCTGCTCCAGCATCCGCACATTTCCGAAGCCGTGGCCTATGGCGTGGAAATCCCCAACACCAATGGTCGCGCCGGCATGGCGGCAATCACGCCTGCCGAGTCTCTGGCGACGCTGGACTTCACCGAGCTGCTGGCCTTCGCTCGTCAGCGCATGCCGGCCTATGCCGTGCCGCTGTTCCTGCGGGTCAAGGTGAAGATGGAAACTACCGGCACCTTCAAATACCAGAAGACGCGCCTGAAAAACGAAGGCTTCGACCCCGACCAGACAGGCGATGATCCGATCTATGCCTGGTTGCCGGGCACCGAGACCTACGTGCAGGTCACGGATGAAATCCTGGCGGGCATCCAGGCAGGCAAGTTCCGTTATTGATATTGGCTATCGCGAAGCTTGGAAAAAAGGGGGTGACAGCTATCGCCGCGCTCGGGAAACTAGCGGCTTTCCGATTGACCGAAAGTGGAGTTGCCCCATGTCCGACCAAAGCCGCCAGATGACCCCCGAAGAAGCTGCCGAATTCACCGAGCAGGTATTCAACAAGGCGCGCGAAGGCGATGCGGTGATGCTGGACCGCCTGATCACCGCCGGTCTGCCGGTGAACCTGACCAACAGCAAGGGCGACACCCTGCTGATGCTCGCTAGCTACTACGGTCACGTGGATGCGGTGCAAGTGCTGCTCAAGCACAAGGCCGACCCGGAGCAACGCAATGGCAACGGCCAGAGCCCGATTGCCGGCGCGGCGTTCAAGGGTGATCTGGCGGTGGTCAAGGCGTTGGTGGCCGGTGGTGCGCAAATTGAAGGCGCCTCTTTCGATGGCCGCACGGCGCTGATGATGGCAGCGATGTTCAACCGGGTTGAAATCGTCGAGTTCCTGATCGACCAGGGCGCCGACCCTAAAGCCAAGGACGCCAACGGCGTCACCGCGCTGGACGCGGCCCGCACCATGGGCGCTGTGGACACCACCGCGCAGCTGGAAAAACTGCTGGGCTGACACCGTCGGTCCGCAGCCGGCTCTGTGGCGAGGGCAAGAATGCGCTATCCTTCGCGCCCTCGAAATTCCCCAAGCCACAGGACCTGCTCTCATGAAAGCCGCACTCGCCGAACTCATCAGCAAAATCAGCTCCGGCTGCATGGGCGAAGACGAGATTCAGAAGGTTGCCGATGAGGCCGCACAGGCCTACTCCGATGCCGACGCTTTTCTGACCGCCAATCCGGACATCAACTACGACGACACCTTCCCGATTCCGCTGGGCGAGTGGGTGGTGGTCGGCAGTCTGCCGGAGACCGTGCTGTTCCAGGCTGACACCTACGTCGACCTGTTCGCGCAGATCGTGGCTTCGTTCGGGCCGGGCGTGGAGTTCAACCTCAAGCCCAAGCAACTGGCCAAGACCGAAGCGCTGACCGCGCTCAACCGCATCCAGGTGCAGATGAGCAGCCTGAACAAGGAAAACGGCGGTTACACGCTGATGAATTTCAGCCAGTTGCTCGACGACGAGCTGCAAGTGGTGCTGGTCTACGGCAACGACGTGCCGCGCGTGCTGGAGCTGTGCACCGAAGTCGGCATCGCCGCCGCGCCGTCGCTGGAAGCCTTGAAGGTCGCCGTTCACGTCTGAACGCAATAAAAGGGAACCCTGCGCGCGACCGTCTATCCTAAAAGTGCATGCCACTATTCTGGAGCGACACCATGGGTTCCACGTTCAACGGCCTGATCGGCCTGATCATTCTTGCCCTCGACATCTGGGCGATCATCAATGTGCTGAAAAGCGGCGCCGAGACCGGGATGAAAATCCTCTGGGTGCTGTTGATCATCCTCCTGCCGGTGCTGGGCCTGATCATCTGGGCGATCGCCGGGCCGCGGGGCAATGTGCGGATCTGAGCGTTCGCACCATGGATTGCGCGGGGCCGATGAACTGAGGTTCGACCTGTCATCTTCGGCAACGTAGAATGCGCGCCTTTCCCGGGCAATCGAACCTGACGATTGGCGCCCGCGCATTCATCGGAGCACTTCACCATGACCGTCACCAAGACCAGCGAATACCTGGAAACCCTCTACGAAGGCTACGGCCAGCGTTTTCGCATGGAAAAACTGCTGCACGAAGTGCGCACCGAACACCAGCACCTGGTGATTTTCCAGAACCCGCGCATGGGCCGGGTGATGGCGCTGGACGGCGTGATCCAGACCACCGAAGCCGATGAATTCATCTACCACGAAATGCTCACCCACGTGCCGATCCTCGCCCACGGCACCGCCAAGCGCGTGCTGATCATCGGCGGCGGCGACGGCGGCATGCTGCGCGAAGTGACCAAGCACGCCAGCGTCGAGCACATCACCATGGTCGAAATCGACGGCACCGTGGTCGACATGTGCAAGGAATTCCTGCCTAACCACTCCAAGGGCGCCTACGACGATCCACGTCTGAACCTGGTGATCGACGACGGCATGCGTTTCGTCGCCACCACCACTGAAAAATTCGACGTGATCATTTCCGACTCCACCGACCCGATCGGCCCGGGCGAAGTGCTGTTCTCGGAAAACTTCTACCAGGCCTGCCATCGCTGCCTGAACGAGGGCGGCATCCTCGTGACCCAGAACGGCACGCCGTTCATGCAAATCGACGAAGTGAAGACCACCGCCGGTCGCCTGCGCAGCCTGTTCCCGGACTGGCACTTCTACCAGGCGGCCGTACCGACCTACATCGGCGGCTCGATGACTTTCGCCTGGGGCTCGACCAACCCGGCCTACCGCAAACTGAGCCGTGAAGTCCTGCAACAGCGCTTCATCGGCAGCGGCATCGTCACCCGTTACTACAACCCGGAAATCCACATCGGCGCCTTCGCCTTGCCGCAATACGTGCTGCAAGCGGTGAACAAGCCAAGCAACGACTGATCAATCGGTCGTCATCTGCGGGAGCGGGGCGATTCGCTCCCGTAGATGAAAGGTTTTTCATGTTTCATCGGTGTAAAGCTTTTGAACGATCAATCCTGACAAAAGTCGAGATAGATGTAAGCCCATTTGCGGGTTTGTTCGAGGAGGCTCCAATGCAAAAGTGGAAAGTCACTTTCGTGGATGATCACGGTGAAATTGTCGATGAAGTCTTCGAGCGTGCGGAATGCCCCAGCGATGATGAGGCCGCACGACTGATCAAGGAACGACTCCTTCCTGTCGCCGCCGCACTGGATCTGAACGATCTGGAAGGGCGCACCTCCGATGCCGGCGCCAAAAGCCTGAAAACCCAGAACAGCATCGAAATCCGCAGCATCACACCCATCTGAAAATCTTCTTGTCAGTAACGCACCAGGCCTTGGCAGCGGCTCTATCTTGGGGCTACTCTGCAAGCGAGATCAGCGAACGGATCGCTAAGGTCTGGTCTTGTCAGCTACATGCTTGTTTCCCGTCGGCAACACGGTTGCCGTAACGCCTGAGCCGTTCGGCCAGGTGCAGGGAATACGGAAAGTCTATCCATCTATGCGAGGGGGACGTTCATGAGCACAGCCTATCAAGAAGACATCAGCAGCAACGTGCTGCGCCGCATGAAAGAAGGCGGTTTCGATTTTTCCCGATTCCATCCCATCGAGTTCTACGCCATTTTCCCGGACGAGGAGCGGGCGCGCAGGGCGGCAGGCAAGTTTCGTGGTGAATCCATCAATGCCCAGGTCAGTGCGCGCGACGACGGCGCGTGGTCCCTGGAATTGAGCAAAGTGATGTACGCAACCTACGACGACATCGGCGATTTCGAACAGGGCTTCTCGGCGGTGGTCGAGCCCTTGGGCGGCATCATCGAAGGCTGGGGCGTGAAGCAGGAGGTGCGCAACCGCCATCGTTTGAACTGATCACCCTCGCAACACGTCGAGCAACGGCTGACCTTCGGGTCGGCCGTTGTCGTTTCCGCACCCTGAACATCGCACGGCAAAACCCTGAAACAAGAATCCGAGGCAAAAAAAAGCCACCAGGAGAGGTGGCTGAAAGGGAAGACCGGAAGGAGAGGAAACCGGTCAGGGTTACGGCCGGGAGGGCTGCCGGGGCAAGCCATGTCAGTTGGGCTGCGTGCTTCGTCAGGGACGTTTCGCAGCGGATGTGCGGATTATCCGCAGGCGGCGCCGGGCAGTGAAATCAACTCTGACTATGCTGGTGATAGGCGACAGGACTGCGTCGCAATGAAGCGGGGGCGATCAGGTTGGGGCATTTGCCGCACAGGAATGGTGCGGTGCGTGTGGCGTGAATATCCAACCGATTGAAATCAAAGCGTTTATGCCGATGGCACGGGCCTTGCGAAGGCCTGTAGGTCCGGGGTGACAAGGAGTACGGCATGATCCGCACCTATTTTGATGAAATGTACGATGCCGGCGGCCAGGTCCGCCCGCATTACCGGGAGTTTGCCCGCTGGCTGGCGGAAACGCCTGACGAACTGCTGGCCCAGCGGCGACGCGAGGCCGATCTGCTGTTCCATCGTGCCGGGATCACATTCACGCTCTACGGGGACGAGCAAGGGACAGAGCGCCTGATTCCCTTCGACACCATTCCGCGCAGCATTCCCGCCAGCGAGTGGCGGATCGTCGAGCGCGGCTGCATCCAGCGGGTCAAGGCGCTGAACATGTTTCTCGCCGACCTTTACCACGAGCAACGCATCATCAAGGCCGGGATCATTCCCGCCGAGCAGGTGCTGGCCAACGAGCAATACCAGTTGGCGATGCAGGGGCTGGATCTGCACCGCGATATCTATTCCCACATTTCCGGCGTCGATCTGGTGCGCGACGGCGACGGCACCTATTACGTGCTCGAGGACAATCTGCGCACGCCCAGCGGCGTCAGCTACATGCTCGAAGACCGCAAGATGATGATGCGTCTGTTCCCCGAGCTGTTCGCAGCCCAGCGCATCGCGCCCATCGACCATTATCCGAACCTGCTGCTCGACACCCTGAAAAGCTCAAGCCCGATCGACGACCCGAGTGTCGTGGTGCTGACACCGGGACGGTTCAACAGCGCGTTTTTCGAGCATGCGTTTCTGGCGCGGGAAATGGGCGTGGAACTGGTCGAGGGCGCCGATCTGTTCGTGCGCGACGACAAGGTCTTCATGCGCACCACCGACGGCCCGAAAGCGGTGGACGTGATCTACCGCCGGCTCGACGACGCGTTTCTTGATCCGTTGGCGTTCCGCCCGGATTCGATGCTCGGCGTGCCGGGGCTGCTGTCGTCCTACCGCTCCGGCAACGTGGTGCTGGCCAATGCCATCGGCACCGGGGTGGCGGACGACAAGTCGGTGTATCCGTTCGTCACCGAGATGATCCGTTTCTACCTCGATGAAGAGCCAATCCTGAAGAACGTGCCGACCTGGCAATGCCGCAATCCGTCTGAACTTTCCCATGTGCTGGCCAATCTTCCGGATCTGGTGGTCAAGGAAACCCAGGGCTCCGGCGGTTACGGCATGCTCGTGGGGCCGGCAGCAACGACAGCGGAAATCGATGCGTTCCGCGAGCGGATCAAGGCCAAGCCCCACGCGTACATCGCGCAACCGACGCTGTCGCTGTCGACCTGTCCGACCTTTGTCGAAAACGGCATTGCGCCGCGCCATATCGACCTGCGCCCGTTCGTATTGTCCGGCCGCGAAACCCGGGTCGTGCCCGGCGGTTTGACCCGTGTCGCCCTGCGTGAAGGCTCTCTGGTGGTGAATTCATCCCAGGGTGGCGGAACCAAGGACACCTGGGTGGTCGAGGATTGAAGGAAGCCTGCCATGTTAAGTAGAACTGCCTCGGATCTGTACTGGATGTCGCGTTACCTGGAGCGGGCGGAAAACCTCGCCCGCATGCTCGATGTCAGCTATTCGCTGTCGCTGATGCCGCAGGACGGCCGTGGCGACGGCCTGCACGAACTGGCGATGCCGCTGATGATCACCGGCACCCTGGATGATTATCTTGAACGCCACGGCGAACTGCATGCCGAGCGGTTGCTGCATTTCTTCGCCCTCGATGCGGCCAATCCGGCGAGCATCTACAGCTGCCTCGGCGCAGCGCGAGCCAGCGCCCATGCGGTGCGCGGGCGGATCACTGCCGACATGTGGGAGAACATCAACGCCACCTGGCTGGAGATTCGCGGTATCGCCAATCAGGGCCTCAGCCGTTATGGCATGAGCCGCTTCTGCGAGTGGATCAAGGAGCGTTCGCACCTGTTCCGTGGCGCGTCCTACGGCACCATCATGCGTAACGACGCGTTCCGCTTCATTCGCCTGGGTACGTTCATCGAACGGGCCGACAACACCCTGCGCCTGCTCGACGCCCGCTACGAAATGGCCGGCGATCAGGCGGAAGCGGTCAGCGACGGCACCGCCCACGCCTATTACCAGTGGAGCGCCTTGTTGCGGGCCTTGTCCTCGTTCGAGGCCTATACCGAAATCTACCGCGACGCGCCCGGAGCCCGGCATGTCGCCGAACTGCTGCTGTTGCGCGCCGACGTGCCGCGTTCGCTGCGGGCCTGCACCGAAGAGATCGACCAGATCCTGGCGCAACTGCCGGGGGCCAACGGTCGCCCGGCGCAACGGCTGGCGGCGGAAATGGACGCACGCCTGCGCTACACCGGCATCCACGAAATTCTCGAGGAAGGGCTGCACGCCTGGCTCACCGAGTTCATCCCGCTGGTGCGCCAGTTGGGCAACGCCATTCACAGTTCCTACCTGGAGGCCGCATGAGACTTTCCATCAGCCACGAGACCACTTATCACTACGAAGATCAGGTGCGGGCGAGCATCCAGTACCTGCGCCTGACACCTCACGACAGCGAGCGCCAGCACGTGCTGAGCTGGCAGCTCGACCTGCCGCGCCCGGTACGCGCCCAGCTCGATCCGTTCGGCAACATCCTGCATGTGCTGACCATGGACGAGCCCCACGAAGCGATCATCATCGGTGCCCGTGGACAGGTCGATATCGACGAGTTGCGCGAAGCGGAGCATGAGAGCCAGTCGGCGCTGCCGTTCCTGCGTTTCACCCGGCTGACCGAGGCTGACGAGGCGCTGCGGGCGTTTGCCGAGAAGTCCTGCAAACAACGACGGGATCGCAACGCATTGATTGACCTGATGCATGGGCTGAATCAGCACATGACCTACACGCCGGGTTCCACCGAGGTCGACACCAGCGCCGCCGAGGCATTCGCCGGGCGGGCGGGTGTTTGCCAGGACCACGCCCACGCGTTTCTGGCCTGCGCGCGCAGTCTCGGGGTGCCGTCGCGGTATGTGTCGGGTTATCTCTACAGCGAGGATTGCGAACACCTGGCCAGTCACGCCTGGGCCGAGGCCTGGATCGATGACGCCTGGTACAGCTTCGACGTGACCAATGAACTGGCGCGGCCGGAGCGGCACCTGAAACTGGCCGTGGGACTGGATTACCTCGACGCCTGCCCGGTGCGGGGCATGCGCCGAGGCGGAGGCAGTGAGCAGATGCATGCGAAAGTGCTGGTGTCGCCGACGCCGGTGATCTCCGTCCAGCAGCAATAAACGCACTACTCCTGTGGGAGCGAGCCTGCTCGCGATGACAATCTTTCAGCCAGCACATGCATGACTGACACACCGCATCGCGAGCAGACTCGCTCCCACAAGGAATGGCATCAAGGCTCAACCTTGCGCCCGGCCATGTGTTGCAAATACCCGATCAGCTTCTGCAGATCCCCGTCCGGCAACACCTCGGCGGAAAACCCCGGCATCTTCGCCTGCGGCCACTGACGCAGACTCTGCGGATCGCGGATGTAGCGCTTGAGGAAGTCCGCGCCGAAGTACTCGGTCGGGTTGTACGGAATATTCAGGTCCGGCCCGAACTGCGCATCCCCGGCGCCGTTCAGGCGGTGACAGGCCAGGCAGTTCTTCTGGAACAGCGCAAATCCCTGATTCACCGGGTCATCGGCCTTCAACGCAGGATCCGGCAGCAGGGCAGGGAAGCGCTCGGCAACCGGTGCCATGCGCTTGATGCTGGCGACTTCGAATGGCCATTGTTCCGGGCTGATATTGCCGGCCTGCGGATCGGTCCACACCAGATAGAACGGTCCGGCGCTATGCTTGCCTTCCGACAGCGGCGGCCATGGATGGGCCGGGTCTTCAATGGCCAGCCAGGCGCGTGAGCCTTTGTTGTTCAGTAGCGGCGCGGCGGACAGCTCTGCGGCAAAACCGTCCAGCGCTACGGCTTGCAGGTGATCTTCGGGTTTGATGCCAGTCAGCAGCGCGGCAATCGGCACGGCGCGATAAGTCATGTCCTTCTTGTAGGACACATCATTCTTGACCGTGAGGGTTTGCACCTGAGGATGCTTGAGCAGTTCCTCGGTCTGCCAAGTGCGGCTGTTCTCGCCCAGCTCCAGGTTCAGCTGTGCGGCAGACAGGGGCAGGCTCAGCAGCATGGCCCCGAACAGAATGAGCGTTTTCAAGTGATCGCCGTCCATGTCGTGGAAGTGCGCAAAGGTTGGCACAGCCACGCTGGCCCGGGTAGCGGGCCAGCCAAATTTTCAGTGGCGATGAGCAATACCTGCCGCTTGAGTCAGCCGATGACCTTGGTCAGGTTCGGCAAAATCAACAACAGCGTCGTGGCGAAAAGAATGAGCCCTGCTTGACGAACTTTCGGTTGTTTGAACATGGCTTGACCGCCTTTTTTGTTATTTCCTGATGCCTGCCTGCATATCCATGACGGCAAGCGCTGCACTTCCTGTTGAAGAACGCCTGCCTCGGCAAAACCCGACGACAACGACGTACATGTTCACCTTAGGGCCCGCGTCACGCTTGGCTTAGATCCATTTCATATGTATTTGCTACCAGTCGCGATTAAAAAGGCATGAGGCCCATTGCCAGCTTCTTTGCCGCCCTTTTGCTAGACAGCTCGGTGACCTGAACCGGTTAACCTGGCCGGAAATGACCGTCCGTCTGAGCGTGCGCGTCAACGTCATTGAGCGCTGTGGTCATTGAATCCGTGACCGTCCCGGCCAAGAGTGGAGGCACGAATTTCACTCACCGCACAGGTTCGAGAACGCCATGACCCAAGCTTTGATTTTCGACGCATTACGCACGCCCCGTGGCAGAGGCAAGGCCGACGGTTCGCTGCACAGCGTCAAACCGGTGAACCTGGTGGCCGGGTTGCTGACCGCGCTGCAGGCGCGCACGACGCTGGACACCAGCCAGGTCGATGACGTGGTGCTCGGTTGTGTCACGCCGATTGGCGATCAAGGCTCGGACATCGCCAAGACCGCCGTGCAGGTGGCCGATTGGGACGTCAGCGTCGCTGGCGTGCAGATCAACCGCTTCTGCGCCTCGGGGCTGGAAGCGGTGAACCTGGGAGCGATGAAAGTGCGCTCCGGGTTCGAAGAGCTGGTGGTGGTCGGCGGCGTCGAGTCCATGTCCCGCGTGCCGATGGGCAGCGACGGCGGCGCCTGGGCGCTGGATCCGCAGACCAATCTGCACAGCCATTTCACCCCTCAAGGTGTCGGTGCCGACCTGATCGCCACCCTTGAAGGCTTCAGCCGTCAGGACGTCGATGCCTACGCGCTGCACTCACAACAGAAAGCCGCCCGCGCCCGAGCCGACGGCTCGTTCAACAAATCGTTAGTACCGGTGCAGGATCAGAACGGCATCATCCTGCTCGATCACGATGAGTTCATTCGCGCCGAGTCGACCCTCGAAGGCCTGGGCAAGCTCAAGCCGAGTTTCGAAATGATTGGCCAGATGGGCTTCGACGCCACGGCGCTGCGGGTCTACAGCCATGTCGAGCGCATCAACCATGTACACACACCGGGCAACAGTTCGGGAATCGTTGATGGTGCGGCGCTGATGCTGATCGGCTCCGAAGCCAAGGGGCGCGAGTTGGGCCTGCAACCCCGGGCGCGAATTGTTGCCACGGCAGTCACCAGTACCGACCCGACCATCATGCTTACCGGCCCGGCGCCGGCCACCCGCAAGGCATTGGCCAAGGCCGGCTTGCGGGTCGAAGACATCGACCTGTTCGAGGTCAATGAAGCGTTCGCCTCGGTGGTGCTGAAATTCATCAAGGACATGGCCGTCGACCCGGACAAGGTCAACGTCAATGGCGGTTCGATTGCGATGGGCCATCCGCTGGGCGCCACCGGTTGCGCGATTCTCGGCACCTTGCTCGATGAACTGGAAGCCCGGCGCCTGCGCTATGGCCTGGCGACGCTGTGCGTCGGCGGCGGCATGGGCATCGCCACCATCATCGAACGCCTCTGACTCCAAGGAAACCTGTCATGACCCAAGCCATTCGTTACGAAAAAGGCCAGGACGGCATCGTCCTCCTGACCATCGACATGCCGGGCCAGAGCGCCAACACCATGAACGCGGTGTACCGCGAAGCCATGGCCGAAAGCGTCGCCCGACTGCTCGCGGAAAAAGATGACATCGCCGGGGTGATCATTACGTCGGCCAAAAAGACCTTCTTCGCCGGCGGCGACCTGAATGAACTGATCAAGGTCGGCAAGCCCGAAGCCAAGGCCTTCTACGACATGGTGCTGACTCTCAAGGGCCAGTTGCGCACCCTGGAAACCCTCGGCAAACCGGTGGTCGCGGCGATCAACGGCGCGGCGCTCGGCGGCGGCTGGGAAATTTGCCTGGCCTGTCACCATCGCGTGGCGCTGGACGATGCATCGGTGCAACTCGGCCTGCCGGAAGTGACCCTTGGTCTGTTGCCGGGCGGCGGCGGAGTGGTGCGTATGGTGCGCATGCTTGGCATCGAAAAAGCCCTGCCGTATCTGCTCGAAGGCAAGAAAGTCCGTCCGCAGCAGGCATTGCAGGCGGGTCTGATCGATGAGCTGGCGGCGGATCGCGATGATTTGCTGGCCAAGGCCCGGGCGTGGATTCTGGCCAATCCTGCGGCCGTGCAGCGTTGGGACGTGAAGGGCTATCAGATTCCCGGCGGCACGCCGTCGAACCCGAAAGTCGCGCAGATGCTGGCAATTGCACCGTCGATCCTGCGTACCAAGACTCAGGGCACGTTGCCGGCGCCGGAGAAGATTCTCTGTGCGGCGGTGGAAGGCGCACAGGTGGATTTCGATACCGCGCACCTGATCGAAACCCGTTATTTCACTGAATTGACTACCGGGCAGATCTCGAAAAACCTGATCGGCACGTTCTGGTTCCAGCTCAATGAAATCAACGCCGGCGGTTCGCGGCCGCAGGGTTTTGCACCGTATGTGACGAAACGTGTGGGCGTCCTCGGCGCCGGGATGATGGGAGCGGGAATCGCCTATGTCAGCGCCTCGGCCGGAATCGACGTGGTGCTCAAGGACATCAATCTTGCCGCTGCCGAAAAGGGCAAGGCGCATTCGGCGGCACTGCTGGACAAGAAAGTCGCTCGCGGGCAGATGACTGCCCAGCAGCGTGAAGCAGTGCTGGCGCGTATCCGGACCACTGAAAATGACGCCGATCTGGCGGGTTGCGATCTGATCATCGAAGCGGTGTTCGAGGATCGTCAGCTCAAGGCCAAAGTCTCGGCAGCGGCGCAACAGGTGGTAGGTGCCGACGCAGTGATCGCCTCCAATACTTCGACCTTGCCAATCACTGGTTTGGCGACCGCAGTACCGGATCAAAGCAAGTTCATTGGCCTGCATTTCTTCAGCCCCGTGGAGAAAATGCCGCTGGTGGAAATCATCAAGGGTGCGCAAACCAGCGACGAAACCCTCGCGCGCGGGTTCGATTTCGTACTGCAAATCAAGAAAACCCCGATTGTGGTCAACGACAGTCGCGGCTTTTTTACCTCGCGGGTGTTCGGCACGTTCACCAACGAAGGCATTGCCATGCTCGGTGAAGGTGTCAGTGCGCCGATGATCGAGACTGAAGCGCGCAAGGCCGGCATGCCCATCGGGCCTCTGGCGATCTCCGACGAAGTTTCCCTCAGCCTGATGAGCCATATCCGTCAACAAACGGCCAAAGACCTGCAAGCAGAAGGGAAACCGCTGATTGAGCACCCGGCGTTCGCCGTGATTGACTTGTTGCTCAACGAATACAAGCGGCCGGGCAAGGCGGCAGGAGGCGGTTTTTACGAGTACCCGGCGGGTGGGCAGAAGCATCTGTGGCCCGAGCTGAAAACCCGTTTCGAGAAAGCCGACGGGCAGATTTCGCCGAAAGATGTGCGTGACCGGTTGCTGTTCGTGCAGGCCATCGAAACCGTGCGCTGCGTGGAGGAAGGCGTGCTGACATCGACGGCGGACGCCAACGTCGGCTCGATCTTCGGCATCGGTTTCGCGGCGTGGACGGGCGGCGCGTTGCAGTTCATCAATCAATATGGCGTGAAGGACTTTGTCGCGCGGGCGCAGTACCTGGCTGAGCAATACGGCGAGCGTTTCGCACCGCCAGCGCTGCTGCTGCAAAAGGCTGCCAGCGGCGAGCTGTTCTAGCGGGTTGGGGAAGCATTCCGGGGCTTGCCTTGCCGGGTGGTTTCAGGGCAGGCTCTGGGGTGTGCATTATTCCCATCACGTGTCAGGAATTTTTTATGTCGCTACGCATCTGCATTCTGGAAACCGACATCCTGCGTCCGGAACTGGTCGATGAATATCAGGGATACGGGCAGATGTTCCAGCGCCTGTTCTCGCAACAGCCGATTGCCGCCGAGTTCACGGTGTACAACGTGATGCAGGGCGACTATCCAAGTGATGACCTGACCTTCGATGCGTACCTGATCACGGGCAGCAAGGCTGACTCGTTCGGCACCGACCCGTGGATCCAGACCCTCAAGCAATACCTGCTGACCCGCTATGAGCGCGGCGACAAACTGCTCGGAGTGTGCTTCGGTCATCAGTTGCTGGCGCTGCTGCTGGGCGGCAAGAGCGAGCGTGCGACCCAGGGCTGGGGCGTCGGTACCCACAACTACAAACTGGCGGCCAAGGCTCCGTGGATGAGCCCGGTGCGTGAAGAGCTGACCTTGTTGATCAGCCACCAGGACCAGGTCACGGCGCTGCCGGAGAACGCTACGGTGATTGCTTCCAGCGATTTCTGCCCGTTCGCCGCGTACCACATCAACGATCAGGTGCTGTGCTTCCAGGGGCATCCGGAATTCATTCACGATTATTCGCGGGCGCTGCTGGATCTGCGTCAGGAAGCACTGGGCGAGCAAATCTACAGCAAGGGTGTGGCCAGCCTTGAGAGCGATCACCACGGCACCACGGTGGCGGAGTGGATGATGCGTTTCGTGGCGCACAAGCCAGACGCTGCTTGAACCCGAAAGCCCCCGTGTCCTGCACGGGGGCTTTTTCCCTTACAGCCAGCCTGATTTCTTGAAGCTCGCCCACAACCCCACGCAACCCACGGTGATAAAGCCCAGCACGGCGAAATAGCCGTAATGCCAGCTCAGCTCCGGCATGTTCTGGAAGTTCATCCCGTAGATCCCGGCGACCGCCGTCGGGAACGCCAGAATCGCCGCCCAGGCCGCAAACTTGCGCTGCACCACGCTTTGCCGTGACGCCTCCAGCAGTACACCGATCTCGATGGTCTGGCTCGCAATGTCGGCCAGCGTGGTCAGGTCTTCCATCTGCCGTGTGACATGGATCTGCACATCGCGGAAGTAAGGGCGCATGTTCTTGTCGATGAAGGGGAAGCTCAGCTTCTGCAACTCTTCGCCGATCTCCACCATCGGCGCCGCGTATCGACGCAAGCGCAGTACGTCGCGGCGCAAGCCATGAAGCTTCTGGATATCGTGCTCATTCAGTGCGCTGCACAACACATTACGCTCCAGTTCATCGATCTCGGCGTGGATCGCTTCACCCACTGGCTGATAGTTTTCGATGACGAAATCCAGCAGCGCATACAGTACGAAATCTTCCCCGTGCTCCAGCAACAGCGGCCGTGCCTCACAGCGTTGACGAACATGGGCGTAGGACGCCGAATGGCCATTGCGCGCAGTGATGATGTAGCCCTTGCCGGCGAAGATATGAGTTTCGATGAACTGCAGGATGCCGTGTTCGCGAACGGGGGAGTAGGTGACGATGAACAGAGCGTCGCCGAAGGTTTCCAGTTTCGGACGGCTGTGTTTTTCCAGGGCATCCTCGATGGCCAGTTCGTGCAGGTTGAACTGGCGTTGCAGGTTGGCCAGCTCCTGGGCGTTCGGCTCTTCGAGGCCGATCCAGACGAAGTGCCCGGTCTTGGCGGCCCAGGCGGCGCCCTCATCGAGGGAAATATTGGTGACTTTCTTACCGGCGCTGTAAACCGCAGCAGCAACAACTCGACCCATGGTGGTGGTTCACTTCTTCTTGGCAGATGGCAGGGGAGGCATGGCTTCAGCTTAGCCGTGTCGCTGCTTGAGAGTCAGTGAAATCTGCACAGTTCACCGGGCAAAAGAAAACCCGCACGGGGCGGGTTTCTTTTTCACGCAGCCTGAAGCTGCCGATCCATCGCATCGATGCACTCGCGCATCTGTTCGCGGCACTGGCTGATGAGCATGGGCATGTCGTCCATGGTCAGGCCAGCGGTAGGAATTGCCGGCAGCGAGCGTATGAGAATTTTCCCGCTGCGCCAGCGGTTCAGGCGCATGTGCTTGATGTAGCTGCTGACGCAGACCGGAACGATCGGAACGCCGGCGGCGATGGCCATCTGAAACGCGCCTTTCTTGAACGGCAGCAGTTCTTCGCCCAGGTTGCGCGTACCTTCCGGGAAGACCCAGATCGAGGTGTCTTTGTGCTGCAAGGTGTCGGTGGTCGTCAGCATCGACTGGCGCGCCTTGTGCGCGTTCCCACGATCGATCAACACGTTGCCGGCCAGCCAGAACAACTGGCCAAACAGCGGCACCCATTTCAGGCTTTTTTTGCCGATGCACACGGTACGGCGCGGCACCACGTTGCCGAACACGAACAGGTCATAGTTGGACTGGTGATTGGCGATGATCACGCAGCTGTCGGGCTTGTTCATCAGCTGACCGACGTCGGCCTTCACTCGCAGGCGCAGAATGCACATTGCCGGCAGGGCATAGAGACGGGCGCACAGACGACTGTTGTCCGGATTGAATGGCCGGCACAACCCGAGAATCACCCCGAGCACACCCGCCAGCATAAAGTGCAGGCCCATCAATAACATACGAAACACGAACAGCATTTTCAGGCCCACCGGGACAAAAGGTGGCGCAGTGTACGGATGTGCACTGTTTTCGGCAATTGCCGCTATAGAGTCAGAAGATGGGCGATGTTTAAGCGCATGTTTCCGACTTGTCGGTCAGAGGCGTCCTAGAGCTGCCGAAGAGTTTTAAACCGCGCATGTAAGAAAAAGCCCGACACGACGGTCGGGCTTTTCTGTTTCGCAGCGAAGAGGATTCAGCCCAGGTGTTCCTGGTCCTGAATGATCGCGTTATCCAGGGTTTCCAGCAGCGCCTTGCGTACTTTGAGCTTGGTGTTCTTGTGTGCGGTCATGTTGATCTTCTTCAACTGACGGGCGGCGGCGAGGGCGGCACCTTGCAGTTCTTCGGCAGAAACCACCTTGTCGAGGAAACCGGCATCCACAGCGCTTTGCGGATCGAACATTTCGCCGTTGATCACCGAACGGTGGAAGGCCGAGCGACGCAGGCGATCACGAGCCAGCTCGATGCCGGCGTGGTGCATGGTCATGCCGATCTGCACTTCGTTCAGACCAATGCTGAACGGGCCGTCGACGCCGATGCGGTAATCAGCGGACAACAGAATGAACGCACCTTTGGCCACGGCATGACCCGGGCAGGCAACGATCACCGGGAACGGGTGCGACAGCAGGCGGCGGGCGAGGGTCGAACCGGCGGTTACCAGCGACACCGCTTCTTTAGGGCCGGCGGTCATCACCTTCAAGTCGTAGCCGCCAGAGAGAATGCCCGGCTGGCCGGTAATGATCACGATTGCACGATCCGCCACCGCCTGATCCAGCGCCGCGTTGAAGGCCGCGATCACGTCCGGGGAAATGGCGTTGACCTTGCCGTTGCTCAGGGTCAGCGTCGCGATACCGTCTTCGAGGTGGTAGGCAATCAGGTCGCTCATGGCGCAATTCCTTATAAGAAAGATGGGCAGACGTTACCCACCGTCGCCGGTCAGGTAAAGCACTGTGACTGACCCGCCGGTCACCCTTGAGCGGCTGATCCGCTGCAACGTGCCCCACGACAAACGCCTGCGTGCCTATATAGAAGGGCCGCGCCCACCCAAGATTGGCCGGATCGCCATGGCCTATCGATAGCGGAAACGACTTTTTCTCTTAACCGCATGAAAATTCTGAAAAAAAGTTTGCCATCAGAAAAGCTTTCGACTACATTAGCGCGCCTCGACAGACAGAACATGTTTGAAGAGATACGGTGAAGTGTCCGAGTGGCTTAAGGAGCACGCCTGGAAAGTGTGTATACAGGAAACTGTATCGAGAGTTCGAATCTCTCCTTCACCGCCAAATTCGATGTAAACAAAACCCCTGGTTTCGCAAGAAACCAGGGGTTTTGTGCATTCAGGCGTCCGGATTTTTTTGCTCACAGAGTTGGGTTCGGCTTCACTTTGCCGGGGCAGTACAATCGCGGCTTTATTTGTATGTAAAAGGACGACTTCCATGATCATTTCCACCACTCACTCCGTCGAAGGCCGGCAGATCACGGCGTATCTGGACATTGTCAGTGCCGAGTCGGTGCAGGGCGTGAATGTGATTCGCGATATGTTCGCCGGGATGCGGGACTTTTTCGGTGGACGTTCGCAGACGCTGGAGCGGGCGTTGAAGGAGGCGCGTGTTCAGGCGACCGACGAAATCAAGGAACGGGCGCGGGCGTTGCAGGCGGATGCGGTGGTCGGAGTGGACTTCGAGATCAGCATGCCGGCGGGGAAGGGCGGTATGGTTGTGGTGTTTGCGACCGGTACGGCGGTCAAGCTGCGTTGATCGTTGGTTTAGCGTGCGTGAGCCCATTCAACGGAATGGGCTCCTTGCCATGAATCAGCCCTGCGGTTTGAGTACGACAGTGCCTTTCGAGTCGTAGGTCAGGGGGGTATCGATTGCAACCATCGGCGTACCGCCAGACTGAACCGGGTCTGGATGGTAGATGACGCCAGGTTTGCCAGGCTGCACTGGACTAGGTCCGTCCAGTGGCTTGATGACGATTTCACCTGAAGCAACCTTCTCCTTGAATTTTTCCGCCGCGGCTTTAGCGGCGGCGATCTGCTCGTCCGTGAGCTTTACAACAGGCATTGGCGGGAATCCTTTGATTTCCATGTTCTCTCCTTGAGATTCATTGCGTAGGAAAAAGGGCAACGGCCTGTAGGTGGGAATCTTTAGCTCCGTAGGACCAGCGGTCTGAACATTGTGTTTAATTTCTGTAGGCCATTCGTCGGGCTTCGTGCGATCTGAATCACAAGTCCAGGAATGACCGGCTAGTCTCAAAAGCCTTGGAGGTCGATATTTTTTCAGGCAAAAGGGTCTTGCCGGTATCGGCCCGCTTTTGAAAGGGGTGAAGAGATGACTGATCCGTACATCGAAGACGACGGGGCTGAATTTCCATTCAACAATTGCGTGCGCTGTGGCCAGACCGAGTATCAGGCGGGCTTTGGCGAAGATCCGGTGCAGACCGGCAAGATCAAGTCGACAGCACCCAAGGGGCCGAAAGCGAAATTTCTGCCCAAGGTGACGACACGTTCCAGGAAGTAATCCGGATGCCACAGAACCCCGCCATCGAGCGGGGTTTTTGTTTGCTGATTTTCTAGAGAAACGTCCTACAGAAATTGCGGATCCGTCTGGTTTCTTTCACAAACTTTTCACACCGGTCTACGTAGGGTGAAGCCATCCGTTAGAAAGCAAGTCTCCAGCCCGTCTCCCCAGCGGGCTTTTTTTTGCCTGTGATAAAACCTTTTCCAAAATCGCTGTCCAATCGGCGCCAAGTGCGCTGTGGCACTGGACATTGCCGCGGCAACAGCATTCAATCTGCGCCCTTTTTCTTCCTTCTTTTGAGGTTTTCGTCATGCGTTTAACTCTGCCTGCTCTGGTTCTGGGGCTTCTGGTCGCTCAAGGTGCAATGGCCGGTGATGGCACCGCCGCACTGGGTGGCGGTCTGGGCGGCGCGCTGGGTAATGTGGTTGGCCAGAAAATGGGCGGCAGCAGCGGCGCGGCCATTGGCGCTGGCCTGGCCGGTGCGGCTGGCGGTGCGTTGGCAGCGAAGAAAGGCGCCCGCACCAAAGCGGCTATTGGCGGCGGTGTCGGCGCGGCAGGTGGTTCGATCATCGGCAACAGCCTGGGTGGCAAGAACGGCGCGACCATCGGCGCCGGCCTGGGCGGCGCAGCGGGTGGCGCGGTGGGCAGCAACCTGTCCAAAGGTCACAAGCGTCACTGATTGCGAATGCATGTCTGAAAAGGCCCGGCTTTATGCCGGGCCTTTTCGTTGCTGAACGTTTTTCCATAATTCGCCTCCAATTCCGTATAGCCCCTTCCGGGCGTACCGTCCCGATCCGGGACCTGCGAGGTCTGTATGCGATCGACATTAACTGCGTTGGTTTTAGGATTGCTTGTGGCGCAAGGCGCCATGGCTGCCGGCGATGGTTCCGCGGCGGTCGGTGGTGGTCTGGGTGGTGTGCTGGGTAACGTGGTCGGCGGACAACTCGGCGGCAGTACCGGCGCAGCAGTCGGTGCCGGTGTGGGCGGTGCAGCCGGCAGTGCCGTCGGAGCGAACAAGCGAAATCGTACGGAGGCCGCGATTGGTGGCGGTCTCGGCGCGGCGGGTGGTTCAGTGCTGGGCAACAGCGTCGGTGGATCTACCGGCTCGGCGGTCGGTGCCGGACTCGGCGGCGCGGCAGGTGGGGCAGTGGGCAACAGCCTGGGAGGCGATGGCGGAAAATCGCATTCCGGTGGCGGCCACAAGCACAAACACAAATATCGTCACCGCTGAGCAAGCGGAGTTACTGAAACCCGGCCTCGTGCCGGGTTTTTTGTGTTCCCGCGTAATGCGCCGGAACGTTTAGCGACCATACTTTTCGAACGTCTACACGTTGAGCTTCCGAGGTGCACCATGACTCCCGAAACCGAAGGCAAGGAAGAAAAAGGCCCGAGCGGGTTGCCGTTTATCAATGATCCGGGGAATGAAGATCCGGGGTCGTTGATGGATGATGCGACGGTTCCGCTTTGGGAGGGTGAGGGGGAGGAGCTTGAGTATGAGGATTTTGATGATGATGAGTGATGGTGTGCATGCTTGTTGCTCCTTGTTTTTTATTAAGTTTGGTTAGGGCTTGTTAGGACATACAGGTTATCCACTGGAGACATTTTTTCTATTTTTTTTGAGAGTAAGTATTCTCTAAACTCTTTTTCGAGAGTTTGTTTGTCACAATACTTTTTGTATCTCAAGGGGCGGTCGGTGGCATACGAGTAGAGACGCCAAATATCAAACCCATCAATTCTATCGCCCGAACCGTAGTCAAAATTCACGGACTCTGTTGCGAAGATTATGAAGCACCCAATGCCATGGAGCTCATATTGAACGCCATTCTTTATTTCTCCGCATCGTTCTATTTGTTTGGAACCCCATAATCTTAGAATATTGCGGGTGCCGAACTTTTCTTCTAATAGCTTTGTGCCGATATCTACTTTAGATAGGAAGTCAGTTATCAGGTCTTCAAGTGTTATTTCAGGTCTGTTCATTTTCTTCTACGGTGCTCCAGTCTGTCATTTCCGATACTTTGTGCTGACTCCAACACCTCTTCAATGGTGTTTAAAGTCCCGTGGTGCTCTCTAATATTTGTTATTAGCTGAATCCTGACGTTGGTGGAGGTTTGTCTAGCGGCGGCGGCGCGGTGGTGGCCATCCAAAATGTAGAGTTCGCCTTGGTGTTCCGCTACGTCTATAGGGTATCTATTGTCGTAGCCTGTGCTCCGCATTGTATTCACCATTTTCTCGACTTCTCTGGTTGAAGTTTTTCCTGAAATCGCATGCGTCCTCTTTAAAGATTTTGGGTCAACACCGTGATTAACGACAGGCAACGGTGGGTTGCCTTCGATAGCCAAATTGCCACTAACGTCATCCGGCACCGAACATCCCGGCCTATTCGGCGGTGGGCAGTTGAACGTCAACCCCAACGGATCCACCCACCCCGTCGGATTCGGCACGTACCGGTACTGATTGAGTCCCCCGGCGAGCTTCACCGGGTCCGGCGTCAGGTACCGCCCAACGTCCGGGTCGTAATACCGATGCCGGTTGTAGTGCAGTCCACTTTCCGCATCGAAATACTGCCCCTGAAAGCGCAGCGGCTGGTCCAGGTAATCGTCGGTCGCCAGTTCCAGCGAGGTGACCTTGCCGTAGGCGCTGTATTTGGCTGACCAGACGATCTCGCCGCTGTAGTCGGTCAGTTCCTGCGGGGTGCCGAGGTGGTCGAGTTGGTAGTAGAACGGGCAGGCGCGTTTTGGGCCCTTGCCGTCGAGCATCGCCAGAGGGCGGAAGGTGCCAGGTTCGTAGATGAAGCTGCGGTGCTGTTCCTGGCTGCTTTCGGCGATCAGGTGGTCGCCTTGCCAGAAGAACTCGGTGGTCTGGCCATTGACGGTCTTGCGGATGCGGCGGCCGAAGGCGTCGTAGTGGTAGGTCGCGGTTTTGCCGTCGGGACGAGTGAGGCCGATCAGGCGGTGCTGGCTGTCGTAGCGGTATTCGGTGACGAGCTGTTGGGCGCGGCCACGACGTTCGCGAATCAGGTTACCGAAGGCGTCGTAGTCGTAGTGGCGATCGCCCTGCATCAGCAGGCGGTTGCCCTTGATGCTGGTCGGGCCGGGGCGGTCCTGCATCAGCAGGTTGCCGGCCGGGTCGTGGGCGAAGTTTTCCGGCACGTCGTCACGGGTGTGGCGCACGCTGGCCAGACGGTCGAGAGCGTCGTAGTAGTAACTGCGTTGACCGTGACGGCTGTCGGCGATAGACGCCAGGTTGCCATTGACCGCGTAGCTGTAGTGACGCAGGTACAGTGCTCGGTCATGTTGATGAACCGAATGCACTCGCAAACGGCCTTGTTCGTCGTAGGCATATTCGCTGAGCAGCAGGCCTTGCTGGCGCTGCTGTTCGCGACCGTTCTGGTAGACGTGACGGGTGAGCAAGGCGCCGTTGAGGTCGATCGCGGTCAGCGCGCCGCCCTTGGCGTAGTGGTAATCGAGCTTGCTGTTGTCCGGCAGACGCATCCGGGTGAGTTGGCCACAGGCGTCGTAGGTGTAACGCAAGGTGCCCCAGCCCTGATGCTCGCGGACCAGGCGGCCCTGCAGGTCGTATTCGAAGGCCAGTGGGTGATCCTGGCCGTCATCCACCCCGACCAAACGGCCGAGACGGTCGTAGCGGTAGCTGACCTCAACCCCGTCCGGGAGGGTCTTGAGCAGCAGACGTCCGGCGCTGTCGCGTTCGTACGCAGTGACCAGCGTCGAGCCGTCGTCACCGAACTCGGTCTTCTCCAGCAGATGACCGTTGCGGTCGTAGGCGTACGCAGTGCACCGCCCATCGAAGCCGGTTTCCTGTCGGATCAGTCCGGTCGGCGTGTAGTCCAGCAGGTACTTTTCACCGGACTCGTTCTCGATCTCCGTGAGCAACAGCTGCGCATGGTCGTAGCGGTACTGCAGCCGCGTACCGTCGGGATTGATCCGCCGGCTGACCAGGTGCAGGTCGTCGTCATACTCGTAGCGGGTGATCCGACCCAGCTCATCGCGTTCGGCGGTGATCTGGCCGTAGGTGCTGTAGGACCAGGCGCGGGTGGCGCCATTCGGCAAGGTGGTCTGGATCAGCCGGCCAACGGCGTCCCACACATGGCGGGTGACCGCGCCGTGTTCGTCCTGCGCCGTAATCCGTCGCCCCAAGGCATCGTAGGAGAACTTGCGAACCCCACCGTCCGGCAGACTTTCCTCGACCAGTTGCCCGAGGTCGTTCCACACGAACACGTGCCGGCCACTGTCCGGATAACGGATCGACAGCAGCCGCCCCTGCGGGTCGTAGTGGTAATGGGTGGCATGGCCGTCAGGATCGACCGCCTCGGTGATGTCGCCCTGGGCGTTGCGCCGGTAGGTCCACTGCGCATCCCCACGCGAACGGCTGTGCAGGAAACCATTGCGGTACTCGTAGGACGTCGGCGCATCGTCCGGCGGAATCAGCGCGATCAGCCGCCCGGCGTCGTCGTAGCGGTACTCGTTGACCGCGCCGAGCGCATCCTGCTCGGCAACCAGTCGGCCCGCCGAATCGTAAGCCTTGAGCTGTTCACCCCCGTCGGCCGCGACCTGACGCACCAGCCGCGCGGTGTCGTCGTGGACGTAAACCTCTTCACGACCGTCGACGTACTGCACCCGCACACTGCCGGCATCGTCCCAGACGTAACGCGTGTCCATCTGCGCAAACGACGCCCAGTGCCGCACGCAACGTGCCGCCTTGCCGGAACGCTCCCACTCCCAGAAGAAGCTCGCGCCGCCCGTCAACTGCCGCTGCAGGATGACGTGCTGATCGTCGTAGTCGTAATGCTCGCTTTCGCCGACGGCGTTGGTCGCTTCGATCAACCGATGACGGGCATCGAAGCGGTAGCTGATCAGCGTCTGCTCGGTACGCCAGGCAGACTCCCGAAAAACCTGATAATCGACCGCGACCAGATGCGCCCGCTCATAGCGCAACAGCAGCGAACGACCGGCCCCGTTGTCGAGGCGCTGAACCCGATCGCAAAGATCTCGATGCACTGTCAGACGATTGCCGTAGGCATCGCTGATTAGCGTCAGACGCCCAGCCCGAAAGTGATAAAACCGCGCCGCCTCACCCGCCAGCGCAACAATCAGTTCCTCCGGCTCATCCCCGAGAAAGATCGCCGCCCGCGACAGACTGTTGTGAATCGCCGGTCGCTCAACGCTTGGAATTGGAAACCGCGTCCGCCGGTTCTCATGGTCAACCCAGACCACCGAAGCGCCATCAATCTCCAGCCGATGCGCCAGCGAATGACTCCAGCCAAACCCCAACCCGACATCGATTTCCGCCGCACTGGTGCGATACAACCGGCTGAACTCGAACGGCAGCAATCCATCCAGCACGCCATCGGTCAGGGTCAGCAGCTCCTCGCCAGTGACCATCGACACCGGGCAGCCGTTGGTGCAGGTCCGGGGCACACAGTCGGCGCTGTCGCCGTTGGGATTCTTCGCCTGAGCCGACGCATCGTCGCGAGGCTCATGTCGCTCCATTCGCGTCGTGCCGTGGGACTTGTTACGTGCAATGGCCGCCGGATTGGACACCGTCAGCACTCGCGCATCCGCCGTACGAATCTCCAGCGGAACCGCAGGTGTCGGCCGCAGCGGTGCCGGACGCGCATTGATCATCAGCGGTTTCAAAGCACCCGCATGCCGGGTCAGATCGGGTGCCGAAGTCAGCTCCGCCAAACGCAACGCCGACGCCGCCAGCCATTCCCGGGCACGCGGCGACTTGACCTTGCCGAGCACCTTGGCGCTCAACCGCAGCGGCACGCCTATGCCCGCCGACACGCGCATCAACAGAAAACCGATCAGCAATTCGACCCGAACTTCAGCCACCACCTCGGCCAGATACTGCGGCGGCAGCATCTTCAGCCAACTGGTAAAAGCTGCCAGATGAATGAACAGCAACGGCTCGTCGCTGAGCATCAGCAGGCCGTTGGCGATGGCTTCGGAGGAGGCCTCGAGCAAGGCTTCCAGCTCGACACCGGACAGGTATTGCAGCAGTTTTTCGCTGTTGGCCTGCAAGTCGGCGAGCAGGGCGAACAACTGTTTCACGTCATCCCAGACGCCATTCAGCGCCGTTTCGAAACCGCGCCAGTCGGCCTGCTGCAACTGACCGTAACGCTCCAGGAAACCCGCGCTGGAAAACTCGGCCCATTGCGGTTGAAACCCGACCCATTCCTCACGCAACCATTTTTCCAGGCCATCAATGAGCCCCTGATACGAGGCATACAGCGTCTGGATATGCGCGGTGGAAACATCGGGAAAGAAGGTGATGCGATAACGCTGGCCCCGGTCGCAGTTGTCGACCTCGAGAATGCCGCTGGGGCCGATGGTGTAATGCTGCGGTTCGCCAAATGACAGGACACCGCCGACATCGGAAATGACCGGTTCCAGGGTCACCGGCGTATCGCCGATCGGCACGAAGCGTGCGGTTTCGAACATGTGCACCAGCGTCAAAGAGCCGGTGGCGGAACACATGGCCACTGAGGAGCTGACGGGTTTTCGGCTGGTAATCGGCGCACTGAGCTGGACGTCGTTGCCGACCTTGAACACCTGATCGACATCCAGCGCGGTTCCCGTCCAGAACTGCTCGGCCCAGCTTTCATAGTTGTTGAGGCAGAGGCGGAACTCCTGAAACAGCTTCTCGGCGTCGGGCTGGTCAGGGTTCAGCGCAGCGACCACCAGCAAACCGATGCTGTTGTTCAGTTTCAGGAGTTGGTCAGATGGAAGCATTCGCAGTCACTCGCGCGCATCAAGGGGATGGCGCGAAACTTTGCGGGGGATCAAACAGGAAAGAAGTCAGGCAAGTAGGCGATGTCTGTAGGGCAATTCTCTAAATGCGATTCGGCGGACAACCGACATTGCCCGTTGCTCAACCTTGGCCGCGATCGTTATGCTGCTGAACCCTTTAATCAGATCCGAGCAGCGGTACCCGATGCCGCCTGGGATGTTTTTGATAACGGATCCGATGATGAATGCACCGCTGAAGGCGTTCGGCCCGATCAAGGCCGTGATTTTCGATATGGACGGTTTGCTGCTGGACACTGAGGGCATCTACACCGAGGTCACCTCGCTGATTGCCGAGCGTTACGGGCGCACCTTCGACTGGAGCATCAAGCAGAACATCATCGGTCGCGGTGCCGGCGATCTGGCGCGCTACGTGGTCGAAGCGCTGGATCTGCCGATCACCGCCGAAGAGTTTCTGGTGATTCGCGAGCCGCTGATGCGTGAGCGTTTTCCGACTGCGCAAGCCATGCCGGGGGCCGAGGAACTGATCCGCCACCTCAAGGCGCACAACATTCCGATTGCCGTCGGCACTAGTTCATCGCGGCAATCATTCGGTCAGAAAACCACGTTGCACCGCGACTGGTTTGCGTTGTTCGACTTCATCGTTACCGCCGACGACCCGGAAGTCGGTGCCGCCAAACCGGCACCGGACATTTTCCTCACCGCCGCTCGCCGCCTCGGTGTGGCGCCGGAAGATTGTCTGGTGTTCGAGGATTCGCCGTTCGGCGTGACAGCCGCGAAAGCAGCGGGCATGACCGCCATCGCGATTCCCGATGCCGCCATGGCCGATGAAAAATACGCACACGCCGACGGGATTCTTCGTACATTGAAAGCGTTCACGCCGAGTGCCTGTGGTTTGCCGGCGCTGGACTGGGCCTGATCAAACCGCAAACATAAAAACGCCGCCCCTCTGTAAAAGGAGGGGCGGCGTTTTTCATTATCAAGAATCTGATCAATCAGGCGCCGAAACCACCGTCGATGCTCAGGCTGGCGCCGGTGATGTAACCGGCTTCCGGGCCTGCGAGGTAGGCGACGAAGCTGGCGATTTCCTCGGCTTTGCCGTAACGACCGACCGCCATTAGCGGAATCAGGCTTTCGGCAAAGTCGCCATGGGCCGGGTTCATGTCGGTGTCCACCGGGCCGGGCTGCACGTTGTTGATGGTGATGCCGCGTGGGCCGAGGTCGCGGGCCAGGCCTTTGGTCAGGCCCACCAGGGCGGATTTGCTCATCGCATACACGCCGCCACCGGCGAAGGGCATGCGGTCGGCGTTGGTGCTGCCGATGTTGATGATGCGCGAGCCTTCGCTCATGTGTTTGGCGGCTTCCTGGCTGGCGATGAACACGCTGCGCACGTTGATCGCCAGAGTCTGGTCGAAGTCTTCCAGTTTGAAGTCTTCCAGCGGGGCGACGGCCAGCACACCGGCGTTGTTGACCAGGATGTCGAGGCGACCAAAGGTTTCGACAGTGGCGTTCACGGCGTTGCGGATGGCACCGGCATCGGCGCTGTCTGCCTTGATCGCCAGGGCTTTGCCGCCGCTCGCGGTGATGCTGTTTTGCAGCTCCTCAGCCTTGGCGGCGGAGCTGACGTAGGTGAAGGCAACCGCGGCGCCTTCGGCGGCCAGACGCTTGACGATGGCGGCACCGATGCCGCGAGAGCCGCCTTGAATCAGAGCGACTTTACCGCTGAGGTGTTGAGTGGTCATGTTCGATCTCCAGAAGTTTCAAGGCAGGCTGCCTTGGTGTGGTGTCGAGTATCTGCCCCTCGCCACCGGGCGAGTAGACCGTGGTTGCTATAGTCTGTGTAAACCAAAAGTTTAGAGTGGCGGCCATGGAAACCTTCAGCAGTATCGAATGCTTCGTTCGCAGCGCCGAAGTCGGCAGCTTTGCCGAGGCCGCGCGACGCCTGAGCCTGACACCGGCCGCCGTGGGCAAAAGCGTGGCGAAACTGGAAGCGCGCCTCGGCGTGAGGCTGTTCCAGCGTAGCACCCGAAGATTGACCCTGACGGAAGCGGGGCAATTGTTTCTGAGTGAGGTCAGCGGCAGCCTGACCACCATCCAGAATGCAGTGAGCAATCTGGCCAGCGCCGGGGGGCAACCGGCGGGTACGCTGAAAGTCAGCATGGGCACCGTGTTTGGCCGCTTGTACATCGTGCCGCTGCTGGGGGAATTCCTGACAAGGTTCCCGGCGATCAACCCGGACTGGCACTTCGATAACCGCCAGGTCGATCTGATCGGCCAGGGTTTTGATGCGGCGATTGGCGGTGGCTTCGAGCTGCCCCAAGGCGTGGTGGCGCGCAGGCTGACGCCGGCGCATCGGGTGTTGGTGGCTTCGGCGGATTATCTGGATCGGCACGCGCCGATCAGCGAACCGGACGACCTCAAGTTGCACGAGGGCATCCTGATCCGCTCGCCGCAGACCGGTCGTGTGCGTTCCTGGCAGTTGACCCATCGCACCCAGCAACACAGCCCGCTGACCCTCACGGCGCGAATGACCATGAGCGATTCCGAAGCCGCCTGCGCTACGGCGGCGCAGGGGCTGGGGATTGCGTTGGTGAGCATGCCGTTTGCCGTCGGTTATCTGGAGGCGGGAACGTTGCAGCGGGTGCTGCCCGACTGGTACGTCGACGACGGCAACATCTCCATCTATTACGCCGAACACAAACTGCTGCCGGGCAAGACCCGGGCGTTCGTCGATTTTATCATCGAGCAATTTTCAACCCAGGGGCTCGCAGAGCGGTTCAACGCGCAAAACGTGCTGGCCAGCCGATGATGGTCTTTGGCCGTGGCGTCGCATACGTCCGCACCTTGGACGTCGACAGCCCCAGGCGCACCAGTGACTCGGCGATGGTCACGGCAGCGGTGACGCCATCGATCACTGGCACCCCGGTTCGCTGACGAATTTTTTCATCGAGTCCGGCCATGCCGCCGCAACCGAGGCAGATCACTTCGGCTTTATCCTGAGTCACCGCCAGTTCGGCCTGATGCACGATTGCTTCCAGCGCTCGCTGAGGTTCGTGTTCCAGCTCCAGAACCGCCAGGCCGCTGGCCCGCACCGAGGCGCAGCGATCCCACAGGCCCGAGAGTTTCAGTCGATCCTCGATCAACGGCACGGTGCGATCCAGTGTGGTGACCACCGAATAGGCGTGGCCCAGAAACATCGCGGTGCTGGCCGCCGCATCGGTGATGTCCACCACCGGCACGTTGAGCAATTCCTGCAAACCTTCGCGACCGTGTTCGCCGTAGCCGGCCTGGATTACTGCGTCGAACGGCTGGTCGTAGGACATCACCCGGTCCATCACGGCGATGGCGGCCAGGTAACTTTCGAAATTGCCTTCGACTGAATCAGCCCCGAAGTACGGCGTCAGGCCGACGATCTCGGTGCCGGGGGAAGCCACAGCCTGCGCCGAGCGGGCGATGGCCTGGGTGATGGATTCGGTGGTGTTGACGTTGACCACGAGAATACGCATGGGAAGTCCTTATTACGGTTGGTTCTGCGGCCCCGCGAAGGGCCGCCAAAAGATTCAGTGGCTGACGTTGTCGACGGCGATGGCTTCGCCGTCCACGTCGGCGTAGTGCGGCTGGCGTTTGGCGACGATCAGGTAAAGCATCCCGGCAATGCCGGCACCGATCAGCCAGGAGAACGGCGAAACGCTGTGGAATCCCGGCACCAGCGCCAGGACAATGGCGATCAGCGCGGCCGGAATGAACGCCGCCACGGCCCGCAGATTGACCCCGCGGCTGTAGAAATACGCGCCGTTCGGGTCTTCGCTGTACAGCTGCGGCACGTGGATCCGGCCTTTGCGGATCAGCCAGTAGTCGACCATGATCACGCCGTACAACGGGCCGAGCAGGGCGCCGAGGCCGGACAGGAAATACACGATCACCAGCGGGCTGTTGTAGAGGTTCCACGGCAGGATCAGCACGGCAATCGTTGCGCTGATCAGTCCGGCGCGGCGGAAGGTCAGGTATTTAGGTGCCAGGTTGCTGAGCACGAAGGCCGGGGCGACGAAGTTGGCCATGATGTTCACCGCCACGGTGACGATCAGGAACGCCAGGCAGCCGAGCACCAGAAAGAACGTGTTGGGGATCGAGGCGATGATTTCGGTCGGGCTCTCGATGATCCGCCCGTTGATCTGAAATTGCGCACCGCACAGCAGGACGGTGATCCCGGCGAACACCAGAATATTCACCGGCAGGCCCCAGAAATTTCCGATCTTGATGGTTTTGCGGCACGGCGAAGAGCGGGCGAAGTCGCAGAAGTTGAGGATCAGCGTGCCGTAGATCGCCAGCCACAAGGCGCCACCGGCAAAGATGTTGCGCCACATCTCACCACCGGTCAGCGGTTCGCGGATCGACCAGGCAATGGTCGCGTTGGCCTGGGTGTACATCCACGCGGCGAGGCAGGCGACGGTCAGCAGAATCACCGGACCGGCGAAGGCTTCGTAGCGGCGGACCATTTCCATGCCGTAGGCCAGAATCCCCAGTTGCACGAACCAGATCGCCACGAAACACACCCAGCCCAGGCTCGACAGGCCGAGGATCGAGTTGTGGTCGTAGTCGGCGAATCCGGGATGGATCGCCGTGAGCAACACGCGAAATACAACCGATGCCAGGTACGTCTGAATCCCGAACCAGGCGATGGCGATCACCGCCCGGATCAATGCAGGAATCTGCGCCCCGTGAATGCCGAAACTGATGCGGCTGATGACCGGAAACGGCACGCCGGTTTTCTGCCCCATGTAGCCCGACAGGTTCATGAAGAAATACACCAGCGCAGCGCCGATCCCCAGCGACAGCAGAATCTGCCAGCCGCCCAGGCCCAGGGCGTAAAGACCGATGGCAAACGAATAGTTGGCGATGTTGTGCACATCGTTGGTCCACAGGGCAAAGATGCTGTATTTGCCCCAGCGCCGTCCTTCGACCTTGGTCGGTGCGAGGTCACTGTTGTGCAGGCGCGGGCTCAGTTGCAGCGGTTCGACGATGCCGTCACCGGGCACGGTGTGATCGAGGGTTGAGGAGGAGGGCAGATTCAGCGCGATGTTGTTGTTCGAGAGACTCGTACGCATTCCGGCAGGCTCCTGATGTTCGGGCCGCGATGACTGTGCATGAGCGCTCGGGCTCGGCAGATCTTCGTCGCGGCGGTGAAACATCACTGGTTACGGGGCATCTGCAGCCTGTACGGGATAGGGCGCTTCAGGCTTGCGGATCGAAAGTGTGGGTTCATGTTTTGCAGTTTTGTATACAAAACATGTATGCACTAAAGCCAGATCTGTGCCAGTTGGTGATCTATGCGCAGCCACTCTCATTTCGAAAAATTATCGAAGAGCACTAAGTGGTTGAAAATAGGTGGTTATAAATTGACCGATTGAACAGGTATTTATTTTTCGGAAGGGATTTTGGCGGACGCCGGAAGGGATCGCTTTGGCAGCGGGATGTAACTTTTCAGGGCGCGGAAATGAAAAATGCACACATAAATGGCACCGATGGTGACAATCCTGTGTACATATTTTTTCATGGCACCACAAAGCAGATGTGGGAGCGGGCTTGCTCGCGAAGGCGTCCTTCCAGTCAACAGATCCAGTGACTGACAGACCGCTTTCGCGAGCAAGCCCGCTCCCACAGGGGGACATCATAGGGGCAGAGACTTAGGCCTTGCTGATGATATTCCCCGCATGCAACCCGCATTCTTTCTGGGTCGCTTCTTCCCACCACCAGCGGCCTTCGCGCTCGTGCTGGTTCGGCAGCACAGGGCGGGTGCACGGTTCGCAGCCGATGCTGATGAATCCGCGCTCATGCAGGGAGTTGTACGGCAGCTCCAGCATGCGGATGTAGCCCCAGATTTCCTCGCTGGTCATCTGCGCCAGCGGGTTGAACTTGTACAGCGTGCGCTCCGGGGTGGAGAACGCGCTGTCGATTTCCATCACCGCAACCGCGCTGCGGGTGCCCGGGCTCTGGTCGCGGCGCTGGCCGGTGGCCCAGGCTTTGACGCCGGACAGTTTGCGGCGCAGCGGCTCGATCTTGCGGATGCCGCAGCACTCGCCATGGCCGTCCTTGTAGAAGCTGAACAGGCCTTTCTCCTTCACGAACGGTTCGAGTTTCGTGTAGTCCGGCGAGACCAGCTCGATGTCGATCTTGTAGTGCTCGCGCACCTGATCGATGAAACGGTAGGTTTCCGGGTGCAGACGGCCGGTGTCGAGACTGAACACCTTGACGTTCTTGTTCAGCTTCCAGGCCATGTCCACCAGCACCACATCCTCGGCGCCGCTGAAAGATATCCACAGGTCATCGCCGAACTCGGCGAATGCGAGCTTGAGGATGTCCTGGGCGGATTTGTTGGCATAGGTCGTGGCGAGTTCCACGACGTCGAACGTTGGGCTCATCAGGGCGGCTTCCTACAGGTCGGTGGCGCTGGGCGCTCTATATGGCGGCGATGTTAACAAAAAGCAACGCCCGCCGGGGCGGCCTCTGCGTTGCATGGTCCAGGTCGAGCCGCTAGAGTTCGGGCTCGCTCGACTCAATAAACATTACAAACGGAGTGTCCTGTGGAAATTGCCTGTCTTGATCTTGAAGGAGTGCTGGTACCGGAAATCTGGATCGCCTTCGCCGAAAAAACCGGAATCGAATCGCTCAAGGCCACCACCCGGGACATTCCCGACTACGACGTGCTGATGAAGCAACGCCTGCGCATCCTCGACGAACATGGCCTCAAGCTTTCGGACATTCAGGAAGTGATCGCCACCCTCAAGCCGCTGGACGGCGCGGTGGAGTTCGTCAACTGGCTGCGCGAGCGGTTTCAGGTGGTGATTCTGTCGGATACGTTCTATGAGTTTTCCCAGCCGCTGATGCGTCAGCTGGGCTTTCCGACCTTGCTTTGCCATCGACTGATTACCGACGACAGCGGGCGGGTGACGAGCTACCAGTTGCGTCAGAAAGATCCGAAACGGCAGTCGGTCCTGGCGTTCAAGAGCCTGTATTACCGGGTGATTGCGGCGGGGGATTCCTACAACGACACCAGCATGCTGGGCGAGGCGGATGCGGGGATTCTGTTCCATGCGCCGGATAACGTGATTCGCGAGTTTCCGCAGTTTCCGGCGGTGCACAGTTTTGCCGAGTTGAAGCAGGAGTTTCTCAGGGCTTCGAACCGCGATCTGAGCCTGTAAGTCATGCTGTGGCGAGGGCGCAACCGCCCTCGCCGCAAGCGTCAGAGGTTCTGCAAGGTTTCAAGCAGGACTCTGACCTTGGTAATCGACTCCTGATACTCCGCCTCCCAATCCGAATCAGCGACGATCCCGCCACCGCCCCAGCAGCACACCTGCCCATCCTTTACCAACAGGCTGCGAATCGCGATCGAGCTATCCATCTCGCCGCGCACGTCCAGATACAGCAACGAGCCGCAATACAAACCACGTCGGGTCGGTTCCAGTTCGTCGATGATCTGCATCGCACGAATCTTCGGTGCGCCGGTGATCGAGCCGCCGGGGAAACTGCCGGCAATCAGGTCCAGGGCATCGCGATCATCCGCCAGCTCACCGGTCACGCTGCTGACCAGGTGATGCACGTTCGGATAACTTTCCAGGCTGAACAGCTCCGGCACCCGCACGGAGCCGATTCGGCAGGTGCGACCCAGATCGTTGCGCAGCAGATCGACGATCATCAGGTTTTCCGCACGATCCTTGGGGCTGGCCAACAGTTCGGCGGCGTTGGCGGCATCTTCGGCCGGGTTCGCGCCACGGGGGCGTGTGCCTTTGATCGGGCGGGTTTCCACCTGACGCTGGCTGACTTTGACGAAGCGCTCGGGCGAGAGACTTAGCACCGCGTTGCCGTCGGGCAGGCTCTGGAACCCGGAAAACGGCGTCGGGCAGGCCTCGCGCAACGCACAGTAAGCCAGCCATGGGTCACCTTCACACGGCGCGCGGAAACGCTGGGCGAAGTTGACCTGATAGCAGTCGCCCGCCTGGATGTATTGATGAATGCGTTCGAGCGCCTGGCGATAGTCGTCGGCCGAAAGGTCGGCGGTCATCGGCGTGTTCAGTTTGAAGGTCGTCAGCTTGGCGGCCACCGGTTGGCTGAACAGATCGATCAACCGTTGTTTCTCGCTGTCGCTTAGCGACGGGTGAAATACCAGTTGGCTGGTGGCTTTCTGGTGATCGCTGATCAGGGCCCAGTCATACAGGCCGAATCGCGCATCCGGCAGTTGCAGATCGTCCAGCGCCTGACTCGGCAGGTTTTCCAGATGCCGGCCGAAGTCGTAACTCAGGTAACCGATCAGGCCTCCGGCGAACGGCAGTTCGTATTCCGAAGGCAACTGTGCCTCGCCAAGGCGCGCCAGATTGTCCCGCAGACGTTGCAGGAAATCGTCGCCACGCTCGTCCGGCATCACCGCCAGTTGTTCCAGCGGCCAGGCGCTGAGCAAGTCATAACGGCCACGGTCGGCACTCGGCCGGCCGCTGTCGAGCAGCACGGCGCCGGGCGCATGGCGGATTGCCGCGAAATAGTCGGCGGGGTTGGCGCGGTAGGGCAGCGGGTGTACGGAACAGGTCAACATGGGCG
Organism: Pseudomonas sp. COW5; assembly: GCF_026240005.1. Lineage (NCBI taxonomy): Bacteria > Pseudomonadati > Pseudomonadota > Gammaproteobacteria > Pseudomonadales > Pseudomonadaceae > Pseudomonas > Pseudomonas sp. COW5. The sequence goes on along the minus strand of NZ_JAPHVP010000001.1, from coordinate 360,771 downwards.
GGGCAGATCGGCCATCGAGGCGGGGTGGGGATTGTAGTCCCCTCGGGGAATTGCTCCTAGAGGGGATGTCGGGGATTGGCAGATCGGGGGCCGGTAACGCGACTCAGCCTTCGACCACCGGGATATGCCCGAACAGTTCCTGAGCAAACGCCACCCGCTCTTCAACCGTTTCAGTCACGCCGCGGGTCTTGAGATCCTCCAGATGCGCTTCCACCGCATGGGTCCGTGCAGTCAGACCGCAGTCGTTGGCAATCTGGATATTCAGTCCCGGCCGCGCATTCAGTTCCAGAATCAGGGGGCCTTTCTCCTGGTCCAGCACCATGTCCACGCCGATGTAGCCCAGGCCGCACAGCTCATAGCAACCGGCCGCAAGCTTCATGAAACCGTCCCAGTAGGGCAGTTGCACGCCGTCCACCGCGTTGGTGGTGTCCGGGTGTTTGGCGATGATGTTGTTCAGCCAGGTGCCGCGCAGGGTCAGGCCGGTGGCCAAATCGACACCGACGCCGATGGCGCCCTGGTGCAGGTTGGCCTTGCCGCCGGACTGCCGGGTCGGCAGTCGTAGCATGGCCATCACCGGGTAGCCCATCAGCACAATGATGCGGATATCCGGCACGCCTTCGTAGCTGATGCTCTTGAAGATCTGGTCCGGGGTCACCCGGTATTCGATCAGCGCCCGGTCGCGGTGGCCGCCGAGCGAATACAGGCCGGTGAGGATGCTGGAGATATGGTGCTCCAGCTCTTCGTGGGTGAGGATCTTGCCCGACACCGTGCGATAGCGACCTTCGAAGCGGTCGGCGATGACGATGATGCCGTCACCGCCGGCGCCCTGGGCCGGCTTGATCACGAAGTCGTTGCGCCCGCCGATGATCTCGTCGAGCTTGTCGATTTCCTTCTCCGTGGAAATCACGCCATACAGTTCCGGCACATGAATGCCGGCCTTGATCGCGCGCTCCTTGGTGATGATCTTGTCGTCGACGATCGGGTACAGACTGCGCTTGTTGTACTTGAGCACGTAGTCCGCGTTGCGCCGATTGATGCCCATGATGCCCCGGGCTTCCAGGGCCTTCCAGGTCTTCCAGAAACCGAACATCAGGCGTCAGCCTTCTTCAGGAAGGCCTTGAAGCGCACCAGTTCGGTCAGGCGATAACCGCGATAGCGACCCATGGCCAGCATGAAGCCCACCAGAATCAGCAGGATCGCCGGGAAGGTGAACACGAAGTACACCAGCTCCGGCACGGTCATGATCAGGTGCGCCAGGGACGCCGCGAACAGCGTGCCGATCGCCACTTTCAAGGCATGGCTGGCGCCGCGCTCTTCCCAGGTGATCGACAGGCGTTCGATGGTCATGGTCAGAATCACCATCGGGAACAGCGCCACCGACAGGCCGCGCTCCAGACCGAGCTTATGACTGAACAGACTGATCGCCGCGATCAACACCACTACGAACGTCAACACCACCGAGAGTCGCGGCAGCATTTGCAGTTTCAGGTGTTCCAGATAGGAGCGCAGCGACAGCCCCAGCGCCGTGATCACGGTAAACAGCAGGATGCCGAAGCCCAGCTGCGTCTCGCGGAAGGCCAGGGCGATCAGCACTGGAGTGAATGTGCCGAGGGTCTGCAGGCCGACCAGGTTGCGCAGGATCAGGATCACCAGCACGCCGATCGGGATCATCACCATGATCATGAACGTCTGCTGGGTCTGCAGCGGCAGGCCGTAGAGCGAATATTCGAGGAAGTTGGCGTCGGTGTTTTCGTCGGTCAGCTTGGCCAGACGAATCGCGTTCATCTCGCTGTTGTTCAGGCTGAAGGTCACGTTGGCTTTCTTCGCGCCGTCGACGGTGATCAGGTTTTCATCGCCGGTCCACCACAGCAGACGGTCGGTCGGCAGGCCTTGTTCGCCGGTTTCCGGGTTGAAGTACAGCCAGTCGTTGCCGTTGAAACTGCGCAGCCACAGTTCAGGGGTTTGCGGTTGATCGGCGACGAGGCGGATGGTGTGGACTTTCTCGACAGGAACGTGGGCGATGGACAGCAGCAGTTCAACGATTTTTGCCTTGTGGGCGGTCGACGGGTCGCCGGCCAGCAGCAGTTTTACGTTGTCGTCGTTGGTGTTGTTGACACGTTTGATGGCTTCGCCAATGAAGGTTTCGACGTCGGCCGAGTGCTGGCGGATCGGCGCGAGCAGGGCTTCGGCGGCGATTTTTTCCGGGCCTTCGATGGCCATGCTGTCGCGGAAAGTCGGGCCTTTGACCTTGGTTTTTTCGGCGGTGTAACGCTTGGTCAGCACCAGACGGTAATAAAGGGTCTGGTTGCCCTTGGCCCGGCGCGCCGACCAGGTGACCTTGCGGTTGCCGTCGACGCGGTTGACCGCCACGCCGTAGTTATTGGAGATGAAGCTTTCATTGAGGCTGACGTAATCGCGGCTCAGGGGCGGCACGAACATCTGGATCTTCACCGGATCCTTGGTGCTGGCGACGAACTCGACCTTGGCGTCGATGTTCCACAAGTCGTCGGTGGCGTCTTCGGTCACCGGAATGCCGAGCACGAAAATCTGATAGGCCGTAACCGAAACGCCCAGGAGCACCAGGATGGTGATCAGGATTTTCAGGTGGAAGGTTAGAGAACGCATGGAAATTACTCGGCGGTATGAGCGGCGATGGCGCAGGCGGGTTTGCCGGCAGCGTATTTAAGACTGGGATCGACCAGCGCATCGAAGCGTTTCAGCGCCTCGGAGCCGATCAAAAGCGGGTATTGGAACGCACTGCGGTCGGTCAGGTTCACTTCAATGCTGCGCATCGCCGAACCCATGCAGATATCCAGCTCGATCACCGGGCGTGCGGTGTACTTCTTGCCTTCTTCCGGGTCGTAGTCGCCGGCACGGCGCTTGATCTTGCTGACCCGGGCCAGCGGCCGTTCGATCGGGTGCGAATGCGCAGCGTCGATGGCCAGGTAGAAACGCACCCAGGACTCGCCGTTGCGTTTGAAGCGTTTGATGTCGCGGGCGCTCAGGGAGGCGGTCTTCGCCCCGGTGTCGAGTTTCGCCGCCACTTCCAGGTTGATCCCGTCGAGGGCGGCGTATTCGTTGAGGCCGTACACAGTCTTTTCCCCCGCCACAGCCAGGCCGGGCAGGCAAAACAGATAGAAAAAGGTGGGGAAGGGCTTGAGTCTCATAAATCCTGGCGAGCAGCGTTCCGTTCTCGGTTCAGGGCCACGGCATCAGGAGATCCTGTCTGCGTGCGCCTTCGTGTGCCTATCAGCTTTTTATGACAAGCCGTGCAAGTGACTGGCAAATGCGGGCGGCATTCTAGCACGGTGGTTTTATGGCGCCAGCGCCCGAGCGGGTCTATAACCCTTGGGGCTGATATCGGGCGTTATTAGACGATTGTCGACAATATCCATTTATCCTTTGACTGATGCAGGCTGATTCGCTAGTTTTTGCCGCATTGGATTTAAAGGTGTCGACAATATGCTGGATCAACTCGATCCCCCGGTCATCAGCGGCGACGATTCGGAAACCCTGTCCGAAAACGTCTTCCGGCGTATCCAGGCCGCCATCGTCAAAGGCGAAATTGCCCCGGGCAGCAAGATCTCCGAGCCGGAACTGGCGCGCACCTACGGCATCAGTCGGGGGCCGCTGCGCGAGGCGATTCACCGGCTCGAAGGCCAGCGCCTGCTGGTGCGGGTGCCGCATGTCGGCGCGCGGGTGGTCTCGTTGAGCCATGCCGAACTGCTCGAACTCTACGAAATCCGCGAATCCCTCGAAGGCATGGCCTGCCGTCTGGCGGCCGAACGCATGAGCGTCGAAGAAATCGACGAACTGCGCCGGGTGCTGGAAACCCACGAGCGCGATGCGGCGTTTCAGGCCGGCGTCGGCTACTACCAGCAGGAAGGCGATTTCGACTTTCACTACCGGATCATCCAGGGCAGCGGCAACCGCACCCTGACTCAGATGCTCTGCGGTGAGCTCTATCAACTGGTGCGCATGTACCGCATCCAGTTTTCCACCACGCCCAACCGCCCGCGCCAGGCCTTTGCCGAACACCACCGGATTCTCGATGCAATCGCCGACCGTGACGGCGAGCTCGCGGAATTGTTGATGCGCCGCCACATCGGCGCCTCGAAACGCAACATCGCCCGTCATTACCAGGACGGCGCCGACAATAAGACAGCCACTGAACGAGGTGAGTCATGAGTTCCAACAAGAGCACTCCAGGCCAGCGTTTCCGCGATGCGGTCGCCAGCGAACATCCGTTGCAAGTGGTCGGCGCGATCAACGCCAACCACGCGCTGCTGGCCAAGCGCGCCGGTTTCAAGGCGATCTACCTGTCCGGTGGCGGGGTGGCTGCCGGCTCCCTCGGCGTGCCGGACCTGGGCATCACCGGTCTGGATGACGTGCTGACCGACGTGCGTCGCATCACCGACGTCTGCGACCTGCCGCTGCTGGTGGACGTGGACACCGGTTTCGGCGCCTCGGCGTTCAACGTGGCGCGTACCGTGAAGTCAATGATCAAGTTCGGCGCCGCGGCGATCCACATCGAAGACCAGGTCGGCGCCAAGCGCTGCGGCCACCGTCCGAACAAAGAGATCGTCACCCAGCAAGAAATGGTCGACCGCATCAAGGCCGCCGTCGATGCCCGCACCGACGACAGCTTTGTGATCATGGCCCGCACCGACGCACTGGCCGTTGAAGGCCTGGAGTCGGCACTGGATCGCGCCGCCGCGTGCATCGAGGCCGGTGCCGACATGATCTTCCCGGAAGCCATCACCGAACTTGAGATGTACAAGCTGTTCGCCAACCGCGTGAAAGCGCCGATCCTGGCCAACATCACCGAATTCGGCTCGACGCCGCTGTACACCACCGAGCAGCTTGCCGGGGCGGATGTATCGCTGGTGCTGTACCCGCTGTCGGCGTTCCGCGCGATGAACAAGGCGGCAGAAAACGTCTACACCGCGATCCGCCGCGACGGCACCCAGCAGAATGTCATCGACACCATGCAGACTCGCATGGAGCTCTACGATCGCATCGATTACCACACCTTCGAGCAGAAGCTCGACGCGTTGTTTGCGGCGAAGAAGTAAGCCGCAACCGTACTCCCTAACAAATTCAAGATTGGAGACAACAATGGCCGAAGCAAAAGTACTCAGTGGCGCCGGGCTCCGGGGCCAGGTTGCCGGGCAAACCGCACTGTCCACCGTGGGCCAGGCCGGTGCCGGGCTGACCTATCGCGGCTACGACGTGCGCGAATTGGCGGCAGACGCGCAGTTTGAAGAAGTGGCGTACCTGCTGCTCTACGGAGAGCTGCCGACCAAGGCCCAGCTCGCCGAGTATCAAGGCAAACTGAGCAAGCTGCGCGACCTGCCGCAAGCGCTGAAAGAAGTGCTGGAACGCATCCCCGCCGACGCCCACCCGATGGACGTGATGCGCACCGGTTGCTCGTTCCTGGGCAACATCGAGCCGGAGAAGGACTTCTCCGAGCAACGCGACAAGACCGACCGCCTGCTGGCCGCGTTCCCGGCGATCATGTGCTACTGGTATCGCTTCAGCCACGACGGCAAGCGCATCAATTGCGTGAGCGACGAGCCGTCCATCGGCGGCCATTTCCTGCACCTGCTGCACGACAAGAAGCCGAGCGAACTGCACGTCAAAGTGATGAACGTTTCGCTGATCCTCTACGCCGAGCACGAATTCAACGCCTCGACTTTCACCGCTCGCGTCTGTGCGTCGACCCTGTCCGACCTGTATTCCTGCGTCACGGCAGCCATCGGCTCGCTGCGCGGCCCGCTGCATGGCGGCGCCAACGAAGCGGCGATGGAAATGATCGAGCGCTTCTCGTCGCCGGAAGAGGCGATCAAGGGCACCCTCGGCATGCTGGAGCGCAAGGACAAGATCATGGGCTTCGGCCACGCGATCTATAAGGACAGCGACCCGCGCAACGAGGTGATCAAGGGCTGGTCGAAAAAACTCGCCGACGAAGTGGGCGACAAGGTGTTGTTCGCGGTTTCGGAAGCCATCGACAAGACCATGTGGGAGCAAAAGAAACTGTTCCCCAACGCCGACTTCTACCATGCCTCGGCGTACCACTTCATGGGCATCCCGACCAAGCTGTTCACCCCGATCTTCGTCTGCTCGCGCCTGACCGGCTGGGCGGCGCACGTGTTCGAGCAGCGCGCCAACAACCGCATCATCCGTCCAAGCGCCGAGTACGTCGGCGTCGAACAGCGCAAGTTCGTGCCAATCGAACGTCGCTGAATGGTAGGGGCTACCCCGCAAGTTGCTGAATGAACCGAAACCTATGTGGGAGCGGGCTTGCTCGCGAAGACGGACTGACATCCAACATTGATGTCGACTGATACATCGCTTTCGCGAGCAAGCCCGCTCCCACATTTGACCTAGTTCATTCAGTACTGGTGCCGCGCCTACCCCTTGTTATCACCGTGACCGAGTCCTGACCGATGAACACAGAATTTCGCAAGAACCTGCCCGGCACGCCGCTGGACTTTTTCGACGTCCGCGCGGCTGTCGATGCGATCCAGCCGGGCAGCTACGACACCCTGCCGTACACCTCTCGCGTGCTGGCGGAAAACCTCGTGCGTCGCTGCGACCCGGCCACGCTCACCGATTCCCTGAAACAACTGATCGAGCGCAAACGCGACCTCGACTTCCCGTGGTTCCCGGCCCGCGTGGTCTGCCACGACATTCTTGGCCAGACCGCGCTGGTGGATCTGGCCGGCCTGCGCGACGCGATTGCCCAGCAGGGCGGCGACCCGGCGCAGGTCAACCCGGTGGTGCCGACGCAACTGATCGTCGACCACTCGCTGGCGGTGGAGGCGGGCGGTTTCGACAAGCAGGCGTTCGAGAAGAACCGCGCCATCGAAGACCGTCGCAACGAAGACCGTTTCCACTTCATCAACTGGACCAAAAAGGCGTTCAAGAACGTCGACGTGATCCCGCCGGGCAACGGCATCATGCACCAGATCAACCTGGAGAAAATGTCTCCGGTGATCCAGGTGCGCGACGGCGTGGCATTCCCGGACACCTGCGTCGGCACCGACAGCCACACCCCGCACGTCGATGCACTGGGCGTGATCGCCATCGGCGTCGGTGGTCTCGAAGCCGAGAGCGTGATGCTCGGCCGCGCGTCGTGGATGCGCCTGCCGGAAAGCGTCGGCGTCGAACTGACCGGCAAGCTGCAACCGGGCATCACCGCCACCGATATGGTGCTGGCGCTGACCGAGTATCTGCGCAAACAGAAAGTGGTCGGCGCGTGGCTGGAATTCTTCGGCGAGGGCGCCTCGGCGCTGACCCTCGGCGACCGCGCGACCATCTCCAACATGGCCCCGGAATACGGCGCTACTGCCGCGATGTTCTACATCGACCAGCAGACCATCGATTACCTGAAACTCACCGGTCGTGAAGACCAGCAAGTGCAACTGGTCGAGCAGTACGCCAAGCAGATCGGCCTGTGGGCCGACAGCCTGAAAGGCGCGCAGTACGAGCGCGGCCTGACCTTCGATCTGTCTTCGGTGGTGCGCAACATGGCCGGCCCGAGCAACCCGCACGCCCGCGTGGCGGTGTCGGATCTGGCGGCCAAAGGCATCTCCGGGAAATGGGAGGACGTGCCCGGCCAGATGCCCGACGGCGCGGTGATCATCGCTGCCATCACCAGTTGCACCAACACCAGCAACCCGCGCAACGTGATCGCTGCCGGCCTGCTGGCGCGCAATGCCAACAAGCTCGGCCTGACCCGCAAACCGTGGGTCAAGTCGTCGCTGGCGCCGGGATCGAAAACCGTGGCGCTGTACCTCGATGAAGCGGGCCTGACCGCGGAGCTGGAGCAACTCGGTTTCGGCGTCGTCGCGTTTGCCTGCACCACCTGCAACGGTATGTCCGGCGCGCTGGACCCGGTGATTCAGCAAGAGATCATCGACCGTGATCTGTATGCGACTGCCGTGCTGTCCGGTAACCGTAACTTCGACGGCCGGATTCACCCGTACGCCAAGCAGGCGTTCCTCGCGTCGCCGCCGCTGGTGGTGGCTTACGCGATTGCCGGCACCATCCGTTTCGACATCGAAAAAGACGTGCTCGGCGTGGTCGACGGCAAGGAAATTCGCCTGAAGGACATCTGGCCGAGCGACGAAGAAATCGACGCGGTGGTGAAATCCTCGGTCAAGCCCGAGCAGTTCCGTCAGGTCTACATCCCGATGTTCGCCATCCATGAAGACACCGGCCCGAAAGTCACGCCGCTGTATGACTGGCGCGAAATGAGCACCTACATCCGCCGTCCGCCGTACTGGGAAGGCGCGCTGGCCGGGGCGCGTCCGCTCAAGGGCATGCGCCCGCTGGCGGTGCTGCCGGACAACATCACCACCGATCACCTGTCGCCGTCGAACGCGATCATGCTCGACAGCGCCGCCGGCGAATACCTGGCGAAAATGGGCTTGCCGGAAGAGGACTTCAACTCTTACGCGACCCACCGGGGCGACCACCTGACCGCCCAGCGCGCAACGTTTGCCAACCCGAAACTGTTCAACGAAATGGTCGTGGAAAACGGCAAGGTCAAGCAGGGCTCGCTGGCCCGTGTGGAGCCGGAAGGCCAAGTGATGCGCATGTGGGAAGCCATCGAAACCTACATGGAACGCAAGCAGCCGCTGATCATCATCGCCGGCGCCGACTACGGCCAGGGCTCGTCCCGGGACTGGGCGGCCAAAGGCGTGCGTCTGGCGGGTGTGGAAGCGATTGCCGCCGAAGGTTTCGAGCGCATTCACCGCACCAACCTGGTGGGCATGGGCGTGTTGCCGCTGGAGTTCAAACCGGGCACCGACCGCAAGACCCTGGGCATCGACGGCAGTGAAACCTACGACGTGATCGGCGAGCGCACGCCGCGCGCCGAGCTGACGCTGGTGATCCATCGCAAGAACGGCGAACGCGTCGACGTGCCGGTGACCTGCCGCCTCGACACCGCCGAAGAAGTGTCGATCTACGAGGCCGGCGGCGTGCTGCAACGCTTCGCCCAGGACTTCCTCGAAGAGTCGGCGGTTGCCGTTTAAATCAATCGATGTGGGCATGGGACTTCAAGTCCCATGTCTTCGTTAAGGAGCACCATGGCTCACGCACCGCAAATAAAAATCCCCGCCACCTACATGCGTGGCGGCACCAGCAAAGGCGTGTTCTTCAGCCTGAAAGAGCTGCCCGAAGCCGCGCAGATTCCCGGCCCGACACGCGATGCGTTGCTGCTGCGGGTAATCGGCAGCCCCGACCCCTACGACAAGCAGATCGACGGCATGGGCGGCGCCACGTCGAGCACCAGCAAAACCGTGATCCTGTCGAAAAGCATCAAGGCTGATCACGACGTTGATTACCTGTTCGGTCAGGTGTCCATCGACAAACCGTTCGTGGACTGGAGCGGCAACTGCGGCAACCTGTCGGCGGCGGTCGGCTCGTTCGCCATCAGCAACGGTCTGGTAGACGCCAGCCGCATTCCGCACAACGGTGTGGCGGTGGTGCGCGTGTGGCAGGCCAACATCGGCAAGACCATCATCGCCCACGTGCCGATCACCAACGGCGAAGTCCAGGAAACCGGTGATTTCGAACTCGACGGCGTGACCTTCCCGGCCGCTGAAGTGCAGGTCGAATTCATGGACCCGGCGGCGGAAGAAGAGGGCGGCGGTGGCTCGATGTTCCCCACCGGCAACCTGATCGATGAACTGGAAGTGCCGGGTGTCGGCACCTTCAAGGCGACCATGATCAACGCGGGTATCCCGACGATCTTCGTCAACGCCGAAGACATCGGTTACACCGGCACCGAACTGCAGAGCGCGATCAACAGCGACCCGAAAGCGCTGCAGATGTTCGAGACCATTCGCGCCTACGGTGCGCTGCGCATGGGGCTGATTTCCAACATCGACGAAGCGGCTAAACGTCAGCACACGCCGAAGGTGGCTTTCGTGGCTCGGCCTGCGGATTACGTGGCGTCCAGTGGCAAGGCGATTGCGGCCGGGGATGTGGATCTGCTGGTGCGGGCGTTATCGATGGGCAAGTTGCACCACGCGATGATGGGGACGGCGGCGGTGGCGATTGGTACGGCTGCGGCTATCTCTGGGACGTTGGTGAACCTGGCGGCTGGTGGTGTTGAGCGGAATGCGGTGCGGTTCGGGCATCCTTCCGGCACGTTGCGCGTGGGGGCTGAGGCTAGCCTTGAAAACGGCGAATGGGTTGTTAAGAAGGCGATCATGAGCCGTAGTGCGCGGGTGTTGATGGAAGGTTACGTCCGTGTGCCTGGCGACTCTTTCTGATCCAGAATCGATGCCCTCACCCCAGCCCTCTCCCGGAGGGAGAGGGGGCCGACCGAGGTGTCTTGCGGGATGCATCGACCTGAAAAATCGTGGCGATTATGGATTCGGCAAAGCACTTTCAGGTCGATGTAACGCTTGAATATCCCACGGTCAGTTCCCTCTCCCTCCGGGAGAGGGCTAGGGTGAGGGGAAACAATCTTGCTGAAGAAACACACAACGAGCAGGCACCCCAGACCTGCAATCAACAAACCAACCAGCCCCTGAGGAAGACCCCACCACTCATCATTCCCCACCAGGAGAACCGCAATGAGCGCCAACGTCGACCTGAACAACCGCCCCGACTACGACCGTGTCCTGCAGGACATCGCCGATTACGTCCTCACCTATAAAATCGAATCCGCCGAAGCCCTCGACACCGCCCGCAACTGCCTGATGGACACCCTGGGCTGCGGCCTGCTGGCCCTGCGTTTCCCGGAATGCACCAAACACCTCGGGCCCATCGTCGAAGGCACCGTCGTGCCATTCGGCGCGCGAGTCCCCGGCACGTCCTATCGCCTCGACCCGGTAAAAGCCGCGTGGGACATCGGCTGCATCGTGCGCTGGCTCGACTACAACGACACCTGGCTCGCCGCCGAATGGGGGCATCCGTCGGACAACCTCGGCGGGATTCTCGCGGTAGCCGATCACCTGTCGCAGAAGCGTCTGGCCAATGGCGAGGCGCCGCTGACGGTGCGCGATGTGCTCGAAGCGATGATCATGGCCCACGAGATTCAGGGTGTGATTGCACTGGAAAACTCCTTCAATCGGGTAGGCCTCGACCATGTGATCCTGGTGAAAGTCGCCTCGACAGCCGTTGTCGCCAAGCTCATGGGCGCCAATCGCGAGCAACTGCTCTCGGCGTTGTCCCACGCGTTTGCCGACGGTCAGGCATTGCGCACTTACCGTCATGCGCCGAATGCCGGCTCACGGAAATCCTGGGCAGCGGGGGATGCTTCGAGTCGCGGGGTGCGTCTGGCGGATATCGCGATGCGCGGCGAGATGGGCATTCCCGGTGTGCTGACGGCCAAGCAGTGGGGTTTCTACGACGTGCTGTTCAGCCACACCAACAACGATCTGGCGCTCAAGCCAGAAGACAACCGCGCCTTCAGCTTCTCGCGTCCGTTCGGCAGTTATGTGATGGAAAACGTGCTGTTCAAGATCAGCTTCCCCGCCGAATTCCACGCGCAAACCGCCTGCGAAGCCGCCGTGACCCTGCACCCGCAGGTGCGCAATCGTCTGCATGAGATCGACCGCATCGTCATCACCACCCACGAATCGGCGATCCGCATCATTTCCAAGGTCGGCCCGCTGGCCAACGCCGCCGACCGCGATCACTGCATCCAGTACATGACCGCCGTGCCGCTGGCGTTCGGCAATCTGGTGGCCGAGCAGTACGAGGATGATTTCCACGCGGCGCATCCGGTCATCGATGTGCTGCGCGAAAAAATGGTCATCGTCGAGGATCCGCGTTTCACCCGCGAATACCTGGAAGCCGACAAGCGCTCGATTGCCAACGCGGTGCAGGTGTTTTTCAAGGACGGTTCCAGTACCGAAAACGTGGTGGTGGAATACCCGCTCGGTCACCGCCGGCGTCGGGCCGAGGGCATTCCGTTGCTGGAGGACAAGTTCAGGGCGAACCTGGCCACGCGTTTCACCGGCCAGCGCAGCGCCGAGATCCTTGCGCTGTGCAAGGATCAGGCGCGGCTTGCGGCGACGCCGGTGAACCGTTTTGTCGACTTGTTCGTGATCTGAAAGGCCGGGATTGTCGAGGGCTACAGGCTGCCCTCGACATCCTCCAGGCTGAACGTTTCGGTGTGGTCGTCGTAGGAGAAAATCTCGGCGTAACGGCCCCAGGCGATCACGATTTCCAGGTTTTTCTCGACGAAGGCTTCGGTCAGCGAGTCTTCCAGTTCCTGCTCGAAACGCACCCGTGGCGCCCGGTGGCCGTTGCGCTCCAGCAATACCTGGCGGATCCGCGCGGCCAGCGGTATGTAGCGGATCAGGTGTTCGGCAAACAGGGTCTTGCGCTCCTGGGTGCCATAGTCGGCGAACAGTTTGCCGGCTTCGGTCAGGGTGATGTCCGCGCCCTTGAGTTCGGCGAAGCCCAGGTATTCGAGCATCTCGGCCACCGGGAACAGGTCGTCCACTTCCAGCAAACGACGCTCGGCCACGGTGGGCAGGCCGGCGTGGCCGTTGTAGGGCTCGGCCGCCAGGGTTTCGATCAGGCCCGCCATCAGGTTGGTGGACACTTCCTGCAGCGGGCTGCTGATTTTCAGTTCGGGTTTGCCGGTGCTGGCATCGGCGCTGCGGCGGTCGGTCATCTGCGCGTAGATGTCATCGACCATCTGCCGGAACGCCGGATCCAGACGATTGCGCGGATGGGCGAAGGGCACCTTGATTTCCGCCACCAGCCGCCCGGGGTTGGACGACAGCACCATAATGCGGTCGCACATCAGCACCGCTTCTTCGATGTTGTGAGTGACGATCAGGATCGATTTGATCGGCAGTTGCTTGCCGCTCCACAGGTCCAGCAGATCGTTTCTCAGGGTTTCGGCGGTCAGCACGTCCAGCGCCGAGAAAGGTTCGTCCATCAACAGCAGCGTCGGGTTGACCACCAGCCCGCGAGCGAAACCCACGCGCTGGCGCATGCCGCCGGACAGTTCGCGAGGGTAAGCGTTTTCGAAACCGTCCAGGCCGATCAGGTCGATGGCCGCCAGCGCTCGCTTGCGTGCTTCCTTGCGTTCGACCTGCAAGGCTTGCAGGCCGGCCTCGACGTTTTCCAGCACCGTCAGCCACGGGAACAGGGCAAAGGTCTGGAACACCATGGCCACGCCTTCGGCCGGGCCGTCCAGCGGCTTGCCGTTGTACAGGACCTCGCCCGACGACGGCTCGATCAGCCCCGCGATGATCCGCAGCAGGGTCGACTTGCCCGAGCCGGAGCGTCCAAGCATGCCGACAATCTCGCCTTCGTGCAGGGCCAGGTTGACCCCGCTGAGCACTTGCAACTCGTCCTTGCCCTTGCCGAACACCCGGTTCACGTCGGTGAGCGAGTAGATTTCGGGTGTGGCGCCAGTGTGTTCGGTATAGGTATTCATCACATCGAATCCCGTCAGTTCAGGCGAAGTTTGTTTTCGGCCATGGCGTACATCGGCCGCCAGACCAGGCGATTGAAGGCCACGACAAAAAACGCCATGACCACCACGCCGAGGGTGATTTTCGGGAAGTCGCCGGCGGCCGTGGTTTGCGCGATATAGGCGCCGAGGCCATGGGCGACGACCTTGTCCTGTCCCCAGGAAACAAATTCGGAAACGATGCTGGCGTTCCATGCGCCGCCCGAAGCGGTGATGGCGCCGGTCACGTAGTACGGGAAGATCCCCGGCAGCATCACCTTGCGCCACCACAGCCAGCCGCGAATGCGGAAGTTGGCGGCGGCTTCCTTGAAGTCATTGGGGAAGGCGCTGGCTCCGGCGATCACGTTGAACAGGATGTACCACTGCGTCCCGAGCACGATCAGCGGGCTAAGCCAGATGTCCGGGTTCAACTGGTAGCGCAGGATCACGATGACGAACACCGGGAACAGCAGGTTCGCCGGGAACGCCGCGAGAAACTGCGCCAGCGGCTGGATCTTTTCCGCCAATGCCGGACGCAGCCCGATCATCACGCCCAGCGGCACCCAGATCAGCGAGGCGATGAAGATCAGCCCGGCCACTCGCAACAGGGTGTACAGCCCCAGCAGCAACACATGCCCGACCTCGGCGAACGTCACTTCCGTGCCGACATACAGCACGATGTGGTACAGCGCGTACGCAGTCAGCAGCGCGATAAACGTGCCCCAGATCCAGTCGATGGCCTTGGTGGTGGCGGGGCTTTCCGAGGTCATGACCTTGCGCGCCGAACGCGGCAGGTTCAGGCGCATGTTGCCGAGGCGGCTGATGGCGCGGCTGATGGGGCGCAGAATGCGCTGGATCATCCGGGTGCGCTGGATCAGATTCAGCACCCAGGATTCCGGCGCAGCGGTCTGCGAGGCGGTGTTTTCCATGCGGAACTTGTCGGCCCAGGCCACCAGCGGGCGGAACAGGAACTGGTCATAGATCAGGATGACCACGATCATTGTCAGGATGACGTAGCCCACGGCGTGCATGTCTTTTTGCGCGATGGCCAGGGCCAGGAACGAGCCGATCCCGGGCAGGGTGATGGTCTGGTCGCCGACGGTAATCGCTTCCGAGGCCACCACGAAAAACCAGCCGCCGGACATGCTCATCATCATGTTCCAGACCAGCCCGGGCATCGCGAAGGGCACGTCGAGCTTCCAGAATTTCTGCCAGCCGGACAGTTGCAGGTTGGTCGAGACTTCCACCAGATCCCCCGGCAGCATGCGCAGCGACTGATAGAAGCTGAACGTCATGTTCCAGGCCTGACTGGTGAAAATGGCAAAAATCGCGGCGAATTCCGCCCCGAGAACCCGGCCGGGAAACAGCAACAGAAAGAACGTGACGGTGAAGGAGATGTAACCCAGCACCGGCACCGATTGCAGGATGTCCAGCACCGGCACCAGCAGTTTTTCGGCCCGGCGGCTCTTCGCGGCCAGCGTGCCGTAGAGCAGGGTGAACACCAGTGCCGCGACCATCGCCGCAAGCATGCGCAAAGTGGTGCGCATGGCGTATTCCGGCAGGTTGGCGGGGTCGAGCGAGACCACTTCACTTTGCAGCGTGCCGATCGGGGCCCAGGTTTCCCGGGCACCGATGGAGAAAAACAGCAAAAAGCCGATCACCAGCGGCATGGCGATCAAGTCCCAGCGATTGGGCAGCAGGCGTCGGGTCGAGGCCGGTATGTAGTGACGGAACACTTTATTCATAAGCAGTGATTCCTGCAGTGCTCTGAATGGAGGCGCGGCAGTCTGAGCGTAGCTTCAGTCTGCACGGCGCACCCGGGAATGAACGGACGCTCATTCCTTGACTTCAATGGGGAGGCTGGATGCTGCGGGCCCGTTGAATTCAGCGGGCCGAGAGGGTTGGCGCATCCGGTTTGTGGCCGGATACGCAACTTGCGCGGATTGTATATTTCGGAATGTTACAGAGTCGTAAAAAACACGGCCCGGGGCCGGGCTTGTGATACTTCATTCAGCCTGCGGACAGGTTGGCCGGGTCGGGGTTACTTGAACCGCCGTTCCACGCCTTTTTCCACCAGGATCTTCGCCGAAATCTCTTCCACGGAAAAATGCGTGGAGTTGATGTGCGGGATGTTTTCGCGACGGAACAGGTTCTCCACCTCACGCACTTCGAATTCGCACTGGGCGTAGCTCGAATAGCGGCTGTTGGGTTTGCGTTCGTTGCGGATCGCGGTGAGGCGATCCGGATCGATGGTCAGGCCGAACAGCTTGTGCTGGTGGGCGCGCAGGGCAGCCGGCAGTTGCAGGCGCTCCATGTCGTCTTCGGTCAGCGGATAGTTGGCCGCGCGGATGCCGAACTGCATCGCCATGTACAGGCACGTCGGCGTCTTACCACAACGCGACACGCCCACTAGTATCAGATCGGCCTTGTCGTAATAGTGGGTACGGGCGCCGTCATCGTTGTCGAGGGCGAAGTTCACCGCCTCGATCCGCTCCATGTAGTTGGAGTTGTGGCCGATCGAATGGGATTTGCCGACGGTGTAGGAAGAATGCTCGGTCAGTTCCTGTTCGAGCGGGGCGAGGAACGTCGAGAAAATGTCGATCATGAAACCATTGGAGGTTGCGAGAATCTCACGGATGTCCTGATTGACGATGGTGTCGAAGATAATCGGCCGGAAACCATCGGTTTCAGCGGCTTTGTTGATTTGTTGTACCATGGCCCGCGCTTTGTCCGCGTTGTCGATGTAGGGCCGCGTGAGTTTGGTGAAGGTAATGTTTTCGAACTGCGCCAGAAGACTTTGACCCAGGGTTTCGGCAGTAATGCCGGTGCCATCGGAGATAAAGAAAGCAGATCGTTTCATTTGCACCTTGGGCCTTAAGCTAATGAGTATTTCTGGATATGATAGGCGCGATTTGTCGGCCGCCAATGGCCCGCATTCTCACTTATTTTCCAGGTCCAGGCCATACAACCGGCCGATGCTCCCCCGAGCCGCCGGTTTCTGAGCTTTTCCAACACAGTTAGTGGAGAGATCACCTTGGTAGAGTACGTAGTTTCCCTCGATAAGCTCGGCAAACACGATGTTGAGCATGTGGGGGGCAAGAACGCATCCCTGGGCGAGATGATCAGCAACCTGGCCGGTGCCGGTGTGTCGGTCCCCGGCGGTTTCGCCACCACCGCGCAGGCCTATCGCGACTTTCTCGAGCTGAGCGGCCTCAACGACCAGATCCACAAGGCTCTCGACGCCCTGGACGTCGATGACGTCAACGCGCTGGCCAAGACCGGCGCCCAGATCCGCCAATGGATCATGGAAGCCGAATTCCCTGAAAAACTGAACACCGAGATCCGCACCGCGTTCGCCGCGCTGTCGGCCGGCAATCCCGAAGTGGCCGTGGCCGTGCGTTCCTCCGCCACCGCCGAAGACCTGCCGGACGCTTCGTTCGCCGGCCAGCAGGAAACCTTCCTGAATATCCGCGGCGTGGAAAACGTCATCCGCGCGGCCAAGGAAGTGTTCGCTTCCCTGTTCAACGACCGTGCCATCTCCTACCGCGTGCATCAGGGCTTCGACCACAAACTGGTCGCCCTGTCTGCCGGTGTACAGCGCATGGTGCGTTCGGAAACCGGCACCGCCGGCGTGATGTTCACCCTCGATACCGAATCCGGCTTCCGTGACGTGGTGTTCATCACCGGCGCCTATGGCCTGGGCGAAACCGTCGTACAAGGCGCGGTGAACCCGGACGAATTCTATGTCCACAAGGGCACGCTGGAGGCCGGTCGTCCGGCGATCCTGCGTCGCAACCTGGGCAGTAAGGCCATCAAGATGATCTACGGCGACGAGGCCAAGGCCGGTCGCTCCGTGAAGACCGTCGATGTCGACAAGGCCGACCGCGCGCGTTTCTGCCTGACCGACGCCGAAGTCAGCGAACTGGCCAAGCAGGCGATGATCATCGAGAAGCACTACGGCTGCCCGATGGACATCGAGTGGGCCAAGGACGGTGACGACGGCAAGCTGTACATCGTGCAGGCCCGTCCGGAAACCGTGAAGAGCCGCACTCAGGCCAACGTCATGGAGCGTTACCTGCTCAAAGAAACCGGCACCGTGCTGGTGGAAGGTCGTGCCATCGGTCAGCGCATCGGCGCGGGCAAGGTGCGGATCATCCGCGACGTGTCGGAAATGGACAAAGTCCAGCCGGGCGACGTGCTGGTCTCCGACATGACCGACCCGGACTGGGAACCGGTCATGAAGCGCGCCAGCGCCATCGTCACCAACCGTGGCGGACGTACCTGCCACGCGGCGATCATCGCCCGTGAGCTGGGTATTCCTGCTGTTGTCGGTTGCGGTAACGCCACCCAGCTGCTGAAGGACGGCCAGGGCGTGACCGTGTCCTGCGCCGAAGGCGACACCGGTTACATCTTCGAAGGCGAACTGGGCTTCGACATCAAGAAGAACTCCGTGGACGCCATGCCGGAGCTGCCGTTCAAGATCATGATGAACGTCGGCAACCCGGACCGCGCCTTCGACTTCGCGCAGTTGCCGAACGCCGGTGTGGGCCTGGCCCGTCTGGAATTCATCATCAACCGCATGATCGGCGTGCACCCGAAAGCGCTGTTGAACTACGACGGCCTGCCGCAGGACATCAAGGAAAGCGTCGACAAGCGCATCGCCGGTTACGACGATCCGGTCGGCTTCTATGTCGAGAAACTGGTTGAAGGCATCAGCACCCTGGCGGCTGCATTCGCACCGAAGAAAGTCATCGTGCGTCTGTCGGACTTCAAGTCCAACGAATACGCCAACCTGATTGGCGGCAAACTGTACGAGCCGGAAGAAGAAAACCCGATGCTGGGCTTCCGAGGCGCTTCGCGTTACATCAGCGAATCGTTCCGTGACTGCTTCGAACTCGAATGCCGCGCGCTGAAACGCGTGCGCAACGAGATGGGCCTGACCAACGTCGAAATCATGGTGCCGTTCGTCCGTACCCTGGGCGAAGCGAGCCAGGTGGTCGATCTGCTGGCCGAAAACGGCTTGAAGCGCGGCGACAACGGCCTGCGCGTGATCATGATGTGCGAACTGCCGTCCAACGCGATCCTGGCTGAAGAATTCCTCGAATTCTTCGACGGTTTCTCGATCGGTTCCAACGACCTGACCCAGCTGACACTGGGCCTGGACCGTGACTCCGGGATCATCGCGCACCTGTTCGACGAGCGTAATCCGGCGGTCAAGAAGCTGCTGGCCAACGCGATTGCCGCGTGCAACAAGGCCGGCAAGTACATCGGCATCTGCGGTCAGGGCCCTTCGGACCACCCGGACCTGGCCAAGTGGCTGATGGAACAGGGCATCGAAAGCGTTTCCCTGAACCCGGACACCGTGCTGGAAACCTGGTTCTTCCTGGCCGAAGGTCAGGCGGAATAAGTCGTGAATGAAGCCCCGGCCTGCTGAACCGGGTCGGGGCTTTAAGATTGAAACAGGGCGAGCTCTCCGGATGCCGCCCTTTTTTGTGCAAGAGCATTATGCAAAGCAGCAGCAACCTTTTTCCTGTCGCTCTGATCAGCGCCGAACGTCGCGGTGATCTGAGCGAAGACATCTACCGTTTGAAACCGGGCAACAGCCCCGACTGGTCCGTGGAAATCGCGGTGACCCGTCTCGGCATGGCCGATGAGCCGGCGACACGCGGTGTGCCGGTGATCCTGCTGCATGGCAGCTTCTCCAACCGACGCTTCTGGTTTTCCCCGAAAGGCCTGGGGCTGGGCGCCTATCTGACCCGACTGGGTTTCGATGTGTGGATCCCGGAAATGCGTGGACACGGCATGTCCCAGCGTAACGAGGACTACCGCCGCAACCGCGTCGCGGACTATGCCCGTTACGATCTGCCGGCCATCGCTGCGTTCGTGCGTGAGCAGAGCGGGCAGATCCCGCACTGGATCGGTCATTCGCTGGGCGGCATTACGCTCGCTGCAGCACTGGGCGGCGAATACCTCGGCGAACCGGCCGTGGCGTCGGCGGCGTTTTTCGGCACGCAGGTCAGCCGCACTTACTGGCCGCTGAAAATTCCGCCGGTGGAATGGAGCGGGCGCTTCATTCTCAAGCGTTTTGCCCAGTTGTCCGGCTCGCGGCTCAAGCGTGGCCCGGAGGACGAACCGATCGGTCTCGCGCTGGAAAGCATGCGCTGGTACGGCCTGTTCGGGCGTTTCGGCGACAAGGACAAGGATTGGTGGGCAGGACTTGCCGATGTTCAGGTGCCAGTGTTGGCGGTGACGGCGGCTGGCGATCATCAGGATCCCGCCTGGGCCTGTCGCAAGCTGTTCGAGCAGATCGGCTCCGAGCACAAGCAATTCATCAATCTGGGGCGCGAGCAGGGCTTCAGCGAAAATTTCGGCCATGTCGAGATGCTGGTGAGCAAGGCTGCCCAGGCTGAAGTCTGGCCGCTGGTGGCGCGCTGGTTGACTGACCAGCACACACCATTACTCGGCGAAAAGGTGGATCTGGCGGCGGCAGGATGAGCGCAAGGCTCTGAAAAGGGCATTTCGTTCGAGTCGGCTTGCGGCTAAGATATGACGCATTGGACGGTTCCGGTCACATTTGGTGACTGTTTCGCTATTACGTTTCAGCTTGTGTTCAGGTTCGCTCAGCGACCATTGCATGAACTAAGGTAAACAGCGACCGCCGGATCTCGTTTCAAAAGAGTGCGACATCCTTGATCGTCTTCCTTGTTACAGGAGTTATTCGATGAACCATTACCTTACGCCTGACCTGTGCGACGCCTATCCGGAGCTGGTGCAGGTGCTGGAACCGATGTTCAGCAATTTCGGCGGCCGTGATTCCTTCGGCGGCGAAATCGTGACCATCAAATGCTTCGAAGACAACTCGCTGGTCAAGGAACAGGTCGAACTCAAGGGCAACGGCAAGGTGCTGGTGGTCGATGGCGGCGGTTCCCTGCGGCGCGCGCTGCTGGGCGACATGCTGGCCGACAAGGCCTCGAAAAACGGTTGGGAAGGGCTGGTGATCTACGGTTGCATCCGTGACGTGGATGTCATCGCCCAGACCGATCTCGGCGTGCAGGCACTGGCCAGCCACCCGATGAAGACCGACAAACGCGGTATCGGCGATCTCAACGTGCCGGTGACTTTCGCGGGCGTCACCTTTCATCCGGGCCAATACATTTATGCGGACAACAACGGCGTGATCATCTCGCCGAGCCCGCTGAAAATGCCTGAATAAATCGCGGCAACTACCGGGGTGAGGATGTTCGAGGAAGAAAACGCGCAATGGGGGCTGGTGCATGCCCTGGTGCTGGACGGTAAAGGCGGTGCGCGTTCGATAGCCCGGACTGAACTCGACGATCTGCAGCTGCAGGCCCATGAAAGCCTGTGGCTGCACTGGGATCGCAGTCATCCGCAGACCCAGACCTGGCTGCGCAAGTCCAGTGGACTCAACGAATTCACCTGCGATCTGCTGCTGGAAGAGAACACGCGTCCACGGCTGTTGCCGTTGCCCGATTCCGAATTGCTGCTGTTTTTGCGCGGGGTCAACCTCAATCCCGGTGCCGAGCCGGAAGACATGGTCTCGGTACGGATTTTCGCGTCGGCCCAGCGTGTGATTTCCCTGCGTTTACGCCCCTTGCGCGCCACCGATGAACTGCTGGCGATGCTGGGGGAGGGCAAGGGCCCGAAAACCTCGTCTGAACTCATTCTTTATCTGGCGCAATACCTCACCAACAAGGTGCAGGATCTGGTCACTTGCCTCTCGGAAGTGGTCGATGACGAGGAAGAAAAGCTGGATGCCGACGAACGGTATACCCCCGAGCACGGAGCGGTTTTGCACATCCGTCGCCGGGCGGCCGGACTGAAGCGTTTTCTCGCACCGCAGCGGGATATTTTCGGACAGCTGACCCGGATAAAACTGCCATGGTTCGTCGATGACGACGCGGACTACTGGAACGAATTGAACAACAGCCTGACCCGCTATCTCGAAGAGCTCGAATTGACCCGAGAGCGCGTGGGGCTTGTGCTGGACACCGAAGACCGGCGTTTGAGCGTGCGCATGAATCGCACCATGTACCGCTTCGGGATCATCACCGGGATCTTTCTGCCGATGAGTTTTCTCACCGGCCTGCTGGGGATCAACGTTGGCGGAATTCCGCTTTCCGGAAACCCTTACGGCTTCCTGGTGGCGTGCCTGCTGATGGTCCTGGTGGCCCTCGGACAATGGTGGTTGTTCCGCCGATTGCGCTGGGTATGACGATGCATCATGTGACCCGACCAAATCTGCCCGCGTCTTTCACAGACATCACGAGAGGTGCGTATGCACGATCCGTTTGAACAGTCTTTGCGCGACATGCTCAACGCCTCGCCGTCCGGTCGCGACGACGATGCCTGCCTGGGCCGCGTACTCAAAACCGCCAACCGCCAGGTCGGCGCCGGTGATCTGTTCAGCCTGCTGGGCCGCTGGCTGCCCGCGCTGATGATCGCCCTGAACAACGGCTCGGCTCATGTCGCGCCGGTTTCCCGTCTCCGTAAACCTAACGCTCGCACTGCTGATAAGGCTGATTGAATATGGAACTTGATCTCTGGACTCAGAGCCTCGTCACGGCAATGACTGCGTTGTGGACCAAAGTCGCTAATTTCATCCCGAACCTGTTCGGCGCACTGGTGGTGCTGCTGTTGGGCTTCGTCGTGGCCAAGTTGCTGGACACCTTGCTGTCCAAGCTGCTCGCCAAACTCGGCCTCGACCGCCTGATGGGCGGCACCGGCCTGACCAAGTTGATGTCCCGTGCGGGACTGCAAGTGCCGATCTCGACCCTGATCGGAAAAATCGTCTACTGGTTCGTTCTGCTGATTTTTCTGGTTTCTGCGGCAGAATCTCTTGGACTTGAGCGGGTTTCAGCTACGCTGGACATGTTGGCGCTGTATGTGCCGAAAGTTTTCGGCGCTGCGCTGGTATTGCTGGTGGGTGTATTGCTGGCGCAACTGGCCAACGGTCTGGTGCGCGGCGCGGCAGAAGGCGTCGGACTGGACTACGCTTCAGGACTTGGGCGTATTGCCCAGGGCCTGGTGATCATCATCAGTATCTCGGTCGCGATCAGTCAGCTCGAGGTCAAGACCGACCTGCTGAACCATGTGATCGTCATCGTATTGATTACCGTTGGTCTGGCGGTTGCGCTGGCCATGGGTTTGGGAAGCCGGGAAATTGCCGGTCAGATTCTTGCGGGAATCTATGTGCGTGAGTTGTATCAGGTTGGGCAACAAGTGCGTGTTGGCGAGGTCGAAGGCCAGATCGAAGAGATCGGCACGGTTAAGACCACATTGCTGACCGATGAGGGTGAGCTAGTCTCTCTCTCCAATCGGATCCTGCTGGAACAGCATGTGAGTAGCCGCTAATCCGGCAAACCCTGCTAATGTATGCCGCCGCAAAATGCCAGCCGATGCTGGCAGCGGTGGACATTGACCTGACTGTCGGCACGACTTGTTTTGAATAAAGCCCAAACGCTATCCACGCGCTACGACCCCCGCGAGCTCTCTGACGAGGAGTTGGTCGCGCGCTCGCATACCGAGCTGTTTCACGTGACGCGCGCCTATGAAGAATTGATGCGGCGTTACCAGCGAACACTATTTAACGTTTGTGCGCGGTATCTTGGGAACGATCGCGACGCAGACGATGTCTGTCAGGAAGTGATGCTGAAGGTGCTGTACGGCCTGAAGAACTTCGAGGGGAAATCGAAGTTCAAGACATGGCTATATAGCATCACTTACAACGAATGCATCACGCAGTATCGGAAGGAACGGCGAAAGCGTCGCTTGATGGACGCACTGAGTCTTGACCCCCTCGAGGAAGCGTCCGAAGAAAAGGCGCCGAAACCCGAGGAGAAGGGCGGACTTGATCGCTGGCTGGTGTATGTGAACCCGATTGACCGTGAAATTCTGGTGCTACGTTTTGTCGCAGAGCTGGAATTTCAGGAGATCGCAGACATCATGCACATGGGTTTGAGTGCTACAAAAATGCGGTACAAACGTGCTCTAGATAAATTGCGTGAGAAATTTGCAGGCATTGCTGAAACTTAGTTCGGCGCAAATATCTCTTACGTGTAGGCAAGTTCTGATAGACTTGCCGCCGAGTTGTCCCCCGGTTTGCGGGACTGCTTCACAATCACCAGATGGGGATTTAACGGATGAAACTGAAAAACACCTTGGGCTTGGCCATTGGTTCTTTGATTGCCGCTACTTCGTTCGGCGCACTGGCACAAGGCCAAGGCGCAGTTGAAGGCGAACTGTTCTACAAGAAGCAGTACAACGACAGCGTTAACCATGTCGAAGACGGCTTCAACCCAGGCGCCTCTATCGGTTACTTCTTGACCGACGACGTGTCGTTGAACTTCACCTACGACAAGAACAACCACACCCGTTCGAACGACGGCACTGGCAGCCAGAAGCTGGATGGCGACAACTTCGGCCTGATCGCTCAGTACCACTTCAACAACGCTGGTGACGCTCTGCGTCCTTACGTTGCTGGCGGTGTGAAGCACGGCAGCCTGACCAACGTAGCCGCTGACGGCCACACCGGTCGCGACCAGTCGACCTACCTGAACGCTGGCGCTGGCGTTAAGTACTACTTCGCTGAAAACTTCTACGCCCGTGCTGGTGTAGACGCTGACTACAAACTGGACAACGGTCGCTGGAACTACGCTCCAGTAATCGGTCTGGGCGTGAACTTCGGTGGCGGCAACAAGCCTGCTGCTGCTCCAGTTCCAGCACCAGCTGAAGTCTGCTCCGACAGCGACAACGATGGCGTTTGCGACAACGTTGACAAGTGCCCGAACACCCCGGCCAACGTAACTGTTGACGCTGATGGCTGCCCGGCAGTTGCTGAAGTTGTTCGTGTAGAGCTGGACGTGAAGTTCGACTTCGACAAGTCGGTCGTCAAGCCAAACAGCTACGCTGACATCAAGAACCTGGCTGACTTCATGAAGCAGTACCCATCGACTCACACCACTGTTGAAGGTCACACTGACTCCGTCGGTCCTGACGCTTACAACCAGAAACTGTCCGAGCGTCGTGCAAACGCCGTTAAGCAAGTTCTGGTTAACCAGTACGGTGTTGAATCGTCCCGCGTTCAGTCGATTGGCTACGGCGAAACCCGTCCAGTTGCTGACAACAAAACCGAAGCTGGCCGCGCCGTTAACCGTCGCGTAGAAGCTCAGGTTGAAGCTCAAGCTAAGTAATTAGCTCGCTGCTTTGAGAAAAGCCCGGCTTATGCCGGGCTTTTCTTTGCCTGCGATTTGGTGAAAGCCGTAATGATCAGGCTGACTGATTGGCTGACCAGGCGAGCAAATCGGTTCGGGCCGCAGAGGCTGCCACCGCACCAATCACCAGAATGGCCGGGCTCTTGAGCTGGAACCGGCAGGCCGCGTCCTCCATCCCCATCAGATCGCTCCGGCATTCCCGATGCTGCGGCAGGGATGCGTTCTCGATCATCGCCACCGGCGTCTCCATCGCCATCCCGCCTGCCAGCAATTGCTCACGAATCTCGCTGAGTTTGGCGACTCCCATGTAGATCACCAAAGTCGTTCCACCCTGCGCCAACGCTTGCCAGTTCACCTGACTGTCATCCTGAGTGTGCGCGGTAACCAGCGTCACACCCCGCGCCACGCCGCGCAAAGTCAGCGGAATATCACACTGAGTCGCCCCGGCCAGCCCGGCAGTGATGCCATTGACCAGTTCCACTTCAACTCCGCGCTCACGCAACCACTGCGCTTCCTCGCCGCCACGGCCGAAGATGCAAGGATCGCCGCCCTTGAGGCGAACCACGCATTTGCCCTGACGCGCATAACGCAGCATCAGCCGATGAATGAATGCCTGAGGCGTCGAGCGGCAGCCGCCGCGCTTGCCGACCGGAATGATTCGCGCGCCAGGGCAGTGCTCCAGCACGGCGTCATTGACCAGATCGTCGATCAGCACCACATCCGCTTCGCGCAAGGCACGCACGGCTTTGAGCGTCAGCAATTCAGGATCGCCGGGACCTGCGCCCACCAGCCAGACTTTTGCGTTCATGGAGTTTTCCTCTTCAAATGACGGCGACCGGCCGTGCTTCGGCGGCCAGCAAACGCTTGATTTCCGGGACGCAGGAACCGCATTGCGTGCCGCAGCCCAGTGTGTTTTTCAAACCCTGCAAATCCAGACCTTCACGAATCCCGGCGCAGACCGCGCTGTGGCTGACGTTTCTGCAATTGCACAAGGTCTTGTCGGCAACGCTTTGCACGCCGGCATTGCCTGGCGGCGCGCTCATCGGCGCCAGCAGCCAGCGCCGCAGTTGTTCGTCCGCGCGGCCCTCCAGCCACAGGCCTTGCAGCCAATGCTGGGCGAGGGTCTCGCCAGCGAGGCGGATCGCCGTGATTCGTCCGCTCTCAATGCGTACCCGTTTGCCAATGGCCCGGCGCGGATCGTCGTAGGCCAGCACCGGGCCCTCGATCAGGGCCAGGCACTGATCGATTTCGCGCAGCAATTGCGGATCGGGCGCCGTGGCGCTGGCAGCGCGTATCAGCAACGCCGGACGCTCGCGACCGACAAGGCTGAGGCTGACGTAGGAAAACGCCTCACACAGCGGCCGAAGCGCCTCGAAGTGCCGTTGAACATCGCCCTCGATCAGTGCGAAAAGCTGCCAGGGCAGACTCACCGTCTCCAGGCGTACACCGCTGTGCTTGAGTTCCGGTTGTTTCGACAAGGGATCAAAAGCGGGCAGGGTCAGGCAATTCACGCCTCCCTTGAGAAAACGGTCACCCCAGTGCATCGGCAGAAAGGCCTGGCCCGGACGCACACTGTCATCGCTGGCGACCGCCACGATCACCGCTCCCCGCCGGCTCTTCAGATTCACCAGATCCCCCGGTTGCAAACGGTGCCGGCGCAATTCGTCCGGGTGCAGACTCAGCACGGCTTCGCTGACATGCCCGAACAATTGGGCAGCGGTGCCGGTACGGCTCATACCGTGCCATTGATCGCGCAGGCGGCCGGTGATCAGCGTCAGTGGAAAGCGTGCGTCCCGTTGCTCCTTGGCCGCACGATAAGGATCGGCAACGAACTGCGCGCGACCACTGGCCGTAGGAAATATGCCGTCGCAGTACAGCCGTGACGTACCTTGCCGGGCGCCCTGAGGAAACGGCCATTGTTGTGGCCCGATTTCGTCGAGCAATTCATGGCTGATGCCGGACATGTCCAGATCGCGGCCACGGGTCAGTGCCTTGAATTCATCGAACAACTGCGCGGGGCGATCAAACGCAAACAGACCCGGCTGTTGCGGGCGCAGACGTTTCTCCAGGCGTTGTGCGAAATCCACCGTAATCGCCCAGTCCGGTCGCGCTTCACCCGGTGCGGCAATGGCTTTGCGGACGTGGGAAATGCGCCGCTCGGAGTTGGTCACCGAGCCTTCCTTCTCGCCCCAACTGGCCGCCGGCAACAGCAGGTCGGCAAACGCTGCGGTTTCGGTGGTGCGAAACGCTTCCTGCAACACCACGAAGGGGCAGGCATCCAGCGCTGCGCGCACGGCGTTTTGGTCCGGCATCGATTGCGCCGGGTTGGTGCAGGCAATCCACAGCGCCTTGATCTGGCCGCTGCGCACCTGTTCAAACAGTTCGATGGCGCTGAGCCCGGTATTTTCCGGCAGCTTATCCACACCCCAATACGCCGCCACTTCGGCGCGATGCTCCGGATTGGCTACTTCACGATGGCCTGGCAATAGGTTGGAAAGGCTGCCGGTTTCCCGCCCGCCCATGGCATTCGGCTGACCGGTCAGGGAGAAAGGTCCTGCACCGGGCCGGCCGATTTGCCCGGTGGCCAGGTGCAGATTGATCAGCGCACTGTTCTTCGCGCTGCCGGCGGTGGACTGGTTCAACCCCATGCACCACAGCGACAGGAAACTCGGCGCGGTACCGATCCACTCGGCGCATTGCTGCAACTGCTCGACACTGATCCCGCACAGCTGCGAAACCATGGCCGGGGTGTAATCGCGCACCAGGCTTTTCAGCTCGGCGAGCCCTTCGGTGTGCGCCTTGATGAAGTCGCGGTCGATCCAGTCTTCCCACAACAACAGATGCAAAATCCCATGGAACAAAGCGACATCGGTGCCCGGCAGAATCGCGAGATGCAGGTCGGCAAGATCACAGGTGTCGGTGCGCCGTGGGTCGATGACGATGACTTTCATCTGCGGACGGCGGGATTTGGCCTCTTCGAGCCGACGAAACAGTACCGGGTGGGCGTAGGCCATGTTACTGCCGACGATCATCACGCAATCGCTCAGCTCCAGGTCCTCGTAGCTACACGGTGGTGCGTCGGCGCCGAGGCTGCGTTTGTAGCCGACCACCGCCGAGGACATGCACAGCCGCGAATTACTGTCGATGTTGTTGGTGCCGACCAGCGCCCGCGCCAGTTTGTTGAACGCGTAGTAGTCCTCGGTCAGCAACTGCCCGGAGATATAGAACGCCACGCTGTCCGGGCCGTGTTCGGCGATGGTGCCGGCGAACACGTTGGTGGCGTGCTCCAGCGCGGTGTCCCAGTCGCAGCGACTGCGCGCAAGGCCTTTGCCCAGGCGCAATTCCGGGTACAACGCCCGCGCAGACAGATCGCCGGTCAGGTGCAGGGTCGAGCCTTTGCTGCACAGTTTGCCGAAGTTGGCCGGGTGCGCCGGATCGCCGCTGACGCCGAGAATCCGCTCGCCGTCATGCTCGATCAGCACGCCGCAGCCGACCCCGCAATAACAGCAGGTCGAGGCGGTCGTCTGGCGGTTCATCAGACGGCGTCCCGCAGGGCCAGTTGCACACGGCCGTTTTCGACCCGGGCGGGGTGATGGTGCGCGCAACCGACGTCCGGTGCCTGGGCTTCGCCGGACTGCAGGTCGATCTGCCAGTTGTGCAGCGGGCAGGCTACGCGCTTGCCATATATCAGGCCCTGTGACAGTGGGCCGCCCTTGTGCGGGCAGCGGTCATCGAGTGCGAAAACTTCGTCGTCGCTTGTGCGAAAGATCGCGATGTCACCTTTGGGCCCGGCAATGATCCGCGAACCGAGGGCATTGATCTCTTCCAGGGCACAGATATCGAGCCAGTTCATGCCGGCACCTCCAGGTTTTTCACGGGAATCACGTCGAATTCTTTCTTCAGTTGCGGCTGGGCGAGGCGTTCTTTCCACGGGTCCTGTTCGAACGACAGGGAGAATTGCAGGCGCTCGTTCAGGGCCTTGCGGCGCTCGGGATCTTCCAGCACGGCTTTCTTGATGTGCTCCATGCCGACCCGTTGCAAGTAGTGCACGGTGCGTTCGAGGTAGAAGGCTTCTTCGCGGTACAGCTGCAGGAAGGCGCCGTTGTATTCGCGCACTTCCTCGGCGGTCTTGAGCTTGACGAAGAACTCGGCGACTTCGGTCTTGATCCCGCCGTTGCCACCGATGTACATCTCCCAGCCGGAATCGACGCCGATGATTCCTACGTCCTTGATCCCCGCTTCCGAGCAGTTGCGAGGACATCCGGAGACCGCCAGCTTCACTTTGTGCGGCGACCACATGTTGAACAGGTCATGTTCGAGGTCGATGCCCAACTGGGTCGAATTCTGTGTGCCGAAGCGGCAGAACTCGCTGCCGACGCAGGTTTTCACGGTGCGGATCGATTTGCCGTAGGCGTGGCCGGACGGCATGTCGAGGTCTTTCCAGACACCGGGCAGGTCCTGCTTCTTGATCCCCAGCAGGTCGATGCGCTGGCCGCCGGTAACCTTGACCATCGGCACCTGGTATTTGTCCGCCACGTCGGCAATTCGCCGCAGTTCCGACGGGTTGGTCACGCCGCCCCACATCCTCGGCACCACCGAGTAGGTGCCGTCCTTTTGAATGTTGGCGTGGGCCCGTTCGTTGATCAGGCGCGACTGCGGATCGTCCTTGGCCTCACCAGGCCAGGTGGAAATCAGGTAGTAGTTGAGGGCCGGGCGGCAGGTGGCGCAGCCGTTCGGGGTGCGCCAGTTGAGGTAGCTCATGGTGCCGGCGATGGTCAGCAGGTGCTGCTCGCGAATGGCCTGGCGGATCTGGCCGTGGTTGAGGTCGCTGCAGCCGCAGATGGCTTTTTCGCTTTTCGGTTTGACGTCCGCCGCGCCGCCGACGGTGTTGATCAGGATCTGCTCGACCAGCCCGGCGCAGGAGCCGCAGGAGCTGGCGGCCTTGGTGTGTTTCTTCACTTCGTCGACGCTGAACAGCCCGTGTTCCTGAATCGCCTTGACGATGGTGCCCTTGCACACGCCGTTGCAGCCGCAGACTTCGGCGTTGTCGGCCATGCTCATGGCTTTGTCCTGGCCTTGATGTCCTACGTCGCCTAAAGCGTTTTCTCCAAACATCAGGTGATCGCGGATCTCGCCGATGGCGTGATTCTCACGAATCTGCCGGAAATACCAACCGCCATCTGCCGTATCGCCGTACAGACAGGCGCCAACCAGCACGTCATCCTTGATCACCAGTTTTTTGTACACCCCGCCGATCGGGTCGGAGAGGGTGATGGTCTCGGTGCCTTCGCCGCCCATGAAGTCGCCGGCGGAAAACAGGTCGATGCCGGTGACCTTCAATTTGGTCGACGTCACCGAACCCTGATAGCGGGCGAAACCCAGTTGCGCCAGGTGGTTGGCACAGACTTTGGCCTGCTCGAACAGTGGCGCGACCAGACCGTAGGCGATGCCACGGTGGCTGGCGCATTCGCCGATGGCATAGATGCGCGGGTCGTAGGTCTGCAGGGTGTCGTTGACCAGGATCCCGCGATTGCACGGGATGCCGGCCTTTTCCGCGAGTTCGGTGTTGGGGCGAATGCCGGCGGCCATGACGACGAGATCGGCAGGAATGATGTCGCCGTTCTTGAATTGCACCGAGCCGACCCGGCCGTTGCCGGCGTCGTGCAGGGCCTGGGTCTGTTCGCACAGGCGAAAGTGCAGGCCACGGGATTCGAGGGCGGTTTGCAGGAGCTGGCCGCTGGTCTTGTCCAGTTGCCGCTCCAGCAGCCATTCACCGAGGTGCACCACGGTGACGTGCATGCCGCGCAGCATCAGGCCGTTGGCCGCTTCGAGCCCGAGCAGGCCGCCGCCGATCACCACGGCGTGCTTGTGGGTCCTGGCGGTGTCGATCATCGCCTGGGTGTCGGCGATGTCGCGGTAACCGATCACGCCCTGCAAGGTGTTGCCGGGGATCGGCAGGATGAACGGGGTCGAGCCGGTGGCGATCAGCAGGCGATCGTACTCGGCCTCGGTGCCGTCCTCGGCAATCACCCGGCGCTTGACCCGGTCGATCTCCACCACTTTGCGGTTGAGCAGCAGCTTGATGTTGTTTTCCAGGTACCAGTCGAGGTCGTTGAGCACGATCTCTTCGAAGGTCTGTTCGCCGGCCAATACCGGCGACAACAGGATGCGGTTGTAGTTGGTGTGGGGTTCGGCGCCGAAGACCGTGATGTCGTACAGCTCGTTGCTCAGCTTGAGCAGTTCTTCCAGGGTACGGACCCCGGCCATGCCATTGCCGATCATCACCAGTTTGAGTTTTTTCATCAGGTTCTCCGGGGAGCTTCGGGCTTGCCTCTTGTGGGCAGTCAGGCCTTGCTCGACAAAAATGGCGCAAACAAAAAAGGCGTCCCGCTAGTGATCTAGCGAGGACGCCTTTGTCCTTGTCCCGTTCTCTCGGGAAGCCTGGCCTTCGTCGTTGAAGATCGGGCTTTATGTCAGTTGAAAACGATAATGCAGCGGTTGTGCCAAGTCGCGGAGAGCCTTGAATTCATTGAGGTGGCGCAGACATTGGCCGGAGAGTCATTGTGGTTTTTGCACCGATTGGATGCGGCTTGCCCGTTAATGGAGCGACGAGTCAGCCATGAAACAACAGGAACAGCAGCACCAGGTTGCCCAGCAGCGCCAGTAACGCCAATGTCCGCCAGACCTTCAGCGGTTCCCGTTCGAGCAAAGGACGAGGGCGTACATTCAGGCTGTGGCGTTCACCCTGTTCCAGTGTGAGCAGCCATTCCTCGGCGGTTTCATAGCGTTGCAAAGGATCGACCGAGACGCCACGTTCGAGACACTGCGCCAGCCACTCCGGCAGATCCGGTCGATAACGCGCCGCACTCACCGGCACCCCGAAACGCGGACGCTGGAAGGCTTCGATCTCGCCGTAGGGATAGTGCCCGGTGAGCAGGAAATATAACGTCACGCCCACCGCATACAGATCCTGACGAGCCTCGGGTGCATCGCCCCGAAAGGACTCCGGGGCGATATAACTCGGGGTTCCCGGCAGCGTTGACGGCGTGTCCTGCGACAGGCCGGGGCAATACGCCAGACCGAAATCCAGCAGGCGCAACTCGCCGTCGTCCCCCAGATGCAGGTTTTCCGGTTTGATGTCGCGGTGCAGGATCTGCCGTCGATGCAACAGGCCGACAGCCCGCAACAGGCGTTCGGCCACATCCTGCCACTGAGGCAGCGACAACGGGCCGCTTTGCTCGAACAGTCGCGCAAGGGTGATCCCCGAATATTCACGCATCACGTAGTACAAATGCTGACGCTGACCGGCGCCATGGACTTCAGGGAAGTGCCGCCCGGCGACGCGTTTGAGAAACCATTCCTCCGCCAGCAAGGCCTGGCCTGCGTGGGCATCGTCCGCCAGCCGTGTGGGCAAGGTCTTCAACAGCCACGCCTGGCCTTGGTTGTCGAGGACGCGATACAGCAACGATTGTTGGCTCTGGCCGACGCTGCCTTGTACCTGCCAGCCTTCGAAGGTCTGGCCCGGTTTGAGCGTCGGGGGCAGGGGCCATTGCTGCAACTGAATCAGCGCATCGCCGATGCTCGCTTCCCCCACGGCATCCACCCGCACCAGCAAGGCGCTGGCGTTGTCCTGGCTGCCGGCCAAGTGTGCGGTGTTGACCAGCGTTTGTGCCGCACTGTGCAGATCCGGTTGATCACGCAGGATTCCGGCGATGGCCGTGTCACCGAGCGCGGCCCAGACACCGTCGCTGAGCAGCACGAAGCTTTCGCCCTCACGCATTTCGCCGTCGAGAAAATCCAGCACCAGATGTTGGTCCAGTCCCAGCGCACGTTTGAGCACGTGCTGCATGCCCGGTTGCTCCCAGACGTGATCCTCGGTGATCCGCTGCAAGGTGTCGGCATACCAGCGATAGACCCGGCAATCCCCCACATGCGCCAGCGTGAAGCGCCTCCCGCGCAGGACCAGCGCGCTGACGGTGGTGAGCAACGGCTGGCCGCTGCCATTGGCCTGCAACCAGCGGTTTTGCGCGAGCAACAGGCGATCCAGCGCCTGGGCCACGCTCCAGGTCTGCGGGGTGGCGTAGTAGTCCAGCGCCAATGCCTGCAAGGTCGAGCGCGCAGCCAGACCGCCATCGGCGCACTGGCTGACGCCGTCGGCGATGGCGAACAGAAACCCTTTGCTGGCGGCCAGCGCCGGGGCAGGCGTGACAAGACGCAAGGCGTCCTGATTCTCCGCGCGGGGGCCGGTGGCGCTGGCTTCGGCGAAGCTCAGTTGCAGGGCCATACGGGCCTCAGACCCGGGCAGCGGTCACGGCTGCCGAACCCCAGGTGGTTCTCCAGCGACGTTTGACCCCGTGCAGGCCGAACCATGCCAACACGCCAAGGCTGGCAAACAACCACAGCGCCAGTTGATAGCTGCCGGTGCTCTGTTTGATTGCGCCCATGCCGGCCGCCAGGGCAAAACCGCCGATGCCGCCGGCCATGCCGATCAGCCCGGTCATCACGCCGATTTCGCGACGGAAACGTTGCGGCACCAGTTGGAACACCGCGCCGTTACCCGCGCCGAGACCGAGCATGGTGCAGACGAAAAGTGCCAGCGCCGCGTAGGAACTGGGCAGGTTGAAGCCGACCGCTGCGATACAAACTGCGGCTACCGTGTACATCGCCAGCAACGTGCGAATCCCGCCGAAACGGTCGGCGAGCGCGCCGCCCAGTGGACGCATCAGGCTGCCACCGAACACGCAGGCCGCGGTGTAGTAACCGGCGGTGACCGGGCTCAAACCATATTGATCGTTGAAGTAGCCGGGCAGGGCGCTGGCCAGGCCGATGAAGCCGCCGAAGGTGACGCTGTAGAAAAACATGAACCACCAACTGTCACGGTCGCCCAGGGCTTTGAAGTAATCGGCCATGGATTTGGCTTTTGGCCGCTCCGGGGCGTTTTTCGCCAGCCAGGCAAACAGCACCAGCGTCAGGATCAGTGGGATCAGGGCGAAACCGAACACATTGCTCCAGCCGAACGCCGCTGCCAGTACCGGAGCGATCAGCGCCGCGAACACGGTGCCGGAGTTGCCGGCCCCGGCGATGCCCATCGCCTTGCCCTGATGCTCCGGCGGATACCACTGCGAGGCCAGCGGCAGCGCCACGGCGAACGAGGCGCCGGCCATGCCGAGGAACAAGCCAAGCAGCAGCGCCTGTTCGTAGCTGTGGATGCCGAGTTTCCAGGCGCCGAACAGTGCACAGATCACGATCACCTGGCCGATCAGCCCGGCGGTTTTCGGCGACAGGCGATCGGCGAGCATGCCCATCGCAAAGCGCAGCACGGCCCCGGCCAGAATCGGCGTGGCCACCACCAGGCCGCGCTGTTGGGTGGTCAGGTGCAGGTCGGCGGCGATCTGCACCGCCAGCGGGCCGAGCAGATACCAGACCATGAAGCTCAGGTCGAAATACAGGAAGGCCGCGAACAGGGTCGGGGTGTGGCCGGATTTCCAGAAGCTTTTATTCATCGCGCACCTCAGCGGTAGAGAATCTCGAGAAGGAGTCAGAACCAGCACAGTGGGGCGCCGCCACGGCCGCACCACCGGCCCCGGTCAATGGGGCCAAAACGCAAAAACGCCGCTACCCGGATCGCCGAAAGGGGCGAAGAAGGTGAGCGACGTCTTTGTCGTGGGTGGGGCAACCGCCGTTGGTTACCTGTAGGGATTGCTTAGCGAGATTTGTGCCAACAGTCTGAAAGCGAGGTGCGGCCATTTCCGAGCAGGCTCACGCCTAAAGGATCAAAGTCAAAAGCCCCTCACCCTAACCCTCTCCCGGAGGGAGAGGGGACTGATCGGGGGATATTTGAGAGATACGCCGACGTGAACGATCGGCTTTGTATCCATAATCGACTGGGTTTTTCAGGTCGATGTATGACGCAAGACACTGCGGTCGGTCCCCTCTCCCTCGGGGAGAGGGTTAGGGTGAGGGGCTTTTCAGCCAAGCAACTCGCTCATGGCAATGATCTGCTCCGCCACCTGAATCAGTTTCTGCTGACGGCTCATGGCCTGGCGGCGCATCAGGGTGTAGGCCTCTTCTTCGTTGCAGTCCTTCATTTTCATCAACAGCCCTTTGGCCAGTTCGATGCGCTTGCGCTCGGCCAGTTGCTGGTCGCGGGCCTGAAGCTGGGCGCGCAGGGCCTGGTCGCTTTCGAAGCGGGCCATGGCGACATCGAGAATCGGCTGCAGGCGTTGTGCGTGGATGCCTTCGACGATGTAGGCACTGACCCCGGACTTGATCGCCTGACGCATCACGCCAGGGTCGTGCTCGTCGGTGAACATCACGATCGGTCGGGGCTGGTCGCGGCTGACCAGCACCACTTGCTCCATCACATCGCGGCTCGGTGACTCGGTATCGATCAGGATCACGTCCGGGCGCACCGTTTCGACGCGCGCCGGCAGGTCGATGGTCAGGCCGGACTCGTCGATGACCTCGAAACCGGCCTCGGTCAGCGCAGCTTTCAGGCGCCCGACTTTTTTGGCGGTGTCGTTGATCAGCAGAATGCGCAACATGTTCGCGGTCTCCTGTCAGCAACGGGCGAGAAGAGGGGCGTTGTTGCTCAACGCATGCAACTTGAAACTCTGCGCGTAAGCGGCCGGGTCGCTGCCGTCCCAGACCTTGCCGTCGATCAACTGGCTGCTGCGCATGTCCTCGGTACCGATCGGCACACCGACAGCGCTGGCCGCGTCGCGGTACAGCGCCAGTTGCTGCACCTGACAGGCGACGGCGAGGTAGTCCGGGTCGTCGCGCAGCAACCCCCAGCGGCGGAACTGGGTCATGAACCACATGCCGTCCGACAGGTACGGCAGGTTCACCGCGCCATCGCCGTGAAAGCGCAGGGCGTGCGGGTCTTGCCAGCGATTGCCCAGACCGTCGTCGTAGTCGGCGAGAAAGCGCGGTTCGATGCAAGAGGCCGGAGCATCGAGGTATTCAGCGGCACTGAGTAATTGCGCGGTGCTGCGGCGGTTTTCCGGACTTTCTTCGATAAAACGGCTGGCTTCAAGGATCGCCATCACCAGCGCCCGGGCCGTGTTGGGGTATTGCTCGACGAAGGCGCGGGTGCAGCCGAGGACTTTTTCCGGGTGATCGGGCCAGATGGTCTGGCTGGTCGCCAGGGTGAACCCGAGATTTTGCTGTACGGCGCTGGCGGCCCACGGCTCGCCTACGCAGAAACCGTCGATGCGACCGGCCTGCAAGTGCGCGACCATTTGCGGCGGCGGCACCACCACGCTGTCGACATCCTGCAACGGATGGATGCCCTGGCTCGCCAGCCAGTAATAAAGCCACATGGCATGGGTGCCGGTGGGGAAGGTCTGGGCGAAGGTCAGCCTTGCGCGGGTTTGGTGCACATGGCGGTGCAGCGCCTCAGGACCGGTCACGCCCAGCCCCTGCAAGCCGTGTGACAGGTTGAGGCTCTGGCCGTTCTGGTTCAGGCCCATCAGCACCGCCATGTCGGTCGGTGCGATGCCGCCGATGCCCAGATGTACCGCGTAGATCAAACCGTACAGGCTGTGGGTGGCATCGAGTTCGCCGCTGACCAGATTGTCCCGCAGGTTGGCCCATGAGCTCTGGCGTTTGAGGTTCAGGGTCAGGCCGTAAGGCTGGGCAAAGCCCTGCGTGGCGGCGACCACCACCGAAGCGCAGTCGCTCAGGGCCATGAAACCCAGGTTGATCGCGCTTTTTTCCGGGGCATCGCTGCCGTTGACCCAGGCCAGTGGCCCGACGGAGGTTTGAGTCATGAAGCCACCCTCAAAAAAAACGCCGTCCGAGGCTTTGCCCGCGCAAAACCGAGAGACGACGCCATTGTCCTTGCCTGCACGCCACCATTGGCCTGCGGGCTGATGCAGGAGCAGGTGCAAGGCATATGCCAGCGCAGCGGATTTGCGCATGCGCCTCGCGCGGCGGGGCGATGCCCGGCTATAATCGCCGCCTCTTTTCGCCGCCCGAGTCATAGCCGCCCATGTACACCCTGGCCCGTCAGCTGTTGTTCAAACTTTCCCCGGAAACCTCCCACGATCTGTCGCTGGATCTGATCGGCGCGGGCGGGCGTTTGGGCCTCAACGGCTTGCTGTGCAAGGCGCCGGCGTCGCTGCCGGTGAACGTGATGGGCCTGCAGTTCCCGAACCCGGTGGGCCTGGCGGCCGGTCTGGACAAGAACGGCGCGGCCATCGACGGCTTCGCGCAGCTGGGTTTCGGTTTTGTCGAAATCGGCACCGTGACTCCGCGTCCGCAGCCGGGCAACCCGAAACCACGGATTTTCCGTCTGCCGGAAGCCGAGGCGATCATCAACCGCATGGGTTTCAACAACCTCGGTGTGGATAACCTGCTGGCGCGGGTGGCGGCGGCCAAATACAAGGGCGTGCTGGGGATCAACATCGGAAAGAACTTCGACACCCCGGTCGAGCGTGCTGTGGATGACTACCTGATCTGCCTGGACAAGGTCTACGCCCACGCCAGTTACGTCACGGTCAACGTCAGTTCGCCGAACACCCCGGGCCTGCGCAGCCTGCAATTCGGCGATTCGCTCAAGCAATTGCTGGCAGATCTGGCCACACGCCGCGCCGAACTGGCCCTGCGCCACGGCAAACACGTACCGCTGGCAATCAAAATCGCGCCGGACATGACCGACGAAGAAACCGCGCAAGTCGCGCAAGCACTGATCGAAACCGGGATGGACGCGGTAATCGCCACCAACACCACCCTCAGCCGCGTGGGCGTCGAAGGCATGGAACACGGTGACGAGGCGGGCGGTCTGTCCGGTGCGCCGGTGCGTGAGAAGAGCACTCACACCGTGAAAGTGCTGGCGTCCGAGCTGGGCGGCAAACTGCCGATCATCGCGGCGGGCGGTATCACCGAAGGCAAGCATGCGGCCGAGAAGATCGCTGCCGGCGCGAGCCTGGTGCAGATCTACTCTGGTTTCATCTATAAGGGCCCGGCGCTGATCCGCGAGTCCGTGGATGCCATCGCCGCCAAACGCTGATCTTCGGACATTAAAAGGCAGGCATAAAAAAGGGCTCCTCGAAGGAGCCCCTGGGCCGTAGCCCGCCGTCCGGGAAGGACGTGCATGGTGATCAGGGTGTTGCGAAATCAGATTGTCGTGTCGGAATAAGTGCCCTGTGTCAGCCGACGGCGTGAAGTTCGTTGAGTCTGTGGATTCCCGCAGTGCCGGTCATACCGTCCCAGTTGTCGCCGCGTCCTTCTCGCCAGCCGTTGATCCAGGCTTGACGTACCGACGGTAGAGTAAATGGGCAAAGCTCACGGGATTTGCCACCAACGCCATATTGATATCCGCGCAAAAATGCTCTTTCCAACGGATCACGCTTAAGTCTTCTCATAGGGTGTTTCCCTCACTTGTTGACTGTTTTTGTCGCGTCGACCTCAATTGAGGTCTGGCAGAAAAACTCTGCCGTTGGCGGCTCGCTGCCGGCGTGGCGAGCCAAGGTGTTGACGCCGTTGCGACGTCAACCTGTGTCCAGTTCTAACCAATGAGTCACATCGAGGGAATGACCGTTTTGTCATAAGGACGTAACGAAAAGGGTGCTATGGCGATAAGTAACGGCAGGTTTCATGAATGTTTATTCACCAAACCCCGGTATGATCGGCCCTGCGCTGTATGACAGGTTTAATGCCTTAGTGAGAATGACCCACGTTTACCGTCGGGTACTTTTCGACGAAGGGTTGCTTTGAGTCATTTTGTTGCATCAACTTTTTTATCTGTCCTTGCATCTAAGCTCCTTTGACCCGAGCAGCGGGGATGGAACGGCACACCTTCGTGCCACGCGGGCGCTCTTGTAGAAAAGCGCCTGATTGAAAACCGGATCGGCAATGCGTTGCCGGTTCATTAGCCAAAGGCTCTGGAAAAACCATGTCCGACCGTTTCGAACTCTTCCTCACTTGCCCCAAAGGCCTTGAAGGCCTGCTCATCGAGGAAGCCGTCGGGCTTGGCCTTGAAGACGCCCGCGAGCACACCTCCGCCGTGCGTGGCATGGCGACCATGGAAACCGCTTATCGCCTGTGCCTCTGGTCGCGTCTGGCCAACCGCGTGTTGCTGGTGCTCAAGCGCTTCCCGATGAAAAACGCCGAAGACCTGTACCACGGCGTGCTCGATGTCGACTGGCAGGACCACATGCTGGCTGACGGCACCCTGGCTGTTGAATTCAGCGGCCACGGTTCGGGCATCGACAACACCCATTTCGGCGCCTTGAAGGTCAAGGACGCCATCGTCGACAAACTGCGCACCCCGCAGGGCGACCGCCCGAGCATCGACAAGCTCAACCCGGACCTGCGCATTCACCTGCGTCTGGATCGCGGCGAAGCGATCCTGTCCCTCGATCTCTCCGGCCACAGCCTGCACCAGCGCGGCTACCGCTTGCAGCAGGGCGCGGCGCCGCTGAAGGAAAACCTCGCGGCCGCGATCCTGATCCGTTCCGGCTGGCCGCGCATTGCTGCCGAAGGTGGCGCACTGGCTGACCCTATGTGCGGTGTTGGCACGTTCCTGGTGGAAGCCGGCATGATCGCTGCCGATATGGCGCCGAACCTGCGTCGCGAGCAGTGGGGCTTCACCGCCTGGCTCGGTCACGTCCCGGCGCTGTGGAAGAAACTGCACGAAGAGGCCGTCGAGCGCGCCGCTGCCGGTCTGGCCAAGCCACCGCTGTGGATCCGTGGTTATGAAGCCGACCCACGGCTGATCCAGCCGGGCCGCAACAACGTCGAGCGTGCCGGCCTGAGCGAATGGATCAAGATCTATCAGGGCGAAGTCGCGACGTTCGAACCGCGTCCGGACCAGAACCAGAAAGGTCTGGTGATCTGCAACCCGCCGTACGGCGAGCGTCTGGGCGACGAAGCCAGCCTGTTGTACCTCTACCAGAACCTTGGCGAGCGCCTGCGTCAGGCCTGTCTGAACTGGGAGGCCGCGGTGTTCACCGGCGCGCCGGACCTGGGCAAGCGCATGGGCATCCGCAGCCACAAACAGTATTCGTTCTGGAACGGCGCGCTGCCGTGCAAGCTGCTGTTGATCAAAGTCCTGCCGGATCAGTTCGTCACTGGCGAGCGTCGCACCCCGGAGCAACGTCAGGCCGAGCGCGAGCAGGCTGCCTACGATCAGGCGCCGGACGAGCCGCAAGAGCGCAAGTACAACAAGAACGGTAACCCGATCAAACCGACGCCGGCCCCGGCTCCGGTGATCGAGCAGCCACGCCTGAGTGAAGGCGGGCAGATGTTTGCCAACCGCCTGCAAAAGAACCTCAAGGCCATGGGCAAGTGGGTCAAGCGCGAAGGCATCGACTGCTACCGCGTCTACGATGCGGACATGCCGGAATACGCCATGGCCATCGACCTGTACCACGACTGGGTGCACGTCCAGGAATACGCCGCGCCGAAGTCGATCGATCCGGAAAAAGCCTCGATCCGCATGTTCGACGCCCTGGCGGCCATCCCGCAGGCACTGAACATCGACAAGAGCCGCGTAGTGGTCAAGCGCCGCGAGCGTCAGAGCGGCACCAAGCAGTACGAGCGTCAGGCGGCCCAGGGCAAGTTCAACGAAGTCACCGAAGGCGGCGTGAAGTTGCTGGTGAACCTCACCGACTACCTCGACACCGGTCTGTTCCTCGATCACCGGCCGATGCGCATGCGGATCCAGAAAGAGGCGGCCGGCAAGCGCTTCCTCAACCTGTTCTGCTACACCGCGACCGCCAGTGTGCACGCGGCCAAGGGCGGCGCGCGCAGCACCACCAGCGTCGATCTGTCGAAAACCTACCTCGACTGGGCGCGCCGCAACCTGTCGCTCAACGGTTTCTCCGACAAGAACCGTCTGGAGCAGGGCGACGTTATGGCGTGGCTGGAAAGCAGCCGGGAAGAGTACGACCTGATCTTCATCGACCCGCCGACCTTCTCCAACTCCAAGCGCATGGAAGGGATCTTCGACGTGCAGCGTGACCAGGTGCAATTGATCGACCTGGCCATGGCCCGTCTGGCTGCGGGTGGGGTGTTGTACTTCTCCAACAACTTCCGCAAGTTCCAGCTGGAAGACAACCTGGCCGAGCGTTACGCGGTCGAGGAGATCACTGCCAGCACCATCGACCCGGATTTCGCCCGCAACGGCAAGATCCACCGCGCCTGGAAAATCACGGCTCGTTGACGCTCTGTCTGATTGGATCCACAGAGCCTTGATTTTAAAGGTTCTTGGATCCGATCAGAGCTAGCCAAATTAATGGCTAATAGCTATAACTCACTCACGGCCAATGGGGTTATCCCGCAAGTACTGGCGTAGTGAGTGGCCCATATGTCGTTGCACCCCGTGCGCCCAAAGATTCTGGGTTTCATCAGCGAAGAAGTCTCGGCCTGGCTGGTCGCGCTGCTGGTATTGCTCGCCGGCGGGATTCTCACGGGACTGCTGGCCTGGGCCACCCTCAATCAGTTTCACAGCCAGTTGCGCCAGCGTTTTCAACTGTTGGCCAATGAGCGTTACAGCCGTATCGAAGAACGCTTTCAGGATCAGGAACAACGTCTCGACGGCCTGCGCCGGTTCTTCGCCAACTCCGAATCGGTGTCCCGCGCCGAATTCGATGGCTACACCCAACCTTTATTACTGCGCACCCAGGCCTATTCGTTCGCCTTGCGGGTGAGCGGTGCCGAGCGCGCCGCGTTCGAGCAGCGGGTGCGTGACGAAGGCATTACCACCTTCAGCGTGCGCGAACTCAATGCCCGCGGCGAACTGCAACTGGCCGCCGCCCGGGATGAATACGTCGTCGTGGTGTACAGCCAGACCCAGAGCCGCCTCGGCTCACCGCTGGGTTATGACTTGCTGGCCCAGCCGCTGCGTCGTTCGACTCTGGAGCGCGCCGATCAGCTCGGTGGCCTGGCGGTATCGCAGCCGATGCATCTGGTCAGTATCGAACCGGCCTACGCGCGGGGCGTGCTGCTGGTGGCGCCGGTGCGGCGCGAGGGTGAGCCCAAGTCCTTCGGTTATGTGATGGCGGTGATCAGCATGCGCCAGTTGCTTGCCGACGGGCTGCCGGACGCCCTGCATGATTACCTCTCGGTGCGCATCCTCGATCTGTCGACCAATGATCAGCACGAGGTGTTGTTCGAGTCGACCAATGATCCGGCGCCCAGCGATCTGTCGACCACCCGGCTGGTGCGCATGGCCGACCATGACTATCAAGTCGATATCTCGCCCAGCGAAGCCTTCCTGCAAGCCAACCATTCGTCGGTTGGCAGCGTGGTCATTCTCGGCGGTCTGCTCAGCCTGTTGCTCAGTGCGCTGCTGTATGTGCTGGTCAGTCAGCGTCAGCGGGCCTTGCGCATGGTCGAGTTGCGCACTCAGGAGCTGCATGAGCGTGAACAGGAACTGCGGGGCACCCACGGCCAGTTGCGCGGGGTGCTCAACGCGGCGACTCAAGTGGCGATCATCGCTACCGACCTGCGCGGCGTGATCAACACTTTCAATCCCGGCGCGGAGCAGATGCTCGGTTACCGCAGCGCCGAGGTGGTCGGCCACATGACCCTGGAAAACCTGCATTTCCCCCGTGAGCTGATTACCCGTGCGGCGGAGCTGAGCGCCCGCTATGGCAAGGCCATCCCGACCTGCCAGGCGATGCTGGTGGAGGGCGGCGAAGTCGGCGGGCATGAGGCGCGCGAGTGGACGCTGGTGCGCAAGGATGGCAGTCATCTGCCGGTGAACATGCTCGCCACCCCGGTGCTGGACGAGCAGGGGCTGTGGGTCGGGCACCTGGCGATCTGCATCGACATCACCGAACGCAAGCGTGTACACGAGGCCCTGGCGGCGCGGGACGTGCTGCTGAAGAAGCTCAGTGCTCACGTTCCCGGCGGCATCTATCAGTTCAAGATGGAATTCGACGGGCGCTTCAGCGTGATTTACGCCAGCGACGGCATTCGCGAGATCTACGAGCTGGAACCCGACGTACTGCTACTCAATGCCGAATCAATCTTCACCCGGATTCATCCGCAGGACGTCAGCCGCGTGCGCAAGTCGATCCGTGCCTCGGCGGACAATCTCAGTCCGTGGCGTGAAGAGTACCGCGTGCAATTGCCCGAGCGCGGCCTGCGCTGGGTGCGCGGCGAAGCGACGCCCGAGGAACTGCCGGGCGGCGGCGTGCTCTGGCATGGCTACATCTCGGACATCTCCGACCTGAAAC
Organism: Pseudomonas sp. COW5; assembly: GCF_026240005.1. Classification (NCBI taxonomy): domain Bacteria; kingdom Pseudomonadati; phylum Pseudomonadota; class Gammaproteobacteria; order Pseudomonadales; family Pseudomonadaceae; genus Pseudomonas; species Pseudomonas sp. COW5. Next base: position 317,914 of record NZ_JAPHVP010000001.1, on the reverse strand, counting down.
GCGTGGAGGAAGAACTGCGCGCACTGTCGGTGACCGATGCGCTGACCGGCATCCACAACCGGCGCTATTTCCAGGAGCGCCTGACCACCGAAATGGCCCGGGTCGAGCGTGGAGGCGGCGAATTGTCGGTGATCATGCTCGACATCGACCATTTCAAACGGATCAACGATCAGTACGGCCATGCGGTCGGCGACCGGGTGTTGCAGGCGGTGTGCGAGCGCATCGGCCATCGCCTGCGGCGGACCGATGTGTTCTGTCGTCTCGGTGGCGAAGAGTTCATGGTGCTGTGCCCGGACATCGACGGCGATCACGCGTACATGCTGGCCGTGGAGTTGTGGCAAGGCCTGCGCGGGGCGCCGGTGGATGTGGTCGGTGTGGTGACCGCGAGTTTCGGGATTGCCAGCTGGCGGCCGGGGGAGGGCGCCGATTCGCTGTTGTTGCGGGCGGATTCGGGGGTTTACGCGGCGAAGCAGGGCGGGCGGGACCGGGTCGAGCGGCAGATGCACTGATCCGGTTTGCCGCTGAACACCTGTGGGAGCTCGCTCCCACAGTGTTTTTTGGTGTGCTTACAGAACCGAAGCGGTCTGCGGCGCTCGCGGTTGTTTGTAGAGATCCAGCAGCACCTGATCCAGCACCGACGACGCGCCGAACGGCGCCTTGTCGTTGAGGATCGCCACCACGGCCCAGGTGTTGCCGTTGACGTCGCGGCTGAAGCCGGCGATGGCGCGTACGGTGTTCAGGGTGCCGGTCTTGACGTGGGCTTCGCCACGCATCGCGGTGGTCTTCAGGCGTTTACGCATGGTGCCGTCCATGCCAGCGATCGGCAGCGAGCTGATGTACTCGGCCGCGTAAGGGCTGTGCCACGCGGCTTGCAGCATCGCGGCCATTTCCCGGGCGCTGACCCGCTCGGCACGGGACAGACCGGAACCGTTCTCCATCACCAGATGCGGCGCGGTGATGCCTTTTCTCGCCAGCCACTGGCGGACCACGCGCTGCCCGGCCTTGGCGTCATCGCCGTCGGCTTCGTTGCGGAATTTCTGGCCAAGGCTCAGGAACAGCTGCTGGGCCATGGTGTTGTTACTGTATTTGTTGATGTCGCGGATGATTTCCGCCAGATCCGGCGAGAAGGCACGGGCCAGCACCTTGGCGTTGCTCGGCGTCGGGGCCAGACGGTCCTTGCCCTGGATGCTGCCACCCAGTTCCTTCCAGATCGCCCGCACGGCGCCGGCGGTGTAGGTCGCGTGGTCGAGCAGCGACAGATAAGTCTGCGAGCTGCAGCCTTCACCCAGTTGACCGGCAACGGTCACCGTCACGCTGCCATCGGCCTGCGTTACCGGGTTGTAGCGCACGCCGCCGGTGCACTGCTTGGAGTTGAGCGCCTTGACGGTGTTCTCGATCTTGATGCTGGCAATCGGCGGTTCAACCGAGATCAGCACCCGGCCATTGTCATTGCGGGCCACGAAGCGAAGGGCCTTGAGGTTGACCAGCAGCGAGTCGGGCTTGACCAGGAACGGCTTGTTCTCGTCATTGCCGTCATCGTTGAACTCAGGCAGTTGCGGCTGAATGAAGAAGCTGCGGTCCAGCACCAGGTCGCCAGTGATCTGGGTCACGCCGTTGGCGCGCAGGTCGCGCATCAGCAGCCAGAGTTTTTCCATGTTCAGCTTCGGATCGCCGCCACCCTTGAGGTAGAGGTTGCCGTTGAGGATGCCGCCGCTCAGGTCGCCGTCAGTGTAGAACTCGGTTTTCCACTGATGGTTGGGGCCGAGCATTTCCAGCGCCGCGTAGGTGGTGACCAGTTTCATGGTCGAGGCCGGGTTGACCGATACGTCGGCGTTGTACACGGTCGGCGTGCCCGGGCCGTCCAGCGGCACCATCACCAGCGACAGGGCAGTGGGCTGCAGCTTGCTGGCCTTGAGGGCTTTTTCGACGTTGGGGGTCAGAGCGGTATTGATGGTGGCAGCGGAGACAGGCAGAGCCAGCGGCAGAAGAAGACCGGCCAGGAGCAGAGGACGCAACGATTTGATCATATGAAATAAAACCCTACAGCCGAGGGGAAAAAGACGAGGACATGGATGAAAAGGCCCTCAGTGGTCATGAAAGTGTCGGCATTATGCCCCAAGGTGTAACAGCTTGTGCCTTTCCCAAGGGGCCCAATCGGTTATTTTTTTACGGGCGGTCGTACGCACGTCCCGGATAGGCGGGCAATCGCCGCCTTAAACTGGTAAAGTGCCGGCCGTTATTACTTAAGAGGATTGTTCCAATGGCGACTAACCGTTCCCAGCGTCTGCGCAAAAAACTGTGCGTCGATGAATTTCAAGAGCTGGGTTTCGAACTGAACCTGGGCTTCAAAGAAGACCTGTCCGAAGAAGCCATTGACGCTTTCCTCGAAGCATTCATCAAAGAAGCCATGGAAGCCAACGGTCTGGGCTATGTCGGCGGCGAAGACTTCGGTCTGGTTTGCCTGCAGAAGCGTGGCTCGGTTTCCGAAGAGCAGCGCGCTGCCGTTGAAGCCTGGCTGAAAACCCGCTCCGAGCTGACCACCACTGAAATCAGCCCGTTGCTGGACGTCTGGTATCCGGAAAAGCCGATCAACGCGGCCAAGTGATACTGAAAAAAACGGCGACCTGAGGGTCGCCGTTTTTTTATGCCTGCTTTTTAACGAGTCATGCCTTGCGCCAGTTCAGAATCAGCAAGGTCAGCACCCCCGCAACAATCCCCCAGAACGCCGAACCGATGGAAAACAGCGTCAGCCCCGACGCCGTGACCATGAAGGTGATCAGCGCCGCTTCCCGTTCCTTCACCTCGGTCATGGCAATGCTCAAGCCATTGATGATCGAGCCGAACAGGGCCAAAGCAGCAATCGACAGCACCAGTTCCTTGGGCAGCGCGGCAAACAGCGCCGCCAGCGTGGCGCCGAACACCCCGGCAATCCCGTAGAAAATCCCGCACCACACCGCCGCTGTGTAACGCTTGTTGCGATCTTCATGGGCATGGGGCCCGGTGCAGATTGCGGCGCTGATGGCTGCGAGGTTGATGCCGTGGGAACCGAACGGCGCCAGCAAGAGCGACGCAATGCCTGTGGTGGTGATCAACGGCGAGGCCGGGACGTTGTAGCCGTCGGCGCGCAACACGGCGACGCCGGGCATGTTCTGCGAGGTCATCGCCACCACAAACAACGGAATGCCAATGCTGATGGTCGCGGCGAGGGAGAAGTGCGGCGTGGTCCAGACCGGTGTTGCCACTTCCAGGTGAAAACCGCTGAAATCCAGCAGCCCCATGAAGCCCGACAGCGCGGTGCCGATCAGCAGCGCGGCAAGCACCGCATAACGCGGCGTCAGGCGTTTGACCAGCAGATACGTGAAGAACATCCCCAGTACCAGGCCAGTGCGGTGCTGCGCGGCGACGAAGATTTCGCTGCCGATCTTGAACAGAATCCCCGCCAGCAGCGCTGCCGCCAGAGAGGCCGGGATCTTTTTCACCAGGCGCTCGAAGCTGCCGGTCAGGCCGCAAATCGTCACCAGCACCGCGCAGGTAATGTAGGCGCCAATCGCTTCGCCGTATGTAACACCGCCAAGGCTGGTGATCAGCAGGGCTGCGCCGGGCGTCGACCAGGCAATGGTGATCGGCGTGCGATAGCGCAGCGACAGGCCGATCGAACACACCGCCATGCCGATGGAGATCGCCCAGATCCACGAGGAAATCTGCCCGCTGGTCAGGCCCGCGGCCTGCCCGGCTTGGAACATCAGCACCAGCGAACTGGTGTAACCGGTCATCATCGCGATGAATCCGGCGACGATGGCGGAGGGCGATGTGTCCGCGAAGGGGCGCAGTCGGGTGTGGGTGATTTCGTTCATGACAGCGGCGTTCCTTGTTCAAGCCACGGATTTCGGGTTTAAGCCTAAACTCAAACGTAACGATGCGTTGCAATACAGCCGAAGTCACAAATAGCCGTACAGTCGTGTTGCCACCTTCCATTGTGTACAATCGCGCTGTTTTTTACGCGATACTTGCCAGCGACCCACTGTGCCGTATTACAGTCACGGTCAATTCGCCGCCGCTCTTCCCGACTCGAGTGCCCATGAACGAACAGTTGCAACCCCTCAAGAAACAACCGCGAGCAGGCAAAGCCGGCCGCAGCGGAACCCAGGACGATATTGTCTATGCGCATATCTTCGAGGCCATCCTCGAACAGCGCCTGGCGCCCGGTACAAAGTTGAGCGAAGAAGCGCTGGGGGAAATTTTCGGGGTCAGCCGCACCATCATTCGCCGCGCGCTCTCGCGTCTGGCCCATGAAGGCGTGGTGCTGTTGCGGCCGAACCGTGGCGCGGTGGTGGCCAGCCCGAGCGTCGAAGAGGCGCGTCAGGTGTTCCTCGCCCGGCGTCTGGTGGAGCGCGCGATCACTGAACTGGCGGTGCAGCACGCCACGGCCGAGCAGATCGCCGAACTGCGGCAGATGGTCAACGACGAACGCGACAGCTTCTCCCGCGGCGATCGTGGTGCCGGCATCCGTCTCTCTGGCGAATTCCACCTGAAACTGGCCGAAGCGGCGAAGAACGCGCCGTTGATCAGCTTCCAGCGCAGCCTGGTTTCGCAGACTTCGCTGATCATCGCCCAATATGAAAGCGGCAACCGGTCGCACTGCTCCTACGACGAACACACCCAGTTGATCGATGCCATCGAGGCGCGCAACGGCGAGCTGGCGGTGGACCTGATGATGCATCACATGGATCACATCGACAGCAAGCTCAACCTCGACGAGGAAAGCGCGTCCGACGATCTGCATGCGGTGTTCTCGCACCTGTTGCAGACCAAGAAGCCGGGGCGGCCGGCGGCCAAGCTCTGACTGGCGCCGAGTCGCGGCATTCGCGGGCAAGCCCGCTCCCACATTTGAAATGCATTCCCCTGTGGGAGCGGGCTTGCCCGCGAAGACTTTCTGACAGGCAATAAAAATCCCCCGGAGCTGAACGCTAGCGGGGGATTTTTTATGCCTTGTGAAAACTAGCGCTGATGCACCAGCGCGCCCGCCGCGTAGGTCTGGGCCACGGTACGGTCATCGCCCAGGGTCATCAGCACGAACAACGTCTCGGCAATGTTGTTGGCCTGCTTCAGGCGGTAGCTCAGCAGCGGCGTGGCGTTGTAGTCGAGTACCAGGAAGTCGGCGTCGGAACCCGGTTGCAGGTTGCCGATCTTGTCCTCCAGACGCAGCGCCCGCGCACCGCCGAGAGTGGCGAGGTACAGCGACTTGAACGGGCTCAGGCGCGCACCTTGCAGTTGCATCACCTTGTAGGCTTCGTTCAGGGTCTGCAGCAGCGAGAAACTGGTGCCGCCGCCGACGTCCGTGCCGAGGCCGACGTTCAGTTTGTGCTTCTCGGCCATCGGCAGGTTGAACAGGCCGCTGCCGAGAAAGAAGTTCGAGGTCGGGCAGAACGAGATCGCCGAGCCGGTTTCCGCCAGACGCGCGCATTCGTCGTCGCACAGGTGCACGCCGTGGGCAAACACCGAACGCTCGCCGAGCAACTGGTAGTGATCGTAGACGTCGAGGTAGCCCTTGCGCTCCGGGAACAGCTCCTTGACCCACTCGATTTCCTTGAGGTTCTCGCTGATGTGGGTCTGCATGTACAGATCCGGGTATTCGGTCAGCAACTGGCCGGCGAGGGTCAACTGTTCCGGGGTGCTGGTCGGAGCGAAGCGCGGGGTCACGGCGTAGTGCAGGCGACCCTTGCCGTGCCAGCGCTCGATCAGCGCCTTGCTGTCGACATAGCTGGATTCGGCGGTGTCGGTCAGGTAGTCCGGCGCATTGCGGTCCATCATCACCTTGCCGGCGATCATCCGCAGATCAAGCTTCTCGGCCGCTTCGAAGAACGAGTTCACCGACTGCGGGTGCACGCTGCCGAACACCAATGCAGTGGTGGTGCCGTTGCGCAGCAGCTCCTTGATGAAAATGTCCGCCACTTCATCGGCGTGGGCCTTGTCGCCGAACTGGCTTTCGCACGGGAAGGTGTAGGTGTTGAGCCAGTCCAGCAATTGCTCGCCGTAGGCGCCGACCATGCCGGTCTGCGGCAGGTGGATGTGGGTGTCGATGAAACCCGGGGTGATCAGTGCATCTTTGTGATGCGTGATCTCGATGTCCGCCGGCAGGGTCGGCAGCAGTTCGCTGGCGTGGCCGAGGGCGCTGATCTTGCCGCCATCGACCACCAGCAGGCCGTCCTCGAAATACTCGTAGGAGGCTTCGATGCCGACCTCGGCAGGGTCGGCGATGCTGTGCAGGATGGCGGCGCGGTAGGCTTTGCGAGTCAGAGGCATGAGGGTTCTCTAATCAGTTTGAGGCTTTGAGTGTGGCGGCCTGACTGCGGCGCGAAACCGGCAGCAGTTTGGCAATCGGTTCGGCGCTGGCGGTGTGCTGGCCGAAATTGGCGTTATAGGTGGCGATGATTTCGCCGGCGATGGAGATGGCGATTTCCACAGGCAACTTGCCTTTTACTTCGCTGATGCCCATCGGGCAGCGCATGCGTTGCACGACACTGGCGTCGAAACCACGGTCACGCAGGCGATGTTCGAACTTGGCGCGTTTGGTCTTCGAACCGATCAGGCCGAACCAGGTGAAGTCGTTGCGCTTGAGGATCGCGGCGGTGAGTTCCAGATCCAGCTGATGGTTGTGGGTCATGACGATGCAGTAGCTGCCCGCCGGCAGGTCGTCGATTTCATCCACAGGCTCTTCGGCGACGATTTTACGCACGCCGTGAGGAATCTGTTCGGGAAATTCCTCTTCCCGGGAATCGATCCAGCGCACCCGGCAGGGCAGGCTGGCGAGCAAGGGAACCAGTGCGCGGCCAACATGACCGGCGCCGAATACGGCGATTTGCGCTTGAACCTGGCCCATCGGCTCGAACAGCAATACCGTGGCGCCGCCGCAGCACTGGCCCAGGCTGGCGCCGAGGCTGAAGCGCTCCAGATGAGTGTCCTGTCTGCCGCTGGCGAGCATGTCGCGGGCGATCTGCATGGCTTTGTATTCCAGGTGCCCGCCACCGATGGTGTCGAACGTCTGGCGGGCGCTGACGACCATTTTCGAGCCGGCATTGCGCGGCGTCGAGCCGAGCTCTTCGATAATCGTCACCAGAACGCAGGGCTCGCCCTGGTTCTGCAGGTCGGCGAGGGCGTCGATCCAGTTGTACATGTTCACCTCGACATCTTCGTTGTCTGTTCGGGCCTCTTCGCGAGCAAGCCCGCTCCCACATTGGATTTGCACAAGTCCAACAGTCAGCACATATCCCTGTGGGAGCGGGCTTGCCCGCGAAGGCCGCGCCTCGGTCCTTAGAGCGGAGCCAGCTCGGTTTCAGCTTCGACGGCTTTCACCGCCTTGAGCTGACGCATCTGCTCGCAACCCCACAACACCCGCTCCGGGGTTGCCGGCGCGTCGATCTTCGGTTGGTGCTTGTAGTCGCCCAGACTGGCCACCGCATCCTTGATCGCACACCACGCGGCGATGCCGAGCATGAACGGCGGCTCACCCACAGCCTTGGAGTGGAACACCGTGTCTTCCGGGTTCTTGCGGTTTTCCACCAGCTTCACCCGCAGGTCCAGCGGCATGTCCGCCACGGCCGGGATCTTGTAGCTGGCCGGGCCGTTGGTCATCAGCTTGCCCTTGTTGTTCCACACCAGCTCTTCCATGGTCAGCCAACCCATGCCCTGGACGAAACCGCCCTCGACCTGGCCGATGTCGATGGCCGGGTTCAGCGAGGCGCCGACGTCGTGGAGGATGTCGGTACGCAGCATCTTGTACTCGCCGGTCAGGGTGTCGACGATCACTTCGCAGCACGCCGCGCCGAAGGCGAAGTAGTAGAACGGCCGACCACGGGCCTGGCTGCGGTCGTAGTAGATTTTCGGGGTCTTGTAGAACCCGGTGCTCGACAACGACACCTGATTGAAATACGCCAGCTGGATCAGCGCTTCGAAGGTCATGATGTGGTCGCGCACACGGACGTGGCCGTTGTGGAATTCCACGTCTTCTTCGCTGACCTTGTAGTGCCGTGCGGCGAATTCGACGAGGCGCTGCTTGATGATTTCCGCCGCGTTCTGCGCGGCTTTGCCGTTGAGGTCGGCACCGCTGGACGCCGCCGTTGGCGAGGTGTTCGGCACCTTGTCGGTGTTGGTCGCGGTGATCTGCACGCGGTCCATTTCCACCTGGAACACTTCGGCCACGACCTGCGCGACCTTGGTGTTCAGGCCCTGGCCCATTTCCGTGCCGCCGTGGTTCAGGTGGATGCTGCCGTCGGTGTAGACGTGCACCAGGGCGCCGGCCTGGTTGAGGAAACTGGCGGTGAAGGAAATGCCGAATTTCACCGGGGTCAGCGCCAGGCCTTTTTTCAGGATCGGGCTGTTGGCGTTGTAGCGACGGATCGCTTCGCGGCGCTCGGCGTACTGGCTGCTTTCTTCCAGTTCGGCGGTCATCTCTTCGAGCATGTTGTGCTCGACGGTCTGGTAGTAATGGGTGACGTTGCGCTCGGTCTTGCCGTAGTAGTTGGCCTTGCGCACGGCCAGCGGATCGAGGTTCAGGTGACGGGCGATGGCGTCCATCACTTCCTCGATCGCGACCATCCCTTGCGGGCCGCCGAAACCACGGTACGCGGTGTTCGACGCGGTGTTGGTCTTGCAGCGGTGACCGTTGATGGTCGCGTCACCGAGGTAGTAAGAGTTGTCCGAGTGGAACATCGCGCGGTCAACGATCGAGGCCGACAGGTCAGGCGAACAGCCGCAGTTACCGGCCAGATCCATCGCGATCCCGTGCAGGCGACCAGTGCTGTCGAAGCCGACGTCGTACTCGACGTAGAACGGGTGGCGCTTGCCGGTCATCAGCATGTCTTCGACCCGTGGCAGGCGCATCTTGGTCGGCTGGCCGGTGAGGTGCGCGACCACGGCGCACAGGCACGCCGGGCTCGCGGCCTGGGTTTCCTTGCCGCCGAAACCACCGCCCATGCGGCGCATGTCGACGACGATTTTGTTCATCGAAACGTCGAGGACTTCGGCCACCAGTTTCTGCACTTCGGTGGGGTTCTGGGTCGAGCAGTAGACGATCATGCCGCCGTCTTCGGTCGGCATCACCGAGGAGATCTGGGTCTCCAGATAAAAGTGTTCCTGGCCGCCGATGTGCAGCGTGCCCTGAATACGATGTTCAGCGGTGGCCAGGGCGTTGGCCGAATCGCCGCGCTGGTGGGTGTGGCTGTCGAGCACGAAGTGGCGTTTGCGCAGGGCTTCGACCACGTCCAGCACCGGTTCCAGATCTTCGTATTCGATGATCGCGGCCATCGCGGCCTTGCGTGCGGTTTCCAGATCTTTCGCAGCCACGGCCAGTACCGGTTGGCCGACGAACTGCACGTCATCGATGGCCAGCAGCGGATCGCCCGGCAGCAGCGGGCCGATGTCTTTCAGGCCCGGCACGTCTTCGTGGGTGATGGCGATGCGCACGCCTTCGAAGGCGTAGCAGGGCTTGGTGTCGATGCTGATGATTTTCGCGTGGGCACGATCCGACAGCCGTGCGTAAACGTGCAACTGGTTGGGGAATTCCAGGCGATCATCGATGTACTGCGCTTCACCGGACACATGTTTGGCGGCGCTGTCGTGCTTGACGCTGCGGCCGACACCGGTGGTCAGGTCCCTGGCGAACAATTCAGCCAGTTCAGCTTGTGTTTTCTCTACGCCGTGATGGTTAGACATAAGCGGTCACCCGAGTCTCGATGTGCGGTGTTTGCAGTTCTATGAAGTATTTGCGCAGCAGGTTCTGTGCGCTGAGCAGGCGGTATTCCTTGCTGGCGCGGAAGTCCGAGAGCGGGGTGAAATCCTCGCCCAGCGCGGTGCAGGCACGTTCGACGACAGCGTTGTTGAACGGCTGACCGAGCAGCACGGCTTCGCAATGGGCGGCGCGTTTCGGGATCGCGGCCATGCCGCCGAAGGCGACGCGGGCGTCGGTGATCACGCCGTTTTCGACGCGCAGGTTGAACGCGGCGCAGACGGCGGAGATGTCATCGTCCAGACGCTTGGAGACTTTGTAGGCGCGGAAGCGCTGCTCGGCGGTGGCGCGAGGGACGATGATCTTTTCGATGAACTCGCTTTCCTGACGCGCGGTGACCCGGTAATCGATGAAGTAATCCTCAAGCGCCAGTGTGCGGCGGGTCTCGCCCTTGCACAGCACGATCTGCGCGCCGAGGGCGATCAGCAGGGGTGGCGAGTCACCAATGGGCGAGGCGTTGCCGATGTTGCCGCCCAGGGTGCCCTGGTTGCGGATTTGCAGGGAGGCGAAGCGGTGCAGCAGTTCACCGAAGTCCGGGTACTCGGCGTTCAGCGCTTCGTAGCAGTCGGAGAGGGCGGTGGCGGCGCCGATTTCGATGCGGTCATCGAAGTGCTCGATGCGCTTCATTTCGGCGACATTGCCGACGTAGATCATCACTGGCAGGGTGCGGTGGAACTGCGTGACTTCCAGCGCCAGATCGGTGCCGCCGGCCAGCAGGCGGGCCTGTGGATAAGCGTCGTAGAGATCGGCCAGATCGGCCACGGTCAGCGGCACCAGGCAGCGTTTGTCGCCGCTGTTGAGTTCGCCGATCGATGTCGGGGCAATGGCTTTGAGGCGGGCGATGGTTTCCGCTTCCCGGGCGTCGAACTGGTCCGGTTGCTTGCCGCAGCAGGATTGTTCGGCAGCGGCCAGGATCGGCCGGTAGCCGGTGCAGCGGCAGAGGTTGCCGGCCAGCGCTTCGTGGGCTTTGGCATGATCCGGTGCATCGCTGTTCTTTTGCAGGGCGAACAGCGACATCACGAAGCCGGGGGTGCAGAAACCGCACTGCGAACCGTGGCACTCGACCATGGCCTTCTGCACGCTGTGCAATTCGCCCTTGTGCTTGAGGTCTTCGACGCTGATCAATTGCTTGCCGTGCAGCGACGAAACGAACGTCAGGCACGAGTTGAGGCTGCGATAGCGAATATGCTCGCGGCCGTCGTCATCCGTCTGCAACTCGCCGACCACCACCGTGCACGCGCCGCAGTCACCGCTGGCGCAGCCTTCTTTGGTGCCGGATTTGCCCACGTGTTCACGCAGGTAGTTGAGCACAGTCAGGTTCGGGTCCAGGGCGTGCTCGCTACGGAGTTCCTGGTTGAGTAAAAACTGGATCACGGAAGGCCTCGCAGACTCATTATTGTTGTTAAGCGACTTGAGCCGAATTTAGCAGGTCTGACTTTTCGGTCAATGGTTTTCTGACTTAAAGGTCAGGAAAAACCGTTTTGTCGCTTTGCAACGTGTCTCTTCAGTATTGACCCTCATTGGATCAAGCGCTTTTTTGCGGGATTCGTGCCAAAAACCGCTGTGCGGGCACTCCGCCATGAACGCGCATTGCGCTACACTGCGCCGCTTGTGCAGATCGAAGAGTTTGAAGGACAACCATGACGTTCAAGGCGCCGGACAGCCTCGCCGAGCAAATCGCTCACCACCTCGCCGAACGGATCATTCGCGGCGAAATGAAGCCGGGAGAGCGCATCCAGGAACAGAAGGTCACGCTGGCGCTGAACGTCAGCCGCGGCTCGGTCCGCGAAGCCTTGCTGATCCTCGAGCGCCGTCATCTGATCGCGATCCTGCCGCGCCGCGGCGCCCACGTCACCGAGCTGACGGCGCACAAGGTGCAGAGCCTGTGCACGTTGATGAGCGAGCTGTACATCCTGCTCGGCAACGCAGTCGCCAACGGCTGGCAAGTCCAGGCCGACATGGCGCCGTTCGTGCAGATCCAGCAGCGCCTGACCGCCAGCTACGAGCGTCAGGACATCCGCACCTTCGTCGACGACAGCTTCAACGTGATGCGTGCCGCGTATCCGTTCGCCAACAACCCGTACCTGCAGGAAACCGTCGAAAACCTGCAACCGGCCATGAGCCGTGCGTACTTCCTCGCGCTGGAGCAGCGCAAGGCCGAGATGAGCGAGTTTCTCGAACTGTTCGAGCGCTTGCTGGCCGCCGTCCTCGCCCGTGACCTGCCGCAGATCCGCATCGTGCTGACGGCTTACGCCCAGCGCAGCTGCGATCTGGTGGTGTCCGCCCTGACGGTTGCCTGACCTTGCGCCTCAAGTGCATCAAACTGGCGGGGTTCAAATCCTTCGTCGACCCGACCACGGTGAACTTCCCCAGCAACATGGCGGCGGTCGTCGGGCCGAACGGTTGCGGCAAGTCGAACATCATCGACGCCGTGCGCTGGGTGATGGGCGAAAGCTCGGCCAAGAACCTGCGCGGCGAGTCGATGACCGACGTCATCTTCAACGGCTCGACCAGTCGCAAACCGGTAAGCCAGGCCAGCATCGAACTGGTGTTCGACAACTCCGACGGCACGCTGCTGGGCGAGTGGGCGGCGTACGCGGAAATTTCGATCCGCCGCAAAGTGACCCGCGACAGCCAGACCACTTATTACCTCAACGGCGCCAAATGCCGTCGTCGTGATATCACCGACATTTTCCTCGGCACTGGCCTCGGCCCGCGCAGCTACTCGATCATCGAGCAGGGGATGATCTCCAAGCTGATCGAGTCCAAACCGGAAGATCTGCGCAACTTCATCGAAGAAGCCGCCGGTATTTCCAAGTACAAGGAGCGCCGGCGCGAGACCGAAAACCGCATCCGCCGCACCCACGAAAACCTTGCTCGCCTGACCGACCTGCGTGAAGAGCTCGAACGCCAGCTCGAACGCTTGCACCGCCAGGCCGAGGCCGCGAGGAAGTATCAGGAATTCAAGGCTGAAGAGCGTCAGCTCAAGGCGCAACTGTCGGCCCTGCGCTGGCAGGATCTGAACGATCAGGTCGGCCAGCGCGAATCGATCATCGGCAACCAGGAAATCAGCTTCGAAGCGCTGGTCGCCGAGCAACGTAACGCCGATGCCGCCATCGAGCGCCTGCGCGACGGTCACCATGACCTGTCCGAGCGCTTCAATCTGGTGCAGGGGCGCTTCTATTCGGTCGGCGGCGACATCGCCCGGGTCGAGCAGAGCATCCAGCACGGCCAGCAACGCTTGCGCCAGTTGCAGGACGACTTGAAGGAAGCCGAGCGCGCGCGCCTCGAAACCGAATCGCATCTGGGCCACGACCGCACCTTGCTGCTGACCCTCGGCGAAGAACTCGATCAACTCACCCCCGAGCAGGAAATCACCAACGCCGCCGCCGAAGAAGCCGCCGCGGCGCTGGAAGATTCCGAAACCGTCATGCACGGCTGGCAGGAGCAGTGGGACGCCTTCAACCTGACCGCCGCCGAACCGCGTCGTCAGGCCGAAGTGCAGCAGTCGCGCATCCAGCAGCTGGAAACCAGCATGGAGCGTCTGGCCGATCGGCAAAAACGTCTGGGCGAAGAGCGCGCGCTGCTCTCGGCCGATCCGGAAGACGCGGCGATCATGGAACTCAGCGAACAACTCGCCGAGTCCGAAGCGACCCTTGAAGATTTGCAGACCAGCGAAGAAGCACAGGTCGAAAAACTCGAACAACTGCGCCAGGAATTGCAGCAGGCGCTGACGGCGCAACAACAGGCGCAGGGCGATTTGCAGCGCCTCAACGGTCGCCTCGCATCGCTTGAAGCCTTGCAGCAGGCCGCGCTCGATCCGGGCACCGGCACCGCCGAATGGCTGAAGGAACACAACCTCGCCGAGCGCCCGCGTCTGGCCGAAGGCCTGAAGGTCGAGGCCGGTTGGGAACTGGCGGTGGAAACCGTGCTCGGCGCCGACCTGCAAGCGGTGTTGGTGGATGACTTCGCTGGTTTCGATCTGTCCGGTTTTGCCCAGGGCGATCTGCGTTTGCTCAGCCCGGGCAATGACGGTGTACGCGTGGCCGGCAGCCTGCTGGACAAGGTCGAGGCACAGGTGGATCTGTCGCCATGGCTGGGTCAGGTCAGACCGGTCGACAGCCTTGAGCAGGCACTGGCTTTGCGCGGCCAACTGACTGCCGGCCAGAGCCTGATCAGTCGCGACGGTTACTGGGTCGGTCGGCATTTCCTGCGGGTGCGCCGCGCCAGCGAGGCCGAAAGCGGCATGCTTGCGCGCGGCCAGGAAATCGAATCGCTGCATGCGGAACGCGAAGAACGCGAAGCCACGGTCGAAGCCATGGAAACCCGTTTGCAGACCCTGCGCGCGCAACAGCGTCAGCAGGAAAACGGTCGCGAACATTTGCGTCGTTTGCTGCAAGACGAGGCGCGTCAGCAAGGCGAATTGAAAGCCCAACTGTCCGCCGGCAAAGCCAAGGCCGAGCAGTTGACCCTGCGCCGTACCCGTCTCGACGAAGAGCTGGTCGAGCTCGCCGAACAGCGCGAACTGGAACACGAAAACATCGGCGGAGCGCGGATCCAGTTGCAGGACGCCCTCGATGCCATGGCCCTCGACACAGAACAGCGCGAATTGTTGCTGGCTCAGCGCGACAGCCTGCGCGAACGCCTGGATCGTGTGCGTCAGGAAGCCCGCCAGCATAAGGACCACGCCCATCAATTGGCCGTGCGTCTTGGCTCGCTGCGCGCCCAACACGATTCGACCCGCCAGGCCCTTGAGCGTCTGGAGATGCAGGCCGAGCGTCTCACCGAAAAACGTGAACAGCTCAGCCTGAATCTGGAGGAGGGCGAGGCGCCGCTGGAAGAGCTGCGCCTCAAGCTCGAAGAGTTACTCGACAAGCGCATGAGTGTCGACGATGAACTCAAGACCGCACAGATCGCCCTGGAAGACGCCGACCGCGAACTGCGCGACGCGGAAAAACGCCGGACCCAGGCCGAGCAACAATCGCAGTTGATCCGTGGCCAGCTCGAACAGCAACGCATGGAATGGCAGGCCCTGACGGTGCGCCGCAAGGCGCTGCAGGATCAACTGCTGGAAGACGGCTACGATTTGCACGGCGTGCTCGATACCTTGAACGCCGAGGCCAGTGAGAAGGAGGCCGAAGGAGAACTGGAACGCATCGCCGCACGCATTCAGCGCCTGGGCGCGATCAACCTCGCGGCGATCGACGAATACACGCAACAATCCGAGCGTAAACGTTATCTGGATGCCCAGGACGCTGATCTGGTGGAAGCCCTGGAGACCCTGGAAAACGTCATCCGCAAGATCGACAAGGAAACCCGAAACCGTTTCAAAGATACCTTTGATCAGATCAATGGCGGTTTACAGGCGCTTTTCCCGAAAGTTTTCGGTGGAGGACGCGCCTATTTGGAACTGACGGGCGAAGATCTACTCGATACAGGGGTGACGATCATGGCGCAGCCGCCCGGAAAGAAGAACAGCACCATCCATTTGCTCTCCGGCGGCGAAAAGGCCCTGACCGCACTGGCACTGGTTTTTGCGATCTTCAAGTTGAATCCGGCGCCGTTCTGCATGCTCGATGAGGTTGACGCGCCACTGGATGACGCTAACGTTGGACGCTACGCACGCTTGGTCAAAGAGATGTCGCAGACCGTGCAGTTCATCTATATCACCCACAACAAGATCGCCATGGAAATGGCCGAGCAGTTGATGGGTGTGACGATGCACGAGCCGGGATGTTCGCGACTGGTAGCCGTGGATGTCGAGGAGGCGATGGCGATGGTGGATGCCTGAGCCGGCGCTGTCGGAAAAGGTATTTGCAGTCTGTAGGACATATTTACCGGCTTCGACTTGCTGGCCAATCGACATAATCGCGCAAGCCAATGAGACAGACGGTGTAAAGTTGTCTTTGGTCGTGCTAGTTTAATGTCAATTTTTCGTATACGTGGGCAAAACGCCTGTCAGAACATAGAGTTGGCGCCACGTTTTAAAGCGGTTTGCACAGTGTAAACCCCTTATTTTTCAGCATTTTTTATAGAGGCACGGGATTACATGGAAATCGGTCTGCGCGAGTGGCTGATCGTCATCGGCATCATTGTGATAGCCGGTATTCTTTTCGATGGCTGGCGCCGTATGCGCGGCGGCAAGGGAAAACTGAAATTCCGTCTTGACCGAAGTCTGTCCAACCTGCCGGACGAGGACACCAGCGCCGAGCTGTTGGGCCCGGCCCGCGTGCTGGATACCCATAAAGAGCCACAACTGGACGAACACGACCTGCCATCGGTGAGCATGCCGGCCCGCGAACCACGCGAGCCTCGCGAATCCGGTTCCAAGCGCGGCAAGCGTGGCAACAACGGTCCGGCCCAGGGCGACCTGAACCTCGATCTGGACCTGGACGGCGGCCCGAGCTTCAGCAGCCGTGACGATGACTTCATCGAGCCTGTCGCCAAGTCTTCGCCGGCCGGTGCCGACAAGGATCAGCCGCAAGCCGAAGAAGTATTGGTCATCAGCGTGATCTGCCGCGACCCGGCCGGCTTCAAGGGCCCGGCACTGTTGCAGAACATTCTGGAAAGCGGTCTGCGTTTCGGCGAGATGGACATTTTCCACCGTCACGAAAGCATGGCCGGCAACGGCGAAGTGCTGTTCTCCATGGCCAACGCGGTCAAACCGGGCATCTTCGATCTGGACGACATCGACCATTTCAGCACTCCTGCGGTGAGCTTCTTCCTCGGCCTGCCAGGCCCGCGTCATCCGAAGCAGGCCTTCGACGTGATGGTCGCAGCAGCCCGTAAGCTGTCCCAGGAACTGAACGGCGAATTGAAAGATGACCAGCGCAGCGTCCTGACCGCGCAGACCATCGAGCACTACCGTCAGCGCATCGTCGAATTCGAACGCCGCGCCCTGACCCAGAAGCGTTGATTGAAAAGGTTGCCTCGCAATACAGGGGCAATCGGCAAAATAGATTGAGCAGCCTCGGCTGCTCTTTTGCTTTATGAGAGAACACCCATGACTGCCGCCAAAGACCGCATTCTAGAGCTGCGCGCTGAACTCGATCAGCACAACTACCGTTACCACGTCCTCGATGAGCCGAGCATTCCGGATGCCGAGTACGACCGGTTGTTTCACGAGCTCAAGGCGCTGGAAGCGGCCAACCCGGAACTGATCACCAGCGACTCGCCGACCCAGCGCGTCGGCAGCGTGGCGCTGACCGCATTCACTCAAGTGCGTCACGAAGTGCCGATGCTCAGCCTCGGCAACGCCTTCGAAGAAACCGACATGCGCGAGTTCGACCGTCGGGTGACCGAAGGTCTGGATCTGCCGGCCGGTGACCTGTTCGGCGGTGGCGCGGCAGTGGAATACAGTTGCGAGCCGAAACTCGATGGCCTGGCGGTCAGCCTGCTGTATCAGGACGGCGTGCTGGTGCGCGGCGCCACTCGCGGCGACGGCACCACCGGCGAAGATATCAGCGTCAACGTGCGCACGGTGCGCAACATTCCGCTGAAGCTGCACGGCGAAGGCTGGCCGGCGACCCTGGAAGTGCGCGGCGAAGTGTTCATGTCCAAGGCCGGTTTCGAGCGTTTGAACGCCTCGCAACTGGAAGTCGGCGGCAAGACCTTCGCCAACCCGCGCAACGCGGCGGCCGGCAGCCTGCGTCAGCTGGACTCGAAGATCACCGCCAATCGCCCGCTGGAATTCTGCTGCTACGGCATCGGTCAGGTGTCCCACGACATCTCCGATACTCACATCGGCAACCTCAAGCAGCTGCAAGCCTGGGGCATGCCCATCAGCCATGAGCTGAAACTGGCCAAAGGCATCGGCGAATGCCTGGATTACTACCGCGATATCGGTGAGCGCCGTAACTCGCTGGCCTATGAAATCGACGGCGTGGTGTTCAAGGTCAACAGCATTGCCGACCAGCGCGAACTGGGCTTCCGCGCCCGCGAACCGCGCTGGGCCATCGCGCACAAATTCCCGGCCATGGAAGAACTCACCGAACTGCTCGACGTGGAATTCCAGGTCGGCCGCACCGGCGCCGTCACCCCGGTGGCGCGCTTGAAGCCGGTCAAGGTCGCGGGTGTCACCGTGGCCAACGCCACGCTGCACAACATGGACGAAGTCGCGCGGCTGGGCCTGATGATCGGCGACACAGTGATCATTCGCCGTGCCGGTGATGTGATCCCGCAAGTGGTGCAAGTAGTCATTGAGCGCCGCCCGGAAGACGCGCGGCCGGTGCAGATTCCCGAGAACTGCCCGGTCTGCGGCTCCCACGTCGAGCGCACGCAACTGGTCAAACGCAGCAAGGGCAAGGAAACCATCAGCGAAGGCGCGGTGTACCGCTGCGTCGGTCGTCTGGCCTGCGGTGCGCAACTGAAGCAGGCGATCATTCACTTCGTATCGCGCCGCGCCATGGACATCGAAGGCCTCGGCGACAAGAGCGTCGAGCAACTGGTGGACGAAGGTCTGGTCAGTTCGCCGGCCGATCTTTATGCGCTGAAGTTCGACGATATCGTCGATCTGGAAGGCTTTGCCGAGGTGTCGAGCAACAAGTTGCTGGCCGCCATCGAAGACAGCAAGAAGCCGGGCCTGGCGCGCTTCATCTATGCGCTGGGTATCCCGGATGTCGGCGAGGAGACCGCCAAGGTGCTGGCCCGCTCGCTGGGGTCGCTGGAGCGCGTCCAGCAAGCCTTGCCACAAGTGCTGACGTACCTGCCGGACATCGGCCTGGAAGTGGCGCACGAGATCCACAGCTTCTTTGAAGATGCGCACAACCAGCAGGTGATTACCGAATTGCTGGGGCACGGTTTGCAGATTCAGGATCAGGGCGAGCTGGGCGCCGAGTTTGCCGCCAGCACCACGTTGGGCGGTTTCCTCGACAAGCTGCACATCCCTTCGGTGGGGCCGGGCGGGGCGCAGAAACTGGCGGACAAATTCGAAACGCTGGAAGGGGTGATGAACGCTGACTGGCTGGACATGCGCCAGGCATTGCCGGAGAAACAGGCGAACTCGGTGCGTGAGTTTTTCGAACTGCCCGAGCATCGGCAACTGGCGGAAAGTGCCGAGAAACAACTGCGTGATTTCGGCATGCACTGGCAAAGCGAGAAGAAAGTCGTCGAAGGTCTGCCGCTGGCCGGGGAGACCTGGGTGCTGACCGGCAAGGTCGAGCTGATGAGCCGCGACGTCGCCAAGGAACACCTGGAAAGCCTCGGCGCGAAGGTCGCCGGTTCGGTGTCGGCCAAGACCCATTGCGTGGTCGCGGGGCCGGGCGCCGGGTCGAAACTGACCAAGGCCAACGAGCTGGGCGTGAAGGTCATGGACGAAGAGGCGTTTATCGCGTTCCTGAAAGGACACGGTATTTCCGCCTGACGCAACGCGCGGGAACGATCGACTCGCGGGAATGATCTAGTCTTGGCAAGCCCCAGGGAGAGATCGCCATGTACCGCTTTTTCGAGCAGTTGAGTTCCCGCATCGTCGCGCCGTTCATGGGCGAATCCTCGCGCAACAGCAAAGTCTGGCCGTGCCGCTGCGGCCAGTCGCTGTTCTTTCGCAACAGTCAGTGCCTGGCCTGCAACGCGGCGCTGGGTTATCAACCGGAACACAGTCGGCTGACCTCGCTGCAACCGGGGCCGTTTGAAGGCACCTGGACGCTGGATGCCGATCCCGAGGCCGGCCTGTTCCGGCGTTGCGCCAATCTCGATACCCCGGCGGCCTGCAACTGGCTGCTGCCCGCCAACGATCACGACACGCTGTGTGCTGCCTGCGATCTGAATCGCACCATTCCCGACCTGTCCGTCCCGGAAAACCCCGAGCGCTGGCGCAAGGTGGAAATCGCCAAGCGCCGTCTGGTGGCGCAACTGATCAGCCTTGGTCTGCCGGTCATCCCGAAAACGGTCGACGAAGAAACCGGCCTGGCGTTCGATTTCATCGGCGTCGATCTGGAAGGTAATGCACCGATGACCGGCCACGCCAACGGCCTGATCACCCTCGACATCGCAGAAGCCGACGACGCCCATCGCGAACAGGTCCGGGCGCAGATGCACGAACCCTATCGCACGCTGCTCGGGCATTTTCGCCATGAGGTCGGGCATTACTACTGGGATCGACTGATCGACAACGGCCCCTGGCTCGGCTCATTCCGTAACCTGTTCGGCGACGAACGCGCCAGTTATGCCGAGGCGCTGGAGCGGCATTATCAACAGGGCGCGCCGGCGGACTGGTCGCAGCATTACGTCAGTGCCTACGCCACCATGCACCCGTGGGAAGACTGGGCGGAAACCTGGGCCCATTACCTGCACATGATGGACGCGGTGGACACGGCGCTGGGTTTCGGCATGAGCGCCCGGGAGATGGACCTCGACTACCAGCCGTTTCCGTCGAGCACGCTGTACGACCCCGGGCATCCCGGCGGCGCGGCGTTTCTGTCGTTCGTCAACGCGTGGATCGAACTGGCCGGCATGCTCAACGAACTGTCGCGCAGCATGGGCCAGCCGGATTTCTATCCGTTCGTGCTGCCCCCGGCGGCAATCGCCAAGCTGCACTTCATTCATCTGGTGATCCAGCAAGAGGGTGGCCGCGCGGACGAGGTGCTTCAGGCGCAATAGCAAGTGCTTGAAGCCCTTCATATTTTTAATCTGCAACGAGCGGTTGTAACTTCGTCTCAGATAGGTACAATGGCGCGGCTCGCCGACAGGCGAGTGTCGTTATGGTGACCCTATCGGTCCCCCCGCAACGATTACCCGTGAACCTGGTCAGAGCCGGAAGGCAGCAGCCACAGCGGGAACATTGTGTGCCGGGGTGTGGCTGGTAGGGTTACCACCTTAACGAACATCGAACGAATCAACACCGAACTGCATGGGTTTCGCCCACTGCGGTTTTTTTATGCCTGCGATTTGGCGGTTCGTTCCCAAACCCCTGCTCGCGAGGGCGTCGACACGGGGTAATCATTTGCTCTCCAATCCCGCATACTCGCAGCCACCGAAATAATCGAAGAGTCTGGCCAGGATCGACCAAGTAGGTTTTTGCCCTGGCCGCGAGGTTTTATGCTCCCGGAACATTCCGATCTATCCAGCCCCGTGTTCTTGCCCGTCACGGATGAAACCTGCGCGAACCTGTTGCAGGCGAGTGGCACCAAAGCCCTCGAAGCCCTGACCGATCCGGAGTTGGCGGCAGTGCTGGTCATCCAGAATCTGGTGCAGACGACAGAGCAGGATCTCGGTGCCGTGGCGGCAGAAAAAATTCTGGCCAGGCTCTTGTCCTGGGCTGCCGAAAAGCGGCAGTCAACAACGGCGGGCCTGCTGTCGGAAGCGCAACGACTGTTCGATCCGCGCAAACTGTATTTCGGCCTGAAAGTTCTCAAACCACTGAACCTGCGTTTCCTGCTGGCCGAAGAAGTGTCCGTACGCGACTACTTGTTGCCCGATGGTCAGTGGGATTTCGAATACAAAGTCCGGCGCCACCGCAGCCATGACCCGTTCAGTCAGCCGATCGTGACGCCCCGGCAGCGCGAGCGCTGGTTGAGCCCGGCACAGGACAAACTGGTCAGGACCTTCCGCGCCAACCTGGACGAAGACCTGCACGTTCAAGGCTACGCAGGGATAGGCAAAAGCCATCTGCTGGTGGCGTTGCTGGAGCATCTGCGGCCGGAGAAAACCCTGTTGCTGGCGCGCACCCCGGCCAAGCTGGAAGTGCTTCGCCAGCGCATGGTGGGGCCGGGCGAGAAGAAGGCCGGCAAGACCTTCCTGGCGTTTGCCCAGTCGCTGATGCTTGGTCGCAGGCCTCAGGCGGAGGGGGCGCGAATCCCGACCCGGCAGGCGCTGGCGCAGGAACTGAACATCTACGGTTTTCGCCACCACGACGGGCAAGCGACCCTTGAGCTCTGCCTCAAGGTGATAGAGCGCTACTGCCGTTTCCGCGATCACACTTTTTCCGCGAAGCATCTGCCGCATTTCAACCAGCCGCTCTCCAGCGTGGAAGCTCAGGTGCTGCTGGAGTATTCGAGCCGAGTGTGGGGCTACCTCGAGCTCAATCCGGCGTGGGGCAGCCAGACCGGTTTCGAAGCGCTACTGATGATCAAACGGGCCTGCATTGCCGGTTGCGTGGTGCCGGCGCGCTACACCCACGTGCTGATCGACGAAAGCCAGGATATTCCCGGCTCGCTGTTGCAGATCATCGAACGCGGCCGCCAGGTGCTGATCACCCTCGGCGACGAGTATCAACAGGCCAGCGGCGTGCCGGTCAAGCGCCACCGTGAGGTTCGCCAAAGTGATATCAGCTATTCCGTGCGCTCGGGCCGCAACGTCGAGCGGCTGGTCAACCCGCTGATCGCCCGGCACTCGCAGAAGGGCAAGATTCCGTTCGAAGGCGCCAGTGATGCCGACGTCGTCATCAAGGAATATCCGGAAGGCTTCGTGCCGTCCGAAGGTAGCGTGGTGCTGACGGCCTCGCCGTGGGACACCATGATCTGGGCCATCCATCTGCACGATTCCAGCTGCAAATTCAGATTCCCGGACAAGCGCACCCAGGATGATCTGAAGCATTTCATGGCCACCGCCATCGAACTGTTCAAACCGGACTTCTACCGCTCGGAATTCAGCGAAAACGGCGTGCATCCGTACTTCAGCGACCTGCCTGACTGGCAAGCGGTGTGTGACGCCAACCGGTTCGACGAGTCGTTTCTGCGGGTCAGGGCCAAGCTGGAAAACGGCTTCATGATTGCCGACCTGACACGTCTGAACCGAATGATCGACAGCACTGGAAACGGCTGCATGCTGATGCTGGCGGAAGAAGCGGGGGGCATGGAGTTTGACAAGGTGCTGTTGACCCCCGGGCTGCTGACTAACGAAAAATTCAAGGATGCCTACGCGTTCGATCAGCGGATCTGCGCCGTGTACATCGCCATTTCCCGCGCCAGGCTGAAGCTTTACGTGCCGTACGATGTGGTTGCCTGGGTCGAATATCACGAATACCAGAAATTCCGCGATACGGCGGGGCATTGATCGAGCGATTCAAAGGGTCATGGGGCGTTTTCGGGGGCACCGGTATACAACCGGATAATGTCATCAATCTCCCCCGACATTTTCATCTGCAGCAGCGTCCTCAATATCCGCTGCACCGGCACATTCGGATCGTTGCGCACGTAACAGCCGACCTGCTGCTCCTGCAACACCGCCACCCCTTGCAGTTGCTGCCCCGGCAGCAGGCGCTGGTTGAACCAGTCCAGCGTCCATTGATTGCTCACGGCGTAGCGGTAACGGCCGGCCAGCAGCTTGTCCAGCACCTGCTCCTGATTGCGCGCGTCTTCGCGCCATAAGCGGTCGGCGTCGAACAGTGGTTGCAGGGTGGGGTAGCTGTAACCGAGCACGGTGCCGATCGACTGGCGGGGCAGGTGGGCCGGGTCGACGCTGGAGGGTTGATCCTGGCGGCTGATCAGCAGATCACGCTGAAAGAACAGCGGAATGCTCCAGATGTAATCGCCGGACCGGTTCGGCAGCCAGGATTGTGCGGCGTAACAGCGCACGTCGACTTCGCCGTGTTCCATGGCGTTCTGCACGCGGGTGCGGGGCAGGACGTGAAACTCTGCCGGCATACCGACCTGGGTCGCGAGGCTGAGCATCATGTCGTAAAGAATGCCCTGTGCCGGTCGGCCGCGTTCGTATTGCACCAGCGGCATCGCCCAGCTGTCGGCCATGGAAAAACGCAGCGGCGGCTGTGCGGCCATCGCGTTCAGACTGATTCCCAGTATTGCCCCCACGGCCCACCGCATAAATGCTCCGGTAATTCCCGTTCCCGTGCCGACAAATGCCTCCGCCCATGCAGCTTAGCCAGAATAGAAGAGCGCACCGGATGCAATTTTGCCCTTGCTCCGCTAGCATTAGCCGCTTCTGCTTCCTTTGCCGCGACGGTTTTCGATGAGTTATCAGGTTCTTGCACGTAAATGGCGTCCGCGCTCGTTCCGCGAAATGGTCGGCCAGACCCATGTGCTCAAGGCTCTGATCAATGCCTTGGACAGCCAGCGCCTGCACCACGCCTACCTGTTCACCGGGACGCGGGGCGTCGGCAAGACGACGATTGCGCGGATCATCGCCAAATGTCTGAACTGTGAAACAGGTATCACTTCAAGCCCTTGTGGCGAGTGTTCGGTGTGCCGCGAGATCGACGAAGGCCGTTTTGTCGACCTGATCGAGATCGACGCCGCGAGCCGGACCAAGGTCGAGGACACCCGCGAGCTGCTCGACAACGTGCAGTACGCCCCGAGCCGCGGGCGCTTCAAGGTCTACCTGATCGACGAAGTGCACATGCTCTCCAGCCATTCCTTCAATGCGCTGCTGAAAACCCTCGAAGAGCCGCCGCCCTACGTCAAGTTCATCCTGGCGACCACCGACCCGCAGAAACTTCCGGCAACGATTTTGTCGCGATGCCTGCAGTTCTCCCTGAAGAACATGACGCCCGAGCGTGTGGTCGAGCATCTGACCCACGTCCTCACCGCCGAAAACGTACCGTTCGAAGACGACGCCCTGTGGTTGCTCGGCCGCGCGGCCGACGGTTCGATGCGCGACGCCATGAGCCTGACCGACCAGGCCATCGCCTTCGGTGAGGGCAAGGTTCTGGCCACCGACGTACGGGCGATGCTCGGCACGCTGGACCACGGTCAGGTCTACGACGTACTGCATTCCTTGATCGAAGGTGACGCCAAGGCGTTGCTCGAAGCCGTGCGCCACCTGGCCGAACAAGGTCCGGACTGGAATGGCGTACTCTCGGAAATTCTCAACGTGCTGCACCGCGTCGCCATCGCCCAGGCCTTGCCGGAAGGTGTCGACAACGGCCACGGCGACCGTGACCGGGTGCTGGCACTGGCCCAGGCCTTGCCGGCCGAAGACGTGCAGTTCTACTACCAGATGGGCCTGATCGGCCGTCGCGACTTGCCGCTGGCGCCGGACCCGCGAGGCGGTTTCGAAATGGTCCTGCTGCGGATGCTGGCCTTCCGGCCGGCAGACACGGCGGACGCCCCGAGGCAACCGCTAAAGCCAGTGGGGATCAGCCAGGCCACAGTTGATTCCGCAAACTCAGTGGCTGCCGCGCCAAAACCTGCGCCGGTAGTTGCTGCGGCTGTTGCGCCGGCTCCGGTGGTTGCACCTGCACCTGCGCCTGTTCCCGAGCCTGCACCGGTTGCCCCGGTGATTGCGCCTGAACACGTGCCTGAGCCGGAACCCGAACCGGTCGCTGTCGAAGAAGTCGTCGATCTGCCGTGGAATGACCCGGTAGAACCGGCGCCTGTGCAACAGCCAGCGGTAGAGCCGGTGCTGGAAACGGCCGCCGAGCAGCCAGAGTTGCCACCAATGCCGCTGCCGACCCCGGACAGCGTCGTGCCGGATGCCCCTGAATGGGCCGCTGCGCCGATCCCCGAGCCGTCCGTGGCCGAAGTCGATGCCTTCACGCCAGGCATGGACATGGACGATGAACCGCCGCTGGACGAGGACTACATCGAGCCGGACATGGATTCGGCCTACAGTTACCTTGACGATCTGGCCAGCGAACACGCCGCTGAACCGGCCCCCGAACCCGAGCCGGAACCCGCCGCCGCGCCGGCCACCGGTCTGGCCCTGCAATGGCTGGAACTGTTCCCGAAACTGCCGATTTCCGGCATGACCGGCAGCATCGCCGCCAACTGCACGCTGATCGCGGTCGATGGCGACAACTGGCTGATGCACCTGGACCCGGCCCACAGCGCCTTGTTCAATGCCACTCAACAGCGGCGTCTGAACGATGCCTTGAACCAGTATCACGGTCGTACGCTGAACCTGAGCATGGAGCTGATCAAGCCCGAGCAGGAAACCCCGGCCCAGGCTGCGTCCCGGCGTCGTGCCAACCGTCAGCGCGAGGCGGAGGAGTCGATCCACGGCGATCCGTTCATCCAGCAGATGGTCCAGCAGTTCGGCGCGGTCGTGCGACACGATACTATTGAACCTGTCGACGCCCTGGTCAGTCAGGGCTAATAACTGAAGGCGCTCGGCGCAAGTCGCCGGGCGCTGTATTGATCCAAGTACTTTTGAGGTGATTACCATGATGAAAGGTGGCATGGCCGGCCTGATGAAGCAGGCACAGCAGATGCAGGAAAAAATGGCCAAGATGCAGGAAGAGCTGGCCAACGCAGAAGTCACCGGCAAGGCCGGCGGCGATCTGGTCACCGTGGTGATGACCGGCCGTCATGACGTGAAAAAAGTCAGCATCGACCCTAGCGTTCTGCCGGGTCTGGACGAAGACGACCGTGAAGTGGTCGAGGATCTGGTAGCCGCTGCCGTCAACGCCGCCGTGCGTCAGATCGAAGCCAACAGCCAGGCGAAAATGGGCAGCATGACCGCTGGCATGAACCTGCCGGCCGGTATGAAACTGCCGTTCTGATTCGCCTTCGGGTGGCAGATGAGCTACAAAAAATGCCAGGCATCGCGCCTGGCATTTTCGTTTCCGGCTGACGAAACATCGAACGCGCAATAGCTGCAACGGTCTGCTCCCTATACCTCCGAATTCACTATTCACAGGAGACGCTGACATGTCCGACCCTCTGACTCTCAATCAACGCTTCGTGCTGGCCTCGCGGCCGGTGGGCGCGCCGACGCCCGAGAACTTCCGTCTGGAGCGCGAAGCGCTGCCGGATCTTGAAGACGGCCAGTTGCTGCTCAAGACCCTTTACCTGTCACTCGATCCCTACATGCGCGGGCGTATGAGTGACGCGCCGTCCTACGCGGCGCCGGTACAAATCGGCGAGGTGATGACCGGCGGGGCTGTCAGCCGGGTCGAGCAATCGCGTCATCCAAAATTCCAGGTCGGCGATCTGGTGGTCGGCGCTACGGGCTGGCAAAGCCACAGCCTCAGCGACGGGCGCAACATCATCCCGATCCCGTCCGGGCTGCCGAGCCCGTCGATGGCCCTCGGTGTGCTGGGCATGCCGGGCATGACCGCTTACATGGGGCTGATGGATATTGGCCAGCCGAAAGCAGGGGAGACCCTGGTAGTCGCTGCGGCGTCGGGCGCGGTAGGTTCGGTGGTGGGCCAGGTCGCCAAGATCAAAGGCCTGCGCGCCGTTGGCGTGGCCGGTGGTGCCGAGAAATGCAAATACGTGGTCGAGGAGTTGGGTTTCGACGCCTGTATCGATCACAAGGCGCTGGACTTTGCCGAGCAACTCGCCAAGGCCTGTCCGAAAGGCATCGACATCTATTATGAAAACGTCGGCGGCCATGTCTTCGATTCGGTCGTTCCGTTACTCAATCCCAAGGCACGGATCCCGTTGTGCGGCCTGATCGCCGGCTACAACGCCACCGAAGTGCCGAAAGGCCCGGATCGCTTGCCTGCCTTGCAACGCACCCTGCTGACCAAGCGTGTACGGATTCAGGGCTTCATCGTGTTCGACGACTACGGCGACCGTCAGCCGGAATTCATCAGCGCCATGGTGCCGTGGGTGCGCGAGGGCAAGGTTAAATTCCGCGAAGACGTGGTCGATGGCCTGGAGCAGGCGCCGCAGGCGTTTATCGGTCTGCTGGAGGGGCGCAACTTCGGCAAACTGGTGGTGCGGGTCGCCTGGGACTGAGGATTTGACGCTGGCCGGAGGCGCGGGTATAAACCGCGTCTCGTTGTTTTGTCGGACTTTTTCCCCATGAGCTTCAGCCCTTTGATTCGCCAACTGATCGACGCCCTGCGAATTCTGCCGGGTGTGGGTCAGAAAACTGCCCAGCGTATGGCGTTGCAGTTGCTCGAACGTGACCGCAGCGGCGGTACGCGCCTGGCCCAGGCCTTGAGCCAGGCCATGGAAGGGGTCGGACACTGCCGTCAGTGCCGCACGCTGACCGAAGACGATCTGTGCCCGCAATGCGCCGATACGCGTCGTGACGACACGTTGCTGTGCGTGGTGGAAGGGCCGATGGATGTGTACGCGGTCGAGCAGACCGGATTCCGTGGTCGCTACTTCGTGCTCAAGGGGCACCTGTCGCCGCTGGACGGGCTCGGCCCGGAAGCCATTGGCATTCCGCAACTGATGGCGCGGATCGAAGAGGCGGGCACCTTCACCGAAGTCATTCTCGCCACCAACCCGACCGTGGAAGGTGAAGCGACTGCGCACTACATCGCGCAATTGCTCAACAACAAAGGTTTGATCGCCTCGCGTATCGCTCACGGCGTACCGCTGGGTGGCGAACTGGAGCTGGTGGACGGCGGCACGCTGGCCCACTCGTTTGCCGGGCGCAAGCCGATTTCTCTCTGAGCCACACAATCCTGTTGAAAACCAAGCAAGCGCTCGGTTAAGTTCGGCGAACCCTTCCATGGAGTTCGCCGATGCCCGCCTTCCAGGAATACTTCGACCCCAGCCACCAAATGGTCCGCGACAGCGTCAGACGTTTCGTCGAGCGCGAGATCCTGCCGGACATCGATGCTTGGGAAGAAGCCGAAAGCTTCCCCCGCGAGCTGTACCTCAAGGCCGGTGCGGCCGGCATCCTCGGCATCGGTTATCCCGAAGCGCTGGGCGGCAGTCACGAAGGTGACCTGTTCGCCAAGATCGCCGCCAGCGAAGAACTCATGTGTTGTGGCTCCGGCGGACTGGTCGCCGGGCTTGGTTCGCTGGATATCGGCTTGCCGCCTATCGTCAAATGGGCCCGGCCCGAAGTCCGTGACCGCGTCGTACCCCAAGTGCTCAGCGGCGAGAAGATCAGTGCGCTGGCAGTGACCGAGCCGGGCGGTGGCTCCGACGTCGCCAACCTGCAGACCCGCGCCGTACGCGACGGCGATCATTACCGGGTCAGCGGCAGCAAAACTTTCATCACCAGTGGCTTACGCGCGGATTACTACACCGTCGCGGTGCGTACCGGCGCGCCCGGTTTTGGCGGCATCAGCCTGCTGTTGATCGAGAAGGGCACGCCGGGTTTTACCGTTGGCCGGCAACTGAAGAAAATGGGCTGGTGGGCGTCAGACACGGCTGAATTGTTCTTCGACGATTGCCGGGTGCCTGTGGAAAATCTGATCGGCGCGGAGAACATGGGCTTTGCCTGCATCATGGGCAACTTCCAGAGCGAGCGTCTGGCGTTGGCGCTGATGGCCAACATGACCGCGCAACTGGCGCTGGAAGAGAGCCTGAAATGGGCGAAGGAGCGTGAAGCGTTCGGCAAACCCATCGGCAAGTTCCAGGTGATCAAACATCGCCTCGCGGAAATGGCCACGGCGCTGGAAGTCTCGCGGGAGTTCACCTACCGGCAGGCGGCGAAGATGGCGGCGGGGCAGAGCGTGATCAAGGAAATCTCCATGGCCAAGAACTTCGCCACGGACACCTCGGACCGCATCACCACCGAAGCGGTGCAGATTCTCGGCGGGCTGGGTTACATGCGCGAAAGCCTGGTGGAGCGGCTGTATCGGGATAACCGCATCTTGTCGATTGGCGGCGGGACGCGGGAAGTGATGAACGAGATCATCAGCAAGCAGATGGGGCTTTAGGTTTTGCAGTGAGGCTGCCGGCCCCTTCGCGAGCAAGCCCGCTCCCACATTCGATCGTGTTCCATCAGGGGAATGCGGTCGAATGTGGGAGCGGGCTTGCTCGCGAAGGCGTAATGGCAGGCGCCGCTTACTTGTCAGTCAACGCAAACTGCGTCAGGCAGAACGTCGGAATCCCCATGTCTTCCAGGCGCTGCGAACCACCCAGCTCCGGCAGATCGATGATCGCTGCCGCTTCATGAACGCGGGCGCCCATGCGGCGGATCAGGTTGGCCGCCGCGATCAGCGTGCCGCCGGTGGCGATCAGGTCATCGAACATCACCACCGAATCGCCTTCGCACAGGCTGTCGGCTTGCACTTCGAGGAACGCTTCGCCGTACTCGGTCGCGTAACCTTCAGCCAGCACGTCCGCCGGCAGTTTGCCTTGCTTGCGGAACAGCACCAGCGGCTTGTTCAACTGATAGGCCAGCACCGAGCCGATCAGAAAACCACGCGCGTCCATCGCGCCGATGTGGGTGAAATCGGCTTCCACATAACGGTGGGCGAAACTGTCCATCACCAGGCGCAGGGCCTTTGGCGACTGGAACAGCGGGGTGATGTCGCGAAAGATCACGCCCGGTTTCGGGAAATCGATCACTGGGCGGATCAGGGATTTGATGTCGAAGGAGTCGAAGACCATCGTCGAGGTGTCCTGGCAGGGCTGCAAACGGCGCAGTATACCCGCGGCTGAAACGATACGCTCGGCCGCGGGTCGAGATCAGACTTCGAGCGAGCCGCCAGCCAGGGCGCAGAGCTGGATCGGGTCGAGGATATGGATTTCCTTACCCTCGGCGGCGATTAGTTCGTTCTGCTGGAAGCGCGTGAAGACCCGGGACACGGTTTCCACCGCCAGCCCCAGATAATTGCCGATTTCGTTGCGCGACATGCTCAGGCGGAACTGGTTGGCCGAGAACCCGCGAGCGCGGAAGCGCGCCGACAGGTTGACCAGGAACGTGGCGATGCGCTCGTCGGCGGTTTTCTTCGACAGCAGCAACATCATTTGCTGGTCGTCGCGGATTTCCCGGCTCATCACGCGCATCAACTGACGGCGCAGTTGCGGCAGTTGCAGGGCCAGTTCGTCGAGGCGTTCGAACGGAATCTCGCAGACCGAGGTGGTTTCCAGTGCCTGGGCGGAAACCGGGTGTTTCTCGGTGTCCATGCCGGACAGCCCGACCAGTTCGCTCGGCAGGTGGAAACCGGTCAGTTGTTCTTCGCCGGTATCGCTCAGGCTGAAGGTCTTCAGAGCGCCGGAGCGTACTGCATAAACGGAATCGAAGGTGTCGCCCTGGCGGAACAGGAACTCACCCTTTTTCAACGGGCGGCCACGTTTAACGATTTCGTCCAGCGCATCCATGTCTTCCAGATTCAGCGAAAGTGGCAGGCAGAGAGGGGCCAGGCTGCAATCCTTGCAATTAGCCTGGTTATGAGCGCGCAGTTTAACTGGCTCGGACATTTCTTAAATCCTTGTGGGAAAACACACATAAGGCGTAAGGGTAACCCAGGGGAGGACATTCAGGCCAGCCTGTGGCGAGATTGCCTCCACGGCATAAAGCCGCAGGGATGGCGGCCGATAAACAGGTATCTGACGGCATGCAAGGAACCGCTTCGATGACTGCTATTGGCACGCTGACCCCCGGTAACAGTGGCGTTGCGTCATTGCTGGAAAGTGCTGAAACCTCCGTTGACGATGAGTCCGGCACAGACGCGGCATCGTTGGGAATCCCGACCTTGGTCGAGGGCGTCAAAGTGTCGCTATCCGGTGCCGCCATTGCAAAATCCGCCGGTGTCGGCGGGAAAAACAGCGATATCGATGAAAGCGGCTTGCCGGAAAACGTCCAGCAATTGCTGAAGATGATTCGCAAGTTGCGCCAGCAGATCGCCGAAAAGAACGCCCAGATCAACGCGCTGATGGCTAACAAAACCCTCTCCAACGAAGAGCGATTCGCCAAGATCGCTGCCCTCAAAGGCGCCATTTCTGCCCTCAACAACGGTCTGATTACCGCC
This sequence comes from Pseudomonas sp. COW5, assembly GCF_026240005.1. Lineage (NCBI taxonomy): Bacteria > Pseudomonadati > Pseudomonadota > Gammaproteobacteria > Pseudomonadales > Pseudomonadaceae > Pseudomonas > Pseudomonas sp. COW5. The sequence continues at coordinate 286,625 of NZ_JAPHVP010000001.1, read as the reverse complement.
AACCTGTCCCTGGCCAAAGTCATCGACCAATCGGGCCTGACTGCAGACCAGAACCTGAAAACCAATACCTTGCTGATGAAGAGCTAGATCACCCGCGAGAAACGCTGGCGGTTCTGCTGTTCCAGATACGCGTCGAACACCATGCACACCGAGCGCACCAGCAGGCGCCCGGCCGGCAGCACGCTGATTCGTTCGCGATCCAGTTCGATCAAGCCGTCCTTTGCCATGCCTTGCAACTGCGGCCAGAGCGCGCCGAAGTAGCCCTGAAAATCGATGTTGAAACTGCGCTCGATCTCGGCGAAATCCAGGCTGAAGTTGCAGATCAGTTGCTGAATCACCGCGCGACGCAAGCGATCATCGGCGTTGCACACCAGGCCCCGGCTGGTGGCCAGTTGCGCACCGGCGAGGGTGTTCTGGTAGTGATTGAGGTCGCTGCTGTTCTGGCAGTACAGGTCGCCGATCTGGCTGATGGCCGACACGCCCAGACCGATCAGGTCGCAATGACCGTGGGTGGTGTAGCCCTGGAAGTTGCGTTGCAGGGTCGATTCTTCCTGGGCAATCGCCAGTTCATCGTCGGGCAGGGCGAAGTGGTCCATGCCGATGTAGCGATAGCCGGCGGCGGTCAGTTGCTCGATGGTGCGTTGCAGCATTTCCAGCTTTTGCGTCGGGCTCGGCAGTTCGTTGCCGTTGATCCGCCGCTGCGGCATGAAGCGTTCCGGCAGGTGCGCGTAATTGAACACCGAGAGCCGGTCCGGTTGCAGGCTGATGACTTCCTCGACGGTGCGGGCAAAGTTGTCCGGGGTCTGCTTGGGCAGGCCGTAGATCAGGTCGATGTTGATCGAGCGAAATTGCAGGGTCCGCGCCGCGTCGATCACCGCGCGGGTTTCTTCCAGGCTTTGCAGGCGATTGACTGCGCGTTGCACCGCCGGGTCGAGATCCTGCAGGCCGATGCTGACCCGGTTGAAGCCCAGTTCCCGCAGCAGGCCCATGGTTGACCAGTCAGCTTCGCGCGGATCGATTTCGATACCGTAATCACCGGAGTCGTCATCCAGCAGATTGAAATGTTTGCGCAGGTGCGCCATCAACTGCCGCAATTCATCGTGGCTGAGAAAAGTCGGGGTGCCGCCACCGAAGTGCAGTTGCTCGACTTTCTGCGCCGGGTCGAGGTGGCAGGCGATCAGCTGGATTTCCTGTTCGAGCCGTTGCAGGTACGGCAGGGCCCGGCCGCGATCCTTGGTGATGACCTTGTTGCAGGCGCAGTAGTAGCAAATGTTCGCGCAGAACGGCACATGCACGTACAGCGACAATGGGCGCAGGGCCTTGCGGCTGTCGCGCAGGGCGTGGAACAGGTCGAAGGTGCCGACCTGACTGTTGAATTGCACGGCCGTCGGGTACGAGGTGTAGCGCGGCCCCGCCAGGTCGTAGCGGCGGATCAAATCGGTGTCCCAACGAATGGCGTCGAGCATGCGGGCATTCCCCCGGATAGGCTGGCAGTGTGAGCGAGTCTAGGGGAGGGCGCGGCGGGGCATCTTGATTTGTATCAACGGGGAGGATTTGTATAAGTCATACGGCCCCATCGCGAGCAGGCTCGCTCCCACAGGAGATTTGTGGCGTACACAAAACCTGTGGGAGCGAGCTTGCTCGCGATGGCCGCGCCGCCGATCAGTGGCCCATCAGCCAGTGCTGGTGCGGCCCCGGGAGGGTCCAGATGCCGAACAGGATCACCAGCAGACCGCCGGCCATGCGCACGCTGCGTTTGCGCAAGAACGCCGTGACCCGTTCGGCGGCGAGGCCGGTGGCCAGCAATACCGGCCAGGTACCGAGCCCGAAGGCGAGCATCAACAATGCGCTGTCGACTGCATTGCCCTGACTGGCCGACCACAGCAGCGTGCTGTAAACCAGCCCGCATGGCAGCCAGCCCCACAGCGCACCGAGCAGCAAAGCCCGGGGCAGGCTCGATACCGGCAGCAAGCGGTTGGCCACCGGTTGAATGTAGCGCCACAGTCCGCGCCCGAGGCTTTCGATGCGGGTCAGGCCGCTCCACCAGCCAGCCAGGTACAAGCCCATGGCGATCAGCAGCAAACCCGCGAGTACGCGCATGAACAACGCCGCAGGACTGTTGGCCACCGCCCATCCCGCCACCCCGATCAGCAATCCGGCCGTGGCATAACTTAGAATCCGCCCGAGGTTATAAGCCAGCAGCAATCGAAAGCGTCGGCTGCGTTGTTCCTTGGGTATCGCCAGGGTCAGCGCGCCCATCAGGCCGCCGCACATGCCCAGGCAATGCCCGCCGCCGAGCAGGCCGAGAATCAGCGCAGACACCAGCAGCGGCGCCAGTTCAAGCATGGGGTGGCGCCTTGTCGTCCGGCTTGGCCGGGTTGGCTTCGTCCACGGCGGCGGTGTGCTTCGGGTCCTGGTCATCGAACAGGATGCTGTGGGCCGGGCCGTCGAGGTCGTCGTACTGGCCGCTGTCCACCGCCCAGAAGAAGATGTAGACGGCGATGGCCACGATCAGCAGCGCGGCCGGGATCATCACGTAGAGAGCTGGCATCTGTACTCCATGCCCGCGCGGCTCAGGCCGGCAGCGGGCGGGTTTCTGACGTGGCGTTGACGGCCGGCGCGCTCGGCAGGCGAGTCAGGCGCAGGGCGTTGAGCACCACGGTCAGCGAACTGATCGACATGCCGACGGCGGCCCATACCGGAGTGATCCAGCCGAGGGCGGCGAACGGCAACATGAGGCCATTGTACAGCGCGGCCCACAACAGGTTCTCGATGATCACCCGGCGTGTGCGACGGGCGAGCGTGAAGGCTTGCACCAGCGCGTCGAGCCGGTTGGACAACAACACCGCGTCGGCGCTGGTTTTCGCCAGATCCGTGGCCGAGCCCATGGCCACGCTGATGTCCGCAGCGGCCAGCACCGGCACGTCGTTGACCCCGTCGCCGAGCATCAACACCTTGCGGCCTTCCTTGTGCAGTTTTTGCAGCACTTGCAGCTTGTCGTCCGGACGCAGACCTCCCCGGGCCTCGTCGATGCCCAGTTCGGCGGCGACGCTGGAAACCATCGGCGAACTGTCACCCGACAGCAGCAGCGTGTGCCAGCCGCGGGCCTTGCACGCGGCGAGCAGGGCAGGGGCGTCATCGCGCAGACGGTCGTCGAGGGCGAACCAGGCCAGCGGCCCGTGATCGTCACCGAGCAACAACCATTGGCCCGGTTCGTCGGGCATCTTCGGCACAGGCGCGCCGCTGAAATCACAGACAAATTCTGCCTGGCCAATGCGCAAGCGCTGTTCGCCGACCAAGCCTTCAAGCCCCAGCCCCGGCGTGCTGTGAACCTCTTCGGCGGCCAGCGGCGCCCGGCCAAAGGCGCGGGCAATCGGGTGTTCCGAGCGGTTTTCCAGCGCGGCGGCGAGGCTCAGGCACTGATCGCTGTCGAGGGCGCCGAGCGGGCGGATCGAACGCAACACCAGACGCCCTTCGGTGAGTGTGCCGGTCTTGTCGAAAATCACCGTGTCGATCTGGTTCAGGCCTTCCAGCACATGGCCACGGGTCAACAGCAGGCCGAGTTTGTGCAAAGTGCCGGTGGCGGCGGTGAGGGCTGTCGGCGTCGCCAGTGACAATGCGCACGGGCAAGTGGCGACCAGCATTGCGAGGACAATCCAGAAGGCGCGCGAAGAATCCAGCTCCCACCACAGCAGCCCGATGGCGGCCGCCGCGATCAAAGACAGCAGCAAGAACCATTGCGCGGCACGGTCGGCGATTTCCGCCAGTCGAGGTTTTTCCGCCTGGGCGCGATCCAGCAGACGAACGATGGCCGACAGCCGCGTGTCCTGACCCAGCGCCTGCACCTCGACGGTCAGCGCACCTTCCACATTCAGCGTGCCGGCGGTGACGGCATCGCCCAGCGTGCGTGGTTGCGGCAGGTATTCGCCGGTCAGCAGCGATTCATCAATGCTCGACTGGCCGTCGAGGATCTTGCCGTCCGCCGGCAGCACCGAGCCGGGTTGCACCAGTACCCGGTCGCCAAGACGCAACTCGCTGAGCAGGATGCGCTCGCTCTGGCCGGCATCGTCGAGTCGCAGGCACGAGGCCGGCAACAGATTGACCAGTTGCGCAGTGGCAGCGGCGGTGCGTTCCCGGGCGCGGCGTTCCAGGTAGCGTCCGGCGAGCAGGAATAGCGCGAACATCCCGACTGCGTCGAAGTACAGCTCGCCGACCCCGGTGATCGACGTCCAGATCCCGGCGACATACGCCGCACCGATCGCCAGCGACACCGAGACGTCCATGGTCAGGTGGCGAGTGCGCAAGTCGCGCATGGCCCCTTTGAAAAACGGCGCGCAGCTGTAGAAAACGATCGGCGTGGTGAGGAACAGCGCGACCCAGCGCAGGATGGTGTGCAGCTCGGGGCTGAGGTCGATGTTGAATTCCGGCCAGGTGGCCATGGTCGCCATCATCGCCTGGAACCACAGCAGTCCGGCGACGCCGAGTTGGCGCAAGGCGAGGCGGTTTTCGCTGGCCAGTTGTTCGCTGGCGCGGTCGGCCTGATACGGGTGCGCGGCGTAGCCGATGTGGCGCAGTTCGCCGAGGATCTGGCTCAGCGGCAATTGCGCGTCGGCCCAGCGCACATGCAGGCGATGGTTGGACAGGTTCAGCCGCGCCTCGGCCACGGCGGGCAGCGTGCGCAGGTGTTTCTCGATCAGCCAGCCGCACGCGGCGCAACTGATGCCTTCCATCAACAGCGTGGTTTCGGCCAGTTCACCTTCGTGGCGTACGAAAGGTTGCTGCACGTCGGCGCGGTCGTACAGCGCCAGTTCGTCCACCAGTTGCACCGGCAGCGCCTCGGGGTTGGCCGAGGCTTCGCTGCGGTGCTGGTAATAACTTTCCAGCCCGCCGGCGACGATGGCTTCGGCCACGGCCTGACAGCCCGGGCAGCAGAACTCGCGGGACTCCCCGAGCACGACAGCGGTGAAGCGGCTGCCCGTCGGAACGGGCAGGGCGCAGTGGTAGCAGGGGAGTGGGGTGGTCATCAGGAGAGTTGCTTACTTGTCCAGGTCTTCCGCGCCTTGCAGCGGTTCGTCACCGAGCAGCAGATCCTTGTCATGGCTGACCACTTCTTCCTCGAACATGCGCCACACCTGGTCACCCTGCGAACCGAGCAACTCGACAAACCGCCGACCTTCAACCTTGTCGTTCACCTGGCCAATGTAGCGGCCGGTTTCGGTTTCGCTGCGAGTCAGGACAATCTTGCGATCCTTGTCCGGCTGGGTCGGCGAGATCAGGTTCAGTTCCAGCGTTTTCGGCTGGCTGTCGCCGCTCAGGCGCAGGTCGACTTCACCGGTCACGTCATCCAGATGCACATTGGCGCGCATCTTCAGGTTCTGCGCGAGCAGTTCACGGTCCAGCGAACGGTTGATGCCCTTGCCGGCCTCGTAGTAGTTGTCGTTGACCAGATTGTCCGGGTTGTTCACCGCAATGGTCACCATGGACAGCGTCAGGGTCACCGAGCACGCGAGGATCCCGATGATGATCCACGGCCAGAGATGCTTGTACCAGGGGCTTGCGGCGTTTGCTGCGGGCATGTTCAGTTCTCTCAACGATTTTGTGGGCCGATGAACCGGCTCTTGGCTTCTACGTGGACGCTGTCGTCATCGGCATCCTTGAGGATGAATTTCACCTCGTTGGTGCTCGACGGCAGTTGTTCGGGCGCGCTCGACAGCTCGACCGGCATGCTGAAGATTTCCCCGGCCGGCACCTTGATCTCGCGTCTGCCTTGCAGGCGCAGATCCGGCAAACCGGCGGCTTCCAGCACGTAGGTGTGGTCGCGCTGATCCTTGTTCATGATCTTCAGGCTGTAGACGTTTTCGATCCGGCCTTCGGCGTTTTCGCGGTACAGCACGCGGTCCTTGCTGACGTCGAAACCCACCAGCGAACGCATGAAGAAGGCCGTCACCAGCAGGCTGATCATCGCCAGCAGCACCACGGCATAACCGATCAGGCGCGGACGCAGTTTATGGGTTTTCTGCCCGGACAGGTTGTGTTCGGTGGTGTAGCTGATCAGCCCGCGCGGGTAGTCCATCTTGTCCATGATGCTGTCGCAGGCATCGATGCACGCGGCGCAGCCGATGCACTCGATCTGCAGGCCGTCGCGGATGTCGATGCCGGTCGGGCAGACCTGGACGCACATGGTGCAGTCGATGCAGTCGCCCAGGCCCTGGGCCTTGTAGTCGACGCCTTTCTTGCGCGGGCCACGGCTTTCGCCGCGACGCGGATCATAGGAAACGATCAGGGTGTCCTTGTCGAACATCACGCTCTGGAAACGCGCATACGGGCACATGTAGATGCACACCTGCTCACGCAGCCAGCCGGCGTTGCCGTAGGTGGCGAGGGTGAAGAAGCCGACCCAGAAATACGACCAGCCATCGGCCTGGCCTGTGAAGAAGTCGAACACCAGTTCACGGATCGGCGAGAAGTAGCCGACGAAGGTCATGCCGGTGACGAAACCGATCAGCAGCCACATGGCGTGCTTGGCAAACTTGCGCAGGAACTTGTTGGCGCTCATCGGCGCCTTGTCGAGCTTGATGCGCTGGTTGCGGTCGCCTTCGGTGACCTTCTCGCACCACATGAAAATCCACGTCCACACGCTTTGCGGACAGGTGTAGCCGCACCAGACCCGGCCGGCATACACCGTGATGAAGAACAGGCCGAACGCGGCAATGATCAGCAGGCCCGAGAGCAGGATGAAATCCTGAGGCCAGAAGGTCGCACCGAAGATGAAGAACTTGCGTTCCGGCAGGTTCCACCACACGGCCTGATGGCCGCCCCAGTTCAGCCACACCGTACCGAAATACAGCAGGAACAGCGCCGTGCCGCCCATCATCCGCAGATTGCGGAACAGGCCGGTGAAAGCACGGGTGTAGATTTTTTCTCGAGAGGCGTAAAGGTCGACGCTGTTGTTCGCGTTCTTGTTGGGGGGCGTGACGTCGTGTACCGGAATCTGATTACTCATCATTGCATCCCACGGCAGTGGAAAAATGCCTCGGCCGATACGTGCCGGCCGGGGTCAGAAAGGGTGTTGCAGTGGCGCAATGATACGCCTGTGATGCCGACGAACGGGTGCGACCTTTGGTCGCGTTGGGGAAAAAACCTGAATGGTGTAGCGAATGTAACAAAGCATGATGCAGATCAATTGACTATAGACGATTGATGCTACTGACATCGCGACGGCAATGCTGCGCAAGTGCAGGCATTGCCGCCGCTTTCATCAGTCAATCAAGGCAACCGGCCGCCGCCAAGGCTGTCGATCCCACCGGTACTGCGTTTTCTGTCGGCGGCGACTTCGCTCCTGATGGATCGTGTTTGTCGTTTCAGGCTATCGCTGTTGGCCGCTTCATCTTGAGGCGCTTGTCCACCCGTTTGAATCGGCTGATAAGTACCCTGATTCTGATGTTGTTCGTTCATCGTATGGCTTCCTTGCAAGATGAGTCGTGAGGTAAGCAGCACACCGGCTGCATGAGGACGTTATCGCTTGCCAGCCAATGTGCCCATCGAATTTCAGTTGCGAGATGTGAAGCTGCGATGTGGTTCTTTTAGTCCCACAGATTGATCTGCGTGGCCGAAAACCGGTTCTTGGTTGCTCGGTTTCCAGTAGTCAAGATTAGACAGATTGAAGTAAAGGGATTCTGCCTTCTGTTGTTGTGTTTGAAATAAGTTTATTTAATTGCCTGTGTAGTCTGCTTTGAAAAGCTCCATTTGATCGAATATGTTTGCGTCTGGCGATATTCGGTCGCTAGTTGTTATTCAAGTTAAATGGAGTTTCAAAGCTATGGCTTTTAATGGAGTTGTAAGTTTTCTGCTGGGTGTCTTTTTATTCTCTTCTGTTACTTTGGTTCATGCCGTTGAGGGAACGCCACGGCATATGGTGTTCGCGTCCGATACGCAGTATCCCTGGACTGACAAGACCGACAGCGGAGCGCCGGAGTCCAATGCGGACTTTGAAAAGCGTGCCAAGTGGCTGGTGGACAGCCAGTTGAGCAGTATCGCCATGTTTCGAAATGCCCACGGGGGGCAGGCGGCAATCCCGTTGATGATCAACGGTGACATTACCGCTTTTGGCCATGGTTGGCAGCGGTCATATATGAAGTCGGCCCTGGAGAAATACTTCAAGGGGGATTACTTGTACGGCTTGGGTAATCATGATTACGAAAATAATGTGGACGACTGTTTCAGTAATAGTTGTGCGGCGGGCAGTATTGTCGAGTTTAACGAGCATCATAAGGCTAGGGTGGATAACCTTGACCTCAAGGTCACTGGGGCTTTTCTGGATATTCGTTATTCGGGCAGTCTCGCGTACTCGAAAAATGTCGGAGAAGTTCATCTGGTGCAACTCAACAACGAGCCTACCTACGCTACGAAGATTGCACATGCGTTGAATCCGACAACCTTCAATATCATCAGCGCACTGGACTGGCTGGAAAACGATTTGAGGGTGGCGAGAACCCAGGGCTACGCCATCATCCTCAACATGCACAAATGGGATGACTGGCAGGGGGACTGGCAGCAGGAGCAGCGCTTTCTGGACATGATCGAAAAATATGAAGTCACCGCCATCTTTGCGGGTCATTACCATACGCGCGGCGGAGGCAAGCGCTGGATGGGTAAGGTGCCGATGTTTCTCAGCGGCGCAACGTCCCAGCAAACCTACCTGACTGCCAGCTTCTCGGATGATCGCAAGCAACTGCGCATCAACCTGATCGAAAACAATGACTGGCAGAAACCGAATTTCGTGCAGACGGTTCCGGTGAAATCCATCTGGGCCAGTCGCCCATAAGCAACGGCCCCGTCAATTTCTGTTGGCGGGGCCGTTTCATTTTCAGACATGGCTTTTTCTTCGGTAAGGCAAATGCCTCAGTCCCATGGATTGATGACTTCAACACCGCTGGATTCAAAGTCGGCCACATTGCGGGTGACCACGGTCAGCCCATGGACTAATGCCGTCGCTGCGATCAGCGCATCGCTTTCATTGGCCTGATCCGGCACATGAAGGCGGGCGCAGCGCAGGGCGACGGCGGCATCGACCGGCAGGATTCGCGCGTCGAAGGCCGGCATCACGTGGCGCTTGAGCCAGGTGCGCAGAACCTTGCCTTGAGCCGGGTCTCGGCGCTCCATGCGAAGGACGCCGGTCTCCAGTTCCTTCAAGGTAATGGCCGAGATGAACATGCGAGGGGCAATGACAGATCTGGCCCAGGCGACAACGTTCCTGTCGGCCTGGGGTTTGCGCAGTTCGGAAATCACATTGGTGTCGAGCAAATACATTCAGGACAGATCCACGGGGCGGTGAGTGATCACGGCACGCTCGGTTTCGAACTCGATGTCTGCCGCTTCAGGCATGACCAGCAGATCGACGATGCTCGCGTTGAGGCCGGTGAGTTTTTCGTACTCCTCAATGCTTAGCAGTACGTGGGCGGGCTTGCCACGGTCGGTGATGATTACCGGCCCGTTGCGCGTGGCTTTTTTGGCACTGCTTGTGTCCTGATTGAATTCACGGCTGGAAATGGTGGTGATGGCCATCATTGCGACCTCTCCTGAAGAAGATATGTAGCAACGTTACTACTGCTTATGGCGTCTCACAACCGGGAAGGCCTGACGAGCCTGACCGCTGGTCGGCCATTCAAAGGGCAGAAACAAAAAGGCCCCGCCAGTGAGAACTGGCGGGGCCTTTTTTTGCTTCAAGCATCGGCCTTACTGGGCCTCGGCTTCCGGTGCTTTTTCACCATGGGACAGGCTGTAAACATAAGCCGCCAACAGGTGAACCTTGTCGTTGCCTTGCAGCTGTTCCTGAGCAGGCATCTGGCCCTGGCGGCCGTAACGGATGGTCTGCTGCAGTTGCGCGAAGCTCGAACCGTAGATGAACGCGGCCGGGTGGGTCAGGTTCGGGGCGCCCATTGCCGGGGTGCCTTTGCCTTCCGGACCGTGGCAGGCCACGCAGTTGGCGGCGAACAGTTTCTGGCCGTTGGCCGGATCTGCCTTGGTGCCTTCCGGCAGCTTGCGGCCATCGAGGTTGGTCAGCACGAATGCCGCCACGTCGGCCACGCCTTGCTCACCGATCACTTCCGCCCAGGCCGGCATCACCGCGTGACGACCGCCCATGATGGTGGTCTTGATGGTCTCCGGCTCGCCGCCCCAGCGCCAGTCGGCGTCGGTCAGGTTAGGGAAGCCATAAGCGCCCTTGGCATCGGAACCGTGGCAGACCGAGCAGTTGGAGGCGAACAGACGGCCGCCCATCTTCAGGGCTTGCGGATCCTTCGCGACTTCTTCGATCGGCATGGCCGCGAACTTGGCGAAGATCGGACCGAACTTGGCATCCGAGCGAGCCATTTCCTTTTCCCACTCGTGAACGCCGGTCCAGCCGGTCTGGCCGTTGGCGAACGGGGTCTGCTTTTCGTTATCGAGGTAGTTGTAGCCCGGCAGCAGACCTTTCCAGCTGCCCAGGCCCGGGTACAGCACCAGATAACCCAAGGCGAAGACGATGGTGCCCACGAACAGCATGAACCACCATTTCGGCAGCGGGTTGTCGTACTCCTCGATCCCGTCGAAGGAGTGGCCGACCGTCTCGTCGGTCTGCTCGGTGCGCTGGCCCTTGCGGGTCGACAGCAACAGCCAGGTCAGGGAAAAGATCGTACCGAGACTGAGGACTGTGACGTACAGACTCCAGAATGTAGTCATTCTTTGTTACTCCTAGAAGCTTGCTCGACGTGCTTGATGGCTTCGGGATCATCCGCGAAGGGCAGCAAGGTCGCGTCTTCAAACTCCGACTTGCGCTTGGGGCTGAACACCCACAACGCCAGGCCGATGAAGGCAACCATCACGACAACGGTGCCCAGGCCTCGAATCATCCCGATATCCATTAAGAATCACCGTTTGCTTTTGATGATGGTGCCCAGGCCTTGCAGATAGGCCACCAGCGCGTCCATTTCGGTTTTACCCTTCACAGCGTCTTTTGCACCGGCAATGTCTTCGTCGGTGTAAGGGACGCCGAGCGTGCGCAACACTTCCATTTTCTTGGCTGTGTCTTTGCCGTCGAGCTTGTTTTCCACGAGGAACGGGTAAGCCGGCATTTTCGACTCGGGCACGACGTTGCGCGGGTTGTACAAGTGCGCACGCTGCCAGTCATCGGAGTAACGACCGCCGACACGGGCCAGGTCCGGGCCGGTACGTTTGGAACCCCACAGGAACGGGTGATCCCAGACGCTTTCACCGGCGACCGAGTAGTGGCCGTAGCGTTCGGTTTCGGCACGGAACGGACGGATCATCTGCGAGTGGCAGCCGACACAGCCGTTGGCGATGTAAACGTCGCGGCCTTCCAGTTCAAGGGCGGTGCGCGGCTTCATGCCTTCGACCGGCTTGTTGGTGACGTCCTGGAAGAACAACGGAACGATTTGGGTCAGGCCACCGACGCTGACGGCGATGACCATGAAGAAGGCCAGCAGGCCAATATTCTTCTCGACAGCTTCATGCTTCATCAGTGAGCTCCAACTACGGCGATCTTGGCGGCGGCTTCAGCTTCAGCCGGGTCCGAGGCGCGAACGGTGCGCCACACGTTGTAGGCCATCAGGAACATGCCGCTGGCGAAGAATGCACCGCCCAGGGCACGAACGATGTAGCCAGGGTGGCTGGCCTGAAGCGCTTCGACGAACGAGTAGGTGAGGGTGCCGTCGTCGTTGATTGCACGCCACATCAGGCCTTGGGTGATGCCGTTGACCCACATCGAAGCGATGTACAGCACGGTGCCGATGGTCGCGAGCCAGAAGTGCGCGTTGATCAGACCGACGCTGTGCATCTGCGCGCGGCCGAACAGTTTCGGAATCATGTGGTAGATCGCGCCGATCGAGATCATCGCTACCCAGCCCAGAGCGCCGGCGTGTACGTGGCCGATGGTCCAGTCGGTGTAGTGCGAGAGCGAGTTGACGGTCTTGATCGCCATCATCGGACCTTCGAAGGTCGACATGCCGTAGAACGCCAGGGAGACCACGAGGAAGCGCAGGATCGGGTCGGTGCGCAGCTTATGCCAGGCGCCCGACAGGGTCATCATGCCGTTGATCATGCCGCCCCAGCTTGGTGCCAGCAGGATGATCGACATCGCCATGCCCAGCGATTGGGCCCAGTCCGGCAGTGCGGTGTAGTGCAGGTGGTGCGGGCCTGCCCAGATGTACAGGGTGATCAGTGCCCAGAAGTGCACGATCGACAGGCGATAGGAGTAGATCGGACGTTCGGCCTGTTTCGGCACGAAGTAGTACATCATCCCCAGGAAGCCGGTGGTCAGGAAGAAACCCACGGCGTTGTGGCCGTACCACCACTGGATCATCGCGTCGGTCGCACCGGCGTAGGCCGAGTAGGACTTGAAGAAGCTGACCGGCAGCGAGGCGTGGTTGACGATGTGCAGCATCGCGGTCACGACGATGAATGCGCCGTAGAACCAGTTACCCACGTAGATGTGTTTGGTCTTGCGCTTGGTGATGGTGCCGAAGAACACCAGACCGTAGGTGACCCAGACAATGGCCAGCAAAATGGCGAGGGGCCATTCCAGTTCCGCGTATTCCTTGGTGGTGGTGTAACCCAGCGGCAAGGTAATGATCGCGCCGACGATCACCGCTTGCCATCCCCAGAAGGTGAAGGCCGCGAGGCTGTCGGAAATCAGTCGCGTCTGGCAGGTTCGCTGCACGACATAGTAGGAAGTGGCAAACAGTGCACAACCACCGAAGGCGAAAATCACCAGGTTTGTGTGCAACGGGCGCAGGCGTCCAAAGCTCGTCCACGGCAGGCCGAAGTTCAACTCCGGCCAGACCAGTTGCGAGGCAATGAAGACACCGAGCCCCATGCCAAGGATCCCCCAGACCACCGTCATGATGGCGAACTGGCGGACTACCTTATAGTTATAAGCAGTCGGACTGATTGCTGTGCTCATTCTAAGGTTCCACGGTTTGGGTGTTTTATTAGGATTAAAATCGGCCGCAAGTATGTAGAAAGCAGGGGGTCAATGCAACGCGCCATGACCTGGGTCAATGCTTTCCAACGCTGATTCTGCGGCCTTTCCATGCGCCGCGTAAGGACAAAATTGCCCTCGGGCAAAATGTCGCAGCGGACGAAAAAAGCGAGGGGTTCCGGTCGGATGTAACGGGGTGTGTTCGAACGCTCGGTTCGGGTGACGGACGGTAATCGGCACGACAGCCGGTATCTACCGGCCTTTGCGGCCATGTCAGTCAGCCGATTCGTTCAACGCCTCGCTCGGGGTCGACCTGGAACCGGCACGGGCCAGTCCGCATCGAGCAAGCGTAGACCCGAATCCGGGGAACCGAAAGGAGAGGGCAAGAAGGGGTGCGACAATGCGTCGCAAAGAGGCTGGAAACTGCCGCACTGGAAACGTGCGGCAGTGTTGTACTCAATGATTACTGTTTGTTGTCTTCAGTAATCAGTTTTTCTGTATTCAATCCATGGCTAAGGCTGTACACATAAGCGGCCAGCAATTGCACTTTATCGTTGCCCAGCAACTCGTTCTGAGCCGGCATGTGACCCTGACGACCATGGCGAATGGTCTGCTCAAGCTGGGTCAGGCTGGTGCCATAGATAAATCCGGCCGGGTGCGTCAGATTCGGCGCACCCATGGCTTCAGTGCCCTGGCCGGTTGCCCCATGACAGGCTACGCACATGGTGCTGAACGTCTGCTGTCCGGCTTGCAGGTCGGCCTTGTTGTCCGCCGGCAGTGGCAGCCCGGCCAGCTCGTGACGCACGTAAGCGGCGACGTTTTTCACGCCCACCTCACCGAGTGACTCGCCCCAGGCCGGCATCGCCGCGATCCGGCCACCCATGATGGTGGTCTTGATCGTCTCGGCACTGCCGCCCCAGCGCCAGTCCTGGTCGGCGAGGTTAGGGAAGCCGAAGGCGCCCTTGGCGTCCGAGCCGTGGCACACCGAGCAGTTGGAGGCGAACAGACGGCCACCCATTTTCAGCGCCTGCGGATCCTTCGCCACTTCTTCCACCGGCATGGCGGCGAACTTGGCGAAGATCGGCCCGAATTTGGCGTCGGCCTTGCTCATTTCCTTTTCCCACTCGTGGACGCCGGTCCAGCCGTCCTCGTAGCCGGGCAGGATGCCTTTCCAGTTGCCCAGGCCCGGATACAGGATCAGATAGCCCACGGAAAACACCAGCGTGCCGGCGAACAGCATGAACCACCACTGCGGCAGCGGGTTGTCGTACTCCTCGATGCCGTCGAAGCTGTGGCCCATGGTCTGGTCGACGCTGCCCTTGGTCTCGCCCCGACGGGTGCCGACCAGCAGCCAGGTCAGGCCGATCAGGCTGCCGATGGTCAGTACGCAGATCCACGTACTCCAGAAGGTGGTCATGGCCGGGTACTCCTTGTTTCAGATGCTTGGGTTGGGTCGGGTTGCGGCTCATCGGCAAACGGCAGCAGGCGCGCTTCGGCGAATTCCGGCGTGCGCTTGCGGTTGAACACCCACAGGGTCAGGCCGACGAAGGCCAGAAACACCACGACCGTGCCGAGGCCGCGAATCAGCCCCACGCTCATTTCTAAGGCCATCTCGATCACCTCTTGCTCTTGATCGCAGTGCCGAGCACTTGCAGGTAGGAGACGAGGGCGTCCATTTCGGTCTTGCCCTTGAGGCTGGCCACCGCGCCGCTGATGTCGTCGTCGGTGTACGGCACGCCGAGGGTGCGCATGACCTTGAGCTTGGTTTCGGTGTGGCTGCTGTCGACCGGTTGGGTGACCAGCCATGGGTAGGCCGGCATCTTCGATTCCGGTACGACGTTGCGCGGGTTGTACAAGTGCGCGCGGTGCCAGTCATCCGAATAACGCGAACCGACCCGGGCCAGGTCCGGACCGGTACGTTTCGAGCCCCACAGGAACGGGTGATCCCACACGCTCTCGCCGGCGACCGAGTAGTGGCCGTAGCGTTCGGTTTCTGCGCGGAACGGACGGATCATCTGCGAGTGGCAACCGACGCAGCCTTCGCGGATGTAGATGTCGCGGCCTTCCAGTTGCAGCGCGGTGTAGGGCTTCATGCCTTCCACCGGTTTGTTGGTCACGTCCTGGAAGAACAGCGGGACGATCTGGGTCAGGCCGCCGATGCTCACGGCGAACACCATCAGCAGCATCAGCAGGCCGACGTTCTTTTCAATCGTTTCGTGTTTCATGGCGGACTCCTCAGGCCATCTGCGCGGCAGCAACGACGTCAGCAGGCTGCGAGGCCCGCACGGTGCGCCAGGTGTTGTAAGCCATCAGGAACATGCCGCTGAGGAAGATCGCCCCGCCAATCAGCCGCACGACGAAGCCTGGGTGGCTGGCCACCAGGGTTTCGACGAAGGAGTAGGTCAGCGTGCCGTCCTCGTTCACCGCACGCCACATCAGGCCCTGGGCGATGCCGTTGACCCACATCGAGGCGATGTACAAAACGGTGCCGATGGTCGCGAGCCAGAAGTGCGCGTTGATCAGGCCGATGCTGTGCATCTGCTCTTTGCCGAAGACTTTCGGGATCATGTGGTACAGCGCGCCGATGGAAATCATCGCCACCCAGCCGAGCGCGCCGGCGTGTACGTGGCCGATGGTCCAGTCGGTGTAGTGGGAGAGGGCGTTCACCGTCTTGATCGCCATCATCGGACCTTCGAAGGTCGACATGCCGTAGAACGCCAGCGACACCACCAGGAAGCGCAGGATCGGGTCGCTGCGCAACTTATGCCAGGCGCCCGAGAGGGTCATCATGCCGTTGATCATGCCGCCCCAGCTCGGTGCCAGCAGTACCAGCGACATCACCATGCCCAGCGACTGTGCCCAGTCCGGCAGCGCGGTGTAGTGCAAGTGGTGCGGGCCGGCCCAGATGTACAGGGTGATCAGCGCCCAGAAGTGCACGATCGACAGGCGATACGAATACACCGGACGTTCGGCCTGTTTCGGCACGAAGTAGTACATCATCCCGAGGAAACCGGCGGTGAGGAAAAAGCCTACGGCGTTGTGGCCGTACCACCATTGCACCATCGCGTCGGTCGCACCGGCGTACACCGAGTAGGACTTGGTGAAGCTCACCGGCAACTCGAGGTTGTTGACGATGTGCAGGATCGCCACGGTGATGATGAACGCGCCGAAGAACCAGTTGCCCACATAAATGTGCTTGGTCTTGCGCTGCATGATCGTGCCGAAGAACACGATGGCGTAGGCGACCCAGACGATGGTGATCAGGATGTCGATCGGCCATTCCAGCTCGGCGTATTCCTTGGAACTGGTGTAACCCAGTGGCAGGCTGATGGCCGCCAGCAGGATCACCAGTTGCCAGCCCCAGAAGCAGAAGGCGGCGATTTTCGGCGCAAACAGTTGTGTCTGGCAGGTGCGCTGCACCGAGTAGAACGAACTGGCGAACAAGGCACAGCCGCCGAACGCGAAGATCACCGCGTTGGTGTGCAGCGGGCGCAGGCGTCCGAAGCTGGTCCACGGCAGGTTGAAGTTGAGTTCGGGCCAGACCAATTGAGCCGCGAGAAAAACCCCGAGCCCCATGCCGACGATGCCCCACACCACCGTCATAATGGCGAATTGGCGGACCACCTTGTAGTTGTAGGCGGTACTGATAGAAGTGTTCATGGTTCCCCATCCACGGTTCAGCCGAAGTGAGCGCGCGCAGAAAACGCCGCGAATCCTTCGCCTGGAGTTATAGGCAGACTAAAAGCGAGGCAAGCATGGACAAACAGCACAAGGCCAGTATTGACGGGGATCAATGGGCGCAGTGCCTGCGGGATCACGGGTGGCTTTGGGATGCGGCTGTTGGGGAGGCTTCGGCGACCCTGATCCTGGCGCATGGGGCGGGGGCGCCGATGGACAGTGAGTGGATGACGGATATGGCTGGGCGCCTTGCTGGGCTGGGGGTGAACGTGTTGCGGTTTGAGTTTCCTTATATGGCGCAGCGGCGGGTTGATGGCAGCAAACGCCCGCCGAATCCGGCGCCTAAGTTGCTCGAATGTTGGCGTGAGGTTTATGGCTTGGTGCGACTTCATGTCGCTGGTTCACTGGCGATTGGCGGGAAGTCCATGGGGGGGCGGATGGCGAGTTTGCTTGCCGATGAGCTTGGTGCTGATGCTTTGGTTTGCTTGGGTTATCCGTTTTATGCGGTTGGTAAGCCGGAGAAGCCTCGTGTTGAGCATTTGGCTGGGTTAAAGACTCGGACGTTGATTGTTCAGGGGGAGCGGGATGCTCTTGGCAATCGGGACGCTGTCGGGGCTTACGATCTATCGCCGAGTATTGAGGTGTTTTGGCTGGCCTCTGGGGATCATGATTTGAAGCCGCTCAAGGTTTCCGGGTTTACCCATGAGCAGCATTTGGCTGCCGCCGCGCAGAAGGTGGTCGCGTTTCTTTAGTGTCGATTGAGCCGAACCGAAATTTTGAAACTCATGAAGATCGGCTCCCTTTCCCCCTCGCCCCTTTGGGGGCGGTCCGACGTTTCGGGAGGGCTGGTGTGAGGGGGATCGATCTTGAACGCGACACACTTTTCGATCAGTCAAACTTCTGAGTACTGAACGCACCTGTAAGGTGAAGACCGTTGCCATTAATAATTTATGTATTGGGGGTTCCAGTATCGCACGCAAAATTCGATGATTTTTGATTGCCTCAGGTCAATCGATTCCGATGTCCATTTGCTATCAATCATGAAGGACTCTAATTCGTTCTGTGTTTTGTAAGGAGCCTTGGAGAAGTATTTGGAATATTTAACATCCATCTCGCCGTTGCTTTTTGATGAATTGGCCGAGGCTGGGTCGAAGGTTAAGTTTCCTAGGCGATGTAGGTGTTGATCTCTGAAGGTTGAATCCATGTCCGGTACGATGGAGCTGTCAAGAACGATACCGTTTTTGGTTTGTGAGGCAATATGTTCAACTGTTAGCCTAGTCTTGCTGCCGGTGCTTTTGAATTCGGTCTCTGACATTTCAGCGCATATTGGCTGTTCTGAGCGTCGCAGGTGGTTTTCATATTTCCACACTAGATAGCAAAGGTCTCGGCTAGATATCCAGTTGAATAGGTCTGCATCTTGCAGCGTCTCATGAAAGCGCTTGCGACTGCTGGCAGAATTTATGATTGAAGAGATTTCGTCGAATAGAGGCTCGAATCGTCCTGCGAAATTTCTAGCAAGTTTATAAAGTGCTGACTGCCCTGTATTTGACCTATTTTGCTGAACTGCGAAAACTCGGAAGCTATAAATTTCTAATAGACGGCATGTGATATTAAAATTTCTTTTTTCCGAGGAGGTATCATTTTTATAAGCCTTTAGAATTAGAGGATAGAAGCTTTCCATTCGCTCCAAACATGCAAGGTCACGGTAAGACTGGTGCTTGCTCATTGAAATTTGCCGCATTATATGGAAGCTTTCTTTGAGCTCTCGGCTAAATCGGTCAATGAAAGCCAAAGCCTCCTGCTTGCGGCCGTTAGCTATGAGAGGGTTTAGCTTGCTTCTGATAGCTGTCGTCGGTTGCTGGAAGTCTGCTTTATCAATCCAGTCTTCAAAAGCAATATAATGGAAGCGAAGAATTGAGTCTTCATCAATTTTTCCGTCAAATAATTCCAGTTCTCTGAAAATATCGGCGAATCTTTGTTGGATAACAGTTAGATAGTGATCGACGTCTTCCGCAGCTGCGAGGTAAGTTTTGTACATTAAAAAGCTTTTTATTTTTTCAAGGTTGGTTAACCTTTTGCCACGGTCGTTCGTGGTTTCAAAAATAAGGGTTGCTTCCGCTGCGTCCTTAACAGAGTATGTTAATACCTTGGTGTGTTCGTCTATCTTGCATTTTAATTGCAGTAGCTCCTCGTTGCTTCTATCAGCTAACTCGGTTTGAAAATATTTTTTCGCCTCTAATAGCCGGCGCTGAGAAGGTGTTTCAATATGGTCGGCGCCATTACCATCATTTAGAATGTAGTTAAAAAAGAAATCATTGTCAGGTGAGATGGCTTGCAGTTTTGGGCGGTTTTTGTTGAAGATGTAAGTTTCCTCGACGAGGTCTAAGCCGAGCTCTTCAAATTGGGTGTCGTCCAGCCGTTGGCGCAGGCTAGATAGTAATGCTTTCATGAATATAATTGTAGTTGTAATCCTTTGTTGTCCATCCACTATATCGATCAGATCAAATCCGGCATGTTTTTCCGATTTTTCCTGGAAGAGAATAGTGCCTAAGAAATAGTCTCGACCTAGCGCTTGGTTATCAATGTCTTCAATGAAATCAGGTAGTTGGCGGTTTGTCTCCCACGCGTAAGCTCGCTGGTAATCTGGAATGTTGAATATTTTACGGCCATCAAACAATTCCTTTAATTTTTTTTGTCCATTTTCCATTAGGGCTGTCTGCTATGCTCGTGAAGGATAGGTAGAAGCTACAACACAGGGAGGCGTTTTGCTATCGTAAAGTAGCTCGGTAGCGGTCTGTTTTATTCGCCTTATTACACTACGTCTGCAAAATGCTACCAACAGCCTCTAGAGTCAAATGCGTATTGCTTTGTGGCAATCTGGGCACAGTGAGCACACTGTTCTTGTAATCGACAGTGCCGGGTTCCTCCAGAACATAAGCAACTGAAGTCAGGTCATGTGCCATTTGGCTCTTCAGTACACCTTCAAGAGCAGTCATGCTGTTCGTAGGTAGCTTCACAAAAGCTCGACCTCTTCGGGCTTGAGCCAATCAGCCTCGATCACTCGTTGTTTAGCTATCTCAGGCTGAGCGGTGTATACCACAATTGCGAGACTTTCTTCAGCCCGGCTGCAAGTGACGTACAGCAGGCGACGGGTGCGAGCCAGGGAATCATCTTTGCCCTCGCGTTGGTTTTTTACGTCGTTGTCAGAAGCTGGCTTTACACCCAAGAGTTTGTCGTAACTGAAAAGGAAGCCGCCTGCCTCTTCGTCATTGAGGATGACCATGACTCTGGGGAACTCCAGCCCCTTCACACCTTGGTGCGTGTCGAAGGGGGATAGTCCTTCGGTATAGCCAGCGAACGCTGCCATTTCCGAGAAGGGACGCCCTAGCAGAACCCGGTATGCATGGGTTTCCAATGCATCACGATCCGATGTATCGGGAGGGTCATCAGTAGTGGCGCCAAGCAAAAGAGCTTCAATAAGGCGATTGGGGATATCTAGTAGGCCTGTTTGGTACAGGACATGAGCGACGTCTCCTATCAGGGGATCATTATCATCAAACAGTTTGGTTAGCGACTCAGTAGCTTCCCCTGCCTTCTCAAGCAAGTCTAACTGGTCAGGCGCCTCTTTCATGGATTTAGAGTCGAGAAGCGGAGACTGAAGCCGCACAGCTTCCATGAGGCTGAAACTGTCCGTCCTGGAGGCTTGAAGAATTGGGGCTACCCGTTCGAAGAACAGTTTCAAGATTGGCAGTGTTCCGTCCAGTAGCCCCGTTCGCAGGTGCTCAACTCCATACAGCGGTGTGAACACATTCTCGAACCCCATTCGGCGTCCGGCCATCTTGTGTTCAAGAATCAGGGTCTTTCTTCCGTCTTTACCAACTGCCCACTGAGCGTCGCCGGTGATGGCTGCCATGCGGTGTGCGATGTCTTCCTCCAATTCGAAACCTTGACCTGGTATCTGTTGGGTGCAAAACATTCGAACTGTGCCCTCTATCGCATCAGGCTTTGAGTGCTGCTGATGGGCGTCTGCGCTCGCACGAATTACGTTAATCAGATCAACGACCCGCGTTGGGCAGCGACGGTTCATACGCTTTTCTGGCATGGCCCAGTCCCGAGGGATCGCTTCCTCCAAGCGCACCTTTCCATCGTTGTAGATGCGCTGCATGGTATCGCCGAGAAGCCCGAGACAGAAACGGTGAGGGATGAGGGATTGTGCTCGCAGAAAAGCGTCCATGAGTGGCCCGTTGGTATCTTGACTCTCATCGATCAAAAGTACCGGGTGCAGATCCGCCATAACATCCAGCAATGGAGGTTGTTGGATAAACGCAGCGGCCATTTGGATGACTTCACTATGATTTAGAGCTTGCCTACCGCGATTGTCGCCGGTAGGGCTGTAAGTGAATGTCGTTATCTCATCCAGAGCGTCGAGCCTACGAACTTTGCTATCCCTCGAAGCCTGGTTTGATAGAAAGGTCTTGTTTTGACTTCGGGCTTTTCCGAGCTTCTCATTAAGCTCTTCGATGTCTTCGGTGAGCTTGATTCGAAGCCACTCACGAATGTCGTCATTGAAGCCTTGAATCATCCGCCAAGAGAAGGCGTGAATGGTTGACACAACTACCAGCGGATCGTGTTCAAGACGGCGGGCAATTTCTTCGCACGCTGCATTTGTATAGGTGATGATTGCGATTTGACGCCCTTCAAACGTCAGTCGTTGCCGCTCCCTATTCTTTAGATTTTTCACGGACTCGACTAGCGAATGGGTTTTTCCAGAGCCAGCGCCGGCGTATAGGAAAAAACTTTTCGGATGATCGAGATTTAGGCATTCCTGGATAACCTGATCGGCATCTGGAACATCTTTCATCGCGGCGTCTGGCTGAGTGGTCATGGAGTTACCTCGACGCTAGCTGATGGGATGACCAAAAGCTCTTTGCTTTTTCTTTCTAGCTTTGACTGGAGCCACGCCAAGCCTTCATGGATATAGGTTGGTATGGTCAATTTGGCAAAATTGGAGTCGCCGAGAACGTGCAAAGCGAACTCAGCCTTATCACCATCCTTGAGCTTGGTGAACATCTCTGCGCCAAGCTCGAGGGATGTCTCGGATTCACGTAGCGCCTTGGCAAAGGATCGCGTCAGCCCACGTCCCGCTTTGCCTGTAAAATGCTCGGTGTTGCTCAGTACGAGGCTATCTTCAAACGTATTTGGTAATGTTTCGACGTCCATCCCGGTTTTGGGTAGGCGGATGGTAATGGGCGTTTGATACGCGATCCTGATCGAAAACAGATCGTCAATCTGCTGGGCTTTACTTTCGAAGGGAAGATCCAGTAACGAATCCACGTCATGTCCAAGGCCTGCCGCTCGCATCCAATGACGCACTGTTGGGTTGTTAGTGGATTGGCCTTTTTTCCGCTCGACAGGCTTGCCGACTTGAAGGATTCCAGCGTCCAAGTCGGTTATCACCAGAGTGACAATACCCAATGCGTCGATCAGTGGCCGGAGACGATGCGCGTGGCTTCCCCCGATATCCAAGATGGTGATGTAGCACTGGTCAAGAAAGCGGAAGTGCTGCCTCAAAAAATGAGGAAGCATCATGCGTTCAGCAGCTCCCTCGACCAGGATCACCGCATCCGCAAAAAATAGGTCGGCATGTTGGGCGCGAAGGTAACGGGTAACAAATTCCTTTGTTTGATTTGGCTTGCCGAAGACGGTACTAAGGTTCGACACGGTAGAGACCGGAATTGGTACTCCGGCCATGCCAGAGGGGAGTCTGCGGAAGTACCTTAGGTTTTCGTAGTCAATCTCATGAGCCACATGGCTGGAGTGAGAGCTGACTACTAGCTGGGTTCTGAGGTTGGTGTATTTCGCTAGCAGTGGATCGCTGCGCAGCACGTGGTAGGCGTGTTTTATGAATGCTTGCTGAACCTGGACGTGCAGGTGAGCCTCCGGTTCCTCGATGAGAACTAAGTGGATAGGCTCAACTCCTGTCGCGCTTTGCTCTTCAAGCGTCCTGTACTTCTTTAGCCATTCATCCCGAAATGCCATCAATCGGAATATCATCGAGATGAGATTCTGATATCCCAGTCCGTTAGACGTCTCGGGAAGCCTGAGAGCCGGCGCTCCTGGAGCTCCTCCGACAGAATCCAGCTCAAACAGCACAGCGGCTTCGTGATTCATCCCGTCCGTGGGGGCGAGGCGTGTGGCTACTCGGATGGACGGATCGGAGTTGTTCGGATAGCCCAAGCCGGCCACTTCCTGTAGCGCTGGCGCGAAGCTCGTGCTCAAGCGTGTGTCAAAGGCAGTCTGAGCGGCCTCGATTGCTCTGAGCGCCTCCAAATCTGAAACATCTGGGCTATCGCCTGGATCAAGGTGTCTGCTGTAGTACGCTCGTAGTTGCTCCGAGAGTTTCCTGCCCGAACCATTTCCTCCTTCCAAGACGCTCTCGTCAGCGCTGTCACCGAAGCCGCGTTGAGCATTGATCTCATGGATTCGAATCAGGTCATTAAGGGGGTTGCGCTCAAGTGGCGTTGCAGTGGCCGCGAGCGCTTGCTGGTTCGCTTTACGAGTTACCGGATCGGGGGCTTGGAGCTGGCCTGGATCAAGGCGGTACCATCGAATCTTGAAGGTTCTACCAATTCGTCGATTCAGGTAGTCATGCAAGCTTTGCGGCCAGAGCGGAAGCGACGGTGGTTCCGTACCTTGAGCCGCCTGATTCTGAATTTCTTGCTGAAGCAGCTTTACACGCTCCCGCTCTTTTCGGTAATCAACAAACAGCGTTGTCATCTCATCCGGTTCTAAGCGGAACCGCATGCCTACATGGCCGCCTTTCCACGCGAAGTTAGGAATGAGGTCACGGATGTGGTGAAGCTCACCCTGAGACGCTTCGAGCCATACATCCAGCGTTGGCAACCAGTCAGCCCAGTCGTTTGCCACGGGGATTGGAAAGTTACTATCTGCAGCTTCCCAAGCCTCACCAATCGCATCGATTGTGGCGAGATGACTTAGAGTCAGATCCTGCAGTCTGAAAACCGATGCTTTCGACAATAGGAACTTGCGTAAGGCCAACATGGCTGAGGATTTGCCACTGTTGTTGGCTCCAACGAGGAGGGTAGTCTCAGATGCGAGGTCGATTCTTACAGACAGGAGCTTGCGGAAGTTCGCGATTTCCAGGTGCTGAATTTGCATGTTCTCTTCCCTGATGACTGGTCAGCGACTGTGCGCCAGGCTGATAGATGACGGAACTCTAGCTGAGTCATCTCGGCGCTCCAACCACTGTGATGGAGTTTAGCCATCATTGGAGTATTTTCTGATTTGTAAAGCTCGTAGGGTGATGGGGAGCTGAATCGTTATCCGCTGGTTTGGTGACGCCTTTTTCTGCACTCTTCACTCCATCTCCACTTCACTCGCAACGACATAGGAGCTTGAAATGCTAAGGAAGGCCGTAAAATTCCTTCGAAATTCTCTGCTTGAGGACTTCGGTTATCCGGCCTCATTGATCAACCTCGTGCGTGAAGACAGCGGGTTGAACAGACACCTCGTTGAGTATGAAAAGGGTATTGGTGCATTCGAGATCGTTCGTTGGAATGATTTTGGAAACCTACTGAGTGAAGATCATTTTCACCGTTGGCGTCTCAGTGGCTGGACTCGATGCCCAGGCGCGTATCACAACTATGGCAGCACGAGCATCGTGCGCGAGGATCTGCTGAATCTCGGCACTGTCATTGAGCAGGAGCAATGGAGCAGCGAGATCCAGGAGATTGATGGTTTCTCGGGGTCGAAGTCCGAATTGCACAAGTTCAAGAGTACGGACGCCATGGTTGTCCGAAATTCTCAGGAAATGATCAACCCTGTCACGAAGGAGAAGCTTGAAGAAAACCTACGCTGGGATGAGATTCGCATCATTTCTCGAGAGAGGACCACGGACCATTTCGCTACGTGGGAATGGGATGGGAGGGTTTTCCTCATCAACAGTGGTGGCTCTCATCACTTCGCAGCAGCCAAGTACATAGCGAAGCGCCTTGAGATCAAAGTGCCTTTGTCCGGCAGATACGTAACGTACGGCATCAACCAAGTAGCTGTGGCAAGTCTTCGCCGCGACTTCGAAATTTTTGTGATGTCCTGGAAAACCGACCACCAATTAGGTTTCCACAAGGCCATGCAAAACTTTGAGGCCACCTACTACTGGAAAGCTCTACCTCGCCCTTACACCGAGCAATGTGCGATCTTCTTGCCCAAATCTGAGAAGCGCTCGGCGAAGGTCGCTCAAGTGTTGCACGAGGCGGGCTTCCAGGATTTGGGCAAGTACCTAAAAGCGCTTGGTAGCCCGCTGGCGGCGAGAACTTCCTCTAGGCTAGAAGCGTGCTGAGTCAGAATTTGCAGGTATTACACATCACGTTTTCCTACCTGCGGCCAATGTGGATGCAGATTGATGCAACACTCGATACCTGCGCAGGATTAACGGATTTTCTGGAGGAAATATGGACTTGGTTGAAGAGGCTCTCAGGGCAGAACTGCCGAAGCTGGCAGTAGACTTTTTCGTCGTTTTCTCAAGATTCGAATGCGCACTTAAGCGATCTGGCATCTATGCAATTGGCGACGATAATGGAGTGAGCCCTGATTGGGATAAATTTACCCGAGATCTTGGCCAGGGATTTCTGGTTGATGTCATCGCCCTAGAAATTGCTCCTGTCCTAGTTGCCAATCCTCCCAAAAAACAAGTGAAGCTCGATGATGGAATGCTTGGATGGAAAGATACAAATGCCGTGGCGCGCACGTCGGATCTGTTTGTTGCGATTCGCCGTGTGAGGAACAACCTTGTCCACGGTGCGAAGTACCAAGATGGTGGCGCCGGTCATGCGAATTTCGTCGAAGGTTCTGAAAGAGACGATGCACTACTTAGCCAATCATTGGCTGTGATGACCTTGGCTCTGAAGGTTCGTCCAGATATTCACGATCATTTTCGGCGTTACGGATGAGAGGCGGCTCGATGGAAGGCCAATATCGAGCAAATTCAGAAGGGTAAGTCTTCGTCCTCAATTGGCTCAGGTTCATCTTGGGGCTTCGGCATCAGAGCTTGATGAATGCTTTCGAGTCGAACCTGCAATTCATCGAACGTCACCACCAAAACGTCCTTCAGGCCGTTCCGATATTGCTCAAAGGCACGCCGTTTATTTTCTTCGATTGGGGTGCGTCCAAATCACGATGGTCGCAACCGCATGAGCGTGAACGCGCTCTATTTAAAAAGGCTACCGCGCTCTGGATGTCGGAAGAGCACGAGCGCACGCGCTGATTGATCAAGTGAGCGCCCAGGAGCCGATTGATTGGCTTTGTGTGGTCTTTGATATCACTCGCTCGTGCTACTACGCCCACCGCCTCAGACGTCGAACTCCAGACGTTGAGCGGCTTCGGTTACGCAGCCGAGTCAATTAGCTGTTCACGCAGAGTCGAAGCGCCGCTGGCAGCCGCAGTATCGTGTCGATGATGCAGAAAGAGGGCGATCAAATCGGACGGTTCAAGGTGCGTGGCCTGATGCGGGAACTGGCATTAGTCAGTAAACAACCTGGATCACATGCCTACAAACAAGCGACGGTTGAGCGACCGGACATTCCGAATATATTGAATCGAGAGTTTTAAGTGCCGGCACCCAATCAGGTTTGGTGTGGCGATATCACGTACGTCTGGGTTCGAGGAAAATGGCATTACTGGCTGTAGTGCTGGATCTCTACGCACGTCGAGTTGTGGGCTGGGCGCTGTCGAGCAAACCGGACGCGGAGGTGGTGATCAATGCGTTGGACATGGCTCACGAGCAGCGTGGCCGGCCTCAAGGACAGCTACTCCACTCGGATCAGGTCTCGCAATATGGCAGTCGCCAGTTTCGCCAGTTTCGCCAACGACTGTAGCGTTACCGCATGCGCCAGAGCATGAGCCGTCGTGGAAACTGTTGGGATAACGCACCGATGGAGCGCGTGTTTCGAAGTTTGAAAACTGAATGGGTACCGAGTGTCCGGGATTAGTTGACCACTTCAATCCGAGCTAACGCTCATCCTGTTGAGTGGTGAGAAGCGGAATGTTTGCTCTTTAAGATTGAGGTGCTTTCAAAAACCTGAGTTCAACTCGGTATCCCACGTCGGCGTACCTCCCCCAAACACCTCGGTCAGTCCCCTCTCCCACGGGGAGAGGGCTAGGGTGAGGGGAAAGATTTCACTGACACGCCACCAATACTGAAAGCTCCCCCCGGCCCAGCATTTCCAGCACATAAACACGATCGCCTGACCACGTTTAAAGTACACGAACCGTTACGCCATAAGGGCTACAACACCTTGCGTCGTTGCCTACGCGTACGCCAGAATCCGCCGGCTTACGCGGCTTGGAGAGGGCTATATCGTTTCCCTGTCACTGAAAAACAGTGATCGGGTTTGGTAGCCCGTTTTCTTGACAGCTGTGTGGCGTCACCTTATGCAGTCTCATTTTTTGGGCTGCGTTTTATATGGTGGCCATGCGTGGGGCTCCTTCGGGGGCGCCGGGGGTTTCTCTGTCTTGACCGGTCTACCAACCCACGTGTGGCCGCCACCCATCGTTTGGTAGCGAAAGTGACGGCTCTTCAATTCTTTCAAGATAGAGAGTCCGTATGTTCAAAATTACGCCAAACCCACCAGAAACCGATTCAATCCCCTACGACGCCGCACTCGAAGCCGAAAACATAAAAACGGCCACCGAGCGGGCGATCAATCATTACCTCGATCCCGGGGCGCAGAAGACGTCCAAGCCCTCGCGCAAGCCGGGCAGGATCTATCTGGTCAATCCAACGGTGGATGACGAAACGCTGCTGGTCGAAGCGTGCGAAACGCTGTCGTCGGCCAGTGACATGGCCCGGGATCTCGGCGACACCGTCGATCCGTCGCAGCGCAAGGCGATGCAGATACTGCAGCAGGTCATCATGCTGAGTGAGCTGCTGGTCAATCGTGTGCTGGATAACCATCACGTCTCGCGGTAGTTGCCGCCTCGGTGAGGGGCCTGTCCCCCTCACTGCCTGGCAGCCGTCTACACAAATCCTCAAGCGACTCTTGTCCGGAGTTTTAGCTGATGTCCACGACCGTCATTCCACCGTTAGAAGATCCGGTGTCCCCCTATGAGTTTCCCGATTCAAGAAAACTCCACGACGCGGCCGAACGCGCCCTCGACTATTACTTGACCCCCGCAGCCAAGATCATGGCCACGCCCTACACCCCAAACGACATGTTCATGGTCAACCCGCAAACCGACACGGAGTCCTTGCTGGCCAACGCCTGCGAATCCCTCGCGTCAGCCACGGTCATGCTCGGTGACTTTGCCGGCCTGCTGGAAGGGCCGAACCGCAAGACCCTGTTGGGCATTGCGCAAGTGGTGATGTTGGGTGAGTTGGCGGTGAATCAGGCACTGGATAACCTCGTGCCGAAGGAGTAAACGGCACAAAAAAACCGGAAGCGTTTGGCTTCCGGTTTTTTTATCGATATCAAAAAGTCACAACCTGCCAGTGATCACAAATTCATCGAACGCCTTCTGCCCATCACGCGCCGCTCGCCGCACATCAAGGAATGTCAGTTCACCCCGGATTTCCTTTCTCACAGACTTGTCGGTCCTGACAGTCGGATTCTGCTTAGCTGATGTATCCATTCTGGCTAGCCCGTGTGAATAGGTTTGAACGACAAAGTAGAACCGGGCTTCATCGCGTACCAGTCAGTTGGGTCTGATTCAGTTGTAGGCACTGTCCGCGCTTTTTGAATGAGATTTTCGCCAGCAGGCCTGGCCTCTTCGCGGGCAAGCCCGCTCCCACAAGGATGGTGGTGTTGCGAGATTTTGTGGCCAATGCGAAACCCTGTGGGAGTGGGCTTGCCCACGAAGAGGGCGGTGCTGGTCACGTCCATTTCAGACAGGCAATAAAAACCCCGGAAGCTTTCGCTGTCCGGGGTTTCTTTATTGCCAGAACAATCAGCGGTTAAACCGCTCCACCAACGAGTATTGCGTGTTGGCAGTCTTGGTCAGCTCTTCACTCAGCAACGCCGAGTTATGCGCCTGTTCCGAGGTCTGGTCCGCCAGTTCCGAGATGTTGCTGATGTTGCGGCTGATTTCTTCAGCCACGGCACTTTGCTCTTCGGTCGCGGCGGCGATCTGGGTGGTCATGTCGGTGATGTTGGCCACCGCTTCGCTGATGCCGACCAGGGCCTGATCCGCTTCCAGTACCCGCGCCACACCTTCTTCCGCCTGGCGATGGCCGGCTTCCATGGTTTGTACGGCGCTGGAGGCAGTCTGTTGCAGCTTGGCGATCAGGGCGTGGATCTGGCCGGTGGATTCGCTGGTGCGTTGTGCCAGTTGGCGGACTTCGTCGGCGACCACGGCAAAACCACGGCCCATCTCGCCGGCACGCGCTGCTTCAATCGCAGCGTTGAGGGCGAGCAGGTTGGTCTGGTCGGCGATGCCTTTGATCACGTCGACCACGCCGCCGATTTCGTCGCTGTCCTTGGCCAGTTGGGTGACGGTCAGGCCGGTTTCACCGACGACGACCGACAGGCGCTGGATGGCTTCGCGGGTTTCGCCGGCGATGTCGCGGCCGCGACCGGTCAGGCGGTTGGCTTCCTGGGTGGCGTCGGCGGTGCGTTGTACGTGGCTGGCCACTTCTTGCGTGGTGGCGGCCATCTGGTTGACGGCGGTGGCGACCTGTTCGGTTTCCACGCGCTGACGTTCCAGACCGCTGGAGCTGTTGTGCGCCAGGGCGTCGGACTGTTTGGCCTGATCGGTCAGGTGCTCGGCGGTGTCCTGCAGACGGGTCAGGCAGGTTTTCAGGCGCGCTTCCTGGCTGAGGATCGACATCTCCAGACGGGCCTGGGCCCCACGGCTGTCGGTGTACATCTGCGCGATCAGCGGGTCGGACGTGGTCTGCTCGGCCAGACGCAGCAGGCGCTTGAGCCCGCGTTGTTGCCATTGCAGGCCCAGCAGGCCCAGCGGCACCGACAGACCGGCGGCGAGGGCGAAGCCCCACTGCGAGTTCAGGGTGGCGCCGATCATGAAGCTCAACTGGCTGACCAGAATGAACGGCAGCCAGTCCTGCACGATCGGCAGCCATTTGTCGCTCGAAGGAATCGCCGACTTGCCCTGGTTGATGCGTTGGTAGAGCGCTTCGGCACGGCGGATCTGTTCGGCGGACGGTTTGACCCGCACCGACTCGTAACCGACCACCTGACTGCCATCGAACACCGGGGTTACATAGGCGTTCACCCAGTAATGATCACCGGTCTTGCAGCGATTCTTGACAATGCCCATCCATGGCAAGCCTTGTTTCAGTGTGCCCCACATGTGCGAAAACACCGCAGCCGGCACGTCGGGGTGACGAACCAGGTTGTGCGGCGCACGGATCAGTTCCTCACGCGAAAACCCGCTGATTTCGACGAAAGCGTCGTTGCAGTAGGTGATCACGCCTTTGGCGTCGGTTGTGGAAATCAACCGTTGCTGAGCCGGGAAAGTCCGTTCGCGTTGTGTAATGGGCTGGTTATTACGCATGGTTTTTCAATCCGCAAGGCTTTGAAAGGTTGTCGGCGGGGTCGGCGATTTGTTGAAGTTTTTTTTCATTTATAAGTACGGCGTCGCAAAACGGGACTTGCCTCAGCCCGCAAGCATCGGATAGGTGAACAGGCCGAAGTGCAGCAGGTTCAGACCAAAGTGCGTGGCGATCGCGGCAGCAAGTCCGCCAAAACGATAGGCCAGACCATAGCCGACACCCGCCAGGCCCGCCAGCAACACCCATTGCCAGCCGGCACCCACATGCACCAGGCCGAACAGCAGGGACGCGAGCAGCAGTGCGAGGTTTTCGCCGTAGGGCAGGTGTTTGAATTGCCGGCTCAGGCCGCCCTGTATATAGCCGCGAAACAGCGCTTCTTCGACCAGCGTCACCAGCAGCAGGTTGTTCAGCACCCACAGCCACGCCTGATCCGGCCATTTCGGCGCCCAGGTGATCATGCCCAGCAACACCGCGCCGCCCAGCGCCAGAATCACACTCAACGTCAAAGCCAGCGCGGTGGCGTACACCGTCAGGCGCAACGAGCGCCGCGCGACAATCCATGGGCAGACCAGCAACAGCCAGAAGCCAATCAGCGGTTTGTCCAGATTCACGAACATCGAGAACGGCACCGCGTTGTCGGTGAAACGCTGCGCCGGGATGGCCCGGCCGTTATAGAAGCCCGGCAGCCAGTGCATGGCCAGCGCCACGGCCAGCACGATAAACAGGCCATGACCGAGAAAACGCCCGACCGGCACGGTTTGCTGGCGCACGGCGTAACCGGCGAAAACCAGCAGTGCAATGGAGATCAGCGCCAGCCAGCCGAGCTGGCCGAAACTCAGCGCCAATCCGTAACCAAGGCTGAGAAGCCCGAGATAGAGCCATGGCAGAGCTGTCATGGAAAGTCCTTGTGCACGATTTGTGGACAGGCTTTCTACACGGGTGGGGGCGAGGGGACAAGTGAAGGTGTAGGGGGAATCAGGGACAGCACCACTCCCTGTATGAGAAGTGAAGGAGGGCAAGCAGCCCCTGTGGGAGCGAGCTTGCTCGCGATGGCGGTGGGTCAGTGGCACAAAGGTCAACTGACACGCCCTTATCGCGAGCAAGCTCGCTCCCACAGGGATTTGCGTAAGGCTGAAATGTCAGCGCAGGTTGAGCTTTGCCGCCGCGCGCTCGGTGATTTCCGTGCGCAGTTTCAGCGACGGTGCTGCACGCTTGCGCGCCTCGTCGACAATCCCGCTCGGCGCCGTCTCCGGACTGCCTGAATCAAACGGCGGAGCCGGCGCATATTCCAGCTGCAACTGCACCAGTTGCGCCGTGTCGGCACCGACCAGTTCCTGCGCCAGGGTCAGGGCAAAATCGATCCCGGCCGTGATGCCGCCCCCGGTAAACAGATTGCCGTCGCGTACCACCCTATCCTTCACCGGGATCGCACCCAAGGTCGCCAGCAATTCGTGATATGCCCAGTGCGTAGTCGCCCGTTTGCCCTGCAACAGACCCGCCGCGCCGAGCACCAGCGAACCCGTGCACACCGACGTCACATAACGCGCCTTTGCAGCTTGCGACTTGATAAACGCCAGCGTCTGCTCATCCTCCATCAACGGCCCGACCCCGGCGCCGCCGGGGACGCAGATCACGTCCAGCTCTGGACAATCCTCGAAGGTAATGGTCGGTTTCAGCAGCAGCCCGGTGCTGGAGGTCACCGGCACCAGATCCTTCCAGACCAGATGCACCTGCACGTCCGGCAGCGAGGCCAGCACGTCATACGGGCCGGTCAGGTCGAGTTGCTGCACCTGGGGAAACAACAGAAAACCGATCTGCAACGCCATGATTCTTCTCCGTGAAAAGGGGGGTAGACGGCTTCACTGTAGGCGCGTAGGTTTTGGCGAATACGCCAATCAGCCCACGAATTACGCCAAATGCCGAAAACCATCCACATCCTCGCGTTCGCCAATGTGCAACTGCTTGATGTCACCGGGCCGTTGCAGGTGTTCGCCTCGGCCAACGATATTGCCCGCCAGCAGGGTTTGCCCGCGCCGTACGCGCCATCGGTCATCGCCAGTGGTGGCGGGGCGGTGAACTCTTCGGCCGGGTTGGCGATGTTGGCCGAGTCGTTGCCGAAACAGCCCAGCGATACGCTGATCATCGCCGGCGGCTGGGGCGTGTATGCGGCCTCCGAAGATGTCGAGTTGGTGAGCTGGGTGCGCGAACACGCCAACGGATGCCGGCGTGTGGCTTCGGTCTGTACCGGCGCATTTCTGCTGGCCGCCAGTGGCTGGCTCGACGGTCGCCGGGTCGTCACCCACTGGACCCGTTGCGAACAACTGGCGCAGCAACACCCGCGCTTGCAGGTCGAGCCCAATCCGATCTTCATCAACGACGGCCCGGTCTGGACCTCGGCGGGCGTCACCGCCGGCATCGACCTGGCGCTGGCCATGGTCGAAGACGACCTCGGTCGCGACATGGCCCTGGACGTCGCCCGGCAACTGGTGGTGTTCCTCAAGCGCCCGGGCGGGCAGTCGCAATTCAGCGTGACGCTGTCGCTGCAAAAACAGGGCAACCGCTTCGACGACCTGCACGCATGGATTGCCGAACACTTGACCTGCGACCTGGGCATCCCGACCCTCGCCGAACAGGCCGGCATGAGCGAACGCAGCTTCGTGCGTCACTACCGCGCCGACACCGGCCAGACCCCGGCCCGGGCCATCGAACTGATCCGCGTCGAAACCGCCCGCCGGTTGTTGAGCGATACCGGATTGCCGATCAAACGGGTCGCGGCCAATTGTGGTTTTGGCAGTGAAGAGACGTTACGCCGCAGTTTCCTGCGGGCCATGGGCGTGACGCCGCAGGCGTATCGGGAGCGGTTTTCCGTCAGTTCTGGAGCAGATCCAGTAATGCCTTGAGCGTCTCGCCCGGCGCTTCTTCCGGAATGTTGTGCCCGACACCAGCCAGCACCCGCCGCTCATAAACCCCGGTGAAGTGGTGCGCATCTTCATCGTCTTCCGGCGCCGGGCCGACGCCATCATCGGCACCGCACAGCGAAATCGTCGGAACGCTGATCACCGGTTGTTTCTCCAGCGCCTTCTCCATCCACTCCAGCGCCGGATCGCCCGGCGCATACATAAAGCGATGGCGATAAGAGTGAATCACCACCTCAACAAAATCCGGGTTGTCGAACGCCGGAGCGCTCAGCGGAAAACGCTCGGCGTTCCGCGCCCAGGTCGGTGACCACAACTGCCACAGCAACTCGCACAGTCCCCGACGATTCTGCGTCAGCCCTTCGACGCCACGAGGCGTGTGGAAGTAATACTGATACCAGAAGCGATGCTCGGTCTCGGGATCCAGTGGCTGGATCGAATGCGGAATGTCCTGCAGGTTGTAGCCATCACCCGTCACCAAGCCGCGCACGCGCTTCGGGAACAGCGCCGCCACAATGCACGCCGCCCGACCACCCCAGTCATAACCGCACAATGTCGCTTGTTCGATACCCAGCGCATCCATCAGGTCCAGCAGATCCTGAGCCAGCGCCGCTTGCTGGCCGGAGCGCAGCGTGTCCGGGCTGTTGAAACGGGTCGGTCCATAACCGCGCAGATACGGCACGATCACCCGATAACCCTTGGCGGCGAGGGGCGGGGCGATTTCGTCGTAGGCGCGGGGGGAGTAGGGGAAACCGTGAAGCAGGATGACCGGCGTACCGTTTTCCGGGCCGTGATGCTCATAGGCGATGGTCAGACGTTCAGTCTTGCAAAACTGCATCACGGCTTGGGTCATCTCACTCTCCCGTTATCCGAATAGCACCTTCTGCCAATGGTCTTCGCTGATGATGGCAATCGGCACGCCGCTGTCGCGAAGTTCAACGGCTTTCTTGATCTTGGTGCCATAGCTGCTGTGAAGCCATTGATCATTACCGATGCTGCCTACCACCAGATAATGAATCTTTTTGCTGACAGAGCCCCCGATCAGGCCACCTCGCTCGACAATCAGCGCCTCACAGTCCTTGCGGGGGCCGTAGGCCATAACGCCAGTGAACAGAAAGACACGATCCACCCAGCTCAAGGCCGGGGCAGGGTTGTCGAGAGGAAGAGACGTGGAGGCAACGAAGGGTTGCTGAGCAGTGACTGGAAGGCCTGCGAACTGGTGAAGCATTTCCAGCAGTTCGACTGACTCCTCCGCGTCAAGAACGCCGTCACTCAGCATGTCGGCGAGACGCTTGTAGAGGATGTTGACGACCGGATCGCTCAGATGGATCAAGTGAGTTTCAATCCAGTTCTTGAGAAATTCTGCTTCCTGCTGATTGATCTTGCCGTCTGCGGCAAGCCCGGCAGCGATTCCAACCAGCGCGTCAGCAGAGCGACGGTCGATTCGGGCCTGATGAAAGAAACTGCTGTTTTGAAACTCCTGATGCAGATCGACCATTGCGCTTCTCCTTAAGCCTCGGCTTCCGCCACCTGATTGAAATACTTGCTGCGGTCCGGCGTAAACGTCACCACCATCTTCGTCCGCGAGCAGGTCATGACCCGTTCGGCAGCCAGATCAATATCCAGATCTTCCCCTCGCAACCCCTGCCACTGAGCAAGGTATTTCAGCGATCCGTATTTTTCATTTTTCTTCAGGCTGCGGCTCACGCCACCTTTCCAGCCCAGTACCGGCAATTCATCGGCACTGCAGCGTTGAGCGAGGTCGGGGAAGCGGGCGGCGCGCTGGCGGCCGATTTCCCAGCATTTGATCAGGCCCTTGTCGGCGGCTTCCCACAGTTCGTCGCGGGTCAGGCCTGTGCGCAGAGGGGAATCGATGGGGCGGTGGATGCGTTGGCTCATTCTGGTTCCTTGAATCGGGTTTTTATTGGACAGCTCCGCTGTGCCCGTTGCGGTGGATGGTAGGGGGGGATGTAACCGCTGGCAACAAGGTATTTCGGGGTGTAAGTGCGAGTTGCGGGCCAAGCGTTACACGGGGTTGGCAGGTTTTTGTAGGCCTTGCCATCAACAAGTTGTATCGAAAGGAATCGATTGTGGGGGCCAGCCCTTCAACCGCAAGGCTCGGGGGTGTTTGCCGTTCGTAGGTAGCCATCCTACAAACGGCGATTGGGGTTGAGATCTTTCTTACAGACTCTGGCGAATAAGGATGACTACGGCTGCCAGTAATTCTTCTCCCCACTCAACTTGCGATCCAGAAAACTCGCCGCACTGATCAACGCCAGATGGGTCAACGCCTGGGGCGTATTGCCCAGATGCCTGCCACGGTTGTCAAATTCCTCCGCGTACAACCCCAGCGGATTGGCGTAGCGCAACAGTTGTTCGAATTCCAGATGGGCCTTTTCCACTTGCCCGGCGCGGGCCAGGCATTCCACATACCAGAACGAGCACGCGGCGAAGGCGCCTTCGGTGCCGGACAAACCGTCGATCCCCGAATCATCATTGCGATAGCGGTAAACCATGCCGTCGCGCACCAGATGTTTCTCGATGGCTTCCAGTGTCGCCAGCCATTTCGGATCCTTGGCGCTGACAAAACGCACCAGCGGCATCAGCAGCATGGAGCCATCCAGCGCGGTGCCGCCCTGGTATTGCACGAAATGCCCGCGCTCCGGGTTCCAGAAGTTGTCCCAGATGTCGGCGTGGATTGCCTGGCGGGTCTGGTCCCAACGGGCGAAGGGCGCCGGCAGCGAGCGTTTCGAGGCCAGGCGGATCGCCCGGTCCAGCGCCACCCAGCACATCAGCCGCGAGTGCAGAAAGTGATGTTGCTCACCGCGCATTTCCCAGATGCCTACATCCTTGGTCTGCCAGGTCTCACAGACCTGATCGACCACTTCCATCACATGTTTCCAACCTTCGTGGGAAATCGCGTCGCCGTACTTGTTGACCAGATAAACGGCGTCCATCAGTTCGCCAAAGATATCCAGTTGAATCTGGTCGTAGGCGCCATTGCCGATGCGCACCGGTTTTGCGCCGCCATGCCCGGACAAGTGCGTGAGTTCGGTTTCCGGCAGTTCCTGGCGGCCGTCGATGGCATAGAGGATGTTCAGCTTCATCGGTTGGCCGCTGCAATCACTGACCCGCCCGCGCAGCCAGCGCATGTAGCCGTTGGCTTCGTCGACAAAACCCAGGCGCATGAAGGCGTAAACGGTGAACGAGGCGTCGCGGATCCAGGTGTAGCGGTAATCCCAGTTGCGCTCGCCGCCGGGTGTTTCCGGCAGGCCGAAGGTGGCGGCGGCGAGGATTGCGCCGTGTTGGCGTGAGGTGAGCAGCTTCAGGGCCAGGGCCGAGCGATTGACCATTTCCCGCCAGCGGCCGCGATAGTTGGACTGGCCGATCCAGTCGCGCCAGAACTTCAGCGTGCGCTCGATGCACAGTTGCGCGGCGCCTTCGGCAAAGCGCGGATCGTCGCTGGCGCCGAGCATGAAGGCGGCGGTCTGATCCTGTTTCAGGGTGAATTGCCCGACTGCCGCATCGTGATCGACGCTCAGGGTTTGATCCGAGGCCAGTCGCAGCGTCGGCTGCCCGCTGGCGCTGAACAGCACATCCTTTTTATCGATGACGGCGCGCGTTTCAGCACGGGCATAGTCATGCCGAACGGCACAACGCAGATGAAACGTCGCCTGCCCGCTGACCACTCGAACCCGGCGGATCAAAACCGGTAATGCCTCATCGTTGTCGCCAATGGGCAGCAGATCGGTGATTTCCACCACGGCGTGGTCGCTGAGCCAGCGGGTCTGCAGGACGTTGGTGTCCGGCAGGTAAATCTGTTCGCGCCGGGCGTCGGGTAGGTCCGGGGCCAACTGGAAAATCCCGGCGTCGGGCGTGTCCAGCAGCGAACAGAAGATCGACGGGCTGTCGAACTCCGGCCAGCAGAAGAAATCCACGCTGCCCTTGTCATTGACCAGCGCGGCACTGCGCATGTCGCCAATGATGCCGTGGGCGTCGATGGGGCTTTGTCGTTCGGAAGGATGCTCAGCCATTGCCACGGAACTCCGGATAGAGGCTCATGCCGCCGTCGATGAACAGGGTGGTGCCGACGATGTAGTCCGAGGCATCGGAGGCGAGGAACACCACCGCGTTGGCCACGTCCTCGACATCGCCGATGCGCCCGTAAGGGATGAGTTTGAGCAAGGCCTGGCCGGCGTCGCCTTCGGTGGCGTCCTTATTGATGGCCGTGCGGATCGCCCCCGGCGCGATGCCGTTGATGCGGATGCGCTGGTGGCTGACTTCCTGGGCCAGGGTCTGCATCAACTGATCGACGCCACCCTTGGACGCCGCGTAGTTCACATGCCCGGCCCACGGAATGCGCTGATGCACCGAGCTCATGTGAATGATCTTGCCGGCGGCCCGGGACACGCCTTCGCGAATACCCTGGCGATTGAAGATCCGTAGCGCAGCCCGGGCACAGAGGAACTGGCCGGTAAGGTTGACGCCGATCACCGTGTTCCAGTCCGCCAGCGACATATCCACAGCCGCCGCGTCTTTTTGCAGGCCGGAATTGGCCACCAGAATGTCCAGCGTGCCGAAGGCGACGAGGGTCTGCTGGAACAGTCGCTCCACGTCCTCTTCCTTCGAAACATCCGCACCGATGGCGATGGCCTGACCACCGTCGGCGACGATCTCTCGGGCCAGCGCTTCGGCGGGTTCAGCCTGGCGGTTGTAATTGATGACCACGGCGGCACCGGCAGCGGCCAAGGCTTTGGCGGCGCCGTGGCCGATGCCGGAACTGGCGCCGGTGACGAGTGCTACCTGGCGGGCGAGGGAAATCTGCATGAACGGTCGCGCCTTATGCGGGGATCTGATCTGCTGACCGGCATCCTTGAGTCAGAGTTCAGCGTGAATGCGAAGGGGCACGTAATCAAGTCGAGCCCCGCAGGGGTGGACGGGTTCAGATATGGTACCGGGCACTGTGTTTATGCCACTCCAGATTGCCGCCGATCCATGTACTCAATCCTGTGAGATAGCGCCGCAATACCGGCGAGCGCGTGCCTTTCATCAGCATTCCATGCAGGCGCTCGTATTCTTCCATCACTGCGTCATGGATATCGGCTGCCAGGTCGATTGCCTCTTGAAGCGAACAGTTGTGCCTGGCTGCCAGCAGATAAGGCAGCTTGAAGTCGCCGGTTTCGTTCAGGTGCTCTTTGTAAGCGGAATACAGATCGTTGACTAGAGTGGTCGCCAGCGAGGCCAGTGCGGTGATGTGGTGAATCTCTGGACGGGAATACGTGTTGGCCGGGACTTCGTAGCCGCCAATCGGATCGATCAATACCAGGCAAGGCCAGAAGCTGTTGACCTGCCGACTGGCCAGGTATTCGGCGACGGTGGGTTGAGTGCCATAGAGGCGCCAGGGACCTTCCGCCGCCATGGCGATGAACATGGCGATGGTGATCTGGCGCACCCGGGCGACTTGCGAGGGCGTGCAGAATTGGGCGACCCGTTTCATATAAGCCAGCAATCCCCTGATCACCGGGTCGCGCATCTGCTGTTCTACAAGTTCTTTGTCGAACGGCGAAGGCAAATAGACCGGATCGATCGCGGTGAGGGCGAACGACAAGCTTTCGGCCACTGTCTCGGGGCGACCGCCGAGGGATTGATCGTCGCAATAGTGATCGTCCACCGCAAACAACGCCGCAAAGCATTGCGCCGCGAGTAACAGTCGATTCGGATCATTCGTGTCGGCGTGGCACAGCATTGCATAGCGACCGAAGTCACTGGCGCGGATTTTTTCCTCTTTGCCGGCAAAGATTCCCACGCTCGGTATCCAGGCCATCAGGCGATCGTTGACTTCCTGGCCCAGCGCCTCATCAATGCGCGTAGGCGACGGGCAGCGTACGGCGCGGACGATAAAGGGGGCAGTGGCGCTGCGTGGCGTCCGGGCACTGCTGGATTGATTCATGACGTGATCCTTTTCTCGGGGCCGATTGAGATGCTCACCGACGCGGTTCCTGTGCAGGGATGACACATCCATGTAAAACCTTTGGCAGAATTTGCGCACCTGTCAGGTTTGACAGGTGCGCAGCTCAATGGACGAGCGAGCAGCGACCCGCCAGAAGCGTCAGGCATGCAATTTGCGAAGCCAAAACCCTGACCCTTTCGCGGGTGCGCTCCCTTCACATTCCACCAACAATTGCGCGCTTCCCCGGCCGTCAGGCTTTGTGGCAAGTTGGCCGCCCCTGATGAGGCAACAACCGATGGCAAACCCTTACCGCGAACTGTTCAACGCCCCCGGCGCCCGGGCCTTTGTGATGGCCGGGATGATCGCGCGCATGCCGATTTCCATGACCGGCATCGGCGTGATCACCATGCTTTCGCAGTTGACCGGCGGCTATGCGCTGGCCGGTGGCGTGGCGGCGACCTTTGCTTTGGCGACGGCGTTCTGCGCGCCGCAGGTCTCGCGGCTGGTGGACCGTTACGGGCAGGGGCGGATCCTGCCGGTGTCGGCGCTGATCGGTGGCGGGGCGCTGCTGATGTTGCTGCTGTGCACCCGTTTGCAGGCGCCGAACTGGACGCTGTTCGTCTGCGCCGCGCTGGCCGGTTGCATGCCGAGCATGTCGGCGATGGTGCGGGCGCGCTGGACGGAAATCTATCGCGGCCAGCCGCAATTGCAGACCGCTTATGCGCTGGAGTCGGTGCTCGACGAAGTCTGTTTTATCGTCGGGCCGCCGCTGTCGGTGGGGCTGTGCGTCGGCGTGTTTCCCGAAGCCGGGCCGCTGGCGGCGCTGATAATGCTGGCGATCGGCGTGACGGCGTTTGTCGCCCAGCGCAGCACCGAGCCACCGGTGCATCCTCACGAATCAGAGCATCAAGGTTCGATCATTCGCTCCACCGACGTGCAATGGCTGCTGCTGTTGATGGTCGCCATGGGCATGATCGTCGGCGTGGTCGATGTGGTCAGCGTCGCGTTCGCCCAACAACAAGGGCAGCCGGCAGCGGCGAGCATCGTGTTGTCGGTGTATGCCATCGGTTCCTGCCTGGCGGGCATCGCGTTCGGGGCGATGCGCTCGAAGCTGCCGTTGCCGCGTCTGTTTCTTTACGGCGGCCTGGCGACCGCAGTGACCACGCTGCCGCTGTTGCTGGCGACCAACATCTTCGGCCTGGCCGTGGCGGTGTTCATCGCCGGGCTGTTCTTCTCGCCGACCCTGATCGTGGCGATGGCGTTGATCGAACGCATCGTGCCGCCGGCCAAACTCACCGAAGGCCTGACCTGGCTGGTGACCGGCCTGAGCATCGGCGTGGCCATCGGCGCCGCCGGTTCCGGCGCGCTGGTGGATGGGTTCGGTGCCCGCAGCGGCTTCTGGCTGGCGATTGTCGCCGGGGCAGTGGTGCTGTGTTCGGCGGTGCAGAGTTTCCGCCACTTGAAATGACTGGATAGACGCACGCGGGCTAATTTCTGCAGGACCGCCTTCGTTCTTTTATACAGACAACTTTTCGAGGTAAGCCGGGTGACTCAGCTGACATTGCTGTGCCTTCCTTATTCGGGCGCCAGTGCCATGGTCTACAGCCGCTGGCGCCGCAAATTGCCGCAGTGGCTGACGCTGCAACCGGTAGAACTGCCGGGTCGCGGCGCGCGTTTTGGCGAAGCGCTGCAAACCGATATGCGGGCGCTGGCCCGTCAGTTGGCCAGCGAACTGCAAACGACCCTGCGTGCGCCTTATGCCATTTTCGGCCACAGCCTCGGCGCGCTGCTGGCCTGCGAACTGGCCCATGCCTTGCGCGCTCTGGGATTGCCGGAGCCGGTTGCGCTGTTCGCCTCCGGCACGGCGGCGCCGACGCTGCGCAGTGACTACGATCGCGGCTTCGCCGAACCGAAGAGCGATGCCGAACTGATCGAGCAGTTGCGCACCTTGAATGGCACCAGCGAAGAAATTCTCGCCAACGCCGAATTGATGAGCCTGACCTTGCCGGTGCTGCGGGCCGACTTTCTGCTGTGCGGGCGTTTCCAGCCGATCCAGCGCCCGCTGCTCAAATGCCCGGTGCATGTACTTGGCGGTACCACCGACCGTGCGACCACCGAGCAATTGATCGGCTGGAGCAAGGAAACCCTCGGCAGTTTCTCCGTGGACATGCTGGCCGGCGGTCATTTCTTCATCCATGAACACGAGGCCAAAGTGCTGAAGGTCATCAAGGACCAGCTCGACGTGCATCACCGCCGGCACTCGATGCCTGCCATTGCCTGAACAACTGGAAACCCTGCGTGAGCGAGCTGGCTCGCGTCCGCAGGGTTTTCTGCCTGTCTGAAAATTCCCGCCTGTTTCCCTCCTGATAGTTCTTCTCATTCGCTAATTTTTCCGGTGTGCATTCGTTTTATAGGGACGACGTGCCTTTGTGCTTCCTGCCTACTGATCCGGATGCTAAGAAATGAATGCTGAAGACTCCTTGAAACTTGCTCGCCGGTTTATCGGGTTGCCCCTGGAAAAGCGCCAGATGTTCCTCGCGGCCCTGCAAAAGGAGGGCGTGGATTTCGCCCGATTCCCGATTCCTGCCGGGATCGAGGCCGAAGATCGCCAGGCGTTGTCTTACGCGCAGCAACGGATGTGGTTTCTCTGGCAACTGGACCCGCACAGCGGCGCCTACAACTTGCCGGGCGCGGTACGCCTGACCGGGCGGCTGAATCTGCCAGCACTGGAGCAGGCGTTTGCTGCACTGGTGGCGCGACATGAAACCTTGCGCACGGTGTTCCAGCGCCAGGCGGATGACAGCCTGCTGCAAGTGCCGGCCACGGCAACCTTGAACATCCACCACGAAGATTTCAGCGCGCTACCGGCGGCCGGACGCGAGGAGGCTGTCGTTCGTGCCGCCGAACAGCAATCGGTGTTGCCGTTCGATCTGGCGGTCGGGCCGTTGCTGCGGGTCACCTTGCTCAAGCTCGCCGAGCAGGAGCACGTATTGCTGCTGACCCTGCATCACATCGTTTCCGATGGCTGGTCGATGAATGTGCTGATCGACGAATTCATCCG
Source organism: Pseudomonas sp. COW5 (assembly GCF_026240005.1). Taxonomy (NCBI): domain Bacteria; kingdom Pseudomonadati; phylum Pseudomonadota; class Gammaproteobacteria; order Pseudomonadales; family Pseudomonadaceae; genus Pseudomonas; species Pseudomonas sp. COW5. Next base: position 244,520 of record NZ_JAPHVP010000001.1, on the reverse strand, counting down.
TAGCTATGACGCTTTCGATGCCGGCCAGCCGCCGGCGCTGGCAGCCCTGCCGGTTCAGTACAGCGATTACGCCCTGTGGCAACGTCGCTGGCTGGAGGCCGGCGAGCAGGCGCGGCAACTGGAGTACTGGCAGGCGCAGCTGGGTGACGAGCACCCGGTGCTGGAACTGCCGCTGGACCATTCGCGTCCGGCCATGCCGAGCTATCGCGGTACACGCTATGAGTTCGCCGTTGACGGCCAGTTGGCCGATCAGTTGCGCGCCACCGCACAACAGCATCAGGTCACGTTGTTCATGTTGTTGCTCGGCGCGTTCAATGCGCTGCTGCACCGTTATACCGGGCAGACCGACATCCGTGTCGGCGTGCCGATCGCCAACCGCAATCGCGCCGAGATCGAAGGCCTGATCGGTTTCTTCGTCAACACCCAGGTGCTGCGCACCAAAGTCGATGGCCAGACCCGCGTCGATGCGTTGCTGCAGGCGATCAAAGAGACGGCGCTCGGCGCCCAGGCGCATCAGGATCTGCCGTTCGAGCAACTGGTCGAAGCGCTGAAACTGGAGCGCAGCCTCAGTCACACGCCGCTGTTCCAGGTGATGTACAACCACCAGCCGCAGGTGGCCGATATCGCTGCCCTGAGCACAGCCTCGGGCCTGGTGCTCGACAGCCTCGACTGGCAAAGCCGCACCACTCAGTTCGACCTGACACTCGACACCTACGAGAAGGGCGGCAAGCTGCACGCGGCACTGACTTACGCCAGCGATCTGTTCGACGCGTCGACCATCGAACGCATGGCGCGCCACTGGTTGCGTCTGCTCAAGGCGATGGTCGCTGATCCCGCGCAACGCATTGGTGAGCTGCCATTGCTGGACGCGGACGAGCAGCACACGCTGGTGCATGCCTGGAACGCTACAACAGCGGTTTATCCGACCGGGCAACCGATTCATCAATTGATCGAAGCCCAGGTGGCCCGCACCCCGGATGCACCGGCGCTGGTGTTCGCCGACCAAACCCTGAGTTACGCGCAACTGGATGCGCGATCCAATCAACTGGCCCGTCTGCTGCGTGAGCAAGGCGTGCAGGCCGACAGCCTGGTGGGGATCTGCGTCGAGCGTTCACTGGAAATGGTGATCGGCCTGTTGGCGATTCTCAAGGCCGGCGGCGCCTATGTGCCACTGGATCCGGAGTACCCGCAAGAGCGCCTGGCCTACATGATCGAGGACAGCGGCATTACCTTGCTGTTGACCCAGAGTGCGTTGCTGTCCTCGCTGCCGACGGCAGGGGTGAAGGTGATTACCCTCGATCAGGAAGCCGACTGGCTGGATCGCTACAGCGAAAGCCGTGTCGAGGCAGTCGTCGATCCGCAGAACCTCGCGTACGTGATTTACACCTCCGGCTCCACCGGTAAACCGAAAGGCGCCGGCAACAGTCATGCGGCGCTGGTCAACCGTTTGTGCTGGATGCAAGAGGCTTATGGGCTGGATGCCAGCGATTCGGTGCTGCAGAAAACCCCGTTCAGCTTTGACGTGTCGGTGTGGGAGTTTTTCTGGCCGCTGCTGACCGGTGCGCGTCTGGTCGTGGCAGCGCCGGGCGCGCACCGCGATCCATCGCTGTTGATCGAGACCATCAACCGCTACGGCATCAGCACGCTGCACTTTGTCCCGTCGATGTTGCAGGCGTTTATTCATGAGCCGGGCGTCGAGGCCTGTACCGGCCTCAAGCGCATTGTCTGCAGCGGCGAAGCGCTGCCGCTGGACGCGCAACTGCAAGTGTTCGCCAGACTGCCGAACGCCGGACTCTACAACTTGTACGGCCCGACCGAAGCGGCCATCGATGTCACGCACTGGACCTGTTTCGATGAAGGCGCCGACAGCGTGCCGATCGGGCGGCCCATCGCCAACCTGCGCACCCATGTGCTCGACGCCGAGCTGTTGCCGGTGCCGAGCGGTGTGGCCGGTGAGCTGTATCTGGGCGGGGCAGGGCTGGCGCGCAGTTATCACCGGCGCCCGGCACTGACCGCCGAGCGTTTTGTGCCGTGCCCGTTCCATGATGGCGCGCGCCTGTACCGCACCGGTGACCGGGTACGCCAGCGTGCCGACGGCGTCATTGAATACCTCGGACGTCTCGATCATCAGGTGAAGCTGCGCGGCTTGCGCATCGAGCTGGGCGAGATCGAAACCCGCCTGATGCAGCATCCGCTGGTGCGTGAAGCCGTGGTGCTGGTGCAGGGTGGCAAACATCTGGTCGGCTATCTGGTGCTGGAAACCGCTCAGACAGACGAACAATGGCAACAGGACGTCAAGGCCTGGCTGCTCGGCAGCCTGCCGGAATTCATGGTGCCGACTTACCTGATGACGCTGGCCAGGTTGCCGGTCACCGCCAACGGCAAGCTGGATCGCAAGGCCTTGCCGCAACCGGACGCTGCGCCGCAGCAAACTTTTGTCGCGCCGCAGGATGCCATGCAAAAAGCCCTGGCGGCGATCTGGGAGGACGTACTCGGCCTGCAACGTGTGGGGCTGGAGGACAACTTCTTCGAGCTGGGTGGCGATTCGATCATTTCGATTCAAGTGGTCAGCCGCGCTCGGCAGGCCGGGATCCGTATCAGCCCGCGCGATCTGTTCCAGTATCAGACGGTGCGCAGTCTGGCGCTGGTCGCGATCTTCGACAGCCACAGTTCGGTGGATCAGGCGCCGGCGACGGGCGAGGCCTTGTTGGGGCCGATCCAGCAACAGTTCTTCAGCCGGGCGATGCCGCAGCGTGAGCACTGGAACCAGTCCCTGTTGCTGACCCCGCGCGAGACGCTGAATGCTCAATGGCTCGACGCCGCGTTGACCCATGTGATCAATCATCACGATGCCTTGCGCCTGCGTTTTGTCGAGGGCGCCGAAGGCTGGCAGCAAGCGTACGCCGCACAGGTCGAACGCGCTGACCTGTGGCAGCGAACGGCCGAGACCGCCGGGCAACTGACTGCCCATTGCGACGAAGCCCAACGTAGCCTTGATCTGGCTAACGGGCCGTTGTTGCGCGCGGTGTTGGTGACCATGGCCGATGGCAGTCAGCGCCTGTCGCTGATCGTCCATCACCTGGTGGTCGACGGCGTGTCGTGGCGTGTGTTGCTGGAAGATCTGCAGCAAGCCTACGAACAGCTCGCGGCGGGCGGTGGCGTGCAATTGCCGGCCAAAACCAGCGCGTTCAAGAACTGGACTGCACGCCTGAGCACCGAGGCGTCGCGCTTCGACGATCAACTGGCTTACTGGAAAGCCCAGCACAACACCGCGCAGGATCTGCCGTGCGAACGTCCTGAAGGCAGCCTGGAAAACCGTTTCGGACAGAAGATCGAATGGCGTCTGGACGCCGGGCGCACTCGCCAACTGCTGCAGCAGGCACCGGCGGCGTATCGCACGCAGGTCAACGATCTGTTGCTGACGGCGCTGGCGCGCACCATCAGTGGCTGGAGCGGTCAGCCGGGCACCCTGATTCAACTGGAAGGCCATGGCCGTGAAGACCTGTTCGACGACATCGACCTGACGCGCAGCATCGGCTGGTTCACCAGCCTGTTCGCCGTCAATCTGGTGGCGACCGAGGATCTCGACGGTTCGATCAAGGCGATCAAGGAACAACTGCGTGCGGTGCCGGACAAAGGTCTGGGTTACGGCGTGCTGCGTTATCTGGCGGCGCCGTCGGTGCGCGAAGAGCTGGCGTTGCTGCCACCGCCGCGCATTACCTTCAACTACCTGGGACAGTTCGATCGCCAGTTCGATGAGCAGGCGCTGCTGGTGCCATCCGCCGAGTCCGGCGGTGTCGCCCAGGATTCCCAGGCCCCGCTGGATAACTGGCTGACGGTCGAAGGCCAGGTCTATGGCGGCGAATTGAGCCTGAGTTGGGGCTTCAGTTCGCAGATGTTCGACAGCGCCACCGTGCAGAGCCTGGCTGATCGCTACGCAGCCGAACTGACGGCACTGATCGAGCACTGCTGCGCCCTCGACACCGCGCACGCCACGCCTTCGGACTTCCCGTTGGCGCGCATCAGCCAGGCGCAACTGGATGCGTTGCCGGTCGCCGCTGCCGACATCGAAGATGTCTATCCGCTGTCGCCGATGCAGCAGGGCATGTTGTTCCACACCCTGTACGAACCGCAGGCCGAGGCGTACATCAGCCAGATGCGCCTGGACATCCAGGGCCTTGATCCGCAGCGTTTTGCCGGCGCCTGGCAAGCGGCGCTGGCGCGTCATGATGTGCTGCGCAGCAGCTTCCACTGGCAAGGCCTGGACAGCGCCCATCAGGTGATCAGCCGCCAGGTGCAACTGCCGCTGCAGGTGCTGGAAAACACGGACACCGATGCGCTGGCCGAGACTGAGCGGGCGCAGGGTTTCGAACTCGACTGCGCGCCGTTGCTGCGCCTGAAACTGGTGCGCACCGGCGCCGATCGCTGGCATTTGATCTACACCAGCCATCACATCCTGATGGACGGCTGGAGTAATGCGCAGTTGCTGGGCGAGGTGATTTCCCACTACGCCGCCGGGCACTCACTGCCGGCACCGATCGGTCATTACCGCGATTACATGGGCTGGTTGCAGCAACAATCGGCAGACGCCGGCAAGGCGTTCTGGAATGCTGCGCTGGCGCCGTTGCAGGCGCCGACGCTGCTTGCCGATGCCCTGCGTCCACCGGTGGCCGGCCATGGCACTGACGAGCATCGCGAGGTGATCGACGAAGCCGCAACACGGCGTCTGGGCGAATTCGCCCGTCAGCACAAAGTCACCCTCAACACGTTGCTGCAAGCGGCCTGGAGCCTGTTGCTGCAACGCTACACCGGGCAGGATTGCGTAGCGTTCGGCGCCACGGTGGCCGGTCGTTCGGCGCCGCTGCCGGGCATCGAGCAGCAACTGGGGCTGTTCATCAACACCCTGCCGCTGGTGTGCAACCCGCGTCCGGATCAACGCGTCGGGCAGTGGCTGAGTGATCTGCAAGCGCAGAACCTGGCCCTGCGCGAGTTCGAGCATGTGCCGCTGTACGACATTCAGGGCTGGGCAGGGCATCAGGGCTCGGCGCTGTTCGACAGCCTGCTGGTGTTCGAAAACTTCCCGGTCGCCGAAGCGCTGAAACAGGGCGCTCCGGCCGGGTTGACCTTCGGCAACCTGCACAACCACGAACGCACCCACTATCCACTGACGCTGGGCATCGAACTCGGTGCCACGCTGAGCCTGGAGATGAGCTACGACGCCTCGCGTTTCAGCGCTGCCCAGGTGCGCTCGCTTTGTGCCAACCTGCGCCACTTGCTGGCGCAACTGATCAGCAACGCCACAGGCTGCCTCGGCAACCTGACGCTGCTCGATGAAGCCACCACCCACGCCATCCTCGCCCACTGCCAGCCGCCAGCGCCGCAGTTGCAGTACACAGGTCTGGTACACGAGCGCATTGCCGCCCAGGCCAAAGCCACACCGAAGGCTCTGGCCGTGCAGTGCGGTGAACAGCGCCTGAGCTATGACGAACTGAACCGCCAGTCGAATCGCCTTGCCCACCGTCTGTTGGCCAGCGGTGCCGCGCCGGGCAAACGTGTCGGCCTGGCACTGCGTCGTGGCCCGCAAATGATCGTCAGCCTGCTGGCCGTGCTGAAGACGGGCGCCGCTTACGTGCCGCTTGATGCCAACTACCCGGCCCAGCGTCTGGCCTACATGATCGAAGACAGCCGTGTCGATCTGCTGCTCGATGAGTCCGCTCTCCTGCAAGACGTGCCGCTTCCGGTTGGCCTGGAGTATTTGCAGCTGGGCGACATCATCGAGACGCTGGGGGCTTATCCGGACAGCGATCCGCTGAATCACGCCACGGTCGATGACCTGGCCTACGTGATCTACACCTCGGGCTCCACCGGTCAGCCAAAAGGCGTGGCGATTGCCCATGCGGCGCTGCGCGAATTCTGCCAGACCGGTGCCGAGTATTCGGCGCTGACTGCCGATGATCGCGTGCTGCAATTTGCGACTTTCAGCTTCGACGGTTTTGTCGAGCAGTGCTACCCGCCGCTGTGTGTCGGCGCGGCGCTGATCATGCGCGGCGACGAACTCTGGGATGTGATCCGGCTGGCGGACGAGATCGTTGGCCATGGCGTGACCCTGGCGGACTTGCCGGCGGCCTACTGGTTCTTGCTGGCGCGTGAATGCGCTGGCGGCAACGTCGCCAGTCTGGGCGCGTTGCGCCAGGTGCATGTCGGTGGCGAAGCCATGTCGGTCGAAGGCCTGCGTCTGTGGCACGAAGCAGGGCTGAGCGATGTGCGCTTGCTCAACACCTACGGGCCGACCGAGGCGACGGTGGTGTCGAGCGTTCACGATTGCCGTTTGAGCGATGCCAGCGACACCTTCGGCATTCCGATTGGCCGGGCCATTCCCGGCCGCGCGTTGTACGTGCTCGACAGCGCCGGGCAATTGTTGCCGGCCGGCGGTGTCGGCGAGTTGTGCATTGGTGCGAGCGCCTGTCTGGCGCAGCAGTATTTCGATCGTCCGGCCCTCACCGCCGAACGCTTCCTGCCAGACCCGTTTGCCGCCGAGGCGGGGGCGCGTCTGTATCGCAGTGGCGACCTGGCGCGTTACAACGAAAACGCTGATCTGGAGTACGCCGGGCGTATCGACCACCAGGTGAAGATTCGTGGCTTGCGCATCGAGATGGGTGAAATCGAAGCCTGTCTGCAAGCGCAGGAGGGCGTGCGTGCCGCTGCGGTGATCGCTCAGGATTTCCCGGGTGGCGCGCAACTGGTGGCTTATGTGGTTCCCGAAGCCGGCATCGAACCTGCGACCGCGCAGGGGCAGTGGCTGGACTCGCTCAAGGCTTCGCTGCAACAGGTACTACCCGATTACATGGTGCCGGCGCACCTGCTGTCGATAGATGCGTTGCCTTTGAACAACAACGGCAAGCTTGATCGCACTGCGTTGCCGAAAGTCGAGCTGAGCCAGGACCAAAGCGTCCATGCAGCGCCGCAAACCTTGCTGCAAGTGCAACTGGCACAGATCTGGGAAGCCGTGCTGGAGTCCGGCGCGGTAGGGCTCAACGATCACTTCTTCGAACGAGGCGGCCATTCGTTGCTGGCCACCCAGGTGATTTCCCGGGTCCGCCAGACGCTCAAAATTGATGTGCCGATGCGAACCCTGTTCGAGCAACCGACCCTGCAAGCCTTTGCCGCCGCCTGCGCCACCCTGCAACACAGCGAAAGCGTGCCGATGACGGCGTTGCAGCGCGGTGATGCACTGGCGTTGTCTTACGCCCAGGAACGGCAGTGGTTCCTCTGGCAGCTGGAGCCGGACAGTGCCGCTTACCACGTGCCGAGTGCGCTGCGCTTGCGTGGTGCGCTGGACATCACCGCATTGCAGAACAGTTTCAATCAACTGGTGGCGCGTCACGAACCGTTGCGCACCACGTTCCGTCAGGACGACGAGCGCACTGTGCAGGTGATTCATGCGCTGGGCCAACTGACGATTGAACAGTACAGCCTCGACACCGAGGACAATCTTTCGAACTGGGTGCAGGCGCAGATCCGCCAGCCGTTCGATCTGCTCAACGGGCCGCTGCTGCGGGTCAGCCTGCTGCGCTTGGCGGCGGATGATCACGTGCTGGTGATCACTCAGCACCACATCGTTTCTGACGGCTGGTCGATGCAAGTGATGGTGCGCGAACTGATGGCGATGTATGCCGCCGCGCGCACTGGGCAACCGCTGGTGCTGGCCCCGCTTGTGCTGCAATACGCCGATTTCGCCCAGTGGCAACGGCAGTGGATGGAGGCGGGCGAGCGTCAGCGTCAGCTCGATTATTGGGTGGGCCAGCTTGGCGGCGAACAACCGGTGCTGGAGTTGCCGTTGGACCATTCGCGTCCGGCGGTGCAGAGCTACCGTGGGGCGCGACTTGATGCGCCACTGGAACCCGCGTTGAGCACGCAATTGCAGGAGGTTGCCCGACGTGAGGGGGTGACGATGTTCATGCTCCTGCTGGCCTCGTTCCAGACCCTGTTGCACCGCTACAGCGGTCAGGACGATATCCGCGTCGGCGTGCCGATTGCCAACCGCAACCGCGCCGAAACCGAGGGCCTGATCGGCTTCTTCGTCAACACCCAGGTGATGCGTGCGCAGTTTGCCGGTGACCTGAGTTTCCGTGATCTGCTGGCGCAGACCCGTCAGGCTGCAATGGGCGCCCAGGCGCATCAGGATCTGCCGTTCGAGCAACTGGTGGAAGCGCTGGCACCAGAGCGCAGCCTCAGCCACAGCCCGTTGTTCCAGGTGCTGTTCAACCACCAGCGCGATGCCGCGCCGGTCACCGATGTGGCGGATTTGCGCATCGAAGGCCTGCCCTGGAACAGCGCCACCGCACAATTCGACCTGACCCTGGACACCACGGAAACCGCCGCCGGGCTGATGGTCAGCCTGACCTACGCCAGCGACTTGTTTGAAGCGGCGACCATTGCGCGCCTGTTCGAACACTGGCAGGCATTGCTGCGGGCGATCGTTGCTGAGCCACAGCAAGCGATCGCCGCGTTACCGATGCTCGCCGCGCAAGAGCGCCAGCAGATCCTCGAAGACTGGAACGCCACCGCCACCGAGTACCCGCTGCACCTGAGCGTGCAGCAGTTGATCGAGGCGCAAGTGCTGCGCACTCCGGACGCCGCGGCGCTGAAATACGCCGACGCATGCCTGAGCTACGCACAGCTCAATGCCCGCGCCAACCAGCTTGCGCACAAGCTGATGGCGCAGGATGTCGGGCCTGAAAGTCTGGTCGGCATCGCCGCCGAACGCTCTATGGAAATGGTCATCGGTCTGCTGGCCGTGCTCAAGGCCGGGGGCGCCTACGTGCCGCTCGATCCGGAATACCCGCAGGATCGCCTGGCCTACATGATCGAAGACAGCGGCGTGCAGCTGTTGCTGACCCAGGCACATCTGCTCGATGCATTGCCATTGAGCGGCCAGGTGCAGACCCTGTTGCTCGAGGAATCGCTGGAGGGCTTCGCCAGCCACAATCCGGACGTGGCGGTCACTGGTGAAAACCTTGCCTATGTGATCTACACCTCCGGTTCCACCGGCAAACCGAAAGGTGCCGGCAACCGTCATGTCGCCCTGACCAACCGCCTGTGCTGGATGCAGCAGGCCTACAACATCGGTGCAGGCGACAGCGTGCTGCAGAAGACGCCGTTCAGCTTTGACGTTTCAGTGTGGGAGTTCTTCTGGCCCCTGATGACCGGCGCACGGCTGGTCGTCGCAGCGCCGGGCGATCACCGCGATCCGGCAAAACTGGTGGCGTTGATCAACCGTGAGCACATCACCACGCTGCACTTTGTGCCGTCGATGTTGCAAGCCTTCCTGCAGGACGCCGATGTCGCCACGTGCACCAGCCTGCAACGCATCGTGTGCAGTGGCGAAGCACTGCCGGCGGACGCGCAACAGCAAGTCTTCGCCAAACTGCCGACTGCCGGGCTTTACAACCTTTACGGCCCGACCGAAGCCGCCATCGACGTCACGCACTGGACGTGTGTGGAGGAGGGCCGCGACAGCGTGCCGATCGGACAGCCGATTGCCAACCTCGGCTGCTACATCCTTGACGACAACCTCGAGCCGGTGCCGACCGGTGTCCTCGGCGAGTTGTACCTGGCGGGCGTCGGTCTGGCACGGGGTTACCACCAGCGTCCGGCGCTGACCGCCGAACGTTTTGCCGTCAGCCCCTATGGCGATGGCGAGCGGATCTACCGCACCGGTGACCTGGCGCGCTACCGCGCCGACGGCGTAATCGAATACGCCGGCCGGATCGACCATCAGGTCAAACTGCGCGGCTTGCGGATCGAGCTCGGTGAAATCGAAGCGCGTCTGCTGGAGCATGGCAACGTCCGTGAAGCGGCGGTGCTGGTGATCGACGGCAAGCTGCTGACCGCCTACGTGGTGTTGAACGAAGAAAGCGCGGGCTGGCGCGACACCCTGATGCGTCATCTGCACGCCGGACTGCCGGAGTACATGGTGCCCAATCAGTGGCTGAATCTTGCGCAGATGCCGTTGAGCCCCAATGGCAAGCTGGATCGCAAGGCGCTGCCGAAACCCGAATTGGGGGCCGGCAAGGCCGAATACATCGCGCCGCGCAACGAGCTGGAACAACGCATCGCGGCGGTGTGGGCCGATGTGCTGAAGCTGCCGCGAGTAGGGCTGGGCGATAACTTCTTTGAACTGGGTGGCGATTCGATCATTTCGATTCAAGTGGTGGCCCGTGCCCGTCAGGCCGGCATCCGCTTTACTCCCAAAGACCTGTTCCAGTACCAGACCGTCCAGGCGCTGGCGGGTGTCGCGACGCTGGGTGAAGGCGCGACGCTGATCGACCAGGGCCCGGTCGGCGGCGCCACGCCGTTGCTGCCGTTCCAGCAGTGGTTCTTCGCGCAAGACATTGCCGAGCGTCATCACTGGAACCAGTCCGTGATGCTGAAACCGGCCATCAGCATTGAGGCCGATGCGCTTGAGCAAGCCTTGCAAGCGTTGGTTGTGCATCACGATGCCTTGCGCCTGTCGTTCACTGAATCGAGCGACGGCTGGACCGCGAATCACCACGCAACAAGCGTCAGACACGAGCTGTTGATGCAGGCGTCGGTCAGCGATGAACAACAATTGCAGGAAGCCTGCCTTGCGGCGCAGCGCAGCTTCGATCTGGCTCAAGGCCCGCTGTTGCGTGGCTTGCTGGTGAGCCTGGCCGATGGTTCACAACGCTTGTTGCTGGCGGTGCACCACCTGGTGGTGGATGGTGTGTCCTGGCGGATTCTGCTGGAAGATTTGCAAAGTGCTTATCAGCAGCACATCGACGGCAAGCCCCTGCGTCTGCCGGCCAAGACCAGCGCCTTCAAGCACTGGGCCGAACGTTTGCAACAGCACGCGCCGCAACGTGCGGGTGAACTCGACCTGTGGCGCGCACAATTGGCTGATGCGCCCGTCGATCTGCCGTGCATCAATCCGCAGGCCAGCCTGCAAAATCGCGATGCGCGCACAGTGCAGACGCGCCTCGATCAAGCGCTGACCCGACAACTGCTGCAACAGGCGCCGGCGGCGTACCGCACTCAGGTCAATGACCTGCTGATGACCGCGCTGGCCCGGGTCATCTGCCGCTGGACGGGGCAGGCCTCGACCTTGATTCAGCTGGAAGGGCATGGTCGTGAAGACCTGTTCGACGACCTTGACCTGAGTCGCAGCGTCGGCTGGTTCACCAGTCTGTTCCCGGTGCGCCTGACTCCGACCGCGTCGTTCGACGGTTCGATCAAGCAGATCAAGGAGCAGTTGCGGGCGATTCCCGACAGGGGCCTGGGCTTCGGCGTACTGCGTTACTTCGGCGATGATGCGACCCGCCGCGAGCTGGCGGCACTGCCGACGCCGCGCATCACGTTCAACTACCTCGGGCAGTTCGACAGCCAGTTCGATGACGGCGCACTGTTCGCGCCGGCCAGCGAAAAGGCCGGCGACGAACAGAGTCCGTTGGCGCCGCTGGGCAACTGGCTGGAGCTCAATGGTCAGGTTTATGGCGGTGAGCTGAGCCTGGACTGGACGTTCAGCCGCGAGATGTTCGATGAAGCAACCATTGCGCGCCTGGCCGATGAGTACGCGATCGAACTGGCGGCGCTGATCGAGCATTGCTGCGCTGCACGCAATGCCGGCGTCACGCCGTCGGACTTCCCGTTGGCGCCGCTCAACCAGCAACAGCTCGATGCGTTGCCGGACGCCGGTGCCGATGTCGAAGACATCTACCCGCTGTCGCCGATGCAACAGGGCATGTTGTTCCACAGCCTGTACGAACAAGGTTCGGGGGATTACATCAACCAGATGCGCGTCAGCGTCGAAGGCCTTGATCCCGAGCGTTTGCGTCAGGCCTGGCAGGGCGCCGTCGATCGCCATGCGATTCTGCGCACGCGTTTTGTGTGGATCTCCGAGCAGGAGCAGCCGCTGCAAATCGTCCAGCGTCAGGCCGAACTGCCATTCAGCCTGCATGACTGGCGCGGTCGCGCTGATCTGGCGGAGGCGCTCGACGGGCTGGCACAGGAGCAACTGCAACAGGGCTTCGATCTGTTGCAGGCGCCGCTGCTGCGTCTGGTGCTGGTACAAACCGGCGATGACCGCTTCGAGATGATCTACACCAGCCATCACATCCTCATGGATGGCTGGAGCAACTCGCAGCTGCTCGGCGAAGTGCTGCAGCGCTACGCCGGTGAAACCCCGGCCGCGCCGGTGGGCCGTTATGGCGATTACATCGGCTGGCTGCAGCGTCAGGACGGTCAGGCCAGCGAGCGCTTCTGGACTGAGCGTCTGGCCGGCCTCGACGAGCCGACCCACCTGGCCCGCAGCTGCCTCGATACGCTGGCAACTGTCGGCCAGAGCGGTTACGACCAGCAAACCCGTTGGCTCGACCGTGAGCAGACTCAACGTCTGGGTGCGTTTGCCCGTCAGCACAAGGTCACCCTCAACACCGTGGTGCAGGCCGCCTGGCTGTTGCTGTTGCAGCGTTACACCGGGCAACCGACCGTGGCGTTCGGTGCTACGGTCGCCGGGCGTCCGGCCGAGTTGCCAGGTGTCGAACAACAGATCGGCTTGTTCATCAACACCTTGCCGGTAATCGCCACTCCGCGTGTCGAGCAAGCCCTCGGTGAGTGGCTGCAATCGGTGCAGGCGCTGAACCTGGCCATGCGCGAATTCGAATACACGCCACTGGCGGACATTCAGCGGTGGTCGGGACAACGCGGCGAAGGCTTGTTCGACAGCTTGCTGGTGTTCGAGAACTACCCGGTATCGGAGGCGCTGAACAACGGTGCGCCGCAAGGCTTGCGTTTCGACGAGGCGCGCAGCCAGGAACAGACCAATCTGCCGTTGACGGTGCTGGTGGACCTGAGCGACAGCCTGTCGTTGCAATTCGCCTATGCCCGGCAACATTTCAGTGCTGCGCAGATCGAGCAGATCGCAGGCCACTTGCAGTACGTGTTGTTGCAAATGGCCGACTCGCCGGCGCAGCGTCTGCTGGCCGATCTGAGCCTGTTCGATGCCGCACAACAACAGGCGACGTTGCATGACTGGAACCGTGCACCGGCCACCTTTGCGCAAACCCGCACCCTGCCACAGCTGATCGAGGCACAGGTGCGTCGGGCACCAGAGGCGATTGCCGTGAGCCTGGGCGAGGAGCAATTGAGCTACGGCGAACTCAACGCCCGTGCCAATCGCCTGGCCCATGCCCTGATTGCACGTGGCGTCGGTGCCGATGTGCTGGTGGGTCTGGCTGCCGAGCGTTCGATCGAAATGATCGTCGGCCTGGTCGCTATCCTCAAGGCTGGCGGGGCTTACCTGCCGCTGGATCCGCAGTATCCGGCCGAGCGCCTGCAATACATGATCGAAGACAGCGGCATTGCCCTGCTGCTGATGCAGCCGGGTGTGCTCGATCACCTGGAAGTTGCCGAGCGCGTCGAAACCCTGCTGCTGGGTGACGACAGCCGCTGGCAGGATCAATTGGCAACCGATCCGCAGGTCTGGGCCGACAGCGCGAGCCTCGCTTACGTGATCTACACCTCGGGCTCCACCGGCAAGCCGAAGGGTACGTTGCTGGCTCACGACAACGTGCTGCGTCTGTTCGAGGCAACGGAGCCCTGGTTCAGCTTCGGTGCCGAGGATCGCTGGACGCTGTTCCACTCGTATGCATTCGACTTTTCGGTCTGGGAAATCTTCGGCGCGTTGCTGCATGGCGGGCGTCTGGTGATCGTGCCGCACAGCGTCAGCCGCTCGCCGCAGGAGTTCCATGCGTTGCTGTGCCGTGAGCGCATCACCGTGCTCAACCAGACGCCGTCGGCATTCAAGCAACTGATGCAAGTCGCTTGCGACGCACCACAGGATCCGCAATTGTCGTTGCGTTACGTCGTGTTTGGCGGTGAGGCGCTGGAAGTGCGCAGCCTGCGTCCATGGTTCGAACGCTTCGGCGATGCTGCGCCACAGCTGATCAACATGTACGGCATCACCGAAACCACGGTCCATGTGACTTACCGTCCGCTGACCCTGGCCGATCTCGAACAGGATGCCGGCAGCCCGCTGGGCGAACCGATCCCGGACCTGGGCTGGTACGTGCTCGACGCCGACCTGAAACCGGTGGCCAAAGGCTGCATCGGCGAGTTGCACGTCAGCGGCGCCGGGCTGGCACGGGGTTATCTCAAGCGTGCCGACCTCAGCGCCTTGCGTTTCGTGCCGAACCCGTTCGGTGACGACGGCGCGCGGCTGTATCGCACCGGTGACCTGGCGCGCTATCGCGCCGATGGCCGGATCGAGTACGCCGGACGTATCGACCATCAGGTGAAGATCCGTGGTTTCCGTATCGAGCTGGGTGAAATCGAGGCGCAACTGTTGGCGCTGCCACAAATCCGTCAGGCCGTGGTCCTGGATCAGCCAGGCGCCGGCGGCGTGCAACTGGTTGCGTATCTGGTGGCCGATCAATCGGTCGAGCTCGACCAGCAGGGCCAGTGGCGTGAGCTTCTGCGCCAGGCGCTCAAGCACAACCTGCCGGATTACATGGTGCCGGCGCATCTGCTGCTGCTCGACAGCCTGCCGCTGACCGCCAACGGCAAGCTTGACCGCAAGGCCCTGCCACAACCGGACGCCAGCCTGCTGCAAAACAGCTATGTGGCGCCTGAAAGTGAACTGCAACAGCAGATCGCCGGGGTCTGGGCCGAAGTCTTGAAGCTGGAGCGTGTCGGCCTGACCGATAACTTCTTCGAACTTGGCGGCCATTCGCTGCTGGCCACTCAGGTGGCCTTGCGTCTGCGTGAGTTGCTGGGCTTCGAAGTACCGTTGGCCAGCCTGTTCGCCAGTGCCGATCTGGCGGCTTTCAGCGAAGCCGTACAAGCCCTGCAACCCGATTTGCAGCCCGTTCATGATGTTTTGGCTAAATCCTTGGAGGCTCTCAATCGTTTATCAGCAGATGAACTTGAAAAACTGATTTCCTGAGAGGACCACGGCATGCAGCAGTTGATTGAATCGGTAGGCGCGCTTTCTCCCGAGAAACGCAAGGCGCTGGCGATTCTACTGGGCAAACAGGGCATTAACCTTTATGGCATCGCGCCGATTTTCCGGCGCACCGAAGGTGAACCGCTGCTTTTGTCTTATGCCCAGGAGCGGCAGTGGTTTCTCTGGCAGATGGAGCCGGACAGCGCGGCGTACCACATTCCCACGGCGTTGCGCTTGCGCGGCGCCCTGGACATGGCGGTACTGCAACGCAGTTTCGATACGCTGATCGAGCGTCACGAAAGTCTGCGCACCGGTTTTGCCCGAGGTGATCAGGACAGGGCCATTCAGCTGATCAAGGCGCCGTTTGCCTTGCAGATCGAGGTTCGCGAGCTGGACGGCGAAGTCGATGAGCCGCGTTTGCGCGCGGCCATCGAAGCCGAAATTGCCCGCCCGTTCGACCTCGAACGGGATGCCTTGCTGCGGGTCTGCCTGCTGCGGCTGGCACCGGACGATCACGTTCTGGTGATGGTGCAACATCACATCATTTCCGATGGCTGGTCGATGCAGGTGATGGTCGGCGAACTGATCGAACTCTATGCCGGGTTCAGTCAGGGCGCACCGGCCACGCTGGCACCGTTGCCAATCCAGTACGCCGATTTCGCCCAGTGGCAACGCAGCTGGATGGACGCCGGTGAGCGCGAGCGGCAATTGAGCTATTGGGTCGAACATCTGGGCTCGGATCCGGGTGTGCTGGAGCTGCCGGCCGATCATCCGCGCCCGTTGGTGCAAAGCTATCGCGGTGCACGTCTGGACATGCAGCTGGACGCGGCGTTGAGCAAAGGCCTGCAAGAGCTTGCGCGCCGTGAAGGCGTGACCATGTTCATGCTGTTGCTGGCAGCGTTCCAGACCTTGCTGCATCGTTACAGCGGTCAGGACGACATTCGCATCGGCGTGCCGATTGCCAACCGAAACCGCGCGGAAACCGAAGGTCTGATCGGCTTCTTCGTCAACACCCAGGTCTTGCGCGCCAACTTCGACAGCAGCATGACGTTCAGCGCCTTGCTGGCCCAGGCCAAACAATCAGCGTTGGGCGCACAGGCGCATCAGGATCTGCCGTTCGAGCAATTGGTCGAAGCCCTGGCGCCGGAACGCAGCCTGAGCCGCAGCCCGTTGTTCCAGGTGATGTTCAACCATCAGAGTGGCGCGCGGCAGGCTAATCAGGCCATGCAATTACCGGGGCTGGCGGTTGAAAGTGTGAACTGGGACAGCCTCACGGCGCAGTTCGACCTGACTCTGGAAACCCACGAATCGCCGGAAGGCGTGTGGGCCTCGCTGATCTACGCCACCGACCTGTTTGAAGCCGCCTCCATCGAGCGCATGGGCCGGCATTTGCAGGCGCTGCTCAAGGGCATCGTCAGCGATGCGCAACAACGCGTCGGCGAGTTGCCGCTGCTCGATGCCGGTGAGCGGCAGGTATTGCTGCACGACTGGAACCCGGTGGACGCACCGTTTGCCAGCGATCTGTGCATTCATCAGTTGATCGCTCGTCAGGCGGCGCAGACCCCGGATGCACGCGCGGTGACCTTCGCCGAACGGCATCTGACGTATGCCGAGCTTGAAGCACGGGCCAACCCGTTGGCGCATGCCTTGATCGAGCGAGGCGTCGGCCCGGAGGTGCGCGTCGGCGTGGCGATGCAGCGCTCGGAGAACCTGCTGGTCGCGCTGCTGGCCGTGCTCAAGGCCGGGGGCGTGTACGTGCCGCTCGACCCGGATTATCCGGCCGACCGCGTCGCCTACATGCTCGAAGACAGCCGTGCGCTGTGCCTGCTGACTGAACGGGACGTCGCCGCCAGTCTGGCGATTGCGGCGGAAACCGACGTTTTGCTGATGGACAACACCGCCGAGGATTTCGCTGCGTATCCCGCGCACGCGCCGCAAACGCGGGTGTTGGCCGACAACCTGGCGTATGTGATTTACACCTCCGGTTCCACCGGCAAACCGAAAGGCGTGGCGATTGCCCATCGCAACGTGCTCGCGTTGATCGACTGGTCGCAATCGGTGTACAGCCGCGACGATATTCAAGGCGTGCTGGCCTCGACGTCGGTGTGTTTCGACCTGTCGGTGTGGGAGCTGTTTGTCACCCTGGCCAACGGTGGTTCGCTGATCATCGCCCGTAATGCCCTGGAATTGCCGCAGTTGCCGGCCCGCGATCAGGTGCGCCTGATCAACACCGTGCCTTCGGCGATTGCCGCCCTGCAACGCAGCGGCGAGATCCCGCCGAGCGTGCGCATCATCAATCTGGCCGGCGAGCCGCTCAAGCAATCGCTGGTCGACACTTTGTATGCGCAACCGACGGTCGAGCATGTTTTCGACCTGTACGGCCCGTCGGAAGACACCACCTATTCAACCTGGACACGGCGCACGGCGGGTGGCCAGCCGAGCATCGGCCGGCCACTGAAACACACCGCCAGCTATGTCCTCGACGGCGAGTTGCAACCGGTGCCGCAAGGTGTCGCCGCCGAGCTGTATCTGGCCGGTGCCGGCATCACGCGCGGTTACCTGGCCCGGCCGGCGCTGACCGCAGAAAAGTATCTGCCGAACCCGTTCGGCGCTCCAGGCGAGCGCTTCTATCGCACCGGTGACCTGACGCGTTATCAGGTTGACGGCAACCTGCAGTACGTCGGTCGTATCGACCATCAGGTCAAAGTGCGCGGCTTCCGCATCGAGCTGGGCGAGATCGAAGCGCGTCTGCTGCAGCAAGAAGCGGTGCGCGAACTGGCGGTACTGGCGCAGGAAGGCGCGAGCGGTCAGCAACTGGTCGCCTATATCGTGCCGAGCGGTGCCCTGGGCAATGCCGAAGAGCAAGCGCGCCTGCGTGAAGTGCTCAAGGCCGGCCTGCGCGAGCACCTGCCGGAATACATGGTGCCGGCGCATTTGTTGTTCCTCGAACAACTGCCGCTGACCCCCAACGGCAAGCTTGATCGCAAGGCGCTGCCCAAGCCTGACGCGGCGCTGGAGCAGCACACCTATCTTGCGCCGGGCAACGATAACGAACGGCAATTGTGCGAGATCTGGCAGGCCGTGCTCGGGCTGGAGCAGGTGGGCGTCACGGATAACTTCTTTGCCCTTGGCGGTGACTCGATCATCTCCATCCAGGTGGTCAGCCGTGCACGTCAGGCCGGCCTGCGAATCACCCCCAAGGACCTGTTCCAGTACCAGACCGTGCAAGGTCTGGCCCGGGTTGCCCAGCGTGGCGAAGCGGCGTTCGGCATCGAGCAGGGCGCAGTGACCGGCAGCACACCGTTGCTGCCATTCCAGCAACGATTCTTCGAACTGCAGATTCCCGAGCGTCAGCGCTGGAACCAGTCGCTGCTGCTGAAACCTTCGCAAGCTGTCGACGCCGATGTCCTCGAACACGCCTTGCAGGCATTGGTTGCGCATCACGACGCCTTGCGCCTGAGCTTCAGCGAAGGTGCTCAAGGCTGGACGGCCACGCATCGCGCGCCGGATAACCAGCCGTTGTTGCAGCAGGTGAGCGTGCAGCACGCCGACGAAATCGAAGCGGTGTGCGACGCCGCTCAAGGCAGTCTTGATCTGCAAAATGGCCCGCTGTTGCGCGCCGTGCTGCTGAATGTCGCCGACGGCAGCCAGCGCTTGTTGCTGGCGATCCACCACCTGGTGGTCGACGGTGTGTCCTGGCGCGTGTTGCTGGAAGATTTGCAGAACGCTTGCGAGCAGTTGCAGAACGGCGAGACGGTCAAATTGCCGTCCAAGACCAGCCCGTTCAAGGACTGGGCGCAACGCCTGCAAGCGTTCGCCGGCGGTGAGCTGCAAAGCGAACTGACGTGGTGGGCCGGACAGTTGGGCGAGGCGCCTGCCGATCTGCCTTGCGACAACCCGGCAGCGACCTTGCAAAACCGTCACGCGGCGAGCGTGGAAACCCGCTTGAATGCAGATCAGACCCGCCAGCTCTTGCAGCAGGCGCCGGCCGCTTATCGCACGCAGATCAACGATGTGCTGCTGACGGCACTGGCGCGGGTGATCTGTCGCTGGACCGGTCAGGCCTCGACCCTGATCCAGCTCGAAGGTCATGGCCGTGAAGAACTGTTCGAAGACATCGACCTGAGCCGCACCGTCGGCTGGTTCACCAGCCTGTTCCCGGTACGCCTGACCCCGGCCATGGGTTTGGCCGACTCGCTCAAGGCGGTCAAGGAACAACTGCGTGGCGTGCCGCACAAAGGCCTGGGTTTTGGTGCCCTGCGTTACCTGGGCGATGAGCACGCGCGGCAGACACTCGCCGCGCAGCCGGTGCCGCGCATTACCTTCAACTACCTGGGGCAGTTCGACAGCCAGTTCGACGAGGCCGCGCTGTTCGTGCCCGCCAGTGAGAGCACCGGTCGTGAACAGAGCTCGCTGGCACCGCTGGCCAACTGGCTGGACATCAACGGCAAGGTCTATGGCGGTGAGCTCAACCTCAGCTGGTCGTTCAGTCACGAAATGTTCAATCAGGCGACGATCCAGCGTCTGGCTGACGACTATGCACAAGAACTCAATGCGCTGATCGCCCATTGCTGTGATACGCACAACCGTGGCGTGACGCCGTCGGATTTCCCGTTGGCTGACCTGACTCAGGCGCAGCTCGATCAGTTGATCACCGATCCGCAAACGGTGGACAACGTCTATCCGCTGTCGCCGATGCAGCAGGGCATGCTCTTTCACACCTTGTATGAGCAGGGCTCGGGCGATTACATCAACCAGATGCGGGTGTCGGTGGAAGGGCTCGATGTCGAGCGTTTCCGTCAGGCCTGGCAAGCGGCGCTGGAGGCCCATGACATTCTGCGCACCCGGTTTGTCTGGGGAGGCGAGCAGGCTCGGCCGCTGCAAATCGTCGAACGCTCGGCCACGCTGCCGTTCACCGTTCACGACTGGCGCGGCCAGCCGGGCGAAGCGCTGGATGCGCTGGCCGAGGCCGAGCGCAACCGTCCGTTCGACTTGAGCGAGGTGCCGCTGTTGCGCCTGGTGGTCGTGCGCACCGCGCAAGACCGTCACGAACTGCTCTACACCAGCCACCACATTTTGCTCGACGGCTGGAGCAACTCGCAGTTGCTCGGTGAAGTGCTGCAACGCTATGCCGGGCAAGTGCCTGTTGCGCCCATCGGCCGCTACAGCGATTACATCGCCTGGCTGCAGCGTCAGGACAGTCAGCTCAGCGAGCAATTCTGGCTTGAACGTCTGGCCAGGTTTGATGAGCCGACCCGCCTGGCTCAGGGTCTGGCGGATCGTTCGGCGAGCGCCGAGGGCGGTACCGGACACTATCAGCAGTGGATCGACGCCACAGGCACGTTGCGCTTGAGCGAGTTTGCCCGTCAGCAAAAAGTCACCCTCAACACCTTGGTGCAAGCGGCGTGGCTGTTGCTGTTGCAACGTTACACCGGGCAACCGACGGTGGCCTTCGGCGCTACCGTGTCGGGGCGTCCGGCCAACCTGCCGGGGGTCGAGCAGCAGGTCGGTCTGTTCATCAACACCTTGCCGGTGATTGCCCGTCCGGAACCGCAAGTGACGGTCAGCCAGTGGCTGCAAACCGTGCAAGAGCTCAACATCGCCCTGCGTGATTTCGAACACACGCCACTGGCCGATATCCAGCGCTGGTCGGGGCAGGGCAGCGATGGCTTGTTCGACAACCTGCTGGTGTTCGAGAACTACCCGATCTCCGAAGCGCTGGAGCAAGGTTCATCGCTGGGCCTGAATTTCGGCGCGGTCGACACCCGTGAACAAACCAACTTCCCGCTGACGGTCGGGGTCAACCTCGGTGAAACCCTGTCGGTGCATTACAGCTTTGCCGCCGCCAGTTTCAGCCCGGATGCGATTGTGCGCTTGCACGCGCAACTGGCCTCGCTGCTGGAGCAGTTCGTGCAGTCGGCGAATGCGCGCCTCGGCGCGTTGACCCTGCTCAGCCGTGAAGAACAGCGCCGTTTGCAGGAAAACAATCGTGCGCAACCGTGCACGGATCCGTTGCCGGTGCATCAGCGCATCGCAGTGATTGCGGCGCAGCAGGCGCAACAGGAAGCCGTGCGTTGTGGCGATCAGGCGTTGACCTTTGCCGAGCTTGAAAGCCAGGCCAACCGCCTCGCGCATGTGCTGATCCATGAAGGCGTCGGGCCGGAAGTGCGTGTCGGCGTAGCGCTGCCGCGCAGCCCGTCGATGCTGGTGGCCTTGCTCGCGGTGCTCAAGGCCGGCGGTGCTTACGTGCCGCTGGATGCCAGTTATCCGCGCGAGCGCCTGGCCTACCTGATCGAAGATTCGGGCATCGCGCTGCTGCTCAGCGATTCGCAACTGCGCACGCGGTTGCCGCTGAGCGCCGGTTTGCGTGCGCTGGATCTGGACACGCTGCCGACCGCCGAATGGCCAGACGTTGCGCCGCAGGTCGAGGTACACGCGCAAAACCTTGCCTATGTGATTTACACCTCAGGTTCCACCGGCCAACCCAAGGGTGTGTGCGTGGAGCACGGACCGCTGGCAATGCATTGCCAGGCGATCGGCCAGCGCTATGAAATGACCCCGGACGATTGCGAACTGCACTTCATGTCGTTCGCCTTCGACGGCGCTCATGAACGCTGGCTGACCCCGCTGACCCATGGCTCGCGGCTGTTGCTGCGCGATGACAGCCTGTGGAGCCCGGAGCAGACCTATACCGCCATGCAACAACACGGCGTGACGGTGGCGGCGTTCCCGCCGGTGTACTTGCAGCAATTGGCCGAGCACGCCGAACAGGTCGGCCAGCCGCCTGCGGTGCGCATCTACTGCTTCGGCGGCGATGCCGTGCCCAACGACAGTTTCGAACGGGCACGTGCCGCACTGGCGCCGCAGTACATCATCAACGGTTACGGGCCGACTGAAACCGTGGTCACCCCGTTGATCTGGAAGGCCGGGCGCCATGACGAGTGTGGCGCTGCCTATGCACCGATCGGCACGCGGATCGGCGACCGCAGCACCTGTGTGCTCAGCGCTGATCTCAACGCATTGCCACAGGGCGTGATGGGCGAGTTGTATCTGGGCGGTACCGGGCTGGCCCGGGGTTATCTGGACCGTCCGGCAATGACCGCCGAACGCTTCGTACCCGATCCATTCGGGGCGCCGGGCAGTCGTCTGTACCGCAGCGGCGATCTGGTGCGCGAGCGCGCCGATGGCGTGTTCGACTATCAGGGGCGTGTCGACAACCAGGTGAAAATTCGTGGTTTCCGCATCGAACTGGGCGAAATCGAGGCGCGTCTGCTGGAACTGAGCAGCGTGCGCGAAGCCGTGGTGCTGGCGCATGCCGGGCCGAGCGGCAAGCAATTGGTGGCTTATCTGGTGCCGACACAGCCGGTGGCAGAAGCACATCTGGGGGAATGGCGCGACAGCGTGCGTAACGCTCTCAAAGAGAGCCTGCCAACGCACATGGTGCCGGCGCACTTGATGGTGCTGGCGAACCTGCCGGTGACCCCGAACGGCAAACTGGACCGCAAGGCGCTGCCGGCACCGGACGCCAGTCTGATGCAGAACAGCTACGTGGCGCCGCGCAATGAAATGGAGCAGCGTATCGCCACGATCTGGGCCGATGTGCTGCGCCTCGAGCGGGTCAGCGCCACGGACAACTTCTTTGAGCTGGGCGGTGATTCGATCATCTCGATTCAAGTGGTCGGCCGTGCGCGGCAGGCCGGAATCCAGTTCACGCCCAAGGATCTGTTCCAGCACCAGACCGTGCAGGCACTGGCGGCGGTGGCACAGGCCGGCGGCACGCTGCTGAGCATCGATCAGGGGCCGGTCAGCGGTACGACCCCGTTGTTGCCGTTCCAGCAATGGTTCTTCGCCAGCGAGATCCCCGAGCGCCATCACTGGAACCAGTCGTTGCTGCTCAAACCGGCGATGACGCTGCACGCCGAGACCGTTGCGCAGGTGCTCCAGGCACTGGTTGCGCATCACGATGCCTTGCGCCTTTCGTTCAGTGAAACGACCGAGGGCTGGACAGCCACTCACCGTCCGGTCGAGCCTGCGCAGGAACTGCTCTGGCAGCGCACGCTGACGGATCCGGCTGACATCGAAGTGATCTGTCAGCAGGCCCAGGGCAGTCTCGATCTGCACGACGGTCCGCTGCTGCGCGGTGTGCTGTTCGATCTGCCGGATCACACTCAGCGCCTGATGCTGGTGGTGCATCACCTGGTGGTCGACGGTGTCTCGTGGCGGATCCTGCTGGAAGATCTGCAAACCGCGTTCAGCCAGATCCAGGCCGGGCGCGAGGTCGCGTTGCCGGCCAAGACCAGCGCCTTCAAAGCCTGGGCCGAACGCTTGCAGGCGCACACCGTCAGCCTCGATGACGAACAGACTTTCTGGCGTGAGCATTTGCAGGGGGCGATCGCCACTGTGCCGTGCGAGCGCCCGGACGGCAGCCTGGAAAACCGTTACGCGCAAAGTGTGCAGACGCGCCTTGCGCCTGAGCTGACCAGACAACTGCTGCAACAGGCCCCGGCGGCTTATCGCACGCAGGTCAACGACTTGCTGCTGACCGCACTGGCGCGGGTCATCAGCCGCTGGAGCGGGCATGCCTCGGCACTGATTCAGCTGGAAGGTCATGGTCGTGAAGACCTGTTCGACGATATCGATTTGAGCCGCACCCTCGGCTGGTTCACCAGCGTGTTCCCGGTGCATCTGACGCCGGCCGGCGGTTTTGCTGATTCGATCAAGCAGATCAAGGAGCAACTGCGTGCGATTCCCGACAAGGGCATCGGTTTTGGCGCCTTGCGTTATCTGGGTGATGCCTCGGCGCGTGAGGCGCTGGCAGCACTGCCCACGCCAAAAATCACCTTCAACTACCTCGGCCAGTTCGATAGCCAGTTCGACGAGGCTGCGCTGTTCCTGCCGGCCGGCGAAAGTGCCGGCAGTGACCTCAGCGAACGTGCCCCGATGGGCAACTGGCTGTCGGTCAACGGTCAGGTGTATGGCGGTGAGCTGAGCCTGTCGTGGAGCTTCAGCGAGCAGATGTTCGACACCGCGACCGTGCAGGCCGTGGCCGATGAATACGGGCGTGAACTGACCGCGCTGATCGAACACTGCGTGACCCCGGGCAACCACGGCCTGACGCCGTCGGACTTCCCGCTGGCAGCGCTGGGCCAGACGCGTCTGGACGGTTTGCCGGTGCCGGTCGCGGACATCGAAGACATCTATCCGTTGTCGCCGATGCAGCAGGGCATGCTGTTCCACACCTTGTCCGATGATGGCGACGATCTCTACGTCAACCAGCTCAACCTGTCGGTGGAAGGCCTCGATATCGAGCGCTTCCGTGCTGCGTGGGAATGCGTGGTACAGCGTCACGAAATCCTGCGCACGTCGTTCCATTGGCAAGACAGCCAGGCGTCACCGGTGCAGGTCGTCCACCGTCAGGGCATTGTTGACCTGCAAGCGCTGGACACGCCGATGGATGAGGCGCAACTCGCCGAGTTCGCCCGTCAGCAGCGGGTTCAGGGCTTTGAACTGGACCGCATGCCGTTGCAACGCACGCGCCTGATTCGTCTGGACGCCGACAAGTACCAGCTGATCTGGACCAGCCATCACATCTTGATGGACGGCTGGAGCAGTTCGCAGTTGTTCGGCGAGGTACTGCAGCACTACGCCACCGGCCAGGTCGAAGGCGAGAGCGGACGTTATCGCGACTTCATCGCGTGGTTGCAGCAGCAGGATTCGGCGCAACTCGAGCAATTCTGGCGCGGCCACTTGCAGACGCTGGTCGAACCGACCGCGCTGAGTCAGGCGATGCACCCGCGTCATGAGTCCGCCGAACACGGCCACCAGGCGTTGTACACCCGTTGGGATGCACAGCAGACGGCCTTGTTGCAGCAGCACTGCCGGGCTCAGGGCATTACCGCCAACACGCTGATTCAAGGCGCATGGTTGCTGCTGTTGCAGCGCTACACCGGTCAGCACAGCGTGGCGTTTGGTGCCACCGTGGCCGGGCGCCCGGAAGGGTTGCCGAATGCCGGCAGCATGCTGGGGCTGTTCATCAACACCTTGCCGGTGATCCAGACCCTCGATCCGGCGCAGCCGCTGAATGCCTGGCTGAGCAGTCTGCAGGCCTATAACCTCGACCTGCGTGAACATGCTCACGCACCGCTGGCGGACATTCAGCGCTGGTCGGGGCAGGGCGGGCAAGCCTTGTTCGACAGCATCATCGTGTTCGAGAACTACCCGATCGACCAGCGTCTGGAACAGGCACCGGGCGGTCTGCGCTTCGGCACTTCGGCCAGCCATGACGTGACCAACTTCCCGATGGATCTGGCCGTGCATCTGGGGGAAGAGTTCTCCATCGAGTACCTGTTCCTGCGTGATCGTTTCAGTGTCGAAGCGGTCGAGCGGATCCGCCAGACCATGGAAGTGTTGCTGCACAGCATGATGCAGCAGCCGACGGAGCGTCTGGGCAACCTGCAGCGTCTGGCCGCGCCACAATGGCAGGCCTTGCAGCAGTGGGGCGCAGAACCGGCGGCGGTGCATCGTCGCGAGCTGTTGCCGGCAATGATTGCCGCGCAACGTCCTGAGGCCATTGCCGCCGAATGTGGTGACGAGCAGTTGAGCTATGCGCAACTCGAGCGCCGGGCCAACCAGCTGGCACATCACTTGATCGCGGCGGGTGCCGGTCCGGAAGTCCTGATCGGTGTCGCACTGGAACGTTCGCTCGACATGCTGGTGGCCTTGCTCGCCGTGTTCAAAAGCGGCGCCGCTTACGTGCCGCTGGACATCGACTATCCGGCCGATCGCCTGGCCTTCATGATTGAAGACTCCGGCATGCGTCAGATGATCAGCCGTGGCGCCGCCAGCCAGCGTTTGCCATTGCCGGCGAATTTGCCATTGCTTGATCTCGATATATTCGATGGCAATCAGTACCCGGACACGGCACCGCAGGTACAGACCTGTGATGACAGCCTCGCCTACCTGATCTACACCTCGGGTTCCACCGGTTTGCCCAAAGGTGTGGCGGTGACCCACGGACCGCTGAGCATGCATTGCCAGGCAATCCGCGAGTTGTACGAGATGGACACCGGCACGCGCGAATTGCACTTCATGTCGTTCGCCTTCGACGGCGCCCATGAACGCTGGCTGACCACGCTGGCGTTCGGCGGCACCCTGGTGCTGCGCGATCATGAATTGTGGACGCCGGAGCAGACCAGCCACGCCTTGCTCAACCGCTCGATCGATATCGCCTGCTTCCCGCCGGCCTACCTCAAACAGGTGGCCGAGTACGTCGAGGCCAGCGGCATGGCTGTGCCGAAAGTGCGCATTTACTGCCTGGGGGGTGACGCTGTGCCGGAGCAGACCCTGGCGCAAGTTCGTCGCGTGTTGCAGCCGCAGTTCATCACCAACGGTTACGGCCCGACCGAAACCGTGGTCACGCCGATGCTCTGGAAAGCGCCGAACGATGAAGCCTGCGCTGCCGCCTATGCGCCGATCGGGCGAGTGGTCGGTCAACGCTCGCTGTGGGTGCTGGACGACGATCTCAATCCGCTGCCGCAGGACTTGTCCGGCCAGTTGTACATCGGAGGCTACGGGGTTGCCCGTGGTTACCATGGCCGTGCGGCCATCACCGCCGAGCGCTTCGTGCCGGATCCGTTCGGGGCGCCGGGCAGCCGTCTGTACCGCAGCGGTGACCTGGTGCGCCTGCGCCACGACGGCATCCTCGATTACGTCGGCCGCGCCGACCATCAAGTGAAGATTCGCGGTTTCCGCATCGAGCTGGGTGAAATCGAAGCCTGCCTGCGCGCTCAGGACGGTGTCACCGATGCCGTGGTCATCGCCCGTGACGGCGTCTCCGGCAAACAGTTGATCGGCTACGTGGTCAGCACCGACGACAACGCCGGTGACCGTCTGAAAACCCTGTTGCGTGCACAGTTGCCGGAATACATGGTGCCGCTGCAGATCTTGGGACTGGCGCGCCTGCCGATCTCGCCGAACGGCAAACTGGATCGCAAGGCGCTGCCGGAGCCCGAGTTTTGCGCCGATCAATATCAGGCGCCGCGCAACGAACAGGAGCGTTGGCTGGCCGATATCTGGGCCGACGTATTGCAAGTGGAGCAGGTCGGTATCAGCGACAACTTCTTCGAGTTGGGCGGTGATTCGATTCTCAGCCTGCAAGTGATTTCCCGGGCGCGGAACCATCCGCAACTGAAACTGGACATCAAGCTGCGCGACCTGATGCGCTTCCAGACCATTGGCAACCTGTTCGACCAGCAAGCGGTCACCCGCTCGAGCCAGACTGCCGACAACAGCCACGTCGCGCAGGCAGGTGCGTTTGGTCTGTTGCCGATCCAGGAATGGTTCTTCGCCGAGGGCATGAGCGAACCGCATCATTTCAACCAGGCGATGATGCTGCGTTCGCGCCAGGCGCTGGATGCTCCGGCGCTGGAGCAGACGCTGCGGTTGATGCTGGCGCAGCATGACTCGTTGCGGCTGCGCTTCTATCAGGATCAGGGCCGCTGGTTGCAACACTATCAAACGTTGCAGGACAGCTTGCGCATCGCCGAGCAGAACCCGTTGCTGTGGCAGCGGGACATCAGCGACATCGAACAACTGGACGCATTGGTCAACGAAACCCAACGCAGCCTGAATCTGGTCGACGGCCCGTTGATGCGTGGCCTGCTGGTGAATCTGCCGGATGGCGAGGTGCGCCTGCTGTTGGTGGTGCATCACCTGGTGATCGATGCAGTGTCGTGGCGGGTGTTCCTGCAAGACCTGCAACTGGCTTACGAGGCGTTCAGTCAGGGCCGCGAGCCGCAACTGGCGCAGCGTACCAGCAGCTATCGCGCCTGGGCCGATGGCCTGGCGGCGCAGGTGCCGGCACTGGTCGGGCAAGAGCTGGATTACTGGCTCGGGCAACTGGATCAGCCGGGCAAGGATCTGCCGTGTGACAACCCGCGTGGCAAGAACCTGATGCGTTTTCGCGAAGAAGCGTTCATGGGCCTCGACGCCGCCCGCACCGGGCAGTTGCTCAAACAGGCGCCGGCGGTGTACGGCACGCAGATCAACGATCTGCTGCTGACCGCCCTGGGGCGTGTGCTGTGTCGCTGGAGCGAGGCCGAATCGGTGCTGGTGCAACTGGAAGGGCACGGTCGTGAGGACCTGGTCGAAGGGCTGGACCTGAGCCGCACGCTCGGCTGGTTCACCACCATGTTCCCGGTACGGCTGGCGCCGTTGGCGGAGCAGGATTTCGGCGCATCGATCCTGGCGGTACGCGAGCAGTTGGCCGCCGTGCCGCAAAAAGGCGTCGGCTACGGCGCGCTGCGCTACATGGCCGATGCGTCGGTGCAACAGCGTCTGGCGGCGTTGCCACAGGCGCGGCTGACCTTCAACTACCTGGGGCAGTTCGACCAGACCTTTGATGAGCAGGCAATGTTGATGCCCACGGACGAGCACATCGGCGATGTCTACAGCCTGGATGCCAACCTCGGCAACTGGCTGGAAATTGTCGGTCAGGTGTTCGACGGCAAGCTGTCGATGCGTTGCATGTACAGCACCCGTCGCTTCCGCCCAAGCACCATCGAGACCTTGATGCAGCAGTATCAGGCCGAGCTGGAAGCGCTGGTCGGGCATTGCCTGCAACAGTCGGCGCGTTGAGCCGGTATTCAACTTTTTGAGAGGGCCGGTGCGCATTGTGCGCATCGGCCCGGGATGGGGTGCATGTCATTGAATTCTGAAGTAGCGGCGTTTCTTGATCTGGTCGAAGACAGTCGGAACGACGCGTTTCACCAAGGGACACCCGAGCAGGCCCGTGAGGCGTTCGAGCAGTCCTCGCAACAGATGCGTTGGGAGGTGCCGGATGTCGAGGTGAGTGAGGTGCGACATCTCGCCCGCGACGGCGCCGAGCTGACCCTGCGGCTGTACCGTCCGTTGCACAGGGGCGGTGTCTTGCCGGTTCTGTTGTTTTTGCATGGCGGTGGTTTTGTCGTCGGCAGCCTCGATTCCCACGACGGCATTTGCCGCGAATTCTGCGCGCGCACGCCGTGTGCCGTGCTGTCGGTCGGCTACCGCCGCGCGCCGGAACACAGATTCCCGGTGGCGTTGCACGATTGTGCCGATGCACTGGATTGGCTGCGCGAACAGGCCGGCGAATTCGATCTCGATCTGTCGCGCCTGGTGTTTGGCGGCGACAGCGTCGGCGCCACGCTGGCAACCGTGCTGGCGCTTGAGGCGCGCACCGCCGGCGCGCTGAAACCGTGCCTGCAATTGCTCTGCTACCCGGTGACCGACGCCTCGCAGCGTCGTGAGTCGATGGACTTGCTCGGCGAAGGCTACCTGCTGGAAAGCGAGACGCTGGAATGGTTCTACCAGCACTACGCCCGCAGCATCGAGGATCGCAGCGACTGGCGCTTCTCGCCACTGCTGAGCCCCGACCTCCAGGGCGCAGCCCCGGCCTACGTGGCGCTGGCAGGCTTCGATCCGCTGGTCGATGAAGGCCGCGCCTACGCCGAGCGTCTGGCCAGCGCCGGAGGGTTGCTTGAATGCCGCGAATTCAGCGGCCACGTGCATGACTTTTTGCGCATGCGCATGGTCACCGAAGAGGTGGAGACGATCTATCAGGAACTGGTGAGCGTGCTGCGCACCGTGATGTATCCCGAAACGGTCTGAAACCTGTTGGCCTGATGTGTGCGTCCACATATCAGGCCGTCAACACCCGGCTCTTTGGGTGTGAGCTTGCTAGCCAGTAGGCCGGCTCTGACAGCAAGTTTCAAAAACTGACTATTCCGGTTTGAAACCCGGTTTTCCGTTGGCGGCTCGCCATTCCTTCACTTTGCTAACGATGGCTTCCGGGGTCGCCTCGTCGTCGGAGCCGGCGTAGTAAATCATGTCCGAACCGTCGGGGTGCTCCGTGAGCTCTTCAAATAAAAGCACTGCGCGGACTTGTTCTCTTTCCGAGTCGTATTGCGCATTGCAAATTCCGGAAACGAACCGCAGAAACTCTGTTTCGGTGTAATCGGAAAGAATTGGTTTGTGCATTTCAATTTTTTCCCTTGTGGATTTCAGAGTGTTGTTTCGGTGTGGTGATTCTGATGTTGTCAATGTCGTAGACCTCACCACCTTTAGATATGTATTTCGTGTGATGTAGTTCGAATTTAACCTGGCCTCCTTGCCTGTCTGCCCTGCGAACAAAAGGGGCGCGTCCATTTTTCATCTCTTCAATGTTGTTCCCAATAAATTGGTTTTTGAGTTCGGGTTCTCCAGCTACGGATTTCCAGAACGCTTCTCTGAATAACCTGAAACTGGAAAACTCCCGCCCCCTCAGCTTATCCGCAATCTGCGCAGGTATCGGTGCACCCTCCGGTGTTGACGCGGCCCCTAGCCAGTTCCCCGTTACTACTTGCCCATTCCCCGAAGCGATTCCCGGATCCTGACGACGATCCCTGAACATCGTGAAAGTCGGCGGGATACCGGACTCGATCGGGAACACGGTGATGAAGCCACCGAAGTCGTACTGATCTAGTTCGGGAAAGGGGTCGATTCGCCCGCCTAGCGGGGTGACCGTTGCACCTTCGTAGATCGGCAGATCGGTGTCGGCGAACGGCAAATCCGTTGAAGGACTCAGCGGCTGTACCAAAGGTGTCCAGGTCAGGGTGGGACCCCTGGCGCCGCCGGAGACGTAGGCATTTTTGCCGGCATCAAAACGGGCCAGTCTTACCGGCACGTTGGCAGGTACTGTGATGCCGTCTGTAGCGACGATCACAATCTCTGCGCGATTGCCTGTCGTTCTGGAACCGAGCCTCACCGGCAGGTCGATGTCTTTGCCACTGGCCGCCCGCTCGTACAGGTCGACAGCGTTCAGACCTGGAGCCAGTTCCGAGAGCGGAACGCTGGCCGAATAAAGATCACCATTGCCCAGCCTGGATGGAATCAGCAGTGCTGCGAAGCCAACCAGAGCGGGCACAGTCGCGGCGCTCACGACAGAAACGGCTGAGCGCAAAGCGGTTCTGAGCGCCAGTGAGGTGGTCAGGTCGGTGGCGATGTGGCCGAGTGTGCCGCTGAACGTTGAGTCAAACGCAGCCATTGAGCCAACGTTGGCGAACGTCGGGTTTTGCCAGCGTGCGTCGCTCTCGGCTTGCCATTGTTCATGCAGGCGTTTGTGTTGCGCGGCCAGTCTCGCTTTGGCCCGGGCAGCGCGGCGCGCCTGCTGCTGCCTTTTCCTTTTGGCCTTTCTCTGCGCCTCACGCTGTTCCTTCAAGCGCTGTGCTTCCTGTTCTCGTTGAACCCGCGCCTGTTCAGCCTCTGCCAGTTCACGTTGGCGACGAACCTCTTCGGCCAACGCTTGCTGACGTTGTTGCTCTGCGGCGATTCTGGCGTGCTCAGCGGCCTGACGCGCTGCTTCGGCGGCAACGGCTTGGGCCTGTTCGTTGGCCTGCACGGTGGCCAGCCATTGCTGCACGCTGGCTTGCTGTTGATGCAGAATCGCGAGGGTCTGGGCCAGCAGCCTGGCTTCGAGCGCTGCTCGATAGGACTGTTTCCACAAGTTCATTCCCGGCCCGTTGGGGCTCAGGATCGGGTCGACGATCTGCGCGCGGGAAAGGAACTGGAAAACCGTTTTATCGGTTGGATCGCTGCCGTAAAAACCGTGGGACAAATGGGTCTGGTGCTGCAGCTGCCCGGTTTTTCGCTGAATCACGGTGGTGCGCACACCCAGCTCGCGGATCAGCGCGGCAGCCGGTGGTAGCGGGTGGGTAGAAATTTCCTGCCGTGCGGCTGCCAGATCCGCTTCGATGATCAGCGGAATCTGTGCTGTCTTGCCTTGATATTCCGCTTCCAGCGGGCCGGTAAAGTTCTGCAGTACTTGCTGATATCGGCTGCTGTTTCGCGGAGGACCGAATCGACCGCTGTTGGGAATCGTGGTGCCGGTTGGTGGGGTTATACGCACGTGTGGAGGCGCTGTCGCGGTGGTGTGGACGGCCTCGGTCAATACGAATGGCGGTGGCTTTTGCATATTCATATCCTTTTGAATGTGCATGGTTTTCGATAGATAACGGGTGAGCACTCATTGGCTTCCTGCCAAACAAAGTTACAGCGAAGTGCTCAAGGAAATATCCGGATTGTCTGTAGGCGCTGACAGGAGACAAGGCGGGAGTTTTCGACAAAAAGCGGCATCAGGCGGATGCTTCTTTTATGTATTCGGACGTTTCCTCTGCAACGAAAGGAAATGCC
Source organism: Pseudomonas sp. COW5 (assembly GCF_026240005.1). NCBI lineage: Bacteria > Pseudomonadati > Pseudomonadota > Gammaproteobacteria > Pseudomonadales > Pseudomonadaceae > Pseudomonas > Pseudomonas sp. COW5. The sequence continues at coordinate 212,353 of NZ_JAPHVP010000001.1, read as the reverse complement.
TTTCAAACAGCATGTCTTGTGGTTCCATCAAACCTTCACCCATAAAAAAAGCGCCCCGGTCTGGCCGGGGCGCTTTTTGTATTGCAGCGGTTAAATCAGAACGTGTACTTGAAGCCGGTCATGATATTGCGCGGTGCGCCGTACATGCCGTGGTCGCCGGCGTAGCTGAGGTATTCGCGGTCGAATACGTTGTTCAGGTTGACCGAGGCGCTGAGGTTTTTGCTGATGTCGTAGCGTGCCAGCAGGTTGGTGACGGCGTAGCTGCCTTGCTCGAAGGTATGCAGGTCGGCACCGGTCTTGCTCTGCCAGTTCACACCGCCGCCAACGGTGACTTTGTCCAGAATGCCCGGCAGGCGATAGCTGGTGAAGGTCTTGAGGCTGTGACGGGGCAGGGTGGTGACGATGCGATTGTCATCGGCATCGGTGCTGACGGCATAGGCGTAACCGGCAGACGCTTGCCAGCCTTCGGCCAGTTCGCCATCGAGGGTGAATTCAGCACCTTTGGTGGTGGTGCCTTGTTCGGATTTGTAGGTGTTGCCGCCAGGGGTGTCGATCCAGATCGCCAGGTTGTCCTGCTCGATCTTGAACAGCGCGAAGCTGGAGTTCAGCTTGCCATCGAAATGGCTGCCCTTGACGCCGACTTCGTAGCCGGTGCCTTCCATCGGGTCCAGAGGCTTTTTGTTGATGTCGCGAACCCAGGACGATTGCGGGTTGAAGATCTTGGTGTAGCTGGCATACAGCGACCAGGTGTCGTTGACGTCGTAGACCACACCCGCGTACGGGATGTAGACGCCGGTTTCCGATTCCTTGGTCTTGGTTTCTGCACCGTCGTACGGCTTGTCTTCGATGTCGCGATGCCAGTCGACCACGCGGCTGCCGAGCAGGATGCTCAGGTCGTCGGTGGCACGCAGGCGGGTGGCCAGGTAAGCGGCGTATTGAGTTTCGTCGACGGTGGATTTGCCAATGGCATTGAATTCGGGTTTGACCGAGTCGCCGTTCCAGTTCAGCAGGTTGTCGATGGCGCCGGCAGGGGAGGTGTTGTAGTCATACTTCCAGTTGCCGTAGTTCGGCACGTTTTCGTTGTATTGCGACAGGGTCACACCGGCGATCAGCTCGTGCTCGCGACCCAGCAGGCCGAACGGGCCGGTCAGGTAGGCGTCGATGTTGTTCTGGCGCGGGGTACCGGAGAAGCGCACCGGCAGTTGGGTCGTGCCGCTGCCGTCGGGGTTCAGGCCGCCGTTGACGTAGTTGAAGACCTCGTCGAATTTGTTCTCGGAGTGAGTCAGTTCGACCTTGCCGCTCCAGCCGTTGCCGAACTGTTGTTCGATCGAGGTGAAGAAGCTGGTTTGTTCGTGGTCGTTATAAGACCAGGTCTGTGCCGAGTTCAGGGAGCGCTTGAGGTTGGTGCGCGAGCCGTCGGTGAAACGGGTTGGCAAACCCGAACGCATTGGCGAATCGACGTCGGTGCGCTGGTAGCTGAAACCCATGGTCAGCAGGGTGTCTTCGCTCAGGTCGAATTCAGTGATGCCATACATCAGCTGCGAATCCTGCTTGTAGCGGTCAACCCAGGACTGTTCGGTCTTGAAGTCACCAACCAGACGGCCACGGATGTTGCCGGTTTCGGTCAACGGCCCGGAGACATCGAAACCGGTGCCGTAGCGGTCCCAGTTGCCGGCCTCGGCGGTGACGCTGGCCTGAGCTTCGGCGGTCGGACGCTTGCGGATCAGGTTGATGGTGGCCGAAGGGCTGCCCAGGCCGCTGATCAGGCCGGTGGCGCCACGCACCACTTCCACACGGTCGTACATCGCCATGCTCTGGGTGTAGTTGTCCATGCGCTTGACGGTCGGCACGCCGTCGATTTCGAAGTTCTGGATCTCGAAACCACGGGAGAAATAACCGTCGGACTCTGCGCCCTGGCCGTCACGCAGCACGATGATGCCCGGAGTGGCGTCGAGGGTGTCGCTGAGGTTGGTCAGGCGCTGGTCGTCGAGGCGCTGACGGGTCATGACGGTCAGCGACTGCGGGGTTTCCTTGGGGGTCAGGTTCAGGCGCGTCGAGCTGCTGGACGAGTACGTGGTGTACAGCCCGGTGCCTTCAGTGGTCGACCCCGGCGCCTTGCCGGAAATCGATACCGCGCCCAGTTCCATTGCGTTTCCCGCTGCTGCACCAGCGGCCGGCATCAGCGAAACGGCGTTGCCGTTGAGTTGATAGGTCATGCCGCTCCCCAGCAGCAGGTTGTCCAGTGCCTGTTTCGGCTCCAGGTGACCGGATACCGCGCTCGACTTCAGGCCAGCCAGGGTTTCCGGGCTGTAGAGAATCTGCAAATTGGCTTGTTGCCCAAGCTGTTGCAGAGCTTTGGAGAGCGGTTGCGCAGGGATGTTGACGTCGACCGGCGTCGCTTGAGCCTGGGTGCTGGCCAACAGCATCAACGTCAGCAGGGCACCTGACAGCACTGCGCCACGCGGATGGCGGCGGGAGACGGCCTCGGCCAGAGGGGTACGGGACAACTTTAAGGCTTGCATTTGCTCGGGATGCTCCTGAAGTGCGAGTGCAGTTTTATTAGTTAATGATAATTAGACGCAACACTGCGTAAAAACCGGAAAAAATCCCGCGAGCCGCGAAAATCTCTGCTATCGCGCGAAGGCGGGATCAGCTCATCCCTGAGCGGTTGGCGTATCAGGCCGGGTTGAGCGCGGTTTTGACTTTGCCGGCATCCATGCGCACCAACTGGTCGGCGACATCGAAATAACGGTCATCGTGGGAGATCACGATGATGGTCTTGCCCAGGCGTTTGAGGTCGGGCAGCAGCTCGGTGTAGAAGATCCGGCGGAAGGTCGGGTCCTGATCCGCGGCCCATTCATCGAACACCAGCACCGGGCGCTCCTCCAGCCACGCATTGACCAGCGCCAGCCGCTTGCGCTGGCCGGTGGACAGGTCGGTGGTGGTGAAGCTGCCGTCCTGCACGCTGACCTTGTGGGCGATTTCCAGGCGCTGCAGGTATTTGTTGGCATCGTCGGGAATGTGCGTATCGCCCTGCACCACGTCATCGAACAGGTAGTAGTCGGCAAAGACCGTGGTGAACAACTGGCGGTAATCGTCGCGGGTGAGGGCGGTCACGCACTCGCCGTTGAGGCGGATTTCTCCTTGCTGTGGCGGATAGAGGCCCAGCAGCAGTTTGATCAGGGTGGTCTTGCCGCAGCCGTTTTCGCCGACGATGAACACGATGTCGCCTTGTTCGATCTTCAGGTTCACCGGCCCCAGCGTGAACGGGTTGGCCTCGCCCACGGCCGGGAAGGCATAGCGCACATCCTTGAGTTCCAGGCTCTGCACCGGCTCGGCTTTCTTGCCCTGATCGCTGAGCAGCAGATGCGGCTCGGGCGAGGAGAATTGCGCCGACAGTTCAGCGATACGGCGAAAGGCGATCTGTGCGCGGCTGACCACCGGCAAGGTGCCGACCAGGTGTTCCAGCGGACCTTTCATGTACAGCAGCACCAGAACGAAACCGCTAATCACGGTTTTGTCGGCGCTGGGCCAATACGATTGCAGGGCCAGCGCCAGGCCGATGACCACAAAGAACAACATCGAGCCGAAACTCTTGGCAATCACGAACGTGTTGATCGATTTGATCTGGGTCTTGCAGATGAAATCGGCGGTGCCCTTGATGCCACTGTTGAACATGCGCTGGCGGCGCGGGCGGTGAATGCGCAGTTCCTTGGCGCCTTCGGCAATTGCGTTGTAATGTTTTTGCAGTTCGTCTTCAGCGTCACGGGCGGCGAAGAAACCCTTGATCCCGCGACCCTGGGCGAAGTACTGGATGCCCGTGCCGATCAGGATCGCCACGACCATGATCAGGAACATTGGCCACGACAGCATCGCCAGATACCCCATGCAACCGAGGGTGACGGTCAGCGAAATGGCCAGTGGCGCAAAGGCGAAGGCGAAGTCGCTGATGGTGTCGACGTCGTGGGTCAGCACCGGAATCAGGCGATGGCTGCGATAGCGTTCGATCTGTTCGATCGGTGCCGACAACACTTTCTCGCCCAGTTGTTTGCGCAGGGTCGCAATGATGTGCTGGCCGACATAGTTGGTGCCGATGTCCGAGCAGATCGAGCTGAGCAGCGCCAGCACGCACAGGCCGCCGAACAGCGCGACCACGCCTTGGGTCAGACCGGATTCGGAGTGCAGCGCGTTATTGATGGTGGCCAGCAGGACCGTGACACTCAGGCCACCGACCATGCCCAGAATGACCGACAGTGCAACGACGAGCCGAAAAGGTTTGAGTAGGGTGAACAATTCATGAATTGCACCGCGCGTAGGCTGGGTCATGACAGGACAGTTCCTTGGGTCGTAAAGGCAGATACCCTGTAGAACGTCTGATCCGGTGCTTAATTTAGACGGCCGCCGACTGGCGGCGACCGGGGGGAGGAGAAGCGTTACTGCCGATTACAACTCACGCACGACGCGGAAACCGATCCAGTCGCCGCGGGTCTTCGGATCGATGTCGTTGCGGTTGCCCGAGCGGGAGAATACCGGCGCTTCACCCCAGTCATTGCCACGAATGCGCAGGGTGTCGCAGTTGGGTTCCAGCCACGCGCTGCCATCGGTTGGCGCACCGTTGTAGTCCGGGTGATAGCAGTCTTCGACCCATTCATAGACATTGCCGTGCATGTCGTACAGGCCAAAGTCGTTGGCCGGGTAGCTGCCCACCGGCGAGCTGAAGCTGTAACCGTCCGCCGGGCCGTAAGTGTTGGCGTGTTTGGCGATGCTGTAGCCCTTGCCCTCGTCGAACGGGAAGGGGAAAGGGCCTTTGGATCCTGCCCGGGCTCCGTATTCGCGCTGGGCTTCGCTGAGCATGCTGTACTTCTGTCCGGTCTTTTTCGACAGCCAGGCGACGTAGTTCTTGATGTCCTGGAAGTCCATGCACACGGCCGGCTGACGCGGTGTTTGCGGGTAGCGCGGTTTGCTTGCGATGCACTCGCGACCGGGCCGCGTGTCGCCGTTGGCGATCACCGCACCGCTCTCGCGAATGTAGCTGTCCCATTCACCTGCGGTGATCTGGAAGCGGCTCATGGCGAAGGGTTTGGCAAAGGTCACTTCATGCATCGGGCCTTCGTCGGGTTCGCGGCCCACTTCATCCTCCGGCGTGCCCATGGTGAAGGTGCCGGCCGGTAGCACGACCATTTCCGGGCAGTCTTTGCAGTCCTTGAATACTTTACCCGCGGCGGGCGGTGTCGCGGCCTGTGCGGCAGTCGGCAGCAGACCGGTCATGAGGGCGGCGAGGGCCAGTGCCTTGAGCGCGCTGGCGCCGAGGGCAGGGGTCAACAGATCACGTTTCATGAGTCATCTCGTTTGAAGGAAAGCGGGGCGTCACAGCTGTTTGTCGAGTACGGCCATGAAACGCTCGATGTCGTTTTCGCTGTTCAGCAGACCGGGTGCGATGCGGATCACCGGGCCGGCGTCGCGCTCCACCGCGTCACACACCACGCGGTTTTGCATGAGCCGGGCGGCGACCTGATCGCAGTCGCGATCCTTGATCCGGAAGAAGGTAAAACCGGCAGACAGATCGGCGCTGCGGGGTGTCACCAGTTCAATCGAGCGGTGTTCCAGCAAGCGGTTCTTGGCGTAGGTGTTGAGTTGCTGAATGCGCGTTTGCACCTCGCGCTTGCCCAGCGACAAATGCAGCTTGAACGCTTCGTCCAGCGCCCAGCGGTGTTCGAAACTGTGATACCCGCCGGGGGTCATGATGGTAGAGAACGTGGTGGCTTCGGAGAAGGTCGGGATGGTCGGGGTGACGTCCTTGAGTTCGCTGGACCGTGCGCAAATGATCCCGGTACCGCGGGGACCGAACATCCACTTGTGGGTGCCGGCAATAAAAAAGTCGCAATGCATGTCGGGGAAGTCGAGGTCATCGACACCGAAACCGTGCACGCCGTCGACGACGTACAGGATGCGATCCTTTTCCTCGCGCTGGCGATTGTGCCGGTCCACCAGTTTGCCGATCTCGCCGATCGGCAGTTTCACGCCGCTGCCCGATTGCACCCAGGTCATGCCCAGTACGCGGGTTTCGGGGCGAATGCCTTGGTCGATGCGGGTCAGTATTTCGTCGACGGACGCCTTTGCGCTGCTGTCGAACAACTTCAGTTTGCGCACCTTTACGCCATCTTTCTGTTGGCGATAACCCAACGTGTAGTTAGTTGAGTAGTGCTCGTGTTCGGTGGTGAGAATTTCCTGATCGGCGCGCACATGGATGCCGCCATAGATCAGTGCCAGACCTTCGGTGGTGCTGCCGGTGAGGGCGATCTGCTCGGGTTTGGCCTTGAGGTAGCGACCGGCCCATTCGCGCACGGCCTGCTCGCGTTTTTCGGTTTCACCCAGATCCCAATCCATCGCTCGTCCGGGATTGCGGTCGAGCGTCACGCGGTAGCGTTCGATGGCTTCGCGCACCGGGCGCGGATGGGACGTCACGAGGAAGTTGGCGAAATGCAGGTAATCCGGGTCCTGATCGAACAGCTGGCGCAATTGGGCCCATTTGTTCCCGGCGAGCGGTTGTGGGTTGGCGGCGCGAGCCGGCAGGTTGACGGCAGCGCCCAGGGGCAGGCCGGCGGCCAGGATGCCGGCCTGTTTGAGGAAAGAACGACGGTTGGTCATGAGTTCTGATCGCTTGTTCGAAGAGGTGTCAGCGGTTGACGACAGGCCTGGAGGATTTTTGTACCTGTTCCCAGACCCGCAAGAAGTTGCCGCCCCACAATTTGGCAATGTCGGCTTCGCTGTAACCACGGGAGATCAACTCGGCGGTTACGTTGCGCGCTTCGCTGACGTCCTTCCAGCCGTCCAGGCCGCCGCCATCGTTGAAGTCGGAACTGATGCCGACATGGTCGATGCCGATTTTCTTCACGGCGTAATCGATGGCGTCGCCGAAGTCCTTGAGGTTGGCTTTGGGTTCTTCGTCGACGATTGCATAGAGCTGGCCGGCGTACTCGCCAAAGCGTTGTTCCGGCCACACAGTAATGATCGGGTCGCCAGGCATCAGCGCCATCTCCAGGCCCTGCAACGGCTGCAGGTCAAACCGGGCCCGCAATGCGTTGAGCTTGTCCTGGGTCGCCTGGCTCAACGGGCGCAAGTAAGTCGGGAAGCCGACGATCTGCACGACGCCGCCGCTGTTCTTGATCAGTTGCATTTCCTGGTCGCTGATATTGCGCGGAATATCCACCAGTGCCCGCGGTGCCGAATGGGAGGCCACGATCGGTGCGCGACTCAGTTGTGCGACCTGCTCCAGCGCCTTGGTCGACATCTGCGAGACATCGATGATGACGCCCAGATCGTTGAGGCGATGCACGGCCTGTTTGCCAATGTCCGACAGTCCGCCAAGCGCATCGCGGGTGTCATTGAAAAACGGCAGTGGTCGTGAAGAATCGGCCCAGTCGTTGTTGCCCACGTAACTGAAACCGAACATGCGCATGCCGCGTGCGGCCCACTTGTCCAGGGCGTTCAGATCGTTGCCCAGCGGATAGGCGTTGAGCATGCTCATGAAAATCGCAAACTTGCCTTCGCCATGCAGGCGGCGGAAATCGTCCGGGGTGTAGGCGATGGCAACCTGATTGGGAAAGTCGCGCACCAGGGTGCTGATGATCTTGTAGCGGGTTTCCTGTTCGAAGCGCGCCTCTTCCACAAACCCGGCAGTCGGACGGTGTGGCGCGTTGGCGCCGTTCCAGATTTCCGGCCAGCCGAAGATCGTCAGGGCGGCCCCGGACAGGCGTCCACGGGCGGTTTTCACCAGATCGAACTGGCCGCTGCCATCCTTGTCGGCTTCGTTGCCGGCCGTGCCGAAATCCAGCGGCACGGTGATGTGGCTATCGAAAGAAAGGATGCGATCCTGCAATTCGCCGGCTTGCTGCATGACTTTGACCGGGTAACCGGGATTGTCCTTGAACCAGTGTTCCCAGACCGCAAAGCCTGCGGCAGCACTGATTGCCAGGGCCAGCGGCAGGCCGATGTAAAGAGCCTTTTTCGAACGTGGTTTTGTCATTGCCATCTCAGTCAGGTTCGCCGTCGAGGTGCGGGCGCAAGGGCCTTCGCTATCTGGGTGAAACGACTGGGCAGCCGGGTAATTTAGGTCCGGGTGAAAAGAACGCCGCCCGATGCACGAACTGCCGAAGGCTGCGATCTTTTCAGGACGCCATAAATTTACCGCTGCAACAAACGTTCTAGCTTGGATAAAGCCTGCTTCATGGCTGACACAGGTAGGGCAATGAAGATTTCTCGACGATGGTTCATGGCGGGCCTGGCACTGACCGGCGCCGCTGTGCCTGCAGCGTATTTTGGGCATCGTGAATGGACGAAGCCGGATCCGACGATCACCCCGGGTGAGGCGTCGTTCGATGTCGCGGATGTCGTCGGGCAACGCCTGGCGGATGCGCTGCGCGGTATCTGGCAGATTCGTTTCGAGGGCCATGACGCCGGTATCGCGGGGTTGCCCGGAGACGGTCTGGAAGTGTTTCTCGATGTTGCCCACAAAGGGCGCGGTGTTATCGGTTTTCTCGACACGGCCGAGCGTTTGCGCTCGTCACAGGCGCCGCGCTATCGAATTCTCGCGGACCTCGCCGACGTCAAAGCGTCGCAATTGAGTTGGCGTCTGGTCAGCACCTCGTCGGCCGACGGTGCACCGGGCTACGAATTCAGCATGGCACTGGATGAAGTCTGGGGCGGTTTCGGCAACGCCGGCAGCGGCAGCCTCAGCGGGCGCGTCCTCAACCTTGATCGTCCCCTGATGCTGCCGGCGCAGGACAATCGTTTTATTGCCGTCAAACGTGTGTTCCCCGAGGCCCGCGAGCGCACAGGGTTGAACCCGACGTTGCTGGCCTGGCTGATTTCCCCCGAGCACCGCTTGTTTCACCAGCTCTGGCACGCCAGCCGCGACAAGTGGCATACCTTGAGCGAGGAAAAGCGCGGCGCCCTGCGCGGTATTGGCTGGCAGCCCGGCCCGCGTGACAAGGAGCGCGACGCCCGTGGCCCGCGCAAGGACCGTAACGGCTCGGGTATCGATTTCTTCTTCATGCACCGGCACATGCTGGGCACGGCGCGTTCAATGCAGGATCTGCCATCGTGGCAGCACTTTCCGTTGCCGCAGCCGGAATTGATCCGTGATCGCCAGGGCTTTGCCGATTATTTCGACAATCACGATGGCACTTCGCTGCCGCCGACCTGGCTGGCCGAGGACGATGACGAATACTCGCAATGGGTCAGCGACATCAAGACGGCCGAGACGTATCACAGTAATTTCCTGGTGTGGGAATCGCGCTACCGTGACCCGCGCTACCTGGCCAGACTGACCCTGGGGCAGTTTGGCTCGGAGGTTGAGCTGGGGCTGCACGACTGGCTGCACATGCGCTGGGCGTCCGTGCCCCGCGATCCCTCCAACGGGCATCCGGTGCCGTTTGCGCGGGATCCGGCCGATTTTTCCGCGCGTTGGTATGCCGCTGAAAACGATTTCCTGGGCGATCCTTTTTCTTCTCATGTGAGCCCGGTGTTCTGGGCGTTCCATGGCTGGATCGATGATCGTCTGGAAGACTGGTTCCGCGCGCACGAACGCTTTCATCCGGGCGAGGTCAGTCGCTTGCAGGTCAATGGTGTGCCGTGGTTTGCACCGGGACGCTGGGTGGAAGTCGCCGACCCGTGGCTCGGTCCTATTACCCATGGCTGCAGCACGGTGCCGGGCCTGCAGCCAGGCAAGTCGGTGGAGATGGACCCGGAAACCATGAAGCTGGCGCTGCGCATCACCTTCAGCGATGACGAGAAGGTGTTGTCGTCGTTGTTCCGCAAGGTGCCGCAGCGTCCCTGGTATGCGCGTCATCTGAAGCCCAAACAGACGCCGGTCTGAGACGGACTTCATTGCGATCGCCAGCAGGCCGACTCCCACACATTCAGTTGCACCGATGAATGTTGTGGGGCCCGGCCTGCTGGCGATTTCACTTGCAGGTCAGCGCGATGCCAGTGTCTGCCACCCGCCGCCCAATGCCTTGTACAGTGCAATGCTTGTCTGCAATCGTGACAATCTCAACTGCACATTCAGGTCCTGGGCGGCATAGAGCGTGCGTTGGGTTTCCAGTACCGTCAGCAAGTCCTCTGCGCCGGCCTGGTAGCGACTCTGGGCGATGTCGAACGCCGTTTGCGCTTGCCGCAGTTCCTCGCTTTGCCATTGCCTTTGTTCATCTAGGCCGTGAATGCTGTTCAAGGCTTTTTCGACATCGGCGAAGCCGTTGATGATCGCGCCGCGATAGTTCTGCAGCAGTTCATCCTGGCGTGCAGTGGCCTTGTCGCGCTCTGCGCCGAGGCGACCATTATTGAAGATCGGCCCGATCAATCCGGCAGTCAGGTTGTAGAACGGGCTGCGCAGAACGTCGCGGAACTGGTCGGCCCCCGAGCCGATATCGGCACTCAGAGTGACCTTGGGCAGCATGGCGGCGCGGGCAACGTTGACGTCGGCCTCGGCGGCGGCCAGTTGTGCTTCGGCGCGAGCGATGTCCGGGCGGCGATTGAGCAGATCGCTTGGCACGCCAGCGGCGATTTCCGGCCAATGCAGTTGATCGAACGATTCCCGGTTCAGCGCAAGTTCCTGAACGGGCCGACCCAGCAGGGCAGCGAGGCTGATCGAAGCGTCCCGGGCCTGTTGCTGCACCAGCGGTAGTTGCCGTTGCTGGGCCGCTACCAGGCTTTTCTGCTGAGCCAGTTCCAGGGCGGTTGCCGAGCCTGAGTCAAAACGCGTTTGTACCAGTTTCAAAACGCTTCGCGCGTTGGCCAGGTTGAGTTCGGCAATACGGCTCTGCTCGCGTAGCGACAGGGTTTGCGCATAGGTGTCGGCGACACTGCCGAACAACGTCAGCTCCACCGTCGCACGATCGAACTCGCTGGCCTGCAAGGCAAACTGCGCACTGTCGCGTGACGCCTGTTTGCCACCCCAGAAGTCGATTTCGTAACTGGCATTCAGATTGGCGTCGAAGTAATCCACGGCTTTGTTACTGCTGTCGGCGTCCAGTTGGCTGTAGCCGTTGCCACGTAGCAGTTTCTGTCGATTGGCATTGAGCGAGGCCTGCACTTCCGGCAATTGTGAGCCGCCTGCGATCACCGTGCCGGCCTGGGCCTGGCGTACCCGAGCCATGGCGGCAGCGAGGTCGAAACTGCCCGCGCGGGCCTGTTCGATCAAACGATCAAGCTCCTGGCTGCCAAACTGCGTCCACCATTTCGGATCGATGCGGCCGACGCTGGCGCCGTGTGACGATTGCCAGGTGGCGGGCGGTTGCAAACCGCTGTCGGGACGCTGGACGGGACTGCCGCAGGCGCTGAGCAACAGGCACACGGTCAACAAACTGAGACACGGTTTCATAGTTCGATCATTCACTGGTAAGGGCCGTGACCGGGTCGAGCCGGGCAGCTTTGTGGGCCGGCATGAAGCCGAAGACAACACCGGTGACAAGGGCACAGCCAAAAGCGCCGAGCACCGCCAGCAACGAGAAGGCGACGGCGACATCGCTGAGGATCAGCACGCCACCGACGATCAACGCCAGGGCGATCCCGGCGATCCCGCCGACCACCGAGAGCATCACCGCTTCGGTGAGGAACTGGCGCAGAATGTCGCGCTGGCGAGCGCCGGTGGCCATGCGAATACCGATCTCGCGGGTACGTTCGCGTACAGTCATGAGCATGATGTTCATCACGCCGATACCGCCGACCAGCAGCGATATCGCGGCGATTGAGCCGAGCATCAGTGACAGGGTATTTTGCGTGCGCGCTTCGGCCTGGATCATGGCGGCGTTGTTGGTCAGCTCGAAATCCTTTTTGCCGTTGTGCAGGCGCAGCATCATGCGCTCGATTTCTCGTTCGGTTTCCTTGACCTTGCGCGCATCGGCGGCGGCGATGGCGACGTATTCCGGGTTGTACGTGCCGAACAGGCGAGTGCTGGCGGCGGAGTAGGGAATGGCGATACGGTCGTCGCTGTCGGAGTCGCCGGAGCTGGAGCCTTTTTCCGCGAGAACCCCGACCACTTGAAAGGGCACGTTTTCAATCAGGATGTACTGCCCGACGGGATTGGCAACATCCTTGAGCAACTTGCTTCTGACTTTGTGTCCGATGACGGCTACCGCCGCGCCACTGGCTTCGTCCGCAGCGGTGAAGTAAGTGCCTTCAACCACTGGCCAATTGAAAATCTTCGGGAAATTGGTGTCATTACCGCCCACGTAACTGTGGTGATCGAGATTGCCGAAACGCACCACGGCTTCGGCGCCGTTGACGGGCATGATCTGCTTGATCAGCGGCAGGGTGGCGAGCACTGCGAGGTCGTCGAGGGTGATGATGCCCTGCGGTGCGCGTGGGTGCGGAGGGACGCCACCCAGGTAAATGATGTTCGAACCGAACGCGCCCATCTGTGCCATGACCTGACGCTTGCTGCCTTCACCCACGGCAAGCATCACCACCACCGAGGCCACGCCGATGATGATCCCGAGCAGGGTCAGCGCGGTGCGGAAGCGGTTGATCCACATCACCCGCCACGCGGCGTGCAGGGCGTCCGCCAGTTCGCCTTTCCAGGCGCCGGAGGCTTGCGCGCCTTCGCTCAGGCGCTTGCGAAGGTCGACGGCTTGCAGGGCGCCGGGGTTGGCGGTGGTCTGGGCTTCGGGGTTGTCACGGGCGCTGTCGCTGATGATCAGGCCGTCGCGGATCTCGATGATGCGTTTGGCCCGTGCTGCGACTTCGCGGTCGTGGGTGATCAGGATCACCACGTGGCCCTGGCTCGCCAGCTCATCGAGCAGTGCCATGACTTCTTTGCCGCTGTGGCTGTCGAGGGCACCGGTGGGCTCATCGGCAAGAATGATGTGGCCGCCGTTCATCAGCGCCCGGGCAATCGACACTCGTTGCTGCTGGCCGCCGGATAACTGGTGCGGGCGGTTGCCGGTGCGTGACGCCAGGCCGAGGCGCTCGAGCAGGGCGGCAGCGCGGGCGTGGCGTTCGGCGGCGGGGGTGCCGGCATATATTGCCGGCATCTCGACGTTTTCCTGGGCCGAGCCGGACGGAATCAGGTGATAACCCTGGAACACGAAACCGAAGGCTTCACGGCGCAGCCAGGCCAGTTCATCGGTGTCCAGTCCGGCGACATTTTCCCCGGCGAAACGGTATTCGCCGGAGGTTGGCCGGTCGAGACAGCCGAGGATGTTCATCAGCGTGGATTTGCCAGAGCCGGAGGCACCGACAATCGCCACGAATTCGCCGGCGTGGATCGACAGGTCGATGCCGCGCAATACATGAACTTCAGGCGCGTCACCACCACCGTAGGATTTGCGGATGTCCTGCAGGTCGATCAGGGGCGTTTGCATTTAACCCCCGTTGCCGTCAGCCGGGCCGATCAGCAAGTGATCACCTTCACTCAGGCCCTCGAGAATCTGCACCTTAAGCCGGTCGCTGATGCCGGTGTGCACCTCGCGGGACTGGATCTTGCCATTGGCGGCGACCACCTGCGCAGTCTGCTGATTGGCTTTGTCACTGCCTTGCAGGGCGGCGACCGGTGCGGTGAGGACGTCTTTTGCCTGGCTGGCGACGAAGAACACTTGAGTGGTCATCTCCGCCATTAATGCATTGTCGGCGTTGTCTACATCCAGCAGCACGGTGTACAGCACTACCCGGGCGCTGCCGCTTTTGCTGGTACTGGTCGGGCTGCCGCCGCCCTGGCTGGTCTGGTCCAGCGGCTTGGGTGGCACCGGCAGGATTTGCCGCACGGTGCTGCTCCAGCGTCTGTGGCCGCCGCTGAGGGTGGTGAAGTAGGCGGTCATGCCGGGTTTGACGTGGCCGATATCGGCTTCGGAAACCTCGGCCCACACCGTCATCGGCGACAGTTTGGCGATGCGCAGGATCAGTGGTGTCTGTTGTTGCGCGTTGAGGGTCTGGCCTTCACGGGCATCGAGGGCGACCACGGTGCCGGCCATCGGCGCGTAGATGCGGGTGTAGCCGAGCTCGGCCTGATCGCTGCGCAGGCTGGCTTCGGCCTGGCGGATCTGGGCCTGGAACATATCGATGCGCGCTTGGGTGGCTTTCAGTTCGGCGCGGGCGGTCTGCACGTCTTCTTCACGGGTGGCGCCGCCGGCAGCCAGATTCTGCTGCCGCTGGTATTTCTGCTGCGCCAGTTCGTGTTGAGCTTTTTGTTCCTGCAGCTGCGCCTTGAGGTTTTCGATGGAGAAGCGCCCGGCGTCGAGTTTGGCTTTCTGGGTGGAAGGGTCAATTTCCACCAGCAGCTGACCTTCCTTGACCACGTCGCCGACTTCCACATGGATCTTCTGGATCTGCCCCGACGCCTGGGCGCCGACGTCTACATAACGCCGTGGTTGCAGGGTGCCGAGCGCGGTGACGCTGCTTTCGATATCGCCACGGGTCACTTGCACCGTGGCGAATTTGTCCCGCCCGGCAGGCAGGATCTGCCAGGCGGCGTAGGCGGCAACGGGGATCAGACAAAGGACTACGAGCAGGGCGCGTCGGGCGGGGCGGGGACGTTTCATGCAGGGTTCCGGCCAGTGGAAATCGGCCCGTCGTTCAGCCAGATGCGCAGGATCAGGCACCGTTGAACGCTGCCGCAGGGCGCGGCAGACACGGGGAGCTGTCCTGTTAACGATGAAAGCGGAAGGGAATTTAAGTGGTGACACAGGTTGTTACAGCAATCCCGAGGTATAGCCGAACACTATTTATCGGGCAACGACAAACACCACTTTAAATCTATATGAGAATTACTATAAATTACGCACCTCAAGTTGCCACCATCTTGCTACTGCCTCGTACGGCTCAGCAGAACGGTGTGCTCAAGGACAGAACCCGCACTCAGGCGCCCGGGAGTCATGTTGGAAAACTACTATCGCGAGCTGGTGTGTTTCCTGAACGCCAGGCTCGGCAACCGACAGGTGGCCGAAGATGTGGTGCATGACGCTTATGTGCGGGTGCTGGAGCGTTCCAGCGATACGCCGATCGAACAGCCCCGGGCCTTTCTTTATCGCACCGCGCTGAATCTGGTGATCGACGATCATCGACGCAATGCCCTGCGTCAGGTCGAATCGCTGGAAGTGCTCGACAGCGAAGAGCGCTATTTCACCCCGTCACCCCACAGCACCCTCGACCATGGCCAGCGTCTGGACATGTTGCAACGCGCATTGGCCGAGCTTGCGCCGCTGTGCCGCGACAGTTTTCTGCTACGCAAGATCGAAGGTATGTCCCATCCCGAGATCGCCGAACGTCTCGGCATTTCCAGGGCTCTGGTGGAAAAGCACATCGTCAACGCCATGAAGCATTGCCGCCTGCGCATCAGACAATGGGATGCCCATTGAGCCGTCGTCGTTAAATTTTATTTCACTGTCCTCGTTCCTACTCAACAGACGACCTGCTGTCCTGCTCAGGGCCGGCCGGTCACCCAAGCTCTTCCTCCGCGCTGTTCGGGGGTTCATCCAGAGGACACTGGAAATGACACAGGCAATTGCATCGCCCATCGTTCACGACCTGATCGGCGTCGGTTTCGGCCCTTCGAACCTGGCGCTGGCCATCGCTCTGCAGGAGCGAGCCCCGACCCTGGGCGAGCTGGATGTGCTGTTTCTCGACAAGCAACCGACCTACAGCTGGCACGGCAACACCCTGTCGACCCAGAGCGAGTTGCAGATTTCCTTCCTCAAGGATCTGGTGACCCTGCGCAACCCGACCAGTCCGTATTCGTTCGTCAATTACCTCAAGCACCACGGTCGTCTGGTGGACTTCATCAACCTCGGCACCTTCTATCCGTGCCGCATGGAGTACAACGACTACCTGCGCTGGGTCGCCGCGCAGTTCACCGAACAGAGCCGTTATGGCGAAGAAGTGCTGACCATCGAGCCAGTCCTGCACAACCATCAGGTCGAAGCATTACGGGTGATTTCCCGTGGCACCGACGGTCAGCAATTTGTGCGCACCGCGCGCTCGGTGGTGGTCAGCGCCGGTGGTACGCCGCGCATTCCTGAGGCGTTCAAGGCGCTGAAAGGCGATGCCCGGGTGTTCCACCATTCGCAGTATCTGGCCGAGATGGCCAAGCAACCGTGCGTCAACAATCAGCCAATGAGCATCGCGATCATCGGCGGCGGCCAGAGCGCGGCGGAAGCCTTCATCGATCTGAACGATTCGTTCCCGTCGGTGCAGGTCGACATGATCCTGCGCGGCTCGGCGCTGAAGCCGGCGGACGACAGTCCGTTCGTCAACGAGGTGTTCTCGCCGGAATTCACCGACCTGATCTTCCAGCAGAAGAGCAGCGAGCGTGAGCGTCTGGTCAACGAGTACCACAACACCAACTACTCGGTGGTCGATATTGACCTGATCGAGCGCATCTACGGCATCTTTTATCGCCAGAAAGTCTCCGGTGTTGCCCGCCATGCGTTCCGCACCCTGACCACTGTCGAAAAAGCCACCGCTACCGAACGCGGCATCGAACTGGCGGTGCGCAACAATGCCACGGGGGAAGTCACTGTGCGTGTCTACGACGCGGTCGTGCTGGCTACCGGCTACGAGCGTCAGATGCACCGCAAACTGCTGGCACCGCTGGAAGAATACCTGGGCGACTTCGAGGTCGATCGCAACTACAAACTGATCACCGACGAGCGCTGCAAGGCCGGTCTGTACATGCAGGGCTTCTGTCAGGCCAGCCACGGTCTGAGCGATACGCTGCTATCGATCCTGCCGATCCGCGCGGACGAGATTGCCGGCTCGCTGTATGAACATGGCAAGAATCGCGGGCACAGCCGTTCGGTGATGGATTTGTTGTTGGCCAC
The DNA here is from genome assembly GCF_026240005.1 of Pseudomonas sp. COW5. Lineage (NCBI taxonomy): Bacteria > Pseudomonadati > Pseudomonadota > Gammaproteobacteria > Pseudomonadales > Pseudomonadaceae > Pseudomonas > Pseudomonas sp. COW5. The sequence continues at coordinate 195,542 of NZ_JAPHVP010000001.1, read as the reverse complement.
CGCCAGCTGATGACTTCCTGACGACTCCCGCGCCGAGCGCGGGAGTCGTTTCGAGGCCAATCCTGAACCCTTCCTGAACACCCGCCACATTCGCCGACTCCCTTCCTTTTGCGGGTTTACTCTCCAGGCATCGGGGCGTAAGCTTCGCGCGTTTTCATCAATAGCGGAGACCCACAGTGGGTACTTGTTCGAGTGACAGTTGTCGGCCGGTCCTTGTAACCGGCAGATTCTCGGCAAGATAACGCGCATTCCTTTGTGCCGTTGTCTCGCCGAACAGCGAGCAGCGGCATCCCGATCATGGTCAGCTGAGACCATGTCCCGACGTCCTTCTCATCGACGCTGAAAAGAGCGTGGTTTCGACTTCATTGTCGCAATCGCAGCCCTATCGACACGCCTGTCTTTTTTGACTGGCGCGCCAACCCTTGCCGTGCCGAATTCTCGGTGCAAGAGGGCTGGACGTACCTGCTTGACGGTTTCCCGGCTGACCATAGGGGCAACAGCCATGAAACTTACGCTCAAGGAATTTTTCGCAGGCTTCCTGCGGACCCGTCACATCGCCCGGCACTTCCGGCGTCTGGCCGTGCTGGAAAGTCTTCGCGACACCACGGTCAGCCGTGAAGTGCCGCCCACCCTGGCCAATACGTTGGTGGACGCCGCCCATTGCGACAGCGGCGTGCTGCTGTCGAACCTCGGCACGCACACTGATGGCCTCACCGATTTCGAAGTCGATGTGCTGCGTGCACAACATGGCCTCAACGAAGTCGAGCATGAGCAACCGCTGCCGTGGTGGACCCACCTGTGGCACTGCTACAAAAACCCGTTCAACCTGCTGCTGACCCTCTTGGCAGTGATCTCGTGGCTGACCGATGACCTGAAAGCCGCCACCGTGATTTTCTCGATGGTGGTGCTTTCGACCCTCCTGCGCTTCTGGCAGGAAAGCAAATCCAACCAGGCGGCCGATGCGCTCAAGGCGATGGTCAGCAACACCGCCACCGTGCTGCGCCGGGATGCGCCGCGCACCGAGCTGCCGATCAAGCAGCTGGTGCCGGGCGATCTGATCGTGCTCTCGGCCGGCGACATGATTCCCGCCGATTGCCGGGTGCTCAGCGCCAAGGATCTGTTCGTCAGCCAGGCGGCGATGACCGGCGAATCGATGCCGGTGGAGAAATTCCCCCGTCAGGTGGATCGCGACACGCGCAACCCGCTGGAGCTGGACAACATCCTGTTCATGGGCACCAACGTGGTGTCCGGCACGGCGGTAGCGGTGATTCTCACCACCGGCAACAGCACCTATTTCGGTGCGCTGGCGCTGCGGGTCGGGGCGACTGACCGGGCGGTGACGTCGTTCCAGCAAGGGGTGAACAAAGTCAGCTGGCTGTTGATTCGCTTCATGTTCGTCATGGCGCCGCTGGTGTTGTTCATCAACGGTTTCACCAAGGGTGACTGGACCGAAGCGCTGCTGTTCGCACTGTCGATCGCCGTGGGCCTGACCCCGGAAATGCTACCGATGATCGTGACCTCGACCCTGGCCAAGGGTGCGGTGTTCCTGTCGCGCAAGAAAGTCATCGTCAAACGCCTGGACGCGATCCAGAACTTCGGCGCCATGGACGTGCTGTGCACTGACAAGACCGGCACTCTGACCCAGGACAAGATCTTCCTGGCGCGCAATGTCGACGTCTGGGGCGAGGACTCCGATGACGTGCTGGAAATGGCTTATCTGAACAGCTACTACCAGACCGGCCTGAAAAACCTGCTCGACGTGGCGGTGCTGGAACACGTGGAAGTCCACCGTGAACTGAAAGTCGGCACGGCGTATCGCAAGGTCGACGAGATCCCGTTCGACTTCAATCGTCGGCGCATGTCGGTGGTGGTCGAAGGCCACGGCCAACCGCATCAGTTGATCTGCAAAGGCGCGGTGGAGGAAGTGTTGTCGGTGTGCACCCGGGTTCGTCACGGTGAAGTCGACGAAGCCTTGAGCGATGAATTGCTGGCGAGAATTCGTCAGGTAACAGCAGCATTCAACGCTGAAGGCTTGCGCGTGGTCGCGGTGGCTGCACGGTCGATGCCTGAAGGTCGCGACACTTACAGCCTGGGCGACGAGCAGGAGCTGACGCTGATCGGTTACGTGGCATTCCTCGATCCACCGAAGGAAAGCACCGCGCCGGCACTCAAGGCCCTGGCCGAACACGGCGTGGCCGTGAAAGTGCTGACCGGCGACAACGAGCTGGTGACCGCCAAGATCTGCCGCGAGGTGGGCCTGGCCCAGCAAGGCCTGTTGATGGGCAATGACATCGAACGCATGAGCGACGCGCAACTGGCAGTTGCGGTAGAAACCACCAACGTGTTCGCCAAACTGACGCCGACCCACAAGGAACGCATCGTGCGCATCCTCAAGGGGAACGGTCACGTGGTCGGGTTCATGGGCGACGGCATCAACGACGCACCGGCATTGCGCACCGCGGACATCGGTATTTCCGTCGACAGCGCAGTCGATATCGCCAAGGAAGCGGCCGACATCATCCTGCTGGAAAAGAGCCTGATGGTGCTGGAGGAGGGCGTGCTGGAAGGGCGCCGGACCTTCGCCAACATGCTCAAGTACATCAAGATGACCGCCAGCTCGAACTTCGGCAACGTGTTCTCGGTACTGGTGGCCAGTGCGTTCATTCCGTTCCTGCCGATGCTGCCGATGCACCTGCTGGTGCAGAACCTGCTGTATGACATTTCGCAGATCGCGATCCCGTTCGACAACGTCGACGACGAAATGCTGAAACAGCCGCAACGCTGGCAGCCAGGGGATGTCGGGCGCTTCATGCTGTTCTTCGGCCCGATCAGTTCGATCTTCGACATCACAACGTTCGCCTTGATGTGGTACGTGTTCGATGCCAACACCCCGGATCACCAGACCCTGTTCCAGTCCGGCTGGTTCGTGGTGGGGCTGCTGACCCAGACGCTGATCGTGCACATGATCCGCACGCCGAAGATTCCGTTCCTGCAAAGCCGCGCGGCCATGCCGCTGCTGGTGATGACCGGAATCATCATGGCCGTGGGCATCTTCCTGCCGATGGGGCCGCTGGCGCACTACTTCAAACTGCAGGCGCTGCCGTCGATGTACTTCGTGTTCCTGCCGGTGATCCTGCTGGCGTACATGGTACTGACCCAGGCCGTTAAAGGCTTCTACATCCGCCGGTTCGGCTGGCAGTAACAGGAAAGAATCCCCCCTTGTGGGAGCAAGGGGGGGGCGGTTTCAAGGAGTTCAACATGCAAGCCATCAACAACATCAACCTCGATTCGCTGCTCGATACGCTGGTCAGCCTCAGCGCGGCGTTCATTCTCGGCGGCCTGATCGGCTTCGAACGCCAGTACCGGCAACGCACGGCAGGCCTGCGCACCAACGTGCTGGTGGCGGTCGGTGCGGCGATCTTCGTCGATATGGCCAACCGCCTCGGCGGGGCGGAAGGCGCGGTTCGGGTGGTCGCCTACGTGGTGTCCGGGATCGGCTTTCTCGGCGCCGGTGTGATCATGCGTGAAGAGGGCAATGTGCGCGGCCTCAACACCGCCGCCACACTCTGGACCTCGGCAGCGGTCGGCGCCTGTGCCGGCGCCGACCTGCTGGCCGAAGCCGTGCTCGGCACCTTGTTCGTGCTCGCCGCGAATACGTTGTTGCGGCCGATCGTCAACAACATCAACCGTCAGCCGCTGGATGTGGTTTCGGCGGAAGTCACCAACATCGTCTACGTGATCGCCCGGCGCTCGCAGCAGACCGCGGTGTTCGCCTTGCTTGAGGCCGAGCTCGAACGCAGCAACTACCCGGCCAGTGATGTCGATGTACACGCCTTCGGTGCCGACGAAATCGAGATCGAAGCCACGCTCGCAACGACATCGGTGGACGGAGATGAACTGGACGCACTGGTGAAGCGGATTTCAACGTCGAACCTGGTGGTGCAGGCGTTCTGGAGTCCGAGTACCACGGAGTAAAAATCGAACGCCCAGCGTCGGACAATGGCATTGATGGCTGTCAATCCAGATGAGTGACGGCTATTTTCGGAATAGTCCTACAGAGCATGCCTCGATGCTTGGGTAGTCTTGCCGCCACTTGAAGCGACTGGCGGGACTTCCACGATGGCCGACAAAACCTTGCGTATTTTGATCGCCGACACCCGGCACTTTCACCGGATGAAAATCGAGCGGATGTTCAATGCCCTCGATTACTACCGCATTGCACCGGTGCAGAACTTCACCGAACTGCTGTCACTGATCGATTACGGCTGCGAGCCGTTCGAGGTACTGGTGACCGATTCTCAACTGGCAGGTGGAATGCCGGACCTGCACGGATTCCTGTTCGATCTGGCGCAGGTCCGGCATGCACTGGTCTATGGCGAAGCGGTGAACTCATTGGAAGTTCCCGGATACTTCCGGCCAAAGATCACCACTTGCAACGCCGCGCTGCCCTCGATGAACGTCATCACGCAGTTGATGGCATCGGTCGAGGCTTCCCGTGAGCATTCAGCGCTTATGTGCCCGGCAAAATCCCTCGCGTGATGGAGCGCCAGATCACAGATCGGCCGATGGCGCAACTGTCAGGTCTGACAGGTGTTTCGCCATGCGTCCCGTGTAACAGTCGTAGCGCAGCTACCAGTAGTCCCGTTCATGCAGGATCGGTGGCGTCATCGTCATGTATTCGCCCGGGAGTGGTCATGGATTCAGCATTGATCGTCGACGATCACCCGGTAGTTGTCGGTGCCGTCAGAATGGTACTGGAGTCACTGGGCTACAAACCTATTCATGTCGCTTCGAGTGGCGTCGACGTGGTGCCGATGATCCGTGCCCACGCGCCAACACTGATCGTGCTCGATCTGAAGCTCAAGGGCATGGGCGGACTTGAAGTGCTGGACCGGATCAACGCCCTCGGGCTGGTCTGCAAAATCGTGATTTTTTCATCGGCCGATCCGAACAGCTACCTGGTGCGTTGCCGACGTGCAGGTGCAATGGCTTTTGTGGCCAAGTCTGCCGAGTTGCAGCAGTTGCAGAGTGCGATCAAGGCAGTCCGTTCGGGTTACAGCTATTTTCAGGAATTGCCTGAGGTCAGCGCAGGGCATTCCGGTGTGCACAGTGACGAGCGACAGCAGATCGAAGGATTGTCCAATCGCGAGTTACACATTCTCGTGCAATTGGCGCATGGCAAGCCCAACAAGGACATCGCTCAGGAGATGAACCTGAGCCACAAAACCATCAGTACCTACAAGACTCGCCTGATGCTCAAGCTCGGGGTCAGCTCACAGGTGGTGTTGCGTGAGTTCGCCAGACGCAACCATCTGCTTTGAGAGCCTGCCCGATGATGAGGCCGCTGCGATGCATTCTTCTGATGATCTTCGTTTTGGCAAACGCTGTGCAGGCATTCGGGACTGTGCAAAAACTGGAAATCATCTCTCGCACCCGGCTGGAGGGGGTGCAGGTTCGCCTCGACGACCAGGATCGACAGTGGCTCCGGGCACACCCGGTATTGCGCATCGGCGCTTCCGGGCCGGACTATCCTCCCTTTGAATTGACCCGCAACCGGCATGAACTGGAAGGCCTCACGGCCGAATACGCCGACGCGATCGCACAGGTGCTGAATGTCCGGATCGAGGTCTGGTGCTACCCCGACCGCGAAAGCGCCATGGCTGCGCTCAAGGCCGGCGAACTGGACTTGCTGGGCACCTCGAACAACTATGAGATTGCCGATCCCGAGCTGATGCTGTCTCGCGCCTACGCCGAAGATCAGCCGATGTGGGTGACCCGGCTCGACGAACCGTTGCCCGATGACCTGGCAGGCAAGCGCATCGCCATGGTGGATGACTACCTGCCGGCTTCGACCATCCAGAAGGCTTACCCGCAAGCCACTTTGCAGCGTTATCGCTCGATTCTCGATGCCCTCGGCGCCGTGGCATTCGGGCGAGATGACCTGTACCTCGGCGATTTCATCAGTGCCAGCTATCTGATCAACATCAACTTCCATAACGACCTGCAACTGGCCGGCCCTTCGGGCCTCGACGCCAACCCGTTCGCCTTTGCCCTGACTCGCAGCAACACACGCTTGAAACGACTGGTCGACAAAGCCTTGCTGGCCATTCCCATGGAGCAGCGCCTGGCCATGGAACTGCGCTGGAGCGCCGGGCGTGCGGACATGACCGGACAAGCACGGGTAAGTCTCAGCGACAGTGAACAGGCGTGGCTCGACCGGCATCCGAGCGTGCGGGTCGGTGCGATCGAGGATTTCGCCCCGTTGACGTTCTTTGATGCCGAGGGAAAAGTGCAGGGGCTTGCGGCGCAGTTGTTGAGCCTGATCAGTCAGCGTAGCGGCCTGAAGTTCGAGATCGTTCGGGGGCAGTCACTGGACCGACAGATCGGACAATTGAAGGCCGGGGAGCTTGATCTGCTGCCCGTGGTGACACCCAGCAGCGAGCGTGAACTCGAAATGCGTTTTTCCCGGGCCTATCTGAATAATCCGTTCGTCCTGGTCAGCGGGGTCTCGCCGTCGGGCGTGAGAACCCTGGACGACATGGCCGGCAAACGGTTGGCGATCTATCGCGGTCACCCGTTGCGCGATTACCTGCTGGAGCGAGTACCGCAACTCAGATTTGTCGAAGTACCAAGCCCGGCAGCCGGGATGGAAGCGATTGTCAGCGGGCAGGCCGATGCCACGCTGAGTTCGTTGATGGTGGCGCGCTATCTGATTTCCCGTCAGTACCGGGGGCGAACCCGGATAGTCGGTACGGTAGGGGATCAGCCTGCCCGGATTGCATTGGCTTCCGCACCGGATGCCGTGGTGTTGCATTCGATTCTGAACAAGGCGCTGTTGAGCATCGCCCCCAAGGAACTCGACGATCTGGTCGAGCGCTGGGGCCGTGACGCGGTTGCCGATGACAGCTACTGGCAGCGCCATCGACGGGAGATCCTGCTTGGATTCGCCGGTGCGTCCGGGCTGTTGCTGCTGGCGTTGGGCTGGATCGCCTTTCAGCGCCGGCAGATTCGCCAGCGCCAGCAATGGCTGCTTCAACTGCAGGAAGCCAAGGACGCGGCGGATGACGCCAACCGGGCCAAGAGCACTTTTCTGGCGGTCATGAGTCACGAAATCCGTACGCCGATGAATGCCTTGCTGGGCATGCTCGAACTGGCTCTCAAGCATGCCGATGAAGGCGTGATCGACCGCCAGGCGATCCAGGTGGCGTCCACGGCGGGGCAGCAACTGCTGGCATTGATCGGCGATATTCTCGACATTGCACGCATTGAGTCGGGTCAACTGTCGCTGGCTCCCGAACGCGTCAATCTGAGTGAGGCGGTTTTATCGGTGTGTCGGATTTTCGAAGGAGTGGCGCGCCAGAAGCAGTTGTTGTGGCATGTCGAACTGGATGAGCGCAGCAATGTCGAGGTGATGCTCGACGCCCTGCGTTTCAAGCAGGTGTTGTCGAATCTTCTGAGCAATGCGATCAAGTTTACCGATGAAGGCGATGTGAGCCTGCGATTGCGAGTGTTTGCCGAGCGGGACGGGCTGCTGGAAATCGGTGTTGTCATCGAGGACAGCGGACGGGGCATCAGCGCCGAAGATCAGCAGCGCTTGTTCAGCCCGTTTGTGCAGGTCGGCAGTCAGCCGTTGTCGGTCCGCAGCGGTTCCGGTCTGGGGCTGGTGATCAGCCGCAGCCTGTGCCGGATGATGGGCGGCGACCTGTGGATGACCAGCGAACCCGGACGAGGCACACAAGTCATGCTGCGCCTGGAACTGCCCGTGCTGGAGTCGCCCGCTCAGGAGGACGTTGCGACGCCGACAGTGACGGCGGCAAAGCCGCTGGACGTACTGGTGGTGGACGACCATCCGGTGAATCGTCTGCTGCTGTGTCGGCAGTTGAGCGAGCTCGGGCATCGCTTTGTCGATACCGGGAGTAGTGAACAGGCGTTGGATCTGTGGCGCGGTCAATCTTTCGATGCGCTGATTACCGACGTCAACTTGCCCGGAATCAACGGCTACGATCTGGCGCGAGCGATTCGCGAAGAGGAGGCGGCGACAGGCCGGGTGCCTTGTCTGGTTCTGGGGTATACCGCCAATGCACAGATGGAAGAGAAACAACGATGCCTGGCAGCCGGAATGGATGATTGCCTGTTCAAACCGGTTTTGCTGCGGGAGCTGAACCTGGCGCTGATCGCTGCAGAGCCCGATGAAATGCAGATCGCAGGAGCGGAGAATCAGGTATTGCCCGGTTTCGATCTGAGTTCGCTGTTGCAACTGGCGGGAGCGGACAACCCGCTTATCGGGCAGTTGCGTGAAGAAGTGCTGAGCAGTCTGCGCAGCGATCTGGAGCGTCTGGAGGAATCCGGGCGGGAAGGTGATCGTGCAGGCCTGAAAGATCTGGCACATCACATTACAGGCGGGGCGCATGTGATCGGTGCCGAGCGCGTGGTTTCGGCGTGCCGGGTACTCGAACAGGCCTGCGGGGACGGTGAGCCCGAAGCCGCATTGAACGTTGCTATCGAATTGCTGCGCGTGGCCATGCACGACCTCGCGCAGCAACTTCAGGCCTGAGCGGTCAGTCCCACTGCGGCGCGATGCCTTGGGGGCTGGTCAGGCGCTGGCCGCGATCCAGTGTGTCGATCAGCGCCATATCGGCGTCGCTCAGCGTCAGCGCGGTGGCGCCGAGGTTACTTTGCAGGTTGGCGCGCTTGGTCGACGAAGGAATTACCGCGTAACCCGATTGCATCGCCCACGCCAGAGTGACCTGCGCCGGGGTGGCTTGCAGGCGCTCGGCGATGTCGACAATCAATGGATCCTTCAGTACTTCGCCATAGGCCAGGGTCATGTAGGAGGTGATCTGGATGCCCTGGCTCTGGGCAAACTCCACGACCTTGCGGTTTTGCAGGTACGGGTGCAGCTCGATCTGGTTGGTGGCGATATTGTCTGCACCCACCGCTGCGATGGCTTGTTTCATCAGGTCGATGGTGAAGTTGGACACACCGATCTGTCGGGTCAGGCCCAGGCGTTTGGCTTCCAGCAGGGCGCCCATGAACTCTTCCACCGGCACCTGATCTTCCGGCGACGGCCAGTGGATCAGCGTCAGGTCGAGGTAGTCGGTCTGCAGCTTTTGCAGGCTCTCCTTGAGGCTTTCGATCAGACGGTCACCGGCGAAGTTGGCGATCCAGATCTTGCTGGTGATGAACAATTCGTCGCGAGGGATGCCGCTGGCGGCGATGGCCTGGCCGACCTCGGCTTCGTTCTCGTAGATTTGCGCGGTGTCGATGACACGGTAGCCCAGCTCGAGGGCGGTGCTCACCGAATCGATGACCACCTGACCTTGCAGGCGAAACGTACCAAGACCGAAAGCGGGAACAGACATGCAGGACTCCAGGGTTGCAGTGGGAATGGGCGGAAGTATCCGCTGCTGTTTCCTTGAGAAAAACCGCTGTCGGGGCAAAGTACTGTTGACCGGAAGTCACGAATCAATCGCAGGTCTCAAGCGATGTCGCTGTGAGCAAATTCATCACCCAGAAAATCGATCAAGGTGCGCACTGACGGCAGTAGTCCCCGGCGCGAAGGAAAGATCGCGTGCACGATCCCGCATTTCGGTGCCCAGCCCGGAATCAACTCCACCACGCGTCCAGCCGCGATGTCTTCGCGCACGACCACACTCGGCAGATGCGCAACGCCGACTCCGGCAATCACCGCCTGACGCAGGGCGATCAGGTCATCGGTGACCAGCCTTGGCGTGTGCCGGATCTGCGCCGAAGCGCCGTTCGGCCCGAGCAGTTCCCATTGATACTCACGTTGCGCCGCGCCCCAGTGCAGGCTCGGCAAACCGTTGAGGTCGGCAGGCGAGGGCGGTGACGACAAGCGCTCGGCAAACATCGGGCTGCCGACCACCGATTGGGTGCTGTTGCCCAGCACCTTCATCACCATGTCGGTGTTTTCCAGTGGCGGAAAGCGCACGCGCAGCGCGATGTCGAAACCTTCGTGCAGCAGATCGACCCGGCGGTTCGTACTCTCGATGAAAACCTCGACCAGCGGATACTTGAGCATGTAGCGGGTGAGCATCGGCCCGACCCAGGAATTGAGCAGCGCCGTCGGGCAGCTCAGGCGTACAAGCCCCTGAGGCTCGGAGCGATTGCGCTCGATCAGTTCGGCGGCGCCCTCGGCCTCGACCCGCATCGCCAGGCAGCGCTGGTAGTAAGCCTGGCCGATTTCGGTCAGCGAGCAATGCCGGCTGGTGCGATGCAGCAGGCGTACACCAAGGCGTTCCTCAAGCTGCGAGATGCGTCGGCTGAGTTTTGATTTTGGAATGTCCAATGCCCGGCCAGCGGCGGCAAAGCCGTGATGCTCCACCACTTGAGTGAAGTAATAGAGGGTGTTGAGGTCTTCCATCATCGTTCTCCATATAGAACGCTAAGGCTGATTTTTGCAGTCTAGTCCATCAATGGTCCTGGATTTAAGCTTGATCCATCGCGTCATTCACCCAATTGGAGGCAACCATGAAAAACATCATCGGTATCTACACCAGCCCTCGCGGCCATTGGGTCGGCGATGGTTTCCCGGTTCGCACGCTGTTTTCCTACGACAGCCTGGGCAAGCACATCAGCCCATTCCTGCTGCTGGATCACGCCGGGCCAGCGCAATTCACCCCGACCACCGAGCGACGTGGCGTTGGTCAGCATCCGCACCGCGGGTTCGAAACCGTGACTATCGTTTACGAGGGCGAAGTGCAGCACCGCGACTCCACCGGTGCTGGCGGCACCATCGGCCCGGGCGATGTGCAGTGGATGACCGCTGCGTCCGGGATCCTGCATGAGGAGTTTCACTCGGACAACTTCGCCAGAACCGGCGGCAATCTGGAAATGGTGCAGCTGTGGGTCAACCTGCCCGCCAAGGACAAAATGGCGGCGCCCGGTTACCAGACCATTCTGGATGGTGACATTCCGAGCATCCCGCTCAAGGACGGCGCGGGCAGCCTGCGCCTGATCGCCGGTGAGTTCGACGGCCACAAAGGCCCGTCCCGCACCTTCACGCCGATCGACGTGTGGGATCTGCGCCTGAACGCCGGCAAGTTGCTGACGCTGGATCTGCACGAGGGCCGCAACACCGCGTTGGTGCTGTTGCGCGGTTCGGTGCAGGTCAACGGTCTGGAGTCGGTGCGCCAGGGCCAGTTGGCGCTGTTCGAGCGTGACGGTCGGCAACTGACACTTGAGGCCAGCGAAGATGCGGTGGTGTTGCTGCTCAGCGGCGAGCCGATCGACGAACCCATCGTCGGCCACGGTCCGTTCGTGATGAACACCGAGCAGGAAATCCACCAGGCATTCGCCGACTTCCAGTCCGGCCGCTTCGGCCGCATGCACGGCTGACACGCCGCGCTTCCACCCCCCGCTCTACACAGGATGCGTAGGCCGGTTCGAAGGCCAGGGATGGCTGCTGCCCGAAAGAAAGAGAAAACGCTGGATTCCCGGCGCTGACCCGAGACCTCGACATTCCGTCGAGATCGACAACACGCGAGGATTACTGCAATGAGCACTCAATACAAACGTCTGGACAAGAACAACGCCGCCGTTCTGCTGGTCGACCATCAGGCCGGGCTGCTGTCGCTGGTGCGCGACATCGAGCCTGACCGGTTCAAGAACAACGTGCTGGCACTGGCCGACCTGGCCAGGTACTTCAAGCTGCCGACGATCCTGACCACCAGTTTCGAAACCGGCCCCAACGGCCCGCTGGTGCCCGAGCTCAAGGCATTGTTCCCCGAGGCGCCGTACATTGCCCGTCCCGGCCAGATCAATGCCTGGGACAACGAGGACTTCGTCAAGGCGATCAAGGCCACCGGCAAGAAACAGCTGATCATTGCCGGTGTGGTGACTGAGGTGTGTGTGGCATTCCCGGCGCTGTCGGCCCTTGAAGAAGGGTTTGATGTATTCGTGGTGACCGACGCCTCCGGCACGTTCAATGAACTGACCCGTGAATCGGCATGGAACCGCATGTCCAGCGCCGGCGCGCAATTGATGACCTGGTTCGGTCTGGCCTGCGAGTTGCACCGTGACTGGCGCAACGATATAGAGGGGCTGGGTACGCTGTTTTCCAACCACATTCCGGACTACCGCAACCTGATGACCAGCTACAGCACGCTGACCAGCGGCAAGTAATCAGCCCCATGAAAACCTGTGGGAACACGTTGTTTCCCACGGGTTTTTTCGGCGCCTGCCAAATGGCACTCATCCCGCCAAATCAATTGCTCCTACACTAAGCCCAATCTGTGCGATCTTCTCGCGATTGACCTTTGTCGGAGTCGTTTGATGCTGTCTCTGCTGACCGAACATCCGTTGTTCTGCGCGTTGATCCTGATCCTGCTCGACCTGGGACTGTGGCGCCTGATCAGTTCCCACGGCAGCGAATGGAAGCTGCTGGTGCGGGTACTGATTTTCAGCCTGTTCAGCGTGCTGCTGTTCAACGAAGGTCTCAATCCGATGGAGCCGGCGCCGTGGGCTGACAACGTGCCGCTGCATCTGGCGGCGACCGGGTTGCAGATCGGCTGGTGGCTGTTTGGCGCGCGCACGCTGACGGTGTTGATCGGCGCGGTGATGATGCAGCGGGTCGGCCACACCGGGCGGCTGTTGCAGGATCTGCTCGGCGCAGTGATTTTCCTGATTGCCATCATTGCGGCGCTGGCCTATGTGCTGGATCTTCCGGTCAAGGGCGTGCTGGCCACGTCCGGAGCGCTGGCGATCATCGTCGGTCTGGCGTTGCAGAGTACCCTGAGCGACGTGTTTTCCGGGATCGTCCTGAACACCACCAAGCCCTATCAACTCGATGACTGGATTTCCATCGACGGCACGGAAGGGCGGGTCACCGACATCGACTGGCGCGCCACGCGCCTGCAAACCTCACAGGGCAGCATGGCGGTGATTCCCAACTCGCTGGCGGCCAAGGCGAAGATCATCAACTTCAGCCGCCCGAGCAACATGTTCGGTGTTGCCGTGAGTGTGCAGGTCAGCCCCCATGCGCGGCCGAACTCGGTGATCGACGCCCTGGAGCGGGCGATGCAAGGCTGTCGCCCATTGCTGGACAACCCGGCGCCAAGCGTCGCGTTGAAGAGTTCGAGCAGTGCCGGTGCGGAATATGAAATCAGTGGTTTCGTGGCGTCGATGAGCGAGAAGCGTGCGGTGCGCAATCAGTTGTTCGATCTGGCTTACCGGCATCTGCAAGCGTCCGGAGTCAATCTGCTGTCGAGCGATGAGCCCGCCGCCCCGGCCCATCTCTCACGGCCTCGGGCGTTGCTCGACAGCTCGCCGATCTTCTCCACCCTGCGTCAGGAAGAGAAAGAGACCTTCAGCCAGAACATGGCTCTGCAAACCTTCCGTGCCGGCGAGATCATTCTGGCGGGCGGGGAAGTCAGCGACCATCTGTTCATCATCGAGTCCGGTGTGGTTTCGGTGACGTTGAACCGTCACGGTGTACCGTTCGAATCAGGGCGCATGGGGCCGGGTGAAGTGATCGGCGAGGCCGGGATCCTTTCCGATACCTCGTTGCCGGCCGATTTTTCCGCCAAGACGTTCTGCGCCCTATACCGCATCGAGAAGTCGTATCTCAAGCCTTGCCTGGATGCCCGTCATGACATCAACGATGCAATGAAGGCGCTGCTGGATTTCCGCCTGCTCAAGGCGCAGGCGCTGACTCAGGAAACGCCGGTAGCCGTGCCGAAAAGAGGCTTCCTGCAGTGGCTGCGCCATCGCGCCTGAGCCGGATCAGCGGCGTTCGTATCCGGCGAGTTTCTGTTCGAGGTTCTGGCGCACCTGCGGCCATTCGTCATCAATGATGCTGAAGCGCACCGAGTTGCGCTTGCGGCCATCGGGCATGATCCGTTCGTGTCGCACGATGCCTTCCTGCTGTGCGCCCAGGCGCAGGATCGCATGGCGTGACTTCTGATTGTTTTCGTCGGTGGTGAACTGCACGCGCACGCAATCGAGCACTTCGAAGGCGTGGCGCAGCATCAGGTACTTGGCTTCGGTGTTGACGAAGGTTTTCTGGAAGCGCGCCGAGATCCAGCTGCTGCCGATCTCCAGTTTGCGATTGAGCGGATCTATCTTCCAGAAACGGGTCGAGCCGATCACCTCGCCGGTTTCCTTCAACACAATTGCAAACGGCATGACCGTGCCGGCCTCACGACCGTCGAGGGCCTTTTTCAGATAGCTGTCGACAGTGCTCGCCGACGGCACCACGGTGACGGTGAGATTCCACAGCTCACCGTCTGCGGCAGCGTGGACCAGGGCGTCGGCATCGGAATATTGCAGCGGGCGCAGGACGATGCCCTGGCCTTGCAGTGTTATGTGCATGGGCGTGGCTCTTGGTAGTTCGGGCGAGAGCTTATTACGCCGCATCGGGCAGCGTCGTTGCAACCGCCGGTTCAGGCGCCAAGGCCGATTGGTGAAATCAATTGTCGATTCAATGCCCGGATCCCGTATACATGGCGACCATCAGCGGAACGATCCGCGCCTCCATGCATAAGGACCGAGCAATGAGCGAGCCACGCCTGACGAATCTGAAACAGTATCTGCAACGATTGGGATTCGACACGCCCCCGGCACCGACCCTTGAGACCCTGCGTCTGTTGCAGTTGCGTCATACCGGCGCCTTTCCCTTCGAGAATCTGTCGACGCTCAGCGGCGAACCTGTACTGATCGATCTGCCGTCAATACAGCGCAAGGTTCTGGAGGATGCCCGTGGCGGTTACTGCTACGAACTCAACAATCTGTTTCTGGCCTTGTTGCTGGAGCTGGGGTTCGATGCACGGGGCATCAGCGGCCGAGTGGTCATGAATCAGCCCGAAGGCAGCTGGACGGCGCGCACTCATCGCTTGAGCCTGGTGACCCTCGACGGCGTGCGCTACATCACCGATGTCGGCTTCGGCGGCATGGTGCCGACCGCGCCGCTGGTGCTCGATACCGAAGCCGAGCAATCCACGCCGCACGAGCCGTATCGCATCGAAGTGCAGGCCGATGGCTACATGCTGCGGGCCAGGGTCGCCGGCGAATGGCGGCCGATGTACCTGTTCGACCTGCAACGCCAGGAAGACATCGATTACACCCTCGGCAACTGGTACGTCTCGACCCATCCGGACTCACCGTTCGCCCAGCGCCTGATGGTCGCGCGTACGGGCGACGGCTGGCGGCGAACGTTGAACAACGGCAGTTTCGCGATCCACCGCATCGGTGCCGAGAGCGAACGGCACGAAGTGACAGATGTCGACGAACTGATCGAATTGCTGGAGCGGGAGTTCGGCCTGCGCTTGCCGCACCAGCCTGGTGCGCGTCTGGCACTGGCGCGCTTGATTCAGCCGAACTGAAACCTAAGGTTTTGCATCCGGCTCCAGCACCCGCCGGATTTCGTTTACGGCCGCCGACAGTTTTTTCTCAAGGCTCTTGAGGTCGGTGGCGGTGATGCCTTTCTTGAATTGCCCGATGGAATGCTCGAGTTCATCGGCTGCGCCCCGGTTTTCGAGCAATGCATGCCGCAGGGTGTTGTTGATTACGGTCTGGTAGCCATAGCCCTCGCTTTCTGCAACTCCGCGCGCGGCTTCGATGACTGCGTCGTCGAGCATGATGGTGATGCGGGTCTTGCCCTTGTTGGAGGCGATGGCGCCGCGTTTACCTTGGCTGAAATCGTACTCATCCTTCATTGATCAAGTCTCCGGAAAGTATTGGCGTCGCTCGCTGGGGGTTGCGGTGCGCGCGGAAATGATTCGAACAATATTCGGCTCCCGATAGCTGTACACAACGACCAGCAAACGTCCCTTGGCGTCGGTGCCGAGTGTGATCCAGCGTTGCTCGTCATGGTCGTTGTCCTCAATGGTCAGCGCTCGCTCATCGTGGAAGACCGGTTCGGCCTCGGCGAGGCTGATCCCTCTGTGCTTGAGTTTATTGGCAGCATTCTTGCTTTTGTCGAACTGAATCTTGAATGACTTCATTATGCATACTTTATATGTATAAAAAAGAGTGCGGCCGCACCGTCGGTCGCCATGAACACTTCAGCCTAGGTGGATAAAACGCGGGGCCAGTCAACGATGTGTTGCCGGATTTGTGGGGGATGGAAGCGGCGGGGTAGAAGGTTGGGTGGCTACCTATCCATAATGTGACTGATAAGTTGTATACAACTCTATGGACATTTGTCACGACTATTGAATACAGTGTGCGCATAACAAAAAACAGGGAACCCCCCACCATGAAAACGCCCCATGTTTCACACCAACGGCCCGAGGACGAAAACCTCGGGGTCGGCGCGAATATGGCTTACGGCCTGCAACATGTTCTGACCATGTATGGCGGTATCGTCGCGGTGCCGCTGATCATCGGTCAGGCTGCCGGGTTGTCACCGGCGGACATCGGTCTGTTGATTGCTGCTTCATTGTTTGCGGGGGGGCTGGCCACGTTGCTGCAAACCCTGGGTCTGCCGTTTTTCGGATGTCAGCTGCCGCTGGTGCAGGGCGTGTCGTTCTCCGGTGTTGCCACGATGGTGGCAATTGTCAGCAGTGGCGGGGAGGGCGGCTTTCAGTCGGTGCTCGGGGCGGTGATTGCCGCGTCGTTGATCGGTTTGCTGATCACGCCGGTGTTCTCGCGGATCACCAAGTTCTTCCCGCCGCTGGTCACCGGCATCGTGATCACCACCATCGGCCTGACGCTGATGCCGGTGGCCGCACGCTGGGCCATGGGGGGCAACAGCCACGCCCCGGACTTCGGCAGCATGCAGAACATCGGTCTGGCGGCGGTCACGCTGGTGCTGGTGCTGTTGCTGAGCAAGGTCGGCAGCTCGACCATCTCGCGTCTGTCGATCCTGTTGGCGATGGTGATCGGCACGGTGCTGGCGGTGTTCCTCGGCATGGCGGACTTCTCCAGCGTCACCCAAGGGCCGATGTTCGGCTTCCCGACGCCGTTCCATTTCGGCATGCCTACCTTCCACTTCGCTGCGATTCTGTCGATGTGCATCGTGGTCATGGTGACTCTGGTGGAAACCTCGGCGGACATTCTGGCGGTCGGTGAAATCATCGGCACCAAGGTCGATTCCAAGCGTCTGGGCAACGGCCTGCGGGCGGACATGCTGTCGAGCATGTTTGCACCGATCTTCGGTTCGTTCACCCAGAGCGCCTTCGCCCAGAACGTTGGCCTGGTGGCGGTGACCGGAATCAAGAGCCGTTATGTGGTGGCGACCGGCGGTATCTTCCTGGTGATCCTCGGCCTGCTGCCGTTCATGGGTCGGGTGATCGCAGCCGTGCCGACCTCGGTACTGGGCGGCGCCGGTATCGTGCTGTTCGGCACCGTGGCGGCGAGCGGCATTCGTACGCTGTCCAAGGTCGATTACCGCAACAACGTCAACCTGATCATCGTTGCGACCTCGATCGGTTTTGGCATGATCCCGATTGCCGCGCCGAACTTCTACGATCACTTCCCGAGCTGGTTCGCGACCATTTTCCATTCGGGCATCAGTTCGTCGGCGATCATGGCGATCCTGCTGAACCTGGCGTTCAACCACTTCACGGCGGGTAACTCGGATCAACAGTCGGTGTTCGCGGCGGCAGAAGAGCGGACCCTGCGTTATCGGGATCTGGCGGCGCTGCGTGAAGGTGATTACTTCAGCGACGGCAAGCTGCATGACTGCGACGGCAATGAAGTGCCGGTGATCGATCCGGATTCGGATCACGGTCATGGTGCGCCAAAGGTACATGCCAAGAGCAGCGAGCATGTCTGACCGCTGTAGCTGAATGAAAAAGGGCCGATCAGTCGGAAAACTGATCGGCCCTTTTTATGGCGCGCACTTTTTCAACGCCCACAAAAAAGCCCCTGAATCTTTCGATTCAGGGGCTCTGTATTTGGCTCCACAACCTGGACTCGAACCAGGGACCCAGTGATTAACAGTCACTTGCTCTACCAACTGAGCTATTGCGGAATTGGTGCGTATGTTACTGATTTAAAAAGACTAGTCAAGCTTTGCCGGAAAACTTTTTCAGCAACGGGAATTTAGCCGCCGAATGTAAAGGTGCCCATCAGCAGTTTTGCGTACACCGCTGTGGCCGCCAGTTGCACCAGCCAAAGGGCCAAGCCGCCGAGAAACACGCCGGCCGCCACTTGCAGTACCAGGCTCTTTTCGCGTTTGCCCGAGGTGCGGGGCGGATAGTAGTCCAGCTCATCGCGGTCGGCGCGCAGGTCATCGTTTTTCATGTCGGTTCTCTGAAATATCGTCTGTGTGCAGTCTAGAGGGTGTTGCGGCTTTTCTTCAGACAAATAAAAACGGGAAGCCCGAAAGCTTCCCGTTTTCAGTGTTGCGCCGGATCAGATGACCTGAACGATGGCGTCCGTCACGACTTCGATGTTGCTCTGGTTCAGCGCGGCGACGCAGATGCGGCCGGTGTCCAGGGCATAGATGCCGAACTCGTTGCGCAGGCGGTGAACCTGCTCGGTGGTCAGGCCGGAGTAGGAGAACATGCCGCGCTGACGGCCGACGAAGCTGAAGTCACGCTGCGGGGCTTTCTTCGCCAGCAGAGCAACCATCTGCTCGCGCATGCCGCGAATGCGCAGGCGCATTTCAGCCAGTTCGGCTTCCCACTGGGCGCGCAGTTCCGGGCTGTTCAGCACAGCGGCGACAACGCTTGCACCGTGAGTCGGCGGGTTGGAGTAGTTGGTGCGGATCACGCGCTTGACCTGCGACAGAACGCGGGCGCTTTCTTCTTTCGATTCGCTGACGATCGACAGCGCACCAACGCGCTCGCCGTACAGCGAGAACGACTTGGAGAACGAGCTCGAGACGAAGAAGGTCAGGCCGGACTCGGCGAACAGACGCACGGCGGCGGCGTCTTCGGCGATGCCGTCACCGAAACCCTGGTAAGCCATGTCGAGGAACGGCACGTGACCTTTGGCCTTGACCGCTTCCAGCACGTTGTTCCAGTCCGCCGGGCTCAGGTCGACGCCGGTCGGGTTGTGGCAGCAAGCGTGCAGCACGATGATCGAGCCGTTCGGCAGGGCGTTGAGGTCTTCGAGCAGGCCGGCACGGTTCACGTCGTGGGTGGCGGCGTCGTAGTAACGGTAGTTCTGCACCGGGAAACCGGCGGTTTCGAACAGCGCGCGGTGGTTTTCCCAGCTCGGGTCGCTGATCGCCACAACGGCGTTCGGCAGCAGTTGCTTGAGGAAGTCGGCACCGATTTTCAGTGCGCCGGTCCCGCCGACGGCCTGAGTGGTGACCACGCGGCCAGCGGCCAGCAGTGGCGAATCATTGCCGAACAGCAGCTTTTGCACGGCCTGGTCGTAGGCAGCGATGCCGTCGATCGGCAGGTAGCCACGGGAGGCGTGCTGAGCAGCGCGAATGGTTTCGGCTTCGATAACGGCGCGCAGGAGTGGAATTCGCCCCTCTTCGTTGCAGTACACACCCACCCCGAGGTTGACCTTATTGGTCCGGGTATCGGCGTTGAATGCTTCGTTGAGGCCCAGGATTGGATCGCGGGGTGCCATTTCGACAGCGGAGAACAGGCTCATTTTTACGGCAGCTCTAATGGAGAGTGGAGGGACGTGTGGCGCTCCAGCCGAATGCACTAGAGCGGTGCACAAACGGGGAGCTAGTATAGAGGCCATCATCGATCAATGGCGACAGGCGATTCGGGTTTTCAGGTAAGTTTTTCCGATTATTTCTCGACCGTTAGTCGAATGGACTTGTCGGAGACTTTACCGGATGTAGGACGTTTGCCTTGAAAGGCGAGGCAATCGGCTCCACATTCAGCACAATCTTCGTTTTTCCTTGCGCGACATCGGTCGTTTGCGGTCTTTCTCGTGGTGCTGCGGTTTGTCGCCGGCGTCGCGATTCCAGAGGTGTTTATGTCTGAATTCCAGCTCGTCACCCGATTCGACCCTGCCGGCGACCAGCCTGAAGCCATTCGCCAGATGGTCGAGGGCATTGAAGCCGGGCTGGCGCACCAGACCCTGCTCGGTGTGACCGGTTCGGGCAAGACTTTCAGCATCGCCAACGTGATTGCCCAGGTGCAGCGTCCGACCCTGGTGCTGGCGCCAAACAAGACCCTGGCCGCGCAGTTGTACGGTGAGTTCAAGTCGTTCTTCCCGAACAACGCCGTCGAATACTTCGTTTCCTACTACGACTACTACCAGCCCGAAGCCTATGTGCCGTCGTCCGACACCTTCATCGAGAAGGATGCGTCGATCAACGACCACATCGAGCAGATGCGCCTGTCCGCGACGAAGGCATTGCTGGAGCGCAAGGACGCGATCATCGTCACCACGGTGTCGTGCATCTACGGTCTGGGCAGCCCGGAAACCTATTTGAAAATGGTGTTGCACGTCGATCGCGGCGACAAGCTCGATCAGCGTGCGCTGGTGCGGCGTCTGGCCGACCTGCAATACACCCGCAACGACATGGATTTCGCCCGGGCCACGTTCCGTGTGCGCGGTGATGTGATCGACATCTATCCGGCGGAATCCGACCTCGAAGCGATCCGCATCGAGTTGTTCGATGACGAAGTGGAGAGCATTTCCGCGTTCGACCCGCTGACCGGCGAGGTCATCCGCAAGCTGCCGCGCTTCACCTTCTACCCGAAGAGCCACTACGTGACGCCCCGGGAAACCCTGCTCGACGCCATCGAGGGGATCAAGGTCGAGTTGCAGGAGCGCCTGGAATACCTGCGCAACAACAACAAACTGGTCGAAGCCCAGCGTCTGGAGCAGCGTACCCGGTTCGACCTGGAGATGATCCTCGAACTCGGCTACTGCAACGGCATCGAAAACTACTCGCGCTACCTGTCCGGACGCCCGGCCGGTGCGGCGCCGCCAACCCTCTACGACTACCTGCCGGCCGACGCCTTGCTGGTGATCGACGAATCCCACGTCAGCGTGCCGCAGGTCGGCGCGATGTATAAGGGCGACCGTTCGCGTAAAGAAACGCTGGTGGAATACGGCTTCCGCCTGCCATCGGCGCTGGACAACCGGCCAATGCGCTTCGACGAGTGGGAAGGGGTGAGCCCGCAGACGATTTTCGTCTCGGCCACGCCAGGCAACTACGAGGCCGAACATGCCGGTCGGGTGATCGAGCAAGTCGTACGCCCGACCGGACTGGTCGACCCGCAAGTGGAAGTGCGCCCGGCGCTGACTCAGGTCGACGATCTGCTCTCGGAAATCACCAAGCGCGTGGCGCTGGAGGAGCGGGTGCTGGTCACCACGCTGACCAAGCGCATGGCCGAGGACCTGACCGATTACCTGGCCGATCACGGCGTCCGTGTGCGTTATCTGCACTCGGACATCGACACAGTCGAGCGGGTCGAAATCATCCGCGACCTGCGCCTCGGCACCTTCGATGTTTTGGTAGGGATCAACCTGCTGCGTGAAGGTCTGGACATGCCGGAAGTCTCACTGGTGGCGATTCTCGATGCGGACAAGGAAGGCTTTCTGCGTTCCGAGCGTTCGTTGATCCAGACCATCGGCCGTGCGGCACGTAACCTCAATGGCCGGGCGATTCTCTATGCGGATCGCATCACAGGTTCGATGGAGCGCGCCATCGGCGAGACCGAGCGCCGTCGCGACAAACAGATCGCTTTCAACCTGGCCAACGGCATTACGCCGAAGGGCGTGTTCAAGGACGTCGCGGATATCATGGAAGGCGCCACCGTGCCCGGCTCGCGCAGCAAGAAGCGCAAAGGCATGGCCAAGGCTGCCGAGGAAAACGCCAAGTACGAAGCCGAATTGCGCTCGCCAAGCGAGATCACCAAACGCATCCGCCAACTGGAAGAGAAGATGTACCAGCTGGCCCGCGACCTGGAGTTCGAAGCGGCGGCGCAGATGCGCGACGAGATTGCGAAAATGCGCGAGCGCCTATTGGCAGTCTGAAGATTTGCATTGTTTAGTCGGGCCTCTTCGCGAGCAAGCTCGCTCCCACATTAGAGTTGTGTTGTTCACAAAACCCCTGTGGGAGCGAGCTTGCTCGCGAATGGGGCGACTCGGTCTTAGTGTGCCTCGCCGGCCTTCAGGCCGGCGGGCAGCTTCTTGGTCAGCAAGATCGCCAGCATACTGATCCCCAGCGCAATCCCGACAAAATGAAACGCATCGTTGTAGGCCATGATCAGCGCCTGCTGATGGACGATGTCACTCAATTTTCCCAGCGCTGCGGCATCACTTCCAAAGCGATCGGTCATCGACGCCAGGCGTTCAGCCACCTGCGGATTGGTCGGCACCACCGCTTCACGCAAGTAATCGAAATAGGTCTTGGTGCGTGCATCCAGCAACGTCGCGAGGAGGGCGATGCCGATGGCGCCGCCGAGGTTGCGCAGGATGTTGAACAGGCTCGACGCCGAACCCGCATCCTGCGGCAGGATATAAGCCGTGGCGATCAGCGAAATGGTCACCATGATCAACGGCTGGCCGAGGGCGCGGATGATCTGGATCTGGTTGAACTGCGGCCCGGCAAAGTCCGGGTTGAGCACGCCGGATGAAAAACTCGCCAGCCCGAACAGCCCGAACCCCAAAGTACACAGCCATTTGGGCGAGACGAACTTCATCAGCTTCGGCACCAGCGGAATCAGGAACAACTGCGGCACACCCATCCACATGATCACTTCGCCGATCTGCAAGGCGTTGTAATTCTGGATCTGCGCCAGATACAACGGCAGCAGATAGATCGAACCATACAGCCCGACGCCCATGCCCAGGCTGGAAATACTCGACAGCCCGAAGTTGCGATTGCGCAGGATGCCAAGATTGATCAGCGGGTTGGGCTTGGAGATCTGCACGATCACGAAGGTGATCAGGCTCAGCAGGGCGATGCTGCCCAGTGTCACGATCAGGCTCGATTCCAGCCAGTCCTTGCGATGGCCTTCTTCAAGAAAAACCTGCAGGCAACCGAGACCGATGCCCAGCGTGAGAATGCCGGTGTAATCGGTGCTTTTCAGCAGCTCCCAATGGGCTTCTTTCTTCTCGAGTCCGTACATCAGCCCGGCAATCATGATCAGCCCCGGCGGCACGTTGATATAGAAGATGTACTCCCAGCCCCAGTTCTCCGTGAGCCAGCCGCCGAGGGTCGGGCCGATGGACGGGGCGAAAGTGGCGGTCATGGCGAACATCGCCATGCCTTTGGCGCGATGGTGTTCGGGGAGTTTGATCAGGGTCAGGGTGAACGCCAGCGGAATCAGCGCGCCACCGGTGAAACCCTGCATGGCGCGGAACACGATCATGCTGTCGAGGCTCCAGGCCATCGAGCACAGCAAGGATGAAATCAGAAACCCCAGCGATACCCAGACCGCCAGCCGCCGCGCCGAAAGCAACTGCACCAGCCACGCGGTCAGCGGGATCATGATGATCTCCGCCACCAGGTACGAGGTGGAGATCCACGAGCCTTCTTCCAGGGTCGCCGACAGGGCGCCCTGAATGTCCTTGAGTGACGAGTTGGTGATCTGGATGTCGAGCACCGCCATGAAGGCGCCGAGCATCACGCTCATCACTGCGATCCAGTCCCGCCGGGTCGGTTCGCCGACCGGGCGGATCAGTTGATCACCGGCCATTGTCTGGGGCGTCTTTGATATTCACGGTGGCGGTGACCGACATGCCCGGACGGATCTTGCCGTGCAGCGGATTGTCAGCTTTGAAGGTCAGTTTGACCGGAATCCGTTGTACGACTTTGGTGAAGTTGCCGGTGGCGTTGTCCGGCGGCAACAGGCTGAACTGCGCGCCGGAAGCCGCGAACAGGCTGTCGACCCGGGCTTCGATGGGCGTATCGCCATAAGCGTCGAAGACCAGCTCGGCCTTCTGGCCCGGCTGCATGTGGCCGATCTGGGTTTCCTTGAAGTTGGCCTGCACCCAGATGTCTTCGTCCGGAACGATTGACAGCAGATACGCGCCGGCCTGAACAATCTGGCCATTGCGCGCAGCACGCTGGCCGACCAGGCCGCTGATCGGTGCGTGGATTTCGCTGCGGGTCAGGTTCAGTTCGGCCTGGGCAAGGTCGGCACGGGCGTTGGCGATCTGCGCATCGAGGCGCTTGATCTCGGCATTCAGTGCGCTGACCTGCTGGCGCTGGCTCTGCGCATCGGCCTGGGCCTTGGCCACTTGCGAGCGGGCGATGTGGTTGTCGGCGGAGAGGGTGGTGACCCGTTCTTCGGAAACGAAACCGGGTTTGCGCAGGGCTTCTGCGCGGGACAGGTCAATCTGCGAGCGGCCCAGTGTCGCTTGCGTGGTTGCCACTTGCGCTTCGCTGGCGGCGATCAGACTGGATTGTTGAGTCAGTTTGCTCTGAGCCTGCAGGCGCTCGGCTTCACGGGTGGCGAGGGCGGCATTGGCGCGATCGACGGCGAGGCGGAAATCGTCGCCTTCGAGACGCACCAGCAACTGGCCTTTTTCCACATGCTGGTTGTCCTGCACCAGGACTTCGTCGATGCGCGCGCTCAACTGGCTCGACACACGGGTGATTTCACCCTGGACATAGGCGTTGTCGGTGCTTTCATAAAAGCGGCCCTTGAAAAACCAATGAGCGAAAAAGCCCCCGGCAATCAGCAGGACGAGCAGCAGGAAAATGAACAGGCGACGCTTGAGTTGGGCAGGCATGGGCAAACTGTAGTCGAGGAATTGTAAGGAAAGTTATCAGCAGGCGAATCTGGCATACAGCCGATGAACGGTAAATGCCGTCTGCTGATATTCAGCCATTCACCACGGCCTACGGGCGCTACAGACGCAAAATTGGCTTAAATGCCCTGCCCGCTGGAGCGGGGCGGGTGTCGCCTGTTACCATTCGCCGCTTGATTGTTCTTTGCTTTTCATTCTTTTCGAGACATGCCATGACCACCGTCCGCACTCGCATCGCGCCATCGCCTACCGGGGATCCCCACGTAGGTACCGCTTACATCGCATTGTTCAACTACTGCTTTGCCAAGCAGCACGGCGGTGAGTTCATCCTGCGCATTGAAGACACCGATCAACTGCGTTCGACCCGCGAGTCCGAACAGCAGATTTTCGACGCTCTGCGCTGGCTCGGCATCGACTGGAGCGAAGGCCCGGACGTCGGCGGCCCGCACGGTCCTTATCGCCAGAGCGAACGCGGCGACATCTATCAGAAGTACTGCCAGCAACTGGTCGACATGGGCCACGCTTTCCCGTGCTTCTGCACCGCGGAAGAGCTGGACCAGATGCGCGCCGAGCAAATGGCCCGCGGCGAAACCCCGCGCTACGACGGCCGGGCGCTGTTGCTGTCCAAGGAAGAAGTCGCGCGCCGCCTGGCTGCCGGCGAACCCCATGTGATCCGCATGAAAGTGCCGACCGAAGGCGTCTGCGTGGTGCCGGACATGCTGCGGGGCGATGTCGAGATCCCGTGGGATCGCATGGACATGCAAGTGCTGATGAAGACCGACGGCCTGCCGACGTACTTCCTGGCCAACGTGGTCGACGACCATCTGATGGGCATCACTCACGTCCTGCGCGGTGAAGAATGGCTGCCATCGGCGCCGAAACTGATCCTGCTCTACGAATACTTTGGTTGGGAACAACCGGAGCTGTGCTACATGCCGCTGCTGCGTAACCCGGACAAGAGCAAGCTGTCCAAGCGCAAGAACCCGACCTCGGTGACGTTCTACGAGCGCATGGGCTTCATGCCTGAAGCGATGCTCAACTACCTGGGCCGCATGGGCTGGTCGATGCCGGACGAGCGCGAGAAGTTCTCGCTGCAGGAAATGGTCGACAACTTCGACCTCAAGCGCGTGTCGCTGGGCGGGCCAATTTTCGACATCGAGAAACTGTCGTGGCTCAACGGCCAGTGGCTGCGTGATCTGCCGGTGGAAGAGTTCGCCGCTCGCGTACAGAAGTGGGCGTTCAACTCCGAATACATGATGAAGATCGCGCCGCACGTTCAGGGCCGCGTCGAAACCTTCAGCCAGGTTGCACCGCTGGCCGGGTTCTTCTTTGCCGGTGGCGTCAATCCGGATGCCAAGCTGTTCGAATCGAAAAAGCTCTCGGGTGATCAGGTTCGGCAGTTGATGCAGTTGATCCTGTGGAAACTGGAAAGCCTGCGCCAGTGGGAGAAGGACAGCATCACCGCGACGATTCAGGCGGTGGTGGAATCCCTCGAGCTGAAACTGCGTGATGCGATGCCGTTGATGTTTGCGGCGATTACCGGTCAGGCGAGCTCGGTATCGGTGCTCGATGCGATGGAAATCCTCGGGCCGGACCTGACCCGTTTCCGTCTGCGCCAGGCGATTGACCTGCTGGGCGGCGTGTCGAAGAAAGAAAACAAAGAGTGGGAAAAGCTGTTGGGCGCTATCGCCTGATTGCGTTTGACTCTGCAGGACGCGCCGCAGGCCAGGATCTTTTGATCCCGTCCTTCGGCGTTTTCCCCCGAATTTACGGGGGGAGGGCGGTAAGTGATTGTTATGCCGACAAAAAATTTTGAAATTTTTCAAAAATAAGTTTGACAGGCTTTCGATACGCCCTTAAGATTCGCCCCGTCCTCAGCGATGACATCAACGATGAGGGGCTATAGCTCAGCTGGGAGAGCGCTTGCATGGCATGCAAGAGGTCGACGGTTCGATCCCGTCTAGCTCCACCAATTTACACTTCGAAGCCTGGCCACACCGGCTTCGAAGCGATCAACACTCAGCGTTGATCTGTTGTATAGAAGGGTTTGCGTCCCCTTCGTCTAGTGGCCTAGGACACCGCCCTTTCACGGCGGTAACAGGGGTTCGAGTCCCCTAGGGGACGCCACGATTACCCGCCATGCGGGATTTATAAGGGTCATTCAATTATTGAATGGCCCTTTTGTTTGTCTGGCGTTTGGCCAAATCTCCTTTTTCCTTAAACTGTGCTTCAGACCAGCGGTCATATTTTCGACTTGCAGAATATTATTATGAGAATAATATTCTAATCGTAATATTCGGAGGCAACGATGAACGACAAAAAAGCTCAAACCCGCGAACGCATCCTCAAGGCTGCCAGCGCCGCTCTGATCCAGCGTGGCCCGGCCGAGCCAAGCGTGGGTGAAGTGATGGGCGCCGCCGGCCTGACTGTCGGTGGCTTCTATGCGCACTTCGAAAGCAAGGACGCAATGATGCTTGAGGCGTTCAAGCAGTTGCTGGGTCGCCGCCGCGACCTGATTGCCGACATGGATTCCGAATTGACCGGCGAAGAGCGCCGAGCTCTGGTGGCCGCGTTCTACCTGTCGCGCAAACACCGCGATTCCAGCGATTCCGCTTGTCCGATCCCGGCCTCAATCGGCGAGCTGGGGCGGCTGCCGGAAGAATTCCGCATAGCGCTGAACGAGCATCTGGAACTGATGATCGCGCAGTTGGCTTCAAGCCCTGAAGACATCGATAAAGCGTTGGCCGACGTGGCCCTGATGGTGGGTGGCCTGGCGCTCGCAAGAGCGTTGGGGCCTGGTGATTTGTCCGATCGATTGCTGCGCGCTGCCAAATCGGCGGTGCGTTGACCTGAAGGCAGCAAGCCTGAGGAGAGAGCGATGAGCACGTTGAAGTGGGTTCGCGGCGTTAATGGCACCTTGGGCTGGTTTGCACCGAAACTGGTGGCAAGCAAAATGCGGCTGGCATTCATGACCCCTCGCGCCAATGCGCCACGGGATTGGGAATTGCCGCTGCTGGCGAAATCCGAGCGGATCACTTTGCGCTTCGGTCTCTCCGCACTGCGTTGGGGGCAAGGGCCGACGGTTCTGCTGATGCACGGTTGGGAAGGGCGGCCGACCCAGTTTGCTGCGCTGATCACGGCGCTGGTCGAATCCGGTTACACCGTGGTCGCTCTCGACGGTCCGGCCCACGGGAGATCACCGGGACGCGAAGCCAATGTCGTATTGTTCGCCCGCGCGATGCTCGAAGCCGCCGCTGAATTGCCTCCGCTGCAAGCCGTGATCGGCCACTCCATGGGCGGCGCCAGCGCCATGCTCGCAGTGCAGCTGGGTCTGCGCACCGAAACCCTGGTCAGCATTGCCGCGCCTGCTCGCATTCTAGGCGTATTGCGCGGGTTTGCCCGCTACGTCGGAATGCCACCGAGAGCTCGTTCTGCCTTCATCCGCCAGGTCGAACAGGACGTCGGCATGCGCGCCGCGACCCTCGATGTCTCTCACTATCAACTGGATATGCCAGGCCTGATCGTGCATGCCGAAGACGACACCTTCGTCTCGGTCAAGGAATCCCAACTGATCCACGAGTCCTGGTTCGACAGCCGACTGCTGCGCCTGGAGGCCGGCGGTCACCAGCGCGTGCTGGCCGACCCTCGGGTGATTGATGGCGTGTTATCACTGCTCGCCGGTCGCAGCCTTCAGGCGCGGCAATCGGCCTAGTCATCCGTTACACTGCCCCGGTTGAATCATTTGACCGGGAGTAGGGCATGGGCTGGGATCGGGCAACGCCGTTTACCATTGATCTGCAAGTGGGCGCCGAGGACATCGACGGGCTGGGGCACGCAAACAACGCGGTTTACGTCTCCTGGCTCGAACGCTGCGCCTGGCGCCACTCGCAGCGGCTGGGTCTGGATCTGGTCGAGTATCGTCGTCTGGATCGGGCGATGGCGGTAGTGCGGCACGAAATCGATTATCTGGCCGCCGCCTACGAAGGTGATGAACTGCAATTGGCGACCTGGATCGTCGATTGGGATCAGCGCCTGAAAATGACCCGTCACTTCCAGCTGATTCGCCCCAGCGACAACACCACGCTACTGCGCGCCCAGACCACTTTCGTCTGCATCGAACTGTCCACCGGCAAGCCCAAGCGCATGCCCGCCGAGTTTATTGAAGGTTACGGCCCGGCCATCCAGACAGCGGACATGGGTTTAACCCGCGAAACCCAGTAAACTGCCGCACGTTTTTCCTTGAGTGTGTGTTTCCCATGCAAATTGCTCTGGCGCCGATGGAAGGGTTGGTCGATGACATCCTGCGCGATGTCCTGACCCGTGTCGGCGGTATTGACTGGTGCGTGACCGAGTTCATCCGCGTCAACGATCAGTTGCTGACCCCGGCCTATTTCCACAAGTTCGGCCCTGAACTGCTGAACGGTGCCCGCACCGCTTCCGGCGTGCCGCTGCGCGTGCAATTGCTGGGCTCTGACCCGGTGTGCCTGGCGGAAAACGCTGCGCTGGCCTGCGAGTTGGGTTCCGAAGTGATCGATCTGAACTTCGGCTGCCCGGCGAAAACCGTCAACAAATCCCGTGGTGGCGCGGTTTTGCTCAAGGAGCCGGAACTGCTCAACCAGATCGTCGAACACGTGCGACGTGCGGTGCCGGCGTACATTCCGGTCACCGCCAAGATGCGCCTGGGCTTCGACAGCCCGGACGGCTCGCTGGTCTGCGCCACGGCGCTGGCCGAGGGCGGTGCCGAGCATATCGTGGTTCACGCCCGGACCAAGATGGACGGCTACAAGCCGCCGGCCCATTGGGAGTGGATTCCGCGCGTACAGGATGTGGTCAAGGTGCCGGTGTTCGCCAACGGCGACATCTGGAGCGTTGAAGACTGGCGTCGTTGCCGGGAAATCAGCGGTGTCGAAGACATCATGCTCGGTCGTGGTCTGGTTTCGCGTCCCGATCTGGCCAAACAGATCGCTGCCGCCCGTGCCGGCGAGGAAGTCGTCGAGATGACCTGGGCCGAACTGATGCCACTGATCCAGGACTTCTGGCTGCAAGCCAAAGCGCAGATGACAGCGCGTCAATCGCCGGGCCGTTTGAAGCAATGGCTGGCGATGCTGACCCGTAACTATCCCGAGGCCACCGAGCTGTTTACCGTGCTTCGCCGCGAAACCGAGCCGGACCAGGTCTCGCGTTTGCTGGGTTTGCCGGTCGCCGAAGCCGCCTGAAAAAATCTTCGAATAATCTCTTGAAAACAAAATGCAGGTCCCTATCTAAGGGTTACGCGATGCCGAATTCGGGTCGCGGAGACAAAAAACCTTGCTGATTGTTTTCAGGAGATTTGAACCATGAGTACTGCATTTTCCCTCGCTCCACTGTTCCGTTCCTCGGTTGGTTTCGACCGTTTCAACGACCTGTTCGAAACCGCCCTGCGCAACGAGCCAGGCAGCAGCTATCCGCCTTACAACGTCGAAAAACACGGTGACGATCAATACCGCATCGTCGTGGCGGCGGCCGGTTTCCAGGAAGAAGACCTGGAACTGCAAGTCGAGAAAGGCGTGCTGACCATCAGTGGCGGCAAGCGTGACGCGAACGAAGGCGTCACTTTCCTGCACCAGGGCATCGCCCAGCGTGCATTCAAGCTGTCCTTCCGCCTGGCCGATCACATCGAGATCAAGGCCGCCGGCCTGAGCAACGGCCTGCTGAGCATCGATCTGCTGCGTGTGATCCCGGAAGAAGCGAAAGCCAAACGCATCCCGATCAACGGGACGCAGAAGCCGGCTCTGCAATAAGCCAGGCCGACTGCCAAGAAGGGCGCCGAAAGGCGCCCTTTTTTGTGCCTGTCAATCCAGCAAGCCTTTCAACACCTCCAGCGCCACCGGCCGACTATGCAGATACCCCTGATACAAATGACAGCCCAGCCCTTGCAGGAACGCCAGCTGCTCGGGGGTTTCCACGCCTTCGGCGATCACTTCCAGTTCCAGGCTGCGGGCCATGGCGACGATGGCGCGGATGATCTCGGCGTCGTTGGGGTCGCTGGTGGCGTCGCGGATGAAGGACTGATCGATCTTCAAGGTGTCCACCGGCAGGCGCTTAAGGTAAGTCAGCGATGAATAACCGGTACCGAAATCGTCCATGGCGAAGCTCACGCCGAGCTTTTTCAGGCGGCGCATCTTGCTGATGGTGTCTTCCAGGTTCTGGATCACGATGCCTTCGGTGATTTCCAGTTTCAGCAGCGAGCAGGGCAGGCCATGGCTGGTCATGCTGTGTTCGATACGTTCGACGAAGTCGTTCTGGCGGAACTGCCGGGGACTGATGTTCACACACAGGCTGAACGCCAGCGGATCGATCAGGCCGTCGGTGATCAATTGCTTGAAGGCATCGCAGGCCTCATCGAGGATCCAGGTGCCGACCTCGAGAATCAGCCCGCTGTCTTCCAGGACCTTGATGAATTCGGTCGGTGATTGCGCGCCAAGTTCCGGGTGATTCCAGCGCACCAGCGCTTCGGCGCCGATGATGCGGTTGTCCCGGGCGTCCACTTGCGGCTGGAAATGTACGTTGAATTCGCCGCGGGACAGCGCCAGGCGCAAATCGGTCTCCATGCGCAGCCGTTCGCTGGCCGCTTTCTGCATGGTGTTGTGATACATCTGCGTGGTGTTGCGTCCGGAGTCCTTGGCCCGGTACAGCGCGATGTCTGCACGTTTGAGCAGGTCGGTCGGGGTCGAGCCGTGATCGGGAATCAGTGCTACGCCGATGCTCGGCGTCACTTGCAGGCGCTGGCCGTCGAGGAACATCGGCTCCGACAGCAGTTCGCGGATGGTGTCGGCCAACTCCCGCACCTGAACGCTGACCTCATTGCGCGTGCCTTCCAGGCCGCTGAGCAGCACCACGAACTCATCGCCGCCTAGCCGCGCCACGGTGTCTTCCATGCGCACACTGGCTTCGAGGCGCGCGGTGATGATCTTCAACACCGTGTCGCCAACCGGATGGCCGAGCGAGTCGTTGATGTGTTTGAAGTGATCGAGATCGAGAAACAGCAGCGCGCCGCGCAAATTGTGGCGCTTGAGCAGGGCGATCTGCTGGCTCAAGCGATCCATCAGCAATGCGCGGTTGGGCAGATTGGTCAGCGGGTCGTGATAGGCCAGATGACGGATCTGCGCTTCGGCATTCTTCAGCAGGCTGACGTCCCGGGCGGTCATCAGCAGGCAGGCGATTTCGTTGAGGGTGATTGGCTCGACCGAAACTTCCACCGTCAGCAATTCACCGCGTTTGTTACGCCCGAGCATTTCCTGATGGTGCACACGGCCCTTGATCTGTAGCTCGGCGAGTAACCCCGAGCGCTGTTTTTCCTCGGCCCAGATCCCGACCTGATACACGGTTTTGCCCACCACTTCGTCGGCACGGTAGCCGGTCAGGCGACAGAAACCATCGTTGACCTCCAGATAACGCCCGGTGTCGCGCTCGGTGATGGTGATCGCGTCGGGGCTGGAGTGAAATGCCTTGGCGAACTTCTCTTCACTGGCCTTGAGCGCTGCTTCCGAGCGCTGTTGCTGGGTGATGTCACGCAGCGTGGTGACGATGCACGGCTGGTTGCCGACGCTGATCTGGCGGCTGGAAATCACACAGGTCAGCGATTGGCCGTCCTTGTGCTGGACGATGATCGCGACGTTGCTCAGGCCCTGTTCGCGGATCACCCGCTCGATGCGTTGCAGGCTTTTGGCGGAAGCGTCCCACAGGCCGATTTCTTCAGCGGTGTGGCCGATGACATCGGTGGCGCTCCAGCCGAAAGTCTGGGTAAAACTGGAGTTGATCTCGATGAACTCCCCGGTTTCCTGGCGGGTCACGCAGATCGGGTCGGGGCTGACCTGGAACAGGGTGGCGAATTTCTCTTCGGAAGCCACGAGGCGCTGTTCGCGTTCGACTTGATCGGTGATATCGAGCAAGGTGCCGGCCATGCGCAGCGGCGCGCCGTTTTCGTCGCGATAGAGGCGGGCACGGCTTTCCAGGTAGCGCGAGCTGCCGTCCGGCAGTTGCACGCGATACGTCAGCTGATAATTGCCCGCCGGGCCTTCGCGCAGGCTGCGGTAGGCGTCGCGCATGCTGTCGCGTTCCTCACCGGGCACGCCTTCAAAGAATTCATCGAACGATTCGTGAAACGGAATCGGCTCCAGCCCGTGCAATTGCGCGGCCCGGGCCGAGCCGTAAAGCATGCCGCTGGGAATGTGCCAGTCCCAGGTGCCGAGCTGCGCCGAATCCAGTGCCAGATCGAGGCGTTCCTGGCTGTCCTTGAGCGCATGTTCGGCGGCTTTGCGTTCGGTGGTGTCGAGAAAGGTGCTCAGCAGGTAAGGCTGGCCTTCGAGTTCGACCTTTTGTGCACTGAGAATCCCGTCGTGAACCTGACCGTTACTGGCGCGGAACTGAACCTCCATGCTGATCAGCTCGCCCTTGGCCTTGGTTTTCTTGACCAGCTCCGCTCGCTGCTCGGGATGCACCCACAGGCCCAGCTCCAGGGTGGTGCGCCCGATAGCGCTCTGCACCGGCCAGCCGAACAGGCTTTCGAAATACTGGTTGGCCTCGCTGATCAGGCCGTCTTCCTGGCGGGTCAGCAACACCATGTTCGGGCACAGGTGAAACAGTGTGGCGAAACGTTTCTCCGAGCTGCTGAGGGCCTGTTCCCGTTGCCGCTGGTGGGTGATTTCACGGATCACCCCGATCATTCGGGGCCGGCCATGCTTGTCCGGCAGCAGGCTGCCATTGATCTCCAGCCAGTGCAGGCTGCCGTCGGGCCAGCGAATGCGGTGGTGCATCGCCTGTTCCAGCGGCGCGCCGGCAATCACCGCGTGGAACGCGCGAATGGTTTTCGCCCGGTCTTCCGGCGGCAGCAGGTCGAGGTATTCCAGGTCTTCGGGCAGCGGTTGCCGTGGATCGAAGCCGAACAGGGCCTGGGTGCCCCGCGACCAACTGATCTGCCCGCGCTCGATATCCCAATACCAGGCGCCGAGGCGGGCGCCGTTGAGCGCCGCGAGCAATTGCGGCGCGCTCTCCCAGCTCTGTTCGGAACGCCGTGGATCAATGGCCTGAATACGCGGCATCGGCGGAATACGGTCAACAGATTTCGGCATTGTTAAGGGGCCTTGAGCTGATTTGGGCGTTAGGCACAGGGACGGCAGCTCTATAGGAGTAGCACAAGTCAGCCGAGAGTCCCTGGCAGATCGATTTGCGCGTCCAGCAGGGCCATAAACGCCCGTGCAGCATTCGACAGCGTCCGTTCGGTGTGCAGGATATAGCCTAGCTGGCGACTGAGCTGTATGCCCGGCAAAGGTATGCGCGCCACCTGTTCATCGAGCATGGTGCGCGGCAAAACGCTCCAGGCCAGGCCGATCGACACCATCATTTTGATGGTTTCCAGATAGTTAGTGCTCATGGCGATGTTCGGCGTCAGGCCCTGAGCCTCGAACAGGCGTTGGACAATATGGTGGGTAAAGGTGTTGCCGCCGGGGAAAACCGCCGGATGGCCGGCAATATCCGCCAATGTGACAGCGCCGTTGCTGATTAATGTGTGTTCCGGGGCGACCACGAAATCCAGCGGGTCGTCCCAGACCGGCGTGGCTTTGACCAGCGTATGCGGCTCCGGCGCCAGGGTGATGACCGCCAGTTCAGCCCGACCATGGAGAATTTCCTCGTAGGCCACTTCCGAATCGAGGAACTGAATATCCAGCGCAACCTGTGGGTAGCGGCGGGTGTATTCCCTCAATAACGGCGGCAAACGGTGCAGACCGATGTGGTGACTGGTGGCCAAGGTCAGGCGACCGGTGACTTCGCCGGTCAGATTGGTCAGCGCGCGGCGCGTATCGTCCAGCACGTTGAGAATCTGATAAGCCCGTGGCAGCAAAGCCCGGCCGGCCTCGGTCAGGCCCACTTCACGGCCCAGCCGGTCGAACAGCCGCACGTTCAATTGCTGCTCCAGCCCGGCGATGCGTTTGCTGATCGCCGGTTGCGTCAGGTGCAGGCGTTCACCGGCGCCGGAGAAGCTCCCGGACTCGGCGATTGCGATAAAAGCATTGAGGTTGGCCAGATCCATGTTTGTATTCCAGTTGGTTATCCAAAGCATAAAAAATATGAATTTGAGTTATTCAATCTAACCCCATAGGATCGGCCTCACAAGCCAAAGGGTTATTGATAAGCCCAGGGCATAGAAACAAGCTGATGAGGAAACGTCTGATGGCCGGCAAAACGCTCTACGACAAGCTCTGGGATTCGCATTTGGTCAAACAGCGCGACGATGGTTCGGCGCTGATCTATATCGATCGTCACATCATCCACGAAGTGACCTCGCCGCAAGCCTTCGAAGGCCTGCGTCTGGCCGGGCGCAAGCCATGGCGCATCGATGCCAACATCGCGACCCCGGACCACAACGTACCGACCACCCCGGAGCGCAAGGGCGGCATCAGCGCCATTGCCGACCAGGTCTCGCGCTTGCAGGTTCAGACCCTCGACGACAACTGCGATGAATACGGCATCGTCGAATTCAAGATGAACGACGTGCGCCAGGGCATCGTCCACGTGATCAGCCCGGAGCAGGGCGCGACCTTGCCGGGCATGACCGTGGTCTGCGGCGACTCGCACACCTCGACCCACGGCGCATTCGGCGCATTGGCCCACGGTATCGGTACTTCCGAAGTCGAGCACGTGCTCGCCACCCAGTGCCTGGTCGCCAAGAAAATGAAAAACATGCTGGTGCGCGTCGAAGGCCAGTTGCCGTTCGGCGTGACCGCCAAGGACATCGTCCTCGCTGTCATTGGCAAGATCGGCACCGCCGGCGGTAACGGCCATGCCATCGAATTTGCCGGCAGCGCGATTCGCGATCTGTCCATCGAAGGCCGCATGACCATCTGCAACATGTCCATCGAAGCCGGCGCCCGTGTGGGCCTGGTGGCGGCGGACCAGAAGACTGTGGATTACGTCAAGGGTCGTCCATTCGCACCGAAAGGCGCCGAGTGGGATCTGGCGGTTGAATCCTGGAAAGATCTGGTGTCCGACGCCGATGCGCATTTCGACACCGTGGTCGAACTCGACGCTGCGCAGATCAAGCCGCAAGTCAGCTGGGGCACTTCGCCGGAAATGGTGTTGGCCGTTGATCAGAACGTGCCGGACCCGGCCAAAGAGATGGATCTGGTCAAGCGCGACTCGATCGTCCGCGCCTTGAAATACATGGGGCTGACCGCCAATCAGGCGATCACCGACATTCAGCTCGACCGCGTGTTCATCGGTTCCTGCACCAACTCGCGCATCGAAGATTTGCGCGCTGCGGCAGTGATCGCCAAGGGCCGTAAGGTCGCGTCGACCATCAAACAGGCCATCGTGGTGCCGGGCTCGGGTCTGGTGAAGGCGCAGGCCGAGGCCGAAGGTCTGGACAAGATCTTCCTCGAAGCCGGTTTCGAATGGCGTGAGCCAGGTTGCTCGATGTGCCTGGCGATGAACCCGGACCGTTTGGAGTCCGGCGAGCATTGCGCCTCGACCTCCAACCGTAACTTCGAAGGCCGTCAGGGCGCCGGTGGCCGTACCCACCTCGTCAGCCCGGCCATGGCCGCTGCGGCGGCGGTGAACGGTCGTTTCATCGACGTTCGTGAATTGATCTAAGGAGCGCAGCATGAAAGCTTTTACCCAGCACACTGGCCTTGTCGCGCCTCTGGATCGTGCCAACGTCGACACCGACCAGATCATCCCGAAACAGTTTCTGAAGTCGATCAAGCGCACCGGTTTCGGCCCGAACCTGTTCGATGAGTGGCGTTACCTGGATGTCGGCCAGCCGTATCAGGACAACTCCAAGCGGCCGCTGAACAAGGAATTCGTGCTCAACGCCGAGCGTTATCAAGGCGCCAGCGTGTTGCTGGCCCGCGAAAACTTCGGTTGCGGTTCCAGCCGTGAGCACGCGCCGTGGGCGCTGGAAGAATACGGTTTTCGCAGCATCATTGCGCCGAGCTACGCGGACATCTTCTTCAACAACAGCTTCAAGAACGGCTTGCTGCCGATCATCTTGAGCGATGCGGAAGTCGACGAGCTGTTCAAGCAGGTCGAGGCCGCGCCGGGTTATCAGTTGCAGATCGATCTGCACGAGCAGACCGTGACCAGCCCGAACGGCAAGGTGTACCGCTTCGAGATCGACGCGTTCCGCAAGCACTGCCTGCTCAACGGTCTGGACGACATCGGCCTGACCTTGCAGGACGGCGACGCGATTGCGGCGTTCGAAGCCAAACATCGTGCGAGCCAGCCGTGGTTGTTCCGCGACGCGTGAATTCGAAAGGTTGAAACCCCAAAAAAGGAAGTCCCCATGACCAGCACCGCCCAGCACAGTCAGGTTGTACAAAAGCAATTCGGTGAACAGGCCGCCGCCTACCTGAGCAGCGCCGTTCACGCTCAAGGCACTGAATTTGCGCTGCTGCAGGCTAAGCTGGCGGGGCGGGGCGAGGCTCGGGTGCTGGACCTGGGGTGCGGCGCCGGGCACGTGAGTTTTCACGTCGCCCCGCTGGTGAAGGAAGTGGTGGCCTACGACCTGTCGCAGCAGATGCTCGATGTGGTGGCTGCCGCTGCGGTTGATCGTGGTTTGAGCAACGTTTCCACGGTCAACGGTGCCGCCGAGCGTCTGCCGTTCGCCGATGGCGAGTTCGACTTCGTGTTCAGCCGTTATTCGGCGCACCATTGGAGCGATCTCGGCGTGGCCTTGCGCGAAGTGCGCCGGGTGTTGAAACCGGGTGGCGTGGCGGCGTTCATTGATGTGTTGTCGCCGGGCAGTCCGCTGTTCGACACCTACCTGCAGAGCGTCGAGGTGCTGCGCGACACCAGTCATGTGCGCGATTATTCTGCCGGTGAGTGGCTGCGTCAGGTCAGCGAGGCCGGACTGCACACCCGCAGCACCACGCGTCAGCGCCTGCGTCTTGAGTACAACAGCTGGGTCGAGCGCATGCGCACGCCCGAGGTGATGCGCGCCGCGATCCGCCAGTTGCAGCAATCGATGGGCAACGAAGTGCGCGAATATTTTGAGATTGAGGCCGATGGTTCGTTCAGTACAGATGTACTGGTGCTCTGGGCCGAGAAATAACTTTAGAACGACAAGCATTTTTCCGGGCGCGCCAGTCGCTGGCGCACCGACTGAAGACACGAGGAAAGCATGAGCAAGCAGATTCTGATTCTCCCAGGCGACGGTATTGGTCCGGAAATCATGGCCGAAGCGGTCAAGGTGCTGGAGTTGGCCAACGACAAGTACAGCCTGGGCTTCGAGCTGAGCCATGACGTGATCGGTGGTGCCGCCATCGACAAGCACGGCGTGCCGCTGGCCGATGAAACCCTCGACCGCGCCCGCGCTGCCGACGCCGTGCTGCTGGGTGCCGTGGGTGGCCCGAAATGGGACACCATCGAGCGTGACATCCGTCCTGAGCGCGGCCTGCTGAAAATCCGTGCGCAACTGGGCCTGTTCGGCAACCTGCGTCCGGCGATCCTTTATCCGCAACTGGCCGACGCATCGAGCCTGAAGCCGGAAATCGTTTCCGGCCTGGACATCCTGATCGTCCGCGAGCTGACTGGTGGCATCTATTTCGGCGCGCCGCGCGGCACCCGTACCCTGGAAAACGGTGAGCGTCAGTCCTACGACACGCTGCCGTACAGCGAAAGCGAAATCCGCCGCATCGCCCGTGTCGGTTTCGACATGGCTATGGTTCGTGGCAAGAAACTGTGCTCGGTGGACAAGGCCAACGTATTGGCCTCCAGCCAGCTGTGGCGTGAAGTGGTCGAGCAGGTGGCCAAGGATTACCCTGAAGTCGAACTGAGCCACATGTACGTCGACAACGCCGCCATGCAACTGGTGCGCGCACCGAAGCAGTTCGACGTGATCGTCACCGACAACATGTTCGGCGACATCCTGTCTGACGAAGCGTCGATGCTCACCGGCTCCATCGGCATGCTGCCGTCGGCTTCGCTGGATGCCAACAACAAGGGCATGTACGAGCCTTGCCACGGTTCGGCGCCGGACATCGCGGGCAAAGGCATCGCCAACCCGCTGGCGACCATTCTGTCGGTGTCGATGATGCTGCGTTACAGCTTCAATCTTCACGAAGCGGCGGATGCCATCGAGAAAGCGGTCAGCGTGGTGCTGGATCAAGGCCTGCGCACCGGCGACATCTTTTCGACCGGTTGCACTAAAGTCGGTACGCAGGAAATGGGTGACGCAGTAGTCGCCGCGCTGCGGAATCTGTAATCTCTCGGGCCCGCTGCGAAATTCAATACAAAGCAGCGGCCCACTTTTCAAGAAGGTGTAGTTGCGATGAAACGTGTAGGTCTGATCGGTTGGCGCGGTATGGTCGGTTCCGTGCTCATGCAGCGGATGCTGGAAGAGCAGGATTTCGATCTTATCGAGCCGGTGTTTTTCACCACTTCCAATGTCGGTGGCCAAGGCCCGTCCGTGGGCAAGGACATTGCTCCGCTCAAGGACGCTTACAGCATTGAAGAGCTGAAGACCCTCGACGTGATCCTGACCTGCCAGGGCGGCGACTACACCAGCGAAGTGTTCCCGAAGCTGCGCGAAGCCGGCTGGCAGGGTTACTGGATCGACGCGGCCTCGAGCCTGCGGATGAACGACGACGCCGTCATCATCCTCGACCCGGTCAACCGCAAGGTCATCGACCAGCAGCTCGATGCGGGCACCAAGAACTACATCGGCGGCAACTGCACCGTCAGCCTGATGCTGATGGGCCTGGGCGGTCTGTTCGAGGCCGGTCTGGTCGAGTGGATGAGCGCCATGACCTATCAGGCGGCTTCCGGTGCCGGCGCGCAGAACATGCGTGAACTGATCAAGCAGATGGGCGCGACCCACGCCGCTGTCGCCGATCAACTGGCCGACCCGGCCAGCGCGATCCTCGACATCGACCGTCGTGTGGCCGAAGCCATGCGCAGCGACGCGTACCCGACCGAAAACTTCGGCGTACCGCTGGCCGGCAGCCTGATCCCGTGGATCGACAAGGAACTGCCGAACGGCCAGAGCCGCGAAGAGTGGAAGGCCCAGGCCGAGACCAACAAGATCCTCGGTCGCTTCAAGAGCCCGATCCCGGTCGACGGTATCTGCGTGCGCATCGGCGCCATGCGCTGCCACAGCCAGGCGCTGACCATCAAGCTGAACAAAGACGTGCCGATTGCCGACATCGAAGGGCTGATCAGCCAGCACAACCCTTGGGTCAAACTGGTGCCGAACAACCGTGAAATCAGCATGCAGGAGCTGAGCCCGACGAAAGTCACCGGCACCCTGAACGTACCGGTCGGTCGTCTGCGCAAGCTGAACATGGGTTCGCAGTTCGTTGGCGCGTTCACCGTCGGCGACCAGCTGTTGTGGGGCGCGGCCGAGCCGCTGCGTCGCATGCTGCGGATCCTGCTGGAGCGTTGATCGCTTGAAGCAATGAACGAACCCGTGCCTTGCAAGAGGCGCGGGTTTTTTTTGCCTGTCTGGCAGCCACCCGGTAAAGTGCCGCTCCCCCCGTTCCACCAGAGGTCGCACCATGAGCCAGCCCATTGATATTGCCGTGATCGGCGCCACCGGTATTGTCGGCGAAACCCTTGTGCAGATTCTCGAGGAGCGCGACTTCCCGGTCGGTAACCTGCATCTGTTGGCCAGCAGTGAGTCCGCCGGCAGCTCGGTGCTGTTTCGCAACAAGAACGTGCGCGTGCGCGAAGTCGACGAGTTCGATTTCAGCAAGGTCAAACTGGCGTTCTTTGCCGCCGGCCCGGCGATCACCCTGAGTTATGCGGCTCGTGCCCATGCGGCGGGTTGCTCGCTGGTGGATCTGTCCGGCGCCTTGCCGGCGGATCAGGCACCGCAAGTGGTGCCGGAAGCCAATGCTGCTGTGCTGGCGAGTATGAAAGTGCCGTTCCAGGTCAGCAGCCCGAGCCCGTCGGCCACTACGCTGGCCGTGGTGCTGGCGCCGTTGCTCGATCTGGTCGATCTGCAATATGTGCATGTCACCGCCAGTCTGGCCGTTTCTGCCCAGGGCCGTGAGGCGGTTGCCGAGCTGGCTCGCCAGACGACGGAGCTGCTGAACATGCGTCCGCTGGAGCCGACATTCTTCGATCGGCAGATGGCGTTCAACCTGTTGGCTCAGGTCGGCACGCCGGACGCGCACGGCCACACGCTGCTGGAAAAGCGTCTGGTGCGCGAGCTGCGTCAGGTGCTGGCCAAACCTTCATTAAAGATTTCCGCAACTTGCGTTCAAGCCCCGGTGTTTTTTGGCGATAGCTTTAGCGTGACCTTGCAGTCAGCGAGCGCGGTCGAACTGGAAAAGGTCAATGCCGCGCTCGAAGACGCCGAGGGAATCGAGCTGGTCGAGGCCGGCGATTATCCAACCGCCGTCGGTGACGCGGTGGGGCAGGACGTGGTCTATGTCGGGCGGGTGCGCGCCGGTGTCGACGAGCCGTCGGAACTTAATCTGTGGCTGACGTCAGATAACGTACGCAAAGGCGCGGCGCTCAACGCGGTGCAAGTGGCCGAGTTGTTGATAAAAGACCTGCTGTAAAAGATACTTGGCAACAATTTGTCGACTGATTCTAGCCGGGCGCTATGCTTGGCCAGACCGCTTGATGACGTAATACCCTCCGGGACTTTCCGGGGCATCAAAGAAATGATCGCGCGCGGCATGCTGTCGTCGTCGCGCGCAATGCCTTACGGCAGCGACAATCAACATCTTCTCGCTCGCCGAGGAACGTTCAAACAAAGGAAGAGGCTATGGTTCAAGTTCGCAAACTGGTGTTAGCAATAGCGGCCGCCTCGGCGCTGTCCTCCGGTATGGCGCATGCCC
Organism: Pseudomonas sp. COW5; assembly: GCF_026240005.1. Classification (NCBI taxonomy): domain Bacteria; kingdom Pseudomonadati; phylum Pseudomonadota; class Gammaproteobacteria; order Pseudomonadales; family Pseudomonadaceae; genus Pseudomonas; species Pseudomonas sp. COW5. Next base: position 154,128 of record NZ_JAPHVP010000001.1, on the reverse strand, counting down.
TCGGGCTCGGGGAGCTGACCCTGAAGTCGACCCTGAACCAGCCGTTGGTGGCGGAAATCGAGCTGCTCGATGTCAAGGATCTCACGGCTGCCGAAGTGGTGCCGAGCCTGGCCTCGCCGGAAGATTTCGCCAAGGCCGGCGTCGATCGCCAGGCCTTCCTCAATGATCTGACCTTCACCCCGGTGCTCAACGCCAGCGGCAAAAGCGTGCTGCGCGTAACCTCGAGCAAGCCGCTGTCGGAACCGATGGTGAAATTCCTCGTGCAGGTGATGTGGCCGAACGGTCGCCTGCTGCGCGATTACAGCGTGCTGCTGGATCCGTCGAAGTTTTCTCCGCAGACCGCCGATGCCGCTGCGCAACCGGCGCCGTCGCAGACGATCACCGCACCAACTACCGGCGCCACGCATCCGAGCCACACCACCACGCCGCGCGACACCCTGTGGGAAATCGCAGCCAAGGCGCGCACTGGCGGCTCGATCCAGCAGACCATGCTGGCGATTCAGGCACTGAACCCAGACGCATTCATCGACGGCAACATCAACCGCCTGAAAACCGGACAGGTGCTGCGTCTGCCGGATCAGGTGCAAAGCACTGCGCTGCCGCAGTCGAAGGCGATTGCCGAAGTGGCCGCGCAAAACGAGGCCTGGCGTCAGGGGCGTCGTTATGTGGCCAAGCCGGGCACCGGTCAGCAGCAACTGGACGCCACCAATCGCGGTCGCGCCAACACCGGTCCTGCCAAGAATGCCAAGGACAATCTGAGCCTGGTCTCCGCCGAAGGTGCGAAGGGGCGCGGTAAAGGCCCGGCTGGCGACGCCAAGGCTCTGAGCAACAAGCTGGCGGTGACTCAGGAAAGCCTCGACACGACCCGTCGTGATAATGCGGAGCTGAAAAGCCGCATGGCTGATCTGCAAAGCCAGCTGGACAAGCTGCAACGTCTGATCGAGCTGAAGAACAATCAACTGGCGAAAATGCAGGCTGAAGGCCCGGGCGCTGCCCCGGCGCCGGCAGCTGACGCGGCTGCGCCAGCCGTTGCGCCGGTTCCGGCCATTACTGCGGAACTGGCAGCGACTCCACCGGCGACCCCGGCCGAGGCGGCACCCGCCGCGCCTGCGCCTGAAGCCGCCGCTCCGGCACCGGTTGAGCCAGTGGTCGAGCCGAAGCCTGCTGCCGACGAAGACAAGACCTTCAACGAACTGCTGACCAACCCGATCCTGCTGGGTCTGGTCGGTGGTGGTGCGGTGGTGTTCCTGCTTCTGCTGTTGCTGCTGGCCCGTCGCCGCAAGGCGCAACAGGAAGCCGAGAAACACCTGCGCATGGCCCGCGCCCTGGAAGAGCAGTCGTTCTCGCCAGAGCTCGACCTGCCGGAAGACAGCTTCGAAGGCCTGGAAGTGCCGGCGGCAAGCGTCAAGCTCACGCCAGCACCGGCTCCGGCCCCGGCCCCAACTCCGGCACCTGCCCCCGTGGTGGCTCCGGTGGTGATGGCCGAGCCGATCGCCGCGCCACTGGTAGCCCCGGCAGCCGAGCGCTCCGATGACGTGCTGGACAAGGCGCAGTCGCACATCGATGGCGGCCGCCTGAATCAGGCGGCAGCGTTGCTGGAGGAGGGCGTCAGCCTGGAGCCGCAGCGCAGTGACCTGCGTCTGAAGTTGATGGAAGTCTACGGTCGCCAGGGTGATCGTGATGCCTTCGTCGGTCAGGAGCGCCAACTGGTTGCCAATGGCGACAACTTCGCCAAGGTCGAAGAGCTGAAAAGCCGCTTCCCGGCCATGGCGGTCGTTGCGGCTGCCGGTCTGGCGGCAGCGGCCATTGCGGCCGAGCTGGACGAGGATTACGTCAAGGAACTGCTGCTTGATGAGCCAGAAGCGCCTGCCGCGAAGGCGGACGACGATCTGGACAGTGCTTTTGATCTGAGCCTGGATGATCTCGACAACATCAAACCGGTGGAACCTGTCGCTCCTGTGGCGGCTGTCGAGCCTGAAGCACCGGTCGAGCTGGACGAATTCCCGGCCGATGACGACCTGAGCTTCGAGTCGGTGCTGCAACAGCAGACCGAAATCAAGGAAAACCTCGACGACCTGTCTGACTTCGATCTGGACCTGGATCTCGGTGCCGATCCTGCACCTGTGCCGGTTGAGCTGGCTGACGACGATTTCCTGCTGGATCTCGACGAGAGCGTGAAGGATCTGCCGCCGATCGAGCCGCCAGTGGTGGCTGAAGCCCCTCTGGATGATCTGGAGTTGCCGGCCGATTTCGATCTGTCCCTGGCCGACGAAATGGATGCGACCCCGGCCGAACCGGATGCGTTCGCCGCCGAGCTGGACGACGTCAATGCCGAGCTGGATCGCCTGTCGAGCAGCATCAACGAGCCGAGCTTCACCGAAGCCGACGCAGCGCTGGGCGGTGATCTGAACGACGAGGACTTCGACTTCCTTGCCGGTACCGACGAAGCCGCCACCAAACTCGATCTGGCCCAGGCCTATATCGACATGGGCGACAACGATGGTGCGCGCGACATCCTCAACGAAGTGCTCAGCGAGGGTGATGACAAGCAGAAGAGCGAAGCGAAGGAAATGCTTTCGCATCTGGCCTGAGTCAGCGTTCGGCAGTAAACAAAACGGCAGCCCATCGAGGCTGCCGTTTTTGTTTGGGTCTGGTATCCCCGGTGCGCCGCCTTATAATGCCCGCCTTTGTAGAACAGCAGGCTGTACCGACTTGGCAAACATAGATAACCCGGCCGCCGAAATGGCCCCCGAAGGCTTTTTTCGCGTCGCCCTGGGCGTTGAATACAAGGGTTCGCGCTACAGCGGCTGGCAGCGCCAGTCCACGGGTGTGCTCACCGTGCAGGAAACGCTGGAAAAAGCCTTGTCGAAGGTCGCCAATTCGCCGATCTCGCTGCAATGCGCCGGGCGCACCGACGCCGGTGTGCATGCTTGTGGGCAGGTCGTGCATTTCGACACCCAGGTCGACCGCTCGCTGAAAGCCTGGGTCATGGGCGCCAACATCAATCTGCCCCACGACATCAGTGTCAGCTGGGCGAAGGTCATGCCTGCGCACTTTCATGCGCGGTTCAAGGCCATTGCCCGGCGCTATCGCTACGTGATCTACAACGATCAGATCCGTCCGGCGCATCTCAATGAAGAAATCACCTGGAATCACCGTCCACTGGACGTGGAGCGCATGGCCGAGGCCGCGCAGTACCTCATTGGTACCCATGATTTCAGCGCCTTCCGTGCCGGTCAGTGCCAGGCCAAGTCACCGATCAAGCAGATGCATCATCTGCGCGTGACCCGTCACGGCAAAATGATCGTGCTGGACATCCGCGCCAACGCTTTCCTGCATCACATGGTGCGCAATATTGCCGGGGTGCTGATGACAATCGGTGCCGGCGAGCGGCCGCCGGAGTGGATGAAAGAAGTGCTGGAGAGCCGCGAGCGTCGCTCCGGCGGGGTCACGGCGCATCCGTTCGGGCTGTATCTGGTGCAGGTCGAGTACCACGACGAGTTCCCGCTGCCCGAGCGTTTCATCGGGCCACATTTCCTTACGGGTTTCTCGGAACTTGACGGCTGACGCCCTCGAATGCATTTGTTACCATCCGGGACTTTCCCGGATTTGCCTTGAGGTTTTTATCGACATGTCGGCCGTTCGCAGCAAGATTTGCGGGATTACCCGCATGGAAGATGCGTTGGCAGCCGTCGAGGCCGGGGCCGATGCCATCGGGTTCGTGTTCTACGCTAAAAGCCCACGTGCAGTGACGGTGCAGCAGGCGCGGGCGATCATCGCCGCATTGCCGCCGTTCGTGACCACCGTCGGGCTGTTCGTCAATGCCAGCCGCTGCGAGCTCGGGGAGATCCTCGATGCCGTGCCGCTGGATCTGCTGCAATTTCATGGTGATGAAACCGCTGCCGAGTGCGAAGGCTGGCACCGGCCATATATCAAGGCCCTGCGGGTCAAGGCGGGCGATGACATCGCCGCCGCCTGCAATGCCTACCCGAGCGCCAGTGGTGTGCTGCTCGACACCTACGTTGAAGGCGTGCCCGGTGGAACCGGTGAGGCGTTCGACTGGTCATTGATTCCGCAGGGTTTGAGCAAGCCGCTGATTCTGGCCGGCGGCCTGACCCCGGAGAACGTCGCTGACGCCATTGCCCGGGTGCGGCCATATGCCGTGGACGTCAGTGGTGGGGTAGAGGCGAGCAAAGGCATCAAGGATCACGCAAGGATTCGGGCGTTCATCGACGCCGTACGTTGATGTGACGGCTGGCAGACTGCCGCCGTCCACAGCTCTGTAGAAAAGAGGCTGAGGGTCTTTTCGGGTTGTACGCAGGTCAGTTCCGCTGACCCGGCAGTCCATCGATCATCGCCACACATGAATTTAGCTGAAGGGCATACGCGGGGCCGCGAACCAGAGCGTTCGGGCCGCCGGTACTGGAGAAAGAAAGCATGAGCAACTGGTTGGTAGACAAGCTGATCCCTTCGATCATGCGTTCGGAGGTCAAGAAGAGCTCGGTGCCTGAAGGCCTGTGGCACAAATGCCCGTCCTGCGAGGCCGTGCTGTATCGTCCGGAGCTGGAAAAGACCCTGGACGTTTGCCCTAAGTGCAACCACCATATGCGTATTGGCGCACGTGCGCGCATCGACATTTTCCTCGATGCCGAAGGCCGTGTTGAACTGGGTGCCGACCTGGAGCCGGTTGACCGTCTGAAATTCCGTGACGGCAAGAAGTACAAGGATCGCTTGGTGGCTGCCCAGAAGCAGACCGGCGAGAAAGACGCACTGGTTTCCATGAGTGGCACCCTGCTGGGCATGCCTGTCGTGGTTTCGGCGTTCGAATTCAGCTTCATGGGCGGCTCCATGGGCGCCATCGTTGGTGAGCGCTTCGTACGCGCCGCCAACTACGCCCTGGAAAACCGTTGCCCGATGGTCTGCTTCTCCGCCTCCGGTGGCGCGCGGATGCAGGAAGCCCTGATCTCGCTGATGCAGATGGCCAAGACCTCTGCTGTGCTGGCACGTCTGCGTGAAGAAGGCATTCCGTTCATCTCCGTGCTGACCGATCCGGTCTACGGCGGCGTTTCCGCCAGTCTGGCAATGCTGGGTGATGTGATCGTCGGCGAGCCGAAAGCCCTGATCGGCTTCGCCGGTCCGCGCGTGATCGAGCAGACCGTTCGTGAAAAACTGCCTGAAGGCTTCCAGCGCAGCGAGTTCCTGTTGGAGCACGGTGCAATCGACCTGATCATCGACCGTCGCGAACTGCGTCCGCGTCTGGGCAACCTGCTGGCGCAACTGACCGGCAAGCCGACGCCGACCTTCGTTGCTGCGCCGATCGAGCCGATCGTCGTTCCGCCGGTGCCTGCCAACGTATGACCGAGCGCACCCTTGGCGAGTGGCTCGCCTACCTTGAGCAGTTGCATCCTTCGGCCATCGACATGGGGCTGGAGCGTTCGCAACAGGTAGCGTCCCGCATGGGGCTGGGCCAGCCGGCGCCTCGGGTGATCACGGTCACCGGCACCAACGGCAAGGGTTCGACCTGCGCGTTTGTAGCTTCGTTGCTGCGGGCGCAGGGCCTGAGCGTTGGTGTCTACAATTCCCCGCACCTGCTGCGTTACAACGAGCGGGTGCAGCTCAATGGCGTCGAAGCCACTGATGCGCAGCTGTGCGAAGCCTTCGCGGCGGTCGAGGCCGGGCGGGGCGAGACTTCCCTGACTTACTTCGAAATGGGCACCCTGGCGGCGTTCTGGCTGTTTCAACAGGCCGGGCTTGATGCGGTGGTGCTGGAAGTCGGTCTGGGCGGGCGTCTGGACACGGTCAACGTGGTCGATGCCGACATCGCGCTGGTCACCAGCATTGGTGTCGATCATGCCGATTACCTGGGCAATACCCGCGAATCCGTGGCTTTCGAGAAGGCCGGGATTTTCCGTCAGGGCAAGCCAGCGCTTTGCGGCGATCTGAATCCTCCACAACCTTTGCTGGACAAGGCGCGCGAACTTGCTTGCCCGTTCTTCCTGCGTGGGCGTGATTTCGATCTCGGCATCACTGATCAATTCTGGCAGTGGCGCGGCACCGATGCCGATGGTCAAGTCGTCGAGCTGCGTGATTTGCCGCTGCTCGATCTGCCGATGGAAAACGCCGCGCTGGCGTTGCAGGCTTATCTGCTGCTCGGTCTGCCTTGGGAGGCTCAACAGATTGTTGCGGCTTTGCAGGCGACTCGCGTGGTCGGTCGTCTGGATCGTCGCTCGTTCGAATGGAACGGCAAGCGCCTGAATCTGTTACTGGATGTCGGGCATAACCCGCACGCAGCGGAGTATCTGGCCCGGCGTCTGGCGGCTCGCCCGCCGGTCGGCAAGCGTCTGGCGGTGTTCGGCCTGTTGGCGGACAAGGATCTGGACGGTGTGGTCGGTGAATTGAATGCCAGCGTCCAGCATTGGGCGGTGGCGCCACTGGATTCGCCGCGTGCGCGTCCGGTGGCTGAATTGAATGTTGCATTGCAGAACCTTGGGGCCTCGGTCACGTCTTATGACAGCGTGGCGGCCGCTCTGGAAGGGCAGTGTGCAGTGGCCACCAGCGATGACGAGATCTTGCTGTTCGGATCATTTTATTGTGTCGCCGAGGCCCTTGAATGGCTGGCCCGGCGGTCCACGGAGGAAGCGGCAAATGGCTTTGCTGGATAAGGCGTACAAGCAACGCATGGTCGGTGCCCTGGTGCTGGTGGCGCTGGCGGTGATTTTTCTGCCGATGCTGTTTTCCCGTCAGGACGAACAGCGTCAGGTGACCGTCGATGCGCCGGCTGCGCCGCAGGCGCCTGCCGTGGCGCAGATCCAGATGGAGACAGTAGCGGTGCCTGAGCCGCAGGTTCTGCCTCAGGAGCCAGTGCCGAGCGATTACGAAGTTGCCGAGCAAACGGCGCCAGCGGCGCCGATTGTACCTGCTGCGTCGACACCGGCTCCAGCGCCGGTAGCCAAGCCAGTCGCAGTTGCTCCGGCACCTGCTCCCGTGACCAAGCCGGCTGCAGCCCCGGCCCAGCCGATCGCCGCACTGTCTGCCAAGCCGGATACCACCCAGAGCCGGGTCGATGCCAACGGCCTGTCGGTAAGCTGGTCGGTACAACTGGCCAGTCTGTCGAGCCGCGCCAGCGCCGAAAGCCTGCAGAAAACCCTGCGCAGTCAGGGTTATAACGCTTACATCCGCTCCGCCGATGGCAAGAACCGGGTGTTTGTCGGTCCGCTGATCGAGCGCGCCGAAGCCGATCGTTTGCGCGATCTGCTGAGTCGCCAGCAGAACCTCAAGGGGTTTGTGGTGCGCTTCCAGCCCGAGCGTGGCTGAAAACTATCACCTCGATTGAAATGCACTGACAATCGCAGCTTACCGACAGCCATGCGCTCTGCTAAAATGCGCCGCCTTATCCGTCTGTAGGCTGCACTGTGCCATTTACCTGGGTTGACTGGGCGATCGTTGCAATCATCGCCATCTCCGCTTTGATCAGTTTGAGCCGCGGCTTCGTCAAGGAAGCACTATCGCTGGTGACCTGGATCATCGCAGGAGCGGTTGCCTGGATGTTCGGTGGCTCACTGTCCGAGTACCTCGCCGGATACATTCAAACTCCATCGGCTCGTGTGATCACGGGCTGTGCCATCATGTTTGTCGCCACACTGATCGTGGGCGCAATGATCAATTATCTTATCGGCGAGTTGGTTCGTGTCACCGGGTTGTCCGGGACCGATCGATTCCTCGGCATGGCCTTCGGCGCTGCGCGTGGCGTGTTGCTGGTGGTCGTGGCGGTCGGGCTGTTGAGCCTGGGGCCGGTACAGCAGGACGGGTGGTGGAAAGAATCACAGCTCGTGCCAAAGTTTCTATTGGTCGCCGACTGGTCCAAGAACCTGATTCTCGGGTGGAGCAGTCAGTGGCTTGCCAGCGGAATCAGCGTACCCGCTGATATTCCGTTCAAGGAGCAACTCTTGCCGTCGGCCAAAACGCCTCAGTGAGTGTTGTTCAGTTCAGATCCATTAAGTAGGGGTTGCGTCGCATGTGTGGCATCGTCGGTATCGTCGGTAAGTCGAACGTCAATCAGGCGCTGTATGACGCGCTAACCGTGCTCCAGCACCGCGGCCAGGACGCTGCCGGTATCGTGACCAGCCATGATGGCCGGTTGTTCTTGCGCAAGGACAATGGCCTGGTGCGTGACGTGTTCCAGCAGCGTCACATGCAGCGTCTGGTCGGCCACATGGGTATCGGTCACGTCCGTTACCCGACTGCCGGCAGCTCGACGTCGGCCGAGGCTCAGCCGTTCTACGTCAACTCGCCGTACGGCATCACCCTGGCGCACAACGGCAACCTGACCAACGTTGAGCAGTTGGCCAAAGAGATCTACGAATCCGATCTGCGTCACGTCAACACCAGTTCCGACTCGGAAGTGCTGCTGAACGTGTTTGCTCACGAGCTGGCCCAGCGCGGCAAGCTGCAACCGACTGAAGAAGACGTGTTTGCCGCCGTGACCGACGTGCACAACCGTTGTGTCGGTGGCTACGCTGTTGTGGCGATGGTGACCGGTTACGGCATCGTCGGCTTCCGTGACCCGCACGGCATCCGTCCGATTGTGTTCGGCCAGCGTCACACCGACGAAGGCGTCGAGTACATGATCGCGTCCGAAAGCGTTTCGCTGGACGTGCTCGGCTTCACCCTGATTCGCGACCTGGCGCCGGGCGAAGCGGTCTACATCACAGAAGACGGCAAGCTGCACACCCGTCAGTGCGCGACCAACCCGTCCCTGACTCCGTGCATCTTCGAACACGTCTACCTGGCGCGTCCGGATTCGATCATCGACGGTGTTTCGGTCTACAAGGCCCGTCTGCGCATGGGTGAAAAGCTGGCCGAGAAGATCCTGCGCGAGCGTCCAGAGCACGACATCGACGTGGTCATCCCGATTCCGGACACCAGCCGCACTGCTGCGCTGGAGCTGGCCAACCACCTGGGTGTGAAATTCCGCGAAGGCTTCGTCAAGAACCGTTACATCGGCCGTACCTTCATCATGCCCGGCCAGGCCGCGCGCAAGAAATCGGTACGTCAGAAGCTCAACGCCATCGAGCTGGAATTCCGCGGCAAGAACGTGATGCTGGTGGACGACTCGATCGTTCGCGGCACCACCTGCAAGCAGATCATCCAGATGGCTCGCGAAGCCGGCGCGAAAAACGTCTACTTCTGCTCGGCTGCTCCGGCTGTGCGCTTTCCGAACGTGTATGGCATCGACATGCCGAGCGCTCACGAGCTGATCGCGCACAATCGTTCGACTCAGGATGTCGCTGACCTGATCGGCGCTGACTGGTTGATCTATCAGGACCTGCCTGACTTGATCGAAGCGGTCGGTGGCGGCAAGATCAAGATCGAAAACTTCGACTGCGCGGTGTTCGACGGCAAGTACGTCACCGGCGACGTCGACGAGGCTTACCTGAACAAGATCGAACAGGCACGCAACGATGCCTCGAAGGTCAAGACCCAGGCGGTCAGTGCGATCATCGATCTGTACAACAACTGAGTTTCAACCGGCCCTTAGGGGCCGGTTTTGTATCTGGCAAAAGACTTTTATTTATCGAGAACAGGGCAAGGAGTGACAGCATGAGTCAGGAATGGGATGCCGGTCGGCTGGACAGCGACCTCGAAGGCGTAGCGTTCGATACCCTGGCCGTACGTGCCGGTCAGCACCGTACGCCGGAAGGCGAGCACGGTGATCCGATGTTCTTCACTTCCAGCTACGTGTTCCGTACCGCCGCCGACGCCGCTGCACGGTTTGCCGGGGAAGTGCCGGGCAACGTTTACTCGCGTTACACCAACCCGACCGTTCGCTCGTTCGAAGAGCGCATTGCCGCGCTGGAAGGCGCCGAGCAAGCCGTAGCCACGGCGACGGGCATGGCCGCGATCATGGCGGTGGTGATGAGCTTGTGCAGTGCCGGCGACCATGTGCTGGTGTCGCGCAGCGTATTCGGTTCGACCATCAGCCTGTTCGAGAAGTACTTCAAGCGCTTCGGCGTGGAAGTCGACTACGTGCCGCTGGCGGATCTGTCGGCCTGGGATGCGGCGATCAAGTCCAACACCAAATTGCTGTTCGTCGAATCGCCGTCCAACCCGCTGGCTGAGCTGGTGGATATCACCGCGCTGTCGGAAATCGCACACGCCAAAGGCGCGATGCTGGTGGTCGACAACTGCTTCTGTACGCCTGCGCTGCAGCAACCGCTGAAGCTCGGTGCAGACATCGTTGTGCACTCGGCCACCAAATTCATCGACGGCCAGGGCCGTTGCATGGGCGGCGTGGTTGCCGGTCGCGGCGAGCAGATGAAAGAAATTGTCGGCTTCCTGCGGACCGCCGGCCCGACACTGAGCCCGTTCAACGCCTGGATTTTCCTCAAAGGCCTGGAAACCCTGAATCTGCGGATGAAGGCGCACTGTGCCAACGCCCAGCAACTGGCCGAATGGCTGGAGCAGCAGGACGGTATCGAGAAAGTGCATTACGCCGGTCTCAAGAGCCATCCGCAGCACGAACTGGCCCGGCGTCAGCAGAAGGGCTTTGGTGCGGTCGTCAGCTTCGAGGTGAAGGGCGGCAAAGAGGGCGCCTGGCGCTTTATCGATGCGACCCGTTTGATTTCGATCACTGCCAACCTGGGTGACAGCAAAACCACCATCACTCACCCGAGCACCACGTCCCACGGCCGTCTGGCACCGCAGGAGCGTGAAGCGGCGGGGATTCGTGACAGCCTGATCCGCATCGCGGTCGGTCTGGAAGACGTCGCCGACTTGCAAGCCGACCTGGCGCGCGGTCTGGCGGCGTTGTGATCGAGTTGTCTACGCCTAATACGGGCACCCATGGCCGCGTTGCGCTGGTTACGGGTGCCGCTCGCGGCATCGGTCTGGGGATCGCAGCGTGGCTGATCAGCGAAGGCTGGCAAGTGGTGCTGACGGACCTGGACCGGGCGCGTGGTTCCAAAGTGGCGAAAGTGCTGGGTGAAAATGCCTGGTTTATCGCCATGGATGTGGCGGATGAAAGCCAGGTGGCGCTCGGCGTCGCGGAAGTGCTGGGGCAGTTCGGTCGTCTGGATGCGTTGGTGTGTAACGCGGCGGTGGCCGATCCGCACAACATCACTCTGGAAAGCCTGGATCTGGCGTACTGGAACCGGGTGCTGGCGGTGAATCTCAGCGGGCCGATGTTGCTGGCCAAGCACTGTGCGCCGTATCTGCGGGCGCACAACGGGGCAATCGTCAATCTGGCCTCGACCCGGGCGGCGCAGTCAGAACCCGATACCGAAGCCTATGCGGCGAGCAAGGGCGGCTTGTTGGCATTGACTCATGCGCTGGCAATCAGCCTCGGGCCGGAGATTCGCGTCAATGCGGTCAGCCCGGGCTGGATCGATGCGCGGGATCCTTCTGCACGGCGTGCCGAACCACTGACCGATACCGATCATGCCCAGCATCCGGCGGGCAGGGTAGGGACGGTCGAGGATGTGGCGGCGATGGTGGCCTGGCTGCTGTCGAAGAATGCCGGGTTTGTGACAGGGCAGGAATTCGTGGTCGACGGCGGTATGACCAAGAAGATGATCTACTCGGAATGACATGTTTTTGTCTTTTTGAGAAAAACTTCAATCCTGCTATTGACTTAGGTTCGCTACCTGCGTAAATTTCGCGGCCTCGGAGATGCAAACGGGTGATTAGCTCAGCTGGGAGAGCGTCTGCCTTACAAGCAGAATGTCGGCGGTTCGATCCCGTCATCACCCACCACTCCCGAGAGACTTGCGAAAGCAAGAGGTAGGCTGAAAGTGCCTCCACCGACGCGCAGCGGTAGTTCAGTCGGTTAGAATACCGGCCTGTCACGCCGGGGGTCGCGGGTTCGAGTCCCGTCCGCTGCGCCATATCTGTTTCAAGGACCACTGAACGCCTTGAAACACCGAAACCAACCGTTGGTTGATTCGGAATCGATAGCAAAGACCCTGGTCGAAAGACCGGGGTTTTTTGTGTCTGAAATTTGACCTTTCCCAAATTCCTCCTCCAGTTGCCTCGCGACGACTGCACGTTGTCCGCACGGCAATATCTTCTGCGTCATCGGGTCACTGCGATGCAATGCCACATTGATTTTTGATTCTTTAGTCAGATTTTTGTAACTGGTTGTTTGCTGCGAGCGCAGAAACCTTTAAAGTTAACCTTTCGGTCAGCTTTGCACTGTCATCACGCCCTTTGTTTAGCCAAAAAGGGCTTCTGCAAGACTCGAGATTCCCAGTAGATAACCAGAAGGGCGGATCCATAACCGCCCAGAGGATGATCCATGTCCAACCGTGAAATATCCCGGCGCTCGTTCCTTCAGGGCGGGCTGGTGGCGGGTGTGAGCGTTACGCTCACGCCGCTCAGCAGTCAGGCGCTGGCTGCCTTGATGGAAAACAGCGTGACCGTGCCGTCCGAGCAGTGGCTCGGCAATAACGGCAAGGCGCGCCAGCGTAACGATGCCTTGTCCAAGGTCTGTGGCAGCAAAGTGTTTGCCCGCGACATCCGTTCCAAGGACATGCCGGGCTGGCCCCAGCAGCAAGGCCACGCCATGTTGCTGAAAACCATCAAGGCCGACCGCATCTACGACGGTTACGACCTGTCGTGGCTCGGCGCCGATCTGCAGCCTGACCGCATTGTCACCGCGGCCGACCTGGACAAGGACGGTATCGTATTCCCGGAAGAACACGCTCCGGATCCATTGCTGCCGGAAGGCAAGGTGCCGATGTTCATCGGCCACCCGGTCGCCATCCTGATCTGGAACGATTTCGAGCGTTTCCGTCAGGCCAAGAACAAACTCAAATTCAATGACAAAGCGATTCGTTACGGTGCAAAAGTGCCGTTCTACGAAGGCGATCCCTATGGCAGTTTCCGCTACGTGCGCGTCGGTGGCCCGACCTCGGCGGACGAAGACGAGTTCGCCAGCCTCAAGGACTCGATCCTGTTCCCGATGCTGAAGAACCGTCGCCCGGTGTGGAATTCCCAGCCTAACCTGCACGGCAACCTGACCGAGCGCGGCCTGTTTTACGCCGATCGCATGAAGAAAGAGATCGACACCCCGCCGGACAACTGGCTGGTATTCGACGAGCGCTACAAGACGCCGTCGATCGAACCTGCCGCGATGGAGCCGGACAACGGCAATGGCTGGTACGACCCGGCCACCAAGACGCTGCATTTCGTCGTCGCCACCCAGTGCCCGCTGGAGGCTGCAACCGAGACCGCGAAGATGATCTCGCCGTCGCGCTTCGGCCTTGCCAACCTGAACATGCACCCGGGCTACACCGTCGGTTACGGTTCCAAGGACCACAACATTTTCGTCTACTACGCGGCCCTGGCAGCGTTGTACGGCGCAGGTGTGCCGATTCGCCTGGCCAACGACCGCTACGAGCAGTTCCAGAGCGGCATCAAGCGTCACCCGTTCGACATTCGCTACCAATTGGCAGTGGACAAGACCGATCACAGCTTCAAGATTTTCCGTGCCGAAATGAGTGTCGACGGTGGCGGTCGGATCAACTACAGCCCGTCGGTGGCTGCGGTTGGTGCAACGGCGGCTCAGTCGATTTACTACATGCCGCAGAACGACCTGCAAGTTACCGCTTACCACTCCCGTGGCGTTGAAGCCGGTTCGATGCGCGGCTACGGCACGCTGCAGAGCATGGCCTCCACCGAAATGATGGTCGATGAAATCGCCGACCGCCTCGGTGTCGATGCCATCGATCTGCGCCGCAAAAACGCGTTGCGTTCGGGGATGAAAAACACCCAGGGCGCGATCCCGGCCGGTGCACTGCGCCTGCACGAGATTCTCGACAAGGCTTCGCTGCACGAAGTCTGGAAAAATCGCGACGCGATCAAGAAGCAGCGCGAAGCGGCGGATCCGGACAACTGGTACGGCGTCGGTTTCGCCATTTGCCAGAAAGACTTCGGCACCGGTTCCGAAGCGCCGATGGCCAGCATCGAGTTCACCGCTGAAGGACGCATTTCCCTGCGTCACATCGGTATCGAGATCGGTACCGGCATGTCCACTTCGCAAGCTCTGGTGGTCGCCGATTTCCTCGGCAGCCCGGCGCACGACGTGAAGACCGGCGAAACCGAATGGAAGGAAATGCAGCTGGTCACCGCCGGCAATCCTTACATCATGAGCCAGGCCGAGCAGGACAACTTCCTGCGCAACCCGCGCTGGGTCGGCAAGCTGGCGTCGGCCTCGTCGGCAACCAACTCCGCCTACTACTTCAGCCACGCCACCCGTGAAGCGGCGCGCGTGCTGTTCAACCACGGTCTGTGGCCGGCAGCGCTGGAGATCTGGCGTCAGGGCCCGTACGGTGGCCAGGCCAACCCTTATGTCGTGCGCCGTGAAGATGCGCACTGGGTCGACGGTAAACTGACTGCCAACGGCATGCAGCCGCTGAGTTTCGAAGAACTGGCCAAGCGTGCTCACGAGCGCGGTCTGGTCACGGCTGCCACGGTTCACGGCTTCAACCGCTGGAGCTGGGCTGAAGCCGAATACAGCATCGACGGCGTGCGCGAACGTCTGCCGCTGGACGGTCTGGCCGTGAAATACGGTGACGGCGCTCCGAAAGCCAAGAAAGCGCAGATGACCAGCGACGGTTTCCACCTGCTGGATCGGCAGAACATCGCCTATCCGGTCGTTCAACTGAACAACGCCGCCGTGACCTACTACAGCCCGGTGGCGACGCTGGTCGAGTTGAAGGTCAACAAAGGTTCGGCAGAAGTCGAAGTGCTCAACCATCACTCGTGGCTGGAATGCGGTCGGGTGCTGGTCGAAGAACTGGTTCGTGGCCAGCTCGAAGGCGGGATCGCCATGGGCATCGGTCACGCCTTGATGGAAGAGATGCCGCTGTACGAAGGCGGGCCGGGGGAGGGTGACTGGAACTTCAACCGTTATCGCCTGCCGATGGCGCGCCATGTGGCGGTGTGGAAGCAGACGTCGGAGATCCTGCCGCCGCTGTCGCCAAGCGACCCGTCCAAAGGCATCGCCGAAGTGGTGATGATCCCGGTGGTCGGTGCCATCGGCAACGCCGTGGCGCACGCCATCGGCAAACGTGTCCGCGATCTTCCAATCACTGCTGCGCGCATCAAGGAGGCCCTCAATGGCTAACCGTACGCTTCAACTGACCCTCAACGGTCAATCCGTCGGCCCGGTGGACATCCCTGATGACCTGCCGATGATCGATTACCTGCACGAATACAAGAATCTCACCGGTTCGCGCCTGGGCTGCGGCCAGGGCATCTGCCACGCCTGTGTGGTGATCGTCGACAACCCGGACGGCACCAGCGAAGAGGTGCGCACCTGCATCACCGGCGCGCATTACTTCGAAGGCAAGAAAGTCCGGACCATCGAAGGCCACGCCAAACGCGACGAGCAAGGCCAGGTCACCGAACTGAACCCGATCCAGCAGCGTTTCGTCGACGAGTTCGCCTTCCAGTGCAGCTACTGCGCACCGGGCTTCGTCAATGCCGCGACCGTACTGGTGGAAAAGCTGCAACGCCAGCCGATCGTCAAAAGCAAACTGGAACAGGTCATCGAGGACAGCCTCGGCCATCACATCTGCCGTTGCACCGGGTATGTGCGTTACTACAACGCCACCCGCAACGTGCTGACCGATCTCGGCCTGGTCAAGGAGGGTTAAGCATGAAGCGTTTATTGACCCGCCTGACCCTGGCGGTCGGGTTTGCCGTGCCTGTTCTGGCGACCCATGCGGATGATCAGGTCAAGCGCGGCGAATACCTCGCCCGCGCCGCCGACTGCATGGCTTGCCACACAGCGCCGGGCGGCGCGCCGTTTGCTGGCGGCCTGCCGATCGTGTCGCCATTCGGCACGATCTACGGCACCAATATCACCCCGAGCAAGGAACACGGCATCGGTTT
The DNA here is from genome assembly GCF_026240005.1 of Pseudomonas sp. COW5. Classification (NCBI taxonomy): domain Bacteria; kingdom Pseudomonadati; phylum Pseudomonadota; class Gammaproteobacteria; order Pseudomonadales; family Pseudomonadaceae; genus Pseudomonas; species Pseudomonas sp. COW5. Next base: position 138,234 of record NZ_JAPHVP010000001.1, on the reverse strand, counting down.
GTACAACGACGACGAGTTTTTTGCTGCGCTCACCGAGGGCAAGCGTCGTGACGGCGCCAATCTGTACCCGGCGATGCCATACACCTCGTATCACCTGATGCCGCGTGCGGATTCGGATGCGATTCACGCGTATCTGAAAACCATCGAGCCGATCGAGCGCGCCGCGCCGGTGACGAGCCTGAGCTTCCCGTTCAACGTGCGTCCGGGCCTGATCGGCTGGAACATGATGTACGGCAAAGCCTTGAAGCTGGAGCCGGCCGAAGGCAAAAGTGATGCCTGGAAGCGCGGCCAGTACATGGTCGAAGTGCTGGGTCACTGCGGCGAATGCCACACGCCACGCGGCTTGCCGGGCGCGATGCAACTGGACAAACGCCTGACCGGCGGCATCCTCAATGGCTACCTGGCACCAAGCCTGCTGGCCACTGATCTGGCTGCGCGTGGCTGGAATCAACAGGACCTGAGCACGTTCCTCAAGCACGGCATGAGTGCCCAGGGCACGATGTTCAACGAGATGTTCCCGGTGTTCCACAACAGCACCCAGGGCCTGAATGATCCGGATCTGGCAGCGATGGCAACCTTCCTGCTCGGCGACGAGCCGCCGGCGGCGAAAGAACTGACCGACGTTCCAGTGGAGAAACTCAGTGCCAGTGCCCAGCGCGGCCGTCAGGAATACTTGAACGTCTGCGCCGGTTGTCACGCGGCTGGTGGCGAAGGCAAACCGCACATTGCGGTGGCCATGCGCGGCAATACCACGCTGCGCCTGGAGGATCCGCGCAATCTGGTTCGAGTGATCGAGGACGGTATCGGCGAGCAGAAATTCGCCGGATTCGAGCACATGCAGCCGATGCCGGGTTTTGCCGACAAGCTCAGTGCCGAACAACTGACCGATCTGCTGAACTACCTGCGTCAGGGTTGGGGCGGTCAATCTGCTGAACTGGCGGTGGGCGATGTGCAGAAGCTGCAGGCTGATGCCCCGTCCATCGAGCACAAGGCGCACTGATCATGCAGCATCTCGATCTGCAGGTTGTGCGTCGGGCGCTGGAATGGTCGACGGCGGGGCAGCGCATCTGGCTTTGCACCGTGCTGACGACCTACGGCTCGGCACCGCGCGCGCCGGGTTCGTTGTTGGCGGTGAACGACGGCGGGCAGTGGATCGGGTCGCTGTCCGGTGGTTGCGTCGAGGAAGATTTTCTCGAACGCGTCGCTGAAGGTGCGTTTCTCGATGCAATCAATGTCGTGCGTTATGGCGAAGGTGACGATCCGCGTTCGCGGGTCAGCCTGCCGTGTGGCGGCATTCTCGATGTGCTGGTAGAGAAATTTGACGCCGGTTGCGATGTGCAGGCGCATCTGCGTGAACTCGAATCGGCGTTGCTTGGGCAGCGCCGCTTGATTCGCGAGGTCGATCTGGCCACGGGCGCGCGCAGCCTGTTTGCGGATCGCGAGCAGGGTGCGCGGATTGAGCGTGAAATCGACCGGGTACGGATCCGCATCGGTGCTGCTCAGCGTTTGTTGCTGGCCGGCTATTCCAGTGTGGCGCAGGCCTGTGCGGAGTTCGCGGTCGGTCTCGGCTTCGAAGTGATTCTCTGCGATCCGCGTGATGAAGTGCTGGAAGGCGTGGTGCTCAATGGCGTCGAGATTCGCCGGCAACTGCCGTCGGTGTTCATTGCCGATGGCGGCTGTCACCGTGATACGGCGGTGGTGGCGTTGACCCACGATCCGCGCATCGACGATCTGGCGATGATGGAAGCCGTTCGCACCGAGGCTTTTTATATCGGTGTGATGGGCTCGCAGCAGACATCGCAGAAACGCTTCGAGCGTTTGCGCCGGATTGGCGGCTTGGGGGAGGGCGAGCTGGCGCGGATTCATGCGCCGATCGGTCTTAACCTTGGCAGCAAGACACCGTCGGAAATCGCTTTGGCAGTGCTTGCGGATATTCTGCGGATTCGCAGCGGGATTGCGCGGGATCAGCTGTGATTGATGCTGAATGTAAAAAGGGCCGCTTTTCAGCGGCCCTTTTTTGTGTCAGAAACCGAGCTTGTCGCGCAGTCCGTAATACCACGCGCCGAGCGCGGCAAACGGTGTGCGCAGTAGTTGCCCGCCGGGGAACGGGTAGTGCGGCAGGTCGGCAAACGCATCGAAGCGCTCGGCCTGGCCGCGCAGCGCCTCGGCCAGTACCTTGCCGGCGAGGTGCGTGTAGGTCACGCCGTGGCCGCTGCAGCCCTGGGAATAATAGATGTTGTCGCTCAGGCGCCCGACCTGAGGCAGGCGCGACAGGGTCAGCAGGAAATTGCCGGTCCAGGCGTAGTCGATCTTCACGTCCTTGAGTTGCGGGAAGGCCTTGAGCATTTTCGGGCGGATGATTGCTTCGATGTTCGCCGGATCCCGTGCGCCATACACCACGCCGCCGCCGAAGATCAGGCGCTTGTCGCCAGTCAGGCGATAATAGTCGAGCAGGTAATTGCAGTCTTCGACGCAGTAATCCTGCGGCAGCAGGGTTTTGGCCAGTTCATCACCGAGGGGCTCGGTGGTGATGACCTGTGTGCCGCATGGCATCGATTTGGCCGCCAGTTCCGGCACCAGATTACCGAGATAGGCGTTGCCGGCGACGATGATGAATTTGGCCCTGACCTTGCCCTGCGGCGTATGCACGACCGGGTTGGCGCCGCGTTCGATGCGCACGGCCGGCGACTGTTCGTAGATGGTGCCGCCCAGAGATTCCACGGCAGCGGCTTCGCCAAGTGCTAGATTCAGCGGGTGGATGTGACCGCCGCTCATGTCGAGCATGCCGCCGACATATTGATCGCAGGCGACCACTTCACGGATACGGCGCTGATCGAGCAGTTCAAGTTGAGTATGGCCGAAGCGTTCCCACAGGCGCTTCTGTGATTCCAGGTGGCCCATCTGCTTGGCCGACAGGGCCGCGAATACGCCGCCGTCCTTCAGATCGCACTGGATATCATATTTGGCGACTCGCTCACGAATGATCCGGCCGCCCTCGAACGCCATCTGCCCGAGCAACTGAGCCTGCTTCGGGCCGACGCTGCGTTCGATTACGTCGATGTCACGGCTGTAGCTGTTGACGATTTGCCCGCCATTGCGCCCCGACGCGCCGAAACCGACCTTGGCGGCTTCCAGCACGGTCACGCGAAAACCGTTTTCCAGCAGGAACAGGGCCGAGGAAAGACCCGTATAACCAGCGCCGATCACACAGACATCCGTCTCCACGTCATCCTGCAGGGCAGGGCGTGGCGGTACGGCGTTGGCCGACGCAGCGTAATAAGACTCTGGGTAAGGGGTGTTCGCCATCCTGCAGCCTCTGTTTAATATATTTTACGAGTGCGACGATCCTACCCGAGTTGAAAAACCTCCGCCAGCCACCGGGAAATCTTCTTGCGATGGGCTGAAATTAAATATTTTGCATATTCATAGGGTTAGGTGAAAAAAAGGTGTTGACACCCCTCCGGAATTCCGTAGAATGCCGCCTCACAGCAGGCACGTAGCTCAGTTGGTTAGAGCACCACCTTGACATGGTGGGGGTCGTTGGTTCGAGTCCAATCGCGCCTACCAAACAAAATCCGCTCTGCTGGGCGGTCTAGAGGGGTTACCGGAAACGGTAACCCCTTTTTGCTTTCTGCGATTTGCAAAAGTTTTGCAAAACCCCCACCTCAGAACGCCAATTCGGCGCCCACCTTGACGTACTCAATCGTTTTATCGCCGTGCCCCTCCTGGTAGTGCTTCGTCATCTTCTGGGGATAAGCCGTCAGGCTTGCTACAAGCGCAATCGCGCCGAAGCTGCTCGGTTCGTTCTGGATCAGCAAGTTGCCGATTTCGTTCAGCAAAAGCGTCAGCGACAATCACGCCTGGGCTCCCGAAAGCTGCATTACTTGCTGCATTGTCAGCCTCGACTTGAGCTGCAAGTGGGTCGAGATCGGCTGTTTTCAATTCTGCGTGAAAGGCGCTTGCTGGTGGCCCGCAAAAGCGCTTACCACAAGACGACCAACAGCCATCATCGCTTTCGGCGCCATCCAAACCTGCTCAAGGCAGGCCCTGACCAAATTGTTCCAAGCGGCCCTGAGCAAGTCTGGGTGGCTGACATCACCTATCTACCCACTCAGGAAGGTGTGGCTTATCTGAGCTTGGTGACGGATGCCTTTTCGCGAAAGATCGTGGGTTATCACGTCCATAAAAGCCTGCGCACCGAATCGGTAGCACAGGCGCTGCGCCGGGCGGTGGAGCAACGTCGGACGGAACAACCACTGGTTCATCACTCGGACAGAGGCAGCCAGTACTGCACGGGCATGTATCAGGCGCTGCATGCGAAACACGGCATCAGATGTTGCATGGCGGACGGCTATGACTGCTACCAGAAAGCCTTGGCAGAGCGGGTAAACGGAATCTTGAAGTACTCCAGCGCAAGATGGTGAGTGAGTCGGTCTCAATCTATAACCGCGAACGTCCGCACCTGTCGTTGAAATACAAAACGCCCGATGCAATGCATCGGGCGTTGGGGTGAAACAGGTGTAAACCTATTTCAGGACTAGACCTGAAGGGGGGGGCAGAATCTCACATCGAGAAGTCTTTTTGTTCTTCGGCGCTTTTCCAGTGAAGCCATGAGGCCTGGATTTGCGGATCGATGTATTCACCACCCGGGAACCGAGAGATATCTACCAAGCCGCTTTGTTTTTTCAGACTGTGTTCAAATTCTTCCCTATACAGGTGATCAAGCCTTGCGTGGGATGAGAAGCCTCGCAACCATGCAAGCAGTTTCAGGGCTCTAGAGATCACGCGCCCGTCCTCGCAGCATATTGTTTGATGAGGGGCCTATTGGCTGTGGCCTTTCTGTTCGTGCTATCGATTGGTTTGATCACCCTAATCCCCGGTAGAAATAAGAACTCGGCTTTTTTTAAGCCAAGTCACCTAAGGAATATGTAGGACGTGTCTGATTTTGGTGGGAGAACCTTCCTGAAGGTGGCTCTTGTGATCCCGGAAACAGTGGCGACCATGAAAATAATTTGGATATTTAAAGGGTTACGATGCTATTGAACCAACCGGTTATCAAAAATACGTTGTTACACACTGAGAAAATCAGTAATATCCGCCCCGCGTTCACCACCACGGTTTATGCATTTTTAAATCCCAAGCTTCCATCAGCTGCTTGGGATTTTTTTTGCCTGCGATTTACCCCTCCTCACGCATTCGTCCCGTCGACTTTCTCAGCCAGCGCTGCCTTTCAGGTGGGTATCAGGCAAGTCCATATTTTTTCGACTACTACTGTCTGGCCGATTTTCATCTCAGTCTGACGGGAGTTCATCAATGCTGGTTCATTGGTTTCTGGCTGCAGTTCACTTGCTGGCATTTGCCCTGGGTTTCTGGGCCGTGCTGACGCGCGGAACGGCGTTCAGCCGCCTGGCGGCCGGGGCGGGCGAGGTTCGGCGGGTTTTGCTCGCTGACAATCTATGGGGCGTATCCGCTCTGGTGCTGCTGGTCACGGGTGGCATGCGAGCTTTTGGCGGTTACGAAAAGGGCACCGATTACTATCTGCATCAGCCGCTGTTCCATTTGAAGATGACGCTGTTTGTGCTGATTCTGCTGCTGGAGCTTGCGCCGATGATTACATTGATCAAATGGCGTATTGGCCTGGCGCGGGGAAATCCCCTCGAGACAGGGCGAGCAAAGATGTTTGCACGAATCAGTCATGCCGAGGCGTTGTTGCTGGTTTTGATGGTGATAGCGGCCACCGGGATGGCGCGTGGGGTGGCGTTCGGCTAGGCGGGCGCAATTCCCGGCTTTGATTCGGAAACGTCCGACAGCCAGCCATTGAAATGATGGTTAGTATCGGTGGCGAGGAAGGGGGAGGGAGTTGCAGCAGGAGGAAAAATAGCCTGCGCCGTCACCAATGAGGTGGGGGGATGGCAATACGGCGCTCGGATCTTTAGCCAGTCATTACGCGAGGGTGAACAGACTGGCTACTGACTGCGAAAGGGCTCAGGGGGTTTGTGGCTTGTCCGGCGCGGTCAGGCCAGCCTGGATGCGCTGGTAAATCTCTTCACGGTGTACGGCAACGTTCTTTGGAGCGTTGATGCCGATGCGAACCTGTTGGCCGCTTACGCCGAGGATGGTGATCGTAATGTCATCACCAATGTTTATGCTTTCACCGACTTTGCGGGTGAGTATCAGCATGGTCTTCTCCTTGATTGCTTTGTAGGGCACCTGATTCAGACAGTGCAGAGGTCGGTGGTACGTATAGATTAGTGCGAAGTCTCACGGTTTGGGTGCCTCTTTCTGACGCGCAGATGTGGCATTAATTCCCAGCGCGTAACTATACAGGTGCGGCAATCATCAATCTCGTAGTTTTGTGCCCATTTTGCTGGGCTCTGAAAGTATTCGCGAATGTTAAGATCCCCCTTTCGAGAATTCAGAGGGAAGCGTTGTGCGCAAATTGGTCTGGTTGGTCGCAGCACTGGCATTGGCGGGATGTGGTGAAGGCAGGAGCGTGGATGCGCAAAAGTCAAAATCGGTAGCGGTGACAGCGCCGGCAGCCGTCTCCGGGCCGCAGTGGGATCTGGAAGTGCGCGGCGAAACACCTCAAGCCGTCAGTGATCTGAGCGGCTGGTTGATCGAGCATGCATTTATCGCCAATGTCATCAAGGATGCCAGCGGAAAGACCCGGATCCTTTTGGGGCCATTCAACTCCAAAGCCGAAGCCGAAGCGAAACAGGCCGATGTGAATGCAGCGCTGATCAAGGCGAAAAAACAGAACATCGAGACGCTTGTGATCGAGCGTGCCGCAGCACAGTAAACATTCCTTTCAGCGGAGCTGACTAAAGGGCGTCCGGTGTGATTCGTTTTTAAAGGCGTCACCGAAGATTCTCAGAAGGAGCTCCGCATGGCCTCCGCCAGTCCCTACAAGTTGTTCGACGTTGTTTTGCGACACAAGCATCAGCTGAGTCCGCACCTCATGCGGATCACGCTCGCCAGCGAGGCTGTTGCCGAGATGGCAACCTGGGCGCCTGATCAGCGCGTCAAACTGTTTTTCCCGGCCGCGGACGGTTCGTCAGCCCGGCTCTCTCAGGGTGAGGGTTGGTACGCTCGTTTCCGCTCGATGCTGGCGGATCGACGCCCGGCGATGCGCACCTACACCATTCGCCACTTGCGTGCCGATCGGGGCGAAGTCGACATCGACTTTGTACTGCATGGCGAAACCGGGCCGGCTTCTCGCTGGGCTCTTCGAGCGCAGCTAGGCGAGTCGATGCAAATTCTGGCGCCCGATAGCCGGTTTTCGGCCGAGGAGGCGGGCGGCTTTGAATGGAAGCCGCCGCAAACCCTCCAGCAGCTTTTGCTGGTCGCCGACTCAACCGCATTGCCCGCCGCAATGGGGATTCTCGAGGAGCTGGCCGCACTGGTAGAGCCACCCCGGACCCAGGCGTTCTTTGAGGTCGACAGTGCGCAGGACATGCTCGCAGTCCCGGACTGGCCCGGACTATCGGTGCAATGGCTGATTCGGGAGCAAGCGGGAGCGGTGGTTGCCGGGTCGCTGATGGTGGAGGCGGTGCGAAAGGCTGCGCTACCTGTCGACGCATCGACGATCAATCAAGCGGTAGAACTGGCCGACGTCGATATCGATCAGGAGATCCTCTGGGAAATCGCCGAAACCGCCACAGACGGTTTCTATGGCTGGATTGCCGGTGAGTCTGCGGCGGTCATGAATTTGCGCCGATACCTGATCAAGGAGCGCGGTATCCCGCGAGATGCGCTCAATCTGATGGGCTACTGGCGATACAACAAGCCCGGCGGCTGACCACAAAAAAGGCCTCGAGCTTGAAGCGCGAGGCCTTTTCTTTTGCGTGATCGATCAGCCGCAGGCTTTCATGTTCACTGGCCCGACAAACTCATTGCCACGCCCCATCACGCACGCCACGCTCTGATTGCGCTGACGCTCCCAGTCTTGCACCGGGTACGTCTTGTCCCACGCTTCATATAGCTGGCGATCCTGCTTCGACAGGCGCAAGCCGTATTGCTTGCTCATGTAGAAATAGGTGCGGGCGATCATTCCGCGAATCGAAGGGCGGGGCATGACCTTCTTCGCCTTGAAGTCGACCTGAGTCAGGCAGGAGCCATATTGACCCTTTTCGACCGGTAGCCAACCGTAACTGAAGTTGCTGCGGTCACCATTGACCTCGCCGATGCTCGGTACCAGGTTGTGCAGGTCGGCTTCGGCTTTCTGGTAGCTCGGGTCATAGCGCGTGCAATTCTTGCGTCCGCCTTCCTGCCAGCACTGGCGCTGATGACCGAACTCCCAGGCCGGGACAATGTGCTCCCATTCAATGCGGGCGGCGCGCTTGGCATTTTTACGCGGTACATAACCGCAAGCGGCCAGGTCGACCTTGTTTCCCGTGTACTTGCACCCGCAATAAAACTCGGTGGACTGTGGTGCGTACAGCTTCCAGGCGACCTTCTTGGCCTCGGTGAATGTGCGTGGCGCGCCAGCCTGGGCACCCAGGGAAATGAACAGTAAAAGCAAAGCAAAAAAACGGACAATCATTGAGTCAATCTTCCTTCGGTACAACCCAGAAAATCTGCACGCCACCATCGTCTCGATAGGCGAGGGTGACGTTGTCGTTCTCGTCGATCTCTTCCAGCAGGCGCTCCCACTCATCGATCGGTTCATCCGGGAGACGGAAGATCAGAGCGGCTTTGGCTTTTTGTGCGGTGGGGGAGTTGATGATCTTTTGAACGCGCATGCCCATGCGTTCGTATGCATCGGGAGCATCAGAGGAAGTGGCCACGAGGTTATCCTTATTAAGCTGTACGTGCATACAGTATTTAACTGTAGGCATTTTCGCAACTGCTTAAAAATCAAGAAAATCCTCTGACAGCGGTTTTCCGGTTTTGATGTGGCTCATCCGAATTTTTTGTGCAGGAAAGAAGCAGGGGCAGTGTAGTTAATTGCACCACCCGCCAGGGCGGCGAGTGGTGAGGCAAGTGCCCGGCCGAGATCCGGCCGGGCGAGGGTGAATCAGTACTCCCAGAACATCCGTTGCAGCTCTTTGCTGTCGTTGGTCTTGGTCAGGGCGACCATCGCCAGGATGCGTGCCTTTTGCGGGTTCAGGTCGTGAGCCACGACCCAGTCGTACTTGTCGTCAGGCTGTTCGGCGTTACGCAGAACGAAGCCGCCGGCATTGACGTGGGAAGAACGAATGATCTGAACGCCATCCTTGCGCAGGGCTTGCAGGGCCGGGACGACGCGAGAAGACACCGAACCATTGCCGGTGCCGGCGTGGATGATGGCTTTGGCGCCGGACTGGGCCAGGGCTTTGTAGGCGGTGTCGCCGACATTCCCGTAGGAATAGGCGATTTCTACGTCAGGAAGGCTCTTGATGTTCTTGATATCAAATTCCGAATCCATGGTGTGGCGCTTGGCTGGCAAACGGAACCAATAGGATTTGCCTTCGACCACCATGCCCAGAGGACCCCATGGGCTCTTGAACGCTTCGGTCTTGATGTTGATCATTTTGCTGACATCGCGGCCGGACTGGATTTCATCATTCATGGTCACCAGCACGCCTTTGCCGTGGGCCTCTTTGCTGCTGGCGACGGCGACGGCGTTGTACAGGTTGAGCATGCCGTCCGCCGACATTGCGGTGCCTGGGCGCATCGAGCCGACAACGATGATCGGCTTGTCGGTTTTTTCCACCAGGTTCAGGAAGTAGGCGGTTTCTTCCAGGGTGTCGGTGCCGTGGGTGATGACGATGCCATCGACGTCTTTGCTGTCGGCCAGCTCGGAGACGCGGCGACCCAGTTGCAGCAGGTTTTCATTGGTGATGCTTTCCGACGCGATCTGCATGACTTGCTCGCCACGCACGTTCGCCAGTTTGCTCAGCTCGGGAATGCCGGCGATCAATTGCTCGATGCCGACCTTGGCGGCCTGATAGGTAGCGCTGTTGGCCGCACTGGCGCCGGCGCCGGCAATGGTGCCGCCCGTAGCGAGCACCACCACGTTGGCCAGTTTGGTCTGGGTTTCGACTTCTTTTGCCTGAAGGGCGGAGGGCAGGAGCAGCATTAGGGCCAAAGCGCCCGGAACCAATGTCTTGAAAGCAGATTTCATTATTTTTCTCTCTAGTAGTGAGACGGTGCTGATGCAGGTTCATCTAGATGCGCCCCGGGCCGATCTGAATGCCAGGGGTGCAGGGAGGGAGCAGGATCTGTACCAGCCGTACTGTGCTCTAGGGAAATGTTTAACCTTATGATTTATATCAATAATTTTTTGATTGGCGAAAATCGCCTATCCGGTATTCCGAACGGTGGCCTCTTTCGTGTTCGGCTCTCCGAAAGGGACTACTGCTGTTGTCGAACGAATCAAATTGCAGGTTTTGGATTCTCTGCTAAAGAAAGCTTCCCGCAGGCCGATGGGTGATGAAGGAAACTGGAATTGAGGGAGTTCACATGTCACTGACGATCGGTTTTTCCAACCCCGGAGCTGTCACCATCGGCGGCAAAACCGCAGCTACGATCAACGCGATGAGTGATGCGCAAGCGGACGCTTCTACCGAAGCGCTGGGCGCAGAAAAACCGGAGAGCAATCAGGTCAGGACCGGCGGTCCCGCGCAAGAAGACAGCAAGACTGAAGGGGGTGGCGATAACCTGAGTGTCACCGTCAAGATGCTGCTGAAGCGGATGCAGGAATTACAGAAGCAATTGCAGGAGCAGCAGCAACGACTGGCTGCGGCACAAGCTGCGAGCTATCCGACTCCGGAAGCGAAGTCGCAGGCGGTCATGGCCGTTCAGGGCGAGATCGCCGAAACCAGCGGTGCGCTGCTGGAAGTCTCGGCCGCGTTGGTCAAGGAAATGTCGAAAGGTTCTTCCGCCGGTAACGTGGTCAACACTACGGCTTAAGTACCTAAGGGGCGAATCTGCAGATTCGCCCTACAATCAATACCGATTTCTGATTGTTGACAAACGTGGGCGGGATTCGCATAGTTCGGTCTACGCAAACGTTTGCGCGGCTTTCCCGAGACCCTGTTGTCTGGAAGATGCCGACGGAGCTTACGCCAGCGCAAGCGTTGCTCACAATAATCACAAGATCGGAGTGAACCCATGAAGCTGCCATTCGCTGGACGTCTTCTCGCTGTCGCCATGCTGGCTGCCGCATCCGCCGCACTGCCTGTCTCTTCGGCTTTCGCCGAGTCCCCCGAAAAACCCAAGGTCGCACTGGTCATGAAATCTTTGGCCAACGAATTCTTCCTCACCATGGAAGACGGCGCCAAGGCTTACCAGAAAGAACACTCCGCCGATTTCGACCTGATCTCCAACGGGATCAAGGACGAAACCGACACGGCAGGCCAGACCCGCATCGTCGAGCAGATGATCCTGGCGAAGGTCAATGCACTGGTCATCGCGCCTTCTGACTCCAAGGCCATGGTGCCGGTGATCAAGAAAGCCGTCGACGCCGGCATCACCGTGATCAACATCGACAACCAGCTCGATCCCGCCGTCATCAAAAGCAAGAATATCTCCGTACCGTTCGTAGGTCCGGACAACCGCAAGGGCGCACGTCTGGTGGGCGAGTACCTGGCCAAGCAACTGAAGGCCGGTGACGAAGTCGGCATCATCGAGGGTGTTTCCACAACGACCAACGCCCAGCAGCGTACCGCTGGCTTCAAGGATGCGATGGAAGCCGCGCAGATCAAGGTGGTTTCCCTGCAGTCCGGCGACTGGGAAATCGACAAGGGCAACAAGGTTGCCGCGTCGATTCTCAGCGAGTACCCGGACGTCAAGGCGTTGCTGGCCGGTAACGACAGCATGGCGGTCGGCGCTGTTTCCGCTGTGCGTGCGGCCGGCAAGGCCGGGCAGGTACAAGTGGTCGGTTACGACAACATCAACGCCATCAAGCCGATGCTGCAGGATGGTCGCGTACTCGCAACGGCTGACCAGTTCGCTGCCAAACAGGCGGTGTTCGGTATCGAGACCGCGCTGAAAATCATCAAGGGCGAGAAAGTCGACAGTGGCGCCAACGGCGTCATCGAAACCCCGGTCGAGCTGGTCACCAAAAAGTAGTCTTTCGGCGACACAACGGCGCTCGTCCGTCCGGGCGAGCGCATGGAGAGTTTTTTATGTCAGTTTCCGCCCCGAACGCTGTCCTCTCGGTCAGCGGTATCGGTAAGACCTATGCGCAGCCGGTGCTCACCGGCATCGACTTGACGCTGATGCGCGGTGAAGTGCTGGCACTGACCGGCGAGAACGGTGCCGGTAAGAGTACCCTGTCGAAAATTATCGGTGGTCTGGTGACCCCGACCACCGGGCAGATGCAGTTCCAGGGCAAGGAATACCGCCCTGGCAGCCGTACCCAGGCCGAAGAGCTTGGCGTGCGCATGGTCATGCAAGAACTCAATCTGTTGCCGACCCTTTCGGTGGCGGAAAACCTGTTTCTCGACAACCTGCCAAGCAACGGTGGCTGGATCAGTCGCAAACAGCTGCGCAAGGCTGCCATTGAAGCCATGGCCCAGGTCGGCCTGGATGCCATCGATCCCGACACGCTGGTTGGCGAGCTGGGTATCGGTCACCAGCAAATGGTCGAGATCGCGCGTAACCTGATCGGCGATTGCCATGTGCTGATTCTCGACGAGCCGACCGCGATGCTCACCGCTCGCGAAGTCGAAATGCTCTTCGAGCAGATCACCCGGCTGCAGGCGCGAGGCGTTGCGATCATTTATATCTCCCACCGTCTCGAAGAGCTGGCCCGAGTCGCACAGCGCATTGCCGTGCTGCGTGACGGCAATCTTGTTTGCGTCGAGCCGATGGCCAATTACAACAGCGAGCAACTGGTCACCCTGATGGTCGGTCGCGAGCTGGGCGAACACATGGACATGGGCCCGCGAAATATCGGTGCTCCTGCGTTGACGGTGAAAGGCCTCACTCGTTCCGACAAGGTGCGGGACGTGTCCTTCGAAGTGCGTGCCGGTGAGATTTTTGGCATTTCCGGGTTGATCGGGGCAGGGCGCACGGAACTGCTGCGCCTGATCTTCGGCGCCGATCTCGCCGACAGCGGCAGCGTTGCTCTCGGTTCACCAGCGCAGGTGGTGAGTATCCGCTCGCCGGTCGACGCTGTGCGTAACGGCATTGCCCTGATCACTGAAGACCGAAAGGGTGAAGGCCTGCTTCTGAGCCAGTCGATCAGCGCCAACATTGCCCTGGGCAATATGCCGGAGATTTCCAGCGGTGGTTTCGTCAACAATGGCGACGAAATCTCCCTGGCCAAACGGCAGATCGATGCCATGCGCATCCGCAGTTCGAGCCCGACTCAACTGGTGTCCGAATTGTCCGGCGGCAACCAGCAGAAGGTGGTGATCGGCCGCTGGCTGGAGCGCGACTGTTCGGTGTTGCTGTTCGATGAGCCGACTCGTGGTATCGACGTCGGTGCCAAGTTCGACATTTATAACCTGCTCGGTGAGCTGACCCGGCAGGGCAAGGCGCTGGTGGTGGTCTCCAGCGACCTGCGCGAGCTGATGCTGATCTGCGACCGCATCGGGGTGCTGTCGGCGGGACGTCTGATCGACACGTTCGAGCGTGACAGCTGGACTCAGGATGACTTGCTTGCCGCCGCGTTCGCCGGCTACCAAAAACGTGATGCGTTGCTCAACGAAGCAGCGCCTAGGGATCTCCCATGAAAACTGCATCTTCTGCCGGTAAACGTAGTGGCAACTTCTACGGTCTGGGCACTTACCTGGGCCTGGCCGGTGCCCTGCTGGCGATGGTTGCGCTGTTCTCGGTCATGAGCAGCCACTTCCTGTCGTACAACACTTTCAGCACCCTGGCCAACCAGATCCCCGACCTGATGGTGTTGGCGGTCGGCATGACCTTCGTGCTGATCATCGGCGGGATCGACCTGTCGGTGGGTTCGGTGCTGGCGCTCGCAGCATCGACCGTCAGCGTGGCGATCCTGGGTTGGGGCTGGAGTGTCCTGCCGGCCGCACTTCTCGGTATGGCAGTGGCGGCACTGGCCGGTACGGTGACTGGCTCGATCACGGTCGCCTGGCGAATTCCGTCGTTTATCGTTTCGCTCGGTGTGCTGGAAATGGCCCGAGGCTTGGCGTATCAGATGACCGGTTCGCGCACGGCCTACATCGGTGACTCGTTCGCGTGGTTGTCGAACCCGATCGCTTTTGGTATTTCGCCGTCGTTCATCATCGCCTTGCTGGTGATCTTTATTGCTCAAGCGGTGTTGACCCGAACCGTGTTCGGTCGCTACCTGATCGGCATCGGTACCAACGAGGAAGCGGTGCGGCTGGCAGGCATCAATCCCAAGCCCTACAAGATTCTGGTATTCAGCCTGATGGGGCTGCTGGCCGGTATCGCGGCGCTGTTCCAGATTTCCCGCCTGGAAGCTGCCGACCCGAATGCCGGTTCAGGCCTTGAGCTGCAAGTGATCGCTGCGGTGGTCATCGGCGGCACCAGCCTGATGGGCGGCCGTGGTTCGGTCATCAGTACGTTCTTCGGCGTATTGATCATCTCCGTGCTGGCGGCCGGTCTGGCGCAGATCGGCGCAACCGAGCCGACCAAACGCATCATCACCGGCGCAGTGATCGTCATCGCAGTAGTGCTCGATACGTATCGCAGCCAACGCGCAAGCCGGCGGGGCTGAGACATGGCGACAATCAAGGATGTGGCGGCGCTTGCGGGAATTTCCTACACGACCGTCTCCCATGTTGTGAACAACACCCGGCCAGTGAGCCAGGAAGTGCGGCTGAAAGTCGAGGCGGCGATCAAGAGCCTCGACTATGTGCCGAGCGCCGTCGCCCGATCGCTGAAGGCCAAGACCACTGCCACCATCGGCTTGCTGGTGCCCAACAGTCTTAACCCGTACTTTGCCGAACTGGCCCGGGGGATCGAGGATTATTGTGAGCGTAATGGCTACTGCGTAATTCTCTGCAACTCCGACGACAATCCGGAAAAGCAGCGCAGCTACCTTCGGGTGCTGCTGGAGAAACGCATCGATGGCTTGATCGTCGCCTCCGCCGGCGGTGACAGTGGTCTGGTGCAAGGTCTGGCCGGGGTCAAGACGCCGATGGTCATCGTTGACCGGGGGCTGGAAGGTGTGGACGCCGATCTTGTGCGCATCGACCATGAATATGGCGCCTATCTGGCAACGAGGCACCTGATCGAGCTCGGCCATCGCGATATCGCCACGATTGGCGGTCCGGCGAGCACCAGTGTTGCGCAAATGCGTCAGGCCGGATTTTGCCGCGCCTTGAAAGAGGCAGGTATTGAAGTGCCGTCATCGCGGATGCTGGAAAGCGATTTCACCAGCACTGGCGGTTACAACGCGGCCGCAGTTTTGCTTGAGGGCAACCCCCCCAGTGCAATCTTTGCCGGCAACGACATGATCGGCATCGGTGTGCTGCGCGCCGCCGCCGAGCGCAATGTGCGCGTACCTGCGCAGTTGTCGGTGATCGGCTTCGACGATATCCAGATGAGCCGTTACGTGTACCCGGCGCTGACCACTGTGGGGCAGTCGATCCTGCAGTTGGGCGAGATGGCAGCGGAAGTGTTGCTGCGGAGAATTGCCACCCCGGATCTGGCTACGGATCAGCGGATCGTGACCCCGAGTATTGTCCTGCGAGAGTCGACTGCGCCGCTGGCTGGCGTGTTTACCGAATATCGTTGAAACCGAATTGATGAGTAGTGATGTATGCCTGCAAATGTAGTGGTAATAGGCAGTCTGAACATGGACCTGGTCACCCGGGCACCTCGTTTGCCTCGGGGTGGCGAGACACTGATCGGACATTCGTTCGCCACTGTGTCAGGTGGCAAGGGTGCCAACCAGGCGGTGGCCGCCGCGCGGCTGGGCGCTCAGGTGTCGATGGTTGGCTCTGTTGGCAATGATGACTATGGCGTGCAATTGCGCGAGGCATTGCTGGCCGAGCAGATCGATTGCCAGGCGGTCAGCGTGGTCGAGGACTCCAGTGGCGTAGCGCTGATTGTGGTCGATGACAACAGTCAGAACGCTATCGTCATCGTTGCCGGAGCCAACGGTTCGATGACGCCTGCGGTGATCGACCAGTTCGATGCGGTCTTGCAGGCCGCGGATGTGATCATTTGTCAGCTGGAAATTCCCGATGCCACCGTCGGTCATGCGCTCAAGCGCGGTCGTGAACTGGGCAAGACGGTCATCCTGAATCCGGCCCCGGCCAGTCGTCCTTTGCCTGCGGACTGGTTTGCTTCCATCGACTACCTGATTCCCAATGAAAGCGAGGCTGCCGCCCTCAGCGGCTTGCCGGTGGACTCGCTGGAAAGCGCTGAAAAAGCAGCTGCACGACTGATTTCCATGGGCGCCGGCAACGTGATCGTCACGCTGGGTGCTCAGGGGGCGTTGTTCGCCAACGGCTCGGGTTACCAGCACTTTCCTGCGCCCAAAGTGAAAGCGGTCGATACCACGGCTGCCGGGGACACCTTCGTCGGCGGTTTCGCGGCGGCGTTGGCCGCTGGCAAAACCGAGGTCGAGGCCGTTCGTTTTGGTCAGATAGCCGCGGCGCTGTCTGTTACTCGTGCGGGTGCCCAGCCGTCCATTCCCACATCATCCGACGTACAGGCGTTCAAACCCGCATGAAAAAGACCCCATTGCTCAATATCGCCCTGTCTCGGCTGATTGCCTCTCTTGGTCATGGCGACATCGTCGTGATCGGTGATGCCGGCTTGCCTGTGCCACCGGGTGTCGAGTTGATCGACCTCGCGCTGACCCACGGTGTTCCGGATTTCGTCAGCACCCTGAAGATCGTGCTCAGCGAAATGCAGGTGGAAAGTCATGTGCTCGCCCAGGAAATCTTCGACAAGCTACCCACTGCACTGGCTTCGCTGGATGCATTGAATGAAGAAGGTGCGCTGGGGCGGCGCGATCTGCTCAGTCATGAGCAATTCAAGGCTCTCAGCCGACAGGCGCGAGCGATTGTCCGTACAGGCGAATGTCAGCCGTACTGCAACATCGTGCTGGTGGCCGGGGTAACGTTTTAACGGGGCTCAGTCCCTTTACTGATTTCAAATGCACAAGGAATGCGCCATGCACCGCTATGCTCAAAAAATTCACCAACTGATCCGGAGCCTGCTGCTTTTGTCCGTGATAACCGCGACCGGCGCCCAGGCGGCGGAAAAGATCGATCTGATCATCGATACCGATCCGGGTGCCGATGATGTGGTGGCCCTGTTGTTTGCTCTGGCATCGCCGGAGGAGCTGAACATTCGTGCGCTGACCACCGTGGCTGGCAACGTGCGTCTCGACAAGACATCACGCAATGCGCGACTGGCCCGCGAGTGGGCCGGGCGTGAAGAGGTGCCGGTTTACGCCGGCGCACCGAAGCCGTTGATGCGCACACCGATCTACGCCGAGAACATCCATGGCAAGGAAGGCCTGTCGGGTGTCACCGTGCATGAGCCGAAAAAAGGCCTGGCTGAAGGCAATGCGGTCAACTACCTGATCGACACCCTGAAAAAAGCCAAGCCGCACAGCATCACCATTGCCATGCTGGGTCCACAAACCAACCTGGCATTGGCGCTGATCCAGGAGCCGGAGATCGTTCAGGGCATCAAGGAAGTGGTCATCATGGGTGGCGCGCACTTCAACGGTGGCAACATCACGCCAGTGGCCGAATTCAACTTGTACGCCGATCCGCAAGCGGCTGAAGTCGTGCTCAAGAGCGGCGTGAAGCTGACTTACCTGCCGCTGGATGTAACCCACAAGATTCTCACCAGCGATGCACGCCTGAAACAGATCGCGGCGCTGAACAACAACGCGAGCAAGATTGTCGGCGATATCCTCAACGAGTACATCAAGGGCGATATGGAGCACTACGGCATTCCGGGTGGTCCGGTGCATGACGCCACGGTCGTGGCTTACCTGCTCAAACCAGAACTGTTCACCGGCCGTTCGGTGAACGTGGTGGTTGATAGCCGTGAAGGTCCGACCTTCGGGCAGACCATCGTCGACTGGTATGACGGCCTGAAAGCCCCGAAAAATGCCTTCTGGGTGGAAAATGGTGATGCTCAGGGCTTCTTCGATCTGTTGACCGAGCGCCTGAAGCGTCTGAAGTAAGCAACAGGCCCGCAGGTGCCAGCCTGCGGGCCTTTATTATTCTTTCTCGATGTCCGATGTGCCCTTGAAGTCATCCGGATACTTCTCGAACAGCTGGGCAATAAATGATTGCGCGGCTTGTGTTCCCAGTGTCTTGACCAGCAGGTCGATGCTGATCAAGGCCAATTCCTCCGGGCTGCCCGGACTGTAAGAGCTATGGCCTTGCGGCCAGTGGGCCTTGATGTCGGCTGAGATGCTTACGGTCGTCATGATGGGCTCGGAAGGTTACGGGACTGGAGTCTTGAGTTAACCATTTTGTCCGGTTTTTGGCACTGCGACTTAGGCATGAGTGCAGGGCTATGCGACACTTGGTCGTCTTCGAAATGACCAAGGACCTGAGCTGTGCAGATCGATTTGAATTCCCCCGGCGGCCTGACGCTGGACGCCGTGCGTCTGATGCTGGCTTCGGCCAGTGACGATGAGCACACCCAGTTACGCGTGACCAAGGGCGGTATTGCGTATATCTCTTCGGGTGTCACGGGTGGCCAGGATATCGAAGGCTTGTCGTTTCGCCTGGAGACCTGGGCCAAGGGCTCGGGTTATGTGGGCAACGTTGCGGCCAGTGACGAGGTCTGGGTGATGCAGATCTTCAATGCGCTCAAGGACAACTGGCCGAATCCGCCCTTTGACTACATTGATGTCTACTGAGCACTGGTCATATTCAGTGACGATTGTATGAAGAAGGATCGGGCGTTGCTGAGGCAAACTCGCCGTTTTTCTGATCGTGGGGCAGGGGAGTGGCGCAGGTCATGAAACCAAACGCTGTATTGGCGGTCGCACGATGTTCGCTCAACTATTGAAAAAGGAGGCTTCATGCCTTGGAAGCTCGCGTCACTGGGTACTCTGATGGCAGTTGCCATGCTGGCTGGCTGCACTAGCACGTCCAGCGAGTCGCAGAAGGATCCCGTGGCAACCGAAACCGGTCACAGTCGTTGCGAGGCAACCGCTGCTGAGTTCACCGTCGGTAAAAAGGCTTCGCCGGAATTGCTGGAGCAGGCGCGCAAAAAGGCCGGCGCGCAGAATGCCCGGTTCCTCAAGCCTGACGACATGATCACCCTTGAGTACCGGTCTGATCGGCTGAACCTCAATACCGACAACAATCTGGTGGTTACCCGGGCCAGCTGTGGCTGAGTTGTACAGACTTTTGTCACGCGCATAAAAAACCCCGTCACATGGACGGGGTTTTTTTAGTGCGCCGGGAAATTACTCTGGGCGAACTTGTGCAGCTTGCATACCCTTTTGGCCTTTCTCAGCCACGAAGGAAACGGTCTGGCCTTCTTTCAGGCTTTTGAAACCGTCGGATTCGATAGCTTTGAAGTGTACGAACAGGTCGTCACCGCCACCTTGAGGAGTGATGAAGCCGAAGCCTTTTTCATCGTTGAACCATTTAACGGTGCCGGTTTGGCGATTAGACATGGTGTATCTCCAAGAAACATATATTTTCAGTAGTACTGTGCTGCTCAGGCCAACTGGGCACACCGGGGTATCATAGTCGAAATGTTCGCTTTGGTAGCCCCCCGGACGTGCTGTTTGCTTTCATATTGCAGACGCTTCGACAGTTTGAATGTCTGTAACCCCCGGTTTCAGAGGCTTTCAGCCAATTCGACGGGGTGTAAAAAAAGCTATAAAACCTGCATAAAATATCGGATTCAGGGGCATTCTGGCCGTTTTTTGCTCGCTGAATGCCCGTAAATCCTCTCGACAGGGTCTATTTCTGCACTCGGCAAACCGAGATTTCCTTCAGCGCGCGCTGACCCAGCTCACCGCTCGGCGGGGTGTTCTTGTCCATCAGCTGAGAGATTTCCTGTGTGGTGAATTTCTTCTCCAGGACATCAGCGCCACAGGTGCAGTGTTGTTTGGCTACCGTCGGGTTGACGCTTTGGCTGGCCGCTTTTGTGCAGTCGTTCATGTATTGCTCTTTGACGCCTTTCGGCCAGGCAGCCTGCGCGCTCAGCGGCAACAGCAGAACTAAAGGGACGACTGCGGCGAATAGGGTGTTCAGACGCATGCGAGGATGCTCCTTGTGGGTCGATGTCTTGTTATCTGATGGCTGAGTGGCCGATCAAGTTCATCACTCTGGCACAAAACAGACGATTTGCCTGCCGGTAAAACCAGAGTGCGTGTGTGACCGTTCATCTGTGCTAGCATGGCCGACTCGGGCGTTCGCAGGCTCCGGATGACCTACAGTCCCGGCAGCGGCGACGTGCGAATACTCTGATTTGAATCCCAGTCACTCTGGTTCGGTTTTCCGGTTGGCCGCAAGGCTCCTGCCGCTGTAAGGCAGGCGTTCGTCATTGAATGGCCTGGATCGGATCTTGTACTGGCTCATCCCAACCCACGTGACCTTTGGTAGGGGTCACCACTAGGAGAGGAGGCGCCATGCCAACTATTACTCTTCCCGACGGCAGTCAACGTTCATTCGATCACCCGGTTTCCGTAGCCGAGGTCGCCGCATCCATCGGTGCAGGCCTGGCCAAGGCCACCCTGGCCGGCAAGGTGAACGGCAAGCTGGTCGACGCCAGCGACATCATCGACAGCGACGCAACGCTGCAAATCATCACGCCAAAGGATGAAGAGGGGCTGGAGATCATTCGCCACTCTTGCGCCCACCTGGTTGGCCACGCGGTCAAGCAGTTGTACCCGACGGCCAAAATGGTCATCGGTCCGGTCATTGACGAAGGCTTCTATTACGACATCGCCTTCGAGCGTCCTTTCACTCCGGAAGATATGGCCGCCATCGAACAGCGCATGCAGCAGCTGATCGATACCGAATACGACGTCATCAAGAAAGTCACTCCGCGCGCCGAAGTGATCGAAGTGTTCAAGGCCCGTGGCGAAGACTACAAGCTGCGCCTGGTCGAGGACATGCCGAACGAGCAGGCCATGGGCCTGTACTATCACGAAGAATATGTCGACATGTGCCGCGGTCCGCACGTGCCGAACACTCGCTTCCTGAAATCCTTCAAGTTGACCAAGCTGTCCGGCGCCTACTGGCGCGGTGATGCCAAGAACGAGCAATTGCAGCGCGTTTACGGCACCGCATGGGCTGACAAGAAGCAGCTGGCAGCGTACATCCAGCGAATCGAAGAAGCTGAAAAGCGCGATCACCGCAAGATCGGCAAGCGTCTGGGCCTGTTCCACACCCAGGAAGAAGCGCCGGGCATGGTGTTCTGGCACCCGAATGGCTGGACTCTGTACCAGGTACTCGAGCAGTACATGCGCAAGGTGCAGCGTGACAACGGCTATCTCGAGATCAAGACGCCGCAAGTCGTTGATCGTAGCCTGTGGGAAAAGTCCGGGCACTGGGCCAACTACGCCGACAACATGTTCACCACCGAGTCGGAAAGCCGCGACTACGCGATCAAGCCGATGAACTGCCCTTGCCACGTGCAAGTGTTCAATCAGGGCCTGAAGAGCTACCGCGAGTTGCCGATGCGTCTGGCCGAGTTCGGTGCCTGCCACCGTAACGAGCCGTCGGGTGCGCTGCACGGCATCATGCGCGTGCGTGCATTCACTCAGGACGACGCCCACATTTTCTGCACCGAAGAGCAGATGCAGGCCGAATCCGCTGCGTTCATCAAGCTGACCATGGATGTTTACCGCGACTTCGGTTTCACCGACGTCGAAATGAAACTGTCCACTCGTCCGGAAAAACGCGTTGGTTCCGACGAGCTGTGGGATCGCGCCGAAGCGGCCTTGGCCGCGGCCCTTGATAGCGCGGACCTTCCGTACGACCTGCAGCCGGGTGAGGGCGCTTTCTATGGTCCGAAGATTGAATTCTCGCTGAAAGATTGCCTCGGTCGCGTGTGGCAATGTGGTACTTTGCAGCTCGATTTCAACCTGCCAGTGCGTCTCGGTGCCGAATACGTCTCCGAAGACAACAGCCGCAAGCATCCGGTCATGTTGCACCGTGCGATTCTCGGTTCGTTCGAGCGTTTCGTCGGGATTCTGATCGAGCACTACGAAGGTGCATTCCCTGCGTGGCTGGCGCCAACCCAGGCAGTGATCATGAATATCACTGATAAACAGGCAGATTTTGTTGCTCAGGTCGAAAAAACTCTCAACGAAAGCGGGTTTCGTGCCAAGTCTGACTTGAGAAATGAAAAGATCGGCTTTAAAATCCGCGAGCATACTTTGCTCAAGGTTCCATATCTCTTGGTTATTGGGGATAAGGAAGTCGAGATGCAGACTGTCGCTGTGCGTACTCGTGAAGGTGCTGACCTGGGCTCGATGCCCGTCGCCCAGTTCGCTGAGTTTCTCGCGCAAGCGGTTTCCCGGCGTGGTCGCCCAGATTCGGAGTAATTATTATTAAGCGTGAAATGAGACAAGATAAACGAACTGCACCGAAAGCCCCGATCAACGAGAATATCTCGGCACGCGAGGTTCGGTTAATTGGCGCTGACGGCGAGCAGATTGGCATCGTCTCGATTGATGAAGCGCTTCGTATCGCTGAAGAAGCAAAGCTTGATCTGGTAGAAATCTCTGCAGACGCAGTCCCACCGGTTTGCCGTGTGATGGACTACGGCAAATCGATCTTCGAAAAGAAGAAGCAGATTGCTGCGGCGAAGAAGAACCAGAAGCAGATTCAGGTAAAAGAAATCAAGTTTCGTCCAGGGACGGAGGAAGGGGATTACCAGGTAAAACTGCGCAACCTGGTACGTTTCCTGAGTGACGGGGACAGGGCCAAGGTATCCTTGCGATTCCGCGGCCGTGAGATGGCCCACCAGGAGCTGGGGATGGAACTCCTCAAGCGGGTTGAACAAGACCTGCTTGAGTACGGTTCGGTCGAACAGCATCCTAAGATGGAAGGACGCCAGCTGATCATGGTCATCGCCCCGAAAAAGAAGAAGTAATCAACAGGGCACGGCAGGCCTTCTGATTATGTTTATCAACTGAATGCGGAGTATCCGAACATGCCAAAGATGAAAACCAAAAGTGGTGCTGCTAAGCGGTTTCTGAAAACTGCTAACGGTATCAAGCACAAGCACGCTTTCAAGAGCCACATCCTGACCAAAATGTCGACCAAGCGTAAGCGTCAACTGCGCGGTAGCAGCTTGCTGCATCCGTCTGACGTGGCAAAAGTCGAGCGCATGCTGCGCCTTCGTTAATTTTTGGATCAAGAATAGAGGAAGTAACTCATGGCTCGTGTAAAGCGTGGCGTCATTGCCCGTAAACGTCACAAAAAAATTCTGAAACTTGCTAAAGGCTACTACGGCGCTCGCTCGCGCGTATTCCGTGTTGCCAAGCAAGCGGTAATCAAGGCAGGCCAATACGCCTACCGTGACCGTCGTCAGAAAAAACGTCAGTTCCGCGCTCTGTGGATCGCTCGTATCAACGCCGGTGCTCGTGTTAACGGTCTGTCCTACAGCCGTTTCATCGCTGGCCTGAAAAAAGCGTCCATCGAGATCGACCGTAAGGTTCTGGCTGATCTGGCAGTGAACGAAAAAGCGGTGTTTGCCGCGATTGTCGAGAAAGCTAAAGCCACCTTGGCTTAAGTACCCCCGACAGTCACCCGGCCTCACCTCTGTGGGGTCAGGTGGTAAACGTCATAAATAGGGGAAGAGCCTTCAAGCTCTTCCCCTATTTTGTATCTGGAGTCTGTACATGGAAAACCTGGATGCGCTGGTCTCTCAAGCACTAGAGGCTGTGCAAAGCGCTGAAGATATCAATGCCCTGGAGCAAATCCGGGTTCAATACCTTGGCAAAAAGGGTGAATTGACTCAGGTGATGAAGACCCTGGGGAATTTGCCGGCAGAGGAGCGTCCACAAGTTGGCGCCCTGATCAACGTTGCCAAGGAACGTGTCACAGGCGTTCTCAATGCGCGCATGGCTCTGTTTGAAGAGGCCGAACTGGCTGCCAAACTGTCCGCCGAATCCATTGACGTAACCCTGCCGGGCCGTGGCCAGACCTCCGGTGGTCTGCATCCGGTAACCCGGACTCTGGAACGTATCGAGCAGTTCTTCACCCGCATCGGCTACGGCATTGCCGAAGGCCCTGAGGTCGAAGACGATTATCACAACTTCGAGGCGCTCAACATCCCAGGCCATCACCCGGCCCGGTCGATGCACGACACCTTCTATTTCAATGCGAACATGCTGTTGCGCACCCATACCTCGCCGGTACAGGTCCGCACCATGGAATCGCAGCAGCCGCCGATCCGCATCGTCTGTCCAGGCCGTGTGTATCGCAGCGACTCCGATATCACTCACTCGCCGATGTTCCATCAGGTCGAAGGCCTGCTGGTCGATCGCGACATCAACTTCGCCGACCTGAAAGGGACTATCGAAGAGTTCCTGCGGGTGTTCTTCGAAAAAGAACTGGCGGTACGTTTCCGTCCTTCCTACTTCCCGTTCACCGAGCCATCCGCTGAAGTCGACATGGAATGCGTGATGTGCAGCGGTAAAGGCTGCCGTGTCTGCAAGCAGACGGGGTGGCTGGAAGTGATGGGCTGCGGCATGGTTCACCCGAATGTGCTGCGCATGTCCGGCATCGATCCGGAAGAGTTCTCGGGCTTTGCCTTCGGCATGGGCGTCGAGCGTCTGGCCATGCTGCGTTACGGCGTGAACGACTTGCGTCTGTTCTTCGACAACGACTTGCGGTTCCTCGCGCAATTTCGCTAGTCGTAACGAATTCTTAGGAGAGCAGGATGAAATTCAGTGAACAATGGCTGCGTGGCTGGGTCAGCCCGCAGGTAAATCGCGACGAGCTGGTTGCTCGTCTGTCGATGGCCGGTCTTGAGGTCGATAGCGTAACGCCGGCTGCCGGTGCATTCAGTGGTGTAGTGGTGGGCGAGGTTCTGAGTACCGAGCAACACCCTGACGCCGACAAGTTGCGTGTGTGCCAGGTGAGCAATGGTGCAGAAACCTTCCAGGTCGTGTGCGGTGCGCCAAATGTGCGTCCGGGCCTGAAGATTCCGTTCGCCATGATCGGTGCCGAGCTGCCGGGCGACTTCAAGATCAAGAAAGCCAAGCTGCGTGGCGTCGAGTCCAACGGCATGCTGTGCTCGCAATCCGAGCTGCAGGTCGGTGAAGGCAATGACGGTCTGATGGAGCTGCCTGCCGATGCGCCGGTGGGCGAAGATTTCCGTGTTTATCTGGATCTGGAAGACGCCAGCATCGAGGTCGACCTGACCCCGAACCGCGGCGACTGCCTGTCCCTGGCCGGTCTGGCTCGTGAAGTGGGTGCGTTGTACGACGCTCCGGTCACTCGTCCGGTGGTGATGACTGTTCCTGCGGTGCACGACGAAGTGCGCTCGGTTGAAGTGCTGGCGCCTGCTGCGTGCCCGCGTTATCTGGGTCGTGTCATCCGCAACGTTGACCTGTCCAAGCCTACGCCGCTGTGGATGGTCGAGCGCCTGCGTCGTGCCGAAGTGCGCAGCATTGACGCCGCTGTCGATATCACCAACTACGTGATGCTTGAGCTGGGCCAACCGCTGCACGCTTTCGACCTCGCTGAAATCAATGGCGGCATTCGTGTGCGCATGGCGGAAGAGGGCGAGAAGCTCGTTCTGCTCGACGGCCAGGAAGTCAGCCTGCGTAGCGATACGCTGGTGATCGCCGACCACACTCGCGCTCTGGCCATTGCCGGCGTGATGGGTGGCGAGCACAGTGGTGTATCCGCGACCACTCGCGACGTGTTCCTTGAAAGTGCATTCTTCGACCAGATCGCTGTGGCGGGCAAGGCTCGTTCCTATGGTCTGCACACTGATGCTTCGCACCGCTATGAGCGTGGCGTGGACTGGCAACTGGCCCGTGAAGCCATGGAGCGCGCCACTGGTCTGCTGCTGGAAATCACCGGTGGCGAAGCCGGCCCGATCATCGAGACCGTCAGCGAGCAGCACTTGCCGTCGATCGCGCCGATCACTCTGCGCGCTCAGCGCATCACCCAGATGCTGGGCATGGAGATGGATTCGGCCGAAGTCGAGCGTCTGCTCAACGCTTTGGGCCTGAAAGTTTCCGCCGAGGGAGCAGGGCAGTGGCGCGTAGAAGTGCCAAGCCATCGCTTCGATATCAGCCTGGAAGTCGATCTGATCGAAGAGTTGGCGCGTCTGTACGGTTACAACCGTCTGCCGGTTCGTTACCCGCAAGCTCGTCTGGCGCCGCAAGCCAAGGCTGAAGCGCGGAGCGATCTGCCGGAGCTGCGTCGTCTGTTGGTCGCTCGTGGTTATCAGGAAGCGATCACCTATAGCTTCATCGATCCAAAGCAATTCGAACTGTTCAATCCAGGTGTCGAGCCGCTGCTGCTGGCGAACCCGATCTCCAATGATATGGCCGCCATGCGTTCGTCGCTGTGGCCAGGTCTGGTCAAGGCGCTGCAGCACAACCTGAATCGTCAGCAGGATCGCGTCCGTCTGTTCGAGAGCGGTCTGCGCTTCGTCGGTCAGCTGGAAGGCCTGAAGCAAGAGCCGATGCTGGCCGGTGTTGTCTGCGGTGGCCGCCTGCCGGAAGGCTGGGCGCAAGGTCGCGATACCGTCGACTTCTTTGACGTCAAGGCTGACGTTGAGGCAGTGCTGGGGTTCGCCGGCGCACTGGATCAGTTCACCTTCGCACCGGGCAAGCATCCTGCGCTGCATCCGGGGCAAACCGCACGCATCGAGCGGGAAGGGCGTGAAGTCGGCTTTATCGGTGCGATTCACCCTGAATTGTCGAAATCCTTGGGTCTCGACCGTCCGGTCTTCGTTTTCGAGCTGGTTCTGGCTGAAGTAGCGTTGGGCAAAATGCCTAAATTCCACGAGTTGTCGCGCTTTCCTGAAGTGCGTCGTGACCTGGCACTGATTGCGCACAAAGACGTTGCAGCCTCGGCTGTACTGGACGTAATCCGTGAAAATGCAGGCGAATGGCTGACAGACCTCAGGCTATTTGACGTGTATCAGGGTAAAGGTATTGATCCTGATAGAAAAAGCCTTGCAGTCGGCTTGACCTGGCAGCATCCATCGCGCACTCTTAATGACGATGAGGTGAATTCGACGACGCAAAATATCCTCACCTCGCTCGAACAAAGGTTGAACGCCACGTTAAGGAAGTGACGTATGGGGGCTTTGACGAAAGCTGAGATGGCGGAACGTCTGTATGAAGAGCTGGGCCTGAACAAGCGGGAAGCCAAGGAATTGGTCGAACTGTTTTTCGAGGAAATCAGGCACGCTCTTGAAGACAACGAGCAGGTCAAATTGTCGGGTTTCGGCAATTTCGACCT
This sequence comes from Pseudomonas sp. COW5, assembly GCF_026240005.1. NCBI lineage: Bacteria > Pseudomonadati > Pseudomonadota > Gammaproteobacteria > Pseudomonadales > Pseudomonadaceae > Pseudomonas > Pseudomonas sp. COW5. Next base: position 110,923 of record NZ_JAPHVP010000001.1, on the reverse strand, counting down.
TCGGGACAAACGCCAGCGGCCTGGCCGCAACCCGAAAACGGGGGAAGAAATCCCGATCACGGCTCGCCGTGTGGTCACCTTTCGTCCAGGGCAGAAGTTGAAGGCCCGAGTTGAGGCTTATGCTGGAACCAAGTCATAACGACGAACTACCCGTCATCCCGGGCAAACGCTACTTCACCATTGGTGAAGTCAGCGAGCTGTGTGCGGTAAAACCGCACGTGCTGCGCTACTGGGAGCAGGAGTTTCCTCAGCTCAACCCCGTCAAACGCCGCGGAAACCGCCGGTATTATCAGCGCCAGGACGTGCTGATGATCCGGCAGATCCGCGCGCTCCTTTACGATCAGGGGTTCACCATCGGTGGCGCGCGTCTGCGCCTGTCCGGTGATGAGGCCAAAGACGATACAACCCAATACAAGCAAATGATCCGCCAGATGATCGCCGAGCTCGAAGATGTTCTGGTGGTACTCAAGAAATAATTTCCTGCTTTTAAATACTTCCAGTTTTCAAAAGCTTGCGATATATTCTTGAGCGCTCCTTGAGATGAGGAGCGAGTTTCACGCCTAGTCGGGGCGTAGCGCAGTCCGGTAGCGCACTAGCATGGGGTGCTAGGGGTCGAGTGTTCGAATCACTCCGTCCCGACCATAATTTCTGATTGAAATCAGACACTTAAGCCGATCAGCTAGATCGGCTTTTTTGTGCCTGCGCAAAACACCCCGGCAGTCTGGGGTCTTGGGATGTTGTCGCGTCGAGTGTTCTCAACGCTATCCCGGGCCGATGTGATTTTTGATTTGCTGCCCAGTGTCGATTGTTAGCGTTCACTCAAGGATTCATCGAGTTCGGCCGATAGTGTTCGGTCTTGGCTTGCACGCCAAATACTCGAAACCTGGAGTTGGAAATGTTTCTACAAAAAGCCTGCAACGGCATTGCCATCGCGATCATTGCCTCGGTGTACTCCCTTGCAGCTCATGCCACCAGCGGTGCTCTCCAAGAGCATCAGACCGCTGTCCTGGCTGTTGCAACCACGCAGGCATGCGCAAAAAAACACCCGGATGCCGGCATTTCCCTGGAAAGGTTTCTGGAACAAGAAAAAGACAATTTGACTGAGCCCATGACCAATCACATTCGAGAGGTTGCGGATAAGCCAATGTACGCATCGGAGGTGAAGAGTTCGGTCGAGTTTTTCAACTCTCCCGGTGGGGAAAACTTGCTGGAAAGCCTCTGCAAAGGCATGGTCATAACGAAGTAGCGCCCAGCAGGGAAGCGCTCGAATCAATACTTTGCCCTGCTGAGCTCATGAACCAGCTCGATTGGGCCCCCGCTTTCATGTGGCTGGCCCAGTCAGTAAGTCTGGCTTGGTCTTACGGATTAATTCGTCGAATCCGCCAGGGCTTTTTCCACAGAAGTCTTTCTGGAGCGAACAAGTTTCAGTGTTTTCTTTCCGAGCTCAAGCCCGTATTTCTCGACGCTGATATGTAGCAGATAGCACATGATCACAAGTATCGTGAATATTTGCAGGCTTTGGGGTACGGCTACGATTCCAATCTTTGCGACGACTATTTGTATGTAGTCCCACATCCACTTATGGAACAAGTAAATGGCATAAGTGAGATTGGATGCAATGCCGATGATCGGGCCGTACTGCATGCGGTCTCTCAGCACCCAGCCGACGCCAAAGATCACGAGAGCAAAAATGCCATAGTTGCTGTTCATCCAGGCAGGATGATTTTTGGAAATCATGAAGAAGAACAGTACGAGCATGGATAAGCTAGCAAAGACACACAGGTTTCGTATGTCTTTGTTCATTTCATACAAGTAGAAGCAAGCACCAACAAGAAGGAACACGCCGTAGGTACTCAGATACCCATGGGAGAACTCGGTGGTCACAGGGAATGGGGGGGCAAGAAACATGACCATGGCAGTCGTAAAGAAAGCCGCCACAGCCGTTTTGGGCTTCTCCAGAATTGCGAAATGTCGCAGCAGTGCCATGTAGAAATAGAAGCAAACCTCGACCCTGAGCGTCCATTCAACGCCTGTCAGGGCAAGTGGTGTGCCGAAGAAATCACCCATCAGTAACAATCTGGGTATCAGAGTGCCGATTCCAGGTAGTGCGACGCCATCAACGATTCTGGCAAGCAATGTTTCCACAATGACCGCGAAGATATACAGGGGATAAATTCTGAATATCCGCTTTACCATAAACTCGCTGGTTGTTTCGTTCTGCAAGACATGGGTAATGATGTATCCCGATGTCAGGAAAAAAACAATTACACCTGCCGCGCCACCATAGCAAAGCGGTAAGAGTGCCTCGGCGAAGTATCTGAGGGTGATGTGCAGGCTTTGGTTCTGGGATATGAACTCAAGCTTGTCGTAAAGTTTGTGACCGACAAGTACGCTGATAAACGCAAATATCCGCATGTAATCTAAAAATACGATGCGGTCTTTAGTTTTCTGATGCGTGGGGTTCACTGTGCGCTCAATCTTTTGTCAGGCAAACAGCGATTGTACCTGAACCATGCGATTTTTGAATGAGTGAGGAGCAGCGATTATCGCAGCCCTTGGCAGCGTAATGCCCGGCATTAGTGCACCAGGGAGGCTTCGGTCTTCCGTCGTCAGACTGAGTCGACAGGAGAGGGAGAGCCTTCTCCGGGAGCGCGCAACAGTTGCTCAGTCCAGGACGGACTCGATCCTTTTCGATACAGGATGATCGTCAAAGAAATGGGGCCTGATTTCTTGAAGGGTTTTCTCAAGAAGTTTGACTCTGCGCTCTGTTTCCTTGAGCCGATTGAACAGTGCCTCGACTTCGAAACGTCTTTGCCTTGCCAGGCGACCTTTCAAAACCATCTCATGTCTTTGCGCATGGACTGGCGCAACCAAGGGCTGAGCATCGGGGGCATTCGATTGAGCGACGACAATTTCAGGGACGGTCAAGGTGTTCCAGGTTTTTTTAACTTGTGACGGCATCCTGCTGTCTCCACGGTGGCTGTTCAGAAATATTATTATTCGATACTGCAGCTGGCGGCGGGTTCACCTTTGTCGAATCCGCGATGACAAGGTAGCTCACAAATGCTGCAAAGGGATTGCACCGTCTTGAAGCTTTAGGCCAAATCTGACGAAAGGCGGCAAATTGCTGGCCCTCGTCACGTGAATTCATAGTCAAAATCGCCTTTTTTCAAAAGGTTAGGCTGGCCCTATGCGGACGACTGTCATCACCGTTGCAACGCTTTCCCTGGCTCTCTTCGCACTGGGTGCTCAAGCGAGGGAACTGAGCAAGAGCCATCGTTTTGCTTGTACCTGGGGTTCTGACATCGCGGCCGGCGCGCAGCAATCGAAGCTGTCGGGGATTTCCCTTTATGGCGCCCGCAAGCGCTTGCAGGTGCGCAAGTTTCAGCAGCCGTGGATGCGCATGACCGCGATGGGCATCACGGAGCAAACCTACAACAGTACCTCGCGTCTCAAGCCCGCAGCCGTCAAGCAGACCTATTACGAACAGTGCGTGAGACATGAACTGGCTCAGCGATAAACAAAAAGCCCGACCTGAAGAGGTCGGGCTTTTTCATGTCTGGTGCAATGGCTGCTTCACTTGTCGCTTTCGCAATTGACCATCCACGACACGCCAAAACGATCCACCAGCATGCCGAAACGCGCGGCCCAGAACGTGGCCTCCAGTGGCATGTCGACTCGTCCGTCCTTGGCCAGGGCGTTGAATACTCTTTCAGCCTCGGCGACGGTGTCGACGTTCAGGGAAACAGAGCAACCGCTCATGCCTTGGGTCGGGCGGTCGGGCGTAGTGTCTGAAGCCATGATCATCTGGTCACCCACCTTCAGGCAGGTATGAATGATCAGGTTGTGGTGCTCTTTCGGCACGTGCTCGGCGGCAGGCGTTTCGCCGAACGTCATCATCGCCTCGAGCTTGCCTTGAAGGCATTGTTCGTAAAACGTGAAGGCGGCACGGCAGTCGCCGTTGAAGATCAGGTACGGGTTGATTTTCATGGTGGAGCTCCCGAACAGGCAGTGAAACGCAGCGCGGCCGGGTGTGCCGAGGCTGCGTCATGGATTGACTCCATCCAGCAAAGCCTTGGATCGAAGGAATGCCAGTCAGTGTGGCAATTATTTACGTCGGGATGACCAATGGTCTCTGTCTTCAAGAGTCGCGCGCGCCTTGCAATAACGTTGCGCCTGCGACGCGTGCGGCAGGTTTGGTTTGCATCAAGGCATCTATCGCCTTGCGATAGTTTTGTCCGCCCAATGCCATGCTGTTGTTGTGCGTCCCACCGGGCACCAACAGCAATCGCTTGGGTTGGCTGGCGGCCGCGAACAGTTGTTCGCTGAAGCGTGATGGCACAAACGCATCGGCCAGACCGTGCACCACCAGCAACGGCATATGGATGTCGGCAATCTTGTCGATGGAGTCGAATTTCTGCGACAACAACCAGCGAACGGGCAGGGACGTATTGGCCACCGCCGCAGCGACGTCGGCCAGTGACGTGAAGGTGGACTCGATGACCAGACCCCGGACCGGCAGCGGCGTATGGTTTCTGGCGGCGTCCCGGCCCAGTTCGGCGGCGAGGTCGATGGCGACGGCACCACCGAGGGAATGACCATAGATCAGGCGTTTGCCGGGGTCGGGTTGAAGTTGCTGGAAGCGTTCCCAGGCTACCCGTGCATCCTCATAAACAGTGCTTTCTGACGGCAAGTCACCATGACTCTGGCCAAAACCACGGTAATCGATGGCCAGTACCGAATAACCCGCCGCGCGCAGCTGTTCGATGCGGAACAGTTGCCCGGTCAGATTCCAGCGTACGCCATGCAGGTAAAGGATGGCGGGGGCATTGGCCCGTTCCGCCGGCCACCACCAGGCATGAATGTTCTGCCCGGCCTTGAAGCTTTTGGGCTTCAGATCCAGTTCCTGAACGCTGCCGGGCAAGCCGTGATACCAGCCGGCTGTGCCCGGTTCGATGCGAAACAGCAGTTTGCGTTCGGTGTGCTCCAGTACGGCGCAACTCGTCGGCAGGCCGATGATCAGGGCGGCCATGCAAGCGAACGCCAGTCGACGGCGTCGGAGTCGGGTCATGAAGGCAAGGAACATGGGCGGTTTCACCACAGCACGGACAAAGAAGGCTTTTTACCAGATGCCTTGATCCCCGCGTGACAATTTCGACCGTCGCCCGCCAGCAATCTTTACAAAACGATGCTGTGACTCATGCCACGTCCAGCACGATTTTACCGATGTGATCGCCCGCCTCCATGTGTGCGTGGGCCCGGGCCGCGTCGGTGAGCGGGTAAACCTTGTCGATGATCGGCAGGCAACGCCCGGCGGCCAATACCGGCCAGACATGCTCGCGTAATTGATCGGCGATGGCAGCCTTTTCCGCAGATGTGCGTGCGCGCAACAAGGAACCGGTGACCACGGCCCGTTTGCCGAGAATGGTCAGCAGGTCGACATCGTTGGCACGGGCACCGCCGAGGAAACCCAACATCACCACGCGGCCATCCATTGCCAGGGCACTGAGGTTGGCATTCAGATACGAGCCGCCCATGATGTCGAGGATCACATTGACGCCCTGGCCGTTGGTTTTCTCGGCGATCACGGCAGCGAAGTCCTGCTCGCGATAGTTGATCGGCTCACCGCCCAATGCACGGATAGCCTCACATTTGTCGGCACTGCCGGCGGTGGCGAAGGCTTCGATGCCGAACTCGCGGCACAGCATCAGTGCGGTAGTTCCGATGCCACTGGTGCCACCGTGAATCAACACACGTTGGCCACGGCTGGCACCACCGAGACCGAACAGATTGGCCCATACCGTGAAAAAGGTTTCGGGGATCGCCGCGGCCTTGACCCAATCCATTCCGTCGGGGATCGGCAGAGTCTGGCCCGCCGGAACGGTGCAGTATTCGGCATAACCACCACCATTGGTCAGCGCGCAAACCCTGTCGCCCACGGCAAAAGTGCTGACACCAGCACCCAGCGCCACCACTTCTCCAGCCACTTCCAGGCCGGGAATCGGGTTCATGCCGGGTCTCATCGGGTATTTGCCCGCGCGCTGCAAGGCGTCCGGCCGGTTGATGCCGGCAGCGTGCACGCGGATCAGCAACTCGCCCTGCGTGACGACCGGCAGCGGGACACGACGTGGTTGCAGGACGTCGGGAGCACCAGGTTCGGTTATTTCGATTCGGGTCATTTCGGTGGGCAAGGTCATGTCGGTTCCTGTCGTGCTTTGGGGCGTTTGGCCCCGTGAAAGGTTCATGACGTCCAGCATATCGGCTATCGTGGCTGCATAAATGCAGCGATTTTTCTTGCTGGTGATGCGATTTTGCATCGTGAGAGGACAGCATGAACTGGGATGATGCACGGGTGTTTCTGGCGGTCTGCCGAGAGTCGACATTACGCGGTGCTGCGCGAGTATTGAGGGTAGACCAGGCCACGGTCGGGCGGCGTATTGCGGCACTGGAAAAGTCGCTGAATGCCACGTTGTTTCTGCGGACTTCCGAGGGGTATGCACTGACTGCAATGGGCGAAGCCGCCCTCAAGGCAGTCGAGAAAATGGAGCATTCGGCGCTGGAGCTGGAGCGGCAGATCCAGGGCCTGGATGATCGCCTGACCGGAAACGTGCGGGTCAGCACCACCGATTCGCTGGCCATCGACTTCCTGATCCCGGCCATCGCGCGTTTGCATGAGCATCACCCTGATGTGCGCGTGCAACTGGACGCTTCCACGCAGATGCTCAACCTGGCCAAGCGCGAGGCTGACATTGCCGTACGCAACGCCCGACCGGAAAACCCTGACCTGATCGCCCGGCGCCTGGCGCGCTGGCCAGTGGGGTTGTTCGCATCCCGGGCCTATGTGGATGTCCATGGCGTGCCAACGCCAGGCACCGCGTTCGAGGGCCACGATCTGGTGGTGTACCAACCGTACCTGCAAGGCAACAAGGAGATCACCCTGGCAGGCGAGCCTGTGAATCGCGGGCGTATTGTCGCAAGCCTGAACTCCAGCCTGTTGATACGACGCTCGATTGCGGCCGGTCTCGGTGTAGGAGAAATTCCGATATACATGGGAGAACGCGATGGCCTGGTCAGGCTCTGGCCGGGGCGTACGCGACTGCTTCCCTATGAGGTGTGGCTGGTGACCCATGCGGATTTGCGCCATACGGCGCGGGTGAGGGCGGTGATCGAGCAGATTGTCGAGGCGTTTGCGCTGGAAAATGAATAGCTCATTCAGACTGTGTAGGACGGCTACGTAACCCGGCGACATTGCCTACATCCGCGCCAGAATCCGCTGTCTTGTCAGTTTTTTGCCCGAGTTCTATCGTTTCTCAAACCTTGGGCGAGCAGGCAAAGCACTCCAGGGTCATCAATCAGGGAAGTATTGATAAACGTCAGAGGTGTGGAGTTGATTGCAAGGGAATTCAGCCAATTTCAAACAGGTGGCATGGTCGGGCAAACGGACAGTGCGGAATCTATGAACTACATAACGCGAGACGAATTCAGCGCCAGAATCGAAATCATCGAGACCAGAATCGATGCGCGGATCGAATCGATGTCCGCGAAAATCGATGGGTTTCTCATCGAGCAGGCCGAGCGAGACAGGGCACGGCTCGAGCACGAGTGCATTCAGGAAAATGTGCGGCTGGAGCGAAAAAAGTCTTGGCAAGAGGATTGGCGGAAGGACGAGAAGGCTCGACAAGAGGAGTGGCTGAAGGAAGAGAAGGTTCGGCAAGAAGATTGGCTGAAGCGAGAGGAGGCTCAGGAAGAAGTGCGTCTGGCCAGAGAGCGGCATCTGGAGGAGATTCGGCAGGAGAGGGAAAAAGCTCGACTGGAAAGAGAAGAAGAATCCAGGAAAGCATGGCAGGAGCGCGAGAAGTCACAGGAGAAACTCCGTCTGGAGCAAGAAAAGGCTCACCTTGAGCGTGATGCACGTTATGCGTCCATGGCGGCTCGCTCGGACCGGGCTATGGAGCGGTTAGACGAGTCAATGAGAATGGTCTCGACAATCAAGGCAAACTACTGGGCGGCGACGACCGTTCATTTTCTGGGGATGGTTGCCATTCTTGTAGGCTCCTACTACGCGAATCAGTCAAATGTGCTTGTGACGATGCAGACCACCCTGGCAATGGTCCAGTCGGTGAAGGAGGCTGGAAATCCCGCACCGGCAGTTTCTACGACCTTGTCCGCAGAATGAAAAGCGGCCTTCATCGAAGGCCGTTTTTTGTGAGCGATGAAACCACTGCCTCACGGCATTTCCGGCAACTCCTGTGGCCGCAGATCAAACACCAGTACTTCGGCATCCTGGCCATTGCTCAGGGTCAGCGCCTGTTCTTCACGAACCCGAACACCGTCGCCTTCCTTCAACTGCACGCCGTTCAGTTCAACACTGCCGCGAGCAACATGCACATAGGCGTAGCGGTTTGCAGGCAGCTTGAGCGTGGCGCTTTCCTGGCCATCGAACAGTCCGGCATACACCCGTGCATCCTGGCGAACTTTGAGTGAGCCGTGGCTGCCTTCGGGCGAGATGATCAATTGCAGGCGACCGCGTTTTTTCTGTTCGCTGAAGTGCTCCTGTTGATAACGCGGTTTTGCGCCGCTCACGTCCGGCACGATCCAGATCTGCAGGAAGTGCACAGGCTTGGTCGCCGAGTGGTTGAACTCGCTGTGGGCCACGCCACTGCCGGCGCTCATCAGTTGCACATCGCCGGGGCGGATCACCGAACCCGTACCGAGGGTGTCCTTGTGTTCCAGCGCGCCTTCGAGCACATAGGAGAAAATCTCCATGTCGCGGTGCGGGTGCTGGCCGAAGCCTTTGCCGGCGGCGACGCGGTCATCGTTGATCACCAGCAGGTCGGAGAAACCCTGCTCACGCGGGTCGCGATAGCTGGCGAAAGAAAAGGTGTGGAACGACTTCAACCAGCCATGATTGGCCAGACCACGGTCGGAAGCTTTGCGAAGGGTCAGCATGATGAAATCTCCTTTCAGGACGTTGATTCGTCCGAGTGAGGAGAAGGTTACTGGTTACTCGGGTGTGCAATAAGTAGGTGAAAATTGAAATACTGTCCCCTCAGGGTTGACAGTAATGTGCGTCAGTTCACGCATTCTTTTTCAACGTTGGCGCTGTAGTTGGCCATAATGCGGCAACTTATAACTGTTCATTGATTTCAGTGATGTCTGCTTATGAAAACCGTGGCAATGGTGTTGTTCCCCGAGTTTCTACTGCTCGATATGGCCGGGCCGCTGGAAGTGTTTTCGGTTGCCAACCGATACCTGAAGCCGGAAGACCACTATCAACTGACGCTCCTGGGGACTGAACGCGGGCCGCTTCGCGCCTCCAACGGTGTGCTGGTGCATACCGACCGGCATATAGACGAAGCCGGCGATCGCTATGACCTGCTGCTGGTGCCGGGTGGCCCCGGGGCCTACAACGAAAAATGTCTGCCGCTGCTGGCCTGGCTGCAAGGCGCGGTGGGCCGTGCCGAGCGCTACGGCTCGATTTGCACGGGGGCTTTTGTACTGGGTTACGCTGGATTGCTCGACGGCTACCGCGTCACTACCCACTGGAATTACACAGAGCGTTTGATCAAGGGTTTTCCGAAGGCGGATGTCGCCACCGACCAGATCTTTGTCGAGGACCGCAACCTGATCACCTCTGGTGGCGTCACCGCCGGTATCGATCTGGCGCTGGCGGTGGTAGCCCGCGATCATGGCAAAAAGCTCGCCCAAGACGTGGCCAAAGTGCTGCTGGTGGTGATGAAACGTCAGGGCGGGCAGGCGCAATTCAGTCCGTTGATGGCGGCGGTTTCGCCCCAGGAAACCCCCATCACCCGGGTACAGAATCACGTTCTGGAACACCTTGAAGAAAGTTTCACCATCGAACGCATGGCAGGCCTTGCGAACATGAGCGCTCGCCATTTCGCCCGGGTATTCGCCCGCGAGGTCAACATGACGCCCATGGAGTTTCTGCAAAGTGCACGTATCGATTGCGCGCGCAATCTGCTGGAAACCAGCGATCTGCCGTTGAAGACCGTAGCCTACAAAAGCGGTTTCGGCAGCGTGCGGCATATGCGTTTTCTGTTCGGCGAAAAACTCGGACTGACCCCGGCCCAGTACCGCGAACAGTTCAGCTAGAGCGGTTTTGTCCGTTACGGGCATCCGGATGTCCGTGCCGGGCCCCGTGTGGTGGTTGTACCGTCATCGAGGCCTGCCAAGATAACGGACATGAACAGCCTCGACGAATTGAGCTCGGCGTCGGTCCTGCGTTTCGGACCGTACGCGTTCCATTTGCGCCAACGGCTGATCCTCGAAGGGGATCGGCAACTGCGCATGGGCGGTCGTGCGCTGGACATTCTGCAAGTGCTGGTCGAGCGCGCCGGACGGGTGGTCAGCAAAGAGCAATTGATCGCGCTGGTGTGGCCGAACTCGGTGGTCGAAGAGATCAACCTGCGGGTGCACATCGCGGCGTTGCGCCGGTCCCTCGGCGATGGCGAGAGCGGGCAGCGCTACATCGTCAACGTGCCGCAATGCGGGTACAGCTTCGTTGCGCCGGTGCAGGGTGACAGCGTCGCGCAAGTGGTGTTCGAAAGCCTGCAAGTGCCACAGCATAATCTGCCGGCACGGCTGACCCCTGTTACGGGTCGTGATTCACTGGTCGGCGGTCTGGTGCGGCAACTGCCGCTGTCCCGACTGATAACGGTGACGGGGCCTGCCGGCGTCGGCAAAAGCACCGTGGCACTGCGCGCAGCCGAACTGCTGCTGCAACATTTTCGTGACGGCGTGTGGCAGGTGGACCTGTCGCTGATCGATGAAGGCGTCCCGCTGCTCGATCACCTGCTGAAAACCCTCGACATCGATTTCGCCACACTGGCAGCGCGCCACGCCTTGCTGGTGCTGGACAACTGCGAGCACTTGCACGAAGCCTGCCGGAGCCTGCTGCAAACACTGCTCGACGCTGCGCCCCGTCTTTCGATCCTGGCCACCAGCCGCGAGCCGTTGCGTCTCGGTCTGGAAGTCCAGCAGCCACTGCCGCCTCTCATCTCTCCTAAAACCTCGGCGCTCAACAGCGTCGACGAGGTCATGGGTTACTCGGCGGTGCAGCTGTTTGTCAGTCGTGCCCGTGCGCGTCAGCACGGTTTCTGTCTGCGTGAGCAGGATCTGGAAACCGTGCGCGATATTTGTCGACGGCTCGACGGCCTGCCGCTGGCGATCGAACTGGCAGCGGCGCAGATCGATGCACTGGCATTGGTCGGGTTGCAGGCGCAACTGGACCACGGTCTGCAAGTCCTGAGTCACGGCCGCCGGACCGCCGTGCCACGCCATCAGTCGATGTGTGCCTCGCTGGACTGGAGCTATCAGCGCTTGAGCGAGCACGAACAACGCGTGCTGCAACGTTTGTCGGTATTCAAAATGGCGTTCACCCTGGATGCCGCCATCGGCGTGATCAGTTGCGCGCAACTGCCACCTTCGATGCTGGTGGCAGTGGTTGAACAGTTGGCGGCCAAGTCGTTGCTGACGGTAGATCGATCCAGTGGAACGCTGCGTTATCGAATGCTCAACACCACGCGCCGCTATGCCCGCGAACGGCTGGAGCAGGGCGGCGAACTGAATGATGTCGAGCGTCGGCACGCGCGCTACCTGGGCCGCACCCGGCCAGCCTCAAGCGGCCGACTGAGCGCGCAATTCGTCGAGCAGTAAACGCACCTTGCGCAAGTCCGGGGTGGCGTAGCCTTCGGTGAAGCGCTGGTAGATCGGCGTCAGCAATTCAAGCGCCTCACGATAGCGCGACTGGCGTTGCCACAACCGGGCCAGCGACGTCGCACTGCGCAGTTCCCAGGCCAGGGCGCCTTGTGTCTGCGCAATCGCAAGGGACTGCTGCAAGGCGCTTTCGGCCGTGTGCTGACAGGGCGATTCAGCGGCCAGCAATCGCTCCGCCCGAGCCCGAAAAATCTCCGCCGTGCTCCAGCCGGCCGCGCCGTTCTGTGCCCGCTCCAGCAAGGCATCATCAACGAAACCCGGATCCAGCGTGACCATGATTTCCCTGACCAGACCGCTATCGGCAGGCGGGATGGCGGGGGCTCTATCGGCATCGATCACCTGCGCATAGTGCCGCGCCCACGTGTAGAACAGCAGCACCGAATGCTTCTGCGCCTGTTCCAGCAACAGTTGCAGCAGTGCGCGGGCGTTCTGCACATCGCCGTTGTAATGGGCGATCAGGCAGGAGGCGAGGGCCAGGGTGTAGCAGATCGAGGTGCCATGGTTGATCTGCACCGCGATGTCCAGTGCCTGCCGCGCCGTGCGCCAGGCCTGCTCGGGAAAACCTTGCAGCCATAACACCCGGGCGAGGACGGTCAATGAGGCGACGCTCTGGTCGTATTGCACGCCGAAGCCGTGGGTGAAGCGGTTGAGGTGGCCGCTGTGGGCCATGCGCTGGATAACCTGTTCGGCGTGGATCCGCGCCTGATGCTGATCGCCGGCGTAATGCAACGCGAGCACCCGCAAACGATGGGTACTCAAGGACAACTGCGCATCGCCATGCAGGCCGAGGCTTTCGAATTGTTCGCTTTGCTCCAGCGCCATCCGGTAATGACCGCAACTGAGGTTGACCGCCATGTGTCCCGACACGGCGCGCAATTGGCCGGCCATGTCGTCGTGCTGTTGCGCCAGCAGTCGGGCACTGACGAACGCTTCGATGGTTTCCGGTGTGCCGCCCCAGGTGTGATAGCAGGCGCTGCCGAGGGCCAGTTTCAAGGCGATTTCCAGCCGTGGGCAAGGCTCGCCCGATGACTCCAGCAACGCGAGTGCCCGGCGCACATGAACGCCGTACTCCTTGAGCAGGGACAATTCCTGCCACAACGGCGCCGACGTCGCCGTCAGTCGCACGCCGAGATGACGTGAGCCTTCATCGTTCAGCGTCCAGTCAAGCGCCGCCCGCAGGTCTTCGAGGCCTCGGGCGTAGCGCTCGATCCAGACGGCGGTCGGCGTGTTCTCCCAATCGGCCTGGGCCTGATGCATCAGCGCCAGGCAGCGTTCGGCATGACGCTCGCGGGTTTCGCCAAGTTCGGTGGCCTGATCGAGTTTTTCCAGGGCATAGCGGCGGGTGGTATCGAGCAGGCGATAGAACACCTCCTCATCACCGACCTCGACGTTAAGCAGCGATTTGGCGACCAGTTGCGTGATCGAGGCGAACACTTCGCCCGGCTCGATATGCTGGCCAACGATGACCGCCGCCGCAGATTCCAGCGTGAATGCACCACGAAACACACCCAGTCGGCGCAGGCCGGTCTGTTCGCAGCCGTTGAGCAGATTGAAGCTCCAGTCAAGCGTGGCCCGCAGGGTTTCATGCCGACCGAGATGAGTCTGATTGCCGGTCGGCAAGCGCCCCTGAAGCTGACTCAGCAAACCGTCCAGTCCAAGGCTCGCCACCTGCGCGGCCGCCAGTTCCAGCGCCAGCGGGATGCCATCCAGCCGCCGGCAGATTTCGATGATCAAGGGCAGGTCGGCATTGTCCGGTTCGAAGTGCTCGTGGGCGGCCATCGCCCGTTCGACGAACAGTTGCAGCGCGGAAAATCCCATCGCCTGATCACGGTCGAGCACCGCAATCGGCGGCGGGCAGTCGAGGGATTCCAGACGTTGTACGTACTCGCCCTCGGCGCGCAGGCTTTCGCGGCTGGTGGCCAGGATGTGCACCTGCGGCGCGCCGCGCAGAATGCTTTCGCCGAGCAGCGCCACGGCGTCGATCAAGTGCTCGCAGTTATCGATCACCAGCAGCAGCTGCCGCTCGCGCAAGCTGTTGATCAGGCAGGCCATCGGTTCATTGTCGTGCAGTGAAAGGTCCAGCAGGGCGGCGAGGTGCGAACAGATCGAGCCCGGATCATTGAGCGGTGCCAGATCCAGCAGACGGATGCCGTCGCGATAGCGGCCGATCAATTGTTCGGCGACACGCAGGGCTACGGTTGTCTTGCCGATGCCGCCGGGGCCTACCAGGGTGATGCAGCGCTGGCGCGGCAGTTGCGCCATCAGGCTGTCGACCACCGACTGACGACCGATCATCCGCGTGCGACGCAGTGGCAGGTTATGCCGGCCGATAGTGGTGGTGGCGGGGCGTTGTTCGATGGATTGCAGCAGGACCGGTGCGACGAAGCTGTATCCGCGTTGCGCGACCGTGACGATGTAACGCTGCCCGGCCTGACCGTCGCCGAGGGCCTTGCGCAGCGCCGCCATGTGTACCCGCAGATTGATGTCTTCCACCACGCTGTCCGGCCAGACTCCGGCGATCAATTGCTGCTTGCTCACGACCTCGCCGGCGTTGGCCAGCAGGATCAGCAGAATGTCCATGGCGCGCCGGCCCAGGCGCAAAGGCTGGTCGCCTTCAAGCACCAGCCGCTGGCCGGGGTGGATCCGATAGGGGCCGAAACCGATGGCCTGATTCGGGGAAAGACTCAACCGCTCACTCCTGCGACGTTTTTGTAATCCTGCGCTGTCGTGGTGAAGAACCTGTGACGGGCAGGGCGGATAGAGACTTGAGGGTCACGCAAGCTGTCTAATCCGCGGTATCCGAGCATATTCCTCAGGAATTGATGCTAGCGCAACGGGCGTGAAGTCCTGCCGTTTGGACATCGGCCGGCATCCAATGCCATTACCACTGTATTTAAAGGCTGAAACCTGCGTCGGTTCACCCGACAGCCGGGAAAAATTAACAACGATTAACTCGTCCGCGCCCGCGCTAGAGCCAAAACTCCAAGGCAATGGAATGCATACGTCCGGAGGACGCTGCGATGAGCAAGGTAGTGGTGGTCTATCACAGTGGCTACGGGCACACCCGCGTCATGGCTCAGGCTGTGGCCCAAGGTGTGGAGCGCCACGTGGGCAGCACTTGCCTGTTGCTGGCGGTGGAAGACGTGGAAAACCACTGGGATGACCTGCACCGCGCCGACGCCATCATCTTCGGCGCACCGACCTACATGGGCAGCGCTTCGGCGGCGTTCAAGCAGTTCATGGAATCCACGGCCTCGTTCTACCTTGTCCGGCCGTGGCGCAACAAACTCGCGGCGGGCTTCACCAACTCCGGCAGCCTATGTGGCGACAAACTCAACACTCTGCTGCAAATGGCGGTGTTTGCGGCCCAGCATTCGATGATCTGGGTCGGGCTCGATCTGTTGCCGGCGCGTGCACGCGAAGGTGTGTTCGACGGTCAATTGAATCGCCTCGGCAGCTCCCTTGGCGCCATGTCCCAATCCTCGGTCGAGCAACCGCCCGAACAAGCCCCTCCGCTGGAAGACCAGTTGACCGCCGCGCACCTGGGTGAACGAGTAGCGCGACTGGCTCAGCGGATGGCGCGGGAATGAAACCGCCTCAGCGGTTTTTCATGACCTGACACCGCCACGCAAACGGATTGATCCCTTCGCTGCGGGTGAAGATGTGGCAGAAGTGCGCCTGATCGCAGAAGCCGCATTCCAGGCTGATCTGCGTCAGGCTGTGGTTGGTGTGCTGGATCAACAGCTTGGCCCGGGCGATCCTCTGGGTGCGAATCCAGTCTTGTGGCGAGAGCCCGGTGCTGCACTTGAATGCCCGGGAAAAGTGACTGCGAGAGAGTGAGCAGGCGCTCGCCAGTTCGGTCACTTCAAGGCTATCGCCCAGGCGCTCGAGGATGAGTTGTTTCACCAGCCGCTCGCGCTGCGGGCTGAGGCCGCCGGTGCTGGTTTTGCGGGGTTCGCTGGCAGGGGCGAGGGCGACGGTTTGCTGTGAGTGAGCCATGGCCAATGTCCGTGTCGAGGGGGGAAGGCACGGTCAGCGCTTTCCCTCAGGTCAATAAAACAACGCTGCGCAGAGGGATTCATTGTTTGGCTAGGGGCGAAGGCTGACGAGTTAAACGTTGTTAATTCCGCCGCCAAAGCTGATTTCGAATGGCCGCCGATCAAGTAAAGTGCGTAGCACTTGCGCCTGGCCCAAAAGGAAAAAACGCCCATGAACCGAAACGATCTGCGCCGCGTCGACATGAACCTGCTGGTGATTTTCGAAGCCCTGATGTTCGAAAAGAACCTGACCCGCGTCGCCGAAAAACTGTTCATGGGCCAACCGGCGGTGAGCGCGGCACTGGGCCGACTGCGCGATCTGTTCGACGATCCGCTGCTGCTGCGCAACGGTCGCGGCATGGAGCCGACGGCACGGGCGCTGGCGATTCTTCAGGAACTGCAACCGGCGATGGACGTGATTTCCGGCGCGGTCAGCCGGGCCAAGGAATTCGATCCGGCCACCAGTTGCGACGTGTTCCGCATCGGCCTGTCGGATGACGCCGAGTTCGGTCTGTTTCCACCGCTATTGCGCCAGTTGCAGGAAGAGGCGCCGGGGATCGTGGTTGTGGTGCGCCGAGCCAACTATCTATTGATGCCGACGTTGCTGGCGTCCGGGGAAATCTCCGTTGGTGTGAGTTACACAACGGATCTGCCGGCCAACGCCAAGCGCAAGAAACTGCGCGACATTCCCTGCAAGGTCCTGCGCGGCGACAACCGCCCGGGTCCGCTGACTCTCGACGAATACTGCGAGCGGCCTCATGCGATGGTGTCGTTTTCGGGGGATCTGAGCGGCAACATCGACGTGGACCTGGCCAAGGTCGGCCGCAGCCGTCGGGTGGTGCTCGGGGTGCCGCAGTTCAGCGGTTTGCGCGCGCTGCTGGCGGGCACCGAGATGATCGCCACCGTGCCGGATTACGCCGCGTGTGCGTTGGTCGAAGGCTGTGCGTTGCGTGCTGAAGATCCACCGTTTCCGATTGATGCGGCGCAACTGTCGATGGCCTGGAGCGGGGTGCATGACAACGATCCGGCAGAGAAATGGCTGCGGTCGCGGATCAGTCAGTTCATGTCGGTGTCGCTGGATATTCCGGCGGTTTAGCGCGGTGATGGCTGCCACCCCTTCGTATCGCAGCGAATCGTTGCACCATTGCCTGCAATGATTGATCTAGGGTGGGCCCCAATTACCACGTTGACCACTCATCGCTACTGTCAAAGTTGACAGTAGCGACACTCCTCTCGATTGGCGTTCGATGGCACATGCCTACGCAAATTAAGCCGAGCCAGCGAAGGAGCGTCCCATGAGTACCCAAAATCCATTCTTTACTTACTGCACAACGTATCCCGGCGGACTCCCGATTCCGCCTGGCACCAGTACCCCCTCAACCGGAATCGAGTTGGGAGGAAGTGGTCAGGCGGGTGTTCCATTTGTGATCACGGACAACGGCTCGGTAGTGGCCAGTGGAGTGTTCAATCAAAGCAGTGCGTTCATCCAGCAGTTGGTGAACCTGGCTCAAGGACCTCATCGTTTTGAACTGCGGGAAAATGCCAGTTTACCGGCGACAGACCTGTGGATGCTGACTGTGGGATCGACTGCTCCGCTAACCATTGATCAGCAGCCCATGCGTCTGGATGGTGTCATGGTCAGGAGTTATGTCTCTGGGGCTCTCAATGGTGTCGATGCCATTGGAAACACCGAAGTACGAGTGGCGTCCGGTGGTCATCCTCCCTACAGCTATCGGTCCAACAGCAATATTGCCACGGTAGATGCATACGGCAAGGTAACCGGGATGAGCAATGGTTCAGCCACCATCACGGTTACCGACTCTCAGGGCGCGCAGGTCGAATACATTGTCCTGATTACCAACGTCTTCGGCCTGTGGGTTTACCACACCGGTTATCCATTTACGTATGCCAAATACCTGGCTCACCAGAACCAGCAGGGATACAGCGGTCTTACACCCGCTTTGCGTGCAGTCATGCAGCGTTGTTATACATCGCCATGGTTGGTCTGGGGGGCAGAGCATCCGAATGCCTGGACCGGGGCTGTGGCAGGGGAGGTCTATAACAGCCCCACAGGCAATTTTTTCATGGCTGATGTGAACTCCAGTCAAAACTATGGCCTGGGCTTTTACCTGTATCCCGCAGTTATCAATGGTGCGGGTTCAATGTCGTCCACCAAGGACGACACGATGGTCGTTGTCCCGCCGTCCAACGCAACGGGAGGTTTGTCAAATGCATCCTTTCCTGTTCTCCCACTGACAGATCCCGGTTCAATGTCTTATGGCGTGCTCGCCACAAATGCTCAGGATCCCTCTTTTATCTATTGCACGACTCTGGGCGGGACCGATATCCCAAATCCAGGTAACGCTCCCGCCGCAGGCTTTGAGTTAGGCGCTACGGGGCCGGCGGGAGAGTCGTTGGAAATTACCGATACACTGAACGGCGCCCTCAAGGTCGTGAGCCCGCCCGGCAGCGTATTCAATGCCAGTGGCAGGTTTATCCAGCAGGTGCTTGGCCCGGCCGCCGGAGCACATGTCATGGGGTTGCGCAAAAATGCCAGCTCACCGTCGACTTCCAACTGGGTGCTGACAGTGGGTAACAGCAGTCCGCTGACAATCGATCAATCTCCCCTGATGCTTAACAAGTATTCGTTCTTCAATAACAACGGCTGGCCTTACATCCCCGAGAATGAAAGCAGCGCGACTCGTGCTGCGATCGGTGGCGTACCTCCCTACGTTTATAGATCGGCGAATCAGAATATCGCCACTGTCGACGCCAACGGGAAAGTGATTGCCAGCAGGAACGGTGCGACAACCATCACCGTGACAGACGCTGCGGGCAGCAGTCTTTCCTACACTGTCCGGGTATCCAATGTTTATGAAACGAAGACAAATGAAGGGTTTTTGACAGCCGATGAGGCAAGAGCCTGGGTGATCAGTGTAGGCGGCAATGTCGATACCCACGTCGAGTATTTGCAGATCACTCATATTGCCAACTGGGCTCTATATGTCTTCAATAATCGAATCTATCCAGATCCGCTCTGTGAGCGATTTACTCAGATCCAGTCACCGGGCATGGCGTTCCGGCAATGGAGTGGCACGAGTCTGGGAGGCGCTTATTTGCCTTGGGGCAGCCCCAAACGCATGAGAGTCATCACTTCAGTCCCTACCTAACGGTCCTGCCCAAGGAGAGCACGAGCGCAGTAGTGCTGGTCAACTGACTCGGCTGCCTGATCCGGTATTGATAAAACGGCCTGCGGGCCGTTTTTTGTGACTGGTCAAAACCTGCCATCTCGACAAACCACCCCATTGACCACTCGTCGCTACTGTCAAAGTTGACAGTAGCGACGCTCCTCTCGATTGGCGTTCGATGGCACAGGCCTATGGGGCCAATCGGATCTCGAAGGAGCGTCAGCCATGAACTTCACCTATTGCACGACATATCCCGGTGGTGCGCCCATTTCCAATCCTGGCACTACGCCCTCCACCAGTATCGAACTGGGCGGCAGTGGCACACCCGGTACTCCATTTGTGATCACGGACAACCTCGCGGTGGTCGCCAGTGGGTTTTATAACCTGAGTGGCGCATTCATTCAGCAACTGGCGAATCTGAGCCCGGGGTCTCATCGCTTTGAACTGCGGGAGAATGCCAGTCTTCCGGTGACTGACGTTTGGTTATTGACCGTGGGTGCGGTCGAAGACACTACGATTGACGCTATGAATGGCTACCCGAGCGGGGCCCCGATTTCGAACGGGGGCGAGACACTCGATCCAGGCGTGACGCTGACCGGTACAGCCGCCGCGGGCAGTCTTGTCGATGTGTACAATGGCACGGTCTTCATCAGACAGGCGACCGCCAATCCTTCAGGTTCATGGACGCTTATTCTCCCGAATCTGCCATTTGCGGTTTACAGGTTCACCGCCAAGGTGGGCAGTGGGCAAAATTCAGTGCCTGTCTGGGTGTTGTACAAAAATTACCTGGAGGACTTTGAATCCTTCTCAAGCCTGTCCATGGGTGTCGGCGGTTTTAATGGCAACGCGTTCCTGGACATTATCTATGTCTCAGGTCCACCGGGATCTATGGTGGCAATCACTCAGGCAGTACCGGTCGAAGGCGCAATCACCGGGCAATCGCTGCAACCGTCTTATTTGAGAGAGTCCCCCTATTCCGGGTTGGTCGTCATCGATATTCGATTGAGAGCTCCGTGTTCACGCGTGCATTTTTGGAGTGGAGCCGTCAGTGCGCCTGCTTCGGTGGATTTTCATAACGCAGCAGGTGGGTTATTGGGTAGTCGATCTATTCCGCATACGCCTGTGGGTTCGATTCTCCATCTCACGGACTTCTCAGCGGCTGGTATCTCCAGAATTTCCCTCAAAACGACCGGTGGGGACTGGTGCAATTTCGACACCTTCACATTCCGACCCTGAACACGCCAAAGAGAGCACACCCATCCAATTTCCCCCCGATCAATCGTTGCACCATTGCCGGCAATGATTGATCAAGGATGGGCCCATGAACGCTGTACAACGCAATGACCAGGCGCAAGACCTCGGCCTGCTGTTCCTGCGGGTCACTGGCGGGTTGTTTCTGCTGTTCGTCCACGGCTTGCCCAAGTTGCTGGACTTCACGGCGCAGCTGCAACTGATCGAAGACCCGTTTCACCTCGGTGCCCACCTCACGCTGATCCTGGCGATTTTCGCCGAAGTCCTCTGTCCGCTGCTGATCGTCGCCGGGTTACTGGTGAGATTGGCGTGCTTGCCTATTCTGTTTGTGCTGCTGGTGGCGCTGCTGCTCGTGCATCCGCAATGGAGTGTGGCCGAAGGGCAGTTCGGCTGGTTGCTGTTGATCCTCTTCACCACTGTTCTGATCGCCGGGCCCGGACGGCTGGCGCTCAATGCCCGTTTGCCCGGAGTGCTTCGCTATGCCTGATACCCAGTCCCTGAGAAAACCGGGAACCGAAGAAACCGTGACGCTGATCGTCAAGCACCGGGTCAAGGCCGGTTTCGAGCAGCCCTACGAAGCCTGGCTGCGCAATATCGTCAGCGTGGCGGGGCGTGAAGAAGGGCACCTGGGCGTGGACGTGATGCGCAGCAAGCAGGGCGGTCTCGCGCTGTTCACTTGCGTGCTGCGTTATTGCTCGACCGAAGCGATGCAGCGCTGGCTCGACTCGCCGCAGCGTCAGGCGCTGATCGAAGAAGCTGCACCGATGCTCGCCGACGGCGACCAGACCGAGGTTAATGCGGCCAACGAATTCTGGTTCACGCCACTGGTCGACGCTGCCACGCCACCACCACGCTGGAAGCAGGCAGTGGTCTCGCTTTTCGTGATCCTGCCACACACCTTGCTGGTGCCACTGATCTGGGGGCCGTTGCTCAAACTCAACGGGTTTCTCTCCAATTATGTGGTCGCGACGTTCCTGATCACCCTGACCATCGTGCTGTCGGTGGTGTACGTCTGCATGCCGGCCGCGACCCGACTGTTCGCACCGTGGCTGGCGGCCAGTCAGCCCCATGAGCACCTGGAATCCAACGCCAATCCGCCGCGCTGAAGTGGCGGATACTGGCTTCGTTTCACTTATCTCGAAGGAACTGCGATGAACGCCGATCTGATTCTGTTCAATGGCCAATTTCATACGGTAGACCGCGAAAAACCTCTCGCCAGTGCCGTGGCGATCAAGGACGGACGCTTTGTCGTCGTCGGTAACGATACGCAGGCCATGGCCCTGCGCGGTGCCGGCACCCAGGTGGTCGATCTCAAGGGCCGCTGCGTGATCCCCGGCCTCAACGACTCGCACCTGCACCTGATCCGTGGTGGCCTGAACTACAACCTCGAACTGCGCTGGGAAGGCGTGCCGTCCCTGGCCGACGCGCTGCGTATGCTCAAGGATCAGGCCGACCGCACGCCGACCCCGCAATGGGTGCGCGTGGTCGGGGGCTGGAACGAATTCCAGTTCGCCGAAAAACGCATGCCGACTCTCGAAGAAATTAACCAGGCGGCGCCGGACACCCCGGTGTTCATCCTGCACCTGTATGACCGCGCGTTGCTCAACCGCGCTGCGTTGCGCGTTGCCGGTTACACCCGCGACACGCCAAACCCGCCGGGCGGCGAGATCGTGCGTGATGCCAACGGCAACCCGACCGGCATGCTGGTGGCGCGGCCGAACGCGATGATTCTTTACTCGACCCTGGCCAAGGGGCCGAAGCTGCCGCTGGAATATCAGGTCAACTCGACCCGTCAGTTCATGCGCGAACTCAATCGCCTCGGCCTGACCAGCGCCATCGATGCCGGCGGTGGTTTCCAGAACTACCCGGACGATTATCAGGTGATCGAGCAACTGGCCAAAGACGACCAGTTGACCGTGCGCATCGCCTACAACCTGTTCACCCAGAAGCCCAAAGAAGAGCTGACCGATTTCCAGAACTGGACCGGCAGCGTCAAGCTGCATCAGGGCGATGATTTCCTGCGTCACAACGGCGCTGGCGAGATGCTGGTGTTCTCGGCGGCGGATTTCGAAGACTTCCTCGAACCGCGCCCTGACCTGCCGCAGACAATGGAACAGGAGCTGGAGCCGGTGGTGCGCCACCTGGTCGAGCAGCGCTGGCCGTTCCGTCTGCACGCCACCTATAACGAATCGATCAGCCGCATGCTCGACGTGTTCGAGAAGGTCAACCGCGACATCCCGTTCAACGGCTTGCCATGGTTCTTCGACCACGCTGAAACCATCACCCCGCAGAACATCGAGCGAGTGAAAGCGCTGGGCGGCGGCATCGCGATTCAGGACCGCATGGCGTTCCAAGGCGAATACTTCGTCGATCGCTACGGCAAGCAAGCCGCCGAAGCCACGCCACCGATCAAGCGCATGCTCGCCGAAGGCGTGCCGGTCGGCGCGGGCACCGATGCCACCCGGGTATCGAGCTACAACCCGTGGACTTCGCTGTACTGGATGGTCAGCGGTCGCACCGTTGGTGGTCTGGCGCTGTACGAAGAGGGCTTGCCACGCACCACCGCGCTGGAACTGTTCACCCACGGCAGCGCCTGGTTCTCGTCCGAGCAGGGCAAGAAGGGCCAGATCAAGGTCGGGCAACTGGCGGATCTGGCGGCACTGAGTGCGGACTTCTTCCATGTCGAAGAAGAAGCGATCAAGTGGATCGAGTCGGTACTGACCGTGGTCGGCGGCAAGATCGTTTACTCCGCCGGCGACTTCGAAGACCTCGGCCCGCGTGCCTTGCCGGTACTGCCGGACTGGTCGCCGGTGGTCAAGGTTCCTGGCCACTGGCGCCCGAATTCGCCATTGCAGGCCCAGGTGCACCAGTGCAGCGGCCCGTGCGCGGTGCATACCCACAGCCATGAAAAAGCCCGGATGTCGAATGCGCCGGTCAGCGATTTCGCCGGTTTCTGGGGCGCATTCGGTTGTTCCTGCTTCGCTTTCTGATCCCGTAAACGGCGCCGGTCTTCATGGCCGGCGCTTGCCGCATCACCCATCCCCGAGGAGTTTCACATGAGCAACGTTCCTTACAAACGCCTGAACAAAGACGACGCCGTGGTGCTGCTGGTCGACCACCAGACCGGTCTGATCTCGCTGGTACAGGATTTCTCGCCGAACGAGTTCAAGAACAACGTGCTGGCCCTGGGCGACATCGCCAAGTTCTTCAAGCTGCCAACCATCCTCACCACCAGCTTCGACAGCGGCCCCAACGGCCCGATCGTGCCTGAGCTGAAAGCACAATTCCCGGACGCGCCGTTCATTGCCCGCCCTGGCCAGATCAATGCCTGGGACAACGAAGACTTCGTCAAGGCGATCAAGGCCACCGGCCGCAAGCAACTGATCATCGCCGGTGTGGTGACTGACGTGTGCGTGGCGTTCCCGACCCTGTCGGCTATCGCTGAAGGTTTCGAAGTGTTCGTGGTGACCGATGCTTCCGGCACCTTCAACACCACCGTGCAACAAGCTGCCTGGGCTCGCATGTCGGCCGCCGGTGCTCAGCTGTTGAACTGGTTCTCCGTGGCTTGTGAGCTGCAGGGTGACTGGCGCAACGACATGGAAGGCCTGGCGAATCTGCTGTCGGAACGCCTGCCGAACTATCGCAACCTGATCAACAGCTACACCAAGTTCACTGCCAAGTAATTGGGAGAAGAAAAATGCCCGCTGAAGAGCGGGCATTTTTTTGCGGTGTTGATAGGGGGTATTTCAATTTGAGAACCAGCCCTCACCCCAGCCCTCTCCCGGAGGGAGAGGGGGCCGATCGAGGTGTTTGGGAGAGATACATCGACCTGGAAGTTTTGAGTCGAACTCAGGTTTTGAAAGGTCCCCAATCTGCTCCCTTTCCCCTCGCCCCCTTGGGGGCGGTCCGACGTTTCGGGAGGGCTGGGGTGAGGGGGTTGCTCTTGAAGGCGACGGGTATTCCGAGTTGCAAACATCACCGCTTCTGCAACCACCCCAAAAACCCACCCTTGCGCACCGGCGCAGGCTTGGCCATCAACGCCAGCCGACTGTTCTGCTGCCGTACCGCCTGCAACTTGTTCAACGCCTGGCCGACTTCGCTGCGCTGTTCCATGCACTGACGGGTCAGGCTCTTGTCGAGGCGATAAATGATCGAAGACGTCAGCGCGGTGAACGTTGCCTGCGAAGGCGTATCGGCCAGAATGCTCTGTTCACCCATGACTTCACTCGGGCCCATGCGTCCGGCCTCGGTGAAACCGTTGCCGTCCGGCACGCTGGCGCTGACCACGCCGGTGGCGATCACGAACAGGCTGTCCGGCACTTCCTCAAGATTGAGCACCACCTGCCCGGCGCTGTACTGCTGCGCGACCATCGATTCAGCGAGGCGATCGCGTTCTTCATGGCTGAGCGAGCGGAAGATTTTCACTTCATCGAGCAAGGCACGGGCGCGGGACGAGGGTTCGATCACGCCATCCGGGTGGCGCGAGATGCCGGCCGCTTCGAGATGGCGGTGGGCGAGGTCGAACAGTTGATTGCGCACTTCGCCTTTCTTGCCCAGTTCAGCGATAAATCCGCTGGCCACGTATTCCGACATGTCTTCGCCGGCCTCTTTCAGCAGCGCTTTCGGCGCAGGCGACAGCAACAGACTGCTGCTGCCTTGCAGCGTACGGTCGAGGGCGTCGAGCACCCGGCGCGGGCGGATGTGGTTCGGCACCTTGATGCTGATCGACACGCCATGGAGGTTGTTCGGGCGACTGAGGTTGACGATCTTGGCCTTGGCCGCCACCGAGTTCGGCACTACGGCCAGGGTCCCGGCGCTGGTCAGCAGGTGCGTGGCGCGCCAGTCGATGTCGAGCACCTTGCCTTCAACGCCGTCGATCACCACGAAATCGTCCACCTGGTACGGCTTGGTGGTGTTGAGCACGATGCCCGAGAACACGTCGGCCAAGGTGCTTTGCAGCGCCAGACCGACGACGATGGCGACTACCCCGGAGGTGGCGAGCAAGCCTTTGACCGGCAGCTCCAGCACGTAACCGGCCGCCGCGACGATGGCCGCCAGAAACACCAGCGCACCGATCACGTCCTGCAACAACCGGCCGCTGTGGCCGATGCGCCGCATCAGAATCAGACCGATCACTTCGGTCAGCGCCCGCGCAGCGTACAGCCACCAGAAAATCCCCAGCGCCGTCGCCCCCAATTGCGCCACTTGATCATCGGCAAACAACGGCGCCTGCAACGGGCTGACGCCGGCATTGATGATCAGCGCGCTGAAGGCCAGGAACAGCACCAGCCGCACACCGACCCGTTGTGCGCGATGCTTGAACGGGACGAGATGCCAGAGCAGGGCGTCGAGCACCAGCAGCAGGGCGCTCCAGGACAGCAGGTGGGCAGAAAAAAGGCTCATGGGATGCACTCCGGCGGGCACAAAAGAAAACGCCACACCCGAAGGTGTGGCGAGGGGTTGCACTCAGTTCAGATGGGTCTTCAGTTCCGCCGCAGCCTGGCGCACGGCGGCTTTCACTTCAGGTATCCCGTTGAGCGGGTTGAGCAGACCGAAGTCGTGAATCATCCCGTTGTAGCGCACCGAGGTCACCGGTACACCGGCGGCGTCGAGGTGGCGGGCGTAGCCTTCGCCTTCGTCACGCAGCACGTCGAACTCGGCAGTCTGCACCAGCGCGGCGGGCAGGCCCTTGAGCTGTTCGGCGCTGGCGTTGAGCGGCGAGGCATGGATCTGCGCACGCTCGGCCGGGTTGGTGGTGTAGTTGTCCCAGAACCACTGCATCATGCCCTTGGTCAGGAAGTGGCCTTCGGCGAATTGCTGGTACGAGCCGTTATCGAACCCGGCATTGGTCACCGGCCACATCAGCAACTGGAAGCGCAGGGTCGGGGTTTTCTGTTCCTTGGCCATCAGTGCCACGACCGCCGCCATGTTGCCGCCGACGCTGTTGCCGGCCACCGCCAGGCGCTTGCCATCGACGCCGATGTCCTTGCCGTGCTCCGCCACCCACTTCGTCGCGGCATAAGCCTGATTGATCGCGGTCGGGTACTGCGCTTCCGGCGACGGCGTGTAATCGACGTACACCGCGACCGCGCCGGAGCCCACCACCAGATCACGGATCAGGCGCTGGTGTGTCGGGAAGTCACCCAGCACCCAGCCGCCACCGTGGAAGAACATGAACACCGGCAGCTCGCCCTTGACCTTGGCCGGGCGCACCACCTTCAGGTTGATCGTCTGGCCGTCGACCTTGATCGCCTTGTCGCTGACTTCAACGCCCGACAGGTCAACCTTCACCGAAGCCTGGGCGCCGGTCAGCACTGCACGGGCGTCTTTCGGGCTCAGTTGCTCCAGCGGTTTGCCACCGCCGGCGGCGAGGGCATCGAGGAAGGCCTGGGTGTTGTGTTCGACGCCAGTGCCTTCGGCGGCGAATGCGTTGCCGATGGACAGGGCGAGGAGGGAAGCGACGAGGGTTTTCTTGATGTTCATGTGTAATTCCTTTTTAAGTCGTTTGAGTTTTTGTATGCCTTGGGATCGGGCTGCTGTGGCGCTGGGCTTCAGGCCTCAGCAACACCGTGAGCACAGATTAATGAGGTGCCGGAAAGTGAAAAAGCGGCTATAAAGCGTTTAACTGTCAACCAGAGAGTGACAATGAACCCGTTCGAAGACATGCGTATTTTTTGCCAGGTGATGGACTCCGGCAGCTTCACGGCGGCGGCCGATCAATTGGGCCTGTCCAAGCAGTTCGTCAGCCGTCGGTTGATGCAATTGGAAGAGCGACTCGGCGTGCGATTGCTCAACCGCTCGACCCGGCGTCTGGACGTGACACCGTTGGGCCAGAGCTATTACGAATCGGCGCTGCGGCTGTTAAGCGAAGTCGAACAGGTGGAGCAGGGCATCGCCGGGCAGACCGCCGAGCCGCGCGGGACGATTCGTGTGAGCGCGCCGCTGTCGTTCGCGGTGGCGCACCTGGGATGTCTGTTGCCGCTGTTCTTGCAGCGTTACCGCGAGGTGACGGTGGAGGTTGATCTGAGTGACCGCCCGGTGGATTTGCTCGGCGAGGGGTATGACCTGGCGCTGCGCATCGGTGTGCTGGAAGACTCGACCCTGATCGCCCGACGCATCGCTGCCATCGAGCGGGTGTATTGCGCCAGTCCGGCGTATCTGGCCGAGCGTGGTACGCCGGTCAAACCGGAAGATCTGCTCAGCCATGACTGCCTGCCTTACGGCCACGGGCGTTCGGTGCAATGGCGGTTCAATGCAGGGCAGGGCAAGCCGCAACTGGTGAATGTCACCGGGCGGATGCGGGTCAACAACGGTGAGTTGCTTCGGGATGCGGCGGTGGCGGGGATGGGGATTACCTATCTGCCGACGTTCATTGTCGGTGCGGCGCTGAAGGATGGACGGCTGGTGCCGGTGCTGGATGATCTGCGCCCGGAGCCGTTGATTTTGTCGGCGGTGTACCCGCAGCATCGCCAGGCATCGCGGCCGGTGCAGGCGTTGATCGAGTTTTTGCGCGAGCGGCTGGATAAGACACAAGCGATTTTGTAGCCGCTGAAAAACAGTGTGGGAGCGGGCTTGCCCGTGATAGCGGTGGGTCAGGTAGTGATGCTTTATCTGACCGGGCCCTATCGCGGGCAAGCCAGCTCCCACAGGGATCGTGAGTCAGTTGGCGCGCTTGTCATCGCCCGGCTCGCCGCCCACATGCACGCCGCGATCATCACCGACTTCTCCAGCGCGGTGTACGCCATGGTCATCGCCGATCTCACCTGCACGATGTACCCCATGGTCATCGCCGACTTCACCGGCCCGATGAACCCCATGATCGTCGCCCGCTTCGGCATGGGCACCGTTGCGTCCTGATGAGGCGCTGTCGCCGGAATGGCCCGAACCATGGTCGCTGCCGCTGTGGCCACTGTTTCCACCGCCGCCGCTGCCACTGTTGCCACCACTGCCGCCATGGCCACCGCCATTGCCGCTTCCGCCACCGCCACTTCCACCGTTGCCGCCGCCCCCTCCGCCGCTACCGCCCCCTCCGTTGCCACCACCGCCACCGCCATTTCCGCCTCCACCACCGCCACTACCTCCGCCGCCACCGCTTCCTCCACCCCCACTTCCACCTTCCTTGGCCTGAACGCTGGACACCCCTGACAGGTTGTCCGGGATCAATACGGTGGACGCCGACAGGACTGCGCCGATGGCCATTGCGAGCATGAGCTTTTGAATGTGCATATCGTTCTCCGTCTTTGTTGTCTTGATTGGGAACATGGATGTGCCTTGTTTGCGTGTGATCCGACCCGTTCCCGGGGTCAGTGGATACTCGAAGCGAGTTCGAAGATCGGGATGTACATCAGGATCACGATGACCCCGATCAACAGGCCGATGAAGGTCATCAGCAGCGGTTCGAACAGCCGCACGAACCACTCGATCCAGCGGCTGATTTCCTCGTCGTAGAAATCGGCGCTGCGCTCCATCATTTGCCCGAGGTTGCCGGACTGCTCGCCGGCGCGCAGCAGGCGCAGGGATACGGGCGTCACCAGCCGATTGAGCTCCAGCGCGGTGGACAGCGATTGCCCCTCGCGCACTCGCTCGCAGGCCTGGTCGAGCCGCGCCCGTGAGGCCACGGTGAGCAGGCCGCGCACCATGCCCATGGCCGTCACCAGCGGAATCCCGCCTTGCAGCAGAATCCCCAGTGATCGGTAAAACCGCGCCAGCTCATACATGAAGATCCGCTGGTGCACGGCGGGCAGTTTTTCCACCAGCCGATCCAGCCCGCGACGGAATGCCGGTTGTTTCTGCAACACGGCGAGGGCGGTGATGATCGCCGCCAGAATCCCGAAAAATTCACCCTGATGCGCGTGCAGGAACATGCCGCTGCTCATCAGCATCTGCGACAGCCACGGCAGGTTCGAGCCCAGTCCTTCGAACACCAGACTGAAGCGCGGCACCACGTACCCCATCAGAAACAGCACCACGCCACCGCCGACCACCAGCAACAGCAACGGGTAGATCGAGGCGCTGACGATCTTCTGCCGCACCTCGTCCATACGCTGGCGATAGCTGACATAACGGCCCAGCGCATCGCCGACCGCGCCGGTTTTCTCGCTGGACTGTACCAGCGCGACGTACAGCGGCGGGAAGACCGCCGACAACTGGGCCAGTGCCTGGGAGAACGACTTGCCCTCGTACAGCAGCCGCACCAGCTCGCTCAGGGTTTTACGGGCGGCAGGCGCGGTTTCTTTTTCCGCCAGGCTTTCCAGTGCATCGATCAACGGCAGGCCGGCATTGAGCAGCGTGGTCAGTTCCTGGCTGAACAGCACCAGATTGAAGGTCTCACGCTGGCTCAGGCGCAACGAACGCCAGTGCCGCTCGGCGTGCAGGCTGACCACGCGCAGGCCCTGATCCTCGGCGATGCGCCGCGCTTCGCTGTGACCGGGCGCCTCGATGTTCAGCGACACCACGCCGGCCTTGCCCACTGCCTTCAGATGAAAACGCATGCCCGGTGCTCCGCTTATTGCCAGTTGGTGATTTCGGCGTTTTCGCCTTCGCCGCCGGGCTGGCCGTCCTTGCCCATCGACAGCAGGTCGTACTCGGCGTTTTCGCCGGGGTAGCGGTAGGTGTAGTTGCGGCCCCACGGGTCCTGCGGGAGTTTTTTCTGCAGATACGGGCCGGTCCATTTCGCCTCGTCGCTCGGTGCGGTCACCAGCGCCTGCAAGCCTTGTTCGGTGGACGGGTAGTGGCCGACTTCCAGCCGATACAAGTCCAGCGCCTTGCTCAGGCCTTCGATCTGCGCCTTGGCGACTTTCACTTCGGAGCGCCCCAGCTGGGCGAAATATTTCGGCGCGACGATCCCGGCCAGCAGGCCGAGCACCACCAGCACCACGAGCAATTCGAGCAGGGTGAAACCCTGTTGGGCGCGCGGACGAACATGCAGCTTCATGATGACCTCCGGTGAGTGGCAGCCGAGTGCCCAAGGGCCTATGCAATTGCCATGCTCAGCCCTCTATAAATTCCGTCTGAGGGCTGAAGCCCTTGAAGTACGGGGCTTTCGAGAGTCGGCACAGTGCTTGCGTACGGCTGATTCACGACAGGTCAGTGGGGCATTTCCCCCAATTTTCCGGGCCTGTCAGGGGAGGCCCAATGCTCAATCCAATCTGCGCAGGACTGCTTGGCTGCATGCTGCTGACCGGCATCGCCGAAGCCGATGTGTTTGTCTCCGTGGACGCCAGGGGCAGCTACGTGCTGTCCAACGTTCACCGCCCCGGACGCACCTACGAACGGGTGATTCACGAGGCGCAAATGCCCGTGGTCAGCCTCGACCGACAACCGCAGTTGATCGCCAATCAGCCTTACGCCGAGCTGGTGTCGGCCGCCGCTGCAGCCAATCACTTGCCCGAAGCGCTGTTGCACGCGGTGATCAACGCCGAATCGAACTACAACCCCGGCGCGACATCGCCCAAAGGCGCCGGCGGGCTGATGCAACTGATGCCCGACACCGCCCGCGAACTGGGCGTGACCGACGTCTATGACCCCCGCGCCAACATCCAGGGCGGGGCCCGGTATCTCAAGCGTCTGATGACCCTGTTCGACAACGACATCGCCCTCGCCGTGGCGGCCTACAACGCCGGCCCCGACGCGGTGCTGAGCCGTGGCCGGGTGATCCCGCCGTTCGCCGAAACCCAGCGTTATGTCCCCAGTGTCCTGCGTCAGTACCGGCGTTTGCAGGGGCTGGCGGCAGACGCGCCGTTGTAAACCTTCAACCCGGTTTCCCCCACTTTCGGGGCAAATCCGCCGGGTCGGAAAAACGGGGAATCGGGTGGGGAATATCCCCCGGATTCTCAAGTGGCTTGTGTAACTGACTGAGCAGTAATGAAATTTTTTGTGGCATGCGGATTGCTCCAGCGGGTTTGTCGAGAATCATTCCCTGTGAGCACCCACTACGAGGTTTCCGATCATGGTTGGCATTCACCACGCACCGTCCCTGTTGAACTGGCTGCTGTTGCTGGCCTCGATGCTCAGCGTCGAACTGGCCAGCGCCGCCGTGCGCTGCGAACGCAATCTGGTGGCCAACGTCGTGGCCTTCGATCAGCCGCTGATGTCCAACCGCCTCGGTGCGCAGAACGTCAACGGCATGATGTTCGCCTTGCGCCGCGACGTGGTCGATGACCACGACCGGTCACTGGCACAGGGCGGTTCGGCGGTGCCGGGCAAAGTGTCGCTGCGCCCGGACAAGCGCCCACGGCCACTGGTGCTGCGCGTGGCAGCGGGGGATTGCCTGACCATCAACCTGCAGAATCTTCTGGCGTATCAGGCCAACCCGAACCATCACGCCGAGCCCGAGGGCGAAGCGGAAAACGCCAACGTCGGCGAAGCCTTCAAGGCCGACGAACAAGTCGCCGACCGACATGTCGGTTTCCAGGTCAACGGCCTGCAAGCGGTGAACAGCATCGACGACATCGCCTCGTTCACCGGGCGCAACGCCAACAGTCTGGTCGCCCCCGGCGCCAGCCGTTCCTACCTGTTGTACGCCGAGCGCGAAGGGGCGTTCGATGTCAGTAGCCGTGGCGCGACGTTCGGCGGGGAGGGCGCGGCCGGCAACAATGCCAACGGTCTGTTTGCCCAGGTGGTGGTCGTGCCCAAGGGCGGCCGCACTTACCGCAACACCCTCACCGAAGAAGAAATGCGCCTGGCCAGCACTGGCCGTACTCCCGCCGGACACCCCATCGTCGATTACCAGGCCCGCTATCCGCAGCGCGAGCCGTGGCTGCGCGAAGGCAAGGCCGGCTCGCCGATCATCAGCATGGTCGACGGCAATGAAATCATCTCCAGTGAAAGCGACGCCATCGTCATGGGCAGCAACCCCGACGGCAGCTTTCCGCCCATCACTTATCCGCTGGAGTCGGTGGGCAAACGCAACCCGGCGCTGCCCAATCGTTTAGAGCCGTTTCGTGATTTCGCCGCGCAGTTCCAGGATGAAACCGCTGTCACTCAAGCGTTCCCGGCGTACTTCGCCGACCCGGTGATGGGCCATGTGCTGGAGCCGACCCGCGATTCGTTCATGATCAATTACGGGGCCGGCGGCATGGGCGCCGAAGTGATTGCCAACCGTCTGGGCGTGGGGCCGATGCACGATTGCCTGTCCTGCGCCTACGAAGAATTCTTCCTCAGCTCGCACACTGTCGGCGACGTGGCGATGCTGGTGGACGTGCCGGCCAACACCGGGCTTGAGAACATCGCCCCCGGCCAGACGCCACGTGCCGATCAGGTCGGCGTGAAAGCCACCATGGCCCTGTATCCGTCAGAGCCGTCGAACGTCGCCCACAGCTACATCGGTGACTTCGTCAAATTCCGCAACACCCACAACGGGTACGAACACCACATCTTCCACTTGCACGGCCACCAGTGGCTGTTCAACCCCAACGACGACAACTCCGATTACGTCGACGCCCAGGGCATCGGCCCGGGCGCGGGCTACACCTATGAAATCGCCAACGGCGGCTCGGGCAACCGCAACCGGGTGGCCGGTGATGCGATCTACCACTGTCACTTCTATCCGCATTTCGCCCAGGGCATGTGGGCCATGTGGCGGGTGCACGATGTGTTTGAAGAAGGCACCCGACTGGAGGTTTCCGAGCAAGGTGCCGACGGTTTCCACAGCGAGCCTTATGCCCTGCGCAGCGGCAAACCTGCTGCCGGCGCCCGCGCCTTGCCGGATGGCGAAATCATTGCCGGCACGCCGATTCCGGCCATCGTGCCGTTGCCCGGCAAAGCCATGGCGCCGATGCCGGGCAAAGTCGTGGTGGTGCCGAAAATCGGCGAAGCAATGGTTGCCGGCAACGATGACGACGATGAGGAAGAAGAGGGCGACGACGATCACCATGGCGGCAATGCAGGCGGGCAAGCCGTGGGTTCGCTGGCCCTGGTGGATCGCAGCGAAGCCAACCGCAACGCCGACGGCAGCCTGAAAAACCCCGGTTATCCGTTCTGGATCGGCGGCATGGAAAGTTCGGTCGGGCAACGTCCGCCGACCCCACCGCTGGACATGCTCGACGCCGCCACCGCGCTGTCGCTCAAAACCAGCGGCAAGGCGCTGTGGGCCAACCTCGACCCGAATCAGTCCGGTGGCTGGGACGGCGGCTTGCCACGCCATGCCCTGGACGGCAAATCCGCCGGTGGCGAAGCGCTCACCGTGACCACGTCGCTGGATTTCTCCAAGGCAGTCACTCGCGCCAAACCGATCTATCTGCCTGAAGAGGGCACTGAAGTCGAACAGGCAGCGATGGCCTTCCACGCGAAGAAAGATCATCCAAGTTTTGCCTTGTTGCCCGGCAATCAAATCGTGGCCAAGGCTTTCCGCACCAACGGCGCTTTGCCGATTGCCGGCGCGCCGTATTACGAACCGTGCATGGACGACCGACAAAAACGTCTGACCAGCAGCGCCGGCACCGGCGAATTCAATAGCGGCGAGCGTCTTGATGGTATGTCCTTCGTCGGCGCCTCGACCTTCACCGCCGACCGGCCACGGGTCTACAAAGCGGCCAACATCCAGTTCGACGCCGTGTACAACAAGGTCGGTTATCACTTCCCGCAAGCCCGGATTCTGGCGCTGTGGGAAGACGCCTGGCCGGTGATCACCAAGCAGCGTCCGCCAGAGCCGCTGGTGATGCGCATGAACACCTTCGACTGCGTGCAATACCAGCAAACCAACCTGGTGCCGGCCGTCTACGAGATGGACGACTATCAGGTGCGCACCCCGACCGACGTGATCGGCCAGCACATTCATTTGCCGAAGTGGGACCTGACGGCGGCCGACGGTTCCTCCAACGGCTGGAACTACGAGGACGGCGTGCTTTCCCCCGGCGCCGTGCAGGAGCGCGTGCACGCGATCCGCGAGTTCAACCAGTGCGCCGGCACCGACCCGCGCGACGGCACCCCGGCCTGCCCGAAAGCCAAGGCGCATCCGTTCTTCGGCCAGTACGGGCGCAGTGACTGGCTGGGCGCGCGCACGGCGATGCAGCGCTGGTTCGTCGACCCGGTGATCAACAGCAAAGGCGTGGATCGCGGCCTCGGCACGATCTTCACCCACGACCACCTCGGCCCGTCGACGCACCAACAGATCGGCCTCTACGCCACCGTGCTGGCTGAACCCGCCGGTTCCACCTGGTTCCACGCCGAAACCGGCGAGCCTCTGTACAGCGGCGCCCGGCAGGACGGCGGGCCGACGTCGTGGCAAGCGGTGATCAACACCGGCGACCTCGACGGCGACGGTTTGAATGACAGCTTCCGCGAGTTCTTCCTGGAGTACAGCGACTTTCAGCACGCCTATGAAGCCGGGGTGTATGTGGGCGCCGGCCCGAACGGCATCCCCAATGCGCAAGCGTTCCCGGCCACGGCTGACAGCTTCCGCTTTGCGATCAACCCGCCGGTGCGCAACAACGCCGGCAACCTGCTCGAAGCCGTGGTCGAGGCGCGCGGCGGGATCAAACCGGGCTGCCCGAGCCGGCCATGCCCGCAGGCGATTTCCGTGGATGATCCGGGCATGTTCGTCGTCAACTACCGTAACGAACCGCTGGGCCTGCGGGTGTTCGACCCGAACAAAGTCGGCCCGGACGGCAAGCGCGGCATGCAGGCTGACGGCCTCGGTGGTGACCTGGCGTACGCCATGCAGAGCCGCACCGACCGCGCCATCCCGGCGCTGAACCTGGCGCCGAACCAGATCAGCTCGGCCACCGGGCCTACCGGCGGCACCACGCTGTTCCCGCCGCACATCAACAAGGGCGGCGCCGAACCGGGTGATCCGTTCACGCCGATGCTGCGCACCTACACCGGCGACAACGTGCGTCTGCGGGTGCATGCCGGCGGCCACGAGGAAGAGCACAACGTCACCCTGCACGGCGTGAAGTGGCTGCAGAGCGGCTCCGGGTTCGGCAACAGCTCCAACTCCGGCTGGCGCGCTTCGCAGATGGTCGGGATCTCCGAGCAGATGGGCTTCATCGCGCCGGTGTCGATGCTGTCGAGTTCCGCGGCGACCACCGGGGATTATCTGTACTCGATGGACGCCTCGATCGAAGGTTACTGGAACGGCATCTGGGGCGTGATGCGCAACTACACCGCGCAACGCAACGACCTGTTCGCGCTGCCGAACAACCCGAAACCCACCGGCATGCGCAACACCGTGGCGTTCGAAGGCAGTTGCCCACGGATCAGCGCCAACCCAAATGGCATCGGTACTCGGCCCACCGTGCAGCGCAACTATGAAGTGGTTGCGGCGTTGGCCAACGACATTCTGCGCAACCCGCTGGGGCTGACCATCGGTGACTCGGCCGGGCTCGGCCAGCATGTTGGCGGGCCGTTGAATCCAGCGGGCGGTACGCTGGTGTTCAACTCGCGGCCGGTGAGCATTCCGCAGGTGACAGTGACCGACCCCGAGGATGGTGAAACCATCACCATCGGCGGCCAGAGCGGGCCGATCCATGACCCGACCGCGATCCTGTATGTGCGCAAGGCGGACCTCGATCCGGCCACCGGCAAGCTCAAGCCCGGCATTCCGGTGGAGCCGCTGGTGCTGCGTGCCGCTGCCGGCGACTGCATCAACATCACCCTGGAAAACCGCTTGCCGAGCGTGATGCCCGATCTGGCGCAGACCGCGATTTTGCAAGGCCTGGTAAAGCGTGACCGCAACGGTGGCGACGGCTCGACCACCTTCAACAACAACCTGCTACGGCCGTCCAGCCATGTCGGGCTGCACGCGCAATTGCTGGCCTACGACATCACCAAGTCCGATGGGGTGAACGTCGGCGCCAACCCGATCCAGACCGTGCCGCCGCGTGTCGGCAGCACCGGTGCCTACCCGACCCGAACCTATCAGTACTACGCCGGGCATCTGGAGCGTGAAGGCAAACCGGTCACCCAACTGGGGCGCAGCGTCGACAACATCAACGCCACGGCGGTGGAGTTCGGCGGCCTCAACTTCACCCCGGCGGATGTGATCAAGCAACCGCAAAAAGGCCTCGGCGGGGCGATGAGCATCCTGCCGGTGGGCGCCACCTGGGTCGACGACGTACGCAAGGTCAGTGCCACGGTGACGGCGGCGGGGCAGACGGCCTATCGCGACTTCGCAATGGTCTGGCAGCGCGCCCTGAACCTGCGCTGGGCCAATGGCCGGCCGGTGGAAGGCATCGCCTCCGAAGGCATGGGTGTGCCGAACGATCCGAAGGACAACGCCGGCATGGCCATCAACTACAAGGCCGAGCCGATGTGGTACCGCTTCGGCCTGGCGCCGGACGCTCCGTTCGGCCGCGCCGACGGCCACGGCTACGGCGACATGCCGAACGCGCACATGGCCTACAGCAACGCACTGGTCGGCGGCGATCCGCAGACCCCGGTGTTCTACGCCAGACCGGGTCAGCCGTTCCGCACCCACATCCTGATGCCGACCGGCGGCAGCCGTGGCTCGACCTTCCAGCTCGACGGGCATCTGTGGTCGGTCAATCCGTTCCAGTCGGAGAAGAGCGATGTCGGCGGCTACCCGATGAACACCCCCGGCGTAGGCTCGGTGAAGTTCGGCTACAACCCGATGTCGATGTACATCGGCGCCCGCGAAAGCGTGCTGCCGGCGGCGCACTTCAGCTTCATGCTGCCGAGCGCCGGCGGTGCCAATGCGATAGCGGGGGACTACCTGTTCCGCGACAACGCGTCGTTCGGCAACACGGCGGGGTTGTGGGGATTGTTGCGGGTGACCAATGAGGCCGAGCCGGCACCGCCCGCTCAGTAACCGGACGGGGAAGTATTGGCAGGGGAGAGCGACATGAACAGGATCATCAACATCATCGGCGTGTGTCTGCTGACCATCGCAGGTGCGCTGCTCACCCTCGGCGAACTTGCCCTGGCGCAGACGCTGACCCGCGACGGCGTGTCCATCGCGTTCACCCTGCAACCGCTGGCCCGCGACGGAAAATTGCGTGAAGGCGAGTTCGCCGACGTGCAGTTCCGGGTCACCGATGGCGCCTCCGGCCAGCCGCTGTCCGGGGTGGCGCCGGGGGCGTGGATCGATCCGGAAACCGTTGCCGCCGACCAGGCCCAGGGCCGCGACAAAAGCTGCAAATCCAGGGTCGGGACGTTCCTGAAATCCAACATCGGTGCGCGGCCGTTGCTGGATCTCAACAGCTACTTCCTGCTGGTGATGAACCGCGATGCCAGCGTTTCGGTGATCGATCCGTCGGTGTCGGTCGGCGGCATCACCAGTACCCTGGCGCGGATCGAACTCAGGCAACCGCCGATGGACTGGGTCACGCCCAGGGACAACAAACGGGTGTTCGTGTCGATGCCGGCAGCAGGCGCAGTGGCGGTGATCGACAGCGAACAATTCAAGATCCTCGACTCGGTGGCCGCCGGCAGCCAACCGGTGCGGGTCGCGCTGCAACCGGACGAACGTCTGCTGTGGGTTGGCAACAACGCGGCGAAGGCCGAAGAGTCCGGTGTCACTGTGATCGACGCCCAAAGCCTCAAGCCACTGAAGTATCTGGCGACTGGTCGTGGCCACCACGAAATCACCTTCAGCAAGGACAGCCGCTTCGCCTTCGTCAGCAACCGCGACGACGGCACGTTGAGTGTCATCGACATCGCCAGCCTGAGCCTGCTGCAACAACTGAAAACTGGCTCCAGCCCGTTGTCGGTGGCGTACTCGCCGCTGTCCGGCGCGGTGTACGTGGCCGATGGCAAGGACGGCACCGTCACGGTGATCGACGCCAACAGCCGCGTCGTACGACGGGTGATCAGGCTGCGGCAGGGCCTCGGGCCAATGGGCTTCAGTGCCGATGGTCGCTTCGGCGTGGTGTTGAACACAGTGGAGAACCGCGCCACGGTCATCGATGCGGCCACTGATTCAGCGATCCATGAGCTGGACGTCTCGGCCGAACCCTGGCAAGTGGTGTTCACCAAGGCCTACGCCTACGTGCGCGGGCTGGCGTCGCCGAAGGTCACCATGATCAACCTCGCCTCACTCGGCGAAGGGCGGCAGCCGATCAGCCAGGGTTTCGAGGCCGGGCCACAACCGCCACGGCTGGCCGGGGATTTGCCGCTGGCGTCGAGCCTCGCCGTTTCGCGGGACGACAACGCGGTGTTCGTGGTCAACCCGGTGGACAACACCACTTATTTCTACGCCGAAGGCATGAATGCGCCGATGTCCGGCTACCCCAATCGCGGGCAGGTGGCGCGTGCGGCGATGGTGGTCGACCGCAGCCTGCGCGAGGTGTCGCCGGGGCTGTACAGCGCCCGGGTGAAACTGCCGGCGGCGGGGCGCTTTGACGTGGCGTTCCTGCTCAATCAGCCGAACATCATTCATTGTTTCAGCGCGCAGGTGGTGTCCGACGGCGCGACTGAAAATCACGTCGGGCCGCCGCAAGTCGAGTTCCTCTTGGACAAGACCGCCGTGGCGCTCAACGACCCGTACGTGGTGCGGTTCCGCATCGTCGAAGGCAAACAGAAGGCGCAGCGCACGGGCGTGAAAGACGTGCAGTTGCGCTACTTCCTCGCGCCGACATCGCGGCCTCGTGAAGTCGCGGCGCTGGAAGTCGCCGACGGTGTGTACGAAGCCCCGCTGACCCTCGACCGCAGCGGCGCCTGGTACCTGCATGTGCGCGCGGCATCGCTGGGCGCCGGTTTCGACGACAAGACCTTTGCCAGTGTCCGGGTGTTGCCCGGCCAGACTCAGTGACGAGGACAACGCCATGAACCGATTCGCATCATCCGGCCTGCTGACCCTGTGTCTGCTGGCCGCCGGCATTCATCAGGCCCGCGCCCATTCGGCAGATGAACACGCGGGGCACAAGGTACCGGCTGCCAGCACTCAGGAACACACCCAGGTGAAATTCGTCGACGTACCGCTGCTCGACCAGAACGGCAAGACCGTGCACCTGGAACAGGATCTGGTGCACAACAAAATCGTCGTCATGAGCTTCATCTACACCAGTTGCACCACGGTTTGCCCGGTGGTCTCGTCGATCATGGGCAAGGTGCAGAAACAACTGGGCTCGCGAGTTGGCGGCGAAGTGCAACTGGTGTCGATCAGCATCGACCCGCAGCGCGACGACCCGAAACGCCTGCAGGATTACGCCCGCTCTTTCCAGCGCGGGCCGGGCTGGAGCTGGCTGACCGGTTCGCCGCAGTCGATCAACGCCACCCTCAAGGGGCTGGGCAGTTTCAGCGGTGACTTCAAGAATCATCAGCCGTTGATCCTCGTCGGTGACGGCAACAGCCGCCACTGGATGCGCTACTACGGTTTCACCGACCCGGCGCTGCTGGCCAAGGAAGTGGAAAAACTCAGCGGTCTGCGCACCCACGCCAGACACACCGCGATTGCCATGGAGCAACAGCCATGAGAATGCTCGACTGGGTCACCCTGATGATCTGCTTCTGTATTTTCAGCGCGGTGGCGTTCGCCCACGAAGGCCACATGTCCGAGGCCCCGGCAACGGTTGCCGTCGCGCCGGCCAAAGGCACCCACGACGCAAAGGCCTGGTTCACCGACACGCCGTTGCTGGATCAGCATGGCAACACTCAGCGTTTCTACAGCGATGCCCTGCAAAACCGTGTGGTGCTGCTCAACGTCATTTTCACCAGTTGCAACGACGCCTGTCCGCTGATCACCCGCAAGCTCAAGGAAGTCCGCGAGCTGCTGGGCGACAAGGCCGAAGGCGTCACCTTCATTTCCCTTACCAGTGATCCGCTGCGCGACACGCCGGCGGTGCTCAAGGCTTACACCTTGAAGCAGGGCGCCGATGACCCTCACTGGCTTTTCCTTACCGGCGACAAGGCGCAGATGGAACTGGTGCTCGGTCGCATCGGCCAGATCGTGCCGACGCCGGAGCAGCACTCGACCCAGCTGATCGTCGGCGATGTCGCCAACAAACGCTGGAGCAAGATCCGCCCCGATGCCCCGGCCGCCGCCATTGCCCAGCGCTTGCAGCTGCTGACAATGCCCGTGGCCGGTCGCTGAGTCCGCGCCATGAACCTGCGCCGCGTTCTCGCCTTGATCCTGCTCGCTGGCGCCAGCCTCGGCGCGGCCGCGTTGCCGCTGACCGCTGAAGAAAGCGCCGGCAAGCGCCTGTACCGCGAAGGCCTGTCGGCCAGCGGCGAGGCGATCATGGCGCGGGTCGGTGCGGCGGACGTGTTGCTGCCGGCCACGAGTTTGCCGTGCGCCAACTGCCACGGCGCCGACGGCCTCGGCAGGCCCGAAGGCGGGGTACGGCCGCCGGAGCTGAACTGGTCGCGGCTGACCAGCCTCCACGGTCAGCAACAGGTCAACGGGCGCAGCTACCCGGCGTACACCGACAGCAGCCTGGCGCGGGTGATTCAGGAGGGGCGCGACCCCGGCAACAACCGGCTCGACCCGAGCATGCCGCGCTTTTTGCTGTCGATGAAGGATCAGCGCAACCTCACCGCTTATCTCAAACGCCTGGCCGATGATCGCGATCCGGGGCTCGATGACCAGACCTTGCACCTGGGCACTTTGCTGCCGAGCCAGGGGCCACTGGCCGAGGAGGGCGCCACGGTGGCGGCGGTGCTCAACGGCAGCGTGGCGCGGATCAATCAGGCCGGGGGCATTCATGGCCGGCAGTTGCGTCTGACCGTGGTCGATCCCGGCCCGGACCGTGCCAGCGCCGAACAGGCCCTGCAACGGCTGATCGACGAGGAAAAGGTCTTTGCGTTGATCGCCCCGCTGGCCCCGGCGCTGGATAACGAACTGGCGCCACGTCTGGAACAGGCCGGTCTGCCGCTGATCGGGCCGTTGTCCTTGATGGGTTCGGTGCAGGCCAGTGCGCAGATTTTTGAGCCGCTGCCGGGATTGCGCGAGCAGTTGATCGCCCTGGCCGACTACGCCGCCGCCAGCCTGAAAGTGCTGCAAGGACCGACGCTGATCGCCTATCCCGACGACCCGGCTCAGGTGCAGGCCGCACAGGCGCTGGGGCAATACTTGCAGGATCACGGCTGGAAAAATGTCCGAATGCAGACCTACGACCCGGCGGCGGATACCTTGCCGCTGGGCTCACGCTCAGTGTTTTACCTGGGCAGCGGCAGCGGTTTCAGTCAACTCGCGGCGGGGCTGCAGCATGCGGGGCAGGTGCCGTACCTGTTCGCGACTTCGGGCCAAGTGGCGGGCGACCTGCTGCAAGTGCCCGAGGGCTTTTCCCGGCGCGTCTTCCTGGCCTATCCCTTTGTGCCCAGCGACTGGACCCAGACCGGGCGCATGGCCCTGACCCTGTTGCGTGAACATCAGGGCCTTGGCGCGCAGCATGCGGTGCTGCAAGTCGGCGCCTACGCCTCGATGCTGCTGTTCAGTGAAGCCATGAAGCAGGCCGGGCGCGATGCCAGCCGCGAAAAAATGGTGACGGCCCTCGAAAGCCTGCACGACTTCGACACCGGACTGACCCCGCGCCTCAGCTTCGGCCCCGGACGACGATCGGGCCTGAACGGGGCGCACGTGGTCACCGTGGATTTGCCCGATCAGCGTTTCTATCTGGTCGCGCCCTACAAACCGATTCTCGCGAGCCCCTGAACGGAGGCCTTGATCATGAAGCTCAAAAGCGTGTTGTGGCTGCTGGCGTGCTGGTTGCCGATGGCGTTCGCCAATCCGGAACCGGTGGCGGCACGGGTCAACGGCGAGGTGATTTCCGGGTTTCGCCTGGAGCGGTTTTTTGCCGAATACCTGGAAGACCGGGGTCGCGCCGTTGCGAGTATTCGCAGTCCCAAGGCCTATAAACAACTGCGCCAGGCCGCGCTGGACACGCTGATCGACAAGGAACTGCTGTGGCAGGAGGCGCAAAAGCGTGGCGTGAAAGTTGACGATCAAGTGGTGCAGCAACAGGTCGAGCAGATTCGCGTGGCCATCGGCGGCCGCGATAACTTCCTGCGACGCTTGCAGGACGCGGGGTTCGACGAAGCTTCGTTCACCGAGTACACCCGTCGCGAACTGGCGGCGCAGCAGATGTTCGCCACGTTGATCCGCGCCAACACCTTGCAGGCCCGGCATCTGCTGGTTCGGGTGGCGCCGGATGCCGATGCCGCCACAGACGCGGCGGCACGTCTACGCTTGATGCAGATGCGCGCCTCGGTGGTCGAGGGCGCAACGTTCGCCAGCGATGCCGTTCGCTCGCCATTCGGCTGGCATTTGATTTATTTGCCGAACCACTTGGAGGCAGCCGATGTCCCAGAGGTGCAGGGGCTTGCAACAGTCCGGGTACAGCGTGCCCGACAGCAACAGGCCCTGGCTCGTCGCCAGGTGCTCGCGCAATTGCGGGCGCAGAACAGGATCGAACGAATTGACGACGATTGAAGGTTCCCCCCCAATAGTGGGGAATGGCTTCGATGCCCATTCAGGTGCTTCCCCGTTTCTGGGGAACGGGGTACCGGGACGAGCGGGCATTGTCATCAAATTCAAGGACATGAAGACCAAAATTGACCGGCACTCGGCCTGGCATGAAGTGTGCGTTACCTCTTTTGAGGCGCACTCCAGCAGGTTCGGGCAGTTGATGTGAAGAGGCCGGATTTGTAGCTGCAAGGAGTTCACCTTGGTTAACAAAGTACTGGTTGTCGAAGACGAACTGCTGCTTGCACAGAACCTTCAGGATTATCTGTCGGCGCAAGGGCTGGACGTCCGGATTGCACATGACGGCGCAGACGGAATCGGCCAGGCCGAGACCTTCGCTCCCGACGTGCTGGTGTTCGATTACCGCTTGCCCGACATGGAAGGGTTCGAGGTGCTCGACGCGGTCCGCCAGAACAGGACGTGTCATTTCGTGCTGATAACGGGTCACCCGACCGCTGAAGTCTGTGAGCGGGCGCGGCAACTGGGGGTCAGTC
The DNA here is from genome assembly GCF_026240005.1 of Pseudomonas sp. COW5. Classification (NCBI taxonomy): domain Bacteria; kingdom Pseudomonadati; phylum Pseudomonadota; class Gammaproteobacteria; order Pseudomonadales; family Pseudomonadaceae; genus Pseudomonas; species Pseudomonas sp. COW5. The sequence continues at coordinate 67,857 of NZ_JAPHVP010000001.1, read as the reverse complement.
ACATCCTGTTCAAACCGTTTCCCTTGGCGGAACTGGCACGAGCTGTCTGCGACCTTCTGGGGATCCAGCGCGAAGCGAAACCCGGTGCGAGCCCATCCGAAGGCTTCGTCGAACGACGCCAGAGCAGGACCGAGAGCTTCCCGTTGCAGTTGTACGATGGCAGTTGGGTGCTGGCGGACCGCCGACGAAACCGGTCGGAGGTCATGGCACCGGACGACGATCAAATGCTCACCGGGGAGTAATGGCGCGATAGACGTTCCGGCACTCGCCGAACCCGCCTCCCGCGCCGTCAGGGCCTCAAGCCCCGGGTGTTGGAGAGCAAGCCATGGAACGTCTGTCTGTTGTCGTCGATGTGTTGCAGCCTGCGTGTGCCCCGACACGCTTCTCCAGTGAACAACTGGCCCAGGCCCGGGCGCGGGCCGGTACTTGTGGGGAACGGGTGCTCGACGCACTCAAGGTCCTTTGCGAACTGGCGCCGATGCCGTTCATTGCCAGCCTCGGCGCCACCCTGCATTACCCGGTGCTCGACACCGACACGCTGTTTCAAGCAACCCCGGTGTTCGACCGGGTCACCCTCGCGCAATGCCTCAAACGTGAATTCATCCTGCTGCGGCACAACGACGAAGTCATCGGTGTGTTCGCCGACCCCTTCGACACCGCACGTCTGGCCTGGATCGACGAATGCCTGCACGGCGCGCCGCTCTATCTGGTGCACGCCGACGACCTCAAGGCCTATCTGGCCCGCCACGAAGAAAGCTTCCACGCCGTCGAATCGCTCAATGCCCAGGCTGACGCCGGCAGTGAGGTCGACACCCTGCAAAGCCTGTCGCTGACCAGCATCAGCGAAGACTCGAGCGTGGTGGTGAAACTGGTCAACTCGACCCTCTATGACGCGCTGAAAATGCACGCCAGCGACATCCACCTCGGCACCACCGGCAACGGTCTGGTGATCAAGTACCGGATCGACGGCGTGCTCAACAACATCAGCAAGATTCAGGGCAGCGAGTTCGCCGAGCAGGTGATTTCCCGGGTCAAGGTCATGGCCGAGCTGGACATCGGCGAAAAACGCGTGCCCCAGGACGGTCGCTTCAAGATCGGCATCAGCGGCCGGCAGATCGACTTCCGGGTATCGATCATGCCGAGCATCTTCGGCGAGGACGCGGTGTTGCGGGTGCTCGACAAACAGGACCTGGCCGACAAGGTCTGCGGCGTGCAGCTGCAGGCGCTGGGCTTTGAAGACGAAACCCTGCGCCAGCTGCGGCGTCTGGCCGCCGAACCCTACGGCATGGTGCTGGTGACCGGCCCCACCGGCAGCGGCAAGACCACCACGCTCTACGCGATGATCACCGAGATCAACCACGGTGTGGACAAGATCATCACCATCGAAGACCCGGTGGAATATCAGTTGCCGGGTGTGCTGCAAATCCCGGTCAACGAGAAAAAAGGCCTGACCTTCGCCCGTGGCCTGCGTTCGATCCTGCGCCACGACCCGGACAAGATCATGGTCGGCGAAATCCGCGACCCGGACACCGCACAGATCGCCGTGCAATCGGCGCTCACCGGGCACCTCGTCTTCACCACCATCCACGCCAACAACGTGTTCGACGTGATCGGTCGTTTCACTCAAATGGAAATCGACCCCTACAGCCTGGTCTCGGCGCTCAACGCGATTCTTGCCCAGCGCCTGATCCGTCTGGTGTGCAGCCACTGCAGCACACCGGCCACCCCGAGCGATGAAGAACTGCGCACTTCCGGCCTCGACCCGCACAAGGTCGGCCATTACCACTTTGTCCACGGCAAGGGCTGCGGCCACTGCCGGGGCAGCGGTTATCGCGGGCGTACGGCAATTGCCGAACTGCTGCACCTGGACGACGAACTGCGGCAGATGATCGTCGAGCGCCAACCCATCACCCGGATCAAGGCCCTGGCCTGTTCCCGTGGTTTGCGCCTGTTGCGCGAATCGGCGCTGGAACTGGTGGAGCACGGTCGGACCACGCTGGAGGAGATCAATCGTGTCACTTTTATCGCGTGATCAATTTATCGCGGTGCTTGGTGCCAGCGGTGTCGGTCTCGGCCAGCGCCGGGGCAGCGAAACCGTGTGGCTGGGCAGCGTCGGCTACATCGACGAAGGCTTCCACAGTTACGCGGTGGCGCTGGATACCCTCGACCGCCTGCTCGGCGAACACGCTCGCGCAGGCTCGGAGTTGAGCGTGGTGATCTCCGGGCATTTCAGCCGTTTCTGCCTGGTGCCGTGGAGCGAGCAGATCAGCAGCCCTGAAGAACTGCGCGGCTTCGCCCAGCTGTGTTTCGAAGACCTGTTCGGCGCACCGACCCAACCCTGGAGTCTGGTGCTGTCCGCCGAGCCGGCCGGTCACGACCGGATCGCCAGTGCCTTGCCGCAGGACTTGCTGGAACGCCTGCGCACGCAGGTCACTGGCCGCGGCCTGCGTCTGCGCTCAGTGCAGCCGTACTTGATGAGTGCCTTCAACCGTTTCGACAAAAGCCTCGACACTGGCGACTTCCTGTTCATCGTCGCCGAACCGCAACGCAGCGTGTTGCTGTTGGCAAGGGAAGGGCGCTGGGTATCGGTGCGTTCGGTGGGCGGCAACGACAGCGATGCGGCACTCAGCGCGCTGATCGGTCGCGAACGGCAACTGCAAGCCTCCACCAGCGAACGTGCCTTCAACGTTTATCTGCACGCCCCGGCGCGCCTCGATGCGCAACCGGATGTGGCGGGGGTGCACTTGCGCACCCTCGAAGACGCCTCGATGACCGTGCGTGACGCTTTGTACGTCATGTCCCGGGCGGTGGCCTGAGATGCGCGCCCTGAACCTCGACTTCCAGCCCCGTCCGCGCTCCGGCCCGTTGGGCTGGAGCCTGCTCGGCGGCGGTGTGTTCCTTGCGCTGGTGTGCTTCGGCGTGCAGCAGCATCTCGGCGATCAGGCTGAACAGCAGCAAGGTCACTTGCAGCACACCCAGCGCCAGCTCACCGGCGACAGCGGTGCCAAGACCAGCCTGAGTCCGGCGGAAACCCGCGAGCAGGCGCAGAACCTCGCCGAAATGCGCAAGGTCTCGCAGCAACTGCGTCGCCCCTGGGAACGCCTGTTCGCCATGCTCGAAGCCATGCCCCGCGACGACATCGCCTTGCTGACCCTGACCCCGGATGCACGCAAAGGGCAGGTGCGGATCAGCGCCGAGGCGCGGGATCTGCAGGCGATGCTGGATTTCCACAAGCGCCTGGAGGCCAGCGACGAGCTGTCCGACGTGTCGCTGTTGAGCCACGAAATCGTCGTCAAATTGCCGGAGCAACCGGTGCAGTTCAACCTGTCGGCAACCTGGGAGATGGGCGATGCGAATCCCTAGACTGATCGTCCACGAATACCTGCAGGGCCTCGGCGTTCCAGGTCTGGCCGGGTCGGTGCTGCTGCTGATCAGCGTCGCCTGGGCGCTCGGTGGTTTGCTGCCGGGCTGGCAATCGCTGCAACAGCTCAGCCAGCAGACCCAGGAAGCCACCGAATACCTGGCCAAGGTCGAGGACGGCAGCATTGCCCCGCCAGTGGTGCCGCAACGTCAGCTCGATGATTTCCGTAACAAGCTGCCGGCCCAGCCGCAAGCCACCGTCGCCATCGACCGCATCTACGCCCTGGCCGCGCAGGAACACATCACCCTGGCGCGCGGCGAATACGCCCTCGGCGTCGATCCCAAGACTCATCTGGCGCGTTATCAGATCCTGCTGCCGGTGCGTGGCAGCTACCCGCAACTGCGGCGCTTCCTGCACGCCTTGCTCGGCCAGTTGCCGGCGGTGGTGGTGGAAGACGTCGAGTTTCAACGCAAGAAGATCGCCGACACCGACCTCAACGGCCGGATCCGTATGACTCTTTACCTGTCGAGGTCGTGATGAACACCAAGCGCGTAACGGGGTGGGTGGCGTTCTTCGGCGTGGCGGCGGCGCTGGCCTGGTTGCCCGAGTACTTTTCGCCGAGCGACGACGCGGAGGCCACTGACATCGCCGTCTCGACCCCGGCCAAAGCCACCGCCCGTGGCGCCTTGCCGGCCAGCAGCGCCAAGGCTGGCGCAGCGCCGATCAAGGACCTGAGCCCGGCCGGCGACCTGTTTGCCGCCAAGTCCTGGAAGGCCGCGCCGACCCTGGCCAGCGTCACCGAACAACCCGTCAACCCGACCCCGGTGGTGCAAGCCCCGAGCCTGCCACCGGTGCCGTTCCAGTTCGTCGGCCGCCTGCATGACCGCAGCGACCTGCAAGTGTTTTTGCAGGACGGCGAAAAAATCTACGTCGTGCGCAACGGGGATGTGATCGACGACACCTGGAAGATCACCGGCATTTCCGAGCTGGAACTGAGCCTGGTCTACCTGCCTCTGCATTTGTCGCAGACCTTGTCTGTGGGGAGTACGCAATGAACAGATCCCGTTTGCTGATGAGCCTCGGCCTGTGCGCCGGGCTGGCCGCGTGCAGTTCCGCGCAGGTCGCCAACAAGGAAGCCGCCGACCTGATCGATCAGGGGCAGTACGAGGCGGGTCTGGCCCGGATCCAGGAAGGCCTGCGGGAAAATCCACGGGATACCGAGCTGCACTTGCTGCTCAACAGCGGCCGGGCCAAGGCGATCACCGCGCTGCTGACATCGGGTGACACCGATCGCGCCCGCCGTGACTTCACCAACGCACGCCTGGCTTACAACCGGGTGCTGACCATCGAACCGAACAACCGCCGCGCCCAGGATGCCCTGCGCCAGCTCGACTACCTGCGCAGCATGGACGAAAAGCTCGAACTGGCCCGCGGCGACCTGCGTCGGGGCGACATCTACGGCGCCGACCGCCAGGTCAAGCAGATCCTCGAACTCGATCCGAAAAACGACGGTGCGCTGGAGCTGCAAGGCAACATCCGTCTGGTGCAGAGCCGCAACGTGATCCAGTACCCGCAACTGCGCACCCGGCTCGACCGCCCGGTGACCCTGGAATTTCGCGACGCCAACCTCAAGACCATTTTTGAAGTGCTGTCGCAGGTCGCCGGTTTGAACTTCATCTTCGACAAGGACCTGCGTCCGGACATGAAAGCCACGATCTTCGTGCGTGACGTGCGCATCGAAGATGCCGTGCAACTGCTGCTGCAACAGAACCAGTTGCACCAGAAAGTGGTGAACGAAAACACCTTGCTGATCTACCCGGACTCGCCGCAGAAGCTCAAGGACTATCAAGAGCTGGTGATGCGCACCTTCTACCTGACCAGCATCGACGCCAACACCGCGCTGAACATGATCAAGACCATGCTCAAGACCCGCGACGTGTTCGTCGACGAACGCCTGAACACCCTGACCATGCGCGACACCGAAGACGCGGTGCGCATGGCCGAGAAGCTCCTGCAATCGCAAGACCAGTCCAACCCGGAAGTGGTGCTGGAAGTGGAAGTGATGGAAGTCGCCACCCAGCGCATACTCGACCTGGGCCTGCAATGGCCGAGCACTTTCGGCGTGGTCAACGGCGACGGTTCTGCGGTGACCTTGCTGGGGCAACTCAAGGGCATCAATTCCGACCGGATCTCGATCACGCCCTCGCCGCAGGCCAAGATCAACGCGCAGGACAACGACATCAACACCCTCGCCAGCCCGGTGATCCGCGTCAGCAACCGCGAGCAGGCGCGCATTCACATTGGTCAGCGTGTGCCGATCATCAGTGCCACGTCGGTGCCGTCCACTCAGGGGCCGGTGATCACCGAAAGCGTGACCTATCTGGATGTCGGTCTGAAGCTTGAAGTGACCCCGACCGTGCACCTGAACAACGAAGTGGCGATCAAGATTGCGCTGGAAGTGAGCAACGCCACACCGCTGGAACCGACCCGCCAAGGGACGATCCCGGTCCAGGTCGACACTCGCAACGCCCAGACTGCGTTGCGCCTGCATGACGGTGAAACCCAGATCCTCGCCGGCCTGGTGCGCAACGACCATGGCGCCACCGGCAACAAGATTCCGGGCCTCGGCGACATTCCGGGTCTGGGCCGGTTGTTCGGCAGCAACAAGGACACCATCGGCAAGTCGGAACTGGTGCTGTCGATCACGCCACGGATCGTGCGCAACCTGCCGTACCAGAGCCCGTCGGACATGGAATTCCCCACCGGCACCGAAACCAGCATGCACATTCAGGCGCCGGACCGTTCGCAGAACTACGTGATGCCAACCCCGGCCGCACAGCCTCGCGCCATCGGTGAGGCCGCCGTGGCTACCACCCGTGTCACTGTCGAGAAGCCTTGATCATGAACGCCTCCCAGCGCGGTTTTACCTTGATCGAAGTCGTGGTGACGCTGGCCCTGATCGGCCTGCTGGCCGGCATGGCCGCGCCGCTGACCGAGACCCTGGTGCGGCGTGGCAAAGAGCAGGAGCTGCGCACCGCGCTGTATCAGATCCGCGATGGCATCGACGCCTACAAGCGTGCCTTCGATGCCGGCTACATCGAGAAATCCCTGAACAGCAGCGGCTACCCGCCGAACCTCAAGGTGCTGGTCGAAGGCGTGCGCGACGTGCGCAGTGCCAAGGGTGCCAAGTTCTACTTTCTGCGCCGGATACCTCACGACCCGCTGGTACCGGCCAAACGTGACGACAACGGTGGTTGGGGCCTGCGGGCCTACGACAGTTCGGCCCAGAACCCGCGCGATGGCGAAGACGTGTTCGACGTCTACTCCCACGCCAGGGGCCGTGGCCTCAACGGCATCGCTTACCGCGAGTGGTGACTCTCATGGGCCGGCAAAAGGGTTTTACCTTGCTCGAGCTGATGGTGGTGATGGCGATCATCGCGACCCTGATGACCATCGCACTGCCGCGCTACTTCAACAGCCTGGAAGCGTCGAAGGAAACCACCCTGCGCCAGAGCCTGTCGGCCATGCGCGAAGCACTGGATCACTACTACGGCGACACCGGGCGCTATCCCGACTCCATCGAACAACTGGTGGAGCTGCGCTACCTGCGTAACGCGCCGCTGGACCCGATCACCGAGCGCAAAGACCAGTGGGTGCTGATCGCGCCGCCGGAAGGTGTGGCGGGCGGCGTGGCCGATATCAAGAGCGGTGCTACCGGGAGGGCGCGTGATGGCAGCCAGTATTCCGAGTGGTAAGCGCGTGGAGCAGGGCGGGTTCACCTACCTGGGTGTGCTGTTCCTGATCGTGATCATGGGCATGGGCCTGGCCAGTGCCGGCGAGTTGTGGTCGACGGTGTCGCGCCGTGATCGCGAGAAGCAACTGCTGTGGGTCGGCACCCAGTACGCCCAGGCGCTGCGCAGCTACTACCGCAGTTCGCCGGGGCTGGCGCAGTACCCGAAAGAACTCGCTGACTTGCTCGACGACCAGCGTTTTCCAGAAGCCCGGCATCACTTGCGTCAGCTCTACCCAGACCCGATTGGTGGCGGTGAATGGGCGCTGCAACGGGGTTTCGATGGCCGCATCACCGGTATCAACAGCCCGTCCACCGAGGTGCCGTTGAAGCAGGCGGACTTCCCCTCGCAATGGTCGGATTTTGAAGGCATGCAGCGTTATTCGGACTGGCAGTTCGTTGCTGAAAAAGCCTTTCTCGATGGCACCGGCCCTGGCAATGGAGCCCCGATCAAAGGGCAGTCGGCCCTGCCGCAGGCGTTGCAGCCATGAGCCGTCAGTGGTGGTGCGCGTTGATCTTGTCGGTGGTGGCCTGCTGTATCAGCGCCGCCGAGGAAGACGAAATGATGGGCTTCATCGTCGACGACACGATCTCGCACATCGGCCACGACTTTTACTACTCGTTCAGCGAACGCCTGCGCGACACCAGCCCGATGGATTTCAACCTGGTGGTGCGCGAGCGCCCCGACGCGCGCTGGGGCAGCCTGGTGACCGTGGAATATCAGCAACGCCTGGTGTATCGGCGCTTCCTGCCGCCGAACACCGTGGAACTGAAGGACGAGGCCTACGAGGCCGCCGACTCGGTTCGACTGGAGGTGGTCCGGCGCAAGCTGGAAGCCTTGTTGCAGGACACCACCGACCTTGAGAAGGACGAACTATGAACACGACAACGTTCTCACGGCGCCGCGGATTCTGGATCCCGGGGTTGTTGATCGGGCTCGCCGGCGCCGCCGCCGTCCAGGCCACTGAACTGGTCTACACGCCGGTCAACCCGTCGTTCGGCGGCAACCCGCTCAACGGCACCTGGCTGCTCAACAACGCCCAGGCGCAAAACGACTTCGACGATCCCGATTTGAAGAAACGTTCGACAGTGGCCGGCACCTCGGCCCTTGAACGCTTCACCAGCCAGCTGCAGTCGCGATTGCTGGGGCAACTGCTGGACAACATCTCCACCGGCAATACGGGGAGCCTGTCCACCGACGCCTTCATCGTCAACGTGGTCGACGACTCGGGGGCACTGACCATTGAAGTGACTGACCGAGCGAGCGGGCAGGTTTCGGAAATTCAGGTGAACGGCCTCAACCCATGACGGGATGACGGTTCCGGGGAGTGCAGGACATGAAAAAAATAATAGTGCTAGGGCTGATGTTGGCGGCATTGCAAGGGTGTGGTCTGCGCGAGCCGATGCCGGCCGAGCAGGACACCGACACTCCGACCCTGACCCCCAGGGCCTCGACCTACTACGACTTGCTGAAAATGCCGCGACCCAAGGGCCGGCTGATGGCGGTGGTGTACGGTTTCCGTGACCAGACCGGGCAGTACAAACCGACGCCGGCCAGTTCGTTTTCCACCAGCGTCACCCAAGGCGCGGCATCGATGTTGATGGACGCCTTGCAGGCCAGCGGCTGGTTTGTGGTGCTGGAGCGGGAAGGGCTGCAGAACCTGCTGACCGAACGCAAGATCATTCGCGCGTCGCAGAAGAAGCCGAATACGCCGGTGAACATTCAGGCCGAGCTGCCACCGTTGCAGGCGGCGAATATGATGCTCGAGGGCGGGATCATTGCGTACGACACCAACGTGCGCAGCGGCGGGGAGGGGGCGCGGTATCTGGGGATCGATCTGTCCCGTGAGTACCGGGTTGATCAGGTGACTGTGAATTTGCGCGCGGTGGATGTGCGCAGCGGGCAGGTGTTGGCGAATGTGATGACCAGCAAGACGATTTACTCGGTGGCGCGCAGTGCCGGGGTGTTCAAGTTTATCGAGTTCAAGAAGTTGCTTGAGGCTGAGGCGGGGTACACGACCAATGAGCCGGCTCAGCTTTGTGTGTTGTCGGCGATCGAGGCGGCGGTGGGGCATTTGCTGGCGCAGGGGATTGAGCGGCGGTTGTGGCAGGTTGCCGGGGATAATTCTTCGCCTGCGGGGGATGAGACTTTGAATCGGTATCTCACCCAGAACAAAGTTGATCCTGAGGCGGAGTGAACTTGGCGGCCTTTGGGCCGACCAGGTTCTTTTGGGGTTGTGTGTATATCCGTTTTTTTGGGTGTTGCGACTGGCGGTTCCGCTCTTACAGCGGGTCACTTTGGCAAACGCCCCAAAGTAACCAAAGGTCTGGGCCCCGGCGTTCGGCCCCTCGCTGGGGCTCGGGGTTCCTTCGCTCCGGGATTCATCCGGGGGCATCGCCTCCGGTTTGCTTCGCTGCACCTCCTCTCGATGTGTTCGACTTCGTCGAACGGTCGCTGCGCTCCCACCCCCGGATAAATCCCTCCACTCAGCCTGCCGAAGGGGCCGGCACGTCAAAAGCGGTACTTGAGCTAACGCTCATCGTGTTGAGTGGGGCGGCTTCGCCGCGGGTTGTAGTGGTAGTTGTTGATGTTGTTCCTGTCGCTCTTGTTGTTGTTGTTGTTGTTGTTGTTGTTGGTGGTGGTGGTGGTGGTTTGAGCAGACGTATGTGTTTTTAAAACCTGAGTGCAACTCGGTATTTCACGTCGGCGTACCTCTCCCAAACAACTCGGTCAGTCCCCTCTCCCTCCGGGAGAGGGCTAGGGTGAGGGCGCTCTTGATCTTCCGCTTGCATTGATCGTCCCCATGCTCCGCGTGGAAATGCAGCCGGTACGCTCCGCGTCTCAGTCTCGAATGTTTAAAAGTTGTGTCTGTTTTAACGATCCTTCCCACAAGGTTTTCAGGTTGTCCGTCGGAAGCGCGGGCTCTAGCCTGTTTCGGTCGCTGCCAATTCAGCGATCGGGATTGGAAACCCCGACAAGAACCGAGCGCACTAGCGCTTTTCATAACGTATGCTTGCGCACCTTAAAAAGTGTGCACTCCGTTATGGCGGCTGTGCGCGGGAGACCTTCGGGTCAACCGGGTTCTCCGTTCCCCGGGTTTCCAGCCTGCGTACAGCTGCCACCCATTCGTTCGGAAACCGAATGGGCCAGCTTCATTTCAGGATCGGAGATTCACCATGAAAAAACCAACACCCAACCCACCCGAAAACCCAGCCAACCCCGAAACCGACCCAACCTCCCCATACACCTCCATCAACTCCAGAAAACTCCACGAAGCCGCCGAACGCGCCCTGGACCATTACCTCTGCCCCGGCGCCCACATCATGGGCAGCGTCAACGAACCCGCCCCGATGTACCTCGCCAACCCGGCCTACAACACCGAATCCCTGCTCGCCAACGCCAGCGAATCCCTGGGCTCGGCCAGCGAGATGCTCAACAACTTCGCCGCCACCCTCGACCCCTCCCACCGCAAGACCGCGCTGGGTATCGCGCAGATCCTCATGTTGAGTGAGCTGGCCGTGAATCAGGCCTTGGATCACGTCGAGCTGAAGGACTGATCCATCCCCAATAAAAAACGCGACCCAAGAACAGGGCCGCGTTTTTCATTTTCAAATTGGAGCCACCATGGATCCCCTGATCTCCACAATCGTTTCAGACTTCGAAAGCGAAGAGCAGGCCGCCAGCTACGACCGTTGGTTGATTGCCAAAGTACAGGCTTCAATCGATGACCCACGACCCAGCATTCCGAATGCGCAGGTGATGGCTGAAATGTCGGCCCTGATGGAGGACAAACGAAGAAAGCATGAGGCGGAGTGAGTGCTTTGCGTTGGCAATGTGAAAAGTAGAAAAGCGCAATGCCGATTTTGGCTACTCTACTGCTTCCTGACGACTAACTATTTTTGAGGAGCGCATGGACCTTTCACCACCACTGGTAATCGACAGCGCTACCTATGCAGAATTCTTGGGTCTGTGGGAAATGGGCTCTTTTGATAACCAGCGATTGGGGCAAGCCTTCTACAACCATTTTCGCCTCCATCGGTTAACCGATCAGGCTTTGTTACAGGGGCTGTACGAGGCAGACGGCAAGAAGGCTCGAGCCGCTATAAGTCGTATATTTCATCTCAATTAGCATCAGCCCTTTTGCGCATCGATTCCATCAAGGCATATATCTCGGCCATCACTTGGTCATGCGGAATGCTCGGACGCGGATCATCGAGAGAAGCCTGTACTTCGGCCCGAAACCAACGGTCATAACTCGCAGCCTGCTCCTCGGGATCAAGATCCGAAACCACCGGGCACAGTGGGTCGAAAGGTATCGCTGTCGTCGCTGTCTGGATGAATTGCATGTAGGCCTAGCTCCATGGGGATCAAGTTGTCCCGGTAAATCCTAGAGCCTGCACTTCCGACGGCCAACCGCCACAACTCGTCAGAAAATTCCCGAAGCTTCTGAAAACGTTCCATTTTTCTGTAGGACCCGACCATGGGCTTTTACCCATGGGTGACGTTAGAATGCCATCACTTTCAGTGTGCAAATCAAAAGGAATGAATAAGTGCTCATACTGTTCGCGCTGGCGCTGTTGTTTACCGTGACGTTCGCCTTGATTGGGGTGGTTGGTGTGATAGCGCCGAAGCTTTTCAGGGACAGAAAAACCGGTCGGATCCCCAGCCGGTTCAGCCTGTTCCTGGCAGGGTTGGTCATGAGTGGAGCGTCTTTCGCTCTTCTCACCTATACCTCCACCAAGGTTCAGCAGGCCGCAGGCTTTGGCGGGTCGGAGGGCGTCTCCGCCAGCGCCAACCGCGACGCTTCACCTTCTGCGACTTCCATGGGATTGAGCGTCGACGAGTTTCATGACGCGTTCAACGCCGCTATCGGTCGATACAAAAAAGAATACAAAGCCGCCGACTTTGAAGTCGACACAACCGGCGCTACGGGGGTGTTCAATTACATTTTCAGCCAGGACCTGACGATGATGGGAACCCTTGACAAGGATGACGGCAACGTCGACGTGATCATCATCAATATCTCTCCAAACGAGGAGGAGGCGGAGCAGCTTCGTATGTTGACTGTTCTGTTGGCGACCACCGAGGCACTCAATCCTGACATTCCGGTGGAGGAGAACAAAAAGATGGTGATGGAGGTATTCCATGAATCCATTGTGAAGTTCAATTCTGAAGATTCAGTCGAGCGTCGGGTAGGCGACCTCAAATACTCGGCGAGGACGGGTGATCACACAGGCATGATGTTTTCTGTCGTGAAGAGCAGCGAAGGCTGAATCGTCCTGCTGACATAAAAAAGCCGCGATCCCTCACCCGGGGATCGCGGTTTTTTTTACCCGACACTTACTGCTGCAATACCGTCGCCTGGTTAGCCGACCCAAACTGTTGAATGGTCGCAGTCTGCGTCATCCCGCTCTGATCCACATTGGCAATGTTCCCGGTGCCGCCCTGGGTCACGTACGCCACGTTCATGGTGTCAGCCTGTTTCACGGTGATCATGTTGTCGCTGCCATACAACTGCGCGGTGTAGGCCTGGTTGCCGGTGCCGGATTGATCGAATTCGGCGCTGTTGCCCGAGCCGTTCGACGAGCCTTGAACCAGGTTGGTGGTGCCGCGTTGGTCGGAGATCAGGATGTTGTCGCTGCCGTTCTGGTCGAAGTACAGCTCGTTGTAGGAATCGGCCTGGCTGACCGTGGTCTTGTTGTCGGTCCCGGTCTGGTGAGTGGTCATGATGTGGCCGACGCCGTCCTGGGTGAAGCTGGCGATGTTGCCGTTGCCGGCCTGATTGACGGTGGCGCGTTGGTTGCTGCCGAACTGGCCGCCGTGTTGCGGGCCTTTCCAGTTGCTGGCGTAGACTTTGTTGTCGTTGCCCACGGAGGTGGCGTTGAGCGTGTGGCCGTCGCCGCTCTGGTAGGTGTAGTGCACGTTGCCGTTGCCGACTTGATACAGCGCCAGGGTCGAGTTGACCGATTCGAACTGGTCCGCATAGATGGCGTTGGTGTTGCCGACCTGGGTGACGGCGGCGGTGTTGTTTTCGCCGTAGCTCTGGTCGACCACGGTTTCGTTGCTGTCGCCGTACTGGTTGACGGTGGCCTGGCTGGCCAGTTGCGAGTCTTGCCAGATTTCGGTGCCGTTGAGGTTGCCGAACTGGTTGATGGTGATGTTGCCGCCGGTGCCGTTGCGCTGGTCGCCGTAGGCGTAGTTGTTTTCGCCGGCCTGGTTGATGCCGATCTGCCCGCCGTTGTGGGTGACCTGTTCGGCGGTGCCGTAGTTGGCGGTGCCGTATTGGGTGATCACCGAGCTGTTGCCGCTGCCTTCGTACAGTTGCTCGATGTTGGCTTCGTTGCTGTCGCCGAACTGGAAGGTCTTGCCTTCGCTGCCGTTCTGCGAGTCCTGGTAGACGAACGAGAAGTTGCCGGTGCCTTGCTGTTGTTGCAGGGCCGTGTTGGGGGCGCCGAAGCCCAGCGACTGGCTGGCGTGGGTGGTGTTGAAGGCGCCGGTCTGTTGCTGGGTGATGGTGCCGTTGTCTTCGTAAAGTTGTTCGGCATAGGCGGCGTTGTAGTCGCCGACCGCGTCCTGGGTGATGACGCTGCTGGCATGGTCTTGCACGGCCGCGGCGTCGTTGCCCTGGCCCAGTTGGGTCTGGGTGGCGCTGCTGAACGGGGCCTGGGTCTGCTTCACATTGGCGATGTTGGCAGTACCGACCTGGCTCTGGGTGGACAGGCTGTCGTCGGCCATGGCCTGGGCACTGATCATGACCAGGATGGCGGCGGTGAGGGGCGTCAGTTTGAACATGATGAACTCTCCGATGATTGCAGTGCTTAGCGATATTGCTTGACCGAAACGCTCATGCCGTTGCCCGACTGGGTCACGGCGCTTTGCAGCCCCGTGCCGGCCTGCTCGATGCTGGCGTCGTTGTTGTTGCCGTTTTGCGAAATCTGCGCGCGGTTGTGGCTGCCGGTTTGCGTGATGGAAGCGGCGTTGCCGGAGCCGTTTTGCGTGATCAAGGCCATCAGGTCGCTGCCTTGCTGAAGGATGTACGCCTCCTGATTGCTGCCCGACTGCACAATCCGCCCGAGCAGCGACTGACCGTTCTGTGAGAGCAGGGCGAGGTTGGCCTGGCCGTTCTGATCGATCAGGGCTTGCTGGCCCACCGGGGACGGCAGTTCGCCGAGGTCGGCGGAGGGCGCCAGGTCGTCGTTGTCCATCAGGTCGTCGGCGCGCACGCCCGCACTGCCGCACAGGGCGAGCAGGCAAAGCAGGGCGGCGGTCGGCGTGTTCATGGCGTTGTCCTATGGTGTGTCGTGTTGCGCAAACCTGAAATCGTGGCTGAGACCGGCCCCACCCACTCCGCGCCAAGCGGTGTGGGGCGGGTGGGGCGTAGGCTCAGAGGGTGGTCACCGAGATGGTGCGCACGGTGCCCTGGGACGAACGGATGGTGGCGGTCGGATTGGCCGATGGCACCACCGTCGTGTTGTTCAGCGTCAGCCGCCAGCGTCCGGTGACCGGTACCGTCGTCGTGCCGAGGGTGACCAGCCCGGTCGGGGTGGTGACCTGCACGGTGATGGTGTTGCCGGTGGTCACCGAGGAGGTGCCGGCGAAGTCCCAGTTGAAGCGGTTGCCGGAGCGGGCCTGCACGGTCGAGGTGGTGATCGTGAAGGTTTCCGCCGCTGGTCGTGGCGACACTTGCACGGTGACCGTGGCCGGCGTCGACTGGGCGCCGAAGCTGTCCCGGGCGATGTAGGTGAAGGTCGTGGTGAAAGCCGTGGTCACGGTGGCCGGTGGGGTGTAGGTGATCACCGTACCGTCCGTGCTGACCGTGCCGCGTCCTGCCGGCGGTTGGGTCAGGCTGGCGACGCCCAGCGGCACGTTGCCTTCCGGATCGGTGTCGTTGGCCAGCACGTTGATCGGGATCGCGACACCCAATGTGGCGACGCTGTCGGCGACGGCGGTCGGTGGCCGGTTCGGCGCGACGCTGATGGTCACCGTGGCCGGGTTCACCGAGGCCAGGCCTTTGCTGTCCTGGGCCTTGTAGGTGAAGGTTGTGGTCAGCGGTGCGTTGACCACGGCTGGCGGGGTGTAGACCACCGACGTAGTGCCGTTCAGGGCGACGGTGCCCTGGCCGGCCGGCGGTTGAGTCAGCGCGGTGATGGTCAGCGGCACGTTGCCGTCCGGGTCGTTGTCGTTGGTCAGGACGTTGAGGGTGATCGGCACGCCGAAACTGGTGCTGCCGGTATCGGCGACGGATAGCGGCGCCTGGTTTTCTCCAGTGTCCGGTGCGTTGCCGACAACTACCACTGGCTCGGTGTCGCTGCCACCGGCGGCGGATTTCACTGTGACCGTAGCCGGCGGCTGGGTCAGGTCGGCGACGGTGATTTTTTGCAGGGTGCCGGTCTTCGACAGGCGACCGTAGCCTTGGGCGACCATGTCCGGCACGGCGACTTCATCGGTCGACGTGGCTTCGATCAGCAGGCTGTGATTGGCCCAGCTGTAGCGGGCGGTCTGGATTTTTACCACATCGGTGAGCTTCGCCGAGACCGAGGTCGGGCGCGTTGTCCCGGCCGGGTTGGTGGCGGTCACGACGATCACCGATGGCAGGGTCCCGTTGCCCAGACGCTGGCCGAAGAACAAGCCGTTGTTGTCACCCAACAGACTGGTCTGGCACGGCGTCTTCGGTGGGCCGGGCAGCAGCGCGAGGGTTTCGCGGAAGCACAGGGTGGAGCTGCTGTCAGCCTTGGCGAACACTTCGGTGCGCACCCCGGCAGAGGTCCGGCGATAGGTGGCGCGATCAAGAGCGACCTGGGTCTGTTGACGGTTGTCGAGGACTTTGCCGGCGACAGTGAACAGGGCGGTCTGAATCGAGCCGGCGCCCGAGGGACCGTCGATCCGCACGAAGTTGGTATTGAACGGGCTGCCGGTCACCGCTTCGGTGAGATTCGGGTCACCGACGAAGGTTTCGACGTTGCCGGTGTCCGGGTTCACTTCGGTGTAAGGCCCGTTGATGCTGCGCAGGAACGGCCCGATGGCGCCGTTGAGCGCGCCGCTGAAATTGCCCGGGGCTCCGATGCCGACGTCCTTGGTGATGTTGATCGCCCGCCGGCCTGGCGTGGTGACGGTGACCGTTTCCACACCATACGGGTGGGTGATGGTGTAGGTGCCGGCCACGGGCACGTTCACCCGGATGCGGATCCGCGCGAAGCTCTGCTGATCACCGTCCACCGGATTACCCGAGGCAAATGCCGCTTCGACCCCGGCAACATAAGCGTCCATGCCGTAACCGGCCCCGTTGTTAGGAATATTGGTTTCCGCCAGGAACCAGAAGGCTTCCGGCGGCCAGTTGTCGGGGAAAACCATCGGCAGCGTATCGTCGAAAATCCCCGGTTCCGGCAGCAGGGTGCACATGTACGCCGGCGGTGTGGCGGCCGGCACTCGCGAGCTGGCGGCGCGGGACTGGCAGAGCTCCATCGACAGCAGGTTGTTGTCCTGATACCACATCGGGAATTTCCCGGTGGCGAAGGTGTAGGGGCCGGGATCGACGGCGGCCAGTTGCGCGAACGCACTGCCGGTCAGCGAGATTGTCAGCCCGAGCGCGTTGAGCGCGAAGCGTGGCCACTTGTTCATGATGCCTCCTGATGCGGATCTGGGCATGTGAGCGTTCATTGCACGATGACCACTTCTTCGGTATCGCTGCCGCCGTTGGACGACGTCACCCGGACCCTGGCCGGTGGAATCGGCGAGATCCCGGTGGCCAGGGTTTTCACTGCGCCATCACCGCCAAGGGCTCCAATGGCGGCGCCGGTGCCGGAGGTGGCGGTGAGCACCGGTGGCGAGGTTTCGTCACTGGTCGAGGCCACCACGGTCAGTTGCCCGGAACTCAGGCTGTACTCGGCGCGCTGGATCACCACCAGGTCGGTCAGGGCCATGGGCAGGGTGGTCGGCGAACTGGTGGCGATGGCCAGGTGGTTGTCGGCGGTCACTTGCAGCGTGGTCGGCAAGGTCGGGTTGACCTGCGATTGCGCGTACCAGCTGCCGGTGCTGTCGGCCTCTTTGAGGTTGAGCACCGGCGTGCTGCTGGTGACCGCGACGGTGGCCGGGGCGGGCGGGGCTTTGACGAACACGTCCTGCTGGGCCACCGGGGCGCTGTCGCCGGGTTTGCGCGAGTAGGTGCTGCGCTCGGTGATCAGCGGCGTGGGTCGAACCACCGTCGACAACTTGCCGGAGACCGCAAACACCGTGGTGCGCAGATCGATCCCGCCGGGGCCTTCGATGCGCAGGAAGTTGGTGTTGAACGGGCTGCCGGTCACGGCTTCTTCGAGGTTGGGGTCGCCGACGAACTGTTCGGCGCCGCCGCTCACCGGATTGGTCTCGGTGTAGGGCCCGTTGACGCTGCGCAGGAACGGCCCGACGTCACCCTTGAGCGCGCCGTCGTAGGTTTTCGGGCTGCCGATGCCGATGTCGCGGGTCATGTTGATCGCGCGACGACCGGGGGTGTCCACGTTGAACACTTCGACGCCGTAGGGGTGAGTGATCACGTAGGTACCGGCGGTGGGCACATCGACCCGGATGCGGATGCGGGCGAAGCTGATCTGGTCGCCTTCTACCGGATCGCCGCCACTGAATGCCGCTTCGACGGCCGAGCCATAGGACAGGTTGATGCCCCGGGCCGCATCGACAACGGTGCCGTCGGCGGTGAACCAGAACGCTTCGTCGGGAAAGTTGGTCGGGAAGACGATCGGTTGGGTGTCATCGAATACCCCCGGCGCGGGGATCAGCGAGCACATGTACGAAGGGGCGCCGGGCGTGCTCGGTACGCGCGAGCTGAGCGCTTTGGACAGGCACAGGTCCAGCGTGCGACCGTGAGTGTCCTGATACCAACTGGCAAATCCGCCGGTCGCCGGGGCATAGGGGCCGGGATCGACGGCGAACAGAGCGGCCTGGGCAATGCCCTGGGCCAGGGCGCTCACGACCAGGACGGTCGCGGTTTTGGACAGTAAAGGGTGCATGAGTTAATCCCTCTATCGAAGTGCCTGCCCCTTGGGGGTGGGTCAGTTGCAGAGGGGCTTTACAACTTCCATACCAACGACCGGGCAACAGCTGGCAAAGGCCCGTGGCGCAAGGGTTGGCGAGTGAGGGTGGAGATTTTTTGCAGTGCGGGCATCGGGCGACAGTCCCCAGCATTGGGGACTGTGGGGGAGCCGCTCACTGTATGACTCATCACAAGGAGTTTTTTCCTGCGGTGGCCTCCGTATTCCGTCGGGTGCCGTGGCAGGTGCTTAGTAACTGTGATTAACTTTGATTCAATTTGTATCGTGATCGCGCAAAAGCAATCATCGAGGCTAGCCTGAGCATAAGTTGCCGCCTCGTGAGCAACCGGTGCCTTCACCTTTCAGGAGTCAACTTCATATGGCTACAACAATGAAAACCCGATCTGTGACTGCACATGTCCCTGTGCAACTGGCTGAAAAGGTTGATCTGATGGCTGAGCGTCTGGAGCGTTCGCGCAACTGGATTGTGAAACAAGCCCTCAGCGCCTGGATTGATCAAGAAGAGGAACGCAGCCGGCTGACGCTTGAGGCGCTTGCCGATGTTGACGCTGGCCGGGTCATTGATCATCAGGCCGTACAGGCATGGGCCGACAGTTTGAGTACCGATACGCCTCTTGCGGTACCCCGCTGATGGAGTTGAAGTGGACCAGCAAAGGTCTTTCCGATCTCACAAGGCTTTACGAATTTTTATCGGCGGTGAATCAACCGGCCGCCGCGCGAACGATTCAACAACTCACCGCTGCGCCAATGATGCTGATGGGCAATCCTCGCCTGGGTGAACGCCTGGAAGAGTTCGAGCCGCGCGATGTGCGCAGGATTCTGGTTGGGCACTACGAGATGCGGTACGAAATAGTAGGATCGAGCATCTACTTATTGCGCCTGTGGCACAGCCGGGAGGATCGATAGCATCGTTCGCTCCGTAGCGTCGTAAGTAGTTGATCCATTCAGCACACTCCCGACTCCGTTGAGCGGCGACACCGGGGCCGTTCACCCCCCGCATCCGGGCAATCACCCAACCGTGGGCTATAACCCTATAGGGACGTATCGGGAAGTCGCCGCCATGAACATGCAGTCAAAAACGCTACCGGTCGAGGAGAGCAGTCTGCGGCTGGGCTCGCGCAAGCAGCCGTTCAATCTGCTGCGCTGGTTTTCGTTGATCAGCATGGCGGTGATCGGCACGGTGGCTGTGGCGCTCGGCACGGTGTCGACGCGTTTCGTGATCGAAGAAAGTGTGCAGCGCGATGCCTTGCTGACGGCGCAGTTCATTCAGGCCATCGCTTCGGCTGAGGTGCGCCACGTTTCGATTCCCAATATCCGCACCATGGGCGACTTGCTGGACCCGCGCCAGGACCGGGACTTTCCCGACGTCGACCCGGCGGCCCGGGCCAGCGCCCGGGGCGAATTTCTCGATCACATCGAGCATCTGCCGGACGTGATCCTCGCCAACGTTTACGCGCCGGATCGCCTGGTGATCTGGTCGACCAACCCCGCACTGGTCAACACTCGTATCCATGCCGACGAAGACCTTGATCGCGCGTTCAACGAGAAAATTCCGGTATCAGCCAGTTATCACAACGTCGACAAGGGTCGTGAAGAACAGAAGTTCGTGGTACCGCCGGATTACATCTTCATCGAGAACTACATTCCGTTGTTCGACGCCGACGGCAAGAACGTCACCGCGATGGTCGAGATCTACAAGGAACCCAAGGACCTGATCGCCCGCATGGAACGGGGGTTGACCCTGATATGGCTGGCCACGGCGCTGGGCGGCGGGCTGATTTATCTGGGGTTGTACTGGATCGTGCGGCGGGCGGCGATTCTGTTGGCGGTGCAGCAGAAGCAACTGATTGCCAATGAAACCTTTGTCGCATTGGGTGAGATGTCCTCGGCGGTGGCGCACAGCCTGCGCAACCCGTTGGCGACTATCCGTTCCAGCGCCGAACTGGCCCTGGAATTCGACGCGGGGCCGGCGCAGAAGAACATCAAGGACATCATCGGCCAGGTCGATCGCATGTCGAAATGGGTGCGCGAACTGTTGCAGTCGCTGCGACCGCTGAATGACGAGCCAGAGCCGGTGAACCTGGTGGCGGCGCTGCATGAAAGTCTGGTGGCGTTCGAACAACAGATCGCCAAAGCGGGCGTGCACGTGGTGTTTCATCCGCAGCAGACGCCGATGGTGCTGAGCCAGCCGGTACAACTGACGCAGATCCTCAACAGCCTGCTGGCCAACGCACTGGAAGCCATGGACAAGGGCGGTACGTTGACCATTACGCTCGAACCCACAAACAACGGCGGCGTCAGCGTCATGCTCAGTGACACCGGCAAAGGCATGAACGAAGAACAGCGCAGCATGGCGTTCCGGCCGTTCTTCACCACCAAGCAGGGCGGCCTCGGCGTAGGGCTGGTGCTGGTCAAACGGATCATGGAGCGCTTTGGCGGCGGCGTGACCCTGGACAGCCGCGAAGGCGAGGGCACCACCGTTCGTCTGGCGTTTCAGCTCATCCAGTAATGGGGTGAACTTTCCCCAGGAGCGGGTGTCAGGCCCCGGTCACCGGGGAGTGGGGAATTCAACAGCGTCTGTAACGGCTTGTTTCAACGGGGATTAATACGTTGGCGAGCTAATTGCAAAACACCATCACCCCTTCCTTAGATGAGGCGGCTGGTGATGGACAGAACAACGCGTGACCCCAAAAAGCTGTTTCTGCTGACGCCTTTGAGCGTCTTTCTGATGTTGGCCCTGGGCAACATGGCCGGGGTCCGAGCGAGCCCGATCGACGACGAAAACCAGCCGGAAGCCTCCGACCCGTCCGCATATTACGACGAGCCGGCCGATGAACCGGCGGCCCTCAACGCCATCCTGACCATGCCCGAGGCCAACGAAGATTCCTTCGATCTGCCCGACGGGGTGAAAGGCACGCGCAACACCACGCGTTCGGAAAACATCCTGCCGCCGACCGTGCAGACCAGTTTCAACTACCCCACCAACGGCAAGCCGAGCCCGCTGTTTGGCGCTCAGCCGTTTACCCAGCAAATCGTCCTGTTCGAAGAGTTCGGCCCGGAAAAACTCGACCCGACCACCCCGGCCGCGCCGCTGGGCTTTCCGCCAGCCGCGATCGGCCCGGCGCCGGCCCAGGATCCGAACAGTGTCGCCCGCAGTGCGCCACCGGGCACCGCGCTGGACGCGTTCCTGCGGCAACCGGGGCTGACGCCGTTCCCGAGCCAGTTCTCCAACGTCGTCGACCGCAACCCGTGGCAGTCGCAGATCGAGCTGTTCCTCAACCGCCACATCGGTTCGTCCGCCGAAGGGCGGCCACCGGGAAAAGGCTGGGCCCACCAGCGCTGGAACGAGTTCTACCCGCAAGTCGCCTACAAGACCGTGCAGACCGGTGCGCGTCTGAACGGCGGCCTGCGTGACAGTCGGCAGATGCACGGTTATGCCGTCGGCGAGTTCGGTCCTGGCGGTCTGTACCACAACGTTGCCGGCGTGCCGGCGACGGATGGCACGGCCAAGGGCGTCGATGCGCGTTTCCACCCGGCGATGCCGGTGCAGAACCACAACTCGGTGTGGACCTTCGACGGCACGCTGCCGCCGAAACTGTTGATGGTGCGCTACGGCCAACCGGTGATGATGCGTCACTACAACGGCTTGCCGATCGATCCGTCGGCGAACCGTGGTTTCGGTCTGCACACCATCACCACCCACGAGCACAACGGCCACGCGCCGGCGGAAAGCGACGGCTATGCCAACGCGTTTTTCTTCCCCGGCCAGTACTACGACTATCGCTGGCCGATCCAGCTCGCCGGTTACGACAGCATCAACACCAAGGCTGAGGATCCGCGTGCGGCGTTCCCGTGTGCGCCAGGGGAAACCCTGTGGGTCAACGACCTGCAGCCTGCGAAGAAGACCTGCGACCACGGCACCATCAAGATCCGTGGCGACTGGCGCGAAACCATGAGCACCCACTGGTTCCACGACCACATGCTCGATTTCACCGCGCAGAACGTCTACAAGGGCAACGCCGCGATGATGAACTACTACAGCGCCCTGGATCGCGGCAACGAATCGGTAAACGACGGGGTCAACCTGCGTTTCCCCAGCGGCAGCGCTTTGCCGTGGGGCAACCGCGACTACGACGTCAACCTGGTGTTCGCCGACAAGGCCTGGGATCAGGAAGGTCAGTTGTGGTTCAACCCGTTCAACACCGATGGCTTCATCGGCGATCAGGTGCTGGTCAACTGGCAGTGGAAACCGACCCTCGACGTGCGCGCCCGCAGCTACCGTTTCCGCATCCTCAACGGTTCGGTCTCGCGCTACTTCAAACTCGCGCTGGTGCGGGAAATCAAAGGCACCAGCGGTGAATTCCAGGGGCCGAAGAACTCCGGTGTTTCCTACAGCCGCGTGCCGTTCCACATGATCGCCAACGACGGCAACATCATGGAGCACAGCGTGCCGTTCGACGGCTCGATGGACCTGGATGCCGACGGCGACAAACAGAACCACAACGCGATTCTGCCGACCCAAGGCATCGCCGAGCGGTTCGACATCATCGTCAACTTCTCGAAAAACGGCATCAAACCGGGCGACAAACTGTTCTTCGTCAACCTTCAGGCCCAGGACGACGGCAAAGGCCCGAAAGAGACGATCTCGCTGTCCGACGTGCTCTCCGAGAAGTACCTGGCGGTGATCAAACAGACCAGCAAAGGCCCGCAATGGGACAAGGGCGATCCGGCGGTAGGCAAGGTCTTGCAGCTCAACGTCAAGCCTTTTACCGGCCAGGACCTGGCCATGGACCCGGCAGCCTACGAACCGGCCAAACCGGGCAAGGCTGAAGGCATGGTGATGATCCCGCTGAAGATCCACCGCGACAACGCCGCCGACAAGGCGCTGCTGGCCAACGCCCGTCACCGGACCTTCACATTCGGCCGCAGCGACGGCACCGATGAAGCACCGTGGACGGTCAAGACCGATGGCGGCTTCGGCTTCCACATGGACCCACGCCGGTTGAATGCGTCAACGAAATTGGCCAGCGGCCCGACCGATGCCGGCACTGCCGGGTTCGGCACCCTGGAGGTGTGGAACATCAAGCTCGGCGGCAAGGGCTGGAGCCATCCGGTGCACGTGCACTTCGAGGAAGGGATCATCCTCAGCCGTGGCGGCAAGGCCCCGCCTGAATGGGAAAAATGGGCACGCAAGGATGTCTATCGCATCGGCTCCGAAGCCGACGGGCTGGACAGCGTGGAAATGGCGATCAACTTCCGCGAGTTCGCCGGGACCTACATGGAGCACTGTCACAACACCCAGCATGAGGACAACTCGATGCTGCTGCGTTGGGACCTCGAGAAACCCGGGCAACTGCAGTTGATGCCGACACCGCTGCCGAGCTGGGATGGCGTGCGCTACGTCAACTCCGCCGCGCTGCCAACCTTCCGCGCTGGCGATGGCTTCGGCCCGCAAGTGACCGTGAAGAAATGAGCAGGGAGGGAGCCGACATGACCCGGCCAACGCCGCGCTCCCGCGCCCTGGGCATGCACTTGATTCTGGTGCTGGTCACCTGCCTGCTCGGCAGTCAGGTGCTCATCGCCCATCAAGCGCTGCCCGAAGGCGCCAGCGAATCCGCCACCCCCTGGGGTGGCGACTATTTCCCCAACACTTTGCTGACCGATCAGGACGGCAAGCAGGTGCGCTTTTTCGATGACCTGATCAAAGACAAGGTGGTGGTGATTAACTTCATCTTCACCTCGTGCAGTGACTCCTGCCCACTGGAAACCGCACGCCTGCGTCAGGTGCAGAAACTGCTGGGTGATCGGGTCGGACAGGACATCTTTTTCTACTCGATCAGCATCGATCCGCTGAGCGACACACCCGAGGTCCTCAAGGCCTATTCACAACGCTTCAAGGTCGGCCCCGGCTGGAAATTCCTCACCGGCGAATTCGAAGATGTCACCGACCTGCGCAAGAAACTCGGGCTGTTCATCGAGGGCGTCGACAACGGCCGCACCAAGGACCACAACCTGAGCCTGATCGTCGGCAACCAGAGCACCGGACGCTGGATGAAGGCCTCGCCGTTCGAGAACCCGTGGATCCTCGCCGATCAACTGGCCAACACCCTGCAGAACTGGAAGCAGCCGAGTATCGAAGAAAGCTACGCCAATGCGCCGGAAATTCGCCCGCCGAGCAACGGTGAAGAACTGTTCCGCACTCGGTGCGCCTCCTGCCACAGCCTCGGCCCGCAGGACGGTGAAGGCATCGGCATGCGCAACATCGGCCCGGACCTGATCGGCGTGACCCGCCAGCGTGACCCGGCCTGGCTCAACCGCTGGATCCGCGAGCCGGATCGGGTACTGGCAGAAAAAGACCCGATTGCGCTGCAACTGTTCGAACAATACGAGCGGATTCCGATGCCCAATCTGCGCCTCGACGAACAGTCGGCGCAGTCGATCATCGACTTTCTGCGCGATGAAACCGAGCGTCAGCACCCGACCACGCAGCCCTTGGCTGACGGGGCGTTGACGCCAACCCGTGCGGCCGCTAGCAGCGAAACGGTGAGTCGTATGCGCTAACGACCAAATAGCGACTTTGAGTCCTGTATTGCGGTGATAGCCACCTACACTCATTCGAGAGGTGGCTGTAACCGGTTCGATACAAAAAAACGCCAGGGCACCCCCATGCAACGACTGGAAGAACAACAAACACCGGCGCCGAACGTTGCGGCGGCCGCCATCAAGGGTTGGGGCGCGCAGTTCAATCTGCTGCGCTGGTTCTCGCTGGCGAGTTTTTTCATCATTGCCGCCGTGGCGCTGGGGCTGGGTTATATCTCCACGCGCTTCGTGGTCACTGAAAGCGTCGAGCGCGATGCGCTGCTCACCGCGCAATTCGTCCAGGCCATCGGCGATGCGGAAATGCGCCATGCCGGCATCACACCGCTGCGCACCATGGGTGAAATGCTTGACCCGCGTCAGGACGAAAACTTTCCCGACGTCGATCCGCTGGCCCATGGCGCGGCCCGGGCCGAGTTTCTCGATCACGTCGAACACTTGCCGGATGTGCTGCTGGCAACGGTCTATGCCCTGGATCGCTCGGTGATCTGGTCGACCAACCCGGAACTTATCGGTGTCAAGTTCGAGGAC
Source organism: Pseudomonas sp. COW5 (assembly GCF_026240005.1). NCBI lineage: Bacteria > Pseudomonadati > Pseudomonadota > Gammaproteobacteria > Pseudomonadales > Pseudomonadaceae > Pseudomonas > Pseudomonas sp. COW5. The sequence goes on along the minus strand of NZ_JAPHVP010000001.1, from coordinate 42,535 downwards.
GATGACGAGCTGGACGAGTCGTTCGAAATGAAAGTGCCGGTGTCCTCCAGCTATCACAAGATCGACGACGAGAAACCCGAGCAGAAACTCTCCCGCGAACCCAAATACCTGTTCATCGAGAACTACATCCCGATGTTCAACGCCGACAAAAGCAAAGTCATCGCCATGGTCGAGATATACAAGGAACCGGCGGATCTGGTGGATCGCATCGACCGCGGATTTGCCTCGATCTGGGCGGCGACGATTCTCGGCGGGGCGGCGATTTACCTGGGCCTGTTCTGGATCGTGCGGCGCGCCTCGACCCTGCTGCACAGCCAGCAGCAACAACTGATCAGCAACGAAACCTTTGTCGCCCTGGGGGAGATGTCCTCGGCGGTGGCCCATAGCCTGCGCAATCCGCTGGCGACCATTCGCTCCAGTGCCGAACTGGCCCAGGAAGTGGCCAGCCAGAGCGCCCAGCGCAATATTGGCGACATCATCAGTCAGGTGGACCGCATGTCGCGCTGGGTCCGGGAGTTGCTGGTTTCGCTGCGGCCGATGAGTGACGACGGCGAGGCGCTGGAACTGCGCGCCGCCGTGGAAGATTCCCTCGGCGCGTTCGAGGCGCTGATCCGGCGCAACGGCGTCGAGGTACGACTCAACCTGCAGGACTGCCCGCCGGTGGTCAGCCACAAGGTGTTGCTGACGCAGATTCTCAATAGCCTGTTCGCCAACGCCCTGGAGGCCATGCCCAAGGGCGGCGTGCTGAGTGTCGAGATTGAGGCACCCCATGCCGGCCAGGTCTGCATGACGGTGGGGGACACCGGCAAAGGCATGAACGCGCAGCAGCAACAACTGGTGTTCAAACCGTTTTTCACCACCAAGCAGGGCGGCCTCGGGGTTGGCCTGGCACTGGTCAAAAGAATCATGGAGCGTTTTCAGGGCTCGGTCGTGCTGACCAGCCGCGAGCAGGAAGGAACCCGCGTCAGTCTCAACTTTAAAGTGGCATCGGGAGGGGAATATGGAACACAGCATTCTGCTGGTCGAGGATGACGAACTGTTGGCCGAGAATATTCAGACCTACCTGGAACGCAAAGACTTCGAGGTGACGGTCTGCCATTCGGCCGAAGACGCGCTGGGGCAACTGGAAAGCTTTATGCCGGACATCGTGCTGACCGACAACTCGCTGCCGGGCATGAGCGGTCACGACCTGATCCAGAAGCTGCGCATCAGCGCGCCGGATCTGAAAGTGATCATGATGACCGGTTACGGCAACGTCGAAGACGCGGTGGTCGCAATGAAGGAGGGCGCCTTTCATTACGTCACCAAACCGGTCGCGCTGCCGGAGCTCAAACTGCTGCTGGACAAGGCCCTGGCCACCGAACGGATGGAGCGCACGCTGTCGTTCTATCAGGAGCGCGAGGCGCAAAAGTCCGGGGTGCAGGCGCTGATCGGCGAATCAGAGCCGATGCTGCATCTGAAGAACACCATCGGCCAGTTGCTCGAAGCCGAGCGGCGCATGACCGGTGGTGACCTGCCGCCGGTGCTGGTGGAAGGTGAGACAGGCACTGGCAAGGAACTGGTGGCCCGTGCGCTGCATTTCGATGGCGTACGCAGCAAAGGTCCGTTCATTGAGTTCAACTGCGCGTCGATCCCCGCCAACCTGGTGGAATCGGAGCTGTTCGGTCATGAGAAAGGTGCGTTCACCGATGCCAAGGACCGCCGCGTCGGGCTGGTGGAAGCGGCGGACGGCGGCACGCTGTTTCTCGATGAAATCGGCGAGATGGACCTGGTGCTGCAGGCCAAACTGCTCAAGCTGCTGGAGGATCGCACCATCCGCCGGGTCGGCTCGGTGAAGGAGCGCAAGGTCAATCTGCGGGTGATCAGCGCGACCAACTGCAACCTCGAACAAATGGTCCAGCAGGGCAAGTTCCGCCGTGACCTGTTCTTTCGCCTGCGGATCATCTCGATCAAGGTGCCGCGCCTGTATGCCCGGGGCGACGACGCGCTGCTGCTGGCCCGGCATTTTTTAGCCAGTCACGGCAAACGCTACGGCAAACCCAACCTGCATTTCAGCCAGCAGGCCGAAGAGTTGCTGCTCAATTACACCTGGCCGGGCAACGTGCGCGAACTGCGCAACATGCTCGAACAGACGGTGTTGCTGGCGCCGAACGACACCATCGCCGCGCACCAGTTGAACGTGTGCATGAGCCTGGTGGACGAACCGTCGCTGCATCAGCATCACGAGGTGCCGCACTTCGAACCGCGTCCGGCGAGCAACACCGAGTCGATGAACCTGCCGGAAGTCGAGCGCGACATGGTGCGCAAGATGCTCGACAAGACCGACTGGAACGTCACCAAGTCCGCCCGCTTGCTGGGCCTGAGCCGCGACATGCTGCGCTATCGCATCGAGAAGCTCGGTCTGGCGCGACCGGACAAGCGTCAGTGGTAGACCGCACTGGTTCGTGGGTTCGGCGGGCTCAGACATTCCAGCAGGCACGTCGGGTCCAGCACCTCGTCATTGACGTAGATGCCGCGCTCGGCATCGTAGGTGCGGATAAACACCCGCACCGTCGCATCGGCCACGGTCGGCAACTGTGAGTCATGGAACACGTGGCGATCCGGGATGACGATGAAATCCTGTGGCGGCGCGTCATCGAACGCTCGCGGCGGCTGCGCATACAGCGAAGGCGGAGCAGGGTGGGCGAAGGGCTGGTCGGCCCCGTAGTAATTGAAGTTGCTGTCGAGGGCTTGCGCCTGTGTGGCGGCGAGCAGACAGGCGGATAACAGCAGCCGGTTGAACGTTTGCATGGCGGCACCTGTGGAAGCGGTTTTCCCCAAGGCTATTAACTATAGCCGCCCGTTGGCTTACAAGTTCGCAACAACCTGGATCATCGCGCTCAACTAGACTCGGGCCGCTCAATCAAGAGCATCGTGTGGAGTGCGCCATGGAAGTGCCAAACAACAAGAACGCCATCGAAAGCAATCGTCAGGCGTGGAACGATTCGGCCCGTCATCATCAGGAGTCGCCCGAGTGGCAGGCCTTGCTGAGCGAGGTCACCCTGACCGGTTTTTCCTGCCTCGACGAAACCTTGCGCGGGTTGCTGGAGCAGGTTGGCGTCGATGGAAAAGACGTCGTGCAACTGTGCTGCAACAACGGCCGCGAGAGCCTCTCGCTGTTCGCGCTGGGTGCGCGCAGTGTCGTCGGGGTCGATCAGTCGGCGGCGTTTCTTGAACAGGCCCGTGTGCTCAACAGCCGTTCGCCGCACCAGGCCGAATTCATCGAAGCCGATATTCACCACCTGCCCGAAACACTGCGCAATCGCTTCGACGTGGCGCTGATCACCATCGGCGTCCTCAACTGGATGCCCGACATCGGCGAGTTCTTCCGCCACGTCGCCTCGACCCTGAAACCGGGCGGGCAATTGGTGATCTACGAAACCCACCCGTTCCTGGAAATGGTCGATCCCGACGCCGAAGATCCGTTTCGCCTGGCGACCTCGTACTTTCGCCAAGAGCCGTTCGTGCAGCAGGAACCGATCGTCTACGTCGGTAAGGTCGAGCAACAGGTCGCACCGTCGTACTGGTTCGTGCACAACCTCGGCGCCATCTTCACCGCCGCCCTCGACGCCGGGCTGAACATCGCGCACTTCAAGGAATACCCGCATTCGAACCGTGAAGAGGCGTATGACCAGTATTTGAACCGCGAGGCGCAGATGCCGATGTGTTTTACGTGGGTGGGGGTGAAAAACTGAGGCAGCTACAGAAGGGTGGGTTGAAGGCCGCTCTCTCTTTTGGGGCAAGTCGGATACGGGCTTCGGTCACGTATCCGATTGCTCGAAGTAACTCTTCGTCATCACCCTCTGCCAGTACTTGAGAGAGGTATTCACGGATGGCATTCAAATCAATCAGCAATGCCTTCATATCAAAATCGGATGTGTTTTGATTCATCGGTCGGCCCCTGTGTTTCTGCCTGAATGTATTCATTCACACGGCTGAAAGCAGTCAGTGGGAGCCGAAACTGAATGGCGCTGTTTCTTATACGAAAGTAGGAAGAATCTGCAGCGTCCATTAACGCCGCAGATTCAATGAACGGATCAAGCCTGCGCAGCCGCCGTCACCACCGGCCGCCCCGGTTTGCGCAGCGGTTCCAGTCTCGAACCTTCATAGCGCGTCTCGCGGAAGAACCGCCACTTTCCAAACAATCCATAGACGTGGGTGACGCGACCCTGTTCGTGATAACCCATACGAATGTGCAGCTTCAGCGCCGGGATGTTGTGTGTTTCGCAGACGTCCACCACCTTGTGGCAACCCTGGGCGGCCATGGCTTGCCAGAGGGTGACTTGTACGTCCACCGACAGGCTGCTGCCGAAGTAGGCGCGGGTCATTTCGCCGCCGAATTCGAAGAACTCGCCGGGCTGGACCGGGAAGTTGCAGCCGTAGTAGTGACGGTCGTGATAATCCCGGGTGCTGCCCCAGATGAAGGCCACGGCGTGGCCGTCGGCGTCCAGGTACATGTGCCCGGTGTGGCCTTCGCTGGCGAGTTCGGCCATGGTCTGTACACGGTCACCGAAATGCTTGCCGAACGCGCCGGCATTCTGCGGTGTGATGTCGACTTTGCGCAGGCCTTCGTAAGGGCGCAGCTTGTGCGGCGGCACCGGGCTGATCAGGTCGCGCTCCATCCACAGCAGTTCCCAATGGAAGAACACATAGCGTTTCCACAAGGTGGAAAACGTGCGGCCCAGGCCTTTTTGCTTGATGCGTTCGCGCAGCTTTTCGATGACGCTCATATGCCCTCCGTGGCCGAAGCCCGGGTCTAGTGGGTGACGCTCCACTTGGGTATAGATGAGCGATGGCCATTACATTGCAATCTTCTATATAGAATTTGTTGCAACTTGTGTAAATGATTTGACACGGTTTTCAGGCGTCAAAATTACGCTTTATTCAGAGGCTTGGATCAAGTCCGTTACTGTTCTTAGCGACCAATATTGATAGGGTCGCTGACCACTTGGGATGAATTGCAACCTCAGGCCCGGGAGCCATAATTTAAGTTCCGCGCGCTCGGATTCGTGAAAAAGACCACCCATAAGATAGGGCTTGATCAGGCGAGAACGTGCTTGATCGAAGATGACTCCTTCAAACAGACTGGCTGCTGCCATTTTTGGGGATTTGCGGTGAAGCTCAAGGTAGTGCTTCTGCGTCCAGGCCAGCACGGCAGTTTTGAGTGCCTGACAGTTGCCTGCCGCACGTTGATCTCTGGCGATGCCCATTACGCTCCAGCAAAAACCCAGTAGGGAGGCGCGTTCATAAGTAGAGCGATGCAGGTGACGGTTAATCTCATCGATTATCCTGGTGCAGACCCACTGTTTGATCACGGAGGAAGCAGGGTGGTCGAGTTCACGATCGAAAAAACAGCGCCAAATGATTTTCTGGTGCAGTTGGTTGCACAAAGAAACTGGAGACTGGACTTTTGCGGCATGGACGATAGTGGTGTAAATCATGTCCGCCAGCAGATCGTAGTAGGTGGTCAATCCCGCAAAATTGTATGAATTGGCAGGTGGACGACCAGCTGATTGAATATATTGAGCGGCATCCTTCGCGAGCGGATGTTCATCAAAGAGATGCAGAATGTCATCAATGAACTGTGTGGCGATCCGGGCCTTTTTCAACGGTTCGGCTGTTATTCGCGGATCTGCCTGTTCATTGATCAAGTACAGATCGGCCGTAGCCATCGCGATATTGTCCGACATGTCATCAAATGATTTGAATTGATTGCCAAGCGCCCGATTTACGTAATCTTCGAGCGTTTGCGTTGTGACGCCGACCAGCACTTCCCATTGCCGTGCGTCCCAGTACTCCAGTTTATGTCGATCCAGTTTGAACAGGATCCGAAACGACTCAACCATTTCATGGTTGGAAAAAATCGCATTGCTGAATGGCTTTTCAATACCGTGGAATCCTGATTCATAGCCGCTTTGCTCGTGATACAGCTGAGACTCTGTATTTTGCAGGGCGCCGCTGACGATGTTTTTTGCCAGGATATTCATGCGTGTCGGAAACGCTTGCAGTTTGTTCACGGCATTGAAAAAAGCAATGCAAGTATCTGGCGCATTTGCAACCAAGGCCTTGCAAAAACGCGGATCGGAAATCAGAAATAGCAACTTTCTTGCATTGTCGGCCACCCGATAAGGCTTGTCATGCATAGGGTCGCTGGGCGGCAGTTCGATTAATGCGTAGCGCATTATGTTGTCGACAGAAGGAAGCAATTCCTCTGCTAGGATCGCCATTTCCGAAGTGTTGCCTCGGATGATGATTTTCTTAAACTGTTCCAGATAACGATCATCATTTAAACGGCAAAACTTCAACGGTCTGATGAAAGAAAAGAGCAACCAAACCATAAAAGTCAGAAAGTACAGGCTTGCCAGCACAAGTTGCCAGGATTCTGGCGTAAGAAGCCAACCCTTGGGTACACACAGCTGTTGGGCGCGCCAGAAGTCGGTCAGGAGTGTCAACAGACCCACAAAGCCGACGGAGTAATATGACAGTTTGAAAATGGAGAAGGGTGCCGTCTCCAATCTGAATTGGTATCGCGCACCGCTGATTGTCCAGGCAAGCACCAACAGTGCCGATGCAGCGAGAAAATCAGAAAAGCCAAAAAACTTCGGTGCATCCTTGACCAAGGGGAAAAAATTGGCTCCCCACGTGCAGGCTTCTTCCATGACAACATTTTTCCCGAGCTAATTGAACAGAACAGGCATTCGAGCCAGTTGCTGAAAAAATGATGCTAGGGTGCCACTATCCATCACGCAAAGTCTAATGCCTGACAATCGAATCCTGTGTGTTCATTCCCGCCGGATTAACGGCCCGATAATCGATCCTTGGCACTCCTCGTAACCGTTCAGTCAGCACCGCAGTCAGAGACTCCCCCGGCTCAAGATACGCATCACCGAAATCCGCACCGAGCTGGTTCGGATGGGCAACGATTTCCAGCACACCGTCGGTCGGCGCAGGCTCGTTGCGCAGGTCCACCGGGGTGCAGACATAGTCCGCGGTTGCACCGGCCAGCCCTTGCAGACGACGATTGAGCAAACCCTTGAACAGGCGCTTCGGCAGACTGAGGTTCTGTCCCAGATTGCGCGCCAATCGCACCGGTACACCCTGGTGTGCGGCGAAGCGCGCAACGATCTCGCCGATCGGCCAGATGTTGTGCACGTGCTGATGTGAATCGATGTGGCTCGGGCGCACGCCGTGATCGACACAACGCTGCCACTGCGCCTGCAATTCCTCCAGTACCGCTTCACGATCTTCACGACCCAGCCACAGGCTGTGCCGCGCCAGGCTCAGATCGAATACCCCGTGGCTGTCGCAGAAGGTGGGGCGGGCGAGAATCGCCTGACTCAATGGCCGGCCGTACGTCAGGTTGAAGTGCAGGCCGACCCGACCTTCCAGCATGTGATGGCGGGCCATCGCGCAGGCCGCTTCGAAGGCCGGCATGTTGGCCATGGCCGTGGCGGAACTGATGACCCCGGCCTGGAAAGCGCTGAAGATCACCGCGTTTTCGTTCGGGCTCAAGCCGAAATCGTCAGCGTTGACTATGACTTGGCGAGGCATGTTCGCCCTCCGTGGTGGGGTGGGTTGCCGGTTTTACGAGGGCCGTCGGTTTTGTCGTTGCCTGCCGTGCCCGCCACTGCTGCAGCTTCGGCTTGAGTCGCTGCCAGAGCCGTAATACCAGGCCCAGCAAAACACCGCTCGGCCGCCAGGAATAGAAACTCCAGCGCCAGTGCTCCAGTTGCCCGGTCATGCGTTCGTGCAGTTGATGGCTGGAGTTTTCCAGGCTGACCCGCGAGGCGTCGATCCAGCGCCAATGATCGTCCAGCCCCCAGCGTATCCATTCCTCCAGCAACACCCGGCCGCTGCCCAGGTCGGCGTATTGCGGCAGGAAGGCGAGGTTGTAATCGTAGAGCCGGCCCTGTTCGAGCAGGCCGAGCCGGTAGCTGATGCAGCGGCCGTCCAGCTCCAGGGTGACGACGCGCACCAGACCCTGGGCGGCGAGGGCAGTGAAAGCGTTTTCGATGCAGCGGCGGCTGCGTTCGGTGGCGAAGATGCCGACGCCTTCGTCGCCTTTCCAGCTCACCGCTTCGACTTCGCGGATGGCTTGCAACAGCGGGCCCATGGTCAGGGCATCGGGCGTGATTCGCCGCACCACCGCGCCACAGGCGGCAATCCGTTTGCGCGCGCGGCGCAGCTTGTAGCGCGGATCGCCGGAGACTTCCTGATGATCGGCATCGCTGATCAAGTGCACCGGCACCCGACAGCTCAGGCGTCGTTCGGCGTTGGAGCTGCGGGCCATCCATTGCGTGAGAACACTTTCTTCACCCGCCGGCTCCGACAGTTCGTTGAGTTGCAGCAAGGCGTGGGGGATGCGCTGGCGGATCAGCAGCAGTGCCTGGCGCATCTCGTCGGCCGCCAGCACAGACAGCAATGCCAGACGATCCGCCAGCGGATAACCCAGGTGATGCACCACGGCAAACGGTATCCCGCCAAAGCATTCACGACCGGCCACCAGCGGCAGGCACAGGCGCAATTCGTCCGCTTCCCAGCCCAGCAGAATGTGCAGATGCTCGTTCGTGTCGAGTGTCTGCTCTGCCGCGATCAGCCAGCCGAGGCTGTTGAACGGCGTGTGATCCGTCACCCGCAGGCGCAGCGCTTCGTAAGCCGCTGCCGGAAAGTCAGGGGCGCACAACGAGGTGCGCCATTCGAATCGCGCCATAGGCTCAGGTCGCCGTTGCTGTGACGGAGGGACGGGAAGGTTTGCGCAACGCATCCAGCCGCGAACCGCTGTAGCGGGTTTCGCGATAGAAACGCCAGCGGGCGAACAGGGTGTATACGTTCATGATCCGGCCCTGTTCGGTGTAACCCATGCGCAGATGCAGCTTGAGCGCCGGGATGTTGTGGAACTCGCAGACGTCCACGACCTTGTCGCAACCCTGGGCGGCCATGGCTTTCCACAGTTCCAGTTGCAGATCCACCGACAGTTCGGTGCCCCAGTAGGAACGGGTCAGCTCACCGCCGAATTCGAAGAACTCGCCGGGTTTCACCGGGAACATGCAGCCGTAATAGTGACGGTCGAAATAGTCCCGGGCGCTGCCCCAGATGAAGGCCACTGCATCGCCGTGATCGTCGAGGTGCATGTGCCCGGTGTGACCTTCACTGGCCAGCTCCGCCATGGTGCCGACGCGGTCACCGAAGTAGCGGGCGAAGGCGCTGGCGTTGTCCGGGGTGATCTTCACCACCCGCAGCGGCGGATACGGTTTGAGGCTGTGGGGCGGCACCGGGCTGACGAGGTCGCGCTCCATCCACAGCAGTTCCTGATGGGAAAGGACGTAGTGTTTCCACACCTTGGCCAGCGTCGCACGCAGGCCTTTTTGTTTGATGTGTTCGCTGATTTTTGTCACAACGTTCATGGTCGGTACTCCTGATGATGTGGCATCGCGCGGCAAGTGGCCTGCGCGGCAGGACATCAACGGGCGGATCATCAAGTGCGCCAGCTCAGGGAAAACAGGGTCTGCCCCGGCAGCTCGAAGCGCACGCGCCCGTCCTGGCAACGGAAGGGCGCGTCGCGGCTGCGGTTGTCGGCGCCGAAGTAGCGCAGGGCGCCGTTGTTCAACGGGCACTTGGCGCCCGCCAGATCGACACGCTGCAACCGCGTGCCCTTGTTCACACCCAGCAAGCCGCGCTGATCGTCGCCGGCCATCGCCAGCACATCGACTTCGAAGGCATCGTTTTCCAGCCACAGCACCTTGTGCAGCCAGTGTTGCTGGATGAACTGCTGGGCCAGGCCAACGGGTTTGAGTTCGAAGTGTTGTTCATCCGCCGAGACGCGCAACATGCCTTTCGGATACTCCGGCTCATCGGCGGCCTGGAACCAGTTGAGCATCGTCAGCAAGCCGTCCTGGGAGGCGTTGATCACCACCGAGGCCCACCACAGCGAGGTGTAATGGGTTTCCTGATCGTAGGGGCTCAGGCTTGAACCGCTGGAGAGGTTGGTCTGATCCAGCAGCAAGGCCTTGCGAGGCTGGCCCTTGGCATCGAGGCCCACCAGATCGGCGGCGCGGCGCACGCTGTCGCGGTACACGCGAGTGGCGAGCAGGTCGCGGATCATCCACTCATGCCAGGCCAGTGCGTCGACCTGATCGGCGGATTCGCTCAGCAGTCGCCGGGCCCAGTCGATGCCGCGTTTGTTCGCGGCGTTGTCGGCGAACGGGCCGTTCACCAGCCGCGAACTGGCCGGCATCGCGATGCGCACACCGGCCCGGGCGTTGGCCGGATCGCTGCGCACCTGTTGGGCCATGCTGGTGAAGATCGAGCGGTATTGCTCGTAGCTCGAATAATTAAGATTGGGCTCGTCGGCAAAGCCGATGTAGTGCGTGCCTTTGCCGCCAAGCAGCCGGGTGCTCGCGAGCCAGGCGTCGAGGCCGCCGTTGCTTTGCACGTCGGCGCGCAAATCGGCCTGACGCTGGCTGCCGGCAAGCAAAGTGATGTCCTGACGAATGCCGAAACGGTCCTGATAGACCTGGCGAAACGCATCTTCGAAATGCGGCTTCTTCGCCGTCACGTCGACGAAGCTGTAGTAACTGGCGGCCGTCGGTTTCAGCGCATCGAGGGCGGCATGGCTGGCGGGCGGCGGCATCACGTAGGGCAGGGCGATGCCCAGATCCGGCGTGCGGCCGAGGACTTTGTCGTGCAGGGTCAGGCGGGTCTGGCCGTCGTCTTCGCGCAGCGGTTTGAGTTGCTGCGGGTTTTGCGCGAACAGATTGGCCGTGCCGTCGAGCCAGAACGCCGCTTTGCCGCTGCCTTGCAGACGCAGGCGCCAGACTTGTTCGCGATCACTGACCGGCAGCGCGACCTGATCGAATTGCCAATAGGCGCGATAAGGTTTCAGCGCCAATGACAGCTGTTGTCCATCGCTGACCCGCTGCGCTTGCAAGGCGCTGACGCCACCGTGGAACTTGCCGGCGAGCACCGCGTGTTCACCCGGTGCAATCCTGAAATACAGCTCATCGCCGTCACGGGTTTCCGCGCTGAAATGCACCTTGGCCGGGGCGAACAGTGCGACGGTGTTTTCGTCGTGCTCGACCCGGTAATTACGAAAGCTGTAGCCGGGGATTTCCAGCTGATAACTCGCCGCGCCCGGCGCCAACGGCCAGCTCTGGCTGCCACGGGTTTCGCTGGCCTTGATGAAGCGCTCGCCCTGCAATTTGCCCTGGCCGTCGAGCAGGTACAGGTGCTCTTCGTTGGCGTCCGCCTGCCATGCCGGCGCCCAGCGCACGGTCACAGTGTCGGGGCGATCCGCTTGCAGGTACAGGCTGCCGTCGCGAATGTCACCCCAGCGCATCGACGCCGCAAAGGCGTCCAGCGACAGGCCGAGACCGAGCAGCAGGGCCAGGCTTTTCATGCTGCCTTCCGACGCTGCAACATCAGCCACATTGGCGCGATGTCGGCGGGCAGGATGATCAGGGTTTGCCAGAACGGCACGCCGCTCAACCGGCAATACAACACCAGCATCGCCACGGTCACCGCCAGATAGGCAATCGACGATGCCGCTGCGGCGCCGACAATCCCGTAAGCCGGGATCAGCACCACGTTCAGCGCCAGGTTTAGCAGGGCGCCAAGGCCCATCAGCAGCGATACGCTGCCGGGGCGATTCTTGCCCAGCAGGTCCAGCCGCAGAATGCTCGCGTAGCACAGGCCCAAGAGGCCAGGAAGCAACGCCAGCAGCGCCGGATACGCCGGTTGATAGGCGACGCCGAACAGGGTGACGATCAGCCATTCGCCGATCACCGCCATGGTCAGGCAGGCGCCGAGCATCACCGTGGCGGTCAGGCGCAGGGCCAGCGGGGTGACCTTGTCCATGCCTTCGTCCTGTTGCAGCAGGCGTTTCATCAGCGGCGTGGTCACCGCTTCCGGGACGATCAGCAGCAACTCGGCGGCGGCGCTGGCCATCGCGTAATGCCCGAGGGCGGTGCTGCCGAGCAAGGCGCCGATGAACAGGTAATCGGAACGCAGAATCACCTGCTGGAACAGCAGGTCGGGGTGGCTGCGCGCACTGAAGCGCAGCAGTTCGTTCTGGCTGGCGCGATCCCATTGCAGTTGCAACGGCTGCACGCGTTTGAGCCACAACCAGCCGACCAGAACTACCAGACTGATGCCGGCCAGCCAACTGATCAGTGCGGCTTCAAGGGCCGCTTCTTTCCACATCCAGAACAGTGCGAGAAACAGCAGCAGCGGCGCCAAGGATTCCACCAACCGCAAGGCGTTGAACGCGACCACGCCGCCGGACGCATTGTGCAAGGTCAGCAAGCCGCTTTTGAGTACGGTCAACGGCACCGCCAGCAGCAACAGCCACGCCAGCAGACCGAGTTGCAGGGTCACGTCCAGTTCACTGCCGAACTCGCGCACCAGCGCCACCACCAGCAAGGTCAACAGACCTGCCAGCAAGCACCCGAACACCAGCACTTGAGCCAGCAGCAAGCCCATCGGCCGTTGCTTGGCCGCCTGATAACCGACCGCCGAATTCAGGCCGCCACTGGTGGCCGCGCTGATCAGATCGGGCAGGGTGCTGAGCAGGGCGAACAGGCCGCGCTCGCTGGGGCCGAGGATCCGCGCCAGCAATACGTTCCTCAGCAGGCGCAGGGCAATCATCGCCAGTTTGGTGCCCATGCTCAGCGCCAGGTGCTTGAGGTAACTGCTTCGACTCATGGTCGCGCCCCGCGAAAGATCCGCCACGACAGCAACTCGGGGTTGCGCGCCGTGCGTTGACTGACGCCGAAGCGCGGCAGGTTCAGCGGATCTCCGGCGCCGCGATAGATGCCGGTGCCGGTGCCGAGGGCGAACGGATAGTCGTGATTGGCAATCTGTTCGCGGACTCGCGCGTCGTTGTCGCCGTTGGGGTAGCAGTACACCGGCAATGGCCGGTTGCAGCCGTTGTTCAGTGCGTCGCGGCTGCGGCTGATTTCTTCGCTCAGGCGCACATCGTCAAGACCGGTGAGGATCGCGTGGCTGGCACCGTGAGGACCGAAACGCACCAGACCCGAAGCCTCCATCGCCCGCACCTGATGCCAGTCCAGCGCCTGGGGCAGTGACTCTGGCGGGCATTCGTTGGTCAGGCGTTCGAGGATCGAAGGGTCGGTGTTCTTCAAGCTTTGCAGATAGTGCAGCAACGTCAGGCTGCGACGATCCACATCGATGTCGTCCATCAGCACCGGCAAAGGGTGGTGGAGCGCCTGCAGGCAGTCGATCAGGTGCATGCGCGGTTTTTCACCGTGGCTGCCCCACAGGGTTTCACCGATGCTTTCCCACCAGAAGCGCTGGCGGCTGCCGATGAAATCCGTGGACAGGAAAATGCTCGCCGGCACCTGATGTTTTTGCAGCAGCGGGAAGGCGTTGGCGGCGTTGTCGCGCCAGCCATCATCGAAGGTCAGCGCCACTTGCGGGCGCTCCCGGCGCAGGGCGTTGGGCTGGAGGATTTCCATCAGCGGCACGCAGTCGAAGTGCCTGCGCAGCCACACCAGCAAATGCTCGAAGGCTTTCGGGCCGACGCACAGTTCGTTGCGATGCGGCAGGTCGGCGGCGCGGTCATTGGACAGCACCCGGTGCAACATCAGTATCACCCCGGCGCCGTGCAACTGGTTTCGTCCCACGGGCGAGTTGAGATAGAGCCAGCCACTGGTGCGTTTTATCAGTTGTTTGATCGCCATGGCTTGAGCCCTCTCAACGGTTTTGGTCAGGGTTCCACTGGGCGTAACGCTGGCCGCGCAGGAACTGCCACAGGCCGATGCTCATACCCGCCAATGTCACCAGCAGGAATGCCGCAAGGCGGAACGGTTTGGGTAAGCGGTGTTGCGAATCCAGCAGACCGGCAATCGCGATGGCGTAGCCGATCAGTTGCGCGATCAGGCTCAGGCGATAGAAACCGTGGTCGTCCCACAGCCAGAAATTGCTCAGCAGCAGCGGCAGCAACAGGATCGGCGCCAGGCGCCGGATCAATTTGTGGCTGATCAATGCAATCGAATACAGCCCGTGCTTGAGCGGGTTGAGCAGCTCACTGCGCTGGGCCAGGCTTTGCAGGCCGCCGACGGTGACACGCTGACGGCGGCGGAATTGTTTGTCGGCTTCATCGACGCCGTGGTCGATCACTTGCGCTTCAGGCACGTAAACGATGCGTTTGAATTTCACCGGGGCGCAGGTGCTGATGAAGAAGTCGTCGTTGACTTCCGCCGGTACGTCTTCGAACAATTCACGGCGCAGGGCGAGCAGGGCGCCATCGGCCGAGACCATGCAGCCGGTGCGGTTCTCGACCCGGCGCAGCCAGCCTTCGTAATGCCGATAGAGGCTGTCGCCGACACTCAGACCGCCACCGGTGACCGGGATCACCATGTGCCCGGCACAGGCGCCGACCTGCGGATCGCTGAGGGGCGCGAGCAGGTAGCCGAGGGTTTCCCGCGACCATTGGTTGTCGGCATCGGTGAACACCAGAATGTCGCCCGTGGCCAGGGCCACGCCGGCATTGAGTGTCGCGGCCTTGCCCTGGCGCGGCAGGTCGAGCACGGTGATTCGTGGATCGACGACCTTGTGCGCGCAAGCCACGGTGTCGTCGCTGGAACCGTCGCTGGCCAGAATGATTTGCAGGGTGGCCGGCTGATAGTCCTGGGACAGCAGCGAACGCAGCTTGTGTTCGATATGCCGCGCCTCGTTGTGCGCGGCGATCACGATACTGATATTCAGCGGCGGCGCCGGGCTGTGACGCCACGCCGGAAACAACGGTGCCAGCAGCGTCAGCAGCAGCGGGTAGCCGACGTAGGCGTACACCGGCAGCAACAGGCACATCCAGAATATGAACTCAGCCACGGGCAGGCCTCCTGGCGTTCCAATGACACAGACTGAGAATGAACGCCGCGCCGGCCAGGTGCAGGCGTACCCAATGCAGGCCCCACAGTTGCAGGGTCAGGCTGATATCGTGCTGGCGGCGACTCTGACGGATGCTGAGCACCAGCGCCGGGATCGTGGTCATGAACACCATGACCGCGGCGTGGTGGGGAAAACCGTTGAGCAGCGCGGAGATCGCCAGCAGATCCAGCAGCCACGCCGCCAGCGACAACAGTGGAAAACGCAGCAGGCGCAAACTGAAACCGTGAGTGCGCAGTAGTTGCAGATGACTGCCCTGGCGCCACATTTCCTTGCCCATCCATTCGCGCCAGTTCATTTCGTAACCCCAGTGCAGGGCCACGGATTCGTTGACCGACAGCAGCCGTGCGCCCTGTTCGCTCTGGCGCAGGGTGAACTCCTTGTCTTCGCCGGTGCGCAGGGATTCGTTGAACCCGCCGACCTTGTCGAACCAGCGCCGATGCATCAGCAGGTTGGAGCTGGGCAACCAGTCCACGGCATGGGCAGTGTGGCTGGTCGGGCGCAGAGTGCGGCGTTGCCAGGCCACGGCGTACCACGGAGCAGAGGCGGGGGTGTGCAGATCCAGTCCGAACACATCGGCGTGGCCCTCGGCTTCGAGGGCGAACAGCCCGGTAAGCCAGTCTTCGGGCATTTCGATGTCGGCGTCGATGAACGCCAGCCAGTCGCCGGTGGCGACGGCGGTGCCGCGATTGCGCAGGGCGCCGATCAACACGCCCGGCACCACCAGCACTTTTGCACCGAACTGGCGGGCGATCTGCGGGCCGTCATCGCTGGAGCCGTTATCGACCACGATCAGTTCGCACTCGACATTGGCCGCATGGGCGGCTTTCTGCGCCGCCAGCAGGGTGCGGCCGATGTGGCGGCCCTCGTTGTACATCGGGATGACGACACTGATCCGGCTCATGCCCTGGTCTCCACCAACGGTGCTTGCTCGGCCTTCAGGCGCAGGACGCTGGTGAGCGCGAGCATGATCCACACGTACTTCTGGTTCGGTGCACTGAGGAACATCAGGAACAGGGTCAGCGACAGGAACCCCACCCCCAGGTGGGTCATCATGTCGGCCTGTTCCCAGTCGCGGCGCTGCATCCAGGCGCGGCGCGCGCGAATCAGGTTGTACAGGCCCAGTCCGAGCATGCCGACGAACAGCAGGCCGGCGGGAATCCCCAGTTCGCTGAAGATTTCCAGGTAAGTGTTGTGCGCCCGCCGGTACAGGTCACCGATCTTGCGGTTGGCGGAAAACGCCTTGGCGTAACCGGTGGTGGCGTAATGCAGGGGAAAGGTGCCGGGGCCGGAGCCGAGCAACGGGTTCTCGCGGATCATCTGGCTGCCGACCACGATGTACGACGCACGGCGACCCAGGGATTCGTCATCGTGGCCCCGGGCGCCGGCACTGAGCACGCTCAGCGACTGGATACGCGCCAGATAGCCGGCGGGCATCGCATAGATCGCCAGCGGAATCACGATCGCCAGGCCAAGCATGGCGAAGCCCAGGTGCCGTGGACGGATGCGTGTCAGTTGCGCCCGGTAGTGCCAGCAACCGATTACCAGACTCAACGCCAGCACCACCAGCCCGGAGCGCGATTCGGTCTTGGTCATGCCGCCGAGCAGCAGCAGGCAGCAACCGCCCCAGAACAACCGGTGCAACAGGTT
Organism: Pseudomonas sp. COW5; assembly: GCF_026240005.1. Lineage (NCBI taxonomy): Bacteria > Pseudomonadati > Pseudomonadota > Gammaproteobacteria > Pseudomonadales > Pseudomonadaceae > Pseudomonas > Pseudomonas sp. COW5. The sequence continues at coordinate 25,942 of NZ_JAPHVP010000001.1, read as the reverse complement.
CGGGCTGCGAATGATCAGCAGCAGGCCCAGCGGCACGGCGAAGGCGATCAGCATGGCGAAGGCGTTCGGGTCTTCGAGCAGGCCGGCAGCGCGGCCCTGATCCTGGAATTTGGTCGAAAACATCGCCATCGCACAGGTGGCGCTGACGGCCAGTGTTACCAGGCGGGCGAACAGGTCGAGGTTCAACTCGCGACCGATCAGCAAGGTGATGACGAACAGGATCAGACCGACGCTGAGTTCACGCAGGTGACCCAGGGACATGCCCATGTCATCGGTGTTGAGCAGGCTCAGAAAGTACAGAACCATGAACCAGATCAGGTAACGCCAGATATTGCTGCGCAGGCGTTCCGCCGGAATCTGGTGCATCGCCAGTTGCAGCATCAGGATCACGGCCAGCGACGCGCCGATCAGCTTGCTGCCCGACAGCGAGCTGTCCTTGAAGAAGCCCTCGAACGGCACCAGCGCGGCAATGCCGAGCAGACCCCAGGTCGGCTTGCGGTACAGCACGGCGAACCCCACCAGACCAAGCACCGCACCCGGCGCAAGATAGGGCCACGGGCTGGCCAGCAGGGCGATGCAGACCAGACCCAGCAAGCTGACGATCGAGAGCGGGAACATCATGCGCGTGCCTCCCGTGCCGTACGGATATACAGCTGCGACCAGCGTTCGGCCAGGGCCTTGAGGTCGTAGCGGTCCTGTTGTGTGCGTTTTGCGTTGTCCCTCAGCCTGCGCGCCAGCCCGCTGTCGCTCAGCAGCGTATCGAGCTGACGGCCCAGGGCGGTACTGTCGGTCGGCGCGGCGAGCAGGCCGTTGTGCCGGTGTTCCAGCACATCGGGAATCCCGCCGACCGCAAAGGCCACCACCGGCACCCCGGTCTGCATGGCCTCCAGCAGAATCATCGGTGTGCCTTCGGTGCGCGAACTGATCACCAGCGCGTCGAGTCGCTGCCACCAGTGGCGCATGTCGTTCTGATAACCCGGCAGGCGAATGCGCTGCTGCAACCCGGCGGCGTCGATCCGTGCCTGCAACGCCTCGCGTTCCGGGCCGTCACCAAGCATCACCGCGTCGAGCTGCGGGTGCTGATGACACAGCGGGATCAGGGCGTCGAGGAACAGGTCCGGGCCTTTTTCGCTGCTCAGCCGGCCGACATAACCGGCGAGCCAGCGCGGATTTTCGGCTTGCAGCGTTTGCGGGGCGACCGCTGCCGGCAGGCCGTTGGGGATCACTTGCAGCTTCTCCGCTTGCACGCTGGCCTGGCGGTGCAGCACCGCGATGCTTTCGGCCACACACACCACCCGGTCCACCGAGGCCGTGCGGCACAGTTGCAGGCTGAGCCAGGTGTAGAACTTCTGCTTGCGGCTGCGCGGGGTGAAACCGTGTTGCGTGATCACCAGCGGCAGACGCAACAGCGATGCGCCCACCCAGCCGAACAACAGGCCTTTGAAATTGTGGGTGTTGATCAACGGACGCTCCGCCCGGCGCTGGCGCAAATGCCCGAGCAGCGCACCGAGCCCGGCGCACCCTTGCGCATCGACGCCGGCTTCGCGAAAGCGCTCGATCAGCTCCGCTGGCGCATCGAGAAACAGCACCTGATGCTGCCCCGGTGTCGCCAGACAATGATCCAGCAACATCCGCTCGGCCCCATAGAAACCGCCGCTGCTGAGCAAATGAATGATCGGCAGCGCGGCATTCGGGGAGGACGGCGTGTTCAATTGCGCACCCAGTGCACGAAGCTTGGCACGGTCCAGTTCTTGTGCGGATTGCCCGGTTGGGTGCTCTGATCGTTGATCACCAGCAGCACCGGTACGCCCAGCTCGTGGCTGATTTGCGCCGGGTGTTTGAAGCGGTGATCGAAGAACTCACGCACGTAGACCAGGGCAATCGCCAGCAGCAGACCGGTGAACAGACCGAACGGAATGATCAGCAACGGTTTGGGGAACGCCGCTTCGGTCGGTTCGAACGGCGGGCTCAGGACCCGGGCGTTCGACAGGTCGTCGTTCAGCGCGCGGGTGGTGCTGCTTTCGGCGAAGCGCTGGGCGTAGGTCGAGAACGCGGCGTGCAGGGCGTCGATTTCGGTGTCCATCTGCCGCAGTTTGCTTTGGGTTTGCTGCAGGTCATGGATGCGCGACTTGAACTCGGCGATGCGCGCCGTCTTCTGATCGATCACCTGTTGCACCACCGCCAGATCGTTGGTGCGTTCCTGAATGCGGTTGCTCACCACTTTGAGGAACTGCTGGCGGGTGCGGGCGATCTGTTCGCGGGTCAGCAGCATCGGCTCGCTGCCGGGCTGGAACACTGCCAGATCATTCATGTAGCGGCTGACCTGGGTGGTCAGTTGCTCGCCCAATTGTTTGATCTCCCGGTCTTCGAACGCCACGTTGTCGACGGTGGTGGTGAAGGTGTAGGGGAAGGTGTAGTCATTGAGCTTGTTGTTGCTGGCGGCGGCCAGGCTGGTTTTCAGGTATTCCAGCCAGCGCTGGCTTTGCAGCAGGCGATCCTGATACAGGTTCAGCGCCTGCTCTTCAGTGTTGATCGCGTTCAGGCGGAAGGTGATTTCTTCCTTCGGATCCGCCGCGCCGACACGTTCCAGCAAGGCCTGGCGATTGGCTTCCAGACCATCGAGGCGCACTTGATACAGGTGCTTCTTGGTCTCGTAGAAGGACTGCGGCAGGTCGATCGATTGCAGCGCCTGACGGCTGACCAGATAGTTCTGCAGCAGGGCGGCAACGAAAGTCGTGCCTTGATGCGGATCCGGGAAGCTGTAGACGATCGAGATCACGTTGGAGCCGGGCAGGGTCTCGATCTTCAGGCTGTCGATGGCCTGTTGCGTCAGCCCGTCGAGCACGGTGTCACGCACCGGATCGGTTTCCAGCCCCAGCACGTTGCGCAGCGGGTTGATCAGGTACTGGCGCAGTGGCGAGGTGATGTAGCGCCGGAACGGATCGCCGATCAGTTTGGCGAACATTCCGGGGGGCGGGGTGTATTCACCCTTGTCCCGCAGTTCGCTGATGGTCTGACGAATCAGCGCCGGCGAACGCAGGATGTTGCTCTCGGTTTCCATGTCCGCCAGTGACGGCGGGATGAAGGTGGCGTTGTCTACGGTCAGCGACGTGGTGGCGTCGCCCTGGGAGAGTTTTTTCGACTGCACGATCACCTGGGCGGTGATATCGAAGCTCTGTTTGAGCACCAGCGGCAGCACCAGCGCGATCACTGCAAAGATCAGGAAGACACGCTTCACCAGCCGTTTGTTGGCGAAGAAGATCCTGAAGAACTCATGCAGGTAGTTTTCCTTTGGATTCATGTCAGGTCACCTGAGAGTCAGTTGTGGTTACTGCTGTCGGTTTTGTTGTCGAGGCGGTAGCTGAAGCTCACGCCCACGCCTTGAAACAGCACTACATCCGCCAGTTGACGGGCGAGTTCGCCGGCGCTGGCCAGTTTGGTCTTCGGCACGTAGAGCATGTCATCCGGTTGCAGGTAGGCGATCTGCGAGGCATCGCCGGACAGGGCTTTTTCCACGTCGTAATGCACGGCCTGCACCTGGTTGCCGTTGCGACGCATGATCACCACCGAATCCAGCCGCGCCTTGATGTTGGTGCCACGGGCCAGGGTCAGCGCCTCGAGCACCGAGACCGGCCGGCGGATCGGGTAGGAACCCGGCTGACCGACTTCGCCCAGCACGTAGATCTCGTTGCCGGCGGTGGACTTGAGCATGACGTCGACGCTCATCCGGCCGGGCAGTTGCGCGTAGCGTTTGTTGAGGAAGGTTTCCAGTTGATTGACGGTCATGCCTTGCAGCGGCACCGCACCGATTTCCGGGAAGCTCGCATAGCCGTCGTTACCGACCGTGATCTCGCGGCTCATGCCGGTGGCCGGGTGGTTGAGGGCGCTTTTCAGGTTCTGTTCGTTGGTCAGCGGACTGATGATCTGCACGGTCAGCTGATTGCGATTGGGCTGGAACAACTGTTTGCGCTGATAGGCACGCTGGATTTCATCCCGGGCCTCATCGCTGGTCAGCCCGGCGATCTTCACCGAAGTGTTGGCGCCCGGCAGATTGATGGTGCCGTCGGGCAACACCAGTTGGTTGCCGTTGAGCTGGCTGGCAGCGGTGAAGTTCAGGCCGATCTGGTCACCCGACTGCACGCGGTAAGCGTCCGAGCCGCTGGTGCTGATGTGGAAGATCACATCCAGCACATCCTGCGGGCGCAGGGTCTGCTCGATCTTCGGCATGTCGGTGGCCTGGGCGTTGGCCGGGGTGGCGGTGAGAATATTCACCGGCATGGTCTGGGTTTCGGAGTTGCTGGAGCAACCTGCAAGCGGCAGCATCAGCAGAACCAGTATCTTGGCGTTCATTGCGTCATCCCTCGCGTTGCTTACAGGTTTTTGTACAGCCATTTGGGCATGTAGTACTTGCGTCGGTTGAACACACTGCCGACCACTTTCGCCCCGGCCTGGGTCAGCCGTTGCACCGCGGCCTGGGCGACTTCCCAGCGGGTGTCCTCGGCACGGACCACGAACACCACGCCGTCGGCCTGGGTGCTGAGCACCAGGGTGTCGGCGGCGGAGTACACGGCATCGCCGTCGATCACCACGAAGCGGTACTGGCTGCCCAACTGATCGAGCAGCGGGCTGAGGCGCTCGGCGGTGAGCATGTCCATGGTGCGGATCGGCCGGCCGTTGGGCAGTACATGGAAGGGCAGGCTCGAAACCTGCACCACGCAGTCCTGCAACAGCGGCGGGTTGTCCGGGTTGAACAGCAGGTCGCGCAGACCGCGCTCCTTGCCCAGATTCAGTTGCTGGGTGAGGTTGTTCGCCGATTGACTGGCATCGACGTACAGCACCAGTCCGCTGCTCATCTGTGCCAGTTGACTGGCCATGGCCAGGGCGCTGGTGGTGGTGCCGGCGCCGGGGTTGGCGGCGGTCAGGAACAGGATCCGCAGATCCAGGTCCAGCACGGTCGACGTCAGGTTCGACTCGCTGGGGCTGGCAATGCTCAGGCTTTTGTTGGTTGAACCGTCCATTAGCTTGCTCCGTGGCCGCTGAATACTTTGAAAGGGGTTTTCAACAGGATCTTCAAATCAAGCAACAGGCTCTGCTCGGCGATGTAGCTGAGGTCCAACTCAACGCGCTGGTCGAAGTCGATATTGCTGCGCCCGGAGATCTGCCACAGGCCGGTCATGCCGGGGTAGATCGCCAGACGGGCGAGGTGCTTGTCCTTGTAGCGGTAGGCGTTGAACGAGGTCGGGCGAGGGCCGACCAGGCGCATGTCGCCGGTCACCACATTGATCAGGTTGGGCAGTTCGTCGAGGCTGGTGCGCCGCAGGAAGCCGCCGATCCGGGTGATGCGCGGATCCTGGTCGATCTTGAAGTCGATGGCGTCGGCACCGTGCTTGTTGAGGTGGCGCAGCGACTCTTTCAGTTCTTCGGCGTTGGCCACCATCGTGCGAAATTTGTACATGCCGAACTTGCGGCCGCGATAGCCGGTGCGTTTCTGCACGAACATCACCGGGCCTTTGCTGGTGAACTTGATGGCGAGTGCCAGACCGATCAGCAGCGGCGAAATCATCACCAGAATCACCAGCGCGCCGAAGCAGGCCAGCACCCGGTTGGTGCGCGACAGCTGCCATGGCCGGCCACCCTCGCGTCCGGTCACCCAGCCTTGCCCCTGGCGGTGGATGGCCGCGTCGAGGCGCATTCGATGTTCCGGATCCATGCGTTTGTCACGAACCAGATGTTGGATCGGTACACCTTTCTCATGTCCAGTCATGGAGTCCTCCGCTGGTGTTCAGCCGCGAACGGCGCGTGGGCGACAGGCAGTCGGGTAGTAATCGCGATACCAGGCGATGAAACGCCCGAGGCCTTCATCCAGCTCTATCCGGGGCTGGAACCCGGTGGCCTGGGCCAGATCGTCGGTGTCGGCACAGGTGTTGAGCACGTCGCCCGGTTGCAGGGGCAGCAGCTCGACAATGGCTTTCTGGCCGAGGTGTTTTTCCATCAGGGCCAGGTAGGTTTTCAGCTCCACCGGATGGTGGCCGCCGATGTTGAACAGGCACCACGGCGCCATGCTGCTGCCCGCGTCGGGGTGCTCGCGGTCCCATTCCGGATGGGTATGCGGCGGATGGACCGTGAGGCGGGCAATGCTCTCGACGATGTCGTCGATATAAGTGAAATCGCGCTGGTGCAGTCCGTAGTTGAACAGCTTCAGCGGCATGCCTTCGGTGATGGCCCGGGCGAACTGGATCGGCGACATGTCCGGCCGTCCCCAGGGTCCGTACACCGTGAAAAAGCGCAGCCCGGTGCAAGGAATGCCGAACAGGTAGCTGTAGCTGTGGGCCATCAGCTCATTGGCTTTTTTGGTCGCGGCGTACAGTGACAACGGATGGTTGACGTCGTCATGCACCGTGTATGGCGTGTGCTGGTTGGCGCCGTACACTGAACTCGACGAGGCGTAGATCAGATGCTCGACCGGGTGGTGCCGGCAGCTCTCCAGAATGTTCAGGAAACCACTGAGATTGCTGTTCAGATACGCCTGTGGATTTTCCAGCGAATAACGCACCCCGGCCTGCGCCGCCAGGTGGATCACCACTTGCGGGCACTCGCGGACAAACAGCGCATCCACCGCGGCGGCGTCGGCCAGATCGACTCTGGCGATCTGGAAATCGCCGACCTGGCCGCGCACCCAGCGCACGCGGTCATGCTTGAGCTGCGGGTCGTAATAGGCATTGAAATTGTCCAGGCCGATGACCTGATGCCCGTCGCGCATCAGCCGCAACACGCAATGAGCGCCAATGAACCCGGCCGCACCGGTGACGAGGATTTTCATGACCGCAACCCGTCAGGCGCGATATGCCGCAGACCGATGCCGCTGTAGTGCAGGCCGGCGGCCGCCACTTGTTCCGGGTTGTAGAGATTGCGCCCGTCGATGATCACCTTCGAACGCAGCTTGTCGGCCAGCAGTTCGAAATCCACCACGCGAAAGTTCTTCCACTCGGTGCAGATCACCAGTGCGTCGGCGTCTTCCAGAGTGTCGTCGCGGGTGGCGCACAGGTGCAGGTCATCGCGGTAGCCGTAGATACGCCGGCATTCCGACATGGCTTCCGGATCGTAGGCCTGCACGCTGGCGCCTTCGGCCCACAGGGCATCCATCAGATAACGGCTGGGGGCTTCGCGCATGTCATCGGTGTTCGGTTTGAACGCCAGGCCCCAGACGGCGATGGATTTGCCGGCCAGGCCTTGGGGGAACTGCGCTTTCAGTTTGCTGAACAGGATGTGCCGCTGCGTATCGTTGACGTCGGTGACACTGCGCAGCAGTTTCAGCGGCATGCCGTTGTGTTCGGCGGTGTGCAGCAGGGCGCGCAGATCCTTGGGAAAGCACGAGCCACCGAAGCCGCAGCCGGGGTAGATGAAGTGATAGCCGATGCGCGGGTCGGAGCCGATGCCCTTGCGCACGGCTTCGATGTCGGCGCCCAGCAATTCGGTGAGGTTGGCCAGTTCGTTCATGAAGCTGATGCGGGTGGCGAGCATCGCGTTGGCCGCGTACTTGGTCAGCTCGGCGCTGCGGTTGTCCATGAACATCAGTTTTTCGTGGTTGCGGCAGAACGGCGCGTAGAGTTCGCTTAACTGTTCCCGGGCCTCAGGGTCCAGGGTGCCGACGATGATCCGGTCCGGGCGCATGCAGTCGGCGAGGGCGCTGCCCTCCTTGAGGAATTCGGGGTTGGACACGATCCGCACGTTCAGGCCGCTTTTGCCGCGCCGGTGCAGTTCGTTATTGGCCGTGTCCAGTACCTGATCCGCCGTGCCGACCGGCACCGTGGACTTGATGATCAGGGTGCGATCGGCCTCCATGAAGCTTGCGATCTGCCGTGCCACGTTGAGCACGTGGCTGAGGTCGGCGGAACCGTCTTCGTCAGCCGGGGTGCCCACGGCGATGAAGATCAGTTCGGCGTGTTCAACGGCATCGCTGGCCTGGGTGGTGAACAGCAAACGCCCGGCCTTGATGTTTTCTTCCAAAGTTGCCGACAGACCCGGTTCACTGATAGGCGGAACTGCCTGTTGCAGTTGTTTAATTTTGTTCGGATCTATATCGACACACAGTACTCGATGTCCGACATCGGCAAGTGCCGCAGCTTGTATCAGGCCAACATAGCCCGTACCAAATACGCTCACGTCCATATTGGCGTGCCTCGTAAGACGGTGGAGGAAGATCGAATTGGAACTGTCAAAAGGGGTATAGCGCAGGGTGGGGAAAGCGTGTCAGCAAAATGACATGTTGCATGTGTATAACACCCCCGTTTTTGGGGGCTATTAGCCATCAAGTACTTGCTGCATCTGGATTTGTCCCGTCCTTGACATGTTTTTCACAATTCAAAGAAAACGATAAACGGTCGTAGGCCGCAAAATTCAAGGGCTGTAGAGACTTGGGTGTGTCAGTAATGAGTCAATGTTTTTTTGACGCTTTTGGCAAAAGTCCGACAATTCTTGCGCTTTGATAGCGCGGTGCTAGTGTCAGAAATTGACCGACAATTCATTGACCGTGCCCCGTCGGCAGCGCCCCGGAACCGCCATGTTTCGATATTTGAAAGAACTGCTTTTAGTTATTTATCTATTGCTTTATTCCGATTATTACCTTGAACGTTTAAACGCCATGGGTATCGGTCCGGCAGTACTGCTTTTTGGCGCGATGTTTTTGGCGCTGACTTTCGCATTACTACTAACGGCGTATATAAGGCAGACTTTCATTCGACACTTGTTCGCATTGGTGATGTTTATTTCGGCGGTGTTCTTTGATGTCTATACCCGGGTCACTGCCGACTACCTGACGTACAGCAGTTTTGTCTCGCTGGTGTATTCGGGTGGCTTCATTCAGGAAGCGGCCTACCAGTACCGGGACGCGATCGTCCACGGGCTACTCAACGGACTTTTGCTGTTGATCGGCATCGGCCTGCGGCCGCGTCATTCGATTCCGGTTCACAATGCGCTGCGAGTCGCGGCGCCGGTGCTGGGGGTGCTGCTGCTCAGCGCCGTGCTGTTCGTGCGAGCCGGGGAAGGGGCGCGGGGCCTGCCGATCATGTACACGCCTTTGGCCTACCTCAACCTGTTTGGCTACGAGGCGCTGCACAACACCGTCGGCCCCCGTGAGCCGGTGACCCTGGCGCGTAACGGGCCTGCGGTGGGCCACGACATCGTGCTGATCATCGACGAAAGCATTTCCGGCAATTACCTGGACATCAACGCGCCGTTCGGCGTGCACAGCAACCTCAAGCAGGCGCATCCGGGTGTCGACATTTTCAATTACGGCTATGCGGCGTCCATCGCCAATTGCAGCGCCGACACCAATGTCACCCTGCGTTACGGCGGCACCCGCGCCGATTACATGCGCATCAACAGCACGCTGCCGTCGATCTGGCAGTACGCGAAAAAGGCCGGCCTGCGCACCGTCTACATCGACGCCCAGCGCACTGGCGGCAACCTGCAGAACCTGATGACCGACACCGAGAAAAAGGACATCGACGAGTTTGTGCAATTCGACCAGACCAGCGTCCGCGACCGCGACATGGCCGCCGCTGCCAGGCTGATCGAACTGCTCAACGACGACAAACCCGAGCTGGTGGTGATCAACAAGGTCGGCGCACATTTCCCGGTGCATGACAAATATCCGGACGCCTTCATGGCCTACCGCCCGACCTTGCCGCGCGGCCAGTTCACCGAAATCGCCGACACCGGCAAGCGCGACGGTTTCAACGGCCAGCCGGATGACTGGGTGCTGTACCGCAACGCCTACAAGAACACCGTGCTGTGGAATGTCGGCGAGTTTTTCTCGCGGGTGTTTGCCCAGGCCAATCTGAATAACGCGCTGCTGATCTACACCTCGGATCACGGCCAGGACCTGCACGAGCGCGGCAACCCGGGACTCAACACCCACTGCGGCGGCGATCCGGTGGAAGAAGAAGGACTGGTGCCGCTGGTGGTGATTCAGGGCGATCAGTTGCACACACTCGACTGGTCGGCCCAACTGGCGGCGAACAAGGATCGCTCCAGTCACTACAACATCTTCCCCACCCTGTTGCAGTTGATGGGCTATGACCTGGCGGGGATCGAGTCGGTCTACGGCAAGCCGCTGAGCGTGCCGACGACGGACGACTTCACCTTCAACTACCGCTTCAATGCGCGGTTGGGGGCCAGGCCCGAGTGGAAGCACATCGACCTGAACAGCATCGTCACGCCGGGTGAGGCGCCGACCAGTGTTGCAGCAGGGCAGTAACCCGTCGCGATCCGCTATCCTTGCCCCACACGCAACGATCGGATGGCGGCATGCTCCAGGTTCAAAACGTCTTCAAAAGCTACCTCACCCCCCAAGGCCCGTTGCCCGTGTTGCAAGGCATCGACCTGACGCTCGAACCCGGCAGCAGTCTGGCGCTGATGGGCGAGTCGGGCAGCGGCAAAAGCACGCTGCTGCACCTGATCGCCGGGCTGGATAAAGTCGACAGCGGCAGCATCCGCAGCGGCGAACATCGACTCGACGCAATGAGCGAAGCGCAACTGGCCAACTGGCGGCGCACGGAAATCGGTCTGGTGTTCCAGCAGTACAACCTGATCGGCAGCCTGCGCATCGAAGATAACCTGGCATTTCAGGCGCGATTGGCCGGGCGTCATGACCCGCGCTGGCAGAATCATCTGGTGCAGCGTCTGGGGTTGGGCGATCTGCTCAAGCGTTATCCCGAACAACTCTCCGGCGGCCAGCAGCAACGCGTCGCGCTCGGCCGGGCGCTGGCCTCGCGGCCCAAGTTGTTGCTGGCCGACGAACCCACCGGCAGCCTCGACGAGACGACCAGCGACGAGGTACTGCGCCTGTTGCTGGAATTGCTCGACGACACGCCGACCACCTTGCTGATGGTCACCCACAGTCAGCGCGTGGCCGCGCGACTGGCGGAGCGGGTGGTGTTGTCCAGCGGTCGTTTGACGTGAGGGTTTTCCGGCAAACGCTGATTGCCTTGCTCAGCCACTGGCGGCGGCATCCGGTGCAGTTCTTCAGCGTGCTCACCGGGTTATGGCTGGCCACCAGCCTGTTGACCGGTGTCGAGGCGCTCAACAGTCAGGCGCGGGACAGTTACGCCCGCGCCAGCCAGATGATCGGCGGCGAACCCCAGGCCAGCCTGAGCACGCCGAATGGCGCGACGTTTTCCCAGCAATGGTTTGTCGATCTGCGCCGTCAGGGCTGGCCGGTTTCGCCGGTGTTGCAAGGGCGTTTGATCCTCAGGGGCCATGAATCCCAACGCCTGCAATTGATGGGCATCGACCCGGTGTCGCTGCCGGCCGATAGCGCGGTGGCGGGGCAGGCGATGCCGATCGAGCACATCGTCGAATTCTTCAGCCCGCCGGGCAGCACCTGGATTTCCCCCGACACCTTGCAAGCGCTGAACATGGCCGAGGGCGCGACACCACAAACCGAAACCGGTCAGACGTTGCCGCCGCTGCGGGCGCAAAAGGACATGGCTCCCGGCGTGCTGCTGGTGGACATCGGTGTCGCTCAACGCGTGCTCGAACAACCTGATCAACTGTCGCGCCTGCTGTTGCCCAAGGACTTTCACGCCGAGGTGCCGGCAGCGTTCAAAGGCCAGTTGCAGCTCAAGAGCAGCGGCGAAGAAAACAATCTGGCGCGCCTGACCGAAAGCTTTCACCTCAACCTCGATGCACTTGGATTTCTCTCGTTTGTCGTCGGCCTGTTCATTGTGCATGCCGCCATCGGCCTCGCACTGGAACAGCGTCGCGGACTGCTGCGCACGTTGCGCGCCTGCGGTGTCAGTGCGCGAATGCTGATCGCTTGCCTGATCGTCGAACTCGGTGCGCTGGCACTCATCGGCGGACTGTTCGGTGTCGTCAGCGGCTACTGGCTGGCCAGTGTGCTGCTGCCGGATGTCGCCGCCAGCCTGCGCGGGTTGTACGGCGCGGAAGTGGCGGGGCAGTTGCGCCTGAGTCCCTGGTGGTGGTTTAGCGGCATCGGCCTGAGCCTGCTCGGCGCGTTGCTGGCCGGGGCCAACAGTCTGCTGCGGGCGGCGCGGCTGCCGTTGCTGGCGGTGGCCAATCCGCAAGCCTGGCATGAACAGCATGCACGTTGGTTGCGCCGGCAGGGCTGGGTGGCCGGAGTATTTGCGGCGATTGCGTTGATTGCGCTGGTGTTGGGCGACAGTCTGGCCAGTGGATTTGTATTGATGGCCGGGTTGTTGCTCGGCGCTGCACTGGCACTGCCGGTGGTGCTCAGTGCGCTGTTGAACGGTTTGCTCGGGCACCGTCGTTCGGTGCTGGGGCAGTGGTTTCTCGCCGACTGCCGACAGCAATTGCCGGCACTGAGTCTGGCGTTGATGGCGCTGTTGCTGGCGATGGCGGCCAACATCGGCGCCGGCAGCATGACCGCCGGTTTCCGTCAGACCTTCAACGACTGGCTCGAACAACGGCTCACTGCCGAGCTCTATCTGAATCCGAGCAACCCGGCTCAGGCCCGCGAGCTGTACAGCTGGCTCAAGCAACAGCCGAGCGTCACGGCGATCCTGCCCAACTGGCAGGTTTCGGTCACGCTGCAAGGCTGGCCGACGGAGGTGTTCGGCATCATCGACCATCCGCACTATCGCCAGCACTGGCCGCTGCTCGAAGCCCGGGGCAACGACCCGTGGGCTTTGCTGGCCACAGACGACGCGGTGATGCTCAGCGAGCAACTCGCGCGCCGGCTCAAGGTTCGGCCGGGGGATCACCTGACGATTCCGACGCCGGGCCTGTCGTGGTCGCCGCGCATCGTCGGGATCTACGCCGATTACGGCAATCCCAAGGGCCATGTGCTGGTCAACAGCAATCATCTGCTGCGCAGTTGGCCGCAGTTGACGCCGAATCGCTTCAACCTGCGGATCGAGCCGGAAAAGATTCCGGCATTGCTCAGCGCCTTGCAGGCACGCTTTCAGCTCGATGACAGCCGCATCGTCGATCAGGCGCGGCTCAAGGGCTGGTCGGTGCAGGTTTTTGAGCGGACCTTTGCCGCGACGGCCGCGCTCAACAGCCTGACGCTGGCGGTTGCCGGTGTGGCGCTGTTCATCAGCCTGCTGACCCAGAGCCAGAGTCGCCTCGGTCAACTGGCGCCGCTGTGGGCCTTGGGTGTGACGCGGCGGCAATTGATGCTGCTCAACCTTGGCCAGACCTGGCTGCTGGCGGTGCTGACCCTGGTGTTGGCGTTGCCGTTGGGCATCGGGCTGGCGTGGTGTCTGGATGCGGTGATCAACGTGCAGGCCTTTGGCTGGCGTCTGCCGTTGCGGGTGTTTCCGTTGCAGTTGCTGCAACTGACCGGGCTGGCGCTGCTGGCGACGCTGTTGGCCTCGGCGTGGCCGCTGTATTCGTTGTATCGCACGCAACCGGCGGATCTGCTGAGGACGTTTGCCCATGAGGATTAACTTCGCCGTGGTGTGCCTGGCGCTGTTGCTCGGTGGCTGCGACAACCCGGCGCCGGAACAGAAAGGTTTCGCCGGGATGGGCGCTCAGGCGCAGGCCTTCACGCCGGTGGTGCCGGGGCGGGTGTTCAGCTTTCCGGCGGATCATGGCGCTCATGACGGTTTTCGTATCGAGTGGTGGTATGTCACGGCCAACCTCAAGGATGCCCAAGGCAATGATTTCGGCGTGCAGTGGACGTTGTTTCGCAGCGCCCTGAACGCATCGCCTGAACAACCGGGCTGGGCCAATCAAACGATCTGGCTCGGTCATGCGGCGGTGACCTCGGCCAATGTCCATCACGCCGCCGAACGCTACGCCCGTGGTGGCGTCGGGCAGGCCGGGGTGCGTGCGGTGCCGTTCGAGGCGTGGATCGATGACTGGCGTTTCAACAGTCAGGCGAGCGATCCGCTGGGCGACATGCAGCTCAGCGCAAAGGACAAAAACTTCAGCTATCAGTTGAGGCTGACTTCCAGCCGTCCGCTGGTGCTGCAAGGTGATCACGGTTTCAGTCAGAAGTCCGAACAGGGCCAGGCCTCGTACTACTACAGCCAGCCGTTTTTCCAGGCCAGCGGCACCCTGCAAATCGACGGCAAGACCTACACCGTCAACGGCCCGGCCTGGCTCGACCGCGAATGGAGCAGCCAGCCGCTGACCGCCAACCAGACGGGATGGGACTGGTTCTCCCTGCATCTGGATAACGGCGCGCACGTCATGCTCTACCGCATGCGCCAGAAGGAGGGCGCGCCGTACCTCACCGGTACCTGGATTGGCGCCGATGGCCAGACTGAAACGCTGCACGCCGAGCAGATCAAACTGACGCCGCAGGACGCCGCGAAGGTCGCTGGCCGTTCGATGCCGGTGCGCTGGTCGATCGGGATTGCGGAAAAGAACCTGCAGATCACCCTCGATGCAATCAATCCCGACGCCTGGATGGGGCTGCGCATTCCCTACTGGGAAGGGCCGGTGCGGTTGAGCGGCAGTCAGGGCGGGCGCGGGTATCTGGAGATGACCGGCTACTGATTCACCCTGTGCCAAGAGCGACGGCGGATCAGCGTCTATGCTCCTTGGCACGCACGGCGCCGAATGCGCCGTGTGCTGCCATCCATCACAGGGAACGTACCGCTTATGAAGCTTCAATCACTGTCGCACGCCATTGCCCTCGCCACTGTCCTGTCCGCCTCCACGGCGTTCGCGGCCGATATTCCTTTGTCGGCGACTGTCGAGAAGGATCAGGTCACCACCAAAGTGCTGGCGGTTGATCCGGCCAATCATCAGGTTGTCCTTGAAGGCGAAGAAGGTCGCCAGGTGCATGTCCAGCTCAGCGACAAGGCAAAAAACCTCGCCAACCTCAAGGTTGGAGACAAGGTCGACATTCAGGTCACCCGTTCCGTGGCGGCTTTCCTGGACACCGACGTGGATAAAGGTCTGCCTGGCTCCACCGAGCGTACCGGCGAGCTGCGCAATGCCGTGGGCAGCAGCAACCCTGGCGGTGAAGCATTCCGTCAGATCCAGGTACAACTGAAAATCACCAGAATTGATTTGAAGAAAAACCAGGTCACCCTGGAAAACCCTTCGGGCCAGTCGAAAACCCTCAATGTCGAAAAGCCTGAAATCCAAGCCAAACTCAAAGATCTGAAAATCGGGCAGAGTGTCGTGGTCACTTACACCGATGTATTAAAAGTGACCAGTGAACATGAAAGCTGAGTATTAACTCTACAGCGTGACTGTTCTTGTACAAGTAGTGGTATGAGAACAGTCATATAAAATGAACGGATCCGATAATTCTGAAAGTTTCTCGGGAAATATCGGTGATCAATATCCGTTAACGTTTTAGTACATAAATTTCATCCTCAATTAGCACGACATATCCGCCAACTTCCATTAAAATCCTTCCCGTTCGCCCAGTGTCAGGGCTCTTTACCGGTGCATGGATTGCCAGGCCATTACACTGGGCGGACACCTCCTCCGGAGAGAGGACTAAAGAATTCGGATAAAAAAAGGGCGACTGTGAAGTCGCCCTTTTTTATTGTTCTCAGGATTTGGCAGGCCGCATGCCTTGCTGCATCTGAATACGCTTGAGTGTTTGCTGGTACATGGTGGTGCGGCGATGGTTCTTGGCATAGCCACCGGCGGCGGCCACGGTGCCGGCCTGGATGTGATCCAGGTAGCGGAAGATCGTCCGCGGCGAAAGAAGTCTTATGCCGTAACCAAGGCTGCTTAATCGATCCTGCAGTGTGTATCCCGGGACCCGGTCGTCCATCGAGAAATGCAGGCCATGGGCCTTGATCAATCGCGCATTCCACAAGGTGCAGAAGCTTTTCAGGTGGGTTTCCCGGTAGGGTTTGGGTTCCCGGGAGCGCAGGCCCAACTGCAGTTTCGCCCGCCGGAAATAGTGTTTGAAATAACGCGAAGACAAGCGCCAGGTGTCTCTTAAAACACCCCGGTCAAGCTGTTCGACACAACCGACTGCTGCTGTATCCAAAGATTGCATGCACTCTTTCATCATCATTGAAAAGACAGTGCTGTCGAAAACGAAAGTATCGGTGTGCAGTAAAAACAGGTAATCGGTTTCAACCTTTTCAAGTGCCAGATCGAGTGCCTTGCCGTGGGCAATATGCCCGGCTTCTTTGCAAGGGGAAGGGCGCTCGATCAAGTTGATCCAGTCCAGAGAGCGCAAGTAAGCCAGGCTTTCGTCGGCAGAATCGTTGTCCACCACCCACACCGGAATCTGCTGTTCCTTGACGTATTCCTGAAGAAACTCCAGGCACATCCGGGTTATTTCCGGGGTTTTGTAATTGACCAATACAAGACTGAACGCGGGCTGTTGTGCCGAGGGGAAATCAAACTCTCTCATGGACTGGGCTCACATCGAAATGAATGGCTTTGTGTGCGGCGAACAACGCTCGCACCCGCTGCTTTGTGGCCCGGATGGTAGGGACGCAACCTTAGTTGAAGCTTAATTTCGAAACGCTCGGCGTCGGCCGACTTGTAACGGCTTGCAACGCCTGCGCGAGCAGCGCACACGGCGATATTCCACGGTAAGATGCGCCGCCCTTTTCAGATCAAGGAAGACAACGGCCCGCGCCGTTCGCCACGGATGAAACCACTTTCCCTCTACCACCCGGCCCTCTACTGGCTGCGCGTGTGGCAAAAAAGACTGTTCCGCCACATCGCCTGGCACTGCTCGAGCAAACGCTACGCACGGCCTGCCGCGACGCCTGAGCGCTTGCCGTATCGCTACCTCAAACACACCTCAAAACTGATCCGCAAACTCGGCGACTCCGACCTGGCGCTGCAACACAACAAAGTCATCAACCTCAAACTCGCCGTCGCCGCCATCGACGGCGTCACCATCGCCCCCGGCGAATATTTCTCCTTCTGCCGCCTCGTCGGCCGCCCGACCCGCAAACGCGGCTACGTCGAAGGCATGGAACTGTCCTTCGGCCAGGCCCGCACCGGCATCGGCGGCGGCATCTGCCAACTCAGCAACCTCATCCACTGGATGGCCATTCACTCACCCCTGGTCGTCATCGAACGCGCCAACCACAGCTTCGACCCCTTCCCGGACGACGGCCGCGTCCTGCCATTCGGCTCCGGCGCAGCGATCTTCTACAACTACATCGACCTGGTGCTGCACAACCCGACGGATCGGTGCTTTCAGCTGAAGTTGAAGGTCGGGGAGACGCAGTTGGAGGGGGAGTTGTTGTGTGATCGGGAACGGGCGTATCGGTATCACGTGTTTGAGTTGGGGCATCGGTTTGTGCGGCAGGGGGAGCGGGTGTTTCGGGAGAATGAGATTTGGCGGGAGGTGCGGGAGAAGGGGCAGGTGGGGGCGTTGGTGGAGAGGGAGAGGTTGTATGGGAATCGGGTGGTGGTTAAGTATGAAGTTGAGGAAGGGGTTTTTGAGATGACGTAAATCTATTGGCTGGTTGTTGTTTTTTTCAATTTTATCGATTCACAAGGACGTTTCAATGAACCGCTGTTTCAAGACTTTCATCCCGGCCGGTGTGGCGCTTTTTACTCTGTTCAGCACAGGCAACACATGGGCACAGGAACCGCGAGCGCTGTACGACGCGATGAAGGGCGGGGTCTGTTCGCCTAACTCGGAGCGCTTGCACGAAGACGCGGTAAAGGGTGACCTGCAAGCACAACTGGAATTCGGCAAAGCCATTCAGCAGAACCTTTGCGGGGTGGTAGAGCAATTCTCGCCCGGCATGCCTGAGGAGTGGTTTCGCAAACCCGCAGAACAGGGCAATGCCGAGGCACAAGCCGAACTCGCCCACGAACTGAGTTCGGACTGGAGTGTAGAAGGTGAAGACGCCGGGGTTTACTGGAGTCTGAAAGCTGCGGAGCAGGGCAATGCGAAAGCGCAATTCCATCTGGCGCAGATTTATCATCGTGGTGGCCGCTCGATAAAAAATCTCAAGGATATGGACAAGGCTATGGCCTACTACAACCAGTCCGCCGAGGGCGGTTATCCCGATGCCTACATGCTATTGGCGATGATCTACCAAGAAGGGGATGGGGTTCCACAGGATGACGTAGCGGCAGCCAAATGGTTCCGTAAGTTCGCCGAGACGGGGAATGCTTCCGGGCAGTTTGATTTTGCAGAAGTCCTGGCTGAAGGACGTGGTGTCGAAAAGGATGAAGCCAGTGCCTTCGATTGGTTTGGCAAGTCGGCGGCTCAGGGAAATGAATACGCCCAGTATGAAATGGCTCGGATGTTCGAACAGGGCCGTGGAGCGAAGCGCAATGAACGCGAGGCTGCCAGTCTCTATCGCAAGGCGGCCGATGCCGGATATGGCAAAGCCCAATTGGCGTTGGGGAATATGTACGCGCAGGGCAGAGGTGGATTGACCAAGAGCAAAACCAAGGCGAAATTCTGGATGCTCAAGGCAGTTGAACGCTCGGCTCCAGGGGCAGAGGAGGCGTTAAACAGCCTTTGAAGTGGTAAGCGACAAGGGGCGACTGGGGGCGCCCCTTGTTAGTCATCAGACTTCCTGTTTCCAGGCTGAGAGTGTTATTACGGTGCCTTCTTTTTCCTTGTTGCGTATTTCCACTTTGTAGGTCGCGCCACCGATATAACCTTCGACCAGTGCTTTTTTGTCATTGCCGCTGATCTCGGCGTCTTTGGCTTGCAGCTTGTAGAAGTCCAGTACGCTTGCGTAGTCGGTATAGGTACGCAGGATCACTTCGAACTCATGTTGAGGCCGGCCAGCCATCTCATCCCAGTCACCCTCCATGGGCGTGCCTTCCATGCCGGGTGTCGTGAATTCGCCATGTGCTCCGGCTCCGATCAAGTGAGCCCGTTGAGGAAGCATCGAGAGCATGGGTTTGGGGAAGTCTGCGGGAAGTTGCGAGGTGGTCCACGCCCCTTTTTCCGGATCTGTAGAAACATATTCGACAGTCGCAATTTTCTGCGCACTGGCCCGTGTTTCCGGGTCATCACTTTCGGCGCGGATGGCCAGCATGGGCGGTAACTGTTTGCTCCAAGTTACAAGAGAAGCGGCATCATCTTTTTTCGAGCCTTTGGGCTGGAAAATAGTCAACACCGTGTCCGGCAGATCATTGCAGGTCAACGCTTCTTCTCGGGATTTTACTGTGCAGTGTCCGTTTACCAGTCCGACCGCAACCAGCTGACCCTTTTCATCCAGCAGCAATGCAGCCCGCTCGAGGCCGTTGTTCCCGTCGTTCATCGCCGTGATCATGGTTTTTCCGGCAGGAACTCCTTCGTCAAAAGATGAAAGTTCTGAATCCAGTGATTCGAGAACCTGTTGCACGATCATTGTGTTGTCGTTTGTATAGCTGCCCGTTGAATAACCGAGGAAATCAACTAATGCGGAACGGATCGCCGGATCATCGTTGAGTTTCGGGAGGCTTGGCGAAGAGGGATCATTTGTCAGTAGTAAAGCAACTGTACCGTCGGAACGGTTCTCTGAACGTAGAGACAGGGCAGTTGCGTTAACTGAAAAAAACAGTGCGAGAAATAGGATTAGGGGGCGTGTTAGATTTATCAAAAGACAGTCCTTTGTGGTGGTTAAACCCGGGTTGATGTTTAGTGTTATTGGTGTAACGAAAAATAAGTCTGTCCCCGTTTTTTGTCCAAGCCGGCTCCAGTCATCAGCGCTGAACTTTCCCAGAACTCCTTTGGCTACCTGCTCTGTAATGTATTCATTCCAGTTGGAATCTTCGCTTTGTCCCAGCCAGTAGTTGTATTCATCGAAGGCCTTACTATTCATGAATGTGACTTAATTTTAATAGGAGGCGGCATGGGGGCTAAATAGTGAAAAGGGGACAGTCCCCTTTTGGTCCTTTTGATCTTTGGTCCCGTCCTCTTTTGGGTTTGGTTTATATGTTGGTTAGGTAGAAGCTGAGGTCGTTGGTTGAGAGTTCTATAAAGGTTGGTAGCATTAAGTTTTGATTGTCGCCTTCTAATGATAAGAATATGACGGAGTTTCCAAGCTTTAGCACGCCGCATCCGTCTTCAGTAATTGAGGTTAGCTCCCCGGTTATGTAAGTTGCATCGGGTTTTGAGCGGATTGATGGGGTGGTTTCCTCTGAAATAATTATGTTTTTATTCCAAGAGAAATCATCGCCAATGTCCATTTCGATGTCATAGGACTGGTTTTCATTTGCCTCCAGAACTTTGAGGTTTGAAAAGCCTTTTCCATAGGGGCTTGAAAATTCAATATATATACTATCGGTGAGAGTTTTAATTATGCGTAATATAGTGATTTTCATCTATTTGGTTCCTAGGGGGACGCGAATTACTGTGTTGTCAACGTTCATGACGTTGTTAACTACGTCAAGAGTCCAAGTTTCTTCGTGGTAATGGTGCTTGTTTGGTTTGCTATTCATTTCATGAGCACCATAGCGAATACTTCGCTTACCATCGGCAGATACAATCCTATCGTTATCAGGCAATCCTGTTCTTGGGTGGGTATTTGTATAGGGGCCTTCACCTAGGAAATCCTCCCATCGCTTAACTGCATCCTGCGGTTTAACCGGTTTGCTTCCATAGACCTCATTATGGTAACCCTGACCAGGAGGTGATACCGGTGCGGGTGGAGTAGTAGGTTCCGCACCGTGAACGTTGCTTTTAGAAGCACTATCTGGTTTACCGCTTGGTGATGATTTTGTCTCTGAGTCTGGGCAATTACTGCTTAATCCCAACGGATCCACCCACCCCGTAGGGTTAGGCACGTACTGGTAGTTATTCAACCCACCCGCAAGCTTGATCGGATCCGGAGTCAGAAAACGTCCAGTCCCCGGATTGTAGTAGCGATGCCGGTTGTAGTGTAGGCCCGTCTCCGCATCGAAATACTGTCCCTGGAATCGCAACGGATTATCGATTTCGCTGACATCCAGCGCCGCGAGGTTGCCGTAGGCGCGGTACTTCGCGGACCACATGATCTCGCCACTGTAGTCAGTGAGTTCCTGCGGTGTGCCCAGATGATCGAGTTGGTAGTAAAACGGCGTTGCCTTGCGCGGGCCTTCGCCGTCGAGCATGGCCAGCGGGCGGAAGCTGCCGGGTTCGTAGATGTAGGTGCGGTAACGGTTTTCACCGCTTTCGGCGATCAGGCGTTCGCCTTGCCACAAGAACTCGGTGGTGTGGCCGTCGACGGTTTTCTCGATTCGGCGACCAAAGGCGTCGTATTTGTAGGATGCAGTGCTGCCGCCTGGCAGGCTGGCGCCAATCAAGCGATGCTGGCAGTCGTAGCGGTATTCGGTGACGAGTTTCTGTCCGGTGCCACGGCGTTCGCGGATCAGGTTGCCATAAGCGTCGTAATCGTAATGGCGGTCGCCTTGCATCATCAGGCGGTTGCCTTTGACGTTGGCAAGGTTGGCTGTGCCTTCGTTGTTCTGGCCGAGCAGGTTGCCGGCCGGGTCGTGGGCGAAGGTTTCCGGTGTCGCGCCACGTACGCTGGTCAATCGGTCCAGCGGGTCGTAGTGGAAGCTGCGGTTGCCCTTGCGGCTGTCGTCGATGCCGGCGAGGTTACCGTTGGCGTCGTAGTTGTAGCGACGCTGGAACAGGTTTTTCTCGCGTTGGCTGACGCTGTGCGCTTGCAGGCGGCCTTGTTCGTCGTACTGATATTGGCTGAG
This sequence comes from Pseudomonas sp. COW5, assembly GCF_026240005.1. Taxonomy (NCBI): domain Bacteria; kingdom Pseudomonadati; phylum Pseudomonadota; class Gammaproteobacteria; order Pseudomonadales; family Pseudomonadaceae; genus Pseudomonas; species Pseudomonas sp. COW5. The sequence goes on along the minus strand of NZ_JAPHVP010000001.1, from coordinate 4,372 downwards.
CAACAGGCCCTGCTGGCGTTGCTGTTCGCGACCGGCGCTGAATTGGTGGCTGGTCAGGCGTGAGCCGTTGAGGTCGATGCTGCTCAGGCGCCCGCCGGACAAATGGCGGTAGTCGAGTGTGCTGCCGTCGGGGAGGCGGCAGTGACTCAGTTGTCCGACGCTGTCGTATTCGTAGCGCGTGGTGCCCCAGCCCTGATGCTCGGTGATCAGGCGATCCTGCACGTCATATTCGTAGGCAAGCGGCCAGTGACCATCGTCGACATTCACCAGACGGCCCAGAGCGTCGTAGCTGTAGTGAATCTCTTCGCCATCGGCGAGGGTTTTCACCAGCAGTCGTCCGGCAGCGTCACGCTGATACTCGGTAACCAGTTCGCTGCCGTCGTCGCCAAATTCGGTTTTCTTCAGTAATTGCCCGTTGAGGTCGTATTCGTACGCGGTGCGGCGGCCGTCGAAACCGGTTTCCTGCTGGATCAGGCCGTTCGAGTAGTAGTCGAGTTTGTAATGCTCGCCGCGTTCGTTTTCGATTTCAGTGAGCAGCAGGCCCGCGTTGTCGTAGCGATAGCGTAAGTGGCTGCCGTCGGGGTTGATGCGGCGGCTGACCAGATGCAGGTTGTCGGCGTATTCGTAACGGGTAATGCGGCCGAGCTCGTCGCGTTCGGCGGTGACGCGGCCGTAGGGGTTGTAGGTGAAGGCCCGGGTGGCGCCGCCGGGGAGGGTGACCTGGGTCAGGCGGTCGACGGCATCCCATTGATAATGGGTGATGGCGCCGAATTCGTCCTGCCGGGTGATCTGGCGTCCGAGTGCGTCGTAGCGATACTTGCGTTGACCACCGTCCGGAAGGCGCTCCTCCAGCAATTGACCGAGATTGTTCCAGCCCAGTTGATGGCGGCTGCCATCAGGGTGACGAATTTCCAGCAGGCGGCCCTGACGGTCGTAGTTGTAGTGGGTTTCGTTGCCCTGCGGGTCGATTTGCTGGGTGATGTCGCCTTGTTGATTGCGGTCGTATTGCCAACGGGCCTTGCCACGTTTGACTTCAATCAGTTGGCCGTCGAAATAATTGTAGTGGGTCGGTTCTTCTTCCGGCGGGATGACAGCCATCAATCGTCCGGCATCGCTGTATTGATACTCGGTGATGGCCCCCATTGGATCTTTTACAGCAACCAGACGTCCGTCATCGTCATAGGCATTTTGCGTTTCTGCACCATCGGCAGCGGTTTCGCTGATCAGGCGTGCATTTTCGTCGTGCACATAAACCTGTTCACTACCATCGGCGTTGTGGACCGTTACCGTGCCTTTGTCGTCCCACTCGTAGCGAGCTTCCAGTTGGGAATAGTTGGCCCAATGACGCACGCAGCGGGAGAGCTTGCCTTCACGTTCCCATTCCCAGAAGAAAATGGCGCCACCGGCCAGTTGCCGCTCAAGAATGACGTGCTGATCGTTATAGCGGTAATGCTCGGTTTCGCCTGCAGCGTTGGATGCCGAGACCAATTGATTGCGAGCGTTGTAGCGATAGGTGACGAGGGTCTGAATGGTCAGCCACGGGTCCTGGCGCTCACCGCGCTCGTCATACTCGGAACGCTGTTGTTGCTGGTCCACGGCAACGATATGGCGGTCGTCGTAGCGCAGCAGAAATGAACGTCCTGCACCGTTATCGATGCGCTGGATTCGACCGACCAGGTCATAACTGATGTGCACCTGGTTTCCGTACGCGTCACTGATCGTCGTCAGGCGGTCTGCGCGGAAATGATAAAAGCGCGGTTTTGCCCCTGCTTGTGTGAGGATCAGTTCACCCGGTGCCTCGCCCAGAAAGATGGCTGCTTGAGCCAGACTGTTGGTGATGGCCGGCCGTTGTTCGGTCGGCATCGGGAAGCGGGTCTGACGGTTTTCGTTGTCAGTCCACAGCACGCCCTCATCGTTGATTTGCAGACGATGGGACAGGGAATGGCTCCAGCCATGGCCGAGACGTCCATCGATTTCAACCGCGCTGCTGCGGTAGAGGCGCGTCCATTCAATCGGCAGCAGACCACCCAATACACCGTCAGTGAGCGTCAGCAATTCCTCGCCGGTAACCATCGAAACTGGTTCACCGTTGGTGCAGGTTTTATCGGCGCACTGAGCGGGTTTATCGGCCGGGTTTTTCGATTGATCGGGTGCGTTGTCGACCTTCTCCTGTTGTTGGGCACGGGTGCTGTTCTCTTTCTTGCCGCGTGCATGAACCTGAGCATCTGTCTCCACGGCCCCACCCGAGACGGGCGGCTTTTTCTTCGGTGGTGTGGCGGTTTCTGCGGGTTTTGGAGGCGCGATTTCGATACTTGCCTTCCGCGCCTGATTGAGTGGCGAGTTGCCGTTGAGCATCAAGGGCTTTGCGCTATCGGCGTGGCCTGTCGCATTCTTTTTGCTGATTTTCATCAGCATCGAGGTGAAGTCTTCGATCAACTTCATGACCTTGCCGCTGTTTCTTGCGGCATTCAGGCCTTTGGTGCCGATACGGACGGCAAGACCGATCCCGCCCGTCAAGACGATACCGATCAGGATGTTCAGCAGCACTTCCGTGGTCAGCTCCGCCAAGACCTCAGTGCAGGTCTGCGGAGGCAGCATCTTGACCCACGCGACGATCGCCGCGACGTAGATCCACATGAGTGGTTCGTCACTGGCGATCAGCAGTGCTGTTTGGATGGCTTCTTTCGAAGCGTTATAGATCTTCTTTATCTGTTCTTCGGTGAAGAATTTTTTGAGCTTCTCGTAGTTTTCCCGAGGATGCGCAACCAGGTCGTAGAGGCTCTTGATGTCCCCCCACAGCCCCATGATTGCCTTGAGGAATCCCTTCCAGGCCGACTCCAGCTGTTGCAATGCCCTTCCACCCATGGATGCATTGGTATGCGCTTGCCAGAGCGGAAGAAAGTCGGTGGTCCACTCGGTTTGCAGCCAGCCGCTCAAATCCCCGATCACGCCTTGATAGGAGTTGAACAGGCTGTCGATCTGAGCTTTGGTGGGGTTGGGGAAGAAAGTGATTTCGTATTGTTGGTGCGGTTTGAGGCCTGTGACCTCCAGAATTCCGCTGGGTCCGATTTTGACGTTGATCGCTTGACCGACTTCGTTCTTGCCGTAGAGCTTTCCATCTTCCACCGGCACCAGTCGCACCGGCGTATTGCCGATAGGGACAAAACGCGCAGATTCGAAACTGTGGACCAGCTTCAGTTTGCCGTTGGCAGGGCAGTTGGCATAAAGGGTATTGGCCTTTTTACTGTCCTTGTCTGCGGTGCCGACTTCGTCACCGACCTTGAACTGCTGCTCTGCATCCAGAATGCCGCCATACCAGGCTTCGGCATGCTCGCGATAATCCTTCAGGCACTTCTTGAAATCGCTGATGATGGCCTGAGCATCAGGCTGCTTTGCATTGAGATTGGCAACAATCTCACCCATCAAAATGCTCATACAGCCACCTCACTTTCCAGATGGGCCTTCAGCAGGCCAGTAAAATTTTCTTCCGTGAGCGGCGTGCGTTTTACGAAGCGCGCCACTTTCTTTTGCAGGTTCGATTCCGGGAACGAGAAGTACAGGTCGGCATGTTCTTCCTGCAGCCACTGCATCATGTTGCCGATCACGGTCGACGGGTTTTCGGCCATCAAGCTGTCCAGCAAATCTTTCGGCACCTCCCACCACGGCCAATCCCTCACCTTCGGCACCACCCTCGGTCCGACTTCCAGGCTCCGCCCATTGATCAGATACCGCTCAAACACCGGCAGCACCTCCCCGGCTGTCTCACCCAGCCCTTCAAGAATCGGATAGATATGCCGCCCATCCCAGAACCGGAAAAACACCTCGGTCCCGTCCGGCATCTTCACCTGGGTCAGGCTGCGCAGGTGTTCGAAGACTTCGTTGGGTTCGGAGCGGGAGACCGCCAGCCAGCCCCAGTCGAGGGCGTCGGTTTCGGTGATCCAGGGCAAGAAGGCGGAGTTGGCCTTGAGTTCGGCGACGTAAGGCATCACCGGTTGCCAGGTGGAGTAGGGCGTTCCGCCCCAGACGGGAATGGCCTGGACGGACGGTTCGCTCTGATACAGGGTCTTCAGCGCGTCGGCATCGCTGGCGGCGCTGACGATCAGGTACAGACGTTCGTCTTTCTGCAACGGCTGTTGTGCCAGCCAGTCCTTGGGTGTCAGTCGATTAGATGGCACAGGCACCTGCCTTACACTTTTCACACTCTTCACAAAACGGCGCATTACGCTTGAGCGTATTGATCTGCGCCGGCGTCAGCACAGCACCCGCCTTATCGGCATCGGCCTGTTTCAGCACGCCCGGCATCAACGGCGCCGCACCCGTTCCGCTCCCCGGCCCACCGCCGGAGTTGATGTTGATCGCCGGCCCGCTCATG